>DASZTA010000001.1:0-10304 GCA_035548415.1 Polyangiaceae bacterium
GGGTGAGGGGGCGCAACCGGCGAAGCCGGTGCGGGGGCGGAAACGCCCCCACAAACAGGGCTAGAGCCAGCGCTGCGAAGCAGCGCAGCGGGGCGTAGCCCCGCCATAACCGGCTTCAGCCGGTTATGAGATGCGCTCTAGCCGTTAGCGAAAAAATCTCGATTCTCGGGTTTCTGCTCGGTTAGGATGCCGGGCCATGAAGCGCGTAGTTTTGGGTGCTTTGGTTTCGAGTCTGCTGATGGCCTGTGGTCCGAGCATGGAAGCGGATCACGTGAAGACGCCGGACGAGCTGATCGCCGAGCAAGAGGCGGCGGGCGCCGAGCAGATGAAGAACCAGAAGGACTCGTCCGACTACGACACGACCAACGAGAAGACGGACGAAGACAAGCGGCGCGGTTGGGACCAGAAGCAGGGCGACATCGAGCTGCATCGCGCCGCCAATTCGGCCGAGAGCTGCCCCGAATCGGTGACGGAAAAGGCGCCGAAGGGTAAGGCAACGGTCGCCATCACCTTTAGCAACGACGGCCACGTGAAAAACGTGACCATCAGCGACCCCTACGGTGAGGACACCGCGGTCGGCAAGTGCGTGCTACGCGCTCTCAAGGCCATCATCGTCCCCGCCTATCAGGGCGCCGAAGAGACGGTGAACTGGGAAATCGACCTCACGGGCAAGAAGAAGAGCGGCCCCGTCGGCGGCGAGGCGAAAGAAGAAGAGAAGAAGTAAGCCGACCCGCGCGCCGAGCGATTTCGCGTTCACTGTGCATTTTTTCCGGCTTGGCGCGCCGCGCCATCCATGGCAGTACCGGCCCGCCTTGTCGGAAAACGAGCAAATCTTCGACCCTGCGCTGCGCGCCGCCAACCTGGCGCTGTCCGGCCGCAAGCGCCGCGAAGTCAGCCGCATCGCCTCGATCGAGCTGCGTTTCACCGATGCCCGCAGCGGCGCCTGGGAAGCCCTGGCCATGATCTCGGTCGGCGTCGCCACCGCGCTCTGCGTCATCGGCGTCTGGTTCCTGTAGTCCGCTCGGTCCCTGGGGCCAACGACGCCGTTCCCACAACGGCACGAACGGTGTGGCGGCATTGCTTCGCTCCGCGAGGCTCCCAGATTTCTTGGCAGGAGATCGGGAGGAGCGGGAAGTTTTGGTTTCGTGCCGTTCGGCGTGGAACGGTGATTGCGCAGTCGCCGCGGCGCCACGTCCGGATCGAACAACGAGATTCTCGCCGCTGTATCGCCCTGCCGATCTCCCTGTGAAAAAGTCTCGCAGGGAAATCGAGATAGCAACTCAGCCTGGCAGCAGCGACGGCACACGACCTGGTGCGAACCGTTGCCGCACGCCGTTCGTGCCGGCGCGCGACCGGGTTCGTTGGCCCCACTCAACGGAAGCGGGCTTTGCCTTTGGTCTCCCACCAGTCGCGGTAACGGTTTTGCGCTTTTTGGCGCTCGGCGACGGGGAGGTCGTCGTAGTAGCCGAAGTACTCTTTCGTGGTGGATTTGAGCTCGTCGCCGGCGGCGCGACGGATCTCGGACGACTCGTGCGAGAGCGCGTCGATCAGCCATTCGATGCGATGGCGGGCCGAGTTACGGCGCCACCAGTCGTCCCAGGCGGCTTGCGACATGCCGTAGTCTTGACGGGTGAGGACGACGAGCGCCCAGTGCGCCGAGCGCACGATGTCGTTCGAGCGATCGTCGAGCAGGCGCATCATCGTGGGCACGGAGCGACCGTCGCGCAGATCGGCGATGGCTTCGATCAGGGCGTGGCGCTGCTCTTCGGGGCGCGTGGAGTCGCTGAGTAGCTCGGCCAAACCGGCGTGAATCATCGCGCGCGCCTCGGCGTTGCCCTGCATGAGCCGACCGGCTGCGAGCGCCGCGCGCCGCACTTCTTGCTCGTCGTCGATGAAGCGCCGCACGATCGCGCGCGCGCTGTCTTCGCCCGGCATTTCGCCCAGCAAGCGCGTCGCCCAAGCGCGCACGTTGGGGTCGCTGTCTGCAGTGCGAACGACCAACACTGGGGCGGCTTTCACGCCGATGCGCGCCAACGTCCGCAGCACGGGGCCGCACTCCGAAGCGCGCGAAGGCGCGTTACCGACGCCGCGCCGCAGCTCTGCCGTGATCGGACCCGGGAAGGAGCCGGCCAGCACTGCCACGGCCGGCTCACCAATCTGCACCAGCTTGTCGCCCGCAGAAGAGCTGCCGGCCAGCAGTTGATCGAGCAAGATCTGGCAGTCGTTGGCCAGGTCGACAATCACCGTCGGGAGTCGCAGCTCGGCCGACTCTTTCGGCATCGGTAGCGGCCGCGCGCTGTGCGCGAGCGAGCGCGACGCCGGCGCGAGCGGAACGCCGTCGCTGTCGGGCGGCATGTCCAGCTCGTCTTCGAGCGCGGCGGCAGCCACCGAAATTTCGGGTGCTTCGGGCGACGCCTGCTCCGGAATCGTGACGGCTGGCATCGCGACTTGGGTGGGCGCATCGGGCGGTTGCGAGGCGCGATCGGCTTCCGGTACCAGCTCGAGCTTGCGGGCCTGCAGACCCATGCCGGGGTGCGTGCCTCGCTCTCTACTCGGAAAGCCGACGTCCCAGCCCTCTTCGGGGGGCTCGATCGACTCCATGGCTGGCTGCGCGGTGGTGATAGTCGGCTTGGGCGTCGCCGAGAGCGAACCCTGTGCGGGCGTGGACTTGCGCGAAAAATCGCCAATCGCGATCACCGGGCGCATCAAGCTGCCGGGGCGCGAGGCGGGCGGGGGATCGGAAGGCGGCGCCTCGAAGCGCGGCGGTTCGGAGCGAGGCGCCTCGAAGCGCGGCGGCTCGGAGCGGGGGCGCGCCGCTGCGGTTTCGATGATGTCGTCGTCGTCCAGCGCGAGCTTGTCAGAAGCGCCGAGCGCCGAAGCCAGAGCTGCAGCGCGTTCTTCGGGGCGCGGTAGCGGCGCTTTGGGTGGTCGCTGGGGCGGTACGCGCGGCGGCAGCGACGTCATGCCGGCCTGCTTACGCTTGAGGATGAGGTGCTCGAGCGTGTTCGAAACCAGCGGCGCGAACGAAATCACCTGGCCAACGGCATCGAGCTCGACGTCTTGCGCGCCGTGGTCCCCGTACAGCACCAGCACGGTGCGCTTGCGCACGCGGATCGGCAGCATGAGCACCTGCGGACCCGGACGGCGATCGAGATCCCGCGCCAGCGCGCCGTCGAGCCCGCCCGTGCCGAGACGCAGCAGCGAATAGCGATCGGAAGCCGCTGCACGCGACAGCGCGCTCGGCAAATCCAGCGGGATGCCCAGGGACAACACCCGCGCCCGCGGCGCCCCGGAACCGGCGGCATCGCGACCCTCCGCCAGGTCGCCGTGCAGCGCGAACATCGCCGAGTACTCGAAGTACTGCGACGCAAAGTCGAAGAAGGCGCGCAGCACGTCCTCGGTGTCGGTGGCCTCCAGCAAGTCGCGCTCCGCCATCGCGGGCGTGTAAGGACCCAAACGACGATGCTTGCGCTCTTTGCGGGCCAGGCTCGACAAGTCGACGGGCGCACGCGGCGCTGGCTTGTGCGCGATGACGGGCGGCTCGGGCAGCTGCGGCACTACCGGTGCCGGTGCCGGCGTCGGCGCCGACGGAATAACGCTGGGGTTCGGATCCGGTCGCCCTGCGAGCTTGGCCAGGATGCGCTCGGAACGCTGCTCCAGCGGCAAGGCATAGTCGCGTGCCAGCGCCTGATGGATGCGCACCGCGAGCGCCAGGCGTTGCTCGATGCGCAGCCCCAAAGAAAATCCGAGATCACTCTCCACCTCGGCGGGCAGCGGCTCGGCCACCGCGACGAGCAGTGCGTCGTCACGGCGCTCCAGCGGGTAGAGCCCGAAGCGGCGCGCCAAGTCCTTGGGCACGAGGCGCAGCACATCGGGCGCGCTGCTCGGCAGCTCGCCTACGGGCGCGACCTCCGCCTCGTAACTTTCGGCCAGCACCTGCGCGAGCGGAGCCTCCCTGACGGCGGACAACTCCAGCAGGTTGGTAACCAAATCGCCGCCGTACATGGCTTGGCGAGCGATCGCCTCCTCGACGTCGCTCACCGAGGCCGCGTTGTGCTTGACGATGCTCGAGCTCAGTGTCGGCATAGCCCTAACAATCAGCGATCTTCATTACCCCGGCGGTGCCGACTTTGGCTAGCAAGTGGCCGTAATGCACGGCTTTCTTGCCCTTGGGCTCGGCGGCTGGTCGAAGGCTTCCGGGGTCCCACGGGCCCTCGGGCCAAGGGCGTTTAGGGCGCGCCGCCCTGGCCGGACCCTTCGGCATCAGGGCCCAGGTCCCATTCGCAGACGACGGGGATCGAGTTCCAGCACGCCCGGTCGAGCCAGTTGCCGTCGCCGTTCTGGTAGGCGCAGTGCTCGTAGCAATGTGCCCCGCCGCTCTCGTTCGGGCAGTCGATGGCGTGCGCATTGGGTTGGCCGCCTTCCCAGTGCTCGTAGCTCCAGGGCTCCGCGCTCAGCCAACTGTACGTGCCTACGCCCGGCGTGCGGTCGTCGCGTCCGTCGCTGGCGCCCAACCAGTGGGCGTCGCCGTGCACCTGGAGCACGAAATCGTTTTCGGCTTCGTCCGTGATCGTGACGAGGTGTCCGCCACGAGCGATGCACGCATCGCGCGCGGCCGCGAAAGACATCTCCTCGGGCTCGAGGCGGTAGCAATGGTGGTTTTGCTCGTCGACGAGCGCGCCCTCGAGCATGTCGCAGCTGCTGATGCTCGGCATGGGCGGCTGACCACCGACGGCGCTCGCGCCACCCGCGGCGGCGCCTGACGCTCCTCCGGGAGCGGTACCAGAAGCGCTGCTGCTGCCACCCGCGTCCGTCATCGTCGGCTCCCCGCCTTCCGCGCTGACGCTGCCGCCCACTCCCGCGGCAGGGTTTACGGAACCGGTTCCAGACTCGGCCGCAGAAGAGCCGCCAAGGTTGGACGAACCACCACCGCTGGTGCTCGCGTCCGTCTTCGAGAACAGAGCGTTGTCTTTGGCGCCGAGGCAGCCAACCAACCAGAGCGCTTGCAAGATGACCGAGTGCCGCATGGACGCCTCATTGTTACCCCGGCGCTGTCGCGTGCGTACCGCGTGACGGTAAAAAAATCGAATTAACCTTGCAAAATTCTGTCTGGCCCACCGTTGCACCCCGTGAAACCCGAAAGTACGGTCCTTTACGATGTCCGAGACCTCCCCTGACACGGGCTCGGGCTCGGGCAAGTACCGCACTCTGTTCGAGCTCGGGCAGGGCGGCACCGCCAACGTGTCGCTGGCCGTGGCCCGGGGCCCCGAGGGTTTCAAGAAGCTGTTCGTGGTCAAACAGCTGCGCACCGCTTACGCGCAAGATCCGGAATTTCGCGCCATGTTCATGACCGAGGCGCGCCTCTCCGCGCGCCTCAACCATCCGCACGTCGTCCAAGTTTACGAGGTATTGGAAGACGCCTCGTCGCCGACGATTCTCATGGAATACATCGAGGGTCAGACGCTCGATGCGGTGCTGGCGCTCCCGGATCCCAAGCTGCCGCTCGACCTGCACCTGCGCATCCTGGCGGACGTGCTGAGCGGTCTGCACTATTCACACGAGCTTCGCGACTTGAGAAATAGCCCACTCAACGTGGTGCATCGCGATGTGTCGCCGCACAACGTGATGGTCAGCTACGAAGGCGTGGTCAAGGTACTCGACTTCGGCATCGCCAAGCTCTCCGGCACCACCGTCGAGACCGAAGCCGGCGTCATCAAGGGCAAGCTCCGCTACATGCCGCCCGAGCAGATCGCGGGCGAAGACGTGGACCGCCGGGCCGACGTGTTCGCGGTCGGGGTCATGCTGTGGGAGGCGCTGTCCGGCGCGAAGCTGTGGAAGGGCCTTTCGGACGCGACGATCATGAAGCGCGTGCTGGCCGGCGAGATCCCGCCGCCCGTCAACGATCGGGCGCCAATCGCTGGAGAGCTGCTCGAGATCTGCAAGCGAGCCCTCGCGCACGAGCGCGAGCAGCGTTTTCAGAGCGCGCTCGATTTCGAGCTCCAGCTCGAGGAGTACCTGGCCAAGCGTTCGCACTACGTTTCGGCGCGGGAGCTGGGCAAATTCATGACCGAGCGCTTCGCGGAGGCTCGCGGAGCCATCGACCGACGCGTCGAAAAGGAGCTCGGTTACGGTGAGTCGTCGCGCCCGCCACCCGGCTCGATCCTGCCGCGCCGCGCCACACCGTCTCGCACCGGCTACACGGCTTCGCGCAACCTGCCGGAGGAGCCGCCGCGCTCCAAGCTGTGGCTCTACGCCGTCGGCTTCGTGGTGCTCGGCCTTGGCATCTTGACCTGGGGCCTGCGCGAAAAGCCGGAGGGCGGCCACGATGAGTCGCGTCCGAGCATGCCGCTTCCCGCGCGCAGCGTGGCCCTCGCGATCGAGGCTCGGCCCGCCAGCGCCAGCATCTGGTTGGACGACGAGCTGGTGCCCAACCCGTACACCGCTGAACGTCCGCGCGATACCGCACCGCACCGCCTGCGCGTCGCGGCGCCGGGCTACGTGACAGAAGAAGTCGAGGTGCGACTCGATGCGGACGTGCGCGTATCTCGTTCGCTCACGCCGCTCGCGGCCGCGCCGGCAGTAGTCAGCGCGGTACACCTTCATCCGACGGCCAACGTCGCGAGCGCGCGACCCGCGACGGCGCCGGCGGCAGCGAGCGCGCCGCCGGCTTCCTGTGATCCGCCGTTTTACCTCGACGCGCGTGGCATCAAGAAGTTCAAGCCCGAGTGCTTGTGAAAGCTCACGCGGCTTTGCTCTTCTGCACGCGGTGGGCTTGCGACGGCAACGCCTCGAGCGTGGCGCCGCGCACGGCCGCGTAGAGCTCCGGTGCGACCAACAGGTTGTCGCGCGTCTTGTCGCGCCCCTGGCCGATGCTCTTGCCCGCGAACGTAAAGTGAGTGCCGCTCTTTTCGAGCACGCCGGCGCTCAGCGCCGTTTCGACCAGGTCCGCGCCCTGATCGATGCCGGTGCCCCAACGGATGTCGAACTCGGCTTCCGTGAAGGGCGGCGCCACTTTGTTCTTCACGACCTTCACCCGGGTGCGGTTGCCGACCAGGCTCTCGCCGAGTTGCACCTTGCCGATGCGGCGCACGTCGAGCCGCACGCTGCAGTAAAACTTGAGCGCGTTGCCGCCGGTGGTGGTCTCGGGGTTGCCGAATACCACGCCGATCTTCTGCCGCAGCTGGTTGATGAAGATGAGGGTCGTGGCCGTCTTGTTGGCGATGGCCGTGAGCTTGCGCAGCGCCTGGCTCATCAAGCGCGCCTGCAGGCCCATGTGCGAATCGCCCATGTCGCCCTCGATTTCGGCTTTGGGCACCAGCGCCGCCACCGAGTCGATGACGATCAGGTCCACGGCGCCGGAGCGGGTGAGCGCCTCGGCGATTTCTAGCGCCTGCTCGCCGCAGTCGGGCTGCGAAACCAGCAGCTTCTTCAGATCGATGCCGATGCCGCGCGCGTAACGCAGGTCGAAAGCGTGCTCGGCGTCGATGAACGCCGCCACGCCGCCCTGCGCCTGCGTCTCCGCGATGGCATGTAACGTGAGCGTCGTCTTACCGCTCGACTCCGGCCCGAAGATCTCGACGATGCGGCCGCGCGGAAACCCGCCGACGCCCAGCGCTTCGTCCAGCGCCAGGCTGCCGCTCGGGATCACGCTGACCGGCTCCACCGCCCGCTCGCCCAGGCGCATGATCGCGCCCTGCCCGTACGTTTTTTCGATACTCGCCACCGCTTCGCGGATGGCTTCTTGTTTGGTTGTTTTCTTGGCTTCTGACATGGGGAAAGTCCCTTCCTGTTCCGAAGCCCTCAGCAAGCGCGGTGCCGACAGCGTCTCAGCGAGAAACGCGGCGCTTTCCCGTGCAGCTGGCTGGCGGCCAGCAACGGAGTGGCCGCCAGTCGGCCAGTGCGTAGAGCGGGTAGCGGCAGCTGCGGGTGGTTCGAGGCAGCGTCGCGGTCACGCTCGGCCGGTTTCCGCGCCGTGTCATCTAACGGGGTGGGCGCCCCAAAGAACCGGTGCTAGGTCTCCCTCCGCTCACGCCGGCCCCCGGTTTGGCGCCCGCAGAACAGAGACGCTGGAAACCCGGCGCAGATTCTGTATAAGCCGGCTCCCGAGCGCTTAAGACCTCTCAGGCCTCACGCTAGCAAAAGGAACGAAGAAGATGACGATCAAGGTTGGTATCAACGGTTTCGGCCGCATCGGTCGTATGGTGTTTCGTGCCGCCATCGGTCGCGGCGACGTCGAGATTGTCGCCATCAACGATCTGCTCGAGGTCGACTACCTCGCGTACATGCTGAAGTACGACTCGGTTCACGGCCGCTTCAAGGGCGACGTGCAGGTGAAGGACGGCCAGCTCGTCGTCAACGGCAAGTCGATCCGCTGCACCGCCGAGACCGACCCGACCAAGCTCGCCTGGGGCGCCGTCGGCGCGGACAATGTCGTCGAGTCGACCGGTATCTTCTTGGACAAGGCCGGCGCCGAGAAGCACCTGGCCGCGGGCGCCAAGAAGGTCGTGATGAGCGCGCCGTCCAAAGACGAGACGCCGATGTTCGTGATGGGCGTGAACGACGACAAGTATGCCGGTCAGCCGATCGTCTCGAACGCCAGCTGCACCACCAACTGTCTCGCGCCGATCGCCAAGGTGCTGAACGACTCGTTCGGCATCAAGCGCGGCCTGATGACCACCGTCCACGCCGCCACCGCGACGCAGAAGACGGTCGACGGCCCCTCCAAGAAGGATTGGCGCGGCGGTCGCGGCATCCTCGAGAACATCATCCCGTCGTCGACGGGCGCGGCCAAGGCCGTGGGCAAGGTTATTCCGGAGCTGAACGGCAAGCTCACCGGCATGGCGTTCCGCGTGCCGACGAGCGACGTCTCGGTCGTCGACCTCACCTGCGAGCTCGTGAAAGAAGCCTCGTACGACGACATCTGCAAGGCGATGAAGGCCGCTTCCGAAGGCAAGATGAAGGGCATCCTCGGCTACACCGAGGACAAGGTCGTCTCGACGGACTTCGTGGGCGAGACCTGCACCAGCGTGTTCGACGCCGAGGCTGGCATCCAGCTCGACAAGACCTTCGTCAAGGTCGTCAGCTGGTACGACAACGAGTGGGGCTACTCCAACAAGTGCATCGACCTCGTGAAGCGCATCGCCGGCTGAAACCAGCGAAGCTGTGACGTGAAGGCCCTGCTCGCAAGAGCGGGGCCTTTTTGTTTGATAGGGCTCGTTGGATGCCCACCCCCCCGCGTGCTCGGCTTCGCCTGCGCGCGCGGCCCCTCCCCGGTGTCGTGCTCGCCTGCGGCTGCGCGCGCCACGGGAGGGGAGGCACCCCGCACGGACCGAGCCCGGGACCCCCCGAGCCCGGCGCGGCGCGACGCATCCATCACGGAACTGCTCTTACGCTCTTCCACAGACCCGCGCCTTCTAGCCCGTCACCACGGCAACAGCCAAACCAGCCCCCTCGGACCAATTCTGCGTCCGCTTACAGAGACCAGCCGATCACGGCATTTCCCCAAACCGCCGCAGTCTAACTATAGTTGTGCAGGCGGGAAAGACTCGAGGGTTAGAAGTGTTTTCGCGGTGGGTCGTTGCCGGAGGCGACCGGTCGCGTCGTCGTGCTAACCGCAAAGCGCGACGCGGTCCGGAGCGCTCGCTCGAGATGCAGGCGGGCAGCTGCTGGCGCGCGGTTGTTGCCTCCGGTGACGCTTATTGACTGATCGCGCGCAGACTTGGTGGGCTCGCTCGCGCATCCGGTCGCGCTTCGCTGCTGCCGCCTCCGGGGGCCCTGGTTGCATCCGGTGCGCTCGCGCTCTCGTGCGCTGCGACGCGCGCTAGCTTCAACCGTTGCTTGCAGCCGCGTGGCTTGCTTCACTTTCGCGTCCGGGTGCCCCTCGTCGCGCGGTCTCGCTCGCTTCCAGCTCATTTCACCCGCGTGCCCAACATGCCATTGCAGCTGTCGCCCGCAGCTTCTGCCTGCTGCGAACACCCCGCTGCCGCCCGTGGTGACTACCACGGGCTCGGTTGTCGAGACCTGAACCCTTTGCTTTGATTCGTGCGGCCGCAGCTGAATGGCGCTACGTTGTGCAGGCGGGAAAGACTCGAGGGTTGGAATTGTTTACGCGGTGGGTCGTTGCCAGAGGCGACCGGTCGCGTTGGCGCGCAAACCGCAAAGCACGACGCGGTCCGGAGCGCTCGCTCGAGATGCAGGCGGGCAGCTGCTGGCGCGCGGTTGTTGCCTCCGGTGACGCTTATTGACTGATCGCGCGCAGACTTGGTGAGCTCGCTCGCGCATCCGGTCGCGCTTCCTTGCTACCG
>DASZTA010000002.1:0-52517 GCA_035548415.1 Polyangiaceae bacterium
TAACAGTAGGGACACTAGGGCGGACGCGAAGCGGACGCGGGGTTCGGGGCGGTAGCCCCGAGGGAAAGGCTAGTGTCTCGCCGCGCAAGCGGCGAGCGCCGCGCAAGCGGCGGTCAGGAGCTCCGAAGGAACTTCTGACTCGGGACACTAGTCTAGAGCGCATCTCATAACCTAGACTTGAGGCGTGGCGCTTAGATCACCCGCGAAGCGGTGAGGGGGCGCAACCGGCGAAGCCGGTGTGGGGGCGGAAACGCCCCCACAAACGGGGCTAGAGCCAGGGCTGCGAAGCAGCGCAGCGGGGCGTAGCGCCGCCATACCGGCTTCTTCAGCCGGTTATGGGATAGGCTCTAGTCCACAATGCGACCCGTGCGGGTTTTGGGTGCTATCGCGGTGTCGGCGTTGCTACTGGCTTGCTCGGATCAGGGCACGCGTGCGCCGGGAGCGCCCCCGCCGAAGAGCGAGCCACAACCTGTCGCGCCCGCGCCACCCGCGCAAGAACCCGAGCTGCCGCTCACCGCCGAGCGTGATGCGGACGGCAATCGCGTGGACGACGTGCTCGACCAGCAGCTGGCGCGCGCGCAAGGCAATCCGCAAGACATGGCGCGACAAGCGCCGCTGCAGGTGGTGCTGAAGCAGGCCGTGCAGCAAGGTGACCTCGACGACTTCGTCGCCGAGGGCGGCAAGCTGCGTTACGTTTTCAGGGAGCTCAGCTACGGCTGGACGGGCTCACTACCGCTGGAGAAATTACCGCGCCTCACTGCGCGCCTCGGCGGCAAGCTGCACCTGCTCGCCGCTCCGCGAAGCGTGGTGCCTTTCATGGACGAAGCCACGCGCACGGGGCGCATCCGCGGCATCTGGGCATCTGGCTTTGCGGGCAATGTGTCCGGCTACTCGGGCAACCCCAACATCACGGTCGCGGTGCTCGATACGGGGGTGGACTCGAGCCACACCGATCTGAGCGGCCGCCTACAGGGCTTCAAAGATTACACGACCGACGCCGCGGTCTCGGCGCGCGATGTCGAGGGCCACGGCACGCACGTCACCTCGATCGCCGTCGGCACCGGCGCTGCTTTCGGGGCTGCTTCGGGCACGCTGAAGTTCACGCAGTCGGGTTCCCTAACCGGCATTCCCTCGGGCTCGTTCTTGAGCGGCACGATCCACACGCCGACCTACTTGGGCAGCGGGGCGAGCCTCAACGTTTCGGTCGGCGCCACGTTTCTCGGCGGTGCCTCGACGACGTTGCACGCTTTGTACGCGCCGGACGCGTCTCAGGCGTACACGTCGTTCGGTAACGTGAGCGGTACCTCGCCGCTCTCGCTCTCGAACCAGAACGGCGGTGTGGCCGGCATGATCTTCCAGGGTGGGCTCATTCAGTCGACGCCTGCCAACGTGACGAGCTTCGCGGTGACGAACAGCGTCTCCAACTATCCCGGCGTGGGAGACGGCTTCAATTCGCTGCGCGGTGTCGCGCCAACATGCAAATACTTCGGCGCCAAGGTGTTTTTGGACGACGCCACGGGCACCAGCCTCGATATCCAAGAAGCGCTGGACGACGTCGTTTCGCGCAAGGTTGCCGACAACATCAAGGTCGCCAACCTGAGCCTGGGCGTGAGTGGCAGCGGCACGGACACGGTCGTGCGCGCGGCAGTCAACACCGCGGTAGACGCGGGCGTGGTGGTGGTGGTGGCGGCCGGCAACGACGGTCCCTCGACGACGATGGGCGATCCCGGTCGCGCCTCGAAGGTGATCACGGTGGGTGCCAGCAACGACGTGAACGAGCTCACCACGTACACGAGCTTGGGTCCGAGCGCTCCGGGCGCCGACGAGGACACCAAGCCCGACGTGCTCGCTCCGGGCGGTTCGTTCTATCGCTCCGGGATCCTGGCCGCGGACAGCAACACCAACGACGGCAATAGCAAGGGCTTCGGTGACCTGGTTGCCAACGACTACTCGAGCTTGCAAGGGACGTCGATGGCGACGCCGTTCGTGAGCGGCTCGATCGCGCTGATGATCGACGCCCTGCAACAGTCGGGAACGACCTGGAATTTCGGCTCCAGCACGCAGCCGCTGTTCGTGAAGATGCTGCTCGGGGCCTCCGCGACCGAAATCAATGCTTCGCGCGAGCAGGCTTCCGCCAACAGCCCCACGCTCGGTCGCGCCACGACGCCCAAGGATCGCTTCGAGGGTTACGGCATCATCAATCCGGACGCCGCCATCGAAGCCCTCGTGCAGAATTTTTCGAGCCCCGTGAGCGGCAGCGTGAGCAACGTGGCTCCGGCTCGGCTCGAGTGGGAACGACGCGCCTGGGGTCGCAAGCTGGGTCTCGTCAACGGCTCGGTGGTCACCTTCAACCTGACGGTGCCCGCCACGGCTGATTACGATCTCTACCTATACGCCGGGAGCCCGGACGCCAAGGGCAACCCGGTCCTTCGCGCCAGCAGCGTGAAAGCGGGCAACGACAGCGACGAATCCATCTCATTTACGTCTTCTGCGACGGAAACTGCCTACGTGTTCGTCAAGCGTGTGAGCGGCTACGGCTCGTTCACGTTGACGGGTAGCAACACCAATCACTGCGGTGACGGCGACTTGGATGCTGGCGAAGTATGCGATCCGGCGATGGTGGCCTCGACTACTTGCTGCACCAGCACGTGCTCGGCGGTCGCCAACAACACCAGCTGCAGTGACGGCGACAAGTGCACGCAGACTGACAAATGTCAGGCAGGCGTGTGCGTCGGCTCGAACCCGGTGAGCTGTAAGGCGTTGGATCAGTGCCACGACGTGGGCGTGTGCGATTCGGCAACTGGTAGCTGCTCCACCCCGAAGAAGGCCGAGAACACCAGCTGCGACGACAACGACAAATGCACGCAGACCGACAAGTGCGTGTCGGGCGTGTGCACGGGCTCGAATCCGGTGAGCTGCTCGGCTTCGGACCAGTGCCATGACGTGGGTACTTGCGATGCGGCGACCGGCAAGTGCTCGGACCCAAAAAAGGCCGAAAATACCGGCTGTAACGACAACGACAAGTGCACGCAAACGGACAAGTGCGTGTCGGGCGTGTGCACGGGCACCAATCCGGTGAGTTGTGCGGCATCGGATCAGTGCCACGGCGTGGGCACCTGCGATTCGGCGACGGGCACCTGCTCGAACCCGAAGAAGGCCGACAACACGAGCTGCAACGACGGTGACAAGTGCACCTCGTCGGACACCTGCCAGGCCGGAGTCTGCACCGGTGGCACGGCGACGGCGTGTACGGCATCGGACCAGTGCCACGACGCCGGTACCTGCGATGCGGCGACAGGCACCTGCTCGAACCCGGCAAAGCCTGACGACACCGCTTGCAACGATGGCAGCAAGTGCACTCAATCCGACACGTGTCAGGCCGGTGTGTGCACGGGCGCGAGCGCCATAACCTGCACGGCATCGGACCAGTGCCACAGCGCCGGCACGTGCGATGCCGCGACCGGCGTCTGCTCCAATCCAAAAAAGGCCGACAAAACCGCGTGCGACGACGGGAACGCCTGCACGCAGACGGACACGTGTCAGGCCGGTGTGTGCACGGGCGCAAGCCCGATAACCTGCACGGCATCGGACCAGTGCCACAGCGCGGGCACCTGCGATGCCGCCACGGGTCTTTGCTCGAACCCAGCGAAGACGAACGGCAGCGCTTGTAACGACGGCAGCAAGTGTACGCGAACGGACACCTGTCAGGCCGGCGTGTGCAGCGGGGCGAACCCCGTGACGTGCGCAGCGCTGGACCAGTGCCACGACGCCGGCACGTGCGACGGCGCGACGGGCGCCTGTTCCAACCCGGCGAAGAGCAACGGCGCAACTTGCGACGACGGCAACGCCTGCACCCGGACGGATACTTGCCAAGCTGGTGCGTGCCAGGGCGCCAGCCCGGTGGTGTGCGCGGCCGTGGACGAGTGCCACCAGGCGGGCGTGTGCGATACCGCGACCGGGGCGTGCTCCAACCCGGCCAAAGTGAACGGCAGTCCCTGCGACGACGGAGACGCCTGCAGCCAGACGGACACGTGCCAGGGCGGCACCTGCACCGGCAAAAATCCCGTGATTTGCCCGGCTCCGGACCAGTGCCACGACGCTGGCAGCTGCGACGGCGCGAGCGGCGTCTGCTCGAATCCGGCCAAACCGAACGGCAGTGCCTGCAACGACGGCAACACCTGCACGCGGAGCGACTCGTGCCAGGCCGGTGTTTGCGTTGGGTCGAGTCCGGTGGTGTGCGTCGCCTCGGATCAATGTCACGACGCTGGAGTGTGCGACACGCTCACCGGTGCGTGCTCCAACCCGCAAAAGGCCGACGGCGCGGCCTGCGACGACGGCGATGGCTGCACGCAGACGGACAGCTGCACCGCCGGCGCGTGCAGCGGTACGAATCCGGTCGTGTGCACGGCCCTCGATCAGTGCCACGTTGCCGGCAGTTGTGACCAGACTTCGGGTGTTTGTAGCAATCCGAGCGTGGGCGACGGCACCGCGTGTAGCGACGGCGACGACTGCACAGCTGGAGACGCCTGCGAAAACGGCGTCTGCGTGGCGGGCAAAGAACTCGGCTGCGCGGGTGGGGCTGGCGGATCGGTCGGGAGCGGCGGGACTGCGAACGGCGGTGCGGCTCCCGGTGGCAATGGCGGTGCGGCCTCCGGTGGCAACGCCGGTACGGCCCCCGGTGGGACTGCGAGCGGCGGCGGGGCGAGCAGCGGCTCGGCTGCGGCCGGCAGCTCCGGCTCGGAATCGAGCGCGGCCGGCGCACCAAGCGAGCCTTCGAGCTCCGGCGGTGCGCCGGCTGATCCGGAGCCGAGCCAAGCTGGCACGGCGGCTTTGCCCGACGCCGCAGCGGCACGCCAGTCGTCAGGCTGTGGTTGTCAGGTGCCGGGCACCCCGACTCCGAGCGGGGCCGCGTGGCTCGCAGCGGGCGCGCTGGTGGTGGCGCTGAGGCGTCGCCGCGCCGCGGCATAGCTTCGCAGCCTGAGCGTCGCCGCGCGCCGCTCAGAGCGGGATATTGCCGTGCTTCTTCGGCGGATTCGCGTCGCGCTTGTTTTTGAGCAGCGACAGATAGCTTGCCAGGCGGGGGCGCAGCGTGCGCGGCGCGATCACCTCGTCGATGAAGCCAAGGCTGGCGGCTTCGTAAGGGCTCATGAAGCGCGCGCGGTAGTCGGCGATGAAGTCGGCGCGGGTTTGCTCTGGCTCGGCGGCCGCCTCGATTTGCTGCCGGTGGATGATGTTGACGGCGCCCTCGGCGCCCATGACCGCGACCTCGGCGGTCGGAAACGCCAAGTTCACGTCGGCGCGGATGTGCTTGCTGTTCATCACGTCGTACGCGCCACCATAAGCCTTGCGGGTGATGACGGTGAGCTTCGGCACCGTGGCCTCGCAGTAGGCGTACAGCAGCTTGGCTCCGTGGCGGATGATGCCGCCCAGCTCTTGCCCGACGCCGGGCAAGAAGCCTGGCACGTCGACGAACGTGATCAGCGGGATGTTGAAGCAGTCGCAAAAGCGCACGAAACGCGCGCCTTTGATGCTGGCGTCGATGTCCAGCACGCCGGCCAGCACCGAAGGCTGGTTGGCGACGATGCCCACCGTGCGCCCGTCGATGCGCGCAAAGCCGGTCAAAATGTTTTCGGCAAAGCGCGGCTGCAGCTCGAAAAAGTAGGCGTCGTCGACGATGTGACGAAGCACCTCGCGCATGTCGTAGGGCTTGTTGCTCTCGGTCGGCACCAGCGTGTCGAGCGCGGCCGCTTCGCGCGTCGGCGGGTCGCTGCTCGGCACGTGCGGAGGATCCTCGCCGTTGTTCGAGGGTAGGAACGAGAGCAGCTCGCGTAGCAGCTCCAAGCACTTCTTGTCGTCGGGCGCCGTCAGGTGACAGACACCGCTCTTTTCCGAGTGGGTCGAGGCGCCGCCCAACGCCTCTTTGGTGACCTGCTCGTGGGTGACGGCTTTGACCACGTCGGGGCCGGTGATGAACATGTAGCTGGTGCCCTCGACCATCAGCACGAAGTCGGTGATGGCCGGCGAGTACACGGCGCCGCCCGCGCACGGCCCCATGATGCAGCTGATTTGCGGGATGACGCCGCTGGCCAGCGTATTGCGCAGAAAGATGTCGGCGTAGCCGCCAAGCGCCGCCACGCCCTCTTGAATGCGCGCGCCGCCCGAGTCGTTGAGCCCCAACACTGGTACGCCGATCTTGAGCGCGAGCTCCATGAGCTTGACGATCTTGTTGGCGTGAGCGGCACCGAGCGCACCGCCGAAGACGGTGAAGTCTTGCGCGAACAAGCACACCGGACGTCCGTCGATACGCGCGTGGCCGGTGATGACGCCGTCGCCGAGCACGGCCTGGTCGGCACGTAAACCCTGCGAGTGATGCGTGGCGAAACGATCGGTCTCGACGAAGCTCCCCGGATCGACGAGCGCGTCGATGCGCTCGCGCGCCGTGAGCTTGCCCGCGCGGTGCTGCTTTTCGATGCGCTGCTCGCCGCCGGCGCTGAAGGCGGTTTGGTTTTTGGCCTCGAGCTCGCCGAGCAGCTCGCGGTGGCGATCGGACATGACCCGACTAAAGCATTGCTTTCAGCAGGATCGAAAGCAGAACGACGCCCAGCACGGAAAGCACGACAATGACGCCCTGCCGCGCGCGGTCGCGGTCGTACGAGTCCAGCGCCCGGACGTGCATTTCGAGCCGCGTGGCGCAGGCTTCCACCTGCTTATCGTGCTCGCGCAGTTGCGCCAGCGTCGTCTCCGGCACGGGCAGCGCGCCGCGCGCTCCCAATACCGCGCGTGCGACCTCGGCCAAGGCGTCGCGCAGTTGCTTTTCGACTTCGGTCATGCCGGCGGCGCGCTCGTTCAGCTGCTTGCCGAGGGCTGCGCCGGCACCCGCCTTCTGCCGATCGAGCTGTCGGATTTGCGAGCGCACGCGTTGCGCTTCCGCCTCGGCTTCGCGCAACGCCGCGACGGCCGCGCCGTGCTTGGCTTTGGCCTGGTCGAGGTCGGGCTCGAGCGCGGCGGCGCGGCCTTGCAGCTCGGCCAGCTTGGCGGCGTGCTCGGGCGGCAAGTCACCCCCTGCCGGCCCCAACACCTGGCGCGCCAGATCCAGCACGCCGCGGATCTCGATCTGCACGCGCTGATACTTGGCCTCGGCGCGGCGGAGCTCGCTTTCCGCCGCAGTTTTGCTGGCCTCGCGCTCCAGGGTCTGCGTTTTGGCGCGGGCTTCGGCTTCGCGCAAGCCGGCAAGCTCGCCGTCGAACTTCGCCATCTGTTCGCGGTAGCCGCTGTCCGCCTGCGACAGCGCTGCCCCTCGCTCTCCTGCCAGGCGCTCGATTTCACGCACGGGCTCGAGCGCACGCTTGAAGGCTTCGTGCGCTTCGAGTGAAGGGCGGAGCTCGCTGGCGAGGCGCATCAGCAGCGTGTCGCGCTCCAGCTCGGCCGCGGCCAGCGCGGCGTGCTGCAGGGCCAGCGCGCTCTTCAGCGGCTTGCGTCGCGAGAAGACGCGGAAAGCGTAGAGCGGCGTCGAGACGGCGTTCCGCGGTGGCGGTCCGTAGTCGGCGAGCAGCGCTACCTCACGCGCGTCGACGCGGAGTTGGTCGACAGCAGGCGTGCGCCCGCGCGGCCACTCGCCGGTCTCCACCTGTCGCGGCGAGGCCAGCGGATCCGGCACGATTGCCAGGTTTGCGCTCGAGCCGCTCTCGAGCAAATCGAAGTCGTCGTCGCCGTCGAACGAAATCAGCGGCAGTTGTGGCGCTGCTCCGGAGCTTGGCCCTTGGCGCGAGCTCACCGGTGCGGACACGGCCGACGCGCGCTTGGAAGGCGCCGGCGGCTCCAGCTCCAGATCGGGGATTTCGAAAGCGGGCGCGAGCGGATCGCGTTCGCTCATGGCACACCCGACGGCCTCTCAGCCAAGCCCCAGAGCTCTTCTTGGAAGTGCCGGAATGCCGAGTCGCGGGGCCACTGCGGCGCGTCCGCCAACATGAGCTGCGCGCGCTGGCGCTCACCGCGCTCGAGGTACGCTACCGCGGCGCCGTAACGCATCGCCCAGTGGACGAGCGGGCTGCTCTCGGCGGCGGCTTCGAGCGTCTCCGCATCACCGGGGCGCGAGCGACGCGCGAAGGCACGCGCTAGCGCCGTGAGCGCCGCGCGCAGCGCCGCGACCCGACTCACCAGGGCACCTCCGCCGGGTGGCAGCGGCAGCTTCTCCAGTGACTCGGCTCGTTCCAGCGCCAGGGCCCGGTCGCCATCGAACGCCTCCAGCAGTGTCTCGACGAACCAGCGGTGCTCCAGCGCGGCTTCCCACGCTTCGCCACGCTCGGCGCGGTTGAGCGTGCGGCGGGCGCGGTCCACCATGCCATGAGCAGCGAGCGCGGCGGCAACCATCAGCGGTCCGAGCGTTTGCGGATGCGGCAGGCGCGTGAGCGTCGGGCTGTACGCTTGCAGGATCGCGCCCAGATCACCGGAGCGCAAGACACGACGGAGCCGCAGACGCTGAACGGCGGCTGGTATCTGGCTGAGCGTGAACAGCCCCAGAAGCACCAGAGCCAGCACGGCGAGCTGCTGCATAACGCCTCAGTTTAGCACCGGGCCGGGGACCCTTTGCGATTGGAGCGGCGCGAGGCGCACAAAAATGGAGGGCCCGCCACACCCGCTTTTCTCTACCGTTGCTCCCTTCCGGGCCTGGCGGGGTTCAAGCTGCGCTGTCGGCGGACCCACAGTGTCGCCGTTTCAGCGACGGGGGGGTCATAGCCTCATTTCTGATCGTCTTCAAGGCGTTTGCCCATGCTCACGGCGGGGTCTTCTTTGAAGCCCAAAGCCGCGTAAAAGGCCTGAACATCGGCGTTTTCGCGGCGCACCTGCAGGTTGATCTTGGGGCAGCCGACCAGCCGCAGGCGACGCTCTGCGTCGCGCATCAGCGCCGTGCCGATGCCGCGGCGGCGTTGGCCGATGTCGACCGCCAGGTAATTCACCCAGCCTCGGTGGCCTTCGTAGCCCGCCATTACAGTGCCGACGATCACGCCTTGGAGCTCGGCAACCAAGAAGAGCTCGCGCTGCACCTTGAGCTTGCGCGCGATGTCCTTCTTCGGATCGTTCCAGGGTCGCACCAAGCCGGCAAACGTCCAGAGCTCGATGACTCGCGCTTCGTCCGCTTCCCTGAATGCTCGCACCAGCACTGATGCCATGGCGTCAGTGTAGACCAGGTGCTTCTTGACCGGTGGCGGAGACGTACTCGGTGTAGCCGCCGCCATAGAGCTTGGGGCCTTCGGGTCCCAGCTCGAGCACGCGGTTCGAAAGCGAGCTCAAAAAACGACGATCGTGCGACACGAACAGCAGCGTGCCTTCGAAGTCGGCGAGCGCCTTGACCAGCATCTCTTTGGTGTCGAGATCCAAGTGGTTGGTCGGCTCGTCCAACACCAAGAAGTTTGGCGGATCGAACAGCATGCGCGACAGCACGACGCGCGCTTTTTCGCCGCCGGATAGCACGCGGCAGCGCTTGTCCACGTCGTCGCCCGAGAAACCGAAGGCGCCGAGCAGGGCCTTGAGCGAGCCGAGCGTTGCCTTGGGGAACGCGCTCTCGAGCGTCTCCAGCACCGTCTGTTCCGGGTCCAGAATCTCCATCGCGTGCTGGGCGAAGTAGCCCATCTTCACGCTGCCGCCGAGCGAGACGTCGCCGCTGTCTGCCTTGCCTTCACCGGCAATCAGTCGAAGCAGCGTGGACTTGCCGGCGCCGTTCACGCCCATCACGCACCAGCGCTCTTTACGCCGGATCAGGAAATCGAAGCTCTTGTAGATGACGTGCTCGCCGTAGGCCTTGTTGACGCCCGAGAGCTTGGCCACGTCTTCGCCCGAGCGCGGCGGCGTCGGAAAATCGAACTCGATGATCTTGCGGCGGCGTGGCGGCTCCACCTTCTCGATCTTTTCGAGCTTCTTTACGCGCGACTGCACCTGCGCGGCGTGGCTGGCGCGCGCCTTGAATTTGGCGATGAACGCCTCTTCTTTGGCGAGCATGGCTTGTTGGCGCTCGAACTGCGCTTGCTGCTGCGCCGCTAGCAGCTGCCGCTGCTCGGCGTAAAACTCGAAATTGCCGGAGAAGCTGGTCAGCTCGCCGCCGTCGATCTCCAAAATCTTGGTGACCAACCGATTCATGAACTCGCGATCGTGGCTGGTCATCACCAGCGCACCCTCGAAGTCGCGCAGAAACTTCTCGAGCCAGATGATCGACTCGAGATCGAGATGGTTGGTCGGCTCGTCGAGCAGCAGCAAATCCGGCGCCATCAGCAGGATGCGGGCGAGCGCGACGCGCATCTTCCAGCCGCCCGAAAGCTTGCCCACGTCGTCTTCCATCACGGCTTGGCGAAAGCCCAAACCAGCCAGCACCTCGCGCGCGCGCGCCTCCAGACCGTAACCGCCCAGCTCGTCAAAGCGCGCCTGCACCTCGCCAAAGCGCTCGACGATCTTCTCGAGCTGATCGGCGTACGCGGGGTCGGCCATCTTGTGCTCCAGCTCGTGCAGCTCACGCGCCACGTCGGACACCTCGCCCGCGCCGGCCATCGTCTCGGCCAGCACGCTGCGCCCACTCATGTCGCCGACATCCTGGCTGAAGTAGCCAATGCGGATCCCGCGATCGACCACGACGTTTCCACCATCCGGCTGCTCTTCACCCACCAACAATCGAAACAGCGTCGACTTGCCGGACCCGTTCGGTCCCACGAGCCCGACCTTCTCCCCACGGTTCACGCTGGCCGAAGCCTCCATGAACAAAATCTGCTTGCCGTGGTTCTTACTGACCGAATCGAAGCGAATCACGGCGCGAAAGATGTCGGCTCACGCCCCGGTGTGCAACTCGCCAGCGAAAGAGCGGAAAACCAAGCCTCGGTCGCTCCGCGAGGAACGCGCGTAGCGAAAGGTAGGCGCCGAAATCGCCACCCCGAAGTGATCATAATTCGGTCGATGGGGACCCATGAATCATTGTGGCTATTGGAGATACGTTTCCGGCTGAGGAGTACGGTTCTGGTCGGCTTACGCCGCTGGTCGATGCTCCAACGTGGTTGAAAGCGGAGGCTCGTCGTGAAGACGAGGACCGCGCCACACTCACGCCTTCCGATCGCGCCTTCCTCGAAAGCCCTCCGACTTACGAGGAAGGCGGGTCGCTTTTACCGTCGCTGCAACCGCCGCCCGTAGCCGTACCGAGCACGCTGCGGCGGGCGATGTCGTTGCTGTTGTTCGTCGCCATCGCCGGTAGCGCGTCCGCCGTGCTCGTCCTCGCGGTAATGCGCCTGCTCGGCCGCGGCTAGCCTTGGTGAGGTCAGCGGCGGACTTGTAGCGAATCACCCTCGTAAGTGATTCCGAGCGGTTCGATGATGACGCGTTGAGCGCCCGCTTCGACTTGGCCAGCATGCAGCAGGTCGAAGCCGGATTGTTTGCCGACTTGAATGGCCGCGGCCACAGCGCTGGCCGGCAAGTAGAGCGCGAAGCCGGCGCCCATGTTGAGGGTGCCGTACGCTTCTGCGGTGGAGAGCTCCGCGGCTCGTTGCAGGAAGGCGAGCACGGGCGGCACCGCCGGGATCTCGCGGATGCGGTACGTGAGCTCACGTGAGGCGCGCATGATTTTGCGCCAGCCGTGGCCGGTGATGTGCGCCGCGTAGTGGAGGGGAACGCCGGCGACCTGCAGGTTCTCGATCAGGGGGGCGTACTGCGGCGTCGGATCGAGCAGCGCCTCGCCGTAGCTGCGGCCGTCGCTGATTTTGGTTTGGTACCCTTGCGGGAGGCCAGCTGCGATTTTGCGCGCGAGCGAAAGGCCGTTGGCATGGATGCCGGAGGCGGGCGCGATCAGGATTTGATCGCCGGCTTCGAGCCGCTCGCCGTGCAGCGTGTTCTCCGAGGGCGTGATCAGGCCGATGGCGGAGCCGCCCAGCACGACGCGGCCGGCTTCGATGAGAGATGGCAACACCTGGGTTTCGCCGCCGCCCCAGGAGACGCGGCATTCTTCGCACGCGGCCGCCCAACCTTGGGTGAGATCGCGTGCGCGCTCGGCGTCTTGGAACCAGGCGCCGTCGCCGGCACCCCAGTATGCGGTGAGCGCAGCCGGGCGAGCGCCGACGCTGCACAAGTCGTTCAGGATCGTGGCCACGGTGTCGCGTGCGATGGCGTCGTAATGCGTTCGGCCCGTGTAGGCGCGCACGGCGTCTGCCACCAGGTTTTTGGTGCCGAGCGCTTCGGTCACGAAGGCGATCGAGACGGCGCCCATCTTTACGACGTACGCCGACTCACCGCGGCTCGACGCGATCTCTTCGAGATTGAGGCGACCGAGATGCTGCGCCGTCTTGGCGGCGAGCTCTTGGGCCAGGAGCTTGCTCGGATCGATCTTGGAGTAGTCGACGCCGGCTTCTGCGTACTTGCGGTCGCTCATCGGGGGCGCGCGGACGCTAACACGGCGGAGCCGGTTACGCCGCTGGCAGGCGCGCCGCGCTCTGGCTGGCAAAAATGCCGATATTTCGCGGAGAAACGCGGCGGTCGAACAAGGTGGCCACGGAGACGGCGAGGCCGCGCTCCTCCAGGTGTGCGGCGCGGTCCAGCGACACCAAAACCTCGACCAACCGCGCCAGCATGCTGCGCGGCAGCGAGAGTCGACGGATCACGGCGTAATCGCGGCGAGCCGCGGCTTCGTGCGCGGCGATCTCTGCGTCGCTCGGAGGCTGCAGCTCGCGCAGCGCGAGCGCGCGCTCGGCGATGCGACGCAGGCCGGCGTTGGCTTGCCTGCGATTGACGCCGCTCATCTCGGCGCCTGGCTCGAGCGCGATGCCGCGCGCGCGCAGCAGTTGGCCCAGCGCGTAGCGGGTTTGGCGAGCCGCGATGGTAACGTCGATGCTCGCCTCGACGCCTTGCGGCTGAGCCGTCAAGTTGGCGAGACCGAGGTGCTCGCGGCGCAGGCCGGCGTGAGTCGCGGTGGCGGTGCGAGAAAGGGGGGCGCGCTCCGGGCCGGAAATCTTCTGCAGGCAGCACGACACCAGCGCGAGATCGCACTGCGCGGCGCCGGCGGCTTCGATCAGCTTGTCGCCGAGCTCACCGCAGGCGTGCAGGCCGATCGCGAGATCTCGAGCCGAGAGCTCGAGCGCGTCGCGCGCATCCACACTGGCGAAAGAGGCTCGAACGGAAGCTTGCGAACGTTGGCGTGCCGATTCGACGCGCACCGGGTTGTGCTCCAATCCGACGGCGTCGCGCTCGAACAAGTCCGCAGAAAGGCGCGTGAAGTGACCGCTACCGGCGCCCACGTCGACGATGCGCTCCGCGGCTTTGGCCATGCCCGAAACCGCCGACAACAATGCGGAGAGCTGTGCGCGTTTCCGGAAGCGCACACTGCGCAGCGCTTCGGAGTCGAGCGGAGTCGCGCCGCGCAGCATCGGTAGTCTCGTGGCATCGGTGACGGCAGCGGCCAGCTCCGTGAGACTTGGGGGTGCCTTCGCCAAGCCGGGCAGCACGGCTGCCAAGCCGTGGGCCTCGGCGGTCGCGACGGTGACGTCGTCGAGCGTGAGCAGAAACGGCGACCAGCCGCGCGTTTCGCACCAAATCGGTGCTGCCGGCGTGTCGACGCGCTGCTCGAGCACGTCGCGCAGAGGGAGTGCGAGCGCGAGCAGGCGCTGGAGGTGCTCCGCGCAGCTCATGCGTCAGTACATGGCGAGCGGCGTGGGCAGGAACAGCAGCACGAACAGCACCAGACAGCCCACGGCTACCAGCTGCCGACCGCGGTCCAGCGGCGCGGGTTCGAATGGGGGATGGTCTTCGCCCGAGACGCGCGCCATGCCGGCAGTGATGCCGTACCAAACCAGCCAAAATGTGGAGCTGCCGATGGCCAGCTCGAGCGGCTGGCTGGAGCGCTTGAGCAGCGCCGGCACGACGAAAATGCTCACGTTGTACAGGAACGCAAGCAGCGCGCCGCGCCGGAACCAGCGTGCCAGTTGGTGTTGGCGCTCGCCGAACAGCGCGTAGGCGATGTGACCGCCATCGAGCTGTCCCCATGGCAACAGATTGATCATCGTGAGGAACATGCCGCCCCAGCCGGCGAACGCCATGGGGTGCAGCTGGACGTCTTGATCGGGGCCGATGGGACCGAGCACCCAGCGCTTCATCCCCCAGTACAGAAGGCTCTGCCCCTCTTGCATGTAGTTCTCGGTGCTGCGCGGCGTGACGACGGACCACTTGAGGCCGAGATACAAGACTGGCAGCGCCACGACCATGCCGGCGAGCGGACCGGCGGCGCCGATATCCAGCAAGGCTTTGCGCGAACGAATGCGATCGTTCATCGTGATGACCGCGCCGAGCGTGCCGAATAGCCCGACGAGGGGCAGCGGCAAGAAGAAAGGCGGCGAGGCGGGCACCCGGTGCAAGCGCGCGGCCACGTAGTGCCCCGTCTCGTGCACGAGCAGGATCAAGATGAGAGGTAGGGCCTGATAGGCGGCGAAGCCGAAACCGTGGCGGTACTCGTGCATGGCCGTCGCCTGCATGCTCACCACGGTCAGGCAGAACAACAGCAAGTGCAGCCAGACTCGCGGCTTCGTCGGCGCGGGCGGCACCGAGCTTTCGCGGGGTGGTCGTGGCTCCTGATATTGCGGCGGAACGCCGAGCGGCGCGGGAAAACCCGCCAAAGGGTCGTTACTCATGCGAAAGCGTTTCTCGGAGACGGAGCGCCAAGCGGTCGAGTTGGGGCGCGAGGTCGGCGTCGAGCACGCCGATGTCGGTTTCGATGCGCAGGCTGCCGAGCGCACGCGTGGCATCAGCGACGACTTTCAGCGTCTCTACGGCAACGCCCAGCGCGGGCAGCGAGTCGTTCAGGAGCTTGGCGTCTTGCGGATGCGCCACGATGGACAGCCGTCGAGCGCCTCGCGCTTCCGACAAGGCTTGTCGCGCGAGCTGCGCGACTTGCTCCGGCGAAAGCGCCAACGACGCTCCGAGCAGGCGCTCCGCCAGGAGCCGCGCGAGCGCCACCGTGCGGTCCAGCGCGCGTTCATCGGCTTTCGCCTCGTGAGTGGCCAAAGAGAGCGCATGCGCAGCGAGCTTGGCGGACGCTTCGGCGCGCGCTTCGGCCTCGGCCAAAAGCTTCAAGTCGGCGGCTTTGCGTTCGGCAGCTGCCACGATGCTCGAAGCCTCGACTCGCGCCTTGGCCAGCAAACGCTCGGCTTCGGCGCTGGCCTCGACGATGGCTCGCGGCACGACCCGCCGCGGCGGCTGGAGGGGCTCCGCTGCCGGCGAGCGGCGCATCGGCTGCGCGGACTGCGCATCAGCAGCGCTCAGCACCCGGCCCCGCGTCATCATCGCCACAGTCCTCGTTCATCGAGCGCGGTGGAGAGCCGCCCGAGCTCGCCCGCCAAGGCTTTGGCTCGCTCGGGTCGGTCGGTATGGCAAAGGCGGCGCAGCACATCGGCTGCGGCCGGCTGCAACGGCAGCTCGCCCAGGGCGTCTGCCAGGGACTCCCCGCGCGTCCCGAAGAAGTAGCGCAGGGCCAGGAGCGAGCGCTGAAAGTCCGAAGAACGTGCCCAAACTGTCACGGATGCGCTCATCGACGCGCTCAGCCTAGCGCGGATCGGAAGGCCGCGCAGGACCCGCTGGTGCGGGAAAAAAGGCCTGGCCGCGCCGAACTTTGATACCTTGCGGATCCGTGAAGCTGGCCGCGATCGATATCGGTACCAATTCGATCCACCTCGTGGTGGTCGAGTTCGACGGCCGAACCTTTCAAGTCATCGACCGCGAGAAGAGCATGGTCCGGCTCGGGCTGGGCATGTTCGGCGAAATGCGGCTGACCGAGCGCGCCTTCAACGACGGGCTCGAGGTGCTGGCGCGTTACTGCAAGCTGGCCGAGAGCCGCGGCGTCGAAGAAATCTTGGCGGTGGCTACCAGCGCCACGCGCGAGGCCGAGAACGGCACGGAGTTCTTGAACGCCATCTTCCAGCGCACGGGCGTGATGCCTCGGGTCATCTCCGGCTCGGAAGAGGCGCGGCTCATCTTCCTGGCCGTCCGTCACTCCATCGATTTTGCGGGTGAGCGCGGCCTGGTGATCGACATCGGCGGTGGCAGCGTCGAGGTCGCGGTCGGCAACAGTACGGACGTGATGCTGGCGCAGAGCATGCGCCTCGGTGTGCAGCGGCTACTACACCGCCAGGGCGGCGCGCAGCCGCTCAGCTCGCGCGAGCTGTACGAGCTCTCCGGCTATGTGCAAGGCGCGGCGGCCGAGGTGATGTCGGAGGCCAAGCGCCTCGGTGCGACGCGCTTCGTCGGCACCTCCGGCACGATCCGCACGCTGGGCGAAGCCGCGCATTTGCTGTCCGGTGGCGCGGCGTTTCGTTCGCTCAACGCGCAGACGGTGAAGCGCAAAGACCTGCGCGAGCTGGTCAAGCGCCTGTGCGAGGCGGACGCGGCGAAACGCGCGAAAATGCCGGGAATTGGCGACGCTCGGGCCGACACGATTCACCTGGGTGGCGTGCTCTTGTGCGAGCTGCTCGAGATGGCGCGGGCAGAAGAGCTCACGCTCTGCGACACCTCGCTGCGCGAGGGCGTGATCTGGGACTACATCGAGCGGCGCGGCATCGACCCGACGCCGCACCGGCTGATCACGGATCCGCGCCGCCGCAGCGTGGTCGAGCTGATGCGCAAGTTCCACCGCGACGACCCGCGCGAGCTGCACATCGCGGACCTCTCGCTCTCGCTTTTCGACCAGACGCACGAGCTGCACAATCTGGGCAGCGCCGAGCGCGAGCTGCTCGAGTACGCTTCGCTGCTGCACGGCGTCGGACGTCACATCGACTTCGAGAACCGCGAGCGCCACGCGCGCTACATCATCCGCAACTCCAGCTTGCGCGGCTTTACCGACGACGAAATCGAGCTGCTCGGGCTGATCGCCCTTTATCACCGCGGTCCGCGGCCGAAGAAGAACAGCCGCAAGCTGGCCAAGCTGCCGCAGCGCGACGCCCAAAGCGTGATCGTGCTCTCCGCCATTTTGCGTCTCGCGGTCGCGCTCGACCGCGGTCACAGCCAGCTGGTGCGTCGCATGCACGTCGAAGAACGCAAGAAAGAGCTGCGTATCGTGATCGACGGCCCCGGCGATCTGCTGCTCGAGCTCTGGGCTGGTCGCGGCAAGCTCGAGCCGCTGGCCAAGGCCCTGGGCCGCTCGATCATGCTCGAGCGCGTGGCGCTGGCGCCGTCAGCAGCGCTCGACCACCACGGCGACAGCTTCGCCCCCGCCGATGCAGAGGGTGGCAAGGCCGCGCTGGGCCCGGGCCTCGTCCATCGCGCCTAGTAGTGTCACGAGGATGCGCGCGCCCGACGCGCCGATTGGGTGACCGAGCGCCACCGCCCCGCCGCGCACGTTCACCTTGGCCGGGTCGATGCCGGCCAGCTTGGTGCAAGCCATGGTAACGCACGAAAAAGCTTCGTTGATCTCCCAAAGGTCGATGTCGCCCACCTTCAAGCCGAGCTTGGCGAGCGTAGCGTCGATGGCTTTCGCGGGCGCAGTCGTGAACCATTCGGGAGCTTGCGCGGCGCCTCCGTAGCCCACGATGCGTGCCAAGGGCTTCAGGCCGTGACGCTTGATGGCGCTTTCGCTCGCGAGCACCAGCGCGGCGGCACCGTCGTTGATGCTGGAGGCGTTGGCAGCCGTGATCGTGCCGTCGGCCGTGAATGCCGGACGGAGCTTGGCGAATTTGCTCGGGTCGCCGCGGCCGGGCTCTTCGTCTTCGCTGACCAGCAGCGGGTCACCCTTCTTTTGGGCGATCGACACCTTGGCGATTTCTTTCTCGAAGGCGCCCGACTTCTGCGCCGCGCTGGCCAGGGCGTAGCTCTTCTTCGCGAACTCGTCCTGCAGCTCGCGCGTGCAGCCGTATTCTTTGGCGCACATCTCCCCCGCCTGGCCCATGTGAAAGTCGTTGTACGGGTCCCACAAGCCGTCGAAGATCATGCCGTCGACCAGCTTGCCGTCGCCCATGCGGTAACCGCTGCGCGCGTCGCGCAGGTAGTACGGCACGTTCGACATCGACTCCATGCCGCCCGCGACTACGATTTCGGCGTCGCCCAGCACGAGCGTTTTGGTGCCGAAAACGACGGCCTGCAGGCCCGAGCCGCACACCTTGCTCACGGTGGTGGCAGGCACCGTATTGGGCACCCCAGCAAAGATCGCAGCTTGGCGCGCCGGCGCCTGGCCGATGCCGGCAGATAGCACATTGCCCATGAACACCTCACCCACCAGCTCCGGCGCAACGCTCGCGCGCTCGAGCGCGCTCTTGATCGCGACGGCGCCCAGGCGCGGTGCGGGCAAGCTGGACAGCGCGCCCAGGAAGGCGCCAATCGGAGTACGGGCGGCAGAAACGACGTACACGGCTTCGGACATGAGCAAAGCCTAGCGCGCTTCAGCGCGGGTGCTCAGGGCCAATCGCGCACCAAACGTCCGGATTGCTCGCGTAGCTCGATGACGCCCTGTTCGGCCAAAGCGTCGAGCAGGCGTCGCACGTCGGCTTCGGTCGAGCCGTCGTGGTTCAGGTAGTCGAGCCAGGCGGCTACTCGCGCCAGCTCGGCGAGCGAAAACTCCGCCTCCAATCCGTTGTTCGTGAGCGCCGCCAACGCGAGCTCCGCAAGCGAGAGCCGCGCTAGCTCGGGCATGCGACGGCGCGCGCTCCGTACGCGAGCCAACGGCACCTGAAAGCGCGCGGCTGCTTCTTTCAGCGTGACGCCGGGCACGCCGCTGAGCTTGACGGCGCGCAGCTCCTGCTCCGAGCTGGGCAGAGCACGACGGGGGCTCACTCCCGTGGACACTATCCGCGTTGCTGATGGCAATAAAGAGTGGAAGGATCGACACATGCGCCTCGCCCTCGGCTCGATGCTCCCGGTGTTCGGCGCGGTTTTCGCGTTCGCTTGCGGTGAAACCGCCAGCGATGGCGATCATACCGCGGGCGCCGCGGGGCAGTCGGCGACGGCAGGCGCGGCCGGCAGCAGCTCGGCTGCAGGTACCACCAGCATCGGTGGCGGGGGTGTCGCCGGCACGACCGGCAGCGGCGGTAGCAGCGCCGGAGCCGGCACTGCCGGGACCACGAGCAGCGGTGGCTCGGGCGATGGCGGTGTGAGCGGCGGCGGCAGCGCTGGCGATAGCAACGAAGGCGGCGGCGTGGGTGGCTCGGGCCTCGTGGACTGCGATACGCGCAAGGTGCTCTGCCGAATCGTTACGCCGGATTGTCCAGCAGGTGAGGTGCCGAGCGTCAAAGGCACCTGTTACGGCGAATGTGTGAAGATTGACCGCTGCAGTTGCACGAGCGCCGACCAATGCCCCGAGCCCGAGCAGTACACCTGCTTGAAGGGCCCCATGCATTGCAGCTACTACCTAAAGTAACGATCGAGCCCGGCGAAATCAGCTTGCAGGCTCGATTCGGGCAGTCGAGACTCGGCGTCACCCATGGGTGCCGATCCTCAACTTTTGACCGAGGTTCCGATCTTTGCGCTCTTGGACGAGCAAGAGCGCGCCACTCTCGCCGAGCGCGTCGAGACAGTAGCCTTCAAAGAAGGCACCGCGCTCTTTCACCGCGGCGATCCCGGTGACTCGCTGTACGTAGTGAAGACGGGCGAAGTCGAGATCTTTTTCAAGAACGACACCGGCGAGCGCATCTTGCTCGAAACCGCGACGCCCGGGCACTTCTTCGGTGAAATCTCCTTGCTCGACGGCGGGCCGCGCACGGCGTCGGCGATGGCCAAGACCGATGTGGAGCTGGTGGTCGTCGATCGAGGCGACCTGTCGGAGCTGATTCAGGTGCGCCCCGGCGCGGCGATGGAGCTGCTCGCTGCCACGGGCCGCCGCCTGCGCGAAACGAACGAGAAGCTGCGTCACACGGCCTCGCGCAACGTGAACGAAGAGACAGAAGACAAGCGCAGCACGGTGATGAAGGTCGCCGATTGGATCAGCGAATTCTCCGGCAGCCTCGAGTTCCTGTTCATCCACATCGGCATCTTCTTCCTGTGGATCATCCTCAATTCGGGGCCGCTCGCGAGGTTCGGCGGCTTCGACCCGTTCCCTTACGGCCTGCTCACGATGTGCGTGTCACTCGAGGCCATCATTCTCTCGGTTTTCGTGCTGCTCAGCCAGAACCGCCAGGTAGCACGCGACCGTGTTCGCAACGACATCGAGTACGACGTCAACCTCAAGGCCGAGCTCGAGATCGCGCACCTGCACGAAAAGTTCGACCACCTGCACGCGGAGCTCTTGTCGCGCCTGAACACGATCGAGCGCCACAGCAAGCGTCCAGCGCCGTAACGGCTCGAATCAGGGCTGCTAAACGTCGAAGCCGGCGGCGCGCAGGTTCTTCGTCATGCGCGCGATCGGCTCTTCGACGTTGGGCACGAAGGGGACACCGGTGATGCGCTCGACCGCTTCGATGTAGCGGCGCACCGCTTCGATCTTCACTTCGTCGGGGATGGTCGGGATGGGCCCGTCGCCGCGGAAGCCTTGGGCCGCCAAGAAGCCGCGCACGTACTCCTTGGAGAAGCTCTCCGGATCTTGTCCGGCGGCGAAGCGCTCGTCGTAGGTGTTTTGGAACCAGAAACGGGACGAATCCGGCGTGTGGATTTCGTCGATCAGGATGATCTCGCCTTCTGGCGTTTTGCCGAACTCGTACTTGGTATCGACGAGGATCAACCCTTGCTGGGCGCACAGCCGCTGGCCTTCTCGGAACAGCGCCATCGCCAGCTCGGCTGCGCGATCGAAATCGGCCGCGGGCATGCCGGAGATTTTCAGGATTTCTTCGCGCGAAGCGGACACGTCGTGGTCGCCGTGGGCCGCCTTCGTGCTGGGAGTGAGGATGGGCTCCGCGAGCTTTTGGTGCTTCTTCATACCGTTCGGCAACCGATGCCCGCAAAATTCGCGTTTGCCCTGCTCGTAGTGCACCCAGATGCTGGTCGAGGTCGTGCCAGTCAAGTAGGCGCGTACCACCATTTCGACCGGTACCAGCTGACATTCGCGAGCCACCAGCACGTTGGGGTCCGGCACGCTGAGCACGTGGTTGGGCGCGATGTGCTTCGTCTTCTCGAACCACCAAGACGACGCGGAGCCGAGCACTTGGCCCTTGAGCGGCAACGTGCCGAGCACGCGATCGAACGCGCTGATGCGATCGGTTGCGACGATGATGCGGCGCCCGTCGGCTGTCGTGTAGTTGTCGCGCGCCTTGCCCTCGTACTTGCGCCCCAGCTTCGGAAAATCCGTGCCTGTGAGCGGATGAGCCAGCGCTTGCTTGAGGGCTTCGGTGTGCGAGTCGGTCACGGCGCCGCCTATATCACGGGGCGGCGGCAGGGCCACGTCACGGCGGCAGATCGCTGGTCTTGACCCAAAACGAGAGGTCGCCCGCCGGGAGCACGTGCAAGCTCTTCGGCAGCACCTTCGTCCAGCCTGCGATGGTGTCCATCACGTAGACCTCGGTGTCTGCCTCCACCACGCCCGCCGGAGCCTCGGCGTCTTTGGCGGCGAGCCGCAGCGGAATATCGCGTGTGGTTTTGACGACGCGCGGCAGGGGTGAGAGCTGCAGCTCGGGCGGTGAGCTCATGGTGTAGCTGCCGGGAGGCACATCCGAAGTTTCGCCGCGCGGCAGCGGGGTGAGCTCGGCTGCGCGGGCCCAGGCATCGATGTTGACGTCGCCCTGATAACGGACGTGCACGAAGCCACCGCGTTGCTCGGTGCCGAAAAAGCGCACGCTGTCGACCAGCGGGGCGCGCTGGAGCGTCAAAATGGGCGAGCCGGTCGGCGGCACTTCGTCGAACAGATCGAGCGTGGCTTCTTTCATCAAGAAGACGCGCGCATCGCCCGGCACCACGAAACCAGGCGCGGTGGGCGGCGAGAAGGTGAGCGCGCTGCAGTCCGCGTAGGCCGTGAAGCGTTGATTGAACGGCGTCGTGACTTGCTTTTCGAGGCGCACACGGCCGCCGCTGCTGCCGGCCGCCACCACCCGCGTGCCCACCCCGAGCCAAACGTGACCGCTCACGACGGGCACCGCGAAGCTCGTGAAGATGCGAAGCTCCGTGGCTTTGACGAAACCGGCGAGCCGGAACGAGCCGTGACCGTTGCCGGTCTCGATGCGAGCCACATCGCTGCCGTCGACGGGCGGCGCCAGCAACGTGACGGCCGACTCGCCGCCGCTGAAACGCGCGATCTTGCGGCCGGTGATGTCCGAAAGCGTGGTGTCCTTGTCGAAGCGCACTCGCCCCTTCTGGCCGCAGCTCGGTGCGGGCGGTGGTGGCAAAGCCAGCGCGCGCCCTATGCCGAGCAGCCACGGCGCACTGAGACCGAGCGCGGAGGCCAAAACCACGCTGCGGCGACCCTGGAGCCCTGTTCGGCGCTCGCTCATTCGGCAATCTTACTCCAGAAAATGCCGCGGTCTTCCTTGCGGGCGGGGGCCGGGGCAGCAACACTGCCCCGGCTATGCAGCACCTAGCTTTCGGCACGCCTCGTAAGCTCCCCAAAGCTAGCAGCTTGACGGGGCGGGTGGTCGTGCTGGACATCGCTTTCGCGGGTGCCGGTAGCGGCGGCGGCTTCAAAAAAATCACGCTGCCGCTGATCGAGGGGCTGGGGGAGCGTCTGGGTATGTGGGTCGACCATCACGACAGCGAAGAGCATGCCCTGTACAAGGATGACCCGCGCTTCTTGCTCGCCACCAAGGCGCAGCACGGCGCGTGCCCGGAAATGATCACGCCCGAGCTCGTGGCGCGCGCGGGTCACATCGACACGATCGTTTGCCACACCGATTTCGACGGCCTGGCCAGCGCCGCCAAATGGATTCGCAACGGCGTCGAGCCATACCCCGGCTGCGACGACGACGCGCGTGCCATCGATACGCGCATCGGTACCCCCAGCGCGGTGGCCGAGCGCATCGATCGCGCGCTGCGCGCTCGCTTTCGGGACCAGGGGCTGTTCGGCGTGATCGTGCGGCATCTGGCGACCGGGCTCGCCGACGCATCGTTGTGGGAACCGATCGATCGCGCGGCGGAGGAGCTGGTGCCGGTAGAGCGCGAGACGCGCCGCGCCGCGCAGGCCTACAAGCGCCTCGATCCGGGCGTCGCGTTCGTCGACGTGAGCGAAGGCTACGACCGCATCGACAAGACATTGTTGTTGCTCCTCGGGCAGGAGCGCGAGGCCGTGAGCGTCGTCGTCGATAAGGAAAACGTCAGCGTGGCCGCCCGCTTCGACAGCGGCAAGAATTTCGTCGAGCTCTTGGGGCTTGGCGCAGGAATGCCGACGCGCGTCTCCGTGCCGCGCCCACAGTTGCCGCGCGTGCTCAAGGCGCTGGGCGTGAGCCCCGGCGACCTGTAGCGCCCGCGCTCACTGTTTGGTGTATTCGAGAATTCCTACCGGAAATCCGCGAGCTTGCGCGCGTTCTAACACGCCGTCGAGCGTGTCTTTCGGCAGCGTCTTCTCGCGGCTGATTATCCACAAGTAGTCTCGCGTCGGGTGACCGATGACGGCGTACTCGTAGCTCGGCCCGACCTCGAGCACCCAGTAGTCGCCGTAAGCGAACCCGAAGTCGAGCGAGAGCTTGGCTGGCACCGCCGCGTCGTTCACCACCGCGCGCGCTGCGACTCGCTTGACGGGACCTTGCAGCGAATCTTGGTGACACTCGTTGACGACGAGCAACTCGCTGTTGCTCTTGAGCGTGTACTCGGCCGTGGTGCCGGTGCAGCCTGCCTGACTCGGACGCGGCAGCTTGGCGATCTCGAACCATTTGCCTTGCATGCGTGACAGGTCGACCTGAGTCGCCACGTCGAGCGGCTCGTTCTGGCAAGCGGACAGGAGCGAGCAGGAGAGCAGCAATGGTAGCCAGCCGCGCATGCGCCTCCACGTATCGGCGCGCGCCGAGTCGGTCAACGCCGGGAGTGCTCCGTTTCGGTGACGATCTGATTACTGCTTGGCCGCCAAAACTGGCTCGATGGCCCACGGCGCTTGACCGTTAAGCTGCTACTGGACTCGAATGGCGAGCCTACGGAGCTTCGAGATGTCCAATACTTCCAAGATTGTCGTGCTGATTGCTGATGACGAGCCGAGCACCGTAGCCATGCTGTCGAGCCACCTGCGCTCCAGCGGCTACTCAGTTTTGGAGGCATCCGATGGTGATCAGGCGTGGGAGCTCGCGCACGAGCACCTGCCGCACCTGGTGATTCTCGACGTGATGATGCCGGGCATGAGCGGCTGGGAAGTGTGTCGCAAAATTCGCGAAGCCGTATCGCTCGCGCACACCGGAGTGATCATGCTCACCGGTATCGGCGAGTCGCTGAACGAGATGACGTCGCCGCTATATGGCGCGGACGCTCACGTCGACAAGCCGTTCGAGTTTGCGACGCTCGACGCGAAAATCAAAGAGACGCTCGAGCGCCGCAAGCAGGGCGCGCTCGGTCGCCCGGACAGCGGCGCTGAAGAAGCGAGCATGGCGATCGAAGAAGACGATCTGCCGACGATGGCTCCGCCGCCCAAGAAGGCTGCCAAGGCGACGACGCCGAAGCCGCTCGCCAAGACGAGGCCCCAGGCCGAGCCTAAGGCGCCCAAGGCCGCAAAGGCGCCCGCCAAGAAGGCTGCTCCTGCGCCGGCCAAGAAGGCTGCTCCTGCTCCGGCCAAGAAGGCTGCTCCTGTTCCGGCCAAGAAGGCCGCTCCCGCCCCGGCCAAGAAGGCGCCTGCTCCTACGAAGAAGGCTGCCCCCGCTCCCACCCAGAAGGCGGCGAAGAAGGCGGCTCCGGCTCCGGCGAAGAAGGCGCCCGCCAAGAAAGCTCCGGTCAACAAGGCACCCGCCGCCAAGAAGGTGCCGGCTAAGAAGGCACCCGCTGCGAAGAAGGCGCCCGCCAAGAAGGCGCCCGCCAAGAAAGCTCCGGCGAAGAAGGCGCCCGCCAAGAAAGCGCCCGCCAAGAAGGCGAAGAAGAAGTAACCACCGCCGCTCGCGGCTAACGGCTAACTCTCGCTCTCGCTGACGCGCTGCCAAAAGGCACGCACGTCGGCGAGCTCGTCCGTGCGCTGAGCGGGGGGCAGCGCGCCCAAGATGAGCTTGCCGTAGCCGCGCCGGTGCACGCGCTCGTCGAGCAGCGCCACGATACCGACGTCGCGCTGCGTGCGGATCAGGCGCCCGAAGCCCTGTTTCAACGCGATCGCCGCGGCGGGCACGGCCAGCTTCATGAACGGGCTCTCGCCCGCCGCCTCGAGCTCGCGACCCCGCGCGACCAACACCGGATCCGTCGGCACCGCGAACGGGATCTTTTCGAGCACGACCAAGCGCAGGGCGTGACCCGGCACGTCGACGCCTTCCCAAAAGCTCTGCGTCGCGAGGAGCACCGCGTTGCCGTCCGCGCGAAAGGCCTGGATGAGCGCGCCCTTGGGTCGCGAGCCCTGGACCAACACGCGTTTGCCCTGCAGCTTGGGTGGCAAGAGTCGCGCAAGCTGCTGCAGCGTCCGGTGCGAGGTCGTGAGCACGAACGCGCCGCCGCTGGTGATGCTGATCAGGTCTGCGACGCGCTCCGCGGCACGCTCGGCGAAGCTCGGTGCGTTCGGCGCTGGCAGATCGCGCGGCGTATACAGGAGCGCGTTTTGCTCGAAATCGAAGGGCGACGGCACCACCAGCTCGCTCACCTCGATGTTGTTGTCGGCCACCCCGTAGCGGGTGCGAAAGTACGAGAAAGAGTCGGCGGTCGAAAGCGTGGCGCTAGTGAGCACCACGGCCGGCACCGTCTCGAAAATGCGCTCACGGAATAGCACCGAGATGTCGACCGGCGACGAAGCCAACGTCACGTTGCGGTTCCCGCGCTCCAGCCACGTCACGCGCCCTGCGGCACCTTCGACGACTTGCGCCAAGGCGGAACGTGTATCTTCGCTGCGCCGTGACGCGAGCTCGAGAGCCTCCGGCAAGCTCGACGAGGGTTTGGGTCCCCGCAACGAAGGCGCGCTCAATCGCCCGCGCGCCATTTCGCTCGCGGCCGCCAAACCTTCGAGCGCCGAATCCAGCGCGTGCCACGCCGTCGCCACTTCACCGGAGAAAATGTCACGTTCCAGCGTGATGCGCTCGTCGCCGCCCGCGGCCGCTTCGAGCGCGTGGAAGAAAGCGTCGGCCGAAACCTCCACCGCGCTCACGCTGCGCAGTGCGCTGTCGCCACCGAACAGCGGGTCCGCCGCGCCGGCCGCGCGCAAGGCGCGCTCCGTGTCGAGCAGCAGCCGGTCGAGCCGGCGTCGCGATACGCGCATGCCGAAAAACTCCGTCGCGATGTCTTCGAGCTGGTGCGCCTCGTCGAAGATCACCGCGTCGTAGTCCGGCAAGACGCGCCCCGGATGCGGACCGCGCAGCGCGAGGTCGGCGAAGAATAGGTGATGATTGACGACGACCAGGCGCGCGCTCTCCGCTTCACGGCGCATGCGCGTCACGAAGCATTCGTCGAAGAACTGACACGACGCGCCGACGCGCGTGTCGCTGCTGGACGACACCTCGCCTCGCACCGGGTCGTCTTCGGCCATGCCGGCTAGCTCCGCAAAATCGCCGGTTTCGCTCTCCTCCACGAAGCTCGAGAGCGCGTCGAGCGCGCGCGCGTACATGGGTCGCAGGCTTTCGGGACTCTGCCGAAACTCCGCCAGCCGGCGCTTACAGACGTAATTGGACAGGCCCTTCATCAGCGCGACCGGGAACGAGAGCCCGAGCGCTTCTTCGATGAGCGGCAGATCTTTCTGAAAGATCTGCTCCTGCAGCGCGCGTGTGGCCGTCGAAACGATGACCTTTTTGCCCGAGAGCAGCGCTGGGACCAGGTACGCCAGCGTCTTGCCGGTGCCGGTGCCCGCTTCGCAAAACAGCACACGTTCGTCTCGCAGCGTGCGCTCGACCGCGCGCGCCATCTCGAGCTGCCCGCTGCGCGACTCGTACGCAGACAGCGCGCGGGACAGCGGCCCGCCGGGGCCCAGGATCTCCTCGGTCGTGGCCAACGCCGCGCACTGTAGCGCGCCTCGCGCGCTCGTCGCGCCCGACTCGAAGCGCGGGACGGACGCTACGTGTTTTCGGGCTTTTCGGGCGGCATGGAGCCGGCCACGTCCAAGAAGCGCACGCCGACGATCTGGCCGTCGGCCTCGTCTTGCACCCAGACAACCGCGACCTTACGCGCCGTCTCCTCCGCGTCGCCGACGAGAAGCTCGTATTCGACGCCCGACTTGACCGGCTCCTCCACGATTGCTCGCATGCCCCCGCGGCTCACGTTCAGCGTCCAACCGTGTGTTTCGAAATCCGGTCCGCGGAGCGTCACCCGCTCGGTTGCCTCACGGCGTGCACCGCCGGTAGCGCGGCGCTGCGCGTGAACCTCGGATGAGGGGGTTGGACTCCTGCGGCTCACTATCACCACAATATCATGGCCGGAGCGTGGGCCTACCGTCAGGCAAAGTGCCGTAATTGGTAGGTGCTCACCGGCGTCTATTAAAGGTGTCGCTGGGTTCGTTCTCTGATCGGCTTTCTCGCCCGGCGCGTCACGCTCCAGCATCGGGGCCGAGATCCGCGCCGAGGAGACACCGGGTCGGCTCACGCCCAGTGGCCGCACGGGGCCGTGCGCCCGCTGTTTGCCGACCCCAGCTGCCGTGCTTGTGGCCGCGAGCGGTTGCGCTAACCGCCGAACAGAGCGGATTGCAGCGCCGCCGCGGGTGCTTCGCGGTCTAGTATTCTTGTCGGCTTGACGATGCCCGAGCGGACCGCGTACGTTGCCCCCTGTCGATCTCGTGTGCGTGAGAGGGGTCTCTCGTGGTCACACCCAACGCCGAACCTCGGCGTTACGATCATGAGGGACGTCGCGGCCCGAGGCCACTTGCCCCCATGACCCCCACGCCCGCTGAGCTTAAGAAGACATTAGTCGCCCGAGGGTTCGAAGTTTATCGCACCTTGGGTGACCAGGTAGTTTTGGCGGACCGCGTTCGCGACAACCTGATCATGGATAGCGGCGTCGCTGCCAAGCCGGGCGCCACGTTAGCCGTGCGCTTCGTGATGCGCGCGCAGGCGAGCGACTTCCCGTCCGCGAAACCCGAGGACTTGTATGAACGCGCGCGTGTCTCCGCGGCAGAGGCTCGGGGCCGGGGCTACGTCGAGGTCGGCGTGGCGGCAGTTCCGGTGCGCGATCCCGGTGACGCCTCCAATACTCTCGACACCTGGTACGAGGTGGCGTTCGAGCGCGCCGTCGCCAATGAGGACGAGCTGGAGCAAGAGCTGCGGTACGCGCTTTCCATCGAAAAAACCGTGACCCTGGCGCGTTAGGCCATCTGTTCGGCGCCTGCCTGGCTTCGGAGCTTGGGGCGTGATATCTGCGGCGCCCAAAGTCAGGGCCCATGCTGAGTTTCTTTCGAAGCGGTGGAATCGGAAACGTGGTGGTCGCGGGCATCGCGTTCGCCATCATCGTCGTGTTCGCGATGGAGTTTCGTGCTGGTCGCAACGGACCCACGGCCAAGCTGCAACGCGAGTGTGCCGTCGCGTACGAGGGTTACTGCGTGGACCCCAAGGAGTACTACGCGGCGCATGGCATCATCGTGCCGCGCCAGATCGAGCCCAAGGCGGCCAAGAAGTACAAGCTCAACCTGCGCGTGCTCGACGGCCTGGTCGAGCGCGAGCTACTGCTGGTGGAAGCTCGCAAGCTCGGCCTCAAGGTGAGCGCCGAGGCGCTCGAAGAAGACCTGATGGCGGGGCGCGTGCGCGCATCGCTGCCCGCCGAGGGCATGACGGAGCTGTCGTTCATGCTCGGTTTGTGCCCGCCTTCCAACGCGGGTTACGGCTGCGCTCCTGGCTCCGAGTACCCGGTGCGCCAGCTGTCGACGCGCCGCGAAGGGGAGGACTTCGACTACAAGAAGTATGAGCACCAGGTTCGCATGTGGACGAACCGCGGCCCCAAGGAGTTCAAGGAGATGCAGGAGCGCGAGCTCCTGGCCGCGCGCATGCGCGATCTCGTGCGCTCCCGCGTGCGCATCCCGGAGCCGGAAGCTTACAGCTTGTTCGAGCGCGAGCGCGCCAAGGTCACCCTGCGCAGTGTCACGCTCAAGCGCGACTGGTTCGCCAAGTTCGCCACTGAATTCGATGCCGCCGCGGTGGAAAAATGGGCGCTCGCCAACCAGGCGCAGATCGACGCAGATTGGACGAGCAAGAAAGCCGACTTCACCCCCGGCTGCAGCCTCACCAGCGAGATCTTCATCGAGCTGCCGCAGAACGCGCTCGACGACGAGAAGCAGACCTACAAGCTCAAGGCCGAGCAGGCTCGTGAGCGCGTGCAGAAGGGCGAGAGCTTCGAGGCCGTGGCGCGCGAGCTCTCCAAGGGCACGACGGCCATGCTGGGCGGCGAGCTCGGTTGCATCGGCTCGAGCTACGGCGTGGGCGCCGACGAGCTGAAGAAGGCGGTCGAGGGCTTGAACGCGGGCGACCTTTCGCCGGTCGTGGAGAGCCCGCGCGGCTACCATGTGCTGAAAGTCACCGCCAAGCTTGCGGCCGACAAGGTCGAGCACGAGGGTCGAGCGCTGGTGGCTCGCAAGCTGTACGCGCATTTCGCCGCCGACGAGGCCTTGGCCAAGTTCGCCGCCGAGCTGATCTCGCGCGCCAAGGCGGGTGAAAAGCTGGAGGACGCGACGCGCGCCCTGGCCGTCGACTTTTCGGCCAAGCACACCAAGGGCGACGCCAAGAAGAAAGACAGCGCCGACTCGCCCGCGCTGCTGGCCGCCGATCGGCCGCACTTCGAGGTTTCGGCGCCGTTCACCGCCGCCGGAAATCCATTGCCCGACGTCGAACCGACGGAGCCGATCGCCCCCAAAGCGTTCGAGCTGAAGACGGCCGACGAGCTGTACGAGAAGCCCGTGCCGACGACCGACGGCGCGGTGGTGCTGCAGCTGAAAGAGCGCACCACGGTCAACCACGACGACTTCATCAAAGAGAAGGCCAAGTTCACCCAGGCGCTCTTGCAGGCCAAGGCCAGCGAAGCGCTGGTGCGCTACGTCTCCGACCTGCGTCGCAGCGCAGGTGAAAAGCTCAAGGTCATGAGCCAGTTCGGCGAAGAGGCCAAGGGTCGCGCGGACGACGAAGAGTGAGCACTCGCTCCGCCGTTGGGCGCGGCAAAGCTCCGCAGATCACGCGCAAGCTGCTGAAGAACGGGCTGCGCCTCAACCTGGTGCGCATGCCGGCCGTGCACCGCGCGGCGCTCGACGTGCACGTCCGGGTCGGCTCGCGCTTCGAGACGCGGCATGACAACGGCATCAGCCATTTTCACGAGCATATGTTGCACCGGGGCATCCCGGGCTTCCCGACGGCCCACGCCCAGGCGCTGGCCTTCGAGGAGCTGGGCGCGGCCTTCGGCGCCATGACTTACGTCGACCATGGCGTGCTGAACTGCAGCGTGCCGGTCGAGAACCTGGAGCGCTCGCTGGAGCTCACGGCGCTACTGTGCGAGTCGCCGCTCTTCAACGACATCCGCATCGAGAAGGGCATCGTGCGCGAGGAGCTGCTCGAGGCCTACGACGGCGCGGGTCGCCTGATCGATGGGCCCAGCATCTTGCGCCAGCTGTGCTTCGGCAAGCACGCGCTGGGCATGCCCATCGCCGGTACGCGCACGACGCTGGGTCGCTTCGACCGGCCTGCGCTGCAGCGGTTTCATCGTCGCCACTACGTGGGCACCGGGATGGTGGTCACGCTGGCCGGCCCCATCGACACAGAGCGCCTGGGGCGGATGGCTGCGCGACGCTTCTCGCAACTGCCACGGGGACGCGCGGTTTCGGCATCGGCCCCGACGCCTCAACGCGGCCCCCAATTCCGCCACGTTCCGGACGCCGCCAGCAGCCAGACCTGGCTCGGGCTGGGCTTTCGCGCGCCCGGCGAGCACGATCCCGACGAGCCGGCGACCGAGCTCTTGATGCGCGTGCTGGACGACGGCAACGCCACGCGCTTGTACCGCGCGCTCTCGGACGAGCGCGGCCTCTGCTACGACGTGTCCGCGCTGTTCGAAGCGTACGCCGACGTGGGCGTGCTGGAGATCGTCGCCGAGTGCGCGCACGCCTCCGCGCCGCGCGTGCTCGAGGAGACGCTGAACGTGCTCAAGGATCTCGCGGCGCACGGCCCCACGGCGGCGGAGCTGTCGCGCGCCAAGGCGCGCCTGCGCTGGCAGATGCTGGAGCTGTACGACATGCCGACGGAGCTCGCCGGTTTCGTCGGTCAGGCAACGCTGAGCGGCGGCGAGGTGCTGCCCGATGAGCGCATCGCGGTGCTCGGCGACGTCTCGCAAGCGCGCGTACGAGACGCAGCGGCCCGGATTTTCCGGGCCCAGTCATCGAGCTTGGTCGTGATCGGCCGGCAAGGCCGCGCCGCACGAAACAAGCTGAAAGAGCTGCAACTGGCGTTAGGCGTCTGAAGCTTCAGCGTCGCTTAGGAGCCTTCTTCGCTTTGATCTCGGCCTTGGCTTGGCGCGCCTCGGTTTGCTCGTCGCGAATCAACGCTTCGGCCACCAGCAGCACGCGACGCCTCACCGCGCCGCTCGCTCCGCGCAGCACGACGTTGAGACGATCGTCCTTCGGTCGCGCCTTGGAGGGCGAGACGAGATCCGACACATCGACACCGAGCGATGCAGCGATGCGCTCCATCGTCTCGAGCGATGGATTGGCGTTGGCAGATGCACGACCTCTCAGCACTCGTTCGAGGCGCGCAACGGTTTCAACAGTGACGCCAGCGCGAGAAGCGAGCTCGGCTTGCGTCATGGATGCTTGAATCCTTAGTTTTCGTACTTGTTCAGCGAGAAAAATCGCAAGATCGGTCACTCTTAGAGCTCGCAAACTCCCCGGCCTGAAGCGGTGTGGAGGTTACTTTTTCCGCACCGCGTGTCATTAGAACCGTGCGTCTGGACGTGATGACGTTTTTCTCGTACGGGTCGCGCCAGCGCACCCCACAGATCTAGGGTGAAACGGCTCGAAATCAAGTGTGACAGACGCGTCATGCAGCACGTGCCGGACCAGTGGCCGGCGCGATCGGGACAAAACGGTTTCGTGCACCTGCTTCAGCGAGACGGGGGCGCCGGAGCAGGTACACGGTCTTCCACGTGGTTGAGACGGAGATGGCCGAGCGCGACGTCGAAGAGGCGTAGGCGCTCGGCGAGCACGACTTCACTCGCTGCTTCGGTTTGTGCGACGGCGGCGAGGCATTCGCCGACGCCGGCGCCAACCGCGATGGCTTGCCCCCGAAACTTAGCACCCTCGCCAGGTTGAGCCACGAGCGAGATGCGCGTGACGAAACCTTGCGGGACACGCACTTCGCGTACGGCGACTAGATTCGTTTCGTCGGGGGTCGAAAGTCCAGGCAGGCGCTGGCGGAGCTCGGTGTCGCAAGCTTCTACACGCGGCAAACGCGACGCGCGCCAGCGGCGCAGATTGAGACTGCTCCCCGTGGCCGCATGGCGAAGCTGCCAACCTGCACCCTCCACCGCATGATTGGGTGGTTCCGTCCAACCTTTCGCGTCGGGCAGAGCGAGCTTGAGCCCGAGGTTGCTGGAACGGAGCACCCCCCAGCCTTTGTCTTCGAGCTCACGCGCCCCAGGCTGCGCCGCCAAAACGATCGGATCGGTGAGCGGCGGCGCCGGCACGATGGGTGCGGGCGCGCTGCCGCACGCGCTGGCGAACAGGACGGCTACCGGCGCGTGAAGGGGGAATTTCGTGCGGAGTTTCAACGGGCTTGCTCCGAAGATATGCTCACGGGCAGCCTTGCCCCAAGCGCTTTTCTCCCGCCCACGTTCGAGCGCCGAGCCCGCGCCATGACCGAGCTGACCGCCCGCGAGTTCGAACGACGCTACCAAGCGCTGCTTCGCGCGGCCGCGCCCAGCGAGAACGTTGGCTGCGTCGCCTGCGAGCGCTGCAAGGGCTGCAGCCAGTGCACGTTCTGCAAAGACTCCGAGCAGCTGGTGCGTTGCCATTTTTGCGTGCGCTGCCTTGGCTGCAGCGAGTCATTGCACTGCAGCGGCTCGCGCGGTCTCGTCGGCTGCTCGCACTGCGTGGACTGTCGCGATTGCTCACACTGCTCGTACGTCGTGCGCAGCGTGTCGCTGAGCGGCTGCCAGTATTGCTTTGGCTGCGTCGGCCTCACCAACAAAGACTTTCACGTGCTGAACGAGCCTTACGAGCGCAAGGCGTACTTTGCGCTGACGGAGCGCTTGAGCCGGGAGCTCGCACGATGAAGGCAGCAGATCCGACGCTCGAGGCGTTGTGGAAAAACGCGCTGGATCATTGGGATAACGACGCCGCTCACCATGCATTCTTGGATCATTGCCAGCGTCATGACGCCCTCGACGAAGCTGCCGTTCGCTACCGAGGCATGAAGGGCGATCACGAGCGCGGAGCCGGTGCCGAAAAGCGTCTCGGCGCCGTGCTGATGCTGGCCCTGTCCAAGCTCGAGGTGACTCGCGCCGAACCCAAGGCCGCATCCAGCATGCTCAAGCTGCTGCTAATCACCGTCTTTCTGCTCGGCTCCGCGGTGGTGTTCATGTACCTGCTGCGCACCTGAGCGCTCCATTTCGACACGCTCGCGGCGGACGAGCGCCGAGTGCGACCAGATCCATACACAACGGAATAGTTGAGGCTTTCTTTGGGTTTCGCGATCAGCGTCCGGTGTTATACAGACCGCCGGAAGGAGGCTCTGACGATGAAACGTGCTCTCACGCTTTTGGTTCTCGGAACGGCTCTTGGTTGCGGATCAGATCCGCCGCCTCCGGCCAAGACGGCCGAGGCCGCCCCGCCGCCCGCGGCCACACCGGCGCCTGCGCCCAAGGCGAACAACCCCAAGCCCGACGACGACGCGAGCAAGGGCAACATCAACATCTCGGACGAGATTCGTAAGGCTTGCGGCATCACGGATGCCGAAGCGTTCTTCGCCTACGACTCCGCTAACATTCGCCCTGAAGACAAGGCCGTGCTCACCAAGCTCGCCACCTGCTTCACGACCGGTCCGCTCAAGGGCCGCGAGATGCGTCTGGTCGGCCACGCCGACAACCGCGGTGAAGAGGATTACAACATGCTGCTCGGCCAGCGCCGCGCCGACAACGTGAAGGGTGCGGTCGTTTCCGCCGGCATGACGGCCGCCAAAGCGCTGACCACCTCGCGTGGCGAGCTCGACGCAACGGGTGCCGACGAAAGCTCGTGGGCGAAGGATCGCCGCGTCGACATCGTGCTCGGTCAGTAAAAAGCGCTCATGAATCCCGCTGCTTCGAAAGCTCCGGCGCTCGACCCTATCCAGCTCGTGCTGGGTGCTTCGGGCGTCGTGCTGGTCGTGCTGTCGCTTCTGTCGGTGGCATCGGTGCTGGTCTGGTTGATTTGGTTCTTGAAGACCGCACAGCTCGGTCGCCTGCGCTCTGCCGAGCGCAACTTCGAGCTCGAGGCGGAGACGGCCGAGCGCGCCAAGGACCTGATCGCGATGGCCTTCAAGCACAAGGACGCGCCCGGCGCGCACATCGTGGTCGAGCTTTCGAAGCGGCATCACCACCGCGGGCTGAGCGCGGACCTGTTGAGCGCGATAGCCAAGCGTGCGCTGGCGACCGAGCAGCAACGCGCGACGACGCTCATGCCCACGCTGTCCAGCATTGCCGCCGCCTCGCCGTTCGTCGGCTTGTTCGGGACGGTCTGGGGCATCATGCAGGCGTTCTTGCGCATCGGTGTGGAGAAGAGCGCGTCGCTGCCGGTGGTCGCGCCGGCCATCGGCGAAGCGCTCATCGCCACGGCCGTTGGTCTGGTCGCCGCCATTCCGGCAACCATCGCTTACAACTACATCGACAAGCGCGTGGCCGATCTGCTCGACGAGGTTTCCGCCTCGTCAGAAGCCTGGGTCGAGGTGCTGGTAGCGGATCCGGCGGAGGGCGCGCACGCCGTGCCGCACTCGCAAGCGGCGTATGGCAATCAGCGTCGGTAGGGGTCGTCGCGGCGCGTTCCGCGACATCAACGTCACGCCGCTGGTCGACGTGATGCTGGTGTTGCTCGTGGTGTTCATGGTCACGGCGCCGCTACTCACCACGGGCTTGCGCATCGACTTGCCGGAGGTAAAGGCGGCTTCCACGCCGGTCAAGGACGCGCGCCTCTTGGTGTCGATCACCAAGCAAGAGCGCGTGCTGTTCGGCGAAGAAGACGTGACCTCGCACGTGGACGAAGCGCTGAAAGAGAGCGCCCGCGTTCAAAAAGAGCGTGAGCTGTACATTCGCGCCGACAAAGACGCGCGCTACGAGATCGTGGCCAAGGTCGTGGCTGCCGCGCGCAACAGCGGCGTCGAATCGCTGAATCTGCTGGTCGAGCCGGTGATCGAAGAGGCGCCGGAACCGGCCAGCTCTGCGAAGGCGCCGGCCGGAGGCAAATGAACTCGGGCGCGCTCGAGCCCGTCTTCAAGTCGCGCGAGGTCGCGGTCGCGGCGCTGCTCGCCTTCCTGGTCGAGTCGACGATCTTGCTGCTGTGGATCTACGCTGGTGCTGGTCGCGCGCACGTGACCGCGGCAGCCATCGAGGGGCCCAAAGAGATACCCATCGCCGTCAAGCCGGTGCTGGACGACACGCCACTGCTCAAGCTCGGCGGTAAGAAGAAGGCCAAGCTGCCGGACATGTGGAAGAAGCAGGCGCCGGTGCAGCGCTTCGAGGAGACGAGCGCACCTTCGGCGAAAGCCGCCAAAACGCCCGAAGCCATTCCCTCGTCCAAGCTCACCCCGCTCGATGCGTCAGCGCCCCCGCCCGACGCCGAGACCGCCAAGCAAGTCGATCAAACCCTGACCGACGCCGCCCCCGAGGCGAGCCCCACTGTCGAGGGTGAAGGCACCGCCGATGGCGTCAAGGAAGGTACCGAAGCCGATCCGCTGAAGGCGCGCGCGGTGAGCGCCTACCAGGCCAAGCTGCGCGCCTGGTTCGACGCTCGCTTCCGACCCCCGGAGCCGCCCGCGGACAAGGCCGCGTGCGAAGAAATGCGTAAGCTGGGGGCCAGCGTCAGCGTCAGTATCGGTGGAGACCGCTCGGTGGCCGGTTACAGCATCGGAAGTCCCAGCGGGAATGCCGCTTTCGACGAGCGGGTTCGCACGATGCTAGACGGCGCGCGCGGCGAAACCTTGCCGCCGCCTCCGCCGCTTTACCCTGACATTCTCGGTGCCACGCTGCCCCTGCGGCTCTCCGGGCAGAAAATCAAATGCGAATGAAATCTCGAGCTTGGCTTTTGGCGCTCCTCGTCACCTCGGTTGCGGGCGGCGCTGTTGCAGATCCCCAGCCCCCGGCGGACGAGTCGGCGCTCGGCGAGATTCTGGTGACGGGCTCGCAAGCGGCCGAAAAGCTGCCTCGCATCGCCGTCTTGCCGTCACTCAGCCCCGACTACGAAGACGTGGTCGTGCGCGGCGTGGTGCGGCACGACTTCGAGCTCACCGGTTTGTTCGACGTGATCCCGGACGAGAAGGCGCCGCCCGGCATGTACGGCTTCGAGGACCCCGTCGATGTCGATGCGTGGCGCAAGCTCGGCGCAGAGGCGATCGTCAAGGTAGCAGCGCGCAAGGCCGCGGCGGCCGATCAGATCGAGGTGTTCGGCATCGCGTACTTGATCAGCGCCGGTAAGAAGCCGGTGTTCGAGAAGAAGCTCAGCGTCAAGAAGACCGAGGCGCGCGTCACGGCGCACCGCATCACGGACGCGCTGCTCGGTGCGCTCACGGGGCGGCCCGGCGGGTTCGCCAGTGAGCTCACCTTTTCGGGACGTTGGGGCAAAAATCGCCGCATCTTTCGCATGGATGCCGACGGAAACGGCCTGGCGCCGTTCACCGATCAGAAGGATACGGCCATTGCGCCGGCGTTCGGCCCCGGCAACAAGATCTTCTACTTGCTGAGCCACGAGTACGCGCCGTTCTCGCTCTTCACGTACCAGAACCAGAAGAACGAAGCGGTAAGCCTGCCGTTCAAGACCTCATTGTATGGGGTGTCGCTCAGCCGGGACGGCAAGCAGCTGGCGTTGGCCGTGGCAGACGCCGGCAAGAGCGCCATCTTCGTCGGCGCTGCTGACGGAACCAACATGAAGAGCGTGTCCACGACAGAGCTCGCGACCCGCCCGGTGTTCAGCCCGACGGGCAAGTTGTCGTGGATTGGCGGCGAGGCCAAGCAGGGCACGCAACGCGTCTGGCTCGACGGCAAGGCCGTGAGCCCCCCCGGCTTTACTGCTGGCGGGCAGACTTTTTGCGACACCGAAGACGGCGTCCGCCTCGTGTATTCCGTGGCCGTTGGCGGCGGTAAGCAGGACCTGGTCATGGGTGATGAGAAAGGCCGCGTCATCGGTCGCCTCACCCAGGGACAGGGCTCCAACACCCACCCCGCCTGCAGCCCCGATGGCCGCTTACTCGCCTTCTTTTCGACGCGAGGCAGTGCGCCGGGCATCTACGTCATGTCGCTCAAGAGCTTCCGCACTCAGGCCATTTCGACCCAGCTGGGGGAGAGCCTCGCCTGGGCTGCTCTGCCCTGAGCCGATTCGGTCACCCTGACGTGTAAAACGCGCTGCGGCATCTAGCGGCGTAGACGGCTGCGGGATTCGTTCGGTATCTTTCTAAGCTGGACCGGAGCTGCCTTTCGGAGAGGGCAGAGCTTGGAGAGCTTGACCATGTCCATTGCCTTACGCAGGGGCCTTTTTACGAGCGCCCTTTTGGGTGCGTCGTGCTTCATGTTGGCCGTCGCTTGTTCGAGCGGCGAGGCAGGTTCCGACGCAACGCGGAGTCAGCCGCTCGGGCGACAGCCAGGTGCGGCCCGCATCGACGGCCAGGCGGCCGCGCTGCTCGGCAAAGCGACGTTGCCCTTCAGCTCTACCGGTCGCGCGCTGGTGCCCATCTCGCGCGAAAAGTCATCGGCCGCCGAGGTGAGCCCCAAGCTCGACATGCAGCTGCCGCTCATCGCGAGCGGCGTCGTGCAGCTGCGCCCGACCACGCAACCCGAGCATACTCTCGACTTGAAGCCGGCGCTGGCGTCGAGCTCGGCCGCCGTGCTCGCGTCGGATGGCAGTGCCGTGTACGAGCACGCCTTCGGCAGCGCCGACCTGGTACAGAGCGCGACGCTCGACGGTTTGCGCAGCGAAATCGCTATTCGTGACGCGAATTCTCCGGACCTGTTCGTGTGGAGCGCGCGGCTGGGTGAAGGCTTGCACGCCGTGCCGCGCGACGACCTCGGCACCGACGTGCTGGACGAGAAAGGCGACCCCTGGTTCAACGTGAGCCCGGTCAGCATCGTCGACGGTAAGGGCGCGACGACGCTGGCCAATCTGCACTTCGACGCCGATGGTTTCGCGCGGCTACGCGTCGACCACCGCGGTATCACCTATCCGGCGCTGGTCGACTTCGCGATTAGCATCGGCGACGTGAAGGCGCTCGCGCTGGCGCCAACCCAGATCAAGGGCCGCGTGATGGTGCTGCTCGACACGTCCGGCTCGATGATTTGGCATTTTGGCGACAGCAACAGCACCGGCGGCGACTCCTCGCCGGGCTTGGCGCAATTCTGTGACAATGCGCTCGGCGGTGGCTCTACGTTCGCTTGCAACGCCAACAAGGCGTGCACGGCGGCCAACGGCGCGCGCCCTTTTTGGCCCGTGGCTGACGCGGCGAATCCGAGCCGCATGTTGGCAGCCAAGCTCGCGCTACAAAACGTCGTCAACGCCAACGCTGGCATCTTGGATTTTGGCCTCGAGCGCTACGCAGAGAGCGCGGCGTGCCCCAACACGACCAACCCTGCCTACTGCTGCAACAGCCAGACCGACGGCACGACGCGCGGCCGCTGCGCGGGCGTCGACAACTACACGGACATTCCCAACTCCGGCACCAGTAGCGACCTGACGTACGACGGCTCTTGCGGTACGCCGGATCAGGGTGGGCGCGTGCTGGTCAGCCCGGGGCCTGCCTCGAGCACCCAGCTCTTGCCCTGGGTCGATTTCGTGGAGGATTTTTGCTCATCGACGAACGCGGTGGGCGGTCCGCCGCGCAATCCGGAGCTGCGCGGCTCCGGCAACACGCCGCTCGGGCGCGCGGTCACGACCGCCCGCGAATCCTGGTACCGCCCGGTGTACACCGACTCGCGTACCGCGGGCGCGCAGCCGCTCGACGACTCGCTCATCGACTGCCGCCCGTACGTGTTGGTCGTCATGACCGACGGCGTCGATACCTGTAACGCGGGCCAAACCTCCGACTTCGACTGCAACGATACCGACGGCCTGTGCGGTAGCGGAAATTGCTTCGACGCCACCAACGGCAACAACGACGACTATCGCTGCGCTTGTAGCGCCAATGCCCAGTGCACCGGCACCGATCAGGTGTGCACGCTGGGCAACGTGAACCAGGATTGCAACGACGACGATGCCCAGTGCGGTAGCAACAATTGCGTCGATACCCCCGGCAACAACGACAATTTTCGCTGCACTTGCACGGCCGACGCCGATTGCGGCACCGGCATGACGTGCAACACCACCACGCCGCCCGAGGTGGACTGTCGCGGCGACGACAACCGCTGCCTCAGCAACGACTGCTACGATGCTCCGGGGCCGGGTCAAAACTGGCGCTGCGCCTGTAACGACGACACCCAGTGCGCGACCACCGAGCACTGTGACGTGCCCAACAACCGCTGCGTGACGGACGGCATCTGCCGCGGCGCCGGGCGGTGCCAGGTGGCCGAGCCGCTGCCGCGCGTGCAAGTGCAGCGCATGACCGACATCAACACCACGAACCCGGTCAAGACCTACGTGCTGGGCATGGGCGATCCGGCGGGCCTCGACACGGCCGAGCTGGACGCGATGGCCGTGAACGGCGGCACCACGCAAGCGCGCCTGGCCAACAGCCAGGCCGAAATCGAGGCCGCCTTCGCCGACATCGTGGCCAATACCGTCAAATACGAGGTTTGTAACGGTAAGGACGACAACTGCAACGTGCGTATCGACGAAGGGCTGGGCGTGTACCAGGAGTGCGTCGTCAACGGCGACTGCGCGAGCAACAACTGCAATGCAGGACGCTGCACCTGTAACGCCAACGCGCAGTGTGCCACGGGCTACACCTGCTCCAACGAGACGCCGATCAAGTTCTGCCGGCCTTCTTGCTCGGAGGGCACCGGTGCTTGTCAGGTCAACGGCGTGCGCAAGTGCGGCGTCGGTGTTGGCCAATGCTGTGTCAACAACGCCTCGGCGACCTGTACCGACATCAAGCCGCCGGCCGGCTCACCCGAGGTTTGCAACGGCATCGACGACAACTGCAACGGCTTCATCGACGAAAACCTGAGTTGCCAGGGCTGTGTACCGCTGCCCGAGGTGTGCGACGGCAAGGACAACGACTGCGACGGCAAGATCGACGAAACCGGCCCGGGCGGCCTGGTCGACGTCGGCGGGCCGTGTGGCTCATCCGTCGGCCGCTGCACGCCGGGCACTGCGGTGTGCACCAACGGCGTGCTCGGCTGCACCGGTGACAAGGGGCCGTTCCCGGAAACGTGCAACAACCAAGACGACGATTGCGACGGCGTCGTCGACGGCATGGCGATGGCTTGCTATTCGGGCCCGGCCGGTACGAAAGGCGTCGGTATCTGCCACGAAGGCACGCAGGTTTGCACGACCGGCAAGTGGGGCGCTTGCCAGGGTGAGCAGCTGCCGCAAACCGAAATCTGCAATGGGCTCGATGACGACTGCGACGGCGTCGTCGACAACGGCATCCCGGCGCCCGGAGGCGACGTGACGGGCGACGAATGCTGCAACAGTAAGGCGCCTGGTACCAAATGCGGCCAGGGCCAGTGCGTGAAGGGCACCTGGCAATGTGCCGGTAGCGTGGTGGTGTGCGCCAATTCGGGCGCTCCCTCGAACGAGACCTGCGACAACGTGGACAACGATTGTGACGGCGAGGTCGACAACATTCCGACCCTCGGCGGTGCGTGCGTCGCGCCCGGTGCCTGCTCGGGCAAGCTGGTGTGCGATTCAGACCTGAAGCAGCTCGTATGCAAGCCCGACGGCGCCGCGGGCGTCGAGGTGTGCAACGGCGTGGACGACGATTGCGACGGCAAGATCGACGAGCTCGAAGACGTGAAGGTGAACGACGACTGGTACGGCGACGAGTGCAACGTACCTCCGCCGGGTCACGACAGGCCGCCATGCGGGCCGGGCCACTACATCTGCAAGGCCGGCACGAAGTTCTGCGAGGGCGGCACGATGCCGCTCGACCACGAAGTCTGCGATCTCGTGGACAACGACTGCGACGGTATCGGCGACACGCTGGCGGCTTGCCCGGGCGTGAATGCCTGCGTGCAGGGCGTTTGTGTGGAGCCTTGCCGTGGCGGCGAGTTCCCGTGCCTGGGCGGCTACGAATGCAAGAGCTTCCCGGATCCGCAAGACCCCAACAAATTCAAGAAATTCTGTGTCCCCACCACGTGCAACGCGGTCCAATGTCCGCCCGGCGCGTCGTGCAAAGACGGCTCCTGCACGCTCGACGACGCGGGCGGTGCCGGCAGCGGCGGCAACAGCGGCAGCGGTGAGGCCGGCCAAAGCTCCACGGCCGGCGGCGCCGGCAGCGCGGAAGGTGGCGCCGGTAACGAGCCGGGCAGCGGTGGCGAGAGCGATACTGGTGGCAGCACTTCCACCGGCAACAAGGGCAGCGGAGCCAGCGCCAACACACCGTCGAGCGCGAACCAGATTGGGCATTGGGGTGTCGTGACGGGCGGCGGTGGCTGCGGTTGTCGCACGGCCCCGCAAGAAGGTGGGCGCTGGGCGGCGCTCGGTAGCTTGCTGCTCATGGGCGTCACGCTCATGCGGCGGCGGCGCGACAGCGGCAGCAGGAGGGCGGCCTGATGCGCAGCTGGCTCTGGATCTCACTGCGGGTAGTGGCGCCCCTGGCGATGGCCGCAACGGCGCTGGGCGGCGCTAGCGGTTGCACGACGGAGGCGGTGTGCTTCTCCGACTGCACCGGTGTGCAAGGCGGCTCGAGCGGCAACTCCGCGGGTGGCAACGTTAGCCTTGCCGGTACGCCGAACATCGTGATCGGCGGCGACGACGGCGGGCTCAACCTCGGCGGTAGCCTGAACACGGGCGGCAGCGTGCTCGAAGACGCGGGCACGCCCTGCGACGGCGTCGACTTGCAAACGGATCTGAACAATTGCGGCGAGTGCGGCAATGTCTGTCTGTTCGCCGGCGCCAGCGCGCTGTGCGTCAAGGGCGAATGTGTGCTCGGTGAGTGCAACGAAGGTAGCAACGACGCCAACCACGACCCGAGCGATGGCTGCGAGTACTTCTGCACGCCGAGCGATGACCCGACCGAGATCTGCGACAACATCGACAACGATTGCGACGGCGTCAAAGACGACGGCTTCGACCTCAACAGCGATCCCAACAATTGCGGCGTGTGCGGCTACAAGTGCGAGCTTTTGCACGCCACCGCCGAGTGCAAGCCGGGCAAAGACGCGCCGAGCTGCGTGGTGGCGAGCTGCGAAGCCGGCTGGAACGACGCTGACGGAGTGGGCGCGAACGGCTGCGAATACCAGTGCGAAAAGACCGGGCTCGACGGCGTTGCCTGCGCTGCCAACGATCCGAATTGCGGTGTTGAGCGCTGCGACGCCTTCGACAACGATTGCAACGGCATCATCAACGACGGCAACGAAGCGACCGGTGGCCCCGATGGCGGCCAGCCTTGCTACGAGTTCGACTACTGCGACAAGGCGACGAAGAAGTGCAAGGGTGAGTGCACGGCGGGTGTGTCGACCTGTGTTGGCAACGCGCTGGTGTGCATCCCGGGCAAGGTGCCCTCGCTCGAAGTCTGCGACACCAAGGACAACGACTGCGACGGCACGGTCGACAACGGCTTCGACCTGACCAAGGACCCGAACAACTGCGGTTCCTGTGGCAACTCGTGCGTGGGTACGCTGCCGAACGCCGTCGGACAGTGTGTCGATCCGGCCGGAGCGGCGCCGCCCGCCTGCCAAATCCTCGCCTGCAACCCGGGCTACAAGGACCTCGATCCCAAGACGCCTGGCTGTGAAAAATGTCCCAAGTTTCCGACCAGCGCCGAGACCTGCAACGGTGTCGATGACGACTGCGACGGGGTGGTCGACAATCCCGCCGCCATCGCCAGCCAACAGGCGAGCATCGACGTGGCGGTGTTCTGCAACAACGGGCGCCCGCTCGGTACCACGCCCTGTGCGGGCACGACCGTCAGCTGTGGCGGCAAGAACGGCTGGGTCTGCAACTACCCGAGTGGCAAGGGCATAGAGATCGATCCGACGACCAAGAAAGTGCGCCCCATCGAGGCGATGTGCGACGACGCCGACGGCAACTGCGACGGCCAGCAGGACGAAGCCTTCTTGAACAAGGGCACCGACTGCAACGTTGGCTACGGCTTGTGCGCCGCCTCGGCGAAGTACACGTGCAGCGCGGATCACAAAGCCACGGAGTGCGCGGTGACGGCCGTGACCACCAACGCCAAGGACGAGTTGTGTAACGGCGTCGACGACGACTGCGACGGGCAAGTCGACGAGCGTACGCCGGTAGCGGGATCGCAGTGTTACAACGGCGGCAAGCACGACTGCCTCGGTTACGTCGAACCGATGGTCAAGGTCGGCAATTTCTGGATCTACACATACGAGGCGTCGCATCCGGACGCGACCAAGACCGACCCCGGCATTTATGACGTGCGTTCTTGCTCCAAAGCGAACGTGCTTCCTTGGACGAGCATCTCGCAGCTGAGCGCGGACGCGACTTGTAAGGCCATCCCGACCGGCACGGCGGGCACCAACATGCGGCTGTGCTCGGAAACGGAGTGGCAGACCGCGTGTCTCGCCGGACAAGCCGCCACCAATCCGGTTTGGGCGTTCTCGACGAAGCCCTCGCCTTATGATGACTTGGTTTGCAACGACGCCAACGCCGGTATCGACGGCCCCTGGGAAACGTCGCACAACAACGGCCAGTCGCAACGCTGCCGCACCAGTACGAGCATCTGGGACATGTCCGGCAACGTCGCTGAGTGGACCAACTCGTGTATCACCGTGCTCGGCAAGAAATACTGCCGTGTCCGCGGCGGCAGTTACCTCTCACAGGGCCCCGCCACGGCGTGTAATTTCAGCTTCGTCTTGGATGTACCCGACTTCTTGAACTTCGACCTGGGCTTCAGGTGTTGTTCGAGCGTCGCGCCCTAGTTGGTGTGGCTCGACGACGGTGTTCGAGACCGCCGCGTTCGAATATCAGCCGACGAGCACGCTGCTGAGGGCCATCGCGACTTCCATGCGGCCCTGGAAGCGGATTTTGCCATCCATGAGCAGCTCGAACGGATTCTTTTCGCCGCGGGAGAGGGACCAGAAGTCGGGGGCGGCGACGCGCACGGTGCAGGCGGGCGGCTCGCTGCCGGCGACGGCAACTCCCGGGGAGAGCAGGAGCGTGCGCAGCTGCTCGGCGTCGCTGATTTCGAAGGCGACGCTTCCGTCTACATTGCGGATCATGCGGGCGCGCTCGGCGTCGAGCGAGAGGGAGCGCAGCGCGAGGAGCCGATCGCTCGCCCCGCTTTGAAACATGGCCTGACCCTGGCTGATGAGCTCGGCAAAGTCCGCGCTGCTCATGGACACTTGCAGGATGGCGTCGGTCGTCATGCCGCTCCCGACCTCGAGCTGACCCGCGGTGAGGCGGAGCGCAAAGGTGTCTGCGCCGATGTGAAAGACGAGCGAGCCCGGAGAAGTCGCGCTGCCGCCCGCGGCGCCGAACCAGCCGGGTAGGTAGCTCTCGAAGAACTCGCGCGGTGAGCTGGGCGCGCCGCTCACGATTTGAAAAGCTCGCTGATGGCGTGCGTTTCGCGCGCACCGAGGAGCCCGAACTGAACGCCGAAGCCGCCCGGCTTGATCCAGCGCACGACGCCGGGCAGGCGCGAATCGGCCTTGGTGCTCGGCAGGCGCAGCAAAATGGTAACCTCTTGCCCGAAAGTGACGTGCGCCGTCGACTCGATGAACATACCGCCGATGCTGATATCCTTGGCCTCGCCGTGGATGGTGGCGCCGCCCTTCACCTCGCACGTGACGTGCGCGTCGAGGGGGACTCGGGGGTGACTTCGCTTGTCGTGCACGGTGCCTCGGGAGCGGGCGATTGAATGACGGAGCCCGCTAACCAACCATCCTTGGAACCTCCGGGGGACGCTGTCAAGGAAGCGAAACCCGTAGGGAAAACCTGGGCCAACGTTGCTGAGCGCAACCTGGGGCAGCTCCTTCAGGGCTGGGAAGCCGGTGGCATCACGGTGGGGCTCGTGCTGTCGGCCGTTCTGTTGTCGGTGCCGCGCGCCGCTCGTCCGGTCGAGTTTCCAGTGCCGCTGGTCGACACCGCGGAGGCTGAGGCGAATCGGCAACGTTCCGACGAGCTTGCAGACGCCGCGGAGCGAGCAGGCCTGCCGTTCGAAACTCGCGCGGTGGGCGACGTTGTACGCCGTTGGGGTGCTGCATTGTCTTCGGGTGTAGGAGACCCGGAGCAGCTGAATCGGCTGACGCGCGAGCGGGTCGAGGCTGCGCTCCGCGCTGACCAGCGTGGGGCATTGCGGCAGCTGAGAGCCGTACAAGCTCGGATGTTCGTCCGGGCCGTGCGCGACTACGACTGGAGTGGGCCCGTACCGGCCGAGCTGCGAGACCTCGGTGGAGACTTCGCGGAGCGTGCGCGGAAGAGCGGCTGGGTGGAGCGCCGTCACTGCATCGCGACGGACGACGAGCTCGCGGCGTTGTTCGGCGTGCGCTGGCTCGAGCTCACACGGCTGCGTGATCACGTGGACTTTCGCCCGACGCTGGGCGACTGGCGTCGCTACTATCGCTTCTTGCTGCTTTACCCGGAGCAGGGCGGGGCCGGCGCGGCGGAGCGGCGCTTGCGCTACGCCGAGGCGCTCGCCAAGCGCGACGGCGACTATCCCATCGGCCTGGTGCGCGGCACTCTGCTGCTGCAGCTCGGGAGGAACCAGGCGAGCGCGCGCGAGCTCAGCGCGCACCTGGGCCAGGGGCGCGGCGCCGAATGGCAGCTTCGCGCCCGCAACTACCTGCTCTCTGCCGCCCGTGACGCCGCGGAAATCGACGAGGAGTAAAGACCCGCCGACGGGGCGCTGCCGAACGCGCCAGAGATGCTAGAAAGCCCGCCGCCCGTGCCCCGGTTCGTCGCCGCCCTCCCCGCCGATCGTCACATCGTCACGCTCGAGGCGCTCGCTCGCCAAGTCTTGGCCAGCAAGAGCGCGCAAGCTTGTGTGGGCGTCGAAGGCTCGGGTGCGGCGCTACTCGCGCATCGGCTGGCGCGCATCGGTGCAACGCGGGTCGTGGTGCTGACGGCCGACGCCGACGCGGCTCAGCGCACGGCCAGCGACTTGGCAGCCCTTGCGCGCGGCCTTGGCTTCTCCAAGATCCCGGCGCTCGGCGCCGGGATCGAGCCGCTGCTCATCACGGCGCAAGAGGCGACTCCCTACGCCGAAGCGCGCGCCGATCGGCGCCTTTCGATGTTGCGGGCAGCGGCGCTGTTTCAGCTCGCGGCAGGCATGCCGTCGCAGCTCTTGGTGGTGAGCGCCGGTGCGCTCGTGCGCCGCGTACCACCGCGGCGTGTCATGCGCGAGGGTGGCGTCACGCTCGAAGTCGAGACCGAGCTGGACGTGGCAGCGCTCGCCAAGAAGCTCGATTTGGCCGGTTATTTGCGGGTTCCGCTGGTCGAGGATCCGGGCAGCTTCGCGGTGCGTGGCGGCATCTTCGACGTGTGGCCCAGCTCGGCGGATGCGCCCGTGCGCGCCGAGCTCTACGGCGATTTGGTGATGGCGCTGCGTACCTTCGATCCCGAAGACCAGCGCACCCTCGACGAAGTGAAATCGGTCGTGGTGCCACCCGCCACGGAAGCGGTGCAGGAGCCGAAGAGCGAAGCGCGTGCGCGCGAGGCGCTGCGTAACTTGTGCGACCACTTCGATTACCCGACCACCAAAGCGCGCGCGCTGATCGACGACATCGCGTCGGGGCGCACGTTCTTCGGAGCTCAAGGGTACTTGCCGGCGTTCTACGAGCTGGAGTCGCTGTTCGACTACCTGGGCTCGGAAGACGTGTTGCTCGTCGAGGATCCGCCGAGCGTCGTGCGCGCGCTGAAAGACGAGCTGGAGCGAGCGCGCGAGGGTGAGCGCGGTCGCGCCGGTTTGCCGCATTTTCCCCTCGAAAAGCTGTACGTGGCCGAGCCAGAGCTGGCAAGCGCGCTCGATTCGCGGCGTGTGGTCTCGCTGCACCGCGCGGGCGTTTCGGGGCCGTCCGGCACGAGCGCCGTCGATCGGCTGGAGCACGCGCCGCCCGACGCGCCTACGCTCGCCTTGCAAGACCAGGGCGAGTTGGAGCGAGCCATCAAAGCCGTCCGCCAAGTCAAAGGCAAGCACGACGCGCTCGATCCTCTGGTCGAGGCCGTTCATGAGTGGCACGACGCTGGGCTCATCACGTTGGTTGGTGCGCGCACGGTGACGCAGGCCGAACGGCTGGTGACGTTGCTCAAGCATCGCGGCGTGCGCGCGACACGCACCGGTGACGAAGGGGCCGAGCCGGAGCGCGAGGTGCTGCGCATCGTTACGGCGCCGCTCGCGCGCGGCGTGGTGGCGCAGGGCGAAGGCTTCGTGCTCGTGACCGAAGAAGAGATCTTCGGTGCGCGCGCGAAGCGCAAGGCCGAGCCGAAGAAGGCCAGTACCAAGGCTTTTCTCGAGGACTTGCGCACGCTCGACCCGGGGGACCTGGTCGTGCATACCGACCACGGCATCGGCCGTTACCTCGGTCTCGAGCGCAAGTTGATCGGTGGAGTCGGCGTCGATCTGCTGGTGGTGGAGTACGGCAACGGCGACAAGTTGTTCTTGCCGGTCCATCGTCTGAGCCAGATCCAAAAGTATTCTGGCGGCGAGGGCGTGCTCAAGCTCGATCGCCTGGGCGGCCAGACCTTCTCCAAGACCAAGGCCAAGGTCGAGCGCCACGTGCGGCAGATGGCCGACGATTTGCTGCGCCTGGCAGCCGAGCGCAACGCCGTGCAGAAGGAGGCGCTGGAAGCACCGGGCGACGACTATCAGGCGTTCGAGGCAGCGTTCCCTTTCGAGGAGACGCGCGATCAGGCCAGCGCCATCGCCGACGTGCTCAGCGACCTGCAGAACACCAAGGTGATGGATCGTCTGGTGTGCGGTGACGTTGGCTTCGGCAAGACGGAAGTGGCGTTGCGTGCGGCGTTTTTGGCCGCCAGTCAGGGGCGGCAAGTGGCGCTGCTCTGCCCGACCACGGTGCTGGCACAGCAGCATTACCTCACCTTTGCGGGCCGCTTTGCGGAGTATCCGCTCACCGTCAAGCCGCTCAGTCGCTTCGAGTCGAAGGCCGAGCAGGTCGAGACGTTGAAAGGTGTCAAAGAAGGCAGCGTCGACGTACTGGTGGGCACGCACCGCGTGCTCTCCAAAGACGTGCACTTCAAGAATCTGGGACTGCTCATCGTCGATGAAGAGCAGCGCTTCGGCGTGACCCACAAGGAGCGCATCAAGCAGCTCAAGACGTCGGTCGACGTGCTCACGCTCAGCGCGACTCCCATCCCACGTACGTTGCAGCAAGCCGTCGGCGGGCTACGCGACATGTCGTTGATCTCCACGGCGCCGGTCGATCGCCGCGCGATCCGCACGGTGGTCTCGCAGTTCGACGAGATCTTGGTGCGCGAAGCGGTGCTGCGCGAATTGTCGCGCGGCGGGCAGGTTTTCTACGTTTATAACCGCGTGGAAGGCCTGTACGAGCGCGCTGACAAGTTGAAGGCGCTGGTACCCGAGGCACGCATCAGCGTTGGCCACGGGCAAATGTCCGAAGGTACGCTCGAGCAGACCATGCTCGATTTCGTCGAGGGTAAGTACGACATCTTGGTGGCGACGACCATCATCGAGAGCGGCCTCGACATTCCACGCGCCAACACGATCATTCTAGATCGTGCGGATCTGTTCGGCCTGGCGCAGCTGTACCAGCTGCGCGGTCGCGTCGGTCGCGGCAGCGAGCGCGCCTACTGCTACTTGCTGGTGCCGCCGCCCAGTCAGATGACCGACGAAGCGCGGGCACGCATCGAAGCGCTGGAGCGGCACACCGAGCTCGGCTCCGGCTTCCGCATCGCAGCGCTCGATATGGAGCTGCGCGGCGCCGGCGATCTGCTGGGCGGCGAGCAGAGCGGCTTCGTGGCGAGCGTCGGATTCGAGCTTTTTTGCCACATGCTCGAGGAGGCAACGCGTGAGCTACGCGGCGAGCACGTGGTGCACGAGGTCGATCCGGAGCTGTCGTTCGATGTCGAGGCGCTCCTACCCGAAAACTACGTGGCCGAAGTCGGCGTGCGACTCTCGCTGTACAAGCGCCTTTCGAGCGCGGCGGACGACGCCGAGATCACGGCGCTGGGCAACGAGATGGAAGATCGATTCGGTCCGCCACCGCTCGAAGCCAGGCAGCTGGTCGAGCTCATGCGTCTCAAGATAGAGCTGCGGCAGCTGCGCGTGCTCGGCTGCGAAGCAACGGCGAAGTCGGTCACCCTGCACCTGGCGGACGATACACCGCTCGATCCGCAGAAAGTCGGTGCGCTGGTCGCCACCAAGAAGTCGCCTTACCGGCTCTCGCCCGACGGCCGCCTGACGCGCCGCGCTCTCGAAACGGAAGCGCTCTCGAATGGCCTGGTGCTCGCCGACACGATGCTCGACGAGCTGCAAAAATGCCTGAAAGAAGCCTGAATCGCTAGCGGCTATCGCGCTTCACGGAGACGTGAACGTGCGCCGCGTTTTCGTAAAATACCCAGTCGCAGCCCGCGCGCACGGCCAGCACCGCGAGCGTGCCGAGCTTCTGCGGATCCTGATCCGACGTGGTGATGTCGGCGGCCCGGCCCTCGTAGTGCACGCTGCCGGGCCCGTGCTCGCGCCGGTCGTCCCACGCTTCGGTCACGCGTAGCTCGAGCTTGGGCCAGGTCTCTGTTACCAGCTTGGAGAGCTGCACCAGGCTCTTGCGCAAACGCGGAGTCATGAGTCGGTCCGACTTGTTGCGCTCTTCATCCTTGAAGATGAACGGGCAGTCGTCGCACATCACGAGCGATTTGACGGCGCTGGTGCCGCGTAAGATCGGCTCGTCAGCGTTGCCCACCACCAACGACTCGGCCTCATTGGGTACCCGCTCGCCAATCGCGAGCTGGGTTCGGTTGCGCTTCACGAGCGAATCGCCGTCGGCGGTCTTCAGCGCCTGGTCAAAGTCGGAAATGCGCTCGCAGGCCGAGAGACCGAGGACTGCGAGCAACACGAGCAAGGGCGCCGGGCGTGGCATGGGCGCAAAAATGGTCGCGTGCCCGGGCGCAAATGGCCAAGAACTTGGCTTAGTTGCAGGGGCTGTAAACGGTAGCGCCGCGGCCCACCAAAGTGGTCACGTTGGCACCCTGCGCCGGGCAGCTGAGGCTGGTGCCGGCCAGATTGATGGTGTCGCCCGTGCCCAGGCCGGCGTTGTTCACCAGCGGCGTGATGTCGGTCACCGGGTTGAAGTTGAGGGCGAGCGACTCGAGCTGCGTCAAGCCCTGCAGGGGTGAGATGTCCGCGATCTGGTCGAAGTACAGGTACAAGGTCTTGAGCTTGGTCATGCTCGCCACGGCCGTGATGCTGCTGATGCCGGTGTAGCCGGCGTCGAGCCAGGTCAGGTTCGTGAGCGTGCTCAGCTTGTTGAAGTTCGTGAGGTTGCCGTTGCCGTCGATGTTCAGCTCCGTGAGCTGCTTGAGTGAAGCGAGCGGCGTGGCGTCGGTCAACTGCGCCCCGCTCAGATAGAGCAGCTTCACGCTCGTCAGCTTGCTCAGTGAGTTGGGCACGGCCAGCGTCGAATTGGTCAGCCACAGCTCTTTTAGGCTGCTACTCTTGCCGAGCGGCGTCAGGTCGGCAACGTTGTCGCTTTCGAGGTGCAGCACGCTCAAGCTCGGCGCGGAGCCGAGCGGGGTAAGGTCGAGACCGTCGGTCACGCTGTTGAGGTCCAGGCGCTGCAACGCCGGCAGTTGCGCGAGCGCGTCGAGGCTTTCGATCGGGTTGACGTTGAGACTGAGCGTGACCAGCTTCTTCAGGTAGCGGAGCGGACTCAAGTCGGCGACGTTGCTCGACTGGCCGCCGATACCCAGATCGACGTTGGTCAACTCCGTGAAGCATTCGATGCCGTCGAGCGTCGCGATGCCATAACCGCGTGCATCGAGGCTCGTCAGTGATGCGATGTCTTGCGCGGTGAGCGGACCGGCCTTGTCGATCGCCGTGCGGATCGCGTTCTCGAGCTGGGCGTCGGCAAAGACGACGGGGTCGCAGTCCACTGGCGGCAGCTCGTCCGGGCTGCCCGCCGCGCCTGCGCTGGGGCTGGGAGCGCCACCCATCGCGACGAGCGTCGCGCCGCCTTCTCCACCGAGTGTCGGTGCCATACCGCCTTCGCCACCGGCCATTGGCGCAGGATGCCCAGCTCCGCCGGCGGGCTCCGGCAGTGCGCGATCGCCCCCACGCGCTTGCACCCCGCCGGCCTGGCCGCCCGCTCCACCCTCGCTCGGCCTCACCGTCTTCTTTGCCTCATCACTGCCGCAAGCCGCAGCGATCGAGGCCGTTAGTAGGCCCAGCAGAGCGCCGTTCAAGAATCGAGTGGGGACGAGCTTCATTGCGGACGACATAGCCGATTGCCGGTGCGGCCCCAATCGGTTCACGCAAACACGCGTTCGTTGTAGCCTTTTGGGCCGAGGAGCTAGCGATGGATACGCGAGAGCTCGAGACGGAGCTACGTGCGACCTTGGACGATGGGCGCTTGTCGCGCGCCGAGAAGCAAGCGCTGACGGAAATCTTGGACGGAGCAGCGCTCGACGCGCCAAAGTTGGCGCAATTGCGCGCGCGTGCGTTCGTGCTGGCGCGAGAACGGACTCGAGATCCGCGAGCGCTCGAGGCGCTCGCCTGGGTGGAAGACTTGGTGAAACTGTTGGCGCAGCGCGAGCCGCGGGCGACTGTCGCGACCGCGCGGGCGTTCTTCAGCCCGGGCGAAGCCTGTCTGCACGCCATCTTGGCCGAGCTCGCGCGTTGTCGTCACGGCGCAGACATCTGCGTGTTCACCATCACCGACGACCGCATTGCGACAGCCCTCGTGGAGATGCACGGGCGTGGCGTCAAGGTGCGGGTACTGACCGACAACGACAAGCAGTACGACGGCGGCTCGGACATCGACCGACTGCGCCGCAGCGGCATCCCGGTAAAGGTGGACGAGACTGAGCACCACATGCACCACAAGTTCGCGGTGCTCGACGGCGTTCGGCTGGTCAACGGCAGCTATAATTGGACCCGCAGCGCCGCCGCCTACAACGAAGAAAATCTGATCGTGACGAGCGACAGCGAGCTGGTGCGCGCCTTCGCTCGCCAATTTCAGAAAATGTGGGACGCCCTCGGCGGCTAGCACTACTCGGTCACTTTTCGCTTTCCATCTTGGGCGCCGCGTGCTCCATAGCGGGGCGTGAAAGACGCAAGCGCTTGGGAGAAGCGTTTCGACCGCTTCATTGAGCCGTTTCTGGATGTTTGGCGCTCGAAGAAGCG
>DASZTA010000003.1:0-605488 GCA_035548415.1 Polyangiaceae bacterium
TGGTGTCGTGGAACGCCGATGGCGACGTCGTCGTCGGGGCCGCGAGCAAGCGGCAGATGGTCACGAACCCGCAGCGCACCGTGTACGGCGTGAAGCGGCTGATCGGGCGCAAGCTCGCGGACCGCGACATCCAGCAGCAGGTCACCCGGCTGCCGTACTCGGTGACGGCGGCGAAGAACGGCGACGCGTGGGTCGACATCGGTGGCACGCCGCGGTCCCCTCAGGAGATCTCGGCCCACGTGCTCGCGAAGATGAAGCGGGTCGCCGAGGACTACATCGGCCAGCAGATCACCGAGGCGGTGATCACCGTGCCGGCGTACTTCGACGACGTCCAGCGCCAGGCGACCAAGGACGCCGGCCAGATCGCCGGGCTCACGGTGCGCGCGATCCTCAACGAGCCGACCGCGGCCGCGCTCGCGTACGGCCTCGACAAGAAGAACAACGAAGTCATCGCGGTTTACGACTTCGGCGGCGGTACCTTCGACATCTCGATTCTCGAGGTGGGCGACAACGTCGTGCAGGTGATTTCGACGAACGGCGACACCCACCTGGGTGGTGACGACCTCGACCACCTGATCATGGATTGGTTGGTCGCCGAGTTCAAGAAAGACAGCGGCATCGACGTCAGCAAAGACAAGATGGTGATTCAGCGTCTGAAAGACGCGGCCGAGCAAGCGAAGATCGAGCTCAGCAACAAGCAAGAGACGACCATCAACCTGCCGTACCTCACGGCCGACGCCTCGGGCCCGAAGCACCTGCAGAAGCAGCTGTCGCGCAGCAAGTTCGAGCAGATGATTCGCCCGCTGGTCGATCGCTCGATGGAGCCGGTGAAGAAGGCGCTCGACGACGCCAAGAAGAAGCCGAGCGACATCCACGAAGTGGTGCTGGTCGGTGGCTCTACCCGTATCCCGCTCGTGCAGGAGACGGTGCAGAAGTTCTTCGGCAAAGAGCCGCACAAGGGCGTGAACCCGGACGAGGTCGTGGCCATCGGCGCGGCCGTGCAGGGCGGCGTGCTGAGCGGCGACGTGCAAGACGTCGTGCTGCTCGATGTCACCCCGCTATCTCTGGGCGTCGAAACCCTGGGCGGCGTGATGACGGTGATGATCCCGCGCAACACCACGATTCCGACGCAGAAGAAGGAAATTTACTCCACCGCGAGTGACAACCAGACCAGCGTCGAAATCCACGTGCTGCAGGGCGAGCGCGCCGAAGCGCGTTACAACCGCACGCTCGGTAAGTTCCACCTCGAAGGTCTGCCCGCGGCTCCGCGCGGCATGCCGAAGATCGAGGTCACCTTCGACATCGACGCCAACGGCATCCTCTCGGTTGGCGCCAAAGACCTGGCGACGGGCAAGGATCAGCGCATCACCATCACGGCGTCGTCCGGCATCAACAAGGACGACATCGACCGCATGGTGAAGGAAGCGGCCGCGCACGAAGAAGAAGACAAGCGCCGCCGTGAAGAGATCGAGCGCCGCAACAAGCTCGACAACATGTGCTACACGCTCGAAAAGCAAATCTCCGAGAACAAGGAGAAGCTCGGCGGCGTCGACATCGCCGGCATCGAGAAGCTCATCAAAGAGGGTCGCGAAGCCGTCGAGAAGCAAGACGACGCCAAGGTGCAGAGCACGCTCGAGGCCTTGGAGAAGGAAGCTCACGCCATGGCAGCCAAGCTGTACGAAGGCGCGGGCGGTGCTCCGGGCGGCGCGCCTGGCGCGGCTCCGGGCGGCGACGCCGGTCCTGCTGACGGCGGCGGCAAGAAGAAGGGCGACGTGATCGACGCGGAATTCGAAGAGAGCAACTAAGCTCCGCCCCACCTACACGTAGCCAGCCAACGCCCGGCCCTTCGATAAGAGGGTCGGGCGTTCGCCTTTGTGGCGCAATGCTAAGGTCGAAGGTGTGGCCCACCGGCGACCCTCGCCTCTCGCCCCCATCGTGCTGCTCTCGCTCGGCGTAGCCGTGCTGGTCGCGCCGGCGTGTCGGCTCGGTTACGAAGAGCTCGACACCACCGACGGCATGCTCTCCGGTGGTGACAGCTCGGGCACGGGTGGAAGCGCCGACACGGGCGGCACCGCGACCGGCGGCGCTGGAGACACCGACACCGGAGGCAGCGCGACCGGTGGCATCGGCGGCACGAGTAGCAGCGCGGGCGGAGATGCCGGCGGCGGAACGCCCGTCGGCGGCGACGGCAGTGGCGGTCAGCCTCCGGCCTGCGCCGACACGGCCGATTGCACGTGCGATGCCCTCGATGGGCACGACTACCTGTTCTGCCGGCAATCGATCGGCCGGGACGACGCCAATGCCTATTGCCAAACCAACGGCATGACGCTCGTGCGCATCGACAACGCGACCGAAAACAATTTCGTCCTGACCAAAGGTACGGCTTACAGTGTCTTCGTAACGCCCCAATTCTTTGCGTACATCGGGGCGAACGACCAGGCCGTCGTCGGCGAATGGCGCTGGGTCGACGGCACGCTGTTCTGGCAGGGCGGTACAGGTGGCACGCTGGTGCCCGGAACTTACGCCAACTGGGACAACAAGAGCCCGTCGACAATGAGCGTCCAGCGCTGTTCTGGCATGCTGGCGACGGGGCTCTGGCAAGATCGCAGCTGTACCGCGCTCACGCCCTTCATTTGCGAAAGCCCGTAACGCTTTACTGGGCGTCCGAAGCACGCTCGCCGGGCTAGCCAAAAAAGCGCCGTGCCCTAGACTTGGAGCGTGAGAGTGAACGCCTTTTCCGAGCCACTGCGCCGCATCCGCGCGCACGCGCTCCGTTTCGGGCGCTCGCTCGTCGTCGGTGGAGGCGGCACGGCTTTGGATTTCGCGGCCCTCGCGCTCAGCCTCCATTTTCTCGGTCTCGGCGCCACGGCTGCTCGTGTGGTTGGGCTGCTGGCTGGTGGCGTCGTGCTCTTCTATGGCAGCCGCTCCTTCGCGTTCCGCGCCACGGCAGAAGGCGCCGCTCCCCAAGCGCGCCGCTTCGTCATCGCAGAAGTCGTCGGCTTCCCACTCAACATCATCGCCTTCAAGCTGCTACTCGCCTGGCTGCCCGGCGTCCGGCCCGAGCTGCTGAGCCTGCTCGCCAACTTCCTGCTCTTCGTCACGTATTACTACCCAGTGCGCAGCCAGCTCGTCTTCAAAACGCGGAGCGACTCTGCTCCGCCGGCGGCCGCTATCCCCCCAGCGGTGCTCGTCCCGGGGGCCGTGGCCGTCCCCGCGCCCGTCGCGGCAACAGTCTCCGTTCGGGCTTGAGCCACCCGCTTCTGCCGACGACTTTAGAGGGAGGCCGTTGTTTCTGTTGGGCTGCCCAGCTGGGCAGCCTGCTCTCGCAAGAAGTCGCGCGTATGCGAAACCGCGCGCGTCAGCAGCTGCACGGCTTGTTCCGACAGCTCCTGCGAATCGAGCCGTTGCCCGTCGTTGAGCAGACGAAACCGGGCCGCGCCCCAAGGAGTGCGCGTCGTGTCGGCGGCGAAGGAGCTCGAGAATCGAGCGAGGCTTTCGGCGTGCTGCAGGCAGCTCTCGCGGGTCGCCGGCAATTGGAGGGGCAGTAACGCTGCCAAGTCTTCGTGAGCTTCCCAAAAAGCTTCGAGCGGATCGCCGAGCAGGTGCCAGACGCCGCGCGTGCGTGCCGGGACGGCCATGTCGCCGAGCAGGTGGCACGCGCGTCCGAGCCAAAACGCTGCGCGGCTCGAGGAAGAAGCGCGGCTTGCGCGTTGCAGCCAACGCTCGAGCTGCGTGCGAGCCGACGGCGCCCACAGCTCGCCAAAGCGCGAGCCGGGACGATAGCTGTGCGTGAGCCCGGGTGCGCGCAGGCGCAACGGTCCGAGCACGAAATCGTCTTCGGCTTCGTTGCCTTGCAGCAGCGCTGCTTCGTGCGTGCGCAGCCAGTCGCACCGCGCCGCCGCGACAGCCGCACGGATCACGAAGGCGTGGGTGCGGGGCTGCATCGGTCGCGCAAGTACATGCGAAAGAGCGCCGCAGTGTAGCCGGCGGCCAACGGAATCAGCTCGTGGGCTTGCTGAGCGGCTTCTTTGTTGGTCACGCCGCGCAGCATTTTGGCGCGCTTCAGCACGCGACCCAGGTGATGGTTCGTCGCATCGGCGCGAAATTTTTGCGTGTACGCCGCGAGCTCTCGCACGAGGTCGCTGGGCTTGGCCCGTTCGGACACGTCTGGCACCGGCAGCTGCAGCAGGCGCTCGATATTGCCTTCGACGTACCACTCGTAAGGGTCCGTATCGTGCGTGACGCGATGCACGTGCACGGGGCAGCACATGTCCGTGAGCAGGTGCGCGACGCGACCGAGCTGCACGAAGCCGGCTGCGGTGCGCCCCGCGTGGTGCTCGTTCAGCGCGCGGCGGTAGAACTTGTTGCCCTTGAGTCGCGGGCCCGGCCAGAGCAGGGGTAAGAAGCCGCCCGGCAGCGGCGGCTTGTAAAAGTGCGAAAACGACCAATGCTCGAAGATGCGGTCGACGACCGGGATGTGCCACACGTCCTCGCGCAGTGAGCCGAGCAAGAGCGGGTCCCGGTAACGCGACACTTCTGGCTCGCCCAGCTTGCCCAGCGCCAGCTCGATGACGACGAACAGGCCGCCGTAACGCACTACTTTTCGCCCTTTTGCGTGGCCTGACGGCGCTCTAGCGCTTGGTCGCAGCGGTCCAGCAGCTCGAGCAATCCGCCGTAAACACGGCGCCCGCCGTGCTTCTGGCAAAACGCGCGGTTGTGATCGAACCACGGCCTCAGCATGCGCTCCGGTAAGTCGAGCGCCTCGAGCGTCTCGGCCAGGACCTCGTCCTCCTCGCTCATGGCGGGTGAGGTTAGCAAAACTCGGCGCGCCGGCCCAGGCCACGGCACCTCGCGACAGGCTTGCTCCAGTAAGGCGCGCACGTGGCTCACCGCGTGCGGCACCAGCTCCAGCGCCTGACGGCGCGCTTCCGCCGCCGGTACGCCGCGCAGCCGCCCGCGGCGGCGCAGCGCACGCCCCCAGGGTGTGTTCGTGCGATCGGGAGCGAAGGCGGCGCTGCGAGTCGCCAGGTTTTGAACGAGCTCGACGGCGCGTGCAGGCGGCGCAACCTGCGGCTCGAGCCGACTCAGCTCCGGTAAGTTTCCTTCGATCCACCACTCGAAAGGATCGCGCTCGTGCGCCGCGCGATGCACGTGCGAAGGGATACACACGTCCGTCAGCACGTGCGCCGCGCGCCCCAGCGCCACGAACGCGGCCGCCAAGCGCCCGCGGCCTGCGTGCCCGAGCGCGCGCCGGTACAGCCGCGAGACGCTCGAGCGCGGCCCTGGCCAGAGCAACGGCAAGAAACCACCGGGCAAGCCGCACCCACCAAAATGGCTGAACGACGGGTACTCGGTAAAGCCAGCGACCGGCAAGGCAATCACGTCTTCACGCAGCGAGCCCAGGATCACGCTCGCGCGATATTTGCGGGCCAACGGCTCGCACGCGCTGCCCGCCGCCTCGCCGGCCACGTAGTACAGGCCGTTTCGGAGCACGGACGCAGCCTAACATCGCTCGCACCACGGGCGCCACGCTCGGGGGTATTCGACGGCGCGCGGAAGCGCTACAAGGGGACTCGGAGGAGAGAATGCTCGATTGCGCGCCGTGTGCCACGCGAACGCCGACGACGCACGTGTACTATTCGATGACCAAGGGGCTTTGCAGCACTTGCAAGCGCGGCCTCGACGTCAAAATTCATTTCCGCGACCAGCAGGTGTGGTTCGACAAGTTTTGCCCCGAGCATGGTCACCACAGCTGCCTCGTCTCTTCTTCGGTCGAGTGGTACCTCGACGCGCTTTCGTTCGTGGCGCCCAACACGCCACCCAAAAACGCCAAGAACGTCAAGCAGGGCTGCCCCTTCGACTGCGGGCCCTGCAAGAGTCACCAGCAAAAGACCTACATGCCGGTCGTGCCGATCACTTCGGCGTGCAATCTGGATTGCCCGATCTGCTACACGGTGAACAAGAACGACGACCCGCACCTGTTGTCGGAAGCGGCGTTCCAGCAGACGCTCGATCAGTTGAAAGACCAGCACGACGAGCTGGACATCATCAACTTTACCGGGGGCGAGCCGACGCTCCACCCCGGCTTGCCGCAATTCCTCAAAATGGCGCGCGCCGCGGGCATCCAGCGCCTCACGGTCTCGACCAACGGCCTCAAGCTGCTGAACGAAGACTACGTCAAAGAGCTGGCCGAAGCCGACGCGCGCATCGTGCTCTCGTTAGACACGTTCGACGAGCAGGTCGACCAGCAGATGCTCGGCGCCAAGACCGTCAAGAGCAAGCTCAAGGTGCTCGAGCACCTCGCGCGTCACGACGTCACCACCACGCTCTTGCCGGCGGTTGCCGCGGGCCTGAACGACAAAGACGTCGGGCCGCTCTTCGAGCTGATGTTGAGCAAACCGAACATTTGCTCGCTCGAGCTGCACACGCTCACGTTCACCGGCCAAGGCGGTACGGGCTTCAACCGCGCGGCCCGCATTACCACGCCCGACTTGCACCGGATCTTGAACGAGGCGACCGGCGACAAGCTGCGGTGGACGGACTTCGTACCGTCGCCGCTCGCCCACCCGCACTGCTACTCCATTTGCTACCTGCTGCTGCTGGACGACGGCGGCTACGTGCCCTTCACGCGCTTCTTGGGGCGCGCGCGCCTGTTCGAGCTACTCGGCGACTCCATCTACATTCAGCCGCGCGAGCGCATCGAGCAAATGCTGAGAGACGCTATCGACGAGCTGTGGGCGGCGCCCGAGAGCCTGCCCGAATCGGAGGCCGTGCTGAAGACGCTCAAGCGCTTGGTGCGCGAGATGTTTCCGGAGAGCGGCGCCCTGAGCCTGGCCGAGCGCCAGAAGATCGCCGAGCGCGCCAGCAAGGCCATCTACATCCACTCGCACATGGATGAAGAGAGCTTCGACGTGTCGCGCATCATGAAGTGTAGCGTCGGCGTGCCGGAGACAGACGGCTCGAATATTCCGACCTGTGCTTACAACGTGCTCTACCGCGAAAAAGACGCGCGTTTCGCGGGCCCCGACGCGCAAACCCTGCTCCATGCCACAAGGCCCGCTCCGTCTCGTCAACTGCCGCTCGTGAGGTGACACCATGATGAAACTACCCCTGCTCGAGCCCAAGTTCGTGATGACGCCGGACGTGTCGTCGCGCGAGGTGTTCCACTCCTTCTCGCGCGGGCTGTGCCCCCAATGCCGCAAGCCGGTAGATGGCGTGCGCCTGCTCCGCGACGGCAAGGTGTACCTGCGAAAGCAGTGCCCGACGCACGGCCAGAGCGAGGCGCTCATTTCCGGTGACGCCGACTGGTTCTTGAAGTCGCTCACCTACATCAAAGAAGGCTCGATCCCGCTCAAGCACTCGACCGCGGTGGAGAAGGGCTGCCCGGACGATTGCGGGCTCTGCCCCGATCACGAGCAGCACTCGTGTTTGCCCATCATCGAGATCACCAATCACTGCAATCTCGAATGCCCCATCTGCATCGTGCAAAACCGGCACAATTACAACATGACGCGCGAGGAGTTCGGCAAGATCCTCGACGGCCTGGTCGAAAAAGAAGGCACGATCGAGACCATCAACCTCTCGGGCGGCGAGCCCACCCTGCACCCGCAGTTCTTGGAATTCTTGGACATGGCCCGAGAAAAGAAGGAGATATCGCGCGTCTCCATCTCGACGAACGGGCTGCGCGTCGCCACCGACTCGGCCTTCTGCGAGGAGCTGGCCAAACGCAAGGTGTACGTGAGCCTGCAGCTCGACGCACTGTCGAACCCGGCGCTGCGCGTGCTGCGTGGCGGCGGCGACCAGCGGGCCGCCAAAGAAAAAGCGCTCAACAACTTGGAGCGCGCCGGCGTCCGTACGACTATCGTTTCCACCGTCGCCAAAGGCGTGAACGACCAGCACATTGGCGAATGCGTCAAGCTGCTGTTCGAGCGCGACTTCATCCTTTCGCTCACGTTCCAGCCCGCCGCGTACACCGGTTACGGGGGCGAGCATTTCGCGCCGCACAACCCGCTGGACGTGATCACGATTCCGGACATCGTGCATGCGGCCGAAGCGCAGAGCGGGGGCGTGCTCAAGTCGAGCGACTTCTTGCCGCTGCCGTGCTCGCACCCGAGCTGCTTCGGCCTCACGTACTTGCTCAAGACCGACCAGGGCTACGTGCCCTTCCCGCGCTTCTTGGATTTGCAACAGTACCTGGAGCTACTGGCCAACCGCGGCACGATTCGACCTGGTGCCGAGTTCGAGGGCGCCATCAAGGCCGCGATCGACGAAATGTGGACCAGCGCCGGCCAAGTGCCGGATCCTGCGAAAATCTTGTCCGCACTGAAGCGGTCCATCCACCTGATGTACCCGGAAGAGCGCGCGCTCGAGCTCGAAGAGCGCTTGCACATTGGCGAGAGCCTGGTGAAGACCATCTTCATCCACGCTTTCATGGACGTTCACACCTTCGAGGTGGACCGTATCAAAAAGTGCTGCACCCACTACGCGATGCCAGACGGGCGCCTGATGCCCGGCTGCGCCTACAACCTTTTGTATCGAGAGAAGGACGCGCGCTACGTGGGCCCGACCGGCGAGACCAAGATCTGGGGCCGCTCGGAAACGCAGGCATGAAGCTACTCGAGCAAAAGCGGGTGCTGATCACGGGCGGGTCGCGCGGTTTGGGCCGCGCCATCGTGCTCGCCTGCGCTCGCCACGGCGCGCGCGTCGCCTTCTCCTACGCGCGCAACGAAGAAGCCGCCGAGCGCACCCGAACCGAGGCCGCCGAGCTCGGCGTGGAAGTGCTCGCGTTCAAGGCCGACGCCGCCGACAACGCGCAGACCGAAGGCATGGTGCGCGCGGTAGAAGGGGCGTGGGACGGGCTGGACGTGCTCGTCAACAACGCCGCCATCACTCAAAACCTGCCGCTCGCCTTGCTCGAAGAAGAAGACTTCGACCGCGTGATCCGGGTCAACGTCAAGGGGCCGTTCTTGACTTCGCGCGCGGCACTGCGCGGCATGATTCGGCGTAAATCCGGCGTGATCGTCAACATTGGCTCGCTCGCCGGCGCGCGCATGATCGAAGCGCCCATCCACTACACGACCAGCAAGGCCGCGCTGATCGGCATGACGGAGGCGATGGCCAAAGAGGTGGCGCGGCATGGCATTCGCGTGCTGTGCCTGGCACCCGGCTTGCTGGAAGACGGCCTGGGACGCAACCTGCCCGATCACCGCCTGACCGACTACTTGAAGCACAACGCGCTGGGCCGTGTCGGCACGTTCGCCGAGGTCGCGGAGGTGTGCGTGCTCTTAGCCTCCAACCGGAGCTCGTACGTTTCCGGAGAAACCCTGGTGATGGATGGAGGCATCTGAGGGTTTCGAAGAATTCGCCCGGCACGTGAACCCCGCCTTGTCGCGCTTTCTCCGGGTTTCGAGCCGAGACTTTCGCTTCGTCGAGGCCGACGATTGCGTGCTTCGAACCAGCGACGGCGTCACCTTCACGGATTGGATCTCCGGCTTCGGCACGCTCAGCTTCGGTCACCACCCGGCCTTCGCCGAGAGCGCGCTGCGCGAGGCGCTCGGCTCACGGGCGCCGCACCTCTACACGGAAACGCTCAACCCATTCGCGGGCCAGCTCGCCACCGCGCTGGTGCAGGCGGCGGGCACGGAGTTCGAAACCTGCTTCTTCGCTTGCGGCGGCGCGGAAGCGGTAGAGGCGGCGCTCAAGACCTGTGCGCTGGTCAGCGGTCGCTCGAAAATCCTGTGCCTTTCCGAGGGGTACCACGGCACTACGCTGGGCGCGCTGGGCTGCATGGCACGCGGTCTGTATCGCGATCCGTTCGAGCGCCTGCTGGCGCCCATCTTCGAGAGCGTGGACTTGGGCGACATGGCTGCGCTCGAAAAGCAGCTGGCGAGCGGCGAGTACGCCGCGCTGTTGCTCGAGCCGATCCAAATGGAAGCCGGTGCGCGCATCGTGCCGAACGACTACCTGATCGCTGCACGGCGCTTTTGCACCGAGCACGGCACGCTGCTCGTCTTCGACGAAATTCAGACGGGCCTCGGTCGCACCGGTGAGCTGTTCGCGTTTCAGCACAGCGGCGTGCGGCCCGACGCTTTTACGCTCGGCAAGGCGCTGGGCGCTGGTCTGGTGCCCATCTCGGCCGTCGTGTTCGGCCCCGGGCTCTGGGAAAAGGCGTACGGCAGCCCGCTCCGGAGCGAGATCCACAACAGCACGCTCGGCGGCAGCGTGCTCGCGTGCCGGGTCGCGCTCGCGGTGCTCGAGCAGCTGCAGAGCCCCATCTTCATGGCCGGCGTTCGAGCACGCTCCGAGGAGCTGAGTCGTCTATTGGCGCGCGTCGGCGAGCGGCACCGCTCGGTGACGCGCGTGAGCCTACGCGGACTTTTGGGCGGAATTCAGCTCAAAAGCGCGACACACCCCTGGGCGACCTGGTCCGGCCTGGGGCTGCCCGAGCTGGAGCCGCGGCCCAGCGCGGGGGCCTTGCTGGTGCAGCGCCTGAGCAAGCACGGCATCCTGGCGCACCTGTGCGGTCACGACTGGTCGGTGCTGCGGCTCGAGCCACCGCTGACCATCGGCTCCGACGCGTGCCAAGCGTTCGCTCGGGCGCTCGACGAAAGCCTGACCTGGTTGGAGCAAGATGTCCTCGACTGAGCGAAACGTGATCGTATTCGGCGGCTCCGGCACCGTGGGCCGCGCCATCTGCACCCAGCTCGTGGCCGACGGAGCGCGCGTCGGCTTCACGTATCACCAAAATTCGGGCGTCTCGCAAGGCCTCCTTGGCGAGCTCCCCGGCAGCATCGCCGTTCAGACCGATCTTGCGTCGGCCAAAAGCACGCTCGCGGCGTTTCGTTCGCTGCGCGAGCAGCTGGGGGAGCTGCACGGCTTCGTGCACGCTGCTACGCTCACGTCAGCCGCACCCGTACCCCAATTCGAAAAGATCACCGAGGCGGACGACGACGCCTTCGACCGGTTACTGGCCGTCAACGTGAAGAGCGCCTTCGTGGCGTGCCGTGAGCTGGCCCGCGATTTTTCCGGCAATATCGTGTTCCTGGGCTCCATCGACGGCACCAAGTCGGTGCCGGCTCCTGCAGCCTACGCGGCCTCCAAGGGCGCGCTCTCGGCGCTGGCACGCGCGCTGAGCAAGGAGCTGGGGCCGCGCGGCGTTAAGCTCAACGTGGTGGCGCCGGGCGTGCTCGAGGCCGGCTCCTCGCACTCTTTACCGGCAGACTTGCGCGCCGAGTACCTCAAGCACTGCGGGCTGCGCCGCTACGGCAAAGTCAGCGAGGTCGCGGGTCTGGTTTCGTGGCTCGCGCTACACAACACTTACATCACCGGCCAGACTCTGGTGGTGGACGGAGCGCTGTGACGACGCGCTGGCTCGGTATCGCAGCGCTCGGTTGCTTTGCCGTGCACGGCAGCTATCACGTGTTTGCGCGACGCTGGCCTGACGTGCTGTGGGGTTGTCACATCGCCGCGGTGTTGATCGGCGTTGGTGCACTGCTGGAGCGAGCCGAGCTCGTCGCGATCGGCGTGCTCTGGCTGTGCTTCGGCAATCCTCTGTGGATTCTGGACATCACGACCGGCGGCGAGCTCTTGCCGACTTCGCTCTTTACTCACGTCGGCGGTCTGGCGATCGGCCTGGCCGTGCTGAATCGTCTGGGCATGCCCCGCCACGCCTGGCTCTACGCGACCGCGGCGTTCTTGGGCCTCTTGCTGCTCACCCGCCTGATCACGCCCCGCGCCGCCAACGTCAACCTGGCGTTCGCGGTAGCGAGCGGCTGGGAGGAGACGTTTCCTTCCTACTCGCTTTACCTGCTGCTGATGATTGCGGCGGGCATCGCCACGTTTGCAGCAGCCGAATTCGGGCTGCGAAAGGTCTTGGAATGACGACACGCCACCCTGCTGTCGACGACTACGAGAAGCACGTCAACCCAGCTTTCGTGAAGCTGCTGGGCACCTTCGGCTACGGGCGCGTCTTCGTGCGCGGCCGCGGCACCAGCTTGTGGGACGACCAGGGGCGTGAATACCTCGACATGCTGGCGGGCTTCGGTGCCGTCAATCTGGGCCACAACCCACCGGAGCTGGTCGAGCGTGTCGCCTCGTTCTTGCGCGACGACGCCGTCAACCTGATGCACATCGGGCCGCAGATTCACGCGGCCGAGCTGGCACGCGATCTCGCGCAAGCGGCGGGCGCCCCGCTCGACGTCACGCTTTTCTCGAACAGCGGCGGCGAGGCGGTCGAAGCCGCGATGAAGCTGGCGCGCGCCGCCACCGGCCGACAGGCCTTCGTCTACGCGCAAGGCGGCTTTCACGGCACCGGGCTAGGCTCGCTCAGCATCATGGGGCACGAGCGATTGCGCGCTCCGTTCGAGCCACTGCTGCAGCGCTGCACGGCCGTGCCGTTCGGCGACCTGGTCGCGCTCGAGCGCGCCTTGACCCGGCAACGAGTCGCCGCGTTCGTGGTCGAGCCAATTCAGGGCGAGGCCGGCGTCATCATGCCCCCCAAAGGCTATTTGGCGCAGGCGCGAGAGCTTTGCAAAAAGCACGGCGCGCTCTTCGTGCTCGACGAGGTGCAAACCGGGCTGGGGCGTACCGGCAGCTTGTTCGCCTATCAACGATACGGTTTCATCCCCGATGTGCTGGTGCTGGGCAAGTCGCTGGGCGGCTCGCTCGTGCCGCTCTCGGCGACGCTCACCTCGCGCGAGCTGCAGCAGCGCGCATACGGCACGCAGGCCAAGTTCGATCTGCACGGCAGCACGTATTCAGGCAACGCCTTCGCGTGCCGCATCGGGCGCGAGGTGCTGCGCCTCGTGCAGAGCCAGGAGCTGAGCCAGCGAGCGAAAGAGCTGGGTGAGCACGTGCTCACCAGCTTGCAGCAAAAGCTCCAGGGTCACCCCTTGGTGCGCGAGGTGCGGGGCGCCGGGCTGCTGGTCGGCATCGAGCTGGGCCCCACTTCTTCGGGAGTTTTTCAGCGGATTTTCTCGGGTGTGGTGGAGAGCGTCTCCGAGAAGGTCTTCGGGCAGTGGCTGTCGGTGCGGCTGCTCGAGCGCGGCATCATCTGCCAGCCGGCTTCACAGCATTGGAACGTGCTGCGTATCGAGCCGCCCCTCACCGTTACCCGCGATGAGCTGGATCGCACGGTAGGCGAAATCGTGGGGCTGCTCTCCGAGTACCAAAAGCTCGGCCCGCTCTTGAAGGACGTGGCAGGGCGGCTCACCGAGCAATACCGCGGAGGCTGGTCGTTCCGATGAAGCTCCCGATCCCCAATCTGCTCAAGCTACCCTTGGCAAAGCTGCCAATCGCGATCCCGGCCGGGCTACAGGTGATGCAAAAAGACGCCAATTTTGCGCTCGGCTTGGTGCGCAAGCGGCCCTTTCAAGTTTTGGTGCAGGTCACCAATCGCTGCAACATGAAGTGCAGCTTCTGCGACTTCTGGCCGAACGTGGCGCCCAAGCGTGAAGAGCTCACGCTCGAGGACTACCGGCGCGTCGCGCGCGAGCTGAGTGAGCTGGGCTGCTTCTTGGTCTCGATCGAAGGTGGCGAGCCTTTGATCCGCCAAGACCTCGAAGGCATCATCGAAGCCTTCGCGGAGCATCACATCCCGGCCCTCTTCACCAACGGCTGGTACGTCGACGAGACACGCGCGCGCTCCTTGTTCGACGCCGGCCTGGTGCACGCCAGCGTCTCGATCGACTATGCGGACGCGGCGCTGCACGACGCCAAGCGCGGCATCCCGAAAACGACCGAAAACGCCTGGAATGCGGTGGAGCTGTTCAAGGCAGCCGCACCGCGCGGCGGGCTACAGGTGCACGTCATGACGGTGTTGATGCAGAGCAACGAGCAGCAGATGGAGGCGCTGCTCCAACAAAGCCAGGCCCGCGGCGTCGGCCATCAATTCACGCTGCTCGCCACGGATGGCTACCGGCGCGGCAAAGACGGCCCCGATCGCTTGCCCAGCGCCGCCGCCGCTGCCACCTGGCCAGCGCTCTTCGAAAAATACCCGCACGTGCGATTCTTCAGCGACTACTTCCAGACGGCCGGGAGATTCATCCGGGGCGAGGCCATGCCGGAGTGCCGCGCCGGCCTGCAAAGCTTCAACATCGACCACGTCGGCAATGTGTCGCCGTGCATCGAGCGAATCCAAGAGGTCGTCGGCAACGTGAAGCAGGCGTCGCTATCGAGCCTGCACCGCGCCTTGACGGCGCGGCATCCAGAGCTGGCCAGCTGCCAGCAGTGCTTCACGGCCTGCCGCGGTTTCAACCAGGCGCTGGGAGACGGCGGCACGAAGCGCGGCTGGCTCGAGCTCGCCTCCCGCATGAGGTCGTCGTGAGGTATTTCTTACTCGACAAGGTCACGAGCTTCGTTCCGGGCGAATCCGCGACCGGCATCAAATGCGTGAGCCTCACGGATGAGGTGCTGCACGATCACTTTCCCGATCATCCGATCTTGCCCGGCGCCCTGCTCCTCGAAGCGATGGCGCAACTCGCTGGTTTCCTTCTGGAATCCGGCAAGGCAGACGCGCCCGAGCGCGCCATTTTGGCTCAGATCGAAAAGGCGAAGTTTCACGCGCCGGCGGGCCCGGGCGACCAGATTGCGCTCAAAGTAACGCTCGCGCAGCGGCTCGATAGCGCCGCGCAGATCGAAGCGGAAGCGCACGTCGGCGAGCGCTGCATCGGGCGAGCTCGCCTCACCTTCATGTTGCGTGCCGTCGATTCAGCGCGCGTCACCGACCAGCGTGCCATGATCTACAAGATCTGGACGCGCGAGCTCGCCAACGGAGGCAAGGCCGAGTGATCGCAGTCACGGGTGCGAGCAGCGTCGCGCTCGGTCCTGGCGACCCGCGCACGCTCGAGCCGACGGCCTTCTTGCGCGCCAAAAAGACGCGTAAGTTCATGGGTACCCAAGACGACTTGGCGGTGATTGCCGCGGCGGGTGCGCTCGAGCAGGCGGGCTTGCAGGCGCCGCAGCTGGGTGAGCGCGCCGGCTTGTTCGCGGTGGTGGGTTACATCCCCTTCAACCGCGACGATATCGATCCGGTGCTGGAAAGCTCGCTCGATGGCGAGCGCTTCAGCATGACGCGGTTTTCAAGCGGGGGCTTTCAGCGTGCGCACCCCCTGCTCACGTTTCGCTGCTTGCCGAACATGCCAGCGTTCCACGTTTCAGCCAACTTCGACCTTCAAGGGCCCTATTTCGTGAGCTATCCGGGGCCCGGCCAGGTCTACAGCGCGCTCGAAGAAGCACACATTCTGCTGCAAGACGGCACCATCGACTGCGCCGTGGTGCTAGCGGTCGCGCACCAGCGCAACTTCCTGGTCGAGCACCACTTTTCACGGCTCTCGCCGCCCGTGCCGGTCACGGAGCTGTGGGATGCGGCCGCCTGCCTGATCTTGGAGCGCCCCGAGAGCGCGGCGGCGCGCGGCGCAGCAACGCGCGCCACCTTGCGCAGCTTGGAGCATCGCTATGCTCCGCACGACGCTTTGACTAGCGAAAGGGCGACGCGCGAAATTTTGACGGGTGTGGCGCAGCCGCCGGGCGAGCGCGGCCCCGCGCTGCTACTCACCGCGGTGGCAGAAGCCGTGCGCGCCCACGCCGCAACAGAAGTCGAGCACCGCTTGCAAACGCGTGACCACGTGAGCGCGCACAGCACCTGGCAGGTGCACGGATGACGCGGCGAGTCGCGATCACGGGTTTAGGCGTGGTGGCTCCCAACGGCATCGGGGTGCCCGGCTTCGTGGACGCACTGCTGGCGGGTCGCAGCGGCATCCGCCCCGTGACGCTCTTCGACCCAGCCTCGTTACCCACGCGAATCGCCGGCGAAGTGAAAGAAGCGCCGCCCGCGCCCTTGCCGGATCGCAAAATTGGCTTTGCGCTGGCTGCCGCCCGCGAAGCTTTTCAACAAGCTTGCAGCAGCGGCAGCGTGCCGGTGGGACGCGGCGGTTTGAGCCTCGGCGTAGGACTCGAGCTGTTTTCGATGGATGACCTGGTCGAGCAGCGCCGCGGGCGGCCCTTGCCGAGCGCAGCCGTGGAGCGGCTGTCGTTCATGCAAACGCCCTCGGACTTGTGCGCGCATTTTTTGAGCCAAGCGCACGGGCTCACATTGCCGCCGCTGCTTCATGTCTCCGCGTGTGCAGCCGGCACTGACGCAGTGGGCGCCGGCTTTCGGCGCGTGCGCTCGGGGCGTGCCGACTTCATGCTCGTCGGCGGTACGGATTCGATGATCAATCCGCTCGGCATGGCTGGCTTTGCGTCGCTCAACGCGACCAGCACCCGCAACCAGGAGCCCGAGCGCGCCTCGCGGCCGTTCGAGCGCGGGCGCGATGGCTTCGTGCTCGGCGAAGGTGCGGGCATGCTCGTGCTCGAGGCTTGGGAAAGCGCGCTGGCTCGCGGCGCCAAGCCGCTAGGTGAGCTGGTCGGCTACGGCAGCTCGCTGGATGCACACGGCATCAGCGAGCCGCACCCGGAAGGGCGCGGCGCCGCCCAGGCCATGGCGCGCGCACTGGCGGATGCACGACTTTCAGCGACGGACATCTCGGCCATCAACGCGCACGGGACCGCCACCCCCAAAAATGATCCGCTCGAAACCGTGGCGATTCATCGCGTGTTCGGGCAGCACGCCAAAAACACGCCCATATCCGCGACAAAATCCATGATCGGGCACCTGATTTCGGCCGCAGGTGCGGTCGAAGCGGTCGCAGCGCTGGGCTGCATGAACGCGGGTTTCGTGCACCCCACCATCAATTTGGACGAGCCGGATCCGAGCTGCGACCTGGACTACGTGCCGCACCACGCGCGGCGGCATCAACAGAGCTACGTGCTGAGCAGCTCTTACGGATTTGGCGGACACAACGCGGCCATCGTGCTGCGTGGGCAGGAGGCGGCACTTGCTGCAGAATAGGCACATCGTGGTCACGGGGGCGAGCGGCGGCATCGGCGCGGCCATCGCGCGGCGCTGCGCTGCCGAGGGTGCGCGCGTCGGTATCGGCTACCACCGTTCGCGTGAGCAGGCCGAGGCGCTGGCGCGAGAGCTGGGCGGCGTGCCGCTCTGCTTCGACGTGCAAGACGCCGCTCAAGTCGACGCCGCGGTTGCAACGTTTTTGGCGCAGACCGGCAAGCTCGATGGCTGGGTCAACGCGGCCGGCATCCACCATGCCGCGCTCTTGGTGAGCTCGGCGGTGGAGCCGCTGAGCGAGCAGCTGGGCGTCAATCTACTGGGCACCGTGCTGTGCACGCGCGCCATTTTGAAGCACTTTCTCGAGGCAAAAGCCGGCGTTTTGCTGAACGTGAGCTCGGTGGCGGCCGTCTCGCCCGTGCGGGGCGGCGCGGTCTACGCAGCCACCAAAGCGGGCGTCGAAGCTTTCACGCGCGCCATCGCGATCGAATATGGGCGCAAGGGCGTGCGCGCCGTGTGCGTGCGACCCGGTCCTACCGAAACGCCGATGCTCGCCGCAACGCTGGCGCTGGTCGGCGATCAGGCGCAGAGCCGCACGGCGCTGCGCCGGCTCGGTCGCCCCGAAGAGGTCGCGAGCCTGGCGGCGTACCTACTGAGCGACCAGGCGAGCTACATCACCGGCTCCGTGCACGGAGTCGATGGAGGGTACGCATGATCGAAGAGCTGTTTCGTACCCGTCGCAGCGTGCGGCGTTTCAAGCCCGAGCCGCTACCAGAAGCGCTGGTCACGCGCTTGATCGAAGGCGCCATCAGCGCGCCCTCCGCCAGCAACAAGCAGCCGTGGAAATTCCTGGTCGTGGAGAATCGTGAGCTCATCGCGCGCATGGCCCAGGCCGTGCGCGCCGCCACGCGGCTGGTCGCCCAGCACATTCCGAGCGAAAGCCAGCCGGCGTTCGAGCGTTACGGCGACTACTTCACGCGCTTCGAGCAGGCACCACTCGTGATCGTGCCGATCTTTCGGCCGCTCACGCTGCTCTCGAACCTCACTTCGCCGGAGCTCCCGAGCGAGGCGCGCGAAAGCATCGCGCAGCTGGAGGTCGATTCGGGCCTGATCGGTACGTCGCTGGCGCTCGGGCACCTGCTCTTGTTGGCCCACGAGCTGGGGCTCGGCGCTTCGGGCATGACCGGGCCGCTGGTGGCGCGCGCCGAGCTCAAAGCGCTGCTCGAGGTCCCGAGTAGCTGGGATATCGTGGCGCTCGTGCCCTTGGGTTATCCGGACGAGGCGCCGACACCGACCGAGCGCAAGCCCGCAGCAGCAGTCACGAGGTGGTTCCGATGAGTAACGACGTCTTCGAGGGGATTGCCGAGAACATCGCCGACAGCCTGGCGGTTCCCAAGGCCGACATCAGGCGCGAAAGCCGCCTGGTGGACGACCTGGGAGCGGACTCGCTGGACTTGGTCGACATCATCTTCACGCTCGAGCGCAAGTTCGGAATTAACGTGCGCGAGACCGAGTTCAACTTCCTCACACGCCTCGACTTCTCGTCACCCGAAGTGATGAAAGACGGCTACCTCACAGCAGCCGTCGTCGACAAGCTCGCCGACTGGCTGCCCGCCGTCGCCGCTTCCCCCGACCGTAGCAAAATAACGCCCCGACAACTCTTCTCCATGATCACCGTGGAGTCCATCTGCGTCATCGTCGAACGCCGCCTGCAAGGTTAGCGCCTCCTAGCCGAGTGCGAAGACGGTCTTCAAGCGGGCGTCGGTGCGGACGTGCCAGATGCGCTCGTCGAGCCAGTAGTGGTGGAGCGCGAAGCCCCACCATAGAGCGAGCGCGAAGGCGTTGACGTCGATGCCGAGCGTCAGCGTGCGGCCGAGCCAGAGTTGGCAGCCGGGGTAGACACCGGTGGCGCAGGCTACGGTGCCGTAAAGGGCGACGAACGGCACGAGCACCAGCGCGACCCGTAGCGGCTGGCGCGCGAACCAGGTTGGCTGGACTTGGGGCAGGTCAACCGAGCGCTGATGGTACAGCGCGACGAGCGCGCAATACTGCGCAGAATGGAACATGCCGTTCATCAAGCTGAGCAGCATGAACTCTTGGTCGGCGCCGCGTGCCCCCGGATAAATGGGCTCGAAGCGCGCCACCACCAAAAATAGCAGGGCGTGAAAGAGCGCCACGAGCAGCAGATACACCGGCTGTTGCAGTGGCCGCGCCTGACGCCACGCACGCCAGAGCGTGAGCCCGTAGCGCGCGCTCGCGATCAACCACACCACCATGGAACCAAGCGCGGCCATGGCACCGACTCGCTCCCAAAACGGGCCGGCTTGCACCTCGCGGCGCAGGCTCGGGTGCGTGAGCACGAACGCGATGTACGGCGACCAGCACGCCGCATAGAGCCAATAGCGCTCCGCTTTGCCGCTACGCTGCCGCGCGCGCCCACCATAGAGCGAAACGAAGCCCCAATGCTGGCGCACCACGTGATGAAACGCGTACACCGACATGCCCGCCAGGAAGGCCGTGAACAGCCAAGAAACGTTGCCCAGCACGCTCACCGCGAGCACGGCGGGCCCAACGAAGAAGGATGCCAGCGAGCCGAGCAGTAAGCGCCTGCGCGTGCGCCACAGCACCGAGTCACCGTACACACGCGTGTACGCCGCCAGCATGTGTGGCCCGTCGAACGCCAGGATCCACGCCCAGAGCCACGCCAGTGGCGGCGCCTTGAACAGCACGCACGAAGCAAAGGCCAGGCACGACAGCGCAGCCGGCGCGTAGAACGCCGCTACGTCGAAACGCGCGCTCTTCAGCCAGTTCTCGGGTAGCGCTACTGATGCCATCGAAAGAGCTTCACGCTCAGGCCGAACACGCACGCGCCCCAGAGCAGAAGCCCCCCTAGCTTAGCGCCGAGCGTGAGCAGGCTCGTGTCGTAAAGCAGCGTTGCCCGCACCGCATCGAGCATCAGCGTCGAGGGCAGCCAACGGCAGGCCGAACAGAGCCAGGCCGGCAGCGCATCGAGCGGGAAAAAGACGCCGGAAAACAGCGTGAACGGCAGGGTAAGGCCGCTGATGACGTCGGCCACCACGGCCTCGGTTTCGATTAGCGCCGCCAGCACGAAGCCGATGCCGGAAAACACGAACAGGCCCAGCGTACCCACGAGGGTAGCGGCCGCCATGCCCGGAAAGCTCGGCCGGAGCCCCACCACCAGCCACCCCGCCGCCAACAGCAGCACGATCTGCCCCAGCGCCAGGCTGCCGCGTCCGATGATCTGCGCCAGCACGAAAGTGCCGCGGCTGACGGGCAACGTGGCGAGCTTCTTCAAGAACTGATTGCGCCGGTAGCGCGCCATCGCGTAACCCATGCCGAACATGCCCGCGAACATCACGCTCGAGCACAGCAGGCCCGGGAACAGAAACTGCACGTAGCCCATGCTACCGAGCTCGATCGGAAGCAGCCGCGCCTGCGGCAGCAAGCCGATGAGCCCTCTGCCCCACAGCTCTTCTTTGGAGCCGAGCTCGAGCGTCAATTCGCCGCCATCGCCCACGTAGAGCAGCCCCGTGGTGCCGCGCGCGTGCAGCTGGTTGCGCGCTTCACCGAGAGCGCTGGCTCGCTCGACGCGCAAACCCGCTCGCCCGGACACGCGCTCGGCCGCGCGCTCGAGCGCCGGCGCGCTGCCGACCAGGGTGAGGCTGCGCTCTTCGAACGGATGCCCTTTGGCGAACACCAACGTCAAAACCAGCAAGATGATCACGGGTAGGCCCAAAAAGGCCAGAGAGGCGCTGGTGCTGCGTAAGACGTCGAAGATGCGCAAGCGCGCCAGCGCCCAAAGCGCTTTCATGTTGCGTCCCCCTGCGCGTTCACGCGCGCGCCGCAGTAGTGAAAGAACGCCTCCTCGAGATCGCGCGCCCCCGCGGTCGCGAGCAGCTCCGACGTCGCGCCCGACGCGCGCAGGCGACCGCCGACCAGAAACAAGCACGAGTCGCACAAGCGCTCGGCTTCGCTGATGTCGTGCGTCGCAATGAGCACGCTCGTCGCCTCCGCGACTCGCAGCAAAATGTCGCCGAGCTCGCGCTTGCTCTGCGGGTCCAGCCCGGCGCTCGGCTCATCGAGCAGCAATAGCTCGGGCGCGTGCACGAGCGACGCCGCGACGAACAGGCGCTGGGCTTCACCGCCGCTCAGCTGCTCGACGCCCACTTTTTCGCGCTGCTCGAGCCGCGCCTGCGCCACGATGCGCGGGGCGCCCCCGGCCACGCCGTGAACCGCCGCGAAAAGCTGCGCATATTCGCGCACCGTGATCTGGTCGGGAATGAACTCGCGTTGCAGCACGACGCCCACGCGCCGCCGCGGATACGGCCGACCGAACAGCGGCTCCCCGAACAAGCTGATGGCGCCGCTCGAAGGCTGCGCCAGGCCCGCCAACAAGTCGAACAGCGACGTCTTGCCTGCGCCGTTCGGGCCGAGCAGCCCGGTGATGCCGCCACGCTCGATGCGAAAGCTCACGTCGCTGAGCGCCTCCACGGAGCCGTAGCGCCGTGCCACGCGATCGACGACGACGGGCGCGGCCATGTGCTACTTGGCGAACGTCTTCTTGTAGGCAGCCTCGTCGAAGCCGACGAGCACCGTGTCGCCACTGAGCACGAACGGCCGCTTGATCAGCTTGCCGTCTTTGGCCAGCGCGTCGAGCGCCTCGGCCTCACTCACATCGGCAAGCTTCGCGCCCCATCCACCCTCACGGTACGACTGGCCGGAAGTGTTGAAGAGCTTCTTCAGCGGCACGCCTTGCTTCAAGGCGCGCGACAGCTCCGCCTTCTTGGGAGGTGTCGTGACAATATCGATCGAGTCGTAACTGACGCCGCGACCATCGAGCCACTTGAGGGCTTTTCGGCACGTCGAGCACTTGGCGTATTGGTACACCTTGAGGGGCATTCCCAAGAGGATACCCCGTGATACGCTGCTTCCAATGCGCTTCTGGGTAGTTGCGACTTGTATCAGCTTGTCTTGTTGGGGTTGTGGGCCGAAGCCGGAGGCCAAGCCCCCGTCAGCCAAGCCGATCACGGCGGCGCCGCCGGCCGTGGTCGAGACGCCGGATCTGTCACCCGTCAAACGACCAGCGGAGGTCGTAGTGCTCGGGCACATCGCGCGCCCGCGGCTGCTCGTCGACACGCTCACCAAGTGGAGCAACGTGCCCGTGAAGCCCGAGGATTTGATTCCAGAGTCGGCGAGACCGCTCGGGCGCGCGGTCTCGTGGGAAGCCCCCGTCGACATGGTCGTCTCTCTCGACACCTTCGGCGAGGGTAAGTTGCCGCCGCCGCTGATCGTCGGGTCAGTCGGGTTGAAGTCGCTCGACGAGGCGCTCAGCGCGGCCGAATCGATGCAAATGCCGACACGCAAGCTCGCGCCCGGCGTGTACCGCGTCGGTGACTTTCCGGATGCCAGCTGCGCCATGGCCGTTAGCCTGGGCACTGCCCCGGCGCGCCTGGTGTGCGGGCGTGGTCCCAAAGACGTGGACGCGCTGTTGCCTTACGCGACCCGCGGCCTGCCGAGCGAGCCGCAGAGCGGCGCGGATCTCGAGCTGGTTCTCAACGCCGCGCCGATCCAGGAGCACTACGGCCGTGACGTCGCGGCGCTACGCCTGTTCGCGGGCATGGCCATCCGCGAAATCGCGCTGGATTCACCGCGCTTCGATCGCGCCCTGTCCGACGCCGTATACGGCTTGGTGGACGAGAGCATCAACCTGTTCAACGATCTCGATCAGATCCGTGTCGAGAGTCGCATCGATGCCGCGCGCAACGTGCTCACGGGCTCGGCCGAGCTACGGCTGAAAGGCAACAGCTCGTGGATCGCCGGCAGCATCGCCGCCGTCAAACCACAGCCGGTTCCGGCGAGCCTGCCGCGCATCCCTCCGGGCGCCACGCTGGCTGGCTACAATCCGCCGCTGCCAGCCGAGCGCTACACCGCCATCTCGCGCATTTTAGGTGAGCTGGCAGAGGGCCTCCTGGAGCACGAAAAGCTGCCCGCCGCGACGCGCAAACGCGTACGCCACATGACCGACACCGCCTTCGCGAGCCAGCCGGAAACGTTCATGTTCGCGATGAGCCCCACGCAAACGGACTCTCTCGGTTACCGCCACTCGGACACGATCGTGGCGCGCTCGTCCGAGCCGTCCGCGCGCTTACTGGGCGTTTACACGGATTTTTTCGGGCTTTTGGCGGACGCCGGGTTCAAAAAATGGGCGAAGGATCTGGCCAAGCAAAAGCTGGGTGACAAGGCCGCCGCCGGCTTGCCCAAGGTCTGGCCCAAGGTCACGAAGAAACCGTTCAGGCTGGCTGGCTTCAAGACGCCCGCCACGCTGTTCGAGGTCACGGTCGACTTGAAGGCCTGGGCGGCCGTCGACGAGACCATCGCGCGCATGATCGCCAAATGGCTCAAGGGCGAGCCCAACGAGCTCAAGCGGCTGGTCGTGATCGTACAGCCTGACGGCCAGAGCACCTACGTGCTCAGCGGAGACGACCCGGCCGAGATGGCGCGCGTGATGGCCGAGCACAAGAAGAGTGAGCCGGGTGCGTTCTTCGCGCGGCCCGAGCACAACCAGAGCGTCGCGATGGCCGGTTACCTGACGCTCAACTATTTTGCGCACGCGCTGGCCCGCAGCGCGAAGAGCGACGCCTTCATGAAAGCGCTGAAGTCAACGCCGCATCGGGGCGAGACTCCGATCGCGTTCTCGAGCACGGTCGGTGCCGGCAGCGCTCGCATCGACTTCGAGCTCCCCGCCGATGCGTTCGCCGACGGCAGCGCCGCCGCCGTCGCCGCGGGCGGCGCGATGAAAGACGCCCTGGACAAGAACTGAGCTGCGCCGCTTCGATAAGTGCTGAGGCTCCGAAACTTTGGCCGCCTGTGTCGGCCAAGGTATGCACAGGTAGTTCGATGTATGTCTTGAAACGACATCTCGCCCTCCTGGCCGCCGCAGCCGCGCTTTTAGCGGCATTTCCTGCACGCGCAAGCTGGGTCGAGACGCGCCCCACCGCGCACTCGGCGACTGTGGACGTCGAACGCAACGGCACCGCGACCGTCGCCGAAGAGCTCGGGATTCGCCTCCGTGGCGGCCCGCTCAACGAGCTCAGCCTGGCCGGCGTCGACAGCGACGCCGAGCCGCTGCCGGACGCGACCGTGATCTGCACGGACGACTCGAAGTTCGGCACCGTGCCGCTCACCGTGACGCGTGAGCCCGACGGCTCGCTCAAGCTGCTGGTCGAACGCGAGAAGGGCCTGCGCACCGGCTCGTACGTGTTTCGCTTCGCGTACCGCACGGACCTCGGCAAGCGCGAGCTGATCCGGCGTGTGGGCTCGCACGTCGAGCTGCGCTGGGTAGGCCCGCGCTTCGACGACGGTCTCGACTCGGCGCGCGTGACGTTTCGCATACCCGAAGCCAGTGCCGCTCCGATGCTGCCCAGCCCCGGTGAGAGCGGGGGCACCATCAACGAGCTGGACGAGCTCGGCGGCGTGTTCGTCGGCAACTTGCGGCGCGCGCCCGGTAAAGACGAGCTCGAGGTCGTGCGCCCGCACGTGGCGCGCGGCGAGCCGGCGCTGTGGCGCGTTTGGGTCGCTGATTCGGCGTTCGACGCCTTCGCGGCCGGCGTTGCCCCGAAGTCGCCCGCCCTGCTGGCGTCGCGCGAGCTGGGTGATTCACCGCGCGAGCGCTTGAGCTGGTTGCTCGGCGCGCTCGGTAGCGGCCTGGCTTTCGGAGCGCTACTGCTGGCCAAATGGCGCGGTTTTTCCGCTGCCGCCAAGCAGCGCGGGGCCGAAGCCAAGGCGCTGTTGCCGCTTTCCCCGGGATTGCGCGCCGCCCTCGGCGGTGTGCTGCTCGGGCTGGCCGTGATCGCCGGTGGTCGATGGGACGAGCCGAGCGCGGTGGGCTTGCTGCTGCTCGGCGCGATGGTGAGCGCGGCTCTCTACGCCCGGCCGGGTCGCGCTGCTCCGCGCGGGCCGGGTCAGTGGTTGCCGCTGTCCGAGGCCGATGCGTTCCCGCGCTCGAGCGAGCGCCTACCCGGCCGTTGGCTGGACGCGAGCACGCTGCCCGGCGCGCTGGTGCTGGGCGTCTTGCTGTTGGGCGCGCTGCTGCTGCACTTCTGGGAGCGCCAGCACTCGGCGTACCGCGCGGTCGAGCTGCTGCTCGGCTGCACGCTGCTCTTGCCCGTCTTCTTGACCGGCCGTGGCCGCGAGCTACCCGCCGCGCTGGGAAGCGATCCGCACGGCTCGCTGCGCCGTATCTTGGGAACCTTGCGCAAGCGCAAGCTGCGCGCGGTACCGCTGGCGCGCCTGCCGCTCGGTTCCAGCGCACCCGACGAGGTGCGGCTGCTGATCCAGCCGCGTGGCGCCCTTTCAGGCCTGATCGCGGTCGAGGTGGGCACCGACCACGCGCTGGGCCTGGGCGGCACCGTGGCCGAGCCGTACGTGCTGCTGCGTGTGCGCGAAGGCTCGCTGTGCGCACAGGTGTTGCCGTCGCAAACGACCTTTCAGCGCGGTCGTAAGCCCGACGAGCGCGTCGCGGTATTGCGCCCCAAGCTGCCGACCGTCGCCGAGACGGCCGAGCTGGTGGGCGAGCTGATCGAGATCCTGACTCAGGCTCCGCCGGCGCCACCGGTCTCGAGCAAGCGCCCGAGCTCCGCCGGTAGGGGCGCCTCGCCGCGAAAACCGGCGCGCGCCGCGTCGCCATCCCAAGCGATGACGCTGCCGTGAAGCGCGTGCCGGGCGCCGAGCTCCGGCACCCCCTCGCCGCCGTAAAGCGCATCTCCCACGATCGGAAAACCGAGATAGGCGAGGTGCGCGCGGATCTGGTGGCGGAAAGCGCGCTCGACGCTGAGCTCAACGAGCACGAAACGCGCCCCTGATTCGACGACCCGGTAGCGGGTGTGCGCCGGCTTGGCGTAACCGTCGCTGTCGAGGTCGTAAACGCGTACGCGCCGCGGATCCGAGCTGTCGGGCCCCAGCAAGGTCTCGATTTCGCCCTGCGGCTTCAGCCCGACGCCGCACACGGCCAGGTAACGTTTTTCGATCAGCGCGGATTCGAACAGCGCGCGAGCCGCTTTGAATGCACCGCCGCTGCGCGCAGCCAGGACGACCCCCGACGTTTCGGTGTCGAGCCGATGAACGAGCCCGGGCTCGCGATCGCGAAAACCAACGCCCGCCATCTCGGGATAACGAGCCAGCAAGGCCGCCGCCAACGAGCGCGTGTCCGTGCGCACCAGCGGCGCCGTCGGCAGCCCCGCCGGCTTGTCCACGATCACGTAGTCGTCGGACTCGAACAGCACCGTGAGCGGGATCGACGCGTCGGGCGTGATGGCAGCCGCCGGCGCCTCGACCGTCAAGGTGACCCCTGCGGGCACCCGGTCGCCCTTCTTCAGGCGTCGTCTATCGGCCCGCACCAGGCCGGCTTCGAACAGCGCCTTGACCTCGCTGCGCGAAAAGCCCGGAAAGCTGCGGAGCACAGCGTCGTCCGCGCGGTGGCCAGCCAAGTCGTCGCCGATCAGCGCCTGCAGCGGCTGCGACTCGGTCGGCCGTGGCCCCGACATGCTCAGAACCTTCCGACCAGGCCTGCCTCGAAGCGGGTGCCGCGAGCGTCGGGCGAAGCGAAGGCGTAGGGCGTGGCAGGCAAGGCTGCTGCCGGCGCAGGGCGTCCATCTCCCTTGCGGGTCGTCCACCAACCGATGCCGGCGCCGAGCACGGTGCCGGCAAAGATGCCGCCCAGCCACGCGCGCGTGCGCGCGCTGTTTTCCTGCTGGTTCACCAGCAGGGGGCTGCCGACGGCCGCGCCCGTGAGCGCGCCGAGCGTGGCACCGAGGTCGACGAGCAACACGCGCGACGCTTTCGCGTCCACCTGCGTCGCCAGGACGCCCGCGCCGAGCGTACCGATGGCGGCGCCGTAACCCATGCCGCCAATCGGCGTCTTCTTGGTACGACCGTCGATGAACAGTTGCGTGAGGCCGCCCAGCCCCATACCCAGCACACCGCCGCTATGCGCGATCGCAGCGTCGCCCTCCGTGATGTGCGTGAGGCTCATGGCGGCAACGCCGAGCGCGACGCCGCCCGTGCCCGCCACCACGCCGTAAACGTAGCGATCTTCTTTGGGTACGTCGTAGCGCGCGGCCAATAGCAGGCCGGAGGCGGTTGGCCACCACAAGCCCGCCGACAAGAACCACGCACCACCAACGGGGACGTCCCACTCGTCGGCCACCAACATGGCGGCGCCCAATCCCACACCCGTGCCGAGCGCCACCAGCGGGTACACGAGGCGATCGTCGGACGAGCCGCTGGCAGCTTGGATCGAGTAGCCCACGTAGCCGCCGAACACGGCGGCGTTGAGCGCCAGGACGGCGCGACCCGATGAGCGCGGCTCGCGCTGCTCGGCATCTTCAGCCGTGTTTGGCGCAGCCGGCGCGGCGTGCGACGCAGGGCTCTCGGCCCTGGTTTGAACCAGATCGCGCAGCAGGACCGGGACGCGCACGTCGAGATCGTCGGTCGTGGTGCGCTCACTGCGCGTCAGCATCAGCCGCGCACCGGGCCGCACCGCAACGATGCGGAGCCGCAACGCTCTGCCCTCGCGCTCGAGCGTGGGCAGCACGACCCAGGCATCGTGAGCGCGCTTGACGAGCTCGTCGTCCGTCGGGACGATGCGCGCGCCGCGCGGCTCGAGCGCTTGGGTGAGCCCCAAGTCTTGCACCGCTTCCGTCACCAATTGGTCGAGGTGCGGCAGCAGCGCGTCGATCGTGGGATCGGACTGCTCGGCCACCGCCGCGGCCGGCAGCGCGATCACGTCGTTCGCACCGGCGTGTGCCACGCCGGTGAGGGTGAGCGCTGCCAGGACCGCTCGAGCAGCGCGCCAGGCCATGCGCCTCAGAACATCACGGTGGCGTTGATCCACGCGTCGAAGTCAGTCGCGCCGCTGACCTTGAAGCGGTGCCCCGGATCGTTGATCGTCTTGCGGTAGTTCGGGTTCGGGATGCCGCTGGCCACCGTGCTGCTGCCATTGGCGTTGGTGCGAGTTCCGCGACAGGGACCGGACTTCTCGATATCGCTGGTAAAGTCCGGATTGCACGCCTGATCGAACGTGATGAAGTGCGCCTGCTCCAGCGTGTAAGCCGCGCCCACGTTGAATTTGACGAACTCACCCACCTGCCAGTTCACGCTGGTGGAGAGCGTGTACACGCCGTGCTGCTGCACGTCGGTCAGGCCGGTGAAATAGACCTTCTGCGAGTTGGGGTTCACGATCGAGATTGGCTTGCCGTCCGTGCCCAGGCGCTTGGTGTTGGTCTTGGAGTCGATCGAGGCTTGGTACTGGTCGTAGTTCGGGTAGCGCAGCGACGCGGCGTCCGACGAGCCGAGCGCGTCGAACAGCTCCGAGTAGTCGCGGCCTTCGGACACGTAGGTGCCGGTGAACCGGAAGTCGATGGCCAGGCGCTGGAACGCATCGCGGATTTCCCACGGAATCACGTTCAAGCCGAAGATCATCGTGCCGCGCAGCGGTGGATGGTTGACGAGGGAGCCTTGCAAGTCCGTAGCGCCGAACTCGCTGCTATCGTTCTGGAACTCGAACAAGGCGCGGAAGCCGCCGTACGGCTCGATGTACTTCACGCGGCGCGAGACGATGGTGTGACCTTCGAGCGCGGTCACCCCGCGGCTGATGCCGGGCTTGTTACCACCGCTGAAGTTGCCTTCGAGCGAGCCGCCTGGAACGGGCGCGCCGTTGGTGTCGGTCCCGAACTCGCCCTTGACGCCGTTGCGGTTGATGTCCGAACGGTTCGCGCACTGGACCTGCGCGCCGCCCGAAGTGGAGTTCAGCGGCTGCGGGTTCTTGTTGCAAGCGTGCATCGGCTCGCTCACGTCGAAGCGACCTTCGATGCCGATGAGCCAGGTGGGCTTGGTGCTGTCGCGCGCCTGATTGAACGGTGCGACGTCTAGACCGATAGCCAGGTACTCGATACCGCTGCGCGTCGGCGACTTGAAGGGCAGCGAAAACAGCTGCTCCCCCGGCTGGCCCGCGATCGCGTAACGCTGGCTGGCCAGGCTGTCGCTGCCGCCGGTGCCCTTGAGCTCGCGATCGTCGGAAAGCACGATCGGCAAGCGCACGATAAGCGCAACGTCCTTGAACAGGCCGATGTCCGCGCGGGTGTTCAAGCGGCTGACGCGCTGCGAGTACTCGGCGACGTTGAGGTTGGCGCGCGCGTAGCCGCCATCGGAGAAACCCGAATCGGTGAGCGAGGATTCGCGCATGATCTTCGCGCTCTTCCACGTGCTCTCGTAACCGAGCGAGAGATGCAGATCGAACAGGTCGTCGTCGTCGAACGCGTCGACTACCTGCACGATTTCCGCTGGCTCGCGCAAAACGGACGGCTCGCTCACCTTGCGCGGTTCTTCAGCGCGGGCCAGCGAGGTCATAAGCAGCCCGGCCAGAGGCAGGGCAGAGCACGTTTTCAAGGTCAAGCGCCTCATCCTGGGACCTCGGGCTATTACACGTCGCCCGTTTCAGCGGACGCTAGCGGCGTGGCGTGCAAACTGTCAACGGATCGGTCACTTTTCCGGGCCGGAGCCGGGTGTCACCACCGGCGGTCCGGGGATGGACTCCCACAATCCCTCCCATCGCTGAGCCTCGGCCCAGAGCCCGGCGCTCGCGGCGGGGTCGGCCACGAGCCCGGTGGCGGCAGCCGCAATGCTGCAAGCGGCCCGCGCAGTCCGGCGAGCCCGCACATTGGCCTGTGCGCGCTGCCCGAGTGGCTCGGCTGCCGTCTTGTCGCGCACGTGGCGGGCGCTGGCTTCGGCGGCCTCCGCCGCTTCTTTGCAGCGGGCCATCAGCCCTGCCGGGTCCACCTTGCCTGGTGGAAATCGTAAGCGCAGCTGGTCTTTGCCGCGGAGCGGGCTCTTCACGCCCGTTTGCTGGGGCAATGCCGGGTCGACCTCGGCCTGCCCAGCCCGCAGCGTGACCTCGAGCTTCTGATCGTCCAAGGCCAGCACGAGGTCCGCGTCGGCGTAGCGCACGGCGGCGATCGGCGTCGCGACCAGAACCTCGGCGCCCGGGCGCGCACCGAGGCCGCTGCCGACCTCGAGCTTGCCCCGCGCCAACAGGACTTGCTCGCGACCGCGACTGCAGGCCCGCAGCCGCGCCGGTCCAGCGAACGACAGCTCGCGACCGCTACTCGAGTGCTTGAGCGTGAAGCTTGCGCCCTTGCCCAGCGTGATCCAATCCGCGCCCGCAATCTCCGCGCCCGAGCTGAGCGGCATGTCCCCCTGGCGCACTTCGCCTTCGACCCGGATCGCCCTGCAGATGACGCCGTGCAGTGCGGGCGGCAGCGGCGCAGCGATGCCGAGCTCGGCGCTCGACGTCCGAGGTGCGGCCACCGACACGGCAGCGCTGGCGCTGGTGCTGGCAGCGGCTGGCGCCTGCCGTTGACTGGGCGCCTTGCTGCAGCTGGGCAGGCATACCGCGAGCACGGCCGCTGCTACCCAACCGAGCCGCGGCGTCATTTAGCCGGCCCGCGAAGGGGGCGGAGGCGGAATGACCAGCGTCTTGCGATCTTCGTCTTCGTCTTCGGCGAAGATCTCGCTGGTGATGTCTTCGGCGGCGAGCTCTTCTTTGGCCGCGCCCAGCTCTCGCGTCGTCTCGGCCAGGCGATCGGCGAGCACACCCGTGAATTGCCAGAGCAGCTTGACGGCCAGCTGGTGCTCTTTGCGCAGAATCTCGAAGAATTCTTGGCGCCGAATCACCATCAGCTCGCTCAGCTGCTCGGCCGTGACGGTGGCGGAGCGCGGTTGGCTGCGCACCAGCGCCATCTCGCCCACGTGGGCGCCTTGCGGCAGCGTCGCCACGTCCGCGCCGTTGCGCGTGACCTTGAGCTGGCCGGAGAGCACGATGAACAGCTCTTCACCCTTTTCGCCTTCGGTGATCACCACCTCACCGGGCTTGTAGGTGAGCACGTCCGTCACCTGCAGCACGCGCAAGATCTCGCGGTCGTTGAGCGGACGGAACAGCGGCATGCGCGCCAAGATCTCGCGCTTGAGCTGTAGCTTCTTGGCGCGCGTCTCGTCGCGGTGCTCGGCGTCTCCCACCGTGACGATGACGCTGGTGATGTTGTCCTTGCCACCGTGATCGTTGGCCCAGGCGATCAGCTCGCGCACGACCTCGTCGGCGTCGGGCTTGGCCAAGAACTTGCCGAGCTGCTCGAAGTCGTCGCCCTCGAAATAGCCGGACAGGCCGTCCGAGCAGAGCAAGAAGCGATCGCCCTGCAGCAAGTCGACCACCAGCGTGTCGGGCTCGACGTGCTCGTAGACGCCGACCGCGCGCGTGATGGCGTTCTTTTGCGCGAGCTGCTCGACCTGCTCCTTCGGCATCTTCTTGCGCTTGATCAGCTCGTTGTACACCGTGTGATCTTCGGTGATTTGCTCGAGCAAGCCGTCGCGTAGCAAGTAGATGCGGCTATCACCCACGTAGATGATGAAGGCTTCTTTGCCGACGATCAGCAGCGCCACCAGCGTGGTGCCCATGCCGCGCTTTTTGGCGTCTTTGGCGGCCTCCGAGTGGACCTTGTTCGAGGCGCGATTCACCGCGAACTCGAGCATGTTGAGGATGTCGCGCTTGGTGACCTTGGACGCGCCCGAAGCGCCCTCGGCGTAATCCTTGAGCAGGTCCGCCTCTTTGCGGATCTCGTCGTGGATGCAGCGCACGGCCAGGGCGCTGGCGACCTCGCCGGCGGCGTGACCGCCCATGCCGTCGCACACCACGAACAGCCCGAGCTTCTTGTCGACGAGGTAGTTGTCCTCGTTGTGCTCGCGCGTGCGCCCGACGTCGGTCAGCGCGCCGAAATGGATCTCCGGGCTGCTCATCGACCAGGCAGGATAGCTCAGCGCCTCGCCCGTTTGAAAGAGGGGGTACGGGTTTATCCTACATCGCGCATTTCTGGGTCAAATACCGAGCGAGCGCCGCCGCGCGCTACCACGACATGATCGAGCAGCGGGATTCCGATCAGCTCCGAGCACTTGGCGACGTGCTTGGTCATTTCGATGTCGTCGGGGCTGGGATGTGGATCGCCGCTGGGGTGGTTGTGTACGAGCAAGATGGCAGCAGCGCCATTCTTCACTGCGGGCGTGAGCACGTCGCGCGCGGTGAGCGCACAACCATGGAGGCCTCCCTGGGCGATGCGCGAGCTCGACTTCAAACCGCTGCGACCATCCAGGCAGAGCAGCCATACCTCTTCGTGATCGAGCGCAGCCAGGCGCGGGCGCGCCCAGTCCGCCACGGCCTCGAACGAATCGATCACCTGGCGACGCTCTGCGAGCGAGCGAAGCACGACGCGCCGCCCGAGCTCCATGGCGGCTGCGAGTCGTGCCGCCTTGACCGGCCCCACGCCGCGCTCCGCCGCGAAGGCGTGCGGCCCGAGCCGGGCAATGCCTTCGATGCCGCCCGACGTCTCGAGCAACGCCTGCGCCAGACGCTCGACCGAGCAACCGCTGCTGCCCGTCCCGAGTAGCAGCGCCAGTAGCTCGGCGTCGCCCAAATCCTGAACCCCCAACTGTAACGCTCGTTCTCTGATAGCCGGCACTTGCTGCCTCCGCCGCCGTACCAAGCACCGGCTATGCCACCCGCCCGGAGCCCAAAAACCAGGGCCGGGCTACCATCCCGAGCTGGCCGCCGCCTGGCAACTCGGCCGCCATGCTGACAGCGCCCCGGGCCTTCCGCCTTCTGATCCCGCCGTTTCGAAATCCTGAAATGCTGCGGATGGGCAGCCCAACCCGAGGTCACTCCACGTCGACGACGTAGCTTTCGTCCAGGCGGGCGCGAAGGTCGGCGAGGGCGCGGTCGACCGCCTCGGCGTCGGTGGCATCGAAGGTGATGCGAGTGCGGTAGCGCGGATTGAACAGCGCCGGGTAGGAGCCGATGCTGACGGCGGGGTGCGCGGCCACGACGGCGTCGAGCATGTCCTTCAAGTCGACTTCATCGCGGTTGAGCACCAGCGCGCGCGACACGAAGGGGCGCGGCCCGGTCACCCAGGCGCGCAGCGTCGCTAGCTTCATGCGAAAGACTTCCGGCACGCCCGGTAGGATCCACACGTTTTCGAGCACCGGCGTGGGCCAGGAAATATCCGGCGCGCTCCTGAGCGCCGCGCCCTGCGGCACGTCGGCGAAGCGCAGGTGCGCGTCCGTGGTTTTGTCGCCGAAGGTCTTTTGGACGAGCGCGACCAGGCTCTCGTCGCGCACGACGCGGCGCCCAAATGCCAGCGCGGCGGCTTCGATCGTCACGTCGTCGTGCGTGGGGCCGACGCCGCCGCTGGTGACGACGACGCCGTACTGGCGCGAAAGGCGTGCGATGGTCGCGGCCAGCGTCGGCACGTCGTCCAGCACGATTTCGGCCGTGCACAGCTGAATGCCTAGTGTCCGCAGCAGCTTCGCCAGCGGCGCGAGGTTCGCCTCCACGACCTTGCCGCTCAGCAGCTCATTGCCGATCGCGAGAAAGGCGGCGGTCTCGACGACGCTGGGCAAGGCTTACTCCGGGTCGAGCTCGCGCACTACCGGCTGACCAGCGGCGTCGATCGAAAGCAGCTCCTCGACACGCTTCTCTGCGGCGTCGAGCTGGGCCTGCGAGCTGCGGGACAAGCGTGTGCCCTCTTCGAACAAGGCCAACGATTGTTCGAGGCTGAGCTCGCCGCTCTCGAGCTGATCGACGATGGCGGTCAGGCGCTTGAGCGCTTCTTCGAAACCGGGCGTGCTCTCGGCAGGCTCGGTTTTGACGGGCGCGACGGCTTTCTTCATGGGCTGACCCCACGAAGGTTCACCCGCTGGGGCAGAAGCGCAAGCCTGACTCGCAGCGGAGCCGGATCCAGGTTCGCCAGCGCGACCACACCGTCCGGATCGGCCAGCGCGGGCAGCGCCAGCCCGCCCGAGATCTGCACCAGGACGGCCGGCATGCTGGCGGCCGCGGAGAGCCCCGGATTTTGCGGCAGCTCGAGCCAGGCAGTCTCGGGACCGAGGGCGCCGTCGCCCAGCCAATGGCCGCTCAAGGCGAGCCGCGCGGCCTCGCGCACCTCCGCCGAGCCGTCGAGATCCGCCGCCAGCGCGAGCATGCGCGCTTTCACCGCCTCGGGACGCCGGCTCAGCGCGACGACGGCGGCGCGCCGCACCGCCGCGTCCGGCTCGAAGCGGTAGGCGTTTTCGATCAGACCCAGAACATCGGGATCGGCAGCTCGCGACAAGCCGAGCAAGGTGTGAGCGCGCAGCCACGGGTCACCACTGGTGACCAGCTCACGCACCAGCGGCAAGAGGTCCGCATCCTTGCGCGCCGCGAGCGCGGCCGCTGCGAGCAGCGAGCCAGGTCCCGCCGCGTGCGCCAGCTCGAGCAGCAATGGCGTGGGCAGCAGCTGAGCTGCAGCGAAATCGCCGAGCCCGGCGCTCAAGGCGGTGCGCAGCAGCGGGTCCGTCTCGCGCAACAAGCGCGTGACCGCAGCGCGAGCGGCGGCCCCACTCGTGGCCAAACGCGCGACCGCGATGACCACGACCGGATCGCTGGACGCCAAAAGCCCCGGCAAGCTGTCAGGCTGGAGCAGTCCCTGAGCAAAGGCGCGCGCGGCGCGCTCGGCGGGCAAAGTTGCGGGGGCGGCGCCGAGGGCCTTTTGCAGCGCCGCGGATTCGTCACCCAGTCGCGCGCTGCGCAGCGCCAGGGCTCGCAGCGCAAAGGCTCGTAGGCGTGGCTCGCCCAGCGCGCGCTCCAGCCGCTTGCGCGCGGCGTCGCCGGGCGCTCGCGAAAGCGCGTAAACGGCGAGGCCCGCCTGCTCGGGCTGGGCCAGCGCCCGCTCCAGGCGAGCCGGAGCGCTCTGCGCGAGCGCTTCGAGCACATCCGGGAAGTGCTCGGCCGAAGCTCGTGGCTCGAGCGTCGGCGGCAGAAGCACCTTGCCGCCGCCAAGTACGAACAAGTCGAACGCCCGTGCTGCGTCTGTGCGCGCCAGCTCGCTCAGCGCCCCAGCCGCGTCCGGCGTGGCGCGGCGCACCAGAATCTCGGTGGCCGCCGCGACCAGCACCGGTTGGCGCTCGGAGCGCAGCCAGTGCCGGGCCAGCTCCACCACCTCGCCCACGTCGAAGCGCAGGAGCGCCAGCGCAGCCGCGGCGCGCGCTTCGGGCGCCCCGCGCCGCACCACCTCGCGCAGAAAGCCTTCCGTGCGCAGATCGCCGAGCGCTGCCAAGGCCTCGCACAGCTCTTTGGTGGGCGCACCGGGCACGTTGAGCACCGCGTTGATGTCGCGCGGCGGAAACGCGAGCAGCGCATCGCGGCTCAGCTCCGCGGCTTGCCCGGGCTTGCGCAGCGCGCGGCCCAGCGCCTGCAGCGCGCCATTGTCTTGAGTTTTGGCCAGCGCCAGCGCGGCCGCGCTCTGCACCCACTCCGACAGCGGCCCCGCGTCCGCCTCGACGGGCGGCGACGACAACGCTCGCACCAGCGCGTCGCGGGCCAGCGGCGAGGCGGCGTGGGGGGCCAAAGCGCGCACGGCTGCCAGGTGCTCTTCGGCGCCCCGCGCGGCGCCACCGGGATCCAGGGCGCGCGCCAGCAGCTCCACGGCGCGCGGCGTGCCCAGCGCCGAGAGGCGCTCCAGCGCGCGCAAACGGTCGCGCGAGCTCTCGCTGGCGAGCAGCCGTTCGGCGCCCGCCGCACCCAGCTCCGTGAGCAGCGAGGGCGCGCGGGGACGAGCCGACTCGGCCTGCACGGTGCCGGGAGCTGCCGTGAGCAGCAGCCACGCGGCGAGCCAGGCGTTGCCGGCGCGCCCGCGCATCATGGCTTGGCGCTCGGCGGCTTGGGCTTGGCGGTGATGGTGCCGAAGCCGATGCCGCCGGCGGCTCCCGGCAGCTTGGCGACGGCGCTGAACGCCACGCCTTCGGCGACGTCGTCGCGATGCGTGAGCGCGCGCAGCGCGAGCACGATGCTGGTGGCGCGGCTCGCCGCCTCTTGCGCGGCGCTCGGGCTCGGGCTCTGCGGCTTGACCCCGACCAGCAACGTCAGCTCGGGCTTTTCGTGCATGAGCGTGGCGAGCGCGCGTAGCGCCGGGCGCGACTTTTCGGTGAGCTCGAGCGCGCGCGGCATGGCCTCGAAGCCGATGGGAGCTTTGACGACGACGGCGCCCGTCTTCTCGTCCAAGCGTGCCAGCGCGGGCCGCAGCTTCTTGGGGTCCGCGTCCGGACAGCCGTCCTCATCCTGAAAGCCGTCGAAATTCTCGGCTGCGTCCGGGCACTTGTCGTCGGCGTCGTCGTAGGTGTCGCCGTCTTTGTCGGGGCTGGGGCAGCCATTTTGCTTGGCGTCTTCGCGCGCCAGGCCGCTCACCATCGGGCAGGCGTCGTCGCTATCCGGAATGCCGTCCTGATCGTTGTCGCTATCGGGGCAGCCGTCCTCGTCTTCGAAGCCGTCACGATCTTCGGCCTTCTTGGGGCATTTGTCGTCGGGGTCGTAGATGCCGTCCATGTCGCGGTCGCGCAGCGGGCAACCACGGCGCTTGGCGTCCGGCGAATCGGGGCCCGCCTCACGCGGACATGCGTCGCTCGCGTCGGGGATGCCGTCATGATCGTCGTCCGGGTCGATGCAGCCGTCTTGATCTTCGTACTCGTCGACGTCCTCTTTTTCGGTGGGGCACTTGTCGTCTTCGTCGCCGACACCGTCGTCGTCGTTGTCGAAGTCGGGGCAACCGTCGTTGTCTTGGAAGCCGTCGCGATCTTCAGCCAGCTCGGCGCACTCGTCTTTGGAGTCTTCGATGCCGTCGTTATCGGCGTCTAAAAAGCGCGGCGCCCAGCCGAGGCCCAATACGCCGCGCACGAGCGGCACGCCCACGGCGCCGTCGAGCGGCGCCTCGACGCCCGCTATCAGCGACATTTCCGAGGGAGTGTAGCGAGCCATCGCGCCAATCACGGCCGGCGACGCCTTGGCGGCGGCAAAGCTCGGTGTCAGCGCGACCGCGCCGTGCGTCTCGATCGACCAGAGCCAGCGGCCTTGCTGGTCCCAACCGAAAGCTTGCGGGCGGAGCACCAGCGCCGCGCCCCAGGGCAGCTCGTGCCCGAAGCTACGCCCGGCGTAGGTCGTCTCGTCGCCGCGGATCTTGGCACCGGCGGTGGCGCGCAACGTGAGCGCGACCAAGCTCAGCTCCGACAAGACCCGCAGCTCGCCCGTGGCGGTCCCTTCCGAAACGTAAGAAGTCGGGTCACCCGTCGGCAGCGTGACGCGCCCCAAGGCTGCCAGGCCGAAGCCGCCGAGCTCGCCGGGCGGCAACAGCACGGCCTTGGCCGACAGCGCCACGTCGCCGATGGCGGCCTTGGGCAGCGCGACAGCGCCGTTCACGTCGCGCGAAACGTCGTCACCCGACTGGTAGAGCACGCTGGGCAGCGCCACGCCGAGCGCAACGCGATCCCCGAGCCCGAGCCCGAACAGGTAGTCGGCGGAGAGCTGGTGCCGGACCGGCACCTCCACCACGTTGCCCGACCTGTCGCGCAGCGTGACCAGTCGGTTGGCATAGGAGGCGACCAGCGCCGCATTCCAATTGAAGGGCCCCGGCGCCTTGACCGGCTCCGTGTAAAGCCCACCAGCCTCGTCGGTGGAGGGCTGGAAGCGCCGAAAATCGAGCGACGGCACGTCGTCGGCGGAGGCCGAACGCGCGACGAGCGCAGTCAAGAGCAGAGGCAAGAGCTTGGCCCAACGGCGCATCACCGCGGAGGTTAGCCAGCTGATCCGGGCCGAAGCCAGCGGAAGTTGCGCGGCGGGGCAGTTCGGCATATCGAGAGCCTCACATGGACGCGATCAGGATCCGCGGCAGCCGCGCCCTCTCCGGCACCATCCGCGTGAGCGGCGCCAAGAATGCCGCCCTCCCCATCTTGTGCGCCACGCTGTTGTCGGACGGCCAGAGCCGGCTGCGCAACGTGCCGGCGCTGCGTGACATCGAAACGACCGCGGCGCTGCTGCGCTACCTCGGCCGCCCAGTAGACGTGGCGATGCCCGAGGTGCACGTCAAAGCGCCGACGGGCAAGGTCAACCCCGAGGCACCTTACGACCTGGTGAGGCAAATGCGCGCCAGCGTGCTGGTGCTGGGCCCGCTGCTCGCCCGCTACGGCTCCGCCAAGGTCTCACTGCCGGGCGGTTGCGCGATCGGCGCGCGCCCCGTCGACCAACACCTGCAAGGCCTCGAGGCGCTGGGCGCCAAGATCGAGGTCGAGCACGGCTTCATCATCGCCGAAGCGCCGAACGGCCTGCGCGGCGCCGAGGTCGTGTTCGACATGCAGACGGTCGGCGGCACCGAGAACTTGATGATGGCGGCCGCGCTGGCCAAGGGCCGCACCACCCTCGTGAACTCGGCGTGCGAGCCCGAGATCGAAGAGCTGGGCCGTGTGCTCAACAAGATGGGCGCCAAGGTCGAAGGCGCCGGCACCTCGGTCATTCACATCCAGGGTAAGAGCGAGCTCGAGCCGTTCGATCACGCGGTCATCGCCGATCGCATCGAAGCCGGCACCTTCATGGCCGCCGTGGGCTTGGCGGGCGGCAATGTTTTGCTCGAGAACGCGCCGCTCGAAGATCTCGAGCCGGTGGTGGTCAAGCTGCGCAAAGCCGGGCTAGAAATCGAGCGCGAAGGCGAGCACGTGCGCGTGCGCCGCCTCGGTTTGCTCAAGGGCGTGGACGTGAAAACCTCGCCCCACCCCGGTTTCCCGACGGACATGCAGGCCCAGTTCATGGCGCTGTGCTGTTTGGCCAAGGGTGAGAGCGTGCTCACCGAAACCGTGTTCGAAAACCGCTTCATGCACGTGCCGGAGCTCATTCGCATGGGCGCGCACATCGAGACGCGTGGCAACGTCGCGATCGTGCGCGGCGTGAGCGGCCTCTCAGGCGCCAGCGTGATGGCGACGGATTTGCGTGCCAGCGCGTCGCTGGTGATGGCCGGCCTGGTCGCCGAGGGCGAAACCATCGTGCGGCGCGTGTACCACCTAGACCGCGGCTACGAGCACATCGAGCACAAGCTGGCGGGTGCCGGCGCCGACATCGAGCGCATTCGTCTGGAGAGCGAAGAACCGTGAGCCGCCGACCGCTAACGATCGCGATCCCCAAGGGTCGCGTCACCAAAGTGCTCGCGCCGCTGTTCAAGGCCGCCGGCCTCGACACCAGCGCGCTCGACGACGACGATCGTCGCCTGGTGCGCGAGAGCGCCGACGGCTCGCTGCGCTTCTTGCTGCTCAAGCCGGACGACGTACCAACCTACGTGGAGTACGGCGCGGCCGATCTGGGCGTGAGCGGGCGCGACGTTTTGCGCGAGCGCCGCTGCGACCTCTACCAGCCGCTCGACTTGGGTATCGGCAAATGCCGTATGGTCGTGTGCGCGCCCGCCGGCGCCGTGATTCCCGACGTGCCGCGCATCGCCACCAAGTTCCCGCGCTGCGCCAGCGAGTTCTACGCCTCGCGCGGCATTCAAGCCGAAATCATCTACGTCGGCGGCTCTGTCGAGCTCGCTCCCATCGTGGGCCTGTCGGACGCCATCGTCGACCTCGTCGAATCCGGGGCCACCCTCCGCGAAAACGGCCTGGTCGAAGTCGAAACCATCTTCGACGTCTCCAGCGTGCTCGTCGCCAACCGCTCCCTGTTCAAGCTACGCCACGCCGAGATTCAGCCGCTCGTAGAGAAGCTGCGCGCCGCCATCGCCCCCTAGGGTTGGGGCCGCCAAACCGCGGCCCTGGGCTGCGCTCGGGCAGCCCTTGGGATGATCAGGAATGTTAGCGGCGCCGGAGCAGGACGCGCTCGGTGGAGCTCGGGTTGTCGATCGGGGCGATGCGCAAATTGAGCTGGGAGGCGTTGGCGTCAAGCCTCACGTCTACCAAAGTGTTCATGTCTTGCATCTCTTGCAGCACGGCCTTGGCCGCAGGATCGGTGTTGGCCGCATACCAGCGCAGCACCCCCTTGGCATGCAGCGCGCCAGGCTTGCGCTCTTCGAGCTCGGTCAGGCAGAGATCCTGAGAACCGCCGGCGCCGAAAATGATGCGATCGCGCTCGATGCGAAGGTTGGAGTACACTGCTTCTCCTCCCACAGATTCGTACTGGCCCTCGAACTCGCCCATCGAAATCTTTCCGCATTGCGAGAGAGCGCGCTTGAGTCGCTGGGCACCGCCCGCCGTGCCGTCCGCATCATCGCGGAACCAGTCAGCGACGATCGGATACGCGGAGCGTGCGGCGAGGCCGCAAAGCACGACGAAGAGCAGCATGACAGCAACGGCCAGCGGCTGCTTGAGCACCGTGACGCGCGCCCGCTGAGCGCCCAGGTAAGCTCCGAATTGACGGCGCTTCATGGCGCCGGGTAGCGAATGCCAGGTGGCGAGGCCTTCGAACAGCCATTTTTGTGCCGCCGCAACGTCGCCGCTGCCCGCGTAGGCGCGAGCCAGGCGCGTGTGAGCGCTCACGTCCGAGCTGTTGAAGTCGATGTAGCGCTCGAAGGCGTCGGCGGCGTCGTCCCAGCGTTTGAGCGCCAGCAGGGCGTCGCCCGCGACGAAGTACGGATGACCTTGACGGACCGCGGCGTCGCGCTCGAGCGCCGCCAGCTCTTGCTGCAGCGCGCGCTCGTAATCTCCAGCACGATAGAGCGAGAGGCCGTGGAGGTAGAGTAGCTCGGCGTCTTCCGGTGCCAGCGCCAGGCCTTCTTCCAGCAGCTCCACGGCGCGCTTCGGCCGCAGCAGGCCCAAGTAGATCGTCGCCAGATCTCGCCGCGCGGTGATGTTCGCGCGGTTGACGCGCACCTGCTCGCGCAACCGTCCGGCACGACCGAGGGCACCGAACAGGGCGCCCGGCGTCGGCACCACCCCGCGCAAAAGCCAAAGCCCGACGAGCCCCGCCAAGAGCCACGGCTGCCGTAGCCCGTACGACAGCACCATCCACGCCAGATAGTAACCCAGGTAACCCACGGCGCGCTTGATATCACAACATGGCGACGCCGCGACGCCGCCGCCCGATCGGGAAAGCTCGTTCGATGACCGCGATGTCGGCGCTGCTCAGCGAAAGCCGCGCTCCGCCCGCGTTTTCGCGCAGGTGCTCGGGATTGGTGGATTTGGGGATCGCAAAGGTGCCGGGGTGGCGCGTCAGGAAGGCGAGGGCGACTTGGCGAGGTGTGGCGCCGTGCGCTTCGGCGACTTGCGAAAGCACGTTGCCGGCAGCACCGCGCGGCGGATACTGGCGGTGCTGCCCGAAAGGCGTGTAGCCGACGACCGCAACGCCGTTCTCTTCACACCACGGGATCACGGCGTGCTCGATGCCACGCTCCTCCAAGTGGTACAGCACCTGGTTGCACGCGATGCGCCCAGGGCCCGCAATCTCGAGCGCGCTGGCCAGCTCGTCTTCGTCGAAGTTGCTGACTCCCCAGGCTCGGGTCTTGCCGGAGCTCACCAGCTCCTCGAGCGCTGCAATCGTATCTTCTAGCGGGTGCTCACCGGGCCAGTGCAGCAGGTAGCAATCCAGATGATCCGTGCGCAGGCGTTCGAGCGTTTGCTCGCAATGCGTGATCGTGCCCTTGCGGCTGGCATTGCTCGGGATGATCTTCGATACCAAGAACACGTCTTGCCGCCGGCCTTCGATGGCACGACCGACGAGCGACTCTGCCTCGCCTGAGCCATAAAGCTCCGCGGTGTCGATGTGCGTCAGACCAAGCTCGAGCGCGGTTTTTACGGCTGCTATCGCGGTCTTGGCGTCGCTTTGCTCGAGGTACCAAGTACCGAGCCCGATTTTCGGAACCTGAACGCCTGTCGATCCGAAGACGTGACGTGGCAGCTCTGCGCTCGTCATGGCGCGCATCCTACTCTATACCAGGCACATGAAGTGGCAGCGCGGCTACCAGAGCGAAGACGTCGAAGACAATCGCGGTCGCTCGGGCGGCGGCGGCCTCGGCGGCGGCGGCGGCTTGGGCCTACTGGGTCCCGCGATATCGATCGGCTCGCGCTTCGGGCTGCCCGGCATCATCATCGCGGTGCTGGTCGTGGTCGTCGGCCCTCGCCTGCTCGGCGGCGGTGGCGGGTCGCGCGCGCTTTCACCAGGCCAAAATAGCGGGCAGAGCTCGCAAGTGTCGGACGAGCGCAAGCAGTTCGTCTCTTTCGTGTTCGACGATGCTCAGAAGACCTGGGCCCAGACCTTCGCCGAGATGGGCCGACCGTATCGCAAGGCCAAGCTGGTGCTCTTCACGGATCGCACGCCGTCGGGCTGTGGCAACAGCAGCTCGGCGGTAGGCCCATTTTACTGCCCCCCCGACGAGCGCGTTTACATCGACCTCAGCTTCTACGACGAGCTGTCGCGGCGGTTTGGCGCCCCGGGAGACTTCGCCCAGGCCTACGTCATCGCGCACGAGATGGGCCACCATATCCAAAACCTGCTCGGCATCGAGCGCCAAGTGCGCAAGGCCGGCGGTCCCGACGAGGGTGCGAACAGCAACTCCGTCAAGCTCGAGCTGCAAGCCGACTGCTTCGCCGGCATCTGGGCGCACTCGACCGATCAGCGCAAGCTGCTCGAGCAGGGCGACGTAGACGAGGGCCTGGCTGCCGCTTCCGCCGTCGGCGACGACAGGTTGCAGAAGCAAGCTACCGGCACCGTGCAGCCTGAAACGTGGACGCACGGCTCGGCCGCGCAACGCGCGCAGTGGTTCAAGCGCGGCTTCGCCAGCGGCAGCCTGAAGGATTGCGACACGTTCGAAGGCCGGCTTCGTCAGTGACGGAGCACCCAAGAAACGCGCACCAAGGTCTCGGCGGGGCCGCGCTTTTCCGCGTAAACCACGCCAAATAGGCTGACCGCACTGCCCCAGAGCCGCTCGGCGTTGCCGCTCGACCAAATGCGGCGCTTCACGCTCAGGCCCTGCTGTTTCAGGCGCGGCAAGTAGAAGGCGCTCACCTCGCGTGGTGTCGCACGCGTGAGTAGCTCGAGCCGCAGCGTGCGCAGCGGGACTTCCGCGAGCTCCAGCTCGCGCATGGCTTGTGCGGCTCTGAGCACGCAAAATTCGACGCGCCGTGAGCGCGGATACTTGGGCAGCGGGATCTCCGATTCGTCGGCGGCCGTCAGGCGACCGCCAGGCTCGCGTGCGCGGTTCGGCGCCCACAGACCCGCTGGTGAATAGCTGCTGACCCCGTGCTCGTAGTCCTCGGCTTGAATCGGTGCGAGCGAGGCCGGCGTCAGGAGCACGCCGCGCGAATCGCGGTGCCTGTACAAGAGGTCGGCTCCGAGCCCCGCCACCAGCTCGTCTGCCGCCTGATCGACGTCAGACAAGTCCGAATAGTCGTACTGCCAGCTCAAGACCAGCAAGTCTTCGTGGTGGTGCACTACGGCTGCGTCGCCGAGCAGATCTCGGGACGGCTTGCGACGAGCCTTGAGAAAGACGTGCGTTCCGACTTCGATTTCCATGACAGAGCCCGACGCCGAATCTCACAGTTTACTTCGTCAACCGGCCGCCGCACGATCGTTTGAGCGGCATGAGGCAATGCCATCGGGTACGTGGGCGTGCGCTGTGGAGCCCGGTCGCCGTCCTGATACCTCTTGGATTTACAGCACTTGGCTGCGGCGACGCACCCGAGCCAGAGTCCATAGCGAGCGCGCCTGAGTCGGTTGGCACGCAAACTGAATCGCTCTCGACAACCGTTGCGCCGAGCCTGGACACGTACGTGCGGGACGGCGGGAGCCGGGGCAGTAACTTTGCGACCGCGGCCTAGCGCCGGCACCAACTCCCAGCCACCTCCCGCGGTCGCAAAAGTTCTGACACGTGTAAGCGATTTCGTGGACGAGGAATCGAACCTTGACGCCGTGAAGCGCATCGCGCGTCCACTCGAGTGGTCGCGTTTGTAAGAACTTTCTGGAGATGCAAAAGGGGTCCGCCTAGTTGCCGATCTCGGCGTAGCCCGCCCGGCGCGCAAAACCGCAGGGCGAAGCGGACTGGAACCGAGATCAATCGGGGTGCACGGCGTCGGCGCAGCAGCGGAAACTGATGAAGTAGTAGGTGAAGTCGGGGGGGTGGCTGGTCGTGACAGGGCGGCAGGCGTTGCGCACGTGGCCCCAGGCACCGCCCTTCAAGCCCGCAAAGCGTGAGCGGCGGTGGGTGCGCTCTTCATCCGCGCGCACCCACTCGTCGACGTTACCCGTGAGATCGAGCACGCCAAAGCCGCTCTTGCACTCGGGGCGTGAGCCACTGGGCGCGCTGCGATCCAAACGATGGAGCTCCGCGCGCTGGATTTCGGGATCCTTCGAGTACACGCGATCCAAAATCGGGCTTACCCACTTGTTGTCGAAGTTGCACTTCTCGGGCTCGCGGCGCCACCCCGTGGGGAACGGCGTTTCTTCGGGGCCTTCGCACGCGGCTACCCATTCGCTTTCGCGGCAGACGCGCTTATGAGCTTCGGTACAGGCCTTTTCGGCGTCGTAAAAGCTCACCATCACGGGCGGTTTCTCGCCCTCATGGTTGGGAAACTCGTACTGGTCGATGCAGTAGTCGAGCGCCACGCGCGACGCCCGGCACTCGTTCTTGCCCTCGCGAAAATGATGACAAATCTTGATGTGGTTGGGTTTGTCGTACTCCTCGTCCAAGCATTCGCGCTTCATGTCGGGGCAGAACGACGTCGTCACGTGCTGCATGCCCTGGGGACAGGGGCTCGGTGACGGAGCGGGAGGCGGAGGCGCAGCCGGAGGCGTAGGCGCAGGCGGAGGCGCAGGCGGGGACGCGGCTGATAGAGGTGGCCGAGCTTCTGAAACGACCGGCGGAGGCGTCGGCCCGCTCGAGCAAGCCAACGCCACCGCCCAACACAGTACCCCCCTCACGGCCAACGACAGACGGCTTACGGCTCTCTCACGCATCCAAGACAAGATGCGGCAGCATACGCTGCAAGCCGCGCGGGCCAATGCCCTTCACGCGCAAGAGGTCGCTCGGGTGCTTGAAGCGCTTGAGCTTGGTGCGCAGCTGCACGATCGCCAGAGCGCGCTTCATGCCGACGCCGGGAAGCTTCGTCAGCTCGTCGGCCGAGGCCACGTTGAGCACGACCTTGCCCTCCGGCGTGATGCCCGCGGGCTTGTTTTCGCCCGGCGGTTCGGCAACCGGCGGCGCCGCAGAGCCGTTCGGTGCCGCTGCGCTCGAAGCACCACTCGGAGCCGCCGCGATCAACAGCTCTGGCAGGCTCGTTACCGGTCGCGGCGCGGGCGTATCGGCCGGCGTGGGTTTGAGCCAGCTCGTGCCCAACACCGCCGCCAGGTTGCGCGGACCGTCCGGCAACGCCAGCCCTGGCTTGGCGTAGGTCGTCGCCACCACACCGATGCCGGCCAGTACCGTGAGTAGCAACGCCATGCCTCCAAGCCGTAACGTCGGCTCGAGCCACACGCTGTGGCGCAAGCGGGCGAGCCAGCCGTCCCTCGTTGCGCTTTCGCTCTCCGACTGAGCCAGCCGCGCTTGCGACGGCTGGGTCAGCTCTCCCTGCCACTCGAAATCTTCGATTGCCATTTGCCCCTCCACTGGTTTCAAAAAGCGGTCGGAGCGACCCGCCGTGCGGATCGCCCCTCCCCCGCAGTTTGGTCGCGTCGACTCAGGCCGCGTAGACCTCGTCGTCGCTCTGACCGTTCTTGCCACGCAGCGTCGTGCCGGCTTCGTCGCGCGGCACGTAGTCGCGAATCTGCAGCTCGCCTGCCACCGGCAGCGACTCCAGCTTCACGTTGAGACTGCCGTCGTGATTCACGAAGGCGACGCCCACGCGGTTCCAAAACTTTTTGTCGCCGCGCTGGGTGATGACGTAACAAACCTTGAGCCTCGATTGATCCATGATTTTTCTTCCTTGATGCGTCGCCCACTGCGGACGACAGCCAGGCAGATTGCGAGCGGCGTGCCAGCACCTCGCACTCGCGACAACACCGTGAAACTGCCGCATTTCGTGGTTTCTGCAGCTGGCCGCCTGGTGGCGATGTGGCGGCCAGCGTGTTAGGTTCTGCCCGCACCTCGGAGGCTCCGATGACCACGCCCACCACGACTCGCCGCCGCTTCGTCCAAGGTACCGCCGCTGCCGCTGCCGGAGCGCTCGCGCTCGGGTCGCACGAAGCCAGCGCGGCCACCGCCGTCGATTCGTACATCGCCAAGCCTCCGGCCGGCTTCTCGCCGCTGACCACGCCGGGCAAGATCACCAAGGTCAGCGCCAAGGGCGACTTCGCTTCCTTCATGCAGCCCAACCAGCTGTGGCCCAAGCCAGAGGTCGCCAAGAACCTGCTCGAGAAGGCGATGATGGAGTTCACGGGCGGCAGCAACCTCAACGCCGCGATGGGCCGCTTCATCTCGAAAGACGACGTCGTTGCCATCAAGGTCAACGGCATCGCCGGCCAAAAAGGCACTTACACCATGGCCACCAACTACGAGGTCATCCTCCCGGTGGTAGAGAGCGTGCTCGCGCTCGGTGTACCGGCCAACAAGATCACCGTTTACGAGCAATTCCCAGACTTTCTCGCCGGCACCCGCGTCGGCGTGCGCAAGTGGACGCTGCCGGCCGGCGTCGCCACCGGCACGCACAACAACGCCGACCACAAGATGCCTGAAATCAAGGTGTATCAGGGCATCAAGACCAAGTACGCGCGCTTTTTCACGGACGCCACGGCGGTCATCAACATCACGATGATCAAAGACCACTCCATCGCCGGCTACACCGGCACGATGAAGAACATCACGCATGGCAACGTGAACAACCCGCACGAGCACCACGCGAACAACGCCAGCCCGCAAATCGCGATGCTCTACAACCACCCCATCGTCACGAGCCGCGTCCGCCTCCACATTACGGATGCGTTCAAGATCATGTACGACAAGGGCCCGCTCGATAAGGACCCGAAGACGCGCATCCCGCACGGCGCGATCTACGTCGCCACCGATCCTATCGCCATGGACACCATGGGCGTCAAAATCATCAACGACGAGCGCGCCGCCCGCAATCTACCGAGCCTCAAAGACGCCGGCCGTGAGCCCCGCTACATCCAATCCGGCGCCGAATTCGGCCTCGGCGTGCACGACCTCAACCAGATCCGCATGCAATCCTTCGAGATTTAGGGACTGCCAGGCCGCCGCCCCCGCAGCCCGCTTGCAGAAAGCTGTCGAGGCGGTCATGTCGTCTTCGGGTCGCTCCGCGCGCCATGCCCTGGGCTGCCACCATCCGGGTCAAGGCGTGGCGAAGGGCTCTCAAATATTCACGGGAGAGTCGGGAGGGTAGGAGCTCGGGAGCCGAGAATCTCTTTTGGGTTCAGAGTCGAGCGACTCCGGGTTGGCGGCGGCCAGCTTAGCCTGAGGTGAGCCACTGCTGCAGCTCGATTAGGTTTTGTTCGGGGTCGCGCAGGTAGGCGACCTTGAGGCGGCCCCATTGCGTCGATGGCTCCGCCAGGAGTTGGGCGCCACGCTGACGTAGCCGAGCGACCGTCGCGTCGAGGTCGTCGACCTTGAGCGCGAGCACGGCGTTGTCCGGTGCGCCATTGCCGACGGAGGGTACGGTTTCTCGGAAATGCGCGCGCGTTTGCAGCGCGATGGCGGCGCTGCCCGAAGGTAGGGAAAGCTTGCCGTACGGGCCGCGGTCGTCGTCCTGCTGCGGCGAGAAGCCGAGCACGTCGCGATAAAACCGAAACATCACGCCGAAGTCCGTCACCAACAAGCGCACCTGCGAAAGCTCCATGGGCCTCGCTTAGCGCTTTCACGCAACTCGGTCGAGCAGCGAACCGATGGGTCGGCGTGGTAGGTTTCCATGCAGATGACCTTTCGGCTTCCGACTCCTCGGCGCGGCGAACGGCGCTACCTGCGCGAGCCGGTTCCGCTCGTGTTTCCGACGGACGAAGAAGTGCCTGAGCACAAGCTCCACGTCGAGCTGCGCACGGCGCTGTATCAGCTCATTCAGCTCGCCCTCGGCGACCACGTCATCGTCGGCACCGAGCAATTCGTGTACTTCGACGCCGCCAACCCGCAACGGCGGCTCGCGCCCGACGTGATGGTGTGGGTCGGCGCCAAAGACGAGATTTTTGGTGCCTGGAAAGTGTGGGAGCGCGGCGCCCCCCACGTCGCGGTGGAAATCGTGAGCCCCAGCGACAAGCCCCCGGGGCCGTGGAAGAAGAAGCTCGAGCGCTACCAGCAATGCGGCGTCAGCGAGCTCGTTCGTTTCGACCCTGAAGCCAAGTCGGAACGGCTACGTATTTGGGATCGCGTCGATGGTGATCTGGTCGAACGCGACGTGACCGCAGCGAACGGTCACGCTTGCGATGCGCTCGGGCTGTGGTGGTGCGTGAGCAAAGACCCGACGTTGGGTCTGATGCTACGGCTCTCACGCGATAGCGCGGGAGCCGAGCTCTTGCCTACCCTGGCGGAAGCACGGCTGCTGGAAGCAGAAGCACGAACCCGCATGGAAGCCGAAAAGCAACGCGCGGAAGCCGAAAAACAACGCGCGGAAGCCGAAAAGCAACGCGCGGAAGCCGAGAAGGACGCCGCTGAGGCGCGCGTCCGCGCGCTCGAGGCCGAGCTCGAGCGCGCGAAGCGCAGCTAGCCTCAGAGCGAGCCGCGCGGCCTGCTGGCTCGCAAGCACAGCAGCGCGTTCGGGGGCGATTGCCGACCTCCTGTATTTGTCGACAGCTCTTTCCCGAGGCGCTGCGCGGTCTTGAGCAGCCTCGAACAGCGCTACTGGAAGCGTCAGCGGGCCGGTGCATAATGTAGGGTCTTGGATCGTCGAACGGGTGTGACACGGTTCCGGCTCGTTGCGCTCTGCCTGGGCGGTGCGCTGAGCGCCTGCGCTAGCGCGCCGCCCCAGGTCCAAGACGCGAGCGCCGGTAGCTCGCAAGGCTCAGAAGCGACGACCCCGGGCCACGCCGACCCGGCCCCTGCCGTCAAAGCGCGACCTCGGCCGCCGACGCCCGAGAGCGTGACGATCAAGGAGCCGGGTGGAGACGCCGAGAATCCCGAAGAGGCAGCGCTGCTGCGTCAGCTGGACGAAAAGTGGGGGCAGCGCGGCGACAAGGACGACCAGCTCTTTCTCCCGCTGCCCGATTCGGACCACTGGAAGCGCGTACGCTACTGGGGCGTGGAACATTTCGTCGGCTTTCGCTACGGCAACGAGCATCGCGTGCTGGCGATCGGCTTCGTGCAAGACGTGCCGGCGGGTACGCCGATCACGAGCGAGCAGTGCATGCGTCGCTTCGAGGCTTGGGGCCGCCCGCAGACCAAACCCTTCGACGTGAAGTTCGGACCGTTCGCGGTGCACCACCAGCGCTGGCGCGAGCAGCGGCTCGAGGTGCACTCGGTCGACGGTGAGTTCTCCGCCGCCTTCAGCACGACCTCGTTTTCAGCCGCCTGGGCGGCCTACCCTGCCTACAAAGACGGGTGCCTGATCTATGCCATGGCGGTGCCGTGGCGCGACCATCCGGACTTAGCGAAGCAGGTGCGGGATCGCTGGGTGAACGAGGCCTTTACCCAGGCTGACCCCAAGACCGTCGAGCACGCCGTCCGCAAATAGAGTAGGCAAGCAAGGAGGGAAGAAACGGGGTACGGCCAGCGTATCTCGGGATTCAACCGATCCGGAAAGCGGAAGGACGACGCATGCAATCGAGGGTAATCAGGTCGAAATGGCTGCTGAGCGTGGGGATGTTGCTCGGCAGCGCCGTGGCTTATGGGGCAACGCCCGCGCTGGACTACGCCGGCGCAGCACACCCGCTCGACGACCACCATCACCACGACCACGACGGGGACCACGACCGCGATCGTGATCGTGATCGCGACCACGACGGTCGACACGGCGATCGCGATCGCGATCGCGACGACGACCACGGCCACCACGGCGACCACGACAAGAAAGAGCGCGAGGCGCGCGAGAAGAAAGAGCGCGAAGACCGCGAGAAGAAGAAGGCCGAAGAAGAGAAGAAAAAGGCCGCGGAAGAAGCCCAAAAGAAAAAGGCCGAAGAAGAGAAGAAGAAGGCCGAAGAAGAGAAGAAAAAGGCCGCGGAAGAAGCCCAAAAGAAAAAGCAGCCCTAGCGCTCGCCGCTACCGCGCCGCGTCGTCTCCTTCGAGAATTTCTTACAGGGAGGACGGGAGGTTCTTGTTGTTCGATGCTCGCGATGACGAGCGGTGCCTGCGCAGTCGCCGTGACGCGGCTCGCGGCTCGAAACCCCAAATTCTCGACCTCCCGTCCTCCCCGTCCTCCCTGTGAAAAAATCTCGCAGGCACTCGCCACGGGCTGGCAGATCGGAAGCAGCCCGCAGCGTGCCGTGCGGTGGGACCGAGGGACGCTACGGAAGCTTTCTGCAAGGGGGCTGCGAGTTGGCAGCCCCCCTTGAGTACGGTTACTTCACGAGCACGCTGCGCACGACGAAGTTGTTGGCCTTGTCGTAGACGCGCACGCTGATCAGCGCAGGCAGAGCCTTGACCAGGCCCTTCACGTCGAGATCGAGCTCTTCTCGCTGCTCATCGAAGATGCCGTCGGCGGGAAAGAAGGGGAACCATTCGTCGCTGCCGGCGACCGAAAGCTCGATGCGCGCGATCGGGCCGACGCCGTCTTGCGCGATGCCTTTGATGTGCGTGCCCGTCGCCGCGAGCGTATCAATGCTGGGCGGAGTGTTGTCGACGAGCACGACCCCGCTCTCGCGAGCGTCTTTGGTGACGCGATCGGGCGGGTTGCTGATCTCGTCCGACGCCGTGACGCGCACGCGGTAGCGGCCTTCCGGCAGATCCGACGTTTCCCAGCTGTAGCTCTCTTTGCTGAGCTTCTCGCCCGGCTTGAGCAGGTCGAACCAGTCGTTCGTGCCCATCAAGCGATACTGCAAGCGGTAGCGCAGCTCATCCTTGTCGGGGTTGTCGATCTTCCAGGTGAGATTCACGGTCGACTCGGCGCGCCGCGTGATCGGGCCGCCGGAGGGCTTGGGCGAGTCATCGCCCGTTTCGCCGTCGCCGCCGCGCGCGTCTACGCTGGTGAGCACCGCGCGCAGGTTGTCGGTCAAAAACGCCACCTCGACCTGACTCAAGACCGCGTTCGGATCTTTGGCGAAGCGGGCCCGCACCTGCAGGTAGCGCCCGACCGGGCTCGTCACCAAGCCCGGAGCCGTGAAGGGGTTGCTCCACGCGCTCCAGGTGTCGTCCGGCTCTTTGGTGTTGCCGGTGCGGGTCGAAAGCTCGAGCGCGCCGCTCGAGTCCCACGACAGCTGGCCGAAGCGAGCGCGGATGCCGGCGTCCAGCACCTTGCTGGTCCACACCGCGTCCGGGCCGCCCGTACCCTTGACCGGATGAACCACGGCCGGATCGCTGGAGACGACGAAGCGATCTTTACCGGCCATCACCAGCGCGCCGATTTGGCGCTCTTCGGCGTCCGCCACCATCACGGAGGTGTGGCCGGCGTCCACCGTGTAAACGCGGCCTTCCACGCCGGTGCCGACGTAGGGGCGGCCGTCGTCGCCCAAGGCCAGGCTGGTGTAGTGCTCGTCGCTGTCGTCGAGCAGCTGGTCGGGCTTGCCGTCGGGACCGAAGCTGAACAGCGTGCCTTTGCCCTTGGTCTTGCTGGCCGTGCCGGAGGGCTGGGCCGGCGACTCGCCGCTGCGCGCGCGTGACGGCGCGGACGACGAGGACTTGATGTCGTTGGCGATCGCGAACACCTCGCCCTTTTGGTTCACCGCGATGGCGCGTACTTCCGTGCGGCCGAAGTCGTAGAGCACGCCGGCGCGACCGGGACCGGTCACCTTGTACAGCTTGGCCTTGTCGCTGGCGCCCGTGTACACGGTGCCGTCCGGCGCGACCGCCACGCTCATCAAGTGCTGCTCGGGAGCGTCGAAGTAGACTTGCGCGTCACCCGTCTGGGTGATGCGATAGAGCTTTCCTTCTGGGCCCGTGGCGGCGTAGACGACCTTGGCCTTGGCGTCGTAGGCGACGCTCCATACGTGCTCGGCGCCCTTCAGGCTGGCGAGCTCGGTGAGCTTCCCCTTCTCCCACTTCATCACCTTGCCATCGGGCAGGGTGCCGGCGATCACGGAGCCGCCGAAGCCTTGCGTGAGCGAGGTGATGACGAGCGCCTTGGTTTCGGCCAGCACGCTGACGGCGCCGTTCTGCAACTTGAGCAGCTTGCCCTCGTTGCCGGTGCCCAGCAGCAGCGAGCCGTCCGCCATCGGCAGGGCACTCCAAACACTGGTGGCCCCGGTGGCGGGAACGGCGCCGAGCGCCAGGCCTGCGCGCACGTGACCGTCGGAGTCGAGCGCGACGCCCTTCAGGTCGCCGCCCTTGAACTCGGAGGTGTCGTCGAGCACGAAGCGTCGCGTACCGACGGCCGCGGCGCTGCTGGCCACGAGTACGAACAGAGACGTGAGGGAGTAGCGAAGGATCTGGTGCATGGCTCTTCTTCGATGAAGGCGACTAAAGTCCCCGAGTAACTTTCGAATCAACGCAAGGCTGGGCGGATGGTGACGCTGACGCGGTCGCGCCCCACCACGAATTGTCCAATCGGCGCGACCACGCGCACCGAGCTCTCCACCGCATCGGGCCCGATCGAGCTGGTCGTCGGACGAATCGCATCGACGGCGCCGGGCGGTAGGTTTTTCGCAACGCGGCCCCGGAAGGCCAGACCGCTGCCGCTGTCGAAGCTCGTTACCAGCGTTTTCGGCGGGTAAATGGGGCTCACGAAGTTGTCGATCATTTGCTTGAGCGAGTCGGGCGGAGCGACCTCGCGCTCTTCGGTGTAGCCGGGCGCGACCTCGAGCGAGATGGTTTGACCGGCCAGGTGCTTGGGCAGCGGCACGCTCAAGACGCGCGTCTGCTCGGGACCCGAATACGGCACGAGCGTGACGCGGATGCGCGCCGGCTCACCCGCGTCGACCTCCGGCTCGAGCAGCTCGGCGCCACGTAGGCGCAAGATGTCGCGCGCGTAGTGCAGCTCCACCTCGATCTCTGCGCCTTCGATGAACGCGGGTTGCCACGGGTTGTTGAGCACTGCGCCGACGGCGCGCACCAGGTTGCTGCGCGCGAACTCGCCGGCCTCGGGCGTACCGCCGATGGCGACGCCGTAGTCCTCGAGCTTGATCTCGCCGTAGCCCTGGATCTTGAGCTTGCTCACGGCCGTCCACGACACGTCTTGGCGCTCGTTGGCGACGGCTTGCAGAGCGCTGCCGATCGCGACGGCCATGAACGAGGGCGTCATGAACTTTTCGTGCGCGATCTCGAAATTCCAATTCGAGCTCGGCAAGCCCGGCATGCCCTTGATGCTGACCTTGAGCGGCACCACCGGCGCCTGCGCCGAGTGCGAAATCGTGATGGAGGCCTGGCGATCTTGGATGAGCGCGCCCACATCGCGCACGCCCATGCCGATCTTGAAAGAGCGCTGGTCGCTCGCCAAAAACCACAGCACCTTGCCGATACAGGTAGGCAGCGCGGTAACACCGGCCTCCATCATCGGGTGGCCAAAGGCGACGAGCTTGTCACCCTCGACGCGCGTGACGGTGCCCAGGCCCATCGCGCTCATGTCGCCGCGGATGAGCTGCACGCCGATGGCGCCGCCGTCTTCGTAGCGCTTGGGGGCGCTCGGATCTTGCGCGCCGCCGCCGCCGGCCTGCAGCGGCTCGATGCCGAGCGGCGAGAGCAAGTCACGCGCCAGGGCGATGGCGCCGTTGGTCATGCCACCCACGAGCAGCGGCGTGGCGACCGGCGCGGCCGTAACGGCTCCGGCGGGTGCCTGGCGCTTGGCCAAAACCTGCGCGTGCTCTTGCAAGTCGTAACGGCTGCCGCGGAAACGGCCGGCGTCGTTCAGCGCATGCTTTTCGTTCGCGGCGGACGCGGCCTTGGGCTTCAGTGGCCAGCCGAAGATCTGCTCCGGCAATGGCCGCTGCAGATCTTCGATCATGTTGTCGATCGGAGTCACGCCCGCTACCGGCTCGGAGCCAAAGCTCCAGCCGTAGGCGTAAGCGCCGATCATTTTGTTGTCGAGGTAGATGGGGCTGCCGCTCATGCCGGCCACCACCTTCGCGACCTCCAGCCTGGGGTGCTTGGTCTTGATCAGGATCAAGTCCTGGCGTGGCCGGAAGTTCTTGAGCACGTCGATGACCTCGACGTCGAAGCGCTCGGGGCGCGTGCCCTCGAATACCGTGAGGCCATAGCCCTTCATACCGCGGTGGATCTGGCTGACCGGCATGGTGTCCGGGCGGGACGTGGCACCGCCGGCCCGAGCCGACTTGAGGCTCGAGGGCAGCGATGCCAGCAGACCGACAGCGGCGAGCGCGAGGAACGAGGAGAGGTGGCGCAAGGGGGAGGAGTCTACAATAAAGACCCCGCCTGGGCAGGGCCGGTTTTGCACGGCATTTGCAGGGAAAAGTCTATCCCAGGATGGATCAACAGCGGCCGAGCGCGAATGTTCCGAAAAAGCGGCTATGGTGGCGGCCGCTTGGACTACGTGCTGCTGGGCCTGATCAGCGTCGCAGTCGGGCTGCACTTGGTGGCCCATGTCACGCTTGTCATAGGGCTCTTGCGTCGAGACCCTTGGTGGCGCGGACTGGTGGCGCTGGTGGTGGTGCCGCTCGCACCTTACTGGGGCTACGAGGCAAAGCTGCGCCGACGTGCCACGCTTTGGGTGACGTCGCTGGTCGTCTATCTAGCGAGCGAGACCGCTGCCCGCATCTGAAGGTTTGAAATGAAGAAGTCGAGGCTCATCGCGATCAGCTTGCTGGCCGGCAGCACTTGGGTGCTGAGCGGCGGCTGCTCATCGAGTGGGGACAGCGGCGGCTCCTCCGGCGGCAGCAACAACAACGGCGGCTCTGCCATCGGAGGCATCGGCGGTTCTTCTCCGATCATGATGGGCGGTCGCGCCGGCGATGCCGCCGCCGGCAAACCCGCGCTCAATCCGCTGTGCGGCGTGGCCGACCAGGCCGGCGAGTGCGTGCCCGACAATCCGAACGCTTGCCTCGGCTACACGCCGCCGACGAGCGCGGGCGGCGATGGTGCAGGTGGCGCAGCGACAGCCGAGGGTGGTGCAACTCAAGGCGGTGCGGCGCAAGCGGGTGCGGCGCAAGCAGGTGCGGCGCAAGCAGGTGCGGCGCAAGCGGGTGCGGCGCAGGGCGGCGAGCACTCGGGCACTGCCGGGCAAAGCGGTGCGGCAGGCGCGGGCCAGGCGGGCGATGCGGGCGGGGGCGCCGGCGGCGCTGGCGGCGAAGGAGGGGCCTCGCAACAGCCGCCTCTGGCGTCGTTCAGCTGCCAGGTCACGAGTCAAAACAACTTGCTCACGCGCCAGTGCGTGGCCGCTGGTACCGGCACCGCCAACGCGCCGTGCTTCGGCGCCGCCGATTGCGCGCCCAGCTTTGCCTGCGTGACCGATGGCGACGCAGGGCGTTGTCTCCCCTACTGCTGCGACGCGCAAACGACGTGCGCGCCGGGCACCTACTGCGCCGAGCAGCCGCTGCGACGCGCGCTCGCCGGCGGCGCCAATACGCAGGCCCCGCGCGTTCCAGTGTGTGTGCCGGCCGACGGTTGCAGTCTGGAAGAGCAGTTTCCGTGCGCGGCCGGCGAGACCTGCCGCTGTCAGGGCGACACGGCCTGCATGGTGGTTCGCAGCGACGGCACGACCGCCTGCATCAAACCGGGCTCCGGGCAGCAGGGCGACGCTTGCCCCTGCGCGTGGAATCACGTTTGCTCCAGCGTCACCAATACCTGCGTGAAGATCTGCCGCACGGACGCCGCCAAGAACGACTGCGGCACGCAGAAATGCCAGGCGTCGGCCGAGCTGCCGCCCAATTTCGGCGTCTGCGTCGGGCCAGAGTAAGTTTTGTTTTGCACCGCGGCGGCCCGGGGTGCCTGGCGACTATTGCGATTGAGCCACGGCCTTTGCGCCCGGCCTCGCCGGGTTTTCGAAGGCTTCGTCTCTCGCGAAGATCGTGATCTTTCCTTCCAAGGTCCTGAACGCACCCGTTAGCTCGTGCGGCAAGCCGCACTCGCGGAAGCCCAGTGCATCGCGCACTTCTGCCGGCGGCGAAGACTCCGCGGATGCAGCTTGCTCACTCTTCGTTTTCGAGCAGCTGGTTGAGCTCGGCGCCGACCAGCACCGAGAAACAAACGAACCAGAGCCACGCGAGCGTCACCGCCACCGCCGCGAGGCTCCCGTAAAACAGCGCAAAGCGCGCCAGGTGCCCCGCATAGAACGCGAACGCGACCGACACGCAGCCGCCGGCCAACACCGCCAGCACCGCTCCCGGGAACACGCGTCTTCTGACGCCGGGTCGCGGCGATGCCAGAAAGAAGAACAGCGCTAGGAGCAGCACACCGAGCACCGCTAGCGACAGCAGGAGCAGGTAGTGCGTGACGCCTGGGTTGAGCTGCACGTCGCCGCCCGAGATCGCCACGAACAGGCGCGAGGGACCGAGCGACACCCAGACTGCGAACAGCGCGCAGGAGCCGAACAGCGCAATGCTGACGAGCACGCTGACGAGCGCGATGACGCGGCGCCGCCACCAGGGTCGCCGCTCGATGCCGGCCGTCGCTTCGAGGAGCGCGATGGAAGTGTGGAAGGCGCCCGACGAAATCCAGAGCGCGCTGATGAGCGCGAAAGGCGCGACGCTACCGAGCGCGAAGCGGTCCAGCTGCTGCCACGTCAGCGCTTGCACCTCACTGGGCGTAAGGTTGAGGAGCAGCGCGGTCGTCTCCAGCACCGACTGGTGGTTGCCGAGCAGCAGCTTGCCGAACAGCCAGCCCGCAAGCGCCAGCATGGGGATAGCCGCCAGGAACAGATCGAAGGCCATGGCGCTCGTGGCAGCCGCAATATCGCGCCGCACCAGCAGCTGGCCCAGCATGAACGCCACCTGCGTCACCCGGTTGGCGCGGCTCAACTCCGATAGCCGCTGTTCGATGGGACCGAGCTGCAGCGCCCGGAGCGAGGGTCGGCTCGGCGGGTAGCTGCTGCTGTTCGGTCTCGAGTCGGAAGCTGGCACGCGGGCGCGGATCATCGCATAGTCCGCAGCAAGTTGAGCGCCTATCAAGAAGTCGTGGAGATTCGCACCAGCGGGCGGGGTTTCACCAACGTCACCGCCAAAGTGCAGGCCGTCGTCGCCAAGAGCGGCCTGCAGACGGCGCTGTGCACGGTGTTCATCCAGCACACGTCGGCTAGCCTGGTCATCCAGGAAAATGCGGACCCCAACGTGCTGCGCGACCTCGGCGATTGGCTGGGCGAGCTCGCACCCGAGTCGCGCCCCTGGATCCACGACGACGAAGGTCCCGATGACATGCCCGCGCACGCGCGCTCGGCCGTCACCAAGACCTCGGAGACCATCCCGGTCAGCGGCGGGCAGCTCGCGCTCGGTACCTGGCAAGGCTTGTATGTGTGGGAGCACCGCGCGCGACCGCACGCTCGGCGACTCGTCGTGCATGTCGCTGGTTGAGAGCAGCGCGAGCACGTTGGCTTCGGCCGTACAGTAGTGGTCACGCCGCGACGCGCACCTGGTGAGTCGAAGAGGCTCGACTAGCTTGCGCAGCATGCCGTCGAAGCATCGCTCGGCGCTGGCCCTTGGCGTTTGGCTCGCGCTGAGCTTTGGCCCCGCTTGTTCCGCTACGCCGCCGTCGAGTGGTTCGAACGGCGGTAGCGCGTCGCTGGGCGTGGGCGGTCACGGCGGCACGAACGGCGGGACCACCGCGAGCGCGGCGGGTAGCGCGGGCTCGCCGTCGCTCGCGGGCGAAACGAACGGCGGGAACGGGGACGCAGGAAGCAGCGCCGGGACGACGGCCGTCGGTGGCGGGGCCGCCGCCAATGGCGGCGCCATCTCGGGCGGCACAGCCGGAACGGGCAGCGGCGACTTCTGTGCGCAGCGCAGCGGGCTGGCTTTCTGTGAGACGTTCGAAGGGGCGAGCGTCGGGCCGGCGACGGCGCAGCCGCCGTGGGCGCCGATGGTGAACGGCGACGGCACCGTCGAGATAGACGGTAGCGTGGCGCACTCGGGTGGGCATTCGCTCAAAGTGCACGGCAGCGGATTCAGTAGCTTTTTGGTGTTGAGCCTCGCTGGCTTGCCCATGCCGGCACCCACGCCGCTCCACGTGCGCGCGTATGTGCGTTTGAACGAAGCCATGACCGCTGGTCACAACACCTTGCTGATCGCGGATACGCAAGCCGCGCCCGGTACCGGCAATGCGTTCCGGCTCGGCGAAATGAACGAGATGCTGATGTACACGGTGAGCGGCGACGCCCATGGCGCGCTCGCCAACGAGAGCTACTACACCGACCACCTCCCCGGCGCCGCGCTCCAGGCGCAGCAATGGGGCTGTCTCGAAATTCTTTTGGACCATACCAAGCCCGAAATCTCGGTAAGACTCGACGACACCGAGATCGCCGATCTGCACCACAGTGATTACGCGCTCGATGAGTACGACGCGTTGCGCTTCGGCTTCGAAAAGTACGCGGGCCCGCCGAGCGATCTGTGGTTCGACGACATTGCGATCGGCAGCGCTCCCATCGGTTGCCGGTAACGTCGGCAACGCGAGGCGCCGCTCAGCGACGGCCGCCGTAGTCGCGCCAACCAGCGGGCACGCGCTGGCGCGGCTTCTTCGCGCGAGGCTCCGCGCTGGGGATTGCGGGAGCCACCAGTGATTCGACGGTGGCGGCCGTCTGGTCGGCGGGTGCCTGGCTCAGGGTCAAGGCGTCTGCCGCTTTGGCCGGTGGCGCAGAGTCGGCGAAGGCAAGGTTTGCCGGCGCCGTTGCCGCGTTCGGCTTGGCGACGGGCTCGACCGGGGCAGGCGCCAGCAGGCGCGTCGCCAACCGCAGCGCGCCCGCCCCAGATAGCGCGGCGAGCACGACCCCAAGCACGACGCCGCCGAGCGGCGCGCGGCGCCGGGCGACGCGCAGCGCGCCGTCCGTCCCGCGCTCGAGCCGCGGGCGAATGAGCGTGTCTACCTGCTGAGGCCGCCGTGCTACGGCAGCCGACACCGCCACGGTCGATGACGGCACGCGCACGGTATCGGCGACGGCGCCCGACACGCGCTCGAGCACCGCGATGACCTCACGCAAATCGGCCAGGCGCGCGGCGGGATCGCGCACCAACATGGCGTTGATCACGTGCACCAGCTCGGGCGGCAGCTGCGGCGCCGCGTTCTCCACACGGAGCAGCGGGCCCGACGTGATCCCGGAAACGATGCGCGCCATGCTCTCGCTGGGCCACGGCAGAGCGCCACTGACGCACTCGTAGAGGATGACCCCGAGCGCCCACACGTCGGCGCGTGCATCGACATCTACCGCGCCGCGCACTTGTTCGGGCGCCATGTAGCTGGGCGTGCCCATCATGCGACCCGCGGTGGTGCTCACGTCACTCTGCGCGAGCGAGTCGAGGCTCGCGTCGAGCTTACAGATGCCGAAATCCAAGATCATCGGCTCGACGCGCCCACCCTCCAGATTCGCCAGGAACACATTTTGCGGCTTCAAGTCGCGGTGGACGATGCCGGCCGCGTGAATGGCGAGCAGCGCCGACGCGACCGGCGCCACCACGCGGCCCAGCTCGGCCAATGACAGCTCGCCGCGCCGCTCCATGAAGCGGTCGAGCGTCTCACCCTCGAACAAGTCCATGACCATAGCGGGCACACCGGCTTGCAGCTCGAACACGTCGTGCACTTGGACGACGTTGGGATGCTTGACCGCGTTGGCCGCGCGCGCCTCGCGCAGAAAGCGTTGCACGAGCTCCGGATGCGTGGGGCCTTTGAGGACCTTGATGGCGACGCGCCGCTTGGTGACCAGGTGCCGCGCGGCCCACACCTCGGCCATGCCCCCCTCCCCCAAGGGTTGCTCGAGCCGAAACCTCTCTGCAACGACAGCTCCACTTTGCAACGCGGGCAGCGCTTGCTCGCGTTGTTTTGCCCGCCCCGGAATCGCTCGCGTCGGATTCATGTGCAATCACCCCGCGCGCCGTGGCGCACCGGGACACGCTCCGATAAGTGGCCACTCGACACCAAACCCGTGTGACTCGGCTTCGGATTTTGGCGCGCAGATCAGGCGGGTGTTGCAGCCGAATGCTGCGCCCAACCGACAATGGTGGCTGAACGCGCGAAGCTTCAACTGTTCGAAATCGAGACTCGCTGTCGGCCCGTAGCCGGTGTCGCGCGCTACGTCTTCAAGCGTTCAGCGGCGGCGCGAATCTGAGCGTCGGTCGCGGCGGTGGCGGCGCCGCGCGGGTCGCGCGAATTCTGAAAATCCACCATCCACCCCGGGTATTCGGGGGGCAAGGCGCTGGCTCGATCGAGCTCTGCGAGCTGCTCCGCGGATAGCTCGAGCTCTGTCGCCTTGAGGTTGTCAGTCAATTGGTCCGGCCGTTTGGCGCCGACGATGATGCTGGTGACGAACGGCTTGGAGCGCTCCCAGGCAAGCGCGACACGCGCCATCGAAGCGCCCGTTTGCTCGGAGACGCTGCGCAGCGCCGCGAGCACACGCGGCAAGCGCTCCATGTTCACCGGTGGGAAGTCGAACGAAGCGCGACGCGCGTCGGCGGGCCCCTTCTTTTCCGGATCGAACTTGCCCGAGAGCAGCCCACCGGCGAGCGGGCTCCACGGCAGGATGGCGACGCCGCGCGCGCGGCACATCGGCGCGACTTCCCGCTCGATGTCGCGGCCGGCGATCGAATAGTAGACTTGCGCGCTCTGAAAGCGGGCAAGCCCATTCTGCTCGGCGAACGTGAGCGCATGCGACGCCGCCCAGACCGGCCAGTTGCTGAAGCCGAGGTAACGGGCCTTACCGGCTCGCACCACGTCGTCGAGCGCGCGCAGCGACTCCTCGATCGGTGTCACGGGGTCGAAGCCGTGAACCTGGTACAGGTCGACGTGATCGAGAGCGAGCCGCCGCAAGCTCGCGTCGATGCTGGCCATGATGTGCGCGCGAGAGAGCCCGATTTGATTGATACCGGGGCCATTGCGCCCCCGCACCTTCGTTGCGACGACGACTTGCTCGCGCGGGCGGCCGAGCGCACGCAGCGCCTCGCCCACCAGGCGCTCGCTTTCGCCACCGGAGTACACGTCGGCCGTGTCGATGAAATTGACGCCCGCGTCGAACGCGGTGGCCACGAGCTCCGTCGACTCTTTTTGACCGAGTTGGCCGATGGCTTGCCACATGCCCGAGCTGCCGCCGAAAGTCATGGCACCGAGGCACAGCTCCGAGACGTAGAGCCCAGTATTGCCGAGAAGGTTGTAACGCATGGGACAGGAGCCTAGGACGGCACGAGCGCAACGCCAGCCTCTCTAGAGTCAGTGCCAACCGATCTCGCGCGCGGTCGTTTCCCCAACGAACAGCTCGTCCAGCGTCTCGGGCGGACGCTCGGAGCCGGGCCCGATAGGCACGTTTCGCGCCATCACCTCTGCGCCCGGCTGCGGAAACAGGGGCGCGCGCCCGGGCTCGGCGAAACCTTGCGGGAAAGCCGCGCGGCCGGCGGAGTCGTATTTGTCGGTGGCCCCGAGCGTGTGCAGGAGCTCGTGCGCCGCCACGAATAGCGCAAAATCGATGGTATCGCGCCGAATATCGGCCTTGGCGATACCCACGCGGCCGCCGTATTCACTCTCACCTTCCACGCCGGCCAGGCCCTCTCCGTGCGCGGGCTTGAGCACCAAATAGATGCGCGAGTCGTAGCCGAGCTCCACGTGAGCATCGGAGTCGAGGGCGCGGGTCCAACGCCACCGCCGCACGCTCTGCGTCAGCAAGTCGAGCGTGCTGTCACCCGGCGCGGAGGGCGGCAGCTCCGTGGCACGCACGGGGCCCCGCACCACGAGCTCGATCGGTGTGAAGTCTTTGCCGGTGTAGCGCGCGTACTCACGCGCCAAGCGGCGCTCGAGCTCGAAGCTGCGGGTCGTCAGCAGTCGCAGCGTGCTCGGCGGTACCGGCTCTCGCTCCACCAGCACGAGTGCCACGCGTAGCGGCCGGTGCCACGAAGTCCGCGCGCGGCGCTGCGACCAGTCGTGCGCCCCCCAAGCCAACACCAGAGCGAGCACCGACAAGAGCACTCCGACACGTAACCGCACGAACCAGCTCTCGAGCAGCACGCGCCGCGCCGCGCGCAGCCATTGAGGCCACTCGGGACCTCGATCGTTCGGCGCCGCAACCGGCCCCTCCGCGACGACTACCGGCGGCGGTACGCTCTCGCCAACGGCAGCGCGGCGCTCGGGAAGGGGGTGGAGGCCGCGGTGTCGGGACTGCACTTACATAAGGTGACATGGCCACCCAATGTACGCTGCCAATTTCTGCGAGCCTTTTTGCGGGGTAGTGGCCTAGGACCCGGCGCGTCCGGTCGTATGGGGGGGAGTGGGAGGGCGCGCCCCCAACCGGTCCGAGCGGGCAAACGAACGGACTCGTCGGCCGCAACCCGAACAACGACCGGAGCGCTGAATACCGACCAGGCGCTCCCACCACGTGCGGTGCTTCCGATAGACATCGCCGTTCGCGCAGTGATTGCACTTGAGCGCGTTCATTGAGCCTGAGACGCATCTAGCTCCACGCCGCGCGGCGTGCCACCCGCAATCGGAGTGATCTTCAGCAAATTTATTTGCAGGTCTCGCGGCGAAATGAAACGCGTGTCAGTTCGCACCACCGACGGCGATGGGTCCGCCTGCCGGATTGACGTCGACGATGAAACGATTCGGCGCGAGCTTGGCCGCGAGGATCTCCTGACCGTCCTGCTGCGCCACGACGTTACGCACGTCTTCGGTCGTCGTGAAAATTACGGACAGAGGCGTCGCGTAGCGCTTGCAGTCGTCGCTCGGTGACGGAAACGTGAGCAGGTGATCGCTGGCCGTGGGCACACCGCAGTACTGGCGCGCGAAGCGGTAGCGCAATACCGCCGACGGCGTGTCGACCCAAAGCTCACCACTGTCGACCTTGGAGCGCACGTAGTCGAGGTGCTGGCGATACCCGTCGACCGTCATCGGGTTGTAGCTCAAGTCAGCGATGCCGTGGAATTCGCGCACGGACCAGCCGCCCTCCGAGATGGCGAGGTCGACGTAGATTTGCAGGATGTCGCCCTGCCCGTTGTAAATCGAATCCTCGCCGCCCCAGACGTCGAACATCACGCGCAACCCGTCTGGAAAATCTGGCGTGTTGACGCCTTTCTTGCCGGCGCGGGCGCCCAGGTAGCCGAGCGAGCCCACGCGCGCGACGGCAGCGTCGTCGAACGAGTCATAAGGAAAGATGAAGAAGCTGGTGTGCTGGCCAGCCAGGTTTTGATCCAAAACCATGTTGGCTTGATCGATCTCGAGATCGAGCGGCGCCATCGCTGCTTCGGCCACGATGTCTTTGTGGTCCCAGCTATGGTTGATGATCTCGTGGCCGTGCTGGCGCAAGATCTCGAGCTTGGGCCACACTCTGCGCTCCTGACAGCGCTCCACGATCGCACCGAACGCTGCGCGCAGGCTGCGACCACTGAGCTCGGGATCGGCCACGTTGAACAGGCTGTCGAGCGTGTAGTCACACGCGTCGTCGTGAATGATCGTGTAGGCCCCCTTGGTGTTGTCCTTCCACGTCGTCACGGACTCCACCGCGAGCGCGCCGAGGTCAGTGCCGATACGAGGCGGCAGGGGAACGCCGCCGGCGCCGGCGCTGCCGCCTGCCCCCGACCCGCCGGCGCCTCCGCTACCGCCGCCCCCAGCTCCGGCGCCCGGTCCGGTAACCGGCTCGTTCGGCCCGCAAGCGACGAGCAGCAGCCCTGCCGTAAGACGGGCTAAGGCGAAGCGCGCTAGACGCATGGCAAGGTTGTAGCTTGGCCAATTTTCACGAAGCATCCAGCCCTTCTCCGAGCGGTGTACAAAATTGCCGAAAACCTGGCGAGACTGTAAATCTCTGGCCTTGCCAAATCGGCCGGCCAAGGACTGAAAGAAGCGTGCGCCGAAGTCGGCACACTGGGCAGGCCTACGCTCAATCGGTGCGTGCCGATTTCGGCACAAACGGTCCCCAGCCCTAGCAATCCCGCGGCTTTCGTGCGTGGGCGGCCATGGCACGAAGGCTGCGTAGTGCCCCTGCATGAGCGAAGCGCAGGACTTTGGGTCGAATGAAGAAGGAGTTTCAGAACAGGTAACGAGCTGGCCGGTGGCAACCCGCGCGCTGCTCGATGGCATCGCAAGCGAGCTGCCTGCGGGGCGCGTGCGCTTGGTATCGCGCGAAACGCTGCCGTGCGGCGCACGCGTGCTCGTGTTCGAGCGCGTGGTGGGGCTGCTCCTGAGCGAGCGCGAGCAGCAGATGGTAGGGGCGCTGTGTCGCGGCTGCGCCAACAAGGAGATCGCCATCGACCAGGGGCTGGCATGCTCCACCGTGAGCATCGCCGTGCGGGCGGCGGTGGCGACGCTGGGCTTTACCGGGACGTTGCCGCTGCTGTGCGCGATCGCGGGGCTGCGCGCCGAAGACGCCAGGCGCCGAGCCGTGGAGCGAGAGCAGCGCGTTTACGTCAGCTTTCACGACGACGAGCTGGGCAGCAGCCGCGCACTATTGACGCGCGCCGAGCATGCAGTGGCGCTGCACGTGCTGCAAGGGGCGAGCAATCTCGACATTGCGCAGCTGCGCCGCACGTCGACCAATACCGTCGCCAATCAGCTGCGCGCCATCTACGGCAAGCTCGGCGTGCGCTCACGGCGTGAGTTTTCAGCTCGCTACGGGCAGCCGTTCGGCACGGCTGCTTGAATCGTCTCTTCCAATCACCAGACTCCCGAAGGAAACGACTCATGATCGAAGCTTTCGAAAAGCAACGTACGCTGCTGTGGTTCGCGCTGGGCGCCTGCGGCGTCGCCCTGGGCTGCGCGTCCGCCAAAGACCACGACCGCAACGCCGGCCCGGCGGACGCGGCGCTCCCCAGCGTCGACTTCGGGGGCTCCGCGAGCGCCGGCTCCGCCGACGCGAACGTAGCGGGTGGACCGAGCATGAACGGCGGCACCGTGAACGGCGGCACCGCGAACGACACGCCCGGCGACACCGCATCGGGCGGCACTGCGGCGGAGGGAAATCCGCCGGAAGCGAGCGGCGGCGGCGATGAAGAACCGCCGGCGAGCGCCGGCACGAGCAGTGGCGGTACCGGCAGCGGTGGTTCCGGCAGCGGTAGTTCCGGCGGCGGCGGGAAAGGCGGAACCGACAGCGGCGGCAGCGGCGGCAGCGGCGGCAGCGGCGGTACAAGCGGCGGCGGCGGCACGGGCGGCAGCGGCGCGCCAATGCCGCCCGCCTTGACGGCCGCCATCACTGACCTGCCCATGACCTCGAGCGGCAGCTACACGGTGAAATGGAAATGCACCAGCGCGGTGTGCTCGAACGTGTTCACGCTGCAAGAGGCGCCGGACACCCTCTTCGCCACGCCTACGAGCTATTCTTACCAAAATGGCGAAACCTCACGCGCCTTCGCACGTAAAGCCGCGGGTAAGTACTGCTACCGCGTCTCCGTCGGCGGAGGCAGCAACTGGTCCGAAGCGCGTTGCACGACCGTGACGGTGCCGGTGCCGGCTTGCGACTTGAGCGCGACCCGCTGCGTGGCGGGCGACATTCAAGGCGTCGAGACTTGTGGCGAGGCGGGTTGGGTCCGCTCCAGCTGCGGCGAGCGCGAAATGTGCTCCAACAAGGCGTGCCGCACGGTGTGCGGCTTGACGAGTGCCCCCGCAAATCCAGCCATTTGCCTAGTACCGAACAACGACGGCGTGAACAACGGCGAGTGGGCGCTGTGGACCGATGCCAAGCTCGCGGTTCCCACCTACGCCGACGGCGGCACGCAGCCGGTAGCTTCGCGCTACACCGCGTCGGGTCAAACCTGGCCCTACGCTTGGAGCATCTCTTCTAGCTCGATGGCGTACATCGATTTCAAGCTCAAGCAGTTCGGCGGTACGCGCAAACAACGCCTCAGCTTCCGCGCCAAGCGCTCCGGCATCATCACCGGCAATAGCAACAATTACACGGTCGGCATCTTCGACTCCAAGGCCAACCTGGTGGCAAGCTGCATCTTGGGCCCGGTGCCCTACAGCTGGGGTAACGGCTATTGCCTCAATGGCAGCCCTTACAACGCGCAGCTCGATTACGCGGGCGGGCTCAACACCATGGCGCTCAGCATCACCGGCGACGGCTTTGGCGGTGCCATCGACTTGCTAGACGTCAATTGGCTCCTCTTGAGCATCGAGCCCTGAGCGCCGCAGGACTCGTGTTAACCTGCCATGGCGAGCCGTGCTCGCAGCTCGTCATGGCAGAGTCGCTTCGAGTGCTTTGGTACGCCGCCCGCAGGAGCACGCCGCTGCCCCTCGGCACCGTCCCGCCGATTTCGTCGTTGTTGCAGCTGAGCGAGGCGAGCGACTTGAATCGCAGCTTGCGGCACAACCCGGCGCACGTCGTGGTCGTGGAGCTGGATTCGGGGCGAGCCACGCAGCTGTTGCGGGAGCTGGCTCACGAGTGGCCGGAAGTCGGGCTGGTGGCGTTCGGCGCCGACGAGCAGCTGCCGGCAGCATACGCGGCCGGAGCGCACGAAGTCTTGTCAGCCACGCTGGCGGCGGATCCATCGGCCATGGTCGACGTGATCGCCCGCGCGGCGCGGCGCGGCCGCGTCGCCGGGGAAGCGGTGGGCAGCGCCGAGCCGGATTTCGGCCTGCTCGGCTCGTCCAAACCCATGCAACAGGTACGTGAGCTGATCAGCAAGCTGGCGGTCAGCTCCGCGACCGTGCTGGTGCGCGGCGAAACCGGCACCGGAAAGGAGTTGGTCGCCAAAGCCATTCACGATCAGAGCCGCAAAAGCTCGGGACCTTTCGTGCCGCTACATGCTGCCGCGCTACCGCACGAGCTGCTGGAGAGCGAGCTGTTCGGTTACGAACGCGGCGCCTTCACGGGCGCTACCACGGCCAAGCCCGGCCGCGTGGAGTTGGCGGCCGGCGGCAGTCTTTTTCTCGACGAAATCGCCGAAATCTCCGCGAGCGTGCAGACCAAGCTGCTACGCCTCTTGCAAGAACGTGAGTTCTCGCGCTTGGGGGCAACGCGCACGCTCAAGACCGACACGCGCTTCATCACCGCCACGCACCGCAACCTGGAGCTGATGGCGGAGCGCGGCGAGTTTCGCCAAGACTTGCTGTATCGGCTCAACGTGCTCACGGTGTGGCTGCCGCCGCTGCGCGCCCGGCGCGAAGACATCGGCGAGCTCGCCGAGCACTTTCTGGGGCGCTTCGCGGCCCAGCGCGGTGAGCCAAAGCTGTCGCTCGAGCCTGCGGCGCTCGCGGCGCTCGGCGCCAACCGCTGGCCCGGCAACGTGCGCGAGCTGGCCAACGTGCTCGAACGGCTGTCCGTGCTCACGTCGGGCGGGGTGATTCGCGAGGCGGATGTGCGAGCCGAGCTCGAAGGGCGCGGCGCCTTCACGACGCAGCCGAGCAAAGCCGGGGCCGAGCCCCGAGCCGATTTCACGACCACGCACGCCCCCGCCTCTTCGGTGCGCCCCCTCAAAGATCACCTGCAAAAGGCCGAGCGAGCCGCGCTGCTGCGCGCGCTCGAGCGCGCCAAGGGTAACCGCACCATCGCCGCACGCTTGCTGGGTGTCGGCCGCCGCACGCTGTACACCAAGCTCGAGGAGCACGACTTGCTGTGAGCGCTTGGCGCGCAGTAGTCGGTCTGTGGCTAGGCGCGAGCGCTTACGCCTGCAGTCTCGCCAACGACCGGCGCCCCTGCGACGACGTGCCAACGGCCGAGAGCCAAGTCAACGAGCGGGTCGACCACGACGAGTTGCTCGGCGGACCGCACGCAGCCACTTTTGTCGATGACACTCACCTGTTCACCGCCTTCGTAGCTCAAGACATCGAAGATGGCGCGCTCAAGAACATCGAGTTGCGCTACGCCCTCGTGAATCGCGCCACGGGCAACGCGTTGCCCTGCAACCGCGCCGCGCTCGACTGCCAGGTGGGCGATGCCGGCAACCTGCCGCGGTCCGCTGCCATGGCGAGCGCTCCGCTAAGCATCGAGGGCAGCCGGGCAGCGGCGCTGCTGGTCTGGGTCGAGGGCGGCCTCACCGGCAAGAGCTACGCGCGCATGCGCTTCCTCGACGCGGCCGGGAATCCACTGGGGGCTGCGGGTGCCTTCGATCCATTCGGCACGCCAATACGAGCCATCGATACGGTTTGGTCCGAGGTGGCACAGAAGATCGTCATCGTCGCACACGACCAACACGACATTTGGCTGAGTATGATTGACGCGCCGGTCAAGGCCGAGCTTTCAAAGCTCGCGAGCGCCACGACGATCTCGGCAGGCATCGTCGACGTACCCAGCGTAGCGGTCGCAGGGAACGGGTCGCTGCTCGTCACCTGGTTCGACGGCGCGCGGGGCTACCAAGTATTGGCGCTGGATCCGCAGGGCAAGCCTCGAGGCAATGCGCGGGACGCTGGGCCGCCGGGCAGCGTGCTCACCAACCGCCAGGGCGCTCCCTCAGCCATTGCCGTGGCGAGCGACCGCTTCGCCGTCGTAGGAAGCTCGAGCCCTGCGGAGGCTGCGGCAGGCCGCGTTTTCTTCCAGGAATTCTCACTCGATGGCGAACCGATGGGCGTCGCGCGCACGGTAGATCCAGAGGACGCAGGCCACCAAACCCAGCCTAACGCCGTCTACTTGCCGAACGACACCTTGCTCGTCACCTGGCACTCGGCAACGAAGCATGGTGTCGTGGGCCGTTTCTTCAAATCCGACGGCACGCCGCGCTTTTGCTCGCTGGGCTGCGGCGAATCAGCGTTCGACGTTGGCGCCCGGGTATCCGGAGACGCCGCCGAAAGCTCGCGGCCGCTGCTGAACGGCGGCGATGTGTGGATTGTGCACGACGGTCAGGACGGTCATGGCGAGGGAGTGCATTTGCTCCGCGCGCGCTTCGCGTCACTCTATCCCGCCAAGCCGTGACGCATCCCTACTGGCACACCTTGTCACCATTCGCCTGTGCTCGGCAGCGGTAGGTGGCGCGACAATCCTGGTCATCCTGGCATCGTTTGAAACAAAGCCCGAAGTCACCAGCCCCACCGTTTACCGCGTTGACGCAGGCGGCGCCCTCTGGACAACCAGGGTTAATCAATGAGCAAGGGGCCGTGCAGTAGCCACCCGTACTCTGAGTGATGCAGGCACCACCACAATCCTCCAGGCGCGCGCAGTCGTTCCCGATATCGCTGACCTCCGGTTCCGGGTAACCGCAATTGCCGGTGTAATGGTTGCACATGCCCGTGGTGGGACAGTCCGCGTCGCTTTGGCAGAACGGTTGGCAGAAGTTACCCGTCGGCAAGTTGGCGGCGATATTGGTTGGGTTCAAAATGGCAAAAGGCCCGCACACGTAGCCGCGCCGACAATCATTGGACGACCCGCACTCTTTCCAGCATTGGCCGGTGCGCTCGTCGCCGGGTACCCCGAGCACACAAGTGAAGCCTGCCAGGCAGCCGCTCGAATCGTCGCAAGTCTCATCACATCGACCACCTGGAGGTCCCCCCTCTGAGCCAAATCGACCGGTCTCGGGCGCACAACCTTGCCCCGAATCGCAATCTGCATCGCAACCGCAGGCCTGACCGTCCGTAGGGCTGTTGGTACGCCCCAGGCATTCAGGCTGCGCTTCCGCGGCGGCGCCCGCAGCCGAGGCCGCATCCTCGGTCGTGGTGTCGTCCTGAGAAGTCCCGCCGACATTTTTCTCTTCGTGGAGGGAGGTGCTGGTGCAACTCAACGCTTGCAAGAGAAGTATCGTTGCCACGAATCGATCTGCAAGCGACGACATGTTGTGCTCCCCGTAAAGTTAGCGCGAGAAGGTGACGACGGCTTTGGAGCGTTTCTCCGGCGTGACGAGCTGCAACACCAACGTGGTTGCCGCGATCACGGCACCACTGATCCACAGCACGTCGCTCGTGGCGTTGAGGGTATGCAATCGGTCGAGCGAGTCTCGCGACGGTTCGTGATCGAAGTCGCTCTTGGCTTGGAGCGCGAGCGCGCCGACGATGCCACCGGCGAGCAGCAGCGCGCCGCCGGAGCCGTAGCCGACGTAGCGCCAGCCGCGCCAGGCGCGCTCCTTCGGATCTTGCAGCTTGAAGTCGACGCGCGTGGCGGCGCCCGGCTCGAAAGCCACGCTGCCCTGCCACGGCTCGTAGCCCGCGGCGGAGACGCCCAGCGCGTGAGTGCCGGGAGAAATCTCCGGATGACTGAAGGGCGAGCGACCGAGCTCGACGCCGTCCAGCAGCACGCGCGCGCCGGCGGGGTTGCCCTTGACGCTGAGCACGGAGACCGTGCTCGCCTCACGAGACAGCTTGACGAAAAACTCCGGATTTTGCCCCTCCCGCACCACGACGACCCGCGACTGCTCCACATAGCCCGGAGCCGAAAACGAAAGCCGATGCTCGCCAACCGGCAGCTCTAGCTTGCTCGGCGTGACGCCCAGGTCCGTTCCTTCTGCATCGCTGCGAACGTGCGCGCCCGCCGGCTGGCTCACCACCGACAGCTGCCCGACGATCGCGGAGAGCGTGAGCTGGATCGGCCTGAGCTGCCCGCGGTCCGCGGGCACCATCACGTCAGCGTCGTGATAGCCGGCAGCGCGCGCCACCAGGCGGTGGTTTCCCGCGTCGACCGCGATCTGCCTCGGGCTCGTGCCGACCGAGCCGAGCTCGAGCCGGTCGACGAACAGCTCGGCCTTGAGCGGTACCGTGCTGACGTCGATCACGGCTACGTCGGGCAGGAGCGCTGCCCGCGCGGCCTCGCCCGCGGCGCGTTGCTCGGCCGTGAGGTTGAACGCCAGGTAGCTCGAGTACCAATTGAAGGCTTCGGCGGGGCGGCGCAAAAATGCGTACGTCTGCGCGACGTTCAGCACGACGTTCGCGTTGGGGGCCAAGCGATTGGAAGCGACAAAGCGATCGATCGCCTCCATGTATCGGCCTTGTTTATAAAGCTCGGTGCCGAGCTCGAACTGCAGCTGGGCCTCAGACGCGGTGTCGGCGCGTGCTCTGCCGGCCGAGCCGAGCAACGCGAGCACCACGAACCCGGCGCGCAGATGGGAGAACCGGTGTCGCTTCATCATCGAGGCACCAAGGACGGTGGGGGCGTCGCGGGGCCCGGCGTCGCTGGAGGGACAGCCGGCGTGGGCTGCACGCGCCCGGTACCCGGGCGGTGAACGACACCGCCCGGCTTGGAGGACACCGACGCGGCGCTCGACCCCGACGCGGCGCTCGGCACCGACGCGGTGCTCGGCACCGACGCGGTGCTCGGCGCTGGCGCTGCGCTCGCGGAAGCGCTCGGCAACGCGACGGGCTCGGGCGGCGGCGGTGAGAGCGGCGACGTTGCGGGATGCGGGTTCGACGGCTCCGCCGCAGCGCCGCTCGAAAGGGGCGAAGTGTCTCCGCGGTTTTGCAGCGCGATGCCAGCAACGCCTGCCCCCACCAGCGCGACCGCCACCGCGACGCTGAACATCATGCCGCTGCCTCTGCGCTCGTTCGGCGGCTTGGTCTGGCTGTGCGGTGTGAGCGCCTCGGCAGAAATCGGTCGATTTGAAGCGCTCGCCAACGGCGACCCACTCACGGCCTGCGTCGAGCCGGCACCGGAAATGCTCAGACTCGCTGGGGGCAGCGCCGCGAGCGCCGCGCCGAGATCAGCCGCGCTGGCGAAGCGATCGGCGGCCATGACGGCCATGGCGCGCTCGACGATATCGCTGAGCGCGCGCGGCACGTCGGCGCGAATCTCCCAAAGCTTGGGCCGCGGCGCCGCGCAAATCCGAAACACCAAATCCGGATAGGTCGAAGCGTCGAACGGAGGTCTGCCCGCCAAGGCTTGAAAAAGCACGCAGCCGATTGCGTAAACGTCGGTGCGATTGTCGACGTCTTTCGAATCGCGCAGCTGCTCCGGCGCCATGTACATGGGCGTACCGAAGACCTGTCCGGTGCGCGTCTGAATGTCGTCAGCCCCCTGCATCAGCTTGGCGATGCCGAAATCGAGCACCTTGACCACGTCTTGATGGCGCCCCTGGCGCGCCAGGAACACGTTGGGTGGCTTGAGGTCACGGTGGATGATGCCGTGCTCGTGCGCGGCGGCCAGCGCATCGCACAAATCGATGCCGATTTGGACCACCCCGGCCACCGCCAGAGGATGGCCGCGCTCGATGCGCGCCGCGAGCTCCTCGCCGTCGAGCTTTTCCATCACCAAAAACGGCGTCGTGCCGTCGGTACCCAGGTCGAAGACCTGCACGATACCAGGGTGGCCGATCTGGGCAGCGGCGCGGGCCTCACGCATGAAGCGGGCGGCAATGTCGGCGCTCCGCCCCATCTGCGGGTGCAGCACCTTGATGGCAACCGGCCGCCCCAGCTCCAAATGCTGAGCTTCGTACACGGCGCCCATGCCGCCCATCCCCAACCGGCGTACCACGCGATACCTGCCTGCAATCAAATGTCCAGGCTCGAGAGCCTCCGCATCCATGGGAATGCGACACCATAAGTCCACGGGACTCGGGGCCACAAACCCAATCGCTCTCCTGCGAAAAAATCGCGACATTGCCCCGTCATGGGCCGTTTTGGGGTCATCCACTGCGGGCCGACGGCCCCATCCCGCTCCCGCAATAATGACTACTCGCCGATTGGCGTCCATAGCTAACGATTTCGGCGATTGGCTGACTGCGCGTGTCCCTGACTGCGCGTGTTCAACTTGCCATGGACTCAGCATCTCACCGCGTTGTAGATAAGCCACCAAAGCTCATGGCTCGACTGCTCGACAGCAAACGTCCGAGTGCCCGTTTGCGCATTTTCTTCATTGCTCTGGGCGCCTTCTTGGCCCAGACGTTGCCCGCTCACGCGCAAACCGCAGACGCCGCTGCGCCGCCCGCATCCAGCACGAACAGCTCCGCCGCGCCGGCAACGCCCGCCGCTGCAACCGGTAGCGACTACGAATGCGCTCCCACGTGTCGTATGGGCTTCGTTTGCGTGATGCGTCAATGCGTATCCGCCTGCAACCCGGCTTGCCCCTCGGGCGAGGTGTGTCGCAGCGACGGCCGCTGTGTCTCCGCCTGCAATCCGCCGTGCGGAGCTGGCGAAATGTGCACCGCACAAGGTCAATGCACTGCGACTGCACCGCAAAGCACCGCGCCACAAAGCAAGCCGGCCCCCAACTTCGACGAGCCGCGCGTCACCTTCATGCCCGGCGCCGAAACGCCTGCCGACCGAGACTTGCGTAGCGAAGACGCGGCCAGCGAGCGCCGGCGCACCGGCAACAAGTTTCACAACGGCTTTTACCTGCGGTTCGGTATCGGCGCCGGGTATCTCGTGGCAGCCGCCACGGCCGACAGCGGCAACACCAAGCGCGATGCGGGCCAGCAAGGCTTCACCGTACCGTTCGAGATCGCGATCGGCGGATCGCCAACGCCAGGTTTCGTGATCGGCGGTGGTGTGTGGAGCCTCAATGTGCCCGCAGCGCAAAACACGGTCGGTCGCGGAGACTTCGCCAAGACCGACACGGCTGCCTACGGTGGGCTCACGCAGCTGGGACTATTGTTCGATTTGTATCCGGCGCCGCGTGCCGGCTTTCACCTGCAAGCGGCGCCGGGGTTCGCGCTGGCTTACCTGGGTGACACGCACGACGGTCACCTGGTCGGCGGAGGCTTCGCGGGCATGGCCGGGCTCGGCTACGAAGGCTGGGTCTCCGACAACTGGGGTCTCGGCGTGCTCGCGCGCCTCCAGATCATCTCGGCCAAGCTCACCAATGCCGACAGCGAAACGTACAGCGGGCTCGCGCTGGCGCCCTCTTTACTCATGACCACTACCTTCAACTGAGGTCGACCATGAACGTGCTCAAAGGTGCCAGTTGGTTCGTCGTTCTCGCTAGCCTTTGGCTCGGTTCGCAAGGCTGCATGTTCGTGCACGATACCGACTGCCAGACGGACAGCGACTGCAGCTCGGGCCGCGTGTGCAGCTCGGGAACGTGTCAGGGCCCGGGAGGAGATAGAGGCGAGAGCCAAGGTCTGGATTGGTATTCGTCGTCGTGCGCGGCTCTGGGCGGCACGACCACGACTGCGGGCGCTTGCTTCGTGTCATGCACCACGAACGCCGACTGCCCGCTCGATTCGCTGGAGTGTTTTGGCGGCGGCACCTGGGTCGGCCGCTTTTGCCGCGTCAAGAGCGAGGGCGGAGGCTGCGGGCCTCGCGGTTGGAAGAGCGATCCGTGGGGTTGCTACCTGGCGTGCTCCGGAGTCGGCCGCAACTCCGAATGCCCAGCGGGCTGGAGCTGTGTGCAAGACTCCGGCACCACCGGTTACTTCTGTACCGGCCAACCGTCGTCATCGTCGTCCGGTGGAGACGCCTGCTCGCGCTGCAGTAGCGCGTGCGCGGGCATTTCAGGCTGCAGCTGTTGCAAGGAGTGCAATGTCCCCTGCTTTGACTAGCTTCGGCGCCGCGCTCGCGATCTTGGCACTGGGCGGCACCGCGTTGGCGGAAGGGCCCGAGTGCTTTCCAGAGTGCCGCACCGGCTACATCTGCCAGCAAGGCAGCTGTGTCTCGGCTTGCAATCCGCCGTGCGGATCGAACGAGCGCTGCACCGCGGCCGCTACTTGCGAGCCCAAGCCGGCTGCCGCGCCATTGCCGCCGCCTCCTCAGGCGTCGCCCGCGCCCAGCTCCTTGCCGCCGAGCGCCGCACCGCCGGCAGAAGCGCCACCGCCGTGGTCCACGACTCCGTCGCGCCCGGCCGTCCACAAGGTACCGCTCTTCTTCGACTCGCCCTCGGGCGATTACGACGTCACCGTCAACGGCGGCGATGCTCATTGTCGCGCTCCCTGCACCGTGCAAGTCGCGCCGGGGCCGGCCGTCGTCGTGGTCAGCGGCGATGCATCGATCCGCGCCGACATCGTCGTACCCGACGGCCCTTCCAAGTACGAAATCCACAAGCGCAGAAAAGGCCAAGCCGTTACCGGCGGCGTGTTGGTCGGTGTGGGCATGGCCATCACCGTCGTGGTGATGATCAACAATCAGAAAGAGGACGCGACCGCCGCCGAAAGCGAAGCCAACCTGGGCTTGGCGCTGGTGGGCCTGGGGGTAACCCTCACGGGCGCCATCCTCTATTGGACGAGCGGGCACGACAAACTCGAGATGGAAGACGCCAAGCTCGAGCGGCGCGCGCCTGCTTTCGGCTTGTGGGCAAAGCCCGCGCTCGGCGGCGGAGCCATCGGGGGAGCCGCGCTACGCTTCTAGACTCATGATACGCTCGCGCGGTCGGCAGCTCGCGATCATGGCAGAGCAGTGGGTAAAAGTTTCATGGCTCGCCCTGCTCTGCGGAGCAGTCAGCAGCTGCACCGTGTTCAACGACGTGGACGTGTGCGAGCGACAGGCCGGCCCCGCGCGGGACGTCAACCGCCACAACGAGAACGACCAGTTCTTCGTCGGAACGAATCATTTGATCCCCACGACTGAAGACTCGTGGCTCAGCGTGTGGACATCGGATCTGGACGCGACTGGCGACGCGGTCGACAAGCGCAGCGACATTCGCGTCTCGAGGCTGGACGCAGAGGGAACTCCGCTCGGCACCTGCGGCCAAGAAGCCGAGTGGACGGCGGTCACGGCCACCGCAACAAGTACGGACCAGGTAAACAATGCCTACGACCCCAGCTTGAGCTCGCCCCGGCACGCTGGTGAAACCTACCCGCTGCTGATCTGGGGCGTGGACGACGGCTCGACAACGACGCTCATGGGCCAGGAGCTCACGCCGGGCGGTTGCGACTGGGACAACGAGCCGCCGTTCGTCGTGCAGCAGGTGCCGGGCGTGTGCTCGAGCTTCGCGGGCCGTGCACGTAGCGCAGACAGTCGTTGCCTGCTGCCGTTTCGACTCGCGGCGCTCGATTCGAGCAGCAAGGGGGGCGACCAATACGTGCTGCTCTGGGAAGATCAGAAGGGCTTTGGCTCACCCACCCTCATGGGGCGGGTGCTCGACTATCGAGACGGCGGCAATTTCCTGCCGACGGCTGCCAACCCCAGTGGCGAAGCAGGGCCCATCTTCGCGGGCTCGCGCCTGCCGGTGGGGTTCGATCTGATTGGGCTGGACGACGGTCATTGGGCTCTCGCTTGGCTCGAGACCACGCTTTCGGCGCAATCGGCCTGGGTGCAGATCTGGGATGACCGGCTGCTGCCCGTCAGCAAGCCTGTCGAGATTCACAGTGGGCCGCCACCGACTTCGATCCTGATCGACGCCGAGCGCGTCGGCGGCGACGTGGGCGTCTCGTTCGTGGTCGAAGGCGGCATCTACGCGGCCGTGGTTTCGCAAAAAGACGCTCACGTGCTCGCGCGTCGCGAGCTGCCACGCCCTGCAGACGTGGATTGGGCGCGCATGGCAGCTGCCCCCAACGAAGACACGGTCGCGCTTTCGTGGACCGAAGGCAAAGACCGCGTGATGGTGCAGCTGCTCTCTCGCGACCTAGTGCCCCAGTTCAACGACCAATCGTGCGACGATACGCCGTTCTTCGTCGACGGAGGCGTCGGCACCGCCACGCGACAAGACATGGCTTTCGATGCTGACGGCGGTTTGCTCGTCACGTGGACGAGCTTCGAAGCCGGCGGCAGTGATCGCAGCGGTGCCGGTATCCGCAATCGCTACTTTTCAGCCGACGTGCTCAAACCCTAGGGAGCCCGACCATGCTCAAACATTGGATCAGAGCCACCGCCCGTTTGCTGAGCGCGGCCTCGCTGGTCGGCGCTTGTGCTTCCAAACCCCTCGATTCGGGTGCCACCCACAGCGGGGGTAGCGGGGGTAGCGGGGGTAGCGGGGGTAGCGGCGGCTCGGTCAGTCAAACCGACCCGAATCGCGGCGGGCGTGCGTCGGCGGAGTGTTTGGGCGATGGCGTTTCCGATCTCGGCGAGCCGTGCCCTTGCGCCAGCGACTGCAGAGCGGGCCTCTACTGCCTGGCCGAGAAGGACAGCAGCGCTCCGCAAGGTGAGTGCGCACTTCCTTGCAGCAACGACTCGACCTGCCCGACCGAAGACGGCTGGTACTGCTACAAATTCGACGCGTCCGACACTTTGGGGCTCTGCACCCAACACTGCAAAGCCAGTAACGACTGCACGAGCCCCGACCGACACTGGTGCTTTTTCGGCGATTGCACCAGCGCCTGTGAGCGCGACAACCAGTGCCTATCGGGACACTGCAACCCAGGCACGTTCATGTGCGACGACGGCACGCCGAACGGCGACCTGCCGCTGCTGGCGCCGTGCTTGCGCGACCAGGACTGCGCGAGCGGAAAATGCGTTGGCACCCCTGGCAGCTGCCAAATGCTTTGCCCACCCGATAAAGACGTGTGCCCTCAAGGCTCCATTTGCGAGGACGGTGGTTGCGACCCGATCTGCATTTCCACGACAGAGTGCCCCAAGCCGTGGCTCTGCCTCCCGCAGACCGATGCTCCGGAGAGCCAGCGCACGTGCTCGCAGCGCGACCCCGTACAGGTTTGCACGAACGTGCCCGCAAACGTTGGCGAGCCATGCGGCTGTGACGCCGATTGCGCCGACGGCATGCCGTGCCAGGCGGCCAACGCTCTCGTCAACGTTCTCCCGTTTGGCGCATGCGTCGTGCGTTGCGATCTGTTCAACGAGGGCACGGGCCTGCGTTGCCCCCAGGGTCTCCGCTGTGTCGCCAGCGCCGACCCTGACCCCGCCACCAACAACAACGGCATTTGCGTGCCCAGCTGCGATGGTCCGAGCGACTGCAAAGCCGGCCGCATCTGCTCAAACGAGCTCGGCTGCGAGCCGTTCTGCCAATCCGACGCGGATTGCGTCGCCACCGGCAGGACCCCCGCTGAGGACTACCCGTGCAACCTGTATCAGGGCTCGTGCCTCAACTTTACGCCCGCAGGTAAGACCCTTGGCGCAGCGTGCAGCAAGGCCAGCGATTGCATGAGTGGGATTTGCACGGCCGCCGGTGGGACGGCGAACTTCTGCAGTGCGAACTGCTCGGTTGTCGGCCAAAAATGCCCGGACAAAGGCGTCTGCATCGACGTCGGCGACAACGACCTCGGCGTGTGCGTCCCGAGCTGCAAAGCCTCCACGGAGTGCCCCGGTGGCCTCATTTGCGTGAAGGGCGCCTGCATGCAAGAGAGCGCATCGGCTCCGTAAGAGCCAAGGGTGGGGAAAGAATTAGACGCCCGGCCCCCTCCATGGTGGACGAGGTCGACGACGACGACGCCTAGCGGCACTACTTGCGAGAAGGGCGCTTGTTCGAGGCAGTAGTGGACGCCGCTTTCATCGTTTTCGGCGCGCGCTGCTCGACGCGAATCACCAGGCGCAATCCTGACCAGGTAGCGTCGATGGCGCAGACCTTGTTGTCGACGAGGCCGCGCGGCAAAGCGTGCTTTCGCACCACGTCCTCGGTCATGTCGGTGGCGACGCCGGATGCCTTCTTGGGCCAGGCCGCCCACAACCCGCCGTTCGATTCCAGCGCAGCGTGGAGCTTCGGTAGCTCCTTCTCGAAGGCGGCCGCGCTCTCGAAGAAGGCGACGATCACGTCGAACGGGCCCCGAGCGCGGCCCCAGGCCGCCGGTTTGACTCCGGGCGGAAGCGGGCCGAGCGCCTTCGCAAAGTCGCCCGGCGCAAAGGCCAGCGCCACGCGGCTTTGCGGTTTGATGCCTAGTTTTTGAGGGAGCGGAGTGCCCGAGTAACCCGCCACGGCCGGCACGCTAGCAGAATGCCCCGGGCCAGGTATAAAGCCCCCGCAGCATGCTCGATTTGCGCGTGAAGACCCCGCCCGAGTGGCTGGACGCCGTGTTCAGCGACTTCAACGCTTTCCTTTTGGATCACGCCAATTGTGAGCGCAAAGCGTCGGCCACCGGCATGTCCTTCGTAGCGCGCTACCCGGACCGGCGCGAGCTGCTCGATCCGATGATCGAGTTCGCCAAAGAAGAGCTGGATCACTTCCACATCATGTATCGCATCTGCGCGGCGCGCGGCCTGACGCTGGCGGACGACTACAAAGATCCGTACGTCAACGCGCTACGCTCGCAGATCCGCGCGGGCGGCGACGCGCATTTCCTCGATCGTTTGCTGGTTTCGGGCGTGGTCGAGGCGCGCGGCTGCGAACGGCTGTTCATGGTGGCCGAGGCGCTCAAGACGCGCGAGCCAGCGTTATTCGAGCCGTACATGGAGCTCGCGCGCGCCGAGTCGCGCCACCACGCCTTCTTCTTCCGCATTGCGCGGCTGTACTTCAGCGAAGCCGAAGTGAAAGCGCGCGGCGGCGAGATGCTCGATTTCGAAGCCGAGCTCGTGCAAAAGCTGCCGCACCGCGCGGCCGTGCACTGAAACGCGCTCAGGGCTTCTGCGCCACGGCCAGCGACGCGCCGTCGGACGTGAGGACCAAACCCAGCCCCACCACCCCACCGATAATGGGCGGGGTGTACACCAGGACCGGCAGCCCCAAGCCAGGGTGATCGGCGGTCTTGACGACATAGGTCGCGACGCAAGCTCCCACGAAGCTGAGCGTGAGTATCAGCGCGCCCACCCCGCGCGCGCCGCTGCGGCGCTCCATCTCGCCTGTGAGCGTGGTCGGCACGTCGACTAGCACCGTGCGCAACGGGATGACCTCGTCTCCGTCGGCGGGCTGGATACCGAACTGGTAGGTTCCATTGGGCAGGTCTCGGGCGCAGGGCGTGGTGCAGAGCCGATGAAACCCGTCTTTGGCCCCAGACGCCCGATAAAAGAAGTCCACGCGCCGCTCGTTCGACAAGAGCCGCACGTGCTGTTGGCCGGGCGGAGCCACGCTCACGACGACCGGAGCAGGCGCAGGTTCTGCCGACTGCGTTACTGGCTCGCGATCGGCAGGCCCGGCGTAGCTGACCTCGCCCCAGTCGATGGTGCGCGTCTGCCCGCTGACCAGCACGATGGTGACCGGGTGATCGTGAGCTAGCTCCGCGATCGTCCCGCGCAACCGATCTCCATTTTTGAGCACGACCACGTCGGGAGCGCTCACCGGCGCCGGCGCCGGCGCGGCAGAAGGGACCGCTGGCGGCGAGGCCACTGCGCCGGCTGGTTGTTGGGCCGATTGCTCCGGCGGAAAGGCAACCGGGCCCTGCGCCATCGCCGAATAGCCGCTCAACATGGCTGCCCCAAAGACACCCCAAGCGCGAAACATGTATCGGGCTTGCCTCGTCTGCTCCCCCTCGTCAATGGCCGGCTCCGACCGTCCGGCAAAATACACTGGTGCGCGTTACACTGCCTGCCGATGTCCGAGCTGGCGCTACGCAAGTACCTGGAGCGCTACGCCGAGCCGGAAGCAGCGTTCGCGCGCGAGCTGGGGCACCAATACGGCCACGTGCTGATTGTGCCGCTGCAGCGCGAAAGTGCGGACTTTTTGGAGCAGCTCCGGCCTGCGCTCGAAGCGCCGACCAACGCCGGACGCTGCCTGTTGATCGCAGTCGTGAACGCCACGACCGACGCACCCGACGCCGTGCACGAGCAGAACCAGCGCCTGCTCGCCGAGCTCGAGCGACGGCTCGTGCCCCAGCAAGAGCTCTCGAGCCTCTCGGGCGCCACCGCGCGCGCCTTCTTGGGCAACGCGGGCGCGTTCGACGTGCTGGTCGTGGATCGCGCGTCGCCCGGCAGGCGCCTGGCGGAGGGCGAAGGCGTGGGCCAAGCGCGCCGCATCGGCAACGACATCGCGCTCGGGCTGCACCAGCTGGATGGGCTCACGTCACCCTGGTTGGCCTCGACGGACGCCGATGCGCGCCTGCCGTTGGACTACTTCGCCGGGCTCGGCCAGGTTGCGGCTCGCGCGCCCGACGGCACGCGCCGCGTCGCGCTCACCCTGCCCTTCCGGCACATCCCCTCGGGTGACAAGGCGGTCGATCACGCCACCCTGCTCTACGAAATTTCGCTCCGCTACTACACGCTCGGCCTGGCAGCCGCGGGCTCGCCCTACGCCTACGAAAGCCTGGGCAGCACGATCGTGGTGCTAGCCCCCGCCTACGCTGAAGTGCGAGGCTTTCCGCGGCGCCAGGCGGGCGAAGACTTCTACCTCTTGGACAAGCTGGCCAAGGTCGGCTCGCTCCACCGGCCGCCCATGGCGCCGATCGAGTTGGTTTCGCGGCCGTCGGACCGAGTGCCCTTCGGTACCGGCGCGCGCGTGCGCGACATCGTGGCGAGCGGCGGCGGGCTGACGACGTATCACCCGCGGGTGTTCGAGCTGCTCGCGCTCACTTTGAGAGCGCTGCGCCACGCAGTGGTAACGCGAAATGACGCTGGTTTGCTCGCGGAGCTGCGCGCCACCCTCGACGCCGGCACCTTGGGCGCCGTGTCGAGCGCGCTCGACGAGCTCGGCACGTTCGAAGCACTGCGCGACACGCTCGCCGCGTCGCCCGACGCGCGCGTTCGCGAACGGCGGCTGCTGACGTGGTTCGACGCGCTGCGCACGCTGCGCTTCATCCATCTGATCGAAGTGCCTGCGGGGCTCTCGCGCATGCCGGTTCTAGACGCGCTCGAGGGGGCCCCGTTTTGCGACTTTTGGGCGCGGGGCCTACCTGAAAATGAAGTCAGTTTCAGGGCGTTCAGTGCTGAACAAGCATTGCCCAGCGACATTGGCCTTGAGACGGCAATTTTGGCCGCTGTCAACGGTTCCTGAACGAATCGCTACCGACACTTTTGTTCACCTCACCCCTAGATATCGGTTGACGGAACACGGCCGACCACAATATGTTGCCCCTCTGCCTCGACATCTGGCTTTGTGGTCAGCGGTCTGGGGCACCAGAGAGCGCTCGGCAGCAGTCCCGAGCCTCCTGCTCCAGTAGAAGTGTGACCACGCCCCGCTTGGTCGCAGGCTAAGTGCCTGTAACCGCAGGGGTTTATTTCCATTCGTTTCTAAAGACTAGGCCGAAGGTAGGTCGGGCTCCCACATGCTCGACTGAATAGCCGGAGGTGCGGACAGGAGCCGCCCCTTCGGAGAGGGAGTGACATCATGGTTCAGGCAATTGGCGTCGGCGGACCGGTTTCGCAGGCGGACGAAGAAGTCATCAGCTCGGGTCGAGAGAGCGGCATTCGTGAGACGAAGAGCAGCGCTCCCCCGGAGACCGCCATGCGCGTCAAGAAGCGCAACGGCGACGCCGAGCCGGTCGACGTCAACAAGATCGTGAAGGCCGTGAGCCGCAGCGCCACGGGTCTCACGCGCGTCGACTCGATGCGCGTCGCGCTCAAGACCATCGGCGGCTTGTTCGATGGCGCTACCACGCAAGCCCTCGACCAGCTCTCCATCCAAACCGCGGCCAGCCTGATCGCGGAAGAGCCCGAGTACTCGCGCCTGGCCGCCCGCCTGCTGGCCACGTACATCGACAAAGAAGTCACGCACCAGGACGTGCACTCCTTCTCGCAGTCGATCGGCCTCGGTCATCGCCTCGGCCTGGTCAATGAGCGCGTGCTCGATTTCGTCACCCGCGCCCAGCGCAAGCTGAACGACGCGGTCGAAAACGACAAGACCGATCGTTTCGAGTACTTCGGCCTGCGCACCGTCTACGACCGCTACCTGCTGCGCAACCCCAAGACGCGCCAGGTGATCGAGACGCCGCAGCACTTCTTCCTGCGCGTGGCCTGCGCGCTGTCCGAAACGGTGATGGAAGCGCTCACGCTCTATCGCCTGTTCAGCTCCCTCGAGTACATCCCCAGCTCGCCCACGCTGTTCAACTCGGGCACCCGTCACGAGCAGCTTTCCAGCTGTTTCTTGCTGGATTCTCCGGGCGACCACCTGGAAGACATCTACAAGAAGTACACCGACGTGGCGTTGCTCTCGAAGTTCTCGGGCGGCATCGGGCTGTCGTACAGCCGCATCCGCGCGCGCGGATCTTTGATCGAGTCGACCAACGGCTACTCCAGCGGCATCGTGCCGTGGCTGAAGACACTCGACGCCAGCGTAGCGGCCGTGAACCAGGGCGGTAAGCGCAAGGGCGCCTGCGCCGTGTACCTCGAGCCGTGGCACGCCGACATCGAGGAGTTCCTCGAGCTGCGCGACAACACCGGCGACGCTCAGCGCCGTACGCACAACCTCAACCTTGCCAACTGGATCAACGACCTGTTCATGCGCCGCGTCGAGAGCGACGGAGACTGGTCGCTGTTCGATCCCAAGGCCGTGCCCGCGCTCACCGACCTGTACGGTCCGGAGTTCGACGCCGCCTACGAAAAAGCCGAGGCCGACGGCCTGGCTGCCAAGAAGGTGCGCGCACGCGACCTGTACGCGCGCATGATGCGCACGCTGGCCGAGACCGGTAACGGCTGGATGACATTCAAAGACAAGTCGAACCTGGCTTGTAACCAGACGGCGCTGCCGGGCCGCACCGTGCACCTCTCCAATCTGTGCACCGAAATCCTGGAAGTTACTTCGGATTCCGAGACGGCCGTCTGCAACCTCGGCTCGATCAACCTGGCCCGCCACGTCACGCCCGAGGGCTTCGACTTCGAGAAGCTGGCGCGCACGGTACGCATCGCGGTGCGGCAGCTCGATCGCGTGATCGACCTCAACTATTACCCGATCCCGCAAACCAAGAACAGTAACGCCGCATGGCGCCCGGTGGGCCTGGGCGTGATGGGCCTGCAAGACGTGTTCTTCGAGCTGAAGCTGCCCTTCGACTCGCAAGAGGCCCGCGACCTCTCGCGTCTGATCGCCGAAGAGATCTACTTCCACGCCCTCACCGCTTCTTGTGATCTCGCGGCCGAGAAGGGTCCGCACCCGGCGTTCCTCGAGACGCGTGCCGCGCGCGGCGAGCTGCAGTTCGACGCCTGGGGCGTGAAGCCCGAGGGCGAGCAACGCTTCAAGGATCTGCGAGAGCGCATCATGCAGGTGGGTCTGCGCAACTCGCTTTTGATCGCCATCGCGCCGACCGCCACCATCGCGGCGATCGCCGGCTGTTACGAGTGTATCGAGCCGCAGGTCTCCAACCTGTTCAAGCGCGAGACGCTTTCGGGCGAGTTCCTGCAGGTGAACAAGTACCTGGTCGCCGACCTGGTACGGCTCGGCCTGTGGAACGAAGACACCCGCGCGCAGCTGAAGCACGCGGAAGGCTCCGTGCAAAACCTCAGCGATTTGCCGGAAAACCTGCGCACCTTGTACCGCACGGCGTGGGAGCTGCCGATGCGCTCGCTGATCGACATGGCGGCGGATCGCGGCGCCTTCATCGATCAGAGCCAGTCGCTGAACCTGTTCAGTGAGTCGCCGAACATCGGCCAGCTCTCGAGCATGTACTTCTACGCCTGGAAGAAGGGCATCAAGACGACGTACTACCTGCGCTCGCGTCCCGCGACGCGCATTCAGAAGACGAGCGTCGCGCCCACGTCTTCTTCTCAACCCAAGAAGGAGTACACCGACACCGAGAAGGTGGTGTGCTCGCTCGAGAATCCCGAAGCGTGCGAGGCCTGCCAATGATCAGCCAACACCAGCGGCCAGAGAAGTTGCTCGATCCGGGGCTATGCCTATCGCTCCGGCCGATGCAGTACCCGGGCTTCTTCGACATGTACAAGAGCGCCATCAAGAACTCCTGGACAGTCGACGAAGTCGACTTCGCCAGCGACGTCGATGACATTCGCAAGAAGCTCGGCCCCAAGGAGCGGCACTTGATCGAGCGGCTAGTGGCGTTTTTCGCCACCGGCGACAGCATCGTGTCGAACAACCTGGTGCTGAACTTGTACAAGCACATCAACGCGCCGGAGGCGCGCATGTACTTGTCACGCCAGCTGTACGAAGAGGCGCTGCACGTGCAGTTTTACCTCACGCTGCTGGACACCTACATCCCGGACCACGACTCGCGCGCCAAGGCCTTCGCCGCCATCGACAACATCCCGTCGATCCGCAAAAAAGGTGAGTTCTGCTTCAAGTGGATCGACTCGATCCAGGAAGTGAACCGCATCGAAACGCGCGCGCAGCGCCGGCAGTTCTTGATGAACCTGATCACGTTCGCGGCGGCCGTCGAAGGCTTGTTCTTCTTCGCGGCGTTCGCTTACGTGTACTACTTGCGCTCGCGGGGCCTGCTCCACGGCCTCGCGACCGGCACCAACTGGGTGTTCCGCGATGAGAGCTGCCACATGCAGTTCGCGTTCGAGGTGGTCAAGCAGGTGCGCGAGCAAGAGCCGGACTTGTTCGACGCCGACATGCAGCGCGACGTGGTGCAGATGCTCGAAGAGGCCGTGCAGGCCGAGACGCAGTTCGCCGAGGACTTGCTGGGCGAAGGCCTAGCGGGGCTCTCGTTGCGCGACGTGCGCGGCTACCTCGAGTACGTGGCCGACCAGCGCCTGCAGCAGCTGGACATGCCCAAGCACTACGGCACCAAGAACCCGCTCTCCTTCATGGAACTGCAAGACGTGCAGGAGCTCACCAACTTCTTCGAGCGCCGCGTGGCCTCGTACCAGGTTGGCGTGACGGGCGAAGTGACGCTCGACGGCGCGTTCTAGAAGCCAACCGGTCCGATTGGCGGCGGCGCCTGCGCCCTCGCGTGGCGCCGCATGTTTTTGTGCTGCGGCGATGTGTGGTCGTCGCGCAGGTGGGCACTTTGATTTTCGAAGCAACCGGCAACCCCTGGGCCGCCAGCCCCCGCACGGGCGTTCGATTGCTTTCCTAGAAGCTGCTGAACACCCAGCCGATCTTGGCCTCAGCCTTTTGCCCGGACAGGCCGAGGTCGAGCCGGGGCTTGATGGAGTCGTGGGCGGGGCTGGTTTTGGCCTTGATCATGAAGGTGACGCCCAAGCTCAGGCCCGCGACGGCCATGCCGGTGAGCACGCCAGTCGTGATCCAGAGAGCTCTTTGCCGGACACCGAGCTCCGTGCAGCGGGCGTCGGCGCAGTTGGTCGGCTCGTTGCCGTGTGAGGCGGCGTAGCCGGCCGCAAAGGCACCACCAGCGCTCACCCCGCTCAAGCCGTAGGCAACGAACGTGGGGATGGTCAGGCCCCAGATGCGCACCTCCTCGTACTTGCTCTTCGGCATGTGCAAGGGCGGAAAGATCAACCGTGGCTTGAGCTGGAGCTGAATCGGTTTGGCTGCAGGAGTATTGGCGGAGGGAGACGGAAATTGTTCTGAGGAGGGGTTGACGGGCGCTTCGCTGGCTCCAGATGTCGAGGGCGAAGCGAGAGACACTGGCGCTGCTTCTGACGGCGCAGCGTGAGTTAGCTGCGTGAGCACCAAGGTCGAGCACGCGCTGGCAGCGGAAAGCCAGCTTTTCGGCTGAATCCGTCTCATCATCCAGTTGTCTCCACGAACACGCTGCAACCTCACTCGCCGCGATTCTGCGCGGCGAGTGGATTAACGGCGAATCCACTCCGGAGAGTAACAGCTCTCTGTGTCGATCGAGGCAGCGAATTTACGAAGGCACGCGTAACGATGTCTGCGCACATTGGGCGCTAGTGTCCGTGTACCGCGCGCTCTCAGTCTGAGGCAGCGCCAAGCATTTCGCGAGACGGTACGATTACGTTGCCGCGCTCCGTAACGAGGACGCGTGCAACCAAGATCGCGGCGACGTCGCGCGCCGGAACTGGGCGAAAACTGGCCGGAATCAGCGCTGACATCGGTGTCAGTAGTCGCTGCGCCCAACGCTCGCCGACGCGCGCAGGTTGCCCCAGCGCCTCGCGATCGCCCACGAGCAGCGACGGTTGCGCGATGACTACACTTTCGTACCCAAGCGAAAACACGGCATCTTGCATCTCGCCCTTGACGCGGTTGTAGAACACACGCGAGCCCGCATCGGCTCCGAGCGCCGACACGACGCCAAGCCGTGATGCGCCGGCGTCACGCGCCGCTCGCGCCACCGCGACCACGTAGTCGAAGTCGACGCGTCGAAAGGCTTCTTGCGAGCCCGCGACTTTGATGGTCGTGCCGAGCGCAATGTAAACGTCGTCGACGCGCGGCAGAGCCGGCAGCGCGTCGAAGCTCACCACGAGCTCCGAAACCTTGGAGCTTGACGCAGCGCCTGACGCCGGGCGCCGCACCAAGTTGTGCACCCGCTCGTAACGCGGCTCGGCCGCGATCAGCCGCAAAAGCTCCCGCCCCACGAGGCCGCTGGCACCGGCCAAGAGCGCCGTTCTTCGTTCACCCAGGCTCATGAGCTCAGTCTAACTCGTGCTCCTCGAGCTTGTTGTAGAGAGTACGGCGGCTGACGCCGAGCAGGCGGGCCGCCACGCTGCGATTGCCCTTGGCGCTCTTGAGAGCCTTTTCGAGCGCGCGCTTTTCGGCTTTCCGGACCGCCTCTTCGAGCTCGACGATGGTGCTCTGTGGAGCGCTTTCGGCGGCGTTGAAGCCACCAGCCGCCGCCAGGCTCATGCTCGGCATCGCGACCCGCGACAATTCCGAAGCGACATCGCGCCGCGAAATACGCGGGCTCTCATTCAAGACGACCAGGCGCTCGATGAAGTTCTGCAGCTGGCGCACGTTGCCCGGCCACGGCTGCTGCTTGAGCAAGTCGAGCGCGTCCGCATCGAGCAGCGCGCTGGCTCGGCCGTTCGCGGCGCTGGCCGCCTGACAGAAGTGCAGCGCTAGTGCCTCGATGTCGGAAGCCCGGTCGCGGAGCGGTGGTACCCAAAGCGAGACCACGTTCAGACGATAAAAGAGGTCTTCGCGAAACTCGCCCTTCTGCACACGCGCTTCGAGATCGCGGTGGGTGGCGGCCACGAAGCGCACGTCGGCCGTGAGCGTTTCGGTACCGCCGAGGCGTTCGTACTGGCGCTCTTGCAAGAGGCGCAGCAGCTTGAGCTGCACGGCCGGCGTGATGTCGCCAATCTCGTCCAAAAAGAGCGTGCCGCCTTCGGCCAGGTCGACCCGACCCGGCTTGCGCTGCGTGGCGCCCGTAAAAGCGCCGCGTTCGTAGCCGAAAAGCTCGCTCTCCAGCAGATTGTCCGGTAGCGCTCCACAGTGCACCTTCACGAATGGGCCCGACGCGCGCGGGCTCCACTCGTGCACCTGGCGCGCGACGAGCTCCTTGCCGGAGCCGCTCTCGCCGCGCACCAGCACGGTGGCGGTGCCGTTGGCGGCGCGCTTGAGCATCGAGAGCAGCACGTTCATGGCCGGCGCTCCCGCGATCATCTGCGTGCTCTGCGCCAGCAGCCGTGAAGGTGGGGGCTCGTCCGCCGAGCGCGCCAGGCCGGTCAGCACCTTTTCGACCACGTACTTGAGCTCGTCTGCCTCGAACGGGTAGCGCACGAAGTCGGCGGCGCCGGAGCGCGCTGCCGCCAGGCCGAGCTGCGGCTTGGCCGCCGGCGCTACTGCCAACACGGCGCATTCAGGATGAGCCTCCGAAAAGGATTTGACGAGCTCGACGCCAAAGTCGCTGGAAACGTCGATGAACACCAGCTCGGCTCCGCCGGGCTCGACCTCTGCGGACTTGGTCCCAATCACCTGCAGCGCCAGGTTGCGAGCCATGAGGAGCCGGGCAAGCTCTGCCGCCAAAGGCTTGTCGGCGGTCACGAGCAGCGCGGTAGCGGCGGCGGACATTGCCCACAACATGACCCCCCACCTGCCCCCGGCGTCAAGCGGCGGTATGATTGGTTGCACCGGTCCCATTTGGCGGCGGGGCGCAAGCCCGCCTTGTGAGTTGGATAAATCATGTGTCGCAACATCCGTCCCCTGTTCAATTTCGAGCCGCCCGCCACCGACGAGGAGGTCTTCGCGGCGGCCCTGCAGTTCGTGCGCAAGGTGAGCAACCAGCGCAAACCCAGCGGCAAGAACCTGATCACGTTCGACCAGGCCGTGCAAGAAATCGCGGCCGTTACCCGGCGCCTGGTAGACTCACTCGAGACCACCGCGTCGCCGAAGAACCGCGAAGAAGAGGCGGCGAAGGCCAAGGCCAAGGCGGCCATCCGCTACGGTCGCGCCTGAAGGTTGCTGCTTGTCGAACCTGCTCATCTTCTCGATCCCCGGTTTCTTGACGCTGCTCGTGCTCGAGGTGCTGTGGACTCGGCGCGTGCGACGCGAGAGCCCGCAAGGCCTCCTCGGCTACGAGAAGAAGGACACGTTCGCCAGCCTGGCGATGGGCATCGGCAACGTGATCATCAGCGCGTTCACCACGCTCGGAGCGGTGGCGCTGTGGGGTTGGGGCTACCAGCATCGCTTCGCCACGCTCGGTCAGCCGGCGCTGTGGTGGTCCTGGGTCGTGCTCTTTTTCGCCGAAGACCTTTGTTACTACTGGTTCCATCGCATGCACCACGAGGTGCGTTTCTTGTGGGCGGCTCACGTCAATCACCACAGCAGCCAGTATTTCAACCTCTCTACGGCGCTGCGGCAGCCGTGGTTCACGCCCATCACGGGTCCTGTCTTTTGGCTACCGCTGGCGCTGCTGGGCTATCCGCCGCCCATGATTTTGACGGCTGAAGCCATCAGCCTCATCTACCAATTCTGGATCCACACCGAGGCGATCGAGCGCTTGCCTCGACCGCTCGAGTGGTTGTTCAACACGCCCAGTCACCACCGCGTGCACCACGGGAAGAACGTCGCGTACCTCGACCGCAACCACGCTGGCGTGCTCATCATTTGGGATCGCCTATTCGGCACCTTCGCGGCCGAGGACCCACGGGAGCCGGTGCGCTACGGCATCACGCACGACCTCACGAGCTTCAATCCGTTCTGGATCGCGGTGCACGAGCTCGTGAGCATCGGTCGCGATCTGCGCCGTGCCGGATCGCTGCGCGCGGCGTTTGGCTACTTGTTCGCCCCGCCCGGCTGGAGCCCAGACGGCTCGAGCCTGACTGCGACCCAACTGCGGCGCGCGGCCGAGCCGGTCGCAAAGGTCTAAAACTGCCGGCGATTTTGGATTCGCAGCCCCTCCGACACCTCTTTTTGGCTCATGGGCCGATCCCCAGACTGAAAATTCTACGCAGTGGTCCAGTCCGCGGGGCGCCTTGTCTCGTATAGGATGCCGACCTCGATCATGGGATCTTCTCGCACTTTGGTAGGGGATGCGGGGCTCACTCTGCCCTCGGACCGGCCGTACAAGTACTCGCGCTCGCACCGAATCTTGGAAGTTTGCGGCCTCGTGGTCAGCGCGCTGCTGACGGCTGCGACGGCTCTCTTTGCGGTGCAGGCCTTGCCGACCGGCGGGATCTGGCTGGCCTTGCTGTCGCTCTTCGCGGGGATGTGCCTGGCGGATTTCTTCTCCGGCCTCGTGCATTGGAGCGCGGACACCTATGGCAGCCCCACGATGCCAATCTTCGGTGGTTTCGTGCGTACTTTCCGCGAGCACCACGCCGACCAGGTCGATATCACCCGCCACGACTTCATCGAGACCAACGGCGACGTTTGCATCTTCAGCTCACCGGTGCATTTCGTGCTGCTGTTCATCGTTCACGATTCGTTCGGGCTATTTTGCGTGCTGGGCGTGTTCGTCGGCAGCTACGCGAACTCGCAGATTCACAAGTGGGCGCACCAAGAAGAGCGCCCGTGGCTGATTCGCGTTTGCCAGTCACTGCGCATCGTGAATTCGCCGGCCCATCATTCGCGCCACCACTCCGGCCCGCACCTCACCCACTATTGCATCACCACGGGCTGGATGAACGGGCTGCTCGACAGTATCGGTTTCTTCCGCAAGCTCGAGTGGATTTTGCTGAAGCTGGGGCTAGAGCGCACCACGACCACGTAAGCCTCTTCGGCTCAAAAGCAGGCTGCGCAGGGGATGCTGCCCTGGCGTAGTGAATAGCCCTTGGCGTCGGCGTCGTCGGTCCAGAACAGCGGTTTGTAGCCGCCGTCGCAGGCCGAGCCGATCGCGATGCCCTCGTTGTTCGAGTCCGGTAAGCCGCTCGGGCGCTGGAATTGGCGCCGCACCACGAAGCGCCCGCGCGTGGCGGAAGTCGCTCGCGTATCGATGTCCAGGATACCGGACTCGTTGCCACAAGTGTCGTCACAGTTGAACCGGAGCTGGGAATTGTCGCGATCGAATTCGAGGCCCATCACGCCGGGGTTGGGCGTGGCGACGGTGGCGATGAGAGACGCGCTCGACTTGGCACGATCGAGCGCCAGCACGTACAGCGTGCCGGTTTGCTCGACGCCCACGACGAACAAGCCCGTGCCGTGATCGGGATAGCTTTCGGGCTCGTAAGGCGCCTGCTTGCCCTCGTCGAAGAAGCCCCGCAGCACCAGGTAGTCGTCGGGCAGCCAGCTGATGGCTTCGAGCCCCAGGTTGGCGCCCACCGGCGGCAATAGCGCCGTGAGATTCCACTCGTGCGTCGCGGTCAGGCTGGTTGCGGCGCCGGCGGCGACGACATCGTAACGCAGCACCGACAGTCTGCTGGTTCCCGAGTCGTCGGCGTCGTGCTCGGCGCACGCGAAGACGCCGTCGCTCAGATCTTTGCCGAGCGTGACGCCTTCGGAATCGGGGGCACCCTTGCCGCTCGGGTAGCGCAGCAGCTTGCCGTCGGACCAGCCGTTCGCCGTGTCCGGTACGTAGCCGGCGCCTTGCGGCAGCAAGCGAAACAGCTTGCTCGACAGGTTGTTGACGGCCCACAGCGCGCCGCTCGCGGCCTCGAAGGTGAGCCCGCTGAGATCGCTCTGGAACTGGTCAGGCATGTCGAGCGTGGTCACGTTCGCTCGTCCGGGCCAGGGCACGAGCTGCTCGGGTGTGGGCTCGCAACTGCTGGCACCGGCGATGGCGCCACCAACACCCCCGACACCGCCCGCGCCCGCGCGGCCGCCCAGCGACGCGGCGCCCGCGAGCCCGCCGCCAGCCGTACCCGCGACGGTCGCGTTGCCACTCATGCCCGCGCCGGCCTGTGACGGCGACATTCCGGCGGCGCCCGCGCTCGCAGCGTGATCGCTGGTAGTCGTTGGCTCGCTCGAGCAAGCGCCGGCCACGAAGGCGAGACAGAGCGCGACGAGGCCTCGCTGCATGCGTCAGCCCGACTTCTTGCGGCGCGCCGGAGTCGGCTCCGGAAACAGACTTTGCTGCTCGAAGCGCTCCACGACTTGGGGGCCTTCGACCTTCACGCTGTTGCCGATAGGGTTCGTCGGGTAAACGTCGAGCGCCAGCGCGGCGCTGCGCAGGCGCGCTTCGTTCAGCAATTGCAGTGCGTCGGCGTTGGGGTCGAGCCAGCCTTCGTAGAGATCCGGTGGCATCACGAGCGGCATGCGGTCGTGGTACTGGGCGGCCGTGCTGTTGGGCTCGGTCGTCACCACCGCGAACGAGTCGACGAGCTCACCGTCCGGCGAAGTCCAGCGCGACCACAAGCCCGCGAACGCGAACACGCGGCGTTCCAGCCGAAACTGGTACGGCTGCTTCTTCTTTCCTTCTGGCTTGAATTCGCGCCAACCGGTGGCCGGCACGAGGCAGCGGAACCGGTGAAACGCGCCGCGCCAGAACGGCTTTTGCTCGAGGTCTTCGGCGCGGGCGTTGAACGCCGCCGGTAACGCCTTGAGCGGCTTGCTCCAAAAATGCGGTATCAGCCACCAGCGCCCGAGGCGCAGCGTGCGCTTGCCGTCGCGCGACCGCACCACGAACGCTTGCTCGACGCCCGGGCCGTAGCTGGGCGCGATGTTGTAGAGCGGGCGAAACTCGCGGAACAGCTCGAGCTGCTCGACCTTCAGCTCGAGCTTGATTTCGCTCAGCTCGGCCTCTTGCGAAAAGCGCCCGCACATGGCGCCCCGATGTTACGTCGTGAGCACGATGCGCGTCACCTCGGGTGGGGAACCGATGCGCGCCGGCGGCCCGACCGTGCCGAAGCCGCGGTTGACGTACAGAGCCGAGCCGCGCAAGTCGTAGCGCCCGGCGACCCAGCCGCCCGGCAGCAGCAAATCTGCCGGCCTGATGCCGAGGTTCACCTGGCCGCCGTGCGTGTGGCCGGAAATCTGCAGCGCCACGCGCCCCGCGCTCTCTTCGAAATACGACGGGTTGTGGCAGAGCAAGACGCGCGGCATATCCGCCGCGGCCAGCCCCAAGGCGTCGGACGTTTTGAGCGAACGCAGGGCGCGATCCAAATCCGGGCCGCCGCCCGTGCGGCGCCCGAGCACGTCGTCCACCCCCAGAAGCGCGACGCCGGCTCGAGCGTCGCCCAGCACCATGCCCTGGTTGCGTAGCATGCGCGCGCCGGCCGCCGTGACCGCCCGCTCTACCTCGGTCACGCCGGCGAAGTAGTCGTGGTTGCCCGAAATGGCGACGACACCGGCGCGCGCCAGCGGCGTGAGCCGGCGCACGAAGCGCCCGAGCTGGTCGGCCAGGCGCGGATCGTTGTCGAGCAGGTCGCCGGTGAGCACGATGAGATCCGGCCGCGCGCGCCGCAGGAAGTCTTCGGCGATGCGCAGCTCGGGCTCGCCGACGTAGACACCGATGTGCACGTCGGAGAGTTGCGCCAGCGTGAAACCATCGAGCGCGCGCGGCAGGCCCGGCAGCTTGAACGGTAGCTCCTCGAGCGTGTAGTCGTGGCGACCCTTGAGGGTGCCGTACAGGGTGCTGCTGCCGCCGATCAAAAAGGCCGAGCTGGCCACGGCCTGAGTCAAGAACGCACGGCGCGGCAGCTCTGCAGGTAACGGCGCCGGCGGTGGCGCCGACGACTCAGCGGCGGTGACGGGCGGCGCCGCAATCGCCGTGGCCCCGGGCTGAGCCGGCTGGAGCCGAGCACGCAGGCGCCCGGCGAGGCCCCCCAACCCAAAAAACAGGTCCGCCAGGAGCAAGAACGCCGCGCTGATGATGATGAACAGCTGCACGCTCGAGCCTGTGGCGACGATAGCCATCGCCAGCTCTCGCGGGATCAGGCCCCCGGCCACGCGCCCGAGCACCATGGCTGCGATCGAGAGCCACAGGGCGAGCTTGAAGCCGCGCTGCGCGGCGCTAGTGAGCCGCCAGGCCTTCTTGATCCACCGGAACACGTGAAGGTTCAGACCGCCCAAAACCGTGAGCGTCAAAAGAATGAAAATCAGAAAACGGGCGGCGGACATGAGCAGTCGATTGAGCTAGGAGCAGAAAAGACGATGCAATTCGGAATGATTGGTCTCGGTCGGATGGGCGCCAACATGGCTCGGCGCCTGATGCGTGCAGGTCATACGTGTGTGGCCTTCGACGTGTTTCCGGAATCGGTGGAAAAGATGGCGGCAGAAGGGGCGACCGGCGCCAAGTCGCTGCAAGACTTCGTGAGCAAGCTCACGGGGCCGCGCGTGGTGTGGATGATGGTGCCGGCCGGCAACGTCGACTCTACCATCGAGCAGATTGCACCGCTGCTGTCGGCTGGCGACATTTTGATCGACGGCGGCAACTCTTTCTACCGCGACGACGTGGAGCGCGCCGAGCGCCTGGCGACGCACGGCCTCAAGTACGTGGACTGCGGCACCAGCGGCGGCGTGTACGGTCTGGAGCGCGGCTATTGCTTGATGATCGGTGGCGACGCCGACGTGGTGAAGCACCTCGACCCCATCTTCAAGACGCTCGCGCCAGGCCAGGGCAACATCGCGGCCACGCAAGGCGCGCAAGCGGGCAGCACGGCCCAGCAAGGCTACCTGCACTGCGGCGGCAACGGCGCCGGTCACTTCGTGAAGATGGTGCACAACGGCATCGAGTACGGCTTGATGGCCGCTTACGCCGAGGGTTTCAACATCATGCGCCACGCCAACATCGGCAAGCGCCAGGCCGGTGAGCATGACGCCGAGACGACGCCGCTGCGCGACGGCAAGTATTTTCAATACGACTTCGACCTGTCGGAGATCGCCGAGGTGTGGCGGCGGGGCAGCGTGATTTCGTCGTGGCTGCTCGACCTGACGGCACAGGCTCTGGCGCGCGACGAGCAGCTCGGCAAGTTCGCCGGCAACGTGTCCGACTCCGGTGAGGGCCGCTGGACGCTCGACGCCGCCGTTGAGGAAGGCGTGCCGGCGCACGTGCTCTCGGCCGCGCTTTTCCAGCGCTTCAGCTCGCGCGGCGCGGCAGATTTCCAGAACCGGCTGCTTTCGGCCATGCGCTTCGAGTTCGGCGGACATCACGAAAAGAAGTGAGTGGCGGCCGCCCCGGCCGTGGCAAGCTAGGCGGTCTCGGCCAAGGAAGTAGGCCGAGGCCGCTCCCCGATCCCCGCCGTGTCGCTGAAAGATCTGCCGCTGCCCTCGATTGCGAGCTTGCGCGCCATTGCGGCGCTGCGCAGCCCGCACCTCGCGCTGGTTCGTCCAGCCAGGATCGGCCTTGGCTTCGAGTCGGCCGGCGTGAACCAAAAGACGCTGCTAGACGTGGAAGACCTGCTGGGCGGTCCCGGCCGGCTGTCGCTCCCGTATTCGCTGCGCTGGATCTTGGACGTGATGACGGGCCTGAGCGTCTTGCACCGCACGCTCAGCTTCGTGCACGGCGAGGTGCAGCCAGAGCACATCGTTTTGGGAGAAGACGGCGTGGGCCGTCTCTTGCCGGTGGTGCGCGCGCACTGGGTCCGCGGCGAAGAGCGAGCGCCGGAACGCCTCTACTACCTCGCACCCGAAAAGCTGCTGGGCGATGGCGCAGACGTTCGCTCGGACGTGTACAGCGTCGGCGTCTTGTTGTGGGAAGCGCTCGCCGGCCAGCGCATGCTCGAGGTAGTCGACGTCGACGACATTTTGGCGCGCTTGATGAGCGGCGGCATTCCGCGCGCCCAGGCCCCCGAAGGCGAGAGCTGGACGGCGCCACTCAGCGCGGTCGCGGCGCGCGCGCTGTCGGTCGATCCCGAGAGGCGCTTCGCCACCGTGGCGGAGATGAAAGACGCCATCGAGAGCGCCTGCTCACGCTACCTCGCGAGCGCACCGGGAATGGCCGAGCTGTTCGGAAATCCCGCTCTTCGTGCACGAAATTTGGCGCGCGAGTCGCGCCCGCCGGACAGCCAGCGCGTCACCTTGCCCCCCAACATCATGCCCGGCAGCACGCCTTACGCCAGCGAAGACGCGCTCGACGCCGCTGCCGAGCGCCTCTCTCGCTCGAGCATGTCGAGCATCGATCTCGAGGAAGAGCTCACCACGCGTCCACGGGCCGCGTCTCCACCGCAGCTCGAGGCCACCAAGGTCGCGCCGATGCGGGCGCCGCACCTCGACGTCACCAAGGTCGCGCACGTGCCGGCGATGGAGGTCACCAAGGTCGCCCCCAAGCCGCACCAGAGCACGCTGCTCGGCGTGCCGCCGCCGTTCGTCGAGCGCGACTCGTCACCACCAGACGAGCTCACGATCCCGCGCGGGCGCATCTCGATTCCGCCAACCGCGCCGGTCGTGCTCACGCCGCTGCCACCAGCTCCAGCTCCGCTCGCCAAACAGCCGAGCATGCCGCCACGCTCGATTACACCGCCGCAATCGTTCGCGGTGCAGCCCACGGCACAGTCATTGCCGAGCGCTCACGGCGGTTTCGCGCGGCCGGCCTCGGCGCCCCCCGAACCGAATCGCCGCGCGGCATCGCTGGCGCCCCTGGTCGCAGCTCCGGTGGCGTACGAGCCTCCAGCGCCGCTGGAGCCGAGCTTCGAGCTGGTCAAGCCGCGCAAGCGTCGCGGAGCGCTGTGGCTCGTGCTCGGCGCAGCAGCCGCAGTAGGGTTGTTCGCAGCGCGTCCGTGGCTCATGCAGCAAGTCGCAGCCGCGACGGGCGCAGCCGCCGACACCGCCACGGAGAATGGCGAGCCCGCGCCCACGACGCCTCTCGTCACCAGCAGCGCCACGATACCAGTGACACGGACGGCGCCCTCAGCGAGCGACGCGTCCGCCGCACCCGCTATCGGCATCGCGTCGACACCGCCCGTGCCCACGAACGCCGGTCGCGCACGCGCCGGAGAAGACCATATCGTCATCCACGACACTGTGGAACCGAGTCTCAGAGAGCTCGCTCATCCAACGCCCGCGGCCACGCCTGCCGCGCCGGCGCCCATGCCGCCGCCCGCTGCCGCACCGCCACCGGCGCCGCCGAGCCCGCCACCGTCACCACCGCCTGCTGCCAGACCGAAAGAAGTTCCCGTCAGCGATGCGGATCGGTACGGGATCTGAAGAAGGATCGTCCACGACCGCCGGCTTCGCTAAGCAGTATTACTATAATTGCTATTGACGTGCTCGCGCCGCTTCTCAGCGGCACAGTCGTCGAGAATAATCCGTGGCCAGCATGGGCCAAGCACGCAAGGCGGCGCTTCATCTTCTGAACAACGAGTGGAGCAAGGGGGTTTGGAAGCATTGGCTCGGAAGCATCTTCCAGCCCCCGGTCGAGCCGCCGATGCCGAGCCCGAGCGCGAGCCCCGTGTCGGTGCCGCGTCCGTCGATGCCGCGTCCCACGACGCCGCCCAACGGCGCCAGCGTCAGCGCGCTCGGCCGAAGTCAGCTCGACAGCAGCTGCACACCCGCCGCGGAAGCGAGCGAAGCGCCAGATTCCGCGAGCGCGCGCGACGTCCGCCGCAGTGAGCTGCGCGCACGCTTCGAAGCGCTCTCGGATCGTTTGATGTCGGTCGAGGACGGCCTCGATACGCTGCTACGTCGCTCGGCACAGCGCGACAAGCTCGAGCGCCGCGCGGATCAACAAAGCGTGGAAGCGATCGACAACGTGGCCGTCGCCGGTGAACGCCAAGCCGCCGTCCTCGAAGGCCTGCTCAGCACCGTGCAACGGCTGGAGCACGCCGTTTCGAGGCTCGAAACCGGCCTCGTGCGCGTGGAGCGCGCACTGGGCGAACGCGCGCGGCGTGACTCACACGTACCGACTGCTGCGTCGCAGCCGCCGCGCGCCCATGGCTCGCAGTTTCCGGAGTCGCAATTGGCGCCACGCGATCGCATCCCATTCTCCGCGCGCTCGCACGAGCTCGACGACACGGATCTGGGCGAAGGCGCCGGCATCAACGGTTACCTCTCGGATATGTCGCTCTCCACCGTGATGGCCATGCTCGAGATCGAGCGCCACAGCGGACGCCTCAAAGTCGCGACGGACGACGGCATGCTGGCCAGCTTCGAGCTGGCCGAAGGCAGCGTGATCAGCAGCCGCCTTTCGGAGAACGACGCTGACCCGCTGCAAACGCTGCGCACCGCGCTGTGCTGGAAACAGGGCCGCTTCTGGTTCCGGCAGCAGCCGGCCGAGGCTCCGTCGTCCCCGCCCCGCTCCATCGGCTCCTTGTTGCTCGAAGCGACGAGGCAGAACGACGAGTCGTTCGCCGACGTAGGTTAAGAAGGTCAACGGCTCGGGGATGGGACTGGGGTGCGAGCCGAGCTGACGGAGCCGTGTTTTGCGCAGAACTGACATCGTTACCCTAAAATTGCTCCAAAGCACGACATAACACTGAACATTCTTGCGCTTATTGCACATGGCAACGATACCACATAAGATGTCTTCCCAGAGAGGAGCTGCGTCATGCTGCGTTTGCTCGAAGGTCATCTGACGGTTGGCTTTGCACTCGGTTTCTTGGCTCTGGCCGGCTGTGCCTCGCCGCAAGACGAAACCGAGGACACACCCGGTTCGCCGGCAAGCGCCGGCACTCCCCACGACAGCGGCGGCCCCCGTAGCGGTGGCAGCGCCAGCACGGCGCCGAGCGCCGGAACCACGCAGCTCAACTTGGGCGGCAGCGTCAGTGAGCCGACGAACGAAGAACCCGACCCGACATGCCAGCCCAAGCCCATCGGCGTCCTGCGCGATTTTCAGGCGGGCGGCGACACCACGACTTGCCCCGTGAATCTCGATTTTCAAAATCCGATCTGGGGCACCTCGGCGATGCCGTTCATGCCAGACGTAGGCCTGCCCGAGTCCGGCATCGTGCAGCCCCTGCTCGGCCCGAGCCAAAAGCCGGTGTTCTCTGGCGTGGCCAAGACGGTGCACTCCGCCGACACCTTCGCCGAGTGGTACCGAGACGACGCGAAGTGCAACCGGAGCGTGCAGTACGAGCTACCGATGCAGCTCGATGCCGCGAGCGGCAAGCTCACGTTCGACAGCGCCGCTTTTTTTCCGCTCGACGGCGTGATGCCGCCCGCTTCCTTCGGCATGTCCGGGCTGGACGACCACCAGGTGATGCACGATTTTCACTTCACCTTCGAGCTGCACATGACCTTCCGCTATGCGGGCACCGAATCGTTCCATTTCGTGGGCGACGACGACCTGTGGGTCTTCATCAACGGCAAGCTCGCGATCGACCTGGGCGGCGTGCACGCACCGATGAAGGGCGATGTCGACCTGCCGGCGCGCGCGACCGAGCTCGGGCTCGTCGCCGGCCTAGAATACCCGATCGACTTTTTCCAGGCCGAGCGCATGACCAGCCAGTCCAACTTTCACGTCGAAACCTCGCTCGCCTTCACGAACTGCACCCCGATCATCGTGCCCAAGTAGTCCAGGCCGAAGCCGGCCAACGTCAGGCCGAGGCCGGTGCGACAATCTGGCAGCGGCGCGAGGGCGTGGGTTGGCCTAGGCTCTGCCGCGACGGATGACAGCGCTCGGTCTGCATCGGTTTCAGTTCGCGTTCACGATCACGTACCACTACTTGTTTCCGCAGCTCACCATGGGCCTGGCTCTGGTGCTGGTGGTGCTCAAGGCGCTCGCGCACTACCGGCGCGATCCGGACTACGACGTGGCGGCCAGGTTTTGGACGCGCCTGCTGGGCGTGGCGTTCGTGATGGGTGTCGTCACGGGCATCCCGATGGAGTTTCAGTTCGGCACGAACTGGTCGCGCTTTTCACGCATCGCGGGCGGCGTGATCGGGCAAACACTCGCGATGGAGGGCGTGTTCGCATTCTTCCTCGAATCGTCCGTGCTGTACCTGGTGCTGTTTCAGGAGGAGCGGCTCGGCCCACGGCGCCATTTTTTGGCGACGGCCGCGTTGTGCACCGGCACGTGGCTCTCCGGCTTTTTCATCACTTGCACCAACGCCTTCATGCAGCACCCGCAAGGCTTCGTGCAAGACGCAGAGGGCGTGTTGCACCTCACCTCGTTTTCGGCGCTGCTGCTCAATCCCTGGGCGCGCATCGAGTACGCGCACACCATGGTCGGCGCCAGCATCACCGGCGCCTTCACGGTCGCGGCGGTGGGCGCGTTTTACCTGCTCCAAGAGCGACACGTCCCGGTGGCTCGCAAAATGCTGGGCGCGGCGGTCGTGATGGGCGCCGTGGCCTCGCTCGCGGCGGCCTTTCCGACGGGTGACGCGCAGGCGAAGGCGGTGCACGAATACCAGCCTGAAAGCTTCGCCGCGATGGAAGGCCATTTTCACACCGAGCGCGGTGCGGCGATGACGCTCGTCGGCCAGCCCAACGTGGAGGAGCAACGGATCGACAACCCAATCCAAATCCCGCGCTTGCTCAGCTTTCTCACCCACCAGCGCTGGAACACCGAAATCAAGGGTCTCACGGAGTTTCCGCGCGAACGCTGGCCCGACAACATCGCGCTGCTGTATTACGCGTACCACATCATGGCCGGGCTCGGTTCGCTCTTCATCGGCTTGATGGGCGCGGCGAGCATGCTCTTGTATCTGGGTAAGCTTTTCCAGCTGCGGCCGCTGCTCTGGGCCTTGATGTTGGCGTTTCCGTTGCCGTTCATCGCCAACACGGCGGGTTGGCTCACGGCAGAGCTCGGCAGGCAACCGTGGCTGGTGCGCGACGTGCTGCGCACCAGCGCCGGCAGCTCCGAAAATGTGAGCTCCGGCAGCACCTTGTTTTCACTGCTCGGTTTCATGGGCCTGTACGCGATGCTCTCGCTGTTGTTCTTCTTGATCGTGAACAAGCTCTTACAGCGCGGTCCGGTCGCCAAGGAGGGCGCGTAGCGATGGCCAACGTCTGGTTCTGGCTGCTCGCGGTCGTGCTGGCCGTCTACGCGGTGCTCGACGGTTTCGACTTCGGCGTCGGCATGTTGCACTTCGTGGTAGCGAAGAGCCAGGCCGAGCGCGGCACACTATTGCGCAGCATCGGCCCGGTGTGGGACGGCAACGAGGTGTGGCTGATTGCGGCTGGCGGCACGCTGTTCGGCGCGTTCCCAGCGCTCTACGCCACGGCTTTTTCCGGCTTTTATCTACCGCTCATGATCGTGCTGTGGCTCTTGCTCTTCCGCGCTCTGGGTATCGAGCTACGCCACCACAGCGATAGCCCCCTGTGGCACGAGCTTTGGGATGTCGCGTTCAGCGGCTCCAGCCTGCTCCTGGCGCTCTTCTTTGGCGCCGCGCTGGGCAACCTAGTGCGCGGTTTGCCCCTCGACGAAAAGGGCGACTTCTTCGAGCCACTCTGGACCAACTTTCGTGTGGGTGACCGCACGGGCATTCTCGATTGGTACACCCTGCTGGTCGGTGTCACCGCTACGGCGGCCCTCGCCCTGCACGGCGCGCTGTGGCTCAACTGGAAGACGACTGGCGAGCTCGTTGAACGAGCACGGCTCTGGGCGCACCGATTGTGGCTCGCGGTCCTTGCGCTCACCGTCATCACCACCATTGCCAGCGTCATCGTGCAGCCTCAATTGCTACGAAACGTCACACGCCTTCCGATCGGCGCCATCTTGCCGTTGTTCGCGTTCGCTGGGCTCGCACTGGCGCGCCTATCTTTGCGAGCCGCACCGCGGCGTGCCTTCTTTGGCTCCGCGGCATTCGTGCTCGGCCTCATCTTGAGCGCCGCCTACGCCATGTTTCCGTACGCCTTGGCGGCTCGCGTCCCGGGGCGCGAGCTCTCCATCGCGCAAGCTGCCGCGCAGCCGGCCACGCTGTCGGGAATGCTGGCCTGGTGGCTGCCCGGTATGGCGCTAGCCATCGCCTACTCGCTTCTGATTTACTCCCGCATGCCCAAGACGTTCACCACCGAGGGAGAAGAGCATTGACGCGGGCCAGGTTTAGACTATATCTAAGCCTAGATTGAGTCTGACGCCGCGTTGCAGTGGTGTCAAGCAATTGAAACAATTGGAGGATTTCGCATCATGATCGTTCCCGGCAGCAAGCTCCCCGAGTTCAAAACCGTCGCCTGCGTCAGCATCGAGAAGGGCAAAGAGTTCGCGGACGTGTCCTCGTCGAGCTACCCCGGCAAGTGGCTCGTCATCTACACGTACCCGAAGGACTTCACCTTCGTGTGCCCGACCGAGATCGTCGAGTTCGACAAGAAGCTCGGTGCCTTCGCGGATCGCGACGCGGTCGTGCTCGGCGGCTCGACCGACAACGAGCACTCGCACCTCGCCTGGCGCAAAGACCACGCGGATCTCAAAGGCCTCAAGCACCCGCTGCTCTACTTCGGCCCCACGCTGATGGCGGAGCTCGGTATCTCGCACCCCACGGCGGGCGTCGCGCTGCGCGCCACCATCATCGTCGATCCGGACGGCATCGTTCGCTACGCCACCGCCAACGACCTGAGCGTCGGTCGCAATGTGGACGAGGTGCTGCGCGTGCTCGACGGTCTGCAGACCGACGAGCTGTGCGCCTGCAACTGGAAGAAGGGCGACGAAACCCTGACGGCCGCGCTGAAGAAGGCTGGCTGAGAGGAGCAGAGCTCGTGGACCAAACTGCCAAGCTGGCCGAGGTTTTTCCGGATGTCGCGAAAGACATCCGGGTCAATCTTCAAAACGTGCTGCAAGCCGCCACGCTGAACGCCGAGCAGGTTTGGGGCACTGCCATCGCTTGCGCGCACGCTTCGCGCAGCGGCGCGCTCAAGCAGGCTCTCGAAGCCGATGCGCGCGCCGCTGGCATCACCGACGCGACCATCGCCGACGCGAAAGCGGCCGCGGTGATGATGGGCATGAACAACGTGATTTACCGCTTCAAGCACGTCATCGGCAAAGAAGACTACGAGAAGCGCCCGATCCGCTTGCGCATGCAGCGACTGGCTCAGGTTACGGGCAACAAAGCCGATTTCGAGCTATTTTGCCTAGCCGTCAGCGCCATCAACAATTGCCAAAACTGCATGGCCGCCCACGAAGACGCCGTGCTCAAGCAAGGCCTCACCGCCGATCACGTGTGGGACTCCGTGCGGATCGCGGCGACGGTGCACGCCGCCGCCATTGCCGTCGAGATCTGAGTCGCGCTAACGTCGCGACTCATGGCCCTCGCTGACGATTTCGCCGCCGCCCAAATTCGCGTGAAGCAGCTGAAGCAGACGCCGGACGCCTCGGAGCTGCTCGAGCTGTATGCGCTGTTCAAGCAGGGAACGGTGGGCGACGTGAGCGGCGACCGCCCGGGCATGCTCGACTTCAAAGGTCGCGCCAAGTACGACGCCTGGGCCGGCAAAAAAGGCGGCAGCAAGGACTCGGCGATGCAGAGCTACGTTGCCCTGGTGGAGAAGCTCGCCGCCAAGTACGGCGGCTGAGCGCTACACGGAGCCGCACGCAGCACGCTCATTACGGCGCGCCGCCAGCACCCGGCGCGCCGCCAGCACCCGGCGCGCCACCCGCACCGCCCACTGCGTCGTCGAAGCAAGCGCCCGAGGGCTCGCAGCCCCAAATCAGCTTGTCGGCGAGGTACAGCGTGATCTTCGGGTTGGGCTTGTCGGCGCTGGCGGAAGGATCGAACGAGAAGTCACCGGTTTGCGTGAACGGCGAGGTGTTGTTGGTGATTTCCAGCTGAATCTCACTGGCGTTGTAGTCGCCGCCCATCACGATCGAGCCGCCACCAAAGGTCATGAGCGCGTTACTGTTGGCGCCGTCGTTCACGAACACGGCTTTGGGCGTCTTGGCTTCGGGACCCGTGTAGTACTGGTGCAGCTCGGGCGTGACCTCTGCCGTGAACCAGTAGCGAATCTTCACGTTGGCCATCGGGAGCGGATCTGCCGACTGGTTCTTGATGTGCAGCTTCATCTGAATGGTCTTGTCGGAAGCTGCCGGGTGCGCCGTCTGGTAGTAGACGACCGCGCTGGCACGCGCGAGCACCTCGGGCGGCACCGTCGTGCCACCACCGCCCGCTCCGCTACTGCCACCACCGCCCGCTGCCGTGCCACCGCTGCCGCCACCCGCTTTACCGCCGGTGCTCGTACCAGCGATGCTGGCCGCCTCACCGCCATCTGCCGCCGCAGTGCCGGCAGTTCCCGTCTTACCCCCGCTACCTGCCGAGCTGGTGCCACCGAAGGCGCCGCTCTGCGTGCCGGCCTTGGCCGTCGTGCCCGCCTTGTCGGTGCTGCTGCCGCCCGAGCTGCTGCCGCCCTTGGCGCCATTGCTCGTGTCGCTCGGCACGTCTTCGAGCGTGTTTTCTTCGCGCGCGCAGGACGCGGCGAGCGGGATGCCCAGAGTCAGATAGAGGCCGAGGACGCGGAGCTGCCAGGTTTTCGTCATGGGATTGTTGCCCGCCGCGCGCAAACGAGGTGCGGCGCGGCGACCCCCATTTCTTACCACACCTGGAACCGGTTCCCCATCGAGAAATGACGCCCACCTGGCCCCACATGCCCGAGGATCCGGGAAACGATTCATTTCCGGTTCCGACGGCGACAGCCAGACTGGAACCAGTCCCAGGTTCAGGCCCGGGCCGCGCCGGCCACCAGCTCCGCGAACACCTGTGCGGCGCGCGGCGTCAAAAGCCCGGCAGCCCCCCGCTCCACCAGCAGCACCTCGCGCTTGGGCGTCGGGTGCGAGAGCGGCACCGCCACGAGATCGCGATCCGCGGGCGACGCGTAGCCGCGCGGCAAGATCGTGAGCCCCAAGCCGGCACGCACCGTCTCGCGCAGCGCCTCTGCCGAAGCCAACGTGAGCCGCACGCGCGGCACGAACCCCGCGCGCTCGCACGCCTCGTGCACGATGTCCGACAAGAACGTGCCGTCCGGCACCAAGAGCAGCTCACGCTGAGCCAGCTGCGACAACCGTAGGCGCTTGGCGCGCGCCAGCGCATCCGTGCGGCGCAGCAGCGCAACCAGCGGTTCTTCGAACAAGAGCTTGACCGAAAGGCCTCGCAACGACGAGCGCGGCGCTCCCGCCAAGAGCCCCACGTCCGCGCGCCCCGAGGCGACGGCGCGCGCGATGCTTTCGGCCGCCAACGTCCGCACGCTAGGCTTGATGCCCGGATATTCACGAGCGAGCCGCGAAAGCACGCCCGGCAGCAACGTAGCGCTCAAGCTCTGAATGGCCGCGATACGCAGCTGCCCCGCGACCTGACCGCGCAGCGCCGACAAATCGTCGCGCATCGCCGTGACGGCCGACAAGGCCTGGCGGGCGCGCGCCACCACCAGCTCCCCCGCATCCGTGAGCCGCAGCGGCGTCTTGGCCTTGCGCTCCAGTAGTCGCTCGCCGAGCTCTTCTTCCAGCCGGCTCAGGGCGTGCGACAGCGTGGGCTGCGCGGCGTGCACGCGCCGCGCGGCGAGCGTGACGCTCTTCGCCTCCACCACCGCCAAGAAGTATTCGAGGTCACGCAAGTCCATACGATTGCTTTTGTGAATGATACCTATCGAAATGTATCATTGTACAGAATCGTCGCCGAGGCGCAGCTTGCGGGCATGCCCAGCGTTACCGAACAAGCCTGGAACCCCACCCACTACGACCGCGCCGGCGCGTTCGTGCCGAAGCTCGCCGCCGACTTGATCGAGCTCCTTGCCCCCGAGCCCGGCCAGCGCGTGCTCGACCTGGGCGCCGGCACCGGTGACCTCACCCAAGCCCTGGCCGCCGCCGGCGCACGACCGCTCGGCCTCGACGCATCGCAAGCCATGGTCAGCGAGGCGCGCCGTAAGCACCCGAACCTCGACTTCGTCGTCGGCGACGGACAAGAGTTGAGCTTCGATGGAGAATTCGACGCGGTCTTTTCGAACGCAACGCTACACTGGATGGCGCGCGCCGAAGACGTGGCGCGCGGCGTAGCGCGCGCCTTGAAACCCGGCGGGCGCTTCGTCGCCGAGTTCGGCGGCGCGCGTTGCGTACGAACCGTTCGCAACGCCGTGCAGGCCGAGCTGGCGGAGCTGGGCGTCGAAGGCCACGGCACTCCGAGCTGGTACTTTCCGACCGTCGCCCAGTACGCGCGCGTCCTCGACGACGCCGGCCTGTTCGCGCGCAGCTTGCTCTGGTTCGAGCGCCCGACACGCCTGGAAGGCGAAGCCGGCCTCGAAAACTGGCTGGAGCTATTTTGCCTGCCGCTGCTGCGCGCGCTCGGCGACCGTCGCGCGGCGCTCGTTTCGGGCGTCCAGCGGCGCTGTCGCGCCGCGCTATTCCGGGACGGCGGCTGGTGGCTCGACTACACCCGGCTACGGGTCGTGGCCACCAAGCCGTGATAGCTTTCCGGAGTGAATCACGGCTGGCTAACGCTCGGACGACTGCGCGGCGCCCCCATTCGCGTGCACTGGTCGGTGCTGGTGATGATGGTGGTGTGGAGCCGCTTCAGCTTCGCGCCCGTCTTTTGGTTGGGCTTCGGCCTGCTCATCCTGGTGCACGAGCTCGGTCACGCCGTGCTCGTCCTCCGCTACGGACTCGGCCTCTCTGAAATCGCCCTGCACGGCGCCGGCGGCTACTGCCGCCACGACCTGCCCGGCACCGCGTTTCAAGAGGCCGCAGTCGCGTGGGGCGGCGTGCTCGCGCAGCTGACCGTGTACGCCGGCGTCAAGCTGGCGGAAACACTCCTCGGCCCCCCACAAACTGCGTTCACGGCCACCCTCGCCTACGTCTTCACCGACGTGAGCTTGTGGCTCGCTGCCTTCAACCTCATCCCCTTCGAACCCCTCGACGGCGCCAAGGCCTGGCGCATCTTGCCCATGCTCGGCCGCCGCTTCCGCACCCAAACCGCCCAGCGCAGCGCCCACCACCGCCAACGCACCATCCAAGACGAGATTCGCGCCCTCGAAAAACTCGATACCCGCACCGAACCCACCAACGACCGCACCGACCGCATCGTGCGCGACTTGATCGCCAGAACGACGCAGTCGAAGGACCGGTGATCCGGTTGGGGCCGCCAAGACGCAGCCCAAAAGCGGGCCAGCTTGCCAAGCAGAAAGGTCAAGGCGCTGGCCCCCAGCGGTTAGAGCGACGGCCGTTCGTCCGCGCGCAATTTGATTTTTCTAGGTGGCCGGCTGCCAAAGCGACCCGGTGGGTTGGGCCACCGCTGGCCAACGAGGCGGCGGGGCGACCTTCGCCGTCCTCGGCTGAGATCGGGCCGGGAGCTCAGCGGGGGCCGCGGCCGCATCGGGACCCGTGGGCACTTTGAAAATCAAAGTGCCGGGGTGGCCAGGGGCTGTCGGCAACCACTTCGATTTCGAAGTGCGGGGGCGGGCCAGGGCCACCACTTTGATTCTCAAAGTGCCGGAGCGGCCGGGGGGCGTTGGCCACCACTTTGATTTTCAAAGTGAACCAGGGCGCCCGGGGGCGTCGGCCAGCACTTTGATTTTCAAAGTGCGAGGGCCATCCAGGAGCCGCCAGCCACCACTTTGATTTTCAAAGTAGTCGCCCGCCCAACGGAACCTGGCTCCCCTACGACAGCGTCTGAAATCGGCGCGCGGCCTGGCAGCTCCCTTCGAGTGCCGGGTCGCAGCGCTCAAGCTTCAGGCCGCAGTACCTCCGCCGCGAGAATCTTGTCGAGTCTGAAGTGGCGCCGGTCGCCGGTTTCGCAGTCTTCGCCGTCAACGCGGGTCTCGTGGCGGTCCATCATGACCGACTGCACCCGGATGGTGCGCTTGCTCTCGACGTGGCTGCTATCAACGTACGTGATGCGGACGGGTTGTTGCTCGAACCAGGCGCGCTCGATGGCGGCACGCACTTTCTTGTCGCTAGGGAGAGCGGGCACGCCGTGGAAGGAGAGCTCTTTGAGTCGAGCTAGGAGCTCGCGTTGAGCCGACGTGGACAAGGCGGCGCGCACTTTGTCGAGGCCGGACTGGAGGGTTTCGCTAAAGGGCAAGAGGCGCATGTCGATCGCAAACTTGCCGAGGGTGAGGATGAGCGCTGCTTCGCGCGCGGTGAAGTTGACGGGCGGTAGGCTGTAGCTGCGGTCGAGCGCGTAGCCACCGCCGGGACCGGACTCAGCGGACACGGGGAGCGCGGCGGCGCGGAGCGCGTCCAGGTCCCGATAGATGGTGCGTACGGTAACTCCGAAGCGTTCGGCGAGGGCCTCGGCGGTCACGCCGGTGCGGCGACCGCGCAGGTACTCGGCGAGGGCGAAAAGCCGTTCGGTTCTCTGCATTTGGACAATACCTGACATACCGCTGACAGGCCGTTTTGTGAAGGTCTTTGGCATGAACGCCGCCCTGCTGCGCCCCGCGTCCGAAATCGAGCCGTACCGGCTTGCTCCGTCCGAGGCCGCGCGGCGGCGGCTCGCCCGACGCTTAGGGCACGATGACGGATTTGACGAGCTGCTGGCGGTGAGCGCGCTGTACGGCGTGTCGCCGAAGCTGCTCAGCGAGCTGTACGACTACTGGCGGCATGATTTTCGGCTCGAGCAGCAGCCGCTGTTCGCGCTACCCGGGTTTCGGATCGTGAGCGGCAGTGAGGCGCTGCGGTTTTGGCAGGTGCGTTCGCTGCGCGCGGCGGCGCTGCCGCTGCTCATGCTGCACGGGTTTTCGGCGTCGCTGGCCGAGTTTGCGCACTTGGCCAGCGACGTGGGCGAGTGGTTTCACGTGGTGTGTCCGGCGCTGGACGATATCGGTGGCAACTGTGCGGTGGCCGCCGAGCGTTGCGCGGAGCTGATGCGCGAGCTCGGTTACGAGCGCTACATGGTGCATGGCAGCGATTCGGGGGCGGCGGTCGCGCTGGAGCTGTCGGCGCTAGCGGGGGCGGCGGTGGCCGGCGTGCATGTGACGGGGCTACGCGCGTATCCGAGCGAAGCCGGCGGGGAGCAGGCAGCGCTTTTGAGCCGAGAAAAGTCGCAATTAGCGGCGATCAGCGAGCTGTACGAGCGGCTGCAAACGGAGCTACCGCAGACGCCGCTCGAAGCCCTGGCGTTCGCGTTGTCACAGCTCGACGAGCCATCGCACGACTCGCAGCGCCTTCCCACCCCCTGCCGCGATGCATTGCTGACTGGTCTGAGCCTGAGCTGGTCGAACGACGACGCAACACTGCGCGCTGCGCGTTACCGCGAGCGTTGTCTGGCCGCGAGCCCCGCCGTGCACGCGCCCATCTTCGTCGACGAATTTCCGCTCGCGCCGCCTTCATTGCGGCGCTTGGCGGAAGCGCGTCACCGTGTGACCGAGTGGCGAGAGCACGAGCGCGGCGGCAGCTCCCCGGCTCTGGAGCAGCCACGACTGTTGCTGGAGTCACTACGACGCTTTGCAGCGCGTCTCGGTTGATTGCCTCAAACGAGGTATTCCGGCACGAGGCTTGCTGGCCATCGGGCAAGTGCCATGTACAACTCAATCCAAGCTCGTTCGATAACCGCTCACCCGTGGCGAATCGCCGCGCTAGTGGCAACGGTCGCCAACATCACCTTCAATCTCATCAATGGGCATGTCGGCGCTCCCACGCCGAGCGTTGCCGAGATCAGCGATCGCTATCCGACGCTACTCACGCCCGCAAGCTTCGGCTTCGCGATCTGGGGCGTGATTTACGGGGCCACGCTGCTGTATGCGATGTTCGCACTGCTGCCATCCGAGGCGCCGGTGCGAATGCACGATCGCGTTGCCCCCTGGCTAACGGTATTGAATGCGCTGGCCAGCTTGTGGGTCGCGCTCTTCACGGTCGAGCAGCTCGGCCCCAGTGTGCTGATTAGCGCAGCCATGTTGGCGGCGGCGTTCATGATTTACATGATTGTGAGCGATCACGTCGTGAGCGAGCATTTGAGTCGTTGGTGGCGCGCGCCCTTCGGGCTCTGGGTAGGCTGGCTCAGCGTCGCGCTGCTCGTGAACCTGAACGTTGCGCTCGTGGCCGCCGGCTGGAGTAGCTGGCCCTCGGCCGCGCTTTGGGCCTCGGCCGCGCTGGTTTTGGCGGCGGTCGGCGCGCACTCGGTCGGTGCGCTGTTCCTGGATCCGATTCTCGCCTTCGTGGTGGCTTGGGCCGCGATCGCGATCGGTGGCCAGCATTTGCACGAGTCCGCGCTGCTAGCGACCGTGTCAATCGCGGTGGCGCTCAAGTGCATCTGGCTCGGCACGCGCCTGCTCGCGTTCAGCACGCTGCCGATCCCGCGTGCGCTGCGGGAAGGCGCGGAACGTCAGCTGCGCTTCAGTCCGAGCCGGGCCACGGGCGTGCACGCTCACGCGGGTCGTTCTGCCTCGTCGTGACACGGCAGGAGCCGGCGCCTGAAGACGAAAAGCCATTGAATTGTTTCGCGAGGCTCGGCGGCACGCTGTTTGCTGAACTTCGCCAGTGCAACGCGCTGACGGCCCACGCCGGCCAGCGCCGCTAACCGGAGGCATCATGATTCGCTTTACCACTGCATCACTCTGTATGGCTCTCTCGCTGACGTTCGCCGCAGGCTGCAACAAGGCGGCCGACGAACAGCGCAAGGCCGACGAAGCGCGCGCAGACGCCGACAAGAAGGTCGAAGAGGCCAACCGTGACGCCACTGACAAGATCAACGCGGCGCGCGCAGACGCCGACAAGAAGGTGGCCGACGCCCAGGCCAACTTCGTCAAGATGCGCGAAGATTTTCGCCACGACGTGAACGAAGATCTGACCAAGATCGACAAAGACATCGCCGATCTCGAGGCGAAGTCCAAGACCGCCAAGGGCAAGACCAAGACGGACATCGACGCGGCGCTGCCCAACATCCACTCACTGCGCGAGTCGGTCTCGACCGAGTACCGCTCGCTCGAGCTGGCGTCGGCCGTGACCTGGGACGACGCCAAGGCGCGCGTCAACAAGGCCGTGGATGACCTGAAGAAAGCCATCGACAAGGCGGATTGAGCCGGAAAGCTCCTTCCGAGCTCGAAGGATTCAGGAGCTACAGGACAGCATCGAGCAACCCGGTCGGTTTCGAGCCCATTCTGGGCGCTTCTCGGCGAAGCGCTCCCGACCGGGTTGCTCGTCGAAGGGTTTTCGCAACACTTCCAGCAATTCATCGACGACGCTGCCATCACCCCGCTCGGCGGCGTCGATCGCCAGCTGCGCCACGTAGTTGCGAAGCACGAACTTGGGGTTCACCTGGTTCATACGCGCCCGGCGCTCAGCGTCGGGCGTCGCGTCTTCGGCGACACGCGCGCCGTAGCGACGCAGCCACACCGCGAGCTTGTGGCGATGCTCGGCGCTGACCAACGTGGGCTCGTAGAAGGCGACTTCTAGCGGCGCCAGCAGCTCTGCATCGCTGTCGGCTGGTGGGGCCAGTTTGACGTCGGCCAGGTGCCGGTAAAACAGGGTCATGTCGGTCTCGACCGCTGCCAGGAGCTCGATCAAGTCGTCAATCAAGGTGGCGTCGGGCACGCGCGCCGCGCCGGTCGACGACGTTTCCGAGTCATTCAGCTTCGCTAGCCCGAGCTTGGCTGCCACCAGACGTGCCCGCTCCGTTTCGAGCGCTTCGGTGTACGCGGGCAGCACGCTCTCGAGCGCCGACACGTCTTCCACCAATGGGTAGATGGCATTGGCCAGGCAAACCAGGTTCCACAGCGCGACGCGCGGCTGCGACGCATAGCGATAGCGGCGGCCCTGCGCGTCCGTAATGTTGGGCGTCCAATCGGGCGCAAAATCGTCCAAAAATCCGTACGGTCCGTAGTCGAGCGTGAGCCCCAAGATCGACATGTTGTCGGTGTTCATCACGCCGTGCACGAAGCCGACGGCCATCCACTTCGCGACCGTGCGCGCCGTGCGCTGCGCCACCTCTTTGAGCCACGCCACGTAAACGTCGCGTGAAGGCTCACCCAGCTCGGGATAGTAGGTGCGAATCGTGAAGTCGGCGAGGCGCCGCAATACCTCGATATCGTCACGCCAGGTGAAAAGCTCGAAGTTTCCGAAGCGCAAGAACGTGGGCGCCACGCGGCACACCACCGCGCCCGGCTCTTCGCGAGCGTGACCATCGTAAAGTATGTCGCGCAGCACGTTTTCGCCGGTTCCGACGAGCGACAGCGCGCGCGTGGTCGGAATACCTAGATGGTGCATCGCCTCGCTGCACAAAAACTCGCGCACGCTGGAGCGCATCACGGCGCGACCGTCCGCGCGGCGCGAGTACGGCGTCGGACCGGCGCCCTTGAGCTGCAGCTCCCAATGCTCGCCGCGGCTATTCACCAGCTCGCCCAAGGTGATGGCCCGACCGTCGCCCAACTGTCCCGCCCAGTTGCCGAATTGGTGCCCGCCGTAGCACGCCGAAACGGAGTCCATGCCTTCGAGCAGGCGATTGCCGCCGAACACTTCCGCGAAGCTTTGGCTGCTGACGAAGTCGCCGGGCAGCTCGAGCAGCTCCGCCACCTCGCGCGCCACCGCGAGCGTGCGCGGCGCCCGCACCGGCGTCGGCGAAACACGTGAGAAGCAAGCGCCGAATACCTGCCGGGTGCGATTCTCGGCGCTGGGATCCAACGGCAGCCCAGCGAGCGCTCGATTGTCGAAACGAAGCATCTGCCGGCAGGCTTAGCACGACCTATACTGCGCGCGATGGCGAGTAATCTGGTGGCCGAGGTGCTGGGCGCGATGATCACGCCCGCCGTTCTGATTTCGGCGGGTGGCACGCTGGTGCTCTCGACGTCGAACCGGCTGAGCCGCGTGGTCGACCGCGTGCGCGTGCTCTCGGCCGACGCCGAGCGCCTCTCACCGCACGTGCCTCAGGCCGAGCTGACCGCCAAGCGCACCACCAAACAAGGCCTGATCGTGAGCCAACTGCGCGACCTCTCCCAGCGCGCGCTGTGGCTCCGCTCGGCGATCGCTGCGCTCTACGTGGCCATCGCGCTCCTGATCATGACCAGTTTGGGCGTGGGCGTACTGGCAGCGCTCGGTCTGTCTTACGTGTGGCTGCCGATCACGCTGGGCATGGCCGGTACCCTGGGCCTGCTCTGGGCGACCAGTTTTTTGGTACGCGAGGCACGCCTGGCCATCTCCTCCACCTTCGAGGAAATGGAGTACGCGCGCAGCCTGCTGAGCGAGCTGCAGGAGCGCTCAGGCTGAAATCGGCGCAATTCGGCGTTGCAATTCGCGCAACACGTTCTTGCCTCTGATGCGCATTGCGCAACGAACCGGCTCGGATACGCTTGGCGCATGACTGCCATGAACGGGTACCGAAGCCGCACCTCTACCGCCGGTCGCAACATGGCCGGAGCGCGCTCGCTGTGGCGCGCGACGGGCATGCAGGACGCCGACTTCGAGAAGCCGATCATCGCCATCGCCAACAGCTTCACCCAGTTCGTGCCGGGCCACGTGCACTTGTGGGACATCGGCCAACGCGTGAAGAAGGTGGTCGACGAAGCCGGGGGTTGGGGCGTGGAGTTCAACACCATCGCGGTCGACGACGGCATCGCCATGGGTCACGGCGGCATGCTCTATTCGCTGCCCAGCCGCGACCTGATCGCCGACTCGGTCGAGTACATGGTGAATGCCCACTGCGCCGACGCGCTGGTGTGCATCTCCAACTGCGACAAGATCACGCCCGGCATGTTGATGGCCGCCATGCGCCTCAACATCCCGACCATCTTCGTCAGCGGCGGCCCGATGGAGGCCGGCAAAATCGTGGGCACCCACGATCGCGATGGCAAGCCCGTCATCCGCAAGCTGGACCTGATCGACTCGATGATCGCCAGCAGCGACTCGAAGGTCAGCGACGAAGAGCTGCTCAAGATGGAGCGCTCGGCGTGCCCGACCTGCGGCTCCTGCTCGGGCATGTTCACGGCCAACAGCATGAATTGCCTCAACGAGGCTTTGGGGCTCGCCTTGCCGGGTAACGGCACGCTGCTCGCCACACACGCGCGGCGCTGGGAGCTGTTCGAGGCCGCCAGCAAGCGCATCGTCGAAATGGCCAAGCAGCACTACGTGGCCGGCGACAAATCCGTACTGCCGCGTAGCATCGCCACGTTCGAAGCCTTCGAAAACGCCATGGCGCTCGACATCGCCATGGGCGGTTCCACCAACACGGTGCTGCACATCCTGGCCATCGCGCACGAAGCCGGCGTCGATTTCACGATGGCCGACATGGACCGCTTGAGCCGCAAGGTGCCGAACCTGTGTAAGGTCGCGCCCGCCAGCTCCTACCACGTCGAGGACGTGCACCGCGCCGGAGGCATTTTCACCATCTTGGGCCAGCTCGACAAAGGCGGCTTGATTCACCGCGACGTCGGCACCGTGCACGCCAAAACGATGGGCCAAGCCATCGACGAGCACGACATTCACCGCGCCACCGCCACCGCCGCGGCGAAAGACCGCGCCCTGGCAGCTCCGGGCGGCGTCCCCACCAAGGTCGCTTTTTCGCAGGACAAATACTTCAAAGAAGCCGACACCGATCTCCAGCGCGGCTGCATCCGCGACATGGACCACGCCTTCAGCAAAGAAGGCGGCCTGGCCGTGCTTTACGGCAACTTTGCCAAAGACGGCTGCATCGTCAAAACCGCCGGTGTCGACGAATCGATCTGGAAATTCGAGGGCCCCGCGCGCGTCTTCAGCTCGCAAGACGCCGCCTGCGAAGCCATCTTGGCCGACAAGATCGTGGCCGGCGACGTCGTCGTCATCGTCTACGAGGGTCCGCGTGGCGGCCCCGGCATGCAAGAAATGCTGTACCCCACCTCGTTCTTGAAGGGCAAAGGGCTCGGCAAGGCCTGCGCGCTCATTACGGACGGCCGCTTCAGCGGCGGCACCAGCGGCCTCAGCATCGGCCACGTCTCGCCCGAAGCCGCCGAAGGTGGCGCGATCGGCTTGATCGAAGAAGGCGACAAGATTCGCATCGACATTCCGGGGCGCACGATTGACGTGCTGGTCAGCGACGCGGAGCTCGACGCCCGCCGCCAGAAGATGCTCGCCAAGGGCAAAGACGCGTTCCGCCCCAACCGCGATCGCTACGTTTCGCAAGCTTTGCAAGCGTACGCACTCATGACCACCAGCGCCGCCATGGGCGCCATCCGCGACGTCTCGCAGCTCGAACGCAAACACGGCTAACGGATCGAAACGCCGTGAAGCGCTGGTTCCTCGCCCTGCTCCTGCTCGGTTGCTCCACGCTACCCGAGTACGCTGCGCCCAAAGGCGGCGTGGTAGAGGCGGGGAAGCTCGACTCGAGCGACGTGATTGGCTATCGCCAGGTCACGCGTGCCGACTTCCGTGGCACTCAAGCGCCCCCAGAATTCGCGGCCGTGGCCGAACGCGTCGGCGCCGCCACCTGCGGCCAGGTCCGCACCACCGACGACACGGCTTTCTTCATCAATTGGCGCCAAGAATCGCCGACGAGCGCGCGCCGCTACTCGGTCGAGGTAAAGAAGCTGGGCTTCTTGGCGCTGATGGATCGTCGTTGCTCATGGTGGAACGAACGCCTGGCCGCGCGCGCGCCCGCATACGTACTGCAGCACGAACAGATCCACTTTGCGCTCTACGAGCTCGGGGCACGCAAGCTCAACGCCTCCGTCGAAGACCTCAAGCGCGAAATGGCCGGCAGCGGCGACAGCCAAGAAGCCGTCCAGGCGCGCGCGCAACAGGCACTCAACGACGCCTTGGCCAAGGCAACCGAACAGCTGCTCGAACGCAACCGAGACTTCGACCAAGACACCTCCCTCGGCTATCGGCCCGATCGGCAGCGCGCGTGGCTTCAGAAAGTGACAGAAGAGCTCGCGCAGACGCAGAGCTTCGCGAGCCCGCCGTATTCGCCTTCGAAGGGCTAGCCGCGGCGAGGGAGCAGAGGGGGCTGCCACAGCGCAGCTTGATTGCAGAAGGCTGCCGGGGCGGCATTCGGTACAGGTGCGCGGGGAAGCAACGTGCCGCGGAGGTGCGCTTTGATTTTCAAAGTAACGGCCCGGCGCGGCGGGCGGAGGCGCGCTTTGATTTTCAAAGTGACGGCCCGGCGCGCGGACGGAGGCGCGCTTTGATTTTCAAAGTAACGGCCCGGCGCGCGGACGGAGGCGCGCTTTGATTTTCAAAGTACCTAGCAAGCTTGCCTGATTTGCTGAAGGGCGTCACATGGCTGTCGCGCACCAGGGCAGTACTTTGATTTCCAAAGTGCTTAAGGAGACGCGCGCTTGGCGGCCGGCAGCCAGCGACGGCCAGTCGTGAGCCAGACCGAAACCGAAACCGAAACCGAAACCGAAACCGAGACCGAGACCAAGACCAAGACCAAGATCGAACTCCCGATCCGAACGAGATTGATCCAGACGAGACTGATCGAGAGGAGAGAGTCGGCTGGCACTTTGATTTTCAAAGTTCAAGTTCGAGCTCGCAACTTCGAGATCGCGTGCTAGAAGAACGCACATGACTGAGCGGGGATTTTGGGAGCTCGATCTATTGAACGACGCTGAGCTCGAGCGCGGGCTCGGCAATCTGGTGGCGCGTGGCCGCGAGGTTGATGCTCGCGTGGTGGCTCACCTGGCAGAGGTGGAAGCACGGCAGCTTCATTTGAAGCGCGGCGCATCATCACTCTTCTCCTACTGCCAGAGGCAGCTCAACATGAGCGAAAACCAGGCGTTTTACCGCATCACGGCGGCGCGCGTGGGGCGGAAGTTTCCCGTGATTTTCGGACTGCTCGAGCGGGGAGAGTTGCACTTGTCGGCCATTGCGCTGCTCAGCAAGCAACTCACGGTGCAAAATCATGCGCTTCTGTTCGCCCAATCACGCGGCAAGACGAAGCTCCAAATCTTGGAGCTTCTGGCGCGGTACCTTCCACAAGCGGATGCCGCGAACATCATCAAGAGGCTCCTGCGGCCGTCTCTCTCGCGCGCCGTCCCGGCGGGTCCCACCGGAGCCATCGCGCCGCTGTCGTCAACCAGTTACCGGCTTCAACTCAACATCAGTCCAACCGTCAAGGACAAGCTCGAGCTGGCTCGCGACTTGATGAGCCATAGCAATCCCTCAGGAGATTTGTCGATCGTCGTGGAGCGAGCGCTCGATGCGCTGATCGCGCGCCTGCAAAGTCAGCGGTTCGGGCAGCGGCCGGGGGGACAGCCGGAGGCCGCCCGCGATGGCACGTTACAGCAAAGCAAACGGAGTGTAGCAAAGAGGCCGACTAACAACGAAGCCGCGCGACTCGAACCGGCGCGACTCGAACCAGCACGAGTAGAAGCCGCGCGAGTCGAACCGGCGCGACTCGAACCAGCACGAGTAGAAGCCGCGCGAGTCGAACAGGCGCGAGTCGAACAGGCGCGAGTCGTTGCTGCCCCATACACCCGGCGCTCGACAGCAGGGCTGGGGACCACCGGCGAGGGCGATCCTGGCGCCAAGCCGCCGCCGCGCACTCGGCAGGCGATTCCCAGAGAAGTCCGCCGGAAGCTCATCGAGCGCGACGGGCATCGTTGCTCCTTCGTGGGCGCAGGCGGCGAGCGCTGTCACGCGAGCGGGTTCCTGCAGATTCATCATGTCCGAGCCTGGGCCAAGGGTGGCGCCGACTCACTCGATAACTTGCGACTGCTCTGCGCCGCGCACAACCGGCTGCTCGGCGAGCTGGAGTTTGGGCACGGCCGACGAGCATCGTAGCCACTCAGCTGGGTTGCGGGCGATGCAATCATTCGTGATCGCCATGGTCCTGCTCGTGCCCGGTTTGTGTTTGCAGCGTCTCCGCGCAATTCACCCCGAGGTTAGTCATGCGCGGTTGACTGGCGGAGGCGGCAGAGCTGCGCTAACTAACACGAACTGATCCAACAAAATGCACGTCGCCCGGCACCTGGGCGAGTGTCGGGGCGACGATTTCGATGGTGCGCGAGCTGGGCTCACGTGGCGGCATGCGCGACACGGCCAGTGCGGTTGCTCTGCGGCGCTGCGTCCTTGCTGCGCGCTCGCAATAGCGGAGCAAATACTGCGCGCTCGGTGTACGCCAAGTACGAGCCCAGCGCGACGATCACCAGGGGCAAGACGATACCGGCGGGCGCCAGAAAGGCGTGGAAGGCAACGATATTGACGACGATGGGCGCCAGCACCGTGAGCGCGAGGGGAACGAAGCGGTTGCCGAGCAGCGCGAGGCCGACGAGCACCTCGGTGCCTTTCAGCAGGGGAAAGAAGTACCCGCTCGCTCCCAGGCCACCCACGAAAACGGCCGCCAGGCCTGCCGGCGGGGGTTGAGGAATGAAGTGCAAGAAGCCATTGAGGCCAAACACAGCGAAAATAGCGCCAAGCAGCAAGCGAGCGGCAGTTTTTGCCTTGAATTGAGCACCGGTCATGGGTCGTAACCTCCGAATGACCAGGAATCTAACTGTTGCGCGCAGGATAACTAGCCGCTTGCTCTGGAACTTTAGGTTGCTAGCCTGACAACAATGGACCTGAACCTCGTGACCGCTTTCGTGAGGGTCGTTGAGCAGCAGAGCTTCACCAGCGCCGCCAAGGCCTTGGGGTTGCCGAAGTCGTCGGTGAGTCGGCGTGTGACCGAGCTCGAAGAAGAGCTGGGCGTGCAGCTGCTCCACCGCACGACACGGAAGCTGGCGCTCACCGAAGCGGGTCGCAACTACTTCGAGCAGGCAGAGAAGGCGCTGACGGAGCTGCAAGCCGCCGCGGAGTCTGCATCGGGTATGGATACCGAAGCGCGCGGTATCGTGCGGCTCACGGCGCCAGTCGATATCGGGGTGATGGGCTTGGCCGACGTGGTGACCGAGTTCGTGCGCTTGTACCCGGACATTCACGTCGAGCTATCGCTGAGCTCCAAGGTCGTGGATCTGGTCGAAGAAGGATTCGACGTGGGCATTCGCGCAGGCAAGTCTCGCGACGCGTCGCTCGTGGCACGGCGTCTGGGTACGGCAGGCTTGGGCATCTACGCCTCGGCAGACTATCTGAAGGCGCACGGCCGCCCGCAAACGCTGGCCGATTTGGCGAATCACGAGTGCGTGCTGTTTCGCTCCAAGCACGGTAAGGCGCTGTGGCGACTCGACGGGCCCGATGGTGAAGCGTCGACGGTCGAGGTGCGCGGCCGTGTGAGCGTGGACGAGATGCTGTTCGTGCGCCAGGCGGTCGGCAATGGGCTCGGGATCGGGCTATTGCCCGCGATCGTGATCGCGACGTGCCAGCGCGCGACTGCGCTCGATCCGGTGGAGCGAATTTTGCCGGAGTTCAGCGTGGGTGGCGCGGACGTGGCGGTGGTGACGCCCAGCGGGCCCAAGCGGCCGCGGCGCGTCACGTTGCTGCGAGATTTCTTGGTGGAGCGTCTGGCGCCGCGCTGTGAGAAGCACGCGCCGCCGCTCAATGCTCCATCGCTCAACCCCGCGCCCCACGGGAAAGTAGCGGCAGCAGCGGCGCCGGCCAAGGCTTAAGCCGGGCGCCGAGGCGGCCGTTGTGGCCGTAGACCCTCGGAAGCTCATGGCTCGCTCGCGCGCCCGGACGCCCTCGTCCCTCGTTCTCGCCAGTTTGCTCGCGCAAGCCACGCCGAGCTTCGCCGACGGGCCGCCATCTTCGACGCCCGCGACGGTGCCCACCAAGGGCGACGCGAACATGGCGCCCAAGCTCGACCTCGAAGGGCCCGAAGCCGAAGCGAAGGATCGCGCGCGCGTGCTGTTTCAACAGGGAGTGGCAGCGTATCGCGAGGGTAAGTTCTACGATGCCGTGCAGATCTTTCTGCAAACCCAGCGCATTTACCCCGACACGCAGCTGCTGTTCAACGTGGCGCGCGCTTACGAGAACCTCGGCAACGCCAGCGCGGCGCTCCGTTACTACCGCGACTACTTGCGCCAGGCGGATCGGCCCTCCGACGGAGCTGAGGTGCGTGAGCGCGTGCGGCGGCTGGAGCAGCAACTGTCGCAGCGTGGCGTGCAGCAGCTGACAGTGCTCTCGCAGCCCGAATCAGCCACCGTGGTACTCGACGGCAAGCCGGTCGGCATCACTCCGTGGACGGGCGAGACCTATCCGGGCAAGCATCGCCTCGCGCTGACGCTCGAGCGCTACGTCGGCCAGGAGCAGGTGATCGAGGTCGACGCCTATGCGGCGCACGATGTCTCGCTGGTGTTGCTAGCTGAGCCGAAGCCGTTGCCGCCCGCGCCGCTACCGGCTCCGCGCGCGCCCAGGCAGTCAGGTGTCAGCTTGGCTTCGCTGGTGACGCTGGGCACGGGAGTTGCGCTGCTGGGAGGCGCGCTGCTCGCAGAGGCCGCCAGCAACCAACCCGGCATGGCACGGACCACCGCGTTCTTTGCCGGCAGCGGTCTGGGTGTCACTGGCGTGGGTTGCGTGATGCTCTACTTCGATCTTTCGCCTCGTGCGGTTGGCGCGAACGCCGCACCGTCACGCGAGAAAGATTCCGCCGCGCTGCGTCCATAGCGACCACGTCGGCAATCGTGAGCCGAACTCACACAGTTCCTCCACCTTAAGTATCGGAAGCGTGAGGTGGGTGCCTCGCATTTCTGGTCTGGCTGCCCAAATGCAAAATCGTTGGAACATGGTCGCGCGAACGCGAGCGTGCGGTGTGTGGCTGGTGGCGATCGTGCTGCTGCTGCTCGGCGGCGCTTGCACGGCCAACATCGAAGGCGACGGCGGCGGTTTGCCTGCCGGCTCGACGGGCCCCGGCGGCAGCAATCAGCTGATGTGCCAGGCCGGACTCTTTGCGTGCAACGGCGCGTGCGTCAACTTGCAGTCGGATAGCGCCAACTGCGGCATGTGCGGCACCGCCTGCACGGCGCCCGCGGTCTGCGCGAACGGCTCGTGCAACAACGCTTGCGCTGCCGGCTTCCAAAAATGCGGCGCTGGTTGCGCGAACACGATGACGGACGCTGCGCACTGCGGCAGCTGTGACAAGGCGTGCGATGCAGGGGTGCCCTGCTACGGCGGCGTGTGCGGCTGTCCCGAAGGCGTCTTGTTCTGCCAGGGCCAATGCTACGATCCGATGTCGGATGCGCAGCACTGCGGTACGTGCGAAACCGCGTGCCAAGGCGGCGCCGGTTGCGTCGACGGCAAGTGCGCGTGCGCCACCGGTGAGCAACTGTGCGGCAGCGAATGCTCCAACCTCAACAGCGCCAAGCACTGCGGCACTTGCGACAAGACCTGCACCACGGGTGAGCTGTGCGCGCTCGGCAACTGCATTCCGGCCGCACAAGGCTGCCCGCAAGGCCTCACCGCCTGTGGAGACGCTTGCGTCGACCTGCAAACGAGCGCGGCTTCTTGCGGCGCTTGCGGCATGAAGTGCGGCGCCGGTCAGGCGTGCTCGGCCGGCAAATGCGGCTGCCCCGCCGGCAAGACCGCGTGCGGTAGCAGCTGCGTGGACGTCACCTCCAGCGCGCTGCACTGCGGCAGCTGCGAGAAGACGTGTACCGCAGGCCAAACCTGCCAGGGCAGCCAGTGCAAGTGCGCGGAGGCGACCGACATCGTCTGCGACAACGCTTGTACGGACCCGAAGACAGACGTGAATCACTGCGGTGACTGCGCCACCAAGTGCATGGGCGGCTTGCCCTGCACCGACGGCAAGTGCGCTTGCCCGCAGGGCGAAACGCTGTGCAACGGCATGTGCGTCAGCACCGACTCGACCGCCGCGCACTGCGGTGGCTGCGGCATGGCCTGCCCGATGGGCGAATCGTGCCAGGCTGGTAAGTGCTCGGGCGCCATCGGCGACGCGTGCACCAGCACCGTCGCCGTCGGCCTCACCATCACGGACATTTCCGTGTACCAGGTCGGCAAAATCCAGATCATGAAAGACGGCATGGCCGTCGACCGCGCCAACCGCCCTGCCGACATCATTCAAGGCAAGAGCGGGCGGGTGCGCGTGTTCGTAAAGCTGGAGAGCGGGTGGGTGAACCGCACGGTATCGGCGCGGCTGCTACTCACCAACAACGGTGACATGAAGTCGAACTACTTCTCCAAGCGCAACGTCACGGGGGAGTCGGCCGAAAACAGCTTTGGTACCACCTTCAACTTCGACGTCAAAGCCGAGGACTTCACGCCCGATACGCACTACGCGGTGGAGATCGTCGAGTGCGACGGCACGCCCGCCGGTAGCCCCGGCCTGGCGCGGTTCCCGGCGACCGACAACCTCGAGCTAACGACGCGCAAGACCGGCATCATCAAGATTCGCTTCATTCCGCTCAACGCCAACGGGCGCACCGCGCAAGCCGATACCGCGCGCCTAGACGCGTACAAGAACTACCTGGCGCTGATGTACCCAACGAGCGGCGTCGAGTACACGGTCGGAGATCCCCTCGACATCAACCAGGCCGTCTCGGCGCAGGGTAGCGGTTGGGGTGAGGCGCTCGACCAAATCTCCGCGCTGCACGAGAACGACGACGCGCCCGCAGACACCTACTATTACGGCCTGTTCCAACCAAGCGACAACATCGGCCAGTATTGTGGAGGTGGCTGCGTGGCGGGCATCGGCTTCGTCACCAACACGCAGAGCTTTGCGCGACACCAGCGCGTGGCGCTCGGCCTTTCGTACGCGAACATCACCTCGGCCCAAACCATGGCGCACGAGGTCGGTCACAATCACGGGCGGCCGCACTCACCGTGCGGTGGTGCCGCCGATCCGGATACCAAGTTTCCGTATACCGGCGCCAAGATCGGCTGGTGGGGTTATGAGGCCCCCGAGAAGATGCATAACCCCATGACCGACACCGACATCATGGGTTACTGCAACAATCAGTGGGTCAGCGACTACGTCTATCGCCTGTGGACGGATCGCGTCGCCTTCCTCAACGGTGCGATGCGCGAAGTGCCCCCGCCGGGCGGCATGCACCACTACCTGTTCTTGCTCACGGACGTGACGGGCCCGCGTTGGGGCGTCGACCGTCCCGCGTCCCGCTACCCGAGCGGCGATCCGGAGCCGGCGGACATCCTCGACGACCAGGGCAACGTGATCGCGACCGTAACGGTCTACAAGACTCCGTTCGATCACCTGGGCGGTGGCTTGTACTTGGTGCCCGATCCAGAGCCCGGCTGGCATGCCGTACGGATCGCGGGCGACGTACCGCTGCCGTTCGGCGCGACCACGAGCAGCAAGTAAGCGCCGCGGGAACACCGCGTTCTCGAGCGGGCGACTCAGCGGCGGCGCGGCTCAGCCTGAGATCTACGGCCTTCAGCGGCGCGCGACCTGGCCGTTGTTTCCATGGTCCCCCAGCGCCCCGGATGGCCCAGGAAGCGCTCGGCGGATGGGGCAATTTTTCCCATCTTTCATGCAAGCGCGCAGCATCAAGCCGGAACCTAACTCGGAACCTGGCCCAGTCTCGGGTGCCGTGCGCCGGCAACGCGTGCTGTTCGTGGACGACGAAGACGCGATTCTCGAGGCGCTGCGCGCGGTGCTGCGACCTCAGCGGCGCGAGTGGGACATGGTGTTCGCGCTGGGCGGCCCCGCCGGCTTGCAGCAGGTCGAGAGCGCGCGCTTCGACGTCGTCGTAACCGACATGCGCATGCCCATCGTCGATGGTGCGGCGCTGCTGTCACGCGTCAAGCAACTGCAGCCACAAGCCGTGCGGCTGGTGCTGTCGGGGCAAACAGATCCGCAAACGGCGCTCAAGAGCGTGTTCACGGCGCATCAGTTTCTGGCAAAGCCGTGCGATCCGGAGCAGCTGCGCAGCGTGGTCAAGCGCTGCTGCGATCTCAACGCGGTGCTCTCGGCTGAAGAGCTGCGCTCGCTGGCCGGTAACGTGAGCCTGCTGCCAGCAGCTCCGGCGACTTACCTGGCCATCTCGAAGGTACTGGCGGACCCGCATTCGGGCATTGGCGACGTGGTGCGCATCGTGGAGCGCGAGCCGACGCTCTGCGCCAAGGTGCTGCAGGTCGCCAATTCGGCCTTCTTTGGCTTGCCGCGCGCAGTGACGAGCGTCACGCAGGCCGCAACCTACCTCGGTACCCTGGCGCTGCGCGATCTGGCGCTCGCGATGGAGACGCTGGCGTCGTCGAATCGCAGCGCGGTGCCGCCCCAGAGCTACGCGGCGTTTCAGGTCAACGCACTGGCGGTCGGCCTGCTGGGACGCCGCTGGTTCGCTGGCGATCGACGCAAGGCCGACGAAGCTTTCGTCGCGGGCATGCTGCGCGACATGGGCCACTTGCTGCTGGCGCTACGCCAAGCGCAAGCCGGCGCGGTCGCGGTTGGGCCCGAAGAGCACGCGGCGCTCAGCGGCTACTTGCTGGGTCTGTGGGGCATCCCACATGCCGTGCTGGAAGCCGTCACTTTTCACGAGCACCCCGAGCGCGTCGAGCATGACTCGCTAGAGGTGCTCGACATCGTGAACTGGGCGGACAGCGTGATCGGCGGCTTGGCTCCCTCACCCTTTCAAGCACCGGCCAGCTGCGACCTGTCGCGCCTCGAGCGCCTGGGCGTGCCGGCCGAAAAGGTGCTCGAGCTGACGCAAGCGGCGCCGCAAATCCTGGCCGAAGCACGAAAGATGCTCTTGCCATGAGCTCGTCTCTGTCGCCCGAGGACGCAAACGCCAAGGCAGAGCTCTTGGAGCTGCTGCTCGCCGCCACGCAAGACGGCATCGTGGACTGGAACGTGCAAACCGGCCAGACCATCTACAACGAGCGCTGGAAACACCTGCTCGGCTTCGACGACGCGGAGCACGCCGCCTCTTGCGATCTGCCCGACGCCTGGCGCGAGCTGATGCACCAGGAAGATCGCCCGCACGCGCTGAAGTTGATCGACGACCACCTGGAGCAGGGTTGGCCGCTGTACACGACCGTGCGCATGCGCCACCGCTACGGCGGCTACCGCCACGTGCTGGTGCGCGGCGCGGCGCGGCGCGACGCCGGCGACAAGCCGCTGCGCATGGTGCTGATCTTTTCCGACATCGACGAGCGCATCCGCGGCGAAGAGCGCCAGCGAGCGCTGATCTCGGCGCTGCCGGACACGCTCTTTCGAGTCCGCGCGGACGGCACCATCTTGAGCCTGAAGCGCGGGCTGGATCGCCCCGATTCGCCCTTTTCAATGCTGCGCGAAGGCGCGACGGTCGGAGACTGCATCCGCGACTCGCGGCTGCGCGCGCGGCTCGAGGCGGCGCTGGCCGAGCCGCCGCAGCTCTCGCACGACGTTCAGCGCCAGGACGTCAGCTGCCTGGTCACGGACGGCGCGCAAGCTCATTACGAGATTCGCACCATGCGCAGCGGCGAGGACGAGCTGGTGTGCGTCGTTCGCGACGTGACCGAGCAGAGACTGCTCGAAGATCGGCTACTGCAATCGCAAAAGCTCGGCGCCATTGGCCAACTGGCAGCGGGCGTGGCGCACGAGATCAATACACCGATGCAGTTCATCGGCGACAACCTGCACTTTGCCAAAACGTCGATCGCCGACATGTTCACGCTCGTAGATCTGCTGCGGCGCACTGTCGAGCACGCGAGCGCGGAGCCGCTGAGCAGGCAGCAGCTGCAGGAGCTCGAGCAGACCGAGATCGATCTAGATTTCGAGTACGCGCGCGAGTCGTTGCCGAACGCGATCGAGCGTTCGCTCACCGGCGTCGAGCGTGTGACCAAGATCGTACGCGCCATGAAGTCGTTCGCGCACCCGGACGGCAATCGTCTCACGCTGACCGATCTACGCGGGCTGATCGAGAGCACCGTGATGGTCGCCACCAACGAGTGGAAATACGTGGCCGAGGTGGAGCTGGCGCTGGATCCCGCGTTGCCCCCCGTGCCTTGCATCGGCGGTGAGCTAAACCAGGTGATTTTGAACTTGCTCGTCAACGCCGCGCACGCGATCGCCGACGTGGTCGGCGACAGCGGCAACAAGGGCAAAATTTGCGTCAGCGCCGGCGCGGAGGGGGCGCACGCCGTGATCCGCGTCAAAGACAGCGGGACCGGCATTCCGGAGCAGGTGCGCCCCAAGGTATTCGAGCCGTTCTTCACCACCAAAGAGGTGGGCAAGGGCACCGGCCAGGGTTTAGCCATGGCCTACAACTGCATCGTCGAGCGCCACAAGGGCAGCATCGACTTCGAGACCGAGCTGGGAGTCGGGACCACCTTCGTGATTCGACTGCCGCTGACCGCCGAATTGAGCCGGAGCGCCATACCCGCATGACCACTTCACAACGCATCTTGATCATCGATGACTCCGAAGCCATGCGGCGCTCCGTCGTCGAAACACTGGAGCCGGCCGGCTTCGTGGTCTCGACCGCGCCCGACGCGATTCGCGGCATCGCCGCCTTGAAAGAGGCTCGCGATCTGTGCCTGGTGATCATCGACCTGAACATGCCCGGCATCAGCGGCTTCGGCGTGCTGGAGTGGATGCGCAAAGACGGTTCGCCGCACCTGCCCCCGGCCGTCTTCATGACTACCGAGGTCGGCAATAACGTGCTGGAGCAGGCCAAAAAGGCTGGGGCCGTAGGCTGGTTGGTCAAGCCATGCCGGCCCGAGCAGCTGCTGACGCTGGTGGACCGAGTGCTGAAGAGGAGGAGTGAGTCGCGTGGAAGCTAAGGCCCGAACCCGGGTAGTGTGTGTGGACGACGAGCCGCAAGTCTTGAGCGGGCTCTCGCTGCATTTGCGGCGGCGCTACGAGGTCGAGACGGCTACCAGCGGTGCGGCCGCGCTCGAGCTGCTGGCGCGGCAACCGCCGGCGGCGGTGGTGATTTCGGACATGCGCATGCCCGGTATGAACGGTGCCGAGCTGCTCGCCAAGGCCAGCGCCGCGCACCCCCACACCACGCGCATTTTGCTGACCGGTCACGCCGAGGTCGACTCCGCCATCGCGGCCGTCAACAAGGGCGCGGTCTTTCGCTTCCTGGTCAAGCCGTGCCCGCCACCGGAGCTGCTGAGCGCGGTCGACGCCGCCGTCGAGCTCCACCGCACGACCGTCGCCGAGCAGACCCTGCTGGAGCAGACGCTCCATGGCAGCATCAAGATGCTCACCGAGGTGCTGTCGATCACCAACCCGGTGTCGTTCGGCCGCGCGCAGCGCATCAAGCAGCACGTGACGCACCTGCTCGACAAGCTGGAGCTGGCCGAGCGCTGGCAAGTGGAGGTGGCGGCGATGCTGTCACAGCTGGCGACGTTCACGCTGCCGCCCGAAACGCTCGAAAAAATCTACTACGGCGCCGTTCTCACCCCCGAAGAGCAGGCCATGCTGGAGCGCGCCCCCGACGTGACGGAGCAGTTGCTCGGCCACATCCCGCGGCTCGAGGTGGTGCGCGAGATTTTGGTCGGCGCGAGCAAGCCGTTCAAAACGAGCGACCGCGGTAACGACCTCAGCCACGAGCAGCAGCAGCTGCAACGCTGGAGTCAGATCTTGCGCGTGGCCTCCGATTTCGACACGCTCGAGGCGCAGGGCCTGAGCAGCGCCATCGCGCTCACCACGCTCAAGGGCCGCGCCGACCAGTACGATCCCCAGGTGCTCGGCGCCTTCTTGAGCTTGTTCGGGGACCGCAAAGAAGGCGACAAGATCCGCGATATCTCGCTAGCGGCGCTGCGTACCGGCATGGTGCTGGCAGCTGACGTCAAGATGGCGACCGGCACGCTTTTCGTGGCACGCGGCTACGAAGTCACGCCCACGTTCTTGGAGCGCGTCCGCAATTTTCGACCGGGCTCCGTGCGCGAACCGATCAAGGTACTGATTCGCGCCGCGTAGGGGTCGTCGAGCACGCAGATGGTGACGAAACGCGTCGCCTGGTCGTTGACCACGTCAACTCGGCGTTGACGTTCCCGCGGCGGCGCGCTTCTTGCTGAGCGGCGCGCATGAAGCGCCTCATCTGCGCGACCATCATGACTACCTGGTTGCTGGGTAGCGGCGCCGCGAGTGCGGAGCCAGACGAGGGCGCGAAGCTCGTGGCGCGCGAGCTGATGGCCAAAGGCCGCGCGCAGCGTGACACCGGCGATCTGCCCGGCGCCATCGAAAGCTTTTCGAAGGCTCACGCCATCATGCACGTGCCCACGACCTTGCTCGAGCTTGCTCGCGCCCAGGTTGACGGCGGGCAGTGGGTCGAGACGCTCGAGCTGCTGCGCGAGCTGTCGAGCATGCCGCCCACCGACAACGAGCCGGCACCGTTCACCCGCGCCCGCAGTGACGCGCTCCAGCTCGGCCAGCAACTCGAGCCGCGCGTGCCCAACATCCGGGTAGACATCTCGGGCGCGCCGCAGGGGCCCGCGCCGCTCGTCACGCTAGATGGCGCCCCTCGACCGGATTGTGTCGCCGGCTGCTACGTCAATCCAGGTCCGCACCTGGTGGCAGCGCGCACGGCGCGCACGGTCGCGGAGGAGCAACTGCGCGTCGCCGCCGGCGATCGGCAGACGCTCGAGCTCGTGTTTTCGCCGATCGGCGCGCCCGAGCCGTCGACAGAGGCGCACCGGGCAGAGCAACCTCCGCCGCGCCCGCCCGCCGTGGCGCGCCGCGTACCGCTGGCAGCCTGGATCGCCGGCGGCGTCTCGCTCGCGGGCTTCGCGGCCGGGAGCGTGCTCGGCGTGAACACCATCAGCCAACGCAACGAGCTTCGCGACAGCTGCGCTCCGCATTGCTCGAGCGACGACGTCAACGGGGTGCGCCGCGAAGCGGTGCTGGCCAACGTCTCGTTCGGAGTCGGGCTGAGCGCAGCCGCCGTGGCCGTGATCAGTTACGTGATGGCCCCCGGCCCGCGCCCCGGCGCGGCCGACGCACGTCGCCTGCGCGTGGCCGCCGCCCCGGATTCCGATGGGCACGGCGGCCAAGTCACCCTGGGAGCGCAGTTTTGAAGCGTCTGCCCGCAGGCGACAGTGTCAACCGCGCGCGTCAACCGCCGCTTGACGTTCGCGACGACGCGCGGTGCTTTGCGATCAGCTTGTGGATGACCTGCCTCGAAACGTCGGCGATAGCGGCCGCCCGGGTCACGTTCCCCTCCGACTTTTGCAGCACGGAGCGTAGGTATTCGACCTCGAAGCGATTGATGGCCTCCCGTCGAGCTGCTTTCAAGGTGCGCACTTCTACGCTCGAGGGAGGCGCCTCGGAGTGCGAGCTCGAGGGCAAGGGCGACAGGTGGGAAGGGCTCGATTCGGTCTCTAGCAGAATGCTTGTCATGCTTCTCCTGACCACGAGCCAAAGCAAAAACGCTGCCAACGTCAGAAGAGCACGCTATCTTGAAATGATGCAGTTGACTGCAAGCAGAGCCGAAGGGAGCCAAGCATGAGACGCTTGATTGCGTGCTTGCTGGGCGCCTTCAGCCTGAGCGCCATCGCGTGCTCTGCCTTGCTCAGCGACGAAGCCAAACAGTGCGACAACACGAGCGACTGCGAGGCGCTCGGCTTTCGTGGTTGGACTTGCAAGGTCGACGACCACGTGTGCATCGCCGATCAAGAACCCGTCGGCGGCTCGAGCCCTACTGCCGGTACGCTCGGGGCGGGTGGAGACAGCGCTGGCAACGGCAGCGGCGGGTCCATTTCGATGGGCGGTGGCAGCGCGGGCAGTAGCGTCGGTGGCGGAAGCGCTGGTAGCTCTGCAGGCAGCGGCGGCGCAGCAGGAGCCACCAGCACGGGCGGCGGTGGCGCCAGCGCAGGCAGCGCGGGAAATGGCGGAAACGGCGGCAGCGGCGGCAGTCCACCGCAATGCGATTCGGCGCTGTGCAAAGCCGCGAACGGCAACTGCGTGGGCACGACGTGCGTGATTGCTTGTAGCGGCGCTGGCTGCACACCGCACTGTCCCGCCGGCATGCCTTGCCGCGTGAGCTGCGGTCCGAACGGCTGTAACGACGGCCCCGTCGACTGCAGTCAAGCTTCGTCGTGCGACGTCACGTGTAATGATTTCGCGTGCCTCAAGGGGGTCGACTGCGCCGGCAGCAGCTGCACGGTGGCGTGCTCCGGCGAGAAGTCATGCTCCACGCTGCCGATCGTGTGCCACGCCAAGACCTGCGACATCAGCTGCCCCGGCCTGCAATCGTGCAAAGAGCTCAAGTGCACGGGCACGCCCAAGACCTGCAGCCTCGAGTGCCTCGGGGTCCAAACCTGCGGCACCACGGTCGAAAGCAGCGCCACCACGACCAACATCACCTGCGGCGGCCAAGACTCGTGCGCTGCCGCAGGCAACTTGTGCTGCACCGGCGGGGCGAAATGCACGGGCACGTACGCGCCGAAGTGCCTCTAAATCGGGGTGGGGACGGCCAAGGTCCCGCGTTCGCCCGTCCCCCTAAAACGCCCTGCGCATCTGCAGCGATCCCGCCCCGATCACCAGCGCCGTCGCCCTCTCGTCGCTCTGTCCAGGTTTGAGCGTGAGATAAACGGAAACGCCGGCCGCGACGACGGTGCCGGCAAGCAGCACATCCGTCACGAGCGCGCGGGTCTTCACCTTGTCGCGCGCGTCTTGCAGCTCGGCGGGCGTGACGCCTCGTTTGGCTTGTGCGTCGCGCTCGTCGGCATGCGCATTCAGCGCCAAAATTCCGGCCACGCCGGCGCCAACGCCGAGCGCGCCCGTGACGCTCCACGCGAGCCACGGCACCGTGCGGGCGGGCGGCGCGGCGGCGGGGAGCGGTGCAACGCTGCTCGTGCTCGCGGCGCTGCGCGCATTGGCGCCGGAGTGGTGCTGCGCGTCGAAATGCAGGCGCTGCTCCTGCGCGCCGTTGAGCTGCACCGTCTGCGTCTTGATCGTGCCGTCGCTCGAGCGCACCGCAACCGTGTGCTTACCCTGATTGAGCCGCAGGCGCTGTGAGGTCGGTCCAGGCGCGAGCGACGTTCCGTCGAGCGTGACTTCGCTGTTCGGCTCTTCGACTTCGAGCGTGAGCCACCCCAGCTGCTTGGAGAGCCGCGCCACCTCCGCTTCGACCTGCTTGCGGCGGGGCTCGGGGATGCGCTCGCCGCCTTCACGCAGGTAAATGTCGAAGGCGTCGACCGCCGCTGCCGGGTCCCCGAGCGCGACCTGACTCAGGCCAATGTTGTACTGAATGCGAAACGAAGGCGCGAGGTTGTAGGCGCGCTTGAACTCGGCTAGCGCCTCGGAATATTGCCCGTGATCGAACAACTCGAGCGCGCGGCGGTGCGCGTCTTGCGCAGCCGCGTGCTCGGCCGCCGGTGCGCCGTCTTGAGCCTGCGCCGGCGTCGCAAAGCCGACGACCAGGACGGAGCCGAGCAGCGCGCGGCAGAGAATGGACCGCTGACTCATTCTTTCCACGGATCCTGGCGATCGAGCGACAACCCGCGCGAGCCTGGCTGCGCGGCGCCCGGCGTCGCGGCGCGCTCGGGCTTTCCGGCCTTGCCCGCGCGCGGAGCGCTCTTGGGCTTGCGCTCCGGGACGCTGCTGGCGGGCGCTGGCTCGGCCGGCGCCGCGACGGGCGCAGCGCTGTTCGGCGGCTCCAGCGTCGTTGCGCTGCTCTCGGCAGCGTCTCCGCCTTTTGCCGCACCGCCGCCCGAAGTTGGCGCGAGCAGCTTGGCCACGATGGCGCCCGCGAGAGCGACCGCGGCGAGCAGTGCCCACATGCGCCCGCGCGCTTGCGGCGTGCGCTGCGAATCAACCCCTGGATGCGAGTCCGGTGCCGGTCGCTCGCTCGTGCGACGCACTCGCTTGGTGAAGCCGCCGACCTCGGCGTCTGTGCCGCGCCCGGGCGTGATGTGCTGCGACTTCAACGCCTGTTCGATCTCGAGACCCTCGCGCTCGCGATCGGCTCCGAAGCGCTCGGCCATGTGCGCCGCGATCTCGCTCTGCGACAGGCGACCACCGAGTCGCTCGCACAACTCGAGCAGCGCGTCGCGCAGCTCGGCGGCGGTTTGGTAGCGATCGTTCGGGTCTTCTGCCAGTGCCTTGAGCGCGATCTCGTCCGCCAAGGGCGGCAGGCCGCGCTCGGCGGCGCCGGGTGACTCGACCGGCCCGCCGCGGGTCAGCTGCGCCAGGATCGCCATGTCGTTCATGCGCGGCCAGCGATCACGACCGGCGGTGGCTTCCCACAACATGACTCCGACCGCGTAGATATCGGCGCGCGCGTCGAGCGCGTCGCCCGACACCATTTCGGGCGCCATGTACGCGACCTTGCCCTTCAAGATGCCGGCCTCGGTCTGGATCACCGAGTCTTTGATCTTGGCCACGCCGAAATCGAGCAGCTTGATTTCACCCTCGTACGTGACGATCACGTTGGGCGGTGAAATGTCGCGGTGCACGAGGCCCATCGGCTTACCCGACAGGTCGCGGCGCTGGTGTGCGTGCTCCAGGCCGTTCAAGGTCGCGATCAGCACCTCGAGGTCGACGCGGTAGTCGCTCAGCTCGAATTTGCTGGCCCGCACGACGTGGGCGTAGGAATGCCCGCGCAAGAACTCCATCGCCAAGAAGCAGTCTTGCTCGTCCCCCCCCACCTCGTAGATCTGTACGATGTTGGGGTGGCTGAGCGAGGCGGAGATGCGCGCCTCCTCGAAGAACATGCTCACGAACTCGGCCCGCCCCGCCAAGTCTTTGCGCACACGCTTGAGCACGCACAGCCGCGACGAGCCGCCGACTCCGGTTTGGAGCGCCAGGTCGACGTCCGCCATGCCGCCCGAGCCGAGCCGGCCCAGCGTGCGATAGCGACTGCCGCCGACCGCTTCGCCCGAAGTTGCGACCTGAAGGTGCATGCAGTTAGAGCCCGTGCTTGGTCATCAGCTTGTGAATGACCTGGCGAGAGACCTCGGCAATGGCCGCAGCCCGCGTTACGTTGCCGTCACTCCGCCCCAGCACGTGCTCCACGTAGCGTTTTTCGAAGGCGTCCGCCGCGCTTCGGCGCGCCACGCGCAGGGGCTCGATGGTGCCGCCGCCCCCTGCCACGGATACGGCGACCGCGGCAGCGGCGGCCATGTCCGGAATCGAATCGGTGTCGAGCGGGCGCTCGGGTTGCACCAGCACGCGGCGCACGGCGTTGCGTAGCTCGCGCACGTTGCCGGGCCAGCGGTACTTCTTGAACATGTCCCAAACGTGCTGCGGCACGTCGTTCATGCTGCGCGGCGGTTGGCTAGCTGCCAAGAACGCTTCAGCCAGCAGCGGCAAGTCGTCGAGCCGGTCGCGCAGCGGCGGCACGTACACGTGCGCGCCGGCCAGGCGATAGTACAAGTCCTGGCGGAACTCGCCGCGCTTCACCTCGGCGCGCAGGTTGCGGTTGGTGGCGGCGATAAGCCGCACGTTGACGGGGATGGTCCTCGACCCGCCCACCCGCCGCACCTCGCGTTTCTCGAGCACGCGCAGCAGCTTGGGTTGCAGCTCCAGCGGGAGCTCGCCAATCTCGTCCAAGAAGATGGTGCCGCCGTCGGCCTGCTCGAACACGCCGGCGCGCGGCGCTACGGCGCCCGTGAAGGCGCCGCGCTCGTGACCAAACAGCTCGCTCTCGGCCAGCGTGGGCGCGATCGCGCTGCAATCGAAGACCACGAAGGGCCCGGTCGCGCGCAGGCTGTTTTGGTGCACGCTTTCGGCCACCAACTCCTTGCCGGTGCCGGTTTCGCCCTCGACCAAAAGGCTCAGGTCGGTCGCGGAAATGCGGGCCAGATCGGCGAACAGCTCGCGCATTTTGGAGGAGCGGCCGAGCAGGTCACCGAAGCCGTTCGCCGTGAGCTGCTCACGGGCGACCGTCTCGGAGAGCGGTACGACGCTGATGGTGGTGTCACCCAGCTCCAATAGAGTAGCGCTGGAATAGGTCGCGTCTTCGACCCAGGAGCTGCCGACCATGACACCGTTGGTGGACCCGGCGTCGGTCACCCGGATACCGCGCTCGGTGAGCATGACCTCGCAGTGGCGACGGGAAACGGTCTCGTCGTTCAGCACCAAGTCATTTTCGGGTGACGTTCCAATGCGCACGGAAGCGCCAGCCGCTTCGAAGGTCAAACCCGTGTCTGGTCCCTTGGTGACGGTGAGCTGGAGCTTGCGGTATTGGACGATTTGTACGCGTTCAGCCGCGCGCGTGAATTCCTTGCTCATCGACTCGTCCGATTGGTGTCCGGATCGGGGTGCTTTTTCTGGCACGCCCCGATCCGCCCGCACACAATGGTGGCCCACTGGCCGAGCGAGAGCAACGGGCTCGCTGCCCAGTACAGCGGAGTCGCGGTGATTGGGCTGAGTTAGTTGCATCGAAGTCTCGAGCCTCCGCGCCAAAGCGAGCTGATCGGCTGTCGATTAGTCGGCCGAATGCTCACCCTGCTGCGTAAGTTGCCCTCAAACATGTCTAGATTCACAGACTCGAGCGGACCCCCAACCGCAGCACCGTAACCACCACATCGTGTTCTCGTTCTCAGAGTGCAAGGTGGGTGCCGCAGGGTCATGACACGAATTCGGCGCGGGAAGGGACCCGGTTACAGCGACAACTCGAAAGCGTCACCCTAGCTCGACAAGCGGTGGTTGACAGGTGTCGCGCAGCAACTGTCTCTACCTACACTGGCACGTGCCTTGCGTAAGCGTACGGCATGTCGAGTCGCATTCCGCGCCCCGTGCGCGCCACCACCATCTGTCGTCTCGCGCTCTTGTCAGCGCTCCCGGGTTGCTGGCTATCGGCCTGCTCCCCGGACCTGAGCCTGCTCAGTGATGAAGCGAGCTTTGCCGGCGTTCCCGATGAGGCGCAGGGCGGCAGCAGCGCAGGCATCACGTCCAGCGGAGGCACAGCCGGCTCAGCGGCGATGGCGAGCGGCGGGACCGATGAACCCGCGAGCGCTGGTGACGGCGGCAACCCCGAGGTCGCGGAAGGCGGGGCGGGCGGTGCGGCTCCCATCCTCCCGGTGCCGTGTCGACCGACGGGACCTGAAATGTGTGACGGCATCGACAACGACTGTAGCGGTGTAGTTGACGATGGCTGCCCCGCCGGCGTGACCACCACGTTCGAGAAGGACCTGCCGCTGCTCGGTGACAGCGCGGGCGGCTCCGCCTTTGCCGAGGACTGCAAAGACGGCGAGGTGCTGGCCGGTGTGCACGTCGCCATGGGCGCGTTTTTGTCGCAAACACGTGGCATTTGCCGCCACCTCTCGCTGGAGCTCGCCACGAACGCCGAGCACGGTTACCGCGTGAGGCTGTCGGACGAGCGCTCGCTGCCCGCACACCCGCCAAGCACCAACGACGCGGAGAATCCCCTCGCCTGCCCCGAAGACGAAGCGCTGGTCGGCCTGCGGGTGGCTCAACAACACTACGATCTCGGCAACGGCACGAGCACGCCGGTGACGACGCGCGTCTGGCTCACGTGCGCCAAGCTCGTGCTCACCGAGAGCGCGGGCAAGTTGAGCGTGACCTGGACGGGTGCCAAAGAACAAGCGCCTGCCAGCGGCAGCTTCGCCGACGGCACGGCTTGGCTCGTCTCGTCGATGGCGCCCGAAGGTCTGGTCGCTAGCCGCTTGCTCGGCTTCTCCGGCAGCTGGATCGATCGCGTCGGCTTCGGTGTGAGCCGACTCGGCGTCGAGCTGCGCTGAGCGATCAGAAACCGTCGTCGATGATGCTGCGCGACTTGTAAGCGTTCGCTGGCGCCGCCTTGGCGCTGGCGATGGCTTGCGGCTTCTTCTTTTTGGGGGAGCTACTCGCGGCGACGCTCGACACCGGTGCCCGCGGCGCGGCGGGCTTGGCGACGGGCTCGCTGACGGCTTCGGGCTGTGCGGCGGCCATCGTTGGCGGGGCGGCGTTCGAGGCTTGAGCCGTGCTCGGAGCAACCGCCACGGGCTGGGGCGCGCTCGCGGTTTGCGAGGTCGCGGCGCGGACGAGCAGCAGCCCGGCGAGAAAGCACGCGCCAGCCAGGCCGGTGGCGCGCAGGGCAAGGCTCACCCTCCCGAGCCCGAACGGATCGCGCCGAGCGCTCACGGCCGGCGGCCGAAGCGACATCGCCACGCCCATCGCGGTCGATTCAGGCGCCTCTTCGGCGTCGCGCAGCCCGAGCAGGGCCGGGTCGCTCACCGGCGAAACGGGCGTGATGATTCTCGGGAACGGCTCCGGCTCCGGGGGCAAGCTCTCCAGTCGAGTGATGGTCGCGGCTTGTTGCGCGAGCGATTCCGTGGCCGTCTTCTGCACCCACTCGCCCACTTCGAAGGGCAGCAAGGTGCCGCAGACCCGGCGCAGCGCGCGCGCCATCTCGAGCGCGGTCGCGTAGCGGTCGTCGGCGTTGCGGCTGAGGCCGCGCATCACGGCGTCGTCGAGCCCTTCCGGCAGCGAGCCCACGATCGACGACGGGCGCGGCACCTGGCCGGTGAGCACGCGCGACAGCGTGGCGTGCGGCGTATCCCCCTCGAACAGGCGCTGCCCCGTGAGCGCTTCCCAGAGTACGATCGAAGCGCCATAGATGTCGGCGCGCCGGTCCACGTTTTGGCTATCGAGGATCTGCTCGGGCGCCAGGTAGCTGGGCTTGCCCTTGATTTCACCGATGTGCGTGACGTACTTGCGGCCCGCGCCGCGCGCGATGCCGAAGTCCAGCAAACGCGCGATACCGTCGTGCCCGACCAGGATGTTTTCGGGCGACACGTCGCGATGCACGATGCTGAGCGGCTCGCCGTTCTCGCTCGTCGCGTCGTGAGCGGCCTCGAGCCCTTGCAAGATGCCGCAGACGATCGAGACGGCGATGGCCGGCGGCACGCGCTGCCCGGCGTTGATCGAGCGCGCGATCAGCTCCTGCAAGCTCTCGCCCTGCACCAGATCCATGATCAGCAAGAGCTCGCCGTCTTGCTCCACCATATCGAGCGTGCCGACCACGTTCGGATGCCGCACGCGCGTCGCCAGGCGCAGCTCGTCACGAAACATCGCCAGGCAACGCGGGTCGCGCGCCAGGTCGCCGCGCAAGCGCTTGGCCGCAACCACCCGCGAAAGGCCCAAGCTGCTGCTGCCGCGAGCGTAGTGGACGGTGCCCATGCCGCCGGAGGCGATCGGATCGTAAAGGGTGTAGTGCTTCATGGTCGCGCTACCCCCGAGTGCAAGAGCCTGGCCAACCCGGCGACCCGGCGTAAACCAGCGGGCGACGCCGCGGGCGCGCCTCAGTGTCAACCCGGGTCGTTAAGCGCGGCTTTACAACTGGGCCAGGTAGCGACGCACCGTCTCGGCCATGCCCAGCTCGAGCGCGTCCGCGATGAGCGCATGGCCGATCGATACCTCGTCGATGGGGCCGGCCCCCGTCACGAAGGCCTTCAGGTTCTCGAGGCTCAAGTCGTGGCCGGCGTTCACCCCTAGCCCGGCGGCGTGCGCCGCCGTCGCCGCCCGGCCGTAGCTGGCGATCGACTCCGCGCCGCGGCCGGCCGCAGCGGCCGCCGCGTAGGGCTCCGTGTACAGCTCCACGCGATCGGCACCGAGGTCGCGAGCCAGCGGCATCATGTCCACCACCGGATCCAGGAACAGGCTGACCCGACAACCGATGGCTTTGAGCTCACTGATGCAGCGCTCCAGCGCCGCGCGCCCGGTGGCGTCGAGCTCCACCAAGTTCCAGCCGTGGTTGCTGGTAAGGGCCTCGCGCGCGTCGGGCACCAGCGTGGCCTGGTGTGGCCTTACCTCGCGGCAGTGCTCCACCAGGCCATGGAACGGATTGCCTTCGATGTTGTACTCCGCCGCCGGATACGCCCGGAGCAGCTGCGCCAGCTCCTTCACGTCACCGGGGCGGATGTGTCGCTGGTCGGGCCGTGGATGCACCGTGATGCCGTGAGCGCCTGCCTCGAGCGCGATGCGCGACAGCTTGACGATGTTCGGGATCTCCAGGCTGCGCGTGTTGCGGAGCGTGGCCACCTTGTTGACGTTGACGGAGAGCTTGGTCATGGCGCGGCGCCGCGCACACTATCAGAAGCCGCCGAAGCGTTGCAGCGCCATACCCGTAAACAACGCCGTCAGCGCCGCTAACGCCAGCGCGCTCGTGGCAAAACGTTGGCGACGCGGCCGTGACAAGCGCAACAGCGCCACGACGGCTACCCCCGCGCCCAACACGGTACCCAAGATGGCGCCGCGCAACATGGCGCCGCCCTCGAGCAAGCCTCCCGGGCTCAGCAGCTGTGGCCCGATGAAGCCGACGAAGCAGAAGCCGAGCACCAGCCCACACACCACGAAGCCGAGCGCACAGAACGCTTCGAGCAGGGCCACGGACAGCTTCCACGAATCCATGCCGACCCTGAGCTTAGCCTCCCCCGGGGGTTCGCGCATCGCCGCGCGGTGTCAAACTTCGACGCTGACGGGCCCGTAGGCAGCTCGCGAGAGCTTCTCCGCGTGCAGCAGCTCGTCGGCGAGGAGCTCGGCCACCGCACGGATGCGTGCCACGCCCAGCGCGGACTTGGCGCACACCACGTGGATCTGCCCCTGGGCATGCGGTCCCAGATCGAGACCCAGCGGCATGAGCCCGCTCTCGCGATTGTAACGATGTCTGATCTTGGGCAAGAACATGGCGCCTATCCCGGCTTCGGCCGCGCGCAGTTGCACGATGTAGTCATCCGCCGCAAAGGCCGGCTGAAACTGCGGAATCATCGCCTCGAGCTGGGGATTGGGCGTGAGCTGCTCGAAGGGCGGCGCCCAGGCGATGAAGCCGATGTCCGAGAGCCGTGGCTTCTTGGGCAGCTTGGCAATGTAGCTCTTGCTCGCGAACGCGTCGTTGAGGTGAGTCAGTGAATGCACGACGGTGAGGTCGCGCTGCGTGGGCTCGCGACCTCGTAGCGCGATGTCGGCTTCCCGGCGCGACAGGTCGACGTACTCCACACGCGCCACGACTTGCAGGCGGATTTTCGGAAACTCATCGCGCAAGAAGGCGGCGAACGGAGCGACGAAATCGTAGGCCACACCGGGCGGTGCGGTGATGCGCACGACACCGGCCGGCGACGACTCACGGCTTTCGGCGGTCAGCGTGAGCTCGCCCGCCCACTCCGCCATGCGCCGGGCAGGCTCGAGCCAACGCTCACCCTGACTGGTGAGTCGCGTGCCCTCCACGCTGCGCTCGAACAGCGCATAGCCGACGCTTGCTTCGAGCTCGGCGAGGCGCCGACTCACGGTGGGCTGGCCCACCTTCAAGTGGCGCGCGGCTTCGGTGAGGCTGCCGCGGTCGGCAACTGCCAAGAACAGCCTCACGTCGTCCCAGCTGACATCCATTTTCGGATGGTAACATCCGATATTGGGCAATTTTCATCTCATTTTTGGATGTTAAGCTCTGGGCATGTCGAACGGAAAAATCTACGTAATTTCAGCAATTTGCCTCCTCATCAACGGGGCCATCCTGACCCAGGGCTGTGTCGTGAGCCAGCACCCGGCGGGCGCGGCGACTTGGGGCACGCCCAGCTCTTCGGAGACGCTCGAAGCCTTGGTCGACCAACCCGGCCCCATCGAAGTCGAAACGGTGGCGTCGGCGACCTGGCAGGTGCCGCTGTCCGGCTTGCTCAACCTCGACAACCCGCGAGCCAAGGCCGCGCACCTGCCCGAAGATTCGCAGCAACCGATCGCAATCTACTTTCACGCGCTGCACCACCCGACGCGCGGCCTGTACATCGTGGACACTGGCGTCGAGCACGCGCTCAAAAACGATCCCGATCACGCGGTGGCGCGCGGCGTGATCGCCAAGCTGGCGAAGATGGAAACCGTGAAGGTGAACATCGACTTGAAGACGTGGCTCGCCCAGCGCCCCGAGCCGCTTTCAGGCGTCTTCCTCACGCACCTGCACCTCGATCACATTCTGGGCATGCCCGATGTGCCGCGCGGCACGCCCGTGTTCAGCGGCCCCGGTGAGACGCGCTCACACGGCTTCCTCAATCTGTTCACGCGCCCCATCACCGATCGCGCGTTCGAAGGGCAAGCCACCATCGCGCAGTGGCAGTTCCAGCCGGATCCGGGCCATCGCTTCGCGGGTGTGCTGGACGTGTTCGGCGACGGCTCGCTCTGGGCGCTCCATGTGCCAGGACACACCGACGGCAGCACTGCGTATTTGGCGCGCACACGGCAGGGCCCGGTGCTCTTGGCGGGCGACGCTTGTCACACGTCTTGGGGCTGGGAGCACGGCGTGGAGCCCGGTAATTTCTCGAAAGACGTGGCTGAAAGTGCGCGCAGTCTCCAAGCGCTGGAGGGGCTGGTCAAAAGACACCCCGGCATCGAGGTGCGGCTGGGGCACCAAGCGCGGGGGCAGCAGCTCGAGGGCCTCGCATCGCGGTAGCGGCAAGCGAGCCAGAACGGTAGCCGCTGGGCGGAGATCCTTTGCCAGCGACGAGCGTCCTGTAAGGGCGAACGACGTTGAGCGTTTTCTGCTCCGAGGAATCACCATCATGCGAACGAGCTTGTTTTCGGCGTGCCTACTTCTCCTACCTTTGACGCTGGGGCTTGGCGGTTGCGCCACGACGCTGCCCCGGCCCATCGAGAGCAACGCGGCGCTGGGCAAGGTGGTCGTCTATCGCAATGGTGTGGCGTACTTCGAGCGCTACGCAGCGCTGCACAGTAACGAGCTCAAGCTGCGCGTACCGGCCGAGCGCCTCGACGACTTGCTCAAGTCGCTCACGGTCGTGGACTCACGCACGGGCAAGGCGATTCCGGTGTCGTTTCCGACGGTCGAGCACATGGGTGACCAGGTCGAGATTGCGGTTCAGCTGCCCAAACCAGCGCCGACCGATTTGAAGATTTCGTACGTGACCGAGAGCCCCGCCTGGAAGCCGAGCTACCGCCTCAACCTGAGCAAAAACAAGCCGGCCCATCTCGAAGCGTGGGCGGTGGTCGACAATGTGTCGGGTGAAGATTGGGAGCGCGTCGCGGTCGGCGTCGGCTCCAGTTCAGCGCTCTCGTTTCGCTTCGACCTGCACAGCGTGCGCTTCGTCGAGCGCGAAACCTTGAGCGACGGACAGATGTTGGGGCTGGCGCCGCCCAGCGGCGGCTCACCGTACACGGTGGCGGGCAAAGAGCTGCAAGTGCTGGCCAACGTGTCGCTCGACGACTTGAACGGTACGCCGGAGCAGGTAGCAATGGCGGACGAAGAGATGCCTTCTCCAATGGCGACGGTCGCCGGCCGCAGCACCGGCGGCGGCATGGCCGCACCGGCGGCGGCGCCCCAAGCCAAACCGGGCGTCGCCAAGAAAGCGCCGCGCCGCTCGCTCCAGGATTCACTGGCCGATGTCGCGCAGCGCGCGCAGCACAACAAGGAGAAGATTCGCGTCGAAGGCTTCGCGGTGAACGGCGACAAGGATCGCGTGGGCGAATCACTGAAGCGCGCCAACCAGATCCGCGATCGGTTGATGCAAAACGGCTTGCGCGCCGATCAAATCGAGGTGGTGGCGAACGGCGCTCCGGCGCAGGGCGGCCCCGTGCGGATCCTGGCCGTTCAAGCCGACGCCAAACCGCAACAACCCAGTGAGCCCAAGGCGGCGCCGGGCAAGCCGCCGAGCGACGAGCCGCTGGGTAACGCGTTCTTCCTCTCGGGCACGCCGCTCACGGTCGAAAAGGGGCAATCCGCGCTAGTCAGCATGCTCAGCCGCGACGTCTCGGCCAAGCCGGTTTATTACTTCGATCCGATCTCGGCGCGCGGCTCGGAAAAGTTCGCCTTCCGCGCGGCGCTCATCGACAACCCGTCGGACGACACGCTCGATGCCGGGCCCTTCACGGTCTACGCCGACAGCCAGTTTCTGGGCGAAGGGCTGAGCGACCCGATCCCGGCCAAGAGCCGGGCCTTCATTCCCTTCGCGCTCGATCGCACGCTCGTGGTCGACACGGTGATCGGCGGTCGCGAGGAGATCGACCGTCTGATCACGATTCAGCGGGGTATCGTCACGGCCGAAGCGCGCGGGATCAAGTCGACCAAGCTCACGCTGGTGAACCGCGGCACCGAGCCGGCGCTCACCTACGTGCGCCACCAACCTTCGCAAAACTACGAGCTGACCGCGCCCAAGACCGGCTTCGAAAAGCTACGCGGCGCGTACCTGTTCCCCGTCACCGTGCCGGCTGGCGGCTCCCTGACTTTGACCATCGAAGAAGCGACGCCCATCCAGAAGACCGTCGACGCACGCTCGGAAGCGGGCGTGGCCGAGCTCGGGCTGTACCTGAAGACGGCCAAGAACCTGCCCGACGACTTGAAGCAGAAGCTGGGTCAAGTGCTGACGATGCACCGGGAGCTCGTCGAGCTGGACGAGAAGCTGCAAACCATCGCAACTCAAATTGCGATGTACCGCGGCCGGGTCGACGAGCTGAATGCGCAGCTTTTGACCCTGCGCAAGGTGCCGCAAGCCCAGGAGCTGAGCCGCAACCTGGCCAAGAAAATGAACGAGATCTCGGACAAGCTCCAAAAGGCCACGCTCGACTCCGCCAGCGTCGAAGGCGAGCGCCTGACTCGTCGCGTGGCACTGGAAGACCGCCTGGCCGAGCTCACCCTCGAATCCCGCCGCGACCAGGCCCTCGCCTCCCAGGTCGCCAACCGCTAACGGATCCCAGAGTCCCGAGATTTCATTACAGGACGATCGGAAGGTTTGGTTGTTTCGGGCCGCCCGGCACCGCGCGGAACCTGCACAGCCGCTGAAAAGCGTCGGGCTATTCGCCCCCCATTTCTCGGCTTCCGATCTTCCTGTGAAAAAATCTCGGGACTCACAGAGTCGTCGTGGGGGCGAAGGAGTTGGGAATTGCTCGCCATTTGTGGGGCGGTATCCCCGGGTTTTTTGGATCGGCCCAGGGGCGAGCGGACACCCAGCGAGTCATGAGCCAGGACGGCGTTTTTCTAGGCAATCACCCGATTTCGAGGCGCGAGGCCACTGTCGATGGTCGGCTGGTCGAGCGAGGTGGGGAGACTTTCTATCGCATCGAGCACGCCGAGGCCCTGGCGCCGTTTTTGACCACGGTGGTGAGCGACTCCGACCATTGGCTCTTCGTCGGCAGCAACGGCGCGCTGACCGCAGGTCGCCAGAGCTCGAAGTTCGCGCTCTTCCCCTACACGACCGAAGACAAGCTGCTCGACGGGCTGGACGTCTCGGGGCCGCACACCGCCCTCATCTGTGAGCGCGACGGCAAACGCAAGCTCTGGCAGCCGTTCAGTCCCACGTCGGATTTCGTGTACGACGTGACGCGCAGCCTCGAAAAGAGCGTGCTCGGCAACAAGCTCCGCTTCGAAGAGCTGAACCAAGATCTGGGCGTGCGCTTCGCCTACGAGTGGAAGACCAGCGCCAAGCACGGCTTCGTGCGCGAGTGCACGCTCGAGAACACCGGCTCGTCGCCCGTGAAGGTTCGCCTGCTGGACGGCGTGCAGAACTTGCTCGCCGCCGACATCGACGAGCAGCTGCAGTTGGGCTTCAGCTCGCTGGTGGATGCGTACAAGAAGAACGAGGTCGTCGCGGGCACGCCGCTCGCTCTGTACACGCTCACGGCGCAAATCATCGATCGCGCCGAGCCGCGCGAGTCGCTGCACGCTGCCGTGGTGTGGAGCCATGGCCTGCCCGGCGCCAAGATTTTGCTCAGCGGCGAGCAGAACCGCCGCTTTTCCCATGGAGAAGAGCTGCAAGAACAAACCGAGGTGCGCGGCAAGCGCGGCGCCTACTTGCTGGCGAGCACGCTCGAGCTCGCGCCGGGCGCCAAGCTGACGTGGCTGCTCGTGCTGGACGTGTGCCAGTCGCAGCAAAAGGTGAGCGAGCTAGTGGCGCGACTGCAAAAGCCCGCCGAGCTCGCCGCAGAGGTGCTCGAAGACGTGGAGCGCGGCACCCAGAGCCTGCGCCGCATCTTGGCCGCGACGGACGGTTTTCAGGTCACGGCCGATCGATTGACGAGCGCCCACCACCTGGCGAACGTGCTCTTCAACGATTTGCGCGGCGGCATTTACGCACAGGGCTACGCGATTGCAGGCAAAGACTTTGCACGCTTCGTCAAGAGCTGGAACCGCGCGACGTATCTAAGGTTCGAAAAGCTGCTGGGCGAGCTGCCCGAGAGCCTTTCGCGCAGCGAGCTGTCGGAGCTGGTCGAGCCGCACAACGACGCGGACCTCACGCGCCTCGCTTACGAATACTTGCCGCTCACCTTCAGCCGCCGCCACGGCGACCCGAGCCGGCCCTGGAACAAGTTCGAGATCCGCGTACGCGACGCCCAGGGCAACAACCTGCTCGGCTTTCAGGGCAATTGGCGCGACATCTTCCAGAACTGGGAAGCCCTGTCGGTGCCTTACCCGGACTTCGTCGAGAGCATCATCGTCAAATTCGTGAACGCTTCGACGGCGGACGGTTACAATCCTTATCGCATCACGCAGGACGGCATCGATTGGGAGGTGCCGGAGCCGGATCATCCCTGGGCCGCCATCGGCTACTGGGGCGACCACCAGGTTATTTACCTGTGCAAGTTGATCGAGCTATCACGCAGCCACCATCCGGAGCGACTGCGCGCGTTGCTCGAGAAAGAGCTATTCACCTACGCCAACGTGCCGTATCGCATCCGGCCGTACAGTGAGATCGTCGCCAACGTGCGCGACACCATCGAGTTCGACCACGCCAAGCAGAAGCGCATCAACGCGCGCGTCGCCGAGCTGGGCGCCGATGGCAAGCTGCTCGGTGACGAGCAGGGCCTCACTCGCGTCACCTTGCTAGAGAAGCTGTGGGTCACGGCGCTGGGCAAGCTCGGCAACCTCGTGCCCGGCGGTGGCCTGTGGCTCAACACCGGGCGCCCGGAGTGGAACGACGCGAACAACGCGCTCGTTGGCTACGGCTTGTCGATGGTGACGACCTACTACCTCGAGCGTTACCTGGCCGTGCTGATCGAGCTGATGGCCCCGCTGCAAACGCGCGAGCTGTCGTTCAGCGCCGACGTCGCCACCTGGCTCGAGCGCACCGCGGCTGCCCTCGAAAAGCACCAAGCTCTGCTGAGCACGCCGACCATCACGGACACCGCACGCCGGCGGGTGATGGACGAGCTGGGCGGCGCTGCCTCGGACTTCCGCGGCAAGCTCTACGACCACGGGCTCTCGGGCAAGAAGAAGCTCACGGGCGCGCAGCTGATCGAGCTGGCCAACCTGGCGCGGCGCTGGGCGCTGCACACCATCGCGGCCAACAAGCGCGCCGACGGTCTGTATCACGCGTACAACCTGCTGGCCTTCAACGCCGATGGCGGCGTGCGCATCGAGTACCTGTACGAGATGCTCGAGGGGCAGGTCGCGGCGCTCAGCACGCGCTCCATGCAACCGGCGGAAGCCGCCAGCATGCTCGAGTCGCTGGCGCAGAGCCGCATGTACCGTGCCGATCAAGAGAGCTACACGCTGTATCCGGATCGCCGGCTGCCGCGCTTTCTGGAGAAGAACAGCGTGTCGGCGGACGCGCTGGCCAAGAGCCCGCTCTTGCAGAAGCTGCTCGCCCAAGGTGAAACGCGCGTCATCTTCAGAGACGCGCAAGGCGTGGTGCGCTTTCACGAAAGCTTTGCCAGCGCCGAGAAGCTCGCCACCACGCTGCGGGCGCTCCAGGTGGACGAGAAAGAAATCCCCGGCGCGCTCGACGCTTACGAAGCCACCTTCGACCACCATAGCTTCACCGGCCGCAGCGGCACCATGTTCGCGTACGAAGGCTTGGGCAGTATTTACTGGCACATGGTGGCCAAGCTGCTGCTCGCCACGAGCGAGCGCGCGTTCGCGGCGGCCGAGCAGGGCGCGCCCAGCGAGCTCATCCGGCAGTTGAGCGAGCGCTACTACACGATTCGCCGCGGCCTCGGCGGCTTCAACAAGACGCCTTCGGTCTACGGCGCCTTCCCGCTCGACCCGTACTCGCACACGCCCGCGAACAGCGGCGCGCGCCAGCCGGGCATGACCGGCCAGGTAAAAGAAGAAGTGCTGACCCGCTTCGCCGAGCTGGGCGTCACGGTGCACGGCGGACGCGTCAGCTTCCGCCCGCTACTGCTGCGCCGAGCGGAGTTCCTGCGCGAGCCAGCCGAGCTCTCTACCTTCGACCTCAGTGGCGCCCCCCTCACGGTGCCGCTGCCGAAAGACACGCTCGGCTTCACCTATTGCCAGGTGCCGGTGGTCTTCCACCTCAGCGACAAGCTGCACATTCAGCTCACGAGAAGGGGTGGCACCGAAGACATCTCGGGCGACACCTTGCCGGCCGAAGCCTCCGCGGCCCTGTTCGCCCGCACCGGCGAGATTCAGCGGATCGACGTCTGGACCAAGCCGGGTTGCTAAGGGCCTAGTCAGGCTATGCGCGCCGTGGGAGCGTCCCGCCCGTGTCAGGTGGGATGGGGCCGTGCAGGGGCACTCTGAACGTCGACATTGGAATTTCGACGTGCGCCTGAGTGGGGCGACGCGCGCATTTCTATCCGGCAGATCGCTTTTCGCGAACACGAGGCGTGGCTCGCGACATGAGCCGTCGTGCCGATTTGCCCCGCGGGATGGGGCTCGGCAGAAAAAAATCCACGGGACTGTCAGTCTCCATACACCCAGGCGGCTATGCGCAACACGACGAGGTTGGGACTCACTTTTGTGTTTGGTGCGGGTGCTCTGTTTGCCGTTGCGTGCGGCGACGACGCGACCACTCCAGGCGTGATCACCACTGCCGGCAACGGCGGCTCGTCTGCCGGTAGCGGCGGCCAAGCCGGCTCGGCTGTCGCGGGCAGCTCGACGATGGCGGGGGGCGGCGCAGCCGGCTCGGTGACGGGTGGCACATTCGGCGGCGGCACGGATGCCGGCGGCACGGGCGGCACCACCGCCGGCAGCGGCGGCACCGCGGCCGGTACGGGCGGTACCACGGCCGGAACGGCTGGCACCGGCGGCACGCCCGAGCCGATCATGAATACAGTCTGGTACATCGACAACATGCGCCTGCAGAAGAAGGGCGCCAGTGTTGGCGAGGGCGGCGCTGGTGGTGCGGGCGGCGCTGGTGGTGCTGGTGGCGACGGCAGCGTTCCGGTTGCGGTCCCGCTCGCAGCCGGCGGCGCCGGTGGTGACGGCGGTGGCGCAGGCGGCGCGGGCGGCGCTCCCGCCGAGGTCGACCACTCGTTCAACCTCACGTTCGACAAAGACTTGGAGATGCTCGGCATCAACATGTATGGCTTCAGCCCCAACGTCGGGGGCACCGCCGGCCCCGCCATCATCCAAGACACGACTTGGGTGTGGGACGCAGCGGTGGGCAGAACGGGCGGCGGCGGCAAGATGAGCGTGCCACTCTCAGTGCCGTTCCAGCAGGCCGACATCGCGCGCCCCTTTGGCGGCCCGACGGACCTCAGCGGTTATGAGCTCTTGGTGGACGTGCAGCTCAAAGAGACGGGCAAGATCGGTGACTGTGTCGCCGCGTGGGTCTACGCCTGGTCGCAAACCCCGCCCGGCTACGCCAACGGCGCAGAAGGTGAACCGTCGATGGGCGTGACGCAAAAGCTGGTCAAGGGTCAGTGGACGACCATCCGCTTGGATTTCGACGGCCCCTACGGCTACCACTCGACCGCCAACTTCCCCAGCTACGAGCCTACCGCGGTCACGCAGGTCGGCATGCAGTTCGTGACCTTCGGCTGCAAGTGATTACTTTCCCTCGCCGGGCTTGAGTCGGAGGGCTCGCCCCCGGCGAGGGACAAGTCATCAGCAGTACGAACGAGGAAGCTGCGCGGATCACGGCGCGGGACCGAATCGTCCCGCGCCGATCCATTTGGGGGGATGCGCCGTAGTTTCGAAGCGCGCCGCGGGGCGCGTCCTACGGATGCCCGACACGGAGCTGATTTCGCGCGTGGCGCGCGGCCAAAACGCCGCGCTGGGTCAGCTTTACGATCGCCACGGGGGCCTGCTCCTGGCCGTGCTCAAGCGAGTGCTCGGAGACGGACCGGAAGCCGAAGACGTGCTGCACGAGGTCTTTCTCGAGGTGTGGGAGCACGCCGGGGACTACGACGAGAGCCGGGGTAGCGTGCGCGCCTGGCTGGTGATGCGGGCGCGCTCGCGCGGGCTCGATCGCCTCCGCGTGCTGGGACGAGCGCGCCGGCTCCAGCGGGACCCTTCCGACCACTCGCCGTCGCTCACGGAGCCGGCCGAGAACACGCTGGGCGTACGGCAAGCGCTCGCGCAGCTGGCGCCGGAGCTGCGCACACTGCTGGAGCTTGGCTACTTCGAGGGGCTCTCGTCGACCGAAATCGCGGCGCACGAGCAGCTCGCGATCGGTACCGTCAAGTCACGCGTGGCGCGCGCTCTCTCCGAGCTGCGCGATGTTTTGCGTCAGTTGTGAGCTCGCTCGATCCGATCGCGCTCCGTGCTGCGTATCAAGTACGGAACTAGTCAGCGCCCCTACGGGCGCTCGCAGGAGGACTTCATGCGACTCGCTTCGTACTCAGGGCTTGCAGCTTGGATGGTTTTCGCAGCGCTTGGCTGCGCCGTGGCTTGTGGCGACGACGACGACAGCACCAGCAATACCGGAGGCTCGAGCTCGATGGCGGGAGAGAGCAACGGCCAGGGAGGCTCCGGTGTTGCCGGCAAAACCGGCGAAGGCGGCGGTCCGGGAGCGGCCGACTCGCAGCTCTGCCTAGATCTCGGCGGCCCCGCCGGCCTCGACGCGGTGGTGCGCGGCGACGGCAAAACCGACAAGAGTGACCCCTTCAATGGCTTCAAATTCGAGCACGGCGGGCGCCAGGCATCGGTGCTGCTGAATGCGGCCACGGACCCGTGCATCGGCCAGCAGTTCGCGAGCCTGCTCACGCCGGCGCGCGCTGCAGATCTCGAGCACTTCGCGGAATGCTTGAGTCTATTCGTGCAAAACGCCGCCGGTTGTGCCGTCGCCTACGACGCCGACAAGACGGGCAAGATGTGCAAGGACATGAAGGCCGCGCACGTCGGCCGCAACATCAGCGAAGAAGACTACACGGCGCTGATTCTGGACGCCGCCACCGCGCTGATCGCAGCCGGCGTGAAGCAAGACTCACCTCAGTTCATGGCAGTAGCCGGCGCGCTCACGGCCGACGACTTGAAACGCGACGTCATCACCAACGACGGCGCCGAGTATTCGCAGCCCGGCGCCATGTGCGAAGCCGCAGGCGGCATGAGCGCGGGCGGCATGAGCGCGGGCGGCATGAGCAGCGGCGGCGCGGGCGGAGCACCGTGACCTCGCTCGGCCGCGGTTTGGTGCGTGCGGCGGCGGCGCTTTCGGCCGTCGCCGTGCTCGGCACGGCGCTGATCGGCTTCGCGCACACGCCGTGGGGTCGCCCCTTGCTCGGGCTGCCGCTCTTCAGCGCGCTGGCGCGTCGCGCGGGCTGCCCCGTCGGCGCGATCGGGCCAGCCGCTTTCGAGCGCGTTCGCGCCACCAAGCTGCGCGGAGAGGTCGGGAAAGAAGCCGCCGGGGCGCACCCGGCGCTCGGCTTCACGCTCGGCCTCAGCCAGCGCCAAGAAGTGGAGCGCTGGGCGCAGAGCGTCGCCGTGTCGTGCCGGCCCGGGTTCGTGGAATCGGTGCTCGAGTGCGAAGACGTCAAAGTGCAGGGCTCGCTGCCGATCGCGCAACTGCGACTGCAGTTCGACGGCAATAACCGCCTCGTGGGAGTCGACTTGTTTCGCAGCCAGGCGGCGGCCGAGGCGCTCGTCTCTGCCTTCGCTGCGTCCGGCCGAGAGCTGGACGCGCAGGTTGGCCCCGCGACCAGCAGCGTGGGCACCGCGAGCGTCGCCGATGCGACCGCGAGCCCGTTCAAGACAGTGCTGCGCAAGTACAGCTACCGCGACTACGTCGCCACGCTCACGCTGGTGAACCTCGGTAAACGCGGCCTCAGACTACGCGAACAGTACGGCTTCGTCTCGCCTCCCGCCTGAGCCCTTCGCTACCACGCCTTATTGCACGTACGAGGGTCCGACGACTGAGGACGCCCACTACCTCTCACGCGCGCAGAAACTTCTTACGCTGGTAATTGGCTTCGTGGACGTCCGATGATACCTGGGGTCCCGAAGCGCATCGCGCGTTCACCCAGGTGCTTACGTTCGGAAGAACTTTCTTGGCGATGGAACTGGGGACACGCCGCAATGGGATTGCGACTGCGAAGCGGCTCGAAGAGCGCTCGGACACCGCCATTTCTGCTTCGTGGGCCACTGCGTCGAAATGTGTAGAATCCTGAGAGGCTGCGGGTGGGCAGCCCAGATTCAAGCGGTCGCGCGGCGGCAGAAGGCGCGCTAGGCTGCGCCGGCTTGTCCATCGTTGCTGCGCACGGCCTGCAAAAGGGCTACGGAAATCACATCGTTTTGCGCTCGGCTGACTTGATTGTCGAGCCGGGCGAGCGCGTCGGCGTGGTGGGCCTGAACGGCGCCGGCAAGAGCACGCTGGGTAAGCTGCTGGCGGGTGTGGAGCAACCGGACGCCGGCAACATCGCGCGGCGCCGCGGAGCACGCATCGAATACCTGGAGCAGGTGCCGCGCTTCGATGGCACGCTCACGGCCGAGCAGGCCGTCATGCAGGGCCTCAGCGCCTGGAACGAAGCGGTGGCGCGTCACGGCGCGGCCAGCGCCGCGCTGGGCGAAGCTGGTGCAGACCACGAACGTCTGCTGCAAGAGCAAGCGGCCGCAGCCGAAGAGGTAGAGCGCCTGGGCGGCTGGGACCAGCTGCACCACGTGCGCGCGGTGCTGGGTCACCTCGGAGTCGAGCGCGTCGACGCGCTCGTCGGCGAGATGAGCGGCGGCGAGCAGCGCCGGGTCGCGCTGGCGCGCCTGCTCGTGTCACGTCCCGACCTCGCTATCCTGGACGAGCCGACCAACCACCTCGACGCCGAAACGGTGGAGTGGCTGGAGCAGCACTTGATCGACGAGTTTCCGGGCGCCGTGCTGCTCATCACGCACGATCGCTACCTGCTCGACAACGTCGCGCAGCGCACCGTGGAGGTCGCCGATGGCGAAGCCTTCAGCTATGAGGGCGGCTACGAGCGTTACCTCGAGCAAAAGGCCGAGCGCCAGGCGCACGCCGCCCGCACCGAGCAAAACCGCCAGAACTTCTTGCGCCGCGAGCTCGAGTGGCTGCGCCGCATGCCCAAGGCGCGCACCACCAAGCAAAAAGCGCGCATCGAGCGGGCCGAAACGGCGCGCGACGCTCCGAAGCCCAAGCAAGACAAGACGGTTACGCTGGAGCTCGACGTCACGCGAGCCGGCAAGACTCTACTCGAGCTGCGCGAGCTGCGCGTCGACTTGGCTGGTCGCAAGCTGATCGACGGACTGAGCCTGTTCGTGGTGCAGGGCGATCGCATCGGTATCGTGGGCCCGAACGGCGCCGGCAAGACCACGCTGCTGCGCGCCATCCTGGGGCAACAAGCGCCGACGAGCGGCACCGTCTCGATTGGTAAAAACACCAAGGTCGCCTACTTCGACCAGAAGCGCAGCGGCCTGGACGAATCGAAGTCGATTTGGGACAACGTGACCGGCGACCAATCGCGCATCGAGCTGGGCGGCGAAGTCATCGATCCGCGCTCGTACCTGGAGCGCTTCGCTTTCGACAGCCACAAGCAGCGCCAACCGGTCGGCTCGCTCTCGGGCGGTGAGCGCGCCCGCGTCGCTCTGGCTCGCCTGCTCCGCCAGAGCGCCAACCTGGTGCTGTTCGACGAGCCCACCAACGATTTGGACACGGCAACGCTCGGCGCGGTCGAGGGCATGCTGCTCGACTTCGGCGTCACCGCGCTGATCGTCACCCACGATCGTTACTTTCTCGATCGCGTCGCCACCTCCATTTTGGCCTTCGAGGGCGACGGCCTCGTCGTGCATTACCCGGGCAATTACGACACTTTCCGGCGCTTGCGCGCGGAGGCGCGCGAAGCCCGCAAGGCCACACAGAAGGCCGAAGCCGCGGTTGCCCTCAGAGCGACGGCGCCGAAATCACCGGCCAAAACGCCAGGGCTCTCCAAGGCAGAAGAGCGCGAGCTCACGGCCCTGCCGGACAAGATCGACGCCGCCGAGCAACGAGTCTCGGCGCTCAACGCCAAGCTGGGCGACCCGGCCACTTACGCGGGCGGCAGTGACGTGACGGCGCTGAACCGTGAGCTCGAAGCCGCCCGCGTCGAAGCCGAGCGGCTCACCGCGCGCTGGGAAGAGCTCGAAACCAAGCGCAGCGCTATTTGAGCTCGAGCAGCTCGACCTCGAACAGCAGCGTGGCGTTGGGCGGGATCACGCCACCAGCGCCGGCGCTGCCGTAGCCGAGCCCCGGCGGAATCAACAGCGTGCGCTTGCCGCCCACCTTCATCGACGCCACGCCCTCATCCCACCCCTTGATGACACGGCCCATGCCGAGCGGAAACGAAAAGGGGCGCCCGCGATCGACCGAGCTGTCGAACTTGGAACCCTTGGCCTCGTTCACCCAGAGCCACCCCGTGTAGTGCATCACACAAGTCTGGCCTTTTTGCGGAGAGGCCCCGCCGCCGGGCTGAGTGTCTTCGTACTTGAGGCCGCTCGGGGTGGTTTCCATCGCCATGGCCGGCACTTTAGGCTCCGACCATGGCTCGGGGAAGCGAAATTCAGGCAGCCTTGCGGCGACGGCGCGCAAACGCCGCAGCCCAGCCGAGGCCGAGCAGCGAAATCGCGGCGCTGCCGACGGGCGAATGGCCGACGACGTCACAGGCGCAACCGGGATCTTTCAGCGCCCGCTTGGTGCCGCTGCCGCTGCTGCTGGCGCCGGTGCCGTTGCTACTGGTGCCACCGATGCTGATGCCACCGATGCTGATGCCGTCGGTGCCGCCGCCGCTGTTGGAGCTGCCACCGCTACCGGTACCCATCTGGCAGTTACCGTTCACGCACTGACCACCGTTGGGGCACATCACGCCCGCGCACAAATCGACGCAGGTGCCGCCCGAGCACTTTTGCCCGTCGGGGCACGTCACGCCGACGCACTTGGGATCGCTGCAGTGACCGTCGGCCTCGCAAACCAGGCCGTCTTTGCAACCGCGGCAGCTGCAGTCGGACACGCACAGACCGCGCTCGCACACCTTGCCGCCCGTGCACGTCACCGCCTTGCACGGGTCGACGCAGCGCCCGAGCTGGCACTCCTGCCCTTCGGGACAGACGACGCCGTCGCAAGCATTCATGCACTTTCCGTCGCGGCAGGCCTGGCCGGCTTCGCACGTCACGTCCGCGCACGCATCCTCGATGCAGTGCCCCGCCTTGCAAGTGAAGCCAATGTCGCAGCGGAACTCGCCGGTGCCGCAGGCGCCCACGCAGGTGCCTTTGTCGCAAACCTGGTCCGCCGGGCACAAGCTGTCACCGTCATCGACCATACCGTTGCAGTCGTTGTCGACGTTGTCGCAGAGCTCGGCGCCCGGCGCGATGATGGGCCGGCACATACCCGTGGTGCCTTCGGTCGCGCAGTCGGTGCGGCCGACCGAGCAGGCGCCCACCAGGCCCGTGTCGCAGGGCTGACCGCCGCCCAAGCAGCTGATGCCCGACACGTAGAACACGAAGTCGTTGAAGTCGCCGTCGTTCTTGTACATGCCGCCCGAGTCGTGCCAATCCGCGGGCGACATCGGCAGGTCTTCGAAGGCCATGTAAAAGCCTTCGGGATCGGCCGTGGATTGGTAAATCAGGCTCGCCACCCAGGGCACGCCGTCGGCGTTCTTCTGGTTGTGGTTGTACATCGAGAACTTGTTGGCCTTGCAGCTGAGGTCAGGATTGCCGATCAGCGCGAAACCCACGTATTTTCCCTTGTAGCGGGGATCCATCTTGATGTTGCCGGAGTCGAACGCCTTGGGCGTCCACTGCTTGATGGAGAGGTTACGCGGGCTCAACGTGTCCCAAGCGAGCGGACAAAAGCCGTCCGTCTTGGGCCCACCATTTTCGTCCAGGCAATTCAGGTACGTCGGGTCGTTGGGGATGAACTCGTAAATTTCCGACGGGTCGGGCGGCGTGGTGCTGTTGGGATCTTCGACGTTGTACCAACCGAACGCCACCTTGCAGTTGCCGCCCATCAACAAAAGCTGCCCCGAGAAGCCGCAAGCCGGCGAGAAGTAGCCCGGCGTCGTCTTGGCGTCCTTGACCGGATCGAGCTGCTCGCGGCGCCACTTGAACAGACCTTGCAGCGTGATGGCGTCACCATCTTCGAACTGGGGGAACGTCGGCGGTGCGTAGTAATCGCCATACTTGATGGGCGTCGTGAGGTTGTTGCCCATCGGGTCCTTCCACGACTCCGTCATGGTGTTGTGGGCCCAGCTCTTGTTGATCAAGTCCAGCTCGGCCTGCCCGACCGGCTGCGGCAGCGGCGTCTTGGCGGCGTCCGTCTGAAAAACCTGCGCCTGCGCGGCCCCCGCCAGTAGCAAAGAGGCGGCAAGGAGCGATACCTGAGCCCGAACGTGTCGCGCAACCATCGGAATTACCTCGAGATTTCTCAGAACCAAGGACGCAGCAGCGCCGTCCACGCGCACCAACTCGCCCATTGTAGCCGATAAATGACAACCTGGTACCGGTCCCACACCACCAATGCACATTTTGTGGAACTGGTTCCGGCAACGATGCAGGAATGCAGGGGGGCTGCCCATCCGCAGCCCTCTTGCAGAAGGCTTCCGTGCCGTCCCCAGGTCGCCCTGGACGGCACGCTTCGAGCTGCCTCCAGGCTGACCCGTCGTGGCGAGTCCCTGCGAGAGTCACGGGAAGAGACGTTCGATACGAAACCCCAAAATTCTCGACTCCCGATCCTCCCGATCTCTCGATCTCCCTGTGACATCTCAAGGGAGGTCGAGGCGACGGACCAGAACGCGAATGGCCCGAGGCGCTGTGAGCGAGCCTACTGGGTGCGTTCGAGCACGCCGCTGCCGGCCCAGGGCGTGTCGGTGCTGGTGAAGCGGAATTGGTTGCCGACGAACTGGCCGGAGATACCGTAGCCGGCGCCGGCGCGGTCGTAGACGCGGCCCGTCATGGTGTCGCCGGAGGCGCTCGTGATTTCGTAGCGGCCGCCGGTGTCGACACCTGGGCCGGTGGCGGTGAACTCGCCATTGTTGAACGTGATGCTGAGCGCTTTGAGCTGCGCGTCGAGTAGGCCTTTGAGCGGCGCCTCCAGCTCGAGCGAAGGCTGAAAGCCTTGCAGCTGCCAGGTGCCTTGCAGACGCTGCATGGCCGCCGCCGACGGGCTCGCGGCGGGCGCGGACGAGCCGCCGCCGCCACAGGCGACGACCAGCCAAACGGATGCGAGGAGCAGGCTCAGAGTACGGCGACCAGAAACCATGGCCGGACTCTAGACGGCTGGCTCGGGGGCGCAACGAGGCTATTCGCCGCCGCTACGAAACGGATCTTTCAGGTCGACGGCAGCCTTTTTGGCGGGCGGGCGCGTGGCAGTTTTGGCTGCAGCCTTTTTGCTCGTGGCAGCGGGCCGCGCTGCGAGCGCGCGGGCGTCGCGTAACGAATCGAGCTCGTCGCTGAGCCGCATCGTCGGCAGCGGTGCGGCGCCGGGTAACAGATCGCGGCGCGTAGCAATGCCCAGATCTTTCGAAGGCTGGCGCACGGTGATGTTGGGTGACGGCTCGTCGTCGTCCACCACCGCCGCTTTCTTCGGCTGGCTCGAGAGGCTGAAGGCGAGCGCCGCCGAGAACGAGAGCGCCGCGCCGAGCACCGTGACCGCGAGCCAGGCTTTGGAGGCGGGCGCTGGTGCGGCGGAGGCCCCACGCGCGCGCTGCGAGCGCTGAATGCGACTCTTCGACTCGACCACCACGCCGTGCACGGCCGCGGCCGTCTTGTCGTCGAGCAGGGCCGAGCGCGGCGCCGTCACGTCCGCAGTGGGATCGGGGCTCGCGGCGGCTTCGGGCTCTTGCTTCTCGCTGCTGCGCGGCGCATCCGACGGGAAGAACGAATGAAGCACCGCCGACGAGTCGGGCGAACGCTCCAGCCACGTCGCCTTCAGCGAAGCGTTGCAGATGTCGCGCGTCACGCCCTGATCAATCAGCCACATGGCGAGCTGCTGGCCGAGCTCGAACAGCGAGCCGAAGCGCTGCTCCCGCTCCTTGGCCAGGCCTCGCTGCAGAATCGCCCACAACGCAGGCTCTTGGATCTCGTGCTCGGCGAGCGTCTTCGGCTTGCCTTCCATGATCGACCACATCAGGCCGTGCCAGTTCGTGCCCGTGAACGGGGCCTTGCCGGTGATCATCTCGTAGAGCACCACGCACAGCGCCCACATGTCCGTGCGAAAGTCGACGTCGCTCTCGCCGCGCGCTTGCTCTGGCGACATGTACGCGGGGCTGCCCAGCACGGTGCCCTCGCACGTCAGGTTGGCGCTGAAGCCCTGGCTCAGCTTGGCGATGCCGAAATCGAGCACCTTCGGCTGCACGCGGTTGGCCTGCTGCGCCAGGAAGATGTTGTCCGGCTTCAGATCGCGATGCACGATGCCGCGTTGGTGTGCGATCACCAGCGCCTCGATTACGGGCAAGAGGGTGCGCACGGCGCGCCCGGCCGCGATGCGACCGCGCTTCTTCAGCACGTGCGACAAGCTCTCGCCGTGGAGCAGCTCCATCGCGATGAACGGCTCGCGATGCTCGGTGATACCGAAGTCGAAGACCTGAATGATCGCGGGGTGGCCGATGGCTGCGGCCGCGCGCGCTTCGGTCAGCAAGCGCTCGGACAGGCCGTCCACCTTGCCCTCGATCTCGGAGCGGATCAGCTTGAGTGCGACCTGTACGCCGAGTGTGAGGTTCTGTGCCACCCACACCGCGCCCATCCCGCCTTCACCCAGCACGCGCACCAGGCGGTACTTCTGCGCAACGACGCTGCCCTCGATATAACGCGACTGCCCGGGGGTCCCAACCTCGTCGACAATCGCGGTCGACGCGAAATTGTCGAAGGCTCCGCCCGCTTCCGGCTCATCGCTCGGTGACGGCATTTTGGCAGCGCTGGACGACGCGGACAGAAATAGCTCCTGAAGTCACGGAACGGCCATCCGCCGCACGTCTTGAGCCTTTCTTACGCCTTGATTTCGCTCTTTTATTTCCTGGCGATAGAGGCCCAGTTACGGGAGTTACGGGCGGCCCAGCTGGTCCGCCCCACACGCTGGCCGGCTCTCCAAGTCTCGAGAATTTTCTCACAGGGAGGGCGGGAGGCAGAGATTTTGGGTTTCGCGTTGCACATCGACGACCGACGAATGCGCCGTCTCCACGACACGAGTCAGGTCGAGCTGGGCCCCGAAAGCCGCTATTTGCCGGCGTTGAGCCGCTTGAGGCCCTCGGGGCCGAAGCGCGGGCAGTCGACGCCGGCGTAGCTGTAGAAGTCGGCGGTGTTGGGGGAGATGGTGAGCTTGTATTCGCCGGCTTTGGTGTTGCAGTACTCGACGCGGATTTTGGAGGCGGGCTCGGGCACCGGCATACGCTTGCCTTCGGGATCGCGCAGCTCGGCCGCCAGGCGCACATCGGGAAAGAAGCTGGCCGCCACCAAATTGTAGCAAGGCGGGTTATCGGGCGACGTGACGGTGAGCGACAGCTCTTTCTGCGCGACTTTGGGTTGGCTGACGACGTTCTTGCAGCCAGCTTTGACCAGCTCGTCGAGCATGGCCTGAGTGCGCTCTTTTCCGGTCTTCTGCGCGTCTTCGGCGCCGCTACGCGCGCCTCCTTCGGCGGGCAGGCGCGGGCACTCGATGGCGGCAGTCGTGAACGGCTCGGCCGGCACCGCCTCGATCTTGAAGGTGTGCGTCGCCGTTTCCGACGCGCACAAGCGATAGTCGAGCAACGGCGCGGCGGCGGGCAGCGGCTTGGTGAGCGCCACTTTGTCCTCGTACTTCATCGACAGGTTGGCGCTCGTGCCGGTGACCCCCATGATGTGCACGCAGGCGTCGTTCTTGATCATGTCGAGCGAGATGGTGCTCGCCTCTTTGGCGTGAGTAGACGGCTGCACCAAGATGCGACTGCAGCCCTGCTTGTCGCGCATCTCGGCGAAGCGAGCGAGCAGCGCCGCCTGACCGTTCACCTTCGGATCTTGCGCGCGTGCCTTGGCGTCTTCTTCTTCGCGCTGAGCGTAGATGCCGAGCGCGATACAGCCACCGAACGAACACATCACGAAAAAGCCGCCCACCAGCAGCCAGATCAAGAGCCGCTGCGAGCTGGCCTTGCGGATCTTGTCTTTTTCTTGAGCGGCGCGAACCCGCTCTTGCTCCTGCATCTGCAGCGCATAGTGCTGCTGCTCGAGCGCGTATTGCCGCTGGCGGGCCTGCACGATCTCGGGCGGCAGCACGTTGTCCGTCCCGCAGTACGGGCAGTCGATGTACATGAGCCGCATGTCCGCCGGCAGCTCCAGCCCGTTGCCGCAACGAACGCAGCGGATACCGTAGACTCGCCCTTGGTTTGGTGGAGGAGGCTGCACCAACGCCGGACGATAACAGATCAGCCGAACACTCCAAAGCGGCTCCCGCCGGCATAGCGCCGCAAACCTGCGCGGAAAACCCGCAGGCTCGCCGCGCACAACAGGGCACAGCCACCCAGCATGAGGCACAGCGCGACCGGACCTGCCCCGCGCACCACTTCTGCCGGCAGGTACGAAACGAAGCCCGCCGGCACCAGCGTGAACAGCAGCAGCTTGAGCCCTCCGTCGAACAGCGGTTCCGGGTAGAGCGAAAAGGTGATGACGATGTCGAGCAGTTGGCGCGACAGCGTTTCGCTCTTCTTGATCCAAAACGCCAGGCTACCGAGCGCCACGCACACGGCCGTGAAGGCCACGCACGAAACCAACACGCACAAGAGCGCTCGCGGCGCGTCGCTCCAGCTGACGTAGCCGGACAGGATCATGAACACGAAGCCGCTGGCCATGTCTCCGAAGCCGGAGGCCTGCGAACGACAGCCAAGTGCGTACAACAGGGTGGGCTTGGGCTGCACCATCATCGGCTCCAGGCTGCCGTCGTCGACGAAGCGCGCCAGATGCATGGCGCCGCCGAGCGTCGCCTGCATCAGGCCGAAGCCAGCCGCGGAGATGCCGAACAGCAGCTCCACGTCTTGCACGTGCCAGCCACGAAGGCTACCGATGCGACCGAACAAGAGCCACCAAAACACGAAGAAGGTCGTGTTGTTGAGGGCCATGAAGGTCATCGACAGCAAGAACGAGCCGCGCAGCGCTGTCACGCTGCGCAGGTTCGTGCGGAACAAGGCCCAACAAAACCGGGCTATAGCCAGCGTTTTCATGCTCAACCGCCGCTCAATTGCAGCACGCGAGTCGCGCGCCAAAACACGAATTCCAAGATCCCGAACAGAGCCAGCGCCCAGAACACCAAGTGCAGCGCCAGCGCGCCGACGTGCGTTGCGCCGTGCAGCAAGAAGCCGGCCGGCCCCGCCAAAAGCGACGGGAACGGCGTGCACGCCGCCAGCACCTGCAGCCAACGCGGGTACAGCTCGAGCGGCAGCATCAGGCCGCCCAAGATGAACGTGAGCTTGCCGCACACCCAGTACAGGGGCGTCGCGTCGCGCAGCCAAAACGCGACCAGCCCCAGTATCAGGTACAGCTCCGCCAGCACCAGCGCCGCGAGTAGGCCGAAGGGCACCACCAGCACCAGCGCGGACCATGCCGGCAGCTCTCGCGTGTAAAGCGCGGCCGCAGAAAAAGCAACCACGCCCAAGAAGCTCGCGCGCACCACGAGCATGCCCAAGCATTGCGCGAGCAGCGCACGCGGATACGCCACGGGCCGACAAAGCTGGCAGGCCACGTCACCGCGCCGCACGTCTTCCTGAATCTCCAGGTGACGCAACGGCGCGCTCAGTAGGACCCACTCGGTGACGGCCAGGTACCAGACCAGGCGCTCCGGCCGCGCCGCGAGCGGCAAGCCGGCCTCGCCCACGGCCCGCCAGAGCGCGGCGAACACGGCCAGAATCAGCGCAAAGAACAGGCCCCGCGCGTACAGCTCCCCGCGGTGGCTGCGCGCCTCGCCACAAGCGACGCGCGCGAAGGCCCAATATTTTCTGAAAGGCTTCATGATGCCTGCCTGGTCCGCGTATCTCGATAAAAGGCCTCGATGACTTCGTCGAGCGGCGCGTCTTCGATGGTGAGGTCGCTGAGCGCCCCTTGACGCAAAGCATGCTCGACCACCGCGCCCACCGCCGTGACGTTCACCTGCACCGCCAACTGCGTGAAATGAGGTGACTCGCTGAGCACGCGGACGCCTGGTAGCGCAAAGCGCAAGTGCTCGCGCTCGCTCCACAGCCGCACGCGCTTTTCGCCCAAGTAGTTGCGGCGCAGCTGCTGCAGACTGCCGTCCCAGACCACGCGACCGCCGTGCACCACGATGGCGCGTTGGCACACCCGCTCGATGTCGCCGGTGTCGTGCGAGGTCAGAAGCAGCGTCGTGCCTTCTTGCTCGGACTGTCGCTGGAGCAAGTCCCGCAGCACCGACTTGGCGGCCACGTCGAGCCCGATGCTGGGCTCGTCCAAGAACAGGATTTGCGGCCGATGCAGAAGGCTGGCCGCCACTTCCGCGCGCATGCGCTCACCCAACGAGAGCTGACTCACGGGCTTGTCCAGCAGTGGTCCGAGGTCGAAGGCTCGCGTCAGCGCCTGCAAGCGCTCGCGGTGCTGCGCGCGCGGCAGCTCGTAAACACTGCCCAGCAGCTCGAACGTGTCGCGCGCGGGCAAGTGGTGCCACAGCTGCGAGCGCTGCCCGAAAACCGTGCCGATGCGGTAGCCGAGCGCCTGCCGCTGCTGCCACGGCACGAAGCCCAAAACCGAGACGTGGCCTGCGTCGGGGTGCAAAATGCCGGAAAGGACCTTGAGCGTCGTGGATTTGCCGGCGCCGTTGGGGCCGATGAACGCGACGCGCTCGCCCGCCGTGATCTCGAAGGAGACGCGATCGACCGCCAAGACGTGCTCGGTGATCGGCGCGACGAAATCCTTGAGGCGCGCAAACGTTCCCGACGAACGCGCGCGGCGCGCTCGAAAGGTTTTGGTCAATCCCGATAGCTCGATGACGGGTGCATTCATGGCGGTTCTCTCGACCGCCCCGACGGAACCTCCAGAAATGCGAAACGCCCTTCCGGAAGACTCCGAAAGGGCGTAATTTCAGCGAAATTCAAGCCCCTTCGGCTTAGGCGGCGACCTCCATCCCGAGGGCGCGAATGCGACCCGGAACGTGATGAAGGTGGCCGATGACCGGAAGAGCCATAGTGACTCGAGCAGTATGAGGGAGGAGCGCAACGTCGGTCAAGCGCCTTGCTCCAAGGTCATCGCGATCAGCGTAGAAAGCACGTAAACGAAGGTCTCGTCGTCGCGCGACCAATCGCGCGTGCCGCCGACGTGCTCGCAACAGATCACACCGACCATGCGTCGGTCGCCATGGCCGGCCCCGATGCCCGCGCCTTTCCTGCGCGCCGTCCACACCGGCACATCGAGCATGGCGCCGATGTTCAGTGGCATCAGGTAGCTCGCCGAAAAGCATTTGGTTCGCGGATCTTGATTGGCGTCGTCCGCCGCGATCGTGCGCTCTTTGGCGAGCGCGTCGAAGTAAGGCGCAAAATCCTTGGCGAACAGCTCCACGCCGGAGCTGTGTGTAGCCTTGCCGCGCTCGAACAGGTCCGCACACACGATTTTGCTGCGCGCGTCGTCCAAGAACCAGACGCTGACGCGCTCGACCGACAACGCGAACACGGCCGCCTCGGTCATGCGCCGCACGGTGGCGTTCACGTCACCTAGAAACAGGCTGCGCTGCGAGAACAAGTCCGCCACCGTGCCGAGGTGGCGCCGCAGGCCCTCGTTCTCTTTGGCCACCGCCGCCCAAACCCCGATTTCCTGACTCTGGCTCGGAGCCGGCCCGGCCTTGGCCACCTTGAACTCGGCGCGCACCGTGACCAGCGCCGCCTCGAGCTTGGCGGTGAGCTCGGGCGTGTCTTGCCGGGCAGTCGCCTCGGTGGAGGTGACCTGAGCGATCGAAGCCAGCCGCAGCTTGGCCACCAGACCCCCGAGGCGATTGGCTTCGTCGAAACAGCTCTGTGCGCGAGCACCCATGAACGCCTAGCGTAGGCCAGGCTCGTCTTCGGCCGCCACCTGAATCAGTGGCAACGCGCGATGATGCTCGACCCTGCGCTGGACGGCGGCCTTCGGCCGCACGTCGTCGGGGCGCTCGGCCCAAGCGCGCAGCAAGTCGCGATCCAAGAGATGCGTCGGTCGTACGTTGCGCAAGGCGTTGGCCATCACGGAGCGCAGGTGGGGCGACTCGCGCTCCAGCTGGCTCAAGAGCTCGGTCATGCGATCGCGCTTCAGACCTGCCTGGGAACCGCACAAATTGCAGGGTAAAATCGGGAACGCCAGCAACTCGGCCAGCTCGGCGATGGTGGCCTCGGCGCAGCCGATCAGCGGCCGAATCACCTGCAGCTTGCCGTCGTCCGTCGTGTAGCGCGCCGGCATGGCCTGCAGCTTGCCGCTGTAGAACAGGTTCATCAGAAACGTCTCGAGGCCGTCGTCACGGTGGTGGCCGAGCGCCAGCTTGTTGCAACCGAGCCGCTCTGCCGCCGTATACAAGATGCCGCGCCGCAGCCGCGAGCACAGCGAGCAGTAGGTTTGCTCGTGCCCCAGCTGCTCGACGACGACCGAGTACGTATCTTCGGACAAGATCTCGAACGCGACGCCACTCTGCTCCAGGTGCCGGCGCAGCGGCGCGCCGTCGTAGCCGGGCTGGCCCTGATCGAGGTGCACCGCCGTCAAGCGCACGCTCGGGTAGTGCGCGCGAGCTAGCTGCCGCAGCACGTGTAAGAGCGTGTAGCTATCTTTGCCGCCGCTCAGCGCGACCAGCACGTGATCATTCGGCTGCAGCAGCTCGTATTCGCGGCAGGTGTCGCGCACCTCGGTCCACAGTTGGCGCTCGAGGCGCGCGCGGCGTTGCTCGGCGCTATCCATGGGTCGCAGGCTGTCACGAAGCGGGAGACACGCGGCTCGTCGGCGCCAGGCTGCCGAGCACGCGCGCCATCCACGATTTGGGCGCCGAAAGCTCGAAATCGCCCAGCACCAGCCGCAGCGGCTCGGTCTTGAGCAAGCGCGGCAGCTCCGGATTGGAGAGCACCCAAGTCTCTGCTTCGGCCAGCTGCTCGCGCTGCGTCGCGTCGAGCTCACCGCGCGCGGCGCGCATACTGTGACCGCCCTGCTTGGCGAACAGCGCGAACGCTACCGAAAGCTCACCCAGGCTGAGCGCGGTGAGGCAAGCCACGTTCGGCCCGCCGCAGCTCTTTTGGTAGAGGTACGAACCAGAGAGCAGCAGCGTACCGAGGCCGAGGGCTACCGTGGTCAGCTCCACCGTGAGCTCGAGCGGCTCTTCGATCGGCCGCTCCGGGCTCGTCTCTTCGAGCAAGAAGACGTGACCGAGCGCGCGCGCCAGCGCGGCCGTGAGCGCCACCGGATGCTGCACCTCGGCCGGAGCCAAGTTGATGCGCCAGCCGTCACCGAGATCGATCAGCCGCGCCGCCGCGATCTCGGGCGAGACGTTGGGCGCCGCGCAGCTACCACAACCGCCGCTGCCGCACGCTTCCGCCTTGGCCTGATCCGGATCCACCACGCCGATTTGAATCGGGATATCGCTCAGGCCGGCGTGGCTCTGCATGCGCTGCAGCAAGCGCGCGACGCTCGGCAAGTCGCCCTGAAACACGTCGGGAAAGAACTTGCCGTTGGGCAGCACCATCGGGCGCTGACCAATGTCCTCACCAAAGCGCTCGACGATCGAGGCGTAACGTTGAACCAGCTCGCGCAGGCTGCGGTCGTCGGGCAATTCCATGGCTTTCGCTATCTTGGCAAGGAGCCGCGCGCGAAGCCAGCCGGCGCCTTCGCTACGGCAGTTTGGCGGGAATTCCGCAGGCGAGGCGCGCGCCAGGGTCGGAGCTTGCCCCGGCGTGCAGCATCACCGCGTGCGCAAGCACGTCGCTGCTGGCTGGTGCGCCGATCGACCAGGTGCCGGGCCCGGCTTCGAACGTGAGCGCGCCGCTGCCGTCGGCCGCGCAGGTCACGTCCGGAATGCCTTCGCCTCGTGGGCTCCAGTGGCCGCCAGCGGCATTGCCCGCGTCGTCGCACGTAGCGTTGGCGTGCAAGTGCAGAGCGTGGGCCCCCGCTGGGCAGCCGGCGAGCGTGAGCTCGAGCTTCACGTGATCACCCGTCACGCTGAACAGCGCGCTACCACTGACGCCGGTGCCCTGAAGATCGAGCAACGTGGCGTTCGCTTTCGTGGCTGCGGTGCCGCCTGCTCCGCCACCGGCTCCGCCTCCACCACTCGCGCCGCCCCCCGCTGCGCCGCCGCCGCCCGTTTCGGTGCCTGCCATTCCGCCGCCGCCACCGCCGCGTCCCGCCCCGTGCGGAATCGCGCCGCCGGTGCCAGCCAGCGCCTCTCCGGCGCTGCCACCCTCAGCGGTGGCGGAAGAGCCAATGTGCCCCGAGCAGGCCGCGAGCGCGACCGTCGCCACGAGCGTCGAGAACAGACCGAGCCTCACGCCGGTCAGGGTAGCGAGCGCGCCCGCGCTTTGGCTACGACCGCTGCGAACGCGGGCCATTCTTGCCCGAATCCACCAGCTCTTCGTCTTCGTTCACCATCGAATAGCCGACCAGCGGCCGCGACGACATGTCCGGCTTCGACTTGAGCACCGGCTTCGGCAGCTTGAAGCTACCTAGCGTGCGACCCGAGGAAACCGGTGAGCTCGGGCTGGGGGTCGCCACCGGCTCGGTGCTCGGCACCGGCTCGTTCAGCAACGATACCGCGGCGTCACGCTCGTAGGTCAAGCGCTGCACCTCGGTCTTGGCTGCTTCGTAGTGGCGGCGTAGCTCGTCGTAAGACAAGTCCAGCTCCGCCAGCTTGCGCTCGTGGTCCCGACCGACCTCGAACAGCTTCTGCTCGTGCTCATCGAGTAACTGCGCCAAAAACGCGTCTTCTTGCACCAGCCACGACTCGCGTTCCCGCGCTGCCGCGTCGAGCGCGTTCTCGAGCGATTGCACGCGTTTGCTCAGCAGCGTTTCGCTCTCGTAAACCTTGCTCAGGCGGATGCGCAGCGACTCGAGCTCTTGCATCAGCACGGCGTTGGCTTCTTGGGCTGCGCTCGCCCCCTGAGCCAGGTGCTTCAAGCCGCGCAGCAGCAAGCCCAGATTCGCCTCCGCGCGCGTGCTCTCGACGAGCACGAGCTCGAGCTGCTCGAGCGCCGCATCCGAATCGGTGCTGCGCGCCAAGCGCTCGCGCGCTGGTGGGATCCCACTCTCGTAGGCCGTCTTCAGGCTCACGCGAAGATTGCCGGAATCTGGTCCTGACTCGTCGGGCGAATCGGAGCCATCGGGTACGTGAGCCAGCGTCATTGTAGGGTTGTGTGGGACAGCCCTAATCCGGGAGCAAGCGCCAACTACCAAAGTGCCTCAGCTGGCATTTTTTCAGCCAGATCGGCGATTTTCAGGATCGTTTCACGGAATCGGCCCCATGGCCGACGCTCGTCAGACCCAGGCCCGGTGCCCCCCCGAGCACCGAGGAACTGGCGTCTCAGCGCTTACGGAAGCGTGACGACCGCGAAGTAGTTGCTGGTGCCGTGACCGGCCGCGGGATCGAAGGCGCCCTGGATGACCAGAGTGCCATGCGCCCCCGCGAACGCACCGGTGCCGGTGGTGATCACGCCCGCATCGATGAAGTCACCCGTCGCGAGATTCCAAAAGGTGACGTCGGGAATCGTGAGCGTGCCGCTCGCGGTAGTGATGGTGTCCACGCCCGTGAGCTTCACCACGTCCGGATCGCTCGTGGCCTCCATCGTATCCATACGCCAGGTCAAGGTGCCGGCGAGCCCGCCCGTGAGCGGACCGCCCGTGCACAGCGTGTCGCACTCTGTCTGGCTCGAGGTGAAGCCGCCCGAGTATGTCTTGACCCGCAGCGTGGCGTCGGCGTTAGCAGACCAAAGCAGTAAGCAAGTAGCAGCCGAACCGATCAGTGTTCTCAGTCTTGGTACCATCTGTTCCTCCTTGGTGCGTTTCGTTCAGAAGTAACTGCGAGAAAATCCTCCGTCGACGACGAGCGCTTCGCCCGTCAGATTGCTGCACAGCGGGCTGACCAAATACGCGACCGCGTTGGTCACATCGCTGTACCCGAGCGGTGTCTGCGTCATGCTGCGTTTGGCCAGGTGCTGGCGGGTTTGCCGGGTGCGCTCACCGCCGATCACGCGCAGCGCCGCCGCGGTCTCGAGCATCGAGAAATTGACGGCGTTGCACAGGATTTTCGACGGCCCTAGCTCCGCGGCCAGGTAGCGCACGGCCGCCCCCAGGGCCGCCTTGACGATGCCAACCAGGTGGTAACTCGGCATCGCGAAGTCCGCGCCTCCCGACAACAGCGCCACGATGCGCGGCGAGCTGCTGCGCTCGAGCAGCGGCCGCGCGTAGCGCGTGACCGCCAGCAGCGAGCGCACCCCGACGTCCATCGCCTCCGCGAGCTCGCGAGTCGAAATGTGCGTCACGGGATGCTCCAGCGCACCGTCCGGCACGTGCACCAGCGTGTGCACGATGAAGTCGAGACGTTCGAAGCGCTCGGCCGCGCGCGCCACCGCGCGCTCCATCGACGCCTCGTCCAGCGCCTCGAGCTCGAGCGCCAAGTAGCCGCTCTCGGCGAGCTCGGACAAGAATCCGGCCCGCTGCGGCCGAGCCGTCACCGCCACCTCCGCCCCCTGCGCGCGCAAAGCCTCCGCCACGTGAAAGCCCACGCCCTCACGACTCGAAACCCCAAGCACCAACCCGTGCTTCCCCGCGAGCAGCATCAGAGCGTCCCTTCTGGCTGCCAAGCCGCAGCCCAACTTGCAGCAGCTTCCTTGTCGTTACCGGGCCAAGCCGGTCGACCGCGAGCTGACAGCGCTTGGGGCCATTCGCTTGCTGGCAGGTCCTCGCGAGGACCTGGAGATTTCACAGGGAGATCGGGAGATCGGCAGGATCGGGAGTTTTGTTGGTTCTCGCCGTTCGGAGGCGTACGGAGACTGTGCAGGCGCGGGGCGTGTCCTTCACTCTCGAAACCCAAGATTCTCGGTTCCCGCCACCCCTCTTCAAGGCTCATTTGCGGCTCTCCGACGGCGCGGGGAACCAGACGCCGAGCGAGGCGAGGCCTTCTTTTTCGTATTCGCGGATGGCTTTTTGGATCGCGAAGCTGGCGTCGACGGCGGGCAGGCCGCCGATCCACATGGCCAGACGAGCCGTTGCTTCGAGCAGCTTCTCCTTGCGAGCTCCCAGGTGCAGCAGCGTCTTGGCGAACAGCGAAGCGGCCGTGTAGTCGCGTTGGCTGAGCAGCACGCACATGCCAATCAAATAGTTTTCTTGCAGCGAGAGCTCGGAAGTATCGGCTTCGAGCGTGTGGTAGCGGTGGATCATCTCGCGCAGCGCCTCGTTCTGGATGCGGTCGAGGAAGCGCACGTGCGACTCGCCCGTACCGGCGCCGAAGATCGAGTCCACGTAGGCTTCGGTGTCTGCGATGTGCGGCGGCTTGCTCATGTTGCTCCTGGTTCAGCGCGCCTGTGCGCTCGGTAACACGCACAGCTCGGAAATGACGACGTGCGGCGGGCGCGTGGCCACCCAGAGCACGACGCTCGCGATGTCTTCGGCGCTGAGCCAGGTCGGTACCTGCTCTTTGAGCTTGCTGCGTGCGCGCTCGAAGCCCTGCACCTTGTCGTAAATAGGCGTATCGACCAGGCCCGGCGCGATGCTGCTGACACGAATGCGCGGATGTAGCTCCAGCCGTAACGCCTCGCTCAGGCAGTCGAGCGCCGCCTTGCTGGCCGCATAGGGCGCGAACTTGGCGGCGGGCAGCTGCCGCGCCACCACGGACGATAGGTTGATGATCTGCGCCCCCGCCGGCATGTTGGCAAGCGCTCCGCGAGTCAGCTCCATCAAGCCCACCACGTTGATTTCGAATAGACGTGACAGGCGCGCCGGCGGCAGCTCGAGCGCGCTCTCGTAGACGCATTCGGCGGCGTTGTTGACGAGCAGCGCAATGGCTTCCGGGCCCAGCTCCGCGAGGCCACGACGGCGCGATTCGGGGTCCGCCAAATCCAGCAAAAGTGGCCGAAAATTCGGGCCGAGCTCGCGCTCGGTCGCGGCCAATCGCTCGGGCGCGCGGCCCACGCCAATCACGCGCATTCCGGCTTCGAGCAGCACGCGCGCCGTCGCCGCACCGATGCCGGAGGTGACGCCCGTGACGAGCGCCGTCTTGTTCTGGAGCGTGGTCATACTGGTCATACTCGGTAGAGCACCGCGCAGTACTGCCAGCCGAGGCCGACCGCGGCCGAGAGCACGCGATCGCCAGGCTTGATCTTGCCGGCCTCGAGAAAATGATGAAGCGAAACGGGGATGGATGAGCTGGTGACGTTGCCGATATCGGCCAGCGTGGTCAGCGTCTTCTCGGGAGGCGCTCCGAGGTGCTCCGCCAACATGGCCTGCACGCCCGCGGTGCCCGAATGCGGCACGAACCAATCGATGTCGTCCACGCTCAGCTGGTTGCGCTCGAGCAGCGCGCGGCTCACGCTCGCCAAGGACTTTCCTGCAAGTTGGTTCAGCTCACGTTGCTTGATTTTGGGGAGCAAGTAGCCGTCGGCGTCGACTTCCATGATGTCGTTTTGCGAGCCGTCGGTGTGGAGCTCGTAGTCGAGCAGCCGACTGCCACGCATTGCGTCACGCTCGACGACCATGGCCGCCGCTGCATCACCGAACACCAGCGTGGCGCGGCTGCGTGGCCGCAAACGCTGCGTGGATCTGTCCGAAGCCAGCACGAGACCGCGAGAAAACCGCGAATTTTGCAGGTAACCGTGCGCTTGCGTGAGGCCGTAAATGAAGCCGGCGCAGGCGCAACCGACGTCCAACGCGAACGCGCGGCGCGCTCCGAGCGCGTGCTGCACGCGGGGCGCGAAATCCGGCACGTAGCGGCGCTCGCTCCAATTCGCCAAGATCAAGAAGTCGAGAGACTCGGCCGCGACACCGGCACGGTCCAGAGCGCGCCGCGCGGCCTGCTCGGCCATGTACAGCACGCTCTCGTGCTCGGCCGCGATGCCACGCGCGCGCACGCCGACCTTGTCCATATCGGCCAGCGTGTGCGGCGGATCGAGCTCCGGAAGCTCGCGATTGTTCACCAGCCGCTGCGGCAGATACACACCCAGACCCGTGACGCACAGCTCAGCCACTCGACACCTCCGCGCTCGCGCGCTGCGAGCTCCCCGACCAGCGCAAGCGAGCCAGCAGCGCAAGCTCGCCACTGCTGGGCGGCTCGGCCGACGTCGGCGGCCCGGCCATGACGAAGCGGAACCCGCTCGTCTGCAACAACTGACCGAGCACGGCCGCGCGCGTGGGCACGACATCGCGCACGAGCCACGGATCGCCGGGCCCGCTACGCTCGAACACGCAAGCTTCGGTGACGATCGTCGTCACGTTGGCGCCGCGGCTGGTGACGTATTCGACCTGGCGCACCAGGCGACGCGGGTCGGCCCGGCTCAGCACCACCACCTCGCGCGCGCACGCCGCGATATCGGGCGCGCCGCCGGCGCCGACTAGCAGCTCACCACCGCTGAAGCTGCTGTTCACGTTGCCATCGACGTCGACTTCGGCGGCACCGATCACGCCGAGGCACGACGTCACACCGCCGCAACACAGCGCACCCAGCATGCTGTCGATACCGGTGAGGCGGGTAGCCGTGGCCACGTTTTCGCGACTCAGCAAGAATGGGTGCGCGCTCTCCACGTCGATACCCGCGAAACCGGTCTCGATCATGAGCTCGACCGCTTCGCCGCGCGCGCCGAGCAGCTGCTTGGCCAAGCGACACGCCGCAAAGGCCTGCCCGATGCCCGCCAGGATGCACTGGTGCGCGCCGGTGACGATGCGCCGCGACAGCGCGCGCCCGGCCAGCAGCAGCAAGTCGTCGCTCGGCTCGAGCGCCTCCGCCGTGAGCAGTGGCGGCGGCGGTTCGGACCCCGGCGGACGGCGCAGTCCCTCGGCGTGGGCGCGCCCGACGTAACTCTGGTAGGCGCGCTGGCCGTCGGCTGCCTCCAGCACTTGCTGAGAAAATCGCGCGAAAGCCCGCGGATTTTGGCTCATACCACGCCATTCAGTGTAGGCCGCGTAGTCGTCGGCATAGCCGGGCTCGAGCGCGCGCAGCTCGGCAGCGGCCACGTGCAGCGGCTGCGGATGAGCTCCGAACGGTTCCTCGCACACCGCCAGCACACGATGCGCCGGTAGCGGCATGAAGTGCGGCACCAGGCGCAGCATGTCGCTGGGCACGATGCGCTCCACCGTCACGATCACGCCCTGGCGCGCCGCCAGCGCGCTGTAAAATCCCTCGCCGTGCGGCGCGGCCAGCGCCACGTTACCGAGCTCGTCACCGAGCGGGGCGTGCAAAAACGTAATATCGGGTGTGAGCGCCCGCACCAGCGACAACTGCCGATCCGGGTCGGCAGGGTCGCGGAGCTCGAGCAGCTTCCCCTGGGCCGCCAGCGCGGCGCCCAGCGAAGTACCGTTCAGCGAGCGTGTGAACGCATAAGGGTGCCCGTAGGCCCCGGCCGCCAGCGCCGACACGTAGCTCCACAGCGACCACTGCTCGATGTCGTAGCCCTCGCGCAGCAGCTCGGCGTACAAGCGATTGGGCCGCGGCGTCGGGTAGTTGTCGCCGAAGAAGCAGCCCACGTAGCGCCGGCCCAGGCGCAGCATGCCGAGCAGGTGGAGCAGCGAATGAAAGCCCGTCGCGAGCAGCGTAAATTCCGGCTTCTTCCCGCGGAAATGCCGCGCAAGCTCGCGCACCGCCGCGTTCGAGCGGCTGGGCGTCGAGGCAAAGCAAAGCTTCTGACCAGGCTCGATGAAGCGCGCGATGGCCTCCGGCAGCGCCAGCGCCTTGTTCGGGGCCTGGGCGGGCTTCATGCGTAGTAAAGCGCTCCCGCGCAGTTCATGCCCGCGCCGACCGCCAGCGACAGCACCAGCTGGCCGGGCTTCAGCTCACCGCTCGCCAGGTGCTCGGACAGACACGCCGGAATGCTGGCGCTGCCCGAAAACCCGCGCTCGCCCCCGCGCCACAGCAACTTGGCCTCCGGAAATCCGAGCTCTGCGCGCACCCGATCGAGCAGGCCGGCGTGAGTCTGAATGGGCAAGAGCCAGTCGACGTCACGCTCGCTCAAACCATTGCGCTGCAAGAGCGTTTGCCCACACTCGAGCAACATGCGCTGCGTGGCCTCGCCGGCGCGCGAGCCGAGCATGATGATCGAAGCCGCATCCGCCCCGATGCCGACCCAGGCCAGCTTGTCCACGTCGGTGTAACCCACGTAATCGACCACGCCGCTGCGCGGTCGCGGCTCCGCGCGGCGCAGAACCACGGCGCCGGCGGCGTCACCCACGATGAAGCAAAACGACGAGCGGTTGCTAGCGGCCACCGAAAAACGACTGCCCTGCTCGGCGGCGACGACCAGCGCCGAGCGGTAGTTGGCGTTGCCCAAGAGCCCGTCCGCCACCTGCAAACCGCGCAAAAATCCGGTGCAGTAGCAGGCCTTGATGTCGAGGCCGAGCGCACGCGGCCGCCCCAGCTGCTGGAGCACCAGCGGCGAGAGATCCGCGAAGGCGCAGTTGTTCGGGTCACTGGGGTGCGCCATCGGCATGGTGGTGCCAGAAGCAACGACCACCACGTCAATCTCATCGATGAGCTGCGGATGCTGCTCCATCAGCATGCCGATGGCCGAGCGCGTCAGCGTTGCGGTGTTCTCGTCTGCGCGGCACCAGCGACGCGTTTGCATGCGCGTCTCGCGTGCCAGGTCGTCGACGGGACTGCCCAGCTCGAAGCGGCAGCGCCGCAGGTACTCCGCGTTGTCGACGATTTCCGCCGGGTAGGCGTGCGCCGCAGCGACGAGCTGGCTGACGTAGCCCAGGCGGCGCCGGGCACCCGTCATCAAGCGCTCACCTTGCGCATCAAGAGCGTCGCGTTCTGGCCGCCGATACCGTACGCAACCACGAAGCCGCTCTCGAGCTTACGCTCGGCACCCCGGTTGGCCTGATGATTGAAGCCGTGCACGACGCGCTTCTCGTCGAGACGCACGGTCGGCACCACGTAGTCGTTGTGCAGCATCAAGGCCGCGGTGGCGGCGTTGAGCGCGCTGGAGGCGCCCAGCGTGTGCCCGTAAATCGGCTTGGTGGAGATGAGCGGCACTTCGCGCGTGCGGCGGCCGAACACGCGCTTCATGTAGTTCAGCTCGGAAATATCGCTGGCTTGGACGCCGTTGCCGTGGCCAAGCACGAAGTCCACCTGCTCGGCGGCGAGCTGGGCCTCTTCGAGGTTGAGATGGATCAAGTCCGCGGGGCGGGCGCCCGTGAAGTCGACGTCGGTGGGATGCTCGCCGCCGTTGCCGTGGCGGAATGCCACAATCTGCGCGAGCGGTACCGCGCCGCGCGCCTCGGCGTGCGCGCGCGTTTCCAACACCAGCGTGACAGCGCCTTCACCGAACGCGTTCGCTCCGCTGCCGGCGTAGGGGCGAATCGCACGCTCTGGGTGCTCGTGCTCCGCGCTCACCAGACCTGCGTCGCGATACATTTGATACAGCGGCGCGATCAACGCGGCGTCGTGACCGGTACCGAACGCGACTTCGATGCGACCGGCTTGCAGCTCGCGGAAAGCATTTCCGATCGCGACTGCGCCCGACGCGCACGAGTTGTTGAAGGTGAAGGTCGGACCCTGCACGCCCAAAATCGCCGCCGCCAAGCCTACCGCCTGACCTGGCATCGCAAAGTTGAGATCGCGCGGCGAGTAGCGGCTGCCGGGGTCGTGCAGCTTGTGGTGAATGAGCTCGTACCAATGCGCGAAGTTGCCGCGCGAAGTACCGTCGAACAAGCCGGTGCGCCCCGAAGCAAAGCTCGAGAGCGGCAAGCCAGCGTCGCGCGCCGCCTGCACGACCGAAGCCAAATAAAGCTGCTGTTCGCGATGCAGCGCCTGGTAACGGCTGGCGCCGATGCCATCCATGTAGCGCGCACAATCGAAGTCGCGTACGCGCCCCATCGCGCTCGGAATGCCGTCGGCAGGATCCGGTTCGATGCGCATTTGCGATTCACCATCTCGCAGCTGCTGCCAGAACGTTTCGCGGCTGTCGCAGTTCGGCAAGATCGCGCCGATGCCCGTCACCACCACTTCGTGCAAGAGCTGCACGTGGCGCGGCGCGATACGCAACTTGGTCTGCGATCCATAGCCCTGCCCTTGGCGATCCGCCTCTGGCGGATCATTGACAACCTGCCGTCTCGACATGTTCGAACCGCGCCCCGATGAGGGCAGACCGCGCTTAGTGCACGGTGGCCATCATGAATTCAGACTCTCAGCAACTCGAAAACTTAGACACACCCGATCGAGTGGAAAGCACACCAACGTCGTGCCCACTGACAAAAAACTCACGCGCACAACGTGCGCTATCACCCTCCAGGTTGGAGTGATTGTGTCGAGTGATTGGCGTGCTCACGACGCTCGCGCTCATCGCCGCACGCGTTTGCCACGCGGCGTTTTGCCTCAACCGGCTACGTGCTTCTGCCAGATCAGCCACAAAAGCTGCCCGGCATAAGCCACTACTACCACCACGATCGTTATGTTTACGGCGCGATCGATCTTGGGCTTGAGGTCTCGCAGCTTCGTACGCAGCCCGAACTGGCTAGCGAGCTTGAAGAGCAAGACGACGAGCAGCAGCTTCGACAACATCCTACGCCGCTAGCTCTGCACCAGCTGCCCGCAGGCAGCCTGCACGTCGCGACCACGCGAACGACGCACGGTGACGAGCTCGCGCCGGCGCGCCAGAAGCGCCTTGGCGAAGGTATCAACCTGCGCTTCACACGGGGCCCGAAACTCCGTGAGCGGATGCTCGTTGAAGGGGATCAAGTTGATGTTGTGGGCGAAACCCTGGCAGAAATCGGACAGGCGCTCGGCGTCGCGGGGCGAGTCGTTCACGCCTGCGAGCAGCACGTACTCGACCGTGATGCGCTCGCGGGGCCGCAGCGGATAGCGCTCGAGGGCGGCGCGCAATTCACCCAAATCGTAGCGCTTGCCGATGGGCATGATGCGGCTCCGCACGTCGTCGGTCGTCGCGTTCAGGCTGAGCGCCAGCAGCGGGCGCTCGGGCAACGCGGAGAGCTCGCCAATTTCCGGCACCAGGCCGGAGGTGGAGACCGTGATACGTCGGGGTGACAGGCCAAGGCCTGCGGCGTGGCACATGACCGAGATGGCGCGCGCGACCTGGGGCAGGTTGTGCAGCGGCTCGCCCATGCCCATGAACACCAAGGTGAGCTCGCTCGGGTGCCGTGGACCGAGCTCGGCCATGAGCGTGAGCACCTGCGCGACGATCTCGCCCGCGCTCAGCTGGCGTACGAAACCCATGCTGGCAGTGGCGCAGAAGCCGCAGCCCATGGCGCAACCGACCTGGCTGGAGATACAGAAGGTGACGCGTCCGCCGCCCACGGCGCGCGGCATGTGCACGCACTCCACGCGATCGGTGCCGAGCTCGAGCAGGAGCTTGCAGGAGCCGTCGGCCGACTGCCGACGTTCGACCACGCGCGGCAACGTGAGCCCATATTGCTCGAGCGCCGCGCGCGCCGCGCGCCCCAATGCCGGAGCGGAGGCGTGCCAGGTCCACGGCCTTTGCAGGCGCTCGAAGCTGGCGAGCGGCGCGGGCACGCCCAGCGCCGCGAGCTCGCTCGGTAGCAGGCCAAAAGCCTGAGCGCGACTCACCCGCGGCGGCTCGGCCGGAGCGAAGCTCTCGGCGGCAGCCGAGCGGGCGAGGGGCAGGTGCATGCCGATGGCCATCGTCGACTAACCGCAGGAGTCAGTCTTCTGCCGCTGTCGGCGGGCGCACCCGTAACTTGACCAGCTGCTCCTGGATTTGCTGGGCGCGCGAGTCGTCGGCCACGTCCGAATGGCACGAAGCCTTGTTGCCTTTGCCCGCGCCCACGGCGCTGGCGGTCTTGGACGCCAGACGGTGCAGCTCTTCGGGCGGGAGCACGCCGCGCCTTTCGAGGATCTCACGTTGCTCGACCGTGAGCGCCGGCGACTTCATCACCTTTTCGCGTGCGAAGCCTTCGGCCTTGCCGCTCGTGAATTCGTTGATCTCCTTCGAGATGCGCACGGAGCACCAGTCGTGCCCGCACATCGCGCAAAAATCGGTGTCCACGTCGAGATCTTCGTCGTGGAAAGCGCGCGCGGTGTCCGGGTCGAACGAGAGCTCGAACTGCTTTTCCCAGTTCAAGGCGGCGCGCGCCTTGGTCAGCGCGTCATCCCAATCGCGGCTGCCGGGGATGCCGAGCGCCACGTCGGCGGCGTGCGCCGCGATCTTGTAGGCGATGCAGCCTTGCTTGACGTCGTCTTTCTTGGGCAGGCCGACGTGCTCCTTCGGGGTGACGTAACAGAGCATGGCAGCGCCGTGGTACGCGGCCGCGGTCGCGCCGATGCAACTGGTGATGTGGTCGTAACCGGGGAACACGTCGGTAACGAGCGGGCCCAGCACGTAGAAGGGCGCGCCGTGACAGACCGTGCGCTGCAGCTTCATGTTGTATTCGATTTGATCGAACGGCACGTGACCGGGGCCTTCGACCATCACCTGGCAGCCCTTACGCCAGGCTTTTTCGGTCAGCTCGCCCAGCGTGTCGAGCTCGGCCAGCTGCGCCTGATCGCTGGCGTCGGCCAGGCCGCCCGGGCGCAGGCCGTCACCCAGCGAGAACGAAACGTCGTACTCGCGCATGATGTCGCAGATCTCGTCGAAGTGCGTGTACATCGGGTTCTGCTTCTTGTGCACGAGCATCCACTTGGCGAGCAGCGAGCCGCCGCGGCTCACGATGCCAATCAGACGCCTCTGCACGAACGGCAGGTGCTCGCGCAGCACGCCCGCGTGGATCGTGAAGTAGTCGACGCCTTGTTTGGCCTGGTGGAGCAGGCCCTTCATGATCTCGGATTCGGTCAAATCCTCGATCTTTCGGCCGATGATCATCGAATAAATCGGCACCGTGCCGATCGGCACCTTCGAGTTTTTGACGATGGCTTCGCGGCACTCGTCCAAGTTGCCGCCGGTCGACAGGTCCATCACCGTGTCGGCGCCCCAGCGCACGGACCAGTGCAGCTTCTCGACCTCTTCGTTCGTCGACGAAGAGACGGGCGAGGCGCCCATGTTGGCGTTGATCTTCGTCTTGCTGGCGCGGCCGATGCACATCGGGTCGAGCTGAAACCCGAGGTGCACCTTGTTGGCGGGAATGATCAGGCGCCCCGTGGCGACCTCGACCCGCACCTGCTCGGCGCTCAAATGCGGCTCGCGCTCCGCAACGCGACGCATCTCGGCGGTGACGATCCCGAGCCGCGCGGACTCCAGCTGCGTCACCGGCGTGAAACCGGCGGGCGCCAGCGCGCGGTCGCCTTCACGCTTCCACCCCGCCGGCAAGAAGTCCCAGGCCGTCTTGTCGCTGGGCGCCGGCATGCCGGGCGTGTCGGGCGACGAAAAGCTGAGCGGCCCACCGATGTTCGCAGGGTGCGCGAACGAGCCCGGGTTGGTGCCATCGCTCACGCTCGAAGGGTTGGCGGCGCCACGCAGAGGGAGGAATCTTTGTGCCATCAGCTTGTTCTCTCGTTTCATGGAGGGAACGCCGCCGAAGGGCCCGGGCGACGCTTCCCTACGCCGGTCCAAACCGGATCAGGTTCAACGGGTACTTCTCAGCGGTGCAGAGGCCACCGCGCCCCGAGCGACGGCGCACCGTAGCACAAGCCGGCGCCAGCGGGCACAAACCGGCTCAAGAGCCGGCGACCGCCCGACCGCGCGGGTGAGCGGCCGTTACTCGGGACAGATGTCGAGCGAGCAGCCGCTGGGGCAACAGGTGCCGTAGCACTTGATGGTTTGGCATTTACCGTCGACGCAGCTCGGGCAGAGCGTGCCGCCGATGGGGGGCTGAGCAGCGGCCGCGGTGATGATCTTCTGGCAGTCGTAGGTCGTCTTGCACCCGCCGCAGCTGGCGGTGGAGACGTGCGTGCATTTGTGGGTCGCATCGCAAGTGTCCGTCGTGCAATCGACGCCATCATCGCATTGCAGGTTGCTCGTGCATTCGACGCAGCCCCCGAGGTCAGGGTGGCAGCTGGCGTTCGCGCCGTACGCCGAGCACAGCGAGTTATCGGGCGTGTGGGTACAACCGGCGGCGCCGCACTTGTCCACCGTGCAGGCGATCTGGTCGTCGCAGCTGGCGTCCCCGCAGCAGCTGGCGCAAGTGTTGGTGCCGGCGCAGCATGCCTGGCCGTCGGCACACGCGTACTGGCAAATGCCCTGGGTGCAGCGACCGCAACCAGCTTGCTTGCAGTCGCCGTCGACCTGGCACTGCACCTGTGCGATGCACCCTTCTTGCGGGTTGCACACCTCTCCGCGACCGCAGGTGGCATTGCTGGGCGTATGCACGCAGGCCAGGTGCGCGCCGGTGCATGAGTCGTCCGTGCAGCCGACGCCGTCGTCGCATTCCTTGGCGCTGCAGCAGCTGCCGCAGCTGGCCGTCGTGCCGTCCGTGCTGGGGCAGCATTGCTCACCAGCGGCGCAACGCGGCGTGACACTGCAGCGCCCGTCCTTACACGAGCCGATCATGCAAGGGTCGTTGCCGGCATTGCACTGCGCGTCGTCGCAGCATTCGTCGGCGCAGCCCGTGGCGCAGCACAGCGAGCCGACCTCGCAGAACTGGTTCTTGCAGAAGCCGCCGTCACAGGTGTCGGTCGTGCACAGGCTGGCGTCCTGGCACGTTGTCGGATCCGTACAAGCAACCTTCGGCTTGCAGCCCTCCGTCAGCGAGCAGGCCTCGGTCGGCGCGCACTGAGCGTCGTCCGGCACGTACATGCAGCGGCCGGCGAAGCAGGTATTGGCAGTGCAGGCGACGTGGTCGTCGCAGTCGGAATCTTCACAGCACTCGGCGCAGTCCCCGTCGCAGCAGCGCGCGGGGCTCGCGCACTTGGGAGCCGAAGCGCACTTGCCCTCGGTGGTGCAAAAGTCGTTCGTACAACCGTCGTTATCCGAACAGTCTTCGGGGCCCGCACAGCGCTTGTCACCGCCGCCGACACTGCCGCCGCCGCTGCTTTCGCCGCCCGCATTGGCTTCGCCAGCAGCCCCAGGAGACGCCGCGGCTGCGCCCTCGGAAGAATCGAAAGCGGCGCCGCTACAGCCTTCGATGGGCAACAGCGCCGGGGCGAGGCAGGCAGCAAGGATCAGGAGAAGGCGCGGCTTGGCGAGCATCGTCAGCGCCGAGGCTAACACGGTCTGGGGCGATACTTGCTCGAGGCACTTTGACGCGCGAGCGACCACCGCGCGGATCACGAATTTGCCAAGGGAATCAGTGACCCGCGCCGCTAGCGCTGCCGGTTGGGTTACCACTGCCGTTTCCGGTGCTGGGGTTGCCGGAGCCAGTCCCATTGCCGGTCGTGCCGGGCGCGGTGCCCGGGTAGCCGCTGTCGTTGGGGCTCGTGCCAGCGTTGCCGTTGCCGGGGTTATTGCCCGGCGTCGTGCTGGAGTTGGAGTCGACGTCCGTCCCGGGAGAAGCCGATGGCGGCGTCGTATCTAGGGTGCCGTTGGCAGGTGTCATGGCGCGATCGTTTTCATGAGTGCAGGCCCACGAGCAGAGGGCGCCGAGAACAGCGAGGGAATGACGTACGTTGTGCATGGTTCCTCCACCCACCCGCATTTGCAGGGTTGGTGCCACGACCCACCGGTGCTCAGAAAACTGAACCAGCCGCGTCAGCCCTGGTGACTACCAGGAACCCGTTCCGCATGCAGCTCCGGCAACAGCTTCCGTTCCGACCGCTGTCGACAGCCTGCCGCGCCGCCCTGCTCGCCGGTTGTGCGCTCTCAATCGCGACCGCCCCCGCGCACGCCCAGCTCCGCGACACCGCGCCTGACACCTGGGAAGCAACGGACGGCCTGGGCCGCAGCTTACCCAGCGCCAAAATCGCGGGCGCACCAAACCAGCGCCAGGTGCTCGTCTTCTACTACTTTTGGCATCAGCGCTCGAACGCGCCGGCACCCTACGACATCAGCAAGATCATCGCCGGCAAGTCGCAGCCCTTCAGCGACGCCAGTTTCGGGCCGTCGCCGGCATTTCATCATTGGGGCGAGCCGGCGCTCGGCTACTACGACATCAACGACGAGTTCGTGCTCCGGCGCCACGCGCAGCTGCTGAGCGACGCCGGCGTCGACGGCATCGTGCTGGACGTCACGAACGCGGCCACCTACGACTCGACCTGGAAGAAGCTGTGCAGCGTGTACGCCGACCTGCGCGCCGCCGGCAACCGCACGCCGCGCATCAGCTTCATCGCCAATAGCTCGAGCGACGCGACCGTGCAGCACCTGTACGACACGCTGTACTCCAAGAACGAGTGCCAGGGACTGCTCTACGAATATCAGGGCAAGCCGCTGATCTTGGCTGCGCGCGGCGACGGGCTTTCGCAGGCGGCCAAAGACTTCTTCACCTTCCGACAATCGTGGGCCTGGACGGACTCGAACGGCTGGTTCGGCGACGGCCACGACAAGTGGCCCTGGCTAGACGATTTTCCGCAAAATTTCGGCTGGCACGACGACGCCGAGGCGCCCGAAGAAATGCCGGTGGGCGTGGCCCAGCACCCCACCGGTAACTACGGTCGCAGTCACCACGCCGGCAAGCAGCCGCCGATCGACGCGAGCTACAACACCGCCGACACCGCCAAGGGCCTCGGCTTTCAAGAGCAGTGGGACCACGCGCTCGAGGTCAAGCCGGCCTTCGTTTTCGTGACTCAATGGAACGAGTGGATCGCGCAGCGCTTCGTCAAGTGTGGGCAATACGACACCGGCGCGACGCAATTTCTGGGCAAGCCGCTCGCCTGCAACGACACGCACTTCATCGACGACTTCAACCAAGAATTCAGTCGCGACATCGAGCCGATGCGCGGCGGGCACGAGGATGCGTACTACTACCAGCTGGTCGCCAACGTGCGGCGCTTCAAGGGCGCGCGCAGCGTGGCCGAGGCGAGCCCGCCGCGCCGCGTCGCTTCCCTCACCCCCGAAAGCTTCGCCGAGGTCGGACCCGATTATCTGGACGACAACGGCGACGTCACGCATCGGAGCGCGCTCGGCTACGCCGGACCGCAAAAATACGAAAACGACAGCGGTCGTAACGACTTCGAGCTCCTGCGCGTCGCCCGCGACGAAGCCTCGCTGTACTTCTACGCCCAGGCGCACGCGGCGCTGTCCCCCCGCACGGACGAACGCTGGATGGTGCTGTGGCTCGACAGCGACGGCGACGCCAGCACCGGCTGCGGCGGCTTCGACTACGCCGTGAATCGTGCGCGCACGGGCGACGTCGCGAGCGTCGACCATTGCACCGACGCGAAGCAAGGCTTTCAGCATGTCGGCGACGCCCGGCTCGCGGTGAGCGACAAGGTGCTGATGCTGGCGGTGCCACGCAGCGCGCTAGCGCTGCCGGCGAGCACCGGCGCGCTTTCGTTTCGCTTCAAGTGGACCGACAACGTAGCCGAGCCTTTGGCCGCGCTCGATCTGTTGCAGAACGGCGACAGCGCACCCAACGGTCGCTTCTCGTATCGCTACACCGCAAGCGTCGATGTACCCTCGGATTTCAAGCCGGATGGTAGCGGGAGCGGCGGCGCAGCGGGAGCAATGAGTAGCGCCGGCACGTCGGTTGGCGGAGTGGCAGAAGGCGGCGTTGCCGGCACCAGCGGTGGTGTGGGCGGGAATGGATCGCCATCGGCTGGCAGCCGTGCCGTGAGTGGCAGTAACAATCCGACCCAAGCTGCGGAGGAGGCGAGTTGTGGTTGCCGTTTCACCGCGAACAACCGCGCTTCGTGGCTGACACTAACAATAGTCCTAGGGATTGGACTGACGTTGCGCCGACGATGTGCGCGTGGATTGCGAGACAAGCTGCCACGGCGTGCGGTTGAGTTGCGCAACTAGGCTGTTTGCGCGGTTCTGTACGAGAAGAAATTCTGCATCCCGGGGTTCAAGTCCGGTTCGACCAATCCGTTAGGGGGGATGAGGGGCAACGCCGGACGTTTCCTTCAATCGCCGAAAGAGCGTGCACGCCATGAGCGCGAAGGGCCGTCTCCCAACGACACCATCCGAACCGACCACGTCACTTGCGCCCAGCTCGGTGCTGCTCGTCGACGACGACTTGGCGGTGCTGAAGATGACGTGTAAGCGCCTGCAACGGCGCGGGCATCGCGTCATCGCCTGCAGTAGCGGCGAGGAAGCCCTGGCCGTGCTCGCGCGTGAAACCTTCGACGCCATGGTGAGCGATGTGCGCATGCCTGGCATGACCGGCATGGACCTGCTGCGCGCCGTGCGCGAGCGCGACCTCGACCTTCCGGTGCTGCTGATGACGGGCGATCCCGAGCTGGACAGCGCGAGCGCCGCCGTGGAGTACGGTGCCTTTCAGTACTTGACCAAGCCCGTGGCGGCCGGACAGCTCGAGGCGGCCGCCGAGCGCGCCGTGAGGCTGGGCAAGTTGGCGCGCATCAAGCGCGCATTCATCGAAGAAGCCACCAGCGGAGTGTTCCGGGTGGCCGATCGCGCCGGCGCCGACGCGATCGTCGATCGAACGCTGGAGTGCTTGTACCTGGCTTTTCAGCCCATCGTCGACAGCCAGGACCGCAGCATCTTCGGCTACGAAACCTTCATGCGCAGCAGCGACGACGTGGCGCCGTTGCCGACGACCATCCTGCGCGCCGCGGAGCGCTCCGGCCGCGTCGCGCAGATCGAGCGCAAGGTGCGCGCCGAGACCGCCATCGCCATGGCAGCCGCACCCGACGACTGGCTCTTCTTCGTGAACGTGCACCCGCGCGACTTGCTCGACCACGAGCTGTACGCGCCGGAGACGCCGCTATCGCGCCTGGCGCATCGCGTCGTGCTCGAGATCACCGACCGCGCCGAGCTCGAGACGACGCCCAACGCGCGTGAACGCGTTCGCGACCTACGGCGGATGGGCTACCGCTTCGGCCTGGACGACCTGGGCGCAGGCTACGGCGGGCTGACCACCTTCGTCACGCTCGAGCCGGAGTTCATCAAGCTCGACAGCGCTCTCGTGCGCAACATTCATGGCTCGCCCGCTCAGCGCCAAGTGGTTGGCTCCCTGAGCCAGCTGTGCCGAGACATGGGCGCGCGGGTGATCGCCGAAGGGGTCGAAACGCCCGCGGAGCACGAAACCTTGGTGAGCCTCGGCTGCAGTCTCCTGCAAGGGCACCTGTACGCTCCACCGGGGCCGGCTTTTCCGCCGCTCCTTATCTCCGCGCCAAACCGTTAGCCACGAAGAATCACTGGCTGCTCTTTACGTGACGGCCAGATGATGCTGCCGGCTCAGCTGGTCGCGACCTGTGCGTTCCTCGTGCTCGAGGCGCTGAAAATAGGTCGCGCGTGAGCGACAGACATGGGCCGTCGGGCGCCGCCAGAAATAAAGAAACATTTATCGCCGTGCGCCAGAGCTGGGCCAATTCGGAAACATTCAGGATCGCTGCGAACCGTTAATTCATCGGCTTGTCGCCCAACGCGACCGTTCTGCGAAACGTTCGAAACGATGACGCCACGCGTCGCGACGGAAGGACGAGCCATGATTCTAGATACTTATAAAAAAACCTTCTGGCGCATGCAGGTCGTCATGGCGCTGGCGAGCCTGATGATTTGGGCCATCTCGCACTCCCGCGACCTGGCGGGCCTGTTCTTCGTCGTGATGCAGGCCTCGTCCCTGATCGGCGCGTCGTGGGCGACGCGCCTGAAGAACAAAATCGCTCGCGAGAGCGGCATGACTTTGGGCCGTTCCTGAGACGGACCCTGACACGCAACTACGTCACGAGGCAGCAAACGACTGGTTGGTTGAAACCCCCAAGCACGAGGTACGGGCAATGTTGAACTTTTTCTCGAGAAAGAACGGGCGCAAATGGTTAGCGCTCGTCCTCATGGTCGCCGCCATCATCGGCGTATCGACCACGCGCGTGAACATCGCGCGCGCGGACGAGCCGGCACCGGATCCCATCGGTGCGTCTCAAATGGCTCCGACGCCGCTGTCGGTGCCCGGCTACACCAAGCCTGATCCGGACAAGGCCACGACCAAAGACCTCGCGGTCGCGGTGGATGCGGTCGCCCAGTCTGCCTCGCGCAGCTACTTCTCGATCAACTTCGTTTGGGTGTTGATCGCGGGCTTCTTGGTGATCTTCATGCAGGCGGGCTTCGCGATGGTCGAAACCGGCCTGATCCGCGCCAAGAACGCCGCGCACACGATCTCGATGAATTTCTGCGTGTATGCGCTGGGCATGTTTGGCTTTTTCGTGACTGGCTTCGCGCTGATGTGCGGCGGCTACAACGGGACCGCCATTGGTGGACCGGCCGTGCTGGGCGGCCTACCAACGCTGAGCCACATGTTCACCGTTGGCAGCGCCGTAGCAGGAGACCACGGCTGGGGCTTGTTCGGCACGACGGGCTTCTGCCTGACCGGCGCCGCCTATGACGCCTCGGCCATCGTGATGTTCTTGTTCATGATGGCGTTCATGGACACCACCGCCACGATCGTGACGGGCTCGTGCGCCGAGCGCTGGAGCTACAAGAGCTTCTTCATCTTCAGCATCTTCGTCGGCGCGCTGATCTATCCGATCTTCGGCTGCTGGGTCTGGGGTGGCGGCTGGTTGTCGCAGCTCGGTTACCGCCTGGGGCTCGGTCACGGCGCCGTCGATTACGCGGGCTCCGGCGTGGTGCACCTCCAAGGTGGCGCCCTGGCCCTCATTACGGCGATTCTGATCGGGCCGCGCATCGGCAAGTACACCAAGGACGGCAAGGTCAACGCCATTCTGCCGCACGACATCCCCATGGTGCAGATCGGCACGTTCATCCTGGCCTTCGGCTGGTTCGGCTTCAACGCCGGCAGCTCGCTCGCCGGTACGGACGGCCGCATTGGCATCGTGGCCGCCAACACCATGATCGCGGGTATGGCCGCGACCCTGAGCGGCGTTCTCTACATGTGGAAGTTCGTCGGCAAGCCCGACCCCAGCATGATGTGCAACAGCATGCTGGCCGGCCTCGTCGCCATCACGGCACCCTGCGCGTTCGTCACTCCGGTGAGCGCGTTCATCATCGGCGCTGTCGCAGGCGTGTTGGTCGTCTGGTCGGTGTTCTTCTTCGACAAGCTCAAGATCGATGACCCGGTCGGCGCCATCTCGGTGCACGGGGTCAACGGTATCTGGGGCGTGATCGCGGTCGGCCTGTTCGCAGACGGCACCTACGGCGCCGGCTGGAACCTGGTCGGCGCGACCGACTACCTGGGCGTCAAGGGCCAGGGCGTCACGGGCCTGTTCTACGGCGACGGCAAGCAGCTGATCGCGCAGCTCATCGAGTGCGGTGCAGGCCTCGTCTGGAACGTGGTCGTCGGTGGCGTGATCTTCTGGGCTATCGGCAAGGTGCTCGGTTCCAACCGCGTGCCGGCCGAGGTCGAGATCGCCGGGCTGGACGTGCCCGAGATGGGCGTGCCGGCTTATCCGGAGTTCTACAAGACCATGCTGCCGGAAGAAGTGCCGGCCGAAGAGCTCGCGGCTGCCGATGGCATGGACCTTCCGAAGCTCCGAGTGGGCGTCCCGGCGGCGACCACCTGAGCCGGATCGCAAAACAGGTGATCGTGTAGATAGAGAGGCCTTCGCCGACCGTGGCGAGGGCCTCTCCCTTTTTAGCAACCGGTTTTACAGGAAAGCTCGTGTCGGAAGCTCTGCCGTCGTGGACCATGTTCCCGTTCATCGGCCTGGTGTTGTCCATGGCCACTCTGCCGTTGGTCTTGCCTCACTTCTGGGAGAAGCGAATCTTTCAGGGCCTGGTGGTCGCAGCCTGCGCACTACCCATCGTGTTCTTCCTGCGCAGTCACGGGCTGGGCCCGGAGCTCTCGCATTGTGTGGCCGACTACGTGACCTTCATTGCGACGCTCGGCGCGCTGTACGTGGCGGCCGGCGGCGTTTACGCCAACGCCGACTTGAAGGCGACGCCGGGAGTCAACGTGGCCTTCTTGCTTTGCGGCAGCTTGCTGGCCAGCGTCATTGGCACCACCGGCGCCAGCGTGCTCACGATTCGACCGCTGTTGCGCACCAACAGGCAACGCGAGCATATCGGGCACCTCGTGCCGTTCTTCATTTTGGCGGTATCGAACGCGGGCGGGCTGCTGACGCCGCTCGGCGATCCGCCGCTCTTGGTCGGCTTCGTGGGCGGCGTGCCGTTCTTTTGGACGCTCCACTTGCTGCCCTTTTGGCTGCTCTACAACTCGATGTTCGCGGCCTTTTTGTACGTCATCGACAAGCGAGCGTACGCCCGCGAGTCCAGAGCCGCCCTAAAGCGCGACGATTCGGAGCAGCAACCCTTGTCGGTCAAGGGCAAGCGCAACCTCGCGTTGTTGGCGACGATCATCGGCGCAGCCTTCTTGCCGCCTGGTTATCGCGAGGCAGCGCTGATCGCGATTGGCCTGGTGTCTTACTTTGGCACCCCGAAAGAGGTGCACGAGCTCAATCACTTCTCGTTCGGGCCCATCCTCGAAGTAGCGCTGTTGTTCGTCGGGCTCTTCGTGTGCCTGGTACCCATCGAAGTGGCGATGGGCTACATGGCCAAAGATCTGCCGATCCAGCACAGTTACCAGCTATTTTGGGGCTCGGGCTTGCTCTCTGCCGTGCTCGACAATGCGCCGACGTACGCGGCGTTCGCAGCGCTAGCCAAGGGTTTGAGCCACGGCCAAGCCGAACTCGTCGCCGGTATCACGCCGCTCAAGTTGATGGCCGTCAGCGCCGGTAGCGTGGTCATGGGCGCCACCACCTACATTGGCAACGGGCCCAACTTGATGGTCAAATCCATCGCCGAGCGAACCGGGCTCGTGATGCCCGGCTTCTTGCGCTACGCCGTGTTCGCCTTCTTCGCGATGCTGCCCGCGCACTTGATCGTAACCTTCGCCTTCATCGCGCTCGAACACTAGGACAAGCCCATGACCCCAAGCGACGAATCGCCCGAAACAGCGCAAGATGCCGCCGAGCGACCCCTCGTCAACACCGACGACGAGCCGCGGGTGCTGTTGGCAGCGGTCGACACTTCTCCCGCCGCCAAGCGCGTGATCGCCATGGCCGCGCGTTTCGCGCGCGCGTTTCCTGCGGCCACCTTGCACGTGCTGCACGTCCTGCGTCACTCCGCGCTGGATCGCGCCAACGCCGGCGTGCGCGGCGTCCATTCGGACGCGGTCGCCGACGCCAAAGATCACCTCGAGTACCACAAGCGAATGGCCATCAGTCAGTGTCGCAACACCGTGGTCGGCCACTTCTCAGCCGGGAATCCCACCACCGAAATCTTGCGGGTGTGCGCCGAGCTCGACGTGGACCAATTGTTCATCGCTACGCACGACCACACCGGTTTCGAACGACTGCTACTCGGCTCGATCGCCGAAACGTTGATGCGCAAGGCACCCTGTTCGGTGACCGTGGTACGGCAGCCGATTCGCGGCGCCGGCGGCGGTCATTGACTCGATTTGTTTCGAGTGCGTTTCAGCCGATGTCGAGCTGCGTGTCACACGTGATTGCGAGCGACATTGCCGCGCCGAGTCGTTGCGAACCGACACGCTTCTGAGCAGCTCGCAGCGTCATCTGCACGTACAATCAATGTGTCATGAGTGCTTCGGCCAGATCGGCTAGCCTCGGCCGCTCGAGCACCTACGCGGCGCTCGAGCGCGTGTCGCGCCAGCACATCGGCTTCGCGTGGGGAGCACTGACCAACGTGCTGACCACCAGCATTGCTTACGCGATCGCGCCGTACGCCCAGCTCGCGCACTTGATGATCATTCACCTGCTGGGCGCCGTCCTGATTTCGACGCGCTACGGGATGCTGATCTCGACCGTCACCGCCATCACCGGGGCGCTGGCGTTCGACTACTTTTGCATCCCACCCATCTTCGCTTTTGCGCTGCCGGATCCGCACAGCGTCGCGACCTTTGCCGGCATCATGCTGGTCGCGCTCTTGGTGTGCTGGCTCAACCAGGGCGTGCGCTTGCAGCGAGCAGCCGCCCACGCCAGCGAAGCGCGGACACGCGCGCTGTGCGAGCTGAGCCTCGATCTCTCGCGAGTCACGAGCCAGAAGGAGCTCAGCGGGCGTGCCGAGCAACACCTGGGTAAGCTCTTCGGAGGCGAAGCTCGTGTCGTGTTGGGCAAGATCGCGCTCAAGGCCGGCGCCTCGACGCAGCCAATCCGGATCGGCGATGACGAGGTGGGTCAGATCGTGATAGGCAGCGATCAATTGCCGCACGGCAAGGCCGCTGAGCGGCGGCTGCTGCTGGCGGCCTGCGCCGATCACGTGGCAGACGCTTTGCAGCGGCTCACTCTCACCGAAGCCGCCCAGCGCGCCAAGCTCGATGCCGACTTGGAGCGAAACCGCAACGCCCTGCTGAGCGCGGTGTCGCACGACATGAAGACTCCCTTGGCGTCGATCTTGACCGCCGGCACTTCGCTGCTGAGTGCGGCAAAGCACGACGAGCGCAGCTCGGCGGTGTCCCGCGATCTCTTGGAAACGATCGTGCAAGAAGCCGAGCGCATGAACGACCTCATCACCAATTTGCTCAGCGTGACGCGGCTGGAGTCGGGCGCCGCGGCTCTGAACAAGGCCCCAGAAGCCTTGGACGACCTGGTGTTCGGCGTTCTGTCACGCTTTTCCGGCAGGTTCGAGGGCCGCCGCGTGGCGGTCGACGCTCCGAGCGATCTCCCGCTCGTGCAGGTCGATCCGGTGCTGTGCGATCAGGTGCTCGTCAACTTGCTCGAGAATGTGCTGCGCTACACCCCGCAGCGCTCGCCCATCGATATTTGTATCCGGCAGGTGCCCGCTGCGGTGGAAGTCGACGTGTGTGATCGCGGCCCCGGTTTCTTGCCTGCGGAGCGCGAGAAGGTGTTCGACAAGTTCTATCGAGGCGCTGCCGCCGGGCGCAACGATGGCGGCACGGGTCTCGGACTGACGATTTGCCGCGCCGTGGCTCGGGCCCACGGCGGGGACATGTTCATTTTCTCGCGCGAAGGTGGCGGTGCCATCGTGCGTTTCAGTTTGCCCTACACCGCTGCTCCACCCCACCTCGGTTTTGGCGAAAGTCGGAGACTCGAAGCATGACTCCCACCATCCTGGTCATCGAAGACGAGCTGCCCATGCGTCGCGTCTTGCGCACGGCGCTGGGCTCGGAGGGCTACCACGTTTGGGAAGCAGCCTCGAAGAGCGAAGGCTTGTCCCAGTTCACCAAGCGCGTACCTCACGCCATTTTGCTGGATCTTGGGCTCCCGGACGGCACCGGCTTCGAAGTGATCGAGAGCGTTCGTCAACGTTCCGAGGTGCCCATCGTCGTCATCTCTGCGCGCGAAGCCGAGCGCGACCAGGTGCTGGCGCTCGATAGCGGGGCCAACGACTACGTGACCAAACCGTTCCGCGAGGCCGAGCTGCTCGCGCGATTGCGAGCGGCGCTGCGCAGCGCTCCGGCCCAGTTTGCCTCTCACCAAGAGCGCCTCGAGATCGGGCCGCTCACGATTCGGCCCGTCGAGCGCATCGTGCATCTCGACGGCAAGGCAGTGACGCTGACTCCCACGGAGTTCAATTTGCTGCACGTCATGGCACGGCGTGCCGGTCACGTCGTGACGTATCGACAGCTACTGCTCCAAGTCTGGGGCGCCGACTACACCGACGACACGCAGTACCTACGCGTTTACATGCGACAGTTACGCCGCAAGCTCGAGCGCGATCCAGCGTCGCCCCAGCTACTGCTCACGACTCCAGGCGTCGGCTACCGGCTCAAGGCGCCGGACTGAGCGTTCACTCGCATTTTTGCGTCACGCACGCCTGCGCTTCGGTGCACGACGTGCTCGTCGCCGTAGCGGCAGCGCCCGCCTGGTCCGCGTCAATGACTTGACGCTGGCCCCGGGGCCCCGATCCACAGAAATCCGCAAGGATCTTGCGGCTTCCCGCGCTGCTTAAGGGGGTAGGCCTTCGGCCGCTTGAGGGCCCATGTACGCGCAGTCGAGCCCAGCCCCGGGCCGCCAGGATAGTGTGGTGCGGTTAGCCATGGGCCACCGGGTTCTGATCGTAGAAGACGAAGCGCTGATCGCGATGGATCTGCACGCGACCCTCAGCGAGCTCGGCTACGAGGTTCTGGGTACGGCGACGACCGCGGGCGAAGCGTTGTACCTCGCCGGTCGCGAGCGACCAGACGTCGTGTTGATGGACGTGAAGCTACGAGGCGCGGCGGACGGCGTGCACGCGGCTGGCATGCTGCGCGACCAGCTGCGAGTCCCGGTCGTGTTTCTCACCGCCAACGCGGACAATCCCACGCTACGGCGCGCGCTCGAGGCCGGAGCCGGCGGCTTTCTGGCGAAGCCTTTCGAGAAGCGCAGCCTGGAGCACGCGCTCGAGGTCGCGCTTGGCCAGGCGGAGCAGCAACGAAGCCTACGCTTGACGAATAGCCTGCTCGAGCACGCATCCAGCGTGGATGCGCTGACGGGCCTGTTCAACCGCCGCTACCTCGAACAGACTTTGGACCGAGCGCTGGAGTTCGCCGGCCGAGAAGGGCACGAGGTGGGTGTGCTCTTGCTCGACCTGGATCACTTCAAGGCCGTCAACGACGTGCATGGCCACGCCGCGGGCGATGCCGTGCTGCGGGGCGTCGCGCGACTGGTACTCTCGCGCGTTCGCATCTACGACACCGCTTGCCGCTACGGCGGCGAAGAGCTGGTGATCGTCGTGCCAGGCGCCGGCGTCGCGCAGTGCGAAGCGCTCGCGGAGTCGTTGCGCTCGCACCTCGCCGCGGCGTCGTTCACGGACGGCGGCAATGTGCTGCCGAGCGTGACGGCATCGATCGGCATCGCGACCTTCCCCGAGCACGGCAAGACAACGGAAGATTTGCTGCGCGCAGCCGACGGGGCAATGTACGAAGCCAAAGCCGCGGGAAGGAACCGCGTGCAGGTGGCCCATCGCTGAAGGTCCGGAGCCTCACCTCGGTCGACGTTTGCTGCATCTAGCGAGCGTCGCTGCGCTCTACTTCGCCGCCGCCAAGTTCGGTATGACCTTGGCGTTCGCCACCAAGCAGGTGACCGCGGTCTGGCCCCCTACGGGTGTCGCGTTCGTCGCAGTGCTCCTGCTCGGGTACCGAGTTTGGCCCGGCGTGTACGCGGGCGCGCTGCTCGCCAATTGGACGGCGAACGAGAGCTTCGTCACGGCTGCCGGCATCTCCGTCGGCAATACGGCGGCGATAACGCTCGGTGTCGCTGCCTTGCGACACTTCTGCGGCGACGAGCCACGGCTGACCCGTCCGCGCGACGTGGTGGCGCTGGTCGGACTCGGTGCGGCTGCGGCCTGCATGGTGAGCGCGACGAGCGGTGTCGTGAATCTGGCGTGGGCCGGCATCGTGCCGTGGTCCCGATACTGGTCGGTGTGGTGGGTCTGGTGGCTCGGTGACGCGCTCGGGGTGCTGCTGGTAGCGCCCTTTCTGCTGGCCTGGCTCGCGCCGCCCCGCGCACAGCGCGACCGGTCGTTGAGTGCCGAGCTCGGGGCTTTGCTGCTCTCCCTGTGCGTGCTGTGCCAGGTCGTGTTCGCGGGTCGCGTCGTGGCGCTCGAGCGGGTAACACGGCTCGAATACACGGTGTTTCCGTTCATCATCTGGGCGGCGGTACGCTTCGGCCAGCGCGCAGCGACCAGCGTGGCGGTCTTGATATCGGGCTTTGCGATCTGGGGCGCGATCCACGATCGAGGCCCTTTCGCCAGCGGCGGGCTCGACCAACGCCTGATGTTGCTCGACGTATTCATGGGCGTCGTGATGATCACGGCGCTGACGTTGAGCGCCGTCGTCGCCGAGCGCCGGACTGCCGAGCGCGCCCTAGCAGCGGCGCGCGACCAGCTGGAAGATCGCGTGCGCGAGCGGACCAGTGAGCTTGCCAGCGCGCAGCGCATCGCGCGCCTCGGCAGCTGGGAGTGGGACGTACGCCGCAACGTGGTGACCTGGAGCGACGAGCTCTTCCGCATCTTCGGCCACGACAAGGCCACGTTCGGCGCCTCTTACGAGGCCTTCATCGACTGCATCCACCCGGGCGACCGGGACAAGATCAGCTCGACCATCAAGCGCGCCCACGCCAGCGGCGAGCCATTTCAAACTCTGCACCGCGCCCTGGTCAACGGCGCCGTGCGCTGGATCGAAGGGCGCGGCACGGTGGAGCTGGGACCGGACGGCAAGCCCCTGCGCATGGTCGGTACCGCACAGGACGTGACCGAACGCGAGCAGCAGCAAGAGAAGCTGCGCGAAAGCGAAGCCTTCTTCCAGCTGTCGCTGGACATGCTCAGCACCGCCAGCACGGACGGCTACTTCAAGCGCATCAACCCCGCCTTCAAAGTGCTCGGCTGGTCGGAGCAGGAGCTATTGAGCACGCCGTTTCTCCATCTCGTCCACCCGGACGACGTGCAGGCCACGCTGGTCGAGTTAAAGAAGCTGGATCAAGGCATCAAGACGCTGCACTTCGAGAACCGCTATCGCTGCAAAGACGGCAGTTATCGTTGGATCTCGTGGGTCTCTTCGCCCGACCCGAACGGCATCCTCTACGGCACCGGCCGCGACGTCACCGCGCAAAAAGAGGCGCAGCAAGAGCGCGAGCACCTGAACGAGCAGCTGCGCGCCCAAAGTGCTCACCTGCAAACCTCACTGCGCGAGCGAGAGGTGCTGCTGCAGGAGATTCACCACCGCGTAAAGAACAACCTGCAAGTCATCTCCAGCTTGATCAACATGCAAATTCGCAAGCTCGAGGCGGGTGACAACCGCGACGCGCTCGAAGAGTGCCGCGCGCGCGTGCAGGCAATCGCGCTCATTCACGAAAAGCTCTACCAGTCGCAAGATTTTTCGCGCATCCCCTTCTCCGAGTACGCCAAGAGCCTCGCGTCATCGGTATTCCAAGCGAACCGCGCGACCGCGGCCAACGTTCGCCTCGACCTCGCCATCGACGAGCTGGCGCTACCAGTCGATCAGGCGATCCCGTGCGGCCTCATCCTCAACGAGCTGATCGGTAACGCGCTGAAGCACGGCTTCGCCGACGGCCGCGCGGGCACGGTACGGGTTCGCTTCGAGCAGCTAGCGGCCGGCAACCTGTGCCTGACCGTCTCCAACGACGGCGTGGAGCTGCCCGATGGCTTCCAATCCGAAGCCTCACCGTCGCTGGGACTGAACTTGGTCAGCACCCTATCGGGACAGCTCGGCGGACGCCTCGAAGTGCGCCGCCGACCGGGCACCAGCTTCCAGCTGAAGTTCGCGATTCCGGAGTGATTCGGCACGACGAGGTTTCGGGCGGTCCGAACTCCGTTTCAATTCTCGACGCCTCCAGCGGAGCCGCTCGGCCTCGCTAGGCTGCGCCTTACTTCACCGGCTGCGCGACGACGCCGCTGGCGTTCGACGAGTAGACGCGGCTGCAGTCGGCGTTGGGCGTGGCGCCCTGGCGGCTGCCGAGGTCGACGGGATCGTAGAAGGGCGCGCCGTCGCGCGAGCGGAAGAGCGCCCAGGTGTGCTCGTCGGCTTGGTCAAAGTAGAAGATGGTGCGCTCGTCGGCCGAGATGCCGCTCAGCAGCTTGAATTTGCCTTTGCCGCCGTCGAGCGGTGACGAGGTGAGCTCGGTGCCGAAGTCGAACACGCCGTCTTTGCCCAGGATGCACTGGGTGACCACGGCGGAGTCGGTGTAGCTGACGTAATAGAGTGACCTGCCGCTCTTCGACAGCAAAGGCCAGCCGATGGACTGGCCGGACATGCCCTTGAGCAGATTGAGCTTGGCGAAGGCCGTCGTATCCGCGTCGCCTTCGAAAGCGTCGCCGCGCTTGGCGCGCGCGAGGGCGCCGAGGCTGCCGTGGTCTTTGCTGACGAGCACCAGAGTCAGGCCGTCCGCCGAGAAACTGGCGCCGCTGGCGGCCTCGTAGTCGTCGGGAAGGGTGACGGCCACTTCGGCAAACGCGGCCTGGGCGGAGGCGCGATCCGCTACGTGCAACGCCAACGTGTCTGCGCTGCCGGTGGTGAAAGCGACGCTGAGCTCGTCGGGAGTCACGGCGAGGAGGACAGGGCTCGCCTCGCCGACGTTTTGCGCCTGCTCGGCGCCCAAGCTCATGTCGGTACCGCAAACGCCGGGCGGAGCCATCGGCGGAGCGCCCGCCAGCTCGTAGTGGATCTCGGTGTCGCCGCCCTCCGCGCTCGCGCCGCCGGCAGGGGCGGCTCCGCCTTCGACCGCGCCGGCGCCACCTTGCGCCGCGCTGGCGCCCACGCCGGTGTCGCCCGCGTCGGTCGAGCTCGAGCCGGCTTGCGACTGCTTGCCACCGCTGGTGCTGCTGGAGCCGCCGTCGTCTGCGGGCGGCGCAGCGGCGTGGTCGTTGCCGCCGTTCCCGCACGCCACCGCCACCGCAAGCCCAAGCCACGGCCAAACTCTACGCATCACTACTCCTGCGGCGGGCAGCTGTATGCCTGACGCCAATCGGTCAAAACCGGTGTGTCGGTGTTCTTGGTGTTGGGCTGCAAGCGCGCCGTGATTTGCAGGTACTTACGCTGGGGGACGCCCGCAGCCGTGAGCAGCGCGCCGACATCTTTGCCGACCCAGCCCATCACGGTTGCACCGGTCACGGTGGCGATCTTGACCACACCGGCGATCGCGACCGCGGTCGGGGCCGCCGGCAGCGTGTGGAAGGTAGACGGATCGTCCGAGCTCTCCGCATAGAACTCGATCGCGGAGCCGATCGGCGGCGTGACCGCCTGCCAGTCGAAGAAACGCCAAACCACCTTGGTGCCCATGCCGCACTCGGACGTGTATTGGCGCGTGAAGTTGGTCGCCGTGAACGTCGGCAAGGGCGGCGGCTTGGTGCACACGTTGGCGACGCACGGGTAGTTGAAGCAACAATCCGTGTCGGCCGTGCAGGCGCTGCCCGCAGCCAAACAAGCGTTGGGCGGCGGCACGCTGGCGCAGTGGCGCGTCGCCGGCTGCGTGATCGGCGTGTCGATGCGGCACACGCCCGTCTTGGGCGATGCGGTGCCGCCGCAGCAATCTTCGTCCACGTCGCACGCCGAGCCGGCGCCCGAGCCGGCAGGGCGGCAAGCTTCGGTCACCCAGTACGCGCGCTCGTTCAGGTAGTGCCCCCCCGAGTCGCTGTAGGCCTGGTTCGGCAAGAAGAACGCCGGGTGGCTGCGGTCGGTGGCAGCGCTGGTCGCGTCGTCGATGGCCGACACCCAGAGCATGCTCTGGATTTCGCTGGCGTTGGTCTCGGCGGTGTAGCTGTTGGGGTTCGAGTAGTCCTGCTGCGTTGCCGGTAGGTTGAGGGTGTTGCCGTAGGGGCGCGTGCTCGTGAACACCGACCAGCGGTAGCCGCCGGCGGGAGTCGGCAGCATCGTGATCTGGTAGCTCTTGTTGCGATCGATGGTGCGCTCGCCGTTGTTGAGCTTGTCTAGCGAGACGGGCGTCGGGTTGGCGGCCGTGGAGTCGACCGACCAGATCTTGCCCGGGTCCTCGAAGTAGTTGGTCGGACCCATGTAGCCGTACTTGGTCCAGCTGCCGCGGCAGCACATGTCACCAGCCGTGGTGGTCTGGTACAAGACGCTCTTCGAGTCGCTCTCGTACGCCGGCCACTTGATGACGTCGCCCGACGGGAAGTTGTTGACGATCTGCCGTCGATTCTTGAACAGCTTGGCGTTCTGGTCGAAGTCGAAGGTGCTCAGCCCCTTGCGCCAACCGGAGTTGGTGGCCGAGTCGCCGTCCACGAACACCAGCTTGCTGGCGTCGGGCGAGAAGCTCGGCACCATCATCACGGATTGACCGAGACCCCAGTTGCCCGGGCTCTGGCTGGTCACGTCGGTGGCGGTCGCGCCGACCGCGTTGGGCGTCTTCCACACCACGTACGCGGCGCCGTTGCCGTTGTCGCCGCCCTGGCGAATATAGCCGTTGAGCGTGGTGTCGCCGGTCGGCTTGAAGTTGGCGCCCGGGATGGCCTTGTACGACGTGGCGCCGTTGCACGACGGTTTCCAGCGCACGCGAATGCCGGCGCCGCCACCGTTTTCGGTCCAGTCGACTTTGAAGTCGTAGAGCAGCGCCGCGTCCAGGTAGCGCGCCGCGTAGCGCGTGCCCCAGCTGGTCTGCTGAATCAACCGTTCACCGCCGATCCAAATGTTGACCGTGTCGTCCGCGAAGATTTCGAATTCGGTGACGCCCGTGCAGGCCGGCTGCAACCGCCCGGTGAAGCGCCCGGACATCGTGTCGCCGTTGGTGAGCGCGCGCCCATAGCTGAAGCGCTCGCCGCTCCAATCGAAGTCGAGGTACGGCACGTACGTCTGGTAAGCCTGCGGCGTGGTGGAGTTGTTGGTCAGTAGCGCACCACCGAAATCCATCGTGTCGTAGAACGTCGCCGAAAGGCCGGTCGTGGGCGCGGTCCACGACGTGGGCGGGAAGGTGCGCGCCATCGGGATCGGCTCGAAGCTGGTGATGAAGGCGTTGGCCTTCCAGTTCAGCAACATGCGCGCAGCGCCGCCGGTGTCGGTGTGGTCGACGTGCAAGTTGATCTTTTCACCCGCCGTCATCGCAACCGTCGTCCCCAGCGTGACGAACGCGTTACCGGTGGAGCCCGCGCCAGTTCCCAGCGAGACCCAGGTCGTGGGTGTAGCGGCGCGCGAGTACTTCACGGTGTACCCGTCGTCCGAATTGATCTGCAAGGTGTAGGTGGCGGCCACCGGCGCCTCGATCTGGGCGTCCCAGGTCGAGCTAAAGTCGGCGTTGAGCTGCTCGGTGGGATTGTCCGAGCTGACACCGTTGTTGGGCGAGGCGCCGCCCCAGTCGTAATACAGGTCCGACTCCAAGCGCGTGATCGTATGGCCCGAGCCGTCCGTGTACTTGGCCTGCGCGCCGTAGGGGCCGCCGCTCGGGAATAGCTGCGACTGTGGAATCAGCTGGTAAGGCGTGGTGGTGGCGCCGGCGTTGGCGCCCTGCCAGCGCAGCTTGACGATGCTCTCGGCGTTCATGTCCTTCGCCTCGAGCTTGATCGATGTCTGCGCGCCGCGCGTCAGCGCTGCCGTGCCGGTGAACTTGGTGGTGGTGGGGGCGGCCTGGTTGTTGGCGAGCTGGTTGATGATGACGTTGCCGCCCACCGTGAGCCGCACACCGATGTTCGTCTCCACCTCGAACGTCGTCGTCTCGGTAAACAGGCCTTCTACGAAGCCGTTCCAGGCTACCGTAAAGCCATCGGCTGGAATCGGGCCGCCCGGCGATCCCGTCCAGTCGAAGTCGGGCCGCGGATCGATGCGGCGCCAACTGCTGCCGGTCCAGTTGTTCGTCGCGTAGTAGTCCGCGAGCAGGCCGATGCCGCGGCCGCCCGAGACCACCGCCGCTGGCAGCGACACCGCGCGCGTGGTGGTGTCGATGCCGACCACGCTTTGGTTGGTGTTGCCGTAAATGTTGTTGGTGGCCAGGATGTAGTTGCCGTCAGGCGTGAACGGCGCCCAGGCGAATCCGCGCCAGTCGTTGCTGCCGTTGGAGTAGGGCGAGCCGGGGTTCTGGAAGTCGGAAAGCACCGTGAGATTGCCGGCCGAGTCCACGTTCGAGATGCCGCCGTTGGTGCTCCAGGTCCAGTTCGAGGTCGCGAACTTGGTGCCGTTGGCCGACATGGAGTGGCACACCGGGCAGCCATTGGCGGTCGAAAACGCGCGGGCCGCCGCGATGTCACCGCCCGGGTCGAGGCGCATGATGTCGGAGTAGCCGCCGCCGTACTGGGTGTAGAAGATCTTGCCGCGCAGCGGGGTGCTGGCAAAGGTGACGTTCTTGGCGACCGCGTCCTTCAGCTGGCCGCCCACGATGCGCTGGATCGAAATGCGCCCCGTGCCACCCTTGGCGGTGCGCTCGAACAAGCCCCACTGATCGCGGGTGAACGCATAGCGATAGTTGGCGGGCTCGGCGATGATCTTCGACCAGCTGTAGGTCGCGGTGCCGACGGCTGGGTAGCGCAAGCGCACCTTTACGGCCGAGGCCGCGCCGTTGGCGCCCGGATCCCACTGCAAGACGGGCGGCTTGAGCGCCAGTGGGAACACGGTGCCGTCGTACGGATAGAGGATGGTGGCCGTGTCGGCGCCGCTCGACACGTTGGCCGTGTAGGTTGCCGCCGCGCCGGTCGGTGCTTCGAGCGTGTCCGTCGCGTTGACCACCACGTTGACCTGCGCAGTCGCCTTGAACTGCTGCACGTACGCGCTGACGTTCATGGTGCCCGCGACCGGGCTCACCAGTGAGACCACGCCTTGATTCGAGACCGTGGCGCGGTCCAGCGTGTCCAGACCCCACGCGGCGGTGACGGTGCCCTCGTAGCAGTCGGGCGGCACCACGTTCACGGTGAGCGGCGCGGTGGCGGGCGACACCACGAAGGGCGGCAGCGCGTTGTTCGGAGGCGTCAAATACGCCTCCGAAATGATGTTCTTGGGGACGCTGGCCGAGCTCCAGCGCAGCTCGGCCGTCGCGCCGCCGCCGTGCTCGAAGTACTCCATGCGGATCGAGACCGGCACCCCCTTGGTCAGGTTGATGGCCGCCGACGCGTACTCGGTGGGGCCCTGATCCCACCAGGCGTTGACGACCAGATTGCCGTCGACCCAAAGACGAACGCCGTCATCGCCCGTGGCGTAGAAGGTGTAAGCCTCGGTGGTCGGCGCCGTGACGAAGCCGCTCCAGCGCACGCTGAAGTTGTCGACGCCGATACCGGCCGGACCGGGCGCGCCGTTACCCCACTGAAAGTTGACGCTGGCGTCGACGCGTGACGCCGTGACGGTCCAGTTCGCCGGAATGATGTTGATGTTGTTGTCGCGCTGGTTGAAATACTCGCCGAGCAGACCCGTGGTCGGGTTGATGGCGGTCACGGTGAGCGTCTGCGTCGGCGGATCCAGCGCGATGCCGGTGCAGTTGTTGGCCGATGGCGGCTGCGGCACGGGGGTGAGCGTGATGCCGTTGTTGTTCGTGAGCCCCGGGGTCATGCTCACGTCGAGGTTCTTGCTGTCGTCGACGATGATCTGGCAGTAGGGGTCGCAGGGATTGTCGACACAGGCTTTGGATGTGCCCAGGCCCTGCGTCTGAGCGCCCGGTGCCGGGTCGGGCACCATGTAGATCTTGGCGCCTTCGCACTCGCCCCACTTGCCGTCGAGACACACGCGCTCACCCATACCGCAAGCCGTGTAGCCTTCGGAGTGGCGAACCGCGTCGCCGCACTCGATGACCTGGCCTTCGTCGCTGCAAGGGCAACCTTCTTGCGGCGTGCTGCAGCTCTTGCCGGGGTTCGGCATCTCGTGCGTGCCGCCAGTGCCCGCGTCGCTGCCACCACCGGCGAGCCCGGAGTGCGATGACGTGTGCGAGCAAGACAACCCCAACGGGAGCAGCAGCACACCCAGGATGCGCAACGAGCGCGTGAGCGAACGTCGGACCATTTGATCCAACTCCTGAGCGTTACACGGCGCGCTCACTTCGTCATCAGTGTGCGTTTGTCGCACACGGGCCTTTCGCATCAGTGCACCGCGGAGGGAGGACACGCCAAGGCGTATTCACTTCTCGTGCCGCGCGTACGGTTCGTCTGCGCATATCTGCCCCAGCCAAATTTGCCTACAATCGATGAGCACGTTCGCCTGACGGATCGCAACAGCTAGCAGAGCTACGCAAAGATTCGCGAGCGAGGGACCCGTCTTAGTGACTTGCCAATCGGGTACGGCGCTCGCGAGGTAGGACTTAAGCGCAGATTTGCCTAGCCCCCGCACTAAAGTGACGTAGGAAACGGCCGTTCGTCGCGAGCGTGAGTCGCTCTCTGGCCGGAGCGCAGGTCGTGCTGATCGTCGACGACGATCCGATCGTGCGCGAAGCAATCGCACGCGGTTTGGACGGTTCGGCCTACACGACCGTACACTCGGACACGGCGCTCCACGCACTGGAGCTGATGCGCTCGGTACACGTGGACGCGGTGATCGCGGATTTCGATATGCCTGGCATGAATGGCGTTCGCTTCTTGACCTATGTGCGCGAGATGTTTCCTCGTTGCGCGCGGCTGATTCTTAGCGGTGGTCGCCGCTCCGACATTGGCGGTCTCCACGAAGCAGGCGTCGAAAAGAACCAGGTGCTCAGCAAAGACATCTCGCCGGACGAGTTGCGAAAACGCCTCGCCTCGGCGCTCCAAGGTGCGTGCTACGTTTGAAGATCTGGCGCTCGTACAAAAGGGCAAGTCATGGAGCTAATTAGCGATCGATTTGGATCCATCAGCCTGGGCTGGGTAGCACCCAACGTGTACTTGGTCCGGGCCAGCGGTGAGATTTCGGCATCGCTGGGCGCGCTGCAGCTGAGCCGCCTGGAAGCCGCGCTCGAAGCTCAGCCGCTGATGCGCTACTTCTCCGACTGCCGCGAGCTGCGCGGCTACGATTTGCTGGCGCGTAGCAACTTCGTTCGCTTCGTGCTGGCGCAGCGCAAGAAGTTTGCCGAGCTCACCTTGCTCACCTGGTCCGACGGCATGTCGGCGGCAGGTCAGGCATTCGCGAGCGCGATTGGCGATCCGCTGGTGCTGCTATCGAGCCCCTCCGAGTTCGACCGTCGCCTGTTCTTGGCAGCGCCGCGCGTGCGCGAAGCGTTGACCGCGAACGAGCACCGCCTCAGCGCGCACTGATGCCTCCGCGCTCGGCTGCCGCCAAGCTCGTGCGCTCTACCCGCACGAAGGCGGGCAAGGCAGGGTCCGCGATGGGCACCACGTTCGAGAGCAAACGGTCGAATTCATTGGGGTCGTCGAGCAGCGTGACCGGCTCCCCCACCGTGGCGGCGAACCCGCGCGCGGCCGGCGTGATGCCAGCGCGGGAGCTCAGCAGCACCAGCGACGAGAACTTTGCCCGCTGATCGAGCACGAAGCGCAAGAAGCGCGTGCGCGCTCCGCAGTCGTAGCCGGCCAGCGCGCTCGTGTCCGCAAAGTAGACGAGCGAGGGCACGGCATCGAACAAGGATCGCAGGCGCGTCACGTAGTGCTCGCCAAGTGCTAGCGACAATTCGCCCACGAAGCGCGCGTAGAACACACGCGGTGCGATGAATCCATACGCGATGGCCCCCCGACGATCCTCGGCGACGTCGAGACCCGCGGGGTTGAAGAACTCATCCATCTAGCGCCTGGGAACGGACGGCCTGCGTCAGCCTTGACGCAATTTCTACCCATCTTGGACCGCCGAACGTGGGGTATGCTCAGCGCCATCGGCTCATGCGCCACTACCCTGCTTACTGCTCGGACTGCTCGCGCCTGTGGCTCGTTGCCACACAAGACGCCCCCTCCGCCAGTCCGACTTGTCCACGCTGCCAAGAGCGCGGCCGGCTGGTGCCCGGCGCCTACTATTCGGATCCGGCGAGCGTCGTGTTCATCAAGCTCGAGCAATCGCTGGTGAGCTCAGGCCTGGGCGCCGCCGCGTTGGGGCGGTTGGCGGGAGAGCTCGAGCAGCTCTTGCCCTCTCCTACCGAGACCGAAATCGAGCAAAGCTTCAACGAGGTCACGGAGCGCCTCGGTCTGCGCGAGGAGCTGAGCGGCGCGCCCGGTAAGCGCGTCGTCTTGCGCATGATCGTGACCATCGCCAGCACGCTGTCGCAGCCCGTGATCCGCGAGTCGGGCGTGATGCGCCTGCCGCAGACCATCAAAGGCTTGTTCGACCTCGCCCCGCGCGAGCCCCCGAGCGAAGGTAGCAAGAGCGAGCGCTGAGTCATTGCCGCCATACGGGATGAGGCGCTCCAAAAAAGGCTGACCTGGAGGCGTAGGGGGCACCTCAGGCTCCGCAGTCCTGCTGCCGAGCAGGCGCACCCACGGCCCGTGCGACGCGAAGACGCGCGTCGCGCGAGCGTGGGTCGGAGGCTCGGAGTCGCGGTCAACGACGCTACGAAAGGCAAAACAAGGCTCGCCACTCGCAAGCTGGCGTGGTTGACTCGACTCGTGAGCCTGCGCGCTCGATTCGCCGGGTCGGCGGCCGCGACGGTCCCGATCGCGCGAGTCGCGGCGTGCACCGCGTCGACCCAGGTCGTGCCGCAGAGCACACGACGCTATGGTGTTACCGGTCTGGATCGCGCGCGGACGGCGGTGACCTGATGTGGGAGCTAGCCGATGGCGGGTACCTCGACGCGAGTGGCCCCTACTTGCCGCTCGACGTCACCGGCCATGCTCCATTGCAAGGGTTACTGGAGCTGGCCTGCCTCACGCTGGAAGCCCAGCACGCACTGCTCGCGGTGGCCGAGCGCGACGAGCCTTGGGTCAAGGCGACGTTCGGCCTCAACACCGCTGCCAGCACGCTTGGCGGGCCGGCAGCGGGTTCTCTGCATCGCACCACCGCCGCCGTAGCCTTGGACGCCCACCACGAGGCCGTCCTGGTGATCGCCCACGAGGCACAAGGCGCTGCGACTCATCGCGCACGCGCGCTGCAGCTCCTGGCACGGCAAGCTTCCGCCCTCCTGCAAGCCCTCAAATCGGAGCGCATCGAGGGCGGCGCGGCCGCGGCTCTGTCCAGCGCGTCCGCAGAGCTCCAAGAGCGCGACCTGCGTTTTCGCACCTTGTTCGAAGCCATGGCCGAAGGCGTCGTGCTGCAAGACGAGCACGGCAACGTGGTGAGCTCGAACCAGGCCGCCAATCGCATTTTAGGAACGAGCAGCGCGGATCTGCAGCAGAGGAGCGCGCTGGGCCCGCCGCTCACGCCGCTCGTGCACCCCGACGGCCGCCCCATGTCCGACGACGAGCGCCCGGCGGCGGTGGCTCTGCGGACTCGGGCGACGGTGAGCAATTGCGTGATGGGCATGCGTCACGCCGATCACACGCTGTGGCTGAGCGTCAACGCGACGCCCGTCCATTCCAGCGCCGCGGATCGGCTGCGCGGAGTCATCGTCACCTTTCGTGACATCACGCAGCAGGTGGTCTTGCAAGAAGCGCTGCAGCGCTCGTTGCATCAGTTTCGCTCACTGATCAGCACCTTGCCGGTGGGCGTCGCGGTCAGCCACGGCAAGACCATGCGCTACGTCAACGACGCGCTGGTCAAGATTTTGGGCTACGAGCACCCCTCCGAGCTCGAGGGTCGCGAGACGCTTTCGGTCGTTCATGAGCGCTCGCTAGAAGCCATACGAGCACGCTACGCAGACATGGCCGCCGGCTCCCACCCGGGGCCGGGCATTCTCGAATGCGTCAAACGCGACGGCTCCTCGGTATTGGTGGAGGTCGCGAGCATTCCCACCGTGTACGAGAACGAGCCCGCCATTTTGGCGCTGGTACGCGACGTGACGGAGAACGCGCGAGCCCGCGAAGCTCAAGAACGCAGCGAGGCGCGCTTTCGAGCGCTGGTCGGCTTGGCTCCGGTGGGCATTTTCGAGACGAATCTCGCAGGCGAGTGCATCTACGCCAATGCACGCCTGTGCGAGATCACCGGCCTGAGCCTCGCCCAGGTGCTGGGCAGCGGCTGGCTCCAAGCCGTGCACCCCGACGACGTGGCCGCGCTTCAGGCCAAACGCGCGGCGGCGCGCGCCGCCGGGACTGGCTTCTCTCACGAGCTGCGCTTCGTGAAAGAGTCAGGCGTCGTGCACGCGCAGGTGCAGTCGCTCGTGCTCCAAACGGATGGCCAGACGACCGGCTACTTGGGCGCGGTCGTCGACTTGACGGAGCTACGCGCCGCCAACGCCGCCCTCGTGACATCGCTGGGCGAGAAGGAGACGCTGCTCAAGGAAGTGCACCATCGCGTCAAGAACAACCTGCAAGTGATCGCGAGCTTGCTACGACTAGGGCGAGGCTACGTGACGGACCGCGCCGCGCTCAGCATCTTCGACGACTCGATAGCCCGTGTGCACTCCATTGCCGGCGTCCACGAGCAGCTGTACCAGGCACGCGACCTCAGTCGCATCGAGATGGCGAGCTACCTCAACGGCCTGGTGCGCGAGCTGGTGCGCGCGAATTCGACGCAGGCGCGCGTCAGCGCTCAGGTCATCGCGCAAGCACTGCGCTTCGACGTAGATAGATGCGTGCCCATCGGCCTGATCGTGAGCGAGCTGGTCACCAACGCGCTCAAGCACGCCTTCAAACAGCCCAGAACCGCGCCCCCCGTGATCGTCGTGGCGCTCAGCGAGCGCGACGACGGCTACGAGCTGTGCGTGCGTGACAACGGCGACGGGCTCGGCGAAAGAAGCCTCGACGGTTCGCTGGGACTGCGCATCGTCCACAACCTGGTCAAACAACTCAACGGCGAGCACCGTGTAGAGAGCGACCGCGGCACGGCTTGGTACATCGACTTTCCGAAGGCGACGCTCGAGGCCGAAGAGAGCAGCATCGACGAGTGACGCCGCGACGCGTCAGGTCGCGGCCTTGGCTAGCAACGCGTCGAGACTGTCCGCCTTCTGGCTGACCCGAAACTCGATGATTCGGTAGTCGGCGAGGCCGCGAGCCACGAACGGGTCCTCTCGGACGATGGCCTCGATCTGCTCGCGGCTGTCGCCCAAAGCCAAGATGATGCCCCCCTCCCTTGGCACCTTGCGGCCAGATGCCAGGAAGCACCCGGCTGCGTAGTACTGTTTCAAATAAGCCATGTGCGGCCGCATATTGGCGTCGATTTGGCTCAATTCGGCCTTATAGATGAGCTCGATAACGAACATGTCTGCGATTGTAACCGAGCTCAGCGCCGGCATCGGACCGCGCTGCCCGCTAAAAAAGCCCCCAATTTCATGTCCACCCGGCTAGCTTTTGCTAATCTAGCGGGGTGACGCGACCACCGGTGACGGTGCAGAGCGAAGAAATTCGCGCGCTGTTCGAGCAGGTTCGCCCTGTTTTGTGGGCGAATGTCGCCGTCGCCGCCATCGTCGGCGCCACGCTCTGGACTCAGGTAGCACAGCCGCGCGTGCTGGGTTGGTTCGCAGCCATTGGGCTGCTCACGCTGCTGCGCGTCATGTTGCACACGAGCTACGCGCGCGAGCGCCCCGAGCCGGGCGAGATTGAAGCGTGGGGCCGGCGCTTCGTGGTCGGCTCCACAGCGTCGGGTTTACTGTGGGGCACGGCGGGCGTGCTGCTGTTCTCGCCGAACAGCCTCATTTCGCAGGCGCTGCTCACGTTTGCGCTGGCGGGCATGACCGCCGCCGCCGCGGGCACCCTGGCCGCGCATTTGCCGGCTTTCTTCGGTTTTTTCATGCCGGCCCTCCTTCCGCTGACGCTGCGTGCGGCCTGGGAGGGCGACCACATCCACCTGGGCATGGCCGCGATGCTGGTCGCGTTTGGCCTGGGTATGCAGCGCGTGGCGCGCAACAACCACGCCGCGCTCGTGCGCGCCTTCAGCCTCGCGATCGAGAACCGCGGGCTGGTCGAACAACTATCCATGTCGGAAGCCGAGCTGCGGGAGACGAACCGCACGCTCGAGCAGCGCGTGCTCGAACGCACGCAGGCGCTCGAACAACAAGGCGAGGCGTTACGCCAAGCACAGCGGCTCGAGATCGCGGGGCGCCTGGCCGGCGGCCTGGCTCACGACTTCAACAGCCTGCTCACGGTCGTCACGAACAACGCCACGCTCTTGCGCGAGTCGCAGCCGCTGGACGAGCAGGGCAAGCAAGCCGCGGACGAGCTGCATGAAGCCGGTCAACGCGGCGTGGCGCTCATCCGCCAGCTCTTGGCGTTCAGCCGACGCAAGCGCGCGGAGCCGCGCTCTTTCGCGCTCAATCAGCTGGTGCGCGAGTGGGCCGAGCTGCTGCGTCGCATTTTGGGTCCTTCGGTGCTGGTCGAAACGGAGCTAGACCTGCGCGCGACCGAGGTGCGCGCCGATCCGGCTCAGGTCGAGCAGGTGCTCGTCAACCTGGTGGGCAACGCCGGCGCCAAGCTCCACGGCGGCGGCAAGCTCGTCTTGCGAACGCGCAGCGTGAAGTTGCAAGAAGAGGCGCAGCTTTCGAGCGGCGACTACCTCGAGTTGGGCATCGAATACGAAGGCCGCTCGGACACACGCGATGACTCGCGCCATGCCTTCGACCCATTGATGAGCTACGAGGTCGACTCGCGGCAGCGTGCCAGTCGCGTGGCCGGCATCTGGCAGATCGCGCACGAGTGGGGCGGGCGCATCGAGAGCGACGCGCAAACCGAGCACGGCGCGTGCTACCGGGTGCTCTTGCCGGCTTCGGGTGTGGCGCGCCGCTCGGCAGTCACGCCGACGCCAGCGAGCCGCTCACGCCGCAGCGCCACCATTCTGGTGGTGGACGACGAGCCGACGCTGCGAGCGGTGATTCGCCGCGCGCTGATGCGTGAAGGCTATTCGTTGCTGGTGGCCGAAGACGCGAGCCGCGCGCGCGACCTGGCGGCGGGCCACAGCGGAACCATCGATTTGCTGGTGACGGACGTCGTCATGCCCGGTCAAAGTGGGATCGAGCTCGCGCGCACGCTCCGCGCAGAGCGGCCGGAGCTCGCGATCTTGTTCATCTCCGGCTTCACTTTCGAAGAAGCAGTGCCGGGTAACGACGCCAGCCAGCTGATTGCTTACCTGCCCAAGCCGTTCGACACGCGCGTGCTCATCGACAAAGTGCAGGAGCTTCTGGCAGCCGCTCAGCGAGATTCCGTGCGCGCAGCGGCCGGTGGTTGAAGGCGCGCCCTCACTCGGCGGCGCGCGGCACGGCCGACTCGCTGGTCGCTGCGATATCGTGCGCCCCTTCGCGCCGAAATACTTCTTTGGCGCGCGCCTCCTCTTCGGAGCTTTCGACGTGCGCGGCAATCAGGATATTGCCGTGCCGTAATTTTCCCTCGTACTGCTTGGCCTCGAGCTCCGGAATGCCCATGCCGATCAGGGCCCCGGCGACGCCGCCGAGTGTCGCGCCGGCGGCCGCCGCGCTGAGCGCTGCCATCAGCGGGCCGGCGGCGATGAAGCCGCCCAGGCCCGGGATCACCAGCGCGCCGACCCCGACCAGGGCGCCGAGCGTGCCGCCCAAGAGGCCGCCGCCGGCAACGCCGACCACAACCCCTTCGGGTGCTTTGGTGTGGTGCTCGTGAGCAAAGTCTCGGGAGCCATGGCGATCCGACAAGATCACAGAAATGTCTTGGCCCGAGATACCGACGTGCTGCAGGCGGTGCACGATATTTTCGGCCTGAATTTCTGCATCGACGATACCCAGGACTGCTCGTTTCTTGCTCATGGCGCACCTCACTAAGGACTGAATGAGAGCGAGCCGTCGGCCATGGCGGCACGACGGATCTGCTGCAGCCTGGCGGCCGACTTCTGACTCTGCACTTTCGTATCCGCCACAGCAGGTGCGCGGGCGTCCGTGACATTTTCGCTCGCTAGCATCAGCTGCGCGGCACGTTCGTAAGCACCCAACATCGTATCCAAGGTCAACATTCCGAACAGAAACAGCATTCGAAGCTCTCCTCAAGTGCACGAGGCCCGCGAGGGCCGCACCCCGAGAGCAAACGCCGTGCCTGTCTCTTCACGGGCACGCGACGTGCAGCGAGCGCTGCATGCGTTCGACACTCCCTTGGTTGCTCGGCGTCGCCGGTTGCTCTGCGCTCGGCTTCGCACTGACGAGCGTCGCAGTAGCGCGCGGGTGGACAGCGTCACTCGATCGTCGGTTGAAGCGTCGCGTTCACCGACTGCGCGATTCAGGCTCGCGGTCCGAATGGGCGCGCGCCGCAGCCTGGACCACGACGCCGCTGGGCAAGCCGATGGGATATTTGCCGGCGGCCGCCAAGGCCAGCCGGGATCTAGCCAAAGCCGGTCGGCCCGAAGCCGCAGCCACGATCGCCGGCACGGCCGTGCTGGCCGCGCTCGTTCCCCTGGTGCTCGATCATGTCCTGCCCCGACGCCTTCCGCCTTGGGAGCGAAAGGAACCGAGCAAGCATAGCTACCCGAGCGGGCACGCCCTGCAGACCGCGGCACTCGCTGTCGCTGGCAGTTACGTGGTGTACCGTGAGCGAATTGGTCTGCGCTGGGCGGGCGCCCTGGGTTTCGGCTCGATGGCAGCCGGCCTCGGTCGTTTGCTGCTGGACCGGCATTGGACCAGTGACGTCATCGGCGGCTATTTCATGGGCACGACCCTGGGCGCACTGACTTCGGCGGCCTACGAGTACCAGCTGACGCGCTAGGGCCACGTGCAAAACTCCGAGCAAGATCGCGTCGAGCAGCTGCGCGCGCGCTACCGGCGTTCACACGAACACTACTTGCGTGCTTGCGGCCTCATCCCGGGCGGTATCCATTTGTCCGGCCGCGCGCTGGTCGATTTCGAGACCACGCCGTCGTACTTCGAGCGCGGTGCCGGCTCGCGAATCTGGGACGTCGATGGCCACGAGTACATCGACTACCTGATGGCGTTCGGGGCCCAGCTGCTCGGTTACGCACACCCGCTGGTCGAGCAAGCCGCGCTGAGACAAGCCGCGTCAGGCAATCTCCTCTCGCTGAACCACCCGCTCCACGCGCAGCTCATCGAGCGTTTGCTGCCGCTGTTTCCGGGCGCCGAGCTGGGCGTCTTCTTCAAAACCGGTTCGGAGGCCACGACCGCAGCGTTGCGCGTCGCCCGTGAAAAGACGGGCCGAACGACGGTCGCTCGCGCGGGCTACCACGGTTGGCACGACTGGTGTCTGCCGCTCGAGCGCTACGTGCCGCGCGGACTGGATCAGCAAGTGCTGGAGTTCCGCGCCAGCGACCCTGACAGCCTGCGCCGTCTGCTCGAGGCGCACCGCGGCGCCGTCGCGGCGGTGATTCTGGCACCCGAAATGGTCCTACCATTCGAGCCAGCCGTGTTCCACGAGCTGATGCGCCATGCGCACGAGCACGGCGCGGTCTTCATCATGGACGAAGTGAAGACCGGCCTGCGCATCGCGCCCGGCTCGGTTTGCGAACGCGTCGGGCTACGCCCCGATCTCATCACCGTCAGCAAGGCGCTGGGCAATGGCCGCCCCATTGCGGCGCTGTTGGGACGTCGTGACGTGCTCAGGTTCGCAGCGGGCATGCACTATTCGGCCACGTTCCACGGGGAAACCTCGGCCATGGCGGCAGCCCTGGCAACGCTCGACATCGTGCGAGAAGACGGCGTTTTGGCGCGGCTCGAGCGGCTCGGCCAGCGCCTGATCGACGGTCTGAACGCGCTGATCTCGAAGAGTCACGTGTCGGCGGTGGCTTACGCGGAGCCTCTCCCGGCAATGCCGTTCTTCAAGTTCACGGAGCCGGATGCAGCGCTCAACGCCGCCCTCACGCGTTGTTTCTATCGCGAGGTCTTGGCGGCCGGCATGCTGCTGCACCCGCGGCATCTGTGGTTCCTGAGCGCGGCACACACCGAGGCGGAGGTCGAGGCGACACTAGAGGCGTGCCAGGCAGCTCTCCACCACGCTCTGCTCACTGTCCGCTGATGCCAAGCTAGTGCCCGTCAAGGCGTCGGTGTGACGGTAGAGCAGGCGTTCGTCGTGACGCCACCAACCGCCGTCGACCACACGCGCGGTGCCGCCCGCGATCGCGCGCAAGAAGCCCGCATACGGGGTTTCGATGCGTCTCCTATTGCGAACCTGGAAGGCGCCCGGCTCGTAAGAGCAGGCGCCACGCGTGACCAGGTGATCCCAACCATACGAGCCGAACAGCGCCCAGGCGGTGACGGCAACGACCGGCACACCACTCTGCCGGGCAGCCTCCGCCGCCGTCCACACGTAGGAAAACCAACGCGCGCGGTCTTCTGGACAACCCGCCAGGTGAGCTTCGGTGATGGCCAGCGTGAGCCCCAGACGTTCGTGCGCTTCGCGTAGCAGCGCGGCGGGCCCGCTGAGTCCGTCCCGGCAAACCCGCACTGCCTCGACGTCCGCATATTGCCGCTCGCCGTTACCGCCAATCACGTGCGACGGATAGAGCTCGACTCGGCTGTCGAGGAAGCGCTCGCTCGTCACGTAGTAGTTGAAGCCCACGACGTCCGGCACACAAGGCTCGTCCGCCAAGAGCGCGAGCTCCCTCTCGGTCAGGCCTGCGCCGCGCAAGTAGTCGAAGAGCGGATGATGGCGCGTCACCCGCCCCATCAGCAACTCGAGGCTGAGGAAGCGGCGGTGGTTTTCGAACTGCGCCTGCTCCGCCAAATCGGGTGTGCTCCGAACCACCCCCAGGTCCTCGGTTTGCACCAGCTTGGCGCCCGGGATTTCTCGACGGATCGCCTGCATGGCGAGCGCGCTGCCCCGCACTTGGTTGAACAAGGCGCGAGCAAAGCTGCGATCGTCGCGGGCGTGGGGGTACCAATGACCATAAAGCGCGCTGAAGCGAGCCGTCGTCAGGGGCTCGTTGACGGGGGTGAAGCGCTCGAGCCAGGGATAGCGACGCGCCACCCGGCTTGCGTAGCTGGCCAGCTTGTTCGGAAACGCAGGATCGAGCAGCGACGTGTAGCGAGGGCCGCTACCGTGATGTAACAGGCCGACGATGGGCTCCACGCGGAGCCGACGCAGCGCGGCCAGTTGCCGATCGGTCCGGTCGAAGCGAGCCTGCGTCAACGCGCGAGGCGCGACGTGCTCCCACAGCACCGGGTAGCGCAGCGCCTTGACGCCCAGGCTGGCAATCGCTTCGAGGTCGTCGGGCCTCGAGCCGTGACCCGCAAACCGCAGCTGGTCATGATAGCGATGACCAACGCGGTTGACGGTGCACTCGACTCCTCCCCACAGCTCGAGCGAACCGCCCACGGCGGCGTGGTGGAGCATCAGCCGACCTCGCGCGCCTCTTCGAAGTCTGCACACGGCTGTTCGCCGCTGCTCCGGCTAGCCGACTCCACGACGCGCTCCATGAGCGCCTCCATCTCGGACCAGGTTTGATCCCAGGACAGGTGAGACAAGAACGCGTCCACCCGTCGCAAGAAGCGTTCGCCCTCGTCGGCCAAGCAGGCGCTGCACGCGGCCACGAAGTCCAGCGGAGTGTCGGCAATGTGGGCAAGCCCTCGTACCGAGTACGGCCGCACCACGTCACGAATCGAAGTCGAGACGACCGGTTTGCCGGCCGCCAGGTACTCCGGTGTCTTGGTGGGGCTGATGAAACGCGTTGCCTCGTTCTTGGCGAAGGGCATCAACGCCACGTCCCAGCCGGCCAGGTAGTTGGGCAGCTCCGCGTACGACTTCGCGCCGAGGTAGTGGATGTTGGGCAGGCGCGGCAGCTCGCGCTCGTCGATTTTGACTACCGGTCCAATCATCACGAGCTGCCAGTCTGGACGGAGGCGCGCTACCTGCTCCAGCAGCACCAAATCCATGCGCTCGTCGATCACCCCGAAGAAGCCGAGGCGCGGGCGTGGCAGGGGTGCCTGATCAGGAGGATCGGCCTGCGGCACACGCGCACGCGCAAAATGCTCGCGGTCCACACTACTCGGGAAAGGATGGATGTTGTGATGCAGCTCGCGCTTGGCTTCGAACAGCGCGTGCCCGCCGGTGAAAACCAGGTCGGCGCAACGCAGCAGCTCGGACTCCAGCGCACAGAGGCGTGGCGGCGCTCCCTTGAAGGCCGATAGCTCGTCCATACAGTCGTACACGCAAGCCAGCGGCTTCGGCAGGGCCTGCGCCAGCGGCAACGCCATGGGCGTGTAGAACCATTGCACGTGGTCGGCAATCTCCGCGGAAGCGACCAGGTGCTGAAGCAAGACGCGCTGGCACGAGAGCGCCTCGTCATCCGTCAGACCATCCGGCAGGTGCATGGTCACGACGTGCACTCCGTGCTCGTCCTGCCGCACTTCGAGCTTTGGCTCGTCGGCGGCGAAATGGGGCTCTTCTACGTAAAAAACCCGGCGAGAGCGCGCCGCCCGCGACAGCAAATGTTGTGGCCGCTGAAAAACGAAATCCCAACGCAGGTGTGAGAAACAGACGAGGTCGAACATCGTTTCGCTGCGCAAAGCACGGGCTGTGCCAGAGAGCCGCGAGCTGCCGTTGGTTGGCTTCTACACACACTCGCGACACTTTGCGGCGCCGTATTCGAGTCAACTTTGCCTTCGCGTGGCGTTGTGGATGCCACAACCTACGCACGAGAAATCTTGCGCCAAATCGATCGACGCTCCGCCAAGGAGAGCTACTCTGTCGACACGATGCCTCGGCGCTATCAATCGCGCATCGGCCTGCTGGAGTCTTCGCCGCCGCTCTCGAGCGCGGTCGAGAACGCTCATGGCCAGGCTGGTTACCCGCGACCGCAACTTCGTCGTCAGAGCTGGACGTCGCTCAACGGCTGGTGGGATTTCGAGATTGACGTCGAGCCGTGCTCCGATGTGCGGCAAGTGAAATGGACGCGGCAAATTCAGGTGCCGTTCTCTCCCGAGACTTCGGCAAGCGGCGTGGCCGACACCGGACTTTACCGCACCTGCTGGTACCGGACACGGTTCGTCGCGCCCCAGCTCGCGCCGGGCGAGCGCTTGCTCCTGCATTTCGGCGCCGTGGACTACCACGCGACGGTCTGGCTCAACGGTGCGCGGCTCGGTGAGCACGAAGGCGGCTACACGCCGTTTCAGTTCGACGTCACCGATCAGCTCGACTCGGGGCGCGCCGAGCAAGAGCTGGTCGTTCACGTCGAAGACGACCCTACGGATCTAGAAAAGCCTCGCGGAAAGCAAGACTGGCAGCTCAACCCGCACTCCATCTGGTATCCGCGCACGACCGGCATCTGGCAAACGGTGTGGCTCGAACAAGTGCCCGAGGTACGCATCCAGCAGCTGATCTGGACCTCGAGCCTCGAGCGCTGGGAAATCAGCCTCGATGCCTCGATCGCGGCACCGCTCGGCAGCAAGCTGCGACTCAGCGTCAAATTGTCGTTGGGTGACCTGATTCTGGCGCACGACGTATACACGGTCGTGGCGGGCGAAGTGCATCGGCGCATCGCGCTCTCCGATCCCGGCATCGACGACTTCCGCAACGAGCTGTTGTGGAGCCCGAGCACACCGCGCCTGATCAACGCCGAGCTCGAGCTCAGTGACGCACAAGGCCGCTGCATCGATCGCGTTCTGAGCTACACGGCGCTGCGCAGTATCGCCGTGCACCGGGACCGCTTGCTGCTCAACGGCCGCCCCTACTTGCTACGGATGGTACTCGACCAGGGGTACTGGCCCGAGACGGGGCTGAGCGCGCCCAGCGACGAAGCGCTGCGCCGCGACGTGGAGCTGATCAAAGCGATGGGCTTCAATGGCGTACGTAAGCACCAAAAGATCGAAGACCCGCGCTTCTTGTACTGGGCAGATACGCTCGGCTTGTTGGTGTGGGAAGAGATGCCCAGCGCCTACCGCTTTTCGAAGCGCTCCGTCGAAAGGCTGACGACGCAGTGGATGGACATTCTGGAGCGCGACGTCAGTCACCCGTGCATCATGGCCTGGGTGCCGTTCAACGAATCGTGGGGTGTGCCCAACCTTCCGGATAGCGCCCCCGAGAGAAACTACGTGCGCGCCCTGTACTACTTGACCAAGACACACGATCCGTCGCGGCCCGTCGTCGGCAACGACGGTTGGGAGAGCGTCGCCACCGACATCATCGGTATTCACGACTACGACGCGAACCACGACCGCATCGCGAAGCGCTATTACACGCAAGATGCGTTACCCAAGCTATTTCGGCGCGAACGCCCCGCTGGCCGCGCGCTGGTGCTCGAAGGGCACTCGCGGCGCGAGCACCCGATCGTGCTGTCCGAGTTTGGCGGCATCGCCTTGCAGGCGAAAGACGGCAGCTGGGGCTACACCCGCGCCAACGATCTGGACGCCTTCGAGCGCGCCTTCACGCAGCTGATGCGCGTGGTACGCCGGCTCGAGGCGCTGTCCGGCTTTTGCTACACGCAGCTGACCGACACCTATCAAGAAGCCAACGGGTTGCTGCGCGCCGATCGCACGCCGAAGCTCCCGCTCGAGACGATTCAGCGCGCGATCGCGGGCGCGGAGCTCGAGGTCCCGGCGCCACCACCGATAGTGATTGGCGCCGAGGACGAGCCCGAAGGCTGACAGCGACCTAGGCCGCCTTCAGCACGACCTTTTCGCAGCCGTCACGGTTGTTGAGGAACATGTCATAGCCCTCTGCGGCTTTCGCCAGAGGCAGCGTGTGGGTAATGACGAAGCTCGGGTCGATTTCACCGCGCTCGATGTAGCCGAGCAAGCGGTGCAGGTAGCGGTGCACGTGGCATTGTCCGCTGCGGATCGTCAAGGAACGGTTGACGATGGCGCCCATCGGAAACGAATCGATGAAGCCGCCGTAAACGCCAATCACCGAGACGATGCCGCCGTTACGACAGCAACGAATGGCCTGGCGTAGCGCGAGCGGGCGATCGCTCTCCAACATCAAGCTTTGTTTGGCGCGGTCGACCGCGTACATGGCGCCCGTGCTGTGCGCCTCCATCCCGACCGCGTCGATGCAAGCATCCGGGCCGCGCCCCGCCGTCAGCTCCTGCAGCGTCTCGTAGACGTCCGCCTCTTCGTAGTTGATGACGTCGGTCGCGCCTGCGCCGACGCGCGCACGCTCGAGCCGCTTTGGAAAGCGATCGATGGCGATGATGCGTTCGGCACCCAGCAGCTTGGCGCTGGCCATGGCGAACAAGCCGACGGGCCCTGCGCCCCAAATGGCGATCGTGGAGCCCGGCTTGATGTCGCACATCTCCGCGCCCATGAAGCCGGTCGGAAAGATGTCGCTCAAGAACAGCACCTGTTCGTCCGAAAGGTGCCCGGGAACCTTGAGCGGTCCCACGTCCGCAAAGGGCACGCGCGCGTACTCGGCCTGGCCGCCGGCATACCCGCCGAGCAGGTGCGAATAGCCAAAGATGCCGCAGGGCGAGTGGCCCCACATCTTTTCCGCCAGCCAGGCGTTGGGGTTCGAGTTCTCGCACAGCGAGGTCGTGCCAGCCTGGCAAGCCGCGCAGTTGCCGCACGCTATCGGAAACGGCACCACCACGCGATCGCCTACCGACAGGTTGCTCACACCTTTTCCAAGCTCGACGACCTCGCCCATGAACTCGTGACCGAGCACGTCGCCCTTCTCCATCGAGGGCACGAAGCCGTTGTAGAGATGCAAGTCGGAGCCGCAAATCGCAGTGCTGCTGATCTTGATGATGGCGTCTCGGTTGCTCAAGATGCGCGGCTCGGGCACTTCTTGCACCTCGACGTGCTTTTTGCCCATGAAGCAATTGGCCTTCATGGCTGCGCCTCCTGTCCCAAGACCCGTATCGGCTCGTCGTCGTCCGCAGGCCGCGCGGCGTGCATGCCGCTGTGAATGCTGGCGTCCGAATGCACGACGCCGCCCGTTTCCAGGACTTGCTTCAGGCGCCGCAAATCGCCCGCAATTTGCTGACCGGGTTCCTCACCAAAGAGCTTGGCGATGGCCGCGCCCAGCACACCGGCAGGCGGATCGTAGGTGAGCTCGACGTGCAGCTCGGTGCCCCGACCTCCCGGCCCCGGTTTGAAACGCACCACGCCGCGATTCGGTACGCTGGCGCCCTCGAGCGAGCGCCAAGCGATGGTCTCGTTCGGCTTGTCGATCGTGATCTCGGCCCGCCATTCCACGGTCGATCCCGCCGGGCCTTTGGCGCGCCACAGCGAGCCCTCTGCGTCTTCGCGCACCGCTTCCAAGTGGGCCATGAAGCGCGGCAAATTCTCCAGATCGCGCCAATAGGCGTAAACCGCGTCCGGCGAGCGATCGATGGTGATGCTCTTGCGCACGTGAACCGGAAGCTGTTCCTGCGGGTCCTTGCTTCGACGCCGCGCCGTTGCGAGCAGCTCGATGGCGGCCATGCCGAGCACGGCTCCGCCGGCCACCGCCAAGCGCTGCGACCGCGGGCGGCGCCGACCGAGCGCAGCCCCCAGCAATGACGTGCCGAGCGCTACGCCGGCGACGCGCACCCAGGTCTTGCGGCGCCCGTCCTCTTCTTCCAGCACGCCGCCATTCTCCAAGTCTCGGGTTGCCTGTGTTTCCATGGGCGCGCCACCGTGCACACGCCGTTCCAAGAGCCTCGCTGTCCGCGCGCATCAGACACTCACCGCCCTCCAAGTCGAAGCCGTTGATCCCGTAGACCAAGAGCAAGCTCCTCGACGAAGGCGGTGAGTCTTGATGAGCTTTTGCGCGCGTGGCGTAGCGCGTCACACGGGACAATTGACGCCGTCCTAGGCGCTTTTTCTGGTCTTGGCGCGCTTCTGCCTCGACGACGGCCGCTCCTCGGCTTCGGCGTCGTCCAGGTCCTTCTTGGGCACGGGCTTGAGCGCGCCGACCAGCACCTGACGCAAATTTTCGAACAGGGGCTCGTGATAGTCGTCGCTGGTCACATCTTCGAAAGCGTCTTCGAGCTCCTCACCCAAGGCTTCGAGCTTTTCGTCACCCAGGGCTTTCTGCACCTTGGGGAAAAATTCGTCCTCCTCCTCTTTCACGTGGTGCTCGATCAGCTCCTTCAGAACCGTCACTTTGTAGTCGAAGTCGGGCTGCCCCACGGCCTGATCGGCCTGGTAGAGGCAAAACTCGACCACGCCGTGCTCGACCAAAGCTTCGCCCAACTCGTCGGTCAGCCCCAGCGCTTCCTCGCATGCCGGGTAAAAGATCTCGCGCTCGATGGCGTCATGCCCGACGAGCTTCGAGCCGAGCTCGTGGAATAGCGCGGCTTTTTTCGAGTCTTCGGCCTTCTCGATTTTGGAGAATAGGTCTTCCACTTCGCGGTGTTGCTGCTTCAAGAGATCGATGGCGTTCATACTCAGCCGCTAGGCACTTCTCGTGCCACGCCAAGGGCGGCCCGCGTGTGCGAGCCGAGCGGCACGCGCGTTGCTATCCCGTACGTCATGCGCTGGCGCGACGCCTGGTCGATTGCCAAGGAAACAGCGACGGATTGGTTGCACGACGACGCTTCTACTCAAGCGGCCGCGCTTGCGTACTACGCGCTCTTGTCGCTGGCGCCCTTGTTGGTGATTTCAATCGCCGTGGCAAGCTGGTTCTTGGGTCCCGAAGCCGCCCGTGGCGGAGTGGAGCGCGAGCTAGGCAGCGTGGTCGGAGCGCAAGCGGCCCGCGGCATTCAAGCCGTCATCGTGCACGCCCAGCAGCCAACGACGAGCGTGGTGGGCACCGTCGTCGGAATCGTTTCGCTCTTCGTGGGTGCCTCGGGTGTGTTCGGCCAGCTGCAGACGTCGCTCGATACCATCTGGGAAGTGCAACCACGCCCCGATCGCGGCTGGTTGGCTCAGCTCAAAGATCGCTTCTTTTCGTTCACGATGGTGCTCGGAGTCGCGTTCTTGCTGCTCGTTTCGCTGGTGCTCAGCTCCGTCTTGAGCTCGCTGGGTAGCGCCTTGGCGGACACGCTGCCGGGCGGGGCGGTGCTCTGGCAGGGGCTCAACATAGGTTTTTCCTTAGCCGTCATCACGCTGCTGTTCGCGCTCATTTTCAAGGTGATTCCGGACGCCAAAGTGGACTGGCGCGATGTGTGGGGCGGCGCGATCTTCACTGCGTTGCTTTTCACGATCGGCAAGCAGCTGCTCGGAATCTACCTGGGCAAGGCCGCCGTGGGCTCAGCGTACGGGGCGGCCGGCTCGCTCGTCGCGCTCGTCGTTTGGGTCTACTACGCGTCGCAGATCTTGTTCATGGGGGCGGAGTTCACTCAGGTCCAGGCGCGACGCCGAGGCGCGAGCATCGAGCCGACCGCAAACGCAGTCTCGATAGAAAGATCGGATCGCCAAGATGGAAGCAAAATTAGCCGCGAGCGTGCCCACGCCAACGACCGGCACCCCACCCACGATCGACACGCCACCGCTGACTGAGCTGGTCGAGCACCTGTCACGCGACCTGCAGCAGCTCGCCAAAGACGAAGCCGCGCTCGCCAAGCACGAGCTGGTGAAAGGTCTCAACGCCGCCAAGCAAGACGCCATCGCGCTGGCGCTCGGAGCCGCCGCGTTGGCAGGGGGCGCGATGGCGCTGCTTCTTGCCGCGATTTTGGCGCTGGCGCTGGTCGTGCCGGTCTGGCTCGCCGCGCTCCTGGTCGGTGCCGTGACGAGCGGCGCTGGCGCGCTGCTGCTGCTGAACGGCAAAGCCAAGCTCGCACGATTGCACCTCAAGCCCGAGCACGCGCTCGAAAGCCTGCGGCGCGACGCCGAAGCCATCAAGAGGGCAGCCACATGAAGACCGACCGCGAGCCCAGCACTGAAGAGCTGCAGATCCGAAGCATGGTCGCGCGCGCGCGGGTGGCGTCGGACATCGAACAGCTACACTTGGCGCTCGAGCCGGCGCAGCTGAAGGAGCGAGCCTTCGAAGCGGCGGAGCGTTCTGCCGCTCACCTGGGCTGGCGCCTGCTATGGCGCCTGAGCAAGGCGCCTCAGCGCTTCGCGCGTTACGTGAAGCAGCATCCGACCGCGAGCGCCAGCGTCGGCGCGGCGCTCGTGGCGCTGATCGGCTGGCGGGCACTGGCGCGCAAGCGAGGCTGAGCCGCGCGGGGCCCCGCTCAAGGCTTGGCCGGTGCCATTTGCACGAGCGGTTTCGGAAACTCCGCCAGCCGCTCGTTGAGCCACGCCGTCTTCGCAAAGGGCTTGAGCTCCAGGTGCTGGTCTTGGAGCTTGGCCACCCCGAGGGACACGGCTTGGCCGCCGACCACCACCGCCATCAGGCTTTCTTTGGCGTTCGAGTACACCCGACCCGCAACATCCCACACGTCGCTTTCGGACTCGATGCTCACGTCGGTGACGGGACCTTGCTTGCGAAACGTGGTCTTGGCGCGAAAATCGTCCAGGCGCGTGAGCACCGGCACGATGTCGCTGATCACGTCTTTTTCGGCCAGAGCTTCGATCACGGGCTCGAGATTTTTGCTGCGAATGCTCAAGCTGCCTTCGACGCGCGGCGTGTCACCGCTCTGAACGGTGATGCGCTTCGAGCTCAGGTCCATCCACCAGTCGTTCACCGCCTCGTCTTCGACGTGCATGCTGACGTTGCGCATGCGCAGCAGCAAATCTTCGACGATGTTGGTCTTGAGCTTGGGATTGAAGCGCAACTGCGCCTTGATCCAGGTATTGCCGCTGACCTCCACGCCCGCGCGCTCGCCCTTGACGCGCAAGATTTCGGCCGAGAACGGTCCTTGCGCCCAGTACTTGCCGTCCATGTCGAGGTGTAGGGATGCGTGCGCCTCCCCCGCCTCGGTGTTGACGGCGGGCGGATCGCCCAACACGACTGCCAGGTCTTTCAAATCGGTACAGACGATTTTGGGCATGCTGACGCGCGCGCGCTTCAAGTCCGTTCCAGAACCCAGGCGTATGGTGTCGAGCGCAGCCTCTTCGTGATGGCCGTGAATCTGGATCGTGAATTCGCGGTCGCGCTTGGCGAGCGAAAAATACGTCGACTTGGCGTCGAGCTGGCCGAGCGGCAGCCCCTTCTCGGCCCCCGCGTCGAAGGCGAGCTTGAAGTCGGTCAGCACGCCGTAGCCATCGCCCTTGATCTTGACCGCGTCGGTTTCGAAGGTGAGCTTGCTCTTTTGCCCGAGGTAGCCCTTCTCCATGTAGAGGTCGAAAAAGAGCGGACCGGCGCCGCGCGTGACCTCCAAGTCCGGCCGGTAGGCGCCGACATTCATCAGCGTGAGCACGTCTGCGCGGAGGTTGGCGCGGGCGCTCACTAGCTCCAAAAAGCTCGCGTCAGCGTGCTCGTTGGGGTTCAGCTTGGGAATGGTGGCCGTTATCTGGCCGCGCAAGTTGCGGGCCAGGGGCTGCTTTTCACCGAAGCGCAGCTCCCCGGGTCCGATATCTTGCACGGAAGTCGAGACCTCCATCACGTTCGGCCCGACCAAAAAGCCGCCACGCAAGTGTCCCTCACCCAGGTAGCGGTACTCGAAGAACCACAGCTCCACCACGTCGACCTTCAAGCCTTCCACGTTCACGGTCCACTGCGGCTCGCGCGCCTCTGTCTTGGAGGCGGCGGCCTTGCTCACCGTGTTGACGCCCGGTAGCCCCTCGAGCTTGGGGTACGCCGCGAGGCGCTTGGCGCTGGCCTTCGGATCGTTGACCTGTGTGCGCATCTGGTAGCGCACGTGGTGCGAGGCCAATCTCGTCACGTGCAGGCGCCGCTTGAATAGCTCGAAGACGCTGACGCTGGCGAACAGATCGTGCCCCTCGAGGATGAACTGCGCATCACCGTTCACGTAGATGCGCACGAAGCGCAGGTGGATGCGGCCCGGTATCACGGTCCAGGCCGGATTCGAAATTTCGACCTTCACGTCCTCGTCGCGAATCACCCATTCGACGAAGCCGCTCCAGAGCGCCAGCGTGCCCAGCACGGGATACGCCAACAGCAGGACGGCCAGCGCCGTCAGCACACGCCGGCGGCGCTTGGGGTTCGTCTTGATACCGCGCAGCCACGCTTTGGCGCGCTCTACCTGCGGCCAGCTCATATCCGGGTGCCGGTCAGCAGCAGCACCAGCACCACGAGCAAGAGTAGCCCCGCTGGCGACCAACCAGCGTAGCCGAAGCGGGAGTGACCCAAACCACCGCCAATCAAGGCCAGCACCAACAAGATTACGAGAATTGTCAGCATGTTCGTTTTGCTCCGTGAGAGCGCTGCGAGCGCTGCGCTACGTCTTGCAATTCCCTCGCCAGCTCCGGGCGACGCCAGCAAGCGTGCCCAAGCTTGATGCGCGTGATACCCGCGTCGCCGCACGACACGTAGCGCAACGCGCGCGCGTGGCACTGCGCGACACGTCGTTTTGCATCAGGCGGCTTGCTCCTGCCGGCGCAGGGTGAGCAAGCACCCGACGAGCGCCGAGATCAAGAGCAGCGCATTGGTCAGCGAGAACACCCAGTTACCGAGCCGGATGCTGTACCAGGTAAAGCCGAGCGACGCCGCAGATTGGCCCACGAACAACCAGCGTGAAACTCCGCGCGTCGAGCGCGCCAGCCATTGCTTGCGCAGCTGCGCGACGATCGTCGAAAGCAGAATTATCGAGCTAATCCAGCCGATCCACTCGGTCATCTGCTGGTTGCACAAGCAATGCGGGTGCCAGCAGACGTCAGCGAGTCGAGGTCAACAGGCGCCGCGCATTTGCTCGCCACTACCGAGCGCGCCCGCCACGGTGCACGGGTACTGGAGAGCGCGGCCTCGACCAGCGCGCCGTCCGACGCCCCCGACGATGATCACGTCGGTCTCGCGGGTGGCGGCGCTCACGTCGACTCCAGCAGAGACAGCAAACCGCGCAGCGGCAGCTCGACCCACGCTGGACGATTGTTGAGCTCGTAGAGCACCTCATAGAGAGCCTTTTCGACCAAATGAATGTCGAGCAAGGTGCGCTGCTGCTCGAGCGAGACGCCCAAGAACGGCTCACCTTCGGCCGCCGCCAGATAGCTGTTCAAGAACGCCGCCGCGCTGGCGCAGTAGAACTGGCGCGCCCAGGGCTCGAGCTGCTCGCGATCTTCCGGCCGGACTTGGGCGCCTGGCAGCGGCATCGTGAGCACGCCGTAGGCCGCATAGTGCAACGAGCGCAGCATTCCCGCCACGTCGGCCAGCGGCGAGCGCAGCCGCGCCCGCTCCGTCGGGCTCTTGGCGGGCTCGCCCTCGAAATCGATGATGTAGAAGTCATTGCCCGAGTAGAGCACCTGACCCAGGTGGTAGTCGCCGTGCACGCGCATGCGCTGGCCACTGAGCGGCTGCGTCAGGGCGCGATTCAAGACCTCTCGCAGCTCTGCTCTGCGAGCGAGCAGCGCCGCTGCGAGCGGGCGCGCCGTCTCGCTCAGGTTCGCGGTGCGCAGCGCGTCGAAAGCTCGCGCGCTCAAGTTGCGCACGGACTGATAAAATGCGCGACTGCTGAGCGCGTTGAACGGGCGTGCGTCGCTGCTCGCCTGTCGAAAGAGCGCGCTGTGCAGCTCCGCCGTGCGCTTACCGAGCAGCCGCAGCAGCGGCGCGAAGTCGGGTAGGAGCTCGACATGGGCGCTGTCGAAGAGGCCGGTCGTCGGCAGCAACTCGCCGCCCTGGCGAGTCAGAGCGCGCTCGTAGTAGCGCTGCGCGTGGTCGATGGTCAGTTGCCAGGCATCGCCCTCGTTGGCCACGTAGCTCTCGCTCATCCACAGGCTGCTGCTGATGGCTCCGAGCTCGAGCTCGATACATGCCAACAGCGCCGGCACGTTCGGCCGAGGCGTGGCGCCGTTCAGCGCCGAGAGCACCTCGACCTCGAGATTGGCACCGGCCTCCAAACGCCGCACCAGCTTGCCCACGATTTGCTGCCCCAGCAGGAAAGACGTGTTGCTCTGCTCGGCGCCCAACGGCTTGATCGGCTCGCCGACGCCGCGCGCCGCCGGCACCAGGCAACGGCCACGCAGCGTGGCAGAGCGGCCGCGTTGGGTACGCTCACTGAAGGCCAGCTCGTTGAGCAGGCGAGCGGTTTCGGCACGCAGCGACGCATCGCACAGCCAGTGTGGGGGCTGCGAGGCATCGGGGCTGCGCAGCGCCAGCAGCGCATTCTTGGGCTGCTCCTCGCTGGGCACGATGCTGAGCGGCAAGGCGTAAATTTCGGGGTCGCCGTCCACGAACTCCATTTCGACCAGCGCGAGCCAGGACGCGACGGCGCGCGGCTCCGGACGCAGGCTGGTCGGCGGATCGCCGCTCCGCGGCTCACCTGCCAGCTCCGACAGGCTCACGACGTCGGCAAACCTGGCGCGCAGCACCGACCGGGCCTTGCTGCGAAACCAGCGCTGAGCCGGCACGTACACCGCGAGCACCCCCGCGAGCGGCGACGCCGCCGCGAACAGGTTGTCCCAGGTGCCAGTGTATTCGGCCGGGCTCATCTCGAGCGGTGTAGCAGCAGACGTGGCCCGGTGTCGCTCCAGCTCGCTCGTGAGCGAGAGCCACAGGCCCTCGTGGCCGCCGAGTGTCAATCGGTAGGGTCCGTCGTCGACTGGCGGAAAGGCGCCGTTACCGAGCAGCTCGATCGGGGTGCGCCCGACGAACTCCGGCAGCTCCAGCTCGACCCATTGCGGGTAGCGCGACAGGTTCACGACCACCAGCAGCGTCTCCCCCTCGTGCTGCCGGCAAAACGCCAGCACTTTGCGATTCTCGGGGGCGAGCATACGCAGGCTGCCGCGCCCGAACGCCGGGTGCTGCTTTCTGAGCGCGATCATGCGCTTCATCCACCACAAGAGCGAGCTGGGGTTGTGCTCCTGAATCTCGACGTTGACGGCTTCGAAGCGATACTCCGGGTCGCTGATGGTCGGCAAGATCAGTCGCTGCGGATTCGCGCGCGAAAATCCGCCGTTGCGATCCGAGCTCCACTGCATGGGCGTGCGTACGCCGTCGCGGTCGCCCAGGTAAGCGTTGTCGCCCATGCCGATCTCGTCTCCGTAGTAGAGCACCGGCGTGCCTGGCAGCGACAACAGCAGCAGGTTCATCAGCTCGATACGACGCCGGTCGTTCTCGAGCAGCGGCGCCAAGCGCCGGCGAATCCCCAGGTTGATGCGCGTCTGGCGATCCGCGGCATAGCGCGCCACCATGTAGTCGCGCTCTTCGTCCGTCACCATTTCGAGCGTGAGCTCGTCGTGGTTGCGCAAGAAAATCGCCCACTGACAGCCCTCCGGAATCGCGGGCGTCTGCTCCAAAATGTCGCTGATGGGGTAGCTGTCTTCCATGCGCAAGGCCATGAACAGCCGCGGCATGATCGGAAAGTGAAAGGCCATGTGGCACTCGTCGCCGTCGCCGAAATAGCGAGCGGCGTCTTCCGGCCACTGGTTGGCCTCCGCCAGCAGCATGCGCCCCTGGAACTTGCCATCGACGTGTGCGCGCAGCTCGCGCAAAAACCGGTGAGTTTCCGGCAGATTCTCGCAAGTCGTACCGGCGCGCTCGTACAGATACGGGACCGCATCGAGCCGCATGCCGTCGACCCCGAGCGCAAACCAGAAGTCAACGACTTCGAACATCGCCGCGCGCACGTCCGGGCTGTCGAAGTTCAGGTCCGGTTGATGCGAAAAGAACCGATGCCAGAAATACGACTTGGCCAGAGGATCCCAAGTCCAATTCGCGGTCTCGTAATCCTGAAAGATGATGCGAGCTTCCGACCACTTGTTGGGGTCGTCGCTCCACACGTAGAAGTCCCGCTCCGGGGTGCCGGGCGCAGCGCGGCGTGCGCGCTGAAACCACGGGTGCTGGTCGGACGTGTGGTTGAGCACCAGCTCGGTGATGATCTTCAAGCCGCGCGCGTGAGCCTGCTGTAGCAGCTCACGGAAGTCGTCCAACGTGCCGACGGCCGGGTGCACCGAGAAATAGTCGGCAATATCGTAACCGTCGTCGCGCAGCGGTGAGACGTAGGTCGGTAGCAACCAGAGCGCGGTCACGCCCAACCCCTTCAAGTAGTCGAGCTTGTCGACGAGCCCGCGCAAGTCACCCACGCCGTCGCCGTCCGCATCGTAAAATGAGCGCACGCGCAGCTCGTAGATGATGGCGTCTTTGTACCAATCCGGTGTCATCGGGGCCTCCCTTCGAGCAACCCGGCCAAGTTCCCTTCACCGGCGAGCAGCACGGCCGCGCCCGGCAGCAGCTCTCCGTGCGGCCCGGAGCCGCTGCGCAACAAGGCCCGGCTGGCGCGCAAGCGCAGGTGAGCCGAGAGCCGCGCCAGAGGCGTGGCGCTGCTACCCAGGTTGAGCACGAGCACGCGCCGTTGATTCCCCCACCAGCGTTGTACGATCAGCAGGTCGTCGAGAGCGGCGGCCAGCAGCTCTTCACGGCCACCGTGACTCAAGACCTCGTCGCTTTGGCGCAGCCGGAGCAAGCTGCGGTACAGCTCGAGCGTGACGGCATGCTCGGGTAGCTCGCGCTCTGCCCAACGCAATTGGCTGTGGTTGAAGGTAGCCTCCGCTTGCGGGTCCGGGATCTCGGCGCGCCGCTCGGGGTCCGCAAACTCCGGAAAAGCGGCGAATTCGCGGCGCCTGCCCTCACGCACCAGCTCACCCAGCGGCGCCTCGTGATCGGTAAAGTAAAGGAAAGGCCCCTTCGAGCCCCATTCCTGGCCCATGAATAGGAGCGGGGTCATCGGCAAGAACAGCAAGAGTAACGACGCGGCACGAAACCGTTCTGGTTCGACGGTAGCGCTCAGCCGTTCACCGAGCGCGCGATTGCCGACCTGGTCGTGGTTCTGAATGCAATACACGAACGCCGAAGCCGTCAGCGCGTCCGCTGGTGTACCGCGTGCCTGTCCCGTGACGGGGCTCACCTGCCCCGAATACAGCCAGCCGCGATTGATGACCTCCGCCAGCGCACGCACCGAGGGGCGGTAGGCGGCGTAGTAGCCGCTCTGCTCACCCGTGAGGGTGACCCGGAGCTGGTGATGAAAGTCGTCGGCCCAGAGCGCGTCGAGCTCATGGCGCGTGATGAGCTCGGCCGAGTTACGTTCGTCTTCGGCGATGAGTAGGCGCGGCCGCGGCATGCCGTGCGCCAGGCTCGAAAGCTCCGCCAGCAGGTGCCGCTCGCACGAATCGGAGATAGCGTGAGTGGCGTCCAGCCGCAGGCCGTCGAATTCGAATTCCTCCAACCAATAGCGCGCGTTTTCGAGCACCATTTGCCGGAGCGGCGGGTATTCGAAGCGAAGCGCCTTGCCCCAGGGGCTGTCTCGATCTGCGTGAAAATACTCGGCCGCATAGGCGCCCAAGTAGTTACCCGAGGGGCCGAAATGGTTGTACACGACGTCGAGCAGCACCGAGAGACCGAGGCCGTGCGCGGCGTCTACCAGGTCGCGCAGCTCATCGGGCGTGCCGTAGCCGGCGTGGGGAGCGAACCAGGCCACCCCGTCGTAACCCCAGCCGCGTTGACCCGCGAAAGCCGCGACCGGCATCAACTCCAGAGTCGTGACGCCGAGCTCGGCCAGCGCTGGCAGGCGTTTGCGCGCCGCAGCGAAGGTACCTTGAGGGGTGAAGGTGCCGACGTGCAGCTCGTAGATGACCTGGCGCGAGAGCGGGCGCGCCGGGGCGGCGTTTTTGAAGATGTAACTCGAGTGCATCACTTGCGCGGGTCCGTGAACCCCGAGCGGCAGAAAGCGAGCCCACGGATCCGGCAGACTGCGCCCCGCGACGTGGAAGCGATAGAGCGCGCCCGCGCCGACGCCCGGCACGACTACCTCGTAATAGTCATCGCCCCGCGCCTCGAGCTGGTGACGCTGCAGCACGGTGCCGCTGCGATCGACCAGCTCTACAGCGGGCGCGCCCACGGAAGTGATCACCCCAAAGCGCGTCGCATCGCCCTCGACGTGCGCGCCGGGTAGACGACGGGCTTCGGTCACGAGGCCTCCCTTACCAGCAGCGCGACTGGAAATTGGGCGAGCACGTCCGCAAGACGCAGCTGACCGGCGCACTCGAGCGACGCTCCCGTGAACAGGTTGCGGTAGCCCGCGGCGCCCAAGCCCCGCAGCATTTGTTTGCCCCAAGCTGCTCCCAACGCAAAGCCCGGCTTTTGCTCGAGCAGCCGGTGCGTCAACCGCGGCACGACGCAGACTATCTCCTGGTCTTCGAAGCTACGCGCAAAGGCCACGGCGTGCTCACCGGCGTCGAGCGCCTGGTAGTCACCTTGCGCGAACAGCTCGGCCCGATCCCGCCTCGCTTCGAGCGCCACGTGCAGCACGAATTGTTTGATGCGCCCGTCGGCATACGTCTCGATGAGCTCGGCCACCAAGTCCTCGGGCCTTTCGCGCTTTTCACGGATTTCGCGCAACCAGCGGCGGCGCAGCTCATAGTCGACGGGGCGGCGATTGTCGGGATCGACCAGGCTCTGGTTCCACAGCTCACCGCCCTGATACGTGTCGGGTACGCCCGGAACGCAGCAGCGCAGCAGGGTCTGGGCCAGCGCATTGCTGGCGCCGGCGCGGTCGAGGCGCGCGCAGAAATCGCTGAAGTCCTCCACGAACGCGCGTTCTTCCAGCAAGCGTTTGACGAACCGGGTCACCCCCGCCTCGTAAGCCGCGTTGGTGGCGATCCACGAGGTGCGCGTCTTGGCCTCACGCGCGGCCTTGACCACATACGAGAGCACGCGCTCGACGAGCGCCGGCGCCGCCTGCGGATTCGCTCCGAACGGCCAAACGCCGACCAAGCTCTGATAGAGCGCGTACTCCAGCGACTGCTCCGGCGCCGGCGCGTCGTCCACTTCGGCGCGCAGCGGTGCCGCCAGGGCGCGCCAACGCTCGACCGCCGCCCACCATTGCTCCGGCATCTCGGTCAGTACCGCGATGCGGGCGGCAGCGTCGTCGCCCCGCTTCGTATCGTGGGTGGCCGTGGTGACCATCGACAAGGGCCAGCTGCGGGCTCGCTCGGCGTTGTCGCGATGGAACTCGCGCAGCGAGGTGGCAAACCGAGCCGGTGTGTCACCGACCTCGTTTCGGCAAATCAGCCGCGTGTAGCGATAGAATGCCGTATCTTCGAGCGCCTTGGCCATGATCGGCCCCGTAAGCTGCTGAAAACGCAGCGCAAAGCGGCAGTGTAGCTGTTTCTGTTCGTCGGCGCCCTCCAGTCGCAGCAGCAGCAAATCCTCGAAGAAAGCGAACAGGCTCGGGCTCTGGGCCGGGTTACGCAAGCGCGCCAAGCGGGTGGCGGCGCGCACGACCCGCTCCGAGCGCTGGCTCACGGGTTTGCCTTCGCGCAAATACGTTCGGTACACCGGGAAGGCGCAGACGATCTCCGTCAACGCGTGCGTCAAGCCCAGCTGCGTAAAATCACGAAAGTGCCGGTTCGCCATCGCGATGCGATGTGCCGCGCGCGCCAGCACCGCGAGCTCCGCGAACAGCAGATGTCGCACGACGTGGCGCTTGCATTCGTACTCGTGCTCGCCGAACGAACGAGCATCACCCGTGAAAGACTGATAGCAGCGCGTCAACTTGGTTTCGGCGGCCGGATCGATGAACAAGCCTCGCGCGCTGACGCCAAACTCGTAGCCGGTCGTGCCGTCGACGAGCCATTCTTCGGGTAGCGCCTCGTCGCGCTGCAAGATCTTCTCCACCAAGATGGGTAACGGCCGCGCCAGGTCGTCCGGGCTGACGGCGCCGCCGTCGGAGTGACGATGAAATCGCGACTGCAAGCGTTCGAAGTAGGCATCCGGATCGTACAGGCCGTCGGTGTGATCCAGTCGCAGCCCGTTGACACAACCGGCGTCCACCAGCTTGAACAGCGTTGCGTGCGCCGCCTGAAAGACGTTCTCGTCTTCCATCCGTACCGCCGCCAGGCCGTTGACATCGAAGAAGCGGCGGTAGTTGATCTCCTCGCCGGCAACGCGCCACGAAGCGAGGCGGTAGCTCTGCTCGTCCAAAATGCGGTCCAGTACGTCGAAGCTGCTGGCGGAGCCCGGCGTGCCGTTCACCAACAGCAAAGCCTGCGCGAAGGCGGCGCGCACCGGCTCGGATGCTTGCCACAACCCGTACAATCGGCGCTTGACGACGTCCGCTTCGCGCGCTCGCTCTTTCTTTAAGTCGCTGCGCGTTTCGTGCCGGTTCGGCAAATGTCTGAGCGACGACGCGATGCTCTCGAGCTCTTGCCGCGCAGGATCTTCTTCGCGCAAGTCCAGGCGCGAGAGCGCCAGCTCGAACAGCGGTAACAGCGACTTGGGGCCCAGGGGTAGGCGCTTGTCGTAGTAGGCCAGCTTGAAGCCGACCTCCGCCCAAACCACGGATAGCTCACCTCGCTCGAGCACGCGCCCATACTGATCGCCCAGCAACGGCAGCAGCACTCGATCTTGCAAGTCTTCGCGCGGTGGGTTCCAGTCGATGTCGAAGAACTCCGCGTACAGCGAGCTGGGGCCGTGCTCGAGCACGTCGTCCCAATAGCGATTTTGGCCGATCTCCGCGCCCATGTGATTCGGCACCCAATCGAGCAATAGACCCATGCCGGAGCGCTGCAGCGCGCTCGAGAACTCGAGCAGCGCTCCCTCGGGGCCCAGCTCGAGGCTGGGCCGGGCGTAGTCGACGACATCGTAGCCATGCGTGCTGCCGGGTGCGGCCGTCAGGATGGGGGACGTGTACACGTCGGTCACGCCGAGCTCATGCAGGTAATCGACGACCTGGGCTGCGGCGGCGAAGCCGAACTGGGAGCTCAACTGCAGGCGATACGTCGCGCCGAGGCGATGCCGAGCGCCACCACGCCGAATGACCCGCGACGGCGCGGCCAGCAAGAGCAAGCTGCGCGCCGGCAAGGTGACATGTGCGGTGTCCGACGGCAGCTTGCCGCGGCGCGCGTCATCGCCGGTATCGACCAGCACTTGCCAAGGCGTTCGCACACCCCCTGGACTCGGCAGCACCATCTGCTGGTCGCTGGTGCCGGCGTTGATCAGGAGCAGCAGGTTGTCATCCACCAGCGGCCGACCGTCGTCGTCGACGTCGTCGATGCCGCGACCCGCGAGAAACATCGCCACGGCTCGATTGTCGGGGGCGTGCCAGTCTGCTTGGGTCATGGCCTGGCCGTCGTGGCGAAACCAGAGCAAGTCGCGCAGCTGCGTGCCGGCCACGTCGAGCCCCTGAAAGAACTTGGAGCGCCGCAGCGCCGGGTGCTCGCGACGAATACGGATCAGCAGCTTGGTGAATTCGAACAGCGCGCGCTGTTCGTCGTCCAGGTTCCAGTCGAGCCAGCTCGTCTCGTTGTCCTGGCAGTAGGCGTTGTTGTTACCATTCTGGGTGCGCCCGCGCTCGTCGCCCGCGACCAGCATCGGCGTGCCCTGCGCGAGCAACAGCGTCGCGAGCAGGTTGCGTTGCTGGCGGCGCCGCACGCTGGCGATGGCGACGTCGCTCGTGGGGCCTTCGGCGCCGTAGCCATGGCTGTGCTCGTTGTCGTTGCCGTCGCGATTTTCCTCGCCGTTCGCCTGGTTGTGCTTGTGATCGTAAGAGACCAAGTCGCGCAGCGTGAAGCCATCGTGCGCAGTCACGAAATTCACGCTCGAAGCCGGGGTGCGTCCACCGGCCTCGTACAAATCGCTGCTGCCGGTCAGGCGATAGCCGACATCCCCCAACAACCCCTCGTCACCACGCCAGAAGGCGCGCAGTGTGTCGCGGTAGCGGCCGTTCCATTCGGCCCAGCGCACCGGGAATTTGCCCACCTGGTAGCCGTTCTTGCCTACGTCCCACGGCTCGGCGATCAGCTTCAACCCGCGCAACGTGTCTGATTGGTGGATGAGCGAGAAGAACGACGACAACTGATCGACCTCGTCCAGCGCGCGCGCCAGGCTGGCGGCCAGATCGAAGCGGAAGCCGTCGACGTGCATCTCCGACGCCCAGTAACGCAGCGAATCCATGATCAGCGCGAGCACCTGCGGGCTGCGCACGTTGAGCGTGTTACCGGTGCCCGTGTAATCGAAGTAGTAGCGAGCGTCTTCGGCGACGAGCCGGTAGTAGACCGCGTTGTCGATGCCCTTGAAGCCGAACGTCGGCCCCAGGTGGTTGCCCTCCGCCGTGTGGTTGTAAACGACATCGAGAATCACCTCGATGCCGGCCGCGTGCAGATCTTTGACCATCTGCTTGAATTCGCGCACCTCGCCGCCGAGCTGGTTGCCGCTGCGGTAACGCACGTCTGGCGCAAAAAAACCGATGGAGTTGTAGCCCCAATAGTTGCGCAGACCGCGATCGAGCAGGTGCTTGTCGTCCACGAAGGCATGGACGGGCATCAGCTCGAGCGTCGTGATACCGAGCTCGCGGTAGTAGGCCAGCATGGCCGGGTGCGCGATACCGGCGTAGGTCCCGCGCAGCTCGTCCGGGATTGCGGGGTGCAGCTTGGTGAGTCCCTTGACGTGTGCTTCGTAAATCACCGCCTGGCGTAGCGGCACGCCGGGCGGCTGGTCGCCTTCCCAATCGAAGCTCGGATCGATCAGCACGGCTCGAGGTGCGCCCAGCGCCGGGCTCGGGTTGGCGCGCAGATCTTGCTCGGCCGCGCCCAGCTCGTAGCCGAAGCAACCCTTGTCCCATTGCTCCACGCCGTCTACCGCGCGCGCGTAGGGATCGAGCAAGACCACGTTCGGATTGAAGCGGTGACCTCGCCCCGGATCGTAGGGGCCGTAGACACGGTAGCCGTAGCGTTGGCCGACTTGCAGGCCAGGCACGTAGACGTGCCACACGTAGTCCGTGCGTTGAGTCACGGCGACGCGTGTCTCTTCGCCGAGCTCGTCGAATAGGCAAAGCTCTACGGCTTCTGCGTTGGCGGAGAACAGCGCAAAGTTCGCACCTTGCCCGTCCCAGGTGGCTCCGAGTGGATGAGCAGACCCCGGCAGTGTTTTCATGCAGCGGCAGCGTCCTCAGCAAACCGCGTGCCGCATGCGTGCCACACCCGACCCCGCTTTTCGTAGTGCTGCGCCACGTTCGACGAGGGGGCTCACCCCGAATGGCCGGGGCATAAGGCGCCTACCGAGACGCAGGCGCACAGTACGCAGGTGACGAGCTCTCTACGATTTCGTGGCTTGTTGGGCGGCTCAATTGTTGCACCGACGTTTACGACATGCCGAATCGCCAACCAGCTGATGCCGCGCCCGAGCCTTCGGTACCGAGCTCCATTCCGCCGAGCTCTCGACGCATCAAGACCGGCTTTCCGGAGCACCCGGAGCGTGGCCTCGCGGAAATGCTGCGCGAGGCGCTCCTACTGATCGAGACCGAGCACCGGGCCACGCCGCAGCGAACCAATCTGGACGAAGAAGAAGATCCTACGCGGCGCCTCGGTCACGAGGAAGCGCGCGACGACGCCGGCAAGATCACTTACGAGTAGCGCTCACGTGGTCTGCGCTTTCAGCGCCTCCACGTCCGTGAGGTCCAGTCGCAGCGGGGTCATCGAGACCAAACCACGCTCGATGGCCCAGCGATCGGTGCCCTCTTCCGTCTCTTCCACCGGCACGACCGTGAACCAGTAAAGCTGGCGCCCGTTGGGATCGCGTATCGGTACGACTTTGCCATCGTAGTGGCGCACCGACTGCCGCGTCCACAATCGGCCCCGAACGGTGAGCGGAAAGTTCACGTTCACGAGCGGCAACGTCGTGGGCATCAGCTCCTGCAGAGCCTGCGCCACGTGCGGCTTGAGGCGCTCGAAGTCGAGCTCGCCGTTGACGACGGGAGCGCTGAGCGCGATGCCGCGGCTGCCCATCAACGCCGCTTGTTTTGCGCCGGCCAGAGTGCCGCTGTGCCACATCGAGTTACCCAAGTTGTGGCCGAGATTGATGCCAGAGAGCACGACGTCGGCGCGCTCCAAAATGGTGAAGCCGACGGCGACGCAGTCGGCGGGCGTGCCGTCTACGCGAAAGGCATCGAAGCCGGCCACCGGTGTTTTGCGATAAGACAGCGGGCGACTATGCGTGACGGCATGGCCGGTGGACGAGCGCTCGACGTCGGGCGCCACGATCGTGACCTGCCCGAACTCGCGAGCCACTTGCGCGAGAGCCAAAATGCCGGGGCTGTAGATACCGTCGTCGTTGACGATGAGGATGCGCATGGGGCCCGGTTCCTGCAAGAACCATGGCGCATGCGCGTCGCCCTGGTGCACAACCCAAACGCTGGAAAAGAGGACCACTCCGACGCAGACTTGACCAAGGCACTGCGCTCAGCGGGGCATGAGGTCACGCACGTCGTGAGCCGCCTCAAGGATTTGACTGCGAGCTTGCAGCGTTCACCCTGCGATCTGGTGGTGGTGGCGGGCGGCGACGGTACGGTTGGCAAAGTGGCGTGCGGGCTCGCCGGCTGGCAGGTGCCGCTCTCGATCTTGCCGCTCGGCACCGCGAACAACACCGCGCGAGCGTTGGGGCTGCCGCGGCGCCCCAAGAAGCTGGCCAAGAGCTGGCACGGAGCGACGCCGGTACCGTTCGATTTGGGGCTGCTCAGCGACGGAACCCTCTGCACACGGTTCTCCGAGGCCGTCGGCTTCGGAGTCTTTGCTCAGACCATCGCGCTGGCCAAACGCCAACCGCTGCCCGGTGACGTGACCGAAACGCTGAAGCGCCACCGCAAGCTATTCAAGGGCATTGCCAAAACGCTCGCGCCGCGCCGCTACGACATTCACGCGGACGGCCAGGATCTCTCGGGCGAGTACTTGCTGGTGGAGGTGATGAACGTGCGTTACTTGGGTCCCCGACTCGACCTGTCGCCCGAGAGCAATCCCGGTGACGGCAGCCTCGAGCTGCTCTTGGTCGGCGCCGAGCAACGCGACGCTCTGGTCAACGTCAGCAAGGCCGGCCACACCAACGGTAGTCCACTAGCGGTCAAGCGCGTGGCTCACGCGCGCATCACGGCGGAGGACGCGCTGCTGCACCGCGACGGGCAGCTGCTGCGGCAGGCCCCCGGTCGCCGCACCTTCACGGTCGGCGTGGAGCCGAACGCCATCTCGTACCTGCGCTAGTCGCAGCCCTGTCAGCGGCCCAGCAGCTTGAGCACGACGAAGATGAGCACGGCTCCGCCCAGTCCGCCTCCAAACAGCAGATAGAGTAGAGACCAACCGGCAGCGGCCAACACGTAGGGAGCAGCCAAGACCAACATGCAATCAGGCAGTGCAAAGACTCAGCCAGTTCGTGGTGCGGAAAAAGCAGCGGCACCCGCCGGTCCGCCGTCGGAAAACGTCCTGCTTTGACACTTTTGTGCATGGCGAGCGTGCGCTGCGCGCCGTTCGCTCACGTGCTTTTGCGCCGCGGCGCGATCGGTCCAATTCGTGCTCGTCAGGCTGACGACCGCGCATGCGTACCCTCCCGCGTCACTTCGAGCTGCACGTCCCGAGTAAGACCATCTTGAAGGTCTTGCTCTGGTGCCTGCTCGCCTGGATATTGGTGAAGCTCTGGCCGGAGCTGGTGTACCTGAGCTTGTCGCTGCTACTCGCGATTGCGCTCGGCCCCGTCGTGGATGGGCTCGGGCGCCTGGGCATGAGCCGCGGGCCATCGGTCACGCTGATCGCGTTTTCGCTGCTGGCGATGAGCGCACTGGTGATCGCCTTCGTGCTGCCACCGCTCTTTCAACAAGGTAGCGACGTGGCAGCCAACTTCCCTGCCTACCGCGAGCGCGCGCAGCAGCACCTGCCGCACAGCCCAGTGGTGCGTCACCTGGCAACGGAGCTACTACTCCTGCCGACGAAGCCGGAGGTCGCCCATCAGCTCAACAAGCCACTGATTTGGGGGCAAATGGCGCTTTCCGGCGTGACGACTACGGTGTTGGTCTTGATCGTGGCGCTGTACCTGTTGCTCGACGGCCGGCGCCTCTACGCCTGGCTGCTGGCGTACGTGCCGCGTCGCCACCGCAGCAAGATGGCGCGCACCGTGCCCGAAGTTTCCGAGGTGGTGTTTGGCTACGTGCGTGGCCAGCTCTTGACCTCCGCGCTGTTTGCGCTGTTCACTGCCGTCACGCTCTCGCTGCTCAAGGTGCCGGCGGCGCTGCCCCTGGCGCTCCTGGCCGGCATCTGCGACGTGCTGCCCGTGGTCGGTATCGTGCTTGCGACGGCGCCGGCCGTGCTGCTGGCGCTCACGGTGACGCCCGGTGCAGCGGCGGCGGTGGCGTGCCTCTACGTCGGCTATCACCTGTTCGAGGCGTACTTGCTGGTGCCACGCGTGTACGGCAAAAGCTTGCGGCTCTCGACCTTGGCCGTGCTGCTGGCGCTGATCGTCGGTGGCTCGCTGCAGGGCGTCATCGGTGCCGTCATCGTGCTGCCGCTGGTTGCGGCCTACCCGATCGTCGAGCGTATTTGGCTGAAGGGCTACCTGGCGCCGGAAGTCATCCAGGATCACTCGGCGCTCGCCCGCGCTGCCGAAACAGGTCGCGAAACGGCGATCGAGGCCGTCTTGAACGGGGAGGAACACCCCGTCTCGCAGCGATCTTGAGGCTGGCCCGGCGCGTGCTTGCGCACGGCCATGCTCAAGCAAAACCAAATTCGCTATGCCGTGATCGGCGCCGGCAACATTGCGCAGATGGCGGTCTTGCCAGCGTTCAAGCACGCCAAAAATTCCCTCCTCAGCGCACTCATCTCGAGCGATCCCGATAAGCGCGCCGAGCTCGGCAAGAAATACGATATCGAGCTGACGGGTGACTATCCGGATCTCGAGCGCATCCTGAAGAGCGGCGCGGTCGACGCCGTCTACGTCGCAACGCCGAACGCGCTGCACAAAGACCACGTGCTCTTGGCGGCGCGCTGCAAGGTCCACGTGCTCTGCGAGAAGCCGTTGGCCGCGAGCGTGGCTGACGCCGAAGAGATGGCCAGAGCGTGCGAGCAAGCGTCGGTCAAGCTGATGGTCGCTTACCGCCTGCACTTCGAAGAAGCGAACCTCAAAGCGATCGACATCGTCAGGTCCGGCAAAATCGGCGATCCGCGCGTATTCGACTCGGTGTTCAGCCACGTCGTGCGCCCCGGCGACATCCGTGAACGGCCCGAAATGGGCGGCGGCGCCATGCTCGACTTGGGAGTTTACTGCGTGAACGCCGTGCGCAACTTGTTCCGCGAGGAGCCCACGCTCGTCTTCGCCACGGCGCAAATGAGCAATGGCGTGGACGATACGACCACCGCGCTCTTGCAGTTTCCACACGGGCGCGTCGCGCAGTTCACGGTCAGCAACAGCACCGCTGGCGTCTCCAGCTACCGCGTCAGTGGCACGGATGGCAACCTGCGCGTCGAGCCAGCCTACGAGTACACCGACAAGCTCGAGCACCACCTGACCGTCAACGAAGAAGCGTCGCACGAGTCGTTCGGCAAGCGCGACCAGTTCGCGCCGGAGCTCGAGTACTTCTCCCGCTGCATCCTCGAAGATCGCGAGCCCGAGCCCAACGCGACGGAGGCCATCTGCGATTTGCGCGTGATCGAAGCGATTCTGCAATCGGCGGCTACCGGCAAGCCGGTTCCGCTCGAGCCCCACACGCGCGCCCGCCGCCCGAGCCCCGAACAAGAGGACAAGAAGCCGGCGGTTTCGAAACAAAAGCCGATTCACGCACCTTCCCCGAGCGTGAAGTGAGGCACACCATGCGCTCCACCGCAGCACTCTGGCGGCGCCCCGCCGAGCTCGAGACCAGGCCCGCCCTCTCGAGCGATCTCGTAGCCGACGTCGCGATCGTGGGCGGCGGCATCACGGGTCTCACCTGCGCGGTCTTTCTGGCTGAGGCAGGCAAACGCGTGGTGCTCCTCGAAGGGCGCCAGCTCGGCGCCGGCGTGACAGGCCGAACCACGGCCCACCTGACCGAGGCGGTGGACATTCGTTACCACCGCCTCGAGTCGACGCTCGGCGACGAGGCCGCGCGGCTGGTGCGCGCCGCCAGCCGCCAGGCCATCGAGACGATAGCCTCGCTGTCGAGCAAGGTCGAGTGCGGTTTCCAGCGCATCAACGGCTACCTCTTCACCGAGCACGAACGGCAGATGAGCGAGCTCGACGCCGAGCTCCTCGCTGCCGAACGCGCCGGCGCCCAGGTGAGTCGAAGCCAGGTGCCGTTGCCGTTTTCGGTTCGGGCCGGCATCTGCTTCGAAGACCAGGCGCAAATCGAGCCGTTGTCGTACGTTTTGGCGCTCTCCCAACGGCTGCGCAAAACCTCGGCGCAGATCTTCGAAGCCACACCGGTACTAGACGTCGATGGCTCGAGCGGCGCCTTCCGCGTGAGCACGGAACGCGGGCACACGGTGACGGCCGATTGGGTCGTGATGGCGACGCACGCCTACTTTGGCAAGCTGGCGGTGCAGCTCAAGCTCGCCCAGTATCGCTCGTACGCCCTGGCGGGCCCCGCGACGGCCACGCACGCTGGGCTTTTTTGGGATATGGACGACCCTTACCACTACGTGAGGCGCGCCTTCGTCGACGCGCAGCCGTTCGTGATCGTGGGAGGAGCTGATCATCGCACGGGCGTCGTGCCCGAAGACGGCGCCGACGCGCCGTACCGTGAGCTCGAGGGTTACGCCGCGCGCCTGGGCATGAAGCCGACCTTGCGCTGGTCCGCGCAGGTCGTGGAATCGGCCGATGGGTTGCCTCTGATCGGTCCCATCGAGCAAGACGGGCGCTTGTTGATCGCGACCGGGTACGGCGGCAACGGCATGACTTTCGGCACCGTTGCGGCTCGTCTGTTGGCAGACGCCGTGCTCGGCAGCAACAACCCTTACGCCTCTCTCTTCCGGCCTCGCCGCGCCCATGTCTTGGCCTCAGCCACGGCGGTCGTGAGCGAAAACGCCGAAACGGCCGCGCACCTGGTCGCGGGGCACCTGAAGCCGGTGTCTCACGCGCCGCTGTCCGAGCTTGCTCCGGGCGACGGGCGCGTCGTGCAGCACGGCAAAGAGAAGCTCGCCGTTTATCGTGACGACGCCGGTGAGCTGCACCGGGTCTCCGCCACCTGCACGCACCAGGGATGTCAGGTGGCGTTCAACGCCGTCGAGCGCAGCTGGGATTGCCCGTGTCACGGCTCCCGCTTCGACGTCGACGGAGCCGTCTTGAATGGACCCGCCACCCAACCGCTCGCGACCGTTACGGACAGCTCGGCAACTTGACCCGGACGCCTGCCTGCGACGACACCCGGACCAGCCAGCGGCCGCTGGGCTTCAATTTTCTCGCAGCCAGCCGCAGCGTAGAGCGTAGCGGATCAGGTCCGCGCGCGAGCGCAAGTTGAGCTTGGACATGGCGCGAGCCTTGTAGGTCTCGAGCGTGCGCGGGCTGAGCTGTAACGTGGCCGCCATTTCTTTGGCGGTGTGGCCGCGCGCGATCAGACGAATCACTTCTGCCTCCCGCTCGCTGAGCGAGGTGACGGGAGGGCGGTGCGAGCGGGGTCGGCGGAGCGGAGCCGGTACCAGGTCGGCGGCCAACAGCGGATCCAGGTACGTGCCCCCGCCGCTTACGACGCGGATGGCTCGCACCAGCTCGTCAGCGGAGCTGCGCTTGAGCAGGTAGCCAGCCGCGCCGGAATCGAGCATCAGTCTGACGAACGACAGCTCTTCGTGGGCCGACAACGCCAAAATGCGCATGTCGGGCAATCTCTGAAGGATCTGCCTGGTGGCGCCTGCCCCGTCCAGGCTGGGCACCGCCCCGTCCAGGCTGGGCAACGAAACATCCACGATGGCCAGATTGAAGCTCGCGTGCTGCGCGCGCCGCACGGCATCGGGTCCGTCACTCGCTTCGTCGACGATCAGGATATCGGATTCTGCAGCCAGGAGCGCGCGTATGCCGGCTCGCATCAGCGGATGGTCGTCGACCAGAAGGATTCGAATTGGGTCTGAAGACTCCGCAGCTCGCATGCCTGGGGAACTCCAAATCGGAGGGTAGTGTGGAAAAACGCCTTGTCCAGGTGCCTTTTTGCCACGTTTGAACGCACCCGACCTCATTGGATTTAGCCTGAAATTTATCCCAATGTCCGCAATTTCACGGATAGACATCCGCAAAATTCTCGACACGTGCCCGGCGCGTGGACAGGCGGCTGACGTCTTCCGCTTCGCCACGCACCGCAACGCCGCAAACGCCGCAAACCGTCGCGGTCTCGCGCCAGCGTGGCACCTCAAACGCGCGCGGCTCGAACGAGCCTTTGTTGGAACGCTTGCTGCAGACGTCAGCGGCCCGGGAGCATCGAGCCATGCGGGAGAATCCAATCATGAAGACCGTTCTGCGCGCGCTGTTGGCAGCATCCGTGACTTTGGCATGTAGCAACGCGGCCAACGAAGCGCCGTCAGGCAATAGCATGGCGACGTTGCCGAACGGGCCCGTCGACAACGGCCCCAGCGACGCTCCACCCAACGCGCCGCCACCGCCCGCGATGTGCGGCGACATGAATGGCGGCGGCGATCAGCACGTGGACTTCGACGCGCTGATGGCCGCCAAGGTGGCCGAAAAGGACGAAGTGATGCGTCGCCAGCTCGACCTGCTCGAGCTCCGCTACGATCTGCGCAACCACCACGGCAGCTTGCGCATGACGCGCGGCAAGTTCGTGCAATCCGGCGTGAGAACCAAGCTGCCCGAGGGCCTCGACTGGGAGGAGCTGGCCGCCCTCACGCCCGAAGAGATCCGCGAGCGCGGGCTGTTCCCGGCTGGCTTTCGCGCGCTGCCGCACCCCAAACAACCGGAAGGCGGCATGCTCTTTCCGCAATCGACCATCGACGAAGTTTTGCGTCAGACCGGACGCGATCTGACTCGCTTCGATCTCGACTTCGACTTGCCTGAGCGCTTCTTGCCCGAATTTCCGCCGGCAATCTTCCTGACAACGCGACCGGAGCTCGGAGACGTCTCGCAGGGCCAGCTGCTGACGACCGACAACTTCTTCGAGCTGTTCAAGTGCCTGTTGAATCCGAAACAGCTCGATGGCCTACGGCTGCTGCTCACACCGTTCGCGCAGCAGCAGTTCAACCTGACGGACGACCGCCGCTCGGCGCGCCCGAGTCAGGGCGTCGCCTGCTTCGACTGTCACGTGAACGGTCACACTAACGGTGCCACGCATTTGGTCGGCGACATCCGACCGCAAGAGAATCGTAACCGCATCGACACGACCTCTCTGCGCGGCGTGGATGTGCAACAAGTTTTCGGATCTCAGCGAGCGCTGATGAGCGTCGAGGATTTTACGGAGTTCGAGCAGCGTGCGGCGTACTTCGATGGTGACCCGGTGCTGGCCACCAAGAAGGGCCTGAATGTGCTGGACCGCGGCTCGCAAGTGCACGACATGGCTGAATTTCAGAAGATTTTGGGCTTTCCACCGGCTCCCGAGCTCGACGTGAACGGGCGGCTCGACCCTCAGAAGGCCAGCGCCGCCGAGCTGCGAGGGCAGGATTTGTTCTTCGGAAAAGCGCGCTGCGGGGAATGCCACACGGGCGCCTACTATACGGACAGCACGCTGCACGATCTGCAGCTCGAGCGCTTCTTCGAGCCCGCCACCATCAACGGTATCGTGTCTGACGCGGAAGGCCCCGTCAAAACTTTCACCCTGCGCGGCCTGAAAGAATCCCCACCCTATTTTCACGACGGGCGCCTGCTGACGATTGACGACAGCATCGAGTTCTTCAACCTGGTGCTGCAAACGCGGCTCACCGAAGGCGAGAAGCGCGATCTAAGAGCGTTCTTGTACGTGCTCTAGTTCCTGGCGTGGCGTTTTCGCCACCACTCTTGGATGCCTAGATGTGAGTGATGTCCGGCATGTCGGTATGATTACGGACAGGGCCTTTTTTGGGCTGCGACGCGACGAGTCCCGGCGTATGGACTCGACATGTTCATTCCAACCCATTGCGACGGTTGCAGCAAGACTGCGCTCGTCGCGGAGCTCTCGATCACCGGGGGGATGGCGCAATGCGCTGAGTGCGGGGGGACGATGCGCGTCCTACCTGGCGAAAGCTACAGCGAGGATGACATCCCGCTGTTCAACGATCTATGCGCGGCGCTCGACGAAGTCGGCCTCAGCCAAAAGCACGCCGCAGGGCTTGCGGCTCAGCTCGAGATTCGACGCACGCAGCCGCCGGGACACGGGCTGCGCCAGCTCGCGCAGGTGTTGCCGTCGCTCGGCATCCTGGAGCTGATCGTTGCCAACCGGGCGACGACTCTGCGCAAGGCCGAGAGCATGCTCGCAACGCTGCTGGGCGTGGTCGTGGCAGGGCGCCGCCCCCAGTCGGGTCTGCTGTCGCGTCCGTCGGGTATCAGCACCAAGGACGACGAGACGAACACGGACGAGCGTAGCCAGACGGGCTGAGCAGGCATAGGGCTTGCAGATTTTCGAGGTTCCAACGTCTGGAGGAACATCATGGGAACTGCTGCTGTTCAACGTCCGCTTGCCGTCGTCACCGGTGCATCGTCGGGAATCGGCTTCGAGCTCGCCGAGCTGTGCGCCGGCGCCGGCTTCGATCTGCTGATCGCGGCCGACGAGCCTTCGATCCACGAAGCCGGGTTGTTGCTGTCGAAATCCGGTGTGCGCGTCGATCCGCTCGAGGTCGACCTATCGAGCATGGAGGGTGTGGACAAGCTGTACGCCGCCATCGGCGGCCGTAAGGTAAACGCGCTGCTCGCCAACGCGGGGCGCGGCTTGGGTCACGCTTTCTTGGATCAAGAATTCGGCGACATCATGCGCGTCGTCGACACGAACGTGACTGGCACGCTGTATCTGATTCACAAGATCGGTCGTGACATGCGCGCGCGCGGTGACGGGCGCATCTTGATCACCGGCTCGATCGCCGGCTTCATGCCGGGCACGTATCAAGCCGTGTACAACGGCACCAAGGCACTACTGGATTCGTTCTCGTTCGCGCTCCGCGCCGAGCTCAAAGACAGCGGCGTCACCGTGACGTGCTTGATGCCGGGCGCCACGGAAACCGAGTTCTTCGAGCGCGCGGACTTGATGGACACCAAGGTCGGCACCGAGAAGAAGCAACCCGCGAGCGAGGTCGCCAAGCTCGGCTTCGACGCCATGATGCGCGGCGAAGCCGAGGTGATCACGGGCTGGAACAACAAGCTGCGCGCCGCGATCGCGAACATCTTGCCCAATGAGACGCTCGCCGAGCAGCACCGCAAGATGGCCGAGCCGGGTAGCGCCGAGAAGCGCTCCTAGGCTCAGGTCACGCCGTTGCGACCGGAGCTCACGGGGCTGTTTCTGGTGCCGGTGTGAGCATGGTGATGCTCACCGCTTTCGCCCGTGAGCTTCTCCTTGAGCTCCGCCGAGCGTGCTGGCCTGAACAGCAAGCACCAAGCGCCCACGCTCACGATCAACCAGGCCAAGAGCGCGCTCAGCAGCGTCCAGGTCGCACCGTGGCCAGCGCTGGCCATGGTGGCGACGGTGAACGCGAAAGCGGCGAGGCCCAGGCTGCCGAGCGCCGCTCCGCGCGCGTCGTCGGCCGCGGCCCGGCGTCCGTCGTGCTTTTTGACTAGCGTTAGACTGGCCGGCAAAATCGCGGGAAAAGCCAGAAATAATCCGCCAACACGCGGACCATAAACCGACGCGATGACCCAAGCACCGGCGCTGATCGCGCCGCCCAGCCCAAAGCGCAGCAGGTATTCGGTCGCCTTCGTTTGCAGCAGCTGCCGCGGAAGAAACTCGGGCCACGCGCTCATGCGACCACGCTCCAAAACAGCCCGGCAGCCACCAGCCCCCAACTCGTCCACGCCAGAGCTGCGGCGAGCCACACCGGCAGCCCGTGCCGCTTGACCACGAGCACGCACACCAAGCTGTAAGCGAGCAAGGCGGGAGCCGCGATGATCATGGACCGAGCCAAGCTCGCCACCTCCGCGGAGCCGTGTTGGCCGAAGGTGAGCGCCAGTGAGCCCAACGCTACGGTTGGAGCCGAGCCGAAGAGTCCGGCAAAGGTCTTGGGTTTGAAAGCACTGCCGAGCGCGGCAAAGAACGAGACCACCGCGCCCCCCAGCAGGAACCGAATCAGTCCATCGACGAAGCTCACGTGACGCTCTGGTGCAAGCAACGGACCCAGCGCCGCCAGCTGGCACGCGCGTTGCTGCGTGACGCGCATGGCAATGCGTAAGAAATCGTCTGGCAAAAAGAAATCGTCGCGACGCTACGGCAAGAAAGCCGGCAAAAAAGTGCAGCGCAGCATGAGCGAGATGAAGAGCGGCACGTTGCGCTCGGGCCGCTCTAAAAAGAAGGTAAAGAGCCGCAAGCAGGCCATCGCCATCGGGCTCTCCGAGGCACGACGTGAAGGCGCGAAAGTGCCGAGCAAGGCCTCCTCCAAGAAGCGAGGCAGCAAGAAGCGCAGCAGCAAGCGCACGCGCCGCTAACTGCTCGGCAAGCATCTTATCGCGCCCCGTCTCGGGCCATTTGACCCAAGCGGGGCGCGATGTCGCCAGTAAGCCTAGCTCACCGTGAGCTCTTCTTTTGCAACTCCGAGAGGATGTCTCGGGCGTCTTGCAAATGGGAGCTCACGGTGGCGCGCATCTTGGTCAGCTCGTCCGTCAGCGCCTGATCGCTCGAAGCGGGCAGCAGCTGGCCGTCGATGGTGTCGAGCACCTTTTGATGCTCCGCGACCTGGCTCTCCATGTAGGCGGTGTCGAACGCGCTGCCGTCGGCCGCGCGCAGCGAGCCCAGCGTCTTGTCCGCGTCCGTCTTCAACTGTGAAGAAGAGGCGCTCTGCGCGGGCGTGAGCTTCAGCGATTGGTACAGCTTGGTTTGCTGCGCCTTGGCCTCGCCGTGGTGCTTGATCATGGTCGCCGCGAATTTCTTGACGCTGGCAGATTTGGCCTTATTTTGCGCGAGCTTGGCCTGTTCGATCTCGGCGGTATTGGCAAGCTCGGTGATCATCGCCACCTGATTCTCGGTCAGCGCCGGCATTGTCGCTTGCGTCGCCGGTGTCGTCTGTGTGGTCGGCGCGCCGGGGGCCGCGAGCGTATTGTTGGAAGTCGCGTCCATGCGGCTCTGCGGCCCAGCCTCGGGCGGCGGCGACGCCGGCGGTGTGCCAACAGGCTCCCCATTGGGCGAGGTGCTTCCCGGCGGCGTGGCCGTGTCGGCAGGGGCTTCGGCAGGAGGCACGTTCTCGGGCATGTTGGCGGTCTTTTGATCCGAGCCACAGGCGGAGAGCAGAGCCAACGAAGCAACGAGCGTCAGCCCTGTGCGAAACGAAAGATGGGACATGAGTGAATTCCTTTCGACCCCGAAGGGGGGCCCGCCCATCTGCACGAGTCATGCCTCACGCAGACCTGCGCGCGGCGCTGGCACGCGCGTTGCTCTTCTCGAGGCTCATGTTTCCCGCTGTATTTTTGGCCCTGCCGCTGCTCTTTCCGGTCTCGAACGGTCCCAATACGGCACACATCGACCTGACTGCCTCGGCGCAGACGACGGCCTTTCAGCCGCGTGAATCCTTTACGGCGCCCGTCGTGCCTGCACTCGTGCATTACGAGCACGAGAGCGGGGATGTCTCGCTGTCGCTTTCGCCCGGCGGCCCGTGCACCGGTGCTTGCGTCAAGCTGGCAGGGACATTCTGAACCGATGCAGGGCCGCCGCGATCGTAGCGAAATTCGTCGGACGGAAGGAGCAGGAGCAAAATCATGGCGCGAGCGATCTGGACTGGAACGTTAGGCTTCGGCCTGGTGCAAATCCCCGTCGCGTTGCACGCCGCGGAAGACCGCGCGGAGCTCGACATGACGCTGCTGGACAAGCGCAATTTTTCGCCGGTCGGCTACGAACGCATCAACAAGAAGACAGGCAAAGAAGTCGACTGGTCGAACATCGTGAAGGGTTACGAGCACAGCAGCGGCAAGTTCGTGATCTTGACCGAGCAGGATTTTGCCGAAGCCAACGTCGAAGCCACCAAACAGATCGACATCTTGGACTTCGTCGAGCTCAGCGAGGTCGACCCGCGCTACCTGGACCGCCCGTATTACTTGGCGCCGCTGAAAGCCGGACGAAAGTCCTACGCGCTCTTGCGCGAAGTCTTGCGCCGTACCGGTAAGGCGGGCATCGGCAAGGTGGTGATCCGGACTCGCCAGCACCTGGCCGCGGTCGTCGCACACGAAGACGCGCTCTTGCTGGTCCTGATGCGCTTCGCCGACGAGCTGCGTGACGCGAAGGGGCTCGATTTACCGAGTATGAACCTCAAATCGCTGGGCGTGACGCCCAAGGAGCTGAACATGGCCGAGCGCCTAGTCGACGGTATGGTCAGCAAGTTCGAGCCCGAAAAGTACGAAGATGACTACCGGCGCGATTTGCTGAAGCTCATTCAGCGCAAGGTCAAGGCCGGAGAGCTGAATACCCTGCCCGAAGTCGAAAAGAGCAAGCCCAAGGCGCCCAAGGCGCCGCCGCCGGTCGACCTGGCCGAGCTACTCGCGCAGAGCCTGGCTGGCTCGAAGCGAAGCGCACGAGCGGCCAACGAGAACCATCGCCCCGCAAAGGCGCGCGCTCGGGCAAACCCACGCAAGGCGCACGCTGACGCGCACCATCGCAAATCAGCCTGAGGAGGCGAAGCGTGCCGACACTGGCCAAATACCGAAAGATGCGTGATTTTTCGCGGAGCCAGGAGCCGCGCGGCAGCACGCGCGCCAAGCAGCTGCCGAAGCGCGCCCAGCCGAAGCGCGCCCAGGGGCTGAGCTTCGTCGTGCAAAAGCACGACGCCCGCAACCTGCACTACGACTTTCGCCTCGAGCTGGACGGCGTGCTGCTGAGCTGGGCCGTGCCCAAAGGTCCGAGCCTGGATCCGAGCGTCAAGCGACTGGCGATGGAGGTCGAGCCGCACCCGCTCGAGTACGCCGGCTTCGAAGGCACCATCCCGAAGGGTGAGTACGGAGGCGGTACGGTGATGGTCTGGGATCGCGGCAGTTGGACGCCGGAGGGCGACCCACACGCCGCGCTGGCCAAAGGACACCTGAGCTTCTCCCTCGCGGGCGAAAAGCTCAAAGGAGCCTGGCACCTGGTGCGCACCAAGCGGCTTGCCGACGACGGTCACGGTAAGAAGGGCAAGGGCTGGCTGCTCTTCAAGTCGCGCGACGAGCAGGCCAACGACGACGACCGACTGCTCGCGGATGAACCGGACAGCGTGCTGACCGGGCGCAATTTGGAGCAAATCGCGCAGGCCAACGACGCCACCTGGACCCGAGCGGGCTCGCAGCCGCCGGACTCTCGGCCCCGCAGAAAGCCTGCGCAAAAGCCGCGCCAACGCGGCGCCACCAAGCCGCCCCGGGCAATGCAGCCCGAGTTGGCAACGCTGGTCGACGCCGCGCCCGAGGGCGATGACTGGGTGCACGAGATCAAGCTCGACGGCTACCGCGTGCTGGCGCACGTCGATCACGGCACCGTACGGCTCTTGACCCGCAACGGCAAGGACTGGACGGACCGCATGCCCACCTTGCGAGCTGCGCTCGAGCAGCTGAAGGTCGACTCGGCCGTGCTCGACGGCGAGCTGGTAGCGTTGGACGAGCACGGCGTGAGCCGTTTTCAATCGCTGCAAAGCTCGCTCAACGCCGAGAGCGACGGCGCCCTCGTTTACTATGCCTTCGACCTCTTGCACCTGGCGGGCGAAGACATCACCGAACGACCGCTGCTCGAGCGCAAGTCGCTGCTACGCGAGCTGTTGACGCGCTCCGAGTCGGCGCTCGGCGCGCACGTGCGCTTCAGCGCGCATGTCGTGGGCAATGGGCCGGCGTTCTTTGCCAACGCTTGCAAGCTCGGGCTCGAGGGGACGATCGCCAAGCGGGCCAGTGCGCCGTATCGCCCAGGGCGCGGCCGGGATTGGCTCAAAATCAAGTGCGGCAAGGATCAGGAATTCACGATCATCGGCTACACGGAGCCCGCGGGTAGCCGCAGCCATTTCGGCGCGCTGCTAGTCGCGACAAGGCAGGATGGCGAGCTGGTTTACGCCGGCAAAGTCGGCACCGGCTTCAGCGCCGCCTCTCTGAAAGAGCTGCACGAGCGCCTCGGCCGCTTGCACCGCCCGACCCCGCCGCTGGACAAGCCACCGCGCGGCGCGGCCGTGCGCGGCGTCCACTGGGTGGAGCCCGAGCTGGTCGCCGAGATCGGCTTCACGGAGACGACCAGCGATGGTCTATTGCGCCACCCGACCTTCAAAGGGCTGCGCGACGACAAGCCCGCGCGCGAAGTCGAGCTCGAGCAGCCGAAGTCACTCTCCACGAGCTACGTGATCACGAACCCGGGCAAGATCTTGTATCCCGAGCAAGGCATCACCAAGCAAGAGCTGCTCGACTATTACGCGCTCGTCGCCCCGCGTATGCTGCCGCACGTCGCCAATCGGCCGCTCACGCTGCTGCGCTGTCCCGAAGGGCGGGCCAAATCCTGCTTCTTCCAAAAGCACCCCGGCAAGGGCACGCCGGCCGGGCTGCGCTCGATCCCGATCCGCGAGAAAGACGGCAAGGCTCCGTACAGCGTGATCGACGACGAAACCGGGCTATTCGGCATCGTGCAATTGGGGGCGCTCGAGATCCACACCTGGGGCTCGCGCGCCGACGACTTCGAGCATCCGGACATCTTGGTCTTCGACCTCGATCCGGATCCGGCGCTCGACTACGCGGCCGTCATCACGGGCGCGCAGACCATCCGCGGCATTTTCGAGCAATATGAGCTGCAAACCTTCGTCAAGACGACGGGCGGCAAGGGCCTGCATGTCTGTGTACCGATCGTGCCCGAGCTCGATTGGGAGCAGGCCAAGGCGTTCACCGCGCACATCGCTCGAGCGCTCGCCGAGCGTTCACCGGAGCTGTACGTGGCTACGGTCTCCAAAGCGCGACGCACCGGCAAGGTCTTCATCGACTACCTGCGCAACGCTCGGGGCGCGACGTTCGTGGCGCCCTATTCCACCCGAGCGCGCGAAGGCGCGCCGATCGCGACCCCGCTGGAGTGGGACGAGCTCTCGCCCAAACTGCCGCCCAACCACTTCAATCTGCACAATGTCAGGCGCCGCCTCGAGCGGCTCACTCATGACCCCTTTGCAGGCCTGACGACCGTGCGGCAGCATCTTCCCCAGGAAGGAACCGAGCCATGATCAGAAGCACCCCCGTCTTCGGTGCCCTCGGCGCGCTGGCGTTTTCAGGCGTGCTCATCGCCTGCAGCGCGCCCGGCCGGCCACCACAATCGCCAGCTAACGACACGCCGCCGCCTGTCACCAGCACCGGCAGCGGAGACTTGATGGGCGCTCAGCCCGCGGAGCCGATCCCCGTTCAGCCGACCGACGGCCCGAACCTCGACTCGAAAGACAACGGAAAGTCGCCGGAACCGCGGCCCTGAGCGGTGAGCAGCGACGAATGCCGCGGTGCAGTCATCGACTCATAATGCGCGAGCCAATGCTCAATGAGTCTTTCCGCCTCACTGAGCGGCATACCGTGACGTTGAGCCACAAAAGCTCCCAGACCACACGGCAAATTGGCGGAAGTCATCGAGGTCTCAGTCATGAGCCCGAGGACCTCAGCAGAAAGCGTGCCGCACGCACGCTCCCATGCAACGACTAGATAGCGGTGGCGACTGACCTGAACCTCACCGACTTGGACGACCTCTCCTGGAGCGCTTATCGCGCGCTGGTCGAGCAAGTCGAAGATTACGCGATGTTCATGCTCGACCTCGACGGTCGAGTCACGACGTGGAATCGCGGCGCACAAAAGATCAAACAATACGAGGCCGCGGAGATCATCGGCCGGCACTTTTCGGTGTTTTACCCGCCAGAAGACCTGGCGGTGCACAAGCCGGAACGCGAGCTCGAAATCGCTTTGCGCGACGGACACGTCGAAGACGAAGGCTGGCGTCTGCGTCGCGACGGTTCACGCTTCTGGGCCTTCGTGAGCATCACGCTCCTGCGCGACGAGCGCGGCCGACCGCGAGCTTTCGCCAAAGTGACTCGTGACTTATCGGAGCGCCGTGACGCCCAAGAGGCACTGCGTCTGTCCGAAGAGCGCTTCCGCCTGTTGATGAACGGCGTGGCGGACTACGCCATCTACATGCTCGACCCGAACGGAATCGTCACGACTTGGAACAACGGGGCGCAAAAGATCAAGGGCTACACCGCGCAGGACATCATCGGCAAAAGCTTCGAGGTATTTTTCACGCCCGAAGATCGCGCCACGGGGCACCCGAAAGAGGAGCTCGAGACGGCGCTGCGCGAAGGTCGCTTCGAGGAAGAAGGCTTTCGTGTTCGCGCGGATGGCAGCCACTTCTGGGCCAACGTGATCTTGACGCCGCTGCGCGACGCCCAGGGCTCGCTGCTCGGATTCGCGAAAATCACCCGCGACTTGACGGCCCGCCGGCGAGAAGAGCAAACGCGCCAAGAACGCGAGCGCTTCCGCACCCTCAGTAGCCAACTCGAGACGATCTTGGAGGGCGTTGCCGACGGCATAACGGTGCAAGACAAGAACGGCAAGGTGCTGTTCGCCAACAGCGCCGCAGCTCGACAGATCGGCGTCGCCTCGCGCCACGAGGTCGTCAGCGCCGACCCGTTGCAAATCGTCGAGCGCTTCGAGATGTTCGACGAGCACGGGCAGCCGCTGTCCGGCAGCGCCTTGCCTGGCAGACGTGTGCTGGCCGGCGAGCAGCAAGCCAGCGCGCTGCTGCGCATTCGCGAGCGCGCCACCGGGCGACAGTGGTGGACCTCGCTGCGCGCCAACGCCGTGAAAGGCCCCGACGGCAAACCGGAGATGGCCGTCAACGTTTGGCACGACGTCACGCGCGAGCGACAGCGCGAGCAACACGAGCGCTACTTGGCCGACGCGACCGCGGCGCTCTCCCAGTCCCTCGATCACCAGGTCACGCTCGAAGCGGTCGCGGACCTGTTGGTACCGGGGCTGTGCGATTGGTGCGCCATCCACCTGCTCGAGGGCACGAGCTTGCGCGCCGCGGCCGTGTCGCACGCCGACCCCCACAAGCGGCGGGAGGCTCGAGAATTTCAGCGCCAATACCCACCCGATCCCGCGCAACCCGGCGGCGTTTGGGAGGTCCTGCGCAGTGGCAAGCCTCTCTTGCATGCCGAGCTCACGGACGAGATTTTGCAGCGAAGCGCGCGCGACGCCGAGCACCTGGCGAGCCTCCGCTCCGTCGGCTTGCGCTCGGTGATCTTGTCACCGATCACGGTGCGCGATCGAGCAGCCGGCGCGTTGACCCTCGTGAGCGCCGAATCCGGCCGCCACTACGACCAGCTAGATGTTCAATGGGCGACCGAGCTCGGTCGCCGCATCGGCGCCTCCCTCGAAAATGGCCTCCTCTATCGGCAAGCGCAAGATGCCGCCCGGTCCGCCGAAGCGGCCGCCGCCAGCGCGGAAGCCGCCGGCCGCATGAAAGACGAATTCTTGGCGACGGTGTCGCACGAGCTCCGCACGCCGCTCAACGCCATCTTGGGTTGGTCTTCCGTGCTCAAGCAACGCAGCGACCCCGCCACGCTCGAAAAGGGTCTGGACGTGATTTTGCGCAACGCCAAGGCGCAAAGCAAAATCATCGAAGACATTCTGGACGTCTCGCGCATCATCACCGGCAAGCTGGCGCTGGAGCTGAAGACGCTCGACGTACGCGAGCTGATCGCCGACACGATAGAAGTGGTGCGGCCCTCGGCCGCGGCACGGCGCTTGACCGTGCACTTCGAGAACCCGCCCGAGCCGCACCTGCTCGTGGCCGACGCCAGCCGGCTACAGCAGGTTTTGTGGAATTTGCTGTCGAATGCCGTCAAATTCAGCGAGCCCGGCGGCCGCGTGGACATCGCGCTGGAGCAAGAAGGGTCACAGCTGGCGATCTCGGTCAGCGATCAGGGCCGCGGTATCGAGCCGGACTTTTTGCCCTACGTGTTCGAGCGCTTCAAGCAGGAAGATAGCTCCACGACGCGACGTTACGGTGGCCTGGGCTTGGGCCTCGCCATCGTGCGCCACATCGTGGAGCTGCACGGCGGTAGCGCGCATGTGTACAGCGAAGGCGCCGGCCGCGGCTCACGCTTCAAAGTCTTGCTGCCCGTGCGCGCCACCTCGTTCGAAAGCGACGCGGCGGTCGCGGGCCCCAGCACAGGCGCCACGCCCAGCGCGAGTGAGCCAGTCAGCGTGAACCTGACCGGCGTGAGCGTGCTGGTGCTCGACGACGAACGCGACGCGCGCGATTTGCTCGAGCTGGTGCTCACGAGCGCCGGGGCCACCGTGGTCAAGGCCGACTCGGTTGCCAACGCGTTCGAGCAACTACGGCGCTTCACGCCGGACGTGCTCGTCAGCGACATCGGCATGCCGGACGAAGACGGTTACAGCTTCATCGAGCGCGTGCAGGCGCTCGACCCGCAGCGGCGGGTGCGCGCCATCGCGCTCACCGCCTACGCGCGCAGCGACGACCGCTTGCGGGCGCTGCGCGCGGGCTTCGTGGCTCACCTCGGCAAGCCCGTGAATCCCAACGATCTGGCTTCTTTGGTGGCTCGCCTGGCGCGCAGCTGAATCGAAATTCGCAAGACAGATTCGCAACAGTTGCGTAACCCGCAACAGCGGAGCAAGCTCACCTTGCGATGGATCTCGACGCGTTGCGCCTGTTTCTGCACTTGAGCCGCAGCCTGCACTTTGGCCGCACCAGCAAAGAGTGCCACGTCAGTCCGTCGGCGTTGTCGCGCACCATCCAGCGGCTAGAAGAGCAGGCAGGCGCGGCGCTGTTCGTGCGCGATCGTAGGTCCGTTGCGCTGACCGACGAAGGGCGGCTGCTGCAAGGCTTCGCCCAAGACACGTTGGCCCGCTTCGACGCGCTCGAAGAGCGGCTGACGCGCAGCCAAGATCGCCTACAAGGCAGCATCTCGATCTTTGCCTCCGTAACGGCGTGTCAAAGCTTCTTGCCGCCGCTCTTGTCGCAATTCCGCCGACAACATCCAGAGGTGCAGATCCGCCTCGAAACCGGCTACGCCATGGACGCGCTCGAGATGCTGCGCAGCGGCTCGGTCGACGTCACGGTGGCGGCTTTGCCCGACGAGATCCCGCCGACGCTGGCAGCGCGCGTGGTCGTCAAGATCCCGCTGGTGTTCGTCGCCCCCGCCGACAGCTCGGCAGTGAGTGACTTGCTGAGCCGCGAAACCATCCCGTGGGGCGAAGTACCGCTCGTGCTGCCGTCGTCGGGTTTGGCGCGCGACTACGTCGATCGCTGGTTCCGTAAAAAGCGCATCGTGCCGCGCATCTACGGCGAAGTAGCCGGCAGCGAAGCCATCCTGTCGCTCGTGAGCCTCGGCTGCGGCGTCGGCATCGTCCCGCGCCTGGTCGCCGACCAAAGCCCACTCAAAAGCTCCCTCACCGTGCTCGACGTCGAACCCAAGCTCCAAGTCTTCCGCGTCGGCGTCTGCACCGAAAAAAAGAAGCTCAAAAGCCCCGTGATCAAGGCCTTCTGGGAGTCGATCAGCGCGGAGTCTTGATGATGGTTGGCCAACGAAAGCGTGCACGCGGCGGCACGAACGTCGCGAGCCAACGGTTCGTGTCGAGCGACTGAGCAGCGTCGCCTAGCTCGCGCGCTCGCGAAAGCCGACACGGCACGGCGTATGCAGCGGCCCGTGCGAGGTAACAGCATGCACACCGGACCTATACGAGTTCAAAACCGGGCCGACGACGTGACGGTCACGGCGTTGCGCATCGCCACGGGTCTGATCATGGCCGTCCACGGCGCCGGGAAGCTGATGGATATTCCCGGCACCATTCAAGGCTTCGGTCAGATGGGCATCCCTTATCCGCAGTATGCGGTGTACCTGGCGCTCGCCGGTGAATTACTGGGCGGCATCGGATTGGCTATCGGGCTCCTCACGCGGGTCGCCGCGATTGGTACCCTTTCGGTCATGGCCGTGGCGATTGGGTTCGTACACTTTGGCCACGGGCTGTTGGCCAAGAACGGAGGCTGGGAATACCCGCTGATCCTCGGCCTGGTGTCGCTGTTCTTCATCACGCACGGCGCGGGGCCGGTGAGCGTGGACGCCTGGCTCACGCACCGCCGGCGTGGCTTCCGCGAGCGGCGCGTGCCTTCTTACGCCTGAATGCTCGAGTCGCGGCGCTTGCCGAGCAGTCGGTACACGGCTTCGGCAAGCTGCTCGAGCTCGAACGGCTTTCGCAGCGCCGACGCGCGCCCCAGATGCTTGAGGGTTTCGTTCGTCAAGTGGCGCCCATCACCCGAGGCGATGATAATCGGGATCTGGTTGCCGGCCGCGCGCAGCTCGAGCGCGACGTCGAGCCCGGTCAGGCGCGGCATCGTGTGATCGATGAGCACCAGCTCGTAAGCGGGGTGACGCGCCAGCTCCTCGAAGAACTCTTCGGGCGACGTGACGTACTTGGCGGAGTAGCCGAGGCTTTCGAGCGCGAGCCGCGCTGCCAGCGCCACCGAATGCTCGTCGTCCACCACCAAGATGCGCTGACCACGGCCGCGCAGCGCAGAAGACGACGGCGGCGCGCTCGAGAGCGGCGCGCGCTCGGCGGTGGCCGGCCAGTAAATCGCGAAGGTGGTACCGGCGTTTGGCGTGCTAGAAAGCTGGATCCCGCCGCCGTGGCTCTGCACGATGCCTTGCACGATCGAGAGCCCTAGCCCGGTGCCCTCCCCGACGCGCTTGGTCGTAAAAAACGGCTCGAAAGCGCGCTGGCGCGCTTCGTCGCTCATGCCGGCGCCGTCGTCTCGCACCGTGAGTAGTAGGTACGCCCCGGGTGGGATCTCTCCGGTGGACGAGTGCAGCGGTATCTCGAGGTGACGCTGCTCGAGCCGAAAGGAGAGCTGCCCCTGCGCGGCCGACATGGCCTGCGACGCGTTGGAAACCAAGTTGAGCACCACTTGGTGAAATTGGTTCGTATCCACCCAAATTTCGCCGGGGTCGCCGACAATCTCGACCTGAATATCGATCGTGGAAGGCAAGATGGCGCGCGAGAACTTGGCGGCATCGCGCAAGAGATCCGTCGCGGAGACGAGCCGCCGCTCCGGCTCCTGCGGACGCGTGAAGGTGAGGATGCGCTTGACCAGATCTTTGGCGCGCAAGCTCGCCTGCTTGATTTGCGAAAACGCCTCGATGGCGCGCGTGGCCGACAGCTGCCCGCTGCTGCCCAGCTCCGCGTGCACCAAAATGGCGGTCAAAATATTGTTGAAGTCGTGCGCGATGCCGCCGGCGAGCGTGCCGACGGTCTCCATCTTTTGGGCCTGAAATAGCTGGTGCTCGAGCTGGCGCCGCTCTTCATCGGCGCGCCGCCGCTCGCTGATATCGTGCGAAATGCCAATCACGCCTGCAGGACGCCCCTCCGCGTCACGGAACATGGAGACGCGCGCCTCCACCCAGACGCTGCTGCCGTCTTTGCGCAGCTCTTGCCATTGGCCGTCGAACGCGTGACCCCGGCAAATGGCCTCGTACTGGGCCAGCGCGGCCTCTCGCTGTTCTGCCGTGTAATGCGCGAAGGCCGATCTGCCCACACGCTCTTCGGCTGTGTACCCGTAGAGGCGGGTAGCGCCGTCGTTCCAGTAAGTGATGACGCCGTCCATGTCGGTGCAGATGACCGACGAGGTGACTTTGGAGAGCAACTCGGCGTCGCGCAGCACCGCGTCTTCTGCCAGCTTCTGCGCCTTGTTGTCTTGGACGACGCCGAGCACCTTCAGCGGCAAGCCTTGCGAGTCGCGCTTTACCACGCGACCGCCGACCTGCATCCATTGCCAGCTGCCGTCGGGGCGACGCAGCCGCAGCGTGCTCATCCAGTCGTCGCTGTCTCCGCGAATGCACGGCTCGTAAGCGCGGTGCGCCAGCGCCAAATCGTCGGGATGAATCAGACTGGCCCAACCCGCCGTGGTCATGGGCGTGTCGTCGAAGCCCTCGCCCAGAAACGCCGTCACGCCGCTCAGGCGCCGCACCGCGCCGGTCTGTATGTCCCACTCCCAAAAGCCGATGCCGAGCTTGAGAGCGAGCGCGAGCTGCTCCGTCAGGCAGGGCAAAGACGGGAGGGTGCCTGCGCCCCCTGCATCCAGCACATCTCCATCGTCCATTATCCAGCCTACGCAGCGCAGTTTTCCATGGAAGCGCCGTCTGCGGTAGCCTGGTCCGGTGCTGATCGAGTGGCTGCTCTGCGCCGTGGCGCTCGTGCTGGGCGCCGGCTTGCTCGTCATCCGCGAGCGTTACGCGAGCGCCTTGATGGTCGCGGTGGCGGTCACGGCGTTCGCAGGAGCGGCGGCGACTGCGAGCGCGCGCAGGCCGGCGCCGCCCGAGCCGATCGCCCAGGGCGGTGAAGGTTTCGTGACGTCGAATGCCTGCCGCAGCTGTCACCCTGCGCAGTACAGCAGCTGGCACCGCAGCTTTCACCGCAGCATGACTCAGCGCGCCGAGCTCTCGGCGGTGGCGGCCCCCGATCTTCGGCAGGGCGGCCGGCTTCATCTGGAAACCAACGGCAGAAGCTGCGAGCTGTTCGCCCGAGCAGGCGAGCTGTGGGCGCGCCTGCCCGATCCGGGCGTGACCGCGGCCGCGCCGGCCGCGACCTACGAGGCGTCGTTTCGCGCCGCGCCGATGCGAGACGTGCGGGTCCAGCTGCTGACCGGCTCGCACCACCACCAGGCCTTTTGGGTAGCGGGGGCGCGCCCGGGGGAGCTGGTGGCTGTGCCGGTCGTGTATTGGATTGACCAGGGGCGGCTGATTGCGCGGCGCGACGCTTTCTTGAATCCACCGGACGCGCCCGAGCGAGCGGTGCGTTGGAATTCGAACTGCGTGCAGTGCCATGCGGTGGCGGGCGCTCCCGAGCACGACGCGACGCTCGATGCTTTCGCGACCTCGGCGGCCGAGCTCGGCATCGCCTGTGAGGCATGCCATGGTCGTGGCGAGGAGCATGTGCGCGCCATGCAGAATCCGCTGGCGCGTTACCGTGCCCATGGCCGGGCGGCGCGCGAGCTTGCGATCGTGAACCCGTCCGAGCTGGCGCCGGCGCGCGGCGCCGAGGTGTGCGGGCGCTGTCACTCGTATTTCTACCCAAAAGACGAAGAGCAGTGGTGGCGGCACGGCTTCGCCCAGTCGTTCGCGCCCGGGCAGGAGCTTTCGCACGCGCAGCTCTTGCTCAGCCCGGAGGTATTGGCGGCGCCGGGCAGTCCGCAGCTGGATGCAGCCGGCGAGAGTCTCTTCTACCGCGACGGTACGATTCGCGTCGGCGGCCGCGAGTACAACGGGCTCGTGCGCTCACCCTGCTTCGAGCGCGGGCACGGTACGAAGCAGCTCAGCTGCACGTCGTGCCACTCCTTGCACCAGAGCGAGCCGAACGACCAGCTCGACCCCGAAAAGCTCGCTAACCGCGCCTGCGCTCAGTGCCACGAGAGCGTGAGCCAAAATCTGGCAGCGCACACCCATCACGCGCCTACGTCGGCGGGCAGCCTCTGTTACAACTGCCACATGCCGCACACGAGCTACGCCCTGCTCGGCGCCATTCGCTCGCACCGCGTGGACGTGCCGGCCTTCGACGCGCGCACCCGAGACAAGCCGAACGCCTGCAATTTGTGCCACCTCGAGCAAAGCGAGGCCTGGGCGGCCGAGCACGCGCGCGCCTGGTACGGCAGCCAGCCGAGCCTCACGCTGAACCGCGCCGCGGAGCTCGCAGCCCCGAGCGTGCCGGCCGGCGCCGTATTCGCGCTGGCCGGCGACGCCGCGGTGCGCGCCATCACGGCTGCCGCCCTGGGTCGCCACGAAAGCGCCAACGACGCACCGGCGCTGCGCGCTCAGCTCCTGCAGCAGCTGGCCCACGACGACTACGCCGCCGTGCGCAGCATCGCCGGCCGCTCGCTCACCGGCGTATCGCCAGCTGCCGCAACGCCGCCGCTCGATGCGGCGCTCGTGAGCCGCTTGCTCGCTGCACGCGACCAGCACCCCGTCACGATCGCCGAATGAACGACAGCGCGCGTCTCCCTCTCAACCTGCGCGCCGGTCTGTGGGCGCTGTGTGGATTCACGGCGCTCGGCCTCCTGCTGGAGGCGCTGCACGCCTTCAAGCTCGGGCTGTATTTGGACGTGCAGAGCGAGGCACGCCGGCTGCTCTGGCGCCTGGCGCACGCGCACGGCGCCCTACTCGGCTTGCTCAACGTCGGCTACGCGCTCGTCGCGCAAACGTGGCCGCGCCTCGACGACCGGCTCGTCTCGCGTAGCCTGCTCTCGGCGCTGGTGCTCATGCCGAGCGGCTTCTTCTTGGGCGGCTTGTTCGCGCGCGGTGGCGACCCGGGTGCTTCCGTGGCACTGGCGGCGGCCGGTGGCGTGGCGCTGCTGTTCGGCTTGATACGCCTCGCGCTGAAAGCTCGTTGCTAGGGCCCCCCTCGGGTTTTGGGGCCCCGACCCCAAAACTTCTGCGTTGATTGTGCTTAACTCGCGCCGTGTCGCTTGCCTCGATCAGCCGTGAGCTCAGCCAACGCGTCGACAAGCTGAAATTTTCGGCGCCAGTCACGCACGTTTACAACCCGCTCGCCTACGCGCGCGCGCCGCACGAGCAGTACCTGGCGCAGTGGGGCAACGCTCCCAAGCGCGCGCTCTTGCTGGGCATGAACCCGGGACCGTTCGGCATGGCGCAAACGGGCGTGCCCTTCGGTGACGTGGAGCTGGTGCGTGACTTCTTGCGTGTTACCGGCAAAGTCGGCAAGCCCAAGCTCGAGCACGACAAACGACCGATCCAGGGCTTTTCTTGTCCGCGCGGTGAGGTGAGCGGGCGACGCCTGTGGAGCTTCGCGCGCGATCGTTTCGGCACGCCGGAGCGATTCTTCGACAACTTCTTCGTCGTGAACTACTGCCCGCTCGCTTTCATGGAAGCGAGCGGCGCCAACTTCACCCCCGACAAGTTGCCGAAGGCCGAGCAGGCCGCGCTCTTCCAAGCGTGCGACGACGCGCTCAGCGCGATCGTGCAGGAGCTGTCACCCCAGTTCGTGATTGGTGTCGGCGCGTTTGCGACTGCGCGCGCCAAGCGCGCTCTGCCCGACTTCTCCGGCCGCTTCGCCACGATTTCTCACCCGAGCCCGGCGAGCCCCAAGGCCAACCGCGGTTGGGCCGAGCTGGTGGAAAAAGAGCTTTCAGAGCAGGGGCTGGTCGCGCTTTTGCCGAAAAAATCGGCAAAATAGCGATCAGGCGCCGCGCATTTGGCGAGCGCTGCCGAAAAATGCGTCTAAGCTGCCGCCGCTTCGCCGCGAGTACGGCGGGGCCCCGATCTCGTCATGCTCCTCGCCGTTGCCGCACTCCTCCCGAAAATCACTTGGACCGTTAGCCCGGTACTGGCCGCGCCGCCCAAGGGTCCCATCATCGCGCTCGTCGCAGCCTTCGGCGTCATCTCGCTGCTGCTGGGCTTGAAGCGCAAGGTGCCCGACCAGGTCACCACCGGCGTGATGTTCCTGGCCATGGCCGGGCTCATCTACTTCTTTTTAGGGGAGACGCTGCAGCTCCGCTACTACAGCTTGCTGTTCGTGGTGGTGTTCTTGGGCGGCCACGCGCTGCTCAACTGGCAGGTAAAACGCGGCGGCGGCAGCCCGGAGGTCGCCAGCGACTTCATCGTCTACGGCGTGCTCGGCGTGCTGGTCGGCGCGCGCCTCGGCCACGTGCTGTTTTACGACCTGGATCACGCCCTGCAAGACCCAATCTGGGTGTTCAAGATTTGGACGGGCGGGCTTGCCAGCCACGGCGCCGTGATCGGGCTCATCATCGCGATGTACCTGTTCACCAAGAGGCGCGGCGTGCCTTTCTTGGAAGGCTCGGACAGATTCGCGTTCTCGGCCACGCTCGGCGCCACCGTCGTGCGCATCGGTAACCTGCTCAACTCCGAGATCGTCGGGCGCGTGGTGCCGGATCAGAGCTGGGGCATCAAGTTTCCGCGCGCGGACATCCACGGCGGCATGGATCGCCTGAGCTTTACGGCGGAGGAGCTGGCGCAGGTCAAGTACCGCTACCCGAGCCAGATCTACGAGATCCTGCTCGGCGTGTGCGTGTTCATCGGCCTGCTCATCGCCGATCGCATGATGGGCAAAGAGAAGCGCCCGCGCGGCGCGCTCATCTCGTGGTTCTTCGTGCTGTACTTCGGCGGCCGGCTCTTCACCGAGCACTACAAAGAGTTCGAGGCGGTCGAGCCGGGCGCCACCGTCACGATGGGCCAGTGGCTCAGCATCCCGGGCGTGCTGCTCGGTATCTACGGCTTGTACCGCGCCTTCAAGCGCAAGGAGCCCGCGGGCTGGGTCGAGCCGGGCGACGAGCCCGAAGACGAAGACGAAAACGAAGACGAAGACGAAGACGCGGAAGAAGACGAGGACGCGGAAGAAGACGACGAAGCGCCCGCGCCGAAAAAGGGCTCGTCCCGAGCGCGCAAAGCGCCCGCTCAGGACGAAGACGATGAAGACGACGAGAACGACGACGGCGAGGGCGATCCCGACGTCGAGTCCGAGTTCGAAAAAGACGGCACGCTGAAGAAGCAGCGCGGCCCGTCCGAGCCGTAACCAGCGAGACACGGCTCCGAAACCCCCGCCCGGCGACGCTGGGCGGGATGGCAAGCCTAGTCACCGTCGAAGCCGAGCCCGAGCCGATCGCCGTAGACCCCAGCAAGACGGCGGTGGTCATGATCGACATGCAGCGCGATTTCCTGGAGCCGGGCGGCTTCGGTGAAACGCTGGGCAACGACGTTTCGCTCCTGCAGCGCGCGGTGGGTCCCTGCAAGGCCTTGCTCGATCTGGCGCGCCGCACCGGCATCCTGGTCATTCACACCCGTGAAGGGCACCGCCCCGATCTGTCCGACGCCCCCAAAGCCAAGGTGGAGCGCGGCGCGCCGTCGCTGCGCATCGGCGCACCGGGACCGATGGGTCGCATCTTGATCCGCGGCGAGCCCGGTCACGACATCGTGCCGGAGCTCTATCCGCTGCCGGGCGAGCCCGTGATCGACAAGCCCGGCAAGGGCGCCTTCTACGCTACCGACCTCGGCTCGATCTTGAAGCACCGCGGCATCGAGACGCTGATCGTCTGCGGCGTGACGACCGAGGTTTGCGTCCACACCACGGTGCGCGAGGCGAATGACCGCGGCTACAAGTGCATCGTGCCGGGTGATTGCTGCAGCTCCTACTTTCCGGAGTTTCACGAGATGGGTCTGCGCATGATCAAAGCGCAGGGCGGCATCTTTGGTTGGGTCTCGGATTCCACGAAGCTGGTCCGCGCGCTCGGCTAGCTAGACGGGCGCTCGCCGCCGTCAAAAGTCGGCGCCGAGCTGCACTTGCGTGGGGCCGATCGCCAGGCGTGGCCGCGAAACACCTGCAAAGCGCGGCTTTTCGCTGGCAAGAGCGTGATCGGCGTCGTTGCCACCGGTCGTGAAGAGCAGCACGGTGCCCAGCGCTAGACCAGCCCCGCCAACCGCGAAAGCCACCGTCGAGAAATTTCCCAGACGCTTGGCGCTATCCAGATCGCGCTGTTGCGACGACGTGCAGGTGTCGTTGGGGCACTGCTCTTTCAGGTCCTGGTGCCGCTTCAACGTCAGGTAGCCGAGCACGCCACCGGTCGCCAAAGCCACGCCGCCGATTCCGAAGGCGACGTAAGAAGCCGTATGGTTGGCTGGCCGCGGCGCCGGCGCTGCTTGAGCCACAGCGGCGTGAGTGTCCTGGCTCGGGGCCGCCGCGACCGCTGCGCTCGGCTGCTTGGCTCCGTTGGTAGTCGATGCAGCCGCGGCAACTGCGGCGTTGGGGTCGCGCGACAGCGTGACCGTGACGCTCTTCTTCTCGCCCTCGACGACGCTGACGTGCGTGCTCGAGCGCAAAAAGCCCGGCGCCGACACGTCGATGGCATGCTCGCCGGGATCGGTCGGGATCTCGGTATCGACGAGGGCGGCCGGTACGGCGTTGCCGTCGATCTTCACCGACATCTCTTGCACGGCGGCGACCTTCACCGTCAGACCCGCGATGCGCGGCTTGGCGGCGTCGAGCGCGCGCTGCGCTCGCTCCAGGGCCTTGCTGAGCGCGGGCGTGGCCTCGCCCTGTTGCGGTTCACGCAGCACTTTTCGCAGGATTTCGGTGCCTGCGACCAGCCTGCCCAAGCTGATGAAACATTCGCCCAGGCGACTCGCTACTACCGGAGAGTGATACAGCTTTTCGGCGCGCTCGAGCTTGGCTGCGGCCTCGGAGCAGTTGCCCGACTGCGCGAGCTTCAAACCTTCGACGGCGAGCGTGCGCGCCGCTGCAGTCTCGGCGGCTGACGCATCCTCGGCGTGGGCGGGTGTCGTATGCAAAGCCGCCACACCGCAAAATAGTCCCAGCGTCGATCCGAAGAGGCGCTCGTGTCGCTTCATGACCCGCTAAGCGGCTTATGCGCTCGGTGCTTAAGCCGTTGCACGAAGCGACACCGCCAATCGGCGCTCGAAGGGCACATGATGCGAACACTGACGCGCAACCACTCAGCCATCTTCGCGGGTCTCGCGCTCGCGGGAGTCGCTTGCAACAGCATCGTCGGCTTGGACGACTTGAAGATCGCGAGCGACAGCGCCGGCACCAGCACTGCCAACGGTGGCAGTGACACGAGCAGCGCGGGCAAGAGCAACGGTGGAGCTAGCAGTGGCAGCGGCGGCTCGATGAGCACCAGCAACGCCGGCGGCCCGTCCAATGAAGAGGCAGGAGCCGGCGGTGACGGCACGCGCCCGTTCGTCGGCGAGTGCCAGACGAACCAGGAGTGCACCGACAAAGCCAGCGCAAATGCCGCACAAATGGGGGCCGGCGGTGACTCCGGCGCTACCGTGGCGGCCGTCTGCATCAAGCCGGAACTTCGCTGTGCCACGCTGCTCAGCCAAGACTGCAGCACCATCACCGGCGACTACCTGAACGATCGCGCCATCATCCTGGGCTCGCTCTTTTCGACGATGGGCGCGCAAGCCGCTACCAACATTCCCCGGCAGCAAGCCGCGGCGCTCGCCATCGAACAGATCAACGCCGTGGGTGGCGTGCCGTCGGGCAACACCGCCGCCGACTCGCGACCGCTCGTGATGGTGTCGTGCGATGAGTCCACCAACCTGGTGCGCGCCGCGGAGCACCTCGTCAAGGACTTGGGCGTGCCTGCCATCGTCGGCCCCAACACCAGCCAAGACACGCTCGACGTCTCGAGCAAAGTGACGGTGCCCGGCGGCACGGTCGTGATGACGCCTACAGCGGTCGCTTCGAGCATCACGGCGCTGGGTGACAAAGACCTAACCTGGCTGATGGTACCGTCAGACGTGCAGCGTGCGCCGCTGATGATCAGTCAGATTAACGAGCTCGAGACTCAGCTCAAAGCAGAGCGCGAGCTCGACGCAATCAAGCTTGGAATCGTGTTTCGGAATGACGCCTTGGGGGTTGGCACCCGCACGTCGTTGAACGACTTGGTGCTCAACGGCAAAAGCCTGACGGACCCCGTGAACCTGGGAAATCACGTAGAAATCGACGGTTACAACGCCACCGACGCCGACCAGAAAGCCATCGTCGACAAGTACGTCACGTTCGCGCCGGACATCATCGTGCTGGCCGGCACTGCGGAAGCTATCACTAAAGTGTTGGTTCCGTTGGAAGCTGCGTGGACGGCCCCCCAACGTCCCAGCTACGTGCTCATCGATTCGACCAAAGTCCCTGAGCTGCTGACAGCCGTCACCAACAACGAAGACTTGCGACAGCGCGTGCGCGGCACCGGCATCACGCCGGGCCCGAGCGGAAAGAGCACGCCCGCAGAGGCATACAACGGCTTCAAGATCGACTACGACGTGCGCTTTCCGGGCAGCACTTCCGCGATTTCTGGCATGGGCCCAGCGCACGATGCCGCCTACGCGATTGGTCTGGCCCTGGCTGCCACCAAGGATCAACCGGTGTCGGGCGCTTCGATCGCTGCAGGCCTACGCAAGCTTGCCAGCGGCACCACCAAGCTCACGACGCTCGGCACCAATTTGCTGCCCGCATTTCAAAAATTGACGAACGGCTCCGGCATCACTGCCGTGGGTAGCTTCGGTGTCCTGGATTGGGACGTGAACGGCGCCGTCAAAGGCGGCACGCTCGAGATGTGGTGTATCGGCGGCACGGCTGAAAAACCGGTCTACCAGAGCTCGGGCTTGCTCTTCGACATCATGTCGCAACAGCAATCAGGTGCTTACGAGCAGTGCGCCCAGTGACTAAAACGCCTCACGTCGGCGTTCGGGTCGACTCCTTAATGCATGCTCGCCGCGGTCGTACGGATGTTGAGGTCCGAGCGTTGACTCAATCCGAGGCGCGCGCCAGTTTCCCCACGAGCGGATTGCAGCCGCTCTCGCAAGAACCATTGACGGTTCCGTTTGCGGTAGGCGATCTGATCGCCGGCAAGTACGAGGTCACGGGTCTGCTCGGCAGCGGTGGCATGGGCTACGTGATTTCGGCGCGCCACACCGAGCTGGGTGAAATGGTCGCGCTCAAGTTCTTGCGCCCCGAAGCGCTGGCTCACGACGAGCTAGTCGAACGCTTTGCGCGAGAAGCGCGCGCGGCGGCCAAGATCCGCAGCGAGCACGTCGCCAACGTCTTTGACGTCGGTACCCTGGAAGACGGCACGCCCTATATCGTGATGGAGTACCTGGCCGGCAAAGATCTGGCCGACTACCTGCACCAAGAAGGTGCGCTGCCGATCAGCGTGGCCGTCGAGTACGTCATGCAAGCGTGTGAGGCGCTGGCCGCCGCGCACGCGCACGGCATCGTTCACCGCGATATCAAGCCAGAAAATCTGTTCTTGACGCGGCAAGCGCAGGGCATGGCCATCATCAAGGTGCTGGATTTCGGCATCTCCAAGATTGCCCTGCCGCGCAGCAAGCGCGACCTGGTACGCACGCAGATGGCGCTCGGCTCGCCCGTGTACATGTCGCCCGAGCAGATCCGGCGCAGCGATCAGGTCGATGCACGCTCGGATATCTGGGCCATTGGTTGTGTGTTGTTCGAGCTGCTGACGGGCGTGACGGCATTCGACGAACCCTCTTTGCTGGAGCTGAGCGCAGCGATCTTGGAGCGCGAGCCAGTGCCGTTGCAAACTCTGCGACCCGACGCCAGCGAAGAGCTCGAAGAGGTCGTGCTCCGTTGCCTGCAAAAGAATCCCGACCAGCGCTACCAAAACGTGGCGGAGCTGGCAGCCGCGCTCTATCCCTTTGCGCCCCGCCGCGCGCGCATCTCGGCCGAGCGTTGCTACCACATGCTCAAGAACGCCGGCATCGTCGCGACCGAGCTACAACTAGCGAGCGCCTACCCTCCGCCGATGAGCTCCGGCCGTATCACGACCACCCGCTCCGTGCCGGAAGCGCCGCGTACCACCACCCCCGCTGCGATCGACCTCACCGTAACCGATGACGAAGCGCCTTTGGCCCCCAAAAAGAGCCGCAAATTGGCGCTACTTGCGGCCCTGGCTGCAGCCGTAGCAGCCGGCGCTTTCTTGCTGCACGCACAGGGCCAGAGCACTCCGGCAGCTGCCACGGCTCCCCAAAAAGGCGCAGCCCTGGTCACCCCTCCCGCCACCGCCGTGGCAGCACCGTCACCCGCCGTCCCGCTTCCCCAACCGCTGCGGGTCATGGACCTCGACCAGGAGAGCAACGCCGCCAGCGCTGCAGTCTCCAAAGACTCCGCCAGCAACGCACCACCACGCGCCAAACCATCCAAACCCGCTCGCACCTCTCACGCCGTCAGCAGCGGCGGCAAACGCGCCCGCGGCGGCGACGACGAGCTCGACCCCGGATTCTAGTAGGCGATTCGTTAGGTTCAGGACGCCCGTCGCCAGGCTGGCTTCGGCCTCAGCGTTCGTGGCCTTCTGCCTTCTTGTGTTCTGCCGCTTCTTCATCTTGGGGAGCGGCGTCGCGCTCTTCGAGGCGCACCGCTTTGAAGCGGGTGCCGGATTCTGGCCGGGGATGTTTGGCGAGCGGGCGCTGGATCGGAGTGGGGCGCCGCATGCCAACTGGGTTGGGGCGCTCGACGGGGACGGCTGGGGCGCTGCGTTCGCGGAAGGCTTGCCAGCTGAGCCAGGTAACGAAGAGGGCCGGCACGAGCGCGCTGAGTGGGCCGAAAACGCGGGTTAGCGCCGCGCCGAGCGCAGCCGAGCCCAAGAAGGAGCTGAGCGCAACGGCGGCGGTCTTCAGGCGGGCGCGGCTCACGCTGCGCTCCACATCGCCCATGATTCCAGGCTTTTTGCCGATGTTGAACAGGTGGTCGACCAGCTCGATGATGAGCTGGGTGAGGTTGCCGGTCATGAACGTGGTCGGGGCGGAGCCGTTCAGGGATTCGCGCATCAGCGCGTTTTGAAAGCCCATGGCCGCCACGGCACAGCAGGCGCCCAGGCGAGTGACGGACAGCGGAGACAAACCCGGCCACAGTCGCAACACGAGGCCGCTCAACGTGAAGGCCATCAGGCCACCGGCAACGAGCGCGAGCAGCACCGGAACCGGTGCGCGTCCCGCACGCCGCTCGAGGCGCGCCACCGCCGCGGCCAGCGCCACCGCGAGCACGAACGCCGGGAGCATCCACAACCTCGAAGGTCCTCCGTCTCGGTGCCCAGACGAGATCGCCACCGCCTCGCTCACCAGCTCACCCGTGATATGGGCCGGAAATAGCGCGGCCAGCGATAGCAGGCCGGCAGCATCCACGAACCCGGCCACACCGCTCAGCACTGCCGCGCGCAGCTTGTCGCGCGTACCCAGCAAGAGCCCGGTCGACTCGTGACGCACCACGAGCCGCGGCGGCCGACTCGGCCGTGCAGAAGGAGGCTGACTCCGCACCGTCACCCGCTCCAGAACGGTCAACGCGGTGCGAACTTGCGCGACGTAACGACGCCAGGCCCTGGCATTTTGCCCCAGGCCTACGGCTGCCTACGCTGGGGCACACCTACACCTTCAAATGCTTGTTCACGATCTCGTCGCTCAGCTCGCTCATCTTACCCGTCGCGACGGCGCGCCCGCGGTCCATGATGCAAAAGTAGTCGCCGACGCGGCGAGCGAAGGGCAGCTTCTGCTCGACCAAGAGCAGGGTGAGGCCCTTTTCTTTCAGGCCGATCAAGACATCTCCAATCATGGAGACGATGTTGGGCTGAATGCCTTCAGTCGGTTCGTCCAGAATCAGCAGCTTGGGGTCGAGTGCGAGCGCGCGGCCCATGGCCAGCTGCTGCTGTTGACCACCGGACAGGTCGCCACCACGACGCTGCAGCATCGTCTTGAGCACCGGAAAAAGCTCGAAGATGCGCTCTGGCACTTCTTGCTTCTTGTCTGCGCGCGCGGCAAGTCCGGTGCGCAGGTTCTCGTGGACGGTCATCTGGCTGAAAACCTCACGCCCCTGCGGCACCCAGCCGATGCCCTTCTTGGCGCGCACTTCGGGCCGCGCGGGCGCGATATCCGTGCCCATGAAGCTGATCTTGCCAGAGCGAATCGGTAGCGCTCCCATCACGCTCTTGAGTAGCGTGGTCTTGCCGACACCGTTACGGCCCATCAGGCAGACACACGAGCCCTCCGGCACTTCGAGCCGCATGTCCCACAGCGTGTGGCTCTCGCCGTAGTACTGGTTCAATCCGGAGACTTCGAGCACTAGTGCGATCCTCCCAGGTAAACCTCGACGACTTTGGGGTCGTTCTGAACCGCGTCCATACTGCCCTCGGCCAAGATTTTGCCCTCGTGCAGCACCGTAACGGTGCGGGCAATACTGCGCACGAACTCCATGTCGTGCTCGACCACCACCACGGTGCGCTTGCCAGCCAGGCTGCTGAGCAGCTCTGCCGTTTTTTCCGTTTCTTGGTGGGTCATGCCGGCGACGGGCTCGTCCACCAAGAGCACGCGCGGCTCCTGCGCGAGCAGGATGCCGATCTCGAGCCATTGTTTTTGGCCATGCGAAAGTAGGCCTGCGGCAGAGTGCTTGTGATCCGTGAGGCCGACGGTTTCGAGCACCTCGTCGATACGCTCGTGCTGTTCTTTGGAGAGGCGCGCGAACAAGCTGGCAAAGACGCCCTTTTTCCCCGGCAAGGCCAGCTCCAGATTCTCGAACACCGAATGACCCTGGAATACCGTCGGGCGCTGGAACTTGCGGCAAATACCGCGCGCGGCGATTTCGTATTCGCTGAGCGCGGTCAAGTCGGTGTTGTCGCCGACCAGGAAGACGGAGCCTTCGTCCGGCTTGGTCTTGCCGGTGATGATGTCTTGCAGGGTCGTCTTGCCGGCTCCGTTGGGCCCGATGATGCAGCGCAGCTCGCCCTCGTCGAGTATCAACGTCAGCTCGCTGATGGCCTTGAAGCCGTCGAAGCTCACGCTGACGTTGTCGACGCACAACAGCGCCTTGCGACCTTGCGTCAACGCATCGACGCGCTGCTGCTCGATCTTGCGCGCCTTGGGCAGCAGGCTGACGCGCCGATTCTTGCCGCTTGGAGACGGCTGCTTCTCGAGCTCGATCTTGCCGGACTCGGGCGCCGCTTCTACTTCGGCTTCCATAGGACCCGTCGCGATGGGGTTGAAGGCATTGGATGTCACGCAGCAGCCTTCTTGCGCAAGAGCAAGCTGGCGAGGCCGCCCGGAAAGAACAGCGTGACGGCGATGAACAGTACGCCCAATACGTAGAGCCACGCATCGGGCAGCGCTACCGTGAACCAGCTCTTGGCGCCGTTGACCACGAACGCCCCGATCACGCCTCCGAGCAAGCTGGCTCGACCGCCGACTGCGACCCAGATCGCCATCTCAATCGAGCTCGAGGGCTGAAACTCACTCGGGTTGATGATGCCGACTTGCGGGACGTACAAGGCGCCCGCCACCCCGCAAATAACTGCCGAAAACGTGTAGACGAAGAGCTTGTAGCTGGTCGGGTTGTAGCCGACGAAACGGCTGCGGCTCTCTTCGTCTCGAACCGCACACAACACGCGCCCGGCCTTCGACATCACGATGAAGCGACACAATAAGAAAACGAGCAGCAAAGCGATCGCCGAGATCGTGTAGAGGCCCAGCTTGGTCGCCGAGTCTGCCAGCGCGTAGCCGTAGAGCGTCTTGAAATTAGTGAGGCCGTTGTTACCGCCCAGGCCCGTTTCGTTGCGAAAAAACAGCAGCATGAGCGCATAAGTAAACGCCTGCGTGATGATCGAAAAGTAGACCCCGCGAATGCGCGAGCGAAAGGCGAGGAACCCGAACACGTAAGCCAGCAGGCCCGGCACCAGCAGCACGGCCAGGAGCGCAAAACCAAAGCTATCGAACGGCTTCCAAAACCACGGCAGCTCTTTCCAATCCAAGAAGACCATGAAGTCCGGCAGCTTGCTGCGATAGACGCCGGCCTCCCCGATCGAGAGCATCAGGTACATGCCCATGCAGTAGCCGCCGAGCGCAAAGAACACGCCGTGGCCCAAGCTGAGCACGCCGGTGTAGCCCCAGAGCAAGTCCATCGCGACCGCTACGATCGCAAAGCACAAGAATTTGCCGAACAGAGCGACCAGGTAATCGGGCACGTGCAGCGCCGAATCGACTGCTGTCACGCTGTTGAGGATCGGAATCGAGAAACACAACAGCGCCGCGATTCCCAGGCCAAACCAGCCTCTTTTCGGCAACAGCTTGAGCAGCTCGGCCTGGATGCTCACATCGCCTCCGCGGCGCGGCCCTTGAGCGCAAAGATGCCCTGCGGCCGCCGCTGAATGAACAGGATGATGATGCCCAAGATCACGATCTTGCCCAGCACCGCGCCTGCCGCGGGCTCGAGCAGCTTGTTCAAGATGCCGAGGCCGAAGGCGCCCGCGAGCGTGCCCGCAAGCTTACCCACGCCGCCCAGCACCACGACCATGAACGAATCCACGATGTACTGCTGACCCAGCTCCGGCCCCACGTTGCCCAACTGGGACAGCGCCACCCCTCCGAGGCCGGCGACGCCGGAGCCGATGCCGAAGGTCCAAACGTCCACACGTCGGGTGGCTATGCCCATGCCGGCAGCCATGGTGCGGTTTTGCGTTACGGCGCGCACGTGCAAGCCGAGCGGCGTCCGCTGCAACATGAACCAGACGAAGCCGGTCACGGCGGACGCGAATAGAATCACCGCCACGCGACTGTACGTGAGCACGAAGCCGGGCAGCACCTCGATGCCGCCCGCCAGGTAGCTCGGGTTGGCGACCGCCACGTTTTGCGCGCCGAAAATCAGGCGCACGGTCTGAATCAGAATCAGCGAGATGCCCCAGGTCGCGAGCAGCGTTTCTAGCGGACGCCCATAGAGAAAGCGAATCACGCTGCGCTCGAGCGCCATGCCGATGGCCGCCGTGACGACGAACGCCACCGGTACCGCCGCGACCAGATAAAGGTCCTGATTGCCCGGAAAATACGCTTGAAAGAAGCGTTGCACCGCGTAGGTCGAATAAGCGCCGATCATGAGCAGCTCGCCGTGAGCCATGTTGATCACGCGCAGTAGCCCGAACGTGATGGCCAGGCCCAGCGCGCACAGCAAGAGCACGCTCCCCAGGCTCAAGCCGTAAAACAGGTTGCTGACGAAGCTCACCAGCATTTGCCGCGAAGCAATGGCTTGTAGGGCCGTCGTCGCGGCCTTGCGCACCTCGGCGTCGGGCTCGCTCGGCTTGTCTTTGCCGGCGCCGACCAGGCGCTCTAGATCGGGCTTGAAAGACGCATCGGCCGCGCTGGTGATGACGGAGATCGCCGCCAGCTTGAGCCGCTTGTCGTCGCTGCGCAGGTCGATTTGCGCCAGAGCCAGCGCTAGCTGGCGCTGGATACCCGCGACTTGCTCCTTGGCGGCCGCAGCGCGAATGAGCGGTGCCAGCTCGTCGTTGCGGCCTTTGGCCAACTCGGTTGCAGCTTCGAGCCGCACTTGGGGGTCGGGGAAGCTGAGCTTGAGCGAGGCCAGCGCTGGCTCGAGCTGGCGGCGCAAGCGATTATCGACCAGCGGCGTCGCCAGCGCGCCCGCGGGCTTGCCGCCACCTCCGAACACCGGTGAGAGCTTGTCCCCCTCACCGATGACGAAGGGCGCGCCCGTCGCGTCGACGCGCAGCGAATCCCTGGAAAGAGCCTCCAAGAGCGCGAGCGCCGTAGGCTCCGACGATTTGGCGATGGCGTCGATGGCGTCCGCCACCCGAGCCTTGTCGGAGCTGACCAGGTCCTTGGCTGCTTCGTGCAAGTCCTGCGCGCTGGCCCGAGTCGCAACCAGGGCCAGCACGCAAGCCACGCACAGCGAGATGAGCGAGCGAAGGCTCATGCGACTAGGCGCCTCTGCTCACAGCGCCGCCGTGGCCGTGTCGGTCTTGAACTTGGGCTCCGTGCAGTTGCCGCAAACCCAGGGGAACGTCCAATCGGCGACCTTCTTGGCGCTCTCGGGCACGAAGGGGCTCCACGGCATCGCGCGGATCGGGCTTTCTGTCTTCCACACGATCTGGAACTGGCCGTCGCCCTTGATCTCGGCGATGAACACCGGCTTGTGCAGGTGGTGGTTCTTCGCGTCCATCGTATAGGTGAAGCCGGAGGGCGCCATCACGGTCTGGCCGCCCACCGCCTGGCGAACGGCGTCGACGTCGGTCGTGCCCGCCTGCTCCACGGCCTGTGCCCACATCTTGATGCCGACGTAGGTGGCTTCCATCGGGTCGTTGGTGACGCGCTTGTCGCCATCGGGCAGATTCTTGGCCTTCACGTAGGCTTTCCAGTCGGCGATGAACTTCTTGTTGGTCGGGTTTTCGATTGACATGAAGTAGTTCCACGCCGCGAGGTGACCGGTGAGCGGCTTGGTGTCGATACCGCGCAGCTCTTCTTCACCGACCGAGAAGGCGACGACCGGGATGTCTTTGGCCTTCAAGCCTTGGTTGGCCAGCTCTTTGTAGAAGGGCACGTTGGAGTCACCGTTGATGGTCGAAACCACGGCCGTGGGCGTGCCTGCCGCGAACTTTTTGATGTCGGCGACGATGGTCTGGTAGTCCGAATGACCGAAGGGCGTGTACGTTTCCATGATGTCGCCCTCGGCCACGCCCTTGCCTTTGAGGAAGTAGCGCAAGATCTTGTTCGTGGTGCGCGGGTACACGTAGTCGGTGCCGAGCAGCACCCATTTCTTTGCGCCGCCGCCCTCCTTGCTCATCAAGTACTCGACGGCCGGAATCGCCTGCTGGTTCGGCGCTGCACCGGTGTAAAAGACGTTGTAGCTGGACTCTTCACCCTCGTATTGCACGGGATAAAAAAGCAAACCGTTCAGCTCCTCGAACACCGGCAAAACGCTCTTGCGCGACACGCTCGTCCAGCAGCCGAACGTGACCGCAACACCCTCCTTTTGCAGCAGCTCCCGAGCTTTTTCGGCGAACAGCGGCCAGTTCGACGCGGGGTCGACCACCACCGGCTCGAGCTTGCGGCCCTTCACGCCGCCCGCCGCGTTGATCTGGTCGATGGTCATGAGCGCGACGTCTTTGAGTGACGTTTCGCTGATGGCCATGGTGCCCGAGAGCGAGTGCAAAATGCCGACCTTGATCGGGCCAGTCTCTGCGGCCTTGGACGCAGCAGCAGGCGGCGCAGCCGCTACGGCCGAGGCGGCAGGCGCCGCGCTGGTGGCAGCGGCTGGAGCAGATTCGCCAGGGCCTTTGCAGCCCAGGGCCGCAATGAGGCCAGCAAGCACGAGCTCAATTCGACTTTTCATCACGTTCTCCAATCGAAAGCGGAGTGCCCCACCTAATAGGAAGACACCCGGTAGAGCCGGCAGCACCGGCCCCTGCTGTCATCGTCGGTCGCGAGTTTCAGCCGTGTCTCGTGCTCGCGACTTGTTCGTATCGTTGTTCTAGAATGCTCACTTCCGTCACGCGTCAGAGAAAAACGACGGGGCGTTGCCAATGAATGAGCACGACGCAACCACCCAAGCTGACGACGCGATGCGAAACTCCGGGTTCGTTGATCACGAAGGATCCGGCGGAATACGAGCCTCTCTCGTCGCTCTGCTCACCTTCGAGCACGTAGATGAGCTCGTAACCGTCATGTCGATGCGCGGGCACCTCGGCGCCTGGTGCGTAGCGCAACAGGGCAACGCGACCGGCTTCGTCGCTTTCGTGCAGCACGTGAATTTCCACGCCTGCTCGTAAATCGTGAAACGTGAGCGAAGCAATGTCGGCCGGCCGTAGTGACCAGCGATGAAGAGGATTCACTAGTGCGAACCAGCCATGTGTCGGCCGATTTCGGCGATGTTTGCAGAGGCTGCGGCTGTCTCGTACGCGATGCGGCCCTCGCTCATGACGACGATACGATCGGACAGCGCAAAAACCTCGTCCAAATCGGCGCTCACCAGCAGCACGGCCGTACCGGCGTTGCGCGCGGCGACGATGCGCGTGCGAATCTCCGCCACCGCGGCGAAGTCGAGGCCAAAGCAAGGGTTCGCGCAGACCAACACCGCCACGTCCCCCTCGAGCTCGCGCGCCAACACCGCGCGCTGCACATTGCCGCCCGACAGCCCGCCAATGGCGGCTTCGGGGCTCGGCGTCTTGATCTTGAATTCACCGATCGACTTGAGCGCCTTTCGGCGCAACGGGCTGCGCCGCACGGCCCAGCCCCCGAGCGTGAACCCGGGCTCGTCGAAGCAACGAAAGGCGATATTTTCGGCCACGCTCATGTTGGCGACGCAGGCGTTTTTGAGCGGCGCTTCTGGCAGCAGCCGCACCTTGCTCTGGCGAATCTGCTGGCGCGTCGGCGCGTAGGGTTTGCCGCCGACCAGCACGCTGCCGGAGCCCAACACGCGCTGGCCGGCCAGCACCTCTACCAGTTCTTCTTGGCCATTGCCGGAAACCCCGGCGATGCCCAAGATCTCACCGGCCTTCACCTTCAGGCTCACGCGCGAGAGCACCGGCAAGCCCAGATCGTCTTCGGCGCACACGTCTTTCAGCTCGAGGCCAACGTGCTGCTGCTCGCTCACCTGGCGCTCTAGGGCGGCGCTCGGCGGCTCCGAGCCGACCATCAGCTCCGCGAGGGACTCCCTCGTGTGCTCTGCGACCTTACCGGTGCCGGCCAGGGCTCCGCGCCGCAGCACCGTTACCTCGTCTGCGAACGCCATGACCTCGCGAAATTTGTGGGTGATGATGGCGACACTGATTTCATGACGCCGCGTCATCTCGCGCAGGAGGCCCAGCACGTCGTCGGCCTCTTGCGGCGTGAGCACGCTGGTCGGCTCGTCCAAAATGATGATGGTGCTGCCGAGGTAGAGCTGCTTCAAAATCTCGAGTTTTTGCTTCTCGCCGGCCGCCAGCTGTCGCACGAGCTTGCGCACCGGGATCCGAAACGGCATGCCCGCCATGAACGTCTCGATCTCCGATTCTTCCCTCTTCCAGTCGATGAAAGTGGGGATCTCGGCACGCGAGAGCACCAGATTTTCGGCCACCGTCATGTTCTCGACCAGCGTGAAGTGCTGGTAGACCATGCCGATGCCGTAGCGCTGCGCTTCACGCGGGTTCTTGACGACGACATCGGCCGTGCCCACGACGACCTTGCCGCTGTCCGCCTGGTAAAAGCCCATGATGCACTTGACCAGCGTGCTCTTGCCGGCGCCGTTTTCGCCGAGCAGCGCGTGAAAGGTCCCCGGCCGCAGCGTGAACGACACGTCGTCGAGCGCGGCCAGCGTGCCGAAGCGCTTGCTCATGTGTTGCGCGTCGAGCAGGGGTGGCGGGCCGGCTCGGCGCGTGCGGCGCGCCGGGGCGCGGCCGCTCAGGTCGATTTCTGGATTGAAGGTGTCGACCTGCGGCGAGGGCGCGCTCATGGCAGCGCCTCGAGCAGCGCGGCGGAGCTGCTGAGCGCGCCAAATACGCCATTTTGCATGGTCACCATCTTGAGCGCAGCTGCGTGATTGCCTGGATCCGTGGCGGCGCAGCAGTCTCCGAGCAACAGACATTCGTAGCCGCGATCGTTCGCTTCACGCATCGTGGTGTGCACACACACGTCGGTCGTGAGCCCGGTGAGCACGATGTTGCGGATGCCGCGCTGACGCAGAACGAGATCTAGATCAGTCGCGCAGAACGAGCCCTTACCCGGCTTGTCGATGATCGGCTCTCCGGCGAGCGGGGTCAGCTCCGGGATGATTTCCCAACCTGGCTCACCGCGCACCAAGACGCGGCCACACGGGCCGGCATCCCCGATGCCCGGCTGACCGGGCCCACCATTTTGCAGCACGCGCGAGCGCCAGCGCTTGTTCGCCGGCAGGTCCGATAGATCCGGCCGGTGACCTTCGCGCGTGTGAATCACGTGGTACCCCCCTTTACGGAAGCGCCCGAGCACCGCGCGAATCGGCTCGATGGTGGCGCGCGCGTTCGTGAGGTCGTAACCGAGACCGTCGATGTAGCCACCTTTGCCGCAGAAGTCGGTCTGCATGTCGATGATGATGAGCGTGGTATTCTCGGGTCGAAGGTCGCCGTCGAAAGGCCAGGGGTACGGCTGGGCTGCCACGAATTGGCTCATGACTCAGGCTCCTTTCACGGCGCTCAGCGCGCCACCGTCAATTCCATCGGCAGATCCGCAGATTGCTTGGTAGCCGAGCTGGAGAGCACCATGATCAGCAGCGTCAGCGCGTAAGGTGCAGCGTTGAACAAATAATAGCCCGAGGTAATACCGACCGACTGCAGCGCCGGACCCAGCGCGCTCGCGCCACCGAACAAGAGCGACGCATAGAGGCAACGCACGGGGTCCCAGCGCGCGAAGATCACGAGCGCGACGGCCATCAAGCCTTGCCCGCTCGATAGCCCCTCGTTCCAACTGCCCGGGTAGAAGAGCGACAAGAACGAGCCTCCGATGCCGGCCAGCACGCCACCCGCCATCGTGGCCAGCAAGCGCACGCGATTCACGTCGTAACCCATTGCTCGCGCCGCCTCGGCGCTCTCGCCGACGGTGCGTAAGATGAGCCCCCAGCGCGTGTTTTTGAGCGCCCAGCGTAAAGCTGGTGCGAGGGCGATGCCGAGCACGAGCAGGCCGTTGATTTGCAAATTGGAGCGCACTTGCGGCACGTCACTCCAAAAGCCCAGAGAAAAGGCGGGCAGGCGCGGCGCCGTGGGTTGAATCAGCGGCTTGCCCAGAAAGAACGACAGCCCGACGCCCAAAAGCATCAGCGCAATCCCGACCGCGATATCGTTCACCTTGGGGCGACCGCACAAAAATCCATGCAGCGCTCCGAAGACGGCGCCGAGAGCGCCCGCTGCCGCAACCCCGAGCCAGGGAGAGCCGCTCAAGTACGACACGCCGTAGCCGCCCATCGCCCCCATCACCAGCGTGCCTTCCAGCCCTAGGTTCACCCGCCCGGAGCGCTCGGTCACGCACTCCCCCAGGCTGACGAACAAGAACGGCGCGCTGACGCGCAGCGCCCCACCGATGACGGCGAGCGGCACGCCCCAAGCTCCGATCGTCGCGACGTCGTTCATGCGAGTCCTTTCGGCGCCGGCGCGAGCAGGCGCGAGAACCAATCGACGCGGCCGCGATAGGTTTCGCCGGCCAGAATCACCACGAACAAGATGCCTTGCAGCACGCTCACGGTCGCGTCCGGCAAGTTGCAGGTGCGCTGCAGCAAGCCACCGCTGGCGTTGATGCCGCCGAGCACGAGCGCCACTGGCAGCACGCCGAGCGGGCTGTGGCGCGCCAAAAATGCCACCAAAATGCCCGTATAACCGTAGCCTGCGGCGAGCGAGGCATTCGCCTTGCCGTGTACGGCCGCGACCTCGACCATGCCGGCTAGCCCGGCCGCCGCGCCCGCCAGAGCGCACACGCTGATGAGCAGGCGCGGCACCGCCAGCCCGCTGAGCCGCGCCGCACGCGGGTTGCCACCGACGATGCGCGCCGCGAAGCCGAACACCGAATGGTCCATGAGCAACCAGGCCAGGATGCAAGCGACGACGCCATAAAGCAGCCCAAAGTGCACATCGAGCCCCGGCAGCGGACCGAGCATGTTCTGCTCGCCAATGTGCAACGTGGATGGCTTGTTCAAACTCTGTGGATCGCGGAGCGCGCCCTCGATCAGGTGATTGCAAATGGCGATACCGATATACGACAGCAGCAGGCTGCTGATCGTCTCGTTGACGCCGCGCAGCGCCCGTAGCGCTCCCGCCGTACCCACCCACAGCGCACCGAACACCATGCTGGTGACAGCCATGACCGTGAGCACCGCGTAAGGTCCGGCGCCGCCCAAGTGCGTGGCGACGGCGGCGGCTGCAGTGCCGCCCACGAATAGCGCGCCCTCGCCGCCGATCACCACCAGGCCGAGCCGCGCGGGCAGCGCCGTGCACAGCCCGGTGAGCATCAGCGGTGCCGCGCGCTGCAGGCTATTTTGCAGGGAAAACCAGGTACCGAACGCGCCGCGGTACATCTGCTCGTAAACCTCGACCGGGTTCGCCCCGGCCAGGCTCACGAAACCGCCGAACAGCGCCACCGATATTAGGACGGCGCCGCTCGGCACAACGAGGCCATCGAGAAAACGGCCCAAGCGCGTGAGCAATGCTGGTTCGGAGGTGGACCGCGCTTCTGCGTCCGTCACTGCAGCAGGCACGGTGGCGCTCGCAGTCATGGCTCCCGCTCAGAGACTTCCCTTAACGCCAGCCACCAGGTAGTTCATCTTTTCGAGCTCGATGTCGGTCTGACCGCGCTCCGTGCCGGCCGCGATGATCTCTTTGCCGGCGTTGTCTTTGAGCGGACCCTTGAAGATGGTGAGCGTTCCCGCTGTCAGCGCGTCCTTCGCGGCATCGGCTTTGGCCTTGGCCTCGGCCGAAACCGCTGCGCCGTAGGGTGACATCTTGATGAAACCTTCTTTGAAGCCGCCGCGCACCAGGTGCGCCCAGGGCTGCCCGGCTTTGATCTTCTCCACGTAGTCTTTGTAGACCGCGGCCCAGTTCCACTCGGCTCCGGTCAGGTAACCCTTGGGTGCGAGCGCGGCCTGGTTGGCGTGGTAGCCGGTACTGAAGATGCCGCGCTTCTCGGCGGTTTCGATGACGACTTTGGGCGAATCGACGTGGCAGGTCACGACGTCTGCGCCCTGATCCACCAGGCTGTTGGTCGCCTCCGCTTCTTTGACGGGCAGTGACCAATCCCCCGTAAAGATGACGCTGGTCGTGATCTTCGGGTTGACCGAGAGCGCCCCCAGGGTGAAGGCATTGATGTTGCGCAGCACCTGCGGAATCGGCTTGGCCGCCACGAAGCCGAGCTTGTTCGTCTTGCTCGTCAGGCCGGCCACGATGCCGGACACGTACTGAGCTTCGTCGATGTAGCCGAAGTAGCTGCCGACGTTCTTCGGGTGCTTGCCCTCGGTGTAGAGCCCGCCACAGTGGAGGAAGACGACGTCCGGGTACTTCTCGGCCATCTTCAAGATGTGCGGATCGAAGTAACCGAATGACGTCGGAAACAGCAGCTTGGCTCCGTCCAGGTTGATCATGCTCTCCATGGTCTTTTGGACGTCGACAGTCTCCGGCACCTTCTCTTCTTCGCGGATCTTCACGCCCAGCGCGGCCAGGCTCTTGGCGCCTTCGGCGTGCGCCTGGTTGTAGCCATAGTCGTCTTTAGGACCAACGTAGATGAAGCCCACCGTCAGCGTTCCAGCAGGTTTTGCGGCCTCTGGCGCTGCTGCAGCGGCGGAAGCCGAGCCAGCCGGCGCCGGCGCCGATGGCTTGTTGCAGCCCAGCATCGAGAGCGCGAGCGCCCCCGAAGCGAGCAAGATCGAACGACGTGAAGCCAGAGAGAGGGGGCGTGAGATCGTCATGCGCCACCTGTATAGAGAGTCCCGCGTTTCTCATTTCTTTCCGAACGGCGTCGAAACAAACATCGTGTGGCGCAGGCGTCGCGTGGCGAATTGCAGCGCACATTCAGCGCGATTGTTCCTGAATCTGACGTAATAACTCTCCGGAAATATCGATGTTGTGATCGGAAACACGCGCAACACTTTGCATTAACTCGCAACGAGGGAACGTCCGCGCACCCCATCGACTTGCGCGCGGACCCACTGCCGAAACACGGCCGCCGCGCGCTCCAACAATGCATGAGCGGTGAACATGACGAAATTCCATAGCCACATCCTGGGCGGCGCGGTCGTCCTCTCGGGCCTCTTTGCTTCACAGCTGGCCAAAGCGCAGGATGCGCCTGCGGCACCTGCGCCCGCGGCACCACCACCCGCGGCGACGCCGCCTGCTGCGGCGGAACCGCCTGCCGCGCCACCACCTGCTGCAGCGCCGCCTGCGGCCGCGGAACCGCCGCCAGTCCCGGCGCCGGCGCCCGTTCCGGAGCCTGCAGCCGCAGCAGCGCCAGCCGCCGATAATCCCTTCAAGGTGACGGTCGGTGCCGGCTTCCGCAGCGCGCTCCGCTTTCAGAACCCGATCACGCCCGGCGACAAGGGCACGACCAAGATGAACGATCAGTTCCTCGACGAGCTGAACCTGGAGCTGCGCACCAGCGGCAAGGTGACCGACATCATCGGTTGGACCGGCAACTTCACGGTGGACGGTCGCTCACGTGCCGAGGAGGGCATCGGTGCCCCCATCGCCTTCCAGGCCCAGGCGCTGGACCTCATTGGCCAGCTCGACTTCATGGACGAGTTCCACGTCTGGATGGGTCGCATGCTGACACCCTCGGATCGCTCGAACTTCAGCGGTCCCTGGTTCATGCCCGCGTGGAACTACTCCGGCGGCACGGCCTTCGGTTATTTCGGTCCGCGCGGCACGGAGGAAGTTGGTCGCGAAACGGGCGTCACCGTCTGGGGTGACGTCGGCAAAGGCAAGTTCAAATATTACGCCGCGATGCTCGACCTCGACGGTAACTATGGCGCCGGCGTGCCGACGGCCGGCGGTTTTGCCAACGCCAGTCCACTCTACTCGGTGCGCTTGCAGTACGCGGCCATCGGCAGCGAGCCGGGCTTCTACGGCAGCAGCACGTACTACGGCGGCCAGGACATCCTCGCCATCGGCGCGGCGTTCCAATACCAAAAGGACTACGAGTGCGCGTCCGGGACCTGGAATTGCGGCCCCGTGGGCGGCAAAGACAACCTGACCGAGTTCAACGCCGACGTGCTGTTCGAGAAGAAGACGGGCGCCGGCACGCCCGGCATCGAAGCCGCCTACTACCACGAGGCCGGCGACACCCGCAGCTTCAATGACTTCTTCTACGTGATGCCGACCTTCACGACAGGCGAGGTCCTTCCCGCCAAGGGCAAGCTCAACGCGCTGTTCCGCTTCCAGATGGCAAAGCTGGGCGAAGACAAGAACGGCGTGAATACGAAGTCCACCGTCACGGTCTTCGAGCCGAGCGTTGCTTACCTGTTCAAGGACTACTTCGCCAAGCTGCAGCTCAGCTACACCATGGCCATGGCCAACCCCGACGCAGCCGGCGCGGCGACCGCCAAGTCGCAGTACGTCCAGCTCGGCTTCCAGATTCAGCAGTGATGCCGACGCCCGAGGCGGCCTCGGCCTTCGGGTCGCCTCGGCTTATGGTTCCCCGCGGCGCCTCCGTTTCCGGGTTTTGGGCGTCGTGGGGAACCGCCTAAAATCGCGCCAAGCGCGATCTACACGGGCTGGGTTTGCGTCACGTTCAACATGCCCTCGCGGATCACGAAATCCACGACGGCTTGCAGGCCTTCGCGGTGGCGAATGCTCGTGAAAACGAACGGGCGTTCGCCGCGCTGCTTTTTGGCGTCGCGGTCCATCACTTCTAGCGAGGCGCCGACGTGCGGGGCGAGATCGATCTTGTTGATGACGAGCAGATCGCTCTTGGTGATGCCCGGGCCGCCTTTGCGTGGGATCTTGTCGCCACCGGCGACGTCGATCACATACAGCGTGAGGTCGACGAGCTCGGGGCTGAAGGTGGCGGCCAGGTTGTCGCCGCCGCTCTCGACGATCACCAGATCGAGGTTTGGGTAGCGCTCGTTGAGGCGCTCGATCGCGTCCAGATTGATGGAGGCGTCCTCGCGAATGGCGGTGTGGGGGCACCCGCCGGTTTCCACGCCCACGATGCGCTCGATGGGCAGGGCTCCGCTGCGCATCAAGAACTGCGCGTCCTCCTTGGTGTAGATGTCGTTGGTGACGACAGCCATGTCGCAGCGTGAGCGAAGCTCTTTGCAGAGCGCGTCGACCAGCGCGGTCTTGCCCGAGCCAACCGGACCTGCGACACCGACACGAAGCGGACCTTTGCGAGCCATGTGTGCCTCCTAAGAGCGAAATAGCCGTGAATATTGGCTCTCGTGCAGCGCCGAGAGCAAAACCTGACCAGGCGTGCTCGAGCCGATCTCGTCGTCCGAGCGGGCGAGCGCCCGCTCCACGCCGGCCGACGCGCGCTCGATCAAACCCGAGAGCACGCGCTGTGCGTCGCTCTGCCCGAGCGGAATGAGCCGCGTGGCAGCGCCCACCTGGGCTTCGGCCCAGGCGAAGGTGTAGGCGAGCGCTGTTTGCGGCAAGGGCGCAGACCAGGCGACACCGGCCAACGCGAAGCCGGTCGCGAGGGTGACCCGCGGATCCGACCGCCATGAAGCGGCCGCAGCCACGCCTTCTTTCGAGAGCAGGCGCGAAAGGGCGGAGCCCACCTGGCGTTCTTCGGCGCGCAGCTCTGCGCTCCCGCGCGCGGCGAACAAGTAGTCGTTCCAGCGGCGAAGCTCTGCGGTATTGTCGCTGACGAGCGCCCGATACAGACGCGCCAACACCGGCACATCGAGGCAAAACAGCGACCGCTCCAGCACGCCGCCGACCCAGCGTGCGGCCGTTTCTCGACACTTCACGTCGCCCAGCGCGACCGCCGCTTCGAGCCCCTGCGAGTACGCAAACGCGCCAATCGGCAGCGCAGCGCTCGAAAGCTGAAACAGTCGCAGTAAGGCGGTGGAGTGCATCTAGTCGTGGTGATGGTGATGCTCGTGCCCATGGCCATGCTCGACATGCTCATGGTCGTGGTGATCCCCATGCCGGTGCCCCCCGCTGGCGTAACCGCCCGGCTCCGGCTCGAAGGGCCGCTCCAGCACCTGCACCTCGAGGCCGAGCTCGTGCATCAGGCCGTCGAGCACGTGGTCGTGCTGGTACGACAGCCGGCCCAGCTCGATTTGCAGCGGCACGTGGCGATTGCCCAGGTGATAAGCCGCCCGTGTGAGCAGGTGCCGATCGCTCGTTTCGACCGTCGACAAGAGCTCTGCTCGAGCTCGCACCTCGACGACCAGCACGCCATCGCGCGAGGCAAGCCGATCGCCATGCTTGAGCGACAAACCGCGCTCCAGCAAGAGCCCCACCTCCGCTCCGCTATCGAGCCGCGTACGCAGCCGTGCGCGGCGCCGAAGCTCGAACACCAGCGTCAGCGACTCCGTCGGGCGCCGGGTGTCGCCCGCATCCAACAGCTGTTCCAGCATCTGCATCGGCTGCTCCATCAGAACAAGAAATAGCGTTGGGCGAGCGGCAGCTCTGTCGCCGCTTCGCACACCAGAAGCTCGCCGTCGGCGCGCACCTCGTAGGTCTGCGAATCGACCTCCATGTGCGGCGTGTAGTCGTTCAAAATCATGTCACGCTTGCGGATGGCGCGCGTACCACGCACCGGTACCAGGCGTCGCTTCAAACCGTTGGCGGCGCCCACGCCGCGTTCCGCCGCCGCCTGCGAAACGAAGTGCACGCAAGTCGCCGAGCGCGCAGCACCAAAGGCTCCGAACATGGGCCGGTAGTGCACGGGTTGCGGCGTCGGTATCGATGCATTGGCGTCGCCCATCGGCGCCGCCACGATGAAGCCGCCTTTTATGATCATCGACGGCTTGGCGCCGAAGAACGCTGGCTTCCACAGCACCAAGTCGGCCAGCTTGCCCACCTCGATGGAGCCCACTTCTCGGCTGATGCCATGGGTGATGGCCGGGTTGATGGTGTACTTGGCGATGTAGCGCTTGGCGCGAAAGTTGTCGCACTTTGCCGAATCTTCCGGCAGCGCGCCACGTTGCACCTTCAGCTTGTGAGCCGTCTGCCAGGTGCGCGCGATCACCTCACCGATGCGGCCCATGGCTTGCGAGTCGCTCGACATCATGCTGAAGGCGCCTTTGTCGTGCAGAATGTCCTCGGCCGCGATCGTCTCGCGACGAATGCGCGATTCGGCGAACGCGACATCTTCGGCAATGCTCGGATCGAGGTGATGGCACACCATGAGCATGTCCAGGTGCTCGTCCGCCGTGTTGACGGTATACGGCATCGTCGGGTTGGTGGAAGACGGCAGCACGTTCGGCGCACCGCACGCCTTGATGATGTCCGGGGCATGACCGCCACCCGCGCCTTCCGTGTGGAAGGTATGGATGGTCCGACCTTTCAAAGCGGCCAACGTGTCTTCCACGAAGCCGGACTCGTTGAGGGTGTCGGTGTGGATGGCGACTTGAACGTCGTAGTCTTCGGCAACTTTGAGACAGTTGTCGATCGCGGCGGGCGTCGTGCCCCAGTCTTCGTGCAGCTTGAGGCCAACGCAGCCGGCCGCCACCTGCTCGACCAGCGCCTCCGGCAAGCTAGCGTTGCCCTTGCCCAACAGGCCGAAATTCAGCGGAAAGCTCTCCAGCGCCTGCAGCATGCGCGCGATGTTCCAAGGCCCCGGCGTGCACGTCGTGGCGCTCGTGCCTGCCGCCGGCCCAGTGCCGCCCCCGATCATGGTGGTCACGCCGGACATGAGCGCCTCTTCGCACTGCTGCGGGCAGATGAAGTGGATGTGCGTGTCGATTCCGCCCGCCGTAACGATTTGCCCTTCGCCCGCGATCACCTCGGTGCCGGGACCGATCACGATTTGCACGCCCGGCTGTACGTCAGGGTTGCCGGCCTTGCCAATCGCCGAAATTCTGCCGGCCACGATGCCAATGTCCGCTTTGACGACGCCCCAGTAGTCGAGAATGAGCGCGTTGGTGATCACGGTATCGACCGCGCCCTGCGACGGCGCCTGCCCCTGCCCCATGCCATCGCGAATCACCTTGCCGCCGCCGAACTTCACCTCTTCGCCATAGATGGTGTGGTCGCGTTCGACTTCGATCAGCAAGTCGGTGTCTCCGAGCCGTACGCGATCGCCGCGCGTCGGCCCGTACATCTCCGCGTAGGCGCGGCGCTCGATGCTCCTCACGGTGCCTCCTCCGCTGCGCCGTCGGCGGGCTCGGGCGGCTTCTCGGGTGCGTCGAGCAAGCCCATGATGGCCCCACGAAAACCGTAAACTTTTCGGGCACCTGCTAGCGCACACAGCTCGACGGTCCGGGTCTGCCCGGGCTCGAAGCGCACGGCGGTGCCGGCCGGAATGTTGAGACGAAACCCACGCGCCAGGGCACGTTCGAAGCTGAGCGCCTGGTTCGTCTCGTAAAAGTGATAGTGCGAGCCGACTTGAATCGGGCGATCGCCGGTGTTCGCCACTTCTAGCGTTACCAGCTCGCGCCCGTGGTTGAGCTCGATGGGGTCCCCGTCCGCCACCAAGATCTCACCGGGCACGCGCTTGCCCGAAGACGGAATCGGTTGATGCACCGTGACCAGCTTCGTGCCATCCGGAAACGTCGCCTCCACCTGCACTTCGGCGATCAACTCCGGAACCCCTTCCATCACGTCTGCCTCGGTCAAGAGCTGCGTACCGTGGGTCATCAGCTCCGCCACGCTCTTTCCGTCGCGCGCACCCTCGAGAATCGCGGCACTGATGTACGCGACCGCTTCGGGATAATTCAGCTTCAACCCGCGTGCCTTGCGCCGCTCCGCCAACAACGCAGCCGTGAAGAGCAGCAACTTGTCCTTCTCGCGAGGCAAAAGCTCCATGCTCCCTTTGCGATAAACGCAGCCGGCGTCTCGAGTAAACGGAAAACCTACCGCCAAGAACGAACGCACGTCGCATGGCCAATTTCGGGAAGCGAATCGTGTTCCGGAAACCGATTCGCAACATCGCGATCACCGGCTCGACGCATGCTCTGTTTCCGCGCTGACGCACCTGACGCCGGTCCCGAGTGCCGCGCCGACCACGGGCGAAGCGCCTCCCCGTGTTGCTCACGTCGCCCAGATGCGGGGCGGCACCGGCCGCCGCCCTAGCAGCGCCGGACGCAGCAGCTGCCAGGCTTGGATCAGGCGGGCGCGCACGGATTCGACCTGGGGTCCCAGCGCGCGCACGACGAGCAGCTCGCCCAGTGAGGTCACGCTGACCAGACCACGAGCTGAATCGGCGAACGCCTCGCGCAGTTGCGTGACGAGAGCTTCGTCGACATGGCCTTGCGCCGGCACTGCGTAGAGATTCGCGACTACGGGCTCGCCGCGTAGCGCGTAGGCGTCGCTCAACAGTTGCGGCGCATCACCCAAGTCGAAGGCCTCGACCAGCAGCGGCGTCTCGCCTCGATAAATTTCGAAACGCGAGCGCACGTGGCCAGCCGTGAACGCTTCGCCACGCGCCGGCATACCGTAACAAGCAATATCCCAGCCCAAGAACGACGCGCCCGGCGCCAGCGACACACGGGTGGAGATCTGCGCCTGAGCCGCCGAAAACGCCAAGGTTTCGCTGGGTAACCATTCCAGCGCCGCTGCGCCACCCAGCTCCAGGTGATTCTGAATCTCGGCGCGCGCGCCTTGCGAGCGATACAGCTTTTGGGCGGCAGGAGTCGTGAGCAAGGCGCGCGCGCCCGTGCCGAGCGTCACGCGCGTCTCGAGGCGGTCGCCACCGACTACCCCGCCGGGTGGATGCAACATGTACAGATGCGGGCAGTCGAGCCCCTCGGGCGTGAGCACGCGCTGAATCCGCAGCGGTCCCTCGTGGGACGAACGTGAGAGCTGCGTTCCGTGCGGGGTCTTGTCGAGCTCGAGCGCGAGCCGACCGAGCCAGCCCGCGCTGCCCGTCACCCCAGCACGTCCGCGATCGTGTAGCGCTTGGCTGGCTTGCCGGCGACGAAGCGCGCGGCCGCGATGGCGCCGTGGGCGAACAAGTCGCGGCTGGAGGCGCGGTGCGTGAGCTCGATGCGCTCGCCCTGGCCGAACAGGTAAACGGTGTGGTCACCGATCACGTCGCCGCCGCGCAGGCCATAAACGGCCATTTCTTCGTTGGTGCGCGCGCCCACGTCGCCGCTACGACCATGGATCTCTTTCAAATTGCTGCGCGCGTTCTTGGCCGCTTCGGCTAGGCGCTTGGCGGTGCCACTGGGCGAGTCGATCTTCTTGCGGTGATGAATCTCGGTGATTTCCACGTCGAAACCCGGGCCCAGGCGCTTGACGGCTTGCTCCACCAGCTCGGCGAGCACTTGAATGCCGAGGCTCATGTTGGGCGCCCACAAGACCGGGATGCTTTGCGCGGCTTTGTCCAGCGCCTTCTTGGCGTTGTCGTCGATGTTGGTGGTGCCGCTCACCAGCGCGACCTTTTGGCGCGCCGCAATGGCTGCGAGCTGCGACACGGCCGATGCCGTCGAGAAGTCGATCACTACGTCGGCCCCGAGCAGCCCCGAGGCGGTGTCGGCCGTGGTGACGACGCCGAGCTGCCCACCGAGACCGGCAAGCTCACCGATGTCTTTGCCGAGCCCCGGGTCCGAGTCGGAGCAAATGCCGCCGACGATTTGCACGTCCCCCGCGGCGTGGGCGAGCCGCGCGATGGCCAGGCCCATGCGCCCGGTGGCGCCAAAGATGGCAAGCTTCATGCTCCCTCGAAGGTCTTGATGAGCTGCGCGAGGTTCGCCTTGCAAGCGTCCGTCGCCTCGATGATGGGCAGGCGCACGCTGGAGCTCATCATGCCCTTCATGGCCAGCGCGGCCTTGATCGGCGCCGGGCTCGGCTCGCTGAAAAAGCCCCGATGCAGCAGGTAAAGTCGCGAGTTCTTGCGCTCGGCGTCCGCCCACTTACCGGCCAGAGCGTCGGCCACGACCTCGCCGACTTGGCGCGGGTAGAGGTTGCTCGTCACGCTGATCACGCCCTGCGCGCCCACCGCCATCATCGGCAGGGTCAGCGGATCATCACCCGACAGGTCGACGATACGGCCGCGCGCCTTGAGCATGAGCTCCTGGCAAAACAGCACGTTGCCCGAAGCATCTTTGATGCCGACCACGTTGGGGCACGCGTCGAGCACGCGCAGCACGGTGTCGACCGCAATGTCGACGATGTGGCGCCCCGGCACGTTGTAGAGCACGACCGGTCCCGAAACGGCCTTGGCGATCTCGGTGAGGTGACGGAACAGGCCCTCTTGTGACGGCTTGTTGTAGTACGGCATCACCAGCATCACGCCGTCGGCGCCCGCTTCGAACGCGGCCTTGGAGGCTTCGATGCTCTTCTTGGTGTTGTTGGATCCGGTTCCGGCCAGCACCGGAACGCGCCCCTTGGCGAAGCGCACGGTGCGCGCAATGAGCTCACGCTGCTCGGCGTCCGAGAGTGTGGGCGACTCACCCGTTGTCCCACATGGCACGAGCCCGTTGATGCCGCCGTCGAGCTGTTGCTGCAGAAGCTTCTCGTAAGCGTCGAAATCGATACTCGAACCGTCAGCTGAGAACGGCGTCACGAGCGCCGTGTAAACACCTTGAAGCAGAAGCGGCATGGCGGACGTTTGTCGCGTTAACGCACAGGATGCAAGGCCAAGCGGCCGCTGCTAACCAAAAACTAGCGTGAAATTCGCGGACTTAACGCGCTCGGCCACCGCTTTTCGCCCTCAGCCGCGGTCTTGACGGAGGTCGGCTCGTCGGTACTATCGGAAGTCCCTCAGCTCATGGCGTCGATTTTCCCCGGTAGGCGAACCGCCATCTCGATCGCCTCCGAGCGGCCCGCGATGTCCGGGCCCCCCTGCCTGGTCATCATCTCTGGCGAGGACATGGGGCGCCGCTACGAGCTCGGCGTTGCCGAGGTGTCGATCGGGCGAGCCGACAACTGCACCATCTGCGTCAACACCGACCAGGTGAGCCGCAAGCACTGCACCATTCAGCACGTCTTGGGCAAGTACTACCTCGTCGACAACCGCTCGACGAACGGCACCTTCATCAACGAGCAGAAGGTCGAGCGCGCCAAGCTGATGGACGGCGACCAGGTGCGCGTCGGCAAGACGGTGCTCAAGTACACGGAGAGCCACGTCGAGCAGCGTTACTTCGAGCACGTCTTCAATCTGGCGAGCATGGATGCGCTGACCGGCGCCTTCAACAAGCGCTACTTCGACGAGACCTTCAACAAAGACGTGGCGCGCGCCCAGCAGCAAGACCAGCCCCTCTCGCTCGTGCTGTTCGACATCGATTTTTTCAAGAAGATCAACGACACTTACGGCCATCCCGCGGGGGACGCGGTGCTGAAAACGGTAGCGGGCGCCGTTTCCGCCCAGCTACGCGACGGCGATGCACTCTTTCGCGTCGGCGGCGAAGAATTCGCGCTGGTGCTGGCCGCCACACCGCTCGATCTGGCGCGGCAAGCGGCCGAAGCCACGCGTCAGATGATCGAAGCGCTGGTGACCGACTTCATGGGTACCCGCATCGCGGTGACGCTCAGCCTGGGTGTGGCGCAGCTCGGCCCCGGCGAGCCTTCGACCGCGCTGTACCAGCGCGCCGACGAAAAGCTGTACGCCGCAAAGCGCGGCGGCCGCAATCAAGTCGTCGCTTGATGCGGCCGCGCTGCACGCGCCGTCGCTACTTGCACTTGCCGTTCACGCACCTGCCGTCGCAGGTAACGCCACAGTCGCCGCAATTGGCCTTATCCGTCTTCAAGTTGGTGCAGACAGGGTCGCCACCACCAGCCGGCGCACATTGCTTGAAGCCGCCGGCGCAGACGCACGCGCTCTCCTGGCAAACCTCGCCCTTGTCGCACTTGATGCCGCAACCGCCGCAGTTAGCGCGGCTGTTCACGGTGTTGGTACAGACCGCCGGGTCGCCACATTCTTCGGTATTTTGAGGACAGACACAGGCGCCGGCCTCGCAGGTGCGGCCACCGGTGCAGGCGATGCCGCAGCCACCGCAGTTGTTGACGTCGGTATCGGTAACCACGCAGGCGCCGGCACAAGCCGTTTCGCCAGCGGCGCAGCTCGTTGCGCAGCTGCTTTGTGAGCAGACCTCACCGACCCCGCACTGCGTGGCGCAGTCGCCGCAATGAGCCGGATCCGTGGCTGAATCCACGCACACGCCACCGCAGAGCTCAAGCCCGTTCGGGCAAGCGCACGCGCCTTGCACGCACTCTTGTCCGCCCGCGCACTGCTTCCCGCAGCCGCCACAGTTGTTCACGTCCGTCTGGCTTCTCACGCAGGCGCCGCCGCACAAGATTTGTCCGGTGGGGCACCCGGTATCGGTGCAAACGCCATCCACGCAGGCCTCACCTGCGCCGCAGGCCATGTCACATGCGCCGCAGTTGCGGAAGCTGGCTTGGGTGTCGACGCAGGTGCCGTTGCACAGCGTCATGCCCGCATCGCAGCCGCATTTGCCGGTGGAGCAGATCAGGCCGGCTCCGCACGCTGTGGCGCAATCACCGCAATGCTGCGAGTCGCTTTGGAGGTCGACGCAGCCGCCGTTGCATTCGTCTAGCCCTGCGCCGCAGGAGGCGTCGCAACTGCCTGAATTGCAGACTTCGTTCGCAGCGCAAGCGCTGTCGCAATTCCCGCAGTGCGCTGGATCGTTCGCGGTATCGACGCAGGCATTGCCGCCGCACGTGGTCTGGCCGGCGGGGCAAACGCAACCAGCATCGCCCGAGCACAGCTGCGACGCGTCGCAAGCTTTGTCACAGCCGCCGCAGTTCAATGGGTCGCTGGCGGTGTCGACGCAGCTCGTTCCGCACATGAGCAAGTCGGCGTTGCACTGCGTGGCGCAGACGCCCACGTCGCAGACCTCTTCGGCGGCGCACGCCGTAGCACAGTCGCCGCAATGCTGCGCGTCACTGCCTAGATCGGCGCAAACGCCGTCGCAGTCGGTCTGGCTGATGGCACAGCCGCCCGTCATGGCGCTGCCGCCCTCCGTACCTGAACCGGTCGCTCCGCTCATCGCGGTGGCGCCGCTCGTCGCCGTGGCGCCGGCACCAGAGCCTCCCGTGCCACCTACAGCGGTACCGCCGATGCCGTCACGGTTAACCTCGGTGCCGCCACCGCAGCGCAGTTGCAAGAAGGCCAACCCTGCAAGCAGGGCGGTCACCAACACGACGCGCGTTTTTTGCATGGATCCTCTGGGGGTTGCAGGAACTCTGCGACTGCGCCCGATCGGGTAGTGGAAGCGCTGGCAGAGGTTTTATGGGGCTCGCCACAAAACGCGGCGGCCGCAATCAAGTCATGTCTTGATGCGGCCGCTGGTGCGCGCTCACCAATTGGCGCGCTTACCTTCGTCGGTGCTCAGCGGGGCGGCTTCGGAATGCAGCAGCCGAGGGAGCAATAGTAGTCGAGCGGGCAGCCGGGCAGGTTGGTACCGCACACTTGCTCTCCGCTATCGCAGGTGTAGGTCGGCCCACCGCCGGTCGCCGCGCCACCTTCGCCCGTGCTCGGCGCGCCGCCGGTGCCGGTGGAGCCACCGCAATCCGCCGGCAAGTCAGCTTCGGTCTTGCCGGGGCAGAGCTCGCAGCGACCGCAGGTGTTGCCGCAAGTGTCCGTCTTCGTGCAGCGCGGGCAGGCCTTTTCGTCGTCGACGTTGTCGAGCGAGCAGGTCGCGCTGAGCATGATGTCGACGGATGCGTCGCCGTCTTGCACCGTGCAGCAGCCGAAGCAATCGCAGCCGTTCGGCGTGAGCGGCGCGCAGAACTTGATGCAAGCGGCGGTGAGCTTGCAGTCCTTGTCGGTGGGCGGGAGATCGCCGGTGAGGCAGCCGGTGTTGTAGCGACAGCCGTCGTCGCCCGCACCGGAGTTGCCGTCGAAGAAGCAGTCTTGCCACTTGGGATCGCGGTTGTCGCCTGGGATGCCGGTGGCGTAGCTGTTTTCGTCGTTGTCGTCCGCACCGGTACACTCGGGATCGAAGCCGTCGGTGAGGCCGTCGCCGTCGTTGTCCTTACCGTCGGAGCATGCGGTGGTGCCGGTGCCGACCGTGGTGCCACCGGTGCCGCCTGTGAGCAGGGTGCCACCCGTGTTCAATGAGCCGCCCGTGCCGGTGCCGTTGTCGCCACCGGCGTTGGCGCCGTCACCCGCGAGGTTGAGGCTTCCTGCGCTCGCTCCCGTCGAGCTTGCGCCCTGTCCCGAGGCGCCGCCGCCCGTGTTGTCTCCGCTGCTGCTAGACCCGCAGGCCCAAGCAAGTGAGAGCGGAAGAATCCACCACAAGGCTGCTTTCGACTTCATTTTCATGACTTCTCCTGCCGAAACCTTTCAGTGGGGTCGCGGCAGGAGATTTATGAGCGCGTTACTGCCAGCTGCAGCCGGACTGCAATCCGCAGGCGATCTCGTCGAGGCCCCCACAGGCCGTCGCGGTGCCGCCGCAGGGTGTCCACTTGCAACCGTCGTCACAAGCGATCGCGTTGTCGCGCGCGGAGCACGCGGTGGCCGTGCCGTTGCACTGACCGGCCCAGGTGCAACCGGCGCCTTGTGCGCACTGCGGAGCTGTCAAATAGCTGCTGCACGCGGCCGGCGTACCGCCGCACTTAGGATCCAGAGCACAGCCGCTCACGGTCGTGCACGCGACGTCGCTGAGGGTCGTGCAAGCCGGTGGCGCGCCGACGCAACTGCCAGGTGCGCCGCCAGCGCCGCCAGCGCCACCCAGATCGATCAACGTGCCACCGCTGCCCGCAGTGCCACCGGTGCCGCCGCTGCCACCCGTACCGCCGGTGCCCGCTGTACCCGCGGTGCCCGCCGTACCAGCCGTCGGTGCGCCACCCATCGCGGTGGTGTCGCCGCCCATTGCGGTCGTGTCGCCGCCGGCCGCCATCGTCTGGCCGCCCATGGTTGCCGTCATACCGCCATCGTTGGCTCCGGCCATGGCCATCGTGGTGCCGCCGGTGTTCGTGCCGGCGGTCGTATTGGTACCGCCGTTGGTGTTGGTGCCAGCGCTCGCGTTGGTGCCGCCCGTGTCGGTCGCGCCGGCGCCGGCATCACCGCTCGAGCCGCCCGTCGACGGGCCCGGGTTGGTCCCGGAGTCGTCGGAGCCGCAGGCCCAGACGGTGACGCCGAGCACGCAAGAAATTGTCAGGAGTTTGAAGCTTGCCCTCATGTTGCAGTGGGTGGAGCAAGTCACGCGAAAATTATGACGAGAACGCGATGATTCCGATTCTCATCGCAAGTCCTAATTCCAGGCATTTCGCGCCACGAAATGCGCATGAGCGTGGCTCGCAAGCTCAAGCGCTCAACGCCCACACTATGCGCTACCGCACGATTGTCTTATTCGGCACATCGATCCTCATCAGCGTGATTTTGGTTGCCTGCTCCGGCGACGGAGCCGTTACACGCGACGCCCCCAACACGACCGATGGCAGCAGTGGCTCCGCGAGCAGTGGCGCCTGTTCTGCCACCTCGGCGTCAATTCAAACGACGATCTTCAGGGCATCGTGCGATGGCGTCGGCTGCCACGGCTCGAGCAACCCCGCCGCCGGTTTGGACCTGGTCGACATCTCGCCGGACAAGCTCGGCAGCACGAGCTCGGCGCTCTGTCCGGGATGGTCCCTGATCGTGCCGGGCAGCCCTGAAAAGTCTTTTCTGTATCAGAAGCTCACCGCCACCAAGCCGACCTGCGGCGACTCGATGCCGCTCGGCAAGCACCTGGCGGATGGCGATGCGAAATGCATAGCCGATTGGATCTCGAGCATGGCCACGGGCGGTGGCTGCGAAACGTGCGGCGGCAAGGAGTGCGTGGCGCTGGCCTCGGATGCGCAAAACTGCGGAGCCTGCGGCAACGCCTGCCCCGCCGGCATTGCTTGTGAGAACGGCGCTTGCTCGTGCGCGGGCGGCGGACAGGCGTGTGATGGCACCTGTGTAGACGTGCAAACCGACGCCAAGAACTGCGGAAAATGCGGCAATGCCTGCGCCGCCGGCTCCACCTGCGTGACTGGTGTGTGCAGCTGCCCCCAGGGGCTCGACAGCTGCGCTGGCAGCTGTGTGGACGTCGCATCCAATGCCCAACACTGCGGGGCTTGCGACCGAGCCTGCGCTGCCAAAGAGGTGTGCTTGATGGGCAAGTGCTCGGCCGGCTGCGGTAGCCTCACCCAATGCGGCTCGAGCTGTGTCGACACGCAGACCAGCCTGCTCAACTGCGGCGCTTGCGACAAAGCCTGCGCAGCAGGTCTGGCCTGCAAGTCGGGCAAGTGCGAGTGCGAAAACGGCGGCGAGCTGTGCGGCACGGCGTGCGTCGATACGCAGACGGATGCCGCCAACTGCGGCGGCTGCGGCATGAAGTGTGGTGCGGGCGAAGCTTGCTCGGCCGGTGCTTGCCAGTGCAGCAGCTCGGGCGCCGTGTCGTTCAAAAACGACGTGGCCCCGATCCTTTCCGGGACCTGTACCTCGGCTGGTTGTCACGCCGGTATGAAGCCGAAAGAAAACCTGTCGCTCGAAACGGCCAAGAGCTTTGGTGAGTTGGTAAACGTCGCCACTTCCGAGTGCAGCGGCTCGCGCAAACTGGTCGTGCCGGGCAGCCCCGGTACGAGCTACCTCATGCAAAAGCTGCTCGGAGTCGACATCTGCACCGGCACGCAGATGCCAAAAGCCGGCTCCAGTTTGCCCCAGAAGCAGCTGGATTTGATCAGCGGCTGGATCTGCGCGGGCGCCCCCAACAACTGAGCTCCCGAGCGCCGAGGCTGCTCCGCGGCAGGAGCAGCCTCGCGCGGCGACGGCGTTACTTCGGAGGATCGAAGTCGGGGCAACCGTAGCTCACGTTGATATACGGAGCGCCGTTGGCTTCGAGCTCATCGCAGGCTTTGCCCTGAATCACGATCGCAGGCGGCGAGACGCTCATGTCGTACACCCAGCCGTCGGCGTCGTTCTGCTCGAGCGCCGTGCCGCCGCGGTCGTTGCCGACCACGACGTACACGTCGTTCAACACCGGGGGCACCTCTTCGAGCTGCAGCTTGCACGACGTGACCAGGCCGGTAGTGATGGTCGACAGGACGTCACCCAAGCCGGCAGCGCCCTTCTTCGCGTCGACGGCGAAGTATTTGGGCGGAGCGTCGGGGTTGGTCACGCCGCTCTTGGCGGCGAGGGCGTCAAGCGTCGCCGCGTACGCTTCCGTACCCGGAATGCCCACGACGAAGGTCTTGATGCCGTGTTTGGCGAGCGTGGCGACGGCGGCAACGCTGTCGGCTTCGTCGAGGCAAGTCGTCGTGCCTTCCGGGATACTCTTATCGCAGCAGTTGATATCGGGGCCGCCGCAAGACTTGCCGTCCATGTTGACGGTGCAGGTATCGATGGTGCACGACTTGATCGTCTGACTGCAATTGGGGCCGCCGTCGGTGGCCAGAAGCACGTATCTTTCGCCCTTCAACCCCTTGCCACCGCCGCTCGTGAAGTAGGCGTCAGCGTGCGCCAATGCGATGGCGGTAGGCGTCTGCCCTGCGGGCGGATTGTCGTCGAGCGCCTTCAGGATCAGCGGTGCGGTGGTGGCGCCTTCGTCTACCGGTACCACCACCGAGGCATCGCCGGCGGGCATCTGGCACTGCTTGTCGAGCGCCCCGCCGGTCTTGCCGGAGTAGGGATATATCTCGAGACCGTACGAGATCTTGTCCTTGGTTTGATCTAGAGCAGACGTCAGCGCCGTATGCAGCGCCGTCCACTTGTCGACTGCAAAGCCAGTCGGCTTGTCGTTCATGCTCAGCGACTTGTCGACCACGATGAGCACGTTGACGAGAGGCGGGTCCGCGGCGACGTGCGTTGAGCCGCAGCCGGCACCGCCGGTGCCGTTGTTGTTCTCCCCGCCGCTGTTGTTACCCAAACCGTCCTCGCCGCCGGAGTTGAGTATCAGCGTGCCGGCGCTGCCGTTGTGGGTGCCGCCGCTCGAGCTCGCTCCCGTGCTGGAGCCGCCTTGCGGCTCGACCAGCGATTGATCGTGGGTGCTGCCGCACGCGACAGCCGTGGTCCAGGCGAGCCCCAAAAGGCCGAGGCTCGCCGCCCATTGCGTGGTCTTGATTTTCATTCAGCTCATCCCGCGTAACGGCAGACACCGCTCGTGCACGGTACTCCGCTGCAACAATCACCGGTAACCTTGCAGAGTTGTCCATAGAGCGCGCAGCCGGTGCTGCCGCCGGTGCCGCCGCTGGAGCTCCCGCCCGTGCCGCCACTGGTGGAACCGCCGGTGCCGCCGGTCGTACCGCCCGTACCGCCCATACCGCCGCTGGTGGAACCGCCCGTGCCACCCGTACCGCCGCTACCGCCATCGCCGCCGCCGCAGGTACCGGTGATGGATCCCGGCAAGGTGACGCACACTTCACCGGGGCAACAGTCACCGTTGATGGTGCAGGTATCGCCGGTCTTCTGGCAGGTTGCCGATCCGCAGCGCAGCTGACCTTGCGCGTCCGGCACGCACGGGATGCTGTCGCAGCAATCGTCGCTCGACGCGCAGGTTTCGCCCGCCTTGCGGCAAGTATCGCCCAGGCCATTGCAACGCGGGATGCCGAGCGGATCGAGCTGGCAGACGCCACCCTTATCGCCGAGACCGCCGCAGCAGTCGGCACGCGCCGACGAGATGTCGCAAGCGTAGCCCTGGAAATGGCACACGTTGCCCTGCGGATTGCAGGCGCCACCGGGACCGGGGCCGTTGCTCGGGTTGCGACAGAGACCGACGTCGGCGCCCGCCTCTTTCTGGCAGATCACGTTGCCGTAGCCGGGCAACGTATCGTCCAAGGTGCCGCCGCAACAATCCGAATTCTTGCGGCACAGGTCGCCCGTGACGTGGCAGCCGTTGGCGGGCTGACAGATCTTGGCGCCCGAGGGGCCGAAGGGAGCGCAGAGACGGCTGCAGCAGTCGCCGCAGTCGCCGCACAGCACGCCGTCCACGCCGGTGCAGAACGCCGAGCCTGGCGGCTGCTGATTGCACACGCCCAGCTTCTTGCCATCTGCGATGGTGCAATCACCGGTGCAGCAATCGACATCGCGAGCGCACACGTCGCCCGGCTGAATGCAGTAAGAGCCGCCCAGCGTGCAGGTCTTGTTGGCTCCGCACTGGCCCGAGCAGCAGTCGGTGTCGGCCGCGCAAGTGTTGCCGGCCGTGCTGCACGCCTGATTGAGCGGGGCGCACAGCTTGTTCACACAAGATCCACCGCAGCACTGCGCGTCGCTCGTGCAAGCCTTGTTGTCGCTGATGCACTGCTTGGCTCCGCATTTGCCGCTGACACAGCTCAAGCTGCAACAGTCGGTGCCCGCCTTACAGGCATCGCCGGTAGCACCGCACACGCCGACGACCGACGCGCACTTGTTCGTCTTCGGGTCGCAGACGCCCGAGCAGCATTCGGTGCTCTGCACGCACACTGCGCCGAACGCGCTGCACGTGGGGCCAACCGAGCCGTCTCCGCCCGCGCCGACATCACCGCCCATGCCAGTGGTGCCGCCACCGTTGACGCTACCGGCCGAGCCAGCCGTAGCACTTCCGTCACCACCGATGATGTCGCCAGCACCACCCATCGTGCCGGTCGTTCCGCCATTCGCGCTGCCGGCGGTGCCGTTGGCGCCACCCGTGTTACTCGTGGCGCCGGTGCCGTTGGTCGCCCCCGTATTGCTCGTGGCGCCGGTGCCGTCGGCACCGACCCCCGTCTCGCCGGCCATATCGCTCGAGCCACCGGTGTTGCCACCCTGGCCGTCGGTGTTCGAGGAACCGCAGGCCCAGCTCAGCCAGATGGCTGACCCGATAGCGAGAATTAAGCGACCGGTTTGACGCATGAATTTGGCTCCTTGGCGGGGGACCCATGCTCTGCACAGGACCGCCCAAGGTCGTGGGTGGACGGCGCCCGTCCCAAATTATCAATCCACCGGAAAAGAACTTACTAGGTGGGCTCAGGTGCTCGAACGCAGCACCCCGTCACGCAGTATTCTTGAAAGTCGCACTGCGCGTTGCTCGTGCAAGTCGACTGACCGATGGGACACGCGCCGGCCGTAGTACCGCAGCTGGGATCGGGATCGGCGCCACGCCCCACGCAGCTCTCACACTTGTCGCAGTGGTTGAAGCAACTTGCCACGGGTGTGCAGCGCGGGCAGTCGGTCGGCTTGCCCTCGGCGTCGAGCTCACACGCCGAGCCCTCGCGGGTCAAACCGATGTAGTAGTAAACGTTGCTACCGGCCGGCAGCTCGCAGCAGCCGAAGCAATCGCAGCCGTTCGGCACGAGCGGATAGCACGACGACTTGCACTGCGCCTCTTGCATCGCTTGCAGATCGCCGCAGTCTGCAGGCGCTTTGGCTGGATCGTACGCACAGCGCGCCTCGCCGCTCGGAGGATAGTCCGGCGCGACCGAAAGCGTGTCGCACAAGTCGGACCACAAGCATTTGTCGTTGCCAGGACCCGCATCACCGTCGAAGTAGCAGTCCTTGCGACAAGGCGCGCCGACGCCCAGCGTGACCCCGATACTCAAGTTCTTCTCGTCGTCGTCGCAGGGACCGAGGCATTCGGGATCTTCGGAGTCGATTTTGCCATCTCCGTCGTTGTCCATGCAGTCGCCGCAGTCGTATTGAGCACCGCGACACTTGGTAACGACGCAACCCGCCGCTCCTGCAACGGGGGCAGTACCGGCGCTCGGAGCGCCGCCGCCGGCTCCGCCCGCCTCGAGGCCACCGCTAGCCGCCGAGCCTCCCGGGCTAGCTTCTCCGCTGCTGGCACCGCCATTCACCAGCGCGTCGTCGATACCGACTTCTACCGTTTGGCCGCAGCCGCCGAGCGGTTGAACGAGCAACGCCAGCGCAGCGCTGACGAGCGCTGAACAGGTGGCAATTCGTGTGACTCGCGGCGCGCGTCTCAAGGGGCCGCGTTCAGCTTACGCTGAAACGCAGAGCCAGGGAACGCTTTGGCGAACGCTTCGGCGCGGGTGTCGGCTTCGGCATTGCGCCCCAAACGGCGCAGCGCTTGAATCGCCAGCACCTCGCGCTCTTGCACGAGCACGCCGCGCGGGTAACGCTTGCGAGCTTCGTTGGCGCGCGAGAGCGCCCGCGCTGGATCGCTCTTGAGCGAGCTGCGCGCTTGCTCCAGCAAGTCCGCTTCGGACGGCGCGGCCGGGGGCGCGGGTTTGCCGGGCAGCGGGGCAGCGGGCGCGGGAGACGCGGCGCTTGCCGGCTCTTCTGCGGGCGCGGCTTCAGTTGCCGGTGCGGGGCTCGCCACGGCAGGTGCCGGCGCCGCGGCGGGCGCTGGCGCCGCTACCACGGCGGGTTTAGTTGGTGCCGGTGGAGACGCGGACTGTGGTGCGGAGAGCAGCCAAGCTCCTCCACCGGCGCCGATGATGGCGAGCGCAGCAAGCCCTAGCTTGAGGGCGCCGCTCGCGGAGGCCGCAGCCACCGTGCCCGTTGCAGCGGGCACGACGGGGCCTAGCAGCGGCCCGAGCCGACTCGCAAGACGCGACACTTGCTGGTCGCTCCCGACGTCGGCCTCGGCCGCGCGCAGTACGTTGCGCAAACCTTCTGGGACATCGGCTGCGTTCAGCAGACGCGACGGATCTTTCGGATCAGTCATGAGTCCTCCTGGCGCGCTTGCTCCCACGCTCCTCGCAGAAGCTCACGAGCAGCATGCAGGCGCGAATAAGCTGTTTGTAGTGGGCAGCCGATGACCTCGGCGACCTCGCGCATCGTGAGCCCTTCAATCTCGTAAAGGACGAGCACGGCTCGCTTGTCTTCGTCGAGTGTGTCGAGCAGTTGTTGCACGAAGGCGCGGGATTCGAGGCTGAGGTCTGGCTCGTCTCCGGTGCGCTCGCCGCCGTCGACCGGAGGATTTTCCGTGACGCGCTCACGAACGACGTAGGCGCGCCGCCGGTGATCGGAAGCGACGCGCAGACAAATGGCGTAGAGCCAGGTACGGAGCTTCGAGCGCCCCTCGAACTCCGGCAGCTTGCGGTGGACCGTGACGAACACCTCTTGCGCAACGTCTTCGACGTCTGCCTCTTTGACGCCGAGGTGGCGGAGAGTGCGGATGACATAGCGCGCGTGCTCATCGAAAACGGTACGCATGCTCGGCGGTGATGCCCCCGTGGCGGCCAGGGCCGAGCTGCTTTCCCGGTCTGTGGGCGGCTTTGAGGACATTTATTACCTGAGCGCCGCCTCCAGCCCGATTTCCGCGGCCACGGCGACGGGGCTGGTTTCGAACAGGTTTGACGCATTGCGACCGCCGGAGCTGAAGCGGTCTCGCACCACTGGAACTTCACCCCCCAGGTAGGCCCGGACTGAGACGGGGGCAAACAGCCGCAGCCTGCCCTCCCCGCCGGCCGTCAAGGCATAGGTCAGGCGGCGCTCCTGACGATCGTGGTCGAAGCCAAAGCCCTCGACCTCGATGAAGCCCAATTTCTGGCCAAAACACAGACCGAGCACGCGCGCCGCGTTGCTGCTGAGCGTCGGACAAAGCGAAAGGCCCGCGCGAAACAGGTAAAAGTGCGCGCCTGAGTCGCTGTTGCGCTCGGCGCTCGCTGGCAAGAACCCTTCACCCTGAAGAGTGATGGGAAGGAACTGGCTGGGCACGAGCTTCAGATAGAGTGTGACTGCCGGCGTGATGCCAGGCAGTAGTCCCCAAGCTGCTTCTGCGGAGGCGCCCAGCATGACGTGCAGCGGCTCACGCGGCGCCGCCACGTCGTCGGGGATCGTGATGGGGGTTGGCCTGGCCTTGGGCGGCGTAGGTGTCGGCGCAGGTGCGCCGGTGCCCGCTTTGGCGGGCTTGGTTTCGTCGACGGGCGGCGCCGGCGGCTCGGGGTCCGGCGGCTGGTCGACCAGCAACGCCACCGAGAGCGCGAGCGAGTCGTCGAGCGCCGAGCAGTGATTGGCGGTCACGAGCGAGCGCGAGCCGCGCGACGTGCCGTCGCTGCTCGATACGTCGATGCGAGCCTCGAGCTCGTCGCCGTGCTTCTCGAACGTCACCACGAAGCGCAAGTCCGCATGGTCGGTATCGACGAAGACTCGCCGCTTGAGGCGCCGCTCCACGCTGCGCTTCAAGCGAGGAGCGTCGAGACACCCCTCCGCCCCGTTGCCGTGCTGAACGGTCAACGCGACGAGCAGTGAGGCCTCGGCGAGCATTCGTCGTGAGGGTAGGCCAAAGCGTCGGCGCCGCGCGTTGATAAAATGGCGGCTCTCTCACCACTTACCCTTTTTCCATGGCTGGACTTGCAAACCGTAAGGGTCTCGAGTTGCTGCGCCGTGCGCGTGGCGGTTTGGTCGCCGGGCTGGTCAGCAGCCTCATCGCAGCCTGCGGTGGCGACGACGGACCGGCGCCGACCAATACCGGCGCCGCCTGTACCGCGGTCACTCAGTGCTACCCGGGCGTGAAAGACGGCGACCTCGCGGGCAAGGCGGAGTGTTTGGACGTGCCGGGCGGCTACTGCACTCACCAGTGCGCCGCCGACACCGATTGCTGCGCGGCAGCCGGAGAGTGTCCGTCCAACTACGCCCAGGTTTGTGCTCCCTTCACCTCGATGCCAGACAAGCGCTGCTTTCTGAGCTGTGAAGACGCCGACCTGAAAAAGACCAGCGTCATGGACGCCGACGTCTACTGCCACACCTACGCCAGCGCAGCTTTCAACTGCCGCTCGACGGGCGGTGGCTCCCAAAACCGGAAAGTCTGCCTGCCATAAGTCGCGTGGCGACCGGCGCAGACGCGCCGTCACGAAACTGTTTCGAGAATTCTCGAAATTGCGCTTGCGCACTGCTTCGAATTTGTTAGAAGTAGCTCGTGGTCGCCAAGTTGGAACGACACGCCGAGCAGCTGAGTGCCCTGGGCCACCCGGTGCGCCTGGCCATTCTGCGCTTCGTCGTGCAAGCCGGTGACGACGGAGCGCCGGCGGGCGAAATCCAAGCTCATGTGGATTTGCCGGCCTCCACCTTGAGCCACCACCTCAAGCGCCTGACAGACGCGGCCTTGCTGCAAACACGTGGCGAGGGAACGTTTCATTACTACTCCGCCGACTACGGCTCGCTCAGAGCGCTGACCGACTATCTCTGGGAGGACTGCTGCCGCAAAGGCAAGTCCAGCTGCTGCTAACCACCTCAAAAGCTCGTTCGTGAACAAGGAGCGCACCATGCAAATCCTGAAGGCGCACGTGTCTCTCAACGTCTCGAATATCGAGAAATCCGTGGCTTTTTACGAGAAGGCGTTCGGCGTTTTGGCCACCAAGCGCCGCCCCGGCTACGCCAAGTTCGATCTCGAAGCGCCATCGCTGAACCTCACCATGAGCGAGGCGCCGCGCACCGGCGTGAACGCGAGCCATTTCGGAATCCAGGTAGCCAGCACAGAAGACGTGCTCGAAGCCAAGAGTCGCTTCGAAGCCGTCGGCCTCGCCACGTTTTCGGAAGAAGACACGGCGTGCTGCTACGCCGTCCAAGACAAAGTATGGGTAGAAGATCCGGACGGTAACTCGTGGGAGGTGTTCGTGGTGAAGGCGGACGCCCCGGTGATGAAGGCGGATGCCAGCAGCTGCTGTGCGCCGATCGGAATCTCCAAAAAACCGGCAGCCGCGGGCGGTTGTTGCGGCCCCAGCGCCACGAAGCCCGAGTCGTCATCGTGCTGAAGAGGGCGACGAGCGAAGCCGTCGGCACCGCGTTTCTACTGGCGACCGTGGTCGGTAGCGGCATCATGGGCGAGCGACTTTCCGGCGGTAACGTCGCGATCGCACTGCTCGCGAACACGCTGGCGACGGGCGCGGCGCTCGTGGCGCTCATTCTCACGTTCGGGCCCATCAGCGGCGCGCATTTCAACCCCGTAGTCACGATTGCGGATGCTTGGGAAGGTGGCAGGCCTTGGGGCGATGTGCCCGTCTACATCGCCGCGCAGGTGTTCGGGGCGCTCGCCGGCGTCGCGGTCGCGCACGTCATGTTCGGCGAAGCCGTATTCAGCGCTTCGCAGCACGTTCGCAGCGGCGCCGCTCAGCTGCTGAGCGAGGCGGTCGCGACTTTTGGCCTGCTTTCCATCATCTGGGGTGTCTCGCGCAAGAACGCGCAGCTCACGCCCTTTGCCGTCGGCGCCTACATCACGGCAGCCTATTGGTTCACGTCGTCGACCTCGTTCGCCAACCCGGCGGTGACGCTGGCGCGCTCGTTGACCAACACCTTCTCGGGCATTCGTCCCGTGGATGCACCCGGCTTCATGGGTGCGCAGCTCGTGGGCGCGCTCGCGGCCACCGCGCTATTTCGCTTTCTCTCACCCGTCACCAGCACATGAAAACGGTACTCTTCGCCTGCATTCACAACGCCGGTCGCTCACAGATGGCCGCCGCGTGGTTCAACGCGCTCGCCGACAAGACCAAGGCGCGCGCCCTCTCGGCCGGAACGCAGCCGGGCACACGCGTGCACCCCGAGGTGCTGCAAGCCATGCAAGAGGTGGGCATCGATCTTTCGAAAGCGGAGCCACGCAAGCTCACCGACGAGCTTGCGCGAGAGTCCGCCCTCCTCGTCACCATGGGCTGCGGCGAACAGTGCCCTCACGTTCCGGGCCTACGTCACCTCGATTGGCCGCTCGAAGATCCGAAGGGCAAACCCGTCGAGCGCGTGCGCGAGCTTCGCGAAGAGGTGAAGGACAGAATCCTCGAGCTGCTGGAGGCCGAAGGCTGGCGCTAGGTAGTGGCAGCGTGTCACGCTGCGTCTCTATCGTGAGCGTTCAGAAATCTGACGGCCGCCAACCCATACTCTAGCGTGACGGCCAATCCCTACCTGCCTGCGCTCTGTAGTGATTGCATGACCATTCGCCTGACAGCCGCGACCCCAGCAGCGGTACCTTCTTGCCGCGGTTGTGGCGGGCCAACGACAATTTTGCCCGGCGCCGCCTACTCGCGTGAAGACGTGGAGTTGTTCGAAGAGCTCGATGCGGCGGTGCGTTCCGATCTCACTTCGGAGCAAGCCGGCCGCAGACTGGGTCGTGAGCTGCGGGCCGCCGGCTCGAGCGTCGACGTAGCCGAACACACCCTGCTCCGACTCGTCGATGACCTACCGCGGCTGCGGTTTTTGCTGCCCGCGCTGCGCTTGAAACCGACGAGCTTGCAAGACCGCGCGCTGATGGCCCGCGCCCTCGGCATGATCGAAATGATCCTGAACGCTCGCACCAGCCTCCTCGAGCATTCGGCGTGAGCCAGTAGACGGCACGGTTGTTGCTCGCGTGCGAGCGTGGCTCTTCGCTTCTTCGTTATCGCGGCTACGGCTGCCGCGTTGTGTCTCGTGGGTTGCGAGAGCACGCTGCCCGATGCGCTCGAGGGCTTGAAGTGCGATGCCGACGGCCGCTGCTTGCCCGGCTACTACTGTGACGCCGAGGGAACGTGCGTGCGCGACGGCAGCAGCACCGCGAGCGCCATGGGCTGCGACAACGGCGAGACCGTCTGCGACGGCCAATGCGTGCTGCTCGCGAGCGATGCGCAGAATTGCGGCGGCTGCGGCGTCACCTGCGTGGCTCCGCTCGGTGCGGCGGCCGAATGCTCGAAGGGAGCCTGCGTCGCCAACTGTCAGGCGCCGCTCGTCGATTGTGGCGGGCAATGTGTGGACCCGACCAGCGACCCCAGGCACTGCGGCGGATGCTCGAAGGCCTGCGCGCCGGGCAAGGTCTGCACGGATGGCGCCTGTCAAAGCTCCTGCGCCACCGGCACGGTGAACTGCAGCTCGGCGTGTGTGAACACGGCGCAGAGCGTGCTTCATTGTGGCGCCTGCGACCAAGCCTGCTCCGCTCCGCTGAACGGCACCGCGACCTGCCGCCAGGGCCAATGCGACATCACCTGCGCGACGTCCTTTCAACGCTGTGGAGATCGCTGCCTCGACACCAACAGCGATCCTGCCAATTGCGGGCAATGCGGCGCGGCGTGCGCGAGCGGCCAAGCGTGCAAGAGCGGCGAATGCGAGAGCACGATTACCTGCAACAAGGACCAGCTGAAGTGCGACGGTGCCTGCGTCGACCCCAGGCACGACCCGAACAATTGCGGCAGGTGTGACAAGGCCTGCACGGCGCCGGAGCACGGCACGCCCAAGTGCAACGATGGTTGCGATTTCGACTGCGAGCCCGGTTACAAAAAATGTGGCGCCGCTTGCATCGACACGAGCCAAGACATTGCCAACTGCGGTGACTGTGGCCACGAATGCCCGCTGGTGGCGCTCGGCACGGGGGTCTGTAACGCCGGAAAGTGCGGGCTCACCTGCCCAGCCGGTTACGCCGTGTGCGCCGGAGCCTGCATCGACACCAACTCCAACCCCAAGAACTGCGGCGCCTGCGGCAAGACTTGCCCGGCCGCACCGAACGCCATGCCCGCCTGCAGTGACGGCCAATGCGACCTCACCTGCAATGCCGGCTTCACGCTGTGCGGTAAATCCTGCGTCGACACCCAGAAAGACGCCAAGCACTGCGGCAGCTGCGACGTCACCTGTGGCAAAGGCGGATGCAGAGCTGGCATTTGCGATAGTCCCCCGTGACGACGCGCCCTTCGCTCGTCAATAGCAGTCTAAAATCCCTGAAAGCTCGAGCGCGCGTTTTCGATCAATCGCTCGACGGCGGTGCGCGCCAGCTGCAGCGTGTTGTGGGCGGGGTAAATGGCGTAGACGCCGGCCGCGGTCGGCGTGATTTCGGCGAGGATCTTTACCTGCTTGGCGACGAGTGCCTGGCGCGCCACGTTCTTCGGCACGAAAGCCACCAGACCTCCGCGCTGAACCGACTCGAGCATCAAAAAGGCGTCGTCGACGTCGCCCATCACGTGCGGGCGCAAGTTGTTCGCCTGCAGGTAACTCTCGACTTCCCAATGATAAACGGAGGTCGCGCGGTATTCGAGGAGACGCACGTTCCTCCACCCGGGCTCGGGTGTCAGCTCGAGTTGGCCGATGGCGACCAACAACGGACGATGAATGAGCTCCACCGTGAGACCGGCGCGCGCCACCTCCGCCGGCTCGGCTTCACCGATCACGACGTCGAGCTCGTTCGCGCGAACGCCGCGCAGCAGCTCCTGAAAGTCTCCGGTGCGGATCGAGGGACGGCATTGCTCGACCGTCAGCACGGGCATCAAGAAGTCGGCCGCCAACGTGCGCGCCGTACCGGCGCTCACCCCCACCCGCAGCAGGACCTCCGGCATCGAGTCGCGCTGGCCCAGCGCTTCGGCGAGCCTTTCGCCGGCCACGAACATGGTCGTCGTATGCTGAAAGGCCTCTTGCCCGGCCTGCGTGAGCTTCAGGCCCCCGGGTGTGCGCTCGAACAGCTCGACTCCAAACGTGCGCTCCAGAATTCGCAGCTGCTCACTCACCGTCGGTTGCGTCACGCGCAGGCGTTCAGCCGCCGCGCGTATCGAACCCTCCGTCGCGATGACGTGGAAATAGTAGAGGTGATTGAAGTTCAACAAGCGCTCGCAGCGTACTGCGACCATGGCGTGCTGTCGTCCGTGAAAACCCGCACACGCAGTCACGCATTCGAATCAAGACGTCACGACGACCAAATCGTTCAGGCGGGGAAGAGAGCGTCGTGACGTCGGACCACGCATAACACGGTCCGGGGCGATACCAACGCGTCGCCTCACATCTGCTCGAGATTCTCCTCCGCGCGGCGAGCAATGAGGTGCAACCATCGCGACGGCATAGGATAAACCGAATCGACCACAGAGGTGGCGAGCACTACGCTGGCGCGCGGTGCTCAACTTCAACCACCTGTACTACTTTCACGTCATTGCATCTCAAGGATCCATCAAAGCTGCGGCAGATAAACTGGGCGTGACCCAACCGACGGTGAGTGAGCAACTGCGTTTACTCGAGCGCAGCCTCGACGTTGAGCTGTTCGAGCGCACGCCCTCGGGACTCAAGTTGACGCACGCTGGGCGCGAAGCCTTCGAGCACACCAATACCATGTTCTTGGCAGGAGAGCGTCTGCTTCAAACGCTCGGGCGCGTGAGCACCCCTCCCGAGCTGGCGCTCCGCGTAGGCGTGAGCGCATCCCTGGCGCGCACGACTGCCTCGGACTTTTTGGTCCCAGTGCTGACGGTCGAACGCTGCAGGCCCCTGATTCGGACAGGTGACTACGGCGAGCTGATGCGGGATGTACGCGCTCGCGAGCTGGATCTGGTGGTGGGCGAGACCGAGCCGGCGGAGGCGGCACGCTCCGGCCTCGCCGTCGAGCTGATCTACCGACCTTCGCTCGTGGCGATTGCGCTGGCAGACGTCGAGCCGAACGCCGATTGGAGCAACCTCTCGCTGCTCGAGTACCGCGCGAGCTCCGTCTACTACTGGGAGGTCGCCAGTTACCTGCAACGCCACGGCCTCACACCGACCGTCCGCGGCGAGGTCGACGATTCCTTCTTGATGGTCGAAGCGGTGTTGCGTGGTGGCTTCGTCGCGTTCGTACCCAAGAGCGTGGCGCGGCCGTTGCTGCGCAACGGGCAGGTCAAGATGCTGGCTACGCTCTCGCCCGAGACCGCCGGCATGTTCGCCGTGTACCCGGAGAATGAAGTACTGCAGCTGGCGCGCAAGGCGGTCGCGCTGCTGATCGAAAACGCCCGCACCCGCCTGGAGGTCGTTTGACGATGGAGACCACCGCAGCGTCGAGCTCGAGAAGCCACCGCGTGCTGGTGGTCGACGACTATCCCGATTCCGCAGACATGCTGGCGGAGGCGCTGGAGCACATGGGGCACCAGGTCGCGATCGCGCACGACGGAGAAACGGCGCTGAGCGTCGCGGCCGAGCAGGCCCCCCGAATTGCGCTGCTGGACTTGCGATTGCCGCGCATGGACGGCTTCGAGCTCGCGACCAAGCTCAAACAAGCGCACGGCAGCAACCTGGTGCTGGTCGCGATGACCGGCTTGAGCCGAGCCGAAGAGCGCGCCCGCGCCTCGCTCGCCGGTTTCGAGCACTATTTCGTGAAGCCAGTCGACTTGCAGGAGCTCGAGCAGCTCCTTTCGTCACTGGTTCGCTGAGCGCGGTCGCCCGCTCGCCGTGCGCTCAGCGTCCCGTACGGCGCCGCTGTCGAGCTTCGCCTTCGCTCCACAGCTGGCGGTCTTCGTCCGTCTCCAGAAGCAGCGGCGGTGCGACGGCGCTCTTACCGTCCGTACCGAGCGAGACGTACACGCAGTAGGCGGAGTTGGTGTGCGTGACCTCGCGCGTGAGCACGTTCTCGGCGTGTACCGAGACTTGCACTTCGATCGCGTGGCGACCGACGTACGTGACGCGCGCCTTGCACATCATCAGCTGACCGACGTGCACCGGCTGCTTGAAGGTCATCGAGTCGATGGCGATCGTAACGCACGGGCGGCGCGCGTGGCGCATCGCGACGATCGCGCCGGCTTCGTCCACCATCTTCAAGATCTCACCGCCGTGCACGTTGCCGAGCGCGTTGGCGTGCTGCGGCAGCATCAACTGGTTGAGTGCAATTTCGGAAGCTCGTGCGTTTTGGCCGGCGTCGGTGGTCATGGCGCCTCGCATCTTACGCGAGTTTTGTGCGCGGTTTTGCCACACCAAAGCCCGGTGCTAGCGTCCGCCGCGAAACTTGCATCTTCTGTATCCGGTCATCCTCGTCAGCTCGCTGATCTTCGTGCACGAGCTGGGGCATTTTCTGTTCGCCAAGGCGTTCGGCGTGAAGGTGCTCACTTTCAGCCTGGGCTTCGGCCCCAAGGTGCTGAAGCTACGCGGGCGTGAGACCGAGTACTGCTTGTCGCTCTTGCCGCTCGGCGGCTACGTCAAGATGCTCGAAGCGTCGAAGACCGACGTGGTGCTACCGGAGGATCGCAAGCGCACGTTCGAGTCACTGCCGATGTTCAAGCGCATCGTGGTGGTGTTGGCCGGGCCGGTCATGAATTTGATCTTCCCGATCTTGCTCTACTTCGGTGTGTTCATCGGCAGCGGGCCGTTTTTGCCGCCGACCATCGGCATCGTGCTGCCGGGTCACCCTGCGGACGGCAAGCTCAAGCCCGGCGATCGCGTGATGGCGATCGACGGACAGGAGGTAGCCACCTTCGACGAGGTGAAGCGCATCGTCAGCCAGAGCCCGGCCAGAACCCTGAAATTCACCGTGTTTCGCGACAACCGCCACGTAGACGTGGAGGTCACGACCGAAGAGTCGATCGAAAATCGCTACATGGAGCTGAGCCGCGAGCTGGATCTGGTCCAGCGCCAGGGCACCGTCGGTATCCAGCCCAGCGCGCCGGCGGCGGTCATCGGCGTTTCCAACCCCGATTCGCCCGCGTATCGCGCGGGTCTGCGCACCTTCGACGTGATCACCAACGTGGGCGGCGTACCGGTACGTCGCTTCATGGATCTCACCAGCGCGCTGAGCGAGAACGCCGGCGAGACGCTGCCCGTCACGTACATGCGACCTGTACCGGTACCGGACGCGCTGGGCGGCCTGGCGGACATGGCCGTGTTCGAGTCGGGCGTGGTCGCGCTCACGCCGGACCCTTCCGGCACGTCACTGTTCGAGCGCACCGGCATCGAGCTCGCCGATCTCTACGTGGCGATGGTGCCGCAAGACTCGTTCCTGTATCAGGCGGGGCTACGACCCGGCGACAAGGTGCTGCGGCTCGACGACGTGGTGGTGCCGGCCTGGTCGACGTTTCGCGAGCGCGTCTTTGCGGCGCCGGACAAAGAGCACCGCATCGACTTTCAGTCGGCACGCGACGGGCGTATGCGCAGCGGCAAATTCCAAATCCGGCGCGAAGACGTGCTCGACGCGAGCGGCCGCGCCGTCAAATCCAAATACGTGATGCCGCGCCAGCAATGGATCCCGCTAGCGCCAGAGCAGCTGGTCGATCATCCGACACCCGTTCGTTACGCCTTCCAAAAAGCCATGGAAGAGACGGTCGACGTGACACGCTTCACGCTGGTGTGCATCGTTCGTTTGCTGCAAGGCCGCCTCAGCCTGGATGCGCTCTCCGGCCCGATCACGATCTTTCAAATTGCCGGAGAAGAAGGCAAAAAAGGCCCCGATCACTTCGTTTGGGTGATGGCCCTGTTGAGCATCAACTTGGGCCTGCTCAACCTACTGCCGATCCCGGTTTTGGACGGCGGGCACCTGATGTTCTTCGCGGTCGAAGGATTGATCCGAAAACCCTTGCCGCTGCGCGCGCGCGAGCTGGCGCACATCGTCGGCATGGCCATCTTGTTCGGATTGATGGCGATCGCGTTCCGCAATGACGTGCAGCGCCACAACGTGCTGCGCGGACAGATCGGAGTGAACGCTGACTGACAAGCCCGCGGGTCCGGCGCCGGGCCACAAGGCCGCCGCCGCCCAACCCAACGCACGCACCATCGCCGCCAAGGTGATCGAGCGCGTGCTGTCGGACGACGCCTTCGCGGCCGCCGCGCTCGACGCCGAGCTACGCCGCCATCCCCAGCTCGACGGGCGCGAGCGAGCGCTGGCGACGGAGCTCGTTTACGGCACGCTGCGCACCGAGCCCGTGCTGCGCGCGAGGCTGAATGCGCACGCCCCCAAGGGAGTATCGGACGAGCGCGTCTTGTCACCGCTGCTGGTGGCCGCGTACCAAATCTTGCTGCTCGAGCGCGTGCCGGCCTTCGCCGCGGTCGACGCCGCCGTGACGGCCGTGAAGAAAGCGCGCGGCCCCAAGGTGGCGGGCTTCGCCAACGCGGTCTTACGCAAACTGGCTCGAACAGGCGAAAAGCTCACGCAAGCGCAGGCATTGCGCGAGGCGCTGCCGGCCTGGCTTTGGCAAGAGCTGTGTCGCTCATTGGGCGAAGAGCAAGCGGCTGCATTGATCGAAGCGGAAGCGCTGACGGGCTTACGGCTCCGGCTCGGCGCGGAGCCACCCGCTTGGGTCTCGGAGCTGCCCGCCGGCAAGGTGTCGGCCGTCGCGCGCCTGGTGCGCGGCGAGGGCGACCCACGACAAAAGCCCGGCTACGCCGAGGGCGCGTTCACCGTGCAAGAAGAGGGCGCACAGGCGATCGGGCTGGCGCTCGGCGTGCGCGTGGGTGACAAGGTGCTCGACGCTTGCGCCGGCCGTGGCCAAAAGTCGACGCTCATCGCGGAGCGGCTCGGCGCGGGCTCACTCGTAGCTTGCGATCTCTACCCGGAAAAATTGGAGGCGCTCGTGAGCGAAGCGGCACGCCTCCAATTGCCGCCCATCACGACGCGCGCCGTCGACTGGAGCGTCGGGCAAGGCGGATTGCCCAGCGACTTCGATCGCGTGCTGGTCGACGCGCCGTGCTCCGGCACCGGCACGTTGCGGCGCCGCCCCGAAATCCTACGCCGACTGAAGCCCGAAGATCCCGCGCGGCTCGCCGCATTGGCCGAGCAAATCTTGCGCTCGGCCGCGTCGCGCGCTCGCCCGGGCGCAACGGTGCTGTTCGCCGTCTGCTCCGTGCTCGAGGCCGAGTGTGAAGCCGTCGTGATGCGCGTCGCCGACCTGCTCGAGCCGACCCCTTTCGACGCGCCCGAGCTGCCGCCCCCGCTCGTCGCCGGCAAGACGTCGCTGCGGCTACTGCCCGGGTTGCACGGGACGGACGGCTATTTCATGGCGTCGTTCCGGCGTCGTTGAGGCCCCCGCAGCTCGTCGCGCAGCGCGCTCGACCCGAGTCGACCACGCAAACCTGGCCGCTCGGGCAGTCCTCTGCCTTCTGGCAGCCATCGCTCGCATAAACGCACGCCAGCTGCTGGGCGCGTGGCGAATAAGTCGTGCAGCAGCCCTCGCGGAAGGCGACACATGCGCCGCCCGGCGCTGCCGTACAATCGGCGTCACTTCGACAAGCCGCCGCGATGCAGTGCCTGACGGGGCTGCCGAGGCCTGCCGCTGCGCAGATCTCACCTTCGACGCAGTCACCGTCCGTCTGGCAGCGATCGCTCGAGCACTGGTTGAGCTGGTCGAAGCCACCGAGCCCACAAGCAACGCCGGCGCCCACCACCTGCGAGAAGCACGCTCCGCTGGCGCAATCCGCAGAAGAACAACATTCATTGCGCGGGTTGTCGGGCGTGAGGCAGCTCGTCGCCGGCGCAGGTGCAGAGACGCACTCAGAGGGGCCGTCGGGCGTGTACTTCCTGCAGACCTGGTCATTCGAGCAATCCATGTCGGAGCTACAACCGAGATCGGGAGCGAACGAACGTGTGCCAGCTGTGCCAGCCATTCCCCCGGAGCCTCCGGGCTCGACCGTCGTCTGCTCACCGCCCTGCGCTGCACCCGCTCCGCCCGGCGCCTTGTTCGCCGTGCTTTCGCCGCCGCACGCCCCGCAAAAGAGCCCGAGCAAGCAAACCTTGAGTAACCGCATCACGCCCCGTGGTGCACGGAGCGTGCCGCCTGGTGTCGTTCACCCCGAAAAGAAACATCGCCCTGAAAGAAACCTGATCTTCACGGCCGCGCGGCAGCCACCTGGCGAGCAGCATGCCGTCGCGCCGTTGGACAGCCAGGTTGGTCGCGTTGGCGGCGCTGATTGTTGCCTGCGCGAATAGGCCCGAGGGCGCCAGGCAAATGACCGGAGTAGCAGCGACTCCCGAGCAAGACGCTGATGCGGGAGCTGGACAAGCACACACGGGCCCCGAGCCGCTGGCCTGTCTGAGCGGCTTCATCTCCCAGAACTGCGCGGACAGCGGTTGCCATGATGCTCAGACACGCAGCTACGGCATGGACCTTTCGACGGGCGCCTCGATCTTCAGCGCGTGGGTGAATCGCAACGGGCTCGACAACTGTGGAGGACAGCTGCGGCCCCGCATCGTCCCGGGCAAACCCGAAGAGAGCTTCGTGTTTCAAAAGCTCACGAGCCAGCTCACGTGTGTCGGCTCGATGTCGCAGCCGATGCCGCCACCCCCCGCTGGCGCGCTGAGCCCCGGCGAGATCGAGATCGTTCGCGCCTGGATCCTGGCAGGAGCCCCCCAATTCTGCGTCTCGGAGGCGCCGACGTCCGCCGGCGGTTCTGCCGGAAGCGCGACGGGCGGAACCGGCACCGAAGGCGGCAACGCCGGCACGAGCGGCGGCGCCGGAGCTGACAACGCGACCGCCGGAGGGGCTACGGGTGGCTCCACCGGCGGTAGCGGAGGAGCGGCCGAAGACCCGTTCAAGTGCAGTGCTTCGACTCCCTGCACCGGGCAGCTCATCTGCCACGCGCTGAACTGTGGGACTCGAGTCTGGGATTGCATCTCGCATCGTCCGTTGCCTGCGGAGTCGAGCGCGTCGCTACCTCCTGGCTACGAGCCGCACCACCCGTGTCCCACCGAAACCATGGACTACTGCGGTTGCGACGGCGTCACGTTCCAAGCTTCAGTCACCTGCCCGGATCGTCCTTACCAACACCCGGGCGCCTGTGCTGACGGCTACAACTGCTACGTAGCCGACAGCCTCTGCGACAGGGCGGCGCCCAGCTGCGACGCCGGCGAGACGCCTTCGATCGTGGACGAGTGCTTTGCCGACTGTGTTCCGGCCGGGAGTTGTCGCTGCGAATTCAACTGGGAATGCCCCAGCGGCTGGCAATGCGATCGGACCCAGTGGCGCTGTGTTTTGCCGGCGTCGAGCCAAGGGACCTGACAGGATGCGACGTAAACTTGCCGCGTTAGTGGGCTGTATTGCCGTCGCAGCGTGCAGTCCGTATCGAACCGATGCTGATAGCGACAGCAACGAGAACGCAGCCGGAAGTCCCACTGGCGAGCCCGCGCTGGAGCGCTTCAGCTTCTTCTACACCAGCCTGGCTGCCATGCGTCGTCTCTCCGGCAGCGACGACGGCTTTGGTGGCGATCTGCGCTTCGGCACCGGGAGCGGCCTCGAAGGCGCCGACAAGATTTGTCAAACCATCGCGCAAGACGCCGGCTCCTCGAAGGGCACCACCTGGCGCGCGTTCTTGAGCGCAGTCCACGGTCCTGATTCGCGACCAGTGAACGCGGTAGACCGGATTGGCCCTGGTCCCTGGCACGATCGCAAGGGCCGCTTGATTGCCGCTGATGCCGCCTCCCTGATCGCCGAGCGGCCGAACGGCGACGCCGAGGCCGTGAACGATCTGCCCGACGAGACGGGCCAGGGAACGATGGGGCTCGGTACATCGTACGACGTCATTACCGGCTCGAACAAGCTTGGGCTCCTCAAGTACGACGACCCCAAGGACACGTGCATGGACTGGAGCGACGACATGCTCGATAACGTGCAGGTTACGGCGGGTCACACCTGGCTCGCCGGTGGCATCGGCAATTGGATCGACGCCCACGCAGAGCTGAGCTGTCGAGCCGGCGTGAAGCTCGATTCGCCCGGTGTCAGCGATGGCACCAGCATTGGTGCAGGGGGCGGCTGGGGCGGCTTTTATTGCTTTGCGCTCGCGGATTAGGCAGGCCTTCTTGCGACGAGCTCTCGGTCGGTTCCCTGCGCGACTGTTGTGCGCAGCCATCGCGTTGGCGGCCTCGACGCGCGCACAGCACGCTCGAGCCGACGACACGACGCCAGCAGCGACGAACGCTGCTGAGCTTCCGAAGTACGACTTTGATGCGTTCGTGCGGGTTCGCTACAAGCAGTCTTGGGTCTCGATCAGCCCGCGCCTGCGCTCGCTCGTGGAGCGCCAGCTATCGGACCCGTCACTTACGGCCGCTTCGCTCCGCGCCATCGCCGACACGGCGCGCGAGACCGACGGCATCACGCCGACGCGCGCGGAGCTGCGCCTTCATGCTCGAACCAGTCCCGCCTTGGAAGGCGAGCTGCGCCTCGACGCCGCGCGGCTGCTGGTAGCCGAAGAAGCCGGTCAGGCGGTGCGCGAGCTGGTAGCGCGCTGGACGCCGCTGCGGCCCGTCGCATTGAGCGTGGGGATTTTTGCGTTGCCGTTCTCGTTGCACGAGCTGTTCGAACAGCGAAGCTTCCCCCTCACCGATGAGGGTCCGTCGCATGCGCTGCTCGAGCACTTGCGCTTTTACGGCAGAGACGTCGGGATCATGGCCACCCTACGCCCCCTGCGCGATGACGCCCTGTCCCTAGATCTTGCGGCCGCCGACGGCGGTGCTGTCGGCGCTCAAGACTATCGTGGCCCGGGCCTGCTCTGCGGGCGGATTACGGCTCAGCCTTGGCGACAGCTCCAGCTGACATCGGCGCTGAGCGTTCGACCACACGCTCTAGACGCTTGGTGGGAGGAGCTACGTTACCGCTACCAAGCCTTCGACCGAGGTGCGGCAGTATCCACGAGCGCGGCACTGTTTCTCGGTCGCTGGACCCTTCGCGCTGAATGGCTGGCCGGCAAACGCACCGACAACGACGTGACCGTTCCGGTCGCACTACGGCGCGGCGCGGCGCGAGCATTTACGGCGCTCTGGGCGATGGCCAGCACCGAGCTACCGGTTCGCGGTCTCAAGCTCGTTCCAGTGGCGCGCGCAGAGTGGCTCGACACCGATCGCGATCACCCCGACGTCGGTGAGCTCATTCACCTCAGCGTGGGCCTGGCCGTCGACCTCGATCGTCATGTGCGGCTCACGGGCGAGCTGTCGCGACACTTGGTGCAGGCCGGCACCCGCGACTTCACTTTCGAAATCCTGCGGTACCAGGCCGACGTCACGAGCGGTACCCTTCAACTTCAGCTCGGGCTTTAGGCGCATGCCGAGCCGGCACGCCGCTATTGCCAGTGCGACCCTAGCCCTGCTGTTGGAGGCCTGTTCGGCTGCTACGCCGGAGACCTCCGGCGTGTTGTCTTCGCCAATTGTCCAGGGCCAGCAGGCGCGAGTCTGCGAGTGGCCTTCCGTCATCGTCGTCGAGCCGTCCGGCTGCAGCGGAGTGCTCATTCACCCCCGCGTCTTCGCCACCGCAGCGCACTGTCTTTACGGTAGCGATGGCCGGCTGGAGGTGCCAAGCTCAGTGACGTTCGGCGAGCGACGCGACGAGCCGGCGGCGCAGCGTGCGGTGGATACCTGCTTCCTGAGTCGAGCCGACGGCGGGGACCTCGCGGTCTGCGTGCTGAGCGAGCTGGCTCCAGCCGTCCCCATCATTTCGGCCATGACGGCGAGTGAGAGCCGCTGGCTCCAGCCCGGAGCAACAGCGATTGAGGTTGGCTTCGGCGACCGATCGGTCGGCAAAGCTCGCGACGGAGGGGTAAAGAGCTGGCTGGAGGTTTATTTGGTTCGAGCGCGCTCCGACGAAACCTATCTGGAGGTGAGCGCAGGCACGCAAGCGGGCGAGTACTACGGCGACTCAGGCGGCCCCCTCTTCTTCCAGATGCCTGACGCAACGTGGCGCGTCGTCGGAACCGACTCCGGCTCGGCCGATATCGAGGTCGACAGCACTCGACCGCGTTTTTCGGTTTACTCCAACGTGCCCTACTTCTCGGCGTGGGCCGAAAAGGTCACGGGTTTCGTGCTCACTCCGTGCCCTGCCGACAATGCTTGCTCACCCAGCTCCGACTGCGGGTCGCTCGTAGCAGCTTCCGACCGCGCCCCCGACAGCTGGACCACTGACTGCAGCGCTCACCCCAACGAGACGCCACACCCCACCTGCCTCGACGCCAGCCGCCCTGACGACGATAGCCCCCCTGGAGGCGCGCTGAGCGACTTGCAGCCGGCGGGCGGCTGTCAGGTCGCAACCGGCGGCCGCGACGCGCCGGCGAGCGCGGCGCTCTCCGGTCTGCTCTTGGGAGCGATCCTGGCGCGCAGATTCCGGCTGCGATACATCTTTTGTAAACAGTTTCGCACAGTTAAGTCACTCCGCATGCACATTGCCGGGGATGCGACTACGTTCCCGGCCACACCATGCTGACCTGGGTAGCGAAGAAGCTGTTCGGCACCTCCAACGAGCGCGCCGTGCGGCGCATGCGGCCGATCGTGAATGCCATCAACGCGCTCGAGAGCAAGATGCAAAAGCTCTCTGACGCGGAGCTGCAGGCCAAGACCGCGGAGTTCAAGCAGAAGCTCGAGAACGGCGCGACGCTGGATGATCTTCTGATCGAAGCGTTTGCCGCGCTGCGCGAAGCGAGCAAGCGCGTCTTGAAGATGCGGCACTACGACGTGCAGCTGATGGGCGGCATGGTGCTGCACAAGGGCTCGATCGCCGAGATGCGCACCGGCGAAGGTAAGACGCTCGTCGCGACCCTGCCGGTGTACCTGAACGCGCTCGAAGGCAAGGGCGTGCACCTGATCACGGTGAACGACTACCTCGCCAAGCGCGACGCCGAGTGGATGGGCCGCGTCTACAAGTGGATGGGCCTGAGCATCGGCACCATCGTCAACCAGCAAGACGATCAAGAGAAGCGCGCCGCCTACAAGTGCGACATCTGCTACGGCCAGAACAACGAGTTCGGCTTCGACTACCTGCGCGACAACATGAAGGATTCCGCGCTGGACTACGCGCAGCGCCCGCTCAACTTCGCGATCGTCGACGAAGTGGACTCGATTTTGATCGACGAGGCGCGCACGCCGCTGATCATCAGCGGCACCGCCGAGGCCGCCAGCGAGAAGTACAAGTCGCTGAACGAGGTCGTTTCTCGCCTGAAAAAGGACGAGCACTACAACGTCGACGAAAAGGGCTTCAGCGCCACCCTGACCGACGAAGGCGTCGAGACCGTGCAGAAAATGATCGGCGTCAAGAACCTGTACGACCCGATCAACGTGCAGGCGCTGCACATCTTGAATCAGCTGCTGCGCGCACACGCGCTGTACAAGCGTGACCAGCACTACATGGTCTCGCCGGACGGCAAGATCTTGATCATCGACGAGTTCACCGGTCGCGTGCTCGCCGGTCGCCGCTGGAGCGACGGCCTGCACCAAGCGGTGGAAGCCAAAGAGAACGTGCGGATTCAGGAAGAGAGTCGCACCATGGCTACCATCACCTTCCAGAACTTGTTCCGCATCTACAAGAAGCTGGCGGGCATGACCGGTACCGCGCAGACCGAAGCGCAGGAGTTCAGCTCCACCTACAAGCTGGACGTGGTCGAGATCCCCACGAACAAGAACGCCGTCCGCAAGGACGACCACGACGTGGTCTACAAGAGCGAGCGCGAGAAGTTCAACGCGCTGACCCGCGACATCATGGAGCACCACAAGGCGGGCCGCCCGATCCTCGTGGGTACGACGAGCGTCGAGAAGAGCGCAGCCATCAGCCGCATTCTGACCAAGAAGAAGGTCGAGCACGCGGTGCTGAACGCCAAGCACCACGAAAACGAAGCCTTCATCGTGGCCCAGGCCGGTCGCAAAGGCGCGATCACCGTTTCTACCAACATGGCCGGTCGCGGCACCGACATCATGCTCGGCGGCAACGCCGAGATGATCGCGCGCCTGGATTTCAAGAAGCAAAACCGCGATCCGGACAGCGAGAAAGAAGCCTTCGCGGAGTTGGTCAAGCAGTACGAAGCCTCGTGCAAGATCGAGCATGACGAGGTCACCGAAATGGGCGGCCTGCACATCATCGGCACCGAGCGTCACGAGTCGCGCCGCATCGACAACCAGCTGCGCGGCCGCGCCGGCCGTCAGGGTGACCCCGGTTACAGCAAGTTCTACCTGTCGCTCGAAGACGACCTGATGCGCATCTTCGCCGGCGATCGCGTCAAGAACTTGATGGATCGCATGGGCATGCCGGACGACGAGCCGATCGAGCATCCGCTGGTCACGCGCAGCATCGAGAACGCGCAGCGCAAGGTCGAAGAGCGCAACTTCGACATCCGCAAGAACTTGCTCGAGTACGACGACGTGATGAACGCGCAGCGCAAGACGGTGTACGCCTTGCGCCAGCAGCTGCTACTCGGCCGCTACGCGCCCGAAGAGGTCGACGAAACCGGCAAGCCCACCGGTGAGTCGCGCGTCATCGCCAAAGACGCCGAGGTCGAAAAAGAGGTCGTGCCGCTGGTCGCGCAGTTGGTGGGCCTGTGCTGCGATCCGCCGATTTCGCCCAAGAAAGAGGGCGACAAGTACATCCCGCTCACCGCCAAAGACTTCGAGAAGCTGGACAAGCTGGTCGAGCTCGAGACGCTGCAGCACGAGGTCTACAACAAATGGGGCGTGAAGCTGGAGCTCGAGGGTCGCAAGAACCTCAAGCCGCTCGAGGTGTTCGAGGAGCTGGCGGAGCTCGTGCCGCAAGGCTTGTCCGAGCAGCGCGAGCGCGTGCTCGATTTGATCGACCGCGTGCTTTCGGCGATGGTCGAAGAGAGCTGCCCCGAGAACAAGCCGGCCGAAGACTGGGACTGGAAGGGCTTGGCCGCTGGCTTCAAGGAGCACTTTCAGCAGGAGCTGCCCAAAGAGGCGCACGAGCTCGGCGACACGGGCATGTTGGTGCGCGACCTGTATCAGGCCGCCGAGCAGCATTTCTTCGAGCGCGAGAAAGAGGTCGGCGTCGAGCTCTTCATGCGCATCTTCCGCTACATCTACACCAAGCAGATCGACGACGCGTGGGTCGAGCACCTCTCGAACATGGAGCACCTGCGCGACGGCATCGGCCTGCGCGGCTACGGCCAGCGTGACCCCAAGAACGAGTACAAAAAAGAGGGTTACGACCTGTTCCTCAACATGATGGCCAAGGTCAGCAGCACCGTGCTGGTGCAGCTGTTCGAGGTCCAAATCCAGCGCCAAGAGGACATCGCCGCGCTGGAGGCCGCCGAGCACGCGCGCCACCAGGCCGAGCTCGAAGCCGCCATCGCGCGTCACCCGGGCGAAGACGTCGACGATCCGGTCGCGGCTTTGGCACAGATGCAGCGCATCGCCGCGGGCCAAGGGCCGATGCCGTCGGCACCCGCGCCCGCCCGCGCCGCCCCGCGCGTCGGCCGCAACGATCCGTGTCCGTGCGGCTCGGGCATGAAGTTCAAGAAGTGTCACGGCGCGATCCTGGAAGAAGAGGGCGCGAGCGACGACGAGCCGGAAGAAGAGCAACCGCGGGCGTGATCGAAGTACAGGGTCTGACCAAGGACTACGGCACCGTCATCGCGGTGCGAGACGTCTCGTTCTCGGTCGGGCGCGGTGAGGTGGTGGGCTTTCTGGGGCCGAACGGCGCCGGCAAGAGCACCACCTTGCGCATTCTGGCGGGGTTCCTGGGCGCTACCTCGGGCAAGGTGACGATCGGCGGCTTCGATATCGCGGAACGGTCGCTCGAGGCGCGCGCCCAGCTCGGTTACATGCCCGAAGCTGCGCCGCTCTACCCGGAGCTGCGCGTGCGCGAGTACCTGGAATTTCGCGCCCGGCTCAAGCGCGTGCCGCGCGGCAAGCGCCGAGCGCAAGTCGCGAAGGCGCTCGAGCGCGCCCACGTGACCGACATGGCCGAGACCACCATCGGCCATTTGTCGAAAGGTTATCGGCAACGTGTTGGCCTGGCAGATGCGCTGGTCGCCGACCCGCCGCTCTTGATTCTCGACGAGCCCACGGCCGGCCTGGATCCGAACCAGGTGCGCGAGGTTCGCGCGCTGATTCAGGAGCTGTCGAGCGACCACACGGTGCTGCTCTCGACCCACATCCTGTCCGAGGTCGAAGCGACCTGCCAGCGCGCGCTGGTCATCGACCGCGGCCGCCTCGTCGCGCAAGGCACCTTGGCCGAGCTAGCACGGGGTCGTCGTTCCTCGACCTTGCTCGTCGTCGTGCGCGACCCCGAAGCACGCGCAGCGGGTATTTTGGGTGAGCAACCGTACGTCACCGGCCTCACGCCGGACGCCTCCGCGGCGCTCGAAAACGGTTACACGCGGCTCCGCATCACGCTGGCCGAAAACGAAAATGCGCTCGCCGCGGGGGAGCGGCTGCTGCAAACGCTGCACGCCGCAAACGTCGCCGTCGCGAGCCTCACGCCCGAAATCGCATCGCTGGAGCAAACCTTCGCCGACCTCACTCAAGATCAAGACGAAAACGGAGCCGAGACCCCATGATCGGCTCGAGATTTTTTCACAGGGAGGACGGGAGGACGGGAGGTCCGCGCGGCGAGAACTTTTTGGGTTCGCAACTCACGACGACGCACGGCAACTGCGCAGTCGACGTTGTGCGCCGTGAGGCTCAAACAACGAGAAACCTCCCGTCCTCCCGTCCTCCCTGTAAGAAAATCTCGGGGCGTGCTCTGCCGTGCCCGGAGCGCGTGGCATGAGTGGATTTACCGCGGTGTATCGGAGGGAGATGCTCAGTCTTTGGGTGACGCCTTTGGCTTGGGTGCTGCTCGGTGTGTTTCTGATTTTGCAGGGCGGGATTTTCTATTCGATTGTCGTGCACTTCTCGACCTTCACCGATCTTTCCGTCGATGAGGGGCCGTTGGCCGCCTATTTCGGCCAAAATTCGGTATTTTTGTTGATGACGCTGCTGCTCGTGTGTCCGGCGCTGAGCATGCGCCTGTTCGCAGAAGAGCGGCGTAGTGGCACGATCGAGGCGCTGATGACGGCGCCGGTGAGCGCGCCGGGGGTGGTGCTGGGGAAGTACGCGGCGGCGCTCTCGACCTACGTCGTGATGTGGCTGCCGACGCTGCTGTACGTCGTCATCTTGCGCAAGACCGGCACGGTGGATTGGCTGGTGGTGCTGTCGAGCTACCTGGGCATCTTCTTGGTGGGCGCGCAGTACCTAGCGATCGGAACGCTGGCCAGCTCGCTCACCAAGAGCCAGTTCGTGGCGCTGCTCGTCACCGTGTTGGTGCAGTTCGGGCTGTTCGTGCTCGGCATCGGCGAATACATCTTCGATCCGGGCATCTTTCACGACGTGTGCTCGTACGTATCGCTCTCCGGGCACATGGAAGAGCTGTCCAAGGGCATCGTGGATAGCCGACGTCTGCTGTACGACGGCTCGCTGGCCATATTTTGCTTGTTTTTGACGACTAGGACCGTGGACTCGTGGAGGCAAGCGTGAGGCTCTCACGCTCGCTTCCCTGGCTCGGCGTCGCTGCCAGCGCTCTGCTGCTCGTAAACCTGAACGTGTTGGGTGCGCGCTGGTACAAGCGGTGGGACTTCACGACGGACAAGCTCTACACGTTGTCGGAGCCGACGCGCGAGCTCCTGCGCGGACTCGAGCACCCGGTAGACGTGCAGGTGCTGCTCAGCAGGAGCGATCCGCTCGAAGTCAGCGTTCGCCACATGCTCGACGCATACGGCGCCGAGACGCAGCACTTGCGCGTGCACTATGTCGACCCAGATCGCAATCCGGCACAATTCCTGGCCGTCCAGCAGAAGTACCAAATCTTGGCCGGCAAGGCCGACGATGGGCGTGTCATCACGGACGCCGTCATCGTCGTGGCCGACGGGGAGAAGCACTGGTTTCTCACCGCGGACGAGCTCGTGCATCTGGACGAGGACTCGGGGCGTTCGCGCCCGGCGCTCGAGCAGGCGCTGTCGAGCGCCCTCGACAACGTGCGCCGCACCGAAAAGGCCAAGATCTGCTTCACGGTGGGCCACCGCGAGCCGACGCTCGACGACGCGGGCCCGCAGGGATTGAGCGAGCTGAGACAGCGGCTGCTGAAGAACAACTACGAGGTGGAGAGCCTCGACGCGACCGCGCCGAACGTGAGCTACGCGAGCTGCGTCGCCGTGGTGGTAGCGACGCCGGAGCTCGAATTCGCCGCGGACCAGGCGACGCGCCTGCGTGACTACGTGAAGAGCGGCGGCAACGCGTTGCTGTTGCTCTCACCCACCACCGGCGACGGCCAGGCCCTGCGCGGCACCGGGCTCGACCCGCTGCTCGAGCTGTGCGGCGTCACACTGGGCCGCGATGTCGTGCTGGAGCAAGACAAGGCCGTGCGCCTGCCGCAGGGCGAAGGCGAAGTCTTCTGGGCGAAGCTCTTGCCGCACCCCATCACGCGCGGCGTGCTGCACGAAGACGACAAGCTGTCGTCGCGCGTGCTGGTGGTGCAGTCGCGCAGCGTGAGCGTCAGTGGAAACGCCAGCCTGATCCTGCGCTCGAGCGATTCCGCAGTAGCGCTGCGAGACTTGCACGCCCTGACCGAGAGCGGCGCCGAGGCCGCGACTTCAGGCGCGGCCCCACGAAGCTACGGCCTGGCGGCGGCGGTGGAGCTGCCGAAGCCGGCATCGAGCCACGGTACGCACGGTCCGCGCGTGCTGATCAGCGGCGCCAGCAACCTCGCCTACAACCGCAACTTTCAGGATCCGTCGCTGTACGGCAACCGCCGGCTGCTCGAAAACGCCATCAGCTGGGCGGCGGCGCGCCCCAGCATGCTCAGCGTGCCCGCCAAGGCCGAGCGCGAAGTCGGGCTTTCGCTCAGCGAAGAGTCACTGGGCGACGTGATGCGCTACGTGCTGTTCTACATGCCGCTCTCGGCGGGCCTGATCGGCGCCTTCGTGCTCTTGCGCCGCCGCAACGACGAAAAGCGTTCGCGCCAGAGCAAACCCTCGGCCAGCGGAAGCTCGAGCTAGTCATGCGCCAGCCGCTGCTCGTCAACGGCGCGCTGGTCGCGCTGGCTCTCGGCACCGCCGCGCTGGTGTGGACGACGCGCGACAAGCCGACCACGAGCGAGCTCGGCGAGCGCAAGAAGAAGCTCTTCGCGATCTTTCGCAAAGAAGATGTCTCGCGTATCTCGCTCAGGCGCGCGGGCGAGATGCTCGAGCTGGAGCGTGACCCCAAGAGCGGAGACTTTCGGATCACGAGGCCCTGGGTAGAGCGAGCGGACGCCGCGACGGTGAGCCAGCTGCTGGCCTCGCTCGAGCTGGCATCGTGGCTGCGTGCGGCCGACGGCACCACGACCGAACAAGCCGGACTGGGCAGCGGCGCCTTCGTCATCGAGCTAGAAATGGCGGGCAAACGGCGGCAAATCCGCCTGGGCGGCGCGGCGCCGGCCCCCGCGGGTGCCCACTACGCCGAGCTTCAGGGTGAGCAGGGCGCCGAACGGGTCGTGGTGAGCGGCGGTGTGATGAGCGAGCTCGAGGTGCCATTCGAGAAGTTTCGCGAGACGCGCCTACTCGAGTACGGCCGACGCGAGCTGAAGAAGCTCAGCATTCAGAGCCCGCTCGGCCACGTGGAGCTCGAGCAGCGCGAGCACGGCGCATTCTTCACGACGATGGCGAGCCACAGCGAGCTGGCGCAACCGGCAGCGCTCGAGCGGTTGTTCACCGCGCTCGCGCGAGTCTCGAGTGAGCACTTCGTGGAACCCGAGGCCGCGCGAGCCGCCCTCGGCAGCGACGCCGTGACCGTGAACGTGGAGTCGACCGAACCCGGCGCGCCGCAGTTGACTCTGCGCTTCGCAGCTCAATGTCCCCAGGCGCCCGAGCTCGGGCTGGTACTGCGGGAAGAAGCGAACAAGCCGCCGCGCGCCGGCTGCATCGCCAGTGACGTCGTGAGCGCGCTGCGCCTCGGCCCGGACGAGCTGCGGCTCGACAGCGCCTTCGCAGCCACCCCCGACGCCGTCGAGGAGCTGAGCTTGGGTAGCGGCGCCCAGAAGCTCGACCTCGCCCGCAAAGACAAAGCTTGGATTCTGCGCAGCCCGAGCCAGAGCGAGCTCTCGCTAGACGCGGGAAATCAGCGCATTGTCGCGCTCCTGAGCGCGCAAGGCGTGCGCCCCACCGCGGGCGACGCCAAGGATTTGGGTCTCGAGCCGCCAGCCGGCGAGGCCGTGATTCAGGTCGCCGGAAGCGACGAAGCCAGCCATCGCGAAGAGCGCGTGAAGCTCGGCCAGACGCGCAGCGACGGCAGCGTATGCGTCGAGCGTCAGCTCGACGGCGTGCGGCTCTGCTTCGACAAGGCATCGGCCGCGGCCTTCACGGCGGACGCGTCGCTCTTGCGCAGCCCCAGCGTGCTCCACTTTGCTCCGTCCGAGCTGGCGAGCCTGACCATCGACGCCGGGGACTTGCACGAGCGCCTCCTGCACGACGCGGACGGCTCCTACCAGCTGCAAGAGCCTCACGGCTTCAGCCACGATGGGGCGTTGGTCGCGGATGCCGTGCAGACGCTCGGCACCTTACAAGCAGTGCGCTGGGTAGCCGGCACCGATCAGCCGCGGTTTGGCTTCGACGAGCCCCGCTTGCGCGCCAGCGTGCAGCTCGTCACGGGGGCTCCACGCGAGCTCGTGGTCGGCGCCAGCACCGAAGGTGGCGCCTTCGCTCGTCTTGGCCCCGACCCGGCCATTTTCGTGCTGAGCACGCTGGCGCTGGCGGATCTTCGAACACCGTTCATCGACCGCACGCTGTGCCCGTTCGCCCGCACCGAGTTGAGCCGCATCGAGCTGCGCCTAGGCCCACGCAGCCTCGTTTTCACGCGCACCGGCGAGGCCTGGCAGGCTGGCGGCCTGCCGGCGACTCAAGTCGCCCAATTGGTGGACACGCTGAGCGCGCTCCGTGCCGAGCAAGCGCTCCACACGGGCGCCGCCGCCAAGAGCGAAGGCTTTGCCAAGCCCAGCGGCTCGATCGCGTTCACGGACCAGCGCGGCAAAATCATCTGGCTATTTCTCGGGGCGCGCGGCGCGCTCGGCGAGGAGCCCATCATCTACACCCGGCGCGACGACGTCGATGCCACGTTTGCGCTCGCGGCTCGCACCGCGCAAGATCTCGAGGCTTTCTGAAATGACCGATTCTACCAGCACCGCTCGCCCCCTTGCCGTTTTGGTCGCCGTGCGTCTACCCGACGTGGACGCCGTCGCGTCGGACGCGAGCTTGGACGAGCTGGCGCGTCTCGTCACCACGCTGGGCTACGATGTGCACGCACGCATCGTGCAAGCCCGGCACAGCTTGGCGCCGGCCGCCGTGCTCGGCGAAGGCAAGCTGAAAGAGCTGGCCAAGCTCACCGGCGGCACCGGCAACACGCACTTGATCTTGCCCGGCGGGAAGAAGAACACCGGCCGCGCGGAGGACGCCGAAGAAGAGCTCGAAGACGACCAGCCGGACGAGGACGAGGGCACGTTCGGCGAATCCAGCCGCGACGAGAACGCCGCCGACCGCCCGAAGATCGCGCTGGTCGCCATCGATCACGACGTATCGCCGAGCCAGCTGCGCAATCTGGAGCGCGCCTGCGGCGTGCCGGTCTTGGATCGCACCGGCATCATCATCGAGATCTTTCACCGCCACGCGCGCAGCCGCGAAGCACGCCTGCAGGTCGAAATCGCGCGGCTGGCTTACGAGGCGCCGCGCCTGCGCGAATCACCCAAAGGCAAAGAAAAGCAAGCCGGTCGCGGCGCCGGTGAAGCCGCGCTCGAGCTGGATCGGCGCAAAATCCGCGACCGCATCGCCGAGCTGCGGCGCGAGCTCGCTGCGATTCAACGTGAGCAAGACGTGCGGCGTCAGCACCGGCGCGGGGCGCGGCGCGTCGCGCTGGTCGGCTACACCAACGCCGGTAAATCATCGCTGATGCGCGCGCTCACCAGTAGCGACGTCTACGTCGAAGACAAGCTGTTCGCCACGCTCGACACGACCGTGCGCGCGCTCACGCCCGAAGCCAAACCGCGCATCTTGGTCAGCGACACCGTCGGCTTCATCAAGAAGCTGCCGCACGACTTGGTGGCCAGCTTCAAGAGCACGCTCGACGAGGCGCTCGAAGCCTCGCTCCTGTTGCACGTGGTCGACGCCTCCGATGCCAGCTTCCGCGAGCAGCTCCAGGTCACCCGCGACGTGCTGCAAGAAATCGGCGCAGACCAGGTACCGAGCCGCCTGGTCATGAACAAGATCGATCGCCTGAGCCCCGAAGGGCTGGCCGAGCTCGAAGCCGAAATACCGAGCTTCTGGCCCCACGGCGACGCCTGGTTCATCTCTGCCAAGCGCCCGGAAGACGTGAGCAGCGTGCGCGCCCGCATCATCGAGTTCTTCGAATCGCGCTACGCCGAAGCCGAGCTCACCGTACCCTACGATCAACAGCGACTCGTCTCCGAAATGCACGAACAAGGCAAAGTCGACTCGGTGCGCTACGAAGACGACGGCGTCAAAGTCCGTTTTCGTAGCGATCCGGAAGTGCTGGACGCGTTTCGGGCTCGGCTCGTCTAGCCGAGCGCAGAGTGCCTGTCTGCCCGCCTCAGCTACAAATCCGCTCCGGCAATCCGAGCGAATCGCACTCGATGGGGAGGGCGTTCGGGTCGTCGCTCGTCTCTGTCGCGGCGGTCGGCTTTTCGCAAGACTGCACGTCGGTAACGGGCGAGCAGGCTTGGCTGCCGCAGGGCGTGCTGTCCCAGCGAAAGATCTTCACCTTGCCATCGGTGTTGCTGGCCACCGCGACGACCTTCAGCGAGTCCACGCCCCTGCGCTCGTAACGTGCGATGAAGGCCTTGCCGTCGGCGAACGCGTCGGTGGCGCATTTGTCGACGTCTTCGCGCTGGGTCGTGCCGCTCACCTTCCCGCAATCGATGGCGCCATCGCCCGCGAACAAGCGCAAGTCGTCGTCGACGTCGCATTCGTGCTGAGAGCAGCCCACCAGGGCTTGTAGCGCGCAAAGCGCGAGCAGCAGACGCATCATGGCTTGGCAACGTGCGACGTTTTCGGCCGCCCGGCAACCCGTCGATCTTCGACCGTGAGGGCCCAGCGCTCGTGGTCGCGCCAGCGGCCGGCAATCTGCAGGTAGCGCGGCGACAGCCCCTCGCAACGAAAGCCGGCCCTTTGAACCAGCTCGATGGAGCGACGGTTCTTTGGTTGAATATTGGCTTCGAGCCGGTGTAGCCCGAGCTCTCCGAAAGCGCGCTCCACCACCAGCTCCAGGCCGGCGCTCATGTAGCCCTTTCCGGCGTGGGGCAACAGCGCGTAGTAGCCCAGGAAGCCGCTTTGAAACGAGCCGCGCATCACCTCGCTCAGGTTGATGACACCGCAGATCTGCCGCGCGTCGTCGCACACAAAAAACTTGAAGTGACGCGGGCCCTGGCGCTCTTTGAGGTAGAGCCGGTACTCGGCCGCCGAGCTCGGCGCCGTCACCCAGGAGCCATGCAGGCGTCGACTGCGCACGACAGCCGCCAGAAAATCGTGCTCGTGCCGAGGAAGCGGCGTCTCGAGGTACACGAACATTGATCGCAGAGCCTAGGCTGGGACCACAGTGTGCGTGAAGACCGGCGCCCGCCCCGCCCATTTCTAGACTAGCCCGCTGGCCAGTTTCTCACGCTAAATGCAGATATTCAGACCAATTTCTGCCCCCCCGGGCACATAGAACGACGAGCCGTTCGCGGCCGGCCAGGGCAGACATAGCCCGGGCGCAATCTTCCAGGCCAGGCGCTCGCCGACCCAGAGCCGAGCCCAGCTCCCCAAAAAGTACCGTCACTGCGAGCGATCCCCACTCCGACGAGTTAGAGAAATCTCCGTTGAGCCAGCTTCTCCCGCCGCTTCCCCGACCCGCTGCCCGTTTGGAGTCGGTTCTCGTCCGGGTGCTCGTGAGCGCGCTGCTGTCGCTCTCGGCTCTTGCTTACGGCGCGCAGGCCTCGGCGCGCGCAGGTGGCATCGCGGCCAGCGGCTGCTCGGGTTGTCACAACGGTGGGCCCAAGGGCACGCTGTCGCTCACCGCCAACCCGGCGACCATCACCCCAGGGGCTCGCGTGGAGCTCACGCTTAGCCTCATGGGCGGCTACTCGGACGGCGGCGCCTACATCAACACGGCAGACGTCGGCGATCTGCAAGCCATCGCCAACATGGGCCTCACCGAGGTATCGAGCGGCCTGGTGCACAACCAGCCCAAGCCCGGGAGTGGCGGCACCGTTCAATTCAAGTTCGCCTGGGTCGCCCCGACGAAGCCCGGCGCAGTGCGCTTCAACGTCTACGCGCTCGGCGGCAACAGCAATGGCCGCAGCTCCGGAGACGAGCCGCTCGAAGGCACCTTCGACTTCGTTTACGGCTGCGAAGGCCAAACCTTCTATCTAGATGGCGACAGCGACGGCGTGGGCCGCGCGGATTTCTCCATGCTCGGTTGCAAAGATGCGCCTCCCACCGCCTTCGTGGCGACGATGGGCGACTGCGACGACTACCGCAAGACCGTGTATCCCGGCGCCAAAGAGCTGTGCAACATGGTCGACGACAACTGCGATGGGCAGGTCGACGAGAACGCCATCCCGGTGGAGCTATGGCCGGACGCCGATGGCGACGGCTACTACGACGCGCGCACCGAAAAGGTGGGCACGCCGAAGATCGGCTGCGCGGGGCTGAAGAACTGGGCGGCGGAGCCTGGCGACTGCCAGCCGATGAACAAAGCCGTCAACCCGGGCGTCGAAGAGACGTGTAACAACATCGACGACGACTGCGACGGCGACATCGACGAGCGCGTGCGTCCCACCTGCGGGGAGGGTTGGTGCCGCCGTGAATCGCCGGGTTGCGACATTCAGTACTGCATGCCGGGCGACCCCGTGCCCGAGAAGTGCAACTTCCTCGACGACGACTGCGACGGCCTGGTCGACGAAGATCCGAACCTGTGCCCTGCGGGTCAAACCTGCGCCGCGGGCTTGTGCGTGGACTCCAGCATCGTCACGCTGGATCCGAACGGCGTGCCCACCGTCATCGCGGGGACGGGCGGCGGCACGAGCAATCCGGGTACGGGCAGCACCAGCAGCACGGGCGGCACGTCACCGGGCACAGGAGGCAGCGGCCTCACCGGCGGCGACTCCGCAGGCTGCGCACTGGGGGCGCGTAGCAGCCACGGCGCGTTACTGATGCTGGGCCTGCTCATGGCGAGCCGAACGCTGCGTCGCCGCCGCAAGAACTAAAGCTACGGCTTCATTGCATCCCAGGGGCTGCCACTCCGCAGCCCATGGGTAGCGGCTTGGCCGCCCACGAGCGCTCAGTTCAGCGCGTCGCGCTTTTTGGAGCTAGACCAAATGGAGTCCCAATTGGCGCGGTACTCATCGGTGGCGACTTGCGCGGGGCCTTTGCGGCGCGCGGGGCGAGCGGGCTTGTCTGGCCCGGGAGCGGCGGCGGACGCAGCGGGTGCGGCCGCACGCGGCGGTGCGTAGAGCGTCTGCACGTCGCACAAGAGCGGGAAGTTGGGGCGCGGCTTGAGCGACACGACCTCTCCCTGGATCGGCACGCCTTCGCGCAGCGGCTGCAGCGCGCCTGCTTCGAGCTGGTCGCCGCGGCGTCGGATGATGTGCACCTCGCCCTCGGGAGTGACGCTGTGGACGAGCGCTACGTCTGGCGTGGAAGACGCCGCCGCGCTGTCGGCCGAGGCCTCTTTGGCGGGGGTCTTGGGGCTAGCCATGAGCGCTTACCCTTCAGGTGTAACACGAGCCGCGCGAACGCGCTCGTTTCTGTCACATGCCGATGGCGGTTCGGAACACCCAACCCTGGTTGCCCTTGGCGTCGTACTTGATTCGGAACCAGTCGCCATTTTTGCCCGTAACGATCACGCGCGTGCCCGAGAGCACCCGCGCCTTCACTTCGCCGTCGCGAGCCGGTGCGGCGCGCACGAGCGCGACGTCCCAGCTCACGGTGGCGCGACCGCTGACTGGAGTGGAGGCGTCCGAGCCGGCGCTCCCGGCGGGCGCGGCGTCAGCGCCTTTGGCAGGGCCTGGCGGCGCCAAGAGCTCGAGCCGATAGTAAAGCGAGTAGCCGCTCTGCTCGTGCGGAATGCCGGCGAGCGAGACGCTCGCGAAGCGCTCACGAGCGCAGCCGAGCAGGCGATCCACGTTGTCTTGCTCGAGCGAGGTGCTCTTGCCGCTCTGGATGCTCTTGATCTTGTCGCCGTCGAAATCCAAATCGAAGCCGAGCGACAGCACGCCGGCGGCGTCTTCCGTCCCCGGGCAGGCCGCGAGCTCGCGCAGGTGCTCGCGCGCGACGCGATCGAAGTCGACGCGATCGCAGGATTGTGCGCGCTTGCCATGCTCGTTGCGGCAACTGGCAATCTGCACGTCGCTCACCAGTAGGCGCTCGGCCGGCTTGTCCGTCGTGGGGGCTGGCGGCGCGGGTGCAGCTTGCGGCGCTGCCTCCGGGCCGGGCGGCTTGTTTTCGAGCGGGGCGCCCGTTAGCTCGCGCGCCGAGGCCTCCGCGGCGGCCGGCACCGGCACGCTGGGCACGAGCTTGACGCCCGCTAGACGCGGCCAAGCGATGCCAATCGCGAAGCCCACGAGCGCGATGATGCCCACGCGGCCAAACTTGACGTTGTCCTCCTGGGAGCCAGGAACTTCGACCTTTACGGCCTGTCGCTTGTCGGTGGCTGCAGCCAGGGGATGCCTCAGGCCAGACGTAGCACGCTCTGAAGCTGGCAAAAAGCGTAGGCTTTTCGCGATTGCGAGCCGGCTCAACGCCGCCCTGGAAACTTGCCCGAGAATTGAGGAGGATGTGGGGCTCGAGGGTCATGAAGGTCTGCCCGCCGTGCAAGCTGAAGTATCCGAACGACAGCACGGCCTGCTTCCTCTGCGGCGGACCGCTCTCGGCCATTCAGGACTCGCTGATCGGCACCACGCTCGCCGGTCGCTACTTGATTGAAGAAGCCATCGGCGAAGGCGGCATGGCGACCGTCTACGCCGCGCGCCACCGTCTGGTCGACAGGCCCTGCGCGGTGAAGGTGATGAACGCCGCGCTGGCCAAGAACGAAGTCATTCGCGAGCGGTTCCGGCGCGAGGCCAAAGCCGCGCAGAAGCTAGCGCACCCCAACATTATCGAGATCTTCGACCAGGGCGAGACGCCGGAAGGCAGCCTGTACCTGGTGATGGAGATCCTGACCGGTCAAACGGTCGCGGATCTGCTCGAAAAGCAAGGCTCGGTTCCGCTCGACCGCACGCTCTCGATCGCGATTCAGATCGCTCGCGCTCTGGCGCGCGCGCACGATCTGGAGGTGATCCACCGCGACCTCAAGCCCGAGAACATCTTCTTGGCGGAGGGAGCGGACGGCTTCGATCGCGTCAAGCTGCTCGACTTCGGTATTGCGCGCTCGATGCAGGACACCCGTCTCACGGGCGCGGGCGAGGTGTTTGGCACGCCGCAGTACATGGCGCCCGAGCGCATCACCAGCATCGATGCGGGGCCGGGCGCGGATCTGTACGCGCTGGGCGTGATTCTCTACGAGATGCTGTGCGGCACGCTGCCCTTCGACGCAGCCGATGTCACCACCTTCTTCATCAAGCATCTCAAAGAGATGCCGCCCAATCCGCGCAAGCGCGACCCGTCGATTCCGGAGCAGATCGACAAGCTCATCATGGAGCTGCTCGCCAAAGATCCGAAAGATCGCCCTGTCGACGCACACCGCGTGCACACCGACTTGCTGGCGATCGCGGGCGCTATCGGCATTCGCGTGCCGGGCGAGGCCTTCAGCGAGGAAGCATCGTCGCGCGGTCCCGCCAAGACGCTGCCGCCGGTCGCGATCGATCAGTGGGTGAAGCGCACGGCGGTATTCGAGCGCATGCTGGCCACCGCTTACCTGGGCGCACGCCCGGCGGACGTGGAACACCTGTTCAACGAGGTAAAGCGCCTGGTGCGCGAGATTGGCGAGCTGCGCGCCAAAGCCGTCGCCGACCAACGCTCGCTCGAGTCGATCGAAACGCGCGGCCGCGAGACGAGGCAGCGCTTCGGTCACGCGGTGGACGCGCTCGGTATCGACGCCAGCAAGGCGCGCGACGAGCTGAAAGCCGCGCAGGCTCGCGTGAGCGCCGCGCAAGCTGCGCTGGCAGTGCCGCGCGACGCGATGAAGGGCGCTATGGCCGAGATCCTGCGCTGGGAAGGGCGCTCCGGCATGCTCGAGCCGTACAAAGAACTGGCGGCGGCGTACCGCGCGGCAGCGGACTTGACCGACGCCTGGCTGAAGGCCAAAGCCGAAGCGCAAGCCGCCGAACGCGAAGCCGCGCAGCGCAAGACCGAGGTCGACGATCTGGAATTTCAGATCAAAGAGCTGCGCGCCGCACTCGCCCAACAGAGCGAAGCTCAAGAGCGCGAAGAAGAGAACTTTCAGCGCGGCGTGAGCGACGCCGGCAAGCGCGCCGACGAGCTCGATCGCGAGCTACTGGAAATGGCGAGCCGCTTCTGCGCGCCGCTGCGCATGCGTCCCGAGCTCACCGACCTCTTCCACGAGCTCGAGGCCGACGCCGCCGCGTGAAGCGCCGCTTCGGCGGCGAGCGACACGTGAAGCGCATTGCGGGGCAATAGGAGACATGTAATTTTGAACCAATGACCTGGCGCTTGCGTGTGGGAGAAGGTGCGACTCTCGCTGTCTTCGGAACGTCGCTCTTGCTCGCAAGCGCGTGCTCAGGTGATTCGAACGTCGACTTCGATCCGATCAAGTCGCCCGCGGCCGGCGCCACCTCACACGCTGGTACGACGTCGAATGACGCTGGTAGCAGTGCCGTCGCGGGCACCTCGGCGGGCGGCTCGAGCGCGCAAGCTGGCAGCGGTCAGGGCGGCACGAGCAATCAGGCGGGCAACGCCGGCGCCACGTCGGGCGGTGCCGATGCTGGCGGTACGAATACCGGCGGCCTGGCTGCGGGGGGCGCCGCTACGGCAGGTAGTGGCGGAGCAGCCGGCAAGGGCGGCACTGCGGGAGCGGGCGGGAGCGTCGCGGGCGGCGCGGGTACGGCGGGCGGAGGCACAGGCGGAGGGGGCGGTTCGAGCGGCAGTGACGCAGGCGGAGGGGGCGCAGGCGGAGGGGGCGGTAGCGGCGGCGGCGCAGGTGCAGGTGCAGGTGCAGGCGGAGGGGGCGCGGGCGGAGGGGGCGCGGGTGGAACTAGCAGTGGCGGCGCAAGCACGGGTGGTGGCGGCACGGGTGGGAACGGCGGCAGCGGCGGAGGCACGAGCGTTCCGCCCGGTTGCACGGCCGCGACTTACGGTAGCCACCTCTACTTGTTCTGCGGCAACGTGGACAACGAGCTCGCTGCAGCGCAGCTCTGCGCGGACGCCGGCATGAATTTGATTAGCATCGGCTCCGCCGAAGAGAACGCCTTCGTCGCCGGCAAGATCAAGAGCAGCACCTGGCTCGGCGGCAGCGACGACCAGACAGAAGGCGACTGGTTCTGGTGGGACGCCACCCAGTTCACCGACAAGAAGAAGCCGATCGACGGCGTGTACTCGAACTGGGGCAGCGGACAACCGAACGACAACGGGGCTATGGGCGCCCACGAAAACTGCGTCGCGATCCTACCGGCCACCAACCCCACCCTGCCCGGTCAGTGGAACGACTTGGTCTGCGATCTCACGGGCTCGCGAGCCGCTTGCGAAGCCCCATTGCCATGAGAAATCGCTAAAAGTCACGCCGACTTCGCCTTCGCGCTGAAGTCCGGGCGAAAGCCGCCGTTCCATGATCGGGACAGTGCTCTGGCGCACCTTCTCCCACGAGGTCTCGAATGGCTGACGCGGCGCGAATGATCTTGGCGGCGGTTCCGAAGACGGTGCTCGACGAGCTGGGCTGGCGGGTCGCGCAGGGCAAAGTCGATCTGCCGCTGTTGCCGGGGGTGGCGATGGAGGTCACCAACGTCGCGAACCAAGAGAGCACCGATTCGCGCGCGATTGCCGAGCTGCTGCGCAAGGATCAGGCCATGGCCGCGCACGTGCTGCGCGTGGTTTCGTCTCCCGTTTACAGCGGGCGTACCCAAATCGTATCGCTGCAACAAGCCGTGGCGCGACTCGGCGTACAAAAGATCCGCGAGATCGCGCTGGCGATCGCGTTCAGAGTCGGCGTGTTCAAGCTCAAAGGCTTCGAGCAGCACATCACCAGTATGTTCCAGCACTCGGTGGCGGCCGCGATGTTCGCCCAAGAGGTCGCGCGCACCACGCGCCGCAACGTGGAAGATGCGTTCATGTGCGGCTTGCTGCACGACGTCGGTCGTCCCGTCATCCTGCAAGCCTTGGTGCAAATTTTGAACGAGCAAAAGCTGCAGGTCGCCCCCGCCGGCGTGGTGGCCGCGTGCGGCGACCTACACGCGGACGTGGGCGGCACCCTGGCGGACTCGTGGGGCTTGCCCGAAGCGGTCGAGATGTCCATCCGCCACCACCATAACGGCACGCCGCCCGACGCTCACGTCAACAGCGTGCGCATCACTGCGCTGGCCGATGAGATGGCGCGCCACACCTTCGAGCCCGATCGCGTGCCGGTCGCGGAGCTGCGCAAGCACCCTGCCCTGGCTCCGCTCGAGCTCTATCCAGAAATGCTCGACAAGGTGCTGGCCAAGGGCGAAAACATCCGGCAGGCCGCGCAGGTGCTGTCGTGAGTCACGACTACGACCTGATCGTGGTCGGCGGCGGCCCGGCGGGGCAAAAAGCGGCCGTGCAGGCCGCCAAGGCCGGCTCACGCGTGCTGCTCGTCGAGCGCGCCAAAAGCGCCGGTGGCGCCTGCGTGCGCTACGGCACGATCCCCAGCAAGACTTTGCGCGAAACCGCGCTCTCGCTGGGCAAGTTCCGCAAACTGACCGCCCACGTGATGGATGTGGAGATGCCGTCGCACCTGCAGGTGAGCAGCCTCATGGAGCGCAAAGAAGAAGTGGTGAGCGCCCACGAGCGCTACATGCAGGCGCAATTGGCGCGCAACGGCATCGAGCTCTTGCAAGGTGTGGCCCACTTCACCTCTGCCTCCCAGATCGAGGTCGCGCTGCTGGACGGCTCGCGGCGCAGCTTGAGCGCCAAGTACTTCGTGATCGCGGCCGGCTCTTCGCCGCGCACCCCCGACAACGTGCCGGTCGACCACGAGCACATTTTAGACAGCGACTCGCTCCTGTCGCTTTCCTACTTGCCGCAGTCTTTGGTGGTGCTGGGCGCGGGTGTGATCGCCTGCGAATATGCGTCAATTTTCGCGGCATTGGGCGTCAAAGTCACGATCATCGACAAGGGCGAGCGCCCCCTCGGCTTCATGGATCAGGAGCTGGTGGAGCACTTCTTGCGCGAGCTGCGCGGGTGTGGCGGCGAGTTCTTGGGCAAGAAGAATCTCATCGACGTGAGCTTCGACGGCCTCTCGAGCGTGGAGACGCGGCTCGAAGGCGGCGAGCTAATCCGCAGCGAGAAGCTGTTCTGCGCGCTCGGCCGCGTCGCACCGGTGGCCGCGCTCGGCCTCGACGCAGCCGGCGTCAAGGTAACGCCGCGCGGCCTGATCGAGGTCGACAAGAACCTGCGCACCAGCGTGCCGCACATCTACGCGGCCGGTGACGTGATCGGGCCACCTGCGCTCGCGTCCACCTCGATGGAACAAGGGCGCCGCGCGGCGTGTCACGCGCTGGGCCTGGACCTGGGTCGCCAGGGCGAGCTCGCGCCGGCCGGCATCTACACGATCCCGGAGCTTGGCAGCGTGGGCATGACCGAGCAGCAGGTGCGCGAAAAATTCGGCGACGCGCTGATCGGCCGCGCCAAATTCGAAGAGGTCGCGCGCGGCCAAATCTCCGCCGCCGAAAACGGCCTGCTCAAGCTGGTCGTGCACCCCGAAACCGGAGTCGTCCTGGGCGCCCACGCGGCCGGCGAAAGCGCGACCGAGCTCGTGCACATCGGGCAAATGGCCATCATCGCCGGCCTCGGTTTCGAGACCTTCATCGACACCGTCTTCAACTTTCCCACCTTCGCCGAAGCGTACCGCGTCGCCGCCTTCGACCTGCTCAAACAACAACGCGCCCTCATCTCGTCCAAGCCGGCCGCCGCCGAATGATCGGGTAGGCCTGGTTCAGGCTGCCCAGCTGGGCAGCCCAACACAAACAACGGCCTACCAAGTAGAGGCTACTTGGCGACGACGAGCAGCTCGCTGACTGCGCCGCGGCGTGAGGCCACGGAGTTGATGGGGCGGCGAACCGCGACGTCCGAGCATTTGAAGGCTCCGAACAATCGCCGTGTGTCGGGGGTGGCGGAGTTGGAGAGCACCGCTATCACGTGGCGTTTGCGCAGCTTTTCGAAGGCGGCGGCGAGGCGCTCGTGCTCGGGTAGACCAAAGGCTTCCGAGTGGTACGCAGAGAAGCTGGCGGTTTTGGAGAGCGGCAGGTACGGCGGGTCGAGGTACACGGCGTCGCCGCGCCTGGCTTCGTCGCACGCCACCGAGAAGTCGGCGACCTCGATGCGCACGTCTTGTAAGGCGCTCGAGAAATTGCCGAGCCGCTCGGGATCGTAAATCTTGGGGCGCTTGTAGCGACCGTAAGGCACGTTGAAGCCGCCCTTGGAGTTGACGCGGTACAGACCGTTGTAACCGGTCTTGTTCAGGTACACGAGCCGGGCGGCGCGCTCGATCTTGTTGGTCGGCTTGGCCGCTCTGATCTCGTAATAGTCGTCTTCGCTCGTGCGATCCTGCAGCGCTTCGAGCTTCTTCAGCAGCTTGCCGAGGTCGTCGCGGACCACCGTGTACAGGTTGATGAGCTCGCGGTTCTTGTCCGTGATGACGGCGCGCCGAAAGCGCTTCTCTTCGGCAAGGGCCAGGAACACGGCCGCGCCGCCGACGAACGGCTCGTAGTAGGTGTCGATGCGCTTGGGCAGCTCGTGCAGGATGCGGGGCACCAAGCTACGCTTTCCACCCGCCCACTTCAGGATCGGGCGAAGCCGCTCATTCATCTTCGGGCCCTTCGCTACCCGATTCCGCTCACGAGGTAAAGTCTTCCAGGTGGCGCCACCGCTAAGCGTCGCTGCGTTCGGTGCGGATTTCGAGGCGCTTCATCATCTTTTGGAGGCCGAAGCGCGAGAGGCCGAGCAGCTCGGCGGCGCGCGTCTGGTTGCCGTCGGTGCGGCGCAAGGCGGCGCGCACGAGGTCCGCTTCGAGCGCGTCCACGCGGCCGCGCAGGTCGAATTCGTCACCGGCACGCTGCGGGCGAGCGGCTTGCACGATGACCGGGCTCAGGTGGTCGAGACGGATCACGTCATCGCACAGCACCAGCGCGCGCCGCACCTCGTTCTCGAGCTGTCGCACGTTGCCGGGCCACGAAAATGCCGTGAGCGCATCCAGCGCCGGGCGCTCGAGCGTGATCTTGCGGCCGCCCGAGTGCAGCCGCAGAAAGTGCTGCACCAGCAGGCTCACGTCGCCGAAGCGCTCGCGCAGCGGCGGCACCCGCACGCTGATCACGTTGAGCCGATAGAACAGATCTTCACGGAACTTTCCGGCCGCCACCAGCGCACCCAGGTCACGGTGCGTCGCACCGATTACCCGCACGTCGACGTGGCGTACGCCTTCGGAGCCGACCGGTCGCACCTCGCCGCTCTGCAGGGCCCGCAGCAGCTTCGTCTGCATGCCCAGGCTCATCTCGCCGATCTCGTCGAGGAACAGCGTGCCACGGTCGGCGACCTCGAATAGCCCCGAGCGCGCCCGCTGTGCACCCGTGAAGGCGCCGCGTACGTGGCCGAACAACGCCGACTCCAGCAACGCCTCGGGGATAGCGGCGCAGTTTTCGGATACGAACGGCGCCTTGCCGCGCGCGCCGTTTTGATGAATCGCGCGCGCTACCAGCTCCTTGCCGCTGCCGGATTCACCCAGCAAGAGCACGGGCACCTCCGTCGCCGTCACGCGGTCGACGATTTGCAGCATGCCGCGCACGGCCTCGCTCTTGCCAATGATGGCGTCGTAGGCGAAGCGCGTCTCGCGTCCGGCTTTGACGCGCGACAGCTCGCGCGCCGCCACGTCCAGCTCGGCTTCTCGCCGCGACAGCTCACGGTCGAGTCGCTTGGAGGCTCGCTCGGCGCGCCGCGCCGTGCGCCGCAACAGCAGCTGATCGCGCGCGTCCGCGATGGCCAGCGCGGCCAGCGTCGCCACCAGGCGTACCCAGGCCAGCTCGCGCGCGCCGAATGCACCGCGCCGCACCCGATCGTCCAGGTACACGACACCGAGCGGCTCGCCACGCGCCACCAGCGGCACGGCCAGCACGCTGCGCAACTTGAGGGCGTGCACGCTCTCGTGCACCTCCGGCAAGTCGCCGGCCGCGTCCACCGCCACGACCGGGCGACCCTCGCCCAGCGCGCGCTCGGCCAAAGACGTGCTCAGCGAAAGCTGCACGCCGCTCAGGTCGTGCTTGCCGATGTTGCGCGCCGCGCGCGGCCGCAAATGGCCGTTCGGCGCGCGCAGCAAGAGCAGACCGCGCTCCACGCCGGTCCACAATACCAGCGCGTCCAGCACCTGATCGAGCAGCGGCCGCAAGCGCTCGCGATGGCCGAGCGCGCGTACCAGCGCTTCCACGTCCGCGATCTGCTCCGGACTGAACCCCGCGCTAGCGCCCTCGGCGTCTTGTGCCCGCGAAAGCCACGGCAGCGCCATGACGGCCGGGCGCAGCTCTTCCGGCGCGCGGCGCAGCAGCTCGCGTGCGGCGTCCGCCACCGCTTCGGTGAAGTGACGCGCGGTCGCGCCGTCACCCAACTGCGCCGCCAGCTGCGCTCCCGCGAACAACGCGGGGCCCCGCACGCCGACCGGGCTCACGGTGCGCGACAAGCTCTTGAGCTCGGCCAGCACCGCGTCGCCGCGCTCGCCGCCAGGCGCCTCGACCAGCCGTTCGGCGCGCGCCCCCCACCACTCCAGGCGCGCGTCGAGCGCCGCCTCGGCGCGCCGCGCCCACGCATCGTGAGCCACGACGTCTACTCGCTCGCCGTGCTGCAGCAGCCGCGCAGCGCAACGCAGATCGTCGTCGGCGTCGGCCTCCAAGAGCGAGCGCGCGCGCTTCACGTGCTCGAGGGCGTCGGCGTGGCTGCTCGCGACGTCGCACAGCACGAAGTGCGCGTAAGCGCGGCAACGCGCGTCGGCCGACGCTTTGGCGCGCGCGATCGTCTCTTCGGCGGCTTCGCGAGCTTCCAGCGTCGCTCCCGCGGCCGCGTTGGCCGCTGCGATCGAGAGCACGGCGCGCGCCGCTTCGGCGCTGCGCCCCAAATGCTCGAACAAAAGCAGCGAGCGGCGCGCCGCGGCGAGCGCCTGCCCCAAATCACCGACGCTGGCGGCGGCGGCCGCCACACCCGTGGCGTACGTCGCTTCTTCGAGCACGGCGCCGGCGCGCGCCGCAAACTCCGCGGACGCACGAAAGCCCGCCAGCGCCGCTTCAGGTTGCCCCAGCGCCAGCGCCAGCATGCCGAACAGCGACTCCGCTCGCGCCCGCTGCTCGTCCGTGCGCGCCAAGAGCCGCGCCCGCTCTGCCTGCCGCCGGGCCTCGGCGTGGCTCCCGCGTCGCAACGCCAAGAGCGCGCCGCACTCCGCGACCGAAGCGCTACCGCCGTGCGGCGCGAGCAGCTCTTGCGCTCGCTCCAGCTGGCCCTGATCGAGCGCGGCGCGCGCCGCCAGCGCCGCAGCGCGCGCCAGCACCTCGGGCGGGCCCTGCAAGCCTTCGAGCAACCCGAGGGCGCGCGTCACGTCGCCGGCGCGGCGCCACAGCTCGGCCTGCTCCAGGCGCATTTCGGCCGCATTTTGCCCCTCCAACAGCGAGAGCGCTCGGCCCAGCTCGCCGCGGAGCCGCAGCACGCGCGTCAGCTCGAGCAGTAACTGCGGGGCGGCCCCGCCGCGGCGAATCAGCTCTTCCGCCGCGTCCACTGCCTTGTCAGTCACCGAAGGCTCACGGAGCGATAGCGCCAGCGACAGCTCGTCCGTAGCGCCGGGTTTCGGCTCCACACGGCCGCTGCTTTCGAGGTCCAGAAACGACAGCGCGTGCGCCGGACGCTCCGCCACCGCACGCAGCGCGCGCTCGAGCAGCTCGTCGTCGCTTTCGACCACCAGCTCCGGCCACGACGAAGCCGCCACGCCCACGAGCGCCACCAAAAAGCGCGCACGACCCAATGAGTCCAGGGAGCCGAGCTGCACGCTCTCGGCTACGCCCGGCACCTGACCGCGCAGCGCTCGCGACTTGACGAGCAGCTCGAGCACGGGAGCTAGCGCCGTTTTCGCCCGCGGCCCCAGCTCGAGCTCGACACGACTAGCGCGCGCCGCATCGAGCAACTCTCGGCGACGCGCGAAGCGGTACGCGCGTTGGACGCCGCGCTGTGCGTCGTCTGCCAAAGCCACGGGCTCCGCGCCGGCCGAAAGCGCGCGTTTTCTCAGCCAATCGGCGGACGGGCGCGCCCCCGGTTGAGCTTGCAACAAGGCGCGCACCGCCGCCGCGAGCGGCATGGCGTCGGGAATGCAGCTCGGCTCCAGCCGCGCCATACCTGGCACCAAGAGCTCGGCCAGCACCACGCCCAGCGCGAACAGATCGCGCCGCCGCGCGTCGCCGCCGCCGCTGCCCGACAGCGCCTCCGGCGCCAAGTAACGGCGCGTACCGCCGCTCGCGCTCTCGGCGGAGGCATCTCCAGAAAGCCCAAAATCGATCAGCCGCGCCCCGGCCCCCGTAACGATGATGTTTTGCGGCTTGATGTCGCCGTGCGCGGCGCCGACGGCGTGCAAATCGTCGAGCGCGGCGCCCACGTCGCGGGCCACGAGCAGCGCGAGCCTCTTTCGTGCTTCGGCGTCGGCCGCCGCGCTGAGCGCCGCCAAGCTCTCGCCAGGCTCCCAGGGGAACACGAGCAGCGGCGCCCCACGCTCGAAGCACTCGCCCGACACGCTGAGCTCCTGGCCCAAGCTGCTGACGTCGAGCAGCGGCGCCACCCAGGGTGAGTCGACCAGACACAGCCGCTCGGCCTCATCGGCGAAGCGCAGTCGCTGGCTCACGTCTCGCCCCAGCTTGACCACCACCAGCTCCGGCTGCGCTACGGCCCCGAGCTGGTCGGCGCGCTCGGCCAACAGGACCCGGCTCGTCGCTCCGCCCCCCAAGAAGCGCACGAACCGGAGCGGCCGGCCCGGAACTGGCAACATAGTTGTCACTTCACTCGACCCACCCATGCCGGCAAATATGGGCTCAGAAACCCAACCTGTCAACGAAGATGGCGGGTGCGAGTCAACCCTACTGGCCGCAATCGGCGCCCGCCGCAATGAACGCCGAAACGGCGCGCAGCCCGCCCAGCCCCACGCTCAAACCCTGGTTGTTCGGGTCCAGCGGCATCGGCTCACCGCGCACGAACCATTCACGAAGTCGCGTGAGCTCGTCTTGCGTGGGGCGCAGCGTTTGGTGCCGGTGCAGCGGCAGCAGGCGGTGGCTCGAGAGTTCGGGCGAATCGTCCGTACAAAACGGCCCACTGCCGTGGGTGCAGGGCTCGTAGTTGAGCGGGTTTCTGAGCAGCTTGTAGAGCAGGTAGCTCGCTCCAGGGCCGGCCTCGCCGGTGTCGATGAGCGCCATGCGCACGCCGAAGCGCGCACCATGCAGCTCCGGTTCGCCTCCGGACACGTCGCCGACCTCGGTCTGGCGGGCAATACGTCCGATCGCGGTGTTCTTCAGGTTGGCGCGGCTATCGAGCCAGAGACCGTGCGGCGCGTCGCCCACGGGGTTGCCCGCCGCCACGTTGTCGAATGAACGGTGGCACGAAGCGCCCGCGCAGCCGCCGAGCTCATCGGAGAAGACGTGCTGCACGATGTCCGCGCAAGTCGGCACAGGCTGCTCGAGCTTGATCAGGGGAAGGCCCGAACCGATGAAGCTGCCGCGCAGGGGAACGTCGCCCTCGGCGAGCGGTGCACCGTCGAAGGCGCGAATGCCGGGCTCGCCAGGAGCGTCGGGCACGAGCAGCTCGTAGGTGTACAGCGCCCCCGCCTCGAACGAATTGTTGGCCGACGGCGTGTACTCGACGACCCGTTCGATGGGGTCGTACGTCACGTCGAACAGGATGCCCTGGGGCGAGCGCTCGGGATCGCCGGTAAAAACCCGGATCGCCTGGCGACTCACCGTCGCCGGGTCGAGAAAGCGGTCGAACCGGAACGCGAGGACGCCGTTGGTCGGGACCTCGCAGTCATGGTTCTCGATGCCACAGCCGCCGAGCGGAAACGCGTCCACCAACCGCACGTCGGGCCCGCTACCTCGTTCGGCATCGGGCTTGGCGACGTCGCAGGCCCCCAGCCCCACCACCAGGGGGACCGCGAGGGGCAGAAGCAGCGCCCGGCTCAGCTTTCCGAGTAGGTCGAAAGCTGGTCGCGAATGTCCTGCTCGCTCACGCCCGTGCGAATGTGATCCTTGAGCACGTCCGCCAAGGTGATGAGCAGGTCGTCGACGCCCTTCTCCTCGATGATCTTGGAGAGCAGCTGTCGCGCCTCGCGACTGTCGTCTTCGCGGAGGAAATCCCGCACCTTGTCGACAGAGATGTCCCCTTGGAAGTCGAAGTACAGATTCTCGAACAGGTAGCGGACAAGCTCCTTCACGGAGGGCCTCCTCGAAGCATGAGCAAACGTAGCCCTTGCCGCTATACCCGCCAGCTCTCACCCTCGGCAAGCGCTTTGGCACAAGTTTGGCTTTTAAGGCGCAAATCAGCGACATTTAAGTAGATCCGGGTCGCTGGGGGTGTGGCAAGTCAGGCACGGCCGGGCGTTCTGCCGTAGGGCCTGCGCGCAGCGTGAGGAGAAACCTACAGGGTGAGGATTGACGCCCTGGCCGAAGCCGCCGTCGAGGCTCGGGCCACGGCCGCCGACGTCGCGGGTGGCGTGGCACATCGCGCAGTCGCGCTCTTGGTGGCAGCTCACGCAGGCGTTCAGGTTGCGCTGAGCTTCCCAGGCGTGATGCTGCGGCGTGCGGACACCGTCGGTCCAAACCGACTTGGGCGGGTGGAAGCGACCCCGGTTCGCGAAGTTGCCGGTGGGCCCCGACATGGTGACGCCGGTGCGCTGGTGGCAGCTGAGGCAGAACGACTGCTGCTGGTGGCAGCTGGTGCAGCGCGGGTTGTCGTTCCGAGCCGCCATGGCGTGCTGGCTCAAGAAGTCGTTCGGGTGAATTTGCCGCGGCCGGACGTTGCCGTCGTGACAGCCGACGCAGAAGCGCTCCTGGTGGCAATTGGCGCAGAAGCGGCTGTCGTCACCGGCGATCGTCTTGTGGCGCTCGATGAAATCCGCGCCATGCCCCGCGTCGTGCAGCCAGGGTGGTGGCAGCAGCTTGCCGCTCGCAAAGCTGGTCGTCAGCGTGCCACTGGCATCGCTCAAGTGGCAGGTCGGGCAAGCGCCGGAAGGTTTGCGACGGGCCGCTGCGCTCTTCGCCAACTTGGGCTGCGCGCCTGCGTCGGCGCTGCCCAAGACGTGACAGCCGACACAGTCTTTCATGTGCGGTAGCTGGTCGCGCGTCGCGAGCGTCAGGTCCTCGACCTTGCCGTGGCAACGCGAGCACGGCATGCGCGCGTCGGTCACGTGTTTCTTGTGATCGAAGCGTAGGTTGGGTTTGGGCACGACCACGCGCCGGACCTGGTTCGGGCGAGCGGCATCGTAGCCGACGTGGCAGAAGTTGCATTGCCCCAGCGGGCGCGACTCGTCGCTCGAAACCGCGCCCAGGTTGCGGTGATTGGTGCCGTGGCAGCCGTCGCAACGCGTGGCGGGCGGCAGCAGCGAATCCGCCGACTTCTGGCTCGTTTTCGCGAGCAGGTGGCAGGTCGTGCACGACATGCCCAGCTGCCTCACGTGCTTCTTGTGATTGAAGCGCAGCGGCAGGCTCTGTTCCGGAAACACGACGGGGCTCGGTGCTTCGAGTTGCTCGAGCAGCGGCCGCGGAAGGTCATCTGCGCGCGCGCTCGTACTGGTGCCGCACCAGGCAACGAACGCCGAGAGCAGCGTCATCAAGAGCAAGAGGTCGAGCCTGCCTCTCATTTCAACACCGTCAGGTCTAGCGTGAGCAGCGCGCGAAAGCGTTGGCCCACCAGGCGGTTCATCTCGTGCTCCAGCTCGAAGCCGAGGCGCGAGCGCGCAAAGAAGCTCGGGCTCGGTGTCAGTCCGGCGCCGAGCACGTAGCCGAAGCTGGTCGCATCGCGATCCGGCCGCAGCGCGTCCGACCAATCCCAAAGCGAAACCATGCACAGCGCGTCGTAGCGGATGCCGAAGCGCCGCCTGGCCGTCAAATCACCGCCCAGGCGGTGCCCGCGCTGGCCGGTTTCGCCGCCACCGCGCAAACCGAGGCTGCCGCGGCCCAGATCGTAGCGCGCGCCCGCGTCGACGGAGATGTCGAAGAGCCGTCCGGTTTTCGACACGTCGGGGTCGGCAGCATAGGTGCTGGGCGAGCCTTCGGTCTCGAACCAGCGTACGCCGCCCGACAGCGTCGCCTGCAAGGCGCGTGAAAAACGCACGTCGGCCCGCCCGAGCGCGCTCGTCGTCGGCATGTGCGAAAACCAATTGAAGATCGAGTCGCCATCGAACGTTGGCGTGTAGCGCTCGAAGCGCCCGCCTACCGTCACGCGGGGGCCCAAGTAAGCATCGCCGGTGAGCGCATACTGGCTGAAGATCTGATTGTAGAAATCGTAGACGACCGAGGCGTTCAGGGCGCCGACGTTGGCGGAGTCGGCGCGCAGCGAGTAACCGACGCGCTCGCTCGACGTGCGATTGCCGGACAGAAACCACTGCCCATCACCGCGATCCACGAACGGAGAGACGTTCACTTCGTCGCGGTTGATGACTTTGCGGTAGCTCAGCCGCGAGTGCAAAACGCCGAAACCCGAGGCTTCCACGGACACACCGGCGGCCGGCGCCAGGCGCGATTCGTCCAGGTAGCTCGGGTAATAGTTGGCTTCGAAGCCGTAGCGATCGCCGCGATACACACCCTGCGACTCGAAGCGCCGCGTGCCGAAGTAAGGCAAGCCACCGCCGCGTTGCTCGAAGCCGGCATATGCCTCGAACACCACGTTGGCCGGCGTCGACAGCGAAACCAGCGCCCCGTCGAACGACCAAAAACCGAGCGAGTCGAACAGGTACTGCCGGCCGATTCGGAACCCGAAGTAACCGTTCAGGTAGCGCTGTCCCTCGAGGTAGGCGTACATCAAGTCGAGCGGCGCCTGCTGCAGACCCGGAATGTAATTGGGGCTACCCAGGGTGCGCTCGGCCGAGCTCTGGCCAAAGTCGGCGTCGAGCCGCATGCGCGACTGAAAGCTCAGCCGGGGACCGCGCGGATCCAGCTCGCCCTGGATGTTCCACACCGAGAGCCCGAGCATCTCCGTGTAGCGGCGGCGCCGCAGCTCGGGATCACCCCAAGGGCTGGACAGCACGTAATATTGCGCCGCAATCGAGGCATCGACTTCCGTCTCGTAAGCGCGCGCAGGCGCCGGAAGCACGGCGACCGTAGCCGCAGCTCCCAGGAACCAAAGCTTTACACCTCGCACCGTCATCCGCGTCGCGGGCCGACGCTAACACGATTGAGGGTAGAGCTGTCCCGCCCTCCGGATCCACTTGAGAATGCAACAGGAAGACGCGAAGGCGCGAAGATATGAGCCAGAGCGCTCAGCGTGCGACCGACCAGCGTGGCCCGGGGACGACGGGGACGACACGGGAGCTTCTGCGAGTAGGGGTGCGGCTCAGGATTCTACACATTTCGACGCGGTGGCCCACGAAGCAGAGCTCGCAGTGTCCGAGCGCTCTTCGAGCCGCTTCGCAGTCGCAATCCCATTGCGGCGTGTCCCCAGTTCCATCACCAAGAAGTTCTTCCGAACGTAAGAACTTGGGTGAACGCGCGACGCGCTTCGGGACCCCAGGTATCATCGGACGTCCACGAAGCTAATTACGAGCGTAAGAATTTTCTGCGCGTGTGACAGGTGAGTGGGCGTCCTCAGTCGTCGGCCCCGCGTACGTGCCATGCAGCGCTCGCCGTGACGCGAGAACGCCCTCGCCGTCCCGCGAGATGTGTAGAATCACTAGAGGGCTGCGGTTTGGCAGCCCGCCGCAGCAAACCTACTTACCCAGCGCTTCGCTGCGATTCACGATTCGGGGAGTCAGGAAGATGACGAGCTCGCCGCGGCTGTCGCTGGCACGACGACGCTGGAAGAGCAAGCCGATGAGCGGGATGTCGCCGAAGAACGGGACCTGATCGAGGTTGCGGCCGGTGTTGCGGGTGAAAATGCCGCCGATCACCGCGGTGTGCCCGTCGAGCACGAGCAGGTCCGTCTCTGCTTCGCGCTTGAGGATGGTTGGATCGCCGCGCGCGGAAGTTTGGTTGAAGTCCGGCTCGTCGCGGTTGATCTTGACGTGCATGGCCACGCTACCGTCGGCCGTGACGTGCGGCTTGACCAAGAGCTGCAGCTTGGCTTCTTGAAAGGTCGTCTGCACGCCCTGCGCGCTGACCTGCGAGAACGGAATCAACGTACCTTGTGAGATGCGCGCTTCACGATTGTCGAGCGTCAAGATGCGTGGGCTCGACAGGATGCGCAGCATACCGTTCGACTCGGCCGCCGACAGACGCACGGCCAGGTTGATGGTGTTGTCGATGGTGCCGAAGGTCAAACCGAGAGCACCACCGCGACCGGTACCGACCGCGGCCGGAAGGTTCACGGCGAAGTTCGGGTTGCTCACCGTGTTCGAGAACGGGCTCAAGCCGGCGGTCGGGGTGTTACCGTCGCTGGCACCACCTGCCACGCCCACCGAGTTCGGAAATGCGAGGCCGGTGGGGTTACCGGTGGCGGCCGCGAACGTGGCGTCACCACCCCACTGAATACCGACGTCGCGCACGTAGCTGCTCGTCGCTTCGACGATGCGCGCTTCTACCAACACTTGCGGAGTTTGCGTATCGAGCGAGCGGGTCAGCTCCTCGATTTGGTTCAGGTTGCCCGCGATGTCGCGGACGATCAGCACGTTGGTGCGCTCGTCCACGGCGATCGAGCCGCGCTCGGAGAGCAGCCCCTTGGCTCGCTCCTGCATTTCTTCGGCCTTGGCGTAGCTGACCGGAATCAGGCGCGTCTCGATCGGAGCTAGCTTCACCTCTTGCTGGCGCCGCGCGATTTGCATCTCGCGCTCTTTTTCGAGATCGGCGAGCGGCGCCACGCGAATCATGTTCGCCTGCCGCACCATACCCAAGCTCTTGGATTGCAGCACGATGTCGAGCGCCTGGTCCCACGGCACGTTGCGCATGCGAATCGTCACCGTGCCGCTCACGTTGTCCGCGGTCACGATGTTGACTTGACCGACGTCGGCCAACAGCCGCAGCACGTTGTGAATGTCCGCGTCTTTGAGGTCGATGTCGATACGGCGACCCGCGAAGGCGCGGCGCTGGTCCTGCGCCTGGCCGAGCACGTTGGGACCGAAAGCGCCCGCCTGCGCGCCCTCGCTGCGCGTCTCGAGCGCTTCGGGCTGAAAGCCCGACACCACGTCCGGCACGCCCGTCACGCCTTGCTCGACGTAAACGGTGCGCGTTCGGCGCGCCGTGCCGCCGTCGAGCCCGACGCCGGTAACGCTGGAAGGCTCCTTCTCGCCGCGCTTGACGAAGCTCCAAACCAGGCTCGAGCCCCGGCGCGAAACTCGCGTGTCGACCTCGCCGCGGCCGTCCACGTCGATCACGACGCCGCCCTTGTCGGAGGACGAATAGCTCGAGACGCTGCTCAGGCGCCCGCCGAAGGCCGAAACGTCGAGCGTTCGCGTGAGCTCTTCGCTCAGCTTGCTGCACTCGAGCGTCAGCAAGCGCCGCCCGTTGCCCCGCGCAGCCTCTTTGTACTCGCCGATCTGGCTCAGATCGATCACGACCTCGTCACGCTCTTCGGTGTGCCGAAAGTGCACGTCGAGCACCTTGCACGGGTCGCTGACAGGCGCCGCGGTCTTCTCGACTGCGCTCTTGGGCAAAGCCTCGATGCTGCCGTCTTTGCCAGGTGCCACGGCCACGACCAGGTCGTTGCCGTCCACCGCCACCGAAAAGTGCGAAGCTTCGAGCAGGGTGAGCAGCAGACGCGTGGTACGGCCGCCCGGCGACGCGAACGACTGCACCATCACGCCGCCCACCACGCCCACCTTGTCGAGCAGGGCGCTCGGGACGTCCTTGGCGGAGGCCCCCGGCACATCGACAATCAGGCGGGTCGCCCCGCGCTCCAGGCGCGCGTTGAACGTCGGCGGCTGATTGAAGGTCATGCGCAGGCGCGCCGCGCCGGCCTGCGCCGCCGGCTTCAGCTCCAAGTGCGTGGCCACTCGCTCGGGAGGGGCAGCCAGCGCCAGGCGGGAAAGCGCCGTCAGCGACAGGGCGAACGACACGGCTCGGCAACGAGAAAGCGAGCTCATGCTGGGGCTCCGAAAGTCGTAAAATTCAAGGAATCAGGCAAATTCGGCCTCATTCAGCGTGCGTCCACACAGCGTAGCGACCTTTTGAAGACACGAACAAATTTGCTGGGTTTTTGAACCAGCGCTCGGGCACGCGGTTGGCGACGGCTACTTGCCGTCGACGTCGCTGCCCTCGGGGCGCAGCGGGATGACACGAGTCGCGCTGGGCACGTCGGGGTTCGCCGGATCTTCGCGGATCAGCACGATGTCGCCGTCGCGGATGCGGTCGACACGCCAGTTGATCTCGTAGCTGGCGCCCGTGCGACCGGCGGCCTGTACGATGTCTGCCTTACCGACGAACTGACCGCGCTGCACCACGTGACCGGTGCCCTGCGGGTCGACCAGCATGGCCTTGGCCGGCTCGGCGCGCGTCACGATGCCGATCAGCTTGAGCTCGTCGATCGCGAACTGCGACATCACGACCTCACGCTGAGACTTTGCCGTGCCCTTGTTCTCTTCCTTGAACACGTCGGCGAACGAGCGGAATGGATCACGGCTGCGCTCGCTCTCGGTGAACTCGGACTCGACGATTTCGACCTTTGGCGGAGGTCCCGCGGGGCCGGCAGCGGACGCCGAGGCCGGCGCGCGGGGCGAGCGAGCGGGAGCCGCCGCCGGAGCCGCAGCGCTAGAGCCGGCGCTGCTCGCGCTACCTGCCGGGCTTGCCGGCTTGTCGTCGCCACACGCCAGCAACAGGCTCGCCGCGAGCACGGAAAAGCTGAACCAGCGCGTCACTGCCCACCTGCCTTGGCGCCGCGCTTGTCGCCCGCCCCGGCGCCAGGCGTGCCTTCCGGCTTGGCACGGAACGCCGTCGCCAACGCGTCGACCTTGAGCACGGTGTCCTCACCGTCCTTCTTCGGATCGGTGAGCGAGATGTTCTCCATGTTGATCACGCGGTCGAGCTGACCCACACCGTGAAAGAACTTGGCAATCTGGTGGTAGCGACCCGTGAGCTGCAGCTTCATCGGTACGCGCGAGTAGAACTGCTCCGGCACTTCGGGCTGCGGCGTCCAGGCGGTGAGCGCGATGCCGGCCACGTTGGCCACGTTCTGCACCGAGCTCAGGAAGGCCGGATACTCCGTGTCAGTCGGCAAGATCTTCACCAGCTCGCGCTGCCGCTGCTGGCGCTCGCTGAGCTCTGCCAGGTCCTGTTGGTACGAGAACTCGGCCTTGCGCGCCTCCGCCAGCTCGCCACGAAGCTTCTCCTCGCGGGATTTTTCGGCGGTGATCGAGCTCGCCAGGTCCCCGTAAAAGACCACGAAGTAGGCCACGCCGATCAGCACGACGAACAACGCGCCGACACCCACCTTCGCGAGCGGCGGCAGCTTGGACAGCACTGAGCCTCCGGCCGCCACTAGTGCACCGCCCTTGATGTTCCATCCGCCATCGCAGGCGGTGGCGCCGCTGCGCGGAAGGTCAATGCACTAGCCTCTTGTCCCCTGGGGCTCCGCCAAAGACCCCCGCTTGCTTCGCAAGCGAGTGCAGCGCAGGTCAGCGTCGTTTGTGAGTGCGGTGTGCGCTGCACTAGTACCTCACCTTGGCTTGAATGGAGAATTTGACGGCCTCCGCGTCCTTCTGCGCGGGCAGTAGCGTCACGTCGTAAAAGAAGCTGGACAGGTTCAGGCGCCGCGCGAGCTCGCTCACGTCTTCGCCGTCGCGTGCCTTGCCTTCGAGCTTCAGCTGGCGCTGCGCTTCGACGTAGCTGGTAATGGACAAGCGCCGGGCGTCCCAGTTGGGATTGAAGACGGCCAGCGGATTGTCACGCCGCAGCTGCGCCAACCGATCGGGGTCCACGCTCGGACCACGGCCGGGCGTCAAGATGCGAGCCAGCTCCATCAAAATCGCGGTCGGGCCCGAGCGCGCCGTCTGCAGCTGCTGAATGGCGGCTTCGCGCGCGCGCAGCAGCTCCAAGTCTTTCTTCACCTGATCGTGATTGGAGACGTTCTTCTTGGCCTGGTCGATCTGGGAAGTGAGCTGGTCGTTCTTGCGAACCTGGTCGGCCAGCTCCTCGGCCTTGAAGCTGTGCAGCACGAACAGCGCCGCTACCTCCGCCAGCACCACGACCATCACCACCGCCAGCCAGACCTGGCTGCCGTCCGAGCGCTCCGCCCGCTTCTTCTGAGCGAGTAGGTTGATGCGAATCATGCTCGCACCTCGCGTTCCTTGCGCAGCGAGAGACCCAGCGCGACAGGCAGCTGCGCCGCGCGCTGTTGCAAGAGCTGCGGATTCACTTCCTTGGCCTCGATCGTCAGCTTCTCGGTGGGCGGCCAAGTCTCGACGGAAACGCGCGCGCGCCGCTCGATGGACTGCGCCAAAGACACCAGGTTGGCCGAGCCGCCGGTGACGTAAATCTTGGCGATCTCGCCCTCACCGCTGGTGGCCATGAAGAAGTCCAGGCTGCGCTGGATTTCCGCGGCGATCGAGTCGGTCACGGCTTCGATCACCTGCACCACCTGGTGCGGGACCATGCCGGGGCGATTCGGGTCGTCCGGGTTGGCGGCGCCGCCGCACTTGTAGGCCTCGGCCTGGTCGTGCGGTACCCCGAGCTGTTTCTGAATCTCTTCGGTGATGACGTTGCCGCCGTTGGCAATCTCGCGCGTGAACGCGCTGACACCGTTGGCGATGATGTTGAGCGACGAAAGACTGGCGCCCACGTTGATCACGGCGATCGTCTGATCTTGCGGTAACCCGCGCGAATACTCGAACAGGTTTTGTACCGTGAATGCGTCGATGTCGCACACGACGGGCTTCAGCTTGGCGTTACGCGCCAGGTTGGCGTACTCCTCGATCTGATCGCGCTTGGCCGCCACCAGCAAGAGGTCCATCTGGCTGGCTTCAGGGCGCTTGCGCAGCACCTGGTAGTCGACCCGCACGTCCTTGATGTCGAAGGGAATGTGCTGCTCCGCCTCCCACTGAATCTGCTCCGCCAGCTCGGCGTCGGTCATCATCGGCACGGAGATCTTGCGAATGATGACGCTTTGGCCCGAGACGGAAAGGGCGCACTCCTTCTGCTTGATCTTGGCATCGTGAAAGACCTTGGCCAAAGTCTCGGTCACGGCGCCGGCGTCCATCACCTGACCGTCGACGATCACCGAAGGCGCGAGCGGCGCGTAGCCGAAGCGCAAAAGGCCAATGCCTTTTTTGGTGTCTTTGACTTGGCAGACCTTGATCGAAGCCGAGCCGATATCGACTCCGACCAGGTTCTTTCCTTCGCCCATGGGTGGTCTCGCGAGCTTTCGTCTTGGCGCGTGATGCCGCGCTTACAAACTCTCGCACCCCGTCAGCACGACAGCCAAAAAACCGGCTGCGGAAGACCCACCCCACCCCCCTCTGTAGGCTCGTCGCGAGACACCAGTCTCAGGTCGGTATCGCCTGAGACACGCCTCGGGTCAGTCCGCACCCTCCCCTCCAATGGAGCTAACTATTTGATTTTATTAACTGTATCTGATTCTGAGACAAACTATGGGTCGGAGCTGACCCGCTGACCCTCCGTCTCAGTCCGGCACGTATCTACGTCAAATCGTTGGCATCCGGGGTGGCAAGAGCCCGCCGGAAACCCTGAAGTGGGTCTGCGGAGACCCTCCTTTTGGGCCTTAAATTTCACGAAATGCCGTAAATTCAGCCAATTTGGTTTGTGGCACGGCCGCTGCACTAGTCCCCGGCACCCCTACGGAGATAAGCCCATGGACGGAACAGCAGCCCAATTCGCCGATTTCACGGACCTCGAGCTCGAGCTTGCTGCCTTGCCTGAGCCTGAGGCAGCTCCGGCGTCGCGCAAGGCCAAGGGCAAGCGCGCCGCGGCTGCCGCCGCCCGTCCCAGCCTCGCCCCACGCCCGGCGCGTCGCCACGAGGCCCGTGCCGTCCACCAAACCCGCCGCCCGGCTTCGATCCTGCCGGCCGCGCTGGTGCCCAGCAAGGCGCCGCGCATCTCCAAGGAGAAGCGGGCCCGCATGGAGGCGCGCCGCGCCCAGCGCCTGCTCGAAGAGTTCACACCCCTGGTTCGCAAGATCGCAGGTGGCTTCCAGCGCAAGCTGCCGCGCAACGTGCTCCGCGAGGACCTGATCGCCGCCGGCATGAGCGGCCTGTGGGACGCGATTCGGCGCCACCCCGATGGCGGTGACGAAAGCTTCGAGTGGTACGTGCGTGTCCGCATCCGCGGCGCCATCCTCGACGAGCTGCGCGCACAAGACTGGCTGCCCCGCCGCGCCCGCGCCGCTGCCGAAGCCAACGCCGGCACCGACGCCTATGTCCCGCCGCCTTCCGTGGTGCGCATCGACGACGTCAGCGAGTGGGAGCAAAACCGCTGCCTCGCCGACGCCGCCAGCAGCGAAAGCGCCGTCGCCGCCAAGTTCACACAGGAGACCCTGGCCAAGGCCGTCGAGCTCCTGCCCGAGCGCGAGCGCCACATCGTCTCTTCTCACTACTTCCGCGGCGTCAAATTCAAGGACCTCGGCGTCGAGCTCGGCGTCTCCGAGCCGCGCATCTCGCAGCTCCACTCGCGCGCCATTGCTCGCCTCAAAGAGCTGATGGCCTCGGCCGCGTAGTTCTCCTCGGGCACACGTCCCCCCTAGCCCGCAGCATCACAGTCACTCCTCCAACTCCCTAGCAACGCAGACTCGAGACGCCCGGTGTCGCCCAACCCCGGGCGTTTCACTTTTGTCGTCTTTTGATTGGTAGGCCGTGTTTCTGTTTGGGCTGCCCAGCTGGGCAGCCTAAGACTTCCTGAGACTGGGCCTACTTCGCGGAGCCGAATCTCGACTTGGGCCCCCAATCCAAGAGGGCGCACCGCGAGGCGGTAAAAAGGTCGAGAGCGCGCTTTCTCGTCCGCTTCTTGGATTGGGGGCCCAAGTCGAGATCGCGAGTTGAAAAGGCATGGGGGTGTCGGCCCGTGAGCAGAGCGCGGGCGTTAGCGCCGGGTGGGCGCGAGTAACCGCTCGTCGCCGGCGCGGGCACCGCCGGTTGAGGCGACACACGGCGGCGCTGACGGCTGAGGCCTGACGGCTATCAGGCGACGGGCGGTGGCGGCGTCGAGCGGATGTTGGAACGCAGCAACGCTTTGACGAGCGCTTTCAAAATCGAAGCGGCGTCGTCGCTTTTGGGGTCGACTTGGGCGAGGACGGGGACGCCGGAGAGGGACGACCAATCCTCGGCGAGGGCGGGGCCGCCGAAGATGGCGCTGGGAATGCGCAACTTCAGGGGCGAGAGAGTTTTGGCGATGCGCTCGACGGCCGCGCTCACGTAATGACAGCCGGCGGCAAAGTCGTCAGTGAAGACGATGGCGTCGAGGCTTGGCACCGCTTCTTCGAAGCGAGCGCCGTCGCCACCTTCACTCGCCCAAGGATCATCCGAGAACACTTGGAACAACAAGCGCGGCTTGTAGCCAGCGACACTAGCGAGTGACAGCTCGCCATCTTGCACCTTGAGCAAGTCGAGCAAGCGACTTCCTACGCTGCCGATGACGGCAACACGAAACACCACCTCGTGCTGAGCAGCATCTACGTCAGCCATGACGGGCGATCCTAGCCGAACCCGGATCAACTATCGAGCAGCTTGCGAATGGCGCGCAGTAAGTCGTCGGGCAAAAATGGCTTCTGAAGGAACGGCAGGCCCTGGCTGGTGCCGGCAGTGCTGCTGGCATCTCCGGTGTAGCCGGAGATGTAGAGGATAGGTAGATTGGGGCGGCGCTCGCCGAGCACGCGCCCGAGCTCCCAGCCGTTCATGCCGGGCATGACGACGTCCGTGATCACGAGGTCGAGCTGGGAGTCGCCCAAGAACTCCAGCGCTTCTTCAGCGCAAGTGGCGACGCTGACGCGGTAGCCAGCGCGCTGCAGCGAGCGTTCGATGACGGTGCGCACCACGGCCTCGTCCTCGACCAGCAGGATGCGTTCACTGCGGCTCTCGTTCGGTTGCGAGCGCTCGGATTGCGATTTCGCGGCGTGCTCCGGCGCAGTGCGGGGCAAGAGCACGGTGAAGGTCGTCCCTTCCCCCTCCAAGCTACGCACGCCGATGTGCCCGCCACTCTGCTTGACGATGCCATAGCAGGTGGCGAGGCCCAGCCCGGTGCCGGCGCGGCGCGTGGTGAAAAAAGGCTCGAAGATTTGCGACTGCGCCGCCTTGGGAATGCCGGGACCATTGTCGCTCACCGTGATCGACACGTACGGCCCCGTGGCGAGGTCGGGGTGACGACTCGCGTCGGCCTGGTCGAGCGTGACGTCACGTGTCTCGAGCACGACGCGACCGCCGTGCGGCATCCAATCGCGGGCGTTGGTGATCAGGTTCAAGATCACTTGCTCGAGCTGGCTCTCGTCGGCGCGCACGTGGCCGGTCGTGCCCAGGTTCAGACTCAACTCGATGTGGTCGCCGAGCAGCCGCCGCAGCAGCCCTTCGATACGCCAGAGCAGCTGGTTGGGCTCCAGCACCTTCGGCTCGATCAGCTGCCGGCGCGCGAACGCGAGCAGCTGCGCCGTGAGCGCCGCGCTGCGCTCTGCCGTCAGGCGGATCTCTCCCAGGAGCGGCCGGACGCGCTCGAGTGAATCGAGCCGCACGGCCAGGTCGACGTTGCCCAAAATGGCCGTGAGCATGTTGTTGAAGTCGTGGGCGATGCCGCCCGCGAGCCGCCCGATGCTCTCGAGCCTTTGCGCGTCCATCAGCCGCGCTTCGAGCGCGCGTCGCTGCGAAATGTCCATCACGGTGCCGACGATGCGCAACACCGCGCCACCCGCCGACGGTTCTTCGCGTACCGCAACGCCCGAGGCGGCGACCCAACGCAGCTCGCCATCTGGCAGCAAAATACGGTGCTCGAGCGGACCGTACTGTCCCGTCTCGACGGATTTGGCCAGGCAGCTCTGCACGAGCGCCGCGTCGTCAGGGTGGATGCGCTGCGCGAGCATTTCGCTCAGGTGCGGCGAGTCGGTCGCGCTCTGGTCGACGCCGAAAATGCGGCGCGTGGTCTCGTCCCAGGAACCCAAGCCGGTCTTCGGCTCGAAGGTCCAAATGCCGAGGCCGCTGGCGTTGAGCGCCACTTGCAGCAGCATACGGCTCTCTTCGAGATCGGTGACATCGGTCGCGATCATCACCAGTGACGACACCTTGCCGTCCTCGACGATCGGGCTCACGCGCGTGAGGTAATGGCCGATGCCCTTGGCGCTGACCTGCCCCAAGGTCGCGTACTGCTGTGTCTGCTGTGTGTCGATCGCGGCCTGCATGGCTTCGTGCGCGCGAGCACGGAATTGCGGCGGCACGTAGCTGTCGGCCGACGTGCCCAGCACGTCTTTCATGTCGAAGCCGGGCGCCACGCGATTTAGATAGAGAAACAGGCCGTCGGTCGTGATGCGCGTGATGAAGCTCGGCGCGTTCTCGAGCATGACGTTCAGACGCCGTACTTCGTCCTCCAGCGCACGAATGCGCTCGTCCTTCGGATCGGCGGCCATGACCAACTACGAAGATAAACGCCGCTACGGCGGCGGGTCAACGCATGCGGTCACTCGGCCCCGCTTTCTTTTCTGGTACTGGGGGAAGGCAGCTCGCTTCACCGCACGAGAGTCTTGCAGCCTAGCTCGACCCGGAGCGCGCTCGTGCCGAGCGAGGCGGCGCGATCGCAGGAGGCGCGACAGACGTTCAAGCGCGAAGGTGCACCAAGCGTCGGATCGGTGTCGTAGTACCAGCCGCCGCGAGCGTCACAGCTGGCGGCGCCGTCAACGCGAGGCAAAGTGACGTGCGTCGTGCCGTCCAGCACGACGTTCACGGCGTCGTAGTCGAGGTGCTGGCCACGCGGCGGCTCCGGCAGCGCCAGATCACAGGCAACCTGGCGCGTGGCCGCAGCGCTGAGCGCGCTCGCCAGCTGCCCGGTAAAGTCACCGCGAGGATCGATCGCCAGAGCGTGCTGAGTGCCACCGGCTACCGCCACGCGCTCGAAGCCGCTGCCCTGATTGCCAGACAGCGCTCGGGAAGTCACCACGAGAGTGCGCACGTGCGCCGGCCCCTCCAAGGCTCGTTTGGCGAGCTCGGCCAGCGCGGGCACGTCGGTAGGCGCGCAGGCGGTAGGCAAACCGTCCGTGGCCAGCACCACGACTACCGAGCGCTCTGGGTGCTGAAGCGCGTGCGCCGACGCCAAGTCGAGCGCTGCCGTGAAGGCGGGCGCGGTCGGCGTCTGACCTCGCGGCGTGACGGCCTCGAGCCGCGCGAGCGCGCCGCTCGCCATTTGGCTCACGTCGTCGATCTGTAGCGCGGCATCACGGTAGTCGCTGCTGGCGCACGACGCGGTTTCCTGGCCCGGCACCGGGAACAGCGCCAACCCAAAGCCCATGCCGGTCGGCGCCTGTTGCAAGAACTCTCGGAAGGCCGCCTTGGTGGCGTACCATTTCGACACGCCGGTCGCGGTCGCCTCTTGCATCGAGCTCGAGCCGTCCACGAGCGCGAACAGGTCGACGGGCAACGTGTCGGCGGCTACTTCGGTGCCCACGCAAGCCTGCATGTCCGTCGGCGCCTCGACGTTCAGATCGTCGCTCGTGTCCTCGGCGGGCGCCATGGCCGCAGCGGGCGCGCGCTCGGGTGCTTGACCGCACGCCATCAAGACCAGCGGTAGGATCCCCAAGACCAGTCGACGGAAACAACTCACCACCTTCGATCAACGGCACTTCACCCCTCCGGGTAAATACCACCGATCGAGTTGGTCGCTGATTTGTAGGTCAATGAGGGCTACCGCCCCGCTGTAGCCCTCAAAATGGGCGCCGAACTACGGGAAAATCTCGCGCTCCTCGTAGACCTTTTTCAGGCGCTCGAGTGCGACACCGTAGCAGGCAATCCGATAGTCACACTTATGTAGCTCGGCGAATTGCTGCATGCGGTCGTAGGCTTCGATCATCGCCCGCTCGAGCTTTTCGTCGACCTCCTCGAGCGACCAGCTCTCGCTGCGCTTGTTCTGCACCCACTCGTAGTAGCTCACGGTCACACCGCCGGCGTTGGCCAGCACGTCGGGCAATACCTCGATGTTGCGGCGCTTCAAGATCATTTCGCCTTCCGGCGAGCAGGGGCCGTTGGCGCCCTCGGCGATCAGCGTGCACTGCAGCGCCTCGGCCTCACCGGGGCCGATCTGGTTCTCGAGCGCCGCCGGAATGAAGATCTCCGCGGGCGTGCCGAAGAATTGCTCGCGCGTGATTTGCGTACCGTTGGCGTAACCGGCAATGCTGCCGTTCTTCGCCACGTACTGCTGGAGGCGGTGGGCGTTGAAGCCCTCCGGATTGTGGAGGTAGCCGGTGTGATCGCCCACGGCCACCAGCGAAACGCCCAGGTGGCTGAGCAGTACCGCAGCGTTGCTACCGACGTTGCCGAAGCCCTGCACCATCAGCTTCTTGCCCTTGAGGTCGAAGCGGTGGCGCTTGGCCCACTGAATCACGCAGTGCACGAGGCCCTGGCCGGTGGCTTTCTCGCGGCCCAGCGTGCCGCCGCTGGCGATTGGCTTGCCGGTGACGACGCCTTGCACGTCTTGCTTGCTGACGAGCCCGACCGTGTTCATGTACGTGTCCACCGCCCAGGCCATGACCTGCGCGTTGGTGCCCACGTCCGGCGCGGGGATGTCGTAGTCGGGCCCGATGTTGTTACCGAGCGCGTGAAAGAAGCGGCGCGTGATGCGGCTCAGCTCTTTGCGCGAGACGTCGCGAGGGTTGAACTTGATGCCGCCCTTGGCGCCGCCGTAAGGCAGGCCCATGAGCGCGCATTTCCACGTCATCATGGCGGCGAGCGCCTTGAAGTCGTCGAGCCCGGCGGACTCGTGGTAGCGCATGCCGCCCTTGTACGGGCCGAGAATGTTGGAATGCTGGATGCGGTAGCCTTTGAAGACTCGGTATTCACCGTTGTCCATCAGCACCGGAAAGTTGACGATCAGCTCGTTCTTGGGTTGAGCCAAGATTGCGCGCACATGCTCGGGCAGGTCGACGAGCTTGGCTGCTTGATCCAGGTAACCCTGGATGACCTTGAAAAACTCGTACTTTTCAGCGGGTACCAAGCTCTTCCGCGAATCGCTCGGAACACTCGGGGGGCCTGATTGCATGCCGTCCATTCTTCCAGCTACGACCTCTCGCGGCAAAAACTAACGCGACGACGACTCCCACCGACACCGACACTGGCACCGCGTGCGACCAATATTCGGAGGTGTGAGCGGCACCGCCCAGCAGTGGCACGACCAGAGTGACCGAGACGTAGCAAGCCAGCGCCACCAGGAGCGTTGCCGAGCGCGCAAACCTTGCGCCCCGGCTGGACAGCCAAACGTGAAGCGTCAGACATAGCGCCAGCAAGCCCGCCAGGTAGACGGCAATGCCAATCCAGCGGTGAACGCTGTGGAACGTAAGGCCGAGCGCGTGAGCTGCAAGGTGGGCCACGGCCACAGAGAGCGCGATGCGCGCGGTGTTGACGAACAGCGTAGTGACGTACGCAATGGCGAGCGCTCCCGCGAGCCACGCCAGGGCGCGGCGCGCCGTGTTGAAGCTCGACCCGAAGCCCAGCACGAGCGACAGGAACGCCACGACCAGGAAGTTCACACCGGCACAAGCAGGCGAGATGAGGATCGAGTGCTCGCGGCTCAAATAACCTTCATCGGCGAGGAACTGGAAGTGGCCGCCCAGCACGAACGACGTGAGCCAGGTAGTAGGTGCCAGGATCCAGCGCAGGGCGTCGGCGGAAGCGTGGCTGTAGTGGTGTTTCAGCAGCCAGGCGATCGCGAACGCCGCCGAGACACTGCCGAGCCGTACAGCGTGGCGCCCGAGCCAGGCATTCATGGCAGAAGCTCCGAGCGACGGCGCGGCCACAGCGCGCGCAGCGCCACGACCATGGCGCCGAGCGCGAGTAAGACTAAGAGCTCCGGCTCGTCGGCGCCATCCGCACCGCTACCGATCGCGCTGTTGGAGACGCCGGCAGGCATCGGCAAGGGCTGGTCGACGTTCTGGGCCACGCCGCCCGGGTTCACGACCTTGCGCGCGACAGCCACGAAAGACGTGTAGTCGGTGAGCAGGTTGTAGCGCAGACCGAGGGCCGTGATCTCGCTCTTGGCCTGTTGCGAGGGTTCGGCAAAGCCGAAATCGCCCAGCGTGGCGATGCGGCTCCGGGCCCATAGGTACGAGAGCGCGCGGTGCTCGGGTCGCGACTTGACCTGGCTCAGGTCGAAGCGCTGAGCGAAGGCACCCTGTCCGCCCAAGCCGCTCAGGCTGACGAAGCCTTTGGCGTCCCCGCGGTACTTGCCCTGGATCACCACGGGTCGTTCAGCGAGCACGTCCGGGATGGCCTTTGGCTCGACGTCGTAGGCGTCGAAGCCCTCATAGCCGATCTTCACGTCGGTGAGCACCGGCGCCTTGACGTAGTCGCGAAGCCGCTCGGCGGTCTTGGCAGCTTCGCCCGGCTCGGTGACGACGAACGGCTCACCAGCGCCCGCTTTGGCCACGCCCTCGATCAGAAAGCGATTCACGCTGCTACCGATGCCGAACGCGAACACGTTGGCGTCCGAAAGCTTGCTGCGGACCAGCTCGATGGCCCCGCGATCTTGACCGATGTAGCCGTCGGTCACGACCACGAAGCTGCGCGACAGGCCTTCACTCTTGGAGAGCGCGAAGGCTTGCTCGAGCGCGGGCAACAGCTCGGTGCCGCCGCCGCCCTGCTGATCGTCGATGAAGCGCGTAGCGAGCGCGATGTTGCCGGCGGTCGCCGGCAGCGAATGCTCGGCCAATAGCGCCGAAGTGCCGGAGAAGAGCTCGACGTTGAACTTGTCGCTGGGGCGCAGACCACCGATCAGCTCGCGTAGCAGCTTCTTGGCGGTCTCGAGCGGGAAGCCGCTCATGCTGCCCGATACGTCTACGATGAACACGTACTCGCGCGGCGGGATCATCTCGGTCGGTACGCGCTTGGGCGGCTCGACCTGCAGCAAGAAGAACTTCTCACCGCCGGACTCGAACAGCGAGAGCCCCGATTGAATCTGATCGCCGCCCAGGCGGTAACGCAGCACGAAGTCGCGGTTACCACCGGAACGTTCGCTGGCTGAGACGGCAAAGTGGCGGAGGCCTGGGTTATCGACGCTGCTGGTGATGCTGTGCGACGGGCTCTCCAACGATTGCAGCGGAATCGGCGTGGAAACCGCGCCGCTGAGCTCGAAGCTGTAACTGGGCGCGGCGCCGGCCGGCGTGTAACCGCTGGCGATGAACTTGTCGGCCGGCTTGGCACCAGCTGCGGATTCGTTCGAGTAGCGGGGACCGACCACGGTCGGGTAGTCGAGCTCGTAGACGCCGCTGGTCGGTACGAGCAGCTCGCTGTACCGCAGACTTACCTCGATCTTGTCGCCGGGCATCACGTTGGCGACCTTCATGGTGAACACGTTGGGTCGCTCTTGCTCGAGCAAGCTCGCGCTCTTGCCCTGCTTCTTGGCCGCCTCGAAGGTTTGTGCGGCCTGCTGCTTCTCCTTGATCTGCGCTTCGATGACCTGATCGCGCACCTGCATGCGCATGCCGTGCACGGCGGCGCGCGTGGAGGCCGGGAACACGTATTGCGCGTTGATCGGCTTCTTGCCAGCGTTCTTGTACGATTGCGTGACGGTGACCTCGGCGATCACGCCCGTCACCTGCACGTCGACTTTGGTCGATTCGAGCGGGAACGCCTCCACGTTCGGATCGGCGCCCTCCACCACGAAGTACGGTGACAAGGTCTTGTCGGTCGTCTCCTGACTCGAAGCCAGCGCGGCGCGCGGCGCCACGAGCCCGGTCGAGAGCGCTGCCACCGAAAGCCCACGTTTCAACCACCCTGCGAAAGTAACCAGCTCGGACATGTGTCTCCTCTTGCCTGGTCGCCTTTTGCAACGGTCGTGCGCGGCCGTTCGCGCGCGAATTCCCGCGCATTCCGCAGAAAATCCGCGGTTTGGCGCGCACCTCGCTGTGTCTGGCCCGCCACGGCGCGCGTCCTTTCCGACACCTCGCAGCCTGCGCTACGGTGCCGACCCAATGAACGAAACGGACGTGCCGAGCGACCTGGCGGTGGTGATTGGCCGCTTTCAGCCTTTTCACTATGGGCACCTGGCCCTGCTCGAGCACGCGCTCGGCCTGGCGCCTCGCGCGCTTCTGATCTTGGGCTCGGCGCGCGGACCGCGCATGGTCAAAAACCCGTTCTCGTTCGAAGAGCGCAGCGCGACCATCCTGGCCAGCTTGTCCGCGGAGCAGCGCGCGCGTGTCAGTTGCGCCGGCGTGCGCGACTACTACGACGAGCCGCGCTGGGCCGCCGCCGTGAAAGCCGCGGTGGCACGCGAGACGAGCGGCAGCGTCGCGCTCGTCGGTTTTCGCAAGGATGACAGCAGCTCCTACTTGAGCCTGTTCCCCGAGTGGCGCGAAGTAGCGCTGCCGCGCCAGGCGCCGATCGACGGCACCGCGCTGCGCCGCAGCTATTTCGCGAGCGACGTGAGCAGCCACGCGCTCCCAGAAGAGCTGACGAAGGCCGTGCCCGCGCCCGTAGCCGATTTTCTGGTCGCCTTCCGCAAACGGCCGGAGTTTGCGGCGCTACGCGAGGAGCTCGTGGCGCTGGACGACAATGCACTGCGCTGGGGCACGGGGCCGTTCGTCACGGTAGACGCGGTCGTCCGGCGCGGCGAGCAGCTGCTGCTCATTCAGCGAGGCAGACCGCCGGGCAAGGGTCAGTGGGCGCTGCCAGGCGGGTTCTTGGAGGGGTCGGAGCGCCTCTTGACCGGTGCCATCCGCGAGCTGCGCGAAGAAACGCAGCTCACTTGCAGCGACGACGAGCTGCGCCAGGCGTTGCGCGGCGTCGCCGTGTTCGACCACCCGCAGCGCAGCCAGCGAGGCCGCACCATCACCCACGCGCACTATTTCGACCTACCGCCAGGTGCCCGTCCCGAAGTCTCCGGAGCCGACGACGCCGAGGCCGCGCGCTGGGCACCCCTAGCGGGCCTGTGCGACCGTACCCAAGAGTTGTTCGAAGACCACTTCCAGATCATCGACCACTTCTTGAAGATCTCGCGCGACTGAGCCGGCCTTCTGCGTTAGCTTGGAGGGTCCAGAAAGGGCTTCCGACCATGCGTGGAGTGTTTGCGCGCGCCGGCTTTGCATTGCTCTTCGGTGGCTCTCTCGCCGCCGCTTGCTCGGACGACGGCAGCCCGAGCCCGAATCCCACTCCGGGCGGCGGCAACGCCGGAGAAGGCGCCTCGGCCGGCGTGACCGACGGCGGCAACGACGCGGCGGCCGGCCGCGACACCGGCGGCACGAGCGCGATGCCGAACGGCGGCGCGCCGAGCGACGGCGGCACGCCGAGCGAAGCCGGTTCGATGGCGAGCGCGGGGACCCCGGCGAGCGGCGGTTCCGTGGCCGGAGGCGCAGGCCCCGGCGCAGCAGGCGGCGCGGGCGGCGACGTGAGCGAGCCCCTGCCGGGTCCGCCCGACTTGATCACCGCGACGGGCGGTCCTTGGCCCGACTCGTTCACGGGCACGTGCATCAACGCCACGCAGGTCACGATCTGCCCGCAGAAGGACGATCCCCTGTTCGGGCAAGACGGCACGTATCGCATCAACGTGCCGACCTACAAGACGACGTCGACCACGCTGACGGACTCGGTAACGGGGCTCGTCTGGCAGCTCACGCCGGAGCAAGCCGCCAAGACTCAGGCCGAAGCCGCCGCCTACTGCGACGCCTTGTCGCTGGCCGGGCAGAGTGACTGGCGTTTGCCGACCCGCCTCGAAGCCGTGTCGATCTTGGACGAAGGTCGCATCAACAGCGGCTGCATGCCGCCCACCGTGCCGCAAGAGACGCTCGGCACCAAATGGACGGCGTCGGCCACGGGCACGAACGCGGGCCAATACTTCGTGATGAACGACTTGTACGGCACGTGGACGGTGGCGGTCGGCGACAGCAAGTTCCCCGCACGCTGCGTGCGCGGCACGCCCGCGAGCGGCGCGCGGAGCGTCGGGGCGGACGTGACGACGGACGCCATGACCAAGCTCGCCTGGCAGATCACCTCACTCGACGACACCTTGGTCGACTGGCAAGGCGCGCTCGCTTATTGCGAGGGCCTCAGCCACGCCGGCAAAGACGACTGGCGCCTGCCGAGCATCAAAGAGCTCGCCACGCTCGTGGATGAGAGCGCCGCTCAAGCCCCCGTGCTTTATGCAGACCTCGGCGGCGCTGCCACGCAATATTGGTCATCCACTCCCGCGCCCACGTTCGGAAGCGAGCGATTTTCATACGCGTTGGAAGTCACGTTCGGCGCCTCTCCGAGCCTGAAAACGAGCGATGCCGCTGCGGCCGCGCGCTGCGTGCGCAACGCCGACTGAGCCGCGCCTACGGAAGGGCGCCTGCGATGTTTCCGCTGACAAAAGGCGGATAGTCAGTCCCATCGCGCTGGCGTAATATCGCGGCCAGCATGATGGGAATGCGCGCGTTGGTAATCGGGCTCGGCCTTTTGATAGTCACCGGCGGCTGCGGGTCGGACGACAACGATGCCGACGGTGGCGGCGGTACCGCTAGTGGCGGCAAGACGAGCTCCGGCGGCAAGACGAGCACGGCCGGCAAGACGAGCACCGGAACGGCCGGCAAGACCAGCAGCGGCGCGCCCACCACGTCCGGCGACACCTTCGGAGACGCGCACGAGGGCGTGTACCACCTGGGCCCGGTCGATTTCGCCGAAACGCAATGGCACAACGCCTGCGCGCCCGCCGGCAAGTATAGGAGCGCGCTGCAATCGAGCGCCGGGCTCTCGGGCGAGTACCTGGCCGGCGTGGCCAACGCCTACAACGGCAACGGCGGCGTGTGCGATTCGTGCATCTTGATCGAAACCGGCAAGGGCAAATCGATCGTCGCGCGGGTGGTCACCTACGGCGTCGAGATGGCCGACGGCGACATCGACGTGAGCCCGGCCGTGTACGACGCGATTTACCAAAACGAGTTTCCGCGCAACCAGACCTGGCACTTTGCGCGCTGTCCCGACGTCGGTCCGATCCAGTACGAGTTCCAGACCGAAGCCAATATTTATTGGACGAGCTTGTGGGTACGCAATCCACGCGTGCCTCTCGTCAAGGCCGAGGTAAAAAAGTCGGGCGCAAGCGACTTCGTCGAGCTGGCGCGCGGGACCGACGGCACGTTGACGGACGCATCGGGCTTCGGCGACGGCGCTTTCACGCTGCGCCTGACCGCGATGGACGGCCAGGTCATCAGCGACGACTTGCCGGGCTTCAAGCCAGGCGAGCTGGTCAAGTCGACGAAGCAGTTCGAGTGAGCCCGGTGCCTATTGGTTGTTGGAGACTTCGCACCAAAAATAGCCGGGTAGCTGGTTGACGGGGGAGCCGCCCGACTCGATGCATCGGGCTTTGCCGTTGTTGCAGGGTTGGCGAGACTGACAAAGCGCCAGGCCCACGTTGGTGCGCTCGAACTGATGCCCCGCCGCCAGACATTGCGAGCTAGAGATGGTTTGCGGCTTGTAGTAGTCGTCGGGGAGCGTCGTAAAGCTCAGGATGCACATGCCGGGGCCGAGCTCGCTGTCGAGCTCGTCGCAATCGCCGTCGTCGTCGCAATTGAGCACGACGTTTGCGGGCGGGCAGTCCTTGGGCTGCATGCAGGCGCCGTGAGTCGTCTGATTTTCGGTGTCGACGCTCAGGCAGCAAACGGCGCCGCTCGTGGAGCAAACGGCGTTGTTGTCACCGCAGTGCACGGTGTGAGCGGAGGCGTCGGGCACGGCGGAAGCCGCTTCGTCGACACCGACGCAGCCGCCGACCGAACAAGTATGTTCGGGATCGCAGCCGAGGTTGAAGCAATCGTTGGTCAGGTCGATATCGAGCTCGAGCGACTCGTGCGCGACGTATTTGACGGCGCGCCGCGCCACGATGCACCCGGCGTAGTCGCGCGCCGCGCAGTCCTCGGGGCTCAGCCGGGGGTCGTCGCTCACGCCCGCCACCACGCGAATGCGAACCGCTTCGTCTTTGTCGCCCGAGGGCACCAGCACCAAGCTGCCGATGCGTCCGTCGGCGTCGCAGTCGTGTGTCACCAGCACCGGCGCATCGCCGCGCTCTTCAGCACCCGACGAGCCGGCGTACACCGCCACGCCGCGCCAGCCCTTCGCCTTCGACGTGCAGGGCACGTTGGTGCGAATCTCGAGGCGGATCTCGGTCGGCGCGCGGCAGGCACTTGTCAGCAAGAAAAGGCCGAGGCCGAACGCGCAGAAACCTCGAGCGCGAGACATGTCAGTGAATGAGGCCACTGAACGAGCTGTACAGGTAGACGATCGGCGAAACGACGATCAGCGCGTCGATACGATCGAGCATGCCGCCGTGGCCGGGCACGATGCCGCCCGAGTCTTTGATGCCGGTGGAGCGCTTCAGCAGGGACTCCACCAGGTCGCCAAGCTGGCCGACGCTGCCGGCAAATAGCCCCAGCGGCAGCGCGTGGGCGAGCGGTAGCGCCGGCAAGTAGAGCAAGCTCGCCAGAGCCGCACCGACGCTGGCGCCGACCAGCGCGCCCACGAAACCGGCCCGCGTCTTCTTCGGGCTGACGGCTTCGTACAGCTTGGTCTTGCCCAAGAAGCGGCCGAAAAAGTAACCACCCGTGTCGGCCAACCACGAGAACGTGAACGACATGAACACGAGCCAGCCGCCGTGGGTGTCGCCCCCGTCACGACGGAGCAGCGCGAGCGTCGCCAATAGCGAGCCGACGTAGAACGGCCCCGCGACACCGGCGAGCATGCGCAGCGCCGCCGTTTGCATGTCGCCCAGGCGCCACAGCGGCATCAGCAAACCCACCAGGGTGATACCCGCGATCATCGCCAGCAGCGCGCGTGCATCTCCCGAGAACCAATAGGTGACGAAGCAGGCTGCAGCCGTCTGCGCGATGCCCACGGCGCGCGCCACCGCGTCGTTCGGGTGAGTCATGCGGAAGAGCTCGTCAGCCGCAACGGCGGAAGCCACCAGCACCAGGGCAAAGAAGCCCCACGCGGGACCCTTGAACAGCAACCCGAGCAGCGGCGGCACCACCACGGCGGCTGTCAGGAGGCGAATGGCCAGGTTGCTCTTCACGCGCGGCACGGACCTATCAAGGGGCCCTGGATTGCACAAGTATTTCCGGAGTTGTTGCGTCCATGGCTGGCCAAAGGTACGCGAAGGGGGTCGTGCAGCTCCCCGCCCTCCGCGTTCCGCCCCGTCTCGGGCGCTTTCTGCAGAGCCGCGGCTGGCTTTTTGGGGTCGCGACTGCGCTGGGGCTGGCGTCCCACTGCGCGACGCCCAAGCCGCCCGAAAAATCTTTGCCAGGGCTGTCGGCTGCCTTGGGTCGCGCCACCGCCGGAGTGGTGGACGATCACGACATTGCCTGGGAAGAGAGCCCGGGCTTCTGGACCGAGACGTTTTTGGGACGCCACCTGCTGTTTCTGTCGCGAGAAAAGCCAGAAGCGCCGCGCGACCTGTACCGCGCGCGTGTGCGCGTCACGCTCGACGGGCAGATAATCGAGGTGCGCGACGTGCGCAACCTGACCGATACTCCGCAGGGTGATGACGTCGGGCTGGAGGCGCGCGGCCAGCGCGCCAGTTTTGCCACGCTGGCCTACGGCAAGATCCAGGGCATCAGCGTGCTCGAGTTGCCGGGGATTCGCAGCTCGGACAGGCCCGAGTCGCTGCTCGACCGCGCTCTGCTCGCGATCACGTCCCTGCAACAGACCGGCACCTGGCGCGGCATCGGCCGTACCGACATCGTGCTCGACGTACCGGCCGATCGCGCCAAGCTCTCGCTCGAGCCCGAGAAGCTGACCGTCGACTTCGGCGAGCCGGCCCGCAATTTGAGCTTCGACGTGGGCTCGCGGCGGCTCACGTCGCTGGAAGGCGGCGAAGTGTACGCGGCCCGCGCGGTGCCCCAAGTTCACGGCGGCAAGCCGCTCGTGCATTGGCTGGTCGACACGCTGCGCGCTGAGATCGGGCCGGAGCCGATCGCCTGGCTCGAAAACAAGGTCTTCGGCGCCGAAGACGACGTGAAACGCGCCGCCTACAGCTTGTTTTCGAACAAGGCCAGCAGCCAGCTCAAGGCCGACGCCGACAAGGCCGTCGTCGCGCGCGTGCTCGACGCGGCGGCTTTCGACGGTGCCGCCGACAGCTGGCCCCCGCCCAACGTGCCCTCGATCTGGAAGGACGCGAAGCCGACGGAAGGCGTGTGGAAGGCCGTCAGCTATCCGTTCTTGAAGCCGATGCTGGGCTTGCCGGCGGGGGCCGACAAACCGCCGCCCTACTTCTATCGCACCAGCATTCGCCCGGATCCAAAGCGCCCCTACTCCGAGGTGCTGCTCATTGCGATGGACATGCGGCAACTGGAGCTGGGCATGCAAGCCGGCTTCGAAGATCCGAAGCCGACCATCGGTCCGCCGGGCGACGGCCGCCTGCCGGACGATCCGAAAGAGTACCGGCGCATCGTGGCGACCTTCAACGGCGCGTTCAAGACCACGCACGGCGCGTACGGCATGATGGTGAACCACCGCGTGCTTTTGCCGCCCGTGAAGGGCGGCGCCAGCGTGGTCGTGACCGATACCGGCGAAGTGGGGCTCGGCAGTTGGCCCAACTCTTTCGAGATCCCGAAGAACATCGTTTCTTTCCGGCAAAATCTCGACCCACTGGTGGAAGACGGCGTCGCCAATCCGACAGGCCGCAACTTGTGGGGTTGGCAGCTCGAGGGCGAGAGCGTGATGACGCATCGCTCGGCGATCTGCGTCACCTCGGCTGGGCACCTGTACTACGCGTGGGGCGACGAGATCGACGGCGCCACCCTAGGCAAGGCGCTGCGCCAGGCCGGTTGCTCTTACGGCATCCACCTGGACATGAACCCGGCCCACACCGGCTTCATCTTCATGGATGTGCTGAACCCCTTCAAGCAAAAGGCCGAGCTGAAAATCGCCGATCAGGGGATGAAGATCGCGATCGACAAGTACGTGCGCGGCGCCCCGAAGGACTTCTTCTACGTGATGGTGCGCGACGCGGCGCCGCCGCAACAGCCGGGCATCGAGTGGACGCCGGACAGCGGTGCGCAACCGCCGCCGTCCTGGATCACCGGCATCTTCTCGGCCAAGCTCGCGATCGGCAGCGTGGACGTGCAGCTCACGCGCTTCGAGAAGGGGCACGTTGCCTTGCGCGTGCGCGCCGGCGCCAAAGAGCCCGGCGCCTGGGGCGCCAAGGGCGTGAAGCTCTCGCTCGATGACAAAGAGCAGCACGAGGTAATGGCCGCGATCGGACTGGGCCACACCACCGATTCCACGCGCTACGGCTTGAGCTTCGCGGGCGCCTCACCGATTCAGCTGCGCACCGCCTATGCCACGCTCGTGGCCGATGCCCGAGGTGGGCTACGCTTGGTCGAGAGCGGCGCGCCGGAGCTGGCGGCCGACGACGACGCCGTGCAACTACCGCTGCTGGTCAAGGACGGCGAGGTCGAGCCACGAGCGCGCGACCGTGGTGAGCTGCGCCAGCGCGGAGCGCTGTGCCTGGCCCCCGATGGAGCGCTGGTGGTCGCAGTGGCCCGCCACGACTCCAGCGATGCCGTTGCGACCGCGCTGATCCGCGCTGGATGCAAAGACGCGGTCGAGCTCGATCGTGGCTCGCACCATCCTGCGTTCGTGCACCGCGCCGGAGGTAGCGCGCCGCCCATGGCCAGCTACGAAACCAGCGTGCTCTACGCGCTGGGCCGGCCCATGTTGCCGCGCGCCTTCCGCTGGAAGGCCGACGGCTCGACTCCGTCCACCAAGGTGACGAGCTACGACGTGGGGCACCCGCTGCCGGACGACGAAGCCAGCCGCAAGAAGCGCAAGAAAGAGCGCGAGGAGCGCGACCGCGCCAAGGCCGACGCCGAAAAATCGGCCTCCCACGACGACGATCGCGACCACCCGGAGCGCTAGCCCATCTTGGGCAGGCATTCGGCGAGCTCTAGGAAACGATTTGGCGAATCCGCCGGCGCTTGACGGGCTCGTCCGGCAAGATGCGCACGATCTCGTTGGTGGTGGCGTCGCGCAGGCGCGCTTGGCGAGTGAGCTTGCCGGAGCCGACCAGGCCTGGCTCCTCGAACAAAAAGCGGACCTCACGCTTTTGCCCGGCTGCCGCCGCCGCGCGACCGGCCTCGCTCTCAGCGTCGACCTGCCACTTGCCGAGGTCCGGCGGCAGCGGCTCGAGCACGCCGAAGCGCTCCTCCTTCAGCCCTGGAAAGAGCCCGGCCACGAACAAGTAAATGATGCCGCCAGCCGTCGCGACGCCGAGGAGGAACAGGTAGAACAAGGCGGCGCGAGCTTAGCGCACTCAGTCGGGGTACCAAAGCTCGAGACCCGCAAAGCTCACGGAGCCCGCGGTCACGCCGACCCGCAAGGTCGCGTCCGTCACATCGACACGGAACGGCCCCATGCGCGCCCAAGCTTGCCCGCCATCGGTGGCTTGCGAACGGAACTTGCTGGTGGCCAGCGCTTCCTCGCCCTGGACCGTAAAAACGCCGGGCGTCGCGTCGTTGCCCGGAGAAACCGCGAACAGGTACAGAAGGTAGCTGCCGTTATCGACCTTCAGGCTCAGCTCGGCGCCGGCGCCGAGCTTGAAAGCGCTTTGCATCATGGTCGATAGGCCGCCAGAAGCGGGCGGAAACAAGGTGCTGCCCTGACTCACTCCCGTACCGCCCCCGGGCGCCACCTCGGCCTGCGCCGAGCTCTGCCAGGCATTGCCGTTGACGGTCACGGCGGGGCCGTTGAAGTTCACGCCCCGCGCGAAGCACTGCCGCGGATTGGCCGGGCGCGGCTCGAGCCCCCAAACCACGTGATCTTGGTAGGTGACGACGACGTGCAAGAACGGAGTGGCCGTGCCCGCCGTAAACGAATAATTCGCGAGCTGGTCGAAGTTGGAGCTGCTCGTGTCGCCCGTGAGCATCTGCTGATAGAGATCGATGCTGTCTCCGGGATAGAGCTTGCCCGAATCGGTGAAGCCGACCTCGACATAGGCGTCGTAAACGACATCGGCCGTCGGCTCGGTGCGCTCGATGCTCCAGGTCGTCCCCGACAACGCCAGCTGCTGGCCATCGGCCTGGTGCAGGTTGGACTGCGTCGCGCGCACGATCAGAGGCTCCACGAGCCCGCTGCGCTCGAAATAATAGCGCAGCTTGATGTCGCGGAACGAGTAGCTCTTGCCGCCCACCATCTCGCTGTTGCTCAGCTTGAGTGACCAGGCGGTGCTGCTCACGCTCCGGTTCTGCTCGTGCGACGTGTAAGCGATGCTCAGCGGCGCGTAGCAGTTGGACTCGTCGGCGACGCCGGTCGCGCACTTTCCGGAGAGGCAGTCGCCGTCCGCCGTGCAGGCTTCGTTGGTGCACGCCTGGCAGCTGCCGCCGCAATCGGGCGCTACCTCGTCGCCGCTCAGCTCTTGGTCGTAGCAATGGGCGGGGTTTTGGCGCAGGCACCCACCGCCGCAATGCTCCGCCGGCCATTGTTCGGGCTCGCACTCGGCGCCGCCGCTCGCCTCGCCCGCCGAGCCGCCGAGCTGGTCGATAGCGCCCCCCTGAGTAGCGCCTGCCGCCGTCGAGGCGCCGCCAGAGCCTCCAGAGCCGGCCGCGGCGCCAGCACCCACGCCCGCCTCCGCCCCCGAATTCACGCCGCCCATCGTCGACGGCACCACGTCGTAGTCCGGAAACGAGCAGCGCACCGTAGCCAGCAGCAGCAACCCGCCCAGCACGGGGCGTCCCAAACCTGCTCGCGATGGCATGCCCAATTACGCAGCATAGCCGGCCCCCGCCAGAGCGCGTGGCTATTTCGGCTCGCTGCCTGGTGTCGCGGGGCCAAGCCCCGCTCTGTGCGCTCAGACCCCTTGGGCAGGTCCGGCGACCTCAGGCAACGCTGCCGGGGAGGCAAAGTCGGCTCCCCGCGCTTCGGCCTGAGCCACGGCTTCGGCGATCAGCTCCACCGGAATGCCGCGGAAGTACACCGTCCACGCGGCGCGCCGCACCAGGCCGTCGCACACGCTGTTGTACCAGTTGGCGATGGGATTTTCGGCGCGGCTCCGCCAATACAGCTCGGAGTGATGCCGCACCAGCACCTCCCAAATATCGCGGCCGATGCCTTCACCCTGGGCTTCTGGCAACACCGCAAACTTGCTGAGGTACGGCGCCGGGTAGGCGTCGTGCACTACGGCCGCGCCCCGGTAAGAGGCGTCCACGTATACCGCGAGCGGAGGCAAGTCGAAGAAGCTCGGCGATAGCTCCTTGCCGAACGACGACTGCAGCAGGTGCTTCAGCCGCGGTACGTCGACCGTCGCGTAGCTCGTGTGCCGCTGCACCACGCTGCCGCGCTTGATCAGCGTACCGGCGCCCTTCACGGTGAACAGCTCTTTGAGCAAGTTCAGCGGGCTCGTGATGCTGACGAGCAGCTGCGTCGGCTCCGCCAGCTGGATCAGGCGGTCGCTCGAGGCGAGCAGCTCCGCATCGCGCTTGGAGAGCATACCGGGCGTGATGCGATCGCGCTCGGTCGTCAGGTTGATGATGGAGATGCGACCGCCCTCCACGCTGAGCGCGTCGACCCGCTTGCCGGCGCCAGCCAAGGGCCGGAAACCACCGCGACGACGCAGCAGCGCGAGCTTACGCGTGCCGAGTCGCTGCGAGAGCTCGCCCAGCTGCGCCAGCCGCTGCTCCAAAGTCTCGCCCTCGACCTTGCGAAAGTGCAGCACTGGAATGCGCTCACGGCGCAGCTCTTCGCGCACCGCTTCGACCACGCCCGGCTCCGACATCTCGTGCGGCGTCGGCGTGAGGCCGGCCGCCGGCAAGCGCTTGGTCAGCCGCTCGGAGCTGGTGGCGCCGCTCTCGGGATCGAACAAGCCGAGCACCACGGTCGCGTACAGCCCCAAGTCTGCGAGAAAGCGCAGCTGCTCGACGATGGATCCGAGCGCGGAGCGCACCACGGGTCCGCCCGGCACGATGACCGCGAAGCTCTCCTTCGGGAGCCCGTGGAACATCCGCAAATAGAATTCGGCCTCGGAACGGCGACCCACGCTTTCGAGAAACGTGAGCACCGCCTCGGCAGCGGCAGAGCGGGGAGCAGGAGCGACCACTTCGAGTAAAACGGCTGCGGCATGCCCCGATCGGGCAAACGGCGCCGCCTTACTCTAGCGTCTTCTGCACGAATGCAACCAAATCCGCACGCGGAGCGCTGGACGTCATGCCCGCGGGTAGTTTTCGCACGTACCAAATGACCTTCCAGCGCACCGTCTGACCCGGCGAGATGCTGCCGTAGCGGCCCTGGTTCTCCACCTCGACGTAAGAGTGGTCGGGGTTCACGTACAGCTCGATTTCGGCCTCGTCGGGGGCGGCGGCGCTCGCCGGCACGTCCTCGAACTGCTTGAGCAGCAGCCGGTCGGCCAAGACGTAAGCCAGGTAGCCGCCTGCGCCGTCCGCGAACAGCTTGCCCTCGCCGTCCGTTTGGTCGGGCTGGCACCAGGTGTGACCCAGGTCGTCCTGACTCGGCATCGGCTTGTCACCGCGCGCAGCGCCGCCGGTGGGCCAAAACGCCAGACCGCTCGCCGGCATGCGCGTGATCTCCCAAGGCGCCCAGCTCACGGGTGCGTCGCCGGCGTTGGTCATCGAGTATTCGAGCTCCAGCGCCTCACGCGTCAGGTCCGCGCGGAAACGCTTGCTCACCTTGAGGCTGGTGGCGTCGTTCTTCTCACCTTCGAGGGTGATGACGCCGCTATTGTCCACGCTGGCCGCGTAAGCCTGCGTGTCGATTTCGGCCGGGGGCGGCCAGGGCCAGCTTTGCGGGCTCGGCCAAAAAGTGGAGCCCAGCGCATCGGCATAGTTGTCGGCGCCGTTCAGCCACAAGAGCTCCTGCCCGTCTTGGCGCAGCGACGTGATGCGGCCGCCGTGCGCCGGCTTCACCTCGAAATAGGTCGAGCCGAGCTCGAGCACCAACTTGCCGTCACCGCGATCGATGGGCTGCTTCAACGTGAGCATTACCTGAGAGCCTCCAGAGCCTGCGGCAGCCAAACTGCCGCCCGCGCCCGCTTCGTTACCACGCCCGCCCGCGCCGCCTCCCGCCGTGTTGTTCCCGCCCAGGTTGGGGGCCGCGCCCGCCGTCCCCGCCACCGGAGCCAGCGCGTTCCCGCCCGTCTTCCCGGGCGCGCTCGGCTCGGAGCCGCAAGCGAGCAGCAGCAAACCGAACGCCAACGCCAGCTTCACCCGAGCACCCTAGCGCCTCAAATCATTGTAAAGATCTCTCCCAACGCATTCTCGCCCTCATCCCTCTGCTGACTGACCCCTCACCCCTACTCCTCGACCCATGCAAGTCGGCCTCCTCACCCCGCCCGGCATCCTGCGCGACTTCGTCGCCCGCGCTATCGCACCGTCCGGGCACGAGCTGGTCACGGCGCCTGACGCGCGTGCGCTGCGGCAATTGCTCGGCGACGCACCGCAGGTCGTGGTGTTCGCACCCAGCGTGGCGGGCACACGTGGCGTGCAGGCGCTCGAGCGCGCCCAAGCACAAGGCTTGAAACCGAGCCGCAGCATCTACCTGGGGCTAGACGGCAAAGATTGCACCGAGGCGCTCAGCGCCGGCTTTTCGCGGGCGCTCTCGATCCCGTTTCAAGGCCACGACTTGCTGCACGCGGTGGAAGACGCGGCCCAGGCCGCGCTCACGGTGCTGCTGGTCGACGACAGCGACTTGATTCACCGCCACACGCGCCCCATCTTGCAGGCCGAGGGCTACAACGTGGTGGAGGCGTGGGACGGCGAGCAAGCGCTGGCGCTCTGCACCGAGCAGCGCTTCGACCTGATTTTGACGGACGTCGAGATGCCGAAGCTCGACGGCTGGGAGCTGTGCCGGCGCATCAAAGGTGATGCCAAAACCGAGCACATCCCGGTCGTCATCTGCTCGTCGCTGGGCGAAGCGTCGGATCTGGAGCGCGGCTTCGATTTGGGCGCCGACGAATACCTGGTCAAGCCGGTCGTCGCAGAAGAGTTGATCGGCCGCCTGCAAGCATTGCTCGCGACCAAAATGCTGAGCCAGCGCGAACGCCTCCTGGTGGTGGACGACTCCGCAGCGATTCGTCACCTGGTCTCCGACTGCTTGAAGCGACAAGGCTTCCAGGTAACGACGGCGGTGGACGGGCAAGACGGCCTCGAGAAAGCGCTGGCCACCAAGCCCGAGCTCATCCTCACCGACTACGACATGCCGCGCATGACCGGCTTCGAGCTCGTGGTCGCGCTGCGCAAGAACCAGCAAACGCGCGACATCCCGCTGGTCATGCTCACCGCGCGCGACACCAAGCGCGACCAGGCGCAAATGCGCGCCGCGGGCCTGAACAGCTACCTGGTCAAACCTTTCGGCACCGACAAGTGCATCGCGCTCGTGGAGCGGGTGCTCGCGGAAAAGCGCCTGGCCCGGTACAAAGAGGCGTCGCGCCTTTACACCAGCGAAGGCGCCGTGCAAGCCGCCGAAGCGCTCGCCCGCAGCGGCTCGCTCAGCGACGTACGCGCCAAAGAAGTCGACGCCACGCTCCTGTTCAGCGACATCTCCGGGTTCACGAACATGAGCTCCAAGATGAAGCCGGCCGAGGTCGTCGAGATCTTGAACGAGTCGTTCGACGCGCTGTGCGTGCAAATCAAAGAGCACGGCGGCGACATCGACAAGTTCATCGGCGACGCCATCATGGCCGTGTTCGAAGACCGCCCGGAGCTCACCGAGCCGCACACGCTGCGCGCCGCGCGCGCCGCCTGGGCCATGCAAGAGTCGCTCAAGCTCTACAACGCGCGTCGCAACCCGAGCGGCGACTCACCGCTCGTGATGCGCATCGGCCTCAATAGCGGCATCGTCGTGCGCGGCGACATCGGCTCGCGCTTCGTCCGCCGCGACTACACCTGCATCGGCGACGTCGTGAACCGCGCCCAACGCCACGAATCCAAAGCACCTCTCGGCGGCGTCCTGCTCAGCGCCGATCTGTACGCACGCATCGCGGAATTCGTCGAAGTCGAAGAAATGACGGGCATCACCTTGAAGGGCATCGACCGTCCCGTGAGCGCGTACGTCTTGAAGGGCTTCCGGTGAGCGCGCGGGCCCCAAGAAATTTGGCCGCCTGACGCCCCCAGCCCTTCAGCCTCGCCCCCTTTTTGGCCAGCACGGCCGAGGCGCGTATACATTCCCTCACATGAAACGCCCTATCGCCATCCTGCTAGGTTTCGCGGCTCTCGCCACCGGCGCGGTCGCGGTTGCTGAAGCCGAGGACGCCTTATTGAAGCGCTACCCGTACGACCCGGCGTGCGCGTGGGGTCGCGTCGGCAACGGCAAGGGCATGGTCGTGCGCTGCATCAGCGAAGACGAAGCGAAGGCGCTGCGCAGCACGCCCGTCGCCGCGACGCCCGCTGCCAAGCCGGCCACACCTGCCGCTCCCAACGTCGCCTCGACGACCAAGCCGAGCGCCGACGCCACCCCCGCCCCGAGCTCCACCACGAACGAACCAGCTCCCGACGCCGCAGCCGAGCCCGAGCCCGCGCCGAGCCCGGACGCCGACGCAGCGCTCGAAGTCGTGGTCGGTCCGGTCACGGCCGACGAAGGCACCCTCGGTGTCGGTAAGCTCGGCCAACCCAAAGACAAGTACCAGGCGTGTGTACAAAAGAACGGTGGCTTGAGCGGCAAGACGGGCGAGGTGCAAGTTCGCTTCCTCGTACGTGGCAAGGGCGTGGCCGAAGGCGTGAGCGTCGCCAAACGCACGAACCTCAGCAAAGAAGCCGCTCAGTGCGTGGCTGAAGTGATCGACCGCCGCCGCGTCGGCACCCCGGAATCGCCCATGGTCGGCGCAACGGTGCTGGTGAAGTTCACGAAACTCGATAAGCTCGCGAAGTGAGCCGCATTCGCGTCCTGGTCACGGACGACTCCGCTTTCATGCGCCAAGTCGTCACCAGGGCGCTCGAAGGCGATTCGCGCTTCGAGGTGGTGGGCACGGCCGCCAGCGGCGCCGAAGCGGTCGAGCAATGCAAAAAGCTCCACCCCGACGTCGTGACCATGGACTTCAACATGCCGGGCATGAACGGCGCGGAGGCCACGCGCGCCATCCTGGCCGAGCGCGCCGTGCCCGTGGTGATGCTCAGCGCTCATACCGCACAAGGCGCCAAAGAAACGCTGCAAGCCCTCGAAGCTGGCGCGGTCGACTTCGTGACCAAGCCGAGCGGCGAGGTGAGCGCGACCTTGGGCGAGGCCAAGGCGGAGCTCATCGATAAGCTCATTGCGGCGGCGGGCGCCAACGTCTCGCTGCTCGCGCCGCCGGTGCCGAGCGCACCGCGCATCGTCGAAAAATCGGACGCCTTCGAGCCCGAGGCGCGCAGCTCGCCGATGTCGTCGCGACGCATGCTGGTCGCGGGCCAGCACCGTCTCGTCGTCGTCGCCAGCTCCACCGGCGGGCCGCAGGCGCTGCTGCGCGTGGTGCCGCAGCTCAAGCTGGCGGGGCGAGCCGCGCTGCTGCTCGTCCAGCACATGCCCGACGGGTTCACGGGCGCACTGGCCGAGCAGCTGACGGAAGCCGCGGGCTTTCCGGTACGCGAAGCGCAGGCCGGCGACCTGGCCGCGCCCGGCAGCGCATTGCTGGCGCCGGGCGGCACGCACCTGCTCTTGGACCGCACCGGCCGCGTGCAGCTCCGCGCCGATCCGCCGGTCCACGGCGTGCGGCCGGCGGCGGATCCCACGCTGGTTTCGGCCGCGCAAAGCTTCGGCGCGCGCTGTATCGGCGTCGTTTTGACCGGCATGGGGCGCGACGGCGCCAAAGGCCTCGCGGCCGTCAAGGCCAGCGGCGGCAGCACCCTGGCACAAGACAGGGCGACCAGCCTGGTGTACGGCATGCCCAAGGCTGCGGTCGAGCTCGGAGTCGTAGACACAGTCTCGCCGCTCGAACGCATCGCTGCCGTCATCAACCGCTGGCTCGATCCCCCGACCTGAAGTGACCGACACTCCCCGCCACGCTCTCTACGAGAGTCGCATCAAGAAGCTCACGCAAGAGGTCGAAGCGCTCGAAGCTCGCTCGGCCCGCATCGGCAATTTGCGCGGCGTCGCGTTTTTGGTCGCGTTCGGCGCGCTGGTCTGGGGCGCGCTGGCCCACGGCGGCACGCCTTCGATCGTCGTCGGCGCGGCGGCCATTGCCGCCTTCGTGTGGCTGGTGCGCTCGCACGCCGTGCTGAGCACCGAAGAGGTGTACGCGCAGCGGCTCCTGGCCGTGAACCAGCGCGCCCAGCAACGCGTCACTGGCCACGCGCGCGTCTTGCCGGACGACGGCGCCGACCTCACCGCCGAGATGGCCGGCAAGGCGCCGAACGAAGCGGCCGCCACACGCGCGCGCACGCTGTCGGACGATCTCGATCTGTTCGGTCGCGCGTCCCTCTTCCAGCGCATCTCGGTGGCGCACACGCGCTTCGGCCGCAGCACGCTCGCCGGAGCACTCCTGGCGGAGCCCGATGTCGAGCGCATCGCCGAGCGTCAGGCGGCCGTGCAAGCGCTGGCACCCGAGCTCGAGCTGCGGCAGCGCCTCGAAGCGCTGGCCAGCGCGCTCACGAAGGGCAAAGGCGGCCCGAGCCTCGCAGCGGCGCTCGATCCGGAGCCGCTGCTCAAATGGGCCGAGAGCGCGCCGCGGCTCCTGGCTCGCCCGCTCATCGTGTGGCTGGCGCGGCTGCTTGCGCTAGTCAACGTTGGTCTCTTGGCGGCGGCCTGGGTGGGTGTGGTACCGGGCACCTACTTACTGCCAAGTCTCGCCTGCTCGCTGCTCGTGCTCGGCAGCGCACGGCGCGACGTGCAGGTCGCGTTCGCGGCCGTATCGACGCGTGAAGGCGCGCTCTCCGGCTACGACAAGCTGCTTGAAGCCATCGAGACCTCGACCGCCGACGCGGCCCTGCTGCAAGAGCTGCGTGAACGGCTGCGCCAAGGCGACGCCACTCCGTCCAAAGCGATGGGGCAGCTCCGTGCTGCCGTCAGTTACTTCGAGCTCCGCTACCAAGGCCTGATCTACCCCTTTGCCAACATGTTCTTGTGTTGGGACGTACACTGCACGGTGAAGGTAGAACGTTGGCAGGCGCGTTTCGGCAAGGCCGCGCGCGACTGGTTCCGCGTGCTGGGTGAGATCGAAGCGCTGTCGTCACTGGCCGGCCTGGCCTTCGACGAGCCGAAATTCTGCTTCCCGAAGCTCGTTCAGGAGCCACGGCTCCTGGCAGAAGGCGTCGCGCATCCGCTCATTCCCGCCCACGTGCGCGTCGGCAACGACGTCACGCTGCCCGGTCCGGGCACGGCTCTGCTCGTCACCGGTTCGAACATGTCCGGCAAGAGCACGCTCTTGCGCTCGCTGGGCGTCGCCTATGCGCTCGCCAACTCGGGCGGCCCCGTGTGCGCCACGCGCTTCGAGCTCGGCAGCTTGCGGCTGGCCACGAGCTTGCGCATCCGCGACTCGCTCGAAGAAGGCGTCAGCCACTTCTACGCCGAGCTGCACAAGCTGAAGCACGTGCTCGACGCCACCAGCGAGCCGCTCCCGGTGCTGTTCTTGCTCGACGAGATCCTGCACGGTACCAACTCGCGCGAGCGGCAGATCGGCGCGCGCTGGATCATGACGCAGCTCTTGCAGCGCGGCGCGCTCGGCGCCGTCTCCACGCACGACATGGAGCTGTGCCGGCTCACGCCCGAATTGATGAGCCACGTCGAGCTCGTGCACCTCCGCGAAGACGTCCACGGACGCGAAATGACGTTCGACTACCGGCTCCGCCAGGGTCCCGTCAGCGAGGGCAACGCGCTCCGCCTCATGCGCCGCATCGGCCTCGAAGTGCCTGAATAGATAGGACTTTTCAGCCATCGACAACACTTAAGCAACTGCTAAAGTATTATCGATGGCTCTCACGCTGTTCTCGCACCCCCTCGCCTCTTACTGCTGGAAGGCGCTCATCGCTCTCTACGAGAACGAGACGCCCTTCACCGCTGAGCTCGTCGACCTGAACGACGAGCGAGCTCGGAAAGCCTTCTACGAGCTAACCCCGCTCGGCAAGTTCCCGCTCCTGCGCGACGACTCGAACGGCCGCCTCGTACCGGAGTCGACCATCATCATCGAGTACTTGTCACGGCACTACCCCGGCCGCACCGCGCTCATTCCCCAAGACGCCGACGCCGCGCTCGAAGCTCGCCTGCAGGATCGCTTCTTCGATCAACAACTGCACGAGCCCATGCAAAAGCACGTCCTCGACAAGCTGCGCCCCGAAGGTCAGCGCGATGCGTACGGCGTGCAGCAAGCTCACGAACAAATCGAGCGTGCTTACGCCATCTTGCAAGGCGTCCTCGCCGATCGCAGCTGGGCCGCCGCCAGCACCTTCACTCTCGCGGACTGCGCCGCCGCTCCGGCTCTCTACTACTGCAACCTGGTGCACCCGCTGGGCGCCGCGCACGGCCGCGTGCGCGAATACCTGAAACGCCTCGAAGCACGCCCGTCATTCGCGCGCGTGCTGGAAGAAGCGCAGCCGTTCTTCAAGTACTTTCCCGGTTGAACGGCGTGCTGGGCGCGCTGGGCAAGCGCCCACAGGCGTCCTGCACGGCCCAGCGCCCCCCTTTCAACGTCGAATCTCGACTTGGGGACCCAATCCAAAAAGCCCCTCGGTGTCGGCTCGCAAACCAATATACCGCCTCTCCACGATCCTTCTTGGATTGGGGACCCAATCCAAGAAGGGGCTCCGGACCCGGCCTCCAGAGCGATAGGGCGGGCTCCACGGCTGCTCTTGGATTGGGGGCCCAAGTCGAGATCTGGCATCGAAAGGGGCCCCCAACCGAAGGATCGCTACGGGGCGGCGATCTCTTTCTCGAGCTCGTCGAGCTTGGCCGAGAGGTTGTCGGAGGTGATCTCCTTCTCGGCGTCGGCCTCGTACTGCTCTTCGACGGGTAGGCTGGCCACGTCGACGACGGGCTCGGCTACCGCCGCTGGTACTGGCGTGGCGGGCGGCGGTGCCGGCGGAGTGGCGGCGGCTTCCGAGGGAGCCGGGGCCGGAGCCTCTTTCTTGTCACACGCGGCGAGCGAGAGCAGACCGAGCGCACCGAGCGCGATGTAGCGGCGGATCATTTGTCACCTGTCTTTTCCACCGCCACGGCGGCGGCTGGAGCTGCGGGTGTTCCGGGAGTTGGTGTGCCTGGTGCTGCCGCTGCGGCTGCGCCCGACGTCGGCGTCCCTGCCGACTTGAAGCGAGCCATCGCCGCTTCGTGGCGCGCGTTTTCCTTGTCGATCAGTTTTTGGACGCGCTCCTTCAGCTTGTCCTTGTCTTTGGTGACCTCGGTTTCGGCCAGCACCATGGCGCGGTCGAGCCGGGCCATGCGGCGCGCGTGATGCTCGAGCTCTTCTTTCGCGGCCGGCGTGGCCAGCGCGGCCCCGAAGCGCGCCTTGAGCTCCTCGCGGTGCTCTTTGGCGCGATCGTCGCGATGCTCTTTGAGCTCGCCTAGGCGATCTTTCAGCTCGCCCTTCTTGAGCTTGCCTTGCTTCAGCTCGTCGAAGAGCTCGCGCATTCCGTGGTGACCGGGGCGACCGGCGTGGTCCTTGTCCTTGTCGGCGTCTTTGCCCTTGTCGCCCTTGTCGGCGTCCTTGTCGCCCTTGTCCTTGCCTGGCGCTGCCGCGGCTTCTTCGGGCTTGGCGCCGGGCTTGCCGGGCTCGGCCTTGCCGGGCTCGGCGTTGCCGGGTGCGCCCTTGGCGTGCTCGGACTCGCCGGGCTTGCCCTTACCGGGCGCGGGCCCCTCACCTGCTTGTGCCGCTCCAACGCCCAAAGTCACGGCGAGCAAAAGCGCGCGCGCAACGAGTTGCTGCTTTCTCATGAAGCCTCCGGGTTTTACGGATGTGCTCGGACTTGTCCGAGGCATGGGCACGTTAATGGGAATTGCTTGCCAAGCTCAATGATTCGACGTGGGGAATTTCGCCCACCACCACAGAACCTCAATGCTCCTGAACAGTTGAGCGTGCGTTTTTGCCAACGGGCCGGCGCGCAGATTAAAAGAATCCCGTGGCATCTAAGCAAAGCAATGTCGATTTCGTGCTCGAACAAATGGCTGACGCCGGCGACGTGACGGCCAAAAAGATGTTCGGCGAGTATGCACTCTACTTACAGGGCAAGATCATCGCGCTGTTTTGCGACGATCAACTGTTCATCAAGCCGACCGACGCCGGGCGCGCGCTGCTGGGAAAAGTGAAAGAAGCTGCGCCGTATCCGGGAGCAAAGCCTTGGTTTCTGATCAGCGGCGATCGCTGTGAAGATGGCGAGCTGCTCTCGGAGCTGGCGCGCACCACTGCGAAAGCGCTACCGGCGCCCAAACTCAAAGCGCCCAAGAAGGCCAAAAAGCAGCCGTCAAAGAAGGCTGCACGCGCCACGAACAAGACGGCCGCCAAGAAGAAGGCCGCCAAGAGCGCGAAATCTAGCCGCGCGTGATGAAGCTGCAGCGCCCCGCAATGGGCGCGTAGAAGGAGTCGCCCTGAGCGAAGCGCAGGTACTGCACGGCCAGCTGCGTGGGCGGCAAGAAGCCATAGCTCGAAAGCTGCGTCCAATCGAAGCTCGTGCACAGCTGCGGGCGTGCGCGAATCGCCGCCAAGAGCTCCCCCGAAGCCCAATCGAGCGCGCGCGGATCGTAAGCCTGGTTCTGAATCGCCAGCTGCATGAACAGCGGGATGGTGCCGACGCCCGCGCTCTTGAGCAGATCTTTGGCGGCGTCGAGGGCCTTCAAGTTGCGCGACAAGTTCTGCGTCGCATCGACTTGCTTGCGGGCGAAGAAGAGCTCCCAAAAACGCGCAGAGGCCGCCTTGAAGCGCGGGTCGTACCAGGCGAGCGCGCGCAGCTTTTCGTAAAGCTCGTAGGTGCGCTGAATGTCTGCGCTGCTCAGGTCGCTGCCCTTGCTGAGCAGCGCGCTCAGCTCGTCGAGCATCCTCGAGATGCCGGTCTCGAAGTCGCGCAGCGAGGCCAGGCTCAGCATGCCGATCTCTTGTGCGGGCTGCCCTTTCAAGCCGCGTACCCGCACCATGGCGTTGGGCGGCACGCCCTGTCCGAACAATTTTTCGCGCAGCTCCGCGCTCAAATTGACGCCCACGTAGCCGTAAGCGTCCGTCGTGCCGAGCAGGTGCGTGGCGTTGCCGATGATGAGCGACACCTCCATGTCGCGCGCGTAGCCCTGGTCGCACAGCACCTCGGTCGTCGCCGGTTTAGCGACCTGCACCGTGCCCTGGTCCACGGAGCTGACGAGGTGCGAGCCGTTCCAGGTCTCGGTGCGGCGATTCACGACCTGGGTCGGGATCACGTCGCAGTGCGCCGAACGGTACAGGTGCAACCTCAGCTGATCGAGCTCCGGCTCCGCCTCGAAGGAGTACATCGGGTTGCGCGGAGCCCCCAGCGCCGTGGTGGAGCCTTGAGGCGCGTCGACGACTTTGGTCGTGAGCGTTCCACCGCTGCACGCCACGCAAACGAACCAAAGCCCAACGGACACGCCGCGAGTAAGCTTCCTCATCGCGCAGAAACTTACGTCACGCGCTCAGCCTCGTCGAGCACGCACCGAGCAAGCCGTCAAACGCCAAAGTTTTTCAGGCTGTGCGCGCCTCGCGCTACATCGTCTGCTAGGGCGGCGGCGGAGCCTGATGCTCGAGATCCGGTGGACGCTTCAGGCACTCGTCGAGCTTCGATTGCAATGATGCCATGCTCGCAGGAAGCACGGGGCGATCGTGCAAATCTACCCCGAAGCGCTCGGGAGGCAGCCAGATCCACGCCGCTTTGCCCCTCAGGTTTTCGAGCGGCACGCCTCCGCCCTTGCCACCATGCCAGGAGCGCGAATCCGAGCTGTTATTGCGATTGTCGCCAATCACCCAAAACTCCCCGTCCGCAACATGGTACGGCCCCTGCACCCCTGGATCATAACGGCCGTCAATCGCCACCAGGTAGGCGTGGCCGGACAGGAACTCCAGGAACACGTCGTAGTCCACGGTGCTGCCCGAACCGTCGTCGGCGCTCGCGCGGCCCAGCTCGCAACGAGGCAGTTCCCAGCCGTTGATGAACGGCGCTCCGGACTTGAAAAGGAGCTCGTCGCCCGGCAAACCGATCACTCGCTTCACGTAGTCGACGCGAGGCTCGTAACGATTCGGTTCGGGATATTCGAACACGACGATGTCCCCGCGCTGCGGAAGACTGCGCGAAAAGAGCCCGTATGCCGACTTCCTAACGAACAGGTGGTCGCCCAGCTCGACCGACGGAAGCATGCTGCCCGAGGGTACTTTGAACGCTTCCAGCCCGTAACTGCGGAGGCAGAACATGCCGATGATGGCGAGCGCGACCGGCGCTAACGCAGCGATGATGGCGCGCGACAGCTTGAGCTGATGCAGCTCGCGCAGACCAATCGTACGAGCCACGTAGGCCCATAAGGTTCCGACCATCGGTATCACGGCGAGCAATTGAGGAATGGCGCCCAACCCCACGGCCGCTCGCGTTTCGTGCCACGCGCCTCGGCCACGCAACAGCCGCGCAGCCAGGTGCGCGATCGCGACCTCGAGCTGCCAGAACAGCGGGGCCAAGAGCGCGTTCAACAAACCCAAGCCTAGACCAGCGGTTCCGACCGGAAGCCCAATGCCGTTCGCCAGCGCCATCCAGACTCCCGAGCCAACCGCTCCCGCAAACGCCGCCGCAAAGTAAAACCAAAACGGCCGAGCTTCAACCCTGCCGCCCTGGTAAGCTTCGAACAAGCCCTTGGGGTCGAAGAAGCCCGCCCGCAACACCGCCCCCAAACCCAACCGCTCGGTAGCCACGAGGCGACGCTACCACGGCTCGCGCCGCGGCAGCGCCGGGACCTCACTCTTGGCCGGTCGACGGCCGCGTGGCGCGGGTCTGCACGTCTTTGCGGTAGTTGCCGGGCGTGCTCTTGGTGACCTTCTTGAAGCTGCGGATCAGGTGGTGTTGCGACTGGAAGCCGCACGCCTGCGCGATCTGCTCGGCGCTCAAGGTGGTGGTGCGGAGCAGCATCTTGGCGTGCTCGACCCGGATGTTGCGCAGGTACACCAAGAACGACGTACCGGTGGCTTGCTTGAAGATGCGGCTGAAGGCCGGCACCGAGAAACCGGCCTTGCGCGCCACGCTCGTGAGGCGGAGCGGCTCGGCGAAGTTGTCTTTCAAGTACTGCAGCGTCGTGTCCAGACGCATGCTCTTCGGACCTTCGAGCGCGCGCGATGCGAACACGCTCAGGCGAGCCAGCGCATCTTTGAAGGTCTCGATCACGCGGTAGACGCTGGGCGCTTCTTCGAGCTTTTGGCTCAAATCGTCGGCCAAGTGCTCGGCGACCTCGTTGCGGAGCAGGTGGCGTTTCTGGATGTTCTTGATCAGCTGGAACAGCATCGACAAGAACTGGCTGCGCACGACCTCGATGCGCTCCGTCGACCAGACGAGCACCAGGCGCACGTAAGAGTCGCTGGCCAGCTTGATCTCGTCCATGGCCACGCGATCGAAGGCGTCGGACAAGTCGGCGGCGGCGCGGTTGAGCAGCGAGTAGCGCATGCCCTCCTTGGTGCTGCCCTTCTCGTCGTAGAAGAGGATGTCTTTCTCGAGCTGGACGCACAAGTGCAGCGCCAGCACCGCGTCGTTGTGCGAGGGATAGAGCGGCTCACCCGGTGGCAGCGTGCGGCCGATGCCGACCACCGTGTTCACGTCGAACGTTTCTTTGACGAACGCTTGCAGCTTCTGCGCGCGCTCGCGCAGCTCTAGCTTGGCGCGGGCGGCGCTCTTGCCCGGCGCGGCCGAGGTGAGGATAGAGACGCCGTACTCTTGCAGACGACCGATGCCGGTCTCCGGTAGCGTCGAGGCGAAGCGAATGCACGCGCGCTGGATCTGCGCGTTTTTCACCATCGTTTGCACCGGATCTAGCGTCTGGTTCTTGGGGTACACGGGCATCAGCGCCATGGCCGTCGTCGGCAGGCGGCAAATGCCCATTTCCTCGCTGCGCCACTCCTCGAGCTTGCCCTCGTGGTACCAGGGCGTGAGCAAGAACTTCTCGGAGCTGGTCGCGCGTTCGACCCAGTCCAGGTTCGGCCAGGCGCGGTCGAACACCTCGCGCTTCAGCTTCTTTACCCGATCGGCCAGGCGTTGGTCGGCGTGGTCGGTGCTCACCAGCTCCGAAAACAAGCCCAAGAACTCTTCGATGGCCTTCAGCACCTGCGGCTCGATCACCGGGATGCGCAGAGCCATGCGCACGAAGCGCATGAAGTCCGGGTTCGCGCTGGCCGGCAGCTGCCCGGTGAGCTCACGCCAGCGCCACGCGATGCCGTCCCAGTCCAGCTCCTCCGTCAAGAACTGGCCACCGTAGAAGAAGGTCTTGCCCTTCGTGTCGGCCGGCAGCGCGTAGAAGAAGTCGTTGAAGCCCATCAGCTCGCCGACCACGAACTCGCGATCGCGACCCGCGCGCTTGAGCGACTCCCAGTAGTAGTCGTCGCGCTTGGCGTCTTTGCCGAAATGGATTTCGAAGTGATACGGCTGAATGCGCCCGACCACTTCGTTCAGGTCCATCCACGTCAGCGACTTCTTTTGATCCCAGTGCAGGATCCAAAACGGCAAATCCTGGTGCAACCGGAGTAGGTTGTTCACCCAGTAGTAGTTGTTGATGCGGTCGAGCCAGTCGCCGCGCACGCGCTGTTTTTGCAAAAGCCCGCGCGCGTCCGCGCCCAATCCGGAATCCTGATCGACGGCTTCGTTTTTCATGGGGATCAAACGCCCTTCCTCCGTGGTGGCGCGGAGGAGCGCATGGCAGGCAAAAAGGCCAAAGAACGGAGAAGATCAGCCGCCCCCGAGCGCTGGAATTTCTCAAGGGCGTACATGCTTTCAATCGTACACGCGGCCGGGGAACAGAAATGGACCGTTTCCTTCAATGCCGTGAACACTTCTTAACGGCTCGCTATCTCGCATCCTTAACCCCCCGCCACCCCAACTCGCGAATTTCGCTCAAGTTTCTGAAACGCACCATTTCCGCTCCCCGCGCGACGGCTACGAGCCATCGCCCTTCGTAACGACTCTAAAAGTCCCGAGATTTTTTCACAGTGAGATCGAAAGATCGGGAGCTCTGCGAGCGTGAATTCTTGTGGGTTCGAGCCGAGCCGCATCGCAGGGCCCCTGCGCGGTCGACGTCAAGCGCCGCGCGGCTCGACCAAACCAAAATCTCGCACGACTCCCGCTCTCCCGCTCTCCCTGTGAAATCTGGGAGCCGGCCAACGACGCACGGCGGCGTTTAGTCTTGGAGCTCGGCCGCGAGCAGGACGAGGTTGGCGTTGTAGTAGATGTCGGGCTCGGTGATTGCCCACCAACCGGGGTCGGTTCCGCGTTCTTTGACGAAGCCGCCGTCCCATAAGTCACTCTGCGCGGAGTGCCAGAGGCTGTGCGGTGGCAAGCCGGAGCGGAGGGGCTTCTCGTTGTCCCACAGCAGTGCTTTCGCGGGCGCGCCGGGCGCGAGGAAGCCCATCTCGGAGCTGTTCGGGCCACCGACGAGGTAGCCCGGCACGGGGCCTTTCACGTCGCCCCACTCGGTGTGATAGATGCGCTCGGGGCCTTTACCGATGCGCGTGACCATCGAGTAACCGTTGGGGTTACGCCCCAAGATCCAATGCCATTGATCGCGCAGCGCTTCGCGAAGCCACGTCTGCGACGGCTCGAGCTGCAACGCCAACGCGAACTCGTACGCCTTCTCGGCCAGGTTCGAGTTGTGACCCCAGTAGTAGTCGCCGGGGTTGGAGGCGCAGCGGTAGCCGTCTTTTTGCTCGATCTGTGCGCGAGCGATCTCGGTGGCGGCTAGCAGGCGCTTTCTGGCTTCGTCGCGGATGGGCCCCGGCGTTTTGTCGTCGAAAGCCAGCGCCGCGAGGCCCCAGCGGCTCAGGTCGGCCCAGGCTCCGTCGAAGAACTTGTGCGGCTGCGTCTCCGGATCGTTCATCAGAGCTTTGACGCGCTCGAGCGCGGCCGGGAGACGAAAGCTCTTCCAAACTTCTACCGCGGCGATGAAGCGAGCACCGCTTTCTTGGTATTCGGTGCTGTCGTCCCAGAGCGTCTGGCCGCTGCCCTTGCCGTCGACCAGGATGCGCTCGGGGTGCTTCTCGATGAAGGCCCAGGCCGCGCGGCTCGAGCTCTCGCAGCGTGCCGCGAAAGCGGCGTCCCACTTTTTGAAAACGCGCGCCGCCACCGCCATCACGCTGGCGACTTTGGCGGTGCTGGCGGTGCCGATGCCCGCCACCCAGCGCACCTTGCGATCGTCTTGCGGCTTGCCCTCGTCCCAGTCGTAAACGGCTTCGCGCCCGCGCACGGCTCCGGTGTCGGGCTCTTGCATCGAGAGCAGCCACCGCAAGCCGTAGCGAGCCTCGTCCAGAATATCGGGCACCTTGTTGCCGGACTCGGGAATGTTGCCGTCGCCGTCGTTGAACAGCTGCGGGTGGCGCTCGTAGGCCGCGAGCAGCGCCTGTGCGCTCGGCGCGGTGGAGGGCACGTACTCGGAGTAGTTGCCGGCATCGTGCCAGCCGGCTTCCACGTGCCATTTGCGCTTCTTTTGGGGGTAATCCGCGAAGTCCCAGCCGACATCGTCGTGCACGTGGCACGCAGCGGTTCGCGCGAAAGTGTCGCCCTGCCAGGTGGCGTAAGGCGCCTCGAGCTTGGTGCGGCAACGTTGAAAGTAGAAGTGCTTGAGCGCCGCGCGCAGGGTCTCGCGATACAGGCCGCTACCGATGCCGAACAGATCCGACTTCTGCCCGGACACCTCCAGGTAGTAGCGGCCCGGCGTCTTCAAGCGCGTGAAGTCGACTTGCCAGCTCGGATCTTTGGAGCTTTCATCGACGCCCTTGTCTACGATGTCGGCGGCTTCGATCGACAGCACGACCTTGCCGGCTTCGTCCTTTACGACCGCGCCGCCCGGCGGCACGTTGAAGATCGCCAGCTTGCGCCACTCGGTCGGGTAACCCACCGTGTCGACCTTGATCGCCGGCACGTTCTTGCCCGGCATCGCGGGCGCGCTCTGGCTCACGACCCCAGCGCTCGCGCTGGGCGCGGCGGCAGCGCTCGCAGGCGGCGCCGGCGGACTCTGCGGTGCTTGCGCTCGCTGCGTCTTCTCACACGCCAAGACCGAAAGCAGGGCCACCGCACCGGCGAGACCGAGCCAAGGGCGCGCTGTCATGAGTCGATGACGTGCCCGCAGCGGGGCCGAGCGTCAAGCGGGCGCCAGCAGCTGCCTGAGCACGCGCTCCACCTGCCCGGCGGATTCGCCGAGACCGCCGGGGCGGTTGCGGCCGAGCCACAGGACGCGGTGCCGCTCGATCAGCGGCGCGAGCTCGCGCGCCAGCGCTTCGCGCACGCCCCGTTCTAGCTTGGACACGGGCTCGTTCAGGCCGATGTCCAGGCGCGCCTTGCCGATCCGGCAAGCCGCCTTGAGCAGGTCACTCGCCCAGACGAGCTCGGCCTGCGCACGGCGCGATTCGTCGTTTTGCGGGCGCGCCTGTGCGAGCAGCACGTCGAGCTCCAGCAGCCGCGCGAGCGTTGCGTCGAAATGACTCGCTTCCGTGCCCGGCAGCGAAATCGGCTGGCCCGGGCGTCCGGCGATGAAATAGAAAAGCCCCGACGAGTTGTGCGGCCGACAACCGAGCTCGCGGTAAACGTTGCCCAAGTCGCGCGTGACGCGGCCGAGCTGCTCGGCCGCGTCATCGTAGACGTGAGCGTCGAGCCACTCGGCGACCGGCAGCTCGAGCGGCGCGTGTGCGTCCTCGGCCTTCCACGACATCGCGGCGCCGGCCATGAACCCGATGTAGCTGGCGCACAGCGGCTGCAGGTGCCCGTTATCGCCCCAGTCGGTGTTCAGCACACCGAGCGCGCCGTGCCGGGCGCCGTGCTTGGCGGCCGCCGCCAGGTTGAGCAGCGCATTTTCGGTACGGCCGGCGATGCTGTTCCAGCTGCTGGTGCCGGGGCACACGTAGAAGCGCAGCCCGGCCGCCGCAAACTTGGCGACATTGTCGGCAAAGGGGTGGTCGAATTCGTAGCCCCACTCCATCGCGATGGCATCTTTCGGAAGCTCCGGGATCAGCTCGGGGCGTTTGATGATGATGTCGCCCCAGAACTGCATCGTGAAGCCACGCGCGCGGACGGTGGCATGAATCTGCTGCAGAAATTCGAGATAGACGCGCTCGGTGCCGCGCTCTTCGCAGGCCAGCTTGCTGCGCCCGAGCCCGAGGTCGAACGTTTCGTCCAGACCGACGTTGAAGGTGCGGCTCGTGAAGTGCGGCAGCAGCTGGTCGTAAAGATCATTCAAGAAGGCGAGGCTCTTGGGCGTGGTCGGGCACAAGCCGTAGGGCTCGCGCGTCGGGTTCCACGCATGCTCGAAGCCGTTCGAGGCTTCCGCCAGCTCGCTGCGGTATGGCTCGAACGCCAACCAGCGCTGCATGTGACCGAAGCTGTTCTGGTTCGGCACCAGCTCGATGTGCCGCTCCCGGCAGTAGCGATCGAGCGTCTCGATTTCAGCGCCGGTAAAAGGGCTGGCGTTCTCCCAGACCTTTTCGTGGCCCGCGTAAGCGAACGTGTGCTCCATGTACAGCTGGAGCTCGTTGATTTTCAGCGATGCGAACAAATCGACCAGCGAAAGAGTCGTCTCCAGCGTCGGCACCTTGTCGCGGCTGATGTCGAGCATCACGCCGCGCCGCGCAAAGCTGGGCGAATCGCTGATGCGCACGTGCGGTAGCGTGACGTTGCCCGCGCGAGCCCCGAGCTTCCACAGCTGGGCGAGCGTGCACACGCCGTAGAAAAGCCCGGCGGGCGTGCTGGAAACCACGCGCATCTCAGCCGGACCGATCTCGAGCGTGTAACCCTCCGGCGGTGCAGATTCGGCGCCTTCGGGTTGGAGAAACAGCGCCAGCCGTACGCCTGACGGCCCCGAAGGCAGGCCGAAGCCTTTCAGCAGCGCCTCGACGCGTCGAGCCGCCGGGGTGTCGTGACAGCCGTGAAGCTCGAGAGCGGGCTCGAACCGGAAGCTCAGCTCGCCCACCCCCTGCTCGAGCTGGCGCGGACGCGGACAAAGTAGCGAGTATTGCGGCTGCACGTTGCCCCGAGCGTATCAATCGCGGGGGTGACCCCATTTTCAAATCTTCTCATTCGAGCGGCGCATTTCCGGAGCCCGTCCCCCGTCTCGAATTGCTCCTGCTATAAACGAAATGCGCGCTGAAGGTCCCAATCCTCTCAATCTGCGCGCCCAAAACCGAGCACACATGAGCCCGAAGAGTCAGTTCCTGAGCGAGATCCTCGAGCAACCCGCCGCCCTCCGGCGCCTCCTCGTGGAGGGCAAAGAGCCCACCGCGCAAGCCGCGGCGAAGATCAAAGAGTTCAATCCCGAATGGGCGCTGATCGCCGCTCGCGGCAGCTCGGACAACGCGGCCCGCTACGCACAGTACCTGCTCGGCGCGCACAACGGGCTGGGCGTGGGCCTCGCGGTTCCGTCGCTCATCTCGCTTTACGGGGCGCCGCCGCGCATGGGCAAGGCGGCCGTGATCGGCATCAGCCAGTCCGGTCAGTCTCCGGACATCGTGGGGGTGCTCAGCACGGCTGCCCAGCAAGGCGCCGTCACGGTCGCGGTTACCAACGACCCCGCGTCACCGCTGGCGCGCGCCTCGAGCGCCACGCTGCCGCTGTTCGCGGGTGAAGAAAAGGCCGTCGCCGCCACGAAAACGTACACCACGGAGCTGTTCGCGCTCGCCATGCTGAGCGCCGCGCTCGAAGGCAAGCCCGAGCGCCAAGCCGTGCTCGAAAAGGTGCCCGGCTATGTCGAGCAGGTGATCGCCTCGGTCGAGGGCAGCGTGGTGGAAGCGGCGCAAGGCTTCAAGAACGCCGGCAAGCTGGTGGTACTGGGCCGCGGCTTCAACTACTCCACGGCGTTCGAGGTCGCGCTCAAGATCAAGGAGACTTGTTACTTCATCGCCGAGCCGTACTCGGTCGCAGACTTGCTGCATGGCCCGGTGGCGATGATCGACGAGCATTTTCCGGTCATCGTCGTGGCGCCGAGCGGCCCGACCCAGGCGGACGTGCCCAAGCTGTTCGAGCTGCTGCAAAAGCGCGGCGCGCGTGTCCTGGCAATTTCCGATCGCGCAGACGTGCTGAGCAAGGCTCAATTCGGGCTGAAGTTGCCGAGCGACGTGCCTGAGTGGGTGTCGCCGATCGTGGCGGTCGTCGCGGGTCAGCTCTTCGCCCACGCGTTGTGCGTAGCCACCGGCCAAGATCCGGACAAGCCGCGCGGCCTTTCCAAGGTCACGCTCACGCATTGAGGTAGAGGTGATCGAGAAGCTCGAGCGCTGGCTGGTCCAATCTTCGAGCACGCTGGGTACGGGTGACGACGCAGGGCGCATCACGAGCCGCGACGTCAACAGCGCGGATTGGTACGCGGCCGAGCTGCCCGCCACCGTGCTCAGCGTGCTGGTAGCCCATGGCGTGTATCCGGATCCGTTCGTGGGCATGGGCTTTCTCGAGCTGCCCGGCCGGGGCCCGGCGCATCAAAATTTCTCCAACCACCCGATGCCGGACGACAGTCCCTTTCGGGTGCCGTGGTGGTTCCGCACCGAGCTCGAGCACGTGCCTTCGACCAGCAATGCGCACACCTGGCTCGAGCTAGACGGCCTGAATTACCGCGCCAACCTGTACGTCAACGGGCAAAAGCTGCGCGATCAACGCGAGCTGGTCGGCGCCTATCGCGCCTTCGAGGTCTTGCTCGACGACCATTTGGTACCCGGCAAGAACCGCCTGGCGCTCGAAATCCACCCACCCAATCCCGACGATCTGGCCATCACTTGGGTGGATTGGAATCCGTCACCGCCCGACAAGAACCTGGGCCTCTGGCGCGGCGCGCGTTTGCGTCGCACCGGTCCCGTGCGTCTTTCGCACCCCCAAGTCCTTTCGCGCCTACCTGATTCGGACCTGAGCGTGGCCGAGCTGAGCGTCTTCGCGACGCTCGAAAACGCAACCAGTCGCAAGCTCACGGCATCGCTGGTGGTGTCTTTTCAAGGCGGGCGCGGCAAGCTCGAGGTCGAGCTGAATCCGCGAGAGCGACGCGAGCTGGCGCTCGACTCCGGCACGCTACCGGCCCTGCGCGTGGTGCGACCCGAGCTGTGGTGGCCGCGTGGTCGCGGCGCGCAGCCGCTGTATCGCGTCGACGTGACGGTGCAAGTCGATGGCGAGCTGAGCGATTCGCGCCACCTGCAGCACGGTATTCGGGAGGTCACGAGCGAGCTCACGGACTTGGAGCACGCGCTCTTCCGCGTCAACCGCAAGCCGATCTTGATCCGCGGGGGCGGCTGGGCGCGCGACATGTTGCTGCGCAAAAATGCCGAGCGCGAGCTGTACGAATACGAATACGTCAAGGACCTGGGTCTGAACACGATTCGCTTCGAGGGCATGGTCGAATCGAGCGAATTTTTGGCGCGTTGCGACCGCGACGGCATGCTGGTCATCGCCGGCTTCTGCTGCTGCGACCACTGGGAAAAGTGGGACAACTGGAAGGCCGAAGACTACGGCGTCGCCGAAGACTCACTGCGCAGTGAGCTGCGGCGCTTGCGCAATCACCCATCGCTGATTGCGTGGTGGTACGGCAGCGATTTCCCTCCGCCGCGCGCCGTCGAAGAGCGCTACCTCACTGTCTTGAGCGAGGAGCGCTGGCCCAACCCGGCGCACTCTTCGGCGGCGGCCAAGCCGACCGAGCTAACCGGCCCCAGCGGCATGAAGATGGCCGGCCCCTACGACTACGTGCCGCCCTGCTACTGGCTCGAAGACACCGAGCGCGGTGGCGCCTTCGGCTTCGCCACCGAGATTGGTCCCGGCCCCGCTATCCCTCCGCTCGAAACGCTGCGCGGCATGCTCGGCGAAAGCCACCTGTGGCCTCCGGACGAGTGCTGGACCTTGCACAGCGGAGGCGGCCCTTTCAAAGATCGCGATCTATTCGACACCGCGCTCGCCCGCCGCTACGGCGCGCCCAGCGGGCTCGAAGACTACGTGCACAAGGCGCAGCTCGCTTGCTACGAGGCCGAGCGCGCAATGTTCGAGGCCTATTCGCGCCGAAAGTACCGCGCAACCGGCGTCATTCAGTGGATGCTGAACAACGCCTGGCCATCGCTCATCTGGCACCTGTGGGATCACTCGCTCAGACCCGCCGGCGGCTACTTCGGCACCAAAAAGGCATGCGAGCCGTTGCACATCCAATACTGTGACGGCGAAAACACCGTCTGCGTCGTCAGCGACTTGCCCGAGCCGACACCGACGCTGCAGGCGCGCGTGCGCTTGCTCGACTTCGAGCTCAATGAGCGCTTCCGTCACGAGTCCGCGCTCGCCGTTGCGGCTGACGGAGTGAGTGTGGTGTGCGAGCTACCCGACCGCCGAGACTTCGGCAAAACGCATTTCTTGCTGCTCGAGCTACTCGATCCGAGCGGCGCGCTGTGCAGTCGCAACTTCTACTGGCTGTCGAGCGAGCGCGACGTGGTCGATCGAGCGGCGGCCAACTGGTACATGGCCCCACTCAAAGGCTTCGCGGACTTTCACGCGCTCGCCGAGCTGCCACCAGCGAGCGTGAGCCTCGAGCGCACCAGCGCGCCGACAGAGCCGCTCACCGTCTCACTCCGAAACACGGGGCAAACGCTGGCCTTCTTCGTGCGCTTGCGCGCACTGACCGCCGACGGCAACGACCTTCTGCCACTCTATGCGAGCGACAACTACGTGAGCCTGCTCCCGGGCGAGGCCCTGGAGCTAGGGCTGGCCGGAGGGGGCAGCGCCGGCCGGCCGAGTCGCATCGAAGCGTCAGGCCTTCGGATCGAGCCCACTTTCCTCCTGCTGTAAGGGATTTTCCCTGTAGTTTCGCCGAGTAGGCGTACTCTAGCGGAGGCGTAACGGGGTGCTTCCCGCCGGGCTGAAACGCACCTATAGGGGGCCCGCTCCTCCGCTCCGTCACTCCTCCAAGAACAGGGCTCAGCGCTCAGCCGAAGAAGCGGCCTGAGCCCGGCCACAAGAGACAGACTTACCTCCCTGCGCGGGCCCGCCTTGACGGTCCCAAATCGGGCGGGTTACCCTGAAGTGTTCGGGAATCATATGATTTTTCCGCCAAGGGCTCAGCCTCTCCCCCCACGCCTCGGGGGCGGTGCGGCTTGGCGGGTCCGTGACGGGGGGACTTCGTGACGGCTGACTACGACGAGAAAACGCGCGTCACCCAAGTGGTTCAACAGCCACCGCCGGATGATTCGCCGAGCAATGACTGCCTCGTAGTCATTTACACGGCTGAGCCTGGCCTTTTGGGCAAGCGCTTCGTGCTCGACAAAAGCCCGACGCGGGTCGGCCGCGGTGCGGATAGCCAAATCGTCCTCGAGGGTGATTCGGTGTCGCGTCGCCACGCGCACCTCGAGCGGCGCGCCGGTGCCTGGTACGTAGTGGACGACGGCTCTACCAACGGCACCTACGTGAACGAAGAGCAGATTGCCCGCGAGCAGCTGCTGGTCAACGGCGACCGCATCAAGATCGGGCCCAGCATCCTCAAGTTTTTGTCCGGCGCAGACGCCGAAGCCAAGTACCACGAAGAGATCTACCGCATGACCATCGTGGATGGTCTGACGCAGATCCACAACAAGCGCGCCCTGTTCGAAGCGCTCGAAAAAGAGCTGATGCGCGCGCGCCGCTACGAGCGCGATCTCAGCCTGTTGATGTTCGACATCGACTTCTTCAAGCGCATCAACGACCAGTACGGTCACCTCGCCGGCGACCACGTGCTGCGCGAGCTCGCGCGTATCGTGCAAGAGCGCATTCGTCGCGAAGAAGTGTTCGCTCGCTACGGTGGTGAAGAGTTCGTCATCTTGCTGCCCGAGACGCCGCTGCCCGGCGCCGCCGCGTTGGCCGAGAGCTTGCGGGCGCGTGTGGCCAACCATGCCTTCGTCTTCCAGGGCGAGCGCATCCCGGTGACGGTGAGCATCGGCACCGCGCTGCTCGGTGAGAACGACAAGGTGGCGGCGGACTTGATCCAGCGCGCCGACGAAAAGCTCTACGAGGCGAAGCGTGGCGGTCGTAACCGCGTGTGCTCGTGAGCGCCCTGCGAGCTCGTCGTGCTCAGAGTAACCGGCCCGATGCAGCGTGACCTGCCGCCCGAAATCTTGGTGCCGCCGCCGGGGCCAACGTCGCGCACGTGGCTGGTGCGGCATGCGCACGTAGCGGCGCCAATGGGTCCGGCGCTGCCGCCGGGACCGCCGAGCGGCATCGTCTACGCGACGGGGCGCGGCTCCAACGTCACGGATGTCGACGGCAATCGCTACGTCGATTTGGCGGGTGGGTTCGGTGCTTTGCTGCTCGGCCACCTGCATCCGGCGGTACAGCGCGTGATCCAGCTGCAGTCGGAGCGGCTGCTGCAGGCGCTCGGCGATCTCTACCCGGCGGACGCCAAGATCGCGCTGCTCGAGCGCCTGACCAAGCTGTATCCCGAGGCAGGCGCCAAGGGCATCGTGGCGCAGTCCGGCTCGGACGCGGTGAGCGCGGCCCTCAAGACCGCCGTACTCGCGACCGGTAAGCCCGGGGTGATCGCGTTTGCGGCCGCCTACCACGGGCTCGGCTACGGGCCGCTCGCCGCGTGTGGGCTGCGTGAAAGCTACCGCGCGCCCTTTGCCGAGCAGCTGAGCCAGCACGTCACGTTCGCGCCCTACCCCGCCGACACGGCCACGGCCGCGACGAGCTTGGAGCAATGCCGTGCGCGTCTTTTGCAGGGCGACGTGGGCGCGCTCTTGATCGAGCCGGTGCTGGGTCGCGGTGGCGTGGTTGCACCGCCAGCAGGCTTTCTGCGCGACTTGCAGCAGCTGGCGCGCGAGCACGGCGCGCTATTCGTCGCCGACGAAATCTGGACCGGCTTGGGTCGCGCGGGCGCCATGCTGGTCAGCGCCGCGCAAGGCTTGGTACCGGATCTGATTTGCCTCGGTAAGGGGCTGGGCGGCGGTTTGCCGGTCAGCGCCGTGATCGGCAGCGCGAGCGTCATGCAGCACTGGCGTCGAGAGGCCGAAGTGGTGCACACCGCCACGTTTGCCGGTACCCCACTCGCAGCCAGCGCGGCGATCGCCACACTCGATACGCTCGCCAAAGAAAAGCTGGTCGAGCGCGCCGAAGAGCTCGGCGCGCGCTTTGCGGCCGCCCTCGCTGCGGCGCTGGCGGGCTCGGCACGGGTGCGTCAGGTGCGCGGCCGCGGCTTGATGCTGGGCATCGACTTGGGCGAGCAGCCCGGAGCCGCCAGCCAGCTGATGCAAATGCTACTACGAGCCGGGTACATCACGTCCACCGGCGGCGGTCGCCGCGAGGTGCTGGTGCTGACACCGGCGCTCAACATCGACGAAGACGTGCTTTTTGGCTCGATTTCGGTCATCGTGGAGCAACTTTCGAAGTTTGGTTGAGCCGTGGCTGAGCTTTCCGAGACTTCCGACGACTTGCACGCCCGCGTACAGCGTTTCGCCGCAGACGCGACGAGCGATTCCTTTGCGGCGCTGGCGCTCGACATCGCGCGTTACCAGGCCGATGCCTCGCCCGGCTTCAAACGCTTGCTGAAGGCGCGCGGTGGGCGGCTCGAGTCGCTCGACGACATTCCGCCAGTGCCCAGCGACGCGTTTCGACTGACGCGCGTCGCCACTTACGCTGCCGAGCTCGATCGCGTGCGCTTCTTCACCAGCGGCACCACGGGCGCCGAGCGCGGTATGCATGCCATGCGCCGCACCGACACTTACGAAGAGCTCTCGTTGGCGTTCGGGCGCAGCGCGTTGATGGCGCCGGGCGCAACCGCTACCGTGGTAGCGTTAGCGGCGCCGAACACGCAGCCGCCCAGCTCGTCGCTCGGCTACATGATGGCGCGCTTCATCGAGCAGTTCGACGGCGAGGCGCTCGACGGCGCCGAAAACGGCTGTAACTCGAGCTGGCCCGGTCGCTGGCTGCTCAGCGAAAGCGGCGTCAATCTGGCGGGTTTGGAGCACGCCGCGCGCGTCGCCAGTCACGCGCGTCGCCCGCTGCTGTTGCTGGGCACCGCGTTCGCGCTGGTGCGCCTGCTCGATGATCTGGGCGGCGCACGCCTGCCGCTGCCGGCGTTCAGCGTGGTGATGCAAACGGGTGGCTTCAAGGGCCGCACACGCGAGGTATCGATGGCAGAGCTGCGCGAGGGCGTCACGCATGCCTTGCAGCTCGGCCCCGGTCGTGTCGTCGGGGAGTACGGCATGACCGAGCTCACGAGTCAGCTTTACGAGGGCACCTTGCACGAAAGCGCGCTCGCGGCGCGTCACCCAGACGCGAGCTTTGGCACGTACTTCGAGCCACATTGGCTGCGCGTCACGCCGGTGGATCCCGTGAGCCTGTTGCCCGTGCCAGAAGGCGAACAGGGCCTGGCGCGCTTCATCGACTTGGGCAATGTAGACAGCGCCGTGAGCGTCGTCACGCAAGACTTGGTGCGGCGGGTGGACGGCGGCATTCAGCTGCTCGGGCGCCAAGCTGGTGCGCCAGCGCGCGGCTGCTCGCTGGCGGTCGAGGCGCTGCTGCGTGCCTGAAAGCGAGCCTCGGGCGCGCGTCGAGCGGCTGCTCGCGGCAGCGCGGCGCCTGGCCGATCCGCACGACGCAGCCGGGCGCGCGCTGCGAAAGCGGCTGCTCACGACGACGCGGCTTTCGGAGCCGAACATCGAGCTGGGGGTCTCACGCTGCCTGGAGACCACGGCGACCGAAAGTGAGCTCGAGTCGCTGCTCGGCTCCACGCCGCCCGCGCCGAGCGCCCACGTACTGCTCTCGGGCAACGTATTCGTGGCCGCTCTGCGCGGCATTGCGCTGGGGCTGGCAGCGTCAGCGCAAGTGCACGTGCGCGCTTCACGTCGCGATCCGGCGTTGGCCGAGGCGCTGCACGCTCTCGAGCCGGAGCTGTTTCGGCTCGAGAGCGAGCTTTCGCCCCGCGCAGGCGATCGTTACTTTGCGTACGGCTCCGATGAAACCTTGCTCGAGCTCCGGCAGAAGCTGCCGCGCGGCGTATGGTTTCACCCGCACGGCTCCGGTTTCGGCGCGGTCGTGGTAGATGCTTCGCCGCCGGAGCCCAGCGATTTTGCCGCGATCGGCCTCGACACGGTGCTGTTCGATCAGCGCGGCTGCCTGAGCCCGCGCGTGGTCCTGGTCGCGGGCAACGAATCCGCCGCGCGCCGGGTTGCGACGAGCCTAGCGAGCGAGCTCACGGCGCTGGAGCGAGCATTGCCGCCGGGGCCACGCAGCGCAGAAGAGGCTGCCGCCGAGCGGCGCGCTCACGATGCCGCCGCCTACGCCTTCGAGCTGCTCGAGGCCGGCAGGGGCTGGGTGAGCTTGGGCGCGACCTTCCAGCTGCCGCCCGCGAGCCGCTGTCTGCACGTGGCTTTCGCGCCGGATCCCCTGGCCCTGCTGGCGCCTTTCGCGGCCCAGCTCACGACCGTTGGCACGCACGGCAAGAGTTACACCGCCGAGCTGGCACGGCTCGCTCCGCACGCGCGCGTGGCCGCGCTCGGAAGCATGCAAAGGCCAGCGTTGGACGGACCAGTGGACAGGCGGGCCAGCCCCTCGGGCGAGCTCCTCCGTTGAAACACCCCGCGAACTAAACCTTCGACGCGAGCTTGTCAGCGCGATCACGCGCTTCGTCGGCGATGCGCTTCATGTCGGCGGCGCCGATACCGAGGTGTTCGGCCAAGTCCTTGAGCAGCTTCTCTTCGGCCTTGGTTTGCTTGCCGTCGGCGTGAGTCAGCAGCGCGGCGTGAGCCAGGAGCAGCTCGCGATCGCCACCAGAGAGCTGGTCGAGCGGCACGTCGTCCTTGATCGTGCGCTTCTTCTTCGCGTACTCGCGCACTTCGGCTTCGTCGTCATCGCTGGCGCCAAAGGCCCAGAGCAGGCTGTCGATCATCCCGACTTCCGCCTCCTTGACCGTGCCATCCGCCCATGCGACCGCGACCAGCGACTTGACGATGTTCTTCTCCGAAGGCGTCATGGCAAAGCACGATAACACAGCCCGCCCGCCCGAAATCGGGTACTTTCTGGGCGAATTTCGATGCCCACGCGCTCCTACATCAGTCAAAAAGCCGCCCGTTTCAGCGAGTCGGTGATTCGTGAGATGACGCGGCTGGCCCAGCGGCACCAGGCGGTGAACCTGGCGCAGGGGTTTCCGGATTTTCCGGCGCCGGAGGCGCTGAAGGCCGCCGCGCAACGCGCGATCGACGAAAACAAGAATCAATACGCCATCACTTGGGGTGCCAAGAGCTTTCGCGACGCGCTGGCGCGGAAGCACGAGCGGACCACGGGCTCGAGCATCGACCCGGAGCGCGAGCTCACCGTGTGCTGCGGCTCCACCGAAGCCATGATCTCGACGCTGCTCGCCACCGTCGACCCTGGCGATGAAGTCATCGTGTTCGAGCCCTGGTACGAAAACTACGGCCCCGACGCGATCCTTTCCGGCGCGACGCCCGTGTACGTCAAGTTGCGCGCGCCGGATTGGTCGTACGATCCAGCCGAGCTGCGCGCTGCCTTCTCGCCGCGCACCAAGGGCATCATCGTCAACACGCCGCACAACCCCACCGGCAAAGTCTTCACGCGCGAAGAGCTGCTCGAGATCGGCGCGCTGTGCCAGGAGTTCGACGCGCTCATCTACACCGACGAGATCTACGAGCACATCGTTTACGACGGCGCCGAGCACGTTTACCCGATGACGCTGCCGGGGCTGCGCGAGCGCACGGTGATGATCTCGGGGCTCTCCAAGACCTTCAGCATCACGGGCTGGCGCATCGGCTACGCCATCGCGTCGCCGGAAATCACCGCCGCAATCCGCAAGGTGCACGACTTTCTCACCGTTGGCGCGCCGGCCCCCTTGCAGGAGGGCGCCGCCGCCGCGCTCGAGCACGACCTCGACTACTTCGACAAACTAGGCCAGGAGTACCAGCGCCGACGCGACTTGCTGCTACCGCTGCTCGCGCAAGCCGGCTTCAGGGCAAGCCCGCCGCGCGGCGCCTACTACGTCATGACCGAATACCCAGACGTAGGCATCCACGACGACGTCGAGTTCACGCGCCACTTGATCGAAAAGGTCGGCGTTGCGGTCGTCCCCGCCTCGAGTTTCTATCGCCCCGGTGACCCAGAAGCGAAACGGCGCGTCCGCTTTTGCTACCCCAAGCGCGACGAAACCCTGCTCGAAGCCGGCAAACGCCTCGCCACCCTGTCACGACGCTAAGCGGCTCGAGATTTTTTCACAGGGAGGACGGAGGACGGGAGGTCCGCGAGGCGAGAATTTTTGGGTTTCGAGACTCGCGACGAGGCGAGTCGACTGCAGAGTCCCATACGCGCGCGCTCTCTTGCTCACTCCCGAGGAAATAATTTTTGTTTTGGTCCTCCAAAACAAAAATTGCGTTCTTCCCCTCGCGGACCTCCCGTCCTCCCGTCCTCCCTGTAAAATCTCGCAGGCCCTCGGCACGAGCTATCCAAGTCGGTGGCAGCCCAAAGCGTGCCTCACAGCGAGACCTAAGGACGCGAAGGTAGCCTTCTGCAAGAGGGCTGCGGGTTGGCAGCCCTGGGGATGAGATGGAGCCGTCTATTCGGCGGCGATGGGGAGGCGCCGGCGGCCGTCTTGGGGGCGGGTGACGACGTTGAGCGGCGATTGCGGCAGCGGCAGGTGTTGGTTCTTGGCGTAGACGGGGTGGCGGCCGTGCGTGCGGTACCACTCGGCGACCGTCGCCGTGTGCTTCATTTTTTCGACGATTTGGCGGAAGCCGACGCCGGTGTTGTAGGCGCAGAACGAGATTTCTCCCATCTGCGTGCCGTACGGGATGATGCACATCTCGGTGCGGCGGAAGTCGTAGTTGAACAAGTCTTGGAACCACATGCCGGCGACGAACAGGAAGCGCCACTCGAACTGCGCGGCGTCGCCCTCACTGGCCCCGACCTTGCCGCCGCGCGCGCCAATCTGGCTCAAGAACTGCTTTACGAACTCGGTGTAGCCGTAACCCTCGGGCGCCTTGCTGGCGTCGAAGTTACGCACCAGAGACAGCGCGATCGCCGCGAGTGTCTCGCCCTTGGTGCGGCCGGCGTCCGCGATCTGCTGCATGTCTTTGAGGATTTGCTCCAGGTTCAAGAACTCGGCGAGCGGCATCATCTGCTTGGTGCGCTTGTTGACGAGTAGCACCGTGCCGATGCCGCAGTTCGGATGGCAACCGCACTTCAGCGCGCCGAACTCGGAGCCCATGCCCTGCATGACGTCGATCACGTCGCTGAAGGGGTTCATGGCCGAGAGCGGAAACCAGTCGCGCATCGGCTCGGTGGCGCCGAGCTGGTCGTGCATGTCGTGGGCGAGGTGGCTCAGTGTGTAGCGCTGCGCGAGGCGTTGCTCGAGCGTGATGTCTTCGTCACGGCCGGTGAAGCTCACGGGCTGGAACGAGACGACCGTGATCTTGTCGGCGTTGTCGATCGCGAATTGCACGATCGGACCGATCTGGTCGTTGTTGACGCCGTTGACCACGGTGACGACCAGCACCACGTCGATGCCGGCGGCGTGCAGGTTTTGGATCGCACGCAGCTTGATGTCGAAGAGGTTGCCGATCTTGCGATGGCTGTTGGCCTCGTTCGTGACGCCGTCGAACTGCAGGTAGCAAAGGCGGAGACCCGCGGCCTTGGCTTGCTGGCAAAACTCCGGCTCCTGCGCGAAGCGGATGCCGTTGGACGCGCACTGCACGCAGAAATAGCCGACATCGCGCGCGTACTTGATGGCCTGAATGAAATGCGGGCTGAGCGTGGGCTCACCGCCCGAGAACTGCACCGAAAGCTGCCGGCGCGGCTTGATCGACAGGCTGTCGTCCAGAATTTGCTGCACGTCTTCCCAGCTCAGCTCGTGCACGAAGCCGACTTGGTTGGCGTCCATGAAGCACGGATCGCACATCATGTTGCAGCGGTTGGTGAGATCCACCGTGAGCACGGAGCCACGGCCGTACTTGATGGTCGAGGTGCCGTGATCGCGTAGCTTGGTCTTCGGCGACTCGTAGTCGCGCCCGGGAAACAAATTCTCGATGCGCGACAAGAACGCCGGATCGATGCTCATCACGTCTTCGAAGCGCCCGTGCTTGGGGCACTCCTTCACCATCAGCACTCGCCCGTTTTGCTCGACGATGTCGGCCCGCAGCTCGCCGGGGTTGCTGGCCATGAACGCCTCGAGGTCCTGGTCGCCGTTGAGCACGCGCGCACGGGCCTCCTTCGTGCACTCAGGACAAAGTGAGTCAGTTTGACGCGGCCAGCCCAGCTGCGGGAAGGTGCGCTCGCGCTTGCGAATCAGCGGTGCCGGAGCCCATTTCGGCTGCACAGCCTTGCCTTCGTTCGCTGTAGCGTAACGCTCCAACCAGGGCCATAGCAGGTTCGCCGCCTGCCTCGCCGTTTTACCCGCCGCACTGCCCAACATATTCCAAGCGACCACCATGGATTGGCGCGAAGCATACACGTAACCACAGCGGGGGGAAGCTCTCGCGCTGTCCGGGAAGTTACGAGAATGTAACGACAAAACTGTCGCTACCGAGGCTTTAACGGACTTGCCTCATGGCCCGAACGCGGAAAAGACTGAACGACTGATGACCGGAACGACCCAGCCCCTGGCCATCGCCAGCGATGTGCACTTGGAGCACGAAGGCTCCGAGCGCAGCGCCGGGCGGCTGGCTCGCCTATTGGGCGGCCATCCGGGGCACGAGGTCGTACTGGCGGGTGACATCTTCAACTTGTCGCTCGACAGGCCGGGCCGCGACCCGGGCGAGTCCGTAGCCAGCATCGTGGCGCAGTACCCAGAGCTCGTGGGGGCCATCCGCGAGCACTTGAGTGCCGGCCACGCCCTCACGTTGATCGCCGGTAACCACGACGCCGGGGTGCTCACGCGCGGCACCAAAGAGCGCCTGCTCGAGCTGTGCGGCTTGAACGGAGCGGCGCCGTTGGCGATCGAGCCTTGGTTCATCCGCCGCGGCGCGCTGCATATCGAGCACGGGCACGCCTACGATCCCGACAACGCGCCGGCACATCCGCTCGCGGTTTGGTCACCCGAGACGGAGCCGCTCGGCGTCTCGCTCACGCGGCGTTTTCTGTCACCGAACGATGCGTTCACGTTCGCGCACGCCCATCACACCACACCGCTGCAAGGGTTCTTGCATGCGATCCAGACCTTTCGCGCGCGCGCACCGTGGATCGTCGTGCATTACTTCGCCACCGCGAGCCGGCTCACCGCTGAGGCGGCAGTGCCCGAGCGCATGGCCGCCGAGAAGGCCCGTGGCGCGGCTGCCTTCGACGCCTTCGCCGCGCGCACGAGCCTACCGACCGACATGGTGCGTTCACTACTCGGAGCGTTGCCGCGCCCCACGCACGAAGACTTCAAGAAAACGTTCTTCCGTCTGTATTTCGATCGCGTGCTCGCCACGGGCGGAGTTGCGGGCGGAGCCGCGCGCTTGCTGCTCGGCGGCGCCGGCGGGGTGATAGGCGGCGCGCTGGCGCTTTCGAGCGCGTACTACCTGTACCATTCTGGCAAAGACGGCGTGGATCGCTACTCGAGCTTGCCCGTCAAGCGCCTGTACGAAGGGGCGGAGCTGGTGCGGCGCATCACCGACGCCAAGCTCGTGGTGTTCGGGCACACGCACTGCGAAGACCACGCCGAGGGCTACATGAACTCGGCGTCGTTTTCGTACACGAGCCGCAAGGGCTCGCCGTATTTGTTGGCGAGCCCTCTGGGCACGGCCGAGCGGCGCGAGATCGTTTAGAAGAACTCGATCTGGTCGACCCAGAAGTCGAACGTGCAGAGGTTGTCGGGACAGGTGCCGGTGGGAGTGCTCTTCGCACCGTGCGCAGCGAACTCTATCCCCAGGGCGTGCGTGACGTTCAAATCCATCATGCCGCCGCCGGCTTGCTTGAGCTCGGTGAAGCGCACGGACTGTTGCTTCCAATCCATGCCGACGGGAACCTCTTTACCGAAGTTGTCGAAGCACTTCACCCTGGCCGGATCGCAAAATCCGCCGTTTTCAACGTCCGACGTCTCTTGCGTCAACAAAGTGAAGCGCACGAATCCGTCGGCAACGTAGCCCTTGATGAAGAAGCGAATGCCTTGGAAGCCTTCGATGTAATAGGGGCAACGCTTGTCTAGCTCGGGGAGGCGTAACAAGTCCGTGCCGATGGTGGCTCCCCAATCCTTGAAGCCACCGCCGCTGAGGTGGAGCGCATAGCCTGCCATCCCGTTCATGGCCGCGTCATAGCCGGGGCGATCGGGGTTCGGCGGCTTGGTCTGATCCGGCATGACAACCCCCATGGTGCCGTCTGTAACGACGTACCAGCCACCCGCGCGCCCGCCCATCATCGGCATCGGCAGGCCGGCGTTGCCATCTTCGAAATCGTCGATCAGCGGCTGGTTCTGGGCACTGTGAGGCGTGGGACATTGCGTCAGCGGTGGCATGCCGCCCACCCCGCCTTGCGGCGCGGTGCCGCCTGCAGTCGTGCCCGCGGTGCTGGTCGTGCCACCGGTGCTGGTTTTGCCGCCCATCGTGGTCACTGAGCCGCCGCTATCGCTGCCGCCGCTGCCGGTCTTGCCACCGGTGCTGGTCTTGCCAGCTGTGCTGACCATCGCGCTCGCGCCGGTGGTCTGATGGGAGTCGTCCTCCAACTCGCTGTCGGGCACGAACGAGAGCTGTCGCACCGAGCAAGCGCCCAGCAAAGTCAGCGTGAAAAGGCCAGGAGCGAGACGACGAGTGGATTTGCTGAACATGCTCATGACCTTCAAAACGTCCCCTGGGCAAAGAAGCCGGCGTCGCGCGGCCCGACAACGGGCGACAGTGAAAGCTGCGCGCTGGCCGGTGCGGACGACTTGGGGCCGCCGACGATGATCATCACCAGTCCACCCGCGGTGAGCACACCACCCGCGATCAAGAACACGTTGGCAAGCTTGGCGCTGCTCTGCGCGGACTCGTATTGGCTACGCTGGCTCTCCGGACAACGAAAACCAACGTCGATGTTCTTGCAGGTGTCGGAGACGCTGCTCTCTTTGCTCTTTGCAGAAAGGCCGAAGAACGTGCCAAGACCCAGGCCGACCACGCCAGCGCCCGCCACCGCAAAGCCGGCGACCCGCACTCCGCCGCCGCTGCTGGAGCCCGAATCGCTCGGCGGCGGCGCATTGCTAGGCGAGAGCTGCACGGGAGCGGGCGCGGCTGGGGCGGGTGCCGGAGCCGGTGCCGCCGCGCCAAACTCAAAGCGGTGCTCGTCAGTGCGTCCAGGCGAGAGCGTCACCTCCCAGCGCTGGGATTTGCCCTGCGAAGTGGCGGTGATGGTGTGCGAGCCCGCGCGCAGTCGCAACGCCAGCTTGCCCCCGTCGAGGCGATAGCTCTGCGGCGGTACCGAGGAGCCAGCGCGCGCATCCACCACTTCGAGCGCAGCCACGTCCGAGGTCAGGGTGACGCTGGCCGCGTTACCGTTGAGTAGCAAAAGATCGCGTTCGAGATCTTTGCGCTCGTCGGGATCGATGTCCTTCTGCTTGAGGTATTCGGTGTAGGCCCAAATCGCCTCACCGTCGCGCTCCAGCTTGAGCGCGCAAAGGCCCCAATTGCTGAGCACCTTCCAGCTCTTGCTCTTCTCCCAGGCGAGCTTGAATTGGTAGTAAGCATCCTGGTAGTTGGGTGGCTGGCCCTGAATCAGCTCGACGCCGTTCTTGAAGTACAGCTTGGCTTCTTCAGGAATCGAATCGTCCGCGCGCGCGGCTCCCGCGCTCAGCAAGAGCGACAGTGCCAAGCAGCACCCGACGCTCCGCAAACCCAAGCCCAGCTTTGCCATGGACCCGTTAGCTTGCCAGAGCCTCTTGCCGCCGGGAAGGTATGAGGGGCGCCAGGTCGGCCTACCTCCTACACGGTAAGACAACGAGAATTCTGGCGAATTTCTGGCAGAGCGGCGGCGCTGCTATACTCGGTGAGTCTTTCGCTCTTACTTACTCGTGAGGAGGCCGTCGTGAGCTTTTTCAGGCCCAAGTTCGTGCTCTTGGCGATGCTGGCCGCGTTCGTCGCAACGCCATTGGCGAGCGGCTGCTCGGGGGCAGCCTTCAGCGCGAACGAAGGGGCAAGCGGGGGCAGCGCTGGTAGCAGTGGCAGCGCCGGCAGCGGACAGATGACGGCGGGCACGAGCCAGGGGCCCGGCAAGGCGTGCGCGGGTCCCGAAGACTGCGACGACACGGACCCGTGCACCGCCGACCTGTGCGACGCGAGCGGCGCCTGCGCCACCTCTCCCAAGTGCGCGGGCACCCAAAAGTGCTGCGAGGGTGACTGCGCCGAGTGCTGCGATGACGCGGACTGCGACGACCACCTGGACTGCACCGAGAACCGCTGCTTCATGGGTCAGTGCATGTTCGTGCCGGACGACACGCAGTGCGCGGCGACCGAATATTGCTCGGCCAAGGGCGGCTGCCGCGCGCGCCAGACCTGCGGCATCCTCGCGACGGAAGACGTCGCGGTGGCGTGCGACGACGACAGCACCTGCACCGCCGACGAGTGCGTCTCCAACCTGTGCACGCACACCTATTGCACCGGCACGCTGTGCTGCGAAGGCCAGACGCCGGGCTGCGCCGAAGAGTGCTGCAACGACTCCCAGTGCGACAAAGATACGGACCCGTGCACCGTCGGCTCGTGTGAAGGCGGGAAATGCAGCGTCAAGCCGCTGTGCGGCGGTGGAACCGAGTGCTGCAAGAGCGCCGACGGCAAGACCGCCACTTGCGGCGTCTGCTGCAGCGCCGACGACTGCGACGACAAGGTCGGCTGCACCAAAGACAGCTGTGGCGGCGGCCAGTGCAGTCACACCCTGCAAGCCTGCCCGGAAGGCTATTACTGCGATCCCACGCCCGGCCACGGCTGCATGCCGTCGCCCGACTGCTCGACCAACGCGGACTGCGCGAAGCAAGCCGGCCCCTGCCAGCTCAACGCGCGCTGCGACCACGGCACTTGCCAGTTCGACTCCTGCCCCGACAACGCCAGCAAGTGCTGCAGCAGCGGCTGCGCGGTGTGCTGCGACGACAAGGAGTGCAGCGACAACATCGACTGCACGAAGGACACGTGCGGCGCCGGTGGCTGCACTCACACGCCGGACGACAGCCTCTGCATGGGCGGCCACTGCAGCGCGGACAAGGGCTGCGTCGCCTGCCGCGACAAATCGGACTGCGACGACGGCGTTTCGTGCACGGACGACTCTTGCGCGAACAACACCTGCGTCCATTTCTCCAACTGCGCGAGCGGCTTCTGCGACCCAGCGAGCAACGCTTGCGTGCAGTGCACTTACGACAGCGATTGCCAGGGCGGCGTCGTCAACTCCGCGGGGGCACAGGCGAACATCATCGGCACGCCTTGCAAGGTCTCCAAGTGCGTGAAGGGCATGTGCCAGGACTCGACCATCACCTGCACCGGCGAACAGCGCTGCTGCTCGCCCTACGGCTGCTCCATCGCGTGCGGGATCATGACCCAGTAAGCCGCGTGCCCGCCGCTACGCGCCGGCACCGGAAATCTTCCCTGTAAGCAGGGCAGAACTTTTCGCGTTCTGGGGCGTCAGTAACAGCAGCTGTCAATTCGGAGGTTTTTGGATGATTGCCGCGGCGTCGCCAGTGGTGCGAGGATTCGTGCGTTTTCGTAAGCCTTTTCTGGGCTTACTGGGCCTATCGCTGCTCGTTTCGGGCTGCGTGACCGCGCGGCAGGCGCCGCTGGCCGAACGTGGGCAACGGTCGGACGCGCCGGCGGCGGTGGCCAGCGCGGCCCCGCACGACGTCGCGCCGATGCCAGAAGAAGCGGTCACGCGGGACGAAGCCAAAGCGGAAGAAGCGCCGCTCGTCGAGCCGCCTCCGCCGCCGGTCGCAGCCGCAGAGAAGAAGAAGGTGGAGCTCAACGGCCCCCGCGCGAGCGCGCCGGCTCCTGCCAAGCCGGCGTCCAAGTCCGCCAGTGGCGGCTTGGGGCTGAGCGGCGTTGGAGTCGGTGGTGGCGGCGTGGGCTACGGCTCGGGCATGGGCCGTTTGGGTGGTGCGCACGCCGCGCAAGGGCGAGTCACGGTGAGCGGTCGCAGCGCGCTCGCGCCGGCCCCCACGGCGGCGCCGATCGAGCGCGACGCGGAGATGAATACGGAGAACTACGCGCACGTGACCGAGAACCCATTCTTGGCCGTCGCGAGCCAGCCCCTCAGCACGTTCTCGATCGACGTCGACACCGCTTCTTATTCGAACTCGCGACGCTTCTTGGCGGACGGCACGCTGCCGCCGAAAGACGCGATCCGCATCGAAGAATGGGTCAACTACTTCAGCTACGACTACGCCCAGCCCACGGGCGATCGCCCATTCTCGGTGAGCACCGAGGTCACATCGTGCCCGTGGAACAGCGCGCATCAGCTGGTGCGCATTGGCATCAAGGGTAGGGAAATCCGCGAAGAAAACGTACCGGCGCGCAACCTGGTGTTCTTGCTCGACGTGTCCGGCTCGATGATGTCTCCCGACAAGCTGCCGCTGGTGAAGCGCGGCCTGGCGATGATGACGGACCAGCTTCGCCCGCAGGATTCCGTGGCCATCGTGGTGTACGCGGGCAACTCCGGCCTCGTCTTGCCGGCCACCTCCGGCCGCGAGCGCGGCAAGATCTTGAAGGCGCTCGACAGCCTGGAGGCGGGCGGCTCCACCAACGGTGGCGAGGGTATCCGCCTGGCGTACTCGGTGGCGCAGCAGCAGTTCAAGAAGGGCGGCATCAACCGCGTGATCTTGGCGACCGACGGCGACTTCAACGTCGGCACCACCAGCGAAGGTGAGCTGACGCGGTTGATCGAAGACAAACGCAAGAGCGGCGTCTTCTTGACGGTGTTGGGCTTCGGCACCGGCAACACCAAAGATTCGACGATGGAGATGCTGGCCGACAAGGGCAACGGCAACTACGCCTACGTCGATACCTTGACGGAGGGGCGCAAGGTGCTCGTGCGCGAAGCCGGCTCCACGCTCGTCACCATCGCCAAGGACGTGAAGCTGCAGGTCGAGATGAACCCGCTCAAAGTCCAGAGCTACAAGCTGATTGGCTACGAAAACCGCCTGCTCGCCAAAGAAGACTTCAACGACGACAAGAAGGATGCGGGCGAAATCGGCGCCGGTCATAGCGTGACGGCCCTTTACGAAATCGTGCCCAAGGGCGCGCCCGCTCCGGCCACGCCCGGGGTCGATCCGCTGAAATACCAGTCGCCCGGCGCGCCCTCGGCGGCTGCGACCTCCGGCGAGCTGATGACCGTCAGCGTCCGCTACAAGCCGCCGCAAGGTGACGTGAGCACCAAGTTCAGCGTCGTCGTGAACAACACCAGCAAACCCATCGATCAGGCTTCGGACGACTACCGCTTCGGCGTGGCCGTGGCCAACGTGGCGCTCGTGCTGCGCGGCTCGCCGGACGTGAAACAGAGCTCACTCGACAGCGCTCGCGCTCTGGCGGCCGGCGCGATCGGTCCCGATCTGCACGGCGATCGGCGCGAGTTTCTGGCCATGATCGATCAGGCCAAGAGGCTACGCGGCGGCGGCGCTCAGACGGCTTTGAAGACCGTCGCCCGGTAGTGCTTGAGCTCGGCGATGGAGTTTTGGATGTCGACCAGCGCGTCGTGCTCGCCTTTGACCGGCTTGTCGTACACCGCTTCTTCGCCGTACCAGGCTTTGGTCAAGAGCTTGAGCGATGTCACGTCGATCGTTCGGTAGCTCAAGTACCCCGAGAGCCCCGGCATCCACTGATCCACGAAGCGTTTGTCCTGCCCGATGGTGTTACCGCACAAAACGGCAGGATAAGCGCACCAGCCGGTGACGCGCTCCATCAGCTTGCGTTCGGCGACCAGCAAATCGAGCTTCGATTTGCGTACGCGCTCGGTGAGGCCGGTGGTCTCGTGCATGTCTTTCACGAACGGCACCATGCGCTCCAGCGCTTCGTCCGGCTGCCAGATGTCGCACACGAACTCTTCGAGCACGTTGAGCTGCGCGTCGGTGATGATGAGCGCCGCCTGCAGGATCACGTCGCGCTGCGGATCGAGCCCGGTCATCTCGAGGTCGAGCCAGGCCAGGTTGGTCGAGGATTGGGTGCGGGCTACGCGCTCTTGAGTCTTCTTCACCACGCCCGTCACCCTACTCCAGGTCTTCGTCGTCGTCTGCCGCGTCGTCGTCCTCCGTCACGTCGTCATCGTCGTCGGCAGGCGCGGGGCGTGCCCGTCGGCTCGGCGCTGCCTTGGCGGTCTTGGCAGGCTTGACCTTCGGCAGCACGATCTTGGGATTTTCATCGCGGCGCCGGTAAACCACCAGCGTGCGCCCGATGATCTGCGCCAGTTGGCTGTGCGTCGCCTTCTCGATGGCCGGCGCCAGCTCCGCTGCCTCGACCTCGGCCTCGCCCGAGACCTTGACCTTGATTAGCTCGTGGCGCTCGAGGGCGGCTTCCAGCGCGGCGACGACGCCGGCTGTGAGGCCCTGGTGCCCGATCTGGACGACTGGCTTCAGTGGATGGGCGAGCGAGCGCAGGTGGCTCTTTTGCTTGCCCGTGAGCGGGACGAGCGGCGCGCGGGCTTTGCGTTTTTTCGGCACAGCGCTCGTTAATCAAGCTCTGACGAGCCGGCAAGCTCTGGCCACCCCGCGCGGCTGAGGTAGGCTGCCCCCGGTTTGACGGACCCGGATATCGTGGTGATTGGCTCGGGCCCCAACGGCCTGACCGCAGCCTGCACGCTGGCCAAGCGCGGCCACCGCGTGCTGGTGCTCGAAACGAATCCGCGACGTCCCGGCGGGGCGCTCGGCAGTGAGGAGTGGACGCTGCCCGGGTTCGTGCACGACGTGGGCGCCGGCTTTTTTCCTTTCGGGCGCTCGAGCCCGGCATTCCGCGCGCTGGACCTGGAGGCCGCCGGTGTCGTCTGGCAAAACGCGCAGCTCGAAAGCTGCCATCCCGCGCTCGACGGCACGCATGCGGCCATCGCGCGCGACCCGGAGCTCGCTGCCCGGCATTTCGGCAGCGAGCGCGACGGCGACGCTTGGCGCAAGCTCGCGCGGTTCCACCGCGGCATCGAGCCGCGGCTGCTCGAAGCGCTGATGGATCCGTTTCCGGCGCTCGGTCCCGCGCTCAAGCTCGGCGCGGGCAACCTGCTGCGTATCGCGAGCATGTTCGCCAAGAGCGGCAAGCGCCTGGCCACGGGACTGTTCCGCAGCGAGGCAGCGCGCCGGGTGCTGCCCAGCCTGGCGCTGCACGTGGACGTGGGGCCTGATGACTGGTTCGGCGCGGGCCTCGGCTACATGCTCGGCTTGACCGCCTCCACGGGCGGCTACGCGGTACCGCGCGGCGGCGCGCAAGCCATCACCAATGCGCTCGTTACCCTGCTCGAGCGCCAAGGTGGGCGCCTGCGGCTGGGCGCTCGCGTTCTGCGCATCCTGGTGCGCGGCCGGCGCGCGGTCGGCGTCATGCTCGAAAGCGGCGAAGAGATCCGCGCCACGCGCGCCGTACTGGCGGACACGTCGGCGCCGGCGCTGTGGCTCGACTTGCTGCAGGGCCAGGACTTGCCCGGCTTTGCGCTGCGAAAAATGCGCAAATTTCCGCTGGGTTTCGGCACCTTCAAGCTCGACTACGCGCTCGACGGGCCCGTACCGTGGAGCGTGCCGGAGGCGCGCGTCAGCGCCGTCGTGCACGCCGGCGAGAGCCTCGACGACTTATCGCGCTTCGTGCGCGAAGTCCGCTCCGGCCAGTTGCCGGAGCGGCCATACCTGGTGATGGGCCAGCAAAGCTTGATCGACCGCACGCGCGCGCCGCAGAACGGACACACACTCTACGTGTATTCGCGCGTGCCCTCGGATCTGCCTGGTGGTTGGGACGCCGCTCGCGAGCGCTTCGCGGACACCATCACCTCGCGCATCGACGGCTTGGCCCCGGGCTTCAAATCTTTGGTGCTGGCCCGCAAGGCGCACGCGCCGAACGATCTGGAAAGCATGAACCAGAACCTCAAGGGGGGAGACCTGGGCGGCGGCTCCAACGCGTGGAATCGACAGCTGCTGTTTCGCCCGGTATTCCCGTACTTTCGCTACCGCATGCCCATCGCGCGCCTTTACCTGTGCTCCAGCTACGCCCACCCCGGCGCCGGCGTGCACGGCATGTGCGGCTACAACGCCGCCCGCATCGCGCTGCGCGACATCGAATGAGCTGTGAGACGCCACCGGATGAAGGGGAAACCATACTGGCTACTGGGGGTCCTCACCATGAGCGCGTGCGGCGGCCGCTCGAGCTTGCTCGACGGCTGGGACCAGCGAGCGAGCGCAGACTCTGGTGGTAGCTCCGGCGGGGCTCGTGGTGGCACCGCCGCCAAAGGCGGAGCTGCTCCGGTGATCGGCGGAACCTTCAGCGAGGGTGGTAGCTCGGGTGACCTGCTGGCGCACTTTCAACTGGGATCCGATCACGAAGTACGAGTAGCGGACGTGGCCACCAGCCGCGATCGACGCGTGGCCGTCACCGGCAGCTTTCGTGGCAAGCTCAACGTGGGCGGCCATGTCATCGACAGCCCGCCGCGCGGGAATCAGCCGCTTCCAACGGCCGCGTTCGTCGCTTCGTTCGACGGCAGCGGTAAGCCGGAATGGGCGTATGCCTACCCCAACGAGCCAGAGTACCAAGCGACGGGGCTCAGGTTCGCGCCGAACGGCGACATCGTGTTTCAAGCCCACACCTTCTACGATCGCGAGCCTGCGGCGGTGGTCGGGCGACTCGACCCGCAAGGACAACCGCTCTGGAGCACGGCCTGGGGCCAGGCAGGTCACATCCAGACCGCGCGCGTCGGCATCGACAATGGTGGCCGAATATGGCTGAGCGGATCGTTTCGCTCGACCTTGGATTTTGGCGGTTCGGCGCTCGACGCCGGGCTCGAATCGAGCGGCTATTTGCTCGAGCTCTCCAGCGACGGCGGCCTGTTGCGAGCTTTCGGCGTCAAGGCTCCGGACTGGCTATCGAGCGAAGTCCAGGGCATGGCTGTAGACGACGAAGACAATGTGCTCGTCGTTGGCACTGGCCGGCTGAAAAAGGACAACCAGGCGCTGGCGTTCTTGCAGAAGTTTTCGTCGTCTGGAGATTTGGTTTACGCCAAAACGTTCATGGGCAACATCATCCCGATGGGCGTGGCCGTCGATCGCAGGATGCGCACGACGCTTTTCGCGCACTTCTCGGGTTCGTTCAGCAATGAAGACACCGTGCTCGGCGCGGGACCTGCGGCGAGCACCCTGTGGCTCGCACAATACTCGCGCGACGGTGCCCTCACCTGGCAGCAAGCCTTCAAGGGAGACGTCACCAGCTCGGGCGGCAGCACGGATCCGTTCGACAACATTGTCGTCGCCGGCATCGGCCCACTGGTGGTCGACGGCCAAGTGCTACAATCGCCGCACGCAGCCGAGCTCGGCTCGACCGATCTGAGCTTCGTGATGAAGCTCCGTCCGGACGGCAGTCGCGTCTGGCTGCACGCGCTCGGCGGCAGCATCACGCTGAATGGCGTCGCTACGGACAACGACGCCTTCATCTGGCTCGGCTCGACCTTCGAAAGCCAAGTCTGGGTCGACGACGCCAAGCTGTCGACGAAAGACACCGCCGGACTGCTGCTCGAGCTGAGCCCCTAGGCGGCGCCAGCAAGCCCGCCGCGTCAGGGCACCTGCGGGCCCTGATCGACGCTCGGCCAGAGGTCCCCGACTGATCCCGTCCGGACTCGAGCCTCGCGGCCGCACTTTTCGCGAGCCCGCCGACTCGGCAACCTCCTGAATCTACGGATGATTACCGGGCGCCAGGCCGATTTGCGCAGGAATTGCGGCAAGCGCCTCCGTTTTGCTTGACGTGCGCCCGCCCGCGACTACCTTCGCGCTCCCTTCCTCAAAGCTTACCTGGAGAGGTGACCGAGAGGCCGAAGGTACCCGCTTGCTAAGCGGGCGTAGGACAAAATCCTACCGCGGGTTCGAATCCCGCCCTCTCCGCAAGTCTTCTCGAATCGTTCTCGCTACTTCAGACCGCAGTAGGTCGCCGCTGCCCCACCCCCATTCCAGGGCGATGACCTCGCCTTGCCTGAGACCCGCTTCTCCAGCGACCAGAATTCTTGAAGTCAGCGTCGACGTCTTGACCCGCCGCTCGATAGCGCCCGCCATGAGCGAGCTCAGCTCCGCCGCCTCCAAACGATGGGCCGCATTGGGCGCCAGCAAACCGAAGCCGAGCCTCTGGAGCTCAGCATATCAGCCTTGCCCTCGCGGCGAGCGCCTACTTATTGCAGAAGCCGACGCACTTCTCGATGTCGTCGGGCGACGAGAGCGCGGTCACCTCGTACACGTGCGGTGAGCAAGTGCCAGCCTTGATGATATGGCGCACCGTCTTGAGCTTCGCCCCAACCGAAATCTTGTAAGCCGCCAAACACCCAGCCGCCACAAAATCCACGCCACCAACCCCTAACGCAAACGCATCATCTTTCGGATTCGGCTTCGCCGCAGCATCATCCGCCACGAACTTCAACGTCACTCTCTTGGGATGATTGCGACAATCACCGTTGCCCGGCGCGTCCTCAACGGCCGTCACCGTAGCGGTGCCGGGCGTGTCGTCGTATTCGCATCTCCCACCAACTCTCCCCGACCTCCCGCCCGCGCTCTCGGCAGGCGCCGCGCTCCCCGCCGCCGGAGCAGTACTGGCTACCGGACTTGCCTCAACCGCAGCGCTCGACACCGCCGCCGAGGTGGCTCGTGCGGCTGGGTCCGGTGTCCGCGTGCACGCGACGAGCCCCACCGCGAACACCACTCTGCCAAGGAATCTGTTCATTCGCGTCTCCGTTCCGGGATAGTGGGAAACATCGCAGCTCATCGGGCACCCCCAAGAGGATCACTTCCGAGGGCGCTGCGCTCTGGATCACCTACGACAACGGCGTGCAACAGTACTCCACCGAGGGCGACTTCCTCTACGAAATTGACTTCAGCAAGACCCTACCCACCCTCCGCGACGGCCACTTTATCTCCGTAGCCTGGGCCACGGACGGCCTCTGGATCGGCCGCGACAGCAGCACCTTCTTGCAGCAGGCTCATGCTCGTGGCGAGCACGTACTGACCGTTCTGCCGATGCCGCCCACCCCCGCGCCGCACGCGACGCTTTGAAGCTACCGAGGCGAGCTTGAACGCGGCGCTGAGCTTTTCTCAGCCACTCGAGCTGCTCGAGCAGCTGCTGTGACAAGTGTCGCCGAGACAGGCGTCGAAGGGCGCGAATGCGGTCGGGCAATTGCCTTCACTGAGCTTGCTCGTGCACGATTTGTAGCATGGCTGGTCGTTGCAGGTGCAGGCTTGCAGGCAATCGAACCAGGCCTTGCAGGGGCCGTCGGCTTGGCCGCTGCTCCAGTTGTCGCCGAGGGCGCTGGCCAGCTCGTCCTTGCACTGCGTCTGCTCGCAGACCGCGCAAGCATCCCCCGGGGGCAGCTTGCCGTCGCTCGAGCAGTCGAAGTCGAAGAAGGCGGCGCCGTTCAGTGGCTGTTGCGTGGTGCCGCCCGTGGTGCTCTCGCCGCCCCTCGCACCAACCGGATCGGAGCCCGCCACGCCCGGAGTCAGGGGTGCACCACTCGTGCCCGCGGTCGTTGCTTTCGTGCCAGCAGCAGAGCCGCCGGCGCCGGAGTCGCCCCCTCTGCCTTCGCCAGTGTCGGTGTGTCCCGAGCAGGCAGCGGCAAGTCCGAGCACGAGAACAGCGAGCGCAAGGTGTTTGGGTAGGTGAGCGGAGAAGTTGGCGAGCATGGCCGGAGCTACCTCACGGATCGGGTACGGTGACTTTGACTTCCTTCGTCACGACGCCGCACTCATCGCTGTCGACCGTGACCTCCGTCGTCACGAGCGGCTGGCTTTCGCGCGAGACGACGAGGACATAGTGACCAGCGCTCGTGCCACCCGAGAAGCGGCAGTCGCTCGGTGTCAGCCGCTGGGGGCCACCGGTTTCAGGCCCCTCAGCGGTCACCACGACGTTACACACCTGCGCCTCGGCACTATCGACCACGCTGACCAAGAGTGCGGGGCGCAGGTTGTTGGTGCACGCCGTACCCGACGAGCAGCCGCTCAAAGCAAGCAGGAGCCCACCGCCGAGGCAGCAAGCTTTCTGCCGAGCCCAGCGGACTGCCGCGCGGGTGCGAAGGCGAAGCGTCGTTAGATCACCCATGGGAAGTTGAAGGGAAATAGAATTACAGCGGAATCTTGGTGAACCTCGACGCTGGCCGCGAAGATGGCGCCGATACCAGAAATGCCATTGGCCACTGAAACTTTGGCATTGGGCGCGACGATGGTGCCGTAAAACGAGCTGAACGTCACGGGGCTCGTGCCGGTATAGCCAATCAGGTTGTCGCCGATGATCGCGCCGTTGGTGTCGACGATATCGCCGTTGTTGATCACCATCCTGCCCTTCACGAACATGCGAGCGGGGCCGCAGCTCGTATCCATGGAGATGCGTCCGCCGGCGTTGATGGTCAGGTTGTTGATGAAGTAGGTCGTGCCGCAAGTGAGCGTCAGGTTTGCGGTTTGGTCGACGGTCACGTTGGTGATCAGCTTGTTGGCGACCTCCGCACCGATCGTCTGGTGGACCCCTTGACCCAAAGCGATCGCGGGCGAGGTGTTGGTGGGATACGTGACGTTCAGGCTCCATGCCGGCAGCTGCGAGTAGCGGTGCCTGACGAAGGCGCCTTGCACTTGGTTGCCGAGAGCAATCGAGCCATTGGCGGTGAGCGTACCGTTGACTCGCGCGCGATCCGCCACTTGCATGTTGCCATTGGCGAACGTGTTGCCCACGAACGTATCGGTACCGAGCCGCCCCCCGGAACCGGAGGCGATCGGCGCGCCCGCGTTGCCGCTGGAGGTGACGACCGAAGCCCGATCGTTGATGTTGACGGCGCCCTTCGCCGATATCGCGAAGGAAACGGCGGGCGCGACGTCTGGAAAGCCGATCTGTGAAATCAAAAAGTTCTTCGCGCCACCGTCGTTGACGGTGCCGGTGGGGGCCTGAATGTTGTTGTATTCGGTGTTGCAGATACTATCGATCGTGCTCCAGCCCGAGACGACTCCGATCAAGATGGGCGCGCCGTTGAGCGTGCAGAACAGACCACCGCCCGAATCGCCGTTGGCCGAGTGCGCCTGATTGGTGGTCAGGTCCTCGCGCCAGAACGGGTAGTTGTTGCAGGGGCCCTCGCAGACGTCACCGCAGGTGTCCGTGTACCACTGGGGGACGAGCGAACCGAAGCGGCGTGGCCCGCCGCCCGCGCTGGAGTTGTAAAGCACGTTGCCGCCGTAGCCGTTGAGCGTGCAGGGCTGCAGCAAGCTGTTGTCAGTCAGCGCGGTGTACGAGTCCGAGAGAAAGATGGGCTGCGGCACCGCCACTGAAGCGGGCACCGGGGCAGCCAGAGTGACTACCGCCAGATCGAAGGCGTCCGGACTCGGGGGGCAATCGTTGTTCGAGAGCGCAAAGACCGCCGGCGGCGCGCCTGCCGGGAACGTGCCACCACCTTGCGCAAACGACACGTTGACGGCTGCCGCGGTTGTCACGGCAGGACACTTGAAGCAGTGTGCGGCCGTTACCACCTTCGTCGGCGTTACCAGCGTGCCCGAGCATGCAGCCGCCACGCCGTTGATGTTGATCGATGCGGTCGCACCGATGGGGCCCGTGCTCGTCGTCAAGTCAGTCGCCGTATTGCCAGAGTAGATGGGCTGAACGATCGACTTGACCGTGTCGCGGTCGAGCATTCCCTCTCCCTTGTCCTCACCGTCTTGTGCTCCGCTCGAACAGCCCAAGGCCGCGCTCAAGCAACCAGCAAAACACCACGCACCCACCCAAACCCTATTGCGAGGAATCATTGCCCACCATCTTTCTGAGGTGACGTCCACCCCGCGCGACGCCCTCCACCCGGAAGCGATTGCGTCTTGGTGGTGACCCTAGGCGAAGGCGCAAGCGATCACAACACCGCGCACTTAGATGACGGCTCGTGCACCCGCGGACGCGCGATGAGCCACCAAGGTAAATATAGCTTACCAACTGCGACGCACGATTGCTCATCGGTGATCGTGCGTCGCCCGTCTCTTCTCCTTCAAAAACAGACGTTCGCGGAGCGGAACGACTCGAGCTCGCTCTGGCAGCCGACGCTGGTCTCTCGCTTGGAGATGTTCAGGCACGCGCTGCGTCGTAGCCCGAGCTGTCGTTGAGGATTGCGGCCGAGACGGGGATCACGACACCCGGAGGTGTGAAACCGGTCGTTGCCAGGACGCGATGCAGGATGGGTCGATGAATGCGACCATTGCCAGCGACTTACCAAAGGCGCCTTCCGGCGCCAAAACAGCCGATAAGAAAGATTACGCCGCCGGCCAGCCGCGGGGCCACGCCGGCAGGTGGCGCTTGGACTGCCTATCCCCCAGACGCCCGCGCTCAGGCATCGTCGTCGAGGCCCGACGAGCGTAGTTCGCGGCTTCCTCGAACACGGTCGGGACCCATACGCTTTGCCCGTCGGTTCGATAGACGATGCGGTAGCTGCGCAAGTAGGTTTCGCGAATGTCCGCCTGAGCCAGCTCCGGAACGATTCTGCCTAGAAGTGGCGCCGCGGTGTGCTCCAAGATGCGCGCGATCCAACGTTCAGCAGCGCTCCGGTTGTCGGCGGCGATGTGCGCGAAGATTGCACCCAGATCCGCGCGAGCGCGCTGAGACTCTTGCACGCTTCTAACGAGCTCTTCGGCGCGCTCCGAGAGCTCCGTTGTCGACCCAGGGGCCTTTTCGCTACCCATGCCCGAAACCTAGCGGCGGCCCCTAACGAGGTCGAGGTGACATGCCGGTCACCTCGCGGTAGGCCCAAGCGCAACGGCGTTGCCCAACCGTTGCCCAACCCCAGTCGACTCACGTCGACTCACGTCGATCAGCGGGGAGAGCGTTCCGAACCCATTTCGTGTTTCGTTTCACGGCGTTGGCTCGCAAGTCGCGTGCCGATTGAGGTTATTGCCCGCGCCGTGCGCAGGGTTCGGATCCCGCCCTCTCCGCAAGTCCTCCCGAATCGTTCTCGCTACTTCAAACCGCAGCAGTTGGCCGCTGCCCCACCGGCTGCCCACGATCATCGAGCAGCCCGATCGCTTAAACAGAAGGTGTGCCGGAGGACATGCGACCCAAGCGCTGAGACTTGTGTCGGCGAAGCAATGACCCTCTCCCTCCACTGGAGACATGCTCATTGACGGTCGCAGCTCCAAAGCAGTAATCAGTCGGAACCATGCTGGGAAAGGGACGCATGCATTCGCTGAAGGCGCTCGTGGCGCTCGCCTGCACGTTCTTGATCTCGACGTCGGCGCGAGCCGACATCGAGTGCAAGAGTGGCAAACCAGGCCCGTGCTACGAGCAAATATCGAGCACGGTCCGCAAGGATTTCGCGGGCAGCCAAGCCGGTAAGGGGCTGCCACTCACGCCCCAGGCCATCGCCGACGACCTGAGCGTGCCGGCGCCTGCCTGGGGTGGCGCTAGTCCCTACGAGATCTACTTCCCCTCAGCGCCCAAGGGGCGACTCGTCGTGTTCGCGCCAGGTTCACCGGATGTTGCAGCGGAGTACCAAGAGTTTGGAAAGTATGCGGCCAGCCTTGGCTTTCACGTGCTGGTGCTGCGCTACTGGAACACCCAGGAAACAACGGCCAACGATTGTGTCCCGCAAGCGCCGCCGCCCAACGCGCCTCCAGGCTTTGCCTACAGCACGGAAACTGCCGACGCCTGCATCACCAAGCTGCTCGACGGCCAGTTTCGCAGCAGCTCTACGCTCAAGGCACTCGGCGCCTTCACCGTGCCCAAGGCAACGCCGGAAAATCCGCATCCGGTGCCGCTATTGCCAACCGAGGGCGACCCATTTCAGAATCGGCTGCGTCGCGCCCTCACCTACCTCGAACGGCATTTTCCGCAGCAACATTGGAAGCAATTTTCAGCAAATAGCGACGGCAACTTCGACCAAAGCCCCTTCGTCAGTTGGTCGAAGATCACGCTGGCAGGGCATTCGTCCGGCTCCAAGCTGCTCGCTTACGTCGCGCAGCAGGTCGAGGTGCACAGTCTCATCATGCTATCGGGGCCGAACATCGGCTACCCCACCGGTAAGGCCGACGAAAAGGTCTGTCCCACGGCCATCAGTCATCCGAGCCAGACTTCGGTACCAACCTCCAAAAGCCACATGTACGCCTACTACAACCTCGATGACGACAAGTCGGCGTTGGCTACGGCGTGTCATCAAGCCATGGGCCTCGGCGATCCGATGCAGCTCGGGCTCGCCGAACCGCTCAAAGACTCGCTCGAGCACTACAAGCAACAGTACAAGCGCCTGCCGCAGGTGATCGTCAACGAGGTGGCGGCAGTGAATGGGTGTAAGACGAAGGGCAAGGAGAGCTCGGACGCCGAGCGCAGCCACCTCAGCACGGCCTGCAACTGCGCCCTGCGTGAAGATGACGCGCACGAGCTGCTGCCCTCCAAAGAGCTAACGTTGCAAATCTGGAAGCACTTGCTCGAGCGCTAGGTGCTTGGGTGAGGCGTAGCGTGAGCTTCGTTCGACGCGGCGCAGCGACTTCATCCGGCGAGGAAAGGGTTGATTGCGCGGACGCTGCCGTACATTCGATCGTGCTGAAAATCTTCGGAGAGCAGCTCGTCGAGGCCGTAGTGCTCCGCGTGAGCCCACAAGTGCGCATCGAACCACGATAGCTGATACGCGGCCATACCGCGGAGCGCGGTGCGAACGACCGGATCAGACGGATAGAGAATGGTGAATTGACTCAGTAGCTCTTCAGCTTCTCGCCGAGCGTCGTCCGGACGAAGAATGGCGGGAGAGCCTTTCTTCGACCTGGTCGCAGCGGCGACGAATTCCAGAATGGCCTGGTGCGGCAAGCGCAGCGAACCCTCGACGATACCCCGGCGCAGCAGCTCGGTCGCGCGCCTTTGCTTTTTGGGAAAGCGTGCGTCGAAGCGATAGACGAGGACGTTCGTATCAACGAGAGCGGCCACGCTGGTACAACTCCTCTCTCTTCCAGCCTCGGTGCGGCGGCTCGTGAGTACGCGCCTTCTTGCCGGCGTCACGCTCGCGTTGACGTTCGGTTGCCTTGTCGAAGAGACGGAGGCGTGCCTCGGTTGTGTCCGAGTGAGGATGCGCGCTGGCTGGTACGACCCGGATTGAGTCGCCCGCCGCAACCCAGAGAATCTCGTCGCCCGGCTCGATGCGATATTGCCGTGCGAGGGCCTTGGGCAGCGTGACCTGAAGCTTACTGGTCACCTTTGCCATTCCTTACTTTAACAAGGACCGATTCCTTGTCAACGTGCCCCCAATCGCGAACGCCGCCGGGCCCATGGCCCTCCGCGAGCGAAACGGGCTGGTTTGCGGCTTTGCCCGATGTACTCAATCAGCTCGTGGTCGTCGTCGTTCGTCTTGGTGATGCCGGTGGTAGCCGTCGAACAGCACCCTCTCGTTCTTGGCGACGCCAGCGCTAAAAAATAGCGCCTCTGCGGTTCGAGAGCCAAGTCCACCGTGCGTTACCTGACGCTCAACGCGCGACAATCGAGGGCGATGAGAATCGTGACACTATCGATGCGCTCTGTTCTGACGCTTGTCTTCTGTGACCCGAGGCTGGAACGTCTGCTGACGCCTGGCGTGAGACGGCTGAAGTGACAATGTGCTTGGGTGCCAGTTTGAGAAACGCGCCGCATACTCAAAGGTCTCACCGTGCCGTGCTCGCGGCCGCGCTGCTACTGCTGAGCTGCCGAACCGAGGATATCGTGGCGACCGCGGACAGTGGCTTGCTGGCGGGCGCAGCTGCGAGCGGCGGCTCACCCAGTGTTTCGACTGGGGGCAGCTCCGGCGAAGGCGGCGGCCTGACCGCGAGCTGTACCAATGCGATTCGCGATCCCAACGAGAGTGACGTGGATTGCGGAGGAGCTTGCCCCGGTTGCGCCGTGGGTGCCGTTTGCACGTCGAACGACGATTGCGCGAGCGGGTCGTGCGCAGAAAACGCGTGCGCGGCGACGTTGAGCGTCTTTTACCGAACTTCCTCGCGTCTCGCGTCGGCCCTAGCCGTTAGGCCGAGCTTCGAAATCCACAATGACGGGCCCAGCGTCGTGCCGCTGAGCGAGCTGGAGATTCGCTATTTCTTTACGAACGAGGGCTCGAGCGCGCCCATCAGCCAGTGCCCCAACCTGCCACCCGACTGTGACGTCCTTCAGCTGTCGTTCGGCTCGGTCAATCCGGTTCGTCCCCTCGCCGACTCGTATTTGTCCGTAGCCTTTACGGCAGCCGCCGAAAGCGTGGCCCCGGGCGGCGTCAGCCGGCGATACGAGGTGTCGTTTCACAGCAGCGGCATTGGCCCGCTCCAGCAGAGCAATGACTATTCCTTCGATCCCAACTCCGACGATGCCGCTCCCTCGCAGACGACCTGTTTGTATCGCAACGGGAAGCTGATCTGGGGGCTGGAGCCGGGCCCGTGAGTGACGGCCTCGCCCCGCGCCTGCCGTCAGCCTCGTAAGAGTAGCTTGGCAATCAGCATGCGCTGCACTTCGCTCGTGCCTTCACCGATTTCGCACAGCTTGGCGTCGCGCAGGTGGCGTTCGATATCTAGCTCGCGCATGTAGCCGTAGCCGCCGTGAGTTTGGAGCGCTTTGTTGCACACGCGCGTCGCCACCTCGCTTGCGAAGAGCTTTGCCATCGAGGCTTCGGCCGTGAAGCGTCGATGGCCGTCCGCGAGCCACGCCGCGCGGTGCACCAAGAGCTCCGCCGCGTCGAGCTCTGTCTGCGCATCTGCCAGCATCCAACGGATCGCTTGAAACTCGGCGATCGCCTTGCCGAAGGCTTCGCGCTGCCTGGCATGGCTCAGGGCCATCTCGAGCGCGCCGCGTCCGAGCCCTAGCGCCATGGCCGCAATCGAGATGCGACCGCCGTCGAGAATGCACATCGCGTCGCGAAAACCTCGATTGAGCTCCCCCAGGCGCTGGCTGTCCGAGACAATCACGTGATCCAAGGCAATCTCGACGGTGTCGCTGGCGCGGCAGCCCAGCTTCTTCAGCTTCTTGCTGACGTGGTAACCGGGCGTCGCGGTCTCGACGATGAAAGCGGTGATGCCGTCTTGCGGCTCGACCTGGAAGTCGGTGCGCGCTAGCACGACGCAGAAGCCCGCCACGGAGCCGTGCGTAACGAACATCTTGCTGCCGTCGAGCACCCAATTTTCGCCGTCGCGCACCGCTCTGGAGCGATCTTGGCGGCCTGCTACCCTGCATGTCTCGGGACGGAGCAGGTCGGCGCGCGACAACGCTACGTCCGGCTCGCCGCGACAACCAACCAACAGCGCCAGCCCGATGGAAGAGAACCGAGCTGCTCGGAGGCGCGCCGCTTCCAAACGTTCACTATCCCGTGATGCAAAAACCCAAGACGATGTCGTCAGCGGCCCCGTCCGCCGCCACGTGCAGCGTCACCTGCCACAGCCCCGGCATCCACAAGTTGATGCGTGAAATGGCATATTGCCCTTTTCCCGAGCCGTCGGGCGTCACCAGCGGGTGGATCGAGGTACCGTGGCCGTGATCGGGCATGAACGGCACCACGTCGATCGTCGCGTCGTTCACGGGCGCGCCATGAGCATCGACCAGCTGTATCTGCCAGGTGTTGTCGCCCTTGGCGGGCGGCGCCGGGTCGCTCTTCTGCAGCTTCAGCGAGAACGCCTCATTCTGGCTCTTTTGGCTCATATTGGCCTGGTAGCTGCTCGTCCGCGGGTCAGCCGCGCACGCGCTCACGTCCACCTCGTGCTGAGACGCCTCGGCCGTTGAAGCATCTCCGCCGCCGCAACCTGCCAGCCCCAACGGGGCGAACAACGTCACCAAAGCGATCACCGACCTGAGGATGGGCATGGCTGCAAAGCTCCCGTCTTCTGAAATGCTGCGAAACTGCCGCGAATGAAGCCTCGCGAGACCTCAGCCCTGTAGTGCTCCCGGCGCTGAGCACCGGGTGGGTCATTCGTACCAAGCCATCGCATCCGTTAGACCGTGGACCATGTGCCACTCGGGATCGCATGCGTACCCGATCGCGGTATCGCGCGGATGACACGTCGTGCCAGCGCTTGGGGCGCCGGCGGCCGTCTTGGCCAGCGGTGTCGCGGAGCCTCCCGGACGGAGCGCTGACGGCCCGCTAGCCCAAATCCGGTACCGGTTCCGGAAAATGATTCGCCGTTCGTGAGGTGGGCACGATTAGGCCGTGGTGCTCCAATAGGTTCGCGGGGGGCCACGCCGGCAGGTGGCGTTTCACGCAGCAGCGGTGGCGATCCCGGCATGGGTCGGCGCTAGCACGACAGGCGGCGGCACCGGCGGCACGCTCACGGACGCGGCTCGTGGCGGGGGCTGCAGCGGCGGCGAAGAAGGCGCGCCTTACGCTTGTATCAAGTCCTCCGACGGCGACCTCGACGCGGGAGCCGGGCTTCGCTTTGTTTTCGTTTCCCGCTGGTCACCCCTCGAAGCCGGCCTCTTACATCTCCGCGTAATTTTCCAAGGCACTTCGGACAATTTGCGAGAACGTGCCTGCCTCGGCCGGCACGACGGCACCTCTTGCCTGCGACACCGCAATGGTGTGGCCGCCCATCGGCAATCGCCGCTGGTTTCGCCGATCGCCAGGGATGCCGTGTGTCGCTGACGTGAGCACTCAGCGCGCACCCGAGCGTCTGCCTTTGCAGTGAAAGGACGATTGCGTGAACAAGCTTTACGTTGTCTGGTCAATCTTGATTCCATTGGTCGGCTGCACGGCAGTGATCGGTGAGGATTCGACCCAACTCGGTGCTGGCACAAGCGGTCCTACCGGTGCTGCGAGTACGGGTGGAGCCAGCCCGAGTACGGGTCCGAACGACAACGGCAGTATTGGCGTCAGCGCGGGCTCAGCGGCCCTCGCGGGCTCGGGGAGCAACACCTATCCCGGCGATGCGCTGGGGACCGGCGGGGCTTCGGCGTTGGGCGGAAGCTCGAACGGCGCATCGAGCGGCGGCGCGTGCACTCTGGACGTCTTGCCCACGACCATCCAGACGATGCTCACGAATCGGTGCGCCACGTGCCACGGGCCAGTCCCGTTGGCGGCGACGCTACCAACGCTGCTCAGTTACGCGGACCTCACCTCACCCGCCAAGAGCGATCCGAGTAAGACGAACGCTGTCGTAACCCTCGCGCGATTGCAAAGCACGGTGATGCCAATGCCGCCGGCGCCTGGCACTCGCGCGACCGCGAGTGAAATCAGCGCGCTTCAGGACTTCGTTGCTCAGGGGTATCCCAAACCCAGTTGCCCCACGGGCACCAGCGGCGGCGGTAGCGGCAGTGGTGGCAGCGCAGCGACCGGCGGCGCAGCCGGCAGCGGAGCCGGGGGCGGGCCGAGCAACGATCCATTGCTCGCGATGCCCATTTGCAGCAGCAAGACCAGCTGGACAGGAGGCAATCGGGGCTCGGCTTCGATGAACCCCGGCATGGCCTGCATCTCGTGCCACAAGAGTGAGGGCGAAGGCCCCGTATTCAGCATCGCTGGCACCGTATACCCAACGGGGCACGAACCCGACAAGTGCAACAGCAGCGTCGGCGACGCTGGCGCTCGCATCGTCATCATCGGCGCAGACGGCAAGACGCTCACGCTCACGCCGAACGGCGTCGGCAATTTCTCGTCCAGGATGGCCGTCACGACGCCCTACCAAGCCAAAGTGGCCTACCAAGGCCGAGAACGCTTGATGCTCACGGCGCAGACGTCCGGGGACTGCAACTCGTGTCATGGCCAAAACGCCAGCATGATGGCGCCCGGTCGCATCACAGTCCCCTGAGCGATAGCAGGGCGCGGGTTCTGCAGGCCGCTGACGCAAGGCTTGCGCGCAGAGTCCGCGCGAGCCGCCGAAAGAAAGGTCGAGCCACAACGAGCTTGTGGCGCAATTCTGGCTTCGCATACTTCCTGCAGGGGGGCACGCTCAGATGCGCCAGCGGCTCCTCCCCATTCCTCGTTGCCTCTTGGCTTTGTTGGTCCTGGTGCTCGCGCTTTCTCACACCAAGAGCGCGCACGCCTATGCCTGGATGATCCGGCATGAATACAGTCGCTGTGCCTCGTGCCATACCGACCCATCCGGCGCAGGTCTGCTCACGTCGTACGGTCGTGATCAGAGCGACCAGCTGCTGCGCATGCAGTATGGCACGCCTGACGCCGAGCCCGGTAAGTCGGCCGGATTTCTGTGGGGCCTGATCAAGGAACCGAGTGTTCTCACGCTTGGTGGGCAGTTTCGCCCGATGTTCATGGAGCTGAAGATCGGTGACGGCAGCTTCGCATCGCAGACGATCTTGATGCAGGCGGACCTTCAGGCCGAGCTCGATCTCGGGCACTTTCGCGCGAACGCCAGCGTGGGCCTGGCGCCTACCGACGGCTCCGGAGCGTCGGTATTCGGCAGCTTCATCTCACGCGAGCACTGGGTGGGCTATGGCTTCCTGAACGACGCGCTGCTGCTGCGCGCCGGGCGCATCAACCTGCCGTTCGGCATCCGCTCCATCGAGCATACGTTGTTCGTGCGGCGTGCGACTCGCACGGACCTGAACGACACACAGCAGCATGGCGTAGCGCTGGCCTACGACGGCTCCGGCATTCGCGCCGAGGTGATGGCGATCGCTGGCAACTATCAGCTCCGACCCGACGCCTACCGCGAGCGCGGCTACAGCCTGACGGCCGAGTACGCGGTACTGAACACCTTGGCTGTGGGCGTGAGCAGCCTGGCGACGCATGCGGCGCGCGATCTCTACGTCAAGACGGCAAATACTCGGCAAGCCCACGGCGCGTTCGTTCGCTATGCGCCTTGGCGACCCCTCGTCCTACTGGGTGAGGGTGACGTGCTCATCCAAAAGACGTCCGGCGCCGCGTCACTCCTGGGGCTGGCCACGATGCTGCAGGCCGACGTCGAGGCGATTCAAGGCCTTCACTTCATCATCACGGGTGAGACGTACACGCCGGGCAAGCAGGACCAGTCCTATGGCGGCTGGCTCGGCGCCGCCTGGTTCTTCGCACCGCACGCCGACCTGCGCGTCGACTTCATGCGGCGCAGCGAAATCTTCGGCCCTGCTCGCGTTCCCGTGACCGCCGCGATGGCGCAGGCACACGTTTTCTTGTGAGGACGATCATGGCGCTCAGATTTTCCGCGACTCGTTTACTGCTCCTCGCCGTTGCGGTTTTCCCGCGACCAGCGCTGGCGGTACCGCAATTTCCGGGCGTCATCGCCAGGGAACTCGGCCTCGACTACGAGCCGCCGTGCAGCGTGTGCCACTTGACCAACAAGACAGGCGCTCCAACCGTGACGACCCCGTTCGGTTACGCACTGAAGGCCCGCGGCTTCACCGAAGGCGACGACACACTGTCGTCCGCGCTCAGCCGCTTGGCGGCCGACCACACCGACAGCGACGGCGATGGCGTCGACGACGTGACCGAGCTGAAGAACCGCACTGACCCCAACTCCAAGACGAACGCTTCATTGACGGGCGTGGCCGATCCCAGCTTCGGCTGCTCGACCACACACGGTCGCGGCTCGGCGCCGGGATGGGGCCTCGCCGCAGTCGCGGTGGCTCTCGGCCTCATCCGCAGGTCGAAGCGCGCTCCAACGGCGTGAGGCCATTGGTTCACCCTGGGATGCACAGCGGGCCGGCTTCCCACAAGGGTGCCGCGGCTCGAGGCGCCGCGATTCCTCGAATGGGCTTGCACCGTCGCCGCGGTGCGCGTGAGCGAGCGCTCGATGCGGTCTTTCGCCGTTTGCTGTGTTGCGCAAGACTAGCTAGTGGCGTTTGCGTGCGTCGTGCCAGACGTCGAGCTGGTTCACTCATTCCCGGGCGCGGGCGGGTCAGCGGCTCCCCAAAGGCGCCTTCCGGCGCCAAAACAGCCGATAAGAAAGATTACGTCGCCGGCCAACTCGGCTGCGCCGACGAGCACCGCCGCGCTCCTTGAAACTCACCGACTCTGGCCCGCGCTCTCACAATCCTCGTAGAGCACCTCTCGCATCCCGATCCACGTCACGGCACTGTCGGCCTGAATCTCGATGCGCGTAACTGCAATTGGCGAAGGTAGCGGCATCTCGAGCCAATAGGGGGGCACGCTCTTGAAGGTGCCGCTCAGCGTGGTGATGGTTCCCGTCTGCGCGGTGATCCTGACCGTGTACGTAATGTCCGGCCTGGGCCAGTAGTCGGGATAAAGTACCAACTTCGACATGGTCGTGGGCGCGGGCAGGCTCAGCACGATCGTCGCGTCGTAGGAACCACCACCCCAGGTAGTGCTGCCGTCCCCATCGATCGCTCGGGCCGGAACCGAGCTCTGGTAGTAGGGACCAGATGCGCTGGTTCCCGTCGGGAAAACGCAAGCCTCGTCCGGCAAGCCCGGCAAGCTACCGTTGGGACACGGCGTGCAGCCGGTGCCTGTTCCGGGCACGCACGCACCATCCGCGCACACCTGATGCGCGGGACACGCTAGACCGCATCCGCCGCAGTTGTACCGATCTTTGCTTGGGTCGACGCAAGTCGAGTTACAAGTCAGAGCCGGGGCGTCGCACGCGCAAGTGTAGGAACCGGGCAGGTTGGTGCACGTTTGCGCTCCGACACAGACTGAGCCTGCGCATTCGTCGATATCCGTGCAGGTCTTGCCATCGCCACTGAAACCATGATTGCAAACGCACGCATAGCTCCCGATCCAGTTGACACAGTCCGCGTTGGGATCGCATGCGTGCAACGCGCACTCGTTGATATCCACGCAGGTTCCGCCGCTGCTCGTGTAGCCGGGAGGGCAAGACGCCGTGACGCAAGCCCCGCCCGAGCAAACCTGGCCGTCGGCGCAGCTGGTGCCGCACGCCCCGCAGTTGAGGAAGTCCGTATCGGCGTTCACGCAGGCGCCGTCGCAGAGTTTCGCAGGCAAGTCGCAGGAACAGCTGAAAGATCCTGGTGTATTGGTGCAAGTCTCCGCGCCCGCGCACGGTGAGCCTGCGGTGCATTCGTCGATGTCCACGCACTTGCCAGCTACTGCGTGGTAGCCCGGCTGGCACTGCACGTTGCGCGTGCCGCTACCGGTCGCAGTCTCGATATAATCCGGGTAGCAGCCGTTGGCGTCGAAGTCGCTCACGCAGGAGGCAGTGAAGGTAACCGTCGCGGAGGCGCAGTCGAAGTTGAGTGTGACTTCGCCGGAGTTGGTCGCACCGGGAAGGTAGTACCCGCAATCGAAACCGAAATCGTCGCTCGCTTGCGCCGTAAAGCCGCTCGCCGTTGCCGAGATGATGCGAAGCGGCGGGAGCTCATCGTATCCGTCACCGACCAGCCGCACCTGCTCGCCGTTCACGATCGCCTGCACCGAGCGTTGGAACCTACCGGAGTCGACCAAATCGCAGCCTCCCGAACCGAAGGGCGAAGAAGGCTCGTTCTCCGTGTACGAGCCACTGACCAACAAGTCGTAGGTGGAATTTTCGAGGCAGCCATTGGTCAGGCCATAAGTGATCGTGCGGGTCGATTCCGCCGGACCGAGCTGGCCCTGACCGCGCGCGCTGACCCGCAGCAGGTAGTCGCCGACCATATTCCACGGCGCTTGACTGGTGTCCCAGATCGTCGAGGCGGAGCCCCAGTCTCGCAGAATCGTCCAGGTCGTCGTGCCGGCCGCTCGCGCCGCAAACTGATACTCGGGCACGCCCCCGTTGACGCAGGTTGCGCTCGCCGTCAGGTTCACGCTCGTGGCCGGAAGGCTGGGCGAAGGCGGGTTAGCCGTGAGCGCGACCTTGTTGCAAACGGCGCCCAGGTCATACGGAAGCGCGCGGTACGCTTGACTGCTCGCGATGCTACCGATGGCTCGCGCTTCCACCTTGAAGGCGTAGTCGCCGCCGGCAAGCCCCGAGGTCGGAAAGCTGGCTGTGCTCCCGCCCCAACCGCGAAACTCGTTGTATGCGGTCGAGCCGGGCGAGCGCACCGAGAAGCGATATTCCGCGCTGCCGCTGCTGCAAGTGGCGTCGGCAGAAAACGCCAGCACGGCGCCGAGCGGAGGCGGAGACTTCGGGGAGCCGACCAGCGTCACGGCGTTACAAGACCCGCCGACGACGAACGTCGAGGTCTTGCGCGCTTGGCTGGGCCCGGCGTAATCGTTGGCGCGCGTCTCGACCAGGATGCCGTAGTTGTCGGCGGGCAGGCCCGTCGTGTGCCAGGTCGTGCTCGCAGCGCTGCCCCAGTCTTGAAGCAGCGTGTACGCCTTGGCCGCGCTCGGCCGGTAAGAAAAGCGAAACTCGGGCGTGACGCTGCCGGTGCAGGTCGTGCTCGCGTTGAGCACGACGTCGGCGCCGACGGCGCCTGGGCTCGACGGCGTCGTCGAAAGCGTGGGGACCGCGCAGGTTTCACCGAGTCGAAACGCGAGCGAGCTCTGCGCTTCGAGGGCCAAATTGCCGCTGGCCCTGGTCGATGCATAAAGGGTGTACGGCCCAGCCGAAAGCCCGAGAGTGTTCCAACTCGCGGTGGACGAGCTCGACCAATCTTGAATCACCACCGTCGAGCCGACGCGCGGCTTGGCCGTGAATTGATATTCAGGCGTTCCACTCGTGCAGGTCGCCGCCGCCGAGAGGCTCGGCACGGCGCCCACCGCTTGGGGCGACGCCAAATCGCTCGACAAGGTAACAGTGTTGCAGACTTGACCGACGAGCACGGCCAGGGAGTCGTAGGATTGGTACTTCAGGCTGCCAGCGGAGCGGGCGTAGGCGATGACGTGATAGCTACCCGACGCTAGGCCTGCGGTATTCCAGCTGACGCTGCTGGCGGCGGACCAATTCTGCAGCTCGACCAAGGCCGTGGTGCCGTCGCGCCGATAGACGAAGCGGTACTCGGGTGTTTCTCCGCTATCGCAGGTGGCTCCGCTGGCCGTCAGTGTGACGCTGCCCGTCACTGGACCGGTCGCGTTCGAGCTCAGCTGCACTGACTTGCAGAGCGCGCTCGATTCACTGCCGCTCGTCTCGTCCGAAGCTTGCAGCCCGCAGCCGGCAGCCAAGACGAACAGAGACGGCAGGGCTAGTAGCAAGCTACGGAGGCGCCGTGCGTCGCGTAATGGATGAGCGTCGTGGAACATGGAAGCGTTCTCCCTCGGCCACTCCCAACGCAATCGGTGTGCCAGCGTCGTAGCCGGATGATTCACATCGGAATTTCGAGCCGCCGACCAAATCAGGTCGCGCCAGCGTTGCGCCCGCCCCCAAAGCGCCGCGCATTCCTTGCGCGAGCAGCAGTCTGAATGGGCTGGACGCGCGCACGCACTACGCGATCGATAGATCTGATCGTGATGGCTTTCGAATGCGAGCTCACGCACGTCATCAGCTACATGCTCGAGGACGAAAATAGTAATTCGTCGAGTGGCTAAGTCGCCCCTTCCAGGGCCAGCCACTCGACGAGGGAGCCACGGCGCGTCACTCCGGGACGAGCACCGAGTCGACCACGTGAATCACGCCGTTCTTGGCGATGATGTTGGCGGTCGTCACTTTAGCGTCATTGATTTTAACGCCGCCGGTGAGGTTGACGGTGAGGCTCTTGCCGTCGAGCAGCGTCGAGACGGAGCCGGCTTTCAAGTCGCCCGAGCCCACCGCGCCCGACACCACGTGGTAGAGCAGCACGTTCTTGAGGTCGTTGCCGGTGGGTACCGCGTCGAGCTTTTCGAACGCGGCGTCGGTCGGCGCGAAGACCGTGAAGGGACCGTCACCTTTCAGGGTATCCACCAACTTGGCCGACGTGAGGGCGCCCGCCAGTTGCGTGAAAGTACCGGCGGCTATGGCCGTTTCGACGATATCGTCGGTGGGCGGCAAGATAATCTTGTCGATCACGTGGATCACGCCGTTACTGGCCTGCACGTCGGCGGTCGTGACCGAGGCGTCGCTCACCTTCGCGCCGCCGGTGGTGTCGATCAGCACCGGCGAGCCATTGAGCGTGACCAGCACCTGCTCGTCGACGAGATCCTTGGATTCGACCGCGGCGCCTGCAACTACGTGATACTTGAGCACGCTGGCCAGCTCGTCTTTGCTGAGCCCCGCCAGCACCCCCGGATTGTCTTTCTCGAACGCTTCGAACGCCGCGTCAGTCGGCGCAAACACGGTGAACGGGCCTTCGCCTTTGAGCGCGTCGACCAAACCCGCCGCGGTAAGCGCCTTGGCCAGCTGAGTGAAGGTGCCGGCTGCGACCGCCGTGTCCACGACGTCTTTGGCCGCAGCTGCCGCACCGCCTTCTCCTCCCTGCGAGCTGGCCGAACCGGCCTTGCTTCCTCCACTTCCCCCCGTGGCGGCGGTGCCACCCTCGGCGGGACTGCCCGCGAGCGCCGCAGCACCGGCATTGCTGCTACCGCCGGCTGCCGTCGAGCTATCGTCATCATCACCGCAAGCTGCCAAACCGAGGCTAGCGAGCACCATCACGGACATCCAAGGCAAGTACTTCATGTGAGCTTCCTCCGAGCGAACGGCTCCACCGTTGCAAAGCCTCCATGGCTTCGCTTCGAGCCAAGTCTTGGGGTGCTCAGAGACCGCTCGCCAGGGGGCGTACCGCACGCGGCGTATTCGCCGGAATACGCCGGGCGCGATCTCGCTCAGCGCGCGCGCGCCAAGAGCTCGGGCTTCGCGTCGAGCACGCCGTCCGCATCTCGATCGCGATAGAGCGCTATTCCCGACGCGAGGCGCGCATCGAACGCGGCCAGAAGCTCGCTGTTTTCCGCCACCGAGATCACGAGTTCTCCGTTTTTGCGCTGGGCGCCGTCGAAGTCGATGTCGCCTAGCCAACTGGCAAAGTCGAACGCGACCAGGGCGTCCGGGCTGGCGGCATCCAGCTCGAATCCGCCGGCTGCAGCGCTGAGAACGACGGTGGGAGTCGCATCGCTGACGATCGAAAACGCCGTACCGTCGGCGAGCGTTCCTTCGAGCAGCAGTGCGTGCCCCTCGAGCGCGACGGGCGCGCCGGACTCGGTCACCCGCGCCAACGGCAGCTCGACCTCGCAGAACGCTCCGGGGCGTCCCTCGAAAACGGTCGAGTTGTGGTTGCCCGCCGCGTGATCTCCCAAACCGAGCGCCGGGATCTCGAAGACCTCGTCGCCGTCGATGCCGCAAGCCCCGCGCTGCGCCACCGTCACCTGCTCGAGGTCGAACCAGGCATTGTCGACGGTCGCTCTCGACCCGGGCTGGCGCACGCCGATCGCGTCGGGCTGGCTGGAATAGCCGGTGTAGCTGAGGGCCGCGCCGAAGCTTGGATTACCGGTTTCGGTGCCGCTGGTGCAGCCTCCGAGCAAGAGCGCCCCCAGCAGCCAAGGGCGGGCCAAGCGTCTGCACATGCGCCCGAGCATGCCCGGGCTGGCGGCGCTCGTCATCGGCTTCCTCCGCGTTTGCTGGCGCGGCTGAGCGGAAAAAGCTGAAAATTGATCTGCACCACCTGCTCGGGGTCGGTCTCCAGCGCGGACAGCTCGAGCAGCTCACGACGCACGCGCTGCAGCCGCTCCTTCAACGTTTTGAGCACGCCCCGACCGACGCACAAGGTCAAAGACGAGATATCGCGCTCGGGCGACGGAACCAGATCGATGGACTCCATCGCACGCTGGGTCATGGCACGATGGAACGCGACGATGTGGAGACCTCGTGCTTCCGGCCCGGTGGACACGAGCGTGTCCGCTTGCTCGAGCCGACCGGAGCCGCTGCGAACGAGCAGCCCGAGCTCGATCAGCGTTTCCAAAGCGCGCTGAGCCTGGAGCGGCGTGATCCGGGGCACCAGCTGGTCGGCGATCCACTCCGGATCGTCGCGAAACTGTCGAGAGGCCGCAAGCTCCCGGATCGCAGGCATGAACCAGTCGGTGTAGTAAGCCGCGTGAGCAATCTCGAGCTTGTGCGCCTGGCGGTAGCGCTGAAACGCCGTCAGCTTGTCGTACGCCTGCGCGCGCTCGGTCGTGGTCTTGGCCTGATTGAACGTCACCAGGTGCACGAAGAAGCGAGTCCCCTCCGGATCGAGCCCACAAGCGTGCGCGAATCGCTCCGCCATCTTCGGGCTCAAGCTGCGCTTGCCTTCGATCACCAGCTTCAGGTAGTTCGGCGCAGACACGCCTGCACGCTTCGAAAAAACGCGATACGAAAAGCCGCGGCTGGCCGCCTTCTTGGTCGCATAGTAGTCGCGCAAGAAGGCTCGATAATCGAGGTAGGCGTAAACGCCGAGGGGACTCGTGCTTTCCACGACGCAGAGCTTAGCGTCAGCCCGCCCCGCCCACAGCTTTTGCCGTATTCCGCAGAATACGCCACGGCGCGCTCGCCTCCGGACTCAGGTAGTCTGCTCGCGAAGGGGTCGGCGCGCGGCGACGTGATCGACGAGCTCGCGCACCAGCGGGTTCGGAAAGCGACGGCTGGGCGAGATCGCGTAGAAGGTCTCTTTGAGCCTCGGCAGCTTGCGTTTCTCGATCAGAGTGCCCCGTTCCAGCTCGTCTTTGACGACGATGCGCGGCACCAGCGTCAAGCCGTCGGTCTCGCGCGCGAGCAAACGCAGCATGGCCATGTCGTCGACCTCCGCCGCTATCAGCGGCCGTACGCCCGCCTCGTCCATCAGCGCATCGAACGCCGCGCGCAAGTTGCTATCGAGGCCCGGCAGCGCCATCGGAACGGACGCGCAATCTTCCGGAAAGCGGAAGCCACGACGCTGCCAGCGGCGCGCCCCCACGAGGCTGACCGGCTGCTCCGCCAACAAGCGGCTGTGAAACGAGCTCTGAGGGTTGCGGGGCGCCGTTTGATTGGAGAGCACCACGTCGATCTCGTGAGCTTGCATGAGCTCCAGCAACTCCGTGAGCGGGCCCGAACGCAGCACGAGACCGACGTCGCTGCGCGCGAGCAACGGCGCGAAGGCGCCGATCAGGAAGTTGCGTGACAACGTGGCCACCGAGCCGACCCGAAGCGCACGCCGCCCCTGCGGAGCGCCTTGCACCATCACCCCTTCCAGCTCATCGCCGGCCCGGAAGATCGTCTCTGCGTAGTCGAAGGCGATGCGGCCCGCCTCCGTCAACGTCGGGCCGGAAGGTGAACGCTCGAGCAACCGGTGGCCGAGCTGGGCCTCCAGCTGCTTGAGCTGAGCGCTGAGCGCCGGTGGCGAGAGGCGCAGCCGCTCCGCCGCTTGACGCATGCTCTTGGCCTTGGCGATCGCGTGAAAGTAGCGGAGGTGGTGGTAGTTCAGCTGGCCGGGCATTAACAAAAATCTAACACGCGGCTAACTACTATGTCATCGCGCTTAACCTAAGCATTGCCTAAGTATCGCGGCCATGAGCTGGCTCGAATTCGCCTTGCTGTGTATCCCGCTGTTACCGGCCCTGGCCGGCCTCTTCCCGATCCGAAGCGCGCGCGCCGCGTCCACCGTGAGTGTCGGCGCGCTCTTGCTGTCGACGGCCGCGGCCGCCGCGGCCGGCTGGGGCGCCTTCCACGCGCCCGCGCCGCTCGGCGTGCGATTCGCGCTCGGTCCTTCGTTTTCGCTCGGGTTGATGGCAGACCGTACGTCGGCCACGTTCGCGCTGCTGATCACGAGCTTGGGCTGGTGCGTGCTGCGCTTTTCCGCGCGCTACCTCCAAGGCGAGGCGCGGCACGCTTCGTTTCTACGTCGGGTGAGCCTGACCTTGGCCGCAGTGACGACCCTGTGTTTGGCCGGGGATCTGGCCGTGCTGGTCGCGGCCTGGGTGGGAATGAGCCTGCTCTTGCACGGGCTCTTGGTGCATTACCCGGAGCGACCGCAGGCGCAGCGCGCGGCCAAAACCAAATTCGTGTTCAGTCGCCTGGCGGAGCTCTGTCTACTGGCCGCGGTAATGCTGCTGCACGCCCGGCTCGGCACGCTCGAGCTGCCGGAGCTGTTCAGGCGGGCGGCCGTTGCCCCGGAGGGCACGCTGCGCTTGCCCTCGCTGCTGTTGGTCGGCTGCGCCGTGCTCAAGTCGGCTCAATTCCCCTTCCACACCTGGCTTCCGGACACGATGGAAACTCCCACCCCGGTCTCCGCGCTGATGCACGCGGGCATCGTCAACGCGGGCGGCTTCCTGATGATCCGGCTGTGTCCCGTGATCGGGAGCTGCCCCGCGGCGCTGAACGCGCTCGTGCTCACGGGCACCATCACGGCCGTGTTCGGGGCAGTGGTGATGCTCACCCAACCGAGCGTCAAACGTTCACTGGCCTATTCCACCATCGCGCAGATGGGCTTCATGCTGCTGGAGTGCGGTCTGGGATTGTTCGGCCTGGCACTGATTCACATCCTGGCCCACTCCGTTTACAAGGCTCACGCCTTCTTGCGCGCGGGCAGCGCCGTGAAGGCCGCCCCGCGTGCGCTCGTTCCGCTGCGCACTCCGGCCCTCGTCGGAGGAGTCGCGGCGGCGGTGGCGATGGTGCTTGGTGCCGGCTGGCTGCTCGCCTTGCCTACGCACGCCGGCTCGCTCGTGATGGGAGTCGTGCTCGCGTCGGCGCTCGCCTACGGTCTCGCTCGTCACTGGTCGGTAGCGCGCGGCTTTGCGGCGCTCGCAGGCCTTGGTCTCGCTGCCGGCTTCGCGCTCGCCGCCAGCGGACTCCACCGCCTGAGCGACCAGCTCCTGCCGGGCCTACCCCCTGCGCCGGTCTCGCTGCTAGCGGCGACTTTCGCCGCCGCCGCGTTCCTCGGCTTGTTCACGCTGCAGGCGCTGCTCTGGCGCAGCGCGGCCAGCCCCTTCGGCCGCGCGCTGTACGTCCACGCCTTGAACGGGTTCTACGTCGGAGCGCTCTCGACGCGCCTGCTCGAGCGCTGTTGGCCTGCACCCACCATCAAGCCTTACCCCACCGTAGAGATCACGGCCCTGGAAGGGGGTTGGAGAGAGTCATGAACGAACAAGCTCCGCAGACCGACCTGGAGTTGTCCGCGTCCGTCGCGCGCGTGCTGGCGCAGCTGCCGCCGCTGTTCCCGCTGTCGCACTTCGTAGCCGTCAATCCCTTCATGGGCTTCACCGACCAAAGCTTCGAAGCAGCGGCGGAGCGCCTGCACACCGTGCGCGGCCGCGCCCCCTTGCTCAGCGCCGCCGACTACCAACGCCTGTTCGATACCGGCGAGATTGAGCTCCAAGCGCTGGAACGGGCCGCGGCCCCCGACTACTCGGCGGCGCAACTGCGGCAGGCGCTGCGGACACCGGTCGAGCAAACCCGGAACGTGGTGCTGACGGCTCTGGACGCCGTCGAAATGGAGCTCGAGGGGCGAGGCTACCGCCAGCTCGTGGTGGAAGAGATCTCCAAGCTGTGCGCGACTTGCTTCGACGAGAACCAAACCACCTGGCGGTCACCTTGGGCGAAATCCGGGCTCTATCGAGCCTTCGTGGAGGGCGCGGTGCACGACGCGACGCTCGAGCTGAACGGTGTCTCTGGGTTTCGCGCCTTCGTCGCCCAGCTGCCCACCGACGCGAACGCGGCCGTGACCGAGCTGCTGCGAGAGCTTGCACCGGCGAGCGAGCGCCTGGACGATTTCGTTCACGGCCAACTTTCGTCGGTCAGCGGCTGGGCCAGCTACTGCCGCTACCTCGGGCGAGAGCAAGAGCTGAGAGGCGGCAATCACCCCGCCCTCCTCGAGCTGCTCGCGGTGCGGCTAGCCTACGACGTCGCGCTGCTGCGAGCCTACCCGAGCCTTCGTCCCTGGCTCAGCGCGGCTCGACGCCGGGAGGAGAGTGAAGTGCCGCTCGCCGTCTTGTGCCGGTGGCAGGCAGCCTACGAAATGAGCTGGCAGCAGACGCTCGCCAGCAAGCTGCGCCGCGCTGACGCGGTCCCGGTATCGCGCCCCGACGTGCAAGCGGTGTTTTGTATCGACGTGCGTTCCGAGCCGCTGCGGCGGCACCTCGAGGCGGCCTCTCCGGCGCTGCACACTCTGGGATTTGCCGGCTTTTTCGGGTTCGCGGTCGAGCACCGGCGCGCCGACGGAAGCGGGACAGACGCGCGCTGCCCGGCACTGCTCGTTCCCGCTTGCGAGAGCGCGGACGGCGGCCAGCTCGTACACGAGCCGAGGCGCGCGCAGCGCGAGCGAGCGTCCACCTGGAAGGCAATCCAAAACGCGGCCGCATCTTGCTTCTCGTTCGTGGAAACGCTCGGTGTGAGCAGCGCGGCGGGGCTCTGGTCCCTGGCCGAGCACACGCCACCCGCCTGGCAAGATCGCCCCTCGCCCCGGCTGCTCGAGGACGGCGCCTCGAGTCTCAGCGCGCTCGTGGATCGCGCCGCGGGCATGCTGCGGAACATGAGCCTCACCCAAGGCTTCGGTCGGCTGCTGCTGCTGTGTGGACACGGCAGTCATAGCGCCAACAACCCGTACGCCTCCGCGCTCGACTGCGGCGCCTGCGGCGGACACGCCGGGGACGTGAATGCCCGCCTCGCGGCGCAAGCACTGAACCGCGCGGACGTCCGAGCGCAGCTCGCCCAGCGCGGCCTGCCGATCCCCAGCGACACCTGGGTGCTCGCCGGCTTGCACGACACGATGACGGACGAGGTCGAGCTGTTCGACCTGGAGCAGGTACCGGAAAGCCACTGGCAGGACGTTGCGGCCCTGCAGAGCAAGCTCCGGATCGCCAGTGCGCCGACTCGGCAAGAACGCAGCGCGCGCTTGGGACTTGCACCGGCCCAGGCAACGCTCACGAGCTTACGGCGCCGCGCTCAGCACGTCGGTGAGACGCGACCGGAATGGGGTCTGGCCGGCAATGCGGCGCTGATCGTCGCCCGGCGCTCCCTCACGCGAGGGCTGTCACTCGAGGGACGCTGCTTCCTCCACGAATACCGGCACGAAGAAGATCCCGACAGCTCCGTGCTGTCGCTGCTCCTCGCCGCCCCCGTCGTCGTAGCGAGCTGGATCAACCTGCAGTACTACGCAGCGCGGGTAGATCCGGAGCGCTACGGTTCCGGTAACAAGGTGCTGCACAACGTGGTGGGCGGCATCGGTGTCTTCGAAGGCAACGGCGGCGACTTGAGGGTCGGCCTTCCCCTGCAGTCGCTCCACGATGGCCAACGCTTCGTCCACGAGCCACGGCGCCTCAGCGTCTTCATCGAGGCACCGCGAGAGAAGCTGCGGCTCGCGCTCGCCGGGCTGCCCGACGTCCAGAGACTCTTCGACGGAGGCTGGCTGCACCTGCTCGCCGTCGACGGGGGGCGCGTCTACACCTACGCCCAAGACGGCTTTCGAGAGCTTCCACCCGCGCTTCGAACGCGACCTTCGGTTTGCGAACCATGAGCCCCTGCGCCTGCAGAATGAGCGCCGTTCACGAGCAGCTCAGGGGAAGCACTTGCCATCGACATTGCCCCAAAGGACCTTGTAAGCCGAGCCCAGCACCACCGAAGTCGGCGCTGTCTTCAGCTTTTGGTAAACGGCGCGGGTTGCGTCGGCGCCCGACGTTCCGCACCCACCTTCGAGAGTCGGCGACGCCAGTGCCCAGATGCGGATCTCGTACGAGTGCGCGTTTCCTCCCGCCCCTGGCCCGTACCAAGGATTACCTGGCTTGCTGTGGCCTGTGGAAACCTGCGCTCCCTCCGGTAGGGTCGTTCCGATATTGGCAGGCTGGCTCATCAGCGTCGGCGGCATGTTGCACACGATGCGATGCGGCGTCTGATTGGTCTGGTCGTACATGGTGAGCGCGAGGCTCTGGGTTCCGGCTGGCACGCCACTCCATTCGATGAGCGGTGAATGATTGCCCCCGCTATTGCTCGCTTCGGCCTTGAAGCAAAAACGATCACCCATCATGTAGCCGTCGACGCTGATCATCAGCTCGCTCGGCATCCCGGCAACGCCGCTGCCGCCGGCTCCAGCCATGGCCGCTCCGCCTACTCCGCCAGGGGTCCCACCTACCGAGGCACCGGCGTAGCCACCGGATGCTGCGCCAGCTTGGCCTCCACCTGCCGTGCCACCCGCCGCCGTGCCGGCAGCTGCCGTGCCGGCAGCTCCGCCGGAAAACAGGCCCCCAGCGGTACCTGCTGCCCCGCCCGACGACATCGCGAGGGCACCGCCCGTGCCTGCTGCGCCGCCGTCGCCCGACGGAACCTCCGCAGCAGGCGCGGAACACGCGGCAATCAATGCGGCGAGCAACGAGACTCCAGGTGTCGGGTGGATGCGCATGCAACTCCGCATCGATGAGTTCCCTTTAGTCCCCGGCGCCGCGCACGACAGCTCAGCAAAATGGCGCCGCGCTCGCGGCGCGCCGTCAGTCGCGCTTGCCCTTCCACGGCTCGCTCAGCGCGGGCCGCCGCGCATCGAATGGAGTTTCCTGGATGTTCCCGACAGATTGTTGATGTGATTACGCCGCGAGCTGGGCGGAACATGCGAAGCGCCGGCGGCCGACGCCTCCGTTTCGAGCTTCACGTAGCGCTGAATTTCGGCTTCCGTGGGCGACCTACGCCACGCGCGCAGCCCGAACGCTCGGTATCAGTGGCGCCCGCGGACGCGCATGCGCCTCACTGCATGCCTTCCCACATCAGCACGAAGGCACCGACGCCATGCGGATCGTTGGAGGCGACACCGTGATGGTAGTAGTTGCCGACAAGATCGGCGGAGGCGTTCAACCCCTGGCAAATGGTTGCGATCGCGGTGCGGTCGTTCCCGTCTTTCGTCACCTTTTGGAGCACGCCCATCAGCCCCTTGCGCGCGACGTCGCCAAAGCTCGGCTCTCCCAAGTGGTGCTTGTAAGCCCACCAGAAACCGTAGCTGAACATCGACGAGCACGACGTTTCGAGCCAATTTTCTGGGTCCGCCGCTTTGTCGACGACCTGGTACCAGCGACCCGTAGTGGCATCTTGATATTTTGCGAGGCTCGTCAGCAGCGCCACCAAAGTCTGCTCGACCTGCGGTCGCCCCGCGTCATCGGCGGGCAACGCCTCGAGCGTCATGGCCGAAGCGACCACGAACCAGCCCATCGCGCGACCCCAGCTAATTTCGTTGGTCTTGCTCGAGGCCTTGGCCCAGCCCACATCGCCGGTCTCGTCCCAAGCATGCCAATACAAGCCGGTGGCCGGGTTCACGACATGCTTGGCGGTGACGGAGAGCTCGGTCACCGCGAGCGGGTACGCCGACGTGTCGTGAAACACGGTGGCGTAACGCGACAAGAACGCCAGCGACATGAAGGTGCCATCGCCCCACAGCTGCTCGCGCAGCGAGCGACTGTGCCAAAAGCCGCCCTCTGTCGTGGTCGGATAGCCGTCGAAAATCCGCCGCGTAGCGCTCGCCGCCGACTTGAAGCCGTCGCGCGGGTCCAAGTCGTAAGCGTCGACGACCGCCGTGAGGTGCATGATGTCGTCGAGGCTGCCGCCGCCCGATGGGCCGTAACCGTCGGCGGCATTGAGCACGACTTCGCGATAGCGCGAGTCGTTCAGCCGCTTGGATGCGAGGTAAATGCCGTGCAGCAAGAGGCCGTCGGTGTACTGGCTGCCCCAGCCGTTCTTGTTGGCAAGAGCGGTGTCGATCACGGCTTTGCCCCAGTCGAAGCCGATCGTCGACGCTGGCCCGGCTCCGCCGCCGCCCGCGCTGGCGCCACCACTGCTTGGCATCGTTTGCGGCTCGTCCGCCCCAGCGCTTCCAGAGGTGGGGGTCGGCGCAGTACCGCCTCCGCCAGTCGCGGCGCCGCCAGCGCCGGCACCGCCACCCGCGCCAGCGGTGCCCGGCGCGCCCGCGCTGCTCGAGTTGCTCGAGTTGCTCGGCTCCGCGGTAGTGCTCCCCTGGTCGCACGCGGCAAGCACGAAAGCACTGCACAACAGGGCTCGCAGGGCGGTCGTAGCGCTTCGACTTTGGCTGGCAAGCATGCCTTCCCCTCAGTTCCCGCCGGCTGCGGAAAAGGGTCGCCCATCGCATGCGTTCGATGCGCGCGGCTAGATCTCGATTTGTTCGAGTTCGCCGACGACCCAGCCACCGCTTTTGCGATCCTGGAGCAGCAGCTGCCGACGCGGCACGAACGATGCCGTGGCACCCCCGTGGCACACAATCCTCAGATCTCTCGAGAATCTCGCGCGGTGGGTTCAGGCACGAGCCTTGCTGCATTTGCGCGCATGGCTGGTCTTGTTCACTCGACGTCGCAGCTCGCCATCGCCACCGCGCTCGGCATATTTTTCGCGGCGTGTGGAACTGGTACCAGCTCGTCCGGTTTCAGCGGCGCAGCTGCCGGAACCGGCGGCACGGCCACCGGGGGGACCCACGACTCCGGCGCGGGCGGGGTAGCCGGCACCAACACGGGCGGCGGCAGCGGCGGCATGAGCTCGGGTGGAGGCAGCTCAGGCGGCAGCGCGGGAGGCTGCCACACCGCTGCCGAGTGTCCCATGGGCAACGCCAGCAACGGCACGTTCGGCGTGGCGCAGTGCTTGGCGCCCGGGCAGGCGACGCCGCCGGTAGGCTGTGGGGCCGTCGGCTGGTGCGGACAATGCAGCTGTGGTCCCCAACCCCAGTTGCCGCTCGGCAATGGGATGTCTTGCACGCAAAGCATCGACTGTCCCGCGGCTAGCCCGAAAGCTTCCACCGCCAGTCTCTGTGATATGGGGGTGTGCACTCAGTGCATCACTTCGGCAGACTGTCCGGCAACCGCGCCGGCGTGCGGCATGGTGAGAAGCAACATCACGCAGCTATTCCGCATGTGCCTCGAATGCCAGGTGGACTCGGATTGTCCAGCCACCAGCGCGCATTGCTCCCTGTCCGGAGGACTCGGCCATTGCGTCACTTGTGCTTCGGACAAAGACTGCCAGTTCGGCATCTGCAGCAGCGGGGGCTGCGTCCCGGGCTGCAGCGCGCAGAGCCCCTGCCCCAGCCCGCTCACCCGCTGCGGAGCCACGCAGCGTTGCGAGGCGCTGCCCTGCGATAACGACGCAGCCTGCCCCCACAACGCCGTTTGTAAACAAGGAGCATGCGCGCGCCGCAGTTGCGCCCAAGATCGCGACTGTGACACTGGGGGCTGCGTCAACGGCCTCTGCTACGAGACGCTCGGCACTTGTTACACACAAATGTTCGCCCCGTAGAAAGGATGCGCGCGTCCTGTGAACCAATCTCGGTTGGTGCCAGCGCGCAGGATTCGGCTACTTGCCGAAGCCGGTAGCCTGAACGCTCTGCAAGACCGATGCGTCCGTCGCATCCGAAGGCCTGCCCGCGGTGATGGCGCCCTCGAAGAAGGTGCCCCAAGAGCGATTGCTGTTGTCACCGCCGATGCCGAGCACGATGCCGCCTTGCATGGCCCAGTGCAGGTTCGTGGGAAGACCTCCGTCATAAGCCGTGATCAGATTGCCGGATTGGGCATTGGCGACCCGGATGGCGTAGTTCGTCGCGTTGGTCTTGACGAGACCAAAGGCGTAATCGAAATCGATGGCTGGATTCATGGTGTTGGTGATCTTGGTTGGATCCGCCCCGGTGCCTCCAGACCAGACGCCAGCCTCGAAATCCGCCTCGAACCAAGGACCATTGTTGGCACCTTTGCCCCAAAGACCAATCCCGAAAAAGACGGTGTTCATCAGGCCAGTGCCGCCGTAGCAATTGTTGGTCGAAGCATTACCGAAGTCCCAGCAGCAGTCGGCGCCGAACCGCTTGCCGTCCACCACCTCGTAGATGCCCTGCGCGGCCGAGCCGGTGGGCATGCCCGTGGTCTTGTTGTTCCGATAGCCCTCGTGCTTCTCCATGTAGAGGGCGTAGATCTTGTGGCCATTGACCATGACAGCGCGCTTCATGGCGTTGGACTCATAGTCGTCTTCCGAAGCGGTACCCATGTAACAGCCGGCGGGTGCCACCGTCAGGTCGTTGCCCTTCCCCGATTGGTCGTACAGCTTGGAGAAGGTGCAAGTCTCGGCGCCGCAAAAGGCTTCGTGGGCGGCTACGTTGGCGAAGCCGTCGACCACACCGATGTCCATGGTCGTGCCGCCCGTTCCCGTCTTGGTGCCACCTTTGCGAAGTTGGTAGAGCGGACCCGCATACGCGCTGGAGAGCGACCGAACGGTGCCGTAGGCCGCGACGCAAGGCGTGTTTGCGGCGCCATAGATATCGCAGGTGGGAGGACCAGGAGGGCCCAGCGTCGAGCCGCCCGAGCCGCCCGAGCCTGCGCTGGTGCCCGCCGTTCCACCGTTCGCCGTTCCGCCCGCCCCGGCGGCGCCTCCCTGCCCGCCGCCGCCACCGCCGCCCGCGCCGTCCATTTTCTGAAGCTCGATCGAGCCGGTCACGGTTGGACTCTGCGGGGTCAGGGTGAGGCGATTGCCAGCCACGCAATACGGGTACTGCTTTTGGTCGGCCATCGTGAGCACATTGTCTGAAACCTTGTAGTTGCCGTCCTTCGCCGGCTCGAAGGCCACGATTCCGGGCCCGCCATTCTGTTGGACGGTGGCGGCGCAAGTGCACCCGCCGCCCGTGGCATCCGTACAAACGAGCGAGGCGTAGCCGAGCGCATCTTTCAAAACTCCTGCGAGCCGATCGCAGCTGGTGGTCGTTCCCGACAGCATCAGGCACGCGGGGGCCAAGCTGAGCTGCACCTTGCCCGACGTCGTCGTGTTGTCGCTGTAGGTCCCGTTGGAGGTGGCCGTCCAGGTTCCGCTCACCTGCAGATCTCCCGACACGGGTGCCGAGGCGCAACCTACGCTGGTCGCTGACAGATCGAGCTGACCGGAGACTCGCAGACAAGACGACGTCACCATCCAAGTCCCCACCACGTCACCGCCGCAAGCCGTCACGCCGTGGCATGCTCCGCCCCCTTCACCGCCCGTCGACGTGGTGGATCCCCCGCTGGCGGAGCTTGCACCACTGCTCGAGCTCCCGCCGGAGCTCGTATGAGTGTCCGAATTGGATTTGGTGCTGCACGCAACCGCGATGGACAGCGATGCCACGACCATAGCCACAACAGCAGATTGAACCCGCATCGACCCGGCTCCTTGAGAGAACTCTCGGCGGAACGCGCGAGACGATACTGACCGTATCGACAAGCGACTCGCCGTCGACGGTTCTTATCGGCCACTACGAGGCGCGTCAAGCGAACGCTGCTGCGTTGTAGCGGTGGCAGTTCACTCGTTTTTCGGAAAACAAATCAGCAAGTGTCGGAAAACAAATCAGCAGGTGATCGGTGCGGCGCGCTCTGCAACACCATCCTAGTTGCCCGGGACGGCCCAAACCGCGCGGCAAGCTCCGCCGATGGCCGGTGGGGGCGGATCGGTGCAGCTCGTTGAGCGCATGCAGGCCTTCAAGGTGCTGGAGCTGACGCGCCGGGTCGCGCAGGTCGACACGACGGTGCTCATCACCGGCGAGAGCGGCGTCGGCAAAGAGCGCATCGCGCGGCTGATCCACGACGAGTCGGCGCGAACCGGTGGTGCGTTCGTCACCATCAACTGCGGCGCGCTACCCGAAGAAACGGCCTCGCTGAGGGGTAAGCGCTGCGCGGCGTGCGCACGAGCGAGCGCAGCGGTTCGAAATCAGTCGTCGAGATCGGCTCCTTTCGCGAGGTCGTCGAGACCGTCGTGAGCGAGCCGGTGCGCGACCGAGCTCCGGCTCAGTAGGCGTACAGCTGCGCCTGAGGAATCGGCACCGAAGAGGATGCCCCTGGTGAGATCCAGCCAAGCTTGGCAACGGCGCCGTATTGGGACTCGTAGTATTCGAGCTTGAGGTCGTAAAAGAATCCAGCCTTGAGCGCGATGGTCGGCGAGCTGTTGGTGGTCGGGGCGTGCACCGTCCAGTTGTCGACGAGGAGCACGCCATCCAGCCAGAGCCGCACGCCGTCGTCGGACGTGGTCTGCAGGGTGTAGTTGCCACTGACGTTCGGCGCCAAGTGCCCGCTCCAGCGCACCGAGAAATTGTCGGCAGGTAAACCTGCGGCGGGCGCCGCGTTGCCCCAATCGAAATTCACGCTTTCGTTGCGGGTCAAGTCCGCGCTGCCCGACACGGTGGTGTTGGCGAAGTATTGCGCGGAGAGCCCTTGTGGGACCGCGAACAGCTGGGTGAGCGGGATGGGCGCGAAGGTCGTGGTTCCGGGCGTCTGCCAATTCAGCTTGGCGACGGCCCCGCCCGTCTTTTCGTAGTACTCGAGCACGACGTCGTAACGTTGGCCGGCGACCAGCGTCACGGGGGCAGCGTTATTGGTGGTGGTGCCGTGATCCGTCCAATTGTTGACCAGCTGCGCGCCGTTCAAGTACAGCCGCACGCCGTCGTCGGAGACGGTTTGCAGCACGTAGCTGCCCGTCGTCGGCGCGCTGACTTGACCGACCCAGCGCACCGAGAAAAAATCGGCAGGCACGCCGGCGGCCGGGCTCGTGGTTCCCCAATCGAAGCTCACGGCCTCGGTCCGCGTCAACGCGGGCACGCCGCTCAAGCTCGTGTTTGCGAAGTACTGGCCCAGCAAGCCTTGAGTGGACGTTGAGTAAAGCTGGGAGGCCGGTATGGCGGCGAAGCTGCTCGCGCCGGGCGTCTGCCAATTGAGCTTGATTACGGCGCCGCCGCCCTTTTCGTAGTACTCGAGCACGATGTCGTAACGTTGCCCGGCGACCAGCGTCACGGGGGCGGCGCTATTGGTGGTGGTGCCGTGATCCGTCCAATTGTTGATCAGCTGCGCGCCGTTCAAGTACAGCCGCACGCCATCGTCGGAGACGGTTTGCAGCACGTAGCTGCCCGTGGTCGGCGCGCTGATTTGACCGACCCAGCGCGCCGAGAAGGAGTCCGTCGGAACGCCGGTGCCCGGACTGCCGGTGCCCCAGTCGAAGCTCACGGCCTCGGTCCTGGTGAGCACCGGCGTACCCGTGAGGCTTACGTTCGCAAAGTACTGACCAAGCAGCCCGGTGCCGACCGCAGGCGCCACGGCCGGTTCCTCGGCGCCGATCTGCTGCACGAACGCCGCCACGCTCGCCAAATCCGCCGGCGAAAGCAGCAGATTCTTGTGAGCACGCACCGCGGCCGCGATGGTCGGCGCCGAGCCGTCGTGCAGGTACGGGGCGGTGAGCCAGGCATCGCGCAGCGTGGGTGTGTCGATGCCGGTGAGCGTGCCGCCCAGGCGTGAGCCGCTGCTCGCCTTCATGGTGCCCACGTCGTGCACGGCCAGCGCGCTCGAGTCCGTGAAGGTGCTTCCGCCGTGACAGCTGGCGCACCGGCTCGCGAACACGCTGCGCCCGGCCAGCGCCGAGTCGCTCAGCGCGCCCGAAGCGGTTCGGTACGGCGAAGGCGCGAACGTGGACAGTGAGCTCACGTACGCGGCGAGCGCATCCAGATCCGTGCTCAGCCCGGCCTTGGCGTCGCCGAGCGGTTGGCTGCGCGTGCCGGTAGTGAAGGCCGCGTCGCTCATCAGGCCGCTACCTTGGCTGAGCGCACGGATTTGGCCTTCGAAATCCTGCACCTCGTCGAAGTTGGCGGACCAGTGCAGCGGCCCCTGCGCGCCGGCGCGACCGCGCAGGTAGATGGTGTTGCGCAGGCCCTCGCCCAGGCTGGTCAGGTCCCAAGTTCGGCCGTCGTTGCCGCCGTCGTTGTGGCAGCTGGCACAGCTCAGGTAGCTGTCGCGCGAAAGGCGCGTGTCGCGCGCGTCGTAAAAGAGCTGCTTGCCCCGCAGCACTTGCGCCGAGAGCTTCTCGACGGCGAGCGAGGCGAGTGTAGCGACGAGCGGCAGCCGTTTTTGCCCCGAGTCGAGCAGCGGGGACAGGTCGTACACGCCGACGCTGCGATCCAGAGCGTTGAGAACGAACAACTTGCGGGTAGCCGCCGAATACGCCAGGCCTTGGGGCGCGCGGCCGGCATCGACGCGGAAGAATTCGCGCTTGCCATAGGAATCGACCACCGCAATTTCGCGACTCGTCTCGAGCGCCACGAACAGGTAGGCGCCGCTGCTGTCGTAGACAGCCGCGCTAGCCACGCTCGAGTTGTCGAGATCGATGCGCGCGGCGTGGTCTTCGGCCTTGCTCGTCAGGTCCACGCGCGACGCAATGGCGCGCACGGTGGTCTGAAAGTCGAGATCTTTTTGGTCACGCAACCTGCCGCGCAAGATGTTGTCCTGTTTGGACGGGATCCAGGCCGATTTTCCATCCGGAGACACCGCCGGCGCCCCCAGGTAATTGGGCACGCCACGGGCCGATACCTCGGTGTCGGGCTTGCTGCTGTGCTGGAGCTGGACAGTGCGCGTGAGCGTGAACGACGCCGGATCCACGAGCAGCAGCTCGCCGCCTACCGGCGAGCCATTGACGGTGGTCTGCACGCTCGCGGTGGCTTCCCCGGGCTGGGGCGGTGTGATGAAGCGCGAGACCAAGAGCTGCGCAGCCGCCTGCGTCAACGCCAGGTGTCGGGGATTCGGCCCGACGTCGAGCGTCGCCAAGATCTGCCCGCTCGCATCGAGCTTGAGCAGCCGGCCCAACCCTTCGAGGCTGACGAAGCCGGTGCCGTCAGGGGCGAAAACCAGGCCAAAAGGCTGCGAAGCGCGCGGCAACGCGATGGTTTTGCTGACACTCAGTGAAGCCGCGTCGATGACGCTCAGCGTGCTGGAGCCCTTGTTCACCACCCACACTGCGCCGCTCGGTGCCACGGCCAGGCTGCGCGGCATGCTGCCCACGCCGATCTCCGCGAGCTTCGTGCTCGTGACCGCGTCGAACACGGAGACGCTGTCGTTGTCGAGATTGACGACCCACAGTCGCGCATTCTGGGCCGCTCTTTCTTCGATCGCGACGTTGCTGGAGCTCACGGCCGTACCCGCAATCGCGGGCGGCGCCACGGCTTGCACGAACTCGGTCGAGGTCGTGGCACCGTCACTGGTCTTGACGGTGAGCGTCGCCTGGTAAACGCCAGGGCTTGCATAATCGTGGCTGATGCTGGACGACGACGAGAAGCCGCTGTCGCCCGTGCCGTCGCCGAAGCTCCACTGGTATTGCAGCGTCCCCGGGTAGCTGGAGGAAGCGTTGTAGGTCACGGGGCCCGTGCTCGGTGCCACCGGCGCCGTCACGGCGCTCACGACGGGCGCCACGAAACTTACGGTAAAGGTGGCGTCCGCGGCGAACCCCGCGTCGCCCGTCGTCACATCGATCCACGCCTGGTAGTCGCGATGTCGCACCACACGGTCGGCATAGTTTTTCGATCGCAAGCTGATGCCGCTGCCGCCTAGGCCCGCTTGCGGGCAGAACGTGGCGTCGTTCTTGAAGATGTCGCTGCCGTCGTTGGTACCGAGCATCAGCCGATAGGCGTAGTGGCGCAGGACCTGACCCGGCACGGCCACCGACTCCAAGGTCACGCAGCTCGGGTCTGCCAAGCCGTCGCGCACGACGAACTGCCGGCGCGACGGGTCGGTGCCCGCCGTCGTCGACAACACTCCCAGCCCTGCGGCATCCACCGCGATCGAGTAGTCGGCAAGATTGCTGGCGCTGAGCGACACGACGCTGCCGTGCGGCAAGAGGCTCGGCGTGGGCGGCGGTGGCGAGCTCGTGCCGATGGCGATGACGACGCCGGACGACGGGACCCCGTTCGCGTCCACCACGGATAGCAAATAGTAGCCGGGCGGGGCGTCGTTCGCGGTCGCCGGCATGCCTATCGCAAGCCTCGCGCCGTCTTGAATGAACGACAGCTCTTGTCGCCTTTGCGAGGTGTTGAACGAGTGAGTGACAGCGCTCGTGCCTACCAGCACGACCTTGGCGATGGTCGTGTTCGGTGAAACGTCGACTTGGAGCTGGTCACCGTAGACACCGGTCAACGAGCTCGCGGCGCTGATCCGCGGACGCGGCGCGAGCTCGGCCCCGCCAGCGGCGGCGGCGCGGAAGAAATAAGGAGGGAAGTACAGCTCGGCATTCAAATTGTTGACGGGGCCGGGCGCCCCACCGCCGGTCGAAAGCACGGCTCCGTCCGGCATCAAGATCGCCGCTGAATGGTAGACACGGATTTGGGCGGCGCTCGGCCCCACCGTGAAGGCTCCGGTCGCGGGATCCCACAGCTCGACCGCGTACACCGCGTCGGCACCACCGTTGTTCGCGTATTGCGTGCCACCCGTCACCGCGACTCGTCCGTCGAGCAACACGGTGGCGCTCGGCCAGTGACGCCCAAAGCTCATCGCCGCCGTCTCCGACAGGACCGGAGCCGCGCCCGTGATATCGATGATCGTGGCGAGCTTGCTGCCGCTCGAGGCGTAGCCATCGCGGTAGCCGTTGCCGCCGACTTGGAGGATGCGGCCAGGTGCATACATCACCGCAGCGCTCGTCGGACCCACGTTCGGACGCGTCACGTTGTCGGCGCCGGTCTTGAAATTGCCGGCGACGGTCACGGAACCGTTGCCCGTCGGGTCCAGGTACCACATCGTTTCAGTCGAGATCCCGAACACCTTGCCGTTCGGCGCAACCCAGCCGCGCGGGTACCAGTAGCGATTGTAGTCGGGCCCGAACGCGGCTCGGCTTTGCGCCCCGAAAAGGCTCCGCCAGCCGGTCGCGGGATCGTAGAGCTCGGGAGTCATCGAAACGGAGCCGTTGCTCGCGTAGGTGTCCGGATTCTGAAAGCCGTCGAGCGCCCCGTAGGGGGTGGAGCCGCCCAGAATCAGCGGCTGACCGCTCGGCAGCGTGATCAGCGAGGCATACCAACGCTCATCGGCGAGCCTGAACGCCGATGTGGCGACGCTGCCATCACTCGGCGCGAACAAATTCGAGTCCACAGGCGAGTTGCCACCCGACACCAAGAGTCGCCCGTCAGCCAAAAACGCCGCCGTGCCGCAGAAGCTGTTGACCCGGTCCGCTAGAAAAGAGCTTTGGTGACTGCCGGTCCCGAAGCCCTGCGTCGGGTCCCAGACGTCGTACGACCGGCCGTCTTGGTTGGCTGCGTCTCCCAGTGGAGTACCGAAGGTCAGCACTTTGCCGTTCGGCAGCAGCACGGAGTGCAGGCCATTGAGCGGCCACGAAAACGTGCTCGACCACATGCCCTTTTGCGCCGCGTCCGCCGGCACGACCAGCCCGGCCGTCAGCGGATCAGCCGCAGCCGGTAGCGCGATGGCCAACGGCGTCGCAGGGTCGTTGATGGCGAGCTCTTGCGTCACCGACGCGGCGCTCTCGTCCGGCTCAGGACGAGAGGGCGCCGTGGTTCCGCAGCCTGCGAGCGCGACCAAACCACACGAGACTGCGCTCTTCAGCCAGAACGCAGACAAACCCATCCCCTTGCCGATCGAACGACACACCATGTTTCATCTCCGAGACTTGCCTATTTCAGAGGCGTGCTTGGTCGAGCTCAGGCTCCCGACTTCGGTACCAACTATCGAGTTGCTCGATTTCGCGCGCGAGTCGGGCCGCGTCGAGCGGGCTGCCGGCGTAGCGCTGCATGAGGTGGCCGCCAGCGTCGAACAAGTAGACGGACGTGCCGTGACCCGCCGGTGCGGCCTGCGCCTGCCGCGGGCCGGCAAACAGCTCGAGCTGCTGCGCGAGCGCCGTCGTGGCCGACGCGCTAGTACGCACGAAGGACCAGTTGTGGAGTCGGGCGCCGTTGCTCCGCGCAAACGTCTTCATCGTTTCAGGCGCGTCGTTCTCTGGATCGACGGTGAGGGACACGAACTGCACGCGCTGCCCCAGCGCGGGCGACAGTCGTCGTTGCACTTCCGCCAGCGCTTGCGTCTGGCGCGGACAGACGCTGGGACAGCTGGCGAAGAAGACGTTGAAAACCACCGTTTTTCCCAGAAATTCGCTGAATTTTCGAGGCACGCGCTCCTGATCGGTCAGCGCGGCGGAAGTGAGCGCGTCAGGAGCGCCGGCTCGCGCATCATGGTGTGCGGACGTGGCGCCGTGGCAGCCTTGAGCGCCGGTGAGCGCCAAGACGACCGCGCTGGCGCGGCACCATCGCTGAAGAGAGTTCGGGTGCGACAAGGTGCGTACGCCCAGGCATACGCGTCGGGATCGAATACGACAAGGACATTCTTGCGCGCAGACCGAAATATTCTTACCGATTAGGAATCGTTCCTTCCGATGCCGTGCTTCACCCCGAGTAGTTATCAAATCACGTGCAACATTGGGATCTGACGCGCAGTGGTCACGAGCTTCGTTGGGTGGTCGCAGAAATCAGAGAAGCTGCGATCACCAGTCAGGCGCGTTTCTCCCTGCAGATAGATCTTCTCTGGATCGAACACATCTCGTGGGAGCGACGACGTGTTACCGCCTGGCGTGCCCGGGCCCCCGTTCTCCAGCGTGCCATCACCGCCCGCATCCGTGCTCGATGGCTCGTCGGCCGCGCCGCCCGCCGACTGGCGTGCACCATCGACGAAAGGCGCCCGCTCAGGCTTGCACCCCGACATCAACGACAACAGCGCCCCCAGCGCGCATCCCCGAATAACGACGGCTCTCGGGTAGCTTCGAAATGTCATTGAAACATGTAGGAGGAGCGCGCGTGTTAGGCTCCTCTCGAGAGCCATGGTGCGCCTGCCGACTCGGGAACAGCGCTGGCTCGGGTACGTCGTCGCCGCGCCCGTCGCGCTCACCGCGATCAGTTTGTCGTACCTGACGCCGCGTTACCTGAGCGTCGGCGACGCGGCGATGTTGCATCTGCTGGGTGTGGTCCTGGTCGCGACCCGCTTCGGCGCCGGGCCGGCCATTTTGGCCGCGTTGGTGGGGGTAGCTGGCCTCGACTTCATCCTGCCGCCCACGTTCGTGTTCTCCGTTGCGGACATGGGGCACGCGATCACGCTGGGCGTCACGATCTTCGTGTCCGTGTTCGTGAGCGGTTTGACCGAGCAGCTGCGCCGTGAGCGACAGCGAGCGTTGCGGAGCGAGCAGCATACCTCGGCGCTCTACGCCTTCGAGAGGCTGCTTGCCGAACGTCACGACGAGGTGGCGCTCGCGCGCGCGGCCATAGAGCAGTTAGAGGTCACGCTAGGGGCGACTACGAGCGTATTGCTCGGAAGCGACGCCGGGCTGCTGAGCATCGATCCGAGCGGCGAGCGGGCGAGCACGGCCCACGACGCCGAACGCTGGGCGCTTGCGCGCGCGGACGAGAACGGCGCCCGAGCGCGCGGAGAGTTCTTGTTGCGCGGTTCGTCGGGTACAATCGGGGTGCTGCACGTCGCCGGCGCCGCACACCTCGTCGGCCCCGAGCTCGACCTCGTCGACGCGCTCGCGCAGCGGTTGGCCGCCGCGTTGGCGCGCAGCCGTTTGTCGGCCGAAGCAGAAGCCGCAAGGCTCGAGGCGCAAGTCGAAGGCGTACGAGCCGCATTGCTCAGCTCCGTATCGCACGATCTTCGAACCCCGCTGGCGAGCATGTCCGCCTCTTTGCAGATGCTGCTCAGGAGCCATGCGAGCATGACGCCGGAGCTGCGCCACGAGATTCTGCGGGGGTTGAGCGACGAAACGACGCGCCTCGATGCCCTGCTCAGAAATCTCCTGGCCATGACCCGGCTCGAGGCGGGAAAACTGGAGCCGCGTCTCCTGCCCGCGGCGGTGGACGAGGTGGTGACCAGCGCATTGGGGCGCGTGGAAGGACGCCTGGGTGATCGGCCTATCTCTCGTGTGGCTGCAGCTGGCTTGCCGCTCGTCGACGCCGACGTACTATTGCTCGAGCAGGCCGTGATCAACGTGTTGGAGAACGCTGTGCGCTACTCGCCGGCCGGCTCACCTCTGGTGATCAGCTCCGGCTTGAACGACGGTCGCGTCGAAATCTCGGTCCGAAACGCTGGCGAAGGCATTGCTCCCACCGAGCTCGAATCTGTGTTCGAGAAATTCAGGCGCGGCAGCAACGCACCACGGACTGACGGCGGAGTTGGCTTGGGTCTAACCATCTGCAGGGCCATCGTTCACGCTCACGGCGGAACGATCGTACTCCGTAACGCCCCAGGTGGCGGAACGATCGCAAGCTTTGGTTTTCCGCCATCGCGCCTGGCACTGCGCGACGCCGAAGAGCACCTGCCGAGCACCGCCTGATGCGCGCTCAGGCTGTCGCAGAGGTGCGCCAGCTCGTGCTGGTCGTCGACGATGACGATCGTCTACGAAAAATTCTACAGCTGATGTTGCGCGATCAGGGGTTCGACACCATCGAGGCAACCAGCGGCGAGTCGGCGGTCGACAGTGTATTGCAGTCACAGCCGGCGCTGGTGCTCCTCGACCTGGGGTTGCCGGACTTCGACGGTATCGAAGTCACCCTGCGCATCCGTGAACGGAGTCGCGTTCCGATTTTGGTCCTCACCGTCCGAGCGGACGAGCAGTCGATCGAGGACGCGCTCGACGCGGGCGCGAACGACTACGTGACCAAACCTTTTCGAGAAAAGGAGCTGTTTGCCAGGTTGCGTGCGTGTCTGCGCGACGCGCCGGCGGGCAGCGGATCCAGCCCGATTGCGCTGGATGTGGAGCTTCGACTGGTGACGGTGGACGGTCGTCGCGTACGCCTCTCGACCACCGAGTGCAAGCTGCTCTCCACCCTGCTGCGCGCGGGCGGGAAAGTGGTGACGCACCAGCAGCTGCTGCGAGCGGTTTGGGGCGGCGCCCACACGCAGGACGCCGGCTACCTGCGTGTTTATATGCACCACTTACGTGAGAAGCTGGAGCTCGAGCCGGCCAATCCTCGCTGGTTGCTGACCGAGCCGGGGGTCGGCTACCGGCTTGCTTGGGAGTAGCCGCCGCTTGCGCGGTCGCGAGTGCCGTCAGCCGCGGAGACCGGCACGTCTCACGACGGTCACGGAGCAAGGCGCCCGGCGCACCAAGGTCTCGGCTACTGAGCCCAGCAGCAGACGCTCGAAGCCGGCGTGGTCATGAGTCGCGATGACCAGGAGGTCGACGTTCAGCTCGACGCAAGACCGCAAAATTTCGTGCGTGGGATCACCCGTCGTGAAGTGGCCGAAAACGCTGTTGCGGCACTGGCTGATGGCGGCCCGCTTGTGATACTCGAGGTGCTCTTTGGCGTCCTCGATGGCATCGGTGCTCATCGCTGGCACGCCGGCATGAGCGGCCCGAGCGCGGTCCAAACGCGACGAACGCAGCACGTGCAGAACGTGCAAGCTCGCTCGCGGCAGCGCGCGAACGAACCGGGCCGCTATCGATATGACGCGCGTCGCTGCGGCCGTGGTGTCGACCGCGGCCAGGACGACTCGGGGCTCGTCATCGGAGTTGACGAGCGGAGAGCCGGCCGCCTGGGGCGAGGGTACGTGCGAATCGGCGCTGTTCGGCAAGGTGCGGTCCCTCTCCTACTGATCGAGAACTATCAACGCGACCGTCACGACCAAGTGGACGGGCAGCATCGTGACGAACGCGAAGACGGCGTAACGGACGAAGCTCGGCATCGGTATCCCCGCTCGCTCGGCGATTGCTTTGACCATCAAGTTCGGTCCATTGCCGATATAGGTGGTCGCTCCCATCACCACGCTGCCGAGACTGATCGCCGCGAGCTTGATCGAGGTAGTCCCCGCGACCAGATCCGCCTGCCCGTGACTCAGGCCCTTGCCTAATGCCGCGAATGCGGCATAAGTCGGGGCGTTGTCGAGGACGGCAGAGAGCAGCCCCGATCCCCAAAAGAGCTGATAGGCATGGTGAATTGGCAGCTGGGGCGCCAACTCCCCCAGCATGCTTTCGATCGGGACCAAGCAAACGAAGAGTCCCACGAAGAGCAGCGCCACTTCGACGATTGGCGCGAACGAAAAGCCGTTGAGTCGATGTACCTCTCGCGGAGTCGAAAAATAGGAGGTCGACATGATCGCAATCAACGTCGCTTCCCGCCACACGGCTGGCAAGAACGCCGCGCCAATGACGGCCCCCAGCAACAGCAGATTGCGCTTGCCTTTGATGATCAGTGGCTGTTGCTCGGCGTCGTCGCGCAGCAACGCATCAGGCGTCTCTCGAGCGTAAGCGCGCCGGTCCACCACGTAGAGCAAGAAGGCAAAGAAGATATTGTAGAGCAGCCAGGCGGGGAACAGTTTCAACGTCCAAAAAAATGGCACACCGCCGACGAACCCGACGAGCAGGGGCGGATCACCCAGTGGCGTCAACAGACCGCCCGCATTGGCCACCGCCAGAATGAAGAAAGGAATGAGATGGGCCGTATGCTTGCGTTGTCTGTTGGTTCGAAGCAGCGGGCGAATCACCAACACGCTGGCCCCTGTGGTCCCAATGAAGCTCGCCAGGAGGCTGCCGACGAGCACGAAACCCGCGTTCACCCGCGGCGTCGCCTTCAAATCCGCGCTGGCGAAGACGCCACCTGCGGCAATGTAAAGCGCGCCGAGCGTCGTGATGAAAGTGACGTAGCCGCCCAAGCTGTGCAAGAGCTCGTGCTCGAGGCCGCTGTGGGACAGGAACCACACGACGGGCAGCGTGCAGGCCGCCACGATCAGAGCTTGGAAGGCGCGGCGCTCCCAGAAGTGAGGCAGGGCCAGCGGCACGGAGGCCATCGACAGGACCAACGCTACGAAAGGCAGCGCCGTCCAAGTTGGAACTATTCCCGCCACGCGCTCACGTACCCGCGCTCGCCGACGCTCGCCGCGCGAGTCGGAACGTGAGGGCAACCGGGACGGCGAAGACCAGCACGTGCACCGGGATCTCGCCTAGCAACGAGTAGCCGTGAGCCACGCTGGTACGCAGGCTGACCATGCATGCGATGAGCCAGAGGTTGCAGAAAATCATGCGGGAGAGAGAGCGCCGGCGTGGCGGGGTCAGCCAAAGGATCGCGGTGGCGAGAACGCACCCGAACGACAGCGCAACGAGGATGTGCATGGAAAACATGGCGCACCTAAGCAGCGACTTTTTCGCTGCTCAGCAGGGGAGCTTCAACCGGTATCCGATGCCGGGGGCGGTCAGCAGCATTCGTGGAGCGTAGGGGTCCAGCTCCAGCTTACGCCGGAGCTGATAGATGAAGACGCGCAGGTAGTTGGGCTCGCCGGACTTCGCCGAGCCCCAGACGTCTTTCAGGAGCTGGCGGTGTGTCAGGACTCGTCCCGCTTCTCGGGCCATGGCGTGAAGCAGACTGAACTCGGTTGGGGTGAGCGTGACCTCCTTGCCGTTCAGATAAACGCGACGTTCGACGGGCAAAACGCGAAGGGCGCCGAGGTCCAGCCCGCCCTGCGAACGAGAGGGGCGCAGCGCGACTCGCAGTCGCGCTAGCAGCTCTCCACTGCGGTATGGCTTCACGACGTAGTCATTGGCGCCTCGATCGAGCGCGACGACTTTGGCGGCTTCGGACCGCTCATACGAGACGACCAAGGCGCGAGTACTGGTACCGGCCACGTGCTCAATCAGTTCCAGTCCACTGCCGTCGGGCAGATCCAACTCGAGGAGCACGGCACGAAAGGGCTCACGTTCGAGCAGGTGTAAGCTGTCGCCCAGGTTGGTGGCCTGCCAGACCTCGTAGCCATGCCTCCTGAGCAAGGTATTGAGCTCCTGCCTGGCTCGCGGCTCGGGCTCGACCAACAAGATTGCAGTTCGCATGCGCCTCCGCAGCAAGAGGAGATCGACGCGCGTTCTGCTGCACGAGGCAGCGTTAATCTGCCCCGTGCAGCAAGCGCCAGGCTAGCCGCTCAGACGGCTCCGCTGATTGGCTCGCCCTTCACGGCGATAGCCTCGGACTCCACCACGTCGATGGAGCTGGTCGGCTCGGGCCGCAGCATGAAATCGGGGTATCCGGCCATGCCGTGTTCTTCGCCGTCGAGGCCCGCCAGCTCTTCTTTTGCGGAGACGCGCAGGCCCGTGACGGCCTTGAGCGCGTAGAAGAGGGCAAAGCCGGTGACCAGGCACCACACGCCGACGACGACAATACCGGCGGCCTGAATGCCCAGCTGAGTGAAACCCCCTCCGAAAAAGAGGCCGGGTTCTGGACCGGTAGCGCCGTAGACGGGATTCGAGAACAGCCCCACCGCGAGGGTACCCCAGATGCCGTTCGTCAGGTGGACGGATGTGGCGCCCACCGGATCGTCAATCTTCAGCTTCTTCTCGAAGAAGACACACGAAGCGACCACCAAGACGCCGCCTATGGCGCCAATCAACAACGCCGCCCACGTGTCGACGAAGGCGCAGGGGGCGGTGATGGCAACGAGACCGGCGAGACAGCCGTTGCCGGCCATGCCGGCGTCCCACTTGCCAAACATCCACTTGGCGGTGACGAGCGCGAATACGGTACCGGTCGCCGCGGCCGCGTTGGTCGTGACCGAGATATGAGCAATGGTGTCACCCATACCCGTGGCCATCATGGTGCTGCCGGGGTTGAAGCCGAACCAGCCGAGCCACAAGATGAACACGCCCAGCATCATTTGGCCGAAGTTGTGGCCCGGAATGGAGTTCGCGGTGCCGTCCTTGTTGTACTTCCCGATGCGCGGGCCCAAGACCACCGCGCCGCACAGCGCGATCCAACCACCGACCGAGTGAACGACGGTGGAGCCGGCAAAATCGAACATGCCCTTCGCTCCGAAGAGATGCCCTGCCGACAGGGCGCCCCCGCCCCAAATCCAATGCCCCGACACGGGATAGATGATGAGCGAAATGACCAGGCTGTAGATCAAGTAGGACGTGAACTTCGTTCGTTCGGCCATCGCTCCGGACACGATCGTTGCGGCCGTTCCAGCGAACACCAGCTGGAAGAAGAACTTGCAGTCGATGCCGACCGGCGTCCACGACAGAGAGTCGAAGGTCTTACCGGCATCGTGCAGCATGAACCCGGAGGTTCCGAACCAATCGGTACCGGCGCCGAACATGACACCGAAGCCGATGAACCAGAACCCGATGGTGGCGAAACAAAAGTCCATCATGTTTTTCATGAGGATGTTCACCGTGTTCTTGGCCCGGGTGAGGCCCGTCTCCACGAGAGCGAAGCCGGCCTGCATCCAGAAGACCAAGAAGGCCGTCACCAGTACCCAGACGGTGTCGACTTCGGTGCTTCGCGTTTTGAGGTCCGCAGCCAGGCTCTCGAGCGTCGGTGCGGGGGGGGCTGCGGCTGGCGCAGCCTCGACGGCCGCCGCGGCTGCCGGTGCGGCCTCCGCAGGCGGTGTTTGAGCCCACGCCTGCCCCATGAAGAGCAGGCTGCAGACCATTGCCAGTACCACTACGATCGTCTTCTTCACGGGCGTTCCTCTCGTTGTGAGTCGTTGGGTGCCAGCGGTCTGGCTCGAGCCCCACTCTGTTGGGAGGGCACCTAGCGACTACCGCGCGGGATATGACGGTCAGGTTTCGGCCAATGGCCCGTTAACATTGCGTTAAAAAGTTTTGTCTTTTGCCTATAAATGCGGGTTTATTTAGCAGCACAAATTGTTCAATCATCTCGGCTGCCAAGCGAACCCTCGCGGGCCGGCGCGGGCGTCACCGGAGCCCTTTTCCCTTCCGCTTCTCGGCCGATTTTTTTGCGCCGCCCGTAAGAATGATGAGCGAGCAGCAGGCAGCAGGGGTTGGTCCGACTCCCGCTCTGATTGAGTGAGCCGCGCTGACGTGGGCCGGGAACTGGGAGGAGGATGCCGTCGACTCGGGCGCTACGCCGTTGCAGGCTGGTATGGCTTGCGGGATTTTGTGCCGGCGCGATCTGGCCGGTGCGGGCTGGTGCGACGGGTTTGGGTAACCTGACGTACACGCAGGCGGAGCTCGAAAAGCCGATCGCCAACTTCGGCGGTGAAGGGCCCGACAAGTGGGCGACCGGTCCCGCGGGCAGCAACACCGTGATGATGCTGCGGGATGTCATGCTGGTGATGGCGTCCAACGACAGCGGCGCCGCCAACGGGTCGTTTCACGTTTACGACGTGAAGAATCCGCGGCAGCCGAAGCTGCTGAAGACATTCGATGGCATCGCCGAGACTGAGCACGTGCGCGAGCTGCACGCGATGCCGGTCGCGATGATTGACGGTAAGGACATTTTGGTGGTGCCGACCACCACGGGCCTGCAGTTCTTCGATTTTACGGATCCGCTGAGCCCCGCCCCTTCGGGCAACATCACCCTGAGCGGCGACAAGGGCGGAGATTACGACAACACGACCTGGATGGTCTCTTGGGCGTGGCCTTACGTTTACGCAGGCAGCACGGGTAGCGGCGTGTACATCGTCGATGCCACCGACCCGGCGAAGCCTTCGCTCGTTACCAAGATCGCCACGGGGGAGCTCGGCAATTTCAGGGTCGGGCCCACTTATGCCGCTGGCAACTTCATGATTGTGGCCAACATGGACCAGGGCACCACGCACTTTTCCGTGCTCGACGCGGGCGACCCCCAGCAGCCGTTCTTGCTGGCGACCGGCACGACGCCCGCCAGCTTGTATTCGACTTTGGTGGTGGGTGACCGCATTTACGGCGCGGGGACGAACGGAAACTATGCGTTCTTGAAATGGAGCGACAGCAGTGTCACCCCGCTCGCGTCTGGTAAGTCGGGCGCCGATCGCGGCGGCTACTGCACGTACCAAAGCGGCTTCGCCTTCTGCGGCCAATCCAGCGAAGGCTACAAAAAGTGGGACACCCGCGACGAGAACGCGCCCAAGCTCGTCGGTCAGGGCACCGACCCAGAAGCGCATGGCGGGGACTTCGACTTTGCGACCGTGCTCGGCAACCTGGTCTACCTCGGTAATGATCACGGCAGTGGCGCCGCTCTCGTACCGCACAGCATGAGCCCCGACGAGGTCGCCCCCGAGGTGGTGAAGGTTTACCCGAGCAACGGCGACGTGAAGCAGCCGCTCACGAGCCGCATCACCATCTTCTTCTCCGAAGACATCGACTTGGCAGCGGTCAGCGCGGAGAGCATTTTGGTGCACCAAGCCGGAGAAGCGACGCCCCTTCCCGGTGTTTTCAGCCGTTCTTCGTTCAACGCCATCTCGTTTGGGGCCAAGCAGCCGCTGCTCGAAAACACCACGTACGAAGTGGTCGTGCGCCAAGGCGGGGTCAAAGATCTGGTGGGTAACGTCATCAGCGCCGAAACGAAGATTCGTTTTTCGACCGGCGCCACCGTCGACGCTCCGATCGCCGACCCGGGCGGTAGCGGTGGCAGTCCCGGTGGCGGCGCCTCGAGCTCGGGTGGCACGACCAGCATGAGCAGCGGCGGTAGCAGCGGTAGTCCAGCCAGAGGCGGTCAGTCGGGAACGGGGGCAAGCGCAGGCACCACAGTGACGAGCGGCGCGCCGTCGCTAGCGGGCAGCGGAGGCTCACTCACCGGGGGCGCTTCTGCCAACGCCGAAGCGGCGAGCGGCAACGCAGGTTGCGCTTGCAGTCTGCCCGGTCGCAGCGCGTCTCGGCTGGCGTTGCCACTCACGCTCGCAGCCATCGCCGCTCTGCGCGGGCGACTTCGACGCAGACCCCGCCGAGCGGCGTGAGCCGCGGCGCCTGCCATGAAGGTCGGTACCTTCGCCGCCTGGGTGTGCTTGATGCTGTGCTCGCCGCAGGCCGCGCGAGCGCTCACGTTGAGCCTGGCTCCCCTGGGTCCAGCGCCGGTCGGTGAGCCCAGAACCTTCAAGGTAGCGTCCGTCGCGGGCGCGGTCGGCGCCCCTCGATTTCGCTGGAATTTCGGAGACGGCACGGTCACCGAGGTCACCACCGCTCTCGAAGCGACGCACACCTACGCTGCCCCAGGGCACTACACGGTCATCGTGCAGGGCTCCGATGACGAAAGCCGCACCAGCACCGTCAGCGTGCAAACCGCCTACAACCCGCCGACCTCGAACGCGCCCCACAACTCCTCCAGCATCGTGCTGGATGCCGCTCGTCACCGAGTCTGGAACGTCAACCCCGACGCCAACAACGTGACCGCGCTCGATTCCGAATCCCTCACGCCGGTGCTCGAAGCACCTGTCGGCAAGGAGCCGCACTCGCTGGCCCAGGCCTCAGACGGCTCCATCTGGGTGACGAGCCAAATGTCGGATGAGGTCGTGCTGCTCGACCCCGACGGGGGCCTAGAGCTCGCGCGCGTGGCGTTGCCATACGCCTCGCAGCCGCGCACTGTCGCAATGGGGCAGAGCGGCATGGCCTATGTTTCCCTGTTCGCCAGGGGTGAGCTGGTCGAGATCGACACGACCACGCGCTCGGTGAAGCGAACGCTCGCGCTCGGGCCCACGCCAGCAGGGGTATCGGTCGCGTCCGACGGCCGAATCTTCGTCACGCGCTTTCTGTCGCCCCCGGATCACGGTGAGGTCTGGGTCGTCGACCCCGGCACGTTCACGCTGGCGAGCACCATCTCTTTGCCCCTGGATTTGGGCCCCGACACTCAATCGTCGGGTCGCGGCGTGCCTAACTACGTGTCTTCGATCGCGATTTCGCCGGACGGCACCCAGGCCTGGGTCTCCGCCAAGAAAGACGACACCGTCCGCGGTCCGCAGCGCGACGGCATGCCGATGACAGCCGACAACTTCGTGCGCAGCGCCATTTGTACGATCGATCTCGAAAACGAGGCGGAGCTCGTGGCCAAGCGACAGGACATCGACAACCGCTCGATGCCGGTAGCCGTCACCTTCTCCGCGCTCGGTGACTACGCGTTCGTGCTCGTGCTGACCAGCAACTGGCTCGGGGTGATGGACGCTTACAGCACCCAGAGTGTGACGGGCGTGAAAGACGTCGGCAGCGCGCCCGACGGCATCGCGCTCTCGGGCAGCGGCCGCTTGTTCGTGAATGCCGCGCTTTCACGAGAGGTGCTCGTGTACGACATGAGCGCCTCGCTCGCTTCGGTGGATCACGAGGCGCCGGATCCGGTGGCGCGCATCCCGACCGTGGCCCAAGAGCCTCTGTCGGCGCAGCTTTTGTTGGGTAAGAAGATATTTTACGACTCGGCCGACACGCGTATGGGTCACGCCGGCTATTGGGCGTGCGCCTCGTGCCACTTCGAAGGCTACAGCGACGGTCGGGTTTGGGACTTCAGCGATCGAGGTGAGGGCCTGCGTAACACCAAGTCGCTGCTCGGAATTCGCGGCGCCGAGGGCCAGGGCCGCGTGCACTGGAGCGGCAACATGGACGAAATTCAAGATTTCGAGCGCGACATCCGCGAGAGCTTTCAAGGCACCGGCTTCATGAGCAACGCTGACTATGCCGCTCACGCCGGGGCCGACCACGAGCTCGATACCCTCGGCCCTCCCGTGGCGGGGCTGAGCCAAGAGCTCGACGCGCTCGCCGCATACATCACTTCGTTGGATCACGTGGGCCGTAGCCCGTTTCGCAACGCCGACGGCAGCTTCAGCGCGGAGGCGCTCGCAGGGCGCCAGGTCTACGAACGAGCGGGTTGCCCGGCTTGTCACTCAGGCCCGGACTTTACCGACAGCTCTCAAGGCGTGCTGCACGATGTCGGCACGCTCTTGCCCAGCTCGGGGCACCGGCTCGGGGGTCCGCTCACCGGCATCGACACCCCAACATTGAAAGGGCTCTGGCAGAGCGCCCCCTACCTTCATGACGGCCGAGCGGCGACGCTGCGAGACGTGTTCGCCATAGCAGGAGATCGCATGGGCAGCGTGAGCCAGCTCACCTCCGCCGAAGTCGACCAAATGGTTCGCTACTTGCTCGAGCTCGACGACGTACCAGAAGCGGCGCCCTCGTCTCAGCCGCCGGCGATGTCGCCCCTGAGTGAGGTCACGAGCCCCGACACTCATGCCTGTGCCATCGTGTCGCCCGCGGCCTCGCGCGGCGATCGCTCTGGCGCCAGCTGGCTGGGGCTGATTGCGGCGCTCTGGCTGAGGCCCTCACGGCGCGCGAAATCACGGTGGCACTGAGAGCTGCAAGCCGAGGGTAGCCGAGCCGAGCGGCGCGCCCCACTCTGCGGCTTCGCGCTCCGCAATGCGCACGGTAGTCGCAGGTCCTGGCCATGCGAGCGACAGCTCCGCCAGGACCCGAATCGATTCAGTGATGCGAAAGTGCGGAGCAAGCGAGACCCAAGGTCCCCAAAGCCCAAAGCTCTGGGCGCGGTCCTGATAGGGCGGGCGCGAGCGCCCTTCGAAGCGGAGCGACTCGAGCTCGAGACCTGCCGCAACTCGCACCGCGACCGGCGCTAGCGGCTCGAGCGCTTCGACGACCACGCCCAGTCGATAGCTCGTGGCGTACGCCCCGACGCTACCTTGCGCGCTCCCCAGATGCAGCGGGGCTAGCGGCGAAAGCACGTGGGCAGAGAGCCCCCAGCGCGGCCAGGGTAGCCAAACCAGCGCGCTTTGCAGGCTCGCCCCTGGCCGAAACTTCGCCGAGTACAGCGCGGCGGGCCCTATCCAGGCCGACAGCTCAGGACGCGCGCGCCGAGGGAGCGGAGGCGCGGCGAGAGGTGGGCGCGGAGCCGGGCTCGCTTGGGGCGCGTCTTCGGACTCGTGCGCGAGCTCGAGCAGCCGCGCGCGCAGCAGCTCGACCGTACGGGTGGCGAGTAGCTCGTCACCTCCGAGCTCGCCATCGGGCGCGCTCGGGACGTGCCAGCTCACAGCCCGCCCATGGTTGCGCTCGGCGATGCTCAGCTCGACGCCGTCGGAATCCGAAGCTTCGAGGTGGATGACGGCGCTCGCCGGCTCGCCGCCGAACCGCTCATCGGCGGCAGCCTCGCTCGTCGCGATGCGCACGGTGAGACCGAGTGCTTCTACCTCTTGCGCGAGCCGGCGCGAAAGCGGTCGAGCCTCGGAGGTGACGACCAGCAGCACCCAAGGCCGTTTGGAAGCGGCCTCCGCGCTCGTAGCGCTCAGCGCGAAGACCAGCCCGAAGGCAAGTGCGGCGGCCGTGCGCATCGCCGCATCTTGCTACTTGAGTTGTGCGCGCGCTAGCTCTGCGTGAGGGCCGTCTGGGTATCGTTCCAAGTAGTCGCGGGCCGCCTGGCCTGCAGCCGCGACGTGACCTGCATTTCGCAAGGCTTCGATTCTGCGCCCCGCGGCTTCACGCGCCAGCCTCCCCGATGGCTGCTCGCTCTGGCTCTTTGCGAACCACTCCGCGGCCTGGCCGTAGTCGTGGAGTTGATCGAACGCGACCTTGCCGAGCGAAAAGGCGGCGGCGGCGCGCCGCGCGTCGTGCGGGTAGCGACGCCGCAGCGCGAGCAGCGCGTCGGTAGCGCTGTGAGCGTGACCCGAAACGCGGGCGGCATCGCCGAGCAGCAGCAGCTCGCTCGGGCTCGCCGCGTCGCACGCCGCATCGAAGCCACGGGCTTGCGCCGCCGCGAACGCGCCGCGCAGGTCCCCCTGCTTCGCCAAGGCGCGCCAGGCTGCGTCCGCGCCGTCGAGCCCCGCGGCTTTGCTCGAAGCGCCACCGCCGGAGCGGGTGCTGGGCGTTGCCTCGAGCTCTGCCGCAGGCACGCTCGGGGCCGCGCTGACCGTGGCGGCCGCCGGCTGGCGTGTTTGCCAAGCCAATCCCTGTGGTGTCATGTCGGCCGCTACCTGCTCGCCAGCCCGCACCAGGCGGTCGACCCCCAAGCCAGACACCACGACACTGCCCGCGCTGACCGAGAGCGCAAACGACTGCGTGGCGGGCTGCCAAGTGGCGTCGAACGCCGTGCCCGTGACGCGCACGGTGAAGGGCCCCGCCAGGACGCGCCAGCTCGCCTTTCCGGTGTGAACGACCTGCGCGCTGATGCGGCCCTGATCGAGCACAATCTCGGCCCCGGTCGCCCCGGGTGCCAGCAGGCGCGCGGAAGAAGCGGCGGAGAGCGCGAAGGTGCTGCCGTCCGAAAAGCGCAGCGCGAGCGCCTGGTCAGGGCGGGCGCGGAGCGGCGCGTTCACCTCGCACGCCTCACCCTCCACCTCACAAGACAGCGCACGCTCGCCGCTGAGAAACCAAAGCAGCACGGCTGCCGCCGCCGCCAGCGCCGCTCCGAGCCACACATAGCGGCGCACCGGCTGGCCCGATCCCCCGGGCGTAGCCTCGAAGCGCTCGCGTGCGGCATCGATGGCGGCAAGTCGCGCGCCGCCGTCGTCGTCTAGCGCCTGGGATACGATTGCACCCAGCTCGCCGAGCGGAGTCAGCGGCCTTGCCATCGCGAGCCTCCGTTCACCCAACGCTCGAGCTCGGGAAAGTTCTTGGCGTGCGCGACAAAACGTTGTTCGGCGCGCCCCAACCTGCGCTTGATGGTTGCGAGCGACACCCCGCATGCGGCTGCAACCTCCGTGAGCTCCATGCCGTCGATGAAACGCAAGGCGAAGGCGATGCGCTCGTCGGCAGACAGGCGCGCCAGCACGGAGTAGACAGCGCGCAGGGCCTGGCGCCCTTCAAAATCAGGCCCGGGACCGACGGGCTCATGGCGTTCTTCTTCGTGAGAGTCGACGAACCGTCGCAGCCAACCCCGGCGTGAACGGCTGCGCAGCACCTTGCGTGCCGTGAGCGCGGCCACGCGTGACAGCCAGGCCTCGAGCGAAGACGGCTCTTGCAAGGTGTGTATCGAGTTCAACGCCCCGACGAAGGCTTCTTGCACGACGTCCGCCAACTCCGAATCGAAGCCCAGCACGTGCGTGATGATCCGCTCTACCCGGCTGGAGTAGCGCTCGAAGAAGGCGGCCTTGGCGCCCCGGTGGCCCTCGCGCAGAGCGTGGACCAGCGCGACGGTGTCGCCGGTAAACGGCAACGGCACGACCACCCGCCGCGCGCTAGGCGGGGGAGGCGCGCTTTCAGGACGGAGGACGGGGACCGGCATGGCCACGGCGCGGGGGGTTCCCTTCAGGAGCTAAGACGTCCAGTTCCCAGAGCGCGCGGGCGCGGCTCAGGATTTTTGCCGAGGGCCCCCTGGGTCGGGCGCTCGGGATATTCAAAGGTTACGGTGACTTGTCAGGGATGGGGGCAAAACGGCGAGCTGGCCTGTTCCCACGAAGGCGTGCCGACCAGCTCGGCGTCTCGCGCTTGAGACGAGGCGTCTCGGGCCAGCGCGCCCTGCTGATCGTTCAGCGGGTAGTAACGCGAAAGCCCAGTCTCGTTGCCGATGAGGCGGTGATGCATGTTCGCCAAGATCTCGCTTTGAGAGCACACGCGTTGCCAAATACGAAGCTCGCTCATCAAGCCGGAAAAGAAGTTTCTGCCAGCGCGGCCGCCGATGGTCAGGGTCGGCTCGTCCGACAATGATTCTGTGTTGCCCACCCCTGAGCCTTCCAAGATTCCGTTGATGAAGACCAGCATGATGCCCGTGGTCTTGCTGCGCGAAATCGCAAAGTGCACCCACTTTCCGGTCGTCAGGGTGCTCGTGCCAGCCACGGCTTCATCGGGCTTGCCGGCATTGAAAAGCAACTTGCCATTGGCGAGCGCCACCGCAAAATCGTTGGCCGCGATCTTCTCCACGTCGGCAAAAACGAGCGCGCTCCCTTCACTGAAGTGGTTCGAAGCGGGAGAGCTGCTCGTCTGAATCCAAGCCTCGATCGTGAAGTCGTCTTGCACGGGGCGCGTCGTGGTGGCGAACGTCGCCCCGTCGAAACGCGCGACCCACTCGGGCGGGCACGCCTCGCCCGCCTCACCGGCCGCACCGCTGTCCGTGGGCGAGCTCGAGATGGGATCGGCAAACTGCGCACCGCAAGCGCACAAGCAAGCGAGAGCCCACGAGGCGTTGAGCACGAGCAGGCCCGAGCGAAACGGCATGGGGTACGCAGCATGTTAGTGCCTTCTTGGGGCAGCTCCCATCCGTGAGACGATTTCCTCCTGACCCGCCGATTCCGCGGCTGGGAACTGAAGGGGCGCGAACACACCGACCTTTGCTCGGGTGCTCGCGAGAAGCCATGAAAAAGCTGCTGCTGTTTTCCATCCTCGGCTTGGTTGGGTGTACCGCGCAGATCGCCGACCCGAACGGCGGCTCGACGCCAGGTGCGGGCGCCGGCGGCGGTCTCGGTTCGGGGATGTTCGGAGGGCCGACGTCTCCGGGAGCGCCAGGACAAACCGGCGCGGGCGCTACCGCGCAGGCAGGTCCGATGCCGCTGCGCCGGCTCAGCCGCGATGAATACGACGCAACCGTGGCCGACTTGCTCGGTGATACCACCCATCCCGGCCGAGATTTTCCGGAAGACGAGCGGGACGAAGCCGACGGGCAGCGCCTCTCTCCTTTCCGGCGGCCTGGCGCCGTCGGCTCACTGCTCGCCTCGCGCTTGCTGGACGCCGCGTCGGCACTGGCTGGAGCCGCGGACGTCGCCAAGCTGCTGCCCTGCCAACCGACGAGCGCAGACGAAGCCAAGTGCGCGGACAGCTTCGTGACGCAGTTCGGCCTCAAGGCGTTCCGGCGCCCGGTGCTGCCGGAAGAGAAGTCGCGGCTCTTAGCGCTCTATCAGCAGGTGCGCACCGCCGAGAGCGCGGACTTTACGGGCGGCATTCGCGCCATCATCGAAGCGATGCTGCTGTCCGGGCCGTTCCTTTATCACTGGGAGCTAGGGCCACAACCCGCCACGTTGGAGGGCGGGCTCGTCCAGCTGGGGCCTTACGAGATTGCCTCGCGCCTTTCTTACTTCTTGACCGGCACGATGCCGGATACCGAGCTGCTCGGCGCTGCCGCGCAAGGCAAGCTCGCGACCGAAGCCGACGTGACGGCCCAAGCCACGCGCTTGTTCGCAAGCCCGCGGGCGAAAGCAAGTCTACGGAATTTCTTTCAACAGTGGCTCGGCCTCGACGAAATGCCAGAGCGCAGCAAGGACGCCGCGACGTACCCACAGTTCACCGACGCGCTCAAGGACTCGATGATCGCGGAGCTGAACGAGCTGACAGGGCGAGTCATGCTCGACGGCGACGGGCGACTCGAATCGCTGCTCACCGATGGCAAAGCCTTCGTCGACCCGGCGTTGGCCGAGCTTTACGGCCTCGACGCTGCCGGTTCGATGAAGTCGCCCGAAGCGATGATGCTCGCGCCTCGAGAGCGCTCGGGACTGCTGACACGCGCCGGCTTTCAAGCCCTTTACGGCGGTCCCAAAGGCTCGAACCCCATCAAGCGCGGCGCTGAAATCTACAGGCGCTTGTTGTGCGGCACGGTACCCAAACCGCCGGCGAACGTGCCGCCCGCCAAGGAGCCGTCCGAAGGTGGCACGACGCGCATGCGCTTCGCGGAGCACGGCTCCAACGCTTGCGCGAAAGGTTGCCACGGGTTGTTCGACGCCTTCGGCTTCGCCTTCGAGAACTACGACGGCATCGGCCGCTACCGGACCCTGGATAACGACCTGCCCGTGGACGCGAGCGGGTCCGTGCTGCTCGATGGCGCTCAGGTATCCTTCGAAGACGGCGTGGAGCTGAGCCGAAAGCTCGCAGACAGCCAGCAGGTGCGCGGCTGCTTGAGCGCGCAAGTGGCAAGCTACGGGCTCGGTCGCACGTTGACGGACGCCGACCGTGCGTCGGTCGACGCGGCAACTGCCGCTTACCAGCCGACGGGCGGCGGCATCCGCGCGCTGCTGGCCGCTTTCGCCGCTTCTACGACGTTCCGCTATCGGCTCCCGGCCGAGGGAGAGGTGCTAAAGTGACGAACCCGAAGTACTCGCGACGTTTGCTGTTACAATCCTTGGGGGTTGGAGCGGCTTTTCTGCCCCTGCTCCAGGCAGAGGTGGGGCAAGGTCAGGCTCTGGCCGCGCCCAAGCGTTTGGTGACGGTGGCCTGGGGCCACGGCGTGTGCGGTCCCTATTACTATCCCGGGACCGACACCATCACGATCGACGAGAAGACGGGACAATGCCTGTCCGCGCTCGCGCCCTTCCAGAGCAAGATGCTCATGGTGTGCGGGCTCGACAACAAGGCGTACCTGGATCACGGACGCAAGTACGACGGTCACTCTGGGTATCCGGGCTTGTTCACCGGCACGCACGATGGCTCGGGTAAATCCATCGATCAAGCGGTAGCCGATGGACTACGAGCCAAGGGCGTCAACAAGGCTGGGCTCCACCTCGTGGTGGGGATCGAGCCGGACGGCAACACCATCAGCTATTCGGGCGGTGGCGGTAAGAACACTCCCGAGCGTGATCCGTGGAAGCTATTCGAGCGCTTGTTCTCCGGGGCGACCTTGCCTCCCGATCAGCTGGCGAAAATCGTCGCGCACCGCCAGAGCATGCTGGACTACGTCGGCAAAGATCTCGAAGCCTTCGGCGCTCGCCTGGGCCGCGACGACAAGTCCAAAATCGACGCGCACCTTCAGGCGATTCGCGAGCTCGAGAATCAGCTGGCGGCCGGGGGCGGCGGTAAGGGCTGCGCTCCTCCGATGCTGGGAGACAGCCGCTCGCTCGACACTCCGACCCGCTCCAGCCTCATGTTCAGCCTGGTCGGCGCGGCGATGCGCTGCGACATCACGCGCGTCGTGAGCATGACGTTTTACGACGATCACGGCAAATTCAATATCCGCTTCCCCTGGCTGAATATCGGCGACGATTTGCATCCGCTCGCGCACCAGGGCGCCGCCGGCTACCCCACCAAGAGCAAAATCGACGCTTGGCTCTTTTCCCAAGTTGCCTTGCTCGCCAAAGATTTGGAGGCCACGCCCGAGGCAGGCAAGACCGCGCTCGACAACAGCGTCATCGTCGTCAGCAGCGACATGAACGACGGCGCCTCGCACAGCGTGGAGTCACTTCCGTTCTTGCTCATCGGCAGCTGCGGCGGAGCCATCAAAGCCAACGGTCGGGCGCTCAAGCTGGGTAAGTGGGCCGGCAAGACCTCCAACTGGAAAGACCCCGGCGGCGTTCCCCACAACAAGCTGCTCGCGTCGCTCTCCAACGCGATGGATGTCCCCGTCACCAGCTTCGGCGAAGCCGGCTACGACGGAACGTTGGACAGCGAGCTTCGCTCCTGAAGGCACGCCACACGAGCTCACGTGCGCCGGCGCTCTACGGCGCCGGGCACGGCACCGGCTTGGTATCTACAACGAGGTCGTCGACCCAAAAATCCGTCGAGAACGTGCGGTAGCTGCTGATGCCGAGCGCGACGGTGCCGAAGCCTCGGGCGCTGCCGTTGGGGACGCTCAGCGGCGTGCCGGCAACCTGGGCCGCAAGCTTCGGGCCAAATTGGGCTTCGACGCAAATCCAACGATTCAGGATCGGCTGGGGACCGCCATGCGCGGCTCCCCCGAAGCCGTCGTGACCCAGCTCGAAGGCGAACACGGTCGGCGAAAAGTCGAAGTCGATGGAGGCGTTGCCCACGAACAGCACGCGAGCGTGAATACCAGGAATGGTGCTCGGGTGCGGTCGCTCCCAGCTGGTTTGGTACAGCATGAAGCGGGCATACGCGGCGTCGCCCTCAATCGTGGTGGGCGCCGCGTAGTAAATGGCGGCGTAGCCGTCGCCTTCGTACTTCACGCTCACGTGCGCGGCTTGCTTACCGCTGAAGGCGTGCTGCTCATCGACGGTGAGGGCGAAGCCTCCAGAAGCCTGGTCGCCGCCGCTGAATGTGCCTTCTGGTGACGGCCACCCCGCCAAGTGCCACTTGCCCGCGGGCGGCGCGCCCGCCGTGTGACCCTCGAAATCTTCGCAAAACGCCGCGCCTATTGCGCAAGCCGAGATCGCAGCGGCACCTGCCGCGCCCGCCTGACCCGCCGCGCCCGCTGCGCCGGCTTGACCCGCCGAGCCACTGGCGCCGACCGACGAGCCAGCGAGCCCACCGACAGATGAGCCAGCACTCGCCCCCGCCGTGCCCAACTGACCGCCTGCCCCGCCACTTCCTGCGCTCTGCCCACCCCCACTCGCAAAACCACTCCCGCCATTGGAGCCAGCAGAAGCCGCGCCGCCAGTGGGTCCGCCCGCTTCGCTCGAGTGCGGCGGTGCTGCGTCGGCACCGCAGCCACTGACCACCAACACGCCACTTGCCCAGATGTTTGCGCTGCGCACGCCCTCAAGTCCCCGCGGCGCGCTAGCAAGGCTCAGCTACGGCGGTCATTGATACGAAATCGTGATCTTCGAAAGGCAAAAGTCCCACGACGCGACCGCACCGCCAAACTGAAAGTGCACAGACGCAGCCTTGGCGGTGTCGATGTTCGCCGGCACCACCAAGGAGGTAGCGCCCGCGGCCAGGCCGTCGACGCGTCCGAGCGAAGCATCTGCCGCATCCTGAAAAACCACGGACATCCCCGCAGGCGTGCCGGCTCCGCTCGCTGTCCAGCTCACCTGCGTGATCTTGGCGCCGGTGTTACAAGCACTGAACGCGCTCTTGCCCGTGCTCGAGAGACCGTGGCTCGCGATCAGCTGCTGCATTTCTGGCCAGGTCGACACGTTCACGCCGTGCACGTCGCACACGCTGAACCCGATGCCCGCACCGCCGCCAGCCGCGCACGATCCTCCGGAAAAGCAGATATTTCGCGTGGCGCCCGAGGGCTTCTTCAAATGGTGCATGCAGCTCGTCGGAGCCGGCCAGGCGTAGTCGAACCAGGCGCCGACGACGTTGCTGCCGGCGGCCGGCGAGCTCAGCAAGCAAATCCATCCGTCGTCGTGGGTCGCGTTGGGGTTGCCGCAAGTGGGCCCACCGGGACCAATCAAATCCGGCGTGGTGCCGCTGCCTATCGAGACGGGCGCGCCACCCGCTCCCCCGCTGGCAGCTCCAGCTCCACCATTGGCGGCCCCACCGCTGCCCGCGCCGCTGCTCGCGCCACCGCCACCATTGAGCGCGCCGGCCGCGGCAGCCGAAGTGCCGGCCGAGCTGCCCGCACCGGCGACGCTGGAGACGCCGCTCGCACCAGGCGTGGCGGAGGGCGAGCCGCCCGTCGCTCGAGCGGCGCTGCTACCACCGCTGGCAGACGAGCTCGACGCCGCAGCACCGCCCTGTCCCGCCGCATCGTCGCCGGTCTGCGCCGCGCAAGCGCCGAGCAACAGCGCCAACAGAAAAGGAACCGGTTCCACATCAACCACGAACGTGGGGCGAGCTGCAAAAACCATGGGCTTTTCTCTGCAAAGACGAGTGAGCACGGCACGCCGACGCGAAAGGCAACGACTCTTGAGCCCGATCGCGGCTCGTCGAGTGCCAGCGCGCAAGGCTCGAATTCAATACAGCACGAGGACGTGACGCACAAGCACGCTGGCCGAGATCCAGATCGACGAAATACGGCTCATGAAAATCGGAGTCAGGCTGGCCTGCGAAAGCGGGCTGTGCTGAGCCGGCTCGAAGCGACGCGGGAACTGATGCTTCGCTCCCGAAGGATCTCAGCTCCGTGCGTCACCGTTCGACCGTTTCCTCGAGAATGAACCGCGCCGTCCTCGCGGCCGCCGTCATGCTTTTGCACTCGTTCGCCTGCTCGAGCGACAACGGCGCGGTTGAAGGCGTAGGCGGCAGTGGGCCGCAGGCAGGCACGCCCAGCCAGCCGACACCGGATCTGTCGCAAGCAGCGGGCGGCACTGTGAGCAGCGGGGGCTCTTCAGGCAGCGCGGCCGCGGGCACGAGCGCAGCGTCGAGTGGCTCAGCGGCGGGCGGCACCGCCGACTCGAACGCCCTGGCGGGCAGCGGCGGCACGAGCGGTGCTCCCGCGGGCAGCTCGGGCAGCGGCGGCGCTGGCGGCACGGGTGGCGCAGCCGCCGCGGGCTGCTCGGCAAAACCTTACAAGTTCTGCGAAGGCTTCGAGGGACCGGCGAAAGACGGCTTGCCCGATGGCTGGAGTCCCTTCAAAGGCTACGAGGCCCTTTCTCCAGGCGACGTTGCGCTCGCGAGCGACGAAGCGCACGGGGGCAATTCCTCGCTGAAGAGCTCGTCCGCCAAGCGCGGCGCGACGCGCGCGCAGAAGAGCCTCGCCGGGCTCGGAGAGACTGCCTATCACCACTGGGGTCGCATCTTTTACAAGGTGGATGACCCTTCGCCGAAGCCGAGCGGCTACTTTCACACCACCTTCGTGGCGCTGGTCGGTCCGGGCGGCGAAAATCGCATCGTCGACAGCGTCGAGTCCCCCGACGCCAAGCACCAGTGGTTGTTCAACGTCCCGAGCGACAACTGCTGCACGAGCTCAGGGTACAACTGGAAGTTCGATGCCGACTGGCATTGCGCCGAGTGGTTCGTGGACGCAACCGCCCACAGCTACCGCTTCTTCCACGATCAAATGGAGGTGCCAATCGGTTTCACGAATCGAGGTGGCGCCCCCATGTCTCAGTACACGACGCTCGTCGTGGGCGTCACGTACTACCAAGGCTCCGGCATCATCTCGAGCCCGTTCACGGTGTGGTTCGACGACTTGGCCATCGATGACGAGCGCGTCGGTTGCGACTAGCCGAAATAGGGTGAGCCGGCCAGCACGAGTCCGGGAACTGGAGTCGACGAATGTTCGCCTCCAAAGGTCGCCGCCGTTTCGTCCCTGTCGAGCTCGCGTCCGGCGCGATGTTGGTGGCGCTCGGGCTGGCCGAGCTGCATTGTGGCAACACCTCGACGCCCGGTGCAGGCGGAGGCGGCTCAGCGGCAGCGGGTGGCGCGGGTGCGGGCACGGCCACCGCGGGCCAAGCCGCAGCCGGCGCGAGTAACAACGGCGGCGGTGGTGGCGGTAACTCGAGCGGAGGCAACGGCAACGCTGGCGTGAGCGGCGGCGCAAACACCACCGGCGGCGCGGCTGGCACGGCTTCCGTCGGCGGTACGGGTGGCGGAGGCGGCGCCGCGGGTGGCAGCTCCGCAGGTGGCAGCAGCGGCGCCGGAGGCGGCTCGCCCACGCTGGCAACTTGCACGACCGAGGCGACCGAGACACCACCCGCCTTGAAGAAGACGCCCGTGGTCCGGCTGCCGGGTGATGATCAAGCCGGCGAAGTGCTCGGAGCTCCGGGTGAGCCGGGCATTTACGTGCTGGGACACCGCTCGGGCAAAGTCTATTACGCGGTCGACAACAAGCTCGACCCGACCCCGATGGCGACGGTCGCGGTGAAGAACAACAAGGGCCAAGACGAGCAAGGGCTGCTCAGCATCGCCTTTCACCCACAGTTTGCCCAAAACCACCTTTTTTATCTGCTGTATACGGCGCCCAACGCCAACATTCGCATCGACGAGCTCGAGCGCACCAGCGTCACCAGCTCCAAGAGTACGGGCAAGGTCATTTGGGACAAGCCACGCGCGGGCGGCGGCGAGTTTCACAACGGTGGGCAGATCGCCTTCAACCCGAAGGACAACGGCAAGCTGCTGCTCTATCATTCGGTCGGTAACAACTCGTCGGTTGCCCAATCCGGAATGGCCGAGGGCGTGGCGGGTCGCGTGCTCGTACACGACTTGGCAGGGCCCGAAGGGAACGGCTCGACGCTCGGCTACGGTTTGCGCAACCCCTATCGCATGACCATCGATCGCCTCACAGGCGGCATGTTCATCGGAGAAACCGACGATCCACCCGGCGGCGCCGTGTACTACAGCGCTTACGACAACCCCGTCAAAGACTACGGTTACCGCGGCGGAAACATCAAAGACGGCATCACCGGTCACGAGGGCGACAAGGCCATGATCGGTGGCGTCGTGTACCGCGGGAGCAAGATCCCCGGGGCGTGCGGCCGGTATTTTTATTCGAATTGGCCGAGCGGCGTCATCAAGTCAATCGTCGTCAAAGACGGCAAGCTGCAAGGACAAGCGTTCACGCACACCGGCTTGGGTCTCGCCAACCTCGATTCGTTCGGCGAAGACGGAGAGGGCGAGATGTACATCGCCACGCAAGGTGGTGAGGTTTACAAGGTCGAAGCGCAATGACCTGGCGCGCCTCCGTAGTCTTCGCGGCGGCGGTGGCCGGCGCCTGTTCGGACCGCGGAGCAGGCTTCGATTCGCCAGCATCGGCTGGCTCGGCGGGCGTTGGGATGCCGATCGGGGGCTCCGGCGGGGCATCTTCAGCGCAGGGAGGCGCCGCCGGCAACGCCGGTGCGACGGTTGGCGGAGGTGGCGCGAGCGCGGGGCAACCTGCCAGTGTCAGCGATTGCAAGCCAGAGCAACCCCAGTCGCTCTTTTGCAACCCGCTGCAGCCCATGCCGAAAACGCTCAAAGAAACGGGGCTCTTTCCGGCCGCGCCGAGCTTCGACGAGCACCCCGCCAGCCTGCGCGCGTTCACGCCCTTTCCGGCGTTGTGGAGCGACGGCATGCACAAGCAGCGCTACCTGCTGCTGCCGCCAGGGCAAAAAATCGACAACAGCAACCCCACATCGTGGGTATTTCCCGTCGGCACGGTGTTGGTGAAGAACTTTCTCGACGATGGCGGCCCGGGAGGCGCTCAGCGCATCGTCGAGACGCGGGTCATTCGACGCGTCGGCGACGCGACCGCGTTCACTGAATACGACTACTACCTTTATCGCTGGAATCCGGAGGGCACGGACGCAGAGCTCTTGGTCGATGATCGCAACGGAGACAGCTCGGCCTCCGTGAACGTGCCGATCACGATCAACCACCTGGCTGATGGCGCGCCCCTCGTCATCAACGAAGGTAAGCCGTTCGATCACGCCTTGCCCTCGCGCGACATGTGTAGCGACTGCCATCACGAGAACGGAAACACGTACCAGACCTTCGTCGGCTTCGACGAGATTCGCCTCAACACCAAGCTCTCAGCGAGCGACACCATGACGCAGCTCGAACGCTTTTTGGCGGACGGCGTCTTCATGTATGCGCCGACGGCGCCGCCGCGAGCCATCGTAGAGACCGACCCCAAGCTGCTCTCCGTCGAACAATTCGTGCTCGGCAACTGCGTGCATTGCCACAACGAAAAGGGCAAAGTCTTCGACCTGGCCCCCGAGGTGTTCGTCCAAAACACGGTGGGACAGAAGACCAACGCGCAAAGCGTCGAGCCGCCCGCAGGCTGGTTGCGAGTTTTCCCCGGCGAACCAGAAAAGAGCGTGGTTTTCGTGCAGGCGCGACGCTCGCCCTTGCCGGAGCCCACACTGGAAGGCGGCGATCGCCTTCGCCCCATGCCACCGATGGGCGTGAACGACCTGGCACCCGACCCGAACGGCATCGCGGCGCTCAAGGATTGGATCACGTCGCTTCAGCCGTGACTCAGTGCTCGGTGGCGCCGGGCTGCTCGGGAATGCCTGGCTGATCCAGGAACATGGCGTCCGTCCCATCGCCCAGGTTCTTGTAGTCTTCTAGCGCCCAAACCAGTTCTTTCGCGGGCGTGACCTCGACCAGCTGCAAGTTGCCGGGGCCACTGTGAAAGAGCAGCACCGTGTTACCCGAGGCGAGCCGCTCGCACGATTGTGTGTTTCCGCCCACCTTCGCGCCCGGCACCATCACCTCGCTCTGGGCCATCGACCAGACCACGGTCCCCTGAGCATCGACCTCTTTGCAGGTGCTGAGCTTTTCGTCTTGGATCAAGGTGTTGCCGTTGTGCAGGCGCGCCACCGACCAGGGGCGGGGCGTCTCGTAGCTCCAGACGACCTTGAAGTCTTGGTCGTACTCCATGACCTTGCCGTTTTGCAGCCAACCGACCAGATACGTCTTGGCGCCGGTCATCCGCATGCGACGCATTTGCACGTGCTGCCCGGCGGCTCCTTCCGGAAACTCGTGATCCATTTCGAGCTTGCCCGTAGCCTTGTCGATGATCTGGAGGTGCGGCGCGGGAGATTGATTGACTCCCATGAGCACCTTATCGAGCCCAATGGGCTGAACGGTGTGAATCTCACCCGTCGGCGGCTCGTAGTGCCACACCACCTTTTTGTTGGGGGTGACTTCCTCGACGTAAGTCATGTGGGAGTAGAGCACGTTGCCGTTGGACAGCATCCACACGTCGTCGAGCTCGTAGCCGCCGTTCGTGTCGTAGGTCCACACGACTTTGTCGCCGCTCGTCAGGTGAATACGATTCGAGTTCTCGCCCACGTACAGCATCGGGTGCTGGGCGAGGCCCTTTCCCGGCCTCATCGGCGGTTCGGCATCCGAATGCGGCCCGGTCCGAGTTGGCGCTTCCATCGAGCCCCGCGCTGGCACATCGGGCGCGGTGAACAGGGGAAGCAAGTCAATGAGCGGTGCCCGGTCGCTGGCGGCTCCACCGCTGCCGGCCCCGGTATGGCCAGCCTCCGCTCCGCCGGTAGCGACGCTGCCCGCGCCCGAGCCTGCTCCGCCGCCTTCGCTCAGGGAAGGGTTGCCCCCAAGCCCTGCCGTCGCACCCCCCGAGGCGAGGCCCGCAAGACCTGCGCTGCCGCCAACACTGCCGCTGCCAGCCGAGGTCGCGGAAACGCCACCGCTGTCCGCGACCGTCCCCGCGGAGGGAGAGCTGGCCGCTTCGCTACTGCAACCGCCAGCCGCTGCGACGACCAGAGCAACCGCTGCGGGTGCCACGCGAGCGCTATGCCTCTTCGAAATCATTTTCTGGCCTGTCCTCAGGGTTTGACGGTGACGTACTCGTCGGAGGTGATGCCCTCCTCGACGGAGATATCCTTGTATTCGTCGCTGATACCTGCGTTGTGAGTTTGGATTGCCCACGGCCCTTTCTTGCCAGCCGTCGCATCCTTGAAGTGCACGACGTCTTTTCCACCACAGGCCATCTTGGCTTCGCCGGTGGCCGAGTTGGCGACCACCTCGCAGCGGTAAAATCCGTCGGCTTCGGCAGGCCCTGGATTGCCCACGTGCATGAACAAGCCGTCTCCGGCGTTGTTGTGTCCGGGGCGATAGTCCCAAGTTCCGCCCTTCGGCGGCTGGAACTGAATGCCACCACACGCGTCCAGCGTGGGCGGCGGGTGAGCACAAAACTGCAGCACACAAGGAGCGTGACCGCCGGTGCCACCCGGCTTCACGCTGAACAGCAACCGGTAATGCATGTAGTCGGCGTTGGTGGCGATGAAGCCCCGGCTCTTGCCGGTGGCCTTCAACGCGCCGTCGACCACCTTCCAATTTCCTGCCGGGTACTCGGTCCAGCCGTCGAGAGTCGCTCCGTCGAAGAGCTTCGTCTGCGCCGCTGCACCTCCGGCGCCTGCACCGCTACTAGCGCCCCCGGCTCCGCTGGTGCTACCACCACCCGCATCGCCGCCTCCAACGCCAGTAGCGCCGCTGCTCGCCTCGCCTCCCCCACCCGCAACCGGGCCGCCACCTGCGGAGCCGCCCATGCCGGCTACCGCACCGGAGCCGAGCCCGGCTCCTCCGGGCGCGACTGGACTCGAACCAGCACCTCCACCAGCCGCCTGGTTTGCGCCCACGCCGGCGGCGCCCGTATTGGCGCCTGCCGAGCCATCCGTAACGTTCTCGGGGCTCGCGCCGTCACTACACGCGACGACGAGCGAGCCGCACATCATCGATATCAGGGCTAGGCGCATGGCTTGATGACCTCGTAGCGAGAAGGGAACGGCGACGAAAGCTGCTCCGTCGCGGTGGTGCCCCCCAGTACCCACTCGGGGCATCCCACGGCTCAGGTTTCGAAGCGATTAGGGCTCGAGCGGGTATCCCGACCACGTCCACAAGAGCGCCTCGGTGATGAGCGAAGCCGCGTAGTGGTTGTCGTGCGTGGAGCCGAGGCCATAAACGAAGCGCCACGAGTAGCCCTTCGCCTCGAGCGCGTCCGCCAGGGCTTGATTGCCGGCGGCAAAGCCGCCGTTGTCGCCATCGCCGGAAAACAGATAAACCCGAAGCGGAAGCGGTGGGTTGGCCTGCACGAGCCCTGGGTAATCGTTGGCTCCGCGTCCGTCTTTGCACAACTTGACGAAGCTGCCGTTGAAGGTGGTGATGCGACGAAACGACTCAGGGTGGCGCCAAGCCAACGTGAAAGCGGCGGGGCCGCCCGAGCTCTTTCCGAGCGCCCCTCTGCCGTTCGGGTCATCCGTCAGCTTCAAATCGGGGTGACGCATCTTCGCGAGCGGAATGATCTCGTCCAAGATGAAGCGCGAGTAGTCGTCGTCCAGACAGTCGTACTCCAGGCTGCGCTGGGGGCCATTGTCCGCACGATTGACGAACAATGCCGCCATCACCGGCAGCTTGCGTTGGTGAATCAGGTTCATGAGCACCACGTCGGTCTTGTAGGCCTTCAGCTGCTCGTCGCCGTCTTGCACGACCAAGAACGGCACCGGCGTCCCCGTCATGTATTGCTCGGGGATGAAGATGACGACGTGTCGACTCGTGCCGGGAAAAACCCGGCTCGAGTCGTAAGTGAAGCTATCTTCCAGCGCGACCGGCGTTCCCGGTTGCAGCGTGGCCTCGGGCGGCGGTTCGTAAGGCCCCGAAATGGTTTCTTTGCCGTCCTTCGCGGGCGAAACGACGCCACTCGCGCCCGAGGCGCCACCAACCGCAGCCGCACCGGCGGTGCCGCCGGCACTGTCGCCGCTCGTGCCGCTCCCTCCCGCCCCCGCTTCGGAGGGTTTGCCAGCGCTCCCGCCGGCGATCGCGCTGATGTCGCCCGCACCCGCCGCCGCTCCGCTCGAAGCCGAGGCTGTTCCCGCAGAGCCAGCCAATACCGAAGCTCCCGCGCCTCCTCCGCCCGCAGAGCCAGGCATCCCCCCTCGCTCAGCTGACGAGCCACAAGCCAGCGCGCTGCCGGCGAGCCCGACCACGGCCACCATCATACCTCGGAGTGATCTCATCGCTCGACTGCCGGCTCAGGCGAGCACGTCCGCGTAGGCCTCCGTCGCCATACCGGGCCCTACTCCAAAGCTCTTGGCGGGGATGTCCATCGCGTGCAGGAGCGACAGCAGCACCGAGGTGCCATTTCCAGGCGAGCTGGGGCGCACGGACTGTCCCGCTTTGAGGGCGCCTCCGGCCTTACCGATGAGCAAGATGGGGTGATTGCCGTTCTTCAGGTCATGAGAGTTGCTGTCCAAGTACTCGCTGACGAAATACATGCCCAGTTGATCGAGCAGGTTGCCGGCGCCCATGGCGGTGGCTCGCAGGCGGTCGACCAAATATCCCAACTGAGTCAGCGAAAACTGCGTGAACTTCAGCATGTGGGTGTCGTCCGTCGCTGTGTGCGCGTAGTCGTGGAACGGCTGCGAAATGCCGCTCGGCCAAATGTTGGTGTTGCACTGAGTGCCCAAAAACTCGAGGCTGAAGACGCGCGTGATGTCGCACGCGAGCGCCATCACCAGAATGTCGACGAAAGCCTGGTGAACGCCGGCGAAGTTTTCGTGGTCTTTGCTGTAAGGCAAATCTGCGGGCGCCATCGGCAACGCGCACGAGGCGCTGGTCGGCAGCGAGCCATTCATCAGCAACAGATCGAGGCCTTGCTCGACCTCGCGAATACCAGCCATGTGCGCGTCGAGCCTGGCCGCGTCGGCGGCCCCCAAACGGCTCTTCAACTCGGTTGCGTCTTGCAGCACGACGTCGAGCACGCTCTTGCGCAGGGCCACCTTGCGCTTCAAATCGGCCTCGGAGGTGACATCCTTCGGCATGCTGCCCGCCGTGCCCCCGGGTGGCAGCCCATTGCCGAACAGCGCCTTGAAGGTGCTGGCCGGGTTGAATTCGCTGCGGACGATCTCGGCCGGCTTGAAGGAGATCATGCCTTCGTACTTACCCACCTGCGAGACGGCCATCTCCACCGAGTTGATCGGGCAGCGCCCCACCCAGGCATCGGCGATCACGCGATCGATCGACGGACCCAGGGCGTCCCCTCCCGGGTTGGCGATGCCTTTGCCGCGATTTTCGGGGTTGTAGCTGCCCGACAGGGTAGCGGTGCGCGGTACGTGATGGGCCGACTCGTTGCCGAGCGCGGACCAAGTCATGCCCCCGACCACGGTGACGTAGTCGCGGCTTGCCGCGAGCGGCTCGAGCAGCGGCGGCACTTTCCAGTCGGTGCCCACCGTTTTCGGGAAGAACTGCTCGACTGCCAGCGCGCGATCACCGGCCGTAATGCCGCCCCCCAAGTACCAAACCCCGAACAGCTTGGGTAAAGCGCCGCCCGCGGCGAGCGCCGTCCCCTGATCGTTCAGCATCGCTTCGAGCGCGGGCAGGCCCAGCGTCACGAGCGAGGCCGTCCCCATTCCGCGCAGCACGGTACGACGAGACAGCTTCATCGGTTTTCCTCCATTCACAGCGGCGCCGCCGGGAACACGAACCAATCGCTGTTCAACATGCGCTGAACGAGCTCCACATAGTCGGGGCGCTCGCGGAAGCTCGCCGCCATGGCCTGAACGAGCTCGGGCGCCCCCACCAGGTTGTCGTGCCCACCCACGAACTCGAGCAGGTTCTGGACGAGGCAGTCGGGGACACGCGGGTCGGCTTTCAACAGCAGGCCCAGCTCACGAGCGTCGGCGAACGCCTTGCCGTCGAGCGAGCCGCTGGTGTCGATTTTTTCGCCGTTTTCGCTGGTTCGGTACGCGCCGATACCGTCGAAATGCTCGAACGCGACCCCGATCGGATCGAAGAGCCCGTGGCACGACGCGCAGGTGGGGTTCGCCCGGTGCATCTCGAGCTTTTGCCTCGTCGTGGTCTTGGCTCGCTCGCCCGCATCACCTGGCTTCGGCGGATCCAAGAGGGCGTTGTTCACGTCGGGCGGTGGCGGCGGCACGCTCTGGCACAAGAGCCTCTCCCTCACCCAAACGCCGCGCAGCGTGGGTGAGGTCCGATCCGGCTTTGCCTGAATGGAGAGCCAGGCGCCGGTCGTGAGCACGCCGATGCGCTCGGGGACGTGTCCGTACAGCAGTGCGAGGCCGGGGTCCGAGACTGGGCTCTCGGCGTCGAAGATATCGAGCGCAGCGCCGCGCTCGACGAACACGTTCTGCTCGATGAGAGCGTCGAACTCTTGGTGCATCGCCTGCAGCAGCGCGGGCGTAGCTTGGGGATAAGCCTCGGTGCTTTTGGTGATGTCGTCGAGCTCGCGCAGCCCGAACAGCTGTCCCCAAAATCCCGTCAACGACCCGTGACTGCTCGGTAGCGCCATCAAGCGCGACACTTGTCGAGCGACGCCGGCCGCGCTGCTCAGCTCTCCCTGGTCGGCGGCCGCCGCGAGCTCCGCATCGGGGGGAGCCTCCGTGAGCAGAAATGCGAGCCGCGTGGCGGTTTCGTAGCTGGTTAAGCGGCGGATGCCGGCGACGCTCTCGCCGACCTCGGGCATGTACAAAAAATGGGGTGATTGCAGCAGCGCCTGCAGCACGGCGGAGAGCGACTCGTCGGGCGCAGCGCCGGCTGCAGCCGCATCCGTCGCCAATTTGGTGTAGCGCTGCGTTTCCGCGTTGGTCAGGGGCCGCCGCCACGCGCGGCGACCGAAAGACTGGACGAATGTCGCGGCGCACGCCGCCACTTGCGCGGGATCGCAGCCCAGCGTCTTCTGCTTCAGCGCTGGGCTCGCAAAGACCTGCTTCGCGACGTCCAGCGCGGCCTGCTCGTACTTTGCGACGCCTTTCGGTCCCGTGGTCACACGGTAGCTTCCGGTGATGACGAAGCGAGCGTTGCTGTCGTCGGGATCGAGCTCTTGCGGAGCCGTAACGTCGGCCCCGAACAAGTCGAAAAGGGTGGCACGGTACTGCGTTGCCGTGAGCCGGCGCATGCCCGACGGAACGACCGCGCTCGCCGCGACGGCGCCTGGCGTGACGGAAGCGCCTCCCACTGCCGCAGCGCCGGCCGCAGACGCGCTCGACGGCGAGCCGCCGCTCGCGCCGGTCTCGTTACCCGGCGAGGCGATGCTCGCGGTGCAGCCGACGAGCAGAGCGGCGCCCGACGCAAGCAGAGGTACGACGACCTGGCGGAAAGGGGTGGTGAATTGGGCCACGCGCAGCCTCCTGACGGCGACACCTGCCCGCTCGGGCAAGCGCCTCGCCCCTCAGTTCCCGGCTGCGTCCAAAACGGGTCGCCCGTTTGCCGTGGGCGGCGCCCTGGCCCTGCTCAGCCGCGCGCAACCGCTGCTACATCCCGACCTGAAAGCCGACCCGGAACATGATGGCGGTAAAGTTCAGATCGCGAATGACGGGGGTCTCGTAGTCGAAGCTAGCGGGGGCCGACGACACGTCTAGATCCGCGCTGCGCACGACCAGCGCCAACGAGATGCCTTTGGCCCGGCGTTCGCCGAAGGACAGCTCGGTCCCGAGCGCTAGCTCCAAACCCAGGCCGTGCGCCTCGTACCCTTCGAACCAGCCCACTTGATAAGCAATCCCTGGGCTGGCGAAGAAACGCGCCACCTTGCGCGTGTCGTAGACGAAATCGAGCGAAAGCCCCGGCGCGATGGAGTGCAGCCAGTAGCCCTGACTCTCACCGCCTTGGACGGTCAGCACCTTGGGCGCGAACAGGTAAAGCAGGTTCGGACGGATGCCGAAGAAACGCACTGGGAAATACGCCCCCGAGACATCGAACGAGAGCAACAGGACCATCTCGGAGAAGCCCTGAGTCTGGTAACTATTGCTCGGTACGCGAGACTTGATGTAGCGATTCACGTCACCAGGATCGAAGCCGCCAATACCGAAGTTGGCTTTGAACGCGAAACGACGATCCAGCGCCCCGACGGCAGGTGCTTCTGCGGGCTCCGAAGCGAAAGGAACATTGCCGGCCGGTTGGTGCGGCTCCAGCGCCGTCGCGGCGGCCGGAGCTTGCGGGGCTGCGGGAGGGGCCGCGCCTGCGGGCGGCGGCGCAGCTGCTGCGTCTGCGCTGGGCGCAGGCGAAAATTCTGCAGCCGGCGCTGACGCGGGCTCTGTTGGAGGAGCGGCAGGAGCGGCAGGAGCCTGCGCGAACGCGAGCGAGGGCGCAGCCAAGAGCGCGCTCAGCAGCGGCAAGCCGTTCCGAACGCCAGCGAGCCTAGTGAGCATGGTCCCTCGTTTGCGGCGCATGGCGCGCGACATTGCCGCACTGCCACTCACGACGTCAACCTCGCTGATTATTAATCAGCGCCATCAACACACGCAGAGACACCGACGCATCTATCGACCATGCGTGTCAATCGCATGCGCGTGCGACTCGATTCGATCCGACGACTCGACCACCAATGTGCGTCCAGACCCAAACGAACGTCGCCGGGCAACACGCTCGAACGCTCCACTACTTCATCGAGGAGCCGAACTTGTGAGCGCCGGGTCTATAGACACGGAAGACCAGCCGCAAGATCTGCGCGGTACGCGAGTTGCTTGCTGCTGGCCATGTTCTCGAACCAGCGCGCTGCTGCTCAATGGACGATCGTCGAGCCGGGTCGGCCCCATATCGTCGTCGACCATGTGTGGAAAGAGCACGGCGGCAAGCCCGTCTTGCGCGACGTGAACGCCAGCTTCTTGGCCGGGCAGATCGCGGTGGTCGTCGGCGGCTCCGGCGCCGGCAAGACCACGCTGCTCAAGATTCTCGCCGGCCTGGACAGACCAACGAGCGGCCGGGTCGTGATCGGAGGCACCGAAATCACGGCCCTCCCCGAAGACGAGCTCAACGCGGTGCGTAAGCACATCGGCATGGTTTTTCAGTACTCGGCGCTGCTCGACTCGATGTCGGTGTTCGACAACGTGGCCTTCCCGTTGCGCGAGCACACCCAACTGAGCGCTGATGAAATCGAGGACAAGGTCCGGCGCGAGCTGACCGGCTTGGGACTGGCCGACGCCATTCAGAAGTTCCCAGCCGAGCTGTCGGGGGGCATGAGCAAGCGGGTGGCGCTCGCGCGTGCCCTGATTTTGGAACCCGAGATCGTGATGTACGACGAGCCGACGAGCGGGCTCGATCCAATCATGGCGCGCGCGGTAGACCACTTGATTTTGGAGACGCGAGACCGGCTCGGTGTCACGAGCGTGGTCATATCGCACGACATGGCGGCGGCCCTGCGTATCGCGGATCGCATTCATTTGCTCGATCGTGGAGTGCTCGTCGCCAGCGGAACGCCGAGAGAAGTCCTGCAGAGCGAGAGCGTCCACCAGTTCTTTCAGTCCAGCGGTGTAGACGCACGCCGGCTGCTCGCAGAGCACGATGCGGGCGTGCCGCTCGGCTAGACCACCCCGCCGGGAGCTGGCTCAGCGCCCGGCAGCGCTGGCACGCAGTCGGGCAAGGAGCTCTTGGAACGTGTGGTTGGCGAGGTAGCGAGCAAAACTCTTGCGATAATGATTCACGAGGCTGACGCCCTCGATGGAAAAGTCGATGGCACGCCAGCCCACGACCTCGTGCCGCATCAAGTAATCGAGCGGTACGCGATCGCGGCTGTGTGTGACCAGAATCGTCTTGACCAGGCGCAGCTCGTCGCGCGCCTCGGCGCCCTTGATTTCGACCTTTTCGTCGCCGATGAAGCGATCGAGATCGTCTCGATAGTCCATGGCGATCACGTCCTTGAAAATGCCGAGGAATTCCTGGCGTTCGGCGTCGGTCAGCTTGCGGTACGCGACCCCCAAGCTGCTTTGCGCCATCTCTTGCCAATCGAAAACACCGTCGGCGATGCTGCGCAGGCGCGCCAGTCGTTCTTGGCGCTTTTCCGGCTTCTTGAGCGTCGCATCGCGCAGCACGGTTAGCGCCGCATCCACCGAGGTGCGAATGAGCTCCACCGCGTCGTCGTTCTGCGCTCGGAGTGGCACGGCGAGGGTGAGTAGCGAAGTCAGCAGCAGATTGAAGTGACGGCGTCTCATGGCACGAGCCTTCCGGGGTAGAGGCCGAGCTGGTCGTCGACGAGCGTGCCCGTCGCGTGGGCCAGCTCGGCCAGGGCCACATTGTGGCGGTAGGTCGCTTCGAGCTCGGCCGTGCGTAGCTCGGCGTAGGCGCGGACCGCGTCCACCACGGAGCGGCTGTCGGCGAGACCCGCGCTGTAGTCGCTGGAAGCCTGCACCATCCAACGTTTTGCCCGCGTCACGGCGTCCCGGGCCTCCACGATGTCCAGATCGCTGCGTTGCACGTCCGCATACGATTTTTGGACCTGCGCGGGTAGCCCCGACACCGCGAACGTTTGCAGCTCGCGGAGCTCCCGAGCCTGAGCGCGCCGCTGATCGGCGCGCCCACTCGCCATCCGACCTTGTACCTGCCAGCGCAGGCCGAGTAAGACGCCAGGATCGAAATGGTAAAGCGGATCCACGATGTAGCGCGACTTCACCAGATCACGCCCCGGCGTGTACGCAGCGTCCGCAAACGCCATCACGAACACGTCCGGCAGCATTCCTGCACTCTCTGCAGAGGCCAAAGCGTCGTAGGCGAGCGCGCCTTGGCGCAGCGCGGCCAGCTCGGGCCGTCGGCGCAAGGCCTGAGCGATGAACGGCGCCACGGCCTTCGGTGACATCGGCAGCGCTCGCAGCTGGTCTTCTTGAGCGTCGAGCTCCGTGCCGGTAGGCAACGTGAGCTGCGCCACGATGCCCGCCTGAGCTTGGCTCCGAGCCGCGCGCGCGTAGTGCAGAGACAGGCGCACCGCCGACAACGCGCTCCTGAGGCGCAACACGTCTTGCTCCGAGACCTCGGTCGCGTCGGCCTTCAGGCGCCCTTCGGTAGCCAGGATCGTGCGGTCGAGGTAGTTCTCCAGCTCCTCGAAGAACCGCGTGGCGTCGCGCGCGAACAACAGACCTTCGTACAATCTCGCCACTTCGAGCGCGACCTCGGCGCGCGTCATTTGCGTTTGCTGGTCACGCGCCTGCACGCCGTGCGCCGCCGCCGCGCGGAAACCGTCGATCTTTCCGAAGGTGTAGAGCGGCTGGATCACGCTCAGCTGCCCTCCGAACGCGACCGAGATGTCGTCGGCCGTCAGTGAATAGCGGCTGCGCGTCGAGTCCGCGCCCGTGCCCGGTACGAGCTCTGCCCGCAGCGCAGGCCCGACTCCGAGCTGCAGGTTGAGCTGCGGCCAGCGCGCGGCATCTGCCTGCACTTGCTCGGCTTCGGCCTGGGTGTGCCGCGCGTTGGCGGCCGCCACCTGCGGATTCTCGTGCAGGGCCCGGCGAATCAGCGTCGAGCGCGAGATGGGCTCCGCGCCGGCCACTGCCGGCAGGGCGAGCGAAACGGCAAGTATCAACGACGAAAAGGGCAGGATGTTCATGGGCGGGCTCGGCGGTTCATTGCAACGGGTCTTTCGGGAACGGATCTTTGCCGGGTGCTTCGCCGGCCGGCTCCTTGCTTGGCTCCGCCTGGCTCTTGCCGAAGGCGTAGCGCGCCAGCAGGTCGCTCACGTCGATGGCGGGCTCCGTGTGCGTGAGCAGCGCGCCCTCACGCAGATTCTCGAGCGAGCCACCGGGGGTCAGCGCGACGTAGGTGTCCCCCAGCAACCCTTCGCTACGGATGGAGGCCACCGTGTCCTTGGGTAGCTGGATGCCGCGGCCGATCGCCAACCTGGTCTCGGCCAAATAGTCCTTCAGCTCGACGCTCGCGACTTGGCCGATTTTAACGCCCGCCAGGCGAATGGGAGCGCCGGGCTTGAGATCGCCGACGGACTCGAAGCGCGCCCTGACCACGTAGCGCTCGGGTGCCAGAACCTCGAGGCCTCCGATGGAGACAGACAGGTACGCGAGCGCAGCGATGCCGAGCATCATGAAGGCGCCGACTAGAATTTCGGTTTTCGTGTGGTTCGGGGATTGCGACATATCGAGATCATTTCAAAAGAGCAGCGCAGTCATGACGTAGTCGCTCACCAGCACGACCACCGACGTGGCGACGACGGCTTCCGTGGTCGCCACGCCCACACCCTTCGCGCCGCCGCGGGCATGAAAGCCGTAATAAGCACCCAGCCAGGCGACCAACACCGCGAAGACGAACGACTTCTGTATCCCGCCCGATACGTCCGACCACTCCACCGAGTCGCGCACGGACGACAAGAATTGCCCGCCGTCGAGGCGCAGCATCGAGACCGCCAGCAAGTAGCCGGAGCCGATACCGACCAGCGAGAAAATGGCCGTAAGGAGCGGAACGACCGCCACTGCTGCGACGATGCGCGGCGAGACCAAATACTGAATCGGGTCGACCGCCATGGCGCGCAAAGCGTCGATCTGATCGGCGATGCGCATGTTTCCGAGCGTCGCGGTGATGGCGGACCCTGCGCGCGCCGTGACCATCAGCGCGGCCAGGACCGGCGCCAGCTCTCGCGTCAACGACAGAGCCACCAGCGAGCCGACCTTGGCCTCGCTACCGAAGCGCACCAGCGCGTTGTACCCTTGCAAAGCCAGCACCATGCCCGTGAACGCCGAGGTCAGGCACACGATGCTGAGCGAGCGATTGCCGATGAAACGCGCGTGCTCCAACAGCTCGAAGGCTCGAAACGGGCGCGTAAAAAATCTTCGTACCGCGCGCAGCAAGAACAAAGTCATTTGCCCCAAGTTGCCGGCGGCAATCAGGCCTCGTCTGCCGAGCCATCCGAGCATTTGAAGCGACTGCATGCGCATCGGAGCTGTGCAGGCGGCGTGCCACGTCGGGCCTGGTCCCGGACAGGCTCTGATTCGCGTGACACGAACCACGACTTGCGGGACAGACGTGCAAATTCTGCGCGCAGAGTCGCCAGCCGAGCCGGGACTGATCTTGAGTCAGCTGCTGAGCTGGTACGTGCCAACGAGCTCGGCGACTCCCAGCACGTGGCCCTGCATAGCGCGCTCGAGCTCGGCACGGCGAGGTTGCTGGAGCTCGAGACGCGGGCAGTCCAGCGCATAAAGCCGGAAGAAGTAGCGGTGTCTGCCGATCGGCGGGCAGGGGCCGTCGTAACTGGGACGGTTGGAGTCGTTGACGCCTTGCTTGCAACCTCGCGGCAGCAGCATGGGACTTTCCGGTAGACATCGAACGTGGGGCGGCAGGTCGAACACCAACCAGTGCACCCAACGGGTCTTGGGGTACCTGGGATCGGGCGCGTCGGGATCCTCGACTACCAGAGCGAAAGAACGCGTACCCTCGGGCGCGTCTTTCCAATCCAGCGGCGGCGACGCGTCCTCCCCTTCGCACGTGTACTTCTTCGGGATCTCACCCTTGTTGGCGAAAGCTGGCGACGAAAGCGTGAACATGTGTGACGAGCTTTGCAAGGCTTGCACCAAGCGCGCTCATCCAGCTCGCGCCGGGAGGTCGCCGCAAGTTTCGCGGCTACCGCGCCCCGTCACGCAAGCGATGCGTTGGCGTTCGGCAGCTGCGACCGTGCCGGCAGGTTCAGCTTCCGCAGGCGGAGCGCCACGAAGATCCAGCACGCGCAGGCCACCGCGTTGACGAGCGCGTAGCCGGCCGTGCCCAGTCCCACGAGGCTGCCGATGAAGACGGCGCCGGTCGAGCCGAGGTCGCCCAGACGGACGAACAGCGTATCGATCGCGGCCTTTGCCTTGTACTTGGCGTCGCGCGAGGTCGGCAAGAACAGCGCCTGTTGTACCGTGTTCTGGAGTGAGTAATCGGTGCTATTTTCGATCACCTTCACCGTGGCCATCACGGGCAGCAGCGGCAGCAGCGCGGACACGCCGTAGCCACCAAGGGCAAAAAGCGGCAAGAACAAGAGCGAAGTACCGATACCAACGTGCTTGAACGCGCGCGCCACGACGAAGATCTGGGTCGCCGCCGTCAGAACGCTGATCGCGGTCTGAAAGTCGCCATAAAACGCGGCAATGTAGCCCTGCCGCTGCGCCACGGGCAGCGAGTGCGCGTGCGTATTGACGATTTGCGCGAGCACGAAGTCACCCGTGGTGTTGACGAAGTTGAGCAGCAGGACGGACGCTGCAATCAAGAACAGGTAGCGGTCGTGGACGACCAGCGAGAACCCGCCGCGGCGGTCACGTTCGGCGCTGGGTGCCTGCACCGTACTCGAGCCCCGCGTGGTCGCCACGCGATAGGTAACGTGCGTGAGCATCACGCACAACACCAGAATACCGGCGGCGATGAGCATTAGTTGGTGCGGATGGCCGTCGATCAGCCGCGCGGCGGCCTGTGCGCCGAAGATGCCGCCGAGCGTGCCTCCCGCTGCGACGAGCGGGAACAGTCGCTTGCCGTCGGCTTCGGTCATCACGTCGTTGGCCAAAGACCAGAATTGAGCGATGGCGACGGTGCTGAAGATGCCGAGCCACACGAAGAAGGCAAACCCGACGCGAACCCCCAGCTGCCCCAAGGCTACGAAAGCGCCCACACAAGCCACGAACACGACCATGATCCACTTGACCAGCTTCGCGGGCTCGAAACGGTTGGCGAGGAGCCCGTAGCCGGGTACCAGCACGAGCAAGAGCAACGCCTGTAAACCGCGTGCGTAGCTGCGCTCGACGGCCCCGCCCTCCATCAAAATCAGGGGCTCACGGATCACCTTCAAGATGTAGTAGGCGGCGAGCAGCAGAAACAGGTTCGCGAAGAACAGCAAGACCAGCGGCCACTCCCCGCTGCGCACCTCCGCGCCGACCAGCTTTTCAACGACGCGGGTCACCTTCGACACGAGCTTCGGCATAGTTGCGCGCTTGCAGAGCAAGGAATGAACCAGGCGCAGCAGCGGCGCTGCTCCGCCGACCGAACCCGAAGCCAACGCGCAAAGCCTGCAGTGATGCCGGCTCGAACGCATTTTTTGCGTGAAGCTTTGCGGCGCTGTGTGCGTTTCGACGCGGGCACATGTCGTGCAGAGTCGGCGGAGTGTTGTCGGGCCGCCGTAGACCACAGCAAGAAACCGCGCCGGACGCGTTCGCCTTTTGGTCGCAACCGGCCGAAGCCTTGCTCACCCAGCTGGATGCCTCGGAGGGAGGGCTGAGCACCGAACAGGCGGCCAAGCGCCTCGACATTCACGGGCGAAACACGTTGAGGGAGCGCCGGCTCTCATGGCTGGGCGTGCTCGTCAACCAAGTCAAGAGTCCGCTCGTGCTGCTGCTGGTCTTCGCGGCTGCGGCCTCTGCGGCCACCGGCGAGTGGGTGGACGCCACGATCGTCATCGTCACCGTGCTGGCCAGTATCGCGGTGGGCTTTTCGCGGGAATACGACGCCGAGAACGCAGCGGCCGCGCTCCGCGCGCGGGTACAGACACGCGCCAACGTGCTGCGCGGTGGCAAGTCCTGTCAGATTCCGATGGCCGAAGTCGTGCCGGGTGACGTCGTGCTGCTGTCTGCGGGCAGCCTGGTACCTGCGGACGGCGTACTCCTCGAGGCGACGGATCTGCACGTGAGTGAGGCCGTGCTGACCGGCGAAAGTTTTCCGGTGAGAAAGAGCCTGGAGGTCAGCGCGGCCAACGCGCCTTTGGCTGCCCGACGTAACTGCGTCTTCATGGGCACCAACGTGCGGAGTGGCGCCGCCAAGGCGCTCATCGTCGCTACGGGTGGCAAGACTCAAGTCGGCGGGATAGCCGCCCGGCTCAATCTACGCCCGCCGCCCACCGAGTTCGATCGTGGCATGGCGCGCTTTGGCTACCTCCTGACGACCGCGATGGTGTTGATGGTCCTGCTCGTCTTCATCGTGCACGTCGCGCACGGAAGACCCGCCATCGAGACGCTGCTTTTCGCCATCGCGCTGGCGGTCGGGCTCAGCCCGGAGCTTTTGCCTGCCGTCCTGAGCGTCAACCTGGCGCGGGGCGGCCAGCAGATGGCCGAGCAAGGCGTGTTGGTCCGCCACCTCAATGCGATCGAGAACCTCGGCAGCATGGACGTGCTGTGCACCGACAAGACCGGGACCTTGACCGAAGGTGTCGTGCGCTTGGAGGGTGCTTACGACACGGCGGGAGCTCGGTCCGACGCCGTGCTCGAGCTGGCCGCCTGCAACGCCGCGCTCAACCGAGGCCTCGCCAACCCGCTGGACGACGCAATCTTGGAGGCTGCCGGCGGGCGAGGCGTCGAGCCGCGAAAGCTCGCTGAAATCCCGTTCGACTTCACGCGCAAGCGCGTCAGCGTCGTGGTGGCGACCGAAGAATGTGCCTTACTGATCACCAAAGGCGCATTCCATCGCGTGTTGGAGGTGTGCAGCAGTTTGGACGACGGCACCGTTCTCGACGCTCCAGTCAGGACGGCGCTCGAGGCCCGCTACGAGCGCTGGTCGGAGCAGGGTATTCGAGTCATCGCCGTGGCCAGCCGCCGCTTGCCCGCCGAGCCCAGCTACGGTCGCGAGTCAGAAGACCAGCTGGCGCTGGCCGGTTTCCTCACGTTCCTGGACAAGCCCAAGGCCGGGGTCCCGGAGGCGCTCGAGGCCCTCTCTGGCCTGGGAGTTCAGGTGAGGCTCATCACCGGTGACAGCGGCAGCGTCGCCAAGCACCTGGCTGAGCTGGTGGGAATGCCCAACGCTCGCGTGCTCAGCGGCGCGGCCATGAACGAGCTGACCGCAGATGCGCTCTTTCAAGCGGTAGAGCAGACCGACCTGTTCGTGGAGGTCGACCCGAACCAAAAAGAGCGCATCATTTTGGCCCTCAAGCAGCAAGGCCACGTCGTCGGCTTTCTGGGGGACGGCGTCAACGACGCTCCGGCGATGCACGCCGCCGACACCAGCCTGTCCGTCGATGACGCGGTGCAGGTAGCCCGCGAAGCCGCCGATTTCGTGCTGCTCGAGCGGAACCTCGACGTGATTCGCCGCGGCATCGTCGAGGGTAGAAGAACCTTCGCCAACACGCTCAAGTATGTGCTCATGGGCATGAGCGCCAACGTCGGCAACATGATCAGCATGGCGGTCGCCTCGCTGTGGTTGCCGTTTTTGCCGCTGCTTCCTGGACAAATCCTGATCAACAACTTCCTGTCGGACATCCCGGCGCTCGGCCTCGCAACGGACGGCGTCGACCCGGAGCTGGTCGATCGACCACGGCGCTGGGACCTACGCTTCATCGGCCGCTTCACGCTCGAGTTTGGCCTCATCAGCTCGGTCTTCGACTTCTTGACCTTCGGCGTGCTGCTGACCCTGCACGCGCGGCCCGAGCTGTTTCGCAGCGGCTGGTTCTTGGAGTCGGTGCTCACACAAGTCTTGGTCGCGTTGCTGATCCGCACACGGCGGCCGTTCTTTGCGAGCAAGCCGGGCAAATTCTTGCGAACGGCGACGCTGGTGATCGTCGGCGTGGCGGTCAGCCTCCCCTACTTGCCGTTTGCGGATCGACTCGGCTTCGCGCGGGTGCCTTGGACTACCGTGCTGAGCCTCGTGGGGATCACGCTGCTTTATTGCGTCGCGGTCGAGCTGAACAAGGTCCGATTCTACAGGCGGCCCGAGCCGCAGCGCGGCCAGCCGTGGGCCGGCGGCTCAGCTAGGCGCAATTGCTGCGCAGGTAACCGCTTGGGGGCGGCTTCTTGAGGCGCGGCACACGCCTTGCTCTTCGAGCGATGAGAGGAACATGCAAGCATTCAAGAACATTCTGGTCGCTACCGATTTCAGCAGCTCATCGGAGCGAGCTCTGGAATTGGCCGTGAAGCTGGCCACCAAATTCGAGGCCAAGCTCACGCTGCTCCACGTTTGGGAAGTCCCCGTCTACCCCTACATGGACTTCGTGCTCAGCTCGGCGGAGCTCATGCGCAACGTGGAACAAGCCGCAGAGCACCGCCTGAGCGCCGCGCTCCGAGAGTTGCAAGAACGAATCCCGGCGGCACGCTCGCTACTAAAAATGGGCGTTCCGTGGGAACAGATCCTGGCTACGGCCAAAGAAGAGCAGGTCGACGTGATTGTCATGGGCACGCACGGCCGGCGCGGGGTGGAACACTTTGTCTTGGGTAGCGTCGCCGAGAAGGTGGTGCGCCTCGCGCCCGTACCCGTGCTCACGGCACGCTCCAAGAGCTGAGGTTCACGTGGACGACTTCAAGCACATTTTGGCCCCCACGGATTTCGAGCCCGCCTCCGCCGGAGCGCTACAGCTGGCAACCTCATTGGCTGCCGAGTTCGGCGCCAAGATCACCCTGCTGCACGTGTGGGAGATTTCGCTCTACCCGTACATGGATTCGAGCATGAATACGGAAATCATGTATCGCATCGAGCAAGCGGCCAAAGACCAGCTCGCCGCTTCCCTCGCGCAGGTGCAGCTGCTGTTACCGAACGCAGAAGCTCGACTAGAAATAGGCTTACCCGCGCCGACCATCCTGGAGATGATCCCAAAGCTCGGCGTCGATCTCGTGGTCCTGGGTACCCATGGTCGCCACGGGCTGAGCCATACGCTGCTGGGTAGTGTCGCCGAGCAGGTCGTGCGCGCGTCCCAGGTCCCGGTTTTCACCGTGCACACGCAGCCGGCCACGCCTTCACCCTCGTCTTCTTGATCCCACTTCCGAGGCGCGGCCTCTGGGGGCGCCTCGCGTGACGATGCGATAGGTTCGACCCGCGGGTTGAATCATGGCTCTGGCGGTCATGGTTGGCGAGCCACAGCGACTTCCGTTCCTGAGTCGCGCCCCATCGCGGCGCGACAAGTCTGCGCGTACACATCGCGAAACAGGTGCCGGGGGTCCGTCGACGACCGCACCCGGTCGTAGTTCTCTCGATTCCAAGTCGACCAAAATTCGTGAGGTTCGTAATAGTTGTGAGAGATCAGCGTCTTGAGCCCCCCGATCTGCGCGAGCTCTCGTTCGACCAGCCGGTGATGGTTCACGGGACCGTGCTGGCGCATGCCGTACACCGCCAGATCCAGAAAGAGCTGCTCGTCGCCGAGCCCGCTCCAGAACGACGGCGACAGCCATTCGTAGTCGTGGACGCGCCGGTAAGGCACGCACCAGATCGGATAATGACCGAGATTTTCATCGTACCAGCGCATGAACTCAGGCGTTCTCGAAAACGGAACGAACATGTCCAGCGTGATGGTCGGTCGCTTGCCGCGGAGCAAAAAGGGCAACTTGGCAGCGAGCCACAGCCACTCGGTGGAGGCCAACAGCTTACCGAACAGGGCACGGCCCAGCAGCGAGCGCGGCCGCACGTTGGTGACGCCGCGATCGTAACGGAACAAGTAGTGCTCCGCTCGCAAGTAGTCTTCGCTGCGCGTTCGAGTGCTCTCGTAGTAGATGCGCATCCAGTCGTAGCGGTGTGTGTAGGGCGCCCTGTCGACGAAGCGTCCGAGGCTCAGCACGTAAAGCTCGGGAGAGTGGATGATGCCGTCCATGAAATCGACGTCGCGCGCCTCGAAATGTCGCCGGATGGCCGCCATGTAGAGGGCGAGCGTCGGGTGTTTCTCGTAGGTGACGTGCACGTAAGGCTTCGCCGGCATCAACCGAAACTTGAGCTTCGACAAGATGCCCAAGGTTCCGAAGGCGCCGTGCTGCATGTGGAAGGCCAGCGCATTCTCGTTTTCGGGGCGGCAGACGAGGACCCGACCGTCGCTCGTAATGACCTCGTACTCCAGCGCCGTGTCGTGAAATCCCCCGTTGATGAACGATGTGGACTCGATCGAGCAACCCGCCACCGCGCCCCCGATCGTGATCGTTTTGAGCTCGGGAACGACGATTGGCAAGAGACCATGCTTCAGGGTTGCAGCAACCAGGTCGACGAACGTGACACCGGACTCGGCAACGGCCAAGCGCTGCACCGGATCGATCTCGAGGATCTCGTCGAGGTCCGACACGTCGATGCGCTGGTCTTGACGACGCAGATCGCGGCGCTTGGGAACCTGATGCGAGACCCCTCGCTTCTTGATCGATACGGGGCGATCAGCGGGGCAACGTCGAAGAGCGTCCGCGATGCGCGCTACTTTGGCGGCATGGCGCGCGGCTGCAGCTTGTGTGTCCATTTGCGGCGTGCGGCTGCAGCTTCCGGGCCAACGCCGCGCACGACGCGGCGCAAAGCGTGTTGCGCGCAGCGCAAGCATTGCGCCCCAGAACGTCGGCCGCTCGGGCACAGCTGCCGGCACGAGCCCTGAGTTGGTTGGTTCGGGCTTTGCATTCGTCGCCGCTCGGAGGACTGAGCCATGAAAACTTGCGTCGTCGTCGCAGATCGCTCGCGTGCCCGGCTGTTCGTCAGCGCTCCGAGCGCCGAGCGCTACGGAGTGGACAACCCCGGGCAAGAGCTGATTGAAGTCGAGGCGCTGACCGATCCAGAGGGGGAGCTCACCGGTCAGCAGCTGTTTTCGAGCACGCGCAGCGGCAGCAACCGCAGCCCGCACGGCGCCGCCTTCGAGTACGACGATCGCCGCCAAAGCCACCGCGACGAAGAAGAGCGACGCTTCGCCAAACGTATTGCCGAGGCCGTTCGAGCCCGGCTCGCGACAGATCGCCCCCAGAAGCTCATTCTGGCGATCGAACCGCAGCTCTTGGGCATGCTACGCCAAGCCCTGAATGGGCAGCTGCAGCAAACGCTGGAGGTCGTCGAGCTGGCCAAAGACTTCAGCTGGCATACGCCCCAGCACGTGCAGGCTGCGCTCGAGCGCTGCGGCGCGATGACCAAGGCCAAGCCGCACTGAACAGCGGGAGCCTATGGCTGCGAGCGCAAGAATTGCGTCCGGTGCTGGCCGACGCGCAAAGCTGGCATGCCTGCCCGCCCTGCGGGGTTCGACGCGCCTTCGGCGGTACGGCACGGACGTGACGACACAGCACGTTCTTCGGCGGACGCACCGCTTGCGCGCTGGTCACCGCAGCAGCGCAGGCGTTCGCGCGTGGCACGCAACGTGCTCATGCTACGAGCGTGACAAAGACACCCCTCTTGATTGCGATTGCGTCGAGCCTCTACACAGCCCAAGCCACAGCCCAAACGACCGCTCGAACGGCGACCGGAGAGGTCGTGCCAGTCAAAGCGGCCGAGCGACAGCGCTCCCTTCAACCTGAGGTCGCCGAGACGCGGCCCATCGGCAGGCTCACCCTGCAATCCGATCCGATCACGGATGGCTGCATCATCGTGGTTTCGCTCGGCTCGGCCGGTGTGCTGGAGCTCATCAACTCGACGGGCGAGATTCGACCTCAGCAAATTGCGCCGGGCTTCAATCGCGACAACCTGATCTCGATCGACCGAGGCGCGGTGAAATCGAGGTACGACACGGCAGCGGGCGGGCTCTCGAACATGGGGCTTGCGTTCGCGGGCCTGTTCGCAATCGTCGACCCGATTTGGAGCGGAGCTCGCGAAGGCAGCGTCCAGACCGGCATCGTGGACGGCATCATGTACGCCGAGACGGTCTCGCTCACGCTTGCCCTGACCAACGTGGTCAAGATGGCGGTGCGCCGCCCGCGACCCTTGGCCTACGCGGACGCTGAAGAACACAAGAACGACCCGAGCTACTCCAACTCGAGCACGGATAGCTCGCTGTCGTTCTTCTCCGGTCACGCGTCGATGACGGGCGCTATCGGCGCGACGGCGACGTACCTTGCCTTCACTCGTTCACCCAATAGCGTGCGCCCTTGGATCACGCTGGTCGTCGCAAGCGGCGTTACCGCCTTCACCTCGTTTGAACGCGTGCGTGCCGGCAAGCACTTTCCGACCGACGTGATCGCCGGCGCCTTCGCCGGAGCCGGGGTTGGCATCGTCGTGCCTCATCTGCATCGCTCGGAGGACGTTCGACAGCGCCCGGTGTGGGTCGGTTTCAACTCAGCCCCCTACACGGAACGCGGCGACGCCCAGGGCGGCGTGCTCACCCTGAATGGGCTATTTTGAATCCGCTTCATTCATAGCGGAGCGCTTCGATCGGATCGAGCAAGGAAGCCTTGCGGGCCGGATAGAGGCCGAAGACGATTCCGACCAGTACGCTGAACCCGAAAGCGAGCAAGGCCATGTCCAGCCGCGGCTCGAAAGGAAAGCTGAAATGTGCGGCGACCGTCCGTGCCACGAGTATCCCGGCGGCGACGCCGAGCACTCCTCCGAGCATGGACAGCGACAGCGCCTCGACCAAGAATTGCGCGAGAATGTGCTGCGGCTTGGCGCCCACAGCCATGCGCACGCCAATCTCTCGGGTGCGCTCGGTCACGCTGACGAGCATGATGTTCATGATACCAATGCCGCCGACAATCAATGAAACCACGGCGATGGCGGCGAGTAGTCCGGTGAGCGCGCTCGTGCCGCGCTGCTGGGCCGCCGCGATTTCGGCCAGGTTACGCACGGAAAAGTCGTCCTCGTCTTTGGAGACGATGTGATGCCGTTCGCGGAGAATGCCTTCGATTTGTTGCTGAGCTCTGCCGGTTTCCGAGGCGCTGGTCGCGCCGATCAAGATGGCGCCGGCGATGAAATTCTGGAGCCCGCCCTGGATCTTGGATCTGAAAGTTTGGAGCGGCACCAGCGCGGTGTCGTCATAGTCGCTGCCCATCGGCGACTGCCCTTTGCGCTCCAATAGCCCCACGACTTGAAACGGCATCGAGCGCAGCCGCACCGTACGGCCGATCGGGTCGACGCCGCTGCCGAACAACTTCTCGGCGGCTGTTTGCCCGAGCAAGACGAGCTTCTGGTCGCTATCGTCGTCCTCGACGGTGAAGATGCTACCGCGGCTGGCTCGCCAGCTGCGGATCTCGAAGTATTCAGCGGTCGTGCCGACGACGCTCGTCGTCCAGTTGGCGTCTTCCGCGACGAGCGTGGCGCGGGTCGCCACGACTGGCGCGGCGTAGCGAACGGCCCGCGCTTGCGCACGAATCGTCTTCAAGTCTTCGTACGTGAGCGTGGGTAGCGAGCCGAAGCCGCCCGCCTGGCCACCGGCCGAAGTCGACCCCGAAAGCACAATCAACATGTTCGTGCCCATCGAAGCGAAGATGGCCTCGACCTTGGCCTGCGCCCCCGCGCCCACCGCAACCATGGAGATGACCGATGCCACGCCGATCACCACGCCCAGTGTCGTCAGCAAAGAGCGGGTGAGATTTCGCGCCAAGGCCCGAGCAGCGAGGGGGAACGTTTGCAGCAGGTTCAAGGGCAGCTTCCTCAATCACGCCGCGTTCGAACGCTCGAGCTCTGCGGCCGCCATGACCGGCGTCTGCTCGGTATCCGAGATGAGCCGTCCGTCCCGCATCCAGAGCAGACGCGATGCGTAGCGCGCCACGTCGGGCTCATGCGTGACGAACACGACGGTCAGGCCTTCGCGCCACAGCTCTTGAAACAGGGCCATGACGCTGGTGCTGGTCTTCGAGTCGAGGTTGCCGGTGGGCTCGTCCGCCAACAGCACTCGAGGACGATTGATGATGGCACGCGCGATGGCCACGCGTTGCTGCTGGCCCCCCGAAAGTTGCGAGGGCCGGTGACCGTGGCGATCGCCGAGCCCGACTCGGTCGAGCGCGGCCCGGGCCCGCTCGGCGCGCAGCTTGCGGTCGACCCCCGCGTAGACCAGCGGAAGCTCCACATTTTCGAGCGCGCTCGTGCGCGAAAGGAGATTGAAATTTTGAAAGACGAAGCCGAGCAGCTCGCTTCGTATCTCGGCCAGCCGACCGCGGCTCATGCGCGAGACGTCGCGACCGTCGAGCAGGTACTGCCCGCTGCTCGGGCGGTCCAGACAGCCGAGTATGTTCATCAGCGTCGATTTACCGGAGCCCGAAGCGCCCATGATCGCGATCAGCTCGCCCGGCTGCACCTGGAAGCTCACGTCGTCGAGCACCCGTAGCCATCCGTCTCCGATGGCGTAGCTCTTGATGAGCCCCCGAGCGTCCATCAACGGCCTCATGGCTGGCTACCCTGCCGTTTCGCATCAGCGAGCGTCGCGTCGATGACGACACGGTCGCCGCGAGCGAGCTCGGCACTCGCGAGCTCGGTGTAAGTGCCGTCCGTGATGCCCAGCTGCACGCGACGCAGCACCGCTCGCTCGCCTTGCAGGACCCAGACGGACCGCTGCCCGGTCGTGTTTGGCGGCTGCTGGCCGCCCATCGCGGCGACGGTCGCCGCGTCGGGATGGAAGCGCAAGGCCGCGTTGCCGACGCGAAGCACGTCGCCCTTTTGTGCGTAAACGAACGTCACGCTCGCGGTCATGCCCGGCTTCAGCAACCGTTCGGCGTTGTCTACCTCTACCACCGCGTCATAGGTGACGACGTTTTGGATCGTCTGCGCGTTGTCCCTGACTTGGCGAACGATGCCCTGAAAGCGACGCTCTGGGTAGCTATCCACGCTGAATTCGACCGGCATGCGTTCGCGGATCTTGCCGATGTCCGCTTCAGCCACGTTGGTATCCACCTGCATGCGGGTGAGGTCTTGGGCGATGGTGAACAAGGTGGGAGCCTGCAAGGCAGCCGCGACGGTTTGGCCGATGTCGACGTCGCGCGAAATGACGATGCCATCGATAGGCGAGACGATGGTCGTGTAGCGCAAGTTGAGCTGGGCCTGGTCGCGGGCGGCCGCCGTCTGCTGGACGTTGGCCTGCGCCAGCTGCACCTCTGCGCGAGCCACGCGCATTGCAGACTCGGCGTTGTCCCTCTCGATCGCGCTCAAGACTCCTTCGCGCTCCAGGGTCACGGCTCGCTCGAATTGGCGGGTGGCGTTGAGGTCCTGCGCCGACGCGCGCTCGAGCGCCGCGCGCGCTGCGTGGTAGTTGGCTTTGGCCTGCGCGGCGGCGGCCTTCAGCAACGACGGCTCGATGGTCGCGATGACCTGCCCAGCGTGGACCGTCGAGCCGAAGTCGGCGCCAAGAGACTGTATTCGACCCGAGACTTGACTACCGACCTTGACCGTCACCAGCGCGGACAGTGTGCCGTTGGCCGTTACCTTGGCCGCAATCGGGCCGCGGTCGACGGCGATGGTCTGGTAGGTCACGGGGCTCGGCTTCGGTCGCATTGCCCAGCGGATCCCGAGCACCACCAGCAAGGCGGCGAGGACCAGCATGGCGAGCAAGCGTAGCCGCGACCAGCTGACTCGAATTCGCACCGGCGTGGTCGAGCCGGCGGAAGAGGGCAGAGCTTCTGCTGTCATTCCGACGCTCGGTTCAGCACGAAGCATGCCTGGCGCTGGAACCTGGTCTTCGAGCGCGTTGCAAGCTGATTGCCTGCAGCTTCTTCGCAAAAGCGGACGCTGGCGCAAAGTCTGCGCGGCGAGCTTCGCGGATCCCGGAGCCGCTGAACGGGTCGCGATTCCTGCGCACGACGCCAGGCACAAAATAGCAGCAGCGACGCGCTGAATAGCCGCGTCGCTGCTGTCGGTTGCGCCACGCGCTACTTGCTCTGAACCGCGATCTTGCGCGGTTGCGCCTCGGGCCGCTTCGGGATGGCGATGCTGAGCACGCCGTTCTTCAGTTGGGCATGCGCCTTGTCGGCATCGACGCCCTCGGGCAAAATGAAAGACCGAGTGAAGGAGCCATAGCTACGCTCTGTGGCGTAGTAAGTTTCGTTTTGCTCGGTCTTCTCCGACTCGCGCTTGCCGGAGATGCTCAAACGGTTGTCACTGAGCTGCACCTGGAGATCCTTCTCGGCCACTCCGGGCATGTCTGCCGTGAACACGAAGCTCTCCTTGGTTTCCTTGACCTCGAAGTCCGGCGCGAAGGTCGCGAGGCCTTGCGTCGACGGAAACGCGGAGAGCGCCGTGAAGGGATCCCAGCGCATGAGATCGCGCATCGTTCGGAAGGGATCCCATGCCGCCGCTTGTGCTACGGCCGGGACGTTGCTAGCTGCTGCCGGTTTCTGAATCGTTACTTCATTTGCCATGGTGAGTTTCCCTTTCCTCTGACAGATTCGTGGACCTCGTCGCGAGGCGATGAATCCTTTTCCGGGGCGCAGCCATGCAGGTGGCGGGCCAAGCTCACATGCCGCTGGAAAGCCGAGATCTGAGCGAGAATTGCCAACGCAACATCTGCGCTGGGCTCCGACTGCCCTGCAATGGATGCGTTCACGGCCGTCCTGCTCGACGTCAGATGTCGATGTCTCGTCGCCTGTCGCAGTGGCGTGCTTAATGCACGCTTTCTCGACATGAGCACACCTACCCTGAATAGCCGAACATCGATCCTCGTCGTCGGCGCCGGGCCTGCGGGGCTCGTCGCGGCGGTGACGCTCCGCGAGCGAGGGGTCGCGGTGCGTATCATCGACGAGCAAGCGAGTGACGAGAAGCGAACGTATCCGGTCATCATTCACCCCCGCAGCTCGAGAATCCTCGACACGCTGGGCGTCGTAGCGCCGCTCGAATGGCGCGGGCACACGATCACGCGCCTCGCCGTGTACACGGAGGGGCAACGTCGTGCGGTATTGCAGATGCCTGCCGCCGGACGAACGTCTTCCGGCGCGACGACGCTGCCCCAAGACGTGCTTCGTCAAGCGCTGTTACACCGCCTTTCGGAGCTCGGCGTCGAGGTCGAGTGGAAGACGCGACTGGTGGCTCTCGAGCAGTATGCAGGACACGTGCGCTGCAACTTGATCCGCCGTGAGCGACTCGAGGCCGAGAAGCTCGAGTGGTTCGACGTCGAGAGCGCGTCCATCGACAGCGACTACGTGATTGGGGCCGATGGCGTTCGTTCAAGCGTGCGAGATAGGCTCGGTATCGGCTGGATCCCGCGAGGGCCTCGGCAAATCTTCGCTTTTTACGACGCTCCGGACGACCGGGCCGGTCCCGAGGCACACCTGGTCATCCACGAATCTCAAGGCAACAGCGTCTACCCTTTGCAGAGCAATGTCTCGCGCTTCGCCTTCCAGCTGAGCGTCGCCATGCCTCGAGCGCCGAGCCTGACGCAACTGCACCAACTGCTGGCTTCGCGCATGCCCTGGTACGGGCGAGCGAACGCGACGAGCTTCGAATGGAGTGGCTGCGCGGAATTCCAGCCGGCCCTGGCTGAGCGCTTTGGAGAAGGGCGCGTCTGGCTTGCCGGCGACGCCGCGCACTCGACAGGACCACTGGGCGGCCAAAGCCTCAATGTGGGCATGCACGAAGCGCGCGACCTCGCGCTCCGCATGGCGCAGCAGCTGGGGCAACCGGGAGCCGCGCCACTCGGCGTCGGCTACGCGCAGCAGCGCGCGATCGAATGGCAGGTCTTGTTTGGCCTCGCGCCGAGCGCGCCGCTAACGCCCCAGGCCGGGGATTGGGTCAAGCGTAACCTGCCGCTCCTGCTGCAGGCGCTGCCGGCGTCCGGCGACGATCTCGATGATCTGCTCGATCAGCTGCATGTGAGGGCTGCCTGAGGTGCGTCGTCTACAAGAAGTAGGCGCGTGTCAGGTACTGTTGCAACATGCGGTGCGTGTTGAAGAAGGAGCCCGTGAGCGCAATGGCGTAGCGCATCACGTCCACGTACTCGTCGGGGCGCTCGTAGAAGAGCGGCAAGATCACGCGCTCTAGCTGCTCGTACAGGTCTTCGGCGTCTTGCGCGCCGTCGGGAGCAACGCGAGGCAGCGAGCGGTTGCCGATGGCCCAACCGGTCACGCCCTCGACATGCCCCTCCAGCCACCAACCGTCGAGGATGCTCAGGCTGGGGACACCGTTGACCGCGGCCTTCATGCCGCTCGTGCCCGACGCCTCCAGCGGCGGCTCGGGAGTGTTGAGCCAGAGATCGACACCGGAAATCATGAGCTTGGCCAAGTCCATGTCGTAGTCGGCGAGGTAAACGGCGTTCACCTCCGGGCCCAACTGACAGAAGGTCGCAAAGATGTCCCGAATCATGGCCTTGCCGGCGTCGTCGCGAGGGTGCGCCTTGCCCGCGTACACGATTTGAATCGGGCCAACCTCGCGCGCGATGCGTGAAAGCCGCTCCGCGTCTCGCAGCAGCAGCCCCGCGCGCTTGTAAGGCGTCGCTCGGCGGCCAAAGCCGATGGTAAAGGTGGTTTCGCTCATCCGCTGGTTGGTCTGGTGACGAACACGGTCCAGCAGCGTGCGCTTGGCTTCGAGGTGCGCGGCCTGAATGTCACGCCGAGATATTTTGAGCGCGTACCGCAACGACAGGTTGTCCTCGCGCCAGCCCGGAATGGCGCGATCGAACAAGGCCTGGAAAGCCGGCGTCGCCCAGGTCGCCGCATGGATGCCATTGGTAATGGCGTCGATCGGGTAATGAGCGAACATGTGCTGCGAGACCTCTTGGTGCTTCTTGGCAACGCCGTTGACGTAGTGGCTCAGGTTCAGCGCCAGGAACGTCATGTTGAGCACGCCATCACAGGTAAAAATCTCGCTCATGTGCGTGATCTCGGGCCGCCCGAGCACGCTCTCGGCCAACTCCAGTGGAAACTGGTCATGGCCGGCGGCGACCGGTGTGTGCGTGGTGAAGACACAGAGCCTGCGCGCACGCTCGATGTCCGCGCGGTCGACGTCGGCGCGGCCTGCGGCGCGAGCCGTTTCGTCGACCAGCTCCAGAGCCAAGAGCGCGGCGTGCCCCTCGTTCATGTGAAAACGCTCCAGCAGCTTGCAGCCGAGGGCCCTCAACATTCGCACGCCACCAACGCCCAGCACGGCCTCTTGCATGAGCCGGTAGCGCGCGTCACCTCCGTAGAGCTCGTTGGTGAGCTTCCGATCCTCCTCGCTGTTCTCCGGCACGTCGGTGTCGAGCAACAGCACCCAAACGCTGGCACCGCTGCCACCCTTAACCTCGTAGGCATAGGCCCGCAGCTGAACCTCCCGCCCTTCTAACTGCACGCTCACGCGCGGAGCGAGCAACGTGGCCCATGCCTCGGGTGTCCAGGGAGCCGGTCGCTCCGTTTGCACGCCCTGCGCGTCCAGCTCTTGGTCCAGATAGCCATGGCGATGAACGAGGGTCACGCCAACCATCGGCACGCGCAAATCGGCTGCCGCGCGCAACATGTCGCCAGCGAGCACGCCCAAGCCCCCCGAGTAGGTGGGAATGTACGAAGCCAACGCTACTTCCATCGAAAAGTAGGCGACACGTGCCTCCGCAAGGGAGCTCATTTCGCGACCAAGGGGCAGATTTCGTGCCAGAGCACGCCTGCACGCGTTCTCCCCTCGGGTGCTGCTCGAGCCGGTAGGTACTGCGTTTTCGCGGGCATCGGAGCGCATATTTTGCGCGGAGCACGTCGCTTTGCCCTCAATCTCGCCTGGCTTCGAAATTGCTTGGAGGAAGAGCATGGCCAGGCGCTCGCTCGGTTTGTTGGTGGCCGCTCAGCTGCTGTTCGCCGCTTGTCGTCCCCCCCCACCACACCTGCCCGGGCCGTTGATTCGATCTCAGAAACGAGTCGAGCCGCAAGGGCAGCAGCAGCAGCCCGGGGCCCAAGACCGTCAGGCGCCACGTTGAACTCACCCCGAGAACCATCAGGCTCGAGCAGCCCGGACTTTCGCCGCATCTTCGAAGCGGTGCCCGGCTGCTATCTGATCTTGGCGCCTGATCTGCGCATCATCGGGGTCAGCGACGCTTACCTCGCGGCCACCTTGACGGCGCGCGACCAAGTCGTGGGCCGCCCGCTGTTCGAGGTCTTTCCGGACAACCCCGACGACCCCAACGCAACCGGCGTCGCCAATTTGCGCGCCTCTCTCGGGCGCGTGCTCGAGCGGCGAATGCCGGACCGGATGCCCGTCCAAAAGTACGACATTCGCACCTCCAACGCCGAGGACGCCCCTTTCGAAGAGCGCTACTGGAGCCCGCTCAACCTGCCGGTGCTCGACGATGCCGGGGACATCACCTCGATCGTTCACAGCGTCGAAGACGTGACCGCCAAGGTGCGAGGAGACTCCGCTGCCAGCGCGGCCAAGCTCAGCACCGAGCGGCTCGTCGACGCGGTCGAGAGCATGCAAGAGGCCGTTGCGTTGTTCGACGCAGCGCGCACTCTGGTGCTGAGCAACGAGGTCTACCGCGGGTACCTCGGGGGTCAGGTGCTCGGACGCTCTTATGCCGAGTTGCGCCAACGACTGGTTGCCATGGCCGTCGACTCGAGCGACTGGACGACAGCCGACCCCTTCGATCCCGAACAGCCACGCCAATGGTCGTTCGATCTCACCTTGAAGAGCAGTCAACGACTGAGAGTCAGCGGCAGGAGGACTCGCGAACAGGGTGCGGTGGAGGTGATGTGCGACCTCACGGAGGACGAACGCAAGGCCGAAGAGCTGAGACGTGCGCGAGCCGATGCCGAGACGGCCAGCTCGGCCAAGAGCGAGTTTCTCTCGTCGATGAGCCACGAGCTCAGGACCCCGATGAATGCGATTCTCGGGTTCGCGCAACTCTTGCTGCGAGACAAGCGCGAGCCCTTGCGCCCGCGTCATCGCGAGCACGTCGAGCAGATTTCTCGCGCGGGCGAGCACTTGTTGCGCTTGATCGACGAGATCCTCGACCTGGCTCGGATAGAGGCCGGCAGGGTGATGATTTCGACGGAGCCCGTCGATTTGCGTGACGCGCTCTCGAGCATCGTCCGCACGCTGGAGCCGTTGGCGAGCGCGCGCAGAATCGCCCTCGAAACGGAAGGAGCTCACGAAGAGCTGCCCATGATTGCCGCCGATCTGAATCGGTTGAAACAGGTCCTTTTGAACCTCGGCTCGAACGCCATCAAGTACAACCGCGACGGTGGTCAGGTGAAGTTTCGGGTGACCACTCACGATCAGCGCATGCGCATTTCAGTGCAGGATTTTGGCGTCGGCATTGCTGTCGAGCCGCAAGACAAGCTCTTTCAGCCATTTTTTCGCGCGGATCAGGAGGCGGGAGTCGTGCCTGGCACGGGCATCGGCCTGGCGCTCAGCCGCCGGCTCGCCGAGCTCATGCACGGCACGATGGGGTTTTCGAGCGAGCCCGGCGTCGGGTCCACGTTTTGGATCGAGCTTCCGATTCACGCGGATGCGCCAGCGCAGCCGTCCTTGCCCCAGCCGAAGGCTAGCGCGGACACAGCGGCGCTCGGCGGCAAGACGATTCTTTACGTGGAGGACAACATCGCCAACGTCGCCTTCATGCGCGCGCTCTGCGAAATGCTCGACGATGTGCAGCTGCTCGTCGCGGGTACGGCAGAGCTAGGCATCGAGCTGGCGCGAGCGCAATCGCCCGACCTCATCGCCATGGATATCAACTTGCCGGGCATGAACGGCATCCAGGCCCTGCAGGCGCTGCGCGCCGATCCCGCCACGGCTGCGATCCCCGTCGTGGCCGTCACCGCGGCGGCGCTGTCTCGCGATCGTCAAGCCGGCGCGGTGTTCGACGCCTATTTGACCAAGCCCATCCGCGTCGAGGCCTTCTTGAGCACCGTCGAAGAGCTGCTTCGACCGAAGCCGTGACGCCTAACGGGCAGGCAGCCACTCTTTCAGAAACGCCAGGGTGAGATCGGACACCGCGTCGAGCGTGCCTGGCTCCGCGAAAAGGTGAGAAGCGCGCGGCACGACCAGCAACGAATGCGGTCCGCGGAGGCGTCGCGCTGCCTCACGATTCAGCTCCAGAACTGCATGATCCTCGCTGCCGACGAGCAGCAGCGTCGGCGTCGAGATTCGCTCGAGCACGGCCTCGGCCAGGTCCGGGCGGCCACCGCGAGAAACGACGCAACTGACGCGGCCCGGTTGTTGGGCGACGGCCAAGAGCGCCGCGGCTGCGCCCGAGCTCGCCCCAAAGAGCACCACGGGGAGCCGCGCGGTGCTTGGCTCCGTTGCCATCCAATCGAGCACCGCAACCGCCCGGTTGGCCAGCAAAGCAAGGTCGGAGCCGAGCTCGCGAGTGACGCTGTCTATGGCCTGCTCCTCAGCGGTCAAGAAGTCGAAGAGCAACGTGGCGAAGCCGGCCTGCTCTAGAGTCGCCGCGACGTGTCGATTGCGCGAGCTGAAGCGATTGCTGCCACTGCCATGCAAGAAGACGACGACGGCTGTGGCCCGTTCCGGCACCGCCAAGGTGCCGGCCAGCTTGACGTTACCGGCGGGGATCGGCACGTCGCGGTGCAGTGACGGAGATCTTGGGTTCGTGGCTCGAGGGCGCTCCCGTTCGAAGCGCTCGTACGCCTCGCGGGCATAGCCGACGCTCACGCCCGCGGCGTTTTCGTAGACTTCGTTCAGACTATCGAGGTGGCTGCGTACCGAGGGACAGACCACGTCATCCGCCTCGCCGCGCAGGCTGGTCAGCGCGCCGTCGCTGCCAGCCGGTGTCGCGAGCACGATTGCTCGCGCGCCCGCGGCGCGGAGGGCGGCGATCGCCGTGTGAAGTGTCGTGCCCGTCATGACGGCGTCGTCGACGACCACGACCAGCCTCCCTTCGACGGACTTTGGCGCCCCTGTGCCTCTGATCTCGCGCTCTTGTTGGGCCAAGACCAGGCGTTGCGTGTCGAGGACGCGGTCGAGCGCCACCGGCGAGATGCCGAAGCCTCCCAGGGCTTTGTGGTTGATGCTGCTGGCGCCGCGACTCGATAGCGCTCCCGCCGTGATGTAGGGGTGCCCAGGCACACCAAGCTTTTGCACCACCATGACGTCGAGCTCAGCATCGAGCTCGGCCGCTAGCGCTGCCGCCACCGGAACTCCGCCGCGGGCAATGGCGAGAATCAAAGGGTGCTGTGACGCGTAGCTCCCGAGCTCGCGGGCGAGCAGGACGCCCGCGTGGTGGCGATCGCGATACACCATATTCGAAGGGACAGAGGTCGTGTTTTCCACGGCACCGACGGGAGCATCAATCGTGCCACCGCCTACGCGCCAGCCACGGCACTTCGTGCACGGGTCGTCATTTAGTGGGTGGCTTGCGCCCTGTGCACAGGTTGCACGTAAGGGTGCAAGCATTGCGCCCTCGCCCGCTTCCCCGAGTCATCCTACCCATGAGCCCATGCCCCAAGCGCCCAGCAGAAACCGAGCGAACCGCTGAAGTTTATGCCGTCGAGCGGCAGTTCAGGTCGTGGAAGATCCGCTGACGAGTGCCAAGCGCAAAGCGTTCGGGCGCCTCCTGCCGCTTTGCTTCGTCTGTTACGTGGTCGCTTACGTCGATCGCGCCAACGTGTCGCTGGCCAAGCTGACTATGGCCAAGCAGATGCCGTGGCTCGACGACGCGGTTTTCGGCGCGGCCAGCAGCATCTTCTTCGTCGGCTATTTCTTGCTCGAAATCCCTGGGTCGCTTTTGGTCGAGCGCTGGAGCGCGCGCAAATGGATCAGCCGCATCATGATCACGTGGGGGCTGCTCGCGGCCTGCACCGCGCTCGTGACGACTCCCACCCAATTTTACTTGGTGAGGTTTCTGCTCGGTCTCGGCGAGGCCGGCTTCTTTCCCGGTATCATCATCTACCTCACGCACTGGTTCCCGAGCCGCGAACGCGCGCGGGCGCTGGCCGTGTTCCTGGTGGCCACACCGACTGCGCAGATGGTAAGCCCCAAGATCACCAATCTGTTCTTGCCTATCGGCACGACGGAGACGGCGGGTGGCGTGGTCGTCAAGCACCCACAGCTTTGGGGCATGGACGGGTGGCAGTGGGTATTCGTTGCCTGGGGGCTGCCCGCAACCTTGTTGGGAATCGTCGTGCTTTTCGTGCTCACCGATCGCCCACGCGAAGCCAAGTGGCTGACGCCCGAGGAGCGCGAAGCTCTCGAAGCCGAGCTCGAGCGCGAAAAGTCGACCACCAAGTCCAAACACCGCATGACGCTGGTGGAGGCCTTGAGAAACCCCAAGGTGCTGTTGCTCACCCTAGCGTTCTTTTTGGCCGTAGCCGGCAACTACGGCGTCGAGTTCTTTCTGCCGAGCATCCTGCAGGCTTGGTACAAGCTCAAAGCGAGCGACATCACGTCGCTCGTCATCTTGCCGCCGATTATTGCGCTCGCCGGGCAGCTATTCGTAGGCTGGAGCTCCGATCGCAGCGCCGAGCGCCGCTTGCACACCGTGGTGCCCATCATCATCGGCGCCCTTGGCATTTTGATAGCCAGTCAGAGCCAAGGAAATCTGCCGCTTACCATCGCCGGCTTCGCCATCGCGGCCGGCGGTATCAAAGCGTATCAGCCGGCCTTTTGGTCGCTACCGAATTTGTTTCTGGCTGAGTCCGCAGCCGCGGGCAGCATCGGCTTCATCAACTCAGTCGGCAACCTCGGCGGTGGCGGCATCGGCCCGCTGATGATGGGCGCGCTCAAGAAGCACACGGGCTCGTTCGTGAGCGGGCTGCTGGTCCTCACGGTGTCGCTGCTACTCTCGGCGACGATCATCTTCTTCTTGGGACTCGGCAAAAAGAGCTCCCAGACCTGATCAACGCCGCACGATTGCCCACATCGCGGTTCAACTTGATGGTTTACCAGCGCCGCTCCGCGTTACGCTCGCTCGTGCCCATGAAGTGGCTGCTGCCGCTGTTACGCCGCGCCCTACCCACGCCCCGGCCCGGCCCCGCGCACGAACGCCGGGTGGACTTCCACGTCGCGCGCCTGCTTTCGTGCCCAAGAGGCTTTCATGCCCAAGAGCTATACATGCAGGTATAGTCCGCGCCCATGGGGAACGTACCTGCACCGCAGTCCGCAATCGCGCAACGAATCAAGCCGGCGGGGGCAGCGCTGGTTGGCGCCGCGGTTCTGGGGCTGAACGTGTTCATGCTCATCAAGATGCAGCGCTTCTATCCGTTTGGCACCATGCTCGGCGGTGCGCTGATCTGCGCGGGAGGCTTCGGTGTGGCGGTAGGTGAGCCGAAAGATGTCTACGGCTACCAACCAACGTGGTTCAAGATTGGTCTCGGGGCTTGCGCGGCCGTGGGGGTCGTGATCGGCATCGTGGTCAACGCCTTGCTGGTTAGCGACTAGCAACGCGCTGAGCTCGTCAAGCTCCGGGCGGGGGCGGCGACGAGAGGCGCTTGTTGAGCCGCTCTTCGAGGGCGGTGGCTTCGATGCCGAGCGCGGCGGCGGCGGCGAGCAATAGTGCGTGCTCGCGAGGGTCGAGGTGACGATCGACGGCGGCGGCATCGACCAGCAAGGCGAGCACTCGCGCCTGCGCGGCGGGCTCGAGCGCTCGCAGCGTTTCCATGGCGGTGCCGAGGTTGCGCAAGCTGAGCGGGGCATCGGGGTCCGGCAGCTTCCAACGAGTTGCGGCGCGCTTCACGAATTCGCGCTCTTCGGGACGAATGACACCGTCGGCCGCCACCACCGCCTCGAGCAAAGCCGACACTTTGGCTCGCGTTTGGTCGTCCATCGGGCGGGAGCATAACCGCGGCGTCGCCAGCGTGGCGATTCGTCTTTTCTCGGCCGCTTGCCCGGCATTTTCGCCACGCCTTGACGGCCGTCAGCCAAAGACCGAAAACTCGTCGTTTCTCTCGAGAGGCAATCCTTCTGGCGCGTCACGTCCGCGGTTCGTTCTTCGTCGAGTACGTGCGGATGATCCGCCGACGCAAGGACGTGGATTGGATGCGCGAATTGCGAGTCGAAGATCTGGCGCTCGTCCAGCAGCGCATCGACGCCGAAGCCTGGTACCCGATGGCGAGCTTCGAGCGGCTGGGCATCGCGATCTTGCAGCACTTCGAGGGCGCAGGCCTGGACGGCGTGCGCATGTGGGGCACCTTTTCGGCGCACCAATTCGTGCGTGAGCACCCGGCGGTGCTCTCCCGCGGCGACGCGGTCGAGACGTTGATGCGGCTGAAGGTACAGCGCGCCACCTTGTTCGATTTCCCCGCCTTCGATATCCCGACGCTCAGCGAGGGGCACGCCGTCGTCACCGCCAACTACCGCATGGGTCAGGTTGCAGAAGAGGCCGCGTGCCACCAAACGCTCGGCTTCTGCGAGGGCATGCTGGCGTCGGCGGGCGCCCGCAACGTTCGCGGTGCGCTGCGAGAGCTCTCGTGGCTTGGAGCACCGCACACGGCGCTCGCTCTGGATTGGGAATCGTAGCTGGGTTAGCGATTATCACCGCATCCGCAAGGTACTGCCTTGAAACGAGCTATCCGATACGCCGCTTGAGGGAGCGGCCGAGCCAGCGCAGGTTGTTGCGCGCGCGCAGCAGCCGCGGCTTGAACAGCCTGTCCCGCGGGTGCCCCGCTTCGAGCTCCGCGACGTCTTCGGACGTGAGGACTTCGTTTGCCACGCGCACGTTGGCGTCGAGGCTCTCGTTGCGGGTGGCTCCGGGGATCGGAAAGACGCCGGGTTGCGCCAAAGCCCACGCCAGGCAAACCTGCTGCGGTGTGAAGCCGCGACGCTTCGCTACGCTGGCCACGCTGGCGCTCTGGAGCGCGCGAACATGCCCCTTGTGCCCGCCAATGGGGCTGTGCGCGACGAACGGGATCTTACGCGCGCGGCAATAGTCGATCACGCCGTTGTCGGCCGACCACGTATCGAACAAGTTGTAGCGATTCTGGACGAGCCGAATCTCTGCTTCGGACTGAGCTTCGTGGAGGTGCCCCACATCTACGTTGCAGATGCCGATGTGCCGGATCTTTCCTTCACGCTGCAGCTGGGCGAGCGCACCCATGCTCTCGCGCAGCGGGACGTTCGGATCCGGCCCATGCAGTTGGTAGAGGAAGATTTCGGAGACGCCCAGCGCTTTCAGGCTTGCCTCGCAGGCGGCCTCGAGGCGCTCGGGCGCTGCGTTCAGCTGCCACTCACCGCCCAAGCGAGTGTAGCCGCCTTTCGTCATCACCAGCACTTGCGGCGACCCTGCTGCACGCAGCGTTTCCGCCAGGAAGCGCTCGCCGTAACCGACGTCGGTCTCGTCGAGACAGTACGAATCAGCCGTATCGAACCAGGTGATACCCGCGTCCAGCGCGCGGCGAACTAGGGCGGCAGCGTGCTCGATGCTCGGTCGCCCCTGGATGGCGAGCGGCATGACCCCCAAGCCAACCCGACTGACGTCGAGACCGAGACTGCCGAAGGCGATGTGCTTCATCACGAGGTCGTGTGAAAGGCGTACGGCGAAGTCTCGGGAAACGCCGGCTTGCCCGCTACGCGGCGGGCGATGTCCTTCGTACCCGTGTAGAGCTTCATCAGGTTGGCGAGCGCGGTGTCGCGGATCGGCTGCTGGCCGTAGGGCGCGGGATCCAAGCCGAGCCGGCGCAAGTGCGCGTTGGCGCGGTAGGCCAGGCTGCGGCGCCGCGTCGAATCCGTGTAAAATGTGAAGCTGGCGGTGATCGACGGGCCGTCGCCGTTTTCGACCAGGTGCGGAGCGGTGCTGGGCATGAACCCGCCCATACCCGGCTCGAGCTCGTAGACGTGCGCCTTCTTGCGGAAGTCCTCGTGGAAACGCACGAGCTCACGCGAGTGATACGTGTGGAAGAGCTCCTGCCCGCGCTCGGAGACGACGCTGCGATCGAAAGGGTCCCACACATAAAGCCGCTTCTTGCCCAAGATCTGCACGATGAAGTTGTGCTCGAAATCCATGTGAAAGGGCGTGATGGCCCCCGGGGACGTGACGAAGATCCAGCCGGCGCGGTAACACATGCCAGGGTCGCGACGGTCGAGCACCGGCTTGACGCTGTCGAGCACCTCGTCCACCAGCGTACGGTAGACGTCGTCGGTCTGAATATTGAGCAGCGACGTCCAGGCGTGCGCGTTTTGGACGTCGTCCAGAGCGTCCGTCGGCCTGCGATCCGTCGGGTGCAGCTCGGGTGCATCCTTGAACGACGTATCGGCTCGAGCCTTGTCGCTGTGAGTGCGGACGCGCCCGCGCTCTTGTAGGCGCTTGCCCAGCGCGCGGAGAGCGTCCATCTGCAGCAGCGGGTGCTGCGTGAGGTGGTGCTTGACGGGCTGAACCACCCAGGGGTCGAACGTTTCGTCGATTTCAATCAGCTTCGTATCCGCAGGCATGAGGGCGGTAACTTATCACCGCGCGGCCCGAGCGTCGCGGGCTCTCGCGCGGCGCCAGAAACGCGACTTTTGCGGGCAGCGCACGGATTGCGCGAGCGAGGCCGGTGACGTCGGCACGTTTCGCGCGGGCGGCACGGGTGATAAACGCTGCCGAGGAGGACCGACGACCGTGAGCAGCCAGCGAGCGACCCCGCTTTCGAGCCTCGCGCTCGTGCTGTCGCTCGCGCACGGGGCCGCCGCGCAAGCCGTGGAGCTGCCTTATCAGCCTCGAGCTGTGCCGCCCGCGCCCGCCACTTCGACGGCGCAAGACCGCTTCACGCTCCTGGCGCAATCGCAAACCTACCTGCAACTGTTCCGTCGCGCCCTGTTGCCGGGTCCCGGCGGCAGCGTCGTCACGTCCGACTTTGCCTCACCGTTCACGCAGTATTTGTTCGCCCAGGCGCGTGACGTCGACGCACCTTGGCAACGCGACGCAGTCGATGTCGAGCTCGGTGCCTGGGGACAGTTGTGGCCGACGACGTCGCAGTTCGAGCGACCCTTCGACGGTGACGTGCAAACCGCCAACATCGGCGTTCGCGTCGGTCCGCTCACGCTGCGAGCCGGTCGGCAGCTTGCCGCAGGTGGTGCCGCCCGCTTCTCGCGCTTCGACGGTCTCTCCGTGACGACCAGCTCGACGTACGGAGTGTTCGTCGAGCTTTACGGCGGTTGGGCGGTGCTACCCCGCTGGGATCAGCTGACTGGCTATCATCGGCTCGGCCAGGCCGAACGCGAGCTGCTCATGGGCGAGCAGGTTTCGCTGTCACGCGCCCAACATTGGCTGTCGGGAGCTCGCCTCGGCTATCGCCAGCACGGACTGAGCGCTTCCGCGTCCTTTCACGAGCAGCACGAAGCCGGAGGTCTCGAGCGCCGGAACCTGGGCCTGAATGGCAGCGCTGCGCTCGGCAAACGCGTCGATGCGGGCGGCAGCGCGCTGTTCGAGCTCGACGAGCGGCGGTTGGCCGAGGCACGAATCTGGCTGGACGCGCGCCTGCTCGACACGCTGAGCGCGACCCTCGAGGGGCTGCGCACGAAGCCCACACTACTGCTCTCCCGCCAGTCGGTCTTTTCGGTATTCAGCACCGGTAAGTACGACGAGCTCGGCGGCTTCGTGCTCTGGCACGCGTTACCGTGGTTGAGCTTCGAGACCAACGGCTACGTAGAAGTCTACGAAAGCGGGCGACCCGGGGCACGCAGCGAGGCCGCGGCGCGCTTCGAGGTCGGCGGCGCGCGGCGCACGCTCGTGCGTTTGGGCTACGGTCGGGTGCTGATCGAAGACACGGGCTATCACAGCGTGCGCGCTTCGCTGTCTCGAGCCTTCGACGAACGGCTGCGCGGCACGCTGGAAGCTTATGGCTACCTGTACGACACGCCCGTGCAAGGATACCGCGCGTCTTCCGTCTACTCGGGTACCCTCGGCTACCAGGTCGCCGCTCCGCTCGAGCTCTTGTGGGGGGCGTCGCTGGTGCGCTCACCCTACGCGAGCCTCGATGGCCAGGCCCTCGTGCGCTTGAGCCTGGAGCTCGACGCCTCCCGCAAGAGGCAACCATGACGACCTCACGCCCGGGCGATCGCTTCTTGACGACGCTGCTTTGGCTGAGCGCGCTGGTTGCGGCGCTGCTCGCGGCCTGCCGCACGCCAGCCCCAGCAGCTCGCTTTCCGCATCGTGAGCACTTGACGGGAATCGCCTGCGGCACCCCCGGCAAGCCGGCGTGTCTGAGCTGCAACAGCTGCCACGCCCCCTCGCAGCCGGAGCGCGACCTGAAGCTGCCTCAGGCCCAAGTCTGCGAGTCGTGCCACCGCAGCGATCGCGCGCAGGTGCTCCCTGTGTTGAGCGTGACCCCGGAGCGACCCTTTGGAGAGATCCACATGGACCATGACAAGCACCTCGCCATGGCGGAGATCGGCGGCCAATGCGTGCGGTGCCACGGCGGGGTCGTCCAGCCCGGCGCCTCGACGCTGCCGCCGATGAGTCAATGCTTCAGCTGTCACGAGCATCAAGCGCAGTGGGATCGCGGAGAGTGCGCACCCTGTCATGCCCAGCGTGACCTCTCGAAGACGTTGCCCCAAACGTTCTTGCGCCACAGCGCCGAGTTCGCGAGAAACCACGGTTCGCAAGCCACCCAGAATGCGCAGCTCTGCCAGGCGTGCCACACGCAGTCATCTTGCCAAGCCTGCCACGATACCAGCCAGGCTCTCGGGATCGAGACCCTGCGCCCGGAGCGCATCGAGTCGAGGCAAGTGCACCGGGGCGACTTTTTGGTACGCCACTCGCTCGAGGCCGCTTCGCAGCCGTCGCGTTGCCAGAGCTGTCATACCCCGCAGAGCTGCGACGCCTGCCACCGCGAGCGCGGCGTGAGCGGAGCGCTGGCGACGGCCGTCAATCCGCACCCCCCCGAATGGATCGGAAGCAACACGGCGTCGAGCAACTTCCACGGCGTCGCCGCGCGGCGCGACATCGCGTCGTGCGCTTCCTGTCACGACCAAGGCCCCGCAACCAACTGCATCCGCTGTCACAAGGTCGGCGCCTACGGCGGCAGTCCCCATCCGCCCGGCTTTCGTTCCTCGCAAAGCATCAGCAGCGAAATGTGCAGGTATTGCCATGGCTGAGCCCACTGCGCGGGCCCGCTCCAAGGCGTCGACCTGGACGCTCGTGCTCTCGCTCAGCCTGGCTTTTGCCTGGGCAGCCGCCGGTACGAGCTGCCTGGACCCGCGCGAAAGTACAGCGCACGACGCTGCCGTGCAGCGCTGCGCGAGCTGCCACGGCGACCCGACACGCGACGGCGACTACCTGGACCGCTCGGCACCACCGCTCGACTTGCTCGGGCGCACGACCCCGCACGACCCCGGGGTTGGCGCACACGCGATTCACTTGCGCGCGTCCGAAACGCACGGCGCGGTCCCATGCCGGGAGTGTCACGTGGTGCCCGACAGCGTCGATGCTCCCGGCCACGCCGATGACCCGCGCCCGGCTGAAATCGATTTTGGCTCGCTGGCGCGGCGCGACGACCACGCTCCGCGCTACGACTTCGCCACCCGTAGCTGTCGAGACAGCTACTGCCACGGTCGAGCCGAGCCACGCTGGACAGCTCCCAAATCCGAAGCCGAAGCCTGCGGCAGCTGCCACGGCTTGCCGCCGCCCGAGCCACACCCGCAGTCGGAGCGTTGCTTCGTTTGCCACGGACAGGTGCTCGATCGCGAGCGACACTTCATCGCGCCGAGCCGGCACGTCGACGGTGTGGTCGACTACGAGCCCGGCGACTGCGTGAGCTGCCATGGCAGCTCGGAAAACGCCGCACCGCCCGCCGACACCACCGGCACGACGGCCGTCAGCGCGCTCGGTGTGGGGGCCCATCAGGCACATCTCTCGGGTGGTAGCTCGGGGCGACCACTCTCCTGCACCGAATGCCACGTCGTGCCGGCCCACCTCGAAGATGCCACGCACATCGACGCGCCGCCCGCCGAGGTTCGCTTCCTCGGTGTCGCCTCGTCACACGACCACCTACCACGTTGGCATCGTGACAGCGCCACCTGCAGCGACAGCTGGTGCCATGCGCCCAACCCCGACGACGCGCGCGCAGAGCCGGTTTGGAACAGCCCCACCACGCTGGATTGTCGAGGCTGCCACGGGGCGCCGCCGCCGGCACCGCACCCGCAAATCGACGACTGTTCGAAGTGTCACGCCGACACCGTCGCCTCCGACAATGCGCGCATCATCGATCGCACACGCCACGTGGACGGAAAGGTCGACGTCTCGTTCGATCAAAGCTGCGGCAGCTGTCACGGAAACGCCAAGAACGCCGCGCCACCTCGGAGCGTCATCGGCGAAACGGCAACCAGTGTGCTGGGCATCGGTGCGCACCAGACGCATGTGCTCGGTACGGCGAGCTCTCGTGCTGTGCCGTGCGAGACGTGCCACGTCGTACCCAAGGCGGTATTGGATCCGGGTCACGTCGACACGCCGCTGCCGGCGGAGGTCACCTTTTCAGGTACGGCGCTGGCCAATGGCGCGACTCCCACTTACCAGAGCGGGCGCTGCAGCGGCACGCCCTGCCATGGGGCGACCTTCCCCAAGCAGCACGCCTCGGGTGGTAGCAACACGACGCCGCGCTGGAACGTCGTCGACGGCAGCCAGGCCGCGTGCGGTAGCTGCCACGGGTTGCCGCCGCCAGCGCCGCATCCGTTGCCGACATTTCCATGCCATTCTTGTCACGAAGACATCGGCGACGATGATCAGACCTTCACCCACCCCGGGCTGCACGTCGACGGCAAGGTGACTTTCGCGGTGCCCTGACAGAGCGCGCCCGCCCTCAATGCGACGGGGTGAAGAGGTGACAGTTGGCGCAGCGGGGAGCATCGGGAAAGTGATGCTTGCGATCAGTGTGGCACGAGAGACACCCGTTGCGCGCGAGGTCCGGCTGATCGCCATGGCCGGCGTGGCAACGCTCGCAGCTCTGGTGCTTCGCGATCTGGTGCAAGCCCGCTAGCTTTGCCAGCTCGTGACAGCTCTTGCAGGGCGGCGGCTGAGCGGGGCCTTCGGGCCCGTGCGGGCGATGGCAGTTGAGGCAACCTTGGCCGCCCAGGTGCCCATGCGCCGAGGTTGCCTCGGGGACGTGACACCCGGCGCAGGCCCTCACTCCCGGCGAGCCACCGTGCGGCTCGTGACAGTTGGTGCACACCTGATGACCAGCCGGTGCGGTCGCGTGCTGCAGCTTGTGGCAACTGCCACAATCGGCAGAGCGAGCGCCGGAGTGCGGCTCGTGGCAGTTGGTGCATTGCGCGTGTCCGCTCAGCACCAGCGAGTGCTCTTTGGCGTGACAAGTATCGCAGCCCGCCAGCAAGGTTTCGGGCCGATGCGGTAGCCCGCGATGGCACCCCTGACAGGCCCGATGGCCCTGATTGAGCGAGACCTGTTGGACGCGCTGCGCATGACAATCCTGGCAAATCACCGCGCTCGAGAGCTGGATGCCGAAGTCGTGCGGTTTGTGACACTTGATGCAATCGGTACCGCCGTGGCTGCCGTGATCGGAAGCGGCGAATTGGTGGCAGCTGCTGCAAGCGCGCGCGCTGTCGCGGCCGTGCTGGCCACGTGGGTGCGCGTCATGGCAAGTCGTGCAACCTCCCGCACGCTCGGGGTGGTCCGGATGAACTTCGGCGTGGCAACGTTTGCAGGCGCGCTCTGGTCCAGCCTTCACGTCATGCGGCGCGTGACAGCTGGTGCAGCGATTGTGCTCCGCGACGCGCCCGCCTCCCAAGATGCTTTGCTCGGCGTGACACGATCGGCACTCCACGGCTTGCTCAGCCTGAAACGCGTGCGGCCGATGACAGCCCAGGCACTCACTATGCCCGCCCGCGAAGAGAGCGGTAGCGGGCACGATCGGCTCCTGCTTGGTGTGGCAGTCGACGCACGTCGAGCGCGCGTCGAGCGCGGTGGCGTGCTGGTGCTCGTGGCACGTTTGGCAAGCTTCTGAGGGAGTCTTTGCCGCGCCGGCGTGCGCGGTCTTGATGTCCTTGTGGCAGCCTTCGCAGGGCGCGCTCTGGGGCACCTGCTCTTCGTGGGGATGGTGACAGCTCAAACAATCTTGCGTGCCATGCACCTCCACCGCCGGAATTTCGCCCTGAGCCTGGGCGTGGCAGCGCTTGCAGTCTCCTGGTCCAAAAGTGTGAACGAGCGGAGGCTCGGCTCGGCCTCCGTGCGGGCTGCCGCCAGCAGCGAGCGACGCGACCTGGCCTGGCATGGTCAGCTCTTCGGCGTGGCCCGTGCCGTCCACCGTAAAGGCATGGCAGCTCGTGCAATCCGCTCTCACTCCGGCGCCGAGCCGGGCCGCCGACTGCCGGCCCGCATGCTGGATTTGCGCTTCTTTTTGGTGGCAAACCGCGCAGCGGTCAGGTGCGACCTTGCCCACGCCTCCGTCCGCGAGCGCATGACAGGCGCTACAAGCAACCCCGTGCTCGAGGACGTGAACGCGGTGGCCGCTCACCGCGCGGTCGAGCCGCCACGCTTCTTGCACGTAAATGCTCTGCTCGGGCGTGCCCACGCCGTCGGCACACGCCGCGACGATGGCGAACAGAATGACCCCGAGCAGCCAGACAGTCGAGGAGGCGCGGCGCTGGCTGCTCACGAGGCCATGCTAGTCGGGATCTCGTGCCGAGAGGAAAGGACTGCACTAACATCGCGCACCGTGCCTCACGCCGGTCCCTGGCTTGCCTACGTCGCCTTCGGCACTGCGTTGGCCGCGGCGGCGATCCTACTGCGTTACTTGATCCAGCGCCCGCCCCTGGATTTGGCGACCAAGCTCTGGCTGTTCGTGGGGCTCGGTGTTTTGCCCTCGGTGGCGGCGCTGGCTTCGACCGTGGCCGGGATGGAGCGCACCACGCAACGCGAATTTTGCGGGTCTTGCCACGTAATGACCGCTCATTTCGACGACGCCGTGAATCCGCGTTCGCAGTCGCTGGCAGCGCGCCACACGCGAGTGCCGTTCTTCGGCGAGCACAGCTGTTACGTCTGTCACGCTGACTATGGGATGTATGGCTACCCACTGACGAAGCTCGGCGGGTTGCGCCACGTCTACCTTTACTACCTGGGAGGGTACGACAAGCTTTCACTCGAGCAGGCCAAACGCGAAATCCACCTCGCCAAGCCTTACGACAACCTGAATTGCCGTCAGTGCCACACCACGACCGCGCACGTCTGGCGCGACGTGCCTGATCACCGTTCGCTGGAAAAAGAGCTATTTTCCAACAAAGTCAGCTGTTCGAGCGCTGGCTGCCACGGCTTCGCCCACCCGTTCACCAAGAATTTACCGCCGCTCAGCGTCGGGAAAGAAGGTCACTGATGCGCCGGCTACTCGAGCGCTCGGTGACGACGCTGCTACGCGCGGCATGCCTGTTCGCGCTGGTAGGACTGGCCGTGATGTGCAGCTCGCTCGTCTGGCCGAAGGCGTTGCCGGTCATCTTCGCCATGAGCGTCGGGCACGCGATCGGCGCGAGCGCGTTTGCTTGTTTCGTGGTCGCAGTGATCATCGACGCGCGCCGTGCCGGCGGCGGCCGAGTTTCTCAGCCGCCATCGTCAAGAAACGAAGCCTGAAGCACGGGCGCGAAAATTTTGCGTCGAGGCGCACACTCTGCGGCACGAAGCTGCTCGCACGAGACATTGACCCGCTCCCGCAAGGCATGTGAGGCTCGGCGCGAACGAACCTCAAGGGTGGAGTCATGTCCAAGCACGTTGGTCTCATAGGGTTACTTGCCTGCGCAGCCTTGTTCGGCGCCTGTTCCGGCCAAGATGGTAAAGACGGCAAGACCGGGGCAACCGGCAGCGACGGGCAACAAGGAACGCCCGGGAAAGACGGCGCCAACGGTATGGACGGCGCCCAGGGCCCCGCAGGCATGGACGGCGCCGATGGCAAAGACGGCAAGACCGGACCCGCCGGCGCCATCCCCGAAGGAACGCTCGGCACGAGCTGCCTTTCGCCCTGCCACGGCTTTGGCGGCGTGGTCGAGCAGTGGAAGACGAGCCGGCATTTCGCAACCTACATCGCCAATCTCGGCGGTGACGAAGTGACGAGCTGGACGGGCGCGACCGCCTGCGGCAACTGCCACGCCATCGATGGCATCGAGCAGCGCGTCGCTGGCCACGTCGCGCACGCCGGCACTACCGGCCCCGCGGACCTGGCGCACGGCCAGACGAGCTACAAGAGCTCGGTCAACGACGCGATCACCGAATCCGTCTACGCCGGCAACGCCAGCGTTGCCGTCGTGCATTGCACCACCTGTCACGACAGCTCCCCCGACAACGATCCGCACGTTACCGGCAAAGATTACGTGCCGGGGTCGTTCCCGCTACGCGTCCCGGTCGGCAAGAACGATCAGGCGCTGCTCGAAAAGAGCTCTGCGGTCGGCGTCTCCGACGGTACTGGCGCGGGCAAGTACACGACCGGCAACGCCTGCATTTGGTGTCACAAGTCGCGCAAAGACGTGACCAACCTCATCGCCGCCGCCACCGTCAACGTTTCGAGCTCGTACTGGGGCCCGCACGAAGGGCCCCACGCGGACGTCTTTTCCGGCAAGGGTGGCTACGAGTACGTGAACAAGACCTACTCGAGCGGTACCCATCAGTTGAACGAGAACGGCTGCATCACCTGCCACATGCCACCGGTCGCCACCAATATGGACGTGGCCGATCACTCGTTCCGCCCGCGCCTCAGCGCCTGCCAGGATTGCCACAAGGCCGCGACCAACTTCAACATCCTCGACTGCCAATCGCGAACCACGACCGGGCTGCAACACCTGCGCAAAGCGCTCAACGACAGCGGGCTGCTCTCCAAAGACGGCCTGGCACCCATCGACGCACCCACGCTGGCGAGCGACACCAACTTCGCAACGGACGTGGCTCTGAAGAAGAACAACGTGAGCGCGAGCGTTGCCGGCGCGCTTTACAATTACTTCCTCATTGCGCGCGGCGGCGCGCTCGGCGTGCACAATGCCAGCTACACGTCGCAGCTGCTCTATGATTCGGTCGAGGCCGCCGGTGGTGACCTCACGGGCTTGACGCGCTGAGTAGCCGGCCCGTGCAGCGTGTGTGAGAGAGCATCAAGTCGGAAAGCGGCTGCACTAGGCCGCCGCAAGCTCGCTGCGCAGGCGCTCGACCACGGCACGGACGAAGCGGTGCACGGAGGCCTCGGCGAGGCGATGGCCGGCCAAGGCGTCGAGCACACCGCCCAGCGCGCCGAACGGCGGCTGATAAGAACCGTGAAGCTCGACCTGCGTCTCGCTCGACGACAAGGGATAAACCAGGAAGTCGGCGCGCATGACCGGAAACAGCCCGGGCGACTTGGCGGCTTGCCACGACAGCGGCACGCGCAGAACCCGCGATAGTTGCGCGCTGCCACGTTGCTCCTCGCTCACTTCGCCGACCGTCAGCGCGATATCCGCGCTCAGCTCGAGGCCGCGCAGGTCCACGCTCAGCGCAGCAACCAGCTCGCCGCTGCGCGCTTCGGCCAGCCTGGTAGCTCGCTGAAAGACGCGCGCAGCGTCTTTCGTCAGCGCACCCCGCACGACCTCATAGGGCTGGTTGACGTAGTCGTAGGCGCGAATCTCGTGCTGAGTCATGACGCCGTCTCCAGCTCGTCGAGCAGCGTGGCCCAGCTCTGGCCATGGTCGATGCGAAGCTCGCGAGCGATTTCTTGCAGGGCCTTTTCGGCCTCGGGGCTCGCGTGTTGCCCCTTGCCCAGCGCGGCGCCGGCGGCCGTCGCGATCGTCTCTGCGTAGAACAACAGCCCCGGCAACTCGCTGAAGTCGATCTCCATGTCGTCGCTCGCTTCAGCCAGGCGGAATATGTCCTTGAGCGCCTCGGCGATGTATTCGTGCGTCGGCCGCTCCGTGAGCCAGCGATTCAGCACCGCGACACCGCGGGCGCTCAGGTCGTACGAGCGTGCCGCGAAGAGGTGGATGCGCTCCTTCTTGACGCTGTCCATCTTGCCGTCTGCCCAGGCCACGTAGATGAGCGGCAGCAGCTTGAGCACGCGATAGTCCTCCGCTGGAATGCCGAGGTGCAATAGTGAACGCTTGATTCGATCCGCTTCCATGTCCGCTCCTCGAGTGCGCAAAGTCGTCTGAGAAGACTTCGATTGGTTATTTTCGGAGATGCACGCTCCGCGCCAGCGACAAGTCCGCGAAAGGATTGCCCGGCCGCGCGCAGCGCCTGCGCCGCCGCGCAATCCTTGCGCTCATTTTTCGTTTCGGCGTTGACTCGTGAACGCGTTTCAGCGGCAACTGTCCACGTGCATAGCTTCGTCATCCTCGGTCAAACCGCGACGGCCTCGGCAGACTTTCGGCTGGATGATTTGCCGGGGTCGAGCGGTCGGCTTGACGTGCTCTTGCGCTGCATTCGCGCGGCGCTTCTGGTCTCGCACGGGCTGCGAACGGGCGTGCGCGTGTACCTGGTGCTGCGTGGCGGTTCGCAAGCGCCGCGGGTGGTGCGCATCGACGGAAACTCCGCCAAGTTCATTCGGCCGGACGAGCGCAGTCTGGCGCTGGTCGTGCAAAAGACGTTGGCGGCCTCGCCCGATGCGCTCGGTAGTGACTTCGTCGAGCTACGACCCGGCGTGGCGCTCGCGCGTGGAGATATCGATTGTGTGCTCGCGGACCTGAACGGCGCGGCACTCTACGTCTTGGCTGAAGGCGCTCCCGACATCCGCGACGCCCACGTTCGCGAAGACGCCGCCTACTTCATCGGCGACCACGCGGGCTTTGCCGCAAGAGACGTCGAGCGCCTGCAGACGCTCGACGCGACAGCATTGAGCATCGGTCCCATCAGCCTGCATTCGGACGACGTCGTCGCCGTGCTCTCGAACGAGCTGGCGCGTCTTGCTTGCAGCCGCCGCTCGCTCTAGTAACGAGCGCATGAGCTTTTGGGTACCTCGCCACGCACTCGGCCTTGCTGCGCTTCTTTCGCTCGCCGCGTGTCGCGAACCAGGTCCCCTCGTCATCAGCCCCCTCTACGCACCGAGCACCAAGATCAACTTCGGCGTGGTCAGAAACACGGGCGCACAGCTGACCCTCGCGATCACCGATCAACGGCCCACCCCGAACGCGGTCGGCAGAAGCACCGAGGATAGATTGACATCGATCGAGGCCAGCCCGCCCGACGTCGTGAATTTTGTGGGTGCCGCATTCTGGCAGGAGCTCACGGCTGCCGGCTACTCGCTGACCGCCTCAGGAAGCGTGCTCATCAACGTGACGATCCTCGAGCTTTGGGTAGAAGAGGCGAACACCTACCAGGGCTCGACCCGGCTCAGGGTCGACATCGTGAAGAACGGCGCGCTGGCGACCAGTCTCACCGTAACCGGAGCTGCCAAGCGTTGGGGCGCCACGCTCGCCCCAGAGATCTACAACCAGATCCTGAGCGATTGCCTGCTCAACGCCATCCAAGACCTCGTCAAATCGAACGACTTTCAGACGGCTGTCGCACCGGTGCCCGGCTCGTAGCCGGCGTCTGCTCGAGGCGTCGCTCTTGACAGACAGAGCGCTCGCGCTCATCCTAAGCGCAACGAAAAGGATGGTGCTGGGCTTCTAATCTTCGGTTTCTCGACTCAAATCCTGAACTAACTGAGCAGCGTCGCTGCCAAATTGCTTCGAGCGTTTGGACGTGGGACGCCCAGGGAAGATTAGAACGCGGCCGGCGTATAACGCCTGCGACCGTCTTATTGCGGGGTAGTAGGAGAGGTACCTACGCCGGGATAGCCTTCCGGAGAGGCTCGTTCGATTCGAGCCCCCGCTACTGCGTAGCTCCAATGGGGGAGCACGAAACCAGGCGCTGCACGCTCGACGTGAAGCGCGCCGCGCGTTCGGCCCGGTGCCGCTGCGCGCGCTCGTCTTTTGGCCGCCTCGCCCCGATCTTCGTCGAGCGAGGCGCCTCTCGCATTTTCAAACAAGGAATATCTCTATGAATTTCGATATCAATCATCACCTGTTACGCGCGGACATCCGCGCCATTTCCAGCCAAATTCTCGCCCTCAAGCGAGTCTTGCGCGCGCCTTGGCAGCAGCCCATGGCGAGCGAGCAGCGCGAGCTGTGCAAGCTGAAGCGACGAGCTACCGAGCTGTACGCGTTGCGAGCCTTCGTGCGTGGCAAGCTGCATCTGCAACGCGCGCCCCTCGGCGCCGGCCACGATTGGAACGCTGCCGAGTACCACCGGCGCATCGCCGAACGGCTCGGCCCAAGCTATGCGATCAACCTGGAGGAAAGCGCTTGAACGAACCGTTGACCGACATCGGAGTGAACCTGACCAGCAAGCAATTCCGCGAGGACTTGCCCAGCGTCATCGAGCGCGCGCTCGACGCAGGCGTCCGGTACATGATCGTCACCGGCTTGACTGCACCGCTCAGCCAGGCCGCGCTCGAGCTGGCGCGCACGCGCCCCCATGCGCTTTGCTCGACGGCGGGCGTGCACCCGCACAACGCGAAGACGGTCGACGCACACACCCTGGGCGAGCTACGTAACCTGGCGCGCGCGCCCGAGGTCGTGGCGATTGGCGAATGTGGGCTCGACTACGATCGCGATTTTTCGCCGCGACCGCAGCAACGCGCCGCGTTCGAAGCACAGTTGGAGCTCGCTATCGAGCTACAAAAGCCCGTCTTTTTGCACCAGCGTAGCGCGCACGAAGATTTCGAGCGCATCTTGAAGAACGCGCGACCAAAGCTGGCGGGCGGCGTCGTGCACTGCTTCACGGGCGACGCTCGCGAGCTCGACTGCTACTTGGAGCTCGGGCTGTGCATCGGCATCACCGGCTTCATCTGCGACGAACGGCGCGGCACGCACCTGCGCGAGCTGGTGCGGCGCATTCCGCCCGACCGGCTGATGGTCGAAACGGACGCGCCGTTCTTGCTACCGCGCGATCTCAAGCACCCGGGTGGGCGCCGCAACGAGCCGGCATTCCTGCCGCACGTCGCGCGGAGCGTGGCGCGCTACGCCGGCCGCGACGAGGCCGAGCTGCGACGCAGCACGACCCGCACGGCCTTCCAGTTGTTCGGGCTGGCAACCCGCTTCGGGTGATTAAAACTCGTCGTTCGGGTTGCTGCTGAAGAGGTCTCGCTTGGCCAAGTCGAGCCAGACCAGCGCGTTATCCATGAAGGCCGGACGATCCGCGTCGGCGTTTGCCAGAGCCGTGCTCAGCGTGAGCTGGATCGTCTGAAGCGCCTGCACCGCGGCCGGATTCAGGTTCTTGGGCAAAAGATCGTCGACGGCGTCTTGCGTGTCCGCGATGGCAATCTTGAGCAGGTCCGCGTTTCCGCTCGCGCGGTTGTCGCGCACGAACTGCGTGCGTTTGCGCACCTGGCGGACGTTCTCGGCCGCGTTCATGACCCGCAAGAAGTTTGCGATTTGATCGACCTCGGTCGAGCTCAGCTGAATGTCGAAGCCGTGCGGAGCCGTGCGGAATGCGTCGGTCGTGTAGAAATTGACGGCCTGCTCGATGGTCTTGATCTCGTGATTGTGAAAGAACGGCCCCGAATCAGCAGCTTCGATCACGGGCTGCACGTTGAAGCTGCCGGTACCGAGCAGCGGCGGCGCTTGGCCGGTGGCCGGATCGACCGGCCGCGGCGAAAGGAAACCGTCATCCACCGGAAAGTCAGGGGTGAGCGAGCGTACCCCGGTGGTGAGCACGAAGTTGATGGCCAGCGGCGGCGTGCCGTTGTCGAGAATGCCCATGTCCAGGTGGCAGTTGGTGCATTTGCCGCCGCTCCCGCCGGACAGAAACAGCGTACGGCCCGTCTCGGCGCGCACGTCGTGCAGCTTCAGGGCCCTGGCATCCACCAGCTTTTGCCGGCCGCTGAAGAGCTGGAACGCCTCCAGCGCATCGAGCTCTTCTTGCGTCGGAATGCGGAAGTCGACGCCCGGACGGCGTGCCAGATCCTTCGGAAAATGCTGAACGATGGCGCCAAAGGCGAACTCGTTCAGGGTACCGCGACCCGGCGCGCCATCGCCGCTCCACCCCAAACGGTGATCGGGCGACGCGAGGGGGAACCCGGCGTTCGCCTGCTCCATGCCGATGGTCGTCGAAAGCGAGAACGTGTGCTGCACGCTGCGCAGCACGCCCGGCTTGTCGAAGCCGTCGAGGTTCTCGAGGTTGACGCCTCTGGCGCGGAGCTGCGCCGTATTCTCGAGCCCGGCCAGCTTCGGATTGAAGTCGGCGACAAAGAGCGGGTCGTTCGCCGGCAGCGCCGCGATGAACGCCGGGTCGAGCGTCAGGTTGTTCTCCAAGCGGTGGCAGGTCGAGCAAACGCGGCCGTTGCCGGCGAACGTTTCGCTCGTGAACAGGAACGCGCCGCGTCGCACCAACGGGTCGCGCGAATCGACGCTAGAAGAGAGCGACGCCCCGGCCGGCACCGGATCGAGCCCGGTATGCAGGTTCTGCGCTCGGAAGAAGCGCTTTTCCAGCAAGGTGCGCGCGCCCACCGCGATGCGCGAAGCCGTCGGGCTCTGGCCGGCGAGCGTGACCACCAGCTGGTCGAAGTCGAAAATGTCCAGGTCTTTGTTGAGTGTGGCGCTGACGACCACGCTCAGCGACTTGCCGCCGTTCTGACTAACACCCGTGAACGTCCCCACCTTCTTCAGTAGGTCACCCGTCTCGGGCTTGACGGTGCGTCCGCCACCTTCGACGTTCTTGACGAACCACAGATCGAAGCTGCTCCCCGTCGGAGCTTCTTCGAGCGTCGCGTCGATCTGCCCCGGGGTCGTGATGGTGCCCTGGTCGTTGCGAATCGCGAACTTGATGTGCGCCTGGCCGCGCGGCAAAAAGCCGTTTGCGTTCGGGAGCTTCTGCGTAGAAAGCCCGGCATGGTAGCCGTAGCCAATCGTGAACACCTTGTCGAAGGCCAGCTGGGCGACCTGCTTCTTGAAGAGCGCATAAGCGTCCGCCAGCCCATCCTCCGGGTCCGTGAGCGCTTCGCGCTGCTCAGCCAGCCCCATTTCTGCGGGCGAGCTCCCTTCGGAGAACGCGCCGTCCGAGCAAGCAACCAGGGTTGGCATGCAAATGCTCACGACCAGCACGGGCCCGAGCCAACGATCGAATAGGTTCATCACGGCGAGCTCCTCGAGAGACGACCGCTCTTTGCGGTCAGCGAGTTAGAGCATTCGCCGTCGACGAGCTGCGCCGCATTTCACGCGTTTTTCGTGTCGCTTTCTGTTCGGAAGCGCGTCAGCGTTGCGCGACCTTCACGCAGTTCCGACCCGCGGCCTTGGCGGCGTAGAGTGCGCCGTCAGCGGCGCGCAGCAAGTCTTCCGTCGTCTTGCCGTGCGCGGGATAGACCGCGATGCCGAAGGACGCCGTGACGCCGGGTAGCTCGTGCCCGCCGTCGCTGAACGAGGTTTCCCCGATTTGACAGCGCAGCGCTTCGGCAATGACCTCAGCCTCGGCGGCTCCCGCGCCCGGTGCGATGACCACGAGCTCGTCTCCGCCGTAGCGACACGGCACGTCGTAAATGCGCAGGCGCGACCTGAGAACCTCGGCGACACCGGACAGCACGGCGTCGCCGGCGGCGTGGCCGTGCTCGTCGTTGACGGTCTTGAAATGATCGAGATCCAAGATGATGACGCTCAGCGGATGCTGGTCGCGCTCGGCGAACTCGATCTCTCGATCCAGCACTTGGTCGAGGTAGCGCCGATTGAACAAGCCGGTTAGCGCATCGACCGCGCTGTCTCGCCGGAGCAGCGAGTTTTCGATCTGCATCATCCGCTCGCGCTCCCCCTGACCGAGCGCGACCTGAATCGCCTGGTGTACGCGGCGCGAATTGAAGGGCTTGGCCAAGAAGCCACCCGCGCCCACCTCGAGCGCGCGCTGCAGCGTCGCGTCGTCCGTATTGGCGGTGAGGAAGACGACGGGCACGCCGAACTCCGCGCGGATCATGCCGGCGGCGTGAACGCCGTCGACATGGCCGTGCAGGTGGATGTCCATGAGCACGAGATCGGGCCGCTCCTTGCCGGCAACGAAGAGCGCCTGGCCAGCGGTCGCGGCCACGCCCGCCACTTGATAGCCGCGATCTTCGAGCGTCAGCTCCAAGTCTCTGGCAACCACTTGCTCGTCCTCGACAATGAGAATGCGCGCTGAATTCATCGTGTATCCCTCGAAGCCGCCCCGGCCACCCTCTCATTTTTGGATAACACACCAGGGCCCGGCTGCGCGCGGATTTTCACTGACAAAATGCCTGCAACGATGTGGGTCGCCGTGGTGCTTCCACCGCGTCGACCCCTTAGGAGTTTTCGCAGCGCGCTCGGCATTAGCGCGCAACTAGCGCAGCGCGAGCAGCGATGCCACACCGAAATTTCAACGATAGCTGACGGGCACGCGGACGCCGGTACGTTCGTTGGGCAAAGCAACACCAACGAGATTGTGAACGGCGCTCGCGACGGTGTCGCGGCCGCGCACGAAGCTCTGCTCGCGCGTGGTCGCGAGGTAAGCGCGGTCGAGCGCCAACGCGCGCTCCGGGCTGGGTAGCAGCAGCTGAGTCACATCGGCGTGGAGCTGCGCGAGCGCGGCGGGGCGGACGGCCCCGCGCTCGTCGAAGAAGCGTCGTTGGACTTCGTCGTTCTCGGCGTAGTCGTCGCCACCCTGCGCTTGCTGCAAGTACTGCGAGTACTCGTAGACGCCCGTGCGCGACCGCGGCTCGGGCACACCGCTCAAGCCCCGCTGGCTGAAGTGAAACCAGCCACGATTCGCAGCGCCCGACCCAAGCTTGCGAGCAAACGAAAAGATGCTGTCCGTGGTCCGGCCAACGCCGCCGTGACAACCCGCGCAGTACGCCGTCTCCTCGAAGGTTTGCGGGCGTAGCGCGCCGTCCGCGGCTTCGATGAAGCCTTGCAGGTACCAGCCCTGCCCGTTGTCGATACCGTGATCGAAGCTCCACAGCACGGGGTGTGAGCCATCTTCGGTCTTCGACTGTTCGCGCGCCTCGCCCTCGATGATGGCCTTCAAGTCGGCGCCGGCATACCAACGCATCTTCTTGGCGTAGCGCAGCTCCTTGAGGTGAGCGGCCGGCACGACTTGGCCCGTGTCCGTCACGTCCAGATAGCGGACGGTGTGGAAGAACTCCGTGCCGACCGGGAACAAGCCGGGGGCGATCGGAAGCTCGCCGCTCGCCTCCAACACGTGCGCCCTGCCGACGTAGTGCATGGGAGTCGTCCCGTGTGACCCGACGCGAAAGACGACTCGCCGCGCCACGGCAAGCCGACCGTCCTGGTCCAAGTCCACGCCGAGCGGCTGTTCGTCGAGGGCGTCGATCGGCACGTCGGCACGCGTGATCAGCGCCTCGACGATGGCCAGATTCGCCACGTACACCGCAGCGTCCGGCGCGCCAGCGGCGTTCTGCCGAAACGCGGGAGCGAGACGGATGAGCACATCGCCCGCGGAGCCGTTGGTGGGCATGAACGCGCCGGGCAAGGGGTAGGCGGTGAAAGCGCGCCAGCCGTTCGCCGCGCCGTCGGGCGCATGGTCGAAGCCTTGCTCGTCGAGCCGATACCAAACATCCGGCACGAAGCCGTCCCACTTGCCGTCACCCTGACCATCCCAAGCCGCGGGCAACGAGCGCAGCGCTTCGGCCAGGGCGATGCGACCGTCGATCAGGTAATTGCTGGTGCGCACGAAGCGCCGCAGCTCGTCGTCAGTCGGGTTGGGCACGCGACCCGGCGCGGGCGCGCTCAGGTTGCTCCACGGGTTCTCGCGCGCTCCGCTCGGCAGGCTACGGGTGAGCTGCAGCTCGCCGTCCCCCACGTAGTTGGGTGGCACCGAATCGGTGTGGCACGTGTAGCAAGGATTTCGGGCGCGCTTTCCGGCGCTCGCTTCTACCTTCGCGTAACACTGCGGTGGTATGTAGGCGAAGTGATTCGAGACGGCGCCCGGGGGCCCATACGGGTTGCCGGCCGTCACCGGCGCCGGCGCTGCTCCGGCCGGAAGCAAAACCTTCGCGGCGACGAGGGGCGCCGCGCGCTGCTCGCTACCGCGCTTCGTCGCACCCTGACAGGCGACAAGAGTGGCGGCGGCGAGCAGCACGGAGTAGCGCATCTCAGATGCCCAAGACGGGCCGCAGGTTGGTGGCGCCCGGCAGCTGCCCCTGGTTCATGACCGGAAGGCCCAGCATGTTCTCGATGGTCTTGAGCATCGACGCATGGGAGCCAATACCCGCGGTCGTGATCTGGCCGGCGTGACCGGTCGGAGCAATCTGCGTGTTCGGCACGGGGTGATCCTCATCGTACCAGATGAAGACGCCGACCGTGCCGGCCTGATAGGCGGCGCTGTCGAGCACCGGCTGGATATGGGCAGCGGCCCAGGCGTCGACCGTGGCGTCGCCGCAGTCGTGGCCGTCGTTGCACAGCGTGGGCGTCACGAACGCATAAGTCGGCAAGCTGTTGGGATTGAACTCGCTGTAAGGCCGGACCTCGCTGTTACAGAAATCGTGGTCGCTGTGCGTGCCCGTGCCGTCCGTGTAAGTGCCGTAGTAGTACAGCGCGGGAATGTGCTTGGCCGCGTTGCCGCTGGCCGAGCAACCGGTGGTGGCGCCTTCCACGTAGTTCACGGCGGTGCCGCCGGCCAGGCGCACTTGGCGGAAGATGTTGTCGTCGTTCGAACGACAGCTGGTCGACGGGCTACAGTCGTTGACCGTCGCGGTGTTGTTCACGCCGCTGGTTTCGCCGATGTACTGGGTCAGGCTGTTTTGAGAGGTGTTCGTCTCCGTCCAGTCGCTGAAGTACGAGCACTGCGACGCGAGCGAATGCAGGTACGGCATCGTGGTGGCAGAAAAGCCGAGCCCCACGTTTGACCAGGTGCGATTCTCGAACGAGAAGACGACGATGTGCTGGTACGTCGAAGGGGGAGACGCCGTGGAGCCGCAAACGCTGCCACCGGAGCCACCGGAGCCACCCGTGCCGCCACTGCCCCCGGAGCCGCCCCCGCCGCACGTGCCGCAATCCTGGGGACAGCTCGAGCAGGTTTCGCTGCCCGAGCACACGTGATTGCCACACTTGTTGCGCACCTCGAGGTGGCTCTCACCCAGGCTCTCGTCTGCCCCCAGGTCGCCGTCCGTACCCGCCGAGCACGCCGGAATCGCGAACACTGCGCTTGCCAGCGCAGAAAAAGCCGTCAACTTCGCCAGAGACAGTTTCATCTTGTGATTTCTCCTCTTGGGGTTGGCAGCGCAACCTAGGGGAGAATCACTGTAACGCGCGTAAAGCCCCCGCAACTTGAGCGTGACGCGTCGGAGACGCTCTCTTGAGCGCGACGATGAACGGGATCATCTGCGCCAAGGCGCGGACGAAGCGTCGCTCAGCGCGCCAGCAGTGTCGACGCTGGGTCGAGCATGACCAGCAGGGCTTCACTCGCACCGAGGCGCGGTGCTTCGCCCTCGGCGAGCAGCCGCACTTCGAGGTACCCGACCTTGGAAGTGCTGATGGCGACTTGCACGCGGGCAGCGTGACGCGCGCCGGTTGATGAGGTCGTCGAGCGCAGCGAGGTGGGTGGCGGTGCGAGCTCGGGAGCAAGCGGCAGCGGAGTCGAGACAGCCGGCAGCGCAGGTGCAAGCGCGGCCGCGACCGGCGGCGGCGCCTCGAGCATCGGCGCGGGCGCAGGCGTTACCTCGGGCAGCGGAGGCGGCGCGGGCGGCGCGGCGACCGCCTCCACCGCGGCGGGCTCCGCGACCGGCTGCGACGGCACGAGCGCCAAGGGCGGGCGCGACGCCGCGACCGATGCGGGCCGCGAGCTGGGTCGCGGAACCTGCGAGGGCCGCGGCACCACTGAAGGCGGCCGCGCCGAGCGTGAGCTCGGGGGAGGCGGATACGACACGCTCGCGCTGGGAGGCGGCGTGGGCGATTGAATGGGCTGCGTGCCGCTCAGCTCGTCGTGCAGATCGGCGGCGAGGCGGCTGAGCGAAAGCGCTCGTTCATCGTCGCCGGCGGCGCCCGCAGCCTCCGCCGCGCGACGCAGCCAACGCATTGCCTCGTGTGCATCGCCCTTGGCGCCGAAGATGGCCGCGGTCTCGAGCGCCGTCACCACGTTGTCCGCGTCGGCGCCCGAAGGGCTCGGAATATCGATGGTCTGCAACATGAGTGAGCCTCCAGTTCATTCCTGCAATTTTCCGATGGATATGAATGTGCCGCCGCACCGGCCCCACATCAGTGGAGGTTGCGCGAACAGGTTATGAAGGCTCGCTGTAACGATTTTGCCCCAGCTCCAGGCGCGTCACCGGGAGGACTTCGGCCTACGCGCTTTGACTTACACTCCTGGACGTTGAAGCGGCTGCTCTACTCGCCTCGGTTCACGGCTTTTTGATCATGTCGTTACTGCAGTGCTCGATGCCGCGCGTTTCCGGGAGCTTGGGTCAGCAGCAAACAGCGCGGAGCCAAACCCAAGACGGAAACGAAGCTTCATGGCATTCACCTTTCGCGGGGCGGCGCTCTCAACACCGCGGGTGCTACTGCTCTCGCACGCCGACGAGCTGAAGCAGCTGGCGCTGTGGGCGCGTCCCGCTTTGAGAGAGCAACTGGCGCTGGCGGCCACGAGCGCGGAACCGCCCAAGCGCTGGCCGCCGACCCTGGAGGACGTCCACGAGCGCCTCCGGGGTGGGGCGCGCGTACAGGTCGGAGGCGGCCGCTACCACATGACGTACTACATGGAAGGGGAGCGCCTGCTCCGTCACGTGTTCGACGAAGGTGAGGAATCGGAGGCGGAAGCAACGCCGGAAGAGCCGCGAGTAGCCATCGAGCGCACCCCCGAGGCCTTCGTGTAGTAAAGTGCCGCCTGATTTGAGCGCAGCGGCCAGCCACGCACGAACGCCGCCGGGGGAACCGGACCGGCCTTGGAGGGAGGTCTTACTGGACCGCCTGCTGCTCGTGGCTGCGCCTCTTATCACGGGGGCCACGCTGCTGGGGTGCGTCACCGTTCACGGCAACTTCAGGAGCATCTTGCTGATGATGCTGCCGCTGGTGGGATTCTTGTCGGCGAGCGCGCTGAGGCGCGGTTGGCCCTATCAGCGGCGGGCGTTGTCACTCATCGCGCCGTTGGTGCTGGCCACGTTCATCACCTACGGAATCGTGGGCTTTCGGGGGAACGGCAACATCATCGCGGCCAGCGCGGTGGTCCTGGCAGGTTTGTTCTTCGGTCGGCGGGGCGCGATCGCGACCGCAGGCGTCGTGGTCGTGGCGCCGATTCTCGCCTGTGCGGGCACTCTGAGCGGCGTGTTGCCGATCGCCAATGGGCCGGACATCGCCGTCGACAGCCCCACGCCGTGGATCCGCACGACTTCGGTCGCGCTGGCGGTGTGGACGGTGCTGGGCGTCACGGTGACGTTCGTCGTGCAGCGCATCGAGCAAGCGCTGCACGACGCGAATCAGACCTTGGCCAAGCTTCGCGCCGAGCAGCAGCTCCGCGAACGCGCCGAAGAAGAGCGCTTGCACGCGCAAGACGCGGCCCTACAAGCCCAAAAGATGGAGCTGGTCGCCCGACTCGCGGCCGGCGCCGCGCACGATTTCAACAACCTGCTCGCCGTGGTCGGCAACTGGGCCGAGCTGTTATTGCTCGACGCGGGAGATCGCCCCGAGAATCAGGAGGCGCGCGACGCGGTGGATACGGCGCTGCAGCAAGGTCGCGCGCTCACCCGGCAGCTCATGGCGCTGGCGCGCCAAGACCAACGCACGGTGAGGAAGCTGCAGCTCGAAAAGTGTGCCAAGTCCGGCGTTACCACGCTCTCTCGCGTGCTTCCCGCCGGCGTCACGCTCCGCTTTCGCGAAACCTCGCCGGTGCAAGTCGAGGCCGACGAGACCGAGCTGCAGCAGGTGCTGTTCAACCTGGTGCTCAACGCTCGCGACGCCATGCCGAACGGCGGATCGATCCAGGTCCTCACGGGCGTCGAAACGCTGGCGGAGCCGCAACCAGTCGTCGGCGGAACGCTGCCCAGCGGGCGTTGGGCCGTGATGCGCGTCGCCGATTCGGGTCCCGGCATCCCGGCCGAGCTCCGCGAGCGTATCTTCGAGCTGTTCTTCACGACCAAGCCGGTCGGCGAGGGCACGGGGCTGGGCCTGGCGACGGTGCTGCGCATCGCGCAAAAGAGCGGTGGCGGCGTCGCGCTCGACAGCGAGCCCGGCTCCGGCTCGCGCTTCAGCATCTACCTGCCGTGCGCTAGCTGAGACCAGTCACCTGACAGTTTCCGCGCGCACCGCAACGTCTCGCTGAAGCGAGCGATGCTAAGCTGCGTGAATGCGTTCCCGCGCGACCGCGCTCGTGGCTGTGTGCGTGCTTGGTGCCATCGTGCTGTCGTGCAGTGACAGCGACGGTGGCGGAACATCGAACGGCGGAGCGAGCGGTTCCGGCGGCTCGAACGCAGCCGGCGTGGGCGGCGGCACGAGCCCAGGCGGTACGGGCAGCGGCGCCGCGACGAGCACGAACGAAGCCGGAGCGCCGCCGAGCAACGCCGGCGCGGGTAATGGCAACGGCGGCGTTGGCGGCACCAGCAGCGAGCCGGCGCACGAGATTGTGATTTACGGCTGCACCTCGGGCGGCGTGATCGCTGCAGTGCAGGCCGCACACCAGAAGAAGAGCGTCATTTTGGTGTGTCCGGAGCAGCACCTGGGTGGACTTTCGTCACAGGGGTTGGGCTGGACAGACACGGGCGACAACTCGGTGATCGGCGGCCTCAGCCGCGACTTCTACGCGCGCATCAAGAAAGCGTACGATGACGACGCGCGCTGGAAGCAGCAGACCAAGGCGTCTTACGGCCACTACGACGCCAACGCGGATTCGATGTGGGCGTTCGAGCCGCACGTCGCCGAGGAGATTTTCGAGGCGCTGGTCAGCGAAAACGGCCTCGACGTGCGGCGCGACGAATGGCTCGACCGCGAGGCGGGCGTGGAAAAGTTGGGCGGCGCCATCGCCGCGATCACGACGCTGAGCGGAACACGCTACCCGGGCCAGGTCTTCATCGACGCGAGCTACGAGGGCGACTTGATGGCCGCGGCCGGCGTCTCGTACACCGTCGGGCGCGAAGCCAACGCCAAATATGGCGAGACACTCGACGGCATCGAAGCCGCCTTCGCGGACTCACATCAGTTCACGACCAAGATTTCGCCCTATGTAGTCGAGGGCGACCCCAAGAGCGGCTTGTTGCCGCGCATCAGTCCCGACCCGCCCGGCGTGGACGGCGAGGGAGACTCGCGCGTGCAGGCCTACAACTACCGCGTCTGCCTCACGAACGATGCCACGAACAGGCTCCCCTTCCCCAAACCCGCCGGCTACGACGCCGCGCAATACGAGCTCTTGCTGCGCACGCTGCTGGCCGGCTCGAAGCACGTTTTCGGCAAATTCGACGCGGTGCCGAACCACAAAACGGACACCAACAACAGCGGACCGTTCAGCACCGACGACATCGGCATGAGCTACGACTACCCCGACGCTTCGTACGCCGAGCGAGAGAAGATTTTGCTCGAGCACGAGACCTACCAGAAGGGTTACTTCTACTTCTTGGCGAACGACCCGCGCGTCCCGCTCGATGTGCGCACGCAGATGTCGACTTGGGGGCTGGCCAAAGACGAGTTCACCGATAACGGCGGCTGGCCGCACCAAATCTACGTACGCGAGGCGCGCCGCATGGTCTCGGACTTCGTGATGAACGAGAACCATTTGCGCGGCAAAGTCGCGACGCCGGATGCGATCGGCATGGGCTCGTACAACATGGATAGCCACCACACGCAGCGCTACGTCGTGAAAGACGCGGCCGGAGATTACGTGCGGAACGAAGGCGACGTACAAGTCAACCCCGGCGCGCCGTACCCGATTTCGTATCGCGCGATCGTGCCAAAAAAGGCAGAGCTGACGAACCTGATCGTCCCCGTGTGCCTGTCAAGCTCGCACATCGCCTACGGCTCGATCCGCATGGAGCCGGTGTTCATGATTCTGGGCCAAGCCGCCGCGTCTGCGGCCGCGCTGTCGCTCGACTCAGGCAAAGCGGTGCAAGACATCGACTATGCAGCGCTGCGCACGCAGCTGCTGAAAGACGAGCAGATCCTCGCGCCCGGCAGCGACCCCGGCAGCTTCGAAGGTACCGTGGTGGACGACAGCAAAGCCACCGTGACGGGCGCGTGGACGACGGCGGCCGCCACGAAGCCCTTCGTCGGTGCCGGCTACCAGCACGACTCCAACGCGGACAAGGGCAAGACGGCGCGCTTCGAAGTCACGCTGCCGCAAGCCGGTCACTACGAAGTGCGGCTGGCCTACACCACCAACGCCAATCGCGCCACGAACGTGCCCGTCAAGATCGAGCACGCCGGCGGTACCGCCAACGTGGTCGTGAATCAGCAAACACCGCCCACCGTTCAAGGCCTGTTCGCGGTGCTGGGCGACTACGACTTCGGGACCAGCGCCGCGGTCGAAATATCGACCACTGGCACGAACGGCTACGTGATCATCGACGCGGTACAGCTCGTAACCAAGTAGCCGTTCACCCGCGCCGGCTCAGTACGCGAAGTTCCGCTGTCGGGTGTCATAGACCAGGTGCTGGAATCGTCGCGGCGCTGAGGGCGGGCGGATTCGTCGTGCCGGTGACGTTTGGGGCCGACACCACGATGTAGCCGGGGCTACCGTGATTGGACTGCCCCATGAACGGGCCTTGCGGGCGGTTTCCAGTCGAGCCCAGCGCCGTGACCTGACCGTCGCCCAGATCCAGCTTGCTGCCGTGCAAGAAGACGTAGCCACCCGCGAACGCGACGTCGCGTTCCGCGTCCGGCGGCGTGGCGTTGATGGCACCGGTGGGCTGCACCTGCAAATCGTCGACGAGCAAGACCGCGATACCCCCGCCTTGCCCGGTCGTGCCGACGAAGAGGTAAGGTGTGGTCTCGATCGGTGCGAAGGTGCAGCTGAGAGCGCCGCCCGGCCCCGAGCCCATCGTGAGCGTCGTCGCGTCGGGAGCGCCGTAGGCCAGGCCTGGTTCCCCGATGGTTCGCCCTTTCGGGTTGAAGCCGGGCTCACCCGCCTGCGAGTGAGCAGGCGTCGCGACCACGGCGTTGTCGGCGTTGAAGCTGGTGACGGCGGGGCCGATACCGCCGGACGCGCCCAGGTTGCGCAGCGTGGTGGCGGTGCCCAGTCCGCCAATCGACTCACCGGCTTCGGTCTGGGTGCTGTGGTAACAGGTGTAGTCGTCCTCGCTCCAGCGCCCGCCGCGATACCCCAAGGCGGCCACGCTGATGGTCCCAGCCAACTCGAGCTTTGTCGCGCGCAACGCGACCACACCGCCGAGCACGCCGTCCCAGGCCTGTGCAGTCAGGGTAACGCCTTGCTCGATCACGAGCCGGCCGAAGCGCGGCACGCGAACCAGCGCGACGCGCTGGTCGTCGGCGGTGACCCCCAACCCGGCATTGCTCACGCCACTACCGTAAATGCGCGCGACCGAGCGCTCGAAGGTGATTTTGGGGCCTGCGAGCTCCGCAACGTGGAGCAACTCCCAGCGGCCGACGTTGTTGTGCTCGGTGGCGGTGCCCTGCAGATTCACCAGCAGCACCTCATCGTCGACAGCCAGGCAATCGGAGTCGGGCGCGCCGGTCAGGGTCGCGGTCGAGCCACTCAGCGCGATGACCGAGTAGGCGACGGCCTCGGCGCAGCTGCGACCTGCCGTCAGCGAATCTGTGCTCAGGTTCACGTCGGCGGAGACGATCGTCTCGACCAACGGTTCGGCTCGTCCGCCAGCGCCGGCCTGAGCCATCTCGCTGCCATCGGCGCCCGCCGCGCCGCCGCCGCCCTTTTCGTCGCTCGAGCCCGCCGCCCCCGCCGCACTCGGCGACAGCGCCGGGCCGCCGCCCTCATCCGCGAGCGCTTCGCCGCCTTCACCTCCGGCACCCGCCGACCGGTAGTCCGCCGGCGTCTTGCGCTTGGAGTCGCTGTTCCCACAACTGCTGGAGACCACGGCGGAGAGCCCCAACCCCAACAGCAGACTCCCCCAACGCGGCCGCACGACAGACCAAGCGAGTGACATTGCCCGCAAGGTATCAAACTCCGACGACTCTCGGTGCGCCACCGAGGCCACGGGCGAGCCGCCATGGGCCAGTCGCTCCGTTTCGCACCTCTGGACACGGAAAAATGTGTCTTTGGGTGGGAAGGCTCGTCTAGTGTGGGACGTAAGAGGTCGGGTCTTTACGGTAGGAGGATGCGATGAAGAACTTTATTTTGGGCGTGATTGGGTTAGGGGCGGTGGTGGGTTGCACGGGTCCGCGCATGGTCGCGCCGGCGGAGGTCGCCAAAGGCAGCCAGGTGCTCGAGGTGGCCGACCGCAGCTCGATGACGGGCGCTCTGGCCAATGAGTCGTTCAAGCTCGGCACGTACGAGGTGGCCGACGTGGATCGCGACTGGAACAAGTCGAGCGGCTTCTCGGTCCCCGGCTACTCCAAGGATCAGACGACGACCGGCTACTCGTACGCGCTCAAGGGTAGCGGCGGCACCTGGAAGGGCAGCTGCGCGTCCAAGGCCGACAAACAAGGCGTGGGCAGCGCCAGCACCAACGTTTCGTGGGGCAAGACCAGCATCACCTGCGAGTGTAAAAACGCCGATGTCTCGGCGTCGATCGTGCTCAACGGCGACTCGCCGGATTCGTCCAAGGGCCTCGCCGGAGAGCTGATCAGCGGCGGCACGAAGTACAAGGTCTCCCCGGTCAACGACACCGACAAGACGAACCTCACCAGCGGCCCGGCCGGCTTCCGCTTCGACGGCGACGCGGGCTCGATCGGTGCCGTCGAGACGCTGCGACCTGGTCGTGTCTGGATCAACGAGCGCCTGCCCGAGGCGGATCGGCCGTCGGTCGCGTGCCTCTCGGCGGGGCTCATGCTGTACGCACCGCCCAGCGACCACTGAACGAAATTCGGCCACGCGCATCAGATCGGATTTTCCGGCCCGGCTCGGCCGCCCCTGCGTAGTCCCTGAACACGAGGGTCACCAGCCGGCTCTCGGGAAGGACTCAGATGCGCGTCGGCAAGAATTTACTCACGTGGGCGGGTGCTTCCGCAGGCTTGCTGCTTTCAGCCTGCTCCGGGAGCGTGGGGGTCAGCGAGTCGGAGCCCGGCGCGGGTGAATCCGTCGGAACGTCCCAGGCCGAGCTCGTGGTGGGCAGCTGCAATGCCAACGTGGAGCCGCTGCGCTCGATCGAGATCGTACATCCGAGCATCGTCAACGACGCGCGCAGCTCGAACGCCACCGACGGCGTGTGGAGCTTTCGGCGCCAGATCGAGAACATGGCGCCCAGCTCGGCTGCCAGCGACACGGACGCCTTCTTGCGTGGGATCTTCGAATCCTGGCAAACGGAGAATTTCGTCAACGGCGCGCGGCAAGACATTCGCAACTCCGCCGCGGCGATGGATCGTTTCACGATCGCGGGCTCTTCGCCGCGGCAGTTCAATCTGGCGAACGCGCCGTTCAAGCTGATCGCGGTCGCGAACCGGCTGGATTTGCGGAACAACACGCAAGCCGGCGAGGGCCGCCTGATCTACGGCCTGACGAACGAGACCGACCCGAACAGCGCGATCATGGGACCGATGACGCTGATCATCGAGTACGCGCTGCCGCTGGTCGCGCCGCTCGACACGCCCGCCAAATGGGCTGCCAAGTGGCATGAGCTCGACAGCATCGACCCAGCCACGGCGCCGGCCACGTTCGCCTCCAAATTGCAGGAGATCACCGACAAGTTCAGCGTGCGCGGCGCGCTGCCGGGTCGCCCGAACGGCAGCGCGGTGAATCAACTGCGAACGAACGAGATCCGCTTCACCACGTTCAACTTTTGGCAGCTGCGCGAGTTCAACATGGGTTCGAACGGCTTCATGGCGCCCGCCACGACGAAAGAGTCGCCGAACTGGGACTTCCTCAATCGCTCGCAAGAAATGCGCGATTTCATCAACCAGAACCCGGTCTTGAACGCGACCAGCGACACCTCGTTCATGTCGCTGAAGCTGCCGACGACGTTCGAGGGCACGCTGTTCTTGGGCGCGAAGCAGAACCAACAGGTGGGCGTCGTCGCCAACGGCGGCCGCTGGGATCTTTCCGACACGGAAACCGAGTTCACTTCGGTGCCGATCGACAACTTTGGCCTGCTCACCTGCAACGGCTGCCACAACGAGAACAAGCGCGGCGACGACCAGTCGTTTTATCACGTCAATCCGCAAGTCGACCCCGGCGTAGACGGCACGGGTCGCTTGTCGAAGTTCATGACTCTCGGCGATCCGACCAAGGGCGGCCGTCGCCCCGCCGAGCTCACGCGCCGCGCCAACGACATGGCTGCGTTGCTGTGCGCGCCCAGCGGCGTGGATCTGGTGGTCACGAAGGTCGGTTGGGCTCCGGCCAACGCCACGCCCGGCACGCCGATTCAGTTCACGGCCACGGTCAGCAACTTCGGCAATACGACCAAGCCGGCCGGCATCATCAACGGCGTCGCCTTCCGGGTGGACGGCAACTTCGTGAGCTGGTCCGACAACAACACCGCAGCGCTCGCCCCGGGTCAGAGCGTGACCGTCACCGCCAACTGGGGGCCCTTCAACACGGCTTTCTGGAATACGACGGCGGGCGCCCACAGCGTCGAAGCTTGGGTCGACGACGTGAACCGCGTGGCTGAGAGCAACGAGAACAACAACAAGACCAACGCGCCGCTCGTCGCCGGCATCGACCTGACCGTGACCAACATCATGTTCTCCCCGACCAACTCGGGCATCGGGCAGCCGATCACGTTCTCCGCTACGGTCAAGAACGAGGGCAACGTGGCCACGCCGGCCGGCACGATCATCGGCGTCCGCTTCGAGGTCGACGGCCAGCTCAAGACGTGGTCCGACACCAACACGCAATCGCTCGCTCCCGGAGCGTCGCGCACTCTGACGGCGAACTCGGGCCCGCAAGGCGTCGCTACTTGGCCCAATGACGGCTTGATTCATCGCATATCGGCGTGGGTCGACGACGTCGCTCGCCTCAACGACGTGAACCGCAACAATCAGAAGCTGACGACTCGCATGCCCTAATTCGCGACGTTCACGTCTATCGAAAATGGCTTACCGAAGCGCCCGTGTTGCGGGTCGATCATCTCCAGCTCGAGGTGGTGTCGACCCGCAGCACAGGGCGCGGTGACGAGCAGCGTGAACACGCCGGGCAAGCCGCGCGCGACCCCGCCGAAGCGCTGGCTCAGGTCATCCGACTGCGGAGCCGCCGCCGCATCGACGTGAAAATCGTCGGCCGCGGCCGCGGCGCTCAGACCGAGCTGCGGGCCAGCGCTCGCCCAAGTGACGTCGCCCGTGTTTTGCATGGCGACCGTGATGTAGCGGCGTTCGCCCGGTTTCATGCTGGTGGGTGCGTCGCTTGCCAGCGGCGCGGCGTCCAGATCGGCGGCGTCGTTCCAGGCTGCAGCTTGGGTGCGGACGACGTTGATGTAGTGGCGGCCCTCCGTAGCCCAATTGTCGGCGTGCTTGTTGACGAACTGGTTGCAAGGGCCGGCGTCAGTCGCGGCGTAGCTGAGCGTGTCCGCCGCGAACATGCCCGAGCCTTCGCCGGTCTCGTTCCAAGTATCGATCCAAATGTGACGAGCGCTCGCGCGCTGGGCCTGCGCGCTGACCCAAGCGTCGTCGAAATGGCCACCGCCTTCGCGCGGGATGTAAAATGGGTTCGAGGTCGGGTTCCAGAAGCCAGCCTCGAGATTGATGGTCGGGTTACCGGCTCCATCGTGGCCCGTCTTCAAGTAGTGCGTGGGCGGGCCGACCATCTGCGTGATCTCGTCGACCGCCGCGAAGTTACGCCAGTCGTTCGGGTGAGCGATGAAGTAGCAGCTCGAGCCAAAGTCGTTCTGAAAGCGCGCTTTGAAGTCGAGCACCGCCGCGTTGTCGACGCCCGTCATCGACTGCGAGTGCCAAAAGCCGACGGCCGGCACGCCGGTACCAAAGCGCGCGATGCCGGCCGCGCTGTAAATGGAACCGAGCGACGTGTTGGCGGCCTTGTAAAAGGCCTGCGCGTGACCGTACAGGTAGGCGCGCCCGGCGTCGCTCGCCAGATCCGGCATCGAGCCGTAGTGGTCGGCGATGATGGCCGTATCCAAAAACGGAAAGAGCCGTGGCGGAGCGACGCCTTCTTCGAGCAATTGTCGCGCGGCATCGACCACGTGCACCACGTTGCTGAAGCGGTAGCCCTGGTTGCCGGTGCTCGCCGGCGTGTCGAGCTGCAGGCCCACGGCGTCGAGGTGCGCGTCGAGTTGATCGAGCAACTGCTCACGAGCCCAGGCCACGCTGCCATTCCAGCTCTTGAAACCGCCTACCGGGCGCCATGCCGAGCTGCATTCCCAGCTGGTGTCGCCCGTGAACCACGTGAACATCCAGCTGCCCACGGTGTGCTGACCGTCGGCGATGTCGCGCGCGGGCAAGGGCGCATCGCCGACCACCACGTGCGCGGTGAGCGGGTCCGTCTCGACGTTCGCCTGAGAGCTGGCAACCACCTGCAAATCGCCAGTCGCTCCAGCCAGAAAGTAGCTCCACACTTTGCGCTGCGCGTCCATCCGCACGCCGCGCGCGGCGCCCGCAACTCGCACGGAAGTGACAGGACTGCCGTTGATGTCGGGCGGCAGTGTGCCGGTCAGCACCACGTAGGGGCCGGGTGAAGCGACCCTGTCTCCCGAGCTCAGAGCAAAGCCTGCCGCGGGCAGGGGGGCCTCGCACGCCGACGGTTGCTGACCGGGGGAGTCCACGCCACCGCCACCGCCCCCACCTCCGTTGGTGCCTGAGCCCGCGCTCGCGCCACCGCTGGACGTAGCGCCGGCAGTGCCCGCGGTAACGCCCAAGCCGGCACCGCCAACGCTGTTGAACGAGCCACCACCGCTCGAGCCGCCAGAAGCGTGCTGAGCGGCGGAGCCGTCCGTGCAGCCCACCAATAACGTGAGCGCCGCGCAGCCGAAGCGCTTTCTCGCCAGCTGAAACTTGGTAACCACGCTAAAAAGGACCTCCGAACGTTGCCCTCTCGCTTAGTGCCGGTCCCACGCACCAGCGATCACTCCTTGAGCTACGCCTCGCCGATAGCTCGAGCCGTCGCGCCGAGATCGAGCGCTTCCGGCGGTAAGGGCGACAGCGCTTCTTCGGCGGCTTCGAGAAACAGGCCGAGCGACTGCTGGCGCAGCAGGCGCTGCTGAAGCTGGGCGCTGTCAGGTATTGCACGACACAGGTAGCGCAGCTGCTCCTTCAAGGGCCCGAGCGGTGTGTGAGTCGGATCGCGGAGGCGCGACGAAAGCCCCAAGCTCAGCCGCCTGAGGTGCCCGGCGACGTCCGCGCCGCTCGGCCGATACGGCTCGCGCGCCGAGAGCAGCTCACTCAGTTGCCGGAAGATCCAGGGATTGCGTAGCGCGGGTCGACCCAGCATGACCGCGTCGCAGCGCGTTTCTTCGAACATGCGCAAGGCGCAGCTGGCGTACCAGGCATCGCCATTGCCGATCACCGGAATGCTCAGCTCGCGACGCAGCAGCGCGATGATTCGCCAATCTGCCGAGCCCCGGTACTGGTCCACACCGCGGCGTGGGTGCACCGCGAGGTAGTCGAGCCCCGCGGCTTCGACCAGGCGCGCATTGCGAAGCGCCACGTCGCTCGTGTCGAACCCGGCTCGCAGCTTGGCCGAGAGCAAGCCGGGCACGCTGCGGCGCATGGTTCGCAAGAGCTCGCCCAGCTTCTCGGGTTGTTGGAGCAGCGCGGCGCCCACACCTTTGCGGGCCGCGTTGGATGTCGGACACCCCAAATTCAAATCCACGGCATCGGCGCCCGCGCCGGCCACCACGGCTCCGGCTTGCGCGAGCAGCTCGGCGTCGTTGCCCATGACCTGCACGGCTAGCGGCACCCCCGGCAGCTTTTCTACTTGCTGCCGCAAGTACCAGGGCGCGATCGCCTCCCCCGAAATCCTGACGAACTCAGTGTAAACGAGCCCAATCGGGCCGTAGCTCGCCAGGACCTCTCGCACCGCGGCGTTCGTTACCCCTTCCATCGGCGCGAGCGCGCACGCCGGTAGGAAGGGGAAACGAGCCACGGCCCAGTGTCGCACAGCGCTCGCACGAGGCGAGCGCTTTTACATGGCTAGAGCTTGCTGAAACGCCGGTGTGTTGAACTGCTCGCTGGCGTGGGTGGCCATGTCGGCCAACGCCTTGGGCAACAGGGTCTCGGCCACCTCTTTGGCCGAGCTGTTCATCATCGAATCGCCGGCCTTACCAGTTACCTCGGCCTTCCACAGCTCTTTGCCGGTCGCGTCCGTCAGTTGGTAGGCCACCGTGACCGTCGCCTGGAAACCCATGAAGCCGTCGAACCAAAATTCTTTCACCTTCGCGACGAGCTTCTTGGGTCCGCCGCTCTGCACGCCAACCGCCGACTTGTGCAGCGCGTCCGTCGTCGCGTCCGTCACGGTCTTGACGATGACGTCCGGCTTTTTGTCGTCGACACCCTGGGGGATGCCGAAGCCGCCGCGCACTTGCCCGATCTGCGCCGCGCCACGGCCGTGCTCGCTCGAACGATCGTCACTCACGGAGAGGCCCACCGAAGACTTGGTGGCGGCGTTGGCCGCCGTAGCCGGTCCGTACTGGACGTCCGGCGGACCGCAACCGTTGAGCGCGATCAATGACAAGAGCCCAACAATCCCCAAAGCTTTTCGTGAACGCATGTGAAGTCCTCCTAGGCGAGCGCCGCTCATCCGCTGCCAACGCCCTTGCCCGGCACTTAGCAACGATCTCAAAGCGGGGTCAATGGAGACGGCTTTCCGTCAGGGGTCGAAACAATTGCCTACCGGCCTATAGGTGTGACCCATGACCGGAAATGCTGAGTCGTCCACGCTGGCGAATGGCCGGTAGTTGGTCGCCAACGCGTCCGCTTCGTTCGCCGCCACCGGGCCGGCGGCTGTCGCGAACAGCTGGCGCGAAGCGTAAACGCAAACGCGAGCGCCAATCTCGTGCGCTTGTTTCTGAGCTAAGTCAACTGCCGCGACCTGCGTGGTCGTCGAAGCCAGCTGGATGTAGCGCTTACCGTCATTCGGCGCGACCGGCACCGGTTGCGTGGGTGGCGGAGGTTGCGCGGCAGGCTTGACGGATGGCGCACAGCGCAGAGGATCGATCTCCACGTCCGATGCCTTGGGGGGCTGTTCGAGGGTTGCCGTACACGGAGTATCGTCGCGCGACAGGTAAATGCGAACGCGCGGGTGAGTGAGCTGTGCCGCCTGTGTGCAATTCTCGAAGCGAAAGTAGCCGGCGACGCTCGTACGGGCGGTGCACGGCGTACCTATCAAGTCCATCTCGACCGAAGCGGCGGGTTTTCCTCCGACAAACGAAATGGATCCCGACAGGTCCGCCTGCATGTCAGACTTCTTACCGCCGCTGATGAAGCCGAAAAGCCCGGCAAGTGCCGTGATGAGCGCAGCGATTGCGGCGATCAATTTGGTCACACCGCTGATTCCAGAACCCTCACCGTCTTCCGACATCGGATCCTCTTTCGAGCGAGGCAGGGTAAGACTTCAACTTAGCAAAGCCAACTCAGCAGTTTGTCAGTCGCCTAGTCATTTAATTGCGGTCAGATTTACCGACGCTCCCGCCCATGAACAATCACCTACCGCCCCAGCTCTTCGACCGCTCGACGCCACACGACCGCCGCGACGCCCTGTTTGGTGGACAGGGCACCGTGCGCGTCTGGGCCTTGTTGGCGGCGCCGGCCTTGCCGTTCACGGCCGTGCTGGCGTGCGAGCTCGAGCCGGGCGCCAGCGTCGGGGTGCATGTGCAGCAAGAGTATCCGGAGCTCGTCATCTGTATCTCGGGGCGGGGGCACGTCGCCGTTGGCGGCGTCGCCTCGGAGTTTTGCGCGGGCAAAGTGGTGGAGCTGCCGCACGGGCAGACGCTCGCCATCGACAACCGCGCGAGCGCGGAGCCGCTCCGCTATCTCATCATCAAAGCGAGCTGAGGGTCGACCCAAGGTCGTGGCTCGGGCGGCGTCCAAGCTCCATGCTGCGAGCGCGCCGTTCCACCGGATTCGCAGGCTGTCCCCGAGTGAGCTTCGTGGTGAAGCGGCGCTAGCGCCTTGACCCGCCGAAGCGCCCCGTGAGAGCTTCGCGGACACTGATGAGTGAGGTCGTTCCGGCGCCGCAAAAGAGCAAGCTGCGGGCGGCAATCCATCAGCGCGCCAAGGAGCAATGGCGCATCTTGCGTGGTCGCAACACGCCGGGGCGGCTCAGCGTGAGCATTGCGCTCGGCGTGTTCATCGGTTGCCTGCCGCTCTACGGCTTGCACATCTGGCTGTGCCTAGCGGTGTGCCTACCGCTGCGGCTCGACGCAGTGGCGGCGTACTTTGCTGCCAACATTTCCGTTCCGGTAGTGGCGCCGTTCTTGATCTTCGCCGAGATCGAGACAGGCTCGTACCTCTTGCGCGGCGTCGGGGCGCCCCTGACCATTGCGGGCGTGAAGCACCTGGGCATCAGCGGCTTCTTGGCTGAAGCCGCGCTCGGTAGCCTGGTCGTGGGCGGCGCGTTAGCGCTGTTCTTTGGCGGGTTGGCTTGGCTCATCACCCGCAAGCGTGAGAGCGTCAGGCCCACCGCGTAGCGGCTACAGCGGTGGTGGCGGCGGCAGACCGAGCTTTTCGAACAGGATGGGCGGCGATTCGAAGCACATCTCTTGGGTGGCTTCGTTGACGGCGACCTGGGTCGTTTCGGCAGTGGTGATGCGCTCACCGGTCACCGAGTCGACGACCTCGTACTGGAAGCGCATGCGGTTTTCCCACTCGACCAGCTCCGCGCGCACCAAGATCGTCTGCTCGAAGCGCGCCGGACGCGGGTAGCGCACCTTGATTTCGATCACCGGCCAGATGAAGCCGGTGTCGCGCATCTCCTGGTAGCCGTAGTTGATCTTCTTCAAAGCCTCGCAGCGCGCGACCTCGAGGTAACGCACGTAGTGGCCGTGCCAAACGATCTCGAGCGCGTCGACGTCGTGAAACGGAATGGTGATCGCGATTTCGGCCTTGATCATGTTCCGGGGGCTCCCGGGTACATCTCGAAACCGCGCTCGCGCACGCACGCCAACAGGCCGCGCAGCTCGCCTTCGAGCGCTCGGTCTTCGCCCAGCTCGGGCACCAGCTTGCGCACGGCGCCATGCATCGCCAGGAGCTCCGGCGACAGCTCGTTTCGGCTCAGGCCGCCCTCGCGGATGCGCATGTCCACCCCCTGCGCGGCAGCCAGCAGGCCCGCCACCGCCACCTGCTCGCTCAGCTCCAGCACGCGCACGCAGTCGCGCGCCGCGATCGTGCCCATACTCACCTTGTCTTGATTGTGGCACTCGGTGGAGCGCGAGAACGAAGCCGCCGGCATCGTGAGCTTGAGCGCCTCCGCGGCCCACGCGCTGGCGCCGATCGCCAGCGCCTTGAGGCCGTGGTTGATGGGCCGGCGATCTTGGCGCGCACCGCTCAAATTCGCGGGCAAGCCGTGGTTGAACTTGGGATCGAGCATCAGCGCGATTTGGCGATCGAGCAGATCGGCCACGCTTGCCACCAGCTGTTTGAGGCTATCCATCGCGAAGGCGATGTGGCCACCGTAAAAATGGCCGCCGTGCAGCACGCGCTCTTCGTCCGGATCGACGAGGGGGTTGTCGTTGGCGCTGTTGAGCTCGTTCTCGATCAGCATGCGCAGCATCGGCAGGGCATCTTCGAGCACGCCGATCACGTGCGGCGCGCAACGCAGCGAATAGCGATCTTGCAAGCGGTGCTCGTTGCGACCGGCGGCCTGCCCGCCCAGGTCGCCGCGCAGGCGCGACGCTACGAGCTGCTGCCCGGGGTGTGGCTTGGCGTTGAACAGCGTCTGATCGAAGTGGTGCGGGTTGCCGGCCACCGACAACACCGCCAACGAGGTGATGCGGGTGGCCAGACGCGACAAGTACTCGGCCCGCGAAAACGCCAGGCAGGCCAGCCCCGTCATCACGGCCGTGCCGTTCATGATCGCCAAGCCCTCTTTGGGGCGCAGCTTGAGCGGCCGCAGGCCGCGCTCTTTCAGGGCCTCACCCGCCGGGCGGCGCGCTCCGCGATCGAAGACCTCGCGTTCGCCACACAGCACGGCCGCCACGTAAGAAAGCGGCGTCAAATCGCCGCTGGCGCCGACCGAGCCTTCTTGCGGAATCACCGGCAAAATGTCGTGTACCAGCAGCTGCTCGAGCTGCTTGAGCAGGCCGTAGCTGACTCCGGACATGCGCATGCTGAGCGATGCCAGGCGCGCCGCCAGCACCGCGCGCGTCTGATCTTCCGCCAGTGGCGCGCCCAGGCCGAGCCCGTGAAACGTGTAGAGCTGCCGCGGCAGCTCTTCGACCAGCGAGCCCGGAACGGCCACGGTACACGAGTCGCCGTAGCCGGTGGTAACTCCGTACACCACGCCGTCCTCGCGCAGCAGGCGATCGATCAGCTCCGCGCCGCGATTGATGGCCGTGACGAAGCCTTGAGCCTCGCTGAGCCGCGCCGGGCGCTGCCGCGTTGCCAGCGCGCTGACGTCCTCGATCGTGAGACGCCCCTCGCCGAAGACGACGTCTTTAACTGCTTCGGATGACTTCATGCTGTGACCAAAAGGGGAAGAAATTGAACCATTGAAGCGGCGCTGACCGGCAGCGCTCTTCGAGCCGCTCGGCGTAGCGAGCGGTGTAGTCGGCGAGGGCGCGCTCGCGGTCGCGGCGCGGCAAGAGCAACGGCTCCGCAAACGGCTCGAACGTCGCTTCGAAGCGGCGTCCGCGGCGCACGCAAAACAGCGTGAACGCGGGGCAGCCGAGCAGGCTGCCGAGGATGAACGGCCCCTGCGGGAACGGCGCCTGATGCCCCAAAAACGGCGCAAAAGTCACGCGCGCTGGCCGCCCTTCGGACGCGCCCACCGGCACGCGGTCGGCCGCAATGAGCACCACCCCGCCACCTGCCACCCAGGCGGAAAGCTCCGCCGCCTCGCCCACCCCGAGCTCGGTGACCTGTTGCAGGCTGACCGTGCTGCTCGGATTCAGGCGCTCGAGCAGGCGGTTGAAGGTGGTGGCGTGACGGGTGTGGACCAGCACCCGCAAACGCAGGCCGGGCCGCAGCTGGGACAGCACCCGGCAAATCTCCAGGTTGCCCAGGTGCGAGCCGAGAAGCAGCAAGCCCTGACCGCGATCCAGCGTGGCTTTGACGGCGTCGTAACCCTCGAACGTGACGTCTTTGAAGCTGAAGCCGCCGTTCCACGCCACGAACTTGTCGAGCAGCGCCCCACCGAAGCTCGAGAAATGGCGCAGCACCCGCCAGGTGCCGGCGCGGCGCTCGGGCTCGTTGGGCCGCGTCGCGCAGCGCGTGAGAAATTCGCGCGAGGCGTGGCGCTGCCGGGGTTTGAAGGCGAAGTAGTAAAACGTGACCGGAAAGAGCGCGATCTGGAACGGCAGACGGCCGAGCAGCTTGTAAATCCAAAACAGGATCAAGATGCCCTTGGCGGAGCCAATCTCCGCCATGGTCGCCCAATGGCCCTGACCGTTCGCGGCAGACATGTCACTGCCCCGAGAGCAGCGGCTCTTGCCGCCCGCGCAGCTTGCGCGCGAGCAGCCAGGGAGCGCGCGGCAACATGCCGAAGAAAAGCCGCGTGTGCATCAGCGAAATCAGCCAATTGTCACGCAGCATTTTGAAATGCGAGCGGCCGTCCGCCGGGTAGCGCACCTTCGTCGGCACGTTCACCATCGAAAGGCCGTCCCAACACAAGCGCACCAAGACTTCGGGATCGAAGTCCATGCGCAGACCCAGGCCAATCGCGCGATCGAAAACCCGAATCACCGCCGGCAGCGGGTAGATGCGATAGCCGCACATGGCATCTTCGATGGCCAGCGACAGCGAGTTGATCCAAACCCAAACGCTGGTGAGCAAGCGCCCGTACTTGCGGCCGCGCGGGATGCTCTCGTCGAAGCGCGGGGCACCGCAGATCACGGCGTCTGGATGGTTGGTCGACTCGGCGCGGAAGCGCGGTAAGTCGCCCAGGTCGTGCTGGCCGTCCGCGTCGATTTGCAGGGCGTGCGTGTAGCCCCGTGCGTGCGCGGCGCGGCAGCCGGCGATCACGGCGCCGCCCTTACCTTGATTCACCGGCAGGCGAATCAGCGAAACGTTCGCTTTGCGCCGCTCTGCCTGGCGCTCGAGCTCGAGCTTGCACGCCTCGGAGCTGCCGTCGTCGACCAGGATCACGGGCAAGCCGCTCGGCTCGAGCGCGTCGAGCACGCCGCCAATGGCGTGCTCGTGATCGAACACCGGGATCACCACCACCAGCGAGTAGCCGCGCACGGCGGCGCCACCCGAAACCGGTCCACTCAGCGCAGCCATAGCTGACCCGACGAATGGCGACCGCTCGCGGTGGAGTAAGAGAACTCCAGCGTGCCCTTCTCGGCGTTGTGCAAAAGCTCGAGCACGGGCTCCTCGAGCGGCTGCAGCACGCGCCGGAACTTCAGGCCATCCATGCCGCGGAAGGTACCATCGAGCCCGAACAGCTCCATGGCGTAGTGAATGGCCCAGTCGATCTGCACGACCGCGGGCAAGATCCCGGCAGCCGGGAAATGGCCGCGAAAATACAGCAGATTCTGGGGGAGGCGCAGTCGCAGCTGGGCCTTGTGCGGACTCTTTCGCTCGACCTCGAGCAGCTCGGGGAAGCGCACCTCGCTCATGTCATTTTCCGGTAAACAGCGCCCGAAGCTCGCCTTCGAGCACCTTGCCCTGGCTGTTCTCGGGGAGCCTTTCCAAGTAGCGGAAGCGCCGGGGCAAGCCGATCGGCTCCACGCGCGGAGCGGCGGCGGCTTTGAGCGCGCGGTTCAGGCCAATCTTGCCTTCACGCTCGAGCAGCGCGTGCCCGGCGGCGCTCGGTACCACGACCGCGCACAGCTCGTCGCGCTCGCTCTGCACCAAGACCACGCGCGCCTCGGCGACCAACTCGCTCTCGGTCAGCGCCGACTCGACCGCGCGCAGCGAGATGCGCTTCTCGCCAATCTTGACGATGCGGTCGCTGCGCCCGAGCAGCTCGAAGTTGCCGGAGCCGAGTAGGGCGACGCGATCACTCGTCGTGAGCCACTCGTCATCGGCCAGGTGCGGTGAGCGAACGCGCAGCAAGCAGCTCTCCACATCGACCGCGACCTCGACGCCGGGCAGCGTCGTCCACGGTGCGGCATCTTCGGTGCGCTCGCGGTAGGCGATGCCGCCCGTCTCCGAGCTGCCGAAGATTTCGAACGGCAAGCAGCCGAAGCGATCGCGGCAGGCCAGCGCGCCGGTGAAATCCAGCGGGCCGCCGGAGGAAAACACCGCGCGAAACAGCCGTTTGGCGACCGGCAGCGACTCCGGCAGGCGGCGCAGGTGCGCGGGGCTACTCACCAAAACGACGCCCGGCGCGCGCTCGGCGTGGGCCACGATCTCTTCGGCGAAGAACAGCTGCTCGGACTCGAAGGTGCGACCCGCCGAGAGCGGCCAGAGCACGCGAAACAAAAGGCCGTAAATGTGTTGGTGCGAGACGGTGCCGAGCACGCGCACCTTGCCGAGCCGCTCGCCAAACACGCTCTCGAGCGTCGCCACCTCGCGCTCGAGCTGGCCCAGCTGCTTGGGGAACGAAACCGGCGTGCCCGTCGAGCCCGACGTCATCACCCCGAGCGTCACGCTCGCGGGGTCGAACGCGCTGACACGACCCAGATCGCCGCTCGGGACGGCCTCGGCAAGCGTCGGCTTACCGAGCGTGGCCGGCAGCTGGCCGGCAAATGCCTCTACCTCGGCGGCGAGCGCGGCCACGGTGGCGGGCTGCGTGTCACCAGGCAAAATCGGCACTTTACCGGCGTTCCAGGCTCCGAACAGCGCGGCCGCGAACTGCCACGTATCCGCGTGGAACAAACCGAAGCGCTGCTCGGGGCGGGCTTGAAACAGAGCGCGCCAGCCCGCGCAGGCACGCACGAAGTCTTCCCAGGTCTTTTCGTCCCCCGCGACGTTGGCTACCGGGTACGACGAGCTACGGCCCTGCCACAGCAGATCTGCGAAACCACAATAATCTGCGTTGGCGAAGCCCGGCATGGTCGGCCTGCAGCTTACTGCTGCTGCAGCAGGGCTTGCACGGCGTCGACCACGTCTTGCACCGTGCGGGTCTGACGGAAGGCCTCCGGCCGGATGCGCTTGCCCGTCATTCGCTGCAACTTGACCAGCAGATCGATGGCATCGATCGAGTCGATCGACAGCTCCGTATAGAGATCGGACTCCGGCCGGATCTTGGCCGGATCGAGCTTGAAGGTCTCCGAGAGGATCTCGACGACCTTGGCCAGGATCTCTTGTTTGTTGGCGAGCGCCGGAACGGCCGCCGAGGAGGTCTGAGTCACTTGCGCCTCTCCGCTACGAATGCTGCCAGCGTGGCGACGCTGGTGAAGTGATGTCGGGTCTCTTCCGCGTTGGAGTCGAACCGCAACCCGAAGCGCTTCTGCAGGGCCACGCCCAGCTCCAGAGCGTCAATGGAATCGAGGCCAAGCCCGCCGTTGAACAGGGGAGCTGCGGTGTCGATGTCCGCCGGGGACATGTCTTCGAGGTGAAGGGCGTCGATGATGAGTTGCTTCAGCTCTTCGGCCAACTCGGGCATGGGGTCTCAATCTCTCGTGTGAAGTACTCTGTCAACGAGGCGGTAAGCTCACGGGCAGCGATCGCCGGTTCATACCCTGACTGCAACCAGGGCGAAACACTGAGCCGATCTTTCACCTCGAAATCGAAGGAAACCTTGCGTGCGGGTACCCGCCACCAGCGCGATTGCTTGCCGAGGTTGTGCTCACTCACCCGGATGACGACGGGGACCATGTCACACCCCACGCGAATCGCCAGGTTCGCCGCGCCGCGTTGAAAGTGCAGCGGGCCCGTAGGGTCCGAGCGAGTGCCTTCAGGGAAGAGCACCAGGCAACCGCCCGACGCCAGCGAGGCGCGACACGCCTCGATCACCTGTTCGGGATCGCGTTGGCTCGGGATGTAACCGGCAGCCATCACTGCGTAACGGGTGAACGGATTCTTGAACAGCGCCGTCTTGACGATGCAGTCCGCGTCCGGAATGAACGACACCAGCAGCACCACGTCGATCAGCGACGGGTGATTGGCCAGGATGAGCGTGCCCGGCTGGCGCAGCTTCTCGAGCCCACGGATGCGGCAGCGCAGCACACCGGTCGTGCGCATCAGCAGCGCAAAGCCTTTGAAGGCCAGCTGGACACTGCGCCGCCCGAGGCGAACACGCTGCTGCTTGTTACGCACCAACAGCACGAGCAGCGGGAACACCGTTACGGCCATGATCAGCTGGCCGACGCCGAAAACGGCAAAGCAAAAGCCCGTCGCGAACGTGCGCCACGCGATGTCGAGCAAACCGACGGGCCACGACTGCTCGCCGGCCAGGCCGATCGCTTGGTTCTGCTCGACTCGAGCTACGCCGTCCGCCGCCATCGCCATCCCCGCGCCCCGTGAAGAAGCTCGAGCTCGCCTACCTGCCCGCGCCCCAAGAAGCGCAAGAACGGTAGCAAATACCCGTGCTCCAGGCCGGTGTTTTCCCCCGCGCTCCGCCCCGAAATCAGCTCGAGTGACAACGACGCCCCGCTCGTTGCGGGCTCCAACAAGAGCGCCACGGCTGCGCACGGCTCGCGCTCCGCCACGTAGGGCTGGAACGGCGCGGGCAAGGGCTCTTCTTGGGCGACGACCAAAACGCGAGGGGCTCCTTCAGCCAGCATGCCGGCTGCCTCAAGAACCGCCATAGGTAACGAGTCGAGACCCGCGGCCAGCGATGTCGAAGGTGAGCGGTCCTTACGGCCGATCGAAAACAAACCTGCTGCGGCGTTGTGCACCGAAAGGCTGAAAGAGGTGGGCGACAGGCCCTCTTCCTTGGCGAGCGCTTCGAGCAGCTCGAGCGAACGATGGACCTCCCCATGGCGGGAGGCGAACACAGTCGGCAGCGGCCCCGTGATGTCGGCGCAGCAGTCGAATGCGGCGCGCAGCGCAATGCGGTCGGCCCGGCTCGCGCGCCGGACGACCATTGCCGGCAATTCGGGCACCTTGGGGCTCTCTTCCCCCTCCAAACCCGCGTCGTTTGCAGCCCAAGCGCTCCACGCTTCGAGAGTGGAGAGTCCGGGCGCCCATGCCGACCATCGCGAGATATGAAAGCTCACCGTGGCTACCATGTTACGGCGGCGCTCTCGGAAACTTCCCTGCCGGCGGCATCGCGGACGCCGGCCGACCGGGCGCGGCTGACGGGAACCCCACTGACGCTCGTGCGTCTAGCTCCTGTCAGTGTTTCACCCTCGAAGGTCGGACCCCGCGCCATAAAGAGAAGGCGTACAACAGTGTGGCGGAGTACCACAAGCGGAACCGCAAAAGCCTTGCACGGGACTTCTTGCGTCAGCGCAAACGACTGTGCCGTATCGCGGACCCGGCCTCGTCCGAAGTCATCTCAGGCCCACTGGCCAACTTTCGTACACCACTAATTGGCCAATTGGCCGGTCTTTGGCACCGCTCCTATTGTACGCCGTGGCAAGGTGAGTCAGATTCCGCGCCCGTTCGTCCTTCAGTCATGCAGCGTTGTATGCGCAAACTCACCTCCGCCCCGGCCTTCCGGCTCTTGCTGGTCGCGCTCGCGCTCGCGGCGCCATGCCTTACCACGACCCCCGCGGCAGCAGAGCCGGCGGGGGCCGCAGCCAACGATGACGTGTTGCTCGCCATCAAGGCTCGTCTTCACACCTTCGAGGCGCTGCAGGGCAAGTTCGAGCAAGAGAAGCAGCTCGCCAAGATCAAGAAGCCGCTGAAATCACGTGGCCGCTTCGCGCTCAAGCGGCGCCAGGGCGTGGTTTGGCGCACTGAAGCTCCGATTCAGTCGCTCTTGGTGATGACTCGCGACGCCGTGCGCGTCATCAAGAACGACAAGACGGTCGTCTCGATCGACATTTCCGAGCAGCCGGGACTACGGCTGATGGGCAAGATCGTGTTCGCGGTGTTTGCAGCGGACGTCGAAGAGATTCGCCAAAGCTTCGAGATCGTGAGCGGCCAGGCCAAAGCGGGAGTGCCGTGGAGCGTGTCGCTCAAGCCGCGCGACGCGACCGTGGCCAAGGTGATCAGCCGCATTTCACTCACGGGTGGGGACCACGTCGAGACGCTCGAGATCGTCGAGCAAAACACCGACATTACCCGTATCCGCTTCGCGGACCTCGACAGCACGCATCCGCTCACTGACGAGGACGAACGCCTGTTGGGCGCGCCGAGCAAGAAGTGAGCGGGCGATGATGGGAAGCCCTGGCGCTCCGGCGCACCCTGACGCCAGGCCGCGCTGGGCGATCGCGCTCGCGTTGCTCTGGCTTGCGGTGGTGGTAGCGCTGGCCGCGAGCCTCCCGAGCCGGCTGCAAAAGACGGGCGGGCTCGATACCAGCCTGCTCTCGCTTTTGCCCGAATCTGCCCGCGATCCCGAGGTGGCGGATGCCGTGCAGCGCGTGGCCGGCGCCTCGACGCGCAAGCTGGTTTACCTGATCGGGCACTCAGACTTCGAGGTGGCGGCGCGCGCCGCGGACGCCTGCAAGAAGGAGCTGGGCAAGAGCAGCCAGTGGCTCACGGTCGCGCCACCGGTCGACCCATCCGCGCTCGGCTCGGCGACGGAGTTCTTGGGCAACGCGCGCTACGGCTTGCTCACGAGCGGGGACCGCCAGGCGCTCGAGCAGGGGGGGCAACCGCTCGTCGACCAGGCGCTCACCGAGCTGTACCAGCCCTTCGGCGCGCCCAAGCTGTTCGAGCTCGAGCAAGATCCGCTGGGTCTGGCGTCGCATTTCGTGCTCGAGCGCGCCCAGAGCGCGGGCTTCGGCATCCGCGACGGCCGCATCGTCATCGAGCGCGACGGCATGACCTGGATCATGCTGCCCGCCGAGCTGCGTTCGGATGCGATGGGGTTCTCCGCGCAACAGGCGCTGGCGCCGGTGCTCAGCGAGGCCGTGCGGGCCGCGCGCCGAGCCGGAGCCAAACAGGTGTTTCGCTCCGGCTTCATCTTCCACGCCGCCGAAGCCGCCACGCACGCCAACCAAGAGGTGTCGACCATCGGCTTGGGCTCGCTGATCGGCGTGATCTTGTTGATGTGGCTGCCGTTCGGTAGCCCGCGCCCGGTGCTGCTCGTGCTGCTGCCCGTCGGCATCGGCACGTTGTTCGCGTTCGGCGTCGACTTGTGGATGTTCGACCGCGTGCACTTGCTCACGCTGGTGTTCGGCTCGAGCATCGTGGGCGTGGCCGAAGACTTCGGCGTGCACTTCGTGTGCGGCGCGCTCGAAGAGGGGCCGTTCGAGCCGTGGACGTACATGCGTCACATCCGGCGCGGCCTGGCGCTGGCGCTACTGACGACGTTGGTCGGCTACTTTGCGCTGGCGGCGCTGCCGTTTCCGGGCCTGCGCCAGATGGGCTTGTTCGGCGCGGCGGGTCTGTTCGGCGGCTGGGTGACTGCGGTGCTGTGGGTGCCGTTCCTGGCCAAGAACCTGGGCAAGGGACGCAAGGTGCCGCGCTTCGTGCCGGGCCTGGTGCGAATGGAGGCCGCGTGGCCGCGGCTGAGCCGGAGCCGCGTGCTGCAGGGCGTGGTGGCGGTGCTGTTCGGGGCGTCGCTGCTGGGCTTCGCCAAGGTGCACACCATCGACGACGTGCGCGCGCTCTACGACAGCGTACCGGAGCTGAGCCACGAAGACGGCGAGGTGCGGCGGCTGCTGCGGCTCGCGGTGGGCTCGCAATTCTTCTTGGTGCGCGGCGAAAATGCGGAAGAGCTCCTGCAACGCGAAGAGGCGCTGACGCGCGTGTTGGCGAACGAGCGCCACTCAGGCACGCTCGACGGCTGGCAAGCGTTGAGCGACTCGGTGCCCTCCGCCAAGACGCAGGCGCAGACGCGCGAGCTCTTGCAGCGCGTCGTGTTCGCACCGGGCGGCGCCGCCGAGCGCCTATTCAACACCCTCGAAGATCCCGAAGCGCTCGGGCGTGCGCGGGCGGCGTTCGCGGCGCAGACCAGGCCGCTCGATCTGCCGGCGTGGCTCGGCTCGCCGCTTTCGGCGCCCGAGCGCCACCTGTGGCTCGGCCATGACGGCACGGCCGAGTCGGTGGTGCTGCTGCGTGGCGTGCCCGGCCAGAGCCAGATCGAGCGACTGACGCGGCTCGGCGCGAGCGTGCCGGGCGTGGTGCTGGTCGACCAGGTAGCGAATATTTCCACGGTTTTGGGCGGTTTCCGGCGCGCCCTGTCGTGGTTCGTGCCGGTGGGTTACCTGATGGTCGCGCTGTGCCTGAGCTTCTTTTACGGGCGCGGCGCCTGGCGCGTGGCGGCGCCGGCTGCGCTGGGCTCGGCCATCGCGCTCGGTGTGCCGGCGCTCGCGGGCAAGCCGGTCACGCTCTTCGACTTGCTCGCGCTGGTGCTCGTGCTCGGTATCGGCACCGACTACGGCATTTTCATCAACGAGCCGCGCGGCGAAGGTTTTTCGGTGGCCTTCTTGTCGGTGACGCTGGGTGCCGCATCCACGCTGCTGTCGTTCGGTTTGCTCGCCACGAGCAGCACGCCCGCCCTCGCCAACTTCGGTATGACTCTCCTGATCGGTATCGGGGCCAGCTGGTGCTTGACCCCCTGCTTCACACAGATTCCTAAGCCAGAAAGCCAACCGGCGCCTGTCGCCACGGGGAACGAAATCGATGAGCTTCGATGCTGATGTTGTGATCATTGGTGCGGGTCCTTCAGGGGCGATGGCCGCTGCCCTGTTGCGCCGCCTGGGTCGCAGTGTGCTGATCCTGGAGCGCGAGCAGTTTCCGCGCTTCTCGATCGGTGAGAGCTTGCTGCCGCAGAGCATGGGCCTGCTCGAAGAGGCGGGCCTGCTGCGTCCGGTGGTGGAGGCGGGTTTTCAGTACAAAAACGGCGCCAGCTTCGTGCGTGGCAAGCGCAGCACGTCTTTCGATTTCCGCGACAAATACGGTGACGGCTGGGGCACCACGTACCAGGTGCAGCGCGCGCACTTCGACGACGTGCTGGCCAAGGCCGCCGAGCGCATGGGCGCCGAAATCCGCTACCGGCACGAGATCCTCGACGTGGACGTGAGCGGCCCGGGCCCCAAGCTCAAGGTGAAGGCGCCCGACGGCTCGAGCTACGAGGTCTCCGGTCGCTTCTTGCTCGATGCTTCGGGTTTCGGTCGCGTGCTGCCGCGCTTGCTCAAGCTCGAGCGGCCGTCCGCGTTTCCGGTGCGGCGCGCCATCTTCTCGCACGTCGAAGATCGCATCGCCAAAGAGCGGAACTTCGATCGCAACAAGATCCGCGTGGGCGTGCACCCCGAGCACATCGACATCTGGTACTGGCTGATCCCGTTTTCCAACGGTCGCGCCTCGGTCGGTGTCGTCGGCTCACAAGAGCAGCTCGCCCCGTACTCGAACAACCTCGACGAGGGCCTCAAGGCGCTCCATTTCGAGGATCCGGATCTGAAGGATCTGCTGGGCAACGCGGTGTGGGACACGCCGGCGCGCATGATCGGCGGCTACGCGGCGGACGTCACGTCACTCACCGGCCTGCACTTCGCGCTGCTGGGCAACGCGGGCGAGTTCCTCGACCCGGTGTTTTCTTCGGGCGTCACCATCGCCTTCAAGTCGGCGACGCTGTCGGTGCCGTTGATCGAGCGCGAGCTCTCGGGCGGCAGCGTCAACTGGGACACCGAGTACTCGCAGCCGCTGCGTCGCGGCGTGGATGCGTTCAGGAGCTTCGTCGAGTCTTGGTACCGAGGCGGCTTCCAGGACGTCATCTTCTACGAGAATGCCGACCCCGGCATTCGCCGGAAGATTTGCTCCATCTTGGCCGGCTACGCTTGGGATTTGACGAATCCGTTCGTCGCCGAGCCGCGCCGACTGCGTAGCCTGGAGGAGATTTGCGCGCCGCACTGATCGGCATCCTGCTGCTGACGGGTTGTGCCGTGCTCGCGCCGCGCCCCGCGGATCCTGGCCTGTTCCTGGTCCCGCCCAGCGCGGCAGCCAAGCAAGCCAGCCTTTCGCAGAGCGTGCGTATGACAAGCGACAAGGGCGCCACGTTCGAAACGCTGGCCGCCGTGGAAATCGATCCGCGCTACTTGCGCGTCGCGGCGCTGGGCCCGATGGGCAACCGCATCTTGATGCTGGAGTGGGACGGCAAAGACTATCGCGAGGAGCGCGATCCCCACCTGCCCAAAGACTTTCCGGCCAAGGTCGTGCTGCGCGACCTCACGCTAGCGCTGTTCCCCGCCGAAGCAGTCCGCAAAGCACTGCCTTCCGACGACTGGACCTTGCAAGAAAAGCCCGGCTCGCGCGAGCTGCTATTGGACGGCAAGCCCGTGATCCACATCGACTATTCGACAGCTGACCCGTGGAACAGCATCATCCACTTTCGCCACCTCACGCTGGGCTATCAGCTCGAAATCCAACCCGCAAACCTGGATTGAAATGCAGCCTGCCCTGACCCACCTCGGAATCGCCTGCGCGCTCGGCACCGACGCGCAGGCGGTGCTGTCGCGGCTCGTCGCAGGTTCCACGGCGGGCATGATCGCGACCGATCGCTATTCGCCGGGGCGGACGCTGACGGTCGGGCCCGTGCAAGTCGAGCTACCCAGCATCGCTCACGCTCCGCCGCAGCTACGTTCGCGTAACAACCAGCTCCTGCTGCAAGCGCTGCTCCCGCTGCGAAGCGCCATCGCCAAAGCCAAGCAGCGCTACGGCGCCGGTAGAATCGCGGTGGTGCTCGGCACCAGCACCTCGGGCGTGGCCGAGGCAGAAGCCGCTTACCTCGGTCGCGGCGAGGACGGCTCGTTCCCAGCCGCGTTCGACTACCGGCAGATGGAGGTCGGTAACCCGTCGGAGTTCGTGGCCACGGAGCTCGGGCTCTCGGGGCCGGCCATGACCATCTCGACGGCTTGCTCATCGAGCGCCAAGGCGCTGCTCACCGGGCGGCGTTTACTGCGCCAAGGCCTGTGCGACGCCGCCATCGTCGGCGGTGCAGACACGCTCAGTCGCTTCACGGTCTCGGGCTTTGGCGCGCTGGAGGCCGTCAGCCCCGAGCGCTGCAACCCGATGAGCAAGAACCGCAAGGGCATCAACATCGGTGAGGGTGCGGCGTTGTTCTTGATGACGGCCGAAGGCGGGCCCGTGCGGCTACGCGGCGGCGGCTCGAGCGTGGACGCCCATCACGTTTCCGCGCCGGACCCGACCGGCAACGGCGCCGAAGACGCCATGCGCGCCGCGCTCAGCGACGCCCGGCTCGAGCCCGCCGCCATCGACTACGTCAACCTGCATGGCACCGCCACGCCGCACAACGACGCCATGGAGAGCAAAGCCGTAGAGCGCGTGTTCGGCAGCGGCGTGAGCATGAGCTCCACCAAGCCGCTCACCGGTCACACGCTCGGCGCCGCCGGCGCCATCGAAGCCGCCTTTTGCTGGCTCTTGCTGGGCCGTGAAAATGCGGCCCAGCGCTTGCCTCCCCACGTTTACGACGGCGAATTCGATCCAGAGTTGCCGCCTCTTTCGTTGGTAAAAGCGGAGCAGCGGGCAGAGCGGCTGTCGCGCATCATGAGCGTTTCGTTCGGCTTCTTCGGCAACAACGCGGCGTTGATCTTGGAGGCGCAGCCGTGACCGCCCCGGACATCGACCTGCGCGAGCTATTGCCCCATCGCGAGCCGATGATCTTGATCGATCGACTCACGGAGGTGCACACCGAGTACCTCGAATCCGAGGTCACGATCGGCCCTGACAGCCAGTTTCTGCGCGGGAATTCGGTGCCGGTTTGGGTCGGCGTCGAGTACATCGCGCAGACGTGCGCGGCGTTCGCCGGTATGGAGGCGCATCAGCGCGGCGAGCCGGCGCGCGCGGGCTTCGTGCTCGCGGCGCGCGGCTACAAGCCGACGGTAGCAGGCTTCGAGCTCGGATCACGTTTGCGCGTGCGGGTGACGCTCGTTCACCGCGACCCCACCGGCCTGAGCATGGTCGAAGGCAAAATCACCCTCCAAGGTAGCGAGACCGCGCTGGTCGAAACCACGATGACCGTCTACGAAGTACCCGACTTGTTGCAATTTCTGGCCGAGAACCGAGGTGCGCGATGAGCGAGACGGTGCTGGTCACCGGCTCTTCCCGTGGCATTGGGCGCGCCATCGCGCTCGAGGTCGCGCGTGCCGGCTACGAGGTGGTCGTGCACTGCCGCAGCGGCGTCGACCAAGCAAAGGCCGTGCAGAGCGAGATCGCCGAAGCCGGTGGCCGCTCACGGCTCTTGGTGTTCGACGTTGCAGATCGCGCAGGCGCCGAACGCGCGCTCAGCGCCGACGTGGAGGCGCACGGCGCCTACTACGGCGTGGTCGTCAACGCGGGGGTGACCCGCGACGCCGCGTTCCCGGGCATGACGGACGAAGAGTGGGACGCCGTGATCCACACCAACTTGGACGGCTTCTACAACGTGCTCAAGCCCGTGCTCATGCCGATGATCCGGCGTCGCACGGACGGCCGCATCGTGAGCATCGCGTCCGTCTCTGGCACGATGGGTGTGCGCGGTCAGGTCAATTACAGCGCCAGTAAGGCCGGCATCATGGGGGCCACCAAGGCGCTGGCCATGGAGCTTGCGAGCCGCAAAATCACCGTCAACTGCGTCGCGCCGGGCCTGATCGAGACCGACATGACCAAAGATTTGCGCCTGGATCCCGAAGCGCTGAAGGCCATGATTCCGGCGGGGCGCTACGGAAAGCCCGAAGAAGTGGCGGGCCTGGTCGCATTTCTCTTGTCGCCAGCGGCCGCCTACATCACTCGTCAGGTGATTGGCGTAAACGGAGGTCTTTCGCCATGAAGCGCGTCGTCGTCACCGGTATGGCTGGCATCTCCCCGCTCGGTACGGGCTGGGCAGATGTGAAGAAGAAGCTGCTCTCGCTCGAGAACGGCGTCGTGCGCATGGACGAGTGGGACAAGTACAAGGGCTTGAACACCAAGCTCGCGTGCCCGGCCGTCGGCTTCGTGCTGCCCGAAGATCGCTACCCGCGCCGCGTGACGCGCGCCATGGGCCGCATCGCCTTGCTGGCCGTGCGTGCCTCGGAGCTCGCGCTCGAAGACGCCGGCCTGCTCGGCCACCCCATCATCACCAGCGGCCAGACGGGCGTGGCCTACGGCTCCTCCGCGGGCAACCCGGATTCGATCCGCGACTTTGCCAGCATGGTGACGAGCAACTCGATCGACACCATCACCGCCACCACCTACCTGCGCATGATGGGCCACACCGCGCCGGTCAGCATCGGCCTCTACTTCCGGGTCACCGGGCGCATCATCCCCACCTCCAGCGCTTGCACCTCGGGCTCGCAAGGCATCGGCTACGCCTACGAAACGATCCGCTCCGGCGCGCAGAAGGTGATGATCACCGGCGGCTGCGAAGAGCTGCACGTGGCGGACGCCGCCATCTTCGACACGCTGTTCGCGACCAGCAGCAAGAACGACACACCCAAGCTGACCCCCCGCCCCTTCGACGCCGATCGCGACGGCCTGGTCATCGCCGAGGGCGCCGGCACCCTGATCCTCGAGGAGCTGGAGCACGCGCAGGCGCGCGGCGCCAAGATTCACGCGGAAGTGGTCGGATTCGGCACGAATTCGGACGGTGCGCATCCCACCAATCCCAAAAGAGAAACCATGTGCTTGGCCATGGAGCTGGCGCTGGCCGACGCCGGCCTTTCGGCGAGCAACATCGGCTACGTGAACGCACACGGCACCGCGACCGAAAATGGCGATGTGGCCGAGAGCCACGCCACCAACAAAGTGTTCGGCACGCAAACGCCGGTCAGCTCGCTGAAGAGCTACATGGGTCACACGCTCGGCGCGTGCGGTGCGCTCGAAGCGTGGATGACGATCGAATTCATGAAAGAGGGCTGGGCCGCGCCCACCATCAACCTCGTGAACGTCGACCCGCGCTGCGCCGAGCTCGACTACATCAAGGCCGAGCCGCGCAAGATCTCGACCGAGCACGTGATGAGCAACAACTTCGCCTTCGGCGGCATCAACACGTCACTCATCTTTCGCGCCTTCAGCGGCTGAGAAAAGGCTGTCGATACCGACGCTGGTGAGCTTGCGCGCATCGAGCTCGGCCAAGAGCCGCCCCAAAATCGGCAAAGACGACGGCTCGAAGTCGTCGCGCTCGGCCGCGTCGTGCAAAACCAAGACGGCGCCGTCGTCCAGACACTTCACGGCGCTCTTCAGGACTTGCTCCGGCGAGCGGCTGGCGACGCCATCGTAGCCGCGGCCCGACCAGCCCATGAGCTTGAGCCCGGCGCGCCGCACGCCAATCACGCTGGTGAAGCTGGTTTGCCCGACGGGTGGCCGAAACCAGGTCGCCCGCACACCGCTCACGCGCTGCACTACCTCCACGGCGCGGCTGAGCTCACCCGCGATGCGGCTCGGTCCGCGAAACGGGTGCAGCCGATCGTGCACGTAACCGTGGATCGCGAGCGTGTGGCCGGCGTCGCGAATTTCGCGGATCACGTCGGGGTGGCGATCGGCCTTTTCGCCGAGCACGAAGAAGGTGGCGCGGTGGCGGCTTTGCGCCAGTACGCTCAGTACCTGGCGCGTCGTCACCGGGTGCGGCCCGTCGTCGAACGTGAGCGCGACGCGACGGCTGCCCGGCTTGGCGCGGCACACCACGGGCCCGTACATCTGCAGCCACGGAAAATAGACGCCCAAGAAACCGAGCCCGCCAGCCGCCAGCAGCAGCCCCATCGGCCAGAACCAACCTGGCGCCCCCGTAACTGCCGTGAGCAGCGCGGCCGCGAGCGTTGCCGCGAGCGTGAGCCAGAGCGCGAGCCGGGCCAGGCTCATGCAAGATCCTGGGTCTGAGGCGAGCGTCGCATGGCTGGCGGAGTATACTCCGGCGGGTGCGAGGATCGATCGCAGCGGCGCTGTTCTTGCTCGGAGCCACGAGCTGTGCCGGCGCTAGCGCGCGCCAGCCGGCCGTCGGCGCCACCGCGCCCAGCTTCGACACGCTCGACCAAAACGGCGGGCACGTGCGGCTCTCGGACCTACGCGGCAAACCGGTCGTGCTCTATTTCTATCCGAAAGACGGCACGCCGGGCTGCACCAAAGAGGCCTGCGCGTTCCGCGACGCCTGGCAGAAAATCCAGGCCACGGGCGCGGTGATCCTGGGCGTCTCGCGCGATAGTGCCGCCTCGCATCGCGAGTTTGCCGACGAGCACCATCTGCCGTTCGCGCTCCTGGCGGACGAAGACGGCACAATCGCGAGCGCCTACGGCGTCGGCAGCTTCATGGGCATGGACTCGCGCGTCACGTGCCTCATCGATCGCCAGGGTCGCGTCGCGAAAGTGTTTTCGGACGTCGATCCCGCGACTCACGCGGACGAAGTGCTGCGCGCCATCGCCGCGCTCCCGCCCTGAGCCGCGAGCGCTAAACGCGCCGCGCCAGAACGGTGTGGAACGGAATGCCCCGCTGCTCTTCCAAGACTTCGAAGCCGGCTTGGGCGAGCGAGCTGGGCAAGTCACGGTCGAGCCAGCAGTCGAGGTACGGCTCGTAAACCGCGACCGACAGCAGCCGATAATAGATGCCCATGATCTGAAATCGGCTGATCAAGCTCCACCACGACTGCCGCAAATGTGCGGGCGACGGCTCGGTGATGGTCAGCATTCCGCCGGGCCGCAGCACGCGCGAAAGCTCTCGCAGCGCGTCGGTCGTGGAGTCGTAGGGTAGCTCATGAAAGACGAAACAGGCCGCCGCGCCGTCGAAACGAGCGTCTGCGAAAGGCAAGCGCTCCGCCAGGCCTTGCTCGAAATGCGCCGCGGGTGTGGCGCGCGCCGCCATCTGCACCGAGTAAGCGCAGGCATCGAGCCCCCACACGTCGGCGACGCCGGCCGCAACGAGCTCGTTTGCCAGAAGGCCTGCGCCCGCGCCCACCTCGAGCACGCTGCCACAAGACGACAGCTGCTCGGCGATGCGACGCCGCGCGCCACGCATGCGGCCGAGCATCGCAATCTCGAAGCCGCGCGGATAGTCGGCCGCCAGCCGACGCGAGTAGTACCCGTTCGGCATGCCATGAAACTCTTGCAGCAAGTAGTCAGGCAGCTCGCTACCACCCGGTAGCTCGGGAGAGAGATGAACGGCGCGGCGACGACCGAGGCTGCTGGCGATCGCGTACAGGAACAGCACGAACGAACCGAGCCAAGTCGAGTACCACGCTCTGTCGGGCCACGAAGGCGGCAGCTCTCGGGAGTGCCAATTTTTGACTTTCGGATCGGAGCTCACAGCCACGAGGCCCATGCCGGTGCGAAGAGTGACAAGGTCAACCGGTAGGAGCAAGCCCTTGTCCCCGGAAAAGTGCGGCGTTTTCGTAAGCAGATGGCCCTGTTGAACACGCCCGGTCATGCCCATCCGACACCTGGGGGCGCTGGCGGTGGGCCGCGGGACGCAGTCGCATAACTGCGTGCTCCGACACGGGAAATAGTTCGACAACGCGCCGAGCCGACCTTCGTAACCCCCGCTCCGCTACCGCCCGTCGCCAGTCCGCAGGCTCGGATTCGGCCGGCGAAACAAATTCGTGGCGCGTGTCGATCTCATCCAGGCTCGTTCGTCGCCTTGCTGAAAGACGGACGAAAGTCCCCTCGAGTGAGGAGAAAAACATGAGAAAGCTGCTGGTTCACGAGTTCATGAGCATGGATGGAGTGATGCAGGCGCCGGGCGGTGCCGACGAAGACCGCGACGGCGGCTTCGAGCACGGCGGCTGGACCCGCCCCTACTGGCACGACGACATCGGCGCCAGCTTCGGCAAGCTCATGCAAGGGGTGGACGCGTTTCTGCTCGGGCGCCGCACCTACGTGACCCATGCCGAGGCCTTCGAGCCCATGCCCGCGGGCGACCCCTTCGGCGACATGATGAATACGCCAGCCAAGTACGTCGTCTCCAAGACGCTCGAGAAGACTATCTGGCGCAACACCACCGTGATTCGCGACAACGTGGTCGAGAGCATTCGCCAGCTCAAAGCGCAGCCTGGTCAGACCATCGTCACCGACGGCAGCACGCAGCTCTTGCCGCTCCTGCTCGAGAACGACCTGGTCGACGAGCTGTACCTGCATGTGTACCCACTGCTGCTAGGCCGCGGCAAACGCCTCGGCGCCGACAAGGTGCATTCGGCCTTCACGTTGATCAGCAGCCAGGCGTACCCAACGGGCGTGGTGGGGCTGCACTACGCGCGCAACCGCTAGCAGCGCACCGCCGTGAGGCTTTTCGCCTGCCTCGACATGCTAAGTTCGCGGCATGCAACTCCGTTACTTGCTGCTCGTCGTCCTGGCCTCCGTCGCCTGCGGAGGCCCCATCTTGCCAGCCAACCAAGCCCAGCAAGAGCGCGATCAAAAGCACTGCAACACGGGCAGCGACTGCGCCAGCGGCTTCTGCCAAGCCGGCCGCTGCAGCTAAGGCCCAGGGCCAACGAAGCCGGTCACCAAGCGGCGGATTCCATTGGTCCAATCCGCAGGGCGCCTCAACGCGCGCCCCACAGCGCGTAGCCGGCCAGGGCCATGAAGCAAGCGAGCTGCACCGAGAAGGCGCTGAAGCGGATGCTCACGGCGCGGGCGGTTTGAACGAAGCAGATGTGCGTGAGGGACTGCACGATTCGAGACGGGATGATCAGAAGCGCGAGCCCGTCCACCACGGGGGAGCTGATGCCGCGGGCCGAGAGCACGAACACCACGACGCCGTAAACTGGCAGGTTCTCGATGCAGTTGGCGTGGGCGCGCATGGCGCGGCGGTACCAATCGGAGCCTTGTGAGTCGTCGGCGGGGAAGCTGTTGATGGCGGCGGTACCGAGCAAGATACGGCTCCAGCGGTACCAGCCGATGGCGACGATCAGGATGCCGGCCGTCCACATGGCGCACAAGAGTAGCGAGAGTTGGGGAATGGTCATGGTGCCTCACGAGCAGGCTGGCCGGCGCCGCAAGCGAAGCGGCTCCGGCCAGCTCGGAGTTAGAGGAGCGGTGCGAGCGCCGCGTCGACGCGCGCGCGTTGAGCGTCGGTGAGCATGCCGAACAAGATGCTCGGAAAGCGCGTCCGCTGCAGGCCCGACGCGATGTATTGGTAGCGATAAGCCTTCAAGAACGTGCTCGAGACGGCCGCCGCCTCTTCGGCCGTGAGCCGGCGCCCGAACATCGACATCGAGTAGGCGGCGTCTGCAGCCGCTTGCGCCTGCAAAATGCCGTCGACCGCTGCCACCAGCTCGATCAGATCCGTCACGGCGTGGTCACGCTCCGCGGCGCTGAGCTTGGCGTTTTCGCGCTGCCATTCGAGCTCGTCGAGCACCGCATGCTGGCTCTCTTCCATCCAATGAAAGCGAAACACGTCTTTCCACAGCGGAGAAAGGGTTGCGTCGGGCTCGATGCTTTCGCGGTAGTGAGCCTGCGTGAACAGCTCGATGTGACAAGTCAAGCCGAGCACCGCCCAGGTCGACTTTTGCAACACGACCTGCGCCACCAAATCGGGATCGGCCTTGAGCTCGTAGCCGGCCGGCATTTCCGCCGCCGTCATCGCCTCGAGCCGCCGGAACAGCTCTTGATGCTTCAGCTCTTCGTCGCTGAAGCGCACCAGCGCCTCGAGCGCCGTCTGATTTCCGAGCCAGTAGTGCCCGCTGAGCTCCAGCACCTTGGCGTTGATGAAGCGCTCGACGAGCCCGAAGATGTTGGCGTACGAGCGCCCCTGCACCTGGCTGACGAGGCGCCGCTCTTCTTCGTCCAAGAACGAGAGCATCGCGACCAACGAGAGGCCATCGGGCAAGAACTTGTGCAGGCGGCTCAGGCTGCGTTTTTGAAAGACGTCGCGGTCGATTTCCCAGCGCGCCTTCTTTGAAGCAGCGATGGCGCGCGCGTAGGCGTCGGGAGTATTCACGGGTTGGATGGGAGCATTCATGTTTTTTGGTTCTCCTGATTCAGGCTGGTTTTCTTGCAAAAAAGCTGACCGCGGCGAGACGCAGGTCACTCGAGACTTTGGCCATCGCGCTGGTGCCGGCGTAACAGTCGAAGCGCGCAGCGATGCGCCCGTCGCGGAGGCCCGCGGCGTGCGCAAGCTCCAGCAACTCGCCCTCCGGCAAGGCGCCGCCGACGCAAGCTGCCCACAAGTCGGGACTGCTGCGCGCCGCCAGCGTGAGCTCGCGCTGCACGACGACGTCCGCCAGCAGCAGGCGACCGTTCGGGCGCAGCACCCGCACCACCTCCGCCAGCGTGCGCGTCTTGTCGGGAGATAGGTTCAACACGCCGTTGGAAATCACGACGTCGACGCTCGCGTCTTCGAGCGGCAGCTCCTCGAACAGGCCGGCCTTGAGCTCGACCCGCGACGTGAGCTGCGCCATCACGACCGCAGCTCGCGCTTGCTGCAGCATGGCCGGTGTCATGTCGACGCCGATCGCCCGCCCGCGCGCGCCGACTCGCCCCGCCGCCAGCAACAAGTCGGTGCCGGCTCCGCAGGCGTGATCCAAGACGACGTCGCCCGGCAGCACGGCACCGGCAGCGAACGGATTGCCGACGCCGGCGAAGCGCGACGTGGCGACGCTCGGCAGGCGGCTCAGCTCGGTGCGCGAGTAGCCGAGTAGCTCGACTGCGTAGTCGAGGCCTCGGTGAAAGTGGAAATCGCCGGTCGGGTCCTCGGCGACGCGCCCGTAAACGTCGCGAACGCCTTCACGCAGACGGGCGACATCGAAATCGAGGGGACAGGTAGCAGCCATGCCGCCCCAACAGCAGGTGCCGTACCAGCGTTAGTACCTGGTTAACTATTCAATACTTTCCGATACTTAAGGACATAAACGCGAATCTTCGCTAGTCGCGAGATCTCGCTACTCGTGATATCTAACGACCTGGAATCTCGAGTTTTCGTGAGAACCAATGGCGACCCCTGGTGACTTCGACGAACAGGCGGCGCTGCGCAGCGTGGTGGAGGGCACTGCCTCCGAAACCGGCGAGCGCTTCTTTCGTTCGCTGGTCGAAAACCTGGCGCGCGCCATGGGCACCATGGGCGGTTGGGTCGCGCGGCTAGCCGAAGACCAATCCGAGCTCAACGCGCTCGTGCTGAAGATGCGTGACGGCTGGTGGGAAAACGTCCCTTACAAGGTGCCCGGGACGCCCTGTGAGACCGCGTTGCGAGAGCGCCGCGTCGTGCACATCCCCGAGCGCGTGTTGGAGCTGTACCGGGATCAGCCGTACCTCGAGCGCCACGGCGCGGTCAGCTACCTCGGCGTTCCACTGTTCGCGGCGGACGGTCAGCTCATCGGTCAGCTCGCGGTGCTCGACGACAAGCCGATGCCGCTCGAGCCGCGCGCTCTGGCCATCTTTCAGATCTTCGCCAACCGTGCCGCCGCCGAGCTGCAGCGTCTGCAATCGGAGCAGGCCGTTGCCGAGCGAGAGACACAGCTGCGGCGCCTGCTCGAGAGCGCGATGGACGCCATCGTCGACTTCGACTCGCTCTTCCAAGTCACGCTCATGAATCCTGCCGCACGCCGCGCGCTCGGGCGTGACGAGCGCGCGGAGCCCAGCTTCGACCTGCGCAGCATGCTCAGCCCGGAGTCGCGGCAACGGCTGGAGCGCTGCGCCGCCGAGCTGATGCACGCCGAAAGCGCGTCCAACAGCCAGTGGATTGCCGGGGGTTTACGGGTACTGGCCGGCGACGCCGAGCCGTTCTTCGCCGAAGCGACGCTCTCGCACTACCGGCTGAGCCAGCGCGATCGCTTGACGCTGATCCTGCGCAACGTGGACGAGCGGCTGGCGGCCGAGCGCCGCATCGTCTCGCTCTCACGCGAAACCCAGTACTTACGCGAAGAGCTCACGTGGCTGCGCAGCGACGAACGCATCGTCGGCTCCTCGGCAGCGCTCTCGAGAGCCTTGCACGAAGTCGAGCACGTGGCACCGGCGGAAACCGGGGTGCTCTTGCTCGGCGAGACGGGCACCGGCAAAGAGCTGTTCGCGCGCGCCGTGCACGCGCGCAGCAAACGCCGCGACAAACCACTGGTGAAGCTGAACTGCGGTGCGATCCCGCACAACCTGATCGAGAGCGAGCTGTTCGGCCACGAAAAGGGTGCCTTCACGGGCGCGACGCAGCGACGGCACGGGCGCTTTGCCCTGGCCGACGGCGGTACGCTGTTCTTGGACGAGATCGGTGAGCTGCCCCTGGAGCTACAGCCCAAGTTGCTGCGCGTGCTGCAAGAGGGCGAGCTCGAGCCGGTCGGCTCATCGCGCACCCTCAGCGTCGACGTGCGCATCATCGCAGCCACGAACCGCGATCTCGGCGAGATGGTGAAACGCGGCACCTTCCGCGAAGATCTGTTCTATCGCCTGAACGTGTTCCCGATCCGCATCCCGCCGCTACGCGAGCGCGAGCACGACATCGACGAGCTTTCGCGGGTCTTCCTGGAGAAATACGCACGCCAGCTGGGCCGCGAGCTGGCGCCGCTCTCCGAGCGAGCGCTCGAGCGCCTGCGGGCTTACGCCTGGCCCGGCAACGTCCGCGAGCTACAGAACGTCATCGAGCGCGGCGTGATCGTTTCGACCGGCGGCGTGTTCGACATCGAGCGAGCGCTGCCCGAGCCGGTGGCGGCGGCACCGGCTCGCTCCCCCGACAGAACCGCGCAGGTGCACACGCTGGCCGAGCTGGTGGCGCTGGAGCGCGCCAACATCGAGCGGGCCCTGGCGCAGTGCGGTGGCAAAGTCGCCGGCAAGTCCGGCGCCGCGGCGCTGCTCGGCACGCACCCTTCGACCCTCAGCTCGCGCATGCGCAGCCTGGGCCTGCGGCGCCCCCTCACGAAGTAGCGTGAAGCAACGACGTCGGCGCGCCCCGCTGCTCAAGTCTTCTTCTTGAGCACGAATACGCTGGAGATGGACGAAGCGCTACCACCCGCGCCATCGAAGATGTGCACGGCGAACGCCAGCTCCTCGGCGTTGGCACCAGCGAAGATGCCCTGAATCGAGAGGTTGCAGGTGTCGGCGCAGATGCCGGTCGTGGGCTTGGTGGCAGGAATGCCACTCACGAGCCACGGATACTGCGGGAGCCAGGCCGTGACCTCACTGGTGCCAGGGGTGGCGGTGCCGCCGGTCGTCGTCACCGTATAAGTAACGCCATCGATGGTGAGCGAGAAGGTGGCGCCCACGTGGGTTGTCGCCGAGAACGCGACGGTGGCCGATGCGGTGGCAGTGCCGAGCGCCTTGCTACCGTCGCCCACGGTCACGGGGGTGGCGGCCACGAGCTCGTAATCTTGCGTGCCGTTGGCCGGCAAGGCAGCGCTGGCGGCGCCGATGGCGTAATGAAAGCCTTGCGTGGCGCTGAGCGTCACCATGTCCGTCTCGCCCATCTTGCCGTCCGCCCAGCGGCCCCATTGCATCAAGGCGTCGTGGTCGGCTTCGTGGTTGGAAGCGGTGCCAATCGCGCGGTGCTCGTTGTTGCTGGCCACGAAGTCGATCAACTGGTTCGCGGCAAAGGCTGCGCTCTTTACCGGGCGAAAGTCGACGCCGATGGTGGTGCCGGCGTAAACGACGGCGTACGGACCAGCGAACGGCGCCGGCTCGCTCACGGCCGCGTCGCCGCCAGCGCCAGCCGAACCGTCCGCGCCACCTGCCGGCGCTCCGCCGCCCATGCCTGGCTCGACTCCGCCAGCCTCGCCGCCAGCACCAGTGGTAGCGGCACCGCCCTCACCCGCGGCACTCGCGCCGCCGATGGTCGAGCCACCTTTGCCGCCGTTGGCGGTGCTGCCACCATTCGTGCCGCCTTGCGAGCTCTTGCCGCCCAGTGCGCTGCCTGCTTTGCCACCCTGCGAGGTACCGGCGCTGCTGCCGCCTTGATTCGTCTCGCCTGCCTCCGGCTCGAGGGGCCCAATCGGGCGGTTATCGTCCGCACAGCCCGCAGCCATCGCGATACCCAGAGCTACGGATCCCACCAACCAACTAGCGCGCGTCATTCGCCGTCCTTTTCAAAAAAGAAAGCGGGAAGCATCACACGGATTTGCCAAAACGCGAAGCGGACGTGCGCGCCTGGACCTTTGTCTCGTTCCGGCTCGGTCTCGTTACTCGGCGTAATCCGCCTCGGTCTCGTTACTCGGCGTAATCCGCCTCGGTCTCGCTACTCGGCGTAATCCGCCTCGTGCGCGATGTACGGAACGTAGCGAAAATCTCGAATCGAGACGACCTTGCCCTCTTGTAGCGCCAGTTGGATGAAGTACGCCGGCTTTTCCGCGCCCGGCGGGTAGACGCCGATAGCCGGCCTGCCCTCGAGCGACAGTACGCGCAGCGTGAGCGGCTCTTTTTCGTACCGCGTGAAGTACTCGCGCACCTGTTTGCCCTGGCGGTGCGAGCGCGACACCAAATCGAGCCGGCAGTCTTCGCTCACCATGTCGCGCAGCGCGTCCCAGTTGCGGGCGTTGAACAAGCTGGCGTAGCGATCCAGCTCGGCCCGAGTTGGCGCGGCCGCGGCGGCGCCCTCGGCTGCGTTTTCGAGCAAGTTCTTGCGCCCGCGCACGAGCGCCGCCTTGACGGCCATCACCGTTGCTCCCATCGTTTCGGCTGTTTCTTCGAGCGAGTGGCCCAGTACGTCTTTCAAGATCACGGCGCTGCGCTGCGAGACGGGCAGCACCAGAAAGCGCGCAAGCGCGGCGCGCACGATGGCCGGATCCGCCGAGTCTCGATATCCGGCCAGCTCTTCGATATCGGCGCTGACATCGACGTATTTGCGGCCGTGGCTCTTCAAGAAGTCCACGGCCGCGTTGTGAGCGATGCGAAACAGCCAAGGACGGAGCAGCGGCACCTCGGGCGTCAGGCTCAACGCGTAAAAGGCCTTGGCCAGCGCTTCTTGCACGATGTCTTCACCCTCGATGACCGAGCCGGTGAGGCGCGCGCAGTAGCGATGCAGCTCGGGCCGCACATCTTGAACCATGGCCAGGAATTGCTCACGCGCATCGACCAACGCCGTAGGGGTTGAAGTCACGGGATCATCCTACTCCGGCTCGTGACGTTCGCGTGTCAGCTGCCAAAGCTGTCGTAAGAACCGACGATGGTCGCTTCCGTCACCACCACGGGCTCGGCGCAGTGCGGCCGCAGCTGCTCTTGAAATGTCTTGAACGAATCGAGCGCGGTGATCGGATTGGCCTCGCTCGATTCGACCGACGCGATATGCACGAAGCGCTGCCCTGCCTCAAGCCGGTAGGTCGAATAGCGCACGCCACCGAGCTGCTTGCTCCGCAGCTCCTCGTAAACCGCACGCACCCGGGCCGCGTTCGTCTCCGCGTACTCCTCGGTAGTCTTGTAAGTAACGACAACAGTTCGCATTTTTCAGCTCCTTGCTCAGAAGACGACCGAGCCGGGCCAAAGGATGCGCGCCGCCGTGATTTTTTTGGGGGGGGCCAACGAAGCCGTTCGCACGACGGCACGCGATCGCGTGGCTCAGTTACTTCGGGAGCGTTTGCTGGAAGTCGCTGATGAGCATGCCGCCGACCATGGGCCAGCCGTGAGTGAGGCCGTTGTAGGTGATTTGCGACGAGATGCAGTAGCGCACGGGGTTGAGGGTGCAGGCGTCCCAATCCATACAAACGTGCTCGGCTTGCTTGGCGTTGAAGGCGGTCATCATGTCCGTCTTGGCTTGGGCGAGGGCAGCGGGATCCATGGCCGAGCAGCCATTGCGCTTGGCGAACATCTGGGCGACGCCGAGGCCGTAGTTGCCGGCCTGATCGGTGACACCGTGAATGATGAGCGCGGGCGGCGTGCCTTTGCAGTTCTGGTTGGCGGCGTTGACGACGGAGGCGGAGACGGCGGTGGTTTGCCAGAGCGTGTCGCCGAAGCGGCAAGTGAGGTGCTCGATGAATTGGCCGCCCGAGCTCACTCCGGCGATGAAGATGCGGCTCTGGTCGATGCAGTACTCGTTTTTCATCAGCGCCAGCACGTCTTGCCAGTACTGGACATTTTGCTCGAGCACCTCTGACTGCTCCCAGCCGTCGCTGATCGACTTCATGTACACGGTGACGGCCGGCAGTGCGGCGAAGCCGCGACACTCCCCCTGGGTGGGCCCGCACGCGCCATTGCCGAAGCCGTGGAAGCCGAAGCCGAGCGGCATGGGTTGGTTCGCGTCGTAGCCGGTGGGGAGGTTGACGTTGAACATGGCCGATTGCCCGCCCGTCATGATGGTGCGGCTGCCGGTGGCGGGGTTCATCTTGCCGCAACCGGCGCTGGGCACCGGCACGTGACCCGTGCCTCCGCCTTGCCCCGCGCTGCCGCCCGTGTCTGTTCCGCCCGACATGCCACCGGCACCGCCCATGTCGCCGCCGGCTGTCGACCCGCCGCTGCCGGCGGAGGTGCCCGAGCCGGCAACGCTCGGTGAGCCGCTGATGCCACCGGCAGCGCTGCCGGTGCCGCCAACCGCTGCTGCACCTGCGCCGGCCGTCGCTGCGCCGCCGCCGCTGGTGCCGCTATTCGGAGCCTCGCCGGAGCAAGCGGTCATGACTGCCAGAATCGCGGTGAGGAGCCGGGTGCGCGGCAGGGAGCTCATGTCATTTGAAATGAGTGCTCCAGCAGCGTTCCTTCATTTCGTACTGCGCGAGAACAGCGTCGTCGAATGATTCCGCCCGCCACGCAGCGGCTCACGCGCGTGGTGGAAGCATTTGCCCAAAGTGCCCGCCCCAGGCGTAGTTTTCTTCGACCACGCGAGCGCACCAGCACTGCGAGCAGCCGCGACGTCTCAAGCGCGCCAGGCACTCCGCGACGCCGAGCTTCACCACGTTGTTGCTGCGATTCAAGCGGCTGACTTGGCCGCAGTGGAAGAGGTTGCCCTCCGGATCGAGGGTGACGTTGATGTGACCCGCCGCGCACGGCAGCTCGACGTCATTCGGGAAGCTTCGGAAATGGCGCAAGCTCGACCAGGCGTTGAGGACCACGTCGCTGCGGCGCTTGCGCGCCTCGACCCGCGCGAAGGCGTCGCGAATCTGCTGATTCTCGAGCGTGAACGCGGACCCGTCGCGATCCGTTTCCAAGAACAGGCTGCTACGTGCCGGTTGAAAGATGATGCGATAGCCCTGCGCTTCGACGAGGTCCATCAGCTCGTCGAGCGCATCGTGGTTGTGCTGGCCGACCACGCAGGTAAATTCGACCGGCACGCCCGCGTCGCGCGCGGCGTGCGCTCCGGCCAGCGCGCGCCGAAATGCCTCTTTGCCGCGCATGCGATCGTGGCGCTCGGCAGGACCATCGAGGCTGATCTTGAGTTTTTGCAGGCGCCGCACGACGTCTAGCTTCTTGGGCACCAAGATACCGTTGGTGTTCATGCGCACCACGACGCGCCACTCGAGCAATTGCTCGACCACGGCCGCGATGTGCCGATGTGTCAGCGGCTCGCCACCATCGAGCGACAGCTCTTGCATCCCCGCTTCCTTGAGCTCGAACAATGCCTGGTGGATCTGCTCGTAGCTCATCTCGTTCGGCAAGGGCGTGTGTCGATCGCAGTAGTGACAGCTCAGATTGCACAAATGGGTGATCTCGAAACCAACCGCCAACGGCACCGGAAAGCCCACGCGCGCACCCACGATTCGCAACAACGCTTTCGCTCGCATGACACACGACTCCCGCCGCAGCACCCGCTGCATTCACCACCAACCGATGCAGAGCCTTGAGCAAGTGCTGTGCCGCCCTGAGTCGCAGCGTGATGCCCTGCGTTCCTCCCGAATTTCTAGAGGACGCGGGCAAAGCTCGCTGCCCGGCGTTGCGGCGAGCGCTCAGTGTGCGAAAGACGCACAGTTGCTTGACGGCCCGCTCACCGTTGGGTTCTATCCGCGCCCATGTGGAGCTTCCGTGGGTGGCACCTTGGGGTGATCGTCGTGACCTGGGCGGCCCCGGCCGCAGCACAAACTGGAGCGGCACCTGCGCCCGTGCCCGCAGCTGCACCCGCACCGGCAGCTGCAACCGCGTTCCCGCCCGAGCCGGCTGCTGCGCCAGCGCCCGTCGCCGCACCAGCGCCCGTCGCCGCACCAGCCCCCGTCGCCGCACCAGCGCCCGTCGCGCCACCGGCCCCCGTCGCGCCCGCACCGCAACCCGTACCCGTCGCCATGGCTGCACCGACGCCGACTTCATCGATCCAGCGCGCTCCAGGCTCGTGGGTTTTCGCAGCGCGCGTGGGCCTCGAGCTGTGGGGAGACGACCATGTCGAGATGGATTGCTCGGCGGCCGGCAGCTTCAGCTGTTCGAAGAATCGGCTCGAAGTCTACAAAGACCGCAGCTTCTTCATGCTGGGGCTCGACGCGCTGGTTCACGTCAGCCCGGGCGTGCGAGCGGGGCTCGGGTACCAGCTGGTTCCCCACAGCTCGGTCGGCGACTCACCGACGTATCACGTCGGACACGAGCACCAGCTCGGCGGCATCGTCGAAGGCGTGGTACCCGCAACCGCGAATATCGCGCTCGCGGTGCGGGCTCAGGGTGGGTTACGCATGCTCGTGGTCGGAGGCGACCTGGCGGACAAGGCCGACGACTTCTTGAAGGCTTGCTACGCGGCCAACGCCAAGCATTGCGAGGTCGATCTGGGGCCGCTGTTCGGCGCGGGACTCGGCGTCTCGGTCGGGCTGATCGGCGGGCAGAAAGCGCGCTGGCGCGCCGATCTCGCGATGGAGCGCGACTTCATCACCTGGCCCAGCAAGCAACAAATCATGACCGATGGCGAGCTTCGCATGGACGCGACCGAGTACCTGACGCGCTTCTGGCTGCTCGCCGGCATCGAAATCTGAGCGGGGCCTAACCGGGGCCGCCGCCGCCGCGCGCGGGGCGGAGCTGCGGCTGGCACTTGCCGTTGCCGCGATAGCGCACCACAGTCGGCGCCACGCCCGTGTAAACGAAATCCTCCAGCGTCATGAACGGCAGAGCCGCGTCGGCAGTCGGCTGCGCGTACGCACCATCTGCCACGCTCGAGAGCGTGTCGTAGGCCACCAGGCCCAGCTCGTCGAGCGTGACCTCGCCGTCGGCGTCGCCCGCTTCGATGTCGGCCGCGGCGATCGCGTCGAAGCGCAGCTTGGACATGTCCGGGTCGACGCCGTCCGCAAAGATGCGCTCGGGTGCGATGGTCACGTCCACGCTCACGGCGCCGTCTTGCACCAGATCGAGGCCTTGCACGGGCTTGCCGTCGACCATTTCCGAGCATTCCTCCAGGCGCATGCGGCCGCGAAATTTCCAGGCAAAAGTCTCACGACGCGTACCCTTGCTGGCCGTCCCTTCGACGTAAAAGCTGATGCCGCTGAGGCCGGCGTATTTGTCTTCGCCGGGCGTGCGCAAAAACGCCAAATCGGCATCCGTAGCGGTGGAGCCGAGCAGGGAGTCGCTCTCTGCGTTGACTATGGCAAAGCCGAAGTCGCAGTGGCCGAGCGCGAATGATTCGCTGATCTTTTCACGAGCCGGCGCGCCGAGCAGACTCAGCACGCGCGTGTAGCGCGCTTCCGAATAGCTGTTGCACGAGTCGCCGTCGACCGAAGCGCGCCCGATCGTGATCAGCGCCCGCTCGAACGAAATTTCCCAGCCGTCTTCAGTCTGTACCGGAGTTTTGGGCATGGCGGCGGCCGCGCTGGGCGAGGCCGTGAACAGCACGCTCGAAGGCGGAGGGCGCGTATCTTTCGGCAAGCAGCTGGCGAGCGGTGCGAGCAGCGCAAGCGGCAGAAGCCGCCAAGGAAGCGCGATTCGCTGGGTGCCGTACCGGTGCGTCATCTCAAAAGCCCGCCTCCACGCCGATGCTCGGGATCGACACGGGGCCGATCTCGCGGTTGCCGAAGGTCTCTTTGTGGAGTGTGGCATTGAGCATCTCCAGCACCAGCGACACCCACGTCTTTGGCCCAATTTGCCAACGTTTCTCGAGCCGCACGTCGATGCGATAAAAAGCCGGATCGCGCTCCGGGTGCTCGGAGGGCGCCGGTAGCGTCGCCCCGCCCGCTTGCACGGTCTTGGGGACGCCCGTGTAGAAGACGAGGCGCGCCCCAGCACGCCAGCGGCGGCCCAAATCGTAAGCCAAGGCGCCGCTCGCCACGTGCGTGCGATCGAAGGCGCTCGGAAACGTATAACCGCCTATGGTGCGCGTCGTGCGCGATAGCGTGTACGACAGGTATCCGCCGAGCTTCTGGCTCAAGTTCCGATGCAGGTACAGCTCGAAGCCGACGCTCGAGCCGTCGGCGCGGGGATCCAGGTTGTCTTCTCGGTTGGACTGACCGACGCCCAGCACGTCGCTCATATTGAAGAACGCGTTGTGAAACACCGTCGTCGTCAGGCTCGTTTTGCCCGGCAAGTCGAGCTCGACACCGGCGGAGGTCTGCCAGCTGCTCTGCAAGCCTCCGCGCAGCTTGCCCGGCGTGAGGCCCGGAATCGGCACGACGAACGCCGGCGGCTGGTGCGCTATGCCGTAGGCGTGCACGATGCGCAGCTTGTCGGTGATCTTGAAGCGAGCTGAAATGCGCGGATCGAGGGCGTACGCGGTCTCGCCGCCCGAGCCGTAGACGTCCGCACGTAGGCCCGGCGTTACCTCCACGCGTTCGGCGGCTTGCCAGACCACGTCGGTCCAAATGCCCGCGGCGGTATCGGTGCGCGGCGGAAATAAGTCGTTGAAGCGGTTGGTGTCCGGATCTTCGGGGTCAGCGTAGGTCTTCTTGTCGGCGGTGTAGCCGTCGAGCACCACGTCGACGCCGCTGCGCCACAGCGCGCTCTTGCCGATCGGGCGATCGAGCTGGGCGCGCACCTGTAACATGCGGTCTTGCGAGTTGCGCTGCTCACCGATCCGGCTTTGATCGAAGCCCAGTGTGACGGCGCTCTTGAAGGTCGCGCCCCCGTCGAAGTCGTGGTCGTAGCGCAGATCGGCGCGGTAAAATTCGGTACCGAACAGCACCGTCAAGATGTCATTCGTGGTGTCACCGACCAAATCGTACGAGCCAAAGCCAAAGAGCGTGACGCGATCTTTGGGAGTGACGTCGTAAGAAGCGCGCAGCTGGTAGTCGCGGTAATCGAGCCGAGTATGGGGCGCGAGCAGCGATACGATCGCGGCCGTGTACGAGTAGCGACCACCGAGCAGCAGCGTGCCTCGGTTGCCGGCGAAGCCGCCCTCCGCCATCGCGCCCGCGTCGAAGATCCGGATGTTACCCTCCCCGTGCAACTGCGGATCGGGCAAAGTCGTTTCGCCTGAAACGATGCCGCCCGCGTAACGCCCGAAGCGCGCCGGGTAGCCTCCCGGATAGAGGTCGACGCGCGACACCATGGCGGGGTGCACGATCGAGGGGCCGAGACCGACGTGGTACAGGTACGGCACCCGTACGCCATCGAGAAAATAGCCGACATTGCCGGGCGGCGCGCCGCGCACGTAGAAGAACGGCAAGCCCGAGATGATCGGGGTGACCCCCGGCAGGGCCTCGATGGCGCGAAACGGATCGCCGAAAGCGCCCGGCAATTGCCGCACCTCCGCGCGCGACAGCGAGGAGACGGCCGGCGCCAGGCGAGCGCCGCGCACTTCGATCTCGACGGTCTTCGGCTCCAACGGCGGCGCGAGGGGCTTCGTTTCGTGCGGTCCTGGCTCGTGCGCGCTGGCCGCCCCGCCACTCGCAACATCGCCCGGTGCAGAACCCGCGGGCGCGGGCTCGACAGGCTGCGGCCGCGGCTCCTTGAAACCGATCTCGAAGCGAATCACGGCCGCTACCGGCCTGCCCCCGCGCGTCGCCGGTTTGAAATGAAAGCGCCGCGCCGCGTCCATCGCCGCAGTCGCAAACGGCTCCCAAAACTCGCTGGCCTTGGCGTCGCGCACGCTCCCGTCTGCGTTGACGGTCACCGTCATCACGATGGTCACGTCACCGTGCGCTCCGTCCGGGTACGGCACGTTCGGCTCGCCCTCGAGCTGCGGCGGAACGATCACGTCCGCTGCCACGGCAGGCGCCGCAGTCTGAGCGAGCGCGCGCTGTGGCCGAAACGCGCTCGCCAGCAGCAGCGAGGCCAAAAGCAACGAGCGCATCCGCACTGCGCGCAGCATAGCCGGCGTGAGCGCGCCGTCGCAATCCGTCCTAGAGGCTCGCGGTCCCGAACTTGCACGACTCGCAGCTGTTTCCCGTGAAGGAGCCCGCCATGAAAGTTAGCTTTGGCTGCATAGTCGCTCTCAGTCTCATTGGTTGCAACAATCCCGGCGCCAGCGAAACCGCTGACTCCACACCCGCCGCCGGCGGGGCGCAGGGGCAAGCTGGTGACGGCAGTGGCGAGATTGGCAGCGGCGAGATGGCTCCACCGATTCAAGTCGCTTCTGGCACGCCATCGCTGGTGGGCGTGACTGCCGACGGCTGGACCATCTTCCGCGATGGCGACGCGCTCAAAGCCACCAAGCTGAGCGAAGACGCCCAAGTGCAAGACGTGGCCAGCAAGGCCGGCAGCGTGGTGATTCGTGGCGGGGCCGTCTTCAACTGGGCCGACATGGATTGGATGGCCAACACCGGCGATCTCTCGGTTTGGAGCGCAAGCCTCGGCAATCAGGAGATTGGCACGACGCCCTACGTGGAAGCGCTCGTCGCCGCCAACGACGACGGCACGAGCGTGCTCTATCCGGCCAACGCCACGTCTACCGTCGTCGACATCATGATTTTGGATGCGAACGCCGGAGAGGCCGCGCCCTTGATCGAAAACTTGGGCCTGGTTTCGGAAAAGACCTGCGGCGCCAAGCTCGGCTTCGTCGGCAAGGACGTGCTGGCGGGCTGGTGCGAGCCCAAGAGCACCAGCGCCGTGCTGCAGCGCTACACGCTGGGCGACGACGGCTGGAGCGGCGCCACCATCGCCGATCGCGCGTTGCCAATTTGGTCAGCCGACAGCAGCGGGACACGCATCTTTTACCAATCCATCGACTACCAAGGCATCGTGAGCGACAACGGCACCCCCACGATGATCGACGTGAGCGTGAGCGGCGGGCAAATCACGCCGGACGGCTCGGCGGTGCTGTACACGGTGGGTGACCAGCTGCGGCGCGCCAACGTGGACGACATCGAGCCGACGCCGATCGTCACCACCGGCTACAAGCAGCCGGTGCAGCTCAGCGCGGACTTCGGCCTGGCGCTGTACTCGACCACGGTCACCTACGAACAGGGCACTCAGCGCGACCTGCTGCTCGTCCCCACCGACGGCTTTCACAGCACGCCCATCACGCTGGTGCGTGACCCGGTGGCGACGCTGGGGCGCTCCGCCATGACGCGCGACGGACGCTTCATCGCGTACTTCACGGACATGACCGCGAGCGGCGGCACGCTGCACGTCGTCGATGCCGACGGCACGGAGCGACTGACCCGCGAAAACGTGGTCGAGGTCGCGGCAGGCGTCGACAGCACGTTGCTCTTCACCGACAACTCGAGCGACCCGAACGCCTACCCGGTAGTGGCGGATCTCAACGTCGTCGATCTGGCCGCAGACGCCGAGCCGAAGCTGGTCGAAGCCAGCGTGCTCGACGGCAAGAATTTCCAGGTCGATCCGAGCGGCACGAGCGTGGCCTACGTGCGCTCCGGTGTCGACCGCAGCGCCGCAGAGCAACCGACCGACGTCTCTACGGGACTCTTCTACCGCAGCATGCTGCGCTAGAGCTCATGATTCACAGGTGTTGCAGGTAGTAGGCGGCGTAGTCTTTCGCCGCCTGCTGATTGCCGTCGCCCGTCATGTGCGCGCCGTCGTGCGCGGGGTTGCACATGGCCATTTGGAGCTTGGGACCCCAAGCCAAATACCCTGGCTGCGCCGCAATCACCTTCTCGATGGCGGTGTCGACGTAAGGCGGCACATAGCAGTCCTGCCGGGGAGCGCTGTCGTTCGCGCCTGGGCCATAGTCAGCGGTCGGGTTGCACATCATGTTGTTGGGGCACTTGACCAACTCGACGATATCGACGCGCTTGGCGCTCGGGATCTTGGTCTTGATGTTCGCGACGGACTCTGTGAGCCCCGCGACCCAATCGGCCTCCGTGATGAGCTCCCAATCAATAGCCAGAAAGACCACGCGGTCCGGCTGCTCCGGGTTGGTCGTGCAAGGTGATTGAATTGGCGCACCCTGAGCGTCATCCATCGGGTTGCCGGTGTTCAGCCAAAACGGAGAGTCGGCCTTGCGCCACTCGCTGATGTGCGCGTGGTGGTGCCACTTGAGCTCCCAATTGTCGTTGTTGACCTTGGCCGCGTCTCCCTTGCCTTCGAACTGGCCGGTGTTCCACCACTCCATGGAGAGGTAAGCGCCCAGGTACATGCTGCAAGCGAAAGGCCCCTCCGGCAGCGTGCCCCCGCCGCCTCCGCCACTTCCGCCAGCGGACCCGCCGGCGGTACCGCCAGCGCTGGAGCCGCCACCGCCGGTCGCGTTGTCCCCACCGTTCCCGGCGCCTGCAGCGCTGCTCGTGCCGCCAACCGTCGCGCCCGCGGCGTTGCTACCCGCGACGCTGACCGAACCGCCACTACCACCGCTCGAAGTTCCTGCTGTCGACGTGCCTGAACCGCCGGAGCCGCTGAGGCCCCCGTTGGTGGCGCCCGGGTCCGCGGAGTTGCCGCAGGCCCCCAACCAAAGCGCGGTAAAAGCGCTCGTCCCAAAGCACACGGCGGCACGAAAGCGGGTCATGCGTCCGCTGTAGTGTCCTCCTCCCGACTGATCCGTCGCCGCGGCTCCGAGACACCTTATTACCCATGCCCACAGCTCGATTCATGAGACTAGAGCTTTGGCCGCTGACTGTAGCGGCACCGCTCGCGGCTTTTGTAGCCACCGGGTGCTCGAGCGACGGAAATTCCGGCTCAAATCCCGGTACTGGCGGCGCCGCCCTGAGCGCCGGGGCCGCCAGCACGGGCGCCGCAGCCAACGCCGGCGGCTCGACCAGCGGGACAGCTGGCACCTCGTCCCAAGCGGGGGCCACGGTCGCGGGCAGCTCCTCTGGAGGAGCTGGTGGCGGGACGGGCGGCTCGCCCGCTAACGGCGGAACGAATCCGAACGGGGGTGGCGGCTCGGTCACGGGCGGCAGCGGCGGCTCCGGCCTGCTCGGACGCACGGCAGACGAAACCTGCACGCGCTGGAAGACCGACACCGCCGACCTCGACGAAGGAACCTGGAGCGGTTCCGTCGCCACGTGCGACGCCGGCGACATCTCCGCGAACGGCCGCGACAACGCGCTGCGCCTGTTCAACCTCGTCCGCTGGCTCGCCGACTTGCCCGCCGTCGTCACAGAAGACTCGCGCAATCAACAAGCCCAAGCCTGCGCGCTGATGATGACCGCGAACGACATGCTCTCGCACACGCCACCGATGGATTGGAAGTGCTACTCGGACTTGGGCGCGAAGGGCGCGAGCACCAGCAACATCTCGGGTGGGCCCGGCGTCGCCAGCGTCTTCAGCTACATGGTGGACAGCGGCAACGAAGCCACCTTCGGACATCGCCGCATCGTGCTGTCGAACGAGCTTGGTCCGATCGGCCTAGGCTCCGCTGGCAAAGACGGTTCGTCATGCATGCAGAACATCGGCGGCACTGGCAAGGCCGGCAAGGCGTGGATGGCCTGGCCACCGCCCGGCCCTTTCCCGATGCAGGCCTACACGGACGTGTACGAGCGCTCACTCGACAGCACCGGTTGGTCGATTCAAAGCAAGAGCATCGACTTGTCGCAGGCTCAGGTCACCGTCACCTCGGGCGGGCAGAGCAAGGCCGTGAAGGTCGAGCAGCTCATGGGGACGTACGGACAAGCCAAAGCCATCCGCATCGTGCTCGACGGCTGGAAGGCGACGGCCGGACAGACCTATGCCGTCTCGGTCTCGGGCGTGGCAACGCCAATCTCCTATGAATTTCAGCTGATCGACTGCAAGTGACGCCCGGCTCCAGCGCGTGCTACACACGGTCCCCCGCCATCACCGGCGCCTCCCCTGCCCGCTTCGGCGGGTTCCCTCACCGTGCCGCTCGCCCTGCTCGTCGCTGTCCTGGCTGTTGCGCTCGGGGCAGCCCTGACAGCTGTCTCGGGAGCGCGCCCAACCGTGCTCGGCCTCTTTCGCACGTTCGCGGCGACAGCGGCGGCCGCGGTGGTGCTCACGCATCTGCTGCCCGACGCTCTCGCTGGCGCCGGGCTGTGGGGCGGACTGGCGTTTCTGCTCGGTCTGCTCGGCCCGCTCGTCTTGCATCCGCTCACCGAGCGGCTCGCTTCGCGCCGTAGCGATCTGTCACCGACGCGGCTGGCGCTCGAAGCCGGCTTCATCGGCTTGCTCATGCACCACGTGGGCGACGGCCTGGGCATCGGCGCCTACGCGGCCTTGCCGGGTGGCGTGCTCGCGCATCTCGACGTGATTTTGGCGCTCATCGCGCACACGGTGCCGCTCGTCGCGGTGGTCACGCTCGCGTATCGCAGCGAATACGGCTTGAGGGTGGCGCTGCGGCGCGCGGCAGCGCTGGCGCTCGCCAGCGTGCTGGGCGTCGGCGTTTCGTTCGCGGTGCCGGCGGCAGCGCTCAGCCAAGCTTCGGCTTGGATCGGCGCGCTGGTGAGCGGCGTGCTGCTTCACGTGGTGACGCACGACTGGCTCGAAGATTTGCCGAAGACCGAAGCCACGCGGCTGCTCGATCTCGGCGCAGCAGCGCTCGGCCTTTCGCTGGTGCTGCTCGGCGGTCACGAGCCGGGGCACGAGAGCGGCGGCCGCGAGCTCTGGCACGCCGCCTACTCGATCGCGGTGAAGGGCGCGCCCTTTCTGCTCATCGGCCTCGGCTTGACATTCTTGCTCGCGGATCGAATCACCGAAGAGCTAGGAAAGCTGGGCAAATCGTTAGCGCTGACGCTGGCGTCGCGGCTAGGATTTGCGCTCGCAGCCGAAGGTGTGCTGCTCGGCCTCGCCACCTACGGCATCGCGTGGACGCTCGCAGCCGTGCTCGCGACCACCGTCGTACCGCTCGTGGCGGCAACGGTAGCAGTGCTGGCCATCGCCATTGCCGGAGAAGACGCGGCCCAGCGCGTGGCCGAGCGGCTCGCGGCGGCGCCGCCCCCGTTACGTAGCAAGGCCACCCGCTTCGATCGCGCCACGGCAATTTGGGTCGTCGCGGTCGCGCTCGCTGCCGTGTTCGGCGCCGCGCTGAACGACGGCGCGCTTTACGGCTCGCTCGCGGGCCCGAGCGAGCTCCTCACGTCTGGTTTGTTCGGCGCGCTGCTCGGGACGGGCGGTCCTGGTGTGGTGGCGCTCGGGGCGCTCACCGCCAAGGGACTTTCTCCCGGTGCCGCGCTGCTGGCCATCACGCTCTCGAGCGCGCTCGGCGCCAAGGTGCTGGTTGCTTGGTGGCGCACGCTGGGCTCGCGCGGCCTGGTGCCGGTCGTGATTTGGCTAGTGTGTTTGACGGCCGCGGTGAGCATCGGGTTGAACCAGGTGGCCCCGATCGCGAATCCCCTGCAATTTCCCGAAAAGGTCGGTCGCGGCGCGGCGCTGTTGGTGCTGCTGCTGATCGTGGTGCGGGCGGAGCGCGTGGGCGTGCGGCGCTGGCTAGCCGGCTGGTTCGCGGAAGGCGGGCACCACCATCACCAGACCGGTGCAGAGCACCACCACCACCACCATCACGACCGCGCTCACTCGAGCGAGAGCCCGAACGGCAGCGCTGCCACGAAGCGCTCGCCCGAAGCCAGCGGCCCGAGCGCCGAAGCGTAGCTACGCAGCGCCGGCGGCAGCTCGCGGATCACCAGCGAGCGCGCCTGGTAGGCGACCAGCGCCTGCTTCACCTGCTCCTCGTTCGCGTCTTCGCCCACCAGGAGCATCTCGAGCAGGCTGTCTTGGTCGCCTTCGACCGTGATCGGCGAGTCGTCGGCGAGCCCGGCCAGCTTGCGTGCCTGGCGGATGGCGTCGGTCACGCCGCCCAGCTGATCGACCAGGCCGCGGTCCAGCCCCTGTTTGCCGCTCCAGATGCGGCCCTGGGCGATCTCTTCGACGCGCTCACGCGAGAGCTTGCGGCCTTCGGACACGCGCGACACGAACAGGTCGTACACGGACTGCATGCCGTCGCGGATCTTGTCGCGCGTCGCGTCGTCCCAAGTCGTAAACGGGGATTCGGCGGAGGCGCGCGCGGCGGCGCCGGGATCGGGGCTGGCCGGAAATGTCTCGGTGTGCACGCCGAACTGCTCGAGCGCGGTGCCGAGCACGATCTTGCCGCCGAATACGCCGATCGAGCCGACGATGCTCGTGGGCTCCGCGAAGATTTTATCGGCGGCGACGGACATGTAGTAGCCGCCGCTCGCGGCCATGCCGCCGACCGAGACGACGAGCGGCTTCTTCTTCTTGAGCTCGCGCAGCTCGTGCCAGATCAAGTCGCTGGCCAGCGCCGAGCCACCGGGCGAGTCGATACGCAGCACCACGGCCTTGATGTTGTCGTCGTTCTTGATGCGACGAATCGTCTTGCTGATGGCGCGCGCGGTGATGCCGCCGCTCTCGAGCGGGCCGCCCGACTCCATCGCGATGGAGCCTGCGGCAGGCAAGATTGCCAGGTGCGGACTGGTCGTCGCGCTGTCGTTACTGCCGGCGATCACGCGCACCAGCTCGGCGATGCTCGGCCCACCTTCGCCCTTGCCGCTGCCGCCGTAGCTCGGGCTCACTTTGTCGGCTTTGGCCAGCTTTTTCGCTTCTACCAGCGCTTCCGACTCGAAGCCGACGGCGTCGATCAAGCCCTGTTGCTTGGCGGCCTCGGGGCTCCACGGGCCTTGCTCGAGCGCGGCGCGGACGCTTTCTGGCTTGCCGGCTTGCGTGGCCTGATCGAGCCACCCCTCGCGGATGGCACGCAAGGTTTCGGTCAGGGACTCGCGCGCGGGCTCGCTCGGGCCTTCGCGCGTGAAGGGCTCGACGCCGCTCTTGAACTTGCCCACGTGCAAGAAGTCCACGCCCACGTGCAGCTTGTCGAACAGACCGCGCATGTACATGATCTGCGCGGCAATTCCGACGGTTTCTGCCTCGCCGGCGGGGCTCAGCCAGGTGCGCGAGCAGGCGCGCAGCGTGAACGCGGCGGTGGAGTTACTGAGCACGTGCGCGTGGCACACCACGGGCTTGCCCTTCTTTTTGAGCCGGGCGAACAGCGCGCCCAGCTCTTCTGTCTGCGCCCAGTCCAGCGTGGCGCCGCTGAGGCGTACGAAGGCGCCGCCCACGTCGGCATCGTTTTCGATGCGTTCGACGGCGCGGGCCAGCGCGACGAAGGTGCGCGACGCGGGAGGCTTGAACAAGCCGCCGCTCACGCTCTCGGGCACGCCCGAGCTCAGGTCGAACTCGGCGACGCTGCGCGAGAGCCCGCTACCGCTCGGCGAGCCACCACTGCTGCGCGGACGACCATGGCACGCCAGCGCGAGCGCGAGCGGCAACACCAAGCAAGCGCGACGAAGCGTGGCCATTATTGCAAATCCGTCGTGTCGATTTGGGGCGGAGCTTCGGCCGGAGGGGCCGGAGCGGGAGAGGGAGCGGGAGCCGGAGCAGCCGCGGCGGTGGGCGGAGCAGCAGAAGCTGCGGTAGGTGCGCTGCCTGCCTCGGCAATGCGGGCCTGGGCGCGAGCGCCATAATCCGACGCGGTGCCCACCTGGTCCACGATGCGATGGTAGAGCGCGAGCGCACCCGCGCGGTTACCCGAAGCCCATTTTTGGTCTGCGCTGGCGATCATGGCCGGCAAATAGCTGGGGTTTTGCGCCAGCACTTGATCGTAGAGCTGAGCCGCGCGAACGCCATCCCCTTTGCGGCGCGCGATATCCCCCAAGCCCGACAGCGCTTCGACGTTGCCGGGCTGGTTGGCGAGCGCGGCGCTGTAGAGCGTCTCGGCGCGACCGTAGTCGCCGGAGCGCGCAGCGGCCGCAGCCTGGGCGAGCGCGGCGCGAAAATCCGTGGGCACCGCGCCCGGTTTTTCTTCGGCGGCCACGCTCGTATCCAGCTTGGGCAGCTTGGAAACGTCGACGACGGCCGCACCCGCTGCCGCCGCCGAAGGCGCCGGCGCCGCATCGCCCGCGGTCGCCGGAAAGCGCGCCAAAAAGCCGCGTAGCTCGTCGAGCAAGACGTGCGGCTTGGGCTGCGCCTCGAGCTTGGTCAGCTCCGCGCGGGCCTCGGCCACGCGATCGGCGCGAGCCAGCGCGTAAATCAAGGCGGCGCGCGCGCGGCCGGGCTCGCGCTCGCCGGCGGCCGCCGTACGCAGCCGATCGATGACGCTGGCCCACACCGGTGACGCGTCCGACAAATCGAGCGCAGCGAGCACGAAGGCATTTTCAGGCTGGCTGGCGTTACTGCTCACGGGCGCGATCCATTCGCGCGCCTTGTCCGATTCACCGCTGAGGCGCATCGAATCGACGCGCGCGCGAATCACGATCGGGTCGTCGGGCGCCAGCGCGAACGCTTTGTCGGCCGCGGCGCGGGCCTTGCCGACACGCCGCCCGAGCTCACGGTGCGTGGCGGCCACCAGCTCGGTCGATTGCGGATCGAGCAACCGCAGCTTGAGCCAGAACACGTCGGCGCGCAGCGTTTCCAGCCGGGCCAGCGCCGCCAGCACGTGCACGTCTTTTTCGGCGAGCGCGCTGGCCTTCACCAGCTCTTCTTGCGCCCCTTCGTAGTCGCCCTCGTCGGCCAATTGATTGCCGCGCGCCAAGAAGTCCTTCACGCGCGTGTCGCTGGGCGGCGCCGTTTGCGCAGCGCTCGGCACCGTGGCCGAAGCCAGATAGCGGCGCCCCACGGTCGCGGCGATCAGCCCGAACATGCCGATCGCCACCACTCCGACGATCCAGCGCGAACGAGCGCGGCGCGCGTCGAAGGCACGATCGGCGGCCGGCGACGGCAGCTCGTCGTACGAGTGAAAGCTGCCGCGGCTGCTGATCGGCGGGCGCGGCGTGGAGTCCATGGCCGGGCGGGGCCCCGAGCGCGGCGACGAATCCAGCGGCGCGCGCGCGGCGAGCGGATTCGAGCGCGGCACGGTTTCGAGCGGAATCCGCGCGCTGGAAGCGTGCGGCGCCGAGCGTGGCTCGCGGCGACGCTCGTAGTCCTCGAGCGAGAGCGTGGACGCGAGCGGGTGCGGCGCCGCTGGCGCTTCCGGCACGGGTGCGACGGGCGGCGGTGGTGGCGCCGGCAAATCCAGCGACGGCTGGGTCGTGCCGCTCGGCACGCCCGCGACGGTGGTCGTGATCGCGGCGGCCGCGGCGTCGAGCCGAGCCAGCGCTTCGCGCGCGCCCGGCGGCGCTTCGACCGCCGGCATGGTGACGCTCAACGCGTCGAGCATGGACGACTCGGCGCGCATGGATGACGCGCTCGGCGTTGGCAGCGGCGTTGCAGGATGGGGCGTCTCCGGCCCCAAAACCTCCGACGTGAACGGCGCGGCGATGGTGCTCGCCACTTCCGAGCCGGGGAACGAGTTGGCGGGCGGAGCCACGCCGTGCAGCGTGCGCGGCACGCGCTCGTCCGTCGTGGCAGCCGCAACCTTACCCAAGCTGCTCTGGAAGAACGGCTCCAGCTCGGCGATCGAGCTGAGCGGTCGCGGCGGCTTCTGCCCGCGCGTGAGCATGTCGGCCGGGCCCACCTTGCGGTCGGCGATGCCTCGCTGCAGCTCGCGCAGCGACGTGAACACCAGCTCGCGCCCCTGCGCGGTGCGCACGACCCAGCGCTCCGGTCCGCCGCTGTGGTGGCTCGGGTAGATCTTGAACTGCAGCCCGCAGTTGGTGCACTTGACGGTGGTCCCTCGCTCCGAGATCAGCGCATCGTCGAACTCGTACTCGGTGCCACAGCGATTACAGCGAACGTCCATAAGTGGGGGTCAGTGCGGACTGGGTGCGTGGGACCGGCGGGGGGCCGCGCCGGGCCACTGGGCGCCGGGACGCGATCGGCTGAAAGCTTAGCGGCCTCGGCCCTGCCTCGCGAGCCTTTCATGGGGCGGCGTCGAGACTTTCGCGGCGACGGGCCTCCCCCGGCGCTTTTTGCTAACGTTTCCGGCGCGGAGCCCTCATGAAGAAATCGGCATTCCCCGCTGCGCTGTTGCTCCTGATGCTCGCGTCGTCCGGCTGCCCCGTCTACGACAGGGACGACGGTTGCCTCGACGACTTCGACTGCCGCGACGGTTACGCGTGCAACGCAGACACGGGTGCCTGTGTCGTGGTGACTGACACCAACACCAATACCAACGGCAACAGCTGCAGCGAGCCGCGAGATTGCGTCGGCAATGAAACTTGCAGCCGCTCCGGTACTTGTATGGCCGGCGACTGTCACTTCGCGAGCGTCGGTTGCGTGCGCGGCTACGAATGCAGCCCAGGCTCCGGCACGGAGCGCGTGTGGCACTGCGTCGCAGTGAACACCAGCGAAGGCGGCGCGAACGCGGGCGGCGCAGATACCAGCGGTGCCGGCGGTGCGCCCCAGGCCGGAGCCGCCGGCGCTAACGACAGCGGCGGCGCGCCTTAGGCGGCGAGAGCCTTACTTGACGACGCGCAGGTAGGGCGGCAGCTCACGCTTCTTTTTGGCGCCCGCGCCCGCGGCGCCAGCCGCACCGGCCCGCGCGCGACCCGGCGCGGCGGCCACGGCGGGAGCCGGGGCAGGAGCGGCGGGGCGCCCCGCGTGCGACTTTTCGGGTGCCGGCTCGACCGCGGCGACCGGCTTCTTCTTCGGCCGAGTGGCGCGCGCGGCCTTCTCGGTCTCTTTCGCCTCTTTGGCTTTGCGGGCGCGCTTCTTCTTTTTTGCGTCCGCCTTGGCGGCTTGCTCGTCGGGCGAGGGCTCGGCACCGACGGCGCGCAACGCAGGGCGCGGCTTCGCTTCTTCTTTCGGCGTGGTGACCACGTATTGGCCTGCCACCTCTTTGGGCACGTCGTCCGGCCAGACCATGCCGCGACCGCTCGCTCCGATGAGCGCGTACACCGAAGCCCACGGCAGCTTGCAGTAGTGCGGCGTGTTGCTGAAGCTCAGCGTGCACGAGATGCCCTCGTCGTCCACGTTCAGATCCGGAATGGGCTTGGGCATGTTGAGCCCAATCTGCAGCACGAGCTGAGGCTGGCGCTTGAACCAGGGCGGCACCATCACCTGCTCGCCGCGCGGATCGAGGTGAACCAAGACGGTGGCTTGCTCGAGCAAGGCCAGTGCGACGTCTTTCTTCGGCGGCAGGCGCGTCATGGGCATAGGAACCGGGCGTTAATAACCTCTGTAGGCCCCAAAAGCCAGCCTAGCATCCGGGCTTTTTAAGCGCGAAAGGTATGCGCGACACGGCCAAGGTGAGGTCCCTTGCCCGAAAGCTCGGCCCAGGCGGAAATAGCCAGTGTAATCTCGACAAGAGACGCCGTGGCCAGATGTTCAGAGCGATCGGTCAGCATGTAGATAAGCGCCTCGAGACCGGGGTTGTGACCCACCACCATGACGGACGCGTGCGGCTCCGCCAACTGCCCCAGCGCCGCGAGGTAGCTCGACGGCTCGGCCAGGTACAAGCCGTCGACTTTCTTCAACACTGCCCGACCGGCTAGCGCGAGGGCGCAGGCCTCGGCGGTTTGCAGTGCGCGCGTCGCGCTCGAGCTCAAGATGAGCGAGGGGGCGTCGGCGCGCGCTACCAACGACTCGGCGGCGCGGCGCGCCTCCGCCACTCCTCGCGGCGTGAGCTCGCGTGCGTGATCCGAGTCCGCCTGGGACTCTGGAATCGCTTGACCATGCCTGAGCACGAAAAGAGTCTTCATGCGCGCCCTGCGGATCCGCCGGCTTAGGCTAGCATGAGGCACCGATGACCGCGCGCATCCTGCTGGTCGAAGACGAGCCCGCCATCCTCGAGTCGCTCGCCTACGTGCTGGGGCGCGACGGCTTCGCGGTGATCCTGGCAAAAAATGCCGCCGAGGCTGCGGCGCTGGCCGCGCAGGCCGATCTCACGGTGCTGGACCTGATGCTGCCGGACGGCAGCGGTTTCGATCTGATCCGGGACTTTCGTGCCACAGAGCGGCCGATGCCCATCATCGTGCTGTCGAGCCGAGACGCCGAGGCGGATCGCGTCGCCGCGCTCGAATCCGGCGCCGACGACTACGTGACGAAGCCGTTCTCGCCGCGAGAAATCGTGGCGCGCGTGCGCGCGGTGCTGCGCCGCAGCGTGGCCGCCGCCTCCCGCTCCCCCAACAAGCAAGCACCGCCGCTCAGCGCGGACCAGCGTACGCGCCGGGCCGAAGCCGCCGGTCGCGCGCTGGACCTGACGCGCGTGGAGTTCGACTTGCTGGCGACGCTGCTCGGCGCGCCCGGCCGTGTCTTCACGCGCGCGGAGCTGATCGACCGCGTCTGGGGCGACGGCTTCCGCATCACGGATCGCACGATTGACTCACACGTCAAAGCCTTGCGCAAAAAGATCGGCGAGGCCGGCGCGGAGCCGTCGTGGATCGAAACCGTGCGCGGCGTCGGCTACCGGCTGACGGACGATCCTTCGGGCGCGGAGTCGCCGTGAACGACAGCAGCGCGTTCTTGCGCATGGTCACGGTGGCGGCGGCCGCCATCGGCTTGATCTTGTTCGTCGCGTTCGTGGTCTCGCGCCTGCTGCGCACACGCACGCGCGGCATGTCGATCCGCATGCAGCTCTTCTTGGCCCTGGGCATGATCGTCGGCACCTTTGCCTTCGGCTTGGGGCTCATGGTGGTGGATCGTATCGAGTCGCGCGCCGTGCGCATCGCGCGCCAGGCCGCCAGCGACGAGGCCGCGTCCATCGCCGGCATGGTGGCGGGCGAGCTGGATCGCACCGGCGGCCGCCTGAGCGACGTGGCCGGGCGCTTCGAGCACGAGCGCGAGCGCGGCGCGGATCTGCGCCTGCTGTTGGTAGACGCTTCGGGCCAAGTCATCTTCCCGCGCGAGGCGCCGACGCCCGACGCCGACGGCAACGTGTTCGTCGACCATTCGGTGGTCGTGCGGGGCACGAAGATCGGCGCGGTGCGCGTGATCAAGCCCACCGTGGTGATGAAGAACCTGCTCGCCGACATGGCGCCGACCGTGCTGGTCATCAGCCTGGTGCTCGGCGCCGCCGCCGCCACGGCTGCCGCCATGATCGGCCGCGCCATCGCCGAGCCCATCGAGCGGCTGAGCGCGTTCGGCGAACGCGTCAGCCGTGGTGAGCGCACCGCCCCCCCACCGCCCGAGTTCGGTCGCGAGGTGACGCGCCTGTCGCGCGCGCTCGACTCCATGCGCCGTGAGCTCTCGGGGCGCCCCTTCGTCGAAACCTTCGCCGCAGATCTGTCTCACGAGCTGAAGAATCCGGTAGCCGCCATCCGCGCCAGCGCGGAGGTGCTCGAAGAGAGCGCGCTCGAAGAGCCCGCTCAAGCTCGCCATTTCGTGCTGCGAATTCGCGAAGCGAGCGAGCGCATCGAGCGCCTGCTGAGCGAGCTGCTCGGCCTCGCGCACATCGAAGCGCGCGGCGCCGAAACCTTCGCGCCGGTCGATCTGGCGCGCGTCGCCAAGCGCACGCTCGAAACGCTCGGCGACGATCGACCTCGCGTCAGCGTCGTCTCCGAAGGCGACGTGCGGGTGAGCGGAGACGAGCTCTGGCTCACGCGCGCGCTCGCCAACTTGATCGACAACGCCCTGGTGCACTCGCCCGCCCGCTCGCCCGTCCAGGTCGACGTCACGCGCGCGGGCGAGCACGTGCAGCTGGACGTGCACAATCAGGGCAGCGTGGAGCCGCACGTACGAGATCGCTTGTTCCGGCGCTTCGTCACGACCCGGCGCGAGCAAGGCGGCACGGGTCTGGGCCTGGCCATCGTGCGGGCCGTCGCCGAGGCGCACGGCGGCGAAGCCACGCTTGCCACAGCCGGCCCGCCCGAGGTCGTCTTTCGGCTCCGCTTTCCGGCCGTCAAGCTGCGGGCCACGCTCGGAAGCAGCTAACAGCTCGTAATTGCTACGTTTTTATTTTTGGCAGTACAACCCTTCCGGCTGACGCTCCCCACTTCTCCACCAAACCTCCATCAACGGGGCCGCCAGGATGTGGGAAGTTGTGAGGACCTTGGCTTCCACGCACAACGGTAACGGCAAGAACGGCACCAAAATCCCCCAGCACGTCGCCATCATCATGGATGGGAATGGGCGCTGGGCCCAGTCGAAGGGGCTCGACCGCGCCGAAGGTCACGCCGAGGGCGCCCGCGCCGTGCGCGAGGCGGTCGAAACGTCCACGCGCCTGGGCATCAAATACCTCACGCTCTACGCCTTCAGCGTCGCCAACTGGCAGCGCCCGCGTCCCGAGGTCGAAGCGCTGATGCGCCTGTTGATCGAGTTCGCCAAGCAAGAGCGGCACGACCTGCGTCAAAACGGCATCCGCGTGAACGTGATCGGCAATCTCGAAGATTTGCCGACCGCCACGCGTCACGCCGTCGAAGAGCTCATCGAGTACACGCGGGACGGCGAGCGCATGACGCTCACGCTCGCGCTCTCCTACGGCGGCCGCCAAGACATCGTCGAAGCTGCGCGCTCCCTAGCCGTCCGAGCGCGTGCAGGCCTCGTGCTGCCGGAAGAGATCGACGAGACCTTCTTCCACCGCCAAATGTCGACGCACCTGTTGCCGGACGTCGACCTCCTCATCCGCACGGGTGGTGAAACCCGCGTCAGCGACTTCCTCCTCTTCGAAGCCGCCTACGCCGAGCTCGTCTTCTTGCCCAGCATGTGGCCCGACTTCACCGCCGCTACGCTCGTCTCCGCCATCGACATCTACAACGGCAAAGAACGCCGCTTCGGCATGACCAGCGAGCAGGTGCAACACACCAACTCCAGTCATCCGTTCGATCCCTTGGACAGGCCTTCTTGACCGAATAGGTCGGGCCTCGCTGGCCTGCCGATCCCTTGAGGCGAGGGGCTTGGTCTCCTCCGTTCCTTGATCTTGGTGGCTCGCGCTTTGCGCGAGCTCGCACCGTTGACGAGCGCTCCGCTTTGACGGCTCGAGAGGAGACGGTGGCTGACGGCCAGGTGATGGTGGGTAGGCCGAGTTATTGTTTGGGCGACCCCGCCCAGCTGGGCGGGGGACCACGGAAGCGTCAGCCATAGTAAGTCTTACCGATCCACAGGGGAGACGGACCGACTCCCTGTGGATCTCGCGCCGCCCGGCGACGTGCGGAGCCGTTACTATGCGCCGCATGCTTCCTCCGGGGCCGCGGTTGCCGGCGATCGTTCAGGCGTATCGCTTCATCTTTCAGCCGCTGCCGTTCGTGCAGTCCATGCGCAAAAAGTATGGCGATGCGGTGCGGTTCCATTCGGCGGTCGGCAAGGGAGTCGCGCTGATGGATCCAGCGCTCGTGAAGGAAGTGTTCGCGGCGCCGCCCGACACGTTCGAGGCGCTGCCGATGGTGGATCCGTTGTTCGGGCCGGAAGCCGTCATCACTGCCTCGGGTGAACGCCACAAGAAGCTGCGTAAGCTGCTCAATCCGCGCTTTCACGGGCAGCAAGTCAAAGGCTTCTTGAGCGTGATGCAGCGAGTCATCCGCGAGCACGTGCGGCGCCTTGTGCACAGCGCGAGCGGCGGCGCCATCGTCGCGGCGACGGATTTTTCGCAAGCCATGGCGCTCGACGTGATCATCGAAACCGTATTCGGCGAGACAGACGATTTGAATCGCGACGAAGCACGCGAGGTGCTGCGCGACATGGTGCATGCCTTCCATCCCTCGATCCTGGCGGGCGCCATCTTCCAAAAGCCGTGGTTTCCGCCGTGGCGGCGCCTGCTGCGAGCGCGCGCGGCTTTCGATGCCTGGGCCAATCGGTTGATTCGCGCGCGGCGCGCGCGCGGGGAAGACGCGCTCGGGGGCGACGTGCTCGGCGTCATCTTGGCCGCTCGCTACGAGGACGGCTCGGCCATGACCGAGTCGGAGGTGCGCGACCAGCTGATCACGCTCTTGCTCGCCGGGCACGAAACCAGCGCGACCGCGCTCGCCTGGTGCGTGTACTACCTCGCTCGCTCCCCGCAGGCGCTGGCCCAGCTGCGCAGCGAGCTCGAGAAGCTCGGGCCGGAGCCGTCACCCGAGGTCGTGCTGCGCGTCTCCTACCTCGACGCCGTCGTCTCCGAAACGCTACGCATCGAGCCCATCGTGACGGACGTGCTGCGTGTCTGCCGCGAGCCGTTCACGGTGGGCAACAAGTGGACGGTCCCGCAAGGCGAAGTCATCGCGATCATGATCGCCTCGATCATGAAAGACGAGCGCTACTTCCGCGAACCCGAGCGCTTCCGCCCCGAGCGCTTCCTCGAAAAGAAGTTCGGCCTCTCGGAATACATGCCCTTCGGCGGCGGCGCGCGGCGTTGCCTCGGCGCTGCCTTCGCCGAAGCCGAGCTCGCCCTCGCGATCGCCGAGCTCGCCCTCCACTGCGAGATTCAGCTCGCCAGTAACGAGCCCGAGCATGCCAAACGCCGCAACGTCACGATGGGTCCGGCGGGCGGCGTGCAAATCCGTGTGCAATCCCGCGCGTAGCACCCCGCCCAGCTGGGCGGGGACCAGGCCAGGCCTTCCCCAATAAAATCGGAGAGATATGTGAGTAGCCTATCGAGCGCGGGGGATTGGCCGTTGGAGTGGATCGAACCCCGGTGGCGGCAACTCCTTCATTCACCACGACGAGCGTCGACAATACCTTGATTGCACTTTGGTGGGGGGAGTGCACCCGGCCGGCGCTGGAGGATTTTGGGCGTGAGTTGGAGCGGCTTTCGGCGCGGCACCCGCGGGGGATTTACGTGCTGAACGTGATCACCGAGGAGACGGGGATGCCCGACAATGCGGCGCGGGCCTACTTGGAGACGCAGTTTGCGTCGATGCGCGGACGGCTCAAGGCGACCGCGATCGTGCTCGAGAAGCGCGGCATCATGGGCACGCTGTCGCGCGCGATTTTGAACACCGTGCTGACGATCTCCAAGCGCCCGTTCGAGATGGGCATCGTCGGAGATCGCTCGGAAGGCGCGCATTGGCTGGCGCCGCGCGCGGCGCAAAGAAGCGAGCGCTTGATGCAGGCGCTCGCAGCGCTGGTATCGCGAGCTGCGACGCGCAGCGCTTGAGCGCTAGAACGAATACTCGACGGTGTTGAGCGACTTGACGTGCGCCTTCCACGTCAGGTTCTTGATTTGCTCTTTGACGCAGGCGACGAGCTTGTCGTTCTTCGGGGTCGACGTTACGTCGATACCGACGGCTTTGCTGTCCCATACCGCGATCTTGAGCTTGATGTGCGCGGCGCCAGGCTTGCAGGGCTCGTAGACGGAAAATTCTTTGATGGGTTCGCTGAGCGTCTCTTGATCGATGTTGGCGCGCTCTGCCCCAACCGGGACAGCCTTGATCGCGTCCGCCACGGACATGCCCTCGCTGAATTGAGGCTCGGGAGCGGGCGGCTTTTCCGCGGGCTTCGGCTCTTCTTTCGGCGCCTCTGCCGCAGGGTCCGCCGACTTCGCGGGAGGCGGCGCGGTTTCTACCGTCGGGCGGACGGGCTCCGGCGGCGGAGGACTTTCTGGCGGTGGCTCAGAGCCACCACAAGCCAGCAGAAACAAGCCCAAAGAGAACGCGGCGAGCTCCCTCATGCGCGAGACCCTAGCACCTCCGTCACATCTCTGTCATCGCCGCCAGAGCGCCATGCGATCATTTGGCGCGCTGCGCCGCTTCTGCCTCAGGCAAGCGCGCTGCGCTGACAGTACTTTCGCGACGTCGCGCCGGGCACATTGCGTGCATTAGAGCCGGCACGAGATGCAGCCCCAACCCGCGCTGGCAGTCGATCCGTCAGCTGACACCGATCCTGGAGCTGCTCAAATGCGTCTCCGCGATGGCGACACACCGGTTGTCGTTTCGACCGGGTCGTTGACGGTGCTCGACTCCGAGCCGGGGCCCAAAGCCGGCCACTGGATTGGCGACGTTTATCGCGTCGAGAGCCAGCTCGGCAGCGGGGCGATGGGCGTCGTGGTGAGCGCCTTCGATCGTGTGTTGGAGCGTAAAGTTGCGATCAAGCTGATCCACTCCACGCTTCAGTCCCCCGACTTTCGCGCGCGGTTCATGCTGGAGGCGCGGGCCATGGCGCTGGTCAGCCACCCCAACGTGGTCACGATTCACGCGTTCGGCGAGCACCACGGCAGCCCTTTCATGGTCATGGAGTTGGTCGAGGGCCAAACGCTCGATCGCTGGCTGGACGCGGCCTTACCCTTGCCGGACCTGGACGTCGCGTTGCGAATTTTGAACCAGGTTTGCCTGGGCGTGAGCGCGATTCACGCGGCCGGCACGCTGCACCGCGACCTGAAGCCCAGCAATATTCTGCTCGACGACCAGCTGCGCGCGCGCGTCTCCGACCTCGGCTTGGCCGTACAAGTGCAAGACGGCGAGCTGCTCAAAGAAGTGGTCGGGACGCCGGGCTACATGGCGCCCGAAATCAACTTCGACGGCCTGGTCGAGCGCGGCGCAACCGTGCTGAGCGACGTGTATTCCCTGGCGTGCCTGGCGTTCGAGATGCTCACCGGTACTCCGGTCTACGAAGCCAGTAACGAGCTCGCTCTGGCCGTGCTGCACGCAACGGCGGGTATTCCGCAGGCCAGCGAACGCCGCCGTGGCCTCCCGCGCGCCTTCGACAAGGTCTTCGAGCAAGCCCTGGCCAAAGACCCGAAGGAGCGCTTTCAAACCGTGGAGCTGTTCCGACGCGCGCTCATCGAAGCACGCAACGACAGCCTCGAGCCCGTGCGTATCCTGGTGGCCGAAGACGACGCCGACTTTCGCGAGCTCTTGGAGCTGGTGCTAGCGCGCGAATTTCCGGGAGCAGCTGTCGAATGCGTCGCCGACGGTCGCCAGGCCGTGCAGTCGTTCGATCGCAACCCTGCATCGGTCGTCGTGCTGGACATGCAACTGCCAGAGTTGGACGGCATGGCCGTCACGGCCCACCTGCGCGCGCGCGCCACCTCCGAGCTGACACCCATCATCGTGCTCAGCGCCGCCGGCGGTCCCAAGGAATGGCAGCAGCTCGCCTCGCTCGGCGCCGATCGCTTCCTCGTCAAACCCGTCAGCCTCGACGACCTGGTCAGCACCATTCGCCGAGCCACGCGCGAACGCTCGAGTGGCAGCTCCGTGCCGCTCAGCGGCCCGCGCTCCAAATAGGCGGCACCTGCTTGCGTCAACGCCGCCCTGAGGTGAGCTCGACTAGAGCTGGGTGCGAGCGTCGCCCATGAGGGCGTGCAGGGTGAAGTCGGCTTTGAGCGTGTGCTGCTCACCGTCGTCGTTTCTCCAAGTGGCGACGATGCTGCCCTGCGTCAGGCCCGAGAAGCCATCGATGGAGCTGGTGACGGTGTGGAGCTCCGCGCTCGCGAGCTGGTAGTACCGCAAGCCCTCGTCGGGACGAAAGAACAGCTCACCCGACTTGCCGCAATCAACGGCGCTGACCGCGAGCCCCCCGCTATAGGGCCCCGCCGGCACGTAGAGCCGCATGCTGACAGCCTCCACGTGCGTAGAACCGAAACGAAAGACCTGAAACGTGGGCGGCTCCGCAATGTCTGCGCTCTCCGACACGTTTACTGGCTCGTCATCGAACGTGCCCGAAAAGACCGGCGCCGTATCGGGTAACTGCTCCACGCGCACGAAGACGTTGTCGCATAGCATGGTGTCGAGAAGCGGCACCGCGACGGGGGTATTGTCGTCCACACCGGTGCTACCCGCCTCATCATCGATGGTAAGGCTACCGCCGAGCGTGATGCCCCCAAGGCCGCCCCGCCCCGCACTGCCGCTCTCCGCACCGCCGCTGCCCGCGCCACCCGAAGCGCCGCTGCCGCTCGAACGCTGCCCTGCCTGGTTCGCGGTGACGGTCGACGTGTCGCCGGAGGTCGTCTGACCGCAGCTCGCAGCCAAGGCCGCGAAACCGCAAACCATCCACCCCGCCCAACCGGCACCCAACTCCAACCGCTTCACGACAAGGCCAATAGCACGTCGCACGCAACCGGCGAGCGCTCAGCGCAACAACTTGAAGCTTCTGACATACATGGGCGGCGTACCAAGGCTCGTCACCTTGAAAAAGATGCGATCGCCGTCGATCGTCCCGTCGTAAGTCGACCCCAGGTCGTAGTTGATCACGACATGGTTGCCGTCGAGCTCGTACTTTTCGGAGTTCACATTCTCGTGGCCGCGATTGAACCAGGTGCGCACCATGTCCGGAGGATCGGCGCTTACCGTATTGAGCACCGTGCGCTCGTCAGAAAACTTGAGATAGTACTGCTCGGGGGGTGTGCTCCCACCGCTCGTATTCTCGAAGCCCTGATACAAACCACCGACAACAATCGGGCCTGGCTCACCTTCAGATCCACATCCGAGCAGCACCCCAGCCACCAACAACACCCTACTCAAGCGTCCCACCATACCCGGACTGTACCTCGACCCATGCCATTCTCAGGTGCTTTTTCGGCCATTTTGCGCGAGCGAAAAAAAGGTCGGATTTTACGCCCGCTTCAGCTACGTAAACGCCCACACGCGCCCGTAGCTCAGCTGGATAGAGCAGTGGATTTCTAATCCACCGGTCAGGGGTTCGAGTCCCTTCGGGCGTGCCAACTCTCGCTGTCGTTCGAGGTTTGGCTAGACCGCAGCGGCAATCGGGCTAGCTCGCGGCACGAGTCCCTGCGGGCGTGCCAATCATTCCGAGCGTTTACAAGGTTCCAACGCGCACCATAACCACGACGGGGCACCAACCCAGTCACCTTGATCGACGCGAAGTCGGGGTACCGACTACAAGCATACCCGCCTCGAACACGCGGTCGGTTCAGCAAACACACCAGGGACCGCTACGTGGCTTCGTTGCTACGGCGATGTGCCTCCTCTCGCTCGTCTGCGGCGACCATTTCAGCCGTTACAACGAGGCGCTCCGTGAGACCGACGACGTCTAGCAGCAACCCGGTGATCTGCGCCGCTAGCGCGTGCGTCGTGACGGCTGCCTCCCGGAGCGTTGAGAGCGGCGCATCGAGCACCAAGCCGGACAAGCGCGATTCGAGGGCGCTCGCGACCTGGGCAATCTGCTGTGCTTTCTGAGCAGCGCCGCGCGGGTCGGCGCGGCGGGGGCGCAAGTCATCTGCCTGATGAGCCGTCATCGCCCACCACCGACCGGAGGCATTGACCGTCGCAGGCTCTGGCGGCGCAGCTCGAGGACGTCGTGCGGCGCGATGTTCTGAACGTAGGCGAGCGCTTCGTCGATGGACTCGCAGTGGCGTGGGGGTTTGCGACCTGCTGGCGTTGATGGCTGAAGGATGGGCCGCAGCGCGCCGCCGCGCGCGTCGGCGCGACGCACCACTACGACGAGCTCCGCGCAGCCGTCCAGGATCGCGGGCATCGCCGTTTGCAGGACCTCGGGGGCTCCGCCCTTTTCGAAAGCCGTTGGACGAATGACTAGGACGACGATCGGACGCGTTCCGCCTTCGCTGCGTGCCTCACGCAGATCCAGGAGCAGTGACACGACGTGGTCGACGAGCAGCGGCTCGTCCCATTCGTGGAGGCAGACACGGCCGCAGGCCAGCGCGCTGTTCATGGCGCGGCCCCGCTGCTCCGCCCGCAGCGGATCGACTCAAGTAGGCGCATATCCTCTATTCGGTCGGCCCGCGGGCACCGTTGCGTACCGCGTTCGGGACACGCGTTGTCCCTCGATCTTCCCGGACTTGGGTTAAGCTTCTGGCATGTCGTTCCCCGGCAACCCCTCTGGAGCAGCCGCCCTGCGCGTGGCGCGGGCTGGTAGCGAAGCGCTGGAGAAGCTCAAGCGTGGCGAGTTGACGGTCGAGCAGTACATCGAAGACCGCGTCGAGCGCGCCTTGAGCGCCGTGCCGGTGCCGCTCTCGGCGGAACAGCGCGAAACGGTTCGGGAGACGCTTCGATTTCAGGTCGCGACTGATCCGGTTGTGGCCCAGTACGCGCAGCTGACCACCATCCAAGCGTCAAAGGGGACTGCTCGCTGAAACAGCCGAGTGGGCGGGATGCGATGGAAGAAAAACAGGCGGCTACAACGACACGGTTGAAGCCTTCGGACGCACCGGACGTACTCGAGCGCTTTCACGCAGAGCTCGAGCTCGTGAACATTATCGCGAGCCAGGTGGCTCGATCGCTGGGGCGAGGCGTCGAGTTTGACGATCTGGTGAGCGCCGGCCGCGAGGGCTTGCTCGACGCGGCCCGCCGCTACGACGCAGCCCGCGGCATCCCCTTCCGTGCCTACGCGAATTTCCGAGTCCGTGGCGCCGTGCTCGACGGAGTGCGCCAAATGTCGGCGCTTCCTCGGCGTGCTTACGAGCGCCTCGCCGCCATGGAAGCGGCTGTCGCGGTCAGCGAGGGCGAAGCTCAGTTTGCATTCGCCAAGCCCGCGTCGGCGATGTCCGACGCGGACGCGGAAACCTGCCTCGACGAGCAATTGGCCGTGATGGCAACGGCTGCGGCGATCGGCCTGGTCACCGAGTCGGCGCGCGGAGAATCAGAGGGCGCTGAGGCCACGCCAGACGTAAACCCGGAGCTGGCGTTCGCGCAGGCCGAGGTTGTAGCGACGGTTCGCGCCGCACTGGCGGAGCTCGCGCCAGTTGAACGCGACATCATCACACGCCACTACCTGCAAGCCGAAGGCATGGGGAGCATCGCCAGCGATATGAACGTCAGCAAGTCGTGGATCAGCCGCATCCACACCCGCGCCATGGCGCGGCTCACGAAGAAGTTGCAGGCAGTCGCTCGTGAGCTGAGCTAGCCCGAGGACGGGCGCATACCGCTGGCAAAGGCGGTCGAGAGCCACTCGGCGAGCGCGTGAGCGGCACGGCCGTGCGCCGTGAGCTCCACATCGCCGAGCTTCGAGACGCGCTTCTCGTACTCGGCGCCGTGGCGCTTCATCTGCCGGTCGAGATCTTCCAAGTCCAGGAGCACGGGGAAGGCTTCGCCGTGCCGATCGAACGAGCTCGCGAGGTACGGCGGAATCCAAAGCGGATTCACATGAACCCGCCAGGCTTCGTCTTCTTGTGCGCAGAAGATGTTGAGCGTGGAAGCTTCATCCTGCTTGGTAGCGTTGGCGCGAGAGTTCATGGCTTTGCGACCGGTTTCCGTTGGGAGGAGCCTAGCACCGTCGGCTGTTCCGATGCGGGGCCAGGCGGACGAGAGCCGCGCACGAGCGGTTGAAGTGCCGCCAAGAAGTCCTGAGCGCTCTGAAATCGCGCGTCTGGATGAGGCTGGATGGCACGGAGCACGACCTGGTCCAGGCCGGGCGGATACCAGTCGCCCTCGGCATATTGCGACGGCAGGGGGATTGAGCTTCCGTGCGTGTCGGGGATGAAGCCGCCCAAGGCGGCGTAGAGGACGAGCCCGATCGAGTAGAGGTCGGCTCGCAGATCGACTCGCTCACCGCGAGCACCCTCGGGGCTCATGAACAGCGGCGTGCCCACGGAATCGCCCGTCTGCGTGGGGACTGCGGCAGGAAGGGGAACACGGCTCGAGACTCCGGGCGTCACGCGAGCCCAACCGAAGTCCAAAATCTTCAGGCGCGGCCCCAAGCCTGGGTCCTGGTGCACGAACAAGTTCTCTGGCTTGATGTCGCGATGCACTATGCCGAGCGCATGCGCCGCTGTGAGGCCACGCAAGCCTTGTGAGAGCAGCTCGAGCGCTTCGCTGGCTGGCAAGCGACGGCGCTCCCGCAGCTCGGCATGAAGCGTCCTCCCTTTGAGCAGTTCCATCACGACGCACGGAATGCCTTCGGCCGAGATCCAGAAGTCGACGACATCCACCACGTTGGGATGCCGAAGGCGGCCCAGCGCTTGAGCCTCAACCCGCATGCGATCGGCAAGGCCCGGGGTTGCAGCCAGATGGGGATGCAAGACCTTGAGCGCAAAGCGGCGTCCCAGGAAGGAGTGCTCCACCTCGTAGACCGCGCCCACTCCGCCCCGACCGAGCGGCCCCCGCGCCACGTAGGGTGTGGAAGCCAGGAGCCGGCCAAGCTCATCGGCCGAAAAAGCCATCTGCGAACGGGCGACCATCCTCACCCCTTCTAATCGGCCAGCAACGGCGCGCCGTTGCCCAAATTCGCCCGCGGCCTGATACGCCGGTCCTGCTGGGCATCTTCCTCGAGTCAACCGCCTGAAATTGCTGGGTCCGTTGCCTCCGCCTACGGCTCGCGGCATGGATGCGGGGCCCGCCGACTACCGGCAGGCGCACCCAGGGCGGGGCCGGTCGCTAGGGTGAAAAAGTCGTCAACGACCGCCGGCGTCTGACCGAGCAGTGACTGTCGATGCCGTCTTCCGGTGCCGCTAGCGACGCCAGGGTCCCCACCCTGGTGCCCGACCCGTTCGAAGGAACCCCCTACCGTGCGCTCATGCCACTCGGGGCTGGCGGCATGGGCGAGGTGTTCCTGGTCGAGCACACGCAGCTCGGTCGGGAGTGCGTCGCGAAGATTCTGCACGCTCGGCTAGCAGGCGACGCTCGTCTCGTTGACCGCATGCGCGTCGAAGCGCAGTCGCTGGGCCGCCTCAACCACCCGCACATCGTTCAGATTACCGGGTTCGGAAAGACGCGCGACGGTCGTCCCTTTCTGGTGATGGAGTGGCTGCGCGGCCACACGCTCACGGCAGAGCTCGCCAGCTTCGGCAAGCTTCACGCGAAAGAAGCACTTCGCCTCACCTGCCAGCTCCTCTCCGCGCTCGCCGCGGCGCACGCCATCGGCGTGGTGCACCGGGACATCAAGCCCGACAACCTGTTCATCTACCAAGAGCCGGACGGCACTCGCAATCTGAAGGTGCTCGACTTTGGCGTGGCTCGCGTGCTTCCGGACGCACCGGATAGCGCCCCCAATCCGCTCGCAGTCCCCACCGGAACCGGTGTAGTGGTTGGCACGCCGCGGTTCGTGAGCCCGGAAGGAGCCATGGGCCAACGAGTCGACGGGCGCGCCGATCTCTACGCGGCCGCGCTCGTGCTCTATACGATGGTCGCAGGTCGCGGGCCTTTCGATCATTTTGACGGCGACCAGTCGCTGCTATCCGCGCATGCGCTCGAAGATCCGAAACCGCCGTCGCAATTCGCAGATGTACCGGCATCGTCCCTCTTGGATGGCGTCATCCTCAAAGGTCTCGCCAAGAACCCGGCCGCTCGTTACCAATCCGCGCTGCAGTTCAAAGAAGAGCTCGAGCGCACTGGCGACACGCTCTTCCGAGCCGTTGGTTGGGTCGAAACAACCAGCTTCGATCTGTCGGCCATCGGTGCTCCACCGGTGGCGACGCAACCGCTGCCGCAAGAAGCCCCGATCGAGGTCACCGCTCAGTTGCCCCCGAGTTCGGTCGAACCGCCAGCGCTCATGGAAGCAGCGCCGCCACGGCTCGTGGAGGCACCTCCCGCCCAAGTCGAGGCAGTTTCGGACCGCGCCGTCGCGGAGGCGCCCCGATACCTGGTGGGGCTTGTTTTCGTTGCGGCGATTGCGCTAGCTGCGCTCGTCGCGGCTGGCCTGGTCTTCCTCTTCCTCCGGCTGAGGGGCGTGTAAGATGCAATCCCACCTCATGTCCGAGAACCCAGTCTCAGCCCCCAAGCCGCCGCTCGAGGTCGGCAGCAAGTTCGTGGGCTACGAGATCCGCGGGCTCATCGGGCAGGGCGGGCACGCCTGCGTGTTCCACGGCTACGACAGCTTCATGGGGCAGCACGTCGCCATCAAGGTGCTGTACCGCCCCGGCGGCGTGACCAAAGAGATGATGCAGCGCGGCCAGGCCGAGGCCCAGCTACTTCACCGACTGCGCCACCCGAACATCGTCGAGGTGAGTCGCGCCGGCATCGAAGACGGCTTGCTCTTCATCATCATGGAGCTGCTGCGCGGCCGCTCACTGCGCACGATCCTCGAGCAAGAGGGTCGTCTCGCGATCGAAGAGGTGCTGTTCCTCTCGGCACAAATCGCCGACGCGGCAGCCGCCGCTCACGACCAGAAGGCGATTCATCGCGACCTCAAGCCCGACAACGTCTTCATCACCGCCGACAATCGCGTCAAGGTGCTGGATTTTGGCATCGCCAAGCTGATGGATCATGCAGCTTGGACCACGCAAAAGAACATCGTCCTCGGCACCATGCTCTACATGAGCCCCGAGCAAGTGCAGGGTCTCAGCCTCACGCCGCAAAGCGACGTCTACGCGCTCGGCCTGATCATGTACACGGCGCTATTCGGTCGGCACCCGTGCCTGATTGACGTGCAGGCCGCTACGTTCGCAGAGCTCACGCGCATCCAGGTGACTCGCAATCCGCCGCCCCTCGACCAGCTCGATCCCCGCATTCCTGCCCACGTCGCTCGCCTCGTCGGACGCGCCATCGCCAAGCTGCCTGAAGAGCGTCCGACGTCGATGCGGCAATTCGCTGCGGACATTCGGCAGAGCTTGGAGCGCTACGTCGGCGAGCAGCGCGAGCAGCACAAGATCCTTCAGACGCGCGATCTGTCTCGCGCCGAGGTTGGTTCCGGATTTCGCGTCAATCTGCCGCAGCCGTCCGTGCTCACCGAAGCGACCGACACCCTTCCGGTCTCGCGCCCCGCATTCTTAGGCGATGTCTCGGCCGAGCTCGCTGCGCGCGCCGCCGCGCTTGGCCCAGGCGGCACGGCGCCGCTGCCGCGCGATGTGGTGCTCCCGCCAAACTTCGCGCCACCGACACCGATCATGGCGCCGCCGACTGTCCAGCCTCCAAGCGCGGCGGCACGCCCACCGAGCACTCCACCGGTCGCGGCCGACACCTCGGAGTACGGCTCGCCATCATCGCGCCGTGGCCCATCGAGCGCCGACAAACCGACCGTGATGTCCTTGCCAGGCTCGCTCCGGAAATCCATCACCCCCAGCACTGCGCCCCCCGTCGAGCGCCAGGTCGTCGCGCAGAGCAAACGCCCGAACTCTCAGCCCGCTCTCGCTGCCACCGAAGCAACAATCGCCGGGCGCGCTGGCGTGCCCGCTCGAACGTCTCCTCTACGCAAAGCCGCCATGGCCGGCATCGCGCTCGGCGCTGTCCTCGGCATCGGTGGTGGTCTCTTCCTCGCGCTGGCCAAACCAAGTGCCGAGGCGACAGCCGCTGCACCGCCTCCCATCGTCGTCGAATCAGTCGCGCCTCAACCCACGCCTGCTCCCGCGCCGCCGACTCCAGCCGCAACGACTTCACCTGCTGTCGAGGCCGCTGCGAGCGCTGAAGTCGCCAAGGCAACTTCGCCGACGCCCCCAACCCCTCCACCCGCGACCCCCGCAACCATCGCCGCCAAACCAGCCGTCGCTACCTCGGCAAAACCACCCGCCGCTGCCACAGGCGACAAGATGGAAGAGCGACTCGAGTGGCTCGAGCAAGACCTCAAGCCCAAGCCCGCCCCGAAGCCCACCGCCAAGGCGCCCACCAAACCTCGAAAAGCAGCCGTCGACGTCGGCTCAGGGCTCGCATTCTAATGTCCAAGCAACCTTCGCAACCTAGCGAGCGCCTGAAGGGCGAAACCGCGCCCGACAGCGGCGAACAACCGTTCGACCCTTCCCACTTCGGCAAACACCAATTCCCCGACGGCCTGCGCGAGGAGCTCATCCGCGCCGAGAAACCGCGCATCGATCCGAAGTTCCTCCAAGACACGGTTCCGCCCAATCGCAAGCCCGTGCTCACGGAGCCGGAGCAACCCGTTACGACACCGCGTGGAGGGTTCGCGGCGCCGAAACAGCAAGGCGCAGTCGATCGAGCCGCGCCGCCCCTCGTCGCGGCGCCGATGGTGAAGCAGCCCGAGGTGACTCAGGACGCGGTCACGCTCGTCAAAGTTCCGACCGTCAAGGCGCCGCAAACGGCAACGAACAAGGCTGCAGACTCGCCTTCGGCTCCGCCCGTCGATACGTCGCGCAGTGACCCGACGCTCGTGATTCCAGGCGTGCGATCCAGGAGCGACAAGCGCGGACTCGTCATCGGCGTCGTTGCGGGACTGTCCGCGCTGATTGTGGTGGCTCTCCTGATTCGGCCCGGCGCAGAGCCTGAACCGACGAGCGCCGCGCCCGCCGCTAAGCCACCTGAGAACAATCCGCCCGCGCCGCACGCCCAACCCGCAATTGCTGCGCCCGCCGCACCCGTCGCCGCTGATGCGACTCCCGTCGCGCCTATTCCCTCGATTTCAGAAACTTCTAGCCAGCCAGCGCCCTCCGCGACTGCCCCCGCGAGTAAGAAGACCGCCTCTTCACAACCCCAGCCTCCGACGAAACCCGCTCCCGCTACCCCGAAGACGCGCCCCGGCTTCGATCCGAGCAAGCCCTGGGAAGAAGACTGACTTAAACCATGCTTCCGAAATCGTTTCACTCGTTATTGCTCGTCGGACTCGTTGCTACGCTCGAGCCTCACCTCTCCTTCGCGCAGGGCGGCGCATCCACAACGCTCTCAATCGAAGAGGAGCGCCGACGCACTCTCTATCAACAAGGCAAAGAAGCCATCAAGGCTCAACATTGGGCCGACGCCAAGTCGAGACTCACCGATGCTTGGACGATCCGTCCTTCGTACGACGTGGCCCTCTCGCTCTCGCAAGCCGAGTTCAACCTCGAACAGTACGACGAGAGCGCTAGGCATTTGGCCTACTACTTCAAGAACGTATCCGCCAAAGAGAACGAGAACAATCTGGCCAACGCCAAGCAGGCGTTCGAAGCCGTCAAAGCTAAGGTTGGTGCCGTCGAAGTCACCGCGCCGCGCGGCGCGGACATCTTGGTGGATGGCAAACTGATCGGCACGGCGCCGCTCGAAGCAAATACCTTCGTCAAACCGGGGAAGCGCATCGTCGAGGCGCGGCTCGGCCAAGCCAAAGCGCAGCAGGAACTGCAGGCCGTCGCGGGCCAAGAGCAGCAGGTCGCGTTGAAGTTCGAAGAACCTGCGAAGCCGGCGCCGGCCGCAGCCGCTTCGCCAGTTACC
>DASZTA010000004.1:0-173816 GCA_035548415.1 Polyangiaceae bacterium
GTGCTGGTCACCTCGTTCACGAGATTCAATGGGTAGGCGCTCGCGAACGCGCCACCTGGTTGATCAACGCAGACGACATCTGCTTCAGCACCCGCGCCGTCCAGCTACATCCTTGATTGCTTCAAACGAGCGCCGCCCAACTCACGCCCTGAGGCGGACCGCCGGTGGCTTTGCCCGAACCTGGAGTCGGGTCGCGACGGGCGCCGCCCAACAAGCCCCGTTGAAGACAGCCGGCCGCACCTCGTAGCTACCTGCACCGTCCCACCTCTCGCCCGTGGTGATGTACCACGGGCTCGCTCATTGCTACCTGCCACCTCCTCGTTTCCTGGATGCGGCCGCTGCTTAACGGCGGTACGTTGGGCAGACCGGTGGGACCATGATCCGACAAGGCGACGCAGTGGGGCACCTGATGCCAGGGGAAAGCATCGTTTGGTCTGGCACGCCCAGAGGCGGCATCAGGTTCCAATCCTCGGATGTCTTGGCGATTCTATTTTCCATCGCATGGACGGGGTTCGTCATCTTCTGGGAGGTCAGCGTCGTCCGCAGCGGCGCTCCAGGTTTCTCGGCGCTATTCGGGGTCCCGTTCCTCGTCATCGGTGGTTACATGACCGTGGGTCGCTTCTTCTTGGACGCTTACCGGCGGTCACGTACGCGATACTTCTTAACGGACTGTCGTGCGCTAATTCTCACCGAATGGCCAACGCGACGTGTGCACAGCGTCAATCTCGCGACCCTACCGGTTATCGCACTCACCAAGCACACCGACGGGACCGGCACCCTGATGTTTGGCGCACGCGAGCATGCCTCACGAAGTGCTCTACAGTCCCCACGCTTCGAATGGATCGACGAAGCCCAGACCGTCTACCACCTGGCCTTGGCCGCACAGTTCGATACTGACGACGAGGCTGCCCAACTCACGCCCTGAGGTGGACCGCAAGCGTTAGCCAGCTTTTGCCATGCTTTCCGAGAGCGGCGAGGTAGCGTGATTCGTCGTAAGGGACGCGGTCTTGCCAGCAGCGGAAGAGGATGCGGATCCATTTGAAGGCCAGAGCACGCAGGGCGGCTTGGTGGCGGCCGCCGCGGGCCGTGTAGGACCCGCACCGGGTAGATCAGCGAAGAGGGCGTAGTCGGGCAGCGATTCGGACAGACGGCTGATCTCCGCGTCGAAGCGCTTGATGCTCTCCGTCACACGATCGCTGGGCTTTGACGGTGCCAGCGACGGCGCGATCACCTCGCGCGCGATGCCCATCGCGTCAGCAACAAGCGCCGCCCCAAATGCCGTTGAAGGCAGTCGGCCGTACCTCGTCGTGACCTGCGCCGTCCTCCCCTCTCGCCCGTGGTGAGCGACCACGGGCTCGCTCGTCGTGACCTGCTGCCTCTCGGTTTCCTGATGCGGCCGCTGCTGAACGGCGGTACGTTGTGCGGATAGTAGGGATGGGCCTCGATATTCGCGTATTCCAATCTGAAGACCACGCTCAAGCTCGGGCACTGTGGGACTCGACCGACGGTGTCGGAGTCAGCGACGCCGACTCGTTCGAGAACGTCCAACGATTTCTCAAGCGCAATCCCGGCCTCAGCTTCGTCGCCAAGGAAGGCGACATACTGGTCGCGACGATTCTCTGCGGTCACGATGGACGGCGTGGCCTGATCCACCACCTTGCAGTTGCCTCGTCTCATCGACGACGGGGTCTTGGCCGCGAACTCGTCCGCAGGGGGATCGCCGCTCTTCGTGATGAGGGCATTCAGAAGTGCCATCTCCTCGTCTTTCGACACAACGTCGAAGGCAAGGCCTTCTGGCAGCGCGTTGGAGCGGAGGAGCGCACCTCTATTGGCATCTTTTCCCTGTTCACCTGAGGCTTCGGCACGCAGTTACGCTTCTCGACTAGATATCGAGCACCCCAGCAAGCCGTTGCAGCAGACGACCGTACCTCTTTGTAGCTGAAGCGGCCTCCAAAATCGCCGACGGCACTGTCACTCTAAAAACCGTCAACCCCGATGGGAAATGGGACGAAGAACGGGAAAAGTTCGAGCTATCCGAGATCACCCGGGTCGACTTCGGAGGCTTGTACGAGCAAGCACTCGCCCTCGTAGCGAACGCCGGCTAACAAGCTGTTTCAAGGCCGTCGTACACTAGTGCCAGGTGATGCTGACCGGGGATCGTCAACTTGCGGGTGATGTTACGGTGCGCAGACTGCGTTCCGACGAGGCAGAGCTTCTGCGTGATGTCCGGCTGGCTGCGTTAGCGGATTCTCCCGACTCCTTTGGTGAGACGCTGCGGGATGCGCAGGCTGCCGACTGGCACGCTCGCGCCGTTGACGGGGCAGCGCTCGCTGATCGAGCAGTCTTCGTCGCTGTCGTCAGCGCCGTCCCGGTCGGCATGGTCTTCGTGAAGTGCGGCTCGCTTCCGGAGCCCGCCTTTCTCGGGGCTATGTGGGTCCGGCCGGAGTTTCGGCGGCGCGGCGTGGGCGCGTCACTCGTTCAGCGCGCGCTCGACTTCTTGCGTGCTGCCGGGCAGACAGAGCTTTCGCTGTGGGTGACCCGTGGCCATGATGGCGTCGTCGATTTCTACCAGGGCCTGGGGTTTCAGAGAACCAACGCCACGTCGGCCTTGCGACCCGATGCCGACACCGTCATCGACGAGTTACGACGAAGGGTTGAGGCAGTTCCGCCGAGTGATCCCAGCGAAGCTGCCGGACAATAGTGCGCAACTGGGCCTCGGTTGCGGCTACGGCGTCTGTGGCCGCGCAACTGGCGTCGTCAGCTCAGCGCGTGCACTTGGCGCCGAGCGTCGTCTTGCCGACGTTGTTGGCGGCTTTGTCGAGCTGGCCCTGAATGGTGCCGGCGTCTTGCCCGGTGTTCACGTTGGGCAGGGGCAGCGCGGACTGCGCGTAGAGCGTGAAGACGTAAGGGTGCGAACCGCTCGGTGGGCAAGGACGGATGTAGCCCATGGACTCGTTGTTGCCGCCCACCTGCTTGGAGCCTGCCGGATCCGGCGGCGTGTGAGAGGCCTGCGAGACGTCGCGCGGGAGGGCGAGCTTGTCGGGCGGGATGTCCCAAATTGCCCAGTGGGTGAAGCCGTTCTGCGTGTCTTTCAGCACGATGGCGTAGCCCTTGGTGTCGGCGGGGCCGGGGCCCCACGCGAGCGGCGGAGAAGGCCGCGACTCAATGCTGCCGTTGGTGCTTACACAGGTGTACTCCATCGGGATCTCGGCGCCTTCGGTGAAGGCCGTGCTGGTGAGCTTGAAGGGCGCGGCGCCCCCAGCACCGCCACTGCCACCGCCCGAGCCTGCACTGCCGCCGGTGCCGCCCGAGCCGCCGCCCGACATGCCGCCGCTACCGCCGCTCGTGCCGCCACTGCCGCCGTTCATGCCGCCCGTGCCGGCCGCGGTGGCGCTACCGGCTGCGCCTGCCGTGCCGGTGCCCCCCGTCGCACCGCCGGTGCCCGCCGTGCTCGTGGTGCCTGCGATACCGGTGCCACCGGTTGCGCCGCCGGTGCCTGAAGTGCTGGTCGTGCCCGCGGCGTTGCCCGTCGTGCCCGCGTCGTCCGAGCTACACCCGAACGCGGCGACGCCCAGCGCGGCTGCGAGGATACCGATTGAACCGAGGCGAGGGGCATTTCGGACAAGCGTGTTCTTCATTTTGACGTGCATGATATGGACATTCGCCGCAATCGCCTTCACGCGGCCGTGCAGGGGCGTGCGGCTCGTGCTTAGTGTCCGCGGCCAGCCCTTCTCGTGAAGCGCTCGCTATCCACCGATGATGCGTCGGGTTAAGCTCGAGCCAGCAGCCGTCAGGGGATTCACCATCACCCTACTCGAGGTCTTTGCAGCACCGAAAACCGAGGTGGTAGTTGCGGTGGGCGTCTTTGGCCATGAGCTTGCCTTCGTGCCAGGCGAGGGCGCGCCAGCGGCAGTCGTCTTCGTGGGCTTCTAGCTGTTGGAAGATGAACCAACTGCCCTTCATTTCATTTTCGCCGGTGCCGCCGCGGCTGCCCAGCTCTTCGGCGACGAGCGGCAGGTTCATGTGCTCGGCGGCGTTGCCGTGTTGGTCGTAAACGCCGAAGGAGCTCACGCATTCGGGAAAGGCGCCGGCCGGGTAGGTGTTGCTGCCGCACTCTTCCCAGCTCGGCGCATAGCACTTGGGACTCTTGTTGCTGCCCGTCGCACACTTGGTGTGGTCCTTTTTCGGACCGTACGCCCACACGATTTCGCGATCCTTGTTGTGTAGGTACTCCTGCTGCAGGCGTCGCTCACCAAACGTGTAGTCTTGCTCGGGCGTGTGCAAGGCGCCTGCGCACGCGCCTTCCCACTCGTGCGCGTCGCACAGGCGCTTGCCCTGCACCTTGCACAGGTTCTCGGCTTCGTCCGACTTCACCCACGTGACCGGGTAGTCGCAGGCGATGTTCGGGTATTCGAACTGATCGATGCAGAGCTTGGCCGTCTCGGCGGTTTCGCCAGCCGCAGGGTTGTACACCGTCACCATGTTGGGCGCACCGCAACGCGCGTCGGCTGGATGCAGCGTCGCTTTTTCGCGGATCGCCAGGCACTCGCCACGCGTCATCGGGTGCTTGGTGATTTTGGGATTGCCCTGCCCCATCCAACGCGACAGCCCGAAGATGTCACGCGTGCGATCGAGCGCTTCGCCCGTGAGCCCCAGCTGGCTCTCCAGGTTCTTGAACAAGATCTCGCGCTGCGCGGGGATGTTGTCCGGCGACTCGTCGAGCAAAGGCGGCCTCGCCGGTGCGGGCGCTGCGCTCACGGAGGCGCTCGGCGGCGGCATCGCGCTCGGCACCGCTTTCCGCCAACCCGTGCCCCGCGGCGGATGCGTCGCCGAGCTGCCCCGGTAGCGCACCAGCATCAGCCCGGCTCCCGCACCCACCAAACCTAGGAGAACCACCCAGAAGGTGGCGGGGCGAGCTGAGCGCGAAGCAGACTTGGACAAGGCCGAGGCTTCTTGTTAGCAGGCCCTGCCCGCCGGCAAACTTTTCCGCCATGTCCGCCCTCGTCTGCCCCCACCAGCCCAGTTGCCCCGGCTGCCCACGCCTGGCCACACCAGGCCTGCCGCCCGACGCGCTGGGGCGGTTGCGCGCCCTGGCCGAGCGCGCCGGCATCGCGACGCCCGTCGCGCACGCGAGCCCGCCAACGGCGTTTCGCCGTCGCGCGCGGCTTGCCATTCGCGGTCGCGCCGATGCGCCCAAGCTCGGCATCTTCGAGGCGGGCACGCACCGCGTGGTGCACATCCCGCGCTGCCTGGTGCATCACCCGCTGGTAAACCGCGCCGCCAGCGCCGTGCGTGACGCGCTCGCTCAGCAGCGGCTACCCACCTACTCGGACAGCGCGCACGCGGGCCTCGTGCGTTACCTGCAAGTGGTCATCGAGCGCGACACCGAGCGCGCTCAGCTCACGCTCGTCACCAATGGCACGTCGCCGATTGGGCTCGAGCCCGTGCTCGCGACCCTGCAGAGCTCGCTGGGCAACGAGCTGCACAGCTTGTGGTGGAACGGCAACCCCGAACGCACCAACACCATCTTGGGGCCGCATTGGCAGCACCTCTACGGTCCCGAGCACGTCGAAGATCGCTCGGGCGACGCGCGCATCTTCTATCCCCCGAGCGCCTTCGGCCAGAGCAACCTGGACCTGGCGATGCAGCTCGCAGCGCGCGTGCGCGAGCTCGCCCGACCCGCCGAACGCGTCACGGAATATTACGCTGGTGTTGGTGCCATCGGCCTCGGTTTGGCGAGCAGCGCGGCGGCGCTTCGACTCAACGAGCTGGGCGAAGGCTCGCTCGTCGGCCTCGAGCGTGGGGTGGCCGAGCTGCCCGCTGGGCAGCGCAGCGTCGTCTCCCTGCACCGCGGCAGCGCCGCCAGCCACACCGAGCTCGTGAACGCTAGCGATTTCGTGATCGCAGACCCACCGCGCAAGGGCCTCGACGCGGACCTGACGAGCGCGCTCGTCCGTCAACCACCGGCCCGCTTCGCCTACGTCTCATGTGACGTGACGTCGCTCGAGCGCGATGCGGCCGCGCTCCTCGAATCCTTTCGACTCACCACGCTAGAAGCGTACGACCTGTTCCCCCACACCGAGCACCTGGAAACCCTCGCGGTCTTCGAACGCCGCTAGCTGGCCGGCGCAGGGCAGGCTACGCTTGGTCGCGATGCGTGCCGCCGCACTCCCTGTTCTGGGGCTGCCGCTTCTGCTCACCTACTGCGGGTCACGCGAAGATCTGGTCATCGGTCACCTGCAAAAGGTCGTCGCCGGTCAGCCTAGTGTCATTCCTGGCGGTGGCAGCGGTGCCGCAGCGGGCACGGCGACCGCCGGCAGCGAATCCGGCGGCAACGGCGGAAGCCAAAGCGGCGCCGGCGATGGCAACGGAACGCTCGGAGGCGCCGGTGCCGAGCAAGGCGGCGCGCCCGACAGCACCGCGGGCGGCGCAGCGAACGATTGCGTCGACGGCGACGAGCCGCCGCCCGGCACCTTGCTCCACCGCTACAGCTTCGACGGCACCGGCAACAACGTTGTCGACAGCGTCGGCACCGCCAACGGCACCACTCAGGGCGGCGCAGTGCTCGACGGCAGCGGCGTGCTCACGCTTGCCGGCAATCGCGATGGTCAGCCCGACCAATACGTCGACTTAGCGGACCACCTCATCTCCTCGTTGACCGAAGTCACCATCGTGGCGTGGACAACGTGGGCGGGCGGCGCCGGGTACCAGCGCGTGTTCGACTTCGGCATCAGTGATACCGGCGTCGGCCAGGGCAACTCGGGCAAGAGCTACATCGCAGTCATGCCCTCCACGGGCTTCGCCAACGGCACCGGGCTCGGCGCCGAGATCGCCGCCCCCGGCTACCCCACCCTCGGCCTGCCCTCGGCAGAGATGATGAAGGACCGCCCTGCAGTCGTGGGCTTCACGCTGAAGAGCGGCCAGAGCGTGGGCCTGTACCTCGACGGCAAGCTGCTGATCGAAGCGCCAACCACCTTCAAGCTCTCAGCGGTGGACGACCGCAACGACTTCGTCGGCGAGTCGCAATGGTCGAAGGATCACTGCTATCACGGCAGCTTCGACGAGCTCCGCGTCTACAGCGTAGCCCTCACGGCCTGCCAACAACGCACTTTGGTCCAGCGCGGGCCGAACACGCTGTAAGCCAATTTTCCAAATAATTCGGAGAGTTGAGGTCGAAGACCCCGGTCCGGCCGTCGCCTTGACAGAGCCCTCTAAAGTTTCAATAATTCGTGAAAGCGGACCAGCCGCTTGGCGGCCCGTGAGCGGGCCACCCCGCTTCACGATGACCCAGTCCGAGTCCGCCGAACGCACCCTGCACTTGCTCGAGCGAGGGCTGTCCGCTGCCGCCAGCTCCAGTGCGTTGCAGTGGCTGAGCGTGCCCGCGCCGCTGCTGCAGGCCGAGTCCCTGCTCGCCGCGGAGCCGCACGCGGACGCCTGGTATTGGTCGGGTGGGCGCGAGCAAGAGTTCGTCGGCATCGGCGTGGCCAAGCGCCTCAGCGCGCGTGGTCCCGAGCGCTTCGAGCAGCTCGACCACCAGCTGCGCGAGCTGTGGAGCTCGCTCGAGCCGCACCCGATGATCGAAGCCGGTGCGCCCGAGCCGCGTGTCGTCGGCGGCTTCGCCTTCCAGACCGGTCGCTCGAGCCAGGCTCCCTGGGACGGCTTCGGCGAGGGTCAGCTGGTGCTGCCGCGGCTTACGTACACGCGACGTGAAGATCGCGCCTGGCTCACCCTGGCGGCCGCTCCGCAAGAGCTAGCATCGCCCAGCGAGCGCGCGCGCTTCCTGCAAGAGGCCGCGCAGCTGGTCGCGAGCGCCAGCGGTCCGCAGCCGGAGCAAGACGTCGCTCCGGGCCCCTTCGAGCTGGGTGAGCGCAGCGCGGACGAGTGGCGGCAGCAGATCGAGCAAGTCAAGGCGGCGATCGCCTCGGGCTCGTTTCAAAAGGTCGTGTTGGCACGGCGAGTTTTGGTGCGTTTCGCGCGCGAGCTTTCAGCGGCGCGCGTGCTTTCGCGGCTGCGTGAGAGCGGCCCCGGCGCGCCGCGTTTCGCGTTCCGGGTCGGTGGTGCCACGTTCATCGGCTCGCCCCCCGAGCAGCTGCTGGCCAAGAGCGGGCTACACATCGAGACCGAGGCGGTAGCGGGCACGCTACCGGCGAGCGAAGCCGGCGCCGCCGAGCAGTTGCTGAGCGACGCCAAGCTCCTGGCCGAGCACGCACCGGTGGTGCGCGACCTAGTCGAGCGGTTGCGCCCAGTGGCGGACCTCGAGCCCTTGCCGGAGCGCCCATTCGTGCACCGTGCGCGCCACGTGCTGCACCTGAAGACGCCTATCAGCGCCACGCTGCGCTCGCCGGAGCGCGCGCTATCGTTGCTGTCGCGCATTCATCCGACGCCCGCCGTCGGCGGTTACCCCACAGCGCCCGCCCTACGCTTCATCGCCGAGCACGAGCCCGACGAGCGCGGCTGGTACGGCGGGCCCATCGGCTGGATCGACTCGCACGACAACGCGGACTTTGCGGTGGCGCTGCGCTCCGGCGTCATCGCCGGCAAGCTGGCGCACCTGTACGTGGGTGCCGGAATCGTCAGCCGCTCCGACAGCGAGAGCGAGCTGCAAGAGACCGGTTGGAAGCTCAAAGTCTTGCTCAGCGCGCTCGGCTGAAGCCGAAGCCGCGGCTACTTCTTGCGTTGCAGGCGCTGCAGGGTGCTGAGCCGCGCGCGCTCGTCCGTTGAAAGGCTACCGCTGCGCGAGGTGAAGCTCGCCACGTAGTAGCCGAGCAAGGCGCGATTCACGTGGCCGATCCAGCGCTCGGCGCGTTGTAACGCAAATAGTGTTTGCTGCGACATCAGGCGCCTGGTGGCCAGGTGCAGCTCGACCACGTAATCGAGCCAGCGCGTGTCGGCCGTCCAATGCGCCAGGTCGAAGGCGTACTCGGTGGCCACGTTGGCCAGCGCGTCCGGAACGACCAGGCCGGAGCTGGCGCCTTTCAAGATGCCCTTGAGGTGCGGTCCCAGCATGCGCGGTGCTTGATCGGCCTTTTGCTCATTGGCGAGGCGGCGAGCCAGCGTGCCGATCAGTTCGAGCGCGTCAGCGCGCGCCGTGATCGGGATGGGAGCGGCCGCCGATAGCGCCGTGCGCTCGAGCGTCGGCTTGGTCGGAGGTTCTTCGATGGGCAAGAGCGGTGTCGTCGGTTCGGAGCGCAGCTCGGCGAACTGCAGCTCCTGCGTGCCGATCAGGACCTGGTCGCCCGTGCTCAGCACGATGGAATGAGCGATGCGCTCGCCGTTCAAGTACACGCCGTTGGTGCTGTGCAGGTCTTCGAGCTTGACGCCCTCGTCGTCGATGACCACGCGCGCGTGGGTACGCGAGACGAGCGAGTCTTCGAGCATGAAGTCGCACTCCGAAACGCGCCCAATCAGCAGCGACCCGCTGCGCAGCTCTTGCTGTAGCGAGCCGCACATCACCAAGATCGGCGGAATGAGCGGCCGGGAGATGGCAACCGGCACTCGGAGGGGCACACTGCGCGGCTCCGGCGGTACTGCCACCGGGGTCAAGCGACGCTGGCGATTGCTCATGGTCTGATCGACAAACTTTGCATCTTTTTGGTCAGCAGTCGATCAATCAATGCAAGGGTCACGACGCTGTCTCGTATCGCCGGGGACGAGCCCCGGCTCAATCTATACACGGGTCTCCACGCTGTCTCGTATCGCCGGGGACGAGCCCCGGCTCAATCGATGCACGGGTCTCCACCCATGGCGTGGGGGCAGTGCTCGTCGGGCGCGTCTTGCTCGATCGCAGCGGCGACATGATAAGTTCTGCAGAACACGTTGTTGCCAACGAAGCTGCTCGGTTCCGCCGTGGCTGACGTGGAATAATGCATCGGTGCAGCGTCAGTAGCTGGCAAGGCTCCGCACGCAGCCAAGCACGCTTGCGAGGACTCGTAGTAACTGGATTCCAAATTTCCAGCCGTCGAGGCCGGCGTGCACGCTTGCTGCATCAAACCGCAGTAAGAAATGCAGTCCGACCCACACTTACCTTCGCCGAGAGGTCCGGCCGATTTGCAGTAAACGAACGGCTCGCTCTCGGCGAGCTCGGCTTGGCGCATACGGCAGCCCACCGTGTTGGTGTCCTTGTCGCCCTCCGCGCCCTCCGGCAAGAGCCGGCAAACACGAACGCATTGGTCGAAGGTGCGGTACTGCTCGTACTTACCTTTGCATACGCGCGTCACCTGGTCGCAGTAGCGTTCGCAAACGTCGGGCTCGTCCGGGCCGGCTCCGGCAGTGCTGCTGGGCGGGCCGCCTGCGGTCGCCTGACTGCCGCCCGTGGCGTGCATTTCGTGCGTTTCACCAGAGCCGCCGACAGGTACGGCTGGCTCGCCGCCCTGGTCGTGGTTACCGAGCGACATCGTTGGGCCCAGTGAGCCGGCGGTGGGCGCGCTACCGCCGGAGCCCGCCGAGAGCGCCGGGTCCACGTAGGCATCTTCGATACTGAGGATTTGCGAGCAGGCCGAAGCGAGCACCGCCGCCACGACACCGAGCATGCGCCACGCACGAGCTTGCCGCATCACCACACACCTCCGAGGCCCACCTGCCAGGCAGAATTATACGCCGTGGAGCGGTCGTCTTTGAGCGGCGACGGCGCGGTGAGCACCAGCGTGACGCCGCTGACGAACAGGCCCGCGCCGCTGAGGGCGAAGATCGTGGAGAGACGCGCCGAGTCGCTGGCCTCGCCGCGGAGCCGCGCGCCATCTGGCGTGCAGGCGTTGGGCAAGTCGGCGCGACAGTCGGCCTTCGACTCCTGGTTGCGCGCGTAGGCGCGGTACCCGAAGAAGCCGCCCACCGCGAGGCCGACGAGCCCCGCAGCGCCGACGATGATGCCGCCCGTGCGCTGCGCGGAGCCGCCTGGCGCCACCGGTGCCGGTGCCGCGGCGCGCTTGACGATTGGTGCGTCGGCCAGCCCCGGGATCTCCAGCGCTTGCCGCGACGAGCCGGGCGCGATCGTAATTTGGGTCGACCACGGCTTCTTGCCGGGTGCGCGGGCTTCGATGCGCAAGGGGCCAGGGTCGACGGGAAGTGAGGTGTTCCACGAAGCGCGCGGCACCGGGTTGCCGCCGGAGACCAGCTCGAGCCCCGGGATCTGCCGCCCAACCGAGACCCGTAGCTCGAGCCGCGACAGCTTGCTTTCGAGAGCCTCGGCGCGTTCGCGCGCAATGCGAGCGCGATCGGGTTGATTGGCGCGGCCCGCACGATCTTCGACCTCGCGGAAGAGCGCCCAAGCGCTCGCGCTGCGGCCGGCGCGATCGTAGCAGTCCGCCAAGTAGAGCTGAGTGCCGAGCCCGGGATCCAGCTCCTGGCTGGCAGCGAACTTCTCACAAGCCTCACGAAAGTGTTGCTGGTCCATGAGCGCAGTCGCTTCTTGGAACATGGCCTCGGCGGTCGCGCGCTGAGCGGCGCTCGGCTCGGCGCGCAGCGCGGGCGTCATCGAGAGCGCGCTCGAGAACGCGAGCCCGACGCTGATTCTCTTGATCGGCTTCATGGCACCGCAGCCGTAAAGCCGGTGAGAACCGTGCCAGTCATGTCGCCGGATTTCTTGTCCGTCGCCGCGCGATAGAGCGGCTGCCCTTTATAAGCGAGCTGCAGCCCGCCCGAGCCGTGCCGCACGAATGCGCCGAAATCCAACGGTTCGAGCGATGACACCAGGGAGAGCTGGTGGTCGTGAAACGGCTCGAAGGTTTGCAGACAACTGCCGCTGCAGTTGCTCACGGGATCTGCGTCGGTCGTGCCCTTGGCGTCGTCGGCCGAGACGTACAGCGTGTGCCCAGCGCGGTCGGCCAGGTATTTGACGGCACCGGCCTTCATGATCACCACCGATGGCGGCGTGCTCTCGGCGGCGTGCCACACCTTGCCCTTGCCCTGCCCGGTCATCTGTCCGAGCGTGAGATCGGACTTGTAGTAGTAGAGCGGCCAGCCCATGTACGTCGTTTGAAAGCCGCCCTCTGGCCGCGCTATGGTGCCGAAGCCCGCGTCGGAGAGCTCGGCCGGGAGCACACGCTCTCCCGCGTCGAAGACGGGCCACGACACCAAGCAATCCGCGACGCACAGCGACTGCGGCGGTGTGTTGCAATCGCCCGGCAAATCGGCTCCATTCGTGTACAGGGTCCGCCCGGATCCATCTGCCAAGTAGCCGCCGATGAACGGGCTCAGCTGTAGCGTGATGGTGGGCGACGGACCTGCCCCGCCTTCGCCCTGGGGCAGCGCGGGATCGCTGTGGAATACGCACGTGGGGCCGATGTGCACGCCGTCTTCGTTGGTCTCGCCACCTGCACCGCCAGCCGCGGGAACGCCACCTTCGGGCATGGCGCTGCTGCCGCCCGCCGCCGTTCCAGCGGTGCTCGAGCCTGCGGTCGGCATGTCGCCACCGTTCTCGTGCACTTGGCCAGCGCCGGCGTCGTTCATCACCGTGCTGCCGCCGTCGTCCGCCATGGCCGCGCTACCGCCGGAGCCGCCGTGCGCGCTACCCGCCGTGGCTTTCGTGCCCGAGCTACCCGCGGCGTCCGGCACGGTGAGGCCCGTGCCCTCTTCGACGCAGGCGCCGAGCGCCAGCGCCAGAAGCCAGGCACAGCTCAGGTAGCCCTTGGGTAACAGCTCGGAAAAAGTTCGTTCAATCTTCATAGGCTCATCTCCTCGAGTCGAAAGTCAGTGACGTCCGCCGAACGCTCCGCGATCCCAGGCGTTGGCCGAGGCTGCCGGCGCGGCAGCGGGAGGACTTGCCGGAGCGACCGGCGTTGAGACAGGTGCCGCCGCGGCAGCAGCCACGGCGGGCGCAGCGCTCGACGCCGGCGCCGCTTTGACGCCCGCCGCGACGACGCGCACGGCATGAGCTGCTTTGCGGTCGCGCTTCTTGTCAGACGCCGCGTCGGCGTCGGCCTCGACCGGCAACTCTGTCGGACTGGTCGCGGCGACCTCGAGCCGTGGCGGCGCGAGCGGAGCGTTCGCAGCTGAGCTGGGAGCCGCATGCGCGACCTCGGGCGGCACCGGGCTCGAAGCGGCGGCGCTGCTGGCGGGCGCAGGACCGCTGCCGACGCGAAACAGCGCGAAAGCCGCCGCCACGCCGACCACCGCCGCTGCACCCCAAAGCGGGCGCCGCGACTTTTGCGGCAGCAACGGCGCGGGCGAGCTCGGGGTCGTGAGGCTGGTCGCGGGCGGCGGCTCCAACCCGGAAATTTCGCTCTCTTTGCGATCGAGCGAGATGGCGCGCAGCGTTCCACTCGACGCCGACGTATCCTGCCGCTGCCGATCGATTTGCTCTTGAGCGACGCGGATCGCCGTGCGTCGCTCGGTCGCGCGCGCGCCGAACAAGTTGCGCAGGTAGCTCGCCACCTCCACCTCGAAGCTGGCTTCGAGCGGCCCGGGCATGGCTTCTTCGAGCGCCGCGAGCATTTCGTTCGCGTTGGCGAAGCGATCTGCCGGTGCTTTGGCCAGCGCTCGCAGCACCACCGCTTCGAGCCCCACCGGGTAATCGTCGACCAGTGCGCTCGGCGGCGTGGGCGGCTTTTCGGAGCAGATGTTCTGCACCGTCTCGCCCGGGTGGCTGCCACGGAACGGATGCTTGCCGGTCGTGATGGCGTACAGCAGGATGCCGAGCGCAAACAAGTCGGTGCGGCAATCGAGCGCGTGTCCGCGCACCTGCTCGGGCGCCATGAAGGCGAACTTGCCCTTGAGCTCGCCCGCTTCCGTGAGACCCGAGCTGCGCGCGGTTGCCTTCGCGATCCCGAAATCCACCAGCTTTGCCGTGCCCGAGAAGCTGATCAGCAGGTTTTGCGGTGACACGTCGCGGTGCACCACGCCCAGCAGCGCACCGTTGTCGTCGCGCAGGTCGTGTGCTGCATACAGACCCTGGCAAGCCTGCCCGATCAGGTTCACCGCGATCGGCAGAGGCAGCCCACCCTGCTCCGTGGCCTTGTTCATGACCTGGTTGAGCGGCTCGCCGTCGACCCAGTCCATGACCAGGTACAGCGTGCCGTCCTGCTCGCCCAGCTCGAGCGTGCTCACCACGTTGGGGTGGTGAATCTGCGAGGCGAGCTGGGCTTCTTCCAGGAACATGCGCTCCATGCGCGTGTTGTCGAGCACGTCCGGCAAGATCGTCTTGATGGCGACGAGCTTTTGAAAGCCGCGCGAGCCACGCAGCCTTGCCGCCCACACCTGCGCCATGCCGCCTTTGGCGATCGGCAAGAGCAGCTCGTATCGGCCGAGCACCGACCCTGCGTGCAAGATGGATGACTTACTGGACTCGCTCATGGCTCTCCGCGCTCCTCGCTCAACCGTGGGTGGTCGAAGCGCTCAGCGGGTGAGTCGGGCCCTTCGACGGATGCGGGCGGTTGTTCAAAAACTCCTCGAAAATCGCCTTACGGGCCGGCAAGAAGACGTCCAGCAGCGCCGGTGAGAGCAAGAACCGCGTCTCACCATCGACCACCTCCGTCTCCCGCTCGGTAACGTGAGTGAAGCCGAGCGAAGCCGGCCAGGTGAGCCCGCCACCGATGGCGACGTTGTTGTTGAGGCGATGGCAGCCGGCGCAGGACAGCGCCTGGGCGCGCAGAACGATTTCGTCGGGCAACAGGGAGCTGCCGAGCGTCGTCAGCTGCGTCTGAATGTCCGTGCGTAGCGTGCTCGGGTTCGCGGTGAGCTGCTCGAGATACTTCATCTCGGCGGCCGTGGTACCGGAGGCCTGGCTCTGCCCCGAGTTGAAGGTGTTGGGCATCGCAATGTCGAGGGCGGGCACGGAGGCGCCCAGCAAGTTGCTGACCTGCGACGGAAAGAAGCCACGAAACGCGCTTGCGTTCGCCAAGCCCGAGTCGGGAGCGAACAAGCCACCGAAGGCGTTGTTCTTGTCGGTCACCGGCGTGAAGCGCATGGCGGTGCAGCTCCCACCGTTGCAGGTCCTGAGCAGCTTGAACTCGCGCAGCGACCAGCCCGTCGTCGTATTGGAGAACTGGTTGGTGCGGACTTGCCCCACACCCAACGCGTTGTCGCCGAAGTTGCCGATGCTGATGACGGGCGGGATGATGCCGTGGCCGTTGAAGTAAAAGGCCTCGAGCGCGTCGGCGCGCGCGCTCAGGGAGCTCACCTTGCTCAAGTCGCCCCACACATCGGTAATCTGTTTGCACCCCTTGATGCCTTGCTGCGGGTGCGGATTGGGCATCGCCGCCTCGAAAATCAACAGGTTGCGATCGGAGGTGGACGAAATGCCCGATTGCTTGGCGTAAACGACGCGATACTCGCCGCAATGTGCGCCATTTTCTGGCGCCTGGTCGAAGCGATTGAAGAGACCGATCGGAATGTAGGCGCAGCTGGAGCCAGCACCAAACGGGTCGCAGCTGGCCTGCGCGCCCTCGGCGCCGGCGCGACACAGGTACGGGTAGCCGTTGAGCGCCGGGTTGCCGCCCGCGTCGACCACGTCGTCGCAATGCGGGCCGGCGTAGCTGCCCGGCTGCGGATTTTGGGTATCCCACCACTGCTGAAAGAGCGCCGTAGCGGTGAGCCCCGGGGCGCCGCTCTGGCTGGCGAGCTGCCCCAGCACGCGTTCGAGCGAGAAGCGCGACAGAATCGTCTGCTCTGTCACTACCAACGAGCGACGCACGTCCACGCTGATGTTCACCGCCTCGCGCGCGGTGCCGAGCTCTGGCTCGCTGTCCGCGGCCTGACCGCACCCACCAAGTACCGCCGCAGCCACGGCTGCGCCCACAAAACTCGAGACGAGCTTGCAATGATTCACGCTTGTCCTTTCGCTGGCGCCCCGCACGAAGCGCTCACTCAACGAGCTGGCGCGACCGAAGCGCGCGTACAACTCACGAGTCGATAACGACCAGCATACGCCACACTAAAGTATGCGTCGCGCGATTTTTCAGCCAAATTCAAGGGTCTTTGGCCCCCAAGCCACCGTTACGAGTACAACACCATCGTGTTGCACTCGAAAGCTGATGTCCTCGGATAAAGGAGCACTCGAGTTGTGCCGCTCTAATAATCACGAGTTATGATGATGAATCAGGGAGGCTTCATGCATTCCTTACCGCACGGTCGCGTTCTGCCTCGGCTCCGAAGGTTGCAGTGGGTGGTCATCGCTCTCACCCAAACTCTGGCGTGCGCAACCGCCACCACGACGACGGATGATGGCGTTACCGACGCCGTGCAATCGGCGGGCGGCGCAAGGAACGGCGATGAAGTACCGACACCCGATTTCTGCGGCGTGCAGCGCTTGCTGCAAGACAAGTGTCAACGCTGCCACGCCGATCCACCGCTGCACGGCGCGCCCTTCGCGCTCGTCACCTATGCCGACACGCAAACGCTCGATCGTCACGACCAACCGCGTTACCTCGCGATGCAAAAGGCAATCGAGGAAGGCTCGATGCCCGCCATGTTCATCAAGCTCGATCCGCCCGTCGCGCCGCTCGACGACGACGAAAAGCAGCTCCTCCTCGATTGGTGCACCGCCGACGCACCCAGCGGTAACTGCCGCTAACCGATAGCGCACGAGTGTCGAGAGCCCCCGAGATCACACGCAGGCGGGGAGGTCCGCGAGGCGAGAACGCATTTCTATTTTTGGAGGACCACTCCCCGCCTCCCCTACACGATCAAGCTCGCGGTGGGGTGCTGCTGATGGGTGGCGGGCGGACCGTGCCGAGGCGACCAGTGAGGATCCAGAGCAGGGCGTCGCGCAGGAGGGGGACGGAGTTGGTGGTGAGCACCGACTCGACGTGGAATTGGAAGCTGCAGAAGTTTTGCGAGCGCAACGCGGTAACGCGGCCGTCGGGCTCGCTGGCGATCTCGACTCCTGCCGGTAGCTCGCTCGGGCGGCGCGCGAAGAAGGTGTTGTAGAAGCCGACTGCCTCGCGGTGCCCGAACAGGTCGATCGACTTTTGCACGCCTTGCAGCGGCGGATCCGTCGGCTCGACCCGCATGCCCAGGCGGCAGCACAAGATCTGGTGGCCGAGGCACACCGACAAGAACTTGGCTTTGCGATCCAGTAAGTCTTGCGTGATGCCGTGGACCACCTGCATCTTCGGGTCGTTCATGTCGGTTGGGTCACCGGGACCGGGACCGACGAGCACCAGCTCGGCGTCGGCCACGAGCGGCTGCGCCTGGCGAAAGTCGACGACTTTGGCGCGCAAACCGAGGTGTGTCAGCACGTGCTTGAGCATGTGCGTGAACTCGTCCTCGTTGTCGATGATCAGGATGGAGCGACCTTCGAGCCGCGCGTCGATGTACGACTGGTGCTGCTTTTCCATCCAGAAGCGCGATAAGTACTTGTTGCGAGACTCGAGGATCTGGTCGACCAAGCCATCGCGATATTGCGACAGGCTGGGCTTGGTTGGCTCGGCGCTGTCGATCGCGCGCAGGATGCCGGCGGCCTTCGTCTTCACCTCGCGGCACTCGTTGGCCGGCACCGAGTCGCGCACGATGCTGGCGCCGCTCTGGATGGTCGCTTCACCATCTGCGGACACCTCCATGGTGCGGATGGTGATGGCGCTGTCCAGAAACTCCTCACCGTCGGCGTCGAGCCCGGTGATCATCAGCGCGCTCGAATAGTAGCGGCGCGGTTCGCGCTCGTACTTTTTTATCACGCGGGCCGCGTTTTCGAGTGGGCTGCCGATCATGGTCGCGGCAAACATCGAGTCTTTGAAGGCTTCGACGTAGTCGCCGTCGGTGTGGCCCTGCAGCAAATACTCGGTATGAATGAGCGTGCTCATCTCTTTCAAGTAGGGGCCGTGCACGTCCCCGCCCGAGCTGCAGATGCGCGACATCATCTTCAGCTCTTCGTCCACCACTTGGAAGAGCTCGTTGATTTCCTTCGGATCCGACAAAAACTCGATCAAGTCCGCCCGTTGCTTGAGCATGCTCTTGGGCAGCGTGCCGGAGATCGGGTTCATTCTCACGACGCCTTTTTGGATCGTGATGTGCCGCTCCGGCGACGAACCGACGAAGAAACGCTCACCGTCGTGGAAGCAGAAGGTCATGTAGGCGCCGAACTCATTGCGAGCCAGCCGCTTGAAAATTTCGTTGGCGACCTTCCAGTCGAAGGACGCGAACCTGATGCGGCCCTTCCTCGACAGCAGGAAGTTCGAGCCCTCACCGTGGCAGATCTCTTCTTTGATCAGCCGCGCCACGTTGGCTTCGAACTCGGCGTCGTCCATGTCGAAGGTGGGCGCGCCCAGCGTGCGAACCTCCGGCGCCTGGCCGCCGGCCAACACGTCTTCCAGCCGTATCTCGCGGTACTCGCTCGGAATCAGCGACAAGATGGGCTCGCCGCGATCGTGCACGTCGAACTCGCGCTCACGCAGCTGGGAGAACGGCACCATGCTGAAGACCGGCCACTGCCCGCGCCTCGGCACCTCGGAGAGCAGGCGCTGCTCTCGAATTTCACCGGTCGCGTAGTGGGTCTTGCCGTCCTGGTGAGTCAGGCAATAGGGCGCATCGAACTTCAGCATTGCAGGGCCGCCAGCATACGGTGCGGCTCGAGGCTGGGCAAACTGCGGGGACGCTCGGCGAGCTTATCCGGGCAGGCGCATGGCCAAAAGCGAGTCGATGGTCGCGCGGCCGAGCGAGCGCGGCAGCGTCGGCAAGAGGCCGGCCGCAGCGGCCGGGATCTTGCTCGGGTGAATGATGGCCAACTGCATCTGGCGTGTGTTCACGTCGAACAGCGCGAGCACGTAGCGATAACCTTCGGTCGGACGGCGAAACGCTACGTGAGCGGCCGTGCCGCCGAACGCGGTGACGCCACCTTTGGCGGCGGGCATGCTGGTGGCCTTGTCGATCAAGTCGGCGGGCCCGACGCCAGTCAAATTGCAGTTCTTACCGCAGGGCCCCTCACCCACGTTGCCGTAATACGCAAAGATGTTGGAGCTGAAGACGTCGAAATTTTGATAGTCGTTGTTGTCGTTCACGACCTCGAACGCGTTGATTTGGCCGCAGCCGTCGCCCGCGTACCACTCCGGCGGCGTCTTGCCGTAGCAGTTGCAATCGCCGAACTTACCTTCGCGGATCAGCTCACCGAGGCTGATGCCGATCCAAGGCGCGTTGTACCAACCGTTGCTGGTGCCGGTGCCGCAAGCCGTCGCCGCGTCCAGCTTGTCGCCGCCCATCATCGGCATACGCGCCGTCATCACGAACAGCTTGGAGCCGCTCCAGCCGTAGTTTTTGGGGCCGCCGCCGCCTGCCGGACAGTACGGCACGCTGTTTGGCCCGCACGGAAACGCTTTGTCGGTCATGGCGTCGGCCACGCACTCACTGCCGATGGTGCCTGCGAATTTTGCGTTCTTCGTGGCATTGCCATCGAACGCGATGCCGAAAGCGTTCGCGGGCGCCTGCGAATCCCAGGCGCTTTGCACGTTCCAATTCATGCCCGTGTCGTCGGCCGTGTACACGACGAATTGTTTGAGCTGAATCGGGCCGCGCAGCGTGACAATCAGCTCTTCGTTCCAAGGCGTGAGCTTGTCGTCCGCCAGCGGGTGCTTGGTCATGCAGCACGTGCCGTTCGAGTACACGTCGCACGTGCCGGAAGCAGGATCGCGACGGCTCGGGTAGAAGCCGACCTTGCCCAGGTTCGTGAACGTGAGGGTGCCGCCGTCGCTCGCGGTGTCCAGGTCGCCCGCATCGAACTTGGCCGGACCGATAGCGGGGCCGGCCGGCGCGCTGCCGCCGTTACCGGTGCTGGTGCCGGCAGTGCTGCTCATCGTCCCACCCGCACCTACCTGGCCTCCGCCGGGCTGCTGCGCGCTGCCCCCCTGCCCGGTGCCGCTGCCGCCGTTGCCGGTGCTGCTGCCACCGTTCGCGGCCCCGGCTTGTGGGGTATTGCTGCTGCCAGCCGCAGGATTGCTGCTGCCCGCGCTACCGGCAGCGCCACTCGAGCTACCCGAGCTCGACGAGCAACCTTGAGCAAAAACGACCAGCGTCGCGAGAGATCCGACCAAGCCGAGAGCAAGCCTTCCGCGCATCCCCCCTAGAGTGTCCAGAGGAGCCGAAAACGCTCAGCCTGAGCGCTCGACAATTGTAAGCCAGCTTACAATTGTCGGCGGCGAGCGACAGGTGTTGGGCGGGGTCTCACTCGAACGAGCAGACGTATTCCGCAATACCGGAAGCGACCTTGATGTCGAAACCGGACTTGCCCGGCACCTTGAAGAAGGTGCCGCCTTCGTAGGTCTTCCAGCTCGTCTCGCCGTCAATGCGGACTTCACACTTGCCCGCGGTGATGTCCATGCGCTCGGGCGCGTCCGTGCCGAAGTGGAACTCGCCGGCGTAGATCAAGCCGAGCGTCTTCTTCGAGCCGCCTTCGAGCTTGATGGTGTGGCTCACGACCTTACCGTCGAAATAGACGTTGGCTTTGGCGACGGCGGTGACGTTCGAATACTCAGCTTGGGACATGGCGGCGCGCATGGTGTCACGCCGCAAAGCGCTGTCAACCGCCGAGCCGAGGCAGGCCGGTCAGGGACAGAACTTGGGAGTCTTGAGCTGGCCGCGAATGCTCGAAATGGTGCTGCCCCAGTCGGACTTGGGGTTGTACTGGCTGATTGAAACGACGCCGTCCGCCAGGCGCGCGTTCAGGTTGTTCACGTCGTCCCAATTCGCGTCGTGGCCTGCAGAGATGCCGGCGGCACCGTAGCCGGTGTCGGCGAGCACGGCCTTGCCGGTGGTCTGGCTCACGCCGCTCCAGGTCATTTGATTATCGTTGCGGATCTTGGTGTTCGCGCCCAGCGTGCTCCCGCCAGAAGTGTTCACGAACGTGAACTTCGACAGGTCGAAGTGCGAGTACCAATCCTTGCCGTTGGTGGCGCCGTTGTCGTCGACCCAGGGCGAGATATCGATCGAGAAGTAGGCGTTCGGCAGGTACTGCTTGATCGCGCTCACGTACTGCCCCAAAAAGTCACCCGCTTCTTGCTTGGTGAAGGGCGCGCCCTGTTCATTGATCGTGTACTGGTACCAATCGGGCTCCATCTCGAACACAATCGGGCGCGTCGTGCCATAACAGGCGGCGTAGCCCTGAGCGTAGCTCTTGTACACGTTCACGATGGCAGCCAAATCTTGCTTGATGTACTGCGCGCCAAAGTGGCAGAGGTCGTTGGCCTTGCCGTCGATCTGACCGCAGTCGGGTACGTTGCAGTCACACAAGCCGCCGTGGTGGCGCTTCACGTAAAAGGCCGACACGTACGCGACAATCACGGGCACTTGTTTGCCCAGCACCGCGCCCGGCTTGCCCTCCTCGCAGACGTAACTCTGGTCGAAGGTGTCGGAGATGCCCATCCAGCCCGGAGTGAAGAAGTCGAGCTCCGGAATCATCCCCGGGTTCTCCTTGGCCTTGCTGTCGATGGTGCCAAAATGCAGCCGGCACTGGGAGAAGACTTGATTCATCGGCGCGCTGCCGCCGCTGCCCGCCGCGCCGCCCGCGCCGGGGCCGCCTGCGCTCGTGCCGCCGGCTGCGGAACCCGCGCTGGCTGCGCCGCCGGTCCCCGCCACGGCCATCGTGCCGCCGTTGGCGGTACCAGCCGCAGTCGCTCCCGCAGACGGAATCAAGGTCGTGCCGGCGCTGCCGCCCTGCGTTTGCCCACCGCCAGTCATCGTCATCATGCCGCCTACGTCGCTGGAGCTGCCCTCGTCGCAGCCCATGAGCCAGAGTAAACAGCACAGCCCAATCACGCCTCGCATGCGCGCATCTTGACGTCTTCGCCGCGCTTGTCAGGCCAATTTCGTCGCAAAGAACCGGTTCCACAAACCGACTACAGCTAGCCAGCAAAGCTCCACGATCAGCCGAGGCGGAGGGGTTGGTAAGGGCTCTTGCCGGTATTGCGAGCTTCAGCCCGCGAGCAGCTCGGTCACGGCGCGGTGAGGGGTACCCATGCGGTTGGTGCCAAAGCTGGCGAGGTTCATGCCGTACACGCTATTGGCCAGCGTGTAGTACAGGTCGCGCAGCGGGCGCGTGCCCAAATCGACGTGCTGGTCGAGCGCGAGTGAGCCGCTGCCGCCAATCAGCAAAGCCGGCAACCGGTCACAGCGGTGATCGGAACCGTGGATGCAGCTGCCCAGAAACACCACCGTGTTGTCCAGCACGCTGCGGCCTTCGCCCTCTGGGATCGAGGCGAGCTTCTGACACAGCGACGCCACCTTGCCCACGTTCCACCACGTGATGGTGGCAAAGTCGTCGGTGACGCCGTGTTGTACGCTCTGGTACTCGCCGCACGTTCCGTCGACCTGCACCGAGCCTGCTTCCGTGAAGTGTCGCCGCGGCACGTTGTCGTAGATGAACTCGCTGCGTTCGTCTTCCAGCATGTAGCTCACGATGCGCGTGAGGTTGCACTGAAATGCCAGCGCGATCAGGTCGTTCATCAAGTCGGCGTGCAAGCCCTTGTCGTACGGGGCCGTATTCTGGCGAAACGGCACGAGCGGGCCCACGTCCGGAAAGACCGGCGTGCTCGTGGGGCGGCAGAGCGGGCGCTCGGAGGGCAGCGCGGTGGCGCGCTCTTCGACCGAGCGCAGCGCCTGCATGAACTCGTCCAGGCGCAATCGATCGTAGGTGCTGAGCCGGCCGCGCAGGGTTTGGGCGCTTTCTCCGACCGCGTCGAGCACGCTTTGGTGAATGCCACGTTGGCGAGTTTGCTCGGGCGTTTCCGGTGATTGCGTCGCGCCGACCAATTGCTCGAAGACCTCCTTGGGGTCCACGAGCTTGCCGGTCGGCTGGGTTTGGGTGCGCCACGACACGCTGCGCGACAGCGAGCACGGCTCACCGTCGCAAGAGCTCTGCGTGGAGCTCAACCCCACTTGCAGGGAGGCCAGCGGCGCACCACCGACGGCAGGCGCGAAGCTAGCCAAGACTTGGTCGAACGACACGCCATTGGCGTCGTTCCACCCGCAGCTGCTGCCGCAGCGCGCGCGCGTCCTCGCACGTGAGCCAAGCTCCCGCAGGGCGAGCGTGCTCGGGGGCAACGCTCGGGTTACCGTCGAGGTTGAAGACCGAGCCGTTCTCGAAGCCCGAGACGACGCAGACCTTGTCCTTGAGCGGCTTCAGCAACTCCAGAACCGACGACAGCGCCCAACCGTTGCCGCTGCCCGTTTGCGTGGGCTTCCACAGATCGGGCGCGCCGTTCGGCAGGTAAATCGGCAAAAACCGCGGCAAGACCTGAGTCGCCTGCGCACGCGCGGCACGAGGCGCCAGCGATTCGAGCCAAGGCAGCGTGATGGCGATGCCCGCGCCACGCAGCACCGCGCGCCGAGAGACGGCAAAGGGTCGACGCGCGGTCATGGCACCTTCCAGGCCCGCTTGGAGCGGAACGTATTGCTGAGCACGAGCGTGCGCACGAGCTCCTTGATGGTGAGCGGACCCCGTTGCCAGTCGCCCGACAGCGTGTCGATGTTCTGCCGATCGACTTCGGTAGAGGCGCTGCCGGTGGCGAAGGCATACAGCTTTTCGGCTGCGCAACGCGTCGACGCGGGATCCGTCGTCACGCGCTCGACGATGCCGCCGATGCCTTCGACCTGTAACCCCGCGGGGTAACCTGGCGACGGAACCAGCGTGAGGTGCGAGTCGATCGGCTCACCGTTACTGTAAGCGACGCGATACTGCCCGATGCCGTCGAAATGCTCGAGCGAAAGCCCGATCGGGTCCATCAAGTCATGGCAAGGCGCGCAGTGCTGATTGGCGCGAATGCGGTCGACGCACTCGCGAAAGGTCGCGTTGGGCGGAGCTGGGTCCTCCACCGCTACCCCGGGCGGTGGTGGCGGCAGGGGCTGGCACAGCACGTTTTGCAGGATGAATTTGCCGCGCTGGGTCGGTGAGGTGCGAAGATCGAAAGAGCTGATGGTCAGGTAAGCGATGGAGCCGAGGAAGCTCGCCCGCTCGCCCTCGACCCGCACCGTGCTGGCGCCCGGCTCGGGTGTGACGCCATAAAGTGGTGCCAGCGCCGCGTCGACGTCGTGCGCGGTGGGCCGATACAGATCCAAGAAGTCGGCGTCGTTGCGTAGCAGCGCGTCGAAGCGTTCGTAGAGCTCGTTGGCGGCTGCGCTCGCGAGCTGCAGGTTCCAAGTCGGATATACCTGCGGGCTCACGGAGTGCTCCAAGACACGTTGCGCGCCCAACCATTGCCCCGCAAAGCTCTGGACGAAGCGCGCCGAGCGAGCGTCGTCCCACATGCGGGTGAGCTGCGCTTCGAGCTGCTGGTCTTCGGAGAGCTCGGAGAGGCGCGCGGCTTCGAGCAGGTTGTCGTCGGGCGCGCTGCTCCACAGTAAGTACGACAAGCGTGACGCCTGCTCGTAAGGGCCGAGCGGCTCCGGCCCTTGCTCGCCCGGAAACTCCACGTGGTAGAGGAACTGCGTGCTTGCCAAGAGTGCCACCAGCACCTGCTCCAGCGCGGCGTCGTAAGTGAGCTGCTGTCCAACCAATTGGCTGAAAAGCTTCGTGTACACAGCGCGCTCGTCCTGCTCGAGCGGGCGTCGAAACAGCCTGAGACCGGCCGACTGCACCATGCTGTCGACGCAGGCGCTGGTCTGCTCTCGACACGGCACGACGCGCGCTCGCAGCGTGGCGTCCGTGAGCACGGCGTGAGCTTCCGTGCGCGCCGCTTCGTAGAATTTGGCGTAATCGCCGTCGCTCACGCGGAGATTGGCCGCGGTTTCGAAGCCCCCCCAGTTGCCCTCGGAGAGAGCGAGCGTCGGCGCCTGGGTGCCGAGCACGTCCATCACCGTGGATTCGTATTCGAAGCGCGTGAGGCGATGCATGGCGCCTTCCACCGTTTCGGTCGCCGCGGGTGTGCCGGCAGCGCCTGCCGGGCCACCGCTGCTGCCGCCGTTAGCGCTGCCGCCGTGCGCCATGAACATCGGAAGCGTGTCTCGCTGCGAGGTGTTGCCGCAGGCCACGAGCAGCGCTCCCCACAGCGCCGGCCATGCCGCGCGCTGCCAACCGAACCTCGCTGAAGCTGCTCCTCCACGCTGCATTTGGCGGCCCGCAAATCACGCGGCTCCGCTTTACCTGTGCCGCTGACCGCCCAAACCTTTCAGAGCGCCACCCACGCCACTCTGATTTTCAAAGTGAATGATAGCGGCGTCGGAATTCAGCCAATGGGACCGAGTGCCGCCGCGGCAGCCTTCTGCAACGGGGGCTGCGGCTCAGGATCTACACATTTCGACGCAGTGGCCCAGAAGCAGAGCTCGCAGTGTCCGAGCGCTCTTCGAGCCGCCTCGCAGTCGCAATCCCATTGCGGCGTGTCCCCAGTTCCATCGCCAAGAAGTTCTTCCGAACGTAAGAACTTGGGTGAACGCGCGATGCGCTTCGGCACCCAGCTATCATCGGACGTCCACGAAGCTAATTACGAGCGTAAGAATTTTCTGCGCGTATGAGAGGTGAGTGGGCGTCCTCCGTCGTCGGCCCCTCGTTATGTGCAATGCAGCGCTCGCCGTGACGCGAGAACGCCCTCGCCGTCCCGCGAGATGTGTAGAATCACTAGGGGGCTGTGGCGTGGCAGCCCCCACCTTCGACGACTTCTCACTCCTCGCTGTCGAGGCCGAGGTCGTCGCCCATGGATTCGCCGCGCGTGGTCTTGAGGGCTTCGCCGCCGGGCCCGTCGCGACGGATGACCATGGTGTAGCGCGTGGTGGTGTCTTCGCTCTCGCGGGCGACGACGGTCACGATGTTGATGCCGGGCTGAAGCTCGGTATCGAGCGAGAACTTGAGCTTGGTGGGGTCCTCGGCCTTGCGGTTCGACTGGTAGAAGACCTTGCGAGCGCCGACGAAGATGAAAGCGTCGAGCACGCGATCGCTGTCGTTTGCCTGGCCTTCGATGTGAACCTTGGCGTCGCGCACGCTCAGCTTGGCGGGCGTGACCTCGAGCAGCGGCGGCGAGTGCGAGAGCAGCGGCTTCAGGCTCACCTTGACGGCGCCCGCAGCGCCGTCTTTCAAGGCTTTGGTTTCGACGAAGCCGAAGCGATCGTCGCCCAGGTTCACCTTCGTGTACGGACCGAAGGTCGCGAGCTTGTCGACGACGGCGCCCTTGTCGAGCTCGGCCACGACAGGCGCGGCGCCGAGCGGTTGGCCGCGCACACCGGTGACGCTGGTGAGCTGCACCTTGCCTTGCGCTTTGACGAGCGCCAGTGGGCTCTTGGTCAGCGGCAGCTTCACCTTCTCGCTCGAGCCGACGCGCAGATCGCGATCGGTCACGCTGAGCTCGAAGTTGACGAAGCTCTCTTGCAGCTCGTCCAGCACGTCGAACGTGAAGGCCACGGTGCGTGAGTCGCCCGGCTTCATGTTCGAGATGTCGAAGCGGCCGGCGTGCAGCAAGAGGCCGTCGCCGGTGAGGTTGCGCAGGTTGGCCTGCGTCTCGAAGCTCTTGCCTTTGCCGACGTTCTTGACCGTCATGTAAACGGTCGCGCCTTCGCCGCGCGCGATCTGCCCGTCCCCGTTGCCGGGGCGATTGTCGGCGATTTGGTAGGTGTAGGCGAAGATCGGCTGCGGCTGCGAGCTGATGGTGGTGCGCACCTCGGCCTCTTGCGGGGGCTCGGAGCCTTCCGCGAAGAAGCGCACCTTCACCACGTCGGAGCGGGTGTCGGCGTCGAGCGGGATCTTGCAGACGCGCTTGGCGTCCGTCGGCAGCGGCTCGGTGGAGCCTGCCTTGTGCCCTTCCAGGTCGCAGAAGCCGAGCGGCACCGTGGCCGTCTTGGTTTCGCCCGGCATCACCTTGCCGAACACCAGCTCCTTCTCGTCGAAGTAGGGGCCGTCGCTCTTGGTGATGGCGCGCAGCTGGTACACCGGCGCGGTGCCCTTGTTCTTTACCGAAACCTTGAGCTGCATGCTGTCGCCCGAGACAACGGTATCGTTCGGACGGTCGGTCTTTGCCGTGACCTCGAAATCGCTGGGCTTGGGTGCGTTCGGTACGTCTTTCGGCGGCGCAGCCCAGTCCACGTCGAGGCGCTTCAGGTCGGCCGCGATCGCGTCGACCTCGGTGGCCTGCATCTTTTCGAGCACCGGCTTGATGGCGCGCAGCTGGTCCGGGCGCTTGCCCTGCGGCATCTTTCCGGCCAAATCGCGCGCGACCTTGATCGGCGTATCGAGCTCGAAATCGTCTTCGATGTCGCCGCCGCGATCGCGGATCTTGGCGCGCTCTGCCTCGGGCAAGTTGTAGCGCATGCGGAAGAACGACTGCTCGGTCGGGTGACGCGCAGCGCCGGTGAGGCTCTTGGTCAAGTCGCGCTCACGCAGCGCACGCTCGGAGCGGTACAGGTCCATCTCCAGCGTGTCGGCCGTCATCGGGTCGAGCTCCACGTCGGGCGCGACGCCCACGCCTTGGATCGAGATGTCTCCCGGCGTCAGGTACTGTGCGATCGTGAGCTTGAGCGCGGCGTGCTCGGGGGTGACGTTCGGGAACACGAGCTGCACCGAGCCCTTACCGAACGTCGTTTGGCCCACGATCACGGCGCGATCCAGGTTCTTGAGGGCGCCGGCCACGATTTCGCTGGCGCTGGCGCTGGAGCCGTTGACCAAGACGGCGATCGGATAATTGGGCTCCGTACCGTGGCGCGTGGCGCGCTTTTCTTCACGGCCCTCGGCCGTGCCGACGGTGGAGACGATCACGCCGTCTTCCAGGAAGCGGTCGGCGATCTTGGCGGCTTGCTCGAGCAGACCGCCGGGGTTGCCGCGTAGGTCGAGCACCAGACCCTTGATCTTCTCCTTCTTGCCCAGCTCGCCCAGCGCTTCGTCGAGCTCGTCCGAAGACGACGCCTGGAACTGCTTCAAGCGGATGTAGCCGACGCCGTTGCCGAGCGCCCGGTAGTCGACCGACTTGACCTGGATCTCTTCGCGGGTGAGCTCGAAGGGGCGCGACCCCGTCCAGCCCTCGTTGCCGTCGCGGTGGATCCAGACCGTGACTTTGGAGCCGGGCTTGCCGCGCAGGCGCCCGACCGCGTCGTCGAGCGGCATGTTCAGCGACGACTCGTTGTTGATCTTGGTGATGCGATCCAGGCGCTTCAAGCCAGCGCGACCGGCGGGGGTGCCCGGCATCGGGCGCATGACGGTGAGCGCCTGATCGCGGATGCTGATCACGATGCCGAGGCCGCCGAAATGGCCGGACGTCGACAAGTTCATCTCGCGGTAGGCCTCGGGGCTCAAGAAGACGCTGTGCGGGTCGAGCGTGCGCAGCATGCCGTTGCATGCGGCATATTCGACCTCGCGCAGATCGACCTCCGTGTCTTTCAGGTTGGCCTGCAAGAAGCTGAACACCTCGCGCAGGCGCGCCGCAACGTCCCAAGGCCCCTGCACGTTGTCGACGCGGAACTCCGCGGATTCGCTGTCGACCTGGACCTTGACCGACTTGGCCTTGTCTTCGTGCCGAACGATGACTTGCGCGACCTCGCGCTGAATCTCGTTCAGGGCCGACAGGAACATTTGCCGCGGTTTGACCCGGCTCGGGTCCACGTACTTGGTGCGGATGGTGTTGAGCGTCTCGTTGACGGCCACCAGCTGCGTGAGGTCGTAAGGCGCTTTGGGCTGGCCTGGCGCCGTGACGGCGTGCGCCGATTCGAGACCGCGCCACAAGCCGCCCGTACCCGATTGCATGGAGAAGTAAGACGCGATGCCGAAGACCGTGAGGATCAGGATCGCGCGGCCGAGCCGCTCCAGAAAACGCATGGGCCGAGTATAGCCCTGTACGCTCGCGCGACGCTCGTGTAAGCGCGTTTTTACGGTTTTGACAGCGCCGGTTCCCAAGAAGCCCGTCAGCTCGAAGCTGGGGCCAAAACCCCAGCTCAGGGAGTTTCATGACCCGCGCGGGCACCACTACTTTCCGGGCTATTTACAGAAGCAGGCCCGCGAGCAGCTCTTGGCCTGGCTCGGCAAGCTGCATCCGATCTGGGAGCAGCGCTACTCCACGCTGCGGGACCCGCCAACGGGGCAGACGCAGCGCTCGCTACTCCGGCCCGTGTACTGGCTCGGCAACTGGCAGTTTGCTTGCCTCGATTACTATCGCCCACCGCGCGGCACGCACGATCGCTGCGTGGCGGCGGAGCCATTTCCGGAGGTGCTGTCGCGCATCGTGGCCGACACCGAGCGGCGTATCTCCAAGCTGTTCCCACGCAAGGATATTCCCGAAGGTTACCGGCTCAACACCTGCCTGGTGAACTTTTACGGGGCGCGCCGCGAAGGCGACAAATGGATCGATACGGCGCGGGTCGGCGAGCACCGCGACTTCGAGCCGGGGCCGGTGGCGTCGCTCTCGCTGGGTGAGCGCGCGCTGTTTCAGTTCGTGCGTTCGCAACGCATCGGCGAGCGTGAGGCGCCGCTGGTCTCGCAGTGGCTGGACGACGGCAGCCTGCAAATTTTTGGCGGCAGCTTCTTCAAAGACAAAGTATTTCATCGGGTACAACGCGTAGATAAGCGCGAGAAAATCGCGCTCCCGCCGGAAATCGACGGCTTTCGCACGCGCCGCATCAACTTCACCTTTCGCTACGTTCCGACCCAGCACGTGATCCCGTTCGCCAAGCTCGGCAAGCAGGCGCGCGAAGACGTGCGCGGCTACGTCACGACGCTGGCGGAGCATTCCAGCTTCTTTCAGCGCGCCCTGAACAGCGACGCCGGCTGAGCTCGCCTCAAACGCGTACGCCGCATCGCGCGAGGCCAGGCCAGATCACCTCGGCGAAAGCTTGGTCGAGCGCCTGCGTGACCAGTGGACGCGACAGGTAGCCGAGCGCCTCGAGCTCGTGGTCGTGCGCGCGCCGTGGCCCCAGCCAGAGGCTGCGCGTGAGCGCCTCCATCGCGGGCGCGTATTCGGCAACCAGCGCCAGCGCCTGGCTGCCGAGCCCGGGCCACCCCAGGAGGCCCCAACCGAGGCGAGAATGCCCGATCTCTTCCGCCAAGTGCTGGCGGTTGAGGCGTGAGGTCGCATCTTCCGTCAAAAGCTCTTGCGAAGCGCGCAGCACGTGCACCGCCACGGTTTCGCTGAAGCAACCGCCGAACACCGTGCGCAGCACGCGGTTGTCGGCATCGCTGGCGCCGTCGAACGTGAGCGGGCTCGTGCCGCCGAGCTCGGCGCGCGCATCTTCGCCCTCGCCCAAGAGTCGGGCGAAGCGCAGGCACCAGTCGACGTGCCGATGCTCTTCGCTCACGGCGCGTTCAGCCAGCTGCAGAAGCACGCGCGGCGCCTGAAGCTCGCGCAAGTCGTCCAGCATGAACTCGAACGACAGGGCGGTCGTCAGCTCGCCGGAAGCGCGCGCGATCCAGAACGAGCGCAGCGCCTGGCGTTGCTCGGGCGCGAGCCTGGCAGCTTCCGCCAACGGATCGCCGCTCGCGAACGCAGCTTCGAGCAGCGCGTACGCTTCATCGCTCATTTCAGGATGCAGGTTTGGGCGCAGCCGCAGAGCGCTCGCTCAGTCGTGCAATCTACCGGCTGGTACGTGGAGTAAGCACACCCCGCATGGAACGCAGGACAGGTGCAGGCGTCGGCACCCTGGGGCGAGACGCATTCGCAATTGAAGAGCACGCTTTGCCCCGCGTAAGTGCCATCGAAACACGTAAGCAGCGTGTTGGCCGGGCAATCGTCGGATTCTTTAGGGCGGTCGGGATTCGTCCGACAGGGAACGTCGATGTTGAAGGCAGGGTGCGCGGGACCGGCGCTACCGCCGTTGAACTCGCAGCTACTGATGTTGGCTCCGTCGCAATCCCACTGAGCCTGCGCGCCGGGCGGCACGATCACGGTGGCGCCACCGCTTGCCGTCCCGGCTGCGGGGGAGCCGCCCGTGTCCAAGCCGCCGGTACCGAAGCCGCCGAGATGCAGTCCCCCGATTGACGGCGCACTACCCGCCTGTGCGCTCGCACCGCCCAACGAGCTCGACGCGCCGTGCCCGTCGTTGTTCTGACCAGCACTGCTCGTTTGACCGGCGGCGCTGGTCGCGCCCTGGTCGTCCCCACCCTCGTGACCGGCGACGCGGCCGCCACATTCCAAGAGGGTGAGCCCCGCGCCGCAAACCACCAGACTGTGAAATAGGCGCGCCATACCGTCCCACGAAGAAAAATAGCATGAGGCGAGCGAGACGAAACGAGGATACGTTCTGGCCGTGCGCTTCCGTCTTCGTTCGAGCTCGCGGTGGGGCTTTTTGGCCTTAACCGGCGCGGCGCTTGGCTCGGGCTGCTTGGATTGGAGCAGCCTCGAGAACGGCTCGTGTGGGGATAAAATCATCAAGCAGCAAGAAACGTGCGACGACGGCAATCGCATTTCGGGCGATGGCTGCAGCGATACTTGCAGCATCGAGCCCGACAGGTGCGGCGATGGGCGCCCGGCAGCGAACGAAGACTGCGACGACGGCAACGACTCCAACGACGACGCCTGTCTCGACACTTGCAAGAACGCCCGCTGCGGCGACGGCCAGCTCTTCGAGTTCGCCGAGCAGTGTGACGACGGCAACACGCAAGATGGCGACGGCTGCGCGCACGATTGCAAGATCGAGCAGGCGCCGCCCGGACCGATGTGCGGCGACGGCCAGCTCGACGCGGACGAGGCTTGCGACGACGGCAACATGGACAAGACCGACGCCTGCCTCAACGGCTGCAGCTGGGCTACCTGCGGCGACGGCGTGGTGCGGCGCGGCGTCGAGGAATGCGACGAAGGCGGAACCAAAGGCGAGTGCTCGCGCGGCTGCATGCTCTGCGCGGGCAAGACCGGCTCATTCTATCGTGGCGTGAACGCCCACTGCTACACGCTGCATGCTGATCCGCTGCCGCAAGACCAGGCGCGCCAGGCTTGCCAGGCCGAGGGCGGCGACTTGTGGACCGTCACCTCGCAAGCCGAGGGCAGCGACTTGATCGACAAGCTGATGCTGAGCGGCCGCTTTTGGTTAGGCATGACGCGCAGCAACGGCAACAACTCTTGGGTCACGGGCGAGGACAGCACTTACACGAGCTTCGCGCCGGGGCAGCCGACCGGCAGCGAACGCTGCGTCGCTTTCGACACGCAGGCCACGTCGGGGCAATGGCTTTCGGACGCTTGCCCGGCGTCGCTGCCGTTCGTGTGCGAACGCGGCAACGCCTTCGTCTACCCGCTCGACCATCACGCTTACTCGCTTCACACTGGCGCGCTGGGCTCTGCGGCGGCCGAGCAACGTTGCCAGGCGGACGGTGGGCACCTGGCCACGCTCGAAACGGACGCCGAGCGCCAGTTCGTGGGCAAAAACGTGGGTATTGCCGCCTGGCTTGGCGCGGGTGACGAGGCGAGCGAAGGGCACTACGTGTGGTCGACGGGCGTCGCGCTGGATACCACGCGCTTCGCGGTGGGCGAGCCCAGCGACAGCGCCCACACGCAGAACTGCATACTGCTCACGCCCGCCGACAAGTACAACGACAACCCTTGCACGGACGCGCACGCGTACCTGTGCGAGCTCGAGTGACGCAGCAACACTGGCCGCGCCTTCAGAACGTGCCGCGCGCACCCAGCATGGCCTGCGCGGGCTCGGTGTGATCGCGCGGCGTAGCCGCGATCCACCAGCTCACACCGCCCATGAGCGTGGCGCCACCGACAGCCAGCAGCGCGTAGCTGATGTTGGAAAGCACCTCCCAGCGCGAGTAAGTGCCGGGATAACACGGACACACCCGCTCGGCTTCGCGGTGTTTCTCCGAAGCGCGCCAGTACAACACGCCACCCGCAACCGCCAGGGCCACGCCGGCACCACTCATCAGCACGGGGCCCGTGGGCATGCGTGACGGCGCGACGGCGGGAGCCGGAGCTGGAGCTGGAGCTGGAGCTGGAGCTGGAGCTGGGAGCGGAACGGCAGCGGGTGGCGAAGGTTTAGGCTCGTTTGCGACAACGGCCGAGCTGCGGCGCGCCGCGTCCGCGCATTCACGCAGCTCTGCGATGCGCTCTTCGACCTCTTTGCGGTTTTCGGCTTCGGGAAAGGCCACGAGGTAGCTGCCGTAGAGCGCCATCGCGTCGGCACAATGGCTCGGGCCTGCCAGGCGATGAGCCTGGGCCATGTTGAAGAGCAGCGCCGGCGACTCCGACAAGGCATACGAGCGCTCGAACAAATTGACGGCTTGCTCGTAGTGGCCCTGCGCGTATTCGGCCTTGCCTTCGGCATAGAGCTGGCGGGCGTCCGCCGCAGCGTCGGCCAACGCGAGCGGGCTTACCGAGCAGACGGCGAGCAGCACGAGCGTGCGAAGGCAGGGAGCGAGCGCCATCTCAGAACGGATCTTTCAGCCAGTCTTTGTAGCGCACATCGCCAGGTTTAGGCGCACGTCGCTTCTCGGCGAGCGGCGCCGTCGCCGTCGCCGGAGCACTCGGGCGGGGTGCGGCGGCGGTTTGCGACGTGGGAACGGGTGTAGGCCCTGCCGAAGCGGTTGGCAACGCCGCTTCGATGCGGGGCGCGGCCGCCACGGGCGCTGGGGCTTGCGGTATCGCTGCCGGAGTGTTGTCGATCGGCCCTTTACCCACGGGGTTTCGGCGCCCTGGAAGGCGCGCCGGCACGACTGTGGCCAGCGCCGTCACCACGACGAGTGCCACCAGCAAGAACAGGCCGCGACGCCGACGACCGGGAGCGCGCTCGAGCGCCGAGAGCAGCTCGGACATGTCAGCGAAGCGTGCAGAGGGCTGAGCCGCCAGGCCACGCTGCAGCACCGAAAACAGTCGCTGCGCGCCGGCATCGGCGAGGGCCGGGTGCTGCAGCGTGCCGCCGCGCACGCGCGTGACCAGCTCGCTCAAACCGATGCCCTCGCCCGCCTTGAACGGGTGCTTGTCGAAGAGCGCCACGAACAGTGCCACACAGAACGCGAACTGGTCACTGGCGGCGCTGGCGCGACCGCCTTCGAAGAGCTCCGGCGCCATGTACGCGGGCGTTCCGATCAGGCCGCGCGTCGGCGCGTACAGCTCGGTGCTCGCCTGGTCGTCGACCGAGCGCTCCGCGAGCCAGCTTTCGCTCTCGCGGGCCAGGCCAAAATCGGTCACGCGCGCCCGACCTTCGCGCGACACCATCACGTTCTCCGGCTTGAAGTCGCGGTGCACCAACCCTTTCTGGTGCGCAGCGTGAAGCCCCCGCCCGGCCTCGGCGAAGACGCGCAAAACCTCGGGGCGGGAGCGCGGCGCCTCGATCAGCCACTGGCTCAGGGTGTGGCCGTCCACGTATTCCATCACCAGGTACACCATGCCCTGGTGCACCCCGACGTCGTAAACCGTGACCACGTGCGGATCTGACAAGCGCGCCATCGCCTGCGCTTCGCGCAGAAGTCGCTCGGAAGGCTCGCGCGCGCCGAGCGCCTCGGGGCGCAATAGCTTGAGCGCCACCGCGCGCATCAGCTGCGGATCGAAGCCGCGGTAGACGAGCCCCGAAGCGCCCGCTCCCAAGAGCGCCTCCACCCGATAACGTGCGATCGCTCCCGGCACCGATTCGTCCGCCGCCGGCTCGAGCGTGCGCGCAGCCTCGGCCAAGACGGCGCAGCAGTCTGCACAATCTTTCAGGTGCGACTCGACGCGCGCGAGCGCGCTGCCCGCCACTTGCCCACGCGCCAGCGCGAAGAGCTCGTCCTCGTCCAGGCAGGCGGTGGCGGCGCTGACCATCGCCTGCAAGGTTTGCATTCGGCGGTGGGCCCTAGCAAGATGAGCCCGGAATGAGCCTCCCGCGTCGCCTGGAAGATGCCATGCGCGCGACGCCCGGCGTGAGTGCCGCCAGCGAGGAATTCGCGTCCAGATTGCGCGAAAAGCTCAAAGACGCCGCCGATGCCGAGCGCGCGCTGGCCGAGCTGCACGTGGAGGATTTGTACCTGGCATGGGCGCTCGAACAGGGCGACAAGGCGGCTTTTTCCCGCTTCGAGCGCGAGTTTTTGAGCCAGCTGGCGACGCAGATCAAGGGCGCCGCAGCCGAGGCCGGCGAGCTCGAGCAGCTGGTGCGAACACGACTGTTCGTGCCGAACGACGGCCAGCCACCGCGCATCACGCAGTACTCGGGTCGCGGTCCATTCGGCGGCTGGCTGCGCATGATCGCCACACGCTGCCTGTTGGATTTGCAGCGAGCGCGCAGCGGACCCAAGGCGCGCGAGCTGGATAGCCCCAGCGTCGCCACCGACCCCGAGCTCGATTACCTCAAGCTGCGCTACGCCGGAGAATTCAAACAAGCGCTGGAGACCGCGCTGAGCCAGCTCGACGCGCGGCAAATCACGCTACTCAAACTTTCGTTCATTGAGCAGCTGCCGGCTTCGGTCATCGGCGTCATGTATGGCGTAACCGGCCGCAGCGTGCAGCGTTGGCTCGCCGAGCTGCGCGAAGGACTGCTCGCCGCCACGCGCGAAAACCTGGGCTCGCGGCTCGGCCTCGGCCCCAGTGAGCTCGACAGCCTGCTCGGCCTGGTCGACAGCCAGCTGCAGGTCAGCCTCTATCGAGTTCTGGGCGAATCTCCAACTAGCTAAAAGTTTTGTAAGAAAGGCGAAATCCGTGTCGCGCTGCGCCGACTGCCCCGTCAACCAGCAGAGGCACAGCATTGGCAGCCCTTTCACCACGAAAATCCCCGCTCACTCTCTGCCTACCTGCCGTGGCGCTGCTGGTCGCCACCGCCTGCGAGACCACCCCCAAAGCGGCGGGTAACGGCGCGGCGCCCGGCAACCCCAACGCCGGCAGTGCCGGCAGCCAAAACAGCGCGGAAGCCGGCGAGTTCGGCCCCGGCGGCAACTGCGACATCCAGGCGCTTCTGGCGGCGCCCGCCAACGGCTGCACGAACGCCGGCTGCCACGGTGAGCGCTTTCAGGGCGGGTTGGACTTGCTCTCGCCGGGTGTGGACCAGCGCCTGGTCGGAGTGAGCTCGCAGACCGACGCCTGCAGCGGGGAACTGCTCGTCGATCCGCAAAACATCGACAACAGCCTGCTGTTACGCGTGATCGACCCGGCACGCTTCAAGGCAGCACCCTGCGGAGTGATGATGCCGTTCGGCAGCCAGACCGGCGTCTCTGCGGACACGCTGCACTGCATCGAAGGCTGGGTGAGGACCATGGCGGACGGCGCGCCGGCCAGCACCGACGACCCCGCCAAAGACTTCGAGCCCGTGGCGCCTGCGTCTTACGTGAACAAGGTGAAGACGCTGCTGGTCGGCAGCGCCGCGACCGCCGACGAGGTCGCCAGCGTTACGAGCGATGAGGCAGCCTTGAAAGGCCTCATTCAGGCTTGGCTGCAGACGCCCGAATTCGAAGAAAAGCTCAGCGACTTCTTACAGGTCGCGCTGCAGCAGAAGCTGGTCGGCACGTTCGACTCGCAATTTCAGCGGCTGCGTGGCAACGCCGGGCAGCTGAGCGCGTTCAAGGAGAACGCGCAGGAATCGTTCGTGCGCACGGCGCTGGATATCGTGGAGCAAGGCCGGCCGTTCACGGAGGTTTTGACGACGCATCGCTTTGCCGCCACCACCGCGCTGCTGTCGGGCCTCGCGTACCTGGATCGCACCGAAACCGAGCTCAAAGGAGAAAAGCACACCATCGTGCGCGAACCGACGGCGGACATGCCGCCCGCGCCGTTGCCGCTCGACTACTCGGTGCAGAACCACGTTTGGCAAATCGCTTCGCTGCCGGTCGACTGCGATCCGGGCGTGATCAACGCGGACTCGTTGTTCGAGATGATGCTGGGCTTCGTGCAATGCAAGGGACAGGGCGCCGGCCAATACCGCTTCCCGGACAGCGTGCTCAGCGACGCGGACTTCAGCGATTGGCGCTTCGTCGACGTGAACGTGGCACAGGCGGCGAAAGCCGTACCGACCTTCTACGACGTGGCCTCGTTACGCAGCGTCGAGAAGATCGCGCTGCGCCAGCCGCGCGTCGGCTTCTTCACCACGCCGGCCTTCTTGGCCAATTGGGAAACGAACGAAGACAACCAGTTCCGCGTCACCACCAGCCAGACCGTGATCACGGCGCTGGGCAAGATCTTTTCGCCGGCGGACGCCACCACGCCCGTGAGGCTCGACGGCTTGGCCAAGGAGCACGCGGCGCCGAACAGCACCTGCTACGGCTGTCACCAATTCTTGGATCCGATGCGCGAGTACTTCGCGCAAGGCTTCTCGTACGACTTTCAACGCCCGGAAAAGGCGAGCACCATCACGCCTTCCTTCGCGTTCCAAGGCTACGTCCACGATGGCGGCGCGCTGGACGATTTCGCGCAAGCGCTGGCGGACCATCCCGGCTTTGCGACAGGCTGGACGCAAAAGCTCTGCTACTGGGCCAACTCGCAGCCTTGCAGCGAAAAAGACCCGGAATTTTTGCGCGTGGCGCAGGCCTTCAAGGACTCGAGCTTCAACCTCAAAACCTTGCTCACGGAGCTGCTCGCTTCGCCGTTGGTCACGGGCGCGGCCTTCACCGAAACGTTCCGCACGCAGCAGCCCTTCGTCAGCATCACGCGCAAACAGCACCTGTGTCGCGCGCTCGATGCACGGCTGGGTGTGCCGGGCGCATGCGGTGTCGCCACGGCCTTCGCCGGCCTGGTGCCTGAAGACGACTTCAGTCGCGGCGCTGCAGAGCCGGTGCAGACCGCGGTCACGGGGCTGTTTCACTATGCAGCCGTCGAAAAGTTGTGCTCTCGCTTGGCCACCAAGCTCGTCGGCAGCACCGACGCGATGCCGTTCCAAGTCAAGGCTCCCGACGCCGCGCTCGACGCCTTCGTAGAAAAGCTGATGGGGTTGGGAGTGGGCACGCCGCGCCACGACAGCGTGCGCCAAAGCTTGGGCGAGCATTTCGACAACGCCAAGTCGACCACCAACGCCACCACCGCGCTGCGCTCGGCCTTCATCGTGGCCTGCGTCTCGCCAGAAGTTCAGGCGCTCGGACTATGAGGACCAAAGCCATGCCGACCACTCGACGTAAACTGCTAAAATCCGCGATTTTTGGCGCGGGGCTCGTGGGTTTGCGCTCCCTGGCCACGGGGCTGCCCAAGTCCTGGCTGTTGGGCGAGCGCGTGGCGCTTGCGGCCGATACCGCGCCGCAGTTCTTGATTTTGGCGACGTCGGGCCAGGGCGATCCGCTCAACGCCAACGCGCCGGGCTCCTTCGTGCAAGGAACGGAGAACAGCCCGGTCGCGGAGCTGGCAGCAGCGGACGTGAGCTTCGGCGGCGCCAGCTTCAAAGCGGCCAAATGCTGGGGCGACCTGCCCGATGCGCTCCGGGCGCGCCTCGCGTTCTTTCACCATCGCACGTACACCAACGCGCACCCCGAGCACCGCAAGGTCATGACACTCCAGGGCGCGGCCAAATCGGCGATGGGCAACGGGCAAGAGATGCTGCCGAGCCTGATCGCCTCCGAGTTGGCGACCGTACTGGGTACCATTCAGACCGAGCCAATCCCGCTCGGTAACGAGCTGATCAGCTTCGAGGGTCGCGCGCTCGACAACATCGATCCGAGCGGCCTCAAGTCGCTTTTCGATGAGCCCGACGACTTGCTCACCGGGCTCACCAGCATGCGCGACCAAGAAATCGACAAGATTTACGGGGAGCTGCGCGTCAACGGCAGCAAGCTGCAACGCGATTTTCTCGACCGCTACGCGCTCGGCCGCGAGCAGGTCAGAAAGCTCGGCGGGGACCTAGCCAACTTGCTCACGCGCTTGCCGGTCGATCCCGCTGACCGCGACTCGCCCACCGATCAGGTGATCGCGGCGGTCGCGCTGATCAAGCTCAAGGTGGCGCCGGTAGTCACGATTCACTTGCCGTTCGGCGGCGACAACCACAACGACTCGGATTTGACGACCGAAGCCGAGGATACTCAGGCCAGCATCGCGACCCTGACCACGCTGTGGACCGAGCTCACCGCAGCCGGTTTGGAAGACCAGGTCACCTTCGCGTCACTCAACGTGTTCGGGCGGACGCTGAAGCGCAACGCTGGCGGCGGCCGCAACCACAACCAGAACCACCACGTGATGACGCTATTCGGCAAGCACGTGAAGGGTGGCGTGATCGGCGGCATCGGCCCGGTCGACGGCGATTTCGGCGCGCTGGCCATCGACTCGGCCAGCGGCAAGGGCGGCGACGGTGGCGACATCGATCCCCTCGCGTCGCTCGAATCCGCTGGCAAGACGCTGGCAGCCGCCGTTCAAGTCCCGAGTGACCGCATCGAAACGCGCATCAACGCCGGCAAGGTGGTGGCCGCAGCCATCGCGGGCTAGCGGCCACGCACCTCACTGGCGCGGGATGCTCAGCCCGCGCTCACGCTGGCGCTGGCCGAAACCGAGACGCTGATGCTCGCCTGCGCCTCGGCCGCAGCCGACAGCGACGCGGTCATGCAAGCGGCGCCGGAGAGGCCGATGTCACCCACGGCCTCGAAGGCGCCGACGGTCTTGCCCGCTGCATCCGCGATCGGGTCCTTGAGCGCGATCGTCAGGTTCACGGCCTCGCCGAACTCGTCGATGTGCGCTTGCAGCGCCGCCCACAGCTCCGCATCACCGACAACGGTGACGGTGGCATGAGGCGGCGGGCAGTCGACCTTGGCGCTGGCCTGAGCCTGGCAGCTGGAGTGGCACTCGGCGCTGCCCTTGCAGTCGAGCTTGCCGGTGCAAGTCGGAGGGCTCACCTCAGCGTCGCAGCTGCCGTGGCACGTGCCCTTGCAGGTGGCCGTGCCCGGAGTGTACGAGCAAGTTCCGTTGCACTTGCCTTCGCACATGGCTTTACCGCTCGTCACGCACGAGCCCATGCAAGTGCCCGAGCACTCGCCGCCGCTGAAGTTGCCTTCGCACTTGGCTTCGCAATGGCCCGTCGCTTTGCCGGTGCATTTGCCCGCGCAGGTGCCCTCGCATTTACCGCTCGCATTCATGCCGTCACACATGCCTTCGCAGGTGCCGTCGCAGCTGCCTTCGAAGCCGGCGGTGCAACCGGCGTCGCAAGTGCCGTCGAATTGGGGCGCCGTGCAGCTACCCTGGCATTCGCCAGTGCATTTGGCCTGAATGTCGGCCGTGCAGGAGCCCTCACAGGTACCCATGCAGTCCACGCTCGGCGCGCTCACGTCGCACTGGCCGTCGCATTTGCCGTTGCATTCCACGACCACTTCGCCACCCGTGCACTTGGCTGCGACATCGCAGTCGGCCTCGACCTGGCACGAGCCTTCGCAATTGGCCTGAGCGTTGAGATCGGCGTGACAGTTGAAGTCGATGACGACCTCGACGGTGGCGCCCGCCTTGGCGGCCGCGTCGACGCGCTTTTTCAAGATGTCGCAGGCTTCGGCGGCCGTGGTCTTGCTGGTGTCGAGGCCGAGGTCGGCGTTGATGGCGTTGCAGACGCTCAAAAACTTGGCTTCTACCTCCAGCGCTCGCTCGCGCAGCGAAGTCACCGATTCGGCGTAGGCGCGCAGCGTGGCTTGCGCCTTCACGGTGGTGTCGAGACCGCTACAGCTGGCGGGCGCGCCGCTGCCGTCGTCTTTGGTCGAGCAGGCCGACACGCCGAGCGTGGTGAGCGCAGCGAAGGCCAGGGCGTTGCGAAAGATAAAGCTAGAGCGAATACGGGTTCGGAGCATGGCGCGGCTCCAGCAAAAGCCGATCCAACGCCCCTCGGGGACTTGGATGCCGCTAACTGTCCCAGCAGTGCCGCATTTTCCCGCATTGGGGCATTTGTCCCCGAGCGCCGCCGTTCACACTTGCCGCAATGCGTCGCGGGAAGCGCGACGCGCCTGCCATACCCCGCCGGTTTCACACCGGACGCTACTCGGACGCCTTGGGGGAAGCGCCCACTTCGACCGAGAGCTTTTCAGCGCCGTCTGGCTTCTTGGCGCCCACGGCTTGTGGCGACGGATCGCGCACTTCCACGTTTGGCTGCGAGCCGTCGCGGCGAATCGAGTAGCGCACGAGGGCGCGCAGCGCCTTGTTGCGCTCCACGTTACCGAGCACGACCTTCAAGTCCTCGTAAACGGAAGGATCGACCAGCAACGCGCCGAGCGTGCCCTTACCCGACTTCATGTCGGCGACGATCGACTTCAAGTCGCCGCTCATCTGGTTCAGGTTGCTCATGACCTGCGCTTCGTCACCGTTGCCGCCGTAGAGCATGCCGTGCGCGAGGCCGTTACCTTCGCGTATGCCTTTGAGGGCGAGCCGTAGCTCGTCCGCCGCACCGCCGAACTGGCTCACGGCCTTGGACGACTCTTCACCGTAGAGCACCTCGTGCGCCAACCCGGGCCCGTTTTCGATGCGGCCGAGGATGGCGTTGACGCTGGCGGTCGTCTTGTTGAGCTGGGCGGTGGCGCTGTCCAGGTTCTGGATCACCTGCGAAAGACGCTGCGATTCTTCCGGGCTTTTCAGCAGCTTACCCACGTAGCCATCGCCCGAGTCGACGGATTTGAGGATGCCGTTGATCGACTCCACGCTGCCGCGCAGGTCTTTGTGAAGCTTGTCGTCCGCCAGTGAGTTGGTGGTGCGCTCGAGGTTGCCGACCACCTTTTCGACCTGCCCGGTGATGGTTCCGAGCTTGCTCATCAGCTGCGCGACGTCGTCCCCTTCTTTGGACGGGACCTCTCCACCTACCGGAATTTGCGGCAGCTTCTGGCTGCCGACCGTGATGACGATCATCTTGTCGCCGAGCAGCCCCTTGCCCTCGATACTGGCAACGCTGTCCTGACGGATGCGACGCGATTCGTCTTTTACGATCGTCATCTGCACGTGAATGCGCTTGTCGTCGGCCTTCTCGCCGTAGGCGACCTCGGTGACGGTGCCGATGTCGACACCGCCCATGCGCACCGGCGAGCCGCGCCGTAACCCCTGCACCTCTTGAAAGCTCGCGTTGTAGAGCAGCTTGCTCTCGAAGAGCTTGCGCTCCTCGCCGATCATGAAGACCACGAACCCTACGACAGCCATGCCTGCGAGCGCGAACGCACCCACCTTGAATTCACGCGAGGTCGCCATCGTTTCGTCTTCTCGTCCCTAAGCCCCCGAAGCTTGCCACTTCCATCCCCCGTCGCAAATCAGCAGTTGTGCGGCTTTTCGGCCCAGCGTACGGCCTTCGAGCAAGCAAGCCCCGAACCTGTCGCCAGGACCTGTAGCGTTCGCGCGACTGAACCGTCTCAGTGGATTTTACGGAAGATGATCTCGAGCCGCTAGGAGCTGAGCAGCGTCTCGACGGATTCTTTGACGGGCGCGCGGCCTTCGATGAAGTCGGCGACGCGTGGGTCGGTGGAGCTGCGAAAGGCGTCGACCGTGTCGCAGGCAATGATGCGCCCGCTGTGCACCATGGCTATGCGATCGCTGATCGTGAACGCGCTCTTCATGTCGTGCGTCACCACGATGCTGGTGATGTTGAGCCGCTCTTGCAAGCCGGTGATCAGGTGATTGACGCGGGCGGTGTTGATCGGATCCAGGCCTGTGGTCGGCTCGTCGTAGAGCAGCACCTCGGGGCGCACGGCAATGGCCCGGGCCAGGCCGACGCGCTTACGCATGCCGCCCGACAAGTCGGCGGGCGCCATCTCTTCGATACCGGGCAGCCCCACGAGACCGAGCGCCCAGGCGACGCGCTCGTTGCGTTCGCTCGGTGACATCTTGTTGCGAAAGTGCTCGTCGAGCCCGTAACCGACGTTGTCGCCGACGTTCAGCGAGTCGAACAGCGCACCGCTCTGAAACAGCATGGCGATGCGCTGGCGCACGATCGCGAGCTCGCTCTCCGGCATCTGCGTCACTTCTTTGCCGTCGAACATGATGCTGCCGCCGTCGGCCTTGAGCAGACCGATCAGCATCTTGAGCATCACGCTCTTACCGACGCCGGAGCCCCCGCAGATGGTGAGCACCTCGCCCTTCATGATCGAAAGATCGAGCCCCGAGTAGATGATCTTGGGTCCGAACGCCTTCTTCACGCCTTTTAAGCGGATGAGTGGCGTGGCGTCCGGCATCGCGACCATGCCGGCACTCTACCAAATCTTGTCGAGCCGTAGCTCGAGCGCGTTACCGCCCCGGTAGCGATCGGGGCGCAACTTGCCGGAAACGGCAATTTCGCCCGTCAGGCTTTCGGCGCGGCCGCCCAGCGCGATGCCGAAAGCGCTCAGGCGCTCGCCGCTGTCGAGCGATAGCTCCAGCTTGAGGTGTCCGCCGGTAACCTCGCGCGCCGAGACGACACGCCCCGTGAGCGCCAACGCCGGCGCCGGGTTGCTCTCGCCACATGGCTCCAAGTCCCACAAGTCACCCAACACTTTGGCCAGCGAATCACCGTGGGCGAGCCGCACGAGCGGGGCGTCGTCCGTCGCCTCGACAGGAGGCTGGGCGGCACACGCCGCAGAAAACGCCTGACGTAGCGCGGCCAGCTGCTCGATCTCCACCTCGAGCCCGGCCGCCGCCTGATGACCGCCAAAGCGACGCAGGAGCGGCGCGCACGCGCTCACGGCATCGTGCAGGCGCGCGCCCTTGGGTCCGCGCACGGAGCCACGCCCGATGCCGTGCTCGAAGCCGATCACCACCACGGGCTTGTCGAGCGACGACGCCAGACGCCCCGCCACGATGCCGACGATGCCGTGGTTCCAGCCTTCGCGACCGAGCACGAGCGCAGCGTCGTTGCGGTACCCTTCACGCTCGACCTCGGCGAGCGCCTCGTCGAGCATGCGCTCCTGCACGCTCTTGCGCTCTATTTGGCGCTGCTCGAGCTCCGCCGCGATGGCGTGCGCGGCGTCCAGCGTCGGCGCCAGCAGCAGTTGCACGGCCAGATCCGGCGCGCCCAGGCGACCCGGCGCGTTCAGGCGCGGCGCGATGCGGAACGCGACATCTTCCGCGCTCAGCGCCGTGCCTGGCTCCAGCTTGGCCAGCTCGAGCAGCGCGCGCACACCGGGGCGGCGCGCCTCGCTCAGCACCTTGAGGCCAGCCCGAACCAGCGCGCGGTTGTCACCGTTGAGCGGGGCCACGTCGGCGATGGTGCCGATGGCGACCAAGTCCAAAAGCGGCCGCAAATCGAGGGCACGCCCCAGCTCGGCGCGCACGGCCGCGAGCACCGAGAGCGCCAAACCGCAGCTGGCCAGGCCCTTGTAAGGAAAGCCGCAACCGGGGCGATGCGGGTTCAAAAACGCCAGCGCCGGCAGCGGCTGCTCCGGCACCAGGTGGTGGTCGACCACCACCACGTCGACCCCGAGCGGACCGAGCCGCTCCAGCGAAGCGTGGTCGGACGAGCCGCAGTCGCAGGTGACGAGCAGGCCTGAACGGTGGGACAGCACACGATCCAACGCGGCGCTGGAGAGGCCGTAGCCGCCGTCGAAGCGGCTAGCCAACACGGGCGTCACGTCTCCACCGAGCGCCCGCAGCGCCTCGGTGAAGATGGCGGCGCTGGTCATGCCGTCGCAGTCGTAATCGCCGAACACGACGATGCGCTGCTTGTCGCGCACCGCGCGCGCGATGCGCTCGGCGGCCGCCTTGCGATCCAACATCGCATCGGGCGCGGTGAGCTCCGCAAGCCGGGGATTCAAGAAGCGCCGCGTCGCTTCGGCCTCGACGTGTCCCTGGCGATCGAGCCAGCTCGCCACCGTCACGCTAATCCCCAGCGCTCGCGACAGCGCCTGCGCCCTCAGGCTCGGGGGCGGCGGAAATCCCTCAGGCGTAACCGGCTGTACGAGCTCGCTGAGACGCGCGCTTTCCAAGTGATGGTTTTCATCACGCTTGAACCAACGCGTCCACTCCCAAAACCTCACGTAACACCTGAGGTCCTGTCGGCCATCGGCTCCATCCAGTTGCTAGATCCGTCGGCTTTCTGCTGCTCAAAAATATCCATCGGCCGGCCAGATTGGCCGAGCATTTCCTTGACGGCGCAGGGACGGCGCAGGACCTACGGAATGCCGGCGTGAAAACGCAGACCTCGACTTTGAACGTTAATTCAAAGTCGAAGGATCAACATCTTTGGCTTCGACCGGCCTGGCGATGAAAACCCACCGGGGCTTGTTGTCGGGGCCCTTGATGCGGACATGCTCTTCGGGCGTGGCACGTAGCGAAAAGATGGGACCGTCGTCGGACGGCTCGACGTTCACGAGCGCCATCGTGTCGAGCAGGCGGAGCGCGGAGAGCACGTCGTCGGCGTCGTCGCCGCTCTTCTCGACGAGGTCGTCGAGGCTTTGGGCTTCGTCGGGAGCGACGGTGAACGTGTCTAGTAGGTGGTCGGCGCGCTGAAAGAGCTCACGCTGGGTGGGCGTGAGCGCGTCCCAAAGCTCCGGGCTCAGCGCCAGCGGGAGCTTGTCGGGGGTCGGGATTTGAGGAGCGGCCATGCTCGAAAACGTAAGCACGGGCCGTGCCATGTCAACGGACGCCGGGCGTTCCCCCGAACCGCGAAAACTCGCGGAGATGGCCGCGCGCCAGCTCGGCCGGCGCCGCGGGCGCGCCCTGGTTGTCGCCGGACGCCTCAAACCGCGGGAGCTACGTTGCTGGTGGAACGTGGACGGCGCTTCTTCTTCTGGTTGCCCACCTTGGTGAAGAAGCGAGTCTCGAACCACTCGGTGAGGGGCAGCGCGACGTAGATTGACGAGTACATGCCGAGCACGACGCCGATCGTGAGCGCGAGCGCGAAGTCTTTCAGCTCGCCGGTGCCCCAGACGAACAGACCGAGCAAGCTGAAGAGCACGGTCGAAGCGGTGAGGATCGTGCGGCCGAGCATTTCCGACGTGCTGACGTTGATCAGCCTGTGGAAGGTCGCACCACGCAGCTTGCCCAAATTCTCGCGCACGCGGTCGTAGACGATCACGGTGTCGTTCACGGAGTAACCGACGATGGTGAGCGCGGCCGCCACGGTCGTCAGGTTGATCTCTTTGCCGAGCAGCACGAAGATGCCGATAGTGCCGACCGCGTCGTGAATGAGGGCGACGACGCAGCCCGGCGCGAACCGCAAATCGAAGCGGAACGCGATGTAGGCCATGATGAAGATGATCGAGATGGCGATGCTCTTCACCGCGGCGTCGCGCAGCTGCGCGCCGGCGCGCGGTCCGATCCACTCCGTGCGCAGCGCCGCATCCGGCACCGACTCGACACCGATCGACTTGCGCAGGCCGGCCATGAGCTGGTCGCCCTTGCTCATCAGGTGGACTTCCACCTTGTTCTCGCGCGGGTTCTGCAGCTGGGGGTTGTTCTCACCGGGGCGCAGCGCGATGCCCTTGATGCCGCTCACGCGCTCTTTGATGAACGCCAGGTCCGGTGCCTCGCGGTAGCGCAGGCTGATCTTGTCGCCGCCGGGGCTGAACTTCAGCTCGCTGGGCTTGCGGGCTTCCGTGCAGACGGGGTCGGCGCCGGTGGCGCAGAGCATCTTCTCGATTTCGACCTGCTTGTCGTGCGCGATGGTCGAGACCTCGTGCACCCGCACCAGGTAGCGATACGGGTTCTTGGGGTCGGCCACCTTGATCACGGTGGGGGTCGAGAAGCCGGCGTCTTCCACCGCTTTGCGGATGGCGGTCTCTTCGACCGGCTTCTTGAACGCGAGCTCGACCTCGGTACCGCCCAAGAAGTCGGTGCCGAGCTTGGCTTTGCCGCTGAAGATGGCGATCAGCGAGACGAGGGTCAAGCCGAGCGAAAGGCCGATCCAGTATTTCCGGACCGCCATGAAGTCATAGACTTTGTCGCCTTTGAAAAGTCGCATCGCTTACCCCATATCCAGTTGGCCGTTGCGGCCAATCCAGCGGACCCACAGGTCGAACATCAACCGGGTGACGATGACGCCCGTGAAAATATTGCAGATGACGCCGACCATCAGCGTGATGGCGAAGCCTTTGAGCGGCCCGGTGCCGTACTGAGCGAGCACCAAGCCGGCGATCACCGTGGTGACGTGACCGTCGACGATCGCGGCGAGGGCGCGCTTGTAACCGACCTCGACCGCGGCGCGCATGCTCTTGCCGAGCCCTATTTCTTCTCGAATGCGCTCGTTGATCAGGATGTTGTTGTCCACCGACATACCGACCGTGAGCGTGAGGCCGGCGATGCCTGGCAACGTCATCGACGCGCCGAACGAGGCCAGCACCGCGAGCTGCAGGAATAGGTTCAGCCCCACCGCCAAGTCCGCGATCAGGCCGGCGCGGTGGTAGTAAGCCAGCATGAACAGCAGCACGAGCGTGGTACCGCCGAGCGCGCCCTGAACCGCCAGCTTGATCGAGTCACCGCCGAGCGAAGCGCCGATGCGCTGCTCGTTGGAGGGCGAGATTGGCGCCGGGAGCGCGCCGGAGCGCAGCACCAGCTCGAGCTGCTTGGCCTCGCGTAGCTGCGTCGCCGGGTCGCCGGCGCCCAACGTGATCTGGCAGTGCCCGCCGGAGATGCGCGTCTGAATCACCGGCGCGCTGAAGGCGCGGCCGTCGAGGATGATGGCGAAGCGGCGCTTGACGTTGGCCGCCGTCACCTTGTCGAAGATGTGGCCGCCCTGGTCGGTCATCGTGAGGTTCACGACCCAGCCGCCCATGGAGCCCGTGCCCTGATTGGGCGAGGCGCCCGCGTCGCGGATTTGGTCACCGGTGATCTCGGCACGGCTCTTCAAATAGAAGGTACGGAAGCCCGACTCTTCTTCCTTGCCCGTCACCTCGTCCACCACGCGACGCTCGAGCTCGTAACCGATCTCGCGGTCGTTCGGCACTTGTAGCGTCGCCACCCACTCCTTGAAGCGCTGCAGCGTCTGCGTGGACGTCTCTTTCGGCAGCTTGTTCAGGATCGCAAAGGTGTTGGTGCGGGTGCGCACGTTGCCTTCGGCGTCCTTGCCGACGCTCACGCTTTCTTGGCGGAACTCCAGGCCTTCGGGCAGGTTTTCCTTCTGCGCGCTCTTCATGATCGGACCAAAGAAGTCCGTATCGTCGTCGAGCAGCTTGAACTCGAGGCGGGCGGTCTTGCTGATGATCTCGCGGATGGTCGAGAACGCCTTCTCGTCCTCGCCGGGCACCTCGACAATGATGTCTTCGTCGCGGGTGGAGACGGCGGCCTCGCGCAAACCGAGCTCGTCGACGCGGCGACCGATGATGTCCTTGGCCTGGCTCACCGCGCGCTCGCGGATGCTGCTCTCGACCGAGCTCTTGATCTTGAACTCGAGGTTTCTCTGGTCAGCCGTGCGCGTGTACGAAAGCTCGCCGCGGAACTTCTCGAGGAAGCGCTCGTCGAGCTTGGTCGGGTCCGTGCCCTCTTTGACCTTGACGTGGATGATGTTGGCCGGGGCGCGCGGGGCGTCGATCTCGACCTTCTCGCGCAGCTTGGCGTACTCCTCGTCGGAGGGCAGGTCATCGCCCTCGTGCAGGCCGAGCACCTTGGCGGCCTCGCGGCGCATGTCCTCGTAATAGTTGTCGCGCTTGTCCTTGATGGCGGTGTCGACATCCACCGTGTAGACGAGGCGCAAGCCGCCGCGCAAATCCAGGCCCGCCACGAGCCGGAAGCCTACGTGGTCCTGAATGTAGGCTGGACAGGGGATTTTCCCGCCGGTGAGCGCCGGCAGCGTGGGCCAGAGCACGAGGAAGCCGAGCCCGGCCACGCTCGCGGCGAGCGAGAAGCGCAGGCGCCAGCCCAGCTCGAACACGTCGATGGACGCGAAGGCGCACGTGAGCGCGATCATGCCCAGCAGCGCCATCGGCCAGAAGGCATCGTGGTAAGCAGAGAAGGCAGCGGAGCCAGCTGCGGCAGCGCCCGTCCAGCTCGAGACGCGCCGCGAGCGGCCAACGAGGCCCGACAGAAGAAGAATCAGCGCGAAGGCGCCGAGCACGGCAGTGAGAACGCGATCAATGCCCACGACTCACCTCTTCTCAGCCTGTGCGGCGGTCTCGGGCGTGTCCTTGCCCAAGAGCGAGTTTTTCAAGAAGTCGACCTTCACGCCGGGCGCGATCTCGACCTTGGCGTAGCGATCACCCAGCTCGACCAGCTTGCCGACGAGGCCGCCCTGGAGGAGCACCTTGTCTCCTTTGGCGAGCGAGGCGATGGTCGCGGCCTGCTTCTTCGCCTGCGAGCGCGACGACCAGAGCAGGAGCGGGATCATCACCACGATCAGGATCAGCGGCAGGTAACCGAAGATGCCCGGATTCTGGGCCGGCGGCGCGTCGTGCGACGCCGGCTGTGTGGTGCTGGCTGAAGGCCCTTCGTGGCCCGGAGCTGGGGGAATATTTTGAAGGGAAAACATGAGATAGACGACCGCCTTCGGCCCGCGCGGCATTACCAACAATCCGGCCCCCGCGCAAAGGCTTCCGTCCCCTGAACGTGAACGTGCCCCTATCTCGTGCCCGGCGGGCGGGGCCCGAATCCGTTGGGATTTCGGGCACGGGCACCGGCACGTTCACATTCACGGGGGTCCTTGACACCCTCGGGATCGGGTTGTAGAGGCAGGGCCCTGATTCTTGGACGGAAACAGTCTGCTTGCGGGCTCAAGCCCGCCACCCCACAGGCGCGTAGCTCAGTGGTAGAGCATTACCTTGACACGGTAGGGGTCGGCAGTTCAATCCTGCCCGCGCCTACAAAAGCTGCTGTTTCCGTGCTCGATCTCTCGTCTCGTGTCGCCGGGGTCGGCCCCGGCTCCTGCTCAACTTGGAGCGGTAGCTCCGAGCTGTCCTTGTGACCATGTCAGCGGTGGGGTCCGAGCGAGTAGCGCCCGGCCAGCTCCTCGAGAAACACGGAGAGCGGCTGGCAGACGTCGTGGCCGTTACGGTCGACGGCAAGCTCGGTGACCTGCACACGCCGGTTGCAGCGGGCGCGGACGTGAAGCCGATTCGTGTCGGCGAGCCGCACGCGCTCGAAGTGATTCGTCATTCGGCCGCCCACGTGATGGCCGACGCGGTGCAGCGGCTGTTCCCAGGCACCCAAGTCACCATTGGCCCAGCCATCGACGCCGGCTTTTATTACGACTTTTTCCGCGCTGAAGGGCCTTTTACCGACAAAGACCTGGCCAGCATCGAGAAAGAGATGCGCCGCCTCATCAAAGAGAAGCGGCCGTTCATCCGCGAAGAGGTGTCGCGCGAGCAAGCGCAGGCTCTCTTCGAGAAGATGGGCGAGAAGTTCAAGCTCGAGATCATCGACGCCATCCCGGCGGGCGACACCATCTCGCTTTACCGCCACGGCTGGCAAGACAAGCCGCAAGGCGCCTGGGTAGACGTGTGCCGCGGCCCGCACGTGCAGCACACGGGCCAAATCGGCGCCGTGAAGTTGATGAGCGTGGCCGGCGCGTACTGGCGCGGCGACGAGCACAACCCGATGCTCACGCGCATCTACGGTACGGCGTTCCCGACCGAAGAAGAGCTGCAAGAGCACCTCAAGCTGCTCGAAGAAGCGAAGGCGCGCGACCACAGAAAGCTCGGCAAAGAGCTCGAGCTGTTCATGTTTCACGAGTACGCGCCGGCCATGCCGTTCTTCTTGCCGCGCGGCGCGGGCATCTACAATCGCCTGGTCGACTACATCCGCAGCCTGTACGTCGACTACGGCTACGAAGAAGTCATTACCCCGCAGTTCTTCGACAAGAAGCTGTACGAAACGAGCGGCCACCTCGCAAACTACATGGAAAACATGTACTTGCCCGTGCCCTCCGAGCAGCTGAAGAGCGAGCACGATCACGAGCCTCGCAAGGACTTGGACTGGGTCGCGGCCAAGCCCATGAACTGCCCCGGCCACTGTCTGATGTTCGGGCAGCGCCGCCGCAGCTACCGCGAGCTGCCCTGGCGCGTCGCGGACTTCGGGCGGCTACACCGCTACGAACGCGCCGGCGTTGTGCACGGCCTCGCGCGCGTGCGCACCTTCTGCCAAGACGACGCGCACATCTTCTGCACGCCCGATCAGCTCGAGGCGGAGATCCTGAGCTTCAACAAGCTCTTGTTCGAGGTGTACTCGGCGTTCCAGTTCACCAACGTGAGCGTCAAGCTCGCGCTGCGCCCCGAATCACGCCTCGGTTCGGACGAGCTGTGGGACAAGGCCGAGGGCGCTCTGGAACGAGCGCTCCTGCAGAGCGGCGTGCCGTTCGAAAAACTACCGGGCGAGGGCGCCTTTTATGGCCCCAAGCTGGAGTTTCACGTGGTCGACGCGCTGAAGCGCGGCTGGCAACTCGGCACCATCCAGCTCGACTATTCGATGCCGGAGCGCTTCGGGCTCGAGTTCGTGGGCAGCGACGGCAACGGCGCTCGTCCAGTGATGCTGCACCGTGCGATCCTCGGCTCGGTGGAGCGCTTCTTCGGCATCTACACGGAGCACTGCGCCGGTAAATTCCCGGTCTGGCTCGCCCCCGAGCAGGTGGTGCTGGTGACGGTGAGCGAGAAGCAGGCCGACTACGCCTACCAGGTGCAGTCGCAGCTGAAGTCTCGCGGTTTGCGCGTTTCCGTCGATGCGGGGCCGGACAAGCTCGGCGCCAAAATCAGAAACGCCCGAAACATGCGGACACCCTACATCGGCGTAATCGGCGAGAATGAGGTCACGGCCGGTACCCTGGCCCTACGTTCCCGCGAGGAGGGCGATTTGCCCCCCATGAGCGTGGCGGAGGCGACGGAGCGGTTGGTGAAGGAAGCTCTTCCACCCCGCGTCACGCAGAAGCAAAATTAGGCTGCTAAGGCAGCATACCTAGAGGAGAAGCAGACAACTTGGCACTACCTGGCGGCAGAGGGCGATTCTCGAGAGACACGCGTGGTCCCCAAATCCGAATCAATCACCGGATTCGCGTACCCGAGGTGCGCGTGGTGGCGGAGGACGGATCGAACCTCGGCGTGCTCCCCACCGACCAGGCGCTGAAGCGCGCTCAAGAGGTCGGGCTCGACCTGGTCGAGGTGAACCCGAAGGGCACGCCACCCGTCTGCAAGATCCTCGACTTCGGCAAGTACAAGTACGAAGAGAAGAAGAAGGCTGCCGAAGCCAAGCGCAAGCAGACGGTCGTCGAGGTCAAAGAAGTGAAGATTCGTCCGAAGACGGACGAGCACGACCTCAACGTGAAGATCCGCGCCATTCGCCGCTTCATCGAAGCCGGCAACAAGGTGAAGGTCGTGTGCCGCTTCCGCGGTCGCGAGATGATGCACCCGCAGGTCGCGTCAGGGCAGCTGCAAGACATCATCAAGGCCATCGAAGACCTGGTGAACATCGAGCAGCGCCCGATGATGGAGCAGCGCACCATGGCCATGTTGGTGTCGCCCAAGCCCGTCGTGTTCCAGCGCTTGCAGCAGCTCCAACGCGAGCGCGAAAAAGCCCGTGAAAAGGGCGGCAGCGCTCACCATCACGACCGTCCCGACGAGCATCACGACGAAGAGCTCCACGAGCCCGACGATGATGACGACGACGAAGACGACGAAGACGACGAAGACGACGAGGACGACGAGAGCTGAGGCTCTCGCGGAGCCCTGACCAGCGCCATGAAGCCTGAGTATTGGCTCGAGCGCTGGCAGGAGAACCGCATCGGTTTTCATCGCGACGAACCGAACCCTCGCCTCGTCGGGCACCAGCGGGCCCTCAACGATACCATCCGGGTGCTGGTGCCGCTGTGCGGCAAATCGGTCGACCTCGAATGGCTGGCCGTGCACGGCTTCGAGGTCGTGGGCATCGAGCTGAGCGACAAGGCGGCTCGAGCCTTCTTCGAAGAGCGCCAGATCACGCCGACGCGCCAGGAGCGCGGAGCGTTCGTCGTCTACCAGCACAGCACGATCAGCATCTGGGTCGGCGACTTCTTCGCTACCGACGCCGACGAGCTCGGCTACTGCGACGCCGCGTACGATCGCGCAGCCATGATTGCGCTGCCGCCGGACTTGCGAAAGCGCTACGTCGAGCACCTGCCAAAGCTACTCTCGCCCAAAGCCAAGCTACTGCTCGTCACGCTCGAATACGACGCCGAAGGCGGTCCGCCCTTCGCCGTGACGCCCGCAGAAATCGCAGCCAGCTATCCCCAGGCTCGCATCACGCAGCTCGGCAGCTACGACGCACGTCCGGAAACTCCTGGACCCATCGAGCGCGGTGCCACCTGGGTGCACGAAAACGTGCACCTCGTAGAATTTCCCTGAGCTATCGAGTCAGCGGCTGACCCGAGCGGCGCCGACGGCGCTGCGGGGGCCACTGTCGGCGTGGCCGTTGTCGAGGCCGAGCTCGCGCAGGCGCTTCAAGAAGGTGGGGTACGAGATGCCGAGCAGCTGCGCGGCTGCCATGCGTTTGCCGTTGGTGTGCTCCAGCACGCGGCGCACGTACGCTTGCTCGACCACGTCGAGGGGTGGCGGCACGCCGTCCGCCGGCGCGTCCACCTGGAAGAAACGAGCCGGGGCTGCTGCGGCGCGGGCGCCGCTCTCGCCGAAGCTCAGATCCTTGGAGCCGAGCATCTGGCCGCGCGCGCTCATCACCGCGCGTTCGATGATGGTGCGGAGCTCTCGCACGTTTCCGGGGAAGCCGTAACCGAGGAGCAAGTTCTGCGCGTCGTCCGAGAGCCCACGCACGTCCTTCTTCATGCGAGCGGCAAAATGCTGCGCGAACGCCAGCGCCAGCGGCAAGATCTCGTCCGCGCGCTCGTGCAGCGCCGGCACGTCCACCCGAAACACGCTCAGGCGACGATACAAGTCCTCGTGAAACTGCCCGGATTTGACCAGCTCGCGCGGCTCGCGGCTGGCGGTGGCGATCACGCGAACATTCAGCTCTTGCTCGCGCTGCGCGCCCAGGCGCCGCAGGCGCATACCGTCCAAAAACTTGAGCAGCATCGACTGCGCAGGCAGCGGCAGCGCCGGGACCTCGTGCAAGAACAAGCTGCCGCCGTGCGCCAGCTCGACCAGCCCGCGGCGCGCTTCGCTCGCTTCCGCGAAGGCACCACGCTCGTGACCAAATAGCTCGCTGTCCAGAAACTCACGCGGCAGCGCAGCGCAATCCACGGTGACGAACGGCGCGCCGTCTTGTCCGGCGTAGCTCATCTGGTGCAAAAGCTCGGCCGTGTGCTGCTTGCCAGCACCGGCCGGCCCTACCAACAGCACCGGCGTACAGGGGCTCTGCCGCAGGCGATCGAGCTCCTCGCGAACACGCAGCATAGGATCTTTGACTACCGAGGTTTGGCTGGCAGGGATCATTAATTCCTCGTTAGGTGGGGGTAACCTGACTCAGATGGTGACGGCATCGATTGGCGTGCCGCGTCGGCGAGCGAGGGCCTCGCGCGCCAGGCACGCCAAGTAGAAGGTGACGGGCAACACGACCAGGGTGAGCAGGGCGGCGGAGATGGTGCCGCCCACGACGACCACGGCAATCGGCCGCTGGGTTTCGCTGCCGATGGCGTGCGACATGGCCGCCGGTAGCAGGCCGAGCGAGGCGAGCAGCGCCGTGACCAGCACCGCGCGCAAGCGCTCGCGCGTGCCGTTCACGACGGCGCTCATCAGCGGCTCGTTGTTGCTCATGCGAGCCCGAATCGCGGCTAGCACCAGCACGCCGTTGAGCACCGCCTGGCCCAGCAAGGCAATGAAGCCGACCGCGGCCGACACCGACAGCGGCATACCAGCGAAGGCCAGCGCCACCACGCCGCCCACCAGAGCGAACGGCACGTTGACTAGAATGATAGTGGCGTCGAACAGCGATCCGAAGGCAGAAAAAAGCAGCAAGAGCGTGATCAAGAGCGCGAGCGGGATCACCAGCGACAACCGTTTCATCGCGCGCTCCTGGTTTTCGAACTCACCGCCCCAGGCCATGGTGTAGCCGGCCGGCATCTTGACCTCGGCGCCCACCTTTTGCTGAGCCTCGGCGACGAACGAGCCGAGGTCGCGGTTGCGTACGTTCATGCGCACGCCCACGTAGCGTTGGCCATTTTCGCGCGTGATAGCGGCGCGCCCAGTGCCCATGCCCACCTCGGCCACGGCCGACAGCGGAATCAGCGAGCCGTCTTTCAACGGCAGCATCATGCGCGAGATGGAGCTCAGGTCGTCGCGAGTGGAAGGAGGCAAACGCACCGTGACGTCGAAGCGCCGCTCACCGTCCCAGATTTCGCTGGCGACGTGGCCGCCCATGGCGGTCTCGATGTAGTTCTGCACGTCGCCCAGATCGAGGTCGAAGCGCGACAGCGCTCGACGGTCGATGCGCACCGCCAGCTGCGGTGTCTCACCCGCCTTCACGACACCCACATCGGCGGCGCCGGGGATCTTGGAGATGACGGCGTCGGCTTTTTCGGCCGCGTTCTGCAGCTCGTCCAGGTCGTCTCCGTAGATTTTGAGGGCGATCTGCCCGAATTGCCCGGAGATGTTCTCGGCGACGTTGTCGCGGATCGGTTGCGAGAAATTGTAGTCGATGCCGGGAACCTCCTGCAGGTTCTTGGTCATCTCGGCCACGACGTCGTCGAGCTCGTGCATCTGCGGGCGCCACTCGTTGAGCGGCTTCAGCTTCACGAAAATCTCGAGGTTGCTGGGCAGGGTCGCGTCGGTGCCGTCTTCGGGGCGGCCGAGCTGCGAGAGTACTTCCGTAGCTTCCGGCGTGCGCTGTATCAGCTGCTTGAGCCGCGGCGTCAGCTTGCGGCCTTCGGTCAGGGACATGTTGCCGGGCAACGTGACCGTGACGTAGAGGGCGCCTTCGTTCAGCGCCGGCAAGAACTCGGAGCCGAGCCGCGGCAGTAGCATGACCGCCGAGCCCAGCGCGCCCATTGCCAAGATCATGACCACGGCCACATTGTTCATGGCAAAGCGCAGCGTCGGGTCGAAGGCGCGCTGCGCCCAGACCAGCAGCGGTGACTCGCGCATCTTCTTCGGCTTGCGCAGCGCCAGCAGGCACAGTACCGGAACCAGCGTGAACGTCATCAGCAGCGCGCCGACCAGGGCGCTGACAACGGTGTTGGCCAGCGGCGAGAAGATGCGACCCTCCACGCGCTGCAGCGAAAAGATCGGCAAATACGCGGCGATGATGATGAGCAGCGAGAACAGCGTCGGGCGCGCTACCTCTTTGGCGGTGTGGAACACGTTCTGGGCCAGCGAACGGCCATTCGACTCGGGCGTGTGGTGATCGGACGGTGAAAGCTTGTGGAACAGGTGCTCCACCAAGATCACGGCGCCATCCACGATGATGCCGAAGTCGACCGCGCCCATCGAGAGCAGGTTGGCCGACATGCCGCGCAGGTAGAGGTACGCGAACGACGCGGCCAGTGAGAGCGGAATCGCCGTGGCCACGATCAGCGAGGCACGTAGCGAGAGCATGAACGCCAGCAGCACCAGAATGACCAGCACCGCGCCTTCGAGCAGGTTGTGGAAGACGGTCTTGAGCGTCGTCTTGACCAGATCGGTGCGGTCGTAAAACGGCACGAGCTTCACGCCGTCCGGCAGGATGCGCGCGTTCAGCTCCTCGACCTTCTTGCGGAGCGCGTCGAGCACGACCGACGGATTGCCGCCGCGACGCATCAGCACGATGCCTTCGACCGCGTCCTCGTCGTGACCACGCGTGACCACGCCTTGGCGAGGCGCGTAGCCGTCGTTCACCTGGGCCACGTCTTGCAGCGTGACCGGCACGCCTTCGTGGTAGCCGACGCGCACGCGCCGCACGTCGTCGATACCGTTGAAGATGCCGAGGCTGCGGATCACGAACATTTCCGAGCCACGCTCGACGTAGCCGCCCGTGGCATTTTCGCTGGCTTTTTGCAGAGCGGCCGCGATATCGCCCAGCGCCACGCCCAGCGAGGCCATGCGCGTCGGATCAGGCTGCACGTGCAGCTCGCGCACGAGGCCGCCGTAGTTCACGACGTCCGCAACGCCCTGCGCCTGGAGCAGGCGCGGGCGCACCACCCACTCCTGCAACGTGCGCAGGGTCATCGGATCGGCCTTGGGGCTCTGCAAAGTGTAGCGATAGATTTCGCCGATCGGGGTCGCCATCGGCCCGAGCCCCGGGTGCACCCCCTCGGGCAGCTCGGCGTCGGCCATGCGCTCGGTCACCTGGTGACGCGCGCCGATCGGGTCCACCCCCTCGTCGAAGGTGAGCGTCACGAACGACAAGCCGAACAGCGAGATGCTGCGCAAACGCACCAGGCCGGGCGTGCCGTTCAAGGCGCGCTCGAGCGGCAACGACACGCGGCGCTCGACCTCTTCCGTCGGCTGGCCCGGGAAGAGGCTAATCACTTGCACCTGCGTATCGGTTGGATCCGGGAAGGCTTCGATCGTCAGGTTGCTGAACGAGTAGTAACCAAACGCAGCCAGCAGCACCGCGAACACGAAGGCCGCCAGCCGGTTATTCAGCGAAAATTGCAGCAGTTTCTCTAACATCGCTCACTCAAGCGCAGCGCTCACCAGCCTCAATTCGACAGGTCGATCTGGTTGTCGAGCAAGACCGCGCCCTGCTCCACCACCGACTCACCCGCCGTTAGGCCCTTCACGATCGAAATACGGCCATCGCGCACGGCGCCCGCGACGACGTCGCGGCGCACGAAATGTCCCGGCGTGTCTTGCACGTACACGTATTGCTTCGGTCCGTCCGAAACCAACGCAGATGCCGCGATTTCTGTCGAGCCGGCGGCGGCCGCGGAGAGGAAGCGCACCTCGGCGAAGGTATTCGGGCGGATGCGCCCATCCGCGTTCGAAAGCTTCACCCGCACGCCGACCGTGTGGCGCTCCGGATCCACCACCGAAGAGACGCGCTCGACGTCGGCTTCGGCCTGGAAACCCGGCAGCGACGGGCTGGTCACGCGCGCTTTCATGCCCGGAGTCAGACCCACGGCGTCGGCTTCGAATAGATCCGCCACCACCCAGACCGCATCCAAGTCAGCGATGCTGACGAGGGTGTCGTCGCTATCTACGTGCTGTGACGGCAGCACCGATTTTTCGATGATGGCGCCGTCACGCGGCGCGAGCACCCTGAACTCGTTGTCGCCGCTCGACGACACCTTGAGGCTGCTCAGCTTGGTTTGCGCCAGCTTGAGCGCGAGCTGGGCCTGGCGCAGCTGCGAATCGCTCTCGAGCTCGTCTTTGGCCGGCAAGGCGCGCGCTTCGACCATGGCCTTGATACGTTCGTAAGCGGCCTTGGCGACGTCCAAATCTACCGCGGCTTTTTGCTGGCTTGCGCGCAGCTCGGCGATGTCGGGGCTGGCCACGGCGAACAGAGGCTGACCGGCTTTCACGGGCTGGCCGAGCTCGATGAACACGTTGGTCACGCGCCCCGAAAGCGGCGAGCCGACTTTGGAGGCAAAGGCTTCGTCCACCTTGAAGCGCGCCGGATACGGATCGCTCCAGCGCTCGGTGGGCGCGACCACGCCCCCCACCTTGAGCACCTTCCACTGCGGCGCGCCGCTGGCCAGGCTGATGGCGCCCGCCGCCACCTTCATGCCTGCCGCCGCTGTAGCCTCGGGCGGCGGTTTACGCTGAAACGAGACAGCCGCCACGATCGCCAGCGCGCTCGCGAAGATGGCGATGCCCAAGCTCGTCAGCTTTTGTCGCGGCGGCGGCAACGCCGACGCGGCGCCTCCCAGGCTGGGGCCGGCGGTCAAGTTGTTGGGTTCCACAGTCGTCATGGCTTCTTCTCTTCGTCGCGAACGCCCAGGCTGAGCACGCGCTCGAGCTCGTTTCGGATTCCGAACAGCTCGAAGCGCTCGTCCAGCAGTGTCAGTTGCAAGGCGATGTGGGTGCGCCGGGCCAGCAGCAGATCGGTCAAGCTCACCCCACCGTGGTCGAAAGCAATTTGCGTCGACTGCAGCACGCTGCTGGAGCGCGGCAGTGACTCTTTCTCGATACCGGCCAGCACCTTTTCGAGCGTGGCTTTGCGGCCGAGTAGGCCGGCCAGATCAGCGCGCGCTTGAAGCAGCAGCGCGCTGCGCGTGTCCCGCAGCTCGACCGCGCGGCTCAAGGCTTTGCTCGAGTCGTGCTGGCCGCGATCGAACACCGGCAGCGGCAACGCCACGCCGAAGCTCAACGTGTTGCGGTTGTCGCCTGAAGCGACGAAGCGATCGTGCGTGTAACCGAGCCGAAAGGTGATGTCCGGCACGGCGCGGCCGCGCGCCAGCTCGGCGTCGCGCTCCGCCGCGCGCTGCTCGGCCTCCAGGGCTTGCACGTCGGGGCGCTTTTCCAGGCGCGCGCCGGACGTCTGCGAGGCGTCTACCTGGGCGGCACCGGACAAATCTTCTTCGCGCGTGCCGGTTAGGTCGCACTCGGCGCCCAGCGCAGCCGCGCAGTCGGCCAGCGCTGCGCCGTACTCGGCGCGCTCGCGCTCGAAGTCGGCACGCAGGTTGGCGAGGTCGAGCAGTAGGCGGTCGTACTCGGTGCCACTCAGCGCCTTTTGCTCGAAGCGCACGCGCTCCAAGTCGGCGCCGTGCTCGGCATCCTGCAGCGTTTCCTCGAAGACAGCGACGCGCAGGCCACGATAGAGCGCGCTAGCCAGCGCGAAACGCGCCTGACTCAGCTGATCGCGCTCGGCCGCCGCGAGCGACAGCTGGGCCGATTTCTCGCGCAGCTCCGCGCCTTCGATGCGCGGGCCGCGCTTGCCCAGCTCGATGGTTTGGCTGAGACCCACGTTGTAGATAGCCGTTTCGTTGAAGCCGAGACCAGGTGGGTTGGTCTCCCCCAACGCGACGTTTCCGAGCGAAGCGTCGAGCACGGGGTTCAGCAGCACGTGGCTCTGACGGGCGTCGGCGCTGCTTTGGGCGACCCGGGCGCGGGCGGCGTGGATCTCGGGGCTATGGCTGGCAAGCCACGCCGCCAGGCGCGGGCTCTCGCGGAGCAAAGGGGCCACCCTCACCCGCGACGGGGGCACGGGTGCCGCTTCGGCTGCAGCCGCCTGAGTCGGCTGAAGCAACGAGGCAAAGAGCGCGAGCAAGGCGGCGGGCCGCCACGAAGCAACTGAAAGAAGACACGAACGGACAGACACGTTGACCCAAGCGACTCTGCATGCTCGGTGCCAACCGAAACGCCCCCGAAATATCTTTGAAAAGCCGTGGCTTACGCGTATTCCACAGTCAACGGAAACGGCTCACCGAAAGTTCCTTTAGCCGGCCAATGAAGACTTTCATCATTCGAAGGAAGCCGCCGACCGGCAGGCCTCAGCCGTCAGGGAAAGAGGAGAGCGAGTAGAGGCTCAGTGCGGCAGCAGACCGGCGAAGTAGGCGCCGGCACCGGCCGCGAGCAGCGCGAACACCACGAGCGCGGCGACCAGGCCGCCTTTGCCCTTGGGGGCAGGCGGCGGCTCGTCCGACTCCAGTGACGCGAGCTGAGCAGGCGGCTCCACCACGCTCGAGGGCGGCGGCTCGGAGTCGTCGTCCGTGCTGGGCGGAGCTGACGAGCGACGGACGCGACCCGAAAGTGGATCGTCTTCTAATGCGGCCAGGTTGCCGATCTCGAAGGCGTCACCCGATTGCTCACGCGCGCGCGGCGCCGAGAGTCCGAGGTTGCCGAGATCTTCACCCCAGTCGTTCGGCGCGTTGAAACCGCCCAGCTCGACGGGCAGCGAGCCGACGACCGAGCCACCGGTCGTCGACTTGCGATCGTTGCCGCTTTCGATCGAGGTGAACTCGAGCATGGCCTCGTCGATCAGGGTGCCGATGATCGACTGGCGCTTCTGAATCTTGCGCTTCTGCTCGCGCTCTTTGCGGATCGGGTCGACCAGCTCGGCGATGTCGAACGACGACACGCTACGGCCCATTCTGAACAAGAGCTGGTTCAGCGCCGTGCCGAAGTCGCGCGCGCGCTGGTAGCGCGCGTCGGGATCTTCGGTCAGCGACTTCATCAAGACGTTCTCGAGATCGGCCGACACCTTGGGGTTGATGGCGCGCAGCGACGGCACGCGCGCCGATTGCACCATGCGCACCGTTTCCAGGTCGCTTTCGCCCATGAACAGGCGGCGCCCCGCGAGCAGCTCCCACAAGATGATGCCCACCGCGAAGATGTCGGTGCGCGCATCCACCGCCAGACCCTTGGCGGCCTCCGGCGACAGGTAACTGAACTTACCCTTGATGATGCCGGGCTCGCTGCGCTCGAGCTGGCTGTTCGCCTTGGCCAGACCGAAGTCCACGATCTTGACCTCGCCGTGGCGTGTGATGAGCACGTTGGGCGGCGACATGTCGCGGTGCACGATGTGCAGACTCTCGCCCTTGCCGTCGACGAGCTCGTGCGCGTACGCCAGACCTTCGCAAATCTTCACGCAAATCAGCACCGCCTCTTCGACCGGAAAGGGCTGATTCGTCTTGCGGCGGTGCTCGATGACTCCCTTCAGATCGGAGCCATCCACGTACTCCATGACGATGAAGTACGTGTTGTCGCCGACACCGATGTCGAACACCTGCACGCAGTTGGAGTGCGAGAGGTGCGCACTGACGCGCGCCTCGTCCAAGAACATGCCGATGAATTGCTTCTTCTCGGACAGGTGGGGCAGAACGCGCTTGATGGCGACGATCTTCTTGAAGCCCTCGAGACCGGCGCTCTCCGCCCGGTACACCTCCGCCATTCCTCCGGCAGCGACCTTCTCGAGAACCTTGTAGCGCTGTTGCGGAGTAGCCATCGGAGAGCCACCAGTTTTGAAGCAAAACCGGGGTACCGGCTACCCTAAAACCCCGGTGTGAGAAGGGTCAAGCCGCGGTTCTGCTTGACCTCCGCCAGAAAACCGAAAATAAGCGGCGCCATGAGTGGCCACGGCGATCCGCACGAAGAAGCGCACGGTGACGCGCACGACGACCACGACGACCACGACGACCATCACGCACCTCCTCCGCCACCGGAGCCTGCGACACCGTTGTGGCTCACGCTGCTCGGCATCGGTCTTTTCCTCGTCGCAGGAATCCTGTTCATCGCCACTCACTCCGAGGGCAAGACGACCGCCGAGCTCACGCCGCAGCCGAGCGCCGAGCCGGCAGCACCAGCCCCCAACCCGGTGCCCGCTCCCGCGCCGAAACCCGGAACCGTGCAGCGCCTCAACGCGCCGTGAAGCCCCCGCGGGCCGCAACCAGCCGTTCGGCCGTAGCGGCTCGTAAAATCAATCGCGCCCAAAGTCTGAAATCCCTGGCGGGGTCACTTTTTACGTGTTAGCTCCCGCGTCCTCTTTCCCGGGGCCATAGCTCAGCTGGGAGAGCGCCTGACTGGCAGTCAGGAGGTCAGCAGTTCGATCCTGCTTGGCTCCACCGACGGGGCGGCATCAGCCGCCCCGTCGTTTACTTTTGTGGCTCGCCCACCGATGTGGCTCGCCCACCGAGCGAGGCAGGCCCCTCGCTCCCGCCCAGCTCGACTTGGGCCCCCAATCCAAGTAGCGCGGCCGAGACCCCGTAAAGTCGGCCACAGCCGCCCCGCGCTGCCTCCTCTTGGATTGGGGGCCCAAGTCGAGTTGGGGGCTGCCTGAGGGCAGACTTGGACAGTCGATGCCGGCCAGCGCCATCGTGGACTGAATCTCCTACCGGTGAACGACCGGCCGTCGCGGCATGCGAGGGACGATGCTGCCAACCCGCGCGCAATAGTCGTCGTACCGACGGCCCCAGTGAGCTCTCATCGAGCGCTCCTCGAAGAAGACGCCGACGATGATGTAGAGCGAGAAGCCGAGGCTGAAGAGCAGGTGCCCGAGCGTCATCCGCGGAGTGGCCCACATGCCGAGCAGCGCGCCGCTCATGATTGGGTGCCGGTCGAAGCGGTACATCCAGCGTTCACGGAATACCGGCGGGACGATGGGGCGACCGACGAAGAACGACCACACCTGCCGCAGGCCGAAGAGCTCGAAGTGGTCGATCGCGAAGCTGGCGACGAACAAGTAGAGCCAGGCCGAGACGGCCATGCCGTAAACGACCGCAATCGCCAGCGGCTGCTCCAGCGTCCAGATCGCAATCGGCAACGGCTGCCACAGCCAGAGCACGGGCAAGAGCACGAGCGCGGTAGCGAGCATGTAGGTGGGGCGCTCCAGCGCTGGCCCGACGACGCGTAGCCAGTGAGCCTTCCAGGTGGGGCGTGCCATCACGCTGTGCTGCAGTCCGAAGGCAACGAGCAGAGCTGCGTCGAGCGCGAGCGCGGGTCCGAGCGAGAGCTCACCGAGAGGACCGCCCGTAAAGTGAAAGACGCGGAGCATCACGAGGATCCACGCAACCAGCGCGGCGACGCCGAGCCCGTAAGCGACGACGCCGTACACGAGCGTCGAGAGGCGTTTGGTCAGCGACGCCAGCTCGACGGTGGCAGACAGGGCTGGCGAGGGAACGTGGTCGTGTAAGAGCGACATGACGGAATCTCCTGGGTGAAGTGACGCCGAGCCATCGCGCGCGTCGCGCAGCCGACGGCCGCAGCATCGACGAGGGCAACGTGGTGCCGGTATCGCAAAAGCGCTGCTACGAATTACGTAGCGCGCGGGTGCGCGGGCGCGACCAGCGCGAGCGGTGAGGTGCGCAGCCAGCGGTCCGCACTTCGCACGAATTTTTCCGACCCTCGTAGCTCGAGACGGTGTGTCGCACGCGCGGCTTGGAACGTGGTGTCTCCCGAAAAGATCTCGGCCAGGGTTCGGACACGGCAAGTGAGGGTGACGTCGTCGGCTCGGCCTGGCGACTGGACGCACAGCTCTGTCTCGCCGCGGTCCACCAGCAACCACCAACGCCGCTTCGTGCCGTGCAAGTCGCTGAAGACGAACCCGATCACGCCGTCTCCTTTGAAAGCGCGGCCATCGAAATAGCGTTGAACGTTGAGCATGAGCAGCTCTACGTCCAGCTCGTCCGGAGTCATGCGACTGCGCACCCAGCGCTGCCCCCAAACCCCGATCTTTTCCATGACCGGTGCGAGCTCCGCGCCGGCGGGCGTCAGCTTGTACTCCCACCCGTGCGGGCCACTCCCGGGCACGCGCTCGAGCAGGCCATGGTCCACCAATGCCCTCAGCCGAGCCGAAAGAACGCTCGGCGAGATGCGCCCGAGCCCGCGTTGGAGCTCGGCGTAGCGCGTCGCCCCCGCCACGAGCTCGCGCAGGACCAGCAGCGTCCACCGCTCACCCAGCACCTCCGCCGCCTTGGCGACCGGGCAGAATTGGCCGTAGCGCATGACTCGAATCCTGGCGCACTAGACTTTTCGTAGCAATCGCCGGGGCACTTCGAAATTCGTAGTGCCTCCTTTGGCGACGCCGGCCCCCGGCCCCGGTCGCCCCTGCCCCATCCCCTCCCACGGCGCGCGCAGGCCAGAGGCCGAGCACGACGTCGGGGAGGGGCCGCGCGCGCAGGCCAAGGGCCGAGCACGCGGGGGGTGGGCATCACGACGATCCCCGATGGTAGGCTGGCACCGGATTTGCTCTGAGAGGCGGCGCAATGAGCGGTTTGAAGATTCTCTTGGTGGACGACCAGCCGGCGGTGCTGGCCGCCCTCGAGGTGCTGTTCGATGTGCATGGCTTCGAGACGCTGGCGGCGCGGACGCCGGAGCAGGCGCTCGCCCTGGTGCGCTCCGAGGAGCTGGGCGTGGTGCTGCAGGACATGAATTTTCACCGCGACGCGACGAGCGGCGAAGAAGGCGAGCAGTTGTTGTTGGCGATCCGGGCGCTGGACCCGGAGCTGCCGGTGGTGCTGATGACGGCGTTTCAGTCGCTGGAAGCGGCCGTGCGTTTGGTGCGGGCGGGAGCGAGCGACTACATTGCCAAGCCGTGGAGCGACGACAAGCTCGTCGCCACGGTCAAGAACCTGATTCGCCTGCGCGAGCTTTCGCAGGAGAATTTACGGCTACGCGCGAGCAGCAGCCGGGCCCGCGCCGGTTTGGCGCACGAGCACGATTTGTGCGGCCTGGTGTACGCGAGCGCGGCCATGCACGAGGTCGTGCGCTTGGCGGCGAAGGTGGCTCCCAGCGAGGCGGCCGTGCTGGTGACGGGCCCGAACGGCTCGGGCAAGGAGCGCATCGCCCAGATTGTGCAGGCGAACTCGCGCCGCAAAGACAAGCCGTTCGTGAAAGTGAACGCGGGCGGCTTGCCGGACGAGCTGCTCGAGGCGGAGCTGTTCGGCGCCGAAGCAGGCGCGTACACGGGTGCCAAAAAGCTGCGCATCGGCCGTTTCGAAGAGGCAGACGGCGGCACGCTGTTCCTCGACGAGATCGGCAACCTCTCGATGATGGGTCAGATGAAGCTGCTGCGCGTACTGCAAACGGGCGAGTTTCAGCGCCTGGGCAGCAACGTCACCCGCAAGGTCGACGTGCGCCTGATCAGCGCCACCAACGCGGACCTGCCGCGCGCCATCGCGCAAGGCAGCTTCCGCGAGGATTTGTTCTTTCGCCTGAACGTGATCGAGCTGCCGATCCCGGCGCTGCGCGACCGTGCCGACGACGTGCTGCCGCTGGCCGAATATTTGCTGGAGCAGCACCGCCAGCAGACGGGGCAAGCCTTCGAGCTTTCGGCCGACGCGCGCCAGGCGCTGGTCGACCACGAATGGCCGGGCAACGTGCGCGAGCTCGAAAATCGCATTCAGCGCGCCTCGCTCGTGTGCCAGGCGCCACGCATCACCGCTCAGGACCTGGGTTTGGCGGCCGTCCCCGTGTCGGAACAGGCCGCGAGCCCGCCGGCAGCATCCGCAAAGCCGGCGTCCCAAGATCCGGAGCGTGCGGAGCTGGAACGCGTGCTGATGGAGAGCGGCGGCGTGGTGGCAACGGCCGCGGCCATGCTCGGCTTGAGTCGCCAAGCGTTGTACCGGCGCATGGATCGCCTGGGCGTCACGCTCGAGCGGCGTTTGAAGGGTTGAGACGGCCGCATGTCGGAGAGCCTGCTGCTTGGCGTTAGTGGGGTGCTGGGCGCCGCAGCCGCGGTCGCGCTGTGGCTGCAGCGACGCGCGCTGTTGGGCGAGCGCCAGAGTCTGCTGCAAGTCGCCGCGACGGAGCGCGCCGAGCAGGTCCGGCTCTTGCGCGCGGTCGTGGAAAGCGCACCCATGGCCATCGTGGTGTACGGCGACACCGGCGACATCGCCTACAGCAACGCGGAGGCGCGCGCGCTGTTCGCCGAAGAGCAGCCGCTGGAAGACCAAAACTTCTTGCGCTTGGTACAGTCGGCACCCGAGGGCCTGCAGCAAGCCGTGGTGCGCGAGGGCGACGGCTTGTTCACCGTGGACCAGGACGGCCAGGCCGAAATTTACAGCTTGAGCCGGCGCTTTTTCGACCTGGGCGGCGAGCGCCACACGCTCTTGATCGTGAAAGAAATGACCCCGGAGCTCGGCCGCCAAGAGGTCGACGTCTGGAAGAACGTGATTCGAATCATCAATCACGAGCTCAACAACTCGCTCGCGCCCATCGCCTCGATGGTGCATTCCGCGCGCTTGATCGCGCAAAACCCGGAGCAATTGCCGAAGCTCGGCAAGGTGTTCGACACCATCGACGAGCGCACGCGACACCTCACCGCATTCCTCGAAGGTTACGCCCGGTTCGCGCGCCTGCCGAAGCCACGCCCCGAGCGCGTGGCGTGGCCGTCATTTCTCGACAACTTGCAAGCGATGTACCCGTCGGTGCGCTTTGGGGCGGCCCCGACGACGGACGGCTACTTCGATGCCGGCCAGCTGCAGCAAACTCTCATCAACTTGCTCAAGAACGCGCTGGAGGCCAGCGGCGAAGCGCCGGACGTCGAGCTCACGGCCGAAGTCGCCGCCGACGGCTCCTCTACCATCACGGTGCGAGACCGCGGCGCCGGTATGAGCGACGAGGTGCTCAAGAAGGCGCTGGTGCCGTTCTTTTCGACCAAAGAAAAGGGCACCGGGCTGGGGCTGGCGCTGTGCCGCGAGATCGTCGAAGCGCACCGCGGCAAGTTGCGGCTCGTGCGCCGAGAAGGCGGCGGGATGGAAATTTCCTGTCTTTTGCCCGGCAAGTCGGCGGTGGTGCCGGCCCGCACCGGTCGCCTCACGCTCACGCGCGCGTAACAGCTGTCCGGACACGTGTCCGCGGCGCCGACAATCGTGAGAGCGTTCGCGGCAGGCGCTACTGGAACGAGTGGCCGAAGGCCATGCTGATGACGGGACCGCTCTTGAAGAATACGTCGACGGCTTTGCGCTCGTCGGCGGTCATCGAGCCATCGATCAGGCGCGTGTTGTCGTGGTTCAGCAGGCGCGCGTAGCCAAGCGCGGCTTGCATCGTGAAGCCGCGCCGCTGCACGAGCTCGAAGCCGATGACGCCCTGTGCCAGGTAGCTGGGCTTCACTTCGAGCGTGAAGGGCTGTGCGTTGGGATCGGGATTGGACTCGTCCTTCGGATCCGACGTCACTTGACCGAGCCCGCTGGTGGCGTTGAAGCCGAGTCCGACGAACGGCGTGAAGTTGCGGGTCGAAAAGTTGTAGCGGCCGCGCACGCCGCCTTTCCAACCAAAGGCGGAAATGCCTCCCGCCATGTCGATCGAGAAGTGAGGGTTGGCGTGATACGTGACGATCGCGCCGACGCCGGCCAGGCCGTTCCAGCCGATTTCTCCGAGCAGCGCGACGCGGCGCAGAGCGCGAATCGGCCGCTCCGGACGGATGTCCGGTAGCTCGGGCTTGAGTTGAACGGAGCTGGCAGGCGGTGGGGGCGGCGGCACTGCTGGCGCCGGTGGCGGCATCTCGGCGTAGGGCGTCTCGAGCGTCTCTGGCGAGCTGGCAGCCGCTTCTGCTGGCGTGGGTGCGTTGGGCTCGCCCTCCAGAGCAGGGGCCGCAGGCGTCGTCGCAGGGGCCCCAGGTGCCTCGGCTGGCGCCGGGGTGGCCGCAGCCGCCGACTGCGGCTGGGCCTGAGCTGCGCTCGCGAGCAGGAGCGGTAGGGCGCTACCGCTCCTCAACATTCGCCGAACCAGTTGCATCGCGGAGTGACAAAGCATGAGTCGGGCCAATCTAGAAATGCAGCTCGAGAGCTGCCCCGAGGTTGCCTGTTGCGGTGACAGGAGAAAAAGCGACGCGCGGTGTCGTGCGCGACGCATCGGTGCGGTTCAGTTGGCGCCGCTGTGCCGGCAAGCTCGGGCTATCGAGCTCGTGTAAGAACAAGCCGGTGATGAACAAGCCCGCTGCACCCGCGAAGCCGATCACCGCACCCGTGCGGTAGCGATCGCGCTCGACGATGGCGGCGTTGTAAGAGAGCAGCTCCGGGCCGGTGGCGTGGTGCTGCTGGTTGCGCAGCATGATGAATTTTTCGGCCTTGTTCTGCGAGCGCGCGGCGAACGCACTGAGAATGATGCCCGCGCCCAGGCCGACACCGCCGCCGATGAACAAGAGCTCGGAGATGGAGCGCTGCTGCGTGGGCTCGAGCGTGACGTACTCGGTGTGAGTGTGACCGTGCTCGAGCTTGATGTCGCGGCGCACGAGTTGACGGCCCGTTTGCGCCACGACCAGCTGGTGGTCGCCCGAAGCCAGGGGCACGGTAGCGAGCGGACCACCTTCCGCCACGTACACGCCGTCGACGTAGATGTCGGCGCCCAGCGGAGCCCAGACGTAGAGCGACGTGGGCTGCTCGCTCAAGCGCACCTCGCTCATGATCAGCTCACCCGAGACGGCCACGACGTCGCGATCGGCGTCGCGGTAGCCGTTGGCCGTGACATGCGCGCGGTGGCGCCCAGGCGTTACTTCGCGAATCAGCGGTGAGGCGGCCGACGCGCCTCCGTCGAGGCTGATGCGCGCGCCGGGAGCGTCGCTCACGACCATGAGCCGGGTGGGGCGCGCCTGTAGCTTGGGCGGAGCGGCAACGCCCGGTGCCGGTCGAGTAGCCAGCTGCGGCTCGAGCTCCGCGATGGCGAGCTGCGCGTCGTTACGACGGGCGCCATTCGGCTCTTGCTCGAGGTAGCGTTGGTAAAGCCGCAGCGCGCGCTCGGCATGCTCGCGTTCGTGCTTGGCGCCGTATTGCTTGCGCTCGGCCTGGGCCAGCGAAAAGGCAATCGCCGGCAGCGGCGTGAGCTCGTAGGCGACCTCGAGCGCTTGAATCGCCGCCGGATAGTCGCCTGCTGCGTAGGCATTCGCGCCGGCGCGAAACGAAGCTTTGGCGCGCTCGATGTCGGCCGGCTGCTGGGCAAAAGCAGCGCCCGACGCACCGAGCGCCGCCAGCAGCAACCAGCCGGCCAGGCCGCGCTTCATTTCAGCTCCGCCTGGACGAGCCACAGGCCCTGCGCGTCCGCCACGACGAGGTCGTCGAGGTTGTCGAGGTTGACGTCGATCACGGCCACGCTGCGCGCATCGGTGAAGTCCATCACTCGGCGTACTCTGTCGAGACTCTCGTCCATACCGCTCGAGGTCGCGAAGGCGAGCCCAACGTCCGTCACGAAGGCCAGCCGCTTGCCGTCACGCTCGGGAAAAACGGCGAAGCCGCGCACGTCCTCGTCGCCGACGTCTACGAACGTGTGCAGCGACGTCTCGAAGCCGTGGGCCACGTGCGAGAGCAAAGAAAGCCGGCGATGACCGATGTCACCGGTGAGCAGGACCAGCGAGTCGACGTGACCGTCGGCGTCTTCGTCCCAGCTGCCGAGCTCGGGTTGAGGACAGGGCACGCCGAGGTACCGAGGGTCCCCGCGCATGTCCGCCTTGTGGTGCTCGACGTCGATGTCATAGCTCACCAGGGCGCAGTCGGCGTCTTTGGTGGGCATCAACCCCACCACTTCGTCTAGGCCGTCGCCGTCGAGATCGGCGGCCAGCGTGGCCAGGCGCAACTGCAAAGCGCCCGTGCTCGTCGTGAGGGTCGGCTCGACGCCCTCGGCCGGCACGAAATCGAGCTGGCGCGGCGGCTGCACGACGCCGGTGATGTCGGGCACGAGCCACAACGTGACGCCGCCTACGTCGAAGTGCTCGACGCCGAGGGCCACGACGTCGCTGGCGCCGGGCCGCGTGAAACCGCCAACCACGACCGACAAGGCCTGCGAGGCCGTGAGCCGCATGTCTTGCGCGAAGGGCACGAGCGTATAAGGCGCGAAGGGCAACCGATCCGGGCTGCCGTCCCACAGCGTGAGCGAGCCCTGCTGGACACCGCCGACGTTTCCGGACGCGGCCACGAACAAGCTGTCGAGCGAGACGTCACGCGTGCGGCCGAGCTGGCGGCTCCCGCGCAGCTCGGCGATGCGCTTGCTCGACGCCGGCAGTTGGTCGCGGGTGCCGAACGCAATGGCGAGCCCATCCGGCAGCTCCGGACGCGGAGCGCCCTCGAGGAACGCAATATCGCGCAGCAAGTCGCCGTCGAAGTCGCCGGTGGTGAGGAGTCGAACATCGCCGCGTGTGCTCAGGTGCGCTGCAACCTGATAGAAGCCGCCCGTGCCGTTGAGCAACGTAATGCCAGGGGAACCTTGCGCGGCGGCCACGACGTCGGGCAGCTCGTTACCGTTGAGGTCGATCACCTCCGCCAAGGTCCAGGGCTGCTCGTTGTTGGCGTAAGAGGCGCCGTAAGCCACGCTTCCGTCGACCAGTGAGCGGTGCGAGGACAGCACTCCAGAAGGCATGACGAAATCAGCCACGTCGTCACCCGAGAGATCGCCCGCCGCGAGCGGCATGGCCAAGGGCAGCGGCTCGCGCTTGTCGAGAAGGCGCAGCTCGAGCGGTCCCGTGGCGTCCGCCAACGTCGTGCCGTCGCCGTAGGCAACGTAAGCAAGGCCGCCGGAGCCGAGCAGCAGATCGAGATCTCCGTCGCCCTCCAAGTCTGCGACGACGGGAGGCGCGTCGATCAGCAGCCCTTCCGGCAAGCGCACGAGCTGCTCGCGAGGCTCGGCGCGGAAGGTAATGTCTGGCTCGCCCTCGCTGCCGAGCCGGCATAGATCCAGCACATGCGCAGCGCTGTCGCCGCGGTAGGCGTAAACCACGTCTTTGCACGGTGAGTCGTTGCCCGGAAACAAGTCCACGGCCAGCGGATCGGCGACGAGCTGGTCGATCGGCTGCAGAAGCGGAGCCTTGAAATCGAGCCGGCTGCCGTCGGGTCGTGGCACGTACACGCCTCGCCCCTCGCCGAGATCACTGAAGGTCGCCAGCACCGTGGCACCGTCGACCAGCTCGTCGAGCAAGCTGACCACGCGCAGGTCGGTATTCGGTACCACGTAAGAGGAGAACGCCGCCGGCACCCACTCGCGATCCCGGCGCCCTGGCAGCATGCCGATGCGAAAATTGCTGAAGATGAGGTCCGCGGCCGCGTGCTTTCCAGCCGGTTGGTAGGCAACGGGGCGTGTCGTGACACGGGGAAAGAGGCGCGTCTCCACCAGCTTGGACGCGTCGTCGAAGTAGTGCAGGCGAAAGCGCGCTTGCCGCAGCTGGTTCTCCGGCTCGTTACTGATCAGGTCCGCGCGGCCGTCGCCATCGAAGTCGGCCGTCGTCAGCCACGACGACAAGTCGGACGAGAGCGGCGTCGCTTCATAGTCGCTGCCCGCTTGGTGACACAAGCCGTCCGTGCCGCAGCCCCAACCGTCGGGACAAGTGCCGCGCTTGTTGTCGTCGTCGACCGTGCAGTCCCAATGGCACTCACCGACGACACCCTTGGGCCGGCAGATCCCGCCGTCGTTGCCCTGAAGATCGATGAACGTGTCGCAGTCTTCGGTCGGAGGCTCGAGCACGGCGTTACCGCAGGTGTTGGCCTCGATGGTCGGAAAATCACGACAGCTGGCGAGGCTCAACAACAGCGGAGCCCAAAGCCCCCAGCGCGACCTCAAAACGGATTCTCCAGATCGGTCGGGATGCGTGCAGCCGACGGTGTACGAGCCGGCCTGGCCTTGGCGGCGTCGGGGGCGCGCGGCGTGACTGGGGTGGCGCTAGCTGGTAGAGCGCTGGCCGAAGGCGCAGCAGCGGCGGCCGACACCAAAGCGGCGGCAGGCGCGGCGCTGGCCGCCGCCGAGCTCACGCTCGTAGCTGCCGCCAGCGTGGCGCTGACGGCAGGCGCCGGGACGCTGGCAATCGGCTCTGCTTGGGGCGCAGGGCTCGGGCGCAGCACCGCGAAGCCGAGCACCGCGCCCAGGCCGATCAAGCCGATGGCGAACGGCCACAAGGGCCGCGCGCGGGTGCCGGCGGAGGCAGCCTGCACGGCGTCGCGAGCGGTGGGCGACATGTCGTCCAGCAAAGTGTCGGGCTCGCCACTGCGCGGCGGGTCGCTGGCCACCGGAAACTCGGGCTTGGGCAAGCGCAGCGCGGCGTCCGAAAGCTCGAGCCCCGCGTCGAGCGCGGCCTGGCGCAATGCCGCGATGGCCTCGCCGGCGCTGGCCGGACGCTTCTCGGGGTCCTTGTCGAGCATGCGCAGCAGGGGCGCGTCGAGCTGTTCGGGCAGCGGCGCGACCTCGGACGCGTGCGGCGCGGCCTGAATGATGTGCGCCATCAGCACCGCGACCGTCGTGTCGCCCACGAACGGCAGCTGCCCCGTGAGCATCTCGAACGCGAGCACGCCGAGCGCGTACACGTCCGAACGGCGATCCACCCTTTCTCCACGCGCCTGCTCGGGCGACATGTAGAGCGGCGTGCCGATGGGCGTGCCGCTCACGGTGTGCACGGTGGAGTCGCCCAGCAGCTTGGCCATGCCGAAATCGAGCAGCTTGGGCACGGTGTCTCCGCTCGAATCCCACGCCAAGAAGATGTTCTGCGGCTTGAGATCGCGATGCACGATGCCGGCTGCGTGCGCTAGATCCAGCGCGCCCGCGATCGGCGTGAGCAGCTGCAGCGCGGTGCTCGCGTCCAGCCGGCCCTGGCGCTTGAGCCAGCGATCGAGCGGCTCGCCATCGAGCAAATCCATCACGTAAAAGTGACGGCCGTCGTTCAGCTTGCCGAACGAGAACACGTCGATGATGTGGCGATTGCGGATCTGGTTGACGGCTTGCGCCTCCGAGATGAAGCGCTGCACGGCGTCTGAATCGCGATCGGCCACGCGGTGCAGCACCTTCACCGCGGCCTTGCGCTTGAGCAGCGGGTGCTCGGCTTCGTACACGGCGCCGAAGCCGCCCTCACCCAGCTTGCGCAATAGCCGGTATTCGCCGGCCATGCGCCCGCTGCTCTCGCTCGGGCGTGGGCTGGGTGTGGACGGCGAAGCTGGCATCGTGCGCGCGCGCGACGATACCACGCCACTTCGCGCGCCCGACAAGCTGCCGTCATCGCAAAAAGCGAATGTTGACGCGAATCGCGGTCGCGGCAGGCTTTCCGTCACGGTCGAGCCCCGGGCTGAAGTGCTTGCCAGCCATGCAGGTGCGCGCCGCCGCGCCGAAGCCCTGCTTGGGGGGCGTCTCGGACAGCAACTGCACGTTAGTGACGGAACCGCTCTTGGCGATCGTCACCATCACGGCGGCCGTGGCGACGTCGTCGTTCGCACCGGCAGGAAAATAGCCACGGCAAGGATCGTTCTCGCCGAGCCCTGGCTTGCGGCTCAGGTCGGACGCCGCCACCAGCTCGTCACCGCTGGGCTTGGGCGCGGAGCCGACGCCGGTGCTGGGTACGGCAGGTCCGGCTTTGGCGCCCGTCACGCCATGCTCGGCCTTGCCGCCGATCGCGACGACGCCGGAGCCGAAGCCGATCAGGCTCGGATCGTTGGTGAAGTCGACCGGCTCGTCGGCTCCGGGAGTCGACGTGGGGTCGGATTTGGCGGTGAGCAGCGCGCCGACGTGCGCCGCCGCGGGCGCGGCCGCGGCGGCCTTGGCGACCGGAGCAGGAGCGTGCTCGGCCGGCGCCGTGGCGGGCGGAGCTGGCGTGGGCGGAGCCGGCGGGAGCGGCTCGGGCGCCGCCAGCTCGACCTCGAGCGGGGCGGGCGCACGCGAGGCCGCGTGACGCTCGCCGACGGCCCAGCTCGCAACGGCGACGTGCGCCAAAAGCGCGATACCCCAGCCGAGGGCGGCCGCACCGCGCGAGCTGCGTGCGTTCGCGAACAGCTGCGCGCCCAAGGCACTTTCAGCAGGAGGAACGGAGTCTCGAGCGGACATCGCTGATTCCTTCACCGAGCGGTTGCGACCTTGTCGGCCGCAAAGGCCACCTTCGTGATGCCGGCGTCACGCACGGTGTCGAGCACGTGCATCACCTTGCCGTGGCTGGCGCTGGCCGAAGCCGAGATGATGGTACGAAGCTCGGGGTTGGCCTTCAGCGCCGCCGAGGCGCGCTTTTCGAGCTCGGCGTCGCTCTGCATCTTCTCGCCGTTGGCCAGCACCGCGCCTTGGGCGTCGACCGAAACATTGAGCACCGTTTGCGTGGCGCCAGCCGTCTTGGCTTTGGGCAGGTCGAGCGGAATGCCCTGACCGGCGATCAGCTTGGCCGTAACCATGAAGATGATGAGCAGCACGAGCGTCACGTCGACCAGCGGCGTCACGTTGATGCCCGAGATTTCTTCGTCCGTATTTTGAATACTGGCCATCAGCGTCTCCCTCAGTGCGCGCTGGCGCGCAGTTGCTCGAACGGCACCACTTGCGAGTCGTCGCTACGGCTCGCGTCGCCCGAGGCGCGAGCCGAGCTACGCGGCAGAGCCTTTACGTAGGAGAGCACGATGTGCCGCAGTGCTTCGGCGTTGCCCAGGATGCTCTTGATACGCCGCTGAAAGGCGTTGAAGGCCGCCACGGCCGGGATGGCGACGAAAAGACCGATGGCGGTGGCGACCAGCGCTTCGGCGATCGCGCCCATCACGCCGTTCATGGCTCCGCCGCTACCGTTGGCAGCGCCCGCCTGCTGCAGCTGCTCGAACGCCTGCACGATGCCGATCACGGTGCCGAGCAGGCCGACGAACGGAGCGTTCGACCCGAGCGTACCCAGAAAACCCAACCGCTTTTCCAGGCGCATGCGCTGCACCGCGCTGGCGCCCGCCATGGCTTCTTCGACCGCCGCCGGGCCGTGCTCGATGCGCGAGAGGCCCGCCGCGACGATCGCGGACTCCGCCGAAGTCGACGACGACACCAGCATCTTCGCGCTGACCAGATCGTTGCGCTCCAGAGCGCTAGCCAGGCCGCCCGCCAGCTGCTGCAAGTTCTCGCGCACGCGGAAGTAGAAGAAAGCGCGTTCAGCGATGATGGCCACGCTGATCAAGCTCAGGGCGAGCATCAAATACAAGATCGGTGAGGCTCCGACCTCGAGCAGCATGAGCTTGGACCGTTCGACGATGTTCATGGCAGATGAGTCTCCTTGGCCGCCTGCATCAGCACGCGCCGTGCCAGCGATGTCATGGCCGGCTGCAGCCGGAAAACGCCCTTATTTCTTGGGGTTCGCGGGCGGGCGACAACTCGAACGCGACAGCTGTCCGGGCCGCTCGAGACAAGCGTCCGGGGCCGCTCGCAAGTCACCGGACAGCCCCGGGAGCTCACTCCTTAGAGATGAGTGAGCTCGCAGGCGCCGAGCTCGGCGTGAGGCGTTGGCGCGCGGATTGCTGAAGGGGCGAGCAGCAAGGAGATACATGCAACGACTTCGTTTCATCGCGCTGGCTCTGTTGGCGCTGGGCATTGCGCCCGCCGCCTACGCGCAAGACGCCGCCCCGGCGCCGAGCGAGCATTCGCTGACGGCGCCCAAGCTGGTGCAAGCCGCGCAGCCCGTGTACCCGCCGGAGAAGTTGAAAAGCGGCGAGAACGCCCAAGTGGCGCTGGTGCTCACGCTCGATGACACCGGCCAAGTCACCGACGTAGCGGTAGCCGAATCGGCGGGTGAAGACTTCGATCAGGCCGCGATCGAAGCCGCCAAGCAATTGCGCTTCGAGCCGGCTCAGCGCGACGGCAAGCCCGTGCCGGCAAAGATTCCATTTCGTTTCCAGTTCGAAGCGCAAGCCCCAGAGCCGGCGCCGCCTGCAGCTGCGGTGGTCGCACCGGCACCGGCACGAGCAGCGGCGCCCCGGCCCGCAGCCAACGCAACGCCTAGCGCAGCCGACACGCTCGACATCGACGTCGAGGGGGAACGCCCGCCGCGCGAGCCGACGCAGCGCACGGTGCAGGCGGAAGAAATCCAGAAAATGCCCGGCACCAACGGCGATGCGCTGCGCTCGCTCTCCAACATGCCGGGCGTGGCGCGGGTGGGCGCCTTCGACGGTTTGCTGATCGTGCGCGGTTCTTCGCCGCGCGATACACAGATCTTCATCGACGGCACGAACGTGCCGATCGTGTACCACTTTGGCGGGCTGTCTTCGGTAGTGCCGAGCGAGATGCTCGAGCGCATCGATTTTTATCCCGGCAACTTTGGTCCGCAATATGGCCGTGCCACGGGCGGCATCGTGGATGTGGGCGTGCGTTCGCCCAAAAAAGACAAGCTGCACGGCTTGCTGCAAGTCGACCTGGTCGACGCGCGGTTGATGGTCGAAGCTCCGATCAACAAGTCGACGCGCTTCATGATCGGCGGGCGGCGTTCGTGGCTCGACACCTGGCTGGGGCCGGCGCTGCGCAGCTCGGGCGTCGGCGTCACGGCTGCGCCCGTCTACTACGACTACCAGGCGATGCTGGAGCACGACTTGACCAAGAACACGACCGTGCGCCTGTTCGCGTTCGGCGCCGACGATCGCCTCGAGCTCACGCTCAAGTCACCAGACTCCGCCGATCCCGCCTTCGGCGGCAATGCTGGCCTCCACTCCAGCTTTTGGCGCGTGCAGGGGCGCGTCGACGTGCGCCCCACCAGCACCGTGCGCTGGACGACCACGCTCGGCGCCGGTCACGAGATTTGGGACACCGCCATCGGCGACATGTACATCTCGGGCGGCAATACTCGCTTCGAGGGCCGCTCGGACCTGCGCATGAAGCTGCACCCGATGGCCACGGCGATCGTCGGTGTCGATGCGCAGATCGACCGCTTCGACGTCGACTACCGCTTGCCGGCCAGCGGCTTCGAAGACGACACCAATTCGGGACCGGTGTTCGGCAAACCCAAGGTGCGTCTGACCGGCTCCGGTCAGGTCTTGCGCCCCGCCGGCTACGCCATGCTCGAGCTCACGCCCGTGCCGGGCCTGAAACTGCTGCCCGGCGTGCGCACCGACTACGACCAGGGCACCAAGAGGTGGACGGCCGATCCGCGCATCGGCGTGCGTTATGATCTTCATGCCGGCTACCCGCGCACGACGATCAAGGGTGGCGTAGGCATCTTTCATCAACCGCCCGAGCCCTACGAGAGCGTCAAACCATTCGGTAACGGCGGGCTCAAGAGCGAGAGTGCCCAGCACTACAGCCTCGGCTTCGAGCAAGAGCTGGCGCCCCCCGTCGAGCTCAGCGTGGAAGGCTTTTACAAGAAGCTCGACGACATCGTGCTGGCGGCGCCGAGCGTCGATTCGAGCTCCAACGGCCTCACCTATCAGAACCTGGGCTCGGGCCGCGTTTACGGAGGGGAGCTCTTGCTGCGCTACAAGACCAGGCCTGGCGGGTGCTTTTTCGGCTGGCTCGCTTACACGCTGTCGAGGAGCGACCGGCGCGACGCGGACGGCGAGAAATACTACCGCTACGACTACGACCAGACGCACATCCTGACCGCGCTGGGCAGTTACAAGCTCGGCCGCGGCTGGCAAATCGGCGCGCGCTTTCGCTACGTCACGGGCAGTCCGTACACACCGAACATCGGCGGCACCGTCGACTACGACGCCGGCACGTACGCTCCCGTCGCTTCCACCGCGCGCAACTCCAAACGCCTACCGGCGTTTCATCAGCTCGACTTGCGTGTCGACAAGACCTGGCAGTTTCAATCGTGGGCGCTCAGCACCTACCTGGACGTGCAAAACGTGTACAACCATCAGAACACCGAGAGCATCGGTTACAACTTCGACTACTCGCAGACGCAAGCCACGCATGGTCTGCCGATCCTGCCGATCGTCGGCATCCGAGGTGAGCTATGAAGACGTCACTGGCCTACGCTGCGTGGCTATTGCCCTGGCTCACGCTGGGTTGCGACAGGCCGCTCGAGCCGGGCAGCAAGGTCGACTCGTTCCGGGTGCTGGCCGAGCAAGTCGATCAACCCTACGCCAAGCCGGGCGAGACCGTGAAATTCAGCTCGCTCAGCTACGATCCCGAGGAGCGCACCGTGACTTGGGGCTGGGCCAGCTGCGTCAACCCGGCCGACAGCAGCGTGTACGGCTGCGTCGCGAAGATCGGCGAAAGCCAAGATCCATCGAGCGCCCTGTTTGCCCTGGGCGAAGGTGAAGACTCACCGGAGCTCACGATCCCGAGCGATGTGATCTCGAGCTTGCCGGCGGGGGCGCAACGCTTCGCCAGCGTCGGAGTCTTGTCGGTGGCGTGCCCGGGCGACCTGAGCGTCGCCGAAGGACCCGGCGGCCTCCCCTTTCGCTGTCGGGAATTCGAGACGGGTCGCGACATGTCGCTCGACGAATTCATCGTCGGCATCAAGCGCATTCCGGTACGGGAGACCGAGCGCAACGCAAACCCAATCATCGACGCCATCACGTTCGACGGCGCCGACTGGCCGGAAGACGAGGTGAAAGAGGTTGGTTTCTGCGACACCGACGACTTCACCTACGACACCTGCCCCAATGCCGAGAAGCATCAGCTCGCCGTGCAGCTCGCGCCGGAGAGCTTCGAGTCTGGCCTCGATTCTTCGGGCCAAGGCTTCGAAGAGCAAGTCGTGATTCAGCACTACGGGACCGAAGGCATCTTCGAAAACGAAGTGCGCATCGGCAGAGAGCCCAAAAACGGCTGGGTCGCCCGCAAGGCAGCCAGTGGGCAGACGCTAAGCCTGTGGTTCGTCGCCCGCGACGACCGGGGCGGCGTGAGCTGGGCCGCCCGTCAGGTCCGGGTTCGATAGCGTTCGCGACTCCGCCCGCTCGCGCCACACCAGATACGCTGGCAGCGCGAGCGTGGCGGCAGCCAGGCACGACACCTCGCCCAGCACCGCCAGCAGGCCCAACGAGCGGATCGCCTGATTGACCGAAAACAACAGCGCCAGATAGCCGAGCGTCGTCGTCAGGCTGCACAGCAAGATGGCCCCCCCTGTGCTGCGCAGCGCCGGGAGCGCGCCGCGCGCCGGATTCTCTTCGTAGCGCACCACATAGTTGACCGCGTAGTCGGCGGCGATGCCGAAGCTCACCGGCAGTGCGACGAAGTTGAAGAAGTTGATCTTGATCTGCAGGCCGTTCATCAGCAGCACCACGCCGCCCAGGCCGATGCCGAGCGCGCCCATCACCAGTCCCACGCGGCCGCGGCGGCGACACGTGAGCAGCACGACCAGCAGCGTCATGCCCAGCGACGTCAGCACGGTGCGCGGAATATCGTGCAAAACGGTCCGCAAAATGTCGGCAAAGATCACGGCTCGCCCGGAGCCACGCACCACGGCGCCATCGCCCAGCCGCACCTCGCGGAACGAATCGGCCCAGCGCATCAAGTACTTCACGTCCGAGTCACTCTGGCCTGCCGTGGGCTCGATCAGCACCAGCCGGCCGACGCTCCCGGCGCGATCGCGAAATGGCCGCTGCAGCTGCGCCGGCAAGTCGAGCTCGCTCCATGGCTGCAACCCCGACGGCGGTAGGTAAGGCTCCAGCCCGGCGAAATCTTGGTCGTTCACGAAGCCGCGGCGGTGCGCCTTGAGCAGCCGCTCCCGTAGCGGCCCCAGCAGCGCTAGCTTCTGCGGTTGCTGCTCCGGCACGAAGTCGAACACGGTGTGAACGGCCTCGAACGGCTTGGCATCGGCGGGCGCCGCATCGCGACGGGCCAGCAAGGCTCGTTCCAGCTCGCGCGCTTGTGCCGGTCGCTCCGCCAACATCACCATCGAGCCGTCGCGCGCTGCGCCCAAGATGCCACCGGCAATGCGCGAGGCGCGATACATCTCGGAGGCCTCGCCGAGATCGTTCTGCATGCGCCGCATGTCGTATTCGAGCGGATCGGTGCGCAGGTAGTGCCACAGCGAAAACGCGCCTGACACGGCCAGCGCCACTCCTAGAAGCGTGCCCCCGCGCGGAAAGCGCCCCACCAGCGCCGCCAGCGGCGCACCGTAGCGTTCTCCGTAGCCGGCGTTCGCTTGCTGGGCGCGAGCACTCGCCCAGGTGCGCTCCGCGAGCAACAGCAGGCTCGGCAAGAACAGGAACGCCGAGAGCCAGCACAGGAGCATGCCGGCCCCGCCTATCAGCGCGAAGTGACGAAAGGCGCGGAAGTCGCTGATGGCGAGCGAGGCGTACGCGGCCCCTGCGGCGAGCGCGGCAGACAAAGTCGCGCGGCGTGTGAGCAAACTGGCGGCCTCGATCGCCTCGGCCAGCCCCTGCCCGCGACGACGCTCTTCGTAGACGCGCGCCACGAAGATGATGCCAAAGTTGATGCCGTTGCCGGCCACGATGCTGACCAAGAACCCGGTCGCAACGTTCAGGTGACCGATGACGAGGTACGTGACGCCGAACGTGAACAAGAGGCCCGCTGCGAGCGATGCGGCCAGCGCCACCAGCGCGCGCACGCGCATGAAGAACAGGAACAAGACCAGTGTGATCAGCCCCAAACCAAGCGCGCCCACGTCGAGCAAGTCGTTCAGGGCCGCGCTGTATTCTTCGAGCCCGGTGACGAGGTCACCAGCGTAGCTGGCTTTGAGGCCCGCAAAGCGTGATTCGCGCCGCAGCTCGTTGGTCTCCCGCTTCACGTCTGCGAGCGCCGCGCGTTGGCGTTTGAGCTCACCCGAGCCGAGCGACGTCTCGACCACCACGACCAGCGCCTTGCCGTCGGTCGACTCAAAGTAGCCGTCCGGAAACTGCTCGCCCTCGGGCACCCCCAAGCGCCGCTTCACGTCTGCAAAGTCGAGCGACGGCGGCGGCTCGTCGTCGAGATCTGCGCCGGTCTGGTGCGCCACTTCCCACGCCCAGCGCGCCTCCACCTGGTCGCGCAGGCGCTGGAGCTCGGGCAGCGGCGCGAAGAGCCCGGCGCGCGGCTCCAAGAACGCGCGCGCCTCGTGCACGCCGTCGGCGCACTCCACCATCCAGCTCGGCGCGGCCCTGCGCAGCCGCTCGACCAAAGCGTCGCCAAAGGCACGCTGCTGCGCGACGTCCACGCCTTCGATCACCACCGACACGTGAGAGCCTGCAGCCGTACTCGCTTGCAAGCGCTGCAACTCGAGCACGCTGCTGCGCGCTTGGGGTAGCAGCTCCTCGAAGCGCGTGCGCAGCTCCAAACGGCTCGCCAGCAGCGCGCAGGCGGCAGCCAGCGCCAGGCACGCCGCCGCAAACGGCCACGGCCTCGTCACCTGCGCGCGCGCCAGGCGCGAGAGCCAGTCACGAAAAGCGAAACGTAACATCACGCCTCGCGTCACCTTGCCCACAGCCCGTGACGTGCGAGGCACGGTTCGTCGTCAATTCGGTGGCGCTCGTGGCGCTCTTCGCCCGGCCTCGCAACGTTTGGGTCTACACGGGGCAACGTGGGCGATTTCGCTATCCATGCGCCACGAAAGCCGTCATCTATCGAGCATGCTGCAGCGCAGGGCGCTCCTGAGCTGGTTGGGCGCAACCGTCGCGGGCTGGTCCTGGCCCGAGGTGGCACTCGCTACCGTGAGCGTGAGCACGATGTTCGTGATCGCGCGCAGCAAGAACAAGAACGTGGTGCGCTATCGAGCTCGCGTGCACGACGGGCACCTCGACGCAGCGCGCCCCATCGACGCCGATTGGCTGATGCTTGCCGAGGACGGGCGCAGCGAGGGGCTCTCGTGGGCGGAGCGTAGGCTGGCCTACGGTTTCACGGTGTCGGACGTGGGCCCCGACTCCTGCCGGCTGCAGCTGGTAGCGTTCAAGAGCCGTGTGGTCACGGTCGAGCGACACGCGCAGGGCTTCCGCGCCGTGACCCCGATCGCCGGACAAATGGCCGTTTTGGGGCGGGTGTTCGTGCAGACGCGGGAGGGCGGCTTGCTGCCGCGCGTCGACTACGTCGAGCTGAGCGGGACGAGCACTACCGGCACGACCGTCAAAGAGCGCTTCTCAGCTCCCTGAAAGCGCGACTCCAACACACAAAAATAACAGTCATTTCCGGTAGTTGACCCACTACAACGGGTGCTCGGCTTCATTACCTGCTAAGAGCGGCGCGCCCATGTCCCAGATCCAGGTCGCCGACGTCACCAAAGCCTATGGTCAGAAGAAGCTTTTCCAGGAGGTGACCGTCACGTTCAGCGCTGGTCGGCGTTATGGCGTCACCGGCCCGAACGGCGCCGGCAAGTCCACGTTCTTGAAGATCGTGTCCGGCGATATCGAGCCCGACACGGGCACGGTACAGCGCCCCAAGAAGACCAGCGTGCTGAAGCAGGATCAGTTCGCGTTCGAGTCGTGGCGCGTGCTCGACGTCGTCATCATGGGCAACGCCAAGCTGTGGGAGGCCATGCAGGAAAAGGAATTGCTGCTGGCCAAGCAGAACCTGACGGACGACGACGGCGTGCGCCTGGGCGAGCTCGAGGGCGAGATCGCCGAAGAGGACGGCTACACCGCCGAGTCCGACGCCGGCGAGCTGCTCTCCGGTCTCGGCATCCCCGAGAGCGATCACGAAAAGGTGATGAGTGAGATCCCCGGTGGTCGCAAGCTGCGCGTTTTGCTGGCGCAGGCGCTGTTCGGCAACCCCGACGCGCTGTTGCTGGACGAGCCGACGAACAACCTCGACATCGATAGCATCCGTTGGCTCGAGCGCTTCATGCAGGGCTACAAAGGCGTGCTGATCACCATCTCGCACGATCGCCGGTTCTTGAACGAGGTCTGCACCCACATCGCGGACATCGACTACAACTCGATCATCCTCTACCCGGGCGGCTACGACGACATGGTCCAGGCCAAGGGCCAGGTGCGCAGCAAGATCGAGCAAGAGAACGCCGAACGCTCCAAGAAGATCTCACAGCTACAAGAGTTCGTGGCCAAATTCGCGGCCGGTACGCGCTCTTCTCAGGTGCAGAGCCGCAAGAAGCAAATCGAGCGCCTCACCTTGAACGACTTGAAGCGCTCCAACATCGAGCGCCCCTTCATTCAGTTCAAGGTCAAGAAGCCCTCCAGCAAGCAGACGCTGAGTCTGGACGGCGTGACCAAGAAATGGCCGGAAGTCACCGTGTGCGAGGGCCTGCGCGCCGTCATCACCAAGGGCGAGAGGATCGCCGTCATCGGCAAGAGCGGCGTCGGCAAGACCACGCTGTGTAAGATGCTGATGGGCCAGATCCAGCCCGACGCCGGCAAGATCGAGTGGGGCACCGGGACCACCATCGGCTACCTGGCGCAGGACCACCGCGCCGATATCCCGAACGGCACGACCGTCGCCAATTACCTGCACTCGTTCATGCCCAGCGCCAACCTGCAGACGGTGCGCGGGCTGCTCGGTCGCATGCTGTTCAAGGGCGAAGAGGGCGACAAGCCGACGGACGCGCTCTCCGGTGGCGAAGCCGTGCGCCTGATCTTCAGCAAGCTCATGCTGCTGGAAGACAACGTGCTCATCCTCGACGAGCCGACCAACCACCTCGACCTCGAGTCGATCGTGGCGCTCGGTGACGCCCTCGAAAAGTACGAAGGCACCTGCATCGTCGTCACTCACGACCGCGACCTCGTGAACGGCTTCGCCACGCGCATCTTCGCCTTCACCGAGAACGGTCTGGTCGACTGGCGCGGCACCTACGAAGACTTTCAAGAGCGCTACGACAACGCGCGCAAGGCCGGCGAGCGCGACTTGTCGGCGTTTGCCTGAGCCGCGTCGGCGTCTCCCGGGTCTGGGTCCGCTGCCGGCTGGTCGGCGTTTGCCTGAGTCTGCAGGCGACGCCGCTGGCTGGCCGGCGCGTCCTCGAGTGAGCGCAGGACACGCGCCGGTACGCCGCCGACCAACGTGTCGGCCGGCACGTCGTGCGTCACGACCGCGCCCGCGGCGACGATCGAGCCGGCACCGATGGTTACGCCAGGCAGGATCACGCAGCGCGAGGACAGCCAGGCGCCGTCCCCGATCACGATCGGCGAAGTGAGGCCCGCGCCGCAGCGCTCCGCCGAGGGGCCAATCTCGTGATCGACGGTGACCAGGAATACGTCGTGACCGATGTGAACTCGGTCACCGACCAGCACCTCGGCACCGGCGTCGATACGTAGCGGCCCGGTGACGAACGTATCTCTGCCGAAGCGCACGAGCTTACGCCAGTCGGCGCCGCTCGTGCTCGTAATGAGCAGCGGCCCCATGATGCGCGCGCGGTCGCCGATGCGCAGCCCCGCAGCGCGCCACAGCGATGTCCTCAGGAAATTGCCGCTCAGCTGCGGCAACGCGGCGCTGGCGAGCTCGGCGCTGTGTTTGGAGACGTCCCACCCGGCAACCTCCTCGCGCAACACTCGCGAAACACGCGCCGCCAACCGAAGCGCGCCGCCAGCAATATCGTTAGCAAAAGGAGATTTCACGGTACGCCACGTTATGCGCGATCCATGCCACCCCGTACAGTTAGAAAGCGCACGAGCAATGCGCTCGATCGACGTGACGCCGTCAGGCTCGTGCGAGCTCGGTGACGGGCTCGTTTGCCTCAGGTGTGGCCGAGTTGTCGCTTTCGGCCAATGGCACCGCCAGGCCGGCGTTCGGTGAAAGTCGCGTGACGAACCGAGCGATCTCGAGCTGCTCCGCGTCGTCGATGGCGAACATCTTGTATACTGATTCGTCGAGCGCACGCCGCAACCGTGGCGTGAGCCCTTCCGCCGTGGCTTGAAGCGCGATGCGAGCCACGTGTTCGCGCTCGGCGGACACGGGCGGCGCAGGTAGCGAGCGCAGGTGAGAAACCTTGACCTGCGGAAAGGCACCCTGGCGCGCGTCGCGCCGCGAAGCCAGGTGCAACGCGCGATACAGCGTACTGTTGAGCAGCCCCAAGGTGAGCGCTGGCGGAAAGCCCGGTTGCTCGAAGCCCGCGAGCAGCGAGTTGCGAAACGGCGTGCCGTCGTGAGCGGCAGCGATCGGGATGGCCGCCGTTTGCCGAACCACGAGCTTGACGCGCCGGTAGTCCGCCGCGTCTCGCAAGCGGCAGCCAAGCTGCTCGAGCAGCGCGCGGTCCGGCTTCAGAAAAAGCTTCGGCCGGCCCAGCGCGAATTCGACGACGTTGCGCCCTTCGAGCAAGGCGTAGCTGTAATCCGGCGGGGCGGGCGTACCGCGGTGCAGTAAGCGCTCCGAGACCACGCGGTTGGTCTGCAGCCCCATTTCCCCGAACAACTCCGAGGGCAAGCGGGGCAGCGCGGCCAGTCGCAACAGTGCGGGTGGTACGATCACGGCCGCCGCAGCGCCGTCGGTACGGCGACGCTCGTTGAGCACGAAAGGCCGCTCGGGCTCCACCGCGGGCTCCGCGCGCGGCGACGCCACCAGCGCGAAGCACGGCTGCGTCACGCTTTCGAACGCGTCCTGACCGAGCTCGAGCAAGGGCTCGTGCACGGCGTGTGTCTCGGAAAGCGCCGCGCGCACGTGGCGGTAGCCGGCAAGGTCAGCGACGGGGCTCGGGATCAACAGCGCCACCACGCCGCGCGGCGCCTGCTTGGCGGCCAGCTCGATGAAGAGCGCGTGCAAGGTGGGATAGCCGCTGAATGCTCGATAGTGCGTGCGGTAGTGGGCGCGCAGCGCCGGCGAAAGCGGCTGCGTCGCGCGACCGGCAAACGCGACCCACGGCGGGTTGCCGAGCACCAGATCGAAGCCGCGCGGCCCGGAAAGCGACGACAAGTCCACACCCACACGCCCGAGCTTCCGGGCCGCTTGCGGAGCGCACAGCGCGTCCGCCTCGATCAGGTTGCGGCCGGCTTGCGCCAGAGTCGCATCGGCCGCGTCGGCCAACAGCCACAGCGAGGCTTCGGCCACCGCCACCGCCAACGGGCTCACGTCCACCCCGAACAGCTCGTGGCGCGCGACCTCGAACGGCGAGCGCCCCGAGCGCGCAGCAGCCTCACGCCCCGCCTGCACCAGGAACGCGCCGGCTCCCAGCGCCGGATCCAAGATCCGCAACCGGCGCTCGAGCGCTTCGCTGCCGAGGGCGTCGAAGGCTCGTTGCACCACCAGCCGCGTGAGCGCCTCGGGCGTGTAGTAGCTGCCCGTGCGCTTACGCAGGCTGCGCTCGTCCTCGGTGGGGCGGGCCGCCAAGAGCGACTCGTAGAGTTGGCCAAAAGCTTCGACGGGCAGGCCCGAGAGCGAGGCCGGCGCCAGCTCGTGGAGCACCAGGTCGCCTAGCAGCTTCGCGCGATCCTTGCCCAGCTCGTCCGCCTCGAACCCCGGGACGCTAGAAAAAAGGCGGCCGTCTGCCAGAAGCTCCGGAGCGCGGCCACGCGCGCGCGCGAGCTCGCGCAAGACTTCACGCAAGAGCGCGACGGTCAGCACGTTCCAGGCGCTGGCCGCGGTAAGCCCGAGCTGCTTCGCGCGAGGGCGTGCGAGCTCGAGCTGCGTTTTCAGCGCGCTCACGAAGAGCGCGACGTTCATGCCTCGTGCCCCGCCACCACGCGCGCCGCCAGCTTCATCGCCGAGAGCATGCCGCTCGGATCCGCCTGCCCGCGCCAGGCGATGTCGTAGGCAGTGCCATGGTCCACGCTGGTGCGTACGATGGAGAGACCGGCGGTGACGTTCACGGCGTCGCCGAAGGCCAGCAGCTTCATCGGAATCGTGGCCTGGTCGTGATACATCGCCACCACGCCGTCGAAACCGCCACGGCTGGCCTTGCGGTAAGCCGTTTCGGCGCCGATTGGGCCGCTCACCAACGCGCCACGGCCGAGCAGCTTTTTGGCCCGCGCAATGCCGGGCGCGATGGCTCGCGCTTCTTCTCCGCCCAAGAGCTCGCTCTCTCCCGCGTGCGGGTTGAGCGAGGCGACGGCCAGGGACGGCCGCTTTTTTCCCAGCTTTTGCAGCAATTTTCCGAGCTCTACCGTGGCCGAGCTCACGCCGTCGGCGCTGAGCGCGCGCGGCACTTTGGCGATGGGTACGTGCGTCGTCACCAGGCTGGTCGCGAGCTTGTCGCAGACGAAGCACATCACGCTGGTGGGCGCGCCGTCCAGCTCTTGCAGCCACTCGGTGTGGCCCAAAAATTTTCGCGCGCGCGCCAGGCCCGAGTGCGCGACCGCGGCCTTGCTGACGGGTCCAGTGACGAGCGCCGCACGCGGCGACGACTTCACCAGCGTGAACGCCGCCTCGATGTACTCGAGCTGCGCTTGCCCGGCGCGCGCGTTGGGCTTGCCAGGCACGCGATCGCGAGCGCTCAGGGGCTCACCCACTTGCGCCAGGTAAATGCCACCGCCACGCCGCGGCGTGCCGGTCCACGGAGAAAGGCGCTTCGGCATGACGCCCACCAGCTCGGCAGCGGAACGCAGCGTCGCCACGTCTCCCACCAGCACGACATCGGCGCCCGAGAGGCGCGCGGCCGCGGCCACCGATACCTCCGGACCGATGCCGGACGGACACCCCGTCGACACCACCAGCAGCGGCGCGCCGCGACTCATTCGGCCACCGTGGCCAGCGCCCGCTTGCCTTCCGGAGCGCTGCCGGTAAGCCCCTGAAAGAAGTCGTTGCCCTTGTCGTCCACCACGATGAACGCCGGAAAGTCGACGACCTCGATGCGCCACACGGCCTCCATACCGAGCTCCGGATACTCCAGGACCTCGACCTTCTTGATGCAGTCTTGCGCCAGGCGCGCGGCGGGGCCGCCAATCGATCCGAGGTAGAAGCCACCGTACTTCTTGCAGGCGGCCGTGACTTGCGCCGAGCGGTTGCCCTTGGCCAGCATGACCATGCTGCCGCCGTGCTGCTGAAACAGATCCACGTAGGCGTCCATGCGGCCCGCCGTCGTCGGGCCGAAGCTGCCCGAGGCGTAGCCGGTCGGCGTCTTGGCGGGGCCCGCGTAGTACACCATGTGATTCTTGATGTACTCGGGCAAACCCTGGCCCGCGTCGATACGCTCCTTCAGCTTGGCGTGCGCGATGTCGCGCGCGACGATCAGCGGCCCCGAAAGCGATAGACGAGTCTTGATCGGATAGCGCGAGAGCTCGGCGCGCAGCTCGCTCATCGGGCGATTCAAGTCGAGCTTCACCACGTCGCCGGGCAAGTCCTCGTGAGTCGTGTCGGGCAGGTACTTTGCGGGGTCGTGCTCGAGCTCTTCGAGGAACACGCCGTCTTTCGTGATCTTGCCGACCGCCTGGCGATCCGCCGAGCAGCTCACCGCGATCGCCACCGGACAGCTCGCGCCGTGGCGCGGTAGGCGCACCACCCGCACGTCGTGACAGAAATACTTGCCGCCGAACTGCGCTCCGATGCCAGTGCGCTGTGCGACCGCCAGCACCTGCGCTTCCAGCTCCAAGTCGCGGAAGCCGTGCCCCAGCTCGTTGCCGCTCGCCGGGAGCTTGTCCAGGTAACGAGCCGAAGCCAGCTTGGCAACTTTGAGCGCGTACTCTGCCGAGGTACCACCGATCACGATCGCCAGGTGATAGGGGGGGCAAGCAGCGGTGCCCAGCGTTCGGATCTTGGCGTCGATGAACTTGAGCAAACTGTCCGGATTGAGCAGCGCCTTGGTCTCTTGATACAGGTAGCTCTTGTTGGCCGAGCCGCCGCCCTTGGCCATGAACAAGAACTTGTAGGCGTCGCCGTCGGTCGCAAAAATCTCGATCTGCGCGGGCAGGTTGTTGCCGGTGTTCTTCTCGCGATACGTATCCAGCGGCGCCAGCTGCGAGTAGCGCAAGTTGGCCGTCTGGTAGGTGTCGAACACGCCGCGCGCGATGGCCGCCTCGTCGCCGCCGCCGGTAAACACGAGCTGGCCCTTCTTGCCCATCACGATCGCGGTGCCGGTGTCTTGACACATGGGCAGCACACCGCCGGCCGCGATGTTGGCGTTCTTCAGCAGGTCGAGCGCCACGAAGCGATCGTTGGGCGACGCTTCCGGATCTTTCAAAATGTTGGCCAGCTGCGCCAAGTGACCAGGTCGCAGCAGGTGCGCGATGTCACGCATCGCTTCACGCGTCAGTAGCGTGAGCGCTTCGTGCTCTACCTTCAAGAAGCGCTGGCCTGCCGCTTCGAAAGTCGAAACGTAGTCACCGCTAAGCCGCCGATACGGCGTCTCGTCGGCGGCGGTTGGCAGCATCTCCTGGTACTGGAAGGTCGGCATGCGTGCGGACACGTTTCGCAGAGCCGAGCGGCGCCGACAAGCCACAAGCAGAAAGCGGCTGCCTACTTGGCGTTTCGCTCGACGAATTGACGCGCGGCGGCGAGCGCCGGCTCGAACGACAGCAGGGCCTCGTGACCGACACCCTCGAATTCCCGATACTCGCCGCGCGGGCCGAGCGCCTCGGCGATGGCGCGCCCCTGCCCGGCTCCTGCCAGCGCTTCGTCTCGTGTGCCTTGCAGCACCAAGACCGGCGCCGGTACCTCGGGCAACAGCGGCCGTGTCTGGTAGTCGTCTCCGGCGCTGAGCTTTTGCCAGGGCGTGTTTTGCAACATCACGATGTCGTCCACGCTCGCCAGCAGCGTGAGCGAGGCGGCAGGTGCTTGCCGCTGGGCAGCGCCGCGCGCCGCATAAACCGCGAAATGGCCGCCGATCGAAAAGCCCATGATGTGGACGCGCGCGGCCGGAACGTGCTCGGCCTGGCACAAGCGCTCGAGCACCTGCGGGGCGTCGAGCGCGAGCGCCGCGTGCGAAGGCTTGCCGTCCGACGCGTCGAAGCCGCGATAGGCGTAGACGGCCAGGCCCCAGTCGCGGCCATCGGCCAGGCGAGTCAGAAATTGCTGCCCGGTGCGCAGCTGCGTGAACGAGTTGCCAGGATAGAAGAGCACCCACGGCGCGCCGTCCGCCTGGGGGCGCCGCGCGAGACCGCGCAAGGTCACCCCGGGCGCCACGCTGAGCTCGGACTTCGACCAACCGGGCTGCTCCGAGAGCGTCTTGTACTCGGCGCTCGAAAGCGCGCGGGTCATGTACGGAAAGCGCAGCCGTTGGCGACCGAAAACGCGGTCGTAAAGGGGCAGCGATACGCCGACGAGCGCCAGCAGCCCGAGCCCGAGCCCGAGCTTAGCCACCGTGCCCACTCAGCACCTCGAGCTGCGCGGCCGGTAGCCCACCGACGCGCGTGTGGGGCGCCACTTCTTTGTTCACCACCGCGCCGGCGTCGACGATGGCACCGGCGCCGATGATGACACCCGGCAAGATGATCGCGCGAGCCCGCAGCCAGGCGCCGTCACCAATCACGACCGGAGAGCGCGTGACGGGCCCGGCGCGGTGCGCGGCGGACGCCAGCTCATGGGTGCTGGTCAGGATCATCACCCCCGGCTCGATCGTAACGCTGTTGCCGATGGTGATGTGCTCCTCGAGATCGAACACGCAGTCTGCCTCGATCACACAGTCCGTGCCGATGCTCAGGCGCTCGAAGAGCCCGACACGACCCGTGATTTTGGGCAGCCCACGCACCGACGTGCCTTCACCGACGCGGAACCCGGCGAGCGAGAGCAAGCGAGCCAACGCCGCTCCGGACGAGCGCTTCGGAACCACGGCCGCGGCGGCCTCGAGCACCTGCAAACGCGGCCTGAGACCGGAGACCTCGCCCCACAGCGCGCCGGCCACACGCCGCCAGCCTTGAGGGGCTTTCTCGACTTCACTACTCATGGCGCATCTTCTTGAAGCGGGCCCCGAACTGCTCGTCGTCGACCAGCTCGACGAAGACCGGAATCTGGAAGTTCGCGATGCGACCGCGGCAGAACGCATTCATCCGACGTTTGAAGACGTCGAGCGGCTCGGGTGTTTTGAGGTTGAAGCGGGCAGCGACGATGTGCCCCATCATGGGGTGGGGTTTGCCGAACACGGCCACCTCTTTGACGTTGTCGAGCTGGAGCAGCAGGTTCTCAACCTCGGCCGGGTAGACCTTCTGCCCGCCCACGTTGATCAGGTCGCTGGCGCGGCCGAGGATGCGCATGTACTCGCCGTCCACCTCGACGGCGTCTTGCGTGTTGAGCCAGCCGTCTTCCGTGAACAGGTCGGGCGCGTTCAAGTAACCGAGCATGGCGGTCTCGGCCTTCACCCACAGCTTGCCGTCGACCACTTTGGTCTCGAAGCCCTCACCGGTAAACTTGATCCAGAGTGACTGATTGTCACGCGAGCGCGAGCGCAGCACGCCGAGCTCCGACATGCCGTAGGTTTGCACCAGCGCAACGCTGGGGAACACCTCGTTCAGCCGGGAGAGCGTGCTCTGCGGCATCGGCTCCGTGCCGTAAGCGATGACTTGCAGGCTGGACAAGTCGCGCTGCTCCCAGACCCCGGAAATCAAGAACAGGTTCAGGAACGTGGGCGACGTCGGCAGGGTGTGCACCTTGTGCCGCTCAATCGCGCGCGCCACGATCTCGGGTGTGCGGTTCGGCACCGTCACGATCGTGCCGCCGCTACCAAAGGCGTTGAGCATCGTGTCGATGCCGCCGATGTGGTCGAAGAGCAGGAAGGTGAGCGTCGTCTTCTTCTGGCGCACCTTGCGGAACTTCTCCAAGATCGTCACCAGATCGTGGAGGATGGCCTTGGGTGCGCCGGTCGAGCCCGACGAGAAAATAACGAGCCCCGGGTGCCCTCGCTCTTGCAGCTTCCGCGTCAGCGCGTTCGTGACCGGGCGGTCGAACGCGCTGAGCGTGAAGTCTTCCGTATCGTCGAGCTCGACGAGCAGCTGCACCTCGGCGATCTCGAGGAACTTGTCGCGATGCGCGCGCATCAGCGGCGTGAGCGGCACGATCACCGCACCCAGCCCCAACAACGCCAAAAAGGCCGAGCAAGCTTGCGGCGAGAAGCCGCCTTCGATGGCGACGACGCTGCCGAGCTTCACTCCCCGTTCGCTGAAGCGCTCTCGCCACTGCTGGGCCTTCTCGAGCAATTCAGCGTAGGTGGCGCTCTCGTCCCCCCACGCCAGCGCCCGGTCTTGGCCGAAACCGCGGAGGCGCTCGAAGAACCAGTCGGCAATCATGGGCGCGGCGCGAGCTTCAGGTGATGCCGCCCAGGTAGATGACCTGGCCGGTGATGTTGTCGCTGAGCGGGTTGAGGAAGAAGTCGCACACGTTCGCGCAATCTTGATGCGAACCGAGGCGCTTGATGGCCAAACCGTTGACGACCGCGTCGATCTTTTCCTGCGGCACGCCGCGGATCATGTCGGTCATGATCGGCGTGGCGCCGAACGAGTTGCAGGTGATGTTCCACTGCCCGAGCTCGAAGGCCAAAATGCGCGTGAACGTCACCACCGCGCTCTTGGACGCGGCATATACGGCCTCACCGGCCAGCGCGATCGGCGCGACGATGGTCGTGAAGTTGACGATGCGACCATAGCGACGCCGCATCATGACCTTGGCGGCGTCTCGGCAAACCAACATGGTGCCCGTCACGTTCACCTCGAGCATGCGATTGGCCGACTTGGCCGGCGTCAGCAGCACGTGGTTCATGCTGGCGATCGCGGCGTTGTTGAGCACGGCGTCGATACGGCCGTGGCGCTTGGTCACGTCGGCGATCCAGGCGCGCACGCCCTTTTCGTCGGCCACGTCGAGGCTGGTGTGGCGGTAGTTGCTGTCGGTGATCTCCGACTCGCCACGGCTGCAGCCCTCGACCAGCCAATTCAGCTTCAGGTAGTGCTCGACCAAGTAGCGACCGATGCCCTTACGGGTACCGGTGATCAGCATCACGGGGCGCTCGCTGACGCTCACGAAGCAGCCTCCTGCGCCGTAGCGATGACGTGATCGGTGAGCACGCCGACGGTGCGGAACGGGCTGTTCTTCTGCGACATGGCCTTGTCGTTCGCCAGGGTGATCGAAACCGAGTGAGCCGATTCCACCCGCTGCTCTACCTCGACGATCAACGACACCACGCCGAGCGAGTCGAGCACGGCGGCGTTGCCGACGAGCACGGTGTCCTCGTTAATCGAAGCCGGCGGCTCGACACCGGACTGGACGAAGACCTCTTGCAAGCTGGCAAGCACAATTTGGTAAGCGTCGTTGCGTGCGATCATGATTTTCGGGACTCCAACTCTACTGAAAGAAGCGCTTTGGTTGGGGAAACTAGCGCCACTTCGCTATCGAAATCTTTCGGTTGCCAGTGAACATGATGTTCGGCGGCACGTCCTCCCGGACGACCACGGATGCGCCGACGACCGACCCCGCCCCGATCGTGACCCCCGGCAGCACCGTGCAACGCGCGCCGAGCCACGCGCCGGCGCCAATTCGAATCGGCTTTGCGCCCGACGGCGTGCCGCGCTTTTGCGGATCAGCAGCGTCGTGGCTACGCGTCAGAAACATGACCTCGTGACCGACGGACACGTGGTCCTCGATCGAGATCTCCGCGTCTAGCTCGAAGTAGCAATCGACGTTGAAGCCGCAGCTCTCACCGATCGTGAGGCGCGAGCAGATATCACCCGAGCCGGTGAGCGTCGGCATGCCCCAGAACGCAGAGCTCTTGCCGATGCGCACGCCCGCCAAACGCAAAGCCGCAGCCATGGAGCGAGCGCCGACGAAGCTCGGGCAATGCTTGAACACGGCCTCGACGAGGCCGAGCGGGATCGCGCCCCCTCCTCGATCGGACGACTGCGATTGCACAGCTGCTCCAGTAGACAACCCCCGCCACCTATCCTGTTCTTGCGCAAGCGTCCAGTCCGAGCCGATTTGCAACAAAGTTGTCATGCGCTGCGAGTGGTAAGCCCGGCGCGACACTAAGGTTTCGTTCCCTGTTTCCCTTTCTTTTCAACCTAGAACGCAGACGGCCGGTTTGCCGTCACCACAGTGGAATGGTAATCGGCTGCGCGAATTGTTCCGGCCTGCGCCAGCGATTCCGCTTCCGACACGAGGGCCTAGCCTGAGACTGCCTTACTTGGACGGCATCCGCGCCTTGGCGGCCTCGTACGTCGTACTGTTTCATGCCGTGCTCGGCTTTGCCGGTAACGACCTGAGCGGGCGCTGGCGGCTGCTGCGGGGGGCGTTCGGTTTTGGCCACGAGGCAGTGGCCGTGTTCATCGTGCTCTCGGGCTATTGCCTGATGCTGCCGGTGGTGGGCGCTGACGGTTACTCGCTGCGCGGAACGCTAGGATCGTTCTTCCGGCGCCGCGCCCGCCGTATTCTGCCGCCTTACTTCGCAACTCTGGCGCTTTCGCTGCTCGCCATCGCGCTGCTACCGCCGCTCCGGCGTGCCGGCACTGGAACCATTTGGGACGACTCGTTGCCCGCCTTCGAGCCACGCGCGCTGCTGGCGCACCTCGTCCTGCTCCACAACTGGCTCCCCGACCTGGCCTATCGCATCAACGGCCCGCTCTGGAGCGTCGCGAGCGAATGGCAAATCTATTTCTTCTTCCCCTTGCTGCTCTTGCCACTGTGGCGACGCGGAGGTCCGGGGCTCACGCTGGGTGTCGCGGTGCTCGTCGGCTACACACCGTTGCTGTTGGTGCGGGCGCCGTCGATGGCTGCCATCCCTTGGTACCTATTCCTGTTCACGTTGGGTATGATCGCAGCGTCCAAGAGTTACGGGCCGGCGGCAGCCCAGGGCTCGGCCCCTCGCTCCCCGTGGGGCTCATTGGCCGCAGCAAGCTGGCTTGGTTGTGCTGCCTTCGGTCTGGGGGCGGCCAAGATCTGGTTCCAGCTCAAGCCGTTGACCGACGCGCTGGTCGGTGGTGCCACCGCGTTCACCTTGATCTACCTGGCCGAGCTCACCGCTCGAGAAAGAACGGCGGCGCCCGCCCGGCGTCACCCGCTGCTTTGGCTGCTGGAGTCACGTCCGGCGCTCGCGGTCGGGCACTTCTCTTACAGCTTGTACCTCACGCACTTGCCGGTGGTCGCTCTGTGTTACTTCGCCATCGCGGGCCACGGACTCTCCGCCTCCGCCGTGGCGCTACTCACGATGGCCACCAGCCTCCCCAGCTCGCTACTGGTGGCTTACCTCTTTCACCTGGTGTTCGAGCGGCGCTTCATGGTGCCGGCGCCGACTCGGTCGCAAGCTCGATGACAGCGATGGAATAGGGCTGAAGCACGACGCCCGTCCGCCCGCCCGCCGTCGTGGCCGACGTGTCGGGCACGATGCCTTGCTCGCCGCCGCTGTAAGAAAACACACGCTGCTGGGTGAGCGCCCCACAGCTCGACACATCGAGCTGCACGCTCATGCCGTACTCGGCGTCCAGATTCACCGCCACCAGCACGAAACGCTGGCTGGCCTCGTCGCGCGACGCAAACACGGACCCTTGCTGCAACACCGAGGTCGGCACCGAAAAATCCAGGAAACGTGCGCCCTTGCCGTCGTAGTTCCTAAAGGCCCGAAAAGCCCAGAAGGTTGCCGAGCCAGCGGGGGGATCTGCCCAGTAAAAAGCCGACGTCAGCCCGAGCTGACCGAAGCGCCCGAGGGCCTCCGCCGTGGCCAGGCCGCCCGAGATATCGTGCTCGGCGCCGAAGCTCCACTCACCCAGCGAAAGACCGCGCCCCGGATAGTACTTGTCGATCCACCCCTGGAGGCGCGGCAGCAACTGAACCGGCTCGTCGATCCACGACTCGTCCTTGTAGGTGGGGTCCCACAGCGAGCGCGTCGAGCGCAAGCGCAGCGCGGCGCCCTCGCGGTCGGTCCGCCCGTCTTTACCGTAAACCCCCTGCGCCTGCGGGTAGTAGTGCACGTCCAGCACGTCGAGGAGGCGCTCACCGGTACGGCGTTCGTGCTCGCTCAGCTGCGACAAGTACCAGGGTAGGAGCGGCACGCCGCCGTGCGCGCGACGATCCGGCTGCAGCGCCGCGCCGGCTGCCATGTCTTTGGCGGAGAAGAAGTAGCCGGTCCAGCCCCAGCTCGCCGGACCTGCGATGACGGCTTGAGGATCGGCTCGACGTATGGCGGCCCCGTAGCGCAACGTGCGATCGAGCAGCTCGTCGTAGCCAAGCGGCTCCGGATGGATGTCGCGATGCGTCTCGTGCCAAAGGTCCGGCTCGTTATCGAGAATGTATTGCTGAACGCTGCGTTTGCCGCTGGCTGCGTCGGCCATCAACAGACCTTCCACCCAGCGCTGAATGCGCTCCGGCGGCGCTTCTTCGCTCGTCTGCGTGGGCGGCCCGGGCTGGAGGCGCTCGCCATCTTTGTCGAAGCCGTCGCCGGCCTCGGGGCGGTTGGCGTCATCGTATTTGCGCTGGGCAGCGAATTTGGAGCGCGGAAACCCCGAAGACGAGTCGTCTTTGGCGACCCAGCCGATCATCGGCACCGTGAGCGCCATCTGCACGCCGCGCTGCTGCGCTTCGGCCAGCCACTGCCTGAGACCCTTGTCCGGACCACGAACGTTCTCGAAGAACCAATCGCTGCCGGTGTTCCACACGTTGCCGAGGTCCCAATTGAGACGCGTCATGGCGTTGCCGCCGATGCGATGCGCCGACTCTCCCGACGCGTATACGCCGCGGGCGATGCCATAGATGAGCGGGCTGATGCGCCGCGCCTCGGCGCGACAATCCAGCGCCACGTGCGCGGGGCGCAGCGGCGCCGAGCGCGCGAGCTTCTGCCCGGGCTCGGGCGCCGTCAGCAGTAGCTTGTCGACTTCCACGGGCTGGCTCACCATGCGCCGCGCCTCGAGCGCCACGCTGTCGAACGGGACCCCCGAGGGGTCGAGCGCGGCGAACGGGATCAACACCTCGCTCCAGCCGTCGGCCAGCGGCGCCGACTCGCGCTCGGTCACGAGCACTTTAGGAAACGTCGCCGCGTCCGCCTCGCCCAGCCTCAAGGACACCTCCAAGAAGTCACGGGAGTCGGGCGGCGTCCGCAGCAGAAAAACCAGCGCTCCGAACTCGGCCGAGAGGCGCTCGTGGCGCAAGATCCAGCTACCAAAGCCGCCCAGCTCGAGCGCAGCAGGCTTGCCGGGCGCGACGTGCTGCGCCACGCCGACCTCCGCCCAACCGGCTTTCAGTCCTTGGTCGAAGATCACCTCACGCGCTTCGAACGGGCGGCGCTGGCGAGCGATCGGCTTGGTTGCGGTTGGCGGCGCGACGTGACGCGCACGCTTGGCCCGAACCAGACCGAGCGCGCCGCCGGCCAGGCCGGCAGCTGCGACCAGCCCGAGCGCCAGCCCGGTTTTACGCCCGACTCCGCGCGGCATGCGTCTCTTTCACGGCCTGCGCGATGCGCTCGACGAACACGTCGAGCCCCGCTTCGCGCTCCACGAACCGGCGCGCGGCCTGCCCGATCGCCGCGGCGCGTCCAGGATCGGCGATCATGCTCTGGATGGCATTGCGCAACGCGGTCGAGTCACCGGGGGGCACGTAGATGCCGGTCTCACCGTCGATGATGGTGTCAGTCTGGCCGCGCGTGCGCGTGGCGATCACGCATTTGCCCATCGCCATCATTTCGAGAATCGTGGCGATGCCGGTCTGGTAATCGTTCTGCTTGATGGGAACGACCGCCAGCGCCGAGCGCCGATACAGCTCCCGCAAGTCGTAGCGGTTCAGCTTGCCCCAGCTCACGTTGTCCGGCAGCTCGCCTTGCGGGCGCAGCGTTTGGTCGATCCAGGGGCTACCGGCGGCGATTTGCACGCGCACTTTGAGGCCGCGCACCGCGTCGATCAAGCAGTCGTAGTCGCGCAGCAACTGCCCGGCCGCGCACAGCAGGTCGGGCTCCAGCGCCCGCCCGTCCGGACAGAAGAAGCGCTGATCGGCCTGGTAGTAGATGCGCTGCACGCGCTCGCGAGCGATGCCCAGGCGCTCGATCATGTGCTGCTCTTCCGACGTGGAGTAGGCGAGCACGCGGTCGATGCGGTCGTGAACCTTCAAGTAGTCGAAGAACGCGCGCTTCTTGGCGGGGAACAAAGTGTGCGCAATCATCGTGTGCGCGATCGGGTGCGAGCTGGTCTTGAGCAGCGCCGCCAGCGGCAGGCCGATGTCTTCTCCGGTCGTGAGCACCGCGTCGTAGCGCTTGTGAATTTTGAAGCCGAGCGCAGCCAGCGCGGCTGACGTCGCGGCCATGCCACCGCGCTTGGCGACCTTGAGCAGCGAGGCGTCGACATCCAGGTAGTCGAGCACGTCGGCCGAGAGCACACGTTGCAGCTCGAAAACGTCCAACCTCGGCTCGCGCCCCGCGGCGATGGCCGCTCGCATTTCGTCACCAAAGCGCCCTGCAGCCAAAATCAGCGTTTTCATCCGGCGCGCTGGTTGTAGACGCGCTCACCTCACGCGCGCAACCGCCGAGTGTGACGCGCGGGTTTCCTGGTTCGCGCAAATCCACAAGGATTTCGGCATGCCGGCCGATGGCGACTTGACCGGTGGTCGGCTGACTCGCACGATTGCGTGCGTGAACTCGTCGCAGCAGAGCTTCGGGATGGGGACCGCGGTGCGCCCGCGCCGCCGGTTCGCGCTCATCGCGGCAGTGCTGGCCGCCTGCTCGGGCCTGATTGCTTGCGGTAACTCGTCGCAACGCGGCCCGAACACCGCCGCAACGGACGACCCGGAGCCGATGCTGACGGACGAGCAACGCGCGGCGCTCGCCAAGCTCTCTCCCGCGTCGCTACCCGAGCCCGTGGCGGACGTGAGCAACAAATGGGCTGACGACGCGGACGCCCGAGCCTTCGGTCAAAAGCTGTTCTTCGACCCGCGTTTTGCCGGCAAGCTGCTCGACGGCGACAACGACGGCAGCAAGGCCGCGCTCGGTCTCAAGGGCGAGACCGGCAAGGTGGCGTGCTCCGGTTGTCACGTACCCGAATCCGCCTTCTCGGACAGCCGCACCATCCGCCAGCAAATTTCACTGGCCGCCGGTTGGGGGCGTCGCCGCGCTCCCTCCCTGCTCGACGTCGGGCACAGCACGTTGTTGATGTGGGACGGCCGCAAAGACTCACTGCAGAGCCAAGTGTTCGGAGTACTCGAATCACCCGTCGAGATGAACAGCTCGCGGCTGTTCGCGGCGAAGCAGATCTTTTTGAACCACCACGACGAATACGAGGCCATCTTCGGCCCGCTGCCGCCGCTCGACGACACGACGCGCTTCCCAGATTTGCCGGCGGAGCTCAGCGGTTGCCAAAAGCTGGACGCGCAGAACGCCTGCCCCCAACCGATGCGTGGCGCACCAGGCGACGGCGCCGAGTACGACTCCATGGCTGCGGCGGATCAAGAAGCCGTCACGCGTGTGATGATCGACGCCGGCAAAGCGATCGGCGCCTACGAACGACTGCTCGGCTGCGGCAAGAGCCGCTTCGACGACTGGATGCACGGTGACAAGACGGCGTTGACTCGCGCCGAGCAACGCGGCGCGGCGCTGTTCGTAGGGGCGGGGCGCTGCGTTTCATGTCACTCGGGTCCGTTCCTCTCCGACGAAGAGTTTCACAACGTGGGCTTGCGCGCGCAGCGGGTGGCCACGACCTTCATCAACCCCAACGATCGCGGCATCGCCGAGGGGTATCCGCTGTTGGAGGCCGATCCCCTCAATACCAAGGGTGTATTCAGCGACGGCGACGACGGTCGCGTGCCGACTAGCGCGCCCAAGAACGCCGAAGGCTCTTTCCGTACACCGCGGCTGCGCTGCGCCGCGCAGCGCCCCTCGTTCATGCACACCGGCCAGCAGATGACGCTGGAGCAAGTGGTGGCGTTCTTCAGCGCCGGCGGAGATCCTGCGGGGTATCCGGGCAAGAGCGAGATCGCAGCGCTGCAATTGAGTGAACGAGAGCAGGCCGACCTGGTTGCGTTTTTGCGCGCCCTAGATGGCCCCGGCCCGGATCCCGCGCTGCTCACGGCGCCATGAGCTCGTTTTGTTCATAGTAAGTTTTCGCCATCATTTCCGGGCGCTCATCAGCACCCGGCAGCACGAGCGCATGCGACGGCGTGACGGAGCAAAGACGTAACAAAAGCGAACGGCGGGCAGCTTGACACAGCGTAGACCGCAGCGTATCGCCTCAACCTAAGGGTGAACTTCATGTTGGATTTCGAGCGCGCGCTTCGCGGGTTGGGAGTGGCACCGGCACTGATGCTGCTCGTGCTGGGCTGCGGTAATGGAAGTGGCGCCAAGTCGCCGCCGAAAACCGGCTCGGGGCCGACTGGTTTGCCCAACGTGCCGGGCGAGCCCGATACCTCCGTGCAAACGGCGCTGCCGCCGGTTGCGCGCCTGCCCAACGTCACGGCCACCGCGATCGGCGACAGCGTCAGCATCTCGGTCGAGCCGGTAGAGGGCGCGAAAGATTACCGCGTCTATGTCCTGCCGGACGACGCCGACGTGATGCCCGGCGCGGACGGCGCCGTGACGGTCAAGAACGCCATCTATCGCTGTGCGGGCGATCGCCAGTCGCCGCGCGTCTCGGTAGACGCCGAGATGGCCCGGCAATCCGAGAGCTTTCGTACCTTCGTCGACGGACAAGAGGTCGAGGGCTACAAGCGCTCCTTGGACGAGGCCACGCTCGGCCACGTCTACGTCACGCCTGGTGAAGGTCGCATTCCGGTCTACGCCCTGGGCGACCCGGCGGTCAAAGCCGACAACCTCTGCTACTGGCAGCGCTGGAATCAGTCGCGCGTGAAGCGCTACGTGACGTCGGAAGAGGAACGCAAGAAGCTGATCGCCGAGCACTGGCGTGACGACGGCATAGCCTTCTACGTGCCCTCCGGGAGCAAGGGCACCAAGCCGGTGCACCGTGCCACCGGCGACGTGGCGCTCTACTACGTGGACGGCCCCGAGGCAGACAAGCGCGGTGGCGGTGAAGACGCCTTTTCGGTGTTGAAGGAGCCGGCGCTGCCCGACACGGTGCCGCTGATGCGCGTCTACTACCAGAACGCGTGCGGCAACTCTCACGATGAGCTGGCGGCCGGCGTGCCTCGCTTCGAGCGCGCCCGTTATCAAGGCGACGCGCACCCGCAGTTCGACATGACCTGGTCGGGGATCACCGGCGATACGACCCTGGTCGTGGAAGCGCTGGATCAGGGGTGCCCCTTCCAGGGTTTCCTGGCACCGGCGTCGAAGCCCGCCGGCAACGAAGATGGCATCGACTACCCGGCGTTCAACACGCTCGACGATCTGCAGGCGGCCTCGCCCACCGGAGAGGTCTTCGTCAACGGCCAGCACGAGGCTGAGAACAAGCCGCGGCCAATCGCGCGCTCGTTCGTGAAAATCGCGCCCGGGCCCAAGCCGCAAATGGACTGGTTCGCCGGCTTCGGCCCCGACGAAGACGTGCCCGACTTCATGTCGCTCGGCTTCGAAGATCCCTGCGACGATCCGACCAGCCCGCAGTGCACCGGGCAAAAGCGGCAGGTGTCCGACTACGCCGACGTGAGCTTCTTCGGCGTAACACCGAACCGCATCACCATGGGCACCATGCTCGGACAGCTCTGGGTGACGTACGCGGACGTCGGCGCGGACGTGGCTGGCAAGGTCCGCTTCACGCCGACCACGCGCGCGAAGATGTCAGCGGAATCCTACCTCCACGTCACGATGGAGGTGGACGCGTTCACCACCGCGCGTCGCTACCCGCAGATCATCGTCTCCGACGCCACCGTTCCGGTGCAAGGAAACCTGGCCACGGCCAACAGCGTCATCGTGCAGGTCTTTCCGGACGGCGGCACCCCCAACTGGCCCATGCTGATTTACGCGCAGGTCTGCGATCACCGCAACTGGGAGGTGAACGACCAGTGTCCCGCCAAGGACTTGTGGCGCTTGCCCAAGCCCGGCAGCACCGGCGACTTCGACTTGATCCGTCTGGGCTCGGGCCCCGAGGTGGCAGAGCTGACCGGTGTGGATCGCACGACGCATATCGACGCCTTCCTCTCCACGGCGCGCGCGTACATCTTCGTCAACGCCATCCCGTTCGGCTGTGTGAACTTGCCGCCCAAGGGAGTCCCATCTGGAGACGTTTCAGTGACCTTCGGCGACGTGCTCTACCACTCGGGCGTCGACGAGGTCTTCGCGTTCCACAAGGCGCACCAACAAGTGGTGGCCAAGCGCCATTTCGACAACTTGGGCTTCAAGAGCGGCGTCGAAGGCCCGGCCTGGGACGAAGCGCTCATGCCTTGTTACGAAAATTAGCCGAAAGCAGCTTGCTGGCCGCCACCCGTTAGCATATCGAGCGTCCTCTAGGAGTAGCCCGTGAAACTATCCGTGGTCATCTGTACTCGTGATCGGCCCGACACCATTGGCCAAGCTTTGGAGAGCGTCGCCGAGTGCGATTACCCGAGCTTCGACGTCCACATCATGGACCAGAGCACGAACGACAAGACGCGCGAGATCGTCGAGCAGCTGGCTCGGCGCTTCGAGTCGAAGTGCAAGATCAACTACTACCACCTGGACAAGGCGGGTCTGTCACGCGCCTACAACCAGGGCATGCGCGTATCGGACGGCGCCATCATCGCCTGTACGGACGACGACGTGGTCGTGCCGCGCGACTGGCTCAGCAACATCAAGCGCGCCTTCGACAAAGATCCGGAGGCTGGCCTGCTGTTCGGGCAGGTGCTGGTCCCCGAATCACTGAAAGAAGCCGAGCGCGCGGGCACGATCGTACCGAGCTTCGTCATCGAGCGCCCCGAGCGCCTGATGAAGGGGCACGGCTTTCATGTCTGCGCCATGGGCGCGAACATGGCCATCCGCCGCACCCTGTTGGATCGCGTGGTGGGCTTCGACGAAGCGCTCGGCGGCGGCGGCCCGCTGCGCTCGTCGCAGGACTTCGATTTTCTGTACCGCACGTACCTCTCGGGCATGGCCATCTTGCTGGCGCCGGAGGTCAAAGTGGATCACTACGGCACCCGCACCCAAGACCAATGGCCCGGCACGCTGAAGGCCTACGGCATAGGCGACGGCGCCTTCTACTCGAAGCACATCCGCTGCGGCGATCCCTTCGCGCTCTGGATGTTCACCAAGCGGGTGGCGCTGATGGGCGCGCGCGAGATGAAGTCGCTGGTGCTCAAAGGGCGGCTCAAGCGCGACGACTACGCGTTCAACCTCTTCAATGGTGTGCGCGCCGCCGCCAAGTTCGGCATCGACCGCAAGACCCGGCTGTTCGTCGAAACCCACGCCGCAAAGATGACGGTGTCCGAGGCCAACGCCGTCACCGCTGCCAAGCGCGCCTGAACGCGGCTGCCACAGCGCGCTCTGCCGACTCAGGCGGAGCGCGGCTCGGACAGCAGGTCGTAGATGAACGAGACGTAACGCTCGAGCGGCGCCTCGGTGGTCGTGCGCGTGTGGGCGCGCGACGTCATGTCCTTGAAGTCTTCTTTCTTGCCGACCACGGCCATGATGGCCGAGCGCAGAGAGGCCACGTCGCCGGCCGACACCAGCACGCCGTTACCGCCATCGACGATGTAGCTCTCCAGGCCCTCCGTGCGCGTGGCGATGACGGGGCAATTCATCTGCGACGATTCGTTGATGACGTTCATGCCGCAAGCACGCAGCGACGGAAAGAGCGGGACGACGACGGCTTCGGCTCGCGCGTACAGCTCGCGCATCTCGCGTGGCGTGAAGCGGCGCATGATCACGTTTTGCGGCTGCACGCCGTCTTTCATCTCGTAGCGGTTGTGCGACCAGGGGCTGCCCGCGGCGATCACGACCTCGAGCGGTAGATCGCGCGCGGCGGCGACCAGCGTGTCGTAGTCGCGAAACTCGAGCCCGGCGCTGAAGACGAACGGCCCCTTGGGCACGAAATCGGGACGGCCTTGCTCCACCCGCGCTGGGTCGAAGAAATTCTGGTCCACCGGCTCGGGCGCGAAAGTCACCGACTCGGGGCGGAACCGGAGCTCGTCTCGCAGGTAGCGCTCGTAGGCGTGGGTGCGGCACACGAACTTGTCGACACCGCTGCCCGCCAGCCGCGTGAAGGCGCGGTAGAGGCCCTTGCGCAGCGGCGTGCGACCGTAGTGCAGCTGCTCCACCCGCATGACCAACTTGGGGCGACGAACGGGCGCCACCCGCAATATCAGGCCGAGCAGCAGCCCCACGTCTTCTCCGGTGGCATAGATGGCGTCGTGGTGCGGTGCTTCTACCGCCAAGCGCAGCGCCAGCGCTTCACTCAATCGGCCGAAACGCCCAAACGCGCGCACCAGCAGCCGCGTCGCCCACTCGTCTTCTGCGCGCGCCTTGAGCCAGTCGTGATCGTAAACCTTGGCCGAGAAGCGCTGCTCCATCTCGAGCACGTCGACGCGCGGCTGCTCGCCGGTCTGCGCGGCCTTGCGGCGATTTTCGCTGATGGTACCGCCGACGACGATACCGATCGAGGGATGCGCCGCGCCACGAGTATCTGAAGTCATCGCCCTAGCCCGTTAACACAGGCCGCCCAGCGCGTCAGCGGGGAAGCTCGTCAAGGCGGGACGGTGACGCTGGTCGTGATGACCTTCGCCAGGTGGTCGCACCAGCCGTTCGACTCAGAGCACAACAGCGCGCGAGCCTGAACGGATATCTCGCCCGTACCCGCTTGCTTGGTCACGAAGCCCAGCTTCAGGTTCGGCTTGCGTTGAGTCTCGGGCTTGTAGGTCGCGCGCGTGGCGACCGACTTGAGGAAGGACGGCTCCTTCAGCAAGTTGATCTCGGCGAAGTTGAGGCGCCAGCCGAGCGGCGGCGAGACCGGCACGAGGCACAGCACGTAGGTGCGTTCGGCGCGGCACACGAGCTCTGCGGAGAAATCCTTCGGTACCTCACGCGGCGTGTCGCCACGCGCGGTGCGAGCGGTCGACGACGCGAGGGCGAGTGGCACCGTGAGGGCCAGGAGCCAGCGGGACAGCGAGCGGTTCATCGAGCGAAACACGACACAGCCAGCCTATCTCGAACGTTCCGCGGAGCAAGGCTCTGCCGCGGCTCGAATAAGACCTACGTCGAACGGGCTCGAAACCTTCCTTCCAGTAAATACGCATGGTTGACTCGCGCTCTGAAGTGTGGACATAGCTGCGCGTTCACGAGCAGCCCCTAGGCGTCAGATGTCAGCACCAGCGAAGCAGGGGCAGGTTTTCCGCAACACGCTGATCCTGGTGGGCGCTCAGCTCCTCGGCACGCCGCTCACGATCGTGCTCAACGCAGCCATGGGTCGTTACCTCGGCGCAGAGCGCCTGGGCGACGTGTACCTGGCCAGCACGTTGATGGGTTTCGGCTTCTTGTTCGTGGAGTGGGGCCAGGGCGGCGTGCTGCCGGCCGCGGTAGCTCAGAACCGCTCGCGCGCCGGTGTGCTGCTCGGCAGCTCGCTGGCCTGGCGCTTCTGGATGTCGATCATCGTGAGCGTGTTGCTCGTGCTCGGCTGTCGCGTGTTCGGCTATACCGCGAGCTTCCAGCTGATTCTCGCGATCGTCGGCGGGCAGTGGCTGCTGATGATGCTGAGCAACGCCATCCAAGAGATGGTGCGCGGCTTCGAGCGCACGGACGTATCCGCGCTGGGCAAGCTCGGCGCGCAAATCCTGGCGGTGCTGTTCGTCATTCCGGCGCTGGTGATGGGCGGCAGCGTCGTGCAGGTGCTGCTCGTTCAAGTGGCCACGCAAGCCGCGATGCTGGTTTGGGTATGGCGCGCGCGTCGCCGCGTGGGCGAGCTCGACGTGACGTTCGACTGGCAGGAGACGAAGGCGCTGGTCCGCAGCGGGCACGCTTTCTTGGCGTTCAACTTCGCCATGGCGCTGCAAGGCAACGTAGACGCCATCTTCTTGTCCAAGTTGAGCACGTCCGAAGTGATGGGCTGGCACTCGGCGGCGCAGCGACTCTCCGGCACGCTGAATATTCCGGCCTCGGCGCTGGTCGCATCGCTTTACCCCACGCTCGCGCGCCTGCTCGTAGAAGACATGGACGCGTTCCGCGAAACCGCCCGCCAGGCGCTGCGCGGAACCACCCTGCTGGCGGTGCCGCTGGCCTTGTGCTGCGCCATCTACCGTGACGTCGGCATCGCGCTGTACGGCAAGGAGGGCTACGGTCCGGCCGGGCAGAACTTGCTGATCCTTTCGGGTCTGCTGTTCCTCGTCTACTTCAGCATGCCGCTCGGCACGACCGTGATCGCGGCCGGGCGACAGCGCGCCTGGGCGATCGCGCAGGCCTCGTGCGTGCTGGTGAGCTTCGGCCTCGATCCGTTCCTCATCCCGTATTTCCAAAAAGCTTACGGTAACGGTGGCCTCGGCGTGTGCGTTGGCGCGGTGACGAGCGAGGTGTTCATGGTGACGGTGGCGCTGTTCCTGGTGCCCAAAGGCGTGGTGGACCATACGGTGGCGAAGGTCGCCGGCAAGGCCGCGCTGTCCGGCGCAGTCATGGTCGGCGTCGCTTACCTGCTGCACACGATCACGCCGTTCGTGGCTGCGCCGATCGCCCTGGCCGCTTACTTCGGGGTGCTGTGGCTGGTCGGCGGCATCGATCCGAAGCAAATCGAGGCCGTGAAGAGCAAGCTCGGCTCGCGCTTCAAGCGCGCCAAGTAGTCAAAATCCCGGTGCGCCCGAGTGAACCACCGGCGTCGCGGCTGGGGCCGGAGCGTCGACCTTGGGCGTCGGCCAGAGCTCGGCGAGCAGCGGCAAGCGCGCCGCCAGGCCGATCGAGAGCGCGAGCATGACGCACACCATTTGGTGGTTGAAGCCGATGTCGCCCCACATCTGCAGCATGATCACGGTGATGTTGAGGATGGCGGCCATCGCCGCGGCGCGCAGCACCGGGTGCTTGGCGGCGCGAAACACCCGCCCATGCAGCCCCACGGTGACGGCCACCAACTGCCACAAGCCCCAAAAGCCGATCATGCCGGTGAACGCCACCACGCCCAACAAGCTGTTGTGAGGCAGGTAGCGGTACTGCGGGAAGATCTTGCTGATGTCGATGGCCACGACCTGCTCGTCGTACTCGCGGCCCCAACCGTAGCCCATGATGGCGTTGTGCTTGAGCGTCTGCAGTAGGTTGTAGTTTTCGATGTCGCGCATCATGCTCGACGAGTCCTGGTTCTCGCCGAACATCGTGGAGATCGCGCCGACGGGCTTGAAGATGCCCTTGGGGTTGCCCCAGCCCGCCGCCACGTAAGCCCCGATCAGCGGCGACATCGCCACCATCGCCCAGATCAGCCGCTTCTTACCCTTCGACCAGGGCAGCAAGATGAACATGATGACCAGGCCGACGCCGAACGCCAGCCACGCCAGGCGCCGGTTGTTGACGACGATCGCCATCACGATCGGGCCCGTCGCGCCGATCAGGGCCAAGATGGCGCCGCTAGTCCGGCGCTGCACCGCGTTCACGATGAAGACGAAGAAGCCCGCCACGAACAGCACGGTGTCGCAGTGATCGGTAAGGGCTGCCAGCTCCTCCTCCTTGGGCAAGTACTGCGCAATGAGGATGTAGAACAGATCGCAGGTGAAGGCGCGATATAGGCAGGCCAGCGCCACGACCCGGCCCAGGCTCTCCACGTCTTTGACCGTGCGCAGGGTGAGCATCACCAGCTGAGCCGTGAACAAGCCCATGATGAACGTATGCAGCTGGTAGTACGACTGATAGGCGCTGCCGCCGTTCACGAGGCCCCAAAGCCAGGTACCGAACAGCGCTGCCACCGTAATCTTCATCGAGGTAGCGATGGCCGGAACGCGCCGGCGCGGCGCGTTCGAGTAAGCGAGCGCGAGGCAAATCAGGATCAACACGTCCCACGGCACGATGTACGCGAAGGTCTTGAACAGCGCAGTGCTGACGGGCGTGAGCGGCGTCGACCATTTGCCGCCGAAGATCAGACCGTCCATCTCTTGGGTCAGTGCCAACCAAAGAAGGACGTTCGTGAGCTTGCGAACCACGCCCGAGACTATGCCAGATCGACGCCGCCGCTGGTCGCCTTGATCAGCCCACGCACCGGTGGTACGACCTCCGGTTGATGAAGCTGAGCGTGGTCATTCCGACGTACAACCGTAGGGATCGGCTCGCGCGTGTCCTGGCCGCGCTGTCGCGGCAAACGCTCCCGCTCGAAAGCTTCGAAGTCGTGGTGGTGGACGACGGTTCCAGCGACGGCACGAGCGACTACCTCGCTTCTTACAAGTCCCCGTTCGAGCTGCTTAGCTTGCGGCTGAGCAACGGCGGTCCGGCGCGCGCGCGCAACGCCGGGGTCGAAGCGGCCAGCGGCGCCGTCATCCTCTTCATCGACGACGACGTCGAGCCGAGCGACTCGCTGCTGGCCGAGCACTTGAAAGCGCACCAGGCCGAAGACAACGTGGTCGTCATCGGCCCGCTGGGCTCGTTGCCCCACTACGACGATCCGTGGGTGGCCTGGGAGCAACGCAAGGTGGAGGGCCAGTACGAGGCCATGTTGCGCGGCGATTGGGCGCCCACCTTCCGGCAGTTTTGGACCGGAAACGCCTCGGTGGCCAAACGTCACCTCATCGCCGCAGGCCTGTTCGACCCCTCCTACCTCCGGGCCGAAGACGTCGAGCTCGGCTTACGACTGCTCAAGCTGGGGCTGGGCTTTCGTTTCCGGCCCGAGGCCAAGACACTCCATCACGTCGAGCGGACGCTGGACTCATGGGAGAAGGTGCACGCCAGTTACGGCAAGGCAGAGGTCGCCATCTTCTCGGGCTTGGGAGAAGCGGAGATGCTCGAGCTGCTTTCGGGAAATTGGCAACGCCTCAACCCCGCGTCGCGCTGGGTCATCTTGCAGTGTCTGAATCACCCACGGCGCCATCGCGCCGCGCGGCTGCTCCTCCGTAGCCATCTCAACGTAGCGCGCAAGCTGCCGCTACCGCTGCTGTCGGAAAAAGCCTGCAGCCTGCTTGCGGGCCTCCTCTACTGGCAGGCTTCGGCTGACACCCTGGGTCCGGAGCGCGCGCGCGTGGTTTTTGGTAGCGCCGGCTGAGCAAATACGCCCGAGAGCGTCATTGTTGCCGAGCCGAGGGCCGTGTTATGGAGCCCGTGCCACGATGACCCAATCTCCTAGCACTGCACGCGCCGGCACACCGTCGAACTGGACTCGTCCCTCGATCCGGAGCGTGCTCCCGTGAAGGACTTGGGACGTATTCTGATCATCGGAGCGGGGCCGACCGGTATCGGTGCCGCCTACCGCCTGCGCAAGCTCGGCTACACCAACTTCAAGGTGATCGACGCGATGGCCGCGCCGGGCGGTCTGGCGAGCAGCTTCGTCGACGACAAAGGCTTCACCTGGGACATCGGCGGGCACGTCCAGTTCTCACACTACGACTACTTCGACGACGCGATGAACGAGGCCCTGGGCAAAGAGGGCTGGCTCCACCACGAGCGCGAGTCGTGGGTGTGGATGGCCGAGCGCTTCGTGCCCTACCCGTTTCAAAACAACCTGCGTTATCTGCCCAAAGACCTGATGACCAAGGCCATTCGCGGTCTGGTCACGCGCCCGCCGCGTACGCCCTCGCCCAATCAAGATTTCGGTAGCTGGGTGCTGCAAACCTTCGGCGAAGGCATCCGCGACATCTTCATGGCGCCCTACAACTACAAAGTGTGGGCATTCCCGCTCGAGCGCTTGTGGGCCGGTTGGGTGGGTGAGCGCGTCGCGGTGGTGGATTTGACTCGCGCGCTCGAGAACATCTTCTTGGAGCGGGACGACCTTTCTTGGGGTCCGAACAACACCTTCCAGTTTCCGAAGCACGGTGGCACCGGCGCTGTGTGGCGCGCGCTGGCCGACCAGATCGGCAAGGAATACTTCCAACTGAATACGCGCGTGTCGAGCATCGACTGGAAGGCGCGCAAGCTCAGCACCGACAAAGGTGAGACGCTCGAGTACGACACCATCCTCAGCACGATGCCGCTCGACGTGCTGGCCAAGCTGATGACGCCGGCCGTGGAGGTCGCGCAGGAAGCGGCACCCAAGCTCCTGCGCTCGAGCTCGCACATCATCGGCGTGGGGCTAACCGGCGAGATGCCGGAGAAGCTCACGAAGAAGTGCTGGATGTACTTCCCCGAGGACAATTGCCCGTTCTACCGGGTCACCGTCTTCTCCAACTACTCGCCCAACAACGTGCCGGATCCGCAGAGCGGCAAGTACTGGTCGCTGATGAGCGAGACGAGCGAGTCCGAGGCAAAGGCGGTCAACCGTGAGACGCTGGTCGAGCAAACCATCGCCGGCATGCTCAACACCGGCCTGATCAAGAGCCGCGACCAGATCGTCAGCACCTGGCACTACACGGCCGAGCACGGCTACCCCACGCCTTCGCTCGAGCGTAATCAGCTCTTGCAGCGGATCGAGCCGGCGCTGGCCAAAGCCGGCGTGGCCTCACGCGGCCGCTTCGGCGCGTGGAAGTACGAAGTCTCCAATCAGGACCACTCCTTCATGCAAGGCGTGGAGTGGATCAACTCCATGATGCTGGACGTTCCGGAAACGACGGTTCGCTTCGCGGAGACGGCCAACAGCATGTGGGGCAAGACGCGGCGCTGATCGCGCCGAGCTCGAGTAAGGGAAAGACCGTGAAGATCTCCGTCGTCATCTGCACGCGCAATCGACCCGACACCGTGGGCCAAGCGGTGGAAAGCGTGGCCGAATGTGATTATCCCACGTTCGATCTGCACATCATGGATCAGAGCACGGACACGCAAACGCGTGACATCGTGCAGGCGCTGGCCAAACGCTTCGAGGCCAAGCTGCGCATCAACTACCACCACCTGGACAAGGCGGGCCTCTCGCGCGCCTACAACGCCGGCATCAAGGTTTCGGACGGCGAGATCATTGCCTGCACCGACGACGACGTGGTGGTGCCGAAGAACTGGCTGCGCGAGATCGCGCGTGCCTTTACGGCGGACCCGAGCGCGGGCTTGCTCTACGGCCAGGTGCTGATCCCCGAGAGCCTGAAAGACGCCGAAAAAGAGGGCATCGTGGTGCCCAGTATGTTGATCGAGCGCCACGAGCGCCTGGCCAAAGACGGCCAGCGCTTCAAGATCTTCGGCATGGGCGCCAACATGGCGATCCGCCGCGCCAAGCTGGAAAAGATCGGCCTGTTCGACGAGGCGCTGGGCGGCGGCGGACCGCTGCGCTCGTCGCAAGATTTCGACTTCTCGTACCGCACCTACCTCTCCGGCGCGGCCGTATTGCTGGTTCCGGCCGTGAAGGTCGATCACTACGGTAGCCGTACAGCCGACCAGTGGCCGGCCACCATGAAGGCCTACGGTATCGGTGACGGCGCGTTTTATTCGAAGCACATTCGCTGCGGCGACACCTTCGCGCTGTGGATGCTCACGAAGAAGCTGTCGCGCTACGTCGCGCGTCAGGCCTACCACCTGCTCTGGAACCGCGTGTGGAAGGAAGACGTCTACACGCCCAGCATGTTCATCGGCATGCGCGATGGCGCCAAGTTCGACATCGACAAGAAGTGGCGCGTCTATCGCGAGAGCGAACGCGGGAAGATGACCGTGACCGACGCCAACGCCGTCACCGGCGTGCAACGCAGCCGCGAAAATAGCAGCAACTGACCGGCCGTGGCCGCGCGCGTCACAGGCGCGGCACGACGTACAGACAGGCGAACACCCACAGCGCCAAGAACGCGAAGAAGCGGGTTCGCACCAGCTTCACGCTGCGCCGCGCATCTTGTCGCTTGGACAGCGCGAGCGGGATCCAGAGCGTCGCAATGAGCATGCTCATCAGGATCAGCTTCGCCACGCCCCGAACCCTACTTCACTTTGACCAGGTCTGCGACGACACAACGATGGTCCGACGCCCGACCCTGGCCGACCCGAAAATCGGTGAAGCGCAGGGCGTCGCTGGCCAGCACCAGGTCGATGCGCATCCACGGCCATTTGGAGGGAAATGTGGCGCCGAAGCCGCTGCCCGCCTGGCGAAAGCCGTCTTGAAAATCGTCGAGGTACAGGCGACGGGTGCGGCTGCCCACGGGCAAGTTGGTGTCACCGAGGATCACGACCGGCAGCGTTTCGCGCTTTGCCAGCTGAGACATCTCCTCCATCTGTAGCCCGCGCAGCGCGCTGTGGCTTTGGAACGACTCGGCGTTGTCACCGCGCAGCAAGCGGCCCGACGCGATTTCGCGGCGAAGCCCGTGGCCGCGCAGCTCGTAAAAGCCGCCGCGAGGCGAGACCGTGTGCACGAGAAAGAACGCGACCGGCCCGAGCGGCGTCTCGATCACCAGCTTCATGAAACGGGGTGAGCGCAGCTTGCCGAAATACGGAATGCGCGGCGGCGTTTCGTGCGACGAGATCGGAAGCCGCGAGGCGACCAGAAATTCCCCCTGCGTCCAGATGTGAGGGTACTTGGGCAGCAGCGCCTGCCTCGCCTCTTCGAAGCGGCTGTCCGGCAGCTCGACCAGGCAGGCGATGTCTGGCGCGAAGGCCGTGACCTCGGCCAGCGTTTCGGCCATGCCGCCGTTGGCAGAATTCACGTTGTAGCTCAGCACGCGCAGCGCCGGTTGCCCGGGCGCGGGCGACGACGGGAAGCTCAGCGTCAGACCCATGAGTGGGAACAGCAGCAACCAGAGCGACACCAGTTGCAGTGCGAGCAGCCGGAACAGGCGCGCGAAGGCCAACCCCGGAATGAGCAGCAACAGCGGCAGCGCGAACCCCACGCGCGGCAGGTACAGGGCGATGCCCGTTACCCACCAGCGTTCGCCCACGTATGAAAACAGCAGGCAAACCCCGAGCAGTGACAGCGGATAAGCTATCGCGAGTGCTTTGAGCACACCGAGCACCCAGCGTCGGATGCGCCGTCCCATCGGCGGGTAGGTATAACGCAACGGGGCTCGACCGGGCTAGCGCGACGACGGGACGATTGAAGCGCGCTAACGATTGTGACCGGTAGGCCGCCGCATTAGCCTCGCGCGACCTTGGCGCACCACCGTTTCATCCTCGCGTTTCTCTTGGCTTGCGGGCTCGGCTGCGCGGCTTGCGGCCCGAGCGGCGCCTATACCTGGTACTCGCAGCTGCCTGCCAGCGAGATCTCGCCCCCTTCCGGCGACTACATTCTGGGCGTCGGTGACGCGATCGAGATCAGCGTCTACGACCAGCAAAATCTCTCCTTACAGACCAAGATCCGTCAAGACGGCAAGCTGGCCATGCCGTTCGTCGGGGAAGTCGTGGCGGCGGGCAAGCCGCCTGCGGTGCTCGCCCGTGAGCTCGAGCAACGTTTGAAAGAGTTCATCGTCTCTCCGCGTGTCACAGTGAACGTGGCGGACTCGGTGCCGATCAGCGTGAGCGTGATGGGCGAGGTCTCCACGCGCGGCACCGTCACGGCGAAGCCGCCGCTCACACTGCTGCAAGCCCTGGCCCAATCCGGAGGTTTGTCCGACTACGCAAACGACGAAGCCATCTTCGTGCTACGCAAGACGCCGAGCTTCCGTCGCATTCGCTTCCGCTATGACGACCTCGTGCAGAACGTGGGTGGCGCCGCCACGTTCACGCTGCGAACGGGTGACGTGGTAGTCGTCGAATAGTCGCGACGCGCGGAATTGAGCATGCTCTTACCCGTACTCGCTGCGGTAAGCCTGTCCGTGTCGGACTTGACGACGGCAGGCGTGCGCTCGGTCATCGGCGGCGACGGGGTGGCGCTGGATCTGAGCACGAACCCGCGGGCGGAGCTGGCGTTCGATTTCCGCAAGTCACGCCTGGCCCTCGACTACGCGCCGTACCTAGGCGTCGTGGACGTGACGAGCGATCCGCAGCTGGTGCTGCTGCATGGCGCCGGCATCTCCTACTCGCAATGGACACGCAAGGCGCGCTGGACGCTGCGAGCGCGTGGCAGCTACGGAACGCAAAGCTTCTTGACCGCCGCGCGCCCGGTTCCCACGGGCGCCGCGCAACCCGCGGCCGACACGGGAGCGATGCCTCCCGCGGATACGGGCGGCGCCGCTGCGCCCGACATGGGCAGCGACATGATGCCAGCGGGCGGCGAGATGATGCCGCAGCAGACCGCGCAGCAAACGTATTTCATCCCGCAACGGGAGGTCGTGAAAACCGGCTCCGCGCTCGTCGGCGCGAGCTTCGCGTACACCCTCTCGAAGCATTGGTTGGCGGGCGTCGGAGCCGCCTACGAGATCGCCGGTGGTCTCGGCTCTTCAGCTCAATACCTGCCGCTGCGCCGGGGGCCGACGGGCGACGCATCGCTCGGCTACGTCGCCGATCGTCGCAATACGTTCGTTACCAGCGCCATCTTCAACGAGATCACCACGCCCGATTTGGGCGGGCGCTTTCTCACGCTCTCTCTGCTCGAAACGTGGGCCCACCGCTTCTCGCGAGCAACCGTGGGTAGCATCAGCGGCGGCGCCACCTACTTGGCGTCACGCTACCGTCGCGGCGATGAAACGGATCGGCGCGTGCTGGGCGCCGGAGGTCTGTCGCTGACGGACACGCAACCACTGACCGGCGGCGCCACCCTCACACTGAGTGCCCAAGGCGGGCTAGACACCGGCTACAACCAGGTGCTGGGCGCCGTTACGCAGCGTGTCGGCGGCCAGCTGGGCGTCCGCTGGGACCGCAAGCGCGTCAGCCTCGGCTGCTCGGGTCAGGTGAGCCAGGGCCTGCCGGTCGACGAGCCCACCAGCGCGCTCACCGTCGGCGCCAGCGCGCGCGCCACCTACGCGCTTTCTCGCACGGTCATGCTGCAGCTGGGCGGCGGCTGGACGCGTCAGCGCTTGCCCGAGACGGCCGTGGTGCCGGGCGTGACGCCCGACCTGTGGACCGCCACCCTCGGCGTGCTGTTGACGCCCCCCCCGCTGTTTTGAGCTGAGTTAGGCTGCGCCCCGTGACCGAAAGCCCCACTGCCAAGGCCTCGAGCGGCCTGCACATCCCGTCGCTCGACGGCCTCCGCGCCGCGTCGTTCTTCATCGTGTTTTTGTCGCACGCTGGTCTGAAGGGCAAGGTGCCAGGCTACTTCGGGCTGAGCGTCTTCTTCTTCCTCAGCGGCTACTTGATCACGACGCTGCTGCGGCGTGAGTTCGATCGCTATGCGGACATCAGCTTGCGCCAGTTTTATCTGCGGCGCGTGCTGCGCATCTTCCCCCCGTTTTATCTGGTGCTGCTGGCAGCGTACACGGTTTGCTTGCTCGGACTCTGGGAGTCATCGCCGCTCACGCCGGGCGCCGTCGTTGCGCAACTGGCCCACGCCACCAACTACTACATCGTCCGCAACGGGTGGTGGACGGGGCTCGCGCCGGGAACCTGGGTGTACTGGTCGCTGGCGGTAGAAGAGCACTTCTACCTGGTGTTTCCGCTGCTTTACCTGTGGCTGCGACGCCGCGGCTTCTCCGCCAACCGCCAGGCCACGATCCTGGTCGGCCTCTGCGCCTTGATCTTGCTCTGGCGCTGCGTGCTGGTCTTCGGTCTGCATGCCCCCAAAGATCGCACGTACGTAGCGAGTGATACACGCGTCGACTCGATTCTGGCTGGTTGCTTGCTCGCGATCTGGAAAAACCCGGTCATGGATCGCGACGGCCCGAGCGATCGAGACTTGCTCACGAAATGGCTGCCGCTCGGCGCCCTGATGCTGGGCACCAGCCTGGTCTATCGCCGGCCCGAGTTCGAGCAAACGCTGCGCTACACGCTACAAAGCTTCGGCCTGCTGCCGTTCTTCGTGGCCGCGATTCGCTACTACGACAAGCCGCTGGTCAGCTTGCTGGAGAGCCGCGTCGCGAAGTACCTTGGGCTGCTCTCGTACTCGATGTACTTGACGCACACCTCCGTCATCTACGGCTTCGAGAGTTGGACGCGCTGGCCCGAGCCGGTCAGGGCCGTCGCCTCGCTCGTCACCGTGGTGCTGCTCGGAACGCTTTTCTACTACGCGATCGAGAAGCCGCTCGGGCGGCTCCGCAAACGGCACGCGCGAGCCTAGCCGCTCAGCCCTCGGCGTGACGCTTGGTGCGCACCCACGGCGCGTCTGCACGCGCCTCGCGCTGGCCGCCGAGCGTCGCCTTCCAAACCACGTAAGCGGGCGCGAGCCCCAAATCCAACAAGCCGCGCAGCCCGGTGCCGGAGACGCTCCAACCGCGCAGCACGTAGAGCACGACACCACCGGCGGAGGCCGACCACACCGCGAGTGGAAGCCACGTGGCGCCGCCCACGACCACGGCCGCCACCGCCGAAATCGCCGTGCCACCGACGGCGCCAACGGCGAGCCGAGAGAGCGGCGGCACCAGCAAATCCAGCCCCAGATCCAGCAGCACCTTGTCGCGCTCAGCCAGGCCCTTCTTCAACAAGCGCAGGGCGTGCGCCTTGGTCAGCGCGCGGCGTCCGCCCTCCCAGCGCTTGCGCTGAGACTTGGCGGCGTCCGACGTAGACACCATCTCCCCGTAGACGTGAGCTTCATCGGCGTAGTGCACGCGCTCTCCGGCCTCGCCCAGGCGAATGCCGTACTCTACGTCCTCGACGATCGAGAATGCGTCGTGCGGCACGCGCCGCAACACCTCGCTCGAAAAGCACATGCCATTGCCGCGCAGGCCGGCCGAGAGCGACAGGCGCTCGCGGCCACGACTACGCACGATGTGAAAGCTGCCGAACGCGACCGCCATCAAGCGCGTCCGCCAAGATTGATGGGGGTTGCGCACGGCGTAGTCCGCTTGAACGGCGTGGGCACCACGCGCCAGCCGTGCCGAGAACGCCGAGAGCAGATTGGGCGAGACCAGCGTGTCGGCGTCGACCACCACCACGGCATCCACGTCTTCCGGCAGGCGCTCGAATGCGTACAGGAGCGCGTAGCCCTTACCGCGCCGCTCCTGGTCGTGACGCTCCAAGACCTCTGCACCGGCGGCGCGCGCCTGCTCGGCCGTACCGTCGACGCAATTGTCGGCTACGACCAGCACCGAAAAGCGGTCCCGCGGGTAGTCGATGGCGAGCAGGTTGCGCACCGTTTCGGCGATGCCCAGCTCCTCGTTATGAGAAGGCACGATGATACGAAACCGGTGCTGCTGGCTCGCAGCCGGCGGACGCGGCTTACCCGACAGCGCCACCAACGAGGTGAGGTACAGCGAAGCACCGGCCACCGGCGCTGCAGCGCCGAGCAGCAGCAAAGCGACGGGCAGGCTCATCTCAAGAGTCCCCGGCTGGCGGCCAGCTCATTTCGCCCAGCAGCGGCACGCCCAGGCCGTACACTTGCCAGCGCTCCACCACGCGGTCTCGGCGGAGCTCGGCGATCACGGCGGCGACCAGCCCCGCGAGCAGGCTGAGCACCAGCCCCACCCCCAAAATCAGCGGCACTTTGGGCTTGGAGGGCTTGGCCGGCGCTTCGGGCGGGATCACGATCTGATAGCGGTGCTTGAACGCGGCCCGCGCGGTGTCGAGATCCAACTTGGCGGTGCCGATGCGATCGCGCAGCGTGGCGTACTTCTGAACCGCCGTACGAAACTGCGCCGCCACGGCCGGATCGAGCTCGTCGTTGTCGTCTTGCATCAGCCGCATCAGCTCGGCCGGCAACGGCTCCACGCCGGAGGCGCCGGGTGTTCCGGAGCTGGGCGGCACGCTCGCCACACGCGGCCCGCCCTGAGCCGCCAGCTCCTCGGCGGCGAGCTTCGACTTCAATGTCGCGTTCAGGGCGTCGACCTCGCTGCGCAGTGACAGGGCTTGAGGCGAAGGCGCGCTGAGCGAGCGCACGTTGTCTTCGGCCTGCACGACCATGGGATGAGCGTCGGTGAATTTCGAACGCAGGCTGGTGAGCGTCGCCTCGGCATCGACCAGCCGACGCTGCCGGCCGTCTTCGAGCTCTTTGTAAGCCGCCTGTTTGGCTGCCAGCTCACTGCGCAGCTCGCTCAAATCTTCCGTAGGCGCCTTGCGCGGAGCGGGTGCGGCGCGCGCTTGCGGCGCCGGCTTGGCGGCGGGCGCCGCGGGAGTCACGGCTTGTTTGGCCTGCGCCAGCTTCTCGTCGCGGGCATCTTGTGATTGCCCCGCCAGCTGCGCGATCTCGGTGCGCAGCTGGTTGGCGTGGCCGTCCAGAATGGCGATGTACTCGCTGATGCTGGCAATTTCGGCGACCTGGCGCGCGCGCAAGAAGCTTTGCTCCGCGGCGTCGGCCAAGTCGGCGGCGATGGTCGGATCGTTCCAGTCCGCGTTGATGCTCAGCTTGCTCTGTCCCCACGCAGGCGGAATGACGGTGATGGCGTTCTGCGCCATCAACACCAGCGCCTCCTTCTTGTCCTTTTCCGACATCTCCCCGCGCAAGAGGGCGAAGACTTTGTTCTTGAGCCGCGACACCGGCGGGACCGTCTCGTCCCAGCGCTTGGTCAGCTTGATTTCGTCCACGATGGCCGCGACGTTTTCATGGCTGCGGATGATTTCTTCCGCGCCACGCAGCGGCTCTTCTATCTTGGTGGCGCCGTCGAGCACTTTGCTGTCCATGGCGGCGAGCGTCGTTGAGCACGTGTAAGTGCGCGGCCAGATCACCACCGCCACGATGGCCAGCGCCAGCAGCGCGAGCGTGAAGATGGACGCCAGCTTGCGATGACTTTTCAGCGAGCGCTTGGCGAAGGCCAGGTAGCTCTTGGCCAGCTCGAGCGGTGGTACCGCTGGGCCGTCCTGCTCTTCCGAATCGTCCTCTTGCGCCATAGCTTTTTACCCACGCTGAAGCGCGAAAAGCTTAGCGGAGCTACTTCACGTTGGCCAGCTCGGCGGCGCGAAAGATGGTGGACCCGATGAAGCGGTCCTTGCCGATCTTCTTCACGGTGCGCTTGGCCTCCGCGGCCGCCATCGTCTCGAAGAGCACGCACAGCAGCGAGCAATCGGCCGACTGCGCGAGCGTCTCTGTGATCGGGTTGTCGCCGAGGGGCGCCAGCGCCAGCAAAATTCGGTCGCCGCTGCGCCGGCATTGATTCATCTCTTCCTGGAAGGAGACGACGCTGCCGAGCGAAAGGTCCGTCGCGTCCGCGACGTGAATCGAGCTGCCGAGGTGAATCATGCCGGTGCGCGCCAGGGTGACCGCGATCTTCAGGGTGAACTCACGCGGCGCACCGGAGCTGGCAGGCACGACCGCGAGCGCGGTCCAGGGTCGCGACTGCAGCGAGAGCCAAAGACGCTGCCACTCGACGCCACGCCAAGGTTCGATGCGCTCGGGAGGGCGCTCGGCGAGTGCCGTGGTGGGCTGTTGCGGGCCACTCATGAGTTTGGCTTCGGGGGGATTGTTGCAACGACGTCCCCAAGAGTCAAACCGCGCTCCCAGCTACTTGTGGCCGGGCATGAAGCGACGCTCGAACGCCAGGTGAAACAAATAAGAGGCCCCCAGCAGCAGCGGGAAACCAATGCCGAACAGCAACCCGGCCCGAGCCACGGGCGACATCTGGACGCGCAGCAGCAGGTGCCAGCCGACCACCAGCAGCGGGTAGTGCGCCAGGTAGATGCTGTACGAAAAATCACCGAGCCACACGGCCGGCCGCGCTCCGAGCACGCTCGCCGCCAGTGGCAACGGCTGACCGGACCGCAAGCGCCGTGTGCACGAGACGAGCAGGCCGAGCGTCGACAACCCCAAGAGCGGATCGATGATGAATTCGTGATCGGGATAGAAACCGCGATGGGTCAGCAAGAAGGCGATTACCGCGAAACCCACCACAACGGAGAGCAGCCCCCAAGGAACTCTGGCCGCCCAACGCTGATGATGCGCTTCGTCCGAAAAGCTGAGCGTCGCGCCCAACATGCCCATGCCAAACAGCCCGATGAACCACGGGCAGGAGAAATCCCACGCGGCGCCAAACAGCAAGCGCGGCAGAAAGCCGAGCGCGATGCCCGCGCCTGTAGCGGCAAGCGCTCCGAAGCGGCGCCACACCGGCAGCAGCACGAACGGCAACAAGAAGTAGATCTGCCACTCGACCGCGACGCTCCACATGGGAGGATCGAGCTCGTGGTACCAGGCGGTGCTGAAGTTGTGTACCACCAGCAAGTGCGACAGCAGCACGAGCGGGTCGCGGTGCTGAGTGTCGCCGCGCAGCCCCCAACGAATGGACAGCTCGATGAGCACGAACGAGATGACGAGCGCCGCGTAGTACGGCGGCAGAATGCGCGTGGCGCGCCGCCGGATGTAACCGCCGAACCCGCCCTTGACGATCCCTCGAGCGCGCACGATCGGGATCATCAGGCAGTAGCCCGAGAGCACGATGAAGACGACGACCGCTGCCTGCGCCAGGTTGAAGACGGCCAAGCTGCGGGTCAGCCAGCCTGGCAGCGGCACCTTGTCGGGCGAAAAGAAGATTAGCGCCACGGCCAGGTGCGAAAGGGCCACGTAACAAGCCGCAAGTCCTCGTAACCCGTCTAGGTAATCGAGCCGCACGCGATCCGCGGGCGCCCCGAGCACGCGCGCCGTACTTTCGCCCGAGCTCATTCAGCCCAGCCCAGTGACACTCTAACGCCGCGCCGTCCAGCAAATCCGCGCCCGCGACCCCCGGCCCCAGTCACATGACGCCGTCGAAACGACACACGACAGCGCCGAAACGAACCTGTGGCCGGCGAGCGCGCTCCCGACGCTTCCAAGACGTCGGTAATTGAGGTACATTTCCTGGGTTTCGGCGCCCGCGACGGTTAGCTGAGCTGACGCAAGGCAGGTGCCGCGCGCTCGGATGAGTGAGTTGGATGGGTATTTGCGCGGTGGGCGCGCACCCGGCTCACTCCGGATGGATTCGGTGTTACGGATGGCGGTTGTATGAAGCCCTTGTTCCTCGGCAATACGGCCAGGCGACTTTACGGGGTTTACCACTCGCCCCTGCGGACGAGCCGGCACGCCGTGCTGCTCTGCTACCCCGGGATGCAGGAGTACAACGCCGCGCACTGGGCGTTCCGGCGCCTGGCCGCCATGCTGGCCCGAGACGGCCATCACGTCCTGCGCTTCGACTACTTCGGCACCGGTGATTCGGCGGGCGACAGCCGCGATGGTCACCCCGACGGGTGGGTAGAAGACGTCAAGCAAGCCGCGCAAGAACTGCGCGATCTCTCGGGCGCTCGCGAGCTGTCCGTCGTGGGCATGCGTTTGGGCGCTGCGTTCGCGACCCTGGCCAGCAGCGCCGGGCTACGCGTTCGACGCCTGGTGCTGTGGGAGCCGGTAATCGACGGGCGCGCCTACGTGCGCGAGCTGGAGCTGTGGGATTCGCGCCGCAACCTCATGCTGCTGCACAGCTCGAGGACGCGCGATCGCAAGACCGAGCTGCTCGGTCACCCATTTCCGGCCGCGGTGCGTAACGCCACCGAGGCGCTGGATTTGACGCGCGTCGGCGCCCCGCGCGCGGACAAGGCGCTGATTCTGGCGGCAGAGCCGCGCGGCGAGCACGAGGCGTTCAAGGCCGTGCTCGAGAAGCACGGCGTCGCGACGGCGCTGAAGCGCGTCATGGAGTCGGCAACCAATGGCGAGCAGGAAGTGCGCGAGCGCGCCCTGCTCTCGAACACGGCGCTCCTCGACATGGCCGAGGAGCTACGAGGCGTGCTTTCGGCATGAAATTCACGGAGAAGGTCCTGTCGTTCGGGGCAGGCGGGATTTTGCACGGGATCTTGACCGAGCCCGAGGCGAGCCAGCGCATCGAAGGCGCGCCCGCCGTCCTGTCGTGGAACGTGGGTCTGCACCACCACATCGGCCCGCACCGCTTCTTCGTCGATATGGCGCGCGAGCTGGCGCACCGTGGCTTCACCAGCCTGCGTTTCGACATTTCGGGCCTGGGCGACAGCGAGGTGAGCCGCGACGACGCGCGCCCCGATCCGGAGCGCGCGATCTCCGACGTGCGCGCGGCCATGAGCGCGCTCGAAGCGCAGCGCGGGTTCACGCGCTTCGTGCCGGTCGGATTTTGCTCGGGCGTGGACGCAGCGCACGCCGTCAGCGTGAGGGACGAGCGGGTGGTCGGGGTCGTCTACCTCGAGGGTTACGGCTTTCGCACACCGGGTTTCTACTTGCACTATCCCGAGCGCTTCTTGAACCCCAACCGCTGGGAGCGCTTGCTGCGCCGGCGCTTTCCTCGCCTATTCGGTGACGTTGCGGCAGTGGAAGACCCGGCATTGGCGCGCGAGCGCGTTTACATCCGCGACTACCCGACGCGCGAGCGTCTGCGCTGGGACGTGCACACCATGGTCGAGCGAGGCACGCGGCTGCTGCTCGTCTACGTCGGCGGTGATACGGACTACAACTACCCGGAGCAGTTCTTCGAAATGATCGGCCGCGAGACGACGACCAACATCGACGTCACCTTTTACCCGAAGGCCGACCACACCTTCTTCATCGAGAGCGACCGCAAGCTCGCCTTGGAGCGCGTGAGCAGCTGGCTGCGAGAGCACTTCAGCGCTCCTGCGCCCCGTCAAGAGGCCGCGCACAGCGAGCGCCTGGGCAACGGAGCGCAAACATGGTGAGCTCTGCGCGCATCGCCGAGGGCGCCGAGCGCGAGCTGGTCGTGAACGGCTGGAACGCCGTGGCCGACGACGGCATCGCCGAAGCGACGATCCCGGCGCGCTTCGCCGACGTCGCGGCCAGGCGCGCCGAGGCGATCGCCGTCGAGTCCGCCTCGGGCTCGCTCAGCTACGCCGAGCTCGATCGCCGTTCGAATCGCCTGGCGCGCGCGCTGCAAAGCCGCGGTGTCGGCCCCGACAGCTGCGTCGCGCTGTGCGTGTCGCGCACGCCGGAGCTGATCGTAGCGCTGCTCGGGATTTTGAAGGCCGGGGGCGCGTACGTGCCGCTAGAGCCCACCTATCCCAAGGCGCGCCTGGCCTTCATGCTCGAAGACGCGGCCGTGCGCGTGCTGCTCACCGACGCTGAGATGCGGCCACTGCTACCCGAGTTCTCGGGCACGACGCTGCTGCTGGATCGCGACGCCGCCGCGCTGGCCCGCGAGAGCGACGCGAGCGTGAGCGCCGCCATCACGCCGGACAGCTTGGCCTACGTGATGTACACGTCGGGCTCGACCGGTACGCCCAAGGGCGTGGCCGTGCCGCACGCGGCCATCGATCGCCTCGTACACCGACCCGGCTTCGCCCGCTTGGACGAGAGCGTCTGCATCTTGCAGGCAGCGCCCGTCGCGTTCGACGCTTCGACGCTCGAAATTTGGGGCCCGCTCAGCAACGGCGGTCGCGTCGCGCTGCACCACGAGCTCGTGCCCACGGCGCGAGGCTTGCGCGAAGCGATTACGCGCTACCGAGTCACGACCATGTGGCTGACGGCAGCGCTGTTCAACACGATCATCGACGAAGATCCGCAGGCCCTCGCGGGTCTGTCCGAGCTGCTCACCGGTGGCGAGGCGTTGAGCGTGCCGCACATTCGCCGAGCGCTCGAGCGTCTGCCGAGCACGCAGTTGATCAACGGCTACGGGCCCACCGAAACGACCACGTTCGCGACGTGCCATCACATCCCGCGCCAGCTCGAGCCTGGTCTGGCGGCGATCCCGATCGGCACACGGATCCGTCGCACGCGTCTGTACATCTTGAACGAAGCCATGCAGCCGGTCGCACCCGGCGAGGTGGGCGAGCTGTACATCGGCGGGCGCGGGCTGGCGCGCGGCTACCTGCGCCGCGACGAGCTGACGCGAGAGCGCTTCCTGGCAGACCCGTTCCGGCCCGGCGAGCGCATTTACCGCACGGGGGATCTGGCGCGCTTCCTGGCCGGCGGTGTGGTGGACTACGTCGGCCGCGCCGACCAACAGGTAAAGATCCGCGGCTTCCGTATCGAGCTCGGCGAGATCGAAAGCGCGCTCGCTTCGCTGCCGGGCATCGCGCGGGCGGTGGTCACGGCGCGCGCGGGCGCGGGACAAGAGAAGCGCTTGGTTGCCTACTGCGTGGCCGCTGCGGGCGCAGAGGCACCAAAGAGCGCAGAGCTGCGCGCGGCGCTGGCCAAGACCCTGCCCGAGTACATGTTGCCCGCCGTGTTCGTGTGGCTGCCCGCCATCCCGGTCACCGGCAACGGCAAGGTCGACTACCGCGCGCTGCCGGAGCCTTCCCGCGATCGCCCGGAGCTAGACGTCGAATTTCGCCCGCCCGCCGGCGAGCGCGAGCTGCAACTGGCAGAGGTCTTTCGTGAGCTGCTGGGCATCGATCGCGTCGGAGCGCTCGACAACCTGTTCGAGCTCGGCGCAACTTCCCTGCTCGTGGTGCGCGCCGTAGCGCGCCTGGCCGAGCGCCACGGGCTCGAGCTGCCCGTCGTCAAAGTATTCCAATACCCGACGGTAGCCGGGCTCGCCGCGTACCTGCAGCGGCCCACGTCTGCCGCGCTCGCGCCGGCTGCTCAGCGCCGCGGCGCCGGCAGCCGCGGCGTGGCCATCATCGGCATGGCCGGGCGCTTTCCTGGTGCCAACGACGTCGAGCAGCTCTGGCAGAATCTGTGCCAAAACCTCGATTCTATCGCCCATTTTGCTCCGGGCGAGCTCGACCCGTCCGTGCCGGCGAGCGTGTCGAGCGACCCCCAATACGTGCCGGCGCGTGGCGTTCTCGAGAACGTCGATCAGTTCGACGCCTCCTTCTTCGGCATCACTCCGAAGGAGGCGGTGCTGATGGATCCGCAGCAGCGCGTGCTGTTCGAGGTGACGTGGCACGCGCTCGAGTCGGCCGGCTACGTGCCGGAGAAGCTGACCGGCGCGGTAGGCGTGTTCGCCGGCAAGTACAACGACAGCTACTACGCGCAAAATGTCGTCACGCGTCCGGACTTGATCCAAGAGCTCGGCGAGTTCCAGGTCATGGTCGCCAACGAGAAGGACTACGTGGCGTCCCGCCTCGCGCACCGCCTGGACTTGAAGGGACCGGCGCTCAGCCTGCACACGGCTTGCTCCACCTCACTCGTCGCCACGGCACAGGCCGTGAGCAGCCTGGAGCTCGGTCAATGCGACCTGGCGCTGGCAGGCGGCGTGTCCATCACGGTGCCGGTCAAGAGCGGCTACATCTACAACGAGGGCGCGATGCTTTCGGCGGACGGCCATACCCGCTCCTTCGACGCCAAAGCCTCTGGCACCGTGTTCAGCGACGGTGCGGCCATGCTCGTGCTCAAGCGGCTCGAGGACGCCATCGCCGATCGCGACACGATCTACGCCGTGATTCGTGGCAGCGCGCTGAACAACGACGGCGGCGGCAAGTCCAGCTTCACGGCGCCCAGCGTCGAGGGGCAGGCGCGGGTGGTGGCGGCAGCGCACGCCGACGCCGGCGTGCAGCCAGCCGAAATCGGCTACGTGGAGGCTCACGGCACCGCAACACCGCTGGGCGACCCGATCGAGGTCGAGGCGCTGAACCTGGCCTTTGGAGCCGATCTACCGAAAGCCTCGTGTGGCATCGGCTCGATCAAGAGCAATGTCGGGCACACGGTGATCGCGGCCGGCGCGACAGGCGTGATCAAGGTTGCGCTGGCGCTCAAGCACGAGCTGATCCCGGCCAGCATCCATTTCGAGTCGGCGAACCCGAAGGTCGAGTTCGCGGCGGGACCATTCCATGTCATCGCTCGCAACACTCCGTGGCCGCGCGGTGAACGTCGGCGGTTGGCCGGGGTGAGCTCCTTCGGTGTCGGCGGCACGAACGCGCACCTCGTCCTAGAAGAGCCGCCACTGCCGCCCGCGGCGCCGGAGCGCGCCAGCAGCTCGGAGCTCTTGCTGCTGTCGGCGCGCACTGAAGGCTCGCTCAGCGGCATGGCCGAGCAACTCGCGGCGCACCTGGAGGCCCGACCGGGTCTGCGCTTGAGCGACGCGGCGTTCACGCTGCACGCGGGCCGCCGCGACATGGCGCAGCGGGTGGCAGTCGTCGCCAAAGACGCGCACGACGCGGCGACCGCGCTACGCGCGGCATCCAGCAGACCGCGCCGGGCCGCTGCGGCGCCGCCGGGTGTCGCGTTCATGTTCCCCGGTCAAGGCTCGCAGCACGTCGGCATGGGAGCCGAGCTGTATCGGCAGTTTCCGGACTTCGCTCAGGCCGTCGACCGCTGCCTCGAGCACCTCGATCCCGAGACCCGGGAAGCGCTGTGGCGGCTGGTCTTCACGCTGCACCCCTCGGCCAACCCGGAGCAAGAAGCCGAGCTCAGCCAAACGTCCTTCGCGCAGCCGGCGCTGTTCATCGTCGAGTACGCTCTGGCGCAGCAGTACCGCGCGCTCGGAGTCCAGCCGGCCGCGCTGCTCGGTCACAGCGTGGGCGAGTTCGTGTGCGCGGTGCTGGCCGGCGTCATGCCCTTGGCAGACGCCGTGCGCCTGGTGGCAGAGCGCGGGCGGCGCATGCAAGCGCAACCGCGCGGCTCGATGCTCTCGGTGCGGCTGCCGGCCGCCGACGTGAAGCCGAAGCTCTCCGGCTCGATGGCGATCGCGTCAGAGAACGCGCCGACGCTGTGCGTCGTCGCCGGGCCGACCGCAGAAGTCGAAGCTCTTTCGAAGCAGCTCGAAGCGGAGGGGGCCGCCGTGCGCCTGCTCCACACGTCGCACGCTTTCCACTCGCCGATGATGGATCCGGTAGTCGAGCCGTTCCGCGCGCTGCTGGCGACGCTCACCCTGCGCCCGCCTCGCATCCCGATCGCGTCCACCGTGACCGGCGAGTGGATGAGCGCCGAGCAGGCCACCAGCCCCGACTATTGGGCGCGCCAGCTGCGTGAGCCCGTGCTGTTCCGCGCCGCGGTCGCGACGCTCGCTGCGGCGACGAATCAATTGCTCGTGGAGGTCGGCCCGCGCCAGACGCTGGCCACGCTGGCCCGCCAGCAACTGCCCGCGAGCCTACGCTCCAGCATCCTGGCTTCCTCCGCCGACCAAGCTTCGGCGGCGCCCGAGGCGCTGCGCCGAGCCATCGGTGAGCTCTGGTGCGCGGGCGTCGCGGTCGCTCCCGCCAGCCTTCACGGCGAGGCGCCCTCTCGCGTTGCTCTGCCGGGCTACGTCTTCGATCGCAAGAGCTACTGGGTGGCACGCGCCTCCCAATCGAGCGAGGCCGCCGCGCCTGCGCCGACGCTGGCCGCTCCTCCTGTCACGCAAACGCCCGAGCCCGTCGGCGGCGCGCCTGCAGCCGTCGTGACGCCCCCGATTTACTCCCCGCCGCCAGAAGCGGCCCCGACTCCCGTGTCCGCCATGAGCCAAAACTACCAACAGCAAATCATCGAATCCTTGTGTAACGCTCTGGAGGAGACCTCGGGTCTCGAGATTTCTCCGAGCGATGCGGGCGTGCCCTTCATGGAGCTGGGGCTGGACTCGCTATTCCTCACCCAGTTTGCGATCACCGTGACGCGTAAGTTCAACGTGAAGGTCAGCTTTCGAGAGCTGCAGGAAGAGCACCCAACGATGGACAGCTTGGCCGACAAGATCATCGCCGCCAACCCGGCGCCGGCAGCCGAAATGGCAGCCGCTGCGCCCGCCGTTGCCCCAGTTGCGGCCGCAGCGGTGGCCGCGCCCGCGGCCGCTCCAGCGACACCGGTCGTACCCGTAGCTGCGTTCGCAGTACCGAACGCTCCGCTCTCGGGCGCGGTGGCGCCGACCGTCAAGGCGGTGATCGATCAGCAGCTGCAAATCATGGCGCAGCAGCTCGCGCTGCTCGGAGGCACAGCTGCCGCTCCACTGGCCGCCGCAGCGCCGGTAGCGGTCGTGGCGACGCCCACCCCTGCACCCGCCCCAAGCCCGGCGCCCGCCGCCGCCCAGGCTGCAGCGGCCGCGCCGGCACCGCCCACCGCGGCCAAGCCTCCCGCGCCCCCCGCCGAAGATGGCGAGGGCAACGCCATGATGAAGTACGACGTGAAGAAGGCGTTCGGCGCCATCGCGCGCATTCACACCGGCAAGGCCGAAGATCTCACGCCCAAGCAACGTGCGCGTCTCGATGCCTTCATCCGTCGCTACACCACGCGCACCAAGACCTCCAAGCAATTCACGCAAGAAAATCGCGGCGTCATGGCTGATCCGCGCGCCGTCACCGGCTTCAAGCCGACGACGAAAGAGCTCGTGTATCCGATCGTGGTCGATCGCTCTGCCGGCTCGAAGCTCTGGGATCTCGACGGCAACGAGTACGTGGACGCGCTCAACGGCTTCGGGCTCAACCTGTTCGGCTGGCAGCCCGAGTTCGTAACCAAGGCCATCATCGAGCAGCTACACCGCGGTCACGAGATCGGGCCGCAACATCCGCTCAACGCGGAAGTGGCGAAGCTGATGTGCGAGTTCACCAAGTTCGACCGCGCTGCCTTCTGCAATACCGGCAGCGAGGCGGTCATGGGTTGCATGCGCATCGCCCGCACCGTCACGGGCAAGAGCACCATCGCGATCATGACCGGGGCCTATCACGGTATCTTCGACGAGGTCGTGGTGCGTGGAACGAAGAAGCTCCGCTCGATCCCGGCGGCGCCGGGCATCATGCCGTCCAGCGCGCAAAACGTGCTGGTACTCGACTACGGCACGCCCGAAACGCTGGAGATCCTCAAGGCGCGCGCCGATGACCTGGCCGCCATCATGGTCGAGCCGATTCAGAGCCGGCGCCCGGATTTCCGCCCCCGCGAGTTCTTGACCGAGCTGCGCAGCCTCACCGAGAAGGCAGGCATCGTCTACATCTTCGACGAAGTGGTGACCGGCTTCCGGCTCGCACCGGGCGGAGCTCAGGAGTACTTCGGGTTCCAGTCGGATCTCGCCTCTTACGGTAAAGTCGTGGGCGGCGGCCTGCCGATCGGCGTCATCGCCGGCAAGCGCAAGTTCATGGACGCGCTGGACGGCGGTTACTGGGAGTTCGGAGACCACTCGTCGCCGCCCGTCGGCGTCACCTATTTCGCGGGCACGTTCGTGCGCCACCCGCTGGCGCTGGCGGCGGCCAAGGCCGTGCTCACGCACCTCAAGGAGCAAGGGCCGGATCTGCAGCGCAAGCTCAACGAGCGCGTGGCGCAATTCATCGACGATCTGAGCCAATACGTGAAGTCGGTGGGCGCACCCATCGAGCTGAAGAACGTGGCGTCGCTGTGGCGCATCACCTACAGCGTCGATCAACCGTTCGGTGACCTGCTATTTTACATGATGCGCGATCGCGGCGTGCACATCTGGGACGGCTTTCCGTGCTTCTTCACGACCGCGCACTCGGAGGCCGATTTTGCGCACATCGCCAACGCTTTCAAAGAGAGCGTGGCCGAGATGCAAGACGCCGGCTTCCTGCCCGAGAAGAGCAAGCCCGCTGCCACGGTGGCGCACGACCCGAGCTCCCCCCCGGTGCCAGGCGCTCGCCTGGGTCGCGATCCGGCCGGCAACCCCGCCTGGTTCGTGCCCAACCCCACCAACCCCGGTCAATACGTGAAGCTCGAGAGCAACTGAGCGGCCTCGGGCGGTCATGCCCTCGCGCTCGCGACTGCTCCAGCCCAAATCTCTGACGGCGATGGCGGCCCTCGGCTTGCTCTTGGTGTTGGCCGTCCCGGCCTACGTCGCCGTCTCGGCGTATCGGCTGGAGCGCGCCGGCTTCATCCCTCAGCCACACCCGCCGCGCGTGGGCTTGGCGGAGTTGGGCATCAGTGGCGCACGCGAGGTCTCGTTCCATGGCGCGGGCGGCGTAACACTACGAGGCTACTACGCGCCCAGCCGCAACCACGCAGCCGTAGTCGTCACGCACGGCGCCTCGGGTGAGCGCAGCGACATGGCGGACGAAATGCGCATTTTGGCGCGGGCAGGCTTCGGCGTGCTGGCTTTCGATTGGCCCGGCCATGGCGAGAGCGAGGGTGGAATCGTCTGGGGCGAGCCGGAGCGGCAAGCGCTACAGAACGCGATCTCGTTCGTTGCGACGCAGCCGGGAGTCGATCGCGAGCGCCTGGGTGCTTTTGGCTTTTCGATGGGTGGCTACATGGTGACGCAGGTAGCGTCTCGCGATACGCGGCTACGCGCCGTGGCCGTCGCCGGCACGCCGCACGACGCCATCGAGCATACCCGCTACGAGTACCGGCGCCTGGGCTTCTTACGTCAGCCCGCTGCGCTGCTGGCGATACGAGTGTCGGGCATGCCGACGAGGGAGCTCGTGCCGGAACGCGTGATTGGCGCAATCGCGCCGCGAGCGCTGCTGCTGATCGAAGGCGCGAACGACCAGCAGGTCCCAGCGTGGATCGGCGATCGCCTGTTCGCGGCGGCGCGTGAGCCGAAGCAGCGCCTGAAGGTGCCCGGCGCCGGTCACGGCGGCTACGCCGCGGCCGATCCTGTCCATTATCCGGCGGCGCTGATCGCGTTCTTCGAGCAGCAGCTCAGCGTCGCAGCAAGCCCGTGAGCTTTTTGAAGACGCGCTCGGTCACCGACGCCGCGGGCGGCGGCGCAGCTGGTGAGCTGGCCGCGGCCGCGCGAGGCGCTGCCGTGCCCAACGCGGCCGTCAGCTCGGCCGCTACTTGTTCGAGCGAGCCGAGCAGCACCGTGCGCGGCCCGAGGCGCTTGCCGACTCGCTTTTCGAGCTTCTCGAGCATGCTGAAGCAGAGCAGCGAGTGGCCGCCGAGGTCGAAGAAGTTGTCGTAGACACTCACGCGCTCCAGGCCCAGCGCCTGCGCGTACAGCTCGGCCAGCACGCGCTCGCTCTCGTTGCGCGGAGCCACATACTCGTGCCCGCCGCCGCTACCAAAGGGGGCCGGCAACTTGCTCACGTCGACGGCGCCGTCCGCCAAGACGGGCAGGCTCGGCAGCTCGATGAAGAGCTGCGGCACCATCGGCTCTGGCAGCGCGGCGCGCACGTGAGCGCGCAGCTCGGTGTCCGTGAAATCGCAGCCGTGGTTGGCGACGAAATAGGCCACCAGACGATCGCTGCCTTGTTCGCGGGCGACGCGAACCGCAGCGCGCTTGACGGCCGGGTGCACTTCGAGCGTACGTGCCACCTCGGCCGGACTGAAGCGCTGACCGTCGAGCACGGCCCAGTCGCTAGCCTCGCCCGCCAACTCGAGACGACCATCCGCACGCATTCGCCCGCGCAAGCCGATGGCGAGCGCTTCGTCTCCGTCGGCGCAGAGCTCGCCCACGGCGCCCACCGGTATCGCCGCCCCAGAGGCGTCGAGCACCGTGACGCTGCTGCCGCCCAGCGCGCGGCCGAGCAGCTTCGCATCGCGCGGTTCTTCGACCGTCGCGCCGAACAACAACGAGGCGGGCGGGGCCGATGCCTGAAGCGTCACTACCTGCTTGGCCTTGGAGGTCAGCACTTGCAGCAGCTCCGACGACAAGCCCCCAAATACGAGCACGCGCGAGCGTTTGAGCGCCGCCGAGGTCGGCGGCAGGGAAGCGGCCAACAGCGCCGCAGGAGTCAGCACCGAGCGCTCGAGCTCACTGCTCTGCGGCACGATCAGCGCGGCCTCGAGCTCGGCTTCGCTGCCCACGAGCTGCGTGGGCACCCCGAGCGCGGCACCAAGCAGCAGCGTGAGCGGCAGGCTCTCTGCCAGCGGATCGCACAGCACGAGCAGCTCGTTGGACCCGGGTTCGACCAGGGCACACACTGCTTCCAAACGCGCCGCCAGCTCGGCGTGAGTGACGCGACCGACGACAGCGCTACCGTCGTGGCCGAAGCTGATGTGCTGCCAGGCAGTCGCGGCAGGGCGCCCGCCGCGCGGGTTTCCGCTCGCGCTGCCGACGGCAGTCTTCACCTCGGCCCACGCAAGCTGCGGCACGGAGCTGCCAGCGGCAGCCTGAGCGTCTGGCACGATCAGCAAGCCGGGTTTGCCCGCCTCGAGCAGCCGCGCGCGATACGCTTCGGGTGCGCCCGGGTCGACGCAGAGCACGCTGCAGCCGGCGAGCAGCACACCCAGCGCCGCAGACGCCAAGGCCACGCCGGGTGGCAAGACGATCCCCACGCAGGTGCCGACTTCGACCTTGGCGCTGACGAGCTGGGCCGTGGCCAGCGCACGCTCGTTCAGCTCCGCGAACGTCGAACGCTCTTCGCGACCGACGAATGCCACGTCGTTCGGAGCTGCCGCGAGCCGCTTCGAAAAAGCGCCGTAGGCAACGCCTTCGGGTGACGGCAGCGGGCGTGCCTCCGAGACACGCTCCAGCGCCGCGCGATCCTCCGCCGCCAGAATCGTGAGCTCGCCGATGGCCCGTCGTGGATTGGTTGCGATGTCTTGGAGCAGCGTGACGAAGCTGCGCAGCATGCGCTGGATCGTCGAGGTATCGAACAATTCGGTGCTGAAGTTGGCGACCGCGAGCAGCTCGTGCGGGCGGTCCATGAGCCAGAGCATCAGATCGTTGGCAGCGGCGGGCGGCTCGACATCGATTTGCGAAACCCGTGCGGCACCCAGCGTGGTCGAGCGCTGCTTGGCGTCTTGAAAGGAGAAGAACGCGCGCACCAGCGGCGGGCGGCTTCCGAGCAGCTCGAGCGGCATGTCCTGATTGCTGAACGAATCGAGCGTGAGCTCTTTGACGCGAGCCAGGTAGTCGAGGAACGACTCGCGCGGCGACAACTTGACGCGCAGCACGATGGCGTTGATGAACGGCCCGATCAGATTTTCGACTTCGGGCAGGTTGCGCGCCCGCACCGGCGTGCCGACGACCACTTCGTCCTGGCCGCTGTAGCGCTGCAATACGATCGCGTAAGCCGCGAACAGCACGTTGAAGAGCGTCGTGCCGGCGCGCTGCGCCACTGCGTTCAGCGCGTCCGCGTCGCTGCGGCTGATGGCCAGCGCCGTATTGGCACCGGCGTGCTGGGTCTGCGCCGGCCGCGGGCGATCGAACGGCAAGCTGAGATCGGGTATGGGACCCGCCAGGCGCTCTTGCCAGAACTGAATCTGGCGCGCGAGCTCGCCGCTCTTGACCCATTCGCGCTGCCAGATGGCGTAATCACCATAGCTGACAGGCAGCTCCTTGACGCTGGGCTCACTGCCTTGCTGCAAGGCGGCGTAAGTGGCGCAAAGCTCTGCCAGGAAAATGTCGAAGGACCAGCCGTCCCAGATGATGTTGTGACGGACCGTGAAGTAGACGTACTGCTCGTCACCCAGGCGAAACAGAGCCGAGCGGAACAGCGGCAGACTCGTCAGGTCGAACTGCCGAGACGTGAGCTCTCGGATCTGCTCGAACATCGCGGGCTCGCGACGTTCGCTCGGCAGCTCGCGCAAGTCTATCTGCTCTATCGGCAGCGAAACGCGGTCGGCGACGTGCTGCACGGCTTGATTGCCGCGCAGCTCGACCGTCGAGCGCAGGGTCTCGTGGCGCACCGCGATGCGGTCCAGCGCGGCCTGCAACAGCGCCGGATCGATAGGGCCGTTCAGGCGCCAGGCCGCCGGCAGATTGTGCACGAGGCGCTGCGCCGGGTGCATCTCCTCCAGCAGCCACAGACGTTCTTGACCGAGCGAGAGCGGCGCCTGGGTACCGGCCGGGCGACGAACGATCGCGAGAGCCGGAGTGCTGCGCGGGGCGGCGGGTGCGCCGTCGATCAACGCGGCCAGGCGGGCCACCGAAGGCGCCTCGAAGAAGCGCCGAAACGATAGCTCGATGCCATGATCGGCGCGCAGGCGCGCCAAGATTTGCGAGGCCAGGAGCGAGTGGCCGCCGAGCGCGAAGAAATCGTCGTTCACGCTGACGCGCGCGACGTTGAGCGCCGTTGCCCACAGCTCGGCCAGCAGTTGCTCCGTCGGCGTGCGCGGCGGAACGAAGTCGGCCCCCGAGCTTTCGGCGCCGCCCTCGGGAGCCGGCAATGCTCGCCGGTCCACCTTGCCGCTCGGTGTGAGCGGCATGCGCGGCAAGCTGACGTAGATCGCCGGAGTCATGTAGTCCGGGAGCGTGCGCTGCAAATGCGCGCGTAGCTCGGCGGGGGCAGGCGTGACGGCGCCGCGCGGCACCACGTAGCCGACCAGGCGAGCGTCGCCGGGCCGGTCCTCGCGAAGAATGACCGCTGCTTCGGCGATCGCCTCGTGGCGAGACAGGGCGTCCTCGATCTCACCCAGCTCGATGCGGAAGCCGCGCAGCTTCACCTGGTTGTCGTTGCGGCCCAGACACTCGAGATCGCCGCTGCTCAGCCAGCGCCCCAGGTCGCCGGTGCGGTACATCAGCGCGCCAGCAGCATCGAACGGATCCGGCACGAAGCGGTCAGCCGTGAGCTCCGGCCGGTTGAAGTAGCCGAGGCTGACGCCGTCGCCGGCGATGAAAAGCTCGCCCGTAACGCCGATCGGAACCTGTCGGCGCTGCGCGTCGAGCACGTGGATGCGCGTGTTGTCCACAGGCTGACCGATCAAGACGCGCGTCGGCTTCGCGGGCACCTGCCAGAAGGTGGACCACACGGTCGTCTCCGTCGGGCCGTAGCCGTTCCACACGCTGCCCGCACAGCGCGGCAACTCGAGCATGAGATCTTTGGGCATCGCTTCGCCCGTGCACACGAGCTTGAGCGATGGCGAGCCGCGCCAGCCGGCGGCCAGCAACAAGCGGTACGTGGCGGGCGTCGCGTCGATGAAGGTCACTTTGCGGCGCTCGCACACGTCCTTCAGCTGGGCGCCGTCCGCGGCAGTCTCACGGGTGACGAGCACGATTTTGGCGCCGACCACCAGCGGCAACCACACCTCCGACACCGCGATGTCGAAGGACAGCGTCGTGATCGCCAGCACCACGTCGCTATCGGTCAAGCCAGGGCGCTTGGACACGCTGTTGAGCAGGTTGACGACCGCTCGGTGCGGAACGAGCACGCCCTTGGGCTTTCCGGTCGAGCCTGACGTGTAAATCACGTAGGCGACGCTCTCGGGCGAGGCCGCACGCTCGTCTTGCGGCAGTGGCTCCGCCGAGCTGGCCGCGAGCACCGCCTGCTCTTTGTCGACGCACACGACGGCCGGCACACTCAGCTCGAGCTCGCGCTCCAGCGTGCTATCGGTGACGAGCACTTGCATGGCCGCGTCTTGCACCATGTGAGCGAGGCGCTCTTTGGGATAGCCGGGGTCGAGCGGCACGTAAGCACCGCCTGCCTTGTGAATCGCCAGCAGGCCAACCAAGAGCGGTAACCCGCGCTCCAAGCACAGACCCACCAGCGAGCCGCGCGCGACACCGCGCTCTCGCAGCAAGCGCGCCAGGCGATTGGCCTGCGCGTCGAGCTCCGCGTAAGTCAGAGCCTGCTCGCCAAACTCGCAAGCGACGCGCTGCGGAGCCAGACGCGCGCGCTCCTCTACCAGGTGGTGCACGCAAGCCTGGCGCTGGAACGCCGCGTCGGTGGCGTTCCACGCCGACAGCTGCAGGCGATCGGCGTCGGTGAGGACGGCCAGCCCGGCCAGCGTGGTGTCCGGCGCCTGCGCGATGCTTTCGAGCAATAGCCGGTAGCTGGCGAGCCAACGCCGAATGGTCGCGGCATCGAACAGGTCGGAGTTGTACTGACACTCCAGCTCGACCCGGCCGTCGATCTCGACCGCGTTCAGGAACAGCTCGAAATTTTCGTGGCTACGCGGGTTGGCCTTGAGCTCCGCTGCGATGTTCTCGAAGCCGATGGCTTCGCTCGTCATGCCGCGGTCGACGTTGAAGATGACCGAAACCAATGGCAAGCGACTCGGGTCGCGCCCGATCGGCAGCTTGGTGAGCAGCTCACCAAAGCTGAAGGCCTGGTGCTCTTGCGCGTCCAGCAACGTCTTGCGCACGCGCCCGAGCAGCTGCGTGAACGGCTCGTCCGCGCGGACAGCGCTGCGCAACGGCAGCATGTTCACGCAGTGGCCGACCAGGTTGGTGTGCCCTTCGACGGCCTGACCTGCAGCCGGAATGCCGACCACCAAGTCTTCTTGACCCGTCAGGCGGAAGACCAGCGCTTTGAAGCCAGCCAGCAAGGTCGCGAACAAGCTGGAGCGCGCCTTGGCTCCTGCCTTGCGCACCGCCGCCACGAGCTCGGGCTCGAGCACCGCGTCCTCACGCCCCGCAGCGTACGTCTTGCGTGCGGGACGGGGCCGATCGCCCGGCAAGTCCAGAATCGGAATCTCACCGGTGAATTGCTTCAGCCAATAATCTTCGTCGGCAAGGCGCGCAGCCGCCGGACGCTCTGCCTGGCTGCTGGCATAGGCGCTGAGCGACTCGGCAGGCGGTAGCTCGGCACCGAAACCCTTGCTGCGCGCGTTGTAGAGCGTCGCCAGGTCGTGCATCAGCACGGCCGTCGACCAGCCATCGCAGACGATGTGATGCGCGGTGAAGACCAGCGCGTGGTCGGCCGCGGCAGGCCCCGGCAACCGCGCCAAATGCACCCGGAAAAGCGGGCCTTTTGCCAGATCGAACGGCAGGCTCACCTCGGCGCCCGCCAGCGCTACCACTTTGTCTAGAGCCGCCTGCGGCTCCAGCGCCGAAAAGTCGTGCTCGGTCAGGGCGGCTGGCTCGGGGCTGCCGACGCACAAGGTGAGTCCGTCGCCGCTGAGCGTCGTGCGCAGGGCCTCGTGTCGCTGCACGAGCTCGCTCAGCGCCGCGCGAAGCGCTTGCGGATCCAGCACCCCGCGCAAGCGCACGGTCACCGATTCATTGAAGGCGAGCGATGCATCGTCGCCGAGCGCGCACGCCGTCCAGATCTCGCGTTGCGGCGCCGTCGAGGGTGCCGTTGCGACGATGACGGGGCCAGCGAACGGATCGAAATTGGTACTGGAAACGTCGGCCAAAGCAACGGTCACCCTGGCACAGCTGCCACCTCGCGCAAAGGTGGCTGGACCAAATTACCAGCAATCGAGCCCGCGACGGCGCTGGCGCCAGCGCCTGGCCAATTGCGTCGGGGCTCCGTGCTCGCTGAGGCGACGCCCGACCCCGAGTGTGGTAGTCGGCGAGCATCCTCGTGGGACAGTCGGACAATCCCTTTTCGCTGCAGCATTGGCTCGGTCGAGTAGACCCGCGACCGCTCGCGCTGTTTCGCATCGGCCTGGGACTCGTGCTGCTCGAAGATCTGCTGCTCTGGTCAGCCGATTTCAAAGCGTTTCTGACGGATGACGGCATTCTCCCGGTCGCTGCGCGGCCGGCGGAGTGGCACGCGGGGTTGTTTCAATTTGTTACAACTCCTGCGGCCGCCGGCGCCCTCTATGCGCTGGGGATTTTGGCGGCATTGGCCTTCACGCTGGGCTTTCGAACTCGCATTGCCAGCGTCGCATGCTGGGCATTTTTCGTGTCGCTCCACACACGCAATCGCGAGCTCATCCTGGGCGGCGACGACCTGGCCGGCGTGTTCCTGTTCTGGGCGATTTTCGCCAATTGCGGTGCCTGCTGGAGCATCGACGCGCGCCGCTTGCCCACGCGGCCGACGGCTGCATTCGGCATGCGCTTGTTACAGTTCGTGCCGGCGCTCATTTACCTCCACGCTGCGCGCTTCAAGCTACTTTTGGGAGGCTCAGGCTGGCTCCACGGCAACACGCTGTACCAAACGATGCAACTGCACGGCTGGATTCGCCCTCCCGGTGAATGGCTGCGCCATCAGCCCCAGCTCTGCGCGTTCTTGGGAGACGGCGTCATCATCATGGAGTTCGCGTTTCCGCTGCTCTTACTGATGCCCGTGTGGAGCACGCAAGCGCGCAAGCTGGCAATACCACTGAATCTGGCGGTGCAGCTCGGCATCATGACCACGATGAAGGTCGGTATTTTCACCGATCTGATGCTGGCGTCGACGCTGCTGTATTTGCCAAGCTCGTGGATCGACGCGGTGCTCGCGAAGCTCGGCAGGCTGCGAGCGCCGTTTACGCTCGAGCCATACGAGGGCACGAGCGCGTGGCAGCGACCGTCTCCGTTGCGGTTGGCCTCGATGGGGCTGCTTTTGGCCGAGTACACGATCATGGCCGCGCTGCCGGCAGCGTGGCGTCATATTCCGCAGCCGCTGGCCGAAACCGTCCGTCATCTGGGACTGGACTTGAAGGTCGATCTGTACAGCCACGGCTACGCCGTGCAGGCCTGGGGCTCGCGGGCGCTCGACGCGCGAGGTCGGCCCGTCGACGCCATCGGCGTCGTGGCGCCCGGCTTGCGCAACGACTCCGGCTGGCGCTTCAGTCGTTGGACCTCGCTGGTAGGGCGCCAGGGCATTCACTTCAACGAGCTCGGCGACTACCTGTGCCGAACGTACCAGGAGCGCACGGGAACGCCGCTGGGCAGCATCTCGATTTGGAGCGAGGGTCACGACGCGCCGGTGCCAGGCGAACCGACGCCGCCCATGTGGAAGAAGCCGTTGGCCGAGCTGAGCTGTCGAAATCCGAGCACGCCAGAACTGACAGCGGCGCCTTAGCCCGCATGGAAACTGCGGGCGGAAAATAGTATACGAAGGCTGCCAAAAATGTCCGAGCCCCAGCGCAATGGCGAGGCGAACGTCCGACAACCGGCGCGTTACTTCCCGATCGAAGAACGCAACTCGAGTGACCTCACCTACGAGGCCTTCCTCGAAGATTACGTCAGGGCGAATCGCGCGCTGATCATCCGCAACGCCACGCCGGCGTGGTCGGCGTTGCGCGATTGGACCCCCGAGTACTTCAAGCGGCGCTTCCCCGAAAAGCAGGTGCAAGTCAGCTACGACGAGTCGATGCGCTTCGCCGATTTCATCGATGGCGTCATGGCATCGACCGTCGACAAGCCGGGGCCCTACATGTACCGGCTGTTCTTGCACGAGCACCTGCCGGAGGTGCTGCCCGACCTGCAACCGCCGAACCCCTACGCTTTTCCGCGCCGCTACTCCAGCCCGCTGATGATGGAGTATTGGCGCCGCCCCGACGGCTACTTGAAGCTGCTGATCGGCGGCATCGGCGGGCGCTTTCCGGTGATGCACTACGACGGTGACAACGCGCACGCCACGATCACCGAAATCTACGGCGACAAAGAGTTCATCGTCTACGCGCCGAGTGACACGCCCTACCTCTATGCGAGCCCGCAGCGCGCCAACCACTCACAGGTAGACGACCCCAACCTGCAAGATCTGCAGCGCTTTCCATTGCTGGCGCGCGCCACTCAGTACCGCAGCGTGCTCAAGCCCGGCGACATGGTGTTCGTGCCGTGCGGCTGGTGGCATACCGCACGCGCTCTTTCGCCCTCGATCTCCATCGGCATGAACATCTTGGACGAATCGAACTGGCGGGGCTTCGTGCACGAGGTATGCGGGCCACTGAAGAGCTCACTCGCTCCGAAGCCGCTGCTCAAGCGTGCCTACTTCGAGGGTCTGGGGCCGCTGTTCTCGACGCTCGAGCGCGTGCAGCACTACTTTCCACGCGCGGCCGAGAAGCTCAAGCTGCCTGGCTGGCTGGCGCCCCACACGAGCGACGCCACTCACGACCCTTCGACCCGTCCCCTCCACATTCGAGTACCCACCGGATGAACGCGCTACGCGGGCCGATCCTCGGGCTGCGCGGCATGCTCAAGCAGCCGCGACACGCCGTGCGCTGGCTCATCGACGTCGAGCACGATCGCAAGTTCGAGCGCTGGCCGGGGGCCTACCGCGGCGTCTACGGCTCGTTCACAGAAGCGCGCGCCGCCGCGCCCGGCGCGAAGCTCGGCTTCAATCACGTCGAGCTGACCAACATCTACGACAATCGCATGGGCAAGGCCTTCTCGAGCGACTACCCGGCCTTGTTTTGGCTGGGTAAGCTGCTCGGCGAGACCAGCTCGCTGTTCGACTGGGGCGGCCACGTCGGCGTTTCGTACTACACGTACCGCCGCTACCTCACACTGCCCGAGAGCTTCCGCTGGTTGGTGTGCGAAGTGCCCGAAATCGCCAAGGCCGGCGCCGAGCTGGCCGCGAAGAACGGCGTACCACAGCTCGCTTTCACCACCGAGCCAACCGACGCGAGCGGCTTCGACATCTTGATGGCTGCAGGCTCGCTGCAGTTCCTCGAGTCGCCGTTGGCGAGCGACCTGGCGCGCCTGCAGCGCAAGCCGCGGCACTTGCTCATCAACAAGCTGCCACTTTACGACGGCGAGCAGTTCGTCACGCTGCAGAACACGATCCACTCGTATAACCCCTACAAGGTACAGAACCGCGCACAGTTCGTGGATTCGGTAGTGCGCTCCGGCTACGAGCTCGTAGACGAGTGGGACACGCCCGACATGACGTGCCATATCCCGCTGCATCCGGAGCACTCGATTTCTGCCTATTCCGGGTTCTACTTTCGCGCCAAATCGTAGCCTCTTCCGCTGAACGCTTCGCCATGCTTGTGGTCGCGTCAGAGCCCCCGTAGCATTCGGCGAATATGTCAGGAGCGACGAAACGGGACGGGGTTTCCTCATCGCTGTTCGCGTCCGAGCTGCTCAAGCTGCTCGTGCAGGTGGCCTGGGCGGACGATGACGTGGCGCCCGCCGAGGTCGAAGCGCTGCTCGCCCACGCACGCCGCGCCGGCCTTGCGGACGACGAGCTGTCGTCGCTGCGCGCTCAACTAACGGGTCGGGCTCCGCTGACACCTCCCAACCTCGGCCTGCTGAAAGAGCGGCGCACCGAGGCGCTGCGAGCCGTCAAGGAGCTGTTACTTTCGGACCTCGAAGTGGCAGCGGAAGAAGAGGTTATTCTCACTCAGATTGCCGACTTGTTGCGGTGACTGGTCGACGAGGTTAGAGGTCATCCAGGAGGGAGGAGCTGGCGGTCGAATCTCCTTACCACGGAGAAATTACTAACGTGAGCTGGGTCGGCGCGGACATGGGTTGTCGTACGTTAGCTGCAGGCTCGGCGTCAGCACCGGCATGATTCGCGCGACCTTCGTCATGGAGCAGCATGTAGGTCACCACACCTACTACCAGAACCTGCGCGCGCACGTGGCAGAGGACCCGCGCATTCGGGCAACGTGGGTGCCCGTTACCTATTCCGCCGAGCGTAGCTGGTTGAACTCGTTGCCCGTGTCTCAGCAGCTGCGAGGCTCGTTGATCGGGCGCTCGCAAGCTCTGCGCGGCTTACGCGGCGAGCCGGCAGACGTGTTCTTCTTCTTCACGCAAGTGCCGGCCATGCTCGTGGCCCAGACGCTCGGCAAAGTGCCCTACGTGCTGAGCACGGACATCACGCCGCTGCAGTACGATGCCATGGCCGCGCACTACGGGCACCGCACCGACTACGGCTTCGCTGTCACGGCTTACAAGCAGCACCTCAACCGGCGCGTCTTTCAAAAGGCCGCGCAGGTTCTGCCCTGGACGCACTGGGTGAGGCAATCCCTCGTCGAAGACTATGGCGTCTCGGAGTCGCGCGTGCGCGTGATACCGATCGGCGTCGATCTCGCGCGCTGGAAGCCCGCCAAGCCCCGCAACGGCGGCGCAGGGCCCGTGCGTATGCTGTTCGTGGGCGGCGACTTCAAGCGCAAAGGCGGTGAGCTGTTGCTGCAGGTCTTCCGCAACCTGCCAGCAGGCTCCGCCTCGCTCGACATCGTCACCCAGTCGCCCGTCGAGCCCGAGCCGGGGGTGCGCGTGCATCGCGGCGTCAAAGCCAATTCGGAAGAGCTGGTGGCGCTCTTCGGGCAGAGCCATCTGTTCGTGTTGCCCACGAAAGCAGACGCCTTCGGTATCGTCGCGGCAGAAGCGATGGCGAGCGGCTTACCCGTGGTGATGAGCGACATCGGCGGCGCGCGCGACATCGTCGAGGACGGCGTGACCGGCTACTTGGTCCCAGCGGGCGGCGAGCGCACCCTGCAAGAGCGGTTGTCGGCGCTGGTCTTCGATCGTGAGCTGCGCGAACGCGTCGGCGCGGCGGCGCGCAGCCGGGCCGAGCAGTTCTTCGACGGTCGCCAAAACAGCAAGCGCGTCGTCGACGCTTTGCTCGACGCCGCTCGAGCCGACCCGTCGGCGGCGGTCCGCTGAAAAAAGCGAGGCACGCCGCCAACGGAGCCGTGACGGCTCAGCTCTCTTCGAGCTCTTCTTCCACTTCTTGCTCTTCCGCGTCGCGAGCGGCCTTTTCTTCGTGATCTGGAGCGCGCAACTTGTAGCCCGAGCCGCGCAGCGTCTCGAGTGGCAGAGCGTCGCCCAGCTTTGCGCGCAGGCGCCGCACGTGGATGTCCACCGTGCGCGGGCCGCCTTCGTAGCGGTTGCCCCACACGCGGGCGAGCAAGTGCTCGCGCGACAGCACCTTGCCACGGCGCTCGCACAGGTAGGCGAGCAGCGCGAACTCCTTGGCCGTCAATGCGATCGGCCGACCGTCGACGAACACCTCGTGACCCGCCTTGTCGACCACGATGCCGGCGACCTTGTGTCGCTCTTCCGTGGCGAACTCGCTCCGGCGCCATTCCAGGGCTCGGATGCGCCCGTACAGCTCTTCGGGCACGTAGGGGTGGAGGACGAAATCATCGAAACCCGTGGACGGGTCGATGCGGGCAATCTGCCCGACTGTTACGGCAATGATCGCGCCGACGTTGTCGAAATACGGCTCCTTACGGACCGCTCTGAGGGCGGCGACGGCGAGATCGGGGCGATCGAGCGCCTCGAAAACCAGTGCGCGCGGGCGCACTTCCATCTCGTCGTCGTCTTCTTGGATGAGCTCGACCGGGTCGTCCCACAGGTCGAGCGTTCTTACCGTCGCGCCTAGCTGGCGCAACGTGGATGAAGCTCCCTCCTCACGCTCGAGCATCGGTCCGTGACCGATGACCGCTACGAAGCTCTTGGCTCGAGAATGCTCAGATTTCAGTGCCGCCAACGGTTATCCGTGAGATTTTGATGGTTGGGCAGCCCACGCCGACCGGGACACTCTGGCCGTCTTTGCCGCAGGTCCAGTTACCGTCGGAGAGAGCCACATCGTTACCTAGCTGAGATACCTCACGGAGTGTTTCCGGACCGTTGCCGATAAGATTCACACCTTTCAAGGGTGACGTCAGCTTTCCGTCCTCGATCAGGTAGCTCTCGGTCAGCGAGAAAACGAAGTCTCCGTTCGAGATGTCGACCTGGCCGCCACCAAATGTCTTGGCGTAAATGCCGCGTTTGACGCTTTTGAGCATCTCTTCGGGGTCGTGCGGGCCCGCCAGTAGGACTGTATTGGTCATACGCGGCATGGGCGCGGCCGCGAAGCTTTCGCGACGGCCATTACCCGTGGGGGTGACGCCAAAATGCCGGGACGACAGCCTGTCTTGCATGTAGCCGCGAAGGACGCCGTTCTCGATCAGCACCGAGCGCTCGGGGGTGAGGCCTTCGTCGTCCACGTTGATGGAGCCACGGCTCTGCAAGATGGTCGCGTCGTCTACGACCGTGCACAGCTCGCTCGCCACTACCTGACCCACGCGATCGCTGTAGTTGCTGGTCTTCTTGCGATTGAAGTCGGCCTCGAGCCCGTGGCCGACAGCTTCGTGCAGCAAGATTCCGCTGTCGCCAGGCGCCAACACGACCTCCATTTGGCCGGCCGGTGCCGGCCGCGCGTCGAGCAAAATCAAGGCTTGTTGGGCCGCGATGCGCGCGTGCTCTTCGGGCGACTTGCCCGCGAAGTAGCTGAGAGTCATGCGACCCCCGCCACCGCTCCGCCCGGACTCGCGCTTGCCATCTCGCTCCGCAACGGCGCTGATGCCGAAGCGGAGCATCGGCTGGAAGTCGCGCACGAAGCGGCCGTCGCTGGTCGCGATCAAAATCTCTCGCACTTCTTCCGAGAAGGAAGCGGAGGCTTTGATGATGCGCGAGTCGAAGGCGAGCACGGCCTTGCTGGCGCGCTCGAGCAGGTCGCGCTTTTCGCCGCCCGGGACGTCCATGGTCGTCTGCTCGAGGCGGTAGCGGTCGGCAACGTCTCGCCGCTCCAGCCGCACTGGATCGATGGTTTTGCCGCCCTCCGCGATGCGCGCGGCAGTCGCCGCGGCGCGCTTCATCGCGTCGAATTCCATATCTTCGACGTAGGCGTAGCCGGTGGCGTCGCCTTTTTGCACGCGAACGCCCAGGCCCAGGCTCACTCCGCGCGAGGCGCTGCGCAAAATGCCCTCTTCGAAATTCAGGCCACCGCCGGCGCGATACTCGAAGAAAAGGTCTGCGTAGTCGCCCCCTTTGGAGAGCGCCACGGCGAGCAACCGCTCGCACAGCTGTTCGTCGATGGCGACGGGGCCGCCCGCGGCAAACGGAGCACGGTAGGTGCCCAGGGCGGAAATGATGGGAGGGCTGCTAGCCGGTTGCACTCAAGAAGCATTGTACCCCTGAGCGACGCAATCAAGGGGCCAGGCTCGGAGACCTGGGTCCCTGCAGGCGAATTCGCGAAACCGGCCCGTTTCTCAGGCTCGCCGGTACTCGAAGCCGGCCTTGGCCAGCTCTGTCTCGACCGCCGCGATGTGGTCGAAGCCGCTCGTCTCGATCACGAGCTCGATCTGAGTTTGCCCCAGCTCTAGCCCGGAAAATGCGCGATCGTGCTCGATGCTGACGATGTTGGCGCGCGCGGCCGCAACGGCGCCCGTGATGCCGTGCAGTGTCCCTGCCACATCGCTGGCCATGATCGAGAGTCGGCACAGTCGCCCGCTCTTGACGAGGCCGCGCTCGATCACGCGGCTCATCAGCTTCATGTCGATGTTGCCGCCCGAAATCACGACCACGACGCGCTTCCCGGCGAGCCCGAGCTCGCGGTGGAGCAGCGCCGACAGGCCCACGGCGCCCGCGCCTTCGGCGACCGTGCGCTCGCGCTCGAGGAGCAACAAGATCGACTCGGCGATCTCTTCTTCGTCCACGAGCACGATTTCGTCGACCAGCGCTTTGACGACTTGGCGCGTGAGCTGACCGACGCGACGCACCGCGATGCCGTCGGCGATGGTCTTGCCGCCCGGCAGTGCCGGAGGCGGTAGCGAGGCGGGTAGCTCCGACTCGAGCGCGCGGCGCATGCCGGGGAAGTTGCGCGATTCGACGCCGATGATGCGCACGTCGGGCTTTTTCGCGCGCAGCACCGTCGCGATGCCGGCGATGAGCCCGCCGCCGCCCACCGGTACGATCACGGCGTCGAGCTCGGGCAGCTGCTCGAGCAGCTCGAGCCCGATGCTGCCCTGGCCGGCCATGACCTGCTCGTCGTCGAACGGGTGCACGTAGACGGCGCCCGTCGCCGCGGCGAGCTCGGCGGCGCGGTCGGCGGCAGCGTCGTAGCCCGAGCCGTGTAAGAGCACGTGAGCCCCGTGGCTCTCGGTGGCCTGAACCTTCACCAGCGGGGTGGCCTCCGGCATCACGACCGTCGCCACCACCCCGAGGCGTGACGCGTGCAGCGCGACGGCTTGCGCGTGATTGCCGGCGCTGGCGGTGATGACGCCGCGCCCTCGCTCCTCCGCGGTGAGCGAAAGTAGGCGAGCGGCCGCCCCACGCTCCTTGAAAGAGCCCGTAAACTGGAGGTTTTCCAGCTTGAGATGGACCTGAGAGCCCGCAAGTCTCGACAGCGCTGCGCTTTCACTGAGCGGCGTGCGCCGAACCCGCCCCGCGATCAGAGCCTGCGCACGCTCGACGTCGGCAAGTGTGAGCACTTTGAGAGGAAATGTAGCACCAAGCAGGAAGAGGCCCCATCGGTCGCACTGTTTGGGGCGGCGGCCCCAAACGAGCACGAGAACCGAACTGCGAGCGCGGAGCGTCGACCCGTGCACCTTGACCAACCCCGCGAAAGTTCGTAGGATTTGGCGCTTCGGATGGTTTCGGTGTCGGAGCCGAAAGCGCCATCCGAGGCGAAAGCCTTGTCCATCGACCGCGAGAAGACTCTCCAGGCTGCCCAGAAGTACATCGAGAAAAAGAAGTACGACCGGGCGATCGTGGAATACCAGAGGATCGTTCAGGAGGATCCGAACGACGCTCGCACGCTTTTGAAGATTGGCGATCTTCAAGCGCGGCTCTCTGCGTACCCCGAAGCCATCGCGACCTACGATCGCGTGGGGCAGTTCTACGCCCAGCAAGGCTTCGCGCTGAAGGCCATCGCGGTCTACAAGCAGATCCGCGAGCTCATCAAGAAGCACGCGCCGGATTTGGCAGACCGCTACGGGCACATCGTGCCCAAGCTGGCAGACATTTATACCCAGCTCGGATTGACCAGCGACGCGCTCGCGGCCTGGGACGAAGTGGCGACGCGCCTGCAGCGCGCCAGCCGCGACCGCGACGCGATCGAAGTATTCCGCAAGATGGTCGAGCTGGATGCGGGCAATCCCCTGCCCCACCTGCGCTTGGCAGAAGCGTGCTGTCGCGTCCAATCGCTCGACGAGGCGATCGAGTCGTTTTGGACTGCCGCTGAGCTCTTGCTCAATCTCGACCGCGCCGACGACGCGCTCAAGGTCGTCGAGCGCATCCTGCATTTCCGGGTCGACGCGCGTTTTGCGCGGGTCGCGGCCGAGCTGTACCTGGGCCGGGCCACGCGCGAAGACGGCATGCAGGCGCTGGCCAAGCTGCAGATCTGCTTCCAGGCCGACCCGAAGGACCTCGAGACGCTCGGCCTCCTAGCCCAGGCCTTCACGCTGATCGGTCAAGAAGCGAAGGCCATCGAGGTCTACAAAGAGATGGCTCGCCTGGCGCGCGAGCAGAACAAGACCGACCTCTACAGCCAGCTGCTCGGTCACTTGCGCCAGGTGGCGCCCAGTGACGATCAGGTCGCTGCGTTCGACAGCATCGTGCCGTCGCCACAGTCGGCGTCGGTGCGCCCCGCCGAAGCGTCGCACTCCTCGATCAACGATTCCGACGTCGAGTTCCTCGAGGACTCGCAGAACTTCGACGTTGCCGCGGCGCCCGCCCAGCCGCTGCCCGAGCCGCGGCCGCGTATGGCCAGCGCGCCGGACGTGGTGGTGGTCGACGAGCAGATCGAAGCCGCCGAGGAGCTCAACGATCCGAGCTCGTTCGACGGGCGTGCCCATGCCCGCAAGGCCATCGTCGACGCCGAGTCGTTCCGCAAGCTGCGCCTGTATCCCAAGGCGGTCGAAGCGCTGCACATCGCGCTCGAGATCGACCCGCGTAGCCTGGAGATCCGCGAAAAGCTGCGCGAGCTGCTGCTGGAAGCCGGCGAGACCAGCGCCGCCCAGCAAGAAACCATCAACGTCGCCCAGCTGCATTTCGAGGTTGGCAACATCGGCCAGGCCGAGGCGCTGCTGGCGCAAGTGCTGGAGGTCGATCCAGAGAACCACGACGCGCTCTTGCTCTGGGAGCAGCTCGCGGCCGGCTCCAGCCCCTACACCGAAGAGGTGGACGACGGGCGCACGCGCGTGGTCGGCGGCCACGACATGGCCAGGCAAGACACGTTCGATCCGAACGAGCCGCTGCCGTCTTACGATCTGGAAGAAGTCAGCGCCGAGCAGGCCATGCACAGCGAGCCAGGGCGCAGCGTCGCCAAGCGCTCGCTGCAAGCCATGGACGATCCGTTCGGTAGCCCCAGCAACGACGCCCCGCTGCCCAGCTTCCCGCTCGGCTCGCAGCCGGACGACGATCTGGGCGTCGGCTCCGAAGAGACGGACGTCACCGAGCTCGCGCAGTACGACGACGAAGAAGAGATCTCCAGCGTCGAGGACTTCATTCCGCCTCCGGCTGCTGCCGCCGGCCAAAGCGACGTCAGCTACGAAGGCCTGGAAGACGTACTCGACGAGGCCGAGTTCTTTGCGGCGCGCGGCCTGTACGATGACGCGAAGGCCATCCTGATCGAGCAGCTGAGCCGCACGCCGAACCACAAGCTGGTGCTGGAACGGCTGAGCGAGATCGAAGCGCAGCTCAACAGCTCCGGAGAGAGCCAGACCAAAGAGCGCTCGCGGCTCAGCGACCACGCCAACAGCCAGGACGTGGACAACGCGCTCGACGCGCTCGAGGCGATACCCGAGAGCTTCGCGGCCGAGTCGCGCGCCATGCTGAGCTCGACGCAAGACATCGACGTCGACCAGGTGTTCGAGAAATTCAAGGCTGGCGTGAAAGCACAGGTCGCCGACAACGACAGCGCCACGCACTACGACCTAGGCGTCGCCTACAAAGAGATGGGCCTGTTGCCGGACGCGGTCGGCGAGTTCGAAACCGCCGGTCGCGATGCCGCGCGCGAGTGCATGTGCTTCGCGATGATCGGCTTGATCTACCTGGAGCAGAGCCAGCTCGACCGCGCCGCAGAAGCGTACGTGCGCGCGCTCTCGGCCGCGCAAAAGACGGTCGAGCAAGAGATGAGCCTCTACTACGACCTCGGTAACGTCTACGAGATGAAGGGCAAGAACCAGGACGCCCTGTACTACTTCCAGAAGATCGCCCGGCGCGATCCCGGCTACCGAGACGTCGCCGATCGCATTCAGCAACTGCAGCCGCCGCCGGCAGTGCCGGCGCCCAGCGCCGCGCGCGCCGTGAACGACGACGAATTCGACCGCGTCTTCGACGATCTGTTCGAGTCTAAGTAGCGGATTCTGCTCACGAGCGGGCCAACGTAGCGCAGACACCCACAAAAACTGGAACTGATTCCAGATATCACTTGAGCGGCGGCGCGCCCTGACCGTACCCTCATGTGTTGGTGGTCATTCGAGTGACGTCGTTCGTGGGTAGCGGCGCGCTCAGGAGGAGAGTCGACATGCGAAGCATCTGTGCGGTCTTGGCGTTGACGATGATGTTCGGTTGCGCGGGCAGCGATGGCCGCGATGGACGTGACGGCGCCGATGGCACGCCCGGCACTACGGGCCCGAGCGGTAAAGACGGCGCCGACGGGATGGACGGAGCGAACGGCAAGGACGGCCTGCCCGGCGCCGAAGGCGCTCCGGGCAAGGATGGTACCGATGGGACGGACGGCGCCGATGGCAGCGGCATCTTGAAGGGCACGGGCGCGCCGGCAGCGGGCGACGGCAAAGACGGCGACCTCTACATCGACACCGTGAGCCGCGACGTCTATCAGAAGGCCAACGGTACTTGGACCGTGATCACCAACTTGAGCGGTGGCCCGCCCGGCCCCAAAGGCGATACGGGCGCGAAAGGCGATACCGGCGCGATGGGCGCGGACGGCGCCGACGGGACGGATGGCACGGACGGGACCGACGGCACCAGCGTGCGCACCGGCACGGGCGCTCCCGCCGCCGGTCTCGGCGCAGTCGGTGACGTGTACATCGACTCGGCGACGGGCGACCTCTACTCCAAGGGCGTCGGCGGCTGGACCAAGACCGGCAGCCTCAAAGGGCCGGCCGGCGCGGACGGCGATCCGGGCATCGACGTAAAGGATACGCTCGGCGGCGTGCGCTGGTTCGCGTTCGGGCTGACCGCCGGCTTCGTCGACGCGCCCAGCCTGGTCACGTCGACCGCGTTCGCGCCCACCAGCTCGGCGGGCACCTTCACGTTCACGGGTGCCAACCAGCACGGTCGCCTCGCGTTCGACACGGCCGGCTCGTACTTGCCGGGCGGCGTCGATCTGAGCGCGTTCGAGTCGCTCGACTTGAGTGCGACCGTGACCGGTGGCGCGGTGACCAACGTGGTCGTGCTGCTCACCGAGGGAGAGCAGAAGGGCTGCCAATGGAACCTGAGCGCCGCTTCGGGTCCCGACTACAACATCGACTTCGGCACGCCCACCAGCTGCTACAACAACTCGGCCGGTCCGGATTTCGATTTGGTGAGCGTGACGCAGATTCAGATCGGCATCGTGAGCAGCGGCGCCGGCGCGCGCACGCTCACCGTCACCAAAGTCGGACTGGTCGATAACATCTAGCGGCGAATCAGAAGTGGCCGGTCAGTGCCACGCCGCGAGCTCCAGCCAGCGAGCGGCCGGGCGTGGCGCTCGCCGATTCCACTTCGACCGACGCTGCGTCGGGGATGCGGACAAGGACGACGCCAACCCCCAGACCGACGCCAAACATCGCTATACCCGCGGCCAGTTGTCCGACGTTGACCTCGGTGCTCTCGACGCACGTGCCGAAGCTGCAGGTCTGCCCTTTGGAGGTGGAGGTGAGCGCGAGCGCCGCTCCACCCACGACGCCGCCGATCATGCTCAACCAACCCGCCAGGCGCACGCCTCCGCGACTAGAGATCGAGCCGCGCAGCTGCGCGTCTCCAGCCGGCAGTTGCACGGGGTCGCCGGCGAGCGGCGGGTCACCGTCGCGGCTCAGCGCAAAGGTTTCGGTGCCCGCCGGAAGTGAGACCTTGCACGGTGCAGTGCACATGCGCTCGTAGCCCGTGGCATAAGCAGAGCCGCCGCCTCCCACCGCAACCGCCGAGGCAACCTGGCGGTGAAAAGTGATCCCCGCTTCGTTCGCGATGAGTTGCAGGCGTGCCTCACGCCCGTGGACGGTGACGTAGGGCTTGGCGTCTGCGTGCGCGCTCGACTTGCTGTCGTCGGGGTCTTCGTCCTCGTCGTCGTCTGCGGCCGCCGGAGCCGCCACTTTGGCGGCTGGCGGGCTCGCCTGCGGATCTTTGGCGGCGGATCCGGCGTATTCGACCTCGTTCATCGAGAACTCACGCGTTTTCCCGGCGCGCGTGACGATCGTCACCGAATCGCCGGGGATGAGCTCTGTGATACTACCTCGCACCAGTCCGCCGTTCTTCAAACGCACGATGTCGGGGTCAGCCGCATCAGTGGCAGGCGCCGCCGGAGCTGCTGCGTGTTCCTCAGCGTGCGCCGCTGCCGCAATCAGCAAGCTCGCCAACACAATCCCCGACGCCAATCCCGACTGACCCAGCTTCACCATGTCGATCCTCTTAGAACTTGCCAGAGAACGTAAAACCTTGTCTGGAGCTGCGCACAACATCGCCCCCAACCCAATCCCCCATCCCCGCATCGTTTACTCCTCTCGATCGACGATCGACGCTAGTAATTCTCCCGAAGCGCACAGCGTGCCCTCTACCGTCGCTTCGCCGCGTAGCTTCCACACGTTGGAGCGATGGTGCAGGACTTCGACCATCAGGTCGAGCTGATCGCCGGGCGTGACCGTGTGGCGGAACTTCGCTTTGTCGATGCCCAGGAAGTACATCAGGCTGGTGTGGGTATCGAACGGCTCGGAGGCATATGCCAACAGGCCACCAATCTGCGCCAGGCATTCGATGATCAAAACGCCTGGGAAGATCGGGCGCCCGGGGAAATGCCCCTGACTCCACGGTTCGTTGAAGCTCACCATCTTGTGCCCGCGGATCGACTTGCCGGGCACAATCTCCGTGACGCGATCGACCATCACGAACGGATAGCGATGCGGCAAAATCTCCAAGATCTTGGAGATTTGAATCTTGATGGGTTTTGTTTTCAGGGTACCCCCCGTGCCCTGATCACGGCGTCTTCGGCGGCGCGAGCACGGGCGGCGCCATCGGAGCCGGGCCCTTCGGAGCTTCTTTCGGGGCAGGCGCGCCCTTGTCGGCATCGCCACCTGCGCCGGAGTTGTACATGGTGATGACGCGATCGGTGAGGTCGAGATCGCTGCGCACGTATGGCACGGCTTTCTTGTCGACCACCACGTCGAAGCCCTCTTGCGTGGCCAGGCGACGAATGATGTTCGTCGTCTTCTGCAGCACGGGCTGCATCAGCTCGCCCTGCTTCTTCTGGATGTCCTGGTTGTACTCCACGAACTTCTGCTGAAGCTGCATCATGTCGCGCTGCCACTTGTCGGCGCGCTTGGCCAAGGCGCCCTTGCTCAGCACGTCGCGCTGCTTCTCGATGTCCTCGCGCTCCTTCACCAGCTCTTCTTGCTTCTTGTCGAGCTCGTGCTGCTTGGCGTCGAACAGCTTCTTCAGCGTGGCTTGAGCGCGCAGGCCGTCTTCCGTTTCCATCACCGCACGCTCGGTGTCGACGACGGCGATTTTGGTCTCGGCCAGGGCGGGCGATGCCACGGCCAGGAGGCTTGCGACCAAAACGCCGGAAAGACTGAACAAGCGGCTCTTCATGATGCCCGGGACTTAGCTGCCGGCCGGGGGGCGGTCAAGAAGCAACGGGATTTTTCGCGCCAAATCGTCCAGAGCCTGCGCAGCGACTGTCGTCGCTCTTGCGGCGGTGCCTCACACCAGGACGAAGTCTTCGCTCTCGGCCGCTTCGGTGGAAGCGGCCGTGGCGGTTTCCTGGTCGCGGTGCACGGCCAGCTCGTAAAGCTCAACGAAGACTTTGGGATGGGCGCGCGCCAAGCCCAAGAAGCGATCGCGCTGCAAGAACAGGGTGACGGTCGGGTGATGGGCGACCACGTCCGTAATCGCGGGGCGACGCAAGATGAGCGCCACCTCCCCCACGACCTCGCCCGGACCGAGCCGCGCGACGAGCGTCGGATCTTTGCCGTCGTTGTGCACGACGTTGACCTCGCCCAGGGCCACGATGTGCAGGCCATCGGGCGGCGAGCCTTGCGAGATGATTTTGTCGCCCTGGTTGAACTGCTTCACCGTAAAACGCTCGATCAAAGCGGGGCGCTCGGAGGGGCTGGCCGACTTCAAGATGAAGTTGGTGCGCACCAAATTGTCGAGCATGCGGCGCCGGCAAAACTCGGCGAACACGCGCCCGACTTCTGGTGCTTTGGCGGCCACGCGATCGAGCGCCGCCTTGCTGCCCACCAAGACTACGCTGGGGCGGCACGCCGTGACCGTGGCGGTGCGCGGTGCGGACGAGAGTAGCGCCATTTCGCCGAACAGCGCGCCGTTCCCGAGCCGTGCCAACGCCAGCGGCGTGCCACCCGGCGTCGACGCCTTCTTCGACACATCGAGCTCGCCGCGCGCGACCACGAACGCCTCGTTGCCCACGCTGCCTTCGTTCACGAGCGCTTCGTTCGCCGGTACGAAGCGCACGTCGAACACCGACACGGTGGCCTTGAAGCTTGCCGGATCCAACGCCGAGAACAACACCTGCGGTGTGACCTGGCCGCCTGCGGCGCTCAGGCTCGCTTCGTCTTGGGCGGCTTTGGCTTTGGTGAGCACGGCAGCAGCCTTTTCGAGCAGCTCGTCGCCTTTCAGCTTTTCGTCGAGCGCTTCCGGCTCTTTCGCGGAAGATGCCATTTGCGGCGGGACGCCGCGCTTGTCCGAAATGCGCGCGGAACCCTTCGCGAACGCGCTGGCCATACTCTCGAGCTCCGAGTCGGACGCGAGCTCCGCATCGCGCAAGAGCGCGTGCGCCGCGATCGCCAGCGGCAAGTTGCCGTCGAACACCGCGCGTTCGACGGCTGCGCGCAGACCCAGCTCCAAATGCTGCTTGCGCCCGAGCGCGCCGAGCAGCCACGCCGTGACGAACGTGTTGAAAGCCGAGAGCGGCTCGTCCTCGAGTAGCGCCAGCGCGAGGCGCAACCCGCCCTCACGGTCGTCAGCCAGCGCCAGCGACAGCGCACGGTCGATCGCGCGCTCCTCCACAGCACCTTTCAGCGGGGGCACCTGCACCATGACCCGGCAGCATACCCCGCCTATGGCTGTGTAAGGCTCGAGATTTTTTCGCAGGGAGATCGGGAATTTTTTCTGGGTCGAGCCGCACGGCAGCTCGCGACGCTTGCGCAGGAGTCCGGCGGTTGAGGTCGGATCGGCCCCGAAATTTCTTGCCTCCCGATCTCTCGAGCTCCCTGCGAAAAAATCTGGCGAGCCTGCGAGCGTCTTAGACTGACGTCTATTCGCGGGGTTTGGTGTTTTGGAGCTTGGCGAGCGCAGCGCTCATGGCCTCCGCCGCGGCGCTGACGCGCGGCACGACGAAGGGGAAGTCCATGCGGGTGGGACCGATGATGCCGAGCGCACCAGCGCTTTCGCCGTCGTCTTCGCGGAACGGGGCGGCCACGACGCTGACCGGGCAACCCACGGCTTGTGCGGCTTCTTCACCCAAGAAGACGCGTACGTTGTCGGATGCCAGCGCCGAGTCGAGCAGCGCGAGCAGCCGCTGGCGATCTTCGAGCACGCGCAGCAGCTCGCGCGCGCTCTCCACGTCGCCGAACTCGGGGCGCTCGAGCAGGCGCGCCTGACCTTCGATTTCGATGCTCAGGCCGCGCGCTGCGCCGTCTGCGGCCGCGCGCACGAGCGACAGGCCTTTTTCGTGGAGCGTGCTCAGCTCTCCGGTTTGCTCGCGCATACCGCTGACGAAGTGTTCGCGCACACCGACCAGCGTGCGCCCCGCCACGGCTTCTTCGAGCATGTTGTGGATACGTTCCAACTCTTGGTCACTGAGCGGCTCGGTCAAACTGAAGAAACGATTTTCGACGGTGCCGTCCGAGAAGACGATCACGGCGAGCAGCTCCCCGGGGCGTGTGGCGATGAAGCGCAACTTGAGCAACGTGCGCGTGGCACTGCTGGCGCGCACCAGCAGCGCCGGTGCGCCGGACATTTGCGACAAGCGCCGCCCTGCCTCGCGCAGCAAGTCCGTGCCGGGCGGCAGCTCCGAGAACCAGCCGTCGATGTCGGCGCGCTCCTCGTGCGATAGGCTGCGCTCCTCCATCAGCGCGTCGACGAACAACCGGTACGCGGCTTCGGTCGGCACGCGCCCCGCGGAGGTGTGCGGTTGGGTCAGGTAGCCGCTCTCTTCGAGGTCGGCGAGCACGTTGCGGATGGTCGCGGCCGACAGCTCGAATCCGTATTTTTTCGTCAGCGTCCGGCTGGCCACCGGTTCGCCGGAAGCGATGAACTCGGTCACGGCGGCGTAGAGGACCGACCGCGCGCGCTTGGGCAGACTGGTCACTCCCCAAATCTGGCTCGATCGCCGGCGGAGCGTCAAACGAGAGGCAAAACCCCGGAGGCCGAACACTTACTGAAACGTACACCGTCCTAGAACTGCGAAATCCTTGACAGTTTTGGGGCCGCCGCCGATGATTTCGGTCCGGCGAAAATCCGGACTAGTTTCATGCCCGTGCTCAGTAATTCGGAGGACGCGTGACCACGACTCTGCTGGCCGTCGATGACAGCAAGGTGATGCGCAAGGTGATGGAGATCACCTTCGCTGGGGAAGGCTTCAAGACCGTGGTGGCGGCGGACGCGAACGACGCGCTCGCCAAGCTCCAAGCCGAGCGCCCGCAGGTCGCCTTGATTGACGCCGCGCTCGACGGCACGAACGGCTACGATCTGTGCCGACAGATCAAGAACGCCGCGCCGGCCACGGTGGTGGTGCTGCTCTCGAACAAAGCGCAGCCCTACGACAAAGCACGCGGCGCCGCGGCGGGTGCGGACGACTTCATGGACAAGCCGTTCGACACCCAGCAGATGATCGACAAGGTCACGATGCTGGCCAAGCGCGGCGCGGCTGCACCTGCTCCCGCACCGGTTGCGGCTCCCGCTCCCGTGGCTGCACCTGCTCCCATGGCCGCGCCTGCGCCGATGGCCGCGGCGCCGATGGCGGCGAAGCCCGCCGAGGCACAGCGCCCGCGCGTGCAGACTCTGGCGTACGGCAGCACTCCGGTGCCGCCGCAAGCCGCTGCCGCTTCGGCGATGCCGGCAGCCAAGCCGCTCGGCGGCTCGTCGCCGTTCGGATCGCGCGCGCCGACGACTCCGGGTCAGCCCGCTTACTCGCCCCCCGCCCCTGCGGTGGCGCCCGCCGCCTCTGGCGGCAACGGCATGCCCGCTGACTTTGCCGGCAAGCTCGGTGGCCTCGGCCTCACCCCGGCCCAGGTAGAAGGCGTGCTCGCCCTCTCGCGTGAAGTCGTCGAAAAAGTGGTGTGGGAAGTCGTGCCGGTCCTGGCCGAGACCCTCATCAAAGAAGAAATCGCCCGGCTCACCCGCGAATAACGGACGACAGCGCGCCCGCCGGTGGGGGCCAACGAAACCGTTCCCGAATCGGCACGAACGTCGTGCCGTGCCATTCGCGCCGGGCCAGAAATGCAACAGAAAGACGCGAAGACGCGAAGATCGAGCAGGTTTAGCGTTCGATTCGTTCGTCGACCCGTGGCGCCTGCGTAACTCACTCCAGGCGCGGTGCGGCTCGAACCCCGAAAACCTTCGCGCCTTCGCGTCTTCCTGTTGCATTACTCTCGAGCGACCGACTGGACCTGGTGACGGCACGGAAGCTTTCTGCAAGGGGGCTGCGGCTGGGCAGCCCATTCACTCGAGGTGAGGCGGTGCTATATGCGGCGGCCCTGCCATGGAAGAGCTGTCGACGGCGTACGAACCCACTCAAGTAGAACCGCGCTGGTACAAGTACTGGCTGGATTTGGGGGTCTTCAAGGCCGGCACGGAGCGCAGCGCCGGTAAGCCCACCTACGTGATCCCGATGCCGCCACCCAACGTGACGGGCTCGCTGCACATGGGGCACGCGCTGGGCAGCACCTTTCAAGACGTGTTGATCCGGCACAAGCGCATGCAGGGCTACGACGCCTTGTGGCAGCCGGGTATCGACCACGCCGGCATCTCGACGCAAGTGGTGGTGGAGCGATTGCTGAAGCGCGAAGGCAAGACGCGCCACGAGCTCGGGCGCGAGGCGTTCATGAAGCGCGTGTGGGAGTGGAAGGAGCAGAGCGGCGGGCGCATCTCGCAGCAGCTGCAGATCATCGGTTGCTCGGCGGATTGGGAGCGCAGCCGCTTCACGATGGATGCCGAGTATTCGGAGGCGGTGCGCGAGTGCTTCGTGCGCCTTTATGAAGAGGGCCTGATTTACCGCGCCACGCGGCTCGTGAACTGGGACGTGGAGTCGCAGACGGTGCTCAGCGATCTCGAGGTGGAGATCGAAGAGAACGTGCAGGGCGAGCTATACGAGTTCGCCTACCAGGTGATCGACGCGGACGCCGCGGCGGGCGCCACCGAGCTGGTGGTCGCCACGACGCGCCCCGAGACGATGCTCGGTGACACGGCGGTGGCCGTGCACCCGGACGATCCGCGCTACACGCACCTGCACGGCAAGAAGCTGAAGCACCCGTTCCTGAGCCGTGAAGTCCCCGTAATTACGGACGCAGTGTTGGTCGACATGGCCTTCGGCACCGGCGCCGTGAAGGTGACGCCGGCCCACGATTTCAACGACTTTGCGACGGGCAAACGCCACGGGCTCGAAGAGATAAACATCTTCAACCTGGACGGCACGATGAACGCGCAGGGCGGCGAGTTCGCCGGCCTGGAGCGCTTCAAGGCGCGCAAGGCGGTGAAGAAGCGCCTGGCCGAGCTGGGGCTCGAGCGCGGCAGCAAGCCGCACAAGATGACCCTGCCTCGCTCGCAGCGCACCGCCAGCATCGTCGAGCCGATGATCTCGACGCAGTGGTTCATGAAGATGGCGCCGCTGGCCGAGCCGGCGCTGCAAGCGGTGCGCGACGGCCGCATCCAAATCGTGCCCGAAGAGTGGGTGAAGACCTACGAGTACTGGCTGACCAACATTCAGGATTGGTGCATCTCCCGCCAGCTCTGGTGGGGTCACCAGATCCCGGCGTTTCATTGTCAGGATTGCGCGCACGTCACCGTGAGCCGACAAGACAAGGTCGACGCGTGCGAGAAATGCGGCAGCCAGAAGCTGGTGCGCGATCCGGACGTGCTCGACACCTGGTTTTCATCGCAATTGTGGCCGTTCGCGACGCTGGGCTGGCCGAAAAAGACGCCGGAATTGGCCCGCTACTACCCGGCCTCCGACATGGAGACGGGCTACGACATCATCTTCTTCTGGGTCGCCCGCATGATCATGATGGGCCTGCATTTCATGGGCGACGTGCCGTTCAAGCGCGTGCTCTTGCACGGCATGGTGGTGGACGAGACCGGCGACAAGATGAGCAAGGTCAAGGGCAACACGCTCGACCCGCTCGACTTGATTCACGGCGCCGCGTTCGAAGACATGGTGAAGAAGGCGCTGCCCGACGCGCCGCTGGCGGAAGCGCTCACCAAGTTCAAGAAGAGCTACCCGTCGACCGCGCAGATGGGCAAAGGCTTTTCGGCGTACGGCACCGACGCCTTGCGCATGACCTTGTGCAGCTACTCGCCGCAAGCCAAGCGCATCGCGCTCTCACCGGCGCGCGTCGACGGCTATCGCAAGTTTTGCAACAAAATCTACAACGCCACGCGCTTTTCGCTCACGTACATCAAGGACGAAAAGCCGACCGGAAAGCCGCCGGAAAGCCCCAAGCTCTTGATCAACCGCTGGCTGCTCTCGCGCCTGAGCGCGGCCGTGACGGCCAGCACCGCCGGCATCGAAGAGTACCGCTTGGACGACGGCGGCAAGGCGCTTTATGCGTTTTTCTGGGACGAGCTGTGCAATTGGTTCGTCGAGCTCAGCAAGCCGATCTTCATCGACGGCTCCGCAGAGGCACAGGCCGAGACCCGCGCCACGCTCGCGCATTCGCTCGAGGTGGTGCTGCGCGCTCTTCATCCGTACATGCCGTTCATCACCGAAGAGCTGTGGCAGCTGATTCCGAAGCCGGTAGGCGTGCCCGCCTCGATCGCGCTCGCCAGCTACCCCACGGCGGCGGACGGCCGCCCCGACGCCGAGGCCGATCGGCAGATGAAGTGGCTAACCGACGCGATCAGCGGCGCGCGCGCGGTGCGCGCCGAGCATGGCATCGCTTTCGCGAATCGCTTGTCGGTGGAGCTACGCAGCGCGGACCCGGCGGCGCGCCAGGTGCTGAGCGACAACAGCCGCATGATCCAGTTCTTGGCCAGCACGGACGGCGCGCCCGTGGTGGCGGAGCCCTCCGCCTCACGGCCGCGCGGCTCGACGCTGAACGTGGCCGGCGACGTGGAAGTGCTGGTGATGCTCAAGGGCCACATCGACCCCGCCAAAGAGAAAGAACGACTGGAGCAGCGCATCAAGCGCGTCGCCAAAGACGTGGACGTGATGGAAAAGCGCCTGGCGAATCAGAATTTCGTGGCCAACGCGCCGCCCGAGGTATTGACCGAAGCGCGCGCGCAGCTGGAAAGCTTGAAGCAACAGAACCAGCGCCTGCACGAGGGGCTGGAGCTGGTCAAAGAGCTTTCTGAATGAGGTCGGCGCGCACCAGCGGAATGAGCCGCGGGTCGAAGCGCAGCGCCGGCTCGATACCGCTCTGAAAGTCGTAAGACACGCGCATCGACACGCTGGTGCCGCGCAGCGTGCCTTTCGATAGCAGCTTGGCGCTGGGCTGCCCGATGCTTTGCGAGGTTGCTTCGAGCAAGCTGAGCTTGGTGGGTGGATGCGGCTTCTGCCCGCTCCACGCTGTCACGGCCGCTGCCAGCGCCGGCGAAGCCGACGCGAGATCCAGAGTGAACAGCGACTTGGCCAGCGCGAGGCGCTTGGGGTCTTTCTTCTGGTCCCATTCGAGCACCAGTTTTTCGGCGCGGATCACGCCCAGCAAGTCCGCCGACGGGCCCGGAATCGCCTGAATTTCTGCCGCTTTGCTGAGCACACCCAGGGCGTCCGCGCTGCGGCCCAGCCGCTCGAGCGCGCCGGCTGCGTCGAGCACAGCGCGCAGCGCGAGCTCCGGCGGGAGCGATTGGCCGAGCAGCTGGCTCGAGACCTGAGCGAGCGTGCCGTAGGTGCGCTCGCTCGGTTGAGCCTGAGCGTCGAGCTCGGCGAGCAGCAAGACGGCGAGCGCCGCGTCGGTGCTGGCCCGGGGCGCTGCCTTGAGCTGCTCGGCCAGAGCGGTGCGCGCTTGCTCGATGACGCCCGGCTCACCGCTGCTCGACGCTTCCCAGACTAGAAGCCCGGCGCGCGCCGGGAGCAGCGCCTCGGGTGCTGCCGCAGGGACGAGCTGCGCGATGGATTGATCCGAAGCGAGCACGGCCGCGACGGCCAGGCGTGGAGCAGGTGCTTCTACTCCCAACGCACCGAACCACAGCTCCTGCTTGTGGTTCGAGTCGAGCTGCGGCCGCTCGCCGTGCTGAGCGTGAAGGCCCGCAGTAATGCCGGCCGTGACGGCCGCGGCGAACACCGAAAATGCCTTTTGCTCCGGCAGCTCGGCGAGCACGCGCGCCATTGCGGCGTGGCGCTCGGTCAGCTCTTTTTCGAGGGAGGCCGGGTTCGTAGCCAGCGACAGCGCCGAAACCCAAGGCACCACATGAGCCAGACCGACGTACGCCTCCGCAGACGCCGCGTCGCGGCCGGCACCCGACTGCCAGGCGGCGTCCATGTCCGAAAGCGCGCGCGCCAGCTCCGGCCGGATCGCGATCGCGTCCGCGCACAGGCGCGGCAAGCTCGCCGGTTGATACAAGCCCGGGCAAGCGCTGCCGTCGAACGCCGCGACCGCGAGCCCGGTCGCGACGCGCAAGTCGGTTTTCGACTTCGCCGAAAGCGGCGCCAAAGCGCGCTGCGCGTCGGCGTAACGACCGAGCTGGAGCAGAGCCCAACCCTTGACGATCGGATCGCCATCGTTGCCCAGCTTGAGCGCGCGGCGCAGACGGAGCAGGCGCGCGTGCTCCGGTGCGGCATCCGGCACGGCTCTTTCGGCCTGGGCCAAGCACGCTTCGTCTCGATCGAAGGCGCACGCGCTGCCCAGCTCCGCCATGATGTCGGGGCCTGCGCCCACGTCGACGGCGGTTTCGAGCGCCAGCCGCTCGAGGTCCGGACGTGCGGCAGCGCGCGCCGCCTGTATCAGAGCGTCGACCAGCGCCGGCAACGTGGCGGCGGGAACGTTCGCCACGTCGAGCACGCGATCGCGCAAGAAATGCTGAGCCGCACGGCGCTGGAGCTCGCGTGCCAGCTGCACGTGCTTGCCGCGCTCCTCAGCGCTGGCGCTATCCGACGACTCGAACGCGCTCGGCAACTCCATGAGCGCAGCCGGCGAGATCGCCAAGGCCAGAAGCGCGCTGCCCTGAGCGCCCCCGGCGCGCACGTGAAGCAGCGGCATGGTCGAGGCGAGCTCTCCGTGCAGCAGCTGCTCGCGCTGCTCGGGCGAAAGCGCCGCGAGCCGCGTGTCGAGCGCCGCCAGCGAGTCGGGCGGCAACAGCTCGAGCAGCGGGCGCGGGCGCTCTACCTGACGCAGGGCCGCCAGCAGGCGTTCTTTGGCGGGCTTCGGCGCTGCCGGCAGCGCCGCCGCCTTCGCGGGCGTTGCCGGCTCGAGCGGCGGAGCCGCGGCCGTGCAGGCGCCGAGCAGCGCCGGCAGATACGCCAGCGGCGCGAGAGACCAGAGCTTATGACTCGTCATCAGAACCGGAATCGCCCGAGGAAGGACATGTAGCGATCGCGCACCGTGGAGTGGGGCCCGAGCACGTTGGGGAAAGAGAACATGAAGCCCACGTCCACGTCTTTCGCGACGTCGAACAGCATGCCGCCCTCGATCGGCAACCGAAAGTTGTCCGTAAAATCGTCCAGCGGCCCGTGCAGGCCGCTGCCCACGAACGGCACCACCACGTCCGTCGCCTGGAAGTAAAACCAAATCGGCAGGCTGAGCGACTCGCGGTTGCCCCCACGGCGATTGGTGATGCCAAAGTAGAAGCTCGGATCGAACACCAAGGCCGTGACGGAGCCGAGGTTCACGCGCCCCAAGATGCCGGCGCGCGTCCCCATCATGAACGGGTCGAAGCTGTTGATGGGCGCACCGGCGTGCAGATCGATCTCGAAGCGATCGGAGCCTGTCAGGTAGTACATCATGTCGAAGCCGACATCGTTGTAGACCTTGCGGCAGTCGTTGAAGCAGAGCCCGGTGCCGTGTGAAATGCCGAGCGACAAGTCGTCGGTCGCGGCCCAGTAAAAGTGCGGCGCAAGATTGATCGGCTTTGCCACGCGGTCACGCGACAGGTTGACGCCCATCATGGCCGGGCGCGCCGGATCGCCCGTTATTTCGAACGAGCCTTGCGGCATCAAGAAGCTCTTTTTCGTCCACTCTTCGGCGTGGGCCGATGCTGCAGAGAAAAGACAAAATGCCGCTAGGACGGCACCGATCGCTTTCTTCAAGCTCATCGGCTGCCATCCTAGTCGGGTCGGGTTGGTTGTCGACCTTTTCGGCCGGTTCAGCCCGGCGTCAGCAGGATCGGGTAGCTCACCGTCACGATTCCGTTTTCAGGAGTCGGGAACGACAAGCCGTAGAAGGCACTGGCCACACACGAGCGAACCTGAGAATCCGGCAAGTCCCCGCTCGCCGAAACGTTGCTGACCGCACCGTCACGGCCGATCACGAAGCGTGCAGTGACGCGACCTTCGAGGTTGGGGTTGCTGCGCAGACCGATCTCGTAGCAAGCGCGGAAGCGACCGAAGTTCTGGCGCACGATGCGTTGGATCACGTCGGGAGGCAAACGACCGCTCACGACGCTGTTGCCGGCCGGGCGCACGCTGACTCCGCTGACCTTGTGAGTCATCTGCAAACGCCCCGCGGAGGCGCCGAACTTGCCGTCGCCGTTGCAGTTCAGCCCCATACACGTGCCGACCCGATCGAGGCCAATACCGGTGCCCAGACCGCCACCGCCAAGGCCAATGCCGGTGAGGCCCAAGCCGCCCATGCCGCGGCCCTCGCCGATATTCTCACTGAACAGGTCGCCGACGGCGTTTTGAGCATCCGGCCCCATCGCGACGTCGCCCCAGGGAGACGTCGGAGCATCACTCGCATTCAGCGCAGTGAGTAGCCCGATCGTGCCCCACGTCTTGGCCTCGGCCACGAGCTCGGCACGCGAGAACGCGCGCTCTTCGCTATGGCCGGCGATCGCCATGCGACCGTGCTGCGTGGCGTCGCGCTTGCCCGCCGCGCCCTCCGGACCTTGGTGACGCTCGGCCGGCGCGCCCTTTTCCCCACCGCCTGCATCGGCGGGCTGAGGCGGCGGCTCGTTCTCTTCGCGCTGCGCGCTGGCGTGCAAGAACTGTTGCATCAGCTCCAGGCGGTCGCGATTCAAGTCGTCTTCTTCACCCCAGGCCATGCTGGGCGTGAGGTAAGCGAGCGACGCCACCAGCAGGCCCTGCAAGATCGCGGCGGTGCCCATCGTGGTCAGGGCCGAGCGATCCGCGCCGCCGAACAGCACGCGCGGAACCGTCTCGGGCTTCTCGCAGCCTGCGAGCCTGAAGGTAACGCCCGAGGCCTCGATGATGATGACGCGATCTTGGCGCAGCTCGATACCGCGCGCGCCCAGCGCGATGTCGCCGCAATCGACGATCGCCGCGCTGGCGTCGACGACACGGCCCTTCTCGAGCACGCGGGGCGTCTCGCCCGCCATGAAGATGGCGAACGGCGCGTTGCCGCGCATGGCAACGATCTCGCGGCGCGGCGCGCCGAGCTTTTCGGAAGAGAGCGCAAAATCCACAGCACCCTCAGGGGTGGTACCGGCCCCGCCAGCGCCACCCACTTCACCCACCGCGAACTGACGCGGAGGAGTGAGCTGGCGCGCGCTCAATACGTTGGTTCCCCACAACACCGTCACCTCGATCGATTCGGCGAGCGGGGCATTTTGGTCGACGCCCGAGAGCTGCCGAGGCTCCGACTCCGACTTGAGGAACGGGTTGAAGGAAAGGTGGTTGTGCGGTTGATGATGGACGTGGGCCTGCGAGCCCGCCGGAAAGACAGCGGCCATGAAATTGCTCCCTGTGGTGGATGACGGTCGCAGCTCCGTCGTCCGCCCAGAGCAAACGCGCCCTGGTCGCTACCGCCGAATCCGCAGCTCAGCTCGTTTGAGCGGGCTTTGCCCGCGCTACGAGATGGCCGTCACGCCCAAACCAGACACGGGCTCGAGCGAGAAGTTCCAAACCTCCGGAGAAGTTTTTCGCCTACACCCGCCCAGGCAGTGGTAGCAAGGCACCCACGGCTCCACCTAAAGGAAAATCGAGGGAGCGCCGTTGGCTTTGTGAGAACCACAAAGCCAATGCAGGAAGCTGCAAAGGTGTGGACACACAAATCCGGGAAAATTCCAACCTAATGCGTTCGCTTCGCGTTACGGTTGAGGGTTGAGGGAGTGTTGTGAACGATAGTCGCAAGTTGGAAGGCTACGATGACGAGACAGACGATCGAACTGCGATCGTCAGTCTGAAGGACCTCAAGGCTCCTCGTAAGCAGTCCAAAGACCGTCATCTGCTCGTGCGCGTCCGCGGCGCCGAGCTGGGCCGTGTCACGTTGCTCTCACCGGAGCGCATGCGTGTTGGCCGCAGCCAGGATTCAGAGCTCTGGCTGGCGGATGACGGCGTCAGCCGCCGTCACGCCTCACTCATCCGCGAAGGCAATCACTACGTCGTCGAAGACGAGGGCAGCGCCAACGGCACCTTCGTGGCCGGCACCAAGATTACCCGCCACGAGCTACGCGATGGCGACGTCATCCAATTCGGTCCGACCGCGGTCTTCCGCTACACGCTGAGCGACGAGAGCCAAGAGGCGCTGCTCCGCCAGCTCTACGACGCGAGCGTCACCGACGCGCTCACCGGCGCGCACAATCGTGAGCACTTCGACACGCAGCTGCGCGCGGAGCTGTCGTACGCCCGCCGTCACAACACGGACGTCTCGCTGGTGATTTTCGACGCCGATCACTTCAAGAAGGTGAACGACACCTACGGTCATCAGGTAGGCGACGCGGTGTTGATCGAGATCGCCAAGGTCGTGCGAGGCACCGTGCGCAGCGAAGACGTCTTCGCCCGCTACGGCGGCGAAGAGTTCGCGCTGGTCCTGCGCGGCATCGACATCGACGGCTGCGGCGCCGTGGCGGATCGCCTGCGCGAGCGCATCGCAGCCCTCAAGATCCCCACCGATCGCGGGCCGATCAGCGTAACCGTGAGCGCCGGCTGCGCCTCACTGTCGGGCGTCGAAGACAAGACACCCGAAGGCATGATCGCCGCGGCCGATCGGCGCCTGTACGGCGCCAAGCACGCCGGCCGTAACCGCGTCGTCACGACCGGCTGAAGCGGCGCGGCTCAGTCCGGAACGACACAATTCCACCCGGCGCAGGTGTTCGCACCCTTGCAGGTGTGCTCGGAGAGCAGCTGCGTCGTGGAGTCGTAGGAGAAGCCCTTCGCCGTAGCGAAGCCGCCGCAATGAGGCATGACCTCTACCGTACCGCTGCGCTCGTCGCAAAGCGCCGTGAATTGCTCCACCGTCATCGGGCCCACGTCTTTGCTCGAGGTGATGTGCGGATAATCCGTGGCGGGCGCGCCGGCACCACCGGCGGCCCCTGCGAAGCTCGGCGAGCCGGCGGCAGGCACCTCGCTCGCGCCGCCTTGACCAGCTGCGGCGGGTGCTTCACCCCCTGCCGTCATGTCGATCGCGCCGCCGGCACCGCCGCCCGCCTCCGCAGACAGGACCGACGACCCAGCAACCGAGGCGCCGCCGCCCGAGCTCGTACCGGCAGCGGCACCACCCGCGCCCAGCTCACCGGCGTTTCCGGTGGGCTGCGAGGTCACGGACGCTTCTTCTTTCGTGCAGCCCGTCAAGCAGAGCAGCCCGGCGAGCGCGGCACCGAGCAGGTTCGGGCTAACGGTGAGCGGAAGAGTGGAAGCAGCGGGCAGTGGCGGTCTAGTCATCGGAAGGGGGTCAGCATAGCGTGAGTGGCGGAGCTGGTCGACGCGCCGCTCGTGAGCGATCACCTATGCTGGACGGGGGCGCACCGGGTCTAGCACCACGACCTCGTGCGGCTCCGGGTGTGGGCAGGCTTCGTCCCGAGGTGATGCTGGGCGCCAATCGGCTATGCTGGGCGGGCCATGACCGAGCTCCGAGACCGCGAGACCACCTCCCAAGACGAACGCTGCGTGAGCCCCCGCTTGCTTCAAGCGGCGCTGGCCGGGTTGGTGTCGTTGGGGTTGATGGGCTGCGGCTCATCGTCGTCGGAGCCGCACATCACTTCCACGAAGCATGTCGAGAATCTGGACGAAGCCGGTTTCACGGAGCTGTGTGACGCACGCGGCGGGCGCGTCGAAGTGATGGCGCATTGTGGAGGACTGGCGACCGCACGCGGCTTCTCCTACGACATTACGACGCAGGAGCTGGCGGAGCACACCTGCAAGGGTGCCAACACTTGCGCGGGTTGGAACTGCATCACGAATCGCTGACCGAGCCGCTGGTACCGCCCGGCAATGCGCGAAGGCCGCGCGCGCTCGTCTACTTGCTGCTCGGATTCGCCGCGCTGTGCGTGCTCATGGCCAGCGACGCGCACTGGGCGCTGAGCGTTCCTTGCGGCCTACTCGCGGCGCTGGTCTGCAGCTTTGGCGCTCTGGATTTCTCGGGCTGCTTCGACGACGCGCCCGAGGCTGGGCTCCGCCGAACGACGCTGCGGCAGCTCGCGCCGAGCTTCGGCAAACTGCTCGGCGCGGGGCTCGCCAGCGTGCTGGCACTGCGCCTGGCCGTGGCGGGTACGCTGCCCCACCCCCGGCTCAGCGCCACGCTCCTGGTAACGAGCACGCTGCTGGCCAGCCTGATCGCGGTCGCCCGGCTGCTGAAAGACCTGCGAGGCTCGGACGACCCGCTGCGCAGTCGCTTCGGCTTGCTGCTGATGCTGCTGGGAGTGCTGCTCTACGTACCCCTGGCCGGCGGCTATTCGCTGCTCGATCCCTGGGAGACACACTACGGCGAGGTTTCGCGCGAGATGCTGGCGCGCGACGACTGGATCTCGTTTTGGTGGTCGCAAGAAGGCTGGTTTTGGAGCAAGCCGGCGCTCGACTTCTGGTTGCAAGGCTTGTCGTTCGCGCTGCTGGGCGTGAATTTCAGACCCGACCAGATGCTGGGCACGGCCGCGCACGGCGCCTCACCGGCACCCGAGTGGGCTGCGCGCTTGCCGATCGTGCTGCTGTCACTGGTAGCAGTGTACACGCTGTATCGGTTCGTAGCGGCGGCGGCGGGGCGGCGGGTGGGCTTCCTGGCAGGAGTGGTGCTCTTGTGCGCGCCGTATTGGGCGCTCTTGGCCCACCAAAGCATGACCGACATGCCGTACGTGGCGCCCCTCACGGCGGCGATCGCGCTGTTTGGCCTGGCGCTCCTGGCCGACGCGAATGAGCACGTCACGAGTATCGAGCTCGTGGTCGGAAAGCGCACGCTGCGCGTGTCGGCTTTTCACGCGTTGCTCGGGTTGGTGCTGCTCACGTCGTTGCCCCAGCTCGCCCACCTGGTCTCGCGCAACGTAACGTTGCAGCTGGCAGCTCCACCCTACGGCTTTCGCTGGCACTGGGACGAGCTGTTTTCCGGCTCCGGTTTGGGGAACTGCGGGCTGCCAGGAAACGAGCCCTGCCGCGAGACGGGACCCGCCAATCCACTCTTCCAGCCCGCGCTCGGCGCCGCCATTTTCGGTGCGGCGCTGGCCTACCTGGTGGAGCTCCAGCGCGGCGAGCGACGCAAGAAGCGCCTGCTCTACGTGGCGGCCTGGTACTTCACCGCTTTGGCGGCGCTCGGCAAGGGCGCGCCGGGCTTCGTGCTGCCGATCGCGATTGCGGGCGCGGTGCTGGTCGCGCGGCGCGACTGGTCCGAGCTGTTGCACGCGGAGCCGGCGAGCTTGCTGCTCGTGCTGGCGGCAGTTTGCCTGCCCTGGTACGTGCAAGCGTACATGCGCCATGGGGAGCCGTTCACCGATCGGCTCTTGTTCCACGACATGTACAAGCGTGCGTTCGTGCACGTGCACGACACGAACACCGGCGACGACGTCTCGCTCCGCTACTACATCTGGCAGCTCGGCTATGGGCTCTTCCCGTGGACGGGTCTGATTCCGATCGGGCTCGGCATACTGCTCGGGCGCGGCAACGCCGGAGATTCGGCCAAGCGCGACTTGGCGCTCGTCGTGGGCCTGTGGCTGACCATCGCTTTCGCGCTGTTCACGCTGTCTTTGACCAAGTTTCATCACTACGCGCTGCCGTGCGCGCCGCCGCTCGCCGTAGCGGTGGCATTGGTGCTCGACCGCGCGCTGGGCCAGCCCTCGAGCGCCGGCCGCAGCCGCGAGAAGTCGCGCGACCTCGAGCTGGGAGTGCTGGCCATTTTGGCAGCCGCGCTGACGCTGCTCGTCGCGCGCGACTTGTCGACCTCGATGCCCGGCGATGTGCCGGCCTCCGCGCGCCTCTTGCACCTCGTCACCTACAACTACAAGCGCGTTTGGCCGTCCGAGCTCGACTTCGAGCGACCGCTCTGGCTTTTTGGCCTAGCCGCCGCGTTGCCGGTCTTGGCCTGGCTCGCTCCTCAGCTCAGACGCGTCACGGCCACGTTCGTGGTCGGCGTTGGCGTCGTTTTCTGCGCCTTCACGCTCTGGATCTACTTGCCGGCGTTGGCGCCACATTACGGGCAACGCGAGCTGGTGCTCGCCTATTACGCCGCTCGCCACGGCCCCGAAGAGCCGCTCGTCGCGTACCAGATGAACTGGAAGGGCGAAAACTTTTACACCGGCAATCGCCTCCCCGCATTCGTCTCCACCGGCGCGAAGTTCAAGAAGTGGCTCAAGGCTCAGCGCAAAGCCGGCAAACAGGTGTTGTACTTTCTGAGCGAGCACGGCCGCATCGGCACGCTCAAGAGCGAGCTCGGCCCGAGCTACCGTGTCGAAACGCTCACCAATCGCCGGCTGAACAACAAGTTCGCGCTGGTGCGAGTGCGGCCGGCAGATCAGAGCAGCGACGGGGACGGCAATTGACGCTGGCTGCGAAGCGTCAGTCGTGGCCCGCGGTTTCGTAGTCGACCATGCGCACGCCACGGCGCGCCTTGTCGGCCTCGGTCGCCGCGCGCACGCTCTCGTAGAGTTTCACCACGTCCGTCTTGATCGACATGACGTTGAGCTCCGGCGTCGTTTTGTCGAACGTTTTCAACAGCAGGTTACCGGTGCCCATGATGCGTTGCCCAAACGGCCGCTCGACCGTGTAGTCGGCCACGCGATACAGGTCGATCTGCTCGAGCTTCTTCGAGAGCACGCCGGTTTCGACCACGATGCGGCGATTGGTGATGCGATAGCTGCGGCCCAGCGTCTGAAACCAGCGCACGACCAGCCACAGCCCGAGCGTCAGGATCGAGAGCAGCAGCGCGCCGAAGCTCGGTACCAGGGCGGCGCGGCCCTCGAACAGCACCTCTTCACCTTCGTGTGACGCGAGCGTCGCGCTGGCCATGCCCGATCGAGTAGCATAAAAGGCATGCCCAGCCGGCCCGAAGTGCGCGTCGCCCTGTTCGGCATGAAAGGCGCGGGCAAAACCACGCTGCTCGCCAGCTACTTCGGCAACCAGCAGCGCAATGCTTTCGAAGAGCGCCACGGTTACCGCCTGGAGGCGGCGGACGCCGCACAAGGCAGCGTGCTGCTCTCGCGCTATTACCGGCTAGAGAGCGGCGCCTTTCCGATCGGTACGGACGGCTTCGACACCCTGCGCTTCGGCCTCAAGGTGCACGAGCTGCCGCACCCCAGCCTCGACGTGGTCTGGTACGACTACCCGGGCGGTTGGTGGGAAACGGCACCCAGCGACGAGGCAGAACGCGACGCGCGACGCCGAGCCCTCGAACAGCTGCTCGACTGCCACGCCGCCATTCTCTTGGTGGACTCCGAGCGCTACCTGAAAGACGGGCTCACCTACGTACGCACGCTGCTCGATCAGTTCCGCGCCGAGATCCGCCGCATCGTCAACGAGCTCTCTGCGCTAGGCAAGGCGCCGGATTTCCCCGAACAGTGGCTGATCGCGTTTTCGAAAGCCGATCTGTTGCCCGACAACACCACCGCCCTCACCCTGGCCGAAGCGCTGCGCGAAGGCGCGGCGGATCAGCTTTTGGGCGTACAAAAGGCCGTCGGCGGCGCCTCCAGCTTCGGCCACGAGTTCCTGATGTTGAGCGCGGTGCGCGGCGACGGCCGGCGCGTGCTCGACGCACATCAAAGTCTCGGCCTCACCACGATTGCCCCTCTGGTGCTACTGGGCGCGCTGTCGCACGTCGCCGAAAAAACGGGGCGCGGCCGAGCCTGGGGCACGCTCGCCACCGCGCTGGATTTGATGCGCGGCCTGACCGAAGCCATCGACAAGATCGACGACTTCTTGCCGCCCAAGTACCGCGTGCTCACGGTGCTCATCAAAGCGCTGCGCACCAAAGAAGGCCTGAGCGTCAGCGCCGAAAAGCTGCGTGAACGCCAGAAGTCAGCGGCCCACCGGGGCAAGGCGCTCGATGCCGCGGCCTACGCGCTGCGCGCCGAGCTGGCGAGCCCCGAAACCCAACGCGCCTACTTCAAAACCAGGCTCACCGATGAGTGAGACCCTGACGTTACGTTTGCGCGACGTGCTGTACCGCACGCGCGGCCGCGAGTGGGACTACTCGTTCCTGCTGCAGCCCGTGCCGCTGCTCAGCGAGGGTTGGTACACGCTGCACCGCCGCATCTTCGCCAACGTGGAGCCGGAGCCGCGTCCGTTGCTCCTGCGCGGTGCGCTCGGTATCGGCACCGGCCACCCCTTCTTCGCTACCGTGTTCACGGACGAGAAGCGCGTGGACTCACAAGCGCGCCCCGTCGCCCACTACATTGCCTGGTTCGGCGCCGACGCCGAAGCCGCGCCGGGCCTCAGCTTCGGTCCGGGTTTGGTAGAGAGCCTAGCCAGCGCACTCGACGCCGTCTTCGCGCTGACACCGGAGGGTTTGCGCAGCGGTGAAAAGCCGCTCGACGCGCTACTGCGCCAGCGCTTTCAGGCCGCGCTCGCCACGAACGAGATCTCCGTCACAGCCGACTCGAATGGCACCGTACGCTGGCTCGGCACTATTGCGCCGTGAGCGCGCTCACCCTTCGAGCTTCTTCAGCACGGCTTCGAAATCGCGATCCATCACCGTCTTGCGCCCCGCGGTGCCGGCGTGTTGCGCTGCCTGATCGCACAACTTGCGCAGGTGCTTGGACAGCACTTCGATCGCGCCGTCCGACGTGCTCATGCCGGACTGCGCCTTGACGTACGCCTTGAGCTTGGAAACGACGACCAACACGTCTTTCGGCAAGTCGTCGCCGGGCAGGCCCACCACGCGCCGTGCTTTCTCGCTCTCTTCGGCCATCTCGCGCGCCTCTTTCTCTTCTTCTTCCGCCTGCTCTGCCAGGTACTGCTGGCGCGTCGGCGCCTTGACCTTTTCGGCCCAGGCGTCGCGGTGGCGCATCATCGGTACGTGCGCGTCCCAACAGGGCACCGAGCAAAAGTACAAGCCTGTGCGCTTGCGATTGCACGTGGAGACGCTGCACCGGTAGTAGTCAGCCAGGAACGCAATCGGCTGTTTGCATTCGCTGCACAGCTTGAAGTGCTGGGGCAAATCCGCGTTCAAGGCCGGCCGACTTTGCCCCAATAGTGCCGCGCTAGCCAAGCCCGCTCAGCGCGCGCTTGCGATCCGGCTATTTCCCTCGCAGAATATCGCTCTGGCGCGCCGCAAGCCATGAAGAAGACCGTTGCGTTCGGAGAAGTGCTGCTCAGATTGAGTCCGCCCGGCGACGAGCGGTTCATGCAGTCGCCCGTGCTGGGCGCCACCTTCGGCGGCGGCGAGGCCAACGTCGCTCTCAGCCTGGCCGGCCTGGGCCTAGACAGCTCGTTCGTCACGCGCCTGCCGGGCCACGCCATTGGCGACGCCGCGCTGCGCACCCTGCGGTCCGAGGGCGTGAACACTCAATATATCGTGCGCGGTGGCGAACGTCTCGGCATCTACTACGCCGAGGCCGGAGTGCATCCGCGTGCCTCCACGGTCGTCTACGACCGCGCTCACTCTTCGATCACCGATTTGGACCCGTCTAACGTCGATTGGGATCGTGTGTTCGCGGGAGCGCACTGGTTCCACGTCAGCGGCATCACGCCCGCGCTCGGACCCAAGCCGCAGGCCTGCACCTACGTCGCGCTGGAGGCCGCCAAACGCGCGGGCGTGACGGTGAGCTTCGGCGTCCACTATCGCGCCAAGCTGTGGGCGCCCGAAGACGCGCAGCGCGTGCTCCGCCCACTGCTCAGTTATGTCGACATCGTCTTCGCGAACGAAGACGACATTCGCTACGGCCTCGGCGTCGTGCGCAACCGCACCGAGCGCACCGGCGAGACCGGCAGCACCGAGAGCTACCGCCAACTGGCAGAGCGCGTGGCCGGCGAGTTCGGCATCCAGATGGTCGCCATGACGCTGCGCGAGCACCTTTCGCCGAGCGACGCGAACTGGAGCGGCCTGCTCTACGAGCACGGCAGCAATACTCTCTTCGAGTCCAAGCACTACCCGGTTTCGATCGTGGAGGCGATTGGCGCCAGCGACGCTTTCACGGCTGGCCTCATCTATGCGGTGCTGGCGGGGCGCTCGGCGGAGCGGGCGCTGGCCTTCGCGGTAGCGGCGGGCGCGCTCAAGCACACCATCCCCGGCGACTACAACCGCGTGTCCGCGAAAGAAGTGGACCGGCTCGCCACCGGCGAAGACAGCCTTCAGCGCTGAGCAGACGCTTCGAGCGCGTCCAGTAAGCCTTCGACCGTGTAGACGCTGGCTTCGACGCTCGGCGAAAGACCGTGCTGCGCGAGGGCTCGGCTGGTCATCGGTCCGATGCTGCAGATGCTGATGCGCTCGAGCAGCGCCTTGCCGTCGCTTCCGAGCGCGTCGAGTGTCGAGCTCACGGTCGAGCCCGAGGTGAACAAGATCGCGTCCGCGGTGCCGTTTTCGATGCGCTCGCGCAGCTCGGCACCGGAGCCACTCAGCGGTTTGGTCTCGTAGGCCGCCACGACGGTGACCTCCGCTCCGCGCGCGCGCAGCGCATCCGGCAAGGCGTCGCGCGCGACCAGCGCTCGCAAGAGCAGCACGCTTCGCGGCACACCTAGCGCCAGCACGGCGCCCGCCAGACCCTCGCCCACGAATTCTTGCGCGACCACGTCGGCTCTGATGCCCAACTTCGCGAGCGCCTCGGCCGTTTTCGTGCCCACTGCACCGACCTTGGCCGAGCCAAAGGCGCGCGCGTCGCGCCCCGTGCGCTCGAGCTCGCTCCGCAGTTGGTCGACGGCATTGCCGCTCGTGAACAGCACCCACTCGTAACTGCCGAGCTCGTTGACGGCTTTGGCGAAGCTCGCCGCGTCGGGGGGCGGGGCGATCTCGATCATCGGCAGAATCACCGGCGCAGCGCCGCGATCGCGAATGGCCGCGGCGGTATCGCGCGCTTGCTCGGCCGCGCGCGGCACCACGATGCGCTTGCCGGAAAGCGGCCGCGAGTCGTACCAGCTGAGCTTTTCGCGCAGGTTGACGACCTCACCCACCACGATAATCGAAGGATTCTTCAGGCCCGCCGCCTGAGCGGTCTGCGCAATCTGGTCGAGCGTCGAGGTGACGACGCGCTGCTCGGGGCGAGCGCCCCAATGAATCACCGCAGCGGGCGTGCTCGGTGAGCGTCCACCATCGATGATGGCCTGCGCAATCTCGCCGATACGCCGCATGCCCATGAGCACGCAGATGGTATCCGTCGCCGTCGCGAGCTTCTTCCACGAATCCGGCGACCACTCTTTGCCGGCGCGATCGCTGCCGGTAATGAACGTCACGCTCGACGAAACCTCACGGTGCGTGAGCGAGATGCCGGCGTAGGCGCTGGTTGCGATCGGCGACGACACACCGGGCACTACCTCGAACCTGATGCCTGCCTTGACGAGCGCGAGCGCTTCTTCGGCGCCGCGCGCGAACATGAACGGATCGCCGCCCTTGAGCCGCACCACGCGCTTGCCCTGACGCGCCAGCTCGATCATCTGACGAATGATCTCGTCTTGTACGGCGCTGTCCTCACCGTAGCGTTTACCCACGTTGCGCTGCTCGGCCTGCGCACATGCGTCGAGCAGCGCTGGATGCGCCAGCGCGTCGTAGAGCACGACGTCTGCGCGCGACAGCACCGCGAGCCCCCGAGCCGTGATCAATCCGGGCTCGCCGGGGCCGGCTCCCACGAGCCATACTTTTCCTTGGGGCTGGGGCATCACCCCCCATGCTTACGACGAACCCCAGCAAAAGTGGGGCGTGGCAGCGAGCCCCCAATCGGCGGCGACGGATTGCGTCAGAAGAATGCCGCTAATACATCAAAATCATTGACCAATCGTGAGAGTGATTGACCGCGCGTTCGAACAGCCGATGATTATCCCACCCTGTGCGCACGTGTGGCCTTTGAGGCGACAGGGTAGGACGTTTCATCATGCAGGTCGATGCTGGGAACAACGCCGCGCCAAGTGACCGCTGGTTCGTCACCAACGGTGTCGTAGCGGTCGGACCTGTAACGTTCGAGCTCGTGCTGCGTGGGGTCGCCTACGGGCGCATCTCGACGTCGTCGTTCGTGAGGCACGAGTCCTGGCAGGTGTGGCGCCGGCTCGATGAGCTCGAGTCGCTCAGCGCCGTGCATCGCCGTAAGACGATCGAAGACCTGGCCAGCGCCAGCGCCGGCGTCGAAGAGCGCGCGCGCAGCGTGTTCAGTGAGCCGCCGCCGCCTCCGAGTGGCGAGGAGCTGTCATCGCGACCCGTCAACCTCGAGCCGGCGCAGCGCAACAGCTTCCGCCCGGTGTCGGTGGATCCGGTCGGCGTGCTCTCGAACGCGAGCGAGCTACAAGATGCGCTCTTGCTCACGGTCTCGACTGCGGTGGCAGCCGCGTCCGCCGATGTCGGCCTCGTGCATCGCGTACGCGGCGACTTGCAGGCGGCGGTCACCGTGGGCGGCCACGGTCCCGGCACCGAGCTCTTGTTGGGCGAGCGCTTGGCCCGCGAAGATCCGACTCTGCCCGCCGCGCGCAGCGGCCGCACCGTGCTCTCGGAGCCCGTTCCCGGCGACGTGGCCCGCTACATGATCGGTCGCATCGAACGCTGCATCCCCGAGCCCGCCAGCGTGGCCATGGTGCCCCTGCTTTTGTACGGCGAATTGGTGGCGATCTTCGAAATCGGGCGTCGCAGCCGCCCCTTGCGAGCGCATGAGGTCGCGCGGGTGGAAGACGTCGTCGAAGCGCTGGCAGAGCGGACGGTCGTGATGGGCTGGTTGGATTGACTCGAGCGGTTAGTCCGCGGTTCGTCCGCAGCCGACCACGTTCGCGCAATCGTCGACGCTGAGAGACTTGCCGTAGAGCGCCGGGCTACTTTGCCCGGGCAAAGTGGTCCGGCGCCACCACCACCATGGCTCTGCAAAGGGGCTGCGGTTGAAATAATCGCAGCCAGGAGAGCGGTTTTTGGTGCAAGCAGCTCGCGGGCATGATCGTAAGGGGGCTTGGCGCTCCGACACTTGTAATGCAGCTTACATTTGTGACATTTGTAACGCTCGTAATTAGCTTCGTGGACGTCCGATGATACCTGGGGTCCCGAAGCGCATCGCGCGTTCACCCAAGTTCTTACGTTCGGAAGAACTTCTTGGCGATGGAATGGGGGACACGCCGCAATGGGATTACGACTGCGAAGGATCCTGA
>DASZTA010000005.1:0-310244 GCA_035548415.1 Polyangiaceae bacterium
TACATCGAGAACTACTACAACGCAAAACGGCGGCACTCGGCCGCCGGCAACCAGTCCCCGATCAACTTCGAGCTGGCGCATTGCGCCCAGCTCGCCGCATAATCACATCAACAATCTGTCCGGAAAATCCGGGAAACTCCACACCCCTGACTCCGGGAATCGGGCACAGTTCGGAACCAGCAGCCCAGTCGGCAACGCTGCTCGCGAAATCCGGCACCTCGCTGAACTCAAGCAGCGAGACGCTGCGCGTCGCGTGGACCTCGGCGCGTCCGCCACCGGTCGGGAGGTAGCTCTGAGCCACTAGATAGCGTGAATGGTCGGGCGTGAGATCCTCCTTGGACAACTGCACCGGTGAAGCAAGGTAGCTGTTTCCCGTTGCATACCTGAGCCAAAATACATCGAAGAGGTGCATCCCCTCACCGATCAATCCAGCCTGCTGGGCGATCAGTTGGCTCATCAAGGTGTGCTCACTCTCGTTCACGAGATCCGCCTCCTTGCGAATCTGCAGCCACCCGAAGTCCGCCTTGTCGAGGACCTTGGCGACTTCGCAACCATTGGCAATGTTGCCGGTCTTTAGAAACTCCTCTGGGCAATCGAGGAGCCTATTGTTGTCGATGTCGTCGGCGTAGTCGTGGTTGAGGCCTCCGATCGCGTCTTGACGAAACGCCACCGAGAACTGCCGCGCAGTCCGAGGAGACATGACGCCGGGGGTCTGAACGATCGACGGCGCGGACATGCAGTGGCATTTCGGGAGGCCGGACTCGCGCAAGCATCAAGACGGAGCACTCCATGCGTTGATGGTGCTCCTAGGCTCGCTGACCGTCACGCAGGATGACTACGACGCCGTGCATCTCTTCGTTGCGAAGCGCCAGGACACTTTTGATGAAGCTAAGGCGGCTAGTTGGCCGAAATACTGGCGCAGCCAATGTCTCGGTGCCTTCGCACGGCAGCCGAACGTTCCGACTCGCTTCCCACGGATGACCCCAGCTCTAGTTGGCGGGGATGAGCCCGGCGTCCAGGTCTGCGACGTCATTCTCTGGGCAATCCAGAGGGCAAGCTTGAGTCTTTAACGCCCACTGGGAAGAACGACTGGATGAAGCGGCTTGAGGTCCAGCCATGGGCTGCTGGCGGGCCGCAAGGTGGGGCACAGCAGGAGGCGAGTTTCACGGTCGGGAAGGGTGCTGAGCGCAACTTCCTTTCCGGACGTCTCGCGCCGTTCGCTAGGCGGCCAGTTCCACGCGAATTATCGAGAAAATCTCGTGGTACACCGTGTGTTGCACCCCCGCGCAACTAAGAATGAAAACGCGGAGTTAGCGAAAGCTGGCTCCGCGTTTTGCGTATGAGCGATTTGAACCTCACGGCTCGGTGCCGTTGCCACTCAGTCGGGAGATGATGGGGTGCGACCAAGCGGGCGGCTCGCCGTACTGGCGTGCGATGTGCCCGCTGGCCGCGCGCAGTACGAGCTGCGCATCGCGGTCGTCGACCGAGTTGTCGTAGACGTAGAAGCGATCGACCTCGGCGGCGATGGCTGCGGCGTTTGCGATCGAGCGGGCCCAGCGATCGATGATCTTGCGAATGGGCACCTCGTGTCCACCTTGGAGGACTCGCCGAGCCACGCGCGCGGCGTTGATCTCGGGGCGCTCGGTGCCAACGAAGAAGACGCGCACGAAATAGCCGGCGGAGAGAGCGCGTCGTACGAAGTCGGGCTTGTCGTCGGCCGAGAAGACGCTTTCGAACGCCAGGCTGCGCCCGGCGGTGAGGCATGCTTCACGCCTCTCGGTGGCGAGCTGGGCGGCGCGCAAGACGGTGCTCGGGTCGTTCCAATCACCCAGCTCGTCTTGGGCGATGAGGTCCGGGTTGACGTACTCGCAGCCGTGAAACCACTCGTGTGCGAGGCCGCGTTCCGTAATCGTGGTCTTTCCGGCACCATTGGGCCCGGCGACGACGAGCAGCCGAGGACGCGGGGCCGGCATCAGGACTTGGTGAGCCCCGGCCGCGAATGGGTCAGGGCGTGGAGCGTGGCTTCTTTCAGCTTGGCTGCGATCCAAGCGTCGGCCTTGGCACGCCGCTGAACCGCAAGTTCTCGAGCTTCGCGCATGACCAGCGCCAGCTCCTCATCGGTCGGCTCGGTGTCTGGCGCCATCAGATCTCGGAGCGGCGGGGCGGTCGTCATAGATGCGACGAGTCTAGCACGAGCGTCTGGTATGGGAGTGTCGATGGATTGGCGGGTTACGCGGAGCGAAGCTCGACGCTTGGTTATCGAGGGGGATACCTGGAGGAGGGCGCGCATGCCCATCTACCGGAAACGGCCACCACTCACGGAGACCGACATTGCGGACGGCATCGCTGTCGAGTCGGCTCGTCACGCGTTCTGGCGCGACCGCCAGACACCACGACCGATCGACGAGGCGATAGCTGGCGCTTCCCCTGGGCAGGTCATCCTCTACTGTGTGCCCTATTTTGACGCGGAGGTTCGCAACGGCGGGTTCCATCAGTATTTCATGAACCCGACAGGCGACGCGGCTCTCATTACCCGAGAAGCCCTCGAGAAGTTGGGCGAAGACGAACGCGCCAAGCTGCTCGTCTCTGCGATGGCGCGCTTCCCGGGTGGCGCCGCTCCCAGGTCGCAGAGTGAACGCCAGGCGGTCTTGAGTGCGATATCATACCGCGATGACTGGCGCCTCTGGATCCAGCCAATGGAGGCTGCTTACTACGCGCTCGATTCAAACGCTCTGGCTCGACGCATCCAAGACTACGTGGAGTCGCACCCACAAGAGTTCTTCGTAAACGACTGAACCACGTTCGGGTGGCAACATCGACCCGCGCGCCTCACGCGACCCGCACCTCGACGGGTACCGAAATTTGAGAGCCCACGCGGGGTATCGCCCCCGCGCAACCAACGCTGGAACACGATACGTGGCTCCGGCAAAACGAAGAAGGCCTGGTTCCGAAAGGAGCTGGGCCTTCGACTTCCGTTGGCCTCAGCGCCGATCCGGCTCCGATGGCCGAGAGCGGCATGAAGCCCGCGCGGGCCATGTACGAACCGTCCTCCTGCGGGTGCATGACGATGCGTCCGTGTTGGCCTCGAGATTCCGTAGCGTTTCACGCACGAACCTGGAGTCGTCAGCGGCGTCTGGGCGGCTCATGTCCGACCATGACCTGCAGCTGTGGGAAGCGATCGTGGAGCTCGCGAATATGGGCAAGCGATTGGATCGCTGCGGCTTGGTCGACGCCGGGGGTGGGCCGTATGCGGTGGTCGAGCTGGGCGTGGTAGGCGCAGGCGTCACCGGTAATCAAGACTGGGCCAGACTGGGCGTTGATCAAGTAGGACACGTGACTTGGTGAATGGCCGGGCGTGGAGAGCGCCCAGATTGAGCCGTCGCCGATGAGGTCGAGGACGCGCTCGAAGGGTGGGGCCGCGTGAGCTTTGTCGAAGTCCAACGCGTAGAGCGGCCTGCCACGGAGGTGGTCGCCGAGCAGCGCTTTTTGCAGGAATGTGTCTTCGCCACGCCCGAACACCGCGGGCACTTGAGCGGGGAGGTCGCCGAGCCCGGATGTGTGGTCGGCGTGCAGGTGGGTCAGGAACACGGCTCGCAGCGAGATGCCGTGTGATTTGAGTCGCGATGCGGCGTCGGCCCTATCGGTGCTGCGAGTTTCGGCACCGAACAGCGCGAGCATCAGTCGAAGTAGGCTTGTATAGTTGCCGCCCTCGTGGGCGAACGTGCGGGAGAGGCCAGCGTCAATCAGGTAGTCGCCCTCGGTCGGATGATGCACCCAGTAAGCCGACACGGTGCTCGGTGCGTGCGGATCACCAAGCTTGGCGATGTTGGGATCGCTTTCGTCCAAGACGACTCGACGATCACCATCGGCCGTGCCGGTGAGCAGTACCTCGACCGTGACTGGTCGCGGTTGCGCGAGGATCTCCTCCCAGGTGGTCGGCCGCTGCGCGGGCAGCGGGTAAGCGGCTATGTCCAACGGCCGAAAGCCAGCGCGGACGAGTATGAGCACTGCGCCTAGCAGCAGTGTCGGCCCGAGTGCTGCGTAGCCGAGGAGTCGGCGGCGTCGTTCGGGGTGTCGTGCAGTTGCGCCCTCGTCGGAGTTCATCGGTCAAGAACTACGCGAAACACATGCATTACTCCAATGCATGATTGATATAGTCATGCATGAGCATGAGTCATTCTCGAACGAGCCGCCCGAACCACGAACCACGCCTCGAGCAGATGAATCTCAACTTGCTGCTCGCGCTGCACTGGCTGTTGGTCGAGCGAAGCGTCACGCGGGCAGCGGTCCGCCTTGGGGTGACGCAATCGGCGATGAGCCGGAGCCTCGGCCTACTCCGAGAGTGGTTTGGCGATCAGTTGCTCGTCCCTGCCGACCGCAAGATGCTGCTCACGGCTCGTGCCGCAGGGTTGTGCGAGCCGCTCACGGCCAGCCTCGACGGGCTCCGTGGGCTCCTTCGCCCGCCGCAGGCGTTCGAGCCGGCCACTGCAACTGGGACTGTGCGCATGGCCGCGACTGAGCACGCCCTCGGAGCCCTAGTTCACGAATTCGTCGGGCGACTGACGCGACGAGCACCGCTGCTTGACGTGCAGATCGAGCCGGCAGGTCGCGATGTCTTCTCGCAGCTCACGGCAGGTCGATTGGATCTCCTTGTGGTGCCCAAAGTCGGCCGCTTGCCAGAAGACCTGCGAGCGGCAGACCTTCTTCGCGAGCGTTTCCTCAGCATCGTGCGTCAGGGGCACCCGGTCGCTCGGCAGAAGCTGACATTGCGGCGTTTCTGTGCGCTCCAGCACGTGGTCGTCTATCCTCTCGGTGGCGACGCCGACAGTGTCGTGAGTCGCGTGCTTACGCAGCGCGGCCTCGAGCGGCGCATCGTGGTCCGGGTGCCGTATTTCGAGAGCGCTCGGAGGATTGTAGCCGAGACCGACTACATCGCCACGCTTCCCAATTCACTCGCCAAGCCGCCCGCGAGTCAACGTTGGCCGTCGCTGGTGTGTCTGGAACCGCCGATGGCCGTTCCAGGTTTCGTTCTTCAAGCAGTGTGGCATCGTCGACACGACGACGATCCTCTCCAACGCTGGCTACGTGACCTGCTCGAGTCGATCCTCGTGGCCTCGCGATGAGGGTAGTGGCGTGTAGTTCTCTACGTTCTGCTGAGCTTGCAGTGCGTCCCCAGCGATCCGCTGCGCCTCCGCGTGTGCTGCCGAGACTATTTGGGTGGCCTGACCGTTGGCGCCGTTGAGCATTGCGGTCGCTTGCTGATTGGCGCTGTTGAGCGTTGCCGCTGCCTGCTGGTTGGCCACCGCTACGCTAGAGGCCGCGTGGTGCCGTGACCGAGGACGACGCTACCATCCCGATTCACTGCGTCGGCAGATGACTCGACGGTGCCGGCAACCAGCCGAGCGCACGCTTTCCAGACGCATCAAGCGCGACTGCCGTTCCGCGGGCGCGCTCCCCAGGGCGTGCGCGTTGCCAACGCGGGCATCCTGGTCCTAACTACGCACCGCGTTCGTCTTACCCAGCGGGGGCGTGGCGACGCCAAGGTAGCGTCGATGACCCTTGGGTGCGTGACAGCGTGTTGTCTCAGCACCGTGACCTAGCCTGCTTTACTTGCCCTTGGCGTCATCGGTGCGATTATCGGCATTGGGCTCCTGATGTCGACAGCCGAGGGAGTCGGCATCTACTTCATGTTCATCGCGCTGTGTTGCATTGCCGGATACCTTTTCGGTCGGCGTGCCGTTCTCGAGATTTGCTCGTCAGGAGCCAAGATCCAGGTCGAAGCGCGCGGCATGAGTCACGAGGCACTCGTGGAGTTCATCGACACGCTGGAGCGGGCGAAGCTCTCGGCGTTCCGCTGAGATTCCCACCCCACCCAGTTGCCCAGGGCGATGGTCTGCCCGACCGCCAAAGTAAAGTCAGCTTACGAAATGTGCCCGCCGCTTTGCCGTGCCCTCCTGGGCCTCCGCCGTCGTGGCGCCCGGGGGCTAGCGACCCGACGGCCGCGTTCGCGGCAATTTCGATGACGGGTCGTCGGGGGGACGAGCAACTTTGGTTGGAGATGCTGCTCGTAGCGCTAGTGCGACGGAGAACAATGGAAAACGGTCGGCAGCATTTTAGGCGTGCTGGTCATGGGCCGTCGCTTGTGGGAGCTGCGCTACTCGGCGTGCTGGCGGCCTGTAGCTCCAGTGATGGATCCGGAGGCGGCGCCCAAGTAGCTGGCGCGGCGGGCGGAGGCGGCATGGGCGTCTCCGCGGGCTCGTCCAACGGAGGGAGCGGCATGGCAGTTGCCGGTGCGGGAACCGCGGGTACAAGCGATGGCGGAAAAGCGGGTGCGGTAAGCACCGGAGGCACGTCGAGCGCAGGCGACGGCGGGACGGTCGCAATGAACGGTGGCTCGGCGGGCTCGAGCGGAGGTGGCGCTGCCGGCTCAACGAACGGCGGCGCAGGCGGCTCGAGCGGCGGCACCGTCAGCAATGGCGGTGGCGCTGGTGCAGCAGGCGACTGCAATACGCCGCCTGCACCCAGCCCTCTGGTCGGTTGGGCCTCGCGCCCCGGCATGAATGTGACGACGACGACGGGCGGTGGCGATGCGACGCCTCAGGTGGTGCAGAGCCTGGCTGAGTTGAACAGCGCGGCGGGCGGCAGCATGGCCCGGGTGATCTACGTCAAAGGCAAGATAGCGGCCGGTAGCGTGAAGGTCGGCTCGAACAAGACCATCGTCGGCATTTGCGGCGCGGAATTGCATGGTCACGTCGACATGAGCGGTTCGGTGAACGTGATTTTGCGGAACATGAAGGTCGTTGGTTACAACTGCAGCGACAGCCCGAACGAGTGCAAGAGCGGCGACGATGCGATCACGGTCGTCAACTCGGCACACCATCTGTGGTTCGATCATGACGACATCTCGGATGGTTCGGACGGTAACCTGGACATCACCCAGGGCTCGGACTTCGTCACCGTTTCTTGGACTAAGTTCTGGTACTCGACCAAGCGCACGGATCCCGTGACGGGCTCCACGGGGCACCGATTCTCGAACCTGATCGGTGCGGCCGACGGCGTGGCGATTGACGTGGGGCACCTGAACGTGACGTGGCACCACAATTGGTGGGCTGACAACGTTGCTGAGCGCATGCCGCGCTCGCGCGATGGGCAAATTCACGTGGTGAACAACCTCTTTACAGCGGCTGGTAACGACTACTGCTCGAACTCCGGCAACATGTCGAAGTTGCTCGTTGAAAACAACGTCTACATCGGCGTGAACAATCCGCTGCAAGAAGACGACGACGGCAACATGCTCTCGCGGGGCAACGTCTTCACCAACACCAAGGGGACGAATACGTCGAAGGGTAGCGGTTTTACGCCACCCTACTCGCTGACGGTTGACGACACGGCCAACCTCGAAGCCACCATCAAGTCTCAAGTCGGGCCGCACTAGCTAGGCACGCCTTGCTTCCGACCGATCCGACGGCTCAGAGCAATGTAGGTCTGTGCGATCCATGGTTGTGCCCGAGTCGCGCGCGTTTGAGGCGTTGGTTCCGCCGTGAGCCCAAAAAAGGCAACGCGGGCCCGCAGTTCTCCGCCCGCGGCGTTCTCCGTGGTCGTGCCGCCTGGCCAAGCGTCGTTGCACCCTTCGTTTGAGCAGCTGTACGAGCGCTGGTTCGACACCGTTTCGCGTTGGGTAGCAGCTCTCGGTACCCACGAAGCCGATCGGGAAGACGTCGTACAAGAGGTCTTCATGGTCGCGTATCGTCGACTCTCCGACTTCGACGGGGAGAATGAGGCGGGCTGGCTCTATCAGATCGCTCGTCGAAAGGTACGCGACTACCGGCGGCTGCTTTGGGTCAAGCACCTCTTCGCGCGCAGCAGCGTTCCGGTGGAAGGGACGATGCTTTGGACCAATCGCGGACCGTTGGACGAGCTCGAGACCAGGCAAAAGTGCCGGCTTCTACTGCAATTGCTCGATACCTTGAACGCGGATCAGCGGGCGGCCTTCGTGCTCTTCGAAATCGAGGGGGTGAGTGGTGAGGAGATCGCCGCGCTCGCGGGTGTGCCGGTCAATACTGTTTGGGGACGCATCTTCAAGGCGCGTCAGCACCTGCAACGAAAGCTCCTGCGCCGGGACGCCTCGAAATCTCACGGCAGCGTCTCGATGCGAAGGTGACGGTAGAAGACTTCGGCCTGCTCAGCCTGCCATGCGATGGGGCCCGAGCTCACGGGTTGACCCTTGGCGTCCATCACGCTGAGCACGCGATTCACGACGTGGCCGTTGACGGTGTAGACGGCCGTACCAGCATTTACCTCGAGTAGACACGGCGTCCAGTCGCCGGGCACTTCGTAGTTGGCGCTGCGACTGTGCTGCACGAAGCCGTTGGAACCGTCGACTAGCACGGAGGCTCCGCCCTCGGCGAACACCGTCTTGTCGCCAGGCGAACCGGGTGACGTGCAGCGCGCATACAGCGCGAAGATATCGCCGGTCGTGCCGTCCTTGTTCTGAAATTCCATCGACGCTGGCCAGAGCTGCGTGAGGTCGCCGTGCAGGTGCCAGAGCACGCCCGCGTCGCGCGGGTATTTTTTCAGATCCGTGTAGGGCGCGAATTTCTTGGTGCCCCACTTGTACTCCCAACTGAGTCGATACTTGCTGTACGCCTCTGTGGTGACCAGCGTGTAGTGCACCTGCGGCGATTGGTCTGGCGCTTCCGCGTATACGTGGATGGTGCCGGCTTCTGGCTTGAAGACGGCCATCGCTTCTTCCGGCGACAGCAGCGTGCCTGGCGCCTTTTCTTGGTTCTGGCGGTAAACGTTGAAGCCGCTCAAATCGGAGCCGTTGAAAAGGTCGACCGCCGACGAAGACCCGCCTGCCGAAGTTCCGCCCGTGCCGGCGCTGGCGGTGCCGCCGCCGGTGCCTGCGAATCCGCCCGCGCTGGCCGATGCTCCTCCACCGCCTTGGTCTGCCGTGGTTCCGCCTGAGCTGGTGCCGGCTTCGATCGGAGCCGTGCTGCCGCCACCACCGGCCTGAATCGTTCCACCGACCTCATAGCCCGCGATGCCCGCGCCGTTGCCACCCGTGGGCGCGGTCCCTCCCGTTACGTGTCCACCGCCGCCCGCAGGCTGTTGGGTTGCCTCCGAACAGGCGAGCGCCGAGCACGTGAAAGCGAGCGCCAAAGCGCTGTGTCGGCTAGTGAAGAGGCGCGTCGCCATTTCATTTCCCGATGCCGCGAGCGGTCAGCCAATCGAACATGGCCTGTTCGGCGTCGGGCCAGGTGGAGTCGTCGAAGCCGTGGCCCGCGTTGGGCACCAAATGAATGCTGGCTTCGGCGCCAGCAACCTCGAGCAGGTCGACCAGGTGCTGGCTGTCTTTGACTGGCGCAGTGTTGTCTTTCGCGCCTTGGACGACGATGAAGGGAGGCACATCGGCGCGAACGTAGGTGATCGGATTGACGAGCTTGGCTATACCGGTGCGGTTCGGCAGGCTGCTCGGGATCCAATCCTTGGCGACGGCGTTGATTTCCGACTCGATGTCGGCTGGGCCATAGCCAGAGACAACGGCGGCTATCTTGAAGTCAATTGGCGATGTGGGACCAAGCTTGGCCGCCGGAGTGGTGAGACCCACCATGAGCGCCAGGTGGCCACCTGCGGACGCGCCCGTAACTACGAAGCGCTCACGATCGCCGTGGAAGTAGTCCAGGTAGTCCCAGCACCATTTCGCGGCGAGCAAGGCGTCCTCCACGGCGGCGGGGGCCGGGGCGCCGTCGACGGGCGGGCTGTCGTTCACCCGATACTCGGCGTTGCAAACCATGAAGCCGTGCGCCAAGTAGCGATTGAAGAACGTCGACATATGGTCCTTCCCGGACCCGTAGCCGTTCGTGTACGAATGAATCCAAGCGCCGCCGTGGAACATCAACACCACCGGCAAGCGCTGCGTGCCCTTGGGCCCAGCATTGCTCGGGTAGATCACGTCCAAGCGCTGTGACGTCTCGGGGCCGTAGGCGAAGTTGGCTTCCACCGTGTAAGCACCGCTCGGTTTCGAAACGGGTACTTTGGAAGCCCTATCCGGCATGGGGGGATCGGTCGGATACGTTTGCGGCGCGCCGCCTCCACCGGTGCCCGCCGTCGAGTTGCTGCCAGCATTGCCACCAGCCCCGCTATCGGCGCCGCCCTGGCTCGCATTGGTTCCCGCGTTGCCACCGGTGACGGTCGAGCTTCCTGCAGCCGAGTCGCTGGAGCCGCCCGTACCTGGATTGCCCGCCGAGGCCGTCGACGGGCCTGCTCCAAATGAGCTCGTGCCCGCACTGTTTGCGCCGGCTGAAGTCGGCGTCGTCGGCTCAACATCGCCGTTCGCTTGGGAGGAGCAAGCGCCGGCGGCTGCTGCGAGGGCCGCCAAGATGGCAAGGGTCGAGCGGGTCAAGGGGAAGGCTTCGCGTTCGTGAGTACGAAGACGTAGTCCTGGTAGTCGCCGTTTTTGGCTTCTTCGCCGCCGATCAGGAAGCTGCCCGGCACCACCGCGCCCTGCGCGTCGTGCAGCGTGAATGCGCGCACGCGATGCTGACCGTCGAAGCCATCCGCGTCGTTACTCGTCAACAAGCCCACACCCGCGGGCGCCATCCAGATACCGAACTTGGCGACACTCGGCTCGAAGCTCATGGTGCCACTCGCGAGAGGCGGCTCCAACATGCGAGCCTTATCGTTGGTTTGCGGGTCCGTCTGCATCGCCAACGTGCCCGCAGTCGTTCGGCCTGCGATCTTGCTCGGCTCGTACCAGCCAAAGGGCACGAGGCCGGCTGGCGAAAAGCGCCCGAGCGGTTGCAAGGTGACTGGCTTCGTCGCGTCGAGGCGTTCGAACGCGGGCGCGGCAACTTCGTCGGTTCCGGCAACCACGCCGGGCAGAGGAGTTCCGGGGTTTGGGTTGGCGCTATCGGGCAACCAGCTCGGTAGCTTGGTCGACCATTGCGGGTATGCCTTCAAGATCTGCCCAAACGTGGGCTCCAGCTCGGCATAGGTCAGCACCAAAGCGTAGTTGCGAATCGAGAGCTTCTTGTCACCGGCCGCGACTTCGAGCGACGCATTGAAGACGGTGGCGCCGTCGTTCTGAGCCGGTGCGGGGCTAAGCATGGCGTTGTCGGTGACGATGCTGAGTTTCACTTCGGCGTCTGCGCCAGCCGCCAGCTGGAGCTGCGGCATCGCGGGCGACACGAGCTTGAACTTGGCGGCGTCGGCACCCGTGAGACTCAGCGTCAATGCCAACGCCGCGGAGCTTGCGTTGTGCAGCTTGAACGTCTTTTCGGGCGGAGCTTGGGGACCACTCGTCCGCCCGCTCGGCGTCGAGCCCGTGTAGTAGCGGACGCCGGTCCAGAGACCCTGCGCTGGTTCTACCGTGAGGTCACTGCCGTCGCTTGCGCCTCCGACCGTGGCACCCGCTCCGCCTGAAGGCATCTCGCCACCGGTACTCGCGCCGCCTCCGCCGTTGCCTGCCGCGCTGCTCGTGTTACCCCCGGCTGAGCTGCCCGCTTGCGGCGCTGATCCACCGCTACCGGCGCGTGTCGCGGACGCACCTGCAGCGGCCTGCGCGCTGCTGCCACCGCTTCCTGCCGTAGCCGAGCCGGTATCAGGAGGAGAGTCCGAGCCACTGGAACAGGCGGCTAACGCCGCTCCGCAAATCAAGGCCAATGGCAGTGTCCGCAACGATTCTGATCGCACGCTCGTTTACCTCACAATGTTTCACCCGCCGAGGGCGTTCGAAAGCGAAAGGCCTTCGTGCCGACGATCGCGACCAAGAAATCTTTGACAGAGAACGGGCGCCGGGTCGCGCGATCGGCCTGATAGGCCGCGGCTACGTAGGCGTTGGTCAGCGCGCCCGCGTCGGCGTCACTTTCGAAGCGGCCAAGCATGTACCTTGCCCAATGCCGTGACGCGCACCAGCTCACTTCGTCACTCGCGGCGAGCGCGTTGACGAGCTCGAGCCCGTTCTTGAACGGTATGACCGCTTGCTTCGGTGTCGTTCCGCCGACCACGCCGTTGGCCTGAGCCAATCCCGACGCGTCCACCGTGATGCCGTTCTCTTGAGTACGATAGTGACCAATCGGGTCGAAGTTTTCGAACGCGAAGCCCCAAGGATCGAAGAGCGCGTGGCAGCCTTTCGCGCAGGCCTGCTCCGCGTGGACCGCGAACCGCTCACGAGTCGTCTTGGTGGGCCCATCCATCTCGGGTTTGGGCACGTTGGGCGGAGGTGCCGGTACGTCTCCGCACAACAGTTGCTTGTAAACGACGAGCCCACGTCGCACCGGCGGCGCGATGCCGTTGGTCCGCAAGAACGGCACCTGCATCAACACACCGAGGCGCTGCGTTGGGTCAAGCTGAACCTGCGTGAGGCCCGAACCATTCGCGGTCAGGCCATACTCGGGGGCCGTCGAGGCGTTGGCAAAGGTGTAAGGCGCGGTGAGGAGGCTCTTCAGCGTGCCGTCGCCGGCCACGAACACCGACGCCACGAACGCCTCTAGCTCTTGGCCCAGCTGAAGGCCGAGGTCCGTGCCCGGGTCGAGATCCTCGAGGTTGTCGATATGCAGCCACTGCCGATGGAAGTTGAAGAGCGCACGGCGCGCGCGGGTGTCGTCCGCGAGCAGGCGCCCTGCTTGAGCCTTGAGCCCGTCGGCGGTCGCGAGCTGGCCGGCTTGCGCCGCCATTTGCAGCGCCGTATCCGGCGGAGACTCCCAGAGAAAATACGAGAGCCTGGACGCCAGCTGCTCGGGCGTCAGCGCCACCAAGGCTGGGTTCTCCGGATCGTGTACCGAAGGCTTGTCGCCGATCTCCCAATGGTAAAGCAGGTTGGGAGACTGGAGCATGGCCTCCACGGTGTGACTGACGGCGTCTTGGAAGTTGAAGCCCAGAGTCTTCGCCTTCTGAAATAGCGCGACCAAGTCGTCGACTTCTGCTTGTACTGGCGCGCGCCGATAAGCCCTCGTGCCGAAGTCCTTGATCAGCGACGTGACACAGCTTTTTTCGGCTTCGGCATCTGCCGGAGCGTCGCAAGGGATCGCGAGCTTCTTGGAGGAGATCGCGGTTGCTGCAAGCGTTTCGGCGGCTGTCATGTAGCCGCGTGCAGTTTCTGTCGCGACCGTGTCGGGCGCCTGGTAGCCAGACGCGCCGGGTGAGTCGGGCTCGAACGCCGCCCCTGGTTGGGTCGTGTCGCCCAACAGCTCGGCCATCGTGTTCGAGTACTCGCGATGTGTGAGGCGCAGTAGCGGCAGCGGGCCTGCGCTCTCAACGAGTGGCGCTCCCGGCAGCGTCGGCGGATCCTTCAGACCGGTCGGAGGCGTGACAACGCCCGTCCCGCCAGTGCCGGCGGTTCCGCCGGCGGCAGGATTCGGACCGGTGCCCTTGCCGGTGATGTCTGCCGTACAGGCGACGCCGAGCAGCGCTGTCGCTGCGACGAGCGCCGTTAGACTCGAGAGGTTGAATGGTCTTGCGTTCGACATGGCCCCTCGCTAGCCCCGAAGCACGGAGAGCTCGCCGCCGTAGGCTGCGTGCCCGAAGGTTTGGGTGGGAACGCCCAGCGCGTTTGCGAGCGCGATCAGGATGCCGTTGTTGGCCGTATTGTCCGGCAGCTTGATGCTGCGACCGGTCTTGAAATAGCCGCCCGCGTTGCCGGCCAGCATGGCGGGCACGTTGTTGAACTCGTGCATGCCGTGCCGCATGCTGTTCATGGCCAGCATGACCCCGCGATCGAGCAGCCCCGCCGTCTTCATTTCGCCGATTGCGTAAGCCAGTTGACCCTGGAACCAGGTGTCGCACTTGTCCTTGTCGGCGCCATTGGCGTGGGCGATGTTGTGAAAACCGTGGTCGTCGCCCGTGTTGTCGCCATGGCCGGCGGCCTTGAAGCCAAGGGTGGTGAAGATCACGTTGGCGTCACCCTGATCGCCGAGCTGCAGCACCACCACGCGCGTCGCGTCGGCCGCCAGCGCGGCAACCGAGATGTCGATCATCATCTTGGTCGTCGCTTCGAAGGCGTCGGTCGACCCAGTGTTCACGCCTGGCGGGAGCATCGGGATCTTGCCAGTTGGGGTCGTGGTTTGGCGGTCGAGCTCCGTCTCGAGCGCGCGAATCGACTGCAGATGCGCTTCGATCTTGGCCTTGTCGTCCGTGCCCACGCGCGCGGAGAAGCGGTTCAGATCTGCGACGACGTTGTCGAGGATGCTCTTCTTCATTTCCCGCGCGCGCGCGATGGCCGGGTCGGGCATGTCCCCGCTGGGCATGCCGGTGGAAGTCCCGAACACCTGTGCGAATACCTTGTAAGGGTCCGTGGCGGGAATGACGGGATCTCCTGCCGCGCGCCACGACAGCCGGGCCGTGCTCTTGACGAACACACCGAGATTCAAGCTCGGTAGGCCCTTGTAGCCAGCCTTTACCAAGTTCGAGCCGATGTATTGGTCGATCGAGGGGCCACCCGCGACCGTGCTCGACGTGCCGCTGCCCGGTGCCTTGAAGAGCTCGCCCGTGAGCATGCCGGGAAAACAGGCGTGGCCCGTGTTCTCGGGCGAATCCGAGTCCCGTACGAAGCGGTAGTTCATGTTGTCGAGCAGCACGAGATCGGATTTGTAAGGTTCGAGCGCGGCTTGAAACGGCTTGAAAGTCCAACTCGTGCCGGGCGCGGGCCAACCCGTCGCGCTGGTCTCACTCATCCAGCCGTTGGTCCAAGCGATGATCAAGGCCGCCTTGGCCGCCGGTACTTCACTCCGCGCCTCGTGCTCGACGGCGAGCATCGGCAAGACGGCAGGTCCCAGGCCCAGGGCGCGCAACAAGGTGCGGCGCGAGAACTGATCGATCTTCGGCATCGAGCCTCCGCGAGCGCTATCGCTCTAAAAGGAAAATGGCCTGAACCTGGCGTACCTTGCCGCAATTCGTTCCCCTCATACTGGATGGTTCGAAACACCAACTCGGAGGCAAGGTTTCTCTACCGCGAGCCATTGTGATCCTGTGAGCAGGCGTCGGCTCGACGTTGAAAACTTCGGTGTGCGTTCACTCGCGGCTTTGAGCTTGTTTTGGAGCGCTTGCGCCAGCGAGCCGCCCGTCGACCCGGCTGTGTCGGGAGCTGGGGTAGGGGGCCAGGTCAGCGCGTCCGGCGCTAGCGCCGTCGCAACGAACGGAGGCAGCGGCGAGCCCGGCGACACGAGCACGAGTGGTGCTGGAGCGTCTGTGGCTGGTGGGCAGGCATCGAGCGGCGCTGGAGGCGCCAGCGGGGGCGCCGCGACGGGTGGCGGCGGAATGAGCGCGGGCACCAGTACGGGGGGCTTGGGCGGTGCTGCGGGTGATACCGGAAGCTCGGGAGATGCCGGAGCCGCCCCCGTCATTCCTCCCGGCTGTACGGTCTCGAATCCGGTGAGCTTCAAGAGCGACATCGGACCTTGGCTCGGCAAATCGTGCGGAAAGGGTGGCGGCAGCGGCTGCCACGTCACCGACGACAGCTCGACCTCCAACTCGCTTTGTCCGGACGGCACCAGAACGTGCGGCTTCAATCACGCCTACGATTGGATCACGGCGGGCTCGCACAACGAATTCTGCAAGCAGACGCCCGCTCCGATTCGTTACACGGTCGTGATGGCCGTGCTCGAGTCCGCCAACCCCCCGACCTGCACCAGGACGCGCATCATGCCGCCCGACGGTCCCCCCGCCACCGATTGCCAGAAGGCCGCGCTGGCGGCGTGGCTAGCCGAACCGAAGGTGATGCAGCTCCACCGTGCCGACGACACGTCGCCAGCAGAGCCGTATTTGATGCCGCCTTTCAACTAAATCCCCGCCCCCGAAGCGGCGAATGGGCTTCAGCGCACGTACTGCGCCAGCTCGAGCTGCTGATCCACGATCGCTTTCTGCACTAGCCCGGCGATGACTTCGGCGCCTGCGGGATTGGTGTGGGTGTGATCCGTACCGAGCGCGAAGTACTGCTTCCAGTCGACGGTTTGCAGCCAGTTCCAGGTCAAGGTAGTCAGGTCGATGACGGGCACGTTTTGGCTCTTGCCGACGTCCTTGATGATTTGCGGCAGGTTGGCGCCGGTCGAGCTGTGGTGCTCGTCGGCCAGCGCGTAGCCAACGCGCGAAGTCGGCGTACACAGGATGATGTGCACGTTGGCCGCTTTCGCTTGGGTCACGTAGGCCGTGATGTTCGACTGGAAGGTACTGGCGGTCACGTCCTTGTCGTTGTGTCCGACTTGCACCAGCACCCAGTCGCCCGCCTTCCAGCCGGCCTTGATGGCACCCCACATTTTGTTGCTATTCAAGACCGACGTGGAGCTCTCTCCGGAGTCGGCGTAGTTGGCGACTGAGACTGGCGCCTTGAAGTGCTGCGGAAGGTGTTGACCCCAGCCCGAATAGTCCGTGCCGTCCTGATCGCAGACCGTGGAATCACCAGCGATCCAAACCTTGGGAGCAGCCTGAAGCGGTTGGACGCAGACTGAGGTCAAGCTCGGAGCGCTGCCGCGCAGGTAGAGCTGCAAGCCAGGGGTACCTGGAGGAACGTCTTGGACTGGCTGTCCTTCGGGCTGGCGTACGTTGACGCCGAAGGAAAAACGCTTCGTTTCGCCTGCCGCGAGAGCGGTGTTTCCAAGCACGCGCCGGTAGCTCTCGGCTTCGACGTACGTTGAGCTGGCCGCGCTGCCACCGAGCTCGAGGGTCACCAAGAAATCGCCGACGCCGCCGCCAAAATCACATTTGATGGGCGAGGTACCACTGCATTGAGTCATCTGGTTTGTCTGACAAGCGGGAGGTTCCGTCGCGCCACCAGCGCCACCCATGCCTCCGCCAGAGCTGCCGGCCTCGCTCGTGGATCCAGCGGCACCGCCGAACGATCCGCCGCCGGCAGCGCTTCCGCCGGTCACGGGTGGCGCACCCGCAATAGGGCTCGTCCCGGCCGCGCTGGTCGTGGTGCCGCCGCTCATCAAGGGCAGTTGACCCGCGCCCGCGCCGCCGATGTCTGCTCCGCCGACGCCGCCAGAGCCCGCCCCAGCTGGCGTCTGGCTTGGCGTTGCATCGGGACCATCAGCGCAAGCGGCAGTCATCAACAGCAGGAGCCCACAGTGCAGGATACGAGCTTGCATGAACCTAAATAGTTCAAGGGCTCAAATGACGATTACCTTGACGTCGAGCAGCGAATGGCTGGGCCCCGTGCGTGGCGGAAGATTCGTCCGACCGACGGCGCGACTTGTCACCATGAGCTAGTGTGCCCAGCAAAAGTCTCGCGGGTTTCGTTGGTTTTGGAGTTTTCGTGTGCGGCTGCGGCGACCCAACCGGTACCGATCTGCCGGGGACAGGCGGCGCTGCTAGTGGTTCAACGGGAGTTGGTCCAGGCGGCCTAACGACGACCGATACCGCGGGCGGGGGCGCGACCAGTAGCGGGAGTGGCGTCGGCAGCGGTGGCAGCGGCCCCTGCGAGTTCGCGTGCGGTGGCGGGACCAACGAAATCCCCGGCGGAATGATGTCGCAAGGCGGCACGGGCACGACGAGCGGCGGCGCCAGTGGCGGGACCGGCGGCGCTGCTGCGAGTGGATGCCTCGCCGGCGTTGGACTGTGCGACGACTTCGAGGCCTACACGGACGGGCAGGCGCCAGGCGGGCGCTGGCAATCTATCAAAACGCCTTCCAGCGGCACTTCGTTGCTCGTCGACTCGACCAAGGCGTTTAGCGGTAAGCAAGCTGTCCACATCAAGGTCGACCTGAAAGGTGGCGGCAGTGTGGGCGTCGGAACCAAAGCGGGAGACGCTGCTTTCGCCGCCGGTGGCGACACGCGCTACGTGCGCTTCATGCTCTACCAAGCGCCCATGAACGTGGGCGGCGATCTCCACGCTCGCCTCGTGCGCCTCGGCACCATGAACGCTCCGAGCGGCAGCAACGGCACCGGCTACGCCTTCAGCTTGCACTCATATCCCAAACCCGTCTCCATTCAGCTCGAGAGCATGAACGACGTGTACGTGAGCACGCGCATCGAGCCTCCCACCGACAAATGGGTGTGTTGGGAGGTCCAATACGGGCCGGGCATGATCGGCTGGTGGCAGGACGGCCAGACCGTGAATAGCCCCGTGCCCGGCAAATGGTCGAAAGTCGCCCTCGAGATGCTGGAGATCGGCTTCGAAACGTTCACCCAGGTTTCGGCCGAGCTGTGGATCGACGATCTGGTCGTGGACACCAAGCGTATCGGGTGCCCGACCGCGCCGTGAGCGCGAGCCGGGCACGGCTTCAGACCATCAGCTCTGGCAGTGGGCCCTGCGCACTCTTGTCGCCGAAGGTTTGGTCCATGATGCCGAAAGCGTTCATCATCGACACGAACAAGCGGATACCGTGTGGGCCGCCGCTGGGGCCGAGAGTCGGTCGCGGGAATTTCATCTGCGTGTACATGTAGTGGGTGCCATCCACTTTCAGCTTGCCACCGGCACTGCCCGCCAACAGCACCGGCATGTCGTATTTGCGATGCACGTTGCCGTCGGAAATCTCGCTGTTGAAGTAGGCCAGAGAATTGTCGAGAATCGTGCGACCCCCGGCCTCGAGACCTTTGTCCAGGCGCTTGAGCAAGGTCGCCACCTGGTTCATCTCCCAGTGGCCGATCTCTTTCAATTTGGCCTGCAGCGTGGCGCTCCCGCCGTGGTGTGACGTGTAGTGGTGCGGGGTCGACTCGCCATTGAACAAGAAGGCGTAGTCTTGCATGCTGTTGCCACGCCCGAACATGAAGCTGACGACGCGCGTGGCGTCGCACTCCAAGGCCAGCGCGGCTAGCTCTAGCGTGATGGGCACGCGCTCTTCATACGGTGATTTCGCGGTGACGGTGGGGGCAGCTGGCTTCATGCAGGTGACGCCACCCTTGCTGAGGTTCTGAATGCGCTGCTCGAGCTCGCGAACGGACGTGAGGTATTGGTCGAGCTTCAGCTTGTCGTTGGCAGATAGATCGAGCCTCAGACTCTCGGCCTCTCCGAGCACGTGGTCCAATACGCTGGTGCGCAACTCCAAGCGCCGCGCGGCGTCCGCGGCGCTGTCGTCGGGCTTGGCACCGACCTCGACACCGGCGAAAATGCGGTCGAAATTCTCCTGCGGATCATCCAGAAATGGCAGCGGCTTGTTGGCAGACCAAGAGATGGTCTCGATGAACGCCAGGTTCGGAACGTGGTCGCTGCCGTCGCCTCGGCACGTGAGGCCGAGCTGCAGCGACGGGAGTGGTCGCCCGCAGGCTGCCGTCTGCTCGGCAATCTTCTGATCGATGCTGATGCGGTCGGGATTCTTGTCGTTGCCGTTCACCGGCATCATCGTCAAGAAGGCACCAGTGCCTGAGCCGTGGCCGCCCGGTGGCTCAGCAGGCTCCGCGGTGTGTTGGTAGTCGATGCCCGTGACCACGGCGATCTTGCTGCGGATCTCCTCCAACGGCTGCAAGATGTAGGGCATCTGCCAGTCTTTTCCGACGGTCGTCGGAGTGAAGTCGGGCATATGAATGCCGTTGGGCACGAAGAAGGCAATGAAGCGCTGAATGTCAGCGCAACTTGCGGCAGCTTCCGCGTCGCGTTCGACCACGGACGGCAGATAAGGCAGGCCAATCACGGCCGCCGCGCTCCCCAAGAATCTACGTCGAGACAGGCGCCGATTCATGTTTCCTCTCATTCTCCACGACGGGTTCGAAATGCATCACTGAGGGCTACGGCCTTGATCAAGTCACGAACACCGTGTTGACCTGCTGCAGCCGCTGTTTGAACGAGCGCATCTGCCGTGCTGCGGCCGCTGGCGTCGTTGAACGAGCGACCCACGGCGTAGGTGAGGAGTTGCTTGGCAAAGCAACCTACTAGCCGCGGGTCTTGGCCGAGTAGTGGTGCGAGCTCGCGCGCTCCCGAGAAGCTCACGCCCTGGAGCACGCCCGTGGCATCGACGGCCTTTCCATTCTGCGTATCGTGGTAGGCGCCGATCGCGTCGAAGTTTTCCAGCCCCAGCCCGATTGGGTCCATCAAGGCATGGCAGGTCGCGCACATCGGATTTTTGCGGTGTTCCTCGAGCTTCTCGCGCACGCTCTGCCCTTCGGCGGGTGCGCTCAGCGGCTCGATCATCAAATCCGCGGGAGGCGGCGGTGGCGGTGCGCACAGCAGCTGCTCGAGCACCCACGCGCCGCGCTTGGTCGGCGACGTGAACGCTGGGTGCGAATTGGCCATCAAGAAGCTGGTCTGGCCCAAGATGCCGAGGCGAGGCGTCGCGCTCAGGTCGACTCGCTGGAAGCCCGAGCCAGAGACCGTCGTGCCGTATTGCTGAGCGAGCTTCTCGTTCGCGAACGTGAAGTTGGCTGTCAAGAGCGAGCTGATCGGTGCGTTCTGGTTGATGAGCTCACCGAAGAACAGCTCCGTTTCGCGCACGGCAGCGTCTCGCAGGCTGACGTCGTAGTCAGGAAACGTCTTGGGATCCGGCTCCACCAGCGCAAGCCGGCGCAACGTGAGCCACTGGCCGACGAAGTTGTCGGTCAACGCCAGTGCCTTCGAGTCCTTCAGCAGGCGCGTCGTCTCGGCGGCAAGCTTGGTGGCATCGCGAGTCAGCTCCCCGGCATCGGCAGCCGCAAACAGCGCCGCATCCGGCATCGTGGACCAGAGAAAATACGAGAGGCGCGTCGCTAGCTCATGGTCGTTCAACGGCGTGGCCGCATCCGCGTCACCTGCGGACGCCTTCTCGACCATGTACAAGAAGTGCGGCGACAAGAGGATCGACCGCAGCGCCGCCTTGAGGCCATCCAGATACGTGTTCCCTGCCTTTTGCAGCTTGTCGGCGAGGGCGAGCCAGGCGGCCGTTTCGGCTTCGGTGATGGGCCGTCTGAAGGCGCGTCGCGCAAAGCCGGACAGAATCTGTTTTGCGCACGCCGCCTCGGAACCTGCCTGCAGCTCGCACGAGAGCACGGCGTTGCGGCGCGCGTCCGACGCCGGTAGTGCGTAAAGCTCGTCGATGAGCTGAGTCGCCGCCTGTTCGAGCGGCTCCAGGTGCTGCAGCGACAGGCTCAGGCCATCGCCGACCGTGTCGAAGCCGTCCACGGTTTCGTCCTCGGGTAGCTTGTCAGCCGGGCGCAGCGAGGTGCCCAGCAAGTCGCGAACGGTGTTGTTGTATTCGACCCGGTTGAGGCGTCGAAGGACGCGATTCCCCGAGTCATCGGTTGCTGGATCCACAGCGCCGCCCGTCCCCGCACTGCCCGAGGTTCCAATCGGTCCGGGGCCGGGTGAGTCGGGCGGTGTCACCTCGTTAGGCGCGTCTCCGCCGATGCGAGCCGTGCAGCCTAGAGCGAGCGCCAGCAAACAAGAGCTCGCGAAGACGCGAATCGTGATTTGGCGCATGCTAGAGATCTCCCGTGGGATGTTTCATAGGGTGGCCTGGCAGCCTTCGTGCTGTGGGGTGACGGATAGGTCATCGATCCAAAAGTCGGCAGGCTGCTCATCAGCCTGAAAGCCATCCAGTCCGAGCATGAACTGCTCGAAGGGGATGGGATCCCAACTGGGCGAGGTCATGCCGTGCGAGGAGCTCCCTGCTTCTTTGAGCGGGAGCGCACGTCCATCGACCAAGAGCTCCACTTTGACTTTGCCAATGCCGCCCGACTTGTCGATGGAGAATTCCCAGCATCGCCAGCGATTCAGCGTGCTCGGATCATTCAGCTTGGTGCCGGTGTCGCGCAGGTAGATCGAGTTGACTTTCTCGATGGCGGTGCCGTTGTAGCTGGAGAGTGAGTACGCGGTATCCGCGGTGCCGCTGGCGGCCTGCGTGGTTCCTATGCGCATCAGGCGCGTGTGTACTCCAGCGCTTGCCGGATAGCTGGCGGTGTAGAGCATGAACCGCACGTAGGCAGTCTGGCTATCGGTATGGATCGGCAGCGAGATGTTGGCGCGATCGGCGTTCATTCGCCCCGTGACGTGTAGTGACTGCTTGCCGCTGGATGCGCGAGTCGCGTCGACAACGATCTTGCCGTTGCCTCGCTGCGTGGCGGTCCAGTTGCCTCCGGGAGTACTCCCGTCCACGTATTGCTCGAAATCTTCGCAAAGGATGGCACCTTGCCCACACGTGCCGTCGGCGGCCATGCCCGCGCTGCCGCTTCCGGCACCGCCCGCGACACCTTCGATGCCACCGGCACCCGAAGCCGTCGCGCCGGCGCTCGTCGCGCCGGCGCTCGTGGTGCCGCCTTCGGGAGTCAAGCTACCGCCCGCGCCGTTTGGAACGACGGTCGCGCTACCTGCGATCGTGCTCACACCGCCTGTTGGCGAGACGCCGGCCGCACCGCCCATCGTTGTGGGTTCACTGGGCGTGATGCTTGGCTGTGCGTCGGTGCCTGTGGAACAGCTCGTGAGCGCGCAGCTGAGTGCGACGCTGGCGCCCGCGAGCAGTGAGTCGAGTGACGCGCACCTCATCGCAAATGTGCTCCACGTTTGCGCCGCCAACCAGCCAAGACCAGTGCTGCGCCGAACCCCCACGCGACTTGGTCGGGCAATCGTTGCGATCGTCCAGCCGCACAAGACGCGGAGCTCGAGCTCGAACTCGACGGCGTCGCGTTCGGCGTGGGCGTGCTTCCACCGTTTGCCGTTGCGACACTCCCGCTCATTCCTTGGTCGCCGGTGGGCGTGCTTCCGCCGGTCGACGTGTGACCGTCGCCTCCCGTCGCGGGGGCAAAGCCACCGCCGGCCTCGGACACTATCCCTCCGCTGCCCGCGCTGCTTGCGCCGCCCATTCCAGCGTTGCTACCGCCGGTCGTACCGGCACTTCCCGCGGCTCCGCCACTACCACCTGCAGGCGCTTCAGCCAGATGCTGTGCGAACATCCAATCGATGAAGCCCGGGTAGTCGTAGCCGCGATCGTTGATCGAGTGGCCGACGCCCTCCATCGCAGTGAACTGGAATGCCGTGGCTCCGACCTGTTTCATGCCGTCGGCCATCGCCTGCGCGCCGGAGAAGTAGCTGTCCTTCGTGCCGCACATCGACCAGATGGGCGTGTCCTTCAGCGCGCTCAGCAGCTTCGTGTCTGGATCGCCGCGGCACGATTGGGGCGATGCTGCGGCGAACACGCCGGGGCTGCGCATGAGGAGGTCCCAAGTGCCGTAGCAACCCATCGAGATGCCGGTCACGTACAGCCGAGTGGCGTCGATGTTGAACTCGCCCTGGACTGCAGCCAGGATCGTCCACAAGATCTTGCGCGTCGCGTGCTCTGGACCTGACGCAGAGCCAGGACCGCCACCGCCAAACCCGTAGGCAGGGCTATTGGCGTGCGGAGCCAGCACGAAGTGCGGGTAACGTTGCTGCGTGTCGAAGCGATTGCCGTCCTTGTCGACTGCGCGATGTGTGAAAACGCCGCCATAATCGTCTCCGGAGCCGATCTCGGAGGTGAGGTGAACGCAGTTGTCCCACCCGGATTCGTTGTTCGGATCGGTCCCCGCCAGGCCTGCGTGGTGCAGGTACAGAACCAACGGGTAAGCCTTTGCTGGGTCGTAGTCTTTGGGGACGAACAAGCGGTACGGCAGCTCTTGCCCGTCGAGCTTTTCGACTCGTCCGAGAAATCCTTGGTACGTCTCAGTACTTGGCGGAGACGGTGTTTGGGGACAGCGATACGCACCCCAAGCTGGAGAGCTGATCCCGAATGCCAACGCGGCAGGCAACGCGAAGCACAGCGCCTTCTTCACGAGCGTGCGCAAGCTGCGTCGCCTCTGCAAAGCACGGTCGTGCGGACTACTGCTGTCCATGAATTCCGATCCGATGCGCGCAAATGGGGAAGGCATCGATTGTTGATGCCCCTCACCACCGTTCGTCATCCCTCGCTGTTACAATTGTGTGGGCGGTGGTCCTAGTTGGCCCGCAGTGGGTGCGATCAAAGTACGGTGTTGCTTGCACGAACACGCTACGTGCTTCATGTCATTGGAGCCGGCGACACGGTCGGATGGTCTCCTGGTTTCGTGTTGATTTAGAGGCTTTCTGCAGTGAAGTTGTTTCATTCCATCGGCATGACAATGGGCCTGCTCTTGGGCTCCTGTCTCGCCTGCGGCAACGCACGAACGGAGCCAGCCCATGAGTCAGTACGAACCGTGCCGATCGCTTCGAGGACCGAGGTCATACTGGCGATTGTTGGAAGTAGCGGAGAAGGAGCACGCACCAGTCTGCTTCCGTTACTCGACGCGCAGCTTCGTGGGATGAGCCTGTCGCTCGTCGAGCAAAGGCCCTCAGGCTCAGTCTCGGATTGGGCCACCGCCGCAATACGCTCCGAAAGCGTGCTCTTGGCGATCGTGCTCGATACCAAGGGCAGCGGCTGGCGTCTGGTTGTGGTCGATGCGGCCCGTCGTCGGGCTATCGCGAGGGAGCTGCCGGGCGGTTCCGAGCACGACGCCGCCAGTTCCGAAGCAGTCGCAAGTATCGTAATTTCTGCTGCCAGCGCGCTCCGCGAAGGGCTCGAAGTAGCATCTGCGCCCGTAGCTGCGGTGGTCGGTGACGCGCCGAGTCGGCCAGCGGACGAGACCGTAGTCAAGACCGGCGAACCGCTATTGAACGGCGCCGAGCGAAGTATTGTCGTTCACGGCTCGCTCGGCTGGCGGATCGCGTCGCTTGCATCGGCAGCTCCGACGACCCAAGGCGCGACCATGGCCCTTGGCCTGGCGTGGCGTAACCGCGTGGAGGCGCATGCTTTCGGCAGCATCTTTTGGCCGGCATCGATTCATAGCGCCTATGGTGGATTTCGCGTGAATCGCGCACTTGCCGGCATCGCCTCCGGGCCGGTGTTTGGGGCGGGCGGCTTTTCCGTGAGTCCTGAAGGCGGGGTCCTGGTGGAGCGTCTGCGGCGCTCGGGCACCCTGCCGGCACAGGGAGTTACGGCGAACGAAGCGGAGCCGCTCTACCGGTTTGGTGGCTTGGTGGAAGTGCGTCTGCGCCGAGCTCTCGTGCCGCTGCTTTCCGTGGAGCTGGTCGCCGGCGGCTCCTATTTCGGAAGAAGCGTTCAGTTCTCGGTAAGGAATGGCGAGCGCTCCCCCTTTTTAGAAATTGGCCCCGTAGTGGGGTTTGTGCAGCTAGGCATCGATATCGCTACGCAGTGAGCCCTAATTGGGTGGACGGTCAATTTTGTTCAGACCGCTGAGTGGAGCTTGAGACCATGGAGCAACGAGTCGAGGCATTGGTTTCGCCCCCCGACGCGCAGGCCGACGTGGAGCTCATGGCAAGAGTCGCCGCCAGTGATCCGTCCGCTCAACGAATCGTGGTTGAGCGGCTGGCGCGGCGTGTCCGTAAAGTTGCGGGTCTTCTGTGTCGCAGCGCGGCCGATGCGGACGACGCAGCCCAGCTGGCCCTGATCGAGATCCTGAGAACGGCGCAGGGATTTCGGGTTGCGACGAGCCTCGAGCGCTGGGCAGAGCGGATCACCGTGCGGGCGACGTTGCAGACGGCGCGGCGTGAGCGAAGTCGCAGGGGTTTACTGGAGCGGTGGTTACCCGCGGACGTGCAGCCTTGGGGTGGCTCGGCGATCCAGCCAGCCATCGACCAAATTGGGCTCGATGCGTTGCTGGAGCGGCTTTCGAGCGATCGCTACCAAGTGTTCGTCTTGCACCATGCGCTCGACTACACCGTCGAGGAGATCTCTGAGCTTACCGGGGCTCCTGTTGGCACGGTGAAGGACCGACTCGTCACGGCGCGCAAGCAACTGCGCCGTCTTCTGGACCTGGAGCTCGGCCCCGGAGGCAGGCCGCGATGAGCGACCGTCGCCGTTGGGAAGAGCTGCAGACGCGTTGGGTGCAGGGCGACCCCCTCGACCCTGCCGAGGAGCAAGAACGAGTCGCATTCGCGGCGCACGATGCATTGGCGCGGCGAGAGCTCGAGATGTTTGCGGCGCTGCGGGCGCGCGCGACCGCTGATGGAGAACCCGTTTCGGAAAAATTCATCAGCGCGGTGCTCGAAGCGGTCGAGCTCGGACCAAGGCTACGGCTCGTCGAAGCCGGCGAGGGCGTTCGCTCGCCATCACGGCCCGCGGAGAGGCAGCTCGCGCGCGTTTGGGGCTGGGCCGTGGCGGCGGCATGTTTGGCGCTTGTCGCTGGAATCGGTGGTGCGTGGCTCGCCAGCTCGACCAAGACGCTGAAGACCGCCGGGGCAACGGCGCACGCGAGCAGCGCCTACCCGAACGCGGGACAACCGTCGCTCGAGCTGGCCCGTGCTGAGCTGGTGTTGTCCGCCGGGGAAGTACGGGTCGACAATGGAACGGCCCGGATCGATCGGAAGGCGCTGGATACGGGGCAGGTGCTTGCCACCGGCGCAGGGCGCGCCTGCCTGACCATTGAGCCAACCATCGACGTCTGCCTGGCCGAGCACAGCGAAATCACGCTCGAGTCTCTCGTCGCGTCGAGCATTCGGATTCGCGTCGAAGCGGGGCTCGCCCTGGCGTCGCTCTCGCGACGAAGCCCTGGAAGTAGCTTTGCATTACTCGCGGGCGATGTAGTCGCGATGGCACACGGGACGACGTTCGCGGCACGACATCAGTCCGACGAGTCCGAAGTCGTCGTCTTGGAAGGGAGTGTCGAGGTCTCGCGGAACGGTGTGAGCTCCGAACAAGTCGGCGCGCATTCTCGGGTTCTCATCCATTCGAACGGCCAGGTCACTGAGCGCTCCTTGGTCGGTCAAGCAGAGGCGGAAAGCTTGTTCACTCTGCGAGCGACGCACGGCATTTGGCTCAGCGCCGCGTTCGGAGTCCTGGAGCTCGACTCGAAGGCGTCCGCGCTGACCCAAGCCAGCATCGACGGGGGAGCGGCGCTTCCGCTTCCGTTTCAGGGCTTGGTCGGGGTCGGCCGGCATCACGTGACTTGGCGGGACAGTGTGGGACACGAGGCCGAGTCCGCGATTGATGTCTCGGTCGGCGAGACGCGACGTTTGGAAGCTCCGATCGTTCGCCAGCTGCCGGTAGCATCCAACGGGCTAGCCGAGAAGCCGAGTCCGACCGCGTTGCTCGATGCGGCTCGCGCCGAGGTCGCTGGGGGCAACCGGCGCGCGGCGCTCGCACTTTACCAAAAGGTCGGCGGTTTTTATCCAGGGAGTCCCGAAGCGCACACCGTGCTCCCGACCATTGGTCGGCTGTACCTGGAGCTGGGCGATGCAGAGCACGCCCTGCGCAGCTTCGACTCTTACCTCCGTCACCCCGGCGCGCTGGCTCCCGAGGCGCTATCGGGAAAAATTCGCGCGCTGCGCGCGCTAGGTCAGCGCCAATTGGAGCACCAGGCGATTCGCGAGTATTTGGCGCGCTATCCGAAAGGGCTCGAGGCGCCGCGGCTCGAAAAGCGCGCCCTGGAGCTCGAGTCCCGATGACTCGCGCCTGGCGGTCGTTGCTCAGCGCCTTGCTTCTGCCGATTTCATGCGCGCCGCTCACGGACGAGCCCTTTACGAAGTTGGCGGCGGGCGGGGCACCCAGCGAGACCGTCCCTCCCGATAGCCCGGCCGTGAGCTCTCCGAAGCTGGCGGTCAGCGCGCCAATCGTTGTTGCGGAGGGCGCGGGCGTCGTGGAGCTTCCGCTGCGGCTGACCGAACCCGCTCAGGCGCGACTGTCGCTCGACTACGAGGTGACCGGCATCGAGGCGCAACAAGATTGCCAAACCCCAGATTTTGAGGCTGCCAACGGTCGCGTGGAGTGGGCCATCGGAGCCTCCGAGGCTCAAGTGCGGGTCTGGATTGGAGATGACGACCTCGCGGAGCGCGACGAGCGCTTCGAGATTCGAGTCGAGAACCCCGATGCGGCCGGTGATGTACCGCTCGGGCGCATCGAGGTCGTGATCGCCGACAACGATCGTTCGGCTCTGCTGGACGCTCAGGACTTAGGCGTATCTCCGGGAGAAACCCAGGATCAGAGTCGGGCACTTCAGGACGTGCTGGACCAGGCGGCTGCCTCTGGGCGTGGCGTGGTGACCATGGCGCCTGGAGACTACGAGATCAGCAGCGTTACACTGTCACCTGGAACGACCCTTTCAGCCGACGGCGTACGCTGGCACCGCCCTGCGCTCTCGGCCGCCGACGTGATCGCGCTGCATTTGAACCAAGCAGGGGCAGCACAATCGGCACCGACGCTCGTGGAAGGCCTCACTATCGACGGTCGGAGAGACGAACAAGGAGCTTACCTCAATCACGAGCGTGAAGAGGCGCATCTGGTCGAGCTGCACGGTGACGCCTCGGAAGGGGGAGTGGCTCGCGCGACACTCGAAAGGGTGCACCTCCTCTCCGGGACTGCGAGCGGCTTGTTCATCGGCCCGAGCTCCGACGCCACCGTGTGCAACCTGAGCGCGAGCGAGCTTTGGCGTGACGCTCTCACCCTGAACGGAGGCGCCTCGCGCTTACGTTTGCGCGGCTTGAACGCTACCGCTACTCAAGGCACTGGCTTGTGGCTCGGTGCGCGCGAAGCGGGGTATGGAGACAGCTACCGCATCGATGTCGAGGCCGAGGACTTGCAGGTCGGGGCCGGTGACGTCGAGATCGAGGCGAGCGATTCGTCGGCGGTTACCGTGCGCCGGCTCACCATGACCCAAGCTCCGCTGCGCGTGGATGCCCCGGGCGGCAGCATCCGCATCGAAGATTCGGTCCTGGTTACGGGAATTCCGAGCGTTCTTCACAACCATTGGGCGCTCGTCCACGACGTCGAGGTGGCCCGCAGCACCATCATTGCCTCCGAGAGTGTCGCCAGCGGCTCCTTCGACGAAGCCGCTCGGAAGCTTACCGCCGTGAGCGTGACCTCACAGAGCTTCTCACCTGGGCCAGCGAGTCCAGGCAAAGGCAGACTTGCCTTCACCGATTGTCATTTCGAGCTTGCAGCCGACGTGGAAGCCGACGACATGGCCTACGCTGTCGATAACCCCGATGTCGACGCGACGATCGTCCTGGCGTCGACCAAGCTCGATGCTGGTTTTGCCGATTGGTTTACGCCAACTTGTGTTGGTTGCTCCAAGACCGACTGAATGCCGAAAGGGTGACTTGTAGGGGCGGCATAGACGAGTGGCGGTGTGCGCTACCGAGCCGGAACGACCACGTGCAGTCCGAGCGCGCGCCGGCACCTTCAGAGAAGGCAAGACCGATGAACGACCCCGGTTGCCATGAGTCTCGACGAGCTCGTGGGGTGATGGTGCTCCGCGGACTCACCAGGCGATGGGCTGCGGCCTGCGGAGCCGTCACGCTGGCATTGAGCCTCGGGTGCAGCCCCGCTGGCGACGACAATGGTAACTCTGGTGGTACGCAGGGCGGCTCCGCGGGAAGTGCGGCGATGAGCAGCCCAGGCGGCGCAGGCGGCTCAGCGATGCCTGCCGCAACCGGCGGAAATGCCGGCGGGGCAAACGTGACGGGTGGTGCAGGCCTCGGCGGCGCTGCCACCAGTGGAGGTAACGCGAGCAGCGCAGGAGCTGGTGGCTCGGTCGGTGGGTACGCCGGAAGCGACACTGCTGGCGGTGCCGGCGCGAGTGGCTCGGCCGGCGCCGGTGGTACTGACGGTGACGGCGATCACAAGTCGGCGGGCTGCGGCAAGACGCGCACGCTGCAAGACGGCAAACACATGGTGCAAAGTGGCGGCGCGCAACGCAGCTACGCGCTGCGCGTGCCGAATGACTACGACAGCAGTCACCCTTACCGGCTAATGCTCGGCTTCCACGGCGCTACCGACAGCAGCGCCAGTGTTGCGCCCTCCTACTTCGGGCTTTGGGATCTCTCGCAGGGCAGCACCATCTTTGCGGCACCGGACGCCGTGAATGGCCTCTGGAAGGCCGATACGGATACGAAGATGGTGCAGGACTTGGTCGAGCAGCTCGAGGGTGAGCTCTGTATCGACACTTCGCGGATCGAGATCGAAGGCTTCAGCATGGGCGGTGCGATGACCTGGACGCTGGCGTGCGCGTTGCCGGGCACTTTTCGCCTTGCCGTCGTGCATTCTGGCGGTGGGCTGGCGATGCCCAAGACCTGCCAACCCATTCCTTTCCTGTCGTCGCTCGGCCACGACGGGAGCGGGCAGGGCATGAGCAGCGATTTCTTTGCGATGACCAACGGCTGCACTGCCGAGAGCTTGCCGGTAGCGCCCAGCGGCGGTCACGCTTGCACGGATTACAAAGGCTGCTCGCCAGGTCATCCGACTCGGTGGTGCGCGTACGACGGCGGACACACTCCCGCCCCCACCGACGCCGGGCAGGGCAAATCATGGATGCCGCAAGAGGTCTGGAACTTCGTGAAGCAATTCTGAGATGGCGCCCGAACAACAACTTGTATTCAATAGCTCCGTCGCCAGCGCAGTCTTCCTTGCGTCTTGCCTCATCGTTTCGTGTGGCTCGCCCACCGCTAGTGGCCCGACGAAGGCCGACATCAATGGCTCCGCAGGCGCTGCCGTGATGACGGCCGGCAATTCCGGCGCCAGCGGCACGGCGCCGTCGGCCGGAGGTATCAGCGGTTCGGGCGGCAACGATGTGGCGGGTGCAAGCAGCGTCGCGGGAGGCACCGTTGATACTGGAGGCATGCCAAGCGGCGGCTCGGGCCAGGCTGGACAAGGCGGAACGGGTGGCAGCGTCGCGGCAACCAAGTCGCTCGATCAGCTTCAGCGCGACTATGTCGACTTACGCTTCGGGATGTTCCTGCACTTTGGCGTGCTGACCTACACGGGCTCGTGGGCGCAAGCCAATCTGGACATCAGCCAGTTCAACCCGACGATGCTCGACCCGGGGCAGTGGGCCGATGCGGCCAAGGCCGCGCACATGAAGTTCGGCGTGCTGACCACGCGCCATCACGACGGCTTCGCGCTCTGGGACAGCAAGGTGAGCACGTTCGACGTGGGGGCCACGCCGTGGTTCAAAAACAACGGCGGGAAGGACGTCGTGAAGGAGTACGTGGATGCGTTTCGTAGCCGCGGGCTCGCGCCAGGCCTTTATTATTCGGTGTGGGATGCGACGCAGGGCATCGGGAACGACACCAAGTCGGTCACACCCGCGCAGCTGGACTACGTGAAGCAGCAATTGACGGAGCTGCTCACCAACTACGGCCCCATCCCGATTCTCGTGCTCGACGGCTGGTCCTGGAAGACCGGTCACAACGTCGTCCCCTACGACGAGATTCGCGAGCTCGTGAAGTCGCTCCAGCCCGACTGCCTGATGACCGATCACACGCACATGGCGGATCCTTGGGAGGTCGACATCGTCAACTTCGAAGAGCCGGCAGGCGGCTTCGCTCCCGAGGGCAACACGTATCCGGGCAATCAAGACAACAAGATCAACTCCGGCGGCGGCAACGATTGGTTCTGGGCGCCTAACATCAGCGGGCTGATGAGCGTTTCGACCATTGTCGACGATCACCTGAAGAAGCTCGAGCCGCGCTGGACGAACTTCTTGCTCAATTGTCCGCCGAACCGCGACGGCTTACTGGACGCCGCCATCGTGAGTCGTTTGGCGGAGGTGGGGGGAGCCTGGAGTCCGGATACGAATCGTCCCTCGCTACCGGCGCAGGCGCCGTTCATCGAGCACGCCTACACGCCCGTGTCCGCCAGCTCGACCAGCGGCGACGCGGCCAACGCGATTGACGGGCTCAACGATACGCAAGTTCACACGCTCTGGCAGACGAGCGGCGCGTTTCCGCAGTCGTTGACTTTGGACCTGGGAGAAGCGAAGCCGGACGTCGGCATGCTTGCCTATGTGCCCCGCTATGTGAACGTATCGGGTGGCATCGGAGCTGCCGACGGCGCCATCACGTCATTCGGGGTCCTAGTGAGCACCGATGGCAAGGCTTTCATCGAAGCGACTTCGGGCAGCTGGGCAGCTGACGGCAAGATGAAGACCGTCACCTTCGGTCCCGTCGCCGCCCGCTATGTGCGCCTCGAGGTGCGCGCAGCGAACGGAGCGGCTGCGGTCGCGACCGAGGTTACGGTCGGCGCCATGCGCTGAGCCTGCGCGCGTCGAGCCACTCTGCTCCGACCGGTGGGGTCACCTCAACACCGGAGCCTAACGCTGAGGACCTCGTCAGAACTGAGTGATGAACTCCCAGGTCAAGCCGTAGACCCAAGTGCCAGTGTCGTTCGGTGGGTAGGTGTGCTTTCCGTCGAAGGTAGTCCAGCGGACAGGATAGTTGCTCGGGCACATGTAGTCGTACGTGACGTAGTTGCCACCAGACTTCGCCTCCGGAACGGTGGCTGGAACTGTACACGCGTTGTTCTTCACGAAGCGATCTCTCGAGCTCCGTCCGGCGCTGATGGGGCAGGTGGGATCCTTCAGGCCATGGACGCCCATGTAGCCGAGTGGTTTGCCCGTGTTGGCCGGGAAGTAGATGTTGTAGTCGGCCGTCTCGTATACGACCACGGCGCGCAAGACGTCTTGATGTGTTTGCGCGAGCGAGTTCGTGAACATGGCTCCGAAGCTGAACCCCACCGAGAAGATGCGTGACTTGTCGACGCACAGGTTTGACTCGAAGAGCGTCACCAAGTCATCGAAGAACGCATGGTCTTTTTCACCCTGGGTCCACAGGGGAGGATTGCCGGTGCCATTCGGTGCAACGAAAATGGTGGCATCCTTGTCGAGCGCCTTCAGTCCAAACCATTTGGACCAGCCTTGCACATCGTCTGCACTACCGTTGTACCAATGCATCCCGAACACCACGCGGTGGGGAGTGTTCGGATCGTAGTTGTCGGCGATGTTGACGATGTATTCACGATTGAGACCAGCACTCGTGATCTTGTAGGTGTTGGTACCGGTCTTGAACGTCGAGAGCGCCTTGCCGCAGCCGGCGCTTGCAACGGGAGGGTTCTTCAGAGGGTACCCGCCCTCAGGGGCCGTCGCGCCGCCTGCGGCAGCTCCGCCCATGGAGCTGCCAGCGCCGCCCGCAAATCCTCCCGGGCCTCCCGGGGCTCCGCCGCCCATCTCCCCGGCGATGCTTGCGCCACCGCCACCCGTAGCCATGCCTGCAGTTCCTACCGGGGCGCCGCCTGTAGTAACTCCGGAACCCGCGCTCGTTGCCTCCGTCCCACCGCTGGTTCCGATCTGGTTCGCCGAGCCACTCCCTGCGCCAGACGCGCTGTCTCCGGGGTTGCTCCCGCCTGCTGGCCCAGGGCCAGCGGGGGGATCGGAGTCGCCTGCGCAGCTCAACGAGAGAGCGGAGAGCCAGGCCAGAGCGAGTAGCGGCGCAAGATCGATGGATCGCATGTTCGTTTGGATTCAAAGACAAATAGGGGACGGAATCAGTCCACCTTCCGCGCGCAGCCAAAACGAAAATTATACCTTGGAGTGAGAGGCTCCGCGGCTATTCACATCCAATCTGCTTGTCGCCGATGGCAATGTCGTCGATCCACATCTCGCCATCGCCGCCTCCGGTTTGCCAGCGCTGCCACCCGAAGCTGAGCGACTTGACGCCGGTCACGCCCGGGGGCTTGACTTCGGTGGCCTCTTTCCCGTTGGGGTAAACGGTTGTCGCCGTAGCGGTGACGTGAAATTCATAGCAAAACCAAGTCGCTTGCGGGACCGGCGTATTGGTGAGGTACCACTTGTCGGGAGATTGAGTGTTCACCCCCATATTCTCGCTGTCCGTTTTGCGGTTGAGAATGCGCAGCTCGTTACCGCTTGCCGGCGCAATGATGTACTCCTGGTGGCCACCCTTCGGTCCCGTGATGCGATACCACGCCCTGCCCCAAAAATCGGCCGCTGGAAACTTGTCACTCTGAATCGTGAGCCACGCGCTGTTCGTCTTGTTCGGCGCGACGATGTGAAGCGAACGCGAGCCGCTGTGGAACTGATCGGTATCGATTTTCGCCGTGAACGCTCCGCTCGGCCTCAACGCCCAGGTTGCATCGAGGTCCTTCTCGAAGTCCTGACAGACCTTCGCTGAGCAACCCACAGCGGCACCAGTGCCGCCGGATCCGCCGCCGCCGCTCGCGCTGCCGCCATCACCTCCGGTCGCGCCGCCCGTAGCTCCGCCCCCGCTCGATGTACCCGCCGTCGAGCTGCCGGCAGTAGAGCTGGACCCAGCGCTGCTGCCGCCGAGGCCCGTCGCGCCGCCGTTTCCTGCGGTCCCGCTCGTGCTGCTAGTCGTGCCTGCCACTCCCATCCCACCCCCGCCCGCCGAGCCGGGGCTGCCGCCGCCGGCACCAAAGGGGACGCCCTGCTGCCCATCGTCGCTACACCCGAGCGTGCCGCCGAAAACCAACAAAGCGCAAAATGGCGCTGCGCTAATCAGGGGACGAGACCGACGAGAGTATTTCGACAAGAGGGCATCCTTCGTGAAACAGGCCGATTGTTTCTGGCGGCGAAAAGCTTGAAGGCCACGAGGGCGAAGCCGCTGCTCATGGGGGGCTTCCAGCAGGCGGTTGCAGCGATTGGCACCATTCCGTGAATGGTCGCGAGCCGCCAAGGCGGTCGGAAAGATCGCGCCGAAGCAACTAGGTGACCGGTCTGCGCTACGTTGAGCAACTAGTCGTTCATGCCGTGGGTCACTGGCCAAGAAAGAACTATCCTACGTGAGCACGCTCATCACCTGACTCGACATCGGCCTCCGCGGCTGCCAGCCGTCTTGATGCTGCTTGGCTCGCTCGGTTGTTCATCGCAGCCAGGTGGAAACGCGAACCCTGGTCCGAGTGGTGGAACGGCGGGAGCTGCGGCGACGGGCGGTAGTGGAGGAAGCGCTTCCAATGGAGATCCCTCAGCAGCGGGCTCAGCAGCTAGGGGGGGCACAGGGGAGAACAGCGAAAGCGCGGGAACGGGTGGAACCTCCGCCAACTCGGGCGCTGCGAGTGGCGGTGCCGCAACCGAAGCTGGTGGCTCTGCCGGTGCCAGCGGGGGGATGATCGGCGGAGGCGGGGTCGGTGGTGCGGGCAATGAGGCGTGCGTTGGCGCCGCCTATGACCCTGCTTCACCGCCCAAGGCGCTCACGCTGACCGGCAACCTCGGCGCGCACGACCCCGCGGCCTACGTCGTCGGGAAGACCATCTATCTCGCCGCAACCGGTATTGCGACGAAGTCATCCATGAATCTCACCACCTGGATGGGATGGCCTGCAGGCGGCGGCGCCCGCGGTGGCGCCTGGGCGCCGGATATTTCGAATTTCGGCGGCGTGTTCCACCTCTACTACGCGGTCTCTTCATTCGGTAGCAACGAGTCGTGCATCGGCCAGGCGACGCGAGCCGCGCTCGATACGGGCAGCTGGGCCGACAAAGGGAACGTCCTCTGCTCGAACATGGGCCAGACCAAGGACGACTGGAACGCGATCGATCCCAATATCATCGTCGATGACAGCGGCGTCCCCTGGATGGACTTCGGCAGCTTCTGGAGCGGGATCAAAATGGCCAAGCTGAACAGCGACGGCTCCCGCGCCGACATGGAGGTGCATGACTTGGCGAGCGGCCCGCGCGGCGGTGCCGTCGAAGGGCCGTTCATTTTCAAACGGTGCGGCTTCTACTATCTGTTCGTGTCGTTCGGGTCTTGCTGCTCCGCACCGTACAACTACACGATTCGAGTCGGGCGATCCGCGACCGTCACGGGACCGTATGTCGACAAGGACGGTACGCCTATGATGAGCGGGGGAGGCACGCTGCTGGTTCAGGGCAATTCCAGCTGGAGCGCCCCGGGACACAACGCCGTCATCGTGTACGACAACCGCACGTACAACGTCTATCACGCGCTCGCCGCTCCTTCCGGACAGAACGGGCCCGCAACGCTGCGTATCGCCGAAATCGCCTGGGACGCCGACGGTTGGCCCGTGTCGGGTGGACCTTAACGTTGGGTGGCAGCAGCCCTCCAAGCATCGAGGAAGATTTTTCCGACCGCAAGCGGGCCTTGATAGCCATACGTCGACTGGAGCTGAGCTGCGACAGTGATGGGCGACCTACTGGCACCGCATCAAAGGAGTCATGAAATGGTGAGGTCGACGGCAGGGGCGTTGGCACTCACAACAGCCTGCCTAATGGGTTGCTCTGGCGATGGGCACGCACCCAGCCGCGGAGGGTATGGAGGGGCGGCAGGAGCGACGATCTCGGTAGGTGGCGCCACGCCGATCGCCGGAATGGCAAGCTCGGGTGCGAGTGGCATCGCGGGCGGAGGTACAGCAGGCACGGAGGGTGGCGGACGCTCCGGAGCCGACGCGGGGTTGGGGGGAGCCGGCGGAGTTGTCGTCACTGCGGGGACAGGATCGGAAGGCGGCAATGCAGGCAGCGGTGGCAGTGATCCTGAGGGAGCTGGCGGCGGCGGCGCTGGCGGAGCAAGCCCCTACAATCCGTGCCCGACCGATGGGAGTCCCTGCAAGATTCTGCCCTTCGGCGATTCGATCACCTACGGCGACAAATCATCCGACAAGGCCGGCTACCGCTCGCAACTTTTCAAATTGATTGTCGCTGCCAAGCAGAAGGTCACGTTCATCGGCTCGCGGGCGGACGGACCGACGCAGGTTTCAGGGCAACCATTCCCCCGAACCCACGAAGGCCATCCAGGATGGACAATCGACCCCGGCTACAACCCCAACCCTTCTTACGGTGGGATTTCTTCCTTGGTCCCGGCCCCCGCGCTGAGCGGTGACCCGCACGTCATCCTCCTGCACATCGGCACCAATGACTTGTTCGCTCGGGACACCCAGAACATGGCGATACGTCTCGAGGCACTGCTCGACAAGATCGTGCTGAACGCCCCAACGGCGCTAATCGTGCTGGCGCAGATCACTCCCCGGGGTTCCTCCGATGCGGCCCTCACTACGTACAACGGCAAGATTCCGGGAATCGTCCAGTCGCGCGCGGCGAAAGGCCAGCACATCATCGGCGTCGACATGAGCAAGTTGCCGGTTCCTGCCGATCTGCACAGCGATGGCACGCATCCCAACGATCAGGGCTACGCCTACATGGCGAACGTTTGGTACGCCGCGCTCAAGGACTTCTTACCCAAGTGATCTAATCGCGGCGATTGCGATCAACATGGCGCGTACGCAATTGACCCGCATTGGAGACCGCCCTCTGCGTTGCCTTCCACTCACGCGTGGTTGTTGCACGACAACGTTGGTGTTTCGCCCTTGTGCCAAGCTCCGCGAAAGCGTGAGCGAACCAAGCGATTGCGACGATCGCGAGGCCCCTCTTTGGTGTAATGCTCTGAGGTTCTGAGCCGATTGTCGTAACGACCGGCTTCACCAAGTCGCATCGAAAGTCGAGTTGCGCTGCTACAGCGTCTCTCGAATTCACGGAGTTGTAGATGGAGAGAATTGCCTGCAGTGTCTTTACTGACGAGCTCGAATCCTTCGACGCAGGGCGGAGCGCGGCCGGATCGTTGATTGCCAGCTTTGGCAAGGCGAGACCGAAAGCAGCGCTCGTGTACGCCACCATGAATCACGATCAACCGGCGGTGCTGGAAGGCGTGCGGGCGGCGTTGGGTGGTGATGTCTTGCTACTCGGCTGCTCCGTGCAAGGCGTCGTATCCAATGCGGAGCTCACGGAAGACGGGCTCGCGCTCGGAATCATGGGCTTTGGTGGCGATCAGGTGGACTGCGCAGCGGCCATCGAACGAGAGATCCAACTAGACTCACGCGAGAAGGGCCGGCGCCTGGCACAAAGCCTGAGAGTGCAGCTCGCGGGGGAGCCCAAGATCATCATGTTGTTCTACGATCCGCTCTGCGGCGCGGACGTCGAAGCGATGCTCGAGGGCATCCGGTTCGAGGTGGAGTGTCCGCTCGTGGGCGGCGCCGCGGGCCAGCCTTGGGGACCGCCCCGTGAGACATTTCAGTATTGGAACCGCGAGGTCTTGTCGCACGGGGTCGTAGCGCTCGGCCTCTCGGGGCGCTTCGCTTGCGAGATTGGGATCTGTCACGGCACTGCTCCGACCGGCATCAGTAGCGTTGTCACCAAGGCTGCCGGCAATCAGATCATCGAGATCGACGGTCGTCCAGCGGCGGAGGTCTGGCGCGAAACCACGGGTTGCAAAGCGGAAGAGATGGCGCACCAGAGTCATTTCGCTGCGTGGGCTGTCGGCGTGGAGCGGCGCAGCACCGACGATCGCGTCGAACGCTTGATTCGCGGCGCGTTCGGCTTCGATCTCGAGACAGGCGCGATGATCCTCCAAGCGGCCGTGCCTGAAGGCACGCGCGTGATGCTGCACCACCGCACGATCGAAAACGTGCTGAGCGGTACTGACAAAATGGCTACGGACTTGGTGGCGCGTCTTGCCGGGCGCGAGCCATGGGCGGTGATGGGGTTCGAATGCGCGGCGCGCACCTTCCCCTTCTTGGGTCCGGCGAATACGCGCGCCGAGCACGAGCGCTTGCGCGGTACAGTCGCGCCCCAGGCGCCGTGGCTCGGGATGATGGCTTGGGGGGAGATCGGCCCTTGCGCGGGTCAGCCAGCCTTTCACAACTATACGTACCCTCTGGTAGTGTTTACGGCTGAGTGAGTCTGCGCCTGGCAGGGATTACTCAGCAACGTACTCGTTTCCGAGGAAGTGTGCGGTGGACGACGAACAGCATTTGAGAGAGAAAGCGCGGCTCTTGCTCCAGCGCGAGCGAGAGCTATTCGACCTGCGGCGGAAGCACGAGGACATCGGCGTATGGCTCGAGATCGGTCAGGCCCTACCCGCACTTTTCTCCGGTGGTAGCAATGCTGAGTTGTGGAACGGCATCCGGCGCTTGCTGATCACCAAGCTGCGGTTGCAGCGGGTACTGCTGTTCGAAGTGTGGCCGGCGCGACTCGAGGCGCTCGCTCCGGTCGGTCCCCGGTTGCAGTTGCCTGACGGAACACAGGCGTTGCTTGCGGCAACGCCTGCTGGCGCTTGCAATGAGCCTCAAGTGGCGGACGTACCAGCGCTCAAGCTGCTGGCTGAAGTAGTGGGTCTCCACCGCTTCGTTTGGTGCAGCATCGAGAGAGCCGGCAACGCACCGATCCTGCTTGCTGCGGGCTTCGATCCCAAGAAAGCCGTTTTTCAGTCACCGTTCGAAGGTAGCGACGTTGCTCACTTCAAGAACGTCGCTGCGCAGATGGAATCGTTGCTCGGCAACGCATTACTGATCACGGAGCTGTCGCGCGAGAAGAATCAGCTGCGACAAGCCAACGCATCGCTCGAGGAGCGAGACGCAGCGCTGCGGCAGGCGGCTGAGGAGCTGCGCTCAGCCAACGAGAGCCTCGAGCAACGCGTGCAGGAGCGCACGCAAGAGCTGGCTGGCAGGAATCGTGACCTGCGTCTGGTGCTCGATACCGTGGATCAGGCCCTGCTCACGATCGACCTTTCCGGTCGCGTAGCTCCGGAGCGGTCAAGTGTGACCGACGCCTGGTTCGGAACATACGTTGGTAGCCCGCGATTCGTCGAGTACGTCGGCGCTGATCGGCGCTTCACTGTCATCTTCGAACTGGGCCTGGAGGGGCTACGAGACGGCGTGCTCCCTGCCGAGATCTACCTTGAACAGCTGCCGAAGCGGCTCGAGCGTGGCGCGAAGCAGTTCGACTGTCGCTACCTGCCCATCGAAGAACGGGGCGCACTGAAGGGACTCCTCCTGGTGATCGACGATGTGACCGAACGATTGGCTCGCGCGCGCGAAGAGGGCGAGCAGCGCGAGCTCATGGCGGCTTTCATTGCATTGATGCGTGACCGCAACGGTTTCTTGACCTTCTGCGACGAGTCGGAACGGATTCTCGACGAGCTGAGCCAGACCGCCACCGAAGGTCTCCTGCAGAAGCGCCTCCTTCATACCTTGAAGGGTAACGCGGCCGTTTTTGGCCTGCACCTGGTCTCGGAGCTCTGTCACCAGGCGGAGTCCGAACTGGACCAGGGGCTTCCCTGCAACCGATCCCTGGATCACTTGCGGGCACGCTGGTCTGAAATTCGCCGAACTTTGCAGGGCGCTGCAGCCGAGCAGCTGCGCTCTACGATTGAAATCTCGAAGGACGATCTCCAAGAGCTGAGCGCGCGCGCCTTGCAGGGAGCTTCAGCTGCGGAAGTGATTGGCGAAATTCGGCGTCTGAGCTGGGAATCGAGTGCGCGTCCGCTCGGGCGCCTCGCCCAACACGCGCAGGCCCTAGCGTCGCGCCTCGGCAAAGGCTTGCTCGAGGTCGAGATAGAGGTCGACGACGCTCGACTCGAGCCGGAGCGCTGGGCACCACTGTGGTCGGAGTTGGTACACGTTGTCCGCAACGCGGTCGATCATGGGATCGAGACGCCGGAGGAGCGCGACGTGGCAGGCAAGGCTCGCGTCGGAAGGTTACGGTTGGCGACGCATCGAGTCGGCACTGGCTATCGTATCGAGGTCGAGGATGACGGCCGAGGCATCGACTGGGAGGCCATTCGCATCCGCTGTGCTGAACGAGGCCAACCAAACGCGACGCGTGCAGAGTTGGTCGATGCCATGTTGTCAGCAGATTTTTCGACGCGGAGGCAGGTCACGGACATGTCGGGCCGTGGCATGGGGCTGGCCGCGCTAGCCGGTGTCGTTCGCGAGCTCGGAGGACACGTCGACGTTGAAAGTGAGTCCGGCCAGGGCGCGCGCTGGGTTGTGACCGTTCCCAGCTTTGAAGTTCCGAAAGTCTTGTCGGGATAGTGAACGGCGGCTACCCGCGCTTTTCGGAAAGTACTGCGCGCGCAACCGGCATTGCTGGTTGTGGCTCTTCTCGATCGAAGAAGGGCGCTCGCGTTCGCCGCGGCTGCTTGCCTTCTTGCGAGCAAAACGTCATCGCGCAGCGCGTCGCTGGCTTCTCCAGTAAAGGTGCCTTGGTTGGGCTTCGATGTGCCGCGTCGTCGCATTCGTCTCAGCGAGAGAACGTCATAGTTAGTAAGATTTCTGATCGAATTGGCTGACGTATCGGCACTATCTCTTATGCGATCTGATGACACCCGACGGGTTTATTCGGAGCCGATGCGTCGACTGCTGAGCGCAACCTGGGGCGGAAGTTTGCTGCTACTCGGTACGCGTTGCGCAGTATACGACGACTCTCTCACCTCGGCAGCGTGGCTACCAGACGCGAGCGCGGGCAGCGCGGCACAGCCAACGACTGGCGGCGGGTCTTTCGGCGGCAGTGGGTACAGTGCTAGCGGCAGCGGCTCCCGGCCAATCGGGGGCGGTGGGATCACCTCAGCGGCCGGGGGAACCGGCGGTACGCCTATGGTTGTTGCTTCGGCCGGCGATCCCAGTGTTGCTGGAGAAAATGGCTCCAGCGAGATGAGCACGGGCGGAGCAAGCTCCAGCGACAGCGGCGGTACGGGCGGCGACACCGGAAGCATCGCAGGCGCTGCGGGGGTGGCAGAAAATGTGACCGACAGCAACCTGTCGCGCGGCAAGCCGGCAACCACCGATAGCGAGCAGAGCACCAAGCAGCACTATGCCCTTGATGGAAACGATGGCGACCGAAGCACTCGTTGGTGCGCCGCCGATTCGAAGCTCAACCACTATTGGGAAGTCGACTTAGGCAAGACCTACAGCCTAAGCGCGCTGCGCATTCTTTGGGAGAAGGACGCAGAGTACTTGTTCAAGGTCGAAAGCAGCGTCGACCATAGCGGCTGGTCGGTCGTGCTCGACAAGACCAAAACCAATTCGACCATCGCGAATCAGGATCACATGCTCACGTCAGGTGCGACTGGCCGCTACGTGCGCATCACGGTGACTGGTGGCATCACGGCCACGATGTGGGCGAGCTTCTACGAGGCTGACATCTTCGGGCATTGAGGGTGTAGCGGTTCGCCGTCCGCTTTACCCGACCGACGCCGTCGTCGGTTGGCGAGCAGTCCGCCCATCGCGAGAAAGAATGCTAACGCCGAGCGAACGGATTGCCGGCCCTCTGGCAGCCGGCACGAGCAGCCGGCGTCTGCCGCAGCCGCAGCGGTCGGAGAGCTGCTCACGACTCCGTTGCCAGCGTTCGCGCCACTCTCGGAAGTCGGCAACGGCGCTCCTCCAGCCGTGCCGCCAAATCCGGCACCGCCAGAACCGGCAACGCTTGCGGTGCCTGCTTGGGCGCTTCCGCCCAAAGCGTTTCCACCGATATCGTTGCCGCCTTTGCCGGCACTCGCGCCACCAACACTGCCGGCCCCGCCGCCGCCTGCTCCACCTGGTGGCAACGGCCCGGTGCCGACCGAAAACTGCATCGCCGCGCCGGGCGCCGAGATGTCGTAGATGTGGAGGCCGGACGGTGAGCCGTCGTTCCAGCTCGTGCTCGGTTGGGTTTGCGTGCCGAGCTCGTTCTTACCGCCCTCCGTGAATAGGTCGGTCGCGGCGCTGCCAGGGCTTGGCCATGTCGTCGCGCTGAGCTGCCGGTTGCCACCGGCCTGCACTACCGCCAGCTGCAGCGGCTCTGGCGGGTTGTTGCCACGAATGGCTTGGTCGAAATGCCATACCAAGAGGCCGCTGCCGTGAATCGACACCCATTCTTGTTGGTTCTCGAGGTTTGACCACAAGAAGTACTCGGTGGGGCGCTCCGGGTTCAGAAAGCGATAGACGACGCCGTCCGGCGTCGAGGACAGCCGCGCGTTGGTGCTGGAGTCGATGTCGACGACGTCGATCCAGCCCTGATCTGCGCGAAACATGTCGTTGATGCCGACCGGGTTCGTGTCGCTGCCGCGGTTGGCCATGATGCAGTAGTCCCCGACGCCGTAAAGGTCGGGCCAGCCGAACAACATGTGACCGCTCTCGTGCGAGAACACGTAGTTGGTCGGCTTGTTGTTCATCGCCGTCATCATGTAGCGGTTCAGGCGCACGCCGTCGCGCTGCTGGTCCGAGCCCGCTGCGTGCGGCCAAAGACCCTTGCCGAAGGTGCCTTCGCCACCGGCGTAGAGCAGACTGATGGCTTCTGTCTTTCCGTCGCCGTCGTTGTCGAACTTCGAGTAGTCGATCTCTGCGTCGAGGGCTTCGACGACTTCATCCCACAGCTCATCGGCGCGCTCGTAGCCGCCATCGTCGTAGTAACTCTTCGGCTTCTTGGCGCGGTAGAAGCCGTGGACTTCATTCTGGTAGTCCACCTTGCCTTGCGATTGACCCAGGTAGTAGTCGCGCACCGAGCCTCTGAGCCCGAAGCCGGTGAAGCCGGCCTGGTTGAGCCAGGCATCGACATCGGCCTTGCTGTACGCCGCCGTCTGGTCGCTGAAATCGACGAGGATCGTCAAGCCGTGAACGACGCCACTCGGGTGCGGGAATAGCTGCGTGCTCACTGCCAGCTCTGCTCCATTGCTTGGCGCGACGATGGGTACGTCGGGCCAGGCAGGGACTTCTTTACCCTCCCAGACGATCGTCGCTCGGGCAGGAGTGGCCAACGTGAGCCCAGCTGCCGCGAGCAGCTCGGGACGCAGACGAACGAGCCTTCGACCGAAGTGGAGCGGTGACCACATATTAGCTCATGGGGTTGACGGCGCTGAAACGGTCGGAACGACCTTCATCGCACAGCGCGCTCTCGCAGCTGAAGACCCGCTGTTCAATTCCGTTCATGGCGCGACCGGCATGCCCTTCAAGAGTCCGGCAAACGGCAAGCGGCGCGCGTAGGCGTCCGCCATCGCTAGTTGCCCAATCGTGCGCGCGCCCTTCTCCTGCAGATGGGTGTTGTCGGTCACCCCGCTGGGATAGTTCGGCCACTGTCCGGGAGTCAGAATCATGAACAGCTTGGCGGTGTCGTTCTTGCCGATGCGCTCGAAGTAGCCGCGTGTCAGCGCCTCGAGATCGATCAGCGGCACGTCGAGCGCCTGGGCGAGCTCGCGCACGGCCGGCGGATAGCCGCCGTGCGTATCACTGAGTGTGTCGCCGCTCCAGTTGTTGCGATTGATCGACGTCAGCAAGATGGGCGTCGCCTGCTTGGTCCGGGTGTCGTTCACGTACGTGGTGAGGAACTGCTTATAGGTCGTTTGCGGGTCCGTATAGAGCGCAGGGTTGTTGCTCTTCTCGTCGTTGTGGCCGAATTGAATGAGCACGAAGTCGCCCGTCTTGAGGGCATCTTTGATGGGTTTCCATGCGCCTTCGTCCATGAAGCTCTTCGAGCTGCGGCCAGATAGCGCCTTGTCAACGACGTGGGCGCAGCTTGGTGTGAACAAATCTCCGAGCGGCTGCGCCCAGCCCATCCGCGGGTACGCCTTACTGTCGTACACGCTCATGGTCGAATCACCGATCGTGAAGACAGTACGGACCGGATTCAGACTGGTGCACGTAGGTGGGGCGCCACCCGAGCCCGCGTTTCCTCCCATCGAGCTGCCGGCGCCAGCGGTGTCGTCGCCACCGGAGCCGCCGGAGCCGCCGGAGCCGCCGGAGCCGCCGGTGCCGCTGCTAGCATTGCCCGCTTCACCCGACCGTCCACCGCCCCCGGCGATTGTGGAGGTGCCAGCAGTCATTGCGCCAGTTCCGGCGCCGCCGGACATACCGCCACCCGACACCGTACCTCCGAGGTTCATCGGGGCGCCGCCCAACGAGGTCGGTGCATTGGAGGTATCGGGCTGCGACTCGCCGCAGGCCAGCAAAGTCAAGCTCAGCCACGCTGCGACCATGGGAAAACGACTGACAATCATGGTAATGAAGCTGGCGTTCCGAATGTGTGTGAAGCGCCGAAGAGTCAGTTGCTAGAGGCCTCGCAAAGCCGCCATCCGTGATCCGACCAAGCAGCGCAACTTCGCGATCCCAAGATTGTGCTCGGCGGCTGGCAACCGCCTCAGTGACCAAACGACGAGGCTGCGAGTCGGCATTACGGCTCGAGGCTCAAGGTGCGACGCCAGGGACCGCCCACGCCCGCGCGCTCGAAGACGCGCGGCCAGCTATCGGCGGCAGGTTCCGCTTCATAGTCGTAGGTAGGCGTGAACACCGTATCGTTGGGCTCCTTACCGTCGCCTCCGGCGTGATTGCCGACGTCTTGTAGGTAGAGATTCGTTCCGGCAACCGCGGAGATCAGGCCCGGTTGCGTCCCGTCGTTGCAGTCGCGGCGGAGCGTCGGCGAGGCAACGCCTCGAAACGCCGTGCCCTCGAGCAAGACCTGCGCGCCACACCCAGCGGCGACCCCGTAGCTGTCGTTGTCTTGCACCAGGTCGTTGAAGACGTGCACGCGTGCCGTGGGGTTCTCCACCAGCGGCGCATGCGAGTCCGTGTGGTCGAAGAAACAATGGTGCAGCGTGATCGTCGCTCCCCGGAGGGTGGAAGCGTGCGTATGCCTGCCGCGGCAGTCCGCTGGATTAGCGCCGTCGAAGTGCATCCACGAGAGCGTGATGCCTTCGGTGCCCTCGAGGATGTCGGTCAACCCGTCGCTGATCCACTTGGCGGTGACGTGATCGACCCACACGTCGCTCGCGCCGGCCATGCCGATGGCGTCGCCCCCTTCTTGTAAGGCGCGGTTGACATCGTACACAGCCAGATTGCGCAGGACGATGTTCTTCTGGCTGCCGAAATCTAGCGAAATGCCGCGCACGTGCGCACCCCGGCCGAGCCCCACGATAGTCTTGTTGGAACCGAGTTGGAGCCTGCGCTCTTCCGTCGACACCATCATCTGCGAGGTCGCACAGGTCGAGCCCGTAGGTAGCAGGCTATATTGAAGCTTGGTCGCGTCTTCCGTGCAGGCACTGACGCAAGCGAGGCGAGAGGTGATCTCGCTACCCTTGCGGCGAAAGTCATAGTCTCCCTCGGGCATGAAGATGACCGCGGGGTCGTCGTTGCCACTCGCCAGGGCTTCGAGCTCGTCGTAGGTGGTGACCACGCTGGGAGCTGCGCTACCACCGCCGGTCGCCTTCTCGCCAAATCCGAGCGGAGCGATGCGAACGACCCGTCGCAGCAACACGCTCGAGTCGCTACCCGTGGTTGGACCAACCCAGCTCGAAACGGAAGCTTGCGGGAATGGCGCGGGCGGATCGCACCCCGGGAAGCCGCCGAGGCGGCCGTAAACGATGGCTGGCGTGCCTTCACCTCCGTACTCCGGGGCCGCGAATCCCGGCTGGGGCGCGAGCTCGGCCCTCCACGTCTCGTCGCTGACGTAACTCTCGGTGAGATCATCGAGCTGGAGTAGTGCCATTGGCGTGCCCTGGGCTGCCCAGACCGCGACTGCGAGTGTGTTGTCGCCCGGCACGAGCGTGAGCGGTACGAAATCGGATTTTCGTGGCGCGCGACTTTCGCGAATGAGCTTGCCGTTCAAGTAGACGCGGTAGGCGTCACGGGCCGTGATGAAGAGACCCGGACCCTCACCGGCACCGTAGCTGGTCGCGACGAGCGGCGTATCTTCCAGCTTGCCAGAAGCCCAAGCCGGTGCGGCGGGCAGGTCCGTGATGGGGACCAAGCAGCTCGTCTCGAGCTCTTCGGTGGCCGTTGGGTCGCGAGTGGCGGTCTGCGCGATCTCGCGGCCGCACCCGCACGCGAAGAGCAGCATCACGATGGCCGAGCGCCGACCGGCGAGCATCAGAACGCCACCCCCAAACCCACTGTGGCGAGCAACAGCGGCTGGCCCAGCTCCTCGAGCTCGGTATCGACGGCTACAACGGGCCTCGGCGACAGCAATAGTCCCTGAACGGAACCGCCGAGCGCGAGCGCTTCAGTCAAATGCAGGCGTGCCTCGATGCCGCCGCTGCCAGCGAAGCTCCATACGCCGCTCGTTTTGCTGTTCAGGGGCGGAACAACCTCACCTTGAGCTTGCAGGTGATAGACGCCGGCGCCGAGCACTGGGCCGAGCTCGAAGCGGCCGGAGCTCAAGATATCGAACGTAGCGCGAACTTGCGCCAGCTCTTGGCGTAGCGTCGCGCTCCCCGTGGTGGCGCGAAACCGAGCGCCCACGAGTGGCCCCACCACGTGGACGCCCACGCCAAGCCGCTCGGTAGGGCGATACCAAAAGCCGAGCGTGGCCCCGTAACCGCTGGAAATGTCCTGAGTCGACGCGAGCGCCGCCGCGGCGGCACTGACCTGGAAGTGCGTGCGCCTCTCCGTGAATGCGCGGACGGCGGGCGGCGCCGGAGTGACGGAGACGCCGATCACGTCCGGCGGAGGACGCTGGTCAATAGGTAGCTCACGCAAGCTCGCGCGCAACAAGTCCACAGCGCGCACGGCCAGGATGCGCGGGGAATCTTGGCCGGCGATGGCGAGACGGCGCATGGTGATCTTGCCGGTGACGCGATCGGCAATCGAGACGTCGGCGTTCGCGCTCGTGCCGAGGCGGTTGAGAGCGACACCGGCAAAGGCGTCCAAGCGTTGAGCCGCCGCTTCGAGCTCTTCCGGTGATAGTGGGTGTTCGTTGCTGTCCAGCACCTCGACTTCGAAGTCTTGCAGCTGGAGCTCTGCCCGCAGCCGATTGAAGGCCTCCGATAGAGCCGTATCCGACGCTGGGGGTCTAACGAGGAGGACGCGTTGGCCCCACGCCGCGACGGGACTGAGGAGCCACAGCAGGCCCAGGGCCAGAACCAGGAAGGCGCGCGGCATGACGGGCGAGAAGTCTTCTTACTTCTCGCTTAGGATTTGACGAGCCGTGCTGACGTGCACGCCCTTCGGAAAGCGGCGCAGGTAATCGCGGGCCAGCGGTTGCGCGGCGGATTGCCCCTGAAGGGTTCGTACGGTTCGCATTTTTCCTGCTAATGCTTCGGCGGCGAACGCGCCGCCGGGCGCTTCGCTCAGGTAGCTATCGTAAAAGCCGAGCGCAGTCGAAAGCGTGCCGCGCTTTTCGTGAAGGCGTCCCAAAAGAAAGGCGGCCTCTGAGCCCGTCGCGCCAGGGAAACGCTGGCGCATCGCGGTCAGCGACCGCTCTGCAACGTCAGTATTGCTCGTGTAACGGGCTGCGTCGGACAGGGCCCGTAAGTCAGCTGCCGAGCAATTCGAGAGGCAACCAGCAATGCCTCGGGCTTCGGCATCGGCGACGACTTCCTTGAACTGGCCTTGCGCGACGCGCTCCGACCAGGAAGCCTGATGCGCCCGCCGAGTTTGGTGCTCCACAGCTCCCGAGCTTGGCTCGACCGCGGGAGCGGCTGGCTCGGCCAATTCGGCAATCGCGGACGGCTCCGGAATTGGAGGAAAACTTGCGACGCTGCTCAACGAAGCATTCGGGACCACGCTCGATCCCGGCGCCAGCACCTGCATGGTGCCGCGACGCGCGTCGCCCTGGAAGTGCTGGCCGGCCCGCACCACGATCGGCCCCGAGCCCGCCAAACCGCGCACCTCGACCGAACCTTCGAGCAGACTCAGGTCGCAAGTCTCGCTCGCCGGATCCCAACCCAGGTCGAAGCGGGTGCCAGTAACGTGCACCTCGAAGGGGCCGGCTGCGAAGGTCCATGCGGTGGAGCTCTCGTGGACAACGTGCACGCTGGCGTGCCCACGTTCGATGAGCACGCGCGCCCCCTGCGAATAGGTGTCTTCGACGCGCAACCGGGAGCCTGGCTCCGCGACCAGAGTCGATTCATCGGAGAAGCGAAGCTCGGCCACTCGCCCTTCGGGAGCGCTCACGTATTTGCCGTTGAGCTCGGCTCCGCGCACCTCGAAGGTGAGCGCGCGCGGAGGCAAAAAGAACAGCAGCGCTGCCGCTAGGCAAATGGCCGCTGCCGCGGGCATCGCCCAACGCCGAAGCGAGACTCGAACCGCGACACCCTCAGTCTCGAAACGCGCCAAGAATCGTTGACGCGAGAGACTGCGTTGCATTTCTGTGCTCGACCCGAGCGCAGCGCGCCGTTCGAGCTCCGCCAGGTGCTCGATAGGATCGTGCGCCTCTGGTTCAGCCATCCATCCCTCGTCGACTCGCCAAGTAAGCGGCCAGTGCCGGCTCACGCGCGGCGGCCCGCAGTAGGTGTTGGCGGGCACGCTGCAGCTCTCGCCGCAGCGTCGACTCCGAGATGCCGAGCACCGCAGCGACCTCGAGCACTTCCATCCCTTGAGCGTGGCGAAGCACGAAAGCCATGCGCCGCCGCTGGCTCATACCGTCGAGCACTCGCGCCAGCGCTGTCAGTATTTCTTTGCCTTCGGCATCGTGCGCCGGCGCCGCCCGCTCCGGCAGCTCGCCGGTGGGCGAGAGTAGGAGCCAGCGCCTCACTCGCCGTCTCCGAATCTCCATGGCTGCGAGGCGCACCGCAACGCCTGCCAGGAAGCCTCGCAGCTTGGCGCCATCTGCCACGGTATGCGCGCTCTTGACGAACGCGAGAAAGACTTCCTGAGTCAGATCTTCGATCGCGGCGTCGCCTCCCATGGCGCCGTGCAGAACGCCCCGCACGAAGTCGGAATAGCGATCCCACACCTCGGCCATTGCCGTGCGATCGCCCTTGGCGGCCGCCTCGACCAGAAGGGCGTCTCCCGCGCGGTCAACGGGGAAGCGAGCCACCTCTCGCGGTGGCGTCGGCTCGGCGGCTCTCTGCAGTGGGGACACCATTTCCGAAGTTGCTCGTGACCCGCGCTACCAGCCACAAAAGTTCGCGGAGCGGCTCGCCCCCGCCGTTGGGAAGAAGAAGGTTAGGATGATTTTGCGCGACTTGAACGTGGACGTACCTTCATAGGAATTACGAAGGGTCTAGAACGCACAAACCTTGTCGCGAGAAAGGGGGCCACATTTTGTGCGAAACCGCGTGTTCAGCCCGCATTAACGAGAAGAACAAGGGCTCACCAATACACGCAGGGTCTTGCAAAATGTCACTCAAGCCAATCACGCTCACGACGGCTGTTGTTGCCGTGCTCCTCTCTGCAGCGTGCTCAGACGTCAGCGACTCCGACACGACTGGTAGCAGAGGGAGCTCTGCAGGTACGACGAGCGGCGGTGATGGCACCGGTGGGGCATCGTCATCGTCGGGTGGCACGGGCGTTGCCACAGCGGGAACGGGATCGCCCGCGGGTATCGGCGGCATGGTGACGGCCGGGAGTAGCGGAGCTGAAACGGGGGGAAGTGGAGGTAACGCTAGCGGTGGCACCGCGTTCGCAGGAGACGCCGGTGCAGCTGGGTCCGGAGGCAGCCAAGCCGGCGGCAACAATCAAGGCGGCGCGGTTGGCATGCCCCCTAAGGTGACGCCGTCGAGCGCGACGTCCGTGCCGCCCGAGTACGGCGGCAATGTCGCCAACGGTGGCAAGTGGACGAGCAAGACCTACCCGGTCTACTACTACACCGCGGAGGGCTCGGGCTCGGCGTCGATGATGGGCAGCATCCCGCGCCAAAGCACCCCGATCACCAAGCCCGTCAATATCTACACGCCGCCGGACTACGACCCGAAAACAGAGTACCCGCTCTTGTTCGTTTTCCACGGCATCACCGACAACCAGAACACGTGGATGGAGCGCGGCAACCCCAAACCCAATGTCCTGTTCGACAACCTGATCGCCAAGAAGGTCATCAAACCGCTGGTCGTCGTCTTCCCGCAGGGTGACTCCAAGGCGAACTTTGCGACGAATACGAGCTACCAGGACACAGCGGGATACTACCGATTCGGCAACGAGCTCATGGGCGACCTGATGCCGTTCATCGAGGCCAACTACTCGGTGAAGAAGGACCGCGGCTCGCGCGGCATCGCCGGCTTCTCGATGGGCGGCATGCAGACGATCAACATCGGCCTGTGCCAGAACCTGAAAAACTTCGCCTGGTTCGGGGCGCTCGATCCGGCTGGCGGTAACTTCGGGGCGAGCGACATCGCGAAGTACGTCGACATGCAGGACGCCAAGACGTACCCGCTCTATTACTTCTACATTAGCGTCGGGAAAGACGATGGCACGGCTGGCGGAAGTGCCGCCAATTCGGCGAAGGATCTAACAACGAAGGGGCCGAACATCACCTCGGCAAACTTCTCGTTTCAGAACAACGTCCCCGGCGGACACGTTTACCCGACCGCGGAGGTTGGTCTCTACAATTTCCTTCGCATGGCCTTCGCCAACTAACCGGACAAGCTCCACCCGCTTGGTCTCGGAGCCCTCTTCGCTACGGAACAACGATTCCCACGGTCCACGGGCTGAAGCCGACGCTGATGGCCATCGCCGTACCGAGCTTTCCGGTCGCGTCGTCGATCGCCAACGTCGCGACGGAATTCGAGTCGACGTTGCCGACGATGAGGAAACGGCCGGTGGGGTCGACGGCAAAGCTACGCGGCGTTTGACCACCTGTTGCCTGGTGTCCGTTGGCGATGAGCTTGCCGTCCGGTCCCACCAGGAACTGCGCGATGGTTCCATCTTGCCCCTTGGGGCGATTGGACGCGTAGACGTACTTGCCGGAAGGAACGACGGCGATCTCGGCGCCTGCGCTCGAACCAGTGAAGCCCGAGGGGAGCGCTGTAACGCGCTGAAGCTCCGTAAGCACCCCCGCCGCGTAGGAATAGGCGTAAACCGTGCTGTCGAACTCGTTCACCAGGTATGCGAACTGACCCTTGGGCGCAAAGGTCAGGTGCCGCGGCCCAGCGTCGCTCGCTGTTGGCGTTGACGTCGGAGCCGTGAGCGCGCCCGTCGTCTTGTCGAACTTGTAGCGGTTGATCTTGCCTGCGGTTTGGCAGGGAACAAAGACATAGTCCTGCTCAGGAGCCAGCGCGATCTGGTGCGCTTGGCCGCAAGCGGACTCGCTGCCCAGCGATGTGCCGAGCATGCCGTCGCCGGCTCGGAACGCTTCTATGGTTCCTTGAATCCATTGTGCGGTGAGCACGAACTTGCCGTCGCTCGTTACGGCGACGTGCACTGGTGCGCCGCTCGATGGTCGCTCACTGCCAACGGCGAGCTCCCAAGTCGTCGGGTTGATGGACAGGCTGCGCACTCGCCTGTCGCTGTCGTCCGTCGTGAACAGCGCGTGATTGGCCACGTCCAACGTCAAGTAGCTGCAATTCTTGCCAACGTTCTCGCTCTTGATCAGGGTGAGCTCTCCGCTGCCGTAGTCGAGCGAGTAGAGGGCGATGACGCCCGCGCCGTTCTGGCCACCACCCAGGTACACGAACGCCTTTTCAAGCTGGGAGCTGCCTCCGGAGCCGCCCGAAACGCTGCCGGTTGCACCGCCGGTGGAGCGACCCCCTGCGTCAATCGCTCCGCTGCCGCTCGACGTGCCGCCCGATGCACCGCCGCCTGTCGCCGGTAGACCAGCCGTGCCAGGTGTCGGCGAGACGCTGCCCGCAGTCGAGCCATCGCCTATCCGACCTGACGCCGTGCCGCCCTCGCTGGCGCTACCGCCCGTGGCGCTGCCCGCTTGCGGCTCATTGCTGCTCGAGCAAGCACCCAGCAGACAGACCACGAGCGCCCTTCGAAGTCGCAATGATCCCTGCGTGCTCCGCGGTGGGCTAGAGGCGACTCGCATAGTCGGCCTTCATCTGGTCGTAGAGCGCCAGGTCTGGCTTGGCTAAGTACATGCTGCCGGAACGGCTCAGCAGGGTGTGGCCCCTATTCCAATCCCCTTCGAGCGTTGGCTCCCAGTAGAACGAACCGAGACCTTGCTGATTCGGCAGATTGAAGATGACGTCGTTGAGCTCACGCTCCGCCGAACCGTATTCTGCGGCGAAGATTCTGACCTTTGGAAACTTGCTGGCGAGGCCACCCTCCGTGTTCTGCCAGATGGTTTTTGTCTTGGTCGTGCTGCTCTCGTCCCCTTGATAAGTTTGGTAGCACGACTCGCCGAAAGCATCGACCGGCGTGTACTTGAGCGCGTTGGTCAACCAGGTGACGCTCGTTTGCAGCGCAGAGGAGCCGTCCGTGTGGTCGCCACCCTTGGCAATGTGAAAGGCCACGAGAATCTTGGAGTCGACTTCTTTGACCCCGTCGACACCAGCCTTCAGTAGTGGTCCCAGGTTGGCCCAATTCGAGGTGCTGCCGCTGACCGGATTGCTGCCGGTGGGCTTGCCGCTACCGTCACAACGGTGGATCAGTAGCCCAGGCGTTGTTTCGTTACCGATTTGCACCATGTCCGGCCGGGCACCACCTTCAATGAGCTGTGTGATCGCGTCTTTGGTGTAGTCGTGCATGGCCGTGGCGAGCTGAGCGACCGTCGTGTAGCCCTGCCATGCAATCGGGACGCACTGCTTTCCCGGATCGGCCCAATTGTCACTGTAGTGAAAATCGAGCAAAAAACTCATGCCCGCAGCCTTGATTTGCTTGCCGAACCCGATCGTATGGGCCAAGTCACAGGCTCCGGACTTGTTGTAGCCATCCGCTGCGGTGGGGTCGACGAAGGTCCGCAGACGGACCGAGTTGATGCCGTGCGCCTTTAGGGTGCTGAGCAGAGCTTCGCGTGTCGCTTCGGGTTGCGTCTCCTCGAACGAGACGTCGACCCCAAGCCAATAGCGGGAGTCAGGTAAGCTCGATCCTTCGCCTCCGGAAGCGCTCGCTCCGCCGGCGCCGCTCGCTCCACCCGCTGTCGCTCCGCCGCTGTCGCTCGTTCCTCCACTGCCGCCGATGGTAGGCCTGCCTCCGGAACCGGCAGACGTTGCCGCGCCGCCCTCCGAATTGGCCGATCCCGCGGTTCCAGCGATTCCGATGCCAGCTGTAGTTCCGCCGGCTGGCGTTGCTCCGCTACCAGCGCCGCCGTGATTGTCAACGCCACCGCTGGCGCCGGGAGAACCACTGCCATCCGCCGAACAACCCGCTAGGAATGCGAGCGAGCCAAGTAGCAACATCGACTTGCGTCGAAAATTCATGCGCCGCATGCGATGGCCATCCACTTCATGGGTGCGTGGGGCGCGAGCGAACCATGCCGCTTTCGTTCAAAGCGCCGGCCTGAACCACCGCAATCGATCAGCGGACAGGGGAGGTTGGCAATCAAAAACCTTCGCAGCTCTCTCGCGATAACGGTCGGACCAAAATCTACTTCACGGTGATTCTGCGTCGGGTCGTGTCTCCGAGCCCTCCCTGAGACGGGTCAGCTGAATGGCCTTCAGCATGCCGGGTGCGATACTGGGACGGTGGCATGCCGTAACTCCTGACGAACTGAGCTGAAAAATGGCTCTGATCGTAGAACCCGGTTCTCGACGCGATCTCTGCCATGCTAAGGCTCGTCGTCAACAGAAGCTGACAGGCCGCTTTCAGGCGCACGTTCCTTTGATACGCGCGCGCCGTAGTGTGAAAGCGCTTGCGAAACTGGCGATTGAATTGGCCCAAGGAAAGGCCCATCTCGCGCGCCAGGGCCACCGTTACCAGTGGGGTCGCGTAGTGATGAACGATGGCCTCCAGCACAGGCGCCCACGACGAGAAGTTCGCGCGCTGGGGGTTCACTCTTTTCACGTCGCGCGTGATCCCGCAGACACCGATGACGTGACGGCTCTTGTCGAGCACTGGTAACTTGGTGGTGAAGAACCAGTCGACGCTGCCGTCGACATTTCGGACCAGCTCGGCCTTGTCGATGATCGGCTGCCCAATCCGGATAACGTCGCCGTCGTCACGCACGTAGCCCTCTGCCAGGTTCGTGGGGAAAAAGTCGGTATCGCGCGCGCCGATGACGTCCTCCTCGGAGCCAGCGTGCACGAGATCGAGGAAAGCACGATTGACGCGGACGAAGCGACCGTCGGCGTCTTTTACGAAGAAATACACGTCGGGTAGATGGTCCAACAGGACGTCGGGAGAGCGTGCCCGCGACAGGAACCTGCGGCTGAATGCTCGGCGCTGTTGGCGAGAGTCGTTGCGCATCTTCAGCCTCGCGACGCGAATGGCAGCATCTTCTGGATCATGTGCGTGAGTGAGCTAGAGCGGTCGGAACAATTTTTCGAAGGGCGCGACTTCGACGGCGCAACCTATGTCGGAAGTTTGGGGGAGCCAGTCGACACTCAGACAGCGGATGAGCACGAGTCGTTTGCTCGGAGCGGCGCGTGGCGCCATCCGGCGGGGACCATGATTGAGTCCTGGCGCTTCGCTGATGAACCGAGCGGCATCCGCGTCAAACAGACGGTGTTGAACGGAGAGGCGTGTTTGCATGGTGGCATCCGCATTGACTGGCAGCGCTCAGACGAACATCCGTAGCGCGGAGCGTCGCGTTATCTTCGCTTCGTCGCTCGGCACCGTGTTCGAGTGGTACGATTTTTATATCTACGCAACACTCGCGCCGTTCTTCGCGACGCTGTTCTTTCCGCCAGGCAACGCCACAGCGGCGCTGCTCGCCAGCTTCGCGACCTACGCGGCGGGCTTCTTGGTGAGGCCGTTCGGCGCCTTGGTGTTCGGGCGCATTGGCGATCTGGTCGGCAGAAAGTACACGTTTTTGGTGACCATCCTGGTCATGGGCCTGGCGACCGCCGCCGTGGGTTTCTTGCCGTCGTACGGCAGTATCGGCATGGCCTCACCGACCATTCTGGTGCTGTTGCGCCTCGCGCAGGGCTTGGCCCTCGGCGGTGAATACGGTGGGGCAGCGACCTACGTGGCCGAGCACGCTCCCGAAGGAAAGCGCGGCTTGTACACGAGCTGGATCCAGACCACGGCAACCCTCGGCTTCTTCGTCTCGCTCTTGGTGATTGGGGCTTGTCGCTCGCTCTTGAACGAAGCCGCGTTCAAGAGTTGGGGCTGGCGGTTGCCGTTCTTGCTCTCTCTCGCTCTGCTGGCGGTCTCGGTTTACATCCGACTCAAGCTCAACGAGTCGCCGGTGTTCTTGCGCATGAAAGCCGAAGGCAAGGGTAGCAAGGCACCCTTGCGCGAGAGCTTCACGCAATGGCCGAACTTGAAGATTGTGCTGTTGGCGTTGTTCGGCATTACCGCGGGCCAAGGCGTTGTTTGGTACACCGGTCAGTTCTACGCCCTGTTCTTTTTGCAGGGTGCGCTCAAAATCGATTGGAAGACAGCGTACTTCGTCTTGGCAGTCGCGCTCGCGCTCGGCACCGGCTTCTTCATCTTCTTCGGCTGGCTCTCCGACAGGATTGGTCGCTTGAAGATTATGCTCGCTGGCTGCCTGCTGGCAGCGCTCACCTATTTCCCAATCTATCGGGCAATGGTGCATTACGGCAATCCGGCGCTCGAGCGTTTTGCCGCGAGTACAATCGTGTCGCTCACGGCAAATGACTGCCAGGTTCACTTATTTCCGAACCCCAAAACGAAGTACAGCGACTGCGACAGGATCCAGGATTTCCTGTCGAAGCGCAGCGTCTCCTATACGACTGCGCCCGCCCAACCGGGCGCCGAGGCACTGATCCGAATCAACGACATCGAGCTCGCCGGTTTCGACGAGGAGACCGTTGCTGCTGTGCTGGACGCGGTCGGCTATCCGAGCAAGGCCGAGCCGGAGCAGATCAACGTGGCCATGTTGATCTTGCTCGTCTTCATTCAGGTCATCTACGTGACCATGGTCTACGGTCCGATCGCTGCGTTCCTGGTCGAGCTGTTTCCGACGCGGATTCGCTACACCTCCATGTCGCTGCCGTATCACATCGGCAATGGCTGGTTCGGGGGCATGCTGCCGTTGACGACGGCGGCGGTCGTGGCCGCGACAGGCAACATCTACAGCGGTCTTTGGTATCCGGTGATCGTGGCGGCGGTGAGCGTGGTGATTGGCTCGCTATTCCTGCGCGACGCGAAGAACGACTTTCACGCGCTCTAGTCAAACGCAATCCGGAGAATCATCGTGAAATTACGCTTGTTGGCGACGACTCTGCTCGCAGCCGCGCTCTGCAGCGGCCAGGCCTCGGCCACGACCTTGTTCAAGGACGAAGAAAAAGGCGTGGTGGTCAACGTCGGGGTGCTAGCGCAACCCTGGTTTCAATTCACTGCTCCCGGCGCCGCCAATCAAGGGTCGCCCGGTATTGGCGCTGCAGACGGCAAGAGCCCATCGTTCGACTTCTTTCTGCGACGGGTCCGGCTGATGGCATACGGCTCCGTCACGAAGGAGCTGAGCTACTTCATCGAGACCGATCAGCCGAACCTTGGCAAGGGCGGTGACTTCACCTCCTCGATGTTCATTCAGGACGCCTTCTTCAGCTATGCCTTCATGCCGGAGCTGACGCTCGACGCGGGAATGATGCTGGTGCCGCTGTCGCATCACACCATCGAAGGCGCGGTGGGTCTCAACGCGCTCGACTACCACGGAGAAATGATCCGGTTCCCAGCCGGGAAAATATTCCGTGATACCGGGATTCAGCTACGGGGCATGCTGCTGAACAAGCTGATTCACTATCGGTTCGGCGTTTTCGAAGGCGTCAGGCAGGCGGCGGTCGCGCCCCCCGCAATGCCGCCGGCAACGCCCCAAGAGCCCCTGAACGACAACGGTTTGCCTCGTCTTGCCGCGCAGGTTCGGGTCAACATCTTCGGTGACGAAAGCGACTTCTTTCTCAAGGGCATCTACTTCACGCCGAAGCCGCTGCTCTCCGTGGGCGTTGGTTTGGATTTACAGAGCAAGGCGGTGCGTAAGCTCAACGGCACCCCAGGCACATATCGCGCTTTCAGCGCCGACGTCTTCCTCGACTATCCGTTCTCCGACGACGACGAGCTGGTGTTCAAGGCCAACGTCTTCAACTACGGCGAAGGCGCCTCGGGCGTACCGGGCTCCACGGCGCTGGCGGCGGGAGGCACAGCTTTCTATGCCGAGGCAGGCGTTCGCCACGCCTCGGTCGAGCCTTTGGTGTTCGTCGAATACCTCAAGGCCAACAACGACACCTTGACGATCCTTTCTCCGCACTTGGGAGCCAACTTCTGGGTCACCAAGCACACCTTCAACGTCAAGGCTGATCTCGGCTACCGCGCCACCGAGCATCCGGCGAGCGCTCCGGCCACCGGCGACGTCACGCTCAAGGATTGGCTCGGAACCGTGCAGGGGCAGGTGTTCTTCTAAGTCACCCGAAAGTCCTGACTGCGCTCTCCGCCGGGGATGACCATCGACCACATCCGACTACAGTGGAAGCCGGTCGCGGTTGCCAAAAAGTGCCGGCTCGCCCGAAAGAACGGGTGCGGTTCGACTTTTCAGTGGTGCTTTCAAGAGAGCGCTTGCGCGGGATGGCGCGCGACCGGGCTGCACATGAACGAGAGATGCCCCGGAATGCGCTCTCATGACCACTGAACGCACTGAAAGGCTACTCAACCGTTGGCGTTCAGGCGACCGGGGCGCTGGCGACCAGCTGATGCGCCGCTACCGCCCCGTGCTCAGAGCGTTCTTCCGGCGCAAACAGGCCGCCAACGCCGAGGAGCTGGTGCAGAGCACTCTGGCCGCCTGCGTCCAGGCGGTAGGTCGCTTTGCCGAGCGGTCGAGCTTCAGAACGTATTTGATGGGCATTGCTCGGAATCAGTTCTTGATGAGCTTGCGTTCTGAGACCCCGACCTCTGCCGATCCGCTGATGCTCAGCACCGCGCCCGAGGAAAGCCCGAGCTGGAAGTACGCATTCGCGCAAGAGAGTCGACTGCTATTTCGGGCGCTGCTCCGCCTACCACCCGAATATCGCCGAGTGCTGGCCCTCTTGTATTGGGAAGGTCACTCGGTCGAGGTGATCAGCCAGGAGCTCGGGGTGCCGGTGGGTACGGTCAAGAGTCGGCTGACTCGGGGGCGAGCGATGCTGAGGAGTCAATTGCTCGGCCTGAACCGGCCCGGTCGCCCGCAGCTCAGTGTGAGCGAGGTAGAGGCGCTCATGAGCACCAAGCCTTGACGCTATAGCGCCGTCTCAGAAAGGCGCCGAGAAGCGTGCCGAAACGCCATCGCCCGAAGATCAGACTTGGATGCGCGCCGAGGTCTCGGCTGCTGAAGGGCGTGCGCGGACGTACCAGGTGACGGCGCCGGCAGCGGCGGCTGCTCAACAGCGCTCGTTATTTGGCTAGCGCACATTGTGGTCGGTGCTCGCAGCATATCGTCCGCGCGAAGCGCGGCTTCATGCGGAACACGCATGGCCGTTCGGTAGTCGCGCCCTTCCACAAAAAATCAGTCGGCTTGTCACCACGATCGGCTTGTCCCTTGGAATGGATCGGCGGGTTGGCACGGCGAGCTGCGAGTTTTCCTTGTAAGCTGAGCGTTTTGGAAAGCTTCGAGAACTTGAAGTCTTAGATGAGCGGCACCACCTCCTTGAAACCCCATACGGCCGCCGGTTCGGCACCGGTGATGCGCACGGTCGGTCGGTATCGAGTGCTCGCCGAGCTGGGGCGCGGAGGGATGGCGAGTGTTTATCTCGCAGCGCTGCGCGGTAGCGGAGCCGTCAACAAGCTGGTGGTGCTCAAGGCGTTGCTGCCGGATATTGCGTCCGAGCCCGACTCTCTGGCGATGTTCCTCGACGAGGCGCGACTCGCCGCGCTGCTGAACCACGGCAACGTCGTGCAGACCTACGAGGTCGGCAGTGAGGGCGACCGTCACGTGATCGTGATGGAGTACCTCGATGGCCAATCGTTGGCGAGCGTGCTGCGCAGAGCTGAAGCGCAGCGCCGACCTTTGCCCCTGTCGTTGCATTTGCGGGTGCTCATCGATGTCCTGGAGGGCCTGCACTACGCGCATGAGCTGCGGGGATACAACGGCAAGCACCTGAAGCTCGTGCACCGCGATGTGTCGCCGCAAAACGTGTTCATCACGTACGATGGGCGTACCAAGCTGCTCGACTTTGGTATCGCCAAGGCGGCCACGTCGACGACCCACACGGCGACCGGCGTGGTCAAAGGCAAGATCGCGTACATGCCGCCCGAGCAGCTCGCGGGCGAGGAGCTGGACCGACGCGCCGACGTGTACGCCTTCGGCTGCATGCTGTGGGCGGCAGCCGCGGGCCAGAAGCTGTGGAAAGACACACCCGATACGCGAATTCTGCGCCATGCGCTCGACGGCGACATCCCGTCGCCCCAGGCCTTCAACCCGAGCTGCGATCCCGAGCTCACGCGCATCGTGATGAAGGCGCTCGCCACGAACCGAGATGACCGCTACGCGACGGGGCGCGAGCTACAGGCAGAGCTCGAGCACTACTGTGAGCGGATCGGCGCGGCGAGCCGACCGCGTGAGCTCTCTGCTTTCGTGTCGAGCCTGTTCGAGGACAGCCGAACGCAGCTGAAAGCGCACATCGAGCAAGAGCTTGGGGTGCCGAGCGAGCCTCCAACCCCCGCACCAGGCGAAGTCACGCGCTCGTTAGCGCTGGACGCAAGTGAGACTGCGCAGACTCGTTCGTCGACTCAGACCGTTTCGGCAGCGACCCTCAATGCTTCCGATTCGCGCGCGTCCCGAAAGCGTACTCCCTGGTACCTCGCAGTGGGGCTGCTCGGCGCGGTGCTGGCCGCTACCGGCATCACCGCTCAATCCCTTCGAAAGATGCCAGGCACGGCGCCGTCCTCGCGTAGCGCTTCCGCGCAACCCGTCAATGCTCCGGCCGGGACGGCCAATGTCAGGGTCGAGCTGCGCGCTTCGCCCAGCGACGCGCGGCTTTACCTCGACGACGAGCCGGTGGCTGGTAACCCCGCGTCGCGCATGCTGCCGCCTGACGGAAAGGTTCATCAGCTGCGCGCGGAGCTTGCCGGCTATCAAGTCTCTTCGGCCGAATTCATGGCCACGCGCGACGCCGTGATCGAGCTTCGACTCGACGCGCTCAAAGCCACGTTGGCGCCCAGGACTACAGCGGCTCCGCATCCCGCCCGCCAGATCGCCCGCAAGTCCAGCGCGGTCAAGTCGAATTGTGCGCAACCCTTCTTCGTGGACTCCGACGGCATCAAGAAGGTCCGGCCTGGATGCTTGTGAGTCGACGCCACGAGCATTGGCCGGGGGCGCTCGCGCTTGCCCTCGCTTCGCTGCATTGCACCCCTGATTTCGACTCGCTCTCGCGGGGCCATGGTGTGGGCGGCACGAGCGCCAGCGCCGGCGGCTCCAATGACATGGGCGGGTCCGAGAACATCGGCGGCTTCGACGGCTCGAGAGGCGGTTCGGAAGCAAACGACGCGGGGGCATCGGGGGGCGCTGTGGCAGGTTCGACGTTGGGCCCCGGTGGGCGAAACGCCGACGCTGGCGCCGCCGGCGTGGCTGCTGCGCCGGCTGAAGGTGGAGAGGCAGGAGCGGGAGGTAGTGCTCCGGCCTGTGTCTGGAAGGCAGTCGGCTCGACTTACTCGGACGGGTTTGACGGTGGGCTCGACGGTAACGGTTTCGACATCGCGGTGACGATGAGCTCGATGACCTCGACGCTCGGCGCTACTGCCTCGAGCGAATGGGACGAGGCCGTGGGCAAGACCTGCCCGGGGGCCCTGCGCCTCGAGGCCGTTTTCAAAGGATACGCCAGCGGCCAAGCGCCCGATGAGGTGGCGATTGCCGATCTCCGGTTTACTGAGGCTGATTGGACGGGCAGAACCAAGCTTCACGCTTGGGTTCGTGTGAGTCCAGTGAAGGCTCCGATCACCGGCGTTCAGTTCTTCCTCATATCGGGCTCGTCGTACTTGTACAAATCGGTCTTCGACGATGGAAGCTTCGGAGCGGGGCAGTGGTACGAGCTCGTGTTGCCGCTGGTGCCCGGCGCCAGCTACGACCCCAAGCTCGTGCAGCGACTCGGCGTCAAAATCACCCTCCGGCGCGATGGAGCAGCCAATAACCCTCCGCAAGCCCCGACCGTAGACGTCTGGCTCGACGACGTTTGGGTCGAGTGATTCGCGTTCTGGCCTACACGTAGGCCGTCAGAAATGGATCGCGCTGGGCCCGACACCTGAGGTACGCCCGAGCTCGCGAGCTGGAGCGCACCGCAGTCGCGATCGAGACGCCTAGCGCGCTCGCCACCTCCTTGGCGGTCATCCCCGCGACGACATGCAATACGAATGCGTCGCGATCACGCGGACGGGTGGTCCGCAGCAGACGCTCGACTCGCGCTAGCTCATGTCGAGCGTGGAGGTCGTCGAGAAGCGCCGCCTCTTCCCCGAGTAGGTCCGGGGCAACCGGCTGCTCGACGTACCAGCGGCGGTGGCAGCGCTTCGTGTGGTGCTTGGCCGTACGAATCGCAATCGCAACGACGAATGCGTGCACGGCGCGCGGGTCACGAAGCTTGTGCAACCCATGAAAAAAGGTGAGAAATACCTCTTGGACCACGTCCTCCTCGTCCATGAAACGAGAACCGAATCCGCGTAGGACACGACGAACCGTTGGCAAGAAGCGCAGCCACGCAAGCTGTTTCGCGCCCGCTTGGTCGGCCAATATGGCGCTGACCAGGGCGGTGTCATCCAAGCTGGCCTCAGTCATGCGCTCCTCCGTCGCGGCTGTAGCTTTTCCTCGCGCAGGGTATCCGTTCAGGCAACCGCGTCGTGACCGCGCGCTTCGCCGTGTCGCAAACTCGCGCGCATGGACGAGCCAAAGCAGAAGCGGCCGCGCGTGGAGCGCGAGGAATGGGCGAAGCGAGTCGAGCGATGGCGTGACAGTGGGCTGACGACTGCGGAGTTCGCGGCCGAGCTGGGCATCAATCCGAAAACGCTGACCTACTGGGCCTGGACGCTCAAGCGCGAGGCGAGCGGAAAGAAGCGGACCTGGCCCGCGAAGAAGCAACCAGTTGCGGCGGGCCGGGCGACGGCGGCACCGGTCCCGACCTTCGTGGAGCTCCCGCGCCAAGGTTCGAGCGCGCGATTCGAGCTGGAAGTCCGAGGGCGGCGACTGCACATCCCGAGCGCCTTCGACGCGCAGCAGCTGCGCGCGCTGCTCGAGATTCTGGAGACGGCATGATTCCGGCAGCGGTCCGCATCTTTCTCTGCACGGAAGCCATCGACATGCGTCAGGGGTTCGACCGCCTCGCGCAGCTCGTCAAGAGCAAGCTCGGCGAAGACCCCCAAACCGGCTCGCTCTTCGTGTTCACCAATCGCAACGCGACGAGGCTCAAGGCGCTCTGGTTCGACAGCAACGGCTACTGCCTGCTGTACAAGCGCTTGCACCGCGCAGTGTTCGAGCTGCCGCCGGCGGGCGGAGGCGGAGCCGTGCAGCTCAATGCGGCAGAGCTCGCGACACTGCTTCGCGGTAGCCCGCGTGCGCGACGAAAAAGAGACAGCGCTGCGCGCGTCGCCGCTTGACAGGTGATCTGCGATTCGGCATTCGTCGCCTGTGAGCGAGCGCGCTGCTACAGCATCCTTCGTCGAGGCTCTCGCGAAGCTCGAAGAGTTGCAGAAGGCTCAACGCGAGCGCGACGAGTACAAGAAGCTGTACACGCACCTGCGTGAGGAAAACGAGAGGCTCAAGCGCGGGCTCCTCGGCAAGAAGGCCGAAAAGCTGCCGCAAAACGACGCGCAGCTGTCGCTCGCCATTCTCGGTTTGATGCTCGGCGGCGGCGAAGAGCCAGCGCCTGCGCCCGCCGAGGAAGAAGAGACGCAGGTCATCCCCGAGCACACGCGCAAGGTACCTAAGCGCCGTGGCCCCAGCGACGACTGGCCTCGCGTCTACATCGAGCTGGTGCCACCTGAGGTCGAGCGGGAGGGGCTCGAGGCGTTCGACGTCATCGGGCAGGAGTCGCGCGGCGTCCTCGAGCGCCGGCCGGCATCCTGCGTGTTCGTGGAAGTGGTGCGCAAGAAGTTCGTGCGCAAGGCCGACAAGGGCGCGACCGAAACCAGCGTGCTCATCGCCGACCCGCTGGCGCTTCCCATCGCCAAGGGCATCGCTGGCCCTGGCCTGCTCGCTGAGACAGTCGTCAAGCGCTGGTGTGACCATCAGCCGCTGCACCGACAGGAGAGCATTTTCGCTCGCGATGGGCTCGAGCTCGCCCGCTCGACCCTGTCCGAGTGGCACATGGCGCTCGCGCTGCTCGCGGCGCCGCTCATCCAAGCCATGAAAATGGACGCGTTCCAGGCGCCGTACCTCTGCACCGACGCTACCGGCGTGCTCGTGCAGGCGTCCGAGCGCTGCAAAAACGGCCATTTCTGGGTACTCGTTGCCCCCGAGAAACACGTGCTGTTCGAGTTCTCGCAAAAGCACGACTCGGACGCGACCGCCAAGTTGCTCGAGGGCTACAAGGGCTACCTCGTCGCGGATGCGCACGTCGTCTACGACCACCTCTACCGCGGAGGACAGATCATCGAGGTAGGCTGCTGGTCCCACACCCGGCGCTACTTCTTCTATGCGCTCGCGTCAGACCCCGACCGAGCAAAAGTCGCGCTCGCGTATATGACGGCGCTGTTCAAGCTCGAGCGGACCATCGCGGATGAGCCCCGCAAGAAGAAGGAGGCGGTGCGCGACAAGAAGTCGCGTCCCATTGTCCAAGACTTCTTCAACTGGTGCGAGGCCGAGCGCGATCTCGTGCTCGACGACTCTCCCATTGCCGCGGCCATTGGCTACGCCATCAATCAGCGCAAAGCCCTGGAGCGCTTCCTCGACGACGGCCGCCTGCCGATGACGAACAACATCTCCGAGCGAAACCTGCGCAAGGAAGCGGTCGGCCGGAAGAACTGGATCTTCGTCGGCTCCGAAGACGGCGCCACCGCCAACACCACCTTCGTCTCGCTGATCGCCAGCTGTGAGCTGCACGGCCTCGAGCCTTGGCGCTACCTCCGCGACTTGTTCTATCTGCTCCCCGAATGGCCGAAATCCCGCGTCCTCGAGCTCGCCCCCGCCTACTTCCAGCAGACTCTCCAGCAAGAAGAAGCTAAGCGGCGGCTCGCAGAGAACCCTCTCCGTCGCGCTCTCCTCGCTTTCGCTCGCTGAGCTGCTCATCGCTCAGGCGTTGTACGCCCGCCGCCCACGCCCTGTCAGGACGCGGTTGCCCGAACGGATACGCGCAGGAGCTCGTTTCGGAGTCTCTGCCGCGCCTTGAACAGTCGAGCCCACACCGTGTTGAGCTTCACTCCCGAAAGCTCCGCAATCTGCTCGCCGCTACTGCCCTCGATGTGGAACAGCACGAACGCCGCGCGCTGGTCCTCGCTCAACTCATTGAGTGAACGCGTCAAAAGCTCACGCTCGTGCTTGGTTTCGAGCTCGTCGAGCGGGCTACGCTGGCTCGCGAGACCGAGTCGTGCCAGCGGGACATCGCTACTGCCAAAGAGCCGTTTGACCCAGAGCATGCGGCCGTGGTCGCGCACCTTGCGTCGAGCAATCTGATGAAGCCATGCGCCGGCATTGCGCCCATCGAACTCATGGAGTCGTCGATGCACGACCAGAAAAACCTCCTGCACCAAGTCGTCGCAGTCGGCCTCGCGTGCGCCCATAGCTCGCACCCAACGCGTGACGTCCTCGAGCCAGCGCTCGTACAGCGCCTGAAATGAAGGCTCGAGCGGAGCACCCTGCCAGGCTTTCAAAACGCGCTCCCCAGCCCAGCAACTCCCACGAACCCCACGTGATTCGTCTGGTCCACACTGCGCAGACCCGAGACGCCAGCTTGCGCGGTCACCGCGAGTGGACCGAGCGCCAGGCTCAACAGTGGGCCGGCTTGAAAGTCGCTCACGGGTTCAGCGGCAGCGCGCGGGGGTTGTCGCTGCGAGCCCAAGTCCAAACGCCCACGCGCGTCGAGTCCCAAGTGTGCAAGTCGCGAGAGCTGGAGCATGCAGGCGAAGGTGAGCTCGGCGTCGCGTTCATGGCCCTCCGGATCTTGGCCGTAAGCGATCGAGGACACGAGCAGCCAATCGTCGAAGCGCCGCGCCAGCGACAGCACACTCTCGATCTCGCCCTCTAGCTCGGTAAAGCCTTCGGCCTTGTAGAAGACGGATGCCGCCAACGAAACGCCGTAGTCGCGCTGGTTCAGCAGCTGTACCCGCGCGCCAGCGGAGGGGGCAAGGCGCCCTGCATTGCTCGAGGCAACGCCGAGTCGCAGCGCCAGAGGACCGTAGACCGTGGCCTGCGCGAACGAGCGCAGCGTCGCATGCTTGCGAGCCCCGTCGTAACCGGTCTGCGCGCTGCCTTGCGCGGCGCTCGCGCCGACTTCGGGCGTCAGCGATAGGGGTAAGTAGCTGCCCGCGGCGACGGCTTGCTGAACCGAATCTCTCCACGAGCGAGCCTCGGAGGGAGCGAGCTCGCGCTGCTCGGCGCGGACACTGCGGCTTTCCAGCAACGCGCACGAGGTGAGCGCTGTCACCAGAACCATGCATCTGAAGAGCGCCCGAGCGCGCGCTACGTTCTCGAAATCGAGCGACGTCATCATGACTAAAGTGCGGGGAGCGCCCTGTGCGGTTGAAAAAAAGCGCAAAGCGTCTTGAAAAAGAGCCGGCACGCGATTTTTGCAGCACGACTTCGATCGGCGAAATCGCAGGTCCGCACAATTGATCCGACCGCTCCTAGGCCGTTAAGCACATGCACCTCAAGGTGCCGCGGCGCCGACAGCGCGTGCCGAGTAGATGTTGCTGCCGCTGCGCGTGTCGTTCCACACGACGATGACGTCCGAGCCAGAGATCGCGATCCCCTTGTAATCACCGAGAAATCCGGCAACATTGCCGCTTCCGTCATTGACCTTCACGTTCTTCTCGAAGCCTTGGCTCGGGTCCGCAGAGCGGGCGTAGTAGGTGTCGTTTTGCCCGTCGCGCGTGTCCGTCCACGTCACATGTACCCGGCCGCGGCTGTCGACGGTGGCCCAAGGCTGAACGGCGCAGGCAGCGGCGGTGTTGTCGTTGACCTTGATCGGCTTGGTCCACGTATCGCCGCTGTCCGACGAATAGGTCACGTACACGTCCTCCGTCGAGGAGCCATTACTCATCGACCCCGTCCAGGTCACAACGACGTACTTGCCGGTCGGGTCGGAGTCGCCCCCGATTACCGGATGCTGCCGTATACCCGCGCAGTCGTGGATATTGCCGGTGCTCGTGACGATGGTCTTGGTCGCATCCCAGGTGTCGCCCAAGTCTTTGCTACGCGCGTAGCGAATCACGCCGCCGTTCGGGCTGAAGGCTACGTGGACCGCGCCGCTCGAACCTATACTGAGCGTCGTGCCGTGATTTAGAAATTCGAGCTCATGCACGGGACCCCAAGTCATTCCGCCGTCCTTCGTGCCGCGGACGCCGGCGGAGCCGCCCAACCACGACGTGAACGCGACGCCGCCCACGGTCGGGCTAGCGCCCAACTGGGGCTTGTCCGGGGCACCCTGAATCGACTTCGGCGGCGACCACGTCTGTCCCTTGTCAGTCGACGTCGACAGCCGGATCTGGCTCAGACCATAGTCCTGACATCCAGCATAAATCCTGCCGTCGGCGTCGATCGCGGCTGCCGGGTCGCCAACGAATTCGCTGCCGGCCACGCTGATGAAGAAGTTCTTGCCCCAGGTCTTGCCGCCGTCCGTCGAAACCGCGAAGCCACACGTACGCGCATTGCGAAAGTCCATCCAGTTGGCGATGAGTAGGCCATCCGGGCCTGAGGCCACGACCACCTCCGTGTGCATCCCGTTACCGCTATCGTCGTTCACTTTGACGTTCTTTTCGAACGTCACGGGGCCTAGTGTCGACGCGCCGCCGGCTTCGTTGCCTCCGGAGCCCGCAGTGGCCGAGCCCGCGGCACCTGCCCTCGCCGAGCCGCCGGCGCCTCCGTTTGCTCCTGCCGTTCCGCCATTCGTCGCTGCGCCAGCGACGCCAGTTCCGCCGTTGCCGGCATTATTGGCAGCCCCGGAGCTACTGCTCGCCCCTGCGCCGAGCCCCGTGCCCGCAGCGCCGCCCATGCCGACTCCCCCGTAACCGGCGGTTGCGCCGGGCGGTGCGTTTTCGCTGGAGCCGCAGTGCACAAGAACGGGTGTGACAAACGTGAGTAGCAGCACGCGCCAAACACGACGCACGTTGGGGGCGACGAGACCGTGTGTTGTCATGGGGTTACTCGTTAGTGACGGCTCCGGGAGATTCGGCTCAAAACTCGTCGTCGAATTTTAGTGCGTAAGATCCGGAGACACTGACCCCTTTTGTTTACGTGCGCTCGCGCTCTGGTCTTGTGCTGTGGCTCGCTGGTACTGCGATGACCTTCGCTGCGTGTGGGTCGACCGCGCAAGGTGTTGGCGATGCCTCCGGCGGTATGGCTACATCGGGCACAGGCGGCATGAGCACCAGCGGAGTCGTTGGCAGCGGTGGCACGGCGGACATCGCGGGCTCGAATGCAGGCAGTGGTGGTCAGCCGATAGGCACCGGCGGAACCGGAGGTTCGGGTGGCCAGACTGGTTCCGCTGGTGCGACCGCATCCGGAGGCACTGGCGGCTCGGGCGGTGAGGCAGGCGTCGGGGGCACGGGACCGACGGGTGGGCCGGTGAAATTCCTGCCGAACGTGAAGGTCAACGACGATACGGGCTCGGCAGACCAGATGGAGACCTTCGTTGCCGCGGGACCAAATGGCACCGTCCTGGTGAGCTGGGTCGACTATCGAAGCGGCCTGAACTGTGGTTTCGCGGCGTCCGATGATGGTGGTACGACGTTCAAGAAGAACGTCCTGATCAAGCCTGCGGGCGGCAACATCACTGGTGATGCCACCGCTGGCGTTGACGGAGTAGGCACGCTCTACGCGGTTTGCCAGGACTACGGCATTTCGCAGGTACGCGTGATGACCTCCTTGGACAAAGGCGACAGCTGGTCCGCGGTCAAGTCAGCTCAAAGCTCACCCGACAAGCCATGGATCGCCGCCAGCCCGGCCCAGCCCGGCACCGCGTTCATCTCGTGGCTCGGCGGCGACGCCGGTGTGAAGCGCACGACTGATAACGGCGAGACCTGGGGGCCCGTGCATGAGCTCGAGTCTTTGAATCACGGCACGACGCTGTCAGTCGGATCGAGTGGCGTGGTTCACGTCAATTTCACGCCGAACGGAGGGAACATCCGCTATGCCCGCAGCAAAGATCTGGGCGACACCTGGGAGCCGACCAGGACCATCGGGCAGACGGGCACATTCTGTTGGAGCAACTGCGGCTCGCGACAGAACCCCATTCTCGGCGGTGGCTCTGATCCGACCGGCAAATACGTGACGGTCGTCTGGGCCGCGACGTACACCGGGGGCGAAGGTGACGAGGACATTTGGGCCATTTACTCGTCCGACAGCGGCGACAACTGGAGTAAGCCGATCAAGGTCAACGACAACCCGAACAAGTCCCGTCAGTGGCAAGCCTGGGGCAGCGTCGACAGGCTGGGTCGCGTTCACGTCGTGTGGTCGGACATGCGAAACGGCAAGCTCGACACCTACTATGCGCGATCGCTGCCGGATCCCACGATGGGGTTCGAAAAGAACATCCAGGTAAACGAGAAGGGCGGCGACGTCCCGGCGCAGATCCTCGACTACAAGGGCCTGGCCATCTCGGGCGATGATGTTTACGTGTCGTTTCCGGACACGCGCAACGGCAACGTCGACATCTACTTCGCCAAGGCGCCCGGCGCCGCGGGCCCGTAGGAGGACGAGCTATGGGCGTAGCTACGACCGGGTTGCTGTTGATCGGCCTATTGGCTGCGCCCGCTTCCACGGGCGGGGGCGTTCTCGATTCGAGCCAGCTCAAGGAAGATCCTGTCGCCGGCAAAAAGGCCGAAGCAGAGTTCTTGAAGCGCTTGGCCCGTGAAGATCGACACCTTTGGCTCCTGTTCGACCGACAGCACCTGCGCCAGCACCAGGCGGTGCTGTCGGGCTTGCTCAAGGCGCGGGCTCGCTACGAACAACCGCGTTCTCAGCGCGCGCTCGATTCTGCACGGCAGGAGGTCAGCGTCCTGCTCGATGACGCCCGGAAAAAGATGCGGGACATCGACGAATGGCGCAACGGCTCAAAAATATTTGCTGACTACGATGCCCTCATCCAGATCATCGAAACCGACTACCCCGCGGCTCTGCAGGCCTCTCTGAAGGGCAACAAGCGCGCGCTGTGCGAGGCGCGTCGAGAATTCAACGCACGACTGAAGAAGCTAAGAGCGTGGTTGGCCGAGGCGGCGAGAGAGCCGGAGGAAGAGCGAGACTGAGAGACACTGCGACTCACGGCCGAACGTGAGCCCCGATCTTAGAACAATAACTTGCGGTTCGATGCATGGACGCGAAGGTGCCAAAACGGTCGGAGCAAGATCGCGAAGCAAGAGAAACTTGAGACTGAGTTTGCGCCGCTGGTTCGCAACCAACTGAATGCGAAGACGAGCGAAGGATGTTTCGCTCGTCGACATTCATGCCTGGGGTACGCAGCCGTACCGTGGTCCAAGGAGATTTCGTGAATACAAGAACATCCCGCGAAGCGATGCTCGCGGTCGTGGGCACGCCCGTTCTCGTTCGGGTAAGCGTTGTTGCGATCGTGTCTGCGCTCGGTTGTGCAAGCTCACCCTCCGCGGGGGGAAGCGATGGCGGCGCCCCAGGGCAAGGGGGTATTCCTGGCTCGAGCGGCGCCAACCTGGGCGGCGGCGGTCTCCACGAAGCGGGAGGCAGCCAGGCAGCGGGCGGAGTCGCCGGCAACGGCGGGAATGGTGGCACGGGTGGTGCCACAGTGACGAACGAACAGGCGGGAAGTGGCGGCTCGAGCGGCGGGGGCGCGGGCGGTGACGGCGGGGCCGTCAGCGGTGGCAATGCCGGCAGTGGCGGAGTGGGTGGTGGTGGTGCGGTAACCGGGTCGTGCAATCCCGCTCGCCCTCACGCGCCAGGCACCTCGACCATCAGCCTCCAATCTGGCGGCACGAATCGTAGCTACCTCCTGCATATCCCTCCGGGTTACGACGGCACGAAACCACTGCCACTCGTATTCGACGTGCACGGTTATACGTCATTTGCCAGCGAACAACTGATGCGCAGCAAGTGGGACAAGATGGCCGACAAGGAGGGCTTCGTGCTGATCGACCCGGACGGCGTTAACAAGTCCTGGAACGCAGGTAGCTGTTGCGGCGGGAACAAGCAAGACGACGTGAAGTTCTTCCGCGACATGGTAGCAAAAGCCACGGCCGAGCTCTGTATCGACAGCAAGCGCGTCTACGTGAGTGGCCACTCGAATGGGGGCGCCATGACGTACCGGTTGGCGTGTGAAGCGGCCGACATTTTCGCGGCCGTTGCTCCTGTCTGCGGGTGGATGACCGTCAATGATTGCAGTCCGGTGCGGCCCATTCCGGTCTTGGCGATTCGCGGCTTGAACGACACCACGGTGACCATCAACACCGCGGACGGCGACATCGAAGAATGGCTGTCGAACGACAAGTGCGCCGAAGACAAGACGACCTCGAGCGGCGTTTGCAAGACTTACACGTCGTGCGCGGCGGGAACGCAGGTGATGGACTGTCGGCCGCGCGGCAATCACAATTTCTTCTACGCCACGAACCCCGACAACTATCTGGTGCCGGACAACGCCTGGCCATTCTTCAAGCAGTTCTCGTTGCCGTAAAGCGCCAGTTCTCGGTATCTCAGCCGCCGCCCAACGTAGAGTCGTTGACTTTGAGCGTCTGCCCGCCACTGGTGACGCCGATCTCGGCCTTGTCCCCGCTCATGGCGATGTCTCTCAGCGTCACCTCGCTCCAGCTCATCCCGGCGGGATGGCGACCTTCTTGTCGGCGCCGCCGCCGCTGACGTAGAGCTCGGCACCAGCACCGCTACTTGCTTCTCCCACTGAGATTGCGCACTTCAACGTTGCTGGTGCCACGGCGCTATCCAAGCTCGTGGTTGATGCTCTCAGAGCTGGGACCATACCGGCCACCTCTATGGGCGGCTTGAGATAGTCGGCGAAGAGCTCAGCGCATCGCCAACTTGGCGAGCTCGGAGCCGGCGAGCAACACGCAACCGACGCCGTAGTCTTCGAAGTCGGGAGCCTTGTCGTAGCTGAGCGGCTGACCGTCGGAGGGATCGTCGCCGGTGGACTGCAGGTAGCCGACGAAGCCGTCGTCGTGTATGGCAACTTCTACCAAAGCCTTCCAGCTGTGGGTGACGATGGGCGCGTAGGTTGCCTCGTCGAGCAGTCCCTGGCGGATGCCCCACGCCATGCCGTAAATGAACAGCGCCGTTCCGGAAGCTTCGGGGCCGCTAAAATGTGTCGGATCGCCGAGGCTCGCGTTCCAGAAGCCGTCGCTGCGCTGGACGCCCCGGATCGCCGACGCCATGTCCGTGAAGTCTTGGACGTACTCGGCGCGATGGACATCCGTCGCCGGCAGGAGGTCGAGAGCTCGGACCACCGCGGCCAGCACCCAGCCGTTGCCGCGCGACCAGTAAACTTGTCTTCCGCTCGGGGTTTTTTGCGACTTCCAGTTCGCGTCTCGCCACCACAGGTGATCGGTCGTGTTGTAGAGGCCCTGAGCGAGCGTGCGCTTGGGGTACGAATAGAGCGCGTACATGGCGTCGAAATAACCGCCGTTCGGATGCAGGGCGCCCAGGCGCGCGAATACTGGCATCGACATTTGAATCGCGTCGACCCACGTCCACACGTCCGAGGTGTGGCTCTTGAGCATGCCGTCGACGCTGGTTTGGATGGCGGCAATGCGCTGCGGATCCTTGGCGCCGTCAAGTTGGTACAAGTCGATGTACGTTTGCCCTGCGCACTGGTTGTCGGCGTTCGTCGTCGATGAGTCGTTGTTGCGAAGTTGCCAGGAGTGCGCATTGCCCCAAGCGACCGCATAGCTCAGGTATTCCGGCTTCGGATCGATCGCGTAGAGCGCGAGTAGCCCTTCGTAGTAAACGGCGCGAGTCCAGATGTTGCTCGGTCGCGAAGAACCGACCACGATCGGTGCGCCCGGATCGGGCCATTTCTTCGCAAACTGCGCGTTGACGCGCCTCAGCACGTCGACCACCTCGGTCGCAGGCGGATAGCTGGCGGGGCCTTGTCCGCCGCTACCGTCACCACCTGCCGGGGCGCCGACCACGCCGGCGGTTCCGGCGTCGGGCATCCCCGCCAAGCCTGCGGCGCCGGCGGCTGCGGTGCCGTTCATGCCGCCCGCGTCCGGAACGACCTGTCCACCCATTGATGTGCCCGCCCCGCCGGCCGCGCCGCCACCGCCAACGATCGTCGTCACGCCCGACCCGGCGACGTTTAGGGAAGGCGGTGCGGCATTGCCGCCATTGCAACCCAGCAGCCCCAACGCGACGACTCGAGCCATCGCAATCACTCTCGAGCTCATGAACAAACAAGGGGCTTGAAGGGTGGCCCCTTTGCGAAATGAAAAGGAGTTGCGCTTGCTGCCCCTATCTTTGATGTGACCGTGGGAACACCTGCCTGGCGGAGCTGGCCCGTCGTGCTTTCGCTTGGCCTGCTTGCGAATGCTTGCGGCGAGGACCGTTCAAAGATCATGTCGCCTAACGCTGGCGGCGGCGCGGGTGCTCCAGCGGGCAGCCACGGGGTCGAGATCGCCGGCTCCGGCGGAGCTAGCGCAGGGACGTCGCAAGAAGACGGCGGCGCGGGCGGCTCGACGGGCGGCACCTCAGCGGCGGCGGGCGGAGCGGGCGGCCCTTCGAGCCCCACTGCCCCGACTCGACTGACCGTTGGTGATCGCGCTCGCCCGATGAATGTCGAGGGCACTCCGTTGTTCGGCTGGCTCCCGCACGATGGGCCGAATGAGATCCAGACGGCTTACGAAATCGTCGTCACGCGCGCCTCCGACAAGGCCGTCGTGTGGGACAGTAACAAGGTCGCCTCGGCAGCTCAGGCATACGTAGCCTACGGCGGCCCCGCCTTGACCGGCCAGACCAGCTACTCGTGGACGGTGCGCACCTGGGACCGCGAGGACCAAGCCTCGCCCTACGCGGACGCGGGCGAGTTCGATACCGGGCTCAGCGATTCGGAATGGAACGCGAGCTGGATCCGGCGTAGCTCGAGCGAAGCGGATGACTACACGCTGGCGCGCCGAGAGCTCGACGTGGCCGCGAGCCCGATCGTACGCGCTCGTGTTTACCTGGCCGCCAATCATCAGGCCGAGCTGCGGCTCAATGGCGTCGTGGTCGATCGCGGCCCGGCGTTCGCTTATCCGGGGGAAGGGTACTACCAGGCGACCGACGTGACGCCGCAGGTCATCGCGGGAAAGCCGCTAGCTTTGGGCGTCTTGTACCACTGGTACGGCTCGGGGCAGGGGCGTCCGGCGGGGGAGCGCGGCTTGCTCGTGAGGCTCGTGATCCAACACGCCGATGGCTCGGAGCAGGTCGTGGTGACGGATTCGAGCTGGCGCGTGAAGCGCGCGACGGCTTGGCAAACAGGAGCTCCGAAGCGCAGCGGAGATTCGGGCGACTACGTCGAGCGCATCGACGCACGCGCGGCCACGCCTGGCTGGGACTTGCCGGGATTCGATGCCGGAGCCTGGGAGGCGCCACAAGTGATCGGCAAGCACCCGGCGGGCGCGTTCTCGCACTTGGTCGGGCAAGAATCTCGCGTGACAGCGACGGTGCTGGCCCCCATGTCGGTCAAGACCTTGGCTGACGGTACGCTCGTGGCCGACTTCGGCCAGGTCATGTCGGCGCGTCCCGTCGTGCACTTCAAGCAAGGCGTCGCCGGTCGCAACGTCGACATGCTCAGCGGCTATCGCTTGCTGGCCGACGGCCGTGTTTCCACCGACAAGCTGGCGACGCAGGGCGCCGATATGTCGTTCCGCTACACCCAGGCAGGCGGCGACGAGACGTTCCGACCGTTCACACACCTGGCCTGGCGCTATCTCCAGATCGCGGCGCCCGGTGAATCGCTGGGCGCGGACGCGATCTCGGCAAGCCTCGAGCACACGGACGCTCCCCTCGGGCAGGCCGCCAGCTTCGAGAGCTCGGACGCGACACTGAATCAGGTGTTTGCGCTGGTCCAGAGGTCGGCCTTGTACTCGGGCGCCTATCAATTCGTGGATACGCCCACCCGCGAGAAGGGCCAGTTCCTGAACGATGCGTCGAACATCTCGTTCGCGACCATGTCCGGTCATGGTGAGCGCAGCCTCACGCGTCAGGCGCTGCAGCAATTTGCCAATTCACAGAAACGCTTCTGGCCCGACGGGCGACTCAACGCGGTTTACCCCAACGGCGACGGCGCTCGCGACATTCCGGACTTTGCGGAGATGTACGGCTGCTGGGCCGCTCGCTACTTCCAGATGACGGGCGACAGCGTGCTGCTCGAGAAGCTGTACCCGGCCCTGGTCAAAGTCGTCGACTATGTGTGGAGCTACAAGAACGATTCGACCGGACTCATCACGAACCTGGCGGGTGGCAGCGGCGACTACCAATACGGCATCGTCGATTGGCCGACGCGCGCTCGCGACGATTACGACATGACGACCGCGGCACGCACGACGGTCAACATCTTGGCCGTACAGTTGGCTCGCAACGTCGCCGGCTTTGCCACGGCGCTGGGCAAGCCGGCGGCCGATGCCGAAAAGCAAGCGAAGCGCGCCGAAGATTTGGCGCTCGCCATCAACGCCAAACTACGACGAGCGGATGGCATCTACATCGACGGCCTCAGTAGCGGGGGCTCGCCGAGCTCACATGCCTCTCAGCATGCGAGCTCCTACGCGGTCGCGTTCGGGATCGCGCCGCCCGCGGACTACGCCAAGCTGGCGACGTACATTGCTGGTCGCGGCATGAAGCAGGGGCCCATGACCGCGCATTGGCTGCTCAAGGCGTTGGGCGACGCCGAGCAGGTCGACGCGGTGGTGACGCGCTTGACCGACGCGAGTGGCCCCGGCTGGGCAAACGTATTGGCCAAGGGTGGCACCTTCACCTGGGAAACCTGGGAGCCTACGGCGAGTGAAAGCGAATCGCACGGCTGGGGCTCGCAGGCGCTGGTCGACTTCGTGGAGACGTTGCTCGGTGTGCGGTTGAGTAGCCCGGGGGCCGAGACGCTCGAGATCGTGATTCCACGGACGAGTCTCCCGCGCGCGAAGGGAACCGTGCCCACGCAACGCGGAATGGTGACCGTCGACTGGCGGCACGTAGATGGCGGCGGTCTCGACGTTGGCGTCGATATCCCGGTCAATGTTCGAGCGCGGGTGTCACTGCCGCTCGCCGCGGAATCGACTCATTCGGCAAGCGGAGAGGGCGCGCCCAACCTGGCCGGCGTCGAGCACGAACGTGCGCTGTACGACGTGGGCTCGGGGCATTCCGAGCTGCACGTTCGCTGAGCGGAAACCGCTATTTTACGTAAGCGCCCAGCCGCCTCCCAATGCGCTTGAGCTCTTGCGCTACGAACTGGCCCATTTGAGTCGCCCCTCTTGGTGAAGTGTGCCTTGTCTTCGCCGCCGCCCGTACCGGCACCAGCCGGACCCGGCGCACCCGCAGTACCACCGGTGCCTCCGCCACCCATTGCCACGACGGCGCTGCCGCCGGAGCGGCCGTTGGTCGAAACGCCGGCCGGGACCTGCGCGGGCGGCGAACCGCCGCTGGGGGCACGTCGCTGGTGTCGGGCGAGCCCGCACAGCCGATAGCGCCCAAAATCCGCGGCACGGCCGAGCCGAGTTCGATTCTCACTCAGAGTATAGGGGCTTCAAGCCCAGTACTAGGGGCTTCAAGCCCAAGACCGTGCGCATGAGACGGCGTTTGTCGCGCGCGGCTCGCTACTGGACCGCGACAAGTTCCGCGCTGGGCAAACCCTTGATCGATCGATGATCGTTTTCCCGTTCGAATGTGTTCGGAGGGCAACCACCCAGCATGGTCACGAAGATTTTCCAGTAGTGGAGAATCGGGCGCGACACCGAAGATTTCTAGGGCGCTGGGGATCGCCCTGCGCAGCATTCTGTTCGCTGTTGCTGGCGAGCGCGACGACGAGCGCGGCCGAGTACTACGTATCGCCGACAGGTAACGACTCGAACGCTGGGACGATGGCACAGCCGTTTGCCACGTTGTCCAAGGCCAACAACGCGGCCGGAGCGGGAGATACGATTTGGGTGCGCGGCGGCAAGTACTCCCTTTCTACGCAGCTGGTGCTTTCGAAGAGCGGCAGCTCGGACGCCAACCGAACCAAGATCTGGGCGTACGCGGGAGAGAAGCCCGTGCTCGACGCTTCAGGCTACGTGACCAGCAATAGCGCGGCGGACGTGCCGGTGGTCTTGGTCACCGGGAGCTGGATGCACTTGCGAGGCCTCGAAATCAGCAACGCCAAAGCGGGCGGCAGCGGCAGTCACTCGTACTCGCTTCTGCGCACCAAAAATTCCAGCAACAACACCTTCGAGCTTTTGGATCTGCATCACGGCTTCGGGCCGGGCCTGTTCATCGACGGCGGCAACGGCGGCAATCTGATTCTCAACTGTGACTCGCACGACAACTACGATCAGAACGGCAGCCAAGGCGATGGCCAAAACGGCGACGGCTTCGGGGTTCATTACCAGATGAGCGGGCCCAGCACGGTCGTCCGCGGCTGCCGTGCGTGGAACGATTCCGACGACGGCTACGACTACATCTCGCAAGAGGTGCCAGTCATCACCGAAGGCAATTTTGCGATGTCGAACGGCCGTGGCGGCGACGGCAACGGCAACGGCTTCAAGATGGGCAGCAGTAAGACGGGTATCCGCCACATCATCCAGAACAACGTGGCCTGGAAGAACAAGGCGGCCGGCTTTTACGCGAATCACTCGTCGGGCGGCAACACCTGGCTCAACAACACGTCGTACAACAATGGCACGCAATACAACCTGCTCGCTAGCCCCTCCGGCGACACGAGTCAGACGATCGAGCTGACAGGAGCGCTCGCGCACAAGATGCGCAACAACGTCGGGTTCCCGAACAAGAATACGAATATGGGAGGGGTCGACAGCGCCTCCAACAGCTGGGACCTGAACATTGCTGAAGCAAGTGCAGCGTTCGAAAGCACTTCGGATGCTGGTTGTACGGGACCTCGTGAAATGGACGGCCGCTTGCCCTCGGCGTGCACCTTCATGAAGCTCAAAGAGGGCAGCGCCTTGATCGACAAAGGCGAAAACGTGGGGCTCGCGTTCGTGGGAGCGAAGCCGGACCTCGGCGCGTATGAATTTGGTGCGCCGAGCGGAGGAACAACGGGCGGTAGTGGAACGGGCGGCGCGGCGAGCGGAGGGAGCGCCGGCGACACCACGGGGGCAGCGGGTGTGGGCGCCCTGGGCGGCGTAAGCTCGAACGGTGGCGTGCCGACCGCAGGCGAGCCCGGCGTCGGAGGCAACGGCTTCGGCGGCACCGTGAACGGCTCAGCTGGTATCGTGAACGGCGTAGCCGGCAGCACGCCCAACGGTGCCGGCGCTGCAGGCACCAGCACCGACGACGGCGCCGCGGCAGGGTGCACGTGCACCGTGACCTCGAGCGGTGCGACCCGCGGCGGTGGTCTGGCGGCTTTCGCGCTGTTCGGCTTTGTCGTACGACGAAGGCGACGTCGTCGCGATCTCAGCGACGCGACTCAATGTCGATAGCTTTCGGGCGGACCTAAGTAGGATGGGCGAAGTCCTCCGGTATCGATGACGATGCGATCCACGACTATCGACGGATCCACCTTCCACATCTTCAGGGTGTGGTAACCGGCTTTTGTCACCGGAATCGTGGTCGTGAGTTTTTCGATCTGTTCGACGACGTTGGTGCTCCAGCTCGCATCGTCCGTTGCGTCGGCGCCACGGAGGGTTTGCGCTTCACCGTCGTCGAGGCCAAGGGCGACTCGGCACGCGCCGCCGGTGTTCAGCGTGGGGACGCGGAACACCGTGACGGGGAACGTGCCAGTGCTGAAGAAATAGATTTTGTAAGCGAGCTCGGGCGCGGTAGTGGCATAGCTCGCCGTGACGCTCGGTGACACGTCGGGGAAGACCTTGACCGAATCGCCGCTCCGCCCCAGGCCCGTGAGGACCCGCCATTCGGCTCCGCCACGGCTCGTATTTTGGTGAAAATGTTCGGCCTCCATCGCGACGTAGCCGTTGGCTTCGACGTAGCCGTCCAATTCATCGTGCGTGGGGCTCTGCGGATTCGAGACATTCAGATTGATGAGCTTGGACGAGCCCGCGCCCGTTACCGTCACTGTGGCGTTGCTAAGGTTGGTCGGCGCCGCCGTCCAGTCGATGCTGACCTGAATCCGCTGCTCGTCCTCCACGTGGCCGCTGGCGCTGCTCAGCTTTACCCAGGGCTGCGAGGCCGTGGCGGTCCAGTCGAACCCGGCGTTGCCCTTGCTGAAGATGTCGACGAATCGGACGTCTTGCGTGTAGGACGAGAACTCGAGCATTGCCGACTCAGCGCCGGTGGTCTGGCCTTCCACAACGACACCGAGGGGAGAGTTGGATGGGGAGGGGGCAGCCGCGAGCGCAGGCAGGCGCTCGATCGTGGGCAGCCCCGACTGCCAGGGGTTGATGATGCCTTGCCACTTTCCGTTCGCGAGCTTCTCGTTGTAGTACTTGAGATCGCTGAGAATCGTCTCGTACGCGGTTGAGGCCAGCGCACGATGTTTGGTCACGCTCAAGGTGCGTCCTTGTGCGGCGAACAGATCCGTGCGCGCCGCGCTGATGTACTTCTCCAACGTGAATTTGCTGGCGCGGAGCGGGTAGAGAACCAGCTCGTAGAAGCCGTCCTTCTTTTCGGTCGGCAGCCCCTCGGAGACGGCGGTGGCGCGCATCAAGAGCTGCGTGATTTCGTCGAGGCGCTTCTGGCCTTCGTCGCCGTAGTTCACGAGGTTGTAGACGTCTTTGCGCATGAATTCCGGGCGTCGCGCGATGTTGAGCTGAAAGTGGTGCATCACGATGTCGGAGATTTCTTGCGCGTGCGCCGGTCCGAAGTCTCGGCTAGCGAGCGCCGTGACGAAGTCTGCCACGTTGCCTTCGCCGTAGTCGTCGATGTGGCGAGCGAGCCTCATGGCGAATTCCAGGCCGATCTCGGCCGGCTTCAAGTCGCCAACGTTGATCACCCAAACGCGATTGGCTCCCGCGTCATAGGCTTTGCGTAGCTCTTCTCGAACCAGAGGAGGTGGTGTGGTGTTGAGCCAGAGATAACTCTGCGGGTCTCCGTAGTACGAGAGGTGATAGTAGACACCCGAGCCGCCGGAGCGGCTGCGTTCCGCATCATTGGGGATCTGCCGGACGTAGCCGTGGTTGTCCTCCGCCCACAGGATCGTGACGTCGTCGGGCACCTTCAAGCCGGCGTTGTAGAGCGTCAATACCTCCTTGTAGGGAGTGAAGATCTGAAAGACCCGAGCTGGATCTGGATTGACGCGCGCCGCGATGATCTTGCGTTGATCCGCGAAGATCTTCTCCATGAGTGTGATCTTTGCGGACGTCGTGGGAGCGTTGGCCGCTACCAAGCCGCTGTCGTGCTCACCGCGCATGCCAATGGAGTAACCGTTCTCGTATTGGCCGTTCTGCGCGACCCGAGCGTCCCAGTAGCCGTAGATCACGTCTGGGTTGACGCTGTAGTCGTAGACTGGGGTCTGGCCGCCCGAGCGGTGGTCGGCCGCCCACGGCGCCCACTCTTTCAAGTTGTTGCGTAGCAACATTTCTGGATGCGACGAGCCCATGACGATGCCGTAGGCGTCCGCGTTCTTGGCGTTGTCGGGGTACGCATTGAAAGCGTCAGAAACTTCGTGCATCGCGGGCCAAAGGAAGTTCGCTTTCAGGCGCAACAGCAGCTCGAAGACACGTTTGTACGTCTCGGGCCCCGTCTTCTTGCCAGCATCCATCTTTGCCGCAGCCCAGCCGGCGAAGTTCTCTTCGTCGTTGATGAAGATGCCGCGATACTTGACCGAAGGCTCGCCCTCCATATGCCGCGCGCCTTCGACCGCGACGCTGGTCCTCACGCTCGGCGTGACGTCGGCCCACCAGTACCAGGGAGACACGCCCATCTCTGCCGAGACATCGTAGACACCATAAACTGTGCCGCGCCGGTCGCTGCCGGCGATCACGAGTGCTCGGCTCACGCCGGGAACGGGATCGCTCACGGCTTGCACGACGAACGACTCCCATTTGCCGGTCACCCCGGTGACGTCGAGCTTCCCCTGGGTGACGAGGCTGTCGATGATCGGGCTCTTGCCGAGCGTGCCGACGAGGATCGCCTGCTGCGAAAGCGCTTCAACCGCATTCTCGACCGACGGCATCACACCAGACACACGCTCCACGTCAGCGCGGAGGTCGCCCACCGCTCGCACCACTGCAGGGTAGTCGGTGCTATCGACGTAGATGTCGACGGCCGCTCCCTCGCTCGCCACGGTAAACGGATCTCGAGGAGCTGTCGTGGTGCCGCTAGCGCCAGCGCCGGCTGCTTGTCCGCCGCCGCCGGTGGCGCTCGTCCCGCCCGTCGCGGGGTCAGCTCCTCCTGTCGCATTGCTCGTGCCGCCGGTGGCGCTCGCGCCAGCCGCGTAGCTACTCCCGCCTTCATTGGTGGTCGCTCGACCGGCACCACCGCTGCCGGTACAAGCGACTAGCGCGGCTGCAACGAGCAGCGGCTGACGCCCGAGAACACGAGCCCTCATGATCAATGTGAGGGGCGCCCGCGCCAAAACCGTGCGCTAAAAGCGCACGACGCAGCCGTACCAAGAGGGTGACGCGGTATCGGGCAGCATGTGCGCGCTTCGTCGTGGCAGCGTCGAGTCACCCAGAGCTGCCGCGTCGTCTCGCTGACAATCGCCGTCTGAATCGCGCGCGCGTAAAATTACAGACGGCTCGAAAGTAAGGTAAGATTTCTAACAAAATGGGGAACCCAACCCTCCGGGGTTGCACTTAACCACGTGAGGCACACAGCAGACAGTCGTGCGCGTGCGAAACCGAGCCTCGGTCGAAGTTGGTTGGCGCTTGCGTCGCCCACCGAAACGCGCCGCATCGGCCGCTATGTCATCGGACCCGAGGTCGCGGCGGGGGCCGCGTCCGTGGTACACCTTGGACTGCTCGATGGGGCTGAGGGCTTCAGGCGAGCAGTTGCGATCAAGCGCCTCCGGGCTGGACATCGCTCGCCGCGCGCATTCAGCGCTTTGAGGCGCGAAGCCGTCATCTCGGCTGCCGTTCGCCATCCCAACACCATCGCCGTTCTGGATCTCGTCCACGAGGCGGGGGAGCTGCTGGTGGTCATGGAGTACGTGCTGGGCGACGATCTGGCCCAGCTCCTGACGATGGTCGCGCCCTTGCCCGCCCGAGTCGCGGTCAGGATTGCCCTCGACGTGCTGAGTGCGCTCAACGCGGTGCACAGCGCTTGCTCGCCTGCGGGGCACTCTCTCCAACTGGTGCATCGGGACGTGTCTCCGCAGAATATTTTGATCGGTGTCGACGGGGCCGCGCGGCTTACCGACTTCGGGGTGGCGCGCTGCTTGAGTGATGACGCGATGACGGTCGTGGGCGCCGTCAAGGGCGCTACGGGCTACGTCTCGCCCGAGCTTGCATCAGGCGGACCGATTGATGCTCGCACGGACGTTTTCGCAGCAGCGGTGGTGTTGTGGGAGATGCTCACTGGCAAGCGCCTCTTCAAGCACGTCATCGCAGCGGATGCCCTCAATCACGCCATCGAGCGGGGCATCACTCCTCCTTCAGAGCTGAATCCTCGAGTCCCGACGCGCATCGATGACGTTCTTCTACGCGCGCTGTCAGGAACGCCCGCCAAGCGCCCGCCCAGTGCGCGAGCGTTTGCGGCAGACGTTGCGAACGCGCTTGAGGCGGCTCCGCACGAAGAAGTTGCCGACTTTCTGAGAGTGCATCTGAGAAAGAGCCTCGCCATACAAGAGGCGCAGCTCCGAGCTTTGCAGGCCGTTCGTCCCACCCTACAGCTCACCCCGCCATTGGCTCTCATGGCTCGCTGGGCGGGTCAGCCCGTCATCGTGGAGAGCCAAGGCCCCGTGACGCCGCCGTCTACCGAGGTGCCCGTCGTGACCGCGCCAAGCCGACGATCCGAGCGTGCCCCGCGCCCGTCGTGGCTGAAGCCGGGATGGGTGACGTTCGGCCTCGTCGTTGCGATTTTGGCTCTGTTTTGGGGCGTGCAAAGGAGGCCGTTGCCCGCGGCACGCCCGACTCCAGCCGCGGCTCGCGCCGCCAGCTTCTCCAGCAAGCCCCCAGACCCTCTGCCGGCGACCTCGCTCAGCGCGCCCGAAACTCCGATGCCGATCTTCGAAGTGCGCAGCGTTGCAACCGTCGACGCCGCGGTCGACGAGCCGCCGGCGCGCTCGGTTCTTCTCAAGCCGATTCCGATCAGGGCGCGGAGGTTTACGCCAACGCCAACAAGGAAGGCTGCACCGGCGGCGTCCCCCTGCGCCGTGCCTTTCGTCGTCGACGCGCGGGGCATCAAACGAGTGCGGCCTCAGTGTTACTGATGCGACCGCTAGCCTTGCTTGCTGCAGCGGCCGTCGCACTGTTCCCTGGCGTCGCGCAGGCGGCAACACCCGCTGCGGTTGCCTGCGTCGCTGCGTACGAGCGGACGCAAGAACGACGCTCCGCCGGTGACCTGATTGAAGCAAGAGCTGCCGCGCTGGATTGCAGCGCGGTAGCCTGTCAGCCGTTCGTGAGAACGGAGTGCCGCGCTTGGCAAGGCGAGCTTCAAAGCGCGATCCCTAGTGTGCGCATCGAGGTGAAGAACGCACCGGCCTCTGCGCCCGTGCATCTTCTGGTAGACGGTAAGCTGATCACCGCGGATCAGGCCCTGGAGCTCTCGCTCAATCCCGGAAAGCACGAGCTGTCGGCAATCGCGGGAGCGCAGCGCGCGACGAAGGAAGTCGAGTTGGCGGTTTCCGAAAAAGCACGATTGGTGGAGCTATCCCTGCCGGTTGCCAAGGAGCCGCAGCGGGTGCCGCCCCCGGTTCCAGCGGCCGAGCCTGCACCGGCCACGCTCGACCAAAAGCCGTCGCGCGAAGCGGCAACGAGAAGCCGAGCGCTGCCGATCACGCTGGGAGTGGTGGGAGTGGCCGGACTCGTGGGCTTTGCAGTCTTCGGCGCCAGTGCTCGCACCGAGCGCGAGCAGCTCCCTTACTGCTGGCCTCGATGCTCGCCGGAGCGCATTCAACGCATCAACCATCTCTTCATTGCTTCGGACGTCTCGTTGGGGATCGCGCTGGCGTCGTTCGGTCTTGCCACCGGCATCTTGATCTTCCGTAGCGAACCGCCGGCGTCGGTCGGTCGCGCTCGTTCCGTCAAGTTATTCCGCTTGGCCCTGGCACCCAGTAGCATGGGCGTCCATCTGGGGCTGAGTGGGCAGTTCTGACTGAAATTGGGGCTGTGTTAGGGACAACTGAGCTCGTGGTCGCCGCTCGGCACGCCTTTGAGCCAGCTGGTTTCGCCCTCCACGCTCAGGGCTGCCGCCGAGCCGTCGAGTAGCGGCGAGCAGGTCGCGAGATCTGGGGGAACCTGGACGTCTGCCAGCATGTTTCCTGGCAGCGACCAGCGCAGCGCGGGACCCTTGCCGGCAGGGTGGTCCCACACCAGCTGAATCGAGCCGCGGATCGTGGGCACAGTCCCTTCGACATGGCTGAGTGACCCGGGTTGCGGCCGGATTTGAGCTTTGCCGAAGCCGGGTGTCAGTGGCGCGACGCCGAGCAGGAAGCGCGGCAGGATGTTGGCCGGGGCTCCCCCCCAAGCATGGTTCCAGTCGAGGTTCGGCTTGTACTTGGCGTCCCACGCCTCGAGCGTGATGGTGGCCCCCACGTGAATCATGTTGAGCCAGCCCCGGTCCGACTCTGACGTCAGTAGTTGCAGAGCGGCGGACGCTTCGCCCGCTTGGTACAGTGATTCGAGCAAGTATTGAGCGCCGTACACGCTGCAAGCCATGCCTCGTGATTTCACGAAAGCGACGACCTTGCTGCGGCGCTCTGATGGCACGAGGTTGAACGCGAGCGGTAGCATGTTGGCGTGCAGCGACGAGTGCGAGCTGCCGCCTCCGTCGATATACAGACCGGTGCTCGGGTCCACGAGCTTGGTGTTGAACGCGGCGACGGCCTTTTGCACCATCCCGTCGTAGCGTGCTGCCTCGTCCTGCTTGCCGAGTGCCCGCGCGATGTCGGCCATCTGCTGCAAATTGCGGCAGAAGAAGGCGTTGACGACTGTGTTGACGTCCTTCAGCACGTAGCCGTCGCGTTCGCCTTCCGGCCAATCCACTAGATCTTGGAGGCCGCTGCTATTCAGCAAGCCATCGGCGCCGACGTGCGACTCGAGGGTCTTTTCGGCAACCAGCTTGTCGTAGGCGCGGGCCAGAGCTTCGGTGTTGCCCGTGTACATCCAGTCGGTCCACGCCATCATCACCGAGTGCTGCTTCCACTCGGTCGGCCAAGTCGGGTGGTCGAGCAAGTATTCGTGGCTGTAGCGAGCCAGAGCGAACTCGCGATCGACGCTGTAGTGGCCGAGTTGTTGAATGTACGCATCTCCCTCGTAAGGGATGCGCTCACGGTCGCCGTCGATGTAAACGCCCGCGAAGGTGGGCGCCACCATCGAGTACTTCGAAATTTCCCAGACCTGGTTCAGCTTGTCGTCCGAAGAGCTGAATGCGCTGGCGGCCGGCTCGTACGGATAGTGCACCGCGACCTGGTGCAGCATGGCTGCTTCGAGGGGAACGGGCGAGCCCAGCACCTCCGCATAGCGAAACGGCATCACCACTCCCAGCTCGGCGGGCAAGCGAACGGCGTCGCCGCTGGTATTGCGCGTGTCTTTGGGTGTTTGCACGCGGTACTTGTGCAGTCCCGCTTGGAGCTGGAGCTGCACGCTCGCCGCGCGAATGCTGCCACCGGGTGTGAGATTGACGGCGTTCCCGGTCGCCACTTCGCCCAGGCGCACGGTGATGCTCGCCGCACTCTTGCTGTCCAGCTCGAGCTCGAGCCAGCCGAAGGCGTCGCGGCCAAAGTCGACGAACGCATGGTCCGGCGCGAGCGTGGTCAGCTTCGCCGGTGTTACCAGCGTCTGCTCCACGGGTTCGCGCGGTGTGCTGTAGGCGCCGAGCGACGCCGCCATCGTGAACTGTTGCGCTTCGGACCAGGCGCTTGCGGTGTCAGCTGCGTCCCAGTTTCTGACCTTCCAGTAGTAGGTCTTGCCGGGTTCGAGCGCAGCCCCCGCATATTCGAGGTCGATCGACTTGTCCGTGCGTTGCTTTCCGGAATCCCACGAGTCCCCCTGATCGGAGTCGAGCAGCTGCTGGCTCGACGCGACCAAGATTTGAACGGCGCTCTGCGCCGCGAAGCTCGTGATGAAACCGAACTCTGGCTTCCCGTCCGTGATGAGCGCGCGCTCGGGGTGGCGTAGGAGCTCACAGAGCAGCCCCGTCGGTGCACCCTGGCTAGCCTCTCCGCTGCCGCCGGCGCTGGAGCTACCCCCGATGGGCTCGGAACCGGTCGTCCCTGCGCCGCTTGCGGGGTTTCCCCCCTGGGTCGCGGCCGTACCACCCGCTGCGCTCATCGTCCCAGCCGTCGGACTACCGGCGCCGGGTGCTCCGCCCGGTATTTCCGCGGACGGCGTGCCAGACGACTCGCATGCCAGCCCGCAGACGGCGCCTACCGCAGCCGCCCACGCCGAGCAGTGCGAGGATCGGGGCGTTCGACGAGAGATCATCGCCGTTAGTGCGGACGAGCCTGGAATTCCTTCGGCGGATCCGGGCTACCCCGTCAGGCTAGGCAAGGGATTTTGACAGAACTCAGCGTCGCCGAACGTGGTGCGCGGGTCTCCAAAATGATTGAAGATGGAGACGAGTAGGTTGTTATGGGGCGTGCTGCTGCCGCAGTTCAGCACCTGACCACCTTTGATGCCGCCGCCCGCCAGCATGAAGGGCATGTTCTCCTTCAGGTGCTGCGGGGGGAAGGCGATCTCGGTGCCGAAGAAGACCAGCGTTTCGTCCAGTAGCGTGTGGCCTCCCATGTCGATCTTGTCCATCGACGTTAGCAGGTGCGCGTGCATCTGTGAGTACCAGGTGCAAATCTGTTCGCATGCGCCAGGCGCGTAGCCGTCGACGAAGTCACTCTTCGAGGCGTCGTTGCCGTCGTGTTGGTAGTAGTGGTGGTGGTTGGAGAGCTTCAGCCACGGAAAGGTGTGCTTCGCCTCTGTATCGGTCCATTGGAAGGATCCAACAGCCGTGATCTCGCACGCCAACGCCATCACCATCATGTCCATCATGAAGGTGCCCGTCTTCGGAATGACCTCATCGGTCGTCATCGACATGCTTGTCCCGAGGGTCGGGTTGTAGCCGGTCGTGTCGACGGCCGCGGGAGGCTCACAAGCACCGCCGACCTGGATCAACTTGTCGAGGCCCGTTTCGAACTCGCGAATCTGCGTCAGGTGCTCGTCTAGGCGCGCCTTGTCGCGTGCACCCAGCTTGGCCGATAGAGCCGTGTAGCGGGTCTGCACGTAGTCCAAGATCGATTTGTTGCGCGCGATGGCTGCATTCTGCGCCGTGTCGTCCCCCATGCCCTTGACGGTACCGAACAGATCTTTGAACAGCTTCTGCGGATCGAGCTCAGGTGGCAGCGGCAGGTTCTCGGCCGTGTCCGCGAAATTCGCAGCGTTTTGCGGACCGATCTTGCTGTTGCTGGTTCCGGTTGCCCAGCGCACCGCCATCTGCAGGCTCGGCAGTTTCTTCCCCTGCGACAGCGTCTTGGCCAGTACCTGATCGATCGACGGCCCCTTGGGATACTTGCCGGAACCAGGCTGAGGCTGCCCCGTGAGCAAGCTGGTGATGCCGGCCTGGTGCTGCTCACCGTTCAGCTTGTGCCAGATCTTGGTCATGCTGAGACCCTTGGGCACGATCATCTTGGGGAAGGCAGGCTGCAATGGCGCCAAAATCGGGCTCAGCACCACCGAGCCGTCTGCCGCGGTGGTCGGCCAGAATTTCTCCTCGACCCGGCCGTTCGGTTGCTTCGCGACGGTACCGCCTGGCTGGTACACCGTGAGGAAGCGTTTAGCCTTGGGAGTGCTCTGCGCCTGAACAACCTTGGGCGTCCCCATCACTTCGAGCCACGGCAAGGCGATGGCGATGCTGCCCGCGCCGCGCAGCACGGTCCGGCGATCCAGTTTGAATTTGCCCAAGAGGTTCATTGCTGTACCGCCGGCAGGTAAAGAAAGTCGTCCGTTTGCGTGAGGTTGAGCAGGAGCTGCTGAATGTCGTAGTTGGCGGCCTTGAACTGTTCTTTCACGCGCGCCAGACTGCAGTTGCTGTCATCTGTCGTGCGCCCGTAACCGAAGTCGACCCAGCGCTTCGCAAAGCATGCCTGGGTTGCTTCCGACGCAGCAACTCGCTGACCCAGCTCGACCGGGCCGTTGAAGTCGCCTAACAGCGGTGAGCTGCCGGTGGCGTCGATGGTCACGCCGTTCTCTTGCTCGCGCCAGGCTCCGACCGCATCGATCTTTTCGAGGGCAAAGCCGACCGGATCCATGTTGACGTGGCAGACGTGGCAAGTCGGAGTCGCGCTATGCATCGTGTAGCGCTCCCTTGCCGTCGGAGCAGAGTCGTCGGGCGGTGGTTTGACCATTGCCGCCAGATCTGGCGGCGGCAGGGGGATCACTTGGCACATGAGCTTCTTCACGACGAGCGACCCGCGCGTCACGGGATTGGTCTTGTTCGAGTGCACCGGACCCGCCGCGACACCGCCGAGCGTGAGCAGCCCGCCGCGCTTCACGCCGTCCAGGGGCACCTTTTGAAAGTCGCTGCCGGTGACGCCAGGAAAGCCGTAATAGGCGGCCAGATCCGCGTTCACGTAGGTATACGGCGCCGTCAATATGCCAGGCCAAGTGCCGGAGCCCTCGTACACTTCCTTCAACAAGAACGTCTCGGCTTCGGTGCGCATCAAGGCACCGATGGAGGCGTTGAAGTTCGGATAGATTTCTTTATCCCGTTGGAGGGCTGAGAGCGCTTGGATAGGCAGCAGGAAGTCGAAGAAATAGCGAACTACGTCGCGTGACTTCACATCCGCGAGCAAGCGCGTGGCGGCCCCCTTGATCTGCTCAGGTGTGTGAAGCTGTCCAGCAACGGCCGCTTGGGTGAGCTCAGGGTCAGGCTGCGACCCCCAAAACAGGTAGGAGAGCCTGACGGCCATTTCGCTGTCGGTGAGCCGGCGCACGTCGGTGCGGCCTTCGGCTGGCACGCCGAGCTCTGGCCGGTAGAGGAAGTCGGCCCCCTGCAATATGGCCTCGAGCACGGCGGCTAGACTCGACGCGAACGATTGCCCCGACATGCGGACCGTTTGGAACAACTGAACGAGCCCGTCGGCTTCACCGTCGGCGAGCGGCCGTCTGTAGGCGCGAGGCGCAAAGGCGCCCACTACGGTGCGTGCGCAACCCCCCTCGTCCGCGCCCGGAGCCGCGGCACAGGGGGCGAGGCTGGCTATGTGGTCTGCGGTGGTGAGCGAGGCGGCGACGCTTGCGGCGTTGGCGTTGTAAGCCTTGACCAAGCTCGGGGGAACCGACTGCGTCGCGACGTCATTGGCGAAGAGATTCCCGATATCCTCCGCGGGTAGCTCAGCCGCTGGCGCATTGGCCAAATCTCGGAGGGTGTTGTTGTACTCGAACTGCGTCAGTCGCCGCAGCGGTGCGGCTGCCGGCGCGCTCGCCATGTCGCAATTCTGTGGTGTCGTTCCCGTACCACCGGTGGAGCTCGCGCTACCACCACCACCAGGACCGCTGGTCGCAGGCGGACCGCCGTTGCCGCCGGAAACGGTGCCGTTGTCTACGATGCCGGTACAACCGGCCAACGTAGCAATGGCCAAAGAAAGGCCCAAACCCGAGAACGAGGCGGCTACCTTCATTGCGATACCCAATCGATCGAGACGCGGTCGAGGACATGTAGTCAGTGCTGCCGGTGCTTCATCGCCTTTCCAACTCATCGACGATTTGTTCGAGCTGCGAGCACTTACAATTCATGAAGAAGGGCGGTAAGACCGCCTCCGGTGCAAGAATGCAGATCATCGAAATCGACGACGCGATTCCGAAGCCCTATCAAGACTTGGTCGAATCCGAGCTCGGCTCTTCGCAGATGCTCTGGACGTACCATGCCGAAAGCGCGTATTCCTCGGGCAGATTCGCACGTTCTTACGGCGGGTTCAGTCACATGGCCTACTTGGCTGACGATGAGCAGCCGAGCGTCTCTCCGTTGAGCTCGCTCCTCCTACCCATCCTCTTCATCTTCTGCGAGAAGGCGAAGCTCCCGTACTCGGCGCTGTTGCGCATTCGCGTCGGTCTTTTCACATGTACGCCCGGGGAGATGTCGCCGCACAATCCTCACGTCGATTTCAGCCAACCCCACCGCACTGCCGTCTACTATGTGAACGACAGCGACGGGGACACCGTGATCTTCAATGAGAGCACCGCCGAGATCAGTATCGAGCGCTCCGCCGAATACGCCAACCAAGGCGGATTTACCGTTGCTGGTACCGTTCCGCCCCGCAAGGGGAAGATGATTGCCTTCGACGGGCACTTCTACCATGCGAGCTCTTATCCGACTCGCTCCGCGAGGCGAATCGCAGTCACTTTCAATTTCGTTTAGGGCCTGTTGCGACGTCCTCGAGAGAGAGTCGCATGGTCGTGCGTTCGTTCTCTCTCATGGTTTCAACCCGTTGTCGCGGTCGGATAAATTTCGAGTGGCTGTCCGTTTATTCTTCAGCGGTGGTTCGCAAACGCGACTCATGGCGGTCCCGATACCGACTGAGGCTTTGACGGAAGCTCACTCGGTCATGGGTGCGTCGAGCTATTTCGGACGGGATTCCGCTGCGACAAGTGATCGAAAGCGTCAAAGCCTCGAAGGCTTCGCGGCCACACGGCGCGAAAGTGGTGCTGAGCGGTAGCTATGGCGTTCCGGGCGATCATGACGCTCACGTCATCGACGGCCGAAAAGAAGCCGCCGCGCATGAGCCCGGAGGCGATCAAGGCCGATGCGGACTTCAACCTGTGGGCGAAGCACGAAGACATCGCGATGCATTTCAACGACCTCAACATGAGGTGGAGATTGCAGGCGATGGGTGGTCTCGCGACACTCGTGACTGTTGGCGGGTTCGTTGTTGCCACGTGCTATCGCGGCATGCTCATCTTCTCCGGCACGCTCATGTGCGCCTGGTCGGGCATCCATTCCAATGTAGAGCTACGTAGGCCGCCAACGCCGTGCCGCCAACGAGATCGACGACTACCGACACGTCCGTCACCGACTGGAGGCGCAGCTCTTGGTCGATGCGCACCGTGAGAAGCTGCCGATGTTGACTGGGTTCGAATAGCGAGCTTTCTTGCGCCAAAGCCGGCGTTGCGGCTCCCATCATCGCAAACGCGGCGAAGATTGCCGCTGTCCACCGCATCGCCTGGCTCGACGTACTCATGGCTTGCAGTCAGCCGTGCTGAGAACGGACCAGCTGAGCGGTGCGGGATCGTCGTTGAGGTGCAAGACGCCGCTAGCTGCGAGAAGCCGACCGGATGGCGCGACGGAGAGATGAGCTACATAGGCGACGAGCCGGTTGCCCAGCTGCGCGCGCGTCGTCACGTCCTGCTCTACGACTCCACCTGCCGTCTCGACGAATAGCCGCGTGCTTCCAGGGCTATATGCCGCAGCGGTGGTGCTGAGTGCCTTCGTGTAGATACCGAACGGTGACGCGAGATCGGCGGGATTGAAGTCAGCGCCCTGCGCAGGGGGCGTCGGCTGCACTCCGTTGCTACAGGCAAAGAAGAGGTGATTCTGATCGGGTGACAGCGCAAGCTCGAAGCAGGGATAGCCCATCTCGGGAGAGGACTCGGCTTCCGTGAATTGCATGGTCTGGGCCGCATACTCGAATGCTTTGATGCCACCGTATTTCGAGCCTGAAAACAGCCGATTCTTTGCGCGGTGAAAGGCGATGAATTCATCGAGCTTGACGCGTCTCGTCGCGAGCACGGCGCGCGAGGCCCCATCGATAATCGAGATGGGCGCGTCGAAGGGGCTGCCGTCGTCGAGGCGCGCGAACACGATCTGACCGTTGCCGAGGGCCAGAGAAATGGCTGGCGCAGGTAAGTCGATCAGCTGAGCTCGAGGCGAATCGAGCGACACCTTGGCGATGCTCGTCGCTCCGGCGAGCGTGACATACAGCAGGCGCCGCGCGCCATCGAAGACCGAAATCCCAGGAGCGCTTGGGAGCTGCCAGGACCAGCGCGTCTTGCCGGTGCACAGGTCGAGCACGTCGAGCCGATTGTTCAGTTGATTGCCGAACAGGACGCTGGTGTCCGACAGAGCGACTACCGTGCCCGTTCGTGGGATCGGCCATTGGCCGCTGGCCGGCAGCTCTTTCCCAGGGGCGCATAGAATCGGACCCGCACTCAAGCGCAACGATTCCAAACGGTTACCGTGCCCTTCTCGAGCAGCTCGTCGGTGTCGGCGTCCCGCGCCTCCCATTGAACGGCCGAGAGCGTTTCCGGTGTCCGGCCCTGGGGGCCGCTGCCGTGTCTCAATGCCCGATGGCGTCAGTGCGAGAGCAGCGGGGCCTCGCGACCGAGGGAGCTGGTCATCGACTCGGGGTAGCGAAGGCCGGCGGCGCATCCGATGGGGAAGGCGGCGTCGAGCGTGGCCATGTCGGCTTCGTCGAGGTGCACGCGCAGCGCTTCCAGGTTGCGTTCGACGTGTTCCGGGCGACCCATGCCCACGAGCGGAACGAGGTCGGCGCCGCTGCGCAGGATCCAGGCGAGAGCCACCGACGCGGTCGCGACACCCTTCCGCGCAGCCATTTCTTCGAGTGGCCGCAGGCGCGCGACGTTCGCGGCCAGGCTCGCGCCCTGGAAGCGTGGCACTTGGCTGCGCCAATCACCGGCCTGCAGATCGTCGGGTGTGCGGATTTTGCCGGTGAGCAGGCCGCGGTGGAGCGGCGAATAGGCCACGAACGTGATGCCGAGCGAGCGCGTGACCGGGAAGAGATCGCGCTCCGGATCGCGCTGCAGGAGCGAGTATTCAGTTTGAAGCGCGGCGATGGGATGGGTCGCGTGCGCGCGCCGGATGGTTGCGGGTCCCGCCTCGGACAGGCCGATGGCGCGGAGCTTCCCAGCTTGCACCATCTCTGCCATGGCGCCGACGGACTCCTCGATGGGCACGTCGGCGTCGACGCGGTGAAGATAGTAGAGGTCGATATGATCGAGGCCGAGGTGCTTCAAGCTGCGGTCGACTGCCTCGCGCAAGTATGCCGGGTCGCCTTTGCTGGCCTTGGTGGCGACGACGGCTCGGTCGCGCCGATCGCGGACGGCGCGACCAACGAGCTCCTCGCTCTTGCCGTTGCCGTACACCTCTGCGGTGTCGATCAGCGTGATGCCGGCGTCGAGCGCGGCCTGAATGGCCCGAATGCCACCCTCATCGTCGCGCGTGTCGTACCAGCCGGCAAACGCCATGGCGCCTAGCGCGATCGCGCCGACACGCACGTCACCTTGCCCGAGCTTGCGAGTCTCAATCATCGATGCCTCCGTTGCGGCAACGACCGTACCACGCCCCCTCCGCAAGGCGTCGAGCCGAAAGCCAGATGCCGCCGATGAGCGAGCCTACTCTTGTGGAAATGGACCGGGAGGTCTCCAGCTAGGCCGTCCGTGTGGTCCAAAGCAGTTCTGCCCTCCATGACGGCCGCGTCGATGTTGCCCCCACGCAAGAGCCGCTCGTAGAGAGCACCCACGAAGAGTGGCGGCGGCACTACACCGCCGCCAGCGCCGCCGTGCTCGGGCAATCTGCTCGTGGGTACCAAGGTGCGAATGACCGCGATGCCAGCTGGCACGACGGCATTCTCTGAGTGGCGCTCTGGATTTCAGCAGAGCGCCGGCATCGAGTGTCCTTGTGTCGGCTCCATGGAACCGGTCTGTGCGTTCACGGTGGAGGCCGAAGCTTACTGCGGGGCGGTTTTTGCCGCCCCGTAGCGCTGCGTTACCGTTCACACCAGTGGCGGCGACGACGCATCACGGCGACGACGAGGGGCAACACGCAAGCCCAGAGCCAGCCAGCGTTTGATCCCCCGCCCGGTACGGTTACCCCGCAGCGCGACGACCCGCCGCCGTGATGGTCATCATGCTCGTGGGGGTCGGGCGTGTCGATGATGGGCGGGATGCCTTCGCAGGCGTAAGAGTTGACTGCGCTGTCGCAGTGCTCGCCGTGCTTCGCGTGATCGTGCCCAGCAAAGCTCATGCAGCCATCGTCGTCGTGGTGGGTATCGTGGTGGCTGTCGTCAGCGTCATGGTCGCTGTCGTGGCGGCCGATCCAGCAGCGGTGGTGAGAGTGGGAGCTGACGAAGTCTTCGTCCTCCTTCGTCTCGACCTTGAGCAGCCGCATGCCGGCGTCTTTGCAGCGTTTGGTGGCGTCGTCGAACGACCGATCGTCGTCGCAGAACCAGAAGTTTCGACCGTCCCGGGTCGTGAAGCGACAGTGCTGGTCGGGTGATTTCAACCCCTCGTCGCTGATGGCCCAGACCCTGTGCTTCTCGGTGCCGACGTAAACCACGCCGGTACCGATTGCCGGTGCGGACACGATGGGCTCGCCCACGTCCGCCGCAAACTAGCGAAGAAGAAGCGGCGGGCGGCCTAGCCGTTCATCACCTACCGCTACCCAATCACGATCGCCTCCTCGAACGGTACCCCCGCCAATCGCGAAATTTATCTGGGTTTCCGCTGCGCCCGGCCGCCTTGAGCGCGCGTCGACACAGCGCCGCGCGCTGGCTCAGAGCTTTGCGATGCTAAAGCAGTCGGTCGTCGTTGCCGGTGAGATCGACGCGCGACTCAGATCTGGCAGGGGGCCGTGCACGTTGATGCGGATGCGCCCTACGCCTCCGCCGCCCGAGCCAGGGTTCATGTTGCCGTCGATCGTGCCGTCGGCTCCGTTGATGCTCTCGCCAGCCCCGCCGTCGCCGCCACGGCTTTTGACTGTGCCGTCGACCTTTGCCGCGCCACCAGGCGCAGCGGTGTCGTCCGCGCTGCCGTCCGCACCGTCTGCGCCGAGCCCCTGCCCGCCGCCGCCGCCGTTCGCGGCCAGAGAACCTTGGAGGTCGAAGCTAGCGGCCTCGAGCAAGATGGCGCCGCCGCTGCCACCGCCAGTAGCGGGTTCAGCCGCAAGCCCAGCGCCGCCGCCCGCACCCGGAGCGGTGATACTTGCGCCCTTGGCGAGCGTGAGCTTGCCGCCCGCCACCAACTGAATCGCACCGCCACCAGCGCCGGATTCACCCGCAATGCCAGTACCGCCCGACGACCCGCCGATGAGCGGTGACGATTCGGGAAAACCGTAGGCTTCGCGAGGCAGCCCCTGACCGGAGCCGAGCATGACTTGGTTGCGCCCGCCCAACCCGCAAAAGGAGGCGCCCTGGCCCGATGCGAGCCGGCCTTGAGAAACGCTGCCGCGGAAGCCGCCGCCCGAGCCTTGGCCATCGGTGTACGGCGCCTCGTTCAGCCCGCCGCCGGCCGTACCTGGCACGACTTCGATCGAACCGAGCACCGTCAAGTCTTCGAGAGCGACCACGATGATCGGCAAGCGCTCGTGCGTCTTGACGATGGCCCCCGCCTCGACGCGCAAGGACTTGACCACGAAAAGCGCGACCTTGTCGCCGCTCGGATACTCGACGAAATCGTGTGCAAAGCTGCCCGCTTCGAGGCACGACCATTCACCGGATTCGCCGTACAGATCACAGCCACTCTTGGTGATCATGACGTCTGCGACACTGGCTAGCGACGGCAACTGCCGAACGTTCGACGGTAGAAACGGCAACGCATCTTGCGGCACGACGCCGTTGGTGGCGCCCGCCTCGCCCACCGCGCCGGCATCCGCGCCCGATGCTGCTCCGGCCGCTCCTCCGTCTGCAGACGACGACCCGTTGTGCTCGGGTGCAGAGCACGCGGCCAAGCAGACCATGGCGATACCACCGGCCAACGCTCGCCGGAAGTGAGTCATGAACGAATTGCCCGCGTTCGTTGCGCGAAGACGCATAGCGCTAGTGCCAAGCCCACCCACCAACTCCCCGGCTCGCCGGGGCGCCCGGCTTCGACGACCGAGCAGCCCGGATCACCATCGTATTTGCTCACGGAGACGCTGATTGAAAGGGTATGGGCGCCGCTGTCGCTCTCCTTCAAAGGCAGGGACCACTGCTTCGAGCCGCTCGAATCAATGAGCAACCTGAACGCGTTTGACTCGCCCGCTGGCAGTGCGAAACAGTCGTCTCCGGCGGTGCAGGTGAGGTCGTCGCTACGCACTTCGAGCGTGCCGCTGCAGGTGTTGTCGACGCTGACAAAAACGGCGCAATTGCAGTCGTTGATCGATGCGTCGATAACCGCACACGCAAGCTTGGGGTCGACGGTTACCTCGTCAACCGTGGCCTGACACGTCGACGTACAGCCGGCGAGCGCCGGCTCGACCCGTACCAAGCAGCAAAGGGCCGCCAACACCCCGAACAGCCACCGCATATTCACCGCGTGATTTATACCTCTCACGTTCGGCAACCGCAACCAGCACGCTACATGCCAAGTCGCGTCAATACCTACAGCACGCGCGGTGAGCGCAAACGGGACGAAGCTGTCGCGCACCCGATTTCTCGAGCCTCAGCGTGATAAGGCGCATGCGTTTAGACGAACGTGACTCGGCGTTTCATTCGAATCAGGTGGGCACCTGGGAGGTTTCGACGATGAGAACGAGGAGCATCGGTGGGGTGTGCTTGTTGCTGCTGGTGGTGAGCGCCGGCTGCTCTCAACGAGTCGACCAGGCCGAGAACGTCGGCGACATTGCTCAAGCCGTCAGAATCGACAAAAAGAGCCCGATTGGGAAGAAATGGGCAAAGCTGGGCGGCTTCGAAGTCGTCGGCGACGCCAGGTCCGAGGAGCTGGAGGCTCCCGGTCATATCGCTCGCTATCAGAGCTTCAGCAACGGCGTGATTGTCAGCTCTGACGACTTCGGCGCGAAGTACATGACCCACGAGATCTTCGACAAATGGATCTCGCTCGGGAGCTCGACCACGTTCGATGGCACCAATCTGCTGGAGTTCGTGGTCCCGCCCACCAAGGACGTAAAAAACGTCGGCACGCACAAGGACTCCGAGTTCGAGCGTGGCCTCATCATTCAGCAAGGTACCGACACCTGGGTCGTCTACGGGGAGATCTACAAGAAGTTCATCGACTTCAAGGGCGAGCTCGGGCAACGAGGCCACGGCGCAGTCGGGCAAACACCTGAGCGCGCGCGGAGCGACCCTACTGATCGGCGACGTCAAGTACGTCAGCGCTCATCTCGGCTAGCCTCAGGCGCGCATGGCGGGACCGAATGGCGCAGGCAAGACCACGTTCGCTCGCGAGTTTCTGACCACGGAGGCCGATTGCCCAACGTTCCTAAATGCGGACATCATCGCCGCTGAGCTGGCCCCACAGCAACCCGAAGCCGTTGCGATGCAGGCCGTAAGACTGGTTCTTGGCGCTCTCGAGCGTCGAAGTGGCGCTCGCCCGCGTGGCGCAACGGGTCCTGCTCTACGACAATTCCGATGCCGTCCCACTCCTGCTAGAGTGGGGCGAGAAAGCCCATCGAGCACGCCAAGAACCCCTTGTTGGCACGCACGCTCCCCGCGTTGCTCCGTGCTCGCCGGCGCGCTGAGGAGCTGGCAATAGCTACGAACACGGCAGTCGTTGACCTGATCGGGGGCGAGGTCGTTCACGTCAGGCCAGCTACGCCACCCGCAACTCAATCGGCACCGAAACGGCCGTAACCCACGCGGGGTATCGCCCCCGCGCAACCCTCACTGGAACACGATGCAAGGTGTCCCTCGGTGCTGCAAGCGTCGTTCGTTGGCCGCGGCTTGTGCACTTGAGCGTGATCGGAGCCAAGCGACGAGTGACTGGGGCCGCCTGATGGCAAGCCACCGTTGTTCACACAATAAATGTAAGGACGCCTTCCTTTGAGCGAAGGCTACCCAACCAAAGACCTTCCGCTAGAGTTCGCCTCTTCATGTCGCGCAACCGAACGTGGGGGGTACTCGCTTCCGTCGTCACGTTGGGCTGCGGAGGCAACACGCGGCATGGACAACCTTTGCAGCAGCCAACGCCGTCCGACGCCGGCGGCATGCTCAACGGCGCAGGCTCTGGCGGAGCGACGTCGAAACCGATGAAGCCTTTGCCGCTGGGTGGTGCGGCTGGCAGCGCAACTACCAGCTGGGGCGGAGCCGAAACGAGCGGCGGCGACTCAACGAGCCAGGGTGGAGCCGAGCCGATCAATCCTTGCGCCGGTATCGTGCCGCGTTGCTTGGCGGGCGAGCCGGTTTGCGATCCCGTGCGCGGCAAGCTGACGACGTGCTCCGACTGTGGCGAGCCACTGCCGGGCGGCGAAGCGGCGTGCACGCGCATCCTCGCTTCTGACAAAGAGAGCAACGGCGTGTGCGTGGTGCGCTCGAGTGATCAGCTGGGCTGCTGGACGGGCTGGGGGCAGGGTCAGACCAACGTGTTGCCGGCTGATGTCGTCGAGCTGGTTCTCGGAGACGATTTTGCTTCGGCGCAAAATCCGCTGAGTCCGTGTGTACGCAAGAGCTCCGGAGAGTACTCGTGCCTCAGCGGTGCCAAGGACAGCTTGCGGTTGGCCGTGGGCGACAGCGGCCTTTGCGCCATCTTCAGCAACCACGAGCTGTATTGCGAAGGCTCGGTCAACAAGCCTGCCGTGCTCGTACCCTCGCCGGTCGACATGACCATCACGGACGGCAGCGCGTTCGTGCTGGGCGCAATTGGCGTAGTCGCGATAGACCTACCCGCCCGCCTGCCAACGTTCTGGAAGGGTACGCCAGCGAAGCTTCTGGTCGATCACCAGTCCGCCGGCTGCATCGTTTCCGACTTGGGTGAGCTGGCGTGTTGGACGGACTTGACGGAAGCGCTGCGACCTTCGCCTTGGGACGGTAAGTACCGAAAGCTGGTGCTGGCCACGATGCCGCGTGCTTGCGTGTTGGACGACGAACGACAAGTGCGCTGCGGCGACATCTTTGCCGACGCGGAACCGGCACCGCTCGGCACGAACGACGCCGTCGACGTCACCGCCTCTGCGAGCACGGTTTGCGCGCTCAGCGTCGCGGGTCGCGTGAGCTGCTGGAACGGAGCCGGCGAACCGCTCGAAGTGCCCGAAGGCTGGTAGCTCCGCCGGCAAACGGCGATCGCCTGTGTCAGTCTTGCAAGGGTAGCGGCGCCGATGTGATGTCTTGCTACAGTTGAACCGCGGGCTTTTGCGAGAAAGTCCAGGGTTCCCGCTTGGAACGCATCGTGCATATGGCGCGGCGCTGCGGCAGTGCTTTGAGCGTGCCGGGCGGAGGAACTTCCCCATGCTTCGCACTGCGACCGTTTACACTCAGGCCGAGACTGCTGCCGACGCCGCTATCGACCTCTCGAACGCTATTGCACGCGACCTCGATACGCGGCCCGACCTCGTCATCCTGTTCGCGTCGCCGAAGTACGATCAGGGCGAGTTTCTTCGCGTGTTTGCCGCGCGATGCAACCCCAAGGTCCTCGTTGGGGCTTCGTCCGCCGGGGAGTTCACGAGCGAGACCCAGGGCACCGGCCTCGCCTGCGCGCTTGCTATTCGCACCGACGAGATGGAGTTCACCGGCAGCGTCGCCGGCGGCCTCAGCAAGGATCCCGCGGCTGCCGCGCGTGATCTCGTGCGATCGTTCCGCGGTCTCGGCGATCACGCGTATCCGTATCGCTCTGCGCTCGTGATGACCGACGCGCTCGCGGGACACGCCGACGACCTCGTCGAGCAACTCACGCTGGCGACGTCGGGTCGGTACCAGTTTTTCGGCGGTGGCGCGGGTGACGACGCGCAGTTCCGCCGCACCGAGGTGTTCTGCGGAAGCGAAACGTATCGCGACGCGGCCGTCGCCGTCGAGATCCTGTCGAAGAAGCCGATCGGCGTCGGGGTTGGTCATGGATGGACGCCCGCGTCGCGCCCGCTCCGGGTCACCGAGGCGAAGGGCGTCACGGTGGTGAGCTTCAACGGTCTCCCTGCCGCGGACGCCTTCGAGGAACACGCGCGCGAGACGGGTCAAAAGTTCGACCGGCGAGATCCCATTCCTTTCTTCCTCCACAACATCTTGGGAATCGAGACGCCCGACGGGCATCGGCTGCGTGTGCCGCTCGCCGTCTTCGAGGACGGTTCCGTGGGATGCGCCGCGGAGATCCCCGAAGGCGCCAACGTGAGCATCATGCGGACGACAGCGGGCTCCGCGGTGGAGGCGGCGGCGCGCGCGACACGCGCCGCGCTCCAAGCCCTCGACGGGCACGAGCCCAAAACCGCTCTGTTCTTCGATTGCGTCGCCACGCGCCTCCGCATGGGCGAGGGCTTCGGCCTCGAGCTCGAGTCGCTGGCCAAGCTGCTGGGCCCGTCTGCTTCGTACGTCGGCTGCAACACTCACGGACAGATCGCGCGCGCCCAAGGCCAATTTGGCGGGTTCCACAACTGCACCGCGGTGGTGTGCGTGCTTCCGGCGTGACCCCGTCCGATCCCGCCGCGCCCGTCCTGCTGTCCGGGCTCGCGCGTGTCGAGGATCGCGCCGACGCCGCACGTCGCATAGCGGCGTGGCTCGGTGCTGACGAGCTCGTCATCCTGGTCCGTGATCCGAAAATCGACGCCTTGCTGCCCGCGCCGGGATTCCCGCAAACGCTGCGCGGCGGCATCACCTGGCGGGAGTTCCTGAAGCGCGCCGTCGTTCCGGGCGCTCATCGCGCCGAGGTCGAGCTTCCGCTCGGGACTGTGCGGGCCGCCGTAGCCCGCGTCACGGGCGACGGACTCGCATTCGTCGTCCTCGGCGGCACGCCGGACCACCACAAGCTCGCCGCGCTCGCGGAGAGCGCGCCGCTGCTCGTGGCGCTGGTCCACGCCGAGAATCGCGTACGCGCCGCCGAGGGGGAGGCCAACGTCGCCCGTGCGATGGGGCGCCGCGCAAGCGAGCTGGCGAACGCCCTCGACGGCGCGCGCTCGGACCTCCAACGGGCGTTCGAAGACGCGGCGAAGCTGAACGCGGAGCTCCAGGAGAACAACCGGCGGAAGGACGAATTCCTCGCCATGCTCGGCCACGAGTTGCGAAACCCGATGGCGGCGATCGCCGGCGCACTGGAGGTGATGCGACGGGCGCAAGACGCGTCCGCCGCGGCACGGGCGCAAGCCATCATCGACCGCCAGGCAGGTCAGCTCGCGCGCCTGGTGGACGATCTGCTCGACGTGTCCCGCGTCTCACAAGGCAAGATCGTCCTCCGACCCGTGGTCGTGAACGTCGCTACCATCGTGCAGAACGCCGTCGAGACGACGCGGTCAGTGACGAGCGCGCGCGGCCATCGCGTCGCGATCGACGTCGAGCCGGGTCTTTTCGTGACCGGCGACGCAGCCCGACTCGAGCAGATGGTCACGAATCTACTGACGAACGCGGCACGCTATACGGACCCCGGCGGCGATATCCGCATTACCGCGCGCCGCGAAGGTCGCGAGAACGCGATTACCGTCGAGGACAACGGAATAGGGATACCGCCCGAAATGCTCTCCAGCATCTTCGACCCGTTCGTTCAAGTCGCGCCCGCGATCGATCGCCCCACGGGCGGGCTCGGCATCGGGCTGACACTCGTGAAGCGCCTGACCGAGCTCCATCAGGGCCGCGTCGAGGCGAGGAGCGAACGCGGACGCGGGAGCGCATTCACGCTATTCCTTCCGGCGACGGCTGCTCTCGAGTCGACCAAGGACGCAGACGCGGCGCCGCTTCCGTCGCCCGTCGCGACGAGCAAGCGCGTGCTCGTCGTCGACGACAACAGCGACTCCGGAGAGATGCTCGTGGAGCTGATGAAGACTTGGGGGCACGACGCGGCTCACGTCGGCGACGGACCGGCGGCATTGCTCGCCGTCGCCGAGCGTGTGCCGGACATCGTCCTTCTCGACATCGGTCTCCCTGGAATGGACGGATTCGAGGTCGCCGCCCGGCTGCGCGCTACGCCAGCGACACGCGGCACCCGGATCATCGCGTTGAGCGGCTACGGCCAGGAAGAGGATCGCAAGCGGTCGCGCGCGGCCGGCTGCGACGATCACCTCGTGAAACCGGTCGACATCAAGCAGCTGGCGCGCACGCTCGAGGCGTGACGCCGCCGCGTGGCCGGCAAAGCCAACCAACAGCGGTTCCGCAGCGCCCGCTCCGCGAGCTCAGGCCAGCGCTCCGCACCGCTGCACATGTTCGTCGAAACGTGGAGAGCGTTCGCGTCGTTCGCGGCGGTGAAGAAAAAGGGGCGGGCCCGCTCGCGCTGACGCACGGGACGGTTGGGATCCCGCAATAGAAGGATCCGCCGGGCAGCGAGCATACGCCGTCTGTGCCGCCCTCTCCCGCAGCCCTCGAGCCGCCGACCTGGAACGGCACGGCAGGGCAGGGGGCCGCTTTCTTTTCGCCGAAGGACTTCGAGAATCTCTACACGAGCTACTTCCTTCACGTTACGCGTTGGGTGCGAGCTTTTGGCTGCCCGCCCGCAGATGTGGATGATCTCGCCCAAGAAACGTTCTTGGTCGCGCGTAAGCGTTTGAGCCAATTCGAGGGCGGTAACGTGGCCGGTTGGCTCTACCGCATCGCCCAACATGTCACGCGCGGGCATCTACGGCGGTCTTGGGTGCGTCGTGTACTCTATCGTGACCCGGATCTCCGTACGGCCGACACCCGCAACTCTAGCCCGATCGAGGAGCTAGAACAGCGTGAAGCCAGGAACCAGATGTACGACATTCTGTCGCGCATGACTAAACGTCGACGTAGCTCATTCTTCTTATTCGATGTCGAGGGCTACACCGGCGAAGAAATCGCTGCGCTCGAGGGGGTTTCCGTGAACACCATCTATACCCGACTGCATTTCGCACGGCGCGATTTCATGAGCTTGTTGGCTCGCGCCGAGGGGCAGGAGCCTGCGACGTGAAGCGGCTGCTCGACATTCCAGTCCAAGATCGCCTGACGGCGCGCGCCCACACGCTCGTGCGTGCGGTCGGTGCCACCGTCGAGTCCGAAGAGCGGATGCTGCGCAGCCGATTTGCCCTGGATGCGCCAAGGCCGCAGGCGGCGCCGCGTCGCCCATCAGGGGCCCCTTGGAGGAAGAGGAGCTGGCTCTGCGCATCGAGGCATCTACGGCTCGCCACGACGGTAGCCGGAAAGGCGCTCGCAGCACGGCGATTTGATCGTCAGCCGAAGTAAGGTTTTCGCGCGTGCCCGGCATTTGCCGTGAGATGAAGCGCCCCTATCATTTCACGGCAGGTCTTCGGCTCGCACGAGCGGGGGTAGTGGCGTTAGCGGTCAGCTTACCACTCGCGTGTTCTTCGACGCCCGCCAAGAACGCAGGACCCACGCTCAACGGTGGAGGTGGAGCTTCGAGTAGTGGCGGTAGCGGCAACACGGGCGGCGTCGTCGTCACTGGCCCTAGTGGCCAGCAGTGCGTTCAGGGCGCGTCGCTCGCGCCAGCACGCTTGTTCCTGGTGTCCGACGTGCAATACCGCAACATCGTCAATGATGTGTTCGGGGTTGATTACCCCGCCAATGTTGACGTGACTGCCCCAGCCAGTACGAGCGGTATCTATCCGTATAACGAAGGCGCGCAAGTGCAGGCTACGACCATTAAGGCATACCTGCGGGCGGCCGATCAGGTTGCTGCTTTAATACCTGCCTTCGCGCCGTGTGCCGCAGGTGCCGCCAATGCGATGTGCATGGAGCAGTTCCTGAGGACCAAGCTGCCCGTCGCCTGGCGACGTCCTGTCACCGATCAGGAGATTGGCGACCTGATCGCCATCTTCAACTCGGGCGCTCCCGACGGGCAAGCCGTGCAGGTGCGCTTGACCATGGAGGCGGCGCTGACGCACAGCGCATTCCTGTACCGAGCGGAATTCGGCGGCGGCGCCTCGCCTCCGATTGGTAAGGTCCCTCTCACTCCTCACCAGTTGGCCGCTGCCGTCAGCTTCGGCTTGCTCAACTCGACCCCTGATGCCGAGCTGTGGGCCAAAGCAGTCGATGGGTCGCTGACCCAGCCGCAAGTGCTTGCAGCACAAGTTGCGCGCCTACTGGCGCTGGCTCCCGTGCGGACGAACCTTCAAAAGAAGGTTTCGTTCTTGTTCAACTTCGAGAAGCTGCCCTTCATCCACAAAGATGCGGCGGAGTTTCCCGAGTTCGGGACGCTGCAATCGGCGCTGTATCAGAGCTCGCAGAAGTTCCTCGCCGACATCTTGGGCCAAGGTCGATTTTCGGACCTCTTTACATCGCGCACCATCTACGCGAACGAGCCCATCGCTAAAGCCTACGGCTTGCCCCCCGTTACCGGTATGGATCTGCAAAAGGTGACCACCACCGGCGCCGCATACGATGGCGGCGTGCTCACACAGCCAGCCTTGCTGGCCTCCTCCACCTTGAACGCCGCTGGCGACGACGTCGTTCATCGCGGGCTTTGGGTCTATTACAATCTGCTCTGCGCGCCGGATTTGCCGCCGCCGCCTCCTGGGGCCTTGGCGGCCGCGGCGACGATGACTGGCAGCACGCGCGAGGTCGCGATGCAACGCGGCAATGGATGCGGCAAAGCCTGTCATGGTCGTTTCGATGCATTCGGCCTGGTGACGCTTGGCTACGACGGTATCGGTCGCTACCGCACGACCGACCCGACGAGCACACCCCCGGGTGGGCCACTCGACACGACGGCCACGATTGCCGGAGGCGTCCTAGAAGGCCACGCCGAGACCACGACGTTGACGGGTGTTGCGCAGCTGGCGCAGATGTTTGGGGCGGGGCGTCAGGTTTCGGATTGTGCCGCGTCGAATCTTGCGGCGTACGTCCTCGAGCATCAGCTCGGGAACGTCAATTCCTGCGATTTGCAAGCGGTGGAAGATCGCTTCGAGCAAACCGGCTCGTTTACGGATTTGTTTGCGGGGATCATCACTTCGCCGGCGTTTTTGACCCGGGACGCAGAGTAAGAGGCTATCGATGAAGCACGACATGCGAATGCTGAGGCGCTCGTTTTTGGGTGGAGTTGCGGCGACCGCGGCCACCTCACTCCTGAGACCTCTGGCCTTGCACGCACAAACGGGCATGGCCCCGCAGCGCCTGCTCCTGATCCACCGCCCGTGCGGCTCCGCTTCTCTCACGAATGGGCGCTGGTTTCCAACGGGCGGTCCCACTGGCTGGAGTCCCACCTCGGTGCTCAGCTCGTTTACGGACGGCAAGCTCGCCGCGCTGCAGAACCAAATGGTGGTGCTGAAGGGCCTGAGCAACGCGCGCAGTATGGACTGGATTGGCGATCAGCATGGCGGCGGCTTCTTGGGGATGCTGACGCCGCCACCCAAGGACTCAGGCTCCGGCTCGTGGCCTCAGCAGCCCAACGGCAACCGCAACGACCCTAATTCGAAGACGATCACTCCGACGGATCAGTCGATCGACCAGTTCTTGCTCAACGCAGTGCCGGCCTTGAGGGCCTCATGCCCGTTTCCGTCGGTGCAGCTCACGGCTTCGACCGAGTCCGCGAGCACGGACGGCAACATGCACGCCCTGCGCGTCACTTCTTACAAAAAGGGCGCTGCAGGCGGCGCGCCCGTGCCGCTTTGGCCCGATGCGAGCCCGCTCAACGCCTTCAACAACTACTTTTCCCAAGGCATGCTGAATCTCACGCCCGAGCAAGTCGCGCGCGCCAGCGCTCAGCAGAAGAGTGTGCTCGACTTCGCGGCGGGGGGCCTCACGAGCCTTCAGAGTCAGGTCCCGAAGTCCGAGCTGCCGAAGGTGCAGGCGCATCTGGACGCGATTCGTGAGCTCGAGCGGAGCATCATGAGCAGCGCGGGAGGGGCGTGCACGCCTCCGACCTTCGGGGGTGCGATGCCCATCAACCCTTCGCCGCTGAAGGTGTCGCAGCCGTCGCCCGCGGGAGGGTTCATGGACGTCGGCGCGCTCGACGGGCAAACCTACCCGATGTGGCTGCAGCACAAGGACATCATCAAGACACTGTTCCAGTGCGATCTGACGCGGGTAGTCTCGTTCACCTTTGGTTACGGAAACTCTGGAATTCACTTCAAAAATGGCGTGCTCAGCGATCCCGCCCTAGTAGGCAAGTACAAAGACGCGAACGGTCAAGAGATCCAAGACCCGAACGGCCACCACGACTGCTCGCACAACATCGGCAACGGAGCGGGCGACGCGCTGTACATCATCGAGAAGTACTACTGCGATCGCACGGCGGAGCTGCTCGCGCTGCTCGCTGCTACGCCAGACATCGCGGGCGGCAGCCTTCTCGACAACACCCTGGTCGTTTTCTGGAGCGAGATCAGCGATGGCAATGCGCACGGCATCTTCGACCTACCGGTGCTGCTTTTTGGCGGAAAGTTCTTGAACCTCAAAGGCGGCAGCTACTTGCAGCTCGGCAACGCCGACGAGCACGCGCGGTTCAAGCCGGATGGTCACTACGGCAAGGGTCCAGCGCCGTACACGACGGACTTTTGGGTCACGACGGCCAGGGCCTTCGGCGCCGACTTGCCGGCGTGGGGCGACCCGATGTGGAACACGGGCCCCATCGCCGGCATCTACGGATGAGCCAATGAGCGGAACGTCTGCCCTGACGAAGCGAAGGCGCCGACGCTTCAGCGTCGACGAAAAGCGTAGCTTGCTCGAGGAAGCCATGTGCCCGGGCCAGAGCATCGCGACCGTCGCGCGGCGCTACGGTATCTCCACGAGCCAGCTGTTCAGTTGGCGCAAAGCCCTGGGCGCTAGCCTGACAAGGAGCCTGTTCATCCTCGAGCCGCCGGTGCCAGCGACCGAAGTCCGCGCGCTCCGAGCGCGGATTCGCGCGCTAGAGCGGTTGCTGGAGCGCAAGACGCAAGAGCACGAAGTCCGCCAGCGGGCCATCGCCACACTGCAAGAGGTCGGCCGGCGAAGAGCGTAGCAGAGAGAGCAGGGCGAAACTCGCGACTGAGTCGGAGGGCTTCGAGTCGTGCCGAGCGATCAGCCCAAGCGCCAAATGCGCAAGACCAGCTGTCCCGCGCGAGCGGCGGCCCAGCCAGCGGGCAGCAAGAGGAATAGCGCGACCAGGTTCAAAACGTTGAAGCTCACGTGCTTGTAGCCGGGCGCGGCTCGGGAAATGAACGACGCAATAGCGCGCGATTCACGACGCAGCTCCTCGTCTTGCTCGGAGCTAGCGTCGAAGTGCACACGATGCTCGCCGTCGGTGGTCTCCAACACGACGTCCCAATGATGGCGCGGCGGACCGCGGGTATGCGACGGGAAGTCCACCAGCCGCGCTCCGCGCAGTGACGACGCCGAGAAAGTGTGGGTCGATATCGCAATGCCCAAGAAGCGCCTGCTGTCTCTGCAAACGTCGCTGGCACGGTCGCAATCCAGCGTCTGCCAGACACTGAGCAACGCCGGCACGAAGGCAACGGACAGGACGAGCAACACGGTGATCAAACTATGCTCGAGCCTGCGCCGCTCGGTCCGCCGTTGCTCGGGGCTACCCGGCTCCGCAAGAGCGCTGCCGTCAGCAGGCATCGGCTCCGAAGGCCGCCAGCGCGGCGAAGCGCGCACCAGCTTTGTGAAGCTCAACCAGGATGTCGCGAACGTCGTCGAAGAGCTCGATCATGCGCGGGATTGCCCGCTCTTGTCGTGCTCGCTCTTCCGACGTCACGTGCGTCCAGTTTAGCATCTTCTTACGGCCCTGGGCGGCTTTGAAGAGCTAGCTTCGACCCAGACGTCCAGACCCTTCGTGGCGCGCGGCCTTCCGTGTACACCCACTGCGTAGGCCCTCACGATCTCAGAGCACGACCCCCTGCTCAACACGCCCGGCGACGTCAGGTCGGCGAGCCCTCGTCGAGGGCTTTACGGATATGGCGCAGCAGCTCTTCCGCGCGAAATGGCTTTTCGAGCAGCACGGCGCCTGGCGGCAAGAGCTTGCGATAGCGATCGTCGGCGTAGCCGCTCGAGAATAGGACGCGCAGGCCGGGGCGCAGGGCACGTAGTTGCTCCCAGGTTTCGGGTCCGCCCAGGCCCGGCATCACGACGTCCAAGAGCACGAGGTGTACCGGTTCTGTTCCGTCGCGGAGCAGCGCAATCGCGTCGAGCCCGGTGGCGGCCGCGATCGTGCGATAGCCGGCACGCTGAAGAATTTGTACGACCGCGCTCCGAACCTGATCTTCGTCCTCCGCCAATAAGATGGTTTCTTGGCCCCGCGGCGGCACCGGCTCCAGCTTGTTGCCGACAGTCTCCGCCAGCCGCGCGTGGGCGGGCCAGTAAACCTTGAACGTGGTGCCCTCGCCGGGCTCGCTGTACAGGTGAATCATGCCGTCGTGCTGCTGCACGATGCCGTACACCGTCGAAAGCCCCAGGCCCGTGCCTTGCTGCGCCCCTTTGGTCGTAAAAAACGGCTCGAACGCGCGCTCGCGCACTTGCTCGGTCATGCCCAGGCCCGTGTCGGTGACACTCAAGAGCACGTAGCGTCCCGGCTTGGCCCACGGGTGTGACTCGCAATACTGCGAGTTGATCAGCACGGTTTCGGTCTCGATGGTGAGCTTACCCCCGCGCTCCATCGCGTCTCGAGCGTTGACGCACAGGTTGACGATGACCTGCTCCAACTGACCAGGGTCTGCGCTGATTGACGGTAGGTTGTGGCCCGGAATCAAATCGATGCTGATGTTCTCGGGCAGCAGGCGCCGTAGCATCTTCATCAATCCCCGAACGCGTTCGTTCAGATCGACAGGCACGGGGCGCAGCGGTTGGCGCTTGCTGAAGGCGAGCAGCTGCTTGGTCAAATCTGCGGCCCGCTGAGCGGCGGCTTCTATCTCGGCCAGGTGCTCGGCGAGCTCGGGGGATCCCGACGCGAGGTCCTGCGCCAAACCGGTGTTGGCCATGATCGCGAGCAACAAATTGTTGAAGTCGTGGGCGACACCCCCGGCGAGCTGACCGACCGCCTCCATCTTTTGTGCGTGGCGCAGCTGTGCTTCGGTCGCGCGGTGGTCGGTCACGTCGCGCGCCACCGCGTAGACGTCTCCGGTGATGGGATCGACGATGGCGCGCCACGAAAATACCCGATATTCCCCGTCTTTGCGGCGGTAGCGGTTCTCGAAGTTGCTGACTGGCGTGCCGCTCCGGACCACGGCGTAGCCTTCGAGGGTAGCGGCCCGATCATCGGGATGGACGAGCTCGATGAAGGGTGTGCCAATCAGCTCGCCGACGTCGCAGTCGAGCGCCTGGCCAAAAGCAGGATTCGCGCGTTTGAAGAGCCCTTCGGGCGTCATCACGGCTAGCAAGTCGAGCGACAACGAGAAGAAGCGATCGCGGTCGGCGTGCGCGCGCCGTTGCTCGGTGACGTCGCTCGAAATCGCGATCAAGCCGATGATCTGGTCGCCGCTGCGGATCGGTGCGACGCGCACGTCCCAGAACAGAACGCTTTCGTCGTTTCGGAACAGCATCTCGAGACGTTTGCCAACGCCCGTGGCCAGCACCTGTTCGTAGGTCTCGCGGGCCTTCTCGCGGAACTCCGGGGGGGCCAGATCGAGAACGCTCATACCGATGACGCCTTCGCGCGTGAGCCCCGGCGCGGTCCAGTTGACGTAGCGCACCGTCAATGTGCGATCGATGACGCCGACCACGTCCAGCGCGCTGCCCGCGATTCCGTCGAGAACTGCTAACCCCGCGCCAGCCAGCCAGCGCGACAATGCGTCGTCGCCTTCGACTCGATCCTCCGACATTGCCACCAGCATGTACGGGCGCACCGGGAAATGAAAGGCTGGCGTCTAGAAGCTAGCGGAACCACGAGCTTTTTGTGCTTCATGGGGTTAGCCAGGTGGCTCGTGATCCACCTCAGCGGTGCAGGATCCAGAATGCGCCGAAGCTGGCAATGAAGCCGTAGCCGCTGTCGATGAGCCCGCAAAGAGCGGGGCTGAAGCGATGGTCCTTGAGCCAGGCGCTCACGGCCGCGTGAAATAGCGCGACCGTCGACAGCACCAGTGAGTGCGGAGCGGGCAGCAGGAGCGTCGCCGCCAGCGCCACGAGCAGCGCGCCGCCGATATGCAGAGAGAGAAAACGGGCGAGGGGAACGGTGGCGGCCAGCGTCTTGATCCGAGCGCGCTTGTCTTGCTCCAAGTCTTTCACGTCATACAGAGAGAAATTGAGAAAGTAGAGAGCGAACGCGACGCTCGAGGTCTTGGCGAGCAGCGCAAAGCCCGCCTGCCTCCACCCCGGACTGAATGCCAGCAGCGAGACGATGCAAACGCCGGACAGGTAAAAGCATTTGAAGTACGGGACGTCTTTGGCGCGCCTACCCCAAAGCGGCAACGGCACGATGTAAAACGCCGAGGCGGCGATGCTGGTGGCGATCGCTCGAAAGAGCCAGGGCGTCGCCCACGCCAAGTAGAGCTCCAACCCGGCCAGGCCGGCCACGAGGCACAGCAATGCAGCTCGAAACTTCTTTGCAAACGCGGCCGGATGCTCGTCGTCGCGCGCGTCTTCCGCGTTTTCTTGGAGTCGATCGAAGAGGTAGATCTGCCAAACTACGGCGAGCATCGTCAAAGTGGCGGAGGCGCTGCTCGTCCCCGTGAGCAAGTGCGCGAGCAACGGCTGAAATCCGCACACGGCGAGCGCCGAAGCGAAGCCGGACTGAAACGCCAGCTCGAGCAGACCTCGACTCACTCCGAGCAGTGACGGAGATGAGCGGTTGGCATGGAGATGCATCGCGACCCCACAACACGCAACTGCGTTGAGTTGCGCAAGCGGTCGAGGCTCGTTGCTTGGTCCAAACACGGCATCGGTGGTGCGCGCCTGATACCTTCGCGGACGACGAGAATCGCGCGATCTCAGATCGACCGGCGTCCCCGCGGAGGGCGCCATCAATGCTTACGCGAGCATCACCACGGATCTCGTACGGGCTGGGCAACCGTCATGGATGCGAGAGTTGCTCGGGCAGCGGAGGGGCCGCGCGCAGCTCCAGGATGCGGCGATGAGCGGTAGCGGCAGCTCGGCCGCGCTTTGCTTCCAGGCTCAGTAATCCCTTGGACTTACTGGGCAGGAAAGTCGAGTTACAGGTCCGCGCAACCGAGAATGAAAACGCGGAGTTGGCCAACGCTGACTTGGCGCTTGTATTTGTTGGTTTTGAGCTACGCGAGTCCGCGTTATAGTTACTGGAAATGGCGAGGGCGTTGGGCTTGGTATTGATGGCAATGAGCGTAACTTCCACGGCGCTCGCGCAGGAGCCATCATCGGCGAAGGGGACGGCGGCACCGGTGGTCGTGCCGGCCGCGGCTACATCGGCTACCGCGAGCCACGGTGCGGCGACCGAGAGCGCAAGTCCTGAGCCGGCCGCGTCTCCAGACAACTCGACCGAGGAGCGAGCGTTCACGGCCGAGCTCGAGCGCTTCACTAACCGGCGGGCCTTTACGCTACGGTTGATGGCAAAGCGCGAAGCTGAAGCCTTCGAGCAAGCGCTCGACCGCCAGGCGCGTGTGGCCAAGCTTCAGCGGGAGCTCGCGGAGCGCGAGGCGGCCCTCTCCGAACGCGAGTTCGACGCGGCCGTGCAGCTCTACTTGAGGAAGCGCGAGCTCACGCGCCGGCTGTCGACGGCCGCGACGCGCCGCTCGCCCGCAGACTACTGACGCGGCGGCGCCCGGGGCGGGACGCCCAACACGGGAGCCTCGGATTGCCAGTACTCCCGAGCACGCGATCCGAATGATGACTATCACTAGCCCCGTGTCGTGACGGTGGGGTTGACGTAACGAGCCCCAGTCAGTGGTTGTAATGAAGAAATCCGGTACGTGGCTCTTGCTGCTTCTGGCCGCAACCGGCCTGGGGCTTTGGCGTGGCTGCGCATCGGAACCGCTCGACGAGCCTGGCGGCAGCGCGGGCTCGTTGGCAGACGCGGGGGCGACGAGCAGCGGGGCGCTCGGCGGCGCGCGATCGACGGCCGCTGGCGCGCCCGCGGAAGCGGGCGCAGCCGGAGACGGTCATGCTCCGTCGTGTCCACCGCAAACGCCGAGCTCGACGGTACCGAAGGGCTTCGAGCGTTGGCCCTTGTTCGACTGCCGCTACAGCCTCCACGTCCCCAGCTCGGATTTCGACGCATCTATTTTCGAGCGAGCGACGGCAAGTCAGCAGCCCTCGGGATCGTGGCCGAGGTCGATGGGGCCGTACGCCAGGCTATCTGGGACGACTACGCTTCGAGCACGTCCAATCCGTTTTGGTTCCAGGCCGCCGGCGTCGCAGGCGGCAAGTCAGCCTGGAGCGTGTTCGACACCAGCGCGCAGCCACGCTCTTACTTGGGGTTGGGGGGTGACGACCGCGCGTTGAAGCCGGCGACGTTGTTTGGCCCGGGCGCCGAGCACGGCGTCCCGCGCCCCGGAGCGCATTTTTATGCAGAAGCCGGCGAGGCGATTTCGATCCTCGACTACGAGGGCCGAGACTACGGCGTGCTGGTGCCGGACGCCGGCGACGCGGCCGTCCCGGCCTGGGCCGGCGATCTGTTTTTTACGACGCTGACTGCAAACGGCTCGGCGGTCCAAATCTGGTCGAAGGCGAGCGGCCCAAAGCAACTTCTCAGCTCGCAAGGGCGCGAAGGCCACGGCATCGGCAGCTTTGCCACCGATGGTGTCGACATGGTCTGGCTCGAAGGCACGACCAACCCTCAGAGCCCGGATCAATTTTCGACGGTGGACGTCTTTCGAGCCAAGGCCAGCGTCGATCCGAAAGCGTTGGCTCCCCTGCGCGTGCGAGCGTTTCCGGGCCAGCAGATCTGGTCGCCGTTCGCGCCCGCGGTCGGCTGCGGTTACGCCGCCTTCAATCTCGTGATGTCGGCGAAGGGTACGGCGGTCAGCCACCTGTTCATCGTCAAGCTTGCCGACGGAAGTGCCTGGGATTTACGCCCGCCCGATGAGACCAACGTGCGTTACAACTGGGGACCTCCGGCTGCCATCACCTGCGATGAGGTGTTCGTGCCAATGGCCGACAACCTGCGCCGAGTCAGGTTGGACAGCCTCGGCAGTCCATTGCCGGCCGAGTGAGGCCGAGCGATGAATGACACCGCCTGGGCTGCGCTGGCCCGGACGCGAGCAAGCCCGGTTACGGCGGTCGGCATGGTTGCGGTCAGGCGAGCTTGCTCAGAGCAAAACTCGTCAAAAACCCTGAGACGGTGATGAGTCCGGCGAAGTCGTGCGCTTCTTGAAATGCTTCGGGGATCATGGTGTCCACCAACATGGCTAAGATGGCCCCGGCAGCGACCGCCGTGACGGCGCTCACGATACCGCTTGAGACGCCACCGAACACGGTGTATCCAAACCAGGCGGCGCCGCCGCTCAGTAGGGCGATCGCCAGCCAAACACCGAGTACGTAGCGTGCGGAACGACCGGCGCGCTTCATGCCGGCGGCGCTGCTCAGTCCCTCCGGCAGATTGCTGAGGAAGATGGCGATGACCGCGACCGTGCTCACGGCGCCGCCTTGCAGCAGCGAGAGGCCGATCACGATCGACTCGGGAATACCATCCAACAGCGCTCCCACGGCTATCGCCAGACCGCTGCCAGCCTGCTCGGATTCGCTGGGCTGCTGCCCTCCGCTGCGCTTACGGTGTTTGGCACCTTGGCGCGCGAGCAGCCAGCTCGCCAGCGTGTAGAGCGCCGCTCCTGACAGAAAGCCCACGGCGCAGGCGGCAAACCCACTCGCCCGGTACGCCTCATCCATCAGCTCGAAGGATAAAGCGCTGATCAATACTCCGCTGCCGAAAGCCATGATGGCAGCGATCAACCGAGTGGGCACTCGCAAGAACCAGCCAACGACAGCGCCGACTACCAGCGCGCTGCCGGCGACAAGGCCCCAGAAGGCGGCGTGTAGAGCCCCCGCGGCTTGGGCTGTCATGCGCCAGTGAATCAGCAAGCTGCGTGCCGACCTTAGAGCCGCCGTCTGCTCGGCGCGCGTGCGCGGGGCGCATGGTGACACCACCGTCGCTACTACTTACAATTTGACCAGAAGCGACACCCTCAGTCCTGAATGCACTCGCCGGCACGGCAGGTGCGGTGCGGGCCGCACGACGCTTTGGTGATGCACTCGACGCAATGCCTACGGACGCAATAAGCGTGGCCTCGCGCTGCATCCGGGCAATCACCGTCGTTCCGGCAAGGTGTGCTGAGGGGAGTCGATGCACATTGTGCCGCCGACAATCCGAGCAGGATTGCCACGAGGATTAGCCCAGAACGCAGTGTCGCAAACGTGCTCATGGCGGTCTTCACCAAGGTGTCGGGCTCGCGCCTTCCTCCAGTATGCATTGTTTCCCGTCCGCGTCGCGTTAGTAGTGTAAGTTGGACGTCAAACATTAAGATCCGTGGTCTAATACCTCATCCGTGCCTACTGCGCTCTGGCAAGGGGCGGGAGTGTGCCCTGGGGCCTGTCATCTGCTTCAATTTCGGAAAAATGGTTTAAATTTAGCTGCTCAAGCGTGGGGAGCAGGGGCCGATTCTTCGAATAGGGTATTCGGTTGCGAGTGCATCGCTAGCTCGATTCGTGCCCCTAGAGGCTGAGGTTTGGTTGGACGACAAACGGAGTGCTGCTACGGTTCCGAACGTGCGCCCCGATACGATTGAGAGATCCAGGCCGGCTGAGGTGAGTCATGTCGCGGTCATCGCAGAAACGGAGGCGTCGACGCGAGATGCGCTCTCCGTGGTCTTGCGCGATGCGGGTTATGAAATGAAGATGGCGACCGAGCCGGAGGAACTGGCGACGGTGCTCCAGGCGCGTCCGTTGGTCGAGTCCCGCAGCCCTCTCCTCGTTCTGAGTGTCGGACTGGCGAGACGGTGCGCCGGCGCCCTTGCGGCGCTTGCGGCGCAGCGAGCACGAGAAGGAGCGGCCGAGATCAATCTGATGCTGACATACGAGCCTGGGACTCTCACCGCGGTGGTCAGGCCGAGCCTTGGTCCCTGCAACTTGGTGGGCATGTTCGAGAAGCCTCTCGATCTCGACGAGCTCCGCAGCCTGGCTCGGACTACGAAACTCGTCGCCGAAGGCGCGCCGCCGTCGCCACGCAGCAACTGACCTCACTCGACGCTTCGTCGCGCCTCGCCTGCGGGCGCCTCAACCAGGATCGCCGACGCCCAAGGGCACATGCGTTGCAGGTGGCGGGTGTGTCACACTCATCCAACCATCGTCCGATTGCCATTTATGGTGCGCTGGGGGCCAACGTGGCGATCGCGGTCGCGAAATTGCTGGTCGCGAAGGTCTCCGGCAGCTCTGCCATTTTCTCCGAGGGTATCCATTCCCTCGCGGATACCGGCAACGAGGTCCTTTTGTTGGTCGGGTTGCATTTGAGTAGGCGTCCGCCCGACGCGCGCCACGTGTATGGCCATGGCAAGGATCTCTATTTTTGGAGTCTGGTCGTGGCGATCGTGCTGTTCGCCCTCGGTGGGGGAATGTCGCTGTACGAGGGTGTCACGCAAGTGCTTCGTCCGACTGTGCTGCGTGACCCCACCTGGACGTTCGTGGTGCTAGCGGTGGCTTTCATGTTCGAGGCCGTCTCGCTGACCATCGCGCTCCGCGAGCTGAAGAAGGCCAAACCCGGTGAATCGTTGTGGCGAGCGTATCGCGCGAGCCGAGACCCGTCCGTTTACATGGTCGTGGCCGAGGACTCGGTGGCCTTGCTCGGGATCCTGACGGCGTTCATCGCCGTGACTCTCGCTCACCTCACGGGAATTTCACGGCTCGACGGTGTCGGCTCGCTCACCATCGGCGCGCTACTTTCCGTGGTCGCGGTGCTGTTGGCCATGGAGAGTCGAACGCTCCTCGTCGGCGAAAGCGCCAGCCCCGCCCTGCTCGAAGAGCTCCGCGCGCTGGCCAACGCAGATGCGGCGGTTTGCCGCGTCGGACAAATCATGACCATGCGCCTCGGGCCCGACGAGATCCTCCTCAACGTGGATCTCGAATTTCGAAGCGACCTCACTATGCCCGAGCTGCGCAGCGCGATTCAACGAATTGAACGCGCTATTCGCGGCGCCCACGCCGAGGTGAGCCGGATTTTCATCGAGGCGAGCTCGCTCGCCAAGGCATCGAGGTGACGTCACCAGCTGGGAACCGGAAAGCCCGCTGCCGGTCGGGCGAAGAGGTAGCCCTGTTGCAGCTCGAGTCCGTTGGTGATCAGCGCGTCACGTTCCTCGACTCGCTCGACGCCTTCGCACACCACTTGGATCCCGAGATCTTTCGAACAGATCTGCGCCACGCCCTTGACCAGGCTGCGCTGCCGAGACGAGCGGTCGATGCCGCGCACGAGCGACATATCCAGCTTCACGAAGTCGGGCAGCAGCTGCAGAACGCCGGTCAAACCGGCGTAGCCCTCGCCCAAGTCATCTAGGGCGATGCGGAAGCCGACCTTGCGCAGGCGTGCAAGCCGGGTCCTCAAGCCTGCCACCTGATGAAGGGCGGAGCGTTCGGTGAGCTCGAGCACGACGCGGTCGGCGATCTTCGAAAGTGGGGCGCTTTCCGACACGAGCTCGTTGTCGTTGAGCTCCGAAGCATGCACGTTGACGAAGAGCAGCGCGTCGGGCGGCGCTGCGGCCGCCGCCTCTGCCACCTTTCTCCGAATGCTGCGGCCGAGCTCGTGCGTTCGTTGCGTTCGTTCCGCCGCGTCGAAGAGCTCGGCCGGGCCGCCCAGGGTTGAGTCGGAGCGGACCAACGCTTCGTACGCGAACACCCGCCGGCTGGCGGTGTGCACGATGGGTTGAAAGGCCATCCATGAGGCCGAAAGGGCCTTGTTGAAGGCCTCCGCGAGCGCCGCGTCGCGAGCCGCTCCCAAGTCGGTGGCTCGACGCGCCAACGCGCTGACCCGAAGGCGCCTCATGCTGCTGCGCTGATCGACCGCACGCCACACCGCTTCGGCGAGGGTGTCGGAGTCGACCGGTTTGAGTAGATAGTGCGCAGCGCCGTATTCGATGGCTTTGAGGGCCGTGCTCAATGACGGATCGCCCGTCATGAGCACGACGGGTAGGTCCGGATCGCGGTCACGGATCGCACGCAGCACGCCGATGCCGTCCAGGCCCGGCATCGCGATGTCGACGAGCGCGGCGTCGAAATTACCCGGGACGAGACGATCGAGCGCGGCATGTCCGCTCGTCGCCGTTTCGATACCGAGGTTGAGCCTGCGCAGCACGCGAGCGTAGTCGCGGCAGACGGCGGGGTCGTCGTCGATGAGCAGCACCCTACATGGGGGCTCCGGTTTGCTTGCCATGGGGACCTTTCATTTCAGGAGCGCGCCCACCGCCGCGCGTAGATCGCGTGGGTCGAGGGGCTTTTCCAGCCTCGAATTGGCTACGGAAACCAGGAATTGTCGCGCGGCCGGCGTGAAAGCGCCGCCGGTCAGAAAGACGACGCGCCGCGCTTGTTCAGGATCGATGCGCTGCAGCGCCGAGAAGAAATCCATACCGGTGACCTGCGGCATCATCAGATCGCAGAGAATGACGTCGAAGCGTTGCCCACCCGCGAGCGCTTCGAGAGCGGAAGCCGCCGCGTCGGCCACGCTCACGTCGTGCTCCGGCTCGAGCAGGCGCTTCACGGCTCGGGTGACGCTGGCGTCGTCGTCGATGACCAGCAGTCGCCCGCGGCGGGTCGGGGGGGGCTCGACCGGCTTTTCCGTCGCGGGTTTGCTCGCTGCTTTCGCAGCGGGTGGCAAGAGCACGCGAAACACCGTGCCGCGTCCACTCATACTCTCGAACCAAATCTTGCCCCCCAAAGACGTGACGATGCGCTGGCAGATGCACAGGCCGAGACCGGTGCCCACGCCAGCGGGCTTGGTGGTGAAGAACGGCGTGAACATGCGCCGCTGAACCTCGACCGGAATGCCAGGCCCGGTGTCGGCGATGCTCACCAGCACGCGGCCGTGTTCGTCGAGCGAGGTGGTGACGCGAATCTCATTTGCCTCGAATCGACCTTCCGGAAGAGCTTGGGCCGCGTTCACGATCAGGTTCAGAAATACCTGACCGAGCCGGACCTCACTGCCATCCACGGGTGGCACATCGGCGTAGCTGGTAACGAGCCGAGCTCGATGACGAATTTCGGTCGCGGCCATGCGCAGCGTCGATTCGAGAACGCGCTCCACTTGGACAGGGCCGCGTTCCTCACCTTCCTGTCGCGAGAAGATCCGCAAATCGCGCACGATGTGCCGCACTCGCTCAGCGCCGTCGCGAGCGTCTTTGAGGATTTCGGGCAGCTCGACCGGCAGCGACGCGACCGTGGAGCGCGCGACATCGCGCAGGGCGAGCTCCAGATTGGCAATCACGGAAACCAGAGGGTTGTTGAGCTCGTGGGCGACGCCTGCCGCGAGCATTCCGAGTGACGCCATGCGCTCGGAGACCACGAGCTGCGTTTCGGCTTGCTTCTTTTGGGTGATGTCTCGAGCGAGCAGCACGGCGCCGCTCACCTGGCCCCCGCGCTGCACCGCGGCGATGCGGGTCCAGTACCAGGTCGGTGCCCCCTCGTCCCCTTGGCCCAAGACTTCGATCTCCGTGGTCTGCCCCGTCGTAAGCGTCTTTTGCAGGGCGGCGCACAGCGTTTCGTGCTGGTCGGAGCCGACGAAAGCGAGCCACTCGGTTCCGATCACGTCCTCACGGCGAAAACCTTGAGCCAACCGGTTGATGAACCGAATTCGACCTTGCCGGTCGACATGAATCACCAGATCTGGCGCGCTTTCGACGAGTGCCCGGAGCACCGCCGCGTTTTCATCGGCGTCGTCGAGCCCTGACTTTTCTTGCTCCTCCGCCGCTTCGGGGAGCGAGGCCGCCGGCTCGGGCTCGACCGTTTCCGTCGTAATCGGAGAGGCTCTAGCGTCACCGTCCTCGCCTTCGCTAGGTTCGAGGGAATTGCGGCTCATGTCCCCTTTCCTAAGTCCGGTACTTTGATTGTCAACAAAGTATATCAAAGTTGCAGTGGGCAGAGGTTCAGTGGTAGTAAAAGGCCCATGAGCGAAGAGTTGCTCGACATCAAGCAAGCCGCCGCCCTGTTGAACGTGACCGAGACGTCGTTGCGCCGCTGGACCGACTCCGGGCGCCTCGCCTGCCTGCGCGTGGGCTTGAAGCGCGAGCGTCGCTTCCATCGCGCCGATCTGCTGGCCTTTTTGGAGAATCAGCCGGCGACAGTTTCGCCCGCCGCCGGCGTCGCGCAGATCACGATGATCGGCGGAATGCCCGTCGAGTTCGGCGCCCACCTATGCGCGTTCTATCAGACTGACGCCGCGCGAACGAAGCTGGCGGTGGGCTTTTTGGCGGACGGCACGAGCGAAGACAACGAAATCATCCTGCTCGGAACGCCGCCAGCGACGCGTGCGATCATGGACCAGCTCGAGGGGCATGGCGGACAAGGGAGAAGCGCGCGCGCGGCCGCCAACGTCACGGCCATGGAGTACCGGAGCAAAGGCGCCGCTCAACTCGAAGCGCTGGAGCAACTGTTCGTGGCCGCGCTACGCCGAGGCCGCCGCTCCCTCCGCGTCGTCGGCACTGAAGTCGGCCCGTTCGGCCGTTTCAGCGAGCTCATGGCGTACGAGGACGGCTACGAAGGCCTCTCGCGCCGCTTTCCCGTCGTGACCCTTTGCCAATACGATGCGCGAACGCGTTCCGGAGTCGAGCTGTGCAGCATCCTACAGCACCACGCGGACGTTTTCCGATATCCGGTGGACCGACTAGTGCTCTGAGACACCGTGGGCGGCGTGGCTTGGGGGCTCGAGCGGGTGCACGTCCACCCGAGTGACGCAAAGGTCGTCTACCTGTGACACCAGGTCGGTGAGGACGAGCAGAGATTCCACGAAGGGAGCAACTACATCGCGTAGCGCCTGATGGGGGTCGTCCTCTACTGGCAAGCTCCAGCCTTGTGCGTGAGCGTCGAAGGTGCCGCGCACGTGGGGAGTTCCTGTTCCCGTGAGCCGCGCTCTGGTTCGGAGACTGATGGCGCTTCGAGCCAACGGCAAACTGGCGAGCGCCGTCCAAGCCAGCTGTATTTCGCGGCGGAGCTCGAGCGCGTGCAGGTACTTGGGCTCGCCATCGACCGCGCGCTCGAGGCCGTGCAACGCTTTGAAGGAAGCGTGGCCCGGACCCGACTCGAGGTAGTGTTGCACGTTGTCACGCAACAAGGCGTAGTGAGCCCATTCGAGGTACCGCGTGCCATTTTTTGTTTTGAACAGGAGCAGCATGGCCATCGTGCCTCCGTGCTCCCAACGTTTGAGGCTCGCAAACATTCGCGCTCGAGCAAGATCTGACTGCCAGAGGTAGCGTCTCCACGGTCGCCCGTTTCCCCGTGGCGCACTTGCTGGTGCGTCACGAAAGCGATCGGTCGAATCGCGCGGTACCTACCGGTGGTGAATGTAAATAGTTTGAGGTAGAACTAGTTGCGGAGGTCGCATGGCGACTCGAATCTCTTCAAGAGCTACCAAGCAGGGCCGTTGGCGACGGATGGTCGGGCTTGCGTCGGTCGTTGCGGCGGTCAGCGCGCCGAGCACGAGTCGCGCGGCGGACGAGCCGATAGCTCCGAGTCGACGCGACGCCGTTCTGGGGAGCTTCGAGCAACTGGCAGGCTCCATCGAGCGCTTCAGCCTCGGCAATGGTTTGCGTGTCGTGCTGGCGCCCGATTCTGCGTCTCCCACGGTGGGTATCTCGGTCACCTACGCGGTGGGCTCGAGCTCTGAAACTGCGGGTCGGAGCGGTTTCGCCCACCTGTTCGAGCACATGATGTTTCAAGGGAGTCGGAACGTGCCCAAGGGCGAGCATTTCAAATTGATCGCGGCCCGCGGCGGAAGGCTCAATGGCAGCACGGACGCGGACCGAACGAACTTCTACGAGGAGCTGCCGGCGAGCGAGCTGGCTTTGGGGCTGTGGCTCGAGGCAGATCGTCTGCGGTCGCTCCAGGTCACCGAGGCCAACTTCCAAAATCAGCGCGCGGTGGTGGAAGAAGAGTTTCGCATGCGCGTCCAAAACCAACCGTACGCTCCCGCCGAGCTGCGACTGGCAGAGTTGGTGTTCGGCGAATATTGGCCCTACGCCCACCCGGTGATCGGCTCGCTCGCGGACTTGGACGCCGCCAAATTCGATTGGGTTCGTGACTTCCACCAGCAGTACTACACGCCCAAGGGCGCGGTGCTCGCGATTGCGGGGAGCTTCGAGCCCGCTCGCGCCAGGGAATTGGTGGAGCAGTATTTCGCCGGGATCGCGGGCAATACAGCCAAGGAGAAGCAGCCGCACCCGCTTCTGTCGGAGCGCGTGCCTGCGCCCCGAGAACTGGTGGTGGACGGCAATGCGCGCACGCCCGCCCTCCTGCTCGGCTTCTTGGTACCGCCCTCGCGCACCCGCGAGCACTACGCGCTCGATCTATTGGCGGACGTGTTGGCCAGTGGCGAAAGCTCTCGTCTTTACCGCAAGCTTGTGCGCGAGCGCGCCGTCGCGCAAGAAGTCTCGGCGTGGAGCGAAGGCCATGTAGGTCCCGATCAGCTCACCTTGCGCGTGGTGTTGACCGATACCGGCAGCGTGGCCGACGTGGAGAGTGCCGTCGACGACGAGCTGACACGATTGGGAAGAGACGGTCCAAGCCTGGCCGAGCTGGCGCGTGCCCAGCAACAGCAGCGGACAATGGCCGCGTTCGGGCTGCAGAGCAACCTCGAGCGCGCCATCCGCTTGGGCGAATTCGAGACCGAATACGGCGACGCGCGTCTCTTCGCCGACGAGCTCAAGCACTACCTGGCCATCATCCCCCAAACGGCGCGGCTGGCGGCGTCACAGTATCTCGAGCCACAACGAGCCGCGCGCATCGAGGTGCGCCCGGCCGTGGGGAGCAGCGAGCCATGAGGGCCGCCGCCTTCGCCTGCGTGGCAGCCCTCAGCGCGCTCGGCTGCGCCAGCGCACCTCACCCGTCACCTCCCGCGCAGCCACCACCTCCGGCTCCGACAGCGAGCGCGGAGCTACCGCTCGAGGCGCCTCCGCCTGCCGCAGCCTCTGAGCCACAGCCGTTTCCTGCGATTGACGAGCTGGCGTTGGACAATGGTCTCTCCGTCAACATCGTCCGGCGCGACCACTACCCCGTCGTCGAGGTTCGTCTCATCCTCAGGGGCGGAAGCGCCAGCGATGGAGCGCGGCCGGGGCGCGCCCAGCTCGCCGCCGAATTCTTGGAAGCGGGCGGCGCGGGCCAGCTCGATCCCTACCAACTGGCAACGCGCATCGAGAGCCTGGGATCCTCACTTCACATCGAAGCGTTGCCGGATTCCACGCAGGTCTCCTTGGCTGTGACCTCCGCTAACCTCGCCGCCGCGCTCGACGTGCTCGGAGACGTCGTGCTGCGGCCTCGCTTCGACGCCGGCGAGCTCGACAAGCTCAGGCAGCGCAAAATCGAAGACGCTCGCACGGCGCTCGCTTCAGACCCGAGCTACGAGGCCAACATGGTGCTGTCTCGCCAACTGTACCAGGGCCACCCCTACGGCCACTTCGACGCGCTGCCCAGCGAGCTCGAAGCCCTCACGCTCAAAGACTGTCAGTCTTGGTACCGTTCCCAGGTGACACCCAAGAACGCGGTGCTGGTTCTCGCTGGGAATGTCGAGCCCAAGAGCGCCATGTCGCGGGTGAAGCGCCTCTTTGCGGGCTGGCGCGGAGCTCGTCCGAGCCCGCCGCCGGTGGCCACGACGTCGCTATCGAGTCGGCGAACGGTATGGCTCGTCGATCGCCCCGGCCTGGCGCAGAGCGAGATTCGCGTCGCGGGTCTCACCACGAAGCGCCAAAGCCCCGACTGGCCGGCGATCGCCGCCGACAACCAGTTGCTCGGCGGAGAAACGGCGGGTCGCCTCTTTCTCGAGGTACGCGAGCGACTCTCCCTCGCGTACCATACGGGATCTGTCCTCATGGAACGGCGGCAGGGCCGCGTACCACTCGTGTTGAGCGCGGCGACGCGGGTCGACAAGACCGCCGACGCCTTGCGGGCACTCCTCCAGCAGGCGTCCGCGCTCAGCTCGACGCCTCCCGCCGCGTCCGAGGTCGCGACCGCGAAGCGCTACTTGAGCGATAGCTTTGCGTTTCAAACCGAGACCGTCAATGGCATCGCGGGGCTCGTCGCCCGTCTGCGCGCCCTCGATTTGCCGGACGGCTACTACGACGACTACCAGAAGCAGTTGCAGACGATGGGCGCCGCCGAGCTGTTCGCGACCACGCTGCGAACGGTAGATCTGTGGTCGCCGGTGATGGTGGTCGTCGGCGACGCCAGCCGCATCGAGCAATCGCTGAGGGCGTTCGGCACCGTTGCGGTGCTCGATCCACGCGAGGAGCTGGTCAAGGCCCGCGAGCTGCCGCAGCTTTGAGTCCGAATCAGCGCGCCGCCACGTCCGCGGCTACGCCTGCGCACAGAAGCGCGACCCAGGCGATGTTCAGGATCGCGACGAAGCGCAGAACGAATGGCGCGCGATAGAGGTGCATGAACACCGTGAGCACGACGCCACCTTTGACACAGGCGATCGCGAGCGCCACGAGAGCTGCCCAACGACCCAAGTGAAGCCGACTGGCGCCAAAGCTGATGCCTGTAAGAAGCACGAGCGTGAGCCAGGCCCAGAGATAGGAGCTTGCGCGAGGTGGGTCGGACATGTCAGGTCAAGAGGTAGAAGAGCGGCCAGAGAAATATCCAGATGACGTCGACCAGGTGCCAGTACAGCACGCTGAGCTCGACCGCCGTGGAGCGCCCCGGACCGTAGCGGCCGCGCGAGATCTGGAGCAGCATGATCGCGAGCGCCGACATCCCACCCACCACGTGCAGGCCGTGTAGGCCGGTCATGAAATAGTAGAGGGTGAAGAACGTACCGGCTCCTCGCTCGCCAAGCTCGGGGCTGCGGAAGTACGCTCCCGGGTAGATGCCGTGCCGGAAATGATCCGCATACTCGGTGAGCTTCAGGAACAAGAACAGGCCGCCCAGCGCGAGGGTACCGAGCAAGCACAGCTCGGCCATGATGGCGCGTCCGCTCTTGACGGCGTGCGCCGCCCACGCCGCAAATAGGCTCGACGTGATGAGAACTAGCGTATTGGCGGTGCCGAGCCACACCGCATTGTGGCGGGCGGCGCTGCGAAATGCTTCGGCGTACTCGAGGCGGTAGGCGGTGTAGAGAGCGAAGAGCGCACCGAAGAGCAAGACCTCGCTCGTCAAGAACAGCCACATTCCGAAGCGGGCCGCGTGCTGCTGCTGCTCGAGAGAACCGAACTGCTCCTGCAGCACCGCCTGCGGCTCACTTCGCCTCATACGAGCCTCGGCAAATGGAAGTCGTAAGGGCCGCGGTCCATACTCGGCTGCTCCTCGAAGTTGTGCTGGGGGGGCGGGGAGGTCGTCAGCCACTCATAGCTGCGGGAGTCCCAGGGATTGGCGCCCGCGCGTTCGCCCCGGAACAGAGCGACCGCCAGGTATCCGACCGTGAGCAGCATGCCGGCCGCGAGCACGCTGGCGCCCGCCGTCGAGAGCACGTTGAGCCATTGGTACTCCGGCGGGTAGCTGTAGTAACGCCGAGGCATTCCCGCGTTGCCCAGCAAAAACTGCGGCATGAACGTGAAGAAAAAGCCGGTGAAGACCGTGATGGACGCGACGGTGCCCCAGCGCTCCGAATACATGCGGCCGAACATCTTGGGGAACCAGTAGTGGAGCGCCGCGAGGTAGGCCGTCAGCGTGCCGCCGACCATGATGAAGTGGAAGTGCGCGACGACGAAATACGTGTCGTGCCAATGCAAATCCAGGGACGAGGTGGCGACAGCCACGCCCGTCATTCCCCCGAATACGAACAAGAACAGAAACGCGAAGAAGTAGATCAGCGGCGTCGTCAGGCGGATCGAGCCGCGCCGCAGCGTCGCTACCCAGGTCACCACCTTGATGGCCGAGAAAATGGCCACGAACATCGACAAGACGCCAAAAATGCCGGTGTCGAGCAACGACATGCCCGAGACGAACATGTGATGCCCCCAGGTCAGGAATCCGACGAAAGCGATGCCCAATGAAGAGTAGGCGATGGCACGGTAAGAAGCGGGCGCGCGATGCGCGAACGTGCAAACCACCTCTGATATCACGGCCATGGCCGGCAGCACCATGATGTAAACGGCCGGGTGCGAGTAGAACCAGAACAAATGCTGAAAGAGCAGCGGGTCGCCCCCCAGGCGCGGATCGAAGATGCCGAGACCCCAGGCGTGGTCCACTGCCACGAGCAAGAGCGACATACCTAACACTGGCGTGGCCAGCACCTGGATGATGCTGGTGGCGTAGATCGACCAGACGAAGAGAGGCAGCTTGTGCCAGGTGAGGTTCCTGGCCCGCAGGGTGTGGGTCGTGACGATGAAGTTCAAGCCCGTCATGATCGACGACAGGCCCAGCACGAAGACGCCCAAACCGACCGGTGCCACGGCGCTCGGCGAGGTGGTGCTGTAGGGCGTGTAGAACGTCCAGCCCATGTCCGCCCCGCCGGCGATCATGGCGGTCAGGGTGATCGCGGCGCCCAGCGCGTAGACGTAGAAGCTTGCCAGGTTCAGGCGGGGGAACGCGACGTCTTTGGCTCCGATCATGATGGGTAACAAGAAGTTGCCGAACACCGTCGGGATCGCCGGGATCATGAACATGAACACCATCACGATGCCGTGCAGCGTGAACAAGCGATTGTAAGTGACCGCGTCCATGATGGTGCGCTCCGGCGTCAAGAGCTCCACGCGCACGAGCAGCGCGAAAATGCCGCCCAGCAGCAGCGACAGCGAGGTGGCGACCAGAAACATGAGGGAGATGCGCTTGTGGTCTCGAGTAAGAAGCCAGGAACGGATGCTGGTGCCTTCATGGAGGTAGTCGCGGATCGCCGGATTGGCTGCGTGCGAAGGGGGTTGAACGGAGCTAGTCGTCATGGCGAGCTGTCTCCTGGCGATCGCAGCTGGGGGAGGGGCGAACGCGGCAGCGGGATCACCGACGGGGCACCGGCGGGGGCAAGCGGTGTGGTCGACGGGGCCTCCCGAAAGTCACGCAAGGAGCGGATTAGCTCCACCAGCGCGCCGACCTCGGCCGCGTCGAGCACGCCCTGGTATGTCGGCATCACTGCCGCGAAGCCCCGACGAACCTTGACCCTCGGATCCATCATCGACTCGGTCAAGTAGCTCTCGTCGGCCCTCACGCTCGTTCCGTCTTCGAGCGCCACGTCGCTTTGATAGAGGCGTGCCCAGGTTGGCCCGACGTGCGGCGTACCGTCCAGGGTGTGGCAACGCAGGCAGCCGTGACGAGCGGCAACGCCTTCGCCCAGGCGCGCGAGGCTCGTGCCATCTGACCGGGAACGCACCAGCGGCCCGGAACCAAAGCCATCGGCTGCGGGAATGTCGAGCGGCGGAAGCCGTTCGAGCCGACGCGCGAAGTCCTCGCTCGGCAGCACCACTACCTGGGCGCGCATCGTGGAGTGATCCGTGCCGCAGTATTCTGCACAGTAAACGGGGTAGGTGCCGGGCTGCTCCGCTTCGAACCAGATGCTGGTCGACTGTCCTGGCACTGCGTCTTGCTTGATGCGAAAAGCGGGCACGTAAAAGCTGTGGATGACGTCGCGCGAAGTGAGGACGAGCTTGACGGCTCGGGAGGCCGGCACGTACAGCACCGCATTCGAGGCAGCGCCGCTCGGGTAGGCGAAGGTCCACATCCATTGCTTGGCGACCACCTGGATCGTCAGCGCATCCAGCGGCGGCGTCTCGAGCTTCACGAATTGTCGAAAACCCACCACCCACCAACCGACGAACAGCGCCAGCAGGCCCAATATTGCAGCGAGCTCGAATCCGTAGCTGAGCCGTGGCGCTGCCTCGGCGACCTCCGACTCACCCGCCGTCGTGGGCGAACGCCGGCGGTAGCGCACGGCGAACCACATCGCGGTGGCCGCGACGACCGCCGAGCCCGCCATCGTCGACAGGACGACGGAGTAGTGAAGATAGTCCACCTCCCTGGCCAGGCTGGTGCCTTGTGGCGGCAGGAACAACAGCCGACGGAGCAGCTCGTTCACGGGGGCACCTCCGCGCGCCGCCACAGACGCGAGATGCCGACGAGCAGGCCGAGCAGAACAAAGGCGCTCCCCGCCTGAAACCAATAGCGGATGCGTCCGCCGTATTTCTGCGACAACGTATCGAAGCGAAAGCAGCTGAGGACCGAGGCGGCCACAGTGGCAGGTCGCGCCGGCGATGCATGGCGGAGCGCTTGCTCGATGGCGTTCGGGTCATGTTTGAGCCCATAAAAATAGGCACGCACTTGCCCCTCGGGAGACAACACGAACAGCACTGCAGGGTGAGCGTACTGCTCGCTCCGTGCGTCCCAATGGTAACGAAAGCCGAGCGCACCAGCGACGGCATCGATGTCTGGCTGCCTTCCTACCAAGAATGGCCAGCGCTCTGCTTGCCCTGAATAGCCGGCCTTGACGAGGAGCATTTGCTGAGTCCGCGATGCTTCGCCGGGAAGCTCGCGCGGGTCGATGCTGATGGTCACGGCGTTGTAGTCGCGCCCAGGCTGGAGATTGAGCCGATGCACGACGTCAGCCGTCCCGCGTAGAACGAGGTTGCACAGCATGGTGCAGCGGTTGTAGGCGAGAACGAGGAGCGTCGGCTTTCCATTGCCGACGACGCGCCCCAGCTCGACCTGCTGGCCCTGGCTGGTAGTGAACCGTCGCTCCAGCGGAAGCCGCGCGCCGAGGTGCTCGTCGACTCCCACCTCGGGCGAATTGGGTTGCGGCGGGGTGGCGTAGGTCGGCGAAGCGCATGACAGCGTTGCGCATGCAACCGTGAACGCGAATGCAGCTGCGAGGCGCAGCCAAGCCTGATTTTTCACGGCCCTTTACTCCTCTTTGTGGGCGTGCCTGCGGCGCGCTGTCCGCTCTCATAGAGCTCGAAGGCTCGGTCGAGCGGAACGCGTACGAGCCCGCGTTCTCGTTCGCTCCAACCAAAGGACTGCAGACGCCGGCGCGCTGCCGCGGCGTCGGGTCGCGACGAGCTGCCGTCGAGCAGATTGGCCTCCACCTGGTTGATCTCGGCCGGTGGTCGAGCCGCGCGCGTGTGATGAAAAGCTCGACTTTCGCTGTCGCTGCGGCTGCAAACGAGAACCAACCAGGCGAGGCCGCAGCACAGCGCGGTGACGGCCAGACTGACCGCGCCCACGCCGAGCAAGAAGCGCGGGTCGATACGGTCTGGTTCGGAATCCACTCTCATAGCGGACTCCGGTAGGCCACGCTCGTTGCTAGCTGAGGATCTTCAAGGGGTACCCAAGAGTGACCTCTCAGTCGCCAAGAAGCGAAGGCAACCGCGCTCCCCCCCACCGCCAGCAGCGCCGCAAAGTTCCAAAGGCTCGTCGGGCCGGCCGTGCCATTTTGCGCGGGCGAAACGAGCCACAGCACGTCCAGGTATTCGCCGCAAACGAGCAGCAGACCCAGCAGCGCCATTGCCCCGGGTCGAAACTTGAGCTCGCGGGGCAGGAGCAGCACGAACGGTACGACGAAGCGCAGCGCCGCGAGCGACCAGGTGAGCGCGCGCCAACCGGACCGCAAGCGCGTGGTGTAAAACGAAACCTCCGCAGGCTTGTCCGCAATCTGAATGAGCAGCGCTTGAAAGAACGCACAGTAGGCCCAGAAAATCGTAAAGCCGAGCATCAGGCGCCCGAGCGCGTGGAAGTGAGCGGGGCGGATCAGGGCGTCTCCGCCGGGTGAACGGTGGGCAAGAAAGGCCAAAAACGCGAGCAGGCCGAAGCTGCTCACGAAGCCGCCCGCGAAGAAATAAACCCCGAACAAGCTCGAGGACCAAAGCGGCTGCAGAGACATCAGCCAGTCGAACGACGCGAAGGTGAGCGTGAGACTGACGAGAGGGAGGAAAGCCCCGGAAAGGCGCCGCTCGCGCGCGTTCAGCGCGTCGTCATCATCGCTTCTGCGCTCAGCGCGGTGCGCGGCGCGAGTGCGCGAGCCACCGATGAGCCAGCTGGCAATCGTCCAAACTACCCAGTAGAGCGCGCTCCGAGCCAGGAAGGCGCTGCCATTCAGATAGGGCGCCTTGTGACGTAGCAGTGCGAGCTCTCGCCCCGAGAACGCGGTCGCGGGCTCGACCCACGAATAGATCTCCGATAGCCCGCAGGCGATCGGCACGAACAGGAGCGCCAGCAAAGGAAATACGCTGACGATGGCCTCGTTCAGACGGCGCAGCACCACGCTCCAGCGCGCCCGCACCACGTAGGCAATCATCAGGAAGATCAAGGCCCCCAGGGCCAAGGCGACCAAGAAAGCAAAGGCGACCAGGTAGGCGAACAAGGTCTCGCTACGAGCGGTCGACCAACCCACCGCGAGCAGGACGAAGCCCAGCAGCGCCAGGCCGAGCGATACAGGTAGTGTACGCGCTCCGCGAAAGCAGTGCGCGTCGCTCATTTCAGCCACGGTGCGGCCTCCCTCTGCAAGCTCTCGGGCAATCGGCCAAGCTCCACGTTTTGGCTGAGCTGCAGCGCGCCGACGTAGGCGATCACGGCCCAGCGATCGTCCACCGACAACGCGGGCCCGTACGCCGGCATGAGTCCATATCCGTCCCGGATGACCCGATAGAGACGCCCAATCGGGAGCGCGCGCAGTCGCGCTTCGTGCAGCGACGGTGGCGGCCGTAGGAGCATATTTCCCGCCACTTGCGAGTTTCCGTCGCCAAGCACTCCGTGGCACGTGGCGCAAAAGGTGTCGAAGCGATCCTGCCCGCGCCTGAATAGCTGCGATGTCAGTGCGACTGGGACGTCTTGCAGCTTGTCGTCAGCGGCGAGCTCGCTAGCCTGTCGTTCCTGCGTCGCCTGCGAGCTATGCGCGACCGTGCCCGGAGGCGGAGAGCGCATCGCCTTGCCGTCCTCGAAGGCAGAGCTTGCTTCGTAGGCCTCGAGCTTCCGCTGGTCGATCATGCGTTCCAGGTCGACGCGACCGTCGTGGCAGGCGGCGCAGCCCAGAGCGAAGGACGACCACAGCGCTCGCTTCATGGCCGCACACCCCCCAGCAGCAGCTGTCGCAAGGGCTTCAGCTCTTCCACTTCGCGTGGCGTCTCGATGAGATCGAAGCGCGGGTCGGTCGCCCGAAGCTCCAGCCAGAATCGGTCGATGCTCGCGCTCTCGAATCCGCCGACTTCGAAGACCGGATCCCACCAGCGGAGCAGCCGGCCGCCCCACAGCACGCTGACGAAGGCGGCGATGGCGCCGCCCAGCACCGCCATTTCGAACGATATCGGCACGAAAGCGAGCGGCATGTGTGCCGGTCGACCGCCCACGTTGAGCGGGTAGAGAAAGCCGACCAGGTACCACTGCAGGAAATACGCGCCGCCACCGCCGAAACAGGCCGCGAGCAGTACGAACCACGAAAGCCGAGAGCGCCGCCAGGCGAGCGCCTCGCGCACCTCCTCCGTCGAGTAGGGCGTGTAGGCGTCGAGCTCGCGGTAGCCCCGGGCGCGGAGCGCTTCGATCGCGTACGCCAAAGCGTCCGGCGTTTCGAACTCTGCGAGTATGCGCGCCATCTCACTCGCCTAAGGCGCCTCCGGCTCGAGCTCGTGCCGCAGCTCCTTCACTTCTGACGCGCTAACGAACGGCAAGAAGCGCACGAAAAGGAGAAACAGGAGCGCAAAGAACGAGAAGGTTCCGCCCAGAATCCCCAAGTCGACGAAGCTCGGGCGGTAGTCGGCCCAGCTCGAGACCAGAAACTCGCGCTGCAGGCTGCCGACGATGATGACGAACCGCTCGCACCACATGCCGATATTGATGACGAGCGACAAGACGAACAGCACGGCCACGTTGGTCCGCAGACGCCGAACCCAAAACAGCTGCGGCACCAGCACGTTACCGACGAGCATCAGCCACCAAAGGCTGCTGCCCGGACCGGTTGGTCGAGCCCGAAAGTACTGAAAAAGCTCGTATTCGTCGCCGGAATACCAGGCCAAAAAGTATTCAATCAGGTAGCCGTAGCTCACCATCAGCCCCGTCGTGAGCAGCAGCTTGGCGCAGTTCTCCAGGTGCCTCGGAGTGATGACATTCTGCAAGCGAAAGAGCGCGCGCAGCGGAATCACCAGCGTGAGCACCATGGCAAAGCCGCTGTAGATGGCGCCCGCGACGAAGTACGGCGGGAACAGCGTGGAATGCCAGCCCGGCGTGAGACCGATCGCGAAGTCGGCGCTGACGATGCTGTGAACCGACACGACGAGCGGCGTGGCGAGCCCGGCAAGCAGCAGATACGCTTGCCGGTAGTGGCGCCAACCTGATTCGCTGCCACGGAAACCGAGCGCGAAGAGGCCGTAAGCGCGGCGGCGCCATAGTTCGGAGGCGCTGTCTCGCGTCGCGGCCAGATCCGGCAGCAAGCCGACGTACCAAAATAACAGCGAGACGAGTCCATAGGTGGAGATGGCGGCTGCGTCCCAGGGCAGTGCGCTCTTGACCTGAGGCCAAATCTTCATCGTGCTCGGGTACGGAAACAGCCAGTAGCCGAACCAGGGGCGCCCCAAGTGAAGGAGCGGGAACAAGGCCGCCTGTGCGACCGCAAAGAGTGTCATGGCTTCGGCGAAGCGATTGATGGATGCCCGCCAGCGCTGCTCGAACAAGTAGAGGATCGCCGAGATGAAGGTGCCGGCGTGGCCGATACCGATCCACCACACGAAATTGATGATGCCGAACGCCCAGGCGACGGGAATCATGTTGCCCCAAACCCCGATGCCCGTCCAAACCGTGTAACCGATCAGAGAGAGCAGTAGCAGCGTCCCCGCAAACGTGATGGCGAACGCCCAGCGCCAGGCTCGGCCCCCCGCGCTCCAGAGCGGCGAGAGCAGCTGGCGATTGAGCGCCGCATCGCTCGGCGCGTTCGAGAGCAGCGCCTGCGCCATGCGCTACTCGCCCAGCTCCGGATTGGGATTTCGGACTTTCGCGAGGTACGTGACGCGAGGCCGCGTACCCAGCTCGTGCAGCGCGGCGTAGCTACGCCCATCTGCCCGCGCGCGGCGAATCGGGCCGTCCGCGGCCGCGAGCGAACCGAATTGGATGGCTTGGGTCGGACAAGCAGCCTGACAAGCGGTGACGACTTCAGTAGCGGCGCTCGGCCGTCCCTCGGCCAGCGCACGCTGCTCGGCCCGGCGCACGCGTTGTACGCAGAACGTACACTTTTCCATCACGCCACGCTCACGCACCGTCACTTCGGGGTTCTTTTGGAGCAGGGGCGTGCTCGGCTCGGCGCTGTAATCGAACCAGTTGAAGCGACGAACCTTGTACGGGCAGTTGTTCGAACAGAACCGCGTCCCGATGCAGCGGTTGTAAACCATTTCGTTCAGCCCGTCCGGGCTGTGGACGGTGGCGTTGACCGGGCACACGTATTCGCACGGCGCCTTCTCGCAATGCTGGCAGAGCATGGGCTGGTTGACGACGCGGGGCGCGTTCACGTCACCCTCGAAGTAGCGGTCGATGCGCAGCCAGTGCATCTCGCGCGATTGCATGACCCCGCGCTTGCCAACGACCGGCACGTTGTTCTCGGCCTGGCACGCCACGACGCACGCGCTACAGCCGCTGCAGATGTCGGTATCGATGCTCATCGCCCACTGGATGCCAGCGGCGGGCACGGTCGGTAACAGCGTGCGTTGCGGCGATCGTTGCTCGGGAGCGACCCGCTTCGCTCTTCGATACTCTTCCAAGCTGGTCGACTTCACGTAGTCGCGACCGTGCAAGCGGAAGTGCTCTTGAGTGAGCGCAAGCTCCACGCGCATCGTGGTGCGCTCGACCCGCGCGCCGACCGAAAAATGCTCAGCAACACCTGTGCGGAGTACGTAGGCGTTGACGCCCACGCCGTGCCCGAGCCCGTCACCCGCCGAGCCGTAGCCAACGTCCAGGCTCAACGCGCCGTCCGCGTGCCCCGGCAGGATCAGCGCGGGCACTGCGAGCTTCCGATCCTGGATCGCAATCTCGAGCACGTCGCCCGATTCCACCCCCAGTCGCGTGGCGGTGGCGGGACTGAGCACGGCTGCGTTGCCCCAACATTGCTTGGTCATGGGGTGAGGCAGCTCGAGCAGCCACGCATTGTTCACGAATCGCCCGTCGTGCACCTTGCCCAGCGTGAAGTTGACTTCGAGCGCACCGTCGTCGTGGGTAGAAGCGCTCACGGCTTGCACGGCGCTGCTCACCGCCTCGGCATCCAGGGTGACGTCTATCGGCGGAAAGGCAGAACCGGCGGCGAAGCCGGCTTGCAGCCTTTGCTCCCATTCCGCTTCACTCCGTTGCGCGTCGGACTGGTGCAGGGCTCGTAGCAGCTCGAGCGCGCCCTCCTCACGGCCCGCGAACAACGCCAAAAGCTCCAAGCTGCTGCGTGACTCGTGCCGCGCCCCGATCAGCGGTTGGGCGTAGGAAACGGTGCCGTCGAGGGCCCGCGCATCGCCCCAACTTTCGAGAAAATGCGATAGCGGGAGCCGCCACTGACAGAGTCGGCTCGTCTCGTTTTCGACGTCCGTCAGGTGAATGCGCAGGGGTACCCGCGGGAGCAGGTGTTCCAAGCGAAGACTGGGCGGAGCACTGAAGACAGGATTTTCTTCGAGGATGACGAGCGCGTCGACTTCGGATGCCGCAATCGCGGCTGCCAAGTCCTCGAGGGAGCTACCACCCTCCGGCGCGAGCAGGGGCGTCTCCGCAAAGTACAGCGTGCGACCGAAGCTGCCGAGCGCTTGATTGATGGCGTGCGCCAAGACGTGCGTCTCACGGGGCTGACGTTCGCCGACGAGCACCACGGCTTCGCCCCGGGCGCGCGCGAGATCGCCTGCGACCGCCCGTGCGAAGGCCTCAATGCGCGTGTCGGTGGATGAGGAGGCCGAGGGGGCCGCGCCTCTCACTTTTCCGCGTAAGCCGAGCTGGTCGAGCTGCTGCAACACCGCGCGCGCGAGCTGGGGCACGCGCGAGCTTTGAAGCGAGAGGTGCTGGTCCGCCAGGCTGCCGGTGGGGCTGAGCATCGCTTCGGCGACGTAGAGACGGCTCTCCGAGCCAGACGTGTTCCGGCCGCGCCGCTGCCCGAGCTCCCGCGCCATCCGCAACGAGCCGGGCATGCTCGCCGTAAAGTCGGCGTCGAGCGCCAACGCCACGCGAGCGTTCGCCAGTCGGTAGTGGGTTTCGAGCACGCGACCGAACGTGCCTCGCGCCGCCGCGTAGACGGCATGGCGCGGCAGCGGTTGATAGTGGACGAAGCGTGACCACGGGAGGCGAAGACGGATCTGTTCGATCAACCGGGCAGCGAGCGGCGATGACTGAGGCGGCAGCACGAACCAAGCCCGGGGTCCACAGCCGCGGATGGCTTCCGCCGCCGAGTGCCAGTCACTCGGAATACCTTCGTGGACGGGGCCGGTGAGGCGAGCGGGATCGTAGAGGCCGAGCAGCGCTGCCTGCTCGTAAATTCCACTGCCGCCCAACGACGCCGGGTGCTCGGGGTTGCCGTCGAGCTTGATGGGACGACCGTCTTGAACCGTTCCGATGAGCCCGGTGCCCAGGCCGCCGAGCGTCATCGTTGTCGCGTATTCGACCGGAACCCCGGGTTTTACGCCGTCCGGAGCTCGAACGTAGGGCAAGATCTTTTCGCGCGGTCTTTGCCCACAACTGGTGAGGCCGGCGAGCGCCAGACTGGCACCCAGGAGCGCGGTGAGGTCGCGCCTCGTCAGCTGCGGTCCGGGCTCGCCGGCTTCTGACGAGAGCTCGGGCTCCGCACGCGGGTTGGTCTCACCCTGCTCGAGCAGCGATCGGTAGTAACGACGTCCCAGCGGGCTGTTCAGCGCTCGGGAGATTCCGTTATCGAAAGGCATCGCTGCTCGGCTCCCGTCCAGTCAGCGATGACACGCGGTGCAGGTCGTCAGTCGGGTCACCGGATGCCGCTCCCACGCGCCGTTGGGCTCGCTCGCCCGCACGGTGGCTCCCCACATCGAAGTGTTCCCCAAGTAAGCCTGCTGCTGACCTTGCTCGAGCCGTCCTGCGTCGGCCTGGCGATGGCAGTCCAGACACCAACCCATGCTGAGCGGCGCGACCTGGTGCACGCGCGCCATGGTTTCGACTCGTCCGTGACAGGTCGCGCAGCGCACTCCCTTTTTCACGTGCACGGCGTGGTCGAAATACACGAAGTCAGGCAAGTCGTAGACACGGTTCCAGCTGATGGGCCGACCCGAGAAGTAGCTGCGCCGGACTGGCTCCAACAGGGGACTGTCGCTCCAAACCTGAGAATGGCAGCCCATGCAAACGTCCGTCGCAGGGATGCCGGCGAAGCGCGACGTCTCCGCCCCGCGGTGACAGTAGACACAGTCAATCTCGTCATCGACCACGTGGTGTCGATGATCGAACTGCACGGGCTGCTCCACGGGCTCGAACTGCCCCGTGTTCCAAGGGCTACGCACGAAAGCCATCAGTCCCACCGCAGCTGCGGGTATGGCGAGGGCGCTGAATGCGAGCACGGCCGGAAAGACGGTGTTGGTCCATGGCGGGAATAGCGCGGGCATGTCGACTGGGCCGCGATGAGGCGCGTGCCGCATGCAAGACCTGGCCCAGTGGCTGTTGGAGTCCGAATTGGGCAATGCGGTTCGGGTCTCGACAACACAAAGCCACGGACACGAACGTCACTGTGCGACAGATTTGGGCGCTACGGCGGGGCAAAGCTGCCGAAGATGCTTGGTGATCCAAATGTTACTACATCAAACTATTGCGAGGAATGAGGACTGCGCCAGCGTTGCGTCATGCGTTACCGAGCTCCTCGTTCTTCCCGTGTTTGGTCGTCGGCGGTAGGGGCGGGGCCGACGCGCCGAGGTGATAGTTGGGAATCAAACGAGTTGGTCGGGCCCATGCTTTGCATCGCTCGCGGCTCGCCAGGGCGCAGCCAGGCAGCGGCGCTCGAGAGGTCTCTAGGTGCCATGGAATTCCAAACGTTGGCAGGTAAGGTCGCCGTCGTTACGGGTGCGTCGAGCGGCGTCGGGCGAGCGATCGCTCGAGAGCTCGGTGCGCGAGGCGCCAAGGTCGGGCTCATTGCCCGAAACCTCGACGGTCTCGAGGCGGCGGCACGCGAAATCAAGCAGCTGGGAGGTGAGGCGATGGTCTTACCGCTAGACGTATCGGACGCTGACGCCGTGAGCGCAGCCGCCGATCGCGTCGTCGCAGCTTGGAGCCAGCTGGACATCTGGGTCAACGACGCGATGGTCTCCGTGTTCTCGCCGATTTCACGGGTCACCCCGCAAGAGTTTCGGAGGGTGACGGAGGTCAACTACCTCGGCTTCGTGCATGGCACGCTCGCGGCGCTGCGGCACATGCGCGCCGCGAATTCCGGGGTGCTGATTCAAATAGGCTCCGCGCTCGCCTACCGTTCGATCCCGCTTCAAAGTGCCTACTGCGCGTCGAAAGCGGCAATCCGTGGCTTCACGGACTCGCTGCGCAGCGAGCTCATTCATGAACGAAGTCGGATTGCCGTCTGCATGGTGCAATTGCCGGCCGTCAACACGCCCCAGTTCGAGGTCGTGCGCAATCGTTTGGGCGGTCACCCCCAGCCGGTTCCGCCCATTTATCAACCCGAGGTCATCGCGCGAGAGGTGATGCATTGCATCCTCCGGCCCCGGCGCGAGGTCTGGATCGGCTGGAGCACGGTGAAGGCCATTTTGGCGCAGCGAGTGATGCCAGGCTTGCTGGATCGCTTCGCGGCAAAATACGCCTGGGATGCCCAGACGACGCGCCACCTGCCGCCGGGGCACCCCGTCGAGCACGCCCGCGACAATGTCGACGAGCCCATCCCGGGTGATCGCGGTGCGCGGGGTCCCTTCAGCGCGCGCTCACGCAAGCACGGCATTCAGCCCTGGCTACGGCGCAACGTGGTGCCGCTGACTGCCGTCACGCTGGCGCTGGCGCTCGGGGCCAGACTGGCCTGGAGCTCATCGTGACGACGGCGTTCGGCAAGATGTGCTGGGCCATACCCGAGGGCTACCTGCCGGAAGACCGCGAGCACAAGGAGCGAGCCTATGTCAGTCACGAGGCCGCGTGCCTCTTCAATGCGGGCGACGTGGACGCACATGTCCAGCTGCACGTGTACTTTGCCGATCGAGAACCGGTGGGGCCTTACGAGGTCACGGTGCCAGCGCGACGCACGCTGCATCTGAGGTTCAACGACTTGCGTGAGCCCGAGCCGATACCACGCGGCACCGATTACTCTACGCTCATCACGTCGGATGTGCCGATCGTGGTGCAATACACCCGCCTCGACTCACGCCGCAGCGACATCGCGCTCTTGAGCACGCTGGCGTTTGCTTGCGATTGACGCCTCGACGGACCGCGGTGGTCCCACACATGCATTGGAGATGGCGATGAACGTCAGCGACTTCGTGCTCAAGCGATTGGCCGAGTGGGGTATTCGGCGTGTCTTCGGCTACCCCGGTGACGGCATCAACGGCATCATGGGCGCCTTCAACCGCGACGACCATGGCGTGCGCTTCATCCAAGCCCGGCACGAAGAGATGGCCGCGTTCATGGCCTGCGGACACGCCAAGTTCACCGGTGAGGTGGGGGTTTGCCTGGCCACGTCCGGACCAGGCGCGATCCATCTGCTCAACGGGCTCTACGACGCCAAGATGGACCGCGCACCGGTCGTCGCCATCGTGGGCCAGTCGGCGCGGTCGGCGCTGGGGGGCGACTACCAGCAGGAAGTCGACTTACCCAGCCTGTTCAAGGACGTCGCGCACGAGTTCGTCCACACCTGCATGACGCCGGAGGCGGCTCGGCACCTGGTCGACCGCGCCGTCCGCATCGCCAGAGCGGAGCGCACGGTCACTTGCCTGATCATTCCGAAAGACGTCCAGGAGCTCGACTTCAACGAGCCGCCGAGGACGCACGACACCGTCCACACCTCGGTCGGCTACGTGGCGCCCACGGTCGTGCCACCCCAGGCCGAGCTGCAACGTGCGGCGGATATTCTCAACGCCGGAGAGAAGGTCGCGTTGCTCGTGGGTTACGGCGCGCGCGGCGCCGTAGACGAGGTGATCGCCGTCGCTGAGCGCCTCTCCGCCGGGGTGGCGAAGGCGCTCTTGGGCAGGGCCGTCGTTCCCGACGACTTGCCCTACGTGACGGGAGCCATCGGCTTGCTGGGAACGAAGCCGAGTTGGCATCTCATGCAAGAGTGCGACACGCTGCTCATGGTCGGCTCGAGCTTTCCCTACTCGGAGTTCTTGCCGAAGGAGGGCAAGGCCCGCGCAATTCAGATCGATATCGACGGCCGCATGGTCGGGCTGAGATACCCGATGGAGGTGAACCTCGTCGGCGACGCCAAGACGACCTTGTCGGCTCTTCTGCCCTTGCTCAATCAAAAAGGCAGCGCCTGGGTCGAGCAGATCCGAGGCTGGAACGCCGATTGGGCCAAGCTCATGGACGAGCGTGCCCATTTACAGGCGAGCGGCATCAATCCGCAGCGAGTCTTCTGGGAGCTGTCGTCCCGCCTGCCGGAGCAGGTGATTTTGGCCGGCGATTCGGGCTCGGGGACCAGCTGGTTCGCGCGCGACCTCAAGCTACGGCGCGGCATGATGGCGAGCCTTTCGGGCTCGCTCGCGACCATGGGCCCCGGAGTGCCCTACGCGATAGCCGCCAAGTTCGCGTATCCGGATCGACCGGTGATCGCGCTGGTCGGGGACGGCGCGATGCAGATGAATGGCAACGCAGAGCTCGTGACGATCGCCAAGTATTGGAAGGAATGGCGTGACCCACGGCTGATCGTGCTGGTGCTGCACAACGACGACCTGAACATGGTGACGTGGGAGATGCGGGCCATGGCCGGCGACACGCGCTACGAAGCTTCGCAGCAGCTTCCCGACTTTCCGTACGCCCGCTACGCGGAGTTGCTGGGACTTCGCGGCATCTATGTGGACGCGCCGGAGCAGGTCGCAGACGCCTGGGACGCTGCGCTTTCGGCGGATCGCCCCGTCGTGCTCGAAGCGAGGACTGACCCCAACGTTCCGCCGCTGCCGCCGCACGTTTCGCTCAAGCAGGCCAAGGCGTTCGGTATGAGCCTGCTCAAGGGCGACCCTGAAGAGGGTGGAATCATCCGGCAAGCAGTCTCCCATCTCTTCCCTTCGCTCGGAAAGAAGTCGGACGCCTGAGCGCGCCCAGGAGGAATAGTTTGATGGAGGCTCGCATCGAGCGGTTACGCGTCGCAGCGCACGCGATCCCTACCGACGCGCCGGAGTCCGACGGGACCTTCGCCTGGCAGCGCACCGTGCTGGTCACCGTCGAGCTCACGAGCGGCAAGACCAAGGGGTTCGGCTACACTTATGCCGACGCGGCTACGGCCAAGCTGATTGAAGCCTCGCTGGCACCCGTGGTGCTGGGGCGCGATGCGTACGCTCCCAACGCTGCTTACTGCGCCATGCTGCGGGCCGTCCGCAACCTCGGACGAGACGGGATCGCTGCGATGGCGATCTCCGCCGTCGATATTGCAGTCTGGGACTTGAAGGCGAGGCTCCTCGGGTTGCCGTTGGTCGAGCTGCTCAGCCGAGTACGCGACAGCGTGGGCATTTACGGCAGCGGCGGCTTCACCTCCTACGACATGGCGCGACTCGAGCAGCAGCTCGGGGACTGGGCCGAACAGGGCATTCCCGCGGTCAAAATGAAGGTCGGAACCCACGCCGACCGAGATGTCGAGCGGGTGCAGCAAGTACGAGACGCGATCGGCGACGATTGCGAGCTCTTCGTCGACGCCAACGGCGCCTATTCTCACAAGCAGGCCCTCGCGCTGGCGGAGCATTTCGCCGACTCGGGTGTGACCTGGTTCGAGGAGCCGGTATCCTCCGACGACCTGCCCGCGCTTTCTCGATTGGTGCAACGCATGCCTGCATCACTCGAGGTCGCAGCGGGGGAATATGGCTACGAGCCGCTTTACTTCGAGCGCATGCTGGCCGCGCGCGCCGTCGATGTGCTGCAGGCGGATGCCACCCGCTGCGGCGGCGTCACCGGTTTCCTGCGCGCCGCCGTGTTGTGTGACGTGCATCAGACGCCGCTGTCTTGCCATTGCGCTCCGGCTCTGCACGTGCACCTGGGGTGCGCGACGGGCGCGGTCCGCCACCTCGAGTACTTCCACGATCACGTGCGGATCGAACGGCTGCTGCTCGACGGGTTCATCGAGCCGCGCGGAGGCAAACTGCAACCTGATCGAACGCGGGCCGGCATGGGGCTCGAGCTTCGCCACGCCGACGCTCGGCGCTTCCTGCAGTCAGAAGCGAGCTGTGAAAGGTAGACCCATGAGTACGCTCGAAAGTGAGCAGACGCTACTGCCGCCGGAACGGCTGCTGCGCCATCAGTTGTCGACGCGGCGGGAGCCGCTTGCGGCGGGGCCAAAGCCGCACGGCAATGACAGCGCTGCGCTTCACGAGGCGCTGCAAGCGGCTGTAGACGGCGAGGTGCGCTTCGATCCTGGCACGCGCGGTCTGTACTCGCTGGATGCTTCGAACTACCTGCACGTCCCGCTCGGTGTCGTGTTGCCGAAGTCAGGCGCGGATGTGCGGGCCACGCTGACGATTTGTCGTTCGCACGGGACTCCCGTCGTTTCTCGCGCGGGCGGCACCGCGCTCGCGGGCCAGTCCGCCAACCAGGGCGTCGTCCTCGATTTCTCGAAGTACATGAATCGCCTGCTCGAGCTGGATTCAGCGGCGCGAACCGCGCGCGTGGAGCCGGGCCTCATCTGCGACGACTTGGCGCGCGCGGCCGCGTCGTACGGGCTCACCTGGGGGCCGAAGCCGGCCACGCATGATCACTGTTGTTTCGGGGGCATGCTGGGCAACAACTGCGGCGGTATGCGCGCGCAATACGCGGGCATCGCCGTTCACAACGTGGAATCCATGCGGGTCGCGCTCTACGACGGACTCGAGCTCGAGCTCGGCTGGATGAACGACGCAGAGCTCAAGGAGCGCAGTGCCGCCCCCGGTCGAGAGGGGAGACTCTTCGATGAGCTGAAGCGCTTCCGCGATCGCCATGAAGACCGGATTCGCGGCATGCCGCAGCTGCCGCGGCGCGTCTCCGGTTATAACCTCGATTGGCTCCTGCCCGACGAACGCGGCCGGTTCAATCTTGCCCGCAGCCTGGTCGGCAGCGAAGGCACCTGCGTCACGATGCTCGAGGCGAAGGTGCGACTGGTCGACGACTACCGCGAGCGCTTGGTGGTCGCGTTGGGCTACGAGGACGTGTTCTCGGCCGGCGATCACGTGCCCGCAGTTCTCGAATTTATGCCACTCGCGGTCGAGGGCATGGATCACCTTTTGTACCAGCATGTCGTCGACAAGCATCTACCTCAAGAGCGCTACCTGAACGCTCTTCCCGAAGGAAAGGCGTGGCTCCTGATCGAGCTCGGCTCGAATGACGAACGAGAGCTCGAGCAGCGAGCGGCCCAGCTGATGCGCAGGCTCCAATCGTCGGTCACGCCGTCCTACTCGATGAAGCTCATCCGAGGGCGCAGCGAGCAAGAGCACCTGTGGAAGGTGAGAGAAGCGGGCCTCGGAGCGACGGCGTTCGTGCCCGGACAGCGCGATGCTTGGCCAGGCTTCGAGGACTCGGCGGTGCGGCCAGAGCAGCTGGGCTCGTACCTGCGCGATCTACGCGAGCTCTTCCGTCGTTACGACTACGAGCCTTCGCTGTACGGGCATTTCGGCATGGGGCTCGTCCACTGCCGGGTCCAGTTCGACCTTCAGTCGAGCGCAGGGGTGTCGCACTACCGCGCGTTCATGAACGACGCGGCTGAGCTGGTCGCCGGAAAATATCGCGGTTCCCTCTCCGGAGAGCACGGTGACGGACAGGCTCGGGGTGAGCTCCTCGTCAAGATGTTCGGGCCGGAGCTGGTGCAAGCATTTCGCGAATTCAAGGCGATCTGGGATCCGGAAGGGGGCATGAATCCCGGTCGCGTCGTCGACGCGCGACCGCTCGACGCCGACCTGAGGCTCGGACCGAACTACCATCCGTTGCAACCGCCAACTCATTTCCGTTTTCCCGACGACGGAGGGAGCATGGCGCACGCCACCCTGCGTTGTGTGGGAGTTGGCAAATGCCGTCGGCTCAGCGGAACTGGGGACGACGATACCATGTGCCCCAGCTTCATGGTCACTCGCGAGGAGAAGCACTCGACACGCGGTCGCGCGCACTTGCTGTGGGAAATGCTGCGCGGTCAAGGGACGCCCATCACCGGGGGCTGGCAGGACGAGCACGTGAAGGAAGCGCTGGACCTTTGCCTTTCGTGCAAGGGCTGCAAGGGCGACTGTCCCGTCAACGTCGACGTCGCTACCTACAAGGCGGAGTTTCTATCTCACTACTACGAGGAGAAGCGTCGGCCTCGCGTCGCCTATGCCTTTGGCTACATCGACCGGTGGGCGCGGCTTGCCAGTCGGGCGCCGGGCCTCGTCAACGTGCTCACCCAAACGCCCGTGTTATCGAGTGTGGCCAAGTGGCTAGCCGGTGCGACCCAGGCAAGGCCCATTCCGCCGTTTGCTCCCGAGACCTTTCGCAGGCAATTCGGTCGGCGCCGCCCGAAGCCGGCAACCGGTGAGCGAGTCTTGCTCTGGCCGGATACGTTCAACAACCACTTCTTCCCCGACACCGCGATGGCCGCCGTCGACGTGTTGGAGCACGCCGGCTTCGAGGTTCAGATTCCGCGCCAGGTCCTTTGCTGCGGGCGGCCCCTGTACGACTATGGCTTTTTGAGCGAAGCCAAGCTCTACCTCGAGCGCGTTCTCGCAGCTCTCGAGCCCGAGATTCGCGCCGGAACGCCGTTGGTCGTGCTCGAGCCCAGCTGCTGTTCGGTGTTTCGGGACGAGCTGCGCTCCCTGCTTCCGGACCACGAGCTCGCGCGCAAGCTGCGCGAGCAAACATTTTTGCTCAGCGAGCTGCTGGTCGCCCGTAAGATCAAGACTCCGCGGCTGCGCCGGGAGGGCGTTGCACAAGGTCACTGCCATCACAAGGCAATCATGCGCTTCAGCGCCGAGCGCGAGGTCTTCGATGGCGCAGAAATGAAGGTCGAGTTGCTGCGCTCCGGCTGCTGCGGCCTTGCCGGCTCGTTCGGTTTCGAAGCAGACAAATACGAGATTTCTCGGGCGTGCGGCGAGCGCGCGCTGCTCCCCGCTGTGCGTGAGCAACCATCCGATGCGCTCATTTTGGCGGACGGATTCAGCTGTCGCACGCAGATCGCGCAACTGACCGAGCGCCGAGCGCTTCACTTGGCCGAGGCGCTCAAGCTCGCGATCGACCACGGCCCCGATGGCCCCGATCGAGGGGAATGCCCCGAGGCGGCCATCACTTTGCGCCGCGAGCAACGGCTGGCACGCGCCAAGAAGCGCACACTCCTGGGGCTGTCTTTGCTGAGTCTCGGAGTGGCGGGTGCCTGGGCATTGCGACGTCGGAGCAGGTAGGAGCCCTCACTTCGAAACCGCCTCTTGGGGTTCCTGTCGCGACCGGTGTTGGGCAGGACCTCTGGCGCTTTCCAAGTTGAGCACGCTGTTGACGAGCGATACGTGCGAAAAGGCCTGCGGATAGTTACCGAGCAAGCGCCGCTGCACGGGGTCGTACTCCTCGGCCAAGAGTCCCAAGTCGTTCCGCAGCGACAGCAGCCTATCCAGAAGTCTCCGCGCCTTCTCGTGCTGTCCCTGCAGGACGTAATTGTCGACGAGCCAGAAGGAGCAGGGCAAGAAGACACCCTCTGCGCCGGCCAAGCCGTCCAGCGATCGGCGCGGGCGGTACCGCCGGACGAGCCCCTGATGAAGCAGGTCCTGCTCGATGGCGCGGACCGTACCGGCGATGCGCGCGTCGGCTGCCGGTAAGAAACCAAGCAGGGGCAGCATCAGAAGGCTCGCGTCTACTTCCTTGTCGCCGAAAGACTGCGTGAACGTGCCGCGCCTAGCGTCGTAGCCGCGCTCGCAGACGAGGCGGTGTATGTCGTCTCGACATTTGCGCCAGCGCGCCACGGGGCCGTCGAAGCCATGCTCCTCGATACCCTTGACGGCGCGATCGAAGGCCACCCAAGCCATCACTTTCGAATGAGTGAAGTGGCGGCGCGGGCCGCGGATCTCCCAAATGCCCTCGTCTGGCTCCTGCCAGATCTCCTCGAGGCGCTCCACGAGCGAGCGCTGCATCGGCCAGTCCTCGACGTGTTGCCCCAGGGCGTCCTTACGCGCCAGGTGCAGTGCATCCATGAGCTCGCCCCAGACATCGAGCTGCAGCTGAGTCGTCGCCGCGTTGCCGATGCGAACAGGCTTGCTGCCCTCGTAACCTGGCAACCACGGTAGCTCCAGCTCGGTGAGGCGGCGCTCGCCGGCGATCCCGTACAGCGTTTGCAGCTGCTCCGGACTCCCCGCCACCGCGCGCAGCAACCAGCGCCGCCACGCATCCGCTTCTGCCCGATATCCGGAGCTCAATAGCGCATAAAGTGTGAAGGTAGAATCGCGGATCCAACAGAAGCGGTAGTCCCAATTTCGGGCACCCTTCAAGTCCTCCGGAAGAGACGTCGTCGGTGCCGCGACGACGCCGCCGGTGGGCGCGAACGTCAGCGCTTTGAGCGTGATGAGCGAACGCCGAACGGACTCGGCATAGGCCCCACCAACCGTGGAGCGCGAAGCCCAGTCCGCCCAGAAATCCCGGGTATCGAGCAAGGCCCGTTCGGCGTCCAACCTCGGGCCCTGCGGACCGCTCTCGGATGGGAACCACGACAGCACGAAAGGGACGCGGTCACCGCGGCGGACGGTAAACTCGGCAATCGTGCGGAGGTTCTCGCCGCGTAGCGCAACCGGGGTCACGAGCTGCACCAAATCTGGGCCAGCCACCGCTTGAAGGGCGCCGTCTGCCCGGTGCACCCAGGGCACGACGCGGCCGAAACCAAATCTCAGGACCAGCTCGAGGCGCATCTGGACCTCGCCCTGCTCGCCGACGACGATGCGCACCAAATCCGGGCGTCGATCGCGGAGCGGCATGAAGTCGAAGACACGCACCGCTCCTTCGCTCGTTTGCTGGTACGTCTCCAGGATCAACGTGTCGGGAAGGTAGCGGCGGGTGCTGGTCTGGGGGCTCGCGACCGGGCGCAGCGACCAATGCCCTTGCTCGGCGCCACCGAGTAATGCGGCGAAGCAAGCGTCAGAATCGAAACGGGGCAAACAGAGCCAATCAATTGAGCCCGTCTTGCTGACCAGAGCGGCGCACTGACAATCGCCAATCAGGGCGTAGTCCTCGATGGGTACTGACATCAACGAACCTTACGCAAAAAACGCGCCGGCGGTCGTGAGAAAGCTGCGGCTGACGTGCGGCTATTTTGTACACAATGGCGATCTGGTATCACCTCTAGCTGGCAGCTTGGTGAACTAGTTTGAGGTGCAACGTTCGTTCAGGGTTGCGAATCAATCTGGATGCAGCATGCTCGGGGCAGCTGCGGGGCCCCCGGTCTCGTCTGTTTTCCAAGGTGCCGAGCATGAAGAGTCTTCGATTCAAACTCCCATATTTATCTCTGGCATTGCTGCTCGCTCAGACTGGCTGCCAACGGAAGGCGGCGGATCAGGTCAAGCCCGTACTGTCCTCGACGGCAACCAAAGCCTCGAGCGACGGGTTGACGGACACAGCCATCAACGCCGCCGTGACTAAAGCCCTCGAGCACGACCCCGGGGTGGATGCGAGCAAGCTCCACGTCAAGACGACGGACGGAATCGTCGAGCTGACCGGCATCGCTCCTCATCTCCTCACCAAGCAACGCGCCGCGCGAGTGGCCGAAGCCGTGCGTGGCGTCCGCGCGGTGAGCGATCGCACCAGCCTCGACGTCGAGAAGCGGCCCGACGCATCGATTGCCGACGATTTGAAGAACGCGTTACTGACGAACGCCGCCGCGGACTCCTATGAGATCTCCGAAAAGGTGTCGGCTGGTAAGGTAACGCTGACCGGCAGCGTGCAGTCGTTTCAGGAGCGAGACATCGCTGGCCGCCTGGCAGAGGGCATTCGTGGGGTTCGCGAGGTCGACAATCAAATCAAAGTCAAGACTGGCGTCGCCCGCAGTGACTCCGAAGTGCGAGCTGACGTGGTCAGTCGTCTGCGCTGGGACACGCTGGTCAACGACGGAAGGATCGACGTCGCGGTTCACTCCGGCCGCGTGACACTCCAAGGCACGGTGGCAAGCGCGTCAGAGAAACGCCGAGCGTCCGTCGATGCTTGGGTACTGGGAGCCGCCGACGTGAGTGACTCAGGGCTGAAGGTGGATGCTTCGGGCGCTCAGCAAGACACCTTGAAGCATCAACTCTTCGCCACCGCGCCGGCCGACATCGAGCGGGCTATTCGGGCGGCCATCGCCTACGACCCGCGTGTCAGTCGCGCGGACCTCCAAGTCAAGGTTACCGATGGCCGAGCCCGACTCGAGGGCTCTGTTGCTAGCGTGGCGGCCAAGCTCGCGGCCGAAGACCTTGCTCGCCATACGGTAGGTGTCACCGCGGTCGACAACGCCCTCGAGGTCAAACCCGTCAAGGCGCGCACGGACGCGCAGATCGAGCAAGCAGTCAAGAGCGCTCTGCTCTGGGACCCCTACACCAACACGCAGGCCATTCAGGTATCAGTCGTTGCGGGTAAGGTGAGCCTGTCGGGTAAGGCTCACTCTCATTTCGAGCGCGCTCAGGCCACCGATCTCGCTGCGGCCATCGAAGGCGTGAAAGACGTCGACAACGTCATCGTGGTCGACCACCCCGAGGTCGCCTACGTGTTCGACCCCTATTTGTCGCCTTATGGACCTTTCTGGGTGTCGTGGTACGCGGTGCCGATTTTGCCGGCCAGCCCGGACGCCCAAATTGCCAGCGCGATCCACGATGAGCTGGTTTGGGACCCCTTTGTGGACGCAAACCACGTCCAGGTAGACGTAAAACGGGGACGCGCCACGCTGCGCGGCCGCGTCGCGTCGCAGCGGGCGCGTACCGCCGCGACGGAAGAAGCCTACGAGGGCGGAGCGGTTGCGGTCGACAACCGCCTCACGCTAAGCAGCGGCGGTTAGGCCTCAATGCCTTTGAGTCGTTTGCGACTCGCCGGCACGAAACTCGCTCATGGGGAGGGATGACACTCGACCCAACGTCTGTGGATCTCCTCGACTTGAGCCAGTCGCTCGAACGCCTATTCCATTCCCGCGTGGTGCCGGGCAGCTTGCTCGAGGGCAAGACCCGGCTGCGCGATGCGACCGCCTCGCTCCTGCAGTGCTCTCAGTTGGAGGCCGAAAACATCGTAGAGACGCTGGTAGCCCGCGGCTTCGCGCGGTTCCACCAGCGCCCAGACGCTTCGAGCGGCGCGGCTTGGGTACTCCAGGTTTCGAGCTGACGGCAGGTCACGTGCTGCGCTGTTTAGTTTGACCTAAAACCAAAATGCGCTAAGCAATTTGCCCCACGCGAGACTCTTGCGCGACAACGTCGAGCGCGCCGGCTCGCGAAGCTCTTACCCTGAGGCTGGCCCCGCAGCGCTCGAATGACCTCTCGGTCCAGGCGGCAACCGCGAACGCCGGGGCACACTTTTGGCTTTCGCTCGCATCATGCTGACGAGCTATGCTGCGCGCTTCGTTCTACCGTTGGCGGCCGTAGGTCTGGCCGCCTGTGGGCAGCACCCAACGGTCATGCCTCTCAAGGCGCCGGCTGCGATCGTTCCGAGCATACCACGTGGTCCCGCCTTGACGGATAGGGACATTTCGGCAGCCATCCGCTGGCGCCTCGAACATGATCCTGGCGTCGATGCTAGCGGCGTCACGGTGCGAGTGTCCCAGGGCATCGTGGAGCTGACGGGCAGCGTCTCCAGCCTGTTGAGCAAAGGGCGAACCGTTCGCGTCGCAGAAGCTGTCAAGGGCGTTCGTGCCGTCAGTGACCGCCTGGAGCTCCTGAGCGATCTACGACCGGATCACGACCTGGAAGTAGACGTGGTGGCCGCTCTGAGCGCGGCGCAGCCAGCCAGCCTCGACACCACCGTTGTGGTTCAGGGGGGCCACGTCACCTTGCGGGGCACAGCTGCATCTTACCAACAGCGCGCGCTTTGGGGTTGGACCGCCGAGGCCGTGCGTGGCGTCCAAAGCGTGGACAATCAAGTCCGCGTACGAAGCGTCGCACCGCGCCAGGACGCCGACATTCGGACGGACGTCGTTAGCCGTCTCCGCTGGGATGTTCTGGTCAACGACGAGCACATCGCGGTCAGCGTCTCCGACGGCAAAGTCACGCTAAGGGGCGAGGTGGCGAGCGCGGCTGAGCGCCGACGTGCGGGAATCGATGCTTGGGTGCTCGGGGTCAGCGACGTCGACGAGTCGGCGTTGAGGGTCGCGGCGTGGAGGCCGGACCTGTTGCGGCACGAGCTCTTTGCCCAGTCCGATGAGGCCATTGCCAAAGCCATCCGGGACGCGGCTTCCTACGACCCGAGGGTCAGTGCCGCCGACATCAATCCCGAGGTGGAAGCGAGCTACGTCGTATTGCGCGGTAGCGTTGGCAGCGTCTCAGCGCGCAGAGCTGCAGAGGAGCTGGCGCGCAATACCGTCGGAGTCCTGTTCGTCGAAAACCTGCTCGAGGTGCGGCCCCTCGAATCACCTCCAGACCCGCAGCTGGCCGAGCACGTCCGTCAGGCCCTCTCTCGGAATCCCTACACCCATGGATTGCCGATCATCGTGGCTGTCAGAGCCGGTACGGTAACGTTGCGGGGGACCGTCGATACCGCGTTCGAGCGGGCCGAAGCCACCACCATTGCCGCCAGCATCGAAGGCGCACGGGACATCGACAATCAGATCGGCGTCGTCGATTCGAGCACCGGCTACGTCTACCATTCGTTTTTCTATCCCTACGGCCCCTACGCGGAAGGGTGGTACGCGCTGCCGACCCGCGCGCTCGAGCCTGACCCTCGCCTCCGTGAAGCGGTCGTTGCTCGTTTGGAATCGGATCCATTCGTCGACGCCAAAGCGATTCGAGTGACCGTGACCGCGGCCCGAGCCACCCTGACGGGTGAGGTACGGTCCTACCGAGAGCGGATGGCGGCCACCGAGAGTGCTTACGAGGCAGGAGCGCTGGCGGTCGACAATCAGCTACAGGTCGTCGGCAGCGGGCTCAGTGAGCGCCTTCACCCGCGACCGCAGCTTTCTGAATGACGAGCGTTTGTGTCGGGTACGCGAATTCGACGCCGGCGGCCGCGAATTGCTCGTAGATCGCGAGGTTGATCGCCTGGTGAATGTCCATGTACAGGTTGTAGTCCGCGTCGAGCACGTAGTAGACGACCTCGAAGAGCAGTGCAGAGTCGCCATATTCGGCGAAATGGGCGCGATCGAAGCGAGTCTTTCCCTGACTCTGAACGATCGCGCGCAGGATAGCCGGCATCGCGCGCAACTGGTCGGGCCTGGTCTGGTAGGTGACGCCGAGCCGAAACGAGACGCGGCGTTCGCTCATGCGCTTGTAGTTGCGGAGACGACTCTGCAACAAGTCGTTGTTGGCGAAGACGATTTGTTCACCACTGAGGCTTCTGATGCGTGTCGTCTTCACGCCGATCTGTTCCACGGTGCCCATGAAGTCACCGACGATCACGAAGTCACCCGGCACGAAAGGCTTATCGAGCAGAATCGAGAAAGAGGCGAATAGATCGCCGAGTATGTTCTGTGTGGCGAGCGCAACCGCGACGCCGCCCACGCCCAGGCCCGCGACGAGAGCGCTGACATCTACCCCGAGATTCGCGAGCGCAACCAGAGTAAGTAGGGACCAGATCAGCACCCGTCCGGCAAAGGCCGCCATTCGCGCGACCCCCGCGCGTGAAGCGTCGCCCTGACCGTCGGGGCCGGCAACGAACTGATGCTCGATCACTCCGCGGAGGGCGATCGAGCCCCAAATACCGGCTTGCAGCAGAAAGAGCACGATCGCGCACCCGCGCGCCAGGCGCTCGACCTGAGGCGCAAGCGGCAGCACGCCGAGCACGACGAAGACGGAAACGGCTAGCGGGAACAGCCACGACGTACGCGCCACCATTTCGGCGAGCACGTCATCGATGCGGCTGGTCGTTTTAGCGGCGAAACGAGCCAGTCGACGAGCGAGCAGCGACTGGACGGCCTTGAGTACGACCAAGACGAGCACGACCAAGACGAGAGCCATGCCTCGACGCAGCCACACTTCTCGAGCGCCGAATTTCTGCAGCAGCTGTAGTACGTCCATCGCGGTACTGTTCATCTGGCGCCGCACTCGCGGCGTGCAATCGGCTGAGATTATAGTTGCAGGTGAAACTAAAGGCGAGGCGCCTGTGCGCCGGCTACCGGGGCCTTTGACGGGGCTCAGATGGATGTGTCAGATCGCAACAAGCTTACGCTGCTGTTGCCCAAGTAACGGTTCGTGACCAAGGCTGCTAGCTCGATTCGCGCGCGTCGCTGCTCCGTTGGGCGTCCGCGAGCTCGCGTTGCTCTTCGCTCGTGATCCCTCGGCCGAAATGTCGTGCGTAGACCTGGGTAAATTCGGCCCCGATCAAGAACATTTGGGCCGAGAAGTAGAGCCAAACGAGCACCACCACTGCCGAACCGGCGGCGCCGTAGACTTGCGCGACGGCGGCTCGTGCCAAGTAGACCCCGACCAGATAGTTACCGAAGTTGAACAGCAGTGAAGTCACCAGCGCGCCAGGCAAGATGGCCCGCCAGCCAACGCGGGTGTCCGGAACGACACGGAACGCCAGCGCGGATATCGCTGCCACCGTCACGATGGAGAACACCAGCTGGGTGAGCTGCGCGAGCCCCTGGGCGACAGGCGTTCCCGCGAACAAGACGCCGCCCAAGCTCGTCAGTAGCGTTCGTGATGCGAATACGACGAGCAGCAGCGGGCCCGAAGCGAGCACGACCACGAACGCGAAGAGCCGGCGCTGAACGTAGTCCCGGACAGCGCCCCTAAAGCCCTCGGCCAGTGCGCGATCGACGTTCCAAACCTGATTCAGCGCCGCCCGCAGCTGGGCGACGAGCCGCGAAGCCGTGTAGAGCGCCACCAGAAATCCGATGAGCGACGCGACGCCATTGGAGGACGCGGCTTGTTCGACCCAACCCGCCAGCGTTTGCGCGCTCGTGCTGCCCATATTTTCCCGGACCAGGCGCAGCGCCTCCCGCCTGGCTGCGCCTTCACCCAACACCGTGCCGGCAATGGCAACGGCAACGAGCATGAGCGGAGCTATTGCGAGCAGAGTGAAAAACGCGAGCCCGGCGCTCGCGAGCTCGCCGCGATCCTTCGCGTACTCGTCCAACGTTTCGTTCGTCAGCGCGTAGTACGCCTTCGCTCGGGCAATTAGCTTGGGCAGGCGCATGGTAGTGTGCCCGTGGCTCGACCTGTCATGCGCCAGTGAATCAGCAAGTCGCGTGCCGAGCTTGGCGCCGCCGTGCGGGGCGGCTGCGCTAGAGCTCAAGCGCAGGCCATCGTGGCAGGAACGCGAGCGTGTCTCACCAAGGCTGCAGCAGTGTCGCCCGTTCGGAGACCACGGCGGCGCGGCGTCATTCCGATGGTGGTTGGTCGCCGCCGTACGAGGTGTCGCCCCAACACTGAACGTGGCCGCTGCCGTCCAGCGCGCAACCAAAGTCGTAACCCAGCGCGAGCTGTGCGAAGGAGCCCTTCGGGGGAGCTCCGCGATCGTAGCCCCAACACACGATGGCGCCGCCTTTGAGCCCACAACTGGTGCTCCCTCCAGCCACGACGCTCTGGAACACCCCATTGACGGCGGCCGCCTCGCCCGACTCATCGGCGCCCCAGCAAGTCACGGTTCCCGACGCGCTCCCGAGTGCACAGGCGTGCGCCGAGCCGGCGCTGATGTCCGAGAATTTGCCGCTCGGCTCGGCGCCCAAGCCCGAATCCCAACAGACGATGGCGCCTTCGTTCGTGAGGGCGCATCCGAAATCGCTCCCGAGGCTGACGGCGCTGAACTTGCCGGCGGGCGGCTTCGCAGGGGCGCTTGGACCCCAGCAAACCAGCGCTTGATCCGAAGCCCGTACGCCGCACGCAGTGGAATTGCCCACCGAAATCGCGGTCAAGGCGACATTGGGCGGCTGAGCCAGGTCACCCGGAAACGCTCCCCAGCAGGTTGCGTAACCATCGGCATCCAGGGCGCAGCTCGCCTCTGCGCCGCAAGCGATCTCTGAGAACGAGCCGCTCGGCGCAGTCGCCGTCTCGGCGTAGAAGCCGCCCCAACAGACGAGCTCGCCGCTTGTTCGGATGCCGCAAGCGTGGCTCTCGCCCGCGGCGATGCGCTTGAGGACGAGTCGGGAGGGCGGAGATCCGTTACCGCCGGTGCTCTCGGTTCCGCCACTCGTCGTCGTGGAGCCTCCGCTCGTGGTCCCGCCCTTGCCCGATCCTCCGTTCGTCGTTGTCTTGCCACCGTTCGTCGACCCAGCGTGCACTGCCGCGCCGGTCCCTCCCTGCGCGCCGGCACCGCCGTCGCCCACGTCGTTCGTTGCTTGACCAGCTTCTCCGTCTGCTGACCGACGCTCGTAGCTGTCTTCGAATCCGAGCAGCCGTGCGCAGCCGGTGGCCGCAAACAGCAGCGCAGCGCTCCAACGCGGTCGCACCTAGAATGCCCCCGACACGTTCGCGCCTTCACCGTTGAGCTGCAGGACCAGCGGATGGCGGATGTGGGCGGCATTCGGCGGCGAGCCGTGGTCCGTCATGAGCAGTACGATCCCGACCGCGGCGCCGGCCAGACCCACGCCGAAGCCGATGTTGGCCATCGTATCGAACGTGCCAATGTTGCGCGAAGATGCGTAGCCGGATTCATCGCACGCTCGCCCCTCGCAGTGACCGCTGATCGTGGCTCGCTTGCTGATGAGCACGGCCCCGGCGACGCCCCCTGTCACCAGGCCGGCTGCTCCCACGCCAAATGCCAAATACGACCACGGACGTCGACCGTGACGAACCGGGCGCCGGTCCTGCGAAGCCGCGCGGGGCGTTGGGGAGCCAACCACGGCCGGCAATGGCGCTTTCGATGCCGGAGCTGTCGTGATCGGAGGCGGAGGCGGAGGCGGTGCTGGCTTCGTTTCGGGCAAGACGAGTAGGACCGAGACGGACGCGCTTTTCTCGAGCGCAACCTGGCTCTCGCTCTGGCGGCCGTCAGCCAGCCGTAACTTCAAAATGTGCGCTCCCGGATCGGTGGGCAGTGGCGCGTTCCAACTCACGCGCGCGACCGGCGCGTCGTCGAGCAGCACCACCGCGTCACTGGGGATGTCGTTGGGGACGCGAATCACCAGCTGTGGTACCGCCGGCGCCAGCTCCGTCCGCCGTGCCTTGGCGGCCCCGACTCGAGCGTACTGTTTCGCCTGCTCCGCCGCCGAGGCCGCCGCGACGCTCTGGATGAACGCGTCGAAGTGGGCGACGGCAGAGGCTACCTGACCCGCGCGCGCCTCGCACTCGGCCAGGGTGAACAGCGTTCCGGCTTGCGGATCCAGGCGGTAGCTCTCTTGCAGTGCTGGGCATGCCACCGAGAAGTGCTCGAGCTTGAGCTCGCTCATCCCACGATCGAAGAGCTCCTGAGCGGTCGCCGTGACGTCGGCTCGCGCGACTGCGGCATGCCCGGTCGACGCCAGAAGCGATGCCGTGACCAGCAAACCGCGGAGTCGTGTCTTGAAAAAGCCTGGCGCCACCTTAGCTCGAGAATATCGCTATACTGCCGCCGTGGTGCAACCAGACTCGACGCGGGCCAGGCCCGCCTATGCGGTGGTAACCGGCGGCGTGGTCAGGGGCCCCGAGGGGGCCTCGATCGCGGTCGGCCCGGCGGCGGTGACCATCGGCCGATCGCCACAGGCTAGCCTGACGCTCGGCGACCCCCACGTGAGCGCTCTGCATTGCGAGCTCCAGGCGACGGCTCGTGGCGTCGTTTTGCGGGATCTCGACAGTACCAACGGCACGCGCGTCGGCGGGGTGCGCGTGGCCGAGGTCTGGCTCGAAGAGCCGGCACGGATTCGCCTGGGCGACACCGAGCTCAGTTTCGTGCCCGCCGAGAAGGCAGAGCTGCTCAGTAGCAGCACCGAAACCGGCTTTGGTGCCATGGTCGGGTCTGCGCCTGCCATGCGCCGCGTGTACGAGCTGCTCAAGGCCGTTGCGCCGACGGAGCTATCGGTTCTCATTTCGGCCGAGACTGGCTCCGGGAAGGAGCTCGTCGCGCGGGCCCTTCACGACGCGAGCCCACGCCGCCGAGGACCCTTCGTGGTCGTCGACTGCGGAGCGTTGCCCACCTCTCTGGCCGAGAGCATCTTGTTTGGTCATGAGCGCGGGGCCTTCACGGGGGCGACGGAGCGCAAAGCCGGCGCGTTCTTGGAGGCGAACGGCGGCACGATCTTCTTGGACGAGCTGGGGGAGCTACCGGAAGAGGTGCAGCCGAAGCTGCTGCGAGCTGCGGCTGAGCGCGCCGTAAAACGCCTGGGGGGCTCACGCTACGAGCCCGTCGACGTTCGTATCGTCGCCGCTACTCGCCGCGATCTGCGGCGCGAGATGAACGCCCAACGCTTCCGCGAAGATCTGTATTTTCGGCTGGCGCAAGTCCGCATCGAGCTGCCACCCCTGCGCGAGCGACCAGAGGACATCCCCCTGCTCACCGGGGTGGCGTGTGAACGCGTCGGCAACGCGGCGGCCACGGAGCGCGTATTGCGGCTCATTCAGGCGCGGTTCACCCGCTACGATTGGCCAGGCAACGTTCGGGAGCTGATGAACGTCGCCAGCGTGCTGGCAGCCATCGGCGACGCCGGCGCGACCGGCCTCGTAGAGCATGTCCTGCCGCTCGAGGGAGGCACTGCCGAGCCGCCGAGCGGCGAGCAAGATGCGGCTGGGTTCGTGCAGGCGAAGCGCCGTTTCGAGGAGCAGTACTTTCGTCGTCTGCTCCACTCGACGGACGGCAACATCTCTGAAATCGCCCGGCGCTGCGGGCTGGCGCGACACCAGGTGCGCGCGCATCTATCGAAACTAGGTCTAACTTAGGTCGCAGGCAGACTCAGAATCTTCCCAAGAGATCGTCCGGAACCTGCCGTGTAGAAGGCGCAGGCGCGACCGGTGCGGTCCGAGCAGGCGTGGGCGCGGCGGATGGCAGCGAGGACGGACGCGCCGTTGTTCGGGGAATCAGTCTTTCTGGCGCGGGGGGCAGGGGAGCGGCCATGGCCGATGCCGCTGCGGGGGCGACGCCGGCGCCGATGCTGGCGCTAGGCGGAGGCTGGCTGATATTGGCGGCGTCGGCGGATCTGCCTGCCTCTGGTAGCGCTGGCGCTGCCGAGCCTGCGGCGAGCGGCGCCGAGCCAACGGCTGAGGCTCCGGGCGGCGAGGTTCGCGACGCGCTGTGCAGCCACGTCCACACCGCAGCGGCAACAACGACGGCGATGACGCCAAGAGCGCCCAGCGATCGCTTTTGCGAAGGCGCTGGCTCGCGCTTCAATGTGGGCGCTGCGCTGGGCGGCACGCTTCGGGGTAGGGTTTCTGTCTCGACGCGCGTCACGATGGTGCGACGCTCCGCCAGCCGCTGGGCTGCCGTCCGCTCGACCCAGGCTCCCACCCGGCGCGCGTTGACGGGCTCCGTCAGGCTTTCGAGCTGCTCGAGAAACGCAAGCGCGGTTGGATAGCGATCGCGCGGGTTTGGTGCGATGGCTCGAGCTACGGCAAGGCTCAGTCGCTCGGGCACGTCCGTCGCCACTTGGTGGGGAGGAGGGATATTGCCCGACAGCGATTGAAGCACGAGCTCGGCCTCGGAATCTCCGACGATCATGCGCCGGCCTGTGAGCAGCTCCCACAAAGTCACGCCCGCTGAATACACGTCGGCCATGCGCGTCACTCGCTCGCCGCGCAGCTGTTCCGGCGCCATGTAGCCCAGCTTTCCCTTGACCTCACCAGCGCGGGTAGCGGAGAGCCTACCCGCTGCCTTGGCGACTCCGAAGTCGACCAGGCGCGACACGCCGTCCGTGCCCACCAGAATATTGTGCGGTGATACGTCACGATGGACGATCCCGAGAGGCTCTCCTCGCTCGTCCGTGGCCTCGTGCGCGGCGTGCAGCCCGTGCAGCACATCGCACAGCATATGAACGGCGATCGCCAAGGGAACACGCTCACCCTGGCCGAGTTGCTTCTGCAACGACGACAGGGATTCGCCGACGATGTATTCCATGACGAGAAACACTTCGGAGCTCGCTACTGCAACGTCGAGAACCGAAACCACGTTGGGGTGTCGAACCCGCGACGCGAGCCGCGCTTCGTCCAAGAACATGGCGACGAAGTCGGGCTCGCGCGCCAAGTGTGGATGAATGCGCTTCACCGCCACCAGGCGCGAGAACCCGACCGAGCCGCGTAGTCGACCCAGGTGCACACTCGCCATGCCGCCCTCGGCGATCACGTCATAGAGAGTATAGCGGCCGAGCGTCAGCGCGACCGCTTCTGGCCCAGGCCGCGGGTTGGTCGAGTCGTGGGGTGCGGCGCTGGACACTCATGCCCAACATACCAGCGGGGCGGCCCGTACGAAAATGCGCTTACTTCTGGCAAACCTTTTGCGCGCTGGCGCCGACCGGTTTGCAATCCCAAAACGACGGACAGTCCGAAAAGTCGTTGCACCCCTGCGTGCAGTAAGAAAGCCCAAACGGACAGTCGCCCGATGCGCAATCGCTATCCGTGACGCACGATTCGCCCAACATCTTGCCGGTCGGCATAGGCCCGGTACCCGCGCTGGGGCTATCGGAGCCGCCAGAAGGATTGCCGGTGCCCCCCGCAGGCACGTTGCCGGTGCCGCCCGAGTCATCGCTGCAACCGGAGCAATCGTCTGCGCACGCTTCCGGCGCAGGGGCGGTTGCCAAGCAATTCTGACAGGCCGCCACGTTGCAGCTGGAGCTACTGGAGCCGCCGCTGCTCGATTGAGTGCCAGCGTTACTCGAGCTCGTGCCGCCACTACTGCTCGTGGTGGAACCGCCACAACCCTTGCCGCTATCCCCATTGCCATCGCTGCTTGCGCAGCCGATCAAACTCGAGCCGATCCAACCCATCGCGACCACGAACATGAAGTTTTTCATGCAATGGAGCACAGCAACTCGCGTGCCGAGCCCCTTCACGCAGAAAATCGCGGAAAATCGCTGACGGGGCTGGTACCAATCGGTACCGGGCATCTGGCACGACCACGTACCAGGGTGACCGCGTCACCCAGCGCGGCTGTGCGGTTGCGAAGCCGATGCGGCGACGCGCACCACGTAGCGAGGCCCACGCAAATCACCCGGTCACGGCGCTCAGGCTTCGGCCTCGAGTGCATCCCGCGGCGTGCTTTCGTGCTGTAGCGCTGCCTGCTGCCGTTCTCGATGAAGGAACATGACCCCGCCTTCCCGGGGCGGCTCGAGCCGTATCCAGCCCGGTTCGCTGAAGTCCTTCGCCTGTCCTTCGGCTACCCAGAGGAGGTGAACGCCTGGACTTTGCACTGCGCGCCTGGCTTCACCCAACGAAAGGATCGTTCGCGCCATGCTGGGATGAGACGCTCCCAGCCCCGCGCCGTCAAGCATCGTTCGTCCGCGCGCAGCGCACACCGGCGAAGTCGTGGGTCGGAAGACTGAATCGCGGTGCGCGGGTCCGCCCCCGCGGACCTCGGCTACCGCGTTTCACCGGGCCGATATCCAAGCTCTGCGGTCGCAACCGGAGGCCTCACTGCGGGCTGCGTCAGAAAGTGCTCGATGATTGGCAACACCCGGGCCTGCTCCGAATCGAGGGCGAAATGGCCAGCGTCGGGGACGACGGCCAGTTGCGCGTTCGGGATCCGCCTAAACGACCTGACCGCGTGTTCGAGTCGGACGAAGTCGCGGTCCCCCAACGCGATGAGGATCGGAACCGTGAGAGATGTCAGCTCTGCATCGGTAAATCCGTTCCACTGAATGGCGCTTCCTCTGGTCCAGAACCGTGGCCAATACTCGGGCTGGGGCGCGACCTTCTCGTAGCTCTCACGCTGGAGCTCGAAGCTCTTCGAGCTGGGGGTCGGGGGTCGGTCAAACCGCAGCATCTGCGCGTCGTTGGCTTCGTCTGCGGGCCCGAACGTCGCGCCGTAAGTTGCGACGCGGCGGGCCAGATCCGGCCGGTACAGCGCGATCAAGACCGCCGTCGCGCCACCGTAGCTCTCGCCAAGGAAATCGGCCTTCGAAATGTCGAGCTGTCGCAGCAGCTCGATCACGTCCCGCGCGTTCTGCTGGAGGCTCATCGCGCGGTCAGGAAGGTCCGCCGTGCGGCCATGCCCCTGAAGGTCGAACGTGATCACGCGGTGGGTCCGCACCAGCGCGGGCACTGCGTGGACGTCGGCCACCGCCAAATGGCGCCGGATGAACACGAGTGGTTCGCCCTCTCCGTCGATTTCGTAGTACATGCGAAGGCCGTTGACTGGGGCGTATCCTTGCGTCTTTGCCATGTTACCGGCTCGGGCCCTCGGCCTTGAGCTCTGCGTTCCACTGGTTGTGCCAGCGCACAACCAGGCGACGCGGCGGATCGATTTCGAGTACCTCGCCCGAAGTGTCGATGCTGCCGTCGCTGCGGCGCATCGCCCACGGCGCTCCCTGCGTCCAAGCCGACTCGACGCCGATGCCGAACCAGTATTGACGGCTGAACTCCGGATCGGTCAACGCCTCCCACAGCTTCTGGGGCGTCGTGCGAATGAACGTGACGTAGACAAAGTGGCTGCGGTCAGCGCTCATGAGGGTCTCCTGCGGGGGGGCTGGGGCACGTCATTTCCTTCCAATCGATGCTTGAGGTCGCTCAGTGCTTTGAGGCGGGGTCGCTCGAACTTGCGGATCCAGCGGTCGTAGATTTCTTGCAGCGGCACGGGGTTGAGAAAATGCAGCTTCTCTCGCCCGCGCCACTGTACGGCGATGAGGTTTGCAGCTTCGAGCAGCGCAAGGTGCTGCGTCACACCCTGCCGTGTCATGTCGAGGTGCTCGCACAGCTCGCTCAACGTCTGCCCGTCGTGCGCGTGCAGGCGGTCCAAGAGCTTTCTTCTAGACTTCGGCTCTTCACGCCGGCAAGCCCGGTAACGCCCCGAGCTGGTAGAATTCCGTGTACGCAATGACGAGCCTCGTCCGTTCCCTCGTTCTGATCGCCGTGGTGGGCTGCGCCGCATCGCCCGGGCCCGCGCCGCTCGCGCCGGTGCCGTCCCAAGCCCCCCGCGGGTCGTGCGGCAACGCCGTTCTTCATGCGCAGTTCGAAAAGGAATTGGCCGAAGCGCAAGCGGAACCGGACCCGGCGCGACGCGCAGCGGCCGTGTGCCATGTCGCTCGCGACTGGGGGATCGAGGATTGCTCGCACGTCACGCCGGCAAGCCTCGACCTTCCTTGAACCCGGTTTTTGGCGCTGCCGTAAATGGTTTGATCTCAAAATGATGGGCTGGCATAGTGTGCTCTCTCATGGCGCGTCGTTCCGTCTTGATAGTGGGCTGTGGCATTGCCGGCCCCGCTCTCGCCTACTGGTTGCTCCAGCAGGGGTTCGAGGTGACGATCGCCGAAAAAGCGCCGGAGCTCCGGCGCGAAGGCTACGCCATCGACTTTTGGGGGCTGGGTTACGACCTGGTGGACCGGATGGGGTTGCTGCCTCAAGTGCTAGAAGCCGGGCATGTGGTGCGGGAGCTGCGTCTGGTGAATTCCCGAGGGCGGCGCGTCGGTGGCTTCGACGTGGACGTCTTTCGTGCTGCGACGAACGGGCGTTTCACGACGCTGCCACGAGCCGCCCTGAGCGCTATTCTGCACGGCGCAATCGCGGATCGCGCAGCGGTCCGCTGGGGAACGACGCCTATCGGGTTCGAGCAACGAGCGGACGGCGTACTAGTTCGATTCAGCGACGAGACGTCTGAGCTTTTTCACTGCGTCGTGGGGGCCGACGGTGCGCACTCCACGGTGCGCGAGCAGCTGTTCGGCGATTCCCGCGAATTCGAACGCTACCTGGGGTTTCGAGTCGTGGCATTTCAGGTCCCGGGCTATCCGAGACGCGACGAGCTCGCTTACGTGAGCTACGCGGACCCTGGACGCCAAATGGCACGGTTGGGTTTGGCGGACGATCGCACGTTGTTCTTACTCATGGCGCGCGAAGAGGCGCCGGGACCCGCCCACTGGGAACGGCGCGCGACGCTCGACTACCTACTTGCCCGTTTTGGCGACATGGGGTGGGAGGCGCCCGATATCTTGTCCGCCGCGGGAGCTGCTTCCGATATCTACATCGACCGCGTCAGTCAGGTCCGGCTCCCTCGCTGGTGGCGAGGACGCGTTGCGCTCGTGGGTGACGCCGCCTACGCGCCGTCGTTACTGGCCGGTCAGGGCTCGGCACTGGCGATCATCGGCGCGTACGTTTTGGCGGGTGAGCTCGCGCGCGCCGTCACTCCCGAGGGAGCGTTCGAGCGCTATCAAGGCCATCTCCAAGGATTTTTGCGAAGTAAGCAAGAAGCCGCGACAAAGTTTGCAGGCACCTTCATCCCCCAAACGCGTTGGGGCATCTGGGCGCGCAACATCGTCACGCGGGCGATGGCGATACCTCTCATTGCCAAGCTTGCGATGGGAGATTCGCTGACGGACGCGCTACGGCTGCCCGAGTATCCGCTGATGAACCAGAAGCGTTGAGCGCCAGGCGGCAACGAAGTCACCTCCGCGTGGGGCGTCGCCTGATAGCTGGTGGAGGAGAGGCTGGCGGACGCCACCACGGACCTCGCAGCTGGTCGTCCACCTTGACGACACCGACGGCGGAACGCACCAGCTGTTGAGCCGCCGCCGCATCACCGAGCGTCGGTACCGAGCCGCGTAAGGTCACGACGCCGTCGAGCACCGCTACGGTCACCGCGGTCATGGGCACGCCGGGCGACTCTCGCGCCAGCTCCTCGATGGCGGCCGAGATCTCGTCGTCGCGGGGCCACCGGCTGCGGACGTTGCGATTCGGACGGTTCGTAGAATCCACGACTAGCCGACCTGCGTCCACGGTACTGACGCCCTTGACCGACGCGAGGCTCCTAGCGCGCGCGGCTTCAGCCTGGCTACCCACGGTGCCAGACAGTTCGGCGCGAGCCGCGTGGACGTAGACTCGGATGGGATCGTGCTCTACGAGCGGATCCCAGTCGAGGCGGCTTCGGATGTCCGCTGCAATGATGGCGTCCGTGCGCGGCATCGGAGGGCTGGCGGTCAGTTGATTTTGACAAAATCGAACGCCCGGAACGCCAGCGGCGACCCGTTCCGCCAGTTGCTGCTCGTCCCAGCTGGTGATGGTTCCGTTGAGCTCGACGACGCCTCTGCTGACGCTCACTCTGATGGGCAGACGCGACAGGGCGGCACTGTCAGCTAGCCGTCGTCGGACGTCTCCAGCGATGTCGGCGTCTTTGCGCCGAACCGGCGTCACCTGGATGCGGTTGATGACCGCCCTCACGCCGTCTGCGACACGAGCCAAGCGCTCCGCCCGGTCTCTCCAACTCGTCAAGGGCAAGGAGCCCCCGAGCGTGACGATGCCTGAGTGCGCACCGACCGTCACGCCCGCGGCGGCCAGATGCGGGTCTCGCTCCAACTCCTGTAGGACTGCACGACCGACGGTCTCGTCACGCCCGTCGCCGACTTCTGCACGAGCGCCTGGCTCCGCGACCAGACAAAAACAGAGCCCGGTCGTCAGGCCAATGGTTCCCCATTGCCGGAAGGTTCTGAAACGGAAGCGCAGCTGCATCGTTGGAGGTGGAAGTATTTGAAGCGTGGTTTTCTGCGGTGCTGGTTCAGTTTATTCAATGATTGGCGTGAGATACTTGGCACACAAATGTTTATTCGGAAAGTCCGTTCTGCCTCGCTGAAAGGAGCCACAGCCGCGCGCTTCTGCCACGACTCGCTCGGTCAAGGGGACGCGCAATGGCTCGACGGTTCGGGCACGCCGTTTGCTGTGCGGGCGGCGGCACGCCCTACAACAACCTTGGCGTGTCAGAAAGCGAGTACACCGTGGTTGGCCATTTCAACTGGAAGGTCGTCGTCCTCACCTGCCTGGGGACAAGCGTCGCTACGGCGGCGGGAGTCTCTGGCTGTGCGCGTCACACGGTCGACCCGAAGCCCGAGTCCTCGCTCGAGAGCGCACGGTCAGGCACGTCGAACGCCGAAACCTTGAAAAAAATGGGCAACGACGCGCTCGGGCTCAGCCGCGTCGCGGAGATGGCGATGCCTTCCATCGTCAGCGTCGCGAGCACTCACGTCAGCGAATCGCATGTAGAGAGCCCAAGACTTCCGTTCGATGACCCCTTCTTTCGCCATTTCTTCGGACCCGGCACGCCTCTGCCGATGCCTCATGGCAATGAGGCGCCCCAGACCGAGCACGGTCTCGGCTCGGGCGTGCTCGTTACCGGCAACGTCATTCTGACCAACGCGCACGTGGTGGAGGGGGCGAAGACGCTGGTGGTTACGACGGAAGATCGGCGCAACCTCGACGTGGAGGTCGCCGGCACCGACACGAAGAGCGACCTGGCCGTCCTCCGGATCAAGAGCGATACCAAAGGCCTCAAGTTCCTCGACTTCGCCGATTCGGATTCCGCCCATCTCGGGCAAGTCGTTTTGGCCATCGGCAACCCCTTCGGCGTCGGTGAGACCGTCACGATGGGCATCGTTTCGGCCAAAGGTCGGGCCGACCTCGGCATCGCCGACTACGAAGACTTCATTCAGACCGACGCGGCCATCAACCCGGGCAATTCAGGGGGCGCGCTCGTCGACCTGGACGGAAGACTACTCGGCATCCCGACCGCCATCCTCTCGAGGACGGGAGGTTACATGGGCGTGGGGTTTGCGATCCCCAGCAACATGGCGCGCCCCATCATGCAGTCGTTGCTCGAGACCGGCCACGTCGCGCGTAGCTACCTGGGGGTGAGCATCCAGAACATCGATCAGGACCTCGCCAAAGCGCTGGGCTTGAAGAGCACGGTCGGGGTTCTCATTTCAGACGTCCTGCCCGACGGCCCCTCTGCGAAGGCCGGCCTTCAGCGTGGAGACGTGGTCGTCGCGATCAACGGTCGCGCCGTGAACAGCACGGGCGAGCTCCGAAACTCCGTAGCCACGGCTGGCGTCGGCAAGAGCGTCGAGGTGGAGGTCTTGCGCAAGGGGGAGACGAAGAAGATCCCTGTCACGCTCGGCGCCATGCCGGCGGACGAAAAGAGTACCAGCGCGACCGGGACGAGCGCAGGTCGTGCCAGCGCGCTGGGAACCACCGTCGTCCCGCTGGATGCCAAGGCGCGTCAGCAGCTCAACGTGCCGGACAGCGTCAAGGCTGGCGTCGTGGTGAGCGAGGTCGAACCCAACAGCAAAGCGTACGATGCCGGCATTCGCCCCGGAGACGTGATTGTCGAGCTGGGAGGAACCCGGATCACGACTCCGGAGCAACTGAGCCAGGAATGGCAAAAGTCTTCTGGCAACGTTGCAATCGTATTGGTCCGAGGCGGCCACACACTTTACGTGGCCGCGAAGCACTAAACGTCGCCAGAGCGTCCTTGTTCCGTCCCTCAGGTGGGCTCCGCTTCCGCCAGGGACGGGAGCGAGGGAGCTGAAGACTGGGCACGGCGTGAAGGCGCCGTGCGCGCGTGCGTGCTGTAGAGCGCAGCACCCGTAAATAGCAAGCCGCCGATCATGTTACCGAGCACGGTCGGGATCTCGTTCCAGACGAAGTAGTCGGCAATCGAAAAGGCGCCGCCCATGATCAGAGCCGAGGGGAACAGGAACATGTTCACCACGGAATGTTCGAACGTCATGTAGAAGAAGACGAGGATGGGCATCCACATGGCGACCACCTTGCCGCTCACGTGCGTGGAGATCATGGCGGCCACGACCCCGGTCGACACCATCCAATTGCAGAGCATGCCCCGCACGAAGATCGTAAGCCAGCCCGGAATACCGTGCTTGGCGTAGCCCAGCGTCCGCGCCACACCGATGCCGGCGATCTTCTGCCCGACCGGGCCTGGATCGGCGGTGAAACCGTAGGTGAATACGAAGGCCATGAGCACCGCGACCAGCAGCGCTCCGGCGAAATTGCCGATGAACACCAAGCCCCAATTGCGCAAGACGCCGCCCAGCGTCACGCCCGGGCGACGATCGACGAGCGCCAGCGGGCTGAGGACGAACACGCCGGTGAGCAAGTCGAACCCCAGCAGGTAGAGCATGCAAAACCCCACCGGAAACAGCAGCGCGCCCACGAGCGGCGACCCTGTCTGCACGGTAATACTCACGGCGAAGACCGCGGCCAGGGCCAAGAGCGCGCCGGCCATGAAGGCGCGGATCAGCGTATCCCGGGTCGACATGAATACCTTCGCTTCGCCGGCGTCGACCATCTTCGTCACGAAATCTGCTGGGATGAGGTAGGACATGGGTTGGCTTTTTCTCCGGTGGGTGAGCCTGGACCTTGGATAGTAATTGCGGCACCAAGTTAAGTCCCCCGTCGTGTGCGGCGCTTTGCGACAAAACGGGCCCTTTTTTGGCGCCTGATCGCGAGCCGAAACGCCAAGCGACGCGGCCGAAACACGGAGCGAGCGAGCCCACCTTTTCGACGACGCTCCGTGAACAGGCAGGAAAGACGCGTGAAACAATGGTGTGCTGAGCACACCGTTTGAGCTGCCTTCACGTACGGTTGAACCTTGGCGAATAGCGGTGGCGGTCCCTGGCGTGGGGCCCGTCTCCGCGCGAAATCGCGAGCACTACGTGTAGGGGGAAGCTTGCTCGGTCTTGCCCGAACGCTGGCAATCGGCGTATGATTTGAGGTCAAACTATGTGGACGATGCAGTACGTGGTTGTGCTCGGTGTCCCCGCCGGGCGGCCGTCCCTTGCGCGAGCACTGCGTGAGGTAGGTCCGCAGCATCGACAGCTCGAGCTCGAGCCGCTCTTGGACGCCGAGCTGCGCCGGGTCTTTCCAGAGGCGGCGAGAATGACCTTCTTTCGGCTGCGAATTGCCCAGGCTGCCGGCGTGGGGCCTCACGACGACTCAGGAAGCCTTGGCTTGGTGAGCCACCGACACACGCCGACGGCGGTGCTTCGGCGGATCGTCGCGCTGAGTGCGACCAGGTTCGGAATCGCGCAATTGCTCGTGCGTCATTGCGACACAGCGCTCCGTCGTTGCCGCTCGGCAACGACCACGCTGAGCGGCTTCCTGAGATCCGGTCGCGTTATTCAGGACGACCTGTTGCTCAGCGTGCGGAATCGACCCGGACGCCGCCAGTAGTCGTTGTCCTCGCACGCGCCTTGCAGGGCGGTTGGTGTCCTGCGCGAATAGTTTGAGATAAAAACGTTCGTTCAGGTTGCTCTCTTTCTGGCTCGGCAGCACATGGGTCGTGGTACCCATCAAGGAAGGCAACTAGCGTGAACGGCCCATTGGACGAGGTGAAGGAAGACAACGGGCCGGTGAGCACGGTCTTCTCCGGTCTCGACGTCGACTGCTGCATCGTTGGCGGCGGGCCTTGCGGAATGATGGCCGGGCTGCTGCTAGCTAGAGCTGGCGTGCGCGTGGCCGTGCTCGAGAAGCACGTCGACTTCTTGAGGGACTTTCGCGGCGACACGGTCCACCCCTCCACGTTGGAAGTGATGGCCGAGCTCGGCATGTTGGACGAGCTTTTGAAACGCCCCCATACCGAGCTGAAGGAGCTTACGGGCGATTTTTTCGGAAAGCGCGTGAAGCTCGCGGACTTTTCGGAGCTCGGTACGACGGCGCCGTTCGTGGCGTTGATGCCACAGTGGGATTTTCTGGATTTTCTCGCCCGCCAGGCCGCGAAGCTGCCGCAATTTACTCTGCTGATGGGAAGCGAAGCGCGGTCCCTCGTGTTCGACCAGGGCCGTGTCGTTGGGGTGCGGGCCGCCCACGCGCAGGGGGTCGTGGAGGTGCGCGCCAAGGCTACTGTGGTCGCGGACGGGCGTGACTCACTCATGCGCAAGCAGGCCGGGTTGCCGTTGCGAAGCTATCACTCTGCCGTCGACGTGCTCTGGTTCCGTCTCTCGCGAACGCCTGAAGACGGCGATCAAGCCTTGGGACACGTGAGCCGAGGCTGCGTGCTCGTGCTGCTCAATCGCGGTGAGTACTGGCAGTGTGCTTGTGTGGTCGAGAAAGGCCGCGCGCAGTATTACGAGCAAGAAGGAATCGAAAGCTTGCGCGCCAAGTTGCGGCCGATCTTACCTCTGCCGCCGGAGCGGCTCGAGGAGCTGGACGGCTGGAATAGAGTGAAGCTGCTCAGCGTCGAGGTCAACCGTTTGCGGCGGTGGGCGCGGCCGGGGATGCTGTGCATCGGTGATGCGGCGCATGCCATGTCCCCCGTCGGGGGGATCGGAATCAATCTCGCCGTTCAGGATGCCGTGGCGGCGGCGCGGCTCCTGACACCGTTGCTCAGGGCCGGACGCACTCCCTCCCTCTGGCAGCTGAAACGGGTTCAGCGCCGGCGAAGTTTCGTTACCCACCTGACGGTACGCCTTCAGCTGCTGATTCAGAATCAATTCTTGAGCGGGAGGCTACACGACACGAGCGCCCGAATTCCGTGGCCAGTCGCGTTGTTGAACCGTTCGCCGTGGCTACGGCGCGCGGCAGCTCGATTCATTGGCCTCGGCTTGCGCCGCGAGCACGTGCCTGCTTCGGCGGCAGCCGGCTGAAAGTTCCAGTGGTTGAACGTGCAACCAAGTTACGTCGAGCAATTCGTCTCATACGAGAAAGGACGCCACGATGCGATTGATGCTCAAAACTCGCCAGGGTACCCGGGTCTGCGACTGGGAAAGTTACGCGCTCTTGCGCGATAATGTTCAGCACTTCTTGGAGGAGGGGACTCCGCGGAACCGCTTCGTCGCCTTGCATTCATTCGAAAAGGCGATCGACGCGGAGCCCGAGTGTATCGAAGCGGCACGCTTGCGCGGGGAGGTCCTCCGCGCCTGGTCGGCGCTTTGGTGGAGGAACCTCGAAGATGCGGCGATTAGCCCCCGGACTCAAGCCATCCTGACGCGTAGCCCTGCTCTTCCAGCAACCGTCCCGACCGTGGCCGCGCGGCATGCTTCGTGCGGTTTACCGATACGAGCCGCAGCGGAAACTCCGATCCCGAGAGCGGCCGGCCGCTTCGTTCACGCCGTGCTCGCGCTGACGACCACGGCCGAAGACGGTGACCTTATCGAGGTTCGGCGGCTCGGAGACGCGCCGAACTTTGCGCGCTCGGCGAGGTCATCGAGCTGAGTCATGCACGCGCCAGTCGGCGCGCCCGCTTGGGCTAGTGCGAGCCAGCTGGCCGCGCCGAGCTGCTGAAGTTCGTCAGCAGCCGACGCACGTCGAGGTAGCTGTCCACGCTGAACTGCGCGTGTGAAAAGGGAGTGCCAACGCGGATCGACAGTGCCGCTGGCGGCAATGCCCGAAATAGATCCTCGTCGGTTTCGTCGTCACCGATTGCGAGGACGAAGCCGTGGTCGCGCTCGGCTGCGATCTGCGCCGCCGCGGCCCCCTTGGTAACGCCAGCGTTGCGCACCTCGACGACCTTCTTGCCCTGTAGAACCTGCACCGCGAAATTTGCCGTGAACTGGGTGAGCTCGTGCGTGAGCTGTGTGGCACGCTGGGCGCCCAGCTCTGGGTCGCAGCGTCGGTAGTGAAAAGCCAGCGAGAACTCCTTCTCTTCCAACAGGGCTCCGGCGAGCTGATCTGCGTAGCCGCGCAAGATGGGTAGGAGCCGCTCTTTCCAGGCAGAGCTCAATGGCTTGTACAATTCCCAATCGCTGCCTCGGCGACGAATCCAAGCGCCGTGCTCGGCGACGAAATTGAGCGGGATGCCATCGAACCAACGGCTCAGCGTGGCGCGATCGCGTCCGCTGATGAGATAGACATGGTTGGCCGGGTCTTCGCAGAGTCTGGCGAGCAGCGCCAGCAGCGGAGGATCTGGAAGCGCGCCATCGGGGGCCGAGGCAAACGGAACCAGCGTTCCGTCATAATCCAGGAATATCAAACGCCTTTCGGACTGCTCATATCGCCTTCGAATGTCGTCGGCGAGGTCGGGTGTGAGATAACGGGCGGCCAGAACCCGCTGTTCGGCCTTCATGCCGGCGAGCGTCGATAAGAAGTGTGTGGCCCAGCGTTTGGCGTCGTAGCTACGCAGCCGCTCTTGCATCGGCCGATTGCGACGCAGTTGCTCTTCTTGCGACATCGTCAACGCTTGCTCGAGAGCAGCGACGATTTCTCCCTGGTGGTTGGGATTTACGAGTAACGCCTCGCCAAGCTCTCGGGCCGCGCCGGCCATTTCGCTCAAGATCAAGACCCCGCTGCCGTCGGGCTTGGAGGCGAGATACTCCTTGGCGACCAAATTCATACCGTCGCGCAGCGGTGTGATGAGCGCTACGGGCGAAAGCTCGTAGAGTGCTACCAGCGTCTCGAAGTCGAGCGAGCGGTATTGGTAGACGATAGGCACCCATTCCGTCGAACCGAAGCGGCCGTTGATACGGCCCACCCGCTCGTCGAGCGCTTGCTTCATTCGCCGGTACTGCGGCACCTCCGCTCGCGAGGGCACGACCGTGAGCAGAAATACCACTTTGCCGAGCCATTCGGGGCGCGACGCCAAGAATTCTTCGTAGGCGCGGAGGCGAGTGATGATGCCCTTCGTGTAGTCCAGGCGGTCCACCGAGAAGATGGCGCGCCTGTCGCCGATACCGCGTTCGATCTCGGTCCGCCGCTGCGCCACGCCCGAGCTCTCTGCCGCAGTCATGAAGCGCTCGAAGTCGATGCCGATTGGAAACGTCTCGGCGCGCCTAGCTTGGGTACCGACCGCCAACTGCCCCAAATGATGCTCGTAGCCCAGAGTGCGCGATACGCACTGCAAGAAATGCTGGGTGTAGTCGAACGTATGAAAGCCAACCAGGTCTGCCCCGAGCATGCCGGCGAGAAGCTCACGTCGCCATGGCGACGGCAGCAAACGAAACAGCTCGTGTGACGGAAATGGAATGTGTAAAAAGAAACCAATCGACGCTTGCGGCGCAGCGGTCCGCAGCATGCCAGGCAAGAGCAGCAGCTGATAGTCGTGTATCCACAGCGTGTCGTCGGGCCGAAGGACAGCGCTGATGGCATCGGCAAAGCGACGGTTGACGCTCACGTAGACGTCGAAATGTCTGGGGTCGTAATCCGTATACGAGGGGAAATAATGAAACAGCGGCCAGAGAGTGTTGTTGCAGAAGCCGTGATAGAACGCATGGACCTCGTCGGCGGAAAGAAACACCGGCAAGGCGCCGTGCTGCCCGAGCGCGAGATCGCGAACGGCGTCTTCGTTTTGCTCGGGGACGACACTGCCTGGCCATCCCACCCAGAGGCAGTCGAATTCAGGCTCGGTTTGGCGGCGACCCTCGATATAGGCGCCGAGCGCGCTCACTAAACCCCCCGCACTGGGCGTAAACTGGAACTTGCCCTGCTCGTCGTTTTCGACCGTGAATGGGAGGCGATTCGAGACGACTACCAAGCGGGACATCTGACCTGCGGTGGGGTTGATGGCGCGGATTGCCGCGCGCATGCACGTTGACCCAGCGAGCTTTCGGCTCGATCAGCCATGCATCGACTCGGAGGCGGCCCGGCCTTCCGACTACCTGTCACAGCGGAGCGCTGCGACACCCAAGAAGTGTCCTATGTAACGAATTTTCAGCGACGTCAAGGTGTCGATGCAAATCCGGACCCGCGGCTAACTCATTGCTGGTGCAACTATAGCGACTTTTGAATCTGCGATTCGGGACGCGCAATAGAAAGGATTCTTGGTGCGCATTCTGTTTCGAGCGGCGCCGCTTAGTGCGTGTCAGAACGCTACAAGCAGTCGACGTCGTTCGTCGTCAAACAAACGTCTCGAGCGGCCGCTTCGATCGAGTGCCTCAGCCCCGCTCGGTCCCGTCGGAGCCAGGGGGTGGCGGAAGAAGCTCGCGCAGGGCGCGCTCGAACGCAATCGGCAGGATGGCGTCATGAGGGTTGGCGCTCGCTGGCTCGAGCTCTTGCATGCGGTCGAGGCGCTGCTCGGTCTGGTTGAGCGTCAGTGCTGCCCAGAAGGCCAGCGGATCCCGAGGCCAGACTTCCGATTGCCACCACAGCAGCAGAGGCACCGATGAGGGGCGCCGCGACATGGCGGCCCCCATCTCTGCATCCAAGCAAGGGTCGATGGAGACCAGGGCTCGAGGTGCGAGCGTCCCTTCGCCGGCAAATTCGCTCGCCAGGCCGCCGCCTGGATTGCAGCCTGCGCCGCTGTGCCCCACGAGCAGGACCGTCTCGCGATCGATTTCGATGTGGCCGGCGTAGGCAGCAGCGACCGCGTCGACGAAGGAGGCCAACTCGAAGCCGCTCCAGAGCGTTTGAGGAGAGCCCGCAGCTTTGGTCTGGCTCGGAGCGGCGAGCACGAACGGCCTGACGGCGCCGCCGTCCATCAGCGATTGGGCGAGCGGCCGCAGATCGCGAGCGCCGCCGCCTAGCCAAAGGTGCAGGTCACGGCCGGGGTTGATGCCGTGCAGCAAGACGACGAGCGGCAGGGGCGAATTGGGGGCGCTCGAGGGCGCGAAGGCAGCTCCGGAGTGCCGCTCATCGCGATACAGGTAGCGCTGATCCTGGAATGGGAAGAACCGGGTGTGCAGCGCCAGAGCTGCCGCCGTTTCCGGCCTTGCCAACGCGAGCCGACTGGGGAGCAGCACTAGCAGTGTTGCCACGACCCATCGGAGCCGAACCGCGGTTGCCAAGATCTGGAAGAATGCCAGATCCCGCTCGGTCGAACAAGTACGCCAGACTGTTTCGACATCAAACTGCGCCATCAAACTTGGAGGCACGTTACGTGCAGCCCAGCTGGCATGACCAAGACATCGATTCCGATTGTATTTGCTGAGTGCCTGGCGGCGTGCAGCGCTTGCGCCGACGCTTGCGACCACTGCGCGACCAGTTGTGTACGCGAAGCAAAGCTGGCGATGATGCGTGATTGTGTCCTGCTCGATCGAGAGTGCGCCGCGATTTGCCGATTGGCGGCCTCGTTCATGGCCAGCGACGCTCGCTTCACGCGCGAGCTTTGCCGAGTCTGTGCACTCGTTTGCGATGCCTGTGCCGCGGAATGCCAGAAGCACGAGGCCGCTCACTGTCAAGAGTGTGCGAAGGCTTGCCTGCGCTGTGCAGAGGCCTGCCGGCGCATGAGCGTGGCGTAAAGGCACCAGACTCCCACCGACGTGCTCGACGCAAGTAACTGCATCGAACTGATACAATCCGCGAGGGCGCGATGACACAATCCCCAGAGGGCTCGGGCAGGTCGGGAGCATTCTTGAGCTCTGTGGTTTCGCTCTGTGATTTGACCTCAAATTAAGATGGCGCTAAGACCTTCGATTTGACGAGCGACGAAACGGACGAGCTGCGGGCTTTCCTGCTTGACCATGTTTCGGGCTTCGAAGAGCTCGAAGCTCTACTATTCTTCGTGCGAGCGCCCGGGCGCGTGTGGTCGAGCACCGACGTCGCGCTCTCCCTTCGCTTGCCCGAGGAGATGGTGGAAAGCGCTCTGGACGCCCTGGCGGCCGGGGGCGTCGTTCTCGAGCGAACGACGGGTAGCGGTGGAGCTCGCGTCTACCGGTTCATCGCGTCGGAAGGCACGCTCCAGCTACTCGAGAAGCTGCGTCGCGCGTATGACGAGGAGCGCATCATCGTGATGCAGATCATGACGTCCAACGCCATGGAGCGAGTGCGTAGCGCGGCGGCGAGGCGCTTGGCGGATGCTTTTCGCTTGGAAAGGGGCAAGAAGTAATGGCGGCGATCGCCTACGGTCTCGGCGTCTGTACCAGCATTTTCTGCGCGTTCTTGTTGATCCGCAGCTACCTGGCTACGAGAACGCCACTGCTGCTCTGGTGCAGTTTCTGTTTCGTGTGGCTTGCGCTCAACAATGTCATCCTTTTCGTAGACATCTTCGTGGTTCCAGACGTCAATCTCGAGATCTGGCGCAACGCGACCGCCTTGATCGCGCTCGTGTTGATGCTCGTTGGCTTGATCTGGGAGGAGCAATGAGTGACTTTTTGCATGGCGCGATCACACTGGCGAGCCTCGCGATCGCGCTCTTTTTTCTGCGTTATTGGCGCTCGACGCATGACCGCTTGTTCGCCATGTTCAGCGCCGCATTCGCGCTGCTCGCCATCCACTGGTTGGTGAGCAGCGCCTGGCCGCACATGACCATGCAAGCGCATGCCTTGCGCTTCTTCGCGTTCGTCTTGATCGCCCTGGCGGTGCTCGACAAGAATCGCGGCCAGACGCGGTCGTCGTGATGCCTTCGTGGCCTGACGGCTCAGTGAACCGTTTCCCACCCGCAACCGCTACCCGCCCGTCGCCAGGGGCGACCCGGAGTGGCGCGCCCGTACTTCGTCGCCGATTTTTTGAACCTACCGAGCCACTATCACCACGGCGGCATTTGGCCCCACATCGGGGGAAGGTCGGTTCGCTTCGTTCACCGCCTGCATGCCGGCACGCCGGGAAGATGGGCAAGCGCTACCAGGCATCGTCGGCTGCCGCCTACCTCCGGGCATGCCAAGAGCTCGAGCTGGTGGTGGACGAAACCGACCACGACTGAAACTCCTTGCGCGGCCTCGACCGTTCTGGCTTCATTCAGGGGTTGAGTCAGTCGCAGCTGAGAGTGGTTACGTCCTCGGATCCCGAGGCAAAGCCTTTGGGGGAGGCGCTGGCGTTCATGCAGGTACTGTGGGCGCTCGCTCACGGGCTCGAGTCTGCCTCCAAGCGCATGCACGCAAAGCTCGGGGTAACGGGTCCGCAACGGCTCGTGCTGCGCATCATCGGTCATCACGATCGTATCTCGGCCGGCGCGCTGGCGGAGATCATGCACATCCACCCGAGCTCGCTCACCGGCATGTTGCAGCGGCTGGAACAGGCCGAGCTGATTCGTAGAGAGAGCGACCCGTTCGACCGGCGCCGCGCGTTGCTCGAGCTCACCCGCAAGGGCATCCGGCTGAACGAACAGCGAGAAGGCACGATCGAAGCGATCATCGACGCTGCGCTCAGCCAATTGTCGAAGGAGCGCGTGGCGACGGCAAAAGGCGTGCTGGGCGCGATCGCGGCTGCGATCGGCAACGAAGACGAGCCCGAGGAGACGAGCTCGACCAAGAATCCCGCGCCGAAGCCGTCACGGAAGAAGCCGAGGGCGGAGCAGAAGCCGGGCGCCGGTCGAAGCGCTGGCCCCTCACGCCGCAGCCGCTGAGTCTACGTTACACCCTCGAGCCAGTTGTCAAGAGGCTAGCTCTTAGCCTCCATGATATAGCGGAAGCGTCAAAACGGCCGCGATTGGCCTTGGTTTGACTTCAAAGCACCGGCGTGGGACGCCAAGCCCGCCGTGCCACCAACTGCCTCCGCGAATCCGCTTTCGGCGCTGAATCAAAAGTTTCTCCAGTTCAGGCAGTGGGCGCTCCGGCTGGAGCTTCGCGTTGCGCCGACCGAGTCGCAACGGCTGTTCGCGCTCACGCTGCTGATCGGGTTGGTTTGCGGTCTGGCGGCGGTCGCATTCCACTTCTCGATCCGCTTTGCCGAAGGGCTGCTGTTCGAGCGGGCGCTCGTAGCTCCAGGTCAACGATGGCTCGTTTGGGGCGTCGTCACTCCCACCCTCGGCGGATTAGTCGCGGGCGTGCTGCTCAAATACGTGGTGCCGAACGCTCGGGGCAGCGGCGTGCCGCAGGTGAAGGTCGCTTACGCCTCCCGTGACGGCAAGCTGCGGCTGCGCGACGCCATCGGCAAGCTGTTCATCGCCAGTCTGCAGATCGGATCCGGAGCCTCCCTGGGACGCGAAGGGCCGACGGTACAGATCTGCAGCGGCATAGCGAGCGCCCTCGGACGCTTCGGGCGCCTCTCGGCGCGTAACCAGCGTCGGCTATTGCCGGTGGGTGCGGCGGCCGGCATTGCCGCTGCTTTCAACGCGCCTATCGCCGCCGTCACCTTCACGATCGAGGAGGTGGTGGGGAACCTCGATCAAACCGTGCTGTCTGGCGTGATCGTGGCCGCGGCGCTGGCTGCCGTGATCGAGCGCAGCGTGCTGGGGGTGCATCCGGTGTTCGCGGTTCCGCGAGCCTTCGGCCTCACTGACGCGCGGTCGCTCCTACTTTACGCCGCGCTGGGGCTGGCGGCCGGGCTTCTTTCGATCACGTTCACGGACGGGCTGTTGCTCGTTCGTCGCAAGTTTCGCGCACAGAAGCGTATTCCCGACTGGGCTCAACCCGCCGTGGGCGGTCTCGTCACGGGTGGTCTCGCCGTGGGCGCCCTGTATTGGGGCGGCACCGGTGGTGTGAACGGCGGTGGCTACCGGGTCGTAGAAGACTCGCTGTCGGGCCTGTTGCCGGTCAAAGTGCTGCTCGCGCTGTGCGTCGCGAAGCTGATCGCCACGGTGTTCTCGTATTCCAGCGGAGGGGCAGGCGGCATCTTCGCGCCCGCGCTGTTCATGGGCGCAATGCTCGGGGGCGCCTTTGGTTCTCTGGACCGCACCATCTTCGACCATGGTGCCGAGTCGATGGGAGCCTTCGCGTTGGTCGGCATGGGTGCGACCTTCTGCGGCACAATCCGCGCGCCGATGACCAGCGTGCTCATCATCGTGGAGCTCACGTCGGGCTATGGCCTGATCTTGCCGCTGATGATCGCCAATATGAGCGCGTACGCGCTAGCGCGCTATTTGCGCCCGGTGCCGATTTACGAAGCGTTGCTGGCCCAAGATGGCATCCACCTCAAGAATCGAGGACCGCTGCAAGCGCTCGAGCACTTGAAGGTGGACACCTTGCCATTTCATGCCGGCGACCGAGCAGGCCTGCGCATCGGCGATCCGGCTAGCAGCTTGCTGAAGTCTTCGCTGCCGCCCGGTCAGCACGTCTTCCCGGTGTTGAGCCACGAGGGGACCATGATGGGCCTCGTCACGAGCGACGAGCTCTCGGTGCTCGAGGCGGAGCCAGCGTTGGCTCCGCTGGTCACGGCCTCGGACATCATGCGGCCCCCGGCCAGTGTGCGCATTACCGACAGTTTGCTGACCGCGCTCGACCTGATGCGCGCCGAGCGACTGCCAGAGCTGCCGGTGCTCGACGAAAACGGCCGCATTTTGGGGTTCGTGGACGAAGCAACCATCGCGAGCGCGTACCTGCACGAGAGCGATCCAAAGTCGCAGCCTGGGGGCGCGGGCCACTAGTGTCCCGAGTCGGAAGTTAGCCAGCTCAAGGCTCGAGCTTCAAGCCCCGAGGGAAAGGCTAGTGTCTCGCCGCGAAGCGGCGGCCAGAAGTTCCGAAGGAGCTTTTGACTCAGGACTAGAGCGTACTGGCACCCTTTGACACAGGTTGGAGCTCCAACTTTGTGTTCTTTCCGTTTGCCCGGCGTGCCCTGGCGTCCCAGAGTGTCGACCGGCCATGGCGATCGATCTGGCACTCGTATCCGAGTCGGACCCCGAGCAGCGGGACGCATTGCTCAAGGTCCTGAACGCGCTGGGCTATCGGGTCTTGCCCGTGCCCAACCCCTCGCAGCTCGAACAACAGCTGCTCGGGAGCCACGCTTCCTCCTCGGCCAGCCTGCTGCTCGTGCTCGACGTCATGTTGGCGAAGTCGTGTGCTCATGCCATCCAGCAATGTGCTCGTCAGCGCCAGCAGGTGCGCCTGCCGCTCGCGGCTGTCGTGCTCGTCTACGAGCGAGGCTCGCTGACGAGCATCGCGCGCCCCACGCTGGCGGGGTGCGAAATTCTCGAGATCGCAGAAAAGCCGTTGCAGCTCGAAGAATTTCGCGCGGTCGCCATGCAAAGCCGCCTGGCATCGCGGCGCTTCGACCTGCAGGGCTTCCGCTAGCGCTCGCGATCGCGCTGGCAAGTAGTCAACCGACCGCCAGACGTGAGCCGAGCCCACGATCACACAGCTGCGATTGTATCAAAGGGAGCCAAGTGCGCTCGGTCTCATTCTCGGAATGAGCGCAGAGTGTTGGATGTCAAACTAACGAGCGCTAGTCTAATGTAGACATGGCTCGATCAGGCAGGCTGGCTGGTCCCCCGATCCGCGCGGGCATCGTGCTGGCGTTGCGCGGTCACGAGCAGCCGACGGAATGTTTGGAGCGTGCTCTGGAGCTCGCGTCGCGACGTCGCGAGCCCTTACACTTGTTGCGCATCCATGCGCCCCCGGGCGCGATTCGCCGCGCCCTTCACGGCCTCTTCGGCGGGAGCTCCCCGATGCCGGGGCTCCGGCAATCTTACGCGCGAACCCGCCAATGGCTCGAAAGCGGCGCTGGCCGTTCGTCCCAAACCGTGCGTGTAACCGTTAGCGTAGGCGACTTCTTGGAGCGGGCAGCTTCGTGCACACGTCATGCTCGGGCTGGCCTGCTCATCGTTTCCCCCAACTTGCCCGACGCTGGAGGGGCCGCGACGGCACTCGCGCACCGTAGCGGAGCTCACGTGCTGATCGCACGCGACGGCAGTCGCCCGGCGCCCATCTTGGCCGCGACCGACTTGCAAGATCCGACTTTCCCGGTACTGAGCAGCGCGGCTGCCGTCGCTCGGCTGCTCGAGCGGCCCCTGGTGGCATTCCACAACGTTGACCCGCTATCGCTGATGTCCGGGCAGGCCGCCGTCGCTACCGGCGTCATGCTCGATGGCGCTAGTGCGGCCACGCGGCGAGAATCACTGGTTAGTGTATCGCGTGCCCTGGACGTGGATCCGAGGCCTGTGTTGAGAAAGGAGCTCGACCCCGTGCACGCCATCTTGGACGAAGCCGAAGCATGCGATGCCAGCCTGATCGTCGTCGGAAGTCATCACGCCCCTTGGTGGAGTCGGTGGATGAACGACAGCGTGTCCGCTCGCGTGGCGGGGCAGGCGGATCGTGCCGTGCTCGTTGCGCCCATCCGGAGAAGGCGAGCTTCCTGATCGAAGACGAGGCCTCTCATCGATCCGGGGCTCGCGAGCAGGGCTCGAGCTGAAGACGGATCGAGAAATTGGTGGCCGGCATTCGTGCCGAGGGTGGAATGTCCGCAGTGAGCTGCTTGAATGTCTGCTCGAGCTGACGCGACGCCGCGGGTGAGTACTTTCGGGGAGCGTCCGGCGGTTCGGTCACACAGACGACGACTTGAGGCCAGCGACGGGCAGCGCCCAGAGCGAGGGCGACGTTCGTCAAAAATTCGGGGTCGTCCTTGCCGCGCTCGATCGGTTGCGCGGGCATGGCTTCGTCGCGGATTCGGGCCGTGCTCTTGAGGGTTCGAGAGAGGCTCCGTTCCAATGCTTCGATGGTCGCGCTGGTGAGAGCGGGGCCCAAGTGTGCCACGCGCAACACGACCCCATCGTCTTCCAGCTGATAGGCGACGGAAAAGGGGGAGCCGCTGCTCTCCGCAGGCCACACTCGCAGAAGCTCCGCCCGGAGCGCGTCGGCGGACAGCCGCAGCTGGTCGACCGGTGCCAGTGGGGGCGGCTCGGTGTGCGTCGGATGTGGGGTGAGCAGCGTCGACTGCAAGCCAGCGAACGCGCCCGCATCCGGGACGCCGATGACTTCGAGACTCGGAACCACCCCTGACTCGCGCTGTAACCGCTTCATCAGCCGATGACGTGCGGCTTCTGCTTCTTGCGCGGTGCCCAGGAGCACCACGACGATTTCGACGACGTGACGTGCGACCTGGATCTTGCTTTCGACGATGTGTCCGGGCTCGGCCGCCAATGCCTGCCGCACCGCGCTGCGCGTGCGAACCTCCCAGGCCACCTCGTCCAAAGCGTGCCGTAGGGGGACATACACCAGCGCCAGAAGCACGAACGGCATCAGGAATCGTAGTGCGGGTCCCACTTTGGATTCGAACAAGGCCGCGAGCCGCCGAGCCAGAATGCGGGCGATCGGGGCGTCGCGGCCTTCCGCCAGCTCGCCCTTTTCCAACTCCAGCACGCTCACACGGTTGAAGCCGGCCGCCACGAAGCTCACGCTCCCCACGACGACAATCGCAACCAGGTTGGTCAGAAAGAGCAGCGCCGCGCCTCCCGCCATGTGCCAAGTCAGCGTACCGAGACCGTAGCCGCTCGCGCAAAGGGGCGGCACCAAAGAAATGCCGATCGAGGTGCCGGCGGCGGTCGTGGCTGTGTCGGAGCTGCTTCGCAATGAAGCGTAGACTCCTGCGAGGGCACAGAAGCCCGCGGTGATCAGATCCAGGACAGTCGGCGTTGCGCGGGCGGACAACTCCGCGTTCAGCTCATGAAAAGGTAGTAGCCAGGTAATGGCGGCGGCGCCCACCATAGCCACCACGACGCTCAAGCCAATCCGCCCTGCCGAACGCAGCACCAAGAAGGGGGAGCCCGTGGCCAAGCCCATGGCGAGCCCGATGATCGGTCCCAAAAGCGGGGCCACCAGCATGGCACCGATGACCACGGCCGCGCTGCCCAAGACGAGACCCAGCGTGGCTATACCGACGGAGACGACGAGCTGCAGCCAATACGAGAGCGCTTCATTCGCGTCGCGATGGAGCATTCGCGCGACGAGACCCGCCCGCGACTCGACGGAGTTACCCACGAGGCGGAGGATGTGGTCCTGAAGACGGTGCAGGGTTCGCAGCGGCAGGCCGGCGACCATCTCGCTCGTCTACCAGGCGCACATACCGACACAAGATGTGGTTCGCGGTCGGAGTCTCTTGCGGATCAAAGCATCCAGCGCCGGGGAGGGGCGCGGTGTTTCGAAACGACTCACTCCGGAGGTGGTTGAATGGGACCGTCGGCGTCGATGACGTCTTGTCCGCTGCCTCCTGTCCCAGTTGCGGCAAGGGAGTACGCGCCCACGGTCGGCGGAGGATGCTTCAGATTGGGAGCACCGAGGTCGGGCCCATGGACACCGATGTCGAGGTCCAGCTGGCTGTCGCGATCTGCTGCATCCGTGGCTCCCCGATCCGCGGCCCAAGCGGTGGCCGCGCCCATCCCTGCGCCTACTACGGCCCCCACCGCCGCGCCGGCGGGACCTCCGAACAGCGCGCCCATACCAGCACCTCCCAGCGCTCCCAGCGTGCCTCCTCCGACCTCCCAAAGGCGCCTTCGGGCGTCACGTCGCTCGGTTTTGCTGGTCCGTTCCAGGTCTTCCATGGTCGCTCCTTTCGCCAAGGTCCATGCATTCGGCACGCCAGAACGAGGCTACCCCGGGCTTCACCGAATAGTTGCAGCACAAACGATGTCTCCGTGCTACGTGCCCTCGTGCATCGACGCTTCGCGCGGGGCCTCCGAGAAGATTGCGGTCTTGCCCATTTGGACCAAGCCTGTCTCCGGGCGGAGCGCCGATGCCTTTCTGGCTCACCGGGGTCGTGTCGCGCAAGGTCACGACATCTATTTGAAACTGCAGCAGATTTCGGCGAGGTGGCTGGCGATACCTAGGCCAACTGCTGCTCCGACGAACGCACCCAACGCGCCCGCGGTCCATCCTCCGAGGAAGGCGCCACTCACGGTACCCAAGATGCCGCTCAAGAGCTCGTGGCGCCGGGTGAGTCGGGCGAGTCCGTTCAGGGCTTCGATGCGCACGCAACGACAACCCGCCGTGCGTCACGCTTAGTCCCGCGAGCCGCGTTGCAAAAAGCCGCTTCTCGCCGGATACGAGCGTATTTTACGCTCTGGCCATGTACGACCTTTCGTCGCTGCGTCACGCGGCCCTGGGCTGCCTGCTGTGCGGTCTCGCCGGCAGTACGTCGCAGGGGGGCACCGGGCGCCAAGCGCTAGCGCCCCCAAGCTCGCTCGAGCCCCCGGAAGCCCCGGTGACCGTACGAGTCACCCATCGACACCGCGCTGTCCGCCAGTGCGTGAGCTTGAAGGAGCCTCGAATCTGCACCGGCCGTGAGCTCGAAGCGGACACCGCCACGACGGTCCGGTTCGAACGCGTCGGAGTCAGCTCGGCCGCGATGATGCCTGACACGGGTACGCCACATGTGACGTTTCCACGGCACGTTGGGCCACAAGAGCAGAGCATCAAGCTGGCGGTGGGTGATTGGCTGGTGGATTGGCCGGGCGCGCCGAGCATCGGACACCTCCGCGTTGCCGCCGGCGCCCACCCCCTCGTGAGCTTGGTGACCTCGAGCGGAAGGTGTCGCTTCGAAGGGGAGCGCTGTGAGCTCGATAGTGTGCGTTCGCGACAGCTTGCCGTTCACGACGACGTAGTACCCTGAAGCTGGACCATGTCCGGCTTCGAGCTCATAGCGTGTGTCGTTTGTCCGGCTGCAGGACTTGCCTACATCAACGCGAAGGTCTTGCGCCTGCCATCGGCAATCGGGCTGATGGCAATCGCGCTGCTCGGCTCCTTGCTGATAGTGGCCTTGGATGCGGGCGGCGTCCTCGACTCCGCTGGCCTCCAGGCCTTCGTCGTCAAGATCGACTTTGCCCGCGTGTTGATGCACGGTCTGTTGGGATTTTTGCTGTTCGCAGGGGCTTTGCACGTCGATCTCGCCGACTTGCGAGCGAACCGCTGGGTCATCTTCTTGTTGGCGGTCGTGGCTACGGTGCTTTCGACGCTCATTGTCGGGGGGGCGACGTGGCTCGTTCTCAAGTGGCTGGGACACCCGGTGTCGCTGGCCGACACTCTCCTCTTTGGTGCCCTCATCTCGCCCACCGATCCGATCGCCGTGCTGGGGATTCTGAAATCGGCCAAGGTGCCCCAGCAGCTGTCTATCCAGATCAGCGGCGAGTCGCTCTTCAACGACGGCATCGGCGTCGTGCTGTTCATCGTCATCGGGGGAGCTAGTCAGGGTGGAGAGCTTTCCGCTTCCCACCTGCTAGGCCTGTTTGCGCGGGAGGCGCTGGGGGGAGCCCTCTTCGGCCTGGCCATCGGTTATGTTGGTTACCGTGTGCTCAAAAGCATCGACGTGTACTCGGTCGAGGTGCTGATCACGCTCGCCATCGTGCTGGGTGGCTACGCGGTGGCGGAGCGCCTGCACATCTCCGCGCCCATCGCGGCCGTCGTGTCGGGGTTGGTCGTCGGAAACCAGGGGCGCCAGCTGGGCATGTCGGACCAAACGCGTCACCACGTCGACTTGTTTTGGGAGCTAGTCGACGAAATCCTCAACGCCGTTCTATTTCTGTTACTCGGACTTCAGGCGACGCGGCTCGCGCTCGATCGCAGTTTGATCGCCGCCATGGCATCAGCCATCTTGATCACGCTCGCGGCTCGGTTCGTTTCCGTCGCCGTCACTGTGCCCCTCCTGCCGCGTGCCCTGGTTGCGCCTCACTACGTGAAAACGCTGACGTGGGCCGGTTTGCGCGGCGGCATCTCGGTAGCCCTGGCGCTGTCGCTGGCCCCTGGCCCTGCGCAACAAACGCTACTCGCTCTCACCTATGCCGTTGTCGCCTTCTCGATCTTGGGACAAGGATTGTCGTTGGGGTGGTTCTTGCGTCGCACCAGCGCCGACGCTAGTGCCCTCGCACCAACCAGCTGAGGCGAGAAGTCATCAGCTCGCCGACCCAGCTCGCCACGGTTCGAGCCCGCACCGGTCGACGGACCTCGCCGCGTCTGGTTGCCGCCCATTGCTCATCAAACGGATTTTACGGAAACGTGGTCGCTCGTTGCGGCTTGCTCGGTAATCGTCAGCAGCGCCGCAACGAAGCCGGCGAGATATAGGCGTAGCGGGAAGTCTTCATCCCCCACGACAGGTAGCGACCAACCAGTGTGCTTCGCGAGCACGGTGCCGCGGAATGGACATGGCGGATCGCAACCAGTCAGAATGGCGTGGGTCCTCAGGCTAACCGCGCTCTGCGCCAACGTCAGGTTCGCCAGGGCGAACCACGCTCGCTGAATTTCGCGACGTAGCTCGAGTGCGCTCACGCTCCGGGGCTCGCCATCGACCGCGCGCTCGATCGCGTGGAGCGCGGCGAACGATTTTTGGCCAGGTCCCGACTCGAGGTAGTGCTGCACGTTGTCGCGGAAGAGGGCGTATTGACACCAATCGAGCCGGATCGCTCCGCTTCGGGTCCTGAAGATCAATTGCATCGCGATCCTCGCTGGAGCAAAGACATACATCCATTAATTTGACGTGCAACCAAAGGTTGGAGGTTGCCGTCGTTCCCCTGCAGGAGTAGCTGTGGAATTGAACGGCGCCACGATAGGAGTACGTCATGAGAATCTCCGTCATCTTCTGCCTTCCCCTCGCTTGTTTCGGCTGCGCCGAGCAAAGCGCTCCACCCAAAAGCGAATCCGCGGCGCGACTTCAGCCCGCGCCGCCCATCGGCGCGAACGCACGTGAGGACTCGAAATCGCCCCAGCGCGGTATGCTCAACATCTCGGAAGACATCCGCAAGGCATGCGTTATCTCGGAGTCAGATGCCCATTTTGCATTTGATTCGTCTGAGTTGGGTGCGGCAGATCGTCCCGTGCTCAAAAAGCTAGCTACGTGCTTCACGTCAGGCGCGCTGGCCGGTCACGAGGTACGGTTGGTCGGACACGCCGATCCTCGCGGAGAAAGCGACTACAACATGGTTCTAGGGGGGAGTCGCGCCGACACGGTCAAAACCTTCTTGGTGGTCGGAGGCATTCCGAGCTCTCGCATCGCCACCACCTCTCGCGGCGAGCTCGACGCGCGTGGGACGGACGAGCGCTCGTGGGCCCAGGATCGCCGGGTCGACGTGATGTCGCACTAGTATTTCGATTGGCACCGTCAGGCAAATGCAGCGATGCCGGACGGCGTCGCATTTGTTTTCGTGCTCGATCGTGTCCCGATCGTCCTACCGAAGACTGCCAGCTACGAGAGCTGAGTATCGAGCCGACCTTGCCACTGACTCACCTTGGTCGCAGTCGCACGAGGTAGGTCGTCCAGACGATGTTGAAGCCAGCGAAGATGGCGACGAAAGCCCAGAGCCAGGGAGCGCTGCCTTGCAGCGCGGTCCAGAGCAACCCTACCGTCGACGCCGCGGACCAAATTACTTTGAGATTGAGCATGGCGCGAAACTCGGCCACGGCGGCATTTCGACCGAGTAGCGATTGAATGCCGATGCCGAACAGGGCGGCGGCGGCGATTCGGGCCGCCGCCGCATCGACGCACGGCCAGCCAAGCAAGCCGAGAAAGCGTTCAGGAATGAAGAAGAGCGGAAGCGCGAACGCCAGGTCCGCCCAAAAGTGGAAGACGAACCAGCGTCGGAGCGAAGGCGGAACGACCACGCCTGGATTCTAGTCGATTCGTTGCCAACCGGTCGCGGCGCTCATCGGAGCCGCGCGCCCAATCGGCGAGGGCAACTTCGAAGTGCAGGCTCTCGCGCAGCGTTTCTGGGATTGACGCTATGCACCCGCTGGGACTAATCCGACCCCAACATGTCCAAGAGGCTGGTTGGCTGTCTGGTTGTTTCGGGGTCCTGCCTTGCGAGCGCTCAGGTCTGCGCAGAAAGTGGTGACGGCACGAGCTCGCTCTCGATCTCGTCCGCTCAGAGCGTCAGCACCGCGGGGGAAGCACCCTCTGCTCGGACAACCACGAGTGACGGCAGCCAAGCGTTTGAGCCGTACGAGCCCGGCTATCCGCCGGAGAACAACCTGCTCGAGCTGGGTGTTTGGGGTGGAGCGCTCTTTCCCAGCAAGCACCACAACCTGCGCCACGGCCCCGCTGCTCAGCAACCTTACCAAGTGGGACCGGAGGTAGGTGCCCGCCTTGGCTACTACCCTTTGTCTTTTGTCGGCGTGGAGGGTGAGGCCATGGGTGCGCTGAGCAAGGTCGATGGTGGAGGCGGCGCCGGCCTGTATGCTGTCCGGGGGCAACTGGTCTTGCAGGTGCCGCTCCCCTACGCCGTGCCGTTCGCGGTCGGTGGCGTAGGCCGTCTGGGCGCGATCAGTGGCGTGATGCAGAAAGATTCCGACGTGGCGTGGCACTTTGGCGTCGGCGCCAAGATCGCGATCACGCATGCGCTGTCACTCAGACTCGATGGGCGCGATAACCTGACCGCCAAGACGGGTGGAAGCGGTCAGGCCCACAGTTTCGAGGCAATGCTCGGTCTCACGGCCGTCATCGAGCGCACGCGTCGAGAACCGCCTCCGCCTCCTGCCGATTCGGACCATGACGGCGTGCTCGATCGCGACGATCGGTGTCCCAACGAGCTCGGGGTGGCTCCAACCGGCTGCCCTGCGGACGGCGACGCAGATGGCGTGCTCGATCGCGACGACTACTGTCCAAAAGAGGCGGGGCCCGCGCCGAAGGGGTGCCCGATCGTCGACACCGATCCGGACAAAGACGGTATTCCGCTGCCGTGTGACGCCTGCCCCGAGGAGCCAGGCGTGAAGCCAGATGGTTGTCCCGTGAAAGACAGCGACGGCGACGGCATCTTCGATGACAAGGACAAGTGCCCCCGGGAGGCGGAAACCAAGAATGGGTTCGAGGATGACGACGGTTGTCCCGACAAGCTGCCCGAGAAGATCAAGAAGTTTACGGGCGTCGTTCAGGGCATTTACTTCGACCAGGGCAAGGCAACCATTCGCAAGCAGTCGACGCCGACACTGGATGGAGCAGCCAACGTGCTCAAAGAATTTCCCACGATTTCGCTGGAGATCTCCGGGCATACCTCGAGCGAAGGCGACCCCGCATTCAATCAGAAGCTTTCGCAAGATCGAGCCGACGCGGTAAAGCAGTGGCTCGTCGAAAAGGGCATCGCTCCCGAACGAATCCAAACGCGCGGTGCCGGGTCTGCGGAGCCGATCGCTGACAACAAGACACCCGGCGGCCGGGTCAAGAATCGGCGCATCGAGTTCAAGGTGATTCAGTAGCTCGGACCGAGGATCGTGATGAGTCCGTCATCGGTAGCGAGACCAAAGCGCAGAAATTGCCCCAAGGTTGCGCAGCGTAGCCCGCGCACGGGGCCGCCGCCGGCCTGGTGAATCATGAGGCGAACCGCGCCGTAGGCGACAGCGGCAGCCGCGATACTCCTCCGAAAGAGGTAGCCGGGGCCAGCGACATGTGCGTCGCTCCCCCTTGCAGCGCAATGGTGCCCCAGGCCTTTCAAGAGAGCGCAGGAGCAACCGTGGAGTGTCACGCGAACCACGGCGTGGCCTGCCGGGAACCAATCCAGCAGCCCCGCGTCGCGCTCGATTGCAGCATCCAGCTCGTTATTCGGGCCATTGAAGAGGCTGAGCAAGCGAGCCGCTTCGACCTCGGCGCCGATCAACGCGAACCTGCACATGGATGCGGAAACAGGAAAGCAAATCGCATTCCCGAGCGCACCAGGCAAAATCGCCGAGACTAGCGAGCAGCTCGACGAGCGCGCATGCCTCCAAGCGACACACTTGATTCGAACTGAAACGATCGTGCACGAGGAGCCGCGCGACTCGCCGCACGCCGTTGACGTGGCGCGAATTGCTGACTCAGGTCGCGCAAGGGACGCTTCGGTCAGTTCTCGCGAGTGTCCGGCGCGGCAGGGATCAGTTGCCCCTGGTTGATCGCGGCCGCGACTCGCGCGGCCACTTCACGTGCTTCGGACTCGGAGTGTAGGGCGGCAAGCCTCTCGCTCAGCTCAAGTTGGTGCTGTCGATCCCAACGACCAGACTGGATCGCCGAATCGACGACGTCGTTGGCTGCCGCCAGCGCAACGGGGTCGACTTTTTCTGGAGCTTTGGGTTCGTTGGCCACCGTCTCTTCTGCAGGTGCAACGTGGCGCTGCGCTTGTTCGAGCTTTTGTGCCACCAGCGCCGCCAATACCTCGGGCGAGCCCGAGCGCATCGCGTCGCTTTTTGCAAGCTCGAGGCGCCCTCGGCTGATACGGGCCTCTTCGGTGAGCGCTTCTACCTTCTGCGTGAGCTCGTGCATTTGTGCGTCTCGCTCTCGTGAGCTGCGCCGGTTGACAGTCTCCCTCCAGCCCAGCAAGGCCAAGGCGGCCAACAGGGCAAGGACGAGTGCTGTCGTCGGGGACTTTGGAATGACGGGCTCTCGCACGGTTGTGCCCTCAGTAGTTGCCGTAGAGCGAGCCGCTACTCACGATGATCGAGTTGCAGGTACCCGAGGAATTCCAGTCGATGTCGACGTATTTGGCGCTCACGGCGTCGCTCCAAAACGCGGCCGTGGTGGCGTCAGGCGTGCAGCTGTAATAGGCGCCGTTCAGCTGCACTTGAAACCATTTGTAGCCGGCCATCTCCGAAAGGACCATGTAGGCACTGGCATCCGCGTTGTTGCGGAAGCCAATGAAGCTTCCGTAACAATAGCCAGAACCGTCCGCCCGCTTGTAGCAACCGAGCGAGGACTCCGCTTTGTAGCCTGCCTGCGCTTGGGTCGGAACGGCGGCGAGTGTCGCCAGAGCTGCGCACAAAGAGAGCTTCTTGATAGGGGACATGCTGTCGGGCCTCGAGGTTAGGGCAGACGTCGAAAAGTCGTGCCTGCGCTGCCTACCGTTCAACACCCGACGCGCATGACTTGCGCAAGCCGATTTGCGAGATATTGCCCCGCTGCGCGCAGCACCGCGGACGGAATTTCGCGCGCGTACTTACGGTGACTGCCAAGCGCGAAGACCAAAAAAGTCCTGCGGGGCGTGAAGGCGCCGTCGCTGGCAACTTGAGGGCTGTAACATCTTCCAAAACCAGTTCGGGCCCGACAAGTTTGCTGGGCCAATTTGGCGCGCGGCGTCGCTGACGCCTCGCTGCGGGGCGTCCGAATTTGCGCATTTTCACGTCAGCGCGCGGGCTGAAGGCAGGCACGGCACCTGCAAACGACGTCAGGGTTGGCGCCGCTCACTGCCGTTGAACGCACTGCTTGCCATGGGTGTGGGCTCATCCAAGAGGTACCCGAGCTCGTTCACACGGGAGCCGTGATTTGCGCGCGCTGTGGGGGAACCTTGCGCCAGGTCCGCCGGCACAGTGTGATCTTGTGCGGATTGTCGGCCGGGTTGGGGCTGCTGCTGTTCGCCATGGCGCTGGGCGAGCCGGTCGCCAACGTGGTGATGCAGGGCGGCCGCTTCGGCACCACCGATCTGCTGACGGCAACGGGCCACCTGGAGCAGGCGGGCGCCTGGCCGTTGGCGTTGGTCGTCGTTCCGACGTTGCTGCTGGTTCCTTTCGTCAAGCTGGTCACGGTAGCGGCCATGGCCGTCGCGGTGCGTGAGCGCGTCGTACCGTATTACCTGCGACGCGCCTTTGCGTTGCTGCCGACGTTGAGCCAATGGGCGATGGTCGAAGTCTTCCTGCTCGGCTCCATGATCGCGCTGTTTCGCCTGAGAGATTGGATGCTCGTGGACTACGGACCTGCGCTGTTCGCGCTTTCGGGGGTGGCCCTCTGCTCCATCGGTATCGACGCCGCCGTCGATCGCGCGGCGTTCTGGCAAGGCGTACCCTTCGCCACGCCGCCGCCAGCGGCTTCCGACACCCCGCTCATCGGCTGCCACGGCTGCGACCTTCTGCTGCGCGCAAGAGAGGGCTCGGCTTGCCCGCGCTGTGGCTCCAGATTGCACACGCGCAAGCCGGATAGCGTGCGTCGCGGCTGGTCGCTGCTGACGACGGGGGCGCTGCTGGCGGTGCCGGCCAATGTCTGGCCCGTCATGACCATCACCAAGCTCGGTAAGGGCGGACCTAGCACGATCTTGGGGGGCTCGCTGGAGCTGCTCGAGGCCGGCTTTTGGGGACTGGCGGCGCTGGTGTTCGTGGCCAGCATCGTGGTGCCGCTGGTGAAGCTGGGCGCGTTGTCGTTTCTGCTGGTCAGCACTCAGCGTGGTGTGAGGAGTCGCCTGGTGCTCCGCACGCGCCTGTTTCGCGTGGTGAGCCTGATCGGGCGCTGGTCTATGCTGGACATCTTCGCCACGATGACGCTCGTGACGCTTGCTCGGTTCGGGTGGTTGGGCAACGTGCAGCCCGAGGCAGGCGCCACCGCATTTTGCGGGGTGGTGGTGCTCACCATGCTGGCCTCCGAGGCCTTCGATCCTCGTTTGCTTTGGGATGCGGCTGGCCTCAATCCGCGCACTGTAGCGGCGCCGGGTAGCTTGCTGGTGCCGTCGTGAGCGAAGCGGAGCCCGAGCAGGGCCGAGGTGAGGAAGGCGGCGCGCGGGAGGAGGCTCCGAAGGCCAGCGTGCGTCGCCACCTGGGCTTCTCTTGGATCTGGCTCTTGCCGCTGGCTGCCTTGTGCCTGGTTGCCTACTTGTTTTACGGGCTGGCGCGCGAGCACGGGCCCACCATCTCGATCACGTTCGAAAGCGCTGACGGGCTGACCGCTCAGCAAACCCTGGTGCGCTATCGGGCCGTCACCCTCGGCGTCGTGCAGAACATCGAGCTCAGCGACGATCTGGCGCACGTGGTCGTGCAAGTGCGCATGAGCGACGAAGCGAAAGACCTCCTCAATGAAAAGACGCGCTTTTGGGTGGCGCGCCCCCGTTTCAGCGGCGGGTTGAGCGGCCTACAAACCGGGCTAGAAACGCTCGTCTCTGGCGCGTACGTCGCCATGGATCCGGGGCCGAAAGGGGCCAAACCGCAATCCCATTTCGTGGGTCTGGAGAAGCCGCCCAGCGTGCGTCGCGACCAGCCCGGCAGCGTGTACTTCTTGGCGGCGAAATCGATCGGTGGCATCGGAGAAGGAGCGCCCATCTACTACCGCGATGTGAACGTGGGCGAAGTGCTGAGCTACGAGCTGAACGACGAAGAGGTCCGGCTGCGAGTCTTCGTGCAAGCGCCCTACGACAAGCAAGTCAAGAAAGAGACGCGCTTTTGGAACAGCTCCGGCTTCAGTGTCGAAACGGGTGCAGACGGGCTGCACGTCGAGCTGCAATCGATCAAATCACTTTTGGCGGGCGGCATCGCCTTTGGCAACCCTCCTCGCGGCGGCAACCTCACCGCGGTCAAGGCGGAAGAGACCTTTCGGCTTTATCCCAATCGCGACCAGGCCCAGATGGACTTCTACCCGCACAGCGTGCCGTACGTGAGCTACTTCCTCGCTTCGGCGCGGGGGCTTTCGCGCGGCTCGGAAGTACACATGTTCGGCAAACCCTTGGGAACGGTGACTGACGTGAGCCTGGTTCGCGACCCCCGTTCCGGTCACGGCGGCCGGCTCGGCCTCCGCGTGGCCTACGTGCTGCAACCCGAGCGCGCCCTGCGCGACGCCGACCGCAACTTACTGGAGGGAGACGGCATGCGCGCGCTCTTGCGTGACAACCTGCGCGTCGTGCTACGCACCAGCAACTTGCTCACCGGTCAGAAAGAGCTCTCGCTCGAGTACGTGCCGGGCGCTGAGCCCGCCGGTGAGACGCGCGAGGGCGACGTGTGGGTCCTGCCGTCGACGAGCGACGATCTGCAAGACATCGGCGCGACGCTCGGGCAAATCGCGGACAAGCTCAATCACATCCCATTCGCAGAGATGGGCGACAACGCGAATCAGATCTTGGCGTCGATCAAAAGCGCAACCGCCGCTCCGAAGCTCGAGCACGCCATGGCCTCGCTCGACAGCACGCTGCAAGAAGCGGGCGCTCTCGCCAAGCAAGCGCGTAAAGATTTGGGGCCGGCGCTGGCTCGACTGCCGGTCATTTCGGAGAAGCTCGAACAGGCGGTAGACGGCGCGAACCAGGCGCTCGGCCAAAGCGGCTACGGAACGGACTCGGCCGTGCAACGCGACCTGGAGAGAACGATGTCGCAAGTGGCGGACGCGGCGCGCAGCATTCGCTTGCTCGCGGATTTCCTCAATCGGCACCCCGAAGCGCTGGTGGGCGGCCGCCGCGAGAACGAGCAATGAACACGCTCGGCTATCTTGCGGCCGTTTGGCTGCTGGCCGGGTGTGCTCATTCCCCCGAGCCCACGTTCTTTGCGCTCTCGGCTCGGCCCGGCACCGCCCAGCCGAGCGCGCGGGGCATCAAGATTGAGCTGCGACGAACCACGTTGCCCGGGTACCTGGATCGCTCGCAGATCGTGCGCCGGGCCACGGCCGAGCAGCTCGAGCTCGCTGGAGACGAGCGCTGGGGAGCCCCGCTCGATGAAATGGTCGGGGCGACCCTGGCCGAAGATCTGGCCCAGCGTCTGCCGAGCTCCGTCGTGTACACCGATGGCGGTGCGATCTCGGCCCCGCCGGACGTTCGCGTGGAGGTTCAGCTCTTTCGCTTCGAACGCGTAGCCTCCGGCCAGGTGGAGCTACTCGCCGAAGTTGCCGTACACTCCGGCGCCGCGCCCGAGTCGCGCACGCAAAGGTTCGCGCTCCAGACGAAACCTGCCAGCGGACGCACCTCGGAGGTCGTCTCTGCCTTGAGCCAGCTGCTGGGCCAGCTCTCCGAGGGCATTGCGGCGATGATCGCGCGCCAGGGCGTGATGAGCGGCGGATACGGCCGCGACGGATCGCGCGCAAGCCGCACCCGATAGTTCAGGTGGCGTGCGGCTAACCTTCGCTCAGCTCGCGGCTCGAGACCGCCTCAATGCTAGCAGCGGCCGTTCGGCCTTGGCATCGCGCTCGGCGAGGCAATTGCCCGATGCGCGCGCCAGATCGCGGCAGACTTGCGGGCGCAGCTCGTAGGCGGTGCAAACGAACATTTCTGTACGAGCGTCGATCTTGAGCGCGCTGCAATGGCCATCGACCATCCGCATGTAGGCGCGCGTTCCGTCGAACCGGACCAGCTCGTCTGCGCGCGCTCCGAGCCGCGCGTGGTCGTCTCCCGTCACCCTGACGAAGGTGTCGAGCAGCGAAAAGCAGCAAGCGCCGCAGGCGAGGCATGCGGGGACGTCGGACACGATGAACACGCTACTCCAAAGCTCGCCGGCGCGCCTCGTGAACCACCGTTAACGCGGCCGGCAACTGCGGTTCTGAGCTGGTCTCGCGCCAACGCGGCTATCGAGCGCTGCGGGCTCTGGCACGGCGGGTGCTAGGCCGAATGCCTTGGCTCACTCCATGCGCATTGGGTTGTTGTTTCTAGGTTTCGTCCAGGTGGTTGCCTGTGGCTCCACGGGCGGCGGCTCGACTGGGGGCGGCGGCGGCTCGACCGCTGGCTCGGGTGGTCATGGGCTCGCGGGCGCCGAGGTCGCGCAGGGTGGCGAAGCGGCGAGTGCGGGCGCTGCCAGTGACTTGGTGGGCGCGTTCGAGGCGGACGGTTTCGTGGTGGGCGAAGGGCAGTTCAGGTTGCTGGACTTGAGCGAGTGTTGCGCGGAGGGGCGCTCGTGCTCGGGCAACAATCCTTCGAGCCCCTACTCGGCTTACTACTTGCCGCGTGCGCCGGGGCAGACGACGCCAAATGAAAACGAGGACGAAGCCGGTCTTGCCAACACCTACCGGCTGGGCGCGCATGAAGCCGTGGTCTGGGTGGGCGAGACACCGCCGCCGGCCGCCTACTTCGGCTTCACCGATTACCTGATGACTCGCGACGATGGCTCGGGAAAGCGCGTGTCGGTTTTTGCGAGCTTGGCCGAGACGCTCAACCTGGACGTGCTGGGCGTTGAGGGGCCCGCGGACGGCGTGAAGTTCAATAGGCGAGCCGTCATCATTCACACACCGGACGCAACTATCGCCGAGCGGGTGAAACAGGCGGCGCTGCGCTCGGGCGTGCCCGAGGGGGCCGTGAACGTGGCGCCCATCGATGCCGAGAGCACGCGGCTCGGGCTCGACGCCGGCGCAGACACGCTCGGCGTGCTCTTCCGCTCCGCCTTGTACGAAGACTCCGAGCAGGGCGATGCTTGGCTGGCGTCTCCGCCCGTCGAGCTCTACCGGCTCACGCCCGAAATGGAGCCAGCGGCAGGCGAACCCTACGGCAAAGCCGAGGCTCGGCCCAAGGATGAAGCGAACGATGAGAACGACCTCTACGCCGACGCGGCGAAGCAACTCGAGCAAGCCATCATCGACGCCTACGCTGCCACGCACGACGCCACCGTCGAGCCCCTGACGGAGGGCACGCCCGATCCGTACGCCTGCATCGCCGGTGAGCGCACCTGTGCCGGCGACAATCGCGACGCGATCTACCCGGCCACTGCGCCCTTCTTGTGGCCGGTCGGGGCAAAGAATTTCGTCGTCGTGCACGGCGTCGATCACACGCAGACGGGCAAGGCGACTTACGCCAACGCCAGCTTGTACGCTGTGCAGCACCTGGCCGGTGTAGCCGCGGTATCCAGCAAGAGCTGGAAGGGCAGCGCGGCTCGTTATTTGCCGCACCACCCGTTGGTCGACAAGCTCTACGCCTTCAAGCTCGCACGAGCTTGCGACGGCGAGGAGTATTGCCTGGAGGTGCCCGACGCTCCTTGCCCGAACGGCATCGCGCCGGGCAGCCTCGCCGCAATCGCATTCCGAGCCTACCTCGAGCCCAGCACCCACACGGCCCCGGACCCGCAGCGGCTGGTAACCGATGGCGTGCTGCGCTTCAAAATCAAGTGATAGGCGCCGGGATTGCTGGCGCCCGCGTGCTCATTCCGATGACTCGTCCGTGTCTTCGGCCTCTTCGGCGCGGTTCTTCTTTTTGGGCGCTTTGGGCTTGGGCGCTTTGGGGGCGGCTTTCGCGCGGCGGGCGGGCGGGGTTGCTTTGAGCGTGAAGCGGATGAAGTCGTGGACGTCGAGCAGATCTCGGGGGACTTCGCCCTGCTCGGTGAGCTTGCTTGCAACGATGCGAGCTGCGTTGAGGCAGCGCACGTAGCTGGCGCCGTTAGGGCTTTGGGGGAGCGGGCCCTTCGAGCCCAGCAGCTTGAGCTGTTTGCGGAACGAGGGGAGGTCGACCAGCACGTGACGGTCGGGAGAGACGAGGGCCAGTAGCCCGGTGGTTGTCTCCCACCGCGGGGGGTGACGGAAGGCCGTCTCGAATGCGACGGAGAAGCGATCGACGCGTTGCTCGATGGTTGCGCTGCCGTAGAGCAACTCGCGTAGGGCACCAGCGAGCGAGGCCAGGCCTGCAGCTGGTGCGGGCTGGAGCTGATCGGGGGGCGGCCAACCGCTGGCGAGAAGAACCTGCGTTGCGGAGGTCCACAGCGCATCGAGCTGCTGAGCCTTCAGCTGCGCGTCGATCACGCCGAGCGCGAAGGACTTTTGCGCCTGGGGCACCAGCGTCTCTCGCGCCTGGGCGGCGCGTTGCTCGCTTGGCCAGGCTGGATCGAGGAGACCTTGGGGGAAGGCACGGCGCAGGACCGCGACCTGCTCCAGTAGTACGACGCCCGTCGCTTTGGACGCGTCCGGCAGGCCGTGGCGGCGTGCGACGAGCGCGGTCAGGCGCGCCAGCGTGCTTTGCTGTTCGGCGTCGAGAGGCGCGATCCGGTGCATCATGTCGTGCGCGCCGCTCCCCATCGTGCGCTCCTCACCGCTTTCGAACAGGTACGTGCGCTTACCGTCGCGCTCGCCTGCAAGGACGCCAACGCCCCAGGCGGCGCGGCTTGGGTGACGAAATAGTCCTGGAAATTCGGTGTTGGCGGCTTCAGTCATGGTTTCTTTCACTTTCGGGAGAGCGCTCGCGAACGCTTTTTGCTCGCTGTGGGTTGATCAGCCGCTCTCCTCAAGCGCGAAAGCTGAAGCCCGTGCGCACGAGCTTAGCATTTCTTGGCGCAAGAGCACCTTCGGCCCAGCAATCGGACTCGAACCCCCTGCAAACTTGCGTCTGCCGCCCGCATCGAGGGGGCGAGCCCTTCAGGGATCCCGGTAGGCCGTTACGCCACCCCGGCGCCGCCGCAATCTAGCGAGCTTTCCTCAGCAGTCGTAGCACTGCGGGCAGTTCGCGATCGACCCTTACCTCGTCGAGGCCGTTAGGCATGCGTCCGCCGACGCCGTTGTACGTGAGGATGTAGGCGCCGACCGGGAGCAGCGAGACCAGCGCACGAAACGCGTGCAGGCTTTGCCGGAAGCGCTCCTTGCTCAGCTCGACGTGATCGTCGAGCGCTTCTCCTGTCGAGAACAGGTTCTCTTCGAACGGATTGTAGAGGTAGTAGCAATCAGCTCGGGGAATCTCGACCTCTCCGAACCTGCCGTCGACGAACGAGACCTGCTCCTGGACACCGAGTAGCCACGCCAGGTTGCGCGCCACGTTCACGAGTCGAGGGCGCTGTTCTATCCCCACGAAGGAGCACGAGCTAGCCAGAGCGCTCGCGATACAGAATTTGCCGACACCCGAACCGATATCGACCACGGACCGCACGCCCAAGTCCTCGAACCAAGCTGCGGCGCGCACCGCCACTTCGATCGGTGTCCAGAACCGTTCCGAGGCTGCTCGGAGTCTTGCTGGCATCAAACGATCGAACGCGGAATCGTGGAGCCTGCCTTGGGCCAGTAGGGTCGACACTTCCAGCAGCGGACGTGCGAGCTGCGCGGCGGCCGCGGCGGGATCGAACGAGCGCTCCAAGCTCTGGGCTAGCTGGAAATGCCGTGTGAGCCGCAGGGCATCGCAGATTGTTTCCGCGGAGGCGGTTTCGGTCACGACGAGCGGCGGGTGCTCGACACCCTCGAATTCTCCACGAAGTAGAGCCCGTTCGGGAGGCCCGGCGACACAGATGAGCCCCACATCGGGCCGATGTGAGTGAAGCGCAGTCACGGAATGGATCCAAGCCGAGCCGCTGAAATCGCCGATGAACATGACGGCCACCGGCGTGTCGATGGCCAACAGGGGACCGACTCGCAAACTATCGACGCGCCTCAGTGACGCACCCGCATCGCAGAGGTGAGCGTCGAGGGCCCGAGCGCCCGCAGATTCGCGCCGGACAATCGTTACGGCCTGCAGATCGCCACAAGAGTGGCCCAATCCGAGCGTCCGTCCCGCTCCCGCTCCCGCTAGCGCCGCCACGGTCGTTGCTTTCTGGCCAGGTGCAGAGCACAGGGCAAATCCGTGTCGGAGCGCACGATTTCGTAGTCGTCGGGCAGTGCTCCGCCGAAGCCGTTGTAGGTCATGACATACGTGCCCGCTGGCGCTGCGGCGAGCAGCTCTTCTGCCAGATAGATGTCGCGAAGCGAGCGCGCTTGGCTCACCTCCGTTTCCTCATCCAGCCGATCCTCGGGGCGGAACAAGCTTTCGCCAAACGGATTGAAGAAATAGTAGCAAGCGGCGGCTGGCACCGTGACCTCGCCGAAGACTCCTTCGACGAACCTGACCCGGCCGCCGAGCTCGAGCATCCGGGCGATGCCCCGCGCGACTGCCACGAGCGGACGACGCTGCTCGATGCCGATGAACGTGCTGCGGCTCGCGAGCGCTCCAGCAATGCAGAACTTGCCTACCCCTGAGCCAATGTCCACGACGGTCCGAATCTCGAGGTCGTCGAGCCAGCGGGCGGCGCGCGCTACCGCCTCTAAAGGGCTCCAGAAGCTTCTCGAGACGAAACGGTAGTCGAACGGTAAGAAGCGATCGAAGGCGACGTCGTTGCGCCGGCTCGCGCGCAGCGTGGGTGCCATTTCGAAAACGAGCGCCTCGCGTGCGTCGCCTGGCAGCTGGTCGAAAGTGCGGCCGGCTGGCTCCGCGTCCGGATCGTCTGGGGGGAGCAGGCTCAAGGTCGGAATCAATCGACGACTGGCTGGTCGTCGTGCAGCTCGCCTTCAGCAAGATTCAAACCACTCGTCCGAACGAGGCCCTGCTCGGCGATTTGCTTGACGCCGCGGTGATGCGGCCTGGAAACGTCACGAGCCGGCCTGGTTCGAAGGAACAAATCGTGTGAAACGACAACCTGTCGCCGATTTTTACGAGCTTCAGGCCCGGTGCGGTCAAATCCAGGTCGCGAGCTAGGAGCTCATCTGGCGCGGAGCTTGGGCTCTCGAGCTCTGGAGGTGACGTGTCCCGATGCGACGTGGCGTTGCACCGTGCGGAGGCTGACTTTGAGGCGGGCTGCGGCGCTAGCCTTGTTGCCGCCTTCGGCCTCGAGAGCCGCCTCGATGATTTGCGCCAGCATGCTGTCGAGGCCGTCGTCGAGGCTGAGGACGACGTCAGCGGATGGTCGCTTGGCGTCGCCGCCGCTGGCCGCCGCTTGCTCTCTCACTGTCTCAGGTAAGTCAGCGACGCGCGCCTGTCGCCCGCCGCGCAGCAGACAGAGCGTTTCTACGACGTTCTTCAGCTCACGCACGTTGCCCGGCCACTCGTAGCGGAGGAGTAGCGCTTTTGCTTGACGCGTGAGGCGCGGCTGCCGCACGCCATGCTTGGCCGAAAGCTGCGCGGTGAACTGGCCGAGGAGCGGCCCAATATCAGCGCGCCGCTCGCGCAGCGCTGGCACATTGAGCGTGATGCCCTGAATCCTGTAGAACAGATCCGCGCGAAAGCGGCCTGCCGCTACTTCGTCGCGCAGCGGTCGCAGCGTCGCGAACATCAGGCGCACGTCGGCCTCGATCTTCACCGAGCCACCGACCCGCATGAAGCGCCGATTCTCCAGAAAACGTAAGAGTTTGGACTGCATGGTCAGCGGCATCTCGCCGACTTCGTCCAGGAACAGAGTGCCGTGCTCTGCCGCTTCGACTTTGCCTCTCGCCCGGTCGTTCGCACCCGTGAACGCCCCCCGTTCGTGTCCAAAGAGCTCACTCTCGAAAAGCGACTCAGGAATGGCAGCGCAATTGATGGGAATGAAGGGACTCTGCCGGCGTTCCGAAAGCTCGTGCGCGCGGCGCGCGAGGATCTCTTTGCCGGTGCCGCTCTCGCCGATCAGCGTGAGTGCCACGTCTTTGGGAGCCACCGCTCGCAGCACTTGGTCGAGCTTCTTCATGGCGCTCGAGCGCATGATCGGCTCGAAAACGATGTCAGGTTGTCGTTTTCCCTTCGGCATTACCCCTAGCGTTGCATTTTTTGTCGCGGCAGGTCGCTGTTAGTGGAGTGACTCCTGGAGGCGCCGCACGAGCGAGCGATGCTCGGTCAGCAGCGCTGCCGGCAAGCAATCCCCGAACTTGGATAGGAATCTGCGCGCGCCCTCGGCCTGTCGCAACAGCGCGGCCGGATTGCCCGTGAGCGCCTGCGCCAGGCGGTCTTCCGCCAAATCGAGACCGTCGCGATCGAGGGCAGCGGGGTCTGGAGTGAGACCCAACGCGGAGCTTCGCGCCGGAGCGTCGCCGGCGCAACGCTCTATGATCCATTTCAAGATCCGCATGTTGTCCTGTCCTCCCGGCCAGATGCGCTGCGTGCCGCCTTCGGTGCGGAACCAATTGACGTGAAAGATCTTGGGCGGATAGTGAAGCTTTCGGCCTATCGCGAGCCAGTGCGAAAAATAGTTGCCCATGTTGTAGCTGCAGGTGCCCAACATCGACATGGGGTTGTGCCCCAGTGAGCCCGCGCCATCCATTTCGCGCATCAGCGTGGCGCCGACGTAGACGCCGTGCCGCCAGGAGCGCGCTTCGTAAACGAGCGGCGTCGAGCGAGCCTGGCGACCACAGAACACGATCGCCGAAAGCGGGACCCCGCGGGTCGGCTCCCAGCTGCGAAGGTCGGGACAGATGGCGCTCAACGTCCCATCCTCACTCGCGCGCAGCCAGCAGACTTCGCCCCCCAATCTCTTGATTTGCCAGCCGAGCGTCAGGGGCGGTATTGCCTCGAGCTCGTCAATCCCGCCTGCGTCGGCTCCCGCGACGGCCAGGTGTGACGCGGCTCCGCTCGGGTCGGTAACCGAGAAGAGGGTCATGTGCTCAGCCAACCAGCCCTCTTCCCGCGCGCGAGCGCTGGCGAGCCGGAGACCTTCGGTGCCGCAGCAAAGCACCGCGTTCGGCAGCGAGTCCGAACCGATTGACCAGGTCTCGACGATGTCCGGGAAGTGAACGATCAACTGCTCCTGCTGCTTCAAATGGGCGACGCTGTGGATGCTCCGAGCGAAATTCAGTGAGCCGGCGAGCTCATCGAGTGGCGCGCGCCCCGAACGAGCGAGAGCATCGATGCTGGCGGCGACCCGCGGACTGTCGGTCAACTCGACGCCGACCTTGCAGAAGGGCGAGCGTGGCGCGCCCAGCATGTAAGGCACGACGTACATCGTGCGCCGCCGCATCACACCGCTGAACAGTGGCCACAAGCGCGCCTGCGCATCGTCTCGGCTCATCCAGAGGTTCGTCGGCCCGGCGTCGACCCTGCGGTGCGTCGCAACCACGACGGGCGCCGGGTCGAGAGCCCGTTGCTCGTTGGCGAGCGACGCCGCGAAGCCGGGCGTTACCGCTTTGCGCTCTTCATCGGTTCCTGCCCACCAGTGGACGTCGTCGGGTTGCGTGTGCTCGGCAACCGTGCGCACCCAAGACCGCAGGGCGAGATTCGGAGTTTTGCTCATGCGTCGGCCCGATCGAACGAAACCGACGCTCGTGAGCACGGTTCGTGCCAAACACATGCAGATCGGCACGAGGGGCGAACGATTGCCTGCGCGCCCGCGATGCGGTGAGACCCACTAACGTTTACGACAGATTGTCGCGGTGTCGAGTGTTCGGCGTGGGTGTTTTACGACGTCGAACACCTCAGAGTCGGGCTGGCACGGCTTGGCGACGACAGGATGGCCTTCAGTTGGGGCATCGTGTTTCTGCGGCGTCGAGCACGCCTCGGCCAGACGAGCGCGCTTGGAACGCTACTTGCTCTTGTCCATGCGGTTTTCCATGGTTCAAACTACCGCTCCCCGAGTCGTCGTTGTGAGCGAAAACCCCGAGACGGTCGACGGTCTCCAGAGTTACTTCGTTGGCGTGGGCATTGACGCCCAGTCGTCGGTCAGCCTGGACGCCACGGTGAGCCTTCCTGAACGCATTACCGCCCTGGTCTGCTTTCCGGATGGCTGGGGCGCTGACGAGGTCATTCGACGAGTGCGAGCGCTGCACCGCAGACGACCCGCTCTCTTGCTGCTGCTCGTGACGCGTGACCCGCGACGTTACACGATGGCGCTCACGGACGAGCGCAACGAACCCTCGATCGTCGTGCTACCCAAGCCCGCCTTTGGCTGGGCAATCGTCGATGCAATACGGCTCCATGCCGAGACGTTGGGAACGAGAGATCCTCGGCGTCCGCCCGGGGCTTCTCGTTGACGAGCGCCTGGGAGACAAGCGCCGGCTGACTGGGCGACTGACGACCTGAGTAGTCCTACTCATGACGCGGCGGGACTCCGTCGCCACGTTACGCCCCTGACGAGCGTGCGGACGCGGCGCTCGAGGAAATACCAAGAGAGGAGCTGAAGAATGACGGCAGTAGCTATTCAGGTGGATGCGGAGACGAATTCGAGAGGCGCTGGTGGTCACGCGCCAGGCGAGGCGGGAACCGAAGCGGGGGCCACGGAGCGCTTTGCCCAGCGGGTGCTCGGTGACCTTTCGGCGGCCATGACGGGCGTGATGGTGCGGCTCGGTCACGAGCTGGGTCTGTACCAGGCCCTCGCTGAGCACGGCCCGCTCACCTCCGCAGAGCTGGCGGGACGCGCCTCGGTGCTCGAGCGTTACGCTCGCGAGTGGCTGCACCAGCAACGAGCGGCGGGCTACCTCGAGTACGACCCCGACAGCGCGAAGTTCCGCCTGGCAGCTGGAGCCCTTGCGGTCGTCGCGTCGCAGGACAGCCCCGTGTTCCTCATGCCGGCGTTCGACATCGTTGCCTCGATGTGGGCGGACGAAGTGCACCTCGAGCGGGTCTTCAAGAGTGGCGAGGGTATTGGTTGGGGCGAGCATGACTCGCGCTTGTTCGGCGGCTGCGCGCGCTTTTTCGGCGCTGCTTACGCTTCGCACCTGGTGCAAGACTGGCTGCCGGCGCTCGACGGGGTGGCCGACAAGCTCACGCTGGGCGCCACGGTGGCTGACGTCGGCTGCGGCCACGGCATCTCCACGGTGCTCATGGCTCGCGCCTTTCCCGCATCTCGCTTCGTGGGGTTCGACAGCCACGGAGCATCCATCGACGCTGCACGGCTGCGTGCTAAGCAGGCGCAGGTTTCCGATCGCGTTCGCTTCGAGCGCGCCGGAGCCACCGCCTACGCCGACGGCGGCTACGACCTGATTTGCTTCATGGACTCGTTCCACGACATGGGGGACGCCGTGGCGGCGGCGCGACATGCTGCTGGTCGGCTCGCCGAGGGGGGCAGCGTGATGCTCGTGGAGCCGCTTGCCGCGGGGCGACCCGAAGAAAACCGCGGACCCCTCGCGGCCATGAATTATGCCGCGTCCACGGCGCTCTGCACCCCCAACGCCCTGTGTCACCACCACGGCATCGCGCTCGGCGCGCAAGCGGGGCCGGAAGCGCTACGACGAGCGCTCGCCGAAGGCGGCCTGCGGCATTTTCGGGTAGCCGCAACGACACCGTTCCACATGGTGATCGAAGCTCGATGACGAAATGTCGTGCCTTGCTCACGGTTGAAGCGACGCATCAGGGAGACTCGGGCGAGGTGCGCTTCGACCGTTTAGAAGGCTTCGTATCCGACGTTGAACGTCGGCATGACGATGGTCTTCAAGCCCTCGAGGCTCGTGAAGCGTAGGTCTGCGCCCAGCATGAGTCCCTTCCGGCGAGCCTTTTCGTCGCTGTGACTCATCAACGGATAGCCGCCGACTCGAAGGATCGGAGTGAGACCCGAGGGGTTGTTGTATATCGTGTAGCCGAGACCGGCGCCGACGAAGAACCGGTCGATGAGAGTCACGTCAGCGACGACCGCCGCTCCGAGGAGCCCGCCTGCCGCGAGAGCACCAGCACCATTGGCGGTGTAGTAGCCAAGCGTCGGCTGGGCGTACACCGCGAACATGTCGTTGATTTGAAGCCCGAAGCGCAGGTCGAGCCCGTAGTAGGTGCACGATACTTTGGCCGTACCGACTTCGCTGGCGGCCGTGAAGAAGCCTACGCCCCCCGAGACTCCGAAGCGGAATCGCGCTCCGTCCTTCACGGTGCCGGTGCTGTTGCTTCCGTCCGTCGCGACCGGTGCGGGGGTGGGGGAGACCGCGGGAGCTGTCTCCGCTGGCGTGCCCGTCGCCTCGGGCCCCGCTTCTTGGGCCTGCGCAAGCGTTGATGCTGTGAGCAGCACGGCGACCACCAGACCCTCGACGACAATATGACCCATGCGTCTCCTCGCTTCCTTTTCAGAGCATACGCATCGATCACGAAGAACCTCCCGCATCTTCGCTAGCAACACGAACATTCCGCTGCTGCGGAGCCGCACTGACATGTAGCTGACTACCGCACAACGGTGAGCGGTGAGGAGATCTGGAAGCGACGAAACCTCAGGGCAGCGCCTCGATGCCCGGCGCTTTTTCCTGGTTTTGGCGGTACACTTTGAAGCCGCTCAAGTCCGTGCCGTTGAAGCCGCGCCGCCTCCACCTTGGCCTGCCGTGCTCCCGCCCGCGCCGCCTCCAGACGTCGTCGAGCTGGTGCCGCCGCTCCCGCCGCTGTGACTCGCGCCTGCCGTGTCGTGTCCGGCCGTGACGAGCGTACCGCCAGCCCGGGCGTCGGTGCTGACACGCGCTTCTTGGAAAGCGCAGGAGGCGGAGCCGGCATTGCTAGTTGTGGCCCGAATTTGTCGAACGAAGACCACGCTCGCTTCTGTCGTGGTTGCCTGCCTCGGGGCGTGCCATCCACCGCAACCATCGCCAGCGTCTCCGGTGCCCAGTCGCCCCGCTGCCCACGCGACCTCCGAGCTGGCTCCCCTACTGCCAGTGGCCCTGGATCCAGAGCCACCCCAGCTTGCAGACATCGGAGACCTGCCATTGGTGAGCAGCGAAGTCATCAACGCTTGCAAGGTGGAGTACCGCACCCTGGGCACTCTCAACGCCGACAAATCCAATGTCGTGGTGTGGGCGACCTGGTTCAGTGGCATCACGAAAGACCTGCTGGAGCTGGTGGGGCCTGGCAAGTTGGTCGACAGCACCAAATATCATGTCGTGCTGGTGGGCGCGCTTGCCAACGGGGTCTCGTCGTCGCCCTCCAATAGTCCCACCCAGCCGCGGTCGCGCTTTCCCGTCGTAACGATTCGCGACATGGTCGAAAGCCAGCATCGCCTCCTGACGCGAGTGCTGGGCTTTTCCCACGTGCGCGCCGTGATGGGCATTTCAATGGGCGGTATGCAGACATTTCAATGGGGAGTCTCCTATCCCGATTTCATGGATCGGCTCGTGCCGATCGTCGGCTCGCCCCGGCTCGCGCCCTACGACTTGCTGCTCTGGCAGGCCAACCTCGACGCCATCGAACGCGACTCGGCCTACCAAAGCGGCAACTACCGACAACAACCGCTGCTGCCTGTCGTTCAGCAGCTGGCGGACCTGAACCTCACGAGCGCCGAAGAGTACGACCGGCGCATGACGCGGCAGCAGGTCATGGACGCCCGCCGCGAGTTGGCGCCGCCGCGTTTCGACGCCAATGACCGGGTGCGCCAACTTCAGGCGATGATGGAGCACGACATTTCACGTACGACCGGAGCGTCGCTCGAGAACGCGGCCAAGGCCGTGAAGGCGAGAATGCTGGTGGTCGTCAACGAGCGCGATGCCATGGTGACCCCTGGGCCCGCGCTCGACTTTGCGAAGCTTGCCAAGGCTGAAACGCTCGTCTTGCACGGCAACTGTGGCCACAAGGCGCCGACGTGCGAGCTAGGCGCCACCGCCGAACGGCTCGGGCACTTTCTCGAGTGAGACGTCGCTCGCACCAGGAAGCGAGGAGTCGCGTCGCATTGCGAGGTGTCCTCGCACGCGTCCCAAGTAGAGACACCATAGTTAGTAAGATTTCTGATCAAATCGGGCGAGCTACCGTCATTCATTGGATATGCGATCTGATGACACCCGACGGGTTTATTCGGCGCGGCTAACTCGGCTGTTGAGCGCGACCTGCAGCGGAAGTTTGTTGCTCCTCGGTACCCATTGCGCGGTGTACGACGACTCCCTTCAACCGGAAGGATGGGCACAAGATGCGAGTGCGCGTAGCACCGCGCTGCCAGCGATAGGCGGCGGAGCTTTCGGCGGTGGCTGGTCAGATGCCTTTGGCGGCTCGCTGCCAGTTGGAGGTGGCACGATAGCGGCGGGCGGCGGCGCCGGGGGTACCCTCTTCCACGAGGCTTTCGCAGGCGCTCTCAATATCGCGGGTGGAGGTAGCACCGGTGAGATGAATCCGGGTGGGGCAGGCATCGGCGGCATGGGCGGTGCGGGCGGCACAGGCGATACAGGTGGTGCAGCCGACGTTGGCACTGAGAATGTCGCGGGTAGTGCGGGAACGGCAGAAAATGTGACCGACAGCAACGTGTCTCGCGGCAAGCCGGCGACGACCGACAGCGAGCAGAGCACGAAGCAGCACTACGCCATGGACGGCAACGATGGCGACAGGAGCACGCGCTGGTGCGCCGCCGACTACAGGCTGAATCACTATTGGGAAGTCGATCTCGGCAAGACCTACAGCTTGAGCTCACTGCGCATTCTCTGGGAAAAGAGCTCAGGGTACCTGTTCAAGGTCGAAAGCAGCCTGGATCACAGCGAATGGACGGTCGTGCTGGATAAGGCCGAGACCAACCCGAGTACCGCCGATCAAAATTACCTGCTCGCAGCTGGTGCGAGTGGCCGCTATGTGCGCATCACCGTCACCGGCGGCATCACTACGACGATGTGGGCGAGCTTCTACGAAGCCGACGTCTTCGGACACTGACGCCGCCGCCGACAGGAATGATGGCCCCGCAAAAAGTTGGTAGGCGCCGGGCGCGCGGCGCAACTCATGGTTGTGCACGTCCGAACACTGCTGGCCTGCGGGCTCGTTCATATCGTTTCAGCTTGCGGGCAAGACTCGGGTGACGATGGACATGCCGATGGCGGCGGCTCGAGTGGTGGCAACGCGGTTGCCGGCGCAAGCGGCGCAGCCGGATGGGTCGCAGCCGCCGGTAGCGGCCAGAGTGGAGAGGCAACGGTCGCTGGTTCAGGTAGCGGGAGCGGTGGTGGCATCGGCACGGCGGGCACCACTGCCGGCGTTTCCGGAACCAGCGACATGGCTGGCTCGGGCGGAAGCGCAGCGGGGTCCAGCGCGGGTGGAGGCAGCGCTGGCATGCCTCCCGTGGACTTGCCGGCGGGCGTAACGGGACTGTTCCCGCTGCCGGGTGCCCCGAGCACTTGTGCGGACCCTGCGCTGCGGCTGCGCTTTGCGAGCCCGCCCCAGCTCGGCAGCAGCGGCAAGCTGCGCGTATTCGACGCGTCGGCGCCGAACGCCGCTGTCGTCACCATCGACTTCTCCGCGATGTCGGTCACGCAGTCCTTCGGCGGGCAGAGCTACAACCAACCGCGCCCCATGTTCGTCGAGGGCAACGACGTCGTGCTGCCGCTGCTGAGTAAAGCGCTCGCTTATGGCAAGCAGTACTACGTCACGATCGATGCCGGCGCGATCCAGCCGGCTTCAGGCACCTTTGCGATCACCGACGCCAAGGCCTGGCGCTTCTCGACGCTGGCCGCCGCGCCGACGGGCGCCACCCTGAGCGTCGCGCTCGACGGCACCGGTCAGTTTTGCAGCTGGCAGGGCGCGCTCGACGCGGTGCCGGCGAACAACACGGCGGCGGTCACGATCGACATCAAGAACGGTCTCTACCACGGCCTCGTGAATGTGAACGGCAAGCAGAACATCACGCTCCGCGGACAAGATCGCAAGCAGACCATCTTGTCCGGTATCAACAACGACAAGCTCAACGCCGGGACCCGCGCCCGCTCGCTGTTCGGTGCGGAGTCGACCGACGGCCTCGTGCTCGAGAACCTGGCCGTTCAGAACCTGACGCCTCAGGACGGAACGCAGGCGGAGGCTCTGCGACTGCAAGGGTGCGACCATTGCGTGGTGCGAAAGTCCGACTTCGTCAGCCTGCAAGATACGCTGTTGTGGTCGGGCACGATTTACGCTGAGGACTGCTACGTCGCCGGCAACGTGGATTGGATCTGGGGGGATGGCGCCGTTTACTTCAACCGCTGCGAGATCAGGAACGTGGGGCGCAGCGGCGTCATCGTTCAGGCGCGCAATGGCGCGGGCACATACGGCTATGTCTTCGTCGACTCGAAGATTACGGCCGATCCCGGCATCGCGAACAGCACGCTCGCCCGTATCGACGTCAGCGAGTACCCGAACAGTAACGTGGCCTACGTCAATTGCATGCTCGGTAGCCACATTTCCAAAGCGGGCTGGACCGTGACGGGCGGCTCCGCGCCGGCCAGCTTGCGCTTCTGGGAGTACCAGAGCAAAGACATGAACGGCGCGCTCATCGACGTGAGTGGACGCGTGGGAGGCAAGCAGATTTCGTCCGACCAAGCCGCTCAGCTACGCGACCCGAAGGTGGTGCTCGGCGGCTGGCAACCGTAGCGCCCCGTAAGGTCATCGGGCTGGAGCAGCAGCAGCGTCGACCAAAAGCGCCTCTGCCGCTCGGTCGAGCCTCATTCCACCCAGACGTCGTCGAGCCAAACGTCGACGGTGAGCGGCAAGGCGGGATTGTCGGCCGCTCCGGCGCGGCGCAGCGGGATCTCCACCCCGAGCCGCCGCACGAGCGTGGGGTCGTACTTGGGACCGGGAGGGAGTGGCAGGACCAGCTCATACCATTGCCCGGGAAGGAAGCTCTGCTCGTCGAAAGCGTCGAGGTAGAGGAACGACGCACCCGACATGACGAAGAATCGCACGCCGGCCAGGGGTGCATTCATCGGGCTCACCTTGGCCCACGCATGCAACTTGGTAGCACCGGTCCAGTCCGCGTCGTCGAACCGCAAGTCTGCGATCGCGATCTCGTCTGGCTCCTGGCCGCTCGCGTAACCATCGAATTCCGCCTGTAGATGCAGAGAGCCGGGGCAAGTCTTGCCCACCGCCTGGTCCCAGGCGCTGGTGGCGAACGCATCGTGTGTGGTCACGGTCGTCGGCCGGGTGGTCGCCGTCAGGAAGCCGATTCCCTCGAGGCCACCATCGAAACCGTCGTAATGAGTCGAGCCGGCGGGTTTCCACATGCAGGTGACGGCGGCGCCGCCTGCGCCCGCTTCGCCGCCGTCTCCGCCGCCGTCTCCAGCTGTCGCGCCCGCCATTGCCGGGCTACCGGCACCAGCAGCGCCGGTTCCTTCGACGCCGCCGGCGCCCCCGGTCGTCGTGTCGGTAGTGGAGCCCGCGATTCCCTCTCCCGCGGCGCCGCTACCGGCCGGTGATTCGCCGCCGTCCGCCGCTGCTGCGCCGTCGTGCTGACCGCTCGACAGCGAGTCGAAGTCAGGCGTGCAACGCACTAAAGCTGCCGCCAGCACGAGACTAGCCAAGATGGCTCGTTCGCGTTGCGACTTCAGAGGCATGCCGGCCGCACCTTCTTGATGCCATCCGTGTCGACGAAGAACGGTTGGGCGCAATTCGGCTTCGTGGGCGCCGTCTTTTTTTCTTGGTGAGACGACGGCCGCGAGGTGGCAGCGCTCTTGGGCTTGGGTGCTGCTTTGAGCGCGTCGAGCCGAAGCTCCACCGCGTCGTCTCTCTCTGCGGCGAACTCCGCTGATGCTGTCTGGTAACCGGCCAGCTCGGCGCGCAGCTGGTGCACCTTTCCATCGCCCGGCAGCACCCGCAGCGCGGGGTTGCCAGCTAGGGGCTCTCCATCGAGATAGAGCCTGGCGTCGCTCGGAGAGGCGCGCAGCTCGATCTTGACGCTGCTGGTCTTGGTGGCGAGCTCTGCGGCTGGTGGAGGAGCGCTGCGTGCTGCCGACGGGGGCGCCGTCACGTCTCCTGGTGAACGCGTGGCGAGCGCATAAGCACTCAGGGCCAGGCCAAGCACGCCCACCCCAACGAGCCAGGGCGTCTTCTTTCGGGCGGGGGTTCCGTCGGAGCCGTTGACGGTGGACGCGGAGATAGTCTGGGTCGAAGACTTTTGAGTTTGCGCCTCGCTCGAGGGGAGCGCTAGCGCGCGCGTCGCGTCACTCTTCGTCGGCCCCGGAAATTCGCTGAGCAGCGCCAGCTCTTGCTCGATGTGAGTCTTCAGCTCGAGCCGGCTGTCTGCGAAGAGCTCGGACACGAAGCTGGCCAGCTCGCGCGCACGACTCTGTGCCTGAATGCGCTCGCAATAGTGCTCGAGCTCGTGCTGAAGCTCGCGCGCCGTGGCATAGCGATCGATCCGCAGCGTGGCGAGAGCTTTCATCACGATCCGCGTGAGCTCGTCGTCACAGTTGGGGTTGACGGAACGAGGCGAAGGAACGTCGCCTTCCAGCACCCGCCGCAAGATCTTGGTGTCGGGCGTGTCTTTCCAGAGCTTTTGACCCGCCGCTGCCGCCCACAACATACAGCCGACTGCGTACACGTCGGCGCGCCGATCCAGCTCTTCTCCCGACAGCTGCTCCGGCGACATGTACGCGATCTTGCCTTTGACTACGCCAGTTGCAGTATGCGTCGTGGACGTGGCCGCCTTGGCGATGCCGAAGTCGAGCAACTTGGTGCGGCCATCGTAGGTGATGAACACGTTTTGCGGTGAAATGTCGCGATGCACCAGCTGCAGCGGTTTGCCGTCGTAACCCTTGAGCTCGTGGGCGTACTCGAGCCCTTCGAGCACATCGATCAGCACGCGCAGCTGCAACGCCAGCGGCAGCGTGCGGCCTTGCTTCTCCGCGCGCCGCAGCACCGCCGCCAGTGACTGGCCCTCGAGGTACTCCATCACGATCACGTGGCGATCGCCCTCGGTGCCGACTTCGTAGGTCTGCACCACGTTGCCGTGATTGAGCTGAGCCGCCAGCCGCGCCTCATCCAGGAACATGGCCAACGAGTTGGGCTCGGAGACGATCTCGGGAAGCAAAGCCTTGAGCACGACCAGCTTGTTGATGGCCCCCTTGCCGCGGAGGGCCGCCAAGTAGACGTTCGCCATGCCGCCGCGGCCGAGCTCCGCGAGCACGCGGTACTTGCCGACCTCACGCGCTGGTTGTGCTGCGCCGCTGAAGCCTTCGAACTTGACGGTGTTTGAGCGGCTCATCTAAAACTTCGAGCGTCGCGGCAATTGGCCGCGAATCCTCAGTCTGAAAGGATGCCTAGGGTTGGTGGCAACCACCAGGGACGATTTCTGTTAAACGGCCGCGCCGGCGTTGAGTTGCCTGGCGCAGTTTTCCTCGGTCACAGGCTGCGCGGGGTACCCACACTGTGGGTGCGCCAAAAACAGCGTTTTTCCGATGTCGCTGTGGCATCTTACGAGGTGGCGAGCCGTACTGGTTTGGCTGATGTCTTCCAAGCGTTTCCCGTTCACGAGCGTTCGCCTGTCAGTGTTGGGGGTGCTGCTCGTCTCGCGGTTCGGCTTCGCCGAGCACGCTAGCGCAGCAGAAACCTCGCCGAGCCGGGCGGAGTGCGCGCGCGCGTTCGAAGACGCACAGCGGCTGCGCAACGTCGCCCGCTACATCGACGCGACTCGTGAGGTTCTCACCTGTACGAGGCCCAGCTGCGGGTCCGCTATTTCAGAAGAGTGCGCAAAGATCTACAGCGAGCTCGAAGTAGCGACGCCATCGGTCGTCTTCGGGGCTCGAGATCGTTCGGGTAAAGAGCTCGCTAGCGCGACGGCGCAGATTGACGACAACGGTGTCGAGCTGGCGCTCGATGGTAAGCCCGTTGCGCTCGACCCCGGTTCGCACCAATTCAGCTTCAGAGCAGACGGGTTCGCGCCGCAAACCCAGTCGGTCGTCATTCGTGCCGGCGAGAGGTTTCGCGCCATCTCGGTCGTGCTGGAGCCCGCCGCGGGGAGCGCGCCTTCGCCAGGCGAATCACGCTCGCTGGTTTCGTCCGAGCGGCCACCCCAGGCTGCGGTGCCGACCGGTGTCTACGTCTTGGGCGGCGTCGCGCTGGTCGGAGTCGCCGGCTTCGCAGGCTTTCGCTGGTGGGGCTCGAACGAATTCGATGACCTTTCGAGCAGCTGCAAGCCGGATTGCTCGAGCTCGTCGGTCGATGCCGTTCGCCAGAAGTACTTGTTCTCGAACATTTCGCTGGCGGTGGGCGGTGCCGCAGCCGTCGCGGCGGTGACCTGGTACATCATCGCTCCAGGCTCCACGCCAACCAGCGCAGCGCGTCTTCAGATCTTGCCGTCTGCCGACGGCGCGTCAGCGCGATTTTCGGCGTCGTTCTGAATTTGCATCGGCTTCCGAACCGTTTTGGTTGGACGAGACCATGCGGATCTACTCGACCCTTTGTCGATCCTCTTGCAGCGCTGGAGCGGGAGCGCGCGCGCTACGACGTGGGCTCCGGTCGCAGCGAGCTGCACGCTCGATGGCGTGGAGAAACGAAGCGCTACTTGACGTAGTCACCGAGCGGGCTGCCGACGCGCGCGAGCTCTTGGGCGACGAATTGGGCCATCTGTGTGGCCCCCTTCTTGGTGAAATGGGCCTTGTCGCCGTTGATGTAGATTTGCTTCGCTGCTTCCTGACCAATCTGATTCAAAAACTCGACGCTGCGCGCGTTCAGGTCGACGAGCTTGACGTCGGAGGTTTCGTCAAAGCTGTGGAGCACCGTCACGTAAGGCTCGAGCCGTTGGTTGCCTTCGACACCGCCGGACCATTGTTGCAGCGCTGAAGGAGTAACGGCGATGAACGTGGCCTGCTTGGCGCGGACTTCGTCGGCCATCTTGGCGAACGTGGCCTGAAATTCGGGCGGCTCGACGTGCCTGCCCTCGACCGTTCCGCTGTCGTTTGCGCCGAAGGCCGCCGCAACGTAGTCGCCGCTGTGAAGATTCTCGAGGATGGTCTGCCAACGTCCAGCATAAAAGGTCTTCACGCTCGACCCACCGAGGGCTTGGTTGTCGATGGTGACCTTGGCCAGCAAGAACTGCGGTAGCTCCTGGCCCCAGCCCTCTTGGAGCGAGTCGGCTGCGTAGGTCATCACGGTCGAATCACCCGCGAGGTGTAGCGTCACCGCTGGGAGCAGCGTCGGGTCCACGGCGCCACCTCCGCCGCCACCCGTGTCGCCGCCAGTAACGAGCCCTCCTGTACCGCCGTTCGGGGAGCCGCCGGCAAGGGGACCGCTGCCCGCCATGCCAGCTTGATTCGCTGCGCCCGCACCGCCGCTCGGCAGGCCTACACCGGCGCCACCCGGCTGGGCGCTCCCGCCGGAGCCGGCACCTGCGCTTGGAGCCATACCCCCACTCGGCAGCATCGGCGGACTTCCGCCTGGTGTGGAGGCCTCGCCGGAAATGGGCTCGCCCCCACATCCGACGACACCCAAGAGCAGTAGGGCAAGTGGATCGAAACGCAGATTTCTCACTCGAGAGTATTAGGGGCGCTACGCGCGAAACCGTGTGCGCTATGGCCGTCAGTTTGCGACAAGTTGTGGCCGCGCCGCGCCCTGATCCATCGATGAGGTTTTCTCCCTCGCTACGTTCCGCGGCTTGCGGCGACTCCTGGTACCGGTGCCGGAGTTTTTCAGTAGCGCAAGACGGGGCTGGACAGCTTCGGCACCGCTCGCCGTTCGCGCGGGCTTCCGCCGTGGCCCTGGGGCTCGGCGTGCTCGTGGCGGGTCACGTCGCGAGCGCGGCCGAGTACTACGTCGCTACCACCGGCAGCGATTCGAATCCGGGCAGCATGCAGCAGCCGTTCGCCACGTTGTCCAAGGCCAATGGTGCTGCGGCGGCGGGCGACACGATTTGGGTACGTGGCGGCAAGTACGCTTTGACGAGCCAGCTCGTCCTTTCGAAGAGCGGCACTTCGGACGCCAATCGCACCAAGATTTGGGCGTACGCGGCCGAGAAGCCGGTGCTCGATGCTTCCGGCTACGTCACCAGCAACCCGGCCGCAGACGTGCCGGTGGTGTTGGTCACCGGAAGCTGGATGCACCTGCGCGGGCTCGAAATCAGCAACGCCAAGGTCGGCGTCAGCGGCGACCACTCGTATTCGCTGCTCCGAACCAAGAACAGCAGCAACAACACGTTCGAGCTGTTGGATCTGCATCACGGTTTCGGCCCCGGCCTGTTCATCGATGGCGGCAACGGCGGCAACTTGATTCTCAACTGCGACTCGCACGACAACTACGACCAGAACGGCAGCCAGGGTGACGGGCAGAACGGTGACGGTTTCGGCGTCCATTACCAGATGAGCGGGCCGAGCACGGTCATCCGCGGCTGCCGCGCCTGGAACGATTCGGACGACGGCTACGACTACATCTCGCAAGAAGTGCCGGTCATCACCGAGGGCAACTTTGCCATGTCCAACGGTCGGGGCGGAGACGGCAACGGCAACGGCTTCAAGATGGGCAGCAGCAAGACCGGCATCCGGCACATCATCCAGAACAACGTCGCCTGGAAGAACAAAGCGGCGGGGTTTTACGCGAATCACTCGTCAGGCGGTAACACCTGGCTCAACAACACTTCGTACGGCAACGGTACGCAGTACAACATGCTGGCAAGTCCGCCGGACGACACGAGCCAGACGATCACGCTGAGCGGTGCGCTGGCCCACAAGATGCGCAACAACGTGGGCTTCCCGAACAAGAATTCGAACATGGGCGGTGTCGATAGCGCCTCCAATAGCTGGGACCTGAACATCACGGAGGCGAGCGCGGCCTTCGAAAGCACGTCGGATGCCGGCTGCACCGGGCCGCGCGAAAGCAACGGCGCTCTGCCCTCCGCGTGCACCTTCATGAAGCTCAAAGAGGGTAGCGGCTTGATCGACAAAGGCGCAGAGGTGGGGCTGCCGTTCGTCGGTGCGGCGCCCGATCTCGGGGCTTACGAGTTCGGCGCCATGCCGAGCGGAGGCGTTGCGAGTGGCGGCGTTGCTGGCAGTGGTGGCGCGGGTGGTGCTGCGAACGGTGGAAACGCCGGCGAGCTCGCAGGCGCGACGAGCGTCGGCGGAGCCTCCGGCGCAAACGGCGGTGCCGGCACGAATGGCGGAATGATGGCGGGCGGTGCGGCCGGTACTGCGACCATGATGTCAAGCGCTGGAGTCGCGGGCGGCGTAGCGGGTGGCAGCGGAAACAGCGCTGGCAGCTCCGGCGACGGCAGCTCCGGCGACCCGACCGCAGAAGGCGCCGGCGCAGGGTGCACATGCACGACGAGCGCGCGCTCCACCGCGCGCGGCAGCGGCCTCCTCGCGCTGGCCGCGCTGGCCCTCATTGTTGGACGAAGGAAAAGTCGTCGAGCGTGACGGTCTGACCGCCGGCCGTCACCGCGATGTCGGCGTGCCCCTGGGTTACGACGATGTCGCTCAGCGTGACTTCCGTCCAGCTCGTGCCCGCCGGTACGGCGACGCTCTTGTCGCCGCCGAAATTCTTCGCCGTGAGCTGTGCTCCAGCGCCGCTGCTCTTGGCCCAGACCGACAGCTCGTAGCTGCCGTTCGGCAGATCCGCGATGGTTTGAGACACGCTTCCTTGGCCGGTGACCTGCCAGGACCAATTGCCGGTCCGAGCGTCCTTCGAGTTCGCCCCGCTCGTCGCAGTCCAGCCTACGGCGCTGGTGACGGAGATGCGATCGGCTTCGAAGGTCGGGTTCAAGGCCCAATTGTTTTCACGTGCCACCTGCCAGGCGCCCGTCGCCGCATTCAAGGTCCACGCGCTGAGCGAGTGAAAGCGCGGCGTCGTTTCCTCGAAGCTGAGCGGCAGCCACTGATTGAAGCCGAGGCCGTTACCTGCAAAATCCGACCAGCGGTCGCCCGCGAAGATGACCGTCGTCTGCTCCGTTCCCTTCACGTTGAAGAAGAACCCGGTCTGCGTCACGTGGCTGTAGTCGGGCTCGGTGCCTTTGAGAACGAACTCGGCGCTCCAGGGGCCATTGATGTTGGAAGCCGAGACGCAATACGTCTGCGAAGAGTTCCAGCCGTGGAGGTCCGAGGAGCAAAAGTAGTAATGCCCCTCGTATTTGAACATGCAGTTACCCTCGCGCCCGCCGCCTTTGTAGACGAGCACCGCCTGCTCGGCGGCCAAGAAGTCCGAGCTGCGCAAAGGGGAAACGTAGCGATTCCCGCGCCCACTGCTGCTCGAGCTCACCAGGTAAGCCTGGCCGTCGTCGTCTTGGAACAGCGTTTGATCGCCCGTGGAGCCATTGGCGATTCCGGGCAAATCCCTCTGGACGTTCGCGTAGACGAAACCACCGTTCGGCTTGTCGCTGGTCGCGAAGTACAGGCCTCCTCCTCCCTGCGCGGCCAGCACGTATTTCTTCGTGGCCGCGTGGTACACGACGCCCAGCCGCCCAAACCAGCCGCCGGCGTTTTGCGGCTTGTCGGTCGCCTCGAGCTTCCAGTGCACCAAGTCTTGCGATGAATAGGTCGTGATGCCCTGAAACGAAGTGTTGCCGTTCTTCTCGGTGGGCTGCGCGGCGTAGGTCACAGCGCCGCCGTACTTCACTCCGTACCAGTAGTAGGTGTCGCCAACCTGCAGCATGCCGCCGCCTTGCGAATAGATGGGCGAACCCGAGGTGTCTTTCCAAAACCGATCGTTGATGATGGTGGTGCCCATGACGGGCAGCGCGCCGCCCGTTCCGCCAGCGTCGCCGTGGTCGCCGGCCTGGCCGGCCATGCTCGAGGTTTCTTCACGACCACCTGCTCCAGCGACAGCGCTGGGCATGCCTCCAACTGCGACACCGACCGCGCCCACAGGCGAGGAGCCCGCCGTGCCGCTGCCTCCGTACCCTGCCGCCGCGCCGCCGCGAGCAGGTTCGGTAGAGGGGACATCGCTGGCGCCGCAGGCCAGGCTGAGCACGGCGGCGGCACCCGCGACCGCATGAGGCAAGGTTCTTTTGCTCGAGACGCAGGGGGCTGTCGGCATCATGGCTCCCTGTTGAACAGGGGCTGACCGCGTCGTCTCTTGCCCTAAATGCGGCTAACGGCGCTTTGAGGGCGCCGCTAGGGGGCGCAGGCGACCTCGTGCGTGCCCGCCTGCACACCTTTCAGCCAGCTCGCGCCACCCTCGACAGTTAGCGTTGCGGGTGCGCCATCGAGCCATGGCGCGCACGCTGCAAGATCTTGAGGAAGCTGAACGTCGGCCAGCATATTTCCAGGAAGCGAAAACCCCAATTGCGCAGGTTGACCGACGGCGTGCTTCCAAGCGACGTGAATTGGTCCCCGAATGGTGGGCACCGTGCCCTCGAATTGCGAGAGCGGCCCCGGCTGTGGGCGGATTTGCGCCTTGCCAAAGCCGGCCGTCAGTGGTGTCACCCCGACCAAGAATCGCGGCAGAATATTGGCAGCGGCGCCGCCCCACGCGTGATTCCAGTCGAGGTTGGGCTTGTACTTCGCGTCCCACGCCTCCATCGTGATGGTGGCGCCGGCATGAATCATGTTGAGCCAGCTGCGATCCGATTCGGACGTGAGAAGCTGGAGGGCCGCCTGGGCTTCGCCGGCCTGGTACAGCGCTTCGAGCAAGTATTGAGCGCCGTACACACTGCACGCCATGCCCCGCGATTTCACGAACGCGACGACCTTGGCTCGCCGCTCGCTGGGCACCAGCCCGAAAGCCAGCGGCAGCATGTTCGCGTGGAGCGACGAGTGTGAGGTACCGATCCCGTCCACGTAAAGACCGCTGCTCGCATCGACGAGCTCGTCGTTGAGCGCAGCGAGCGCCTTCTGGGCCATGGCGTCGTAGCGTTGGGCGTCGCTCTGTTTGCCCAGGGCCCGGGCAATGTCCGCCATTTGCTGCAGGTTTCGGCAGAAGAACGCGTTGACGACGGTGTTCACGTCTTTCAAGACGTAGCCATCGCGTTCCCCTTCCGGCCAGTCGACGAGATCTTGCAGGCCGGTACTGTTGAGTAAGCCGTCGCCGCCGACGTGGGATTCGAGGGTCTTGTCCGCAACCAGCTTGTCGAAGGCTTGCGCGAGCGACTCCGTGTTGCCGGTGTACATCCAGTCGGTCCACGCCATCATCACCGAATGTTGTTTCCACTCGGTGGGCCAGGTCGGGTGATCGAGCAAGTACTCGTGGCTGTAGCGGGCCAGCGCGAATTCGCGGTCGGTGCCGTAGTGGCCCAGCTGTTGGAGGTAAGCGTCGCCTTCGTAGGGGATGCGCTCGCGATCTCCGTCGATGTAGATGCCGCCGAAAGTGGGCGCCACCATCGAGTACTTGGAGATCTCCCAAACTTGGTTCAGCTTGTCGTCCGACGAGGTGAAGGCGCTGGCCGCTTCGTCGTACGGATAGTGAACGGCGATCTGGTGCAGCATGCCGGCCTCGAGCGCGACCGGCGAGCCGAGCACCTCCACGTAGCGAAACGGCATCACCACGCCCAGCTCGGCCGGCAGGCGGATGGCGTCGCCGCTGGTGTTGCGGGTGTCTTTGGGGGTTTGCACCCGGTACGTGCGCTGGCCTGGCTGCAGCGACACCTGCACGCTAGTAGCTCGCACGCTGCCGCCTGGCGCCAGGTCGACACTGTTGCCCGCAGCGCGCTCGCCCAGGCGCACGGTGACGGTGGTGGCCGCCTTGGCGTCGAGCTCGAGCTCCAGCCAGCCGAAGGCATCGCGACCAAAGTCGACGAACACGTGGTCGGGCGCGATGGTCGTGAGCTTTGCCGGTGCCACCGCCGTCTGCTCGACGGGCTCGCGTGGTGTGCTGTAGCTCCCGAGCTGCGCCGCCATCGTGAACTCTTGCGCGTCGGACCAGGCGCTCGGCTCATCTGCGGCGTCCCACGTCTTGACCTTCCACCAGTAAGTCTTGTTCGGTGCGAGCGCGGAGCCGCCGTAGGGGATGTCGATGGATTGCTCCGAGCTCTTCTTGCCCGAGTCCCAAGCGTCGCCTTGATCGTTGCCCAGCGCAGCGCGGCTCGTGGCGACCAAGATTTGGAACGCGCTTTGGTGAGCGGCAGGGGCGATGAAGCCAAACTCAGGTTGCGCGTCCGTTATGGGCGCCTGCTCGGGATGCCGCAAGAGCTCGCACAGCAGTCCCGTCGGGGCATCGCTGGCGGACTCTCCCGCGCTTCCGCCAGCGGCGTTGCCGGCGACGGCTGCCGAGCCGCCCGTTTCGGCTCCGCCGGTGGCGTTTCCGCCCTGGGTGTTAGCCATGCCGGCAACGTTGTGGGTCCCCGCAGCTGGATTTCCTGCCGCGCCGGCTGCGGCCGGTGTCGAACCTGGCGAAGCGTTGTGCGACTCGCCACAAGCCTGGATACAGAGCACGGCGGCCCACACGACAGCGCCGCGTGAGCCTGCGGATCGCGTGGGTCGGCGAAGCAAAGTCATTGCCGTTAGTGCCGCTTTGGTGCCGTCGCCTTCCGAGGCGCGTGCGTCTCGCATTGGAAAAATCGCGCGACCTCTCTTTTTAGTGGCGCAGCCTCCGGCAGCACTGATACCGCGATTTTCGACGCAGAGCGATCGGGCTAGTATCCGCATCGTGCCCTTGCGTCGCGGTTGGCGTTGGTCGCTTTGCTGGTGCCTGGTGGCAGCGTGCAGCGTTGGCGAGCGTGTCGTCGAAGAGGCCTCGCCCGCCGCGGGCGGCCAGGCGGATAGCGCCGCGGGCGGCCGCGGAGGTGACGGCAAGGGAGGCGGTGCCGGCAGCGACGCACCACGGCCGGTGGCGGGGTCGGGCGGGAGCTACCCGATGAAGCCGCCGATTTCGAAGGGCGGAGGCGGCACGCTTCCGGGGTACTGCAAGAGCGACGCCGCGCTGAACGATTCGGGCGGCGCGCCCGATGACCTGCACCTCGAGCCGCTCGGCGGCGCGGCGGGCGACGAAGGGAGCGGCGGCGCGTGCGGTGACGACGAGGCGAGCTGCGCCTGGGATGCGCCGTTCGTGCGCTTCGAGCCGCTCGCCGAGCTGAACACCGACACCGACGAGTACGCCAGCCAATTGTTCGACGAAGAACGCAAGATTTACTTCATCAGCCGTCGTGGGGCGCGCTCCGCGCCAGCGCTTTGGACGGCTTCGCGAAGCGATCGCTTCCAGCGCTTCGGCCCCCCCAGCACCATCCCGGTGCTCGAACCGCTCGGCGCAAGCGGGTTCTCGCTCTCGCCGGATGAGCACACCATCTACTTGCAAAGCCACCTGGACATGTATCGAGCGTCGCGCGACACGCTCGATGCGCCCTTCGGCCCTGCCGAGCGCCTGCTCTGGCCGCCGGGCTTCCAAGAGGTCGACGCGACGCAAGAGACGGAGTCGGGTAGCTTCTATGTCAGCGCGCTCACCGACAGCGCCGCCGGGATCTTTCAGCTCACCGGGCTCGGCGCCTCGGCCAAGTCGAGCCTGGTATGGCGCGCGTCCGATGCCGGCGCGGGCTCGCCGACTCTAAGCCGCGACGAGCTGACCCTGTACTTCGGCTCCTCGCGGTCGTTCGTCAACGAGTGCGGGACCCGGCTCATCGGCGCGATCTGGGTCGCCACGCGCGCTTCTGCGACTGAGCCCTTCGCGAACGCCGGCCTCGTCGCCTCTCTGGCGACGCATCACGATGCGAGTCCGAGCTGGCTTTCGAGGGACGGTTGCCGCCTCTATTTCACGCGCCCGACGCGCAACGGCGACGAAAACCTCTACGTCGCGGAGAAAGCCAAGCCGGGCTGCGATCTGCCGCGCTGAGCGCGCGTCTCACTGCCACGAAAGAAAGACGGTCTGGTTTTTGCCGCCGCAGCGACTCTGAGATGTGACCAGTCGGCGGATACTGAAATCGGTTCCATGTTCCGCGCAATCGTTCCGTCTCAGCGGATCGACTCAGCGCGGATCGCGGGGCGAATGTGGGTGCGGAGCAGGGACGGAGCCGCGGTGGCTTCGGTTGGGTATCGTCGCATGGCTCGCGGCGGGACTGGCTAGCTGCACGGCGATCGTCGAGGGCGATGCCGGTTCGGGGCCGCCGCCCTCGCTGACCGCACCCGGAGCCGCGCAACCGGGCGCCGCGGGCAGCTCCGGCACTCCCACCGGTACCGTACAGCCGCTCGCGGCGGTGGAGGCACCCGCCGTCACGGCGCCGTTTCGACAGCTCACCCGGCAAGAATACGAGCATACCGTGCGCGATCTGTTGAGCGTTGGCGACAAGGTTGCCGAGCGCTTGCCGCCGGAAAGCCCGACCGGACTTTTCACGCGCAACGCTTTCGACCGTAACATGAACGAACAAGCGGTCATCGCGTATGAAGACGTGGCGCGCGATCTGGCGAAGGCGGCAGTGAGTAGCGATCTGCAGAAGCTCGTGAGCTGTGACCCGGCGGACACGGCCAACCTGAGCGCTTGTGGGCATGCCTTCATCGACACGTTCGGCGAGCGCGCCTTCAGGCGTCCGCTGACCGTGGCTACCCGCGACAGCTTGCTGGGGTTGTTCGACGCGAGCTTGCGCGACTACGGCTTCGCTGAGGCTATTTCGCTCACGTTGCAGGCCATCTTTCAGTCGCCGTATTTTCTGTATCACGTCGAAGCGAGCGGCAGCTCCGAGCTGGGCCCGGGTGCTACCGAAGTCGATGAATTTGGGCTGGCCGCGCGCCTGTCCTACCTGCTCACCGGCAGCCTGCCCGACGACAGCCTGTGGGCCGCGGCCAAAGCCGGCACTTTGAGCGCAGAGCTCGGCAGCCACGTGAATCGGCTGCTCACCCCCGAGCGGATGGGCAGCGTGGCGTGGGATTTTCATCAGCAGTGGCTGCGCACCGTCGACCTGCGCTCGGTCTACAAAGACCCCGCGCGGGTGGTCGGGTTTCCCGAGGAGGGGGCGCGCAACGTAGCCTGGGAACAAAGTCTGCACGACTTCGTGACTTACGTCTTCGGCGGGGACTCGCCGACGCTGAAGACCTTGTTCCAGTCGGACGCGTTGTTTCTCCCGCCCGAGCTTTCGGCGCTCTACCCGCCGGCGCCGCGTTTCGGTTTGCTGACGCAGCCCGCCCTGCTCGCCAAGCTCGCCCAGCCCGAGCAATCCAATCCCGTGAAGCGCGGTCTGTTCGTGTTGCAGAACGCGCTCTGCCAGAAGATTCCGCCCCCACCTCCGGCGATCGCCGACAAGGCCAAGGCGCCGATGCTGGCGACCGGGATGACCACGCGGCAGCGCTACGAACAACACAGCGCCGACCCCACGTGCGCCGGTTGCCATGTTGCCGGCGGCATCGACGCCTTCGGCTTTGCCTTCGAGCACTATGACGAGGTCGGTCGCTACCGCGAGACCGAGAACGGGCAGCCCATCGATTCGTCGGGCCACTACGACAAGTTTGCCGACGCCGCGCGCCGTCAGCCGTTCGCCGACGCCGGTGAGCTCGTCGAGCGACTCGTGGGCAGCGCGGAGCTGCGCGACTGCATGTCGGCGCTCTGGTACCAATACGCGCTCGGGCGAGCCGTCAGGGCCGAGGACGCGGCCAGCCTGGCGTCGCTGGGACAAGACTTCGACGCCGAGGGCCTGGACGTTCGTCAGCTGCTGGTCGACGTGCTGACCAATAGCCGAGCGTTCCGCGCCCGCGGCAAGGAAGGGAGCGCCCCATGACCGGGCTCAGCAATCGCTTTCGTCGGCCGTCCGCCGCGCTTTCGCGACGCCGTTGGCTCATGGGCAGCGCCGGTTTGCTCGGTCTGCCCTGGCTCGAGACTTTCGCGGCCAAGCCGGCGTTGGCGCAAGCGGCGAAGACCAAGCGGCTCGTGATCGTGTTTCGACCGAATGGCGTCTGGCCCGACAACTGGTGGCCAACCGGTGGCGAGCAAGATTTCGTGCTCAAGCCCGCGACGGCCCCCCTCGAGGCCTTCCGCGACCGGCTCGTGTTCTTGGATGGCGTCGACATGCCCATGGCTGAGCGCGGTGTCAGCCCCGGGGATGAACATCAACGCGGCATGGGCGCTTGCTTGACCGGACGTAAGAACCAAGAAGGCACTTTCCAGGGCGTCGGCTCCGGACCCTCGGGCTACGCCGACGGCGCTAGCATCGATCAGTATTTGGCGGGTTTGATCGACCGCGCCTACCAAGCCGAAACCGGCCACCCCTTGCCGATTGGCAGCCTGAACTTGGGCGTTTTTTCGGAGTCGACGCCGTCGTCTCCGAACAAGCGCCGCATGATCTTCAGCGGACCCGGTCAGCCGGTCCCGTCGATGCAAGATCCCCAGCAGGTGTTCGATACCGTGTTCGCGGGGCGTAGCGCCGAGCCGAGTCAGGCCGCCATTCAAACCAAGAAGACCCGCGCCGTGCTCGACAGCGTGCTCGGCCAGCTGAACGAGCTCAGTGGCCGCGTGGGCGCGGCCGACCGCGAGCGTTTGGCGCAGCACGCGGAGCTGGTGCGCTCGGTCGAGCTGCGGCTGGACAGCGCCGGCGTGAGCTGCACGGCACCGGCGGCCCCCGCCGCCATCGATGACGAGAATCAGCAAGACGCACGCGCGATTTCACGGCTGCAAATCGACCTGATGGTGTCGGCGTTGGCCTGCGACCTCACGCGCGTCACCACCCTGCAGTACGTGAACTCCGACAATCAATACGGCTTTCCGGCGCTGCCGGACCCTGCCAACGACCACAGCATGGGTCACACCGAGGCCGTCGCGAGCACCGAAATCGGGTTGACGCAAGAGCAGGGCATCGCGCGCCGCCTGCCTCGGCATGTTTGGTACGCGGAAGAATTCAAGTACCTCCTGACCAAGATGGACAGCGTCGTGGAAGGGGACGGTACCTTGCTCGACAACAGCGTCGTGTTGTGGATGAGCGATCTGGCCACGGGCGGTCACAGCTACAAACGCATGCCTTACGTGCTCGCCGGCAAGGCGGGGGGAAGCCTGCGCACGGGTCGACTCGTAAAGTACGACCATCGCACCAACTGCGACCTATTCGTGGCGCTGCTGAACCTGTTCGGCTTCGACGACACGACCTTCGGCGACCCCGAATACTGTTCAGGAGCGCTACCTGGCCTGGTCTGACGAAAGCGCCCGGCGGCGCTGCTCGCGGCTCAGCTCGATGCTCGCCGTGTTGGCGCTCGCGTGCAGCAGCCAGCCTGCCGCATCGTCGGCGGGCACTAGCGCCGGCGCGGGCGGCATGTCCGGCAGCGGCGGCGCTTCCACTTCGGTCGCGGGCGCAAGCAGCGACGCGGGCGGCGGCGGTTCGAGCGGCAACCTCGCGAGCAGTGCAGGGCGAGGCGGCGGCGCGGGCATCGAGCAGGGCGGCACGAGCAACTCCGGCGGCACTGCCGGCGCGGGAGGCGCTGCTGGCGCGGGAGGTAGCGTAGCTGGTGCGGCCGGCGCGGCAGGCAATTTCCCGGGCGGGTTCAAGGTGCTCGTGTTCATCGGCGAGCACACCCCGCACTCGCACGACTCCCGCATCAACGACGACTACAGCCATTGCCAGGGCGATACCGGTGACGTCAAAGGCACGTCCAACTGCGGCTCGCGCTTCATCGAAGAGCTCGGCAAACTGGAAGGCTTCGCCACCGACGTCACCTTCGATCCCCAAGTCTTCACGCTCGAAAACCTCACGCATTATGCGGCGGTCATCTGGGTAGGCAACTGGAACGTCGTGCCAATCCCCGAAAGCGGGCGGACCGCCTTCCAGCAGTACCTCGAGTCAGGTGGTGGGTCGATCGCCATGCACTACTCCATCTCGATGGACCCCGACTGGACCTTCTACCGCAGCGCGCTGCTCGGCGGCGCCACCTTCGTGAACCACTCCGGCCTGGATCCCGCCAAGGTCACGCTCGAAGACGCGCAGCATCCGGCGACGCGGCGGCTCGACGCTTCGTTCATGGCCACCAGCGACTACTTTCAAATGTCGGCCGATCCCAGGCCCGACGTTCATGTGCTCGCCAGCATCGACGACGCGACCATCAAGCAAACCGGCCACCTCGACGGCAGCCCGCAGGGCTCCGCCAAACATCCAGTTCTGTGGTCCAAAGACGTTGGCCAAGGGCGTGGCCTGTACTCGACGTTCGGACACGACGCCGGAGAGTACGACTTGAAGCAGCGCCCCTGGATGCGCCCGCTGATTGTCGGCGCGCTGCGCTGGGTCGCGCATCTCGAGAATTAGGCTCCGCGCTTCTTCGAGACCCATTGCTCTCGTGGCGCACCGGCGACGCGGTAAGCGCCATTGTTGGTCGGTGTTCCGAACGTGATCGAGTCCCCGAGCCGCAAAACTTTGCAATGACCCAGCGTCATGGAAACAGCCAAGAAATTCGAGGCCCGCGACCGCGTTCGGCGCGGTTCCACGAGCTGCTACGCACATTTTCGAAGGCCCCGCCAACTCCAGCGTTGACGAATTGGATAACTAGGCGACAATGTCTGTTCTGTCCGAGCGAGCCATGCTCGAAGAGAGGTACAACGCGCTTGTCGCCGAGGTCGACGGCATCGTCTGGGAAGCCGACGCCGAGACGCTGCAGTTCACGTTCGTGAGCCGGAAGGCAGAGCATTTGGGGTACCCGCTCGAGCACTGGTTGGCGCCCGGCTTTTGGGCAGCCCGCATTCACCCGAACGATCGGGCAGACGTCGTCGAACGCTGCCGGCGCGCGGCCTCCACCCAAACGGAGTGCGACCTCGAGTACCGCATGATTTCGGCAGCAGGGGGGAGCGTTTGGCTGCGCGGCAAGGTGAACTCGCAGCCACTACCAGGGGGGCCGCCCCAATTGCGCGGCATCATGCGCGATGTCAGCGAACAAAAGCGCAAAGAAGCGCAGCTGCTGGAGCTGCAAGAGCGCTTTCGTTTGCTCGCCGAGTCTTCGCTCACCGGGATCTACCTGATTCAGGACGAGTTATTTCGTTATGTCAATCCGGCCATGGCCAGCATGTTTGGCTACGACGTGGAGGAGATAATCGACAAGCTGGGCCCGACGGATCTCACCTCTGCCGACGATCGCGCCAAGGTGGCCGAGAACGTGCGCCGCCGTATCGCGGGTGAGGTGGAAGAAGTTCGCTACGAGATTCGCGGCACTCGCAAGGACGGCACCACGATCTACGTCGAGGTGCACGGTCGTCGCATCGAGCGTGGGGGTAAGACCGGGGTCATCGGCACGTTGGTCGACATCACCGAGCGCAAGCGCACCGAGCGGGCGCTAGCCGAGAGCTACGGGCTCCTGAACGGCGTTGTCGAGGGAACGTCCGATGCCGTCTTCGTCAAGGATCTGCAAGGTCGCTACTTGTTGATCAACTCCGCCGGAGCCCAACTACTGGGTAAAAACGTGGAAGAGGTGCTGGGCAAGGACGATGCCGCGCTCTTCAGCGCCGATACGGCGTCCGTCGTCAAGGAGGGTGATCGCCAGGTGCTCGAGTCGGGGCAATCGCACACCTTCGAAGAAACCGCCACGGCAGCCGGCGTGACGCGCACTTTCCTGTCGACGAAAGGCGTGTTGCGCGATGCCCAGGGTGACGCTCGCGGGGTGATCGGCATCGCGCGCGACATCACCGACCTGAAGCGCTTGGAAGAGCAGTTCCGGCAGGCGCAGAAGATGGAGGCCATCGGGCGCCTGGCGGGCGGCGTTGCCCACGACTTCAACAACTTGCTGACGGCCATCAACGGCTACAGCGAGCTGGCGCTGGCCGAGGTCGGCGGCGAGCATCGGACTGCTGCGCTGCTCACCGAGATTAGAAAAGCTGGCGATCGCGCCGCCGGGCTCACGCGCCAGCTCCTGGCTTTCAGTCGTAAACAGGTGCTAAAGCCACAAATAGTCAATCTCAATACCCTGCTTGCGGAGCTCTGCAAGTTGCTCCGTACCATCATCGGGGAGGACATCGAGCTCTGTTTTGCGCCTGGTCCGCAGTTGGGCTTCGCCCGGATCGATCCCGGGCACTTCGAGCACGCCGTGATCAATCTGGCTGTCAACGCGCGCGACGCGATGCCCCACGGCGGGCGGCTGGTGATCGAGACGGACGAGGTCGAGCTCGACGATGACGACACCGCGCGCAGAGAAGTACGTGCGGGCCGCTACCTCCTGGTCGCCGTCAGCGACTCGGGCCACGGCATGGACACCACGACCCGAAGCCGAATCTTCGAGCCGTTCTTCACCACCAAACCCGCCGGCAAGGGCACGGGTCTCGGGCTCGCCATGGTTTACGGCTTTCTCAAGCAGTCGGGCGGCCACGTCGAGGTTTATAGCGAGCCCGGCCACGGTACGACTTTCAAAATCTACCTGCCCCTCGCCGATGCCGCCTCGCCCAGCGAGCGCCGCGTAGCCGAGCCCTTACACTTGCCGCGCGGTACCGAGACAGTGCTGCTGGTAGAAGACGAAGCAGCCGTGCGCAACCTGGCCCGCCTCGTATTGAGCTCTGGCGGCTACACGGTGTTGGAGGCGCGCGATGGCGAAGAGGCGCTGCGCCTGGCCGCCGACTACCCGAACACCATCCACCTCCTCGTGACCGACCTCATCATGCCGCGCCTCGCCGGTCGACAGCTCGCCGCCATGCTCGCCGAAACCCGACCCGGCGTGAAGACGTTGCTCATGTCCGGCTACACCGACCAAGCCATAGCCGCCCAGGGCAGCGGGCTCGCCCCCGTTGCCTTCTTGCAAAAGCCGTTCAGCCCCACGGCGCTGGCCCGTAAGGTCAGAGAGATTCTGGACGAGGCGTGAGCCGATCTAGCGCATCGGAGGTGGCTGCCGCTCGCAAAACTCGTCGACGGCATCTGCGAGTAGACGCTTTCGATAGCCGCGGAGCGCGTCGGAAAGGCGCGCAGGGCCGCTGCCTTGTAGCTTGGCCTTGAGCTCGCGCATGACTCGTGGAGGCAGGACGTGCTCGGGGGATACCTCCAGCGCGGTGCAGACTTCGGCGCGTAGCAAGCCCAGCCAGGCTTCGTTGCGGATTTCGGCGAAGGTGGCGTACGGTGCGGGGTCGATGGGGACGAAGTCGGTGCTGACCGCCTCGCGCGCTCGTTGCTTGAGGCCGTGCACGAGCGCCGCCCCATGTTGCCTCGAGAAACCGGGCGAGACGCCCTTGATGCGCCCGAGCGCATCCGCGCTCTCGGGTAGCCGGGCTGCGATGGAGAGCAGTGTCTTGAGCTCTGGCGCTCCCAGCTTTCCTTCGGGCGACAGCTGGTTATACCACTCGATCAAGAAGCGCAGGCCTGCTTGGCAGCTCGGCCCCAGCTGCCACGCATTGCGAAACGATTCGAGGCTGAGCGGTGCGGGCGGTTCACGTGACGGCTCGAGCGCCTCGTGACAGGCCTCGAACACGAGCGCGAGCCGGTCTTTGGCCTCGACGCGTCGAGTGAGCAGCTCGCTGAGCGCCGGCAGATCTTGCACATCGCTCGCCGCGTAGCGAAGCTGCGACTCGCGCAGCGGACGGCGCAGCCAATCATCGGCCTGGTGCCCCTTGTCCGAGGTGATGCCCAGGAATCGATGGCGCAAGTAGGCGAGTGAGACGTTGTTCTCCGCGGAGACCAGCGCGTAAGCCACTTGAGTGTCGAACAGCCGCTGGGGCGCTCGCACATGCAGCCGCCGTTCCATCAGCTCGAGATCTTGTAGCCCGGCGTGGAGCACCCACTCCACCTCCGGCCTTGCCAAGATCCGCGCCAGCACCTCGAGCTCGGCCAGCTTCAAGGTATCGATCAGGAAGCACTCGCTGCCGGAAGAGATCTGCAGCAGACAAAGCCGCGTCGCGCCCCGCCCCGATTCGAACTCCGTATCGAGGTAAAGGCGCGGGCATGCAGACAGAGCTTGCGCAGCCTGCACGAGCCCTTCTTGCGAATCGACGAAAACATAGGGGCGGTCGGTCATGGGCTCGAGTCCAAGGCAAGGGGCCTGACGACCTAGCACCCGGAGAGCAGCTCCGTCGAGCCCGCCCTTGTTCGTGCTCCGTTTGGCGATTTGCGCCGCGCCGTCGCCGTGGCCTCCGCGCTCTTCAATGCGGGCGGGAGGCATTGCAGCTACTCCGTCAGCAGCCGTAGCGGTGCGCGCCGCGTGATCTCGGTGATGCGGCTTGCAGAAGATCTGAGCCACAGGCGCCGCAGCGAGAGTACCGAGGCAACAAGGCACCTGGCGTAAAGCGGGCGTTGACGTCGCGGCTGCGACTCGGGATCGCGAGTGCCTCGCCGATCTAGACACGCGCCGCTTCGATGGGATACGACCATTCATTGATAGGGCTGGTCGCTCGGTAGCTGCACATGCCGGATGCTCCCAACAGTCCTCTTAGGATTGGACGCTACGCGCTGTACGCGGAGATCGCGTCGGGCGGCATGGCGTCCGTGCATTTCGCGCGGCTGCTCGGTCCCGGCGGTTTCAGCCGCATCGTGGCGGCCAAGCGCTTGCTGCCGCGAATCGCGAGGAACCGAGCCTTCACGAGCATGCTCCTGGATGAGGCGAGGTTGGCGGCGCGTATCCGGCACCCGAACGTGCTGTCGACGCTCGACGTGATCTCCACGGACTGCGAGCTGGTGGTGGTGATGGAGTATTTGCACGGCGAGGCGCTCTCGCGGCTGGCGCAGGTCGCGAGCGATCTGGGCGAGCCAATTTCACCGCAGGTTGCTACCGGCATCGTCATCGACGCGCTGCACGGCCTGCACGCCGCGCACGACGCAACCGACGAATCGGGGCGACCCCTGGGCGTCGTGCATCGGGATATTTCACCGCAGAACCTGCTCGTCGGCGTCGACGGCGTGACTCGCATCTCCGACTTCGGCATCGCCAAGGCCGCGGGTCGCTCGTACGAGACCCGTGACGGCACGATCAAGGGCAAGCTGGCCTACATGGCGCCCGAGCAAATCGAGGGCAGCGAGCTGACGCGCGCGACCGACGTGTTCGCCATTTCGGTGGTGCTGTGGGAGCTGCTCGCCGGAAGGCGACTTTTCGCGGGAAACAGCGACGGCGAGGTCGTCTATCGCGTCTTGTCGTGCGAGATACCGACGCTGAGCTCGCTCGTGCCCGAGCTGCCGGCGCAATACGATCGCATCCTGCGCAGGGGACTATCGCGCGATCCGGCGCTGCGATTTGGCTCGGCTCGCGAAATGGCGCTCGAGCTCGAGGCGTTCTCCCCACCGCTGCGACCGTCGGACATCGGCGCCTGGGTCGAGCGCATCGCGTCCGACACGCTGCAGTTTCGCTCGCACCTCATCTCCAAAATCGAGCGCTCATCGACCGCCGACGCTGGCGTCGCGCCAACACCGTCCAGTGCGCCCAGTCCCCAGGTGACGCCCGCGCCGCCCAGCAGCGGCGATATCGACAGGTCGCTGGTGGCTGGCTTGCCGCGACGAGGCTCGAGCTGGTTACCGCTGGCAGCAATCTCGGGATTGGCGCTCGGCGGGCTCAGTGCCTTGCCGTGGATGCCGCGCGGCGAGCCTGCGGCTTCGGCGGCCCGCCGTAGCGCGGCCAGCAACTCGGCTTTGAGCGCGGTGGCGGCCAGCGCGCACGCACCCGCCGCGCCGAGGCCGCGCGCCGCTGTGACATCGACGCCGGACTCCGCCGCGGCCGCCCTGCCCGCGCCTTCGGCTGTCCCGCGCAAGGCTCACAAGGCAGCCTCATCGGCGGGCAAAGCCACGACGGCTCGTGCCGACCCGCCGCAGACCACCGTGAGCTGTGACCCACCTTATTCGTTGGACGCCTCGGGCCGCCGCCTCTTCAAGCTCGAGTGCATGTAAAGCACGCTCGTCCAACTCAGGTTGACAGGGTCGGTAGGGGCGCCAACCCCGAGCGAGCCCAGTCAGGGCCGCACAGTGCGCTTCCGTCTCGCATTTGGCGCTCCGCCACAGCCACCTTCCCGGGCTCCGGCTGAGTCAGTACGCTCCCGCCATGACGACCTCGAGCTCCGGGCGCAACCGCTATGGCAAGGGGGGCCTGACCGAGGGTGTCGAGGGGCTCCTCGTGAGCCCTTCCGCCGAGCGAAACAAGGCGCCGATTCTCGACGCTATCCGAGCACGATTGCCGGCTAGTGGTGTCGTCGTCGAGATCGCGAGCGGCACCGGGCAACACATCGTGCATTTCGCGCGTGAGCTGCCGGGGCTGATCTGGCAGCCTACCGATGCGGACGACGAGCTGCGAGCGGCGGCGGGCGAGCGCATCCGCCTGGCCGCCTTGAGCAACGTTCGTGCGCCGCTGCGGCTCGATGTGCTCGCACCGGATTGGCCGCTCGCCGAGGCCGATGCCATCGTCTGCATCAACATGCTGCACGTCGCTCCGTGGTCGGCGACGCAGGGCTTGATGAAGGGGGCCGCGCGGGTGCTCCGGCCCGGAGCGCGGTTGTTCATCTACGGCGCGTTCAAGCGCGGCGACCGTCACTGTGCACCGAGCAACGAAGCCTTCGACGCGAGTCTACGCGAACGCAATCCCGAGTGGGGCGTGCGTGACCTCGACGACGTCGAGCGCTGCGCCGAGCAGCACGGCGTCGTCCTGGTCGAGATCGTCGAGATGCCGGCCAACAATCTCACGCTGATTTTCGAGCGTAAGGCGTGACTGCCCAGACCGGCGCCGCTACTTCGGTGGCTCGTTGCGCACTTCCGGGATCTCGAGCGGCGGCAGCTTGATCGGATCCCAGGCGGGCGTGAGGTTACTGTAATGGAGGCCCGCCGCGCCGTCGGCGCCGGGCGCCCGATTCTGATTCCAAATGTAGACGGCGGGGTAGGTCGTAATCTGTTGCGTAGCTTCGTCCAGCACCACGGCCGCCAAATACAGCTGTGACGAGTCGTTCAAGCCCTTGAAGGCCGAGAGCGGATTGGCGGGCAGCTTGAACGGCTGCGAAAACTCGTCGCCGTATTTGCGCGCGGAGGAGAAGATCAAAAAGTAGTACGTCTTGCCGTTCACCGAAAAGGCATCCGGCGACCACTTGGGCCAACTGTTGATGATGCCGGCGGAAACGTTGTCGCCGCCGCAGCTCACGGGCTCATTCGCCGCCAGCGGCTGGGCGGTGCCGCCTGCCGCCGGAATCACCATCACTTGGCCAAAGCGGTTGTAGTACGGACCATCCGGCGACTGAGCGCTCGGCGCTGGAGCGCGCGTGAAGGTGAGCAAGCGATCGTCGGCCGAATATGCCGGATAGTACTCGAGCTGCGCCGGGTCCGAAGCGCCCGGCAGCGCCACCGATATGCCGCCCAGGCGATTGTTGTAGTCCACCGTGTGCAAGTCGGCGGTCTTGGCAGTGGCGTCGGGGTGGCCGTCCGGCGAGTAGTCCGTCGTCACGTAAACGATCTTGTCACCCTTGTGGTTGAAGCTCGGAGAGGCTGCGCTCACCCCGGTGTCGCCCGTCGCGATCACACCCCAAGCCGTGCCCTGCGCGGCCATGGCGGCGGCGTTGCGCGCGTTGAGCGTCGTGCCGTAGTCCGGCGTTCCGGTCACGGCCACGTCGATGGGCGTCGTCGATTCGAGGTCGATCCACGCCAGTTGGTGCCACTTCACTTTATCGTCGTTGGCGGGGTTTGCGGCGTCGTACGTGGGCAGAGATTGCCAGGCTTTCGTGCGCGCGGCGCCCGACTTGAAGGTGGCGCCGTAGGTCGTCACGAGCGTGTGGTCGCCGGCCATCCAATGACCGGGCGAGAGCGTCTGCGTGCCCCACCAGGGCATCTTCATGATCGCTTGGGCGCCGCTGCCGATCATCGCGGGTACTGCGCCCACGCTGCCCTGCGCCAGCGATGCTGCCGCCTTCGACCAGGGCCAGTCGTCCGTGAACACCACGCCGCTGCCGTCGGGCAGTGACGTGTGGCAACCGATGCAGCGCACCTGCCCATTCACGAAGCCAGCCAGTGGCGTCTTGTCGTAATAGCCACGCAGCACCGCCCCGTCTTCGCCGAGCTCACCCGTCCACTTGATCTGCGGCAGCGTGAGTGACTCTGCCACGCCTTCGTCACCCACGGCAAAGCCGAGCAACTTGCTGGACTCGGGCGTGACGGACGCCGAGTTGACCGTCCAAAACACCATGCTGCCCGTGGCCACCACCGGCGCAATGTTGAAGTCGCCAGTCACTCCGACCGGTTTACCCGGCGCCGCCGAGTTGATGCCCCGAATCGTCACCGTAACTGGCTGGCCCGCCGCGTTGTTGGCAAAGCCATTACCGGCGAGCGGCACCATATCGCCGCCCGCACCCGCCCAAATCGCCTTGGGCAGGTACCAAGAAGGCGCCGTGCCGCCCGCCTTGTACAGCGTGTACGCCACCAGGTCGTTCTTTTCGACCGGCGAATGCAGCCGGATTTCCAGCAAATCGATACCGGCGGGCGCCGCTACCCGAAAGCGCGGGCGCACCCAGTTGGCCGGCAACATCGCCCCCGGCTTGCCATCCGCCGACAGCTGCGGCTCCAGCACACACAAGCCGCCCGGTGTAAAGTCAGCGGCGGCGCCGAACAGCTGTGCCGCGTTTGCTGGCACGCCCTCTCCCAAAATCGGCTCCGCCGGAAAGTCAGTGCAGGTGGCCGCGCTACACTTGGGGTGCGTGATATTCGGATTCGAAGGGTCCGAGTCGACGATGTCGGGTGGCGTCTCCGGCACCATCAAGTCCGGCACGTTGATGCTCGTCCCGCTGCCAGCGTTGCCGCTGCCTCCGCTCCCGGTACCGCCGCCGCCGGGGCCGCCCCTGTCGGTAGACGTGACCGGTGCGCCCTTGCCGCTAGCGCTACACGCGCAACAAACCCAGCTCGACAGCGCAGCCGCGATCCAAATACTCGTACGCATGGTCCAATGCCTCCGCAGGGCTCCGCCGCTCCGCGAACGCAATCGAGCACGAGCTGCCCGCCGCTCGCGAGAACGCAACGCCTCGATATGAGCCACGCGCGCCGTCAGCGGTCAAGCTCGTTGCGGGCATTTCTTGCGATGGGAACCGGTTCCATTCTGGTGCCGCTGCCGTTAGTCCGTGTGCTTGTAACGACGCGCCGCAGTGCCTGTTGGTGAAGATGCTTTCCAAGCAAATGGCAGGTTGGGCCAACGAAGGCGTTCGCGCTCCGGCACGAACGCTGCTTCACCCTGGTTCGCGCCGCGAGCTGGGTTCGCGCCGCGAGCTGGGTTCGCGCCGCGAGCTGCCAAGCTCGAGATCTTTCCTCTGGTCAAGCGCTGCCCCCTGCGTACCCTGGAAGGGTGAGACAGCTGGTCCGCAGCCTCAGCTTCGTATCTTTCTGCCTGGCTTGCTCGGCGACGGACAGCGGTGGACCCGATCCAGCAATGGGCGGCGGGGCGAGTGGCGGCGCCGCGGGCGCGGCCGGGGTTGCCGAAGCCGGCGCTAGCTCGCTAGCTGGTGCAGCGCCAACGGGTGGCGTCGCGGGTAGCGGTGCTGCGGCTCCGCAGGCCGGCACGAGCTCGAACGGGGGTGGAAGCGCGGGCAGCAACACGGGCGGGGCGAGCGGCGCTGGCGGGGTGAGCGGCAGCGGCGGGGCCAACGGCGGCGGCACGGGGCTGGACGAGCTCGGTGTCCGCATGCTTTTGCCGTCGCTGGCCGGCGGCAAGAGCTGGGTCAGCAACTGGAGCACCGGCAAGGCGCGCGACTTCACCGGCAAAGACCCCGAAGACGCCTGGTTCGACGCCGACCACGGCAACGCCAGCTATCACACCGACGGGGACGGCGTCTTCCAGATCACCGGCTCTACGCCGCGTATGTACATCCACGACCCGCAGCTCATCGACCAGTGGCGCGACGTCGAAATCACGATGTACTTCCAGCGCGTCGCGGACGATGCCACGGCTTGGGGCGGGCTCGTCGCGGTCGCCCGCAGCAACCACGGCACCATCGGCAACGAGAATCAGAACCTTTGCGACACACGCGGCATCGACGCGCGCATGCGCTACGACGGCCACATCGACTTCGAAAAAGAAACCAGCCACCCGAACTCCGTCGCCATTCAGAACAAGGCGCAATGGCCTGGCGGCATGCCGAAAAATGTCTGGCTGGGTTACAAGCAGCTCGTCTACGACCTCCCCAACGGCCACACCCACCAAGAGCTCTGGCTCGACGAAACCGACGGCAAAGACGGCGGCACCTGGCAAAAGCTCGCCGAGCTCGAAGACGACGGCAAAACCTTCGGCCTGAACGGCACCCCCTGCAAATCCGGTGTCGACCCCGCCGCCATCCTGAGCAACGCACCCACCCGCGCCGACTCGGAGTCTGGCAAACCCAACATCACCGTCTACTTCCGCAGCGACGGTGTCGGCCCTAATGGCTTGCTCTACAAGAAGGGCAGTGTGCGAGAGATTGCGGCGCCTTTGTAGTGCGAGCGCCCCGGCAACCTCAGGCGGCGCGGCCTCGCTTGGCGGCGCCGCTACGTTACGCTCGTTTCAACAGCGCCAGCTCCGTGCGTGACCGCACACCGAGCTTGGCATAAGAGCGCGCCAGGTGGTTCTCGACAGTGCGAGTCGAAAGCTTGAGTTGCCGGGCGATCTCGGTGTTCGTGAGACCGCGCTGGGCGAGGCTCACGCTGCGTCGCTCGGAGGGAGTCAGCAGCGACCACGGCTCCCACACCGCACTGACGCGCGGGCCGTTCCCGGAGACGCCCGTGAATTCGAAGATGAGGTCGAGCTGTTCGTCGATGGAGGGGCTAATCCAGGAGAAGTGGTCGTCACCAGGCAGCTCGACATGACGGGCGTTTTTCAAGCGCTGGGCGAGCATGCGGCCGAAGGCGGCGGGGATGACGCGATCGCCGGCCAGGTGCAGGACCAGCGCGGGTTGTTCTATTTCGGACAGAACTGGCGTGGCGTCGAGGCGGAGCCCGCTCGTCATCAAGGCGCCGATCATGGCGGGGCTGGCGGCGGCGCGTTCGTAGCGCGGGACCCAGCGTGACATGGCGGGGATGGAGCGGAGTGACGGGGCGAAGTCGCTGAGCGTGAGGGTCGCTTCCGTCCCCCAGCGACTCACGACTTGCTCGAAAAAGGCGCGGAATTCGCGCCGGTCGGGGATTGGCCCGTAGTGGGCGGCCTCGCTCAGGGCCGTGTTGCCGGAGTAGGCCGAAATCAAGATCAGCCCGGCGACGCGCTCGGGCATTCGCGCTGCTGCGGCGAGCGCGATCACGCTGCCCTCCGAGAAGCCGCCGAGCCAGGTGCGTTCGACGGCCGCTGCGTCGAGGACGGCGCTGAGCTCTTCCAAGCGTTGGTCGAGCGTTTCGGTCCCGCTCGAAGGGTCCGAAAGCCCCGTGCCCAGCTTGTCGTACTGGACGAAACGAAAAGCGGACGCCAGCCGCTGGATGGGGCGCCAGAATACCGGCTGCTCCCACATCATCTCGATGTGCTGGGCCAACGGCGGGACGAGCACGAACGACGTTTTGGCGTCGCCGAGCGCCTGAAACGCCACCTTGCCGCGCGCGGTGCTGGCGAATTGAATGCGCGGGGCCTCCACCGAGTCGATGGTGCCACAACTCATCTTTGGGTCAACCGCAGCATCATCCGAGGCGCGAACAGCTTCGCGGGCGGCGCCAAGAATTGCATCACCTCGAGCAGCGCCGTCGCGACCAGCGCGTCGTCGTGGGCCTTGGCGATGACCCGGGGTAAGTAGGCGTTCGCGATGCGCATCTTCAGCGTCGGGCGACCGACGACGCCCGGGTACGAGAACGCGGGCCCGACGGACGCATTCCACGCGACCTCGATGATCGGCGAAGCTTGCTCGACGAAGACTTTGCCTAGCTCCGGTAGAGGCACGCGCCGGCACAAGTGGCGCAACAGCAGAGCCTGTTTCGCGGCGACCGTGATGCCCTGGCCGAACGTGGGATTGAAGCTGGCGAGCGCATCGGCGCACACCAAGAGGCCGCTCGGAAACTCGCGCATCTTGTCGTAGTGGCGGCGAATGCTCGAGGGGAAGCGCAGGGTCCGCGCGTCGCTCAGCGGCTCGGAGTCTTCGAGCAGCTCGGCGAGCGCGGGGCTCGACAGCGTGCGCGCGAAGGCGACGAAGCCTGCGTGATCGCGCGGCGGCCGTGCTCCTGAAAGCGCATATTGAGAGACGATCCAGCTGTGCTCGTCCAGCGCGAGCGCGATGCCACCGCGGGGCACCCGGGGATTCGAGACGAGTGCGAGCGCGATGCCGCCGCTGACGTGGTGCGGACGCCGCGCGTAGGTGCGAGTCACATAGTGTGTCTCCAGCGCGACCTCCTCGATGCGCGGCGCGGCGAGCCCGAGCCCCGCCAGCCACTCGGGTAGCTGGGAATGCCTTCCGGAAGCGTCCACCACCAGGTCCGCCGCCAGCTCTTCTTCGACTCCGCGCGCGGAAGCGATGCGCAGCCCCGTCACTCGCCCACTTTCGTAACGGAGGCCGGATGCGCGCGTACCCGAACGGATCTTCACGTTCGGCAGCTGAGTCACGCGGCGGCGGACGGCGTGCTCGAGCAGCGGGCGAGCTATGGTCATGCCACGCACGCCACTCTCGGCGCGCGCCAGCCGCCGACCCGCGAAGACCCAGGCGGCGTCGCGCAGGTTGTCGCCCGTTGGACACCCGCGTTGCTCGAGCTCCCCCCCGAGTCCCGGAAACAGCTCCTCGAGCGCCGTAAGTCCGCCCGCCAGTAGGCCATGGGCGTGCTGTCCTTGGGGCACGCCGGGGCGCGGCAGGGGCGCATCCGGAAGCTCGTCGCGCTCGACCAACACCACTTCATCGCAGACCTCAGCCAACGCCAAGCCCGCCAAGAGGCCGCCAATGCTGCCTCCGACCACGACAGCCACGTTCGTCATGCTCGTAGCGTGGCGACCCGTCCCTCCAGCGTCGTGAGTGGAACTACTCAGGTCGTTGCGCCCCGACGCCCGAAATGCGGACGGGTTTGCGCGCCGGGTCGGGCGCTAGCCTCGGCGCTTGCGCCTGCAAGCCGCCAGTGCGCGGGCCAGGCGCCGCACGCCCTCGTCGATGTCGTCTTCGGCGACGGCGGAGTAGCAGAGGCGGATCGCGAACGAACCAGAGGGCCGAAAGCGGAAAGCGTAACCGGGGTCGAAGCTGACTTTTGCCTCGATGGCGGTCGCCAACAAGCGTTTCTGATCGAGCTGAAGGTCGGACTCGAGCCAGAGCGAGAAGCCGCCGCCCGGAGGACGAAAGCGAAGCTCGGGCAGGCGCGCCGCGACGCTTCGCGCCAGCGCACGGGCTTTGCGACGGTAGCGCTGGCGGGCTGTACGCTTGTGGTGCTCGAACCGCTCACCCTCCAAGTATCGAACCAGCAGTGCTTGCGCCAGGCTGTTGGCTTGTAGGTCATCGGCTTGCTTCTGCTGTAGAGCTCGGCGCAGCAGCGCCGGCGGCGGCACCAGCCAACCGATGCGAAGGCCGGGACACAGCGTCTTGGAGAATGTGCCCACCTGGAACACGCGCTCCGGCGCCTCCGCGAGCAACGGCGTCGATCCCTCACCGGAAAACCAGGTGCCCTCGTAAGCATCGTCTTCGATGATGAAGCCGCGGTGCTTGGCGGCGCGAGACAGTAGCGCCTCTCGCTCCGCGGTGTTCAGCCGCTGCCCGCGTGGGTTCGACACGCTGGGCATCACGTAGAAACCGCGCGTGGCTTCCGTCAGGTCGCATAGCACTCGGCGTGCGGCTCGAAAGATCTCGAGTGCTCCTGGATAGCTTTCGGGATCGACGCCCACGGCCGCTCCTCTCGGCAACATCGCCAGCGCGAGGGCGATGGCTTGCTGCGCGCCGCTGGTCATCACCACGCCATCGGCGTTCACCCGAGCGCCTCGCGCTCGGAGCTCGCGCGCTACGTACTCGCGTAGTGCAGCCGAGCCTTCAGGCCATCCATATTGCAGCGCTTCGCTCGTGTTGTCGTTCAGCGCGCCCTCCAAGGCACGCCCGAGGTCCCGAGTTGGAAAGAGCTTCGGGTCCGGTAACCCGCCCGCGAACGAGATCAGACCGGGGGTTTTTGCCGCTTTGCGCGCCAGCGCGTCACGCTCGTCCACGCTTGGAGCGCCGAAACCGGTGGTCGCCATGCTCGTTCAGCAGCAAGGAGCGTGCCGCGGGCGCGCGCGGTGACGGTGCCGTCGCTTTGACCCTTCCAGAATTGTCCACCGGCGAGCCAGACATCAATTCTTACTGCGCGGCGACGTGTAAGTTACCGCCTAAACGGCGCCGAGCTCGCGCGCATACGCGCCGGGCGTGGTGCCAACGAGGCGGCGGAAATGCCGATTCAGCTGGCTCTGGTCGTAGAGGCCGACGCGGGCAGCGATTTCGCTCGGTTTTATGCCGGTCGCGAGCAGCTCTTTGGCGCGCATGATGCGCAAGCGAGTGAGGTAGGCGTGGGGAGGCAGGCCGACCTGGCTGCGGAAGGCGCGGCAAAGGTGGAACTTGTCCGTGCCGGCGTGATCGGCGAGGGCGTCGAGGGTTACCTCGGCGTCGAGGCGCTCGCGAAGGAGCTCGATCGCGCGGCGCACGGGACGTTGGTATTCGCACCTAGCGCCGCGGATTGCCGCGAATGCGGAGATGGCTTCGGTGACGGCGACTTCGAGCGCGAGCCTGCTGGCGCCGGAGCTTACCGCGTCGTGGAGGCGATGGAAGGCGGCGCCCCGCGCGTCTCCCGCTGCGAGGTGCGAGTGGACGCACAGCTTGCCGTTGGGATCTTCCACGGTGCGGGCCGGGAAGGAGACGATTTGATACGTTGCCGGGCTGTCACGCTCGAGATCGCGCACGACGTCGCCTGGTTGCTGAATGCGCAGTGAGCCAGCGGCGCTCGACCAGACCTTGCCGCGAGTGAAGAAAGACGAGCGCCCGGCTTCGACGCGCGTGACCGTGTAAGTCTCCTTCATTCCGCAGTACAGCTCGTCGCTCGACCAGCGCAGCGCGCGCAGGCCGGGGACCGAGACGGGTAGGACGTGCTTACGACTCGCCACACCGCTAGCTTAGGCTGCGGGCGGCCCCCGCGCTTGTGCATTCTTGGCGCTGTCTCACGCGGTGCTTCGGGCCAAGAATCGCCAAGGCGGCGCCGTTTTTGCTCGCTATCTCAGGGGCATGCATCAGCAAAAAGTCGCTCTGGTCACTGGCGCCAACAAAGGTATCGGTCACGCCATCGCGTGTGAGCTCGCCGCGCGCGGCCTCACGGTTCTGGTCGGCGCACGTGACGCCGCGCTCGGCGAGGCCGCCGCAAAACGCATCGCCGGGGACGCCCGCGCCATCGAGCTCGACGTGACTCGCGCCGACTCGATCGCCGCTGCGGCGGAGCGGATTCGTCGCGAGCTCGGTCGGTTGGATGTGCTGGTCAACAACGCGGGCATCGCCAGGACCGCGAAGCCGACTCTGGCGCGACTCGAAGATGTCCGCGCCGTGTTCGAAACCAACGTATTCGGGGTGATCGCGGTGACCCAGGCGATGCTGCCGCTGCTGCGCGAAGCGCCGGCAGGCCGCATCGTGAACATCTCCAGCCGCCTGGGCTCGCTCAGCGCGATCACGGACCCCGGGTTCCCGATGCCCGGCGTGGGCGGCGTCGCTTACGGACCCTCCAAGACGGCGCTCAACGCCGTGACCCTTGCGTTCGCGCAGGAGCTCCAAGGCACCGCCATCAAAGTGAGCCTCGCCTGCCCCGGTTACACCGCAACTGACTTGAATGGCCACAGCGGACCGCGCACGGTGACGGAGGCGGCGCGCGAGCCAGTGCGCCTGGCGCTGCTGGGCGCTGAAGGCCCGAGCGGCACCTTCACGAACGACGCCGGCGCGATCCCCTGGTGAACGTCAACCAGCGAGCGCCGCAGGAAATCCCCAGGCCGCGAAATACTTCGGCAAGACGAACGTATCCATCGCGGAGATGCGGCCGTCGGCAGCAAGCGCCATCAAGGTCATGCAGACGGGTAGGTAGCGAGCCTCGTCGCCGAAGCGAACGTAGGCCAGACCCGCGGGCTGACCATTCATCGTGCAGGCCACGATGCGGTAGCGGCCCGGGCGGGGCTCGCCGTCCCAGGTGCCGGGGCTCAGCAAGGTTGCGACGATGGCGTCGCGACCTTCGAGCCAGTATTCCCACGGCGGCATGGTGAGGATGGCGTCTTCGGCGAGCATCGACACGAGCTCGCTGAAGTCCCCACTTTCCCAGGCGCGCACGAAGCGCGAGAGCGTTTCGGCTTTCTGCGCCTCGAGACGCTCGTAGGTGCTGGCCCTCGTGGGGGGCTCGCGGTCGCCGGCGTCGCGCTCGATTGAGGCACGCGCGCGTTGCAGCGCGCTGTTGATGGCGGGGACGGTGGTTTCGAGCATCGCAGCGACTTCGGTGACGGCGAAGTCGAGCACGTCGTGCAGGATGAGCGCGGCGCGCTGCCGCGCTGGCAGCACCTGTATGGCGCGCACGAATGCCAGGCGAACGCTCTCGTGCACGCGCAACGTCTCTTCTGGAGTCGCCATGGGCGGAAGGAGCGAGTCCGGATAGGGCTCGAGCCAGGCGATGTCGTCGCGCGCTGCGGTCGTGGGCGGGCCCGGAGCGACGGGCGGGCCGACGTCCGGCGGTAACACGCGTCGTTGCCGTTGCCGGAGCAGATCCAGGCAGGTGTTGGTGGCGATGCGGTAGACCCACGCGCGAAAGCTCGCGGTCGGCTCGTAAGAGCCGAGATGTCGCCAGGCTTTGAGGCGAGTCTCCTGGAGCGCGTCTTCGGCGTCCTGGTAGCCGCCGAGCATGCGGTATGCGTACGCCGACAGCTCTCGGGTCAATGGCTCGATTAGGGCGCGAAAGGCGGCTTCGTTGCCGGCCTTGGCCGCGTCGATCAGGGCGGGCTCACTTTTTTCGACCACGACCGATGAGTCTGCCACGGCCACGACGTTTTACGGCACAAAGGCAGGACTATCAACATGAGCAAGGTGTTCGTCAGCATGGATGTGTCGCTCGATGGCTGCATCGAGGGACCGAACGCAACCCTCCAGAACATGGGTGGAGACGGCTGGGGCGACCTGCATGCGTGGGTCTTCTCGCAGCGCGTCTTTCGCCAGCGGCTGAAGATCGGTGAGGGCGGCGACACCGGTCCGGACAACCAGTTCCTCGCAGCGATCTTCGAGCGAACCGGCGCGAGCATCATGGGCAAGCGGATGTTCGACCTGGGGGAGGCGAGTTGGCCCGAGGAGGCGCCGTTCCACACGCCCGTCTTCGTCGTCACCCATGAGGTGCGCGCACCGTGGGTCCGCCCCGGCGGGACGACGTTTTTCTTCGTCAACGAGGGTATCGAGCCCGCGCTGCAGCGCGCCCGCGAGGTCTGCGGCGACAAAGACATCCGCATCTCGGGCGGAGCGAACCTCGTCGTCCAGTATCTGAACGCGGGCTTCGTCGACGAGCTCCTGCTCTCGGTGGCGCCCACGTTGCTCGGTGGCAAGCGCCTCTTCGACGGCATCGACGCGCGCGCGGTCGGGCTCGAAATCACGGAGACGCTGGCCTCGCCCCTCGTCACGCACCTCCGCTACGCCGTGAAAAAGAAACCTTAGCCACCGCATCAGAATCGACGAAATGGAGCGGCGCAGAACCGCGGATTCGGAAGATTCCAGCGCTTCACGCACGCAGCTGCGCGCGTGAAGGCGTACCATGCGGGGCATGATCACCGTCGTGGACGCAAAGAAGCCGCCGGCCCCGCATGGCTCATCCAACGCGTCGGCTGCGCCGCTCGGGCCTGAGGGCGCGCTGCGGACCGTGGGGCCATTCGCGATGGTGGCGCATCACCAGGCGCCCGCGACCGAGCCCGGCTCGTTGCCGGTCGACGCCGACGTGCGGCCGCATCCGCACATTGGGCTCACGGCAATTTCGTACATCCTGGAAGGTTCCATCACTCATCGTGACTCGCTCGGCAATCGCTGTGAGCTCCACGCGGGAGATGTGGGGGCGACGGTCGCGGGCCGTGGCGTGGTGCATTCCGAGCGGCTCGAGCGAAACCGCCTCATGGGCAGCGCGCTGGAGATGTTTCAGCTTCTGCTCGCGCTGCCCGACGGCTACGAAGAGGTCGAGCCGACTTTCTTTTTGCGCAGGCAGGCGGAGCTTCCGTTAGTGGCGAGCGAAGGCGCGACTGTGCGTTGGCTCTTCCCGACCCCGCCCCAGGCGCCAGTCGGGATGCCCGCAACCTCACCGCTGCTGCTCGCGGACGTCGCGCTCGTGCAAGACGCGCGATGGGCGGTGCCCGAGGCGCCCGAACGCGCGTTGTACGTGTTGCACGGCGAAGTCGAGGTGGGCAAAGCGCGCGTGCGTGCCGGACAAGTGGCGCTGGCCGAGCCGGAGGAGTTGTCCGTTCGCGCCGTGGACTCGGCACGTTTGCTCGCGTTCGGCGGAGCCGGCATCGGGGCGCGCTACATGTGGTGGAACTACATTCATTCGTCGCTCGAGCACATCGAAGCGGCGAAGGCCGCATGGCGGCAAGGGCGGGTCAGGCTCCCGAGCGGTGACACGGAATCGTTCACGCCGTGTCCTGCCGACGACGGGCGACCACTGCTGCGCCTGAATCACCCGGCCGCACGGCGCTGACGCCACAGCGCGATCGCGACGACCGGCATCCAAACCAATACGGCTAGAGATCTCGTGTCGAGGTGCTCGGGCCACGCTCGTACGAAGTCGCGGCCGTGGCTGTAGAGCTGCTGCAGCAGCAAGAGCGCGAAGGGCCAGATGAACCAAGGCGGCTTCCGCCAGCAGCCCCACGCCGCTCCCAGATTGATCGCCACGAACAGCGCGTGGCGCCACGGGGGCGAAGAGTCACCGACGATCGAGGCGTACCCATGAAACAACGCGCCCAAGGCGAAGCTGGCGCTGACGACGCCCCAGAACCTCCGATCGCCGCGCGCGGTCGGAGGCTTGGTGTTGGGGGGCGGTGATTCGAGCAGCGCCTCTCCGTTCACGAATGCCGAGCAGCGCCCAGCCCGTCGAGGATTTCGTCCAGTTGGGCGAACGTTTCGTCCATGCAGCTCTTTTCTCCGGAGGACATGGCGGCGTCCAGCGCTTCTTTCGAGGGGTAGAGCTCGTGCATGACTTGCAAGGTCTTTCCGTTCTTTTCCTCGAAGGTAACGGTGCTGATGGGACCGCAGCCTTCGGCTTCGTCGTTGGTCCAGACGATGCGGGAGTCGGGCGTGACCTCGAGGTAGCGGCCGTAGAAGGCCATGGGATCCTTGTCACCGTGCTTCATGACGAGGCGATACGTGCCCCCCGTGCGAATGTCCGCGTCGAACGACACGAGCGTTAGGCCGAAGGACTTGGGGATCCACCACTTTACGAACAGCTCGGGCTTGGTCCAGGCTTCGAACACGAGTCGCGCCGGGCCGTTGATGGTCCGGGTGATGACCAGCTCACGTTCGGACTTTCGGTCCATTGTGGTGTGATTCTTCATGGGGGATTTCTCAGTATCTCTTTCTAGGTGCATCCACTTTTTTCCTTACGTTTCAGTTCTTGAACGACTCGCTCCAGCTCGTCGAAGCGCGCATCCCAAAGCTCTCGGTATCGCTCGAGCCAGGCCATCTCCTCCTCCAGCCGGCGCGGCCCGAGTCGGCAGGTCCGCACGCGCCCGACCTTCTCGGTGGTGACGAGCCCGGCCTGCTCCAAAACGCCGACGTGCTTCTTCATGCCCGTCAGCGTCATGTGGAACTTGTCGGCCAGGTCCGTGATCGAGGCGTCGGCACGGCCCAGCTGCTCCAAGACGCCACGACGCGTGGCGTCCGAAAGCGCAGAAAACGAGCCATCCAGACGGGCCGACGAATACTGAGCCATGTGGTTCAGTATCTAGCGCGCACGCTCGCGCCGCGCAAGGGGGCCTGGCGACGGGTTCTCAGGGTTTGCTGAAGATGTGTCCCAGCTTCTTGCGGGCGTGGACGCGGCGTCGGCGCTTGCCTTTTTTGGGCGGCTTTCCCCAAAACGTGTCGGCCTTGCCTCGGTATACGGCGTCGACGTAGCCGCCGGGAGTCATCTTGAAGGGAAGATTCACGGAGCCGAGGTGACTGAACTCGACGGAGCCGCGTTTGCGCCCGGGCTCGAACCATTCCGGTGTCACGAAGTCGCTGACCTTGATGCCGTTGATGGTGTACAGGCGATCTTGCACGGGGTCGCAGACTTCGAACGAGATCAGCGCCGGCTTGTTCTCGTCGCCGTTGAGGTAACCGTCCGCGTAGAGGTTTGCGCCCGGGTCCGCGATCATCTCCAGAATTTCGTGCGATATCACCGAGTAGTAGTCGCGGAAGCGCGTGCCGTCGGTGTCGCGCGTGAACACCTCCGTGCGCGGGAGGCCGTCGATGATGTGATAGCCCAGCAGGCCCTCGTCGTCTGGATCCGTATCGACTTCTTTGATGGTCAGGCGCATCGAACGAGGGGGAAGGTCTTGCTCGAAGATGAGGTCGGCACGCCAGCCCCAGCGAGGGAAGAAGTCGCGATCCAACTGCTTTTGAAAGGCTTTGACTGCCTTGCGCAGCTCGCGAACGTCCACGTCACTCGACTCGTTGACGATGGCAATGGTGGGAGAGCCCCGATCGAACTTGACGGCGTTGGCTAGCGTGCTCGGCATGGTTGCGGAGTAGCCCCCAGACGTGGGGGCACGCTCGCACCCTAGGCAAACTAGCGACGAATACGCGCGATAGTTCGCAGGACGTAAAAATGACTAGTCCTCCACGTTAGTCGCTGCCGCCGTCGTCGAACCAGTGGCTGGCATTCGCTCTTTCCGCGCAGGCGGCGCACAAGAAAGTGTCGCCCGCCCCTCGTTGGAGGTGGTGCCGCGACTTGCAAGCCGCACAGTGGACTGGGGCCAGCAGGGCGGCCAGAGCTGCGTCGGACCGTGCCAGGTCACTGCGCGTGACGATGCCCCAAACGCCGTCACCGTTCGCGATGAGCAATGAACCCACCACGTGGGTCATCATCAACCTTGCGGCGTCGCCGGCGTTGCAGTCGGGCATGGCCGTGATCACGTTGCGTCGAGCTAGTTGCAACACCGGCAGGGCGGGCGGCGCTGCCTGCAAGTCGCATGTGCAGACGAGCCCGAGCAGCTTGCCACGCTGAACGATAGGGATGTGGTGGATGCCTTTGCTCTCGGCAAGCTCGGTCACTTCCTGAACGCTTGCGCCGGGACCGACTGAGACCACGGGCTGACGCATGAGCTCCGAAACCGGTTGGGTTGCTGGCCGCATGGTGTGCTCCCTTCGGAAATGGGTTGTCCAACGCTTCGGTTGTCTCGAAACTGCGTGCAGTTCTCGGGCCACGCGCCTGCGTGAGAAATCGACGAAAAACGGCATTCGACAGAGCGCCTGAGCGCGCAATCCTGGCGCGGGGACGCAGCTCCTGCGCGGCTCCCCACCGCGCTTCTACTTGCGGATGAAGCTCAAATCGTCGAGCCAAAGCTCGAAGCCGGCGCCGCCGGCGAAGAGCAGCTCCAGCCCGTACATCTCGGCCAGGTCGATTTGCGGCGAGAGTTTGCCGTCGACACCTTGCGAGAAGTCGGCGAAGGCAACCGTGTAAAGCTTCCAGGCCGTGCTCAGGGTGAGCTCGGCGAAGTAGTGGTTGAAGCAGAGCTGGTCATGCGGCGGATTGGCCGACGGCGGTTGGCACTTGCCGCCGCGCGGATCGCTGTCGCCGCTGACGAAACGGATGCGCACGAGCTTGGTCGAGCCGGCGCCGACCTTGGCCCAAAACGAAATGCCACTGTAAGGGCTCGCGTCGTAGGGCGGCGTCTGCTCGTAGACGGGCCAATTGCGCATGTCGACCTTGAGGAATGCTCCGTATCCGGTAAAGCCCGAGCCCTTGGTGTACGCGGCGTAGTCGTCCGTGCCGTGTGGGCCGTTGCCGTTCAGCAGGGTGGGCATGAAGCCGCCGGGAGCCGGAGTTTGCGAGCCGGAGCCGTCGTTGCCGGTGTCCCACAGACCGTCTCGCTTGGGATTCGCCACCAGCCGGATGGTGCGATTGCCATCTTCAAGATCGTCAATCGAGTCGAGCTGCGGGGCCGCGCCGCCGCTGCCGCCACTCCCGGCGAGCGCGTTGCTGCCGCCACTGCCGGCCACGCCGGCGTTGCCTGCTGCCGCCATGTTGCCGCCGCTACTGCCAGCCGTCGCGCCGGTGCCAGCTGGCTCGCCGTTGCCACCGTTCGTGGCGTCGCCGCCGTTGGTTGTGCGGCCGCCGTTCGTGACGTCGCCGCCGTTCGTGACACTCCCCGCGCTCCCGCCGCCTCCGCCATTGGCGCCGCGCAGGACGCACACTTGGCCGCTGCACGTCGTGTTCTCCAGCCCGAGCGCTACGCAGTCGGCGTCGACCGAGCATTGCTTCGCGTCGCTGTGGAGCAAGAGCGAGCAGCCTGCGTCGCCGAGCGCGATGAGCGGCAGCGCGAGCCCGAGCGCAACCTGCGTGAGCCGCGGCACGATCAAAACCTCACGAAGGCGCTCGCGCGCGCGGTGGAGATCGCCAAGCCGAGCCGCATTTGCTGCCCGTCGTGCCGTTTTAGGGTGAGGTACGTGGCCACACCGGCGCTGACCAGCGCGGCGCCCAGCAAGATATCAGTGGTGAGCGCCAGGTGACTGACCTTTTGACGAGCGTCTTGCAGCTCAGCTTCGTTGGTCAAGCGATGCTGTGCGTCGCGTTCGTCGGCTCGCGCATTGAGCGCCAGCACTCCAGTGGCGGCGAATGCCCCAGTCAGAACGGCGGTGACGCCATAGGCGGCCCACGGCAAGTCGGCGGCGTGTGGCTTGGGTGTGGGTTTTGCGGGCTCGGGCAAAGCGGGCGGGCTCGCTGTCGCAGCCTCCAGCTCCAAGCGTAAGTTGACGGCTGCACCGGCTCGTAGCTCGAGCGATTGAGGTGCCGAGCGCCGGCCGTCCGCTGCTCTTACTTGAACGTCGTGATGACCGACATTGAGGTAGAAATTGCGCAGCGGGCTCGGCCCGACCTCGGCTCCGTCGACCAACACGACCGCCTCGCTGTTACCGACCTCGACCTGAAGTGTGGCCACCTTGGAGCGGAGGCTCTTGACCTGCTGCTCGACCTGCGCGACGCGCTCCGAATCGATGGTGCTGCGACCCAGCTCCAGGTAGCTCTCGAAGGCGCGGAGAGCCGCGGCCGAGTCGTCGAGGGCCAGGTTGACGAGGGCGATGTTGTAGTAAAGCTTGAACGATGGCGCGAGCCGCTCCGCGAGCTCGAGCTCCGCCAGCGCCGCGCGGTACTCCTTCTGGTCGTACAGGCGCAAAGCCTTTTCATAGCTGTCGCGCGCGCGATCTTGGCTGGAGACGTCCGCGCCTTCGGCCTTGCCGACGGCCGGCACGGCAATGACCCACAGTGCTGAAATGAAGGCGCTCCTTTCGAGCAGCCGGCGCGTCATGGTCACCCGCTACCTTAGCAGAGGCGGGGTTTTTCGGCGGCTCGTTCGTCCACATCGAGAAGTAGCTGGCCTTTGCCGTGACGCGCCTAGCCGCTCGCGCAGGCGCTGGCCAAACCGGGCAAGCCTTTGCCGCCTGAGTTGCCGAGCGATTGCCGGGCGCTGCCGCCGCACGCGCCTGCCGCCGAACCGCCACATGCGCCCGCGCGCCGAGCAACGTGACGAGCGTTGCATGCGTTTCGCCCTATTTCGATCATACGTGCGTGGCGAGCTCGGCTGCCGGGGTCATCGGTTGGGTGGCGAACGACTTTGCCAGCTCGGCAACGGAAAGACGCTGCCCTCCTTCGACTATCAGAGCGGCTTACCCAAACCGCTGGATGGTTTCTAGTGCGAGTGCGACGTCAACTCGCGGTTGACTCACTTCGAGTCTGCAGACGATGCGTCGACGTCATATAGTCCGCCGCATGCGCGGGCACCTCGCTTCGTTCTCGTTTGCCTCGTCTTGCTCACTCGCGATGCTCTACGCCGCAAGCGCACACGCGGGGAACGACGACGGAGTGCTGGTCGGTAACGACGCGGCCGTCATGGCAGGTGCCGTCACGGCGACGGTCGTGGACGGCAGCGCGCTTTGGTACAACCCGGCAGGCTTGGCGGCGGCGCGCGTCGATACGGTCGACGTCAGCGGTAGTGCCTTCGTGCTGCGCACTTACAACGCGAAGGGGCTGCTGTCGGGCTCGGACGGTAGCCATGGCGATGCGAAGGTCACCGAGATCGTCTCGGTGCCGAGCGCGCTCACCTTCGTGCGCAAGCTGGCGCCGGGCCTGATCGCGGGTGCCGGGCTATTCGTACCTCAGTACAACGACCTGGTGCTTCGCACGTCGCTGAGCACGCACGACGACGCCAACGACGTCACGTCACGCTGGCAGTTGGCCGTGCGCGACCAGGAAGCCCAGTATCGCGGCGCGCTCGGCATCGGTTGGGCTGCGAGCCAGAAGCTCAGCGTCGGTTTCACGCTATTCGGGGCTTACAACAGCAGCCTGGCGTCGTTTCAGAGCGCAGCCGGGTACCAGGACCAAGCGGGCCAGACCCTCGTTCAAGCCGTCGATTCCTCGCTCGAGGAGCACTCGCTGCTCGGCACACAGGCCGCGCTGGGCTTGATACTCCAGGCTACGCGAGAGCTCAGCATCGGACTCAGCCTGCGCAGCCCTGCGTTGGCTTTTCATCAAAGCTCGCGCGTTACCTCGGTAACCGCGAGCAACGACGTGAGCAACCCCGATATGCCCACATCCGAGTTCACGCCCGTCGACGAGACCAAGTCGGAGTCGAAGGTCGGTTGGTTCGAGCCCGCGCGGGTGCGACTCGGCGTCGCCTACAAAGTCGGCGGTGGCAGCGTGGCCATCGACGGTGACATTCAGCCCGGTCTGAACAACGCGGACTTCGACGTCGACCGCACCTTCGTGTGGAACCTGCGCGCCGGTGCCCGCTTCCCCTTGAAGGAGGACTTGCTGGTCGGCGGAGGCCTGTTCACCGATCGCGGCTCCGATCCCAAAGCGCCCAGCGGCGCCGGCCCCATCCACTATTACGGCGGAACCGTGGGGCTCCAGTTTGCCAACGTACGCAAGCTGGACCCGTCCGAACAGCACGACAAGCTCACCTTCGCGACCACGCTCGCGCTGCGCTACGCCCAGGGGCACGGCAAGACCGAAGGCATCAACGTCGACACCGGCGATAGCACCGCCGTCAACCTCGACGTGAACGAGGTCTCGCTCCACATCGGCTCCGCGCTGCTGTTCTGAGGCGGCCCCCGCCCACGACGAGCGCCCGCCCCTGCGCGGTTGCCGTTTTGTCCAGAAATTTCGGCGATTTGAGAAGATTTGGAAATCGTACGCGGCCGTGTCGATCCCGGGCCTCGTCGTTGGTCGTCCATTCGAAGGAGATCAACCACCGTGAGATTCATCGTTCTGGGACATGCGACCAAGGATACCGAAGCGGGCGTGCTGCCGAGCGGCGAGGAGATCGCCAAGATGATGGAGTTCCAGCAGGAGCTCGTGAAGGCCGGCGTGTTGGTGGCGGGCGAGGGCCTTCGCGAATCGGCGAAGGGGGCGCGCATCTCGTTCGGCAGTGGCGGCAAGACGACGAGCAAAAATGGTCCCTTCACGGAGTCGAAGGAGCTCATCGCCGGCTTTTCGATCATTCAGGTGAAGTCGCTCGACGAGGCGATCGTCTGGATGAGCCGCATGCCATCGCCCGAAGGCAGCTCGCTGGAGATTCGCCAGCTCTTTTCGGACGAAGACTTCGCGCCTGTCGACCCGACCGGCGAGCTACGCGAGCAAGACACGAAGCTCCGCGAACAGGCACAGAAGCAGCACGGCAAGGGCTGAGTTGCCTTGACGCTGCGGATCGTCGGTGGCCTTACGACGCGGGAAATTGCCTCAGGCATGCCTGACGCCGGAGGCGGCGGCGCTACCCAATCGAGTCGCGCCTATCAGCGCCTATTCGCCGCCGCCATCACGTCAGGGCGCAAGTACGTCTTACGCACGGACATGATGTATCGGCTCGGCTAATTCGCGAACGGCGGCTTCAGGAAGCTCGACAGAAATGTCGAGGCGGCGGGGTTGACGATGCTGTCGTGGGGGGCGTGAGCGTTGCCGGGCAAGGCGCAGACCACGAGCGGGTAGAGCTCGGGGCAACCTTGGATGAGCTTGCACGTCGTGTCGGGGTTGCCACCACCGATCGGGTAGTTTTCGAATTGCGCGGTCTCGTAGCTCTTGCTCGAGCAACCGTTGGTGGTCAGGGCGCGGTTGATCGCGACTACGCTGCCGGAGAAGGGATTGCCCGGGTCGCCCAACTCGTGCACCCATAGACCGGACATGGGCGCGTTGCTGCACGTTGGCCGATATGCGGCCTCGGTTGGTAGACCTCCCGTGTTCGCGACGATGCCGCGCAGCCCGTAGCCGCGCGTGTCACCGGAGTACTTGCAAGCCAGCTCGTTGGCGAGCCAGGAACCACTGCTGTTGCCGACGGCGAACACCCGATTTTCGTCGTAGCAAAGCTGCTCTTTCAAGGTGTCGCGGAGGCGCTCGTAGAGGACGAAGTCCACCGAGTCGTCGCCTTCTTTGTCGTCGAAGCAGCTCTGATTCGGGTTGGTCCCGTGACCGACGGAGACGGGCGGCGGGGTGAGACCGATACGGATGACGCCATTGCCGACGCCGGGCCCCGCGTCGCTGGCCAGCGTGTACACGTCCGTTCCGGAGCCATGGCAGCCCGGCCCCTGAAATACGAGCGGGTACGCGCGGTTACTGTCGTAGTCGGCGGGAAGCCAAACATAATACTCGCGCGCCACCGACCAAGGACCACACACTGGCTTCGAATCCTTGTCCTTGGCTGCGCAGTCGGCGGCCTTGGTGCCCGACGTGTCGAGCGAATGCTTGACGAAGGTCCCGAGCTCCTGGGTCGGCTTCACGCCGCAGCCTTTCGTCTTTTGCACCGCTAGCAGTGGCTGGGAGGGCTTGTCGGTTGGCTTCTCGTCCCCGTGGGAGGCGCTGGCGACGGGTGCGGTGGTTCGCACGTCCTTCGGCACCGCGGGCGAACAGCCCAGCGAGAACACGGCCGTCGCCATCCCACACGCACTACGTCGGCCGATGAATCGCCAAGCTGAGCGGAGCATGGCGCCTTCGTAGTCAAAAAACCGTCAGAGCGCGAGTCAGTTGGGCTGGTAGTGGCTGGCGACTGCCGCCACGACGGCGGCGAGCACCACCAGCCCCGCGATAGCGACGACGATCCAGCGTGCCCGGCGGCCACGCGCTGCACCGTCCAGAAGATCCGGGATATCGTCGGCTCGCGGTAGAGCCAATCGGGTTGAAGTAGCAGGCACGACGACCACCGCCCACTCAGGTACCGGCGGTGGACCCTCGGCTGCTGTCGGAGCGCTGGTCAGTGGTGGTGGAAGCGCGCGCTGCAATGGAGCGGGTTGCGGCAGCGGCGGCGGCCTGCGCGGCGGCGCGGCCTTGGTAGGCACCAGTGCTTGAATGCCCGATTCCAGCGGCGCTCGCGCGGGCGCCACGAGGCGCCTTCCGGCGCTCAAATCGCCGACTTTCGCATCAGCTGTGTGAGCGCGTGAGCGTCTTGCGCGCTCACTTGCAGGAACTGCACACCAAAGCCGCTATCGTCGTACCAGCGGACGACGCAGAGCAGGTGCGACAAGCTGGCACCTGGCAGCGCGATCCACAAGTCGATGCGTTCGCCATAGGCGGGCCGCTCCAGCGACTTGATGAACGCGCCGCCCATACCGACGTTCGTCGTGTAGGCACGCATCTTGGTGCCGTCGCGATCCATCAGCACGGGCAATTCGAGCGAGAGCCGTAGCCCGCGTCGTCGTTTGGTAGCAAGAGCGAATGAGCCGTCCATGCTGTGAAACAACTGCAACGGCCGTACCGTCAGACTCGCTGGTGGTGCAAGGATCAGCGGGAGCAGTGTTGGTGCGGAATTCGCCGAGTGTGCACAAGTTGCGCAACATCGATTTGCGCGAGTCGCGCGTCTCATCTCGGGTTGAGCGAGAAGCTTCGCGGGGGAGTGCCTCACGATGAAACGCGCGCGTTCAAGCGCACGCGCTAGAGCGGCGACGGTTGCGGCATCCCGTTGGGCACGTCGGGCGCGTTGCCCGGAGGTGACGGCGGGCCGCCGGGGGGAGGGATGCTGTTGGTGCGCGGCTGGGGTGTAGCTCCGTTGGCGGGAGGGACGCGGTTGGGTGCAGGTCCGGCATTGTCGCTAGGGTGGCCGGACGGCAATGTTGCCTCGCCTGGTGCGTTCGTCGCCGGTGCCGAGCCAGCGTTCGTTGGGGGAATACTGGTGTTGGGCGTCGACTCACTCGCGGGAGATTGCGCGGCTGGTGGCGCGTGAGAACAACATCCGCCGAGCACGAAGAGCAGCGAGCTGACGACTGACGATCGGTGATGCATGCGGCAATTGGCTGCAAGAAGCGAACCCCATCGTCAGACTCCGACTAGCTCTCTGGACCTAACTTGCGCAGCCGACGGTGTGAGGGTAATGACGGGCATGCCCGCAGTCGATCTGATCCAGTACTGCGCTTCGTGCGACCAGGCCCGTGACGTTCTCGCTGCCGCAGCAGACGACGAGCATGCTCGCGTTGCCGTGCTTCGAGAGCACCCTCGACGGTTAGCAACGAAGACGGATGTCGAAGGCACGCCGATGTGCGCGCGTTGTCTCGAGTACGCTACCCAGCACCGCACCGCCGGCTTTTACTTCGAGCAGCAGGATTGCCCCCGAGACAGCGTGTTCTAGCCGACTCGTTCTTGCAGGCAGCTAGCCCAGCTCCGCCACCTCGCGCGTCGCTTCGGCGATGCTGGGCGGCTTTTGCGGGCGCAGCTCGGGGGCGAAGGTGGCGACACGCAGCTCTTCGAGACGGAAGAGCAGGTGCTGGGCGGCGGCGCGGTCGGTGGCTTTTGGGTATTTCGCGGCGAAGGCGCGCACTAGTGGAGCAATGGGCTCTGCTTTGGCCGCATCTTTGCGCGGGTCGTGGATGGCGCGCGTGAGGCGAGCGCGCGCGGCGCTCAGGTAGCGGGGGAGGTGGGCAAGCTGAGAGAGCGGAGTGTGGTGGAGCAAATCCGCCGGAAGGAGCAGGTCGAGTTGCTCGCGAATGTCGGCGCTTGCTTGGGCGGCGCCTGGTTGAGATTGGGCGGCGTCGAGGGCGCGCGTCGTTTGCTCGAGCTCCGCGCGCAGGTTGCCGAGCAACTTGAGAGCTGTCTCGAAGGTCGGCACGAGGCGTGGCATGCCGAGTGTGAGCAGTTTCTGAAAATCGGCACGGGAGCGCGGGAGCGCCACGCCTGCTGCGAGCGCGAAGGCTTCGGTCGTCACACGCACGCGCAGGCTTTCGGCGAACGCGGCTTGTTCGGCTTTGGAAGCGGGCAAGCCATAGCGACGCGAGAGCGGTGGCGGCATGCGCTTGTCGAACGTGGCGAGCGTGTTCTTGCAGGCGAGCTGAAGCAGGCGACGCACACCAGTGCCGTGCGCTCGCTCGGCGACCGGCGCCGACTCGAACAGGTCGAGCGCGACCGCGCCGTCGCGCTCGACCAGCGCGGGGTACGAGAGCAGCTCGTTGCCGTGTACCCGCCGCGCGATCTGCGCAGGTAAGTCTTCGAAATCCCACGTGGTAATGCCGCTGCGCCGGAGGTGTTGGGGGGGCGCAACCTGGCGCAAGGCGTCGCGCGCCGCCGGGGCAAAGCGCTCGCACAACTGGGCGAGATCGCGACCCTCACCCAGCACTTGGCCGCGTTCACCCACGACCCGAAAGTAGAAATGCAGGTAGGGAGCGATCGCGTCGGGTCGAAAACGAGCCGGCTCGATATCGACTCCCTTGAGCTCGAACAATCCACGAGACAGCTGCTCGAGCAGCGGGCCCGCGCTGCCGGCGAGGTGTCGCGCCAGCTCGGTCGCCAGCTGCTTGATGTCTCCCAGATCGCGGCGGGCGGCGCGCGGTAGCTCCTCGAGCAGCGCCGCGATTTTGCGCTCGCGCCAGGCCGGAATCGTTGCGTCCAGCTCGCCCTGCCCGAGCTGGGGCAGAAGCACGAGCGGAACGCGCAGGGTGACACCGTCGTCGTCCGCGCCCGGCTCGAAGCGGTAGCTGGCTTCTAGCTCCGTGCCGAACACCTCGAGCGCGTCTGGGTACTGCTCGGGCGCCAGCGTCTGATCGTTACCGACGACATCTTGCAAGCTGAGCCAGAGCAGTTGTGGGTCTTTAGCTTCGGCGCGTTCACGCCAAGCCTCGAAAGTTTTGCCGTTGACGACCTCCGCCGGTACCCTTCGGTCGAAAAACGACAACAGCGCCTCGTCGTCGGCCAGCATGTCGCTCTGCCTGGCCTTGTCGCGCAGGCGCGCTACTTGCGCCAAAATCCGTAGGTTGTGGGCCTGGAATGCGCCCCGGCTCTGGTATTCGTTGCGCACGAGGGCGTGCTCCAAGAACATCAAGCGCGCCCGCGTCGGCGCGATGGTGGCATAGTCCACGCTGCGATCGCGCAGCACCGGTAGGCCGAAGAGCGTGGCGTGCTCTCGCACGGAGGCGCGCGCGGATTTTTCGGACCAGTGGGGCTCCGAATAGCTGCGTTTGAGCAAATGGCCGCCGACGCGATCGAGCCACAGCGGGTCGATCTTCGCCGCAGTGCGCGCGAAGAGCTGCGAGGTTTCGACGAGCTCGAAGGCCATTACCCAGGCCGGTGGCTTCTTCGCCAGACCGGAGGCTGGGTGAAGCAGGAAGCGCGTCTGGCGAGAGCCCAGGTAAGCGCGCTGCTCGGCGCTGTATTGGCCGACGCGCGACAACAAACCGCTCAGCAGCGCCAGGTGCACGGCTTCGTCGGCGGCGGCAGAGGTGCCGCCGTCCTTGTTCTTGTGGGGTGGGGACGCGGCGCGCAGCCGCAAGTCGCGCACGACGTCTTGCAGTTGTCGGTACACTTCGCGCCATTCACGAACGCGAACGAACGACAGCAGAGTCTCTTTGCAGGCGCGCCGCAGCTGCGCATTGCTGCGCGCGGCTTGCTCGCGCAAAAATGCCCATAGCTTGAGCAGACCCGCAAAATCCGAGCGTTCGTCGCGAAAACGAGCGTGCAGTTGGTCGGCCTTGGCTTCGAGCCCGCGCGGCCGCTCGCGCGGATCCTGAATCGAAAGGGCCGCAGCCAGCACCAGAATGTCGTCCAAGCAGCCCAGCTCGGCGCCGGCCAAGATCATGCGCGAAAGGCGCGGATCGAGGGGAAAACGTGCCAGCTGGCGGCCCAGGTCGGTCAAGTTTTGTTCGTCGTCCAGCGCGCCCAGCTCCTGCAGTACTCGGTAACCTTCGCTGATGGCTCGCGCCTGTGGCGGGTCGAGGAACGGAAATTCCTCCACCGCGCCGAGCCCGAGCGCCTTCATGCGCAAGATGACGCCCGAAAGCGCGCTGCGCTTGAGCTCCGGATCCGTGTAGGCCGGGCGCGCTGCGAAGCTCTGCTCGTCGAACAGGCGCACACAAATGCCTTCGCGAACGCGGCCACAGCGACCTTTGCGTTGCTCCGCGCTCGCCTGCGAGACCGCCTCGAGCTGCAAGCGCGTCGTGCCGGTGCGCGGGTCGTAGCGCGATAAGCGCGCGACTCCCGTGTCGACCACGTACACGATGCCGGGCAAGGTGAGCGAGGTTTCGGCGACGTTCGTGGCGAGAATCACCCGTCGCTGTGAGGTGCTGGCAAAGACCTTGGCCTGGTCGCCCGCAGCCAGCCGCGAGTAGAGCGGCAGCACTTGCGTGTGCCGGAGCCCCGACGTAGCGAGCGCCTGCTCGGTTTCGCGAATCTCACGCTCGCCCGGCAAAAATACCAAAATGTCGCCACGCGGATCGAGTGAAGCAATGTTCGACACGGCGGCGGCCGCCGCCTCGGACAGGTCCAGCTCGGCTGCGGGCGGCTCGTACAGTACGTCGACTCCGAACGTCCGCCCTTCGACCGAGATGATCGGCGCACCATCGAAGAAGGACGAAAACTTCTCCGTCTCGAGCGTGGCGGAGCTCACGATCACCTTGAGCTCGGGGCGCCGCGGCAAGATGCGCTTCAACCAGCCCAGTAAGAAATCGATGTTCAGACTGCGCTCGTGCGCCTCGTCGATGATGAGTGTGTCGTAGCGGTCGAGCAGCGGGTCGTGCTGGGTCTCGGCCAGCAAGATGCCGTCGGTCATGAATTTGACCCACGTTTGCTGACTCGAGCGATCCTCGAAGCGGATTTGGTAGCCGACTTCTTGGCCCAGCTGGCATTGGAGCTCTTCGGCCACGCGAGCCGCCACGCTGGTGGCAGCGATGCGGCGTGGCTGCGTCACTCCAATCTGCCGCTGACCACCGCGCCCCGCGACCAGCGCGACTTTGGGCAGCTGCGTCGTCTTGCCCGACCCGGTAGCACCGGCGACGATGATCACCTGATGCTCGGACAGCGCCCGCTCGATCTCCTCGACGCGGCTGCTGATCGGCAGCTCTGTCGGGAACCGGAGCGGCGCACGACGCCGAGGCTGTTCGGGGGGCTGAGACGGCTCGGACAAGGGGGCCGCTCCGTAGCACAACGACCCGATCTTGTGCGTCGGGTGCCGTGACCGCGATGAAAGGGCTGAAATCGGCCAATCACGAGCGCCAGCTCCGCTCCTTCTGCGCTGTTCATGGGTCCTCGAAGTGTGCGGCGATGGGCATTTGCCGGCCGGTGCCGAAGGCTCGTGGGCGGAGCCGCAAAATCGGGGCGGCCTGCCGGCGCTTGAACTCGCTGCGAGCGAGCAGGCGCTTGACCCGTGCGATCTGCGCTCGCCCCTCGCTGCCGGCCGCGATAGCCTCGAAACGAGCCGCGACGGTCGCTCGGCGCTCGCCGCCAAGCTGCGTGCCTTCCAGCAGCTGCTCGAGGATCGCATCCAACACTTCGTACGGGGGCAGGCTGTCGCTGTCGCGTTGCCCTGGAGCGAGCTCGGCGGAAGGCTCCTTTTCCAAGATCGCTCGCGGAATCAGCTCGCGGCCGGCGCTGTCGTTCAGGTGGCGGCTGAGCGCGAATACCTCGAGCTTGTACAGGTCCCCGATCAGGGAGAGCCCGCCGTTGGTGTCGCCATACAGCGTGCAGTAGCCGACCGAGAGCTCGCTCTTGTTGCCGGTCGTGAGCAGCAGAGCGCCGCTCTGGTTCGAGTACTCCATCAGCACAGTGCCGCGAATGCGCGACTGCAGGTTCTCGAGCGCGACGCCTCGCAGTGGCTCGCCGAAAGCGGCCTGATAGCTCGCCTCGAAACCGGCAGTGAGCGACGCGATCGGGTGCTCTACCAGCTGGCAGCCCAAATTCTCGCACAAGGCTCGTGAATCAGTGACACTGCCGGTGCTCGAAAAGCGTGAAGGTAGCGTGATGGCCACGACCTGCTCGGGCCCCAGTGCTTCGACCGCGAGCGCCAACGTGAGCGCGCTATCGATACCGCCGGAAGAGCCGACCAGGACCCGCCGAAAGCCACAGCGCCGCGCGTAGTCGCGCAGGCCGAGCACGATTTGTCGACGATAGAATTCAGGCGCTGGTATCCCCGCGGCCGAGACGGGGTCGAGCGGCCTACCGTGTTGATCCTCGAAGGTACGGCCAGCCAGGCGCAAAGTGCGCACGACAGGGACGAAGCGCTCGGCCTCGAAGACCACCCCCGCGTCGGGCGCGACGGCGAACGAAGCCCCATCGAAAACCAGCGAGTCGTGCCCGCCGACTTGATTGACGTACAGCAGCGGCAGGCCATGGCGCCGACAAGCCTCGCTGAACAAGGCGTGCCGCTGCTCGCGTTTGCCGACGTTGGAAGGGCTGGCGTTGATGGAGATGACCAAGTCCGGCGCTGCCTCGGCCAGGCGCTGGAACGGATTGGCTCGATAGAGCTTGCCGTCGTCGTTCCAGCCGTCTTCGCAGATCATGAAGCCGACGCGAGCGTCTCCGACCGCGAGCACCTTCGCGACGTCCGGCCCAGGCTCGAAATGACGCCGCTCGTCGAAGATGCCGTAGGTCGGCAGCAGCTGTTTGGCGTAGCTCGACAAGAGCTGGCCGTCGCGCAGCACCAAGAGTGAGTTCTCCAGCCCTTTTCCAGTGCCCTGCCGCTCGGTGGGCGCGCCAATCACCCAGCACAGGCCGGGCGTCAGCAACGTGGCCTCGCGCGCGGCCATCAGCCCGCGCCGCACGCGCTCCAGGAATGCCGGTTCGTCGAGCCAGTCACCCGGGTGATAGCCGGTGAGGCAAAGCTCCGGGAACACCACCATGGCAGCCCCTTCTTGCTGGGCTTGCTGCGCCGCGCACTTCATCAGGGCGAGGTTGCCATCGATGTCGCCGAGCGTCGGGTTGAGCTGCGCGATCGTGACAATGAGCGCGGTCATGCCGCCTCTACCGGTGCACCGTGCGCGAAGACTTGGCGCAGGTAGCCGACGAAGGCTTGGTCCGTACACAACGTCTTGCCGGGCGCGTCCGAGAGCTTGGCTACCGGCTGCCCATTGCAACACGTGAGCTTCATCACCAGGTTGAGCGGCTGCTCGGACGTGTCGTTCGTGAGATTGGTGCCGATACCAAAGCCCGTTTGTGCGCGACCGTTGAAGTGGCGATAAAGCTCCAACGCGCGCGGCAAGTCGAGCCCGTCCGAGAACACCAGCCGGCGCGTGCGCGGATCGATGCGCAACCTTTGGTAATGAAGAATGGCTTTCTCACCCCAGGCGACTGGGTCTCCCGAGTCGTGGCGCAGGCCATCGAAGAGCTTGGCAAAATACAGGTCGAAGTCGCGGAGGAACGCGTCCATTCCGATCACGTCCGTGAGCGCGATGCCCAAATCGCCGCGATATTCCTGCACCCAGCCCTCGAGCGCGGCCTTTTGAAAGTCGCGCAGTCGAAAGCCAAAGGCCTGGTAAGCCTGCAAGTACTCGTGCGCCATCGTTCCGATCGGGGTGATGCCCAGGCGCTTGGCGAGCAGCACGTTGGAGGTGCCACGAAAGTACTGGGGAGCCGCGGACGAGAGCCGCTCGACCACGTGCTCTTGAAGCGCAGCCGAATAACGGCGGCGTAGGCCGAAGTCGAAGAACGAGAAAGGATTGTCGCCGCCCAGCTCGGCCTCGCGCCCGCGCAGCAGCTCGAGCTTTTGCGTGAGGCGTTGCTCTGCCGTGCGCTCGGCCTCCGCCACCCCGCCCAGCCGGCGAAAGTACAGCTCGCTGACGAGGTAGAGCACGAAGATCTCGAAGCCCATCACGTGCACGAGCGGCCCCTTTGCCACGATTACCAGCTTGTCGCCCTCGGCGTGCACGTCGACGAAGCGCCGCTGAAAGTGGAACACCGACAAGAAGTCTACGAAGTCTGCCTTGATGAAGCGAAGGCTGCGCAGGTAGTCCAGCTCGTCTTGCGCGAAGCTCAAGGTGCACAGGTGGTCGAGCTCGGCGCTCAGCGCCGGCAGTAGCTCCGGGAGCGGGTACTTCGGCGTGTTGCGGCACACGAAGCGATACTCGGCTTCTGCTGCGGGCTGGCTATGCAGCAGCGCTTGCCACATCGTGAATTTGTACAGGTCGTTCTCGAGCAAGCTGCGGACGATGGGTTTCGTGTTCATGGCGGCCTTTCAAGCGCTTGCGCGCAGCTCGAGCGTGGCTTCTGCAGCCGTCGAGATGGCGACCCCGCGTGCGCGCATGTCAGCGACGAACTGCTGGTACGCACCTTCGAAGCCGCTGACCGGGCTCATGCAATCGGTCACCAATACCAATTTTTTAAGCTCGGCGTCGCTCAGCTGCGCGACTAGGTGCTCGGTCGTGGCCTTGACGCAGTGGCTGGCGGCTTCTCCCGTGATGTAGAGGCGATCCGCGCGGCGTAGCTGGGCAACGAACGCCTGGTTGAGCCACGTGGACGGATCGTCCACATCCGGCACCTCGGCCTGAATGGCGCTGTAGTGCTCGGTCCAGGGGTTTTCGCCTTTGGTGAGCTTGCGAACGCTAGCGAGCGTTCGTTCTTCCCAGACGTTGTAGGCGGCGCGCAAGGTGGCGTGGACATTGCCGCCCCAGCTGCCAATCTCGCAATGGACGGGCCACACCATGTGCCGGTAGCGCCCCTGCTCTTCGAGCTGCTCGAGGTAGCGCAGCGCACGCCCCGTGGCTCCAGGCAAACGGGGAAGGAAGCGACCACCGCGCACGTCCGCCGCGGCAATCTGTGTGAAGGGCGCGACCGGCTCGCCCGTTGCCGTTTGCCAGAAGGTGGGGTGCGCGATGTCCAGGTGTTGGTGAAAGTCGAGCGTGACCGAGATCTCGCTCAGGCCGCTACCGGTGGCTTCGATCAGCGCGGCGACGCGCAACATGTCTGCATGGGCGCCTGGAACCGGCAGCGAAGGAGCGATGCGCGTGCCATCTGCTTGGACGGGCCGGTACTGCTCGGGCAGATCGCAGAAGTCGTTCTGAGGATCGATGATCAGCAGGTGCGTTCGGCGCTTCGTCATCATGCTCAAGAGCTTAGCGACTTAGTTGCTAAGTGCAACTAATAAAACGAATGTCCCAGTAAATGTGCGGAAGTACTGTCGTGTTGTTCGGATTTTGGGGATACTAAGTGGATGTCCGCGATTATCTGCTCCGTCGACGTCGTGCTGCTGACGCTCGAGGGCGGCCAGCTGCAAGTCGCGCTGCTGGAGCGTGAGCATGAGCCATTCTGCGGAGCCCTGGCGCTTCCGGGTGGGTTCATCCACCCCGATGAAGATCGAGATACCGAGGGCGCTGCGGTCCGCGTGCTGCGAGACAAGACCGGCATCGTGAGTCCCTACCTGGAGCAGCTGGGAACATTCTCGGGGCCTGGGCGTGATCCTCGCGGCTGGTCCTTGGCCGTCGCCTACTACGCGTTGGTACCGCACGCGGTGATAGCAGCGTCCGGCCGAAGTGAAGTCGTGCTGCGACCAGCGAGCGAGGTGCGCGGCTTGCCCTTCGACCATTCCGAAATCGTGCGCATGGCGCTCGAACGCGTGCAGAGCAAGAGCAGCTACTCGTCGCTACCCGTATACCTCTGTGGAGAGTCGTTCACGTTACCCGAGCTGCAAGCCGTGTACGAGGTCGTACTGGGCGAGCCGATCAACAAAGTGAGCTTTCGGCGCAAGATGGAAGAGCTGGGCTTGCTCGAGCCGATCGAAGGCAAAATGTCGGCCGGCAAAGCGCACCGCCCCGCGCAGCTGTACCGCCTCCGCGCCAAGTTCCGCCAAAAGCTGGCGCTCACGGATCGCGGACTCAACCCTGGCTGAGGCAGGAGGGTCGAGATGGAACAGCCCCAGCTCCGGTTCGCCGGAAGGCGGTCACGCGAGCGGCGGCAGCGTTGCAGGCGTTGCCGGTAGCGGTAGCGCCACCCTGCCGAGCGGAAGCGCCGGCGCGGCAACGGGCGGAAGCAGCACGACTCCGAGTGCCGCGACGCCCGAGTCTTCTGCAAGCGGTAGCTATCCTATCAGCTCGCGCGCGAGCCCCGTTGCGTGGGGGCTGGTGTTGCTGGCGCTAGGGCGTCGCGAGCGCGGGTAGTGACACGTCTCAAACGGACAACGCCGCTGCGCAGGGCACCACCACATCGCAGAGTGTTGCGCGCAAAATACGAGCTTCTTCGGCGCGTGGGAGCAAACCGTGCTGGGGGAGGGCAGCCTCGCGCCCGACCGCAGAAGCGTCGTCTGGCTGCTGCGGGGCATCGCAAAGGCTTTGCAGTCGTTCGCGCACGCTGTTTGCGGCGCGTTCTCCGCCTTCGCGCACCGCCCACGCGAGCATTTGCCAGCCCAGCGCGGCGTGGCGTGCCTCGTCGTCGGCAATGCGTTTCAGAAGGCTGCGCAGGGCCGGGCTCTCCGCCGCCTCGGCGCATTGTCGCGCGATCACGGCGCCGGCCGTTTCCGCGACGCACGCATCATCGAGTGTCGCCATGGCAAAGGCGGCCAGCGCTCCAGCGCGGTCGCTCGTGCTGTCGAATCCTTTCGCGGCGCTGACATCGAGCGGCCCCGGACCGCAAGGCGCGCCGCGGTAGGCGGAGGCCAACCCGTACATCGCGCGCGCATGCTCGACCTCATCGAGCGCAGCTTGGTGGCTGGCGCGCACCAGCTCCGCCGGAGCGCCCAGAGCCAGCAATTGCAGCGATACGTGAGCGAAGGAGGCGACGGAGGCGTGCTCCAGCGCCGCGTCGGCTGCGCGCCTCTGCGCGAGTGCCTCGCGAATCTCCGGCGCTAGCGACTCGAGGTCGAGCTCACGGACCTGGAGAGCCCACGCATCCGACTCGACCGCAGCCGCGACGCGCGGACGCTCGCTGCGCGCGGGGCGAAACGGTCGCCCCAGAAAGCCCATGTCCATGAAGTAACAGCAGGCGTGATCCTTCTCGACCCAAGGTCCTGCGTTGTCGGACTCGCGCGTTCGCTTGGTGTCGCTCGCCGAAAACGCGGCCTGCTCTCCGCCGACGATTAAGCCCTTGGCGCACTCTGCGTAGGGAGCTTCGGCCGGCTGCGACGTGCCGCCTTCGGGCGCGTCGAAGCACAGCGAGCGCCCCGCGGCCTTGGGCGGCACACTCTTGATCAAACCGGCGACGCAGTAGCTGTAACAGCACACCTCGCTGTTCGACGTACCTCCACCCGGCGGTGCGTAAGCGCGGTACCGACCGGTGAGCGCGGCATCGAGCGGCACCTCCGCCGGCAATGTCGTTTGCAAGTGCTTCATGTCGTAAACATTCGCGCCCGTGGTGGTCGTCCATTTAGGGCAACTGTCGATGCTCGCGTGAGCCCCCGGAAATCCCACACACAGCGCATCGCGCATCTCGTCCTTCGCGCATGGGGCCAATTCCCTCGTACCCCGTGGCTGTCCCGAAACCTGTGTCGTTGGCACGCCGCCCCTATCGTGCTGTGCCGTTGTGCCGCTCGACCGGCAGGCGCTCACGAGCACCACCGCGCCGACCCCGCTCGTCCCCAGTGCTGCCAAAATCCGAGCGCGCATCCAACGAAGGTCCATGAACGCAGGCTAAGAGATGTCGCCAGCGTTGGCCAGACGGCTCTAGGAACGCATTGGGGCGAGCACGGAAGCCCATTTGCTCAGCATATCGAGCATGCCTTGGGCGCTCGTTTGCTGAAATTCGGTCGCTTTGAAGACGCCTTGTTCGTCGATGCTGTGCGTGAACAGCGGCGCCATGACGGACTCGAAGAGCACCGTCATCTTCAGCGCGATGAGCATCGGCTTGACCATCTGCACGGCGCGCGTGCCACCTGCGGGGCCGCCATAGCTGACGAAGCCGACCGGCTTGTGCGCCCACTCGTGCACCAAGTAGTCGAGCGCGTTGATGAGCGAGGGTGGCGCGCCGTGGTTGTACTCGGGCGTGACGAAGATGAAGGCGTCCGCGGCTTTGACCTTCGCGCTCCAGCGTTTGGTGTGCTCGTGCTCGTACTGTGCCAGGCGTGGGTGGCGCGGCTCGTCGAACAACGGCAAATTCACGTCCTTCAAATCGACCAGCTCGACGTCGAAGGCGCCGTGGGCTTGGGCGAGCTGCAAAATCCACGTGCTCAGCGGTACGCCCGCGCGCCCCGGGCGCGTGCTCACCGTGATCACGTAAAGCTTGGGTTTGGACTTGGCAGCGTCGATCGTCATGGAGCCAGCTGTTTAGCGCCCATGAATGGGCGCCGCCAGCCAAAGCCGTCTGCTCGTCCGTTAGGCGCCGCGCGTGCACAAGCCAACCAGCACGCTGCCGTAGCTCTTCAAGAGCTTGGGACCGACGCCGCTGACTTCACGCAGGGCGGCGGTGCTGTGCGGGCGCGCTTCGGCGATCGCGACGAGGGCGCGGTTGGTGAGCACGCGGAAGGCGGGCACTCGTTTCTTTTTCGATTCGAGCAAGCGCCAGGCGCGTAGGGTGGCGACGAGCGCGGCGCTGGGGCCGGAGGCGGGCAAGGCGATCCCGCTCTTGCGCGATTTGCGGCCGCGGCCGGCGCCGTTACCGGCGCGCTTGCCGGAGCCTTTGCGTCCGCGCCGCGTCGTGCTGGGAGCAGCCGCGAAGCCGCCGGGCGGTGGAGCTTGGAGCTTGAGCGCCGAAGCCGGCGCGCACGCATCGCACTGACCGCAGGGCTTTGCCGAATCTGCCGAGTCGCCGAAATGCTCGACCAGCGCCAGCATGCGGCACTTCTTGCCTTGTGCGAACTGGGCCATGAGCGCCAGCTGCTCGAGCCGCAGCGCGCGCTGCGCCGCGTAAGGCGCACGCCAGCCCTCGCTGCCGCGCACCAATTGCTCTTCGATGACGCCCTGCACGCCGCCGTGAACCCACAGCTTCTCCAGCGCCTTGGCGAAGTCGGCCTTCTTGACCCGCGCCTTTTTGCGCAGCGTCTCTGGCATGATCGGCTTGGCTTTGAGCCCTGAAAAGAGCTTCTCGAGCACTTGCACGTCCGGGTAGTCGCGCTCCAAAAAGAAGTCGTGCGTCTTGCGATCCGTTGCGTGGTGCATGAGCACGGCGCGCGAAGGCTTGCCGTCGCGACCGGCGCGGCCAATCTCCTGGTAGTACGACTCCACGCTCCCCGGCAGCGCCAGGTGCAGCACGGTGCGAATGTCGGCCTTGTCGACGCCCATACCGAACGCGACCGTCGCGACCACCACATCCAACCTGCCCGCCAAAAAATCCGTTTGAACGCGCTCGCGCACCTCCGGGCTCAGCCCGGCGTGGTACGCTGCGACACGATGCTTGGTCGCGAGCAGCTGGGCCACGCTCTCGGCCAACTTGCGCGTTGGCGCGTAGGCAATCGCCGGCAAACGCTCGGGGCGCGACAGCCAGGCGAGGGCGCGGCCCGGGCGCTCTTTGGGCGGCACCTCCAAAGCTTCGAGCGCCAGGTTGTGGCGGCGGAAGCCGTGAATGAAAAGTCGTGCGTCTGCGCCCAGGCCGAGTTGCGTCGCGATGTCGCGCTGCACCAGCGGTGTGGCGGTGGCTGTCAGCGCGACGACGGGCGCTGGCCGCAGCTGCGGCAGGCGTTGCCCGAGCAGCCGATAATCCGGGCGAAAATCGTGTCCCCATTGCGAAATGCAGTGCGCTTCGTCGATCGCAATCAGGCCCAATGGGCGCCGCGCCAGCAGCTCCGGAAAGCCCGAAACTCCGAGGCGCTCCGGAGCGATGAACAAGTAGTCGAGCGCGCCGGCGACGTAGTCGACGCAAACCTGCCGCGACTCCAGGCGCGAGCGCCCGGAATGGATGCGCTCCGCGCGCAGGCCCAACGACTGCAGTCGCTGTACCTGATCTTCCATCAGCGCGATCAGCGGGCTGATGACGAGCGTGGTCCCGCCGCGCGCCAAACCCGGAAGTTGATAGCAAAGCGACTTGCCCGCGCCTGTCGGCATCACCAGGAGCACGTCGTTGCCGGCGGTCGCGGCTTCGCAGACGGCCTGCTGGTGCGCGCGGAAGGCGGGAAAGCCGAAGCGGTCGCGGAGTAGTGCCTCGAGGGGAAGCGGCTCTGCGCGTGGCGCTCGTGGCGCCGTGTCGGCAGCCGGTATCGCACGCGCTGAAGGGCTCGCCGGAGCCTCGCGTCGCGGCGTCGTGCTCGTCGGTGTGTCGCGTCGCGGCGTCGTGCTCGTCGGCTTCGGCGTTCCGCCGTTACCGGCGAGCGGCGGCAAGAGCGGTGGCACGCGGCTGACCACCGCCGTCACGTACTCTTCGATCTGGCGCAAAAACTGCGGCAGCTGCGCCTGGCCGCGGGCGATGGCTTGCAAGCGCGCTTCCCAGGCTCCGGTCATGGCCGCGCTCTTCACTTCGGCGTCCACCACGTCAATCAAGCCGATGCCGCGCTCCGTAGCACGCAGTGCCTTGCCGTCGCGGGCGACGTAACCGCGCGCCAGGAGCGTCTCGATGATGCTGGCGCGCGTTGCGGGCGTGCCGAGCCCGCTGTCTTTCATGGCGTCCGACAGCTCCTTCTCGTCCAAGGTCTTGCCGGCAAGCTCCATCGCGGTGAGCAGCGTCGCGTCATTCAAGGGCGGCGGGGGGCGTGTCACCTTTTCCAGCGCTTTGGCGTCCAGCACGCGCGGCTCTTGGCCGCGCGCCAAACCGCCGGGCAACACCGAGTCGGCTTGCGTCTCATCCTCCGTCTTACCGCGAATTTTCTCGCGCGGCGGCTTCACGTCGCCGACGTCGAGCACCTTCCACCCTCTCTGCTCGACAGCCGTGCCCTGGCTTCGGAAATGGTCGATCGGCGCGTCGCTCGTCTTCGGTCGCACCTGCGTGATCACGGTCGTGGCCGCCCACACGAAGTCGTCGTGCCACGCCTGCAACAAACGCCGCACGATCAAACCGTACAGCTTCAGCTCATCTTGGCTCAGCGCCTTGCGGCTTGCGCTCACGCTCGTGGGAATGATGGCGTGGTGCTCGCCCACCTTGCTGTCGTCGACAAAACGCCGCGAAAGCGGGCGTTCTCCGGTGCCCTCCGCCAGCAGCTCCGCGTACGGCGCCGAGGCCGCCGCCACCACCTCGGGCAGCGTCTTGGCCACCTCGCTCGACAAATGGCGGCTATCGGTGCGCGGATAACTGATGAGCTTGTGCTTTTCGTACAACGCTTGCGCAATGTCGAGCGTGCGCTGCGCCGAAAACCCGTACAGCCGATTGCTGTGCCGCTGCAGCTCGGTCAAATCGTATAGCAACGGCGCCGGTAAGCGCTTCGTCTGCGACGTGACGCTGGCGATCTGCGCGCGGCCCGCCCGCGTTCGCTCCACGATGGCCTGCGCGGCCTCGCCCGAGGCCGGCAATCGGCTCGCGTGCTCTTTCGCTTTCGGATCGAACCAGGTGCCCGCGAAGGCGCCGGCGTCGCTCTCGAATTGGGCGACCACCTCCAGGTACTTTTCCGGCACGAAATTGCGAATCTCCAGCTCGCGCTCGACCAGCATCGCCAAAGTGGGTGTTTGCACCCGCCCCACCGAGAGAGGCGCATCCAACGCGAGCCCGTAAGCACGCGATAGGTTCATCCCCACCAACCAATCCGCCCGGCTGCGTCCGAGCGCAGCGCTCGCCAGATGGTCATAGTCGCTCGCCGGCCGCAGCTTGCGCAGCCCCTCGCGAATCGCCCCTTCGGTCAACGACGAGATCCACAGCCGCTTCACGGGCCGCCGACATTTCGCTGCCTCATAAATGAAGCGAAAGATCAGCTCTCCCTCGCGCCCCGCGTCCGTCGCACAAATCACCGATTCCACATCCGGCGCATTCAAAACACGCTTCACCACCTCGAACTGGTCGCGCGTCGCCTCGAACACGGTGAGCGGCCAGCGCTCCGGCAGCATGGGCAAATCCTCGCGCCGCCAGCGCTTCCACTCCGGTCTGACGCCCTCTGGCTCCGCCAGTCCGACCAAATGCCCGACGGCCCACGTCACCACGTAACCGTTGCCCGAGAGTGTGCCGTCTCCGCGCCGCGTGGCCCCCAGCACATTGGCCAAATCCCTCCCGACGGAGGGCTTCTCGGCAACCACAGCCACGGTCATCGCGCGTTTCTAGCGCAGAAATGGCGCGCTGGACGCGATTGCAACGGCACACGTGACCGCTTCTGGCCACTTTGCCCAGCCAAAGTGGCGGGGACTTGCTGGGTCCGGCAAGGCGGCTGGTGACTGGGACTGGCCGACGTTGGCCACCCTTGCCGAGGCTGTGAGGCTCATTTCTGCAATGGACTCGGCGCGGGTCGGAGGATCAGGGGGTGGGAGCAGACGCATGAATCGTCGCAAATTTCTGACGTCGGTCGGCGGCGGCGCGACGGCCCTGGCCCTTTCGCGCTCGCTGGACGGCTTGGCCCAGGCGGCTGCAGCCGGCCCGGTCAAGCGCTTGATTGTGTTTTACGTATCGAGTGGCTGCGCGGCGAACTTCTATTGGCCCGATACGCCGGGCACGAGCTTCGACTTGAAGGTGTCGCTCGCGCCGCTGGCTCCCTACCAGTCGAAGATGACCGTGATTCAGGGGCTCTCCTTGGGGCCGGGCTCGAACCACGGCTTCGGGATGGAGAATTGCTTGACGGTCGGCGCGGACGACTCGTTCGAGCAAGTCCTGGCTGACGCAATAGGGGCAGATCTTTTGAACCTGTCGGTCGCGCCGCTCGCGGGCGGACAGGAGATGAGCTTTCGCAAGAAGGTGCGCATCCCCGGCATCTACGACCCCGCGCAGTCACGAGCGGAGGTGCTGCGCACCGTCGACCCGTCCGCGCTGGGCGCGCAAGGCGCCAATATCGCCGCGATCCGCCGGTTCAAGTCGCTCGCGCTCGGACTCTCGCAAAAGGAGCTCGACACCCTGAGCAAGCAAGTGGCAGGGCTACCCTACGAGAGCGCCCGCATTCAAAGTCACATCGAGGCCGTGCAGCAGGTAAAGCTCGGGCTCGAGCAGAACCCGGGGCAAGGCTCGGCACCGCAGATGAGCTGCTCGATGTTGTCGACGGTCGCGCTCGACAAGACGAAGGGCATGATCACCAACGGCGACGCGGTGCAGCCGAATTTGCCCGCGCTGCTCGACGCGCAGATCGAGAACGTGGTTCAAGCTTTCGTGTGTGGGCAGCGCACCATGGCAAACCTGCAGGTGATGCACGCCTGGGGTAACCACGTGTTCTCGTGGCTCGGCTTCTCGGGCGCGCACCACCAGCAGCTGTCGCACTGGGTGCCATCCGAGCCGAGTGGAAAGACCGCGCAAGATTTTGCGACCTGCCACAACTGGATGTCGAGTCGCTTCCTCACCTTGGTACAAGGGCTCGACGTGCCCGATCCGCTGTCGCCGGGCAAAACCATCCTCGACAACACCGTCATTCTTTGGACCTCCGAGGTCGACGGCGGTGACGCGCACACCGTGCAGTCGATCCCCGTCGTGTTGATGGGCGGCCTCGGTGGCGCGCTCAAAACAGGTCAATTCTTGAGCTTCGGCCCGCCCGGTGGCATCGCCGGCATCAACGCCAACGGCCGCAACATGGGCGATCTGTTCGCGACGCTGTCCAACGTGATGGGCGCGCCGATGACGACCAAGTATGGCCCGCGCGAAAGCCGTGGCGTCATCGAGGAGATTCTAGCGTGAACGCGCTGAGCGGCATCACGAGCGTGGGTCTGGTAACGCTCGCGCTCGCGGCGTGTAGCACCAGCGGGCCCGCACCCGCGAACGGCGCGCCGGGAGCGCCCGGTAACGTCGCAGGTGGTGCGGCCGCCGTGGGCGGAGCCGCCGCGGCCGGCACCACGGGCGTCGCGACGGCGCCCACCGCAACCTGCGCCGACGGCGAATCCGGCAAACCGGCTTTTCGTTCGCTGCGCCGCCTGTCCGAGGCCGAATACAACGACACGCTCGTCGACGCGCTCGGTCTCGACGCCTCGTCGTGGCAAAAGATTCAGTTGGTTGGCGACATTCGCCAGGCGGGCGCCTATTCGACTTACTCGGCTGCGCTCAACGTGAACCAACCCTGGCTCTCGGCGCTGGTCGACAGCACGTTCGAGCGCTCGCAGGCGCTGCTCTCTGGGCCGCAAGCCGCCGCGCTGCTGATCCAGCCCTGCTCGGCCGCCGCCATCGACGCGGCCTGCGCGACCGCCGTAGTGAAGAAGTACGGCTACCGGCTGTTCCGCCGCCCCGTCACCGAGAGCGAAGTCGCCGACTACGTCGGCCTCTTCACTCAGGGCGTGTCGATGCTGCAGCTGTCGCCGACGGACGCGCTCGCCGGCATGCTCGCCGCGCTGATGCAGTCGCCGAGCACGCTCTACATTCAACAGCTCGGTCAGCCGGCGGCCAGCGGCTTCCAGCTATCTGGTTACGAGCTGGCCTCGATCTTGTCGTACGGCCTCACTGGCACGGCGCCCTCGCTCCAGCTGCTCGACAGCGTTGCCAGCGGAGCGCTCGATACCCCCGCCGGAATCACGGCCGCCACGCAAATGCTGCTCACCAGCGCTCGCGGGCAGGCGCACATGGCCGAGTTCTTCCGGCAATGGTTGTCGTACGATGGCGCGCCCTACGCGGCGAAAGACCCGGCCGTTTACAACTTGCCGAACACCATCGCCACCGCGATGGTCACCGAGACGCAAACCTTCGTCGACAAAACCTACCAAGCTGGTGGCAGCCTGAAGGACCTACTCACGTCCTCCAGCACCTACGTGAACGCCTCCCTGGCGAGCTTTTACGGCTGGAACAGCGCTGGGCTCACCGACGGCGAATTCACGCTCGCAGCGCGGCCCGAGGGGCACGGCATCGGCTTGTTGGCGCAGGGCGGCTTGCTCGCCCGGCTCGGCTCGCCGAACAGCTCTTCTCCCACGCAACGTGGTCTGTTCGTCTTGCGCCAGCTCATGTGTGGCGACGTTCCACCCCCGCCTGCGGACATTCCTTCGATTCCAGTACCGAGCGGCAACGCCACCACGCGCGAACGCTACGAGAGCGAGCACGCTGTCGGCAGCTGCGGGGCTTGCCATACGCACATCGATCAAATCGGCTTTGGCCTCGAAAACTTCGACGGTGTCGGCCAATACCGCACGACCGAAGCCGGAAAGCCCATCGACGCCTCCGGGTACATCGAAGACCTGTCGCACGCCACCTTCAGCGGGCCGGAAGATCTCGCGCGCAAGCTGGCTGAGGCTCCCCAAGTCAACCGCTGCCTCGCTGCGCAAATGACCGCGTACGTCCTCGGCGTCAGCGCCCACGACGGCCTCTGTATCGCTCCCGCTGCGTCGTACGCCACCGGCGCCGCGCCGCTCAGTCTTGCGGCCGTGCTCGCACAGGTGGTCGAGCCGACGCACCTGCAGCAACGGATCGCCCCTCAGTAGCGCAGCTCCGATTTTCTCGAAGAGCGTGCCGACGCCGCCGCGAGCGGCCTGGGGCGCTCACGGTGGCATTGAATCGCGCGACCGGGAGCGCCTCAATCGCGAAGAGGTTGCTGCGGTACGATGCTCCCTGCTAGTCGTAGTGGCCATGCAAATCCGAGGAGCGCTGCTGGGCTGCGTGGTCTTGTGCGGATTGTCTTTGGCTTGCGAAGAAGAGAAGCCCCCGGCTCCGGCCAAGCCCGCGCCGAGCGCGGTGGCTGCGCCCGCACCGACACCGGCCGCCGCGCCCACGCCCGAGGCCGAAAAGCCCGCTGCCAAAGCCGGCGCCCGGCCCAGCAAGATCGATACGGAGCTCACGGCTGCCCGGCGCACGCAGGTGGAGGGCAAGTACGCAGCCGCCAAAGGTTTCCTCGTCGTGAGCGACGTTCAGGCCAAGCTCAAGGCCGACAAGAGCTTGAAGGACAAGAAGGCGGCGGTCGCCGCGTTCGACAAGCTGGCTCGCGGCAAGTGGCTGCTCTTCAACGGCCCGCTCGTCAACTTGAAGGATGACGGCTTCGACATGGCGCTCGAGTACACGCCGCAGCTGCCGAACGATCCGATGGGCATGAGCCGCCAATTTTTCGAAGTCTCGATGAGCGAAGTCGAGGGCTACACGAAAGAAGCCTTCAAAGACGGCAACGTCGGCGTCGTGCTCGTGAAATACAATGGCGCCACCAAAGCCTCGCCCGGCTACGAGCTCGTGGCGACCGGCGCCTGGAAGTAGTCACCACCGAGACAGCTTCCGGCACAGCGAGACAGCTTGCCACGCGCCGTCGGCTTCGTTTTCGAGCGGGTTCGACGCGCGGGCTCGCGAGAAGCGGCGGCGCGCGTGCTGGCCCGAAGCTTGCTCTTCGTTTCGGACATGACTCCTCGATACGCATTCGCAGGCGTAGTGCTCGCCGTGACTCTGCTCGTCGGGGGCGCCGCCGCCGAGACGACCGACCTGAGCCGTGCGGTCGAACAAAGCTTGGCGCAGCAGAGCCTGACGGGGGCCGTGAGCTCCTATGGCATCTCTCCCACGTTGGTTCAGCTGCGTCGGTACGTAGAGCCCGGGCACCAGGTGAAGCTCGTGTGCGTGATCGAGCTGGCCCTCTCCAATCGACAAGGCGCGGTGCTCGCGAAGGTTCGGGGCAGCGTCGCCACCACCGGCGCCAGCCGCGCCGAAACAGTGAACGCGGCCGCTCGCGCAGCGGTGGCGCGGTTGCCGCTGGTGTTGCAAGCACTGCGCGAGCGCGCTCCCGAGCAGCACGTCGCCCAGCAATAGAAGGTGGGCCACGTGAAATGGGCCGTCATCGTCATCTCCGCTGGGTTGCTAGGGCTGGGCGCCGCGGCGATGCATTATCGACAGCCGCCGACGCTGCCGCGCGCCGTCGCGGTAGCTGCGCGTCCAGTTGCGCCGCCACCGACCTCGTCGAGCGTCGTCGATCCCATCGCCCCCGGCCGTCCCGCTCGCATCGATCCCACGCCCCGCGCCGACGCTGCGGACTGGGTCCATGCCCGTCCCGCATTTCAGTCGTCGCGCTCTGCGGTCGAGCGTGGCGGCATCGAACCTTGCGCGAGCCAGCCCGTGGACACCAGCGGCTTCGAGCCGTGGCAGCGCCTCAGCAAGGGTGAGCTACTGGTGCCGCGGCAAGCGGCGGTGGACACGGCCGGGGAGTTCACGCTGGTGATTCACCTGCACGGCAACGATCCCGTGCGCCGCGAGCTGATTGAAAGTGGTCAGCATTTCGTGCTTTACGCGCTCACTCTCGACCCGAGTCAGAGCTATGCACCGCTGCTCGGCGGGCAGGGGCTCGCGCAGCTCATTGCGGAGGCCGAGCAGGCGTTGAGCAAGCGAGTCGAAAGGCCGGCCCGAGCCGCGCGGGTGATCTTGAGCGCCTGGAGCGCCGGCTTCGTGGGGGTTGAGGCCGCGCTGGCGCAGCCCGATACGAGCCGCATCGACGCCGTCGTGCTGATCGACGGCTTGCACGCGCCGCGCAACGATCCCAGCGCCTTCAAAGCCCAACTCGAGCCGTTCGTCGCCTACGCGAAGCGCGCCGCGAGCGGCGACGGCTTCTTCTTCGTCAGCCATTCTTCGATCGATCCGCCCGATTTTGCCTCGACCACCGAGTGCGCGCATTATCTCATCTCGACCCTCGACGCAAAACCGCTGCCCGTACGCCGCGACGACCGCTTCGGCCTCGAGCTCGTCGAATACTTCAGCCGGGGCGACTTTCACGTGCGCGGTTACGCCGGGAACGACAAGCCCGATCACTGCGCGCAACTCGCGCTGTTGCGCGACGTTTACGAAGAGTTGGGCCGGCGTTGGCAGCGCTCCACGGCGCGCTGAGGCTCGTTCAAACCAGATTCGTCAGCGCACCCGTGTTGAACTCGGCGGTGCCGAAGGTTTTGCGGTCATCGCCGAAAAGGTTGAGGATCGCGACCAGCAAGTTGTTGTGTGAGTTCTTCTTGTCGGTCTTGTCCGTGTAGTGAACCCAGCGGCCGCCGCGAATGACTCCGGGGCCACCTGCGAGCAAGAACGGCATGTCGTGCCAGTCGTGGTTGTCGGGTTGAGATATCTCGGACCCGAAGAACACCAAAGTTTCGTCGAGCAGCGTGTGCCCGTCGGCACCCATCACGATGCCGTCCATCGCCTGCAGCAGGTACTCGTGCATTTCAGAGTACCAGTTGTAGATAATCTCGAGGTGCAGCGGCCGGAAGCCGCCGTCGTGCTGGAAGAAGTGATGGTGGTGGACCTGCCCCATGTCGTTGTCGATGGGCGGGAACTTGCTGGCGAGCCACGGAAAGGTGTGCTTCGCCTCGGTGTCCGTCCATTGGAACGTGCCCACGGCCGAGAGATCGCAGGCTAGCCCCATTACCATCAGATCCATCAAGTACTTGCCGACTTGGGGGATCATCTCGTCCGTCTTGGGATCCACGTTTCCGCCGACGTTGGCCGCGTTGGGGTCGCAACGCGCGTCGCATTTGCCCGCCGTCGGGTTGTAGCCGGTGGTGTCGACCTGAGTCGGTGTTTTGCAGCTGGGGGAACCCTGGGCGATGGCCGACAGGCTCAATTCGAGCTCACGCAGCTTGTCGACATGCTGCTGCAGCGTGGCCCGGTCCGTCGTGCCCAGCTTGGGCAGGAGCGCGTTGTACTCTTCTAGCGCGGTGTCCAAGATGGACTTGCGGCGGAGATCCGTGCCTGCGCCGACCGGCTTACCGAACAGATCTTTGAAGATTTGTACCGGGTCGACCCAGGGCGCGATCGGACTGGCCTTCAAGTTGTCTTCGAAGTTGGCGCAGCTGATGGGCGAGAGCAGCCCCTGAGCCTTGCCGGTGCCCCAGCGCACCGCCATTTGTAAGCTGGGGAAGCGCTTTTGACCCGACGAGATCTTGGTGGCGAGCACCTGATCGATGGACGGGCCGGAGGCAAACGATGTCGTTCCGGGCAAGCCGCCGTTCGCCGGCGCGTTCAGCTGCGCCGTGCCGGTGAGCCAGGCAATGATGCCTGCCTGGTGCTGCTCGCCGAGCTTGGAGTACATGTCCAAACCGTCGACGACGAGCAGCTTCTTCTTGTCCATCGTGCCCTGCAACGGCTGCAAAATCGGGCTGAGTACGGGCGCCGTCTCGGTGCCGGTCGGCCGCCACTTGTTCACGCCCGAGCCGTTGTTCACGATCGTGCCGCCCGGCGTGTAGACGGCGAGAAAGCGCTTGGGCCCGGTAGTCTGCGCTTGCGCATTGGCTTTGGGGGTGCCCATGACTTCGAGCCAGGGCAACCCGATCGCGATGCCGCCGGCTCCTCGGAGCACGGCGCGGCGGTTCAAACGAAACTTGGCCATCAATCAGTCCTTTGCCGGCAGGTAGAGAAAATCGTCGGTCTGCGACAAATCCAGCAGCAGCTGCTTGATGTTGCCGCCGCTCTGCTTGAACTTATCGTTGAGCGACGCCTGAACGCAGGCGTCGTTCGCGTCTACTGTCTTGCCGTAGCCGAAATTCATCAGGTAGGTCGCCAGGCAGGCGCCCACCGAGTCGACCGTGGCAATCTTTTTGACGAGCTCGATGGGACCGTTCACGGCCCCGTCGGGCAGACCGGGCACGGCGCCGCTGGCGTCGATCTTTTCGCCGTTCTCCGTATCGGTCCACTGCCCCACGGGGTTGTAGTTCTCGAACGTGAAGCCGACGGGGTCGATGAGCCCGTGACAACCTTGGCAGATAGCCTCGGAGCGGTGCGCGGTGAAGCGCTCGCGCGCTGTCTTGGCGCTGGTTGGAGAGGGCGGCTTCACCTTCGCCAAAATGTTGGGATCCGTCGGCAGCTTGATGTTCATGCACAAGATGCGATTGATGATGAAACCGCCGCGCTTTACCGGGTTCGGCGTGTCGGTCGTGATCGTGGTCGCCAAGATGGAGGCTTGAGTCAAAAGGCCCAGCCGCTTCGTCGTGTCGGGCAACGACGCCTTCTGAAACGCACTGCCGCTGACGCCCGAAATGCCGTAGAACGCAGCCAGCTGCTCGTTGACGTAGCTGTACGGAGCAGTCAACGCCGACGCCCACGTGCCGGGGCTGTCGGGGTCGAAGATCAGGTGCTGCAGAAACTCCTGCGTCTCTTGGTGAAAGAGCGGGGCGAGCGCCGCGCTGTAGCCCGGGTAGAGCGTGCTCGAGCGCTGCAAGCTGTCCACCCCTTTGAGCTCGAGCAGGTAGTCGAAAAAGTAGCGCACCACGTTACGCGAGCGCGGATCGTCGAGCAGACGCGACGCCTGCGCCCTGACGCCTTCTGCCGTGTCGAGCTGGCCCGACTTGGCCGCCATGCGCAGCTGATCATCGGGGAGCGTGCCCCAGTATAGGAACGACAAGCGCGCTGCGAGCTCGTCCGCCGTCGGCTTGCGTAGAGTCGGCTGCTCGGGCGCTGGTTTGCCGAGCTCGATCCGGTACAGGAATTCGGGGCCTTGTAAGATGCCTTCGAGCGCGGCCGCGATACCCGAGGCGTAGCCGTCCGTCGTCTGAATCTTCTTGGCGAGCGCGAGGTACCGGTCCAGGTCGGCTTGTGTCGCGTCGCGGTGGTAGGCGCGCGACAAGAAGCTGCCGATCACCGTGGAAGTGCAGGCGTCGTCCGGAGTGGCTTCGCCGGCACAGGGTGCGAGCTTGGCGAGCGCGGCCGGCGTGGCCGTGGCGCGCGCGGCGATGTCCGCCGCTGCCTTGCCCCATTGGTCGACGAGGTTGCTCGACACGGAGAGCAAGGCCGCGTCGTTTCCGAACACGTTCACGACGCCGTTGATGTCGATGGTGTCCGGAGGCAGCACCTTGGAAGGGCCGCTGGTGTCGCCCAGCAGGTCCGCGACCACATTGTCGTACTCGAAATGCGTGAGGCGGCGCACCTGCGCTCGGCCGGGGTGCACCCCCGCGCAGTCGGTGCTGCTCGTGATGGTGCCGCCGGTGCCGCCGCCGGAAGCGCCGGTGCCGCCGGTGCCGCCGCCTGGAGTGGCCCCGTTTTGGTGCGGACTGCCGGCGCTGCAACCGCCCAGCACGGCCCCACCGAGCAGCGCGCTTGCGACCCAACCCCGTGAATAGCGCTGGGGTATCCCTAACATTCGAGCTCCTTCGAAGCAGCTAACTGACAGGTGACGGACCATCGGTCCGCTCGTGGCTCTCGCCACCTTGAGTTAGTGAGGGGAGCTCGCCCCTGCCTTTCCGACTTACTTCGTCGTTGCTCTCACGCCACGGCTCAGCTCACGAACAGCGACAACCCGAGCGTCAATACCAGGGCCATCACCGAGATCAGACTCTCGCAGACGGTCCAGGTCTTGAACGTCTCCGTGACCGACATGTCGTAATATTCTTTCACGAGCCAGAAGCCGCCGTCGTTGACGTGCGACAACACGAGCGAGCCTGCGCCGGTCGCCAGCACCAAGAGCTCCGGGCAGGTTCCGGGGCTCGCCGCCGCGATCGGCGCCACGATGCCGGCGGACGTGGCCATGCCGACCGTCGCCGAGCCGGTTGCGACGCGCACGAGCGCCGCGACCAACCAGCCCAGCACCAGCACGGAAACGTTGGCGTGCGTCGCCATGGCCACGATCGCGTCCGACACGTGCGAGTCGCGCAAGATGCGGCCAAAGCCGCCGCCCGCGCCGACAACCAAGGTGATGCCGGCGGTGGGAGCCAGGCAGTCGTTGGTGAACTTCAGGATGGCGTCGCGATCGAAGCCGCGCGCCTTGCCGAACGTATAAAAGCTGATCAGCGCCGCGGTCATGAGCGCGATGACGGGGTTGCCGATCAGCTTCACCAGCTCGTTCGCGGTCGACTTGGGCGTCGTGAACAGATCCGCCCAGCTGCCGACCAACATCAAAATGACGGGAATGAAGATGGTGAAAACGGTGATGCCGAAACCGGGCAGCTCACGCTCGCTGGAAGCTTCTTCCGTGAGCTGAGCCGCCAGCGGATTGACGGCAGGTAATTTGATCCGCTTATCCAGCAGCTTCGCCAGGAGCGGACCAGCCACCGCCGCGGTCGGAACGGCGACAATCAAAGCGTAGACGATGGTCTTGCCGATATCGGCCTTGTACGCGGACACTGCGAGCAGCGCGGCGGGGTGCGGCGGGACCAGCCCGTGGACGATCGACAAGCCGGCCGCCATCGGGATGCCGACCTTGATCATCGACGTGCCCGTGCGTTTGGCCACGCTGAAGGCGATCGGGATGAGCAGCACGAAGCCGACCTCGAAAAAGACCGGCAAGCCGACGAGCAACGCGATCACGACCATCGCCCAATCGACGTTTTTTTCGCCGAAGGCCTTGATCAGCGTGCGTGCGATGCGCTCGGCGCCGCCCGACTCTGCCATCATCTTGCCCAGCATCGTGCCGAAGCCGATGACGAGCGCGATGTGACCGAGCGTACCGCCGACGCCGTTTTCGAACGACTTGACGATCTCTCCCAGCGGCATGCCGACGGCGATGCCGAGCCCGACCGACACCAATACCAAGGTGATGAACGGGTTCAGCTTCAGCTTCGCGATCAGGATGACGAGCGCGACGACCGCGAGGAACGCGTACAAAAGTAGCTGGTTGCCTTGAACGGTGGGCATGTTGCGGCATTCCGACTACGTCACCCGCTCCGCGAAACCCAGGCAAAAGCGCAGGCCTACCGCGCCAACGCCAGCGGTTGAAGCCTTCGGAGCGCTGCGCCCATTCTAGCCGCCCGGCGAGCCACTCGGGCGTTGACGTCGCCGCGGTGTTCGGCGAAGACGCTCGAATCTGTCATGCCCGTCGTCGATTTCGTGACTGTGTCAACCAAAGGGCTCGAGTCTTCGCCGGTGGCCGAGGCGCTGGCGGGGCTGCGTGCCAACGAAGCGCGCTACTTCAAGAACAAGTACGATCACGACTTCAAGGTGGAGCCGGCCAATAAGGCCAAGAAGCTCATCGCCTACGTTCACAAGATCTTGAAGCAGGAGCGAGACATCGAGATTGAGTCGCCCCCGCTCGAGGCGACGCAGTTCGAGGTCGAGAACATCCGCTGGACCTACGTTTTTTACGAGAGCGGCCTCTCGATCAACGTGCTCTACACGCTCGATAACCCGAAGAAGCGCGCCGTCGGCTTCAAGCTGTCGGATGGCATGGACGTTCCGAAAGAGCTCGGCAAGTTCAAGTTCGCCAGGCAGAAGTCCAAGCTCGCCGGTACGATTCGCGGCTCGTTCTTCGTGATCAAAGGCGAGTACTGAGTCGCCTACTCCGCGGCGTTGGAGTCCGTTCCGACCAGCGAGCTGATCGCGCGCAATAGCGCTTGGGGCGTGGTCGGCTTGGGCAGATGCAGGTTGAAGCCGGCGGCCAGCGCGCGCTCGCGATCAGCGGGCTGGGTGCGACCGGTGAGGGCTAGCGCGGGCGTTTGCCCGCCGTCTTCGTCCAGCACGGAGCGCAGATTGCGCAAGAACGAGTAGCCATTTTCCGTCGGCATCTCGATGTCGCTGATGATGACCTGCGGACGAAAGTCGCTCAGGATGTCGAATGCCTGTGAGACCGACTCGGCACAAGCAGTGACGAGCCCCGCGTCGGTGAGGATGCCGTCCAGCAACTCGCGCGTATCCGTGTCGTCGTCGACGACCAACACGCGAAGACCACGGACCCTGCGCAGCTCGCCTCCTCGGTTGCCTGCAGGGGAGAGGTCGTTGGTCTTGCCATCCATGCCTCGGGCGCGTGCAACGCGTGTACCTGCCACCCACGGGTCAAAATGGGCCACAAAGGCGGGCGTTGGGGGCACAGGATTCTGCTCCCCGTCGTGGCGTTTTGGTCCGCTGCCGCGAGGTTGTCACACCTGGGATGCGCGTCCGTGTTCGGCGCTCGAGCGCTGCAGGGTGTGCGCCCACCGAGCGCGGGTAGGGGGCCGCTAACCAGTGCCTGGCTTCTCTCACGGCCCGCAGTGTGGGGCATGCCGAGCCCGCCCTTTTTCGCTGTTCCGGGATGCAACTGATTTTTTTTGAGCCAAAACCCGCCGGACGTGGCTTCCTAGGGTGGATGCGGCTCCTGGCGCGGCGCTTCTCGATGGTTTCGTTGCTCGCGCTTGCCTGCCCGTCGCTGCTCGGTGCTTGTTCGAGCCACGACGAGACGCAGGGCGCCTCGCCCGGCCTGGCTGCGGGTGGGGCGGGCGAGGAGGTTTCGTGTACGGGCGATGCGCGCGTCGACGTGTTCGAGGAGGGCTTGGCGAAGACGGGGGACAACGGGTTCACGGTCATGCTCGAGAGCGGTGATCCGGAGCCACCGGCACGTGGCAACAACGGCTGGAGCGTGACGGTGCTCGACGCCGACGGGCAGCCGCTCAGCGATGTACAGCTCGTGGTCACGGCGAAGATGCCGGACCACGGGCACATGAGTCCGACGACTCCCGAGGCCACGATGACCGATGCCGACGGAAAGTCGAGCATTTCCAAGCTCGACTTGTTCATGGCTGGCGTGTGGTTCGTCGATGTGAGCATCATGGCGACGGCTGGAGGCGCCGAGACAGCAGAGCCGATGGACAGCGTGCGATTTGCGTTTTGTGTCGAGGGTTGAGTGCGAAGCGCCTGGCTGATTTTGCTGCTGCCGTGCGCCCTGGGCTGCAGCACGCACGCGGAGCCAGCGGCGTCGAGCGGCTTGACGCGCGAGCAGCTGCTCGACCCCAAGTCGTGCTCCGGGTGCCACAGCGATCACTACGTGGAGTGGTCGGGCAGCATGCACGCCTATGCGGCGGACGACCCGCTGTTCTTGGCGATGAATGCGCGCGCCCAGCGCGAGGCAGATGTGGGCGATTTTTGTGTGAAGTGCCACGCGCCCGTCGCGGTGCGCGAGGGCCTCACGACGGACGGCATGAACCTCGACAGCTTGCCGCAGAGCGTGAAGGGCGTGACCTGTTACTTCTGCCATTCGGCAGAGAGCGTGAAGGGCACGCACGACAACCCGGTGCAGCTCGCGAGTGACCAGGTGCTGCGCGCTTCGATCAAGGATCCGCTACTCAACGCCGCACACGGCTCGGCGTATTCGCCCCTGCTCGATCGAACCCGCAGCGCATCGTCCGAATTGTGCGGCAGTTGCCACGATATCAAAAATCAGCACGGCGTGGACATCGAGCGCACCTTCAGCGAGTGGCGAGAGTCCGCGTTCTCACAAGCACCGGGTGGTACCACGTGCGGGCAATGCCACATGAGCGAGAGCCGTGAGCGAGTGGCGATCGCAAAGGTGCCCGGCTCCCCCGAGCGTCGCAGCCACGGACATGATTTCCCGGCCGTAGACGTGGCTTTGACGGACTTTCCGAACCGCAAACAGCAGCGCGCCGCCATTCAAGAGCTGCTCGATACGACCGTGCAGAGCGCGCTGTGCGTGAAGGGCCTGGGCAGTAATTTGAGCGTGATGGTGATCTTGGACAACGTCGCCGCCGGGCATTCTTTCCCGAGCGGCGTCGCGCACGATCGCCGCGCCTGGGTCGAGCTAACCGGCTATCAGGGGGACGAGCTCGTCTACCAGAGCGGGGTCGTGCCGGAAGGCAGCTCAGCCACTCAGCTCGACGATCCGGAGCTCTGGCTGCTGCGCGACTGCGGCCATGACGATCAGGGCAAGCACGTGGAGATGTTCTGGAACGCGACCGGCGTGGAGCCACTGTTGCTGCCCGGGCAAGCCACGTTCGATGCCAGTGACAAGCGCTTCTACCAAACGCACGTGTACCGCACGTATCCACGCGCCGGCGGCTCGCTCGGGGTGGCTCTCGATCGCGTCGAGATGCAGCTGCACCTGGCGCCCGTCGGGCTAGACGTGGCCGACTCGCTCATCGACTCGGGCGATCTCGAGCCGACAGTGCGTGACGCCCTGACCTCGTTCGAGGTCGGAGCTCGGCTGGTTTGGACGGCCGAGACCGCCACTGAAACCTTCCTCGATGCCGGCCTGCCCATGCGCTGCATCAGCACGACCAACCTGCGCGCCGCCGCCGACAAAGTGCCCGCCCCCACGCCCGAGCACTGCTCGGATTGAGACGCTTTGCAGGCGATCCGCGGGGACGCCTTTGCTGCAACTTTCGGTGCTAAGCATAACACTCCGGGGAGTTGTCAAGGCGTGAGCCGCGTCAGGCAGGTGACTACATTAAAGGGGGATCATGGTGACTTCTCGGCTGGGCTCGCGCGGGCTGGTTTCTTCGATGGTTCTCGCGCTAGGGGCGCTGGCACTGGGCTGCGGCGACGACGGCACCACCAGCGGGTCGACCTCGGGCACCGCCGGCTCGTCGGTGGGCGGCAGCTCCGCAACGGCGGGCTCGGCCGGTGCCGCCTCTGGCGGCTCCGCCGCCGGCTCGGTCTCGGGCGGTACCGGGGCCGGCGGCACGTCGACCAACATGGCGGGCGGGGGCATGACCGGCGCTGGGGCGGGCGGCACCGACGCGGCCGGTACCGGTGGCGCGAACGCTGCTGGCGGCGGCGGCGGGAGCAACGCCACGCTCGTCTGGCCGAACGAAACCAGCTTTGCCAACTCGGACGTGTGGCTCAAAGACCACCACACGGAGATCCGCGAGATGCACCCGCGCTTTCTGCTGCTCGACTACGCGAACACTTACACCTTCGACCAGGTGGAGAAGCGCTTTCAGCAGCAGAGAAATGCGTTCATGGTGGGCAGCACGTACCACGGTTACAGCGACCCCAACGCCAAGCCGTTCATGTACTACGAGCTCGCCAAGCACGTGGACCTGCGCGACGACTCGGGCGCCAAGAACAGCGCGAAGATGCCGCGCCGCGAGACGAGCCCCGGCCGCAACACCATCAACTTCTCGGCGCTCTTCAGCCAAGAATATGCCGACCTGATCGGCGTGAAAGATCCAGCAGACGCCTCGAAGAACTTGACGCTCTGCCAAGCCTTTCAGAAGGGCATCTTCAACGACATCTTCATCGCGTTCACGAAAGATCCACCGGACGACGATGTGCCGGAAATCATCGAAAATAAGCAAAAGTACGACAACAAGGACGTGAAGAAGCCCGGCCAGTTCGATCGCAACGCCGGCAACGGCGCCATGTCGGACGAAGACTACGCCGCGATGACGGCCTGCGGCCTCTCGATTCGCATCGACTTTTTGGAGATGGACGGCGCGTTCGGCAACGCGCTGCAGGTGAGCGGGCACAACTTCGAGCACATCGGTAACCGCGCCGTTTTGCACTTCGACGAGATGTTCAAGCCGTTCGCCAATTTCGATCTGAACAAGCGCTTCGGGACGCCGTTTCAAGATTGGTACGGCCAGTGTACCGGTAAGGGCGACAAGGGCTGTCTCACGTACCCGGACCAAAACTCGGTCACTTGGGGCGGCACGAATACCATCACGCCGTTCAATCAGGGTTGCGGCAACGCGCACTTTCCGCCGAACGCGCGCGGCGAGTACGATCAGCAGAACACGCAAACCGTGCTCTCCTCCTGCGAGCACTACGGGCTGCACGACGGCCCCGGCGGCATGGACATGCAGACCCCTTACAGCGCCGCCACGCTGGACAAATGGAACACGGATCAATACGGCGGCCGCAGCGTGGTCGGTGGCGCCTGGTACATCTACTGGTGGCAGAGCTGGCCGGGCCTGGACAACAAGGCCAAAATGCCCGACGGCACGCCGATGAAGAATTGGTGGGTGTACCTCTATTACTGAGCGAAGCCCATGAGATCGGCCTGGCTACTCGCGGCGGCGCTTTTGGCAGTGCAGCCCGCGCGCGCCAACGGTCGCTACCCGCTCTCCAACCAGCTCGTCGTTGGGCCGAAAGATGCGTCGTACATCGCGGTGCGGGCGACCTTTGGCCTGGTGCTCAGTCGCGACCACGGCAAGAGCTGGCACTGGGTGTGTGAGGCGGCGGCCCAGTTCGTCAACGGCGAAGACCCGCCGATCGAAGTGACGGCGGACAACTCCGTAATCGTTGCGTCGTCGTCGGCCTTCACGACGAGCCCGGACTTTGGCTGCAACTGGGCGCTACCCGAGAGCGACCAGGTCATCGTCGATTCCGACGTCGATCGCAGCGATCCCAAGCGCGTGGTGTCGTCGGCGTCGCTATTCGATGCCGGCAAGTACAGCTTTGCTCTTCGCCAAAGTCTCGACAACGGCGCCACCTGGCAGCCCTTCGGCGTCGCGGCCGAAGGCTACGTGCTCACGCTCGCGATCGCGCCGTCGCAGCCCCAGCGCATCTACGTGAGCACCACGGTGCTCGGCACGGGTACCCCATCCGTCGTGCGCACGGACGACGACGGCGCGACCTGGCATCCCTTCGTGCTGCCGGCAGACGGCGGCCCCGTACCCTACATTGCCGCCATCGATCCGCTCGATGCCGATCGCATTTACGTGCGCGCTCCGACCACGGCCAGTGGAGACGTGCTCTTCGTCAGCGAAAACGCCGGCAAAGACTGGAAGCTCATCCTGCAAGCGAAGGGCACGCTGGCAGGATTTGCGCTCTCGCCGGACGGTGCGCAAATCGCCGTGGGCGGGCCGACGGACCCCGTCCAAATCGCGAGCGCCACCGACTACGCCTTCTCCAAGGTGAACGACCTGGGAGTGACCTGCCTCACGTGGACGAGTGACGGCATCTTTGCGTGCGCCGATCAGGCTACGGCCGGCTTCTCCGTCGGTCTTTCCACGGACGAAGGCGCGAGCTTCGAGCCACTGTTCGTGCCCAACGAGCTGACGTTGCAAGTCTGCGACGCCGGCACGCCCGTCGCGATGTCTTGTCCGAACGCTTGGCGCGGCCTTGCCCCGGTCATCGGCGCGGACCCCGCGACACCCGGCTATGAGCAAGGCGGCGGTGGCAGTGGGGGCAACGGCGCCGGCCCCGGCGGCTCCAGCGGTAGCGCCGATGCCGGCAGCGGCACGAACAGCGCCGACGGCGGAGAGACGACGGCCGTCGCGACGGGGGGGACTGATTCTGGCGCCGGTCACGCCGGCCGCGCGATGGGTGGCAGCGGCGGCAGCGCGCCGGCCGCGCCTACCTCCAGCGACGAGAGCTCGGCCTGTTCGCTCTCGAGCCCCGCACCACGCGTGAACGCGCTGCCCTGGCTACTCTTCGGCCTCTGCTTCGGCTGGCGCTCGCGGGCGCGGCGCAAGAGCCGTCACCTCACTTCTTGGCACTCGGGGTCGGCGCCGTCCACGTAGTCGTCGCCGTCGTTGTCGACGCCGTCGTCGCAGATTTCTGCGGTGCAGTCGTCGATCACGCAGTCGCAGTCGTTGTCGATGCCGTCGCCGCAGATCTCTTCGGCCTGGCAAACGCTGCAGCCGTCTTCGTCGGCCGTGCCGTCGCAGTCGTTGTCCAGCGAATCATCACAGATTTCGACGCAGCGGCACTGCGTATCGTCCGAGGCGTGCGTCCAGAAGGCCCGGTGGTTGCCGTCTTTTACCGATTGGAACGGCGCCCAGAAGGCGGCGTAGCCCGGATCATCCGCGTTCGGGTCGACAGCGGCGATCCAGATCTGGTCCTTCTGCTTGTCCGCGGGGCGTACGACCGAGTACGCGCGCAAGCTCGAAAATGCGAGCCAGAAGGTGCCACCCTTGGTGGAAGGCGCCCAGGTCGGCATCGAATTGCCCAGCTCCATCAGGCCGTCGTCGTTGTTGACGCGCTGATTCAGGCGCAGCATCGAGACCACGTCTCCGCTGGCCACGTTCAAGAGCCTCAGCTCCGCGCTCACCGCGTCCTTGGATTTCCCTTCGGCGTGCACGTAGGCCAGGTACTTGCTGTCCGGGCTCCAGACCGGGAAGAAGTTGTTGTCGTCGCTGCCCTTGCTGGCGATGACAACCTCGGCCTCGCCCCAGCTACCCCGGTCGTAGCCCAAGATTGCGATCGAGCCGCCTTCGACCTCTTTGTTGCCGCCTTTGGTACCGAGTGTGATCGCGACGCGGTCGCCGGTGGCCGCCCAGTCGGGATGAGTGGCGACCGCACCGCTCGGGATCGGAACGACGCCGGAGTCATTACCGATAGTCTCGCCGGTGTTGGCGTCGATCAGCGTGAGCACGCCGTTGGCCGCCACCAGCAGCATCTGCGCGTCGGGCGAGAAGGTGGTCCAGGCCGAGGCCATGCCTCCGCCCATCGCAGGCATCATGCCGGGCTTGGGCATCATGCCGGGCTTGGGCATCATGCCGGGCATCGGCATGGTCATCGGATCCGTGGTGGTGGTCGCGGCGCCGACGGGAACGATCGTCTCTCGCTCGGGCACCGAGACTTCGCGCAGATTTTCGCCGCCGTAGCCGACAGCCAGACGCTTGCCGTCACGCGACAGCGTGTGACACGCGACGCAAGTGCCCGCGTCTGCCGCCGCCGGATCGGTGTAGAACTTTTCCGGAAAATCGTTCGAGACGGTGGCGCGCATGATGCCCTGCGTGCCCGTCGACCAGTAGTAGATGGCGCCCTCGACGGCTGCGTCGCTGAACAGAAGTGTGATCGGCGCCGACGACCAAGCGTCACTCGGCGCAGCCGTATCGAGCCCTGAGACGACGAGCTCCACCGCGGCTCCGCGATTCGACTCGGCGATCCAATCCCATTGCTCGTCGCTCGGCGTCCATGTCACAGAAGACGTGTAAACGGTGACGGTAGTGTTGGGTCCGACGAAGCGCAGCTCGAACAGGTCGTTGTCGGCCGCCGCCCAGTCGTGCCGAATGTGCGACACGTTGATCGGGAACATGGTCTCGTGCGACGGATAGATGATGGCCGGTTCGCGCTTGGCGTTGCTGCCCGCGTCGTGCGGCGTCGCGCCGTCGAAGATGTCGGCGGCGTCGTCTGGCGCGCCGGCGTCGACGAAGCTTTGCTCACCCTCGTGATCGGCGCAGGGCGTGGCGCCGCAAGGCGTGTCGGAGGAGCCGTTACCGTGCCCGGAGCCGTTACCTCCCAGGTTCAACGAGCCTCCGGAGGTGGTGGCTCCGGTACCCGCGCCGGAGCTTGGTTCCTGACCCATGTCGCGTTCTTTTCCTCCGCAACCGGCAGCCACAGCCACAGCCACGCTGAGCAAGAGCAGGAACGAGGAGCGGGTGGGGGAACGAAGGGGATCGAGCAAGCGGGCCTCCGACGACGTATTGGCAGCAGCGTTGCGCTTTTCTGAACCCGGTCAGCGCAAAAGGTCGCCCATCTGTTTGCGATACGGTGACTTGGGGTAGAGACGTTCGAAGCTGGCGGCTCGGGACAGGGCGGCCGTGCGCCGGCCCAGCGCAACCAACGCGGAGACGGCGATCAGCTCGCGCTCTTGTGTCATCTTTCCTTGCGGGTAAGCGCGCGCGTGCTCGTCCGTTAGCTGCAGCGCGCGCGCAGGCGATTGGCGCAGGGCGAAGCGCGCATCGCGCAGCAGCTCGAGCTCAGTGGCGGGTTGCGTCGCGACCGGCGAAGGGGCGGAGGCGCTGGCGCTGGAGGAAAGGGTGCTCGTTGACTCGGTGTGGCTGCTCACCCCGAGGGGATGGGAAAAAACGTTGGCTGAGTCATGACTCGGGTTGCTCGCGTTGGCGGCTGTGGGTCGCTCTTGCTCTTCGCTCGCAGGCGGCGGGGTGGCGGGGCGGCGCGACGTCGCGGTTGCAAGTGCGCTAGTGGCGGCGGGAGCGTTGTCGACGGTTTTCGGCTGCTCCGCGGCGACCTTTGCTGAACGTTGCGACACTGGCGCTGGCTCGGCCGCGAACGCCGAAGCGCCGGGCAGCTCCGGCGTTGGCGCCGACGGCAAGGACGCCGTGGGCGCTGGTTGCGCGCCGCGCAGCGCCAGCCAGATGAGCCCGGCGGCCACGCCACCGCTGCCCCCCCAGGCCCACTTCTTCCAGGGATTGGCGCGTGGCGGCGCTGGCGGGGGGATGCTCACGTCGATGCCCTGCAGCGCCAACCGCGACGCCAAGGACGCGAGCTCGGCCGCGTCGGGGCCGTGCTCGCGCAGCGCTTCGAGGCCGGGGGCGAGTGGCGACGGCTCGGCTGCCAGCAGGCGTGTCAGCTCTTGCTCTTCGTCAACCTGCTTCACGGGCACCTCCCAACTCGCCTCGGCTCTCGCGCTCCAGCGCCCGGCGTAGGTCTTGTCGCGCTACTTTGATGCGCGAATAAACCGTTTGCAGCGGGACCCCGAGCGCCTCGGAAACCTCAGCCAACGTGAGCTCCTCTACCTCGTACAACACGAGCGCGGCGCGCTTCTCTTCGCTCAGCTGCTCGAGCGCGCGGAGCAGTCGCTGCCCTTCTGCTCGACGGTCCTGCTGCTCGCCGTTGTCTTCCGTGCCGCCGCCCTCGGGTAACTCTCCCTGGGGGATCTCACGCCGGACTCGCGCACTGCGGCGGTAGTCCGACGCGACGCGCACACAGATGCCGTACAGCCAGCTACGCACGGATTGGCCCGTGAAGTCGGGCAAGCGGCGGTGCACGATGATCATCACTTCTTGGCACAAGTCCTGGGCTTCACGGCTCGGCACGCCCAGGTGCATCAGCGTTCGCCAAAGGAAGCGGGCGTGCTGCTGGAAGATTTCGGGAAAGGTCGTGGCTGCCGGGCGAGGCATGGCTGCGCGAGAGGCCACGGAGGCGTCCACCCCGGGATATGGAGGCTCAGCCTTCGTTTTCTGATGCATGGCCGCGTTTGCTCAGTCGAGCAGGAGTCCGACGCCGAGTTGAGCCGTGATCATCAGCCGGCTCGGTTCGAAGGCGAGCTGTTTCTCGCCGTCGGCCGAGCGATACACGTAGGAATCGGGTGATACTGGAAACAGCGCTTCCAGCCCGGCGCTGATCAAGACGTGCTGCCCGAAAACTCGACCGCCACGCACGCTGGCGCCGGGTAGCGCAAACCAGTCGCTGCGGGTTCGGGCCTCGAGCAGGTGGCGGCTCTTGGCGTGCAGACGCCCCGCGCCCAGGCTGCCGCAGGCGCTCCACCACACTCGCTCACTCACGCCCTGCAGCGGACACACGCTGCCGCTGAAGACCAGCAGCGAAGTCTCGAGCGAGCCCGTGCCGAGCGGTAACCGCTGCGGCAACCACGCGCCCGCCTCCACGCCCAGGCCCCAGAAGCCGCGCGGCTTGAAGGAACCCAAGAGCCCTGCTCCGCCACCGGTCGTGGGCAATCCGCCCAGCGAAACCAGGCCGAACGCCAACACCACGACGTGCTGGGGGGCGGTCGTCGCCTGCTCCAGGCTGGGAGCGGTTTCAATCTCGCCGCCGTCCGGATCCGCGGGCTCTTCGGGCTTGGGCGAGGGCGGAGCGGGCGGCGGTGCGGAAGCAGAAGGGGGCTCACTCGCCACAGGGGGAGGCGGTGGCGTCGGCGCATCCACCAACAAGGCGACGACCAGCGTCAGCGGCTCATCGAGCGACGCGCAGCTCGAGTCGCCCGCAACCTCACGCTCACCCCAAGCTTGCCCGTCGCTCGTCTCTTGCGTCACCCGGGCCACCACGCGCGTGCGCCCGTTCTCTTGCACGCGCGCCAGCTTGACGCGCACCACCACCGTGCCATCGGGGCCGAAGGCGGTTCGGCCCAAGTACGCCTCGACACCCGCTTGAATGATCGCGCCGCGATCGCATTCCGCCTCGAGGGCGCCGCGATCCCATTGCAACACCGAAAGCGGCGCATCCATTCACGGCGGTTGTATCGTTTCCTGCGGCCCACACCAAGCCCTGGTCCGCTGCAAGGCTTGCCTTTGCAGGGCGCTCGCGCCACTTTGAACGCCGACTGCAAGGCGGAGGGTTACCGGGTGTTCACGCACGATCACCAAAAGGCAATCGCGGTTCCGGGCGGCGCGAGCGTCACGTTAACGGTCCGCGACCCCGACTGCGCGATGGTGAAGAACTGCCAGGCTGCCGACGCAAACGCCTCTACCCCGTACGTCGTGCCTGGCGTGCCTCCGGCACCCGCGGCTTACAACGGACAATTCGTGCAAATCGACGTCGTCAGCGTCAAGCCTGCGAACTAGGCGGCTGCGCCAGCTCGCCAGGCTCCGGCCGGGCCTGCAGCGCCGCAAATGCGGCTGCTGCCGCGGCGAGCGCCGCCGGGAGGCACATGGCCCAACGGCTGGCGCGCGCAGTGAGGATCGCTCCTGCCGCTGCGCCGACGACGAACGCGATGGTGATTGCCAGGTGGAGCGCGATGCGCCCGTCGGGGCGGTGCCGGGGCGGCTGGCTCGCGCGCGGTGGGTTGAGCAGTCGCGCGTGATGCCAGCGGTACCAGCGCACCGTTTCGATGCCGAGATCGGTCACGATGCCGGTGAGGTGAGTCGTGCGCACGGTGGCGCCCGATAGCCGAGTAACGAGGGCGTTTTGTAGACCCATGGCCGCGCACAACAAGGCGGCCATCGCGTCGAGCAGTCGAGGGTGCGTCGTGCGCGAGAGACCCGCCACGAACACGAAGACCAGGAGCAACAGTCCTTCGACGGCGAGCGCTGCGCAGTAGCGCAGCGGCACCCGCAAGCCAGTCATGTCCAGCAGCAAGCTGGCTCCCACCGCACCGAAGAAGAAGGCGGTCGCCAACGACAGCGCAGACACGGCCGCCGCGGGGTGACCATTGGCCAGATCGTTGGCGAACCGACCCACGCTGCCCGTCACGTGCGACGTGAACGAGCCGATCATCACGAAGCCTCCCGAGTTCACGAAACCGGCAGTCGCGGCCAGGTACGCCGCTAGTAGCAGGTTCTTTTGGGGGTCACGCGCCGGCCCTTCGCGTCTGAACACGAGCGCAGTCTAGCGGGGATGCTCCCGCTCCTGCTAGCGGGGATGCTCCCGCTCCTGCTAGCGGGATGCTCCCGCTCCTGGTAACGCTAATGCAGCACGAAGGCTTCGACCACGGCGCGTAGCTTGGGCAGCTCGCTCGGGGCTTCGATACAGCCGTCGAGCATGTCGTGATCCCGGGTGCGCAGGTAGGAAACGTGCCGGGAGACGACGACCACCGGGATGGTTGCGAAACGCAGGTAGCTCTTGAGCAGCTTGAGCAGCTCCCAGCCGGTCATGTGCGGCATGTCCAGGTCCAGCAAGATGAGCTGGACATGAACGCTGGGGTTCGCTAGCAAGAAGTCGAAGGCTTGTTGCCCGTTGCCGGCTTCCACGACGTCTTGGCCCAGCTCTTCCAACATGTCGCGCAGGTTCGCGCGCGCGTCGGCGTCGTCGTCGACGACTAGCACCGGTCCCGGATTGACCCCCCGGTGCTGAGCGCGTGAATGCACATCGAAAAGGTAGCACGAGGTTACGGGCAGCCGTGTCGTTGATATTCCGTACAATTCGCGGAGTACGTACCACGTGGGTGCATTTTCACCCTGCCGAGTTTGGCGCGTTGATCGCGAGCTGCGCCGCAAACGCTCGCTGATAGGCCGGCCGCGCTTCGCCGCGCGCTACATAGGCGGCGAGGCTCGGAAACTCGTCGAGAATGCCCGACGCTCTGAGCCTGAGCAGCACTGAAACCATCATCAGGTCACCGGCGCTGAACGCGCCGTCTAGCCACTCGGCATTGCCGAGGCGCGCCGCCAGCTGCTTCAAGCGATCGCGGATGCGATCGTGCACGAGCGGCAGGCGCTCTGGCGTCCAGGGCTTGTCCGCCTCCGCAAATTTGGCTGTAACGAGCTCGAGGATGGGCGGCTCGATCGTGCTGAGCGCGGCGAACATCCACGCGATGGCGCGCGCTCGTGCAGGGGCGTCGCTCGGCAGTAAGCCCGGGTGCTGCTGACCGATGTGCAAGACAATCGCGCCGGACTCGAACAACGCGAGCTCGCCTTCCTCGAACGTGGGAATTTTGCCGAACGGGCTGACCGAAAGATGGGCCGGTTCCTTCAACGCCCGGAACGAGACGAGGCGAACCTCATAGGGCTGCTGCACTTCTTCGAGTGCCCAGCGCACGCGCGTGTCACGTGCCAGTCCCTTGCCCCCATCGGGCGAGCGTTCAAAAGCGGTGATGGTGATGGTCATGGTGAGGTTCCTTGCGAGGGTGTTGGGGGGCATCCCTACTACGGGGAGGTGACCCTCGATCCGACACCCGCCCGAGCGATTTTTGAAGAAAGCCACCAGCCGTGGCGAATTCCTACGCGTCGTCCCAAATGGACTGCACCGTCCACGGGCCGCCCGGGATCTCCCAGAACGAGCCGACGAGAAGCCGGTAGCCCTGGTCGAGCGCGCGGATGCGTTTCAGGTCGGCGTCCGTCAGCTGAAGATCGGCGGCGGCAAGGTTTTCGCGCAGCCGGGCTGGGTTGACGGATTTGGGGGTGGTGGAGATGCCGCGCTGGACGTGCCACGCCAGCAAGACTTGCGCAGGCGTGCGCGCGTGTGCTTCTGCGATCGCGCGAATTTCGGGGTTTTGGAGCAATACAGGCGCGTCCGCGGCCTTGACGAAGGCGGGGCGGTCGGAAGAGCCGAGCGGCGAGTAAGCAGTGACGTGAATTCCTTCGGACGCGCAGTAGGCGAGCAGCTCAGGCTGTTGCAGCAACGGGTGCAGCTCCACCTGATTGACCTCGGGCTTGATGCGGCCGTGCGGTATCAGGTTGCGCAGCTTTTTGGCCGGGCAGTTCGAGACCCCGACGTGGCGAGCCATTCCGGCGCCGACGGCCGCCTCCATACCCGCCCACGTCGACTGCAGGGGAGCTTGGTCGAGTGGCATGAAATCGTCGGCGGAGCTGGGGAAGCCGACGCTCGGCTTGAGCGGGATGGGCCAGTGAATCAAATACAGGTCGAGGTAGTCGAGCTGCAGATCCTTTAGCGTCTTCTTCAGCGCTGGTGCGACGTTGTCACGGCCATGGGCGTTGCACCACAGCTTGGACGTGATCCAAAGCTCCCGCCGCGTGACGTCGCGCTCTTTGATGGCGTCGCTCAACGCCTGACCCACCTCGGCTTCGTTGCCGTAGGCCGCAGCGCAGTCGATGTGCCGGTAACCGATCCTGATGGCTTCGCGGACAGCTCCGTAGACCTGGCCGGGCTCACTCTTCCAAGTTCCAAGACCGAGGAGCGGCAGTTCGTCGCCGTTGGCGAAGCGGTGCACGGGGATGGTCGTCATTGTCTCGATGAGCTGCGTGGGAGGATAGCCCGACCCTTGATAACCCAATCCAAGTCCGGCGTGCTCTACGTCTTCGCCCTCGAAGGCGCCGAAGTCACTTGAGCGGCACACGGGCTCTACGACCGGATACCCTTGCCACGGGCCGGGGTTGCGTGCGGTTGGCGGGCTACGCTGGCTAGAGGCCACCACTCGACGCGATCGCGACCACGGAGCGTGATGGTGCCATGCTCGCGCCCGCGCTCGCCGCGATCCGTGAATTCGAATTGCGCGTCGGCGGCGGCGATGAGCTCGCGCACCTCGAGCGCGTCCAGCAGCGGCTCGCGGATGTTGTTGACCTGTCGCTGCTCATAGCGGCGGTTCGGGTCGTGCAGAAAGAGGATCTGCGAGATTCCGCCCGGCTTGGGCGTGATGTCATTCATGTCCGCGCGAGGCGGAAGGTCAACTTGAGGTAGTTGATGCACACTGTCTAGTGGAGCAATTCGCGACTGGCGATGTGTGTGTGCTGCAGTGTTCGGCTTCTTCGAGGATGAACTGTGCGCGATTTCATGCGTGCCCCACGCAGTCGTACTGACTGCGATGCATGTACGGGAAGCCTCGTGCGCGGGAGTGCTTCGTGAATCAGTCGCACGACTCAACGCGCGCGCGGTGCGCTGAATATCCGCAACGAGAGCACACTGTGGTGGACAATCTTTGGGGCGATCGGTCGACTGGGTTGCGCAGGTCGGGCAGCCTGTGTCGACCCATGGAGCACGTGGCGATTTCGCGCCACGAGTCCAGATGCTACAGGCGTGCGGCGTGGGTGGTGTAGCTCTGAACTTTGGCAGCGGCTACGCTGAACGAGCGTGGCATGAGCTCCCATGACCAACAGAGCATCGACGCGCGTCTGCGAACGGTCGCGGACCCTGTCCGCTTCTTGATCGATCTGTTCACGCTCGCACCCGTCGGCGTTGCGGTATGGCGTGCAGACGGCCAGCTGCTGCTGACGAACCCGGCGTTCGTCGACATTTTTCAGGTCCAGCCGCCGCCGGACTACAACTTGCTGAAGGACGAGCTGTTCGTCGAAAGCGGGGTGCGGCCCCTGCTGGAACGGGCGTTTCGAGGCGAGACGGTGCGGGTGCCCATGTTCATTTACGGGCCGTCTCCGCGGCAATTGAGCGCTGCTGGTGGCGGACGCCGCATCGCGATCTCGATGACACTGTTTCCGTTGCTAACGAAGCGCGGCGAGGTTCAATACGTGGCCGCGACGTACAAGGACGAAACCGAGCTGGCGTCGTCGCGGGAGCTCCTCGCGCTCAACGAAAGCCGCATCCGAGACGAGGCGCTCGAGCGAGGGCGAGCCGAGGTGGCCCTGCGCGCGACCGAAGATCAGCTGCGCCAATCACAGAAAATGGAGGCTGTGGGCAGCCTCGCCGGCAGCATCGCGCACGATTTCAGCAACATCTTGTCCGTGGTGCTCGGCTACACCGAGACGCTGCTCGCCGATCTGAAGCCAGATGATCCGCTGCGAGCCGACGTTCAAGAGATCGCCGCCGCCGGCGGACGAGGACGCGATTTGACGCGCCAGCTCCTGGCTTTCAGCCGCCAGCAAGTGCTGGAGCCCAAGCTGGTGGACCTGAACGAAGTGTTCTCGGGTATGACGCAGATGCTGGCGCGTCTGGTCGGGGAGCACATCGAGCTGGCCTTCGTACCCGGGCGGGACCTCGGCGCCGTGCGCGTCGATCCGAGCCAGATCGAGCAGGTGTTGTTGAACCTCGTGGTCAACGCGCGCGACGCCATGCCGTCCGGCGGCAAGCTTACGGTCGCGACGAGCAGCGTCGTGCTCGACCAAGACTATGCGGACTCTCACTTCGGCATAGAGCCGGGGCCGTACGTGCTGCTCTCGGTGAGTGACTCGGGCGTGGGCATGGATGCCGCCACGCGTGCTCGAATCTTCGAGCCTTTTTTCACGACCAAGGAGAAGGGCAAAGGCACCGGCCTGGGCCTGTCGACTGTCTTCGGCATCATCAGGCAGAGCGGCGGTACGATTTGGGTCGACAGCCAGCCTGGCGAAGGCACGACGTTCAAGGTCTACTTGCCGCGGGTCGACGCGACCCCCGTCGTGGTATCCCCCGCCACGTCGTCTGCCGCCAGCTCGCGCGGTTCCGAAACGGTGCTGCTGGCGGAAGACGATCCGCAGCTACGGGCTCTGGTTTCCACGACGCTGCGCCGGAACGGCTACCGCGTGCTCGAGGCGGGCAACGGCAACGAAGCGCTCGCGCTCGCTGAGCGTTACGGCGGAGGGATCGACATCTTGCTCAGCGACGTGGTGATGCCCGGCATGGGCGGCCGCCAGCTCTGGGAACGGCTGTTGCCGCGCCGTCCGAAGATGAAGGTGCTCTTCATGTCCGGTTACACGAGCGACGCGATCGTTCACCACGGAGTCCAAAAGTCGGAGCTCGCCTTCGTTTCCAAGCCGGTGGTGCCGCGCGCGCTGCTGTTCAAGCTACGGCAGGTGTTGGACACGCCGAAGCTCACGGGTCCGAAGGCGATCTGAGCCGCGGGCTTGCCACCCGGCCACCGTCGCTTGTTGCCGCGCGCGAGGCCGTTCTGCGCGGGCAGTGGCCGTCGCGGGTGCCGGGTGCGCGGGCGTGAACTCGGCTCAATTCGCGGGATTGCGGGTGCGCGAAATGTAGGTGAGTCCCCGCAGCGCCCGAGGCGCGGTTGTTGCTTGAGATGTAATCGGAATGGCTCGCCAACAAGCTGCAGGTGGCTCGGGCGGGATGGTGCTTGCCGGCAGGTACCGCTTGGAGGAGCTGTTGGGCGAGGGCGGAATGGCCGCAGTTTGGCGCGCGCACGACTTGGAGCGTGACATGCCCGTCGCGCTCAAGCTCGTTCGAGGAGAGGGGGCGGCAACGCTCGCTCGGCGACTGGAGCGTGAAGCGCGCGCGGCGGCGCGGGTCGAGCATCCAGCCATCGTGCGTGTCTTGGACGCGGCCGTTGCCGAGAACGGCGTCACGTTTCTGGTCATGGAGCTGCTGCACGGCGAGACATTGGCAGAGCTGCTGGCGCGCGGGCGAATCAGCGCCGTACGGGCCGTGCAGCTGCTCCTGCCCATCATCGACGGGCTCGCCCTCGCGCACGCACAGGGCGTCGTGCATCGCGATTTGAAGCCGAGCAATGTCTTCTTGGATATCTCGGGACCTAGCTTGCAGCCTCGGCTGGTGGATTTTGGTATCGCCAAGCTGACGGATGGCGCGCCCCGTCTCACCGGGGGAGGCCTGGCGCTGGGCAGCCCCAGCTACATGTCGCCCGAGCAGGCGCGTGGAGAAGACGTCGACTTTCGTAGCGACATCTGGTCCATGTGCGTGCTCCTGTACCGCACGATCGGGGGCAGCGTGCCGTTCAAGGGCGCGGACACGCGCGCCATTCTCAATGCGATCTTGCGAGAAGCGCCGCCGCTATTGCCGCTCGGTGCCGGAGTCGACCTGCACCTTTCGCGCATCATCATGGCGGGCTTGAACAAGGAGCCCCTGGCGCGCCCGGCGTCGATGCGTAAGCTCGGCGAACAGCTGGCGGGTTGGCTGCTGCTCCACGGCGTAGCTGTCGACGCTTGCGGCGCCGCGTTGACACCAAAGTGGCTGAGCAGCGACGAGCCGCCGCCCCTGAGCGAACGCACCGCCGCCGTCACTCGCAAGCTGGTCGTCCCCAAGCCTGCTGCGCGCTTCATCTCGGCACGAAAACGCTGGATCTTGTGGGCGGTGGCGGGCGTGCTCGTCGCCGGCGCGAGCTTGGCCCTGAGCAATTCCGCGAGACAGCAAGACTCTTTGGCGCTGCAGCCAGCGCGGGAGCTCCCCGAAGCTCCATCGCGCCGGATGCAGTCGCCACAGGCGGATGCGATGCTGTCCACCGTCGACACCACGGAGCTGCCAGACGCCGCTGAAGTGCCAGGGTCGCAGCGGCCGAGTGTGACGCTCGCTGCGCCGGCCAGGTCCAGTAGTCCCCCTACGGCGCACAGCACTCGTCGCTCCAACGCCCCGGCCGCAGCCAGGCGCCCTACGCTGCCGTTTTGAGCACTAGCTAGTCGCTGTCGATCGTGATCCAACAGCAGATGTAGGCCCTCGCGCTGTCGGGTTGCGCGGGGGATTGGCTGATCCAACCGAGCGTCAAAGGCTCGCCGGCCATGAAGGCGGCGGTTTGTGCGTCCGTCCAGGCAAAGTCTTCAGTATCGTCTTGCTGGGCGAGCGGACAGTCGACCTCGCCTCGGCCCACGATCACGGCGCAGCCGCCGTTGACGCGCTGCTCACTGTCCGGAAAGGAAAAGCTACGCACGAATGGGGCGGGGCTTACTGACAGGGCCATGCGTGAACCTCGGGCGAGCGGGGGAATGGTCGCTCAATCAAGTGATTGATGGATAGCGGAGCAGGGCTGGCTGGTCAAGCCGCGATCGTGTAAAGAAGCGTGAATGGCGCTGCGCCCGCTGGCGGAATACTCTCAATCAAGTGATTGATTATGCAGCGAAAACGCGCCCCCGTCCGACCCGCCCGCAAGGCAACTGGCAAGGCCAGCGCCGCGACCAAGAAGAGCAAGAAGGCGCCGTCGTCGGCGTCAGCTGCTGCAGCTGCGACCGCAAGCACGACGGCCACGGACGGCAGGCGCCGCGAGCTGGTGCTCGCTGCCTACAAGTTGATCGCCGAGATTGGGCTCGAAGAGCTCCGCACGCGAGACATTGCTGCCAAAGTCGGCATCAACATCTCCACGCTGCACTACTACTTCGAAACCAAAGAAGACTTGATAGCGGCGGTGGTCGATCACATGACCGAGCTCTTCCGCACCCTGCGCGCGCCGTTGCCGGCGGGCGCGACCGCGCTGGAAGAGCTGCGGCACGCGTTCGTGACTCAAGCCTACCGGCGTCGCGTCGAGCCATCGCTCGAGGTGGTCGTGCAAGAGATGATGATGCGCGCGCGCCGCGACGAAAAGGTGCGCGTGCGCCTCGAGCAGATGCTGCTCGGATGGAACGGCTATGTAGAAGCGCTGATCGCGCGCGGTATCGCGTCGGGCGACTTTGCTTCCGACCTCGACCCAAAAATTGCGGCGGCCATCGTTACGGCCTTCGCCATGGGTAGCAACGTGCAGAGTGGCGTGCGTCCCAGCAGTTTTCCGCAAGAAGCAGCCTACGAGCGCCTGGTTGCTTTGCTCAAGCCGCGATAGCCGTGCTGGCCGCAGGAGCGCGAAGCAATGACCATGCTTGCAGCAGCCATGATGAGCTTCTGACTATATCGCGGCGCGCTCGAGTATCGATATGTTGCTTCATAGGAGGCAATGACGATGCGTTTTTCGTTCTTCGCTCTGGTAACCGTTGCTGGACTCTCCGGCTGTGCTTCGATGTTCATGAACGGCGGCAAGCTGGTAGACGCAGGTGAGGGGCCGACCGCCGTCAAGCGCAGCTTTTCGGCGCCCAGCTGCAAAATGACAGACGGATCTTCGGTAGCGGGACCAGCGGACATAACCTTTCAAGTGGTAGACGGCGGCATCTTCGAGCGCTCGGCGGACGGCTCGGGGGCGGTGATCACGAACCATTGGTCGGATGGCGCGGCGGACCATTACTTTGGCTGGGTGCAGTCGAGCGGCTGGGAATACGTGATTCCGCAAGACCCCAACGCCCAAGCCAATCGCCTCGTGTACACCGGGCTCTCGACCCGGGCCGAGGGGGACGTGACCAAGCCGGCAACGGCGGTCAGCGCGACGTGTCCGCTCGTTGCGTCACGCTGAGAGCGGCGGGCGGTAACCGGGGGGCGCGACTGCCGTAGACTGCTCGCCATGGCATACAGCTGTCAGCAGATCACGGCGTCGGACCTGGGGCTCTTTCATCAGCTCCTCGGCGTCTTTGGAGAGGCTTTCGACGAGCCGGAGACGTACGGTGGCGCGCGGCCGTCGGACGCATACCTGCGGGGACTGCTGGGTCGGTCGAACGTGATCGCGCTGGCGGGCGTGAGCGAAGGGCAAGTCGTGGGCGGGCTCGTGGCCTACTTGCTCGAAAAGTTCGAGCAAGAGCGCAGCGAGATCTACATCTACGACCTGGCGGTCGCGGAGGCACACCGGCGCCAGGGGGTGGCCACCACGCTGATTCGACTCTTGCAGCGCATTGGCAAAGAGCGCGGCGCTTACGTCATCTACGTGCAGGCGGATCTGGTCGACGAACCGGCCATTCGCCTCTATCAATCACTCGGCACCCGCGAAGACGTGTTGCACTTCGATATCCCGGTCGCGTGAGCGCGAGTGCAAGTTGGGGCGTCGTTGAATTGCGACGCGACGAGCTCCACTCGATGCGGCCCGGCATGCACGTCGGCTTCGCTGCGCGCGAACTAAGCAGCGCTCTTTTCGAGGGCTTCTGCCGCCGCGAGCCCGCGCTCAATCAACGCTGCGAAGGTGGAATCGGCCTTTTTCGTCGAGGCGCCGCGCTCGAACGAACGCAGCGATTCGGCGTAGGCGGTACGCCACGCCAGCACGACCATGCCCGCGAGCAGGCGCGCTTCGCCGCCCGCCTTGCGACCAGCCAGCTCGAGCGCGAGCGCCTCGACGGCCTCGTCGCCGATTTCGCGCAGGCGTGCCTTGAGTGATGCGCTGGCGATCACCACGCGCCACCAGGTGGCGATGCCGTCGTCGATTCGGACGAATGGATGCTTCTGCTCGCGGAGCTGCTCGACCAGCGCACGCAGAGCCGCTACTGCGGTTTGCCCCTTCGCCTTGTCGCGCAGTGCCTGGCTCAGCAAGGCCTGAACTTCGTGTTCGCGATCGAGCATCAAGTCTTCTTTGCGGGCAAAGTAGTTGAAGACCGTCACCTTCGAGACGTTGGCGGCGGCCGCGATCTCCTCGACCGTCACCGCGTCGAAGCCGCGCTCGTAGAACAGCGCTGTCGCGACGTCGGAAATCCGCTGTCGAGTCGCGCGTTTCTTGCTTTCGCGGAGCTCACCCATGGCTCCAAATCCTAAACCCTTTCCAAACTTTTACTAGCACAAAAATTATACTTGGTTAAAGTTAGTCCATGGTTCGAGACGTGGTGATTGTCGGCGCTGGCCCGGTCGGCCTTTTTCTGGGCATCGAGCTGGCGACGGCGGGTGTCCGGCCGCTGCTGCTGGAGCGCCTGCAGGAGCCTGACTGCACCATCAAGGCCGCTTCCGTAGGCGCGGTCGCGGTCGAGGCGCTGCAGCGGCGCGGGCTCGCGAACGCCTTGGAGGAAGAGTACCGCGCCGCGATGGCTCGCTTCATGCCGCAGCTCAAGGCGCGCTTCGGCGCTGGCGCCGCCAAGAAGCCGGGCGGCCATTTCTCCGGCATGTTCTTGCTCGACCAAAGCCTGCAGCGTGACCCGGAGCGCCACATGCGTCCAATCCCGCAAGAGGTGCTGGAAAGACTACTGGCCCAGCGCGCGAGCGAGCTCGGAGTCGAGGTGCGTCGGGGCGTCACGGTAGAAGGTTTCGAGCAAGCGAGCGACGCGGTGGCCGTGCAGACGAGCCAGGGCCCACTACGCACGCGTTACTTGGTCGGTTGCGACGGCGGGCGCAGCGCGATCCGCAAGCTCGCCGGTTTCGATTTCCTCGGCACCGATCCGACCATCACGGGCTATCAAGCGGTCGTCGGGCTCGACGCGCCAGAAAAGCTCGCGCCGGGCTGGCAACGAACGCCGCGCGGCCTCGTCGTTTCGATGCCGGGAGGGCGCGTTTTTACGGCCGAATTCAACGGTCCACCGCCGAATCGCGACGCGCCCATCACGCAAGCCGAAGTCGAAGCTGCGATACAGCGCGTCAGCGGCACCGACGTCAAGGTCGTGTCGATGTCGATGCCGACGCGCTGGACCGACAACGCCCGCCAGGCTTCTACCTACCGCAGTGGACGAGTCTTTCTTGCCGGCGACGCCGCGCACGTCCACTCGCCATTTGGCGGCCAGGGCTTGAACCTCGGCCTGGTCGATGCTGCCAACCTCGGCTTCAAGCTCGCCGCGGCCGTGCGAGGTCGCGACCAGCTGCTCGATTCCTATACCGCCGAACGTCACCCGGTCGCGGCGCGCGTCCTCGAAAATACGCGCGCCCAAGTCGCGCTCATGCGACCCGATCCACTCACCAGCGCCCTCCGCAGTATCGTGGGCGACCTGATGAAATTGCCTGAAGGCAACCGCTACCTGAGCGAGATGCTCACCGGCGTCGGCATCCGCTACGATCTCGGCGACGACGAGCCGCTCGTCGGCACGCTTGCCAAGGACCAGAGCCTCACCCTCGCGAGCGGCGCAGCAGCGTCTCTCTACGCGCTCATGGTAGAAGGCGGCGGACTTTTCGTCTCGCCCACCGAGCGGGCTCTTCCTCCCGGGGTGCGCTACGCCAGCACGCGAGGTGGCCCCTCATTGCTCGTGCGCCCCGACGGCTGCATCGCCTGGACCGACTCCTCATCGCGGCCGCTCGACGACGCCCTGGCGCGTTGGTTCTGACGGGTGGGCATTCCTGCTGCTGACCGTTGAAAAAGGTGCTCTCGCGGCCGGAGTCGGGTGTTGTGCGTTCGAGACATGAAGCTTCGGCAGCGTCAGATCCCTTTTTGTGTGTTCAAAAGTCGCGAGCTGGCGCCACTGACTTGAGGGAGGTCGGCCACCGGATGCGCTACGTCTCGATCAGTCTGTTCGCTATCTGCTCGGCGCTGGGCTGCTCGGGGCCCTACCGGGTGGGCCTGATGGACGGGGACGAGGGCGGCGTGTTGCCGAGCAATGGCGGCTCGAGCGCGGGCGGCGCGGGCGCTGGTTCCGGTTCTGGCGGCGGGGGAGTTGCTGCTACCGGCGGAAGCTTGGCGGGCGGCTTGAAGTCGGAATGCGATTTGCCCGCGGGTGACCCGGGGGCGCTGGCGGCGCCCTTCGCAGCGCCGGATGTGGTGTGGCAGCGCCTGAGCTTGTGGCTCAACGGCGCGGCCATGGAGCCGCCGAGCACGATGCCGACGACCACGACGTACGACTGGTCGGGCGAGATCGCATGGGCGGCTTTTCAGCAGAGCCAGCTGCGTGAAGTGGCAGCCCCCGCCATCCGCCGCTTCGTGACGACGACCTTCGACTTCGAGCCCGAGTCCGCCGTGGCGAACGACTGGTCCAACCGGTTGGCCGCGAGCACCGAGCCGTTGCAGCTGCTGTACGCGACGCAATGGGGAGAGCATCGCACGGGAATCTTTGGTGAGACGGAATGGCTCACACGGCACCGGCGTGCTGTTTCGCGTGGCGTCAACATCTTGCACGGCGTTTTCAATCAGATGATCCCGCCGCCGCCGCCCGGCGTCAGCACTTCTATTCCGGAAAGCAACGCCAACCTGACAGACCGCGAGCGGCTCGCGCGGCACATAGCGGATCCGGTTTGCAACGCTTGCCACTCCATCATCGATCCGCTCGGGCTCGCGCTCGAGCACTTCGACGCGACCGGGAGCTACCGCGCGCTCGACGCCGGCAAGCCCGTGGACAGCTCCGGCAGCTACACCACGGCTTACAGCGGCGAGCAATTCACCTTTCAAGGGATGGAAGACTTGGGGCCTCAGCTCGCCCAAAGCTGTCAGGCTCGCCTCGCTTTCGCGGATTTGAATCTCAAGCGCGCCCTGCTCGACGCCGGCATATTGCTCGAGGGTGAAGACATCACGCTCGCCCACCAAGACGACCTGAGCCGCGTGCGCCAGAGCTTCATCCACCAGCACGACTACGCGACCCTCATCAAAGCCATCGCGCAGACGAACGCATTTCTTCGCTGAGACGCGGGCGTGCTGAGCCGTTTTGGGGCTCCGGTGCATTCCCGAGCCGATGAGCCGTAGCTCGGTCTGGGTGATCTCGTTCGCAATCGTATCGCTGGCGTGCCGGCGTGCGCCGCAGCACGTCGAAGAGCTGCGGGCGGCCGTTTCGGCGGCCGGCGCCGCTACTCTGCCTGCCGACCCGTGCCACCGGGGGCTGCGCTGCTCAGGGGCCAAGAGCGCGCTTTCGTGCATCGGCGGTGCGGCCAAAGCGATAGAATGCCGCGGGCCGGACGGCTGCGTAGAGTCAGGTGGCGCCGCGCGCTGTGACAACACCTTGGCTCGCACTGGCGACGCTTGCGACGAAGAGCACGACTTTGCCTGTGCGCTCGACCGCAAGGCTGCGCTCGAATGCCAGGCCGGCGTCTTTCGAGTCGTTACCAGCTACACCGGCATCGCCGGTTGCGAGCTGAAAGGCGACGAGATCGAGTGCGAGCCCGGCAAGGGCCCGGCCTGCGACGAGATCGAAGACATCGCTTGCTGCTTGAGCTTCGCGCGCCGCCGCGTCTCCGCCAAGAAGCCGTAGCGCCGCTCACTGCGGCGTGATGTGCACGGCGCGGCAACCGGCGTTGCTGTCCTCGGTATTGAGCGGGTTCGGATCCTGGGCCGCGTACATGCCGATGAGCCAGAGCGAGCCATCGGGATCTTGCGCGGCGGACGTGTAGTCGCCGAGCCGAAGCTGCCCGCTATTCCCGAACTGCGACTTGCCGTCGATGATGTGATGTGGGTCGTAGGTCTTGCCGGACGCGTACGTGCCCATCAGCGCGAGCCCCACCGGCCCTTGTTTGGTGGCGCTCGACGCGAGCATCCACACGTTTTGGTGCGCGTCGACGCCCGGCACGCCGAACCACATCTGCTCCCCTTGCAGGTGGTAGTCCACGGTTTTGGCGGTGTTGGCCTTGGTGTCGATGTCGAACAGGCGCTCGCACATGTCGGCGCCGCAGTGCACGCTCTTGGCCCAATACAGGTGATCATTTTGCCACATGGCCTTCACCTCGCCGGCCTCGATCTGCGCGCCGTTGACGATCACGCCGTCGTTACCCCACACCGGCGGGTAGTCGACGTTCGGCACCTGAATGTCGTGCACCTGCAGGTCGACGTTCTTGGCGGCTTGCGTGCCGGTGACCGACATCCAGCTCAGGTGCGTGTCGTCCAGCAGCGTCACCGCGTAGGCGGTGCTGGGCGGCGCGCCCCCGTATTTCACCGCCACCCAGTTGTCGGCCGATTTGAGGTTGCAAGTCGTCGGCTCTACGACGGCAGCGTTGCCGTTGAGCAAGTCGGCTTTGTCGACGACCCAGGCGCAGTCGCCGTGGTACGCGAGCAAGACCTTGTCCGAGCTCACGGTGGGCTGCGGATTGTCAATCAGATCCGATTCGTGCGCCGGGATGGACACGCGCCAATCCGTGGCGGTCGCGTCGGTGCTGACCATCAGCTGCACGCCGTAGTTGGCGCCGTTCACCTTTTCGACGATCGTCGAAAGGAACCATCGCTGCGACTGCAGATCGAAGACGATGTGCGTGTCCGAGATGAGAGAGCCTTGCAGGGCCTTCCACTTGTACTCGTGGTCCTTCGTGCCGTTCTTCTTGTAGAAGTAGGCGGTCCACTGGCCCACCATGCCGACGAGATCTTGGCTGGCCGCGATGTCGGGATCGGGTACCGAGAGGCACGAAGTATCGAACTGGTCGATCTTGGGTACGCCCTGGCCGTCGCCTGCGGTGCCGCTGGAGCCGCTAGAGCCGCCCGCACCGCCTCCCGAAGCTCCGCCCGAGCCGCCAGCGCTCGAGCTCGAGCCGGCGGCGCCGCCCGAGCTGTTGCCCGCGCCGCCGAGTGCGCTGGCACCTGCCACTGCGTTCGTGCCCGCGGCAGTCACGGCCCCGCCTGCTGCGGCCAGCGGGACCGCGCCGCCCGCTGGGGAGCCTGCGTTGCCAGGAGCGCCGGTTTGCGACCCGCTGCCGGTGTTGCCGCAGGCTGCGGCGGCCTCCACAGCGCACAAGGCTGCCGCCAGGGCCCAGATCCGTTTGCCGTTTGCCATCACGTCGTTCCTCCGATGCCCAGCATCGATGTGAAGCCGATATCCTTGCTGAGTAGGCCCATCGTCGCGGGCCCGGCGCTCAGCACCGCGAAGAAGCTGCCCGAGCCGAGCAACAGCTGCGGACCCGCCGCGAAATCCCAGATGCGGCCGTTGGCCAAAGTGCGCGGTCCAGCGACGCGCACCCGTCCCTGTGCATCCAGCCCGAGCCACACCAGCTCGCCCAGGTTGTGACCGAGGCGCAGGCGCATCTCCGAGTCGGTCTCACCGTCGTCGCCGAGGCCGCGCCCGGCGACCAAATTGAGATCGAGGCCGAAGCCATCTTCGGCGAACGAGATCAGCGCGCCCAGCTCGAGCTCGCTCTCGATCTCGTTCTTTCGAGGGCCCGAGGCAAAGCCGTCGATCTTGAATTTGCCGAGCCCACCGAGCGACCAGCCCTGGTGCCGCTCACCCAGCAGCGGAACGATGGCGGCGATTGAAGGTGAGAAATTGCCGTAAATATTGCGTTGGGCATCGCCCACCAACGTCAATCGCTCGAGCGGTGCTCCCCAAACGGTCGCTCCGCCGCCGAGCGTGCTCGTCTGCCCGGGCGCCACCAAACCGAGCACGAAGCCTTGCCCGCCGGCCGTGCCCTTGCGCGCGCCGTGCGCCGAATACGTGTACGCGGCGATGGGTAGCTCCGTCCGAACATCGCGCCGTTCGGGCGCGCGCTCGACTTGGTCGGCAGACTTGCCGAACGCCTGCGCGCTCGCAACCGAGCTGCCGAGCACCAGCGTAAGCGCAGCCGGCACGCCGAGCCAAAGTCTCCGCGCAATCCCGATCATGTGACCTCAGCCTAGAGATGCGCAGCGCCGCGGAGAGCGGCTCAGCAATTCGCGAGACCTTGAGCGAATGACGCTCACGGCTGCACGAAAATGCACAGACACGGAATATTCCAGGCGTGTCGGCTCGGGCTTTGCCGAAGTAGACGTTACTTGACGATCGGTACGCACGCTCCTTGATCGCAACCGAGCGGGGCGCAGCAGTCCGCGTTGGATGTGCACGCCCCGCACTCGCCGTCGTGGCAAGCCTGGTTGCCGCAATCGCGGCACGATTCGCAGGTATTTCCGCCGCCACCGCTGCCGGAGTCACCTCCCGTGCCGCCGCCACCACCGCAGCCGTCGCCCTGATTGAGGACGGCACGATCGTAGTGAATCCGAGTCGGCGCGCTGGCATCGAAGTCGCCCGCGAACACGGAGCCGTAGGCGTCGGTACTGGCGGACCAGTGCACTTGACCGTAAGCCGCGTAGATGTTGCCGCTGATGTAAGCAGCCGACGAGAGTGAAACGCCCGTGGTGGACCCGATATAGGTCCGGGTCAGCGCGGGATAGTTGGGGGAGCCGATGGTGAGGCCGGCCGAGGCGCCCAGCTTGCCGGCGATGAAGACGTCGAAGGAGCCCGTGGCATCGACGCCGAACGAGATGTCGTCGCTACTCTGCACGTCCTCCCCGATGTAGAGCGCGACGTGGCCGTGCGCCCAGATCGTGACCCCGACGCTCGGGTGAATGCTGGAGAGGTAGTAGCTGCCACAGGGCAGATCGAGGCGCGTGGGCGCTTTGGGTGATGCGAGCACGTCCGGGTCGAGCCCGACGGCGGCGTTGTCGTTGTTGGTGCCGGCGTGAGCCTCGACCATGGCCGTGATCGGCACGAGCTGTTTTTCGGCGCAGTCGCAGGGCGGGGGGAACGACACCGCGCCGCGCACGACCTTGCCAGCCGGCGTGACGCCGACCTTGGCGTCGGCGGGCACGTGAAGGTTGCCGCCGATCTCGACGCCTTTCGGCACGTCGCCGTTCGCGTAGACGTCGCCTTCGACGGTCATCGTGGCGCTGGATTGGAGCGAGCCGCCCGACTTGAGGATGTTCTTGACGAGCTCGTCCGCCGAGTCGTTGATGCCTTGTGTGCTGGAGGCCCACAGGTCGCCGTAGATGCCGGCTTTGGGCGGTACCGATGCGCCGGACGCATGGTATTTTTCGTTGGCGCCGACACCACCGCCGGTGCTGCCCGGCTGGTAGGGGCCTTTGGTGCTGTCGAACGCGTCGACCAAAATGTAGTCGCTGAGCTGCACGTCTTTGCACGAGCAAAGGGTCCAGCGAAAGGTCGTGGCCGCGAGGTTGCCGAGGCACCCGCCCATGTCCGGCGAGTTGACGATCGGCGGCCCCCCATTCGAGCACTTGGCAGGTGGGTCGCCAAGCGGAACGCTATCGACGCAGCGACCTTTGACGCAGCCCTGGCCAGGGTCGCACTTTTTGTCGCAACCGCCACAGTGGTCGTTGTCGTTCTCGGTGTCGGTGCAGCTGTGGTCGCTCTTGCAGAGCGTGAGCGGCGCCGAGCACGAGGTGCTGCACTCGCCTGCCGAGCACGCGGTGGCGCCCGTGCACTCGTTGCCGCACTTGCCGCAGTTGCCCGGATCCGCCGCAGTGGGCACGCATTTGCCGTCGCACAGCGATTGGTAAGAAGGGCATTCACAGCTGCCCTTCAGGCAAATCTGACCGCCGCTGCAACCCCCCGGGCAATTGCCGGCCGAGTGATCGCCACCCGCATTGACGCTGCCCGAGGTGTTCAAGCTGCCTGCGACGTCGAGCCCTCCGCTCCCGGCATCCTCGCCACCGGCGCCAGCGCTCGTGGCGTTCGTACCGCCGTTGCTGCCGGTGCCGCCGTCGTCGCTCGAGCCGCAGCTGACCACGGCGAGCACGCCGCCCATGGCGGCAACGCCGAAGGCCATTCTCATTGTTCGGTTGCGCATCGAAACCTCCTGAGGCCGCTCGTCTGACGCGACGACTCGAGTTTAGGCACAGCCCTCCGCGCGCCCAAGAGACGAAAAGCCTCAATGTCGCGGCTGCAAATCGTGAATGTAACAGAGGTCACACGAGGCCACGTCTGCTGTGATGGGGATTTTGCCGTGTTGGAGGCATCGCGTTGGAGGGCGACGAGGCTTTGCGCGCGATGCTGACGTCCGTCGAAGCTGGCGCGACCTAGTCCTTCGACGCCCATCAAGCGCGCGCGTACCGGCTCGGCGGCTCACCCACGTGGCGGCGGAAGGCGGTGCTGAAGTTACTTTGCGAGCCGTACCCGACGCGTTCGGCGACTTCGGTGATGCTCAGCTCGTGGGCACGCAGCAGGTCCTTTGCGACGGCCATACGCCAGGCCAGCAGGTACTCCATGGGAGGCAGTCCCACGCTCGCGATGAAGCGCGCGAAGAACGTGGAGCGCGAAAGCCCCGCTATTTTTGCCAGTTGGGCCACCGTCCACGCTCGATCGGGATGGGCGTGCATTGAGCGCATCGCGGCCGCAAGTTGCGGATCGGCCAGGCCGCGCAGCAATCCGGGAGGGGCGCTCGTGCCGGAGCTTGCCCGCAGCGCCTCCACCAACATGACTTCTACCAGGCGACCCAAGATGAGCTCCCGCCCCGCGCGCCGCTCGCTCGATTCGTCACCCACGAGCTGCACGAGCGTGGACAGACGCTCGACATCACGCACGTGTACCACGCCAGGCAGCAGCGACAACAGCAGCGCCTGATCGGGCGAGCCGAGCTCGAAGTATCCCCCGAGCAGGCGCACGTCTGGCTTGCCACCGCGCGTGCCGTGACGCACCTCGCCCGTAGGCGCAGGTTGGGCATTCGGGTCGATGCGTACCGGCGTCGTGGGCTCGAACCCCGACAGGGTGAAGGCCGGCGTCGTCGGCAGCAGCACGAAGTCACCGGCTTGCAACGTGACGGGTCGGTGCCCGTCTACCGCGAGTCGACACGAGCCCTCGAGCACGGCCGAGAAGCTGGGCCGGCCGAACGCCGAATAGCGCACGCCCCAGCGCCCAGCCCCGCTGATGCCCTTGGAGAACACGGTGCGGGGAGCGAGCAGTGAGATGATGTCGGAAAGCGGGTCGCGCATCGTTGGACTCCAACAAACGTATTTAGGACCATACGTGGTAGAGAGTCCGAACGCGAGCACCTATACCTCAGCTCATGAAAACAGTGCTGATTACCGGTTGCTCCTCGGGTTACGGCCTCGAAACTGCGCGTCACTTTCATGCGCAAGGCTGGAACGTCATCGCCACCATGCGCACGCCCCAGGCGGACGTCTTGCCGCGCTCGGAACGGCTGCGTGTGCTCGGGCTAGATGTCACCAAGACGGAAAGCATCGTGGCCGCGCTCGCGGAGAGCGGGCCCATCGACGTGCTCGTCAACAACGCGGGCATCGGGCTCTTTGGCGCCTTCGAGGTCACACCCATGACCACGGTGCGCGAGGTGTTCGAGACCAACACGTTTGGCACGATGGCGATGACTCAGGCGGTGCTGCCCCAAATGCGCGCGCGCAAGTCGGGCTTGATCGTCAACGTGACGTCGAGCGCGACGCTGGCTCCCTTTCCGCTGGTCGCGGCGTACACCGCGAGCAAGACAGCCATCGAAGGCTTCACGGAATCGCTGGCGCTCGAGCTCGATGCCTTGGGTGTTCGCGTGAAGCTGGTCGAGCCGGGTTACGGCCCCGGCACACGCTTCGCCGCCAATAGCGGCTCACGTCTCGAGGGGTTGCTGCCCGAGCCGTACGCAGCTTTGGCCCAGCAAATCTTCGCGGCCATGGCCGAGCCCGCCGCGCCAGTCACCACCGCCGTCGACGTGGCGCACGGCGTCTGGCAAGCCGTGAACGACGCCAGCGGGCGATTGCGTTTTCCAGCCGGGCCCGACGCGGTGGTGTTGGCCCAGGCGAAGCGCTGAGCGCGGCGCAGCTCAGCCGCGCTGCGGTCCCGGGATCTGTACGGGGCCGCTGAGCAGCTTGGCGACCGTGTCGGCTGGCTCGGGGCGCGCGATCAGGTAGCCTTGGATTTGATCGCAGCGCAGCACGCGTAGCAGATGAGCTTGTTGCGGTGTCTCGACGCCCTCGGCGATCACCTTGAGATCGATCGAGTGCGCGAGCGAGATGATGGCCGTCACGATCGACATTTGTTGCGGGTCTTCGGCCATGTTGTCGATGAAGGAGCGATCGACTTTGAGCGCGTCCAGCGGCAGGCGACTGAGGTACCCGAGCGACGAGTAGCCGGTGCCGAAGTCGTCGATCGAGACCTGCAAGCCCCGCGACTTCACGGCGCGCAGCTTCTCGATGTTGCCGCTCAGGTCGTCCATCAGCACGCTCTCGGTGAGCTCGATGTCGAGTCCGCTGGCTACCTCCGGGTACGTCGCCAAGGTGTTGTCGAGGGACGAGACGAAGTCGCGCTGAGCCAGCTGCAGGGCGGATACGTTGACCGCGATACGAGGGGCCGTGAGCCCTTGCCCCAGCCACTCGCGGTACTGTTTGGCGGCGCGCTCGATCACCCAGCGCCCCACCGGTAAAATCAGCTCGGTCTCTTCGAGCAGCGGGATGAACTTGCCCGGCGGCACCAGGCCCAGCTCGGGATCGCGCCAGCGAATCAACGCTTCGACGCCCTTGATAAGGCCGGATTTGAGCTCGACCTTGGGCTGGTAGTAGAGCAAGAACTCTTCGTTCGCCAGCGCGCGGCGCAGCTTCGTCTCCAGGCGCAGCTTCTCGGCGACCTGCCCGTTCATGCTGGGCGCGTAGAACAAATAGGGCTGCGCGGCGTGCTTGGCTTTTTTGACCGCCGCCTCGGCGTTGGCGATCAAGGCTTCGGCCGAGGTGGCGTCGGACGGGTACAGCGCGATGCCCGACTTGACGGCGATCTGCAGCTCGGTATCGGCGATGGCGTGCGGCGCGGACAGCGCGGACAACGCGACTTGCTCGACCCACTGCGCCACGTCGGATTCTTGCTGAATGCTCGGCAAGATTCCCAAGAAAGAGTCGCTGTGAAAGCGTGCCAAAGTGGCGTTGGGCGGCGCGCTCGCCGTGAGGCGTTGCGCTACCTGGCGCAGCAGCTTGTCCCCGGCAGCAGGTCCCAGAGTCTCGTTCACGTGTCGAAATCGCACGACGTCCATCGCCACGAGCGCCAGCTTCTCTTGCCGGGTAGCAGCCGCCGCGAGCTCGCGCTCCAGGCTGGCGGTGAAATGGGCGCGGTTTGCCAGACCGGTCAGGTCGTCGTGGCGCGTCAGGTACTCGAGCCGCGTGTGCTGCTCCTTACGCTCGGTGATGTCCGAGGTGGCGCCCACCAGACGTACGGCCTTGCCGGCCGCGTTCCAGGCTGCCTGCGCGCTGATCTCGAACCAGCGGTAGTCCCCTGAATTGAAGCGAGCTCGAACTTCCACATTGCGCAGCGGCTCGCGCCGGTCGAGGTGAATGTTCAGCGCCTCGCGCAGACGTGGGCGATCCTCCGGGTGAATGCGGTCCTCGAGCGCGGCGAAGTCGTCCACGGCGGTTTTGCCGAGCTGGTCGAGCGCGCTGGCGGGCGAGTAAAGCGTCTCGCCCGTCTCCAGGTTCCAGTCGAAGAGCCCGGCATTGGCGGCCAGAAACGCCAGGCGGAGCCGCTCTTCGCTGACGCGGAGCTCGTGATTGAGCCGGAAGTAGTCGGCGGCGTGGTGCATCTTCAGCCGCAAATCGACGCCGTCCCAGGGCTTGGTCACGTATGCGAAGATCTTGCCTTCGTTCACCGAGCGAACGACGGCCTGCAAATCGGCGTAGCCGGTACACAGGATGCGCGTGGCTTGACATTGGTGGCTCAGCTTCGAAAAAAGCTCGTCGCCCGTCATGCCGGGCATGCGCTGATCGGAGAGCACGACCGCAATCTCCGGATCGGACTCTGCGACGCGCAGGGCCTGTTCCGGGCGATCAGTGGCTTTGACCTCGAACTCACCCTCGAGCGAATCTTGCAGAGCGATCAGGACTTGGGGTTCGTCGTCCACCACGAGGACGCGAGGCGGTCTGCTGCCGGTTCCCCGGGGGGCCACACTTTCGGAGGGCATTTCAACACCATAGAAGAGCATCCGAGGGGGTGACTTGTCGAGCGGGGACTTAGCGGCTCCTGGCTTTCGATTTGGGTCAATTTGCGTCGCGCCGCGACCCGATCATGACCGATTGTTTCAAGTCGCGGCGCAGAAGCGGGCCGAGGGACGCGGAGCTTTTTTGGACGGCAATCGCCTTGAGCGCGCGCGTTCTCAGTAAAGCTTGAGGAATGCTCTCGCTGGGGAGAGCGCGCTGCCGCCCGTCGTCTCGGTAGCGATGGTGCCGTCGTTGCTCCGAGCAACGATGCAGTGCGCAAGGCGCTGCTCGAGGCTTCGCGGCGAAGAGAGGCCCCAGGCCGAGAGCCTCCCCCAAGAGATCTCCGAGGACGCCGCCACCTCCGCGCTTACGCCGAAACCTGAGGCGTCATTCTCCAACCAGCGGCTCGATCTCGGATTTGCGAAAGCCGCGCGGGTAGCGGGTGAGGTAGTCGCGGGCGGCTCGCCGCATGGCGTTGGTGTTGCCGGCGCGTTGGAAGGCGAGCACCCGCAGGTAGCATGCGTCTTCAGCACGAGCGTCGCGCGGATGCTGCGCTACGAAAGCTCCGAACAGCGCTGCCGCCTGGCTGTCGTCGCTGCGGTCGAGTGCCGCCATGGCCGCCGCGAATTCGTCGGACGGGTCGGGCCCGGTTGCAGGGGGGACGCGCGAGCTGGGGCTGGCAGCGACAATCACCGGTTTGGCGCTCGGTGGTGCGGCTGATGGTGGAACCAGCGACGCGGATAGCGGGGCCGGTGACGGGCTCCACGAATCGCCCGCGCCCAAGGCGACGGGCGGCGCGCCACGTAGCCGCAGCACGACGCTACCCTCTTGCACGCTGACGCGGGTGGTGTGGCCGGAGTCGGCGCTGACCGAGAAGGTGGTGCCGATGTCTTCGAGCTCGCCGTCCGGCAAGATTACGCGCAAACGCCGAGGCGAGGCGGCGTGATCGACGCGGATCGAAAGCGCGCCGCTCTCTAGGCGAATGGTCTCGAGCTGAGCGTCGGCCTGCCGCGACCAGCGCGCGCTGCTATCGGCGCGGACCGCGACGGCCTCGCTGACGGGCGCGGCGTGGCTTGCCACGGTAGGTGCAGGAGCCGGGCGGACGAAACGGAACGCAGCGGCGAGCACGACGCACGTGAGCGTGGCCACGGCCGCCACCAGCGCCAGGCCGCTGCGCCACGGGCGCGGAGGCGGTACCAGGCGCGCATCGAACGCGGCCAGAAGCTTCGTCCGTTCGCGCCGCACGTGCAGCTCGTTTTCGTGCGGCAGCGGCGCGCGCAGGGCCTCGCCGAGCGCTTCGAGGCTCTGCATTTCGGTCGCGCAGCTGGGGCACAGCTTGAGGTGGGCGCGAAAACGCTCGGCCTCGGCGCCGCCCAGCCGACCGTCGCGCCAGGCTTCGACCTCGAACAGACGCGGACAGCCAGGTTTCATGCGTCCTCGCTTGCGAGCGCCTGCCGCAGCTCACGGCGTGCGGTGTGGAGTCGCGTCCAAACCGTGCCGAGCGGGATCGCCAGCGCCTCGGCGATTTCGGGGCAGCTCATGCCCTCCACCTCGGCCATGAGCAGTGTGACGCGCTTGGCCTCGCTCAGACGAGAAAGCGCGCGCTCGACGTCTGTGCGAGCCTGCAACGCGGTGCGCGGATCGCTGGTGGAGGTTTGCGTGATTTTGAGCGTGGAAAGAACTGCCAGCAGGTGGCTGAAGGTACGCCGGCGCCGGCGCAGGAGCTGAGCCGCGATACCAATCAGCCACGGGCGGCACGTGGCGCGGCCGTCGTAACGCGCGGCGCTGGCGGCGGCCGCCAAAAACGTTGCTTGCACCAAGTCGTCGATGTCGTGCGCATCGCGCGTGGCGCGCACCAAGAAGGCGCGTAACGCTGCCTGGTAGCGATCGTACAGCTCGCCGAGCGCACCGAGCTGGCCGGCCGCCAGCTGCTCGAGCAGCTCCGGATCCGGCACCGGGGGCGTCACGCGTTCGGGAGTGGAGCGGGTGCTGCTCCGCATCAGCGGGTCCCCAGAGTGGCGCCCAGCGAGAGCCCCACCGTGTACCTCGGCATGCGCCCCGACGAGCCTGGTTCTTGCGGCACGTCTGCGTCGTGCGTCGGACCGAGCTCGCCATCGATACCGATGAACGTGCGAAACAGCGAGTGCGGCGTGAAACCGAGCCGGACTCCGAGCAGCAAGCGCGGCAGCGGGCCCACGTCCGATTCGGGCGGAGGTTGTTTCGGTGCAGACGACGCGGCCGCCATGTTCGGCGCTGCGACGCTTTCGCTCGCCGAAAAGCTGGTGCCCCGCATGACGACGGCGGGGCCCGCCGTGAGATCGAGCGCGACGCTGCCCAAGTCGAAGCGGCGGCCGCTGAGCAACCCCAAAGCCAACGCGGTCTCGGGATCGCTGCCTTGAATGGCGCGGTAGCCATCGGCGCGGCCCTGAAAGCCAACCAGCCAGCCTTTGATTTGCATGAACGAGAGCACACCCGCGCCGTAACCGAATTGTCCATCGCCAGCGCGCGTGCCGCCGACCAGAGAGAGCTCGAAGCCGAAGGTGCGCGGCCCCACCGCCTCGGCGGGTAGCGAATCGCGTTCGGGCGCGTACCTTCGCTCGCGACGCACGACGACGCGTGGCGCTCGGGGCGCGGCCACGGGCGCTGACCTCGCGGTTGGGGTCGGCATGGCTGCAGTCGGAGTCGGGTCGAAACCAGTCGCCGCCGTCGTCGTTGCCGGCGAATCCTCAGGCACGAGCAGCAGCGCCTGCAACGTGGGCAAGATGTCCTCGTGCCGCGCGACGTCGCGCGCCGCCGCTCGGCCATCGGGCAGCGAAACTGCTACGACGATGACTGGAGTCTCCCAGCGCAGCTGAACGACGGCGCACGGATCGATGTGCGCACGCGCGGGCAGCTCGGCGCGGAGGCGCTCGAGCAGCTCTGGATAGTGCTCGCGAAACGCCGCATCGCCTTCGATGCTGGGGCCGGGGCAGTCCCGCTCCGCCGCGAGCGCGGCGCACGGCTGCGGAGCGAGCGTTGCTGCCGCGCAGGCACTGAGCAGGACGGAGAGCCGGGACAGCATGCAGGAGCTTTCACGTAGGTTCACTCGAGGGGGGCGAATCCTTCATTTCTTCTTCGGAATCTTGAGGGGACTCTAGAGCGCATTTCATAACCGGCTGAAGCCGGTTATGGCGGGGCTACGCCCCGCTGCGCTGCTTCGCAGCGCTGGCTCTAGCCCTGTTTGTGGGGGCGTTTCCGCCCCCGCACCGGCTTCGCCGGTTGCGCCCCCTCACCCGCTTCGCGGGTGATCTAGAGCGCCACTCCTTACGTCTACGTTGT
>DASZTA010000006.1:0-154874 GCA_035548415.1 Polyangiaceae bacterium
AGAACGCAATCCTCGGCGTTGGACGCAGCAAACTCGAGGCTGGGAACGGCCCGCTAAGGTCGCGCTAAATCCCGAGCGCGTGGTCGCCGTCGCTCCGAAAATGAGCGCCGCCTAGGCGACAACTACCTTGACGAGTCCCGGGCGGGTAAGCCGCGAAAGTAGTCGCAATTGCGACCACGCCGCCTCGGCACTTGCACACACTGAAATCATTGAAGGATCCCCGTCGCAATTGCGACTACTTTCGCGGGCTCGGAAGGGGACGGGCAGAGTGCTCGTCGCCGACCATGCCGCGTCCGGCACGTGCGCGCGGACCGGATGGCCTGAGATGCCGGCTACTGCCCGACGGGGCCAGCGATGCAGCCGATGCGCTTCGAGTCGAAGGCGATATCGTCGAGCCACATATCGGTCGTGCGGGGTGGGCCGTCGTTGCCGTACGGGTCTTTGGGAATGCCGAGCTTGGAGTACGGCGTGAGCCCCACCGTGAGCTTGTCGAACTGGGTGATCAGGTGCGGCTTCTTGTTGTTCGGCTCGCCCATGTAGTACTCGACCTCTTTGCCGTCGACGTACCATTTTTGCATCTCGGTCTTGGTGCCGTCGAACAGAAGCTCGACGCAGTACCATTGGTCCATGATGTCCGGGTGGCTGCGCAGCGGGTTCTCTCCACCCGGAAAGTGCCAGACGCCCATCAGCCCGTTGAACTGCACGCCGAGCTCGTACCAGTCGCCGCCCTCGTAGGCGCCGATGATGTTGGCGTGACCGCCAGGCGCGCCGGGCGTGTTCGGCGGCACTGGTGCGGGTCCCGGAGTCATGCGCAGGTAGAAGCGTCCCCACAGCACGTTGGTGAGGGTGCCGAACTTGGTCGTGTTGAGCACGCCCGCGTTGGGCCACGCATGGTACGAGTGCGTGCCGTGCGCCTTGTCCATCGTCGACACCGCGCCGTCGGTGCCGCCCGTCCACGTCGCTTTGTCGATGCCTGATTCGAAGTCGAGGCAGATGGGATGGGGATCCGCCGTGCACCCGGCGGGGACGCCCACGTCGCCGCCGCCGGAGCCGCCGCTCCCGCCCATTGCCTGACCGCTACCGGCGCCACCGCCCGTGCCGCCGCTGTTGAAGCCGGCCGCGCCGCCCGTAGCGCTACCGGCGACTGGTGCGCCGCTCGCGCCACCCTGCATTGTTCCCGCCGTAGCCAAAGAGCCACCTTGAGGGAGAACGCTGCTGCCACCGGTGCTCCCACCCACGCCCACACCCGCTGTTCCGGCGGATCCGCCGGTATTTCCGGGCGGGTCGCTGGAGCATGCGACCAAGATCGATAGGGCAACGAGCGACGACGCGAGACAAAGCTTCATGACAAGCTCCCAATGTCCGAATGCCACGCCTTCCAGCTCGGAAAACGCTCGGGCAACCGCCGCCACATCAGGGCTTCGAGGGCTCAGAAGCTTCGAACAGTAAGAGTAATTTGCCAGCGACTCGCTCGAAGTCGCGCAGGTCTCGCTCGTCGAGCACGGCGACCATGCGTTGGGCGATCTCGCCGCGCGCGCCGTTGACTCGCTCGCAAGCACGCCGCCCCTGAGCGCTCAACGTGAGCACGTATTGACGCCGATCGGCGTGGCTTCGCTCACGCCGCACCCAGCCGCGCTCGACGAGCGACTCGAGCACGCGACCGGTCAGCGTCGGATCCGTCGCGGTAGCGCGCGCCAGCTCGGCCTGGGAGCTGCCGGGGTGACGCTCCAAGTGGCGCAAGAAACGCGCCTGGGCGCTGCCCACGTCGAAGCTGGCGTAGGCCTGCGCCCCAGCCAGTCGCACGGCGCGAGCGAGGCTGCTGAAGCGCTCGAGAAAGTGCTCGGCTTCGCGTTTGGCCACGCTCGAGGTTAACGCCGCCCCGCGCCCGTGGCAATCCCACGAGGCCGCAGCGGGGCTAGTTGACGCGATAGTAGACGGGTCTAGGATATTGGTAGACACGTCTACTAATGGCTCAGGCTGGTACTTTTCGCTCACTTTCCGGGTTCAATTACCGAACCTGGGCCAGCGGCGCGCTCATCTCCAACGTCGGCACGTGGATGCAGCGCACCGCGCAAGACTGGCTGGTGCTCACGGAGCTCACGCACGAGAGCGCGCGCGCCGTCGGGCTGGTAATGGCGCTGCAATTCGGGCCGCAAGCGCTGCTTTTGCCGGTCACGGGCCTGGCGGCGGATCGCCTGAACCGGCGCAAGCTGCTGTTCTTCACGCAAGCTGCCATGGGGCTGCTCGCGCTGGGCCTTGGGCTGCTCACCCTGACCGGCGCCGCGGCGCTCTGGCACGTGTACGTGTTCGCGCTGCTGCTCGGCTGTGTCTCCGCGTTCGATGCTCCAGCCCGCCAATCGTTCGTATCGGAGTTGGTGCCGGAGCAGCAGCTGTCCAACGCGGTGGCGCTCAATTCGTCGTCATTCAACGCCGCGCGTCTGCTCGGCCCCGCCGTCGCGGGTGTGCTGATCAGCCGGGTCGGTACGGGTTGGGTGTTCTTGCTCAATGCCGCGTCGTTCGTGGCGGTGTTGGGCTCGCTCAGCCTGCTCCGAGCCAGCGAGCTGTATCCAGCAGAGCGCGCGGCACGCAGCCGCGGCAGCTTGCTCGAGGGCTTTCGCTACGTGTGGCACCGCCCCGATTTGCGGGCCGTGCTCGGCATGCTGCTGCTGGTCGGCACCTTCGGCTTCAATTTTCCGATTTACATCTCGACCATGTCGGTCACGGTGTTTCACCGTAGCGCCAGCGCTTTTGGCTTGCTCAGCTCGCTCATGGCCGTGGGCTCGGTGGCGGGGGCGCTGGGGTCGGCTCGCCGTGCCCAACCTCGCGCATCACTCTTGGTGGCGGGCGCGACCGTGTTCGGAGCCGGGCTGGGCGTGGCTGCGCTCATGCCGACGTACGGCTCGTTCGGGCTCATGCTGATTGTCGTCGGCGTCGCGGCGCAAACCTTCAACACCACCGCCAACGGCTCCGTGCAGCTCGCGACCGAGCCGGCCATGCGCGGCCGCGTAATGGCCATCTTTTTGGCAACCGCGCTGGGCGGTACGCCCATCGGCGCGCCGATCGTGGGCTTCGTGGCGGATCACTTCGGCCCGCGCTTCGGCGTCGGGGTCGGTGCGCTAGCCGGTTTCGCGGCGGCGCTGGTCGGCCTACGCTACCTGGGCTCGCAGCAACCCGCGCGCGCCTGAGCCATGCCAAGCCCTCTCGCCTCCGCTCCTTCGCTCGAGGAGCTGGCCCGACTCGCGGACAGCGCGGAGCTGTCGGATCGGGCCTTCGTTGCGAGCATCTTACAACTGCGAGCCGGCTCCGCGCCGAGCCCCCAAGTCGCGAGCCTGTACCGGCGCGTCCGCGACGCCGCCTCGCGAGCGCACGCCGGCCTCCGGGCGCGCATTGCGGGCGGCCATTTCGAGCGCGAGTCGTTCTTTCGGGCGCTCGAGCTGGTGCCGCTCGAGCTGCGCGATCACTGGGTGGAAGAGGTGCTGGGCATCGCCTATCCACCGCTCGTGCCGCAAGCGCTACCGCGCGAGCTGGTAACCTATTCGCCGACGGGCATGGCCGAGGTTTCGTTCTTGCTCGAGCAGGGCGACCTCGGGCCCGGCCGCGTCTTGGTCGACTTGGGCTCGGGGCTCGGCAAGGTAGTGCTGCTGGCCGCGCTGCTGACAGGAGCGCAAGCCGTCGGCATCGAGCTCGACGCCGAGCTGGTCGCGGCAGCGCGCGCGGCAGCGTCGGCGTTGCAGCTGCAAGGCACCCGCTTCATCCAAGGCGATTTGCGCGAAGTGCCGCTGCCGGAAGCGGACGTGTATTACATGTTCATCCCGCTCGCACGTAGCTCCGAGCTGCTGCAACGGCTCGAGCCGCTCGCGCGCCGGAGGCGGATCGTCTTGTTTTCGCAAGAGATCGATCTGGCGCGGGCGCCGTGGCTGCGCCGTACCGGTGCGGGCAGCTATTGGCTCGCGCGCTTCGAGAGCGTGGCGCCTTGAGCGAAAAGCAGGCTCAAGGTAGCCAAGTTTGGCCGGTTTCGCAGTCGATGTGACGAATGGAGGCGCGGCTGCCGTCGATGTCGATGGCGCCGAGCACGATCGGCAATTGAAAGCGCTTGGGCCCGATCGAACCCGGGTTGAAGACGCTGATGCCACGATCACGGCCCAAAAACGGCACGTGCGAATGCCCACACACGACGAGCCCGGCGCGCTCTTCACGGGCGCGCTTGGCGACCTCGGAACGCAATTTGACGCCGCCGTAAACCGCGATGTGCACCAACAAGAGTCGCAGCTTCAGCACGTCGGCGTTGAGCAGCTCGACCAATAGCTGGTCCGGCACGTCGCTCACCTGAGCGTCGATGTTGCCCCGCACCGCGAGCACGGGCGCGATTTCAGCCAGCTCCTCGAGCACGCTGAGCGCGCCGATGTCGCCGGCGTGCAGAATCGCGTCCGGCGCGAGCTCTTGCAGGCGTGCGCGCGTCTGCGGGTGCGGCTTGGAATGGGTGTCGGCCACGACCGCAAAGCGAAAAGCGCCGCCATCGCGAACATGTAGCTGCACTTTTTGCGGCGCGCGCGCTGGGGGCACGGCGCGACTATGGCACGCAGGTTACTGGTGCACCACGTCGACCTTGTACGCCTCCACGATCGAGTGCGGTGTGGTGCTGGCCGGCCCTTCCGACGTATTTTGGTCGTAGTTGCCGAACTTGAAGTAGAACTTCTTCGTCAGCATGTTGGCGCTCGGCGTACGGCTGTACACCTGCTTGCCGTTGACGCTGATCAGCAGCTTGTCGTTCGAAAGCTCGAGCGTAAAGCTGTAGCGCTCATTTTGCGGCCAGGGCGAGTTGAGCCCGATGGTCTGGCCGCTACCTTTGGCTTCCTCGTAAAACAACTGAAAGCCGTTCTTGCCGCTGGACCACTCGAATTCGGCCAGCGGAAACGAATCGGTGCCGTTCAAGATTTGCCCGATCGTTATCGTCGCGCCGTTGCCCTTGACGATCTTGCCCTCGACGGTCATGCGGTTCACGGCCGATGCAGACCACGCCGCTTGCCCACCACCTGGCACGGCTTCGCGCATTTCCGTGCGGCAACGCGAGGAACCCGAAGTGGTCACGCCCGTCACCGGGTCCATGAACATCTGCCCACCGTCGTCGGCCGGGTAAAAGTATTCGTTCGAAAAGCCGGCGAGCAGCTGGTCCGACTTGATGGTGGTCGGCGAATTGCCGCTGCCGATCGGCAACTGCAGCGCCCACATGCGGTAGTCGATCGGGCCGGGAGGAAGCATCTCGCCGCCGTCGCTACCGGCGCCGCCGCTCACGCCGATGCCGCCCGTGCCACCTGTCTCATTCGCGGAGCCGCCCATTCCGCCGCCGCCGACCGTCAGGGTGCCGGCGCTCGAGCTGCCGCCGCCCATGTCGGCCAAAGTGCTACCGCCGTTGCTCTGCGCCGTGCCGCCCATGGCGTTTCCGGCAAGGCTTTGGCCCCCGGCGTCTCCGCCCGAACCGCCTACCGGTAATGTTTCGACGCCTGCGGCATCGCTCGGATCGGCAGCGCCAGCGCATCCCAAAAGGAGCAGGACCGGAACCGCAATCAAGCGCGGGATTTGCTGCATGGGTGAGGCTCGCGAACGGCCCTGTTGGGTCAGGGCACGGCGTCACCCAAAGCTTCACACATTTATCACCCTAATGGGTGCTGCGTGCACGCCGACGAGCCATCACCGTGGCGCTTGCAGCAACAAGCCAAAGCCACAGCGAGCCGGTATCGCGCGATACACCGGCGACACGACACCCACATCCGTCGTCCAACGTCTGGGCCGGCAAGGGGACGCCGGCGAACTGGCCGCCCGTTCCCCCGCCGCCGTCGCTGCCCCCCGGCGAAACGCCTGCCATGCCCGTTCCGCCATTGCCACCGGCTCCCCCGCCGCCGCTGCTCGACGAGCCTGCAGCACCCGCAGCTGCGCCACCGCTCCCACCGCCTGCAACGCTTCCAGCGCCACTCGTGCCTGCTGCGCCAGCGGTACCGCCGCTCCCGCCGGCGCCGCCCACGGCGACATCGCTCGTGGCGATGCCGGTCGCGCCCCAAAACACCAAGTTACCTTCGACCGCGCGCTCGACCTTGATGCTGTTCAGGATCTTGCCCGGCAGAACCGCCAGCTCCACACCGGTGATGTTGTGGTGGTTGGCCTCGTTGATTTTCGTGGTCATGTCCCACTTGGCCAGGTTCGTCGCCAAGTTGAAAATCACGGGGTCGTTCGGCGAAATGTCCGCGTAGTAGTCGGGCACCATCGCCGTCTTCATGTCCACGGCGTCGGCGTAGTTGAGCGTGACCGTGATGGTGGTCCCGCCGGCGGCGCCGTTGAAGAACAGAAACATCTTGGAATACGTCGCCGACGGCACCGGAAAGCTGATGCTCTCGCCGGGCAGGATCTTGTGCGTCTGCGGAGACGCGGCGTCGGCCGCGTTGGAAAAATTGAGCACGACCTCGGGGTGACGAGCGTCGGCAGGAAAGTGCCCGTCGTCGGGCAAATTGTTCGCCGGGGGCGCGCCCTGCATGATGGCAACGGCCTGGGTAGCGAAACCGTTCTTCAAGTCGCCGCCATCGGTCGGTAGGGTGTGCACGACCAACTTGCCGTCGGTCAGCGTCGTCACCGAGCGCTTGTCGAGCACGCCCGTGAGCGGCACCTGCACGACCGTGTCGGCGAGCGCCGCACGCGCGCTGAGCCCCAAGCACGCCAAAGTGACGAACGAGCAAGCGAGTCGACGAGCGGGTTCGAGACCCCGCGATACGAAAGCAGAGCGTCGCATTTCCCGCGAACAGTAGCGCGAATACCCTCGACTTGCGCGCCGTTGACGGCGCCGCTAGGAGCCCGATGCGTGCAGAAAACACACGGAGCTGGCCCGCCTCGGACACGGTGCACACGGCGTAGTGCGCTCGCACTGGGTCTGGGCTCCGTGCTCGGCGCGTGTCGCGCCGAAAGCACGCACTCGAGCGCCTCAACGGCGACTCCACCTGCTGCCAGCGCGCTGCCGCCGCCCGGCGCAGCAAGCGCTGCGGAGCTGGTAGCGCTGCAAACCATCACGGTGTCACGGCTCGCAGAGAGCGAGCGCGGCGGCGTGGCGGTGGTGTTATTGCACGGCTACGGCGCCGCGGGCGACGACCTGGCGTCACTCGCCGAGCGGCTGGCACGACCGGGCTCGCGCTTCATCCTGCCTGCGGCGCCGTTGCCGCAAGGCTCGGGTCGCGCGTGGTGGCGCATCGAAGGTCGTCGCCCACCGCATGCTTGGGACGAGCAGCTGCCGGGCGGCTTCGTGCCGAATCCGCAAGTTGCCAGCGCGCGACGCCAGGTGCAGCAGCTGCTGCGCGACGTGAAAGCACGCTACGCCCCCGGCCGACTCGTGCTGGCTGGCTTCTCACAGGGCGCGATGCTCTCGCTCGATGTGGCCCTGCAGGCGGAGCCGTCGGTCGATCGCGTGGGCGTCCTCTCGGGCGTGATGCTGGCGGATTCGCTGGCGGCGCTGAAGACGCAGCGCATCGACAAACCACGCTTCTTCATGTCGCACGGACGAAGCGACACCGTCTTGCCCTTTGCCGCCGCGGAACGCGCGTACGAAATGCTCGATGCGCGCGGCTACTCGGTCGACTTCCACGACTTCGACGGCGGCCATCAAATCCCGGCCGATGTGAGCGAGGCTCTCGCGAAGTTCATCTACGACGGCGCTCCGCCGTACGGCCAGCTCGAAATACGCTAACTGCGGCCCTTGCGCGGGCGCGGCAGGTTGAACTCGTTCAGGCGATTGACCAGCGTGCGCCGCGAAATACCGAGCATTTCGGCGGCGCGCGTCTGGTTGCCGCCGCAGGCATTGAGGGCCTCGATCAGCGCGGCATGGTTGCTCGGGATCTTCTCGACGGGACCGGACTCCAGCGACGAACGGCGGCGCACCTTGGTGGGGGGATCTTCGTCCGTCCAGGTATCGACGATGTCCGGGGCCGGGTTGAGTAGATCGCGCTCGGTCGGGAAGTGCTCGGGCAAGAGCGGTCCATTGCCGCACAGCAGCCGTGCTCGCTCGACCGAATTTTTGAGCTCACGCACGTTGCCGGGCCAGCCATAGTGCTCGAGGTGCTGGCGCGCCTCGTCAGAAATCGGCGGCACCGCCATACCCATGCTGCGGCACGCTCGCTGCAAAAAGTGACGCACCAGCGGCAAGATGTCGTCGCGGCGCTCGCGCAGCGGATTGATCTTGAGGCACAGCGTATTGATGCGAAAGTACAGGTCCTTGCGGAAGGTGCCGGCTTGCACGTCGCGCGCGAGCTCGCGATTCGTCGCGGAGACGAAGCGCACGTCGATGCGCTGCACCTTCGTGGAACCGACGCGCGTGACCTGACCGGTCTCGAGCACGTGCAAGAGCTTCACCTGCGTGCGCAGCGGCAACTCGCCGATCTCGTCCAAGAACACGGTACCGCCATTGCCGACCTCGAATAGGCCTGCTTTGGCGTCGTTGGCGCCCGTAAACGCCCCGCGCATGTGCCCGAACAGCTCACTCTCGAGGAGCGATTCGGAGAGCGCGCCGCAGTTCACCCGCACGAACGGGCCCTTCTGGCGTGGCGAAATCTGGTGCACGCGCGCGGCCAGCACGTCCTTGCCGACGCCCGTTTCGCCCAGAATGAGCAGCGGTAGCCCTGTGCCGGCGACCCGCTCGGCGAGCGCGTAGAGCTGCACCATTTCAGGGTCTTCGAATACAGGCGAATCGTCCACGGCCGCCGCCGGTACAGGCAACGTGTGAATCGAGGGCACGCCGCGCTGCAGCTGGCAAGCCACGCCCCCGAACTTGAGCACGGCTCCGGGCTCGAAGTGGCTGCGCACGTGCGGGGTCAGCGCCTCTTCGTCGGTGGGACGACGCTCAGCGGCGGCGCCGAGGCTGAAGTGGGGACCCAAGTCGAGCACCCAAGAGCCGTTACGGCTGCCCAGGTCCTCAATCTCGAGACTGGGCAAGTGCAGCCGCGCGTGCTGGCGTGAAACGGAGTCGTCGTCCAAGCGCAGATCGCAATGCGCGCCGCGCCCGATCGTGACGATGCCGCTCTCGGGCAGGCGAAAGACGCGGCGTTGATGCCGCTCTTGTACGAGCAGCTCCCAAGAAGTGGAAGTGTCTGAGCTAGGAGCGAGCGAATCCAATTCGAGCGTCCGAGATTCGGCGGCCATCGCGTGTCCGGGAACCCAACCCCAAAGCAGTATCGGAGGGCTCCCGTAGCGTCAACGGCTCGCGACCTCTGGGATTAAGTGCGGTGCGAGGCGGTGCGTCCATCTCGCACCGCGGGGCTTCGTCCGCTCGATGGCTCGAAGTGAGACGGCTCGTTTTGCTGCCGGCCATCGCTCCCTACGCTCCAGGTTGCGCAGCGCGGCGTGCCGAGTTGCGCAGTTGAGCATGCGCATCACGCGCAGTCGCTCCGTGTAGGTGCGTTGCACCTCGAGATTTTGTACGACTATTTCATCGTCGTGATGGAGGCACACGCCTTGCTGAAGGGGCTGTGCCACGCCAACTCGAAAGGATGACCGACGCGATGAATGAGCCGCTCCGCCGCTTCAGCAAAACCGGAACGAGGCGCACGCTGCACCGTGCGGCCTACATCAGCGCTACGCTGCTCGTGTACCTCGCGGTGACCGGCTGCTCGAGCGGTGAGGTTCCGTCGGCAGAAGAGGAAAGCGCCGGAGAGGCTCAATCTCAGCTGCAACTGAGCGCGACCGCGACGGCATCGAGCGTGAACGGCACCAACACCGCGGCCCTGGCCGTCGACGGAAACACCGGCACGCGTTGGGAGAGCACGCAGGGCGTCGACCCGCAGTGGCTCACGCTCGACCTCGGCTCTACCAAGACATTCGATCGCGTGTACCTGAGCTGGGAAGGCGCCTACGGCAAGACCTACAAGATCCAGCAGTCGAACGACAACGTGAACTTTACCGACGTGTTTTCGACCAGCACCGGCGACGGTGGCGTGGACGACCTGACGGGGCTTTCGGGTAACGGCCGCTACGTGCGCATGTACGGCACGCAGCGCGGCACGCAGTGGGGCTACTCACTCTACGAGATGCAGGTGCATCAAACGGCGACCTCGTGTCTGTCCAACAACCTCACTACATCTACCTCGCTGGTCGCTTCGGCCACGACTGGTACTGCAAGCATGGCTTTCGACAACAACGCCGGCACGCGCTGGGAAAGCGCCTCGGCGGATCCGCAATCACTGCAAGTCGACCTCGGCGCCAAAAAGAAGGTCAATCGCGTCGTCATCAACTGGGAAACGGCGCGCGCCAAGGACTACACGATTCAGGTCTCCGACGACGGCAGCAACTGGACGACACTCGTCACGAAGACCAACATGCCGGCCGGCACCAACGTCACCGACGATTTGACCGGCCTGAACGGCGCCGGTCGCTACGTGAAGATGAGCGGAACCACCCGCACCACGGGCTACGGCTACTCGATTTGGGAGATGGACGTCTACGGTGACGACAACCCCAACTGCGGCGGCTCCAGCTGCACCCCGACCACGTGTGCGGCGCTCGGCGCCAATTGCGGCAGCCCCAGCGATGGTTGTGGCGGCACCCTGAGCTGCGGCACCTGCGGCACCGGCTATACCTGCAACGGCAGCAACCAGTGCGTCTCCAGCTGCACCCCGACCACCTGCGCGGCGCTCGGCGCCACCTGCGGCACGCCCAGCAACGGCTGCGGCGGCACCCTCAACTGCGGCACCTGCAGCGCCGGCAATACTTGTAACACCTCCAACCAATGCGTGGCTTCGGGCGGCAGCTGCACCGAGAGCGACCTGACCAGCGCCACCAACCTGACCACGACGGCCTCCTCCGGCACGTCCAGCCTGGCGTTCGACAACAACACGGGCACGCGCTGGGAAAGCGCTCAGGGCATCGACCCGCAGTACATTCAGGTCGACCTCGGCGCGAGCAAGTACATCAGCCGCGTCAACATCGACTGGGAAGCGGCTAACGCCAAGGATTACACCGTTCAGGTATCGAGCGACGGCACCAACTTCAGCACCGTCGCCACCAAGACCAACATGCCGGGCGGCAACCACCGCATCGACGACATCACCGGCCTCACGGCCACGGGTCGCTACGTGCGCATCAACGGCACCGCGCGTAACCTCAACTACGGCTACTCGATCTGGGAGATGAATGTTTACGGCGACAATAACGCCAGCTGCGGCAGCGGCAGCAGCGCCAGCTGCGGCGGCACCTGCACCATGGGCCAAAACTGCGTCAGTAACGCCTGCGTCGCCGGCAACAACACCACCTATTACAACAGCGGAAAGACCCTCGACCCCACGCCGGACTTCGGCTCGAACGTGAAGGTGTTCACGCCGGCCGATTCGGCAGCCACCATCCAGAGCTACATCGACGGCGTCTACACGGCCCAGCACACCAGCCAATTCGGCCTGCGCCGCGACGCCATCCTGTTCACGCCCGGCACCTACAGCGCGCACATTCCGGTCGGCTTCAACACGCAGGTCTCCGGCCTCGGCGACCACCCGGACGCCGTCAACCTCACCGGTTACATCGAGGCGCCGCCGGACTTCTTGCCGAACAACAACGGCACGCAGACCTTCTGGCGCATCATCGAAAACTTCAAGAACAGCTACACCACGCAGAACATGCTGTGGGCGGTGTCACAAGCCGCGCCGATGCGCCGCGTGCACCACACCGCCACGGTCGCGCTGCACCAGGGCTACGGTTGGGAGAGCGGCGGCTACATCGCCGACTCGGCCATCGACTCGTACCTGCTGCTCGGCTCACAGCAGCAGTGGTACACCCGTAACTCGACCGTGGGTAACGCGGTCGAAGGCACCTGGAACATCATGTTCCAGGGCGTGACGGGCACGAAGTCGGAAGCCGCCTTCCCGACGGGTCCGATGACCGACATCGCCAATACGCCGATCATCCGCGAAAAGCCGTTCCTGTTCGTGGATCGCGACGGCAAGTACAACGTGTTCTCGCCGGCCATCCGCACCAACGCGGTCGGCCCGACCTGGACCGGCACGCAAACCGGCACCTCGATCCCGCTGTCGCAGTTCTACATCGCGAAGGCGGCGACGGACACGGCCGCGACCATGAACGCGCAGCTCGCGGCGGGTAAGCACCTCTTGCTCACGCCCGGCATCTACTACCTGAGCGCGCCGTTGGCGGTGAACAACGCCAATACCATCGTGCTGGGCATGGGTCTGGCGACGCTGGTGCCGCAAGGCGGCGTCAAAGCCATCACGGTGGCGGACGTCGACGGCGTCAAGCTCGCCGGCATCCTGGTCGATGCCTACACCACGAGCTCGCCGGTGTTGGTCGAAGTCGGTCCGGTCGGCTCGTCCGCGAGCCACGCCGCCAACCCGACCTCGCTGCACGACGTGTTCACCCGCATCGGCGGCGGCACCTGGGTCGGCAAGGCCGCGGTCAGCCTGCAGATCAACAGCAAGAACACCATCATCGACCACATCTGGCTGTGGCGCGCCGACCATAGCGACACGCCCGGTGTCGTCGGTTGGAGCATCAACACCGCCGCCAACGGCCTGGTCGTCAACGGCAGCGACGTCACGGCCTACGGCAGCTTCGTCGAGCACTTCCAACAGCACGAAATTCTGTGGAACGGCAACAACGGCAAGATGTTCTTCTTGCAGAACGAAAAGCCGTACGACGCTCCGTCGCAGGCTGCGTACATGAACGGTAGCAGCTACGGCTACCCGTCGCTGAAGGTCGACCCCGCGGTGACGGCGTTCGAAGGCTACGCCACCGGCACGTACGCGGTGTTCACCATGAACGCCTGCACCACCAACGCCGACTGCAGCACCGGCACCTGCGGCACCGACCTGTTCTGCGTGGCTCCGGCTGGCGGCATGATGGTCGATCGCTCCTTCGAGCTGCCCGACGCTCAAGCCGGCGTGAAGATGCGCAACTTGCTGGCGCTCTCGCTCACCAACAAGGGCAAGATCAACAACCTGGTCAACACCAACGGCATGGCCGCCAACGCTGCAGACTTCGGCACGTACCCCAAGCTAGCCGCCTACCACTGAGTCAATTCGAGGCGCCGCGCGATGACGCGCGGCGCCGTACGCATGGGGGCAAGAAGGCTCGGAGGGGTCACCTTTCGAGCCTTCTTTTCGCATTCTCGCGTTTCGCTGCAGCCGAACAGAAAACCGATGCGCTACCTCCACGAACACCACGGAACCGAGCTCCACTCGATGCGTAAGTTCCCCTCGAACAGCCCGTACGCCCTTTCGTCCCGCCCGCCGGCATCCGGCGTCCGCGGTGCGCTCGATTCGCTCGTTCAGGGCTCGTTGGTCGACCTGTTCGCCGCCTACTCGGTCGCAGTCGCACCCCTACCGCGCCAGACGCGGCAAGCAACGCCCACCCTTCCGGACATCTCCGCCGCCGTCGCCTTCTCGCACGAAGGCGCCGCCGGCCGCCTCACCTTGTCGCTACCCGCGCGCGTGCTGGACCTCATGCCGCCCAGCGCCGGTGGCACCCTCAAGAGCGACTGGGCGCGCGAGCTCGCCAACCAACTCATCGGGCGCATCAAGAATCGGCTACTGCAGTTCAACGTGCGACTGCAAGTCGGCATCTCCAGCATCGCCGAATCGGCCAAGCTCGAACGCCAGCTCGATTCCGCGCTCGACCTGCGCGTCTACTGCGGCCGCACCCTGCGGGGTGAAGTGCTCGTCACCCTCGACGGCATGCCCGAAGAATCGCGCCTCCTCTACGTCGGCCAAGCCCCCCAACGTGTAGAAGGCGAAGCCATCCTGTTCTGATTGGGCCAACGAAGCCGTTCCCTCAGCGGCACGAACGTCGTGCGGCACCGCTTCGCGCCGCGCGTCACGCACGCGCCGCGCAGACCTCCCCGCTTCCGTAAAATTAGCGAGACTCGCGGAGGCGTATGGTGCTCAAAACACCCGGTCGAGCAGCGCCTCACCGATCAGGTAGCGGCGCAAGTTGGCGGCGAAGTGGGCGATGAGGCGTTCGTCTTCGTTCGCGTGGCCGCCAGCGGAGTGGGGAGTGATGAAGCAGCCGGGAACGCGCCAAAGCGGGTGGTCGGGCGGCAGGGGCTCGGGGTCGGTGACGTCGAGGTAGGCGGCGCGGAGCTGGCTGCGCAGGAGCGCTTCGACGAGCGCGGGTTGGTCGACGGTCGAGCCGCGGCCGATGTTGTAAAAGACAGCACCAGGTTTGATCGCCGCGAATTGGTCGGCGCCGAACGCGCGTTCGGTCGGCGCGCCCCCGGGCAAGATGTTGACGACGTGATCCGCGCGAGCGAGCGCGCCGGCAAGCTGGCTGAACGGCAGCATTTGCACGGGTTCGCGGCCGTTCGGAGCGCGACGCACACCGACTACTTCGACACCGAATGGCGCGAGCAGCTCCGCGACGCGCCCTGCGATGCTGCCGTAACCGACCAGCGCCACTGTCACGCCGGGCGCGAGCAGCCGGCACGCCGCGCGCGTTTCAAGCTTGGGCCAGGCGTGATCGGTCGCCTGGTGCGCAAACGAGCGTCCGAGCTGCCGCGCCTCCGCCAACAGCAAGCCAAGCACGTGCTGCGCGCACGGCTCACGGTACACACCCGAGCTGTTGGTGAGCGCGACGCCTTTCGCGAAATGGGCGCGCACGTCGGGGCGCTCGAACTTGTCCCAACCGGCGCTGCTCAGGTGCACCCAGCGCAAGCTCGCGCACTGCAAGCACTGTTCTGGTTTGGGTTGGCCGAACGCCACATCCGCATCCTCGAGCTTTTCGACGAACAGCGCGTCGCTCCCAAGCTCCGAAAGACGCCGGCGATCTTGCTCGGCAATGGGATGATTGCACCAAATGCGAACGCTCACACGGCGACGCTAACCTGACTTGCAGCGCTAGCCCAGCTCTCGCAACCGCGCCTCGAGGAAGCGCCGTTCACTCGGTTGACGTGACAGCTCGAGCGCCCGTTCGTAGGCGGCGCGCGCCTCCGCCGGGCGCCCCGAGCGCCGCAGCATGTCGGCGCGCGCGGCGTGCGCCAGGTGGTACTGCTCGAGCCCCCCCTCGCTCAACACCGCGTCGATCGCCAGAAGCCCGGCCGCAGCACCGTCTCGCATACCGAGCGCCACCGCGCGGTTCAGCGCCACGACCGGCGAGCGGTCGACTCGGCGCAGCACGTCGTACAGCGCGACAACCTCGTGCCAATCCGTAGCCGCAGCGCTCGGCGCGGCGACGTGCACCGCCGCAATCGCCGCTTGCAGTAAGTACGGCCCCACACGACGCGCCGCCAGCGCGCGCTCCACCAGCTGCTCCGCTTCCGCGATACACGCCCGATCCCACAGCGAGCGATCTTGCTGGTCGAGCAGCACAAGGTCACCCGCCGCGTCGACCCGCGCCGGGCGGCGCGCCTCGTGCAGCAACATCAACGCCAGGAGCCCGAGCACCTCCGGGTCATCGATGAGCCGCGCCAGCAAGCGCGCCAGCCGAATCGCTTCCGCGCTCAGGTCCTCACGCACGAGCTGCGCGCTTTGCGTGGCCGCGTAACCTTCGTTGAAGATCAGGTACAGCACCGAGAGCACGCTCTCGAGCCGCTGTGCCAGCTCGGCTGGAGCCGGCACCTCGTACGGCACCCGCTCCTCGCGGAGCTTGGCTTTGGCCCGCACGATGCGCTGGGCAATCGTCGGAGCCTGTACTAAGTAGGCGCGAGCAATCTCTTCGGTCGTGAGCCGACCCACCTCGCGCAGCGTGAGGGCGATACGCGCGTCTGGAGCGAGCGCCGGGTGACAACACGTAAAGATGAGCCGCAGCTCGTCGTCTTCGATGTGCTGGCTGAGCTCGGGCTCCGGCGCTGGCTCGGCCAGGGCCAGCAGGTCCGGCAGCACGCGCGCCACGCGGCCTTGCCGACGCCAACGGTTGATGGTCTTGAAGCGCCCCGCGGAGACGAGCCAGGCGTAAGGATTGTGCGGCACTCCCTCGCGCGGCCACTGCTCGGCAGCGGCCGCGAAAGCCTCGTGCAGTGCCTCTTCGGCTTCGTCGAAGCCACCCAGCACACGCACCAACGTGGCCAGCACCCGGCGCGATTCGCTCGAGTACGTGGCCGCGATGGCGCTGTGGATCTCGGCGTCGGTCAAAGCTTGGGGCGCGGCTTGCTGAAGTCGACGACCGGCCGCACCTCTACCGTACCCACTCGCGCGAGTGGGATCCCGCCGGCGAGGCGCAGCGCCTCGTTCAAGTCTCGCGCCTCGATCATGAGAAATCCGCCCAAAATCTCTTTGGTTTCCATGAACGGGCCGTCGGTGGACGACATTTTGCCGTCGCGCACCTGCACGGTGACGGTTTCGTTGGGCAGCTGCAGGGCTTCGTTGCTCACCAGGTGGCCGCTTTCCCGGAGCTCGTTGATGTAGGCGTAGCCGTCCGCGAGCGCCTTTTCGGACTCAGGGCTTTGATCGAAGACTCTTTTCGGGTCGAAGTAGACGAGGCAGGCGTAGCGCATGGTCCAGATCCTTTCGTATCAGGGGGTGACGCAGGTTGTCGCCGGGCGCGGCCCCGTTTCGACAAGCGCCGGTCGATTTTTTCCGACGCGCGAGGTGCCGTGAATAGCTGACGCGTCCGCGACGTCCCGCGCCGGGCGGACAGCTGTCCTCGGACGAAGGTCCGTTGGCAGGCCCTGATGACGCGAAATCGCCCATTTTGCGGTGGCACGCCGGTTGCTGATTGCCGCTCACCATGAAGGGCAGTCGTCTGATGGTAGGGGTCTTGCTGCTTGGCAACGGCTGCGCGCACCTGCACCAGCTGCAAATCGCGGACATCGACTCGACGGGCGGCACGCTCGAGCCGTTCGAGGTGCAGGTCAACGCCACGGGTCTGTCGGTTCACGACAGCGCCGAGGTCGCCAAGCTGTTTGCCACCAGCGAGCACAGCAAGAAGAACCTCGACAACGCCGAGCAGATCATCGCGATGACTCAGATGGGGCCCAAGACCGGCGACCCCACCTTCAGCGACGACTGGGCCGACGGCGCGGCAGCGCAGGTACTGGAGCGCTGCCCGACCGGCCACGTCACCGGCCTGAGCGCGCGCCGCGAGACCATGGATTACCCCGTCATCAGCGGGGAGATCGTCACCATCAAGGGTTATTGCATCCAATGAAAACGCTTCGCATCATTTCGGGCCTGGGCCTGGCCTTTCTCGGCAGCCTCGGTAGCGGCTGCGCTTCGCTGCAATCCGTGAGCGTAACGAACATTCCGCGCGAGCGCGGCCGCCCCGTCTCGGCCAGCGCCGACAACCCGGCGTTTCTGGGCCTTCATTTCGACAACGACTTTGCCGATGGCCTGCCGGACGAGCTGCGTCGGCAATGTCCAGACGGCAAGGTGACCGGCATCTACAGCAAGTACCAGAGCACCTGGTACGTCTTGGTCCAGAGCCGCGAGGTGACGGTGCACGGCTACTGTGTCGTGCCCGAGCATCAAGCCGCGGCACCGCCCGCCATCGCACCACCGCCCGTCGCGGCACCGCCCGCCATCGCACCACCGCCCGCCCCGACGGAGCCGGCCACTTCCGCGCTGGAGCAGCGATGAAAGAGCTCATCAAGCTCTGCCTGGCGGCCGCGATCTCCAGCGGCTGCACCTACAGCGTGCACCAGGTCGCGCTCGGCAATTTCGACGATCTGCCGCCCAACGCGCGGCTCCGCCCCATCGAGGCGCAAGCCGCCCAAAAAGTCTTCGTCGCCGCGGGTGACACCGACTTTGCCGACGAAGCCATGCGAGAGCTCGCAGCGCGCTGCCCGCGAGGCCAAGTCGTGGGCATTCAGGCGCGCCACAGCACCTCCCTCGGCTTCTTCGTCTACACCAACAAGCTCAAGCTCAGCGGCTACTGCGTGGAAGCGCCGAGCACCGCCGCGGCGAGCAATACTCGGGCTGTCGTCGATTGAGTCGGAGCGGCGCACTGCTACGGGGCCCGTCAGCGCAACTCTGCCGCCAAAAAGTCGAACACTGCGCGCACGCGCCGGCTGGTATGCGCCTCGCGCTGAGCCACGAGCCAACATTCACTCGCTAGCGCGGCAGTGGGCAACGTGCGCTCGACGAGCGGCTCGGTGTCCCCCACTTCTTCGAGCATGCTACCGATACCGAGGCCGTGTTTCACGAGCTCCCAGGCGACCAACGGGCTCTCCGCCAGCGGTGACTTCGGCGCGCACGGCGGTGAGCTTTGCTGCTTCAGGTACGACGGCGCTGCGTAGTATCGCAGTTGCAGATCGCGTACACGTTGTACCAGCAGCTCAGGTCCGGCCGGCCGCGCGCTCGCGATCGCGAGCTCAGCGTCGCGCGCCGGAGCGTCGAGCAATCGGACGCCGAGCGCGGGATGCTCGCGCCGTAGGCGCACGATGAGGGGCGGCAACACGAACGCGCCGATCACCTCATCAGCCGCGATCGAGATCGTTCCCGTGAGCGGCTCTGCTTCGCCCGACGCGCTGAGCGCCACGCGACTGGCGGCGTCGCCCATGCCCCGCACGTGCTCGAGCAAGGCGCGCCCGCTGTCGGTGAGCTCGAGACCTCGCCCCACGCGCTCGAACAAAGCGACGCGCAGCTCATGCTCGAGCCCCGCGACTTGGCGGCTCAACGTCGGCTGCGCCATGCCCAGGGCTCGCGCAGCCGCCGAGAGCGAGCCTGCTTCGGCCGTGACCAGAAAGGCCCGGGCACGATTCCAATCGAATTTGGCAGCCCGCCCATCCATACCTAAATGTATAGCCGGCTACGACTTCGCGTCAATTTTGAGATGGAATTTGCTACGACTGGCCGCCACTGGCGACCAATTCATACCTATTTGCATGACGCATCAGGCCACCGGGCCTAAAGCGGAATATCGACGACGACGCCCCCGGGCCGGAAGTCGCTGTAACGCGCCCAGCGGACTCGCACTCGAAAGTAGGTGATGTCGGGCCAACGCTCGCGCTCGGGTCCATCCGGAAACTGCGCGAAGTACACGCGCTTCAAGCGCGCGAGCTCGTCGCCCATGGGTTCGTCGGCGATGCCTTCGAGCTGCACGGTTTGCTCGTCGTCCCAACCGACGACGAGCGCGACGCGTGGATCGCGGCGCAGGTTCTGAGCTTTGCGCGTCGTACCCAAAGTGTCGAACACGAGCTCCAGCTCGTCGCTCACGGCGACGCCCACCACGGCAGCTTGCGGCGCGCCGCCCGGCGCCGTGCTGGCCTCCACGGCGTAGCGATGTTTGCGCAAGAACGTGAGTAGCTCGGCGGTGTTCACGCCGCTGTCATACCACCGCGCGGGCTAGGAAGGCGCTCGCCAGAAGTGTAGGCTCCTCGTCATGGAAAACAGCAAGCTTTGGGGACCTTTGGCGGCGCTGGCGGGCGAGTGGGAAGGCGACCAGGGGCTGGACGTCGCGTTCAACAACGTCGCGGGCGTGGTGCGCGAGACCAAGTTCCGCGAGCGTGCCACCTTCGACGCGTTCGGTCCGGTCGACAACGGCAAGCAGCAACTCTACGGCCTGGACTATCGCATGGCCGCCTGGCGTAACGGCGAGGCAAACCCGTTCCACACCGAGATCGGTTACTGGCTTTGGGACGCAGCGACGCAGCAAGTGCTGCGCTGCTTCATGGTGCCGCGCGGCACCACGGTGCTGGCCGGCGGTACCGCGACAGACAGCGCGACCCGCTTCGCGCTCGAGGCCCATCTCGGCCAAGAAACTTACGGAATTCTGTCGAACAAGTACCTGGCAGAGCGCGCGCGCACGACCAAGTACACGTGCCAGGTGATGTTCGAGGGCGACACGTTCTCGTACGATTCGTGTACTACCTACATCCACGCCATCGGCGGAGAGATCGCGCATACGGATCGCAACACACTGCGTAAAGTCCGCAAGTAGCCGGCTCTTAGCGCTCGAAAGCTTGGACCTTTTCACGCGACGCTTGGCAGGTGCCAACAAAACCAGCGAAATGGTCACAACCCTTTCTTGCGAGGCGCTGCATGTCCCCATACCGAATTCCCTGCTTGCTCCTGCTCTCAGCCGTCGCGTGTGGCGGAACCTCGACCACCACTGACGGGAGCGGCGGCACCGCCAGCGCTGGCAACGGCAACACTGGCGGCAGCGCCGGCAATGGTTCAGGCGGTACCGTGAGCAACGGCGGCACCGTGAGCAACGGCGGCACCGTGGCCAACGGCGGCAGCGTCAGCAATGGCGGCGCGGGCGGCGTCGGTACGTACGATCCGCGCTGCCCCGCCACGCACCCGGCCGGCATGTGCACGAAGGAGGAAGACGGTGCCTCGTGCGAGTACAACCAGTTCAACGGCTGCTTGTGCTACCGCGGTAACGCCTTCATGTACCCCTGCGCGCAGGTCGATCCGTCTTGTCCGGCTAGTGCCGGTTCGGGGGGAAGCGCCGCGGGCGGCGGCCCCGCGTCTGCCGGCAGCGGAGGCGTCGGCGGCATCTCGGCGAAGATCGCCGTGCCGCCTCAGCAGATTTGCACTTGTTCGGCAGGCAACTGGACCTGTAACTTCGGTATTTGATGTCGCGTTGCGCTTTGGCGTTGGCAGCGGCCGTGTGCGCCGCAGCGGCGTGTGCGGCTTGCGGCTCGGGCGGTGATGACAACAACGATGGCGCGGGCGGCGCTTCGAGCACAGCCGGCAGCTCGAGCAGCGCCGGCAAGTCGAGCCACGCCGGCACTTCGAACAGCGCCGGCACTTCGAACAGCGCCGGTAGCTCCAGCGCGGCCGGCGCCGTCAACACGGATCCAAATGAGGGCCCCGCCGCGGGCTATCCCGACGGGAATGCCGACGTCCCCGCGGAAGGCCAGGCGGAAGACGCGTCGAAGCCGACCAGCGTGGTCGGCAGCGGCACGCCCGAGAGCTGTACGGCAGACGCTTTCGTGGCGGCAGTCGCCAAGGGCGGCGTGATCACGTTCGATTGCGGGCCCGACCCCGCGACCATCGTGCTGAGCAAGCCGGCCAAGGTCTTCAACGACAAGGGCACGAAGCTCGTCATCGACGGCGGCGGCAAGGTCACGCTCAGCGGCGGCGGCAAGAGCCGCATCTTGTACATGTCGACCTGCGACAAGGCGCAGGTCTATCCGGCGGGCGACGGCGACTGCAACAGTAACCCCGGCGTGCAGTTGGTAGTGCAGCACCTCACCTTCGTGGACGGCAGCGCCAAGGGCATCGCCGATACCGACAACAAGGGCGGCGGCGGCGCCATTTACGCCCAGGGCGGCAGCCTGAAGGTCGTCGATTGCCGCTTCTTCAACAACGTCTGCGAAGATTTGGGCTCGGACGTGGGCGGCGGCGCCATCCGCAAGCTCGACTACTTGCCGGCAGCAGGCGCTGGTCCCGCGCGCCCCGTGTGGGTCGTGGGCAGCACCTTCGGCGGCAAAGCAGGCTTCGGAAACTCGTGCGCCAACGGCGGCGCTCTCAGCAGTATCGGCGTGTCGTGGAACATCCTCAACTCGCTGTTTTCGTACAACACGGCGGTCGGCCATGGCGCGAACGACGGTGACGGTGGCAACGGCGGCGCCATCTACAACGACGGCAACGAGATCGTGCTGAACATTACCGCCAGCTTGCTGGAGCACAACATGGCCAACGAAGGCGGAAGCGCCGTCTTCTTCGTCAGCAACAACAAGACGGGTAGCATCACCTTGACCGACTCGATCACCCGCGACAACCCGCGCGGCATGTTCGAGACGGCGGACCTTCCCGGCTTCTTCGTGATCGCGAAGGAGCCGGCAAAGCTCGTCAATTCACAGGTGTCGCGCTAGCGCCAGTGCAAGTGACTCTCTTGGCGGCGCTCCACTAGTGGAGGCCGCGCTGGCCTGACGGAAGCGAGCGCGACTCTTGGCCAGCTCCTCTACGTCCGATTTTTGGATCTCGGTACCCAACAGCTCCAGCGCGATGACGATGAAGTCCGCGCCGGTCAAGATGCCGACGAGGGTGCCATCTGCTTGCACGACCGGTAGACAGCCGACCTTCGAGTCCCACATCAGCTTACCGGCGTCGATCAGCGCGTCTTCTGGCTCGACGGTGAGCATCGCCGTTTGCATGACGCGACTCACCGGCACCTGATCGAGCTCGCCCGCATCCGCATCGCTGGCGGAGAGCAGGTTCGACGCGGCGTGCCACACGTCTGCGTGGCTCACCAGACCGACCAACTTGCCGGCCCTGTCGATCACCGGCAGATGCCGCACGCGCAAGCTCTGCATGGCTTCTTCGAGACTGCCGAGCGTGTCGTCCTCGTGCAAAGTGGCGAGGCGCCGGGTCATCACGTCAGCTACGGTTCTTGGCTTTGCTGCGAACATGATCCACCTCCGTTGTGCCGAGGGGCAAAGATCCGCACTGTCCGTAATATGGGCCTGGCGCAGGGGGCGCGCCAGGGAATTCACTGGCAGGCGAGTGAGCCAATTTTGATGAACGAAAGATCATCGATCATGAGCTCGAACCCGCTGCCGTCGGCGCTGCTGAAGTTGAACAAAATGTCATACAGCGACTTGGTCTCGAGCCGGCGTGGGCTGGCAGGATTGCGCATCAAGCGCAGCTCGTCGAAGCGAATGACGACTTCTTGCCACACGTTGCCCACCGCCAATCCCCGACCCACGAATTGGTAGCAGCCGTTGTCCGACGCCCAGTTGACGTCATCGCACACGCCGCCGTCGGGCACGCTCAGCCGATCGCTGATCAACACGGCCCAACCGTTGCCGCCACCTTTGGCCAGAAAGCGCAGGCCGCAGTATTTGGAGGCGTCGTACGCGGCGTAGGGCGACCTCAGATTGACGCCCATTTGCGCGCCCCAATCCGTAAAGCCGCCACCGCTCACGCCTACGGCAAAGTGGCTTGTGCCACGCGCCGGTTGCAACGACAACGGGCTGACGGCGCCCATCTGCCCCGAAGTATCGTCGTGGACCGAAAACCAGCCGCCGTTGCGACCGGCACGAAGCGGCAAGCTCGGGAAGTCGCCCTCGACATCGTCGATCAAGTCGAGCGCCATCACGGGCATGTTCGTCGTCGGTGCGCCCGCGCTACCGAGCAACGGCTGGTCCGCGGCGCCTCCCTCGCCACCGACCGAAGGCACCATCGCTTCGGAGCCGCCCGTTGCGACTGCCCCCGCGGCGGCCAGGCCACCACCGCCGCTCGCCGTCGAGCCACCGCTCGGTGTGTAAAAGCTGGTGCCGCCACGCGGGGCCGTGATGGAGGGACCATTTCCAGCATCGCCGCTCTCGACCCCGCCGGCGCCGGCGGCGGGCGGCGTGAATTCGGCGAAGGGGTCGCCACAGCCGCTGAGGGCAACCAGGAGCAGCGCACAGGCGGTAACAGACAATGAGCGCGAGACAACGAGCGTCATGCCCGGTGACTAGAGCAAGGGTCGGGCCATGTGGGTGCACGGCGCCTTCTGCTCGAACGGTTAGGCGTTTTTGCTCGGTATTGGGCCTGAACGCAGCGTCAATTCGAGCGCGTCGGTAAATCGAGAAAGCTAACTGTCAAGCGCCGGCTAACGGGTAGCGGTTGACACTCGTGGCGCGGCGTACGAGCAGCAGTTGACACTCGTCAACGCAGCGCGGTGACCACGACGGCGCTCATGCGATTTTCGAACGGGCCCGCGCCGAAATGCGCTTGCAGCGCGGCGGTAGCGGCGGCGGTGGCGCGAGCCAACCCCGTTTGCGGATCGCGTGCTTCAATCTCGCTGCGCAGCGGTGTGCCCTGGCACATGCCGATCGCCACGTGCTCGGCGGAAGGAGCCTGCGAGACCTTGGCCACCGTCTCGATCTCGATCTGCTCGAAGCCGGCGCCCTTGAGATCGGCGCGCAGCCGCGCCGCGTCGAAGAAAGCGAATGGAATGCGATCGAAGAAGGCGGGGGGATCGTTCGGAAACAGCGACGCCACGGCGCGCATCACCATCTGCGAGACTTCGTTGTGCGTGAGGCTATCCCAGACGTTGAACAGCAGGCGCCCGCCCGGCGCGAGCACGCGGCGGGCTTCACGGTAGGCGGCCACCTTGTCGGGCACGAACATCATGCCGAACTGGCACACGACGGCGTTGGCTGAGCCGTCCTCGAAAGGGAGCTGCTGCGCGTCGGCTCGTTGAAAAGAGACGGACGGATCGCTCACGCGCTGCGAATTCACGCGCAGCATGCCCTCGTTCAAGTCGGTGGCCAGAATGCGTACGTCGCTCGAGAGGGTGTGGCGCAGCGTGTGCGTTACGGCGCCCGTACCAGCCGCGACCTCAACCAGCGTGCCGTGACGCAGGGCGAGCAAGCGCTGCGCCAGATCGTCGGCGTACGGCTGAAAGAGCAACGGCACCAGGTACCGGTCATAAATGTCCGGGATTGACCCCGCAAACTTCGTGTCGCCTGTCTGCATGGCGCTCTCCTCGCGTTAACGAGGGTAATCGCGAGGGCGCGCGCCAGTAAAGCCGACGCAGCTGGCCCCAAAACGCCACAGCCGCTTTCTGCAAAGGGCTGCGGAGACCTACGGCTCCGTAGCCCACTATCAGAGCACGATGGCCGCGATACGGAGCCAGGACCAGTAAGCGGCAACCGCGCCGAGCACATACAAGGCGGGGCGGCGTGCGGGACCGAGGTACCGCTGGGTGATTGGGAGCCGCCACAGGCCATACGCAAGGCCCACCATGAGCAGTTGGCCCAGCTCGACGCCGACGTTGAAAGTGAGGAGCGCGAGCGGCAAGTGGCGCTCCGGCAGGCCGATTTCCTTCAAGGCACCCGCAAAACCGAGGCCGTGTACGAGACCGAACAGGAACGAGACCAGGGCCGGCAGGCGACGCGCGAGGGTTTGGCGACCGCTCAAGGCTTCACTCGCGACCAGCACGATCGACAGCGCGATGCAGGCTTCGACCGGCGGGGGCCGCAACGTGAGGACACCGAGCGCGCTCAAGGCCAGCGTGAGGCTGTGCGCGAGCGTGAAGGCACTAACCGTAGCGATGAGTCGACGGCGAAAACCCACCAAAAACAGCAGGCTGGCGACGAACGCCAAGTGGTCGATGCCGGTCAGAATGTGCTGCACGCCCAGCACCGTGTACGCGCGCGCGATTTCGCCGATACCGCGCTTGTCGTCGGCCGAGCCGTACAGCTGGACCGAAGGCTGCGCCGCCGTGATGGTGTAGACGCGACTCTGCCCATCGAGCCACACGACCTTGACCATCGCGGCGGAGTAACGCTGGCCGACGCCCTCCACGCTGAGTGTGCCCTTCAGACCTTCCGCGCCGCAATGCAGTCCGTTGGGAGTCTGCTCACACGCCCGGGGCCAGTGCGGCACGAGGTCATCGCCCATGGGGCGCTTGTCACTGGTGGCGGACCACAGCCACACGAAATCACCGGGTGCGGTTTCGCGCACCTCCATTTCCGCCATGCTCATTTCGTGAGCGACCGCGAGCGTCGACCACGAGGCCGTGAGCGCGAACAACGCGAGGGCAAGCCAGCGCCCGAGTGCGCGCGTCATTCTGGGCTGCTCTCGGCGCGGGTTTCGTACCTGACGACGTATTTCTTCGTGAGCGCCGCAACCGCCGCCGAGCGCTGCTCGGAGGCGGTCGCGTCCTTCCAATCTTGCAGCACGGGACCGCGGATGTTCTCGAAAACGGCAGGCTTTGGCGGGGTCGCCGCGTCTAGCTTCACGGCGCGCCAGCCGTCCTTGGTCTTGAAAGCCTGCCAGGCGCCGACGGGCGACGCCGCCAGCTGCTCCGCGAATTCCGCGCCATAGCTGTCGATCAGGTTTTGGCGCGGGCGATTCTTGAACACGCGCAGACCGGCTTTGGCGTCGCCCGGCGTACCATGCGTCAGCAGCTCGACGAAGTCGCGCACTCCCTTTTCGGAGTTGTCACCAGACAGCGCAGCTTCTTCGAAGTCGAAGCGCGCCGGCTCGTCGTATTTCTGGCGGTGCTTTTCGAACCAAGCGCGCAACTGGGCGTCGTCGATCTTGGGCAGCTGCACGTTGCTGTCGACCACGCTCAGCGCTTTGAAGATGACGCGCTCGCGAATGGCGGGGTCACCCTTGTCGACCTGTAGCGCCAGCCCCTCGCGGTAAAGCACCTCATTGTCGAGCCACACCTTGTGCAACGCTTTGAGCTCTTCTGGGCTGGGGTCGTGGCCACGCGCAGCCTTGAACGTTTCTACGGCTTCGCTGTCCACCTCGGGCGTTACGACGATGACATGTGAGTCGTTGGCCCTACCGGTTTCGAAGTGGTCGACCGCAAAGAGCAGGCCACCCAGCACGATGAAATGCAACAGCGGCTCTCGCAGCCAGCCCGACGGCCTGAGGGATGAGCGAACCGGCGCCGGCGAGGCGGCCACCTTGTCGGGGTCTTCGGCGGCCGGCGCGTCGACGAGGGAAGCATTGATGAGGGGAGTGGTCATCGGTCTTGGCGCGGTCACAAAAGGGAACGGCGCCACGCGAGCATAGCTGCGAGGCGCCGTTCAGCTGTAGCACTCAGGTGACGACTAGGTGGTCACGGGACGCCGGCGACCGCCGTGGAGCCGGCGACCTCCACGTAAATCGGGTTGCTGTAGAACCACACGTCCGACCAGGCCGCGACGTCGAACGACACGGCTTTCTGTCCGGCAATGGGGCTGGCCCCGCTGGCGCTCGCCAGGTGGTCCGGGCAACCGTCGAACTGGCTGCCCGCGCTGTGCGGCGTGCTACACGGAATGCGCAAGCGCGCCGTGTCGTTGGCGTTCGTGTACACGTCGGAGAGCGGGTTGCCCGAAGCGTCGGTTTCGAACGGGACGGCGGCCGGCATGTTCGTGCCCCGCAAGCGCAGGTACTGCGAAGCTGCAGCACCCGACACCTTGAAGGTCATGACCAGAAAGGTCGAGCCGTCGACCGCCGACGTCACGCTCGTGAGCGCGGCGCCGCTAAAGGTTTTGAGCACGGCGGCGGTGGTGTTCTTGGCAGCGGCCGGCACCACGGACAGGTCCGCGGTGGTGCCATCGGCCTTGAGCCAGTTGGTGTTGCGCGGCCACTCGCCCGCATAGTCGGCCGATCCGGGCGTCTTGTAACCAGTGACGAGGCCACCGATCAGGTCGACGTGGTCGAGCACCGGCATGTTGATCGGCTGCGAGATACCGACCTGAGCCAGGGACGGGTTGGCGAACGTGTACGGCGAGTAGTTGGCGCCGCTGGGGTCGCGCACCGCGATAGCGACGGTGATGTCGGTGCCGGGCGCTACCTTGAGCTTCTCGCCCATCGTGGCGCAACCATCGGCCGTGGGTGACGAGTCGCCCGTGGCCGCGTTGACGGCTAGCTCCCCCACGAGCGCCTCGGACTTGCCGGAGCAAGCCACGAACGCCAGGCGGTCGATCAGCTGGCCGCTGCTGGCCCAGTTGTTACCGGTGCGCAGACCGTCGACGATCTGCTGCGGGCTCGGCTTTGCACCACCGCTACGCACCATGGTGTAGTTGCGCTGGTACTCGCCAGGGTAAAAGTCCTGAGTCGTGCGGCGGTCGTCCGGACCGAAGCTGCCACGGTTGTGCCAGTCGGAGCTGGCGAAGAACCACCAGTTGCGACCTTCGCCCAAGAGCGCATCCCACACGCCGCCCACGTAGCCGGCGTAGACACCTGTGCCGCCGTAGGTGGTGCCGCCGACGCTGTCGACCAAGCCGACGCCCGCACCGAAGTTATTGCGCAACACCTGGTACTCACCGCGGTTGGCAGAGGCACCATGGCCGGGCTGCGATTCGAAGCCGAAGGCGATCTTCGGACCCGCGTTGTTGAAGTCGCGCAAATCTTCGATGTTGAAGCCGTTGTTGCCGTTTGGATTGAACTGGCCGGCGCGCTCCAAGTGGGCCGGTACGTAGTAGCTGGTGTTGGGCGCGTTGGCGGCCATCCACTTGATGGACTCCAGCGTCTTGCTATGGCCCTTGACGCCGGTGCCCGTGCCGCCCGCGGGAATCAGCTTCATCGCCGTGGCGTTCCAGCTCGGGTCGGCTGCGTTGAGGCTGCCCGCAACCGAGCAGTCCCAGGCGTGCCCGGCACCACGGCTGGTGTCGGTGTCCGCGCGGTCGAAGCAGTACTCCCACTGCGCCAGCGCCGTTGCCGAGCCCACGGGCGTGTAGCCTGGCGTGGTCGGCAGCGTGGCGCTGGCGACCGAGGCCGGGATCTGGCCATCGATCACCGACATACTGGTGTGCTCGTGACCCGGAACTACCGTCTCGACACCGAGGAACAGCGGCAGGTTCTTGTAAGCGCTCAGGTACTCGAGCACCGGGTAGCTGAACTCCTCGAGCGCTTGCCAGCGCCACATGTTCTTGTTGGGGCTCGTGCCGCTGGCATCACCCTTCGGCGTCACGCCGGAGTTTTCCCAGGTCGTCGTCGGGCCCTTGCCGGAGATGAAGGGGTAGGCCGGGGTCGACAACGTCGCATCCTCGACCAGCGTGCAGTTGCGGTTGCCGTTGCCGCCGTGGCCGGCCTGCACGAACCAATCCAGGCCGAAGGTGCCGTCCGACTTGTCCGTCACCTTCTGCACCAGCTTCTGGAGCGAGATCGAGCCGTCCGAGCAGGTCGTATGGTTGTGGAAGTCGCCGGCCACGTACGTGCCCGGGGTGGCGGGCGAGACGCTACAGGTGACGTCGGTCGTCAGCGTATCGGCGCAACTCACGCTCGGGTCGCCGTCGCTGACCTTGAGGGTCAGGGTGGCGGTGCCGGGCACCGTGCAGGTGAAGGTCGGGTTCTTGGCGGCGGCATCGCTCAACGTGCCGGCGCTGGCCGTCCATAGGTAGCTCAGCGCGGCGGGGCCTGCGTCGCTGTCGTGGGCGGAGGCCGAGAGCGCGATGGCGTTGCCAACCGTGACCTCGGTCGGGTTGGCCTGGATGCCGTCGATGTTCGGGCAGATGTTGAGGGTGCCGTTGACCGCCACGCTGCCGGTCTTCTTCGGCTCCTTGCAGGTCAGGGCGATGGTCACGGACGAGGTCTTGCCGGCCTTGACGTCGAAGGTGCCGACGCCGCCGCAGCTGGTGGCGCCGTCGACCGTGGTGCCGCTGATCGTGATCGAGTAGCCATGGCCAGCCGGCAGCCCGCCAATGGTCGTGCTGATTTTGGTCGACTTCGAGACGTCGATGCTCGCCGCTTTCGAGAAACCGGCCGGCCCCACCAGCGTGTAGCTGGCGGCCGACAGCGTCGAGCCATTGGCCAGCGTCAGCGCGAGGTTGGCCGAGCCGGGGGCGTCTTCGCTAGCCGACGACGAGCCTGGATCACTGCCAGCGCCGTTTACGCTCGAACATCCGAGGAGGGACGCGAGCCCGCACAACCCCACCGCCAACATCGAAAGCTTTTCAGTTCTGATCATCGGTTGTTACTCCGCGCGGCGCCCGTCACGGGAGGTGCGTCCGCTAGGGAGGCGCTTCAGCAAGAGGCGAGCCAGAAGCGCTCCGCGACAAACGGGTGATCGGCCTGCAAATCCAGCTCAATTTGCCCGCCATTGGCGGTCTTGGAATCGCTACAATTCGGGCTAAGGCTCCGGAAGGCGAACAGGGCTTTCCGATTTCCGAAAGGCGTCGATTTGGGTGAGCAGCTGCGCCGCTTCCAAACGCGCCGGCTGCAGCTGCCGCAGCTCGCCGAGCAGCGACCGCGCGCCAGAAACATTCGAGCGCGCGAGCGCCGACGCCATACCGAGCAGCGGGTCGTATGCCGGACGAAAATCGGGACTGATGCGCAGCACCGAGAGCAGCGGCTCGCGCACCTGAGCGAGCATGTCTTCGACCCGCGGCGCGGCCTTCACGTCGCGGCCCGAGCGAATGAATTGGTCACGCGCTTGCCAGTACGCGGCGAGGCGATGTTGCCAGAGCTGGTCTGTCGAAGGCTGCAAGAGCTCGGCCGGGTCGAGCGAGACCTCACCCAACAAGGCGAGGAGCCGCTCGCGCGGCGACGAGTCCGGCGCGTACGTGATGAAGGGCGCCTGGTAGGCGACCCAAGGCCGGTCGTCGGTGTTGGCGATGGCGTGCTCGGAAAAGTGCCGGAGCGCCTTCGTGCCCGCGATGGTGCCGCCCAGCACGGCGTATTCATCCTCTAACCCTAGCGAGTGAATCAGTTCGGGCAACGCAGCCCGCACCAGCCTATTTTTCAGCGAGATCGCATCGAAGCGCGCTCCATCGCGGCGCGCCAAAAGTCCGATGACCGGCGTCTCCAAGCTGTTGCTCGCCAAGATCGCGAAGGCTTGCGGGTACACGCGCACGAACGACGCCGCGATGCTGCGCAACGACGCAAGATCGAGCTGATGCAGCGGCAGCCATTGACAGAACACGCCCTCTTCCGTGAGCCGCTCGCGCACCGCCTGAAAGTGCTCCACCGTGTACAGCGAGCCGGAGCCGCTGCGCGCCGGGTGAAAGTTATCCGACACGATCACGTCGTAGCGGCGCGACGTGAGGCGCACGTAGCGGCGCGCATCGGCCACGATGGCGTGCAGCCGTTGGCGTGACTCTGCGTCGATGAACCGCTCCGAAGCAGCGAGCACCTCCGGCAAGAGCTCGACCACGTCGACTTGCAGCGTGGGGTCGGCGGCGGCCGAGGCGGAGGTAACGCCGGTGCCCATGCCGAGAAAGAGCGCGCGGCGCGGCGCGGCGTGAAACAGCAGCGGCAACCAGGCCTGGCGCGCGTCGACCCGCAGCGAAGCGCTCGAGCCCTCTTGTTGGCGATTGTCGATGCGCAGCCGCGCGACGCCTTGCGCGTCTTCGACCACGCTCACTGCCGCAACCGGGCCTTCGCGGTAGCTCACGATGTGCCCGCCGCCCGGAACCTCGACGAAGCGCAACGGCGGCGCGAGCACGGCAAGCGCCAGCACGGCGAGCCCTGGCGCCACGATTTGCGGCGTGCGCCAGCTGCGCGGCGCGCTGAGCGCCAGATAACCGAGCGCCACTGCCAAGAGGGTCAGCGTCGGCCCCGCGAGCGGAACCGCAACGACGCCGAACAGCGCCGGCGCGCAAGCCGCTGCCAGCGTGTTCACGCCGAGCGCGCGCCCAAAGCTCACCCCGGCGGCATGCGCGCGCTTCGTGAGGTGACTGAAGAGCGCACCCATCACGACTGTGGCCGGTCCGAAAGCGAGCAGCGCGAGCAGACCCTCGACCGCGATGTGCGCCGAGGCGCTGGCGCCGAGCAGGTCGCTCGCTGCGTCACGTACGCGTTCCGCGCTCCACAACGTGGCGGTTCCGACCAGCACCGCCACCGCCTGCGCCGCGAACAAGCGCTCGTCTAGCTCTCTACTCTTTCGCGCCACGAGCCAGCGCTCGTAAGCTGCGGCGCCGACGGCGGTTCCGACCAGGTACACCGCCAGCAGCAGCGCAAAGGTATAAACGGTATCTTCCGTCACCTGGCTCAGCACCCGCACCACCAGCACCTCGTAGCCGATGCCGAGCAGACCCGTGGCGGCCAATCGCAGCAGCCAGGCGCTTGCGCGGGGCGATACCTCGGGCGCGGCGACGGCCTCGCTCCTCTTCGGGAACGCCTGCGCCGCCAGCAAAGCGCACGCCAGGTTCAGGCCGACGCAGCCGAGCGCGGTTCGTCGCAAGCCGAACGCCGGAACCAGCCAAAAAGCCGTCGCGAGCACGCCCAGCACCGCGCCGGCGGTGTTGGCCGCATACAGGGCCGCGAGCGAACGCTGGCCGCGTAGCGTGGCGCTCAGTCGCTCCATGGCCGGCAGCGTGGCGCCCATCGCCGCCGTCGCCGGCAAGAACAAGACGAGGCAGCTAGTGAACGCGGCCGACCATTGCCGCCACAGCGATGGCTCGAGACCGCTGAGCGCGAGCACGACGCGACTCGGCGCGGGCCCGGCGACCACCAACGCCAGGCCCCACACACCAATCAAGAGCTCGCAGCCGGCGTACCAACGTCGCGGCCTCGGGCTTTGCTCGATGCGCGCACCGAGCGACCAGCCACCGAGCGCCAGCCCGCCGAAAAACGCCGCCACCACCGCCAGAATCGCGGTCGCTTCGTGCCCGAGCCAGAGCGCGTTCTGCTCGGTCCAAACGATTTGATAGCCGAGCCCCGCGAAGCCGGAGGCAAACATCAAGAGCGTGGGCGCAAGTCGCCGGAGCACGGGCACCCTCCCCTCAACCACCAAATCGAATCACGTACCCCCACGAATCCAGCTGCGCCGGGATGGCATTGAACGACAACGTGATGCGCCGCTCACCCTGATTCGGCGGCACCGCGTGCATCAAGTAGCTCGGGAATAGCACCAAATCGCCTGGCTCCGGCTGCGGGCTCACCCACTTGTCCGCGCTGAATTGCGTGGGCGTGATGCCGTCGTGATCGTTCTTGAACGAAAAATCGGTGCCGCCCGGCGCCTTCATGAACACCGTGCGCGAGCTCGGATGCGTCGGCGTGAGGTACACGACGCCGCTGATGAAACTATTGGCATGATTGTGCATCGCCTGCCGCCCGCCTCGATCGAGCACGTTGACCCACATCTCTTTCAGGCCCCAACGCAGGCGCTCACCGAACAACTGCGCACCGAACTCCGCCAGCTTCGGCAAAACGAGCTCCGCCGCCTCCCCGAGCAGCGGGCTATCCGCCGGCTTCAGCATCGCGGTGTGCGCCAGGTTGCTCGAAGAATTGTTGTCTCGCGTCGCGTGCTCGCTGAAGTGCTGCGCAAGACCGCTGAAGAGCCGTGGCGGAAGCGTGCTGGGTGCACGCATGAAAGGCGTCGGGAATAGGCCGAAGACCTCGTCCATGGGCGCTGTGTAGCGCCGCACGGATCAGCCAGCGGCGGCAAACTGCTCGCGACACTCAAACGTCACCGAGGACGCAACAGACGGCCACCTGCGAGCCCCTCATAGAGGCCCCCAAGCCGCAGTCCGACGCTCGGCACGCCGCCTGCCGGCCCTCATCAGGGCAACCAATCCGTGACTTGGCCCCAAGCGCGGCGCCGGGCCTTGCGTAGCGGCCAATTCGGCGACTACTGCGGTACGACTCAAGACGTGCGCTGCACGTTGAAGTGACGCCGCCTCAGTGCCCCACGCTCTGCACGCGCGCGAGCAACGGATGATGCGGATACCGTTGCTCGAAGTCGCGGGCCAGCGAGCGCGCCAGCTCGAGCCTGCCCGCCGCCGCCAGCGCTTGCACGCGCAGCGCGAGCGCCTCCGGACCAAATTGCTTTTTGGCGTAGCCGCGATCGTACCCATCTAGCGTGGCGAGCGCACTCGTCGCATCTCCACGGGCCACGGCGGCGCGCGCTGTTTCGATGACGCGCTGCTCTTCGAGCAGGCTCGTGTGCGTCGCCGTTTCGGCGAAAGCACCGACGGACGCGGTGGGCGGCGTGGCTGGAGCATCCTCGGGCCTGCTCTTGCTGCCGCGAGCGGCGCGCACCGCGGGAGCGTCCGCGACCGCGGGTGCCTCCGCCGGCAGCGCGGGCGCTGCTGCGAAGGCTGCCGGCACCTCTGCCGTCGGAGCTGGCGGCTGCCCGACGACGGGGCCGCCCTTGAGCGGCACGGCAGGCGCCGGCGGCGGGGCCGCGTGCGGCGCATCCAACCGAGAAACAACCTCCGAAACCGTGAGCGAAGCCACCCCTCCCCCGACTGCCCCCAGCGACACCCACAGCACCAAACTCTTGGCCAGCGTGCTCGCGCTGGCGGCCACTGCCGTGCTCGTGGCGGACATACCCACCGCGACACCCGTGAATTGCAAGGCGCGCTGGCGCGCTCCGCTCGGTACGCGCAGCACCGAACCCGTCGTCATTAGCTCCTGTGCGGGCCCTGCCCCGCTCAGCAAGCGCTGCGGCTCTTTCATGATCTCGTTCCCTCCGCCAATGCCTCCGCGGCAAGCCTTTCGAATGTCTCTCGGCCGCGCCGCAGCCGCGACGCCACGGTGCCCATCGGCAGCTCGAGCGACGACGCGATCTCGGCCATCGTGAACTCCTCGAGCTCGTAGAGCACGAACACGGCACGTTGCTCGAGCGACAGCTGCGCGAGCACTTGCGCGAAGAGCGCTACCATGCGCCGCTCGTGGGCGGACACTTCTGGATCCCGAAGCGAGCTGGGCAGCTCGACCAGCGCCGCCTCGTCTACCTCGCGGCGACGCTTGGCGCGCTTGCGCATGTCCGATGCGACGCGGAACGCCGTGCTGAACGTGAAGGAACGCTCGCTCTGCGGCTCGACTTGCTCGAGCCGGCGGGCCAGCACCAAGATCACTTCTTGAATCGCGTCGTCCACGTCGGCCTCGGCGACGCCGAGCCGCCGCAAGAAACGCCACAGTGAATCGAAATGGGTGTCGACGATGCGGCGCAGGCGCGCTTCGTCTACCCGGGCCAAGCTGGCCGCGGGGGCAGAGACACCCAGAGAAAGTCCATGTTCGAGCACCTGACCCGCCTCAATGGTCGCCCACCGTCGATTTGATCACTCTCCGAATTGAATTCCCAGCGCCAAGCTCACGCCGACCACCACCGGGCTCGCCTGGTGAACGCTGCGATTCGGCTCGCGGAACACGAATTCATCGCGGGTGGCCGGAAAAAGCGCTGAAGCGCCCGCCCGCACGAACCAGCTATCGAAATGAGCGTGCAGTGACACCGTAGCGCCCGGAGCCACCCACCAGCGCTCGGCCGTGACCGGGACCACGCTGGTGTCGGCTCCGCGCGCCGTGAGTCGACCGACCTCGAGCGCGGCACACGGGTCGAGCCGCAGGGGCTCGGAGAGCGACACCGAGAGCGGGCACAGCTCGAGCCTGCCCAGGGCCCAGGTGAACTCGCCCGGGCTGCCAGCGGGGCCGGTGACGCCCGTTTTCCCCCACGCGGCCGTGAGCTGCAGGCTGGGCGAAAGTAGGCGCTCGCGGACACCGCGCAGCCCGGCGCTCAAGCCGACGAGCCCAAGCGGTTTGGGAGCCGCGCCAAGAACGCCGCTACCCGCCATGCCCACCCAGTAGCCATAGCGAGTGTCGTTCAGCGGCGGCGAGGCGGGGGCAGCCGTCGTGGGGGCGGGCGCTTTTGGCGGCGGCGCAACGGGTGACGCAGGTGCCTCGGCCACGGGCGCGGCCGCAGCGCCCTGGGTGCCGACAGCCCGCACCGGCAAGGCATCGGTGCGCGCGTTCGGATCGAGCGATAGCGCTGCAACGAGGGCCAGCGCCGACCCCACCTCTTCACAGGAGCTGGCTGTAAAATCGCGGTGAGTCGGCTCGCTCGTCGCGCGTGAGACCTCGAGCTTGCCGGTAACCTGCTCGCCGTTTGGAAAGAGCGTCACGACCATCTGCACGGCGGCGCCGCCGGCCCCGAAACGCACGGGCCGCGTGACGCGAGCCATGATCTCACTCACGAACTCGGTTTCGCTCGGGCACCCGGCAGCGGCGCCGCTGTAAACGAGCGAGACGAGCTCGGCTGGTGCCGGCACATCCACTGGCGCGGTAACTGGCTCGGCCGCCGCCACCCCGCCGACTGACGAAATCAACACGAGTAGTGGATCAAGACGCAAAGCAGCGACCATCTACGGCTGGAATCGGTTAAGCGGAGGAGACAGCATGTCGGGATTCAAATACGCCGGGGCGGTTGGGTTGCTTTTTATACTCGCGTGCGGGCCGAAGGTGGAAATTGGGCATGGCGGGCCGGGTGGCAGCGCCGGATCGGGGCAAGCAGGTAGCGGCGCCGCCGGTGCACCGGACGGAGCGGGCGGCGACGATGGTGTCGGCGGCACCATCGGCACCGCGGGCACCGGGGCAACTGCTCCGACTGCCGGCACGACGCTGGGCGGTAGTGGGGTGGGCGGCCCGATCCCGACCGACAACGGCCCTCAAGCCGAGGTCGATAAGGTCGACTTGCTACTGGCCATCGACAACTCGATCTCGATGGCCGACAAGCAAAAGCTGTTTGCCAAGGCGGTGCCGGAGCTGGTCAAGCGCCTGATCAACCCGCGCTGCGTGAGCACGACCGGCGTCGTGGTCGAAGAGCCCGCGTCGCCGGACGATGCGTGCCCCGCCGGGAGCAAGCGGGAGTTCGAAGCGCTGCGCGATTTGCACGTCGGTCTGATCACGTCGAGCCTCGGCTCGCACGGCGCGAACGACGCCAAAGACGTGTGCGTGCAGGCGGATGACGACGACCACGCGCACCTGCTGCACAGCTTGCGTAACCTGCCCAGCTACAACGACGAGGGCTACATGAACTGGGATCCGGACGGCAAATCCAAGCCGGCCGGAGACAGCGACCCGCAAGCCTTTGCCGACGCGCTCAGCGTCGCGATCGCCGCCGCGGGCGAGCACGGCTGCGGCTACGAAGCGCAGCTCGAATCGATCTACCGCTTCCTGGTCGATCCCGAGCCGCCGGCGCAGATCCAGCTCGTGGGCAGCATCACTCAGAGGACGGGCATCGATCAAACCGTGCTCGAGCAGCGCAAGAATTTCTTGCGCCCCGACTCCTCCGTCGTGGTGCTCATGCTGACCGACGAGAACGATTGCTCGATCGTGGATGAGGGTTACGGCTGGCTCATCCCGCGTGCGGCCAGCATGTACCGCTCCACCTCGCAGTGCGCCGCCGACCCGAACGATCCCTGCTGCCAGTCTTGTGTCGAGCAATCGCCGAACCCGGGCTGCCCGGCCCTCACGAGCGATCCCGCATGCGCCAAGGGCACTACGTTGCCGATGGACTCGGACAACTTGAACTTGCGCTGCTGGCAGCAAAAGCGTCGCTTCGGCTTCGACCTGCTCTACCCGCTGCAGCGCTACGTGAGTGGCTTCGGTGACGGGGTCGTACCGGACAACAACGGCAAGCCTGTCGCCAACCCGCTCTTCCACAGCGGCGGCAAGCGTCGCGATCCCTCGCTGTTCACGCTGGCGGTGCTCGGTGGCGTGCCCTGGCAAGACCTGGCTACGAGCGCCAGCTTGAAGGGCGGCTCGCTCGAGTACATGACCAACGCGCAGCTCACGACTGCCAAGCGCTGGTCCGTGTTCCTCGGCGATCCCGAAAACTACGTACCGCCGAGCGACCCGTTCATGGTCGAGCAACCCGACCCGCGCACGGGCCAAAACCCCATCACCGGGGACAAGATCGTCGGCGAAACCTCCATGGCTCCCGGAGCGAACGCCATCAACGGCCACGAGCAGGTGAACGTCGGCAATAGCGACCTGCAGTACGCCTGCACGTTCCAGCTGCCGGAGCCGCGCGTCTGCGACGCCGCGCTAGACATGGCCGGTGGCGGTTGCGATTGCTTCAACGAAGACGCGCTGTTCAACCGTTCGATTTGCCAACCGCCCGCCGGTGGCAACAGCGGTACCACGCAGTACCAGGGCAAGGCGTATCCGACCCTGCGTGAGTTCGCGGTCGCCCAGCAACTCGGCCGTCGCTCCGTCCTCGGGTCCGTCTGCGCCGTCAACACGCAAGACGACACGCGCGGCGACTACGGTTACCGCCCGATCTTCAACGCTATCGGCAAACGCGTCGCCGACACGTTGATCAAACCATGAACGAGTAACGCCCCCTGCATCAGCGTTTTCGAAAATTACCGGCGAGTCTCCAGGTGAGGCTCGCCGGTTTTTCCTTGCCTGGCCTCTGGGATCAATTGGCCCAAGAGGGGCAAAGTTGTCGAGTGCTTCTTCGTCACTTCGAAACTATGAATGATCGGCCGTGCTGTCGCGCGCGCTAGAATGAATAGCGGCCATGCCGACGAAGCCGGGCCATGAAGCAATGATTTCGACGAACATTCCCGGGCTCGACAACGTGCTGGTAGGTGGCTTCTTGCAAGACGCCTTCTACCTCGTGCAGGGCGACCCCGGCTCGGGCAAGACCACGCTGGCGCTGCAGTTCATGCACGGCCGAGTGAACGCCGGTGAGCGCTGCCTCTACATCTCGCTCACCGAATCGCGACGCGATCTCGAGAGCACCTGTCGCTCACACGGCTGGTCACTCACGGGTATCGAGCTTCGCGATTTGACCCGATCCATACCGAATCTGACCGAATCGACCGACGCGCCCGTGTTCGATCCGGCGGACACCGAGCTATCCGAAATGATGAAGGTGATCGCGTCGGACGTGGACCGCGTGAAACCAACCTGCGTCGTGTTCGATGGCTTGTCGGAGCTGCGCTTGCTTTCGGGCGACCGGCTCAGGTACCGCCGCCAGCTGCTCGCGCTGAAGGAGTTCTTCGCGGCCAGGCGCGCCACCGTGCTGGTGCTGGACGACCGCAGCTCGGCCTTTCCCGATATCCAGCCGGAGAGCCTCGTCGGCGGCAGCATGGTGCTCGAGCGACACTTACCGGCCTACGGTCGCGCACGCCGGCGGCTTTTCGTCACCAAAGTACGCGGCTCGAACTTTCGCGAGGGCTACCACGACTACGAGATCGTCACGGGCGGCCTAGTAGTTCATCCTCGCTTGGTCGCCGGCGAGCACCACGAGGCGTTCGAGCAGGGACTGTGCGAGAGCGGCATCCCCAATTTGGACGCCATGCTCCACGGCGGGCTAACCGCCGGCTCGACCACGCTCCTGCTCGGCCCGGCCGGCGCCGGCAAGTCGACGGTCAGCACGCAATTCGTCGTCAACGCGCTGAAGCGGGGCCAAAAGGCTGCCATCTACGTGTTCGACGAGGTCATGCACATCCTGATCGAGCGCGCCGAGAAGCTCTGCTTCGGCAAATCCGGAGGCTTCGCGGCCTACGTGAGCGAGGGATTGCTCCACGCGCAGCAGATCGATCCAGCAGAAATGTCGCCGGGCGCGTTCGCGCACGAGGTACGGCGTGCGGTCGAGGCCGGCGCGCAGGTAATCGTCATCGATAGCCTCAACGGCTACCTGAACGCCATGCCGCAAGAGAGCTTTCTGACCACGCACCTTCACGAGCTGTTCGCCTACTTGAATCAAAAAGGCGTGCTGACGATCATAGTCGTGGCCCAGCACGGCATGCTCACGGCGGGTAACCCGGGCGAGGTCGACGTGAGCTACCTGGCGGATACCGTGATGCTCTTCCGCTACTTCGAGGCCAATGGCGAAGTGAATCAAGCAGTGAGCGTGCTGAAGCGCCGGACGGGCCCGCACGAACGGACTATCCGCCAGCTCACGATCGATTCGAAAGGCATCCAGGTCGGCGAGCCGTTGCGGCATTTCCGCGGCATCATGACCGGGGTGCCACAGTATCAGGGCGGAGCAGCCCTGGAGACACCCGTGGCAGCGGCGGGGGGCAAGCCGTGAACCAACTCGCCGCGAGCACGTGGAGCCGGATACTGGTGCTATTGCCGACGCGCCGCGACTCCGAGCACGCGCGCCAGCTGTTCGAGGAAGCCGGCATCGAATGCCGCATCTGTCGCGATCTGGCAGACGTCTGCCGAGAGCTGCGCGAGGGTGCGGGCGCCCTGCTAATCACCGATGAGGCGCTGGCCAGCGACAGCGCGGGCCAACTCGCCGAGGCCATGCGGGCGCAGGCGCCGTGGTCGACCGTTCCGCTGATCGTCGTGGCTCGAGAAGGCGCTAGCCAACAAGTCGAGCGCAACGCCTCGGAGGATCTGGGCAGCATCATCGTGGTCGAGCGCCCGGTTCGAATGCGCCCGCTGCTCAGCCTCGCCCTCTCGGTGCTGCGCGGGCACACCGCGCTGCGCCGCTCGCAGCTCGTGCTCGCGCAACAGGCGGAACAGCTGCGCAGCGCGGACCGCCGCAAGGACGAATTTCTGGCAACGCTGGCGCACGAGCTCCGCAACCCGCTGGCCCCCATCCGCGCTGGCCTGGATCTCCTCGGCCAATCGCGTGACCAAGATTCGAGCAAGCGCGCGCTCGAGGTCATGAACCGCCAGCTCCAGCACATGGTGCGCTTGATCGACGATTTGCTGGACGTCTCACGCATCACGCAAGGTCGACTGGAGCTCAAACGCCAACGGATCGAGCTCGGGGCGGTGCTCGACGCCGCCATCGAATCGACGCGCCCTCACGTCGAGCGCAACCGTCACCAGCTGCGAGTGGACGTCGAGAACCGCGCCTTGCTGCTAGATGCGGACCTGACTCGTTTGGCGCAGGTGGTCAGCAACCTCCTCAACAACGCCTGCAAGTACACCCCAGCAGGCGGGCTGATCGAGATCCGGGCGAGGCAACGAGGCGCCGAGGTGGTGATCGAAGTGAGTGACAACGGGCTCGGCATCCCGGAAACCCAGCTGTCCGAGGTGTTCGAAATGTTCAGCCAGGTGAACCGCACGCTCGAGCGCTCACAGGGCGGCCTCGGCATCGGCCTGGCTCTGGTGCGCCAGCTAGTCGAGATGCACGGCGGCAGCGTGGCCGCTCACAGCGAGGGCCCAGGCCTGGGCAGCACCTTCACGCTGCGCTTGCCGATCGCGGACGCCCGAGCCGGCGCGGAAGGCTCCACGCCCGAGTCGACCCATACCCCTCATCCACTCAAAAAACGCATCCTGGTAGTCGACGACAACGAAGACGCGGCAGACATGTTGTCGCTGATGCTGCAGCAAGCCGAGTACGACACCACGCAGGCTAGCGACGGCCCCTCGGCGCTGGCAGCGGTCGAGCGCTTCACGCCGGACGTCGTGATCCTCGACATCGGCTTGCCGGGCATGAGCGGCTACGAAGTCGCGCGCGCCCTGCGCCGCAAGAAAGGCAACGAGCACCTGGAGCTCATCGCATTGACCGGCTGGGGCAGCCGCGAGGACAAACAGAAAGCGTTCGAGGCTGGCTTCAACGTACACCTGACCAAGCCCGTGGACGCCAACATGCTGTACGGCGCGCTCGCGGAGCTGGAACGGCGCGATGTGGGCGCGTCGACACACTGACGAGCGCCTCGCGTCTCAGGTCTCGTGCGGGACCACGCGCTCGTCCAGAAAGGCGACCAGGTCGTGGACGCTCACGGGCTTGACGAGGTGGCAATCGAAGCCGGCCTGCTCGGCACGCACTCGATCCTTTTGCTGAGCGTAGCCGGTCGCGGCGATCAGGGTGGGACTCTTGCCGTGCTCCGCGCGTAGAGTCTTGGCGAGCTCGTAACCATCCGTGCCGGGCAGGCCGAGATCCAGCACGGCGGCGTGCGGAGCAAATGAGCGCCACGTATCGAGGGCCTTCTGTGCGTCGTAGGCCATGGCAGTCTGAAAGCCCTCGTACGCCAGCGACTCCGACAACAGCTCAGCGATGTCGGTGTTGTCGTCGACGACCAAAACTCGCACCTGCGCGCGCCCCTCGCGTGCAGCGACCAGTGCCGGCTCCGCCACCTTGGGGCGGGGCGCCACCGTTGGCAACTGCACCCGAAACGACGCGCCGAGGCCTCGCCCCGCGCTGAATACCTCGACGCTGCCGCCGTGCCGTTCGACCAAACTGTGGACGATCGCCAGGCCCAGCCCCAGCCCGCCCCGTAGTGCGTCGCCGTGGCGATCCGCCTGCACGAACGGCTCGAAAATGCGGCGCAGCTGGTCCGGTGCGATGCCTCGCCCGTTGTCTTTGACGGTCACGTTCACGGCGCCTGACAGGGGTTCGATCAGGATCTCGATCTTGCCACCGGGCGGGGTGAACTTGGCCGCGTTGGTCAGCAAGTTCCCGAAAATTTGCGCCAGGCGCACGGGATCACCCACGACCGTCAGCTGCCCGGCGTCGTCGACGTGATAAGAATGCTTGTTGCGAGACAGCAGGGGAGCCGCAATTTCTACGGCGCGCTCGAGCACCGAGGCCAGCATGACCTGCTCACTGGCGAGCTCGACGTGGCCGCTGGTGACGCGAGAAATATCTAGAAGATCGTCGACCAGCCGCGCCAGGTGTCGCGAGTGCCGATGGATGACCTGCCGTTCGCGCGCGGCCGCGGGGTGGCGCGCCAAGAGCTCCACCGCCGTTACGATAGGCGCGAGCGGATTCCTGAGCTCGTGACCGAGCACCGCCAGGAACTCGTCTTTGCGGCGCGCCAGCTCGAGAACTCGAGCGGTCTCGAGAGTCGTACCGACGAGGTGGGCCGCAGCGTTGAGGAGCACGCGATCGGTCTCCGGCTGAAGCGGTCGGCTGTGCCCGACCAAAAGCCGCCCCCGTTCGCCGCCCAGCGGCACTTCGGCCTCGTGACACCACAGCAAAAGATTCGGCTCGAGCTGGCAAGGCGTATCCGGTTCTGCCACCGCCAGCGCAGCGCACAACGCTGGCAACGCGTCTACCTGCACCGGCGCGCCTCGCAGCATGGCGTGCTGCTTGATCGGCTTTCCCGGAAGCGTGAGCAACACGAGCTCGCAGCCGAGCGCGGTTGGCAACGCGTCGAGCAGGACCTCCAACGCCTCTGGGGGCGTTCGCCCGATACACATCGAGGATAGGGCGTTGAGCGCCGCGAGGTCGCGGATGCAGTGAGACAGCCGTGCGTGATGCTCTGTCGTAGGTCGAGACGAGGGCTCGCCCATGGACCTCAGCTCGACTTGCGCCGCTGTTTCAATTCCTGGAGCAGCTCCGCCGCCGGCGTGTAGAACGGATTCTCGTGCAGCACCCCGTTCATGACCGTGAGCGGGTGAGCACGCAGCAGGTCCATCATCATCGAACCGCTGAGCTTTCGCACGTCGTACACGCACACCGTCGGCGTTTTTCCTCGATTGAGCACCTCGTTGACGCTCGCTTCGTACTCGACGAGCTGCTCGATGCCCGGCGGCGAGGAGAATACCCAACCCATCTGGCCCACCAGGCGCATCGGCGGACGGCCGCTCGCTGCGTGCTGCTGAATGAGCTCATCGAGGTCACTCATCATGCGGTCGCGATCGAAGCGACCGCCTTTCAAGTGCGCCTCGTTCCAGGTAGTGACCTCGAGCATCTCGTCGTCGGGGGCGCTGGCCGCTAGACGCTCGGCGTGCTCGCTGCGGTGCGCCGGGTCGACGATGTACACGGCCTTTTGACCGTGACGCATCCCCTCGATGAAGAACGGATCAATCACGGAGCGCTCTTCAGGCGAGCCCCCCACGAACGCACAGGCATGAAAGTGCTGTTCGAACTTCGCGCTAGCGAGAGGGCTGCTCGACATGATTGGAACCTATCACGCACGGCGCCCACTGCCGCAGCCGCAATATGCCTCGAGTGTTGCAACGACGCCTCACGCTGAGCGTCGGTTGGCTAGCTTCCGACGCCCTCGAGTAGTTGGAACAGCGTTTCGGGCTCGACCGGCTTGACCAGGTGATGATCGAATCCTGTTTCGCGTGTCCGTCGTCGATCCGCTTCCATGCCCCAACCGGTGAGCGCGATCATGAGCGGCGTCACCTCGAACGCTGATTGGCGGATCAGCCGGCAGACTTCGATCCCGTCCATCTCCGGCAATCCAATGTCGCAAATCACGATGCGAGGACGCCGCCGCTGCACCAGCTCGAGCCCGTCCGGACCCGTTCGGGCAACATCGACTCGGTAGCCTTTGGTCTCGAGCCAGAGCCGCAGCATCTCCGCGGAATCGACGTTGTCCTCGATGACCACGATGCTTTCGCCCGGTTGCCGGGGAACCAGCGGCTGCGGCCGAACGGAGGCTGGCGCGGCGGCTTGCCTCGTGGGCTGCGCCGGCAGCGATAGCTCGAAGGTGCTGCCCTGACCCAAGCCGGCGCTCTCGACGGTCAGGCTGCCGTCGTGCATCTGTGCCAGGCGGCGCGCCAACGCCAGACCGATGCCGAGACCGGTCGAAACGCCACGCTCACCACCGTCGAAGCGCACGAACATCTCGAAAACCTGGGTCAGTCGCTGCGGGGCGATGCCGATGCCCGAGTCGATTACGCGCACGACCGCGCGCTCCCCGTCGCGCGCGACTTCGAGCGCGATGCTTCCGCCCTCCGGTGTGAATTTGGAGCCGTTGTGCAGGAGGTTGCCCACGATTTGGACGATCCGGGTCGGATCCGCTAACACGGAGATTCCCGGTGTGGTCCGTACCGAGATGGATTGCCCGCGCTTGTCGAAAAAGGGTCGACTCGCTTCGAGCGCTCTTTCAGCGTAGGTGCCCAGGTCGATCGGCGCGCGCTTGAGCTCCAACGTGCCGTTGTTGACGCGGGCGAGGTCGAGCAGGTCGTCAATCAAGCGAACCATGTGCTCGAGTTGCCGATTCATGACGGTGAGCGTGGAGGCATACGCGGCCAGCGGCGGGTCGGCGCGCCGCAACAAGTCGAGCCCCATGCGCAACGGCGCCAACGGGTTGCGTAGCTCGTGCGCCAGAACCGCGAGAAATTCGTCCTTCTGGCGGCCGCTCGCGCGCAGGGCGGCTTCGGAGGCCTCAAGCTCCCGAGTTCGCTCGCTCACGCGTTCTTCGAGTGTCGCGTTCAGCTCGGCGAGCGCACGTGTCTTTCGAAACAGCTCGGCAAAGCCGGCGATCTTGTGGCGTAGCACGGCCGGATTGACTGGCTTGGTGAGGTAGTCGACGGCTCCTACGCCATACCCTGCAATGACGTCCTGATCGTCGAGCAGGTAGGCCGTCAGAAGCACGATGGGCACCTCGCTGAACCGCTTGTTGCTCTTGATCAGCTGGGCCAGCTCGACCCCGTTCAGGCCGGGCATGCGGATATCCAGCACGATCGCTGCGACCTCGTGCTTGAGCAGCAAGCGCAGGGCCTCGTCCCCGCTGGTTGCTCGAATCAGCCGGTAGCCGGGGTTGGCCAGGATGGCCTCGAGCGCGTCGAGGTTTCTGGGCTCGTCGTCCACGATGAGGATGTCGATGGCCGCGGGCATCGGAACTACGCCGTTCAAATAGGGTGATCTGGCGCTGCGGTGTCAACGCTGATGTTCAGCGCACGCGACGACGAGCAAAGTTGTCTCGCACCCGCGCGGGTGATCCGACCGTGCGGGAAGCGCTCTCAGGGGCAACAATCACCGGGCGATCCGGCATCGTGAGCACGAGAAGCAGCGAAAACAGAGCCCCGGTAGCGCATGGCACGCGCAATGCTTGGTCCAAGACACACGGAGGTCATCATGCTTTGGACTCTAGTTCTCGTTCTGCTCGTTCTGTGGGCCCTCGGCCTCGCTACCTCGTACACGATGGGCGGCTTGCTGCACTTGCTGTTGCTCGTGGCGTTGGTCATCGCGGTCATCAACCTCGTATCGGGTCGACGTACCGTTTGACGGCGGCGCGGGCGCCGTTAGCTCCCTGGGTGCTGTACGTCAAGGCCCTCGTGCGGGAGGAAAAGCCGCGAAATTCGGAAAATTGAAGCGCATGAGCGCGCCCGCATGGCAGCACCTTTGGTGCTAAGCTCTCCTTCCGCCGTTTCCCTCGCCGCGACCAGCAAGCTCGGTCGCCCCGGTGAAATTGGTGGAAGGAGTAAGCTTTGCCAATTTCGCTGAACAAGCGCGTCAAAGAAAAAGCACGTCAAGAAAAGCAACAGGACAAGGCTCTCCGGCGCGAGCGCCGAAAGGAAGAGAAGAACAATCGTACCGGGGCAGTGCCGGGCGAAGATCCCGATATCGCGGGCATCGTCCCCGGACCGCAGCCGCCGCTGCCCGAGTTCACGTGATGTCGGCCAAGGCGGCGTGAGCCGCCGGGCCTGACATCGAGCCCTCACGCCGCCGCTTTGCGAGCGTGGCCAGCCGAACGCTTGCGCGTTTTGGCGGCCCGCTTCGCGACGGCCCGGGGCGAGTTGGAGCCGCCGGCTTTCCGTCGGCGTTCTGCCGAGGCATGCGCCTGACGCGACAGCGCGCGAGGTGAAGCCGCAGCCCGAGGCTCCCGCTTTAGTGCGGCCTCGGTGGCGCGCGCACGGCGGGGATTGGGCTTGTCACCCGCGAGCGCGGTGTCTCGTGCGGCCTTGCGCCTCACACGGGCGCTGGCGCTCGCGCCGGGCTTGGCGTCGACACCGGCGCGCCTGGCTTTGGACAGGCCGATGGCGATGGCTTGTTTGGCGTTGCGCGCGCCGTGCTTGCCTTCGCGGATGTGGTGCATTTCCTCGCGGATGAACTCGCCCGCCTGGGTCGACGAGCTCTTGCCTTCCGCACGATCTTGAGCAGCTTTCTTGAGTGTCTTCTTGCTAGGCATGCGCCCCGGCAAAGCAACAAGCTTGCCAGAAACCTGGCGCGTCGGCGCGGAGCGCTACGGGCCGCTCTGCAAGGGCGTGGTCGCGGCGTAGCGAGCCGCGATGTCGCGCAGCTTGTCGGCTTTGGTTTTGTCGCTGTCGATCGTCGGAGCCGAGACGTCCGCGGCGCCTGGGTAGAGCGGCAAGGTGGCGGGCGATTTGCCGTAAATCGTGGCGAAATGCACGCCGGCCGCCAAGTACGTGCCGAACGAGCTGGGGTGCTTGTTGTCGGTGAACAAGATGCCGTTTGGCCATGCGGCCCAGCCGTTGAGCTCGGCGTGCGCATCTTTGAACGCCGTTCCGACTTTGGACAGGGCGCTACCCAGGTCTTGTGCGAGCTTCTCGTAGTTGCCGAGCAAGGTCGCTTCTTCGGCCGCGGTGTCGTCGCCCCCTGGGTAGGCCCACGTTTGGTACAGCACCACGCGCGCGCCGCTGCGCTTAATCAGGCGATCGAGCTTCTTTCCATAGCGAAAGAAGTTCTCCGGGTCACGTGAGGCGGCGGTGCTGTACGAATGCATCACCACCACGTCCCACTCACCGTCGGCGATGATGTCCTGCGCGTTCTTGCCCGCGAAGTCCGTCAGGTTGACGGTCGGCGGGGCAGGCAGCACGTGGTCGGTGCAGTTGGTGCACTCACTGTTCTGGTTGTTCTCGTACCAATGGTACTGAAAGGTTTGCCCGGGGGACGTCATCATCTTCACGTACGGGCTCTGTGCGTAGTTGTCGCCAACGGCCTCGCCGGCCGCCTTGGAGTACTCCCAAAACCGATAGCCGACGGTGCCGTTGTAGAAGCTGAAGCTGTTGCCGACGAACAGCACCTTGTAAGGCGTTTTTCGGCCTTCGGCGGGCCACACCCGCACCACGACCTGATCACTGGCGGTGGCGTCAGCCTCGGCCGCGACCGCTTGCAGCACGTACTTGCCGGGCTCGCAGAAGCTGGCTCTGGTGGTGAGCGCGCTGGGAGCGCTGAACACGACTTTGCCGGGCCCGCTCAGCTTGGACCAGCTCACCTTCGCGGTGTCCTTGTCGATCTTGGCCGTAAGCTCGGCGGACGATTCTGCGACCGTGAGCTCGCGGTAGGCGGGGCGAGCCGTGACCTTTGGCGCCGTGGCGGCTGGGGGCAGAGCCTTCTTGATCAGCCGCACCTCGTCGATGTCGGCGCGCAGCACGCTGCCGAGCTGAAGCGTCCACGTTGCGGCCGTCAGATTGTCGATGGTGGTGGCGGAGGTACCGAGCGTCACACCATCCAGCTCGAAGCTGACTTTGCCGGCCGCGAACGCGAAGCGGACCCAGTGCCAGCTGTCGTCCGCAACGTCGTCGAATGCGGTAGCGGCGACGATGTTGGTAGTATCGTTGATGCGCACGCGCGGACCGACAGCTGACCCGCAAGCTTGCCCGAACGCGACACCGGCGTTGCCGTTCTTGAGCCAGATGAGCTCCGCCGCATCGCCGCAGGTGCGATCGCGGAAACCCCGCCAAAAGACGTGTGCATCGAGCGTGAAGTCATTGCCCAACGTGAGCCCGGTGCGAGTCAGGCTTTGCTCGGCACCAGAAAAACGCGCGACGCCGTTGTTCGCAGACTCCGGCCACTCCAGCCCGGCTTTGGTGAACGCCACGTTGCCCGTGTTGGTGAGCGTGAGCCCCGACGGCCCCGAGTCGGTGAGGTCGTCGAGCTTGTACCAGGCGACCGTGTCCGCATCCGGAGTGAACGTAGCCGATGGGTAGTTGCTCGGAGCTTCGGGGCCCGCGCAGCTGTCCGTGGAGGTTCCGCCCGTGCCACCGGAACCCGCAGCGTTGCCGGCCCCCGCCCCGGCCGCGGTCGTGCCACCCAGCTCGCCGCCGGACACGTTCTGCCCGCCCGCGCCGGCGCTCGTTGTCCCGGCAGCTCCGCCAACGGTAGACGCACCGGAGCTGCCGCCGCTCGGGTTGCTGGTTGGATTGGACCCCGAGTCATTTCCCGAGCACGCGACGAAGACGAGCGACAGTCCCACGAGCGCGCCCGCTGCGCGCCACCGGTCGAAATTCATGCGCCCAAATGTTCGCTCAGCTAGCTTTTCTTCACGAAATCAAAACGTCGACCCACGCCAATTCGAGCCAAATCGAGTGTAGTCACCTGACAGCGCCGCTTCGGGTCAACCATCTTTCGAAAATCGTCTACAGCCCGCAGGAGTTACCGACCACGGCGCCCTTCGCGATGAGCGCGGTGATGCGCGTTCCGTGCGTATCGCAATCCAGCGCAAGGGCCGTAATGTAATCGCCGGTGCCGATGTATTGGCTCTGCACCAGCGGCTCCAGCGAGGTGATGGCACTGTCGTAAGAAATATCGAGCGTGCTCAAGAGAGGCAGCGCGCCCAACACGGTCGCATCCGTGAAGGTGTTGTAGCTCACGTCGAGCGTATCCAACTTGATGAGCGACGCGATGACGCTGAGGTCGGCCAGACCGGTGCTCGCGGCATTCAGCGAGGTGAGCTTGGTGAGCTTGGAAAGAGGCGCAAAGCTCGCCGGCGTGTCGTAGGCAATGTTCAAGCTCGTGAGCTTGGTGAGCTTGCTCAGATCCGGCAGCGTGGTGATGTCCGATTCAGAGAGGTCCAGCATCTGCAGCTGCGTGAGGTTCGATACCACCGCGTAGCTTGCCAGCTGGGTTTGGCGCAGGCTGAGCTCCTGCAGCTGAGCGAGCGAAGCGAGCGCCGTACCGTCCGTGACCTTGTCCGAGCTGAGATCCAGCGCGCGGAGATTCGTCAGGCTTGCCAGCGGACCGATGTCGAGCGAGCCGCCCCCGAACCCGCCGATCCCGGCCAGTCCGAGCGATTCGAGCTGGGTGAGGTCGGCGAGCGGAGTCAGGTCCTGAATGAAGTTGTCTCCGAAGTCGAGCGACTTGACGTTCGTCAGCACCGCAAACGGCGTGAGGTCGTCGATGTAGCTGTGCTGGTAGTCGATCGACTCCAGGTTTGGCAGTAGTGCGAGGACATCGAGCGGCGCGCCGACAGCACCGCCCGAGCAATCCAGGTGCTGCAGAGCGCTCAGGCACTCGAGCCCGGTGAGGTCGAAGTCCGTGTCGGGGAAGGGAATGGTCAGATCGGTGAGACCGGCGACGTCGGCCGGAGTGAGCGGGCCCACCTCGACGCCAACCGCGTCCATGACCACCTGCTCGATGAAAGGGTCCTTGAACGAGAGCGTGGGGCCCTGGCATTGCGGCAACACCGGAATGCTGGTGGCGCCGCCCTCTCCGGCAGTGCCGCCCATGGGCTCGCTCGGGGCGCCACCGCTGCCGCCGGTCGGCTGCTCACTCGGCGTGCCCGCTTCGCCCGCGTTCGGCACGCTAGGCACGCCACCACCACCGGGTACGCCGCCTTCTCCGGCGCTCGGCATCGGCTGTGATTTGCTGCCGGCCGCGTTGACGGGCTTGCCGCCCGCTTCACCACCGGCGCCGCCTTCGTCGTAGGCTGCCTTTTTGCCGTCGTCACTCCCGCAGGCGAGAGGCACTGCCGCAGCCAAGGCGAGCCAACCAACCCAAAGAAAGCCCCGAACGCTCCGCAGTTTCATGCCGACCTCGCAGCGCAGCCTACGCGAGCGTGTCGGCGCTGAAAAGGGGCGGCCCAGCGTGACGAAATATCGGCGACCTTGACGCGGACCGGCAACTAACGTCAGCCATCTTTGGAAGAATAAGGACGAAACATGGGAAATCTCAAAGGCAAGCGGGCGTTCGTGACGGGAGCTTCGCAGGGCATTGGCGCTGCGATTGCCGAGGGCTTGATCGAAGCCGGCGCGGACGTGTGCTTGCACTACTTCAACAGCGACGCGACCCCGCGTGAGCTGGCGGCGCGAGCCAAAGCCAAGGGCCAACGCGCCGAGGTGCTGCAGGCGAACTTGATGGACGAAGCCGGCGCCACCAACGTCGTCAAACGAGCCGTGGATTTCTTGGGCGGGCTGGACGTGCTCGTCAACAACGCTGGCTCGCTGGTCGCCCGCCGCAAGCTCGAAGAGGTCGACCTCGCGTTTTGGGACGAGGTCATCAAGATCAACATGACGAGCATGATGTTCGTGACGCGCGCGGCGGCCCCGGCGCTGATCGCGGCGGGCTCTTCCAGCATCGTCAATGTGGCGTCGCTGGCCGGCCGCAAGGGCGGCCACGGTGGCTCGCTCGTGTATTCCAGCACCAAGGGCGCCGTCATCACGTGGACGCGCGCGCTCGCGGCCGAGCTCGGCCCCAAGGGCGTGCGCGTCAACTGTGTCGCGCCGGGCCTGATTCTGGGCACGCGCTTCCACAACACGCACACCACCAAAGAGTCGGCGGACGAGACCATCAAGGGTATTCCGCTCGGCCGCGCCGGCACGGCTGAAGACATCGGCCGCGCCGTGACTTACCTGGCGTCCGAGTACGACGGCTTCATCACTGGCGCGACGCTCGACATCAACGGCGGCATTTACTGCGCCTAGGTCCCGCATGCTGGCGCCGTTCGTCTTCGCCCAACAACCGGTGTGCGTACCAGGCACGACGTGGTGCGCCACGAGTGACGGCCGCGGCGGCGTGAGGGTGGACGGCAGCGGCGCCGCACAGGCTTCACCCAACGGGGTGAATGCCTCGGGGCAAGCGAACGGCAACGCCAACGGGGCCGGCAATGCCGCCGCCGGCAACGGCGACGGCAACGGCGGCGGGCAGGCGCAGTCCGACGGCTCCGCTGGTGGCGGCGGCTACGTCTCTTACCGCGGGCATGGCCGCCGCGGTCACGGCGTGGTGCTGTGCCCGATCGCACGCCTGGGCGTGTGGTCGGGGTTCAAGGCGGGCGGCTGCGTGGCCGTCTCGTTTCGCTGGGAGTCGCTCAGCTTCGAGCTCGAAACGCAGCTGCTGTACGGCGGCGCGACGCACGCCGTCGATTGGACGCTGCCACTGTCGTTCAACATTCCGCTTTCGAACGACCGGAGCTTGTTCGAAGGGCCGTACCTGCGCTTCGGCGGCTCGCCCGTGGGCGCAACCTTCGCGCGCAAGAAAGACGGCGGCAGCTTCGTGCGCTTCGGCTTGTTTGCCGGCGGCGGCTACGAGCTCGAAGTGTCACGGGCCCTCACCTGGCGCGTCTTCGATCTGCGCCTCAGCTTCGACATGGGCACGAAGCGCGCGATGGACGATCGCGGCCACTGGGTCGATCTAGGCCTGCAGCTCGGAACCGGGCTCGTGCTCTGACATGAGTCGAGCTACCCTACGGTCATGGGTAGTTTGGCGAGGACGGCTGCAGCGGCGGCGTGCTGCGGGGCGTGTTTTTTCGTGACGGCGTGCGGCGGCTCGACGCGCCACTCGGGCAACGACGCAGCCGCGGGCAAGGACAGCGCCAGCAGCGGCAGCAACTCGACCGATGGCGGCGGCGGCAGCGACCCAGCCCCAGGCGACGGCGGCGCAGCTCCATTGATGCCCATCGACGGCTTCGCCACGTCGAGCCCCATGGCCTCGATCGGTCTGTGGATGGGCTTCGACGGCAACATGCTGCCGGTCGGCATACCCAGCGTCCCTCACGACGGCAGCGCGCTGCACTTGAGCGGCAAGACCCACGAAACCGGCATCGACTACTTCTTCCACACCGGCATCCCCGTCGAACGCATCTGGAGCAGCGTGCGCTTCTGGTCCCAAAGCGACCTGCCCGGCACCCGGCTGATCGTCGCCATCGCAGGCCCCGAGCCCTCCTACTTCACCGATCGCGCCCAAGGCATCGCCTGGCCGCAAGAGCTGGTCATGGTCGGCCCCGAATGGCGCGAATCCGTCATCGACTTCTCCGCCCTCGGCATCGGCCCCGACGCTTTGTCGCCCCATTCCGAGCAATTCGGGGCCGTACACTTCATCATCGAGCCCAACACCGCTTACGACTTGTGGCTCGACGACTTTGCAGGGCAGCCGCTGTATCGATAGTCCGGCCACAGCGAGCCTGCCAGAAGCCGTCTAGCGGCGCGACGCGCCAAAACGCCACGCTGCTGACGTAGTCCTTCTCTCGCGCGTCGCGACCTCTTAGCATTGAGGGTTATGCGCGTTGTCGTAGCTGCTGCATGGTTGCTGGTGCTGGCGGTGAGCTGTGGTGGTGGAGACGATCCCGGGAACGCGACGCCGGAGCCGGAGGGCGGCGCGGGAGGCGAGCCCAGCGCTGGTGGAAGCGCGAGTGACCATGGCGGTGCAGGCGAAGGCATGGAAGTGCCGCACTTGGGCGGTGCTGGCGCGAACACCGTCGGTGTCGCGGGTGAAGCCGGTGGCGGCAGTGGAGGCGAGCTGCTTCTGCCCGACGAGCCCGACAACGGCACGCTCAGCGGCTCGCGCTTGAAGGCCGAGTGGTACGACTTCGACGGCACTCGCGTGTTCGCGGACTTCTACGATACCGAGCTCGAAACCGCGTGTTTGCCCGGCGCCTGGAGCGACGGCAAGCAATATTGCATCCCGGTGAGCACGACCACGCTGGGGTACTCCGACAAGGAGTGCCAAGCTCTGCTCGGGTACATCAACTTCGATCGCACTTGCGCGCGACCGTCTCCGCGCTACTTGGTCCTGCCGAGCGAGACGCCCGGATGCACGGCTTCGTCGGCCCACCTGTACAAGCTGGCAGACACGCCAACGGCGCTCACCGAGTACTACGCGTCGCAGAACGGCGGCTGCTCCGGGCCGTTTTCGACCGGCTACAACAGCGACACCTACGAAGTCACGGGTGAGCTGCTGGCAGCGGACCTAGTCGAATTCTCGCGCGAGGCGCCGGCCGATCCAGGAAGGCTTTCACGTCAGTACCTCGTGGGCGCGGACGGCTCGCGGCTCGCCATCACCCCGCACGATAGCGAGATTGACGCCGACTGCACGTTGAAGGCGGACGCCCTCGATCCGACGAGCGGCTCGTGTCCGCCTACGGACAGCAGAGACGTCGTCTATTACACCGATTTGGATTGCAAAGACGCCGTCGCGTCGACGAACAACGCCTGCAAGCCGGCGTTCGCGCGGCAGCTCGCCGACCGCGCCTGCGCGCTCGGCCCCAGCATTTACCGAGCGGTGGGTGCAGCGGTGAAGCCGGACAAAGTGTTCGTCGGCGGTGCCAGCGTGTGTCGCGCCACTACGCCTGGGAGCAGCAAACTGTATGAGCTCGGCAAAACGCTCACGCCGGTAGCGCTCACACGAGCCCACGAAAGCACGGCGGGCCGAAACCTCCAAGCCATCTATTTTTCCGACGGCCAGAAGCGCTTCCTGGACCAACGCCTGTTCGACGCGGAGCACGACACCGAATGCCAGGTGAACGTGCTCCGCGACGGCACCATCGTCTGCGTGCCGTACGTGCCGAGCGTCATCGCGTTCTACGACGAGACCTGCACCGACTTCGTCCGCGTCGGCGCCGTCTACTGGGGCGCCGACCAATGCGAGCACCCCGCGCTCCCCCACTTCTTCACCAGCCCCTACGCCGAGCCCACCGGCGACTGCAGCGCCGGCTATGAAATTACGGAGGTCGGCAAGCCCTACACCGGCACCCCGAAGCTGAAGAGCGACACCTGCGAGGTCTACACGGGCCTCGAGTTGGATCGGTTCTACGAGATGGGCAAGGTGCGACCGTTCAGCGACTTTCCGACGGCGAAGCTGGTGCGGGACGAGTAGGCCGCCGCTCAAAAAGCCTGCTCGAGCTGCTGAATATCCCGCTTCAAGTCGTACGCCCGCCGCGGCATCGGCGCTGAGGGACTCGGCTGCGCGACGGCCGGTGCCGTCTCCGTATCCTGATTCCGCCGCATCTCGAGTACCAGGGTGGGCGGATACTCAATCGTGTACTGAATTTCCAGGCGGCGCTTCTCTTTGGCAGACAGCACGAGCGGCCACCGGACGATCCCCTTCGAATCGGGTTTCACGTCCGGGGAGATCTTCACGCCGCTGATCACGATGTCTTTGTCTTCGGAGACAGGCACTCGGTCGGCCAAGCTCAAGGGCATCGGCTTGTTGGAGAGGTTTTCGACCGTGACCACGAACGCCAGCTGCATTTGCGTGCGCTGTTTGCGGACTAGGGCGCTGTGTTTCTTGTCCAACACTCGGCTGAGCTTGAGTTGGTCCGCCACGTTCATGAAGAGCGCGAATCGTTCGCCGTCTGCCACGAAGTCCACGCTGGTGACGCCCAAGAATGCGCCGGCCTGATAGAGCGAGACGTTGCCGGGCAGCAGTGACTGGCCGCTATCGTTGAGCATCTCGAGCGTCTGGGCGGCGTTGAGCGATTGCTCGGGAGCCGCGACGATGGCCTTCTTCGATTTGAGCGTGGCGTGCCCGATCGGAACGCGCACGGAGCGTCCGTCGGCGCGCACGTTGCTGGAGCTGAGCGCCTTGAACTGCGTGGTGGTGCCGCGCTGCTGCAGGCTCTGAAATATTTGGACCGTCTTGCTTTGTGTCACCTGCAACGACTCGAAGTTGGTCTGGTAGCTTTCTTCGAAGCTCTCGTTCGCGCCGGAGCCTTGCATGCGCTTGTTCCACAGCTTATTTTGGCCTTTGAAGGCGGCTTCCGCCCGCTTGAAGGAGGCGGAGCGCGACTCGAAGCTTTGCGTGGTGCCGCGCGCATCTCCCAGCGTGAGCGCGTCGAGCTCGGGAATGCGCACGGCGGCCGAAGACGATTGCGTCGAGAAGGTGAGCGCGGCGTGGTCCCAGTCTTCGCCGCTGGCCTGCGTCACGATCGCGTACGAGGTCACGTCGACGCTCGTCGGGTCACCGGCGTCGGCGCGCAAATCGTGGGCACTTTCCCAAGTGGCGCCCGGCAAGAGGTACGACAGCTCCAGTTGGCCGTCGGCCGCCGCGTTGCCCTGCGCGGTCACGTAGACTTTCGTTTCTTCGAGTTGCGTGAGGGCGCGCAGCTCGTCGAGCTGCTTCTTGCTGGCCTCGACCTCGGGTAAGAGCTGCTCGCGCTCGGCCTGAACGTGCCGCCGGCCCTTGGCGATGTCGCGCAACTTGGCGGCGATGAAGTCGACCACGGCCGCGTAGGTGCCTACGCCCACGCTACCGCCCGGCGCCACGCTCGCCGGCGCGCCGGCGACGACGTCTTTGTTCAGCTTATCGAGCGAGAAAGCCTTGATGTCTTCGACCTGCTTCGACTCGGCATCGAGCACTTTGACTTCGTCATCCAGCTCGAGCATCCGGCTGCTCAGCGCCCGTGCGCGCTCCTCGGCCTGCCGATAGCGAGGCTCGTTGGCGCGCGCCAAGTAGCCGCGCACCACCTGCACGTCCAAGATCTTGCCGCCGTTGGTCGCGGCCCGCACCGAAGCGTCATCGACCCAGCCCGGCAGTTGTTTGAAGGCATAGACGGTGGGCGTCGTGGTCAGCTTCACCGTGCCTTCGCGCGAGACCAGCGCGCGATCGGAGTACACCGTAACCCTGCGGATCTGGGAGCTGACCGGAACCGCTCGAGCGTCGTCGGCCGGCATGACCACGCCGACCGGCGTCGCCGCCTCGCTAGCGGCGGTACTGGCGGGAGGCCCACTCGCGATTTGCGCCGGCCCGCACGCCGCAGTCAGTGCCAACGACGCGCCGCAAACGAACGGTAAGAGAGGTCGCACGCCCGTGACTACGGACGGCGCGGCGAAAGGATCTCTGCCCGGTAACGTTTGAACTGCGGCTCAGGCGCCGAGCACACCCGCGCGATTCACGAACAGCCAGATGGCGGCGGCCACCAGCAGCGACGCTACGGCGACGACCGTCAGCGTCACCCTGCGAGGCAGGGTCGAAACATTCTTACTCATCCGCACGACTCCCAACGTCGCTCCATGTCCGGATCCGCGCCAATGGTTACTTTTTCGCTCCGATCGAAGCGAGCGGTGGTTCGGCACCCGCACCGGCCGGCAAAGCTTGCCCGACCGGGGCGCTGCAGGTTTCGCGATCCCGCAGGTGAACGAGCAGCGCCGAGCGACTACTGCGCGGCGAGCGGCATCTTCGTGCTCGAGAACTGCGACCTGTGCTCAGCTACGAGCGCCGAGGCGGAGGCGCGGCTTCGCAAGCTCCTGGCACCGGGTCGACGTTCTTGCCGAGCAAGAATGCAGCCGGTCGGTAGCCGCCGCGGTTGACGAACAGCTCGCCACTGCCACGGTAGATGCAACCGACGATGTCGTTCTCGCGCCATTCTTTGTCGCCCAGGCGCACGTCCACCGCGAAGGGCATGAATTCGCGGCCGCGCTTGTCGACACTGAAGCTGGCCTGGTTCACGCGCACGCGGCGCTCGCGAGCCGGCTGGCGTACTCGCGAAAAACGGCTACCTTCGCGCTGGGCCAGCGGTTGAACGATCTCGTCGGTCACCCGGCGCGCGACCCACTCGATGATCGACTCATCGGCCCAGGCGAGCGACGGGACTGTGCACACCACGAGCACGCATATGAGTGAGCGAATAGACGGCACGACGGATCCTTTCGATGAATGACAGCCAAGGGCGCCCGGGCGATGCCCGGCGCGAAATCAGCTCGATTGCCGCGGCGCTGCCGAGCACTGGCAGCCACAACGCGACCACGTAGGCCAGGTCCGGATCGAGCGCGGCACGATCGAGCAACACCAGCATGGCTCGCGACGTGACCGCGACGCTCATTTGCGCCAGCACGTGCTGCATGGCGCGGCGGTGCGCGACGAGCTCGCCGCGACGCGCCGCCCGTATCCCCACGACCAGGCTGCCGGAGACGATCGCAGCCGAGAGCAAGAATCCGAGCGTGACGAACAGCCCGCCCTTGGCATCGAACGAAAGCACGACACCCGAGGGCACGAGCCCGAAGAGCACCAGCACGGCCGTGACTCGCCCGAGCCAGCGGTGCACGGTGCGGCGGCGCCGCAGCGTACGGGTCGCCAACGACAAACACGCGGGAAAGGTAAAAAGCGCAACCGCGACATGTAGCCGCAACGAGACGAGCCACAGCGTTTCGAAACGCACCGGCAGCTTCTCGATTGCGAACGGCGGTAACGTGTCCCAATCGAAGTAGACGAGGCTGGCTGACGCGATCAACGCACAACCTGCAAACATGACCAGTAGCAAGATTCGCCGCGGTAAATGGGCGAAAAAGCGAGCCATGTTAGGTTGGACGCAGCAGGTCCACTAAAGATTTGGTGGCTATGAGACCTGCTGGCAGCAGTACGCTTTTGACGGTGGGGTCGGTCGTCACGGGTGGTCGCTACGTGCTTCTCACGGCCCTGGCCGTTTTGGCGAGCGCCTGTAGCTCCCCCGAATCGGCCGAAAGCGCGTTGCAACCGCCGAACGGGGGCGCCCCTCAAGCCGGTAGGGCTGGTCTGGCTGGAGCAGCTGGCATGGCTGGTATGGGCGGGGCGGCCCCCACCACCGACCCCAACAACGTGGAACCGACCGACTGCCCGCCAGCACCGACGCTCGAGCCAGCGCAGACCGCGCGGCTGTCGCTACGGGCGCCCGTCGAATTCGGAGCTGCGCCCCTGGATTTGGGCAGCAGCGTGAGCGCGCCTTCCGGCAGCTCTTACAAGCTGACCTTTTTCGCCTACTACGTCGGCAATTTTCGCCTGCTCGATGGCGCAGGTGCCTCGCACCCGGCTACCCTGGTGAACGCGAGCGACCAGCCGCTGCCCTACGGGCTCCAGCTCGTGAATATGGACGACACAGCGAGCGAGCAGCTGCGGCTCGCGGTGGCTCCCGGCAACTACCGAGCGCTCCGCTTCGCCGTCGGCGTGCACCAGGCTTGCAACGCGATCGCGCAAGACCAACGCGGCTGGCCGCTCACCATCGAGACCGAGATGAACTGGGGCTGGACGATGCTGCACTTGAGGCTCGAAGGCTTCGTGAGCTCGAGCGCGCGCAGCAGCGGCTTCATGTACCACGTGGGCTTCCCGCAGGAGTACCGCACGGTGGAGCTAGAGAGCGCGCTCGACCTGAGCCAGGGCGCTCTCGAGAAGACTCTGCCCCTTGCGGCCGATCAACTCCTCGGCGCCGGCACCCCGAACGTCACCGTCGACCAGACTCAGTTCTTGAATAACTTGGTGGCCACTACCTTCTCGCTGCGATGAAGCGCTGCCAGCTTTGCTTCCTCGCGCCGTGCTACTTACTCTTGGGCTGTGGCGACGGCGATACCCGCGAGTCGGCAGCGGCTCCGACTTCGGCGCTCACGGCCCCCCAAGGGTTTCCAGCCCTGATAGCGCCGCAAGACAACCTGCCCACGGCCGCGCGCGTCGCGCTGGGGCGGCGCTTGTTTTACGACGAGAGGTTGTCCAGCACGGGTGAGGTGGCGTGCGGCAACTGCCACGTCCAGGCCAATGCCTTCGCCGATCCGAACCGCGTGAGCATCGGGGTCGAGGGGCGTGAAGGAACCCGCAACGCGCCGGGCTTGATCAACGCGGCTTGGGGAAATAGCTTCTTTTGGGACGGTCGCAGCGCCACGCTCGAAGAGCAAGCCGCACAGCCGATCCAGAACCCGCTCGAGATGGATACGACGCTAGAAGACGTGACGGCGCGCCTGAGGAAGGACGCGCAGCTCGTCGGCGAATTTCAGACGGCGTACGCCGGACCGCCGTCGGCCGACACCATCACCAAAGCGCTCGCCAGCTTCGTGCGCAGCTTGATCAGCGGCCAGAGTCGCTACGACGCTTACCTGGCTGGCGACCGCCGAGCGCTCAGCGCGGCGGAGCGGCGGGGCGAAGAGCTCTTTCGAGGCGAGCGCGGCGAGTGCTTTCACTGCCACGTCGGCTACAACCTCACGAGCCAGGCCTTCCGCAACAATGGCATCGCGGCAGACGACCCCGACGCGGGCCGCGCCGAGATCACCCATAAGTCGAACGATCTCGGCAAATTCAAGACGCCGACGCTGCGCAACGTGGGCGTGACTGCACCCTACATGCAAGATGGGTCGCTGCTCACCTTGGAGGCGGTGGTGGACCAGTATGACGCGGGCGGACGCGGCCACGCCAATACGGACCCGCTGATTCAACCGCTGGGGCTGAGCGTGGAAGAGAAGGCCGACCTCGTCTCGTTCTTGAAGGCGCTCACCGACGAGACTTTCCTCGACAATCCGGACTTCGCCGATCCGGACGCGCGCTAGCTAAGCTAGTCCCGCGTCGCCGCCCACCCGGCCGAAACCTCTCAGTACGAGCACATCCGCGAGAGCCAATCCGTGACTGAGGGCGCATCGATCCGGCGCTTGAGCGACGGATTGCTGGTCAATAGGCCCAGCGACTTGCCGTCCGACGTCAGCACCGCCGGGGGATGCGTGGCGTTGGCGTTGCAGGCCGAGGTGTCGTCGTAGTTCGAGCCGTAGGGGGCGAACTTGTTGCGAATGCTGGTGGGCGACTGATCCGAGCCGTGCTCTCCGACCATGTTGAACACGGAGTCGGGGCGTTTTTCATCGCCCAAGCAGCCCAAGAAGACTTCGTGGCTGGCGCCTCCGAAGACGAGCAGCTTGCATTCATCGGTCGCCGGCTGATCGTCAGCGCTCGGGTCCGCGCCGTCCGTCGAGGCCTGGCGGCGGTCGCGAAGCTTTTGGAGCTCGGCCAGAACCTTGCGCTCGAGCTTGAGCCGACGGCGCTCGAGCTGGCGCTGCTCGCGCCGGATTTCCTTGTCCGTCTTTGCTTGAGCTTGTTGCTGTTGAGGCGCCTTCGCCTCTTCGGCAGGCGCGCAGCCCACGAACCAGACGACCCCGAGCACGAGAAGGTGCACCCGTGAATTCACCATGGCGCATGCTCTATGTCCGTAGCCCGCTCAAGCCTTCACTGAGAGCGCGAGTCGTAAATCGATCGCGCGCGTCAGCGAGCAGCCAGATCAGCGGCTTGATAAACCAGGCTGGAAAGGTGAAGCCTCCGCGAACACCTTCGCGCTCAGCTGCTCTCGCATCACGCGCGCGCCGGCTATGCAAGGCGGGCTCGCCAGCGAACGAGCCCCGTGGGCCGAGCCCTCGACTGGCCTGTAACACATGAATATTGCGAAGCATTTTGACCTTGCCTGGCGACGCCCGAATTGGCAGCCTAGTCATTTCGTTTGGCAAGCCATGGCCGTACGCGGGCTCGGTGAGCATGAATCGGATATTCGTGGTCGAGGACGAAGCGATTGTCCGCGAGGACATCGCGCAAACCCTGCGTGAGCTGGGCTACGAAGTGTCCGGAACCGCGCAGAGTGGCGCCGAAGCTTTGTTTGCGGTCGAGCAATTGACGCCTGACCTGGTGCTGATGGACATCAAGCTCGCCGGTCGCGTCGATGGCATCCAGACCGCGGCTGCCATCCGCAAGCGGTGGTCGATTCCGGTCATTTATCTCACCTCACATTCGGACGAGGCCACGCTCGCGCGCGCCAAAGAGACGGGCCCGCATGGCTACCTGCTCAAGCCCTTCAACGAGCGCGACCTGCGCACCGCCATCGAAGTGGCGCTGCGCAAAAGCGAGCTGGAGAAGAAGCTGGAGCAGCGCGAGCGTTGGTTTTCGACGACACTGGCCTCGGTCGGCGACGCCGTGATCGCGACCGACGCCGAGGAGCGCATCACGTTCATGAACGCGGTGGCCGAGGCCGCCACGGGCTGGTCCAAAGAAGATGCGCTGAAGCGCCCGCTGCGCGAAGTCTTCAAGGTCGTATCGGCCGAAAACGAGCCTGCCGGACGGCTGGTCGCGCGCGCCCTACGCAACGGCTTTCGGGCGGAGCTGCCGGCTGGCTCGCAGCTCATGGACCGCGCCGGCACCAGCCACGACGTCGACGACTCGATCGCGCCGATCATCGACGCGCAGGGCCGACTTTTGGGCAGCGTGGTGGTGTTCCGCGACATCACCGACAAGCGCCGCCTCGAAGAGCGCGTCGCGCTCGCCGAGCGCCTGGCGTCCGTCTCGACGATGGCTGCGGGGATGGCGCACGAAATCAACAATCCGTTGGCGGCAGCCGTGGGAAATCTGGAGTTCGCGCAGCAACGCCTCGACGAGCTGGGCGAGGAGGTCAAGGTGCAGGGCCTGCCCAGCTGGGTCAGTCAGGCCCTGAGCGAAGCGAACGACGCCTTGCGCGACGCGCAGAGCGCCAGCAGCCGCGTGCAGAGCATCGTTCGTGACCTCAAGAAATTTTCGCGCGCGGAAGAGCCTGCGACCACGCCGGTCGATCTGCCGGACATCATCGACGCCGCCTTGACCATCACCCGTCACCTGGTGACGGTCGGTACCAGCATTCGCACGCGCCTCGGTACCACGCCCCTGGTGGTCGCCAACGAGGGGCGACTGACGCAAGTGTTCGCGAACCTGCTCGCCAACGCCATTCAAGCCGGCGACCCGCTCCGGCACAGCGTGGACATCTTCAGCGGCACGGACGACGTCGGGCGCGCCTTCGTCGAGATCTCCGACGCGGGGCGCGGCATCGGTCCGGAAGATTTGCCTCGCATCTTCGAGCCGTTCTTCACCACCAAAGGTAGCGGGCACGGCCTGGGGCTGGGGCTCTCGATCTGCCAGAGCGCCATCAGCGCGCTGGGCGGCGAAATCAGCGTCGAAAGCCAGCTCGGCAAGGGCACCAAGTTTCGCGTAGTGTTGCCGGCCGCCAGTGAGCCGAGCCTGCCGCCGCCAGCACCCAGCGCGCCCCCTCCCGTGCAGCGCCGCGCTCGCGTGCTGGTGATCGACGACGAAGAGATCGTCGGGCGCACCGTAGAGCGCATCTTGATGCGGCAGCACGACGTGCGCCTGGAGACGGATCCGCGCCAAGCGCTGTCGCTCTTGGCGCGCGAACGTTTCGACGTCGTGCTGTGCGACGTAACGATGCCGAACGTGAGCGGTCGACAGGTCTACGAAACGGTATTGGCGGGCAACGCCGAGCTGGCCAAGCGCATCGTGTTCTTGACCGGCGGCGCCCTCTCCGACGAGCTCGAGGAGTTTTTGGCGGGGCTCGGCAACGTGGTGATTCACAAACCGTTCAGCGTGGACAAGCTTCTGGCCATCGTTCAAAGCTACGCATGAGCGCGCCGTTTCGTTTGGACTTTCTGGCGCGCCGTCCCTACTCCGACTTTCACCCGCGGTTTTCGAGTGCGCTCACGCGGCTCCGCGACTGGCCGGAGCCGGCCCAGTACGACGAGCTGGCGAGCGCCGTGCCGCAAGCGCCGGGCGTCACGTTACCGCGTTTCGTGGTCGAGAATCGGCAAGCGCTGCAGCGGGCGGGGGGCTACGAGAACCACGTCGCAACGCTTTCGGCCGTGCCGACGCGCCCGCACAGCTGGCACGACTTCTTCAACATGAGCGTGTGGGGGCATTTTCCGCGGCTGCGCTGGGCTCTGAACGCGCTGCACGTCGACGATGCGGCGGGGCCGGCCGATCCGCGTAACCGCCGCGCCCCTGCCCAGAATCTGGCGGCGACGCTGGACGAGACCGGCATGCTGGTCGCGTCGACTAGCCGCAGCTTGCTCGAGGAGCTGCGCGCACTGCGCTTCAAGGTCGTGTTTTGGGAGCGGCGCACGGAGCTGCTCGCCACGACACGCTTCTACCTGGTTGGCCACGGGCTGCTCGAGTCGCTGCTGACGCCGCACCCTCGCCTGGCAGCCCGTAGCCTGCTCCTGCACGTGCCCACACTGTCGTTCACCGAGCTCGACCAGCAGCGCTTCGAGCTCGATTCGCTAGCGGCCGCGCGCATCCACCGTTGGCGAGAGCGCCGCGCCATGCTCGATCCGCTCCCAGTGCTGGCAATCCCGGGCTACGCCGACAACGGTTCTGCCTCCTTTTACGACGACCCGGTCAACCAACCATTTCGGCCCGTCTCGAGCCGCCCGCCGTCGACGACGGAGCACTTCGAGTAGCTCAGCGGCCGTAGGCGTCGCGGTGCCGCCACCAGACGCCGCTTTCGTTTCTGCCGCGCGGCGCACGATCGAGCCATTGGTACATGCCCCAGACCGCGTCCAGCCCGCGCGCGTAGGCCGAATAGGCGTGATACACGACTCCTTGCTCGAGCACGAAGGTGCTGAGACCGGGCCGCTCGCGCGTGTAGGTACCGGGCTCGGTGCCGGTCATGGCGGCGATGGTCGCCACGGCGCCGCCCTCGCCTTCGGTCGGCACGCTGCGCAGCTGCCACTTGCTTTCGCGCCGGTAGTTGTAGTCGATGGTGCCTTGGAGCTGCTCTTGCTCACTGAAGTGCACGTTGAAGTCGGCGTTGAAATCGCTACTTTGCGACGAAGCCCACGGAAACGTCCAGCTCATGCGCCGCTTGAAGGCCGCGAGCTTGGACAGCGGCGCTCGCGAAACAGCCGTGAACGCGACATCGTGATTCTCGAGGTGCACGGTGACGCCTTCGAAGCCATCGGCAATGCTGGAGCACGAGGGGCAACCGGCCACGTAGTCCGGGCCGAACATGAAGTGATAGACCAGCAGCTGCGAGCGGCCACGAAACAGCTCCGGTAGCGACACCTGCCCCTGCTCGGTCTCGAAGCGATAGTCCTTTTCGACCCGCACCCAGGGCAGCTCCTGGCGCAGTCGCGCCAGCTCATCGCTCTTTCGAGTCAGCTCCTTTTCTTGCGCGAGTAGCTCGAGTCGCGCCGCGAGCCATTCTTGTCGAGTTCCAATGCGTACCTTCGTGTTCATCGTGTCCGCCTTTCGTAGGTTCGACCCGACTCGATGTAGCGCCGCGAGCCCGGCACCAGGGAGTAACAATCGCGCCGCGTGGCCGGTCCGCGCGCTCGAGCGCGAGAGAATTGAGTGACAACAACCGAGGTTTGAGGACACAATACCGTCACCGCTCACGGCGTTGGGGCCTTGGGGGCGGCAATCGGACAACATGGCTCGCCGTGTATCTCGTTTGCTCATCGACACGATCATCGCCTGGGTGGCGATCGCAGCGGGGTGCGTGAATCAATCGTTCGAGGTGGGCAGTATGGATCCGAGCGCCCCGGGCGCAGACCCGCGCGGCTTCCTGGGCGACCACGGCTCGAGCGGCGGAAGCGCGAGCCTGCTCCCGATCGGTGGTAGCCAGCCGAGCGAAGGAAGCGTCATCGGCGGAAGTGTGAGCGCCGCGGGCTTATCCGCAGGAGGCTCGGTTGCCGTTGCGGGCACGAGCGTCGGCGCCGACAACACGCCAGGCGCGGGCGGCGCAGATTCGGGGAACGGCCGCACGGTGTGCGCCGCGCCCCAGAACGGCATGCTGCTCAACACCAGCGCTTGGAAAGCCACAGCTTCGAACACATCTCCGGACGTCGATCCCAGCGTCGTGCTCGACCCCCAAGCCCCCCAAACGTGGACGAGTGGTATCGACCAGTACGCCGGGCTGTGGTTTCAAATCGACATGCTGCAGCCCGAGTGCTTCTACTCGGTGGCGATCGACTCGACCTCGGCGCCGGGTGAGGCAGCGATCGCCTTGTCTTTCTCCACTTCAATCGACGGCAGTTTCGTCGACGCGCCCATCATGACCGGCATCTTGGGCAATGCGCACACGCAGCTCACGTTCGACACGCCGCAGCACGCCCGTTATCTGCGACTCACGGTGACGCTCGACGCCAACAAATGGTGGAGCATCGACTCCATCTCTGTCCGGCATTGAGACGGGCGTCTCCGCCGCAGCAGCGATCAGTGATGGCACGTCTCAGTGGTCGTGCAGTCGAACGTGCAGTCGTTGGTCGGGCACGAGAACGCGCAGTTGGCGTGGTCAGCGCAGTGGAAGTTGCACTTGCCCTTGGCGCAGGTGGCGTCGCAGATCACGTCCGCCTGGCAGGTGATGTCGCAGCCACCGCCCTCGCAGCGCAAGGTACACTGCGCTTCGTCGCTGCCGGCAGCGGTACCGCAGGTGAAGTCGCAGCCGGCGCCCTTGCAGTGCGAGTTACATTCCGACTGCCCGTTGCAGGTGCCGGTGCAGTCGCCCGCTGTGCACTCGGTTTGGCAGCTATCGGTGCCCATGCAGGTGAAGTTGCCGTCGGTTGCCTGCGGGTCGCCGCTGCCGCCCGTGCCGCCCGTGCCCGCGCTGCTGCCGCCGCTGCCGGCCGAGTCAGCGCCGCCCGGTGTGCTGTCACTACCACCGGCGCCTGAGCCACCGCCGCTGGCGCTGCCACCCTGCACGCCGCCGCCCTTACCTGCCGCGCCAGCGCTGGCGCCGCCGCCCGCTACGGAGCCCGCCGCGCTGCCGCCCTGGGGCACGACCGTGCTGCCGGCGCTCGCGCCCCCGCTGCCGGCGTCGGCATTACTGCCGCCGTTGGTCGCGGCGCCCGCTACGGAGCCGCTGCCACTCTTGTCGTCGCTACTGCAGGCCCCCAACCAAACGACAACCGCGAAGGCCAAACAACTAGTGCGATGCATGGGTGCTTTTCGTACGTGCTGCGTGAGGGCGGCTCAGAGCGACTTCAGGAAGGCGAGCAGCGCGTTCTTGTCGCCGTCCGACAGGGCGGAGAACGCTTTTTGCGCTTTTTCGCCCTCGCCGCCGTGCCACAAGATGGCTTCGGTGAGGTTCCGCGCGCGGCCGTCGTGCAGGTACGCTTCGCCTTGCGCGGTATCGCCGGTGAAGCCGATGCCCCAGAGCGGCGGCGTGCGCCACTCGGAGTAGCTGGCGTTGCCGCCTTCGGCGCGCGTGCCTTCCGGCAGCGTGTCGGCCAGGCCCGGCCCCATGTCGTGGAGCAGCAAGTCCGTGTACGGGTGAATCGTCTGGCTGCGCAGCTCGGCGTGCAGCGCAAAGTCGGACGTCTTGAACGTCGGCGTGTGGCAGCTCGCGCAGCCCGCGCTCATGAACACGTCTTTACCCTTGAGCACGGTCGCGTCCGCCCAATTGCGCTGCGGCCGAACGGCGAGCAGCGAAATGTAAGTGGTGGCGTCCGCCAGGTCCACGTCGGAGTACTCTGCGGTGCTGGCGCCGCAATTCTGCTGGGCGGAGCCGCAGTCCGGCTTGGGGAACACCGACGTGAGCACGCCCATGTCCGTCCGGAATGCGCCGGCGACCTGATGCTTGACCATCGCCTGCCCCGCCTTCCAGCCGAAGCGGCCCAGGCGCAGCGCGCCATTTTCGGGATCGATGAGGATCCGCGGGCGGCCGGAGATGCCGTCTTTGTTGGCGTCGTCGTCGTCCGCCAGCTTGAGGATTTCGGTCTCCGGAATCGCTTCGAGCAAGCCCATACCGACGATTTGCGGGGAGATACGCGGCGAGAAATGCGCAGGCGCGGTGCCGCCCGTGAACGCGAACGTCGGCTTGCGCAGGCCGTTCTCTTCCGTCCACGCCGAGATGCTCACGCTCGGCTCGCCACCCTTGGCGTCCGAAGGCTGCAGCACGCCGCCGAGCATCGGATCGGGCTCACCATTCTCGGTGCCGACCTTGATGACGTACTTGTTGAGTGGCGTGCCAACCGCCGGCGGCAGGGCGCGGCTGTTGTTATTGTGGCACTGATTGCACGAGTGGTTGATGTACAGCGGGCCCAGCTTGCCGGCCTGCTCGGCCCACGACGGATTCTCCGGCGATTCGTCGTGGTGACCGTCGTCGAAGTTGGTGTGAATGCTGCGGCGACCGCGCACGAACGGCTGCGCGTCGACCGGCGCCATGTTGCCGGCCATTTGCAGGAAGGCGCTTTCGGGCTCGCCCGAAGTGATCTCGTGGAAAGTCGTGTGACCACCGAGCCAGGCGTCTTCCGGAATTGGCTCGGAGTCGCGGCACACGACTTCGTCTTGGTTCTGGCAAACCTTGCCGGTTTGGGCCCACGGCACGATGCCCTTGCCCACGATGTAGAGCATGACCGAGCCGTAGTAGTTGTCGCGGCCGGTGAACTGATCCGCCTTGTAGTTCTTGTCGAGGAACTGGCTGAGCTCGAACTCGATCTTGTCGCCGACCTGGAGCGGCCGCCCTTCGGTCGCGTTCTGCGAGACCGTGCGGGTGTAGGTAAAGTCGTCGATCATCCCCGTGGGTGTCATCGACTTATTGTCGCTGTACTCGGCCACGGTGCCGATGCCGCGGAAGAAGAAGCGCAGCTCCGCCTGGCCGTTGTCGAGCTTCCACTGCGTCTTCACGTTGAAGGTGACGCTGCCGTTGCCACCGGCCTTGCCGACCGTATCGACGATCTCGACCCCGGCGGTGCGACGCTCCCAGTAGATGTGCAGGTAGTGCTCGTAAGCGTGGAAACGCGCTTCGCGAGCGTGGCGATCGCGCGCCCGGTCCGCCCAGTAAGTCTTGAGCGCCTCGGCCGAGTCGACCTGGAGCGCGGGCTCGAGCTCGGTCGTCTTGCTGAAGAGCGGCACGATGTTGCGCAAATCCGGATCGCCGATGGGCGTCATGCCGCCGGCGCTGCCGCCGGAACCGCCAGAGCCGCCTTCCACAGCGGAGCCACCCGTATCGCTTCCGGCCGTGGCCGTGCCGGAGCCTGCTGCGCCGCCCGTCGCGCTGCTACCGGCCGTGCTGGACGAACCAGCGGCGCTCGAGCTGCCAGCTACGCTGTTGGTGCCGGCCGTCGACCCCTGGTTGGGCGTGCCGGAGGAGCCGCCCGAGTCACTGCAGGCCACGACCACGCCCGCAGCCATCACCAACGCCACGGCCGAAACGCGCACCCCGTACACACGTTCGCCCCGAAAGATGCTCGCTAGCATGGCCCCTTAATGTCCGGGCCCACCCCCGCTTTATCAGTATCCTGCAGAAAAATATCAGGGGTCGTGCCGCCCAGCTGTAGGACTACAGCCGGGCGTGAACAAACTCGGCTCCTCAAACGCTTGAGTTGGCCTCCTGTGTCGATGTGACGCGGGGGCCGACCAGCGCCTCAGAGCTGCTGCAGGATGGTCTCGACGTTGCTGACCTCGAACTTGCCGGGCTGCTCGACGTTGACCTGCTTGACGACGCCGTTGTCGACCAGGAGCGAAAAGCGCTTGGAGCGCACTCCCATGCCGCTCTTGGTGATGTCGTTCTCGAGCCCCAATGCGCGCGCGAACTCGGCGTTGCCGTCGCCGAGCATGCGCACCTTACCGGTAGCGCCCAGCTCTTTGCCCCACGCCGCCATCACGTAGCCGTCGTTGACCGATACGCACCAGACTTCGTTCACGCCGCGCTGCTTGAGCTCGTCTAGGTGCTGCACGTAGCCAGGCAAGTGCTTTGCCGAACAGGTAGGTGTGTAGGCGCCGGGCAAGCCAAAGATGACGATCTTCTTGCCCTGGCTCGCTTCTTTGACGGAAACGGGCGTGGGCGCGAGCGGGCACGCCTCGCCAAATCCGATTGATTCCCAAAGCGTTGCCTCGGGCAGCTGGTCACCGATTGCGATCATGAGCGGCATTATCGTCCATGTCGCGCGGGGATTGTGCGAAGATTGCGGCATGGTCGTTGGGTCAGGGCGAGGTGGCAAATCGCGACGATTGCGCGCGCGCACCGCCCTGCCGAGCCTGATGCTCCTGCTCACGGCCGCCATGCCCGGCTGTGACGAGGGTCGCACCTCAACGCTCGAGATCGGATCGTCGGCCAGTGCGGGACGCGGCGTGGGTGGCAGCCCCATCGGGAGCGCGATCGCCGGGTCGACAGCCGGGACCACCGTGGTCGGAGTCGAGCCGCCCTGCGCCATCCCGACAGCGCAAACCGCGGTCTTCGGCGATCGCATCGTTTGGCACCAGAAACCGGCGCGGCGCGAATTGTTCACTTGGACGACGGCCGAGCAAGCCGCAGAGCTACGCGCCGGCCAGGTGCTGCTCACGCGTACGGAGCGTGAAGGCCTTGGTCCCGGCTACGCGATGGACGCGCTGAAGGAGCTTGCCGCCAGGCAAGGCATCACGCCCACCGAAGTCGACTCGATCACGCTGGCCGGCATGCTCAGCGGTCCGGCCTTCGGCAAGGCACGCTACGCTTGGCCGGAGCCTTGGGCAACGCGCGCCGGCTGGCCCGACGAGCAGTACGGCGATCAACTCGTGCGCATCCTGCTGCGTGAAGACGCCTGGCTCGCGCGCTTCCAATCCGGGATCATCGACGTCATCGACCTGTACGACAAGCCTGTGCCGACGAAAGACGCGTTGGCACATCCCGAGCGCATCGCCGGCATCTACTACGTGCGCGACGCTGGGGCGGGCGGGCCGAACTGCTACGGCACCTTCCGCGGTGGCGACAACGGCTACCGCGAGTTCATCATCGGTAACGAAGCCATGGTCGAAGAGTGGTCGCTCGGCACGCCCGAAATCCGCGCGCGTTTGGAGGCCGATATTGCGCTCGTCGAGGAGTTCTTCAAGCGTATCCGGCCCTGCCCACCTGCAAACCTGGTGAATTCTTGGAACCACAGCGTGGTGTGCAGTTGGGAGAAGTTGCTGCGCGACACGCCCATCGACGATCTGATGGCGTACCAAAACGCGCTGGCGATCCCGAGCGCCAACTACGTGCCCACACCGGTGGTGTTGGCATCGCTCGTCGAGCAACTGACGGCCAGCCTTTTCGAGCCGGATCCGTTCGTGGTCAAGCAGGAGACGGGCGAAGGCGGGGCGTGGGGTGCTGGCGGCGCTGCCGTCGTCGGTGCCGCCGGTGCGACCGATACGAGCCCTGCCGGCGCTCCCGACACCGGCGGCGCGCCCCCACTTTGAGCATGCGCTCGCTGAGCAAGAACGAGGCGCTCGCCGAGCTCGAGCGGCACAAGCAGCAGCTGCTGCGCCAGCCGGGCGATTGCGTGATGTGCGCGCTGGCGGCCCGGCGCGATCCGGAGCTGCTCGTGCTCGAGCACAACGCGGGGTCGGTGGTGCTGGATCGCTTCGGGAACAGAGCCGGCCATTTGCTGGTCGTCGGATCGCGCCATGTGCAGCGCGCGACGGAGCTATCCTGGGCCGAATACAGTGAGCTGCAGCGCCTGACGTACGACGCCTGCCACGCGCTCGAGCGCGCGCTGAAGCCGAAGCGCGTCTACACGGCCGCGCTCGGCTCGAGCCTGGAGCTACCGATGACCTACGCGCACTTTCACTTGCACGTCGTGCCGCTACTAGAAGAGGGCGAAGGCACCCGCCCTGCGGAAGTCTTTTCGTGGAGTCACGGTGTCGTAAGCTACGACGAAAGCGAGGCGCGCAGCTTGGTCAGTGAGCTGCGACGCGCGTGGCCGCGGCTCTGAAACGGACGTAAGCTCGGCCCATGTCGCAGCGGCATTGCCTCGAGAGCTTGCACGTGCAGGTGCCCGTCATTCAAGCGCCCATGGCCGGGGCGCAAGACGAAGAGCTCGCTTGCGCAGTGGCGCTCGCGGGCGGCCTCGGCTCGCTTCCCTGCGCGATGCTGACGCCGGCCGGCATTGCCGAGCAGGTCGAAAACTTTCGACGACGAGTGGCCGCTCCGCTCAATCTGAATTTCTTCTGTCACACGCCGCCACCTCCCTCGCTCGATGCCCTGAGCGCCTGGCGGCAGCAGCTCGACCCGTACTACCGCGAGCTGGGCGTCTCCGAGACCAAGCCGACGGCAGGGCGCCGCCCCTTCGACGAAGAAATGTGTAGGCTCGTCGAGCAGCTGCGGCCGGAGGTCGTTAGCTTTCATTTCGGCTTGCCAGAGGCTTCGCTGCTGACTCGAGTGCGAGCCAGCGGCGCGATGGTGCTGGGTAGCGCCACGAGCGTCGCTGAGGCGCACGCGCTCGTGGCCGGCGGCGTGCACGCCGTGATCGCGCAGGGCGCCGAAGCGGGAGGGCACCGCGGCACCTTTTTGGCCGAAAAGGCCGACGATGCGGAGCTTGGCCTGTTCGCGCTCTTGCCGCAAATCGTCGATGCCGTGAAGCTGCCGGTGATCGCAGCGGGCGGCATCGCGGACGCACGCGGCGTCGCGGCCGCGCAAGCGCTGGGTGCCAGCGCCGTGCAGGTTGGCAGCGCGTACTTGCGCTGCCGCGAGAGCCGCATCGGCAGCGCGCATCGTCGTGCCCTCGAGCAGGCGCGCGACGACTCGACTCGCATCAGCGATGTGTTCACCGGGCGGCGCGCGCGCGGCATCGTCAATCGCTTCATGCGCGAAATGGGCCCCAACAATGACCTCGTGCCGCCGTTTCCTCTCGCGTCGAGCGTGCTGGCGCCAGTGCGCGCTCATGCAGAAGGTATGGGCAGCGGTGACTTCTCTCCGCTGTGGGCCGGGCAAGCCGTTGCGCTGCCTGGTGGGAGCAGCGACGCAAACGTGCTAACTAAACTACTCGGCAGCGGCTGGCGCTGAAGCGAAGATCACGAGCTCGCAGTGGCTTCGGTCGCGATGCTGCTGACGAAAGCGGTCGCGTCATCGAGCGGTACTCGATGCGTTGCCGCGAGGTCGGCGGCGATGGCGGCGGGCGTTTCGTCGCGACGCAAACGCAAGCGCACGTTGTGACGGAAGGGCGCGAGCCGCTCACCGGGTGAGCCCTCCGGCACGACCTGCGAGGCTTCTTTGCGCTCGACCATGCGCTTGAGCTCGCGACGCGCGACGAAATACTGGCGCGTATTTTCAATCAAGAAGACGAAGGTGAGGACGAAGCTGATCATCCCCCACCAACCCAAGAAGAGATTGGAGAGCTGATGCTTGCGATACGCGCGCCCCAGGCAATCTTGGCAAAGCCGCCCCTCGGTTTGATACACCTGGCGCATGATCAGCAGCCCCACGTTGTGGCGCAGGATCACGTACGTCGACGGGTTCCCTGACTGACAGAGGTCACACACAGCTGCTCACTCCCACCATGGCGCCCAGCTTAGCAGCAGCCTCGGCCAGCACGCTGGCCAAATCGGCCACTTCGAGCGGCGAGCGGTGGCCAAATCGGTCGCGCACGCCAGCGCCACAGCGGTTTTCCGCGTGTTGGGGGTGGCGCGGGAGTTGCTTGGGGTAGCGCGCGATCGGGGCGCTGAATTTGGAACAGGCTGCTCTCAGCGAAGACGACGGACCAATCGAGTCCCACGAGCTGGCCGAGGTGCTCAAGGCTCAGGGCTTTCCGCTCAACGCCACATTAATCGAGATGCTGGGTGAGCATTACTCACACCGCACCGAGCGCCGCGGCTGTGGCTTCACCCAGGCGAGCCGGCACTTGGCGGTGCTGGTCAATCGCGCGCGCGATCGGAGCCAGGACGCGGTCGGGCAGCTGTTTCCGTGGGGGCATGCCAAGCACGAGGACCTGGGGCTGGTGCTGTTTGCGCTATCTGCGCAGCTACAGCGCGAAGAGAGCCGGCTGCTGGCGTCGATCATTGCCGACCTGGTGTTGCCCGCTACCGAGCTCACCGGCGTGCAAGAGCTGCCGTCGTTTTCGGGCGAGCTCAAGGTAGGCACCTGTCCGCTCGCCGAAAAATACTTCCTCGAGGTGAGCGATGGCTTCGTGCGCCGCAAGGGTCGCGTGAACGTGCTGATCTCGGAAGCCGGTGAGCCACTACTGCTCGAAAAGCTGAACCTCGGCGACAACCACTCGTGCATCAGCGTTGCCGAGGTGGTGCTCAACGGCGTGCGCTTGCCGCCGGGCTGTTTGTTCGGCGTAAAACGCGAAGAAGGCATCGAAGTCATGCCGAACAGCAAGCTGCCCGGCAGCATCATCCCCGTCAGTCGCTGCACGGGTTTTCGCTTCTTGCGCCTCACGACGCTGGCCGTTTCACCGCAAAATCGGCGCCGGGCGTTCACCACCCATTTTCAATCGCAGCTCGACGCCGGGCTCTATGCTCCCGGCGAAGCCACCATCGCGCAACTGCGGCGCGTCGCCGAGGACCAGCTGTAGTGCTGCGCGCGGGCTTGCTCCAGTCGCTCAAGGTCTTCTACTCCGAAGACATGGTGTCGGACTCGGGAGTGAGCGGCTCGCCCAGCGATCGCAAACCCAAAGCCGTCTCGGACGCGCTGCTTGCCTCACGTTGGCCGATCGAGCTGGTGGCGCCGGAGCCGACGGCGATCAGCGACGTGTGCCGCGTTCACGATCCCGCCTTCGTGGACGACGTGCTGGCGCTGCGGCGTCCGAACGGCTTTGGCTCGCTCTCGGAATCCGTGGCGCGTTCGGTTTTGTACACGTGCGGCGCCTGCTACGGCTCGTCGCTCGTCGCGCTCACGGAGGGCATCAGCGCTTCGCTCACGTCGGGCTTTCACCATGCCGGTCCCGGTGTGGTGCGCGGCTACTGCACCTTCAATGGGCTGATGGTCACGGCTGCGCAGCTCTTGGCCGAAGCGCGTGTGGAGCGCGTGGCCATCATCGACTGCGACTACCACTACGGCAACGGCACGCAGGCCATCATCGACGCGCAAGCGCTCGGCGATCGCGTGCTACACGTCAGCTTCGGCGAAACGTATCGCAGGCCCGAGCAGGCCCGCGCTTACTTGAGGGCGGTGGCAGAGCTACGAACGCGCTTCGAAGCCTTTCGGCCGCAGCTGATCCTGTATCAGGCTGGTGCGGACCCACACATCGACGACCCGCTCGGCGGCTTGCTCACCACCGAGCAGATGCGCCTGCGCGACCGCACGCTGCTCACGCTCGCGCGTGAGCTCCGTATCCCACTGACGTGGAACCTGGCGGGCGGCTACCAGATTGAAAGCGACGGCTCGATCCCGCGTGTCGTGAGGTTGCACCTGAACACGTTCGAAGAAGCCTTGCAGGTGTGGCAGCTGTTGTGAGGCGCCTTCCGGGGTGACGCCCACGCCACCGGTACGCGCGGTTGCTGGCACGCCGGTCCAGGAGCCAGCCAGCGCTGCCCGAAAATGCACAAGGAAGGAGGCGACGTCGGCCACTTAGCCTCAAGCCATGCAAGATCGGCCTGCCTTTGGTGCATCCACATCCGCACACATCGTAGCTAACGGCGCCTTGGCGCGGCGCGTCGGCGTGGCCAGTGCCGCGCTGCTGGGGCTGGTTTTCCTGGGGTGTAGTGGCGAGCCGAGCGATCCCGGCGGCGGGATGGCAGGCTCGACCGCGGGCGGCACCAACCCGATCGCCGGAACCGGCAACAGCACCGGTGGGACGAGCGTCGTGCCCAACGGCGGTAGCGCCCCGACTGCCGGCACCAGCAACACTACCGGCGGCACCTTCGCCATGACGGGAGGAACCGGCGGAGCCAGCGGGGGCACCGGCAATACCGCCGGCGGTAGCGGCGGCGAGTCGCCCAGCGGCGGCATGAGCATGGGCGGCGGCAGCCCCACGGGCCCCAGCGCGGGCTGCATGAAGGACCCGCCAGCGGATGAAGCCCAGGGACAAAACGTACTGCACATGATCGACATCAGCGGCATGGCGCAGATCTACGTGGCCGGTTATACGCACCGCAAATACTGCACCACCATCCCCAAGGGTTACGACCCGACCAAGCCCTATCCGGTCGTGTTCTACGGACCGGGCTGCGGCGCAACGGCTTGCGAGGGCAACAACTTCACCGGTCGCGACGACATCTTCATCGTACAAGCCATCGCGGGCGCAGACGCCAAAGGCGACAACATCGTGCCGAAGAACGGCGCCCCCGGCTGCTTTCAAGCTGGTCGTGAGGGCACGCCGGATTCGCCGGAGCTCAACTACTTCGACGGCGTGATGGCGGAGGTCGAAGGCAAGTACTGCATCGACAAGGGCAAAATTTACGCCGCGGGTACGAGCAGCGGTGCCTGGCTCTCGAACTACCTCGCCTGCAAGCGCGGCGGCATCGTGCGCGGTAGCGCGGCCGACTCCGGTGGTCTGAATTTCGACCACGGCACCTGCACGGGTGGCGCCGGCGTGCTCGAGATGCCGGGCGACTCGGCCGTGACCCAAGACAGCCAGAAGCGCGAGATCGGCGCCGCCAGCGTGCGCGACATGTTCATCCAGCTCAACGGCTGCAGCACCACGCCCACCAAAATGAGCTTCGGCAAGGCCAACGACTGCGACTACTACGGCGGCTGCGCCAGCCCGGTCGTCTGGTGCAACGTCGGCGGCGGGCACCAATCCGGCAACAGCTACCTGTCCGGCACCGGTTGGGCGTTCTGGAGCACGCTGAAGTAAGCCGCGAGCGTAGCCGAGCTAGCAGCACGCGCGCTCCGGCCCTTAGTATGGTCGGGTGACCTCCGTCTCCGAACAAGCTGCAACGCTGTCGCGCTGGTTGATGGCCGAACCGCACAGCGCCCACGACAGCACCGCCTTCATGAGCGCGCTGGCCGAGCAGCTGCGCGCCGCCGGAGTGCCGCTCTGGCGCTTGCGCTTTGCGCTGATGACGATGCACCCCGAGGTGCTCTGGCGCAGCGTGTTTTGGCGCGCCGACGAAGGCGCGAGCGTGATCGACCAGGCGCACCGGCGTCTGGAGGATCCGTTCTATACGGAGAGCCCGGTCGCGGCGATTCGCAGGTCGGGTGAGCCGCTGCGGGTCCGCTTGCAGCCGGGCGAGCTGCCGTATGCGCTGTGCCGTGAGCTGCGCGAGCAAGGCGGCACGGATTTCTACGCGCAGCCGCTGCCGTTCTCGAACGGTCAGGTCGGCTACGTCACGTACGTTAGCCAAGACGCGAACGGATTTTCCGAAGTGACGCTGGAGCTACTCGAAGCCTTGCGGCCCTTCCTGGCGCGGCGCATCGAGCTCGAATCGGCTTACTACGCCACGGGCGCGCTGCTGGAGGTGTACCTGGGCAAGAATGCGGCGCGGCGCGTGCTCGCGGGGCAATTTCAGCGCGGCGGCGGCGAGCTATTCGACGCCGTGATCTGGTTTTCGGACGTGCGCGGCTTCACGCAGCTGAGCGATCGCAGCGATCCGGGCCGCGTGATCGAGATCCTGGACGGCCACTTCGACGCCCTGGCAGGAGCGATCGCTGACAACGGCGGTGAGGTGCTCAAGTTCATCGGCGACGCCGTGCTGGCGATCTTTCCGCTTGGCGACGATCCGCGCGGGGCGTGCCGGCGAGCGCTGACCGCCGCTGAAGCGGGCTTCGCGGCGCTTGGGCGCTTCAACGAGGCGCTGACGGCTCGCGGCGACGCCCCGGTCGAAGTGGGCATTGCGCTGCACCGCGGCCGCGTGATGTACGGCAACATCGGCGCGCGCGATCGCTTGGACTTCACGGTCATCTCCTCGGCCGTGAACGAGGCCTCGCGACTGGAGTCGCTGTGCAAGCCGCTCGGCGCGCGGCTCACGTTGAGCGCCGCGTTCGTCGAGACGGCCGAAATTCACGAGCGTGTGGTGGATCGCGGCGAGCAGGCCCTCAAGGGCGTGCGCGCGCCGCTGCGCGTGTTCACGCTCGAGCCGTAGAGCGCCGCTTCGACCGGCGAGGCTGCGTTCGGGCGCCCCGCGCCGGGCATTTGGCTCATTTGGCATTGGGTTCGTGTTTCTGTCACGAATCACGAGCGATTCGTCCGCATCCGAAACACTCTCGACACCCGGTACGCCCCTGCCCGTCTGCCCAGACAGGTTGAAGCTTGACCTGCTCGAGCGGTTCGCCGTAAGCGAACGGGCGTGAGCAAGATTCATTTCATTGGTGGCGAGAAGGGCGGCGTCGGCAAGAGCGTGGTCGCGCGCCTGCTCGCGCAATATTTCATCGATCGCAACTTGCCGCTCGCTTGCGTCGACGGCGACACCTCGCACGGCACACTGCTCCGTCACTACGCGGACTACACCCAAGCCGTCGACCTGTCGGCGACGGACAGCGCCGATCAGATTTTGGATCGCGCGCTCGGCGCCGATCGGCGAGTGCTCGTCGACTTGCCGGCACAAAGCGCTCGTGCGCTCAGCAGCTGGTTGTTCGGCGCCAATGTGCTCGGCTTGGCGCGTGAGCTGGGCACGCCCATCACCTTTTGGCACATCACGGATGGCGGCTTTGCCTCGGTCGGCCAGCTCGAACGCGCGCTCGAGCTGTACGGGGCTCAAGCCTCCCACGTGGTGGTCAAGAATTTCGGCCGCGCCAAGGATTTCAGCCAGCTCGAAGCCGCCCCGGCGCTCCAAGAGCTGGCCCGGCTCCACGGCAAGCTGGTCAGTCTGCCGGCCCTCGACGAAAGCGCCATGTTCAAGATCGACGCCAGTGGCCTCAGCTTCTGGGCGGCCTCGCAGGGCCACGGCGACAGCCTCAAACCGCTCGACCGCGAGCGCGTCAAACTGTGGCTGGCCAAGGCCTACGCAGAGCTGGCTTCCCTGGGCGACGCCCTCTGAGAGCGGTTTGACAAGGACTCTATTCTCTCGTACCCCAAGAGAGTGGAGCTTCTTCGCCCCGTAGATCTTGCCGATCCGGAGCTCGAGCGAGCAGACACTCGAGCCACTGGCGCGCAAGTCGATCTAACGCTGCTCACCCGGGCAGCAGTCGCGGGAGACGAAGTAGCGACGCGACGCCTGCTGCAGCACATCTCGCCCTACGTGCTGCGCGTGGTGCGGGCCGTGCTCGGCCCCCGCCATGGGGATACCGAAGACGTCATCCAAGACGTGCTGGTGAATTTCCTCCGCGCCCTGCCCGGCTTCCGGGGCGATGCATCGGTGACGACCTTCGTCTCTACGATCGCTTTTCGCGGCGCGGTGGAAGCCAAGCGGCGCTCCCGCGATGTGAGCCGCTGGCTCAGCGCGTTTCAAGACCTCGCCCAAGCCAACGCCGGGAGCCCGAACGGCCCCTCCGAAGAAGCGGCCAACAACCTGCGTCGCGAGCTCTTGGCACAACTCTTGACGGAGCTGCCCAAAGTGCAGGCAGAAACGCTCGTTTTGCGGCTGGTTTCGGGCTTCTCCATCGAGCAAATCGCCGAGGCTCTGCACTGTCCGGCCAACACGGTGAGGAGCCGCTTGCGGCTCGGCAAAGAAGCGCTTCGCCAACGCATCGACGCGGATCCACGACTGCGTGGCTACTTAGGAGGCAAGGTATGATCGCCGAAATCCTGCACCCGGAAGACCTGCTCGATCGTGAAGCACTCGGGGCGCTCTCGGCGCACGAGGCACGCACCTTGACCGAGCATGTGCGTTCCTGCTCGGCGTGTCGCCTGCAGCAGTCGCTGCGGCAGAGCGAGACCGCGCCGCTCTCGGACGAAGACGCACGGCTGCTATCGAGCGCTGCCGATGCGGCCCTGGCAGCCGTGCGAGCCCAGCCCCGAGCGCGACCTGTGCGCGCCCGGCGTTTGCTCACCTACGCCGTCGCGGCAGTGCTGGCGCTGGGCGGCGGCTTGGTCGCCTACGCGGCAGTGCTGCCGCGCCTCCGACATATTTCGAAGGTCGATGATCCGATCGGCGTCCCGGCCCCACCAGCCAAACCGGCGCCCGTTGCGCTGGCGCCTGTCGCGCCCCAAGCGAGCCCGGCGGTGACACCTCTTGCCGAGCCCGCAGAGCCGCCTCACGCCGCAGAGCCGATGCCGCAAATCGTCGAATCGGCTGCCGCCTTGTTCGCCCAAGCCAATACGTCGCGCAGCGCGGGCGAGGCGGCAGCCGCCGCGGAGCTCTATCGCAAGCTGCAAGCGCGCTTTCCCCGCTCGAACGAAGCCTTGCTGTCGCACGTGTCGCTGGGTCGTCTGTTGCTCGATCGTCTGCACCAGCCCGGGCCGGCGCTGACTCAATTCGACCAATACTTGGCCGCCGCTCCGGGCGGCGCGCTGCGCGAAGAAGCGCTCATCGGCCGTGGCTTGGCGCTAGGTCAGCTCGGTCGTAGCGCGGAGGAGCAAAAGGCTTGGCGTGCGCTCATGGCGGCGTTCCCCGACTCGATGTACGCCAAGAAGGCGCAAACTCGCCTCGATGCGCTGGATCACTGAAGCCAGCGGGCTCCCCCGTCGCCGGCACGCGACAGCCGGGCCCGTTGCGTTGCTCTTGAGCCTGGCAGCGCCCGCTTCGGCTCAAGGCTTGCGAGCGGACGTGAACGTTCACGGCAGCCCCGATGAGGTACTGCAGCTAGAAGCCACGCTGCGCAGCCTATTTCCGCCTGAAGCCGAGCTGCACGTCGCGCCTGTCGATACCGTGGACGCGGCCCAGCTGCTTCGGGAGCCATCGACGCCGAGCACGGACGACGTGGTCGCTCGCGCCTGGATCGAGCTGCACGACGGCGCCAGAGTCACCATCTACGTCGTCGATCGCTCGGGCGAACGGATTTTGGTGCGACACCTGCCGCGCGGCGACGAAAACGCCGAGCTCGCGAACGAAGCCACGGCGCGCGTGGTCGCCACCGCGCTCGAAGCTTTGCTCAGCGGCGCCCAGATCGGCGTGGAACGCGCCAAAATGGCCGCCGAGCTCAGCCCGCCGCCGAAAGCGCCACCGCCCGCTCCGCCGCCTCGCCCCGCTCCGCCAGCGCCCGCCGCTGTGGCCTTCCGGCTGGGTGCGCACTACGGCGCGCAGCTGTTTTCGAGCCAATTGCCGGTCGTGCACGGCCCCGGGCTCGTTCTCGGCGCTGCGGACAATTTGCACCTCACGCGGCCCGGAGCAGAGCTCGTGGCCCAAGCCTGGCTCCCGAACCGGCGCGAGGACGACGTCGCCAGTGTGCGCGTCTACTCCGGCGCCCTGCGTCTGCTCGCGACGGTCGAGCGCCGCGTCGGGAACGTCACCACGCTAGGCGCTGGGCTCGGCGGCGGCATCGACTTCACACGGGTCGAGCCCGCCGAAGGTGCGACGGGCGTGCAGGTTCGGTTGGCGGCGCCACGCACCTTGCTGACACCGGCGTTGCGCGCCGCGCTGGGGGCACGGTTTCGCCCGTCTGCGGCGCTCTCCATTTACACCACGCTCGCGCTCGACGCGGATCCGAGCGGCACTCGTTATGTCTCGCGCGACGACGGCGCCACCACCACTTTGCTGGAGCCGCGCGCGCTGCGACCCAGCCTCGCTCTGGGAGTGGCCACACCATGAACGCGCGCGTTCTCGCACTCTTGCTGCTGCTCGCGGCACCAAGCTGCTTCAGCGGTGACTTCGTGGTGGCTGAAGTCGAGCAGGGAGGCGGCAATGCGGCAGGCAGCGGCTCCGGCAGCGGCGCGCTCGCGGGAAATGGCGGCAGCGGGGGAACGCCCGGCGCCGGTGGCGAGGCCGGTTCCGCGACACCGAGCTGCACCGGCAACGCATTGTTCGTGGTCGGCGATGCGTTGCTCACGCGCGGTGACAGCGCCATCCTCGATCGACTGCGCGGCCTCGGCTACGTCGTCTCGATCATCGCAGCCACGATGGTGACGACCGACAGCGCGCAGGGCATGGACTTCGTCTTCATCTCACGCTCGGTGCACTCGCCCGAAGTGATGGCCTCGTTCCGGGACCAGGCGGTAGGGTTGTTCGTCACCGAATACAACCTGTACGCCAGCCTGGGCATGACGGACAAAGCGACGTCGGCTTCGGGCGGTGACACCCTGCCGAGCACCGAGCTCACCATTGTCGATCCCACGCACCCGCTCGCCGCCGGCCTCTCCGGCACCGTAACCGTGTTGACCGCGGGTAAAGGGCAGTACGGTTTCGGGGTGCCGGGCGGTGACGCTGTCGTGGTCGCGAACCTGGTCGATGAACCGCAGGGCGCGGCCATTTTTGCCTATGAAAAGGGCGCGACCATGGTCGGGCTCAGCGCACCGGCGCGTCGCATCGGCTACTTCCTCGACATCCAAGCTTCCACTCGCCTCACCAGCGAAGGCTGGGCGCTGTTCGATGCCGCTGCACGATGGTCCGCCGGCGACTGCGCAACACGCTAGGCGAGATTCCGTACCGAGTTAGTACCGGCGAGGCTCGAAAGAAGATCACACGCTTTCACGTTTTCTGAAAATTCGCGGTTTGAAGCGGAAACACAGTCGAAGTGACACGCATATTGGCTGCGACGTTCGTCGTCGGCTTCGCCTGGGCTTGCTCGGCCGGCGGCGCTGACAGCACCGTGATTCCAGGCAACGCCGCTGGCGCGGCAGCCACCGCTGGCTCTACCGCACAAGCCGTGGGGTCTGGTGGCGGCAGCGGCGGCTCCGCCAACATGGCCGGCAGCGCCGGCAGCCTGATGCTCGGCTCGCTTGGCGGCGCCAGCGCTCAAGGCGGCACCGGCGTGGTCGACCCCACCAAGGCGTGTGCCACCGAATCGCGCGACAGCAAGCCGCTCTTGGTCGATGTCTACGTGCTCATCGACAAATCCGTATCGATGTTCTGCCCCACTACCGACGTCACCTGCGACAAATCACCGTCCAACACGCCGCCCCCCACCCGCTGGAGCGCCATCACCGAGGCCGTGAGCAAGTTCGTGCAAGACCCGGCCAGCGCCGAAATCGGGGTCGGATTGGGCTTTTTCCCGCTCACGATGCCGGTCGCCGACCAGTGCGAGGTCTCGAACTACAGCACCCCTATCGTGCCCATCGCGCCCGCTAAAGACAGCGCCGCCGCCATCGTCTCGCAAATCAAGGCTCAGGTCGTCGGTGGCAACACGCCCACTCACAAGGCCTTGGCTGGCGCGTTCGAATACGTCAAGAGCTACACCGCCCAAACACCCGGCCACACCGCCGCCGTCTTGCTCGTGACCGACGGCCTACCCTTCTCTTGCGGCGAGTCTCACACGACCACGCTCACCGTCCCCGTTGCACAAATGGGCTTCGCCTCGACGCCGTCCATCAAGACTTACGTCGTCGGTATCGGCGACACCGCGGCGCTCGACGCACTGGCCCTCGCCGGCTCGAACAACCAGACCCACTACTTCGACGGCAACGGCGACGTGAGCGCCAAGATCCAAGCCGCTCTCAAGTCCGTCAGCACGACCATCACCTGCGACTACACCATTCCGACCGGCGGCAAGCCGATCGACTTCGGCCTCGTGAACATCGAAGCCAAGCTGGGGGACACCGGCACCTCCATGCCCCTCGGCAACGTGCCCAGCGCTGCCCAATGCGACGCCCGCGGCGGTTGGTACTACGACGCCAATCCCCCGGCCACGCCCAGCAAGATCACGCTCTGCCCCCAGTCCTGCGACCCTCTCAAAGCTACCGAGAACAGCTCCGTCCAAGTGCTGTACGGCTGCGCCACGCGTCCGCCAGCGTAGCAGCCGCGCGCCCCCGCCATCGGCGCCCGGCCGTGAGTTCCCGGCCGTCGGCTCCCGGCCGCCCTCCCTATCGCAACGGCCGAGATAGTCGCAATTGCGACGGACAATCTCGAATGATCTCGAGCGCACCAAGCGCCCGCGCGGCCTCGTCGCAAGTGCGACGACTCGGAGGCCGAATCCGCCAGCGCCACGCACCGTGCACGCGTTCGTACTCTGAAACCCAAGAACCCTTCACCACGTGCACGCACTCGACTCTAAACCCAAGAACCCTTCACCACGTGCACGCGCTCGCACTCCAAAAGCCAAAACCCTTCACCACGTGCGCGCGCTCGTACTCCAGAACAAAGAACCCTTTCACCACGTGCGCGCGCTCGCACTCCAGAAACAAAGAACCCTTCACCACGTGCACGCGCTCGCACTCTAAAACCCAAGAACCCTTCACCACGTGCACGCACTCGGACTCCAGAGCCAAAGAAGCCCTTCACCACGTGCACGCGCTCGCACTCCAGAACCAAAGAAGCCCTTCACCACGTGCACGCACTCGTACTCCGAAACCAAAGAACTCTTCACCACGCGCAGGCACTCGTACTCCGAAACCAAAGAACCCTTCACTTCCCCAAGTAGTCTTATCGACCCCCATCCTAGATGCGCCTTTCGTTTGTGTCGTTGGAGAGGGCTTCGTGCGCGGCCCTACCAAGTTACGGCTCGAGAGTGGGTCTGTCGAGGCCTGCCAGAGGGACTCAATGGGCACGGTCCTTGATCCAACTATCGGTCTCTTCATCGGCACCCTGCGCCTGCAGCCGCTGCGCACGTAGTCAGCACGTTGAAACGAAGGAGCCAGTCACCACGTGCGAGTCGTCGGGCTCTGAAACAGACATTCGTCGCACGCTGGCGGCCACGCCTACGACTAAACTTCGTGAGCGCCACGACTTCCGGGAAGGCACTCTCTTTGGCGCGTTAGGAGCGCCTCGTGGATCGGATCCCGCGCGCGATCGAAAACGGCGCGTCCTTTGCGCACAAGGTCTTGCGGCGCGCGCACTCATCGGGTCCACTGCGCCATGGATCGTCGCCAGGCCGGCCCACTCGCGGGAGCACGCGCGCGCCGTGAAATCATCGAGCAAGTCCTCCTTCGAGCAAGTCCTCCTTCGAGCAAGTCCTCCTTCGAGCAAGTCCTCCTTCGAGCAAGTCCTCCTTCGAGCAAGTCCTCCTTCGAGCAAGCCTCCTTCGAGCAAGCCTCCTTCGAGCAAGCCTCCTTCGAGCAAGCCTCCTTCGAGCAAGCCTCCTTCGAGCAAGCCTCCTTCGAGCAAGCCTCCTTCGAGCAAGCCTCCTTCGAGCAAGCCCACCTTCGAGCAAGCTACTTCGAGCAAGCCGCGAATCATTCGAGCACGCGAAATCATTCGAGAATGATCGTCGCAATTGCGACGACCATTCCTCGCGGCTCTCAGGCCATGAAATCATTGAGGAAACATCGTCGCAGTCACGACTAGTTTTTCAGTCAGGATACCGGTTCTGGTGCGCGCGGGCGTCAGCGTAGCTGTCGCTGGACCGCCTGATTTGGGGAGCGCTGGCGATCGTGCGTTCGGTGTGGAGCTCGGTATTGAGCTTCGCGCTGGGACGGCTCCGCTACGCCTTGATCAACGGCAGCGGACCCTTGCAGAAGCGGGGGTCGCCAAAGGTGGTGTCTTCGAGGCCGAAGCTGTTGAGGATGGAGACGCAGAGGTCCTGGTTGGAGAGATCGGGGGAGCCGATTTTTTTGCCGTCGCCGCTGCGGACGTCGTCGACCAGGGGTTTTACCATCGCGTTACCGAGGCTGGGGGCGAGCGGCTCGGTTCCCCAAAGCTCGGGGGTGTAGACGTCGTTGAATTGGATGTTGAGACCCTGGCGGAAGTAGCCGCCGTTGGATCCGGCGAGCACGATCGGGGCATTGCGTGATTCGTGGGCGGCGCCGTCGGAGAGGCAGCTGGCCCACATCAGCAGCGAATTGTCGAGCAGCGTGCCCTGCCCGTCGGATTCTTTGGCGCCCGCGAAGGAGTCAATGAAGCCGTTGAACTTGGAGGCGTACCACTTGTCGATGAGCGACAGGTCGACGGCGCGAGCGTGCGACATGGCGTGGTGGCCGCCGTCGTTGTCGTCGATGGTCCAGTCGATCTCCTTGATCCACTTGTATTTGAGGCCTGTTTCGCTGTTGGCCCACATGAAGGTGACGACGTTCGTGAGGCCGCAGGCAAGCGCCTGCATCACCAGCTGCATCTGCAAGTCGCCCACCGTCTCGAAGTTGTCGCTCTTCATGGCCCAGTCGTGAGTCGCCTTGCGATCGGCGACGTTGACGCCCACGGGAGCCGTGGGCGGCATGACGGCGCCGCAATCTACCACCTGCCCCAGCCGCGTCTCGAGCGAGCGGATGGCATCGGCGTGAGATTCGAGCAGCTTCTGGTCGTCGCCGCTGAGCTTGGGCTTGAGGCGTGCAAAGTCGTTCAGCGACGTATCGAGCACGCTCTTGTCGAGGTACTGGCGCAGCGCCTTGTCTTTGTCGCTGGCGCCTGCGTTACCGAACAGCTTTTCGAACAAGTCGAACGGATCGTTGTTCGGGGTACGTGGGTTGGCGGAGCTGTTGTAGCTGACGCGCTTGTCCACATAGCGATCGTTCAGCCCCTCATCGACTTGGACGCCCACTTCGAGCGACGGAAACTTGGTCTTGCCGGTGAAGAGCTTGGTCGCCAGCACCTGGTCGACCGAGATGCCGTTGGCCAGGCCGGCGTCGCCGACGTTGCCGGCGCCACCGATCAGGAGCTGACCGGTGAGCATGCTCGCGATGCCTTTTTGGTGACCGCCGGGGTGATCTTTACCGTCTGGCGACACGTCCGGCGTCTGGTATTCGCCGCGGGCGCTGATGTAGCTGAGCCGATCGAGCACCAGCAGGTGCTTGGCGTTATTCTGCAGCGGATTGAGAATCAGGTTGGGCGAAGCCAGCGCCTTGCCGTCGCTGATGTCCGTCTCTTGGGCATGCAGGCGCAGGCGCCAGTAGTAGTAGAGCATGCCGTTCGGCGTGTACATGAAGAGGAAGCGCTTCTTCGGAACGGTGGGAACTTGCGCTTTCACGTACAGGCTATCGAGCCCGACCACGAACGGGATCGTGGCGGCCGAAATGCCGAGGCTCTGCAAGAATCGTCGACGACCGATGGTCAGGTTGCCCATGATTGCTGTTCTTCGCTCCGCTTACTGATTCCAGCGATTCGTAAAGGCTTCGCTCTTGGCAATGGCCGACAAGAGCTCCGGCATGTTTTGCGCCGTACCGGTGAAGGCGGCGGCGAGCGTGTTGATGGTGGCGGTGTCGCCGCTCGTTTCTTTGCGCTTCATGCTGTAGCGATAGAGCTGCTTCACCAGGCACTGTGCGACCGAGGCGCTTTGGGCGATGTTCTTCGATAGCTCCATGACATTGGCCGTCGGAACGTTGACGACCGCATCTTGATCACCGGTCGGCGTGACGGCACCGACGATGGTGCCCGGTGCATTCACGGGCTGGCCGTTGTCGTCGATCTTGGTGTAGGCGCCCAGCGTGTCGTAATTCTCGAACAAGAAGCCGACCGGGTTGATACGCCGGTGGCACGCCTGGCAAATCGGATCTTGCGTGAAGGTCTCGAACGCTTGACGCACGCTGGCGTTGGCCGGAACGCCCGGAAATACCGGCACATTGGGCGGCGGGCTCGGCAAATCCTGGCACAAGAGCTGGTCCCACACGAAGACGCCACGCTGGATCGGATGCGTGCCGTCTTCGGTCGCGAGAGCGCCCATGATGGCGGGATGCGAGAGGATACCGATGCGCTGCGCCGGGTCGACGTTGGCCACCTGCAGCGCGGCGCCTTTGATGCCGCTCACGCCGAACAGCGGCGCGGTTTGCTCGTTGACGAACGCTTGCGAAGCCGTCAAGAGCACGCCCACGCTGTCTTGCGGCTGCCACAGCGAGGCATCGACCTGCGCGTCGAAAGACGCGAGAATGCTGGCACGCATCGCGTCGTTGTAGGCATCTTGATACTTGCCACCTTTGACGGGCGGCAGCCGGTCTGCGCGCAGCCACTGCTCGTAAAAGTTGAAGAGCCCGGTGTGGGCGCGCGGATCGGCCAGTAGGCGCCGCGCCTCCGCCTCGATTTGCTCCGAGGTCGAGAGCTGATCGGCTGCTGCTTTGGCGAACAGCGCGTCGTCGGGCATCGTGCCCCAGATCAGGTAAGAGAGGCGGCTGGCCATCGAGTAGCCGGTCACCTTCACGGCGCCGGGGCCCTTGGCCTGCTCTTCCAGCTCCAAGTGATAGAGGAAGTTCGGCGACTGCAGGATCTCTTCGACCAAGCCGCGGATCGCTGGCTCATAGCCGAATTTGCCTGCAATTCCGGAAAAGAGCGCGACCAGGCCGGCGCGCGTTTCGGCGTCTATCGGGCGACGAAACGCTTTGGGACCCATGGCGTCGATGAACTTGGCCGCGCAATCGGCGCCGCCCGCCATGACCGCTGCTGCGTCGCATGGAGCGAGCACTTGTACGTCCACAGCAGCGGCCACGGCGACGGCAGAGTCGTAATAGGCTTGCACGGTGGCGTCGCCCGCGACCAGACCTGCGCGGTATCCAGCCATGGCGCCGTCGGGGTCGAGCGGCGTCGCCGCCGTCACGCCGAACAAGTCGTTGACGGAGTTCTTGTATTCGAGATTGGTCAGGCGCCAGGTGGGCGCGGCCTGGATGGGTGAGCTCGTATCGGGGTTGCCGGTCGCGCCACCGGTACCGAGGCTCGTGCCACCGGTTGCTGCACTACCCGCGCTGCTGCTCGAGCTGCCGGCGGTGTTGCCATTCGGACCGCTCATGGATCCGCCGGCGGGACCGTCGAGCATGCCGGTGCAGGCGCCGAGGCCGAGTCCGAGGGCGAGAGCAGGAATGCCGAGGCAAAGCTGCCCCGCGCGCTGACCAAGAGTACGCATGAACCTCTCCGAGCTCCGTTTCAGGAAGCGGCCGCGGTGACGGCGCGGCACCTTCGACTGCGTGTCCAGAGTCTTGGCGGGCTATCAGCCAATTCACGCTCGAAATCGCGAATTTCTCCCGCAAAACGCGCGGATTTTATCAACCCATAGGTCGGTAGCTATTAGTAGGGTCCTCGCCTCCAAACGAGTCAACGGCTCACGAAAAAAGTGAAAAAGCCAAAAATCTCGGCCAAGGGCAGGCTTTCTTCACACTCGGGCTCACAGAGCAGCTCGCGCGCGGATACTCACTCAGCTTCCGCCGTCCCCTGACGCGCGGCCCCCATCCCATGCTCCCGAATCTCAAGCTGCAGACCACGGTAGTCGCGCTCGCGCTTTCTCTTGGCCTGGTTGCCTGCGGCGCCTCCAACGCTGGCGACGGCGGCGGCGGCTCCCCCAACGGCAGCGCAGGCACGAGTGGCGGCGCCGGCAGCAACGCCGGCGGCAGCGGCAACACCACGGCCGGCGCAGCTGGCAGCACGAGCAGCAGCGGCAGCAACACCGGCGGCACGAGCGCCGGCGGCGCCGGCAACACGTCGGGCGGTCCCGGCACGGCTGGCTCGGGCGGCTCTCCTGCAGGGGCCGGTGGCGGCAGCGACAGCGGCGGCAGCGGCGCAAGTGGCAGCGGCAACAGCGGCGGTGCCTACAGCGGCGCGACCGGCAAGAGCGCTGGCTGCGGCAAAGATCCGCCCGGCAACGATGTCGTGGGCTCGTTCGCCCTGCACGAGATCCACATCCAGGGCGCCATCAGCGCCAACTACCTGAGCGGCGGCGACAGCTACGACCAGTCGGGCAAGTACGACTTCCAGTTCCGGCCCTACAGCGTACGGTTACCGACCGGGTACGACCCCAGCAAGCCTTACACGGTCATTTTTGGCGGCGGCGGCTGCGGCGGCAACGCTTCGAACTTCGCCAGCAATCCGGGTGGCGGCTACGACATCGACAAGCAGAAAGAGACGATTTTCGTCGGCCTTTCTTACGTCGCTGGCTGCTTTGCCGATGGCGGCGGCGGCACCAACGATCGCGCCGATACGCCCGAAGTGCCGTACGTGCACGAGGTGCTGGCGGAGGTGCAAGCCAATTACTGCGTCGACAAGAGCCGCGTCTTCATCACCGGCCACAGTAGCGGCGGTTGGGAAGCATTCACGCTGGGCTGTGCGCTGGCCAACGAGCTGCGCGGCATCGCGCCGGTCTCGGGCGGCTTGCGCAACCATCGCCCGGCGTGTACCGGCCCCCAAGCGTCGATCATGGTGGAAGGGTTGCAAGACACCGCCAACCCCATCGGCCCCATCGACCCACCGAAGGGCAACCTCGACAGCGCCGGCTCGGCGCCCGCTCGAGACGAAATCTTGAAGCGCAACGGCTGCGTGCCAGCAGACTTTGCGTTCACCTACACGGCCGACAACACCAAAGAAGCCAAAGCGGGCAACGCGCCGCATTCGCAGTGGGATGCCGCATTCCCGAGCTGTTACCAGTACACGGGCTGTCCCGCCGCCTATCCGGTGGTGTGGTGCGCGCTCGACGGTGGCCACGAAGTCGATAAAGAAGGCAACGTCGACTACAAGCTCGCGATGATGAAGTTTTTCAATTCGCTGCCGTCGAAATAGGCGAAAAGAGCGCGCCGATCAGGCGAGCTTGGCCAGCTGCTGTTCCAGCACCTTGCCCGCGCCGAGCTCGACGTGGAACTTGACCCACAGGTTGCCGTGGGCGTCCCAATTGCCGTGGCCGTCGGAGGGATCGAGCACGGCGAAGTTGCGATGCGCGACGCAGTAGTCGTGGTCGGAGCCGTTGATTTTCAAGAGCGCGCCCTGAATGTCTTGGTTGAACAAGTCTTGCGCGCCGCCATTCGTGATCAACGAGAGCATGAAGGCTTCGGCCCCGCTCGGCGCGGGCCGCGCAATGCCCGATGACGTGACCTGGTATATGCGCGGTTGCTTCTTGTTGGGATTTTCTCCGAACAGCAGCTTGGTGTCGATCGACGCCAACGTGCCCACGTGAATGTCGCCGGCCACGATGGTGACTTGCGTGCTTGGTGAGAAGCCCGCAAAATTCATCAAAGACATCAAGAAGCGGCGGCACTCGGCGCGATTGTTGGACGCGGTCCAACCGTCGCGAATGTCGTCGAGGCTCGCGGGGCTAACGACGGCGGCCAGCTTCTCGGCCGCGATCAGCGGGACATAGACGGGCGGCGTGCCGACCACCACCAAGAGGTGCTTGAGCTGAAGCGCCGCCAGCTCGTTCAGCTTCACCTCGAAATCGTCGAGCTGCTCTTTACCCATGATGGTGCCGCTCGCCCACTTGCGCTGCGACCGGCCATCGACCGCGACGATCGCCAGATCGCCGTACTGGGCGAGCCAAGCGAGGCCCGACGCGAGCCTGTCCGGCGGGTTGAGCGGGTCCTGAAAGTCACGAAAGGCCCGCGCGGCGGCCTGAAAGCGCTGCTGCGCGGGCGCGCTGACGTCGTTGTCGTTGGAGCCCCAGCCGTCGTAAATCTCGTGGTCGTCCCACATCATCAGGCTCGGGCACGATGAGAGAACCGCCGCGACGTCGGGGTTCGACCAGGTGTTGACGTAGTGGCGCCGATAAGCGGCCAGGCGTCCTTCGGCGGCGTTCCAGCCCACTGGGTCGCCATCGCCGTAGATTTGATCGCCGGCGTGCACGAGCAGGTCGACCTCGCCATTTGTCACCAGCTTGCCCAGCCGACGCCACATGGCGCCGCGCTGCTCTTTGGCGAAGGCATGGTTGTCGATGTCGTTGCAGCTGATCAGCGCCACCCGCAGCGGCCCGGGCGCTGGCAGGCGAAACGTCTTGGTGCTGCCGGCGAGCAGGGCTACGGCATCCGGCGGAGGACTGCCGTTCGCGTAGTCCGCTACCGCATAGCTGAGAGTGGGTCCGACCAGACCCGTGAGGTGAAAGCTGGCGAGCCCATAGGGTTCTGCCGTGACGACCGGCACATCGAGTGAGCCGATGGTGCCGGCACCATCCTGATACGCGATGCGCGCGGTACGACCACCGGCATCGAAGACGCACAAGAGTCGCGCGGTCGTTTCCGTCGAATAGCCAACGATCGTCGTCATCAATGACATGTGCGGTCCCTTTGCTCGGCGCTGAGCGGCGCGCAGTCTGCTCGGCAATGCCGGCAACTCGCTAGTCATTTTGTCGCCCTTTTACCGCCAGAAGTCGTACTGCAGGCCGGCGCCGAAACGAAGGCGATCGTTGGGGGAGTACTCGTAGCTACCGTCAGCCAGCGGCGAGCCGCGCGTGCTGTAGGCGGCGCGTTTGGCAAAGTTGTAGTTGGCCGTCAGCCGGTACGAGAGACCCTCGAGCCCCGGCACGGCACCGCTGAGCGTGAGCCGCCCCTCCACGCCCGGCGGCGCGAACTGCGCGAGCGGGGCGGGATCGCTGGGCGGCGTGTAGAGATCGGTGGGGCGCCGCGCCACCCAGCGCACGGCGAGCGCCACCGTGGGCAAGCCACTCGGCAAGTCGTACGCCATGCGCGCGTTGCCGAAGGCTGGTGCGGCGATGTTCAGCAGCTGCTCGCCGCCATCTGGATTTTGGGTGCGCGCGATGGCCTCGGTCAGGTTGGCGCCGTAGTGCAGCTTGCCGCCGGCCAGCGCGCCCTCGAACCCGAAGTCGAAGCCGAAGCTGCGAATCTTGGAAACGTTGCGAACCTGATAGCCGGTTTCGACGCCTTCTTGCAGGTAGCCCTTGTCGATGTTGGCCTGCAGATCTTCCGGCGAGAGCTCTTGCAGGAGCAGCAAGTCTTCCCACCAGGAACGGTAGACGCCCATGTGGAAGGTTTGGCGACCGAGGCGCTGCTCGATCATGGCTTCCACGTTACGCACCTTTTCGGGGCGCAGATCGTGGCCCCCGGGAGCCTGCGTGCTCGGATCGTTGTAGTAAATGTCGAAGGCGGTAGGAGCTCGAAAGGCCTCCGAATAGATGGTCTTGATGGTGCCACCCTGCCAGGGCAAAACCGCCAGGGCCGCGCGCGGCGAGATAGCGCTGCCGAAGCGATCGTCCACGTCTACCCGAGCACCGGCGTTGAGCGCGGCCCAGCTCGTTACCGAAAAGCTTTGCTGCAAGTACGCCGCGAGCGCCTTTTCGTGCGGCGAGTAGGGCCCGATAGCCCCAGGATTCTGACCCGTGGCGTTGTCCGTGAAGGTGACGTCCGAATTGATGCTCTTCAGCCGAGCGTCGACACCCAAAAGGGTGACGATGCGACCATCCTTGAGCCAGTCGAGCGTGAGCTGGGGCTCGAGCCCGATCGTGCGCGCGGCGCCGTGGAGCCGCCAGATGCAGCCGTTGACCTGGCCATCGAGACAATCCTCGGCGCCATTGCTCGTCCAGTACTCGTCGTAGCTGTAGGCGTCGGCGTACAGCCGGGTGGAGAGCGAAGCCAGCGCCGACAACGATACGCTGTGCTTCAGGTCGACGTTGAGCCAGCGATCCAGCTGGTAGCTCTTCGGGTCGTCGAAGTTACCGCTGTTGGTGGGGTCGGTGCGCTTGTCCAGCGCGCCGCGCACGGCCAATTCGAAATCACCGGCGCGCAGTTTCAAATAGGCCGAAGGCGCACGCGTGTAGTACGCGTCGTTGCCACGGCCGCCCCAAACGCCGGCCTGGTACTTGCGATCGCTGGGCTTGGGATCGTAGTCGCGAGCCATCCCGGTGACGGAGTCGGGATCGTGGGGGATGGGACCGAAGTCGAAGGTCGGCCCCTTCTGCTCGTAGTGCTCGAGCTGGAAGACCACCTCGGCGGCGCGCCCGAACAGCTGAAAGCGCTTACCGATGCCGGCGGCGCCGCGGATCGAGACCGGAATCTCCGACTCCACCATCAGGTGCACACCCGAGTAGTCTTTCGCGCGCTTGGTCACGATGTGCACGATGCCGAGCATCGCGCTCGAGCCATACAGCACCGAGCCCGGACCGAGCACGAGCTCGATGTGGTCGATGAGCTCGAACGGAATCGTGGTCGCGCGATCGAAGTAGGCGGTCGCGCTCCAGCTCTCGTTCAGGACATGACCGTCCACCATGAGCAGCACGTGGCTGCCGAAGTCGCTGCCCATGAGCACACCGCGCGCGCCGATTTCGGCGTTTTGGAAGGCCTTCTCGGTGACCATCCCGTAGGCCAAGAAGTTGATGGCCTCGTCGAGCGAACGAATGCCGTAGCGGCGCAGGTCCTCCGCCGTGAGCACGACCGAAGCGGCTGGCGCGGAGCTGACCGTTTCGCTCGTCTTGGAGGGAGCGCTCACGACGGATGTGTCCAGCAGGCCTTCGAGGTCTGCGGTGTCTTGGCTTTCTTGCGCTTGCGCGACGCCCGGCAACGCCAAAGCGAGCGAGGCCCCAATCAGTGCCAGCCCGGCCTGCTTCATTCGATGACCCTCACGATTTTCAGCACCTGAGACGAGAGCTCCACCTTTTGGTCGTGCGCGCGCTTCAGGTGCACGAGCAGCTTGGGCTTGCCGCTGACCAGCTCGAAGCTCAAAACCACGCCCGCATCGATGAAGCGCGTGAGCGCCCCGACCGTGAGCACGCTCACGCCCGACAGCGACTTGGCCATGCCGGTCATGTCGGCCGCGTCGAAGCCCGGCGCCACGTACACGATGGCGAGCTGTTGTTCTTTGACCTTCGCCGCCAGCGCGGGTCCGCCAGCAAAAGTCAGGCTCGCTACTTCCACCGGGCGATTGCCGGCTGTTTGCCCGGTGAAGGCGCGCAGAGCCGCTTGCCCCACGCGCGCCGACTGCGCGTCTCCGGCTTTGGTGAGCACCAGCACCCGCACGACGCTCGGTGCGCGCGCCGCCAGGTTCTTGTCGTAGCCGGCTACCTTGAGCAAAAGCTCGACTTGCAGCGGCACTGGTACAGAAACGTCTTCGTCGGCCCACGCGAGCCCCGCCAGGCCCACCATGACGCAAGGTGCGACAATGGAGGTGGCAAACACGGGGCAGAGAACTGCCGCCCGCGCCACCCGTCGTAGCCAGCGCCGACCCATGAGCATGGGAGTTTCTTCGTTCGCGCGGCGCGCGTCAACCGGCCTGAAAATGGGTTATATTGGGCGGCTCGCGCCATGAAAGAAGATCGGGGAGCTACGAGCTCCAGCTCGCCGCCGGCGGCTGGTGCAGGAGGAAGCGGCTCGACAGCGCTGCCGCTCTTGCCGCGCTCCATCAACCCCGGCCAAAGGCAGCGGTTCTTTTCGATCGGCGCAAAGCTCGGGGTAGCGGTGGTGATGGTGGTCACGCTCGCCAGCGTGCTCGCGTTCTTGTTCAGCGCCGCGCGTGAGCGGGACGCGCTGGTGCTGGCCAAACAGCAGTCTTCCGACATGGTGGCCGATCTATTCGCAGAGAGCCTGCGAGCGCCCCTCGACTTCGGCGACGCCGACGCGGTGCAAGTAGAGCTCCAACACCTCAAGCAGAACCACGACCTGCTCTTCGCAGGTGTATGGCACGCAGGCGACCCCAAGCCGATGGGCACGCTCAACCGCGAGCAGGAGCGCCACCGCGGCCAGGTCATGGCGGATTTGATCGAGGTGAGCCGCCAGGTAAAGGGCGGAGACGGCCAGGTCATCGGCCACGCCAAGCTGCAATTCTCGTTGCAGCGCGAGAACGAGGCCTACACCGCCAGCCGGCTACGCCTGCTGCTCTTGTGCCTGGCCGTGGCGATCGGCACCGTGGGAGTGCTGCTCACGGTCACGCGCACGCAAGTAGTCGGCCCGGTCGACTCGCTCATCGCAGCCGTCCGACAGCTCGAGCGCGGCGAGCGCGAGGTGAAGGTGGCCGTCACTCACCACGACGAGATCGGGCGGCTGGCGCGCGGCGTGGAGGCCATGGGCAGCGCCATCCGCGATCGCGAGGATCGCCTGGCCGAGGCGCTCGGCAGCTTACGCGAGCTGTTCGATCACATGCGCCAGGCCATCGTGGTGTTCGACAGTACCGGGAGCGTGGTCGGGGCGCAGTCCAACGAGGCCCGCAAGGTGTTCGGGCTCGAGGTGCTGGAAGGCGCGCAAATCCGCGACCTCATTTATCCCGGCCGCGGCGGCTGGGATGCCGAGCTCAAGGCTTTCGACGATTGGCTGAGCCTGGTTTTCGACGCGCGCGCAGAGGACTTTGGCGAGCTGCTGGCGTTGGCACCGCCCGAGGTGCGGCTGCCGGGCCCCGGCCACGATCGCGTCCTTTCCCTCGAATTTCGCCCGATAGAAGGCCGCGGCGTGATCCAACGCGTGATGCTGTTGGCGACGGACGAAACCGAAAAGCGGCAACTGGCCGAGAGCATGCTCGCGCAAGGGCAAAGTCACGCCCGGCAGATGGCGGCCATGCAACGCCTGGTAGCCGGCGGCGGGCAACAGTTCGTGCAGTTCTTGCGCGGCGCGCGCGAACGGCTGATGCAGGCCCTGGCGCTGTGCCACGGCCGCACGTTGGTCAGCTTGGGCGATTTCACCGAGTGCTTCGGCCACGTCCACACCCTACGGGGTGAGGCGCGTGTCTATGGGCTGGAAGAGCTGGCCGTCGATCTGGAGACGCTCGAAGCGCGCCTGAGCGAGCTGCGCGCCCAAGCGCTGGCGCGCCCGACCGATGAAGTGAAGCTCGGCTCGCTCGACATTGAAAAGTCGCTCGAGCGCGCGCAACAACTGCTGGACGAAGCCGAGCGCCTGTTCGTCGCAGCTTCGCCCATTGGCCGCGCGGTGCTGGAGCAAGTCACCGTGCACCGGCGCGATCTCGATGAGCTGTGTCGGCTGTCCGCCGCGCAGGGCGGGCAACTGGCCAGCCTCGCGGAGCGCCTCAGCGCGCGCAGCCTGGGCGAGCTGGTGGCGCCCTTCGCGGATCGCACCGCGCGCTGGGCCGAGTCCGTCAACAAACGCGCTCGGCTCGAGGTCGAGGGCCGCGAAGCGTTGGTGCCGGAGCGGCTGGCGCGCGTGCTGAGCGGCACCCTGACTCACCTGCTCCGCAATGCGGTCGCGCACGGTATCGAGGCGCCGGACGAGCGCGAGCGTCACGGCAAGCCCGCCGTCGGCGTGGTCACGGTCGGAGCCGCGGCCCCCCCCGGCGAGCTGGCCACGCTCATCTACGTCGAAGACGACGGCGTTGGCGTGGAAGGCAACCCCTTGCTCGAACGCGCCCGCCAGCGCGAGGCCCCCCTTTCTCCCGAAGACGCCGACAGCGGCTCGTTCCGCCAGGCCCAGCCCACCAGCGAAACCGAGCTTTCCGGCCGCGGCATGGGTCTCTCCGCAGTGCTGCGCGATTTGGCGGCGTTCGACTTCGTGCTCCGAGTCGGTAAATCTGCGTCCGGAGGCGCCCGTTTCGAGATTGCGCGCAAGGCCGCAGTGAGCGCGAGGATTTCAGCATGAGCTCGTCATTGACACCTGAGCCCAACGACCCCGGGCGCGTCGTCGTGGTCGACGATAGCTGGACCATTTTGGAGCAGATCCGCCTTTGCCTGGCGGAGCGCGGCTACGACGTGCGCACCACCACCAGCCCGGACGTCGCCGTGCGGCTGTTGCGCGGCGCCGATCTCACGATCATCGACTTTCACATGCCCGGCATCAACGGCACCGAGCTGGTGCAAATGCTGCGCAGCGCGCAAACCGTCGAGTCGACGTGCCTGTTCTACCTCTACACCTCCGACCGGGACGAAGCCGCGCGCTACCTGACGCACGGTTTCGACGGTGCTTTCTTGAAGAAAGGCGACGAAGCCGCGCTCGTGCCGCAGGTAGAAGCCGTCTTCCGCACCGTGCGCATGCGTCGCCTGACCCAAAAGATCCGCAAGAACCGCGTCGACTCGGCGCTCTAGCTTCTAGAGCGCTGCTAGCCGAACAGCTCGGGCATGCTGCCGAGGTTCCACTGGTCGGCGCCGTACTTGACGAGCGGCTCGTAGCCGGTGCCCGCGACCCCTTCGGCGTCCGCCCAGCGCTTGGAAAGCTGGACCCAGAAGTCACTCATGTAGCGGCCTTTGCCTGCGGCGCTAGCAGCGAAGTCGAAGAAGTGGCCGCCCTTCAGGTTCAGAAACTTTCCGCCGAACAGCAGCACCGGCATGTTCTGCGTGTCGTGACTGTTGCCCACGCTGCACTCGTTCCAAAACACGACCAGCGTGTTGTCGAGCAAGCTACCGCCGTTCATGCCGTCCGGCGTGTTCGCCAAGTCTTCCAGCAGCTTGGCGGTCATGTAGCAGAAGTACTTGTCGATGCCGAACTGCGATACATGTGGGTTCGCCTTGGTGCTGCCGCCGTTGTCGTGAGAGATCGCGTGGTAACCTTCCACGTCGTCGACCGTCACATCGGGCAGCACCTTCGGCACCACCGTGCTGAAGCGAATCCCGGAGTTACCCCAACCAAAAGTGAAGTTGGCGACGCGCGTGAGGTCGCACTGGAAGGCGGTCTTGATGATCTCGAGCTGCTCGAGCGCGGCTTGATGATAGCGCGCGTCGTTCACGGGGTCGGTATCGCCATCCATCGCGGTGCCGCCGGAGTCGGGGGTCTCGACGGGCGCCAGCGTGGGCGGCGTGCATTCGCGGCCGCTACCGTTGCCGTTCAGCTGCTGCTCGAGCTGCCCGATGCTGGTGAGGTGCGCGTCCACCTTGTCGCGCGCCAGCTTGGGCAAGCGCGGCCGCAAGCTGTTCAGGTCGCCGCGGATGAAGTCGATGACGCTCTTGTTCTGCGCCCGAGCCCGGGCGAGCGCCTCGGCGTCCATGCCCATCATGGCCGAGCCAAAGATGTTCTTGAAGGCGATGGCCGGGTCCGCTTGCGGGTGAATGGCGGTGGGCTGCGCCGCGTTCGGGTTATCCTTCGAGTACGAAACGACGCGCAGGCAGAAGTTCTGTGGCTGCGCCGACACCAGGTCGGGCGTCAGCGAAATCGAAGGAATGCCGGCGGCAGACTTGAGCGTCGGAATGCTCGCGAGCAAGAGCTGATCGATCGAGCGGTCGGTGGCGGTAAAGAACTTGCCGTTCGGATCGCTCTGGTCGGCTTCGTGCCCTGGGATCACGGGCCAGGCCAGGTTGTTACCCGGATCTTGAGGCGAAGGCGAAATCATCGCCAGCATGCCGGCGCCGTGTTTGTCGCCGTTCCACGCTTGAATGCGCGGGCAGTGCACGCCCTTCATCACCACCATGCTGTTTCGCACGGCCTTGAATGAATCAATCAACCCGCCCGGAGCGACGACGAAATCCGTGCTGCCGCTGTTGCCCGACGTGGGCCACCAGTAGGAGGGCGCCCCCGGCTGCGCACTCGCATCCATGGCGGAGCCGCAGGGGCGATGAATCATGAGCAGGCGCTGTGGCGCCACACCCGTCTGCGTTTGCCCCAAGATCGGCCGCAAGAACGTGGCCGCGGCCGTACCGGCGCCAAGGCTACCCAAAAAAGCGCGTCGTCCAATGCTGCGTCTCATGACTCGTTCCTTATTGAGAGCTCAGGTCACGCGTGGCGAAGGCCGGCGAGGTGAGAATGGCTTTGAACAGATCGACGAACTTGCCGCTCGCCGCGAAGTTGTCTTTGATCTGCTGAATCGCGCAGGATTTCTCGGCGTTGGGGTTATGGTCGAGCGTGTACTCGGCCAGGTGCGTGGCAGCGCAGTCCGCGACGCGGCGCCCCGCCTTCAAGCGATCGGCGATGTCTTTCAGGTTCGCGATCGGGCCGTCGATATCGGCACCGAGACCGACGATGGTAGCCTCGCTGACGACCGGCAAGTTGTCGTCCGGATCCACGGTACGGTAGCGCCCCATGGCATCGAAGTTTTCGCTCGCCATGCCGAAAGGATCGAAGAAGCGGTGGCAAGCTCCGCACTGCGGCATCGCGTCGCGCGCCTGCGCCTTCACGCGCTCGGTACCCATCAAGGTCTTGGCAATATCCGCCGCGTTCGCGGGCGGCGACCCGATCGCCACGCCGCAAGCCAGGTTCTGATAGATCCACAAGCCACGGTGCACGATGTCATCGGTCGACGTGTGGTAGTTCGAGGTCGCCAAGAGCCCGGGGTGGCTCAAAATGCCGGCGTTGCGCTCGGGCGGCAGCTGCACCTGCACGAGCGTCGTGCCTTGCACGGCGGGTAGCCCGTAGACTTTGGCGATCTCTTCGTTGGCGTAATACTGGTTGGACGTGAACAGGTCGCTCAGCGAGCCCTTCCACAGCACGTCGTTCAAGAACAGCTTGGCGCTTTCGTAGAGGCTGGCCTGCAGCGAGCCGGTGAACTCCGGGAAGATCTTGCTGGCAACCGGAATCTTCTCGACGTTGAGGAAGTAACCGACCTTCTTGGTGAGGTTGGCGCGCGCTGGCTCGAGCGCCAAAATGCGGTCGACCTCTGCGCTGAGCACGGCCGGCTGGGTGATGCTGCCGTCCGCTGCTTTGGCCCAGAGCTCGTCATCCGGAGCCGAATTGAGCAGCGCAAAGCTCAGGGCGCTCGCCAGCTCGTAGGCGTTGAGCGCCACGGAGCCGGTCGTGCCCGAAGCATCAGCGCCGATCTCGGTGCGGTAAAGGAACGCCCCGCTACCGAGCGCCGCCTCCATCACCAGGTCGAGCGCGCGCTGGCCGCCGTCGGGCAGCCCCCCCTGGAAAATGGCCATTAGCCCGGCAATTTCGGCGTCGGTCACCGGGCGCTTCCAGGCGCGGGGCAGTTTTTCTCGCAAATAGGGCTCTACGCAGCTAGCCGCGAGCGCCGCGTCTCCGCACGGCTTGAGCTTGCTAGCTACCTGATCGGCGGCACGCAGGTACTGCTTGGCAATATCGGCCGTACCGACCTGTGCCTGCTCGTCGATCGGGTAATCACCGGTTTCGATCGGCTTGCTCTCCGGCACGAACTCGATGCCGAATACGTCGCGCGCGATGTTCGTGTACTCCTGATCGGTCAGCAGCGAGATGCGCGCCGGCGCCAGCGAGCCCCCCATGCGGCAATCCGCCATGGGATTGGTGCCAGGGTCAGGAGTCATTGTCCCACCTCCTGCGCCAGCCCCGGCCATAGACATGGTCGCAGGCTGACCACCGCCGGTCGAAGAACAACCGGCCAGCAGCAGCGAGCTTCCGAGCAGGAGCAAGCACGCGAAATGAGCTTTCATTGCGCCACCTAGCGGGCGACAGCGACAGTCGCCCTCAATTCGTTAGTGCCGATACCCGCTCACAATGGCCCGCTTTTTCAGCCCCCGAACGCAAAAACCTGTCACCTTTCAGCGACTTTCTCGAAGCTGAAAGCAAGCCAATTCGAGCGCTGGGACGACAGCCAAGTTGCGCCCGCTCCGGTCTACTTGGCCAAGCGGGCGAGCAAGCCCGGTACTTCCGCAGCAAGCTCGCGCGCCAAGTAGCCTAGCGGTCCTTGCTTGCGCTTCAGTGCGTCCCCCGCCGCCGAGTGCAGGTGCACGCCCCATACGGCGGCCTGCGCCGGCTCGGCGCCGCGGGCGGCGAGGCCTGCGATGAGCCCGGACAAGGTGTCGCCCGAGCCGCTCGTCGCCAGACCAGAGTTCCCGTTCGTATTGCAGAAAGCATCACCGTCGGGCATGGCCACCACCGTCCGCACGCCCTTGAGCACGAGCGTAACGCCCAGCGTCCTCGCGGCTTCGCGCGCCAGCTGGAGCGGATCCTTTTCCACCCACTCTCGCGTGCAGCCCCAAAGCTCGGCCATTTCCCCGGCATGTGGCGTGGCGATCACGCGACCTGCCGCATGCTGCGTGAGCGCGCGTTTACGCAGCACCCGCAGCGCCGCTGCGTCGAGCACGATGCTGCAGTCACGCTCGCTGCGGAGGGCCGCACGCAATAGGGCCAGGACCGCCGCTTCGTCGCGCATGCCGGGACCAACCAGCAACGCACGGCATCCAGCCAGCTCCTTTCGCAATGACGCAGCGGCGTGGTGCGCCAGCTCGCCGTTCGACTTCTCGGGTAGCCAGAGCACGCGAGCTTCCGGAAATGCGGTGCCCACTCCTACGGCAATCGAGCGCGCCACGCCCAGCTGTATTCGGCCGGCCCCCGCGCGCAGCGCCGCTGCAGCGGCCAAGAGCACCGGACCTGGCAGCTCCCGCGATCCGCCCACGACCAGCACGTCGCCTCGAGCTTGTTTATCGGCGTTCGCTGCCAGCTCCGGTAGCGGCCATCCGCGGAGAAGGCGCCGGTCGATCGCTACGACGCGAGAGGCCTTGGTCTTGCTCATGCCTTGGCCGCCCCCGGCGCATCCGGCTGGCGCGTGATCGGCTCGCCCGCCGCCTCGAGCGGCGCAACGAAGTTGTAGGCTTCGAGCCGCAGGCTTTCGCGCACGCCTGGGCCGACGCCTTTCTCGAACCTCGTAACCGAGCAATTCGCGACGTCCTTCTCCCGGTCGATGGCCAAGATCCGTTGCTCGTCGAGCTCCTCGAGCAAGAAGCGGAAGCACAGCACGGTCACCTGATGTGCGACGATCAGGACGCGCTCACCGGCGTAGCGCAGCTCGATGTGGTCCATCAAACTACGGAGCCGAAGCAGCACGTCGCACCAACTCTCGCCGCCGGGCGGCCGGTAGTAAAACTTGCCGATCTCGGCGCGCAGGGCTGCCTCGTGCGGAAACCTGGTGGTAATTCCCAGCTTGGTAAATCGGTTCAGCGAGCCGAACTCCTTTTCGCGGAGTCGCTCGTCGCTCACGAATACGAGCTGGGGGTGGTGCAGGTGCCCCTCATCGATCAACAGCTCCGCGGTCCGGCGCGCTCGTACGTACGGCGAGGTCAAGACGACGGTCGGTTTCTGCTCCGGGTCGAGCGCGTTGAGCCACCTGCCGAGCGCGCGCGACTGCCGTTCTCCGAGAGGCGAGAGCGGGACGTCGATGTCGCGGCCCACCAGCTCGATGGTGTGCAGCCCCTGCTGCTCGGCGCGGTCGCGCGCGACGTTGCCGGCGCTTTCGCCGTGGCGAACGAGCCACAGCGACTCGATACCCGCTCTACCGCGATTAGGAGCTGGCATGCCTTGCGTTTAGCAAGACGTAGACCAACGCCCCCGCTGAGCTTGCCTCTTCCGCGAGGCAAAACAACACGGACGCGGGCGTGTCACACCACGCATCGGCTCAGCATCGCGAGCCGTCGAAGGCGCGCCGGGTCGGTTACGGCGGAGCCACGCACAGCGCGTAGCTCACGGCGGTCCAGCCGAAATGCCCATTGCCGGCGTCGGCGCTCTGCAGGTTGGTGAGCTCGATATCGAGCACATTGGCTTGCTGATCCAGAAGCACGCCGGCGCTGAGCGGCACCTGGGTGCAGCCCTGCTGGCACAGCCCGAGGTTGTCCGCCGTCGGCTCGCATTTGCCTATGGTCTGGCCGTTCAGCACGAACGACACGGCGTCGTCGGCCTTGAACGAGATGCTCACGCTGCCGTCGGCAACGGCTTGCGCGAGCACGAAGCTGCGACGGAAGCGCAACGTGGACGGCACTTGCATCGGTGCGTAGGCGTTCGCGTTATCCGACACCCACTGGCTGCCGTCGCAGCCCGGTCCATACGGAGAAGACGTGACCACGACGCCGGGCTCGCCATTGACCTGCATCTCGCTGCCGTCTCCACTCAAGGCGAAACACCCGTAGCTCGATACGACGAGCGGCCCCTCCCCGCCGTTCGTCGCGCCGGCCTGGCTCGGGTTCGCTTCGCCGGCGCTGCCGCCAACGCCTCCGTTGGTTCCGTCAGTGCCAGCAGCGCCGGCTTGCCCTCCGTCGGCTCCGCCTCGCTCAGTGCCGGGCTCACCACCAGGCGTGGGGGCCTGACCGGCGCTAGGCGCGCCGCCGAGCGGTCCCGAGTCTTCTCCGCCTGCTCCCGCCGCCTCCTCGCGTACCACCTTGTGCTTGTCGCCGTCGGAGCACGCTGCGGCGATCCCGAGCACGAGGGCCACGACGGGGATCAGAGCTTTGGGCGTCACGACTAGGGCCATCGCCGCGCACGTTCTGACAATCCAGGCGCAGTGGCAAGTGGATATCGCCGCCCGCCGCTGCGGCGCTGCTCGACCGGATCGGTGTAACTTGGCGCGTACACGACGTCACCCCGCCGGATGCGAACCAGCACCGCACACCGTTCGTGCCGGTGCGCGAACGGGTTCGTTGGCCCCCCTTTCTGCTATCGTTAGCGCAGGCCGCTGAAGGAGTCGTGGGTGGGTTGTTTGCCGCGGCCCATGCCAGAGCGGGGGGACCAGAGCCAGGCCATGGACATCACGAAGGCGAGCGTGAGGCCGCTGATGAGGATGCCGAGGGCGCCCCAAAGGGAGCCGGCCCAGGTGAGCAAGCCGAAGCTTGCCATCACGACTACCAAGAGGACGACAAAGGTTTGCGGGTGGGACATCGCGGGTTCCTTTCGGTCAATCGCCGTCTTTAGTTTCAATCACCGCCGCCGGTATCGAAGGATTGAGGATCAATGGCGCGGTCGCGGCAGGACACGCAGAGTTGCCGGTCGCCGTAGCGCCGCAAATGGCGAATGGCGCCGCAGGCTTCGCAGCGGCAGTCTTCGAGCAGGGCGGCGACGGGCGCCTCGTGGCTCAAGTCAGCGCGCGTGACGATGCCGCACGGCTCGCCGAAGCGATCGGTCACGAGTAGGGAGCCGACGTCGGCCGCGCGCATGAGCTGTGCGGCCTCGGTGGCGCTCTTGGTCATCGGTAACATGACCGCGGGGCGCATGACCTCGCCCACGGCTTGGTCGAGCTGCGCGTCGCGCAAATCGCACGTGCAAATCATGCCGACGACGCGCTCTCGCGAGCAAACGGGAAAGTGGTGCACGCCGTGCTGGCTTGCGGTTGCGAGCGCGTCTGACACCGAGTCGAAGACTTGCAGCACCACCAGAGGTCGGTGCATGAGCTCCTGAAGAGAGGTGGACGCGGACTGGAGCGTGGTGCTTTGCATTGTCACGGCGGGTTTCTCCTTCCATGCGAATCATTGCAAGCAGCGTTCCGCACCGGGACGCACTCACGCAGGGCGCAATATCGGCTGTCTTCGAGCGGCCTCCCCGAGCCGGCGTCGCGTCTTACGCGAGTCGCTACAATTGTACCGCGTCGCGAACACGATGCAGGTGATAAATGGCCTCGGTCGCTCCGAAGATGACGACCGCTTGGTGACGGCGGCCGTCGTCCACGAGCGGGATGGTCGCCTCGGGCAACGTGCGACCATCGAGCTCGATCCGCTGCACACCACCCGCAACTCCGTCGCTATTGCGAAAATTTAGCGTGAGCTCGCTGCCGCCGTAGCGATAAGTCACAGAATATTCTCGCCAATTCGGGGGCACGCACGGTGCTACTTCGAGCGACTGCCCGCGGCGCCGCAAACCCAGCATGTTTTCGACGCCGATTCGGTACATCCACGCTGCGGCGCCGGTGTACCAGGTCCAGCCGCCGCGCCCCCAATGTTGCGGCGACGCATACACATCGGCTGCAACCACGTAAGGCTCCACGCAATAGCGGCGAACCTCGGCGGGGGTTTGGGCGTGGTTGATCGGATTGAGCAGCGAGAGCAGCCAATGCGCGCGTTCACCGTCGCCGCGAGCACACAGCGCCAGCACGGTCCAGAGCACGCCGTGTGTGTACTGGCCGCCGTTTTCGCGGATGCCCTGGGGATAACTGCGAATGTAACCGGGGTCGGGCTCGCTGCGCACGAAGGGTGGGGTGAGCAGCCGCATCAAGCGCGCGTCTTCCACGACCAGCTCTTGTAGCGAGCTTTCGAGCGCTTGCTTGGCGCGCTCAGGATTCGAGCCGGAGATGACCGACCAGGACTGGGCGATGGCGTCGATGCGGCACTCGCTATTTTTGTGGGAGCCCATGGGCGTGCCGTCGTCGAAAAAGGCGCGCGGGTACCAGGCGCCGTCCCAGGTGGCGTGCAGCGCTTCGAGCAGGCGCTGGCTCTCGGCCTGGTAGGCGCGCGCGCTTTCTTGGTCGCCCCGCGCTTGCGCCAGCGGCACGAAATCCAGAAGCGTGCGCACCAGGAAGAAACCGAGCCAGACACTCTCGCCTTGCCCTTCGCGCCCGACGCGATTCATGCCGTCGTTCCAGTCGCCGTTGCCCATCAGGGGCAAGCCGTGGGGCCCGCGCGTCGTGCCTCGCCGGAGCGCACGCTGGCAATGCTCGTAAAGCGTGGCCGCCTGCGCCGACTTGGCCGGTGCATTGAACAGGTCTTCGTCGGTCGGCGAAAGCTCACGCTCTTCGAGGAAGGGTACGACTTCGTCCAGCACAGCGGAATCCCCCGTCGCCTGGACGTAGGTGGCCACCGCGTAGGGCAGGAACAGCAGATCGTCGGAGCAACGTGTACGCACGCCCTCGCCCGTATCCGCGTGCCACCAGTGCTGGACATCACCCTCGATGAACTGGCGAGCGGCGGCGCGTAGCAGGTGAGCGCGCGTAAGCTCGGGACGGGCATGCACGAGCGCCAGCACGTCTTGCAGCTGGTCGCGGAAGCCATAGGCGCCTCCAGACTGGTAGAAGCCGCTGCGCGCCCAGAAGCGCGCCGCCAGCACCTGATACGGGAGCCAGCGGTTGATCATCAGGTCGAAGGCGGCGTCAGGCGTGCGAGCCGTGACGGCGCAGGCGGCGTCCCAAAGCGGTCCGAGCGCCTCGAATTCGCGAGCCACCGCCTCGCGCGTGGCGTAGCGCGCTACCAAGGCGCGTGCTTCCTCGAGGCTTCGGCCGTGGCCGAGCGCAAAGCAGACTTCGCGCGTCTCGCCGGCGCCCAGCTCCAGCTCGATTTGGAGCGCGCCGCAGGGATCGTAGCCAATGCCCGAGCTACCGGAGAGACGTTGCCGCAAGAGCGCTGCCGGTTGGGCGCGCGAGCCGCCGCGGCCGAAGAATTCTTCGCGGTCCCCGCAGTAGCTCGCGACGGGCTCGCTGGAAGCGAGGAAGGCGTGAGCCTCCGGCATGAGCTCGAGCGGATTGTTGGCGAACAGCGCGCGCTCGCCGTCCCAGTTGGTGGCGACGTGCAGGCGCGTCGCGTCGCGCGCGGGGCCAAGCACCCATTCGGCGACGGCGTAGACGGACAGATTGCGCTTCTTGCTGCCGCGATTCTTGAGGCGCAGGCGCAGCAGCTTGACGGAGTCGGTCGTGCTCACCAGCGCCGTGAGCTCTTGCTCGAGACCGGCCTGAGTGTGGGCGTAAATCGTGTAACCCTGGCCATGGCGCACCTTGAACTCCGCGCGTGGGCTGGCAGGCGCGGGCGTGGCCGACCACAGCGTGCCGCTGACGTCGTCGCGCACATAAACGAGCTCTCCAGACGGTTCTTCGACGGCGTCGTTGCTCCAGGGGGTGAGGCGCGTTCGCTGGCTGTTTTCAGCCCAGGTGAAGCCCAGTCCTTGTTCGGAAACGACGCTGCCGAAGCGCTCGTTGGCCAAGACGTTGCACCACGGTGCAGGTGGGCGCGCCCCCGGCCCAACGTGCATCACGTACTCGCGCCCATCCGGGCTGAAGCCGCCTACGCCGTTGAAGAACCGGAGCTCGGATGACGGCGGCGTGGCTGCTGCAGCTTGCTCGAGCGCTGCGGGGCGCGCCCGCAGGGGCTGGGGCAACACGGGTTGCTCGGCAGTGCGGCGCAGCTGCTGCGAGAGCGAGCCGGCGGACGCCCGCAACACCACGCGGGCGGCGCGCAGGAGTAGGCGGCGGTCTTCGTGGGGGATCTGCGGCGCGCGGCGCAGGAACACGCCCCCGCGCTGGTTTTCGCGGCCCCGAGCGGGGCTGCCGCGGATGATGTCTTCGATCGCTTGATGGATCGGCTGCAGGTAGCCGGGCGGCTCCTCGTTGAGCAGCACGAGGTCGCAGCTGACGCCGTTGATGCGCCAGAACTCCTGCGCCAGGAGCAGCTCGTGGCAAATCTCCGAGAAGTCGGGGCTGTCGACGCATAGCACCAAAATCGGCAGATCTCCGGAGATACCCTGGCTGAACAGCGCGTTCTTGCCCGAGCGCAGCGGCTCCGCGTCTTGCGTGGTGTCGCGCAGAACGCGCGGGGCGCGCAGCAAGCACGAGAGCAAGCGTTGAAAGCGATGCGAGCGTGCGGCGGTGATGCCCAGGTGCTTGAGCTCGACGCGCGCGTCAGCCCAGGCCAGCTCGAACGCGCGAACCGCGGCGTGCGGCGCCGTGATCAAGTCGAGCAGCTCGAGCGCGGCTTCGCGGGTGCTGGCCAGCGCCGTCGTGAGCACCATGCGCGCCCTGCCGCCCGCCGCCAGGCGCAAGCTGCGCCGGAGCGAGAGCGCGGGGTCGAGCACGTCTCCGGATTTGCCGCTCAGCCGGTGCCCGAAGCGCAACGCTCGAGGTCGGCGCAGTGAGCCGCCCCGCCCGACCAGCTCGACGCGCGAGCCGTCGGCTTCGGCCGGGCCGATTTCGTCGCCGTCCGGTACCAGCACCTGGACCAGCCAGGCTTCCGGGTCGCCGTGGCCACGGGCCCGACGATGGACCAAGATGGCTCCGCGATCGGTCAGGAGCTCGACCGACAAGAACATGCTGCTGAACGCGCGGTGCGCGATGTCCGAGCCGCGTGGGGCCAGCACTGGCTCCGTGTACGTGGTGAGGTCGAGCTCCACGGCGCGGTCACCGTGGTTGGTCAAGGTGACGCGCCGCACCTCCATGGGGTGCTCGGGCGACACCACGAGCTCGGTCACGGTTTCGATGGCTCCGTCGCGACGCTTCAGCTCGACGCGATCGATCGAAAACGATGCGTCGTAGTAGTCCGGTACGGCGCCCGTGGGCTGCTCGCCCACCGACCACAGCTTTTGCGCGCCGAGGTCGCGCACGTAGATGAAGATGCCGTGAGCGCCGAGCGCGGTATCGTCGCGGAAGCGCGTGACGTCGAGCCCACGCCAGGTGAGCACTCCGGTGCCGGTGGCGGACACGAGCGTGGAAAGCTCGCCTTGGCCGAGCAGGTGCAACCGCTCGACGCCCAGGCTGCCGAGCCCCACGTGATCGGTGAGGCGCAGCTCGGGCTCCGCCGTCGAAGGCACGCCAGCCTGATCGGCGCGCACGGCCGTGAGCGGAGATGCGACCGGCAGCCGCTCCTCGAGCAAGAGCGCGCTGGCCTTGACGCGTGCGTCGGCGAAGAAGCGCCGCCTCATGGGCCAGTCACACAACACGTTGCACAGCGCCACCAGGCTCATGCCCTGGTGGTGGGCCATGAACGCCTTCACCACCACGCTGCGACGCCCCGGGGGCACGCGCGAAGCGGTGTAGTCGATGGCCTCGTAGTACCCGTAGCGGCCGCCGAGACCTGCGCGGTCGAGCGCTTCGAGGTTGTGAAGCGCGAGGTCGGGCCGCACCAGCGCCGCGAGCACGGTGGCGTAGGGCGCAATCACCAGGTCTTCCGCCAGGCCGCTCTTGAAGCCGAGCCCGGGCACGCCGAAGGCCCGGTATTGATAATTCATGCCGAGATCCATCACGTTGTACGCGGACTCGGAAATCCCCCAAGGAACCTCGCGGGAAGCAACGTAGTCGCGCTGGCGTGCGACGGCCGAGTGGCACGTCTCCCACAGCAAGGTATCGCGGCTCGTGCCGGTCACGAGCACCGGCATCATGTACTCGAACATGGAGCCGCTCCACGAGAGCAGCGCACGCCCGGCCGTCGTGGCGGTGCGCGGTCGCCCGAGCTTCCACCAATGCTCGAGCGGTGCGTCGCCCTTCGAGATTGCGACCAGGCTGGCGAGCCGCGCCTCCGACGCGAGCAGGTCGTAGTGCGAGCCATCGAGCCGCGCGCCGCTCACGTTGTAGCCGATGGCAAAGAGCGAGCGCTGCTCGTCGTAAAGGAAGCGGAAATCCATGCCGTCGGCCAGCTCGACCGCGCGTCTTCCGAGCTCCGCCGCGCGCTCTTGGAAAGCGCTGACGGCTTGCTGCGTGGCGAGCAACTGCGCCCGTAGCTCCTCCAGCAGCGTGATCGAGGTGGCCGGCGTCGTCGCGACCTGCTCGAGACCGGGCAGCTCCTCGACGAAACTGGCCGCGGCGGCCGCGAGCTCGAGCGGCGTCGTGGCCAGCGCCACCCGCGCCACGAGCTCATCGTAGAGCTCTGCCGCGCTTGCGGAAGGCCAGGACGGGCGGTTCGAGGCGAGCCAGGGCAAGCACGGCGCAAGCGCGGCCAGCTGTTGGCAAGCCTGATCCAGCCCTTCAGCCGCGCGCTCGAGCCAGTAGCGCGCTTCGCCGTCCGCCGAACGTGACCACTCGGCTTGCAGCAGCTCGGCCATGCCGTCGCGACTGCGCGAAAGCACCGTAAATGCTTCGAGCGCGCCGTTTTCGAGCTCGGGAACGGCCGCGGCCAGGCGTCGGTCCATCGCCAGCAGCGGTAACGGTGGTTCCAGCTTCTGTCGTTCGAACGCGTGAACGGCCAGGCGCAGCGCATCACGCGCCGCCGCGAACGTTTGAGCATCGCACAGCTCTATCCGCGACAGCTCGTTGCAAGCTTCGCGCACTGTCCACAGGTAAGCCGCAAGATTTCCGCTATCCACGGTCGAGACATATTGCGGCTCGAGCGGGTGCAACGTCGTCGTGTCGTACCAATTGAGGATATGGCCCGAGCGGCGTTCGAGCCGTGACAACGTTTGCAGGGTATTTTCGAGCCGCGCGAGCGCTTGACTGGCGGAAATGAAGCCCAGATCGCGCGCCGCGAAAATCGACAGCAGGTACAGGCCGATGTTGGTCGGTGAAGTCCGGTGCGCGACGATGCCGCGAGGATCTTCTTGATAGTTGTCCGGAGGAAGCCAGTTGTCCTCGGCGGTCACGAAGGTATCGAAGAAGCGCCAGGTCTTGCGCGCCACGAGCCGTAGCTGACTGCGCCCTGCGTCGGTCAGCTCCGCGTCGGGTGCCGGCTCTTCTTCGGGCTGCCCGAGCCAGGCCGCGATAGTGGGCGCGAGCAACCAGGCGATGCCGATCGGCAGCGCGAAGGGCAATTTCCGCGGCTCTAGCAACAGCACCGCTACCAGCAGCACGAGCGCCGTCCAAGCGCTGCTGCTGAAGCGGCGCGAAGGTTTCGCCTCCCCGTCACGGTAGCGGCGCGCCGCCTGGCTCATGGTCGTCCACTCGAGCAAGTTGCGACGCGAGACCAGCAGGCGATACAGCGTGCGACCGATGGCGTCGGCCGAGAGCAAGGCCCGGTCGAGCAAGAGCACGACGTTCAGCGCGGCTTGTTTCAGGTTTCCGATCAGCTCACCGCCGACCGGCACGATGCGACCGTGCCGCGCGAACAGCGCGCGCGTCATTCCGAACACGTAGCGGACGGCGATCGGCACCGCGAACACGCTCAGCAGCAGCACGAGCACCCAGCGCGCGACCGCCGCCGGCCCGAACCACGACAGCGCGACCAGCGTCACGAGGGTCGGCGGCACCAGGCTCCGGCGCAAGTTGTCGAACAGCTTCCACAGATCGAGCGCGCGCAGCTCGTTCGGCCGCCGCTGGCCGCTGGCCGTGGGCACGCGCGGAAAGAGCCAGGGTAACAGCTGCCAGTCGCCGCGCATCCAGCGGTGCTCACGGCTGGCCACGACCTCGTACGACGCGGGGTGCTCGTCGAAAACCTCGATATCCGTGGCCAGCGCCGAGCGCGCGTAGCCGCCCTCGAACAGGTCGTGGCTGAGCAGCGAATCTTCCGGCACCCGCCCTTCGAGCGCCGCATGAAAAGCGTCCACGTCGTAGATGCCCTTGCCCAAGAACGAGCCTTCCCCGAACAGGTCTTGGTACAGGTCCGACACGGCGGTCGTGTACGGGTCGATGCCGGGCGGCCCGGCAAAGATGCGCGCAAAGCGCGAGCCGCGCGAGCTTTGCGGCGAGGTGCCCACGCGCGGCTGAATGATGCCGTAACCTCGGATCACGCGCCGTGAGCTCGGGTCGAGGACGGGGCGATTGAGCGGATGCGCCATCGTCCCCACGAGGCGCCGCGCGACCTCTCGCGGCAGCTGCGTATCGGCGTCGAGCGTGATGACGTAACGCACGCCCTGCAGCAACGCGGCCGGCGCCGTCACCACCGAGAAGGTAGTGTCGCTCGCGCCGCGCAGCAGCCGATTGAGCTCGGTGAGCTTACCGCGCTTGCGCTCCCAGCCCATGTAGCAGCCCTGCGCCGAGCTGAGCACGCGGCGGCGGTGGAGCAAGAAGTAGCGTTGCTGCTGCGCCGTGCGATTGAGCCGCTCGATGCCTTCGAGCGCGAAGTCCAAGAGCGGTTGATCCTGCTCCGTCTCGGGCGTGCTGCTATCGGCAAAATCAGTGAGCAAGGCGAAGTACAGGTTCTGGTCGGGGTTCGCCAGGGCGCGAATTTCCAGCTCTTCGAGCAGCTCGCTGATGCCGGCGCGGCTCTCGAGCAAGCAAGGCACGGCCACCAGGGTGCGCTGCGCCTCTGGAATACCGGCGTCGAAGTCGAGCTTGGCGAGCAGCCGCGGCGGCAATATCACCAGCATGCAGGCCGTAACGAGCCCGAGCGCCAGCTCACTCGCCGGGATCGCAAACAGCGCGAGCAGGAGACCGAGCTGCCACGGCTCGCGCACGTGCCGCAGCAAGAGCGCGCCCGCGCCGGCCATCAGCGCGAGCCACAGCAGGGAAAATGCGCCCAGGTAGCACCAGGTCGGAGCCGCTAAAATGGGGCGACGCAGCCGCTCCGACCAACTCGGGCGGTAAGCGATCGCCTGCTCCAACTGTCGGCGCCCGCGATCGATCAGAAAATAGCCGACGTGGGCCCGCGCCGAGTCGGGCTTGCTCCGTGCCGCCTCGCTCGCCAGGCTCAGCGCGCGATCCGCGACGGCGCGCTCACCGAGGCCGCTGCGGCGAGCCAGCTGCTCCACCGCGTGGCGGCAGCGGTCTCGCGAAGCCTGGTCCTGGCGGGGGTAAGCGCCACACGGATCCAGCCGTAAGACTTGCTCGACGTCGCTGGTCAGCTCGAAGAACTCGGTCCAATCCAGCGCCGCGATCGCGCGCATGCTGGTGATGGCGTTTCCAACCGAGACGTGATCTGCCGCTTGCCGCAGGTGCTCGCGACGGGTCAAATCGTCGGGCGTCGTGCCCATCGCGGCGCAGCGCGCGGCGATCCAATCGACCACGGGCACAAGCGGCGCGTCGTGCTCCCGCACGCGCTTCAGCAGTTGCACGAGCAGCCCCGCCGTGATGGGTGTGTCCGACTTTTCGAGACTGACCAGCACGGCCTCGAGCCGGCCCGGCGTGTCGCCCTCGGCGATGAAGCGATCCGCCCACTTGTCGGCGCGCTCGCGATCCTGAGCGCGCGCCTCGGACACGGCCAGCGCGCTGACAATCAAGATCAGCCCCAGGCGCAGCATGATCGGCACCGCCCAGAGCTCGCCGATCGTCAGGCTGGAAACACGCTGGTAGGCGGTAACGTACTCGGCCAGACCCTTCAAATCGACGTGCGCGTCGGTGTGCCGCAAGTAGTCGAGGCACAGCCCGTACACGCGCGGGTAGCCGGCCATGGCGCCGCGCCGCAAGCGCGGCAGCTCGACCAGGTAGCCCCAGGGCAGGTCTTCTTGAATTTCGCGAATCTGCTCATCGACGACGTGAGAGTTATCGAGCAGCCACTCTTCCGCGGGGCTCGGATCGCGCTTGTTGTGCGCGCCGCGCGACAGCACGTCGTAGGCATTGCGTAGTTGAGCGCGAGCCAGCGCAAAGCGTTTGCGCAAGGGCCCGGCGGTGCGCCGTTGTAGCGGCGCGCCGTGCGCCGAGGCCAGCTCGGCGGCGTGGCTCGCCAGGTGCTCGGAAGCGTAGAGCTCCCCGCGCAGCGCGGAACCACTGTCCCAGGCTGCCGCTTCCGAAAGCGCTGGGCACAGCTCGCGTTGCGATTCTGGATGCGCGATCTCCGCGTGTTGCATGCTCAGGGCCGCGCACCCAGCTCGGGGCCGGCCTCACGCGCCAGCACCTCGAGCTTGCGACCACCACTCTGCTGCGTGATTCGATGCAACCATGAGCCGTTGGTGAGCTTCCACTGCGACGGCTCCCGCGCGCAGGAAACGAAGGCGTCCACCGTGTGAATGCTGCAGGCGTGATCTGCCCCACACACCGGACACGGGCGTTCCTGACTCACCTGCCTCCAATCCGAATCGATGACTGCTGACAAGATGGCTCGCGTCATTGGACCTCGGCGCGAGCCAGTGCAGGTGCCGTGCCAGTCGTGCCGAGCAGGAATAATCTCGGGCGACCGCGCCGACCGCTCGACGCAGTTGTGCAGCTTTTGCCATGCAGAGGTAATTGATCCCGCACACGGGGCATGGATGCCCGGTGGTACGGACATTGCTGCCGTGCCCGCATGCTTCATCAGCCCACGCCAACGCGCATCAGCAAGCTCACCATGCTCCTATTCGGACTCGGCGCCGGCATCGCCAGCCTCACTTGGGCAAGCAACGCCTGCGCCGACGACGATGACGACCACAAGGTCGGGCGCACTACCATCGGTCTCGACGTCGACTTCAACACCCTGGTCGATACGTCTCGTGACGAGTCGGGCGGCGGCGGTGCGCTGCGGGTCGGCCGCCAGCTGGGCCTGATCCTGATCAAGCTCACGCCGGAGCTGGGCGGCAGTTACCACGCTTTTAGCGGACAAGGCGACGCGCACCTCTATTCGGGCTTCGTCGGCGGCCGGCTCGGCTTCGGCGCGGTGATCGAGCCTTCCATCTACGGCCACGTCGGCCTGGCCCACATCAGCGGCTTCGAAAGTCGCACCGCACCCCTGCTCGACGCAGGCTTGGCCGTCGATCTCACGCTGTTACCGCTGATCGACCTGGGCCTACACGCTGGCTACAACGTGATGCTCCCGCGGGAGAACGACCCGGCGTTCAAGTTCGTCACACTCGGCGCCCAAGCAGCGCTCGTGTTCTGAAGCGGCGCTGCGGGCCCCGAAGCAGACAGCTTCGGGGCCACGCGGCTGCAGCCTCACGACAGCGAATGCTTCAGCGCGCGGACGGTGTCGTGCGTACGGCGCTGCTCCGGCAAGATCGCGAATTCGATCAGCTGACGCGCGCTGGGCTCGAGGTTGTCGACGTCGCGCAGGTAGTCGTCGCGACCGTGATCCTCGCCTTCCTCGAGTAGCGCGACGGCCGCACGTTCGCCGAGCGCGGCGGCGCCACGTTCGAGCGTGCGCACGAGCGAGCCCCAGGCACCCGAGCCCTCGGCGGGCTCACCGCCGCGCCCCAAAATGGCCTCGGTGAGCAGGCGCGCACGCTCCTGATGGGAACGCGAGCATTGCACGAGCGCCGGCCGGTGCTCCGTTTGCTCCATGTGGTCGAGAGCCAGTTTGTAGCTCTCGACAGCGGCGAGCTCGCCCCGCAAGAACGAATTCAGCTGGTCGATGGTGCTGCCGTGGTCGTGCGTCGATGCTTGCATTGCTTTTCTCCTTGCTTTGCACGGCCTCGAAATGTCGAGGCTCGGGCGCCGATGAGTGCACGATGCGGGCCAGTGCTTGCGGGCGGCCAAGCTTGCCTCGACGGGGCACGGTGCCTCGCTTGCGGTGCAGTTCTCGCGAAGCTGCGTTGGCACGACCCCTGCTGGGTGACCCACGCCATGACTACCGCGACTTTCGACATCATCGGTATGGCTAAACGGGTCGACACCCGCACGAAGCTGAAGCGCGCCGCGCGCCTGTGCGGCGGCGCCGGCATGGTGGCTTGGGGCTTGTTGCGGCAGAGTCTGCTCAGCCCGCTGCTCGTGCTCGGCGGTACCGCCCTGTTCGTACGCGGCTTGAGCAACAAGCCGCTCGGAGAGACGGCCAAGCGCGTGCAACGCTCGCTGAAAAGGCCGAAAACCAAGCACTTTGGCGGCGGCACACGCGACCTCGTCGACGAAGCCTCATGGCAATCGTTCCCGGCGAGCGATCCGCCTGGCTACGGTCACCGCCCTGTTTGATTCTCGGGCGTCAGCTGATTGGGCGGCGTCGTTGCGGAGGCGAGCGGCTGTGGACGTCGCACCCGCGCGCCCTTCTCGTCGTACCAGGTGCCGGGCGCCAGCATCAGCCGCCCATCGCGGCGGTACCAGGCTTGCCACGGCGCAAATCGACTCCGCGCGGGTGGCGCGACCCAGCCGCCGCGTCGCCAAACGTAAGTGTTGCCGCGATAAACCCACTCGCCATCAATCCAAACGACGCCCGCCACGTCGGGTCGTGGCGGGACGGTTTCCGCCAGCGCTGCGGGCGGCGGATACGGGACTTCATCGAACGCCAGCAGCGGGTGCTCGGTCGTCGTTGGTGAGGGCAGCGACGAGCCGCACGCCAGCAGCAGCGCCGTCGAGAGCAAGGCCAGGCCACGCATCGTGGCCCATCGTTTGCACTTCGTGTGCCGTGCCCTCGAGCCGCAATTGCCAGCATCGAGCGCGAAGCTCCTGGCTCACGGCATGCTCGATGGCGTGGCTGGCGCTCGGCTGCACGCACGCGCCAGACGGGCGTTTTGACCTGACGAGCCTGACCGTGACCGGCAACCACGCGCTGGACGACGACGAGATTGAAGAGCACATCGCCTCGCGCGAGACGCCCAAGTTTCTCGGCCTATTTCCGGGCGTGATTTACGACTACGAAACCTTCAACCGCTTCGTGCTCGAGCGTGACCTGCAGCGCGTCGAGCGGCTTTACCAGAGCCGCGGTTATTACCGCGCGCGCGCGCGAGCCGCGCATGTCTATCGTTCCGGCTCCAAGGTGCGGGTGGAGATCGTGGTCGAAGAAGGCACGCCCGTGCTGCTGGCGCGGGTAGACATTCACGGCATCGAGCACTTGCCGCCGGCAGTGCAAAAGGCGGTGCGCGACGGCGTGAGCGCCGAGCTGGTGCGCGGCGCGCCCTTCGAAGAGCTCAAGCTGGCTGAAGCGGCCAAAGCGCTGACCCGGAGCCTGGGTGACAACGGCTACGCTCGAGCCAAAGTGCGGGTGGCCGCTGACGTGAGCCTGCCAGACAACGTGGCCGCGGCAGGTCTTTGGGTCGAGCCCGGCGAGCCGAGCGAGCTGGGCGAGGTAAAGCTCGAGGGTTTGGCAGACCTGCCCGAAGACATCGTGCGCACGACCTTGGCGCTCGAGCCCGGTATGCCGTATTCGCAGAGCGAGCTCGACGAAGCCAAACGCGCCCTGCTCGATCTCGGCGTGTTCGCATCGGTGGAGGTGGAGCCGCAAGTCGACGCCGCCACGCCGGGGCCGAATGGCAAACCTCGCGTGCCCATCTTGGTGAAGCTCGAAAAAGCCAAGCTGCGCAGCGTGCGGCTCGGCGGCGGCGTGAGCGTGGACGCGCTGAAGAGCGACGCCCACCTGACATTCGGCTGGGAAGACCAGAGCTTTCTGGGGCGCATGCGCAAGCTCGAGCTCGAGCTGGTGCCGGGCGTCGTGTTCTTTCCAACGCGCTTCCCCTCGTTTCAAGCGCCGCGCCGGCTGCTGCCCGAAGGGCGCATCCGCAGTGAGCTACGGCAACCCAGCTTCCCGACCGGCCGCACTAGCCTGGTCGTGAAGGGTCAGGTGGCCGCGTACCCGGCGCTGCTCTCGACCGAGCAAGACGTGAACGGGCCCATCATCGGCTACCTGGACAACCGCGCGTCGCTCGGGCTGGAGCGCGGCTACCACCGGTTCTTCGCCTCGCTTTCGCACAACGTGCAGCTCGCGGTACCGTTCATGTACCAGGGGTTGCGCGATCCCGACTTGAGGTCCGTGCTGGTCTCGTACCCGGCGCTCTACACGACGCTCGATTGGCGAGACAGCCCGATACACCCGCACCGCGGCTTCTATTTGGGCAACGAGCTGGAGGTGGCGGGTGTCGGTGGAGACGCGCGCGACCTGAAGATCCAACCCGAAATGCGTGGCTACATCCCTGTCAGCCGGCGCTGGACGCTGGCGATGCGCGGTAGCGTGGGCTTTCTGTTCGCCCAAAACTACGGCGACACCATCGAGCAAAACGCGCTGACCGGCCGGATTGGGACCGGAGCTGACCGTTACCCCTGGGTCCACGACGTGCAGCTGATGTTCCTGCGCGGCTTTTTCGCAGGCGGTCCCGGCTCGAACCGCGGCTACGCGCTGCGCGAGATCGGGCCTCACGGCGTGGTGCCGTTCTACAACCACGGCCAATCCCGGGACCAGAGCCAGAGCGATGCCGTGGACTGCAGCCCCGGTAGCGCCACGTACGAAGCGGCCGTTTGCGATTTGCCGCTAGGCGGTTTCACCCTGTGGGAAAGCAGCGTCGAGGTCCGTTACCCGCTGGTCGGCGCGCTCACCGGCACGACCTTCGTGGACGCTGCCGACGTCTCGGCGCGCAGACTTTCGCTGCGCCCTCGGTTGCATCTCAGCGCGGGCTTCGGCCTCCGCTACGACACGCCGGTCGGCCCCATTCGGCTCGACTTGGGCTACCGGATACCCGGGCTCCAGGCGCCGGCCGGCGCCGCCGACGAGGGCACGCCGAGCAGCATCTTTGGGCTGCCGCTCGCGCTGTCGTTCGGCATTGGGGAGGCGTTCTGATGGCGTGGCACGGCAAGCGCACGTCGTGGCTCCGACGCCTGCTGCGCTGGAGCGCGCTCGGCTCATGCGCGCTAGTCGTCGCGCTCGGCGCGTTCATCCGCACGAGTACATTTAGAGAGCAGCTGCGCGTGCGCGTGAACGCGATTTTGGCGCCGCTCTTTCTGGGCAAGCTGCAGCTCGATCGCGTGGGTGCGCTGGGCCTGTTCGGTCTTTCCGGTGTCGACGCTCGCGTTTTCGACGCGCAAGGTCGTCAGGTGCTGCGCGTGCAGGGGCTGAGCGTGAGCGCGTCGCTTCCGCAACTTGCCTGGCAATTGTGGCGACATCCAGAGCGGCCGCTGATTCGGCTCGATTCGGTAACGATCGATCACGCCGACGTCGACCTGCGGCCGGACGAAGAGATGGCCGTCACCCTCGGCAACGCGTTTTTACCGCGAAAGGTGAGTACGGCACCCAGCGCGCCCGGAGCGGGACCAGAGCTGCGCTTCCCGAATCTGCTCTGTCATCACGTTTGGGGGCACGGCAGCGTCACGGGGTCGCCGCCGCTCGACGTCGAGCTACGTGACCTTCACGCCTCGCTGAATCAATCGCCGAACGCCGGGCTCGACCTGCAGGTATCGCGCACGGACCTACAGGCGCGAGCGCTTCCGGCGGACGTCGACGTGACTGGGCGCTTCGACGGCAGCCTCGTGCTTCCATCCGGCGCAGGCCGCGCTCCACGGCTAGTCGGCGCGCTTCATGGCCGAGCAGCTGGCGCGACCCTGGCCTGCGACGCGACCTGGCAAGGCGACGAGCTCGCCGCCAACCTGCGCGTGACTGGGCTGCCCGCGGACTGGCTCAACCGACAAGCAGGGCTGGCGCTCGACGGAAATGTCGACGTGAGCGCGCGGATCGACGGCCCGCTGCCGCTGCTGAGTCTGCGCGCCACCGCTCGCACCAGCGCCGGCGAGCTCGAGGCGCTCGGCTACGTGAGCGTCGACGACGAACGCGAGCTCTTCGCGCGCGTGACAGCATCGCGCGTCGATCTGGCGAGGGTGCTCGCCGACGCCCCGCACAGCCAGCTGTCGCTGCGTGCCGGCGTCTTCGCGTTCGACGAGGCCGAGGGCAAGCTGGTCTCCGGTGAGCACGTCTTTCTCGACGTGGGCAAGCTGGCCGGGCAGCGCACACCAGCGCTGGCCATCACGGGCACGAGCGTTTGGCACGACGCAGCAAGCTTGGTGCAAAGCAGCGTCGTGGCTGACTGGGACGACCGGAGCGGCACGGCGCGCCCGCTGCCCGTTCCCTGCGGTCACCTGGCGCTCGACGGGCAGTTGGCGCTGGCCGCCCCGTACCCGCTCACGGCACGCGCGCAGCTCGACGTGCCGCGCGCCGACGCGGGCGCGCTTCGTGCCCGCGACATCCAGCTCCGGGTGCAAGCGACCGGCAGCATCGAGCGACCGCACTTGCAGACGCACGCCCACTTCGAAGCGCTCGACGGCCGCGCTCGCTCGAGCATCGCGGCGCGACTGGAGCGGCGCAGCTCGACCGCGCCGCTCCGTCTCAACGCGACGGCCAGTGTGGACCTGGGCCAGCTGGGCTCCATCGCGCTGCGCGCCGTCGATTTCGAGCTGCCCAGCTCGTCCGAGCTGCCGCGCGGTCCCGGCGAGATCGAGGTAAAGAGCGATTTGCGGCTCAAGCACCTGACATCGCTCTTGCCAGGCTCCGAGCTTCCGCTCGAGTACGCGACGGGCCGCGTCCATTTCGAAGCTACGAGCAAGCTCGTTCCGGGTGCCAAGCAAGGCCCCGACGTCACCGCCGCCCTGGATACCTACGGTTTACGCATCGTCGGGCGGCGCGCCCATTCCCGGGTCATCAAGACGACCGCCGAGGCGCGCGCCAATGACCCGGCCGCGCTCGAGGGCATCGACCTGCACCTCCAGGTGCGCGCCCAGCTCGGGAGCGGCGAGAGCGTCGGCACGCTGATTGTGCGCGATCCGAAAGGCACGTTGGCCGAGGTGCAGGCGGAGCTGCAGCTGGGCCGGCTCTGGCCGGCGCGGAGCGCGCAAGCTCCGGAGCTTGCGTCTGCTCCCCTGCGCGTGCAGCTCGAAACCGCCGATCGGCGCCTGGCCAGCTTGCCGACGCTGCTGCGTCCACCTGGGCTTTTTGGCCGCGCTCAGTTGAGCGCCGCGTTCGAAGGCAGCCTGAGGGCTCCCCGCGTTTCGGCGTTGCTGACGGGGCGCGGGCTGCGCAGTAGCGCGGACAGCGACGCGGTGGACGTCGATGCTACCTTGAAATACACGCCCCGTGCCGGCGAGCTGCAGGGCACGGTCAAGAGCGCTGGCGGAACGCGCGCCGTCGCGAACGTGCAAGCCTCCTGGCAAGGCGACGCGCAGCGAGCTCTGATGAGCGGAAGCCTGGTAGGTCTTACGGCGAGCGCGCACGGCAAGCTCGAGGACTGCCCGCTCGCGGCCGTACCCTCGCTGAGCGAGCTCCAGGTTGGGGGGCGGCTCACGGGCGACTTCGAGCTCACCGATTGGGGCAGAAACGCGCAAGCCCGCGCACGACTGACTTCGACCACCCTCACGGTGGGCAAGCTCGCCATCCGGCAGCTGGACGCTTCTGCCGCCGCCCACAACGGCCGACTCGAGCTCGGCGCCACCGTGGCGGTCGAAAACGGTAAGGCCCAGGGCCGCTTCGCATCCGCCATTGACTGGGGTGACCAGCCGCTGCCACGACTGGCTCACGAAGGCGCGGCGCACCTCGAAACCACGGATTTCGACTTGAGCGCGCTGAGCCCGTTCACGGCCGAGTACATCAGCGAGCTCGCGGGGCGGCTCGACGCGGAGGCCGATCTCGTCGTCAGGCCCGATGCGCCCACCGTGGCGTCGGGCCGGGCAGCCTTGAGGCAAGGCGTGGTTCAGGCGCCCGGTCTCGGGCAACGCTTCAGCGACATCGAGGCGCGCGTCGCGCTGGCAGGTGACGAGCTGCGCCTCGAGTCACTGGAAGCGCATGGCACGACTGGACGCGTCACGGCGAACGGCAGCGCTCGGCTCGAGGGCTTCGATGTACGCTCGGCCCAAGCGCGCGTCGATATACCAAAGCGTGAGGCGCTGCCCGTCACCTACGAGGGTGCCGCGATGGGCGACGCCTGGGGCACCGTGGAAGCCAAGTACACGAGCTCGACCGCGCAGCGCGAGCTCACCATCGAGCTGCCGGTGCTTCACCTCGTCATGCCCGAGAGCAGCGGGCAAGACTTGCAGAGCCTCGACCCGCCCAAAGACGTGCGCGTCGGTGCTCGCCAGGCCGACGGTCGCTTCACGGTTCTGCCGGTGCAGCCGCTCGAGTCGGAAGACGACGCGCCAAAACCAGGCTCTGCGGGCCCGCCGCTTCGCACGGTGATTCGCCTCGGACGTGACGTCACCGTCGAGCGCGGACGCAGCGCCCAGGTGCAGCTCAGCGGACAATTGGCGATTGTTTCGCAAGCCCACACCGAGGTCGACGGCCGCATCGAGGTGCGCGGCGGCAAGCTCGACGTCTCCGGAAAGATCTTCGAGATCGAGCGCGGCGTCGCCACCTTCGAAGGCGACGACCCCGGAAACCCGACCATCACCGCGACTGCTCGCTGGGACGCGCCCGAGTATGCGGTGTACGCCGAATACGCCGGCGACCTGACGACGGGGCGACTCAAGCTCCACTCGGAGCCCCCGCTCTCACAAAACGAAATCGCCAATTTGCTGATGTTCGGCAATCCCGAAGGGCCAGCCGCCGGCTCGGCCAACACCGCAGCGCTCGCCGTCAGCGTGGCCGGCTCGACCGCCGTACAAGGCCTGAATCGCGTGCTCGACGACTTCACGCACCTGGACGTGAGCGCGCGCATCGACACCACCTCGGGCAGCGCGCGTCCGGAGCTGGTCTTCCAGGTCAGCCCACGGGTCTCGGCACGCGTCACGCGGGCCATTGGCGCGCCGGTCGCCGGAGAGAGCCCGGATCGCACTTTTCTCACGCTGGAGCTGCGGCTCCAGCGTGCCTGGGCGCTATCGGCGGTCTTCGGCGACCACGGCGGCTCGGCCCTAGACGTGATCTGGCGACGCCGCTACTGAGCGCGAGCGCCCGACGCCTCGGCGCGCGCCGCGGCCTGATTCAAAAGCTCGCGGGCGACACCACGCAGCGCAGCGCGCAGCGCCCACGTTCCCACCGCCTTGGCGGCGACGACGAACGGTGACGAGCTGCGCGGCGGAGCCAGCCAGCTGCCGCGCCGACGCGCACGCAGCGCCTTCGCGCCAGCAGCTACCAGCCCCACGCCCACCAACACCGCAGCGCCGATCACAACTGGCTTGAGCTCAGCCCGGTGGTTCTGCAGCAGCCGCGCGCCATTCCCGCGAGCGACTTGCACCCGCCGGGCGAGCTCCACTCGGCTGCTCTCGAGGGCCTGTTCGGCCCGCGCGATCTGATCGGCCTCGTTGTCCAGTAGCGACACGGTTTCCATCCAGTAGCTCCTTGAGGCGCCGCGCCTCGAGGAGCGGCGCCCGTTGTCTTTCTACGATTGGGTCACGGGCTTCATCACGTCGGAACGCGGCGCCCGAAAATGAGCGAAACAATCGCCAGGATCAGGAAGACGAAGAACAGCACCTTCGCCACCCCGACCGCGCTCGCGGCGATACCGCCGAAACCGAAGACCGCTGCGATCAACGCAATCACGAAAAAGACGGCTGCCCAGTACAACATTTCGATTTCTCTCCTTCGACGCGTTTGCGCGCCTCGCTCGTGCGGAGCAGAAGCCGTGCCAGCGTGAATGCGCGTAAATTGTGGTAGCGAGCTCGCTGCCGGTGCCGCAAACGACCCACAGTGATCAAAGATCCCGCCGCAGTGCCTGCGCGCTGTCGCGCGTGAGGGCTGCACTCGGTGGCATATCGCGTGCAACGCAGCGCGCCATGCACAAGCCACTACTCATTGCATCCGCCCTGTCGTTCACGGCCCTGCTCGCCTTCGGCTGCAGCGACACCGTCGACGAAGTCCACAACTCCATCGATTGCCATAGCGTGTGCAGTCGCTACGCCGATTGCTTCGACCAGAGCTACGACGTCGACGGCTGTACGGATCGCTGCAAGGGCAGCGCCGATAGCGACGAGCAGCGGCAGAGCAAGCTCAGAGCTTGCGACGACTGCATCGACGAGCGTTCCTGCACGTCCGCGACCTTCAACTGTGCCGCCAACTGCTCCGGCATCGTCCCCTAATGTTGGGGCTCGGGTGCGCCTGGCGGCGCCGTGTCGGCGGGTGCGCGCATCTCGCGGGCCCAGCGGCGCGCGCCCTGCCAGGCGCTGCGCGCCGTCTCCAAGGCCTGCGCCGACCAGGCGCGCGCGGGCGCGAGCTCCGGAGCATGCGCCACCTTTGGCAAGAGCAGCACAGCCGGCGCGAATAACGCCGCCGCCAGCAACCAAGCACCGACGCGCCGTGCCCAACGGCGTGGCGGGCGTGACACTCTGACGGTGAGCACCCGCTCGCTGGGGCGGTCTCCGAGGCGGCAAAGCGCCGTTGCCAGCTCGCCAACGTCCGCGAAGCGGTGCTCGGGCGCTCGCTCCAAACAGCGCTCCACCACGCGTACGAGCGCCCGTGGAAGCTCAGGGCGCAATTCGCCGAGCGGAGTCACGCGAGCCGTGAGCGTCTGCGCGCACAGCGCCTCGGGGCTCTCCCCCATGAACGCCGGCCGATGGGCGAGCAGCTCGTACATCACGACGCCCAGCGCCCAAATATCGGCCTGCACGCCCACAGCACCGCCGCCCTGGACTTGCTCGGGAGACATGTACCCGGGCGAGCCGATGCCGGCATTCGCCCGCGTCAAGATGCGACGGCTCTGGCTGCGGGCGATGCCGAAGTCGAGCAGCTTGAGGCATTCGTTGCCGTCGCCGTCGATGGCGACGAACAGGTTCTCCGGCTTCAAGTCGCGATGCACGATGCCCTGCGCGTGTGCGGCCGCGAGCCCTGCGCATGCCTCGAGCGCGTAGCGGACCACTCGCGCTGGCTCGAGCGGCCCCTCGCGTGAAGCGATGCTGAACAGGTCCTCGCCGCGCAGCAGCTCGAGCACCATGAACGGCAACCCGGCGCAGCTGCTCGGCGCGCGGATACCGCCGAAATCCAGCACCCGCACCACGTGCGGGCTGTCCAGGCGAGCCAAGCTCTGCGCCTCGTCTTTGAAGCGCTCAATGGCCTCGTTGGAATGCGTCAGGCGCGGCAGCAAGACCTTGAGAGCTACCTGGCGATCCAGCTGCGTATCGTGGGCCGCCAAGACTACTCCCATCCCACCTCTCCCCAGCTCCCCAACGACCGTGTAACGCTGGTTGACCAGGTCACCGACTCGCGGCAAGTCGAGCTCGCGGTGCGCGAAAGCCTCGTAACTTCGCAATGCCGACATGTGCGGACGATCAAGCAATGGGCATGCCGGCGAGGCGTGTAAGTCGCGGCACCAGGTTGTCCGAGACAAAAAACTACGCGCGCATCGTTCGCGCACGCAGCATTGGAGCGGTAAAGTCGAGAGATGGGAAGCTCCAGTAACCGCCACGTGCTGATCGTCGAGGACGATGAAGACGCGCGAGAAACCTTGAGCGAGCTCATCACCTCGTACGGTCACCACGCGGAAGCAGCCGCCAACGCCGCCGAGGCGCTCGAGCGCGCCCGCTCTCGACATCCCGACGTCGCGCTGATCGATCTCGGTTTGCCTCAGGTCGATGGTTGCGAGCTGGCGCGTCAGCTCCGTGACCTGTTGAACGAGCCGTGTGCGCCCGCCACGCGGCTGGTCGCGCTCACCGGTCACTCGGATCGCGCATCGCGCAGCAACGCGAGTGCCGCTGGCTTCGACGCCTACCTCGTCAAGCCCGTCAAACCGGCCGCGCTCGAAGCCTTGCTGCGACTTTAGGGCAGTCTGGCACGCGCGAGACATTCTGGACGTGCGAGGGCCGCGCCCAGCGCGTAGGCCGGATCAGCGGTTTCTCGCGAGCGCGAGACAGGTCCCGGAGCTCTGCGGCGCTCCGGGTGCTCGCGGGCCCGAGCCGTGGTCGTGGCACGCGCGATGCAGCCTCTGCGCTACACGGACGCGGCACGTCGCCGCTCCGAGCTCACTCAATCACGGAGCCAGATATGGAAACCAAGAAACTACTGATGTCGCTGGGCACGGCCATCGCCGCCTCCAAATTGGTCAAGTCGGTCTCGAGCATCGAGATGGATGACGTGCTCGGCACGGTCGGGTTGGCGCGACGCCGCAGCGGCAGCGACTTTTTCATCGGGCTGGGCCTGGTCGCAGCTGGTGCGGTCGTGGGCGCCGGAACTGCTCTGCTCTTGGCCCCCAGCAGCGGCCGCGAGACGCGTCGCCGCTTGGGTGACCAGGCAACGAAGCTGGGGAATGCGGCCCTCGACGCCGCACGCGAGCACAAGGACGAGGCGATGCGTTCCATCTCCGAAGCGGCCAACGGCGTGGTCTCGAATCACGCGAGCTGAGCCGAACGTGGCGAGGCGTATGTGCACGGCGAGACAGATCGGCGCGCTGGTCGCGTAGAAACCACGTTTCGCCGTGGCATTTCGAGTGGCGCGGATGTTGCTGGGTGAGTGACTGTCACCAGTTCCGACCAAAGGAGCGCACGATGAGTCTCAAGTTGTGCCCTGTCATAGTCACATTGCTCGTCATGGGCTGCGCTGGCAGTCATTTGCCGCCCGCGCGGGTGGCAGACACGCAGTCGTCGATCAGTGCGGCGGCGGCGATCGGCGCCGAGCAACATCCCACCGCGGCGCTTCACCTGAAGATGGCGCGCGACCAGCTGAAGGAAGCGCAAGGGCTGATTGACCGCGGTAAAGACGATGAAGCCAAGCTGGTGCTGGACCGCGCCACCGCTGACGCCGAGCTGGCGATGATTATTACCCGCGAAGCTGACGCGCGCGCCAACGTCAACAAGGCTCGCGCAGACATCGATTCCTTGCAGAGCCCTCGATACTAAGCGCCCATCGAACACAGGAGAAGGCCATGACTCACAATCGTACCCTCTACGCGGCGGCCGCGTTGGCGCTCGGCTGCGCGGCGACCGGCCCCACGCCAGAATTGGTCGACGCGCGCCGCAGCTACGACGAAGCTCGCAGCTCCGACGCCGCCACCTATTCTCCCGACAAGCTGCTGACGGCCAAACAGGCGTTAGAAGCAGCCGAGGCCGCACACAGTAGCGACCCAGGCTCCTTCAAGGAGCGAAGCCTGGCCTACGTGGCACAACGCAAGTCAACGTACGCTAGCGTCTACGGCAGCTACGAAAAGGATCGCGCCGAGCAGGTCGAGGCCGAGCAAGCCTTCCGCAACAAGCAAGACACCCTGCGCCGCAACGCCGAGCAGAAAGCTACCGACGCTCAGCGCTCGCTAGCCGCCACCTGGGACAACCTGTCCAACGCGCGCAAGGAGATTGCCGACCAACAAACGCAGCTACAGAAGAGCAAGGCCGAGCTCGACGCCGAGAAAGAGGCGCGCGCCAAGGCCGAGCACGAAGCCGCGTCAGCGCTGGCCAGCCTCTCGCAGATCGCGCAAGTGAAAGAAGAGCAACGCGGGACCGTGATCACGCTCGACGGCCAGGTGCTGTTCGTGACCGGCAAGGCCGAGCTCTTGCCGATCGCACGCGACCGACTGAGTCAAGTCGCCAAATCGCTCAAAGACTTGGATAGCGACAAGCTCGTATCCATTGAAGGTTTCACGGACTCCCGCGGTGACGACGACATGAATTTGAAGCTCTCCCAAGCTCGCGCCGACGCCGTGAAAGCCTTCTTGATCAGCCAGGGTGTCAAACCCGAAAAGCTGCGCTCCATCGGCCACGGCGAGGCGAATCCGGTCGCGTCCAACGACACGGCCGAGGGCCGTGCCAACAACCGGCGCGTAGAAATCGTCGTGCAGACCTCGGCGCAAGCTGCGGCGAGCATGAGCTCTCCTCATCCTTGAAGTAACCAAGTCTCTGGGCTCGCCCCTCGCGTACAAACCCGGCGAGCCCGAGCAGGCCTCCTGCTACCTCATCGGCAGGAGGCTCGTGTGGTGGCGGCGCGTCCGAACACGTCTGGACCTGGCTTGCGTGTCGGGCGCGTCGCCACCCTTTCTTAACGCTACGATCAGCGGTGCAGCCAGGAGCGCAGCGTGGCCAGCAGCTGGTCGGTGTTCACCGGCTTGGCCAGGTAATCCGACGCGCCCGCGTCGAGGCACTTTTCGCGGTCGCCCTTCATGGCTTTGGCCGTCAAGGCGATGATCGGTAGGCGGCGAAGCTGCGGCTGTTGGCGAATCAGCGCCATGGTTTCGTAGCCGTCCATCTCGGGCATCATGATGTCCAACAGCACGATGGCGATATCGGGCGTGCGCTCCAAAATCTGAAGGGCTTCGCGGCCGGTTTGGGCGGTGATGACCTTCATGCCGCGCCGCTCGAGCACGCTGCCCAGGGCAAAGATGTTGCGCACGTCGTCGTCGACGACCAGCACGTGCTTGCCTTCGAGATCTTCGTCGGATCGGTGCAAGCGCTCGAGCATCTCGCGTTTGTTCGGCGGCAAGTCGGCGATCACGCGGTGCAAGAACAGCGCGGTCTCGTCCAGCAAGCGATCGGGCGACTCGACGCCTTTAATCACCACGCGGCGCGCCAGCTCTTGCAGCTGCGCCTCTTGCTCGGGCGAAAGCTCGCGGCCGGTGAAGACCACCACTGGCAGATCCGGCAGCCTCAGCTCGTGCTGCAGCGTGGACAGCACGTCCATGCCCGACATGTCCGGCAGCCGCAAATCGAGCACCATGCAGTCGATGACCTGCTCCTTGAGGATGGTCAGGGCTTCCGCGCCGGAGGAAGCCGTCACCACGTCGATGTCGTCGTGGGCGAGCAGCTCGCGAACGCTGCGCAGCTCGTTGTGGTCGTCTTCGACGATGAGCAGGCGCTTGCGCCGACCATTGGCGTAATCTTTGATGCGCTTGAAGGCCGCGTCGAGCCCCTCGGTCGTGGCCGGCTTGGTTACGAACGAGAAGGCGCCGCGTGACAGACCATGCTGCCGGTCTTCATCGAGGGTGACGATTTGCACAGGGATGTGCCTGAGCTGAGAGTCTTGCTTCAGGTGGCTGAGCACCGTCCAGCCCAGCATGTCCGGCAGGAACACGTCGAGTGACACGGCGCTGGGGTGGAATTCGCGGGCCAGCGCCAGCGCTTCGACACCACGGTGAGCCACCAGCACCTTGAACCCCTGCTCGCGCGCCAAGTCGACGAGCACGCGGGCGTAGTGCGGATCGTCTTCGACGATGAGCAGACTCGAATCGCCGGGCTGGAGCGTCGCCCGGTCGTCGAGGATTTGCTCGGGCGACGCATCCGCCGTGCCCTGCACCGAGCGCAGGACCGCCGGCTCGACTTGGCGGCGTTGGGCGCTCGGCGCAATGTCCGCCGCCGCGCCCTGATAACGGAGCGGCAGATACAACGTGAAGGTGCTGCCGCTGCCGGGCTTGCTGCGGAGCTGGATTTCGCCGCCCAGTAGCGCGGAGAGCTCACGGCTGATAGCGAGACCGAGCCCGGTGCCGCCGTATTTGCGGCTCGTGCCGGCGTCCGCCTGCTGGAAGGCCTCGAACACGATCTTCTGCTTTTCGGGCGCGATGCCGATACCGGTGTCCGAAACCTCGAAGGCGATGACGGTACCGGCCTGTGTCAAGACAGGGTGCTCCTGCGACCAGCCTTCGCCAGCTACGGAAACGTTCAGCCGCACGCCGCCGCTTTCCGTGAACTTGAACGCGTTGGACAGGAGATTCTTGAGCACCTGCTGCAGGCGCTTGGAATCGGTGAAAAGGCTGCGCCCGAGCCGCACGTCCAGCTGCACCTCGAAGCTCAAGCCGCGCGCCTCGGCGTCGTGACGGAACGGGCGCGAGACGCTGTCGAGCAAGCTGGTGAAGAACACTTCTGCCGGCTCGACCGTCACCGTTCCAGATTCAATCTTGGACAAATCGAGGATGTCGCTGATTAGGTTGAGCAGATCGGAGCCAGCGCTGTGAATGGTGCGCGCGAACTCGACCTGCTTCGGCGTCAGGTTCGCTTCGGGGTTATCGCTGAGCTGCTGCCCCAAAATCAGGATGCTGTTGAGCGGCGTGCGCAGCTCGTGCGACATGTTGGCCAAGAACTCGGACTTGAACTTCGAGGTGAGCGCGAGCTCCTCCGCCTTCTCTTCGAGGGCGCGGCGAGCCTGCTCGATTTGGCGATTTTTACGCTCGACTTCCTCGTTCTGCTCGGCAAGCTGCTGGGCTTTTTGCGCCAACTGCTCGTTGGTCTGCTGCAGCTCGGCCTGCTGAGCCTGCAGCTCGCCGGCCAGTGTCTGCGACTGCTCCAGCAGGCTCTCGGTCTGCATCGTGGCCTCGATACTGTTGAGCACGATACCGATGCTGCTCGTCAGCTGATCGAGGAACGCCAGGTGCGACGGTGTGTAAGCTCCGAGCGAGGCCAGCTCGATTACGGCCTTGACCTGCTCTTCGAATAGCACGGGCAGCACGATCACGTTGCGCGGCAGCGCGCTGAACAAGCCCGAGCCGATGCGAATCGTATCGGGCGGCAATTCGTGAATGAGCATGCGACGGCGCTCGAGAGCACACTGGCCGACCAGCCCCTCGCCAAACGCAAGCTGCGGAGGATGACCTTCCTTGCCGTCATCCGCGTACGACGCCAACAGGCGCAGCGTCGGCACCGGGTCGTCGGAGCGCTGGTAGATGACGCCCTGGTGCGCCCCGACCAGCGGTGCCAGCTCGGACAACAGCATCTGCCCCACGCGCACCAGGTCGCGCTGACCTTGCAGCATGTTGGTGGCACGGGCGAGGTTCGTTTTCAGCCAGTCTTGCTCGGTATTTCGCTCCGTAGTCAGGCGAAGGTTGTCAATCATCGTGTTGATGTTGTCCTTCAGCTCTGCCACCTCGCCGCGCGCTTCCACCTGCACGGAGCGCGTGAGGTCGCCCTTGGTCACGGCGGTAGCGACCTCGGCGATCGCGCGGACCTGGCCAGTCAAGTTGGCGGCCAGCATGTTCACGTTACCCGTCAAATCCTTCCACGTGCCGGCGGCGCCCGGCACCTCGGCCTGACCGCCCAGGCGCCCGTCCACGCCCACTTCGCGCGCCACGGTCGTCACCTGCTCGGCGAACGTGGCGAGCGTGCTGGTCATGTTGTTGATGGTGTCGGCCAGCGCCGCGACCTCACCTTTGGATTTGATGGTGAAGTTCTGCTTCAAGTCGCCGTTGGCGACGGCCGTCACGACCTTGGCGATGCCACGCACCTGCTCGGTGAGGTTGGCGGCCATCACGTTCACGGTGTCGGTCAAGTCTTTCCAAGTACCGCCGACGCCGGGCACCTGCGCCTGACCGCCCAGCTTGCCTTCGGTGCCGACTTCGCGCGCCACGCGCGTCACCTCGCCGGCAAACGAGTTGAGCTGATCGACCATCGTATTGACGGTGTTCTTCAGCTCCAGAATCTCGCCGCGCGCGTCGACCGAGATCTTGCGCGAGAGGTCGCCGGAGGCCACGGCGGTCGTCACTTCGGCGATGTTGCGGACCTGCGTGGTCAGGTTACCGGCAAGCAAGTTCACGTTGTCGGTCAAGTCCTTCCACGTGCCGGCGGCGCCCGGCACGTTGGCCTGACCACCCAAGCGACCTTCCGTACCGACTTCGCGCGCCACGCGCGTCACCTCGCCGGCGAACGAACGCAGCTGCTCGACCATGGTGTTGAGCGTCTCTTTCAAGACGAGCAGCTCACCACGCACGTCCACCGTGATTTTCTTCGAGAGATCGCCGCTGGCGATGGACGTCGCGACCTCGGCGATGTTGCGCACCTGATTGGTCAGGTTCGTCGCCATCGAGTTCACGTTGTCGGTCAAGTCCTTCCACGTGCCGGCCACGCCGGGCACCTGCGCCTGACCGCCGAGCTTGCCTTCGGTACCGACTTCGCGCGCCACGCGCGTCACCTCGCTGGCGAAGGCGTTGAGCTGATCGACCATCGTGTTGATGGTGTTCTTCAGCTCCAAGATCTCGCCTTTCACGTCCACCGTGATCTTGCGAGAAAGGTCGCCCTTCGCGACTGCCGTCGTCACCTCGGCGATGTGACGCACCTGGGCCGTCAGGTTACCGGCCATCGAGTTCACGCTGTCGGTCAGCGACTTCCACGTGCCGGCGACGCCGGGCACCTGGGCCTGGCCGCCGAGCTTGCCGTCGCTACCGACTTCGCGCGCCACGCGCGTTACCTCGCCCGCGAACGCGTTCAGCTGATCGACCATCGTGTTGATCGTCTCTTTCAGCTGCAGAATCTCGCCGCTCACATCGACCGTGATCTTCTTCGACAAGTCGCCGTTGGCGATGGCGGTCGACACCTCGGCGATGTTGCGCACCTGGCCGGTGAGGTTACCGGCCATGGAGTTCACGTTGTCGGTCAAGTCCTTCCACGTACCGGCAACGCCCGGCACCACGGCCTGACCACCCAGCTTGCCTTCGGTTCCGACTTCGCGCGCCACGCGCGTCACCTCGGCGGCAAAGCCGTTGAGCTGATCGACCATGGTGTTGATGGTCTCTTTCAGCTGCAAGATCTCGCCCTGCACGTCGACCGTGATCTTGCGCGACAAATCACCCGAGGCCACGGCGGTGGCCACCTCGGCGATGTTGCGCACCTGGCCCGTCAGGTTCGAGGCCATGGAGTTCACGGAGTCGGTCAGGTCTTTCCACGTACCGGCGACGCCGCGCACCACGGCCTGGCCGCCCAGCTTGCCTTCGGTACCGACTTCGCGCGCCACGCGCGTCACCTCACCGGCGAAGGCGTTCAGCTGGTCGACCATGGTGTTGATGGTCTGCTTCAGCTGCAAGATCTCGCCGCTCACGTCGACGGTAATCTTCTTCGACAAGTCGCCGTTGGCGATGGCGGTCGACACTTCGGCGATGTTGCGCACCTGAGCGGTCAGGTTGTTCGCCATCGAGTTGACGGAGTCGGTCAAATCCTTCCACGTACCGGCGACGCCGGGCACCTGGGCCTGACCGCCGAGGCGACCTTCGGTACCGACTTCGCGCGCCACGCGCGTCACCTCACCGGCGAAGGCGTTCAGCTGGTCGACCATGGTATTGATGGTCTCTTTCAGCTGCAAAATCTCGCCGCTCACGCTCACCGTGATCTTGCGCGACAGGTCCCCGCCTGCGATGGCGGTTGCCACCTCGGCGATGTTGCGCACCTGCCCCGTCAAGTTCGAGGCCATGGAATTGACGTTGTCGGTCAGGTCCTTCCACGTGCCGGCCACGCCCGGCACCTGCGCCTGGCCGCCCAGCTTGCCGTCGGTGCCGACTTCGCGCGCCACGCGCGTCACCTCGCTGGCGAAGCCATTGAGCTGATCGACCATCGTGTTGATGGTGTCTTTGAGCTCCAAGATCTCGCCGCGCACGTCTACCGTGATTTTGCGCGACAAGTCGCCGCGCGCCACGGCGGTCGTCACCTGCGCGATGTTGCGCACCTGATCGGTCAGGTTGCCGCACATGGCGTTCACGGAGTCGGTCAAGTCCTTCCACGTGCCGGCGACGCCGGGCACGATGGCCTGGCCGCCGAGCTTGCCGTCGGTGCCTACTTCGCGCGCCACGCGCGTCACCTCGCTGGCGAAGCCGCGCAGCTGATCGACCATCGTATTGATGGCCTCTTTCAGCTGCAAAATCTCGCCGCGCACGTCCACCGTGATCTTCTTCGACAAGTCACCGCTGGCGACCGCGATCGTCACCTCCGAAATGTTTCTCACCTGACCGGTCAGGTTCGAAGCCATCGAGTTCACGGAGTCGGTCAAGTCTTTCCACACGCCGCTCACGTCGGGCACTTCGGCCTGGCCGCCGAGCTTGCCGTCGGCGCCGACTTCGCGCGCCACGCGCGTCACCTCGGACGTGAACACGCCGAGCTGCTTGATCATGGCGTTGACCATGGTGGCCGAACGCAAGAACTCGCCTTCGAGCGGCCGCCCGTCGACGTCCAAACGCACGGTTTGCGCCAGGTCGCCCTGCGACACGGCGGCCAGAGCGCGCGTCATCTCGGTGGTGGGCCAGAGCAGGTCGTCGATCAACGTGTTAATCGACGCTTCCATCTCGCCCCAGGCGCCGCTGCTGTGAATGAAGCGCACGCGCTGCCGTGTCTTGCCTTCGCGGCCGACGACCTGCCCGACGCGGTCGATCTGGCTTGCCATGGTTTGATTGGCGGCGATCACCTCGTTGACCGTGTCGGCGATTTTACCGACCAGGCCCGTCAAATGACCGGGCATGCGCGCGCTGAAGTCACCGTCGCGCGCTGCCGAGAGCACGCGGAGCAGCTCGCGCAGCTCCTCGTCGGTCGAAGTCAGTCCTTCTGGTGGCAACGCGGGCTGGGCACGACCACCGACATGCGGGCTGCTCGTCATATTGTTTAGGCTCCTGCTGCCTCGCGAATACCCTCACTGCGACGCCGACTGAGGTCGACGAACACCGCTACTTTGCGGCGTACGATTTCCGGATCCAAGGGCTTGACCAGGTAGTCTGCGCCACCGGCCGAGTAGGCGCGATGGATCTCGGCCGGGTCGTCGCCGAAAGCGGTGATGAAAATGATGGGCACGTCGCGGCTTCGCTCGAGCGCCTTCAGGTGCCCCGCTACTTCGAGGCCGTCCATGCCCGGCATCGCGATGTCCATCAGCACCACCGCGAAGGACTCGCGCAGCACGCAGCGCAGCGCTTCTTCGCCCGAGCTGGCCGCGACGAGGCGGTAGTCCGGCCGCTCCAGCACGGCTTTGAGCGACATCAAATTCTCTTGCCGATCGTCGACCAGCAAGATGTTGGTCACCTCGTGCCCTTGCGGCTTCGCCACGAGCCCGATCGCGGGCAGCGTGAAGAACACCGTCGTCCCCACGCCTTGCTCGCTTTCGACCCAGATGCGGCCACCGTGAGCGTCGACGATCGCGCGGCAGATTGTCAGCCCCAGACCGGCGCCGCGGCGGTCGCCCTTGGCGGCTTGCCAAAAGCGGTCGAACAGGTGCGGAACCTGCTCCGCCGGGATGCCGCAGCCGGTGTCTTTCACCCAGATCATCAGCTCCGGCCCCTGGTAACGAGCTCCGATGACGATCGTGCCACCCGCGCGCGTGAACTTGATGGCGTTACCGACCAAGTTCTCGATCACTTCCAGCACGCGCTCGCCGTCCGCCTGAATGGGGGGCAAACCCGGCGCCAGATCGCTGGCGAGAATCACGGACGAATTGGCGGCCAGCCCCTGCTGCGACTCGATAGCGGCGAGCACGGTGGCAGCGGCGTCGAACTGACGCTTCTCGATCGAGAAATGTCCGCTCTCGATCGCGCTCACGTCCAGCAAGTCGTCGATTAGATGCTCCGCGCGCTGGGCGGCGCGCAAGATGCGCTCGACCGGGCGCCGCGCCTGCGTGTTGGGCAGCCGCTGATGAAGCATGTTCGAGGCGGTAGCGATGACGTTCAGCGGATTGCGCAGATCGTGCGCGACGACGCCCAGCACGTCGTCCCGAGATTGCAGCGATTGCTGCAGGGCCTCGCGGCGCAGACGCTCCGAGATCACGGCGGCCACGTGCTGAGCCAGAGCCGTCAGCCGTTCGCGCGCCCGCTCGGCCGGCATGGGCCCGTTGAGGCGCGCCAGGCACAGCACCGCCCGGAGCTCCGCGTCATCGCCACGCAGCAACACGCACAACGCTTGGCCGTCGACCAGGCTGTCGAGGCCAGCCAGAAGAGGCTGCTCACCGAGCAATATCGAGACGGGCGGCCATTCGCTGAAAGCTGCACCACCGAAAGCCTCCGCCACCGGTAAAGCGCTCGGCTCGTCGGCGGCGTTGGTGCCGCGAGCGGCGCAGGGCGACAGCACGCCGGCCGAGCACCACCAAAGACGCGCAGCGCCAGCCCCCGTGACGCGCGAGAACGTATCCAGCAAGAGCGGCCACGCCTCTTGGAGCGTGGGGCTAGCGCGCAGCGCGGGGAGCAGCGCGTCCAGCGCGTCTGCGTAGCGTCGTTCTAGCGCGAGAGCTTCCTCGAGTTCGTCAAACACTGCTTGACCAAGCGGGTGAGTTCCGGACGGTTTGCGTTCGAGCTGCATCGCGTACTCCCGAAGCCGCGTCATTGACACCCGACTTTGCTCCTCGCGCAAGGTCTCACGTTAGGGCCTAAAACGAGAGACGCAAGCGACGAGTCGGCGTGACAATCTGGTACCTCTCGTGGCATTTGCCTACGGCGATCCCTGCATCTACTGCTTGGTGGTGGGTTCCAGCGTGCATTACGAGCGTCTATTGGCCGTCTGCCAAGTACGTGAAAAGGCGATCGGGTGATGAGCTACGAGTCGCAGCGCGCCGTCTGACGATGGACGCCAACCGGTACAAAAACAGGAATTCGTACGTCACGTACGGATCGAAGAATCTCGCAGATTTGGCCGCTCTTTGAGGCGAGCGAGGTGATCCTTTCCGTTTTGTACAAGTCTTGCCGGCGGTACGGCGTCGTAGGCAGGCTCGACCTCGCGATGCGCCTGCGAGGAACCACCGTACTGCTCGTCGAGGACGACATCGACAACCTCGAAATGCTCGCTGACTGCCTCAAAGCGGAAGGAGCGCTCGTGCTGCCGGCGGCATCGCACGGCCGCGCGCTCGCAGCAGCTGCTGCTCAGGGCTTCGATGTGCTGATCACCGATCTCGAGCTGCCCGACGGCGATGGTTTGAGCTTGCCGCGCGAGCTGCGCGAGCTGCGCGGACTTCCAACCCTGCCCGCGATCGCGATCAGCGGCTATTCAGCGCCCGAGTGGCAAACGCGCGTGCAAACCTCCGGCTTCCAACGCTACGCCGTGAAGCCGTTCGCGATCGCGGCGCTCGTCGACTGGGTCGCGCAGCTCAGCGCCGCGGCGCAGCGCGACGAGCGCGCGTAGCGGTCGCACCTTGCTGCGGCTCCAAGCGCTTCCGTTCTTCGTCACCGATGATCCAGCCGACGGCCTTGCCGTGACGCGTGACGCGCACGCGCTGCCCACGACGCACTTCTTCAATCACATCAGCGAGGTTCTTCCGCACCTGCGCAACCGGAACTGGCAAGCTCTTCATGCCTGGACACAGGAGCAAGTTGGATGCCAGCGAACTCCGTCGTTTGTACGGGCTCGACGGTGCCATGACGCCACGTTCGCGACAAATGACCCGAGCCGCCCGCCCTGGCGGTACGTTTGGGCCTGCTAGAAGGCCGGATTGCGGTTTTCGGGCGGGATGCCGAAGGCGATTTCTAGCGCGAGCTTGGCGGGGCCATAGTCGAAGAAACCGGAGTGGCCCTCGCCCTGCGCGAAGAGCTGGTGCGACGTGCTGACGTCCGCTCCCTGGGCGTCGAAGATGAGCGGCTCGCCGAGGTACTTGGTGTGGTGCATGTTGAACATGATGTCGCCACACTGTCCATCGGTCATACCGACGAAGCCGTAGAAGCGATCCATCGGCGTCTTGGACGGCTCGTCGAGCCACGAAGCGATGTGGTCATCGGTGCAGGCGGTGTCGTAGTTGGGCGTGCTGATCGGCGCGGAGCACGGCCCCTTGCCGCATTCGTTGTCGCGCGGCCCCGAGCGCGAGACAGCGCGCCAGAGGCAGGCGTAGCTGCGCGCGTTGATGGCCGCGGTGGTAGCCCCGTGCGAGAAGCCGGTGACCGCGACGTCCGACCAACGCAGCTTGCCGGCGGCGTCCAAAAAGTAGCCCCAATCCTCTTCGGGGTACTGCTTCTGCAAGTCGTTCAGCTTGGCGATGATGGCCTTTTCGGTCGTCGCGATCTCGCCCATGCGGCACTTGCTCACGCGCGTGCGGTCGCCCTGCAAGTCGGGCGCCGCGCACTCGGCGAAACCCGGCGCGCCGATCGAATGGTAGCCGCGCTTGGCCAAGAACGAGATGTAACCGCCACCGGCCACGCCGTAATCGATGACGAGCTTGCCGAGCATCGTCTTCGCTCGCGTATCGAGGCCCGCGCCGTTGTGGTTGTGCTCGCCAACCGACGCCATCACGTTCAGCGCGTGCGTCGGAGGCATGCCGCACGGATCGGCGTCGGACCCACCGGAGCCGCCAGGGCTGCTGCCTCCGTTGCTGCTCACGGTGCCGCCAGCGCCGCCGGTCGCGCCCCCTGCGCCACTCGTGCTGGTGTTGCCACCGGCCGTCGATCCGCCCGTCGGTGAGGAGCCGCCCTGGGGGAGCACGCCGCTACCCGCCGTCCCGGTCGAGCCGCTCGTGGCGTTACCACCGGTGGCATTGCTGGAACCGCCAGACGGCCCTGCGCCCGTCGAAGGACCGCCGGCGACGCCGTCGTCGGTGTTGCCTCCCGAGCAAGCGGCCGCGAGCGGGAACGCGGCGAGCGCGAGAACGGCAGCGACGGTCGAAACTTTCAAGTTGGCGCGAGAGATGGGCATGAGAGGGCCTATCCGTTGGCTGAGGACGACTCTTGGTGAGTGTCCAGCCGTGCCGGTTCAGTCAGATTTACAGCGTGACGGGCCGTCAAACCGGCGTGCGGGTGCTCGCCGGGACCAGCGTGTACTTGTCCACGCTGATGGTGCCCGCGGCATCGACGTACACCTTGAAGTACGGCAGCGGCGTCGTCGCCGGGCCCGCCAGGACTTTGCCTTCGCGATCGAAGCGGCTGTGATGGCACGGGCAATCGAGCTCGTTGCCCGATATCACCAGCGAGCAGAATTTGTGGGTGCACTGCATGCTCATCGCGCGGATTCCGGCCGCGTCGCGCGTGAAAAAGTAGGGACCGCTCAGCGTCATGAAGGCGCCGACCGGCAGCTGGCTCACGTTGCCCACGACTTCGCCCGGGGTCTGGCTGATGGCGCCGGTGCCGCCAGCGCCGGTCGACATGGTGCCAGCAGCCGCGCCACCGCCGCTGGTGGTGCCCGTGCCGCCCGAGTCACCGAAATGCGGTAGCCCGCCGGTCGATGAGGAAAAAGTGCCGGCCTGGCTCGACGCGCTGCCGGCTTGAGTCGACGCGCTGCCGGCTTGGCTCGACCCACTACCACCCGAGCTCGCCGCCCCGCCAGCAGGGTTGCCGGTGACATTCCCGCCACCGGCAAGCGAGCTGCTGCCACCGTCGCCGAAAGCGCCGCCTGGATCTGCGCCCGCACAGCCCACCAGGGGGCCGGTCGCGATCACTTTGAGAAAGACACGGCGCTTTTGCTTCACGGACGCTATGGGCCTAGCCGCTGGCCATTCCGATCATGAAATCGGGGCTCACTTCGGCGGCAAGCTGCTCCAAAACTTGAAGATACCTTGCTTGTAGTCGACCTTCTTGCCGTCGATCGTCTCGTTGTCGCATTGGTGGCCGCAAGGCAGCGCGCACCACACGACCGGATACTCCGCTGGGCAACCCGTGTATTTGACGCACGAGGGAAACGCAGGGTCCCACACGTCGTGCGGCGCGTTGCCTTGCTTCTTCGTCGTCTCCGAATAGTCGAAGACGAAGTCTTGGGACACGCAGCCGTTGCGCTTCAAGATCTCGTCGCGCGCTGCGGCCGAGCCGGGGCTGTCGAGGTTGCCGTCCGGAGGATCGATGAGACCAATCGGGTTGGCGTTGTCTTGTAGGCCCTCGACCATGATGGCCGCTTGCTTGCCGGTGCACGCTGGACGATGCAGGCGCAAGCCGCCCGACACCGGGCCGATGGCGCGAATCATGTCGGCCGCAGCGCAGCCGGTGGTAAAGGACTCCCAGCCGCCGCTGCTGGTGCCGCTCTCGAACACCAGGCTCTTGTCGACGCAGTAGTTGTTCTCCACCTCTTCGATCACCTGGCGCACGTACGGGACCTCTGGCGTGTCGAGCCAGTTGTTGTCCTTGAAGGCGCGGCCGCCGTCGTCGAAGCACCCGGCCAGGTACGACAGACCAATTTGGATTGTCGACTGAGTGTTGTCAGGCTGGTAACCGCCACCGGGGTTACTCGCGAAGTTTTCTGCGTTGCCACCGCAGCCGCCGCCCGCGAGCACCACGGCGTACGGCTTGCTCGGGTCGTAACCTTTGGGCAGGCGCACCGAGTACGGACGGAACTGGTAGTCGTACTTGCCGCCGCGCGGGAGCTGGTTGTCTGTATAGAGCTTACCGCCCGCGAGGTACGCAGGATTGGTGATGCCCGTGAGGTGGATCTCGTGGAGCACGAACTTCTGGTCCGTGTCGTTCGCGCCCGGTTGCTTGTTGCAGCCCGCGCTCTTGCCGGTGGCGCCGGTGTAGCCGCCCGTTCCCATGCCACCCACGCCGGTTCCGCCGGTGCCGGTGCTGCCTCCCGCGCCCGTCGTGCCGGCAACGCCCGTCGTTCCGGCCGTCCCCGTCGTACCCGCGGTGCTGGTGGCGCCGCTCGTCCCGACGCTACCGGCGGCGCCCGTGACGCCCCCCGTTCCACCGCCGGGAAGTACCGTGCTTCCAGCCGCCGACATGGTGCCGGCTGCGGACGTGTTGCCTGCCGCGCTCGCGTTGCCGCCGGTGCCGCTGCCGTCCGGGGATTCGGCCGAGCATGCGAGGAACCAACAGAGAGGAGCAAAGGCGAGGAAGCGAAGGTTCTTGGTCAAAAACAACTCCTGGGCTTGCGAAAAGACGCCGCCGAAGGCCAGCGACGAGGCGGCGGGGGTGCGAACCTATTTTTGATGTCCGGGGGACGACGTTTTTGTCGCCCCCGCTGCATCAAGCGCACCCAATCGCTTCCGCGGTAACCCGACGGCGTCGACCAAGTACCTCAACCTACATTGTGCCCGTCGTCGTACCGAACGCCCGCGCCATTCCCGCACGGGCCGCGCCGAGAGGTCAGGACCCGTACTGGAAGCCGAGGCGAACCATGATGCTCGAGAAGTCGAGGTTGTCGATGGTGGGAGTGCCGAGCGGTTCTCGCGGTCTCGAATCGATACCAAGGCTCGCGCGCCGGAGCACGAGCGCGATGGATGCTCCCTTGTTGCGATGACGACCGAACGAGAGCTCGGTGCCCAGCGCGAGCTCGAGGCCGAGGCCGTGCGCCGAGTAATCTCCGAGCCAAGCGAATTGATAACTGACGCCGGGGCTCGCGAAGAAGCGCGCCAGCTTGTGCGTCTCGAGCACGAAGTCGAGCGAGAGTCCGGGCGCAAGCGAGTGCAGCCAGAAGAAGTCGGTGCCACCACCCTGGGCAGGGTTCGCCTTGTAAGAAAACAAGTAGAGCAGGTTCGGCCTGATGCCGAAGACCTCGGTCGGGAAGTAAGCCACCGACACGTCGGCCGAGAACAGCAGGTACATCGTCGACAAGTCGCGCACGAGTGAGCCGCTGTCTTGCGGTACCCGCGACTTCAAGTAGGCGTTCACGTCCGAAGGCCAAAAGAAGCCAATTCCGTAGTTGGCTTTGAAGGCAAAATGGCGCTCAATCGGCTCATCTGGAGGTGGTGGCGCGTCGTCCGGGCTCGACGGAGGCACGATGATCGGCGCAGGTGCTGCTGGCGCAACGGCGGGCGCAGATTGCGCAGGAGCAGGAGTCGGTGGAGTCGCACTGGGCTCCGCAGATGCAGGTGCAGCGGGCACTGGCGCAGCGAGCGCGGGCGCAGGCTCGTCCGGGAATCTCGGGGCGTCGGCAACCCCGATCGGCTCGGCAGCGTGAGCGGCAACGGACGTGACAATCGATATGACGATCCCCAACCCAACAGCGCGATAACCCATGGCGCGGTAGCCTGCCGTTGGCGCTGGTTCGCGTCAACGAGGTGAGCCGGCTTCGACGTCGCACCACGACCAGCCATTCAACACGCGAGCGCCATGATTTGCGCACCGGTATCTTTCGAATTTTGGGGTTGCGGTCGAGGGCCGCTTCGGTGCACCCTCCGCGCGTGGAAATGGGGAAAAAATTGGGCACCCACCGCAGCTCCTTCGCGGGCATCGGCTGGACAATTTACGTCGGTGGCATCGCGCTTCTGGCTGCTCCCGCCAACCTATTTGGCGTGGGCAGTCAGGGCCAGGTCTCGCCCTTTTCCGAGCGCCTGAGCATGGCCGGTATCTGCCTGGTAGTCGGCGTCCTGCTCTTGCTACCGGCGCTCATGCGGATGAAGCAAGTGGTCGAGGTCTTCGAGCGTGGCCTCGTGTGGCAACGCCTATTCGGCACCAAGACCATCAACTCGGCCGACGTGCAGAGCGTGAAGCACATTCAGCACACGGGCCGCAACGGCAACTACCAAGAGATCGAGCTGCAGCTGAAGGACGGCAGTAGCCACTCGATCAACGGCATCAAAGAAGCCGATCAGCTCGTCGCGTACATTCGCGCGTGGGGCAGAGTCGCAGCTGCTCCTGCTGCCGCGCCCGCGTACGCCGCGCCGGCCGTGGGCGGCTGGCGGCCGCCGGGCACCTGACCCACCTCCTCAACCTGGAACTTTAGCGAGAGAAACCATGGGCTACCCGTATTACGTCCTCGTCTTTCCGGCACTGGCGCTCGGCTACACGCTCTTCATGCGCTCGCGACAGAAGCAGCAAACTGCCAATTACGATCAGCAGTATTCCAACTACCGCGCGGGCGAGCTCGCCACGCGCTTGGGTCTGCAAGTCATCAAGGGTGACCCCTCCTTCAACTTCATGGTCACCCACGCCAACGCGGACATCGCGCGCGGTGCAACCGACAGCAAAGCCATCCACATCGATATCGAGCTCAGCGGAGAGCCCTTTGGCGTGCCGCTCAGCCTCACGTACCTGAATCGGCAAGAGCGCGAGACTGGCTTCTCGAGCACCACCTACAAGACGTGGTTCGACTGCCGCATGGCCGCCACCGCCAAGCAGCCGTTTCCGCCGTTCGAGGTAACGTCGCGTAAGACGCCCATGGGCTCGATCGTCAAGACGCAAACTCTGCCAGAAATGGCGACCGGCAACCCCGCAGTCGACGCAGAGTTCTCGGTGTCGACGCAAGAGCCGGCCCTGGCGCAGCTGCTCGGCCAGCTGCTGCCTGAATTCGTGACGCTCGGCTCGGCCGGCGTGCACCTGGTGGGCGACGGGCAGCGCATTTCGTTCATCATGAACCAAACCACTGCGCCGATCGTGGCCAGCGCGCTGTACCACGCCGAGGTCATGAGCCACGGGCTTTCGAACCTCGCCAAACGCCTCGGCGGCTGAAGAAACACCGGGTAGATGGCGGCACCGGCGGCGGCTGGATTCGTACAGGGCGTTCCGGCGCCCTGCACCAACTGTGGGGCGCCCATGTCCGTCGCTGAGCCGCACTTTCTACATCAAGATCCGGAGCTCTGCTGCCAGTACTGCGGGCGCCGCGAGACGCTCCCCAAAGACGCCGCCGAGCGTCATCGGCATTTGCGTTTGCGCTTGCTGCAGGTCTCGCGTGCGCGCGAGTCCAGTGAGGCGCCGCTGCAAACGCTGCAGCAAATGACCAACGCCTGGGTGCCGTCGCTGCTGCTCATGGGCGCGATTGGTATTTACCAGTCGTGGAACTTCATCAGTAACTGGCAGTCTTTGATCAAGATTGCGCCGGAGCAGGCGTTCTTCGGTGGCGTGCCGCTGGCGGCTGCGTGCGGCATGCTCAGCGGTTGGCTCGGCATGCGCCGCGTCTACACGCGGCGACTGATCCCGCTGCTGCGCGCGCGGCCCCCCCAGGCACCGGGGCTCGCCGTGCGCTGTCGCAATTGCGGCGGCGACTTACCGCCAGTGCGCGCGCCGCAGGTCACGTGTCAGCACTGCAGCGCGACCAACCTGCTCGATGCGGGCGTGACCGCCAACGCCGCAGCCCTGCTCCAGCAAGAGGCCCTAGCCTACCAGCAGCAGATCAAGCCGTGGGCGCGCGATGCGAACGTGTACCAGGCGCCGCTCCGCGCTTTTTACCTGTTCGGAGCGATCGGCGCGGTGATTGCTTTGCTGGCTTTTGGCGGCTGCATGCTGCTGCTGGCGCAAGCTTCGTAGCCGTCGCGTGATCGCGGGGCTGCGCTGCGGCCACTGAGCCATTGGAGACTACCCAGCTGGCCCATCTTCGTTCCACCGCGGGTGCATTGTTCTTCTTCGCCGCGCTTGCCTGCTCGAGCGAACCCTCCACCAACACACCGGGAGGAACCGGCCAACCTGGCGGAAGCGCGGGAGCTGCAGCCACTGCAGGCACAGCCGGAATCAGCGGGGGTGGCGGCTCGAGCGGGGCGGCAGTCAGCGCAAGCGGCGGCTCCGCCGGGAGCGGCATGGGCGGCGGCGGCACGGCAAGCGGAGGCGCAACGGCGGGCAACGGTGGCAATAGCGCCGGCAGCGGAGGCGGCGGCTCCGGCAACCTGCCGCTGCATACCGGCAAGAGCGCCGGCTGCGGCAAAGACGCGATGGGCGCCTTGGAAGGCTCGTTCACGAATCATCGCATCGCAATCCCCGCATGCGCCGCGTGTACGATTCCGAATTGCCCCCGCGACTGCGTGGCGCCGCCGTTCGTGCCCGGCGGCATCGATGCGCAAACTGCGCCCAACGGCGAGACGATGATCGATCGCGATTTCACGATCGCACTGCCGGCAGGGTACGACCCCAATCAACCGCACGTCGTCTTCTTCGGCGCCGACGGCTGCGGGCCCGCGCCGCCCCAAAAGGGCCAGGGCTTCGGCGTACCGGGTGAAGACGGCGCGATCCGCATCGGCTTGCAGCAAGTGAGCCCCTGTTTCTCGGACGGCGGCATTCGCTGTGCGCCCGACATCAAGAACGTGGGCGACTGCGTCAACGGCCCCGAGGTGCCGTACTTTCTCACGGTGCAAAGGTGGGTCGAAGACAACTTCTGCGTCGACCTGGGCAAGGAGTTCATCGGCGGCGGCAGCAGCGGTGCCTGGGAGGCGATGCTGATGGGCTGCGCGACCGCAGACACGGTGCGCGGCTTCTACTCGCTCGCCGGCGGCTTGCGCGAGCATCGCTGGGCGTGCAACGGCCCCGTCGCGGCGTTCATGATCGTCTCCGCCACGGACACTGCCAATCCGGTCGGTCCCCTCGAAAAGCTCAACGTGGACGAAGACACCTACGGCGCCGCCCCCTCGCGCGACGAAATCTTGAAGCGCAACGGCTGTAACGGCAGCGCCAGCACCCCCTACGACGCCAAGTACCCCGAGTGCATCAAGTACACGGGTTGCCCCGACGCTTACCCGGTCGTGTGGTGCGAGTTCCCGGGCGGCCAGCACGACAATCCAAACTACGACAACGTCAACTACCTGAACGCCGTCGCGCCGTTCTTGTTGGGTCTGCCAGCCGAGCCGTGAGCGGGCGGCGGCGCCACGGCGTGCCAGAAAAAAAATATGCAACGGCGCCACGGCGCAAGACGACACAGAGCCTGGCCGGGTTGGATCGATCCTTGCTCATCAACGGGCAGTGACTGCTTCCACCGCTCAACAGCCGACCGCGCTGCCGATCCAAGCGGGCCAAATCATCGGCGAACGGTACCTCGTTGGGGAGGTCTTGGGCTACGGCGGCATGGGCGTGATTTGCGCTGGGACGCACGTGCTCCTGGGCACACCGGTAGCAATCAAGCTCATCCACTCCGAGCTGAAAGACGACCCCGAAGCGATGCAACGCTTCGTCAACGAGGCGCGCTCCGCGGCGGCTTTGAAGGGCGAGCACATCGCCCGCGTCTTCGACGTGGGTGTGCTTCCATCCGGTGAGCCCTACCTGGTCATGGAGCAGCTGGAGGGGACGAGCCTCGATCAGTACCTGGAGGGGCGCGGTGCGCTCGAGCAGCACGAGGCTGTCGACATTTTGCTGCAGGTTTGCGAGGGCCTGGCCGAGGCGCACGCAGCAGGCCTGGTTCACCGCGACATCAAGCCCTCCAATCTGTTCTTGGCGCTGCGACCCGACGGGCGCTCTTCGATCAAAATTCTCGACTTTGGCATCGTCAAGAGCGTGCACGCCGAATCGCCCCGCTTGACCGATCCCGACAAGAGCCTGGGCTCACCCTGGTACATGTCGCCGGAGCAAATGACGACGCCTGCGGACGTGGACGCGCGCTCGGACGTGTGGTCGCTCGGCGTGCTCTTGTTCGAGCTGCTCTCGCGACGGCTGCCGTTCGAGGGCGACAGCTTGCCCGAGGTGTGCGCCAACGTGCTCGCGAGCCCGCCCGCTTCCTTGTTCGAGTACCGCAACGATTTGGCGCCGGAGCTCGATGCGATCGTGCACCACTGCCTCGAAAAGGACCGAGATCGGCGCATCTCGTCGGTGAGCGAGCTGGCGCACGCGCTGCTGCCCCATGCCACCGTGCTTCACGCAGCCGCCTACGCGGTCGAAGAGTCGAGGGTGCCGGCCGAGGCTCGCACCGTGCGGCCTTACGCGCTTCCGCGGCGCCGCGTGTGGCCGCTCGCGCTAGCCTTCGTGGCGTTGCCTCTGCTGCTGGCTGCTGGTTGGCTTCAGTACCGCGATCCGAGCCTGGCCGTGCACATCACGCGCGCCGTGGTGGGCGCCAACGCGCGTCTGTCGCCGGATGCGGCACCCCTCTTCGAAGAACCATCGGGGGCGCTGCAGAGCCCGCGGCTACTGCAGTATTTGCACACGGCTCAGGCCTGGCGTGAGCGTGAGCGCTCGAGCGACGAGCCCGAGCCGGTCAGCAACGAGCCGGTCCGAGCCGAGCCCGTCAAAGCCACGCCGGTCCGAGCCGAGCCCGCAAAAGCACAACGCCGCCCCCTCCACGAGCCCGTCGCGATTCCTTATCCCCTTCTCGTACCGCCGGAGCCCGCGCCGCCGTCGGCCGCGCCACCACCTCCGAGTCAGGCCTCGGCTCCTCCACCCGTCTCTTCCACGACCGAGGCCCCCGCACCTGCACGCGACAAGAGCAGAGAGACCGAAGAGCGGTACGGGCTTTAGAGCAGCGCTGGCAGGGCGAGGCCGATCGAAAGCGACAGTGCGTTCGCCAGCGTCGACACGTAGGCGGCCTTGCGCGCGTGGCCCGGCCCCAAGAACAGCGCATAAATGAGCGCTTCGAGACCGAAAGCCCACACCTCGCTGAGCACGAGCGTGGTGAGGCGGCTCCAGCCGAGCCCGGCGCCGAGCTCGGGAAAGACGAGCCAAACCGCAGGGTGCGACGCGATATTGCAAACCGCGATGATGCTGATCCTGCGCCCCCACGTCAGGTCGCGCCGGAGCGCCCAACCGGCAGCGAGCTGCTCTATCGCGAGCGTGAGCAAGAACGCCTTGAACCAATGAACGATGAGCGGCATGCCCTCAAGCAGTCCGGCGATTGAGCCACCAGAGCGACAGCGCGCCCAGCTCCAGGTAGCCATGAAAAGTGGCGAGCGACAGGTAGACCGATTGCGTCCGCAGCGGTGAAACCAGCCCCAAAACCGGCACCGCCACCACGACGAGCAGCACCAGCAGCGCGCCCCAACGGCCCAGCTCGCTCTGCAGTGCGCGGCCGCTCATGCGAAAGCTGAGCGTGCCTTCGCCGCGCGTCGCTTCTTGCGGGATGGCGTGGAGCCAGATGGCGTAGTGAACCGACTGCAAGAAGGCGAAGCTTGCCACGACGCCGAGGGCGAGCGGCGTGCTGCGCACGAACGGCGCCAGCTGCTCGGCGGCCCTGAAGCTATGCAGCCCGAAGCACTGCACAAGGCCGTGCTTGAAGCCGAGCCAAGCCAGCGGCGTCGCCAAGAGCACGAGCACGGCGCCGCCCAGCGCCGCTGACACGGCCAGCGCCCTGCCTCGCGCCGCACAGAACGCCAGCGCCCAGATCGCGACGGCGATCACGTTGTGCGCATGAGCCATGACCAGGCGCAGCGTGCTCGGTGCGATCAGCGCAATGCCCACGAACGTGACCGCGAGAGCTGCGATCACGAGCAGCCGCGGGTCACGCAGCCGCCGCGCTCCCAGCGCCGCGCTGCCCGTCACCCACAGCGCACAGAGCGGCAGCTCATAGCGGAGCAGCGACGCCGCCCCGAAGAGCTCCGCAATGCGCAAGAGCAGGAGCAGAGCCACACCGCCGAGCAGCCACGCCCGAGCTCGCCGGGGCAAGCTCGGGCGAAGCACCAAGTAGCGTACGTCCGACAGCAGGTGCGGCACACCGAGCAAGAGCGGCCCCGCGACGAGCAGAAGAGAGGGTGCCAGCACCGCCAGCACCAGGGCGGCGCTGGCGTGCACCAGCAGCAGCGCCGGCACACGGCGTTTCTTTTCGACCAGCACGGCGCGCAGCGGCGCAACCCGCAGCGCGCGCACGAAAAGCGCCGTGCGTGCGCGATCGAGCGGGCGTAACCACTCTTCTGCCGCTGTCAACGAGGCCGCCATCGCATCAGCTCGCGCGGGAACGACGACGGCGCATGCCTGCCACGGCGACGCCGAGCGCGACCAAGAGTGAGCCGAGCGCGCCAGTGCCGCGCGCTTCGGTGAGCGAGCAGCCGCCGTCGTCCGAGCTCTTCGAGTCGTTGCTGGAGCCGGCCGTGTTCGTCTTGCCGCCCGCCGCGCTGCCGCCAGGCGGGTTGACCGGAGCGCCGGCAGAGCCACCACCACCGTTGCTCGGCTGGCCACCAGCGCTCGTGCCACCGCTTTCACTCGGTTGCCCTCCTGCACCGCCCTCGTCCGCCACGCAGCGGTTGCAGGCGTAGCTCATGGAGCCGTCGGGAGTTGCCCGGGTACACATGGTCTCGGTGCAGACTCCAGGCTGGAGGCGCGTGCCGTTGCCCATGGCGTTCTGGCAGGGCTTGCCCAGGTCCTGTTCCATACACAGGTCGTCCGGCGGGACGTCGGCTCTGGCGTGCGAGCTCAGCACCAACACCCCGAAAATCGTAAGAGCAGAAAAGTATTTCGATAAGGTCATGTTCACCTCTCCTCCAACCAGCTTTGGCCGGGCCGAACGGCTCCTGTTAAAAAAAGAATATTGGGGGTCGCTCGCCATTTGTTCACGAATCGCGCCGGCGCCGGCCAACGCCCGAGCATGCATTGCTCGAGGCCCGGCCCTGACCTAGCGTTCCGCCAGGAATGCGCCCCGCCTGGCTTGCCCTGATGCTGCTCGCGGCCGGAGCTGTCAGCGCGCGTGCTCGGGCCCAAGAGTCGCATTTTGCGTGGCGCGGGCCGGATTGCACGAGCAGCGCGCCCCTGCTCGAGCGACGCCTGGCAGAGCTGGTCGAGCCCCAAGATCGGCCGCGCCTGGCCGGCAGCGTAGCCGTGACCCAGGGCGCCGATCGCTACGCGGTCGAGGTGAGCATCGACTTGGACGGCCGCCCGCTGGGCACGCGCCGCTTCGAAGCGAAGGATTGCGCGCGCGCCGCCGAGACGGCGGCCGTCGCCGCTTCGCTGGCGGTTTTCGACGGCCAGGGCGAGCCGCAAGGCGCCGCCGAGAGCGGTATCAGCCCCGACATCTGGACCCGGCGCCCCGACCCGACTCCGGATTTCTCTCGACCGCGCTCGGAGCCGCCCCCGGCGCAAGAGCCGTTGCTACGGCCCCGGCTCGGTCTGCTCGGCCTGGTCGAGGTGGCAGCGCTCCCCGAGCCGGCCGCCGGCGGCGCCGCGGAGCTCGAGCTCGGCGTGGGCCAGCGCTGGTCGCTCGGATTACTCGGCAGCATGACGGCCGAGCAAGGGCGCCAGCTGCAGGCGACGCAAACGGTGTCTCTCTGGCTGCGTAGCGCGGCCCTGCGCGCATGCGTCGCGCCCAAGCTCGAGGCTCGCTACCGCGTGGATGCTTGCGCGGGAGCGAGCGTGAACGAAGCGCGCGGTCGAGGCGAAGGCTTCGACGAGAATCGCACGGCTTCGCTCACGTGGCTCGCGCCGCTGCTGGGCGTCAACCTCTCGGTACCGGCGCCGAGCTTCATCGAGTGGCGGGGAGAGCTCGAAGCCTCCGCTCCCCTCTCGCGGCGTCGCTTTTTGGTGAATGGTAGCGAGGTATCGCGCGCGTCATTCGTGGTGGTGGCGCTGCGATTCGGCGCTCTGTTGAGGTTTTGATGTCACCCGCCGCCGAATCTTTCACGGAGGGCTCGCGTGACGGCCAACTGACGTTCGAGCGAGTTTACGACGAGTTTTTCGACTTCGTTTACCGCAACGCGCGGCGCCTGGGTGTGCCGCCCAGCGCTGCCGACGACGTCGTGCAGGAGGTGTTCGTGGTCCTCCATCGCAGGCTTTCCGAATACGACGGCCGCGCCACCTTACAGAGCTGGGTCTACGGGATTTTGGCCAACACGGTGCGCGACTACAAGCGCAGCTTTCGCCGCAAGCAAGCCCCGCTCGTGGTCACCGAGCGCGACGAGCAGCTAGGCCCCGCCTCGAGCCGCGGCAGCCCGGAGCGCCGCGCGCAGCTCAGCCAAGACTTGGCTCTTTTGGCGGAGCTTTTGGAGTCGCTACCCGAAGACCAACGCGAGCTCATCGTCCTGGCCGACCTGGAGCAGCTGAGCGTGCCGGAGATTTGCGAATGCATCGGCGGCAACCACAACACCGTGTATTCGCGGCTGCGCGTTGCGCGCGAAAGCCTCAAGGCTAAGCTTGCCAGGCACCTGCTGGCGGTACCGAAAGGCAAGCCGTGACCACCTCTGAAGTCGATCAAGAGCTCGAGCGGCTGTTCGCGGTGGCGCGCGACGCCACCCAGCCGGATGCGGGCGCGCGCGAGCGCATTCGCACGGGTGTGGCGGCGCAGCTTACGGCAGGTGGCGGAGCCGCCGGGCGGGCGTGGGGCTGGCGTGCCTGGTGGGGAGTCGGTGTGGGCATCCTCGGTGTGTGCGCCATCGCGCTCGGTGTGCGAGGCATGGCACCAAGGGAGTCGGCGTCGCCGCTCACACCCGTGCGGCTCGCACCCACGTCATCGGCGCCGGCGTCTGCCTCCGCGCCGCCTGCTGAAGGCCTGGCTGCAACTCCCTCGTCCGCCCCGGAGCCTCCGCCCGCCGTCGTCGCGCCTGCCTCCGCCTCGGCCAGCAGCAAGCGTGCGCCGGCTGCGGCAAGCTCGGCGCCAGCGGCACGCAGCGCCGAGACGACCCCCGACCCCGCCGAGGAGCTCGCGCTCGTGCGTTCGATGCAGCAGGCGTTGCGTTCCGGCAATCCGGGCCAGGCCCTGACGCTGGCCGCCGAGCACGCGCGTCGCTTTCCGCACGGCACCTTGGTCGAAGAGCGAGAGGGCGTACGCGCCGTGGGGCAGTGTCAGCTCGTCGTGCCCGCTGCCCGCGCGCCCATCTTGGAGGCATTCGTGCAGCGCTTCGCCAACTCGCCCTACGCGGCACGCGTGAAAGCCGCCTGCCAATGAGGCGTCGTTTCTGGCTCTTGACCCTGGCCTGCGCCCTGTCGTGCAGCAGCCGCGATCAAAGCCTCGGCGAAACGCATCCATCGCCGCGACCCGTCATCAATCCAATCCCGACTCCGACTCCGACTCCGACTCCAGATCCGAATCCCGATCCGACTCCGACTCCAGATCCGAATCCAACCCCGACAACGCCACCGTGCGAAGACTCCTCCAAGCACGCTAGCACCGGCCAATGCTTACCGCCGGGCGACTGCAAACGTCACGTGCTCAGCATCCCCGGCTACGAATGCAGCGGCAACTTGGTCTGCTGCAATGACGCCCCCGGCTGCAGTCAATTCGGCTGTGGCAACGGCGGCAGTGGCGGCAACGGAGGTGGAGGCAGCGGCGGCAGCGTGTCGCAAGGCGGCGAAACATCGACCGACGGCGTGGCCGGTGCCGGCGGCGCGCCGTGAGCCAAACGGAACACGTTCGCTAGGCTCGCGACGCGCAGGCGGCGCCGAGGCAAAGCGCGCCTTCGAGGCAATGATGACCATGAAAAGATCGACGTTGCCGCGATCGAAGTCGCCCGCCGCGGCTAGCCGCTCAGGCCGCCTCGCTCGTCCATTCGCGCATCGCGCGCTGCCCGGGCCGGTCGATGTGCACGGCGCTGTCGACGTTGGTCACCCAGGCCATCGGGATGAAGTGGTGTTTTCCGCTGTCGTCTTTGGCGAGCTTGATCGTTCGATTGTCGCTCTCCACGTGATCGACCACGGCGAATTGCCCGCCTTCTGAACAGACGACGGGCATGTGGGGCTTGATGTCTGCGATTTTGATCATGCCCTCGGTGGAGCAGAAATCGTGCCGAACCGCGCAGCGTCGATTGCCACGCCGCGCTACGCCTGGCGCGGATTCTGCACGCCGCTGACCGGAGGTACACCATGCAATGTTCGACATTGATGAAAGCAGACGTCGAGTGCTGCCTGCTCGACGACACCGTGGAGTTCGCGGCGCAGCGCATGGCCGAGCGCAACATCGGCTTCATTCCGGTGTGCGATCCCGAAGGCCAGGTCATTGGAACCCTGACCGATCGCGACATCGTGCTACGAGTCGTGGCGCGTGGCATGGATCCCGGCGTGACCACGCTGATCGAGGTCTACACGCCGGACGTCATCGCTTGCGCGCCCGAAGACGAGCTCACTGTCGCGGAGGCGCTGATGAGCCGTCACAAGAAATCGCGCATCATGTGCGTCGACAGCGAACGACACCTGGCCGGCGTGATCAGCCTGTCCGACGTGGCGCGGGTCGAAACCGGCGCTCGCTCGTCGGCGCTGCTGCGCTCGGTCGCGCAACGCGAAGCGCAGGCCTGAAATGGCTAACGACGATGGCTTGGTTCGAGCCATCCGCGCGACCGCGCACACGCTGGCGGGCTCGCGGAGTGACTTCGATCCTTTGCTCGAGCTGACCCGCGACGCCCGCTGCGTGCTGATTGGCGAAGCCAGCCACGGCACGCACGAGTTCTATCGTATGCGTGCCGAGCTCACGCAGCGGCTGATCGAAGAGCAAGGCTTCGTCGCGATCGCGGCCGAGGCCGACTTTCCGGACGCGTACCGAGTGAACCGCTACGTGCGCGGGCTGGGCTTCGACAGCGACGCCGAAGAAGCGCTGGGAGATTTCCAGCGCTTCCCGGCTTGGATGTGGCGCAACGCGGACGTGCTCGACTTCGTCGGTTGGCTGCGCGACCACAACGACGCCCTGCCCGCCAAGCAGAAAGTCGGCTTCTACGGGCTCGACCTGTACAGCCTGCACGGCTCGATCGCGGCCGTGCTCGCGTACCTCGACCGGCACGACCGCGCGGCTGCCGAGCGCGCGCGGCGCCGCTACGGTTGCTTCGAGCATTTTGGTGGAGATCCGGAGAGCTACGGCTACATGACCGGGCTCGGGCTGTCGGACAATTGCGAGCGCGAGGTGTTGGCACAGCTGGTCGAGCTCCAACGCCAGCGCGACCTCATGCTGCGCGAAGACGGCCTCGCGTCGGAGGACGACTACTTTCAAGCCGAGCAAAACGCGCGTCTGGTCAAAGACGCGGAGCAATATTACCGCTCCATGTTCGGCCCACGTACCTCGACCTGGAACCTGCGCGACACGCACATGGCCGACACACTCGACGCCTTGCGCACCCACCTGGCCAGTCGCTTCGATCGGCCCAAAGTGGTCGTCTGGGCGCACAACTCGCACGTTGGCGACGCGCGCGCCACCGAGGTCGGAAGCGAAGGCGAGCTCAACATCGGCCAGCTCGCGCGAACCCGCTACCCGGGCGAGACGGTGCTGATCGGCTTCAGCACTTACCGCGGCTCGGTCACGGCCGCGTCGAGCTGGGGCGGCGCCGCCGAGCACAAGCGCGTTCAATCCGGCCTCCCCGGCAGCTTCGAAGAGCTATTCCACCGCGTCGGCTTGCCCGGCTTCCTCTTGCTCCCGAGCGAGATCGAAAACCTGTCCGCGCTGGCCGCGTTCCACGAGCCACGCCTGCAACGCGCGATCGGCGTCGTGTACAAACCCGAGACGGAACGCCTCAGTCATTATTACCACGTCACATTGCCTCGCCAGTTCGACGCGATTATCCACCTGGACCGCACTCGCGCCCTCGAGCCGCTCGAACGCCTCGCCACGCTGCCCGAAGCCGAAGCACCCGAAACCTATCCGACCGGCATGTAGCGCCAACACCAACGATTTCGAACGTTTGGCGCAACGCCGCGCGACGCCGCTGCGCGCTGAACCGCGCTTGCCCGCGCACACCGCCCCTTCCCACTACGAACGTATGCCAGAGATGGGGACTTGCTGCAAGACCCGGGGCGTGCCGCACAGTTCGCGACATGACCAAGCATGCTGTCGTGATCGTTGGAGGTGGGCCGACGGGGATGATGTTGGCGGGAGAGCTGGCGCTCGCCAAGGTGGACGTGGCCATCGTGGAGCGGCGCAAGGATCAGGAGCTGGAAGGGTCGCGCGCGGGAGGACTGCACGTGCGCACCATCGAAGTGCTCGACCAGCGCGGCATCGCCGAGCGCTTCATCTCGCAAGGCAAGCAGTCGCAGCTCGGATCGTTTGCGGGAACGATGCTCGACGTGAGCGACTTTCCGACGCGCTACCCGTACGTGCTCGCGCTCTGGCAGAGCCAATTCGAGCGCATCTTGGCAGGTTGGGTGGAGGAGCTGGGAGTGCGCGTTTATCGCGAACGCGAGGCGCATGGCTTCGCGCAAGACGAGGCAGGCGTCGATGTTCAGCTGTCGGACGGCAATCGGCTGCGGGCGCAGTACCTGGTCGGCTGCGACGGCGGACGCAGCGCGGTGCGCAAGGGCGCGAGCATCGATTTTCCCGGCTGGGATGCGTCGGTAAGCTACTTGATCGCCGAAGCCAGCCTGCGCGACGAGCCGGCGGCCGGGATTCATCGCGGAGACAAAGGCGTGAACGCCATCGCCAAGCTGGACGGCGCCAAGCGCGTGCGCATGGTGCTGATCGAGCCCGAAGTGCGGCAAGGTGACGCTACGCTGGAACAGCTGCGCGACGCCCTGACCTCGGTTTACGGGACCGACTACGGCATGCACGATGTCACCTGGCTGTCGCGCTTTACGGATGCGACACGCCAAGCGGCGATGTACCGCTCGGGTCGAGTACTGTTGGCGGGCGACGCGGCGCACGTGCATTCGCCGGCAGGCGGACAAGGACTCAACCTCGGCGTGCAAGACGCCGTGAACCTGGGCTGGAAGTTGGCTCAGGTCGTACGCGGCACCACGCCTGACAGCTTGCTCGACACCTATCACGCCGAGCGCCACCCGGTTGCGGCGCGCGCGCTGAAGCTGACGATGGCGGCAACCGCGCTGAACCGCGGCGACGCTCGCAGCAGCGCGCTGCGCGAGGCGCTCGCCGATTTGCTCACGCTGAGCGAAGCACGCAAGCGCTACGCCGGCATGATGTCGGGCCTCGACATTCACTACGATCTCGGCGCGGGACACGCGCTGCTGGGACGGCGTGTGCCGGACCTCGATTTGGAGACCGAGCGCGGGCCACGCCGGCTCTCTTCGCTGTTGCATCAGGCGCGGCCGCTTTTGCTCAACCTGGGCGATCCGGACGCGCTCGACATCGCGCCCTGGGCCGACCGCGTACGCTGGGTCAACGCGCGTTACGTCGGCGCCTGGCAGCTACCGGTGCTGGGCGCCGTGTCGGCTCCCACGGCGGTGCTGATTCGCCCCGACGGGCACGTGGCGTGGGTCGGTGAAGGCACTGATCAAGGACTCCACGACGCACTGAATACCTGGTTCGGCGCCGCCGCGTAGCACTTGGTCATGCGCAAGCGAAGGCGCGCTCACGGAGCTCGGCCAGACGTACGCTTCGCTCGCTAGCAATTCGGCTTGCCCCAAATGAAGGAAACCGCGCGCGCGGGTGAATACGGGGCTGAGCAAGCCACCGTATGTCTACCTTTCTTCGTACCGCGCGCCTGGGGCTCGCGGTTTGGCTCGGGTGTGCTCCGAGCTGGGCACAAGCAGCGCCGGACCTGACGCCGCCGACTGCAGAAACCAGCACGGACGTGCCGTATCCGGACGGCGCGACCGGAGACGCGGAGGTGGAGCTGGACCTGGTGGTCGAGACCGACGGCTCGGTTTCGAGCGCCACCGTGGTCGAAGGCACCGAGCCGTTTGCCGAGCGAGCGCGGAGCGCCGCCCTCAGTTGGCGGTTCGCTCCGGCGCGTCGCGGTGAAACGACGGTAAGAGCGAAGATTCGAGCGCGGGTGGGGTTCCACGCGCTCGAGGAGCCGCCCGTGGCGGCGCCGGCCCCAACTGCCACGGCGCCCGTCAGCACCGATACAACCGCTGCCGCGCCGTCGGCTGTCGCCGCGCCGGTGCCCGCTCCGCCACCCGAGCCCGAGGTCGAGATCACCGTGACGGGCGAACGCCACGAGATCGGGCAGACGACCCTGTCGAAAGAAGAGGTGCGCGAAATGCCGGGCGCCTTTGGGGACGCGTTTCGTGCGATTGAAGCGTTACCGGGCGTGGCGCCGCTGGTCAGCGGCATTCCGTACTTTTACGTGCGCGGCGCCCCGCCCAACAATGCCGGGTACTTCGTGGACGGCGTGCGCGTGCCGCTCCTGTTTCACTTGGGCCTCGGGCAGAGCGTGGTTCATCCGGGCCTCATCGATCACGTCGACTTCTTTCCGAGCGTGGCGCCGGCTCGCTACGGCGGCTACGCAGGCCCAATCATCGCCGGCCAGACGCGCGAGCCCGCAATCGCGTTGCACGGCGAAGCAAACCTGCGCCTGGTCGACGCCGGGGCGCTGCTCGAAGCGCCGTTTGCGGGCGGGCGTGGCACCGCGCTCGTCGCGGGGCGCTACGGGTACCCCGGCCCGATCGTCGCCCTCGCGAGTAACGACATGAAAATCGGCTACTGGGACTACCAGGGCCGTGTCGGTTGGAGGCTCGGCAAGAACGACACGGTGAGCGCGTTCGCGTTCGGCAGCCACGATTACCTGGCGACGCGCTCGCCCTCCGGCGATCCGGAAGCGCACCAACATTTCCAAGAGCAATTCGTATCCGACTTTCACCGGCTCGACCTGCGCTACGACCATGCCATGCCCGACGGGCGGCTGCGCATGGCCGTCACTGGCGGCTACGACTCGCAGGGCGCGGAGCCCACGTTCGCCATCAATCACCTGCTCGGCGCGCGGCTCGAGCTCGACCAGAGGCTGTCCGAGGCGGTGCGCTTTCGCGGCGGCGCGGACGGCGAGCTCGACCACTACCAGCTTCGCATCACGGCGCAGGGGCCCGGAGAGCCCGTGGTACCGCAGAGCGCGAACCCGCCACCGACCAATTTGCGGGCCGGCATCCACGGCGACTTCGTGTGGCGAGTGACGCCGAGCGTGGAGATCGTACCGGGAGCGCGTTTTGGGCTCTTCACTTCAGCGCGGCATCGTGAGGCCCCGAGCACGGGGCACGAGCGCTGGGTGGTGCCGGCCGTCGACCCGCGCATTTCGCTGCGCGTCGGCATCACGCGCTCGGCAGCCTGGCTGACGAGCTTCGGCATCGCGCACCAGTACCCGAGCTTGCGTATCGGCGACGCGCCAGCGCCGATGGTCACGGTGCCGGGCTTTCCGTTCGGCGATCGGGAGCTGCAGCGCTCGATGCAGGGTAGCCAGGGCTTCGAGGTCGCGCTGCCGGCCGACTTGACCTTCACGGCAACCGGTTTCTACACCTTGTCGTGGGGCCTGACCGATCTGAGCTCGAGCTGTTTCCAGCTGGAACCGGAGAGTCGGCCGCCACCGACGATGCCGGGTCCACAAATCATCGTGCCGCCGTACGTCTGCCCCAACAACGACCCGGTGAGCGGCCGAGCCTACGGGCTGGAGTTGATGCTACGCCGACCGTTCACGAAGCGCCTCAGCGGCTGGCTTTCGTACACGCTGTCCCGCTCGATTCAGGAAACGCGCTTCATCACCCCCAGCGGTGGGGTGAATGTGGCCACGGTGCCGAGCTCGTTCGACCGCACGCACGTGCTGAACGCGATTCTCGGTTACCAGTTGGGACGCGGCTGGCGCGTCGGTAGCCGGCTGATGTTTTACACCGGCACGCCCTACTCGCACCTCTCCGGCAGCGTGCCGGTTCCTCCCTACAACGCCTACCGCAACCCGTCGTTTTACCGGGTCGACTTCCGCCTCGAGAAGCGCTGGCGGCTGAGCGACACGGGCTCCATCGCCTTCGTGCTCGAAGGCCAAAACGTCACCCTGCAGAAAGAAGTGACGGGTCTCGGCCTGGACTGCGAGGGTGAAGGGGGGCCCCAAGGTGAGACGAATACCTGTAAACAGTCGGAAATCGGGCCCCTGACAATCCCGAGCGTCGGCGTGGAGGCGTTTTTCTAGAGCGAATATAACAACGTAGACGTAAGGAGTGGCGCTCTAGATCACCCGCGAAGCGGGTGAGGGGGCGCAACCGGCGAAGCCGGTGCGGGGGCGGAAACGCCCCCACAAACAGGGCTAGAGCCAGCGCTGCGAAGCAGCGCAGCGGGGCGTA
>DASZTA010000007.1:0-92447 GCA_035548415.1 Polyangiaceae bacterium
CATCTTCGCGTCAATGGAAAGCACGTTACTCGCAACGCCCGTAGCTGCGCGCCCAGCTGGGCGCGGCGCGCGCGGGCCAGGCCCGCGCCACAAACCTCGGCCTACCAAACAAACGGGCCCAACGACTCCTCACGGACCGTCGCGCACGGGCACGGGCACGTTTACGGGCACGCGTGAGCGATCCCAATTTAGCGACGCTCCCTAGGACTTCCAGCACTCCGTCGTCCAGTACTTCACCATCTTCGCTATCAGCTCGGCGTCGGGGGCGCCAATGGCTTTGAGGGTCGGGCTGGCGGCTTCGGTTAGCTTGGTTTCGTAGAAGATGGCGGGGCCCGTGCGGGGCACGGTGTACTTGGCCTTGAAGAAATCGAGCAGCTTGATGGTCGGGTTGACGGCGGGGTCGGGGTTGCTCGCGGCCAGGCGCGCCAGCCACTCTTGGGCGGTGACTTGCTCGAATTTTAGGCCTGCGGCTTGCAGCATCGGCAAGAGGTCGCGCGCCCAATTGAACGATTTGGGATTGACCACGTGATACACGTCTTGCGGCTTGGCTGACTGGCAGAGCTCGACGCACACCTTGGCTACGACGTCGATCGGGAGCCAGGTGAGCGTGTCGCCCAGGGTGGGCAGGGCGCCCATGCTGACCGCCGAGCGGATCATCAGCGGAATCGCTTCCGTGTCGTTCCACTGGCCAAGCTGCGTATCGCCCACGATTTGGCCGACGCGCAGCACCCGCGCGTCCAGCCCGGCTTGGTGCGCGAGCTGGCACAGGCGCTCGGCGACGAGCTTGGAGCGGGCGTAGCCCATCTCTTGCGCGTCCGTGAGCTTGGCCAGGTGGCTCTCGGTGATCGGGTTCCCGGCGCGCACGGCGGCCGACACCGACGACACGAAGAAGTAACGCGCATTGGCCTTGAAGCTGAAGTCGATCAGGTTGCGAGCGCCCTGAATCTGATTTTCGAACGAGGCCACCCCCATGTTGAAGTTGACGCTCCAAGCGTTGTGAATCACCAGATTCACGCCCTTCAGCAGCTCGGGATCGAGCCCGAAGCCCGGCTTGGTCAAGTCCGCGCTGAGCGACACGATGCGCTCAGCAGGCGCGCTGAGCCCGCGCAGCTTGAGTGACTCGAGCGTGCGCGCCTGCGGCTCCGAGCCGCGGTTGAGGCAAATCACCTTCTCGATGCCCGGCACCTGCAGCAACGTGGCCAGGATGTGCGCGCCCAGCGAGCCGGTCGCGCCGGTGAGCAGCACCACGCGCGGCGCGCCGGCGTCCGTGACGGCTTGTGGCGCGAACTTGCCATACCGATCGATCAGCGCCTGCATCTCGTCCGTTTCCGAACGCTTGCTATAAGAACCACCCGTGCGCAGCGCCGTGAGAAACGACGCCAGCGCCTGGATGTTCGGGTACTCGAAGCAGACGTTGCCGGCCACTTCCGCGCCGCGCCCCCCCAAATCCAGCGTTTTTACGATGCGCGAGAACATGCGATACGCGCCCAGCGAGTCCAGGCCCATCGCGAAGAAGTCGGTCGTGTCCGATAGCTGTGCCGCCTTCGCGCCTTCGAGCTTCAGAATCTCGACCACCAGCTCTTTGAGCCAGGCCACGGTGCCGGCGAAATCCAGCTGCAAGTTGCCGCCGGTGGAGCGCTCGGCGTCTTCGTAGACCGATTTGATGAGGGCTTCGAACTTTTTGTAGAAGGCCGAGCGAATGACCGTGCCCTTGTCGGTCTTGGGGCAGTCGTTGATGGCCTCGGCGCGCAGCACGCGGATGTGCTCGCGATCGATCTTGGCGTAGGACTCGGCCTGAGCGTTGGCGGCGTCGATCGTCGGCTGCACGAGCGCGATGAACTCGTCTTCCGTCACGTTGTCGAAGCCTTTGGCCGGGACGATGATGAGACCGGCCGACACCTGACCGGCGCCGAACACCACGGCTTCAGCCACGCGCGCATCCGACTGCACGGTGTGCTCGAACTGCACCGGGTTGATCTTTTCACCGTTGACCAGCACCAGCCAATCATCGAGCCGGCCCACGTATTTGAAGCGATCCTTTTTGGTGGGGTGCGGCACGAACAGGTCGCGCGTGGCGTAGCTGCCGTCCGGCTGGTTGGAGACTACCTTGCTCTTCCAACCGTCGGCGATCACGGCCTCGTAGGCGTCGCCGTGCTTGGTCCAGCGCAGGTACGGCAGCAGCGCCTCGGGCGGCCGTAGCCAGTTCCACTCCTTGTCGCCGGCGGGGCGGTTGCTGGTCATGAGCTGCCCGACCTCGGTAGCGCCGTAGTGCGCGATCAGGTTGACGCCGGCCTCCACCAGCATGTCGCCCAAGTCGTCCGGGCAGGCCGAGCCGCCGAACATGACGACCTTGAAGTTCTTGAGCAGCTGCAGACCCTCGTCGGTGGCGAGCACCTTGAGCGCGTAGGGCACGCCGTAGAAAATCTCGAGCTCCGACCCCAGGTGCTTGAATACCGCGGTGAGCTGGCGCGCGCTGAGCGGCGCGTTGGGATCGTAAAAGTAGAGGACCTTGCCCGAATAGAGCGCGCGCAAGAACGACGACAGGCCGTGGTTGTGAAAGAGCGGCAGCGTGATGAAGCCGCGCATGCCGAGATTGAAGCTCGCGTTGTAGATGAAGTTCTTGTGCACGTTGCGGATCGGCTTCGGAAAGCCCGTGGACCCGGACGAGTGCAAAATGTTGCAGGCCGTGTTGGTCTCGAACTCCGGATCCAAGCCGATGTGAATCTCTTCGACCGGACCGCGCTGAAAGTCGCGGCACAGGAGCGCGGACTCCACAGGGCGCAGCGCGTTGATGGCGTCCACCTTCTCGCGGTGCGGGGGGGAGTAGACGATGTCGGAGCAGTTGGTCTTTTCCAGCAGGCTGACGATGGCCTCGGGGCTCAAGCGCGTGGACAAGAGCAACGGCGTGAAGCCGAGGCGACCGAGCGCGAACTGCGCAACGAGGTAGTCGAGGTCGCTGAGCGCCAGGAGCGCAACCACGCGCTCGGGCGAGTTGCGCTCGCGATGCCCGAACGCCTTTTCGTAGTAGTGCGCCGCGCGCGTCGCGTACTCATCGAGCTGCTTGGCGGTGTGCTTCTGGTAGCTCTCGGGCTCGGCGCTCGTCGGGTACGCCGCGATCGGCTCGTTCGGCATGGTGGCGGCCCGGTGGCGGAGCAGCTCGTCGAGGGTGCGTGGTTCCTGAGTCGGCGACGCAGTCATAGAAGAGGGTGAAGCTTACTCATTTTGAAGAGCGAGACGACCTCTCACGCGCGAAATTCCCTTGTTTCAAGCGGTTCGATGGAAACTCCGCGTCTCGGACACTCAATGGCTGGCAAAGAACCCGAGATCGCCGACTGGTGGGGTGAGCGCGCATTTCGAGTCAAACCAAGTTTTGATCACGAAAAATGCGCGGCTGATGTCGTCCAGCCGAGCTTCAAACCGCGGAGGAAGCGACTGCCGACGCCCGCAGCGGCACGCGGATGCGCGCTTCGGTGCCGCCGCCTGCGGCTGAAAGCAGCTCGATCGTGCCGCGGTGCTTCTTGATGATCGAGTACGTGACCGAGAGCCCGAGGCCAGTACCCTGCCCCGGCTCCTTGGTCGTAAAAAAGGGCTCGAAGACGCGCGCGCGCACGGCTTCGGGGATGCCGCTACCGGTATCGACGACGCGCAGCGTGAGCGACACGTCGTCGCTCACGCTCGAGATCGTGATGCGGCCCGACCCAACGATCGCGTCGATGGCGTTGCCGAGCAGGTTGATCAGCGCTTGATTCAGCAGGCTGGCGTAGCACTCGAGCATATCGGCCCCTTCGAAATGCGTCTCCACCTCGATGCGGTCTTCGAGGCGGTGGCCCAGAATCGTGAGCGCCGCGTCGACGCTTTCACGAATGCTGACGAGCTTGAGCTCGCCTTCGTCGAGGCGCGAAAAGACACGTAGCTTCTGCACCAGCTCCTGGATACGCACCAAGCCCATGGCCATTTCTCGCGCACGCGCGCGCGAGCGATTGAAGTGCTGGACCACCACCGCGTCCGCCTGCTGCTGCACCAGCGGCTCGAGCTCGACCAGCCCACGCTCGACGGTTTGCAGGTGGCTGAGCAAGAAAGCGAGCGGGTTGTTGATCTCGTGCGCGATGCCGGCCACCAACTGGCCAAGAGACGCCATTTTGGCGGCCTGAATGAGCTGCGCTTGCGTGGCCGCCAGCTCGTCCAGCGATGCCTGCAGCTCGGCGTTGGCCTGCTCCAGCTTCGCGACCAGCTGGGCACGTGTTTCGGCCAGCGCGCGCGCGTGAGTGGCTGCCATTTCGCGCACGCGCGCTACCTCGAGCTGGGTGCGGACGCGCGCCAAGAGCTCCCTTGCCGCGAAGGGCTTGACCAGGTAGTCGTCGGCGCCCGTTTCCAAGCCGACCAAGCGAGCGTCTTCACCCGCACGCGCGGACAGTAAGATCACCGGCACCGTACGGGTGCTGTCATGCGCTCGCAGCGCCTGGAGCAGCTGCACGCCGTCCATCTCGGGCATCATCACGTCGCTGAGCACTAGATCGGGGCGCTCCGCGATCGCGGCTTCGAGCGCAGCGCGGCCGTTCACCGCTACCCGTACGTTCCACGTTGCGGACAGCAGTTGCGCGATGTAGTCGCGCATGTCGGCGTTGTCGTCGACCACCAGCACTTTGCTACGCCGCTCCGCCTCGCCAGCCTCATGCGGGAGCGGGTCCGCCTCGACCGGCAAGGTGTCGGGCGGCGCCGAACTGGAGCGCAGCCACTGCCGCGCCTCCAACAAATGGCTCTCCAAGAGCTCCTGGTCGTCGGCGTCCTGGCTCTGTTCGAGCACGCGCTCGGCGGGCAGGTGGGCACGCCCGGTCGGAATCGACACCACGAAGGTGGAGCCCAGGTCGATGACGCTCGTCACTTGCACGGAGCCGCCGTGCAGCTGGGCCAGCTCCCACACCAACGACAAGCCGATGCCAGTGCCTTCGAAGCTACGGCCCTTGGCGCCCTCCACCCGGCGAAAGCGCTCGAAAATCAGCGGCAGCTCGTGCTCTGGAATGCCGGTGCCGGTATCGCGCACGCTGAGCTTCACGCTGTCGCCGTGCCAGCGCATTCGCACCTCGATTTCGCCGGAAAACGTGAACTTGAAGGCGTTCGAAATCAAGTTGAGGACGATCTTCTCCCACTGCGCGGCGTCCACGTACACCGGCTCGGGAAGCGGCGGACAGTCGACGATCAGCCGCAGACCTGCGTCGTCCAGCAGCGATTGAAAGGAACCGGCGAGGCCGGCGGTGAGCTGGGCAAGATCGGTCGGGGCGAAATGAGCGTCCACACGCCCCGCCTCGAGCCGCGAAAAATCCAGCAAGCTGTTGACCAGACGCAAGAGCCGCAGCGCGTTGCGATGCATGCCTTTGAGCTCCGGCAACCCGAGTGGAGTCGCGGGAGCCAGCAGCGCCGACTCCAGCGGCCCCAGCAACAACGTGAGGGGGGTGCGAAACTCGTGGCTCACGTTGCTGAAGAACGCAGTCTTCGCCGCGTCGAGCTCGCCGAGCTTGGTGTTGGCGTCGCGCAGGTTCTGGTTCGCAGCGGCCAGCTCGCGGCTGCGCCGCACGACCTCGCGCTCCATCTCTTTGGTGCGGTCGCGCAGCTCTTGCCCCAGCTCGCTGGCTTGCACCAGCTCGGTCACGTCCTCCACCCGGTGCAAGATGTACAGAACTTGGCCGGTCGCGGAGAGCACCGGGATGTTCTTGGGACTCCAGTACTTCTTCTCGAAGCTGCCGTCGGGGCCGCGAATGTCGTACTTCTGCACCGCCATGGTGTCGGGCTGGCGGGTGGCCAGCACGCGGTTCAGCGACAGGCGCAGGTTGTTCATGCCCGTTGCTTCCGGATCGTCGGGGTTGTCCGGGAAAACTTCGAACAATCCCTTGCCCAACGTGTCGCGACTGGTGTGCGTGGCCGCGAAGCGCGCCGCGGTTGCGGCCACCATGGTGAAGCGCGGGGCGTCTGGCAAGAGCACCAGCAGCACCTCCGGCGAGGCCTCGAACAAGACCTGAAAATCCGGGTCCAACACCAGCCCCCTAGGCTAGCGCCTCCCGCCGCGTCGGCAAAGCTCTTGGCTTTGCCCAACCGGCGACACGGCGCGGGCGCCGCCTCTCGGCGCGTGAGGTCGAACAGCGACTCGCCGGGGTGTGAGCGCGACGCGCGAGGCCGGAGCTTCGTAGTAGTTCTTCGAGCAGCGGCACCATCACGACCTCGGCCACGTCGGGCGGGCAGGTCACGGCGCGACCCAGCGATTTCTGGGCTTCATTGAGCAGGCTCTTGCGCGTAGTCGATGCCGACGATCTCGAGCTCCACTTCTCCACCGGGTTGGCGCAGCGAGACGACGTCGCCCACGCGCTTGCCGGCCAGCGCGACCGCCAGCGGCGCCGTGAAAGCGATGCGACCGGAGCGCGCATCGGCTTCGTCGACGCCGACGATGCGATAGCGGCGCTCGGCGCCGGCTTCGCCCCGCAGGCTAACGAGCGCCGAAAAGCGCACTTCGTCGTGCGGCAAAGTGGCTGCGTCCAACACCTGAGCCGAGTTGATGCGAGCCTCGAGCGCGCTCAGCCGCGCGTGGTGCGCGGAAAGCGCCGCAGCGCCGCCCGGAGCTTCAGGATCCGGGCGGGCCGCTTCGAGCACCGCGCGTTCGTCACGGAGCAGCGCGAGCCCACGGCGCGTCACGTAGTTGGGCGTGCCCTCCGGCAGCGGGGCTCGGGGCACGACCAGCGGCGGCTCGCTCGTGTCCTCTTTGACGAACGCGCGACTCACCCGCCCAGTATGCCTGCTTTTCAGCCAGCGAGCGCCGAAAGCCCCTGCTCGACGCGCGCGCCATAGTCAGTATCGGCCTGACGGAAGTGCGCGATCTGCCGCGCCTGAATGTCGCGAGGCACGCTGGCCATGGCATTCACGATGTTCGCAACGAGCAGCGACTTTTGTGCCTCATTCATCAAGCGGTAGAGAGCACCGGCTTGCGAATAGTAGTCGCTGTCGGCGCGGTGGTCGTAGCGCTGCACCGGCCCGGTGTTGGCGTAGGCCGGCATGGCTTCGTTCGCGGCCGTCACCCCGTCGAAGCTGTTGGGGTGATACACGTGGCCCGCCCCACCGTTGCCGTCGAGCCGGAGCGCGCCATCGCGATGGTAGTGATGGACCGCGTTGTGCGGCCGGTTCACCGGTACTTGATGGTGATTGACGCCCAGGCGATAGCGGTGCGCGTCAGCATACGCGAAGAGCCGCCCTTGCAGCAGCCGATCCGGAGAAAAGCCCAGCCCCGGCACCACCGCGCTGGGCGCAAACGCTGCCTGCTCCACGTCCGCAAAGTAATTCTCGGGGTTACGGTTCAGCACGACTTCCCCCACGAGAATGCGCGGGAATTCGCGGTGTGGCCAAACTTTGGTCACGTCGAACGGATTTTCGGTGCGCGCCACCGCCATAGCCTCGGTCATCACCTGGATCTCCATCGACCAGCGCGGGTGCTCGCCGCGTTCGATCGCTTCGAACAGATCGCGCTGAGCGTAGTCCGGATCGCGGCCGGCCAGCTCTCGCGCCAGCTCCGGCGCGAGGTTGCGAATGCCTTGCTGGGTCTTGAAGTGATACTTGACGAAGAAGCGCTCGCCTGCGGCGTTCACCATGCTGAAGGTGTGGCTACCGAAGCCATCCATGTAACGATACCCGTCCGGAATGCCGCGGTCGGAGAACAGAATCGTCACTTGGTGCAGCGACTCGGGGTGCAGCGACCAGAAGTCCCACTGCATCGTCGCGTCCTTCAGGTGAGTCTGCGGGTGGCGTTTTTGCGTGTGCACGAAATCCGGAAACTTGGACGGGTCGCGGATGAAGAACACCGGCGTGTTGTTACCGACCAAGTCCCAGATGCCCTGCTCGGTGTAGAACTTGATGGCAAAACCGCGTGGGTCACGCTCGGTATCGGCCGCGCCCGCCTCGCCGCCCACCGTCGAAAAGCGCAAGAAAAGCGGCGTCTTCTTGCCCACCTCCGAGAAGAGGCGGGCCTTGGTGTAGCGGGTGATGTCGTGCGTCACCGTGAGCTCGCCGTAGGCGCCGGAGCCTTTGGCGTGCACCACGCGCTCCGGAATGCGCTCGCGGTTGAAATGCGCCAACTTCTCGAACAGGTGGAAGTCTTCGAAGACGATCGGGCCACGCGGTCCCGCGGTCAGCGAGTTCTGATTGTCGGCGACGGGGACGCCGCCTACCGTCGTCAATTGCTTAGTGCTGGCCATAGCGCACCTCCGTGCTCACGGCGGAAGCGGGTACGAGGAACGGCAGCACTTGGCTGCGGCCGAACTGCAGCGCAAAGGCGTGAGCGTCGAGTCCCGCCGCGTTCTTGGCGGCCGGGTCTGCACCGTGGCGCAGCAAACACTGCACCAGGCCGACATGACCCTTGAAGGCGGCGCCCATCAAGATCGAGTTGCCGGCGTGATCGGTACCGTTGGGGTTGGCTCCGCGCGCGAGCAAGAGCTCGGCAACTTCCAGGTTGCCGCAATAGGCGGCCAGCATCAGCGCGGAGTAGCCGCGCGCGTCCTGGGCATCGATTTCGACGCCTTCTCGCTCGAGCAGGGCCTCGAGTAACACGACGTCGTTGGCGCGGGCGGCCGCGGCCAACGTCGGTTCATGGATCATGGTTTGCTTGTAAGCGTCCCAGCTCGACACGAGTCAGCTCCTTGGTGGCGCCCACCGGGGGTTCCGGCGGCGACACCCTTGAAGTAGCTGTCAGTCGAGATAGTCACCAATACTTGGATTGCATGACTTCGATAGTCTGTAACTATCGGAGACGGTGGCGCCGATTTTGCGCCACGTAGCGGAGCCGGGGCTGGTTTTGCGCCAGGCCAGCACCAGCGTGCGGGCAGGCCCCCGCGCGCCGAACGAGCGAACCGCCAGGCTGCGCGCGCGGTTCTCGGTCCGCAGCGCGATGCCGGGCAAAAGCGTGATGCCGATACCCCCGGCCACCATTTGCGCCAGCGTCGAAATGCTGGTGGCGCGCACGCTGGCCTCCGCCGCGCCGACACGCTGACACACCGAGAGCGCTTGGTCCCGAAAGCAGTGCCCATCGTCGAGCAAGAGCACGCTCTCGCCGTCGAGCGCGTCGAGCCGCAGCGGCTTCTTGGCGTGCCTGGCGAGCTCGTGATCGCGCGGCGCCACCAGGTAAAAGGCGTCTCGCCCCACAACCACGTGCTCCAGCTCTTCGAAGCCTTCGGTCCCGAGCGCCAGGATGCCCGCGTCCAGCTCGCCCGTGCCGAGCTTGTCCAGCAGCACGTGGGTCTTGTCTTCTTCCCAGAGCAGCGAAAGCCGTGGATACGCCGAGCGCAGCTGTGGCGCGATCTCGGGCAGCAAATAGGGCGCTACGGTCGGAATCACGCCGACGCGCAGCGTGCCCGCGAACGGCTCACGCAAGCGCTCGGCGCTCTGGACCAGATCGTCCACGTGCAGCAGCGCTTGCTGGGCGCGCTCCAGCACCGCAGCGCCTGCCTCAGTCACCAGCACGCCGCGCGGCAGCCGCTCGAACAGGCGCACGCCCAGAGTCGACTCCAGCTGCGCGATTTGCTGCGACAGCGACGGTTGAGCCACTGCGCAGGCTTCTGCCGCTTTGCGAAAGCTCCTCAGCTCCGCCACAGCCAGGGCGTACTGAAGTTGCCGCAAGTTCAGAGGGTGGGGAGCCCAGCGCCGCATGCGCGGAGCCTACCCCAACCCTGAACCGTGCTCTCGCTCGCTTACTTCACGACTTCTTTCTTGCAGTACGGGCTGCAGTTGTCACCCGGCAGCGTGTTGCCGTCGTCGCACTCTTCGCCGGACTGCTTGATGCCGTCGCCGCAGTACTCGACCTTGCAGGTCGAGCTGCAGCCATCGTCACTGGTCGTGTTGCCGTCGTCGCAGGTTTCTCCCGAGGGCGCCTGCGTGATGCCGTCACCGCAGAACTCCTTCTTGCAGGTCGAGCTGCAGCCGTCGCCGGAGGCGTTGTTGCCGTCGTCGCACTGCTCGCTGGCCTGGTTCTGCGTGCCGTCACCACAGCGCACCTCGGTCTTGCACTGCGCGCTGCAGCCGTCGCCGGAGACATGGTTGCCGTCGTCGCACTCCTCGCCGGTTTGCTTGACGCCGTCGCCGCAGACCTCGATCTGGCAGGTGGCGCTGCAGCCGTCGTTGCCGACCATGTTGCCGTCGTCGCACTGCTCGACGCCTTCGATGATCTTGTTGCCGCAAGCCGTTTCCAGCTTGCAGGTAGCGCTGCAGCCGTCGCCGCCGGCCATGTTGCCGTCGTCGCACTGCTCGCCCAGCGAGACCTGCGGAATGCCGTCACCGCAGATTTCGATGCGGCACGTCGAGCTGCAACCGTCGCCTGAAACGTTGTTGTGGTCGTCGCACTGCTCGATGCCTTCCTTGGTGCCGTTGCCGCAGAAGGTCTCGAGCACGCACTTGTTCGAGCAGCCGTCACCGCTGACCGTGTTGCCGTCGTCGCAGGCCTCACCCGGATCCGAGACGCCGTTGCCGCACACCTCGTTCTGGCAGGCAGCGCTGCAGCCGTCGCCGCCGGTCTTGTTGCCGTCGTCGCACTGCTCGGCACCTTCGACCACGCTGTTGCCGCAAACGGTCTCCAGCGTGCAGGTCGCGCTGCAGCCGTCGCCGTTCTTGGTGTTGGCGTCGTCGCACTGCTCGCCGAGCGCCGGCTGACGGGTACCGTCGCCGCAGACCTCGACCTTGCAGGTCGAGCTGCAGCCGTCGCCCGACGAGTTGTTGCCGTCGTCGCACGCCTCGAGGCCTTCCTTGGTTCCGTTACCGCAGTAGGTCTCGAGCTTGCACGACTTGGAGCACCCGTCGCCGCTGGCGGTATTGCCGTCGTCGCAGGCTTCGTTCAGGTCGACGGTGCCGTCACCGCAGACTTCACGCGTGCAGTCCGAGCGGCAACCGTCGCCGCTGCTGGTGTTGCCGTCGTCGCACTGCTCGGCACCTTCCAGCACACCGTTGCCGCACGACGCCGGCTCCCGCTTGCAGGTCGAGCTGCAGCCGTCGCCGTTCTTGGTGTTGCCGTCGTCGCACTCTTCTCCGAGTAGCGTCGAGATCTGGCCGTCGCCGCAGATCTCGGTGTGACAGCGCGCGCTACAGCCGTCACCGCTGACGTTGTTGCCGTCGTCGCACTGCTCGTTCGCCTGTTTGACGCTATCGCCACAGAACTCGAACTTGCAGGTGCTGGAGCAGCCGTCGTCGTTGCTGGTGTTGCCGTCGTCACATTGCTCGCTGGCTTCCTTGACGTTGTTGCCGCAGATGACCTCGAGCTGGCAGGTGGAGCTGCAGCCGTCGCCGTTCGTCTTGTTACCGTCGTCGCACTGCTCGGTACCTTCGACGACGCTGTTGCCGCAGATGATTTCGGCCTTGCACGTGGCGCTACAACCGTCACCGCTGACGTTGTTCTTGTCGTCGCACTGCTCGCCCAGACCGCTCTGGGTCAAGCCGTCGCCGCAGAACTCGGTCTTGCAGGTGGCCGAGCAGCCGTCGCCGCTCTTGTTGTTGCCGTCGTCGCACTGCTCGGTGCCTTCTTTCTTGCCGTTGCCGCAGCTCGTCTCCAGCTTGCAGTCGTTGGAGCAGCCGTCACCGCTGACGGTGTTGCTGTCGTCGCACTGCTCGCCCAGGCCGGCTTGAGTTGCGCCGTCACCGCAATACTCGGTCTTGCAGGTGGCAGAGCAGCCGTCGCCGCTGGTTTTGTTGCCGTCGTCGCACTGCTCGGTGCCTTCGACGGCGCCGTTGCCGCAGCTGGTCTCGCGCTTACAAGTCGCGCTACAGCCGTCGCCGGCGGTGGTGTTGCCGTCGTCGCACTCTTCGCCACGGCCGGACTGCACGACGCTGTCGCCGCACACCTCGGTCTTGCAACCGGCGCTACAACCGTCACCGCTGACGGTGTTGCTGTCGTCGCATTGCTCGGCGCCTTCTTTCACGCCGTTGCCGCAAATCGACTCGAACACGCACGTCTTGCTGCAGCCGTCACCGGAGATGAGGTTGCCGTCGTCGCACTGCTCGTTGGTTTGGACCACACCGTCGCCGCACTTCTCGGTCGTGCAGTTGGCGGAGCAGCCGTCGTTGTTGACCTTGTTACCGTCGTCGCACTGCTCGGCGCCTTCACGGACCTTGTTTCCGCACACGGTCTCGAGCTTGCAGGTCGCACTACAGCCATCGTTGCTCACGATGTTGCCGTCGTCGCACTGCTCGCCCAGGCCGGCCTGGGGGACGCCGTCGCCGCACTTCTCGGTCTTGCACAGCGAGCTGCAACCGTCGCCGCTGACGGCGTTGCCGTCGTCGCACTGCTCGGCACCTTCCTTCTTACCGTTGCCGCAGATCGCCTCGAACTTGCAGCTGTTGGAGCAACCGTCGCCGCTGGTGTTGTTGCTGTCGTCGCACTCTTCGCCGTAGCCGGCGTCGGTGTTGCCATCGCCGCACTTCGGGGCCGCCACGCAGCCCGCAGCGCAACCGCTGGTGTTGTAGGCGGCGTTGTTCACGCCGTCGTCGCAGGCTTCGGGACCGTTCTTCTTGCCGTCGCCGCAGTACGGGCCCGGCTGGCAATCGGTGCCGCAGCCGCCGTACGTGCCGTTGGCAGCGCCTGCATCGCACGATTCACCGTAGGTGGACTGCACGACACCGTCGCCGCAGCTCGGCGCAATCACGCAGCCGGGCGAGCACTTGCCGCTGCCGTAGCCGCCCTGGTTGATGCCGTCGTCGCAAGCTTCCTTGCCGGCCGTGACGACGCCGTCGCCGCAGCGCAGACCCAGCGTGCAGCTCGTGGTGCACGCGCCGTACGTACCGGGCGCCACGTTGCCGGCGCCGTTGTCGCACTGCTCACCACCGACGACCACGCCGTCGCCGCACTTGGAGACGCAAGTCGTGGTCGACTTCACGAAGCCACCCAACGTGAGCACGAAGTTCGACGCCGACGTGTGACGCTCGGCGTGGAACAGCGCGATCTCGTAGACGTGATTGGTGAGCAGGCTGTACGCGGTGGCCTGCGGGGCGTTCAGGGTCACCGAGCCGGCGACCTGCGGGTGCAGACCGCCTAGGTCGACAGCCAGGTTGCCGTTCACGAACACCCAGACGTCGTCGTCGCCCGAAAAGTCGAGCAGCTCGCCACCCTTGTACTCGAACCAGAACTTGAGCTCGCTGGTGAAGCCGAAGTTGTGACCGTTCGAGGCGTTTTCCTGACCCAGGAAGACCCAGCCCTTGCCCGAGTTATCGAACGGGAAGAGCGCGTTGTTCTGGTGCAGGTAGGTGTTGCCGCCGCCTTGCTGAGTGAAGGTCAGCTTCGTCGCCATCGAGATGTTGACGCCGTTGGTGTCGTTGTACCACTGGTCGAAGTAGCTCTTACTCGTGGTCTGGTCGCCGTACGGGCATGGGCCGATGTTGTTGTTCTTCTCGCAAATGCCCGTGTATTGGGGCTTGCCGTCCGCGCCGAGCAAGGTCTTGACCATGTTCAGCGTGGCGTTGCTACCCGCGTAGGTTTCGAAATCGGGGTGCTGCGTGTAGGCGTTGCTGACCGGCGAGCGGTTGAAGTCGCGGAACGTCACCGGCACGTCGATCGATGCCGGCAGGGTGCCCGTCGCTACCGTGCAGGTCCAGCCAGACTCGGTCTGGCAGGTCGAGCTGCAGCCGTCGCCGTTCTTGGTGTTGCCGTCGTCGCAGGTCTCGGTGCCGCCCGCGAGCAAGATGCCGTCACCACACTTGGAGACGCAGCCCGTGGTCGTGCCCCGCGCGGCGCAGTTCGGCTCCACCTCGCAGAACGGCGTGCAACCGTCACCGGTGCTGTTGTTGCCGTCGTCGCAAGGTTCGCCGAGATCTTTGGTTCCGTTGTTGTTGCACGCGGTGGAGTTCAGGACGCAATCGACCAGATGCGTGGTGTTGTTGAACTGGCACGAGTAGCCGCTGGCCACGGCGCAGCTGGCGGTACAAGCCGCGGCCGGGCTGCTCGTGCTGAGCAACGACGGTTCGCAAGCTTCGGAGCCGCTGAGGTAGCCGTCACCGCACTGGGTGGCGACGCAGCTCGCGTTCGCGCTCGGGCAAGTCCAGCCCGGATCCACCTCGCACAAGTCGTTGCAGCCGTCGCCGCCGTTGGACTGGCACGTGTAGTACGTGGTGGCAGACGGCTTGATCGCGATCACCGATTGCGCGGTGCGGTTGGAGCTGGTGATGTCCCAGCTCATGGTCGTGGCGCCGGCGGTGGCCAGCGTCTTCGTGCCCAACGAGACCTGGCAGCTCGACGGATCCGAGTTGAGCAGCTTGTTCTGGTTGGCAGTGGCGGTGAACACCGTGTTCTCGCTGCCGCTCACCACCACGTCGAGCACGTACGCGCCGTTCGTGAGTGTCGTGATACCGGTCGAGATATTGTTCGTGTTCAGGTTGTTGTTGGTGTTGCTCGCCTCGATCGGGGTCGTTTGATCGACGTGATCGAATTCGACGGCGTCGAGCGCACCACCACCGTTGGCGTTGTCCACGGTCGCGGTCAGCGTGTAGCTGCCGGCAGCGGGTAGGCTCGCCTCCTTCAAGTAGAAGATGTAGGCGCGGACGGTCGTGTCGTTGCCGCTGGTCGAGGTCGCCAGCGCGGCCTGGGTCAAGGCGGTGGTGCCGAGCTTCACGCTCGTCACGTGAGCACCCGAAGAGGCGTTGTGCTCGAGCCCCACGGCGACGACCAGCAAGCGATGGTTGTCGGTGCTGGTCAGCGTGATGCTTCGGCTGTAGCTGGTGCCCGTGTAAGCGGCCTGGCTCGAGCCCTTCAGGACGATGGTGTCCGGCTTCAAGCCGCAATCGGTGTCGTCGATGCACGACTGACCGTTCTTGGCACCGCTGTAGCACATCATCGTGCCGTGATTGCTGTTACCGTCGTCGCACTCTTCGCCGACGCTCAGCTTGCCGTCGCCGCATTTGAGCGGCTGGTAGGTGCAAGGCTGGCCCGGCGTCGGGCAGTACCAGTCGGTACCGATCGTCTTGCAGTCGGAAGAGCAGCCGTCGCTGGGCGTCGTGTTGCCGTCGTCGCAAGCCTCGCCGCTGCCGAGCTTGCCATCGCCGCATTTCGGCAACAGCGAGCAAGCCGCGCCGACGGTGCGGCAGACATAACCGGCCTCCACCTGACAGGTCGACGAGCAGCCGTCGTTGCTGACCTTGTTGCCGTCGTCGCAGTTTTCGCTGCCGGTGACCTTCGAGTCACCGCACACCACGGTCGAGGTACAGGCGCCGCCCGCCGCCGGACAGCTGAAGTTCGGCTCGACCGTCTGGCAGTTGGCGGAGCAGCCGTCACCACTGACGGTGTTGCCGTCGTCGCAGTTCTCGTTGGCGCTCTTGGAGCCGTCGCCGCACTTCTCGCACGGCTGACCCGGGAACGGACAGGTCCAGCCCGCTTCTAGCTTGCAGGTCGAGCTGCAGCCGTCACTGCTGGTGTTGTTGCCGTCGTCGCAACCTTCGCTGCTCTCTTTGGCGCCGTTGCCGCACTTCTGGCACAGCTGTCCGGCAGTCGGGCAGGCGTAGTTGGTCTCGACCGCGGTGCAGGTGGCGTTGCAGCCGTCACCGCTCTGGCTATTGCCGTCGTCGCACACTTCGCCGGCGACGGCATCGACCACGCCGTTGCCGCACTTGTAACACTTGTTGCCGACGCAGTTGTAACCCGGCTCGACGCCGCTGCAGTCCGAGCGGCAGCCGTCGCCGTCGGTGTTGTTGCCGTCGTCGCACGCTTCGGGCGACTTGACCGTGCCGTTGCCGCACTTTTCGCAAGCGCCGCCGGCGGCCGGGCAAGAGTAGTTCGTCTCCACGCCGGTGCAGGTGGCGTTACAGCCGTCGCCCGCGGTGCGGTTGCCGTCATCGCACGTCTCGTTGGCGTCGACCTTACCGTCGCCGCACTTCTCGCAGGGCTGTCCCGCTACCGGGCACGCCCAGCCGCCGGCCTCGAGCCCGCAGCTCGAGCTGCAGCCATCGCCCGAGACCTTGTTGCCGTCATCGCACGTTTCCGGTGAGACCTTGATGCCGTTACCGCACTGCTCGCACAGCGCACCGGGCGTGTTGCAGCTGTAGCCGCTCTCGACCGTCTTGCAGTCCGCGGAGCAGCCGTCGCCGCTCTGGCGATTGCCGTCGTCGCAGATTTCGTTGCCGCCAGCCGCCGCGTCTTGCAGCACGCCGTCGCCGCACTTGAAGCAGGCAACGCCGGCCTTCGGACAGAAGAAGCCGGTCTCGACCGCCATACAGTCGTAACGGCAGCCGTCACCGTTGGTGGCGTTACCGTCGTCGCACACCTCGGGCGCCGTGACCTTGCCGTCGCCACATTGCACGCACGCCGAACCGGCCGTGGGGCACTGGAAGCCGGTTTCGACCTTGGTGCACGTCGCGTTACAGCCGTCGCCGCCGACCACGTTGCCGTCGTCGCACACCTCGACCTGCTCGACCTTACCGTTGCCGCACTTGGCGCAAGGCAGGCCCGCCACCGGGCAAACCCAGCCGCCCGTTTCCACGTTGCAGCTCGCGGAGCAGCCGTCACCGCCGGTCTTGTTGCCGTCGTCGCAGCCTTCGGTGCCTTCGGCGACGCCGTTGCCGCACTCGTAACAAGCCGCGCCGGCCGTCTCGCAGCGGAAGCCGGTCTCGATCGTCTTGCAGTCCGCCGAGCAGCCGTCGCCGCTGGTCTTGTTGCCGTCGTCGCACTTCTCGCTGCCTTCGAGCACGCCGTTGCCGCAGCTCGTGCAGGCGCCGCCGCCCACCGGGCAGGTGAAGCCACCTTCGACTGCCTTGCAGTCCCAGCTGCAGCCGTCACCGGAGAGGTTGTTCGAGTCGTCGCACACCTCGGGCGCGGTCACCTTGCCGTCGCCGCACAGCACGCACGCCTTGCCGGCGCCCGGGCAGCTCCAGTTCGTCTCGACGTCGGCGCAGTCCGCGCTGCAACCGTCGCCGCCCTTGGTGTTGCCGTCGTCGCAAATCTCGTTCGGCTCGATGATGCTGTTGCCGCACTTACCGCAGGGCTGTCCCGGAACCGGGCACACCCAGCCTGTCTCGAGGCCGCAGGTGGCGTTACAGCCGTCGCCCGCCGTCGCGGTGCACTTGCCGCCGCCCAAGCACTGGCTATCGAGAACACAAGCGATGCCCGCCTTGGTGCCGCCGACGCACTTGCCGCCGTCGTCGCAGGCTTCGCTGCTCTCCTTGATGCCGTTACCGCAACGGTCGCACGGGGCGCCGGGGGTGGCACAGGTATACGGAGCCCCTTCGGCTTTGCAGGCGCTGGTGCAGCCGTCGCCGTTCAGCAAGTTGGCGTCGTCGCACTCTTCGCCTGCGTCGACCACGCCGTTGCCGCAGCGCGAGCAAGCGCCGCCACCTGGCGGGCACTTGAAGCCAGGCTCTTCGACCTGGCAGTCGTTACGGCAGCCGTCGAAGCTGATGTTGTTGCCGTCGTCGCAAACCTCGGTTGGGTCAATCTTGCCGTCGCCGCAGTGCTGGCACTTCACGCCGGGTGCCGTGCAGGTGAACCAGGGCTCGACCGCCGTACAAGTATCGTTGCAGCCGTCGCCGCTGACCTTGTTGCCGTCATCGCAGGTCTCGTTGGCCTCGATGATGCCGTTGCCGCATTTCTCGCACAGCTGACCGGGGACGTGGCACACGTAGCCGGGCTCCACCACGCAGCTCGCGGAGCAACCGTCGTTGTCGTTGGTGCCTCCGTCGTCGCAAGCCTCGCTGCTCTCCTTGATGCCGTTGCCGCACTCTTCACAGGCGGTACCGGGCGTGGGGCAGTTGAAGCCGGGCTCCTCGGCGGTGCAGGTCGAATTGCAGCCGTCCGCATCCAGGGTGTTGCCGTCGTCGCAAGCCTCGGTGGCTTCCAAGACGCCGTTGCCGCACTTGTGGCAGCCCATGCCGCCGTTGCAGTCGTAGCCAGGGTCGATCGCGTCGCAGTCGTAGCGGCAGCCGTCGCCGTTCAGCCGGTTGCCGTCGTCGCACACCTCGTGCGCGTCGACCTTGCCGTCACCGCACTCTTCGCACTTGCCCGCAAAGCATTGGAATCCCGGGTCTTTTCCGGTGCAGGTGGCGTTACAACCGTCGTTGTCCGCGGTGTTGCCGTCGTCGCACGTCTCGTTGTCTTCGAGAATGCCGTTACCGCAGAAGCCGCACGCCGCACCCGGCAGGGGGCACGACCACCCCGCCTCGACGCTGCCGCAGTCGGCCGCGCAGCCGTCGCCGCCCAGGTCGTTGCCGTCGTCGCACGTCTCGGTGCTCTCGACGACACCGTTGCCGCACTCCTCACAGAGCGCACCGGCTACCGGGCAATTGAAGCCGGGCTCCTCGGCGCTGCAGTCGCCGGCACAGCCGTCGGCGCTCAGCTGGTTGCCGTCGTCGCACACCTCTTTGCCTTCGAGCTTGCCGTTGCCGCACTTGGCGCACGTGCCGCTCGAGCAGTCCCAACCCATCTCGATCGCGTCGCAGTCGAAGCGACAGCCGTCACCCGAGAGCACGTTGCCGTCGTCGCACACTTCGTTCGCGTCGAGCTTGCCGTCGCCGCACAGCTCACAGGGCTGGCCGGGGCGACCGCAGTCGTAGTTCGGTTCCGTCGCCGAGCAGTCGGCCTTGCAGCCGTCGTTGTCGTTCGCGTTGCCGTCGTCGCACGCCTCGCCCGACTCGACCACGCCGTTGCCGCACTTCGCGCACGCCTCACCTGGCGTCTTGCAAGTCCACCCCTTCTCGATCTTGCAGCTCGCGTCGCAGCCGTCGTCGACATCGCGGTTGCCGTCGTCGCATTGCTCGGAGCCTTCGACCACCCCGTTGCCGCACTCGTAACAGACGGCGCCGATCTCGTCGCAACTGAAGCCGTCCTCGACCTGGCACTTGTCATCGCAACCGTCGCCCGTCTCGGTGTTGCCGTCGTCGCACGCTTCACCGTCGTCGAGCTTCGTGTCGCCGCAGCGCGGGGGCAGCATCACGCCAGTGCCGTCGTTGCCTCCCTCACCCGTGCTGTCCTGACCACCGACGTTGAGGTCGATGCCACCGCCGTCCGGTTGCTCCATCCCCGGAGCGCCGCTCTCGCTACCGGTGGCGCCGGGATCGTTGTGGTTGACGCTGGGGTTGCCACCGCAAGCCACCAAAGCGAGCGCAAAGACGGAGGCGAGCCAAGAGAAGCGAGTTGACTTCATGTGAAGACCTTGGAGACGAGCGACCGCAGGCCGGTCTGATCGTTAAACGTCTACGTTTTGCCGAGATTTAGCAAGAGCGAATTAGGGGAGATCGGTGAGGGGTGGGCGCGTCTTACGCGACGGGCGCGTCTTACGCGACGGCCGCGCCCACATGTAGGCGGCGCGGCCTTGTCTCGCGTTGTCCGGTTGGGGGGCGCGTCGCAACGACTTGGCTGACGATGCGCTTCGCGAATTCTTTTCCGCGCGCTCGCAGCCTTCGCGTCCTCGTCATTCTCTTTCCTCGGCTGGCTCCGCTCGGCGGCAGCAGCGGCGAGGCATCACCCAAAGAGGCGATGACGGGCGGCGGCACGCCGCTCGACAAACCCGCCCACTGGAAGCTCGGCCTGCTCGCCGACTGGATGTTGTAACGGAAGGCGACCCCGCGGCGCCGGCCGGCGATCGGTTTGGGAGCACCGCTACGGTAAGGACCCAGCGCACCTGTGCGTACAGCTCGAGGGGTGGTTACGACACGCTTCTCGAAATGAGCGCCTGGGATGGCGGCCGTGTTCGACGACTAGGCTTGGGGCGCGGCGCGCATCAGTCACCGGAGCCGAGATCGCTGGCGCCGTGTGGGCCAGCACGAAGGGCATCAAGGTCGCGACCCCGACCGGTGCCGCGCAGACGCTGGTCACCGCGGCCGAGATGGGCGGTTATGGCTCGCTCGCGGTCGATGCCAAAAGCGTCGTTTGGTGGGACTCGAAGAACGACCGCGTGCTGCGCAAGGCACGCTGACCCGCCGCGCAAACGAACTCGCTCGCCAGGACCAGGATCGGCTACACACCAGCCGTGCACCTGGTCCTGTCGGCCGACGACTCGAAAGACGACCTGCGACGCGAGCTCGAGCTCGGCTTCGCCGGTGTCAGCGAGCTGCGCCCAGGCCTCTTCGAAGTCCAGCCGGCAGACTCACGCCTGCCTCTGTTGGCCTTCGCTCGGCAGCTCATGCCGCAAGCACGCGCGGTGCAAGGGGCGTCGATCAAAGCGTGGGCCGGTGTCGTGTGCGACGCGGTTGCGGGCGTGCTGCCCGACCACCAGCCGTGGTCGCTGCACGTGTTCCCCTTCAAAGAAGTGGTGAGCTCATCGCGTGAAGGCGCGCGCGCGTGGCACTCGCGAGCCCGCGCGAAGGCACCGCAGCTGCCGCGTCCGCAGGCTAGCCAGGGCGCAGGAGCCAATCGCTGCCGCTTGATCGCGGAGGCCGTGAGCGAGCTGCTCCAAAAACGCCGGCGTCACCTGCTGCGCTACTTGCGACCACAACCGGCTCCTTTCACGTCGGACGAAGCGCTCGTGCAGTTGCTGCTCACCTCGCCGGAGGAGGGCTACCTTTCCGTCGCATCCGCGCCGATGCCGTTCGAGCAACGCCACGTGCTGTCGTGCTTTCCGGGCGGGCAGCTCGCCCTGGCGGTGGACAAGCAAGCGCCAAGTCGCGCCTTCGCCAAGCTGGTCGAGGCCGAAGCGCGCATGGGCCGCCGCATCGCGGCTCGCGAAACCTGCGTGGACTTGGGTGCTGCCCCCGGAAGCTGGACCTACGTGGCAGCGCGCCGCGGCGCCAAAGTCACCGCTGTGGACCGCTCGGAGTTGCGCGCCGATTTGATGCGAGCACGCGGCGTACGTTTCCAACAGGGCGACGCCTTTCGCTTCGAGCCCGAAGCGCCCGTAGATTGGCTAATCTGCGACGTGATCGCCGCCGCGGAGCGCTCGGCGGACCTGCTGCTGCGCTGGCTCGAGCGCGGGCTTTGCCGAAACTTCGTCGTCACGCTCAAGCTCGACGACGCCGGCAGCCCCGAAGTGCTCGGGCGGCTCAAGCAGCGCCTACCCGAGCTTGCGGGTGAAGTGTGGCTGAGCCGCCTGTGCGCCAACAAAAAAGAGATCACTGCCTTCGGCAGCCGGCTGCTATCGCACGAGAAATAGCGGGAATTTCAGCGACCGGACACTGACCGGAAAGTTATGCTCGGTGAGCGTCCATTTAGCGGCGAGGTTCTTCGTATGCCGTCTTCGCAGTCACGTGCTTCATTGTTCACGGGTCGCCAACTCCGCACGGTGCTGGGCTTGGCACTGCTCCAAGGGGGTGCCGTTCTCGTCGCCTGTTCGTCGGACAACGGTGACAGCACCAACCCCACTGGCACCGCCGGCACCACGGCCGTGGCCGGCGGCGGCAACGGCAGCGGCGGCACGGCCACCACGGCGGGCACCACCAGTGGTGGTAGCGCTGGCAGCACGAGCACGGCGGGCAGCAGCAGCGCGGGCACTGCTGGCTCCGTGGCCACAGCTGGCAACGGCGGCAGCGGCGGTGGTGGCAGCAGTAGTGGCGGAACGGGCGGCGGCGGCGGCGGAGCGAGCGGTGGCTCCGGTGGCGCAGCCGGCGGCGGCTCCGGTGGCGGCTCGAATGCGCCGTTCGCGCTCACCAGCACCGCCTTCAAAGAAGGCGAGCAAGTTCCGCTCAAGTACAAGTGCGCTCAAAACAAACCCGCGGGAGAGAACAACTCGCCACCGCTCAGCTGGGGTCCCGGCCCTGCCGGCACCAAGAGCTACGCCATCATCCTCAAGCACCTGCCCTCGCCCGAGCACTGGGTCATCTGGGACATTCCCGCGAACGTCCTCTCGCTGCCCGAAAACATCGAGCATGCTGCCTCGCCCGCGCAACCCGCCGGCGCCAAACAATCCTCCGTCAATTTGGACGGCTTCAACGGCGCTGGCTACCTTGGCCCCTGTCCCCAAGCCGTCAACTCCGTGCAGCAATACCAGTTCACCCTCTACGCCATGGACGTAGAAACGCTGCCCGGCCTCAACAACACATCCACGCCCGCTCAGGCCGCTGCGGTCGTGCAACAGCACCTCGTCGCAGGCAGCAAAGGCGTCAGCCTCACCGGCACGCAGATCCAAATGCCGTAAAAGACCACCAGTTGGCGGCACGGTTCCGGTCTGCGCCACCTCGATGTAGCACTCTCGCGCGAAGCAGATGTTACAAGACGTCATAAGCACGACGGTTGAATGTCAGTCGGCGCGGCGCCGGCCCCGAACACGAGACGACCGCGCGCATCAACGAGCACGAGCTTGCCGTTCGTCGCGCCGTACGAGCTGAACGGAACCGTGATGGCGGCGGCTTCACTGTTCGCAGCATACGCCGGCGCGGCGTAGCATCCGGTCGGCTTGCGTTCCGGTCCCGCACCGAACGCGTGCCCCCAACACCACACGCCCTGCTTCGCCGTATTGGCGCACATCGCTTCCATGCCGCGATCGGGCGCCAGATCGATGACGCCGCCGAGCGGCGCTCCGCGCTCTCCCGTCAGCACCAACGTCGGTGGGCGCTCGAGCTCCGCATCGGGTGCGCCCGCCTGTCCGTAGTTGTTGTGTCCCCAACACTCCACGGTGCTGTCGGCCAAAATCGCGCACTGCGTAGGCCCGGGGCTAGCCGCCAGGCGCGTGGCGAGGCCCGAAAGCAGTACCTTTTGCGGCACGGCGCGGCTCGGCGGGTCGCCTTCGCTCGGCACGAAGCCGAGCGCGCCGTGCTCGCTGCTGCCCCAGCACCACACGCTGCCGTCGTCGCGGCGCGCGCAGCTCGCGCCGTAGCCGACCCGCGCTTCGACGACATGATCGAACGGCGCGCCGTCGGCGCCCAGCAACGGCTCGGCGTGATCGGTATGTTCCAGCTCGCGCTCACCCAGCAGCGCGTTCACGGAGTAGCCCCAACACCAAACCTGCCCGGCTGCGGTCACCGCGCAAAAAGACGCGCCTCCGCCGTTCTGACCACCGCTCAATTGCTCGACGCCGGCGAGCGGCGCTGCGCTGGCGTCGGCCCCCGTGAGCACGCGTTGCGGCGACTCGCTGCTCGCGTCGGCATCGGCTCCGGCACCAAGATCGCTGGCGGAGCCCAGCGGACCCGCGAGCGGGAAGCACCAGACGGCGCCATCGACGCGCGCGCAACCGATCGCGTTCGAATACGCGCTCGAGCCCGACGCCGCGATCTCGTCCGCTCGAAAATCAGCGCCGCCCACGAGCTCGAAGCCCGGCCCCTGCGCGGCCTTCCACAGCGTGCCGTCGCTGCGCCGCACCAAACGCACGAAATCGTAGGTCGCCACGGCCTGCGCCAGGCAGCCGCTCTCGCCGCTGTCTGGCGTCGTCGCTGCGGCCCCGCCTCGGCCCGAGCCGCAGCCCCACGTCGCCAGCGCGCACGCTACTGCATGACGCCAAAGGCGTACTGGCACAGCGCCTTCCAGTTACCGCCGTCACCCGCGCAGAACTCGCTGTGACCCTGCCCCTGCAAGATGAACTGGTGACCGCCCATCAAGTCCGCAGTGGTGGCGCCGGCATTCACGGTCACGACCGGAACGAGCCAACCAGCGTCGCTCGCCGTCTGCACTTTGTTGTCGAGGTTCTCCGAGCCGTACATGCCGATCATACGATCGAGCGGTGTGGCCGAGACGGCCTTGATCCAGGTCGCGTTCGGGAAGCCTTCGTTCACCGGGCCCGAGGTAGCGATACCGCGGCCGATACGCACGTATTTGCCCCATACGGCCAGCGTTTGCGAACCGTACGAATAACCCACGAAGTAGACGTCGCTCCAGCGCACGTGGCCGTCCGCCGTGAGGAAGTAATCCCACTGGCTGCCCGGGTCTTGCTGCTGCATGTACTTGAGCGCGACCTCGGTGCGGTAAGCGAAGCTGTCGTGCTCGTTGATGTCGAGCCAATCGACGCGATCTTTGCCGTCGAACGCCTCCATACGCGCGTCGCCCATCTGGCGGTTCGCCTCGGGGTCCATGGGGTTGGCCTTGAGAGCGTCCTTGTACTTGTCGGGCGCGCTCGAGATCTTGGTCTGGTAGGCGATGGCCATCTCGTGGAAGCCCAGGCCCTGCGCGAAACCCCCGATGCCGCCCTGGCCGCAGCAGGTGCCGATGCCGCCCAGCGTGAGCACCAGCTTGCCCTGCACCTTGGGCTTGCGAAAATCGACGAAGGCGTGCTCTTGCGAGCCAGCGTTCGTGTCCGTGCTCGAAGTGCCCGCCATCGGGTCGAGTTGCTTGGCGGTGAAGGTCCACTGCTTGTTCGAGGCAGCCTGCGGGTCTACCACCAAGGGGTGAGTGGGCGGCGTATCCATGCCGTTGTCGACGACGCTGCTGCCGCCGCTGCCAGTGCCACCCGCGGGCGCGCTGCCGCCAGCATTGCTGCCGGCTGTCGTCGAAGCGGTACCGCCCGTCGTAATGACGCCGGTACCGCCGGTCGTCGCGGCGGTGCCGGCAGTGGGCTGCGATGACGAGCCGCCGCCGGGCAGCACCGTGGAGCCGCCGCTACCGGCCGTCGGAGCCTGACCAGCCGTGCTGGCGCTGCCGCCGGCAGCCGATCCGGCGCCGCCGTCTCCACCATTCGAATCGACGGTGCAGCCAAAGGCCGCGAGAGCGAGCGAAAGCGGCAGGCTGAGCAGCCAAACCGGCGAAGCAGATGGACGGGTACGACCAGACGCGACGGGCATACCCCTTGGTTTCCTCCCCCCCTCCTTTACCGTGAGGGATTTGCGTCAGCTCGACGCAGTTGCGTGTCGTTTCCCTGCGGGGACCTATCACCCCATGAAAACTTTCTTCGTTCCCAGCTACGCCGGGTACGACAGGTACCGCCAAACACCTACTCGACGTTGGGCGGTTTGGCCCTAGGGCAAAGTCTCCATGTTTCTCGACGTTGGTCCGTTGCGCCGATCGCGCGAATTCCGGCTGCTGTACGCCGGCCAGACCATCTCGTTCGTGGGCAGCATGCTCACGTACGTCGCCATTCCCTATCAAGTCTTCCAGATTTCGCACTCATCCCTTTGGGTAGGGCTATTGGGTACAGCGCAGCTCGCGCCTCTGCTGGTAGCGGCGCTGTTCGGCGGCGCCCTGGCGGACGCGATGGACCGCCGACGCTTGCTGCTCGTTTCGGAGCTGGCGCTCGCGGCATGCTCGGCCGCCTTGGTGATCAACGCGCGCCTCGCTCAGCCCAGCCTGTGGGCGCTGTTCGTCGCCTCCGCCGCGATGAGCGCCGTCAACGGCTTCCATCGCCCCGCGCTCGAGGCGATGACACAAGAAATCGTCGCGCGCGACGATCAGCCGGCCGCCGCCGCGCTCGGCTCGTTGCGCTTCAGCCTGGGCGCCATTGGTGGCCCTGCGCTCGCCGGGCTCGTCATGGCCAAGCTGGGCATCTCCGCCGTGTACCTGCTCGACGTGGCCTCGTTCGGCGCCTCGCTCGTGTGCTTGTGGGCGATGCTGCCCCTACCGCGAAAGCCGCCCGAGCAAACCAGCGCGCTCGGCAGCATCGCCGAAGGCGTGCGCTACGCCAAAAGCCGGCAAGAGCTGGTCGGCACCTACGTGGTCGACATCGTCGCCATGATCTTCGCCATGCCGATGGCGCTGTTCCCGCTCATGAGCGAGCGTTGGTCCGGCGCCACCGCCGCCGGTTGGCTGTACGCCGCCATGCCCATCGGCAGCCTCGTCGTCACGCTCTTCAGCGGCTGGTCCTCGCGCGTCAAACGCCACGGCGCGCTCGTGGTCGCGGCCGCCGCCGGCTGGGGGCTCGCCATCATCGCGCTCGGTTTCGCGCCCAACCTGCCCAGCGCCGTCGCCTGCTTGGCGCTCGCGGGCGGCGCCGACATGGTGAGCGGCCTCTTCCGCCAAACCATCTGGAACCAAACCATCCCCACCGAGCTGCGCGGCCGCCTCTCCGGCCTCGAGATGATCAGCTACATGACGGGCCCGCTTCTCGGCAACGCCCGCGCCGGCTACCTCGCCACCCGCTTCGACGCCCGCGTCTCCATCGTCTCCGGCGGCCTGCTCTGCGTCGCCGGAGTCCTGGCCGTCGGCCTGCTCCTACCCGCCTTTTGGAGCTACCGCAGCGACCTCCTTCCGAGCACCGGCGAGCGCGAAGCTGAGCAAGTCGCCTGAAGGCGGCGCGCGAAGGCCATCCCGCAAGGGCCGGAGGCCGCTCGGCGTCAGTCTCCTGCGACACGCCGCTCGTGCTCGAGCAGCCACTTCTTTCGCTCGATACCGCCGCCGTAACCAGTCAGCGAGCCGTTCGCGCCGACGACGCGATGACACGGCACGATGATGCCGATCGGATTCTTGCCGTTCGCCAACCCCACGGCGCGCGACGCCGCAGGATTGCCGATGCGACGCGCGAGGCCGCCGTAGCTTTCTGTCTCGCCGAACGGGATCTTACAGAGCGCCTTCCACACGGTGCGCTGAAAAGGACTCCCGTCACTCGCGAGGCTGACGTCGAACTGCTGCAACTTGCCCGCAAAGTAGGCCTGCAGTTGCTCACGCACGTCACGAAACAGGCGATCGTTGCGCTCGCAGCCTTGGGGCAAGGGTGGTCGATGACGCTGCTCCTGCATATACAAACCGCTCAGCGCTTCGCCGTTGCCGATCAGCAGCAGCATGCCGACCGGGGAGTCGAGCTCTGAAAAATAGGCTGCCTCGCGCATCATCCACCACCTGCTTTGTGCCAAAGATGCAGCGCCGCGTAGGCGCGCCAGGGCCGCCAAGCCTCGGCGCGCGCCAAGAGCGCTGCGGGTTTCTCGAGCTCGAGCGCCTGCAGGAGCCCCAAATCGGAATGCGGAAATGCGTCCGGATCGCCGAGCGCGCGCATGGCCACGTACTCGGCCGTCCACGGGCCGATGCCAGGCAGCTCTTGCAACGCGGCGCGCGCCTGCGCCGCGTCGACCGGCGGATCCAAGCGCAGCTCGCCGCTTGCTACGGCCCGCGAGAGCGCCGCAATGCTCTCGGCGCGCCGGCGATTGAGCCCGCGGTCGATGAGCTGCTGCAGACTCGCGTTCGCGACATCTGGCGCATCCGGCGCCACACGCGTCACTTCGGCATCCGGCGTCTCGAGCTGACTGCCGAACACGTCGACGAAGCGGCGGTACACGGTGGTCGCGGCCTTCACCGAAATTTGCTGACCCAGCACCGCGCGCAGCGCCAGCTCGAAGCCGCTCAGCGTTCCCGGTACGCGCAAGCCCGCTAGGCGCCGTACGCCTGCGCGCAGCTCCGGGCGTTTGCCGAGGAAGCCGTCGATGATGCCGGGGCTCGCTTCGAGATCGAACAGGCGCCGTAAGCGCGCGCGCAGCTCCGGCAAGACTTTGAGCAGCGACGGCGACACCTCGACGCCGAGCAGGTTCGGGCCGAGCGGCTCCGCGCGGATGAAGCCGCGCTGCGGGCCCAGCCGCACGGTGCGCAAGTAGCTGCTGCCTATGACCTTTTCGGTTCCCACCCCGGCGCGCCCGGCCAGAAAGCGCACCAGCGGCAGCCAGGCGAGCGGCGGCCGAAAGCCGAGCTTGAGCAGCACCAGCTCGTCACGCTTGCCGTTTTTTTGCCGCCGGAGCGCCAGCGGATTGAGACGATACTGCTGCTGAAACTGGCGGTTGAATTGGCGCACGCTGGCGAAGCCGCTGGCAAACGCCACGTCGATCACGCGCAGCTGGGTGTCGGTGAGCAGCTGCTTGGCGAGTAGCAGCCGCCGCGTCTGCGCCAGCGCCAGCGGGCTCACGCCATACTCGCCCTCGACCACGCGATGCAGCTGCCGCGAGCTGATGCCAAGCTCGGCCGCCAGCTCTTCGACGCTGCGCTCGTTCAACGCGCCCGCGTCGATGCGACTCACGGCCAGGTTTGCGGTGCGCTGCGTGGAGTCCACCGGCGCGGCGCCCGGCGCGAGCTCGGGCCGGCAGCGCAAGCAAGGACGGAAGCCTGCCGCTTCCGCGGCTGCCGCATTCTCGAAGTAACTGCAGCGGTCGCGACCGGGCGTGCGCACCTTGCAAACCGGCCGGCAGTAGACGCCGGTCGTCGACACGCCCACGTAGAACACGCCGTCGAAGCGCGCGTCGCGCGCCTTGACGACTTCGTAGCAGTGTTGGGCGTCGAGCGTCACGAGCCCAGCTTAGCGCTCGCCCCTCACTTGGTCTGGCCGCTTTCGGACATGATCCCTAAATGCCTTGGGCGCGCAAATTTGGGCTAAAGTCCGGGCGTAACCATGATTTTGGAAGAATCAAGCGTCGAGCTCTCGACCTCGCGCGGCAGCATGCGCACGTACCTCTACCGGCCAAAGGACGCGGGGCGGCGACCCGGTGTGGTGCTGTTTTCGGAGATCTTCCAGCGCACGGGGCCGATCGGCAGAATGGCCGCGCTGCTGGCCGGTAACGGCTACGTCGTGGCGGTGCCGGAGATTTTTCACGAGCTCGAGCCGGCCGGCACCGTACTCGGCTACGATCAGGCCGGAGCCGACGCCGGCAACCGTCACAAGGTCGGCAAGACCGTCGCCGCTTACGACGAAGACGCAAGCGTCGTGCTCGACCACCTGCAGGCGCGCGCTGATTGCGACGGCAAGCTACTCACGATGGGCGTGTGTATCGGCGGGCACCTGGCGTTTCGCTGTGCGCTCGACCCGCGCGTGCGCGGCGCCGCGTGCTTTTACGCCACCGATCTGCACAAGGGCTCCCTCGGCCAGGGCGGCGACGATTCACTGGCGCGCGCCGGCGACATTCAGGGCGAGCTGTTGATGGTGTGGGGCCGCCAAGATCCCCACATTCCGGATGAAGGGCGCGCGAAGATCCAGGCGCGCCTCATCGAAGCCGGGCGGCGCTTCACCTGGCACGAATTCAACGCCGCCCACGCTTTCTTGCGCGACGAAGGGCCGCGCTACGATCCCGCGCTGGCCCTTCTTTCCTATCGCTTGGTGCTCGACTTGTTCGCGCGCTCATGAGCGCGTTCGCGCACGTTACTGCGGCGAAACGACGACTGGGCCGCCCGGAGCCCCCATGCCGGGGCCGCCCGGACCACCGGGGCCGCCCATCGGCATGCCCGCCTGGGCCTGATCGATCTGCTTGAGCTGGCCGATCACCTCGTCGTAGTGCTCGAGCATCTCGGTGCAGCGCTCGGACGGGAACGACGGCGTGCGCTCTTTGACCATGGCGCACGTCTGCGAGCCCGGCGGCAGATCGCCGCACAGCTTGGTGACGAGCTTGTCGCAACCCGAGCGCATCGTCTTCAGCTTGGCCAGCGTCGCCGGCATGGCCAAAATTCCGGCGTCGCAGGTGAGCGGCGTGAGCAGCTCCGCCGCGCCCTTGGCCTGCCCGCAGGCGGCCGATTGCTTGCCCGCGCTGCCACAGACTTTCTGCGCCCACTGACCACAGCTGCCCGACTCGGTCGTCGGAGCCGGCGAGTCGGCGCGCAGCGCCGCCTTGGCCTGCGCGATGTGGCCAAACCAGCCGCCGGCACCGCCCGCCGCCAGCGCCAGGATCGCGATCAGGCCGACCTGCGCCGAGCCCATGCCACCCGCAGCTCTGGCCGGCGAGGCCTTGCTGGAGCTGGCGGCGACGCGAGGCTTTGAAGCGCTCGCCTTCGTCTTGGGCTCTGGCGCGCGTTCGCTTTCGACCTCGTCGTCGCTGTCGCGATCGTCGGTGTCTTCTTCGTCGCGCTCGTCGGCCTCGGTGTCGTCCTGGTCCTTCATGGGGGGCGGAACTTGCGCGAGATCGTCAGGGAGCGCAAACCGTCGGCGAAAACGGCCGCAGAAACTAACCAGCGCCGTGGCACTTCTTGTACTTTTTACCGCTGCCGCAGGGACAAGGGTCGTTGCGACCGACCTCGGGCAGCGCGGCAGCGGCGGCGACTTCGCCCGCCGCTTGCCGCGCTTGCAGCAAGACCTGTTGCGCTTCCGCGGCGCGCCCCGTGTCGAGCAACACGCTGACCAGCCGCAGACGCGCGTCGTACAGCGACATCGGCGACTTCGCCAGCTCGAGCGAGCGGCGGTAGTACGCTTCGGCCGCCGGCAGATCGCCGAGCGTGCGGTAGGTGTCACCAGCCTTGAGCTCTACCAGAGCTGCGTCTTCGGCTCGACCCAGGTTGGCATCGAGCTGAGCCAGAGCCTCTTGGCGACGACCGGCGCGCGCCAGGATGACGGCGACATCGCCTTCCATCAACTCGCGATCGACGAAGGCCAGCGAACGCGCCAAGGCGAGCGCGGATTCGTGCTCGCCGCACAACGACGCCAGCGACGGCAACTCCAGCAATTGGGTGGCCAGCGAGCGCTCGAGCAGCCACTCATCGAGCGCCAAAAAGCGCGGCAAACTGCCGGCCAACGCGCGTACTAGCTCAGTCGCGCTAGCCAGCGCTTGCAACAGCGCGGGCACGGCGGCAGCCGTATCGACCGTCTCGTACGGCCGCGCGCGGAGCGCTCCCGCGTCCGCCTCGTCGTCCGCTTCCCACGGAAACGCCGCGTCACGCGCTGCCGCCAGCTCATCCGCAAACTCTTCGAGCCGATCGACGGCATCCAGAAACTCCTCCGCGAGCGGCACCAGCTCGACCAGCTCCGGCGGATCTTGCTCCGGTGCTTCTACGATGGGCGCGGCGGGTGCGTCCCCCACGGACTCGATCAGTGCGGGCGCCGTGAGCGGCTGCGCGGCGTCGCGCACCTCCGTCACCGTGATCGTGAACCGCTGTTCGGCTCCGAAATCGAGCAGGTACGCAAAGCTCTTGCCGGGCGTGAGACCGAGCCGAAACAACAGCGCCTTGTCGGCACGCTCGCCGTCCGTTCGCGGATCGAGGTAGGCGCTCTTCGCGTCCCAAAAGCGGCCAGAGAGGAAGAAGGCGTACAGCGGGTTACCCGCCAAAAGGCCGTAGTGCTCGCGGATCTTCGCGTTCACCTCCGCCAGGCTCGCGCGTCCGTCGAAGTCGAGCACGCGCCGCACCTCGGGCACGTCCTCGGGGCTGATGGAGAGCCGAAAGACACGCTGCGCCATGGTTACGCCTTTTGCCTCAAGTTCAAGACCAGCCCGATGCCCGCCGAAGCGGCGGCCATCAGCGCCCACGCCTCCACCTGCCCGTGCTCGATCAAAAAGCCGGTCACCATCGGCGCGGTAATCTGCGCGACGGACATGAGCGACTGCGTGATACCGAGCACCAGGCCCTGCTCGTCGCGCCGGCTGTTGTGCGTGATCTGCGCGGTGAGGGCCGGGCGCAACGAGCCTTGGCCGAACGAGGACAAGCCCGCGCTCACCAGGAGCTCCGGCACGCGCCTCACCCAGCCCAGCATCGCGTAGCTGATCGAGAAAGCGAGGAAGCCGGCGCGCGTGAGCTGCACCTCGCCGAACTTCTTCACCAGCCGCCCGATCAGCCCACCCTGCAGGATGATGCCGAGGAAACCGGCGAACGCGAACACGTAGCCCACGTGTTTGGCGCCGAACGGCACGCCGTGCCACGAAAGGCGCAGCTGCGCGTACAGCGCAAACCCACTGGTGAAGGCGGCAAAGGCGAACGCGAAGCAGAAGAACTGGTACAGCAGCGTCGCCAGCTCGGGCCGGGCGAAGTATTCGACGTAGCGGCCCCAAGAAAAAAGCGTCAGGCGCTGCCCGCCGGGGCCACTCATGCTGTCGGGCGCTTGGGGGCGCGCGCTCGGCAGCAGCACCGCCGTGGCCAGCACGCTGGTCGCGGACAAGCCCATGGCCGCGTAAATCGGGTAGCGGTGGCCGTACTGCGACAAGAAGCCTGAGATGGCAGGGCCAATCAGGAAGCCAATGCCGAAGGCGATGCCGATGATGGCGAACGACTTGGCGCGGCTCTCTTTGCTGGTGACGTCCGAAACGTAGGCCTGCGCGAGCGACAGGTTGCCGGCGGTCATGCCGTCGATCGCGCGCGAGACGAAGACCATCCACAGCGAGCTGGCGCGCGCCAGCACGAAGAACCCGATCAAGGTGCCGACCTGGCTCACGAGCAAGAGCGGTTTGCGCCCGCGACGGTCGGCCATCTGCCCGAGCAGCGGGCCGCTGACGAGCTGGCACGCCGCATAGGTAGCGACCAAAAACCCAATCGTGCGGGCCGAGGCGCCGAACTCTTCCGCGTAAAACGGCAAGAGCGGCAAAATGATGGTCATGCCCAGGATGTCGACCAGCACGATCAGGAAGATGGGCAGCAGCGCGCGCCGTTCGGTCTGACTATCGCTGGTGCTCGTCAAAGGGGCGAGCGCGTTGTTCCGCAACCCTGGCGAGCAGGCAAGGGATTACTTCTGCGTATGGAACATAAATTCGCAGATTGAATCCCAATCCACCATGCCATCGTTGAAAGGGCGGCCGCAGAAGCTCGAATGCCCGTCGTCGACCTCGAGCCGATTCGAGGCGTACGGCGGGGCCATGTGGGTCACGTTGATCACGTCACCCGGCCAGCCCAATAGCAGAGTCTCGGCCTTGTGCGTGGGGTGCTCGCCGTCTTTGTTGCCACCCAAAAAGAAGCAGCGCTCCGGCGGCGTGATGTTCGGTTGCTTCAGCCACGGGGAGTCAATCGGCACGTTCGGCGCAGACGTGATGATGATGCGATCCATCGCCACGTACTTGCTCGCCGCCACGCCGAGCTGCCCGCCCCACGAATAACCGAAGAGGATGACGTCGTTCCAGCGCACCTCGCCCTGGGCATCGAGGTAGTAGCCCCAATCGGACTCCACGTCGTTGGCCGCCAGAAACGTGAGCCCCGCCTTCACCCGCTCCATCACGCCGTTGTTTTTGGGCTGGTTGAGGTTCGTGCTCTTGTCTTCACCCGACCAGCTTTCGAGGTATTCGGGGTAACCGGGATCCTTCGGGTAGTCGTTCCACAAGTCGACGGTGAGCACGTGGTAACCGCGATCGACCGCCCAACCCATCTTCCACGGATCGCTGTTCACGCCGCCGAACGGCAGCACCAGCTTCTTCTGCAGCTTGCCTTTGCTCGGATCGAACTCGCCCGTGTGCTGACCGCCGGTCGCGCCAGGGTCGGCCTCGGTCGCGTTGAAGTTGAAGCTGATACGCGTGGTGCGCGTCACGTTGATGGGACGCGGCGGATCCGGATAGCTCCCGGGATTGCCGGAGCCGCCCGCGCTCGTGCCCCCAGCGTTGCCGCCGCCGGCTGCCGTGCCACCTTGCGGCGACGTGCTGGTACCGCCGTTACCGAGGGAGCCGCCACCGTTGCTCGGCGCGGTGCCGGCCGCGCTGGTGCCGCCGCCAACGCCTGCAGTGGGCTGCCCGTTGCCGCCGCTACCAGCGCCGGGCACGACGGAGCTTCCACCGGTCGCGGGCGCGGTGCCGGCCGTGGACGAGCTCGCGCCGCCGCTGCCCGAAATGCCGTTTGCTGTGGCACCTCCGGATTCTCCGCTGCACGCCACTGCACCCACCACGAGCGAAAGCACCGAAACCAGGCCCAGCGAACGAACGACCATGGCCAGTAGTGTCCCGCAGTGAGCGCCCTCATCATTCGGGTGCTCGAAGCTCCCATTCCGCCCCGGGCGTAACATTTCGGGCACGGCTCGCGGTAGCGGCGACCGGTCATGTCGGGCGAATGCGTTACCTTTTCAGATCGCCTGATCGTCAGCAGAAAGGGTTCCCACTGAGCGGCGTGGCTATTTCGTCCCGTTCTTCCTTCGTCGCTCTCAGCTTGCTGGGGTTCTTGTCAGTAGCAGCTTGCGGCTCGGACAAGCCGAGCACTCGGTCCATGAGCGACGCCGGCTCGAGCAGCACCACTGCCGGCAGTGGCGGAGCCAACACGCTGGGCGGAGCGAACGCCAGCGGGGCCGCCGGCAGCAACCCGGGCGGTGGCGCGATGGCGACGGGCGGCAGCGCCAACGGCGGTGTTGCGGGCGCGCTCCCGGGTGGAGGCAGCGGAGGGATGGACACCAGACCCAGCGTCCCCGACAGCGCCAAGGGCTCGGCCTTCGACACCATCAAAGGCGCGCTCAACGTGAAGTATGCCGAGTACCTGTCGAAGCAAGACATCGTCTACACCACCGCCAATGCAGATCCCATCAAGGCGCTCGGTGTCGGCAACGGCAAAACAGGCGCGATGGTGTGGAGCCAGAACGGCCTCACCGCGCAAGTCTCGGGCGTCGACGTCTCGGAGCAAACGGCATACGGCGTCGGCAACGTGGCGCTGCAGACCACGCCGGCCATCGACGCGGGCGCCAGCGGCTTCGAGCAGCGGCTGGTGATGTACGACGGCACGCTCGTCACCCACTATGAGGACGGGCGCGAGGTCACGTTCATGGGTGCCCCCAAGAGCGAGGTGCTGGGCATCCACGTGGAAGACAGCCGCGCCGACGTCAGCGCGATTTCGCTTGATTTGAGCCTGTGGGACGTGACCCAGCTCGACAACTGGAACGTCGGCAACAACCTGGATTCGTGGAAGACGACCACGGCGTTCGCCGAAGCGGACGTCGCTGGCTTCAGCCGTGGCCAGAGCGACTCGAACAAGTTCGGCTACACGATGGCCGCCACCGTAGAAGGCGCCACCTTCACGACGCAAAACGTCGGCAACGACCACGTCAAGCTCAACATCAGCCCGAGCAAGAGCTACACGATCTGGGTCGCCGCCGCGACGCGCCTCAACGCCGCCAGCAACGACTCCGTCGCTGCTGCGAAGAAGATGCTGAGCGACACCAAGACGGCCGGCTACACCAAGACTCTGGCTGACTACAAGGCGTTCTGGAACGGCTTCTGGCAGCAGTCGTTCGTGCAGTACTCGAGCACGGACGCTTCGGCCGACTACCTCGAGAACCTGTACTACTTGAGCACGTACATGATCGCGGGCGGCGCCTACGGCAACTACCCCTTTCATTTCATCAACGGGGTGTGGCGCGCCACTCAAGACAAGACCAAGTGGAGCAACGCCTACTGGTACTGGAACCAGCGCGACGTCTACCACTCGTTGATGGCCGCCAACCACGTGGACGCCGTGAAGGCCTTCAACGACATGTACAGCCGCAACAGCGCGGCGCTCAAATCGTTTACCCAGTCGCATTTCGGCAAGAACGGCATCTGGGTGCCAGAGACGATGGGCTGGAACGGCAACGCCGACGGCACCGTCGGTAGCGACTATACCAAGCTCATCTACTCCACCGGTGTCGAGGCCGCGAACAACATGTACGCGCAGTACCGCTACACGGGCGATGAAGCGTACCTGAAAGACACCGTCTACCCGTTCATGAAAGAGGTCGCGACGTTCTACGTCGAGATGCTCAGCAAAGACGGCGCGCAGTACTACATGGCAAGCTCCAACGCCCACGAAACCTACTGGGGCGTCAAGAACGCGATCACGGACTTGGCCGCAATCCGCAGCATGTTCCCGACGCTGATTGCGATCGCGAAGAAGCTGAACCTCGACGCCAACCTGCAGACCACCTGGCAAGACGTGCTCGGCAATTTGGTGCCGTACCCGACGAGCAACACCGTGTACCTGCCGCACGAAGGGCAAACCGCGCAGCAGCGCAACGGTGAGAACGTCGCCTGTGAGCTGATCTGGCCCTACAACGTCACGGGCCTGGGCGCGCCCGATTACGACAAAGCCGTCGCAACCTGGAAGGCGCGACCGAATCCGTACAGCAACGTGTGGGCGAACGACGCGATCCAGGCCGCGCGCTTGGGCCTCGGCAAAGAGGCGTTCGACGGCATGAAGATCATGCTGCAGAAGTACCAAAGCTACAGCAACGGCATGACCAACAACACCAACGGGGTCTACGAGTACCTCGGCGTGCACCTGCTGGTCATGAACGAGAGCTTGCTGCAATCCTACAACGACAAGATTCGCGTTTTCCCAGCCCTGCCGGCGGACAATTCGCTGGTCACGCGCTTCACCCTGCTGGCGCAGGGCGGTTTCTTGGTCAGCTCCGAGCGCGAAGGCGGCGACATCAAGTACGTCGGCATCAAGAGCCAGCTCGGCGGCATGGCCACCATCATCAACCCCTGGGGTACAGAAGAAGCGCGCGTCATCAAAGCCGACGGCAGCATGGTCGCCACCGGCGCCATGGGCGAAATCACCTTCGCCACCGACAAGGGCGGCATCTACATTTTGGAGCGCACCGCCAAGCCCTTCAGCATGCTGGAGTTTGCGCACATCACCGCCGAACGGAACGAGGGCGCCAAATCGCTCCCCGGCACGTCTTGCAAGATCGGCAGCGGCGGCAAGCCTCAGGCCGACACCGGCAAGTACGAGGCCGAAGCGGCGACGCTCGCCATCTGCAGCGCCTCCGGCGACAACGCCGCCTCCGGCTTCACGGAAGTGACCGGACTCTCACCGGGCGCCTCCGTCACGTTCAGCAACGTGAAAGCCGGCACATCGATCGACGTCACCTACTGCACGATGAACAACCCGGCGCAGCTCACGCTGTACATCAACGGCGCGAAGAGCCAATCCGTCTCGTTCCCGAGCACGGGCAGCTGGGACACCACGTACAGCACCAAGCACATCGTGGTCACGGTGCCGGCCGGCGCCACCCTCAAATTCCAAGTCGACGCCGGCGACTCCGGCGCCAACCTCGACTTCATCCAAATCAACTAGCGGGTGGGGCTGCCACCCCGCAGCCCACCTCGCACAGTCTCCGTAGCGTCACTCGGCACAATCGCACGATCGAGATTTTTTCACAGGGAGGACGGGAGGAACGGGAGGCGAGAATTTTGGGGGTTCGAGCCGTACGGCGCCTGGTGCTGACTGCGCAGGCATCTTGCGAAAGCGCGAGACTCGAACAACCAATTTCCCGATCTGCCGATCTCCCGATCTCCCTGTGAGAAAATCTCGCCCCGACACGACCGCTCAGCCGGCAAGGTGACCGCGATCTCCGGGCAAGGCTCCTGACGCAGGTAGCCGTAGGGGTTGCGCATTGCGCGATTTTTTAAGGTAAGGTCCCGGGAGATGGGAATCACGGTCGTCTGTCAGGCGTGCGGCAACCGCCGCACGGTGCCGGCGAGCCTCTACGACGAGAAGATCAAGGGGCGCGTGGTGAAGATCCCCTGCCGCTCCTGCGGCGCGACCATCTCGGTCGACGGCACCGTTCCGCCTCCGCCTGCGGCGGAAAACGCTTCCACGCCGACGACTGAAGATCCGCTCAAAGTGGTGATTCCCGTGATGGCAAAGCTTCCGTCCGAACATGTATCCGGCGGGAGCGAGGCTACCGAGCCTCAGCGCACGGAGATGGAGACGGAACCGAACCCGGAGCCCGGCCAGAGCACGTCTCACGAAGGCGATCACGCTTCCGCGCCTCGCGAAAAGCAAATCAGCCACGTAGACGGCCCGATTTCGGAACGTGGGCCGAGCCACACCGTCGGACGCTATGCGCTGTTCGAGCAATTCGCTGCGGGCGGAATGGCCACCGTGCATTTCGGCCGACTCGACGGCGCTGGTGGCTTCGCGCGCGTGGTCGCGGTCAAGCGCCTGCTGCCGCACCTGCTCGAGAATCACGAGTTCACGGAAATGCTGCTGAAAGAAGCGCGCCTGGCCGCGCGCGTGCGGCACCCCAACGTGGTGGCGACGCTGGACGTGGTCGCAACCAAGGGCGACGTGCTCCTGGTGCTGGACTACGTCCACGGCGAAGCGTTGTCCACGCTGTGCCGCACACAAGCCAAAGAGAAGAAGGAGCAGATCGCCCTGCCGATCGTGGTCGGGATCGTGAGTGACATGCTGCAAGGCTTGTCGGCCATTCACGACGCGACGGATGAAAAGGGCCGCTCGCTTTCGCTCGTACACCGCGACGTGTCACCACCCAACGTGCTGGTCGGGGCAGATGGCGTGGCGCGCGTGCTCGATTTCGGCATCGCCACCGCGCTCGATCACATCGAAGAAACGGCGCCCGAGCGCCGCAAGGGCAAGCGCGGCTACATGTCGCCCGAGCAGGTGCGCGGCGAGCGCCTCACGCAGCGCTCGGACATCTTCGCGGCCGGCATCGTGATCTGGGAGCTTTTAGCGATGCGCCGCCTCTTCCCCGTCGATCAAGAAGCCGAGGTAGGCGACGCCGTGCTGCGCGGCGACTACCCGCGCGTCTCGCAATACCGCCCGGATATTCCCAAAGAGCTCGACGAGATCGTGATGCGCGCGCTCGCGCTCGAGCCCGAAGCGCGCTTTGCCACCATGCACGAGCTTGCGGACGCTTTCGAGGCGGCAGCGCCCGCGCGCGCCAACGCTCGCCGCATCGGCGAATGGGTGCTGGATCTCGCGCGCGACGCGCTGGGCGAGCGCACACGCAAGCTGGCCCGCGTCGAAAATTGGGTAGCCGACGAGATCCCGCTCAAGTCGACGCCCTTCGCGGCCGAGCTCCCGCTGCGCCCGCCTTCTCCCAGCACGCAGCCGCCCCAGCTCTTTCGCGCAGAGATGCCACTCGACATTCCGCCGGCTCCACCCCTGCCCCAATCCGTGGCCGAAGCGCTGGAGCGCACCTCTTCGCGGCCGCCCTCTCCGTCTGCGGCACCGCTACTCAAAGCCAAAGAGCCGGCGGCGCCGCAGCGCAGCGGCTCGCGCTGGTGGCTGTGGGCACTCTTGCTCGTCGGCGTCGCCGTGTATCTGGCGCTACGCGCAAAGAGCTAGCGAATCCGCACCAGCTCGTCGGGCATCGCCGCGCGCGTTGGATGCAGCGCCGAGCTCTTCGAGTAGCTCTGGTACGCGTTGAAGGCGGCCGCCGACTTTGCCCGATAGCTCTTGAGCTCGGCGGGGAACGCGGGCCCCAGCAGCGCGTAACAGTAGGCCTCGAGGTGCCCGGCCTTCGCGAGCGTGACGAGCCAGCCGTCGAGCTCGAGCTGCTGGTCGAGCGGCGTGCCGTGCGCCGCTATCTCGCCGACCCAACCGCTGAGCGCGTCGTAGAATTGCTCGATGGTCCACGGCGGCTGCATGCCGGTGAGCGCCGGGCTGAAAGACATCTCGAATACGTGCGCGATCGGCGCCCGCACCGCGCCGTCCGCTTCCTGGCGCGCCGGCATCTGGCCGGGTGCGAGGCGGATGTTGAGCTCGTCGTGCTGCGTTTGCTCGTTGTGCACGGTGCGGATGCGCTCGCGCAGCACCAGAGACAGCGCCGTTGCCACGGCGGCGTCGGAGCTGCCGCCGCCCATCGCCTGGTATGTCAGCGCCCAAATCAAGGTCATGGCGGGCGCGTCCGTCGGCGCGAACGCCAGCGCGGCCTTGGCGTACGGCTCGGCTTCCGCGGGCGCCGCGGACAGCGCCGCCAGCGCGCTCTCGGTGCCGGCTGGACGAAGCCGCGCCATCGTCTCGCCGAAGCCCGGTGATTCGCGCGGCTGTGGCGGTGGTTCCGCCGCTGCGGCGCTGGGCTGAGGTGCCGACGCGGCGCTGGCTGAAGGGGCCGCGCCCACCGAAGGGGCCGCGAGCGGCGCTGGTTGGGCGCGAGGCGCCGGAGCGCCACCACAGGCGAGCGAGACGACGGAGCCCCAACCCAGCGAAATCAGGCGAGCACGCGACATGGTGCGGCCGTCAATATCACGAGCCGCCGCCGTGCGCGCGCTCGAGCGCCGCCATCAGCTGCACGGCGCCAAAAGGCTTGGCCAAAAATTGCGCGCCTTGGCGCGCCAGCTCCGCCACGCGCTCCGGCGTCGGGCTGTAACCGCTCATCACGATCACGGCCGCGAGCGGCTGCGCGGCGCGTAGCGTGTCCAGTACGGCCAGGCCATCGTCGGCGCCCAAGACGACGTCGGTCAAGATGAGGTCGAAAGTCTTCGCCGCGCTCTTGGCCGCAAAAATTGCCATCTCGGCCGACGCCGCCTGCGTCACCTGGTGACCAGCCGCCTCCAAGATGCGGCCCATGAGAGTGCGCACGGCTTCTTCGTCGTCCACGACCAGCACGTTCATGGTCTTGGAAGCGGGCTTGGCGGCGCGCATCACCGCCGAAGCCGTCTCGACCGCAGCGCAAGGCAGCAGCACGCGGAACTCGGTTCCCGCGCCTTCTTTCGAAGCGACGCTGATGCGACCGCCCAGCTGAGCAACCAGGCCGAACACCGTGGCGAGGCCCAAACCGGTGCCGCGCCCGGCAGGCTTGGTCGTGAAGAACGGCTCGAAGATGCGCGCCTGTACGTCCGGGCTCATGCCCACGCCGCTATCCTTCACGCGCAGCTCGACGTAGTCGCCGGCGCGTAGCTCGCCCTGTTCGCTTTCGGAAACGTCGCGCAAAGCGAGCGCCAGCTCGAGGGAGCCGCCGTCCGGCATCGCGTCGCGCGCGTTCGCGACCAGGTTCATCAGGATCTGCTCGACCTCCACCGCGCTGGCGTTCACCTCGCTGTTCGGCAGATTCAGCTCGAAGCTGACCTCAATCCCTTTGCCGCACAGGCGCTCCAAGATCGGCGCCAGCTCCTGCGCCACCTTGCTCACCGAAGAGCGCTGCCGCGCGCCGAGCACCTGCCGGCGCGCGAACGTGAGCAGCTGCTTGGTGAGCGCGGCGGCGCGCTCGGTAGTACGCAAAATATCGCTCAGATCTGCGCGCGCCGCGTGCTCGGGCGGCAATTGGCGCCCCGCCAAGTCCGCGCACGCCTGAATCACCAGCAAGAGGTTGTTGAAGTCGTGCGCCACGCCGCCCGCGAGGCGCCCGAGTGATTCCATGCGCCGCGTGCCTTCCAAGGCTTCGGTCAAGCGCTGCTGCTCGGTGATGTCGCGCGCGCTGGTCGCGACGGCGCCGCTGCTTTCGTCGCTGGGATCGAGGCGCGAAAACCGAATGTGAAACCAGCGAAAGCTGCCGTCCTTCGCCTTCATGCGCGCGACGGTGAAATTCGAGCCTTCTCGCAGCGCCTTGAGGAATGCGCTCGCGACGCCCTGGTAGTCGTCCGGGTGCAAGAGCTCCGGCGCGGCGTGGCCCAGCATTTCGGCGACCGGCAAACCCAGCACGCGCTCGTGCGACGGGCTCACGTAGACGAAGCGCCCTTGATCGTCGAGCACCGAAACCAGGTCGCTCACCTGCTCCGCCACCAGCCGGTAACGCTGCGCGACCTCGCGCGCTTCGGCCTGGGCGTGCGCGGCGCGCAGCTCTTCACGCACGTGCGCGCGCAGCGCGCGCTCCGAGCCCACGGTTGCGAACACCGCCACCGTCCACGTCGCCGCAAAGTAGTAGCCGGGGCCGACCAGCTCTCGCCAGTGGCCGGGCGCCGTATGCTCGCGCATGTACGCCTGCGCCACGAGCGCAAGCACGCCCGCGACGCCACACAAGAGCACGCCGCGCGCGCGCATGGTCGCCTTCGCCACGAGCGGACACAGCGCGACGAAGTACGCGATGGCGATCACCTCCGGCGCCAGCCGGGCGGCGTAAGCCGACGCCAAGTACTGCGACAGCATCACCGCGACGATCACGCTGCCGGCAAGAGAAGCGCGCTCGGTCTGGCGCCCTAGCCAGAATGCCCAGGCAAAACCGGCCACGGCCGTAGCCTGCGGCAACACCAGGCCCAGCTGCCGCGTCATGGCCAACGTCGAAGCCGCGGCCAGCAGCGTCATCACCATGAACACCGCCGCGATGGCTCGCGCCGAGCTGGCACGGCGCGCGAAGTCCGCAGCCAATGCCTCCGGCCGCGGGCGTATCGTCTTCGCCGCTACTTCGACCACGGTAACGGCCCAAAGTAGCTGCGGCCGCGGGCGCTGGCTAGCTCCCGCCCGGCTGGGCCCAAATCCTGCGGCGGACGCCGCTCAGAATACCAGCGTCGCGCCGGCGTTCAGGAAGTTCACCGTTTGCTTCGGCGTGTACGTGGTGCCCATGTTGTCGACGCCCAGGTTCCAGGTCACGTCGGCGCGGAAGAAATCCAAGCCCAACACGAGGTTTTCGAGCACGCCCTGGTAAATGCCGGCCGAAATGCCGAGCTGCTTGGCCGGAAAGTTCAGCTGCGTAAAGGCGCCTGGCGGATCGTTGCCGGTCTTCGAGACGAGCGTCTCGCCGACACCAGCCGCGATCTTGGTTTGGCCGAAGTTGACGGCGGCCATGCCCAAGAAGCCCTTCTGCTTGCGCAAGATGAACTTGTCGTCGCTGAAGACGGGATAGTTCTCCATCGCCACCCAAATGCCGAGCCCTTGGCCGGTGAAGCCGGCAACACCGAGCTGGACCGGGCCCAGGTTGGCGCCGGCGGCGGCCGCTACGCCGTACGAGTCGACGTTGAGCTGCAGCTGCTCGGCGTGACCAATGCGCTGCCAGCTGCCCGACACTTCGGCGTGAAAGTACTTGGGCACCTTGAAGCTGACTTCACCTTCGAAGCGCGGCAGCGGCGTGCGCATGTAGTTGCGCTCCTGCACCGTGGCCGGGTCGAACACGCCGAGGCTCATCTGAAAGCCCCCGAATTCAGGCGTATTGTAGGTAATTTGCGCGTTGAAGGCCGGAAAGAGGATACCGAAGCCGACGTGACCACACGCGCCAATCGGGCCCTGCGACGGCTCGCGATTGACGATCATGCAGGGGCTGCCGAGCCCGTAACCATGCTCGATGTCGTAGTCGAGGTTGATGCCGCCGCGCCCGAACAGGCCCAGGTTGCGACCCATCAGCACGCCGCCCCACGGGCCGTCGACCTTCAGGTAAACCTCACGCAGGTCCACGTCTGGAGCCAGGGTCTTGTCGCGCTTCTGCGAGACGTTGCCCCAGATGGAGAAGCGGCCGCTGAGCGTGTAGTCCTTGTTGACCTCTTTCTTCAGCGACCAACCGAGCACATTGGAGACGAAGCCGGAACGCAAGCGCGTCGCGGTGATCTTTCCGTCCGAAGCCGGCTTGTCGTCGAAACCTTGCCAGAGCGGGTAGCCCGAAGGCTGGGGCGTGCCGTGAGAAAAGCTCACGAAGGTGTTCAGGCGCCCGTCGAGCGAGACTTCCCAACCTTTGACCTTGCCCAGGGTGAGCGGCTCCGGAGAAGGAAGCTCGGCGCGAGCCGTTTGCGGCGTCGCTAGAACGGCAGTCATGGCCAGGCTGGCAAAGGCCCCAACGGAAAATAGACGAAACCACCGTGAGCTTTTCAAAACTCTTCTCCGGAACGTGAGGATGTGCGCGAGCTACGAAGTTACTAGTTGAGTCGGTGGGTCGCCCACAAGATGCCATTTCGCACGAGCTTCCGGAAATCGGGCTCTTTGTCGAAAACGTTCTTGTTGTGACCGCGAATCGTATAGAACATGCGCCCCATCCCGAACTCTTTGACCCAAGTCACAGGGCGATTGTCACTAGCAAGTCGCTCTAGAATCTGGAAGCCCGGCTGCGCGCCGACGTCGCGATTCATGTAGTACCACTCGTCAGACGTGCTCCAGGTGGCGGGCATGTCTTTCATCACCGGGTGGTCCTTGAACATGTTTTGGATCTGCACGGTGCCGGACGTGCCGTCGTTGTCGTGGTGATCGAAGTAGGCCCCTACCAGCGTGTTGATGAACCAGGGGTAGCCATTGCTCTTCTCGAAGTCGGTGGCCGAGTGCACACCACCCCAGGCGCCGCCGTTTTCTACGAATTTCTGCAAGGCGGCCATGGCCACCGCCTTGTCCTTGACCTTCGGGTTGGCGCTGAAGACCGTGCCCGTGGGGTTACAGGAGAAGACCATGGCGTAGGGCTTCAGGCCCTCGTCCGTGAACTGGGCCAGGTCGTCCGTCGCCAGATCCGCGGTCCACGAGCTACCGGGCTTGGTGCCGGCGGGGCTGGTGTCGGGCAGGGCGCCGAGATTGGGTTGCTGTGGGCCGCGATCGGCTTCCACGGCTCCGCGCACGCTCTCGACACCGACCATGAGGTCGCAAATCGGAATCGAGTCGTGGTGAAAGTCGAGCGTCGTGCTGAGCACGAGGATCTTGAACGGGCCCGAGTAAGGATCCACGGCGACGCTGCCACCGGTGCCGCCGGAGCTGGTGCCGCCAGTGGTGGTGTCGGTGCCGCCGGAACCGGTGCCGCCGGTGCCGGTTCCGGTGCCGCCGGAGCTGGTGCCAGCGGTCGTGTTGCCAGTGCCACCCGCCGTGGCGCCCGTCCCCGCCGTCGGGTTCGAGGTGCTGCCGGCGTTGGGAATGACGGTGCCGCCGCCCGTCCCGTTCTGACCACCGACGGCGTTCGTCGGATTGGAATTTCCTGTGCCAGCGGCGCTGGGAATGAGGCCGGAACCATCGCTACAGGCGCCGGCCAGAGCGGCGAGCCCGAGGGTGGTGGCAAAGAAGGTGAAGGTACGCATCATTCGGCCTTTCGTGGAGGGGCGCTCCGCCAAATTCAGTGGCAGCACACGCTCTCCCGGATCAGTGGCGACAAGCAGTTCATCACGTTCAAGGGACTTCCGTTTCTTGACCGATTGTTACGAGCGGTAGGCTTCACGCCCACGGCCCTGCACCGGGATACCCTGTGCAGGCAGCACCTCATTTTGCAGTGCGAACATGCAGGCGGCGGCTTCGTCAATCTTGCGGGTGAAGGCGAGCGAGCCAGCCAAGATGGGCTTGAGCTTCTCTTTGTCTTGGGTGCGCGCGGGGCCGTATTCGTGCTCCACGATCAGCGGCGCCGTCTTGAAGTCCAGATTAAGCAACTCACGCGCCGCCAGCTGATGGTCCAACCAGTCAACGGTCCGATTTTGCAAATAGGCTAGCGGGTCGTGCCGGGCGGTGCCAGGCAGCTCGTGCTCGCACAGCGCCGTTTGCTTCTTCCACGCGTTGAGCTGATCTGCGGGCTTGTCGGATGGACGCCCACCTACCCAATCCCCGCGGTTCATCGTCTGGCCGCCGTAGCCCCACTCCGAGACGCCCTGCGCGTTGATGACCTGGCCCTTGACGTGGAAGCCGTCAATCAAGAAGGCATAGCCGCTGTCTTTCAGGAACTGGAAGATCGAGCGCGTGTCCTGCCCCATCAGGATGGAGTGCGAAGGATCGTAGTGCACCCGTAGCTGCTCGCCCACCCCGTGACGCTCGCAGATTCGATGTAGCGCGATCCACGCGCCCGGCGAGTAGCCGATGTTGTTGTGGAAGTTGTCGCCCGTCGTCCAGCCCGGCATCGGGCACTGCTCGACGCGATAACGGATGCCGCGCGCCTTCGCTTCTTTGAGTAAGGGCACGAACACGGCTTCGAACGCTTCTAGGTTCTGGTCCATGCTCTTCGTCTGGTCGCGACCGACGAAGCCGCACACGGCCGGCGCGCCCAGCAGCACCGCCGCATCGAACACCTTGCGCATGAACTCGAGCTTCTTCTCGCGGACGGCGCGATCATCGTGCAAGAGGTTGTCGAAGTAGGCGATGTCGCTGATGCCGACCTTCGACTCTTTGACCGCGACCTCGACGCGATCGCGGCGCTTGGCGTCGAACGGGGCGCGCAGATCGAGCGTGTTGGCGACCGGGTCGAGCATGGCCTCGGCCGGGACGTCGCTCTCGCTGGGGTGGAGAGCGGCCGAGAGCTGAATCACGTCCGCCCCCACCTCCCGCCCGAAGTACAGCCAATCTTCGATGGCACGATCGGGATCGGGGTCACGCACGCTGCGCGGCGTGAGCTCCTGAAGCGCGGCCGTGAGCACGCCCAGCTTCATGAACTTGGGCTCGAAATTCCGAACAGTCATGGCTACTGACTCCTAGGGGCGGGGCAAAAATGGCACCCGGGCCCAATGCGGCGCGACCAGTACACAGTACCGTTTCGGCTCAAGATCGGTCTTGGAGGGTTCGGGCGGAGATTTGCAAAAACTCCGCATCGGTCGATTTTCCAAGGTCGCGTTTTGGGCGAAAAATCCGCCCAATCGGTTGCGCCCGTTAGCCCTAATCGGCGCATTGCGCCAAAATCTCGGCCACGCTCCACCACAGCCCCTGCACGGCCCCGCTCTGCGAAATCAGCACGTAGCGACCGCTGCTTCCCTTCGGGAAATTCATGACGGTATCCGTGCTCGCAGCGCCCATGCCGCTGGCCAAGACCGGAGCCGCCGTGTCTTGGGGCGAGTTGGAAAAACGGGTCGCGTACTTACGGGGATAGTCGTCTTTGCTGGAGCCGAGCGCCAGCGTCACCTGCGTGAGCGAAACCGTCGCTCCGAAATCGATCTGCAGCCACTCTCCGCCTACTTGCGACGTGCCGCTCGTCCAACGCGTGCCCAAGTCTCCGTCGACGGCTCGCGCGGGCGGCGAAGAAGCCTCGCTGCGCGACGCCGTCACGATCCACTTGGTCTTCGCGGTCAGCGGGTGATCGGTGCATTTCGGCTGCGCGGAGCCGCCTCCGCTACCGCCGTTGCCGCCGCTACCAGCGGAGCCGGCCGAGCCACCACTGCCACCGTCACCTCCGCTGCCGCCTTTACCGCCGCCGCCGACACCGCCGCTCGCGCCACCACTGCCGCCCACGCCGCCGGCGGCACCACCAGCACTTCCGCCGGCTCCACCCGAGCCTGCAGCAGTGCCGGCGACACCGCCGCTCGCGTCGCTACCGCCGACTCCCCCCGTCGCCGTGCCTGCGGTGCTCGTCATGCCCGCCATACCGCCGCTGCCCGCGCCGCCCGACGGGCTGCTCCCCGCCGTAGCGCTCGAGCCCGCGGCATCGGCGCCGCCCATTTCTGCGGATCCGCCGATCGCTTCTTGCTGATTTCGCGGGTCTTCGTAGTACGTGGCACACGCGGCGAGCGCGACGAGCAGCGGCGCAAACACGAGCCGGCGCCACGCGCCGCTCCGAGCTTCGGTCTTCGGCAACACCGCCCGCGACGGTAACGCCAGAGTCAGATACGGGTCTTGGAGACGAGCCGCAGTCGTTTGCAAGAACGCCGCACGCGCTCAAACCGTCAAGTTGGCGAGCCGAGCTTACGGACGCCGAGCTCGGGCGCCAGCTCCTCCGCCTGCGCGTACTTGGTGCGGTACTGCGAAGGCGGCAGGCCACGGTGACGCACGAATTGATTGCTGAAATGGCTCTGATCGTAGAAGCCAGTCTGCAGCGAGATGTCGGAGATCGGAAGGTCAGTGGTAACCAGCAGATGACACGCCGCGTTCATGCGCACGTTGGTCAAGTACGCGCGGGGCGTGGTGTGAAACTTCTTGCGGAACTGGCGATTGAACTGGCTCACCGAGAGCGACACCTTGGCGGCGAGCGCAGCGGTGGACAGCGGCTGCGCGTAATCGTTGAGCATGATTTCGAGCACCGGCGCCCACGACAAGAAGCGGGCGTTGTTGGTGTTCATCTTCTTGACGTCGCGCGTGATGCCGCACACGCCGATGGCCAGGCCTTTTTTGTCGAAGAGCGGCAGCTTGGTGGTGCAAAACCAGTCGATGCTGCCGTCCGGGTTCCTGACCAGCTCCACCTTGTCGATGATGGGCTCGCTGCTGCGGATGATCTCGCGATCGTCGCGCATGTAATTCTCGGCCAGATCGGCCGGAAAGAAGTCGGAGTCCCGCGCGCCGATCACCTCTTCTTCACGGGCACAGCGCACCAGCTTCACGAAGCCCTGGTTGACGCGCACGAAGCGCCCTTCGCCGTCCTTCACGAAGAAGTAGACGTCGGACAGGTGCTCGAAAAGCACGTCGAACCCGGCCGGAGACTCGACGCGGGTCAGGAAATTGCGACTCAGCCGGCGCGGATCCAGGCGTGTCACTGGTGGCATATTCCGCCTCTTGGCGCGCTTGAGCAAGCGGCTAGGTTTGTCATCCAAGGCCAGCGAGGGGCGACCAGGTGGGTTGGAAAAATCACGCATAGGGGGGCCGACGACGCTCATACAAAGTGGTGAGTGGCGGCAGGTTCGATCAATCATTCATCCGAATGGCCAGTGCTCGGCCGGAATCAACCTCTCCCCCAAGCGCAGGTCTCGCCCTGGCGGGGTGGCCGCCAGCGCGGCAAGTGACCTGACCCGGGGCCGGGCCAACCGGGGCCGAAAGGGACCTTTTGCCACAGTTAGCTAAGTGCTCACCGTCAGATAAACCCCGCGGAGTGAATTCCGCATGGCGCGGAGCGATGTGGATCTTCAACGGCGAATGTCGGCAATATTTCCGCTCGAGCCCCGTATGTAGCCAACGCTGCCCAGGCCGCGCACTTGCTTGATATCCATCGTCAGATGCATCTTGCAAGCGCCATAAAACTTTGGTCTACGTTGAAGTCTGGTCCGGCAGTGTGTCTAACGTCCCGATAACAGGAGATACGCGGTGAGCACCCAGAATGTACAACGGCGCGACTTCCTCAAGGCTGCTGGCGCAGCGGCAGTTATTTTCGGATTCAGCCGTGAGGCCCACGCTTGGTCGACCGACCCGCACTGCGGCCCCGGCTTCGACCGAATTCCCGAGCTCGACGGCGTCCTTCTCACCGACGCCGCATCGACAGCGGCGAGGGGCGCCGATCTCGGCAACATCGTCTTCAACACACCCAAGGCGGTTCTGCGACCGGGCTCGGTACGAGACATTGCCAAGATGGTGAAGTTCTGCGCCGAGCGCGGCATCGTCGTCGCCGCGCGCGGTCAAGGGCACGCCACTTACGGCCAGGCGCAGGCAGGCGCAGGCCTCGTCATCGACACCACCTCGATGCAGCAGATTCACGAGATCGGGAGCGGCTTCGCGATCGTCGACGCAGGCTGCACGTGGCGCATGCTGCTGGAAGCAACGCTGCCCTCGCAGACACCACCCGTGCTCACCGGCTTCATCGGGTTGTCGATTGGCGGCACGCTCTCCATGGGTGGCATCAGCGGTATGGCCTACAACAAGGGCGTGCAAGTGCAGCACGTCCACGAGCTCACGGTCGTCACCGGCGAAGGCAAAGTCGAAGTCTGCTCCGAGCAGCGAAATCGCAAGCTGTTCGATCACGTGCTGTCAGGCTTGGGTCAGTGCGCGATCATCGTGCGTGTGAAGCTGAAGCTCGTTCCGGCGCGCGCGATGGCGCTGAACACGACCATGCTCTATTTCGACTTTCATCAGTTCCAAGACGACATGCGCACCCTCGTCTACCGGAACGAGCTCGACAGCATTTACGGCTTGAACGTCGTCGTCGACCCGAGCAGCGGGGCACGCGCCTGGGTCATGAACCTCGCTTCGTTCCACGACGCGGACACCACGCCCGACATGGCCGCCATGACGAGCGGATTGTCGTTCGTACCCGGGACGATGCAGAGCGTCGACATGCCGTACTTGGACTACCAGTTGCAAGTCGACATGGCGATTGGGCAGCTCCGCGCACTGGGCCTGTTCGACAACGTCATGCACCCCTGGTTCGACGTGTTCATGCCCGATAGCGAGCTCGGCGACTATGTCGATGGCATCGTGAGTAGCTTCCAGCCGGACGACGTCGGACAGTTCGGTTTCGTGCTGATCTTCCCGCTGCTCACGTCGACGATTACGCGGCCACTCTTCCGGCTGCCCGACGAAGAGCTGGTGTGGTTGTTCGACGTACTCACGTCACGTGACGTGCCCGGTTTCGACGCGGATTTCGCGGCCAACAAGCGCGCGCGCAACAACGAGTGGTTCGACATGGGGCGCGCGCTGGGCGGCACGCGCTACCCCATCGGCACCTTGGACTTCACTCCGGGGGATTGGCGACGCCAATACGGTAGTGTTTGGAAAGCTTTCAAGCAGGCGAAGCACGAGTTCGATCCGCGAAATATCCTGACACCGGGCCCTGGTATCTTTTCGAAATAGAACTGGGGCGAATGTGCCTACCGCTCGGGCCATGCTCGGATTTTGATTGGCGATTTCCGTCTGCCAGATTCCGTCTGCCAGGAAGTCTCCCAATTCCGTGAACAGTGTGTGAGAGATGCTCTTTAGTGCGCTGCGGACCTCGCCGTTTGTCAGTTCAAGACTATGCTTAAACGAATGCGGCTGAAGACGCCTTCAACAGCGCCTGGTCCGCTGCAAACTGCAGCCGTCGACGTCGAGGGCGTCGACGGCAAGCCTCCCCGCCGCACAGCGTCGGTTCTGGTGCCGCGGCTCGTTGCGCGCCTTTCTCGGCTGTGCGCGGCGACGGGGCTGAGCAGCGAAAGCGCGGCCGTTGCCGAGCGCGTCCTGCGCGACTTGATCGTCCCGTGGAGCCGCGTTGAAACGTTCGTGCAGACGCCGCACACGAGTTGGGTATCCGACATCAGCGACGACAATACGCCGATCGAGATGTCGGTCACGCTCTCTCCCATCGGCAACGAAGTACGCATATTGTTCGAGCCCCAGGCCGAGGCCGGAACGTTGCAAGCGCACCGCGAGGCCGCGCTCAGAATGCATGCCGAGCTCGAGCGTGACTACGCCGCCAGTCTCGACCGGTTTCGGCTGATTCAAGACCTATTCGTACCGCCCGACATGCAAGGGCCTTTTGCGTTGTGGTCGGCGGTCGCATTCGCGGAGGGAAAGCCCCCGAGCTTCAAAGCCTATTTCAACCCACAGGCGCAGGGCATCGGATCCGCCGTGACGTTGGTCGAAGAGGCGCTACGCCGGCTGGGGCTGCACGGCGCCTGGGCCCACCTGGCGGCGACGCTCGCGCGGCGTGGTCCGCACTACGACGAGCTCAAATATTTCGCGCTCGATCTCAGCGCGAGCGAGCACGCACGCGTCAAGGTCTACGTCCGCCACCACGAGGCCACGGCCGAAGATCTCGAGGTCGCCGCGTCCGCAGCGCCAGACTTCATACCCGGCGAGGCGCGCGAGTTCGCACGAGCCATGGGTGGTGGTACCCCGCGCTTCACCGAGCGGGCGACGTTCACGTGCGCTGCTTTCACCGGCAACGACGAGGGGCGGCCGGCCGCCACCACGCAGTACTTTCCGGTATGTGCCTATGCTGGCGACGATCTCGAGGTAGAAGAGCGCGTTGCCGGCTACCTGCGCGCGAACGGCATGGACGACACGCCGTATCGCAAAATGCTCTCGGCGTTCGCGGATCGACCGCTCGATGCTGGCGTCGGCATGCAGAGCTGGGTCGCCTTCCGACGCCTGCACGGCGTTCCGCGCCTGACCGTCTACTTGGGCACGGAAACGCGCTGCGTGTTTGCGCCCGGATCGGTGCCTGCAGGCACTCGCGATCACATGGCCTTCGATTCGGCCAAGGGCGTGTTGGAGTGCGCCGCGCGCTACGAGCTTTCCGAGCATCCGCTCGTGCGTGGGCTCACGAGAGCCGGCGCGGCGCGAGCGATCTTGTGGCTGCTCGTCTGCAACACCTTGGAGCTTTTGTCCTCGACGACGGACGCCTCGGCGCAGCGCCTGGCAACGTGGCTCGCGGATCACGCCGCCCACGAGCGCGAGCTCGACCCGAGTCAAAGCGCTTGCAAACACCTATTTGCAGAAGCACTCGACGAGCTGCAGACCTCCGCAGATTCTGCCCAGGCCAGCGCGGCCTTGATGACCGCTCGCGCGGCGGCAAAGTCTCTCGCGAAAACGCTCGCCGAGCTGGTGGAGACAGAAGAAACCTCCTCGGTTGCCTTCTCACTCGACGCGATCTTGAAGGACGGCGTGGACGCGGAAGCCTCGCGGCTAGAAGAGCTCGAGCGGCTGGGCCAGACGCGCCTTCGTTCGATCGTGCGCGGCGCGCTCGGTGTGCACCAGCGGCTGTGGGTCGCGCTCGACAGGCTCTACGCCCTGCGGCCAGCGTGATCGTCCAGCGGCCGTGAGGCCGCTGTCTCCGTCCGCGCCGCCGCGTTGCCGAAACATATCGAGTGATTTCTCCGGTCCGGCGTCCTGGCGCGACTCGCTGGTAACCGCCGGTGCGGCATCAGAACGGTTCTTCCACAATGGCGGAAGAGTGTGGCAGAATCTAGCGTGTGCAGCCGCGGATCGACATTCGGGTGGCAGACGAAGCCTTCGTGGTAGCCACGTGGGGTCGGCTGTTCATCCAGATCTGGCGTGGGATACCAACGGGCAAGAGGTCAGCCAAAGTGAACGAGCTGGCCACGTCGTTTGCCATCGCCTCGTCGTTCCCGGCTTCCTCTCTATTCATCGTCGAACACTCCTCTCCCTCGCCGGACGACGAGACTCGTCGCAATTTTGCCACTTTCAGCCGGGACATCGTCGCCAAGATGGCGATCGCCGTGATCGTGTCGGAGGGCGGCGGCTTTAGGGGCGCTCTCGTCCGCGCGGTCGGCGTGACGCTCACGACAATCTTGCCACATCGTTCCCATTTCAAGTTCGTCAACGACGTGGACGCGGCCGCCCAGCTCCTCAAGCATCACCTCGCCCCGGGCAGCGGCGGCGCGCCTGCCATACTGCAGGTCGTCGAGGAGGTGCGCTCGAAGATTGGGCAAGAGATTGGTGACGGGCCGCGCACGAGCTTGGATCTCGGGGGCCTGCCGCTGAGCGGCAAGCGCTGACCTGCTAGCCCCGCGTCGAGTTACGCCAAGGGCTCGAAGCGCGAGAAAAAATGGCCCAAAACCTCGGGTGAGTGAGTGCAGCGATACCCGGGGCTGTGCGGCGCTCGTTGTTTTACGCGCGCCATGACCGCTCCGACGTAGTCCAAATGGCTTCGCGTGAACGTGCGGCGCGGGACCGCGAAGCGCGCAAAGTGGAATGTCCGCTTCGTGATCTCCCCTTGCTGATCGATACCCTTCAGCACGAACGGGAACGCCGCTGCGCGCACGCCCCCTTCCAAATAGGTGTCGCAGCCCATTGCAACGTCGGGAAACTGCTCGCTGGTGAGATGGGGGTACAAGCTTTGGAGGTCGATGAACACTCCGGAACCGCCGAAAGGCTTGGAGCAGCGGATGCCGGCGCGTTCGAATAGCGAACCGAGATAAGCCACCTGCTGCGTACGGTGACGAAGGTAGTCCTCCTCGACTGCTTCCTGAAGTCCGACCGCAACGGCTTCCAGATCTCGGCGCGCGAGACCGCCGTAGGTCGGGAAGCCCTCGTACAGCACCAACTGCTCCTGACAACGCCTCGCCAACGATTCGTCACGTAGCGCGATGAATCCGCCGATATTCACCAGCGCGTCCTTCTTTGCGCTCATCCAGCAGCCGTCGCCGTAAGAGAACATCTCTCGAACGATCTCGCGGATGGGAACGTTCGCGTAACCGGGCTCGCGTTGCTTGATGAAATAGGCGTTCTCGGCAAAACGAGAGGCATCGAACAGGATCGGAACCTTGTGAGCGTCGGCGAGCGCCTTCGCCTGGCGGATGTTTTCCATCGACACCGGCGAGGAGCACGCCATGTTGTTGGAGATCGTGATCGAGACGAAGGGCACTCGAGACCCGTACTTCTCGAGCGCGGTCTTCAGCTTGTCGAGGTCGAAGTTGCCTTTGAATGGATGCTCGGCTTCGAAATTCCACAGCCAGTCACCCACCAAGTCGATGCCGATACCGTGACGATGCTCGACATGCGCCCGCACCGTGTCGAAATGGGTGTTGCTCGGCACGACAGCGTCCGGCTTCACCAGGAGCTCGGTCAAAATGTTCTCGGCGGCTCGTCCCTGATGTACCGGGATTACGTGTGGGTAGCCGAAGATTTCTTGGATCGACTTTTCGAAACGGAAGAAGCTCTGTGAGCGAACGTAAGCCTCGTCCGCGATCATCATGGCCGCCCACTGTCGGTCGCTCATGGCGGATGTCCCGCTATCCGTAGCGAGGTCGACGAATACGTCCGCCGAGTTCAGGTACGTCACCGAATGGAACGCTGCTCGAAGCGCGCGCTCGCGCTCTTCGCGCGGCAGCAGTCGAATCGGCTCGACCACCTTGATCCTGTACGGTTCGACCAGTGCGAGCTCCGCTGAAAGGTCCGTTGAATCGCCCATGATTTCTCGTTACAGGGGCCGCGGACATTGTCAAGGGAGCTGTCCCCCTCCCGCTGGGGCCGGGATGTGGCACAATACCCCGAGGGCTATTCCCTTGCCTGACACGGTCCATATCCGCCACCTCGAGCCGGGCTATTGCATCGCCACCTGGGACGGCGTTCTGATTCAAATTTGGCGCGGTCCGGCAACGCTCGAACGCACTCAGAAGTGGCAGGAAATCGGCAGGAGCTTCCTGTCCGAGCGCAGCGGCACGGTGTGCAGCTCGTTGTCGATCGTAGATAGTCGGTCTCCCGCGCCATCCGAAAAGGTGCGACTCGCGATGGCTACGTCGTTCAACGCACTGGCCGCCGGGATGCGGCGCCACATCGTGCTGGGCGATGGCAGTGCGCTGCGGTCATCGCTGGTGCGCGGCGTCGGGCTCACCTTGTCGCTCTTCTCCTCCGCTCCGCTACGCCTCGAGTTCCCCGCCAGCATCGACGAAGCCGCGCTGATTTTGGCTCGCGAGATGTCGCCCGATGCCGGCGGTGTGGAGGGGCTCAAGGCCGCAGTGAGCCGATTGAGATCACATCTCGATGATTGACGGCGCTGCTTTGTCGAGAAGGCGTCAGCGAGCTGCCGCTACGTCGGGCTCGAGCGCGCGAGTCGCAGCGCGCTGACCGTCTCGAGCAAACGCACCGGCTCGACGGGTTTGACGAGGTGGTCGTCACAACCTGCCTCGCGCGAGGCCCGCTTGTTCGATTCCTGCCCCCAACCACTGAGCGCGACGATTACGGGCTCTTGCCCCCACGCCAAGCGGCGAATGCGGCGTGTCGCCTCGTAGCCGTCCAGATGCGGCATGCCCAAATCCATGACGATGACCTGGGGCCGCAATCGTTCGGCGCGTTCGATGGCTTCTAGCCCATCGTGCGCCACGCTCACCTCGTTGCCCCAGAGGCGCAGCGTCGTGGCGAGCGATTCCGCAGCGTCCCGATTGTCTTCGACCAGCAAAATGCGCCAGCTAGTCCGCACATTCGCTTGCCCTCCTGCCTGAGGTTGGGGTGCAGGGTGAGCGGCCAGCGGCAGGCTCACGGTGAACCGACTGCCTTTACCGAGGCCCTCGCTCTCGGCCGCGATGCTGCCGCCGTGAAGATCGAGCAAACCCTTGACCAAGGCCAGTCCGATGCCGAGCCCCCCGCTGTTGCGCCCCAGACCGTGATCGACCTGCGAGAACATCGCGAAGATCGAGCGCAGTGACTCAGGCCGAAGCCCGATGCCGTTGTCGGTGACGCTGACGACGACCCGATCGCCCTCGAGCACGGCGGCGAGCCGGATCTTGCCGTGCTTGGGCGTGTATTTTGCGGCGTTGGTCAGCACATTGCCGAATACTTGTGAAAGCCGGGTCAGATCGGCGTCGAGCATCACGTCCTGCTCGGGCAGCGCGATCACGAGCTCGTGGTCCGCGGCGTCGATCAGCGGTCGCGCCGTGTCCACGGCGTGCGAGATGACCTCGGCAAGGCTGACGGTCCCACGTCGAAGCTCTAGCTTGTTCAAGCCGATTCGTGACAAGTCGAGCAAGTCGTCGATCAGACGCACCAGGTGCGACAGCTGCCGTTCCATGATCGTCCGTGCCCGCTCGACCACCTTGGCGTCGTCCGCGAGGCGCATCACGGCCAGGCCGTTGCGCAGCGGCGCGAGCGGATTTCGCAGCTCGTGCGCCAGGAGGGCGATGAAGTCGTCCTTTTTGCGGTCAGCGTCGCGAAGTTGGCGCACCAAGCGCAGGCGCTCGTAAGCAACGGTCAGGTAGCGCGTCACGGTGCGCATGAACTCGATCTCATCGACCTCGAACTGCCGCTTGTCTCGACTACCGAACGACACTACGCCCAACAGTTGCTCGCCTGCGACCAGCGGAAAGGCAGCGTAGGCGCGGACACCGAGCACCGCGAGCTCGTTGAGGAGATCGCCCGTCTGTTGGCTCACGGCATGAGGCTCGAGCGTGCGACACGCTTCCCCGAGCAACGGTGAGCTCAAGTTGATGCGACTGAGCGTGCCCGCGGCTTCGGGAGTGATGCCCGCAAACGAGAAGAGCGCGAGGTTACCGGCCGGCGTCTCGTCCAACATGTGGTTGAGAAACATGTCGAGGCCGAGATGCGGCGCGATGCGCTCAAAGAGGGCGCGAATGAGGGCCTCGGGCTCGTCCGTGGTCATCAGGACCGCCGCGGTTTCCCATAACAGTCGCAAGCGTTCGCTGTGAGTCTTCAAGCCATCTTCACCCTGTTTCCGTTCGATGGCGATGCCGGCGGTGCGACCGACGATGTCCAGCAGCGGCTCGAGCTCGGTGGCTCGGGGCGGACGTCGCGTTTCTAAGTAGAGCGCGACCGTGCCCAAGACTTTGCCTCCAGACGAGAAGATCGGCGTCGAGGAGCAGGCAAGAAAACCTTGGCGTGTCGCCCATTCACGCAGGGGACCAGACCAGCTGATGTCGGCCGCGATATCGTCGCAGACGACGCGACGGGCCTCCGCGACCGCTCGCCCGCACGCACCTCCGAGCGGTCCGATCGCCCACCCTTCCGGAATTTCGGCCCCCCTGGCTCTGAGCTGTCTGCCCCCCACCAAGCGCAAGTGCTGGCGATCATCCTGCACGAGCGTGATCCCGGCGAAAACAGCCTCGGCGGAAGGGCGTTCGATCACGTCGCACAGGGCGTCCAAAACGTCGGAGAGCTCCGCGCCCTTGGCCATGAGCTCGAGAGCTCGCGCTTGGCCCTCCACGGGCCTCTGGCTAGACGCCGAAACGTCGGCGTTCGTCGCGCCGTGGTGGACGAGCGGAAGCGCGAACAGCACGCCCTCCGTAGCGCTCCACCGGAATTGGGTGCGCGACCGCACGGGGGGCCCGTCGGGCACGTCAAATTCGAGCTCGAACACCGGGCGGAGTGGCGATTCGACGGCGCCGAACAGGGACTCATGCAGGCGAGCCCGAGACGCTTCGTTGACCAATGACACGAGCTCGCGCCCACGCAAACTCTCCGCTGACTGCTGCAGCATCGCGGCGAACGTCTCGTTGGCGCCCCGGATGCGGCCGTCGCGGCCGACTCGAGCCACGCCCATGAGCTCCTGCTCGAAAGCGAGAGCCACCTGCTTCTCCGGGCTGGGTGGCTCCTCGGGCGGGCTGGTGTCGGCCATTGCTCCACCAGAGTAGCGCCAGGCGACTCGCCTCGCCTTCCGAAATCAGCGCGAGTCGAGTAGAGAGCGCAACCCTTCGATCTCTTGTACGAGCCCCTCCCGAGCCGTAGGCAAGAGTGTCCCGATCCAGAGCGACGCAGTCCTGGGCGTGTCGAAATACTTGATGGGCGACGGAGTGCGAATCAGCATCACGATGCCGGAAAGCACGGTGCGGGTGATCGCCGAGCGAAAGCCGGTGCCTTCAATCACGAGCGCGACGCATTTGAGGTTGTGCTCGTGGGCCGTGATCATGGCGGAGGACGCCTTGCGAACGTCCTCATCGGGTGGCTCGGCCGTCGACTCGACGATGCAGACGAAGGCGGCGTTGCCCTTGTTCCTGGCCACCACGTCGTCCAAACACTTCTTTTGAATCTCGAACAGCTCGCGGCTCGGCTTGCGCCTCCAGATGGCGATGCACACCCCCCGACGCTCGGCCATCACCAAGCCGTCGGCGGCGTGCATCACCGTCGAGCGGACCGGAACCGCAACTGAACTTTGCCCCACGATGCGAGTGATCATACCGACAAAGCGCCGTTACGGTGAAGCAACGTCCGCTGCGCGGCGCAGTCGGCCCCCGGGCCTACATTCAGTCTGCACTCCGCTATCGACGTTTCGTGGCTGGTACTGACCAATGATAGGCATTCACATGGCCATGCAGAAGGTTCGGCGTCTGGGTTTGGCTTTTGGACTATTGGGCGCGTGCTCGGCAAGCCCGCCCCCACCGGCGGAGTCGGCAAACGAGGCGCCTGCTCCTCGCGTCGCGCCCGCCGCGAGCGCGACGACAGCGCCGAGCACTGCGCCCGCAACCGCCGCCGTGAAACCTGCTCCAGCCGTCTCCAAAGCGGACTGGGGCACCGTCGATGGGAAGACCGTGCAGCTCTACACTCTCACCAACAAGAACGGCCTTCAGATGAAGGTCTCCAACTATGGCACCATCATCACCGAGCTCCACGTGCCGGATCGCAACGGCAAGCTCGCCGACATCGTGCTCGGGTACGACACCGTCGACGAGTATTTGAAAGCGACGCCGTACTTCGGTGCCACCGTGGGCCGAATCGCGAACCGCATCAAGAATGCCGAGTTCAAGCTCGATGGCAAGGCGTACAAGCTGTACGCCAACAACGGCCCGCACAACTTGCATGGCGGCAAGAAAGGCTGGGACAAAGTCATCTGGGACGCCGAAACGCGCGAGACGGCCCAAGGCCCCGAGATTCATTTCAAGTACACGTCGAAGGACGGCGAAGAGGGCTTCCCGGGTACCGTGAACGCGAGCGTTGTCTACGCGCTCACCGACAAGAACGAATTCGTCGTGACGATGGAGGCCACCACCGACAAACCCACGATCGTGAACATGGCGCACCACACGTATTGGAACCTCGGCGGGCAAGGTTCCGGCACGATCAAAGATCACGAGCTGACGATTTTTGCCGACCAATTCACGCCCAGCGCGCCCGTACCCAACGGCGACCCGGTGCCGGACGGCACCGTCAAGCCCGTGAAGGGCACGCCCTACGACTTCACCGTGGCCAAGCCGATTGGCAAAGATTTGGAAGCCGTGGGCGGCAAGCCGATTGGGTTTGACCACAATTGGATCGTCAATGGCGAGCCGAACAAGCTGCGCCCCAACGCACGCGTGAAGGATCCGAAGAGCGGCCGCGTGCTGACGCTCGAAGCCGACCAGCCGGGCATCCAGTTTTACTCCGGTAAGTTTTTGGACGGCTCGAACAAGGGCAAAGGCTCGACTTACAACCAGTACGACGGCTTCTGCCTGGAGACACAAAAGTTTCCCAACGCCATCAACGTGCCGGCGTGGAAGGACCAGGTCCTACTGAAGCCGGGCCAAACCTACAAGCACGTGATGGTGCATCGCTTCAGCGTCGAATAAGCTCCCGACCATGTCGGAAGAGAAGACATACACGGGCGGCTGTCACTGCGGGAAGGTGCGTTACGAGGTCACGGTCGACTTGAGCGAGCCGGCCGTGACCTGCAACTGTTCGATGTGCGGGCGCAGCGGCACCATGCTGCGCTTCGTCCCTGCCAGCTCATTCAAGCTGCTGTCGGGTGAAGACGTGCTCACGGAGTACCGCTTCAACTCCAAAGTCATCAACCACCTGTTCTGCTCCGTGTGCGGCATCAAGTCCTTCGCCATGGGCAAAGGTCCAAACGGCGATACGCGTGCCATCAACGTGCGCTGCCTCGACGACGTCGACGTGCAAGCTGTTCCAACGCGGCACGTCGACGGCAAGAGCCGCTAGACGTCGACGTGCGGGGGAATGCAACAGGAAGACGCGAAGACGCGAAGTCTCTTGGGATTTTGCTCCGCGAGTAGACGCTGGGAGGCCAACAAGAGCCGGTCAGAGATGCGCGGCTCGAGCCCCCAAATGCTCGATCTTCGCGTCTTCTTGTTGCATTCCCAGCGTCAATCTCGTGGCGCTTCGTCAAGGGTGTGACGCGCGTCAAGCGGCTGACACGCCATGAATGCGCGCGTTTCGAGGTGAGACGGCGCTGCGCGTCGTGGAACGGCGTTTGCTCGCGGGCGGGCATGGAGCTCGAGATTCCGGAGGCGACCGAGAACGTAGCGTGCCCGCTCTGCGGCGGTAGCGCGGCCATTGTAGTGGCCGAGAAGGGACGCTTCGGCATGCCCGTGCGCAACGTGTGCTGCGAGACGTGCGCGTGCGTCTACGTCACGCCGCGTCCGTCGGCGGCGGCCATGGGCTCGTACTATCGCTCGACGTATCGCAAGCACTACGGTGCCGTGGGCTACATGAGCGAGAGCGGCATGCCGGTGTCTCCCGGCGAGCCTGGCTACGACGCGGCGCTCGAACAGTGGCACCAGCAGCAAGCGTCCAATGCGGTCGCGCTCACGGCTCCGGCCCGCGGAGCACGCGTGCTGGAAATCGGTTGTCGCCACGGCAAGACGCTGCAGCTGATGCGCGAGCGCGCCGGCATCGAGGCTTTTGGCATCGAGCCCGGCGAAAATGAGGCCGAGCAAGCGCGCCAGGCCGGCATCGACTGCTTCACGGGAGCGCTCGAAGCCTTCGAGCCGGGTGAGCGCCGTTTCGATCAGATCCAATGGTTTCACGTGCTCGAGCACGTGCACCAGCCGCTCGAAGCCCTGATCAAGCTGCGCAGCTTGCTGGCACCCGGTGGCAAGCTGCTAATCGAGGTCCCGAACGTGTACCAGCCTTACGGGCTCCTGGAAGAGAACTTCTTCCAAAACGTGCACCTCGTGAGTTACAGCCCGAACACCCTGCCGGCGTTGGTGCGCCGCGCCGGCTTCGAGATTGCGCGCGTGGTGGACGCAGGCTCGCTCTTCGTCGTGGCCACGCCGAGCGCGCTGGCCGAAGACGCCACGCTGCCATTGCCTTACGCACCGTCGCTGCTCGAGGCACCGCACGAAGACGCGGCGTGGCTCGCGGTGCGGCTGCGCAGCTATGCCAACCTCGAAAAGCTCAAGTTGCTCTTGCGCCATCGTGGCGCTTCCACCGAGCTGACCGCAACGCTGGTGCGAGCGCTCGCGTTTCCGGCATTCAGCGGGCACCTGGTGGACAGCTGCGCTTTCTTCGTCGAGACGTTGCTCGGGCAGGGAAAGCTCGACGACGCTTTGCTCGTCACACTTGCGGTCGCGCAAGGGCCGCACCCGCCCGAGCTGCGCGCGGAGTTTCGCGGCTTCGCCGAACGCCTGGGTGCACCGCCGGACGCGCTGGCCGCCACCGGCTGAGCCGCGCCCGACGAAACCGTCAGCCAGCGCGCGATCGTGCGCGCACTCTTCAACCAACCTGCGCAGTGCGCGTGATCTCGCCCATGCGCCCCGATTGGTAGTCCTGAAAGGCCTGCATCAGCTCGCTCTGGGTGTTCATGACGAACGGGCCATAACGCGCTACCGGCTCGTTGAGCGGCACACCGGCCAGCAACAGCATGCGCCCGCCCTCGGCCGCCGCGCGCAGCCGCACCGCATTGCCGGGGCCCAGTACCGCGAGCTGGCCGTCGTTCACGAGCTGGCCCGCGTCACCGACGAGCGCGCCGCCCTGGAACACGTAGACCAGGCCGCGCTGCGCTGCGTCCAGCCCCAGTGTGACGTCTGCGCCCGGCTTCAGGGTGATGTCTTGATAAACGATGGGGGTGTGCGTAGCGATCGCGGCGCGCACGCCGAAAGCCTCGCCTGCGATCACTTTGATCGTTGCCAGACCGTCCGGGCTCTGCGCGCTCGGGATTTGCTCAGCCGCCAGCTCCTGGTAGCGGGGCCGAGTCATCTTCAACCGCGCCGGCAGGTTGACCCAAATCTGAAAACCGTGGGCACGGCCTCCCTGCTCCATCACGGCGGCCGAAGGCGTCTCCGAATGGATGATGCCGCCGCCGGCCGTCATCCACTGCACACCACCTGGCTTGATGGTGCCACGATGTCCGGCGGAGTCTTCGTGCATCACCTCGCCTTCGAGCACGTAAGTCACCGTCTCGAAGCCACGATGCGGATGGTCAGGTGCGCCGACCGCCTGACCCGGCGCATACTCGATGGGGCCCATCTCATCGATGAGCAGGAACGGATCCAGCGCCACGAGGCCAGGCGCCGGCAACGGCCGTCGGACGACGAAACCAGCGCCTTCGAGCTGGCGGTGCGACGACAGGATCTTTTCGGCTTCTCTCACTTGGAACTTCGTCATTTGAGCCCCTATGGCGGCAAAAGCTAAAGATGCCGCAGCCACGCTACAACGCCGCCCGTAGGCACCGCGCTGTTGCCGAGGGCGCAACAATGCCGCTGCTGCCAGGCGCGCGTTTTTGCCCTATTTCTTCGACTGTGAAACACGCCCTCTCGCTCGCCCTGTTGCTCGCTTTCGCCGGCGCCTGTCACCACGATCGAGACGTAGAAGGCCCAGCCGAGCGCGCCGGCAAGCACGTCGACAAGGCCGCACAGAAGACCGAGAAAGCGCTCGACAAGGCGGCGCAGAAGACCGACGCCGCCGCGCGCAAGGCGGTCGAAGCCACCGGCAAAGCGTTCGAAAAAACCGGCGACGCGCTGGAGCGGGCCGGGCAAAAGCTCGACGGCTCGGACGCGCCGGGCAACGCGCCCAAGTCGGACAAGTAGCGTCTGCAGATCGAACGGCACACCTTGCCGATTTCGACGCCGGCGTCCTCGACCTTTTCGTCGATATTCACGGACGCCGACTGGGCGGGGTGCACGCCGCCAGATCGACGAGCAGGTGGTCGTTGGTGAACATCCCCACGTCGTCGTCGGCCGTGAAGTTGAAGAACCGATGCAACGAATGACGGCGCTCGCGGGCGGACAAATGTCCGGGCAAGTGTTCGCCGTCCGTTGCTTCTGATGATGGGAATCGACGCGCGGAGGGATGAACGGACGACCCCCGTTCCGTGGCTCACGGGGGCTCCGCGAGGGTCACGCGAGGTGCTCACAAAACTTCATCCTCCAGCGCTTGACGATACGCTAGATATATCTATAGCTATATCTAACGACATATCGCGAGACATATCGAAAGCGATTCTTGGATAGCAAATCGCTGAATTTATTGGAGAAGATGAAGATGTATCGAGATCCCGCCTGTGGGCCGGAGCAGTTTTGGTGGATGAGTCGCGGCGGCTGGGACCGCGGTGGCCCTGGTGGTCGCGGCGGCCCTGGCGGTCGTGGCGGGCGCCCGTGGTGGGCAGAAGCCATGGGTGAGCCGCCGCCTCGCGCCGAGCGCGGTGGCGTGCGGTATCTGGTGCTCGAAGCCATCGCGGAGCAACCGCGCCATGGCTACGAAATCATTCAACACATAGAGCAGCGGGCGGGCGGCTCATATCGCCCCAGCCCGGGTGTCATTTACCCCACTCTGCAGATGCTCGAGGAACTGCAGCACGCTCGCGTTGTCGAGCACGACGGCAAGAAGGTCTACGCCATCACCGACGCCGGCAAGACCGATCTCGAGACGAACCGTCAGAGCGTGGACGAATTTTATGCGCGGTTCACCGAGGACCAACCTTGGGAGTCGTACGCAGAAGACTTCGCCGAGCTGATGAAGCGCGTCGGGCGACTGATGACGACGTTCCGCAAGGGCGCGCACCGCGGTCGCATGTCCCCCGCCACCATGCGGGCCATCCGCCTCGCCCTCGACGAAGCCCTTCGCAAGATCGACGACGTTTTGAACGGCCCTCCTCGCTGAGGGCACGGACTTTGCCAGTAGACGTTTTGAACCCTCGAGCGCCGGCCCGAGCCGGCCGTGAGGCGCTTTTTTTACAGGTGCTTTGATGACCTCCCGCAACGATGACGTGGCGTTTTACATCGCCGAAGCCAAGCGCGCGCCGCGCCTGGAAAAAGAAGAAGAAATGGCGCTCGCCTTGCGCTGGAAGGTGGGCGACCGCGCGGCCGGCGATGCGCTCGCTCGCGCCAACCTGCGACACGTTGTCGCGGTCGCAATGAAGTACCGCCGTTATGGCGTGCCGGTCAGTGAGCTGATCGCCGAAGGTAACTTTGGCGTGGTGCACGCGCTCGGCAAGTTCGAGCCGGAGCGCGGCATTCGCTTCGTGACCTACGCGGCGCACTGGGTGCGCGCGTACATCCTCGACCACGTGATCAAATCGTGGAGCATGGTTGGTGGCGGCTCCGGTCCGCTTCGCTCGCGCTTGTTCTTCCGCTTGCGGCGCGAGCGCGTGCGCGCCGTGAACCTGATGGGTGAAGGCGAAGCCGCCGATCGCATGGTGGCCGAGCGCGTGGGAGTCACGCCCGAAGAGCTGAGCAAGATGGTGCAGCGGCTCGAAGCGCGCGACGTGTCGCTCGACGTGAAGGTGCTCGACGACTCGCCCGTGCGACTGGTCGACATGCTACCTGCTCCCGACGATCAAGAGCGCAGCTTGTTCGAGCACCAGGTGGGCGGCAGCATGCGCAGTGCCGTGGAGCGTGCCGTATCCGAGCTCGACCCACGCGAACGCTACATCGCCGAGCACCGGCTGATGGCGGACCCGAACGAGGAGCTGTCGCTGGCCGAAATTGGCCGCAGCCTGGGCGTGTCCAGGGAACGCGCCCGCCAGCTCGAGGCCCGCACCAAGCGCAAGCTTCGAACCCGCATTCCCGCCCTCGGAAGTGCAGTAGTAACCGAATGGATTGAAAACAGCATCGAACACGCCCCGGCGGCCTGATATGTCTTGAAGCTTGTCGTGGCGACGGCTGCGCTTGTTGGTTCCTTGGATCGGACTGGGCGCGTGCCAGTTTCCGAACTACGAGGTCGTGCCAACGCAAGCGGCCGCCGGCGAGGCGGGTGCGCCGGCTCAGGTCGATGTTTGCGCGACGACGCCGTGCCAGCATGACGGGCGCTGCATTCCGGTGGGCGACACCTTCGTGTGCCTGTGCGCCGATGGTTTTCGGGGCGACACCTGCGAAATCAACTTCGACGACTGCACGCCGGACCCTTGCCTGAACGGCGGCACCTGCGTCGACGGCACCGACAGCTCGCACTGCGATTGCCTCGCGGGTTGGGAGGGCGCGACCTGCGAGCACAGCATCGATGACTGCGCCCCCGGCGTTTGTAAGAACAACGGCACCTGCGTCGACGGCTTTCAGAGCTACACCTGCGCGTGCTTGCCCGGCTTCGTCGGCGACGACTGCGGCACGCCGCTCCAGCCGCATTGCCAGGCCATCTTGCAGAACGACCCGACCAGCGCTGACGGCGTGTATTCGGTCGATCCGGACGGCGCCGGGCTCGGCGATCCGCCGTTCGAAGTCTACTGCGACATGCAGACCTTCGACGGCGGCTGGACCTTGGTCGGGCAGGAGCGCGAAGGCGACGAGGGCACGCTCAAGTTCTTGGGTGTCGACGTCGGCGATGCTGGTCGCGGCGCGCGCTACGGCGACGACATGCTCATCGGCAGCCGCTTCCGCGGCGACTACACGGAAGTGCGCATCGACGACTACAACTCCGGCAACTTCGTCGACGGCATCTGGTTCAGCCCGGAGGGCGACCTGTTCAACAACACGGTGCGCAAGGCCATGCCGGTGAGCAACCTGCTGACCACCAATCCAGACCTCGCGACCTGGGTCGATATGGCGGGCGGCGCCATCTTCTGCCGTGCCAGCAAGAGCCCGGACGTGCGTCCCGGCGACTCGAGCTGGGCCGTCAAGCCGCAAGACGACACGCACGGTGATTGCGGCTGCAACGATGGCGCCTGGTTTGGCCGCGGTGCCTTCTACGGCGGTCACCCCGACGCGACGAGCTGCAGCCCTTCGGGCGGAGGATGGTCAGGCGTGACCGACAACGGCGGCCCCAAGGGCAACGTCAAGCGTTACGGCCTGAAGGTATGGATTCGCTGAAGCTGGCGGCAAAGCTCCGGACAACGGACGCAATGTCGCAAAGCGCCGCGGCGTTTTAATCTAGTCCGCGAGCGGCCCGAGCATTGCCGGGCGAATGGCGCAGAACTAGACAGTTCGTCGCGCGGCGCGTGGCGCCGGGCGAGGGATGCCATGAAATACAAGCGACTCGGCAGCGCAGGCGTAAAGGTTTCGGAGCTGTGCCTGGGCGGCATGACGTTCGGCGAGGCCGACGAAAAGTCGTTCATGCACAAGATTGGCAGCGACGAGCAGACAGCCTTCAAGGTGCTGAGCCGCGCGCTGGAGCTGGGCGTCAACTTCATCGATACCGCCGACGTGTACGGGCAAGACGGCCTGAGCGAGCGCGTGCTCGGCAATTGGCTCGAGCGCGAGAAGCGCCGCGACGACATCGTGCTCGCCACCAAGTTCCGCTTCACCATGGGCGAGGGCCCGAACCGCACGGGCGCGTCGCGTTACCGCATCATGCGCTGCGTGGAAAATAGCCTGCGTCGGCTCAAGACGGACCGCGTCGATCTGTACCAGATCCACATGCAAGATCTGGATACGCCCGAGGACGAAACCTTGCGCGCGCTGGATGACTTGGTGAGCCAAGGCAAGGTGCTCTACATCGGCTGTTCCAACTACGCCGCCTATCGCCTCATGAACGCGCTGTGGACCAGCAAGACGGAGCACCTATCGCGCTTCGTCACCTTGCAGGCCGAATACAGCCTGATGGCGCGAGACCTCGAGCGCGAGCACGTGCCGCTGTGCCAACAAATGGGCCTGGGCATCTTGCCTTGGTCGCCATTGGCCGGCGGGTTCTTGAGCGGCAAATACGACAAGGCGTCGCCGCCGCCGGACGGCACGCGCCTGGCCAAGATGAAAGAACGCTACGCGCGCTTCGACAACGAGCGTGGTTGGCGCACGATCGGCGTGCTCAAAGAAGTTGCAGCGGAGCACGGCAGCACCCCGGCAGCCGTATCACTCGCGTGGGTGCTCTCCAAACCGTACGTCACGTCGGCCATCTTCGGCGCGCGCGATCTCGCGCAGCTCGAAGCAAACGTAAAGGCGACCGAGCTTTCGCTCAACGCGGAGCAGCTCCAACGCCTGGACGACGCTTCTGCCACGGACCCAGGTTATTCCTACAATTTCATGAGGAATATTCAGGGCCGCTGGTAAGGTGAACAGGCGGCTGCCCGCTGCGTCTAACAACGAGGAGGAACTTGGCATGATGCGCTTGCGCTTTTTGATCCCGCTGGTTGGTGTCGCTTCGCTTTCATTGGTGGCCGTTGCGTGCAGCGACAGCGGCAGCACGTCGGACGGCGCTGGCGGTGCCGGCGGCGCTGCTGAAGCCGGAGGCGAGGCTGGGACGCCCACCGCCGGTGATGGCAACGAGGGCGGCGGCTGCAGTGACACCGGCACAGGAACGCTGGTGTTCGAGGTGAGCGGTCTGCCGGACGGTGTGGCGCCGGACATTTCGACCACCGGTGCCGACGAGCTGGCAGTTAACGAAGCCGGTTCTCTGGAAGACCTGCCAGCCGGAAACTACGAGGTGAGCGCGGCGCGTGTCTTCGACGAAGATCCGATCGTCCGCACCGTGTACGACGCCACGGTTACGGCGCCGTCCTTTTGCTTGGCGGACGGCGACTCTCATACCGTCAAGATCACTTACAAGGCCATTCCCACCAGCAACAAGCTGTGGATGCCGACGGACATGGACGATGAGCTTGCCGGTTTTTCTTCGCAAGCCATCGCCGAGACGGGCATGACCGACGCAACCGTCGCGATCGACGGCCCAGGCAGCAAGTCCATCGCCTTCGACCAGGACGGCAACCTGTGGGCGCTCGGTCCGACGCTCGCGGATCCGCACGTGGTGCGCTTCAAAGCGGATGATTTTGCCGCTTCGGGCAAGCGGACACCAGATATCGAAATCAACCTGCCCGACATCACTTGCAGCGTCGCTTTCAACAACCTCGCGTTCGACGCAGACGGCAACTTGTGGCTGAGCAGCGGTTGTGCCGGCCAGGTCCTGCGGCTAGCGGCGGCCGACATCGAAACGTCCGGAGACAAGACCGCGGACGTGGCTGTGGGTGGCCTGAAAGACAACGAAGGCATCGCCTTCGACCAGGGCGGCAACCTGTGGGTCGGCGGCGGCGCCGAGCTGCTGCGCTTCGACGCGGCGCGCCTGGACGCCAGCACCGAAGATGCGGCGGACCTCTCGGTTACCGTCACCTCCGCGATCGGCGCCAAACCGATCAAGACCGACGTGATGGCGTTCGATCAGGCCGGTAATCTGTGGGGCGTGGACGAGGGCGGCAATTGGGTGTTCCAGCTCGCGGCAGCCGGGCTGGATCAGACCGGCGCGAAGACCATCAAAGCCAACCGCTCGTTCGTGGTCAGCGTCACGGCGTTGCCGATGAACCCCGCGTTCGATGAGGGCAACAACCTGTGGCTGGCGCTGAGCTCGGGTGAATTTGGCGGCTTCAGCCCCACGCAGCTCGGAGTCAGTAAGGACACGGGCGCTCCGGTTACACCGGCGATCCTGATCAGCAGCGACAGCGTGGGCGCAGGCCTTCCCGTGGCGTTCTTCCCGGCCCCGGTCGGGTTGCCGCTTTATCACGCGATTCCCAAGCCTTGAGGCCCGCCGCCCGGGCATGCCTTTGACAGCATATGTGGTCAAAGGCATGCTTGGGTCATGTTCCAAGTCGTTCCCGAGCCCGAGTTCAGCGCCTGGTTCGAAGACCTGCCAGAGCCGCTGGCGGAAGAAGTGGCGACCGCGATCGATCTGGCGGCGAGCGCTGGCGGGGGGCTCGCTCCCGAACGGCTGAGCCGGCTCCTGCTCTGGTTCGACGGCACCGGAAGCGGGGGCTGCGAAAGCTCGGGGCTGGACGAGCTCGCGCGACGAGGCCTCGAGCACGCCACGGCGTTGCCGGTCGAGCGGCTGCGCAGCTACCTGGTGTGGCATGAGGAGGTGCTGCTGTGCCTACAGTCGGCGCCATTCTTGGCGCGGCTCGAGCGACTCGAAGCAGCGCGCGCTGAGCAGGCGCTGGCGCAGGTCGAGCAGCTCAAGCAAAAGCTGCGTGCGGTGCGCCTGGCCGGCAGCCACGTAGTACTGCGCGCGGCCGCCGTGAACGAGCGCGCTACACTCAGCCTGCGCACGGCGTTCGAAGAGCTTTTGCAGTTGGCCGGGCTCGAGGCCAAGCTGCTGCTCGGCTCCGGCAGCGGCTTACGCGAGCTGTGCATCGACAACGTGCGGCCGCAGCTGCGCGTGTTGTTCGGCCTGGATTTTCCGGCAAAGCGGCTGATCGCCATCGTGGGTGAAACGCTCGATCGCCGCTATTATGGCGATACGGTGCGGCTGGCCGAGCAGCGCTGGCAGGCCTACCTGGCGCGTCGCGGCGCCGAGCTCACGAAAGGCGCGCCATGAGCAAGACCTGGAAAGGGCTCAAGCAAGCGCGGCTCTCGAGCGAAGCACAGAAGCGCGTGCAAGCGCGCGTCGCGCAGGCGGTACAGGAGCGTACGCTGAAAGCGTTGCGACAAGACCTGGCGCTGACGCAAGCCCAAGTCAGCGCTGCGGCCGACATGACCCAATCGGAGCTGTCACGCCTGGAGGCGCGCGAAGATCACCTCACCTCGACGCTCAGGCGCTACGTCGAAGCGCTCGGCGGCAAGCTCGAAGTGAGCGCCGTCTTCGGCAGGCGCCGCGTCAAACTGACCGACGCCTGAGCGCTCGCTCCTCTACTTGAGGCGCCCGTCGAGCGAGATCGCCGAGCAAGCCAGCATCGAAGCCTCACGCAGCAGGTGAAGCACCCCGTCGCGATCGGCCGAGTTTGGCACGTTCTTCAAGATCACCTTCGCGAATTGCTTGGCCGCTTCGTGCACGGCTTCGTACTGAGCAAGCTTCTCGGGGGTCGCGGAGTGGTGCGAAAAGACGTAGTCGGGATCGAATTCGCTCATAGGGGCTCCTCTTGTGCGCAGAAAGCTACCCCATTTGCGACATTCCCGAGGGCCGGTTGCAGAGCGCCTCGGCTTACGAGAGGCTCCGCCCCGCGATGTCGAAAGTCGTAGCCTTTACCGACGGCGGTTGCCGCGGCAATCCCGGCGTCGGCGCGTGGGCGTTCGTGCTCGTCGACCTGGCCACCCGCAAAGCGCTCGAGTGCGCCGGCGGCGAGCAGCAGACGACCAACAACCGTATGGAGATGTGGGCGGCCATCGCCGCGCTCGACGCGGTGAAGAAGCAAGACAGCCAGATCTTGGTAGTGAGCGACAGCAAATACCTGATTGGTTGCTGCACGCAGTGGATGGCCGGCTGGAAGAAGAACGGCTGGAAACGCAAAGGCGATCCGCTCAAGAACCTCGACCTGCTGCAAAAGCTGGACGAGCTGATCACGCCGCGCAAAGTCGAGTTCCGCTGGGTCGCCGGTCACTCCGGCCACGTCGGCAACGAGCACGTCGATCGCCTCGGCAACGAAGCGATGGACAGATTGGAACGCGGCGAGCCCGCTACCTGGGAGCGCCGCTTCGACTGGACGGGACCGCTGACTTAGGACCAGGACGCCGCGGCGCGCGGGGCCTTGGAGAAGCGAGAACGGAGATCTGCGACGCGCAGGCTGAGCGCGCCCAAGACGCCGGCGGCGCCGTAGATCAGATTGAGCTCGAGGCGGTCGAGCTCGGCGTCCATGCCGCGGAGTGAGCAGAGATGACCGAGGACTTTGCTCTCCAGCAAAGGGCTGGACGGCTCGTTGGCGAGCAGCGCTGCGAGCTCGGACAACGCTTGCTCGTCGTGCTCGATCAGCGCCGGATACGACGAGAGCTCCGCGCCGATCGCGGGGACCATCGACGCCTCGCGATACAGGGAGCGGCCGAGCACCGGATCCGCCTCGCGCAAGGCCCAACCGGTAATGCGCCGAGCCAGCTCCGTTACCACGCGCTGCGAGCCCAGCGGCAAGTCGTGAAACACCGGGTTCGCCTGCAGGACGGAGAGCTCGGCCGCCGCTACCTCCAGCGCCCAGCTGAGCCGCGCGCGCTGTTCGCCTGCCGAAATGAGGCCGCCGCGAAACGCGCTGAACATCTGTCGCAGCGCGAGCAGCGACGAGAGCTCCGGTGTGATGAAACCGGAGACCGTCGAGCAGCGCGCCGCACCGTCGCGCGCCAGGGCTTCGGCGACGACGATCAGCGCACGGTGCAGCTTGCGGCGACCTTCATGCAGCGCCCGAGCGCGCTCCACGCGCAGCTGCGTGCCCTGAGCCAGGGAGGTGCGAGCGTCCGCGATGCCGAGCTCGGCGGTGTAGCAGGCGTCGGCGAGTGCGTCGGTGTCGGTCTCGAGCGCCCCCAGCAGCGCGACCGCGCGCTGGCTGAAGATCTTGAGCGCGCGCTCCGCGGCGTCCAAACCGGCGCTGGGCGTGTCGAGATTGATGGCAATCTCCGCCACCGCCCAGCGCAGGTGCACCAGGCGCCCCGTGGGCTCGAACGACCAAGACTTCGGGGCAACCATGGAAACCGATTCACGCATGCCCGGCGCTATCGCAAGTGTCGGGCCAGCCCGCGGGAGCGGCAATTTCTCGGCCTTTTTCAGGATTGCTGCCTCAGCGTGAGACGCGCCTTTCAAAGGCGAAATCTCAACGCGAGACGCCGAATCAGGCTGAGACTGCAACCGGTTTCAGTCTTCAGTAGAACAGGAACGGCCACACGCTCAACATCTCTCGGCCGTCGTCGAACGACTGCTGCGACTGGAAGCCGGGCATGTGCTGGTACCACCACACGAGAAAGGCGCCGCCGCAGTCGGGTGAGAGCTGCTCGTAGTTTGCCCACATCGCCGCCGTGACGTTCTCGGTCTTGCGCGGCCTGCAAGCGCCGACGTTGCGACCGAAGTCGGCGCAGTCGCTCGTTACCGGAACGGTGGAAGCGTAGTCGTAGTGGTTGCTGGCGTTGGGTGGAAAGTGCACGTTCCCGCAGCTCGCCACGTAGTCGCTGACGTGCGTAGTGATGCCACCGGTTACGACATCGAGCTCGTTCGGCGCTGGGTACTCGGCGTGGTTCTGATCCCCGAGCATCGCGTAGAAGCTGCTCCCGGGTAGGCCGTAGCGCTGGTCGAGATCGAAGCCGGCAAACGGCAAGAACCAGTCGCGCAGCGGGGGCACGACGCCGTGCTGCGCCGCCGACTCCAAGCCGTGGCCCTGCGAGTGCAGGTAGCAGCCGGGGCCGCGGTTGTAATTGACGAAGCCGATGCGCACGCTGCGCGCGCAGTGCGGCACATCGTCGTCGAAACAGCCATTACCGGCGCATTTCTCGAAGCTACCGGCGATGGGATTGCGGCTGGCGTCGTAGCGCTGCTTGCTTTCCAGCACCTCGGCCGCGTTGACGTCCGGCACGTCACCGGAGCCGACGATCCACAGCTCGTGTAGGCGGCCGCTCTCGATCAGCTCGCACAGGTCGAGGTACTGCCCAGGTGCGTTCGGATCTGCGAAGCCGTAGTACTTGGCGAAAGCGTCGCTGAACAGCGCGGCGTAGTCGAAGCTCCAGGCTCCCGCTGCTCCTTGCGGTCGGCGCGGGAACAACGTGGAGTTCTCGTAAGCGTAGTCGTTCGGCGGCGCGGGACGTCCATCGACGCCGTCGCGCAGATCGATCACGTCCAGTAGTTGGTAGTCCAGGCCCGGCGCAGCCGCGGCATTTTCGGCGCCGAGCGGGCGCGAGCCTTCGCGGAAGCCGGCGATGATGTCGCCGACCAGCGTCTCCACGTTGGCGGGCACGCTGGGGTTGACGAAATTGAGCGCCAGCACGTTGGGCTTGAGCGTCTTGATGGCTTGATGGTGCGTCTGCAGCCAGGCGTCGCCGTTGGTCTTGCTGACGGCGTTGGGCCAATAGTCGTACTGGCCGTCGTTCGACAACGCGCAATGGCCATTTTTGAGGGCGAAGCCGCTGCGACAGCCGCCGCAATCGCCGCCCTGCGCGCCCACCTCGCACACACAGCCGAGCCGTTCGGGGCTGCAGTCCCCACGCCCACTGCAGTCGCCAGGGCAGCTCACCGCGCAGCGCGCGCCGCCGGCCACGATCCCGACGCCGTCGACGTCGATCGTGAAGCCCGCCTCCCACGTATCCGCCGTGAGCTCGAAAGCCTTGATGTGCGAAAAATCGACGACGTCGCCGCTCGTCTGAAAGCCGCCGCCACCCGACAGCGGCACGCGCAGCTCGACCCAAGTCACGCCGTCCGTCGGGTACAAGACGCTCGTAGGTTGGTACGCACGGCGCTTGCCCTGCGCGTCTTCGAGCGTGATCAGCGGCACGTTGCCTTGCCACCCCGTGTTCGTGTTCTTGGCGCGCACCAGCAACCGGAGCTGGTCGTTCGCGGTGCCGCTCAGCTCTTGCGCGAGTACGCCCCGCAGCGTGACCAGGAAGCCCGACTGAGTCACCAGCCGCAAAGCCTTTGCCCCGACGATGCCGCTGGTCTCACTCAACGCGCTCGTGGCGTTGTCCTCGGTCGTGACGCTGAAGCCGCCCAGAAACGCCGTTTCAATCGCATCGGCGCAAACCACGGGCTCCCGGCCCGCAAGCTCGCACCCCTCCCCACCCTCGCCACCGCCGCCCACGATTCCGCCAATTGCACTGCCACCAACTGCGCTGCCGCCCAGCGCAATGCCTCCGATCCCTCCCGCGTTCCCGCCCGCCGCGGCCCCGCTCGTGCCCCCGCCGCCGGCACTCACGCTCCCGCCGGCACCCGCGCTCCCGCCGGCACCGCCGCTCCCGCCCCGGCCCGCGCCCGCGCTCCCGCTGCTACCGGTGCCGGTGCTCCCGCTCCGGCCGGACCCTCCGCACGCAGCCGCCGCAACGACTGCTGCCACCACCGCCCAACGCCTCCAGCGCATCATTCGACTTTCCCGGGAGCGAGCCCGTAGTTCGTCTCCGCCTCGATCGGGCGACCCGCTACGAAGCTTTCTACCACCGGGGTCACTTCTTCCTCGAAGGCTTCGCCACCCCAGAAGTGCACGAGGCGAGCGGCGCCGTCGAACAAGAACGAGGCTGGTAGCATGCCTGGCCAGCGAGGGTTAATGACCTGTTTGAAGTCCGCGATGCTGCCAGATACGAGGTAGCTCCTGAGTGTGATGCCGTTGTCTTTCAGGTAAGAGCGCGCTTTCGGCTCATCCTTCACCTCGTCGACGGACACGAGGACGATTTCGACGCCCTGCGGCTTGTAGTTCACGCTCAGCGCCTGAAGCATCGGCAGCTCGCGCCGGCATGGCCCGCACCACGAAGCCCAGGCGTTCACGAGCGTCGCCTTGCGCCCGCTGGCTCTCATCAAAGCGAGCAACTCGCCCGCCGTCACCTGAGTGAGCGGCGCATTCGGGTCCGCCTGAGTCCCCCCCGAATCCTTCTGCCCTTCCAATCTTCCCGTGAAATTCTCGTTCTCGGCAGTCGCGCTCGACGCCGTCGACGGAGCCGCCGCAGCTGCGGCGGCGGCCTGCGGCTTCCGCTCGGCACCAGGCTTGGCCTCCCTGCCACAACCCAGGCTCGCGAAAAGCGCCGTTCCGGCACCGATCACGCGCAGCAGCCTGAACAATTTACTCATTAATTTCATAATCTTACGACTTTTTGCGCGTGGGCTCCGTGGATCCCTACCCTAAGAATTGCTACCGCGCTCTCCGTGAGCACTCAAAACAAACTCTTCGTCGAAGACCTCAACGTATCGGGCAAGCGCGTCATCGTGCGCGTCGACTTCAACGTGCCGCTGAAAGACGGCGTGGTGGAGAGCGACAAGCGTTTGAAGGAGTCGCTGCCGACCATCAAGTACCTGCGCGAAAAAGGCGCCAAGACCATCCTGATGAGCCACCTCGGTCGCCCGGACGGCAAGCGCGTTCCCGACCAGAGCCTCGCCCCCGTCGCCAAAGCGCTCGGCGCGCTGCTCGGCACGGACGTGAAGTTTGCCGATGACTGCGTGGGTGAGCCGGCCAAGAAGGCCGTCGCGGCGCTGAACAACGGCGACGTGCTCTTGCTGGAGAACCTCCGCTTCCACGCCGCCGAAGAAGCAAACGACCCGGCGTTCGCCAAGCAGCTGGCGGAGCTCGCGGACGTGTACGTGAACGATGCGTTCGGCAGCGCGCACCGCGCCCACGCCTCGACCGAAGGCATCGTCAAGTTCGTGCCTCAAGCCGCCAGCGGCTACCTGATGAAGAAGGAGCTGGATTACCTAGGCTCCGCGCTCTCGGATCCGAAGCGCCCGTTCGTCGCCATCATCGGCGGCTCCAAGGTGTCGTCGAAGATCGACGTCATCCAGAGCCTCTTGCCGCGCGTCGATTACCTGCTGCTCGGCGGCGGTATGACGTACACGTTCTTGAAGGCGCAGGGCAAAGAGATCGGCTCTTCGCTGTGCGAGAACGACAAGGTGGAGTTCGCCAAGAAGCTGCTGGCCGAAGCCGGCGACAAGCTCGTGCTGGGCGAAGACTTCGTCGTGACCGACAAGCTCGATTTCAAGGGTCGCACCGTCGGTGCCACCAAGGTCGTGGGCAAGGACGAGATCCCGGCGGGCTGGGAAGGCGTCGACATCGGCCCGAAGACGATCGCCAAGTTCGAGGAAATCTTGCTCAAGGCCAAGACCGTGTGCTGGAACGGCCCGGTGGGCGTGTTCGAGATCGACGCGACCGCCAAGGGCACGCTGGCCGTGGCCGAAGCTCTGGCCAAGGCGACCGCTGCCGGCGCCACCACCGTGATCGGCGGCGGTGACAGCGCTTCGGCGGTCAAGAAGGCGGGCGTGGCCAACAAGGTCTCGCACGTGTCGACCGGTGGTGGCGCTTCGCTCGAGTTCCTCGAGGGCAAGGTGCTGCCGGGCGTCGCTGCCTTGACGAACAAGTGAGGCGGCACGAGGTAGCCGCCTCACCTGTTCTATCTTTCCTTCGCGAGCGCTCCCGCCCCAGGAAGTGAATTCCTGGGGCCACTCCCTCAGGTTTTGGGGCCCCTCCCCCAAAACGCCACAGCGTACCCAGCTCCTACACTCTACACATGACTCTGACCGATCCCCGCGAAGCCTCCGCGCCGTCCTTCCTACAAGGCACGGCCAAGATGCTGAACGACGCGCGCGACACTTCTGTCGTCTGGCTGATGCTGCAGTGCGCGTTCGTGGCGGGGGTCGGCGTGAGCTTGTTTTTCTGGCCTTACGCCTTCGGTATCTCGGTGTGGTACGTGGCGCCGCTCTACTGGGCGCTGCTCATGGGCATGGTCTTGGACAGGTTCACGCTGATGCTGCACTTCACGTCGCATCGGCCGCTGTTCAACAAGGACTACAAGAGCCTCAACCAGGTGATCCCCTGGGTGCTGAGCCCCTTCTTCGGACAAACGCCGCAGACTTATTTTGCCCACCACATGGGCATGCACCACCGCGAAGAGAACCTGCCCGACGATCTCAGCTCGACGATGCGCTTCACGCGCAACCGCATCACGCACTGGCTCCGCTATTACCTTCGCTTTTTGCTCTTCGGTCTGCCCGAGCTGGGCTTCTATTTTTACAAGCGCAAGAACTGGAAGCTGTTCTGGCGCACCGTTACCGGCGAGTGCTCGTTCATCGCCGTCGTGGCGCTGGGCCTCTGGCTACGCCCGCAAGCCACGGTGGCCGTGCTGATCGTGCCGCTGCTCTTGATGCGCACGCTGATGATGATGGGCAACTGGACCCAGCATTCCTTCATCAGCCAAGAGCACCCCGACGATCCGTTTCAGTCCAGCATCACCTGCATCAACACACGCTACAACCGTCGCTGCTTCAACGACGGCTACCATATTCTTCACCACATCAAGCCGCGCGCCCACTGGACCGAGCACCCCGTCGAGTTCGAAGCGAACATCGCCGAGTACGGCAAGCACGACGCCATCGTGTTCGACGGCGTCGACTACTTCGAAATCTGGCTCAACATGATGTTCGGCCGCTGGAGCTGGCTGGCAGACAAGCTGGTGCAGCTGCCCGGTGCGCCTATCCGTAGCCGCGAAGAGAAGATCGAATTCTTGAAAAGCCGCGTGCAGCCCGTGGCCTGGCGCAGAGCCGAAGCCAGCGCGGGCGAGCCGCAGACCGCGTAGGTCGCTCCGAGCTGGCTCAGCGAACGATTTTGCGCACGGGCCGTCCCTCACGGGTTGAACGCTGTCGGAAGCCATCAACGCGGACAAGCTGGCACCCGTTCCTTAGCTCCGTTCGCCGAATACCAGGTCGTGGCTACGGCGCCGTGACGCGCACGTCGTCGAAGCGCGCCGAGGTGTTGACGGTACCGACCCCGACGGCACCGGCCGCGATGCCCGAGTCCGTGCCGGTCACGCACACGTCGCCAACGCACCCCTTGAGGCTCGCGCCAATGAGCTCGAAGTGGACGTCGTACCATTGACCTTCGTTGACGGTGAGCGTCTTCGCAGTGCCGATAGCGGTGGCACCGGTACTGGTGCTGTTGATGCGCTTGCGCAGCACGAGCTTGTTGTCGCTGCCGAGCGCTAGCAAGTAGTGCGTGCTGGGGTTGACGACGCGCCCGAAGAGCGCTGCAACGTACGAGTTGGATTGGCCCTTGAAGCCGACCACTTTAATGCGCGCGTCGATGAGCTGATCGGCGGCGCACACGCCGTTGGCGATCGAAATTTGCAGCTTATTTTCCTGCAAGGATTGCTCGTAAGCTTTGCTGTCGTCAGTCGCGATGGTCCAGGTGCCGAGGGTGGTCGTCCACCTCGCGGCGCTGCCGGATTCGAAGTCGTCGAAGAACAGATCCATGCTGCTGGCGGCGCCGCCCGAGCTAGCACCGGCTTGTGCTTCGACTCCGCCGGCCGCTTCCAAGCTGCAACCGAGCATCGAGCCCGCGGTGCCGCCGCTGCTCGTGCCCGCGCTGTTCGTCCCTCCGCTCGTGCCACCGCTGCTGGTGCCAGCGCTGCTCGTCCCTCCGCTCGTGCCGCCCTTGCCGCCATTGCTGGCAGTGCCTCCAGCGCCGCCACCCCCTTTGCCGCCGCCGCCACCGATGCCCCCTTGCGCGCTATCCCCCATCGTCCCTCCGGTCTTGCCGGCTGAGCCAGCGCCGCCAACGCCGCCGCTACCGGACTTGCCTCCTTCTGACACAGCACGGCCGGCGCTCGACGCCTTGCCGGCGCTGCTCGTCGTACCACTCATACCTTGGGGGTTATCACCACCCGTATCGTTGGGGTCTTGATCTTCGGCAGTCGCACACGACAGCGCGACGGTCAGGCCCATCCAACAGACTACTACCCACCTCTTCGACGACATGCGCGGCTCCTCTCGCGCCACGAGGCAGCTCGCCTCGCGGTGCTCTTTGGGGGTTGGGCCGGAGGCGAGGATCCCGCGCACGTCGCCGGCTGAGCGTCAGATACTACCCGGTTCGGGTTTGGCCAGCGATCCGATGCTTTCCGCCCTCAACAGATATCCGCAGTATTTCCAATAGTTAAGGATTCATTTTATGGCGGAGAGCATTCGACCCCTTCACGAAACATTCCCGAAAAAAAGGCGCGGTTACGCCTGTTCGGCCGCGCGGACCCGGGTGACAAAACCACCCAACGCCTCTCCCGACGGCGCCTCGAAGGCCCCTCCACGGCAACCCCAAGAAACAAGAAGAGGAAGCAGACAGTCATGACTTCTCCCAGCGTTCGCAAGCAAGCCATCGCCGACATCGCGGCAGCGCCTCCCGCCCCCTACACCCCCTACGCCTCGAGCCCCGACGAGCTCTTCGGCAGCAACGTCTTCGGCAGCACTGCGATGAAGGCGCACTTGCCGAAGGACGTCTACAAGTCGCTCAAGCGCACGATCGAGAAGGGCGAGGTACTCAACGCCGCGACTGCCGACGTCGTCGCTTCCGCGATGCGCGAGTGGGCCATGTCGAAGGGCGCCACGCACTTCGCGCACCTCTTCTACCCGCTCACCGGCGCCATGGCCGAGAAGCACGACACCTTCCTGTCGCCCGACGGCGACGGCGGTGCCATCAGCGAGTTCTCGGGCAAGCTGCTCATTCAGGGTGAGCCGGATGCCTCGAGCTTCCCGAGCGGTGGCATTCGCCAGACGGCCGAGGCCCGTGGCTACACGGCGTGGGACGTGACGAGCCCCGCGTTCGTCGTCGACACCACGCTCTACATCCCGACCGCGTTCGTGTCGTGGACGGGCGAGGCGCTCGACAAGAAGGTGCCGCTGCTGCGTTCGCAGCAGGCCCTGAATCGCCAGGCTCAGCGCGTGCTGAAGCTGTTCGGCCACGACAACATCGCCCCGGTGTTCGCCAACGCCGGCGCCGAGCAGGAGTACTTCCTGGTCGACCGCCGCATGTTCCTCTCACGCCCCGACCTGCTCAACGCGGGCCGCACGCTGTTCGGCACCAAGCCGCCGCGTGGTCAGGAGTTCGAGGATCTGTACTTCGGCGTGATCCCCGAGCGCGTCATGGCGTTCATGGTCGAGCTCGAGAAGGAAGCCTTCAAGCTCGGCATCCCGGCCAAGACGCGCCACAACGAGGTGGCCCCGGCTCAGTTCGAGATCGCGCCGGTTTACGAGGTGGCCAACATCGCCGCCGACCACCAGCAGATGATCATGATGCTGATGCGTCGCTGCGCGCTGCACCACGGTTTCGAGTGCCTCACGCACGAGAAGCCGTTCGCGGGCGTCAATGGCTCGGGCAAGCACGTCAACTTCTCGTTCGGCAACTCGACCCAGGGCAACCTGCTCGAGCCGGGCGACACGCCGCACGAGAACGCCCAGTTCTTGGTGTTCTGCGCCGCGACCATGCGCGCCGTGCACAAGCACGGCGGCCTCTTGCGCGCCGCGATCGCCTCGGCCTCGAACGATCACCGCCTGGGTGCCAACGAGGCTCCTCCCGCGATCTTGTCGGTGTTCTTGGGCGAGCAGCTGGCGGACGTGTTCGACCAGCTCAAGGCTGGCGGCGCGAAGTCCAGCAAGAGCCGTGGCACGCTGGAAATCGGCGTCGACACTCTGCCGAAGCTGCCGAAAGACGCGGGCGACCGTAACCGCACCAGCCCGTTCGCCTTCACCGGCAATAAGTTCGAGTTCCGCGCGGTCGGCGGTGGCCAGTCCATCTCCGGTCCGCTCATCGCGCTCAACGTCGCGGTGGCCGAGGCTCTCGACTACATCGCCGGCAAGCTGGAAGCCGCCATCGGCGGTGGCAAGACGCTCAATGCGGCCGTCCAGGCCCTGTTGGTCGAGCTCGCCAACGAGCACGCGCCGATCGTCTTCAACGGCAACGGCTACTCCGAAGAGTGGCACCGCGAGGCCGAGAAGCGCGGCCTGCCGAACCTCAAGACCACGGTGGACGCGCTGCCCGTCTTGAACTCGCCCGAGGTCGTCAAGCTGTTCGACAAGTACGGCGTGCTCTCGCCCCGCGAGCTCAAGAGCCGTTACGAAATCTACATGGAGCAGTACGTCAAGACGGTGCTGGTCGAGGCCAAGCTGGTCGTCAAGATCGCCAAGACCATCATCCTTCCGGCTGCCATCCGCTACACGGCGGAGCTGGCGGGCGCGGCGGGCGCTTCGGCTCCGGCCAAGCGCTTGCTGGGTGAGGTCGGCGGCCTGGCGGAGAAGCTCGACTCGGGCATCCTCGCTCTGGAGAAGTCGCTCTCTCACGAGTCGTCGAGCGTCGACGCCGAAGCCAAGCACCTCAAGGATGAGGTCTTGCCGCTGATGCTGCAGGTTCGCAGCGCGGCCGACAGCCTCGAGACCCTGGTGGCGGACGACCTCTGGCCGCTGCCGACCTACCAAGAGATGCTGTTCATCCGCTGATCACGGACTCGTAACGGCGCGCAGACGCCTCCCACGGCAACGTGGGGGGCGTTTTGCGTTTGCCGCGTCACGGGTTCTCGCAAGCTTTTCCCGCCGACGACTCGGGCCTGACGCCGGAAGACGCGCTAAGCGATCTTCGACTGCTCGACGATTTCGTCCAAGAAGCGCTCGGGGCGCTTGAAGACTTCGCCAGCTCTCGCGCGTGCCATCTCGGCGAGGGGCCCCGGCTGCGCGCCCAGCGCGCACTGCAGGAGCACGGCTTCTTTGAGCATCGGTAAGAAGTCGTCGCTGCAGCGCTTGGCCCAAGCCGCTTCGTCCAGCTCTTGCTTGCGCACGGTGGCTTCGAAATCGATCAAGATCATCTCGAGTGGCGACGGGCACACGATGAGGTTGTGCAGCTCCAAGTCACCGTGAGCGAGGTCGTTCTGATGCAGCTTGCCGAGCGCGTCGAAGGCGTCGTGCAGCAGGCGCCACAGGCCCGCGGCTTGCGCCACGTGCAGCTTGCGCGCAAGAGGCAGGTTCGCGTCTTCGGGCTCGGCACCGAAGGGCGAGAGGCGGTTATAGGGGCTGCCCGGCAAAAAGCAGCTGCGAAAGGTCTGGTGAGTGGCGCCAATCGCCGGCGGAATTCCCAGAATCTCCGCGGCTTCGTTCTGACGGTCGCGCTCCTGGCGCGGGTCGCCGTGCAGACGCCCGGGGTAGTACGTCTTGCGAAAGTGGAGCGGGTAGCTGGCCGCGAGCGGGAAGAGCGAGCGCGTCTCTTCTCCCGCGATCACGATGTCCGCCGACACCAGCGGCATGCCGTTGGCCTCGCGCTTCATGATCGTGCGCACGACGAAGTCCTGGCGCGGCGCCTTCTTGATCCACACCGCGTACTCGGCACCGACGCGGACGGCGTGTCGCGGCGAAACCGGTACTAGTTGGTCTTCTTCGTCCACCGCTCAACGCTCGCCAGAAACGCGAGCGAGGGCAAGCATCTTTAGCAATGATTCTCAAAGTTTCCGCGAGCTTTCAGCATGACGTGGCCAAAAGTCGTGCTACGCGAGGCGACATGGGTCGTCTGCAAGGTCGCCGCATCGTGCTCACCGGAGCCTCGCGCGGCGTGGGCCGCGAAGCCGTCAGGCTCTTCAGCGAAGAAGGCGCCGAAATCATCGGCATCGCGCGAGACCGCGACAAGCTCGCGGCGCTGACCGCCGAATTCCCGCGCTTTCAGGCCCTGCCCGGGGACATCTCGGATCGCTCGCTCGGCGCGCGCGTGGCGGAAGCCGTCGCGCAGCGCTGGGGCAAGTTGGATCTCTTGATCAACAACGCCGCAATCCAAGAATACAACGCCGGCTTTCACGCGGAGCCGCTCGACGCGCTGGAGCGTAACATCGCCGTGAACGTGCTGAGCGCGCACTGGCTCATCCACGCGCTCTTGCCGCCGCTGCTGCTCGGCCACGAGCCGCGCATCATCAACGTGAGCTCCGGCGCCGGTAAGCTCGAGGCCGTACGCGCCGAACCGAACATGCCCTCCTACCGCCTGAGCAAGCTGCTGCTGAACGGCGTCACGCTCTCTTACGCCGGCGATCTCAGAGGCAAGGTCGCCGTCAACTCACTCGATCCGGGTTGGCTCAAGACCGATCTGGGCGGTCCACACGCCCCGGGGGAGCCGCTGGACGGCGCCGTGCGGATGCTCGAGCTCGCCACCAAGCCGTTCTCGGTTACCGGGGGTTTCTGGTACGGCGCCGAGCCTATCGACTTCTAGCGGGGGCTGTCCAACCGCAGCTCCGCTCGCACAACTGCCGTCTCCACGCAAAGCTACTCGACGAGCGCGCTGATAGCGTCTCGGGCCATTCGCGTCTCGAAACCCCAATTCTCGATCTTGCGGGCTCCCATCCTCTCGTCCCTGGCTAGCGTCAGCGTGGATGACAGTCATGGTTCGGATGGTTGTCCTAACTGTGCGATTTGCGATCGTGCTGACTTCATTCGACGGCGCTGCAGTCGGGTGCGGTTTAATCCCACTCAAAAGCCATTCTGTGCGGATGGCGTGTCGCGCAGAAGTGCTATAGGAGGCCAAGTTCGCACTGGAACCGATTGCAGCCACGTCTGACATCGGTTCCACAAGCCGAGGTTTGTCCCATGAACCGACTCCGTCGCTCTTTGTCCATCTGCGCCGCCTCCTGTTCGTCGACTCTGGCCCTGATTGTCGCCTGCTCGCATCCGCAGACCGGCGGCAGCGGCGCCGGCGGCAACGGCACCGTCAGCGGCGGCGGTGATTCCACGAGCGGCGGGCTCGGCACTGGCGGCAATACCGGTGGTAGCGGCGTCTCCACCGCAGGCAGCGGCGTGACCATGGGCGGCTCGGTCACGGTGCTGGGCGGCAACGGCGGTGCTCCCGTGCAGGGCCCGGCCATGGCGTGCGCCGCAGATCCCATGCAGCGCCAGGCATTGCCGTACACGCCCGGTTACCAGATCGGCGCGACGGAAAAGACGAACGCGGCGAACGCGACCCAAACGCTGGACTACGCCGCTCGCATTCGCCAGATGGCCGGCCCCAACAACACCGGTTACGACGACATTTTCCGCACCGCCGATGACAGCGGCATCAAGGGTTTCGAGTTCCGAGACGGTCCGCGCGGCGTGAACCTGGATCCGGTCAAGGGCTCTGGTAAAGGTTACACTACCTCGTTCCCCGCGCCCTCGAGCCGCGGCGCCACCTTCGACGTCGATCTCGAGCACGCCATCGGCGTGGCCATGGGCGACGAGCTGATCGCCTCCGGCAGCACCATGCTGCTGGCGCCGACCGTCAACATCTTGCGGCACCCCGGCTGGGGTCGCGCGCAAGAGACCTACGGCGAAGACTCGTTCTTGCTCGGCCGTTTGGGCACCGCGTTTACGGTCGGCGTGCAAGAGTTCGCGCCGGCGTGCGTGAAGCACTACGCCGCCAACAACATCGAAAAGGGGCGTGACGCGCTGATCGCCAAGATGGACGAGCAGACGCTACAAGAGGTGTACGCCCGCCATTTCGGCATGATCGTGCAGGACGGCGGCGCTGCCTGCGTGATGGCCGCCTACAATCTGGTGCAAACCACGGGCACGGCGCAAAAATCGACCCAGAACCACCACCTGCTCACCGACATCTTGCGCGGCGAGTACGGCTTTCAAGGCATGGTGCTCTCCGACTGGTGGGCGATGCCGGGCGGCCAAAATCCGGATCCGAATACGCGCGCCAACAGCGCCAAAGAGGCCGTGAAGGCAGGGCTCGACATGGAGCTACCGTGGAAGCTCAACTTCCCCGAGCTCGCCAGCCAGCAAGACGCGCAGGCGGACGTGGGCGTTTCGGCCGGGCGCGTGCTGGAGACCAAGTTCCGTTTTCACGTCAACGATCCGAACGGCCAGCTCGGCCTCAAGGCGCCCACCACCAAGTTCGACAAGGGTAGCTACTCCATCACCGGCAACGAGGCGCACGCCGCGCTCGCCGAGAAAGCCGCGCTCGAAGGCACGGTGCTGCTCAAGAACGACATGAACGTGCTGCCGATCGCGGCGACCGTGAAGAAGGTCGCGGTCGTGGGCCCGCAAGTGGCGTGGGAGCTGAAGGGCGTGCAAGCCAGCGGCACCATCAACTTTGCCTCCGACGCGCGCCTCGGCGATCTCGGCAGCAGCCGCGTCAACGCCGATCCGGGCAAAAGCATTTCGCCGTGCGCTGGCTTCAAGGCGCAGGCGCCGGCGGGCGTGGAGGTCGTTTGCGGCGACGGCGCGGCCGGCATGACCGCCGCGCAAGGCGCCGACTTCGTGGTCGTGGTGGCCGGCCTCACGCCGCACGACGAGGGCGAGGAGTACACGATCACGCCCGATGACTCCGATCGCGGCGCGAACCTGGGGCTCGACGGCAAGACCGGGGGCACCGCGCAGAACGACTACATCAAGTCGATCGCGGCGCTCGGCAAACCCACGGTGGTGGTGCTCGAAGGCGGCAGCGTGATCGACGTGTCGAGCTTCGTCGACCAGGTGAAAGGCCTCGTGATGGCGTGGTACCCGGGCCAATCGGGCGGCAACGCGCTGGCCAAGCTGATGTTCGGCGTCGACAAGGCCACCGGCACGAAGGTGAGCTTCAGCGGCAAGCTGCCGGTGACCTGGCCCAAAGCGCTGGCCGATGAGCCGCCGTTCTCGGGCAACGGCGGTAACGCGCAGACGACCCAGATGGACTACTACCTCGGGTACCGCTGGTTCGACACGCAGGGGAAAACGCCGCTGTACCCGTTCGGGCACGGGCTTTCGTACACCACGTTCGAGTACAGCAACCTGTACGTGCCGTGCACCACGGTGCCGGCGGGCGGCGTGGTCAAGATCGAGGTGGACGTGAAAAACACCGGCGCCATCGACGCCGACGAAGTGGTGTTCGCGTTCGTCACCTACCCCGGCTCCACGGTGCCCAAGCGCGTGATGGGCTACAAAGAGCTGCGCGGATTCCAGCGCGCGCACGTGCCAGCAGGCGCTGCAGTACGCGTCACGATTCCGATTCGCGTCTCCGATCTCTGGTACTGGGACACAGCGAACAACAAGCAAGCCGTCGCGCCGGGCGAAGTGAAGGTGCTGGTCGGCGGTAGCTCGGCCCAGCTCCCGCTCATGGGCAGCTTCACGGTGATGTGAGCAGCCGCTCCCACTTCTCGCACTTCGGAAACTCCATGCGACTTTTGCGCCTTCGCACGCTGTTCTGTCTCACCACCACGCTACTGACGCTCACGCACGGCGGCCTCGCATTCGCGGCCGACGACGATGACGACGACGACGACGCGCCGGCCGCCGCCGAGCCCGCCGCTCCACCCGAAAAGAAGCCGGAACCGTCACTGGCGGCGCCGGAGCCGCCCAAACCGCCCGCCGCACTGCCCGAGGCTGAGCCTGGCTTCGTGGTGGAGCGGCTACCTCCCAGCGCCTTTCCGGAGTGGAAGACGCGCGGCCTCAAGGGCGGCTCGTTGTGGCTGACGATGCACGGCATGCCCTGGCCGTACTACCCGAAGACGGGCATCGGCGTGTCCGGCTCGGTGTGGGTCGACTTTGGTTACGAGAGCATCAAGCGCGGCGACCCCACGCAATCGAACGACAAGTTCTTGCTCAACCAGTCGCGCGCCGTCTTGCGCTTCACGCCCACTTACAGCAAGGGCTCTTGGTACGTGCAGGGTCAGACGGAGCTGGTTGCGAACGGCGACCAGCAATCGCCGCAGCCCGTGAACCTGGGCGCCGACGACCTGTGGGTGCGCACGGGCGAGTGGAAGAGCTGGGACATCACCGCCGGTCGCTTCGAGGCCTTCGAGGTGTATCACTTTGGCATGGGCATGGACGTGAACACCCTCGAGCGCAAAGGCCCGACCGACACCACGCGCGCACCGCCCGCGGTGCCCGGCCTCGATCAATTCGTTTACCGCCAAAATATCGGCAACCTCGCGCTGCACAAGTACGTTGGCGACTTCTTGCGGCTCGAGCTGCTGGGCCAATACGGCTTCGATGCCGGCCTCAACAGCTACGGTGTGCGACCGGCGGCGGTGCTCGACTTCGGCTACTTGAAGATCAAAGGCGCCGCCAACATTCGCAAGCAGTTTGCGCTCAGCGACAAATCGAAAGAGGAGCGATTTCGCCGCGGCGGCACCGGCGCCATCCAGTTCGTGATGGATCCGTACGTCGAGCTCGGCGGCAACGTCTCGTACGAGCTGGTCGATCACTACAGCCCGCAAAATCCGGCCGATCCGAACGCGGACCGCGGTGCCTTCGACGGCTTGGGCAGCGTGACCACGCTGGCCTACGGCGGCTTCGCCAACGTGCGCGTGATCGAGGACTTGTTGATCGGCGGCGGCATGAACTGGGTCACCGAGGAAGACCAGGTGCAGGGCAAATTCCGGAGCCAGCAAGGCTTCGGCGCCATTCAGTATTTGGTGGGTGGCCAGCTCTTCATCAAGCTAGTCGGTGGTTACGCCAAGGCTCACCTGGAGCCTGGCGGCAAACCAGCCTGGGAGAACACCATGCTGAGCGGCCGCCTGCGCCTGATGTACCTCTTCTAGAGCGCGCTCGCGGCGCTCTCACTCGTCGACGTCGATCTTGCAACGCGACTTCAGTACCACGAAGTAGTTGAAGCCGTCGGGCAGCGTGACAGGATCCTGGTTGCAGTCGTCTTGCCCCTGCGTGCAGGAGACCTCTTCCTCGAAAAGCTTGCTGCTCAGAGCCCATGGCTCGGGCAGCTCGTCGCTACCTTCGTAGCTCACGATCACCTTTTCACGGTTGATCGTGATGGTGGCCTTGATGTCGTCTTCGACGACGTACCGGGCCTTGACCTCGCTGCCGAGCAAGATCGGGATGTAGTTGCAGCGGTTCACCAGCTCGATGCCGGTATCCTTGTTGGTGATCGACAGCGAGACCGTGTCCGGGCTCACGTACTGCTGGTCCAGACAACCGAGTGGGCTCGCCGAAAGCGCCAACAGCAGGCACGAAAAAGCGGTCTTGGTGCTCATGGGAAGATCACCACCCTCAGGCCCAACGTGAGCCAAGCGTGGAGCGCCTTGTCGTCGATGGCGCCCGAGAACTTCGTGATGTTGTGGATCTGCGTGCGCGTGTGCAGGTATTCCCCGATCGTGACCATGCCGAACGGACTGAGCCCGAAGCCTTTGCTCAAGCGCAGGCTGAGCCCGCCGGAGACGCGCGCGTAGTCGATGCCGCTGGCGGTAGTGGTCTCGGAGTAGCGCCCCGCATCCGAAATGCTCTGGCTGCCCATGTTGATACCGGCGCCGTAACCGACCCAACCGGACATCGACTTCGCCGGCGAGAAGCTGTACTGCGCTTCGAAGCCAGCGTGCAGGGTCACACTGCTGCACGACATGTCGTCTTCGACGCCGTCACCGGCCTCGCAGCGCCCCTCCGTCTTCGAGTCGCTGCCTTCCCAGCCGACACCGAGGTCGAGGTAAGCGCCGATGTAGAGCGGGTCGAGCACCTTCGCGCCCAGGCCGACGTCGAGCGGGACCCACTGCCAGCTGTAGCGGGCCGCCAGCTGGTCACCCTTCGCGTCCGAGGCGTCTCCCATCGGAAAGCTCACCGTCGCGACGGGCGTCACGTACATCTGAAAGCCCGTGCGGGCGGGCGGAGGCTTTCGGCCGGGCTCCGGCGGCGCGGCGGGCGGAGGCGTGAGCTGCGGCGCCGGCGCGGCCAGCGGCGGCGGGGTGGTCTGGGGTGCTGGTGCTGGTGCTGGTGCCGGCGGCTGCACCTGCGCGGTCGCAGGCTGGGGCGGAGCCGGCGGCGCAGCGGGCGGTGACTGAGCCAACGCCACACGGCACAGGCTCGAAGTAAGCACGATCCATCTCCAACGCATCGAAGGCAGACCTCCTGCAGGCGGAACTCACGAACATAGGCCAACCGCGCGAGACGACGCAACGGGCGCAACTCGTACAGATTCTGAGCTGCGTCCGAGTTCTTATTGCTGCCCGGCCAGAATCCCGCCCGCACCGGATACGGAAGCGATGAGCTGCGTGCCCTTCGGCACGATGCTCACCTCGAGCCGGGCGGCTTGCAGCAGGTTTTGCGTTTCGAGCAATTCGAAGAGGGCGGCTGAGATCTCGGGATCTTTAGCGACACGCGCCAACGCAGTGCCGACGATGTGCGGGCGGGTGGTGGCGGCCTTGGCAAACTCCACCGCTGCCGTGCGATCTGCCGTGGAGCGGATCACGTTCACGCGGTTCGCACCGTCTTGCTGAATCGCCGCGGTGACCTGGCGCAACCGGTTCACGACCTTCTGCTCGATCTGCTGAATCATCCCCAAATCACGGAAGTGAACCTTGCGGATGTAGGTACTGCCCACCATGTAACCCCACTCGCGCGACTTGGACGAAACCTCCTCGCGTACCACTTGGCTCATCGGATGGCGGTTTTCGAGCATATCCGCAAGCTTCATGTTCGAGAGGCAGCGCACCGTCGCGTTCGACACGTTGGCGCGCAGCGAGCCGACCGGATCGACGTTTTTGTACAGGTAAGCGATCGGGTCGCTCACGAACATCTCGCACCACACGCCAATGCCCATCGGCGCGCCCTCTTCGGAATTGACGGGCTGGCTCCGCAGGTAAACCTGATCGAGCCGCAAGTCGACGAAGCGCTTGCGCCCCAAGAACGGCACCAGCGCCGCGAACGGACCCATCGTGAGCCAAGGAAAGTGAATCCCCGGTTCGGTCAACGTCAGTCGCACCTTGCCGAACAGCTCGAACACGACGCACTCGCGCTCCCGCACGACCACGTAAATGCCCAAGACCCGAACCCAGAACAAGAAGAACGGGACCACCAAGAAGCAGCCAAAGAAGGAGATCCCAAACGCGATGAAGAAGTTCCCCAGGTCCATTTTACTTGGTCTCCCTTTGCGCCTTGCAGGCGTGCGCCTCGCGCGCCTCCTGAGCCGAAGTCATTTCACTGCCTCCTGACCTACGACGACCAAGTTGCGTGAGCGTTTGAAGAGGTTCAGCTTCGCGTTTCTCACGTAGGCCTGCAGCGCGCCGGGGCCGTTGTTACGAAGCTGCGTGAGCTGATCGGCCAGCATCACGAGCGGCTCTACTTCGGCCTGCGCGTTGAGCGTTTCGATTTCGACGGCCCGCCGGCTCTGCACGATTTTTTGGTCGGCGGCGGCTTGCGCCAGGCTGATTTCGCTGGAAACGTGGTTGTGCGCGGTGTTGATGGCGGCCAGCGCCGAATCGACCTCGGGCGGCGCGTCGATGGCCGTGATCAGCGCGGCATCCAGGTCGATGCCATAGCGCGCCGAGGCCGACGCGCATTGGTCGTCCATGCGGTCGCTCAAGTCGCGCAGGTTCTTGCGCAGGTCGTTGATCGAGATGCCCTGGACGCCGCTCGCCGCGTCCCCGGCCTGAGCTTCGGGCAATGGCTGCGTCTCGGGCGGCGCCTCGAAGTTCGCGATGCGATCGCGCAGCACCGAGATGAAGTAGCCCATGATGTGCGCGACCGGATTCTTGACGCCGAACAGGTAGGCGTACAAGTTGCGCTCCGCCACCGTGAAGCGCAGCTGCCCGGTGAGCCCCGTGTTCAGCTGATCCTTGGTGACCGCCTCCAACATGCGGCCGCCATTGTTGGCGCTGGCGTCTTCGGGGTCGTACGCGATCGACACCGTCACGGTCGCGATCGAAACCTTGTGCACGCGTTGCCACGGCAGCTTCCAGTAGAAGCCGGGCCCGACCACACGCACTTGCGGGTAGGCGTAGCGCTGCTTCTCATCCGGCCGCAGCGTCTCCGAGATGGGATCTTGCAGCGTGGTCGCGTCACCCAGGCGCTGCGCGCGCCCGAAGGTCGTGAGCACCGCGCGCTCGTTCGGACCTACCGTGTAAAACCCGAACAACCCGTAGCGCGTGAAGAACCAGACGATGAAGCCTAGCGGAAAGGCGATCAGAACCTCGGCCATGCCGGCGAGGTTAGGGTAAGCCCGCCGCGCACCGCTAGTGCCGAATCCGATTGCGGCTAATGCAAGCTGATATCGGCGGCAGAATAGATGCAGTACGTGCCGTCCGCGCCGCTGCCGAGGGAATTCGGCTCGGCTCCGGTGTCGTTGCCGTCGTAGCGCTCGCAGATCTTCATCGTGAGGTCGGCGAAGATGTTCGCGAACTTGGCGCTGTCTTTGTACTTGGTGTTCACACCGGCCAGCACGCTCTTGCTGCCGTTGGCCAAGATGGTATCGAGCTCCACGTGGCGCGTGTACTGCGTGCCGCAGTTGCCGCACGAGCGGTACAGCTTGCCAAAGTCTTCGACCAAGAAGTTCTTCACGTAGAGGGTGCCGGCGCCGTTGTGCTGAATCACCTTGTCGGTCGGTGCCGCGCGCCGCCGCCGGTGATGCGATACACGTTGCTGCTGCTTCCACCCTCGAGGGTGATAGCGTCTTCGCCCACGTCTTCCCACCATACATTTTCGATGGTGCAGCTACCGTCGCAATGCACCCCGTCCGCCGCCGGCGCGCCCAAGATCACGTTCTTGAGCGAGCCGCCCGCCTTCACGCGAAACAACGGGTCTTGCCCTTCTTTCTGGCCACCGCTGCCCAGGTCACCGGTGCCGATGTAGCGCGCCATCTTGCCGTCGAAATCGCTGACCTCTTTGGTGCTGCTCAGCTTTTGATCTGCGCCCATTGGCGTTGGAAACTTGAAGTCGGGCGGGGTCTTCTTCCCGGTCCCGCCGCCGGCTCCGGCGTTGTTCCCGCTTCCTGCGGTCGGGTTGCCGGTGCCGCCCGTCGCTGCCCCGCCGCTGCCACTACCGGTGCCGGCGGTCGGGCTCGTACCACCCGTCGTCGTCGGCGAACCAGCGTTCGTGCCAGCGCTGCTCGTCGCAGAGCCGCCGCTCGCGCTGCCTCCGCTCGGCATGCCGTTCGTACCGGCGCTCGGCACGGCATCGCTCCCAGCCGTTGGCACGTCGCCCATGTCGTTGCCGCCGCTCGTCGCATCATTCGCGCTGCCCGAACAAGCGACCACCGGACCCAAGATCCACAACAGATGTAGGTACTGGCGCATGATTTTTCGCGTCGAATTGCACACGGAACGACGCTCCATCACGTAATGCGCCCGCGCTCCGGTTCGATCATAGAAAAGCTCGTTTACCAGCGCTTACCAACCGTCGTTGCCGATGCGGCGCGTGAGCTCGAAGCTCTGCGCCACGTCGCTCGGCAGCGCGCACCCGTTGGCGAGCACCGTGGCGTCGCCGTTCGACTCGAACCGCCAAATTCTCGCCCTCCTGGTCTCCTGACTCTTTCCTCCTGATCTACTCACCGTTTGGAGATCCAGGTACTCGCCTCGCTCGAGCCAACAGTACGGAAGCCGCCCGAAGCACGCCGCGCGATGCACCGGTGACCGCTACGACAGCTTTCTGCAAGCGAGCCGCGGTTGGGATTCCACTGATCTTGCTCACGTTCGCCGGGGGGGGCCAACGAAGCCGTTCAAGCGGCGGCACGAACGTTCATCGGCAACGCTTCGTGAAGGGCGCGCGGCAAGCGCGGTGAGCGGCAACGCTTCGTGAGGGGCGCGCGGCAAGCGCGGTGAGCGGCAACGCTTCGTGAAGGCCGCGGGGGCGCACGCGCGGTTAGCGGCAACGCTTCGTGAGGGGGCGCGGCGGGACGTGCGGTCAGCGGCAACGCTTCGTGAGCTTCGTGAGGGGGCGCGGCCGCACGCGTGTCAGCGGCAACGCTTCGTGAGCTTCGTGAGGGGGCGCGGCCGCACGCGTGTCAGTGGCAACGCTTCGTAAAGGGCGCAGCGGCACGCGCGGTCAGCGGCAACGCTTCGTAAAGGGCGCAGCGGCACGCGGTCAGCGGCAACGCTTCGTGAGGGGGCGCGGCGGGACGCGCGGTTAGCGGCAACGCTTCGTGAGCTTCGTGACGGGGCGCGGCCGCACGCGTGCCAGCGGCAACGCTTCGTGAGCTTCGTGAGGGGGCGCGGCCGCACGCGTGTCAGCGGCAACGCTTCGTAAAGGGCGCAGCGGCACGCGGTCAGCGGCAACGCTTCGTGAGGGGGCGCGGCGAGACGCGCGGTTAGCGGTAACGCTTCCGTGAAGGGCGCGGCGGCACGCGCGGTCAGCGGCAAGGCTTCGTGAGGGGGCGCGGCGGGACGCGCGGTCAGCGGCGACGCTTCGTGAAGGGCGCGGCGCCATCCGACGGCCAGTATCGATTTTTATTGACAGAGATTTCGCGCGGCGAGCGACCGAGCTCGTGGTGGCGTTGAGCGATACGCTTTGGCGGCGCTGCCTGGCGCACCAGAGCGCTCCTCGGGCGTGCGCTGCTTGAAAACTCAGGGTCGGGTCCGAAAGGCCGCCAGGACGCGACGTGAAGCCTTCGAAATGCAGGGTGTAACGTGACGCATGACCGAAGCAGCGGCATCGATGGCGAGCCTCGACAAGACGACGCGACTCATTCCGGGCGGAGCCGCGAGCTTGGCCCAACTTTCGGACGAAGAGCTGCTAGCGAGCACGCGGCGTCTGGTCGGCAAATCTAACCAGCTGCTCGCGGCGCTGCTTCTGCACTTGGCCGAAGTCGAGCTGCGTGGGGTGCATCGCATCCGCCGCTGCGCCAGCCTCTACACCTACTGCATCTACGAGCTGCGCTTTTCCGAAGACGCGGCGGCGCGACGCTCGGCGGCGGCCCATTGGGTCAAACAGTTTCCGGCGCTACTCGACGCGGTGGCCGACGGCGAGCTGCACTTGACCGGCCTCTTGATGATTGGCCCTCACCTCACGCCAGAAAATCAGGTCGACGTGCTCGGCCGCGCGCGCTTTCGCACCAAAAAGGAGCTGGCCAAGCTGATCCGGGAGCTCCATCCGCTCCCTAGCGTGCCCGACCTGGTCCAGCCACTCGGCCCCGTGACGATGATGAAGACGTTGCGCACGCCGACTTGGGCCCAATTCGTGGAGTCGTTCTGCCCGCCGGTGCGCGAGCTCCCGCCCGGCGAACGGCCGCGCGATTGGGCGAACGACGGCCCCGAAGAAGCGAGCGTCAACGAAGCAGAGCTCCCGGTCGGACCGGTGCCGGCCGACCTGCCTCCGGTCACGAGCCCTCAGCGCTACCAGTTGCAGTTCTCCACCGTCGAACAGCACGTGCAGTTGGTGGAACGGGCCAAAGCGCTCATGGCTCGCGAGCGCCCCGGCGTTTCGCTCGGCGAGCTGCACCTCGAAGCGATGAAGCTGCTCGTGGCGGCGCTCGAAAAGCGAAAGTTTGCGGCCGGCGTCCGCCAGCCACCGCGCCAGCGCGGCGGTGACTCCG
>DASZTA010000008.1:0-172491 GCA_035548415.1 Polyangiaceae bacterium
CGCTCATGGCTCGCGAGCGCCCCGGCGTTTCGCTCGGCGAGCTGCACCTCGAAGCGATGAAGCTGCTCGTGGCGGCGCTCGAAAAGCGAAAGTTTGCGGCCGGCGTCCGCCAGCCACCGCGCCAGCGCGGCGGTGACTCCGGACCGCCCGAGCGCGACTCCGAACCGCGCCAGCGCGGCGTTGATTCCGAACCGCCCGAGCGCGACTCCGAACCGCGCCAGCGCCGCATTGATTCCGAACCGCGCCAGCGCGGCGCCGGCACCGTGGACGCGGCCGGACGTTCTCCTGCCAGCCCTTCGTCGCAGCGGCGCAGTCGGCACATTCCGGCAGCGCTGCGGCGCGAGGTGTACGAGCGCGACGCAGGTCGCTGCAGCTACCTCGACGCTCGGGGCGAGCGCTGCGGCGAGACGCGCTACCTGGAGCTGCTTCACCTCCAGCCTTTTGCCCGAGGTGGGCAGCACCGCGCCGCGAATTTGGCGCTCCGCTGCAAGGCTCACAACCGATTGGCGGCCGAACGAGATTTCGGGCCCGAGCTCATCGCCGAACGGAGCGATGGAGCGCGCCACGAGTCGCTCGCGCGACAGAAGCTCCATGATTCTGGCTTCGCATGAAGAGACGCGCGGCGCGGCCGCGCCGGCACGAAACCGCTCGTCGTCGGTGGGTGACTGCGCAGTCGTCTGACGAAGGCGCACGAAAAGAAATTCGCGACCTCCTCGCCTCCGTATAAAGGAGGAGACTCGCACGACTTGTCATAAGGCGAATAGCCCGAGGCGCGATCAGCGCGCAGTCGAACAGTGAGACCGAGAGACGCTACGGAAGCTGCTGCGAGTGGGGCTGCGGCGTCTAGTGACGCGCGCAGAAAATTCTTACGCTCGTAAGGAGCTTCGTGGACGTCCGATGATACCTGGGGTCCCGAAGCGCATCACGCATTCACCCAAGTTCTTACGTTCGGAAGAACTTCTTGGCGATGGAACTAGGGACACGCCGCACGGGATTGCGACTGCGAAGCGGCGCGGAGACGGCTCGAGCATTGCGAGGCCGCCACCGAGAACGAACGGAGCGTTACTTGACGACGGGCGGCTCGCTGATGAGCTCGAGGTTCAGGCCGCCGGGGTAGTAGTAAGACGTCGCGTGGCCGAAGCCCATGACTTGCAGGCCGACGTTCTTGTCGGCGCTGAGCGTGTGAACGCCGCCGCCGTCGGCCTTGAGTGGCTCCCGGATGATGGACCAACCGGTGCCGGTGATGGGCGTGGGCGCGCCGGTCGGGGCGGCGCCGTCGAGCATCACGGTGGCGCCGTCCGGAACGAGAATGTCGGCGAAGTTGGTTTCGTAGTCGGCGGGCGCGAGAAAGGTGTACGCCTTGCGAAACTGCTGCGGCGTCACTTCCATCGACATGGATGGATCGCCGCGGCACGGGAAGTCGGGGCACTTGTCGCCGGGCGGCGCTTGCAGGGAGCCACCAACCATGAATGAGGCCACGGCAAACGGCTGACTGCCCTTCACGGTGAAGGCATCCGTCACGGGTCCGATTTCGGCGACGGCGCCCGCGCCAATCGTCGTCGGCGCGCCGGTCGGGGCGGCGGGCGCATAGGTGAGCGTCGTGCCGTCCACGTTGCCGTAGATGCGCACGACGTGGCCACCCTTGACCATGCCGCTCGGTGAAGTGGGCGGCGCCACCACGTACTCGGTGCCGATGACCTCACCGGGCAGCACGGTCTCTTCGACGTGGTCGGCGTTGGTCGCGTTGTCGGGAATGTTGGAGATGGGATTGAAAGCGACGACCTGCACCGGCTGTGAGGCATTGACGATAGTGCCGCTCAAGTCAGCATGGGCGAGGCTGTCACCGGCACCGAATACGCCTACCATCTGCAGCACGTCGCCCGCTTTGAGATCGTACTCGGCGGTGGCACCAGCGGCTGCCGCCATGACGCCCGTGCCGGCAGCGATGCAACCACCGGCTGGCGGCGAAAAGGTGCCGGCCGCGCACCCCATCGGGAACTGCAATTTGACGTGAGTAGCGTCTTTGGTCGCCGTGATCGCCATGCCGCTCGAAGCGCTGGTGAAGGTCGTGCCGGCGGCGCCACCGAGGATGCCGGAACGGCTGAATACCCGGTAATTGCCGGTCATCGCGGTGTCCGGCACGAGCAGCGAGGCGTCGTTGCTGGCCGAGAAGCAGTTCATGGTGTTGAACGTGGTGCCGCAGCCGCTCGCGAACATGCTCGCGGGCTTACTGTACTCTAGCGGATTGAACTGCCAGGCCGTGACCGGAATCGACGCATTGACGTGGTACGCGCCGCCGTCGACGCGCACCGAGGCCATGGCGCGCCCACCGGAAGTGTTGGTGCGCGAAAACTCCATCCCCTTGAGGTCGTTCACCCAAGGCAGCGTGATGGCCTTCAGGGCGTTGGCCGCCACCGTGTCCATCTTGCTGAAACCGCCGGGGCCCGTCACCGTGATGGTAGCGTCGCTGGAGTTGCTGTTCGCGATCACGACCGCGAAGTCGAACTCGCTGTAGACGGGGTTGAACGTGACGGTCGGCCAAAAATCGCAGCCGATGTACGTACGCTTGCTGGCGGCCTGCGCGCACGTGGTCGGAACATCGTCGACCGTCACCGTATCGCCGCCGACTCCGAGGCCTCCCACGCTGGTGGTACCGGAGAGATTCAAGCCACCGCTGCTGCTGGTGGCGCCGGTGCTCGAGGCGCCGCCGCCGCCCTTGGTGGTCGTTTTGGAATCGACGCCGCCGGCCGAGCATCCAAAGCACACCCCCGCCATCCCGATGGTGCTCACCCACGCGCGCAACCGAGCCTTCAGCATGGACTAAGTGTGCTTTTAAATTCGATGTCAACGTGGCGATTTCATATCGCTTCTCGCGTCACTTTCCGCGCACCCGAGCACAACTCCTCCCAGTGAGTGGGAGAATTGGCTGTGTGTGAATGTGCGCTGGTGGCGCTCTTACTTCAGCGTGCGTACCAGGCGGAAGCCGAGGCCGGGGCTGCGAAAGCCCGCTGACAGGCCGACGCGTGCTGCCGCACGACAAGCACCGGGCCAACCGAAGTAGCCGCCGCCGCGTGTGTCGCGACCTTGGCCCGGTCCGTAGCTCTGATCGGGATCCGTGGCAGCATCACCGCTGGGGACCCAACCGCTCTGATCGTGCGCCCACTCCATGGCGTTGCCGAGCATGTCGAACAGACCCCAATCATTGGCTGTCAGCCTGGCGACTTCTCGCGTGGTTTTGCCGGAGTTTTGGCAGTACCAGGCGATATTATTCAACTTCGGCTCCGTGACGCACACGCCGACGGCGGAATGTGTCGTCATCTCTCCGGCGTAGAACGCCGTGCGGCTGCCGGCGCGGGCAGCGTACTCCCACTCCGGATCCGTCGGCAGGCGGTAGCCGGCACAGTCGTAGATGGTCTTGCTCGTCACGCTGAAGTCGTCGCACACCAGTCCGGATGCCCCCTTACCAATCTCGCCCACGCAGCCCTTGAGCTGATAGCAGCTCTCGAGTCCTTGCTGTTCCGACAGCAGGTTGGCGTACGAAGCCGCCTCGAACCAGTTCGCGTTGCCGACGGGGCAGGTGGATTCGGCACAATCTCCCTCACCGTTCATCAGCTTGCTCGGGTTCGGCAAGCCCAGGTCGGTCCATTGTGCTTGCGTCACCTCGTGCTCTGAAATCACGAAGCGATGGGTGAGCGTCACCTTCACCCGCTGCTCTTGCGGCGCGTGCTCCCACTCGGCCTCGGGTGAGCCCATGACGAAACAGCCGGCGGGAATTTCGCACCAGCCATCGGCGCAGCTGGCTGTAACCGGCGGGTGCGTGCAGCCGCTGTCGTTGAAGTTGTCGGGCGTCGGGGGCTGACCTGCTTCTATCGCAGCGCCGCCATTGCCGGCTAGCGACGAAACTCCCCCTCCGCCCGAGCCCTGCGCCGGATTGCCGCCATCCTCCTTGCCTGCTTCGTCTTGGTTCGAGCTGGTCGGCGATGTCGGCTTCGCCTTTTGAGCGCAAGCCATGAGCAGCGCACACAATAGTAGTCCGCGCTTCATGGCAGCGGAGTCGTGTCGCTGCCGACACCAAACAGATTGGCTTGCGTCGTCACCGCGACCACGGTGGCGAGGCTGGACGCATATTGCGCTTCCACGCCCTGACGAAAGCCTGCCACTTTGCGCAAAGAGGCGCCCATGCCCTCGGGCGTGCGCGTGGTGTTGGTCGCGTCCCAAACGAACGGGCGAGCCTGGCACATGTCGGGAGTTGCCTTGGGCGGCGAACCGAGCGGTGCTTCGGCTTGAGTGCAGGCGTGCCGATAAATGAGCCAGATGTCATTCGTCGGCACGCGCGTGCCGGCGGCGTCCACGGGTCGATTGATGTTGTAGAGAAATCCCATCCAATCGTACTCCGTGCCGTAATCACCGGCCATGCCGCTCGAGCCCGATACGATACTGCACTCTTGCTTGTTGCGCCAACGCGCGGGCTGGCGACAGCTCACCGCGGCAGGCGGCAAGGTCGAAATCAAATCGCGGCCATCGCGCGTGCGGTAAGGCTTGCAGTCACCGGGTTTCGCGTTCGGATTGCGACACGTCGCGTCGAGGAATTCTTTGTAATAGGTGAACGAGCAATCGCCAGTGTCCTGATTCCACGAACGCGAGGCGTAAAACTGCGCGAACCCCTCGAGCTGCGCCGCACCGCTGCGCTCGACGGATTGCAGGCAGTGTTCTTGATTGGCAGCGCGCACGTGCCCGCAGCCGCACGTGTCCGCCACCCACGGCGGGTCCACGACGCCGCCGATGGTGTACTGGCTGAGATTGCCCGGACATTGCGGACTGCCTGGTGTCGTGCCGGTGGGGCAAAAGAAGCCGTATTCGCCGTTCGCGAAGTTACCAGATGCGCGATGTTGAATTTGGTGCCCCGCCTCGTGCGTGAGCACGTATTTCCAACGGGCTTGATGGGGTAAGCGGCAGAAGCACCCGGCCGCGCCACACGAGCCTTGACCGCGACGTCTGCGTAAGCACCAGGACTCAGCGCGCGCACGACGCCAGGCTCGAGGGGGATCGAGGTGCTGCCGTGTTGGAAGTCCACTTTCCACGAAAACGGCTGCGAAACGATGGGGGTGGTCGTGTCCACGCTACCGGAAACGACGGAACCGGCCTGGCGATCCACCCCCGAAGGGGCGTGCAAGCTGCCATTTACGCGCGCGCGGTTTTGCAGCAGCACGCGGCTCTGGCTCCAGAAATCTCCGCTCTGCGCGTCGACCCCCAGCTTGCTACCCCCGCCGCCAACGTTGGTAACAGTCGCGAAAACACCGACGCTCGTCTGGATCGAGCTCCTGTCGCTCACCTCTAGGCTCGAGGTGGCGGCGATGGCTACTTGATGGAAGCCCACGCCATCTGGCACCTCGACCTTGAGCGTGCTCGTGTCGATCGGCAACGCCTGGTGGCTCGCCCCCGTCACCTCCTGTGGATTGCCGCACGCCACGAGCGCTGCGGCCCCCAAACCGCAACAAAGCCCATGCCAAACCCTGGAGACTGCTTCCACCGGACCCTCCCTTGCTGAGCGACCGACCGCACTATGCGCTCGGCGAGTGGAAAGATGCAACCGGTTTCAGTCATCGCGCTGTCCGCGCACGACAACTGACGGAGGAGCGGACGTTCCGCGCGCTCCCACCGCGCAGGTGGGATTCGTTACGGACGTCGTGGCTAGTTGCAGAACTTGGGACCGAAGAAGCGGCGCTTCACCTTGTTAGCGGTGGCTTCCCAAACCACGCCATAACCCGCCGTACCGCCCGAGACGCGCGCGTAGGTGCCCGCAGCAGCGTCGACGGTGAACAGTGGCCCGAGCGTGCAGTCCGGCTTGATGAGCTGAGCACGGATGGTAGTGCCGCTAGCCACGACCAGGTACCCGTCGGCGGTGCCAATCGCGTCGGTCGGAGCAAAGCTCGTGTCACCGAAGTTCACCGGACCGCAGCTGGCGTTGCCTCCGTCATCGTAGCTGTAGAACTGCGGCTGCTTGCCCGCGCCCTTTTGCACCGCGATGGCGAAGCCGTTCGGACCGCGCCCCATGATGGGCGTGCTGCCGGCCACCACCACGTCGCCCGGTGCGCCGAAGGTGTTGTCGAAGACTTTCGCTTGCGCGCTGCTGTCGGCCAGCTCCGTGACGGTGGCAAAGGTGCTGCCGGTGCCGACCAGGTAGCTGAAGTTCGAGTTCGTGGTCGTGACGTCGTGGTGGGTGCCAATCACGCCGGCGGCAGTCACCGTCTTGGCGCCCACCAGTCCGAAGCCGGTGCCGTAGTCGATGTAGGAAACGCCCCAATTTCCGGTGCCGATGCGGCCGACCTGCGGCTTGGCCATCGCGCCATTGATGATGTGGCGCACGACGCCGAGGGCGCCGTTGCTGGCTACGGTGCGGAACTCGACGTTGCCGTTGCTGTTGAACCAGGTGAGACCAAAATTGTCCGTGCCCCAAATCAGGTGCAGGGCGTAGCCGTCCGAAGTGGTGCCGGCGTTGACGGCAGCGGTTTGCACCGCGCCGGCCTGACTCATGGCGGTGAAATAGATGCCCTTGGTGGCGGCCGTGTCGTCTTCGTAGGCGATGCCGTACAGGGATTTTTCCGCGGCCCAGGCGATGTCGATCTGGCTGCGCGTGTTGGCGGCGGTGCCGACCTCGGTCGTGGTGCCGCTCACGGCCAAGCCGTCCGCCAAGTCGATCTTGTTGTCGCAGTCGTTGTCGATGCCGTCGCACGCTTCGGTGGCGCCGGGATTGATGGCGATGGCGCCGTCGTTGCAGTCGGTGCCTTTGTTCGACGCGGTCGCGACGTAGCCGGTGACGGTGGCGCCGCAGAGCTTCACCACCGTAGCGTTGAGGGCGTAGCCGTCCTTGTCGGCGTCGACGTAAAAGCTGGTGCAGACATTGCTGTCGCAGTCACCGTTCGCGGTGCAGGCCTTGCCGTCCAGCGTTTTGCACGTGCCATTCGCGCGACAGGCGCTGCCGCTCGGGCACAAATCGTTCGTCCACACCCCGCCCGCGCTGCACACCTGGCGATTGTCCGGCGCCGAGGGATTGCAGCGCACGAGCTTGATATCGCCCACGCAATCGCTCCATTTGCCCGTGGCGCCGTCGCAGGTTTCGGTGCCGCAGCCGTTGGCGTCGGGGCACACCTTCGGTGCGTCCGTCGCGACGCATTCACAACCATCGCGGTAGATGCCGTTGCAGTTGGTGTCGTTCGCGTCGTCCGCCGCCAAGCAGGTGTCGTTGGCCGTGGGTTGGACCGAGCAGACGCTGAGCTTACCGTCCGTACACGTTTGCATGCCCAGCTGGCACGCGCCCTTCTTGATGCCGCACTCTTGCGACGCGGTGCCGTTGCACTCGCAACCTTCGTTGGCGGCGCCGTTGCAGCTGGCGTCGTTGCCGGGTTCGCACGTGTCTTTTTCGGCGGCGGGCACGCCACCTTCGCATGCGTCCGGATAAACGCCGTTGACGCAGGTCTTCATGCCGAACTCGCAGGGACCCACGTCCGTGCCGCAGCTCTTCGTCTCGCCGTTGACGCAGTCGCAGCCTTCGTTCGGCTTGCCGTTGCAGTTGGCGTCGTCGTCCGCGTCGCACGTATCGTTGGCGGCTTTGACGACCTCGCCCTCGCACGGACCCCACGCCATGCCTTTGCAAGTCTGCGTGCCCTGCTTGCAGTTGCCCATGTCCGAGCCGCAAGCGCGCGTCATGCCGTCGGTACACGAGCAGCCTTCGTTCGGGGTGCCGTTGCAGTTGGCGTCGTTGCCGGGGTCGCAGGTGTCGCTCATTTCTGGGCCCACCGCGCCCAAACAAGCGCCCCAAGTGGTGTCGCCCTGACACTTGCGCTCGCCGGCGTGGCACGTGGCCTGGCCCTGCGGCGCATCTCCTTCGAACTTCACCCCGTCCGCGCTCTCCCAACAGGGCTCGATGTCGCCGGGCGAGCACTTTTCAGCGGCTGCGTTGCCGCCGCTGCCGCCGCTGCCGCCGCTACCGGCGCTCGAGCTGCCGGCGCCCCCGCCGAGCGTTGCGTCGATCTCGACGCCTTTCACTACACAACCTGTCGCAAGCCACGTTGCGACCGAAACCCAAAAGAATGCCGCGCGCATGTTCAGAAGCTCCCCCGAATACCCGCCGAGCCTGGCCCCACGTAGAAGAGAGCGGTTTCCCGGTGGCGGGACGGCGCTGTGACGAGCAGCGTGATACCGGCGGCCGCCAGCACACCGCCCGCCACGAAACCCACGGTAGAGACCGTGCGATAAGTGCCGAGCCGATCCGCGCTGTCTTGCAAGCTCGGCGGGCAGCGATCGCCGACGCACAGACCCGAATCGTCGAGCGATTTGCGCTCGCTCATGGCCTTGAAGCCAAAGAAGCCGCCCACCGCAACGCCGGCGACGCCCGCGCCTACGGCAACCCAACCGAGCGTTGGCTGCCAACTGCGGCCACCATCGGTCCTCGAGTCTGCGGGCGAGGCGCTGAGCGCTTTCGAGCTGACCGTTTGCGCCACAGGCTTGGCCGGCGGCGTGAGATCGAGCGAGACCGAGCACTGCTGACCTTCGACGCAGCTCGCCTCGCCGTTGGCATGGCGCGCCCCGAGCATCGCCTCGACTCGATGGGGGCCCGTGTTCACCAAGCGCGGCTGGCCCACCACCGAAGAAGCGACGGTTTGCCCATCGATGGTGAGCGTGATTTCACTCGGCTCGGCACCGGTGAGCTCGATAACCAGCCGCGGCACCCGGACCTTGAGCGCCTCGCCTTCGCGCTCCGCATCTTTGCGAGCGCTCTGTTGAACGGCGACCTCTCCCGCGGGGACTTGGATGCTTTGCGCCTCCAGATAGCGATTCAGCGCCTCGACCAGCTGGCCGCGCTTTTCGAGCGCGCGCGCCGACCACAGGCCCAAGGACGGCACTTTGAGGATTTGGAAGGCTTTTTCGAGCTTGTCGCTGGCAGCCGCGTAATCCCCCTCCTGATAGGCCTCGACGCCCGCGGTGCCGAGGGCGCGAGCGGCCGTTCGCTCCGCCTTTTCGGTGGATTGTGCTGTGGCTGTCTGAGCCAACAGCGTAAACGCCAAGAGAAGCCTAACCGATCGCCCCGAAAGCATTGCGTCGGGACACTATGTCCGGCGCTGCCACTTTGGATCGAGAAAATCCGCAAATAGCGTATCGTTTGGAGACACCCATCTTCAGATAGGCGGCAACCCGCGCAGCACGCGATCGTGGTGCAGCAGCATCTCGTAGACGGCGGGACCGCGATTGAACGGGTAATCGTGAGGTCCGGGCGCGATCACCAGCGAGTGCGGCACTCCCGCAGCTTTCATGGCCGCGCTGATGGCTTTGGTGGACGCGAGGAAATAGTCGCCGTCGCTGGTCAGCAGATGAAAGCTCAACGAGGGATTTTTTTGGTGGGCCTGAGCGGCGCGCGTCGCCACCGGTCCGGCGTTGTCCACGTCGAACGCGGGCTGCAAACCGCCAATGGCCGCGAACGCCTCGGGGTTGTGCAAGCCAATCGCCAGCGCCGCGCGCCCGCCGAGACTGATGCCATCGATACCGGTCGTTTGCGGCGTTCCGAACGCTGGAGTCTCACGCCCCGCGCGCGGCAACAGCTCATCGATCACGAAGCGCGCGAGCGGCGGCACCTTGCTGAACGGCTCGTCACCTCGCAGCATGTCGGGAGTGTAGCTGTTGACGATCACGAGGCCGCGATACGGCTGCGCGGCCAGCGCCGCATTGAGCTTGGCCAGCCGCTCCGGATCCGCAAAGCCTTGCAGATCTTCGGCCGTGAGCGGCGGGTGGTGCAGCCGCTCGATCGCCTGGTACATGCCGTAGTCGTCGATCCAACCGCGCGCGCCTTTTTCCGGACCCTTGCGCGCTTCCCCGGTGCCGTGAAACGTCACCAGCACCGGAAAGCGCTCGCCAGGTGCCCGCTCCGGCAGCACCACCACGGCGTTCATCGGGCCGACGGGCGTGGCGGCGTAGCTCCAGGTGACTTCGGATTGGGGCAAGCGAGTCACGGGTTGTCCGTTCGCTGTCGTCGGTCGGGCGCTCGGCGAAGCTACCACCGAATGAGCGAGAGCCGCGGCTCTGGCCTCGCCCGGTGGGGGACGCTTGTTACAACCCAACAGGGTGAAACAAGCCGCAGCGATCGAGACGACGCAAAATTTAGAAAGCATCTTTGAGGGCCCGCACGGCGGCGAGCACGGCTTGCGGCGAACGATCTTGTGCGAGCCGCTCGTTCACGCTCTGCACGACCTCTTTCTCGGACACGCGCAAGAACGGATTCGTGCGCCGCTCTTCCGCCAACGTGCTCGGCAGCGTCGGCTCGCCCTTGTCGCGCGCCGCCTTGGCCCAGGCCAGCTTCTGCTTGATGTCCGCGTTGTGCGGCTCCAAGGTCTCTGCAAACTTCAGGTTGTTCACGGTGTATTCGTGCCCACAATAAACGCGCGTGGCATCGGGCAGCGCGCCCAGCTTGAGATTCAACGACTCATACATCTGCGCCGCCGTGCCCTCGAACAAGCGCCCGCACCCCGCGGCAAACAACGTATCGCCCGTGAAAGCCGCACCTCCACCCACGTAAGCCACCGCTCCCAGCGTGTGACCCGGAATGTGCAGCGCCTTCATCCCGATCCCAGCGAGCTCGAACTCCTGATCGTCGTCCAAGTAATCGGTCTGTCCCGGAATCCGGCCCCGATCACTGCGGTACCCGAACACCCGAATGCCCGGATACCGTGAAACCAACCCGTCATTGCCGCCGACATGATCGAGGTGATGATGCGTCGCCAAAATCGCAACCGGATTGAGCCCGAGTCGGCCCAGCGCAGCGAGCACGGGCGCCTCCTCACTCGCATCCACCACCAGCGCATCCTTGCTCCCCGGCTGATGCAGCAAGTAGGCGTAGTTATCCTTCAGGCAAGGGACCAGATGAACTTCCACGGGGCGAACCATACGCCCGTCCTCGGGCGTGCGTCGCGCCTTTTCCCGGCGGCCCGCGCGCACGATTCGCAAGCGCGCTCCCGCAGAAGCCCCGAGCGCCCGAGCCCGCGCCGGTCTTGGCCTTGGCCTCCAACGCCGCGACCGCGTTGCCGGCGTGCCGCCCGCCGAGCACGGCGTCGCCAGCAACGAGCTCATCATTCGCGAGGACGCGCGTTGGCCAGCGCCGGCCCCCGTTTCATTCACCGACTCCGAGCCGACCCTTCGGTCCCAACCCCTGCAAAAAAAGGTCGCCGACCCGCTCCTACCGCTCCGCTCAGAGAACCTCCCTCAAGACGCCGATAGCCACCCAAAACGCTCGTAAATGGCCGAATCCCTTGACGCCCCCGCCCTCCCCGCGGCATAGCTCTGCCCGCACGCGCCCCTAGCTCAGCTGGATAGAGCGACGGCCTCCGGAGCCGTAGGTCACAGGTTCGAATCCTGTGGGGCGCGCCAATCTACGACGTCTGCGAGAACTACTCCCTCGCTGGCTCCGGAAGCTCGAGAGGTTGGGGCCGCCATCATCGCGATGGCCACGTTGGCCCGCGCCTCGATCGTGATCTCGTCCTCGCCCACAACGATGTGGTCGACCAAGTGGTTGAGGTAGACCCGCGCCGTACCCCGGTCGCCGGACAGGAACGCTTCCCGCAGCCGAGCCTGGAAGCGCTGGATGGTCTCGGTCTTGTAGAGGTAGGGCGGGATGGTGTGCAGGGGTTTGAGCTTGGCCAGGGTCCGGATGACCTCGTCGCGCTTGGCCCGCAGCTCCCTTAGGCGCTCCGCCCCGACCTCGCCCAGCTCGGGGTCAGTTTCGATGCGCTCGTACCAGCGCTCGAGGCGCTTGCCGAGCTCGTCGCGCTCCCGCTCCAGGAGTCGCCTTTGTTCGACGGTCTTTTGCCGGAGCACGCCCTGATCTTCGAGGAAGTCGCGCAAGATTTCGCGGCAGCGCTCCTCGGTGAAGACGTGCTCGGCGATGTGGTTGAGGACCGCGGTATCGAGCGTGTCGCACCCGATCCGGTAGCCCGCACATGCTTCCTTGCCGCTTCGACAGAATCGTCGGCAGTTGTAGTAGCGGTACGGTTGCCCCTGCGGATCGCACTTACCGGAGCTCTCGAGCTGGCACGAGTCGCCACAGCGGGAGCAACGGAGTAGCCCTGCGAGGAGGAGCGGGCTCGACGGAAGCCGACCGGCGTTGCGACCCGGATCGCGCCGCGCGCGAAGCCGTTGCGCCAGCTCGAACACCTCTTCGTCGAGGATGGGCTCGCACTTGATCGGGATCCATTCCTCCTGCGGCCGGATTTGCTTGCCGCGCGTATCGAGGCGACCCCAATAGTAGGTGCCGATCACGCCCGAATCGCTGATCACCTTCAGGACCAGGTCGCGCGTCCAGTGTTGCTTCCGGTAGAGCAGGCCGCGTTGGTTGAGCTCACGTGCGGTGGACTTCGCGCCGCTGCCTGCCAGGTAGCGGCGAAAGACCTCGCGTACGACGTCGGCCTCGTTGGGATCGATCAAGAGCTTGTTCTTCAGACCCGCCGTGGTGGAGATCTTCTCGACGCGGAAACCGAAGGGCGCTTTGGAGCCGTTGAAGAAGCCTTGGCGGGCGTTCTCGGCCATGCCCGCGCGGGTGCGCACGCCGTTGGTCTCGCTTTCGAGCTGATCGATGAGCTCAAAAACGCCTTCGGCGAAGCGGCCGTTGGGATCATCACTGACTTCCTGCTGGATCGCGACAACGCGAATCCCGCGCTTGCGCAGCGCCTCTTTGTGAACGCGCGCTTTGGTAGCGTTGCGCATGAAGCGCGAGCCGTGCGTCACGATGATGCTGCCCACCTCCGAGCTCGGGGCAAAGATGTCCTGCAGCATCCGCCGGAACTCGGGACGGTTGTCGTCCGTCGCCGTGATGCCTCGCTCGACGTACTCACCAACGAGCAGCAAGCCGTGGTCTTGCGCGTAGCGTCGAATCGAAGAGATTTGCGCCGGCAAAGACAAGTCGCGCTCTGCCTGCTCTGGCGTGCTCACCCTGGCATAGGCAACGGCCTTCGTCGCCTTTGCGGCCAGCTGACTACTTGCCTTCTTCATGGTCTCGCTCGACGAAGTCTTCCAGCACATCTACGGCGAGCGCCAGTAGGAACTCGCGCTCCCAGGAAAACATGCCGGCTGGCTCCCCGAGATTGCTCGTCACTCGACGACGAGCGGCAGGTTGACGCGACGCGCCGAGTGGTCTCAAGGGCAAGGCCGATGGACGCGCGGACTGGTCAGCGTCTCGCGGCTCATTCTGATTCCCGAACCCCGGTTCGCGCGCACGCGTGAGCGTCGCCGAAAGCCTCTTCGACATGTAGCCCTGCCTTCTTGTTTCCTCATGGCAGAAGTGGTCCACCGATCTCAAGAAAATCGACATGCGATGGTGCAAGCAAGCCGCTCGCAGGGATTTTAGGCTGCATTGTGAAGATGCGCGAGCTTCCACAACCAACATGATCGTGATGCGAACGCGTCTACTCGGAATCGTCGCGAGCACGACGAAGGGTTCCGCTACCGCGCAGCTTGCCGAGCGCACGCTCTTCGATCTGTCTAATCCGTTCGACACTAACCCCAAAGGCTTCAGCAATCTCGTCCAGCGTGTGCGAGCCTTCGTTGGCAAACGCGAGCGCGCAGTCGCGCGTCGGGTTGAGGTGATGCTCGGACGGGCCGCGATGCTCCAGGTGGTAGCGGCACTGCGTGTGGCGGCAGCGCTTCTCGCTCCTTGGGTTCACGCACGACGAGACCGCAGGAAAGCGCGTCGCCAGGGACGGCAGCGAAACCGTGGACTTTTCCGCAGGTTCGCGCGCAGTTTGCCCTGACCCAGCACTGGTCCTGCCCTTGTGCATCTTGCCGCCCCGTCGTGCGGACGCAGTTGCGCCTTCGCGCAAAAGTTGCGCACGTAGCCCTACGCTTGTGGACCCTTCAGTGCCAGACCAGCACCAAATCCGTCCGGAGTATGGCGCGCGATCCAACGGTCGCAAGCCCAGACTCATTCCTTCGCGACGGAGCTCCGGTGTCGAAGCGATTGCTGTCGAGGTGGGATCCATTCGTGAGCTGACCCCCCGCGTGCCTGAACCTAGCTGGCGCCTCCGTCAGGCGTGCGTCACGCATAGGCAAAAATCGATCGAAGACGACGCCCTCAATCTTACTTGCCGACCCGTCTAGCTTTCAGCCAGCACGCACGCACCGCGAGGTCACGTTTGGAATACGGGATGCGCATGAACGCGGAGAGGAGGTTGCTCGGCAGCGCCCAATCAAACCGACCCGTGCCCCTGGAGCCCGCAACTGGCGCCGCTCGGATCGAGTTGCACGGTCACGTGTTGAATTCCAAAGTGCTCGCGAAGCTCAGCATCGAGCCGTATCGCATACGCATCGCTCGGCAACTGATCCATGACCAGATGAACGGTTAGAGCGCTCTCGGTGGTGCTCAGGCCCCAGATGTGGAGGTCGTGCACTTCCGCGACGCCGGGCTGCCCTCTCAGCCACGCCTTGACCTTGGTTTCGTCGATGCCGCGGGGCACGGCATGCGTCGCCAGCTCGAGCGCGCGTTTGAGGAGCGACCAGGTCGTCGCCATCACCACGGCAGCGACCGCCAAGCTTGCGACGGGATCGAGCCACACGAGGCCCGTGAAGTGTATGGCAACGCCGGTGAGCGCAACGCCGGCCGCTACCGCGGCGTCGGAGGCCAGGTGAACGAATGCGGCACGCACGTTCAAGTCATCGCTGCCGCTGGCGAAGAGCCACGCGCTGAAACCGTTCACCGCTACCCCCACCAGTGACACCGCGATCACGGACACCGCTGCGACTGGCTCGGGATGACTAAGACGAGCAACAGCCTCCCACGCGACGCCGCCGTTGACGAACACCAGCATCAAGGCGTTCGCGAGAGCCGCCATGATGCTTGCGCTCTTCAGGCCATAGGTCCGCCCTCTAGTCGGTGCGCGCAGGCTCAGGCGGTTCGCTCCCCAGGCAAGCATCAATGCGAGCACGTCGCTGGCGTTGTGGCCGGCGTCGGCGAGGACCGCCAACGAATGCGCGGTCAAACCAACGACCACCTCACCCACGATGAAAGCCGCTTGCAGGGCGATGCCGATCGCAAAGGCGCGTCCAAAGTCGGACAGGGCGTGATCGTGGCCGCGACCTCCGGAGCCATGTCCGTGCCCATGGCCGTGGTGCTCATCGTGGTCGCGCTCCTTCGATACGTGGGTGTCGTGCTCGTGCGAGGCGCCCATGGCCTGGAGGCTACTCCTTGCGCAGCCAAAGGGGCCGGCCGTATGCTTTCCGTCCGATGAGCCTCGGCGCCGGCAGCAGAAGAGTCGCTCGCAGCCCCCTCGGGCGGCTGCTGCGACAGCTTTGCCGCGTGGTCGCCGTCCTAATGCTGTGGCAGGTCGTCGGCATCGGACACATGGCTGAGGACGTGCTGGTCCTGTGCGGCGCAATGCAATGCCATGAGTCAGATTGCGGGAACGAACCTGAGCGCTGTCCGCCGGGCTGCCCCAACTGCCACTGCCCAGCGCGCCTCAACGTGGTCGTTCCCGACGCGACCGACGCGCTCGCGTTGTTGAAACAGCCCGAGCCCGAGCAACTATTGGTCCGGCCGAAGCGTGAACAGCGACCAGAAACGCCGTTTCAGGCGTCGCTGTTTCGGCCCCCTCGAGCCTGAGCGCCGCAGACAGTCGTCTGCGCTGATGGTGTCAGCTCGTAGCTCGCGGCGATGGCGTCTGCCGTTGCCGGCTCTCCCTGTTTCAAGTGGCAAGACGCTCTGCGCGCCACATCCATCGCCCTCGCTCGAATCGAGTTTGGGAAAGGTCCTCTATGCGATCACGATCTTGCTCGGCTGCCCTGGCTGCAGCCGGTCTCCTCTTCCTCACCGCCTCCGCTGCTAGAGCTGCCGATAGCGCTTGCGTCCACGTGACCCGAGCCAACCTGGTTCCTTGTACGCTTACCGCGAGCCTCAGCGTCGAGTCGGAGCAAAAGGCGCTCGACGCCGCGCGGGGACGCGAAACGGCCGCTCGTCCAATTCTTCCGAGCAATCCTGGCGTCGAGCTGGCGCTGGGCTCTCGCCGGGCACCCACCGGCGACAACGGGACATTCTGGTCCGCCCGACTCTCGCAAGAGGTCGAAATCGGCGGTCAGCGAGGCCTTCGACGAGACGAGGCCAGCGCAATGGCCGGCGCACAGTCGCAGCGATTGCTGCAGGCTCGAAGGGACGCTGCCGCTGAAGCTTGGCTCGCTTACTTCGACCTCGCGGCAGCGATTCAGGAGCAAAGGATTTCGGAGCGGTTCGAAACCATCTCGCAGCAGGTCAAAGACGCGGCCAAGGCGACCGCCTCCAACGGGCTCCTGCCACCGGTCGATGCCGACTTGGCCGAGACGTCGTGGTCGCAAGCTCGACAGGCCGCTCTTGCCTCACGAGCCGCGACGACCCAAGCGAGGTTGCGACTGACGGCTCTTCTCGGCGGTTTACCGGGCATGGACACCCCGAGCATCGCCTCCGATCTCGAGCCGATTCACGACGTGGAGGCGTTCGCAAAACGCTCGCTCTCTTCGCAAGCGAACGACCTTCCCGAAATGCGAGCGCTTTCACTCGAGCAGCAAGCCTTACGGCACCACGCGACGTTGCTCCGACGCAGCCGGGTACCCAACCTCACGCTCGCTGCGTTCCTCGAGCGCGACACCTTCGAAGGACGCCTGGTTGGCGGCGCCTTGTCTATCCCCATTCCGCTACCGGAGCCATTAGGCCGCACCGCTTCAGGCGAGATCGCGGAGTCCGAGGCGCTCGCTTCGCGCGCCGATTCCGAGCTGCGACGTTTGAAGAGAGCCTCGCGACTTCGCATCGCACAGGGCCTGGCCGAACTCGACGCGAAACGCCAGGAGCTCGCAGCGCTTGACGACGCCCAGGTCGCCCGCGCACTTCGAACCCTTGATGCGCTAGCGGCAGAAGTACGCGCGGGACGCATGGGCGTGCGGGACGCGCTCCTCAGTCAGGAACGGCTCATCGCGTTTCTTCGAGCCCGCGCGGAAGCTGAGCATGTGCTCGCAAACGCTTCTGTCATGCTGGCGCAAGCGTCCGGCTTCCCACTCGAGAGGAGCGGTTCATGACAGCGCGCTGGGTGTGCTTCGTTCTGCCGCTCGTTGTTGCTTGCTCCAAGCCGAGCGCGCCGCCGCCTGAAGAGCATCGGGCGCCGCCTACTCCCTCGAGTCACAAGGACGAACCAGAGCACGCGGAACTGCCGTCGAAGGTCCGGCTGTCGGAAACTGTGATTCGCGAGGCCAAGATCCGCACGGCTGCGTCGGCACGCGAGCCGCTGGCTGTAACGCTGTCGTTGCCGGGGGAACTTGCACCCGATCCGGACAAGAGCGCGCGCGTCGCCTCTCCGGTGGCGGGTCGCCTCGAGCGCGTGGACCTGAAGGAAGGCGGCAGCGTCAAGAAGGGTGACATCTTGGCGGTGGTCAAGATCCCCGAGCTTGGCCGGCTCCGCGCCGAAGCGCTGGCCATGACGGCGAAAGCCGCGGCGGCGCGCGCCAATGCCGACCGTCTCAAGGCTCTGCAGGCACAACGATTCGCAGCAGACCAAGACGTCGTCAACGCTGAAACCGAAGCCAAGGCCTTGGAAGATCAAGCCCGTGGCATCAACGAACAGCTGACTGCGCTCGGAGGCGGCACGGGAGCATCGTCGCTCACGCTACGCGCGCCAGTGTCGGGGATCGTGCTCACGCGCGACGCCATCGTTGGGCAGCCCATAACAGCCGAGCAAACCATCGCCAGCATAGCCGATCTCTCGGAGCTCTGGTTCCTGGGACGCGTGTTCGAGAAGGACTTGGGGCGCCTGAAAGCTGGCGCGCCCACCGAGGTCGTGCTCAACGCTTATCCGAATCAAACATTTCGGGGCCAGGTTGAGTACATCGGCAAGCAGATCGATCCCGGCTCGCGCACCGTGACGGCACGCATCCGCTTGAGCAATCGTGACGACCTACTCCGCATCGGCTTGTTCGGCACGGCCCGCGTTGCCACCGAAGAGCAGTCTGCGCCGGTTCTCGTCGTCCCCACCGACGCAGTGACGCAAATCGCCGACAAACCAGCCGTATTCGTCCGGCAACCCGACGGTGACTTCGAGGTGCACATGCTGACGCTCGGCCGTCCGGGGCCCGGCAAGGTCGAGGTCTTGGCGGGCCTCCGCGAGGGTGAGCAAGTGGTCGTCGATGGTGTGTTTACCGTCAAGAGTGCCATCCTCAAGAGCACCTTCGCCGAAGAGGAGGAGTGAACCATGGCGCTCCTCAACGCCATTGTCGGCTGGTCACTCCGGCATCGCCCCGTCGTGGTGATCGCAACGCTACTGTTCGTCGTCTTCGGCGTACGCGCTGCGATCTCGCTTCCAATCGACGCGGTGCCCGACGTTACCAACGTTCAAGTGCAGGTTATCACCGCGGCGCCTGCGCTGTCGCCGGTCGAAGTCGAACAGTACGTGACGACACCGGTCGAGCGGGCGATGGCGGGCATTCCGAAGACGACCGAAGTGCGCTCCGTCTCCAAGTATGGGCTCTCCGTTGTCACAGTAGTCTTTCAAGATGGCACTGACATCTATTTCGCGCGGCAGCTCGTGAACGAACGCATGCGCGAAGCTCAGGAGGCGGTCCAAACTCAGTACGGCTCCCCGGAGATGGGACCTATCTCGAGTGGCCTTGGCGAAATCTACCAATTCACCGTCAAAAACCCACTTCTAACGCTGATGCAGTTGGAAGAGTTGCTCGACTGGCAAATCGGCCCCCAACTACGCACAGTGCCGGGGATCGTCGAGGTGAACAGCTTCGGCGGCGAAGATCGACAGTATCAGGTGCTGCTTGATCCGAAGCGACTGCAGGCCGCCGGGCTCTCGATCTCAGAAGTGGCAACTGCATTGGAGAAGGCCAACGCCAACGCGGGCGGCGGCTACATCGAGCACAACCGTCAGCATTTTGTGATCGGCACGGACGGCCTCGTCAAAAGCATCGACGACTTGAAGGACGTCGTGATTGGGGCAACGCGGGAGGGTGTTCCCATCACCTTGAGCACCGTCGCGGACGTACAATTTGGCCCACGTCTCCGCCGGGGCGCGGCGTCAATTGACGGAGAAGGCGAGGTCGTCATCGGTGTCGCCATGATGCTGCTGGGCGAGAATTCGCGCACCGTCACGGCCGCAGTGAAGGAGAGACTTCACGAGATTCAAAGCTCGCTACCTGAAGGCACCCAGCTGGAGCCGTTCTACGACCGTTCGCTGCTGGTCGAGCGCACGATCAAGACGGTCGCGAGGAACCTCGCCGAAGGCGCGCTGCTTGTCATTTTTGTGCTCTTCGTCCTGCTCGGCGATCTTCGCGCCGGGCTCATCGTGGCGGCAACGATCCCGCTCTCGATGCTCTTCGCGCTCACTGCCATGAACACGCTAGGCCTCTCCGGAAATCTGATGAGCTTGGGCGCCATCGACTTCGGGTTGATCGTGGATGGCACGGTGATCGTAGTCGAGAATGCGGTCAGGCGTATGGCGGAGCATCGACGACTGGTTGGTCGACAGCTCGAGCCGCTAGAGCGGCTCGACGTCACGCGCGATGCCGCAGTCGAAGTGCAGGCAGCGAGCGCGTTCGGCGGCGCCATCATTGCCATCGTTTATCTGCCGATTTTGGCGCTCACGGGCGTGGAGGGGAAGCTCTTTCGCCCGATGGCCGCGACCGTCTTGCTCGCGCTGTTCGGTGCCTTCGTGTTCTCGATCACGCTCATTCCGGTTTTGACCAGCTACTTCGTTCGCGCGCCTGCAGAGGAGCGAGATACCTGGCTGGTTCGTGGCGCAAAGCGGCTGTTCGCGCCGCTGCTGGGCCGGACGCTCAGAATGCGTGCGACAACGCTGGGTGTTGCGGTTGTTGCGCTCGCCGGTACAGTCGCCCTGTTCGGTCGTCTGGGCGCGGAATTCGTACCCCAGCTCGATGAAGGCGACATTTTAGTGGAGGCGCGGCGACTGACCGGCATCTCGCTGACTGAGTCGGTTGCCACGGATCTGAGGCTCGAAAAGTCGCTTCGGTCGATTCCAGAGGTAAAGCATGTGGTGAGCCGAACCGGCGCGCCGGAAGTAGCTACCGACCCCATGGGCTTCGAGCAGAGCGACGTCTACGTCACCCTGAAAGAACGCGACGCGTGGCGCCGCGGGCTCACCAAGGAACAACTCGAGCGAGAAGTCGCCGAACGCATTGACGCCGATGTGCCAGAAATCGCGGGCGCAGTGTCACAGCCCATCCAAATGAGAACGAACGAGCTCATCGCCGGCGTGCGCTCCGATGTTGCGGTGCTGATTTACGGACGCGAGCTCGATGAGCTGAGCAAGCTCGGAGAGCGAGCTGCGACGGTACTCAAGACGATTCCCGGCGCGGCGGACGTTCGCGTCGAGCAAACGGCTGGCCTGGAGTATCTACGCATCCGCCCGGATCGCGGCAAGCTCGCCCGCTACGGCCTTGCCGTGCAAGACGTGAATCAAGTAGCCGAGACGATAGCCGTCGGACACGCCGTCGGCGAGGTACTCGAAGGTGACCGTCGATTCGGCATCGTCATCAAGACTGAGCACGGGTACGGCGGAGATCTCGATGCGTTGCGTGCGCTGCCCTTGAAATCGACGGCCGGACAAATCGTGCCCCTCGGCGACGTCGCTGAATTGGCTTTCGTCACCGGCCCTGCTCAAGTCAGCCGCGAGGCGCTTTCACGTCGCATTGCCATCGAGTTCAACGTACGAGGACGCGACCTGCTTTCGGTCGTGGATGAAGCGCGCCAGCGAGTCGAGAATGAAGTTCGCCTGCCGGCAGCCTATCATTTCGCCTGGGGTGGCCAGTTCCAGCACTACATCGAAGCCAAAGCTCGACTCATGGTCGTCGTCCCCCTCGCGCTATCGCTGATCCTCTTCCTTCTCTGGATGGCGCTCGGAAAGATTCGCGAGTCCCTGCTCATCTTCCTCAACGTGCCGTTTGCCACGATCGGCGGTGTCGTCGCCCTTTGGATACGTGGCATTCCCTTTTCAATCTCGGCGGGCGTTGGTTTCATCGCGCTGTTTGGCGTCGCAGTGCTGAACGGTCTCGTGCTCGTCACGTTCGCCGCGGAGCTGAGAAAGCAGGGCATGTCAGCCGCCGAAGCCATCCGCCAGGCCGCCACGTTGCGGCTCCGGCCCGTGCTGATGACGGCGTTCGTCGCTGCGCTCGGCTTCGTGCCGATGGCGCTCTCGACGGCTCCTGGCTCTGAGGTGCAGCGTCCACTAGCCACCGTCGTGATCGGTGGGCTCATCACAGCCACTTTGCTGACGCTGCTGGTACTGCCCGCCGCGTACAGCAGCGGTCGGCGCGAAGTTGACGCTCCGTCGTCGTAGCTGCTCGCCGTTTGCGCGTAGCACTCTGTTTAACAGCGTGCTACTACGGGCCTCGTATGGTAGAAAAGCCGATCGTTGGCTTGCGCCTAAGCCCCGACGAGCTCGCATTGCTCGAGGCGATCGCCGCACACGAGGAGCGTTCGCGCTCTGACGTGGTACGGCGCGCGATTCGTGCCTATGCCGAGAAGCTCGGTGTGTCGGTCAAGCCCGCGAAACGGCCAAAGAAGTAACGAACCACAGACGGACCCGCGACCGGTAGCAGCCGACCGCGAGTCCTGAGCACCACGAAAGGACGGACCTCTCATGGCACCTAAGAGCGGAAGTGTACTCAACGAGCCGCGCAGCGCGGTAGAAATCGCTGAATCTATCAGGAGTTGCCGCGATCTCATCCGGGTCGCGGACGCGCAGATCGACCGCGCAAAGAGCGATCTGAGCATTGCCCGGCTGGGACTGGCCGAAGTCGAGCTCGAGCTCACGACCCGCGGCCTTCGGGCGTCGGACCCGGGCTCCAACGGCGAGGAAGGACAAGCCCAATGAACATCGAAGACGCGATGTTCACCTCGCACTTTCGCGCGACCATGGGCGAGGTCATGACCGGAGCCGAGCAGCTCAAGGGCCTCGCCCAAACGCTCGACGGCTTCTGCGACTTGTCTGCGCGGGCCGACGCCGACGAGATGCGACAAGTGGCCGTCGGCATCAAGGCGACGGCTGTTCACGCTCTGCTGACGGCGGCGAACGTCGCCGGTATGTCGGAGCGGCTGAACAGCTTCGCAGCGGTGCTCGAAGCCGTCATTCCGCCTGACAGTGAGCCGCCTGCGAGCGAGGGTAACGAAGCGTGAGTCCGCGAGCGGGCTCGGCATGCACCGGGCCCGCTCCCTCTTTGCGATTTGGCGAGCCGCTGTTTGGCAACTCGCCTGGACTAGGTTCGATCGTCGAGCTAGTGAGGTGGTAGGTGGCGTCGGTTGCTCTTGGGAACTGGAATGGGACGCGCAGAGCAGCGCTTGCGGAGATCTCTGCCGCTCATGGTGCGCTCGGTGGCACGGGGCCCGGTCGACGCTATGCGACGTTGCAGCTCAACTACGCGTACGCTGTGCTGCTGTCATCGCAGTTCCAAGGGTTCTGTCGCGACCTCCACTCGGAGGCCGTCGACTTCCTCGTCGCGCACACGCAGCCCAGCACCGTTGCCGGTGTCTTGCGGGCGGTGATGACGCAGGGCAGGAAGCTCGACCATGGCAACCCGAACCCCGGCAACCTTGGGTCCGACTTCGCTCGGCTGGGCATGAGCTTTTGGAACGACGTGGGTCTCGTCGACCGCCGGAGGGCCCAACGGACTGCGGCGCTGAACAACCTGAACGATTGGCGCAACGCCATTGCGCATCAGGATTGGTCCGGAGTTCCTAACCAAAACCCCTCCCTCCAGCTCAAGCAGGTGAACGCTTGGCGCTCGGCCTGCGCGGGTCTTGCCGCCTCTTTTGATGTCGCCGTCCGCCAGCACCTCGCTGCCATGGTCGGCCAGCCACCTTGGTGATAAGATGATTCGTATGTCGGCCACGACCTCACGAAAGAAGACCCTGCGGGTTGGCGCCCAGGTGTCCTTGCGTTTTGGTCGCCGTTCGGTTCGGGGCACAATCATCGAGGACCGCGGACTACTCGGCGTCGGGGGCCGGCGCCTTTGGCGAGTCCGTCTCCAAATGAGCGACGTGGCTGAACCGATCGAGATTGAGGTTCCGGAGTCGGACCTCCGCGTCGCGGCGTAGGCGCCTCCCAATCAGCGGGGCGTTTGGAAGGTGACACCGCCGGTCCGCGCAATCGCCTTGGGTCGAGATCACTCGCGGCCATGAAGAGAAACCCGCCTCGCAAGCCAAGTGTGCCTTTGGCCCAGATCACCTTCCGAGCTGCCGGAGGCGTGCATGGGACGGTGGAGTCCCTTCCTCCCGTGAAGGAAGACCTGGAGCTCGCGATCGCCAGAAAGTTCGTTGCCAGCTTGCAGGTCGAAGGGCTTGGTCCCGAACCAAAACGCGCAGACCCATGGCCCGACGTCGAGGTGAGCCTCGATGGTCGGGTCGTCGGCATCGAAGTCGTGGAGGTGATCAACCCCGAGCACGCGCAGAAGCGCACGACCCAGGAGCGGTACCTCGCGGCCGTATTGCCCATGCTCGACGATCTCGAGGAGCGACTGGACGAAGTCGTCATGAGCGTGGTCGACGGCTACCAGGAACCGCGGTGGCCCAATCCGTCGAGCCCCGAAGGTCAACGACTCGTGGTGCACCTTGCCGAGCGGATTCGAGGCGTATCCAGTGAGCTGGCGGCCATGCCGAGGAATGGTCGCTTCTACCGCGAGTGGAACGACTTTGAAGGCTCTAGCCTCCGCATTGGACTATTGGCCTCTCGAGGCCGGCGCATCGTGGCGACGTCGGAGAGCGGCGTGGACCTTATCTTCTCAGGCACGTTCCCCTCTGACGTCGCAACGGTGCGCGGGTTACTGGCTGCAACAGTCACGGGCAAAATCGCAAAGTCGTACACTCCCTATCGGAAGGGCGAGTTGTGGTTGTTGGCTTACTCGCAAGACTTCTCCGCTGTCGACGACGACAGTGTCGCGTACGCCCGCCAGATTGTGCAGAGCGACTCTCAGAATTTCGATGCCATCTGGGCCTTCTTTCCGTTCCCCGGCGACAAAGGCGGGCAAGGAAGCCTGTTGTTTCGTAGAGCTGCTCAGCAGGCGTAGCGCTCGCTCTCATCGTCTCGGACCATGCAGACGCTCCTCAACGCCGCTGGTCTGAGCGTGGCGCTCTCATTCCGGCCACGTCGCCACGGGCTGCTGCTTGAACGCTGCGTGACAGCTCGTGCAGGCACGGAGCGTCTTGGACAGAGCCGTCAATACCCCGGGGCCGTCCTGCCTTGTTGCCGCAGTCACGATCTCGTCCGCCGCGTGGTGGAAGGCGAGCGACGAGCAGCCCAAAGCTCCGAACGAACGTTTGAATCGCCTCCTGCAGGTTCCGGGCGGCTTCTATCTTGGAGCCCACGCTGATGGCGTAGCTCCATATAGTTGCGCACGCAATCACTTTGTTGCAAATGCAACTATGCCACCGAGGGACGGCGCCCCGCTCGGCAGTACCGCTCGAAGACTGGGTGGCCCCACCGGTCGAACGTGGGACCCATGAGTGAGGATTGCTCTTTGGCTCTCAGACCCTGAAACGCGCTGGCCAGTGTCGTCGACGTTGACAGTCGGTCAGGGTTACCGAAGATGCGACCATGGGGAAGATTCTCAAGGACGTGCAGGTTCTCAAGAAAGTCCAGCGGAGCCCTGAGAAATTCGACGCGCTCAACGTGTTCGCGACGTGGGCACAGCGTCACGCCATCGCGATAACGCAAGAGGACGCAGTACCCCGATTTGCTGAATTCCTGAAATCATCGCTACAGGAATCGCTCAAATCCGACACCATGCTTTTCGGCAACCGAACACAGGCGATGTTCGAAGCGGTCGTTGCCAACCTCGGTGCTGTAAAGCTGGTGAAGACGGAAGACAACGGAGATATCTACACGGCGACTCCCGACGTGCGCGCTCCGGACACGCGCATCGTCTTGGCTGAGGGTCGCAACATTCTCGTCGAGGTCAAGAACAACCACGAGGATCCAAGAAAACCATTCCGCATGAAAGCCGCCTACACGGAATCGCTTCTCAACTACGCCAGGCTCACGCAAACCGAACTGCGCTTTGCGATCTACTGGAGCCAGATGTCGACGTGGACGCTAGTGGCGCCAGACGCTTTCAAGCGAGACGGCAAGTGGATGTCGCTCGACATTGGGACCGCGCACACGCGCACGGATATGGGAGCCCTGGGCGATACCCTCATCGGCTGTCCTATCCCGATTGTGGCCCAGATGTTTGTGGTGAAGCAGGGCAAGGGAAAGATCCGCTTCGACCACTCGCGAAGCCGGATGTTCGTCGGTGCACGAGAGGTGGTGGGTGACGCGCAGCGCCTGCTACTCAGGTTTCTGATCTTCTGGGGCGGATGGCCGATGAGCGAGCCGAAGATCATTAGCGAGACAGCCGAGCACCGCATCGTGCAGGTGAGCTCTGCTCCACCCGAAGATCAAGAAGACGAAGAGCCGAGAGAGGGCTGCCGCATGATTGGCTTCGTGAGCACAGTACTCTCCCGGTATTGGCTTCAGATGACGAGCAACTTCGACGGCGAAATTGCCACGCTGCGGCCTAGCGCAAGGTCTTGGTCCGACCAGCTCCTGAACGTGACGAACGCAGGAGACCGAGTGTTCGCCATCGCGCGCATCACGTCCTCGTTGGATCCACCCTCGGAGGACGCGCAGACCACCTCATCCCAATCGCGTCCGGACGAGGTGGCACCGCCGGGTGGCACGAGCGCGTAGCCAAACCGGCTTCGGAGTCTCAACCCGGAAGTTCCATCCGATCGTAGAAGTGACAGAACTTCCCCGTTCCCGCGATCAGGCGGACGATGCGCTGAAGCTCCTCGACGTGGCCGTGATGGTGACTGTGGCTCGATTCGGCGGACTTGATGGCACCAGCGCGCTCAGCCATCACCGTGAGGAACGAAAACGCGACCGGCTGGGACGGCATCTTACCCAGCCAGGTCCCCTTCCATTGAATGTCGGTCACGCTATTGGCCGCTGCCCAAGCCGTGATCCGGTCATCGACCCAACCGTGCAACTTCCAGAATGTGGAATTGACGTGGCTGGAGTAGGTGTCGCCGAGCCAGTCGTATTCGGGCTTGTCCCACTTCGCGTCGATACCCGCAGGATCGGTGGGGTCCGCGTCGGGGCGGATCCCGGTGCTCGGTTCGGCACAGAATCGCATGTGCATCTGGTTGTGAATCGTGAACTCGATACGCGCACCGAGCTCCCCTAACGACACGGACTTGAGGAAGTTCGTGTCCGTGTACTGCGCCTGCCAAGGCTTGAATTGGCTGTCGAAAGCCCCGTCGCTCTTGACCGTGTTGAGATAGTCGTTGAAGTCAGCGTCGCCCGTGTCCCATGCCGGTGGCACCGGGTAGTCCGCGTCTCCTGGTGCCGGGAGGCTCGACCAGCCAACCACCCTGGGATAGTTCACGTCACCTGCGAGGCGTTCGTTCACCGCGCGAATCATTTCGCGGTGCATGTACAGAAAGTCTTCACCCGAATCGTTGTTCAGAATGGGACGTGGGCGATTATTGGGCCCCAGCTCGCGGGCAGGCCGCGGCGGTTCCCACCCAAGGTTCCTCAGCGCTTGCCGCGTCGGCTCGTCATAGAAGAGCCACATGTTTCGCACCTCGTGCCAGACGTAGTGCGCCATACGCCAGCCGCGGTCGGCCATCATCGTCACGATGTAGTTGGGTATCTTCTGTGCCACCGGGACCTCCGAGAACGAGGATGTTGCCCACGCCAGGATCCCTGGAACGATAGTCAAATCTTCGAGGATGCCTCCGTGAAGCCGCCTTCGTTTGCCTGGCGCACAACGGTCACCGGCATTTCGATCTCCTGCCAGCGCCGCTTCGCCCCCGGATCGAAGATGCACAGCGGGTGATGCGTCGGTGTCTCCCGCTTTGCCCAGGGGCCGCCGCTTTCCGGATCGAACCAGCGCCTGCATTCGCAGTCCTGCCAGCTTGGGTTGTTCGCGCATTGATGGCGTTCGACCTTTTGGAACGGCGGCGTCGCGAATCTGATTTGGGCGAGCGGGTTGACCCACGCGACGACTGAGAGCGTGTCGGTGCAGACGGCGACGCCGGTCTTCGCGTAGGTGCGGGCGAGCCAGCCCGCGAGTTTGTGGCGGGCGTCCCGGTTGATGGCCCAGGCGCGGGTGAGCGGCGTGCTGAGGCGGTGGAAGGGCGTCATCGGATGAGGCCCTTCGTTTCGCCAGCCAGGTATTTCAGGACTGAGGCGAGAAAGGGTGTGTAGACGGGGTCCACTTGGAGGCCAGTGGCGCCTTCCTTCAGGCGCCGGTAACGGGCCCAGACGGTCTCCTTTTCGGTGCGTTTGCGAGCGGGGTGGCCGGCTTTGCGCGTGGGTGTGCCGAGCATTTGTTCGAAGAGCCGGAGCTGATTCGGTTCGTCGGGTGCGCCATCTTCGTCGAGGAGCGCTGCGAGGCGCAGCAGGCGCTGGGCTGGAAACGTATTCGGCGGCAGCGTCGAAAGTCGGACGACGACGGCGGGCGCGAGATTTCGGGCGAGTGTCACGGCGGTCGAGACGTGGCCGGGAGTTTTGTTGATGCGCGAGGCGATGGCCGTTTGGGAGAGGCCGGACTCGCAGAGGTTGACGTACTTGCGGCCGAGCTCCCAGAGCGCGACGTCTTCACGCTGAACATTTTCGGCGAGGCTTTCGTAGACGCCGTCGGTGCGGACGACGAAGCACGCGACGTCGTCGCTCTTCAGGCGGCCCTGTTCCTTCAACAGGCGGAGCGCTCTGTAGCGGCGCTCACCTGCTTTGATCTCGTAGGTGCCGCCGGAGTCGGCTTCGCGCACCACCAGGTTTTCCAGGAGACCGTGCGTGGCGATCGATTCAGCGAGCTCGGCGATGCGCTGGAAGGTGCGGCGGGCCTGGTGCGGGTCGGGTCGGAGGCGCCCGAGCGGAACCATGATGATGTCGGACATGGCCGCTTCAGCCTTCCTTGACGTAGTAGAGCTTGCCGTCGCTGAGCTCGATGGCGCCGACGCCGTCCTCGGCCGCCTTCTCTTTGCTGGCGGTGACCTCGTCGGTGCTGGCTTCACGGATGACGGTTCCGGTCTCGAGCTCGACGAGCTGTGGTGCGACCTGACCCTGCTGGGCCTCCCAAACCTTGCGGAACGTGCAAAGCGGGTGGTGCTTGCCTTCAACGATGCCTGCCCACTCCCTGCAGACGCAGTCGGCGGGCGCGACGATCGGCGGAGCCGCCGGTTTTGCTTCCTGCTCGGCAGGCGGCAGTGGCCGCAGTCCCTTGACCACGGATCGCTCGCGCGGCGCGTCCGGACTGTGGCGCTGCTGATTCTCCCAGTGCTGCTTGTGTACGCAGATTGGGTGATGCTCGTCTTGCTTGCCTGCGGGTTTCTGCCACTCGCGGCAGATGCATTCGCGTGGAGAAACTGCGTGATGCGTGCCCCGAACAGTCGATTTCTCGATCGGGATGCGCGCCGACTTCTCAGGCGACCGAGCGGTGCCGAGAATGCGACCACTCGGGGCACGCAGCTGCGTGTCGCCGTGCTGCGCGAAGACGTGTGCCTTGAGCGCGTCTCTCGCATCACGGTTACGCCACGAACGGAACTCGCTTTGACTCAAACGATACAGCTTCATCGCAGACCCTTGCTGCATGGGCGCAGGCCACCACCGCGCGCGGCCCGCCCACGCCATCGCCGCGACGCTCACCCGTGGTGACACAATCAATTCATTTGGCTCAAGAAAATCTTCGAGCCGAGTTGCCGCGCCGGGCCGGCTCTGACTAGCAATTGCCAGCACGTCCTACTGGCCTAAACCGTCGTTCCTTGACCCGTCCCGGACAGTCCGTGCAGTCTGCGGGTGGCGTGGTCACAGCGAACGGGATGCGGGATCGGACCTTTTGGGCATGGCAGACCTGACCTCGGTGGAAAAGCGAAAGCTCGAACGGCTCTTTCGCATGAGCGGAGGCTACGTTCTCGACTTCTCGAACAAGACCTTCGACGAGTTCGTTGTCGAAAGCACCGGTAGATCGATCTACGACGAAAAGTACGCGCGAGGGAGCGGGTCCAAGGCGAACCGCTTGCGCGGCTTCTGGGAAGAGGAAGCCAACGCCGTGGTTGCAAAGCTGCTGACGGCGTTGCTTAACTTTCTCGAAGGCGACCGACTCTCTGAAGACGCCGAGTTGATGAGCGATTGTCGAAGAATCGTCGCTCGTCTCGAGCAGAGCACGCCGGTCGCCGCGATCGAGGCGATCGCACAGATAGGCAACGAGCACGACCTCGATGTTGTCGCCAAAGCTGTCCTCGATCTCATCGAGAAGAACGAGTTTGTGGCTGGTCTCGATCGCTTGCATACGTTCGTCACGGGGTTTCTGCGGTCGCTATGCGAGAGGCGGACGCTGCCGGTCGATCGAGGCAAGCCATTGCACAGCCTATTCGGTCAGTACGTGCGCGCCTTGCACGAGGGCGGCCACATTCAGTCGAAAATGGTTGTGAGCATCTTGAGGTCCCTCAACGGGCCGCTGGAAGCCTTCAATGATGTGCGCAACAACCAGAGCCTGGCGCACGACAATGATTTGTTGAACCACGAGGAAGCCATCCTTATTTTCAACCACGTAACTAGCGCCGTGCGCTTCCTACGAGATCTTGAGAGACAGGTGGAACGCCGCGAGAAGGCTGCGGCAGCCAAGCCGCGGCAGCCCCCATCAAGCGATGACGAACTACCGTTCTAAATAATCGATTTGGCGTTCAGAAATTCTGCGGCTGATTTCGGCTTCGCCAGTGGCTCTGACTAGCAATTGACGGCGGCGTTTCTTGAGAAAGCGCCACTGGTTGCCTCATCGTGACAAGCGAAAGGCAGGCCAGTCATGGCGATGATGTCCGACGCCGAGGTGCGCAACCTCGCGACCACGCTCGAAACCTACGAAGCGCGCGAAAAGAAGCGTGCTCTCGAGAAGCGCGAAGAAACCAAGGAGAACCACCGCAAGTGGTTGGAGCTCCTCTACACGGGCGCTGGCGTCGCCGGCGCAGCCGGCATCGGCTTCATGCACGGGCGGTTCGAGGATGACGACGGTAACTTCTTCATCCCACGCACCACGCTGCCAGCCGACCTCACCGTCGGCACCCTTGGCGTGCTGCTCGGCTTCGGCATGGGCTACATGGGGACCAAGAAGGAAAACGGCGGCAAGAAGGACGAGGGCTCGGAAGCCGGCAAAGCGGTGTTTCAGCTCTCGCGCGGTATCCTCGATGGCGCCACCGCCATGTACTTCCGCAAGCACGCCCGCGCCGGCAAGCTCGCCGACAAGTTCTGGGCCGGTGGCGTGCCCGAGTTGGTGGGCCCGCAGACCCACAGCGGTCCGTCGTTTGGCGCAGCGCCAACCGTCAACACCGCAATGACCGACGCGCAGCTCGCGGCGGCACTCCGTCGCAATCTGTAGCCAAGCGCATACCGACACGAACGCTCCGACACCCGATGCGGTGGACGGCGGAGCTCTGCCCGAACGAACGCAATCAGACCAGTACAGGAGACCAGCATGGCCAATTGGGAAACGATCATGGGCGACGATGATGACTTCGGCGAAATCGGCGCAGAGCTCGATCTCGTCGCTGGCATGGGTACGTCCGAAATCGTTGGCGGAGACGACGACGATGACGACGCCTTTGGCGCGGAAGAAAACCTGCTGAATGCGCTCTCAATAGGCGCGGCGCGCCGAGGCAAGCACAAGAAGGCTAGCGCGCTACGTCGCGCCGCTCAGAAGATTCAGGCCTACCGCAAAGTAGACCCGGGGGCGGTAGCGATTCGGCAGCGCGATCTCAACAAGCGCCGCCGCTTTCCGCTGGGGTTCCAACCAACCACGGTGGCGGCCGGAGCCACGTCGAACATCCCGGCAGCGCCCCAGGACATGTTCCGGCCGGAACGCCTCGTCATCCCCTCGGACATCGCGTTCGACTTCGGCGTGCAAGACGTGAAGGTCGGCAATACGTCGCAGTTGGTGAGCGGCGGAGAGGTTCCGGCCGCGCTCTTCACCGAGGTGTCGATCGACACGCACGTGCACTTCAAGACTGCGGAGATCGGCAACCAGATCAGCGTGTCGGTACGCAACAAGACGGCCGGCGAGATCGAATTTTCTGCCGGCATCATCGGCACGGTCGTCCAGGCCTGAGGCGCAGAGCGAAGGCTCGAGGCAATGCCGTGCGCGTCGTCGTCAACATCGGGGACATCCCACTCGCGAAGCGGAGCCGTTTTCTCGGCCTGTTCATCAAGCCGGTGCTCGACGCGCTGGTCGAGATCAACCGCTACTACCTGCGCACGCACCATGTCCCCGAGCTCTACCGGGCTCGCGTTCGCTACCAGCCCGAACCCGACGACGGCACGCCGGAAGAGTTCGCAGCCATCCCCCAAGTCATTTCGCGTGGCTGGGGCGATTGCGATGACCTCGCACCGTGGCGGGTCGCGGAGCTGCAGGAGGCTGGCGAACCGGCGCGCATTCGCATCACCTGGCGCCGTCCACGCGGGCGGCGCCTCTATCACGTGCTCGTCAGGCGCGGCGACGGACGCATCGAAGATCCGTCCCGCATTCTCGGAATGTGAGCAGCCCATGGCAGGTAACTCATGATCGGAAAGCTACTCATCCCAGTCGCGATCGGCGGAGGTCTATTGCTGCTCATGTCCTCGAGCGCCAAGGCCCAGTCGGCGCCGCGCAACCCGTTCGACATCCTTCCCCAAAACCTGCGCGTGCTGGCTGCGCAGGCGCAAGCCACGAACGATCCCGGCTTGCTCGAGCAGACTGCGGCGCAGCTCGAGATGCAGGGCTTTCCGCAGGCAGCTGGCGTCCTTCGGATGCAAGCCGACCAGGTGCGCCGAGTTCGCGCGAGCACGGAACCGGCAGCCGTCGCGCCAGCCGTTGCCGTGCCGGCGCCGACGACGATCGCGGTGCCGGCGAGCTCGCCGCCCGCGTTGCAGACACCGCCCTTCGTGCCCAGCTCCGATGCGACCGCGCCGAAGCAGCTCACGCCGGACATGCAGCAGCTCGTTGCCGACGCGATCCAAAACGGGACGGTGCCGGTGCTCACCAGCACAGCGTTCGTCGTCGAGAAGGCCGGATTCCCACAGGTCGCCGAAGACCTGCGGCAGCGCGCGCGAGCCGCGGCCGCGAATGCTGCACCGCCAGCCCCCAAGGACCTGCCCAACAACGCCCTGGATCCGAACATGCCCTCGGACCTGGCGCAGGAGGTCGCACGACAACTCCAGCTTCAAGGTGACCCGGCTGCGCTCGAGCTGCTTGCCGGGGAGCTCCGCAAGCGCGGGTTCAACAACACCGCCGACCAGGTCGAGGCCAAGGCCAAGCAAATCAGGGCGATGCTCGACGCTGCACGGACGATGCACGACATCGACCAGGAGTTCAAAACTCCGAACGAGGTTCCACCGCTGCCCGCCGGCGGTGGGGCGCTCCCGGCGCCGCCTGTGCAGACGGTGCCTCCAGTCACGGTCACGGCGACGCCCCCTGCGCCGATCGTCGTTCCGTCCGTGCCAGTGCCTCAGGCTCTACCTCCCGAACGCTCGAAGGTTCAAATCCTCGCGGACTCGGTTTCGTCGAGCCTCAACGCGCTCCTGGACCAGTACGGCAGCGTGCCCAAGGCGCGCTTCAAAGAGGACCAGGGCCTCGTGCAGCGTTTCCAAACGGAAGAGCACATCACCAGCGATGGGAAGTACGGGCCGACCACGGCACTCCACGTAGCCCGCTACGCCTCGGATGTCCCGCCACCTTTCTATTGGCGCAAGGGCGCGGGCCAGAAGGACCTCAGCACCTACCGCAGCAATCTCGAATCGATTGCGCTCGACGCCGAGCAACTCGGCAACACCGACCGTGCCGCGCGGCTCCGCGCTAGCGCTGCCAAGGCTTCACTTGCCTGAAGGAACAAGTCATGGCGGACCTCTATTTTCCAGCCATTTCCACGTTCGAGGCCATGCCCGACGAGCTACCAGCCGTCGGTTGCTTTGGCCACGAGATTGTCGGTCGCGACGACGACTTTCAACTGCGCGTCGCGCCGTCTGGCGTGAGCGTGAAGGGGCGCTATTGGCGCGAAGGCAACTTCTTCAAAGCGGTGGTTCACGTGCAAGCCGCGGGGATGGCACCAAAGACGATCTCGGCGCAGATCGACCTGCGCCCCATCGCCGCGGCACTGAAGCAGTGGCACCGCCAGCAGCACGGCGCAGAGGCACGCATCAGTGGCTGGCCCGGCAGCTTCTTCAAAGCCGTCAAAAACATCGCGAAGTCCAAGCTGGTCAAGCAGGTGGCCAAGGGCGTGAGGAGCGTGGTGCGGAGCAAGATTACCGGCGGCATCATCGGTGCCGCTGCGGTCGTCTTCCCGGCAGTTGGCGTCCCTGCTGCCGCGGCTTACGCCACCGCGAACGCTGCCCTGTCGGCGATCGACAAGGCCAACGAAGCCAAGAAGCAAGCGCAAGCCATTCTGGCGTCTGGCTCGCCGGCTCAGAAGGCCGCGCTGCAGTCGCGCCTCCCAGCGATTCAGCAGACGCTACGCGATGCCTCTGACGTCAGGAACAAGCTCCGCGAGGTGGCACTACGCGCCAATCGCGGCGATCTCGCGGCACGCAAAGCCGCGCGGATCTTCAGCCACGTCATGGATCACCGCCGCCGCGTGAGGTCGCACGGTGAGGGTCTGCCGGGCAAGGCGCCAGGCATGGTCGTCACCGAGTACGGAAAGGTCGTTCCTGGAAGCTGGCTGCTCTCGGCAGCTCAGCAAAGCGGCGTCCCACTGCTTCCAGAATCGACGGACGACAGCATGTCGACTGCGCTGCAGTCGGCATCGAGTTACTTCTCCGGTGCCGGGAAAAGGCGCCGATGACGCGCGAAGCACCCGAGCCGACCCAAAGCGTGTTCGTGCAGCCGACGCCGCACGGTATCTGGACGGACAACAACAACTTCGGCTTCTCGTTGCCATTCGGTCCGCAACGCGCAAACCGCGAACGCATCATCAACCTGCCGGAGTGGGGCGAGCCTCGGGTGTGGACGGTGAGCCTGGGCATCAACTTTTCGGAGAACGCCTGGCCCGGTACCCCACGGGGCTTCGATGTCGTCGCGGAGGTGAACTACGGCGTCGGCGGCGCGACGGAGACGCTCGAGGTTGACTGGCTCGCAGGCACGAACTTCTCGCTGCCGATGAACGCCATCTCGATCAACGCTTTCTGGGCGTCCCCGGAGACGCTCTCCGCTGGCTCGAACCGCCCAGAAGACGTCAAATTGAGCGTACTTTTGGGCCGTGGTGGCCGAGGCGGCGGGCTTCCGCCCACGAAGTTCGCTCCGCTGCTCAACGGTGAGCCCTACGTCACGCTCATCGACAACGCGGTCGTCGAGCCCGTCGCGCGCATTCCCAAGTTCGGCAGGCGCCTCTTCATCGTGCCGCTCGCTCGCGACGACCTCACGAGTCTCCTCGGCAGCAACAACTTCGTTCGCTTCTTCAGCGCTCCTGACCCTGCCGCCTCGGCCTTCGCGACCGGAACCTTCCCCATCGACGCGGCATCACTTCGCACTGGCATCGTCGTTCCTGCGTTTTCCAAGTACGTCAGCATCGAGAACGTGGGCGGCGGCTCGGGTGGCGCGGAGGTGCAGCTCAACTTCCAGCTCGACCTATGACTCAGGAAGAATTCGCCCAATACCTCGACTCGCTTCCGCCGGAGGTGCGCGCCGCGGTTTTCGAAGTGCTCAAGCCCATCGGGGATTACGCGACGCGCGCGATGGAGGTTCGAACCTGGGTCGCCAAAGAGTTTCCATCCCTGAACCCGCCGCTCCGCGCGGCACTCAGCCTGGCCCTCGCGAGGTTTCGATGATTGTTCCGAACAAGCTCACTCCGCTCACGCGGGAGCAGGCAGCAAGCGCTCTTGCTGCGGCGTACCAGCAGCTCGCGGGCGCTCGCCCAACGCCAGGGGTGCTGGCGCTGCTACTCGCGCAATCCGCGCTCGAAACGGGCAACTGGCAGAAGATCCACAACTTCAACTTCGGCAACGCCAAAGCAGGCGCCGACTACCCGCTCATCGTGCAGTTCCGCTGCTCGGAGCTCGACGAGCACGGGGACGAGCATTTCTTCGACCCGCCAGACCCGCATTGCAACTTCCGCGCGTACAACGATGCCGCGAGCGGTGCGCTCGACTACCTCAAGGTCCTGCACAACCGCCCGACGTGGTGGCAAGGGCTACACACCGAGGACCCGAGCCGATTCGTCGATGCTCTGGCCACGCCTCCCAAGTACTTCACCGCCAACCCGCAGCGGTACAAGGGCACCGTCACTGCGCTGTTCGAAAGTTTTCGCCCTTTAGCGGTGGCGACGCTGGCGGCACCGGCACCCCAGCGTCCACCCATCGCGCCGCAGCCGCCGGTGGCGGAGCCGCCGTCCTCCTTGCCCTCGCCACCGTCGGCCTCGTCTGGACCGGATTCCGAAGCAAACGGCGCCGGTAGCCTCGCGCCCGGTCAGCTTCCAACGCTCGAAGAAGGACTCGGTTGGCTCCGCACCATCCTGGTCTTCATTCGCTGGCTCATCGGCTTCTTTCGCGGGGGGAAGTCGGGATGATCTACAAAAGCGCGCTCATCGCCGCCGCAGTCCTGGCCTTCGTGGCCATCGTTACGGGTAAGACGATTCGCTCGCAGCGGATGGTCACGCTCAACGGCCTCAAGTACGAGCTGACCCGCTACAGCGACGACACACTCGACGTCTCGCGTGAGGATGGTCTCCGCTTCGACCTGAACATCAAGGACGGCAAGCTGCACCTCACGTCGGGCACGCAGGGCCAGCTCGACGACGCCACGGCGCAGATGCGTGCGAACTTCCTCGCCGAACTGAGCGGAGGCGGCACGTGACCACCATTGGCGATCTGGGCTGCCCCGACGTCGACGTCGAGCAATGGCAGAAGCAGAACCGGGTTCCACTATTCCCGAACAAGGTCAACCGCTGGATCTTGGTGCGGACGCTGCGGGATAACCCGACACCAGATGAGCTGAAAGACACGCTGGCCGCGACCTTTTCGAAATGGTTCGCGGGCACCCCCTTCGACCCTGTACTGACCTCGAAAGGCAGCACCCGTAGCGCCACGGCCGACTTGATCAAGCTTGAGCGCGTATCGCGCGAGCGACTCTCGTTCCCGTTGAGTGCGCGCCGGCGCGAGGAGCTTCCTGGTCTCCTTCCGACGGTGAAGCCGGGCGACATCGTCTGGATCGAAGTTAGCTTTGCCTACCGCGGCCAGGTCGCCGACATGCCGTGGCCGGTTCGAACGGGCGCCGCCGTGCAGCTCAAGAGCAGCGCCAACTGTCCCGTCGAGGCGGACTGGATCTTGGACTCGGCGGCAGTACCCACCGTCGATGCGCCGCCCGAAAAGTCCACCACCGAGAAAGCCGGCGACGCCATTACCGACACCGCCCAGAACGTCGGCGGCGGACTGGTCAAGGTCCTCTGGATCCCGCTCGCGGTCGTCGGCGTCGGTGTCCTTCTGTACGTCATTGCAGTTCGAGCGGCATCGAGCTCGGCTCCGCAAGCGGAGGCTGCGTGATGGGCGCTCCCAGCGAGACTCTGATCAAGTGGCTCACGCGGCTACTCTCGGATGTCACTGAGGGCGGCACGATCGGCCGCTTCGAGCTCATCCACAAGATCGAGGGCGAGCACGCCGAGCGCCTCGACGTGTGGCGAAACGAGTCTGGGAGCGCGCGAAATCCCGAAGAACTGGCCCAGGAAATCCAGGACGCCGCTCAACGCGACGTGCAGTCCCGGGTCAGCGGCCTCCCACAACGCTACGTCGTCTACGCATTCCGAGCGGATCGGGACGACCACGAAAGCCAGCACGCCTTCCTGATCCGGCCAGGCCTTCACCTTTCCAAACAAGGCGAGGATTCGGAGCCCGCTACCGACAAGGGCGTCGTCGCTCACGCGATGCGGCACGACGAAAACATCCATCGTCTGTTCATCACGGCAGGCGATGCCCTCATCGGCCGGTTGTCGACGGAGCTCGAGCGGGAGCGCGATGCGCGCAGCAAGGCCGAGCACCAAAACTGGACGATGTTCGAGAAATACCAGGGATTGCTCGACCGCGAGCATGAGCGCCGCGTCGCTGAGGCCAAAGAGCTGATGAAGGCGCGCCGCGTCGACGAGCTCATGGGCGTGGTAACGGCCTTGCTGCCCATCCTCGCGACCAAGCTCATGGGCGCCGGGGGCGCGCCGCAGCTTGCGGCAGCACCAGCGGCCGCCACGGCCAGCGAGGTCGACCCCAAAGACGCGGCGGTTCGACACTTCTTCTCGTGCCTGTCGGAGGTCGAAATCTCCAGCATCCTGGCCTGCATCTCGAGCTCGAGCCAGATCGCGCTCGCTCAACTGCACAACGCCTTCTCGACCGAATCGCCGACAACGGCAGACGTGATGGCACGCCAGCTCGCCATCCGGAAGTTCCTCAAGACCTTGAGCGAGTCCGAAGTGAAGAACATCTTCGCGTCGCTCACGGAGTCGAACCGCGCGCTGCTCATCGCTCTATATTCGCAATACCGCGACCTCGAAGAGCAGGAGCAAGCACGCAAACCCGAAATCTTGCGCTCGTAGCGCGAAAGCCAAGGACCGAACCATGCCCAAGAAGACTGGCCACAAGAAGAAGCGCAGCAGCAAGCGCGCCCACCATCACGCGCACCCGACGGGCGGCCACCACGAACGTCTCCGTGCCGCTCATGCTCGCCATCACAAGCGCCCCAAGCGCCGCGCGAAGCCAGCCAGGGCAACCGGGCACCATCACCGCAAGAAGAGCCCGAAGCGCGCTGGTACCGATCGCCACGTGACCGAGCAAACCTTGCGCGACCACATGGCACTCGCGTGCGTACGCCGCTGCTCTCACTGAGAAAGCCATGAACCTGCTGTTGAATTTCGGCGCCGGCCCGAACCAGCTGCCACAGCCGTGGCGGAACCTCGGGCCGGAGCACGACATCCGAAAGCGCCTCAAATTCGAGGACAATTCGGCCAACGCCATCCTGGCCGAGCACGTCATCGAGCACGTTCCGTTCCTCCAGGCCCTCGGCTTCTTCTGCGAAGCCCTGCGCGTGCTGAAGCCCGGTGGCGTCCTGCGCGTCGCCTTCCCCGACATCGGTCGCTTCCTCTCGAGTCGCTCGCTCGAGCTCACCATCAACCCCGCGGCCGCCGCCTACGCCGAGGCACTCAGCAGCCGCCCCGGCCTCGACCTACCTACGACGGGCTACGATCGGACGCGCGCAGCCCTTTGGGAGCTGCTCACGGGTTGGGGACACCAAACGGCTTGGACCGAGCACAGCGCGGCCGGCGCGCTGCTCGTTGTTGGCTTCACGCACGTGAGCCGCTGCCCGTACGGACACGGCGAGCTCAAGGGCGTTGACGGCCACCACCGCGACGTGGGGCCCGATCTCGCGCAACTCGAGTCGACGATCTTGGAGGCACGCAAATGAAACACACGCTCGTCGTGATGAGCTCCAATCGCGATCTCGAAAAGCAGACCAAGGCCACGCTTCAGAACCTCTCGAACCTCGGAGCCATGCTGCTCATGGAGCGCGGCTCCGCCGACGTGGCTTTCGCCCGCTGCCGTGCCCTTTCGTGGGCCTGCGAAAAACTCCGCGAGCACCCCGAGCGCGACGTCGTGCTGATGCTGGACGACGACATGGAAGTGCCGGAAGAAACTGCCCAGGCGATCGTCGACAAGGCCCGCGAGCTCGGCTGCGCCTGCTCCGCCGTCTACGCGACGCTCACGTCGAAAGTGGCCGCATCGCGCTGGCCCGGCCACCCCGGCCTTTGGCTCGTCGGGCTCGGCTGCGTCGCCATCCCGCGCACGCTGCTCCTCGAGCTCGAAGAGCGCTCCGAGTCGTTCGAGGTCCACGGTCGCTTCTACAGCGCCTTCACCTGGAGCGGTCCCGAAGGCGGCGGCTGGGTCGCGGAAGACTTCCGACTCTCCATGAATCTGGGTGGCGTCCACCTCTGCCCACTCGCAGTCGGGCACATCAAGAAGGGCGCGCTCTGGCCCGACGACGAGACGCTCGAGCAGCTCGCTGGCGAAAGCGCTGCCGCGCCCGCCGCTCAAAGCAAACCACCGGGCGCCGAATCGCCCTTGCCGCGTCTGCAGCAACCAACGGAAGGACACCTCCATGCGTGATTCACCCATTCGCCTCTCTCCCTCTGGTCCCATCATCGGGAAAGGCGCTACGCCAGGCCCCGGCGCGCGCATTCGCCTCACCGAAGCCACCAGCGTGATGGGCGGCTCCCAGGCGATCCCCACGGTGCCCGATGTCATCAGCCCCGACGGCTTCGGCGACCCCGACGCGCTCGTGCTTACTCTCGATGCCCCCAAGCCCGACCTGCACTACCGCGCAAACCTTGCGCTCGACGTCATCAACACGTCGACCAACGAAGGCGGAGAGGTCGTCCTCTACCTCGACGTCTCGCTCGATGGCGGAACGAGCTTCACTAACCGCGCGAAGAACGTGCATGTCATCAACTCCACCGTGGAAGACGTTGAGGCTCGCCAGATGCAGGTCTGGCTACCGCTCACACTGGGCAGCGATCTCGGCATCAGCGAAAGCACGCCACCAGCCAGCATCAAGCTCCGCGCCCGCGCCAATCGCGTCGTCGGCACCAGCTCACTCATGGTGAGCTCGCAAGCGACGTCGAATGGCGACGTTCCCGTTTCGGGCCTCAACGGCTCGATCCATATGGAACTGGAAGAGTGCCTCTAGCCCGCCAACGCTTCTAAATAGCCAGTCCCGATAGCCGCCTCGTCTGCGCCCTTCGCGACGAGCGCACCAGCCCGCTCCGCCCATACGCCGCGCTCGCTTGAGCGCGGCATCCGCAGAGCTGCGCCCGGAGTTTGCCATGAGCCCCGAAGCCACCGAGCTCGCCCTCTACCTCGACAACGAAGAGCCGCTCTATCGTCAAAAGATCGTCATCTTCCGCGCGCTCGCGAAGAAGAAAGACCGTGGGAAGTACAACCACGCGCTCGCCCCGAAGGCCTTTGCCCACCTAATGGGCGCCGCCGCGAAGAAGTACGTCCGCGAGTTCGGCGCTCCGGGCGATCGCTGGAACGTCATCTTCTCACCGATCGACCGCCGCCAGGCCGCCGCACACTACGCCGACGAATTTCTCGAGTGGTACGCCGTCGACTATCAGCACATGCCTCGCAAGTGAACCGACAATGCCCGCCGTCAGTGCCGACCGCCGAAAGCTCCAACGCGAAATCGCCGCAGACCTTCGCCAGAAGGACCGTGACTCCCTAGCAGCGCTGCGCGCCAAGATCGACGCGGCAAAGGCCCAGCGTCGGCAGATGGTCCGGGCTGCGCGCGAAGCGTGCGGCATTGCCTTGCTGACCGTTCGGGAACGCCAGGCTGCCGAGCGCCGCCGCCTCACGCTCGAGCATCAAGCCGAGCGCGAGCGCGGCCGCATCGCCTGCGCCACTGGCAAAACCGAGGCCAAAACGCAGGGCCACGAGCTGGAGCATGCGGCCCAGCGCACGCTGCGCGAAGAGCGGATTTTTCAGCGCCAAATCCGCCGGGCCGGCAAGAAGCCGTCCGAGCGTTCCACGGCGCGTGAGCGCGCTCAGGAGGACGACGACGCCGTTCGCAACAACCTGCCAGCCGAGCTCATTCCGGTGTTCGACAAACACCGCCGCTCATTCAAGGGCTCGGCACGGCGGAGCCGCACCGAGCAATTTCTCGAGTGGGCACAGGAGAACCCGGACGAAGTGCTGGCAGTGCAGCAGGCTGAAGCGGACACGGCTTTGAAGGACCTGCTACGACAGGAACGCGAGCTGCAGCGAGCGATGCGGCCGTCGGCGCATCGAAAGCGCCCGCGGGACGAGCTGAAGCGACTCCTCGCCGACGTGCCCTTCTAGTCTCAGTCGCATCGGGTGCGCAGCACCTACTGACTTCTCGAACGCTGCGAACTTAAGGGGCGGTCCGGCGCTCGGCAGGTCCACGATCACCGTGGTCGTGGTGATGACCGTGCCCGTGGTGCATGAAAAGATGCATGAACGGGCACGCGAGCAAAAACAGGTAGGGCAGCGCACCGAGGATGTGAGCTTTATGTTCGTCCCAGAGAACGAACACTGCGATCGCGCCGAACAAGCAGGCGCCAACCCAAAGCAGCTTGAAGGCGGTCGATTTGGAGGACATGCCTTTGGGCTAAGCAGCTGTCGTGCCAAAGCCCACTCGCATGGAATGCGTCGATTTCCCAGCGTCGTGGCGCTGGCAGCCGCAATTCTTGCGGCTAGCGCAGTTACTTCGCCACCGTTGCGCGACGGCGCGGTTGCTGCGCGCTGCGCTCATCTGTCTACGTTTCTTAACAACGGAATGCCTTGCTCTGACGGTACCGTGAGTTGATGACGTCGAGATTGCGCAAGTTCGGATTGGCGGTGCACCTCATCGTTTCGGTCGGCTGGGTTGGCGCGGTAGCAGCCTTCCTGTTACTCGCGCTCAGCGCACTGACGAGCGACGGGCCCACGTCTCGTGCCGCGTACATAGCGATGGAGGTCGTGGGGCGCGGCGCACTCCTTCCCCTCAGCGTTGGGGCGCTCACGTCGGGAATCGTGCAGTCGCTGGGTACCAAGTGGGGACTGTTCAAGCACTACTGGGTGCTGGTGAAGCTCGTCCTCACCGTGTTCGCGACTGCAGCCTTGTTCCTACACCAATTCACAGCGGTCACAGAAGCCGCGCGACTGGCTTCCCAGGCTGTAGTCTCTCAAACGAGTCTTCCGTTGCGGCAACTCGGGCTCCAGCTGCGCGCAGACGCCGGCTTGGCCCTGTTGGTGCTGGTGACCATCACGGCCATCGCGGTCTACAAGCCGTGGGGTTTGATCGGTAACGTCAGTCGAAGCCTGCGCCTGTTCCTGGCCGCCATCACCGCATTGCTGGTCGCCTTTGTGGCTCTCCACCTCAGCGGGCGTAGTCCGCACCAGCACAGCCATTGAGTCTGGAACGCTCGTCCGCGCCGCCGCGCCGAGCGTCGTAGGTTCAGGCAACTACCGTCGCCGGCACCTTGAGCCTGCGCAGCTCGAACGAGCGCCAAATCACGTACACGGCTGGCACGACCAGCAGTGTGAGCAACGTGAGCGAGACGAGGCCGCCCCACATCGGCGCGGCGATGCGCTTCGCTACGTCGGCACCGACGCCATCGTCGAGCAGGACTGGCAAAAGGCCGAAGATGTTCGTCAAGACGGTCATGAGTAGAGGTCGCACGCGCTTGCTACCAGCCTCGACGCACGCCTCGACCAAGGACTCCACACTGGCGACTCCTCCGCTCGCGCGCCCTGCCTTCCAGGCTTCATCGAGGTAGACGACCATGACGCTGGTCGTCTCGGCGGCGACCCCCAGGAGCGCGATCATGCCGACCCACACCGCAATCGAGGTGTTGAAGTTCAAGGCATACAGAAACCAGATCGCACCGACTGCAGCGAACGGCACTCCCAGCATCACCAGCAGCGACTGCACGACGGCGCGAAAGTTCAGATACAGGATCATGAACACGAGGCCGATCGTGAGCGGCAGGATGAACGTGAGTCGAGCTCGCACGCGCTCCAGAAGCTCGTATTGGCCCGTCCATTTCAAGCTGTAGCCGGGTGGCAGCTTCACGGCGTTTCGAACGGCCGCCTTCGCGTCATCCACGTAGCCGCCGACGTCTCGATCGCCCAAGTCGACGTAAACCCAACCCGTGAGCTGGCCAAGCTCGCTCTTGATCATGGGCGGCCCCATCACAGTCTCGATACGCGCCAGCTGGCCCAGCGGCACGAAGGCAGCGCGCGCCGCTTCTGAACCGGCCCCGCCCGGCATCGGGCTGGCGCTCATCCCGCCCGGCATGGGGGAGCCGCTCGACGGCAGACCCGCAAGCAGCGGCGCCAACGGGGACGCGCCCATGCCACCGCCCATCGGAGCGGAAGCCATCCCGGCCCCCATCTGGGTCTGGCCTGCACCTGGCATGCTGGCGGCCGCGCCTGTTGTCGTTGGCAAGGCGCGCGGCGTCAGCGGTGCGATGGGCACCAGGACGCCCCGCAGAGCTTCGATGTTGTCGCGCAGCTCGCGGGGATAGCGCACATTGATGCGGTAGCGTTCACGGCCTTCGAAAGTGGTGTCGACGTCCATGCCACCGATTGAGCTTTCGACGACGTCGAGCACATCGCGCACGGTGAGCCCGTAGCGAGCGATGGCCTGGCGGTCGGGCGTGAAGTCGATGAAGAAGCCGCCGAGCTCCCGTTCGGCGTAAACGCTTCGGGTGCCCGGGACCTTGCGCAGCACGGCCTCCAGTTGGTCGTTGATCTTGGTGATCTCGCGCAAGTCTTTGCCGAAGACCTTGATACCGACCGGGGTGCGGATGCCGGTCGAAAGCATGTCGATGCGAGCCTTGACCGGCATGGTCCACGCGCCCTGGATGCCTGGGACCGCGACGCGTCGCTCGAGCTCGGCAATGAGCTTCTCTTGTGTCATACCCGCGCGCCACTCAGACTTCGGTTTGAGCCGCACGACAGTCTCGAACATGGAGAGTGGTGCTGGGTCGAGGGAAGTGTCGGCGCGGCCCGTCTTGCCGAAGACGCGGTCGACCTCAGGCACCTTTTTGATCTCGCCGTCCTGCCAAATCAGAAGCCGCTTCGCCTCCTGAATCGAGATTCCGGGTACCGAGATCGGCATGTACAGAAGGTCGCCCTCGTACAGCGGGGGCATGAACTCGGAGCCCAGCCGAAGCAGAGGTATCACGGTCAATCCAGTCGCCAGCAGCGCCAGGGCGACAATCGCGTAGCGGAAGCGCAGGCATGCCCGCAGGATGGGACGATAGGCGGCGACGCAGAAGCGATTGATCGGATTCTTTGCCTCAGGCGTGATGCGCCCCTTCAGAAAGGAAACCGCGAGCGCAGGCACGAGCGTGATCGACAGCAGCGCCGCAAACGCCATGGAGAGTGTTTTCGCCATCGCCAGGGGCCGAAATAGACGCCCCTCTTCGCCTTCGAGCGCGAATACCGGCAGGAACGCAACGGTGAGCACTAGCAAGGCTCCAAACATTTGGGAGCCCAGCTCCTTCATGGCAGAAAGCACGATCTCGATGCGGGGTGTCTTGAGGCCCGCTCGCTCGTCTTCTTCGATCCGCTGGTGCGAGTTTTCGACCAACACGACCGCCGAGTCGACCATGTCCCCCAAGGCCAAGATAATGCCCGCGAGCGACATCACGTTGATGGTCAGGTTCAGGTAATAGAACGCGGTGAACGAGGCGACGGTCGCGACCGGCAGCGTGATGGCGCTGACGAGCGCGGATCGGAAATGGAACAAGAAGAGCGTGATGACGGCCACGACGACGGCGAGGATCTGCAGCAGGTTCACGCCGAGCGTCTTCACCGAGTCGGTAATGAGCTGGCTCCGGTCGTAAACCGGCACGAGCTTGACGCCCTCCGGCAACGACGCCTCGACCTCCGCGAGCTTGGCCTTGACGCGTTTGATGACATTCAAGGCGTTCTCGCCCGAGCGCATGACGACCACGCCGCCAACGACTTCTCCCTGGCCGTCCAAGTCGACCACTCCACGCCGTATGTTCCCGCCAATCGAGACTGTCGCCACGTCTCCGATTCGGATGGGAGTGCCTTGCTGGTTGGTGACGAGCACCGCTTGCTCGATGTCGGCCTTGTCCTTGATGTAGCCGCGCCCGCGGAGCGCATATTCGTGCTGCGCCAGCTCGATCACCCGACCACCGACCTCCGCGTTGGCTCCTCGCACCGCCGAGGCAATTTGGCCGACCGAGAGATTGAAGGCCTTCATGCGCACCGGATCGATCTCGATCAGGTACTGCTTTTCGAACCCGCCGACGCTAGCCACTTCGGCTACGCCCTCGAGACTTTGAAGCTCATACCGTAGTGACCAGTCCTGGAGACTGCGGAGCTCTTGCAGGTCGTGCTTGCCGCTGCGATCGACGAGCGCGTATTGATACACCCAACCGACGCTGGTGGCGTCGGGCCCGATCTGAGGATTGGCGCCCGGCGGCAGCTTTTCGCGCACTTTCGACAGGTACTCGACCACGCGCGAACGAGCCCAGTAGAGATCCGTGCCGTCTTGGAAGATGACGTAGACGAACGACATGCCGAACATGGTGAAGCCGCGCACGGTCTTCACTTTCGGAGCACCCAGAAACGTCGTTGCGATCGGGTAGGTCACCTGGTCTTCGATCAGAGTCGGGTTGCGGCCCATCCACTCGGTCGCGATGATGACCTGCGTATCCGAGAGATCGGGCAACGCATCCAAGGGTGTGCGCTGCGCGGACCAAGCACCGAGCGCGGTCAGGAAGGCCGCGAACAGGTAGACGAAAAAGCGATTCCGCCCGCAGAAATCGATGATGCTCGGGATCAGCCCAGACGCCGGCTTGGGCGCGGGGCCGTTCGGCGGACTCTGTTCAGTGTCCGGCATGACCCGCTCCTGGACCGCTGGTGGCGCGGAGCCGGCTCTCCGAGTCGATCAAGAATTGCGCGCCGGTCGCCACGGCCTCGCCGTCTTCAACACCACGCAGCACGCGGTAATACCCGTCCGCGATGGGCCCCAGGTCGACCGCTCTCGGCTCGATTGCCGAGCCCTTCACCACGAACACGATCGAGCGATCTCCTGCGTGGATCACGGCACTCTCAGGGAGTGCAAGCGACGCACCGAGGTCAACGCCCATCTCCACGGTCGCGAAGGCACCGGGCCTGATGCGCCCTGCCTTGTTGTCGAGATCGAAGCGCACCTTGAGCGTGCGGGTCGCTTCGTCGATCGTTGGGGGCAGAAAGCCGATTGTGGCTTGCATCGGCTCGGTTTCGAGACCCTCGACGCGCAGCGAGGCTGGCGCGCCGAGACGCAGCCACGGCACGTCGGCCGCATAGACATCCGCCAGCATCCACAAATGAGAGACGTCGGAGATGACGTATAGCTCGGTGCCTGGATCGATGAATATTCCGGCAATGGCCTGTTTCGAGACCACGATGCCCGAGCGCGGAGCGATCAGCGTGAAGGTGCGCTCCGGGCGGCGAGTCTGTTCGAGGCGAGCCACCTGCGCTTCAGGAACATCCCAAAGCGAGAGTCGACGGCGCGCGGCAGCCAGGAGTTGCTGCGTCGCGCTGCGTTCGGCGTCCGCAAAAGCCCCCGTGGCCTCGGACTTCGTGGGAGCGCGATCGAGCACCGAGAGAAACTCGAGCTGTGCGGCGTAAACCTCCTGGCTGTACACCGTGCAGAGTGGCGAGCCGGCTTTAATGGTCTTGCCGACGAAATTTGCAGTCACGTTCTCGATCCAACCGCGCACCTTGCTGTGGACGTGCGAGGTGCGCGTCTCATCCAAAGCAACGATGCCAGTCGTCCGGACAGAGCGCCGAAAAGCACGCTGCTCGACACGCGCGGTTGCTAGCCCGATGGCCGCAGCGCGCGCCGGGTCCACGTTGAGCGCCGCGTAACCGGCGGGCATGTTCATACCGGACATAGCCGGCATCGCGTTCGGGGCTTCCGCCTCGTGCTGATGGGCTTCCGGCGCCGGTGGCGGCTTGGAATGGCCTGCGTGCTCGTCACCGGGTGCTGATTGGCCGCGGCAAGCGATACCGGTGGCGAGCAGCAGCAACCCAACAGGTAGTAGTTTCATGGCGAAGCTTTCTGAATCGGTCCCGCGACGGCGTGCTCGATGTCGGCCAAGGCCACAGCGCGAGCGATGAGAGCCTCGACGCGCGCGCGCTCAACGCTCTGAAGTGCACGCCACGCTTCCAAAACCCCCACGATGTCGACGGTTGCCGTCGAGTAGCCGCTGAGCGACGAGGAGAAACTCTGCTCCGCTCGGGGAGCCGCTATGTTGACAATCAACTCGAGCGAACGGTTTGCGGTATCGAAACGTCGAAGTGCATCCGCCACCTCGAAGCGAATCATCGCGCGCATCGCCGCCAGGTCACTGCCGGCGCTCGCGGCACGCAGGTCGGATGCCTCCGCCCGGCGATTCTGTCGGCGCACGTTGAAAATGGGAATGGTGGCGCCGACCATCACGCCCGCCGTATCCGGGGCGCCCACCATTTGGTTGTACCAAACAGACGTCATGAAGTCCGGGTACCGTTCACGGCGCGAAAGCGCTGCCATCGTCGACTCTTCGCGTTGCATGGCGCGCATGGCCGCGAGCTCCGAACGCCGCGCTTCTGCCAGCCGCATCAGCTCAGCGAGCGTCGGCAGAGGCAGCTGGCTGGCCTCGGCGGGCAACGGCGGGTCTGGAAACGGCACATCGGAGGCGGTATTGCGCAGCGCGTTCAGCATGGCGACGGTTGAAACGCGGTCTCCATCGAGGTCCAAAGCCTCGATATCGAGAGCGTTGCGCTCCACTTCTGCGCGGACCACTTCATGGTGACCGCCCGCACCGGCGCCATAGCGAGCCAAAGCGGCCTTTGCGATCGTGGTGAGCAGGTCGTGACTCGCGCGATTGACCTGACGTAGACCGGCGTTCAAGGCGAGCATGAAGTAGGCGCGCTTCGCTTCTCGCACTAGGTCCACCTGTTGCGCTCGCGCCAGGGCTGCTTTGCCATCCGCGCGTCGCTTCAGCGCGTCTTCCATGAGTCCCAGCTTGCCGGGCCAAGGGAGCATCTGGCTCACCTGATAGCGAACCATCGGCATCTCGCCGCCCATTCGTTCCGGCAGGCGATCCACCATGATCGCGACCTCGGGATCGGGAAAGAGGCCGGCCGCGCTAGCGTCGCGCAGCACGCTTTCGCGCTCGAGCGAGCGCGCTTTCAAGCCCGGGTTCTGCGCGAGCACTTCGGCCACGAATGCGTTGAGCGCCGGGTCTGCCGCTAGCGCTGGCCGAGAACCGAGGAGGGTCAACAAAAGAGCCGCCGCTCCGACCGCCAGCGTGGTGGCTCCCCGTCGCGCTCGCCGGGCGAGCTTCCAGACCTCGAGCAAAGTCACGGGCACGAGCCCAGCCAGCACCGACAGCGCGCAATCCGAGGCCGACAACCGACCGAGCTTGAATAGCGCTTGGGTCACGGGAGTGTGGTGGAGCGCCAACTGGATGAGGAACGAGACCAGGACCACTCCCACCAGCTTCATGTTGCTGAATGCTCCGACCTCCCAGAAGGTTCGGCGCGCGCTGCGGGCCGCGAATGCCCGAAACAGCTCACAGAACACGATGACCGAGAAGGCAAGGTTCCGCGCTTCGGTCAGGTCACGCGTGCGCAGCGCCCAAATGAAGACGGATAGCGTCGTCGCGGCTTGCAGAAGCCCGGTAACGACGACTGTCGTCCATTCCGCGCGTCCCAGTAACGGCTCTTGAACGCCACGGGGAGGACGCGCGAGGACGTCCGCTTCGGGTGGGTCCACGACTAACGCCAAAGCGGGCAGGCCATCCGTTACCAGGTTGATCCACAGCAGATGCAGCGGAAGTAGTGGCAGCGGCAAACCGACCAAGGCGGCGCCGAGCATCACCGCTAGCTCACCGGCGTTACCCGAAAGTAGGTACACGAGCGTCTTCTGAATATTGTCGAAGATGCCGCGGCCCTCACGCACCGCAGCCACGATGCTCGCGAAGTTGTCGTCGGTCAGCACCATGTCCGAAGCTTCGCGCGTCACCTCCGTGCCGCCTTTGCCCATGGCCACGCCGATGTGTGCCTCACGAAGCGCCGGGGCATCATTCACGCCGTCGCCGGTCATCGCGACCACCGCTCCCTTTGCCTTCAGCTCGCGCACAATCCGAAGCTTGTCGCCAGGTGTGGCCCGAGCGTGCACCGCTTCCGCTGGGACGATGCCGGGCGCAAGAATGCCGAGCTCACGCGCGATGGCTTGTGCGGTGGCCGGGTGGTCGCCCGTGATCATCACGGTTTGGATGCCTGCGCGCCGCGCTGACGCGACGGCGTCGATGGCTTCAGTCCGGGGCGGATCCGCGAGTCCCAGCAGCCCAACTAGAGTGAGGTTCTCTTCTGCGGCTCCGTTGCCCACCGCGACGGCCAAGACGCGCAAGCCACGCGTCGCCATCTGCGTGTTCGCTTCGGCCGCGTTCGCAGCACCGGCAACGCAGAGCGGCAGTAGGACTTCAACGGCGCCCTTCACGTAAAGTTTGCCGTCGGCGCGCTGGATCGACATGCGCTTGCGCTCCGAATCGAACGGAACGACGGCGCGCCTTGGCCGCTTCTCCTCGAGCTCAGGCCGGAAGATACCGCGCTCGGCCGCTGCGGTTAGGATGGCAACCTCCGTGGGATCGCCCACACCACTCCGCTGGTCGGGCGCGAGCTCGGCGTCCGAACAAGCGGTCGCCGCCTCCAAGAGGTCGTTGTGATTGGACCCCCACAATTCACGCACCGTCATCACACCGGTCGTCAGCGTCCCGGTTTTGTCAGTGCAAATCACAGTGGCACAGCCCAGTGTTTCGACCGCGGCCAGCTTCCGCACCAGGACGTGCTGCGCTGCCATGCGCTGCACGCCGACAGCCAAGGCGATCGTGACGACGGCCGGAAGGCCTTCCGGAACTGCCGCGACGGCGAGTGAGACTGCCGATAGCGATACGTCGAGCAGCCCCATTCCCCGTAGTAGGCCGATAACGGCCGTCACGGCGACGATGCCCAGGCAGATGTAGAGCAGCGAGCGACTGACGACGGCAAGGCGGCGCTGCAGTGGTGTCTCGGTGTCAATAGCGGTTTCGAGTAGGCTAGCGACCTTGCCGAGCTCGGTTTGCATGCCGGTGCCGACAACCACGGCGATTGCCGTGCCGTTGGCAACCGAGGTCCCCATGAATACCGAATCGTGACGCTCCGCCAAAGGCGCGTCGGCCGCTGCGGGCTCAGCGCGCTTCTGAACTGCCGCGCTCTCACCGGTCAGAGCGGCCTCGCTCGTCATCAGCGCGTACGCCTCGACCAAACGCGCATCGGCCGCCACGATGTCTCCGGCTTCGACCAGCAAGAGATCGCCCACGACGACCTCGCTGGCCGGCACCATGAGCTGACGGCCATCACGGCGCACCCGCGCCCGCGGAGCCGTCATCGCACGCAGGGCCAGCACAGCCTTCTCGGCTCGGTATTCTTGAAAGAACCCAACGAACCCGTTCAGAACGACGATGGTCGCGATAGCGACGGCATCGACGAGCTCACCTAGCGCCGCAGATACGACGCACGCAACGATCAGAAGACCGATGACGGGGCTCTTGAACTGCGACGCCAAGATGAGCCAAGCCGGCTCGGGACGAGCACGACGAATCTCGTTGGGGCCGGCCTCGGATAGGCGCCGCGACGCTTCGCTGGGCGTCAGCCCGGCGAGCTCGATGGGCGAGGAGGAAGCTGCGTTCATCGGGTTGGATCCGCCTTGTCCTCGGCAGCTTGCAATAGCGGCGCCAATCGAGAGAGCGGTACTCCCGTAGGGTATGCTGGCTCATGGCGCGCAAACCTTGCGCACAGCGAATCCGGCGGTGCGGGTATGCAGCCTAAGCCTTCTCGGGACGAGTACGGACAAAGAGCCTGCGGCGGCCCATTCGCTAGACTTAGTTGTCGAGAGGCTTGTGACCGGATGGGTCACAGCGGCACGCACCATGCAGCGGTCGTGCAACATGGATGAACGAACCCGTGGCGATGCCGAGGCGAGATTGAAGCGTATTGCCGGGCAAGTGGCCGGCCTTCAACGCATGCTGTCGGAAGATCGTTACTGCGTCGACGTGCTGCTCCAAGTGGCTGCGGTGCGGGCCGCGCTCGCCGAAGTCGGCAAGGTCGTTCTCACAAACCACGTGCATACATGCCTAAATGACGCCTTCAAGAACGGCGGCTCCAAGGACCAACGCGCAAAGTTGGATGAGCTGACTGACGTCTTTGCCAAGTACTGCGATTTGGGGCCGGGGGCCCGAGCGTCGAAGCCGCGTCCACAACGACGGAAATAGTCGTCGCTCATGACGCTAAAGCCTGTAACCGAGTCGGTCACTTTTGCGCGCGCGCAGCTCTTGCGCGTTGCCCGACAGGTTTGCGCGCCCTGCGGCGCCCAATGCAAAGAGTTCGCTTGAACGCACGCAGTTCTGGAGCACGGCACGCTGCTTGCCTATGCTGGTTCAGCAATCGTCGAGCTCTCGTTCCACGCCCGTTCGCCCCAAGCCGAGTGTGAGCGACTCACGAACTAAGAACAATCGCTAGTTGGAAATGCGCCGTCGCGCGGGATGACCCGTTGCTGTCCGGCTTAAGGAGTCACTCAAATGAAGTACGTGAATATTGCCCTCTCGCTTGGTTTTGCCGCTTGGACGCTGGGTTGCGCCGCTGATCCCGGAACGCAGCCTCACGACATGAGCCAAGCCCAGCACGAAGCGATGGCCAAGAACGAGGATACTGCAGCTACGGGCCACGCCGAGCAACACGATCCCAGCGCCACGAAGGCAACGGAAGTGTGCTCGGGCAAAGGCGGCTGCTGGACGTCCACGTCCAACCCGACGGCGCAACATGCCGACGACGCCAAGCGTCATCACGAGCTCGCCGCCAAACATCGCGCGGCAGCGGCCGCCCTTGCGGACGCCGAGAAGAGCGCGTGCGCTGGGATTTCCGACGACGACCGCGATATCAGCCCTTTCGACCATCGCGAAGACATCCAATCAGTCTCGGTTCTGACTGAGACCGTCAAGTCCGGCAAATCGTCGACGCAGAAGGAAGTGGGCGCGACGGTTGTGTTCCGCGCCGTGCCTGGCATGACCGCAGAGTGGTTGCAGCGCGTGGTCGACTGCCACTTGGCTCGCGCGGCAGCCGTCGGTCACGACATGCCGGAGATGAGCTATTGCCCCCTCATGCCGAAGGGCGTGAAGGCCAAAGTCACGTCTGCCGGCAACGGCTTCGCTGTGAATCTCTCTGGCGACGATGCTGCCACCGTCGCGGAGATCAAGAAGCGAGCGCAGGCGCTGGCACCGGGCGGAGCTCCCATCGCGACCGCGCCGTGAGCCCGTCGTGTGAGGGACGGGCGACGACAGCGCGCCCGTCCCTGCGAGCTGCTGCGAAAGTCAGCGCTCCGTCTGGCAGTCTAGGCATCCCGCATGAAAGCTTTTATGACCAACGCCGGAGTGCCCACGGCGGTTCCTGCACTGGCCCTGCTGACAATTGGCGTGGGCCTGTACATGGCGCTGCTGCGCCCTCCGCTTCTACCCGAGGACCTGCGGGTTCTCGGCGTGGAGGCGACGTCGCTGCCACCTAGCCTGCTGCGCTGGCTTTCGGTCGTGTTCACGACCTGGGGCGCGTTCATCACCGCGTTCGGCGTCTTATTGCTCGGAATTGCGCGAACGCTGTCAGACGACCGGACCGACGTCCTGCGATGGGCGACCGCGCTCGGCATCCTGATCGCGTTCAGCCGCTTCCTGTGGTCGAACATTGTCCTCCACTCTGACTTTCTCGGCTTCATTGCTCCGCTGTCGGTGTTCGCACTCGCCACCGCCATTCTGCTCGCTTTCGACAAGCAACGCCGGTCCGTCAATCTGAGCAGCGACGCGAAGCCACATGGCTAGCGCGGTTCGCCGCGGCGCCTCGTACGGCGCGGTCGTATCGCGGTCACGCTCCACCGCGCCCGCGCCTACTCGAGCATGATGGATCATCGAATCACGCACAGCTCGTCGTTCGGCTTCACCGTGCTGCTGGGCGCTTTCGCGCTCGCCGCTTGTCAGGCGAGTCGTGACGCTCCGACCGCGTCTTCAAAGGCTGTGGAATCAACGATCTCGCCCGCGCCCACGGCGGTACCGAGCCCGTCTGACAGCTCAGCTCTGAGCATTGTCGCGGACACCAGCCAAGTTTGCATGGTGAACAATCAGTTTATGGGGCGCCCGCAGATCCCCGTGGAGGTCGACGGGAAGACCTATTACGGCTGCTGCGCCATGTGCCGGGGTCGGTTGCAGAGCGACGCAGCTGCTAGGACTGCCGTCGATCCAGTCACCAACGCACCGGTCGACAAGGCGTCGGCCGTCATCGGCAAGACAGCGGCCGGATCGGTGCTGTACTTCGCAAATCTCGAGCACTTCCAGACTTACGCGCAGCGTGCTCAGAAGCCATGAGCCTGCCAACGCCCGCGCTCATCGAAGTCTGCTCAGCGGTCGTTCGCGACTACCGGGTGGGCAAATGGCGGGAGCTGTCCGCTGCCGCCAGGGCGACCATTCGCGCTTCGCTGCTCGGCATTCTCCTCGAACGATGCCCCGGATTCTCCACCCGAGAGTACCGCGCAGCGCTCAACGCCTGTCTGCCGCTGCAAGGTCGCAAGCGCCTCTCATCCAGTACCGATACACGACCCACGAAGCGTGCGAGAAAGGGCCAACCCAGGCAACGCCAGACGCCCGGCAAGGGCTCACCGCGCGATTGAACAACGAGCACGCACAAGATCTCAAGTTCGCAGAGCAACGACGAGAGGGCGCTTCCCCGACGCCCCCGCCGGGATTTCGGCTACCGCTTCGACACGGACATGACCAGGGCTCGCTCCTGCCGCCGCCAGCGACTGTGCGACGGATAGCTCGATGGCTTGGCTGTCGACCTGCAGCGAGGGGGCCTGGATGACGATGCGAATGCCATCGCTTTCTTGCCGAACCTGCCAACCGCTCGCATTCAGCAGATCCAGCGCGCGATGGAAGACGTTGGGGTGCACACTAATGTTGCCGCCGGCAAGCCCTGGTAGCTCGATGACGTCATCGGTGCGCCCTTCGATCTCGGCCAGCAATCGGAAGGGGCGGCCGCAAGGGCACGCTTGTGGAGCGAGCTGAACTCGGTCAGTGAGCTCGTAGCGGATGAGCGGCAGCGTGCGGCTGAACAGAACGGTGACCAGCAGCCGGGACCCTGTCGTTCCCGGAGCAACGGGCCGATACTCGTCGTCGACGACCTCGGGGATGACGAGGTCCTCGAACAAGTGCATCCCGCGGTGTTGCTCACATTCGGCAGCAATGCCGCCGGTCTCGGTGGCCGCATAGACATTGAAGACTTGGATTCCCCAAGCCTTGGCGGCCCTTCCCCTCGTCTCCGGGATGAGCACCTCCGACGAGCAATTCACGCTGCGCGGCGCGATCTGGAGCCGGCCCGCGATTTGTTCTTCAGCTAACACACGAATCATCGAGGCATAGGCGATCAGCACGTCCGGTCTGAACTCGTTGAGTTCCCGCACGACTTCCGCCAGAGGCTGCGCCGCGTCGAGCCGGCACGTCTGAACGAGCGGCATCTCGATTGAACGACCGACGCGGAGGGATTGATGAAACGGCGTCCGCGAGCTCACGACGGCGAGGCGCGCGCGCCGAAATGGTGAGATTCGCACGCCCGACCATTCGTTGGCGCGACCGTAGGAGGCAATAATGGTAGCCCACTCGGTGAGGTCGTTCGGAATGATGCTGCGCCGACCTGAGCTGCCAGAGGTCGCGGAGATCCAGTAGCGATCGTGAAAGACCTCGTCGCCTTGCAAGGCCTTCAAATACTTCTCGATGTCGGCGAGGCGCAGGCTCCGATCCGTCACGATTTCGTCGAACGAGTCCATGAGGATCGCCTTCGTGAGGATCGGAAGCGCTTCGAGCGGGCCCCCCTCCAGGCCACGGTGGAATCGGGCGTAGAAGGGTGATCGCTTGAGGGCGAACGAACGCAGCTCGGCGAGCGACCGCTGTTGACGCTCCTGCAGCAATTCGCGGGACCATTGTTCGTGCCCGCGTAGCCGCGCTCGATAGTGCAGAACGTGGGCCAATAGGCCCAGGTTCACTCCTGTACCTCCAGCTCGCCCATCATGCCGCGTTCGGCGTGCTCGAGGATGTGGCAGTGGAACATCCACGTGCCGGCATTGTCCTCGAGCTTGACCCGAAAGCGCGTGGTCGTCTCAGCGCGCACGTTGACGGTATCTCGCCAGGCCAGAAAATCAGGCGCTGCTCCGTCATCCGACCTTACCTGGAAGCGAAAGCCGTGGAGATGGAACGGGTGGTCCATCGTCGTGGTGTTGACGATCGACCACTCCTCCACGGTGTCGAGCGCACTGCTGAGATTTTCGACGTCCGGGTAGACGAAGCCGTTGATTGAGAACACGGCGCCCATACCGGAGCTGCCCATATGGCCGGAATGCGCACCCATTGACTCCTCGAGCTCGAACCTGCGGCGAACCGTGGGCTCGCTCAACGGCTCGATGGTCGCCAATTCCGAAGGAACACTAGGCGTGGTGACGGCGTCGTCCGCCGTCGAACGCATTTGAAACACCGCGGATTCGGGCAGCGCGCCCGTTCCGTGGCCTCGGTCGTAAGGCAGCGTCTGCCATTCCAGCGCAGCGTCGGCCGCGTCATCGGCGGCCACCAGCACGTCGGCACGCTGCCCCGGAACTAGCAGGAGCTCGCGGAGCTTGCGCGGGGTCTCCAGTAGTCCGCCGTCAGTCCCAATCAGGTTGAAAGATTTGCCGGGCAATGCGAGCCGGAAGTAGCGGGCGTTCGCTGCGTTGACGAAGCGGAAGCGATGCAGCCCACCGGGACGGACATCGACGATGGGGTGAGCGCGACCATTGGCCAGGAGCACATTGCCCTGACGTCCGACCATGCCCTGCATCATCTGATCGAACGCGGCAAGTTGCCAGGTCGCGGGGTCGATCAGGATATCGTCGAGGACGACAACTTGATCGCTCGTCGTTTCCGGCTCACTCAGACCGCGAACGACGATTGCGCCGTAGAGGCCGCGTTCAACCTGCTCGTCCGAACGAACATGTGGGTGGTACCAGAACGTACCCGCGTCAGGCACCACGAATTCGTAAGTGAATTCTTCCCCTGGCGCGATGGGCGACTGGACGCGTGGGACGCCGTCCATGGCGCTCGGAACACGCAAACCGTGCCAGTGAATGGTGGTTTCCTCGGGGAGTGAATTGTGAAAATGGATCCTCACCGTGTCGCCGACCTTGGCTTCGATGCGAGGCCCGGGGAGCGAACCGTTGTAGGTCCACATTCGCGCGCGATGTCCAGGGGCGATCTCCACCTCAGAGGCCTTGGCCTCCAGCTCTACTTCGACGACGTCATCGGCCGGGTCCAAATCAGGTGCGGCTTCGGTCTCGAATTGCCCCTCGCTCGGAGGAACTTTGATGACTTCGGGCGGTCCGCCCATGTCCCCCATGTCATCCATGTGGCTCATGCAGCCGGTGAGGACTGCGAGCGCGACCGCCGTCACGCCCAGGTGTGGGCTGCGCAAACCAGGGGCATGGTTCGATAGCTTCGACATCGAGACTCTCCTAGCAGTGAGCGTGCCAATCATTCGTCGCGAACTTAGAGCCGAACGAGTCGTCAGCCGGCGCAGGACTTGCGCCGCCGCGCGGGCTTTGCCGAACTACTCAGCCGATGCCGCAACCCCATCGTTTGCGGGGCTTGCTTCGCTAGCCGAAGCTCGAGCTACGCGGCCGGCAAGCAGTTGTTCGACGTTGCTGCGGGCCGTCCAGTATTCTCGCAGCTGATCGATGTACGTTGCGCCAGCTTCGATCTGTTCCCGCTTGGCCTGGAGTAGCTGAAAAACGCCGACCAACATCGCGTTGTATTGAAGCTGCGTTTCTTCGACCACCTTTTGCCGAAGCGGCAGCACAACGTCACGCGAGTAGGTGACTCGATCTCGTGCCGCGGTGAGCTGTGCAGCGGCGACCCGAGCGGCGGCACGGAGGCGAACGGCCGTGTCGGCATACACGTTCTCTTGCTGGCGGCGCTCAGCTTCGGCGACGCCTACCTCGCCCTGGCCTTGGTAAAAGAGCGGAACCTGGACCTCGACCGCGGGACCCACGCCCCAGTACTCGTGCCGCTCCGCGGACACACCGGCGCGCAGCTCGGGAATGAAGCCGGCCGCGCGCGATAGATTGGCGCGCTTGGCCGCCGCGGCGAAGCGCTGCTTGGCGAGCTCCAAGTCGAGACTGCGGCGGACCGATTCCGCTTCCAAATCCTTCACGTCGAGCTCGGCGCGCGGTAGCTCAGGGAGCCGCGATTCCGTTTTCCATTGGGTGTCTTGTCCCGAAAGGCCCATGAGCCCGTTGAGTCGCTCGCGCGCGGCTGCGACCCGGAGCTGGCTGCGCTGAAGCTTGACCCGCGCGTCAGCCAATGCGGCTCGCTCGTTTGCCACCGCTAGCTCGGTCGTGTTGCCGGCATCGCGCAGGCGCTGGGTCGCATCGCTCGAGGCCGCGAAAGCGTCGACCACGTTCTGGCGCAGCTCCAGCGTCTGCAACGCCGCCTGGTATTCGAAGAAGGCTCGCCGGGCTTCGAACGACAGATCGAGTACGTTACCCACCGCGCTCAGCTTGGCAGCTTCGACCCCTGATTCGGCCGCCCCCGACCGAGCCGCGAGTAGCAAGAGGTCGGTAACGCTGATCAGCGCGCCCAGGTCAATGGCGGGTCGATCGCCGCTGTGAAAGCGCATGGCGCCCTGCAGGATCGGATTCGGCAAGTGCCTCGCTCTGGCGAGGTTTGCCTTCGCAACGTTGAGCTCTTCAACCAGCGCGCGCGCCCCGCGATTGTTCAAGAGCGTGAGCTGCGATACCGCTTGCGCGTCCAGCGGCCGTGCCAAGAGCTCTCGCACGTTCCGCTGAGTCGCAGGATCGCTCATGCCAGCTTGCCGCTGTCGCGCCTCGGCTGCGCTCTTGAGAGTCGAGTAGTCCACCGCGCCTGCGCCACAGCCTGTAGCCGCGATTCCCAAGACCAATAGCCAAGCCCGCTTCACTTGCTTTCTTTCTTGGGCACGAGCTTCATCCCGCAAATCGGACAGTTGCCCGGCTTGTCACGAATGATTTCGGGGTGCATGGGGCATGTGTAGGTCGTCGCATGCTCATGTGAATGTTCCTGCGGGGCAGCTTGCTCGGGAGTGCTCGAGCTCTCCGTGACACCGCGTGTTCCCTGGAGGGGCGACGCGAACGCGACCTGGCCGGTAGGTGCACCCGGATTGCCGGGGTGCGTGCTCGGTAGGGACAGCTCCGTCGACGTACAGGAGGCGGCGAAGCCCACGATCGAAAGCAGCGAAACAACGCGAGAAATTAGCTTCATTTTGAAAAACATCTGGTCCTCCGTTCCTCAGGTCAAACCTCGACACCATCGCGTTTGAGCTCGGCGGCGGTGGCTGCGTCCGCCACCGTGCCCTTCGGGTGCTGATACCAACCCGGATCGACGTTTCGGTCCGCTAGCTCTTCGCGCACCTTGAAGAGCGTGAACATGCCGCCCATCGTGATGTAGTCGAACGGGCCTTTGCCGCCGACCATCGGAATGCTGTTCTTGGGGACGGGCATGCCCATGTCACCCATGTCCCCCATGCCGTCTTGGCCCATGGTCATGTAACCCGGCAGCAGCGGGCGAACCTGCTGGTCGAGGTTGCCAGGCTTCACGCCGATCATGTTCGGGATCTGATGACCCATTTGGTTCATCACGTGATGGGTCATGTGACAATGGAGCGGCCAATCACCAGGTGCATCGGCAATGAGCTCGACGTCGCGCGTGCTGCCGGTAGGAACGAGCACCGTAGTTTCTGGCCATTGTGCGGAGACGGGCAGAGGGCCGCCGTCGGTGGCGACGACTTTGAAGTAGTGCCCATGCAGATGGATGGGGTGATGGTCCATCGCGCTCAAGTTGCCGAAGCGGATGCGAACCCGATCACCCTTCTTGCAAACCAACGGCGCCGTGGCTGGAAAGACCTTGGCGTTCATGGTCAGCAGGTTGAAATCGGTCATCTCGTTGGGGTTGGGGCGCGAAGTACCCGGATCGATGCGCCATTCGCTCAGCTGAATCACGAAGTCTCGGTCGACGCGGTAGCCAGCCCCTGGACGGCGCGGATGCACGACGATCATGCCCATCATGCCGAGCGCCATTTGCGTCATCTCGTCGTGGTGGGAGTGGTACATGAACGTTCCGTACTGCCGGAACGTCCACTCGTACTTGAAGGTCTCCCCCGGCTGGATCGTCCGCTGCGTGAGTCCGCCGACGCCGTCCATGCCGTTCGGCAAGTAGACGCCGTGCCAATGGATCGTGGTCGGCGCGCTCAGTTTGTTGGTGACGTAGACGCGCACTCGATCGCCTTCGACCGCTTCGATGGTCGGGCCGTGCACGCGGCCGTTGTATCCCCAGCACGTAGCCTTCAGCCCGGGAGCGAATTCGTGCTCCACCTCTTCGGCTCGCAGGTGGAAGATCTTCACACCGTCGACGACCTTGAACGGCAGGGTGGCGCCGCCTGGGGTGACGGTGGGGTTGTAGTCCCGTCCGGGCTGGCCTGGCGCTTGGGCCGGAGTATCCACTGGTCCGCCGCTGTAAGACTTGTCCCAACCGGCGCCGCCACGATCGGCCTGACTGGCGTCTGCTGAGCGGCTGAGCAAGAGCGCGCCGGTTGCTGCAGCAGCGCTCGAGACCATTGCTTCGCGTCTTGTGACCATCATTTCTCCGAGATTTGAGTAGTAGGCGGCTGCGTGCCGTGGCGTGACAGACTCAACAACTAGTCCCATTGGGAAGCGTTGGCAGCGCTCCGGTGCGGCCTTCGACCAGATGTGACCTGCCCGGTTACAACCCGCATCGCTTGCCAGGGGCCGGACTCGCTGACGCGCGGGGGCCGCAAGTCTTACACTCCCGGCGCGGCCTACAGTCGTGGCACCGAAATGACCTGTAATGCGTTGAGGGGCCCTGCGTCTGCCTGGTTGGAGACCGCCCCATGGCAACCGAGCACCACCATGCACATTCCGAAACTCCTCACGCTTCAAGCCGCAAGTCCTGCTGCGGAGCCGTCACTTGCGGAGCACCAGACATGACCGACGTAGAGGCCACCGCAAAGGATCCCGTTTGCGGGATGACCGTAAAGCCTGGCTCCGCCAAGGGCGGCAGCGCTGAGCACAACGGTCAGACGTACTATTTCTGCAACCCACGCTGCCGCGAGAAGTTCGTGGCCGATCCGGGGAAATACGTCGCGCCGGTTGCGCCTTCGGCGCATGCCGATCACACCGATCACGCCGCCCATGCCGGGCACGCCGGGCACGGAGATCATCACGCTTCGCCGCCGACTGACGCGGTCAAGACGAATCCGCTAGCGAGCGCCGTGGCGGCGGGCACCACCTACGTCTGCCCGATGGACCCGGAGGTGCGCCAGTCCAAGCCCGGCGCATGCCCCAAATGCGGCATGGCGCTCGAGCCGGAGACGCCCGCCGCCGCAACGCGCACCGAGTACGTCTGCCCGATGCATCCCGAGATTGTTCGGAATGCGCCCGGAGCCTGCCCCATCTGCGGCATGGCACTCGAGCCACGCACCGTGAGCGCGCTCGACGACGAGAACCCGGAGCTAGTGGACATGCGACGTCGCTTTTGGGTGAGCGTCGCGTTCACGGTGCCGACCTTCCTCTTGGCCATGAGCGAGCTGATTCCAGGCCAGCCAGTGCAACATTTCGTGTCGGCCGAAGTCTCTGGCTGGATGCAGCTCGCGCTGTCGGCGCCCGTCGTGCTCTGGGGTGGGCTGCCGTTCTTTCAGCGGGGTTGGGCGTCGATCGTCAACCGAAGCCTCAACATGTTCACGCTGATCGCGCTGGGGACGGCGGCGGCTTTCGGCTTCAGCGTGTTTGCGCTGGTCTTTCCGTCGCTGCTTCCTCACTCGATGGGACATGGGGGGATGGCACCCATCTATTTCGAGGCCTCGGCGGTCATCGTCACGCTGGTGCTGCTCGGCCAAGTGCTCGAGCTGCGCGCACGCCATGCAACGTCCGGCGCGATCCGCGCGCTCTTGGGTCTCGCACCCAAGACTGCACGTCGAATCGACAGCGACGGCAGCGAGCACGATGTTCCGCTCGAGCACGTCGTAGTAGGCGACAAGCTCAGAGTGCGACCCTCGGAAAAGGTGCCCGTCGACGGCGCCGTGCTCGAAGGTTCGAGCAGCATCGACGAATCCATGCTCACCGGTGAACCCATCCCGGTCGAGAAATCGGCCGGTAGCGCCGTCACCGGTGGCACCCTCAACGGCACCGGTACCTTCGTGATGGAGGCCAAGCGTGTCGGGAAGGAGACGCTGCTCGCGCAAATCGTGACCATGGTCGGCGAAGCGCAGCGAAGCCGTGCGCCGATTCAGCGCCTCGCAGACCGCGTTTCAGCCTGGTTCGTTCCGGCAGTCGTCGTGATCGCCGTGCTCACCGCAATTGCATGGGCCGTTTGGGGCCCCGAGCCGCGCCTGATCTACGCGCTGGTCAACGCCGTTGCCGTGCTGATCATCGCGTGCCCGTGCGCGCTCGGGCTGGCGACGCCGATGTCGATCATGGTCGGCACCGGACGCGGCGCTCAGGCCGGTGTTTTGATCAAGAACGCCGAAGCGCTCGAGGTCTTTCAGAAAGTGGACACTCTCGTCGTCGACAAGACGGGCACCCTCACCGAAGGCAAACCTCGCGTGGAGAGTGTGGTCGCGACCGCCGGCAACAGCGAAGCTTCGGTGCTGACGCTCGCAGCGGGGCTCGAAAAAGGCAGCGAGCACCCGTTGGCTGCGGCGGTGCTGGCGGCCGCGCAAGCACGCGGTATCGAGCTACCCGCTGTCGAAGGCTTCGAGGCGCGAGTGGGTCGAGGCGTGCTCGGGACCATCGCCGGCGGCCAGGCAGCGCTTGGTAATCGGCGCCTGAGCGACGAGCTGGGAATCGACTTGGGCGACCTAGCGGCGCAGGCCGAGGTTCTGCGGCAGAAAGGCCAGACGGTCGTGTTCATCGCCCACCGTGGTGCGGCGGTGGGCTTGCTGGGCATCGCGGACCCGGTAAAAACGACGACCCCAGAAGCGCTTAGAAACCTCAAGGAGCTGGGCGTGCACGTCGTGATGCTGACCGGCGACAGTCGAACGACGGCAGAAGCCGTCGCGCGTGAGCTGCAAATCGATGAGGTGCACGCTGAGGTGCTGCCCGAGCAGAAGGACCGCGTCGTGGCCGAGCTGCAAGCTGCCGGAAAGACGGTAGCGATGGCCGGCGACGGAACCAATGACGCTCCTGCGCTTGCCAGAGCGCACGTCGGCATTGCCATGGGCACAGGCACAGACGTTGCGATGAAGAGCGCGGGCGTCACGCTCGTGAAAGGCGACCTGATGGGCATCGTCCGCGCGCGGCGGCTATCCAGCTACGTGATGCGCAATATCCGGCAGAACCTGTTCTTCGCGCTCATCTACAACACGCTCGGCGTCCCCGTCGCAGCCGGCGTCCTTTATCCGGTCTTCGGTCTGCTGCTCAGCCCCATGCTCGCAAGCGCGGCGATGGCGTTCAGCTCCGTGTCGGTGATCTCCAACGCCTTGCGGCTCCGCCACGCGCGGCTCTAGCGGCTAGTACAACGAGCGAGCCACTGCCTCTACCGCCTTCAAGCCTTGGCCGAAGCGCGCCATCGATTCACGGTGCTTGGCCAGCTCACCATACGGCAAGTAGCGAACGCCGAGCTGGCTCACTTGCCGGAAGGCGGGGCGGGCCAGCTGCGCGCGGACTTGATCTTCCCGATCGTCGGGCGCGACCAGATACAACCCTCGCGCCATCTCACTCGGCACGCCGAGCGCGAGGTCCAAGAGCCTGACGATGCCCGAGTAAATCGAGGTCGTGTGCTCGACCTCGAACGCGGCCGCAACATGGGCTTGGGATTTCTCGAGCCAGAGCACATCGATCAAGCGCACCGATTCGTAGCCGGGCGCGTCTGCAATCTCGCTCGGTAGCTCGGTCAGGCAACCATCTCCCAGCTGGCCTGCTCCGAAGCTTCGGGAGCGATCATTGGCGGCGATCCAGACTCTGAAACCCATCGCGAGCCCCAGGTCGCGAAGCCACGCTTGCACCTCCGTGTGCGACCTGTCGGCATCGTTATCGGTGGGAGCCCGACGTGCCTTTTGCGCCTCGGTTCGGACCCGTTCGAGGTCAGCCTGCCAGGCACTGAGCTCGGCCGCGTCGCCCGTCTTAGGGGGCGGCGTATAGCGACCGCTACCGAGATCGAACATCAGGCCGCCGACCGCTCCCAGGTCATTCGAGAGCAGATCTCGATGGGCGGCGTTGATGCGCATCATCCCCGTGCGAAGAGCGAGGTATTCGTCCCACTTGCCGAGCTTGATGCGCGCGCCGGTGAGTGCATTGTAGCCGTTGACGATGGCGGTGTTGAAAGGGGGCGTGAAGGTGGGGTGCAGGAAATAGAGGAGGTTGGCCACCGCCGGTCCGAGCCCCTTGATGCGCCGTTGATCCAGATCATGCACCGCCGCGACCAGCTCGTCGCTGCCAGCGCAGCAAGAACACACCGAGAGGAAGCGGCCCAGCGCTCGCTGGTTCTCCGCGTTCTCGTAGATGTCCGGGATGCGGAGCTTGGGCTTCCAGAGGAACGCGTGGTCTGCACCCTTGAAAATCTGCTTCTGCTCGGCAATCGAGCCAACCACCGTCTCTAGTGACGAGCCCTTGTAGACATTGCCGAACGTCCCCGCTTCGATTTCCTTCACGACCTCGGCGATGCCGCGGCGGATCGAACGGAAGTTCTTGAGTCGTTCCTCCCACAGAAACCAGCTGCGATAAGTGGCCCCCGGGTCCTCCCGCCAACGCGAGATCAACTGTCGCAGCGTTGCTTCCTCCGCCATCGTTCTGGCCTGAGCCTAGAGCCAAACCGGGACAACAGCTACCACAGCTTAACGCAGCAACTTGCGAGCGAGTGCCGGCAGTAGTCCTACGCCGAAGCCTGCAGCGAGCCCCAGCACGCCGGCGTAGCCAACGCAGGAGCAACCCATGGCGCCGGTGAGGAGGGTGATTGCCGACGCGGCCAGCCAGTAGCCGACGCCCAGTCGTTGCCGCTGGCCCACGATTGCCATGCCGATGCCGGCCACGAGCCCTCCGGCCGTGCAGGCAGGTAGGCATACCGACATGCAGGCGTCGCCCATGCAGACGTGGTGCATGTGGTTGGCGCAAAGGGCGAGAACGAGCGGGATGAGCCCGAGGGCAACTCCCGGCAACACGGCCTTCCTCACGTCGCGGCCGTACCAAAGCGCTGCCACCCCGAGCGCAAACATCAACGCCCCAAAAGTCAAAGTGGAGCCGGGTCGCTTGGCGAGCGCTGCGGCGGCCGCAACAATCAGCAGCACTGGGGTGAAGCCCCAGAACGCACGACGGGCTCGCGCCCATTCGTACTTTCGCCGAACACGACGCTCGATGAGGCTGAGGTTATCCGACGCCATAGAGCCTCCTAAATGCGTCACGGAGCCGCTTCACAGCTCGCTCTCGCCGCTTGCGCAGCGTCGCGCCATTCACGTCGCCGGCTTGGTCCAGAAAGGTGGCGATGAGCGTTTCACGATCGCTTTCGGACAGCTCTCCCATGGCTGAAAGTGCGTTTTGAAGGAGCAGCCGTTGCTCCATCTCCATCGTTTGGTCATCGGTTGGGGCGTCTGCTACCAGATCGTCGCTGACCTCCCGGCGCCGAGAACGCTTGCGGAGAATGGTTCGACATTCCCAGGCCGCGATCGCCAAGGCCCAGGGGAGCGCAGGCCGTTTGGGGTCGTAGTCCGAGGCCCGTTCCAGAACCTTCTCCATGGCCTGCTGCGCAGCGTCAGCAGCGTCCGCCTCGTTCCTGAGCATGCTGTTACAAAGCCTGACCACGGGCGTCCACAGCTGGTGGAACACCGCCGTGAACGCCGCGCGGTCGCCCTCGGCTAGTCTTGCGACCAGCTCGTCGAGGTTGGATGATTGGTCGCTGCTCATCGCGGGAGGCTCCGAGTCCCTCTACGGGCTCGGAGCGGGTGAGGCTACACCGAGGCCCTTCAATGCTGCAGCAGCTCAGCACGGCGCAGCACTTCCTTCGCCTGGCTAGGGCTGCTCGCGATGATCTTGACGGCGAAGCCGGGTCCGGCCGAATCGACCTGAACGCGCACACCGCTGAGGTCGAGCGCGCAGTCACCCATGTGCGCGCCCTTCATTTGCGCGAGGTGACGTTCGACAGTGAGCTGCAGCCATTGGGCCGTGAGCCCGGGCTCAGCGCGAACAAACACCTGGGCGCCAGCGAGCCGAGTGACGGAGCCCCGCCCCTGCCGCTCGACCACCTGATAGGGTTTGACCGAGGTAACGCTGTGGGAGAGCAGGATGCAGTGCTGCTCGGTGGGCGTGGCTGCCGAAGCGGCCATTGGAACCAGCGCAACCGCACCTAGGGCGAGCACGAGCGCGAATCTGCGAATAGACATGGCATTTTCTCTTCCTGAGCGCCGGAGTTGATGCGCTCTACCCGTCTAGGCGGCGATGGGCCCAGGCGTGACAGCGGCCAATGCGATTCCCAGATCTGTTGACGCTGGATACCGCGGCGGCGCGTTGCCAGCCGAGTGATATGCTGCTCCGACGTGAGCTGCTCGGAATGCCAATCCACTGACCAGGGACGACAGACGGCCAGGCTCAAACGCTGGCTCGGTCTGATGTTGCTAGTTGTCGTCGTGGCCTTTGTCGCCCACGAGCAATTTGCCTCTCGCGAGCCATCGCCGATCCCCGCTGCGAACAAGTAGCCGTTACTGGTCCTCGCTGGGCTCCTCGGGATCAGGCCCGACTGGCGGCTCAGATGCTCGACGCTCGTGACCTTTGGCTCCGAAGCGGCGCAAGAGACGATAGAAGCTTTCTCGCTCGACGCCGGCGTGGGTGGCTGCCTCGGCCACGTTGTTGCCGTGGCGTCGGAGCACTTCCTCCAGGTAGTAACGAGCCGTGCTGGCACGCGCTTCTTGCAGCGCCTGGGTCCACGGAAGGGCAGCGAGATCCACCCCCGCGCCAATCGGGGGAGGCTCCGTCAGCTGCGCCGGTAGGTGCCCGATATCGACGCGTCGGCCACCAGCAAGCAACGAGGCCCGCTCGACTGCGCCGCGAAGCTCGCGCACGTTCCCCGGCCATTTGTAGGCAACCAGTGCCTCCATCGCGATCGGCGTAAAGCCCGGGTTCTCTGCTGGACGATCGCCAGTGGCAGTGCAGTCCCGCAGAAAGCGAAGGGCCAGCGGTTCGATGTCCTCGGTACGCTCGCGTAATGGCGGCACGTTGATAGTCGCAACGTTGAGCTGGTACCAGAGATCCTCGCGGAACGCGCCGACGGCAACGAGGTCTTGGAGGTTGCGATGTGTGGCTGCGATGATCCGAACGTCAATCGCGCGTTCTTTTGATTCTCCGACCCGACGAATGGTGCGCTCCTCGAGCGTGCGAGCCAGCTTGGCCTGTAGCGCCAATGGCAACTCGCCGATCTCGTCGAGGAAGAGCGTGCCGGCGTTGGCTTCTTCGAACAGCCCTGTTCGGTCGCGAGCTACGCCGGATGCTGCTCGCGCAACGCCGAACAGCTCACTTTCAAATGCATCTGCGGGCAGCGCGGCGCAGTTGATGGGGACAAAGCGCTGATCGGCGCGACCACTCAGCTGGTGCATGGCTCGCGCAATCCGCTCCTTACCCGTTCCGCTTTCGCCGACCAGCAGCGCGGTGGCTTGGCTGGGCGCAAACTTGCGCACGGCGGATGCCAGCTCGTGCATCTTGGGCGAGATTCCGAGCATTCCTGGAAGCAGCTCGCCGCCCTCCTGGCCAGGCGTGGCGGGTGCGCGCCCCAACGCTCGCAGCACGGCCGCTCGCGCAAGCTCGGGCTCGAAAGGCTTGGTCAGGTATTCGAACGCCCCCAGGCGCAAGGCCTCCACCGCCGACGGCACCGACGCATAGGCCGTCATCAGCACCAGCTCCGCGCTCGGCTGAAGGCGCTTACAGGCTCGAAATACTTCGAGGCCGTCCACCTCGGGCATGCTCAGATCAGCGAGCACGACCGACACCCGTTCGCGAGAAAGCAGGTCGATGGCTTCGCGCCCACCTCGCGCTGTAATGACGTGGGCGTCTTCGCCCAAAACCTTCGTCATCAGCCGCAGCATGTTCGAGTGGTCGTCGACCACCAAGACCGTCGGGCGCTCGCTCGCGACGCTCACGACGAGCCTCTCGCTGCTTGTACCGCGGCCATCGGCAAAACGACCCGGATAGCGGCGCCGCCACCTTCGCGATCGCTGAGCGAAATGCTGCCGCCGTGCGCAGTCACGATGCCGTGACAAACGGCGAGCCCGAGACCCGAGCCGCCGTCGTACGTCGAGAAGAACGGCTCGAAGACTCGCGCCTTCTGCTCGTCGGGTACTCCCGAGCCTCGGTCCAAAACGGAAAACTCGTAGAGGGCGCCGTCGGGCGAAAGCGCCCCTTTGACGTCAATCCGACCAGCGGCCGGACTCGCTTGCACCGCGTTGCGCAACAGGTTCAGCATGACCTGTCGCATGCGGCCCGCGTCCGCAGGAACGCGCGCAGGCTCAAGGGCAACCGACACAGTCCGCCCTTTGGCCTCGCCGCTCTCGAGAAAGCGGTGAACGACGGAGCCAAGAACTTCGTCGATCGCTATGGGGCTCACCGACACTTCGCCGGGGCGCGCGAACGCCAGCAGGTCTTCCGCGATCCGTTGGCAGGCCGCCGCCTCCTCGTCCAGGATTTGCAGCTCTTCCTTCAACATCTCGGGCGGCTGTGACGGCTTCATCGTCTTCAGGTAGCCGCGGATGACGCCGATGGGGTTATTGAGCTCATGGGCGATGCCGGCCGCGAACTGGCCGACCACCGCCATGCGTTCAGCTTCGATGAGCTTGCGCTCGCGCGTCACGATCTCTTGAATCATGTGATCGCAGGCATCAGCCACCGCCTGCAGCTCGCCTTCGCCGATCTTCCCGACTCGAGTTCCAAACTCGCCCCTACCGAAGCGGTTTGCTGCCTCTGTCAGGGCAGCGAGGGGCGTCAGAAGGGAGCTTCGCAGGCGGCGCGTGTACAGCACCGAGAGCGCGATGACCGACAACATTCCGAACGCGCCCGTTACCAGACCGAGGCGACTCGCCATGATGGCATGATGGTGTTCGTCCGCCATGCCGGCCTCGGCAGACCGAGCGAGCGCGTCGGCGTGCGCCACGGCTTCCGCGGAGAGGTGCTCAGCTTCGCCATGATGTTGACGGAGCACGTCCTCGAAGTCAGCCCGGTGAATTGCAGGCAGGAGCGAGGTGCGAAACAAGTGGTCGAGCTTGCTGCTGTCGCTGAGCACCGCGTCGATGCGCCAATGCTCGCTCGCTGGCAAGCGTGCCCGCAGCGCCGTCGCCTCGGTTCGGACCTTCTCTACCCAGCGTGGGTAGTGATCCATGTGGTGCTCGCTCCGCTCGACCAGCACATGGGCCTGATGGATGTACTGCTCCCGCACCGCCGCAGCCAGATCCAGCCCATTGCGGATTGCTGCCTCACCGGCCTGCATCTCCGCGACCGAAGTCTCGACCGTCCCGAGCAGCGCTTCCAAAACGATGCACATCGCCAGCGCCACCAAGCTCACCCAAGCGAAGCCCGCGGCCAAGCGGCGAGCGAGCACGGGCGAGGCGGCAACGCCGTCGGCCTCATCGCCTCCTGGCGCCTTCGAGTGTGTAACCCGTTCGGTCACATCGGCTGACATCGGCGACGACAAGTTGATACCAATGAGAAATGCGGGCCGAAAGACGGCATTTACGCATCTTACGACAATTCCCCTCCTCGAGCGATGACCATGGGTCGGAGCGTGCCCATCCCGTGCTGAACGCAAGAGATGCGCGCGTGTTGTTTGGTAGCAGCCTTGTTGCCGCGCGTAGCCCTCTGCTACTTTTGTGCTGTGCTGCTGCGCGCGTACGGGGTTCACAAGGACGGCACGATCTACGGGCCAGACGGGAAGGTCCTACACTTCTCGACGCAGCGGTTCGTAGACGAAGTCGTGAAGGCAGGGCACTGCTTCATCTGCGGTCGGGCGCAGTCGGCGGAGGTTCCCTTTAACGACGAGCACATCGTGCCGAAGTGGGTGCTTCGTAGATTTGGCCTATTCGACAAGCGAGTGGAGCTGCCGAACGGCGCAACGGTCCCCTACCGTTCGTACACGGTCCCCTGCTGCGTGGAGTGCAACAGCGAGCTCGGCGAGAAAGTTGAAACTCCGGTCAGCAACCTGCTCTCAGGTACTCACGAGGAGTTGATGGCGCGCGTCGACGAGCAGTCGATGAAGCTCGTGCACTGTTGGATGGCGCTCCTGTTCTTGAAGATGCTGCTCAAAGACATGTCCTACCGATGGCACCTCGACCGGCGCGAAGGTGACATGAAGATCGGAGACCACCACTATTGGGAGGGGTTTCACCACATCCAGTGTCTTGCCCGCACCCCGGTCATTGGCGCGGAGCTTGACCTTGATGCATGCGGAACGATCTTCTTTCGTCAGGCTTTAACCGCAGACCGTGCTGAGGGCGCCTACGACTACGGCGACCACACGATGGGCCGCACCGTCTTCGTGCGCGTGGGTGATACGTACGTGTTCACCGTGCTCAACGACGCAGGCATGACTCAGCAGATCGTGGCCGAGTTCTTCGACAAGGTGGGCCTCTTGGCGCCCCCGCAGGCTCGTGAGCTGCACACCTATCTGGCATACATGTCGTTGCGTTTGAGCGAACGCCCGAGCTTCAGCACCCGCATGAACCCGCAGAACGGGAATTTGCAGGTCGTGTCCGAGGCACCGAAGACCTACACGGTCACGGAGGGCAACCAAGAGCTGTTCGGGCACATGCTTCACTTTGCGCTCAGCGGCTACCTCGATGGCGCGGAAAGCCAGGTCATCGAGCGGGTCAAGGCCGGCCAGTGGTCATGCGTCTTCGACGTGAACAACGACTTCATCCGCTTTGACCGAGCAGGGTCGGAGCCGGTGCAACCGTGATCTGATCCGCCGGAGTTCTAAGGGTAGAACGTCCGTACTAGCGCACGCTGCGCGTCCCAAATCGCGGTGTGCTCACGGAGATGCTCGTCCAAGAAGAGCTTGGTGCTGTCGAGCTTCTCTCTAACGCCAGGCTTGGTCACATCAAACGTGGCGAGCATTTTGCGGGCGATCTGCGCAGCCTGGTCAGGGGTGCTGCCCATCGGGAATGGCGAAGCGACTTGCCCGCGATGCAATGACACACCTCCCGGGTTCTTCAGCGGAAAGTCGTATTCGCGCTTGTGCACCGCACCCTGAAAGTGGCTTTCGTCCGCCATCGCCACGAGAGCGCATGCACTTGGGGTGAGCCACGTGAGGGCGGCGTTCGCTCGTTCATGATCGGCGGCGGCTTGGTCGACGGCGGGACCCACGAAGAAGTTACCGCTATCGTGCATAGCGAATTGGCCGTAGGTGATGACGCCTCGATACGTCCACGGGGCTGGCTCTCGCAAGCCGATAAGCGCGATCTCTGAGGCGTAGCGAGCCGCCATCATCACAGCGAAGGCCGCATCCCGCTGGTCCTTGGTCACGAACCCGACCACGATGGTATCCGACAGGAAGCCAAGGCAGATCCTCTTGGCTACGTTCCACGGGTCACGCGTGCTCGGGTGGCCCGGCCCACCGAATTCCTGTTCGACCTGACGACGGGCTGTCGACGCAATCGCTTCGAGCTTCCTCACAATCTGGTCAGCGTCGTGCTTCTCCCAAATGCCGCGGATCCCGAGAGCATCGAACATCGCGAGGGCACCAGTTTCCACAGATCGAGTGTAGCGCGGAGCAGAACGTCCTGGCGCACAGAGCACCGCGCGGGAGGCCGTGACAGCGCTCGGGAACCGGGCCGCCCGTGGTGCGCAAGTCCGCGCGTGCCATCTTCGACCTCGGCGATCTACGATATAGAGATGGCTCACGACCAAGGTGGGGACGCCGGCTCTTCGGAAGACCTTGAAGAAGGCAGCTATCCCTGCCCCCACTGCGGGGTGACGCAACCTCAGCCTCGACAGCAGATGTTTGGGGGAACTTTCAGCGGTCGCCACCAGTGCTATTGCGTTTGGGAGGACCAGCCAAACGGTCCGATGGTGCTCCTAGCTACCGGCCTTTGCTGCCATCGGACGGGATTCCCAGGTATCGCTGAGCACCATCGGAGCAATCGCCGCTGGGCTCGGCTAAAGTCGCCGCGAGCCGTCGACTGGGATGAGGTCGCTTCCTGTGTCGCGTCGACGCGTCGTGTGGACGGGGATCCGTGGCGGCAGGTGGGGTGGCCAAGGCCTTCCGTAGATCATGCTCGCCTCCTCTCGGCGGAGCACAGGTCTGCGCACTGGCCGCCCGGCGCCAGCGAGGCGTTCTTCAGCGGCGACCATCGGAAACACATGGCCGCGACTGCGGACGAGATCGCCGACTGGCTAATGCTTGCGCGAGACCGAATCATGCACTCTTCTGGGTCATTCTTGGTCGGCTCGGCGGACGTGCACGCAGCCGGCGAGCTCGTAGCGCGACTCGGAGATGCGCTGAGATCGTGGGATTCTTGGCGCGCGAGCCTTGTCACGGACGAAGCTGCCAGAGCTAGGCGCATCCTCGCAGCAGCGGCGTTCACGTGGGGCGCCACGTCTCTCATGTTTCGGAATTTCGTTGCAGATCATCTGGACGCGGGGCTCGCGCAGCGACTCGGAGAGAAGGAGGTAGCCGTGTTGGCTTGCTCGATGCACCTGAGGCGTCGGGGACGCCCCCGGAAGCATGATGATCCTGCAGTAGGCTACACGAAGCAGGACTTTGGCCTCGCAGCAGATGAGGTGGTGCCAGACAAGATCGAAGCGCTGCAGAGATTGGCGGCAACGATCGGCATCCCGAGAATTTCATCGGATGCGGTGGAGGATCAGGTGCAGCCTCTGCTGGCGCGGATGGCCGAGATAAGGAAGTGGCGTCAATCGGCGTTTGCCGACTTGCAAAACGAGGGTTTCGATACGACCGAGGCGGCGATGGCGGCTTTCGAGAACGCCGACATCGAGGCCAGCGTGATGGAGGACGAAGCGGTTCGGACTTGCGGAACACGACCCAGGCGAAAAGAGACCTCTTCCGCCTCGCGCAAAAAAGCCGCCAAAGCGGCCAAAGGTCGAAATTCCCGGCGCGGTCATTGAATCTGCCCATCTTTATTCCTTCTGTGACCACGCTAAGTCGTTGTCGTCCCCGAGCGAGTTCGGCGGACGAGGAGACCCGGCATGCAAGGCGTTCTTGTTAAGATTCAGCGGCTGATTGCGATCGCAACACATGAAAATGCACAGGCTGAGGAAGCTCGGACGGCCGCTCACATCGCAGCGCGGCTAATCCAAGGCCATGGCATCGAGCTGCAGGACCCCGCCGAACGACCTAGTGGCGGCGCGCAAGCAAAGACCATTCGTTCGCGCTACATTGGTCGCTGCACGCTTTGCGGTGGTGCGTATCAGGTCGGTGAACTCGTGAAGTGGACGAAGGGTCGCGGCTCCGCGCACGCCACCTGCTTTGACCCTTAGAAGGAAACGTTCGAGATGCTCGATCCGGGTTTGATGGAGGCGATCTCAGGGGTCGTTCAGCAGTTGGCTCCGCTTTGCGGCCAGCTTAGGTCGCGAGATGAGGTGCTCGTCCTCGTGCCCAAGTACTGTCGTGCCAGTGAGAAGTCGCAGAGGAGGTCTGCCGCGGCGGCGCTCGAGATCGGACGCAGACATGCTGAAGACGGACATGCAGGACGTGCCGGCGCCGCATTCGTGCTCGCCCTGGCACTCGATCCGGTGCACCTGCGCCGCGCTGAACGAGCACAAATACTCGCCGACCGCGATCCGTTGCGGTCGCCACGCAAGAAGCTGCTCGCATATCTTCGTGGGTTGGCCCCGAGCTTTGTTGCCAACTTGCATCCTCTACTTGCCGTTCGACTCGAAACGTACGAAGCAATTGAAGAGGCGGCCAGTCGGGCGAGACCGGCATATCAACGGTACCTCGAGCGCCTTCGCACGAGGCCGCCAGGTGTGGTGAAGGCACTTCTGGCCGCGGCCGACCTTTCGTTCATGGCTCATCGCTTTGGTGACGAAGACCGGCAGGTCATTGACGAGCTTCTCTCATCGACGGCGGACGTTCGCCCCGACTCACCCGAGGAATGGGCCTCCGTGGCATCGCTTTGTATCGCGGACATCTATCGGTTGGGACCGCTCGATCGAGGCGAAGCCAACGCTGAGGTAGCGCGAGTTGCGCAGCATCCGGTATTCCATCAGCTGCTGGAATTCGCGACCATCTGCGCCCGTTTCCGCGACGCAGTTCTCAGTGTCATTCTGCTCGGTCATGAGCTACTGCGACTACCGACCGCGCACGGGATAACCTTCGTCCTCCGCGCAACCGACAGCGCCATCGAAAAGGCGTATCGCAGCGCGTTGGTGCGGCAGGAGCTAACGGGCTTAATGCGACACCCGTTGTTCTTGTTCCGTGACGCCGATGAGCCTCACGTCTCTATGTTCACCGCCGCCCAGGGGTTGTTGCGAAGATGGAACTGGCACGAGCTCAGCGAGGAGCCTTTTCATCGCCACATTCTTCGCGTACCGGAGCCCAATTCTGGCGTTTTCGACAAGCTCCTGAGCTACCGCTACTTCGAAGACGACGTAGTCGCCGTCGAACATCTCGACTGGTTCGTGGACACGGAAGCGCTCTACGCTTCCAAGCTCACGGAAAACCTCACCGTCCGCGAATTCGTCGACAGCATCCGCCCACTGATGTTCTTCCTCGAGCTCCATTCCGCAATGCTCGAGAAGGAAAGTCGACACGACGCGACCGGGCTTTGGAACTCGGCGATTCCGGTTGTCGAGGACGACAAAATAGAACCGTTTCTTGCAGCCGGTGGAGCGGGCAGCGTGGCCACGGCGGAAGTGCTCAAGGTGCTCAAGTGGCAAGGCGAAGGATTCCTTGACCTCCAGTACACGCCGTTGGTCGATCTAGGGCGGACGAATTTCTTGCTGCCTCGCAGCCTTTTGTCTTCGAAACTGATCAGGAACGTGATGATTCGGAAGCAACGCAGAGTTCCGCTGGCAGGCGATGCGTTCACAACCGAGGTCTCAGCAGCACTTCGCAAGCGATTCCCCTCCCTAGCCGTCGGAAAGCGGTTGAAGGTGGGAGACGTCGAGGGTGAAGTGGATATCGCTCTTGTAGCCGGCGATGTCCTCGTCTTGTTCGAGTGCAAGCACTCGTTGCCCGGTGCCTCAACGCACGAGGACGCAGAGGTTTGGAGTGACGTTGAACACGCAGCCGAACAGCTGACGAAGCGTGGCCGGCTCATCGATCAAATCGGGTTGCAGCAGATCGTGAGTCGATGGTTTCCCGGGATGACGGCGCGCCGTGTGCTACCGGTCGTGCTGACGTCGACTCGCCTTTTCTGCGGACTGCATCTTGCCGGGATTCCCGTGCGCGACTGGCACACGCTCAGCAACGCTCTTCGCGGCGCCATCGTTGAGGTTGGTTTGCGCGGCGAAACGCCGGGGAGCATTCGCGCCAAGCGCTGGTCATGCTTGACCAGCGAAACGTTCTCGGACGAAGACTTGCTTGATTATTTGGGGCCGCAGAGCAAGCTGATCGCGGCGCAGGACATGCTGCTTGAGCCATGCTCGCGCATCGACATTCCGTGTATGGATGGATTCCCGATGCTCGTCCGGGAGACATACACGGCAAATCCCTCGCTGGACCCCAGCGTGTACGTGCGACGCTACGCCGAGCTAGGTCTTCGTGAAATCGGCGAAAAGGAGTACAAGCTGGGTCGCCTTGCGAGCATTGAGGAGCTCACGTCAGAATCGGGAACCCCCGAATCGTTGCTCTCCACGCCGTCGGAGGTATGACGCAAAAGCCAGCAACCTAGACCTGGTCGCGCCTCAGCAACCGCAAGCGGTCGACAAAGATCCGGAGCGACGCATCATCCAGCTGTTCACGGCCAGTTTCGTCGATCAAAAGGTAGGCGGCGAGCTCGTGCGCATCGGCGCCCAGCTCGCCGGCAAGGGCGCGCGACGCGACGCGGCGAAGCGTGTCGACTCGATCGATGCGGCCCTTGCCTACCACTTGCACCTTGGCTGAGTTAGCGTCCGCTTGAACGTATAGAGCGTAGAGATACGCGGCTAGCTTTCGGTCAGCAATAGTTCGCAGCCTATCGAGGCCGTGCACCGTCTCGGGGCGTAGGCTCGCATCGTATGGGTAGTTGTCGACGCCACCACCCAGACCGCCCACGGCTTCGCTACGCGGCGCCACTGGCCTTCCTCTCGCGGTTCGCGTCCTCAAGCACCTTGGCGACTCGCGGGCTCAGGATTCGCGTGTGCCCGTCTTCGGTGGGCATGTTGCGCCGCACCACCTCCGGGCTGAGCGAAGAAAGACCAAGCCGCTTGCCATTCGCTGTCCACCATGCCTGCTTCGGTACGACTCGCGCGACGTATTCTAGACTCTGCTGGGGGAAGCCGACGGCGAGGAGCTCGACGACACGGCGGACGCCCTCGTCTTTGTCGTAGGGGCCGAGGTACTGCTTCGTTTGGCCTGAGCCTTCGGCGAACGCCGCTCCAATCGCTTCGACCTCCGGCCACCGCTCGGGCTGCAGCGCGTCGGCGAGGCGCGGGTGGGAGCGTAAAAAGACGGCACGCTCGTGCACGGGGAGTTTCAGGGCCTGTTCCGGATTCCTTGCAAATTTTGAAACCTCGTCGTCCGTCCATCGCGTTGAAACGAGCTCGGCGGAAACGTCGCGGGGGCGAGCTGAAACGATGCCGCGCGCGGCTGAGGATTGATCAGGGTGATCTTGTTTTTCTGGGTTTCTCTGGATCTCAGAGCGTTCTGATGACTCAAGGTGACTGTCACCGCGCGAGGGTGAAACGTCCGATGAAACGGCTGCGACTGGCGCCGAAACGTCGTCCGAAACCGGCTGCGCGGCGTCGCCAGTTTCGGGAACGGCGCCGTCCGAAACGGCGGCTGCGTTTCGTTCGCGCTGGCGAGCGCGGAAGGCGCGGACACGTTCCGTTGAGGTCTGGCGTGTGTCGGCTGCCGGCGGCACTCGGTCCACGGAGGCGGGAGGCGCGTCGCGTTGAGCTTGGGCGCGCGGGAGGTCCGGGATCCAGATGGAGTGCTCGTCGCTGGCGAGGAAGCCCTCGCGGAGCAAGAGACCGAGCGCGGCTTCCACCAGCTCGAGCTCGTATTCTTGCGCGTGCAGGCCGCGCATCAGCGCCTCGAGCGGGTCCTCGACGTCGCGCACGAGGGTGCCGTCGTCTTCGGCGAGGGCGTTGAGGAGCTCGCGCAGGCCGCGGGCCATGACGGGCCAGGCGCGGTGTTGCAGGGGCTCGCGGATATACTGTTTACGCCAGCGTTCCTTCGTCCAGTCGCGGCCGCTCATGGGCACCTCCGGTTGCTAGTCGGATTCGTCGAATAGGCGCCGCAGGACGGCGCTGGTCTTGAGCTTTTCGAGGGCGCGGTCCTGGACCTGGCGAATGCGCTCTCGGCTGAGGCCGAGCACTTCGCCGACCTCATCGAGGGTGCGAGGCCCCTCGCCAGCGACCGTCAACGCGCAATCGCGCGTCGGTTGCGTACGGTGCTCGCCCACGCCGGTCTGGGCCAGGTGGTATCGGCATCGGACTTGAGTGCACGGGTGCTCGCCCGGCGGCATCGTGCATTCCACGACTGCGAGGTACCGGCGCGGCAGCGGCCTCCAGATGAGCTCGTGTTGAAGTGCGGCCGTCACGACGGGCCCACAGGGGTGGGCGTCATCCGCAGTCCTCCACGAGACCGAGGTCAAGCCGCTCGGCGACGGCGGTCAGCTGCTCGTCATAGGGCAGCCGAGCGATGGGGCGCAGCCAGCGCTCCGTCACCTCGTTGCCAGCGCCCACCGGCAGGCGCTCGATGGCTTCGAGGATGGTCGGGTGGAGCCGCAGCAACTCTAAGATGTTGCCGACGTAGCGAGAGCCGAGGCCGGTGAGCCTCGCGAGGTCATCGCGCGTCCTCGCTTCACCGCGATCCAGGATGCCTTGCCAGCGACGCGCCAGCTCGAGAACGCGAACGATTCTCGGCAGTTCAGGCGGCTTGGGCGGTGGCAGTTCGGGGCGCTTCGCGGGGTTCGGAAGCGCGAGGCGCAAGTTCTTGCTTCCGTCGCCATTGGGGCGCTAAACCTAAGCCGGATTCGTAATCGGAAGTGGGGCCACGCAGTCTGCTGCTACTCCTGCTGCTACTCGAAGCTGGTTCCGGGGCGGCCTGCTAGCGTTCCAGATCGCGCTTCGCTCAACACAAGTCAGGCCGAACCTTGTCACTCATCCTCTTTCCTTCGGAACCGTTCAGTCCCCGCAGCGTCGACCCGGACTTCGAGCACGAGCTCGCGGCCGCGCGACAGTCCGGGCTGTCGACTGCCCTGGTGGACCACACGCGGGTGCTTCAGGGGGCCGCCGCCGAAGCCGTTGCCCGCACTCCAGATGGGCCTGCAGCGGCCATTTATCGCGGATGGATGCTGACTCCGGACCAGTACCGGTCGATGCACGGTGCGCTAAGCGCTCGCGGGATCACGCTCATCAACACCCCGGAGGCGTACCGCACCTGCCACTATCTTCCGGACTCCTACCCATTCATTGAGAACCGCACGCCGCGCTCGGTTTGGGTGCCCGTGCGAGGCAGCGTCGATTTCGACGCGCTCCGGCAAGCTCTCGCGCCGTTTCACCACGCGCCGCTCGTTGTCAAAGACTACGTCAAGTCCCAGAAGCACTACTGGACAGAGGCGTGCTTCATCCCGGCAGCCGACGACCCTGCCGCGGTGGAGCGTGTCGTCAAGCGCTTCCTCGAGCTCCAGGGTGAGGACCTAAACGAGGGCCTTGTCTTTCGCGAGTTCGTCCCGCTCAAGATCGTTGGTGAGCATCCCAAGAGCCGCTTGCCCCTCGCCGCCGAATTCCGAACGTTTTGGTTGGATGGCGAGCTGATTTTGGCGCACCGTTATTGGGGCGACCTCACAACTTTTTCCGCGTCGCTCCCATTGGATGAGCTCAAAGCCATTGTGTCGCGCATCCCGAGCCGATTCTTCACGGTCGACGTCGCCTTCCGCGATGACGGCGACTGGACGATCGTTGAACTCGGTGACGGCCAAGTCGCCGGTCTTCCCGCGCCAGATCTCGCGCCGGAGTTCTTTAAAAGAATAGCCGACACGCCATAGACGGGCCGAACCAACAAGCTAGCCTTGGTTACAACGATGCCGGATTCGATCGACAAGCTGGTCCGGGACCTCCGTGGGACACGCGACGTAAACGCCCACTACAAGGCGATCGATGGCTTTGTAACGAGGGGAGAGATCGACTTGGCCGTGGGCCTGGCCCGCGCAGTTGAGGAAAGACCGGATATCGGCGCGCCGCCATGGGCGCTTGAGGCTGTATTCGATCGCGTCGTTCGGGCGCTTGCTCTTTGCAACGCACAGGACGCGGCATCGGCAGCACTCAAGCTCGGGTCGTCTTTCCGTACACAGTCCACGCAACGGCCACGCGCACCGTTGGCGACTGCCAGAGATCTCGCGTTTCTACTCGCGACTGGCCAGTCGAACGCGACTCTCGTCAGTTTGCTCGACCAACTTGGACATCACGCTGACTACCAAGAGGTGCTGGGCTGCTGGATCCAGGAGGCCGTTGTTCGCGGAACCGACTTCTCGCGCGAGACGCTAGTTAGACGATTCTGGGGTCAGCTGCTCGAGTCTCATCATCCACTCGCAGTTCTACCGCTCTGCACCGAGCGCCTCGAAGCGGAACTGAAGGATTGGCTCCCACAAGAGCGCGTCGGTGGCTCGAGCTGTGGCATGCCATACGGCCCTTCGCGGCCCGCGGACAGCGAATCGGGATCGTTCGAGCAGGTTGCGGCTACCGAGGTCCCGACAGCGACTGGCGTCGCGTCGGTCGTCGTCAACTGGCAGGAGGAATCAAACGGCCGCGCCGAAGCAGGAAGGTTCCGTTTCGATCGCCCGATTCAACCGAGCGCGGTGAGCGCGGCGTTCATAAAAGCCCTTCCGCTCCTCTGCCTCGAGGGAGCAGCGGTCGAACAAGTGGTGGTCCGTCGAGTGTCGATAGAGCGTGCGCTCGCCATTCTATTCGCGGCCTCAGCCAACGGCGGCGCGTACAACCACGGTCGTCGAGCTGCCTATGGACGGCTTGAGCTCTGGCAGTCTGTAGCATCGTTGATTGGACACGATAGCGTTGAACTCCAGGGCCTCGCCAACTCGGCAGCACAGTGGAGCTGGTACTCTTTCGATGCTGCAAGCAACTGGTTCGAACAGGTAGCCTGGGACTTGGGTGTCGCTGCGCTTTCACCTGATGCTGCGGCGATGTCGATACTTGCGGCTACCGATACCGACTGAGAGGCAGACCTAGATGATGACCGCCGAGCTACCCTCAGCGCCGTCGGACGGGGAGCGACGCTCGTGAGCGACGACGGCTGCGGGTGCATTGTCGCGCTCGCCGTAGTCGGGGTGGTCGGGTACGGCGCCTGGGCCTACTTGCAGCCACACCCTCCCGACACGTCGATGGTGGATGCGCGCAGCACCGCGCCGCACGTGCGCCCGATCGAGGAGGCTCCATCCGCCGGTCCCTCTGCGACCGCGGCGGGGCCCACCTCTCCCCCTCGCGAAGCATGTGCCGTCATCTCGCGCACACCGGTGAGCTCGTCAATGATCCGAAGCATTGGCTACTGTCGCGCCCAGCGAACGCTCGAGGTCGAGTTCACTCGGGGAACGGTCTACCGATACTGGGGCGTGTCTCAGGGAACCTACGATGCTTTCTTGGCCGCACCGTCAAAAGGGCAATTCTTTAACGCTGCAATCCGCAATCAGCCGTACGGTTACGCTCGAGTCAGGTAGCGATGCGTTCCGCGCGCAGCTCAAATACAAGCTAGCCCGACAGGAATCGCCGCGCCCACGCGCCCAGCCCGATCACTTCGACCTTCGGCGCAGGGCATTGCTCAGCTATTCGGTGCAATCCCCGATCGTCAGTCACCAACGCGCTTGAGTAGGCGGCGTCGGCAAAATGATCCTTGTCCAGAACATCGTTCGGATCGATTCGACTTGGCCCGACGCCTTCCGCGCCCACGAGGTAGACCCTGGCCACATGGTAAGCCGTGTGATGCCAAAGCGAAGGCAATGTTCTGGCATCCAGCTGTGGTACGGGGCTGCGCTCGTTCAAAGTGTCCTGACACCAGTTCAGGACAAGGCTAGTCGGATCTTCTCGCCACGTCCGAATCCAGCCCGCTCGATCCTGCGTCGCAATTGTTTCGCGCGCAGCCTGTCGCGACTCGATTTCCTGCTTCCGGAAGACCTCCTTGAAGCTTTCAACGTAGGCTTTCTCTCCGGCCACATCGCTATCAGTGGCGAGTCGGCGGAAGCAACGCGCACAGCCCTCCACGGGATAGAACAATTCGCCACGTCGGAGGGGCCGTTCGCGCAGAAGCTCCAGTTCTACTCGGTCAGGCCGCGTCAGGAGGATCCTGCTGCGTGATAGATCGCGTAGTTCCCTCAGGCAGCGCTGGTACAAGCGGTGGTCAGCCTCATAGAGTCCGGCTAGCTCCATTATCAACGGCCAACATGCGGCGACCTGCAAGCGGCCAGCTCGTACCGCGACGCGCAGCCTCAACATGGCGGCCCGAGCGAGCGCGTTCCCACCCACAACGAGTGCGCTCCAGGCGTTGGTATCAAACGAGATTAGGGGTGGGACCGCCTTCGCCACGCCCGAACCTTAGCAAGCCCGCGATGTCGTGTTGCCACGGCTGGCTAACAAGCTGTTTCAAGCTGTTGAAGCTGCCAGCCGCGCCTCGTCGTGACCGGTGACCGTCCGCCTCTCGCCCGTGGTGGATTGCCGCGGGCTGGGTTATCGCCAGCTGACAGCTCGTGCCTTTCTGGATGCGGCCGCGGCTTAACAGCGGTACGTTCGGCGGACAGCGCGTCCGAAGGTACGGGCATGTACATCTTCATCGACGAGGCCGGCGGCTTTCAGCAGCCATCCAAGACTCACGCTGTCTCGTGCGTCACAGCTCTCATCGTCCCGGAGGGGTGCTTCCCCACCTTCGCCAGAAAGTTTCGAAAGCTGGTTCGTCCTTGGCGCTACGGTGCCCGCGAAGTCAAGGGTAGCCAGTTGTCTGAACAGCAGATGGCAGCCGTTGTTGCACTCGTTCGGCAGTTCGACGTGCTCCTACTATCGATAGCGATCGACATGGGCCTACATTCGGCAGCTGGCATCTCCGCGCACCGAGAGGCTCAAGTTGCAGCGATTCGTCGCGCTATCACGGATGACATGGTTCCAACCGTACGTTCACGAACCGACCGACTAGCTCATGGCGTGAGCGAACTGTCCAACCAATTGTATGTGCAGTCGGTGCTTCTCACAAAGCTCGCCGATGCGGTGATGCGATACGCAACGCTGTATTACGTTCAACGCCTGCCAAAGACTTTGGGTCGGTTTTGTTGGCGGCTTGACGCCAAAGACCTGGCGATAACGTCGTACGAGAAGCTCTGGCAAGAAATCGTGGGGCCCTTCCTGCAGACATCAGGTGTGTCCCAGCCGATGCACCAACTCGAGGGCGCTGACTACTCCGCGTTTCAGCCATTTCTCGGGGTGGAGGCGCTGCCTCCCGACCACCTCAGGCCCCACGTGCGAGCGCCCAATGACCCATTCCCCTACGTGAATATCGATGCCTTCTTAGAAGACCTGAGATTCTGCGGCTCGCACACTCTCACCGGGCTGCAGGCCGTTGACTTCCTGGCGTCGGCAGTTCGACGCGCATGCAACGGGCACCTAGAACGCTCTGGTTGGAAAGGGCTTGGGCGGCTCATGCCTACGCCTGAGCGCAACGCACACGCTGTGCGTTTTGTTGCCCTGGAAGCCTTCGAAGACCGCGACGTTCCCTACGCTGCCGTGGTCCGCGAATGGGACCGCGAGACCAAGCGGCTGATACTCTAGCGGATGACGACTCATGACCCAGGGGAAATGCCGACTATGCGGATTGCTCGTCGATCTGCGCGAGAGTCATATACTGCCCGCGTTCGCAATACGCTGGCTGAAGAACACGACCCCCGGGAAGATCCGTTCCACGGAGCAGCCCAACCGACGCGTTCAAGACGGGGTGAAGGAGTACTGGCTTTGCGAGGCGTGTGAGCAGCGTTTCTCAAAAAGCGAGAGCCTTTTCGCGGAGAAGATTTTTGGACCTTTTTCCGAAGGTCGATTCGGTGACATCGAGGCCGCGTATGGCCCGTGGGCCTTGAAGTTTGCTTCGTCGGTGTCTTGGCGCGTGCTCCTCTTTTTTCGTGACCGAGGCTTGCCACACCTCTCCGCGGACGATCGGTTGACGGCGGATCGCGCACTTGCAACGTGGTCTGACTTTCTACTCGATCGACGCGAGCACCCTGGAGTCTTTGAGCAGCATGTCGTCCACTTGGATGCCCCAACAAGCACTGGCGACCCTTCGGTCTCGCCGTTTCTGTCGCGATATTTGCTCCGCGCCTGGGACCTGGACGTTGTGACGTCGAACGAGCTCTGCGTTACGTAGGGCCCACTGCGAAGCGCCACAACCGCAACGCGCTCCGAGAGGCCAACTGCAGCGGAACCAGCATCTTGCCGACGACCCGCGCTAATCGGCTGCGTCACGCGTGTACGCGGCGCAACCGGCGCTCATGCGGAGCCACACTGGTCACGGCGTCGATCACACGTTCAAGCTGCTTCGTGATCTGCATGGCGGCTTCGACGGTGCGCGCGCTTCTCGGGATGCCTCGGACCACGTTCACGTAGTACCGCTCTGCGATCTGAACGCTGTGGCCGAGCTGGCGGGCGGAGCGGTAGGCGCTCGCGCTCCCAAATATGCCAGGGGCGTTGGTGAGATAGCAGCCACACGTTTTTCGGAAGGTCTGCCATGTGGAGCCGACGGGCGCACCGTAGGTGAACTTGCCATCCTCACCTTTCTTGGTGGTCAGGCGCTTCAGCGCAGCCTTGCCCTCGGCTTCGGTGAGCCGGAACACCTTGCCGCGCCCGCCGCTCTGGAGCTTCATCGCGGCGAGCAGTCGGCGCAGTCCTGGTGAGATTTCGAGACCGATCAGCCCCGTTCGCTTCGTCGCACTTCCTCCCTGCGGGATGATTTCACCAACGGCTTTGCCGCTATCGTCCGGCGCGTCGAAGTCGATGTCCGACCAATCGAGAGCGAGCAGGTGCGAGACGCGGAGACCTGTGATCAGCGCCGTCGCTATAGCGGGAGCGATCGGTGCGTACCTTTGTGTCGTGCCCTTGCTGCCGCGGTTGCGAGGATGCGGAGTTGCTTCGACAACGCCGAAACGTGACCCCAGGTGCCGAGTCTTCAGGCCCAGCCTCCGGCCGCGCGGCGAACACACGAAAGCCGGCCGAAAAAAATATGGCCAGTTGCCCGATCGATTTGGCTCGCGGGCCTAGTCCACGCGCGATCGCACAAGCCCTCACCCCCCTGGGATCGTTGCTTGCACCCTTTAAGCGTTGCAGTAAGGTCAGACGTGCGGTCGAGGGAATGGGACGTCCCGTTGCGACGAGCTTCGTCGACGGCTCGCGTGAAGCGGGCGCGATGAGATCTCTTCGTCGTGGAACGGGAAAGCGCGGATGGCTCGTCATTGCCATTGTCGTGATGTTCGAATGCCTATGCTCGGCGCTATTCGCGCGTGAGGCGCACGCCGAGCGCGTAGCGCTAATCGTTGCGAACAACGTCGGCCAGGGCGACGACGAGCCGCTGCTTCATGCCGAAGCCGACGCCGACCGTATGGCGGCGACGTTGACGCAGCTCGCGGGAGTAGAACCGCAAGCTGCGATCGTGATGAAGGGGCAGACGGCGGCTGCCGTGCGGCAGGGGTTTCGCGACATTGCGGCGCGCCTAGAAAAAATGTCCGGCGAGCGCGTGGTCTTTTTCTACTATTCCGGACACGCCAACGCGGCGGCGCTGCATTTGGCTGGAACCGAGTTGCCCCTCGCAGAGCTCAAACAGCTGCTGTTGGGTCTGCCCGCTTCCCTTCGCGTCGCCGTCGTCGACGCTTGCCAGTCAGGGACACTCACGCGCATGAAGGGTGGCCGACCGGGCGTCGCATTCGATCTGAGCGCGGCCAACGCGAAGACGACCGGCCTGGCGATTCTTTCGTCAACGGCGGACGGCGAGCTCGCGCAAGAATCGGACGCGCTGCAGGCCTCGTTCTTCACCTATCATTTTGACGCCGGGCTCCGGGGCCTCGCTGATCGGAATCGGAACGGTGAAGTGACGCTAGGGGAATCATTCGACTACGCTTCTGAGAGAACGACGAACACGACGCTGAGCACTTCGGCCGGCCCCCAGCACCCCTCATTTCGCTATGACTTGGCGGGGCAAGGCGACCTGGTCATTTCGCGTCTACGACCGACGACCACACACGGCGTCGTCGTGTTCGACAAGCCTGGTTGGTATTTCTTGCGGAGCCCCGACGGCAAGCTCATCGCCGAGGTGCGAAGCGACGGTATGGGACAGCGACTGGCACTCGAAGGCGGAACCTACGAGCTTTTGCGCCGCGAACCCCACGCGCTCGCGCAAGGCCAACTCCGAGTATCGGTTGGGAAAGACGTGCTGGTTGGCAAGGTGGAAACGACCCGTGCCTCGCTCGGACGCGCCGTTCGAAAAGGCGGTTGGGGTGACACGCACGCCACGACTGCCGGCCTCAGCGGGATTTGGCGGAGCTCCCTCGTCGGTTTGGGGCCTTGGTGGGGGGGAAGCGTTGGGCTGAAAGAGGACTTCGAGTGGGCCTCCTTCGAAGGGAAGGTGAGCTTCGCACGAGCTGCTCGCGACACGCGTATCCCGTCGACCACCTCCGAGGTGGGCGTGGCGCTGGCCGCGATGCGCGCGTTCGATTTGGCCGCGGTCACCTTCTCGGTGGGTGCGCAAATAGGCTGGGCCAATCTCCGCCAACAGGTCGAATGGCTTCCAACGACCGTGACGAACGCTGGCACGTTCGGGCCGCTGGCCACGTTTGAAATGCCGCTCGGTCTGCGCTTGAGCGCGCGGGGGGAGGTGTCCCTGCCCCTGTACTGGGTTCGATTGGCATCTAACTCCGGAGCTTCACGCAACACGATTGCGGCGACGATGCAGCTAGGCCTCGGCGTGGGAGTCGGATTTTGATGTGGCTCCAACGGGCACTGTGGGTGACGAGCGTCACCGCGTCGCTGTTGGGTTGTGGCGAACCCCTCGTCCCCGGAACGCAACTGGACGAGCCTTCCTTCATCATCGAAGGAGCGATCGCTCCTTACGACGAATCGCGGCCTCTCTCGATCGGGATCCTCTGGGTGGATCCGGCGCTGGCGGACGGTACGCCCACGGTCTCGGGCGCCGAACAGCTCGAAGCTCGGATCGCAGCGAACGGTGCGTTCTCGCTCGAGATCTTTGGACGTCCACCGAAGGAAGCGGTGAAGTGGTTGGCCGCGGACGCTTCGAGCGACGCCGTCGCGCTCGCATGGGGTGAGCTGGTGTTGTTCGAGGACAACGACGGCGACGGCACGTTCCGCGTGGACTCCCTCGAAGGGAGGGCGCCGATGGCGGCCCCGGACCAGTACGCGGGCGTCGCCGAGAAGGACATGCTCATCTACGTCGAGGAGCCAGCCGAGGAGGGAACCCAAATCCTCGGGCTCGCGCGGACGCTAGCCGTCCCCGGATATGTTGTTGGCGAAGCGCACTGCGACAATAGTGAGGCCTTTGTGATAGCGGTCGAGCCGAAGACGGTGTCACTACGCGCAGTCGCCGCAACGTCGCGGCTACCGCCGGGGCGGTCGTGTTTCGAGTCGATACCGTGATCTCCGCCGTTCGGTTTCGTCAGTCGGCGGGCACCAGCGCGGCGTCGGTCAGCAGGGCGCGCAAATCGCCCGCGCAAGCGTCCCTGCCTCCAAGTTGCCCGGCTTCGCCCAGCCAATTCCACTCGATGAAGGCGGTCAGCGAAGCGTGGTCGAGCTCCGTATGCGAGATTCGACCGGGGTCGATGAAGGGGCCGAACGCGAGCAGTGGCACGCGAAGCCCGCGCGCGACGCCGGACACGTCACAGCTAGGTACGATCGCAGGCGGCGACAAGTGATCGTAGAAACCGGAGCCTGTCAGCGGCGCCACGAGCAGCAAAGTTTCCTTTCCTTGGCTCGAACGCGTCACGATATCGACGACATTCGAGACGAACTGTGCGCCTTTCTCCAATGAGCCGGGCAGATCGCGTGACTCGTCCTCGCCCGGTGGAGCGATGATCACGGAAATGGGCGCTAGCTGCCCGCTGGCCACGTCGTGATCGAGCTCGGCAACGGCACGAAAGTGCGCCCACTCGGGGTCGACGAAGCTCGGCGCCGCCTGCCCCAAAAGGTACGTGATGTCGGGCACGTACGTCGCGAATGGCACTTGCGGGGGACCGAATAGAGTTGCGATCGAGGTGTTACCCGCCGCCGCGATAGCGGGAGTGTATGCCCCCGTCGCGAAGAACAGGAAGTTCGTCTGCCATGAGTCCGCCACTGCCGCGTAGTACCGATCAGCCAACAAACCGCGATCGGCGAGCTGATGATACAGAGGCGGCGGCTCTCCTTGATTTTCAGTGAGACACGAGAAATCTCGCGTGTCTCCGCACGTCGCCGGCAGCGCGCCTTGCTGCCATGCCAATTGCTTCTGAAGCACGCATTCCCGGGAGTCATCGGGTCTGAACGATTCATCGAGGTCGGCGAGAGAAGCCGGCGTGCTGCCCGCGAGTGATTCGGGGGCAGCTTCGCAGCAGCTGGGGCCCGTCTCGCAGCGTGGCGCGCTCCCGGAGGGGGCGCCGCAATAGCGCCCGAAATAGGCGTCGAACGACGGTCCTTGGGTGAACACGATCACCAGATGTCTGACTTGGGACTGAGTCGGGGGGCTGAAGGGTCGCGTCAGGGAGCGAAAACGGTCGTCGCGGGATAAGCCGAGCACTCGTGAACCGACGGGATCAGCTGCCTTCGCGCGCAGCTCCCGAACATCGAGCGTTCCGAGTGCGCGATCCCAGATGGCGATGCGCGTGTCGCTGAGCGGCAAGAGCTCGTGCTGGCCGCCGAGCTCGGGCCACGCCCCGGCGGCGCGGGGTTCGGCGTCAAGCACGTCCCCTGGCAAGCGCGAGAGATCGTAGCCCCAAACGTGGAATTCATGCGACGAAGGCGACCACTCGAGCAGGTAGCCGGCTCCGATGCGCAGCCAGCTGTGCCCTCGGCGAAATGCCTCGCGTTGGCCGACGTTGTCGGTTCGTTCGAAAGCGTCCGCGCGTCCCGATTCGTACCTGACGACGGAGTAGGAGCCCGAGCCGGGCTCGAAATCCAACAGCGCGTCGTCACCCAGAGAGACGAAGCTTCGCCCCCCCAGCGCGCGCGGCCAAGGTTTCGCGGGGTCGAGGTTGAACAGCGCAGGAGTCTCGCCTCGCGCGCTCGGCAACACCCCGAGCACACGCGCCTTGCTAGTAGCTTGATTGTACTCGAACGCTAGCTCCCCATCGAGCGCCGTCAGTGAGCGGCTCAGCGAAGAGCTGTCGTGCGGAAATGCCGAAAGCGGACCAGCACCGAAATGCTCGTCCGGCTGCAGTCGCCAAAGGTCCGCGTAACCGTTGCTCGGTGTCACAAACACGACGTAGCCGTCACCGAGCGGAATGGCACTGCGAAACTCGACATTTCCGCAAGCTTGCGCCGAACGGCCCTGCGACCACGCCCAAACGCGCTTGAGATCCGAGCAGGTACCGGTGTTCGTTAGCAGCGCCGGCTGGTGGCTCTCGGGTGGCGAGCTGCAGGCAGGCAACCACGCGAGGCAGGCGAGGCACGCGAGAGCGGGGAGCGTTCGAACGAGTGACAAGCGCGACAGCCTTAAAATTCCGGATTCAATCAGTGAGGCGGCTGCTTATGCAGATCTACCGTCACTTGCCCGCAAGGCAATCCCAACCGGGTGACGTGCGTCGGGTCCCCACCCTCCGCGAGTAGCGCCTGCTCGCCCGCCTGCTTGAGCTCTTGCACGGAATGCAGCTCGCCGCACAGGACCCCGAAGAGCCGCTCCGTACCCAATGTCTCGTCCATCACGATGGTCTCCTGCAGGGGGCTTGGCTCTCCCCCGGCGAGCAAAGGCAAAGCACCTTGTGCCGGGGAATAGACGGTCGTCACCCCCGCCGCATCCAACCCGACCACGCCGGCGTAGCCCGGCTGCGCTGCAGTCAGCTCGAAGCGCATGGATTCGCCAGGATGAACGACGTCAGTGGGGGTGAGGCGCCGAACGTTGCCCGAGGTGTCGCGGACGAACACGACCAAGGCGAGCGTCCCCTTTGTTCGCGTCGAAGTGGTCACCACGGTGTCATCGACCGGCGATAGCGCACGTGAGCGAAGCGCGCTGATTCCTCCGAGCACGAGTAAGCCGCCGAGCGCAGCGTAGACGAGCGAGACGCCTCGTCGCCTTGCGCCACGCTTGGCTTCGGCGGGGTATGGATCCAGCGCCGGTGGCTCGACCGCCTCGAGCTCGGCCAAGCGCGCCGTGCAACGTGAGCACGCTGCCAGATGGGCCGCCCGCTCCGGCGCTGGCTCGACGTGAAGGCTACGGGCCGCGACGAGCTCGTCGAGCGCGAAATCCGACAGGCATTGCTCGGGGCGGCGTCGCGCAGAACCCGCGTTCACGAGAGCACCTTCTCTTGCAAGAGCTCACCGACCCGCGCGTGAAAGCTGAGCAAGCGATTGCCGACAGTTCTGCGCGAGGTCCCGATGATTTGTGCAATTTCCTCGTGCGACAGCTCGTCGACGTAATAGTAAACAGCCGCCTCCTGTAGGTCTTCCGGCACGTCTCGCAAGATTCGGTAGACGATGACCCGCGCGTCGGCGCTTCCGGTGTGCTGCTCCTCACTCGGCCAACTCGAGAGCAGCTCCTGCCGGCGCTTGCTGTCACGCAGTTGATTGAGACACAGGTTCGTTGTTGCCCGGTACAGCCACGCCAGTGGATTAGCGGCAAGCGGCGCCGGGTCTTCGAGGCGCATGACGCGAACGAAGATTTCCTGGCAGACGTCTTTGGCCGCGTCTTGGTCCCCCAGGAGATTCAAGGCGCGGCGGTAGACCGAACGGTGATGGGCGACGAATAGACCGGCCACCTCCGGGCGCGCCTGCTTCCTCGCCATGCCCGGAGCATAGTCGGGGGTTTCGACCCCGCAACCGACCGGCCGCCGGCTTCAAAGGTGAGCACCCTCGGACCGGCCATGAGACCTAGTTACCTGGCTGCTGCCACCTCTTCTTTTTGGGAAAATGGAGGCGGACGTTGCCGGACAGGCAGGGGTCACGGGTTTAAGGGGGGCAACAAACTAGAGGGCGCAATCAGGTGGTCGCGACCCGGTGCGCGCACCGGCGAGGCTCTTGGGAGCGTTGGGGTCAGGGCGCGTCAACTCGAGCACGGCCACGGCGGCACTCTGTCGTTCGCTTGAAGAAAGGCATGAATCAAATGAAATCTGAGCCACTCAGGATCTTGAAGGGGAGCGTAGATATGTCCGAAGGGCGCCGCGGCGTATTGAGGTTGTTGGGCGGCGGGGGAGCACTGCTCCTGGCAAGCGGCTGCGCGTTCGATGGGAGCGACGCGGACACGGAGAAAGTCGGATCTATCGAGCAACAGGCTGTCACGGCGGGGGGCATTCATCTCTGCTACCAGGCCGCGTTCAATCGCTACGCAACGGACGCCGAGATCAACTATTGGATGGGGAGACAACCCACCATGGACTTCATGTACAACTACCTCCGCACCTGGATGCGATCGACCAACGGTGGGACGGATCGAGTCAACGTCATTCAAAGTGCCTACTACTTGGTGTATGGGCGCTTCTACACGGCTGCCGAGTTCAACTATTGGAACAACTATCTCTCAAACAACGACGCGGCGCACTGCGATGTTTGCAAATGGCTCGAGAGCTACGGCCGAGACAATGGCTACCCTTTCACGGGCTCGTGGTACACTATCAAACACGCGGTCAACCACGCGTTTTCATCCGATCTCTCGATCGAGAACTATTCGGGTAAGAAGTACAAGGTCTAGCTCGCAGGTCTCAGCGAGGGCTGTCGTGCTGGGCGCGTCTCGGTGCGCCCAGCGGCAGCTCCGTGCCGACTGGGCAGGGGTATTTCGACCGAATTGGAGGCGATCGACTTCGGCCTGCAGGTAGCCGGGCGTGAGGTGTACCGCGAGGAATTCGGCCCCGTAGCTTGGGTCAAGACCGACGGCAGCGACTGCCGCCTGCTCGCCGATTACTACGGCAAGGGCACGGAGAACATGAAGACCGCGCTCGACGCGGACTATGTCTACTTCATCGAGAAAGACACGCGCGTCCTCGTCGTCCCCAAGTAGGAACTTGGGCAACTCAGCTACTGACCGAGGAATACGGCAAGGCCGACCTTGGTCGCCACGCAGATATCCAAGATGCCATCGGTGTTGACGTGACCGATGGCGATTTGAGACGCGACACCCATGCCGCCTTCGGGCGTCCCCAGCGCGCCCGGGACACCCAGCGGATCTACCCTGACGGGTTTCAGTGTGATCGGGGAGCCCGTGTAGGCGTCGGGCGTGGCCACGTTCTTGAACACGTAGATGTACGGAATGCCGTTCGGATCTGGATCGTTGTGGCTGAGCGGCAAGGAGAAACGATACTTGCCAGTGATGACGTCGGGGCGCCCGTCGCCATCCATATCGGCCACTTGCAAGGCGTGCGGCTCGCTGAAATAGACGCCGAATTGCGCCTGTTCGGCTTGGTTGCCCATGAAGTAGTACTTCGTGAACGAGCCGTCTTTGCCTTGCTTGTACCAGGCAAGGCGCTCGCCGTGGGCCCAATCGGCGGAGACGACATCGGCGATGCCGTCCTGATCCATGTCGACCGCGTACATGTGCGACCCACCCTTGTTGCCGGAGCCGTCGGGCAGACCATCATAAAAGTCGTGCTTGATGAATCCGCAACCCTCGGGGTTATTCTTGCCGAGGCACTCGACTTGGTCGAAGTAGCCGCCCGGCTGCTGCAACCAGGCACCTTCACGACTCAGTAGGTCCGGCAGTCCGTCACCGTTCAAGTCGCCGGCGCCTTCACCGTGCATCTTGCCTAGCCCGCCGAACGGGAACGTCACGTGACCGCTGACCGGGTGATAGAACCACGAAGCGGTGGGAAATTTGGGGTCGCCCGAGTAAAAGCCCTTGGTCTCATTAGGCAAGCAACTCTTGCAGGCGCCGAAAATCTCCGGGTAGCCGTCGCCATCCATATCGACGAGCCCATGCTGCTCGAGGCGCACGTCACTATGAATGAGGTGCGGAGTCCATTTGGGATCGCCAGCTTGACCGGCGGGCCCGGGGTTCTCGTACCAGTAGGCGGTGGCGTGCGGTTGCACGACGCCAATCTTGTTCGGCGTTCCGGGATTGATGTCGTTCGGATCGTTGGCTTCGGGAACATCGGGCTGAGCGATGTTGATGATGTCCACGTACCCGTCGCGATTCACGTCGACCGGGTAGTCCGCCACATCGTCCGAAACGCCCGTGTTCAGCTCCTGGCGTGCGCCGTCTCGCGGGAGAGGTCCGTGGCCATCGCGGAAGGGATGCGAGGTCTTGAAGTCCGGGCCTTCGTACCAGATGCGACCAGACGAGACGTCGGGCGTGCCATCGTCGTTGTAGTCGCCGATGGCACAGCTCTCCGCGAGGAACTGATTGTGGATGACGAGCTTGGTGTACTCGAGCTGCCCGGGCTTGATCGGGAGCGCGATGGGTTGCTCCGGCCACGTGCCTGTGACCTCGTAGTTGCGCGCCGCAGCCCGCGGCGTCGTGAATTCTCCAGCCGCGCCGGCCTCAGCAGCAACTGCGGTAGCGCCGCTCTTGCCACCTGGGGTGCCCGCTTCCCCGGCAACGGTGTCGTTCCCCATGCCGGCCAGCGACGGCGCCTCTGGGCCTCCGGCCATGCCGCCGCTTCCGCCAGTGCTGCCACCGTCAGCTGTCGAGCGCCCGCAGCTGAAAACGGCGGCCCCTGCCCCTGCCCAGACAACGGCAGCCAGCAGCCTCAACCTGCGCCCATCCCGACCTTTCCGCTCCATCCCGGTGCAATGTCCGGAAGCGACAGGCTCCGGTCAAGAATCTGCCGGCGCTTCGTCGCGGGTTGTTGATGAGCGTGATGTCCCGGTTCTTGGACTTGGCGGCTCCCTCACAAAAGCAGGGAGCCGCCTTGGATTCGTAGTGGGGGGCTACTTGCTGCGCCCGAGCAGGTGCCCGCGGTGGCGCGGCAGACGACGAGCTTCTGCGAGCAACTTGGTACGCCGCGGCGCGTAGCGCGCTTGTGCGCCTTCTCCGTAAACATCGCTCCAGCTGTTGTTGGCGAGGTCGTAATACGAAAAATATCCGCCGGGGCGCACACCAAAACGTTCGAGCTTGAGGTTCAAGTAGTTCGTTTGAGTCAGCACGGGGTGGTCGAGCTGGGCAAAGTACAGAGGCGTCACGAAGTTCGAGACCGCGATATCGTCGACCTCATAAGAGTCAGCCTGTACGGACTTCGTGCGAAAGGGTGATGGGCCAGGGCTCGTCCACCTTTTTGGCGATGTCGGCGAACACGAAGCCATACGGAACGCCTTTGTGATTCTGCGAATGGTAACCGACGGCGTTTTGCACCGACTGCGAGTCGTCGTTCGTCTTGAGCTCCGGATCGGGCTTCGCGTTTTTCGAGATTGTGGCGTGACGAAGGCTGGCCGTCATGCCCCACAGGGGGGCGAAATCCTCTTTCACCTGCTTCGCAATCGCACGAACCGTGGCGCTAAATTCGTCTTTTTGGATGCTGTTACTGATGTTGCCAATGGCAATGCGCATGGTGACCTCCATAGCGACGACGAGTCATCCCCCGCCGCGCTCACTGTGGTTACACCCGCGAGCTACCGGGCGAGATCGTCATTCATCCCACTTGCGGGTCGTGTCACCTGCAACGATGACGGTGCGCTCGCCGACCTTCTTGTCCTCGTACTTCGACTCGATCCTGGTCTTGAAATGTTCTTTCGCCTCGCAAACGGCGTTCACCAATTGCGCGTCGCAGAGGGCAGGGTACGAGTGGCGACGGTCATCCCGGGCCACCCCGTTCAAATCGCCCACAGGCCGAGCAAGGCTTGCGGTGGTTGGCGTTAGATGTCTGGTATGGCTCCGAGCAAGGGCAAGTGACCGCTGCTGATGACCGGCTTGGTCATGACGGGCACGCTCGACTGCGGTCGCCCCACCAAGGCACGATCGTGGGCTGGCGTTTTAGCGCGGCGGGGAACCGCGACCGCCGCGCCCTACGTCTCAGCAGCGCTGATCCGACGCTCGGGGGGGGTTCGCGGAGCTTGCAAAGTGTTGGCGATACTTCAATCCGCCGCTGAGTGCTGGACAGGTGCAACGCGCTGTCTGCTTTTACCACCGAAACTTCAACGCACCGCGCACGTTCGAGCCACTTCCGTGGTGAGGAGTCCCACGTGCGTAGTCTTTCGGTTCACTGGTTCGTTCTTTCGCTGGCCGGCCTTTTGGTCGCGTGTAGCTCTGATGGCAGCGGAGGGAATGGAGCCCCTAACCCAACTCCAGACACACCGACATCCTCGGGCTCGGGCGGCGTAGGCGGGACAGCAACCGAGACCGGTGGAAGCCCCAATGCCGGCTCGTCGCAGGGAGGGATTGGAGGAGGGGGCTCGGCGGGAACACCCCAGACCGGGGGCGCCGGCAATGGTGGCGCTGCTGCGGGTTTCGGCGGGGGCGGCGGATCCGGCGGAAAACCGGACGGCGGCGGCCCCGCCACCGGAGAATGCATGCCACCCACGAGCTACGCCAATCTCTTCGTCACGGTCTCCGGTCACACCCAGGCGGAGAGTGACGACAAGGTCAGCAAGGCCTGGTCGTCACTCTTCAACCCCCAAGGCGCGGGAACCATCTACTTCGACGGCCCAGGCGCCAACGAATCGTATGTCGAAGATATCTTGAACAACGACGTGCGCACCGAAGGCATGTCCTACGCCATGATGATCGCGGTTCAGCTGAACCATCAGACCGAGTTCGACCGCGTTTGGACCTGGGTCAAGAATCACATGGCGAATGGAACGGGCGAGATCCGATGGTCATGCAAGACCTCGGGCTCGGGGTGCGCCGGTGGCGGAGCGCCGGATGGCGAAGAGTACTTCGCGACCGCCCTCATCTTTGCCAGCCACCGCTGGGGTGACTCGAGCGGACCCGGCAAGATTGCCTACTCGACCGAGGCGCAGTGGGTCCTCGACCTGATCCGGACGAAGTACTTCGACTCGCAGTACCACTTGGTCAAGTTCGTCGCCAACTCCAGAAACGTCGATCCTTCCTACATCCTGCCTGCGTTCTACAAGGTGTGGGGCTGCTTCGACACTCAGCACGCCGAGTTCTGGACTGAAGCGGTGAGCGCGGGGCGCGAATACATGCACAAGGTGGTGGATGGCAACGGCGTTTGCCCCTACCAAGCCAGCTTCACGGCAACGAACCCGCAGGCCGCCAATGCCGACTCACTCCGTTGCGTGGTCAACCTGATGATGGACTGGTACCTGAACGGCGAAGATGCGTGGCAGAAGGACACGTACGCGCCCAAGTTCGGCGCCTATTCCAGCTCCCGTACCAACGGCGGCGCAACGATCGGCTGCAACGCCACTCTGGGCTTCGCCTTGCCGGCATCGTCGGGCAAGACGTATGTGGACAAGCTCTGGTCGACCGCGGTCCCGTCCCACGACTACTGGGACGGCGTGCTTTACATGCTGGGCCTGCTCCACGTCAGCGGCAATTTCCACATCTGGTAGTCGGCACTGCGCGGCTCAGTAACGCGCGCCGCCCTTTTGCGGCACCCAAGGTGAGATGGGCGCGCTCGTACCGTTGATCGTAGTTCCCGCGTAAGCAAAGCTCGGAGCGTAACCGGCCATGGCCGCGGGGAAAGGCAGCGTCGGCGTCGAGAGCTGGTCGAGCTTTTGGATTTCCTCGGGCGAGAGGCTCAGGTCAGCGGCGGCAAGGTTGTCCTCCAGCTGGTCGAGGCGCCGGGCACCCAAGATGATCGAGCTGACGCCTGGTTTCTTTGCGAGCCAGGCGAGCGCCACACGAGCGGGCGTGGAGTCCTTCTCGCGCGCGATTTCGGTGAGCGCCTCGATGATGTCGTAGGCCTTTTCGGTCAGGCCGGATTCCGCCAGCATGCCCCGGTCGGGCTTTTGCGAGCCGTGGTTTTGGCGCGTGTACTTTCCGGACAGGATGCCGCTTTTGAGGGGGGACCACGGCGTGATGCCGAGCCCGAGCTCCAGCGCCATCGGCACGAGCTCGCCCTCGACCGTGCGCTCGAGCAGTGAGTACTCGATCTGAAGGCCGACCAGGGGGGTATAGCCGCGAAAATGCGCGATGGTTTGGGCCTGTGCGCACTTCCAGGCCGGCGCGTCCGAGAAGCCGACGTAGCGCACCTTGCCTGATGCCACGAGGTCGTCGAGGGCGCGCAGCGTCTCCTCGATCGGCGTCGTCGTGTCCCAGGCGTGCATCCAGTACAGATCGATGTAGTCGGTTTGCAGGCGGCGCAGCGAGTCTTCCGCGGCGTTGATGATGGATTTGCGGTTACTACCGCCGCTGTTCGGATCGCCCGGATACATGCCGCCAAAAAACTTGGTGGCGAGCACGATGCGGTCGCGGCGCGAGCGATCCTTCGTCAGGTGATCGCCGATGATTTTTTCCGAGTGACCGTGCGTGTAGACGTTGGCGGTATCGATGAAGTTGCCACCGCGATCGATAAAGCGATCGATGATGGCTCGCGAGGTCTCCACGCTGCTGCCCCAGCCCAAGTCCTCTCCAAAAGTCATGGCGCCGAGGCACATGGGAGAGACGCGCAATCCGGAGCGACCGAGTGTGACGTAGTGATCAAGCGGCATGGAACGATTCCTTTCGCGGCGCCCCCGCGCCATCTCAAGGAGATGGAGCCGCCGCGCACCTCCGTCCAGTGCAGCTCGTGTGACGTTTTCGTGCAAGAGGGGTCAGTTTTCGGCACATGACGGGCTGCCAGCGCCTTGGCGCGCAGGCATTCAAGGACGAGTGCTGTTTCGAATGGAGCGAGAGGACATCGTTTCTGGACCATTCCGATCGCTCATCGGGGTGCACTTGCTTCCACCCAGCTCGAGGAGACGTGTGGGAGCATCGAGCGCTCCTTCGTTGCTCATGAGCTCGAGGTTAAGGGGCACCCCAAGACGTGCCCCGCGTCCTTGTTTTAGCAACGGCTGTCGTGAGAAGCTGCAAGGTGATCGCAATGCCATCGTTTCCTGCACGTCTTATCCGCGAGCGGGGCAGGCTGTGCCTCGCTTCCGCGGGGATCGCGATTGTCTTGGTATTCACGTGCGGCTGCTCAAAGAAACTTCACTGCATGCAGGACAGCTTTGGATGCCGCTGCGGCCTTAGCGCTCGCCTTCTCCATGAGGTGTCTGAGTGCGAGAAGGCGTACGATTGCTGTATCGAATGGCGCGAGAAGGCATCGTTCCTGGATCACTCCGATCGCAGTTCTGGTTGTGATTGCTTCAGTCCGCGCCCGGGCGAGACCTGTGCCAGCATCGAGAAGCGCGGCTACGTGGCTCATGAGCTCGAGGTTAAGGGACACCCCAAGACGTGCCCCGCGTCCTTGTTTTAGCCACGGCTGTCGTGAGAAGCTGCAAGGTGATCTCAATGCCATCGTTTCCCGCGCGTCGCATCCGCGAGCGGAGCAGTCTCTGCCCGGCCTCCACGTGGATGGCGATTATCTTGGTATTCACGTGCGGCTGCTCAAAGAAGCTTCACTGCACGGAGGACCGCTTCGGGTGCGAGTGCAGTCTACGGACGCCAACTCAGCAAAAAGAGGTGCCTGAGTGTGAGAAAACATACGACTGTTGCTTCGAATGGAGCGAGAAGGCCTCGTTTCTCGACCACTCCGATCGCAGTTCTGGTTGTGCCTGCTTCAACCTTCACGGCAGCGAGACATGCGCCAGCATCGAAGAGCACTCTTACGTGGCACATGACCTGGAGGTTAAGAGTCGTCCCAAGACCTGCCCCCCTTCATTGTTCTAGCTGTGTCGCCCGGCCGTGATAGCCTCGATTCAAACGCAAAGTCGCGGATGACAATGCCGTTGCGACCTGCACCGTCCTAGGATGGTTCTTCGCCGTGCTCCCGCGAATCTGGCAATGCGAAGATCCCGCATAGTGGGAATTGCTGCTGGATCTTCCCGCCGGCCGCCTTGGCCCTCTTGATCGCCAGCCCTCGGCGTCAGAAGACAGCCCCCGGCGTCTCAACGCATTTTCGGAAGCAGTTCGGCAAGTACGACGCCGACAGCTACGACTCGCGGCCGGAGCTGTCCGCGCCGGTCCCTGATGGACCTCGTCCGGATCGTCTCTGGCGACGACCGAGCTTCAGCCCGGAACGCGTGCGTCTCCGCGGGCTGTCGCCGGCTGTGCACGGCGGCCAGTAGGCAGGAGGAGCGGACTCCCGACCTGCGGTCCGCGTCGACCGGATCCACCCCCTTCAATGTACCTAGGCGCCTCGTTGTTTTCATCGACGTTTCGTTGGCCCTGGCTAATTTTTCTGGCCAATGGCAAGCGCCCCGCGGGGCGCATGGGGACGTGGTAACGTCTCGAGTCGTGTCAGCGAAGAGCTGGAGTGAGAGTGAGGCCGATTCTCCGAGCACTCGCCGTCGATCCGTGACGGCATTAGCTGGCCCGGCTGACCTCGAAGCTTTCACGTTCGAAGTGGCTGGAGACCAATATGCGCTGTTCGAGTTCAGCCTCCGCGAATTCAGCATCCCCGCGCAGCTTTCATCCGCAGAGCGCCAGGTAGCGACGCTTATCCTCGAAGGACGCTCGAACCGCGATATTGCTGCCGTGCGAGGCACTTCGCTTCATACTGTGGCCAATCAGGTGCGGGTAATTTACAGCAAGCTGGGCGTCAGCGGGCGCTCCGAGATGGTAAGTTTTTGCGTTCGGGCATCCCATGCAATCCGGGATTTGTCGCATCCGGGATAGCATGCTTCCTTCATCACACGACTACCTCGCGGCGGTCGAAGCTGCTTATGATCTACGGACGACCGAACACGAATGGGTCACCCAGATCGCCCGTGCAGTGCGCCCCGCCCTCGATCGAGGCTTGGGCGTTGCGGTGTATACCTATGACGCGAATCAGACGGCTCCTTTGCGTTATGGCCCGGTGGGGATGGCCGGCGAACCCGCATGGCTTGGAACGGCGGTGACTCAATTCGCGGCGTCCCTGTCCGACAGCGAGTTACAGCGGCTTTATTTGGCTCATTCAGCGATCGAGAACCTAAGCCGTATTCGCAGGACGCTGCGACTCAGTGTTGGTCCGCTTCAACTGATGGAGAAGTTGGGCGTCGCCGACGCAACGGCCATGCGTGCGCACAATGCGAATCAGCGGAGTCTCATCGTCATTGCCTGTTCCAAAAGCCGTTGCGAAGCTGTCCATCCGCGCCGCCAAAGCGAGCTGACGCGCGTAGCGGCACACTTTGCTGCCGCCACGCGACTGCGATTCAGTACTATCGATTCCGAGTCCCCTGCGGCGGTGCTTTCCGGAACCGGGCAGCTGGAGCACGGCGGGTTGGACGCGCAGGCAGCGCGCCTACGGTTGCAGGCCGCCGTGCGCGCGCTGACGAAGGCCCAGTCCATTCGACGGCGAGACCCAGTGGAGGCTCTGGAACTGTGGCGCGCGATGGTGGCTGGTCGTTGGTCATTGGTGAGCCACATTGATACGGACGGCAAACGGCTCGTGTTGGCACGTCGGAACGCGCCGAACGTCAAAGAGCCCGCAGGGCTCACCGACGACGAGCGGGCCGTGGCGCTTCTGGCAGCTTGGGGCCACTCGAACAAGCTCATCACGTACGAGCTGGGATTCGGCGCATCGAAGGTTTCGACATTGCTGCGCAGCGCCATGCGGAAATTGCGCGTGCCGTCCCGCGCCAAGCTCGCTGCCCTTTTCCCTAACTCGCCGGCGCCACCCGCGCAGCACCCTCACACTGACAAACAGACTTAGCGCGAGCAGTGCGTACGCCCTCAGACCGAGAGCGCGTTTTCGAAGTCCTCCCGACGCCGCACAGAGACCGCGCGAACTTGGGTAGTCCACGTTGGGGGGAAGCGGCATGCCTCGGAAAATTGCACCTCCGATCGCATTCGGCGTGCTCGTGGATCGAACCCGCAACGTCGACGGTCTACTTGCTCCACGGGGGCTCGAGGCGTGACATCAGGTTCGTGGTTACAGGGACCCCTCGATCCACTACCGATGCTCGGCCTCCATCAGGGCTACTGCGCGCAGCCAGGGCAGCATACAGATCTTGACGCTCTGCATTCAGCGACGGTGGTAGGCCGGCGTTTCCCCATGCACGCTGAAACCGTGCCGAGCCCCTCGACGCACTCATTCTCCCAAGTGTCGCGCGTCGAGTCTGAACAGCCCGCGTCGCCGAAGGAAGGGAACGCACCCAGATCAAGGCACGAGCAATTGTATTCAATCCCCGCTCTACAATCAGTCAACGAGTACTCGAAGTCGTCCCCCGAGTTGCTCATCTCGCTAGGCATACCTGCACCTCCCTGGTCGACCGAGCAGCCGTGATCAACGCAAACCCGATCGCCTTTGCACTCGGCGTCAGACGTGCAGCCTGACTGGGTATCTCCGCTGGAACAGGCAGATAGCGCGAACCAAGTGACCAATGCGGTATTCGCCCACAAAAGGACCCTTCCGTACAATCGGATTCGGTTCAGTTTCATTTTAGGCTTCCGCATCCTTTCTGCTACCGTCGCGCTCCCAGTGAGGAAACCCGTTTCTTGTCGTTCTTCGCCTTCGACCGTGATGCAGGCTCTCACCAATCTCATCTCTGATGTCTGACACGCGTCAGCATGTTAGCTATCCGCTGAAAATCAGCCATAGCCAATCCTTCTGGCTTTTGCGATGAGCGCTACCTCCTCAAGAGCAAACTTGTCAGCGAAACGGTTGAGCTAAGAGTTCCCAACGACGAGCGCACGTGCCCGTACTGCCAGAGCACGGAGCTGCGCAGTGGGCGACGGCGACGGAACCTGGTCGAAGAGATCTCCGGCTGGAGCAAGACGGCTAAGTTCCGCAGCAGGCGTACGACGATGGACGACTTGAGTGCGGTGGACCGAAGGCTTGTCGGCGATGGCACACTCGAAGAAAGAGTCTGGTTTCTGGGCATCGCTGGTGGAGGAAACACAGTTGGGCGAGGAGTCACACGCGGCGATCGCAGCCAAACACGGTGTGATGGAAGCCGCGCTAAAGTACAACTTCTACAAAGTGGAGTGCGCAGCAGGCACCGATCTTACGGTGCGGATCGAGACCGACGCGCGCTTGCTCTCGGTCGAGATGGAGGATACGACGAGAAGCGCTCGCCGAGTGGCGCGTCGCCAAACCGGACTCCACCCGTGAGTGAGGTCGACTTCGTCTCTTCGAACCGTGCGCCGCCAAATCGCGGTCGTGCCTTGGGCGGGGGTCTGTCCGATACCGACTCGGTCGCCGCTCGACCTGCGCGGAGCTGAGGGGCGCCGTCCGCACCGTCTGAGCCGGCTTCCCTCATCCGCGACGCATCTAACCAACGAATTGCGGCCGCGCCAGATGCCCCTCACGCGCCGCGCGAGCATGCAGCTTCGGCCAAGACGACCTCCGCCGGATGGTCGAGCGAGCGCCGGCTCACGGCGGCGCGCCGGCGTTGATCCAGGCGGTGATGGTCGCCATTTGCTCGTCCGTGAGAGGAATGAACGGCAGGAAAGGTTCGAACGGCGTGGGCATGCGGGCTCCGTCGCAGGGCGTGTCTTGGGTGAGCTTGGCGACCAGGTAGCTCTGCTCGGGGTGGCCCGGTACCACGCGTGTTCCGCCGCACGGCTGTAGCGCGCGATGATCGACGAGCGCGGCGTACGAATCGCCCGCGGTCAGCGACAGCTCGGGATAGGTTGGGAGTCCCGACAAGGTGCGGTCGTGGCAATTGACGCAACGCTCGTCCAAGATCGCCTGTACGGCTGCCATCTCCGGGCTCGTGCCCGGAGTGCCACCCGCGCCGCCTTCGCCGGCGGCGTTTGCGCCGCCCTGTCCGCCGCTCTGGCCCGCACCGCCATCCACTGCGCCGCCCGAGCTCTCGTGCGAGCCGCCCTCCGGTGCACCTGCGGCCCCGGCGCCCCCCGCGGCCGCCCCGGCTTCGCCCGCCACGCCGGCACCGGCCGAGCTGGGAGCCGCGCCGTTGCTGGTGCTTCCGCAGCCGGAGAGAGCTAGCCAGGTTGCGACGAGCAAGCTCGCTTGTCGCCAGTGAAAGAGAAAGCTCACGGTCATGTCATGCTCCTCCGGCCAGACGCCGCGCCCCTGCTTGGACGCTGGAGGCACTCCACCGCCCGCGCGCCAGAGCGCTCCGTTTCGCCGACTCTATCGATGTGCTGTTACTGCTGCTGCGTTGCTTCAGAACGTGGCGACGGACGTTGCAGGCTCCGTCCCGGAAAGGTCGATGGCGTCGATGCCGCCGCTGGCGGCGCCGTCGGCGAAGTCCAGGTGGACGGCCAGGGTGTCTTGCCCTGGGGGCAGCGTGAGCCGAGCGCTCAGCGTTCCTCGCAACGACGCCAGAGGCAGCTCGAGGCTCGAGCTCGCCCGTTCCAAGCTGCGGGCGAACAGCTTGGCCTGCACCGCTTCGGCGAGCGCGCCGTCTTGGGTGACCAGCTTCACCGAAACGTCGAGCTCGTTCGCAGAGCAAGCGCGTGCGTAGCCGGCGCGACCCAGGCCTGCAATCGTCAACGATAGCGCGGTGGTGCCGCCGTCCGACCAAGTGAGGTCGAGCGTTTGCTCACCCGCGACTCGAGTCAGCATTTGCGCCGCCGAGAAGCCGAGCTCCGAAGCCGAGTCCATCGGCATCGGCTCGAGCGCGGTGCCGGGGGTACAATTCAAACCGTTCTCGCCGCCGGTTTGCCCGCCCAGCAGCGGCCCCGGCGCCTTGTCGCTCGGCGCGGGCGAGCTCGAGCTGCAGCCCAGGCAGACGCTCAACAGAGCGCCCGTCAGGACCGCGGCGACGGCCGTCTTTGCCATGGTGTCGACCGAGTATCGCTTGAGCGGGGCTGATGTCCACTTCGGCAGCGCACATTCCATCTGCCAAGATAGCCCTCGGATGTGCGAATCTGCACTATATGGGCCTGGATTTCGAGCGTTTGGCGCGTGATTTCTTGAGGGCGCTGCGGGCAGGGCGCTCGCAAACCGCACTGAGCCGCCGCCTCGGCTACCGCACCAACGTGGTTTACGCCTGGGAGGCGGGGCGGCGCTGGCCGACGGCATCGGTGGTGCTGCGCGCCGCCCGAACGCTGCGCGTCGACGTGGCGGCGCTCCTGCGACGGTTCTTCGCCATGCCGCCCGCGTGGTTGTCGGACGCGGACCCGACTTCGCCCGAGGGCGTGGCGCTGCTGCTACGAGAGATCCGCGGCCAGGTGCCAATCCTCGAGCTCGCTCGGCGCACGGGCATAAGCCGCTACGCCATCGCGCGCTGGCTCGACGCACAAGCCGAGCCACGCTTTCCGGACTTTCTGCGACTGTTCGAGGCGGCGTCGCTGCGGCTGCTCGACTTCGTGTCGCTGTTCCACGACCCCGCGTCGCTGCCCGCGGCACGGCGCGCTTGGAAGCTGCTCGAGGCGCATCGGCGTGCCACCTACGAGCTGCCGTGGATCCCGGCGGTGCTGCGAGCGCTCGAGCTTTCGGACTACGCGCGTCTGCCTGAGCACGAAGTCGGTTGGATCGCCCGCCGCATCGGCATCGAGCCGGCCGAAGAGCAGCGCTGCCTCGAGCTGCTCTTCGAGAGCGGCCAAATCCGCCGCCAGCGCGGCCGCTACTTGCCGGCGCGCGAGCTCACGGTGGATACGCGGCAAGACGTCGGCGCCGAGCGGCGCCTCAAGCAGCGTTGGGCCGAGATCGGCCTCGAGCGCCTGAGCGCGGGCGCACCCGGGTTGTTCTCGTTCAACGTCTTCGCCGTCTCGAAGGCAGATCTGCAGCGCCTGCGGGAGCTGCACAAGAGCTACTTTCGCGAGCTGCGATCGATCGTCGCTCGCTCCACGCCCAGCGAAAGGATCGCGGTCGCGAACGTCCAGTTGTTCACGTTGGACGAGGAGTGATGGGTCATGGCGCTCGTCGCGCGCGCAGTTGCACAGTTTCAATGCGACGCGAGCACGAGCATCGCCTCCTGCCCCGGACAGGCTCCGTCATGAACGCCAAGACCTTGCCGTAATTCAACACGGCGCTCGAAGCTCCCCTGCTCCCCGCCGTCAGTAAACGCGCATTCGCCCGCTCAGCAGCAGCGAGCTCAGCATGTGGAGCAGGTTTCCGAATTTCCGAGAGGTGCCGGTGTTCAGCTTGGCGTCCCAAGCGGCTTGGACGAAGTCAGCTCGGACCGCCGTCGTCGCGGCGGCCGCGCAAGCGCTGATCGGCGCTTGCAGCGAGAGCAGATCGCCGAGCGGACCGCCAGCGGTGCCCGAAAGGGAATAGGTGACAGCGTAGCTCTTGGCTGCGAGAGGCGCAGAAAAGAAGCTCAGCAAGCGATTGCTTTCGTCGACGTGCCAGGTGGACGCCCCGAACCAAACCGCATCCACGGCGATCGCCAGCGGCACCGGGTAGCTATTGGCCGAGAACACGTCGTCATCGGTTCCCAGCGTGCCGTCGATGGCGGCGTGGTCCGGTACCAAACCGGTGCTGGCATTGCTGACGTTGGCTAGGTAAGCGCGCGCATGTCGCGAAAGCTCGAGGGCCCGCGGGTCACCGCTCTTCTCGGCCCAGGTCGCAAAGTAGGCGGCGGCCATCGCGGCCGAGCTGGTCTGGTTGCGATCCGACGCATACGGGCTGGCGAGCGGCAACACGCGCGCCGCATCCACCAAGCCCGACAGCTCACCCAGCGCAGTGCTGGCACCAGGCTCCGCGCGAAATACCGCGGCCATGAGTCGTTCGGCTTCGGTCTGGTAATTCAGGCTGCCGCCGCTGCCCCAACGTCCGTGAGCCAGCCACAAGGCCGTCGTCGCGGCAAAGTGTGACTCGGCCGAAACCGTAGCATCGCAACTTCCCCCCGAAAGATCGCAGCGCGAGCGCAGGTAGTCGCGCAGCGGTCCGGTCTTGGGCACGAGGTGCGCATCGGCGAAGCGCCACAGTCGGTCGAATTCGTCTCGGTGATCGAGCTCTACGCAGACGAGCAGCGCATTCGCAAAGCCGTCCGCGCGGATGTCCATCTGCCGCGGATCCCAGACGTAGGCCTGATCGGGGCCGACGCTGACGTAGATCGATTCGGTCGTGGGATCGCCGTGGAACAATTGCGCAAAATTCGCGTCGAGCTTGCGAGTGATCTCGTCTTCCGTCTTGCCGAGCACAGCGTTGAACAGATTCGGGTAAGTGCGTTCGTTGCTACTCGCGCTGGCGTCCCCCGCGGCGGCCGCCGCTCCCGCGATCGCACCGGCTCCGCCGTCCATGGTGGTCGAATCCGAGCTTGCGGCTCCGCCCTGGCCGCTGGTGCCGGCGTCCGACGGGTAGTTGAAACCGATCGTGTCCTCCGTCGAGCCGCACGAGCTCCACGAACCGATGCACGTGACGATGCAGAGAGCTCGGCCGGCGGTTGCCATGAACGAGCGCGCCCACACCCGACGAGTGTGGCATGAGGCGTCTGGCTTTTCCAAGCGTGGGTCGAGGTGGGTCTGCGCCGGCGAGACGCCGACGCAAAATTCGTTCGAGAGTGTGATCGCTCGGGCGCGTTCACCCATTACTCTACGCACGCTCGAGTCATCTCCTCGATGACGAGACGGGGACACCTTACAGGCCTAACGCCAATCCGAGCGCCGCGTGTACGGCAACGCTCGCCGTTCGCCCCACGAGCACGTACGGCTCGCGCGTACTGAAGCGGCGCTCAATCACGGGAACCAATCCGCCCAGTTCCATGAACAATCCGACATGATCGCTGACCTGCCACTGGGCGCGCCCCATTGCGCCCGCTGCCCAATAGCTCCGCCGCGCCGAAGACCTCACGTCGACATCGATGCCTTCGGCGCTCAAAAATCCTCCTTCTCCTACGGCGAGGGCTGCCACTTGCAGCCGCGCGCCGAGCTTCAACGCCGGCGGACCGCCGCCGAACGAGAGAGCGCCGAAGCCAAAGCGCGCGCGCGTCGGCGAAGCCAACGCGTCATTGCGAGAGTAGTGCGCTGAAAGCCACCAGGTCATGCCGCCATTAACGAACAACGAGACGCCGGCACCCGCCAATGGCAGTGCCGCGATCGGGCGTGTCGTTACCGCCTGCAATCCGAGCTCCAGGCGCGTTCGCGGCCGTGCCGGCGGGCGCGGCTCGGGCCGGGGCGGAGCCTGGACCTGTGGCAAGGGTATGGGTCGCGTGGCTTGCTGGCGCTTCGTGCGCTCGACCAGCAGCGCGGCTATCAACGCCAGCGCGTCGGCGACCTCTTCACAGCTCCGCGCCTCGACCTCGCGCGCGTCGATCTCGCCTGCGGCACCGGTGCGCAGCTCGCCGCGCGCCCCGTTCCCGGAAGCGAGCAACACGACCCGCAACCGCAGCGCCTCCGTATTCTCCACCAGGCGAACGTGGGCCCGCGATGTGAGCCGGCTCAAGAACTCGCCTTGGTCGGGGCAGCCGTCGTCTGCGCGAAATTCCAGCTTGACCGCCAACGGAGCCTCTGCCCGCGCCGGTTGGGAGCCGACCATCAGCGAGAAAGCTGCCACGAGCAGCGGGACCGCACGCCGACCTCGCACGGGGCGAGCTTGTCATGGGTTGTCCTACATTCAAACCACGAGGCGCACGTTTCTTTTCCGTGATCGCTCGAGGCTCCTCGACCATTACTCTTCGACGCAGTCCATGCAGCCGAAGCCACTCAGCACGGCCCCGTTGCGGCCGGCCGCAGATGCCACTCGGCTGAAGGAGCTGTTTTCGCAAAATTTCACCTTCATCTGGCGGCTCTTGCGCCGGCTCGGGCTCGACGCGGAGACGGCGGACGACGCGGCCCAGCAAGCCTTCTTGATCGCGGCCGAAAGGCTGTCCGACATCCGCCCCGGCTGCGAGCGGTCGTTTCTCTACGGTACTGCCCTGCGCCTGTTTCGTGACTTGAGACGGGCGGAGCTGCGTATGGTGCGTGACTCTGGCCATGACATCGCGAGCGAGCAGCCAAACGCCGAGGAGCGTATCGACCACGAACGTGCGCTCAAGTGGCTCGACGCGGCGCTGCAGGGGCTCGAGCAAGACCTGCGTGAGGTCTTCGTGCTCTTCGAGCTCGAGCGTCTGCCCACCCCGCAGATCGCCGAGCTGCTCGGCATTCCGGTCGGCACCGCGGCCTCACGCTTGCGCCGCGCGCGCACCGAGTTTCGCGCGCTGGTCGCGCGCCTGTCGAGGCCGCGAAAAGGAGGCACGACGTGAGAGATCCCGAGCGGCTACTCGATGACGGCGCGAGTGATCTCGAGCTTGCGCTGTTGCGCGCCGGCCACACCGACGTGCCGAGCGACAAAGCGCGCCAAGCCGCGCTGGCGGCGCTTGGCCTGAGCGGAGCCGTGCTGAGCGCGTCGTCCTCGGCCGCGGCTAGCAGCACGGCGCTGTCTTCAGGGGCTCGCGTGCTGGCGGCGAAATGGTGGGCGGTCGGCGCCTTGGTCACCGCCGCTGGAGCGGCAGGTCTCGGCTACGCGACCTTCAGCGGTGGGCCGACGGCCGTTCCGAGCGTGAGCGCAACTCGGCCGCCCATGCCCGCGCCGCGCGTCACCGGCCCCGCGCTCGAGCCAATGCCGGAGGCCGCCACGCCACCCCCGTCGCCGGCCGCGATCCCGCGCGAGCGCGGGACGACGCCGCAGCCGCACACGTCGAGCAGCTCTGGCGCTCCCGGCATCCAGGAGCAGATCGCGCTCATCGACCGCGCTCGCTCCGCAGTGGCCGCAGGTCAACCGGCCGTGGCGATGGCCGCGCTCGACGAATACCAGCGTCGCTTTCCCGGCGGCGTGTTGACGCAAGAGGCGACGCTGCTCCGCATCGAGACGCTGCTGGCACGCGGCGACAAGGCCAGCGCCGCTCGTCTTGGTCAGCGATTTTTGCAACGCTACCCGCGCAGCGCCATGGCCGCACGCGTCAGGGCGCTGATCGACGGCTGAGGAGCATGCCCGAGCTGCCGGTCCGTAGACGTGCCGCGCCCGAAGAAGACCGCGTAAGGCTTGCGGGATCGAAGTGTCGAGTCAGGGTTTCCCACTTCGTCACCCACCTGGCCGCTCCCGTAGAGGGCCGTGCCGCGATGGCCGCGCTGGCGGTGGGCAGGAGCGGAGCCCCCAAAAGCGAGCAGCCGTATTCGTAAGGCACGGGCTGAGCGCTATCCATGTAAGTCTCTACTGGACTGACCTGCACGATGATCGGCTCATTGCACGCGCCTTCCGGGTCTTTCTTCGTCAGCATCCATTTGGCCTGCTCTTCCAGAAACGTTCGCAGGCGTTCACGGATGTCGTTGTCGCTCAGCAGATCGAGTCCCTGGACGTGAGCCATGGCCAGCGTATTGAAGATCGAGCGCACACCGAGGCCCTGATGACCCAGGTCACGACAGGTCTCCATCGTCATGCCGGGAACGTACTGGGGTGTGTCCCAGAGCGTGCTCAGTGCTGCATCCGTGATGCTTCGATGGGGCTTGGGCGGCAGTGCGCCATCGCTCGCGATGTAGAAGTACGAGGGCGTGTTGTCTCTCCATTGCTGGGTCGCGCGCTTCAGCATGGCCGGGTCGTCCAAAAAGATGGCGATCGCCACGTGGGCTTCGATCCGCGAATGCAGCCAATTGGCCGGATTGGCTTGAGTCTCGTCCGACACTTGCGGCAGGAGCAGGTTCAGAAATGCCGTTTCGCGCCGCGTGAGGTCGGCGTTCCAACCCGCGTAGGTGTAACGGAGAATCTCGGCGGCGTTCGCGAACCAAGGCGCGGTCCAACCGGCTTGTAGCAGGGCATTGTTGCCTTTCGCGCCCGCGCGCGGGATGGGGTCGAAGCCCTGAAAATTATCGGCCCAGGCGCGAATGAAGCGAATGGCCTCATCCGAATCGCTCTTGCTTTCCGTCAAGTAGCCGAGCAGGGCGAGCGAGTACGCATCGATGCCGTTTTCGACCGCGTAGTCACATTCCAGAATCTTGTTGCCGTTTTCGTCGAGATTGTAGCCGCCGCAGAAGATCTTTCGGTCGCTCGGGGGTACGTGCAACGTGCGGGTGGCAACGAGGGCTTTGAGATGCGCAAGCTCAGTGGTCCACGGTTGTTCTGCCTTGGCCAGGTGCTGCTTGATGGCTTGTAGCTCGGCGAGAGAATTCAACATGCCCGGATGGCGAAGAGCGCCACTCGCCGCGCCATCCGAGCCGCCCCCTACCGTCTGGCCCCCGGCGGCAGCGGCCCCGCTCGCTCCGCCGCTACCAGCGCTGGCCGCGCTGCCCGCCACGCCCCCGGAGCCTCCGTTGGCTTGGCCCGCCTGCTCCCAACTGCCTCCGCTCGAGACGACGCCGTTCCCTGCCGCGACTCCCGCCGAACCGCTCGTGGCCATTGCGGCTCCGCCGTCGCTGCGGCCCACGTTGATGCTCGGAGCTTGTCCTCCCTCCGAAGTCTCGCTGCAGCCGAAGATTCCGGCGCAAAGGCAGCAAACGGCGAGGAGCGTGGCGCGAGCAGGCGGCATCATCTGACAGCAATGGTCGGCCTGGCCGCTTCGATCAGTTTGTTTTCACGTTCGGTGCGTGACGATTCGAGCCTCCACGTTGGCCAGCTGCGAATCGATGATCGTTTGGTGCTGCTCACCCATTGCTTGGAAGGCGAGGAGCCCAGCCATGGCCAACCAATATCCGCGTTCGACTACTGCTGCCCTCGCCCGCGCGCCGCGCCAGCGCGCATCGTGCCAGGTTGCGGTGGGGATCCTGCTGCTGAGCGGGTGCACGGCTGAAATTGAAGGGTCGCTCCCGAACGGGCCCGACGCCGTTGCAACGCCGAGTAGCCCAAGTGCAGTTCCTAGCGCGGCAGAGACCCCGAACGCCAATTGCAGCGCGACACCCGATGTCGGCTTCGCGCCGCTCGCGCGCTTGACGAGGACCGAATACGACAATGTCGTTCGCGATGTGCTGGGGGACGACTCGGCACCTGCGCAGAGCTTCGTCGGTGACGACAAGCTCGGATTGTTCGACGCAAACATCGCGTCGTCCGTTCAGGACACCATGGTGTCCGCGTACATGACCAGCGCGGAGGCCCTCGCTGCCACTGCGGTCAAGGCCCGGCTGACCGCGCTCGCGCCCTGCCAAGAACTGGGGTGTTCCCGCGCTGTGCTCGAAAGCCTTGGGAAACGGCTGTATCGACGGCCGCTGACCGACATCGAGGCGGCGGGCCTGAGCCGGCTATTCGACTTGGGCTCGAGCGCTTCCGGCTTCGCGCACGGCCTCGAGCTCGTGTTGCAAGCGATGCTGCAATCGCCCTATTTCTTGTATCACGTCGAGGCGGGTACGGGAGCCGGCCCCGTGCAGCAGCTCGGCGCCTACGAGCAAGCGGCGCGGCTGTCGTTCTTCTTGTGGGAGTCGAGCCCCGATGAAGCTCTGCTGAACGCGGCCGATAGCAAGCAACTCGGCACCCCCGAAACCATTGCGGCGCAGGCGCGACGCATGCTGGCCGACCCTCGCAGCGCGGAGATGACCCGCCGATTTTACCGCCAGTGGCTGCGGGTAGCCCAGCTCGATCACCTCGTCACCGACCCCGCGATGGCCGACTCGATGGTGAACGAGCTGGACGCGTTCATCGACCAAGTCACCTGGAAAGAGGGCGGAACCCTCGATGCTTTGTTCAACTCGCGCTCCGCCTTTCTCGATGACAACGCGCGCCGTTTCTACGGCATCAGCGATCCGGGCGCACCCGCAACTGCGGCCCAGCCCTACCAACTCGACGCCGCGCAGCGCTCGGGACTGTTGACCCGCGCGCCGTTTCTGGCGGCCAACCTGACCGTGCCTGCGCGCGGCAAATTCGTGCTCAATCAGCTACTGTGCCAGGTCGTTCCCGATCCCGATCCGGCGCTCATGGTGCAAGCGCTCACGCCAGACCCGAACGCCTCGGAGCGGTCGCAGTGGCAAGCGCACGAGGTGTCGCCCGCGTGCAAAGGCTGCCACGCCGCGCTCGACCCAGTCGGCTTTGGCTTCTTGCACTACGACCGGGCAGGGAAATACCGGTCGCTCGATCGCACCTTCGCGATCGACGCGACCGGTATTCTGAACGCAGGTCAGCCCGACATCGACGGCGCCTACGACGGCGCCATCGACCTCTCTCGGCGACTGGCCAAGTCCGAGGCTGTCCGCGGATGCATGAGCGATATCTGGTTCACGGTGGCTCTGGATCGCATGACTCGCGAGCAAGACGCCTGCTCCAAAGAGCAGATCCGCGAAGCGTTCGCCAAAGCCAACGGCAGCATCCCGGAGTTGCTGGTCGCGATCGCGGGCTCGCCCGCTTTCTCGCATCGTCGCGCTGCGCCTTGAGTTCTGGAGCAACGAGCCATGAAGCACCGTTTACTCAATCGTCGCCAATTGCTCGCCACGTTCGGTGCCGCGGGGGCGCTAAGCCCTTTCGTGCCGCTGTTGCAACACGAGGCGGACGCCGCAGATGCGGAGCCCACGCGCCGCGTGATCTTCTTTTTTACGCCCCTCGGCTTGTACGAGCCGAAGTTCTGGCCAACCGGAACCGAGACGAACTTCCAGATGGGGCAGATCCTCGACCCGCTCGCGCCGCATCAGAAGGACCTGATGATCTTGAAGGGCGTCGACCTGAGCTCGTACTTCGCCCAAGTGGCCGACAACGCCAAGTTCCACATCACGAACGACCATCCGCCCGTCATCGGACACATTTTGACGGCCGACTACACCATCGATCCCAAAGACGGCTCGAACCCGGCGACCTCCAACGCGTGGGAGGCGAGCAACGTCTCGATCGACCAATTTTTGGGGAAAAAGCTCGGGCAAGGCACGCGTTATCAAGATCTGGTGCTCGGAGCCGGAGACAATGGCTTCTACCTGCCGAAGATTTCGTACACGGGTGCGAAGCAGGGGGTAAAAGCCGACGGCGATGCGAACGGCGCCTTTGCCCGCATCTTCATCGGCGTTCAAGGCACCGGCAGCCAAGTCGATCCGCAGCTTGCGCAGCGCCTAGCAGAGCGCAAGAGCGTGCTCGACTACGTGCAGGGCGATCTGAACGGCCTGCTCGCGACCGTCGCCACCGAGGACAAGCAGAAGATTCGAGACCACCTCGAGCGATTGCGGGCGATGGAGCAGCGCGTGACGTCAGCGCCGCAGGTCGCTGCGTGCGTGGTACCAAAGACGAACGACAACCCCAAGCCTGGAGCCCATGACCCGACGTCGGTCCAGCAACTGATCTCCGCCCAAATCGAGAATTTGGCGCTGTCTTTCTCGTGCGATCTAGCGCGGGTTGGGTTTCTGCAGATCGGTCACGGCGCGGGCAGTGACATCGCGTTTGGCTTCGACGAGCACGACATGTCGCACAGCGGCAATCCGGTCGAAGGCCTCGTCAAGATCCACACCTTCTATGCCCAACAGTTTGCACACTTGATCGAACGCCTCAAGGCCGTCCCCGAGGGGCCGGGCACGCTGTTCGACAATACGGTCTTGGTTTGGGTGCCGGAAATGGCCAACAACGGGCCCGGTCGCGCGCACAACCGCAACAACGTACCGTTCTTGCTGGCGGGCAGTTGCGGTGGTCGGCTCAATACGGGTCGGTTTTTGAGCTACGACAAGGCGTCACACACCGACCTTTACATCACGGTCTGTCACGCCCTCGGTCTCACGGACGTGAACGACTTTGGTCATCCGGGCATCGCCAAAGGGCCGCTCGCGGGTTTGCTGACATGAGCCGAGTCATCCCGAGGCAGCCGCTCGTGCGACGCCTCGCGCAACGACGCGTGACGGCGCTCTCGATTTCAGCGCTCGCCCTGGTTGGCTGCGGGCAGCCCGCTGCCGGTGGCGATCCGAGCAGCGGCGGATTGCGCGAAGCGGGCGGGACCGCGGACTCGGCCTCCGCGGGCTCCGTCTCCCCGACGGGTGGCGCTATGGCGAGCGGCGGGATTGCGGTGGGGGCCGGGGCGAGCTCCGGAGCCCGAAATGGCGGAGCTACGAGCGCGGGCGGCGTCGCGAGCGCCGGGAGCGCAGGCGCCGCTGGCGGCGGCTCGGCAGAGCCTTGCGCCAAGTGGTACGAGGGCGCCGCCCCTGCCAGCCAGTGGGTCTACCGCGACGAGCAAGGCACGCTCGCCTACAAATCCTTGAACGGCCAAGGTGATCGCATCTTGGATTTTTCTTACGCCGGCTATCGTGGTGGCGGCGTTGCCCTACCGCACGTCCCCGCCGGCCGAACTCTCACGCCTTCGGGCGGAGACGACACGGGCGCGATCCAGGCTGCGCTCGACGCCGTGTCTCGATCGAGCCTGGTCGACGGAACGCGTGGAGCGGTCGAGCTGTCGGCGGGCACCTTCAGGCTCTCGGGCAGCCTGCACATCGCCGCGTCTGGTGTCGTGCTGCGTGGAGCGGGCTCGGGCCTCGACGGGTCCGTGTTGAAGGTGGAAGGCGAGCCGCGCACGATCATCACGCTGACTGGCAGCGGCAAGCGCGTGACCACGGGCTCGCCCGCCAAAATCGTCGATGCCTACGCTGCGGCCGGCACCAAGACGCTGCACGTGGATGACGCGGCTGGGCTCAACGTCGGCGACGAGGTGCTCGTCCAGCGACCCGTGACGGCGGCTTGGATCCATTTCATGGGCATGGACAAGCTCGTGCGAAACGGCGCCCCGCAAACCTGGCTCGCGCCCGGTTCGCTCGCGCTTTCCGAGCGGAAGCTCGCGGCCATTTCTGGCAATCAGATCACAATCGAGCCCGGCCTCTCGGACTCGCTCGACGCGAAGTACCTCGATCCGCCGGCGGCCTCGCTGGTGCACTTCTCGTACCCGGGGCGCATCTCGACCGTCGGAGTCGAAGGTCTGCGTGTGACGGCGCCGCCGGCTTCGGTACCCATCAATCAGCCCACGTATTCGCTGTTGTCGGCCGACGCCGTGATCGACGGCTGGGTCGACGACGTTCACGGTGACGGCTTCACCAACGGGTTGGTCGTGGGCGCTGGCTCCAGGCGGATGACGGTTCGCAAGGTCGAGCTCGTGCACACCGCGCCCATTGACGGAGCGGCGGGATATCCGGCGGACTTCGTCTGCTCGGGGCAGCAGATTCTATTCGTGGGCTGCGCTTCGGAAGGCGAGCGAGTTTTTTCGTTCGTGACCCAGGCCTTGGTGACGGGTCCGAACGTGGTCTTCGATTTGAAGGCCAAAGGGTCTACGAGCGTCATGCCCCATCAACGATGGGCGACGGGTCTGCTGGTCGACAACCTCGAATCGCCCGATGGCTCCGTGCAACTCATCAATCGAAAGACGGCCGGCAGTGGTCACGGTTGGGCCATCGGTTGGGGGGTGGTTTGGAACGCGCAAATCGCGAGCCTCACCATCCAGCAACCGCCAGGTGCGCAGAACTGGGCGATCGGCTCGACGGGTGCCAAAGCCAGCTCCTCCGACGGGCTGTTCGATTCTCCCGGTGTTGCGGTGAAACCGAGCAGTCTTTATCTCGCGCAACTTTGCCAGCGCCTGGGACCCGAAGCGCTGGCCGCTATCGGATACCAATAAGCTTTCAGGGCCGCGCCCGTGAAACCCAACGGAGCGCGTTCCACATCAAGATCTTCGCCTCCGGCGTCGTGAAGTCGGCGGCGGAGTGGCCGAGCATCGAGTAGAAGGCGCGCCCTTTGTCGATCTCGTGCGCCCAAACCACCGGGCGGTCACTACCGCCCGGATCAGCCGTCAACGCGGCCCGCACGAGCACGGAGACTTTCGGATCTTGGCTGGGATCGCCAGTCATCGCCAGAAAGTCATCCTTCACGGCGTAGGTCGCGGGCATGCCTTGCATGATCGGGTGAGCGGTGTTCACCACCGTGAAGGTCATCGCCTGCTCACTGCCGACGTGGCCTTTCGCGATAGCGCCACCGCCGAGCACGCCGAGGAAGGTCCAACCCTTCTCGATCCACAAGCCGTAGTGCCAACCGAGCCAGCCACCACCTCGGCGAACGAACGCTTCGAGCGCCGCGCGTTGACCGTTGCTCAGCGCTTGGCCGTCGTAGTCGGGGCTGGTGAAGGCGACGACGTCGAACTTTGCCAAATTTTCACTGGTAAAATCGGCGCCTTTGTCGGTGACGATGACCTCGAACCCGTGCTCGGCACCCAACGTTTGAAGCAGCTTCTCGTCCGCGCCTCCGCCGGTGTGCCCGCGCAACGTGCCCGTGTCCGGATTGACGTCGACGTAGTCGAACGCGAGCAAGCGATGGAGCTGGCCGCCACTCGCGCCGCCGCTCCCGCCTGAGCCGCCAGAGCCGCCCGCACCGGCGGCTCCCGCGCCTCCACCGCAGGCGACGAAGGAACAACCCGCCTGCGATGCGCCGCCCGACTCGCTTCCGCCGCTGCTCGCGTCGCCACCTGCGGCGGAGCCCGACGAGCCTCCACCATCGACACCAGCCGTGGCTGAGCCGCCAGCAGCGCTGGCCGTACCGGCGCTGCCCGCCGAGGCCGTCGATGTTGCTCCGGCCAGAACCTCGCTCGGGGTTCCCTGTCCGTCGCTTCCCTGTCCGCCGCAGCCGAAGCCCGCGACCACGCTCGCCACCACCAACCAATCGCTACGTAAGCTCATCGGATCTCCTAAACCAGCACGGGCAGAGTCGACGTGGATTCACCGCCACTCCAGCCCCAATTCGTTTGCGTCAAGTCCAGCGCTTGCACGATGGTGTGCCCGACATCGGAGATATTTCCGTTCGGTACGCGCACGTGATTGCCAGTCTTCAACCGCCCGCCGGCCTTGCCCGCGAGGATGACCGGAAATTCTTCGTGCTTGTGATGCCAGCCCGTGCCGTATTCGCTGGTGGCGTAGATCAGCACGCTATCGAGCAGCGTGCCTCCGCTCGGCGACGCTTCGGCGGCCAAACGCGCCAATAGATTTTGCAGCGCCGTGAAGGTGAGCAAGGCGTTGCCCGCCGCCTCGTCGTGCTTGCCGGCGTGGAGCGCTCCGTGGTTACCGGTGGACCCCGCCCCGTCTTGGACGCCCTTGCCGTCCATTCGGTAGCTATGGGCACCACCGGTAACCATGAAGCTGAAAACGCGGGTGATGTCGCAACGCAGAGCGGCGACGAGGATCCGGGCCTGAAGATCGAAGGCTTGGAGCAGAGTCTTGCCGGTCCCGACGACGGCCTCGTCAGGCGGGGTGCACGCGAGCGGCTCGGCCTCGAGCTCTAGCTCGATGCTGCGGAGCCCATCCAGATGCTTTTCGAGCCGAGCTTGGTCGGCGACTCCGATGCGGGATTTGAGCGCCTTGGCGTCACTCATCACGGCGCTGAGCGCGCTGCGGAGGTGGGACCGAGTCTTGTCGCCGGCGGGGCTCGGATCGTAGCCACCGAACAGGCGTCCGTAGAGCGCCTTGGGGTCCAGTATCGGTTTGAGCGGCTGATTGGGGCCGTCCATGGTGACGCAGTTCCAACCCGAGTGGCTCTTGAAGAAGCTCGTGGCGGCGCAGAGCTGCACCGAATCCAGCCGGGGAGGCGTGGTGTAGAAGCCCGGATCCTTCGCGACGACGCGATCGATGCTGGGACGCGAATAGGTGTACAGCAAATCACTGCGATCGATGCCCGAGCAACCGTCACCCGTGAGCGCGATGGTCTGGCCGCTGTAGTGGGTGACGTGATCTCGCACCTGATGACGAGACGTGTTGAGGCCCGTAATCACGTTCAGGTAATCGCGCGACGAGGCCAGCGGTGCCAGCAGCGGAGACATGCGGAGCGGTGTCACGCCCGCAGCTCCGGGCGGCGTATACACGTCCAAATCTTTGGACAAGGAGTCGTTCAGGGCGGTGTGCGGCAAGCCACCACCCCAGAAGAACACACCAAAAACGCGAGGATTGAGGCTCTGTGCGAAGGCCTCGCCGCGGCCCTCACCCATGCACTCGAGCAGCGGAAGGGCCAGCGTGACGAGTGAGCCAGAGAGGCTGCCGCGCAGCACAGTGCGGCGATGAATGCGAGTCACGGTGACACCTCCTGATCGCTTCCCGCATAGCGGAAGCTGTCGCTCGCTATCAGGGCTGAAACGAGTCGCTTGAACTCATAGCCCCCCTGGGTGAAAGCTTGGCTCAGCTGCTGGATGACAGCGCCCTCACCTGCATCCGTTTCGCGGCGGGCGGTCGCGTAACGGAACAGCTGGCGCGCCACGCAATCTGCAACCTTCGGATCGCTTCCGAGCTCCGCTCCGAGCGCAGCTGCACCGACCACGGGCACGCCGTTCCACTCCGAGGTGGCGTCGACGCTCGACCCGTCCGCGTAGGCGGTGCGGTAGCGTCCAAACTGATCGAAGTCTTCCATCCCGACGCCTATCGGATCCATCAGCGCGTGGCAAGCCGCGCAGCTCGGCTGGCTCCGATGCAGCTCGAGCACCTGGCGCACGGAGGTCGCGACGGGATCGCCGGCGGCGTCGAGCTGCGGCACGTTGTCGGGCGGGTCCGGAACACGGGTGCACATCAGCCGCACCTGCACGTAGAAGCCGCGATTGGTCGGCTTCGTGCGATCTTGGGCGCCTTCCGCAGTGAGAAATGCTCCCGTCGTGAGCAGCCCACCGCGGTGGCTCGATTCCGGCAGCGTCACCGGAGCAAGGGCGCTGCCGGTAACGCCCGCCAAGCCGTACAGCTCCGCCAGCGGCCCGTTCACGTACGTGCTCCGAGTCGTGAACAATCGCCGAAAGTCCGCGCCGGGCGCTATCGCATCACGGGCAAGCGCTAAGACCTCGCCACGCATTCCGGCCGCGATCAGCTTGTCGTTGGCGGGTGTGGAGCTCGGAAAGTCCAACAATCCCGCGTTGTCGAGCTCGAGGTATTCCGAAAAGAACTGCTTCAAGCCGACGCCGACCGACGTCGCGTACAAACGCTCGAGCTGCTGCGCGAGCTGCTGCGGCTCACGCAGCGTGCCCTTTGCCGCTGTTTGCAGCAGCTCGTCGTCCGGGCCGTCGTTGATCAACAAGAACGACAAACGCGAAGCGAGCGCGTAGTCGTCGAAGCGCCGACCGCCCGGCACGGCCCCGTCGGCCACGGTACGCTCCTCGCGGTACAAGAACGCGGGCGACGCCAACATGGCGGTGAGCCCGAAGCGTAGGCCCTGCCACAGGTCGCCGTCGGCGGTGTCTTGGATCAAGGCCGTGTATCGAGCTCGCTCGTCGTCGCTCAACGGGCGCCGAAACAGGCGCGGCCCGGTGACATCCAAGAAGCTCGCGATACAGCCTTCATCCACGCGGGGAGCGGCTGGACACGGCAAGAGCGCGGCCCGCAAGACCTCACTTTGCGTGACCTGTGAGGCGACGCTCTGCGCCGCCGCCCAAAACATGGAGACGCCCGTCGCGCTCACCGGCTCCCGCGCTGCGCCGATCACCGCGTAAAAGTCCGGTTTGTCGTCGGACTCGAGCTCGGGAATGATGACGGCCGCGCCGAACACGCGCCGGATGGCGTTGTGATATTGGGAAACGGTCAGGTGCGGCAGTGTCGCGGGGCCGGGGACGCTCGCAGGCATCGACCCCGCGCCGCCCGCGGTGGGATCCGTGCTACCGCCTCCTCCGCCGCCACCGCTGGCTGCCATGGGAGGCGTGCCAGCAACGGAGCCTTCAGCGAAGTGATCCGTGGCCGGCCCATCGACCAGCCCGGTACAACCGAAGAGGGCGAGGCAAGCGCTCACCGCGCTGAGCTTGCGCAGGGCGGGCGCGGTCCGCGCTGAGGGCGTGAGCTGGCAGCGACCGGGAGTGTGCTTCGGCATGCTTTCTACTGGTTGACGACGTCGACTTCGCGACACGACACGGTTTTTCTCGGTATTCGTGGAGAAAAATCGCCGCTAGTGAGAAGAGAAAACGTGATCGCTCGCGCCGGCTCGAACATACGCGCGTAACAGCAATGGTTCGGAGCCGCCGATCGATCACGGTTTGTTCGTCGTGAGGAGCCGTTTCGTCAAAGATGCTGCTGTTCGGCTTCGAGCGTCACGGCGCCTGGCAGCGCCGAGGCGTACTCGGCGTGGATCCAGGCTGCGCTGCGATTGGCGCGCCTGGCTGCCTTTCAACGCTGAACGGGCCCCTGCACCGTGACGCCGAGGAAGAACAAGCTGGTGTTGATGGGAACGTCGAAGCTCAGGGTCTTGTCGGCGCTGCTGAGATCGGGGGCTCGCGTAAAAGAGGCGTTGCTTCCCCATTGCTTGCGATAGCCAAGCGAGGCAAATACGCCTGCGCCCGAGCCGTCGGAGGCTCGCGCCAGCAGCACCTCCAAGCCGAGACCAAAGCCGCCGCCAAAGGCCCAAGCCTGATCGGTGACGGCGCTCGTCACGCCGTCCCCGCTCGCCAGCGCCAACGAGTAGCGCGTGTTCAAGAGCGCCAAGCTCACGGTGCCCTCGACGTAGGGGCGGAAGGTCCAGCGCGGCGGCGCGAAATGGAACCAAGGTCCGAGCAAAACAGCTTGGTCGGAGCGTGTCTCTTCGAGCGATTGCCGTGAATCACCCAGCTGAACGTCGAGGCTACCGTGTGACTCGGGAAAGCTCATCGCGTCCAAGCCGAGGCCGACCGACACGGGGAAGTCGCGCCAGCGCGCTCCGACGTTCAACGAAACGCCGTAGCCCCAATCAGCGAAAGAGCGCGCCCCCTCGAAGGGTTTCGCGACGAGCGCTCGGACCATCGCGTCTGCGGCCCAAGGTGAAACGACGAGCGGCGCCTGTGGCTGAGTTTCATCGGGCTCCGCTGCTCGAGCGTGCGCAGCGCCCAGAACTGCGCTCAGCAGCAGCGGCGACAACGCGACCGCACGCCACCTGCCAGCGCTCCTCACCGAGCCGTCCCCACGTCTCCGAAGGTGGTAACGAAGCCGATCATCCAGAACATGGCGCTGGTGGGGCTGGAGTAGTGCACGGCGCCGTCGGTCCCCGCCACCTCGCGACTGAATGACGCTCGCGCCCCGCTCAAACGCCGCACGCCCAGCGACAATCCGGTGGATCCGCTCTTGTTCAAGCCGAGATCCACGCCGAGCCCCCAGCCGACGCTACCGGCCCAGTCGCTGTCGGAGCTCTCGGTGGCGCTGCTGCTGCCCGCGGCGGACAACGTGTACTTGGTGAACAAGATTTTCGTCCCGATGACGCCCTCTAGGTACGGGCGTACCCACCAATCGATGGGCTCCAGACGCAGCGACAGGTCGAAATAGTAGATGCTGTCGGAGCGATCCAGCTGGATGGTGGTGGTCGTGTTGCCGGTTTGCACGTACTGCAGCGAGCGCGTGTCGCCCAAGAACGCGGTCATCACGTCGAAGCCGACGAGCAACGGCAGCTTCCCCCAACCAAAGCCGGCAGCGATGCTGAAGCCGTAGCCGGGGTCGTCCAAATTGCCGCCAAACGGCGTCGAAATGAGGCCTACCAGCTTGCCGTCGCCGTGCAGCTTGGAGGCGGGCGCCGCAGTCGCGTCACCTTCTGGCTCGGTGGCGCCTGCGCCGGTAGCGCCGGGTTGGGGAGTAGCGGCCTGGACGACTTTGCCGAGGCTCAGCGCGGCGAGGCAGCCGGCGACCGCAAGCAGGCGTTGCACAACAGCACTTCGACGCGGGGCCACGAGCGAGACTAACTGCGCTCGAGCGCGACCTTGGCGATGTTGCGCAAGTCGGCGTTGGTGTCGTTGCTCGCGACCAGCTGGAGCGAGGGCCGGAGGTCTGGCGCGGACGGATACCATCGAGCGGCGATGTTGACGGCTTTCACGCGAGGTCGCAACGCGGATTCTGCGACGATGAGCGAGGCGACCGTGGCGATTAGCACCTGGCTCGGCGTGCGTTCGCCCACGGCGTCGAGCGCGCTGTAGCGTACGTCTTCGTTCGCGTCGGCGCAGAGACGGACCAACAGCGCGTCGGCGTCTTGCCCCGGGATGTGGCGCAGCGCTTGCGCCGCCGCAGCGCGCACCCGCGGCTCGGGGTTGACGACGTACGCCCGAATCACGTCGAGCGTCGCCGGATCGCCTGCGTTACCGAACGAAGTCAGCACGGCGGCTTGCGAGCCCGCATCGCTGGTGCCCGAGAGCTGCGTGGTCAAGGTCTGCCGGATCTGGGTCGCAGTCTCCGGATCGCTCTTGCCGAGGCGGCCGAGCGCCGTGCCGAGCCCGTAGGTCGCCTGCACGCCCACGAGCGGATCGGTCCGCAGCTGCTCGAGCGTGCCCACGGTGTCGGTCGTCGGCGTCATCACCAGGCTCAGGCTGCGCGCCGCTTCGAGCCGCGACACGTCACCTAGCGGAGACTTGGGCCCGGCCAGCTCGCTCAAGAGCTTTTGCGTTTCCGGCGTGGAGGCGTCGCGCAGCGCAGCCAGCAGCGTGCCCGCGAGCGGTCCGTCTTTTGCGAGTCGCTGACGCACGGCAGCGAGCGCGCTCGGGTCGCGCCGCAGCAGCGCGGTCAGCGTCGAAAAGGCGCGGCCCGCCGCATCGTTCTTCGCCTTGTCGTGGCCGATCTGCTCGAACGCCTGAACCTCGGTCAGCGCTTCGGCCAGGGTCATCTTGTTCATCAGCTGCTGGTCGATGGCAGCGTCCCGCTCCTGACGCGCGAGCTGGTCGAACGGGACGGCGCTGACCAGCGGGGCCACGCTGGCCGCCGAGTCGCTGCGGCGCGAAAGCCGGAGCTTGGTCACGCCTTCGAAGCCGGGAAGCGGCGCCCCTTCGTTGAAGGTGGCGCGCAGGTCTTCCGAAAGCTCCACGCTCTTCAGCTCGTCGCTTTCGAGCTCGAAACGCGCGCTGGAGGTGACGACCTCGTAGCTCTTGAGCGACTGCGTAACCAAGCTGTCGTAGCGGAGCTTTCGCTTCGAGATCTGGCCGTTGCCGGCGTCGTCGTATTGAGCCGAGTACGCTCCCGAGGCGTCATTTTCGCGAGCTTGCCAACGCGCTCCACCGGGCGAGCTACTCAGCTGCAGGTACTCGCCTAGCGCCGTCCAAATCCGGCCGATGAAAGGAGGCGTACCGGGCTCGCCTCGCGCGAACACGAGCGTGCCGTGCTCATCGAACTGGAGCTGAAACGGCCGGTGAGCTGCGGCGCTGAGCTGCTGCGCCGCGGTGTCGGGATCCGTACCCGGGGCGGAGGTGTCCGACCTCAAGCTGCCGGCGAACTGCGCGTCCACGACCACGCCATTTGCCGTGTGTCGAGCGCTGAGCGCGAGCGGACCCGACAGCTGGAAGCCGGTCATCAGCTGGCCGGTGGAGGTCGCCACGCGCGTCGAAAAATCGATGCCGTAGGACCGCGCGGAATCGCCCCACATCGACAGCGCCTGGGGCGCCGCCGCGCTGGCCGAGCGCGTCGCATGCTCGGCGCCGTGCGCCGTGTGATGTCGCACGGCGAGCGTGAGCGCTCCGCCCACTCCCAAGATCCCCACCACCGACCACAGCTTCAGTCCCAATCGCGTTCCCATCACCCATCCCCCAATCGCTTAGCGCCTCAGGGCGCCGCCTCGAACCCCGCCGGGGCCGCCATCGCCGCGTCGCAGCTCTTGCAGCCGTAAGGCACGCACAGCACCGTGTTGTCCGCGCGAATGCCGCAGACGTGGTCGTCACCGAGCGCGATCTCTACAACCCGCTCGCCCTCGGGCAGCTCGAAACCCGGGTCGACGGAACCGTGATTGAACAGAGAGTCGCAAAGCACACGACCGTCGTCGAACAGCGCGCACAACTTGTCGGCGCCGTCCGACGCGAGCTGAACGACGAGCGGCGAGTCAGCTCCGCTCGAGAGAAAATGGGGAAAGTCGTTGGGGTCGACGTCCTCGGCCCCGGTGTTGTCCCAGCAGCGCACCTTGCCGGCAGCCGTGAGGCCGCAAGCTTCGTTGAACTTGGTCACGACCTGGACGAACGTGTCTTTGAGCGCCACTTCGACGTCCGCCCCCGCCAGCGTCCAGCACGCGACAGCGCCCTTGTCGTCGAGCGCGCACAGATGACCTTGTTGCATCTCCACCCGTTTGGAGCTGGCAACCCCGGCAGGCAGCTGCGCCGCCGTGCAGCTCTTGGGCGCCACCACGTGCACGCCGTCGTCGCTTGCCCACACGATTTGCCCCGTCGTGTCGCGATCGATCGTAAAATCGACCACCGGCGTGGTAGGCAAGCAGTCGTTCACGCCCTTGGAGAATGCAGCTCCGCCCTGCCAATCGGCGCAGGTCACCGGCTCGTTCGGAGAGAAGCCGCAGATGGTCGGAGCGTCGCCCATCACCAAGTCTCGTGGAGTCGTCGCGAGCGGTGAAAATGACGACGCCTTGAGGCTGTTGTCCCAGCCCCAACACACCACGCCAGCCGTGCCGACGGCGCAGGTGCGTTGATGGTCCGCGACGATGCGCCGCCGCGTCGGCGGCTTGATTGGAAAGCCGGGCGGCATGCCGCCCGCTCCGCTCGTGCCGCCGTTCGCACCGCCGCTCCCGCCGCTACCACCAACGCCGCCGTTCGTTCCGGCTCCGCCGGCGGCGGCACCACCACCGGCCTGCGTTTGGCCAGCAGCAGTGCCGCTACTCCCGCCTGTACCACCATGCGCCGGTGCATCCGTGCCGCACGCGGAGACTACGCAAAGCAAGCCGAGGGCGAGGGCCAGACGCGACTCTTCGTGAGCACGGAACTTCGACACGGCGTTACTTTACCACCGGCGAGCAGCCGGGGAAGAACCGGCCTGGTCCGTCGAGGTTCAACTTGGGTTGCTCGTTAATGGGATCGACCGGCGTGTAGGCGACGTTGTCCGCCTGCTTACCGTAGTCGTTCGAGTACTCCAAGCTGCAGTCGCTCATGCCGGCCGAGTCCTTGTTGTCACAGTTGCCTGTCGACGTGCCGCCCGAGATGAGCGGAAAGCTCTGGGTGAAGCCCGGGAACGAGAACAACTTCTGCTTGAAGGTGTGGTGGAAGAAGAGCAGGTGAATGCGCAGCGCCAGATCGACCTCGCCCCGCAGCTCGGTCAGGTTCAGCGTCGACATCCACTCGAAGCCCGTGATCCAGCGATAGTCCATGGGCGCGAAGCCCACGCTCGGTGTGCCGGCGTAGTCGGTACCGGCCAGGCTGCGTTGATCGGCGGTGCTGATGCGCTCGGCCGCCGCGACGATGCCCGTCGGCAGCGTGATATCGAGCAGGTCGATGTTGCCTTGCAGGCCGATCGACACGCCCGGAATCCCGACACCGACGAACAACTGCACGCCAACCTGCAGCCCGGGCGCGATGACCGGACCGGCAAAGGCGCGAATGTCACCGATGTTGGGCGACTCGCCTTTCAGGCTGTTTTTGAGGAGCTCGCCCGCGTTCTTGAAGTCCCCGCTGAAGCCGACGCCCCACTGAATGGCGCCATCGATGCTCCAGGCGCCGTAACCCTCGACAGCGATGTTCAGCGTGACCGGACCAATCGGAAAGTCCTGATCGAAGAACGTCGCGTGGTAGGGGTGCGGCGAATTGAAGACGTCGATGTTGCCGGTGGTTTGAATGCCCTGCTGCGCGGAGCCGAGCTTGGTCGAGAAGTCCGGATAAGAGCCGACCTCGCCCGTGTACTCGTCGCGCCAGGCGTTCACGATCTTGATTTGATCCGCGACCGCGACGCTGCTCAGGTTGTGGCAGTCCAGCGGCTGACCGTTCGCGTCCTTGGCGCGGCTCGGCAGCTTCTCTTTGATCTCCAGGCACAGGCTCTCGGTGAGGCCGTTTTCGGCGTAGTACTCCTTGGCCGCGCGCGCGAGCAAGTTGGACTGACGAACGTTGGCCATCGCGGTCTTTGCTTCTTCGCGTGCCGTTTTGCACTGCGAGCCTTTGAGGTCCGGCGTGCTGAGCGTCGTGCCGTCGTTGCTGCTAGCCAGGTTCAGCTTCGAAGCCACCGACGAGGTCCAAGACACGACGGCTTGGCCCAGGAACTTGAGCGTACCGTTGAGCTTGACTCCGCAATCGGTGAGGTTGGCGCCGATGTCGGCGCTCAGCACTTCCAGCTTTTGGCCGAGCAGAATGCCGCCAGCCGCCACGCCGCCGTTGGCCTTGATTTCGAGCTCGCTGATGCCGTCCGTTCGCTTGACGGGGTTGAGCGAGAAGTCCGAAGTCGGCTCCAGGTACACGCCCCATTGCTTGCTGCCGTCGTCGGCCGGCTTGCTGGAGGCATCTTCGGTCGTCTGCTTCTCTGCCAGCGGCGTGGCGCCGTTGTCGCAGACGAGGTCGTCGACCTTGATGTACGTGGGTAGCACCAAGTCACGCGCGGCCTCGGGGACCGTAGCCGAGGCGCCCACCGCCGTGGTGTGTGTGAGCTGGCTCTCGAGGCGTGCCTTGTTGGGCACGCCAACGGCGCCGGCCTGCGGGCAGAGCCGGAACTCATCGCAGTTGTCTTGCGCCGGCAAGCCGCAGCTGACGGCGCGCTTGCCGCAAACGTGGCGAATCTCGGTGCAGGCGGTGTCGACGCACTGACCGGCGCACACCGCGCCCCCCGTGCAGTCGGCGTCCGTCGTGCAGGCGTTGGTCAGCGTGGTCGGATCGATCGGGCACGTGGCCGCGTCGGCCGAGAAGGCCGAGCAGATGGAGCCCGCCGGCGGGGCCGTGTTGAGCTGCGCCTCGGTCGGCGTCGCCACCGTGTTGCCGCTGGCGTCGCAGAAAGTCGGGGCGCAAATGCCGTTGGCCGTATTGACCGGTACGTACTTCAGGCTCGAATACACCGAGCCGGACAGCGTCCCGGACATGTTCGGCGCGTAGCAGTCGAGCCGCGTCGCCGGGAAAATCGGCGGCAGCACGGTTCCTGCGCAATTCGGCGAGCCGTCTGGGCAGGTCGACGCTACGGCACCGGTGAACGGCGCCCAGGTCAAGCCGCTGTCGCCGCCGTTGAGCGAGCTCGCTATCAGCACGCCGTTGAGCGTCGCGCTGCTCTGAGTTACCGCGGCATTGACGGCCAAGAGCGTGCCTTGCAAGCCGCTCTGCGCGATGCTCACCGAGGTCGCCGCCGGGAAGTTCCAGATCAGATGTCCCGGCGACAGGCCGTTCATCTGTATGCCGGTCGTGTCGAACGAAGCGTTCGTGCCCGTTACGTTGATGACCACCGTCGAAGACGAGGGCACGAGCAAGCGCAGCACGTCCGTCGCGCCCAAGGCGGCGCCGTTCACCGTAAACACGTTGCGACCGGGATCGCTCCCGGCGAAGTCGATCGTCGCGTATGGGTAGATGGTCGTCTTGCCGTTGACGGGCAGCGCGGCCAACTGCGTGCTGAGCGCGGTGAGCTTGGCTTTCTCGCCCGCGAAGTCGATCGGATTGGCCTTGATGCTCGTTCCGCCGTCCAGCACGCCGACGTTGTTCAGCGTGGCGGTGTTGCCGTACACGAGGTCGCGGTGCACGCTGCCGTTGGCACCGTTGAAATTACGACCAACGACCACGCCCAGCGAGCCCACGACCGACTTGTTGTAACCGAAGGCCTGGGCCGTCACGTCACGACCGACCGCGATCGGGCCCGCGATGTCCGGCGTGGACGACAGGTCCTGGAACAGGAACAAATTGTAGTCGACCGCAGCACCGAACGAGTAGCTCGCGTTGGCGACGACGGGCGTCGTCGACGTCGAGCGCGAGTCGATGTTCAGGTAGTTGAGGTTGGTGTCGCCTTCGACGAACGTCACGCGCAGGACGTGCGCCCCGGCCGCGAGGTTCACGTTGGCCAGGGTGCGATCTTGGAACGCGGTCCAACCGACGTTGGGCACCGAGATGGTGCCGATGTCCACGCCATCGATGCTGATGCGGTTCGTGTGGCCCGTAACGCCCGAGCCCACGCGCAACGTGAGATCGAACGGGCCGGGCTGCGGCACGCTCACGTCGTACTCGAGCCACTCGCCGGCGGTAGTCCAGCCCACGTTGCAGCCGCCGCCCGCGACGTCGCCCGTCAGCTCTTTGTCTACGCCGTCACCGCGGTCACAGCCGTTGCCGGAGTTGGTCTTCGGCGTCGATTCGTTGGCGCGCTGGTAGCTTTCGGCTTCGATGCGCGCAGGCAGCGCGACTGCGCCCGGCGCCACGTCGATGTAGTTCAGGTTGGTGTCGCCGGTCTCGAACGTCACGCGCAGCGTGTGCGTGCCGGCCGTCAGGTTCACGTCCTTGACGGTGCGGTCCGCGAAGGCTTGCCAACCGCTGCTCGGTACAGAGAGCGAGCCACCCACGCTCTGTCCGTCGACGGATAGGCGGAGTGTCTTGCCCGTCAGCGCGCTGGCGACGCGAGCCGTAAGGTTGTATTTGCCCGCGCTGGCGACTTGAATCGAATACTCGAGCCATTCGCCGGGGTGAGTCCAACCCACGTCACAATCACCGCCCGCGGCATCCGAAGTGGTTTCGGAGTCCACAGGGCCGCTGCCGCAATTGCCTTCGTGCGTGGTGTCGCTATCCTGAAATGCCGTAAAATCCAGCGATCTAACGCGATACGGCACGCTGCGAGTGAGCTGCTCGTGCTGCTCCCCCACCTGCTCCGACCCGCTAGCCATTGGCTCGGCAGGTCCCGTGCAGCCAACAAGGATTGCAGATCCCCACGCGCCCACCCACAGCGGCCCCGTCGCCGCGAAGAGTTTTTTTATCATGACCCCGACCTTTCCACCGCCAGTGTGTGTACGCGCGTACTCCCGCGCCACCGATGTGGTGTGCGTAACACCCGCACAGAAGACCTGTCAACACACCGACCCCGACTATCGTGGTTAACAACGTACGTTTACTGTCAGCAATTTGCAGAGCAAGTCGGTCGATCGAGATCGTCGAGCGGCGCGCTCGGGATTGCCGTGACAGCGCGGCGTGCGACGCCTTCGTGATCGATATGGCAACGACCAGCGCGCACCTATCGAGCGCATCAGGGACCACGGCATCGAGCCGACCGCGATCTCCTCCAGCGAGCTCTTCGTTGCCGACTTCTCCAAACGTCGCGCTGGAGCCGGATTCGGCAGCCACCTCTAAAAGCTGCCAGAAACCGCGAACACGCGCGGAGCCGTTTCGTCAAAGATGCTGCTGTTCGGCTTCGAGCGTCACGGCGCCTGGCAACGCCGAGGCGTACTCGGCGTGGATCCAGGCTGCGCTGCGATTGGCGCGCTCGAGGCGGAGCTCGTCGATGAGTCCGTCGAACGAGCGTGTCTGGGTCGCGATCTGGTCGCCGATGCCCAGCTGGAGCGAGGCGTCGCTGGCTCGCATCCCCGAGGGGGTGCTCATGGGGTTGAGCGCGACGGGCGCGCCGTTGATGTAGAAGCTGGGCACGTGACTTTCGTCCGACCCATCGTAGACGACCGCGATGTGGCTCCAGCCGTCGAGTGACAGCGCGTCGTTCGGGCCGACCCACCGCCCCACGACCCCACTGAAGCCGTGCTCGAAGATCATCGTTGCGCCTGGCGTCGGCACGCCGTCGAGCTCCAGCGCCCAGCCGGCCGCCGCGAGCGTGTTGGAGGCCTTGTCCACGATGCGGCCGTAGCTGCCCTCGCCCCAACTGCGCGGGCGGATCCAAACCGTGATGGTGCCGGGGCCTTGAAACAGATCGTCGACGCGCGCCGGGGAGCCGGCGTCCACGCTGGCAGAAGCGCCGAGGAAGTCGAGCGCGCCCGCCAGCTGTCCCCCCGCCGCAGCAGTGCCAGAGGCAGCTGCGCTGCTGCCATTGACCGAATCGGTGGCGCCTGCGTTGAAGTGATACACGGCCGCGTAGTCGCCGGACCAGGTCTGGGTTGCGTCCGCGGCGCTCGTCGCGTTCGCCCGCTGATAGTACAGCCAGAACGCGGCTCGGCCTGCGGCGGGCACCTTCGGCAGTCGCACCCAAATCAACGAGCTGCCGCCGACGTTGAAGGCCTCGATCTCATAAGGCAGAGGCGTGGCGTCGTCGTCGGCCACGAAGAAGAGATCTTGGCCGCCAGGCATGATGCTCGCGTAGTCGACGTCACCCGCCGTGAGCACCACCGGCACCACGAAATCGCTCAGAGCCTCGGTCGAAGCCGTGTTGTCGAACAGCACGCGACGACGCTTCGCGAAGGCGCGATCGTACCACTCGTAGGTACAGTCGAAGCGGCAGCGGTCCTCCGCTGCCGACAAGGATGGCTCGCATTCTTCACCCGGCTCCAGAGTGCCGTCGCCGCAGGGGTCGGGGCCCTCGCCGCCACTGCCGGCCTCGCTCATCGTGTCTCCGCCGGCGGGGTTGCCTGCGTTGTCACCCACGAGAGTGCTACCGCTCGCGGCCTCTGCCCCGCCGAGGGCCACCGAGCCTCCGGCGGGCAACGCTTCTCCATTTCCGCCATCTGAACCACCTCCGTCACCCGGGAGCGGCAAGAGGTCGTAACCGTAGCGGCACGCGCCCACGCTGGAGAGTAAACAAGTCGCGAGGGAGAGAGCCCAGCGCCGATTGTTTGAGTAAGAGGAGCCCAACCTTGCTGGTTTCACGGCCACTTCTGGCAGGCACATAAGCCGACCTAAAAGCGCCGCAAACTCATGGGCTTGGACACTTATGTGCCGGGGCGTCGGGAACCGCTTTCAGCAAGATGGGCACGCATTGGCGCGATCTTTAACCCTCCACAAGACCTCTGGAGTGTGCGTGACCCATCCATGCTTTGCCCCCGCGCCCCCTTACCCCGGGTAGCGCAGCTGAGGCGCTGCGGGCTTCGAGCGACTCCCGAGCAACCGTTGACTATGGTCACGAGGGCGTGGCAGGCGCAGATTCGCGCCATGCGCTTCCCACTGATATCCGTGCTGGCGATTCTGTTCGTCGTCCGTTCTTTGCCGGCCTGCAGCTCCGACGCCGATCCCGGTCCAGACGGCAGCGGTGGCATCGCCGGCTCCTCGGACGGCGGCTCCGGTGGCGCGGGTTCGTTGGGCGAAGGCGCGGAGCCTGCGGCCGAAGCCGGACGCACCACAGCGAGCGGGGGCTCTCACGCGGGCAGCGGCGGGACAACCGCCAGCGCGCCCAAGGGTTGCACATCTCCGAAGGCCGCGACGGCTATCGATCCAAACGGCGCGGTCGCGTGCCAAGGAACCGCGATCGTTCGCTGTGACAATGGCACCTGGAAGGAAGTGGTGGATTGCGGTCCCAAGAGGGACAGCGGAGGTGTTTATTGTCATTGCGGCGGTGGTGCCGAGTACAAAGCGACGACCCAGTGCGAAACACCCTATGAAGCTTGCGGCACCTCCTATGTCTCGTGTCCCAAAGGGTTTCCCTGCGCTATGTCAACGCTTCCGCGCGCCGATCCGGCCAAATGTGACCAATGCTTGAGCGCGTGCAGAGGGCTGCCCGGCTGTTGCACCGGTGAAGGCTGCATTTGCGAAAGCAGCTGCTGACGCGCACCCTCACCCTAGCCCAGCCGCCTCTTCACAGCGCCCACGCTGGGCGCACAAAAAAAAACGGGGCGACAGCTTTCGTGTCGCCCCGTTGGTGGCGGGCTTCGCCTGAGTGGGTGTTACCCCATCGTTATTTGCTAGATTTTCGTGTCCAGCGCGGGACGGGCCGGGTCAGTCGGCGAAGCTTTCGTCCTCCTCTGCTTCGTTCGCCCCTGCCTACGCCTTTCCCGCTGAGCGAGACCGTTCAACTACTATTCGCTAAGCTGTTTGGCGCGGGTTTCGACGCCAATCGGAATTTTTCGGGGCTGCGCTTTGGGGAGCTTGGGGATGCGAACCGTGAGAACGCCGTCGACGAGCTCTGCGGCGAGCTTCTCGTCGTCGAGGGCATCGGGCAACGTGTACGAGCGGCTGAACGACCCGTACGTGCGTCCGAGCATGACCTGCTCCGTATCTTTGCTTTCGAAGCGCCGCGTACCCTTAATGGTCAACACGCGGTCGACGAGCGTGATCTCCAAGTCCTCTTGCTTGACGCCCGGAACGTCGCAGACGAGAGCCACCTCCGTGTCACTGGCGCGCACGTCGATGGCGGGGCTGAAACCAAGCTGACTCGTCGCCATCCCAAACGGCGACCCCATGCGGTCGAACGTTGAAAGGGCACTCCACGCACTCAACATGACAAGTTCCTCCTTCTTTGGGTTCGGTCTAAATCCATACGTTTTCAGAGGCCGGGGTCGACGAGCTCGCGACCCCCAAAGATCAAGCGGCGCGGGGCCGTAGCGAGCCCGCGCTCGTGCGTGCGCTCTTGCTGGCTTGGTTTCGCCACCAGCTGTGCGCAAGCGCTTCAGGCTGCTCGAGCAACGACCGAAGGCCAAGATCGTCGTCTTGCGGCGACTGCGCCAAGTAGGGGCGCATCTCGGGCAGCACCCGGAACAAGTCGCCGGCGCCCTCGACGGGATCGTCGAGGAGCCACGGATCATCAGGTCGCAACATGAAACCTCCTCTCTTGGGCTAGGGTTGGGCGCTCCGAACGCCTATTTTTTCCGCTAAACACCGGCGATGAGACCGTCAAGAGGCGGCTCGAAAAAAATCGTCCGCGCTTGACATCGAAGGCGGCGAATTTAGTCTCGGTTGCGCGAGGCCGCGGGAGCCTCGCTCGAAAGGGATAGCGAACCAGACGGGGCCGACACAGCCCCACAAAAACGAGGTAGCCGGAAGATGTCCAAGAGTCGCGAACCCGTGGACGCGCTGAGGGCGTCTCACCTCAGGCGCGACGTGAAGACCGCCCTGGAACTGGCAATGGCTTTGCTCGCCCCGACCGATATCGTGGATGAGCTCGCAACAGCCGCAGGCCTTTTGGAGGCCATCAACCAGTTCCCAGACGATGCGGCGCCCGTCATCGCCACCACGCCGCGCGCCATCGAGCTGGCCCACACCGCGCTAGCGGCATGGCAGAAATGGGAAGCTCTTCCTCGGCCCAAAGGCTCAGCCTAGGCAACGCGCGCCTGCTTCCCGCTGTACTCTACCGCCGGTACTATTTGCGCAGTTGGAAATGGTCGGCGTAGATGACTCCGTGCCAATCGGTGGCGCCCGCGGTCGGCGTCAGGGTGACGCGAAAGCCAATGTGCGTGACGTTGACGAGGTCGGCCTTGTCGAAGGTGCTGTCGATGGGGAAGTAACGGAACTCGATCCACTTTTGCGGAACGCCGTCTTTCGTTTCTTTGGCGACGACGACGCCTTTGTCGTTCTTGAGCACCATTTGCAGGTTGAGCTTGGAGCCGGCGGGGAGCGCCGGGCCGTCAATCCACACCCAGCCCAGGCTGGCGCGGCCCGACGGCGCAACGATGGGCGCGACGGTGGGCGGGAAGCCGAACAACACCTCGCCGCGGAGTGAGGTATCGGCTCCAGCGATCAGGTCGAGACCCAGCGTGAGGTTGCCCTGATAGCAATAGGGGTGGCACATCTGCACCGCCGAGCCGGTGAACGCGGTGCCATAATCCGTGAACGTGACGGGCGTGGTGCTCGGGTCGTAGCCCGGTTTGCGCGGCGGCGGATACGCTGCCATCACGTCGAAGTCGATGGCTTGGTCCTCGACGTCGCACTCGATGTAGTTGTTCATGGCGCGATCGACGCCGTCTTGCTCGGCGTTGGTCACGCACTGAGGGGTCTTACCAGCGCCCCCGCCGCCCGCTCCTCCACCTCCCGTGCCGCTACCGGCGCTACCGGCTGTGCCAGCACTGCCGGCCGAGCCGCCCGCCGTCGTTCCACCCGAGGGCGCCGAGCCGCCGCCGCTCGTGCCCGCGGAGGTACCCCCTGCCATGCCGCCCGAGTTGCTGGTGCCACCCGGCAGCGTCGCAGTGCCGGCCTGAGCCGTGCTACCCCCGCCGCCGACGCTCGAGCCGCCCGCCGTCCCTCCAGCGCCGAGCGGCGGCGATGCGGGATCGCTGCTGCAAGCCAAGCCGGCCAGGCCGACAGAAATAGCAATAGTCCCGATACTTTTGGCACGAGTCATCGATGGGGCTCCGCGCCATTGGTGGCCGGAGCCCGGCGATTGCTTGAGCTTTTAGTCACGCACGGCGCCCATTCAGCGGGGCGGCGGCGCTGCGGCGATGGCGGCTTCGCCGAAGCAGTGGATGCTGCCGTCGGCGCGTACCCCGCAGCCGAAGGCATTGCCGACGCAGTAGTCGACGAACGGCTCGGTCGGCAGGCTGGCGTGCTCTTTCGCGGATTTGAGCCAACCACCCCAACACGACAGGGTCCCGTCCGCTCGCGCCGCGCACGGCTCCACCGCTGCTGCCCGCACCGAGACGAACTCGCCGGACGGCGCGTCGCGCTCGCCACTCGTCTCGGGGATGCCCCAGCACTGGATGCTCGACGCCGTCGAGACGGCGCAGCAGAACTGACTCGAGCACGCCACCATCTCGAAAGTGCCGCCCGGCGCGTCGTCCCAAAATGGGGGTTTGGGGGTGCAGCCCAACGTTTGATCGGGTCGAATTCCGCAGATGGGGTCCCCGCCGTCTCCCGCGTCGATGCTGCTGAAGCTACCGGAGAGCGATACCGCCGCCGAGCAATCCACGGAGCCGTCGTCTCGCAAGGCGCAGATCACGTTGCCGACCGTGAGCGCGACCGCCTTGCCGCTCGGGGCCGGTGCAGGAAGGTAGCCCGTGCACTCGATGCTGCCGTCTTGGCGCAAACCACAGGCGGCTGCGTCGCCAGCAGCTACGCTCGTGAATTTGCCGTGTGGCGCCTGGTACAGGTCGTCGAACTGCCCGCCCCAGCAGCTGATCTCCCCGGTATCGCGCAAGGCGCAAGCGTGCGCCGCGCCGCAGCTGATCGCCACGAAGCCTGTGGCGCCCGCCGCACCTGCTGCGCCCGCGTTGTCCGAAGGTCGGTTGTGCGTGGTGCCGCCGCCGCAAGACAGGGCAGCCACGCACAGCCAAAGGCCGCTCCAGCTATTCGGTCGCCAAGACATGCACGAAGCCGGTCTGCGTGTCCGACGTTGCCTGATCCGGAATATTCGTGATCATGTCGCTCGCGACGACCTGTCCAATGTTCAGCGCCGTGGTTTGGTGACCCGTCGCCAAGTTGTAGCATTCCACGACCGCGCCGCTCGAGGTGGCGACGGTGACCCACGCATATTGCACGGGGTTTCCGCCGATCGAAAGCTCGAGCACCGAAAGCGCTCGCGGCTCGCCGTCGAGGTTGATGGTTATGAGACGACGGTCGAATGGAGTAGCTTTGGTGCCCGTGACGTTCCAGGTATTGTGCGTTTCGGATCAGTTGCAGCCAATGCGCGTCGTGCCGAGCGCAGCATCGTCGAACCAGAGAGAGATCGAGGGGCCGCTGTAAACGATCCAACCGAGGCCGAATGCGGTGGGGGCAAGCGCGGCGGGCTTCCATTGGCCGTTGATCTCTTGATTGGCCGTGGTGGTGCCGGGGATGAAGGTCATGCCGGGGACGGCTTTGCTGTCGACCCAGGTTTCGATGGCCTTGGTATTGGCAGAAACGTGAAACTCGATGCACGTCCACGTGTCGGCCATCGGAAACGTGGTCGTGGACGCTGCGGCAGGGCTCTTGGCGGGCAAGATGTTGCTGTCGTCGGTTTGCCAGACGAGCGCGTTCGTGGAGCCGATTTGCTCGGGCGCGAGCGCCAAATTGCTCGCCTGGTCGAACTGCATGGCGGTGCCGATACCGCCCGTGAGCCCGAGCGCTGCCATGACCGCGTGATCGAAGGGCGTGACGCTCGGCATGCGCACGTAGAACCTGCCATAGACCTCGCCCCCGCTCAGCTTGGCGAACGCAGCCGTGTTCACCAACATCGGCCCACACGAATCACCGCCGACCACTTTGACGGACTTGCCGCCGCTGTGAAACTGCGAGGTGTCCACGTTGGCCGAGTAGGCCGCGCTGCCGCTGCAGCCACCCGGCTTGAAGAGTGTCCAACCGGTGGGTGCCATGCCGGCGGTGTCGGCTTCGAAGTCGTCACACAGGGCGAACCCGCTGCAACCCGAGCCCATACCGCTGCCGCCTGCACCGGCCGAGCCGGCCGCCCCGGAGCTGCCGCCCCCCGCCGTACCGCTGCTGCCACCTGCGCCGCCGCTCGCTCCACCCGTACCGGCCGAGCTGGACGCGCCTGCGTTGCCGGCATTGCCGCCGGAACCGCTACCAGAAGTGCTGCTCGAGCCGCTCGCCCCTGCGGTTCCTCCCGCGTTCGATGTCGAGCCCGCTGAGCCAGGATTGGGGCTGGCGTCGTTTCCGGCCGAGCAAGCGACGAGCGACAGCAATGCAATTGGAACACACCGCAACGTTCTCTTCATGGTGAGCGATCTCGAACCAAACGTGACCAATGCAGCGCTGAACGTCAACGAAAGAGCGCCCCTTTTGCGTGGCTACAGGTGCGAAGTCGGCGCGCGAGTTGGGGAACCCTATTTCCCAACCCTCGGGGAGGATGTGGGACAGGTCACTACCGACGAGCTCAAAGCAACGCGAAACGTGCGAGTTGCTCGACCACGGCAGGGCTCGCAGGAACTTCGTGACCGAGCTGCGGCACCACGATGAGCTCCTGCTCCTCGCCTTCGAAAGCTGCAGAAACGGAGGCCAAATACTCGGCGTTGCCGGGGAAGAGCGGATCTCGCTCACCGATCGCGAACAGCCGGCGAAACGGGCCCGCCGGATATACGGGCGGCGTCGGCGCATCGAAGACGGGCTTGAAGCCGCTCAAGAACATTCCGAAACGTAGGCCGGCGAAGCGCTCGTCGCCACGAGTCGCCCGCGCAGCGAGCAAGACGGCCATGGCGGCCCCTTGCGAGAAGCCGATCACGCCGACTACCGGGCGATTGCGGATGGCGGTAGCGACGCGTTCGACGCTTTCTTCGAGCGCCTGGTAATGCTTCTTCCCGGTTTGCGGATCCGTCTTCGACTGAAACCAGTCGTAGTGCTGCCCCGGGTCCCAAAACATGCCGTCTTTGAAGGTATCGCCGACGTCTTGCCCCGCCTCGCGATACCGCCCGCTCATCCACGTCATGATTGGCGACAGCTCCGCCTCGTCCATGCGGTGCGCTGCGTTCGGCGCGACGAGCGTGATGCCGTGCTCCTCGAGGCGTTGCCCGAGCGGCCCCAACGCGCGCAACATGGAGTCTCCACTCATGGTGATCCCGTGGAGCACCAGTATCTGGCGAGCGCTCGACACCGCCGCAGGTTACCACACCAGCCGGTCTGGCGCTGCGCTGCCAGTCCATCGTGGCGAGCACGGTCGTTTCGATCGAGCCGATCGCGTAAGCGCTCCCTGTTTCAAGCTTGTACTTGGTTTCCGCCAAGCAATAGCCGCGCGGACGCACTTTTGGCCCGCGGCGTTCAGGGCCGCGAGCCGTGGCAAATTGTCAAAGGTGGCTAAACCGCCTAGTGTCGATTGGCACTACTGGTCTTCCGAGGCTAGACGCATTCTCGAGCCGACGGACGTCACCGGCCCAAGAAAGGCGTGAGCCAATTCAAATGGACAAGCGAACACTCGGCAAGAGCCAGCTCCAAGTCTCGGCGATAGGATTTGGCTGCATGGGGCTGAACTTTGCTTACGGCAAGGCGATCCCCCAAGAAGACGCCATTTCGCTGATCCGCGCCGCCTTCGACAGCGGCGTCACCCTCTTCGACACCGCCGAAGCTTACGGGCCTTTCAGCAATGAGGAGATCGTAGGCGAAGCGCTCGCGCCCATCCGCAACCAAGTCGTGATCGCCACCAAATTCGGCTTCAAAGAGGGCAAGGCGAACCAGGGCATGGACAGCCGTCCGGAGCGCATTCGCCAGGTAGCCGAGGCGTCACTGAAGCGGCTGAAGACGGATCACATCGACTTGCTCTACCAGCACCGCGTCGATCCGAACGTGCCCATGGAAGACGTTGCCGGTGCCGTGAAAGAGCTCATCGCTCAGGGCAAGGTCAGGCACTTTGGTCTCTCGGAGGCGGGCGTGCAGTCCATTCGTCGAGCTCACGCCGTGCAACCCGTGACGGCGCTGCAGAGTGAGTACTCGCTCTGGTGGCGCCAACCCGAACAAGAGCTGCTGCCCGCCTGCGAGGAGCTCGGCATCGGGTTCATCCCGTTCAGCCCGCTCGGCAGGGGGTTTCTGACGGGAAAGATCGACGAGACGACTACCTTTGCGCCAGGCGACTTCCGCAACAGCGTGCCGCGCTTCTCGGTGGAAGCACGCAAAGCGAACCAGGCGCTCATCGAGCTGATCGCATCGCTCGCGACGCAGAAACAGGCGACCCCGGCGCAGATCGCGCTCGCCTGGCTCCTGGCACAAAAGCCGTGGATCGTGCCCATCCCCGGCACCACCAAGCTGGCGCGGATGCACGAGAACGTAGCCGCTACCGGCGTCGAGCTCACCGCGGCCGATCGTGAACAGCTCGGCGCCGCGCTTTCGCAAATCAAAGTCCACGGTGAGCGGTACCCGGCGCACCTCGCGGCGCAGGCCGGAAACTGAGGGCCGGGTGCACTAGCGGGTGGCTTTCGCCAGCGCCTCGAGCCGGCGCTGGGCGAGCCGATACAGCGAGTCCGCGTCATCTGTAGCAGATGGCGCGGTGATGCTGGAGTAGGCGCGCTGGGCGACATCGCGCATGCCATAGGCCTCGGCCAACCCGCCCAGCACGTAGCGCGTGCCCTCACGCAGATCCGGCGCCTTGTCCAGCTCGAGCAGCTGCTGAAAAGCTCGTTGCGCCTCGTCGACGTTGCCGACGTCCAAGTAAACCGCCGCCAAGGTCAGCAAGGCTTCGTAGCGATCGTAGGTGGTGAGCTGAACGGCCTGCAGCGCTTGCTCGAGCGCGTCTTTCGGCCTCGGCTCGATGAAGAGCGCTGTCCATGCTGCTGCGCGATACGCGTCGGCGCGCTGCCAGCCATCGCTCTGATCGATGAGCTTTTGGTAGGTGCGCCGGGCCTCGACCAGCTTGCCGTTGTCGGCTTGCGCGCGTGCCAGGCGAGACAGCCCCGAGGAGCGAGAAAACCCATTCCCCTTGCTGGCCTCGGCGGCCTTGGCGGCGGCGCGCTCGTAGGCGTCCCAGCGCCGGAGCCGCCCGAGGACGCGCATTTGCAGCTCTTTGGCGCGCTCCGAATCCGGATAGTGCGCCACCAGCGCGTCGACCGTGCTGAGACGCGCGTCCTTGTCCTCACCCCAGACGGCCGACGCCTCGGCCAGGGCGTGCTCGATCGCGCCCGCATCGACGCCCTTGACGTGTTGCTGCTTGGCCAGCAACGCGCGTGCATCGGCGCCGGCCGAGCTGTTGGCGCACAACGCCGCCGTCGCCAGCTCCAGGTTCCCTTTGCCTTGCGCCCACAGACGCACGAAGGGCGCCACGCGCAACGGGTCGTCACCGGCTGCGCTTTCTTGGCCTTCGGCGGCCCACGTCATCCATTGCCGTGCGGCCTTTTCGTTGTGCTTCTGCAGCTGGTAGAGCGCCTCACAACCGAGCGCCTCGCGGTCACCTGCGGCGCGCACCAGGTAGCTCGAGCCCTCCTTGACCACGTAAAAGTCACTGCCACCCATATCGGGCCCGATGCCAGTGGCGCTCAGGCGCACGCGATAGCCGGTCGCATCGGCCCCCTCCACCTTTGCTTTGAGCATGGCCGCCGCGGTGTCGGCCAGCACCTCGGGCGGCACTTTTCCCCCGATCGAGCCGGTTGTGAGCATACGCGACGCCGTCATCCAGCCCGAGAGCGAATCCAGGCGCTGGGCGCGACTGGAGAGCAGCGCCTTGACCGGCCCGTTTTGACTCGTGGGGTCGCTCACGACCATGGCCAAGAGCTGCGCCTTGAGCGCGACGGCTTCGGGCGTGTCTTGCTTGAGCTGCGCGGGCTCGACGCGGGTGGCGGGCGCTAGCAGCCGCGCCAGGGTCGAATACTTGGCGCTCTCTTTCGAGCCCGCGGCGGCCGCGCTGAACAGCGCGCTGGAGTCCGCGTAGCGACGCTGTTTGTACAGAATTCCTGCTGCTCCGGCGAGCGCCTGGCTGCGATCTTCCCCGCGTAGCCCGTGCTGCTCCACCCAATCGATGCCCGCCGCTGGCCCGCCCGCGCTCACGGTGGCCACCACGTTCATGGCCGCAGGTAGGTCCTTGTCTTTGCGTTTCGCGAGCCGCGCGCGTAGCTCGTCGAAGCGACCGCTTTCCATCACCGCGTACAAGTCGTTGAAGCGGTAAGCACCGTTATCGTAGCTCGCGAGCTCATCGGCTGGAATGGAGTCGTAAGCCGCCAGGGCTTCGTCGATGCCCTTGGGGTCCGCGTAGCGCCGGCCCTGCTCGTCGTATTCGCACAGTACTGCCAACGCCAACTTCGCATAGGTATCAGCGGGCGAAAGCTCGATGGCGCGCCGGAAAGCCGCAACCGCCCCTTGTCGATCGAAGCCGGGGGAGAACGCGCGACCGAACAGGTCTCGCTGCAAGATGTCGCCCAGCCTGCTTTGAACGAGAGCACTGCGCGGCTCGAGCTCAGCCGCAGCGCGCGCATGCTCGCGAGCCGCCTCACCGAAGCCGAGCGCGCTGAGCTTGAGCGCGTAGCGGAGCTGCGGCAGGGCCGCGCTGGGCTCCGCGACCGTCAGGTCGCGCAGCAGCTGCATGGCGCGGCGCGGCTGATTGGTCTCGAGCAACTTCTGCGCTTCGTGCTCGAGCTCGATCTGATCCCGAGCGTCTCGACCGATGGCCTCCAAGCCGCCGCGCAGCTCCTTCACTTCTGCGGGTGATAGTTGCTGCTTGTCGATCTCGAAGCGAAAGACACCTTCGACGCTGCCGTCTGCCCCCGCGCGATATTGCCGCGAGATGCGCGCCGGCCCGAGCGCGACCGCGGGCGTATCTGGCAGCTTCTTGACCGTGAAATGCGGCGGCGGCGAGACGACGTAGCGAATCTCGGCCTGGTAGCGCATCGGCAACCACAGGTCTCCCTTGCGCTCCTCGTCGTAGACCGGCTCCGGGAGCCAGCTGGTGAGCAGTTGGTAGTCGACCGACACGCTGGCGTCGAACAGCTCCGTGTAGGCGACTTTCGCGCCGCTCGCCCGCACGCTCAGGCGCAGCGGCTTGCGAAAATCTTCCTGGTTTTCCAGCTTGGAGGAGACCAGCTTGTCCGCCTGGTAAAACTTCTTCACGTAGTCCGTGAGCCACTTGTTCCGCTCGTCGGGCGTGCCCGAATACGAGTCGCGAAGGCGCTGCTCGATCAAGCCGGTACCCCCGCCGACCTCGTCCACGAGCGCTGGCCCCTGTTCTTGTAGGCTGATCTTGCGGGTCTCGACGTAGCTGTTTTGAGCAGCAGCCATGCTCGGCGTCAGCGTCAAGCCACGGGTGTCGTCGTCGACGATCAGCGCCCAGCGCCCTTGATCGCCTTCAGGCAGCTCGCCGGCACGCGCGTATTCCGACGTGGGATCGATCCAGAATGGCTTTTCGCCCCGCACCACGACGATCGCATGAGTGAACACGTCGAGCGACGGCAAGCGCGGGTGCAGGTCTTCGCCCGGCCCTGAGTCGAGCAGCGCGAGCGTCGCGTCGAGCCCCACTGCGCGCAGCATCGAGACGAGCAACAGCGCCTGGTCCTTGCAGTCGCCGTAGGTGCGCTTCAGCACCTCTACGGGTGTCGCGGGGACAATCGCCGCTTGTCCGAACTCGACGGCCACGTAGCGCACGCGCTCGTGCAGCGCGTAAAGGAGCTGATTGGCCTGCTCCAGCGGAGTCTGCGCGCCCTGCACGCTGCGCCGCGCCAACTGCGCCACGCCCGCGTCGTCTTTCAGCTTCTTTTCGGCGAGCTCTCGGTAGGCGGAGGCAATCTGCTGCCACGACTCACCCGTCGAGAAGGCAACGCTCGGTTGAGCGGCCACGTTGCCGGGCGCGTAGTAGTCGATGCCCTCCACGGCGCCCAGGTTTTCGGCGCGAAATACCAGCCGATGACGGCCGTTCTTTCGTGTCTCGGTGCGCTCGACCTTCAGGTCGAGCAGCTCGTAACGGAAGGGCAGCGTCTCCGGCACGTCTACCACCAGCTCGACCTTGTCGCGCGGAATCTCGCTCTGAAATGGGATCTCGAACGACGAGCCGCCGGCAAAGAACGGGCGCGTCGTCTTACGAAACGTCGACTCGGTCACCACCGAGCCAATCTGCACACCGGGCAGCGGTGCGCGCAGCAGCCGGCTGTCGCCATAGGCGTCGGGCACGTTCGGATCTTCAACCGACTCCGTGATGGTGCTCGGATCCAACTGCCGCAGCGCGCCGCCGGCGTCCCGAACCTGCGCGTGGACCACCGGTCGCGCCATGTACCAGGGCGACCACGACGCGCCGGTGCCGCCCCACTCCTCCACCCCCTCGTGAGTGAGCACACGGTACGACTGCTCGAAGCTCTCTTGCCAGTTGCCTTGCTCGTCGAAAACGTACTCGAAACGCACGCTCAACAAGCGCACCGGTGCCTGCTCGCTGCTGGCCTGGCGCTCCTGCCGCGCCAAAGGCGGGTACTCCGGCACCGGCTGCCCCCCACAGCCCCACGCGAGCCCGACCACCGCCACTGCCACCACACCACGCCACCTTCCGATCATTACCTCGGATGTATCGGAGTCAGCCGCCTCCCGCAACCGCGGCCACGCCTCCACGTTGTCGCGGGGAAAATCCGCTGGAAATGCTCACCCAGCGCGCCTCTGGCGTTGTTTGCGGGCAAAGTCATGCCTGGTTGTCCCCTCCCCGTGCGTCGATTCCACTACGATACTTCCACGACGATGAGTAGGAAGGATCCTGGACACCGAGCCGACACCGACGAGAGTTTGCGGAGCGAGCGACACAACGTCGATCGGACGTTGGCCCAGCGCGTCGCAGTGGCAGAAGAAGACGCGGATCACGTGCTGCGCATAGCACGCGAACGCGCCGACCGGCTGCTTCAGGCGGCGCGGACCACGGCCGACGCGCGCTTGCCCTTGAGCGAGCAGACCATCGCTGCCGTCGCCTTGCTGCTCGAGCAACGGGACGAGGAGGACCGCGAGATCGGTAGCCAACGTGCTCGAGCCGACGCGCTGCTCGATGACGAACGGCTCGCGGCGCGACACAAGCTCGCGGCGCAGCTCGTGCTCGAACGGCAAACCACCGACCTTCACCTGGCGCTGGAGCGCCACGCTGCCGATGGTGCCGTAGCCTCGCGAGACGACTTCTTGGCGCAAACCAGCCACGACCTGCGTGGCTTCATGGCAGCGCAACACATCTACCTTTCGCTACTCGCCAAGGAGACAACCCAAGACGCGCGCAGCCAACTCCCGGCCCACGTCGCCGCGCTGGTGAAGATCGAGGCACAGATGGACCGGCTGATCGGGGATCTGGTAGATATCGTCGCGATCGAGGCGAACAAGCTCACTGTGGCGCGGCGCGCCCATTCCGCCTTCGAGCTGGTTTCGACGGCGGCGGCTGTCTTCGAGCCGCTCGCGAGAGAGCGCGAGCAATCGCTGTCCATCATGCCCGCGCCGAGCGACGTGAAGATTCATGTCGACCTGGCGCGCGGCGTTCAAGTGCTGGGCAATTTGCTCTCGAACGCGATCAAGTTCACACCGCGCAGCGGTAAGATCACGGTCGGCTTCGAGACAGCCCCTGATGAAGTGACGTTCTTCGTGGCCGATACCGGCCCCGGCGTCTCCCCCGAGCGAGCCGAGCACATTTTCGAGCGCTTCGTGAGGTCGAGCAGCGGGTCAGCCGGGCTGGGGTTGGGCCTCTTCATCGCGGCGCATTTGGTGGAAGCCCACGGCGGACGCCTGTGGCTCGATCGCGAGCATACCGGGGGCAGCCTGTTCCGCTTCACTCTCTTGCGAGCGTGAACGCGAAAGGCTCCTAGGCCGCCGCGAGTCGGCCTCCGGTTACTTGGAACCGAAGAGCGTGAGTAGGTTGACGCCGAAGGTGATCAAGAAATGGTTGCCGTGGTGGAGCCAATCGTGCTCCGTGACGTCCGTCTCCCAAAAGAAGCCGAGCGCCACGTCGGTGCCGAGTTGATCTTCTGTAATGCCCTTTTGCAGGTCGATGATGGGAAGCGTGAGCGACACACCGGTGAGCCACGACGGCACGAACTTGCCGTCCGACACGTTGTAGAGGTTCATGCCGGTGACGATGCGGGTCGGCACGGGCAACGGGTTGCGCCCGGTGTCGTAGTTCCACGGCTCGAGCGCGAGCAGGGCGCCGCCCAAAATTTTGGTGACCTGCACGTTCGGCGAAGCCGTCGAGCTGCTGACCTCGCTGGGGCGCGCCGGAAAGCGCACCCCCGTGAAGGACACCGGCAGCGTGAGGAACATGCGGATCGGGGCAACACGCCAACCAAAGGGACCACGCGGTCGCAAGTTGGCGTGAAAGGCGAGATCTCCCAGACGATCGGTGACCGCCGAGTCGGTATTCGCCTGCGGGCTGCGCCAGGCGACGGCCGGGAGCGCAGGTCCCTTCAGAACGGCCGAGACGACGTAGATGCCCGTCGCATTCTTGGCATCACGCGGGACCTTGAGCTCGATCTCTTTTTCGACCGCAGGCTCGATGCGAAACGGGAACGTCTGCTCCGCTTCGCCGCGTCGGACAGTGACCGAGAGCTCTTGAGTGCCGTAGTAGTTGAGGAGATCGAGGTTGTGATCGTGATCGGGTGCGCTCAGCTTGAGGGCCGCGATCAGCATATCAGGCGAGTAGTGCAGCCTACAGTTCCCGCTCAGGACGTCGACGTCCTCGACGGCGCGCGTGTAGCCGTTCTGCACGATGTCGGCGGACAGGTCGCTTTGGGGCGAGGGCTTGGGCTGAAACAGCCCCGGCCGGTTGGTAATGCGTTGATGGCCGCACTCGACATACAGCGCAGAAGCGAGGGGGAGCGGCACGCTCTCGAAGCGCGCGCCGTTCGCCAGCTTGAGGTAGTAGCGAAACAAGACGTCGTCGCGTTTGGCGACGGGATCGTACTGCGCCAGCTCGAGCGCGACCTCGAACGGGTCGGCGTGCTGGCGAAACACCGCAAATTTGAGGCTACCCAGCTCGTCTTGGAACGACGGCTCCTTGTTGCGCCACCAAACGTCTTCGCTCACCCAGACATCGCTCTCCCAGGTGTGAGCCTTCACGCGCCACGCACGGCGAGCTCGGTGGCATTCATCGAGCTGGGCGCTCTCGAGCGGAGCTATGTCGTCGAGGCATTCGGAGTCTTCATCGTACTTCGCGTCGAGGTCCTCACAGCTCGTGACGACCGCTTTGCAGTCGACCTGGGTGGGCGAGCGCGCAGCACCGGGAGGCTGCCAGTCTGGTTTCTTGAGCTTGATGGCAAGATCGCGCAGCTCTTGATCGATGACCAGCGCCGCCTCGTTCTGGATGTAGCGACGCCAGTCGTTGCGGGTTCCTGTTACGACCGCCATGCCATCGTGCGACTTGCCGTCGTGCCAACCGTCGAGGCTGAGCGCGTACTCGTCGAGGTCGTAGGAAATGTTGAGCAACGGCAGGTTACTGGAAGGGTCGCTGGCGTTCAGCAACTTGATGGGATTCTGGCTCGCCTTCAGCTCGACGTCGCCGAGGTGCAAGCCGTCGAGATTCTCGATACGCCAGGTGCCGGCGGCGACCGGCTGCGGAATGTCGACCAAGGTGGCGCGAAGCAAATGCTGCGCATCATCGGTTTCGACGGTTGCGCGAAGCGTTACGGCGTCTTTACGTAGTAGCAGCGAGCGGCGAGGTAGCCTGCGCATGCACTCCGCCGAAGTGCCGAGCTCCAACTTCTGCATGTTGGCGCCCGCGAACAGCGTCGCCGGCAGACCCGAGCCCGCTTTGACCGCGCACGCCTGGATACGCGCGTGGAAGGGATGTTGCTGAATCGCGAAGTCGATCTCTCCGGATTCGACAGCGTCGCCGGAATAGCTGATCGTAACGCGCTGGGTGCCGGGTATCGAAGAGGGTGAGAGCGCGACGTTGCAGTCGAGCTCACCCGCGGCGCGCTTGATGTGGCACTTGTCTTTGGGGTCGAGCTTGGAACCGAGCTTTTCCCAGACTGCTACGAACGACGGCCCCTGCCATCCGCCCCAGACGAGCGTGTTCGGCGTCGGGCCGAGCGGATCGATGCCTTCGTCGATCTCGAGCGCATGCCCCTTCATGCCAGGGAGCGTGCCAACCTGGATCTTGATGGCGGTAACGAGCGGTCCCGCCTGCCCCGCCGCGGGCGCCGCGCAATAGAGCGATTGCCCCGACAGCCCCTGCGTGAGCCAATCCGGCACCGAGCCCGACAGCAGGTCGAAGGTCTGATCGGCCAGATCGGCCTTGAGCGCGCGCGGTTCTTCTTTTTCGCACTGATTGGCGATGCAAGCCGCGGCCAGAGCCTCCGTCGTTGCGCATTTGGTACCGGCCAAGTCTGCTTTGACGCTGATCTTGTTGGAGCTGACGAAGTTGACCGATACGGATGGGGCAGGCGCGCCCGCAGCCGGAGGCGTTGTCGCGGCCGCTGCCGTGCCCGCCGCCGCCGCCGGCTTGGGTTTGGCCTTGGGTTCTTCAGCGAACGCCGGCACCGCCGCGACGATCGCGAACACACCACACACGAGCCCGTACGCCACGCGCTTCATTGCGGCCCTCCGCTCATACCCGCACTGTTTTGTCCGCCAGAGCTTTGCCCACCCGCGGGTGAGCCGGCTCCGCCCTGACTCATGCCGCCTGCGCCGGCGCCGCCCTGATCCGCGCCGCTCGAGCCGCTCATGCCCGCGATGCCACCGACACCGCCGACGCCACCGGCACCACTGAGGCCGCCAGCGCCAGCCGCGCCGCCGTTGCCGGTTCCGCCGGAAGGTTCCAGAAACACCTGACCCGGGCAAGCGGGAGCATCCGCCTGGACGAGAGGCCCCAGGCGCAGGTCGACCGCCTTGACGCAGTTGCCCGCCAAGCCATCACGTGCGAAGGGCGCGTCGACGTAGCGATAACCGGTTTCGCCGGGACCGAGACATTCGCCCCAGTTGTCGAACCCGCCACCGCCTTCCACACTGATCGGGGGTCCGCCGGCGTCACCGTCGCGAGACGTCGGCAAGATGCCCACGCGGACGGCGCAGGAATTGGTGGCGCAGACGCACACCTCGTTGGCGCCGTCACAGCGCCGGATCGTGTTCGTGCCGGGCACTTGTCGCCCGCATTGGAAGCCCTCTTCTTGCTCGCAACCCTGCACGGAAATCAGGGCCGGCCCTGCCAATAGCAACGCTAGCCGAAGGAACGGAGCCAGCTTTTTCACGGGGTCTCCGCGCTCTTGCAGGCTTTGAAGGCCGTGTCGGCGATTGTCTTGCTATCGGCGGTATCTTTGGCCGCGCCCGAGTCGGCCGTATCGCTGAGCGCGATGATCGCGACCGCATTTTCAGCCGCCGTCGCCGCCTTCGTTTGGTGCTCTTTCGGCGGATCGATGAGCCAATGCTCCGCCACTCCCGTGAGCACGCTGACGAGCCCGACAACGCCGGTCGTGAGCGCCACCGTCTTGAGCGCATGCGCCCTGCCGTCGTCGCCCGTGACCGCGGAGGCCACGGCGGTCGTGGCGCCGGCGGTACCCAGCGTCCACCCGAAGCCGAAAAACGCATTGTCGCGGTGCTGCGCGCGCGTCGCGCGAGCTCGCTCGGTCTGCTCGATGTCAGCGCAGTAGCGGAGCCGCACCTCATCCGACGGGCGACGCAGGCGCGGCACTTCGCTGGGCCCTGCGGCCTCGACGCTCGCACTGCAACCCGCCAGGCCCACGCTCGAGAGCGACAACAGGGCACCCGCTGCGATGCGCCCGGCGGTCGTTGAAATCAGGAATGTCGTCATCGGCCCCTCTTCGGTTCGAAGGATCGTGGGAGTTCAAGCAGACTCCGCACGGTGGCGACATGGGCATTATTTTGGGCGCGCCGGCCGGATGGTAGGCGCCTCGGCGCTCTTTTCGACCGCACAGAAGCCGCCAACCGCTCAACCCATGCGCGGCGGGCTATTTTCGAGTCAGCGCGTCCAGGTCATCACGCTTCAGCAAGTCGCGGACGCGGGTGGCCACCAGCTCTATCTCACTCGGAGTCAGGCCGATGCGCAGGTGCGAGCCGTTCCAACTGATAGGGCTGCCGTCGCTGGCCAGCGGCTCGCTCGGGGCTATTGGGACGAGCGTACCCCCTTGGAGCGCCAGCTCGCTGATGTTGCCGAGGCGCGCGAAGTCCGCCGCGGTGAGCTGCCGCAGGCGGCTGACGGCTTTGGCGGAAAGCGCGGGAACGTGAATGCTCGACCAATCTTCGCGAAAGAGCGCCATCGGGTTCTTGATGCCACCGAGTGACATGCTGTTGTCGACCACGAAGGCGCGTAAGCCGCGCGGGCTGTTCTGCAGCACGAATTGCTCGTCGTGCGCGTCGCCGTGATCGATGAGGTACGTGAGCAAGTTTCCGTTCGATACCGAGTCGCGGTAGGCGCGATCGCTCTCGAAGAGCCGCCGATCCCAAACCCCTTCACCGGGCCCGAGCAAGCCGGCCTTCCGCGCGCTCTTGACCGTTTGCGAATCTTCGAGCCAGTACTCCAAGAAGCCGAGCACGCAATCCACCCCGCGGAGGCTGTGGCGCGCTTCGGGCTCGAAGCGGCGGTACTCGGCGCCGACGAAACAATGCGCAGTCGTCGGTGGTACCACCAGCTCTTCTTCGTCCAGGAATAGATGTTGAACGGCGTAGGCCGCGAGCTCTTTGCGCGGCTCGCTCAGCGCGTCTGCGGAGCTTTGCGGCCGCCATTTCGCGCGAAACACGGTGTCGCCGCGCGGCGCGCGGCTGCGAAGAGTGAGCACCTTGGCGCCCTGCATGCCGGTGGGGGTGCTGTCCATGCTCAAGATTTCGAGCTCGGCGTTCATGAGCTGCACGATGTCGCTCGGGCTGCGGCAGGCCGGGCTGCCTTCGTTCGGGCCGCACAAACGCGTGGGAGGCGTGAGCGGCGCGGGAGGCGGCCCTAGCGGAGGGCGTTCGCTGCAGCCCGCGATGAAAGCGAGCAGCACGCTTGCCACGCCGTGGCGGAGTGCAGCAGCTTGGAAGGTCAGGCACGACATGCAACGTTCGCCACGGCTGCCATCTCTCCCGTGCCCTTGCTCAAAACATGCCGGAGAAGGCGAAGGCGGGTCGGACGGCCGGCAATGTCAACGCGGAGCTGCTGCCGCTGCTGCTCGGCTCTTCTTTGCGCGAATGGAAGAGAAGGGGCATGCCCACCCCGACGATCGAGCCCACCAGCGCGCCCGTGAGCACGTCCGAAAGGTAGTGTTTGTCCGCAGCGATGCGCAGGTAACCGACGGAGGCGGCCAGCGTGAGCCCCGTTCCCCACAGCAGCGGCGCCAGTCGGTAGCCGCGCAGGCTTGCCACAGTTGCGGAGGATGTGGCGAGCGCAAAGGCAGCGGTCGTGTGGCCTGAAAAAAACGACAGGTTGTCGTCCGAAGGGCTGCTGGTGAGCTCACGCAACGCTTCCGGTGCGCGCGGCAAATAGTGGACGAAGGGCCGCTCACGGGCGAAGCCGAATTTGGCGACCTGGTTGATGACGGCCGCGATCACCGTGGACTCGGCGACGATCAACGAATCCAGCGGAAACGCGGAGATTGCTCCCTCTCGGTTGGCAGACATGGCCAGCAAGCCGAGCTGCATCGTCGGCTCGATGAAGCCGACGACGACCGAGCTGGCAATGTCGGCGCGGCGCGTGCGGTTCCAAAGCAGGCGCTTGCGCATCCAGCCGTCGTACGGATTGAGCAGATCCCCGCCGTCCTCGGCTCGGTAGCACCAGCGGCACTTTTCCGGCACGAGAGAGGGCTTGAGCAGCTCGGTCAAGATCAACCACGAGGCCCCCGTTGCCGTCACGGCCACGTTCACGCGCGTGTCGTGCCTCAGCTGGTACACGTGCGGCTCGGCGCGGGCGGAGCTTGCGGCAAACGTCGCCACGATAGCAACGCCAAAGCCCGCACCGAAACGCATGAAAATCGACTATACGTGAGCTGTCGATTGTTGCGGAGAGCAATTCAAATAGCTCTGGCGACGGCCTGCGCGGTCGTCGCACGAGCGCCACACGTTGTGGCACAAGCGAGCGGCTTTTCGGCGGATCGCTTCGAGCCGGCAGAGCGCGGCAGCGACTGGTTCGTAAACGACTCGCTCGACCTGCGGGGCGCCCCCAACGTGGCGGCCGGGGTGGTGCTCGATTGGTCGTACAAGCCGGTGGTGCTCCAGGGTTCGGACGCGCAGGGCGTTCCGCCTCCGGCAAATGTCGTCACCGACCGCGTCGCCACGCATACGGGGCTTTCCGTGATTTTTCACGACAGGTGGCGCGCCGCCATCGACTTGCCGATCGTCCTCTACCAATGGGGAGTCGCCGGAGCCAAGGCAGCAGCGGGCGTGTCGGGGCTCGGAGGGAGCGCGCTCGGCGACGCACGATTGAGCGGTGACGCGCGCTTGTTCGGCAAGTACGGCGACGCTTTCACCGCCGCGGCGGGCGTCACGCTCTACTTACCAACCGGCGCTCGCTCGCAGCTCACGAGCGACGGCACTTGGCGCTTCACGCCGCACCTGCTCCTTGCCGGCGACGCCCGCGGCTTCGTTTACGCCGCGCAGCTGGGCTACGCCTATCGGCCGCGCGAAGGTGCCTTCGTCGAGCGGCGGCTGGGCAGCGAAGCCTCGTTCAGCGTGGCCGGCGGCGTGCGCGTCAACGACATGTTCGTCTTCGGCCCCGAGCTCTTCGGCAGCACCGTGATCACGGGCGGACAGGCCTTTTCCCGGCGTGCCACGCCGCTCGAGCTGCTGCTCGGTTTTCACGTGAAGCTCGCGGAAGATTGGCAGTTCGGCTCCGCGATCGGCCCGGGCTTCACCCAGGGAGACGGCTGCCCGTCCATGCGCGTGGTGCTCTCGGTGGAGCTCGCTCCCGACGTTTGCGTCGATGCAGACGGCGACGGCATCTGCGCACCCGCCGACGCCTGCCCCGACGTGGACGGCGTGCGCACGAACAAGCGCAGCACCAACGGCTGTCCCCGGCCCGCCAACCCCGAGGCGCCGCCGACACCGGTCGAGCCCAAGTAGCCGGCCTTGAATCCGTCGGCAAAGTCTGGAATCACGGCGGCGCCGTCTATGTCCCCACGCTGGCCCGCCCCTCTCCGAACCGGAGCCCGAGTGCTCCTGACGGGCCTCACGGTGCTCGCAACGCTGGGCTGCGGCCAGAAGCAGCCGGCCGTCGGTTGCTGGGTCACTTACGGCGGAGAAGCGAAACGCCTGGAATTTCCCGCAACGCAGAGCCCGTATACGGTCAAGCCAGTAGACGTGGCGGGGCGCTTCGCCTTCAAAGCGATCTACGTGAGAGAGCCGTGGCAGGCGGCTTCGCTCAACGTGTACGCCTACCAGCGCACGAGCGCGGGAGATCGGCTGCTGCAAGAGGGCAAGTACCTGCCGCCCTTCTCTCACGTTGAGGGCGCACGCTACGGGTTCACGGGGCGGCAGCTGGTGTACTCGCGCGATCAGCGCGAGCTCGAATACTGGTGCGAGATTTCGCGATGAGAGCTTGGAGCCGTTGGGGCGCTCTCGGGCTCTTCGCGTTGGGGTGCAGCCACCCTTCCGAAGAACAGGTGACGATCAGCTTCGTCGGCGACATCTTGCTCGACTCGAAGGCGGGCAAAGCCCTGTCACGCGGAGAAGATCGCTTTGCGCCGACGGCGGCGCTGCTCAAAGCCGATATTAGCGTGGGCAATCTCGAATGCCCGGTAGCCACGGTGGGCGCGGCTGTCGACAAGATCTACACCTTTCGCGCTGCTCCGAGCACGTTGCCACGCCTGCACCAGTACTTCGATGCCGTCTCGATCGCCAACAATCACTCGGGCGACTATGGGCCAGAAGCCTTTCAAGAGACGCTGACGCGACTGCGCGCCGAGGGTTTGCCCTACTTCGGCGGCGGTCGAAGCCTGGCTGAAGCACACGAGCCGCTGCTGCTGAAGAAGCGCGGGCTCACCGTCGCGCTGCTCGGCTACGACGACTTTCACCCTCGCTCGTTCGAAGCCACACCCGAGCGCGCCGGCGTCGCCTGGGCCGAAGACGAACAGATGGCGCTCGACATCTCGCGAGCGCGCGCGGCCGGCGCCGACGTCGTGCTGCCGTTCTTGCATTGGGGCTGGGAAAACGAGCCGGAGCCCTGCGCGAGACAACGCGAGCTCGCCCGTAGGCTGATCGACGCCGGCGCCAGCGCGGTGATTGGCGCGCACCCTCACGTCACGCAAGGCACCGAAATGTACCGCGGCCGGCCCATCATCTACAGCTTGGGTAACTTCATGTTCGACTTGCTCGACCAACCCGAGAACGCGCTCGGCTGGCAACTGCGGCTGGTGGTCAATCGCCGCGGGGTCGCAAGCTTTTCGACCACCCCCGTTCGCATCGACGACGAGGGCACGCCGTTTCCGGCGCGCTGAGGGCACGCCGTTTCCGGCGCGCTGGTCATTCCAAACCGTTGTCGCAACTGCAGTAGCGCGGCGGGTCACCCATGAGGTTGGGTTGGCAGGTGCCCTGCCCGACGATGCAGGCGCAGGCAGCAGCGCTGCCGCACGGGTTCTGCGTCGCGCAGACGAAATGGCTGGGGCCGGGGCCACCCATTTGAAAGACGCAGACTTTGTCCGCCGCGCAGCCGCCGCAGTCTTCGGCAGCGGCGCCGCCGACGCTCGGCTCGCCGGCGGTGTTGCCTTGGCCGCCTTGTGGGGGAGCGCCGCCCTCGCCTGGCATGGGGCAATTGTTGATCTCCCAGCCGCACGTGCCACCGGGACGTAGGAGGCAGCGGCCCGTGGGACCGCCGACGCTGCCGTCCGCGCACGTCCAATTCGGAATGCCCAGCCGCGGCCCGCACTCGACAGCGTTGCACTCTTCGAGCGTGGCGCCGCCAGCATTGAGCGTGCCGCCGTTCGTGGTGCTGCCGCCGTGATTGGTACCGCCTGCGCTACTGCCACCCTCACCGCCGCTGGCGCTGCCCCCGCTGCTCATGCCGGCGCCGGCAGCGTTGCCGCTGTCAGCCGTGCCGCCGCAACCGCCGAACGCGCCCAAGCCGAGCATCGAGATCGGCACCCAGCAAAGCCAAACGGATTTCATCACTGCCTCCTGAGTCGGAAAAGGCCGCGCCTAGCTTACGACAGCCAATCCCTCAGCGCCCGTGCCAAATCGACGGCTACGAGCTACCTGGAGCCCGCACGACGCGCGAAAGCCCGGCGAGCGCCAAGGCGTTTGCCGCGACGATGAGCACGATCGCGAGGGTAATGCTCTTGTCGTAAGCGACGCCGAGCAGGCCGCCGGCGACGAGCAGCCCCAGGCCGCGCATGAGCGAGAGCCACCCGAACGCGAGCGCACGCGAATCCGACGGCACCAGCGCCGTCACGGCTGCCTTGACGGTCGAATCCAAGACGCCGTTGACCATGCCCCAAATGGCGACGCCGACCCAAACCAACCACGCCGAATCGGCGAACGAGAGCGCTGCCCCGCAGGCCGCAATCGGTACGAGCAGCAGCACGACAGGGCCGCGTCGATCGTAAACCGAGCCGATCGCCAGACCCGTGACGCCGTCGACCAACATGGCGACGGCGAACAGCACGGGAATCAGGGCCTCTGACAGCAGATGTCTGGTCTGCGCGTGAAAGGCGAGCAGCGGAAACGACGCGATGCCGCACGAGAGCACCGCAACCGCCCCGACGTACTGCCAGAACCGCGCCGGCAGAGAGCTCTTGGAGTCGTTGCGACGCGGCTCGCCCGGCTTCGCGGTTCGCGAAGGTTCTTCGGACGCGAGCGAGCGCTCGTAGACCTCTGGATCGGGCACACGCGCGCGGAGCCACAGCAAGACTACCAGCACGATCACCCCGGGCACGCCGAGCGAAGCGAACGCGAGGCGGTAGTCGTGCGCTCGCCACGCCAAAATACCAGCGAGCAGCAGCGGGCCCGCGACGGCTCCCAGCTGGTCCATGAATTGATGGACTCCGAATGCCTTGCCTCGGCCGGTGGCGGCGGAGGCGTGCGACAGCAGCGTGTCTTTCGCGGGCGCGCGCACGGCCTTGCCCAGGCGCTCACCACCGTAAAGGAGCACGGCGCTGGCGAGGCCCCCGCCCGCGCCGATCAGCGGCACGCTGAGGACCGTGAGCGCATAGCCTGCTATCGTCCAGCTCCAGTAGTGGCGCGTGCGCGTGACCAGGTAAGCCGACCCGACGCGCAGGCCGTAACCGATCAGCTCACCCGCGCCTGCGACCACGCCTACCAGGGTGGCGGACGCCCCGAGCGTCGCCAGGTACGGGCCGATGATGCTGCGGGCGCCTTCGTAAACCATGTCCGCGAACAAGCTGACCAGCCCGAACGCGAATACGAAGGTCCACGGTTTGAGCGCGGGACTCGCTGCGCCTGCTTTCATGGCACCCGACGCAGAGCACGCAGGCGGGAGTCCTCGATGCCGCTCATGGCCGTGAGCATTACACGGCCGGGACCTCGCGGTCGATCTCGATGCGCAGCCGAACGAAGCGAATGCGGCGCGGCGACGCCTCGCTGATTTCGAGCACGACGCCCGGCGCCGCCTCGAAGCTCTCGCCAACCGTGGGCAGTCGCCCCGCCAGCGCCAACGCCAGGCCCGCAATCGTCGAGTACGAACCGTTATCAGGAAGCTCCAGACGAAGCGCACGATTGACGTCTCGCACCGTGGCCAAGCCGCTCACGAGCACCGTGCCGTCTTTTTGCTCCGCAATCAGCTCCTTACCCTCGACATCGTGCTCGCTGAAGATCTCGCCTACCAGCTCTTCCAGCAGATCTTCCATGGTGGCGATGCCCGCCATGCCACCGTGCTCGTCTACGACGATGGCGAGCGGTTGGTGGCGCCGGCGCATCTCTTTGATGAGCTCCACCGCGTTCATCGTGTCCGGCACGAAAAATGGCGAGCGAACCACGTCTTGCAGCACGACCAGGCGGTGCTCCCAGGCCATGGCCAGCAGGTCTTTGACGTTGATGTAGCCGACGACGTTGTCGATGCGCTCCCGGTACACGGGAATTCTCGTCTTGGTTTGCTCGAGCAGCACCTGTTGCAAATCGTCCGGGGCGATATCGATCGCGATGGCGATCACGTCACGCCGATGCACCATCACGTCGGAGGCGACGAGCTCGGGTAGCTCGAGCGCGCGCGTCGCAATCTCGGCGGCCTCGGGGTTGACGGTCCCGGCGCGCCCCGCTTCTTCGACCAATTGCTGTAGCTCCTGCGGAGAGTGCCGGGCCTCGGTGAAGTTGGTCTTGTCGCCGAACGGCTTGAGCAGCACGTTCGCGCTCAGGCTCAGCACCCAAACCAGGGGACGAGCCAAGAACGACAGCGCCACCAGCGGCCTGGCAACGAGCATCGCGTAGCGCTCGGAAGCGCGCAGTGCCAACGACTTGGGCACCAGCTCCCCGATCACGATCGTCAGAAACGACACAGCCGCCACCACCAGCGCCAGCGACACGCCTTCTGCGTGCTCGCGTAACCACTCGTTTCGAGCGAGCAGCGGCTCGAGCTTCTTCGCGATGGAAGCGCCGCCGAAGGCCGCCGCCGTCGCGCCGACGACGGTCATGCCGACCTGCACGGTCGCGAGAAAACGCTCGGGATCCGAGCGCAGCGCGAGCACCGCTTTGGCGCCGGCTTGCCCCTTCTCGGCGAGCTCTTGGATGCGCGCCTTCCTCACGGCCACCAGCGCTATCTCGGAGCCGGCAAAGAAACCGTTGGCGACCGTCAGCGCCACGATGATCAGGGCCTCGTTCAAAAGCATTGCTGGCCCAAGCGTGCGCGCAGCAAACACGAGCTGGCAAGTGCAGACCTGTCTCGCTAGACATATTCGCAGCGTTACGGTAGCCCCCGCAAAGGCTAGCATCTCGCGCAAACTCCGTGACACCGCCAGCTTTGACCATCGTGGGGCGCAGTAGCTCGAGCTTCACGCGCGTAGTGCGAATTTTCGCGGCGGAGCTCGCCGTCCCCTACGCCTTCGAGATCGTGCGCGACCTCCAGTCGTTGAAGGTCGACGACTACGGCGGTAACCCGGCCCTCAAGCTACCGAGCTTGCGCACGCCCCAGGCAACCTGGTTCGGTGCCCTCAACGTCTGCCGCGAGCTCGCGCGCTGCACCGAGAGGCCGGAGCACGTCATTTGGCCCGAGGCGCTCGAGCAGCCGCTGCTTGCCAACGCCCAAGAGCTCGTCTTGCATGCGCTGTCGACCGAAGTCGGGCTCATCATGAGCGGCCTCGGGGAGCAACCTGCGGACACGCCGCATCGCGGCAAGATGTCGCGCAGTCTCGACAACGTGCTGTCGTGGCTCGACGCCCACCTCGAGCAAGCGCTGGTGGCGCTACCAAGTGAGCGGCAGCTCAGCTACCTCGAGGTGACCTTATTCTGTCTGATCGACCATCTCGACTTTCGCAAAGTCATGCCCACGGCGGGCTATGCGCAGCTCACGGCGTTTCGGGAAGCTTTCGGCGCGCGAGCGGCGTGCAAGGAAACCGCATACCGCTTCGATGCCTGAGCCGCTCTCGAGGCGCTGTCGACCAGTTACCTGGCACCAGGGTGACGAGCTCTACGGCTACGACGACGGTCGCTTCCTCGCCCGCTCGGCTACGGAACGCTCACGGCCACGCTCGAGCCGCAATAGCCAACGTGCGGGATTGGGCTGGAACGGAGCGCGCATTGACGGGAACCGGTTCCATGCTAGCACTCAGGGTATGCGCGCCGCTCAATCGTCCGTCCTGGTCGCATCGATCTGCTCTGCGCTCGCCTGGGGCTGCTCCGCCAGTGGAGACGGCACGGCGCCGGGTAGCCACGCGGGCGCCACGCCGTCCTCGGGCAGCGCGGGCACGGGCTCCGGCAGCAACCCGTCCGGCCCCGGCACGGCGGGCACCGAGAGCGGCGGCAGCTTGAACCTCGGCACCGTGGAGCCCACGCCGGAAGAGAAGTGCGAGGCGGTGCTCGAGCTCACCATCCGCGACTTTCAACCGTCCACCAACCCCGACTTCGAGTCCTACAACGGCTTGAACGACATTGGCTGCGGCATGGTGGCGCCCACGCTGGGCCCGGACACGAAGCCCACGTTCGTATCACCGCGTGGCACCCAGAAGCGCGTGACCACCGGCGACTTCGAGCACCTGGCGTTCGCTTCTTGTGCAGACTGGAACGGCTGGATGCCGGATGGAGTCATCACCGATCAGGCCAGCTTCGACCAGTGGTACCGCGACACCCCGGACGTGAACCAGACCTTCACCGTCCCCGTCACGTTGACGGACGAAGGGGACGGCAACTTCGTCTACGACAACAAGGCCTTCTTTCCGATCGACGGCATGGGCTTCGGCAACACGCCCAACCAGCAGCACAACTTTCACTTCACGACCGAAGCGCACGTGAGGTTCGGCTACGTTGCCGGCCAAAAGTTCACCTTCCGTGGCGACGACGACCTCTGGATCTACGTCAACGGCAAGCTGGCGCTCGACCTCGGCGGCATGCACCTGCCGATCGAGGCGACGATCGACTTCGACGCGCAGGCGAGCGCGCTCGGTATCGTGGCGGGCGGCACCTATCAGATGGACATCTTCCACGCCGAGCGCCACACCGACCAGTCGAACTTCCGCATCGAGACGAACATTCGCTGCTTCGAGCCGGTCGTCGTTCGCTGAGTGACTTTGGCAGGGCAACGGCCTGCGCCGGCCCGCGGCATGCATCCATGTCGCTCACCATGCGAAAACAAGAGGAACCGATTCCGACACCGGTGCCACCGGCGCCGTCGCCCGGGCCGCTCTACCCTCCGGAGGAGCCTCCGCGCCCGCCGGAACCAATGCCCCAGCCGGGCGAGCCCAACCTGCCCACCTACGAGGACGAGCCGCCGGTCTCGCCGGTCGACGGTTAACGAACCAAGCGGGCTCGGTCAATCCGCCACGACGAGCGCCCGCGCCTCGGAGCCCGCCTGCATTCGCCGCCGGCAATCTTTGCGCGGCTCGGCATCCTTTGCGCTCGAATCGCCGAACGGAGGGCCGTGCTAGGCTCGCGCCATGAGGCGCGGCGTGGCGTGGGTGATGGCGAGTGTGAGCGCGGCTCTGGCTTGCGGTGGTCGCTACCAGCGAAATCCGCAAGATTTCGGCGCGCCAGCAGTCGCCGGCACCGCCAGCACCATCGCGGGCAGCCCGGCGAGCGGCGGGAGCGGCATCAGACTCGGCGGTGGTGGTGCCGCTAATAGCCCCGCAGAGGGCAGCGCCGCGGGCGGCGTGATGGTCGATGGCGGCGGAGCCAACGCCGTCACTTGCGCCGACCAGGCGGCGGCCTTCGACGACTACTGGACAGAAGTGATGACCGAGTTCCAGTCGTTCCCGTGCAAAGAAGACAGCGACTGCCGCTCGTACTACTTCCAGTCACCTTGCGATCCGTCCTGCAAGTTGATGACCTCGGCCGCGCACCGCGGCATCGTGGATCGGCTCAACAGCTTCGGTTCGTTCAACTGCAGCGCCGATTGTTGGCCCAAACCTTGGGCGACGTGCCCGCCTGTGGCGCCCGTGCGCTGCGTCTCCAACGCTTGCCAGTAAATGCGCGACAGCGCGAGCGGCATGACACCGCCCGCGCTGTGCTCGTGACGCGCGCTCTTAGAACTTCGTGCCGCCCGTCGGAATCGGACCGGAGCCACCCGCGAAGGTACCGCCCGTCGTTCCGCTGCCGGCGGTAGGTCCGCTACCGCCTGAGTCAGTGCCACCGAAATCCGGAGCGCCGCCCTCGCTAGGGGCGCCAGCGGTGAAGGTACCGCCCATGCCGAAGCTGCCGCCGAAGCCGGACGACCCGCCGAAGCCGCCTCCACCGTTATCGGGCGGGGTGCTGGTGAACAGCGCGGCACGCGCGGTGTCTAGCAGCGTGACCACCTTGGACATGGTCGTCGGGCGATCCCGATCGGAGTCCTTGATGGCGCCCTTCAGCTTGTCGATGGCCTCGCTGAGGGTGTTCTGCACGTCGGGGTTCAGGCCCTTCTCGGCCAGGACGCGGCGCGCGTCTTTCGTGTCCGCCAGAGCGATGCGCAACAAGTCCGTGTTGCCGGTGGCGCGCACCCGGTTGACGAAGTCCACCCGCTTGCGCACCTGGTCGATGTTCGCGGCGGAGTTGATGACGCGCAAGAACGCGCCGATGTTGTTCCGCTTCGTATCGACGTCCGACCCATCGTCGAAGATGAAGAAGGAGGAGGGCGAAGCCTTGAACGTCTCGGAGAAGTAAAAGCCGGCCGCGTCTTCGATGGTGTTGAAGGCGTTGTTGTGGAAGAACGGCGGCGTATCGGCAGCCTCGACCAGCGGCGGCACGTTGAAGGTACCGTCACCCGCGCCGTTGTTGAACGGCGAATTGAAGCCGTCGTCCCTCGGTAGCTCGGGGATCACGTTGGCGACGCCGGTATCGAAGTTGGAGTTGAACGAATCCACGAAGCCGAAGGTGTCGTTGTGGCAGTTGGTGCAACCGACCGAGTTGAAGGTCTGCTGACCCTGCAGCGCTTTCGCGTCCGTCGGGAAAATCGAGTTGAAATCCACGGCTTTCTGGCGACCAGTGAAGAGCTGGAACGCCTCCAGCGCATCGAGCTCTTCTTGCGTGGGGATGCGGAAGTCGACGCCGGGACGACGTGCCAGCGTCTTCGTGAAATGCTGGACGATGGCGCCGAAGGTGAACTCGTGCAGTGAGCTGCGACCGGGACCGCCGTCGCCCGACCAGCCCAGGCGCTGGTCCGGCGGGCCGAAGAAGGCGTTGGAAATGCCGTTGGTTGTACCGAGCGACAACGTGTGCGGGACGCCGCGCATCACGACCTTGTGCGTCGGGTCGTCGAAGCCGTCCAGGTTTTCGAGGATGAGGCCACGGCTACGCAGCAGGGCGGAGTCCTCGAGTTGCGCCAGCGCCGGGTTGTTCTCAGCGACGAACAACGGATCGTTCTGCGGCAGCTTGGCGATGAAATCCGGATCGATCGTGAGGCTGTCGTCCGCCCGGTGGCAAGTACCGCAAGTGCGGCCGTTGCCTCCGAAGGTTTCGTTGAAGAACAGCTCGGCGCCGCGCGCGACGAGCGGGTCCAGAGTTTCGATATTCTTCGCCAGCTTTCCGCTGACAGGATCGAGCGACTTGCCCATGCGGAAGCGGAACAGACGCTTCTCCATCACGGAGCGATCGCCGACGGCGATGCGCGACTCGGTCGGCTTCTTGCCGGCCTTGGTGATCACGACCATGTCGAGGTCGAAAATGACACCTTCGCCGATGTCCGCGTCGAGCGTGCGATTGTTGGTGCCGCTCGAAAATCTGCCCACTTTGAGCATGGAATCCGTGCTCTCGGGGGCCATGGTGCCGCCTGGCTCGTTCTTCACGAACCACAGGTCGTAGTTGCCGGTGTTCGGTACGTTGTTGAGCGTTGCGGTGACGCGGCCGGTGTTCATCTCAAGCGTGGCGCTGCCGCTGGCGAGCGGGCCGCCGGGGTTACTCACCTTGTCCGTGCTGAGACCGGGGTGGTAGCCGTAACCGATGCGGTACTGCGCGTCGAAATCGTTCGGCGCGAAGCTGTTGATGAACGTATCGAACGCATCCGACAGGCCATCCTCAGTGGGAGTGCCCGTTGCTTCTGCTTGATCGCCCTGCCCTACCTCCGACGGCGTAGTGCCCGCCTGGTCCGGTGCGGCGCTGCATGCAGCGACGAACACCGCGCCCAAGAGCAGACTCAGTCCTCCGCGCCCAAAGCCCAATTGACCCTTGAAAATCGACCTCATCTATTACCTCCCAATCCTCACTACAACCCGCGAGGGAGGGTGAAGGAGAAGACGAGATCGGTCAACGAAGAATCGACGCGCTCGAAATAGAATCACGACTCGCGTCCGTGACTTTTTGCGTCAGCTGCACTGATGAGCGGGACTGATAGTCGGTTGCAGAGCTTGGCTCGAGTACGCGAGGGCAATTCAATGAATGCATATGCCCACTGAGTTGGCAGCCTTGCTCTTCATCTTCGGTGTGCTGTTAGCTTCGTTGGGCTCGCGACACGAATTCGCGGCGCGCCGCTCTTCTTGGCTGCGACAGGCCGGCGAGTCAGCCAAGCTATTGCTCTGCGAACTGGCGAGCTCCAGGGGGTGATCCAGTGAACCAACTCAGTAGTGGGAGCGCACCCGATCGGAACGCCTTCAACGCGCCGCGACGGCCAGCGCCCCCTGACACGAATTCATCGGTGGTGCGCGGCTCGTCGCCGTTACATTCCAGGTGAGTGACTCCACGGTCGCTGGTCACGGGGGCCCCTCACGCGTTTTGGTCCGGCGATCTCGATTGCTTGAATTAGTTCGCGCAGCGTGACCATCTTTTCGAGCTCTGGGCCACCAAGCTCTTCATGCGTCTCAGGTACGGCTCATGGCTCGCAGGTCTTGTCTTGACGGTGGCTTGCTCGGGGGGCAGCGACGGAGAAACTGGCTCGCCTGGAGGAACCGGTGGTGCTGCCGGTAGCAGTGGGTTGCCCCAGGGTGGGACGGCTACTGGTGGAAGCAGCGCGACGGCCGGCAGCGATGTAGGTGGCGCGACCACCCAGGGCGGCAGCGGCAACCAGGCCGGCAGCGCCAGCCACGGCGGCAGTAACGTGGCGGCCGGAGCGAGCACGGGCGGCGCGAGCAGCGGTGGGCAGGCCGTGGGCGGCAGCGGCAACGACGGCGGCGGTGCCGGCAAGGGCGGCAGCGGCAGCACGGGCAATAGCGGCGCTTTCGAGCTGCCTCCCGCCAACGCCGGCTTCGACTACCAGATCGGGGGCGCCTACACACCACCCAATGGGGTGAAGGTCGTGAGTCGCGATCGCGGCGACTCGCCCGCCGCCGGCATCTACAACATCTGCTACGTCAACGGCTTCCAGGCGCAACAGTCGGACAACGACATGTGGCTGAACGAACATCCGGATCTGGTCCTGCGCGACGGCAAAGGCGACCCTGTGGTGGATCCCGATTGGGACGAAATGCTGCTCGACACGAGCACCGCCGAGAAGCGCCAGGGCCTGGCAGCTATCGTCGGCGGTTGGATCCAGGGCTGTGCCAAAGACGGCTTCGACGCCGTGGAGATCGACAACTTGGACAGCTACTCGCGGTCGGGCGGCAAGCTCTCGCAGGCCAACAACGTCGCTTTCATGAAGCTGCTATCGGACGTCGGGCACCAAGCGGGCCTGGCGATGGGCCAAAAGAACTCCACTGAGCTGGTCGGCAGTGCCAAGAGCATGGGTACCGACTTTGCCGTGGCCGAGGAGTGCAACCGCTACTCCGAATGCGGCGACTACAAGGCTGGGTACGGCGACCTGGTCTTCGTGATCGAGTACCGCGATCAGGACTTCGATGCAGGCTGCAAGGCCTTTCCCGAGCTTTCGATCGTGCGTCGGGACGTGAACGTGACCAAGCCAGGGTCCGCGAGCTACGTCTACCAAGGCTGTTGAAGGGCGTCGGCGAGCTCGCTCGGCGGGTCCAGCCAAAGTCATTCCATTATCGTCGCATTGGGGCAGCTCGCCACTGATCGGCTCGAGAGACGGCGCGAAGATCGCGCATTTTTCGAGGTTCGGGCGCTGGCACGACGCCTGCTTTGGTGCTCGGCGCCATGACGGTAGAGCGACCGCGAGCGAAGTTGGTGTTGGTGGAGCCGGGCGTAGAACCGGGAGACGCGCTATCGCGTCCGAGCGAGCAGAACCACATCTTGGTGCTGGGCGAGGGTGAAGCGCCCAGTCAATTTTGCGACCGCGTTCGCCGTCGAACGGACGCGCTCCGGCGCCAAGAGCGAGTGCTCGACAACGTGACCTACCTGGTCAGCTGCAGTAGCTCTGCCGACTGGTCGATGCGCCGACGTTTGCTGGCGCAGCTGTGCGACGAGATGGCGCAAGACGGCAGCGTCGCGGTGCTGGCGCCGCGCAGCGCCTCCGTCGACGTGCTCGGTTGCATCGGTGAGCTGCAGGCCTCGGTGGCACAGCAGCGGGAGCTCCGCGCCATCTTCATCGATGCGGAGCCGAGCGAAGCCATCAGCGCTTGATCTTCTCTTCGATCGGGTTTCCAGTCGCCGGATCGTGTCCCTTGATGATGATGTACTCGACCGACAGGGGTCCTGCGAGCTTGAGGTAAATGGACGAGAGCTCGGCGAAACGCACAGCGCCGATCGCACAGCGCACGCGCGCGCGGCAACGCCCGCTGTCGTCGCGTGACGTGGTGATCCAGACCGGCCTTTGCTTGAATTGCCGAAGCCGAATCAGATAGGCAGCGTCCGGTTTCCCGCCACGGACCATGCGCTGCTCCGAAATGCCGTAACCGAAGTACTCGAAGGTGCCGAGCGGATGGGTGCGCACCGGCGGCGATTTCTCGAACTCGCGCCAGTACGGAAAAACAGCTTCGCTGCCGAGCGGCGCGCAGCCTTCCGTGAGCCGCATGCCGTAGTCCACACGATTCCGATCGTCGCTCTTCGAGATGTAAAACACGGTCGGAACGTCCGCCGCACCGAAGCGCACCTCGTCATTCGCAAACGCGATGGCCGTGACGAGCAACGCCGTAGCGGTGAGCCCTGCCAGCGACGATATCAGTTGTGCTCTCATGCCGTGGCACCGAACCTCCGAGCGTAGCGATAGGAGTCGCGCCGGTGCAGCCGCGAACGACGTCACCAAGTCGATGTCACATTCGCCATACCTCTCCCTACCTCGGGCCCTGTTCATCGCTGGGCAGCCCCCGAAATGAGCTGGATCGCGGTCCCCCTCCTGCCCAGTCAGCGCATCGCTCGTTCGAGCCCCAGCGCAATCGTGTTGAGCTTTCGCGCCAAGGTCGCGGTGCTTTCTGCTCAGCGGCTTCTCTGACGGTGGCGTGATGGTGCCGCGTGTTACGCCGGCGGCGGAGGCATCGTTCGATGAGCAGCAGCAAGGGCGCGTGGAAGTTCGGATCGTCACTCTCGCGGCGTGGGCTACTGGTGGGTGCAGCGGGCCTGGGCGCTGGCACTTTGCTGGGCTGCGGCTCCGAGGCCGACGGCAGCCAGAGCCAGTCGCTCACCGGTCGCAAGCGCGTGGCGGTATTGGGCGGCGGCGCCGGTGGCCTCAGCGCCGCCTATTTCTTGGGCGATGATTGCGACGTCGACATCTTCGAGTCGCGCTCGAAGCTCGGCGGTCATTGCGACTCGCGCAGCGTCGACTACGCCGGCCAGTCGATCACGGTGGATCTAGGCGCGCAGTTCTTCAGCCCGGGGACGCACCCCATCTATGTCACGTTGCTCGAGGAGCTCGGCCTCTACGATCCCGATCACCCGGACCGAGACGAAACGCTCGAAGCGACGGGCAGCATCTGCTTGTTTCCCGTCACGGGCGGCTACCCGTTCGGCAGCGGCTGGCCGCGCTTTTGCTCCACCTACCCGCTGCTCACGCCGTTTCGCGCCATCGACTTCGCCGTGTATTCGCAGGTCGCGCGCGACGCCATTCTCGGCAACATCTCGTGGGAGATGCGGCTAGACGATTGGATCGCGAGCCTGCCGGTGAGTAATGACTTCAAGAACAACCTGCTCTTTCCGTGGATCTCGGCGCTGATCGGCACCACCCACGAAAGCGCGGCGGGCTCTTCGGCGCGCTCGATTTTGCAGACGTTCGCGTTGTCGTTCCCTTCCAACATTTTCGAGAGCGCCAAGACGTTCAATTCCAAGATCGGCCTGGGTGGCAATCTCGATCGCTTGGTGAGTCGCTCCACGCTTTCGAGCGTCAAGCTCGGCTCGCCGGTGCAGCAGCTGGCCTACGACAGTGGGCAGTGGCTGGTGACGACTCCGGGCGGCACCTCAGGGCCGTACGACGCGATCGTGATGAACGTGCCGCCGCACACTAGTAAAGACTTGCTGAGCCCCTTCCCCTGGGCCGCGGATACGCGCGGCCTGCTCAGCCGCTACGAGTTCTTCGACGCTCGCCTGGTGGTGCACACCGATCCGGTTTACCTGCACCGCGACCTGGCGTTCCGCACCGTTTACAACGGCGGCATCGACGGCGCCGAGTGCGAAGGCAGCGTCTGGCTCGGTGGTATTCACCCCAAGCTACCGAACGGCCGCACCGTCGACATTTACAAGTCGTGGGCCATGCGCCGCCGCAAGGAATCGACGAGCATCTTGCACCAGCGCAATTTCCGCCACCCGCGCATCACGCCCGACTCGATCCGCGCGGCGCGTAGCCTGGCCAGCGTCCAGGGCCAAAATGGCCTGTATTTCTCGGGGCAACACACGCTCGGCTTCGACCTGCAAGAAGCCGCCCTGTATTCCGCCATCAAAGTGGCCGACGCCATCGCGCCCAGCAGCCCCAAGCTTGCCTCGTTGCGCGCACGCCTGCAGGCGCGCGGCCGCACGGGGATTTCGTACGATTTGTGAACGCGGAAGCTCGCGCGGGCGCTGTCTACGGCCCGACGCGCCGGCGCGAGATCACCACGTCGTCGATGTAGAGCGTGCAAGCGGCGGGCGACAGCTGCTCGGTCTGGCTGCCGATGCCCCAGTACAGGGTGGCCTCCGTGGGGCTCTGCAGGTTCGTGCGGTCCAAGATGAGCGTGCCGTCTTGCCAGACACTCACGTGCGAGGCAGAGGGCGGCGCGTAGTCGAGCAAGATTTCGACCTGGAACCAGCGGCCGATCGGGTAGGTGAGCAGCGGCGAGGCGTCGGCGAAAGTTTTGGACGTCTCATCGTAGAAGTAGAGTGACCTGGCGTTGAGGTTCACGTCCCAAAGCCCGTGACGCGTCGCCATGTCTCCCGCATTGGCCTCGCCGAAGAAGTTCGAAAGCGTCCAGTACACGGCGGGCGTGTGCGCAGCCTCGAGGTAAAACCAGGCGCTGTAGTAGGCGGCGCCGCCGTAAACGGCGCGAAACAGCTCGGCCCAGTGGTAGTCGTCGTCGCTCGTATCGAAGCTGATTTTGGCTGAATAGCGGCCCGAGTGGGCGCGGTCTGTCGAAGCCTGCACGGTAGCGACGTGCAGCTGCTCGCCGCCCGCGACGGGGCCGTCGCCGGTCCAGTCGCTCAGGTCGCCGGACTCGACGCTGCTACTCCACAGCGTCTCATCGTCCGTGGCAGCACCGGCAGCGCCCCCGCCGCCGGCAACGGCAGCGGGGGCGGTGGGTTCCGCACCGCCGAGCGCGGTGGTGCCGGCAAGTGCCGTCGGCTCGTTCCTGGTCGGCGATGCGGCGACTGCGCCGCCATGAGTCGGGTCCGTTTCGCCGGTCGTGTCGGCCTTGGAGACGTAACCAATCTCGAGTGATTGCTCGCAGCCGAGCGTGGCCGCACCCAGGAGCAACCAACGCACGGCGCTCATGGCTCGGCCGCTGCCAAAGACTGCGTCACCCACGCGCGGTAACGCCCGTTCGGAAAGCGCGCCAGGTAAGCTCGGCCCAGGGCGCGGGAGCGCTCGTTCGAGCCTTGAAGCGAGCTCATTTCTACCTGCAGCGCGAGCGCCTCGTCTTGCAAGGCACCGCCTGGAAAGCGGCGCTGGTAGTCGCTGAGCAGCGCGAGCGCTCGCGAGTATCGGCCGGCGGAGCGCGCCTGCATGGCCTCGACCATCAAGCGCGTACCAGGATCGTCACCGCTCGGCGCCGCTGCGGCCAGGCGCCTGGCGCCCCGAGGCGCCACGACGCGAGCGCTGGCGAAAGCGCTGGCCAGCGGCGCAGCTGCAACCGACGGCAATGGCGTCGCTGCAGCGGTATCGTTCGCAGCCGCAATTGGCTGCGTCGTCGCCGTGGACCGTGCCGGCACGACCGCTGCCGGTGTCGGCGCGACGGGCGGAGCCTCTTCCCTCGCGGGGCGGGCCGGGCGCAGCAGCTGGTGCCCGGCTGCGCCCGCAACCCCTGCCACGAGCAGTACGACCGCCAGCGCGCCGCGCCCTAAACGCCAGCCGCCGCGCCCCGACTGCTGCATGGCGAGCCGGACGCGGCGCCGGCGTGCGGCGTCGTCGGCGATGGGCTCGACGCGCTCGAGCCAGCGCGCCAGCCGCTCGAGCTGGGGCTCCGCCGCGCGTTCGCTATCGAGCAGGCGCTTCACGGAAGCTTGCCCTCCCGCTCGGCTCGCGCCAAAAGCTCGACGAAGCGCTTGCGCGCGTAGTGCACGCGCGTCCACACCGTGGCCACCGGTATGCCTTCGAGCTCCGCGATCTCTTCGCCGCTGTAGCCCTCGATTTCGAACAGCACGAAGGCCGAGCGCTGGGCGATCGGCATCTTGTCCAGCGTTCGCGTCACGAAATGCACGATCTCGCGGTGCTGAAGTGCCTCGAGCGGCGTGGGCACGTTTTGGAAATGGAGCGGCTCGGCTTCCGGTTCCAGTACGGGGCGGCTGCTCCAAAAGATGCGCCGCATCCACGCCCGACGCCGATAATCGCTGACGTGATTCTTGGCGATTTTGTAGAGCCAGGCGCCCAGGTTCTCGCCGTCGAAGTCGGGCAGCTTGCGCTGCACGATGACGAATACTTCTTGCGCCAGGTCGTCGAGGTCGGCATCGAGCCCACCGAGCGCGCGCAGCCAGCGCAGCACGTCGTGAAAGCGCTCGGCGTAAACTTGCTCGAAGGCCGGGATCGCGCGCGCATCTCCACGCGGCTCTGCAACCCCGGCCGGGCGAGAGGAGCTGAGCGGCGCCGGCTCGCCCGGAGCAGCCGCAGCCGTACCGGTGGTCGCGCTGATCGAGGGCACCCCCAATCAGATGGCGGCCCGGCCCGTAAACCTTCAGTCGACGCGCACGACCAGGCCCAGCTGGGTACCGAGCCACAGCGCCGGGGTGTGACCCACATCGCCGACACCGCCCACGTTGAGCGAAAGCGGGCGCGGCCAAAGCAGCGCGGTCTCCGACAAGAAGACGCCGAGCCGACGAGCCAGCCACCACTCGGCACCGAGCGCGGCGCGCGCACCCCACTCGATACCCCAAGCCGCGCGCGTGTGCTCGATGCCCTCGCCGCGCACGTAGGCGGGCGCCACGACCGGAGAAAGCTCGCCCGAAAGTCCCCACGTCGCTCGCCGAACGCCCCAGCTCAAGCCCAAGTCGAACGCGAGCAGCCGCTCGCGCGCGTCTGCCTGAGCCAAGTGCAGCGTCGTCGTCGACCAGAAGCCGATGCCGCCGCTCAAGCTCCAGGCGTTGCCCCAGCGGAGGCGCGCGCCGAGCCCGACGGCGAGCGGCGTGCCGCCGAGCACGCTACCGGGCGCGAGCGCGAAGCCCGGTCCGGCTGCCAAAACCAGCGGTATTGGCGCGACTTCGCGCGGCTTTGCTGCGACTTCGCGCGGCTTTGCTGCGACTTCGTGCGGGGCCCGCACCGGAGCCGGAGCCACCACGGGCGGCGCGCGCGGAGGCGCCGGCGGCAGACGCAGCGGCTCGAGCATCAGCGCGATGAAGACGCCGGCCTGGCTCGCGCGCTCAGCACAGCGCTGCTCCGCGTCGTCGAGCACACGCTGCGCGCCCGCGACTTTGACGGTGATGCCGCGCTCGCTCTCGACGACAACGACGGGCACGGCGTCAGGCTGAGGCTCCGGCGCGACCTCGACGTCGGGCAAGATGCCCCGCAGCTCGGCCGCGACCTGCGCCGCCGAGGGGCATTGGCCGCTGGTTTGAATCGAAACCCGCCGCGGCGCCGCCTGCCCTTCGGAAGCCAGCAGCAGCAGCGCGAAAAATAATCTGAAGGTTGCCGAAACAGGCCTCCGTAACCCCATGAGCGGTTCGACACTGGCTGTCCACGGCCACGTTGTTCGGTCCATTCGAGAAAGGAGCGAGACGGTGCGGCACTACTTATCATGTTTCGACCTCGGCGCGCTCGTCACGCCGCTGTGCTTCCTGGCGGCATGTACCGGTAGCGTGGACGCTCCAGCACCGGGCCAGTCTGCCGCGGGTGGGCCGACGAGCAGCTCGGGCGGTAGCGCCGCAACGGGCGGCGCCACCAGCAGCGCACCGCTCGATTGCAGCCAGGTGCACCCCGGTCCGGCGCGCGCTCGCCGCCTCAATCGCTTCGAATACGACAACACGGTGCGCGACTTGCTCGGCGACACCACGCACCCGGCACGAAAGTTTCCGACCGAAGAACGCAGCCGTCTTGGCCTGGACAACGACGCGAACGCGCTGACGATTTCGCCAGTGCTGGTGGAACAATACCAGCAGGCCGCCGAGAGCCTGGCCGCGACGGCCGTCTCGCAAATGGCGTCGCTGTTGCCGTGCGCTCCGCAGCAGGCAGGCGAAGAAGCCTGCGGCAAGTCGTTCATCACCGCGTTCGGCGAAAAAGCCTTTCGACGCCCGCTCGAGGCCGACGAAAGCGAGCGACTGTGGCGCGTGCTCGACGCCGGGCGCACGAGCGAAAGCTTCACGGCTGGCGTGCGCATGGTGATCGAGGCGGTGCTGCAATCTCCGGCGTTCTTGTACCGCGTCGAGCTCGGCGCCATGCCGGCTGCAGCCGGCGCGCCCGTGCGGCTCAGCAGCTTCGAAATGGCCTCACGGCTTTCGTACTTCTTCTGGCAAAGCATGCCGGACGACGCGCTGCGCGCCGCGGCTGCCGCCGGTAGCCTCGCTCAAGACGACGCGATCGCGGCTCAAGCCGCGCGCTTGTTGGCGGATCCCAGAGCACGCGAGATGACGGGGCACTTTCACGAAGCCTGGCTGCACCTCGATCGCTACGCCACGCTCGAAAAAGACACGCAAATCTTCAGCGCGTTCACGCCGGAGATCCCGGCTCTTTTCGCTGAAGAAACGCGCCAATTTCTCGACCACTGGCTGTGGGATGGCGAAGGCGACGTCGCCTCCCTTTTTACCGCGCCTTACACATTCATGAACCAGAAGCTGGCCGCGTATTACGGCGTGACCGGTCCGAGCAGCGACGCCTTCGCGCGCGTCGAGCTCGCTCCCGAGCAACGCCAAGGTTTGCTCGGCCAAGGCGGGTTGCTGGCCGTGCTGGCCAAGGCGAATCAGACCGGCCCCGTGCAGCGCGGCAAGTTCGTGCGCGAGCAGTTCTTCTGCCAGGACATCCCGCCGCCCCCGGCCGGCGTCGTGATCAAAGCGCCCGACTTGAGCCCCACGCTCTCGACGCGCGAGCGCTTTGGCCAGCACAGCCAAGATCCCACCTGCCAGGGTTGCCACGGCTTGATGGATCCGATCGGTCTTTCGCTCGAGAGTATCGACGGCTCCGGGCGCTATCGCGGCATGGAGAACGGCAAAGCGATCGACGTGTCCGGCGAGGTCTTGCAAACCGACGTACCGGGCACCTTCAGCGGCTTGCCCGGGCTGGCGCAGAAGCTCGCTTCCAGCGCGCAAGTGAAGACGTGCCTGGCGCGAGCCTGGTTCCAATACGCCTACGGCCGCGCGCAAACCGACGAAGACTCCTGCACGCTCGCCAAGCTCGACCAGCGCTTCGCGGCCAGCGGCTACAAGCTCAAGGATTTGCTGGTCGCGCTCACTGAAACCGACGCTTTCCGTTACCGCAGCTCGACCCCCGCCGGAGGCATGCCATGAGACGGTTCCGTATCCCACGCCGCACGCTGCTGCGAGGCGCCGGCGGCATTGCCATCGGCCTGCCCTTGCTGGAAATCATGGCCGATCCACAGCGCGCTCGAGCCGCCGGCGCCACGGCGCCCAAGCGCTTCGTCACGTTCTTTTCGTCAGCAGGCACCATCCACGAAAATTGGGTACCGAGCGGCTCCGAAACCGACTTCAAGCTCTCGCGCATTCTCACGCCACTCGAGCCGCATCGCAGCAAGGTGGTGGTGGTGGATGGCCTGACGAATTTTCTCGGCACGCCCCCGCCCGGCGACGACCACATGCGCGGCATCGGCACGATGCTGACGGCCACGGAGCTTCTGAAGGGTGAAACGCGCAGCGGCGCGCCGGGCTTCGAGCCGTGCGGGTTGGCGGGCGGTATCTCGCTGGATCAATTCATCGCCGAAAGCATCGGCAAGACGACCAAGCTCAAGTCGCTCGAGCTCGGTGTACAAACCGGCAACGTGGGCGACGTCACGAGCTACACGAGCTACGCCGCCGCCAATCGCCCGCTGCCTTCCGAAAACGACCCCAAGGCCGTGTATAGCCGAGTGTTCACGGATCTTCCGGCGGCGGGTGGCCCGCAGATGGCCGACCAGGCGGCCACGCGACGCCTGGCGCAGCGCAAGAGCGTGCTCGACTCCGTGATCGAGAGCTACGGCGCGCTCGCGCCCAAGCTCGGCGCGACCGACAAAGCGACGCTCGAAGCGCACCAGACCGCGATTCGAGAGCTCGAAATGCGCCTCACGGCGACACCCGAGACGAGCAGCACGGCCGCGTGCGCGAAGCCGATGGCGCCGACCATCGACGCACAGAAAAACGACAACTTTCCGATGGTTGGCCAACTGCAAATGGACCTGCTGGTGATGGCGCTGGCCTGCGATCTCACCCGCGTGGCGACCCTGCAGTGGGAAGCCGCCTACAGCGACGTGCGCTTCACCTGGCTGGGCGCCGATCGCGGACACCACACGATTTCGCACGATGGCGACAACAACTCCGCATCGGTGGAGATGCTGACCAAGATCAACGTCTGGTACGCCGAGCAGTTCGCGTACTTCTTGCAAAAGCTCGACGCCATCAAGGAGGGTGACGGCACCCTGCTCGACAGCTGCGTCGTGTTTTGGGGCAACGAGCTAGCGCGCGGCAACGTGCACTCGCATTGGCCGATGCCGTTCGTGCTCGCGGGTAGCGGTGGCGGCGCGCTCAAGACCGGTCGCTTCCTCACCTACCCCAAGGGTGACCCGACCACCTCTCACACCAATCTATTGGTCTCGATGATGAACGCTGTGGGCGTGCCGGGTCAGACCTTCGGCAACCCCAAGTATTGCACCGGCCCACTCAACGGACTCTGAACACCATGCGCTTGTTGCTCATCGCTTCGCTCTCGGCGGTCGTGTCTTCTTTGGGTTGCACTGATGTCCTGACGGACTCGCCCGCGTTGTGGTCGCCTGCGGGGGCGGGCGGCATGGCCGGCGCAGCCACGGCAGCGGCGGGCTCGAGCCAGCTCGGCGGCAGCGCCGGGCAAGGCGGTGTCACCGCCACGCCGGCGCTCCCGGCCGGCGCAGCTGGAAGCGCAGGAAGCGGCGGGCAAAGTGCCGCCGCGCAGGGCGGCAGCGGAGGCGTGCTCGAAGGCGCAGCGGGCACTGCCGGCAGCGCCGGAGCCGGCGGCATGCCGAGCGAGGGGCAGGCGCTGTACGACGCCAACTGCAAGGTGTGCCACAACGAGCTGGGCACCGGATCCATCCTCGGTCCGGAGATCCAACATCCGGTGCGAGATTATGCGGCTTGGGTCGTGCGCAACGGCCGCGCGCAGACAACGTACCTCAAGCCGATGGACAAGTGGGGCACCGACAAGCTCTCCGATTCACAGCTGATGCTGATCTTGGACTACTTGTCGACGCCCCCCAAACCCATGGGCGGGCAGGCCCTTTTCCTCGACTACTGCAGCAATTGTCACGGCGCCGACGCGCGCGGCGGCCCCACCGAACGCAACCTCTTGAACGAGGTCGACAAGGTGGAGGCTCTCGTGCGCGAGGGCAAGAACAAGGGCCAGTACCAAATGCGCCATGACTCCATGCCCTCGTTCGCGAGCGACATACTCGCCGATGGCGAGCTGACGATGATCCGCGACTACATCGACAGCCTGTAGCTCAGGGCTTGACCGTGTACGGCACCTTCAGGCTCCAACCGCGTCCCGTGACGTCGGTGATCTTCAGGTCGAACTCGTAGGAGCCGTCCGCCGGGGTATTTTCCGGGCCGAAGAAGTCGTCTTCGCCGAAGAACCAGAACAGGTGGCTGGCGCCGTCCTTGTCGATCGGCGGATGCAGATTGTGTTGGCCACTGAAAGAGCCGTCGAAGAAGGGATCATAAAGCTCGCCGTTGCGGTATGTGTCGCCGTCTTCCGTCAACGGGAAGATGTCCTTCGGCATGATCGGCCCCGACGCGAAGTCGAACGAGCTACCCGTCGGCGCACCTTCGCTGGGCACGATGTTGAAGGCAATCCAGACCCCCTTGGGTCCGTGAAATTCTTCCTTGCTGAAGGTCTGCTTGAGCGAGAGGTTCTTGGCCTTGGCCAGCGTGTACAGCTCGTCGTTGTAGGGTCCCGCGTGTACCTTGGCCGGGCCGATGAGATAGTCGGGGTCGCCCCACCACTTGTGATTGGGCCCTGTCCAATCCTCGAGGAAAGCGATCATGGGGTCGGCCGTGGTCGTGCCCACGTCGCCGGCCAAGACGACGACGCCCGAAATCTCCCAAAGGGGCTTGCCGATCTTGGTGCGCGTGCAGCCCTTGCAGTGAGCGAGCGGCCCCGTCGCCGGTTCCCCGGCGCCTCCTTCGCCACCCGCACCGCCCTCGGAATAGGCGCCGGCCATGCCGCCTTCACCGCCGCCTTCACCCATGCCGCCCATACCGGCGTCTCCGCCGTTGGCGGAGCCGGCGCTTCCGGCTTTGCCAGCCGTGCCGGCCGTGCCGCCACCCGTGCCGCCCTTTCCACCGTTCGAGCCACCAGCAGATTTGCCGGCGTGACCGTCGTCACCACCTTCGTTGCTACCTCCCTTGCCAGCGCTGCCTCCGCTGCCGCCGGCGCTCACGATATCTGTCGTGTTGTCTGAGCACGCGACCGTGACCAAGACCCCCAAGCACCCAATTGCACTAATTTTCCAGAATTTCATTTGTCTGATCCTCCCGTCGCGGTCTTCCCAATAAGGAATCCCTACGCGAACGCGTATCGACGCTACCTTTCCCGCCCGTTACATGTCCGGCAGTCGACGAATCGATCCATTACCGAACAACAAACTATGAATCTGCGCAACTAAGAATCCGATTCACGGGCCGAGCGCAAAGGGCCCTTCGTGTCGCAACCTGCATTGACCTTTCAGAGCCCAGAAAAAAAACCGCGTGCAGCCGGAATCCTGACGAGCACCGAGGGCGCAGGCGAAATGTGCCAGAGTGGGCCAGCATGAAGGTACTGGTTTGGCTGCCGAACGAGATCGCGACATTCGCGGTGCAGCCCAATCAATTGAGTCGCCTGGCCGAGCGGTGCCCGCAGCATTCGTTTCGAGCGGTAGAGAACGAGCAAGAATTCGTAGCCGCGTTGCCCGATGCCGAAGCCGCGTTCGTCTGGCGCTTCGACGCGGCCTGGTATGCGCTCGGGCCGCAGCTGCGCTTCGTGGCCACGCCCGCCGCCGGCCGCGAGCTGGTCGCACCGGATCCGAGCGGCCGCGTCCGCAGCGTGCACGGCCATTTTCACGGCAAGATCATGGGCGAGACGCTGCTCGCAATGATGCTGCACGTGTCGCGGCGCTTCGACATCTGCGTGGAGCACCAACGCCTGCACCGCTACGCGCGCGACAGCTACGTCGAGACGCGCCGGCTCGCCGGGCAACATGCCCTCATCGTTGGCTATGGACCTTTGGGGCGCGAATGTGCCCGCCTACTCAAGGGGGTGGGGCTGCGCGTTACCGGGCTGAAACGCAACGCGCAGGTCGATCCGACGCCCGCGGACGCCGTGGTGCCGGCCGAGCGCCTGCACGAGCTACTGCCGCAAGTCGATCACGTGGTACTCACGCTACCGAGCGACACCGGCACCGATCACTTACTGGGCGCTCGCGAGCTCGAGCTGATGCGTCCGAGCGCGTGCGTCTACAACTTGGGGCGTGGCAATGCCATCGACGAAGCCGCGCTCTTGTCGGCGCTCCGCAGCGGACGCATTGCTCACGCCTTCCTCGACGTCTTCGAGCAAGAGCCGCTGCCCACCGACTCGCCGCTCTGGGATGCACCACACCTGTCCGTCCTGCCGCACGCCTCGGCCATCAGCCGCGAATACCTCGACCTCTGGTTCGAAGAGCTCGCTGCCGAACAGCTGTGACGACCCACATACCTGGCGTTTGAAACCAAATGGCCTCGTCCGACGCGAGTCGCGCTAACACTACTCGGTCACTTTTCGCTTTCCATCTTGGGCGCCGCGTGCTCCATAGCGGGGCGTGAAAGACGCAAGCGCTTGGGAGAAGCGTTTCGACCGCTTCATTGAGCCGTTTCTGGATGTTTGGCGCTCGAAGAAGCGCAGGCAATGGGCGCCGATCTATTTGCGCGGGCTGTTGCTACCCGGAGAGA
>DASZTA010000009.1:0-330855 GCA_035548415.1 Polyangiaceae bacterium
AGAACGCAATCCTCGGCGTTGGACGCAGCAAACTCGAGGCTGGGAACGGCCCGCTAAGGTCGCGCTAAATCCCGAGCGCGTGGTCGCCGTCGCTCCGAAAATGAGCGCCGCCTAGGCGACAACTACCTTGACGAGTCCCGGAAGATCGTTGAGGAATTGTCGTCGCAATTGCGACTACCGGGCCGCGCGAGATGAGGGCGCATGGCGGAGCGTCGCCCCGACTCCGGACGCAACGTTCAGGGGGAGAGCAGCAAGCTGACAGCTTGGACGGACACAGGCACGTAGCTGTCAGGCTTTTTCGAACCGTTGCCGTGAGCTGCTGAAGGGGGGCAGCGGTACGGACCATGGTAACCCCATTGAGCGACGCAATTTCGATTGAAGACATCGTGCGGCAGGCGATGGCAGACGTGGCGCGGCTTGCTACTGCGGGCGGCGCGCGGGCTTCTTTGTCGCGGGTCGTCGATCAAGTGTTTTGGGATTTGGCGACTGAGCTGGAGCGTCAGGGAGTGACCAAGAACGTGGCGGCGGACATGTTCGGAATGTCGCTGCGCACGTATCACCGGCGGGTACGGCAGGTGCGGCAAGAGCAGAAGCTGCGGCGGACGTTGCGAGATTTCGTGCTCGAGTTCGTGCGTGCGCAGCCGGCGGTCTCGGCGCATGGCATACACCAGCAGTTCTTGCGGCATCCGGCAGAAGTCGTGGCCGGGGTACTCAACGATTTGGTGCACGCCGGGCTGCTGGCACGCAAAGGCTGGGGGGAAGGCGCCGTGTATTCGGCGCTACGGCGCGGCCAGCCAGTAAGCGAGATCCGCGTCGCCGGCCAGGCTCGGTAGCACGAGCTGCGCGCTGCCGTCGCTGGGCTTGAGCGTGGTCGGCTCGCTCCAGCCTCCTCTCCAGGTGTCGAGCGCGCGCACCGTGAACGCGACGCTCGGTAAATCAGTCAGTGTGACGCTGCCGCTCAGGTTGCCGGCGGTCTTGTTGTGAACCCAGACGAAGCGACCGCTCGGCGACTTGAGCGCGAGCACCTCGATACCGTTCGATGCCGAGACGGCTTGCGGTTCGAGCGGCCCAGCGCCCTCGGTCGTCTTTTGCGCGAACGTGGAGGCGTGGGCAAAGTGGAAGTACTGATTGTTGTCGGCGTGAAAATCCCACCACCAGGTCATGGGCAAGATGGGTGTGGGCGCGAACATGCCGCGCCATAGGCCAAAGTGCAGCTCGCGACCGTATTCGGAGGCGGGGTGCATTTGCGGCCACTTCCAATCGAGCGAAAACTCGCCGGAGACGAAGGGCTTTTGGTACTTGGACTCGTACGTCGCGATCGTGCCGGCGAGCGACTCGGTGCTGCCGTACAGGTGGCGCTGTGAGAATTGCATCTCCGGCAAGCTCCACAAGTCGGCGTAATCGTTGTGCGAGAGGCTGGTGGTGATGATCCGACCATAGGGGTCGATTTTGCGCAGGTATTGGCCCATTTCTTGGTGCCAAGCGGCAATGTCCGCGGTCGGCACTTGGAGCTGCTCCACGAGGTGGTCGTACTCGTTCCAAAACTCCCACACCGCCAGGTGCGGATCCGCGCCCCAGCGCGCCACCGCATAGCGCAGCTTGTTCTTGTAGTGGCGCTTGGCCTCGGGGTTCGTGAAAAAGTCGGCCGTCTTGGCGCACGGGCCGCCTTGGGCGGTGCTGAAAGCGTTGGCCGACCATTGCACGGTCACGTCGCCGCCGTTGGGCGTCGTCAGGTAGTAGATGGCCGGCTCCAGCGTGCTCATCACATAGATGCCGTTGTCGCGCGCCAGTTGCATGACCTGGTCGAGCTTGCTCGCCACCGTCTCGTCGAAATGGCTGAGCGGTTGGCCTTGCTGCAGTAGGTAGCGACCCGGACCTTCCCAGGTGCGGATGAAGGTAACGTTGTTTTGTCTCAAGCGCGGCAGCATGTCCGCGAACTTGTACTTGTCCGTCTCCCAGCCATAGTTCTCGCCCACGCCGCGGAACCTCTTGCCCGAATCGAAAACCAAGTCGTACGCGGACGTGGGTGAGAGATGTAAGAAGCCGTCGAGCGCCGACGGCGCGACCTCGAGCGTGAATTGGTCGGACTTCACGCTGTTACCGGCGCGCGTGATCTGCGCACGCAGCTTGTAATGGCCTAGTTTTTGCGGGGTAAAATGGGCTTCCCAAGTGGCGCTGCCCGATGAGCCGGACTTGAAAAATGCCGGCATCACGACAGAGCTGCCGTCCGCTGCGATCGCCACCAGAGCTGCCTCGATGTCGTCTTGGTCGAACGGATTCGTGAACGGAAGCGACGATCCGAACGTCACCTTCAGCATGTCGTAGAGGCCGAGCGTGCTCGCGCTCGGCACGACATCGTGAAACGACGCATCGCCGGGTTCGGCGGGCGGCTCCATTTCGCCGGTGCCGCCAAGCCCAGCAACGCTCGAGCCGGCGACGTTGGTGGCGCCGGCATCCGCGATACCGGCGCTGTTCGTCGGTCCGGCGCCGCCAGCCGTAACGGTTACCCCGCCGGTGCTCGCGTCCACGGTGCGGCCAGCGCCGCCGAGCGCCGTGCTGCCGCCAGCAGCACGGCCCGATGTTTCACTCGTTGCGCAACCCAATCCGAACAGCACGACCGCACACCATGCTGCCTGCTTCGCCATCGCGACGCAGCATGCGCGCTTTGGTGCTCACAAATGAGTGCCAAGTTTGGCAGTATGCGCCCGGCGGCTAGCTGACAGCCGCTGACTTGAATGTGCTTCAAGTCGTGGCAACGCCAGCGACGCGGCACACCCGGCGAACCTTTTGATACATCTGCAATGTATGCATGCATACCGCGCGTGTGACGCTGAACTTGTCGGCACCACCGATTTGCTGGCTGGTCAGCGCTTCCACAGCAAGCGAGTGCGCTGGGGCGTCCACTCGTAGCCGCGCGAGCCTTCGAGCACGAGCGCTGCGCGCGGCGTACCGGCGCCCGACTTCAGCCCGACGTCGATCGCCACCAGCTTGCCTTGCGAGAGCACTCGAACGTGGCCCTCGCTGCCACCGTGTAAGGACGCCGTTTGCGTGTGCCCCACGATCATGCGCTGCGCGCCCATCAGCACCAGCGAGCGATTGAGCTCGCGGCGAGCACCCGCGTCGCCCCGCACCAGGCTGCGATCCCAAAGCGGACTGCGGCTGTTGCGAAAGAGCCCCGATTTGGGCAGCGTCCACAAGCCGCGTCGCCCCGCGTGCCATTCGTCGCGCGCCAAGTCGTTTAGCCCTTCGATACCCAGCTCGGCCCACTCGGGCAGCAAACCAGCATGCACGAAGAGCGCGCCGCGACTCACGTAGGCAACGGGCAAGCGTCGTAGCGCGCGCCCGAGCGTTCCGCGCGGCCCGAGCGCGCGCGTCAGCGCGGCGCGGCCCGGTACGTGCTCGATCTTCCAGGCTTCGATGCGCGGCTCGAGCGGCAAGACGATGCCGCGCGGTCGTTGCCGAGCCAGGCGTCTAAACGCGCGGTTGACCTGGGCGGGCCAGCGCCGGCGTTCGGCGGCGGTCGCGAACGAGAGGTATTCGTCTTCGGTGCAGTAACCGTGGTGGTGCAACGCCGTCATCGCTTCGTGATTGCCGAGCAGCACCGTGACTTTGCCGCCGGCAACCCGTGCCTCACGCTGGAGACGGAGCAGCAGCCGTAGCGCACGCGCGGCGCCACCACCGCGGTTGAAGAGATCTCCTACCTGCACCAGCTCGGCGGCGCCTCCGCACCAGCGCAGGCGCCGGTCGATCAGCCGCGTACCCCGTAAGATGTCGATCAAGACGTCGTCGGCCGCGTTCAGGTCGCCGACGGCGACGATGCGTTTCTCAGCCATTGCCCTAGCGTGCTTCACGCAAGGCGCGCTCGATCACGACCGCGTATTCGGAGTGCGAGCGAGCGCCCATCAGGTAATAATCGTTGATGAAGACGGCGGGCGTCCCGGTGACGCCAGCTGCGTCGCCGGCGGCAACGTCGGCGTTGATGGTCGGATCGAGCGCCGACGAATGCAGGGCGGAGTCGAAGCGCGCCGCGTCGAGCGCAAGGCGTCGAGCGGCTGCTGTCAGGCCCGCGTCGCTCAAGTCTGCTTGCGGTGAAAACAACCAATCATGAAAGGCCCAGAAGGCGTCGTTACCCTTTTGGGTGAAAGCCGCCAGCGCCGCGCGCGCTGCCGGGCGAGCTCGCTCGTGCATGGGCAGGGGAAAGTTGCGCCACACCATCCGCACGCGGCCGGAGTAGCGTTCGAGCACGTCCGCGAGCGTGGGCGCCGAGCGCACACAAAACGGACACGCGAAATCACTGAAGACCTGTAAGGTCACCTTGGCGTTTGCCGGACCCTTGGCAGGATTTTGCGTCGAAACAGCCGGCACCTTCCGGTGCGGCACTTTGACGGCGACCTGTTCGACGTCCGCGTCAGTCAACTGCGGCTCGGGCTGCTCGGCCTCGAACCCGGGCCAGGCAGGGCCCGCAGGCGAAGTGGCGTCTATCTCTCCACCCGAGCGGGGCCCAAGCCCCGCGTTACCAGGAAGAGCGCCGCCCTGGCCTGGCCGCTGACAAGCGGCCAAGCCCAGAGCGCACGACAGCGCGAGCGCCCAGGCGCCGAAGGCCGGCGCCCGGGTATCTCGCGCTCGCTGCATCAGCCGCCGCCCGCTTCCTTGAGCGCGCGATTGATGAGCTTCTTGAACGCCGCCGACGGTTGGGCGCCGCTCAAGTAGTAGCCGTTGATCACGAACGCAGGCGTTCCGTTGATCCCGGCGTCGTTGCCGATCTTGCTGTCAGCATCGAGCTTGGCTTTGTGCGCGTTCGAATCGAGCGCGGCCTTGAACTTGTCCATGTTCAACCCGAGCTCTTGCGCGGCCTTCTCCAGGCCGGGGCGCTTGATGGCGTCTTCCGCCGTGCCCTGAACCTCGAACAGCTTGTCGTGCATCTTCCAGAAACCGGCGTTGCCCTTCTGAGCAAACGCTTCCATGGCGGCTTGGCCGGCCAGGGGCGCGTCGGCGTGGAACGGCAGCGGCATGTTGCGCCACACGAACTTGATCTTGTCGCCGTACTCTTTCTCCAGCTCGGCGAGCGTGGGCTCGACGCGCTTGCAGAAGGGGCACTGGAAGTCCGAGAAAATCGTGATCGTGACCTTGGCGTTCTTGCCGCCCTTGACGGGGCAGGTCGAATCGGCGGCCGCGATTTCCTTCTTCTCGGGCGGAGGCGGACCCTTCGCGTCTTTCATCAGCTCGTCGTAGACCTTCGCCTTGGGCACGCCCTTGGCGACGATGGCCTTGGCCTTGGCGAGCTGCTCGTCGATCGACTTCTTGAAGGCGTCGATCGGTTGAGCGCCCGAGAGGCGCACGCCGTTGATGAAGAAGTGCGGGGTGCCACGAGCCTGCACGTCGTTGGCGAGCTCGACGCTGCCGTCGATCTTGTCAGCGAACTTGTTGTTGTCGATGGCGGCCTTCACGTCGTCCCACTTGACGCCCAGCTTCTCGGCAATCCCCTTCAGGTCGTCGTCCTCGAGCTTCGGGTTCGACTCGAAGATGGCGTCGTGCGCGTCCCAGAACGCCTTCTCGCCCTTGGCCTTGTAGACGAAGCGAGCGAGCGTGGCGGCCGGCTTGGCGCGCGGGTGGAAGGGCAGGGGGTTGTCCTTCCAGACGAAGCGCACGTCTTGCGGGTACGCAGCGGCCACCTGCTTGAGCGTGTCTTCGACGCGCTTGCAGAAGGGGCACTGGAAGTCGCTGAAGATGATCATGGTCACGAGCGCGTCCTTCGGACCGCGGACGGGATCGTCGTCCTGGACGAGCACCTTCCACACGCTCTTGTCTTCTTCTTCGGCGTCGGGAGCCGGCTTCTTGGCGTCGTTGGCCGGCGCAGCCTGCTGGTTCTTGTTGGTGAGGGTGACGTACACGTCGGACGGCTTGGTGCCGCTGGCGACGAGCTTCTTGGCCTCGGCCAGCTGCGCGTCGATCACTTCCGTGAACTTGTCGATCGGCTGGGCGCCGCTGACGGTCACGCCGTTGATGCGGAACGCCGGCGTGCCGCTGGCGCCCACCTTCTTGGCCATGGCCAGGTCCTCGTCGACCTTGGCGGCGTACTTCTTGGCGGCGTAAGCGGCCTTGAACTTGGCCACGTCGACGCCCGCTTCCTTGGCCCACTTCTCGTAGTTTTCGTCGCTCAGCGCTTGCTGATTCGAGAACGCCGACTTGTGGAACTTCCAGAAGGCGTCGTTGCCGCCGAGCGCGAAGACGGTCATGGCCGCTTCGTGCGTGGGGCGCGCGTTCTTGTGGAAAGGCAGCGGGTTGTTCTTCCAGACGATGCGGACCTTGTCCGGACCGTACTTCTGGCGAATCTGCTCGATCGTCGGCTCGACGCGGCTACAGAACGGGCACTGGAAGTCGCTGATTTCGACGATGGTGACGGGCGCGGTGGCTTTACCCCACTGCGGGTCCTTCGACGTGACCGGCACGCTGGCCGCGCTTTGGTCCGGAACGGCGCTGCCGGATGCAGTCGACCCCTCCGCACTGATATCCGAGCCGCCTCGCTTGTCCATGCCCCACATGAGGAACATGCCCGCGAGGAAGCTGATAAAGAACCCGACAATCGCGGTTCCTTTGTTCATGACTCTCTCCGTTATTGGTTTTTTGTAAGTAACAGTAACAATGTAGAAACGTGGCGCAGCGCGCTCGTCGAGCGCGCTGAGTAGATGATGAACGTGACGATCGTGTGCGGAGCGGGTGCTCCGACGGTCACGCTTGCGGGGGACGAAACGGCGCGCCTGCGAAGCCGGGGCGCTCGAGCTCGCAGCTCGAGACGGGCACGGCGAGACGCGACGACTCGCTCTGCGTGACGCGCAACGCGGCGAAGGGCAGCACGCGTTCAGGAGCTTCGTAGACGATCACGCGCTCGGGGGTGACGGGAGCACCTTGCGCGAAGCCGAGCTGCTCCGGCGCTTGGCACGGCCGGGCCGACAAGCTGCTGCCATCTACCGAGCGGAAGATGGGCGGGGCGGCGATGCTCTCGGCGTTGTCGCCGCACATACCGACCGCCGCCAGAGGCGTCGCCGACGCGCGCGAGCTGATGCTCAGCACCACGAGCGCCGCCACCACCGACACCAATCGGAGGAGCAGACGCAGCCCGGAGCTGCTCAGAGAACGCGAACGGTCACCCATGGGATCGCGGCTAGGCGAGGCGCGGAGCCTACCAGCGTGCGCAACCAACCGGCAGTCCCCGTCCCCCATTCCCTTGTCCGTTTCATCGAATCCGCTCGACTATCGGCCCAGTCGTCACGCCGTTTTCTTTGCCTACATCAACCGACATAGGCACCATCCGGACATGCAGGCCATGGAGTCGAACGCCAACCCGATGAAATCGCTGGAAAATACTGCCGATCGCGACATCGAGACTGCGCCCGCTTCGAGCGTCGAGCCGCCGCTGCCGCGCCGCTTCGAGCGCTACACGCTGCTCAAGCGCCTGGCGCGCGGTGGCATGGGCGAGGTGCTCCTGGCGTCCTCCGGAGGCATCGAAGGCGCTGAGCGGCCGGTGGTCGTGAAGATCATCCGCCGCGAGCACGAGACCGACCGCTCCTTCCTGGCGCGCTTCCTGGACGAGGCTCGCATCCAGGCCCAGCTGCAGCACCCCGGGGTGGCGCAGATTCTGGAAGCGACCAGCGACTCCGAGGGCAAGCCGTTCGTGGTCGTCGAGCACATCGAAGGCCGCAACCTGAGCGACGTGCGCAGCCGCGCCTCGCAGCTCGGCGTGCGCATCACCTGGCCCGAAGCCATCGCGCTCGGCATCATGATGGGCGAGGCGCTGGCTCACGTGCACGACCGCACCGACGCCGACGGCAAGCCGCTCGAGATCGTGCACCGCGACTTGAGCCCGCAGAACGTCATGCTCAGCTACGGCGGCGAGCTCAAGCTGATCGACTTCGGCACCGCGCGCGCCGAGAACCGCCGCTGCCACACCGTCGCGGGCATCGTGTTTGCCAAGCCCGGCTACGTCGCACCGGAAGTCGCGAACAACACGCCCGGCGGTATCCCGGCCGACTTATACGCCTATGGCGTCATGCTCTGGGAGCTGATCGCCGGTCGTCGCTTCTTGATGGGTGACGGCGCGCAGCACATGGCGCTGGTCGGCGCCGGCAAGCGCAACCCCACGCCGCTGGCGCAGCTGATCGGCGCGCCGCCCGAGCTCGACCAAATCATTCAGAAGCTCACCGCCACGCAGATCTCCGATCGCTACGACGGCGCTGGCAAGGCGGTGAGCGACCTGGCGAAGCTGTTGCAGCGCGCTCCCAGCATGGCCGACGGTGACCGCAGCGTGCGCGGCCGCGTCGCCAACTTGATGCGCCGCTTGTACCCGGCCGAGCCGGCTCGCTCGCGCGCGGAGTTCGCGCGTCTCGTCGCCGAATACAAGGCTACCGAAGCGCGCCCGCTGCCGATCCCGGCGTCGCCGGAGCCGCCCGCCGCGGAGCCCGCCGATCCTTCGCTGCTTCAGGGCACGCCCTACAAGCTGGTGAGCGAGCTGGGTCGCGGCTCGATGGGCGTGGTTTACCAGGCGCTGCACCTCGACTTGTCGCGCACCGTCGCGCTCAAGCTGATGGATCCGGACAAGCTCGGTGGTGCCGCCGTCGATCGCTTCCGCGCCGAGGCGCGCAGCATCGCGGGGCTTTCGCACGACAACTTAATCAAGGTGTTCGATTTCGGCGTCGCGCAAGACGGCCGCCCCTACTACGCGATGGAATACCTGGTCGGCGAGTCGCTGGAGCGCAAGCTGGCCAAAGACGGTGAGCTGCCGTACCGCGAGGCCGCTGGCATCGCCCTGCAGGCGGCTCGCGCGCTCGAAGCAGCGCACGGCGCCGGCGTGCTGCACCGCGACGTGAAGCCGGGCAATCTGCTGCTCACGGCGCAGGGCGTGGTGAAGCTGTTCGACTTCGGTCTGGCGGGCGAGCCCGCGGCGCCGACCACGGATCCCGGCGCAGACGCCGAGGCGCTACACGTGGTCGGCACCCCCGAGTACATGGCACCCGAGCAGGCGCAAGGTGGCGGCGCGGACGCGCGCAGTGATATCTACGCGCTCGGCGCGGTACTCTACGAGCTCGTCACCGGCTACCAGCCGCACGTCGCCAAGAATCTGGTCGAGCTGCTGGATCTGAAGCGCCGCGTGGTGCCGGTGCCGCCGAGCGAGCGCCGGCCCGACGCTGGTATTCCGAAAGCGCTCGACGCGCTGGTCGGCAAGATGTTGAGCGCGGATCCGCAAAAGCGCCCGCAAAGCGCGGCTGAGGTTTGCGCGGCACTGGCCGCCATCATCGAAGGCAAAGCGGCTGTCGGTGTCGCTCATGAGCCGCGCCGTCGCGGGCTCGCGCGCAGCCTGGTGGCGGGCATGTCCGTGCTGGTGCTGGGCATCGGCGGCGCCGCCGTCGCGAAAACGCCCGCCGGCGAAAGAGCTTCGGCCTCGCTCAAAGCAACCTACGATCACGTCCTGAAGCTCCGCGCCGACGCGCTCGCACACCGCGGGCCACCGGCGCCTGCGCCGCGGCAGATCGTCGCCATCGGCGCACCCGACGCCGAAGTACCGGTGGCTGCACCGGCCGCGCCGCCGATCCCGGCCGAAGCCGCCGCGCCCAGCGTCGTTGCGGCGACGGACGCGGACGACGACGGCGAAGTCGAGGCCCAGGATGCCCCCGCGCCGAGCGACGCCGCCGCCACCGCAGTCGCTGCCATCGACGCCGACAAGGTCGACCTGAGTGAGGACCAAGAAGTCGAAGTGAAGGGCGCTCCCGCACCGATCGGTGCCGGGCAGGCCGGCGCGATCTCCGAGGACTCCGTGATCGCCAAGAGCGACGCGCTCTGGGAGCGAGGCGCCAAGCTGCGCGCGCTCGAGCTGCTGAAGCGTGCCGCAAAAAAGACGCCCAACGACCCTGCCGTGTTCAAGGCGCTCGCTGCGCGCACCGAGAACATGCGCGAATGGGGCGAAGCCGTGAAGGCGGCGCGACGCTGGGCCTTGCTCGACCCCACCGCCGACGCACGCTTGTCGCTGGCTCGCCTCGAACGCGCGACCGGCCACAAAGAGCGCGCGCTCGCTTTGGTCGAAGGTGTGGTGAAAGACGACCCCGCGTCTCCCGATGCGAAGACCTTGCTCGGCGAAATGCGCGGTCAAAAGCTAGCGCTGTCGCAATAGCTTGCGGGACCCCCCGGGAGTCCTTACAACCCCCGGGTCCGTGGCTCTCCCCCCCAGCTCGTCTGCCGCACCGCTCGACCTTACGGGCTCCAAACCCCGCATCGTCCTGAAGCTGGCCTTGCCGACGGTGCTGGCCATGCTGGCCCAAAGCGCGGTCAACGAAGTCGACATCATCTTCTTCGCCGCGCTGGGCTGTCCGGACTCTTCCTACGCCCAGGCCGCGCTGCTGCCGTGCTTGCTGCTGCTCTGGATGTTCGGCGGCTCGCTCAGCGCGATCTCGGTCGGCACGCAAGCGCTGGCCGCGCGCCGCTTCGCCGAGGGGCGCAATGTGGACGCGGGCGCTGTGCTCGCCAACTCGTGGTTCTTCTCGCTCGTTGCCGGCGTGGTCTTCACGGCGCTCGGCTATCTCGTGATTCCGCACGTGCTGGGCGTGCTGGTCAGCTCGCCGGAGGTGCGTGCCGTCGGCACGTCGTACTTGAACTGGCGGCTGCTCGGCATCACCAGCATGGCCGTCACCTTCTCGTTCAAAGCGTTCTTCGACGGTATCGGTAAGACGCACGTTCACATGATCGCCAGCGTGATCATGAACGTCATCAACGTCCTGCTGTGCATCACCTTCATCTTCGGCAAATTCGGCGCGCCCCGCATGGGCATGGCTGGTGCCGGTCTGGCCGGCGCGATCTCGTCGTGGGTCGGCTTGTTGGTGATGGTCGTGTGGGCGGTTCTCCAGCACTACCGCGCGCGCTTCCAGCCCTTCAGCCTACGCGGTCTGTCGCGTGAGCTACTCGGTCGTATCCTCAAGCTCTCCGTTCCGAGCGCCGTTGCGACCGTGGCCGTGATGAGCGGCTTCATGCTCTTCGCCATGATCGTCAGCCGGCTGGACGCGATGATGCACACCAGAATGGTGGCCATGAGCGACTGCCCCGGCGGTAAGCGCGAAGCCGTGAACGGCGCCGCTACCACGGTCATCGTGGGCGTCCTCAAGCTCACCTTCACGGCCTGCCTGGCGTTTGGCACCTCCACCGCCACGCTCGTCAGCCAATGCCTGGGCGCCGGTAAGTCGGACGAAGCGGAAAAGTTCGGTTGGACCTCCGTCAAGCTCGGTTTGCTCATTTTCGGTGTCGTCGGCTTGCTCGAAGGCGTCATCCTGACGAGGCCGATCCTGCACCTGGTGACCCACAGCCACGCCGTCTTTCACGCTGCGCAGCTGCCCATGCGCATGATGGGCCTGTCCACGCCGCTCATCGCCGTCGGCATGATCCTCACGCAGGCGTTATTCGGCGCCGGCAACACCCGCTTCGTCATGATCGTGGAGCTCATCCTCCACTTCTGCTGTCTCGTCCCGCTCGCCTGGCTGCTCGGCATCACCGCCGGCTTCGGCCTCGTCGGTATTTGGAGCGCTGCCCTTGCGTACGTGGTGCTCCTCACCACCGCCATGGTGCTGAAGTTCCGCAGCGGCGACTGGAAAGCCATCAAGCTCTGAGTGCCCGCGTCCCCCCGCGGAAAGTATATGCACGTGTGAGTCACAGCCATGGTGCGTGCGCTGCGCGCGGATACAGTGAGGGGCAGCACCATGCAGCTCTCACTCGCGACTCACGTCGTCTGGGTTTCGTTTTGTCTCGTGTTTCCGGGGCTTGCCGCTTGTTCGGGCGCCGGCAATCCGGCCTCGGCGCCTGACAGCGGCCGACTACCGTTTGCCGGCTCCGCAGCCATGAGCGCCGCAGGCGGCTCGGAAAATGCGGGCGCCGCCAATGCCGCCGGCGGCACGGCCAGCGCCGACCCTGCGGCTGGCTCGGGTAGCAGCTCCGCGAGCGGCGGCAGCTCGGTGGCGGGTGCCGGAGCGGTCTCCAACGAACCTCCCGGAATTCAGTACTTCGGGCGCTGGGACCACTCCGATCCGCAAAACCCGTCGGCCAGTTGGGGGCCCGTGGGCATCCGTGCCCGCTTCGAGGGCACGAGCGTGGCCATCCGCTTGAGCGACGCGCAAAACACGTTCACCTACAGCATCGATGGCGGACCGCAGCAGACCTTGGCGGCCAGCGCCACCCCGCTGCGCCCTCTGGCGAGCGGCCTCACCGACGGTGAGCACACCCTCGAGCTGTTTCGTCGCAGCGAAGGCGGCTACGGCAAGACCACGGTGAGCGGCCTCGTGCTCGATGCGGGCAAGAACCTGCTCGCCCCGCCGCGTCGCCCGGCGCACAAGCTCGAGGTCGTCGGTGACTCGATCAGCGCGGGCTTCGGCGATGAAGGCACGGGCGGTAGCACCCCCGCCACGCAGAACGGCTACCAGGCGTACGGGCCCCAGCTGGCACGTCTGCTGGACGCAGAATGGTCGATTGTCGCGCACTCGGGTCAGGGTATGTACCGGAACCTCTGCGAGGCGCTTCCACCGAACGCCAAGCACATGCCCGATGAGTTCTTGCTCACGCAGCATCCCTCCGTGCCGGGTCCTGCATGGGATTTTGCATCGTGGCAGCCCGACGTCTTGATCGTCACTCTGGGCACCAACGACTTTTCGGATTACCCGCCGGGAAGCTGTCAGGCCCCGGACGCGGAGGCTTTTCGTGGTGCTTATCAGGGCTTTTTGCAGCTCGCGCGCAGCAAGTACCCGCACACGGAGATCTTCGCGCTCGGCACCTTCATCGCCACGGCCGGCAACCCATTCGGCACCTGCAACCAGCAAGTTTGCGCTGCGGTCACGGCGCTGTCGGATGAGCGCGTTCACTGCCTGGAGCCGTCGCTGGGGCCCGAGGGCATGTGGCTCACGGGGCCCGGCGACTACATCGGCGACTGGACGCACCCCACGGTCGCGGGACACACCAAGCTCGCGCAGAAGCTCGCGCAGGTCATCAAACCCATCATGGGCTGGTGAGCGCATGACCCACGTATTCATCGCGATGACCGTGACGAGTGTCTGGCTCTGCGTGGCTTGCGGAGGCGGGCAGAGTGGTCCACGCCCGGCGCCTACGAGCGTCGGAAACACCGCGTCGGGGGGCGGTGCTGTTACGGTCGGCGGCGGCGGGGCGGCGAGCAGCGGCGCAGCGCAGAGTGGTGGTGGTGTCATGTCTGCGGGGGGCGGCGCGGCGGCGGGTGGTGGTGGCGTGGTCAACGTGACGCCTACGACTCTGGCAGACGGCGCCGTGAGCGCCGCCGATCCTCACCTGCGTTTCTATGGGCGCTGGGATCTCAGCGATCCAGCGCATCCCGCCGCGAGTTGGGGGCCTGTGGCCATTCGGCTGCGCTTCGAGAGTCGCGCGATTGCGCTCGACCTCATGGACGATGCCGTCGACCTCGGTGACGAGGGCAAAGGCAACGCCTACCAATTTCGCATCGACGACGGCGATTTCCAGCGGCTCGGGCCCGGAGTTTTGCCTGGCATGCAACTGGCGTCGGAGCTTTCGCCGGGCGCGCACGAAGTGCTGTTGGTGCGCCGCACCGAGAGCAAATGGGGCAAGACCCGCTTCGGCGGCTTCAAGCTCGACGCCGGCGCGCACCTGCTCGACCCGCCGAGCGAGCCCACGCGCCGCATCGAGGTGTTCGGCGATTCGATCAGCGCTGGTCTGGCCAACGAAAACACTGGTCCCTACACCAACGCGACCGAGAACGGCTACCTCGCATTCGGCCCCACGCTGGCGCGGAAGCTCGACGCGGAGTGGCGCGTTGAGGCGCGCGGTGGCGGCAGCTTCTACAACGACTTTTACCTGCCGATGGTGCCGTTCTTCGAGCGCACCTACGGTCCGGAGAACAAACAAAACGCTCCGGCCGCGGACAATCCACCGTGGCGCTTCGAGCCGTGGCAGCCGGACTTGCTCGTGGTGGCGCTGGGCACGAACGATTTCAGCGAGCAGTATCCGCATATCGAGCAGGCGGCCTACGTGAGCAAGCACCAGGCGTTTTTGCGCACGCTGCGCGGCCACTATCCGCACACGGAAATCGTCTGCCTCGCGCCGTTCAAGCCCGGCGCGCCCTGGGACGAGGCGCGTAGCTACATCGCTGCCTCGGTGGCAGACCTCGGCGATGCCCACATCCACGCCGTCGACCCCACGACCCCGTCAGCCTGGCTCACGTTCCCTGACGACTACGTGAGCGGCGACGCTTTCCACCCGAATATCGCCGGTCACGAGAAGATCGCGACCGAGCTCGCGCTCGTCGCGAAAGCGGCTCTGGGCTGGTGAGCAGGCGTGCCCTGCGATAAGTTGAGCAGAGTGGTGGCCACAGGTCGCCGCCTCGCGATGATCGTTCCGCACGCGGATCCTTGGCCACGCCCCATCGGCTTTCGGGTCGCCTCCATCGCGACCAGCATCGAGTCGCCGAGCACCACGTTTGGTCCCTGGCGCACCGACGCCTACGGAATGGCCTGGATCGTCGAAGGCGGCGGCGTCACTCGCTACGACGCGCTGCGCTTCGAAACCGCGCCCGGCTCGGTACTCTGCGTGCGGCCGGGCACCTGGGCTCAACACGACTGGGGCGACCAGCGCTGCTTCCAAGCGTTCGTGGCCTTCTACGCCGACGACTTCCCGGCGCCGTGGCCCGCTCCGGAAACTTGGCCGCTGCATCGCCGACTCGAGCCCGACCACGTCTACTTCGCGTTGTTCCGCGCTCTTCTGGGCTTCGATTTGGAGGACGAAGACGCTCGCGCTTGTGCTGTACCGCTGGTCGAGCTCTTGCTGCGCGTCTTCGTCAGCGGCAGCGAGCAGCGCGAGGGACAGGTCACCGCAGTGCTACCCGAGGCGGTCGAGCGCGCCGTTCGCTTGATCCGCGCCGCGGTGGAGCGGGAGCCGTGCGAAATTCCAAGGCTCGACGAGCTGGCCAAGGGTGCGCACGTCACACCCCAGCACCTGTGTCGATTGTTCAAAGAGAGCCTCGGCCTCGGACCCATCGAGTGCGCACAGGCGCTGCGTTTGGAGCTTGCCACGACGCTCGTCGAGCGCACCGAGCAAAGCCTACAGGCGGTGGCGGAGCGCTACGGCTTTTCGAGTCCGTTCCACTTCTCCAAAGTCTTCAAACAGAGCTACGGCATGTCGCCGGCTCAGTACCGCAAGGCGTTTCGTAGCGGCGAAACGGCGCGACCCCCCGGGCTCATGTTCCGCAATCACCCGCTCCGCCACTACTTTTACGAAGACGGTCCCGGCAAGATCATCAAGCCCTGAGCTCGCGGCGCGGCTCACGATCCGGCGCAGGCGGCCCAGCGCAGCAGCAGCTCGGCTTCGCCCGCGCTGAGAGCTTTCGCGGAGCTGGGCGGCATCGCATGCGCGCCGACTTGCCGATAGATCTCCGCGCGCGCGCCGAAGGCGTGCTCGTAGGGGCCGAGCTGCAAGCCTTCCGTGCCGGACCCGTTGCCGGTGTGGCAGCCGTAGCAGCGCTCCTTCAAGATCGGCTCGACCTCGCGCGCATAGCTCGGCGCGGTACCGTGGCATTGTGGGGCCGACGGCCCTGAAGGCGCCGACGCCGTTGCGGCACCGCCGGCGTCGACGAACGGCAACTCCGTGAGCGTGAGCTCGGCGCCCTGCACCTGGACCCGGCGATGTCCGAGCCCGTGATCGTGACTCGCCGGATCCCACGCCAGCGGAGCCTTTTGCGGCACCGCGCCCGGCGCGGGCAACGGGAACACCAAAGAGCGCGCGGCATGATGCGCGATTTGGCCGGTCATTTGATGATGTTCTTGGTGGATGTGACCGTAAAACACGGTCACGTTTGGGTGCCTCGAAAGCAGCTCGATGGCGCGCGCACCGTCGGTCGTCGACCATTCCCATTGGGGATAGAGCTCGAACAGCGGGCGGTGCGCCAACACCACCAGTGGCGCGGTTGCCGGGGCTGCCGCTACCTCTTTCTCGAGCCACGCTAGCTGTGCGTCTCCGAGCGCACCGCCCGGAGCAGAAGCATTGTCGAGCGCGACGAAGCGCAAGCCCCGATGCTGAAATGATTGATAAAGAGCGCCAAACTCCGCGTGGTACGCCTCACCGGCGTCGCCTGCCGCGTCATGCTCGCCGGGCAAAAAGATCACCTTCTGCGCCCGTAGCCCGCGCGCAATCTCGTGAAACTCCGCCATACGATCGCGTCGCTGAGCTGCATCGTCGGTCTTGTGCGTGAGATCGCCGGTGAACACCACGAGCTCGGGCTGCGCCTCGACGGCATTGATGCCTTGCACGGTGCGCTTCAAGCACGTTCCCGCTTCGGGATTGGCCGGACCACTGAAGCCCCAATGCGTGTCCGAAAGCTGCAGAAAGAAGAAGTCGTTGCTCGGCGGCACAACCGCAGCCTGGGGCGTCTGCGCAGGCGCGCCCTCGTGGCCGCACCCGAGTCCAGACGCAAAAACCAGCCCGCCCAAGCTACCGAGGGTCAAAAAGTCTCGTCGTCGCCAGCTGCTATCGCTCATAGCCCTGCCAACGGCAAAAGCCGCGTTCGGTTCCATGAAAGAAGACATGGAACGAATCCGCCGCCTCTCCGTTACGGCTCTCGTTCGCCCGTGTCACGCCTTCTCGCTCAACCGCTCGTTGGTGCGTCCCATGACGTGTGCTACCTGCCACCTGCACAGATGGCGACTCGCTCCGCGTCCGCTCTGCGCCACGAGGCGCTCGCGCACGCAGACGCCCTGTACCGGCTCGCCTACCACCTCAGCTCCGCCGACGCGGAAGACCTGGTGCAAGAAACCTTCGCCCGAGCTTTCGGTGCCGCCGAGCGCTTGCCCGCCGACAGCAACCTCAAGGCCTGGCTCTTTCGCATCCTGCGCAACCTTCACATCGACCTCTACCGCAAGCAGCGAAGCGCGCCCCTCTCTGCTCCCTTCGACGACGAAGCGAGCGCCGCCGAGCCCGAGCTCCTGCGCGACGATCACGAGCTCGAACACCTGCGCCGCGTCGTCGCCGAGGACATCGAGCGCGCCCTCTCGTCATTGTCGCCCGACGCGCGTACCGTCGTGCTGCTCGATCTCGAAGGGTTCAGCGAAAGCGAGCTCTCCACCGTCTTGGGTTGCCCCATCGGTACCGTGAAATCACGCCTGCTGCGCGCTCGCCTGGCATTGCGAAAACACCTTCAGGAGTACGCGCGATGAGCAAAGCTCCCATCGACCAAGCTCTCGACGACGCGCTCCGCCGCCTCCCGCAACGCCGCGCGCCAGCTGCACTCAAACGATCCTTAGAAGACCGCTACGCCGCACCCGCAGCTCGCAAATCGTCGGCATTCTTGCGCAGCGCGGCCACGCTGCTGGCGGGTGCCGCGCTGGCCGCTGGCGTGCTGCTCGTCTTCCAATCTCGAAACGCCTCCCAAGGTCTCTTCGACGAAGCCGTGAGCGACCACCTGCGCCTTCTCTACGCACAAAACCCGATAGAAATCGAAAGCGGCGGCGTTCACCAAGTCAAACCTTGGTTCGCCGGTCGCGTCGACTTCGCTCCCGCGCTCGCGTTCGGTGGCGACGCCGACTTTCCCCTCCAAGGCGGCGCCGTGGCGCTCTTCCGCGACCGCAAGGCCGCCGCCTTCGAATTCAAACGCCGCCTCCATCCCATCACGCTCTTCGTCTTCCGCGCCGAGGGTTTGCCGTGGCCCGTTGCCACCCAGACCATCGGTAGCCAACGCGCCGCCATCGACACCCAGCGCGGATTCCACGTCCTCCTCTGGCGGGAGGCCGACCTCGGCTACGCCCTCGTCTCCGACCTCGACCAACGCGAGCTCAGCCAACTCGCCGCCAAAATCGCTTCACCGTAGCCGGGCGACGTTCGAACAGCCGGACGCGGTGCAGACTGGGTTATTGAGGCGTGCACGCTGCGCCTCCAGCTGCAGGCGCCCACGCCGTATGGCGCGGCGGCTCTGCACTTTGAAAATCAAAGTGGGTTGGTGGCGGTGGCGGCCACTTTGAAGATCAATGTGGGTTTGCGCGGGCGACCAGTTTGGAAATCGAAGTGCCTGAGGGGTGGTGACGTTTGGTTGGTGGCGGTGGTTGATGGTGGTCGGTGGTTGGTGGCGATGGCGGCCGCTTTGAAAATCAAAGTGGGTTGGCGGTGGTGGTCGGTGGCGGTGGTTGGTGGCGGTGGCGGCCGCTTTGAAAATCAAAGTGGTTGGTGGCGGTGGTGGTTGGTGGCGGTGGTTGGTGGCGGTGGCGGCCACTTTGAAAATCAAAGTGGGTTGGCGGTGGTTGGTGGCGGTGGCGGCCGCTTTGAAAATCAAAGTGGTTGGTGGCGGTGGCGGCCACTTTGAAAATCAAAGTGGTTGGTGGCGGTGGTTGGTGGCGGTGGTGGTTGGTGGCGGTGGCGGCCGCTTTGAAGATCAAAGTGGGTTGGTGGCGGCGGTGGCCACTTTGAAAATCAAGGTGGTTTGGGGCGGGTGGTGAAGCAGTGCGAGGGCAGTCCCCGGCGCTGTCGACGGCCACTTTGAAAATCAAAGTGGTTGGAGCCGGTGGCGAACCGTTGCGGGGGCAGTACCCGACGGGGGCGACGGGGCACTTCGAAAATCAGAGTAATTCGCGGCCGTGAGACGGGCACTTTGAAAATCAAAGTGGGTTGGGGCGCGGTGGCGGCCACTTTGAAAATCAAGGTACGTGGACGCGCAGGCGGCTTCCGCGATTCGCGCGCAGGTGGCCGAGCGCTGCTCGAGACCACTTTGAATCAAAGTGGTTGGGGCACGCTAGTGCCCACTTTGAAAAATCAAAGTCGCTCTGGCTGGGCGGCCACTTTGAAAATCAAAGTAGATTGGGGCAGGCACGCTCATCGCGCAGAAATTTGGTCCGATCGGACGCTCTTCGAGCGACTTCGGGAGGCGCTCGGAAGGCTCCGCCCGGCTCTGCGCATGAACCGAGAAGCTCCGTGACCCGTATATCCTCGCTTTCAGGCTTTTTCATGCTCTTGGGCTGCGCCGCGACGGCGCTGGGCTGCTCCGATGACAGCGGCAGCGGCTCCAGTGGCGCCGCCGGCACGGCGAATGGCGGAACTGGCGCCGGAGCCGGCGGCAGCGCGAGCGCCGGAACGGCGGGCCTCCCGGGAGCAGTTGGGGGCATGAATGGGGGCGCGGCCGGGAGCAGCGGAACCAGCGGCGGCGCCGGTGCGGGTGGCAGCGCAGGGACGAGCGCCGGCAGTGGCGGGGCGGCCGGTAACGCGGGCGCTGGTGGCAGCGGTGGCAGCGGTGGCACGGGTGGCGCGCCGGAGCCGACGGCTGACTACCAACTGTACGGGCGCTGGGATGTCACGCATCCGGGCAAGGCCATCACCGTGAACTCGGGCAGCCACATCACCGTATCGTTCAGCGGTACAGGCATCAGCGCCAAGTTCGACACCAGCGCCAACACCGGCGTTGCGCCGACCGTGTCGTTTCGGATCGACGATGGCGACCTCATCGAGAAGGAGATTGCCCCGACGCTCGAGCTGGCCAAGGGGCTCGCCGCCGCCGAGCACCACGTGCTGCTCTTTGTGCGAGGTATGAGCGAGTTCGACTCGCGCTGGACGCCACCGCTCGTTTCGAGCACCACGTTCCTCGGCTTCGACGTCGCGGGCGGCGCGCTGGTACCCAAGCCGCGCCCCAAGCTCACCAAGATCGAGTTCCTGGGCGACAGCATTACCGAAGGCGTGGCCGTGCACGACAAGGGGCCCGACGGGCAGAACACTCCCAACTGGCGCTGCGACGGCGCTCGCAACTACGCCTCCTTGACCGCACAAAAGCTGGGCTATGAATGGCGGCAGGTCGGTTTCGGACGGCAGGGCCTCACGGTGGGGGGCAACGGCGGCGTGCCCAAGGCCCAGGAGACCTTCAACTTCTTCTACGCGGGCGTTGCGCGCGACGCCTGGCAGGCGGACATCGTCGTCATCAACCAGGGCACCAACGACCGCGGCACCGACGGCAAGACCTTCGCGCCGCTCTACAACGACTTCTTGGGTATCGTGCGCGCCGGCTACCCGGACGCCAAGATCGTTGCCCTCCGTCCCCTGGTGGGCGCCTTCGGCACTGAAATCCAAGCGCAGGTGAGCGCCCGCAAGGCCGCCGGTGACAACAAAATCTTCTTCGTCGATACCGATGGCTGGACGGTACCGAGCGACTTCACGGACGGCGTGCACCCCAATCAGGACGGCAGCGTGAAGATCAGCGAGAAGCTGGCGGCCGCCTTGCAGGCTTTGCCGAACTGAGACGCGGCTGATCAATCCCGTGAGCGCCGGGAATCTCAGGGACGATGGCCGTCGTTTTTGCTGCGATGTGGAACCGGTACCGGTCTGGCTGCAGTTTTCTGCTCGGGGTGTTGGGGTTGGGCTGCACAGCCCAGGTCAGCGGCTCCGGCTCGCCCGCCTCGATGCCTGGCGGTGGGGGAGCCAGCGCTGCGGCCGGGGCCTCGGGGCTTGGCGGCGCCGCAATCACCGCGGGTAGCGGGGGCGGTTCGACCACCGCGCGCGGCATCGATCTACCGGGTGAGCCGAAGTACTACCGCTTCGTACGGCTCACCAACTCGCAGTGGGCCCACGCCGTGCAAGACGTGCTCAAGCTGGCGGCGCCCTCGGGGTTGGAGGCGAATTTTCAGAACCCCGTCTCGGGTGCGACGGACTTCACCAACAACGAGCTCTTGCTCGACGTGAACCAGCGCGGTTGGAGCGACTATCAAGAAGCCGCGGAGAAGCTGGCAAACCAAGTGACGGCGACGGACGCGGCGCTTGCCGCGGTCTACTCCGGCACCGATGCCGCGGGTTTCATCAAGACGCTCGGACGGCGCGCTTACCGCCGACCGCTGACCGACGCGGAGGTGGCGAGCTACACGACGCTCTTCAACGGCGGTGCAGCACTTTCCGGTACGCGCAGCGCCTTCGCCAAGGGCGCTTCGCTGGTGCTGCGGGCGTTGCTCCAATCGCCCTACTTCCTCTACAGGAGCGAGATTGAGGCGACGGGAGCGCCCCTGAACGGCTACGAAGTCGCGGCCAAGCTCTCGCTGTGGCTGCGCGACACGACGCCGAGCGACGCGCTGCTCGACTCCGCACCGACGCTCACGACTGCCGACGCGGTCGGCCAGGCGGCTTCTGCGCTGCTCGCTGATGCCGCCGCCAAGCAGGTGATGCGCGAGTTTCACCGCGAGCTCTTGCATTTCGATCGCTATTCGCAAATCAGCAAGATCAACGTGCCCGGCTACACGGAGTCGCTCAACGCCGAGTACCAGCAGAGCTCGGAGCTCTTTTTCGATAGGATTTTCACGCAGGGGCTCGGGCTGCGCGACGCTCTCACGTCGACGCGCGGCTTCGTCGGGCCCGGCATGGCGCCGCTCTACGGGCTCCAAGTCAGCGGCACCGACCTGGTCGAACAAGATTTGGGCCCCACTCGCGTCGGCTATTTCTCGCAATTGCCCTACCTCACGCTGAACGCCTTCAACGCTGAGCCGGACTCGATTCATCGCGGCGTGAGCTTGAACCTAGACGTGCTGTGTGCGCCGCTCGGACCGCCCGCAGCCACGATCCCGCCCGTGCCGGCGCTGCAAGCGGGGCAAACCAATCGCCAGCGCATCAGCACGCTGACCGCGGGTTGCGGCGGTGTGTGCCACAACGAGATGATCAATCCGCTCGGTTTCGCCTTCGAGCATTTCGACGGCATGGGGCAATACCGCGATGCCGAGAACGGCGGCCTGCCGATCGACAGCAGCGGCGCCTACACCTTCAGCGAAGGCACCAAGACGTATCAAGACGCGGCTGGGCTCATGCAAGCCATGGCCGACAGCGAACAAGCGCACCTGTGCTACTCGAAGAACCTCGCCAGCTTCGGCTTGCAGCGCGATATCGTGCCCAGCGACGTGCCCTGGCTCACGGCGCTGTCGACGGTCAGCAAGGCGCCGGGCGGTTCCCTCAAACAAGTCATGCTCGAGCTGGTCAAGAGCGATGCATTCCGCACGCACCTCGGAGGTATGCCGTGAGTCACGATGTTTCAGCCCCGCTTGGTAGCTCATTGTCCAAGTTGCCGTTTCACCGTCCCCACGCCGTGAATCGTCGCGCGTTCCTGCGCGCCGGCGCGGTCGCGGTGGGGTTGCCTTTCTTGGAGAGCCTGCCGGATCGCTCGGCGTGGGCCGCCGGAAACGCGCCGGTTTTTAGCCTATTCATCGTCGCGGCCTGCGGAGTGGTGGGTAACAAGTTCTTCCCCGGCGCCACCGGGCCGCTCACCACCGCCGGGCTCGGCGCCATGACCGACAAGGCCACTAGCGTGCTGGCGCCGCACGCGGGGAACCTGGTGTTCTTGAAGGGCATCAACTTCCCGATGAACGCGCCGAACAATTGTGGGCACGCCCAGGGCCTGTGTCAGTCGCTCACGGCGGCGCCGGCGGGTGGGGGAGGGAAGACGGCTTACTCGCTGGGTAGCTCGGTCGACATGGTGATCGCTCAGGCGGTCAACCCCAGCGGTGTGGACCCGCTCACGCTGTACGCCGGCAATCGCCAGAACGGCTACATCGCCGAGCGTATCTCGTTCAAAGCCTCGGGCGCGGGCCAGGTCCGTTCCGCGGACGACAACCCCTACACGTTGTACTCCAAGCTCGTCGGGCTCACCAGCAGCGGTGGCGACGCACCGGCCACGGATCCGCTGGCCGACGAGCTACTCAAGAGCCGTAAGAGCGTCAACGACCTGGTCCGCGCCGAGCTCACGAGCCTGCTCAACCTGCCGGTGCTGAGCAAAGACGACAAACAGCGGCTGCAGCAGCACTTCGATGCGATTCGGGACGCGGAGGTCACGATGGGCCAGATGGGCGCCGCCTGCAGCAAAGACGGCCTCGCGACGACCGACCTCGACGCGCTCAAGAGCGGCCTCGCTTTCAAAACCAACGGCATGATCGAAGACGTGGCCAAGCTGCACCTGGAGCTGGTCGCGCTGGCTTTTGCCTGCAACTTCAACCGTGTGGCGACGCTGCAGCACGGCGACGGCACTGACCAAACGAAGTACAACGTGCCCTCGAACGCCACTTTGGGCTGGCCATTTCATCACTTGAGCCACCGGGTACAATCGGACTCCGACACGGGCAGCAACCCGACTGCCGAGATGGCGCACGCCGAAATCGACGTGCTGCGGATGAAGACACTGCTGCACGGTCTGGACCAGTTCAAGGCGCGTGGACTTTTCGACAAGTCGATCGTGATGTGGACGAACCACGTGGCGGATGGCCCGTCGCACAGCTTCAAGAACGTTCCGACCATCATCGCGGGCGATGGTGGCGGCTACCTGAAGCAAGGCCTCTACGCGGACGCTGGAAACGTCACCAACAACAAGCTGTTCAACACGTTGATCACCGCAGCCGTGCGCGACAAGACGACCTGGACGACGAACTTTGGGCAAGGCACCGGCTCGGGCGGCATCGACGCCATCGTGGCCTGAGCGAAAGGGCCGAAAATGCGGGCAATTGGAGCGCTATTGAGCGGCGCCTTGGTGGTGGCATGCAGCGTCGACGCGTCGGACGGTTCCGAGAACAGCCAGACGAGTGGCGGCACGCCCATGACCGCGGGCAGTAACGCGGTCTCGGGAGCGGGAGCGGCAGCGGGCGGACAGGGGCTCGGAGGATCCGGCTCTTCTGTCTCCGGTTCTTCTTCTGTCTCCGGTTCTTCTGGTTCTTCTTCTGTCTCCGGTTCTTCGTCTGTCGCTGGCTCCGACTCTGGTGGGAGTGGAGGCGCTGGCGGCAGCGCTGGCGCACAGAGCGGCGGCGCCTCAGGCGCAGGCGGAACGAGCAGCGCGAGTATGTCCACGCCCAGCGCCGGCTGTGCCAAGGCGGCCGGCAGACCCGCCGGCGGTAAGGTCACGGTCGCCGGCGATCACATTTACGACTTCCCGGAGAAGTACGACGGCAAGACGCCGCTGCCGGTACTGGTAGCGCTGCACGCCTACAACAACCCGTACACTCAGCTGGAAGGGCTCACCAACGGCACCAAGCTGGCGACCGAAATGGTGCGCGTCTTTCCGAAGAGCGCTGGTTCCGGCTGGGTCTACGGTACCGACGCAGCGCGCATCACCAAGGTGATCGACGATGTGCTCGCCAACTACTGCGTCGATACCAGCCGCATGTTCCTGACCGGTCACAGCTCTGGCGCGCAGATGGACGTGCAGATGCTGTGCGCTCAAGGCGGCGAAATGCGCTTCAAAGCCGTAGCGCCGGTGGCCGCCTCCAAATATTGCCAGAAGGTGTCGCCGATTCCGGTCATGTACATCCAGGGGCAGATGGACGCGCAGCGCGGCGGCGGCAACGGCAAAGACGTGGTCGATTTCTTCACGCTCAGCAACGGCTGTATGAACATGACGACGCAGGACAGCGCCGTGATGACCTGCAAGAGCACCTTCGACCAGCAGCAGGTGACGCCCGGTTGCGTCACCTACCAGGGCTGCAGTGCGCCCACCATCTGGTGCTCGCACAACGACAACGGCTACAACAACACGGATGGCCACGAGCACGGCTGGCCCTGCTTCGCGAGCGGCGCCATGGCCGATTTCTTCTTGGGCTTGCCCTAGGGCGACGCCGGGAAGCGGCAGCGTTCGGCGACGCGCGGTCGGAGCCAGGCACTGGCCAGCGCGTGCACGAGCGCTTGGTGCAGTCGCTGTTCGGGGCTGTCGCTTTGGCCGGCGAGCAGCCGATTCAGCTCCGCTTCGTAGCTCGTGCGGTCGTGCTGGCCGCATGCCCGCTCCGCGTCCGCGAACGCCGCATCGAGTGAGCCCGGCTGCTTTGGCCCGGCCCCGTGCAGCCTGACGCTGGGCGAGTCGAGCAGCTGGATGTAGTAGCGCTCCCGGCTTTGCGCGTCTTCGCGCAGGCCCCGCTCGTAGTCGGCGCGCGCCGTATCGCCCTGAGATACGGCGTCGAGGTAACGCAGCTCGACGAAGCCGCGTGCCATCATTGCGTAGCCGTCGACCAGCAAATGCTGGATGCGCTCGTCGTGGTGATCGCGCTGATACAGCGCTTCGAGCTCGACCAGCTGCGCCGAAAGCGCCGCGTGCGCCAGGCTCAGGTCGCTGGCGGTCGAGAGCGTGCGGCTCTTCCAGATCGCGCTGCGCACGTCGTTTTCGAGCATCGCTTGCTGCACGCAGCCGCTGAGTGCCAGCGCGATCCCGAGCAGGCCGAGCCGCAGCCGCCGCAAGCTCAGGGCGCCTCCGACAGACGACAGGCCAATGTGGCGCGCACGAGCGGATCTTGATCGGCCAGAGTCGACGCCAGGTGCTGCTTCTTACCCAGGCCGGCCAGCGTGACTGCGGCGCGCAATCGCCGTGAGGCGCGCTCGCTGGAAAGCTCACGCTCGAGTCGCGCGGCGGCGCTGGGCGAGCCGAGGCGCGCCAACGTGTACGACGCTTCGAGACCGCTGTCGCCCTTGTCGGCGGCCAGCTTCTCGAGCGCGGCCCGCGCCTTGCCGGCGGAGCGCGGCAGCTCCGCGAGGCGAGCGAGTACCAGCGGCGTCACCTCTGGTGAGGGGCTGGTTGACGCTTTCTCGAGCGCCTTTTGAATCGACGGATCGGAGAGCGGAGCCGACATGACGGCCAAGCGCTTTTCGTCGTCGCTCCCGTCGGTGATGGCGCGGGCCAACACCGCTACGGCGGCGGCGTGTGAATCGCGACTGCGCAGGAGCAGCGTCGCCGCTGACACGGGGACGAGGCCCGAATCGCCAGCCCGACCGGTCAGGACCCTCGCCAGCTCGCGCTCGCCGCCGCGATGGAAGCTGGGGGACTCCGACCAGGCGTCGAGCACCGCGAGCTTCTGCTGCTCGTCTCCGCTGCTAAAAAGGTCGCTCAGGCTGAGCACGGCAGGCTCGCTGCCGATGCGGCCGACGGCTTGCGCGGCGCGTGCGCGGTTACTCGGGCTCGGATCCAACCGCGCCGCTTCGAGCAAATCGGGCAAGAGCGCCGATGATGGTGACTTTACCGCGGCTTCGAAGGCGCTGCGGCGTACGCGCTCGTCTGGATCCGTGAAGAAGCGGCGGCGTAGCTCGGCCTGGCTCGGAGAAAGCGCAGCCCGGGCCGCCAACGAACGGAAGGCGCCGCTGTCGGCTTCGCTGTAACGCGACACCAGGTCGTTCGCGTTACGCTTTCCGGCTTCGAACAGCAGCAGCGTCGCCACGGCGGCGACCTCGTCACCACGCGCGGCGCGCTCGTCGAGCGCGTCCTGCAGCTCACTCAGACACGGACGGAACAGCGCGATCTGCTCGGCGCCGTCTGCGCCCGCCGCGCCCGCGATCTCTCGCTCGGCCACCGCGTGCGCCAGCTCGTTCAAGCGCGCGTCGCTCAGCGGTGCCGTCTTTTCCGCCTTGGCGATCTCTTGCTTCAGCTCCGGTAACGTCCCGGTCAGCGCCGCACGCACCTCGGGGCGCACTCCACCGCCGCAAGCCACTAGCGCGCTGCTCGACAGCAGCGTCAGGATCCCAAACCAAACACGCGGGGCACGCATGCCGGCGAGGTTACAACAAGCGGCTCCGTTGCGCGAAGCCGCTCGTTTTCCGCTCGATTCTCAATTTACGGTGCTGCTCGACGGCTCGGTCGCGGCGCCTTCGGCACGCGCGGCCTTGCCCACGGCGTCTCGGCGCTGGCAGGCCGCTGCGACGAAGCTCGAGAACAGCGGATGGGCAGCCATCGGCCGGCTCTTGAACTCCGGATGGAACTGACACCCCAAGAAATGCGGGTGATTCGGCAGCTCCACGATCTCGACCAGGCGATTGTCCGGGCTGGTGCCGCTCAGCACCAGGCCGTGCTCCGTGAGCGTGCCGCGGAAGTCGTTGTTGACCTCGAAGCGGTGGCGGTGACGCTCGGAGATCTCTTCCTTCTTGTAGATCTCGAGCGCGCGGCTGCCGGGCTTGAGTGTGCACGGGTAAGCGCCCAGGCGCATCGTGCCGCCCTTGTCTTTCACGCCACGCTGATCCGGCATCAGGTCGATCAGCGGCTCGGGGCAGTCTTTCTGGAACTCCGTGCTGCTGGCTTGCTTGAGGCCGCACACGTTGCGCGCGAACTCGATCACCGCCAGCTGCATACCCAGACAAATGCCGAAGAACGGCACGCCGTTCTCGCGCGCGTAGCGGATGGCCGTGATCTTGCCCTCCACCCCGCGATCGCCGAAGCCGCCCGGCACCAAAATGCCGTCCAGCCCGGCGAGCACGGCGGTGCCGCCGCGCTCGATCTGCTCCGAGTCGATGTACTCGAGCTGCACCGAGAGGTCGTTCGCCAGGCCACCGTGCACGAGCGATTCGTGCAGGGATTTGTAGCTGTCCTTCAAGTGTACGTATTTGCCGACGACGCCGATCTTCACGCTGCCGTTGGCCGGCTTCTTGAAGGTCTCCACCGTGCGCTTCCAGGCCGAAAGCTCCGGCTGGCGCGACCAGATGTTGAGGCGCTCGGCGATTTGGCCGTCGAGCCCCTCGGCGTGCAGCACGAGCGGGAGCTCGTAGATGCAGCCCACGTCTACCGCCGAGATCACGCTGTCGACTGCCACGTTCGAAAACAGCGCGATCTTCTCCTTTAGGCCGCGGGCGATCGGGCGATCGCAACGGCAGATGAGGATGTCGGGCTGGATACCAATCTCGCGCATCTCGCGCACCGAGTGCTGAGTAGGCTTCGTCTTCAGCTCGCCAGCGGTGGGGATGTGCGGCACCAGTGTGACGTGTACGCTGATCGCGTTCTCTGCGCCGGCCTCCAGCTTGAGCTGGCGGATTGCTTCCAAGAACGGCAATGACTCGATGTCGCCCACCGTGCCGCCGACTTCGATGATGGCGATGTCGGCGCCGTCTGTCGCCTCGCGGATGCGCGTCTTGATCTCGTCGGTGATGTGCGGAATCACCTGCACCGTTGCGCCCAAGTATTCGCCGCGTCGCTCTTTGCTGATGACGGCCTCGTAGATACGGCCGGTCGTCATGTTGGCTTGGCGGGTTAGACGGCACGCGGTGAAACGCTCATAGTGACCGAGGTCGAGGTCCGTTTCGGCCCCGTCATCCGTCACGAACACTTCACCGTGCTGATACGGCGACATCGTCCCAGGATCGACGTTGATGTACGGGTCGAGCTTCATGTGCGTGACACGCAGCCCGCGCGCTTCCATCAACGCTCCGATCGACGCGGACGAGAGCCCTTTGCCGATCGAGGAGACGACACCGCCGGTGACCAATACGAATTTGGTACGCCGACTCACAGGAGGATCTCCATGTCGGACCTCCCCGTATCACGCCCCGCCCGCGCCTGCACCCCTTCCGCACATCTCCGCGCGACCTCTCGGAAATCCGCCGCGCAAATTCTGCGAACGCGCGCTCGCGTGGAAGGGACCGAGCGGCTCAAAAAGTGCCGATCATGCCGAGGCCGACGCCGCCTTTTTCGAAACTGAAAGGCACGGCTTGCACGTGCGGGCCTTCGGCCTTTTTTGCTGGACGTGCGCCGCTGGAAGTATTGAGAAACAAACCCTCCGCGATCACGCCGAGCCCGCCGACCTGCACCACGCCGTCGAGCACATTGAGGATCGCGCCGATCACGATCGGCACCTTGCTGCAGTCGCTGTCGCTGGGTGGACAACCGGTGCGACCCAGCGACATCCACGGCCCCGCGATCGGAATGCGCAGGTCTTTGGCGCCGTTGAAGTCGTCGTTGGTCAGCAAGAACGACGTGCCCAGCGCCAGGCCGTAGGCCACCACGGTCGCGGTAGCACCAGCCACGATAGTCGTGGATTTCGCGCCAGCGGGCGGCAAATCAGCGGGCGGGGGAGCGGCCGGCGCCGGCGCGGTATCTGCGCCTGGGGTCGGCGCCAGCAGGGGCTCTTCCGCGAAAGCCGCGTTCGCCAGGAGCCAGCTGCTCAGGCCCAGGCCGAAAGAGACGAGCGCTCGGAATTGCACCGGCCTCCTCTAGCTTTCTACCCTCTCGGATGCCAGCTTTTTGCCCCGAGCGCCCGGACAGGAATAACTGAGGGAGAGGCCCTTCGTGGAACCTGCCCTGCTCGAGCGCTTGCTAGCGCGCCTCCCGTACCGGCGATCACCCCGGTTAGCCGCGCTTTTCGTGCTCACGGCCATTGCTTGCTGGGGTGAGCCCGGGGCCCGAGGAGCGGCGACCCCGAGCGCCCCTTCGGCCGCTTCGTTCCCAGACCTCAACGCGGATGATTCGGTAGAGGCCGATCCGGTTCCGGCGCCAGCGGCCCCGCCGACCCCGCTGCCGCCCGACCCCCCGGCCAGCCTTCCGCCCGCCGCCACGACCGTGGCGCGCCCTGCGGCGAGCCCCGCGCGCCTGGTCGACCGCGTCGGCCCCAAGTTGGACGCTTTAACGACCTGGGCCAAAAGCCGTAAGGCGGAACTGAGCTTCGCGCTGCGCGACCTCGGTAGCAGCCGCGAGCTGCTCGGCGAGAACGCTGGTCACGCCCTCAACCCCGCCTCGAATGAGAAGCTGGTCACAGCGGCCGTCGCGCTCTCCGAGCTGGGACCCTCCTTTTGCTACCACGTCGGAGTGCTGGGCAAGATCGAGTCGGGCGTGGCGCCCCGGTTGGTCATCCGTGGCAATGGTGACCCCTCCTTCAGCTTCGACGAGCTGCGCGGTTTCGCGGAGCGACTCGTCGCGCTCGGGCTGAGGCAGGTGAGCGGCGACGTGCTCGTCGATCAAAGCGCTTTCGATGATCGTTACACGCCGCCTGCTTTCGAGCAGCAGCCGGGCGAGTGGGCGGCTTTTCGCGCGCCGGTGAGCGCGGTCTCACTCAATCGCAATTCGACGACGCTGCACGTCTTTCCGACGCAGCCGGGCCAACCGGCGCGCGTCGAGTTCGAGCCGCCTGGTTACGTCAGCGTGCAAGGCGAGGTGCGCACCGAAAAAGGGAAGAAGCGCGATCACGTCGGCCTCACGATGAAGCCGCACGGTCTGCTGCTGAGCGCGCAGGTCAGCGGCGGTTTGCCCGAGGGCGACGGCGTCGTACACATCACGCGCCGCATCGACAATCCCGAGATTTACGCGGGAGTGGTGCTCAAGCGCGTGCTGCAGAATCTGGGTGTCGACGTGCGCGGCGACGTCAAGCGAGGCGGCGAAGACGAAGCCACGGAGCTCGTCGGTCGCGACTCGGCCAAGCTCGCGGAGCTCGTGCCCCAGCTCGGTAAAGCCAGCGACAACTTTTACGCCGAGACGCTGTTCAAGACGCTCGCGGCCGTGAAGCGCGGCAAGCCGGGCAGCGCCGAAAATGCCGCACAGGTCGAGCTCGACTGGCTCAAGGCTCGGCAACTGTCGGAAGACGGCACCAAGATCACGAATGGGTCCGGCCTTTACGACGCCAACCGCGTCAGCGCACGCCTGCTCACCCGACTCTTGGAAGTTGCCTACCTGGACCCGAGCATCTCGCAGCCGTACCAAGACCAGCTGGCGGTCGGCGGTCTCGACGGCACCTTGCGCTCGCGCTTCTATGCTTTGCGAAACCGGCGCTCCGTGCACGCGAAAACGGGCACGCTGAACAAAGTCACCGCGCTCAGTGGCTACGTTTTTGGCCCCGAGCACGAAACCGGCGTCGCCTTCTCGATCTTGGTAACCGGTACCAGCGATCACGCCGGCGCGCGACAGCGCATGGACGACCTGGTGCTCGAGATTTCGGACACGCTCTGGGCCCCGAAGAGCGTAGCCGTTGCGCGGCGCTGAGCCCCGGATCTCCGGACGCAACGTGAAGAAGAAGTTCAAGCTCTCGGCAGCCCAGATTCGAGAACTCGCTCCCGGCTACGGTGGCTGCATCGCTAGCGACATGATCACCGTCGATGGGCGGCGGGTTCGGTTCATGTACCGAGAAACGCCGTGCAATGACGTCGATAGCGGTTGGCGGTTCATGTCTGGTTTCGAGTCAGACGACTATATGGACGACGCCGACAACCACGGTGTGTACGACGTGAACACCATCGCGAACTACGATCCTGACATCATCGCGTTCTTGGACGCTCCCATTGGCTCTGCCTTCGAACGTCCTGACGGCAACGTGTTCGTCGAAGTCGAGTTCTCGCCGCCCAACGACACTCTCCACTAGCTCTCAGGACGATAGCGTCGACTCGCGGACCAGGTGCGGCCGCCCGAGCTTGCTCTGGTACCAGTCGACGGACGCCGCGACGCTCGCGACCGTGCGCGAGATTTGCCCGATGGGACCGAGGGCGAGGGGACTCGTCATAGCAACCTTTCTGCGCGAGCGTGAACGGCAGGTTACGTCATTTGGCGCAAGAGATTCACAGCGTCGTGGCGACTGCTCGCAAGACCAAAAAAGGGGGCCGGTTTCGAGTACGGAATAGCGCGGACTCGAGCCAGGGATGCGGCATGCGTTCTGCTAGGAGGCATGGTGGAGGCGTGATGGAGAATCGATTCGGTGGTTGGGTGTTGCTGGTGGGTTTTCTCGCGGTCGGCTGCTTTCCGAGCCGGGCGACGTTGAGCGCCAACGAGATCGGCTGCTCGTCGGACGACGTGGCGATCTCGGAGGCGCCGGTGCGAGAAGGGGGCGTGCTCGAGAACACCGAGCATTGGGAAGCGCAGTGCCACGGGCGCATCTACTACTGCTCGCAAGGCGGTACCGACCGCTACCTGCTGGCGAGCCAACACGATCCGCTTGCGCTGGTGGTGTCGGATCAGGTGATTTGTCAGGAGGTAGCCGAGAGCCCGCAGGAGTCTGCCAATCGCGAGGCGTATCAGGACGCGAAGGCGCGGACGATGGCGCGAGAGCGCCAGGGGGCACCGGCGGGAGCGGCGGGGTTCGAGTTCGGGCTCTCCAGCGAAGAGAGCCAAAAACGCTGTGAGGCCGCCGGCTACGAGTGGACGAGCGTGGCCGAGGGCGGCAACTGCTCTGGCCCTGCAGCCAAGCTGGGCATGGCCGTCGACGTGGACCTGGCGTTTTGCGGGGGCAGAACGTGCGGCATCACCATCGAGCACCGCCCCTCCGACCGTTGGGCGACGCGTGCTGTGCGACTCAAGTCACAGCTCGAGTCAAAGTACGGCCCGGCGCAGAACACGAGCGGGCGCATCCCCGAGACCTGTCGCAGCGAGGACAGCTTTAGCCAATGCCTCAAGACCGGCTCGCTCCAGCTGAGCTATGCCTGGCAATGGTCGTCCGGCGAAACACTCGAGCTTTCGATCGGCAAGCCCACAAAAGCAGAGGAGCCTGCGATCAGGCTCCTCTATTCGCGGCCTCGATCGGCCGGCAATCTCTCTAACCTTTAGGCGACTACTTCGTTTGCAGCTGCTGCGCGCGGTACTCGTCCACCAAGTGCTGGTATTCACCGCGGTCCGTCGTGGCCATCGACAGGAAGAGGATCAAAAAGAGCACCGAGGTGAGGAAGAGCACCAGGTTGAACTTCTTGTCCCACAGCAAGTGCATGAAGAAGGTGCAGACCAACGCTGCCTTCACGGTGGCGATGATCATGGCTACCACCAGGTTGCCCTGAGCGCCCAGATCGATCGACGTGACGGCGACGGTGGCGACCGTGAGCACCAACAGCGCGCCCAGGATCGCGAACAAGAGCCACACCGGCGTGGTGTGTGCCAGGCCGTGATCGTGGCTGTCGCCATGAGCGTGATCGTCGTGTGCGTGGCCATGGCCGTCAGCAGCGGCTCGGGGCGGCTCGCTCTTCTTGGCGGGCGCGGGCTCGCTCTTCTTGCTGGCGGGCGGCGGCTCGCTGGCGGCCTTGGGCGGTTCGCTCTTGGCAGCGGCCGGCGGCTCGCTCTTCGGCTTTTCCGAAGTCTCGCCGCTCGTTTCCTGCTCTACGGTCTCGGGCTTTTCGGCCTCGGGCTTCTCGTCACTCATGATCGGCTTGCCTTCAGTGAATCAGGTAAAGCAGGGGGAACAGGTAGATCCAGATCAAGTCCACCAAGTGCCAGTACAGCGCGGTGAAGTCGATCGGACCGAAGTAGTTGGGACCAAATTGGCCCTTCATGGCCTTGAGCAGCATCCACACCCACACGCCGATGCCGATGAGCACGTGGAAGCCGTGCAAGCCCGTCATGAAGAAATAGATGCCGAAGAACACGTGCGCCATGCGCGGGCGCGAGATGTGAGCGCTGGGATCGAGTGAACGCGGCCCGACGAGGCCGGCCGCGATCAGCGGCTCGAGCTCTTCTTCGGTCGGGCGCTCCATCTTCTCTTCGTGCTCTTCGCCCTTGGCGGCGGCGGCACCCGCGGCGGGCGCTTTCTCGTTCTTCTTCTCGTCGAGCTTGGCCAGCTTCTCGGCGTACTCGGCGGCCTCGGGGTGCTTGTGGCGAAAGCTGTCCAGTTCCCAGATCTGCTCCTTGGGCTGGAAGTTGTGACCGGGCAAAAGTCCGTCGTGGTACTTGTGCGAGTACTCCACGTACTTCACACACATGAAGGTGCAGGCGCAGCCGATCGTGATCACGATGTTCAGCATCAGCTTGCCCTTTTCGGCCAGCTGAGCGTTGCGCACGGCCCACGCCGCCGTAAGGCTGGAGATCAGCAGCACGCAGGTGTTGAGCGCGCCGAGCTTCGTATCCAGGAAGTAGTGCGCGTAAACGAACACTTCCGGGTGCATCGAGCGGTACACGGTGTACGCGCAGAACAGGCCCGCGAAGAACAGCACTTCGGTCAGCAGGAACAGCCAGATGCCGAGCTTGCCGGCGTCGAACTGCTGCTGCGGCGTGTCGAAGTGGTGCGCCAGGTGCGGGTTGGCGGCGTGGATCGCGTCCTCGTGGTGCGCGTCGCCGTGGCCGTGGTCGTCGTGGCCGTGGTCGTGGTCGTGCGCGGCGGGCGGCGGAGCGGACGCCTTCGTGGCGCCTTCGGTAGCAGTGCTCGGTTCAGACATCGCTTGCGTCCTGCTCAGGCTTTCTTGGCGACGTAGCCGCCGATCTTGTCGTCGTACACCAGGTCTTCGTAGCCGTCGTACGGGCCAGCGGTGACGGGCGGAGGCGTGTGGAAGTTGTAGTAGGGCGGGGGCGAAACCGTCGTCCACTCCAGCGTGACGGAGCCCCAGGGATTGTTCGGGGCCTTCTTGCCGCTCTTCAGCGCGCGAGCCAGCGACACGGCCGTCAGCAAGAAGCCGATGCCCAGCGTGAACGCGCCGATCGTCGACAGCTGGTGCAGGCCTTGGAACTCCGGCAAGTAGTTGTAATAGCGGCGCGGCATGCCGCGGCTACCCAGGATGAACTGCGGAAAGAACGTCAGGTTCAGGCCGACGAACACGATGATGGCGCCGAGGCGGCCCGTGCGTTCGTTGTACATCTTGCCGAAAGCCTTGGGGAACCAGTAGTGCAGGCCGCCCAAGAAGGCCGTGATCGCGCCGCCCATCATCACATAGTGAAAGTGCGCGACGACGAAGTAGGTGTCGTGCAGGTGAATATCGACGCCCATCACCGCCAAGAACACGCCGGTGAGGCCGCCGATCGTGAACACCCACAAGAACGCCAGCGCGTAGAGCATCGGCGTGTCGAGGTGGATGCGACCCTTGTACATGGTCGACACCCAGTTGAAGATCTTGATGGCGGTGGGGATGGCGATGAGGAAGGTGATGGCGCTGAAGATGGTGCCCGCCAGCACGCTCTGACCGCTGGTGAACATGTGGTGGCCCCAGACGAGGAAGCCCAAGAACGCGATGGCCAGGCTGCTGATGGCGATGAACTGGTAGCCGAACAGCCGCTTGCGCGAAAACACCGGGATGATCTCGCTGATCACGCCGAAGGCCGGCACGATCATGATGTACACGGCCGGGTGCGAGTAGAACCAGAAGAAGTGCTGGAACAGCACTGGGTCGCCGCCCAGTGACGGGTCGAAGATGCCCAGGCCGAACACGCGCTCGACCATCATCATCAAGAGCGTGATGCCGATGACCGGCGTCGCCAGCACCTGAATCAGCGCGGTGCTGTACAGCGCCCAGACGAACAGCGGCATGCGGAAGAACGTCATGCCGGGCGGGCGCAGCTTGTGGATGGTGACGATGAAGTTCAGACCCGTGAAAATCGAGCTGAAACCCAGGATGAAGGCGCCGAACGCGGCCGGGATCACGTTCGTCTGCGTCGTCGTGCTGTATGGCGCGTAGAAGGTCCAACCCGTGTCGACCGCGTTGGTCACGAGCGACGTGAGCATGCACAGGCAGCCAATCACCCACAGGTAATAGCTGGCCAGGTTCAGCTTCGGGAAGGCGACGTCTTTCGCGCCGAGCTGCAGCGGCAAGATGATGTTGCCGAGCGCCGCCGGAATACCGGGGATGATCACCAAGAACACCATGATCGCGCCGTGCAGCGTGAACATTTGGTTGTAGGTGTCGTGCTCCATGATCGTCTTGCCGGGCGACCAGAGCTCGGTGCGCACCGCCAGGGCGAAGAAGCCGCCGAGCGCGAAGGCCGTCAGCACGGAGGCCAGGTACATGACGCCGATCCGCTTGTGATCGAGCGTGAAGGCCCAGGACGCGAAGCCCTTGTCGTGGGTCAGGTAGTTGTCGTCGGCACCCTTCGCTTGGGGGATGGCCGCATCGGCTGTCGTGGTGGGTGACGCCATGGCTCTGGTCCTTCTTACTTCAGGGTCTTGATGTATTCGACGAGGCCGTCGATGTCTTTGTCGCTCAGCTTGCCCTTGTAGGTGGGCATGGAGGGAGCAAAGCCGTTTACGACCTTGGCGGTCGGGTCCATCATCGATTCACGCAGGTAATTTTCATCGACCTTCACGGTCGCGCCGCCGGCAAGGCTCTCGCTCTTGCCGAACAGGCCCTTCCAGGTCGGTCCAATCTTGGGCGTGCCGTCCACCGTGTGACAGGTGCTGCAGCCTTGCTTCTCGAACAGCTTGGCACCACGCGGCGCGCCGACTTCGCTGTCGGCGGCCTTGCAGGTGGCGTCGAGCCACTTTTCGTACTCGCCGGACGGGTGCACCACGACGTGCGAGAGCATGTCGGAGTGGCTGGTGCCGCAGTACTCGGCGCAGAAGATGGGGAAATCGCCGGCCTTGGTGGCCTGGAACCAGAGGTCCGTGTAGCGGCCCGGCACGGCGTCCATCTTGGTGCGGAAGGAGGGGATGTACAGCGCGTGTAGCACGTCGACCGAGCTGATCAGCATGCGCACCGGGCGATCGATCGGCACGTGCAGCGTGTCGTCGGTATAGCCGCCGGTCGGGCACTTGTAGTCGAACGTCCACTTCCACTTTTGCGCGTTGGCGTGGAGCTCCATTGCGTCCTTCGGCGGGGTGCGCAGGTCGACGTAACCTTTGAAGCCCCAAACGAACAGCGCGATCACCACGAACAGCGGCAAGACCGACCAGGTGATTTCGAGCGCGGTGTTGTGCTCCGAGCTCTTCTCCGCGATCTCGTTGGCGGCGCGGCTCTTGGCCTTGTACTTCGTCACGAAATGGAACATCGCGACGAAGATGGCGAGCGCGGTGAGCACGCTCATCCAGATCATGAACTCCCAGACCCAGTCGATGTTGCGCGACGTGATCGAAGCGTCGACGGGGAGCCAGAAGGAATCCGAAGGCGCCAGCTTGGGCAGCTGCGGTTCGGCCAGGGCGAGCAGGTTGAGAGTCATTGCGCTGTGCTTTCGACCAGGGTGCGCTTTTTATCGCGCCGAATCAGAACAGTGAGAAATCCTGCGAAGATCAGGAGTGCCACGGCGCCGCCGAGCTGCATGATGCGAGCGGCGATCGGTGCGTAGCGACCTTCGGTAGAGTCGTAGTGGAAGCAGTACAGAACGAGCCGGTCCAGACTCGTACCGACGCGGCCTTCGGAAGCCTCGACCAGGCCGAGGCGGATGGTCTTGTCCGGGTATTCGAGCCCGTACAGGTAGCGGGCCACCTTGCCGTCAGGGCTGAGCAGGGTGAGCGCGGCCGGGTGCAGGTACTCGCCGCGCGCCTCGTTGTAGTTGTAAGAAAAGCCGACGGCCTTCGCGAGCGCGTGCACGTTCGCGTCCGAGCCGTGCAAGAACGTCCAGCCGGGCTCGGAGCCGGGACGGTTGTACTGGGCCAGGTAGCGAGCGCGGAAGCGTCGGGCCGACTCGTCAGTCTCTTTCGGATCGAGCAGCACCGTGACGATCCGAAACTGCTTGTTGGCCGAGAAGTCGAGCTTCTTCAACCCCTCGACGAACGCCGTGAGCTGCAAGCTGCACAACATGGGGCAGCTCGAGTAGTTGAAGGTGAGGATCACTGGCACGCCGTCGTGCAGGTAGTCCCCGACTTTCACGGCCTTGCCGTCTTGGTTCGTGAAGGCGAGGTGCTCGGGGACGCGCTCGCCCAGGTGCTCGATCACGTCCACGCCCTTGAGGCGCTTGGGCGCCTCTTCGGTGCGATCCGGAGCCTGCACCTGATCTGCCTCGGCGGCGGAGGTGAAGGCGAGCGATGCGGCCAGGATGGCGCTCGCTCCGTGGCGGAGCAGCTTACTGACCATTCGGTGCGGGAGCGGGCGCCGGAGCCGCGGGGGCCGGAGCAGGAGCCGGAGCGGCGGGAACGGGCTTTGGCTTAGCGCCGTCCTTCTTCTTGTCGTCCTTCTTTTCGCCCTTTTCTTCTTTTGTAGGCTCTGTGGCGGCTTTGCCGCCCTCAGCGTGGATGGCCTCGTTTGCCGGGGCTGCTTCGGCGCCGGCCGTGCCACCCGCGGCTGCGGCTTCACCGCCGCTGCCACCGGTGCCGCCGCTGCCACCCGCGGCTGCGGCTTCGCCACCGCTGCCACCGCTACCCGCCGCGGCGGGGGCCGGCGGCGTGGCGCTGTTCGGATCTTTCTTCAGGTTGCCGACCACCAGCTCCATGGCGCGCTCGATGGGCAGCGACACCAGGCCGCGACCGCGATCGACGTACGCGGCGGGCGCGTTCATCTTCGCCTTCTGCTCGGCGACCAGGTCGAGCAGCGGGCGGTCCGCGCTCACGTCCTTTTTGTCGTGCTCTTCCGCGACTTCCGTGCGGACGAGCGCGGTGACGACCAGGGCGATGCCCAGCGTCGCGACCGCACCCACGCTGAGCAAGGTACCGAGAGCGCCAGAGTTAACGTTGTCGGATTCGGTTGCCATGGCTCAGAGGTTGGTGAACGCCAGCGACTTGGGCAGGCGCGGGTCGTTGGTGGGCATGAGGTTGAGGCTCTTGGCGCGGTAGGCAATGCCGGCGATGAAAACACCAAGCACGCCAATGACGCAGCAGATGTCGATCAACGCGAACGGCGGAGCTTCGGCCTTGGTGTTGGGCATGACCAGCCAGTACATGTCGAGGTAGATCATCACCAGCTGCCAAATGGCCCAGAACGCCAAGGTCGGGCGCTTGCGCTTGATGTGACGCGACACGAGGCCGAAGAACGGGATCACGAAGTGCCCGAACAGCAGCGTCGCACTGAGCAGACCCCAACCGCTGCACCAGCCGCCGGCGAAGCGCTCCTTGAACCAGCCCGTCTCTTCCGGGATGTTCGCGTACCAGATGAGCATGAACTGCGAGAAGCCGATGTAGGCCCAGAACACCGTGAAGGCGAAGACCATCTTGCCGAGATCGTGGAAGTGCTCGGTGGTGACGCTCTTTTTCAGCACACCCTGCTTGTGCAGGAACATGGCCACGAGCGCGAGGAAGGCGTTGATGCCCTGCACGCAGCTGGCCAGGTAGTAAACGCCGAAGATGGTGCTGAACCACATCGGGTCGAGAGACATGAGCAAGTCGACCGAGCAGAACGTCATCGTCAGGGCCCAGCCGATCATGGCGGGGCCGGCGACGGCGCGCATCTTGCCCATGATGCTCTTCGGGTCCTTGCTGGCGTCCTGCGCGAGCGAGCTGTTCAAGAAGTAGCGCGAGATCAGCGTCCAGAAGCCGAAGTAGACGATGAAGCGAATCAGGAAGAAGCTCGAGTTGAGGTACGCGGCCTTCTTGTGCAAGGCGTGGTTGGCCGACATCGCCTCGTGGTTCGACCAAATGTAGATTGACGAGTTGCCGGTGAAGATCGGCACCACGATCGGCAGCGCCAGGATCGCCAGCAGCGGCGCCTGCGCGGCTACGATCTCGCCTACCCGGCGCAGCACGATGCTCCAGTGCGCGTTCACCAGGTTCTGCAGGATTACCCAGAACAACGCGCCCAGGCCGAGCGCCAACACCCACATGAAAGCCGTCGTGTACGACAGCGAGAAGCGCTTGAAGCCGTCACCTGCGCTGGAGCCGAGACCAACGGCCGCGGCTAGCCCGACGGCGCCGACGGCGGCTGCCTTGGTGAAGAGCGACTGACCAGCGGCGCCGAGACGGATGTTGTCGTCTGCGTACTCAGGCTGCGTCGGGCCCGAGCCACCGCCCGACCCGCCCTTCGAGCCACCGCCCGAGCCGCCCTTGTCGGCTTTCTTGGGCTCCTTGCCCTCGTCCTTTTTGCCTTTTTCCGTTGCCATGTCGTCTCTCACTTCAAGCTGCCGCGCTCGGACTCGGGCACGTCGTTGAGGGTTCCGGCCTGGCTCTTTTGCAGAGCGCGCACGTACATGATGATCGCCCAGCGATCTTCCGGCGGGATTTGCGGGCCGTACGCCGGCATGTTGCGGATGCCGTTCGTGATGGTGTTGAACAGCTCGCCCACCGGCATGTTGCGCAGGTACTCCTGCGTCACGTTGCTCGGCTGGATCCAGCCGCCCTGAGCGAGGGCTTCAGCGCGCTTGTGCACCATGCCGTCGCCTTGACCGGCCTGGCCGTGGCACGGCGTGCAATAGATGCCGAAGCGCTGCTTGCCGCGCGCCATCGTCTCATCGCTCAGCTCCACCTGAGCCGGGAAGGTGCGGGCCCAGGCCCCACCGACGCGCCCGCGGAAGAAGTGGTCGTCCTCGTTCAAGTGACCGACCGCCACGGTGCCGGGCAGGGCTTCGCGATCGGCGCGGCCGTCGGCGAAGATCGGGTTCTCGCGTTGCGCCTTGTACTTGGGCTGCGAGTCCATGTCCTGGATGATGTGGATGCGCGCTTTGTCGGTCCTGGAGTGGCGCGCTTTGACGGCCAGAGCCACCGGTAACACCGCTGCGCACGTAACCACGATCAGCGCGTAGACGAGGCCCTTGGGCATGTCGTCCGGCGTGACGCGATCTTCCGGCACGTTCTCGACGGCGACCGGTTGGGTGGCGTCGATGAGCTTGCGCGTGTCCGTCTCGTCGAACTTCGGATCTGCAGCCTGGATCAGCAGGAAGAACTTGTCGTCCGTCACCCGCCCGAAGCGCCGGATCAGGTCCAATGGGTGGGACGGGTGCGGCAGGCCGTTGAGCATCAGCATGCCGACCAGCGTCGTGATGGCGCTGAACAGCACCGTGAGCTCGAACATGATCGGCACGTTCGCGGGGATGCTCCACAGCGGCTTACCCGACACCAGCCAGGGGTAGTCGTAGGCGTTCATCCACCACTGCATGGTGATGGCGGTGAACAAGCCCGTGAGACCGGCGCCCAGCGTGAGCCAGGGCAAGACGGTCATCTTGATGCCCATGGCCTCGTCGATGCCGTGGACCGGGAAGGGGCTGTAAGTGTCCCACTTTTCGAAGCCGGCGTTGCGCACCTTGGTGGCGGCGCTGATCAGCTGATCCGGCGTGTCGTACTCGGCCAAGATGCCGTGGAGCTCGGCGGCTTTCGGCTCTGCCTTGGGCTTGTGGTCGTCGCTCATGGTCTTCTCGGTCAGTGGGCGTGGGCGTGCGAGTCGGTCTGGTGCTCGTCATGGCCGTGGTCGTGATGGCCATGCAGGTGCGGACGGGCGTGACCGCCGGCGGGGCTGAAAGCCTTGACCTCGGACATCGCCACCATCGGCAGGTAGCGGCAGAACAGCAAAAACAACGTGAAGAACAGGCCGAAGCTGCCGCCCAGAGTCATGAAGTCGAACTTGGTGGGCAGGTAGTAGCCCCAGCTCGACGGCAAGAAGTCGCGCGTGAGCGACGTGCAGATGATCACGAAGCGCTCGAACCACATGCCGACGTTGACGATCATGCCAATCAGCAAGATGGCCCAGACGTTGGTGCGCACGTTCTTGAACCAGAACAGCTGCGGGAAGATCACGTTGCAGCTGATCATCGTCCAGTAGGCCCAGGCGTACGGACCGAACAGGCGGTTCACGAAGGTGAAGCCTTCGTACGAGCTGCCGCCGTACCAGGAGATGAAGAACTCCATGCCGTAGGAGTAACCGACCATCAAACCGGTCGCGATCATCACCTTGGCCATCAGCTCCAGGTGCCGAATCGTGATGATGCGCTTGAGGCCGAAGAACTGCCGCGCCGGCACCGCCAGCGTGACCACCATCGCGAAACCGCCGAAGATGGCGCCCGCGACGAAGTAGGGCGGGAAGATGGTGGCGTGCCAGCCGGGGAGCTGGGCGGTCGCGAAGTCGAAGGACACGACCGAGTGCACGGAGAGCACCAGCGGCGTCGCCAGCGCTGCCAAGAGCAAGTAGGCGCGCTCGTAGCGGTGCCACTGGCGGGACGAGCCGCGCCAACCCATGGCTACCACGCCGTAGCAAAGGCGCTTGATCGTGGAGGTGGAGCGATCCCGGAAGGTCGCAAAGTCCGGGATCATGCCCATGTACCAGAACAGGATGGACACGGTGGCGTACGTGCTCACCGCGAAGATGTCCCACTCCAGCGGGCTGCGGTACTGCGGCCACATGCCCATCTGATTCGGAATGGGCATCATGTAGTAGGGCAGCCAAGGACGGCCGATGTGCACGCCGGGGAAGATACCGGCGCACATCACCGCGAAGATCGTCATCGCTTCGGCGAAGCGGTTGATGGCGGTGCGCCAATTCTGGCGCAGCAAGAACAAGATGGCGCTGATCAGCGTGCCGGCGTGACCGATACCGATCCAGAACACGAAGTTCACGATCGGGAAGGCCCAGGCGACGGGCATCATGTTGCCCCACACGCCGATACCATTCCAAACCGCCCAACCGATGCTGCCGAAGAAGATCGTCAGCATCGTGAGCGCGATGCCGAAGGCGATGTACCAGGCGCGAGGAGGCTTGGGCGCCTCCATGATGCGCGTCACGTTGTCCGTGATCTGCGCGAACATGTTGTCGCCCTTGGGCGGCGACTGAAACGGGTTGAGGTCGCTGGCCGCGGCCATGGTCAGGCAAGCTCCTTATTCGGGTTCGTGATGCGAGCCAGGTACTGGACGCGCGGGCGATTGTTGAACTCGCCGAGCAGCTGGTAGGCCCGGTCGAGCTTCTGCAGGTTAGCAGCGCGGCTCTTCTGGTCGTTGAGGTCGCCGAACACGATCGCGTCGGTGGGGCACGTCTCTTGGCAAGCCGTCTTGATCTCGCCGTCTTCGATGGCGCGGTGCGCGTTCTTGGCGGGGATCTTGGCGTTCTGGATGCGCTGCACGCAGAACGTGCACTTTTCCATCACGCCACGTGAGCGGACCGTGACCTCGGGGTTGAAGACCATGGCCTTCAACTTCATCTTCGGGTCGTCCGTCGGCGTGTACGGCGTCATGCCGATCACGTCGAGGTTGTAGTTGAAGTAGTTGAAGCGCCGCACCTTGTACGGGCAGTTGTTGCTGCAGTAACGGGTGCCGATGCAGCGGTTGTAGACCATGTCGTTCAGCCCTTCGTGGCTGTGCATGGTCGCGCCCACCGGGCACACCTGCTCGCAAGGAGCGTTTTCGCACTGCTGACAGGGGATGGGCTGGAAGCGCAGCTCGGGCTCGCTGGGGTTGCCGCGGTAGTAGCGGTCGACGCGCAGCCAGAGCATCTCGCGGCCCATGGCCACGTTCTCTTGGCCGACGACCGGGATGTTGTTCTCGGCCTGGCAAGCCGTGACGCAGGCGCTGCAGCCGATGCACTTGTTGAGGTCGATGGCCATGCCCCACTTGTGGCCCTCGTACGAGACGGGATCGACCCACAGGTTGAGGCTGTGTGGCTGATGAACCAGGTGCTTGGCGAAGTGTGGCTCCTCTTTGAACTTCTCGATCGGAGCTTCGCGCACCAGCTCCGGCAGGCGCTCGGCGATGCCGTCGAGCCCGATTTGATCCATGGCGTAGAGGTCTTGCGTGTTCGCCAGCCGCTTGCCGGGGCCGTGGCTCGTGATCTGCAGCCCGCCCGCGAAGAACGGAGCCTCGCTGGTGCGGATCAGGTTCACGTTACCGCCCACGGGCGCTACATCCGTGCCGACCTTGCCGCCGATGCGTCCGGCGTGCGTGCGGCCGTAACCGAGCGCCACCTTCACCGAGCCTTCGGCCTGGCCGGGGGCGACGATACAGGGCACGTCGACGCTCTTGCCGCCGAGCGTCAGTGTGAGCACGTCGCCGTCCGTGATGCCGAGCGCCTTCGCCGTGTCGACGCTGAAGAAGGCGCCGTTGTCCCACGAAAGCTTGGAGAAGCTCTCGGGCAGCTCTTGTAGCCAGGCGTTGTTGGCGTAGCGGCCGTCCAGGAGCTTCGCGCAGGGCACGAAGCGCACCTCGAAGTTACCGTTTTGCACGGCGCCGGCGGTCTCGCGCTCGCTCAGCTTGATCGGCGCGATGGCTTGCAGCTTCGGCGAGACGCGCTCGAAAGCGGTGCCCTCGACGATGCCGTCGTGCACGGCCTTGCGGAAGCGGCGCTCGTCGAGCTTGTGCTGGGCGCGCACCAGCTCGAGTCCCTTCGGCTCTTCGCCGAGCAGACGCGCCAAGAATTCGAGCGCCGAGCGGCCGCCGAAGATGGGCGCGATCAACGGCTGCACCAGGCTAACGGTGCCGTCATAGGCTCGGGCGTCGCCCCAGCTCTCCAAGTAGTGCGCGGCCGGCACGTGCCAGGTGGCGCCTTGCGAGGTTTCGTCTTCGTACACGCCCAGGCGCACGCTGAACGGCACTTTGTCGAGCGCGGCTCCGAAGGCCACGTCCGCGGGCGCGGCGTAGGCGGGATTGCCGCCGAGCACGAGAAGCGTGTCGACACGACCCGCGGCCATCTCTTCGGTCAGGGACTTGAGGGCTTCCACGTCCGAGGTCACCGACTCGGCCGCGTCCTCCGTGTAGAACACGGTGCGGCCGCTGTTGCCGAGCAGCACGTTGATGCGCTCGACCAGTGCGTGCACCTCGGCGGGTTGATGTAAACCCGCAATCACGATGCTCTTGCCGATGTTGGCGAGCAGATCTTTGACGACCGCGCCCAAGAACTTCTGCACCTTGGCGTCGTTCAAGAACTCGGCGTTCGGCTTGGCCTGCGCGGGACCTTGCTCCGGTAAGGGCGAAGCCTTGGCGCTGATCTCGGCGTCCAAGAAGGCCGCTACGGCCTTGATCTGTTCCGAGCGCAGCGCCAGTCGGTGATCCGCCGTAGCGCCGACACCGGTGAAGCAGCTCTCGATCGCGTAGAGCCGGTTCATCTCGCCGGCGTGATCCGGCACGCGACCCTTGGTGAGCCCGCGCGCGTTCGCCAGGCCCGACGGGAAGTAAGCCGCGAAGAAATCGGCATCGAGGCTGAGGACGACCTTGGCCTCGGCGAAGGAGTAGTGAACGCGGTGCGGCTTGCCGAACGCGAGCGCGGTGCCGGCGGCGCGACCGTTGCTGCCCAGCGCTTCGAACACGACCCACTTGGAAAGCGGGAAGGCTGCCAGCCAGCGCTCCTTGAGCGCTGCGAGCGTGGGAGAAGAGCTGCGCTCGCTGAGGACGCGCAGCCCCTCGCCGCGGTTGGCGCGCAGCTTCTTCAGTTGCTCTTTGGCGGATTTGTCGAAATTTTCGAAGCTCGACAGTTCGCGCTTGGAGCCGCTCTTTTGCGTCACCGAGTCGCTGCGATCCGGATCGTAGACGTCCAGTACGCTGCCTTGGTGGTAGGTTGCGGCGGCGCCGAGGCTATCGGGGTGGAGCGGGTTGCCGTCGACCTTGATTGGGCGACCGTCGTAGCTCGTGGCTTGCAAGCCGTGAGCAACGCCGTTGATCTCCATCGCGGTGCAGTAGCGGCTGGTGGTGCCGGGAATGACGCCGTCGGGGCGGCGCGTCATCGGCATGATCTTGTCTTCGCGCCAGCGGCAACCAGCAAGGCCCGCCATCGCGAACGAAGCGCCCATCACTTCCATGAAGCGACGACGACCGGGCGAGTCCGGCGGCAATTGCTCGAGAGCGGTGGGGAACTCTTGCTCGACCATCGCGCGGAATTCCGCGGTTTGATCGTGCTCGGCCAGGCTGCGCCAGTAGCTGGGCGGCGCCGTGTCGGTGGCGCGGGCGGCGGCGCCTTCTTCTACAACCCTGAGCTTCTTGTTCATCGGTGACATGTCGAGCAGTCGGTGGGCGGGTTGATGTGGTTTTCGGCGCGCAGCTTGGCGCCGTAGGCCTCGGCGTCGCCGTTCGGCGCCTTCCAGGCCATGTTCGTCACTTCGCTCGGGGGCCGCAGGTTCGGCTCCGGATGGCGGTGGCAGTCGAGGCACCAGCTCATGCTGAGCGGCTTGGCCTGGTAGACCTCATCCATCTGATCGATGCGGTCGTGGCACGACACGCAGCCGATGCCGCGCGTCACGTGCGCGCTATGGTTGAAGTACGCGTAGTCGGGCAGGTCGTGGACCTTGATCCATTCGACCGGCAGCCCGCTCGCGAAGCTGTCGCGGATGGGAGCGAGCTTGGGGCTCGTCGTGTGCACCTTGCTGTGGCAGTTCATGCACGTTGCGGTCGGCGGGATGGCGGCGTGCGCTGCCTTTTCGACAGTGTTGTGGCAGTAGCGGCAGTCGATGCCCATCTGCCCGGCGTGGAGCTGGTGGCTATACGGAACCGGCTGCTTCGGTTGGTAGCCGACGTCCGTCGTTTTGGGGGACGCGCCGTACCAGACCAGCCCAATCACGTAGATGGGCGCGGTGCTCAGGAACAAGCCCGCCAGCTGGCGTGTTTTATTGGCCCAACGAGGGAAGACGAAGAGGCTCATGAAGTCAGACCGGGCGTGCACGCACACGACGCCAGCGGCAGCTGTGTGCGTAGGGTTAGCGAGGAGCGGGTCATTGAGGGCGGTTTGGGGAAGCTCGGCCCGCCTCTGGACCACGCCGCTTTTGTTTCGGAAAAGCAGCGCTAGGGGCGGGCTCTGGTCGCCCTTCGCAGGCGATTTCCGCTGGTGACGCGCGCCCTTATGCGCCGCTCCAAACCAAATGTAAATGATCACGCGAGGTCCACCCGTTGGACATAAATTAACCTCGCGAAATTATTGATTATATGGCGCAGCCGGCGGGTCGATTCGACCCTCCGTCCGGCTAGCCCTTGGGGGCTTCCTCGCCACGACGCGTCGTAGCTTCACGGGGGGCCTGCCATGCCCCGAAACCGCCATTTCGGGACCTTGAAACACAACGAGCCGGTCACCTCGCGGCGACCGGCTCGTCTGCAACCTATCGATCGACAACCTATCGATCGACAGGCGTCTTACTCAGAACTCACGCATCTGGCGGCGAATCTTGCCGATGGCTTGCTCTTGCAACTGGCGGATGCGCTCGCGCGACAGATTGTACTTGTCGCCGATCTCCTTGAGCGTGAGCTCGTCCTCGTTGTCGAGGCCGAAGCGCCAACGAATGATGCGCGACTCGATCGGTGTGAGCGTGCCCAGCAGGCGCTGGACCTCTTCTGCCCACTTTGCGTTTGCCAGACAGTCGTAAGGCGAGAGCGAGTTTTCCTCGACCAAGAAGTCGATGAAGCGGCGGCCGTCTTCGTCGCCCACCGGGCGGTCGAGCGAGAACGGCGTGTCGGCGTAGAGGTCCTTCACCTTGTCGAGCTTGTCGCGGGGAACGCCCGTCTCTTTCTCGAGCTCTTCGATCGTTGGCTCTTTGCCGGTGCGAGCGATGATGGTCTGCGTGGCGCGCGACACGCGGTTGTATGTGTCGAGCATGTGCACCGGGATGCGGACCGCGCGACCCTTGTCAGCCAGGGCACGGCTGATGGCGTGGCGAATCCACCACGAAGCGTAGGTGCTGAAGCGATAGCCGCGCGTGTGGTCGAAGCGCTCGACCGCCTTCATCAAGCCGATGTTGCCTTCCTGAATCAGGTCGATCAGCGGGAGGCGGCCGCGGTTGTAGCGGCGCGCGATGCTGACCACCAAACGCAGGTTGGCTTTGACGAAGCGGTTCTTGACGCGGCGCTGGGCCATGTCCGTCGAGCGCACCTTGTCGAGGTAGCGCTTGTAGGCGGGCGTCTCCGGGATGTTCTCGATCTCGACCTCAGCCGTGTCCTCTTCCGGCAAGCGACCTGCGTCCTTCGCCAAGCGCAGCGCGCCGTGCATCCAGATGCGGTCGGAGTCGGGCAGGCGAACGTCTTTGGCCAGACCCTGCGAGAGCTCGTTCCAGGTGCGCTGCTGATCGGCGTGCAGCTTGGAGCGCTGCTTCTTGTAGACCTTCACCAGCTTGCGCAGCTCGGCGATTTGCTGGATGTCCGGACGCTCTTCCGGGTTCATCTCGCCGATGCCCTGGTCGAGCATGTCGAGCATGCGCTCGGCGACCGGCACGTAGGCCAACAGCGCCTGCCAGTGGTCGATCTCCGCTTCCTCAACGGCTTGCGCGGCGCGCAGCTCTTCGTCCGGACCCATCACTTGGTGGGTCGCCATGTCGCGGAAGTAGCGCGACAGCATGGAATCGTTGGAGGCGTCCGCCGTGGGGGCGGGAGCTTCGGAAGCGAAGCCCGCGACGTCGCCGGACGAGTCCAGGAACTCTTCGGGGCTTTCGGGGCCCGACTCCGAGAGACCCGACGGAGCGGCGCGCACGGCGGTCTGCTCGGGGGAGTCCTCCGTGTACTCTTCCTCGCGGCGCGGCTGGGTGTTGGTGCTCTTCTGGGACATGGTGGGCCTAACCTTCGTTCGGGACGTGCGGACTGGCGTGTGCGGGCCCGGGACCCCAGCGGCGTTAGCCAAAGAGGGGAGGGCGCTCGCGGTCGATGAAGGCGGGGTTGGGGCCGCGCCTTGACGAGACAGACGTTTCGGTGAAGTTTTCAGCAAATTGCGTGCCGGGTACGTGGCACTGGACGGAGGGGCGGAAGGCAGAGCCTTCCCGGCGCTGGGTCGAGACGCGGTGTCAACCAGCGCGTGACTGTCGTGACTCTTCTTAGGTACCCGGTGGCTCATAAAATCAGTTGAAACTCGGATTAGTTTGGATACGTTGCCGGAGGCTCCAGAGATCCACTCAGGTGGCGATTTCGGTTGTAGGTCGCCGGGCCCAAATGCCCGCGTCGAGAGAACACATTTCGCTTGGGGACGGACGCGGCAGGTCCCGATCACACAACAGCATCAACGGCGGATCTGTTCCGGAACGTTAGATGCGCGGCGAAATCGCTTGTTTTACATCAGTCTCAAACCGGCGCTCGTCAACGCCACCTGGCCGATTTGGTGCTCCGAGCCCTGCGCTACCTTTCAGGTGGGCGTACAGGCTGAGCGGACGGTGCCATCTGACTCGGGCGATTGCGGCGCGGTGGCGTGCAAGTATTGCGAGGTCGTGCCCGCGCGTTGGCGGCGGCACAACGTGTGCCGCCGACTGGCGGGAACGTCTCGACAGGGGACGCCACCGCGAGAGGAGCGTCTCGATGAGAGAGCCAGCTCCGCGGCCAGCACCCCACCCTAAGGAGTGACTTGGCGCGGTGCAGGTTTCAAATGTGAAAACGGGCCTTGCATTCTGCGAGGCCCGTTCTCTGTAAACCCTTGATTCTCTCCGGCTGGTGAGTAGGGCTTTGTATGTAGGTGTCGGTGGGCGTAGCCCCCAACCTTACATGGGGTTCAGCCAGCTTTCGGCGTGGCCATCTGCGCGAGCTTGGCGAAGGCGGCCGCGTCGTTGATAGCCATGTCCGCCAGCACCTTGCGGTCAAGCTCGAGACCCGCCTTCTTGAGGCCGGCGATGAGACGCGAGTAGCTCGTGCCGTTGGTGCGGCAGGCGGCGTTGATGCGGGCGATCCACAGCTGGCGGAAGTCGCGCTTACGGAGCTTGCGGCCGATGTAGGCGTATTGCCAGCTCTTCCACAGCACGTGGAAGGCTTGGCGGTAGCGGTTCTTGCGGCCACCGAAGAAGCCTTCGGTCTGCTGGAGGACGCGCTTGTGACGACGACGGGGACTCGGACCACGTTTTACGCGGGACATGTGCGCTCCTCTCGATCAGCCGTAAGGAAGAAGGATTTTGACGCGGCCTTCCATCGCCTTGTCGACCATGTCTTGGTCGCGCAGGCGGCGGCGGCGCGTACGGGACTTGCCGTTCATGTTGTGCTGCGCTCCGCCTTTGCTGCGGCGAATGCGCCCACTGCCGCTTACTTTGAAGCGCTTGGCAGCGGCTCGGTTTGTCTTCATCTTCGGCATGATCGACTCTCCACGGAGACCTGAGCTCCAGACCGGGGTCCTCGAAGTGAGGAGCTTGTGACCCGGGGGCCGGCTTTATGACGGAAGCTCGCCCACTCGTCAAGGAGGCGGCAGGCACATCTTGTAGCGCTGGACCCGCAGCTCCGTGCCCGAGAAGTCGCTGTTGGGCTGGATCCAGGCCACCGCCACTTTCTGACTGGGCAAGATGGCGACGGCGGGCCAATCCGGGCCGGCAAATCCGGTGGCCTCGGTGGTGTCGTTGGACGCGATCACCTGGGGGTCGCCGACCGGCGTCCCTTTGTCATCCTTTACTGAGAAATCGACCCGCCCCAGGCCGAGGTTGAGCCGCGCCTCGAAGGCGGTCGCGCCGCCTTGCGGGGGCACCACCTGGGGCGAAGCGAGCACCAAGTAGACGACGCCCGCCTTGTCGTTATCGAAGTGCACGCTGGCGCCGCTCACGTCGCGCACGGCGTTGCCGAGCGTTGCCTGTTTGCAGTCTTCGGGCACGACCGTGCAGGCGCCGGTGCCGCACACCAGCGAGGCGTTGCCGTTGCCGAGGTAGTCGGTACCGTAGCGCGTGATGTTTGCCAGCCAAAGGCCCGGGATCTGCGTGGCGATGGCGGCGGAAGAGAGGTAAGCGCCAGGGCGGGTTTCGCACTCGGGCACTCGGGTGCGGTTTTGCCCGGAGGTCTCCACGTAGGTGCCCTGCGCGCCGCTGTCAGCGGCTGTCTGCGCCGTGAACATGACGGCCGGCATGTCGTCTGCGGTGGAGAGGAGAGAGAGTGTGCTCGCCCCCAGGTTGGCGGCGCCGAACGTCTCCGTTTTGGCGGTGCCAACGTTGTGAACCGCGATCGTGCCGTCTGCTTGGATCCAGGCGCCGACGACCTTGTTGTTGATGGTGAGCGCCTGCGGAAAAGCGCGCGTGCGCGCGGTGACCGACGTGGCGGCATCGTCGCGGTAGGAGGCGCCGATCAGGTTGCTGGTGGTCTGGCCGTTGCGGTTGACGACGTGAAAGACGCGCGGCGTCGCGGCGGCCACGCGGAGCTTGGTGGCCACGAAGCCGTGCAGCGCCACCTCGCCCGCCGCCAGCTCCTCGACCGCGAGCCCGACGTTGCTGACGGGATTGCCCTCGAGAGCGAGATCCGTGCCGATTGCCTTTAGCGCCGTGTCGTCAGTGCCCAGGCGATACAGCGCTACCTTGGGGGTGTCTTTGTTGAGCTCCATTTCGGCCAGGTAGAAGAGCTGCCCGCTGCCGACGAGCGAGACGCGGATGTGCTGATCGGCGGCGTGTGTTTCGTCGACGCCGTCCAGCGCGAGGCCCTGTTGCACGGTGTTGACGCATTGGGGAGCGCTACCGCCGGCGTCGCAGCTGTCGACCGTGCAAGGGTCGTGGTCGTCGCAGTCGCCGCAAGCCGATGCGCCACCGGCCGCAACGTCGCTTTCACCGCCCGAGCCGGCGCTGGTGCTGGCGTCGCCGCCTTCGCCGCCGCCGCTCGTCGCGGCGATTTTGCCCTGGTCGCTTTGCAGGTCTTGGTAGTCGAGCAAGAAGTAGCAGGAGCCGAGCAACGGGGCCGCGCACAGCGGCAACACGAGGCGAGTCCAGTGCGCCATCAGAAGCTCCACCGGGCGCTGGCGGCGGCCGCGCTGGGACCGAGCGCCACATCGAAGCGCGGGCGGCGCTTGCCGATGCTGTCACCGTCGCTCGGCATGGTGAGGAGGAGGACGACGCCCAGACCGACACCGAGGAAGGCGCCGCCCGTGAGCACGGTGCTGGTGACAGCAAAGGTGCGGCTGCCGGAGAGCTCATCGTCGGTGCAGTGGTGCTGGCACGAGCTTTTCGCGTCCTGATACTTCGCGTTGGCGACCAGGCCGGTTGCCAGCGCGGCGCCGCCCATCACGCCACCGGCGGCCAGGGCGATGAAAGCGGGCAGCCGGTTGGGCTCCGGTTTTGCGGCCGGCGCAGGCTGCGGTTGCACCGGAGCGAGCTGTACGGGCGCGGGGCTGGCGGCCGGCGGCGGCGGCGCGGTGGGGGCGGTTGCGGCCGCTCTCGCCTGCTCTTGCTCTTGAATGCGCTTTTCCAGGTTTTGGATGCGAAGTTTCACCGTTTCTACGTGCTCACCCTGCGGCGCTGCCTCGAGGTATCCCTTCAGCGAGGCGACGGCAGAGGGCAAGTCGCTCTGCCGCTCGTGCACCGTGGCGATGTTGAGCAGGATTTCGGGGCGCTTGGAGAGCTCGTACGCTTTCTGAAAGGCCTTGAGGGCGTTCTCGTAGTCGCTCTCCTCCAAGTAGGCGACGCCCGAGTCGAAGTGGCGGCGGGCCATGTCGTCCGACGTGCTCTGAGCGTGGCCGGTGGCGCTGAAGAGCCAGAGCGCGGAAGCAACTAGGGCGGCGCCGGAGGGCGAGCCGGAACGCCGCTTTCTCCCTGAAAGCATGGCTTTACCCTTACCACGGCCCGGCTGGCTCCCACCCCCAGAAAACCATGCTAGGGGGCATGCCACCGATGCCCGCCCGCACTGACATCAAGAAGATTCTGCTGATTGGCTCTGGCCCCATCGTGATCGGCCAGGCGTGCGAATTCGACTACTCCGGGACGCAAGGGGCCAAGGCGCTGACCGAGCTCGGTTACGACGTAGTGCTCGTCAACTCGAACCCCGCCACGATCATGACGGATCCCGAGCTGGTGCGGCGCACGTACGTCGAGCCGCTCACGGTACAGGCCGCGACGGCCATCATCGAGCGTGAGCGCCCCGACGCACTCTTGCCGACGCTAGGCGGGCAAACGGCGCTGAACCTCGCGCTCGAGCTGAACGAGGCCGGGGTGCTGTCCAAATACGGCGTGAAGCTGATCGGCGCGCAGATCGACGCCATTCGCAAGGCGGAAGACCGCAAGCTCTTCAAAGACGCGATGACCGCCTGCGGCCTCAACTCGGCGCGCTCGGGCGTCGCGCATTCGGTCGCAGAGGCGCGCGAGATCTCGAAAGAGACGGGCTTCCCGGTGATCTTGCGGCCGAGCTTCACGATGGGTGGCGCCGGCGGCGCGGTCGTCGACAAACCCGAAGATTTGGACGCCAAGGTTGCGTGGGCGCTGCAGCAATCGCCCACCTGCGAGGTGCTGGTCGAAGAGAGCTTGCTCGGTTGGAAAGAGTACGAGCTCGAGGTCATTCGCGACGCGAAGGACAACTTCATCGTCGTCTGCTCGATCGAAAACATCGACCCGATGGGCGTGCACACCGGCGACTCGATCACCGTCGCCCCCGCCATGACGCTCACCGACAAGGAGTACCAGCGCCTGCGCGACGCCGCGCGCGCGGTCATGCACGAGATCGGCGTCGAAACCGGCGGCTCGAACGTGCAGTTCGCGGTGGACCCGAAGACGGGCCGCGTGATCGTGATCGAGATGAACCCGCGCGTATCGCGCTCGAGCGCCCTGGCCTCTAAGGCCACCGGCTACCCGATCGCCAAGATCGCGGCGAAGCTGGCCGTCGGCTTCACGCTCGACGAGCTCACCAACGACATCACCGGCACCAGCGCCGCCTTCGAGCCGACCATCGACTACGTGGTCACCAAGTGGCCGCGCTTCGCGTTCGAGAAGTTCCCCGGCTCCGATCCGCGCCTGGGTACGCAGATGAAGAGCGTGGGTGAGGCGATGAGCATCGGCCGCACCTTCTGCGAGTCGCTGCAAAAGGCCGCGCGCTCGCTGGAGACCGGCAAGACCGGCTTCATCAGCATGTTCGATCGCATCGACTACCGCACGCTGTCGCTCGAGCCCGACACGCGCCGCGACCTGAAGCACGACGCGCCGGCCCCGCCGCGCCAGCGCCCCACGCTGCCGCCCGCCGCGCAGACCGAGATGATCAACGCCATCGAGCGCGCCATCGCGGTGCCGACCGCCGATCGGCTGTTTTACGTGGGCGACGCCATCCGCTCCAACATTTCGCTCGAGCGCATCTACAAGCTCACCGGCATCGACCCGTGGTTCTTGTCGCAGCTCAAGCGCATCATCGATTTCGAGGGCACCATCAAGAGCGCGCCCTCGCTGTCGGCCGAGCTCTTGCGCGACGCCAAGCGCCTGGGCTTCAGCGATCCGCAGATCGCCTCCTTGCGCGGCATCACGCAGAAAGAGGTGCGCGAGATGCGCCTCTCGCTGGGCGTGACGCCGGTTTACGGTCGCGTCGACACCTGCTCGGCGGAGTTCCCGGCCAAGACGCCGTACCTGTACTCCGCTTACGAGAGCGAGTCGGAAGCCGACGTCAGCAGCAAGAAGAAGGTGATCATCCTCGGCGGCGGCCCGAACCGTATCGGCCAGGGTATCGAGTTCGACTACTGCTGCTGCCACGCGGTGTTCGCGCTGCGCGAGCTCGGCATCGAGACCATCATGGTCAACTGCAACCCCGAGACGGTGTCGACCGACTACGACACGTCCGATCGTTTGTACTTCGAGCCGCTCACGCTCGAAGACGTGCTCGCCATCTGCCGTGAAGAAGCGCAAAAAGGCGAGCTGCTCGGCGTCATCGTGCAGTTCGGCGGGCAAACGCCGCTCAAGCTCGCGGTGCCGCTCGAGCAGGCCGGTATTCGCCTGCTCGGCACCAGCGCCGACGCCATCGACCGCGCCGAAGATCGCGAGCGCTTCGACGCGCTGCTGACCAAGCTCAACTTGGCGCGCCCGCGCGCCGGCATCGCCAAGAGCGTCGAAGAGGCGCGCGAGATCGCCAACAGTATCGGCTACCCGGTGCTGGTACGTCCCTCGTACGTGCTCGGCGGTCGTGCCATGCAAAATTGCTGGAGCGAAGAAGAGCTGGGTGGCTACGTGCAGGTCGCGATCGACGCCGCAAAAGAAGAGGGCGGCTCGCAGACGCTGCTCATCGACCAGTACCTGCGCAACGCCATCGAGGTCGACGTGGACTGCGTCGCGGACGGCAAGCGCGCCGTGATCGGCGGCGTGATGCAGCACATCGAAGAAGCCGGCGTGCACTCCGGTGACTCCACCAGCGTGCTGCCACCCCACTCGCTGGACACGGAGGTCGTGGCCAAGATCGAAGAGCAAGCCAAAGCGCTGGCGCTCGAGCTCGGTGTTGTCGGCCTGATGAACGTGCAGTTCGCGGTGAAGGACGGCAGCGTCTACGTTCTCGAAGTGAATCCCCGAGCCTCGCGCACGGTGCCGTTCGTGGCCAAGGCTACCGGGCGCCCCTTGGCGAAGATCGCCGCCAAATTGATGGTCGGGCGCACGCTGGACGAGCTGGGGGTCACGGACGGCAGCGTGCCGATGCACGTCGCGGTCAAAGAGTCGGTGTTCCCGTTCAACAAGTTCCCGGGTGTGGATACGATTTTGGGCCCGGAAATGCGCTCCACCGGCGAGGTGATGGGCATTGCGATGAACGTCGCCTTGGCCTTCGGCAAGTCGCTGGCCGCCTCTGGCTTCAAGCTGCCGGACGTGGGGCGCGCCTTCATCAGCGTGAAGGACGACGACAAGGCGCAGGCCTGCCAGCTCGCACGCCGGCTGCGCAACCTCGGCTTCACGATCGTGGCGACGGGCGGCACCGCCAAGGCGCTCGAGCGCGCGCGCATCCCGGCCGAGCGCGTCAATAAGGTCCTCGAGGGCTCGCCGCACGTCGTCGATCGCATCGGCGCAGGCGACATTCAGCTCGTCATCAACACCACGCAGGGCACCAAGGCCATCGCGGACAGCTACTCGATTCGCCGCAACGCGCTGCTCGCGAACATCCCGTACTTCACGACGATGTCCGCCGGCCTCGCCCTGGCCGACGCGCTCGAAGCCTCCGCGCTCCTGCAAAGCCGCGGCGCCTCCGTCCGCAGCCTCCAAGAGTGGCACTCCCGCACCTAGCCTGGCTCCCACGAAGCATCAAATCTCGGATGGGGCCAAGCCGCAGCCCCTGGGCTGGGGTTGGGCAGCCCGGGGAACGAGATGAATTCGTAGCAGAAACGGCGCTTCTGCTTGTAAAGGCAAGGATCTTGGAGCGCGTGGTACACTCCGCGCGTCATGGCGCGGCCCAATTATCCGCTGGAAGCGCTGCGCAAGCTGCGCGATGAGCGGGCAGACGCGCAGGTGCGCGCTTTAGCGGAGCAGGTCGCGCGCTGTCAGGCAGCGGAGGCGCGCGTGCGGGAACGTGAGCGGGCGCGGCGTGAGCACGCGGAGCACGTGGCAGAAAGCCTGCGCGTGGAGCAGGCGCGGCTCGCTGCGGGGGGGGTGACAGGCGCGGATTTGTTGCGGGTCAGCGATTTCGAAGCTGCGGCGCGGCTACAGGCGGATTTGCTCGAACGGGCCGAAGCGGAGGCGCGCGAGGTTCTGCAGCGAGAGCGCGCCGCGCGAGAGGCCCAGCGCCAAAAGCTGGCCGAGCTGGAAGCAGAGGCCGAGCTGGTGCGTAAACACGAAGCGGACTTTCGAGAGCAGCACGCCCAAGCCGCACAAAAAGCAGAAGAAGAGGCCGCTCTGGAGCAATGGAACGCGCGCCGTCACTGACTCGGTGGGGGCGCCCGCTGGGCGCTGCGCTGCTGCTTTGCCTGGCTTGTGGGGCCGCCTACTCGTGCGCTGCCGCCCAGCCGGGCTCCAAAATAGCGCAGCCGCCCCCGCCTCGCGTTTCGACCCTGCCCAGCGCGCTCGCCGTCGGCAGCGCGAGCGCCACGCCGCCCGAGCCGCTATCGCTGGAAGGCTTTCAGCCGCTGCTGTCGGACGCGCGCTACGAGGCGGCGCGGCTCAAGCAGGAGGCGGGCGACTACGCTGCCGCCGCCGAGCTGGTGAAGTCCGCGATCAGCAAGAATCCGCCAGCGGCGGGTGAGCTGGATCGGCATCGCTTCTTGCTCGCGCGGTTGCTCGAACGCGCGGGGCGCTGGGCGGAGGCACGCGACGCCTTCGTGGCCGTGTCGGCGGCGTCGCTCCTGGCGCCGTACGCGGAGCTCGGGGCGGGGCGCATGGAGCTCACGCTCGGCTTTGCCGACAAGGCGCTGGCGCACGTGGGCAAAGCAGGTGAAGCCTTGCCGGTAGCCGCCGGGCGGCGTCGCCTGCTGGCGGATGCGGCGCTCAAGAGCGGTGCGCGCGACATCGCGCTGCGCGAATACCGCCAGCTTTTGGCCGAAGCTTCCGGCGATCGTGAGCGCGCTGCGGCTGCTAAACAACTGCTGGCGGCCCTGGCCACGGATCCGAAGCAGCCACGCGCGGGGGGCGAGTTCGCCGAGGCTTTACGGTTGACGCGCGTGCTCGAAACCCTGGCCGACGACGACGTGGCGCAGCAAAAAGCCGCTCAGCAGCTGGCCGCGCACTGGCTGGCGCTGGCCCCCGAGGCCGCGCGCGAGGCGCTCTCACTGCCCAGCAGCGCCGAGCAGCTCGAGCGCATCAAGCACCTGGTCGATGCGCGCCGCTTCGAGGCAGCCCAAACGCTGCTCGCGAGCGTGCCGCCGTTCGACGCCGCCGCCAGCGAACCGACGGCCTGCGATCTCGAAGTGCTGCGCGCCAAGGTCGCGGCCGCGACCAAGCGCGCTGCGGACGCCGAAAAGTCGTACCTCGGCGTCGCGCACTCGCGCTGCGCCGAGGAGCAACGCGCGCGCGCCTTGTTCGCGGCTGGCCGCGCCGCATCGGGTGCCGGCAAGCATGCCCTGGCGGTGAAGCTCTTCGCGGAGCTGGAGCGCACGTTTCCGACCCAGAGCGTGGCCGACGACGCACGCCTGTACGGCGCTCTCAGCTCGCTCGAGCTGGGCGACGAAGCGCGCTTCACCGACGCGCTCGGCAGCATGCCCGACGACTACCCCGACGGAGACATGCTCGCCGAAGGCTGCTTTCGGCTGGCGCTGCGGCGCATGGAAAAGCGCGACTTTCAGAGCGCCGAGCGACCGCTCACGCGCGCCATCGAGCGGCTGCCGTCGGTCGAGGCGGGGCGCGGCGGCGATTTCGCAGGCCGTGAGCGCTACTTTCTGGCGCGTGTACTGGTAGAAACGGGTGAGGTCGAGCGCGGGCTCTCGGCGTACGAGCAGCTGCTACAAGACTTGCCGCTCGGTTATTACGTGCGCGCCGCTTACACCCAGCTGGCCGCTGCGGATCCGGCGCGGGCCGCGCGCGCGCTGACGCGCAGCGCCGAGCTTGCGACGAGCGCTCCTGCGAGTATCCGGCGTCCGCCCCCGCTCGATGCGCCGGGCTTTCGGCGCGCGCTGGAGCTGGCTGCGGTCGGTGAGCTCGACTGGGTGCGCGCGGAGCTCGGTGCTTTGGCGGCCGAATCGGCGGCGCCGGAGCTGCTCTTCAATGCCGCCGTGCTGTACGCGCGTGCTGGCGCCGTCAAGCTCTCCAGCGAGGCAGCGCGCTCGGTATTCGGCAAGCTGCCACCGCGGTTTCCGGCCGGCGATTGGCTACAAGCGTGGAAGCTTGCCTACCCGCGGCCTTATGCCGAAATCGTCGCCGAGCAGGCCAAGAAGAATGCGCTTTCGCCGTCGCTCATCTACGCGGTGATGCGCGAAGAGTCGGCGTTCGATCCGGACGCCGAGAGCCCGGCGGACGCTTACGGCTTGATGCAGCTGATCTTGCCGACGGCGCGCCTGGCCGCCAAGGGGCTGAATTTGCCGCACGATCGCGTGTCGCTCAAGCGCCCGAGCGTGAACATTTCGCTCGGGGCGCGCGTGCTCGGCAAGTACACCGGCCAGTTTCCCGAAGATCCGCTGTTGGCGATCGCGGCTTACAACGCAGGACCGGGCGCGGCGCAACGCTGGCGCAAAGAGCACCCGCACACGAGCTTCGATCTTTGGGTCGAGCTGATTCCGTACGTGGAGACCCGCCGTTACATCAAGCGCGTGCTGGGGAGCGCGGCCGTGTACGCGATCGTGTACGGCGAAGGTGAAAGTAACGCGGCGCTGGCGCTGCCGAGCACCATCAGCGGCTGACGACTACGCCGCGGTCGGCGCTTGCCAGCGACGCCAGGCGCGGCCTTCGTGGCGCGGCTCGAACTGTGCGGGATGCAACATCTCCGCCAAAATCTCCGGCGTCTCGAACAGGCTCGGGCTCGAGCGGTTGAAGTACAGGTTGCCGTCGCACACGAAGACGCGCCCTGCTCTCGAGGCGCGCAGCTCGCGGAAGCCGGGCTGCGCGCCGAGCCAGCGCATCTCCTGCGTGGCGCGCTCCAAGCCGAAGCCACAAGGCGCCACGATGAGCACGTCAGGATCCGCTTCGCAGACGGCTTCGAACGAGAGCGTTGTCGAGTGCTGGCCCGGCTTACCGAAAAGGTTGTGCCCCCCAGCCAGCTCGACCAGCTCCGGACCCCAATTGCCCATCGCGAATACCGGTTCGATCCATTCGAGGCAGGCGACACGCGACCGCGGCAGCCCCTGCACCCGCTGCGCCACCTCGGCCGTGCGGCTTTGCAGCTCGCGCACCAGTCGCTCGCCGGCTTCGGGTGCGCCCAGCACGCGCGCCGCGTCGACGAAGCCGCGCAAAATCTCGTCGGTGGTGCTGCCGTGGAGCGCCACCAGCGGCGTGCGCGAAAGCTTGGCGGGCGAGCCGTGCGCCAGATCGGCCGGGCTTACGGCGCAAACCTCGCAGTGCGTCTGCGTGATCAGCACGTCCGGCGAAAGCTCGACCAGCAGCTGCTCGTCGACCTCGTACAGCGGCAAACCCTGGCGCAAGCGTTCGCGAACGCGCCCGTCGATCTCACGGCTCGAGCCGCCGATGTCGAAGGTGGGGCGGCTCACCACCGGCAGGCGCTCGACCCAAGCCGGAAAGTCGCACTCGTGCGAGCGCCCGACCAGCCGCCCGCCGAGCCCGAGCGCGCACGTCAGCTCGGTGCCACTCGCGAGCAGCGAAACGATGCGAGCCGGCGCGGTCACGCTCACCCACCGCTCAGCTTCAGATCGGCGAACACGAAGCCGTCTCGCTCGACCACCTCGCCGCTTTCGATCGGGATGGGGTGCCGAAACATCGGCCCGGCGTGGGTGAAAGTGTGAAACTCGCCGCGCTCGCCGCACGGGTCCACGCCGAACGGGAGCTCACGCAAGAGCGCCCCGTCGAACGCGCGCCCGGCAAAGCTCGGAGCGAGCTTTTGCGGGTCCACGCAGGTGAGCCGCGCCTCGAGACCGCCCGAGATCATGCTCTGCGCTAGCTCCGCGGTCGGCAGCTGCCAGAGCGGGAACACCGGCCGTAGCCCGGTGCCGGCCAGCTTTTCGACACGGTACTGGCGAATGTCTTCGAGGAACAAATCGCCGAACGCCATCACGCTCACGCGGCGCTCTCGCGCTGCCTTGACGGCCTCGCTCATGCGCGCTTCGTAGTCGGCGTTGCTGCACGGCCAGGGCAGCTGAATCTCGAACAGCGGCAAGCCCGCGGCGTCGGCTTGCGCGCGCAGCAGCTCCGTGCGGACCGCGTGCATGGCCACGCGGTCGAAGCTTTGGTTCACCGTGGTGAGCAGCCCCACGATCTCGAGCTCGTTCTGCTGACGCAGCACGTGCAGCGCCCAGGCGCTATCCTTGCCACTACTCCACGACAGCAGCGCTTTCTCGGCCATGCGCGCGGCATAAGAAGCCGGGCCGCGCGCGTCTGCAAGTCGCATCGAGTGTTGCCGCGGCCTGAAAGTCGCGCTAGTCGCCCAACATGGCCCGCACGCCCTCGAACATGCGCGAGCTCGGCACGACCATGCCCAGCTTCAACCTGCCCGATACCGTCTCGGGCAAGCAGGTTTCTTCCGACTCGCTGCGGGGCAAGCCCTCGGTGGTGATCTTCATCTGCAATCACTGCCCCTACGTGAAGCACATTCGCACAGGGCTCGCGGCGTTCGGTCGCTTCTGTCAGGAGCGCGGCGTGGCGATGGTCGCCATCAGCTCCAACGACGCGGTCGCCTATCCCGACGACAGCCCCGAGAAGATGACGCAGGAGGCGAAAGACGCCGGCTACGTCTTCCCGTACTTGTTCGATGAGTCTCAGGCCGTAGCGCGAGCCTTCGACGCAGCGTGCACGCCCGACCTCTACATCTACGACGCCCAGGGTAAGCTCGCTTACCGCGGCCAATTCGACGACGCGCGCCCGAAGACCGACGCCCCCGTGACCGGGAAAGACGCCCGCGACGCGATCGAAGCGCTGCTCGCCGGCCGCGCCCCGAGCAGCGACCAAAAGCCGAGCATCGGCTGCAACATCAAGTGGAAGAACAGCTGAGCGGTACCGTCTTCACAACCATGTCGTAAAAATCGCATGCTGCTGCGCTAGTGGGCATGTGCGGTGGAGTGTGCGAGCCATAGTTGATCTGCCTTTTGAGCAGAATCAGCTACCTTAGTCGCTCAGCGGACACTTGAGGTGAGGCTCGAGCAGGCGAGGTGCGCGCATGGCTTGGACAGTGACACGACGAATTTTTGGCGGCGGCGTTGGCCTCGGTTTGGGCGTGGCGCTATGGGCGTGCGGCGGTTCGGATGACGGTAGCCTCGTCAGTCCGTGCAAGGAGCAGCTCGTTTGCGGCGCCGCTTGTGACGCCGCCAAGCCCTGCGGAGCGGGTCAACACTGCGGCACCGACGGCACTTGCACTGCCGAGTGCGTCGCGGGCGACAGCCGCTGTGGTGCAAGCAACCACTGCTCCGACAACGGCACTTGCATCATGGGGCCGGTGATCGGCAATCTGGGCGGCTCCACTTCTTCCGGCGGCGGCTCCGCAAACATCGGTGGTGACACCGGCACGTGCGCTTCGACCGACGTCGACCTGGGCCACCAATTGCCGACCGTGCTCCTGCTCGTCGATCAATCGGGCAGCATGAACGAGATGTTCGGCACCAGCGATCGCTGGCAAACGCTGCGCACCGCGCTCATGGATCCCACCATGGGCATCGTGAAGACGCTCGAGGGCCAGGTGCGTTTCGGGCTCACGCTCTTCAGCGGTAGGGACGGTGCGGCGCCGTGCCCCACCCTGACCAACGTCGCGCCCATGCTCAACAACTTCACGCCCATCGACATGGCGTACCCGGTGCCGACGAGCGCGATCATCGACGACACGCCCACGGGTGAGAGCATCGCCGCCGCCGCCAAGCTCCTGCAAGCCGTTACCGATCCGGGCCCCAAGGTGATCGTGCTCGCGACCGACGGTGAGCCGGACACGTGCGCCGTGCCGGATCCGCAAACACCCGAAGCGAAGGAAGTAGCCGTCAAAGCGGCTCAGGACGCCTTCGCGATGGGCGTCTTCACCTTCTACATCAGCGTGGGCAACGAGGTCTCCGAGGACCACGCTCGCGAGATGGCCAACGTCGGTCAGGGCTACCCGCGCGCCGACATGACCAAGCGCTTCTATCGCGCCAACGACCAGAAAGAGCTCGGCGACGCGTTCGCGACGATCGTCGACGGCGTGCGCAGCTGCTCCTTCGCCCTCAACGGCACCGTCAAAGACGGCTCCGAGGTGGATGGCATGGTGTCGCTCGACGGCGTGGCGCTCCAGCTCGGCGATCCGAACGGCTGGCGCCTCAGCTCGCCCTCGACGATCGAGTTTCAGGGCAAAGCGTGCGACACCGTCAAAGACAAGAACGATCACAAGGTCAGCGCTCGCTTCCCCTGCGGTAGCATCGTGCCCTTCGATCCGCCCGCGTGAGCTGGGAATAGGGACTGCTGCCCATCCGCAGCCCAACTTCTGTGAAGAATGTCGAGTCGGGGTCCACCGTTGCAGCACGGCGGATGGTCCGCCGAGTCGTGCGGTCACGCGCGGGCGGCGAGCTTGGGCGCTTGGGATTTGCCGTTGCCGAAGGCGCGGGCCAGGCGTCGCCACTCGTCGAGTTGGTGCGCGACGCCGACCATGCGCAAGAAGGTGAGGTCGAGCGCGATGGTCTTGGGCGGAACTTGTTCGAGCGCGGGCACGTCCGGATTTTCGACGAGCAGGTTGGCGGCGTAGAGCGCCGCGGCGGCATCGAAGACGCGGCTGCCGGCGCGCTGTGGCTCGAGATGATGTGCGACGGCCCCGACCACGCGCGGAGGCAGGCCCCACAGGCCAAGCAGATAGCCGCCGATTTCGGCGTGCGTGGCGCCGAACATGTCGAGCTCCACTTCGTACAGCGGCAGCTTGCGGGTGGACGCGGTGCTGAGCGCGATGCCAAAACGCGAAGCCGCGCGCGAAGCGAGCACCAGCTGACCTGCGTCTTGCAGCAGGCCGGCGACGACCAGAACGTCTCCGCCGGGCTCATGCCCCAAGAGCCGCTTGGCGAGCTGGGTAGCGCGCAATCCCCGTTGCTGCAGGGCCTCCACCGAAAAATCCGGAATGCCCTGGGTGAGCGGGAACATGCGCGAGACCTCGACTGACAGCACGATCGCCTTGATGACCTCGACGCCCAGGTAAGCCACCGCGCCGCCGATCGAGGTGACGGCCCGAGGCAGCCCGTAGAACGCCGAAGAAACCAGCTGCAGCACACGCGCCGAGATGGCGATGTCTCGCTCGATGATCTCGGAGACGGTGCGCGCGCTGGTGTGCGGATTGGCGAGCGCGTTCGAAAGCTCGATGAACGTGCGCGGGGCGGACGGTAGCTCGTTGCTGGAGCCCACCAATTGCCGCATTTCCGCGCGGGCCAGCAAGCTGCGCAGGCCGCAAGCGCTCTCGAGCGTGCAGCGCAAGAGCTCACCGTCGCAGGGTTTGGGCAAGAACTGATGCGCGTGAGGCAGAGCCATGCGCAGCACATCGAGCCCCGTGTGGCCCGAAAGCAAAATGCGCACGACGGAAGGATCACGCTCCTGCACCTTGCGCAGCAGCGTGGCACCGCTCATCTGGTCCATGCTGGCGTCGGCGAGCAGCACTTCGACCGGCGAGCGCGTCATCTCGTCGAGCGCAGCGGCGCCGCTGGTGGCAAAGCACAGCTCCCAGCCGCGCTCGCTTGCGGGGCGCCGCAAGACGCGTTCGACGCTTCGTAAAATCAGCTCGTCGTCGTCCACGAACAAGATGCGTCTGGGGCCTGTGTTGGCCGCGGCGCGACGCTGTGAGACAGGTGGTACGAGCGAGTTCATGGCTAGCCCCCGGGGGTCGACCCATCGAACGGCAACCACAGCTCCTACTTGAGCGCCTGACGTCGCTTTTCGTGCTCTCGGACAGTGTTACCGGCGTTGCTGCGCGGTTTTTGGGCTATTGCTGCGGGTGCTATGCGCCAGCTTCGTCCAGTAACGCTGTTTTACGCTGTGGCGGCCCTGGCCCTAAGTGTTGGAAATGTTTCGGCTGAGCCGAGCCCGGAGCCAGTCTACCCAGTGGTCGATCTTCACGTCGACCTGCCCTACCAGCTCGGTTACCACGGTCACCCGCTCGCGGAGGGCACGGGCCAGGCGAGCCTGAGCGCGCTGCGCGCGGGCGGCGCAGCGGGCGTCGTGCTGCCGTTGTTCGTGCCGCACGATGTCTCGCCGACGGGACCGCGCGCCAGCGACTTGGAAGACCAATACCTGCGCGTGCTCGGCGAGCTGTTTCGCAGCGGCGGTCTCGAGCTTCCGGGCTGCGGCGCGACGAGCAAGCTACGCACCTGGTTGTCGTTCGAAGGCGCGGGGCCGCTGGCGGCGGCGCCAGAGTCGCTGGACGCCTGGGTGGCGCGCGGTATCCGCGTGGTGGGCCTCGTGCACACCGAGCACAACCAGCTCGCTAGCTCGTCCGGGGACAAGCGCCCGGTCGACTACGGCCTGACAGAAGCCGGTAAGCTGCTGGTGCGACGCGCGCACGCGCTGGGCGTCGCGGTCGACGTGTCGCACGCTTCGGATCGGGCGGTGGCGGACATCTTGGCGCTCGCCCATGAAACTGGTGGCGTGGTGGTGGCCACGCACTCCAACGCGCGCGCGCTCTGCGATCACCCGCGCAACCTGACCGACGAGCAGCTGCGTGGGATCGCGGCCACCGGCGGCGTCGTCGGGCTCAACTTTCACCAGCCGTTCGTGGTGCGCGGTCGCGTCGCGAAGCTCGACGACGTGGTGCGGCAAGCCATGTACCTGCTGCGCGTGGCGGGGCCCGAGCATGTCGCGGTGGGCGCGGATTTCGAGGGTGGTATCCGTCCAGCCCGCGGCTTGGAAGACGCCCGTCACTTTCCGGATCTGGCGCGGGCGCTGCGGCGGGCGGGCGTGAGTGAATCTGGCGTGCGCAAAGTGTTCTCAGAAAACGCCTTGCGCGTGCTGTGCCGCTCCGGTAATTGACTTTGCCCCCAACAGAGCGGGCCGAGAAGGTTTACATGACGACGCTCGATTCACGTTGCCTCGAAGCATTCCCGGGTTGGCTCAAGTCTCTAGCCGAAGACGCGCAAAAGCTCGCCGCCTTGCTGGAGCAGGGCGATACGCCTCCGTCGGCGCAGCGCGGCGCCGTCAGCGCGCTCAATTATCTGTTCAAGTCGTTGGATCTGATTCCAGACGGCCTCGAAGATCTCGGCTTCATCGACGACGCCTTCGTGCTGCGCGTCGCGGCGGCCCAAGTGCCGGAGGCCGAGCGCGACGCTGGTGGAGCCCTGGCCAAGCTCGCGCAGGACGCCGAGCTCATCTGTGAGTTCTTAGGCCCCGACTACGAGCGTCTGGAGCGCTACGTAGAAAAGCTCGGCAGCGGCAGTGCCCGTGGCCGTAGCGTCGCCCAAATCTTGGAAGACGCCGCCGTACGCGCCGATTTCGTGCGTGAGGTGCTGCAGTGGGCCACCGGCTACACGAGCCCCAGCTTTGCCCGCGACACGCGTAGCCTGGTCAAGCTCAAGAGCTTCCTCGGCACGCGCCTGCCGCAGTGAGCCTCACGGAATCGAGACGAGCGCTTCGTCACCTTCCAGGGTGAGGTCGAAGCGCTCGAGTGAGTGGCCCGTGCACGGACCCCATTCGCAGAAGCCGGTTTCGGGGTGGAAGAGCGCGCCGTGATTTTTGCAAACGATGCGGTCGAGCGACACGTCGTAAAAATCGCCCAGGCCGTAGTCGAGGTCGACGCTCCAGTGCGGGCAGGAGTTGGCGAACGCGCGCAGTCCGTCTGCCCAGCGCAGCACGAAGCCTTCTTCGTGCAGCTTGCCGCGCTTGAAGGCGAAGCGCAGGCTCTCGCCATTGGCCAGCTTGGTGACGCCGGCGACGCGGATGGTTTGCGGCCGAGGCTCGGCGTGCTGCTCGTGCTCGCCCTCTGTCACACGTTTTCTACGCGACTGGGCGTGTTCGTGTTGCCGGCTTCGCCCTCGGGAGGTGCGGGGGCCATGATCTCGTTCATGAGATCGCGGCACTCGGGACGCCCCTTGAGATGGGCGATGAGCACGGCCGACGCATCCAGGAAGATCTTCTCGAACTTCAGACCTTCGCGGGCGCGGGCAGCGACCTTTTCGCGACCCGATGCCAGATCCTCTTCGAGCGCTTCGGCGTAGCGCGCCAGTTGGCCGCGCAGCTCTTCGATCTGGCGGCGCAAGTCGGCGGCGCTGGCTTCACGGGCCATGCGTCGCGTTTCGCGGGTCTTCAGCCATTGGCGCTGGGCCTCGACCATGGCGGCGGCGGCGCCGGCGGCTTCGAAGATCGGACGAGTGCCTTGGCCGGCTCGATCGGCTCGATCGGCGGCGCCCACCTTTTCTTCGGCGATTTGTTGGGCGCGCGAGAGCTCGCGCCGGGCTGACTCTTCTTCTTCGCCGTAGGCAGCGGCTTCGCGCAGTGAGCGTGACTCTTCGTGCGCCAGCTCCTCGACTTTACGACCGATTTCCGCGCGCAGCGCCCGACCGCGCCGCTCGAGCGCCTCGAGCTTGCGCGTATGGCTGGCGACTTCACCCTCGAGCGCATTGGCCTTGGCGGCGACATCCCAAATCGCCGCCGTAGATTGAGCTACCTCGGCCGGTGCGTTCGCGGATGGGTAAGCGCGCGCAACCATGCGCGCGAACAAACCCGCGCGCGTTGCCCATTCGGCTACCGGGAGCGTCTTGGGAGGCGGGGGAGGCGGCGGCGCGGCGACCGGCGTCGATTCATTGTTGGCGCCGGTGTTGCCCTCTTTGTCCCACGAGGTGCTGGGCAGCGAGCGCTGCAGCGCTTTGAGCTCTTCGAGCAAATGGTGGCCGTCGCGGTAGCGCTTGCGCGGATCCTTCTCCAGTAGCCGCAGAACGATGCGCTCGGCCACCGGGTGACAGTCCTTCTTGACGCTCGTGGGGCGCGGAGCCGGCGCCGTGCGCTGCATCTCCAAGAGCGTTTCGCGATCACCGGCGCGGAACGGGAGCTGGCCGGTGAGCATCTCGAAGAACAGCACGCCGAGCGCGTACAAGTCCGACTGCGGACCCGCTTGCTCGCCGCGCGCCTGCTCGGGCGACATGTACTCGGGCGTACCGAACACCGCGCCCTTGGGGGCGAGGCGCGGATCGTGCGCCAAAGCGGCCAGACCAAAGTCGAGGATCTTGACGAAATCTTTGCGGCCTCCGCGAGCCGTCAGCAAGATGTTGTCGCTCTTGAGGTCGCGGTGGACGACGCCCAAGTCGTGCGCGCGAGAGAGAGCCGCGCCCATCTGCTCCAAAATGTCTACCGCGCGGCTGAGCGGCAGTGGTCCTCGCGCCAGCTCCGACGAGAGGGGCGTGCCGACCAGGTACTCCATGACCAGGTACAGCTCGCTGTCGTCCGTCTCACCGATGTCGTGAATGTCGATGATGTGCGCGTGGTCGACGCGGTTGGCGGCGCGCGCTTCACGAAGCATCCACGCGCGCAAATGCGTCTCGCCACGCAGGTCGGGTCGGATTAGCTTGACCGCGACGACACGATCGATGAGCACGTGCCGGGCTCGATAAACGATGCCCATGCCGCCTTCGCCGATGCGCGCTTCGAGCCGGTAGCGGCCCGCGATGACTTTGCCGAGCGCGGGATCGTCGGCCCGCTTGCGTGAAGTCCCAGCCCTTGGGGGCGCTGGCTGTGCCATGTGTCGATCCAAACCTGGGGTGAAAGAGAGGGGACCTCCAAGCTTAGCCAGAACACTCCGCGATTACCATCGCGGTTTATGAGAACGATTTCCGCTGTCTCGGTCTGGTCTCGGTCTGGTCTCGGTGCTCTCAAAACGTGACGTTGAGCACGGGTATGCGGAGCTCGGCGACATCCGGCGCGTTGAACATCACGCGCTCACGGCGGCTATAGGAATGCAGGACCTCGATGTTCGGAACACCGAGCGCGAGCCGCGCGTCTTGGAAACCGATCAGCGCAGGGGGTGGGAGCTTCAACGACAGACGGCGCTGCGAGGGTAGGTAGCGCCGGCCGGTTGGTGCGGGCGCGGGCGGCGCTGGTTCTGCGTCAGCGGGAGGGGTTGCGGCCGGCGCGGGAGCTGATGCGGGCGCCGCTTCGCTGGGAGCCGGCGGCTCCGCGAGCGGTTCGTCGGCGGGCGCTTGATCTTGAAGGTACGCAGCCGGTGGCTCGTAGGCCGTTTCGGCAAGCACGAATACGATGGTCGGGATCGCGAGCGCGACGCCACCCGCCAGCATCAGCATCGGCCCGCGCGCGTCACCCTGCTGCTCGACGAAGTAACCGCCCACGCCGCCCGCCGCCCCGCCGGCGACGCCGCCGACGATGTAGGCCCAGGGCGCCTTCACGCCAAACCCTGCTTCAACGGCGGTGACGAGCTCGCCTCCGAGCAGCGCGCCACCGGCGATACCCTTGCCGGTCCCCGATGCTTCGGCCTCGCCGGTCGCGTGAGCGGTGAGGGGGGCAAGCGTGGCGCCAGCCAAGGCAAGGAGCGAGGTAATGGTGCGCGTCTTCATGGTCGCCTCTGTCTCGATTCTCGGATGCGGCGCGGAGCCCTACGTTCAAGCGCACCGCGTAGGGCGAGGAGCATAGGCGTGGCCTCTTTCGAGGGCAAGCTCGCGAATTTGCGGCAAAACTATAAGATGGGAGCATGGGCCGGCGGTCGCTCTGCCAGTGCACTCATTTCGCGCTGACCTTGCCGGTCGCCCTGGCCGTCGTGGCCGCCGTCGGGGTAGTTCGCCTCGGCCGGCAGTTTCCGGGGGCGGCTGCGAGCCCGGGGCTGCTCACGCCGTTCCTCCTACCGGTGCTGGCTCTCGCGCTCGAGGCGAGCGCCTTCGTGGCGCTGTCGGTGTCGCAGCTGGCTGCTCTCGCGGTCGCGCCGGCACCGAGCTGGGGTTGGCTGCGTCGCCTCCGCGAGACCTTGCCGCTCGCGCTGCTGCTGGCGCTCGTGCTCGGCCTCGCGGAGCTGATACCGCGCGGCACGGAGCATCCCGGAGAATTCGCCAATCGTCTGGTCGCGAGCGCGCGAGAGAGCTGCGGCGCCGCCTCGCGCCTGGTGCCGATCCCGTTGCTCGGCTTGAGCGTGCGCTGCGGCTCGCCGCAGCGCATCGAAGGGCCGATGCCCGGCGTGCGCGGCGCACGAGTAGCGATGCGCGAGCTCAGCTTCGCCGACGATCTGCGGCGTGTCGAAATCGTGGGTCTCGACCTCACGGCTTCGCGCTCGCTCAAGCTGCACCTGAGCGTAGACAGTGCGCGCGTCGCTGGGCTGGCGCCGTGGTCGCGCTCCCCGCGGCTCGGACCCTGGGCGCGCTTCGGTGTCCTGACGGGGCTCGGCGTCGCTCTTTGGCTCGCGGTCAGCGCGGTGTTTCGCGTGGTGCAAGCCGAAGAACCAGCGGACCGGCCGTCGCTCGCTCCGCTGTCGAGGTGGCGCCGGCTCTTGCCCCGCCTCCTGTTCGCCGGCCCCGGCGCCGTTCTCGCGGCAGGCTTCATCATGCTCGACCAAGATCGCGCGGAGCCGGCGGCCTACCTGGGGGCGCTGGCGGCGGCGTTCGTGGCGCTCGTGGCGATCACGCTGGCCTTCCGGCGCTTGCCACGAATCTTCAGTTCTTTCCGCATCTTTTGATTCGAATTGCTGGCCGGGCCGCCTGGTGGTAGAGCCGCCACCACTCACGTTTTGTGTCCCTCCTCCTGCTCGCCCTACTGCTGTTCCTGTTGTTCGGCGGTAGCCGCGTCGGCGCCGCCGGCAAGGGCTTGGGGGAGGCGGCTCGCCACATCAAGCGAGCCGTCAACGAAGACGCCGCGCCTTCTGAGCCAGCGTCACCCGCGCCGACCATGACCGAAGCCGAGAGCAAATCCCCCAAGCTTCTGCCCGCCAAGGGCGAGTCGAGCGCCTCGTCGGAGGACTCGCAGGCATGACGCCGAACGACAGCGTGCTCGCCCCGGTCGAGAGCCACGTCGCCAGCCTGGCCCCGTTCGGTTCTCGGGCGCAGCTTTCGGCGCTCCTGGAGCTTACGAAGCCGAGCGTGACGACGCTCGTCATGGTGACGATGGTCTCGGGCGCGCTCGCGGCTTCGCGGCCCATCCAGCCGCTGCTGCTCGCCGTCGCGATGTTTGCCACCGCCTGCGTCGTTGGAGCCGCCAACGCTTTCAACATGTGGATGGAGCGCGACTCTGACGCGCTCATGTCGCGTACCCGGCGCCGGCCCCTGCCCACGGGGCGCCTGAGCCCTGAGCTGGTGCTGGGCTTCGGTGCGCTGCTCGCCGTGGTGGGGCTGTGCCTGCTCGCCACAGTCGTGAGCTCGCTGTCGGCGCTGCTCGGTTGGGTCGCGCTGTGCTCTTACGTGATGGCGTACACGCCGCTCAAGCGCGTCACCACGTGGTCGCTGCACGTCGGCGCCGTGCCGGGCGCCATGCCACCGCTCATCGGCTGGGCCAGCGTCACCGGTTCGCTTTCGCGTGAAGCCTTCGCGCTGTTCACCATCCTGTTCGTCTGGCAATTGCCGCACTTTCTCGCCATCGCCACCTTCCGTGCGCCCGAGTACGCGCGCGCAGGGCTCAAGGTGCAGCCCAACGTGAGCGGCCGGGCCGCGACCGAGCGCGCCATCATTCTTTACTGCGTGCTGCTCACCGCGGTCGCGGTTGCGCCCTGGCTGATGGGGATGACGGGCGCGGTTTACGGCATCATCGCGCTGGGCTGCTCGCTGGCGTTCCTGGGCGTGGCGCTGCACGGCCGTGGTCGGCTCGAGCCGAACAAATGGGCGCGGCGGTTGTTCATCGCGTCGATGCCGTATCTGGTCGTCGTGTTCGCAGCGTTCGTGGCCAGCCGCGTCTGACATGAGCAAAGACAACGGCGTTCCGACCGGTCGTTTGGGGCGCTTCGTAAAGCTCGCCGGAGTGGGGGCACGCGCGTCCGTCGACATGCTGGTCTCGCGCGGGTCCGAAAAGGTCGCCGAGCGCACGGCAGAAGTGCTCGGCAATCTGCGCGGCCTGGCCGCCAAGCTGGGCCAAACCGCCAGTTACGTGGACGGCTTCGTGCCCGAGACGCACCGCCCCATCTACGAGAAGGCGCTGGGCGCTCTGCGCACGGCGGCTCCGCATTCCTCGGCCGAGGCCATTCGCGGAGTGGTCGAAGAAGAGCTGGGCGCGCCGATCGATCGCCTGTTCGCGCGCTGGTCCGACGAGCCGTTTGCCAGCGCTTCGATCGGCCAGGTGCACCGCGCGGAGCTGCCGAACGGCCACGCCGTGGCGGTGAAGGTGCAACACCCCGGCATCGACGCTGCCATCGAGAGCGATCTCTCCAACGTGAGCTTGCTCGAGGGCTTCGTGGGCGCGCTCGGCCCGCGGTCGCTCAACTCCGCCGCGGTGCTCGAAGAGGTGAAGAAGCGCTTCCGCGAAGAGCTGGACTACCGGCTCGAAGCCGAGTGGCAGCAAAAGTTCCAGTCGCTGCACCAGGGCGACCGAAGCATCCGCATCCCGAACGTGATTCGCGAGCGCTCCGCGCGCCGCGTGCTCACGATGGATCTGGTGAGCGGCGCCACGCTCGAAGAAGCCGGTGAAGCTGCGGAAGATTTACGGCGCGCCTACGCCGAGACAATGTGGCGCTTCGTGTTCAAGGGCAACCTGGTGGGCGGCATGTTCAACGCCGACCCGCACCCCGGGAACTACCTGTTTCAGCCGGACGGCAGCGTTATCTTCCTCGATTTCGGCTGCATTCAGCCGATTCGCGGCGACAGGCTCAGCGCGGCACGCGAGCTGCACCGAGCTGCGCTCAGCCGCGACGCCGCCGCCTTCCGTCGGGCCGCCGCCGTGATCCTCGAGTCCAAGGGTGGCAGCTACGAAGAGGCAGCGACAGCGTACTCGCGCCTGTGCTTCGAGCCCGTGTTCGCTTCGCCGTTTCGCATCACCAGCGAGTTTGCCAGCATGCTCGTGCGCGAGATCAAGACGGTGAAAGAGCAGATGTGGGCGAAGGACAACAGCTTCGTGCAGCTCCCGCCGGGCATGCTGTTCATGAATCGCCTGCAATTCGGTTTTTACTCGGTCCTGGCGCGGCTCGACGTGAGCGTGGACTACGCCGAGGTGGAGCGACGCTTCTTGAAGGACGCCGGCGTCGTTTGAGGCACCCGGCGTTGGGGCGCGGACACGCTCAGCGCCGCGAAGAGCTGGCTTCGGCCACGCTTTCGGCCACTTGATCTTCGTCCGTGGCGACGCGAGTCAGGCGTGAGGCGAAGGTGCGCGAACGTTGCCGGATGGCCAGGCTAGTCTCGCTGATGGGCGCCAGGGAAGGCAGGGGCTCCAGCGCGCCCACGACGTCTTCGACGTCGCTCGCTTTGTCGACGACGTGGCCGAAAGAGCTGGCGCGCTCACGCTGAGCGCTGTCGAGCGAGCCCGTATAGAACACGATGTGCCGCACTGCACCGAGCCGCAGAAGGTCGTCCGCCAAGTCCGCTCCGCTGCCGTCCGGCAGGTCCAGATCGAGCACGGCGACCTGGAAGCCGCCCCCAGCCGCGCGCGCAGCCCGGCAGGTTTGGGCCAGGCTCACCGTGTACCCCTCGCGCAGCAGCCGGCGGGCAATCGAGCGAGCGACCACCGGGTCGTCTTCGACAATCAGGGCTCGCGTGGCTTCGGACGGGGACATCGAATCGGGTTAGATGCTTGGAACGCGCGAGACGTTACCAGCTTTCAGTAAAACTGAACACCTGTGCTGTGGGTTCGGCGACTTGCCCAACAGTTACAGTGAATTGACTCCCAACTCTAAAGAATGTCGTCAGGGTGGGGAAGTGTCGGGCAAGGGGGCTGGGCTTGGCTCGCTGGGCGGGGCTGCCGGCGGCGCCGAGGCGGAGGTCGAGCGAGCGAACGGCAGGTAGAGCGCCCCGAGCTCCAGAAGCAGCGCTGGCACGGGAATGTCCAGCGCGCTGCGAGCCGCCAGGCAGGCTGCCAAGACCAGGCCGAGCTCGCCGCCACCACCCAGCACGGCAGCGAACGCCGTGGTCAGGCCGGCGGCGCCGAGCAGGTGCGAAAACGACAGCGGCAAAAGCGACGTTTGATCGCGCCCCAGTTTCTCGAAAGCGCGCCCGAGCAAGACCGACAGCGTGTTGGCGTTGGGTAGCGATCCGCGCAACCCCAACACCACGCACACGGCTGAGAACGCGAGCACTAGCGGCACCAGCCAGCGACCGTGCGTCGAGCGGCGGCGTAGCCACACGAGCGTGAGCGCCAGCGCGACGAGATCGAAGACCAAGCCGAGCGTCTCGACCCATTGTGCGCTGCGGAAGGCCGCGAGGTTGGCGGCATCCGAGGCGTCTTGCGTGAGCTTGCGCGCCAGCACGTGCACCAGGCCACCGCCCGACGTGAGCGCCAGCACCAGCGCGCCCGCGCGCTTTTGCCGATCGCCGATGGTGTGGCGAGCCGAAAGCCCGCCGACGAGCGCTGCGCTCACCCCGAGCAGTAGCGCGAGCAACGGCTCGAGCGGACGGAAGCTGGCGAACAAGAGCAGCATGCAACCGAGCGAGACCGCTGGTACCGCCACCACGCGCGCGACGAGCGGAGCGCGCGGCGCGCCCACGATGGCGGTCGCCATGCGCGCAAGTCCCGCGACGATGCCGGTCGCGGCCAGCAGCGTGAGCAACGACGTGAGGCGACCGGTCCAGACGATGACCGGCTCGATGCCGACCATGAGTCCCGGTAGCGCAGGCGAGACGCAGCGCCCGAGCAAGCTCGCTACCAACCCGAGCGCCACGACCATGCGCAGGGGGACGCCGTTGTCGCTCGGCCTTTCGGTCACTCTGGCTCTAGCTACACCAAAGCCGGTCTTTTCGCGAATCTACGGTCCTCGAGGGGGTGGCTTGGGGCATTTCATCGCCCGGCCAACGACCCGCCGCTCAGGGGGCGGCCTTCAGAATGAATGGATGCGCGTAGAGCGGCGAGCACGCCATCGCGTCACGCCGGAACTCCCAGTACAGGTAGACATTGCCGTCAGGGGAGAGGATCTCGGCAGGCGGTGGGCCAAATGGCGACGCGCGATCCACGGCCGCAAGGCTGTTCATGTCGAACGCGCCGACGCCACTGGGATGGAAGAGGCCGCGACGCACCACGCTTCCGTCCTGCCCGCTGATGACGAGCTCCAACCCGGCGAGCAGGTCCAGGTCGTTCATGGGGTGCGAGCGAGGCAGACGGTCGAGCGAAGCGAGGAAGGTGTCTGCAAAGATCGGATGAAGGTGCGAGTGGATTTGATTGACGTAGAGCGCGAACGGCACTGCCGCGTTCCCGATTGGCCGCAGGTTACCGGGTTGTACGCTCGGCAAGTAACCGTTCACGGCGTTGCCCGTTACCGGCAGGCTAGCGGGGCGCGAGGTCGGCGCCAAAGCTCCTGCCGAGTCCTCATGAACGGTGTGCGGCAGCTCCTGGGTGCATGCCGTGAGCGGCGCGATCACTGCCAACGCCTTCGCGACGGCTTGCCGTGGGCGGTCGATGGTTGCCACCCTCCCCCGTAAGCTGCGCTCAGCCCTTCGGAGCCGGCGCCGGCGGCGTGGGCGTCTCGGGGGCTTGCAGCAGGCCGTGGCGCTCGCCAGGCTGGGGCGGCGCTTCTTCGTCGGGGCCGCGGAAGGGAGGTAGCGGCTGCTGGCCCGGAAGCGGCGCGGGCTTCGGTTGCACCTTCAGGATGAAGGGGTGCGCATAGAGCGTGGAGCACGCCATGGCGTCGCGGCGGAACTCCCAGTGCAGGTAGACGTTGCCGTCGGGCGAGACGATCTCGGCGGGCGGCGCGCCGAACGGCGCTGCGCGATCCACCGCCGCGATGGCATTGATGTCGAAGGCCGTGACACCGCTGGTATGCGTGACGCCGCGCCGCACCAGGCGGCCTTCTTCGCGATCGACGACGATCTCGAGCGCCGTGACCAGGTTCTGGTCGTTCATCGGGTGTGAGGCGGGCAGGCGATCGAGCGAATCGAGGAAGGTGTCGGCGAAGATCGGGTGGATGCGGCTATGGATTTGATTCAGGTACAGCGCGAACGGCACGGCGGCCGTGTTGAGCGCGGTCTGGTTGCCGGGCTTCACGCTCGGTACGTAGTTTTCGATCGCGCTTCGGTAGTGCTCGAAGCTCGGCGTTGCCCAACTGCCGCGGTGCTCGCTGCGTCGGCGCTCGCCATCGGCGCGGCGCAGGCGCGACATTTCGTCCGAGCCCACGGCCGCGACCGCCATGCTCGGTGTCAGGTTCAGGGCCACGCCGTTCGGTGTCAGGCCTGCGGCTCCCAATCCGAGTGAGTCGAGCAGGGAGCGCGGGCGGCGCGGCGGCAGGCGTTTTTTGGCCTTTTGAGCGCGCTGCTCGGGCGTCGCGGCTTCGGGCTTGGCGATCGAAAAGGTGCCGTCGTTGCTCGCCACCACCTCGGGAGAGCCCGGGCGCTCCGGTGTCGCGGCCTTCGCTGTTTGGTTGCGATCTTGCGATTCTTGCGGCGCCGGCGAGGGAGGCTTTTGCGTCTGCGAGCCGCGCGCGCCCGGGGCGGCCGCCGCCGGAGCTGGGTTGGCTTTCAAGCCCGGCGTCGCGGCGCTGAAGCGCGTGGCGGCTTCGTCGTGGCTGCCACCTGGCGCCATCGACTTGAGCCCGGGCTCGTCGCGATCTTGCCGGACGTGAGTCTCTTCGGCGTTGCCGGGATCTTCTTTGGGGCCGCTCGGTGCGGAGCCGGGCGTCGGCTTGGCGTCATCGTTCTCGGTCGAGCTGATGCGCGCGCGGGTCTCTTCTTCGACGTGGTTGTTCTTGTCGGAGATGTACTTCGCGTCGGGATTGTCTTTCTGCTTGTCGTCCTCGACGTGCTGCTTTACCGCGATTTTCTTGGGTAGCTCGAGCTCCGGCGCCGGCTTGGGCTCGCTGGTGGGTGCCGGTTTGACGGGATCGGGCGGCTTGGGGGGCTCGACCTTCTTCTCTTCCGGTTTCTTCTCTTCCGGCTTCTTCTCTTCCGGCTTCTTCTCTTTGGGCTTGGGGGGCTCCGGCGGTTGCTTCGCCTCGTCGGGCGTCTCGTCCGGCTCGTCCTTCGCCTCGTCGTCCTGCGCGCTCTCGTCTGGCTTGTCTTCGGGCTTGGCTTCGTCCGGTGCCGACTCGTCGTCGATTGCGATTTCGATCGGAGGCGCGATCGAGCCGCGCACGTGGTTGCGGATGCCCGACGCGAAGCGCCCGACGTCGAGTCGCTCGTCGATCAGCCTCGCTGCTTGCTGCGCGCCGCCGCCCCACGTGAGGTGCGCCAGGATCGCCGTGGCGGCCCAGAGAAAGAGCGGGATGCTCGCTTCGCGGCGCATGGGGAAATAGGGAGACGGTTTACCGGGCGAACGGCCGGCTTGGCAGCACAAAGCTAACACCCAGCACGCTGAGCAGCAACGCAGCGCGCCACCTGAAGTAGCTCTTCACGCTTTCGTAATACCCGCGAATTGTTCGGCAATCTCGCCTGGGGTCCAAATGCCACCCGCGTCGTCTTTGTGACGACCGGAGCTCTCGACCAGTTTGAACTGGCTGATGCGCGCGCCAGCCACCGAAAGGGTGACGCCCGTCACCTCGCGGCTCAGATCGCTCACCAGGTACGCGTGCACGGGTGCCACGTGCTCGGGAGAGAGCGAGTCGCCGATCTTTTCGAAGAGCGGAAGGTCTTCGGTGAGGCGCGTTTTGGCGAGCGGTGCGACGGCGTTCACGCGGATACCAAAGCGCTGCAACTCGATCGAGCCCGTGCGGGTCAAGCCGTACACGCCGGCGCTCGCCGCCGAATAGCCGGCTTGCCCGACATTGCCCAGCAGCCCGGCACTGCTCGTGGTGTTCACGATCGAGCCGCCTTGGCCCTGGTCCTTCAGCTGGGCGGCGGCGGCCTTCAGGCACAGAAAGCTGCCGGTCAGGTGTGCGTCGAGCAGCGCCTGCCAGTCGCTGGGCTCGAGCTTGAGCAGTGGGCGATCGAGCAAGATGCCGGCGCTGTTGACCAACGCATCGAGCCGACCGAATTGCTTCACGGCGCTGGCGACCAGGGCTTCGGCGCTGGCGCGGTCGCTCACGCTGCCGTAGTCGGCGGCGGCCTTGCCGCCAGCGGCGCGGATTTCGGCCACCACGGCGTCGGCGGCCTCTCGGCTTGGGCCGCTGCCGTCGCGCGCGCTGCCCACGTCATTGACGAGCACGCTGGCGCCTTCTCGGGCGAAGAGCAGCGCCGTGGCTCGCCCGATGCCGCGGCCAGCGCCCGTGATGATCGCCACTTTGCCGTCTAGAAGAGCCATCGCGCGCATGTACTGCCAGCCTAGGCCGATGACAAGCGCCTGGCTCGCGCGGCGGCGCGGCTGCGGCTATGCTCCGCGCCCCTCGATGTCCCGACGCTTGCTCGTCACCAGCGCGCTGCCCTACGCCAACGGTCACATCCACCTCGGGCACTTGGTGGAATACCTGCAGACCGACGTGTGGGTGCGCTTCCAGAACCTGCGCGGCAACCGCGCCATCTACATCTGCGCCGACGACACGCACGGCACCGCCATCATGATGCGCGCCCGCCAAGAAGGCCGCAGCGAGCTTTCCGTGATCGGCGCCATGAACGAGGCGCACCAGCGCGATTTCGCCGGCTTTCAGATCCGCTTCGACCACTACGGCTCCACCCACTCGGATGAGAGCCGCAAGCTGTGTCATCGCATCTGGGGAGCGCTACGCCAGGCCGACCTGATCCGTGAGCGCGAAGTGACGCAGCTCTACGACGCCACGGCGCAGGTCTTCTTGGCCGATCGCTTCGTGAAGGGCACTTGTCCCAAGTGCGGCACGCCCGATCAGTACGGCGACTCGTGCGAAAAGTGCAGCAGCACCTACTCCGCGCAAGATCTCATCAACCCAGTCAGCACGCTCTCCGGAACCAAGCCCGAGGTGCGCAGCTCGCAGCACTTGTTCGTCGAGATCGAGAAGCTGCGTCCTTTTCTCACCGAATGGACGCAAGAGCCGGGGCGACTGCAACCCGAGATCGCCAACTACCTCAAAGGTCACTTCTTGGCGGAGGAGCTGCGCGATTGGGACGTGTCGCGCCCCGCGCCCTATTTCGGCTTCGAAATCCCCGACGCCCCCGGTCACTATTGGTACGTGTGGTTCGACGCGCCCATCGGCTACATGGGCTCGACGTCGGACTGGTGCAAAAAGACGGGCGAAAAGTTCGAAACGTGGTGGGAATCAGCCGACACCGAGATCCACCATTTCATCGGCAAGGACATCGTGTACTTCCACACGCTGTTCTGGCCCGCCATGCTCAAGGCTTCCGGCTTTCCGCTGCCGAAGCGCGTGCAGGTGCACGGCATGCTCACCGTCAACGGCGAGAAGATGAGCAAGTCGCGCGGCACGTTCGTGCTCGCGTCGACCTACCTCAAGCACCTCGACCCGGCGTACCTGCGTTACTACTACATGGCCAAGCTCGGCTCGCGCGTCGAAGATCTCGACCTGAACCTCGAGGAGCTGGTGGCCAAGGTGAACTCGGATCTGATCGGCAAGGTCGTGAACCTGGCCAGCCGCACGGCGCGCTTCGTGACGGAGCTCTCCGCCGGCTATCCCGACGACGGCGGTATGTTCGTGGCCGCCGCCGCCGCGGGTGACGAAATCGCCGATGCTTACGAGAGCTGCGACTTCGCGCGCGCCATGCGAAGCATCATGGCGCTGGCCGATCGCGCCAACGAATTCGTGGACCAGCGCGCGCCCTGGGCTCTCAAAAAGCAGCCGGAAAAGGCGCAAGAGCTGCGCGACGTGTGCACCATCGTGCTGAACCTGTATCGGCAGATCGTGCTGTACCTCTCGCCGGTGCTGCCGCAGCTCACCGAGCAGAGCCGCGCCCTGCTCGGCGCTCCGCTCGCAAGCTGGGAAGAAGCCAAGACTCCACTCGTCGCCGTCAAGCTCGGCGAGTTCTCGCACCTGATGCAACGTGTCGACCCGAAGAAGCTCGAAGCCATGATCGAAGAAAGCAAGCCCGAAGCCCCTGCCGCCGCGCCCGAAGCCGCTGGCGCCCCTGCTGCCAACCAACACGCGGACGACGGTGCTGCGCTCGCGGCCGAGCCCCTCGCGGCCGAGTGCAGCATCGACGACTTCGGCAAGGTGGACCTGCGCGTCGCGCGTGTCCTCAACGCCGAGCACATTCCGGAGGCAAACAAGCTCTTGAAGCTCACGGTGTCGCTCGGCGGCGACACCACGCGCACCATCTTCGCCGGCATCAAAGCCGCCTACGCCCCCGAGCAGCTCATCGGGCGCCTGGTCGTCATCGTCGCCAACCTCGCCCCCCGCAAGATGAAATTCGGCGTCTCCGAAGGCATGGTGGTCGCCGCCGGTGCCGGCGGCAAAGAAGTGTACGTGCTTGCGCCCGACAGCGGCGCCAAGCCCGGCCACCGCGTGCACTGAGCGTCGCCGCCGCTCCTCGCGCTCGCCCTTCGCGAGGAACAACAAACGTAAGCTAGGTTACATTTGTAATCTAGCTTACGAATGTCGAGCGTTCGCGAAGGCCCTTGGCGAGCGTATGGACACCTTCGCGCCTAGGCGATGCGCGCGAGAACGAGGGGCCGGCGCCTGGGCGCTCGTGATTTCAGCGTGAAGGAGGCTTGGGCACGGGAGGCCACGGAGCTGGCTCGTGAGCGTGTGGCGGCGTGGATCGTGAGCAAGGGTTGCTCCCGTTCGATGCGCGAGCCGATGCCAGCGTGCAGCTCGAACCCCGCGGCGGGGTCGATCTTTTGGTCGGCGCGGGTGCGGCCGGCGCCGAGCTCGATCGCGAGATTGCCGAGCGCGAAGGAGTCGATGGCCGTGACGTAGCCGCTGCGCGTGGCCGTCACGACGAGCTTCGTGCGTGACCGTGGCAAGCGCGACGGCTCGTCGACGCAGCGCACGTCGCCACCTTGCGCTTTGACCAGGCGTCGAAATACCGCCAGGCCCGAGCCATCGGCGAGCGCAGCCTCCAAGAGGGCGAGCGCTTGCGGCTTGGTCGTGCAGCGCTTGCCGAGCAGTAGCATTTCGGCGCCCAGCTCGAGTGTGAGCGCGCGCGTGTCGGCCGGACCCGCGTTTTGTAGTACCTCGATGGCTTCGCGCGTCTCCAGCGCGTTGCCGATGGTCGAGCCGATCGGCGACGACATATCGGTAATCATCGCCGTGACGCGCTTGCCGGCGCCTTTGCCGACCGAAACCAGCGCTTGCGCTAGAGCGCGCGCGCTCTTCAAGTCTTTCATGAAGGCGCCGCTGCCGCATTTGACGTCGAGCACCAGGCCGTCGATGCCCTCGGCCAGCTTCTTCGACAAGATGCTAGCCACGATCAGCGGGATGCACTCGACCGTTGCGGTCACGTCGCGCAGCGCGTAGAGGCGGCGATCCGCGGGGGCGAGCTCTGCCGTCTGCCCAATCAGACAGGTGCCGACCTCCCGCACGATGCGCTCGAAGCGCTTGGCGTCGAGGTCGACGCGAAAACCCGGAATGGCTTCGAGCTTGTCGAGCGTGCCGCCGGTGTGACCGAGCCCGCGCCCGGAAATCATCGGCACCGCCACGCCACACGCGGCGACCAGCGGCGCCAGGCACAGGCTGATCTTGTCGCCGACGCCGCCTGTCGAATGCTTGTCGACGCGCGCGCGCTTCACGCTCGGCAGCTTCAGCACCTGGCCCGAGTGCAACATGGAGTCGGTCAGCGCCAGCGTCTCGCGGCTCGACAAGCCGTTCAAGAACACCGCCATCAGCCAGGCGCTGGCCTGGTAGTCGGCCACCTCACCGGCCACGAACGCGTCGATGAAAGCTCGCAGCTCGGCGGCCGTGTGCTCCTGCCCGTCGCGCTTGTGGCGGATCATCGCGACTGGATTGAGCTTTTCGGTGGCAGGCAAGGCTTGCCAAGAGTGCTCGAACCAAGGCTAGATTCACAGCCGAAAATGGATCGGCCGCGCGGGCGTCCCAAAGGCAAATTCACCCAGCATCGCCGGCTCGACAAGCTGCGCGAGCTGCTCGAACGCCATCCACGGGGGCTCTCGCTCTACGACATGGCCGGCGCCCTCGGCGTGACGGTGCGCTCGATGCGTCGCTATCTCAAGGAGATCGATCGCGAGTCGGAGCTCGAGTCGGTGCCGACGAAGGGCGGCGCGGCGCTGCTCTGGCGGCTGCGCTCCAACGAGACACCTCGCAAGGTCGAGCTGCGTCGCACCCAGACTTACGCGCTGCTCGCCGCGCGTCGCCTGTTCGAGCCCATGCGCGGCTCGGCGCTGTTCGACGAGATCGACCACGCGGTGATGAAGCTGCTGGCGCTGGCGCAGCGTCCTGGTCGCGGGGTCAACGCTGGTTTGGCGGACGTGCGGCTCGAAGAGCGGTTCTTGTACTTGCCGCACGCGCCCAAGAACTACGCCGAGCGCACCGAAGAGCTGGACGACTTGTTCCAAGCCGTGTCCGATTTGCGGCCGCTGTCTCTGCTGTACAAAAGTGCGACGCGCTCGGACGAAGAGCGCATCACGATTCACCCGTACGCGCTGGTCCTGCACCGGGATTCCATCTACTGCGTGGGCTTCCACACCGGTCGGCAAGAAATTCGCACCTTCGTGCTCGACAGAATGCGCGATACGGAGTGCATCTTCAGCGAGCGCTTCGAGCTGCCGGCCGATTTCAAGATCGACGAGTATTTTCAGGGGGAGTTCGGCATCTGGCGTGCACCCGAGCAGCACAAGGTCGTGATCGAGTTCGACGCCCACGCGGCCGAGTACATTCGCGCGCGTCGCGTCCACCACAGTCAACGGCTGGCCACCATGGCAGGGGGCGGCGTGCGCCTCACGATGACGATCGGCAATCTCACGCAAGTGGTGAGCTGGGTGCTCGAATGGGGCGCCCGCGCCAAAGTCGTCGAGCCACCCGAGCTCATCGACCGCGTCCGCGCCGAGCTAGCCGGCGCGTTGGCGCTCTATCCGGCCGCGCCGACAAAAGCCGAGAAGAAGACGAAGAGTCGCTGAGCGTGCAAGAAATGCAACAGGAAGACGCGAAGACGCGAAGGCCGAGCCGTTGGGGTTCGAGGCGTACGTTTTCGAGCGAAGCGTCAGCGCGCGCGGTACTCGCGGTAGTAGCCGACGACGCGCACGACGTAGTCTTGCGTCTCGGGATACGGAGGAATGCCGCCGTAGCGCATGACGGCGCCCTCGCCGGCGTTGTACGCCGCGACGGTGAGCGCGAGGTCGCCGTTGAAGGTGTTGGCGAGGACGCGCAGGTAGCGCACACCGCCGAAGATGTTTTGGCGCGGATCGAAGACGTCCGTCACCAGCATTCTTTCGGCCGTCTCCGGAATCATTTGCATCAGGCCGCGAGCGTTGGCGGGTGACACGGCGCGCGGATCGAAGTCGCTCTCCACGCGGATCACGGCGCGAATCAGCGCTTCAGGGATCTGATAGAGCGTCGCTGCCTCACGGATCCACTGGTCGTAGCGGGTGTAACGCTCGGGCGACGTATCGGCGGGCATGAACACGGCTGGCTTGTCTTTGGAGACGAGCTTGGCGCCTGGTGTCTTGTGATTGCCGATCTCGATCACGCCGTCGGGACGATCGGTGCGGTAAATGTCAGCGCGGCTCGAAGCCGGGACGATGGTCGCGACGAGGCCCCCCAAGCACGATAGGACCAGGGAATAACGGGATGGTGAGGGTCGGGAGGACTGGCCCATGAGGAACTTCAGGATCGTAGCGAGGAGCTCCTCGTCGCGTCCAAGAAACGTCAGGGGCGCTGCTTCAATTCCCGGTGCCCATGCGCTCTGCAACCAGCGCCTTCAGCCGTTCGACCAGGCGCGCTTCCCCCGTGATGCTGAGACCTAAATAAGTGTCGGACTGGATGACGATCTTGTCCTTGCCGACATAAACATTCGTAGTTTCGAGCGTTTGCGAGCCGCCGAGGCCCCATTGGCGGGCCGCGAACTCGGCACCCATGCTGGCTAGCGAGTCCGTGAGCGCGCGGCGCAGCGCATCGTCGTATTCGTTACCGAGGACCAGGGTCTTCTTCACCGCGGCCCTCGGTGTAGCTCACTCGGCGGTGAGGTACGTGTAGCTGCGCAGCGACTCTTCGTAGTGCTGCAAGAGCGTGCGCATTTGCTCGTTGGTGAGGCGACCGGCGCTCACGGCGCGCTCGGCTTGGCGGCGCACCGCGTCGACCATGCTTTCCGGCACGTACTCGACGTAGCGCAGCACCTCACTCACGCTGTCACCCTTGATGACGTGACGGATCTGATAGCCGTCGTCCGTGAGCGCGATGTGCACGGCGTGCGTGTCGCCGAACAGGTTGTGCAGGTCCCCCAAGATCTCTTGGTAGGCGCCGTTCAGGAACATGCCGAGGTAGTACGACTCGGTTTCTTTGAGCTGGTGCAAGTCCAGCGTGCCCTTCACGTCTTCCACGTCGATGAAGTGGTCGATTAGGCCGTCGCTGTCGCACGTGAGATCGGCCAGCGTTGCCGAAACCGTGGGCTCTTCGTCGAGGCGGTGGATCGGCATGATCGGGAACAGCTGGTCGATGGCCCAGATGTCCGGCGCCGATTGGAACACCGAGAAGTTGCAGTAGTAGATGGCCGACAGATCGCGGTCGAGGTGCTGCAGCTCTTCCGGGATGAACTTGAGGCGCCGCAAGGTGTGGTGAATCTTCTCGCAGCAGTTCCAGTACATCTTCTCGACCTGCGAGCGCTCGCGCAGTGAGAGGTAGCCGTACTTGAAGAGGCTCTGCGCCTCCTCCTTGGCCTGACTGGCGTCGTGGTAGCTTTCCTGCACGTTTTTGGGCTGAATGCCGCAGTACGTGTCGTACAGCTCGCGCAAGAGTCGATTGGCATCCGCCTTGGGCTCGGCCGGCTGCGGGAAGCGCACCTGGTTTTCGCCCACCACCTCGAACACCAGCACCGAGTGGTGCGCGGCCACGGCCCGACCGCTCTCGCTCACCAACGTGGGCACGGAGATCTCGGCTTTGACGCACGCTGCCTGAATGTGGGCGACCACGTCCGCCGCGTACTCTTCGAGCTGGTAGTTCTTGGAAGCGTGGAAGTCGGTCTTGCTGCCGTCGTAGTCGATGGCCAGACCGCCGCCCACGTCCAGGTAGCCCATCTTGCAGCCCATCTTCGCCAGCTCGACGTAGATGTTCGACGCCTCCTGCATGGCGTTCTTGATCGGGATGATGCTGGAGATCTGGCTGCCGATATGGAAGTGCAGCAGCTGCAGCGAGTCGAGCATGTTGCGCGCGGTCAGGCGATCCACCACTTCGATCATTTCGGAGGTGGTGAGACCGAACTTCGCGCGTTCGCCCGCCGAGTCCTTCCAGCGGCCGACGCCCTTGGTGGTGAGCTTGGCGCGCACGCCCAAGATCGGGCGGATGCCCAGCTTTTCCGAGGCTTTGAAGACGAGGTCGATCTCCTCCAGGCGCTCGAGGACGATGATCACCGTCTTGTCGAACTTTTGGGCGACCAGCGCGGTCTCGATGTACTTCGAGTCCTTGTAGCCGTTGCAGATGATGAGGCCGCCCACGTCTTGCATGGCGGCGAGCGCGATCAGAAGCTCGGGCTTGCTACCGGCTTCGAGCCCGAAGCTCCACGGGCGACCGGCTTCGACGATCTCTTCGACCAGGTGGCGCTGTTGGTTCACCTTCACCGGGAATACACCGCGGTAGTTACCGGCGTACTCGTACTCGGCGATGGCTTTGATGAACGCTTCGTTGATGCGCTTGATGCGGTCCGCGACGATGTCCGAGAAGCGCAAGAGCAGCGGCAGATCGAGGCCGCGCGCCTTGAGCTCTTGCGCGAGCTCGAACAAATTGATCACGCGCTCGGGGCGATCCGGATTCGGACGCACCTCGACGTGGCCACGCGCGTTGACATGGAAGTACGGCGCACCCCAACCGTGAATCTGATAGCGCGCGGCGCCGCGCTCAGCCGTCCATTCGCCGTTGCCGTTTAGGTCGCTGCCGGTGCTCGGTCGTTTGGAGTCGTGCACGGCGTCGGGAGGAACCGGCGAAAAGCCAACGTTTGACATCTTGGTTTTGCGGCCCGGAATATAGCGGCAATCGCCGCGCCACGCGCGGAAAATTCGGACACGCTCCGCGCTGAACGCCCGTCGCGCCGTCTCGCTACGTAGCGTCGCTTCTCGACCCGGGAGGAACCGGCCTTTGGTCGCTCCGGGCGATAGGGAATGCAACAGGAAGACGCGAAGGCGCGAAGAACGAGCAGATTGGGGTTGAGCCGGTCGTCGCCGGCCGACGCCTGTCCGTCGTTTTGGAAAGCCGTGAGCTTTGGATCCCCAAAAACCTTCGTGTCTTCGCGCCTTCTTGTTGCATCCCCCTCGCAGGCTCTCGCCATGACCCTTCAGGTCAGAGGCAGCCCGAAGCGTGCCGAACAGGGGCCACCTGGCAACGACACGTGAGCCTTCTGCAAGAGGGCTGCGGTGGGGCAGCCCCTAGCGCTCACTGACCCCAGAAGACGTGCGGCAGCGCCGCGCGGCGCCAGAGCGACAGAAAGTCCATGGAAAACGCGACCGTGATGTGGACGAGGAAGCCGGCGTAGATGCTGCGCGTGCGCATGGCGAGCGAGCCGAGGACGATGCCGGCGACGATGGCGCCGTTCGCCTCCAGGTACGGCTTGCCGTAGTGGATCATGCAGTAGGGCACGGCCATGGCGAACACCGCGCCAGCGCCGAAATTGCGCCGCAGCGCGCCCAGGATCCACCCGCGGAAGAACATCTCCAGGGCGAAGAACTGCAAGAAATAGATCGACTCCCAAACGAGGAAGTCGAACCAGCTGCGCGAGCTCAGCTTGTAAAAGGGGTAGTAGGTGCCGAAATCGGGCTGAGCCGAAACCAGCAGCATGGCTGGCACGACCACCGCCAGGCACAGCCCGTAAATCCACAAGTGGCCGAAGAAGCCCTTCGTCCGCAAGCCCATGTCCAGCAAGCTGTCTTTCGGGAACAGCACCTTCCAGAGGGGCAAGGGGACGAGCACGTAGCCGCAAACGCGGGCGAAGACCCACCAGCCGTAGCTGTAGAGCTCGTCGTACTTGGCCAGCTTGATGAAGGTCCAGCCGCCCGCTTCCAGCTCCGTGAGCCAGGGTCGTAGCTGTGTGTCGTAGATGCCGCGCCCGCCGTAGTACTCCTGCATCGTGAGCACCACTGCCACGATGGCGAAGCACGCCACGGGGCGCCGGTAGTCATACTCGCTGGGCGGCAGCTCCAGCCGCGCGCGCTGGGCCTCGGCGTCCAGCTCCTCCCAAGTGGACTTGAAGAAGCGCTTCACCAGCGGCCACAGCGCGATCAGGATCGGCACCGGGATCAGCGCCTTGAGCGGCGGGTATTCGAGCAACGAGCTGAACCACGACACCTCTTTCAGTCGCGACAGTGGCAACGGCAGCGTCGTTGCCGGCGCGAGCAGGGAGGCGAGCAGGCCCGTCATGCTCAGCTGGCGGCGCGCCGAATGCGGGCGAGTGAGCGCTCGCGACCCAGGACGTGCATGACGTCGAACAGGGGCGGGCTGGCGGTGCGACCCGTGAGTGCCACGCGCAGCGGTTGCGCCACGTCCTTCAGCTGCAGGCCCTGAGCTTCGACCCAACCCTTGAAAACGGCTTCCAGCGAGGCGGGCGTCCAGTCGCCGTGACCCTCGAACAGCGCGGCGATGGCGGCGAGGCGCGGCTTCGCTTCGGGCGTGAGGAACTTGCTGACGGCTTTCTCGTCCTGCTCCGGCGGCTCGCGGAAGTAAAAGTCGAGGTCGTGGGCGGCGTCGACCAGGGTGCGAGCGCGGTCCCGGATGCCCGGGATGGCCGCTCGCAGCAACGAATCGTCCACGCTCGTCAACCCGCGCGCCGCCAAGAACGGCTTGGTCCATTCGACGTACTGATCCATCGACGTGAGGCTCGGCTGCTTGAGGTGCTCGAACGCCACGTCGGCGAACTTCTTCTCGTCGAACTTGCCGTCGCCCTTGCCGACGCGGTCCCAATCGAAGGCCTCGATCAGCTCCTCGCGGCTGAAGATTTCTTTGTCACCGAAAGACCAGCCGAAGCGCACCAAGTAGTTGAGCACCGCGGTCGGCGTGTAGCCCTTGTCCTTGTAGTCGGAGGTCGAGACGGCCGCGTGACGTTTCGAGAGCTTTTCACCCTTGGAGTTGAGCATCATCGGCAGGTGCGCGAACTCGGGCGGCTCCCAGCCCAGCGCGCGGTACAGCAAAATCTGCTGCGGGGTGTTGCCGATGTGGTCGCGGCCGCGCGCCACGAACGTCATCTGCATCTCGTGGTCGTCGACCGTCGCCGCCAGGTTGTAGAGCGGGTAGCCGTCGGTGCGCACGAGCACGAAGTCTTGCTGGGCCTTGTTCGGCGTCGCGATGTGGCCGAACACGCGATCGGTGAACTCGGTCACGCCGTCGCTCGGTGACTTGAAGCGAATCACGTACGGCAGGTCCGGCTGATCGGTGCGGTGGCGGCAGGTGCCGGGGTACACGAACGCAGCCTTGGGGTTTTGCGCCTTCAGTGCCTCGCGCTGCGCGTCCAGCTCCTCTTTCGTGCAGTAGCAGCGATAGGCCTTGCCCTCGCTGATCAGGCGGTCGGTGACGCTGCGGTACAGCGGCTTGCGCTCGCTCTGAAAATACGAGCCGAACGGGCCACCCACCTCGGGCCCCTCGTCCCAGTCGATGCCCAGCCACTTGAGCGAGTCCAAAATGGCGCGCACGCTGTCCAGGCTGCTGCGGTCCTGGTCGGTATCCTCCACGCGCAGGATGAACTTGCCGCCCGTCTTACGGGCCCAAAGCCAGTTGAAAAGCGCGGTCCGGACGCCGCCGATGTGGAGATACCCGCTGGGGGAGGGTGCAAAGCGAAGCCGCGGCTTCATGGGGGCTTGCCGCTACCACGCGCAGCCCGGGCCGGCAGCAGCGAAATGCGCCCCGAGGCCTTGCAGAGCGAAAACCAGACTGCTAGAAACGCGGCCCCTCATCGGCCGACAGTCCTGTTGGCGGGTGGGGCGCCGGCCCCACCCTTGGTCCCGGCGCCGTCTCCGGAGCAGTCATGAAGAAGTCCCCCGTCGCGGTCATGAAGGATAAGTTCTCCAGCAAGGACAAGCTCGTGGAGGCCGTGCAGAAGCTGGCCACGGGCGATCTCTGGCTCGACCGCGTGAACGGCGAGAAGGGCCTGGCCAAGGTTTCGAACCAGAAGCTGCTCAAGCTGCACAGCGCTCTGACCGACGCGCAGAAGCGCTTCGGCTCGCGCGACAAGCTCATCAACGCGATCCTCGAGCTCAACAAGCGTACGAAGGACGCCGGCTACGGCGCGCGCATCAAGAAGTACCCCCTGCCCCAGCTGCTCGACCTGCACGCCGCCTCCGAGCGCGCGAGCAAGAAGGTGGCCGCTACGGCCAAAGCCAAGGCCGCCCCCAAGGCCGCCAAGGCCGAGAAGAAGGCGCCCGCCAAGAAGGCAGCCGCGCCCGCCGCGAAGAAAGCTGCGGCGAAGAAGTAAGTCTGTTGGGGCTGCCACGACGCAGCCCCCTTGCAGAAGGCTAACGTGTCGTAAACAGGTCGCGCCGTTCGTTCGGTGGCGACCTGTTCGCGTTTCTGCCCACGGAACCTAACAACGCTGTGCGGCTCCAGATTTTTCAACGGGAGGGCGGGAGGTCCGCGAGGCGAGAATTGGGCGTTCGAAGCGCGCGTCGACAGCCAGGCGGATGCGCAGTCGCTTCCCGTCGACGTGCGGCTCAAACAACAAAAACCTCCGTCCTCCCGTCCTCCCTGTGAAAAAATCTCGATCCGCGAAGGGCCAGAGAGCCGTTACAGGCCTTTTTCGGCGATGAAGCGGTTGGTGAAGTCGGCGCTCTTGGCGTAAGACTTCTCGAGGTCGGAGAGCGTGCGCTTTTCGATCGCGCCGCCGACGCCGAAGATCTTCACGTTCACTTCCGCGCGCGCCTTGCGCCGGCAACGGTTGTCGCCATCGACGACAGTCCACTGGTCGACCTTGATGCTCAGCTTGTCGGCCAGCTTGTTGGGGTGCACGGTCACTTTGTAGCTCTTGGCGTTGCGGTCGAAGATGCCCCGCTCCTGGTAGCCGATGCCTTCGCCGATCACGGCCTTGAGCGCGGCCGGCAATTCGCCCACGTACGGCACCACCTCGACCAGCCGGTGGATTACGCCGCCCTTCTCTTCGCGCGAAACCTCGCGCCAGACCGGGAACTTCAGCTCGGTCTTGAACAGCCGGTCGTTGTACTCCGGGTCCAAAAAGATGCGGTCCCAGAAGGTGGCTTCGGAGCAGTTGAAGGTGTGTTCGACCTCGAAGGTTGCCATGGCGGTGGCACCATAACGCAGGCTCGGGTGCGGCGTCTGCTGCTAGGATGGCAGCCGATGGTGGATGGCGTCCTGACGGAAACCCGCGCGCAGCGCTCCGAGCTGCCGGGCTGGCTCGGTCAGGTCGGTGTGGTCTACCGCAAGGACCTGGCCATCGAGGCGGCGACGGGTGAGGTCACCGTCACCAGCGGCTTCTTTGCGTTGCTCGTGGTGGTGCTGGCGTCGTTGTCGTTCTTTGGCGGCCCCGTCAGCGCGCGCAGCGTGGCATCCGGCACCATCTGGCTCTCGCTCAGCTTTGCGGCGGTGCTTTCGCTCGGCAAGGCCTGGCAACGCGAGCGCGACGAAGCCGCGCTCGACGGCCTTTTGGTCTCACCCCTGTCGCGCAGCGCGATCTTCGCGGGCAAGGCGCTCAGCGTGTGGACGTTTCTGCTCGCAGTGCTGGTGGTCGTCTTGCCGCTGTCCCTGGTGCTTTTTTCGATCGACGCCAGCCTGTTCGGCCCGCTACTGGTGATCGCTGCCGTCGCCACGCCGGGCGTGGCGGCGTCCGGTACGTTGTTCGGTTCGATGACGGTGCGCACCGGCGCGCGCGACCTGTTGCTGGCCGTGGTGCTATTTCCGTTACTGTCGCCCACCTTGCTGGCGGCGGTGGCGGCAACCCGTGAGCTGTTCAACGGCGTGCCCCTCGGTGAGCTGGGCGACTACCTCAAGCTGATGGGCTTGTTCGACGCCCTGTTCGCGATCGGCGGCCTGAGCATGTTCGGCACGCTGGTCGAACGCTAACGTGACGCGATTGTTAGCAATTGTTACTTGTTCGTCGCCGCATTAGCTTCCGCGCGTGCCTAGGCGACTTGCCGCGCTCCTGTTGGGCGCGCTCTACGTGATCGGCGTCGTTTACGGGACTTTCGTCCTGGTGCTGAGGCCGCCGCCGCCGCCGCACGTGGCGTTGCCAGCAGCGCGCCCGGCGTTGACCCAGCACCTGCTGTTCGTCGTCGTCGACGGTTTGCGTTACGACGTTGCGACCGATGCGGCGCGCATGCCTCGCTTTGCCGAGGCCATGCAGCGCCACCGCAGCGCCGAGATCTTGGCCGGCCGCATCTCGATGACGAGCGCTGCCGTGCAGAACTACGGCACCGGGCAGCGCGGTTGCTTCGCGCAAATCGTGCGCAACATCAACCCGGACCCGCCGCCGTACAACAGCTGGCTCCATAACGCTGCGGAGCGCGGTCGCAAGCTGGCGCTCGCGGGCGACCCGGTTTGGATCGAGATGTACGGCGACAGCTTCGCTGAGCGGCTGCTCGATCCCGAAGGCGTGGCGATGGACTACGACTTCAACGCGCGCACTTTCGCCAGCACGCGCACCTTGTTGGAAAAAAAGCCGGATCTGCTGGTCGCGCATTTCGTCACGCCCGATCACCAGGGCCATGTCTACGGCATCCCCTCCGAGCGCTACGCGCGGCATATCCGCGGCTTCGACCGCGAGCTCTTTCGGCTGCTGGGTGAGCTTTCCAGCGACTGGACCGTCGTCGTCACCAGCGACCACGGGGCGGCGGATTCGGGCACGCACGGCGCGGACGTACCGATCCAGCGCCGCTCGCCGATCTTCGCTTACGGCCCCGGCATCGCAGCCAAAGAGCGGCAGGCGCAGCCACAGATCTTGGATCAGAGCGATCTGGCCAACACCCTGGCGGCGCTCCTGGGTGTGCCGGGCGCCGCGCACTCGCAGGGGCACTTGCTCACCAGTTGGCTCGCCGTCTCGCCCGAGGCGCGCGCCGACTACGCCTGCACGGACGCGACGCGCGCCGTCGCGCTCGCGCGCGGCGCCGCAGCCAGCCAGGCCGAGCCCTTGGCAGCGCGTCTCGACAGTATCTGCAGCCCACGCCTCTCTCCCGAAAAGCGGCAGCAAATGGCCGACGGGCTCGTGCGCGAGATCGACGCGCTGCTCACCAGCTTGCAGGATTTTTCGTCGACACGCGCGTGGGCGTTCTTACTGGCGACGCTGGTCGGTGCGGCGCTCGTCGGCTGGCTGCTGGTCGGCGAAAACCTGGCGGCCGCCGGGGTGTGCGGGGCCTTGGGGCTGGTGGCGATCGCGCTGGTGGCGTGGCTCGAGCATTTGCCCGGCTATTGGCCAAAAACGCTGGACGGCGTCCTGTTCGTGGTCTTCAACCTGCCGTCGCTCTTGTTCTTGCTGCGGCCGGAGCGCTTGGTGACGTTGCTCAGCGGGCGACCGCTCGTGGCGGCGGCGATCGTGCCGGGTGGGTTTGCGGTGGCGTATCCGACCAACTTGCAGCCCGTCGCGTTCTCGATTTGTCTCGCCGCGTCGTTGGTGATTGCTCTTGGCCCCGCTCCGGGCCGTTGGGGCATCTGGTGGGATCGAGCCAGCACGCCGCATCGGCTCGGCAATCTGGCGCTGGTGCTCGCGTGGGGCGCCGCCTTCGCGCCGGCCGGCATCTACGCCAGTGGCTCGTACTCGAGCTTTGCGCAACGCGAGCAGCTCACGCTGGCTATCGCGGTGCTGCTCGTGGCGAGCGTGGCGTGGATGCTCGTGCGCAACCTGCCGGGTGCGCGGCGGCAGTGGGTGCTCTTCTTGGCGCTGGCGACGGCTTCGCTCGTGCTGCGCAGGAGCTCGCCGCCGTGGCTGGGTCGACCTCTGCTGCTCGGGTTGCCGCTAGCGGGCGTCTGGCTGCTCTGGCGGCGCCAGCTCGCGCTCGGTTGGTGGTTGATTTTCTGCGGCTTTATTTGGGTGTCACGCGATTTCGAGCTGCTGCCGGCCTGCGCTGGTCTCGGCATCGCGCTGCTACTGGGCGAGCGCTTCGCGGGCGTTGCGGGCGATGGTTGGAGCCGCGGCCGCCGGCTGATCGCGGTCGGCGTGCTCTTCTGCGTGATCTTCCTGGTGCGGCTCGGCATCAGCCAGGGGCTGGACGTACTGAGCCTCGACTTCGGCGCCGGAGCCTTCGGGGATCTTCACGTGCCGGCGCGATGGGTCGCCTTCGCCGTGATCTGGAAGTACGTGCTGGTCACGGTGCTGCTCGTCTTTGCCGTGCTGCGCGGGCTGCCGTCAGCCGTCGCCAGCGGCACCGTCGTGGCGCTGATCGTGCTGGGCGTGACGCGCGCTGCCGTGCTGCTCGGCATGATGCAGTGTTCACAAGGCAGCTTCTGGACGACCATGCGCGTGATGAGCGACTTGCCGTTCGCGCTCTTGTTCGCGGTGGCGGCTGCGCTGGCGTTGCCCTGGGCCGGCGTCGTCTCAGCCCGCACCGAGCAAGGCGCGTAGCGCGCCGCTCGCCAGGTAGACGCCGTCTGCGACCCTGCCGTCGCCGTCCGCCGCTCGCGGGAAATAGCCGGCGTCTGGCTGAAAATCGACGCTCGCGCCCGCTTGCACGGCCAGCTCGAAGCTGGGCGCGCCCGGGCCGTCGAACGCCAGCGCGTCGACCTTGATGCGCTTCTTCGCACCAAAGGCCAGCACCTCGACCGCGCTGACACGCTCTCGACCGACGGCGCGCACCACGCTGCTCGCTTCGAGTGGCACGAGCTCCACCGCACCGCTCATCAGCTCGTTCATGCGCTCGGCAAAGCGACCCCCGCCGACCAAGGCGATGCGCTTGCCGACGAGCACGTCATTTTGCCAGCAGTACAGGGCCGCGCGCGCCGAGAACACACCCGGCAAGTCGTTGTTCGGAAACGATGGCACCGCGTCGTGTCGACCCGTCGCCAGCACGACCGCCGAAACGCGCGCCACCAAAGTCCGCTCCGGGCCCACGAGCAGCGCCGTGAGCCGCCCGCTGCCGTCCTCGGGCTCGCGCGAGAGCGCCACCACGCTGGTGCGCGGCAAGAGCCGCGCGCCGCTGGCGCGCGCGGCGCTCACCAGCTCTTTCGCTCGCGCTGGCTCGAGCGCCGTGAGCGCACCGCCGAGCTCGTGACCGTCGTCGCAAAGCGTCGCGCGCGCGCCCAACTTCTGTGCGGCACTGAGGCCGCTGCGGCCACCGCCCACGATCAGCACCGGCAGCTCCACGCGCTCTGCCACCTGCACCGCGGGCGCGTGCTCGGCGAGCTTGCCCAAGCCGGCGATGCGCCGCGCAACGCTGCCGACCAGCGCGCTTGCACCTGGCACGCCCGCCATCAAACGGTGGTGATCGATGCCCTGCGGAAACAAAAAATCGGCAGCTGAGAGCAAGTCGGTCTCACGCGTGCCGAGCACGTTTTGCGTCTCGACGCGCTCGTTGCCTTGCACCAGCACGCGGCACGCCGGCTGGTTGGGCAAGCCGTTGACTCGCACCAGGCAGCCCTCGCAAGCGTCGCGCAAGCAGTAGGGCCCGCGCGGACGATGCAGTTTGGGGCTGCGCGAGAGCAGCAAACGATCGGCCGCGATCAGCGATAACGCCAGCGGCTCACCACGCACCGCGCTGAGCACGTCGCCATCGTGCAACAGCTCGACCATTTCTGAAGGCTGACCCAGGCGCCGCGCCACGTTTGGGGCTAAACTAGCCCGGCTTGGATCTCAGGACCAGAACCTCGCTGTTCTGCGGTGTGCTCGGCCTCGCCATTGCGGTGTCGATCTTGCTTCGCGGGCGGCCCAACCGTCCGCGCTTGTTTTTCGCTGCGCTCGCATTCGATATCGGGCTCTGGTACCTGGCCCAGTGGCTGTATCACAGTGGCCGCAGCGACCTGTGGGCTCGTTGGACGGCCGTGCTGGCGGTGTTCCTGCCGCAGTTCGCGTTGCAACTGTTCGAGGCCATCGTGCCCGAGCCCAACCGGCGCTCGGTGCTGCTGCGTACGGCCGGCATTCTCGTCGTGCCGATGCTGGTGCTCGTGCTCACGGAGCACCGCCACGGCTTGGTGCGCGGGTTGGTCTTTTCTTACGTGTTCGGGCTGATCGCAGCGGGCCTGTACCGCCTCGCGCGCCGCGGCGAGCGTTCTGGCTCACGCGCCGTGCAGCGCCGCGTGCGCTTCTTGGTGCTGATTGGCGCGTTGGCCACTGCCTTCAGCCTGGCGGACTTCTTGTGGTTCGTCGGTGCGCCGCTGCCACCGGTCAGCGCCGTGCTATCCATCGTGTTCTTGTTCGTGCTGTCCGAGTCGCTCACGCGCGAGCGCCTGGTGGACCTTTACGACATCTTGGGCCAGCTGCTCGTCTCCACCGCGCTGGCGTTCGCGATGGGCGGCATCTTCTACGTGTTCGTGGTGCTGCTCGGCGGCTTCGACACCATGTACCTGGGCGCCATTTTGGCGGCCATCGTGATTCTGCTGCTGTTCGAGCCGCTGCGCTCCAAAGCGGAAGATTACACGCACAAAGTCTTCTTTCGTGAGCGCGTGGACTTGGAGCGCGCGGTGGCCAAGGCGCGCGGCATGCTCGTGCACACCTTGCAGGTGGCAGAGATGCAGCAGATCGTCATCTCTGCGCTCGAAGAGTCGCGGCGCGCTACCGGCGCCGCCATCTACCTGCGAAACCAGCTCGGTTCGGATTTCGTGGTCGGGCTCGGCTTCGGGCCCGTGGCACTGCCACGCATCGAGCTGGCGGCCGCGCATCCGCTGGCAGAGCGGCTGAACCAGGGCGGCGCCGTCCTGTTCGAAGACATCGCGCACCAGGTGCTCGAACATCGGCGCTCGGGTCGGACCCACGAGGCCGAGGCAGACGAGCGACTGCTCAGCTCCGCGCAGCTGCTCGGCCCCTTCCGCACCGGCGTCTGTCTCGGCATCTGGGGAGAGAAGCGCGACCTGCTCGGCTTGCTGCTGGTGGTGGACGACCGAGTGCGCGACGCTTTCTCGCCCGACGAAGGCGTGCTGCTCGAATCGCTCGCCGTGCAAATTGGCGTCGTGATCGACAACTCGCGCCAGTACCGTCGCATGCAAGAGCGCGATCGCCTGGCGGCGCTCGGCCAAATGGCGGCGGGTCTGGCGCACGAGGTCAAAAATCCCCTCGGTGCCATCAAGGGCGCCGCGCAGCTGCTCAGCGATCCGCCCGATCACGCGCCGCTCGGCGCGGTCGAGCAGGAGTTCGTGGGCATCATTTTGGAGGAGGTGGAGCGGCTGGATCGCGTCGTGGGCTCCGTGCTCGACTACGCGCGCCCCTCCAAAGGCGAGCTCGGGGCGGTCGATCTCAACGCCGTGGTCCGCCGAACCGTCACCGTGCTCGCCTCGGATCGCGCGGAGGAGTGCGAAATCGTCACGGATCTTTCGGCCGACCTGCCGCTCGTGCGCGCCGACGCCGAGCAGCTGCGCCAGGTGCTCATCAACTTGGTTAGAAACGCCGTACAAGCGATGGGTGGGCGAGGGACCGTCCGGGTGGTCACGGCTATCCACGCCGAGCCACCAGCGGCCATGACATCGGCGCCGGCCGGAGAGTGGGTCGAGGTGTCGGTGCGCGACGCCGGCCCCGGTATTGCGCCGCAAGTGCTGAAGAATTTGTTCGTGCCCTTCTTCACCACCAAAGATCGCGGCACCGGCCTCGGCCTGGCCATCAGCCAGCGCATGGTCGAGGAGATGGGCGGCCGTATCGAAGTGGTCTCCCACCTGGGTGATGGCGCCACCTTCACTGTCCTACTTCCCGCCAGCGAGTCGCATGGACACCGGGCCGGTTCGACCTCGCTCGCCGTTTCCGCCCCACCCGAGCAGCCGGCGGAGCCCGCGGCAAGTAGCCCAACCCAGGCCGATCCGCCCGTTCCCGCGAGAACGATTTGACCGTATCTGGCTCAAAGTCCTAAAGTTTTTGGACCTGGGCCGTCAGTACGGCGTAGGCCAAAAGTCTCCCTCTCATGGTCCCCCGACACGCGCAGCCCGGCCCTAGCGAGGCCAAGAACGAGCCGCGGTTCGCGCTTCGCTTCATCTCTGGAAAATACCAGGGCGGTGAGTACCCACTCGCAGAGGGGCAAGAGATCGTGATCGGTCGCTCCAGCGAGCTCGACATGGTGCTCGTCGAAGAGATGGTCTCGCGCAAGCACGCGCGCATCGCGCTCAACGGTGGAACCATCAACATCGAAGACCTTGGCTCGACCAATGGCACGTTCGTCAACGGCGAGAAGGTGCAACAGGGCACCCTGCGCGAAGGCGATCGCGTGCTGATCGGCACCAACATCTTGAAGGTGGTTGCCGCGCCGCAAGACGCGGAAGCACGCGCCAACTTGAAAGCCATGGCCGTCGGTCGCGTTACCGCCAAGCAACAACCCACCGCTAGCAGCCGCGGCAACGAAGGCGAAGCGCCGCGCATGTCCGGCAACCTCGAAGAGATCCCGCTGCCGGATTTGCTGCAGCTCTTCGGCACTTCGCGCAAGGCGGGCGTGCTGGTGCTGCGCTCTTCTGGCCGCGAGGGCCGCATTTACCTGAACGAAGGGCGCATTCGCTTCGCCGAGTTCGAAGGCATTCCGGGCGTGCCGCCGCTCAAGGCGCTGTACCGTATGCTCGGTTGGCAAACGGGCTCGTTCGCGCTCGATCCGCCCGACACGCGCGAGCACGAAGGCGCCATCGACGTGAGCGCACAAGAAGTGCTGATGGAAGGCTTCCGCCAGCAAGACGAGCTCGGCCAGCTTCGCAACCGCCTCCCTGCCGACGGCCGCCTCGTCCTCAAAATGCCGCTCACTGCGCTCCTGCGCGACCTCGCCGACGAGGAGCTCGATCTCCTCCAAGCCGCGCTCAACGCCGAGAACCTCGACGCTTATCTCGACTCCGTCCAGGGGCCCGATTTGGAAGCCGCACAGGCGCTTCAGTCGCTGATCCAACGCGGGTACCTGGCTGCTCCCCAGCGCTGAGCGGTAACGCACGGCCCGTCCGTGCTCGGCTTCGCCTGCGCGCGGGCGGGGGCCCTCCGGCGCCGGCTTCGCCTGGCTATCAGGGCCGTCGTCGAACGTTTGCTTGTGCTTCGCCGCCAGCCGCGCGCTCGCCACCCGCGGCTGGCATAGGCGCGTCTCTCGAGTGCGCGCCAGAACCCGTGGTTACTTGCGCGTGAGCCGCCACAACATGGCCAGGACGCGGTCGACCAACGCCAGCGCGGCTGTTGCGTCTTCCTCCACGTAGTAACGCCGCGCGACACCGAGCCGCAGCGCCGTGCGTGTTTCCCTGGCACTACCGGACGCCGTGAAAAACCGCGCCCGGCGGTTGCCGGGATCCGAGCCGTTCGCCTCAGCAATGTTGAGCGCGACACTCGCCGCCGCCCGCGACAACTGATCCGCAAGAGCCCTATCCCGCCGCTGAACGCACAAAACCAACGGCTGCAACACCGTGTTCAGCTCGACAGCACACTCTTCGACGTGAAATGCCATGAAACCAGCTCCTTCTCGCCGGAACCTCCGGCGGCCCCGCCCATCGCCTGCGAGTCGCAGCCTGAGTCCAGGGCGCGCCCGAAGGGCGCGTCGCGCGCAGCGCGAGCGCAGCCCCTGAACGCAGGCGAGCACGCAGGCATCCTCAAACAGCCAGAGGAGCTCCATCGGCCTCGGTCTCGGTCTCGGCCTCGGTCTCGGCCTCGGCCTCGGAACCTGCGGGACCCTCGCGTCCGGCGAAGCCGGCGCTTGGGGAGCCCCCGCAGCGAAGCGAGCACGGACGGGCCGCGCGTTACCGCTCAGCGCCTGGGGAGCAGCTATTCATCCTTCGCCGGCGCGGGCGGCGGCTCGTCTTTGCCAGGAGATGGCGGGTGCCCCGGCGGCAAACCTGCGCCGGGCGGCATGCCGGGCGGCATGGGCATCATTCCGCCGGGGCCGCGGCGTGAGAGCTTGGGCGCGAGGCCCTTGAGCTTGCCTTGCAGCTCTCCGTCGTTTTCGGCCATAGCGGCTTCGCGCAGGGTGCGGCCGAGGGCCGGCCAGGTTTCTTTGCGCTTGGAGAGCGCTTCGAGCTCCGTGAACGTGGCCTTGCGCGTGGGCAGCGGCCCGAACTGCAGGAATTGGCTCAGGTAGCGTAGCGAGGCGCGGTTCACGCGCGAGAACGCCTGCATCACCTGCATCGCGGGATCCATCGTGGCGGTGGCGGACTCGACGGTCTTCATCTTGTCGCCGAGCGCCTTGGCGGCGGCGCTGCCGAGCGGCTTGGTCTTCGCGGCGGCGCTGGGCGCGGCGGGCGGCTTGGGCGGAGCCTTGGCGGCGGCGCTGCCGCTGGCGGCCGCTGCTGCGTGCTCGGCCTGCATCTTGGCCATCGAGGCGGTGCGTAGCTTCTCGGAAGCGGCTTCGGTCGCGAACGCGAGCTCGGCGGCGTCGTGGATGAGCGTGGCCTCCGGCTCGGGCTTCGCCACCGCGGTCTTCAGGGTAGTGAGCGCGGTTGCAGCGGTCTTACAGAGCTCGAGCTCCGCCGGGTCTTTCAAGAGGGGAGCGCAGTCCGGCAAATCCGCCGTGTCGTTCCAGCGCTTGGTCCAATCTTTGAGGGTGGCGGCGAGGCGTTGCCCGTCAGCGTAGCGATCGCCCTGCTGCAGCTTCAGCTTGTCGGCCTCGGTCTTTTCGGCCTGCGCCTTCGCGTCCTCTTGCTTCTTCTTGCTGCAACCCACGACGACCGAGGCCGTGCACGCCACGAGCAGCAGCGCGCCCACCCGACCCGTCCAAGTTCTAGAAAAGTAAGTCACATGCCACTTCCTTGCTTCTCGGTAATTCCCCGCTTGGTGGGATCGTCGAAGCCAAACGCGCTCGACACCTCTTGCACGTAGTCCAAGAGGCCCTGGTAGCTTTTCACGCGATTGACGAAGCGCTGCGACTTGACCACCGGCTGACCCTCCGCGGTTTTCGCATAGATGAACCCGCCCGTCGATGGATCAATTCCTTCGGTTTGGTAGGCCTCGGCCGTGAGGATGTTCATCCATTCGATCATGCGCGCGGCAATGCCACGCTCGACATCGTGGCCGTCGAGCTTTTCCTTGCCGTAGCGATGCGCCACGTAGCTTTGGCCGCTGAGGGGGTCGACCCAGGTTGCCTGCTCATCGGCCGGGAAGAGCGGCGCCGAGTTGGTACCCAGGCGGAAGATGCGCATCATGTCGATGAAGTCTTCTTTGTAGCTTTCGGGCAGGTTTTTCTGCGACTCGAAGACCAGGAACTTCTGCACCTCGAAGCCGATTTCCGGATCGATGACCATCGACTCCGTCGGCGCATTGCCGGCCGGATCGATCTCGTCTTCGTTCGGGTACTCTTTGCAGATGACCGAACCGGAGCGGCGCCAGCACAGCTCGGGGCCGTCTTTCGGCCAAAAGGAGCGGAAGCCCATGCCGGCCGATGGCGCGAGGCCGTCGTCGACGACGGCTCTGCCTTTCTTGGACTCCACGCGCCAGCCGAGCGCGGAAGCGTCTTCGGTCAGCGCGCTCGCCAACAGACGACGCACGCCATCGGGGAAGATGGTGGCAAAACTGATGTTGCGGTAGCGGCCGTCGCTGAAGTCGTCGCGGCTCTGGCTGATGAAGCGGTCCTCGCAATCGGTGAGCATCTCCGCGACGAGCGTCTTGTCGTAGTAAGAGCCGACGTAGCTGTCGTATTGCGTGGCGTAGTAGCCCTTGGACTGATCGAGCGCATTGAACAGCGGCCGGCCGCCGAACAGCAGATCGGTGCCGATGCCCTGCGAGCCGTCCGGCACGAGCAGCGCTTGCGGCGCCGGGCTGGTGGGCGGCCGATTGACGCGGAGCGACTGGTCAGCGGAGCGGAAGATGTCGAAGCTCCCCGGTTCATTGACGCTGCGCGGATCGAAGTTACCGTCGAGGAAGTGGTCGCCGCTGTTCGGGCGGGTCAAAATGCGGGTGAAGTGGTCGAAAATCATCGAGGTGGCGATGGCGTTCGGTCGCAGCAGGCCGTCCGCGATGTCGCTATTCACGTACACGTCTAGCGCGTTGGTGGCGCTGAAGATTTCCGTGAAGAAGCCGAAGCCTTTGCTGACCTCTTTGAGCTTCGCGTTGTAGCGCGTGTAAGGACGGGTGAAGGCGTTCTTCAGGCTGAACGACGAGCGGTTGCGCCGGTAACTGTCCCACAGGTGCCCGTCCTCGTAGCTGTTGATCATGAAGTTCGCGATCTCGTAAGCGTCGGCACCGTTGTCGTCGCGCAGGACGGCGATGTTGCCGATGTCGGCGTACTCGTCCGAGCCGAACATGTACGGGCGGCGCACGCGGCCGATCGAGTCGAACTTGCGGGGCTGACCACCGAAAGCGCCGATGGTTTGCTGGAAGCCCGGCGCGTCGAGCTGTAGCTCCGAGTACGAGACGTAGTCGTTGGGCAAGGTACCGCACTGCGTACCGTTGACGATGTGACCGTCGTAGACAGGGCTGTACACGCCGTCTTTGTCTGCATCCCAGCCCGAGGGCGGGTCGGTGCTGACCGGCGTGCAGTTGCGGATCAGGTTCAAGCGCTGCTGTAGCTGCGAATAGTGAATCGGGGTGTCGTTGTCTTGATACCAGGGGCCGCCGATGCCGCCGAAGGTGGAGTCGATCAGGTTACTGATGATGGCGCCGTTGTTGCTGCAGTCGCGGGTTCCGAGCTGGTTCGGCGCACAACGCACGCTGTCGTCGTCCACCACGTCGGTCACGTCCGCGTAGCCGAAGCGAATGGCGGCGCGGTCGTACGCACCGATGCCCACGGCTTCTTGCGTCAAGTCGCCCGGGTAGTCCATGACCGACGTGTGCTCCCACATCCAGATCAAGCCCTGGCGCTCGGCGTCCGTGACCGGGTCGCGCCAGCGCGGGCCGATGCAGCTGGCGCCGTCGGTCGTCGTTTTGGTGCAATAGTCGGCCTCGGCGCCGTCTTGCGAGCGCAGCTGCCAGTATTGGGGATGGAAGTTGAGAGCGTCGAACGTGCTCGTGAACACGTGACGCAGCCCCATCGAGTGCCCCAGCTCGTGCAAGATGACGCCGAACGTGAGGCGGCGGCGGATGTAGTCGTGCCACTTCTGGTTGCGGTTCATTACGTCCGTGCTGCTGGGGTTCTCCGGCAGTGGGAACTTTTGGGCCATGATCTGCGCCCAGTCATCCACGCTGATCGGCTCGGGCGCGCTCAGCATGCACTGGCCGTCCTGTCCCATTTGATTTTCGCGCAGGCGATCCAGCTCGGCCTTGAACGCCACTGCGTTACCGCGCAAGGGTGACGCCAAATCCAGGGTCTTTTCGGTGGCCGGCGCGGCCGGATCCAGGCCGGCGAGCCGCAGATACGAATTGGTGGTCAGCTCCGTTTCCACCTTGGTACCGCGCGCAGCGAGCAAGCGCGCGTTGACGCCGCTATTGCCAGAACCAAGCACCTGGTCGCCGTATTGCGCACGGGTTTGCGCGCTGGCCCAATCGATCGCGTCTTTTTGCTTGAGGCGGGGCAAGTCGGTCAGAGACGGACCCACTTGCAAGGTGCGGTCGATGCCGGCCGTGCGTCGCGCCACCTGCGCGTCGTCTACCAGCGGCGAGCTCACCAAGCGCGGCGAGGGCGCGCGCGTGCTGGCGGACAGGTAGTCGTTCAGGTAGCGGCCGCTCGACACGTCGTCGTTCGAGATCTCGCCGAGGTACCAGCGCATCTGATCGACGGCCAGCTGCGTGCGCATGTCGGTCACGGCGTTCCAGATGTTCACGCTGGCTGCCACCACTTCGCCCGTGAGCGGATCGATGGCGTCGGCCAGGATGCCCCAGGGCGACGGCACCTGCGGGTTCTGGATGACGTTGGTCATGTTGTAGCGCAGGTCGCCGACGCGAGCCTTCAGGCCAACCGGGCCGCACTCTTCACCCGTGAGCTTCTGATCTTTCAGGCTCTTGACGTCTTCTTCGGTCACCGGGTTGTGGCAGAAGACGAACACGGGCTGCGGCTCGTTTTTGAGGATGCTTTCGCGATCTTCGTCGATCGGATACTGCTTCTTGCAGGCGTCGATTTCGGCCTGCGTTTGGGTCGGGCCCTGTTGCGAGACGCGCAGGCACTCGGTGTAGCGAGCCGTGAGCACGGCGTGCCGCAGCGCGACGTCCCATTGCCCGACCGCGTCGCGCACGCTCTCCCACAGCGAGGGATCGCTGTCCGGGCCGTAGTAGTACGGCGTGGTGCGGATCTCGCGATCCTTATAGGGCATGGTGCAGGCGTGGCTGAACTTGTCGCAGCGTGAGCCTGCGCCCGCCTTGTCGCACTCGTCGGCGCCGCCGGTGATCGGCGTGGTGTCGCGGTCGGGGTCGGCGCCGGGCGGCGTGGTTTTTTCGGTGTTGCACTCGTACACGCTGCCGTCGGACTTGTGCGCGTGCGATTGCATCCAGATGTTGTGGCGCGAAGCGAAGCGGTGCCACTGGTCGTCGACCAGGCCGTAGTTGCGCTGGTAACCGCGGCGCTCGGCCGTGGTGAACATGCCGAACATGTCCTGGCGCGTGCCGTCCCAATCCACCGGCTGGTAGTCGCGGTCCACGACCTGGCGGAACGAGAGCCGCAGCTTTACCTCGACCGGGTTGCAGTCGGCGATCGGCGCGCCTCCGTCGAAGGCATCCGGCGAAAAGAAGCAAGCCGGGTAGGTGCCGTAGGGCGTCTCCAGGATTTGCGGCGAGACGTAGACCTTGTTGGTGATGTCGAAATAGCCGGTTTGGCCCTCGAATACCGGCGCGTCCGGATCGCTCGGATCTTTGACGGAGTAGGCGACGGGCTCGTAAATGAGCGGCTCGTCCGCGAAGATCTTCATCTGTGAGAGCGTGTCGAGATCGTAGGCGTCGGCGATCAGGTTCTGAGACCAGTCGACGCGCATGAACTCGCGCTCGTACCAGGGGCGGTCGGTGTCGTTTTCGACGACGACGTTCAGGTCTTCACCCGTCTGCGGGTTGTAATCGCGCCGCACGTCGAAATGCTTTTCGATCTTGAAGGCCGCCGTGATCTGTCCGGTGCGCGTCTCGTCGATGCCGTTGCCGGTCGAGCCTTCGATCCGCTCATAGGCCAGGCGCCCGATCAGCTTGTCTTCGGTGATCTCCCAACGAATGATGTTCGTCGGCTGCGCGTAGGTGGCCGTGAACAGTCCGCTCTGCGACGCGCCGTAGTCCACGTCGGCCACGGTGGCCCGGTAGTAAAACTGCGGATCGTCCTTGTCGTCCGTCAGTGAGGGCCCGACGAAGAAGCTCTTCTGCAGTGCTTCGGGCTGAACGCGATTGATGGGAGCGCGTTCGCTCGCGCAACCGCTCAACGAAGTGAGCAAGGCCAAGGCCACGGACCAGCGGACATGTCGGGTCATGCGGGGGCTCCACGCGCGCCCATCACCGGGGTCGCGCGGCTCGGAGCTTAGCCCGAAGCTTTGCCGCGGACCGTCACCTTTTGGTCCCGAAACCGCTGAAATATGCTTGTAGCGCGAGCTAACGCGCGCCGAGCCGGTGCCGTTAACGCTCGAGGCGTACTTCTACCGCGCGAGCGTGGCCGTCGAGCCCCTCGGCGCGTGCGAAGGCCGCGATTCGTGCTGCTTGGTCGGCGAGCGCAGAACCTTCATAGCTGATGAGCGAGGTCCGCGAGAGAAAGTGGTAAACGCCGAGGGGCGAGCCGTAGCGTACCGCGCCGCCCGTGGGCAGCACGTGCGAGGGACCGGCGACGTAGTCACCGACGGCTTCGGGCGTGGTCGGTCCGACGAAGATGGCGCCGGCGCGCAGCACGCGGCTGGCTACTTCTGCGGGGGCGGCGGTGTGCACGGCCACGTGCTCGGCGCCCAGTAAGGTTGCCACTCGAGCGAGCTCTGCTTGTTCGTGGACGACGAAAGCCAGGCCGTGCTGGTTCAGCGATGCTTCCGCAATGTTGCGGCGCGGCAAGTCGCTGAGCTGACGCGTGAGCTCGGCGCGCACCTTCTCCACGAATCCTTCGCTCCGGCAGAGCAAGAGCGCGTAGGCCGCTTCGTCGTGCTCGGCCTGCGAGATCAGGTCGGCCGCGACCCAGCGCGGATTCGCTTGATCGTCGGCGATAACCAGGATTTCGCTCGGCCCCGCCAGGCTGTCGATGTCGACCTCGCCGAATACGAGGCGCTTGGCCGCTGTAACGTAGAGGTTGCCGGGGCCGACGATCTTGTCGACGCGCGGCACGCTGGCGGTGCCGTAAGCCAGCGCCGCGATGGCCTGCGCGCCGCCGGCGTCCAAAATCGCCGTGACGCCTGCCAGGTGCGCGGCGGCTCGCACCTCGGTGCTCACTTGCGGGCAGGCCAGAATCACCTCGGCAACGCCCGCGACGCGCGCCGGGATGGCGGTCATCAGCACGCTGGAGGGGTAGTTGGCCTTGCCGCCCGGCGCATACACCCCCGCCTTCTCTACCGGCAGCACGCGGTTGTGCAGCGTGATGCCGCCTTCGGAGTACGAGAAGCCGAGCAAATGTTTCTTTTGCTCTTCGTGGTAGCGACGCACGCGCTCCGCCGAAAGCTGCAGGGCTTGGCGCACGGTTTCGGGCAAGGAGGCCAGGGCCGCTGCGCCGTCGAAATTGCGCACGAGGAGCTCGGTCGGCTTGCGCTTCTCGTGCTGCTCGACGAAGCGCAGCACGGCGGCATCGCCGTCGCTGCGTACGGCGGCCAAGATCTCGCGCACGACGGGCTCGACGCGCTCGAGATCGCTTTCGCCCCGGCGCGCCAGGCGCGCCAGCGCTCGCGCAAAGTCGGGACTCTGCGCGTCCACGGATTGGTAGGTGAGGCTCATGTCCAGTGTCCGGCCTTGACGGCGGCCGGATCGTACTCGCGGATCTTAGGACCGAGTGCCTCGCGGAACACCTGCTCGTCGTCCACATCGAGACCGCGGTCGGGGAAGCCCTTTGCTACTTCCATACCGATCGCCAGAATGCGTAGGAACATCGCGAAGCTGCTGGCGCAGAGCCGTGGCTTCCACTGCTCGGTACCGTTCATCGCGGTGTAGACGTGGCAGTCGCCTTCGGCATCCGCCGTGGCGGTATCCAAGAAGTAGGGGTCGCCTAGCAGCGTGCTGTGGCCGATGACGACCCAGCTGTTGCGCCAGCCGTTGGGGCCGGTTTGGCCCTGCGGACGAGGCTGACCGTCTTCTTGCAGAGCGAACCCCTTTTGCTCGTCGAGCAGCTTGGCGGAGGGGATGAGACGCACCCGCTCGGCAGGCGTCGCGGTCTCGAGGTCGACGGGGTCGCACGCCAGGAGGAATTCGCGGAAGCGCCGCGGAATTCGCAACTTGGAGCGAAGTGCCTCGACGGCGGAGGGGTCCGCCTTGCCGTATTGAACGGGCACTTTGCGACGCTCGAAGGAATTTCGCAGCGCTGAAATCGATTCAGCCAGATCGCTGTCCAAGGTCTTCTGCAGCCCTACTTAAGGCGTAACGCCCTGTTCTTACTTGCTCTTTCGGCTAACGCAAGCCCCTAAAGAAACGGCCAAAAATGCCAGGGATTTAGCCCCTTAGAAGGTGTAGCGCAGGGCCACGCCGCTCAGCCAGGCCAGGGGGGCGCTCGAGTCGCGCTCGCGCTCCAGGGTACGGGGGTAGTTCCTCACCCCGCCGTGCAGCGTCAGGCCCAGGTGTGGGTTTACCTGGTACCACTCCAGCCCGAGCTCCGCCGACTGGTAGAAGCCCAGCTCGTCCGCGTGGAGGTACCCGTACAGCTCGAGCACATCTTCCGTGGCGCGACCGCCGCCGACGCTGCCCTGAAGGTAGATGCCGAAGTTGTCCAGCGGACGCACGGTCAGGCGCACGCCACCGCCCGTATTCCAGAAAGCGAACGAGCGTGGAGGAGGGGGCTGGCGCGCGTAGGCCGTGCTGGCGACCCACAGGTCGGCCTCGGCGAACAACATCAGCCAACGTAGCGGCTCGAAGCCGAGGCGCACCCCGAACCAGGGCGCGCTGGGCGTGACGTGCTTGAGGGCTCCGACGTGGCCGAGCACGCCGATGCTCGACTCGAGCACGAAGCCGTTCTTGCGGGGCGGCGGTGGGGGCGCTTCGGAGTCGTCCGCGCCGCTGTCGCGCTCGCCTTGCGACTTGGGCATGGCGCGCGAGTCGAGCCAGGCGTCGATCTCTTCTGGCGTTAGCTGACGCTGCTGGGGCTGCGCCTCGGCGGCGCGGGCGAGCGAGCTTGCTCCGAGCGAGCAGGCGGCGAGCGCGGCAACCGCCGAGACCCGCCTGAACCAAGCCGAACGCCGCATGGGGGTTGAAGCTAGCCAAGAAGTCGCAATCCCCCAAGCCCCCGCTCGAATTTCTCGTCGAGCGACCCGCGAGCGCCCTCCGGGCGGGAGCTGGAATCACTTCAACTGACCTTGGCAAAGGCAGATCACGATCGGCTCGGGCAGACCGTAGTGAACAGAAACGCGGCGAGGCCGGGCGTAAAAGCCGTGGGTAAACCCGCGAAAGACGCAGGGCGTCGGGGGCACCTAGCTGAAATCTAAGAAATAAAATCCGACTTGGTCGCGATGGTAACCAAAGGTAGTCCACTGCCCCGAATGGTCTCGGCGCCGCCTTCTTGGCGGTCGACGAGCGCGACGATGCCTACGACCTGAGCGCCCGCTTCTTTTAGCGATTCGACGGCTTTGAGGCTAGACCCGCCGGTGGTGACGACGTCTTCGAGTAGGGCTACTTTGAGGCCGGGCACCAGTGTCTTGTCGCCCTCGACCAGCTTGGTAGTGCCGTGGTCTTTCTTGGCCTTGCGCACGTAAAGGGCGTTGAGCGGCCTGCCCCGCTGAAAGCTGACGAGCGAGACCGCGCTGGCGAGCGGGCAGCCGCCCAGCTCGACTCCGCCGACCGCCTCGCAAGCGGGCAGCTCCGCGAGTAGGTCGAACATGAGCTCGCCGACGAGCGCGTGGCCTTCGGCGGTGAGCATCGTCTGCTTGCAGTCGATGAAGAAGTCGCTTTCTCGCCCCGAAGCCAGGATCACCTTGCGGCGCTCGAAGCTGCGCTCGGTGAGCAGTTGAATGAGACGTGCGCGCTTGGCCGGATCAATCGTCACTGTCGCGATCTTTCTTCTTCTTGCCCTTGGCGCCCTTGCCGAGCGACGGCAAGACAGGCGGCGGGGGGCGGCGCTCGGGCTCTTTGCTGCGCGCGACGAGGTGCACGGCGTCGGTCGTCGCGACTTCTCGCGCGGGGAGCGGCGCCGGTGCCACTTGCGGCGGCTTGGGCGAGAGCGCGACTTGCGGCGGCCGGTGCGCGACGGGCGCGGCGGCCACGGGGCGGCGCTGCGCAGCGGCGCTCGGCTCGCCTTCGGTACGGACGTTACCGCGCACGAGCCCGCCAGCGCTGATACCGATGCGCGGTGCGCTGAGATCGCCCACGACGCGCGCGCCGCGCTCGACCAGCACGGCCTCGCTGCCACGCAAATCGCCCTGCACGGCGCCGAGCACGCTGATCTTGGCGGCCGAGATGCTGCCGAGCACGCTCGCTCCCTCGGCCACCAGCACGTCGCCGCTCATGCTCACGTCGCCTTCGACGCGGCCGAACAGCTCCAGCGAGCCTTCACCCTCGACGTTACCGCGCACGACCGTGCCGGCGCCGATCACTGAAGCGGGGCTCACTTTCAAACCTCCATGTCCACGGCGCCCTTGAAGGAGGCCCCGTCGGCGATGGTGAAGCGCGCGGCCTTCACGTCACCCACGAGGCGACCGCCGGCTTGAATATCCACGCGCTCCGGCGCGCTCACGTCACCCGTGACTTGCCCAGCGATGCTGACGCTTTGCCCGGCGATGTCGGCTTGCACCACGCTGCTCGGGCCGATCGACACGGCGTCCGTCGAGGAGAGCTTGCCGCGCAGGTTGCCCTGAACCACGACCTCCTCGTCGCTCGTGATCTCGCCTTCGATGCTCAGACCTTCTCCGATGACCGTGCCTGCCATGCTGTCTTCGTTTCTCTAGCTTTCGTGTTAGCGGCGCCTGGCGGCTGGACCGAGATCCAGCTCGAAGTCCGTGGTGAGGCGCACCGCGACGCGCGAGCCCGGCTCGATCGAGACCTCGGAGCCACGCAAGTCGCCCCGCACCACGGCGCCGCTGCGAATCGCGACGGGACCGCGGGCGTTGACGTCACCCTGCAGGGTACCGGAGATCTCGAGTGAGGCGGCCGCGACGTTGCCCTCGATGCTGGCGCCCGGAGCGATCTCGGCGTCGCCGGTGATTTGCACGTCCCCACGGACGCTGCCTTCGACGCGTAGGCCGCCTTCGCCGGACACCCGGCCCGTGACTTGGGTCGAAGGTCCGAGGACGCTGACTTCGGAGCTGTGGCGTGCCATTGAGATTTCGGGCGGGACGCTAGTCTTTTCGAAGCAGCGCCGCTAGGGGCTTCGCGGGCGCAGCTGGGCGGCCGATAAAACCTCGAGCGCACGGGGGACCGAACGCACCAGCGCACGCGCATAAAGGCGCGCTTGCTCTGACTCCGACAGGTCTCCGCTGCGACCGCGCGTGGCGGCGTAAAGCAGCACCGCGCCGGCCACGCTCACGTTGAAGCTCTCCACGAAGCCGCGCATGGGGATGCGCACGGAGTTCTTGGCACCTTGGTGGAGCGCATCACGCAGGCCGTCGTGCTCGTTGCCGAGGATGATCGCGACCTTGGGCAGGCTCGCCAGATCTTGAGGCTCCAGGTTGCCCTCGGGGTGGGTGGCCACGGTGGTGAAGCCCTGCTCGTGTAGCGCCTCGAGCGCAGCTTGAGGCGTGCGATGGCGGATGACCTCGATCCAGCGCTCGGCGCCCTTCGAGACGGTGCGCCCCACCGCGAAGTCTTCCTCGCGCGGCACGAGGTGAACGCGCGGGATGCCGAGGCCGTCGCAGGAGCGGAGCACGGCTGCCGCGTTGTGCGGGTCGTGCGGCGCGTCCATTAGTACCGTGACGCTGCCAATTCGTGAGCGGATGACCGACCACAGGCGCTGGCGTCGCTCATCCACCGCAAGCGGCTCGAGCGTCTCGATCACGGACTCCGGCGTCCAGCCCACCGGCCATGGGTCCCTGGAGAAGAGCCCTTCCGCCGGCACCAAAAGCTCTGGATCGCGCTTCATTTAGGCCAAACCCATCCAAACTTGCGGCTTGGCTTTGCGCGCTCGAAAACCGGCATTATGTTGCTCGCTCGTCACTCTCCTCAGGGAGCAACCATGGCATCCGAAAAAGTTCAAGTGTTCAACGACCTCAACTTCGAGCAGGAAGTCGTCAATTCCAGTGTCCCGGTGCTGGTCGACTTCACCGCGACGTGGTGCGGTCCTTGTAAAGCGCTCGCTCCCATCATCGACCAGATTGCGGGCGACCTCGACGGCAAGGTCAAGGTCGGCAAGCTCGACGTGGACGACTCGCCCATCACCGCCGGCAAGTTCGGCGTTCGCGGCGTCCCCACCATCATGGTGTTCAAGAACGGCCAGCGCGCCGCTCAGCACGTTGGCTTGACCACCAAGGCCAAGCTGCTCGAGCTCGTGAACGGCTGAAGTGGCAAGCGTGCGCCGCGGTACGCTGCTCGTGAGCGCTTCCGCGGCGCTCGGCTTTGCGAGCCTCGGCAGCGCGTGTCGAGGCGGAGAAGGGCGTCCCGCGGAGCGGCCACGCCCTTCACTCGTTTCTGAAGTTTCGTCCTCGCCGGCGTTCGTGACGCCAGCGGTGTGGCGCTACCATCCGGCAGAGCCGGCGCGTGTGAACGCAGAGCTCACGCTGCCTTCGGGCGATCGTGTGCTCGCGGGGCGGCGCGGTGAGCGTTGGCTGGTGCGCCACGGCGCGGACACGCTCGAAGCGGCGTCGGCGCTGGCGCCGGAGGATTTGGTGGGCATTCTCACCACGCCTTCGGGGAGCCTGATCTTCGTGGGCGCCAGCGGGGTGAGCTATGAAGCGCGCTCGCCGATCGCGGCGTTCTTCCGCTCCAGCGCGCCGCTCGAGCCGCTCTCCAGCGTCACCAGCGCCGGTCAGGCCATCCTGGGTATCCGCCGCGACCGCGGGCTCTTGCGCAGCGAAGACGGCGGCACGACGTGGAAACCGGTCGGGCCCAGCGGGCCCCAATTCGTGAGCGTGCTCTTGGGCGAAGGCGGCCGCGGTCTGGCGTTGGCCGTGCCCGAAGCGCTCTACCAGACGAAGGACGGTGGGGAGACGTTCACGCCGCTCGGCTTGCGCAGCCTTGGCGCCTTCTCGCTCGAGCGCTTGCCGGACAAGAGCTTTGGTCTGGTGTCGGCGCTTGGTACTTATCGTTACCGCGATGGCGCGCCGCAGCCCTTCGAGCTGCTGAAGAATCCGCTCGCGCCGGTCGCGAGTGAGCTCAAGGCGCCGCGCGGCCCCGACGCCGGCGCTTTGAACGAAGGGCGTGCCGTGACCACGGCGGGCACCTACTACGAGCTCGGGCTGCGCGGCAAAGCGGGCTGGCAGCTGACGACCGGGCCGCTCCAAGGCCCGCTCGTGTCGCGCGAGCTGCCGGAGCTTGCGACCTGCCGCGCGCTGCGCCTGGCCGCCTTCGAGCAGAAGCTCGTCGTAGCCTGCTTTCGTGCGGGGGCCGAAGCCGCGACGCAACCGATTCAACTTTGGGCGAGCGACGACGGTGGGCGTTCGCTGCACCAAGAGCCGCTGGCGCTCGACGGCAACTTGACCAGCTTCCGCGTGGCGCTCGGCGCGGACGGCGCCCTGCTCCTGGCCGGCGTGTGTCAGACGTACAGCGCCGGAGCGGGCTGCGCTCCGCAAGGCATCGTGCGACGCCTTGGCTCGGCGAAGGCGGCGCCCAAGCCCGGCAGCACGGACGCCAAGAAGCCGCTGCTGCGCGGCGATCTCGGCGCTGCCGCCACGCCTTCTTTGGCCGATACGGCGCTGGCGCTGGCGTTTTCGCTCGACGGTCGCACGGCTTACGCGATCGGGCGGCGCACCAAAGGCGGCGTGCTCGCCGTGTTCGTTTCGCGCGACGGCGGCCGCACCTTCGAGGCCGAAGACCTGAGCCTGCCGACCGGTGACGGCTCCGACGGCGAAGAGCGCTGGGAGAGCACGGCGTCCGGCGTGCGCATCGACTCCCTCGTTCCCGCCGAAGACGGCACCGTCGGCCTGGCGGTGTCGCGTTACCGTTCGCGCGTCTGGGTGGTGCTGGACGAAACCGGGCGCGTGCTCTCGGCGGCGCGGCCACCGGAAGCGCGCGCGCTCATTGCGGTAGCAGGCAGCCGCGCGCTGGCGGTTTCGCCCGCCACCAACGACGTTTGGGAGTCGCTCGACGCTGGCTCGACGTTCCAAAGCCTCGGGCGCCTGCCGATCGACTTGTGCGTGAACGAGACCAACTGCGAGGTGCAGGTAGCGTGCACGCCGGGCGGCTGCGCTATCGGCACCGACATGTCGCGCCTGGGTTGGGGCGGCCAAAGCGAAGACGACACTTGGGCGCAACCGGCGCTCGCTCCCGCGCCAATCGACTATTCGGTGCCGCGGCTCAAGACGCCGATCAGCTGCACGCTCGATGCCTCACCCTGGCAGCCGCTCGAAGGCGCCTCCGAGCTGCCGACCGCGTTTCAAGCCTCCATCGGCAAAACCGCCTGGTTCGCGTCCGGCGCCGAGCCAGCGCGCGCCGCGGCCTGGACGTTCGTGGCCTACGGTCAGGGCAAGCCGCGCGTCGAGCGTGAGGTGCTTCTGCCGCCCAGCGAGCGCGGTCGCTCCTACGCTTTCAGCGTCTCCGATCAGGTCGAAGGCGTGGCGGCTCTGCGCTACCTGGTGCCGGACGGCTCGAGCACCACACATTTGACCGGGGTCGAGCTGGGCTGGAGCAACTTGTTCGAGGGTCGAACGCGGCGCGTTACGGTCGGCGACGGCGGCGCCTACGCGCCCGGCGACTACGATCGTGGCGCGCGCGGTCAACAGCAGGCGGAGCCGGCGCTGCTCAGTATCGCCGAGGGTGGCATCTACCTGCGCCTGCACCACGCGCCGGGTGACAACCAGCCCACCCTCTTCTTCGACGGTCAGCACGTCGAGACGGTGCCGGCCGTCACGTGGCCGCAGGTCGGCGTGCGCGGCACCCACTCGGAGATGGCGCACGTGGACGGTCAGCACGTACCCTTGCTGCTCGTCGGCCGCGGCAGCGCGGTGGTGCGCGCGTCGCTGCGAAATGGCCAGCAGGAGCTGGAGGCGTTCGCTAACGGAGCGCTGGATCCCGCGCGTTTTGGCCTGAATCAGAGCTCCAACATTGCCTACTCGGGTCTGCGCGCCGGCCAAGTCACGGAGACGTTCGACAGCGCGTCGGCGCGAGCCGAGGCCAAGCTGTTCTTGTTCCGCGCGCAGGGCAGCGTGCTCGACCCGCCCATCGACGTGCCGACGCAGCTATCGCTTCCGGACAAGGTGGAGCGATGCGCGCCGTCGGTCGAGGCTTCCACGCCGCGTATCGTCGCGGCGCCCTATCCGGGCACCCGTCACCCCGTGATCGTGAGTGATGGTGGCGATACGCCGCAAACCTTCTTGACTGCGTACGCAGTGCTGCACGGCACGCCCGGCGCGCCTTGCGTGTCGAGCTTCGACGGTGAGCCGGTGGTGCCGGACGGCGTGGCAACGCCCACGACGCGCGTCATCTTGCCGCTCACGGACTTGGCGCACTCGTACTTGTTCCGCGTCACCGCGCAGGGCCTCGAGGTCCGGCTCGACTATCACGCGCTCAACTGCAAGCTCGATCCTGCAGCCGAGGTGCCGCAGGAGCTATACCGAGCGCCCGGCGCGCTCGTGCCGCGCGTCCGTTAAGAGCAGGCTCGGCTGGCGCAACCAGCGGCGCGCGATCAGCCATAAAATCAGGGCGGCGTGCCACGGTCGCACGCCGCTGCGTTCGTCGCCGTAGAGCGGCCGCACCGTGACCTCGCCCACGCCGAGGCCATGCTGCGCGAGGAGCAGCAGCAAGTCGTTCGGGTAGCCGAAGCGCGGCCACAGCTCGTCGAGCGGCAGCGTGCACAGCGCGTGGCGGCTGATCGCGGTGTAGCCGCACTGGCAATCGTCCACCTCGAGCCCGCTCGCCAGGCGCGTCGCGAGCGACAGCACCTTGCCGGCCAGGCGCCTGAGCAGCGGCATGTTGCCGCGCTCGGGCGAACGAAAGCGATTGCCTTTGATGTAGTCGGCACCGCCCGCCACGATTGGCGCGAGCACGGCTGGCAAGTCGCGTGGATCCATCTGCGCGTCGCCGGCCATCACGGCGACCACGTCGGCGTGCTCGGCTAGCGCTCGGCGATACCCCGTCACGATCGCGGCGCCCACGCCGAGGTTCACGGTGTGCCGCATCACGCGCACGCGCGCGTCGCCGACGCTCTCCGCGGCGCTGGCCGTCGCGTCGGGGCTGCCGTCGTCGACCACGTACACGGCGTCCACGAAGTCGGGCAGGCTGCTCAGCGTGCCGGCGATCAGTCGGGCCTCACGGTAGGCCGGGATCACGACGGCGATGCGCCTTTGCTGGAGCACCTGGGCCCGGTACCATGGCTGCGTGGACGAAGCCAAGAGCCACAAGATCGCTCCCCACCGCATCGGTACGCGGCAAATCGTGCTCGCGCTGCTGGCCGTCGTGGCGCTCGCCGCGCTGGGGCGCGTTGTCTACGCCTATCTAGCGTTTCCCAGCGATCGCACGCCGGAGGGCGCCTATTTGCGCGTGGCCATCGCGGTCAACCGCGGCCGCGCCGAGGATTTTTTTGCATACACGGAGACGCGAGCGCAGCACGCTGCCTACACCATCCGCGACTTCCGCAAAAAGGCGCGGGAGCGGGTGCTGGCGGCCTATCCCGAACCGGAGCGCTCGCGACTGGCCAAAGAATACGAGGCCGAGGCCAACGCGCCGGACGGCAGTGATCTGTTCGCGCTCTACGCCAAACGCTTCGGCTGGATGACGAAGCTGCGCCGCGATCTGTCCGGTATCAAGCGTGTGGAGATTGCCGGAGACCGCGCCACGGTCGAAACGGCGCGCGGCACACGCTACGCCTTTCGGCGGCGCGAAAACGGCATTTGGGGTCTTACGCTGTTCACGCCGCTACTCGACGCGGAAGCCGAACGCGCCGCCCGCGACTTCTCGGTGATCGACAAGGCGGCGTCGGACTACGCGCGCGCTCCCGCGGCGCCGCCCGCGGCCGCCTCTACCACGGGGCCCTAGCGCGGCGTCCGAGTCTTCACGTCCGCGTAGGCCTGGCCCGCGGGTTTGCCCGGCTCGACCGGCAGACCCTGCGCGACCCAGCCCGGCACGGCGCGCCCGAAGGCGTCCCGCGAGCCGCCCCAGCCCGCCGACATCTCCGCCAATTCACTGAAGCCGGCCGCGGCCAGCTGATCGACGGCCTTCTTGGAGCGCGAGCCCGCCTGGCAGCCCACAACGAGCTTCTCGGCCGTGCCGAAGGCTTGCTTCATGACCGACAAGAACTCGGGGTTGGGGCTCATGCCGCCCGGCCCGCGGTGCATCAGCGGCACGTTGAGCGCGCCCGGCACGTGCCCGGCCTCGAACTCCGGCTCGCTGCGGACATCGACGTACACATAGCCCTCGCTCAGGAGCTTGGCGGCCTCTTCGGGGGAAACGCTGCGTGCTTGGGTCACGCGGAAGCCGTAACACCAGCGCGCGTCGCCTGCAAAGAGGTGCTAGACCGAACGGTAGCCATCCCGGCCACCCCTTTCTCGGCCGTCCTCACTCCGCTTGAACGCCCGCCACGAAAGTCCCGTCCGACTCATTCCCCTCGGCGGCTTGGGGGAAATCGGCATGAACTGTCTGGTCATCGAGGATCAGGGCCGTTCGCTGATCGTCGACTGTGGGGCGGCGTTCCCCGACGAGGACCTGGGCATCGACGTCATCCACCCGGACTTCAGCTACCTGCTCGAGCAGCGCGACAAGATCGCCGGGGTGTTCCTCACCCACGGTCACGAAGACCACATCGGCGCGCTGCCGTACCTGCTCGCAGACCTGGAGCTCCCGGTGTGGGGACCGCCGCATGCGCTGGGTATGGCGCGCAAACGCTTGAACGAGCACGGCTTCGGTCCGAACGAGATCGACTTTCGGGTGGCGATGCCCGGGCAGACCTACAGCGTGGGACCGTTCGAGGTCGAGCCGGTGCGCGTCGCCCATTCCATCGTCGAGGCGAGCGCGCTGGCGATTCGCACCTCGGCGGGCGTCATCTTCCATAGCGGTGACTTCAACTTCGATCCAGATCCGCCCGATGGCGAGCCCACGGACGAAGCGCGAATTCGTGCACTGGGCGACGCCGGCATAGGCCTGCTCCTGAGTGACAGCACGAACATCGACGTGCCGGAGCGTGCCGGCTCCGAGCGGAGCGTGGGCGCCGCGCTCGAGCGATTGATCGAAGCGGCACCCGCGCGCGTCGTGGTGGCGCTGTTCGCCAGCAACATCCAGCGCCTGATGCTGCTCGGTGAAACGGCGCGCCGCACGGGGCGTAAGGTGTGCCTGTTGGGCCGCAGCCTGGAGGCGCAGGTCGCTTGCGCCAAGGAGATCGGCCGTTTGAGCTGGCTGAGCGATCTGCTCGTCTCCGCCGACGACGTGCGCGAAGTGAAGCGCGAACGCGTGCTGATCTTGGCCGGCGGCACCCAAGCCGAGCGACTCTCCGCGATGCGTCGCATGGCCGACGGCGTGCACCCGCTGCTCACACTCGAGCCCGGCGACACCGTGATCTTGTCGAGCCGCGTGATCCCCGGCAACGACCGCCCGGTGATCGCCATGGTCAACTCGCTCTTGCGCCGAGGCCTCACCGTGCACACGCGCATCACCGAACCGGCCGTGCACACCAGCGGTCACGCCGGACGCTCCGAGCAGCGCCGCATGCTCGAGCTAACGCGCCCGCGCTGCTTCATGCCCGTGCACGGTACCCTGCATCACCTGCTGCGACACGCCGAGCTCGGCAAGGCGACCGGAGTCGCGGAGACCGTCGTGGTCGAAAACGGCAGCGTCGTCGGCTTCGACGGCGAGCACGTCTCTCAGGTCGACGCAGTGAAGAGCGGTCGCGTCCCCATCGCGCTCGGCGGCGAGCCGCTCAGCGCCGAAAATCTCCACCGCCGCCAAGAGCTCGCGCGTGGCGGCATCGCCCACGTCGCTCTGGCGCTAGACGGCCGTAAGCTCCTCGGCCCGCCCGTCATCGCCACCCGCGGCATCCCCGCCGTCGACGGTGACGACCCGGCCCAGCGCAGCCTCGCGCTCGAAGCCGCTCGCGCCGTCGAACAATTCCGCGAAGGCCGGGGCATCGACCTCCAAGAGCACGTCCGCCGCACGGTGCGCCGCAAGCTAGAAGATCTCTCCGGCACCCGCCCCATCGTCGAAGTCTCCATCGTTACCATCGATTGACTCCAAGAACGAAGACGCCCGAAGGCCGGCGATACCGCGACCCCACGTTCGTTTTTGCGCGCGAAAAAGTAGTCGCGAATGCGACAACTATTCCTCAATGATCTTCAGCGCCCCAGGCGTCAGCAGCGGCTCGTCGCAATTGCGACTAGCGGAAGTGTCCGCGGTCGCAGAGATTCACTCGTTCTCGGCGACGAGAGTCCGTTTACCGTGCGCGTGGTCGTATTCGGCGATGAGAGTCCGTTCACCACGTGTACGTCGACTTTTCGCGCATCGAAAGGTACCGCCGCGGCGATGCTGGGCATCGGTAGCGACGCTGCTCGTTGGGGGGCTCGGCATCCTTAGATAGTCGCAATTGCGACAAGCCCGACGGCAGCGGCGCCGATCGCGGAATCGTTGGAGATTAGTCGTCGCGATTGCGACTAGTTACGCGCGTTGAGCAGGGCACACCGCCGGGAGGCGAGCCATCACGCGGGGTTTCGTCTTTCGGGCACGGGTCGGCACCTGAACGTCCACGTTCACGTGGGGAGATTAGAGCTCGATCGCGCTGCTACCGAGGTCCTTCTCACAAGTGACGCAGGTCTTCGGCACGGCGTCCTTCAGGTAAATCTGGGCGCAGTTGGGGCAGAGGCGGGCGTCGCGTTCGAATGCGATGGGTTTGTCGGTGGCGGCGCAGTGTTTGCCAGCTACTTGGACGCCTTCGAGGGGGATGAGCTCGCCGTCGAGGTCTTTGGGCTCGGGGAGGCCGTTGAGGTCGGCCTTTTTGACGTTCATGACGTCGGGCACGCGGCGGGTACCTTCGGCAAGGATCCAGGCGATGGCGACGGGCTGCGCCGCGACGGGGATGCTGAAGCTGGTGGTCTTGCCTTTGACCAGGAGCTGCTTGCCGTTCATCTCGATGGTGTCGAGGTCGCACCAGGCGAGGCGCGTGAGCTCGGTGCCGCGCTCGAGCGCGATGCCGGCGTCGCCGATGCGGACCGGGACGGCTCCAGCGTCGCCAAACCACAAGGAGGCGCCGAGCGCGATAGCGCCACCACCGAAGAGGTAGGGCGAGTAATTGTGCGGCGTCTCACTGATCCATTGGCCCCACACGCCGGCGCCGAGCGCGAGCGCACCGAGCATGCCACCGGCAACGGCAGCACCAGACGAGTAGGTTTGCGCGGGGCTGAAGCGGCGCTCTTTGCGCTCGCGCTTCGCCTTCTTTTTCTTCTTGGTGTCGGCCATTGGGGCGGCGCAGCCTAAATCAACCTGGTACGTGGTGGCAAACGCCGGATCGTGGGATCTTGGGGGGGTGAGGTCGCGTCCCGGGAGCCGATTTCTGCTGTTTGTCACCCCGCTGTCTGCGGTGGGGGTGGTGCTGCTCGGCGTGGTCTCGGGTGGGGTGCGGCCGCTGCGCAGCGCGCGCGTCTATTCGGGACCGACGCAAGGGCAGACGGAGCTCAGTTTTCGGGTGGAGCTGAGCGAGCGCAATCGTGCCGTCGAGGCGCCGCTGTCGGCCACGCCGTTTTCACTGGTTGCCGTGGAAGGGGGGCAGCGCGTCGCGAGCGCGGCGGGGCGCACGGACGAGCAGGGCAGCGCCGAGATCGAGCTGCAGCTGCCTCGACCACGCGACTCTGCGTTCGAGCTGCGGGTGGAGCCGCCCGGCACGGTCGAGGCGCCGCTGGCGCGCGGCCTCGTGCTCGGAAGAAAAGAAATCTTTCAGGCTGCAGCCACCCGCCGGGGAGGGTTTCAAAGCGGCCGTCATTCGGGCGACATCGAGCTCAGCGTGGCGCCCGCGCGCGGCGTGCTGGTGACGGCGCAAGGCCCCCTGCAAGACGAGCTGGTGCTGCGCGCGCGGCGGGGCGGCTCGGGAGTCGTCGGCGCGCGGCTGCGCATCAAGCTCGAAGGCGCCGAGCCCGCTCAGGCGGAGCTCGAAACGGATGCGTCCGGACTCTCACATCTGCCGCTGCGCCCGAGCGATGCTCAGGTGCGCGTCGCGGTGGACGCCAGCGCGGACGGCATCGGCGAGGGCACGCTGGCTGCGTGCCTGGAGGTCGTGCAGGGCGCGATTCGGGTGCGGCGCGACGGCAACGAACGGCAGGAGCCGGGACGACTCTTGGTCGAGAGCAGCGGCGCCGCTTCCCGCGCCTTTCTGGGGTTTTTCGACGAGAATCGGCGCTACGGGGGCGCCTCGGTGCCATTGACGTTGGCACCGGACGGGCGCCTCGTCGGCGAGTTGCCGTGGCCGGCGGGGCTCACGGCATCACCCTTGTGGGTAGTGGCGTCGAGCCAGCCGGATTTGGCGAGCCCTTCCGCCGTGGGTTGGCCGGTGGTGACGGCGGGCGAGCCGGATCCACGCACGTTCGACGCGCGCGAGTTGCTGTTGCTCGATGGTGCTCCGTCGGCGCAGCTGCGTGAGGAGCGACGCGCGCGACGCATCCGCTGGGTGACGGCGGCTTACGCGACCTTGTCGCTCTTGCTCACGCTGGTGATGTTCGTGCGGCGCGTGCGCGAGTCGGACGCGGCGATCGCGCAGCACCTGGCCGAGAGCGGAGTCGACGACGCCGCGCTCAGTATCGCGCCTCAGCGCAAGGGGCGCGCGGTGCTGGCCGCGGCCTGCATTGGGCTCGGCTTCGTGGTCTTGGCCGTGTTCGCGCTCCTCAAGGAGTGAGCAGACTCAGTTCGCCGTTTTGAGCCACTTGGCGTCGCGTGTGCGCGCCTTGGCCGCGCGCAGACCCGGTCCACGCCGCGAGTCGGCGCCCGGCAAGAAGCAGCGCTGGCCCAAGAGGCTCGCAAAGCGCTCGCGCAGCGGTGCAGGGAAGTTGGCGAGGCACGCCGCCGCAAAATCCTGATCTTGCTCGGCGCGAGCCAGGAGCCGCGCCACGCGCGGGCCGTAGCTGCGCTCGCACTCGGCGCAGATGCCGTCCTCGGGCGGGCTGCCGGCGCCGCACAGGCGGCAAAGGTGGGCGGTTTCGGCAGGAGCTGCGCGGTCCATCGCTTCGGGCAAATAGCCGGCCGGACGACAACCCGCCAAGTTTTGGGGAGATCTTCGCGCCGCCTGGTGCGTACCAGCCAAAATGACCTCGCCCAAGCTGACCACGCGCCGCCTGGCGCTGGTCTCCGGGATCGCCTTATTTGCGGTGTTCGGCGTCGCTTCCGTGTGTGACGCCGAGAGTCCCTGGCGCCGCCGCGTCGTGCCGGCTCCGCCGCCGCCGTACCGGATCAGCCTCGAAGCCGTGGACGGCTCGGCGCTACCCACCTTCCGGCAGGGCGGCACCACGTTCGTTTTGGGCGAGCCTGGCGACCGCTACAACATTCGCGTCGACAACCCGACGGGCGAACGGGTCGAGGCCGTGGTTACGGTCGACGGGCGTGATGCCATCAGCGGCGACGTCGGCGACTACGTGAGCCAGCGCGGCTACTTGATCGAGCCGTGGGGAACGCTGCTCGTCGAAGGCTTTCGGCGCAGCCTGGACGAGGTCGCGGCGTTTCGCTTCACCGGCCGCGGCGGTAGCTACTCGGCGCTGCGCGGCACGCCGCAGCACGTCGGCGTGATCGGCGTCGCTGTTTTCCCGGAAAAGAAGCGCCCACCGCAACCCATTCGCCGCCCGCGCCCACGCTACGTGCCCGAAAGCGGGTACCGCGCGCCGAGCTCGCCCAGCGACGGCTACGGCGCACCTGCGACGCGCGGAGCGCCGGCGCCGTCCGCCGCGCAGGGCGCCGGCCGCGGCGATTCGTACGAAAAGCGTCGCGATAGCTATTCCGATCGCGAAGAGGCCCCACGTTCGCGCAAGAGCGCCAGCGCGGGCCCTAGCAACATCGGCACCGAATACGGTGAAAGCGAAGACAGCAGCGTGATCGAGGTGGCGTTCGAGCGCCGCTCACCGAGCCACCCTTCAGCCTTGCTCAAGCTGCGCTACGACGACTACGACGGCCTTTCCGCGCGCGGTATCGACTTGTCTTCGCTGGGCTACGCCTACCGTGACGAGCCGGAACCACAGCCGTTTCCGTACAGCCGCCGCTTCGCGCCCCCGCCCTGATCAAGCTCCCGGATCGAGCGGCACGAAATCGTCGAACAACGCCGTGAGCGCGCCGATCATGAGCGGCACGTCGGCGCTGGCTGCCAGCTCGCGGCAGCTGTGCATGCTGAGCATGGGGCCGCCCACGTCCACCGCGCGGAGCCCGAGCCCTGCCGCGGCGATCGGGCCGATGGTGCTGCCGCAGCCGATGTCGTTGCGCGAAACGAAATGCTGCGGCTCTACCCCGGCTTTGGCGCAGGCGGCGCGGAAGCGTGCCGCCGTTGGCCCGTCCGTTGCGTAGCGTTGGCTCACGTTCACCTTCAGCACCGGGCCCTTGCCGAGCAGCGGGCGGTGCTGCTTGTCGTGCTTGTCGGGGTAGTTGGGGTGCACGCCGTGCGCCATGTCGGCCGAAACCAGCAAGGAGCCAGCGATGGCGCGGGCGAAAGCGTCGCTTTGCGGCGCGTAGCAGCTCACCAGCCGCAAGAGCACGTTTTCCAAAAAGCGCGAGCCGGCCCCGCTCGCGCTCTCGCTGCCGACCTCTTCGTGGTCGTAAAGCACAATCACGCGCGTCGCGTCGCTATCACGGCTCGAGCGCAACAGCGCGCTCAGGGCGGCGTGGCACGATGCCAAATTGTCCAACCGTGGCGCGAAGATCAGCTCGCCTCGTGCGCCGCCCAGCGCTGGGGCTTGCGTATCGAACAGACACAGGTCGAAGCCTCGAATGGCGTCGGCAGTCACACCGTCGCCGGCAGCGGCGGCCACGCGCTGCGCGAGCTCGAGCCCACCTTCGTCACGTTCCAGAGCGGCTAGCGGTAGCAGCTGCGTCTGCGGGTTGAGCGTGAGCCCGCCGCTATTCACGTCGCGGTTCAGGTGAATGGCCAGGCTGGGCACGCGGCAGAAGCTGCCAGGCAGCCGCACCAGTCGCGTCGAGCCGTCCGCCAAGACCACGCGCCCGCCGAGACCCAGGTCGCGATCGAGCCAGGTGTGGAGCAGCACCCCCCCGTAAACCTCGATCGAGAGCTGCTCGTAGCCGTGCGCGGTTTGCTCGGCGCTCGGCTTGAGCCGCAGGTTGGGCGAGTCAGTATGGGCGCCCACGATGGCGAAGCCGGCCGCGACCGGGGGCTTCTGGCCGAGCCGAAAGGCGACGATCGAGCCGCCGCCGCGGATCACGTAGGCGCCGTCGCCTGGGCCGAGCTGCCAACTGTCACGCTCCGAGAGCCGGCGGAATCCGGCGGCTTCTAGGCGGCCGGCCACCTCGGAAACAGCGTGATACGGCGTGGGTGAAGCTTCGATGAAAGCCAGGAGGTCCCGGGTAGCGGGATCGGCGGCATGGTCGGGCAGCATGAGTCCACTATACTCCGCGTCCCGCGGCGCCCGCCCGCTTCGTCCATGTTCACCGCCGACTGCCAGGTCCTCGACTTTACCGCCCAGGATTGGTTGCGCCTGCCGGACTTGTTCCGCCAGCCGGGGGCAGCGCCGGCTCGGTCTGCGGCCGCCGGTGGCATCCTCGCCGTGCGCGACGGCCAGCGCATCGTGAAGGTCACCTCGCTGGTGCGCGGACGGCTGCCGTTGCCGGAGGGTGGGCCGGTGAGCGCCGAGCAGCTCGTTGCCGAGCATGACGGCGCGTTCGCGTGCGTGCTGTCCACGGTGGCGCTCGAGCAATTTGGCGATCGCTTCGCGCGCCGGCTGTCGCGCGGGCAATCCTTTCACGCCCAGGTCGAAGCGTTCATCGCTGCCATGCGCGAGCTCGAGCAAGAGGGCGAGGTCGAGCTGTGGCCTCAGCGCTTTGCCGAGTGGCCGATCCCGACCGAGCGCGCGTTCGAAAGTGCGCTCGATCTGGTTTGCCCCGACGGCAAGGCGCTGGTGGTCGGCGCCTTCGACCAGGGCGAGCTGTACACGGCGCTGTGCTTGCGGCGACGTGGCCCGGCCATCGACCTGGTGATGGGCCCCGATCGCGTGCGGCGTGACATGGGCCTGCTTTCAGGCGACTTTTCTCGTGACTATCGCTACCTGGGCGCCGCGGTGGAGGCGCGGCTCGGCCCGATCGCAGTGGGCTGTTACGCCGAGCTCGACACATTTCGGCGCCTGGCGAGCGACCCGGTGCCGGGCGCTTGGGCCGGCGCCGTTGCCGCGCGCGACGTGGTGCTGACGCCCGTCACCCCAGGCGTGGCCGTACCGCTCGGCGTCGATGCGGGCCGCGCGGTGCTTTCGTTCGCCAAAGGGCTTGCCGGCAGGTTCGGCATTTTCGACGGCCTGGGCGCGCCCAGCTCGCTGGGGCCGCGCCTGTCGCGAGCTTACGCGTTCGTGGAGCAAGACGTGCGGCGCTACCTCGGCTTCGATCCGTGGCAGATGCTCACGCGCTGGTTCAAGGTGCAGGAGTGAAGCGACCGGGCCGCATTCAGGCGCGGCTCGCGCTCGCGATCGTGATCACGGCGCTGATTCCGGTCTTGGTCGCCATCTGGCTGGGCGACAAATACGTGCGCGAGACGGGAGCGCGCTACTTCGTGCCCGAGATCGGCACGCACTTGGATCGCTCGCTGGGACTGTATCAGGAGCTGGCGCGCACGTTGAAAGCGCGCATGCGCGAAGAGGGTGCGGCGATCGCGCTCTCGCCCCCGCTGCGGCGCGCCGTCGCGGGCCGTGATACCGAGGCCGTCAAAGCCGAGCTCAAGAAGCAGCTCGCTGAGCATCCGAGCCTGGTCTCGGCGCGCGTGGCCTTGCCCGACGGCAAAGAGCTGGTCAGCGTGGATCGCGGCCGCCCGCTCGACCCTGAGCACGAAAACCAGCTCGAAGTGACGCGCCCGCTCGGTGATGACGAAGCGGGCGACGACGCGCCCGAGCTTTCGCTGGTGTTCGCGGCCGACAAGGCGCGCTTCGACGAGCTGAGCGAGATGGGGCAGTTCATCGACACGTACAAAGTCGTCGACCGCCGCAGCAAGGAAGACATTCAAGGCTACGTGTGGGCGTTCACGGTGCTCCTCGGCATCACCATCGCGCTGGCGATTGCGGTCGGATCGTTCTTGGCGCGCGGCGTGGCTGTGCGGCTCGGCGAGCTGGCCGAGGCCACGCAGCGCGTCGGCGCGGGTAACCTCACCATCCGCGTCAGCGAGGCCGGCAATGACGAGATCACCGCGCTGGCGCGGGCTTTCAACCGCATGCTCGGTGAAGTCGAGGCGAGCCGTAACCGCATCGAGTACTTGCAGCGAATCAGCGCTTGGCAGGAGATGGCCCGACGCCTGGCGCATGAAATCAAGAATCCGCTCACGCCGATTCAGCTGGGCGTGCAAGAGCTACACCGCCGCTACCAGGGCAACGACGAGCAGTTTCGGAACGTGCTCGACACCACGCTCGAAATCGTGGAGGACGAAGTCGGTACCCTGCGGCGCCTCGTTTCTGAATTTTCGGACTTCGCGCGGCTGCCCCAGGCCAAGCTCGAAGACGCCGATTTGAGTGAATTTTTGGCTGAGCAGCGCCGCCAGATCGAGGGCGGCGACACGGCTGATGCTCACCCCAGCGAAGAGCTTTCGGTGATTCGCGTCACCGGCACCCGGCCGAGCTTCGAGTGGGCGTTGCCGGCAGAGGCGGCGCCGGTTGCGGTCGATCGGCAGATGCTGCGCCGCGTGCTGCTCAACTTGATTCAGAACGCAGCCGACGCCCTGTCCGACGCCAAGCACGAATCGCCGAAGATTCGCGTGACCCTACGGCGCGACGGAGCCTTCTTCGCGATCGAGGTGGAAGACAATGGACCTGGCATTCCGAGTGAGATGCGCGACCTGATCTTCGACCCCTACGTGACCACGAAGCACACCGGTACCGGGCTGGGGCTGGCGATCGTAAAGAAAATTGCCATCGAGCACGGCGGTACGGTCACCGCCGACGACAGCAGTTTGGGTGGCGCGCGACTCCGCTTGACGCTACCCGTGCGGAGTAAGAAATGAATGCGCACGGCAAGCAGCCCAAGCCCGACGACGCCAGGACCGGCTACCTGGTGGCCGCCCTGGTGCTCGGGTTCAGCTTGTTCATGGGCCTGTTCGTGCTGCCGTACCTGGGCGCGCGACGCGCCGAAAAATCGGCCTTGGTGGGCCAGCCAGCGCCAGACTTTCTTTTGCCCTACGTGTCACCGGCCGAGCGCGGCAAGCAGCAGCGCCTGTCGGATCTGCAGGGGCAAGCCGTGGTGCTCGATTTTTGGGCGAGCTGGTGCGGCCCCTGTCGGGCGCAGGCTCCGGTGCTCGAGCACGTCGCCAAGACGTTCGGCACGCAAAAGCTACGCGTGCTCGGCGTCGGCACGAGCGACGATCGCGAAAGCATCACGCGCTTCCTCGAACGCTCGGGGCTCGGCTACGCCAGTGTCTTCGACGACCAGGACGTTGCTTCGTCGCTGTACCATGTCGAAGGCTTGCCCACGCTGGTCATGATCAGCAAAGACGGCACGGTGCGGGCGGTCTCGGGCGGCTTCACCAACGAGCGCGAGCTGACGCGCCTGATTCAAGACACGCTCAAGTAGTCATGGCGTGACCAGGTCGGCGGCGTCGCGCGGGAACAGCTTTTGGTGCCCGAACGAGGCGCCGTAGATGCCGCTAATCGTGCTGAAAGTCGTGCCTGGCGCGAAGGTGTTGTCGAGGTCAGGAAAGAGCAAGTCGTCGAGCCGCAGCCCGCCGGCGAGCCCCGTCTCGTCGTAGTCCTGCGGCGCGTCCGGGTTTTGGCTTTTGACCTCGACTCCATTCACTCGTAGCCAGAGCGAAGCGAGCGCGGCGGCTCGTGGCGAGCCGTCCGCCGCGTCCGCCAGCGCTACGAGCAGCGGCTGGTACGGATCTGCCGCAGCCTGGTGCGCCAGTAGCTCCGCAGACGTGAGCTCGTCCGTGCTCTCGAAGCTGTCGAAGTAACCCTGAACAGTGACGAGCTCCCCAGGCTGCACGCCGGGCGCGGCAGAGCCGGTGTACACGAAGATGCCCGAGTAGTCGGCGTGGTCGCCGTCTTCGATGTAGTAGCCTTTGGAGCCGGTGAGGCGCAGCGCCGTGACGCGCGCTCCGGACACGCGCACGGCGCTGCCGCGCGGCAGGCGCGAGCCAGGGGCGCGTAGCGTCGCGATGCGAATCGGGCAGGGGAGAAGGCCGGGATTGGCGACGCCGCAGGCATCGCAAGCATCGCCCCGGCCGTCCTCATCGCCGTCGCGTTGCCGATCCGGTTGGCGGGGGCAATCGTCGCGCAGATCGGGCGTGCCGTCCTGGTCGGCGTCGCTCAGCGCGAAGCTTGGTGGAGGCTGGGGGGCTTTGCAATCACCCTCACCGGCTGGGCATTCGTGGTCGACGAGGGCTTCGCAGCTCGGCTCGCCCGGGGGTAGCGTGCAACTAAACAGCGGGTAGACAGCTTCGCCCGCCGCACGAATGTCGGCGAGAGCGAGGCCGGTCTCGACCGTGCACACACGCTGCCTGGCTCCGCAAACCTCGAGCTCTTCGCACGCCTCGCCATCGCGAAAGGCGTTCACGAGCTGGGCGTCGCCGTACAGCGGCACACCCTGGCGCAAGACCAACTTCACATCGGCCGGCCCGGCAGCGACGACGCTTTGGAACGGGTCACCGCGTTCGCTGAACACCGCCACGTCACCTGCCAGACCCGGACGCAGCTCCCCCAAGCGATGCTCGACCCGCAGGGCCCAGGCGGCGTTGCTCGTGACCATGCGAAATAGCTGAAAGTCATCGAAGTAACCGCCGAGCACGCTCTGGTTGTAGTGCTTCGCGCAGGCGAGCTCGCGCAGCAGATTCATGGAGCCGCTCGCGAGCCAATCCGTGCCGAGCGCGATGGTGGCGCCCAGGCTGGCGAGCAACGCGACCGGCGCCGTGCTGCCGTATAGGTCGATGTTCGAGCGTGGAGACCAGACAACGCTGGCGCCGCGCGCCACCAGTTTGCTGGCATCGCTGCGCGACAGCGCCATGGCGTGAACGATCGCGGTGCTCTCGCCCACCAGGCCGAGGTAGCCGAGCGCGCAGCGCAGCTCGTCTTGGGCGCGTTGGTTCGTGCCTTCGCCCAGGTGCGCCACGTACGCGGAGTAGCCGGCGGCGAGCGACGGCGTATCCGGATTCATGCCAAAGTGGCAGCTGGCGCTATCGACGCTTCCACTGGTGTCGTCTAGCGGGAATGTCTCGGCGTCGATCGAGCCCGGCATCAGCCCCTCGCTGGCGCCAGGTAGCTCGAGGTTCCGCAAAAAGCCGCGCTTGCCGCCGGAGCCGACAATCGCCGTCGTTCCGGCCAGCACGTGCCTGAGCTCTTGCGCCAGCACCTGCGCGGTCGTGGCGCCGCCGGCGAATTCGAGGGCTGCGTGACCGTGCTCGCCGAGCCTCCAATCGTTACGGTGCTCGTAGAGCTCACCCGGATGAGCTAGCGGCGGTGTGCCGGCGTAGCTCAGGTGATCGTGCAAGTTGATGAAGCCCGGCGCTATCACCAAGCCTGGGCAGCTGAGGACGAGCGCGCCACCCTCGTCGTCGCAGTCGCACGCTGCGCAGCGAACGTTGCCATTGGGGTCCAAGTCCAGGCTCCCGCCTCGCAGCGTTGCTTCGGGCGTGAGCACGGTCCCGATCAGGCGTACGCCCTGCGACGAATCGCCGTGCGCTTCACACGTTTCTGGCGGCGGGGTGCCGCAGCTCACGACGGGTGGGCGTGCCGTGTCGCGCGTTGCTGCACCCGCTGCGCCGTCGTCGCCGCTTTGGCCGTGGCTCGCGCCGCTCAACGCCTGGCCGCCGGCCGCTTCGTCCAATGGTGTCGTCTCCGGCTCGCCTCGTTGGCCGGCGCCGCCCTCTGCCGTGCCGGCCTCCGCCTCCGCGGCGGGCCCTCTGACGTGCTCCCGACAACTGCCGAACAGCAAGAACCCTATTCCGGCGATCCGTAGCGCCGCGGCGGAAGCCCGAAATGGGCGAAATGAGAGGGACACGCCCTCTTCATCGGTTGCGCGCGCTGGCCGGTTGCGCGACTTTCGCCACAAGTTATGCTCGCGCCCAAATCCCGATGAGTCACGTTTTTACGCTCGTGCTAGCCGGCGGCAGCGGCACTCGTTTTTGGCCTGCATCGCGCAAGAGTCGCCCCAAGCAAGTGCTGGGCATGGGCCCGGACCCCAGCCTGCCGCTAATCGGTCACACGCTGCGCCGCGTGGCCGAGCTGTGCCCGGCTCCGCAAATGCTCGTGGCCACCGGTGAGTCGCTGATCGACGTCACGCGCGAGGCCTTGCCGCACCTGGGGGCCAGCAGCTTCATCGCCGAGCCGGTGGCGCGTAACACCGCACCCTGCATCGCCTGGGGCGCGCAGGTCATCGCCCGTCGCGATCCCGAAGCCGTCGTCATGGTCTTGCCCAGCGACCACCACATCGAGGACGAAGCCGAGTTTCGTCGCGTGCTGTCGCTCGCGCTCGAGAGCGCCGCCCGCGGCACCATCACCACCGTCGGCATCGAGCCGACACGCCCCGAAACCGGCTACGGCTACATCGAAGCCGGGGTGGAGCGCGCGCCCGGCGTGCGGGCCGTCTCGCGCTTCGTCGAGAAGCCGGATCTTGCGACCGCGCAGGGCTACGTGCAGAGCGGCAAGTACTATTGGAACAGCGGCATGTTCTTCTTTCGCGCGGCCGACATGCTGCGCGCGGTCGAACAGCATTTGCCGGCCGTGCACGCCGGCCTGCAGCTCATCGCCGAAGGCGCGCAAAAAGGCCCGGAAGCGGAGCTCGAAGCGACGCGCCGCGCTTTCGCCAGCATGCCGTCGATCAGCATCGACCACGGCATCATGGAGAAGCTTTCGGAGCTCTCGGTCGTGCCCGGCTCCTTCGGCTGGAGCGACCTCGGCAGCTGGCACACGGTTTGGGAGCTGGGCAAGCGCGACCACGCCGACAACGTCGGCCCGGACGACGCCGTCTTCATCGAAGCCCACCGCAACCTGATCGAAGACTTGCGCAGCAACAAGACACCCCGCACCGTGGCCATGCTCGGCGTCAGCGATTTGTGCGTCGTCGAGACGGACGACGCGGTGCTGATCATGCCCCGTGACCGCGCCCAGGACGTACGCGCCGTGGTCGATGAGCTGACGCGCCGTGGGGGGCCGGTCTGAAGCAGGCAGCGCGCGGTCCAGCCAGTAGCTGCTTCCTGGCGCTGGCGGTGCTCGGGCTCCCGCTCGCGGCCGCAGGCTGCGCCAAGTTCCAGACCGCGCGCGAGTGCGGCACGTTCGTTGCGGCCATCAAGGCGTGGAAAGGCCAGGCTCCGGCGACCGCAGCCTCGGCGCCAGCGCCGTCCCCGTCAGTGGCTTGGGGCGAATCGCGCGCCTTGGCCGAGCGCTACGACGACCTGGCCCAGCGCATCGACGCCCTGCACCTGAGCTCGCCCGAGCTGGTGCCGCGCGCCGAGCGCTACCAGAAGCTCGCGCGCGGAGCCGCCAGCGCGCTGCGCGACGTGGCCGACGCAGTCGAAAAGGGCGACGCGGAGGGGGCTCGCAAACGGCGCGTCGAATTCGACGACATCGCGCGCGCCGAAGCGCCGCTCGTGGCCGACATCAACGGCGTTTGCCGCTGACGCGAGACTTGGCGCGCGCCGGCCGCCGCTCCGAGGCCGGCGGCTGCGACGGTGGCACCACCGCCTCGCCTCCGTTGAGCGCTTGCAGCTTCTTGATCTCGTCGCGCAGGCGCGCTGCGGTCTCGAACTGCAGGTTCTCGGCGGCTGCGAACATCTCTTGCCGCAGCTCCAGCAGGCGCTCGGCGATGTCTTGCGGGGCGGCCGCGGTTTCGCCGGTTTTCTCGGCACGTTTGCGCTCGCTCGCCGCCTTGGCGGTGGCGTGGCCTTTGGGCACCGCGTAGTAGTCGTTCTGTCCGCCCGACGGGCTCAGCTCCATGATCGCGCGCTTGACGGTCGCGGGCGTGATGCCGTGCTGCTCGTTGTACTTTCGCTGCAGCTCGCGGCGGCGGTTGGTCTCGTCCATTGCCAGCTTCATCGCATCGGTGATGCGATCGGCGTACATGTACACTTGGCCGTTGGCGTTACGGGCGGCGCGACCGATGGTCTGAATCAGCGAGCGCGGGCTGCGCAAGAAGCCTTCTTTGTCGGCGTCCAGAATCGCCACCAGGCTCACCTCGGGCAAATCGAGGCCTTCGCGCAACAGGTTGATGCCGACCAGCACGTCGAACTCACCAGCGCGCAGATCGCGCAAGATTTCCACGCGCTCCAGCGTGTCGATGTCGCTGTGCAGGTAGCGCACCCGCACCCCGAGCTCGGTGTAATAGTCCGTGAGCTCCTCGGCCATGCGCTTGGTCAGGGTCGTGACCAGCACGCGCTCGTCGCGCTTGGCACGCACACGGATTTCCGCGAGCAAATCGTCGACTTGCCCGCCCACGGGGCGCACGAAGATCTCTGGGTCGAGCAAGCCCGTCGGGCGGATCACCTGCTCCACGACCACGCCCTCGGACTTGGTGAGCTCGTAGTCGCCCGGCGTGGCCGACACGAACACCGTGCGCTGCATGTGCTGTTCGAACTCTTCGAACTTCAGCGGGCGGTTGTCGAGCGCGCTGGGCAGGCGGAAGCCGTACTCGACGAGCGTCTCTTTGCGCGAGCGATCGCCGCGGTACATCGCGGCGACTTGCGGCACCGTCTGGTGCGATTCATCCATGACCAGCAAGAAATCTTTGGGAAAGTAGTCGATCAGCGTCGGCGGTGGATCGCCGGGCTTACGCTGTGACAGGTGCCGCGAGTAGTTCTCGATGCCCTGCACGAAGCCCATCTGCTCCAGCATCTCGAGATCGTACATGGTGCGCTGCTGCAGCCGCTGCTTCTCGAGGAAGCGCCCTTCGCGGTCGTAAAACTCGAGCCGCTCTTTCAGCTCGTCGCGAATGCCGCTGATCGCGCGATCCAGCTGCTGGCGTGGGGTCACGTAGTGCGAACCGGGGAAGATCGAGTAGCGGTCGAGCGAGCGAATCACCTTGCCGCGCAGCGGATCGACCTCGTGGATGCCGTCGACCTCGTCGCCGAAGAACTCCACGCGTACGGCCAGCGCCTCCTCGTAAACCGGGAAGATCTCCACGACATCGCCGCGCACGCGGAAGGTGCCGCGGTGAAAGTCGGTGTCGTTGCGCTCGTATTGGATGTCGACCAGCATGCGCAGCAAGTTGTCGCGGCGCAGCTCTTCGCCCTTGACGATGTTGATCAGCAGACCGGAGTACGTCTCGGCCGAGCCGATGCCGTAGATGCAGCTCACGCTGGCGATGATGATCACGTCCGGGCGGCTCAATAGCGACATGGTCGCGGTGTGCCGCATGCGATCGATCTGATCGTTGATGATCGCGTCCTTCTCGATGAACGTGTCGGTCGTCGGAATGTACGCTTCCGGCTGGTAGTAGTCGTAGTAGCTGACGAAGAAGGCGACTGCGTTCTCCGGAAACAAGTCGCGCATCTCGGCGTACAGCTGCGCCGCGAGCGTCTTGTTAGGCGCCATGATCAGCGTCGGCTTTTGCAGCTTCTGGATCAGGTTCGCGATCGTGAAGGTCTTGCCGCTGCCGGTGATGCCGAGCAGCGTCTGGTACTGGGCGCCGGACTCGAAGCTCTTGACGAGGCTCTCGATGGCGGCCGGCTGGTCACCTTTCGGCGTGAACTCGCTGCGGAGCTTGAAATCCAGGCTCATGGATCTCGCAAGCGTTGTTCGGTAAGGCCCTCGGCGCAAGGGCGCCGAGGCGGCTATCCTGACAGCATTCTGTCAGTGATGGCTGCCACCCGGTGACTGCGGCAGAAATGCGGCGAATCCCGCCGCCTTAGCCGCCTGCGCCGCTTACGGAAACAGCGGAACTTCCGGCAAGCCGAGCGAGTCGGCCCAGCCTTGTGCGACGTTGAACGCCTGAATCGCCTGTGCGGAGGCACCGCGCGCCAGGTTGTCGATCGCGCACATCGCCAAGATTAGGCCCGCGTGCTCGTCGTGAACGTAGGCCACGTGGGCGCGCGCCGAGCCACGTACCCAGAGGGTGTCCGGCAGCGTGCCCGCAGGCAGCACACTGACGAGGCCGCCCTGGTAAAGCTCGCTCGCGGCCGCGCGACACGCATCCGCGGTGACGCCTGCCTTCGGCGTGAGGTAAGCCGTGACCAAGATGCCGCGCGACATCGGCACGAGCACGGGCGTGAACGCCACCGTGATCGGCGCGCCCGCGGCCAGCGACAGCTCTTGCTCGATCTCAGGAACGTGGCGGTGCGTGCTGCCGACTTTGTACGGCCGAATGCCCTCGCTCGCCTCCGGAAAGTGAAAGGCTGGTGCCGGCGAGCGACCGCCGCCGGAAACGCCCGTCTTCGAATCGATGATGATCGGTGCCGTCTCGATCAGCTTGCTCTTGAGCAGCGGCGCGATCGGCAAGAGCGAGGTCGTGACGTGGCAACCCGGCGCAGCGATCAGACGCGCACCGGCGAGCTCTTGGCGGTGCAGCTCGGGCTGGCCGTAGACGGCCTTGGCCAAGAGCTCCTTGGCGGGGTGCTCGACCGCGTACGTCTTTTCGTAAACGCTCGCGTCCTTCAGGCGAAAGTCCGCCGAGCAGTCGACGACCTGCACGCCCGCGGCGTACAGCGCTTTGCCGGCGCGCGCGCTGGCCGCGTGCGGCAGCGCCATGAACACCACGTCCACCCGCTTGGCGAGCTCGGGCGCTTGCTCGGGCTCGAAGCCTTCGAGCACCAAATCAGTAAGGCCGGCAACACCGAGCGTGCCTGGGAGGACCTCGCTCAGCCGTTTGCCGGCCTTCTCGCGGGCGCCCACCATCGCGACGGCGAGTCGCGGGTGTCGGTGCAGCAGTCGCACCAATTCGGCGCCGACGTATCCTCCGGCGCCCAAGATTCCGACGCGGAGGCTCGTGGACACGTTTGCCTCAGCGCTTGGAGTACTGGAAGCGCTTACGGGCGCCCGCTTGACCGTACTTCTTGCGTTCCTTCTTGCGGTCGTCGCGCGTGAGGTAACCGGCACGCTTCAGCGTGATGCGGCGCTCGGGCGTCTCCGCGATCAGCGCGCGGGCGATGCCGTGGCGCATGGCCTCGGCCTGAGCCGAGTGGCCGCCGCCGGCGACAGTCGCCTTGACGTCGTACTTGTCGAGCATCTCGATGATCTCGAGCGACTGGCGCGCGATCATGCGTGAGGTCTCGCGCTCGAAGTAATGATCGGCGTCGGTACCGTTCACGATCATCTTGCCCGAACCCGGGCTGATCCAGACGCGAGCAACGGCCGTCTTGCGCTTGCCAGTGGCGTAGGTCGAAACTTCGGACATCTCTCTCAGGTTCCTTTAATCCAAATCAAAGCGCGAGGGGCTCGGGCTTCTGAGCCGTGTGCGGGTGCTTGTCGCTCCCGTAAACCTTGAGCTTGAGCAGCATCTCGCGGCCCAAGACGTTTTTCGGCAGCATGCCCTTCACGGCCTTCTCGATCGGGAAGCCGGCGTGCTTGGCGGCGACCTCTTTATAGGTCTCGCGCTTGATCGCACCCGGGTAACCGCTGTGCGAGTAGTACATCTTGTCGTCCGTCTTCACGCCGGTGAGCTTCACCTTGTCGGCGTTGACGACGATCACGAAGTCACCCGTGTCGACGTGGGGCGTGTAGGTCGGCTTGTGCTTGCCGCGCAGCACGCTGGCAACGCGCGTCGCCAAGCGACCGAGCGGGACATTCGTCGCGTCGAGGACGTACCACTTACGGGTCGCCGCAGCCTCTGCCGGTTTCGCTTGATACGTCGCCATCGTCTTCGAGTCCTTCAGTCGTTTGCTTGCAGGTGGCTCACGGAAAATTCCCGCGAGATCCTGGAAAAGGGCGGCTTAACTAGCTTCCAGAGCCGACCCCGTCAAGTCCATGTTCTTTCGCCACCTTCGGGAGGGGGTAGGCCAGGTTCCTGCCACCCCTCCCGGCCCCGCCCGTACCCACCGCCGGCCAGTTGGCCGGTTCTCCGGACTTGGCGGCTGAGGCCGGATCGCGAGCCGAGATTATACGGGGAGATCGGGAGATCGGGAGCCGTGCGAGGATTTTTTTGGGGGTGAAGCCGACGAGCGGGGACGCAGTCTTCTCGGGAGCGCGGCTCGTTCTCGAACCCCAAAAATTTCACGCTCGCAGAGCTCCCGATCTCCCGATCTCCCTGTGAAAATTCCGAGCCGTCCCCGGTGACTTGCAGAGCGTCCTGGCCGCTATAATGACGGGCTGTCCATGAGGCTCCTGCGCACGCCATGAACCCGGGCAATACACGGTTACTCGAACGGTTGCTTGCCGACGGGCAAATCACGGCGGAGGCGCAGGAGGCGGCGCTCAACCTCGTCGCCCGGACCGGCGAGCGCGTCGAGGAGGCGCTGCTCGAGCTCAAGGCGATCGACGAGGCAGCTTTGCTAAAATACCTCGCCGCGCTGCACAAGACCCGCTTCGTCTCGACCGAGAAGCTGGCCAAGGCCGATATCGACCGCATCACGCTCGACAAGGTGCCGAAGAAGCTGGCCGAGCGCGACACCGTGTTCCCGGTGCTCTACGACCCGCAAACGGCCACCCTGAGCGTCGTCACGCCGGATCCCGACAACGCGCCAGCGCTACACGACGTGCAGCTCGCTTCGGGCGTGAAGGAAGTGCGAGCGTTCGTCGGCCGGCCGCGCGCCGTGAAGGCCGCCATCAGCAAGGCGTACAACGGCGACATTCACGCCTTCGCCATCTTGGATCGCGACGCGCACGCGCAGTTCTCGACCATGCTCAACGTGTTCGAGCGCAACCTGGTGAGCGACGAGAGCCTGGCGCTGTCAATGGCCAAGGAGGCCACGCAAGGCGAGCGCGTGCTCGGCGAAAAGGACTTCAAAGCGCGCAAAACCGGCGGCAGCAGCGCGGGCGGCGTGGGCGACGAGTCCTTCCAAGAGCTGCTCAACGTGCTCATCACGTTGATCGAAAATTCACGCCCCGATTTGCGCGGTCACTCCGCGCAGGTGGCGCGCCTGACCAAGAAGATCGCCGAGCGCATCGGGCTTTCGGAGACGACCAAGAGCGCCTACGTCTGCGCCTCGTATTTGCACGACCTCGGCAAGATGGGCGCCTACCACCTGACGACGCTCAACGTAGCCGAGTACGAAGGCCATCGAGCGCAGGCCGAGAAGCAATACAAGAGCCCCGTGCGCTTGCTCGAGGCCGTGCAGCTCCCGCTCGAGGTCACACAAACCGTCGAGAGCATGTACGAGCGCTACGATGGCAAGGGCTTCCCCGACGGCTCCTCGGGCAAAGAGATCCCGCTCGGCGCACGCCTGCTGGCCATCTCCGACACCTACGCGGATCTCACGCAAAACCCGCGCAATCCGTTCCGTAAGACGCTGCGTCCCGCGCAAGCCTGCGAGGTGCTGGCGCGCTACCGCGGCACCGTGTTCGACCCCAACCTGGTCGACCTGTTCAAGCACACGGTCACGGGCGAAGACTTGAAAGCGCGGCTTTTGGCCAACCGCCACCGCGCGCTCATCATCGATCCGGATCCCGAGGAAACGACGGTGCTGGAGCTGCGCCTACTCGAGCAAGGCTTCGAGGTGGCGCAGGCGCACAACGTGGAGCAGGCCCTCAAGCTCCTGGAAAAGGGCGAGACCGAGCTGGTCATCTCCGAGCTCGATTTGCCGAACGGGGACGGCCTCGCGCTCTTGGCCGAGGTCCGCAAGCGCCCTTGGGGACAAAAGATTCCGTGGGTCATCGTTACGGGGCGCGGCGGTCGCAACGACGCAGCGAAGGCGTTCGAGCTCGGCGCGGCGGACTACATGGCCAAGCCGGTGTCGGCTGACTTGCTCGTCGCCAAGCTCAAGCAGATCATCGAGCGCGAGGCGCAACGCTCCGGGCCGGCACGCGGCGTGTCGGGCTCACTGCTCGAGATGGGCTTGCCGGACATGGTGCAGGTGCTGTGGCACGGCCGTAAGAGCGGCTCGCTCAAGATCCGCTCGGGAACCAACAGCGGCGAAATTCACTTCGTCAGCGGCGCCATCTTCAACGCCCTGTGGATGAACCTGCGCGGCGAAGAAGCCTTTTACGCCATGCTCAAGCTCGCCGAAGGCGACTTCGCCCTCGACCCGAACTTCACCGCCCCCCAACAAGTCATCATGGACTCCCCCGAAGCGCTCCTCCTCGAAGGCATGCGCCGCATGGACGAAGGGACTAGGTAGTTCTTGTCGCCTCCGCACTAGCCGCGGCTCGGCATGGTGCGAATGCCCAGAATCTTCGCGTCTTCGCGTCTTGCCGTTGCATTCCCGCGCGCTGGTTTGGCTACATATATATGACGCTGGTGTAGGCATTTGGACGCACCGCAACTGAAAAGGGCGGGGCGGGGCGCGTCGTGGTAACGTTCGGGGTTCGGTAACCCCTCGGATTTCGTACGGGCGCAGCGTGTCCAAAGCACCCCCGCCGCTACTCGGCTTCAACAACAACGTCCGCCATCGCGGTCGGATCTTCCACATTCAAACGGAAGACTCCGGCATCAAGTTTCCGCGGATCGTGACGCACCTCTTTGCCGACGGTGGGCGCATCGTCAAGACGACACGCACCGACTACAGCGAGCAGGTCGAGAAGCCCGACATGGCGACGGTCGTGCGCGGCATGATGAAGGAGCAGCACAAGGCCATGTTCGCCGCGCTGCGCGCCGGCGATCTGGACAAGTTGCTCGAGCAGGTGTGCGGCCCGCTCGAGGCAGCCAAGTCCAAAGTGCCCGAGAGCGTCGCGGACCCGACGGCCACCAACGATTTGGACACCGCCCGAGTGGTGGTCGGGGCAGGGGCCGCCAAGCCCAAGCCGGCAGAGCCGTCGAGCGTGGTACAGCCCGTCGCGCCCGTCGCCGAGGCGGCACCCGTGGCCGACGCCAAGGCCGTGATCGAAAGCATGAAATCCTTGCGTGACGCCGAGGAGTCGCCCCGCTCGCGCCGCCCGCTCTCCAACCCGAATCTGCGCAAGCCGACACCGTCGGTCGCGCCCCCGCCGGCCGACGCTTTCGACTTGGACGTGGCGTCGCTGGACAAGAATCCGCCCAAATCCGCGCGTACGCCGGGGCCGCCCAGCGTGCGCCCGCCGCGCAAGAGCAACCCGGCGCCGCGCAAGTCGCGCCCGCCGATTCCGCCGCGTCCCGCCGCCGCGGCTGCCGCTGCCGTCCCGCCGCCGGTGGCCGCCGTGGCTGGAGCCGATCTCGGCTCTTCGGCCCTGGGGCGTCCGCAAACGCGCCTGGCGGCGGCTCCGCCCAGCAACGCGCGCTCCATCTTCGGAGATGGCGCGATCAGCGAACAATCGCTCGACGAGGTGATCCTCAGCTACCTCGCGGAAGATCTGGAAGAACCGAAGTAGCGACCGGCGCCGCGGCCGCTAGGGCGAGCGTTCAGGCTACTTGTAACAGCGGAACATCTTGAGCGAGATGTCGTCGAGCATGTAGTTGCTCGCCGTCAGGTCCGCGTCCGTCCCGTAGTCGTCGGTGCTGCCGCGCAGCAGCAGGTAGCGATCTTGCCCGGCGTGCGGCTCGGCCGAGAACTCCGCGGAGAACTTTACGTAGTTCACGCTGGCGCCCGGATCCGTGTTGTCCCAAAAGAAAGGTAGCTCGAGCGGGTTGTCGTCCGTGTAGCTGTACAGGCCGATACCCATGAAGTCCGTGTTGAGCGTGTCGGTGGCTTCGCTGTCGAGCTGGAAGAAGCGATAGCCAGAAAGCACGATCCAGCCCGAATCGGCTGGAAACTTGAGCCGCTCCGACTGCACGTCGCTCTGCTCGTTCGTCACACCCGCCAAGAAGATGAAGTAGGTGCCCTTGTGCGGGTCGGCCTTCTCCTCGACGCCGTCGGTGATCAGCGCGTAGCCCTTGGTCGAGTCTTCGGTCCACGGGGTTGCACCGTCTGCGACCGTACCGAGCTCGAAGCCGCCGTCCTTCAGCATCTCGACGCCGACCGGCGTGCCGCCCTTTTGCGTGCAGCAAGCGGCGGAGTCACACGCCACGAGCGTCCCCGGGTTGACGGGAGGAGCGCCGCCTTCACCACCGGCGGTAGATCCGCCGATGATGGGTGGCTCGCCGCCTTCGCCGCCGAGGCTCGCGCTGCCGCCGGTGCTCTTGCCGCCTTGAGTGCTTCCGCCCTGCGACTTACCCCCGCTGCTGCCGCCTTTGCTCGGGGCTTCGCCGCCTTCGTTCGCCTGGGGTTCGCCGCCCTGGCCGCCTTGGATGTGGTCGAGCTTCGGGTCGACCTCGTAGTCGCTCAGGCCGATGAGCTGAGAGCAGCCACCGATGGTGAGTAGCGAGAGAAAGGTCAGGCTCCGGCTGGAAAGTTGCATCTTCCGCTCCATCAGAAGGTACCGTTGACGCCGGCAGAGTTGAGGCTCATCCACGGCTCGATCGTGACCGAGCCGGGCAAGCGTTGAGCCAGTCGCGGCGGGGCTGCGCTGGCGCTACCGTTGCCGCTACCTCCGGTGAGGAGCAGCACGACGCCGAGGCCCACCCCGACGACACCGACGCCGAAGCCGACGGTCGAGATGGTGGCCATGGTCTTCGCGCTGTCGATCTTGTCGCCCTGGCTCGACGGGCAGTGCTTGTCGGCGTCGCAGCCGCTGAGGTCGCCCTTTTTGCCGATCGCGAGCAGGCCGGTGATGCCGCCGGCGACTAGCCCCACACCGCCGACGCCGAGCGCGACGTAGGCGAGCGTGTTGTTCTTCTTCGGGCCGGCGTCGGCGGGCGGCGTCGCGGGGGCCACGGCTGCGACCGGGGTGGTCGTTGGCGGAGCCGGGGGCGCTGCCGCAGCGGCGGCGTTGGGATCCTTTTCCAAGTGCACCGCGAGCTCTTGGCTTGCGCCCTCTGCCAGCGTCACCGACTGCGTTTGATCGAGGTAGCCCGGCGCGCTCACGACGACTTGGTGGGTGCCCGGATCCGTCGGGCGCTCGACGCCGATGAGGGCCGCCGGAATGGCGACGCCCGCAACCAAGACCTGAGCCTTGGCGTCCGGCGGATCGACCTTGACGGTGAGGTGGGCGATCTTCGGGAGAGCGGTGTTGAGCACGCCCTTCGCGCGCTCTTGCGCGTCTTTGAAGGCTTTGGGCGCGTTGGCGGCGAGCTGCTCGCGCACCACGCGATTCAGGTTCTCGGTACCGGCCACGATCTGGCCCACGTTGACTTGGCACTCGCCGAGGCGGCCGAGAATGGACGGCGCGTGGTAGAGCGACTCGGCGCGCGAGAGCTTCTCGATGGCGCCCTTGCAGTCACCCGAGTCGGCCATCTTGATGCCCTGCAAGCCGAGCGAGCGCGCGGCGGCGACGTTTTCGGCTTGAGGTTGATCTTGAGCAAACGCAGCCGGCGCCACGAGCGACGTCGCCAGCGTCGTCAACAAGGTGAGAGGAAGAACGCGGCCAAGAGCGCCGACACCCCGAGCAGATGAGGCAATAATCATAAGCACCCGGCTCCCTTTTTACCCCAGCTTGCGCTTTTGGCGCTTCAGAATCCGAGATCGGAACCCGATGTCTTCGTCGCTGGGCCGGGGCCTGGACGCGGCCCAGCGGCGCCGGATGGTGATTTCTTCGGCGCGGAGGCGGGCGAAGGAGCCGCTTTTTTGGGGGAGATCGGCGGCGCGGTAGGCTCGCTGGGAGCGCTTTCAGCAGCCACACTGGAACCCGGACTGGCGGGGGCCTTTGGGCTTGGCTCGACCAGAGGAACGGCGCTCGGAGCGGTCGCGGGCGAAGGCGCAGCAGGACCGGTGGCGGCGGCGCTGGCGCCGGTGACGGCGCTGGCTGGCTCAGCGGTTCCGAAGAGCTTGCTGACGAGCAGCAGCGCAACGACTGCTACCAAGCCAATACCGGCGCCGAGCAACAGGGGGCGCAAGTTGCGCCGCGGCGGAACCCAATCGCCGGTGACAATCGACTCGCCAGTGCCAGCAGACACGGCGATCGGAATTGGCGGAGTCGGCGCGAGGCCTGGAGTGGTAGCAGCGCCAGGCAGCGGCATCGCCACGGGTTGGGTGCGGGCGAGGCTGAGCGGCGGCTGCTCCAACTGCACGGTGACCAACGCCGGCGCGGCGTAGCCGACGAGCGTCTCCGGCGCGATGCGACCTTCGGGCACGGACTTGTGCTTCGACGGTGGCGTGAGGCCACCTGCGGCGGCCTGCAAGGCCTCGCTCATCTCGTCCGCGCTTTGAAAGCGCTCCAGTGGCTCCTTCGCGCAGGCGCGCTGGAACCATTGCTCGACCGTCTCCGGAACCCACGGAGCTTTTTCGCGCAATCGTGGCAGCGGCAGCGTGCAGATCCCGACCAGAATGTCGCTGTAGTTCGGCGAGTAGTAGGCGAATTCGCCGGTGAGCATGTGAAACAGGCACATGCCGAGCGAGTAGAGGTCCGCGCGGTGGTCCACGCTGCTGGCGCCGCGCACCTGCTCGGGGCTCATGAATAGCGGCGTACCGAGCACCGTTCCCGCTTGCGTGGTGCCTTTCTCGCCGTGCACGTCTTCCAGCTTGGCGATGCCGAAGTCGAGCACCTTGGCGAGCCAGCCGGCGTCTTCCTCCTCCGTTCTGACGAGGAAGATGTTGGCCGGCTTGAGATCGCGGTGCACGATGCCCTCCGCGTGAGCGCGTGCCAACGCTCGGGCCACGTGGCCGACGATGCGTACGGCGTCGGTGAGAGGCACGTCGTGCTCGCGCTCCAGGCGTTGCTCGAGCGTCTCGCCGTCGAGGTATTCGAGCACGATGTACGGGTTGCCCTCTGGCGTCTCCCCGTCGTCGTAGACCTGGACGACGTGCCGCGAACGTAGCTTGGCGGCGGCCTTGGCTTCGACGCTGAAGCGCTTACGCGCCTCGGCCGACTGCGAATACTCGGAGCTAATGAGCTTGATCGCGACGCGCTGGCCCAGCGTGACGTGCACCGCCCGAAAGACGGTGCCCATCGAGCCGCGCCCGATCTCTTCTTCCAAGCGATACTTACTGGCAATGATCAGGCCCGGCCCGACGTGGGTCGGGAGCCCCTGATTTAGCGCCACCGTGTCGCTCATAGTCCAAGCTCTCGTCGCGTTTCGGGCGGACATGGCCGCCCAAACCCAGCGTCGAGACTACGACCCGGAGCGCCCCTCGTCGAGGGCCGCCAGGACTCGTAGGCTTTCGTCCTCGGTGCCCGCGTACGGCTCGGCCAGGAAAGCCTGCAGGATCTCCTTGGCGACTTCGGCCGAGGTGAGCCGCAGCGACAGCGCCAGCACGTTGGCGTCGTTCCATTTGCGGGCGCCGCGAGCTGTTTCGGCGTCGACGCACAGCGCCGCCCGCACCCCCGCCACCTTGTTGGCGGCGATGCTGATGCCGGTGCCGGTCCAGCAGCAGACGACGCCGCGCTCGTAGTCACCGGCCGCAACCGCTTCGGCGACGCGGCGCCCGGTGCTGGCCCAGGCTTCGTCCGCCGCTGTCGCGTTGCTGCCGGCGGCCTTACCGAAGCGGGTGACGTGGTGTCCGGCGCTGCTCAGATAGTCGGCGATGACGTCGACCAGCGGCGAGGAATCGTCGGCGCCCAGGGCTACGCGCATGGCGCAGCGTAGCAAATCGCGCCCAAAGTCGGTAGTGCTGGAGGCATGCGCAAGCGGCTGCTCGTGACGAGCGACGACTACGGCATGTGCCACGCGGTCAACGCGGGCACGCTGCGCGCGATGCGCGAGGGCATCGTCGGTTCGAGTAACTTTCTGGTGCCCTGCCCCTGGTTCAGCGAGGCGCTGGCGCAGGCGCGCACGCACGGCCTGGCGGTGGGTGTGCACCTGTGCCTGACGTGCGAGTGGGACCATCTACGTTGGGGCCCGCTGACCCGCGCTGCAGAGCTCACGGACGAGCTGGGCTTCTTTCACCCGCGCTTCGAGCCGCTGCTCGAGCGTGCGAGCGACGAGGCGATCGTCGCCGAATACGAAGCGCAGATAGCGCGCGTGCGCGGACTCGGCTTCGAGCCGACGCACCTCGACACGCACATGCTGCCAGCCGCCGACCAGGGACCGGGCGCGCTCAGGCTCAAAGCGCTGATCGACGGCGTGGCGAGCCGCGCGGGGCTCCGTTATCTCTACGCCACCGACGCGCGCGGCAAGCTGCGCTACTTCGACTCGGAGGTGGAAATCTCGGGTGAGGGCTGGCGTCACGTCTGGGAAAAGCTCGAAGCGCTCGGCCCCGGCACCCATCACCTGATAGGTCACGCCGCCGAGCCCTCTCCGGAGCTCGAGGCCTTGTGCAGCGCCGATCACCCGGCGCGCCAGTGGGCCGCGCCCGTTCGCGTGCAAGACCTGGCGTTCTTTACGAGCGCGAGCACGCGTCAGCGACTAGAAGCGCTCGGTTTCGAGCTCGTCACCGTCGCGGACTTGTAGTCGCTGCGGACTACGACTGATTGAGCAGCCCCTGCAGCCGCGCGGGCGGAATCCTGAACTCCCGCTTGCAGTATTCGCAAGCGATTTCCAAGACTTCTCCGCTGGAGAGCAGGTGCTCGACGTCCGCCTTGGGCAGCGTGGCGATGGCCGAGACCACTCGCAGCTCATTGCACCAGCACTCGAAGCCCAGGCGACTCTCTTCGAGTCGGGTGAAGGGCATGCCATAGAGCAGCTCTTCGAGCAGCGCGCTCGGCGAAAAATCGGGCGAGCCTAGTTGTGCGTCGATCGACTCGAAATCTTTGAGCCGCTCGGTCATGACCATGAGCGGACCGCGCCCTACCTCGGGCAGCAGCTGCACCAGGTAGCCACCGGCGGCGGTAACTTTGCCGTCTTGCAGCAGCGTGCCCATGGCCAGCATGCTCACGACCTGCTCGGAAGTTTGCATGTACTCCATGAGCGCGCGGGAGATGCCGCCGTCGTCCGGCACTTGCACGAATCCCTGGTTGATTTTGCCGCTCGGCAGCGTGCGCATCATTTGCATGATGGCACCGCGCCCGACCGCGACCTCGTTCGAGCCGCTGGGCAACTGCACGAGGCCTCGCGTTTTGCCCGATGGATGCGAATCAGCCACCAGGCTGCCGGACCCGTCCGAGCCCTTGATGATGCCCTGCACGCGCAGATTGGGCGCCATGGTTTCGCGGAACAGCACCGAGCCGGTGACCAGATCGCCCAAGTGGCGGCCGGTGGCGCCCTGGGCGTTCTGGGCGCTCAGCACGTGCTGAACGGTGTCGGTCGTCCGGGCGACGATCACACGAAAAGCGCCGTCGTCGGTGATGGCGCGGAGGACGGTATCGTTACCTTGCATGGCGTCAGCACAAAGTGTGTTCGTCGGCGTCGTTGGGCAAGGGCTCTTCGAGCGCGCAGACCGGGATGCGGTACTGCTCGCCGAGCCAATTTCCCAAGTCGATCATCTTGCACGGGGTGGAGCAGAACGGGCGGGGCCCGAAGTCGTCGGGCGCGTCGACCAAGACCTTCTTGCAGATCGGGCACTCGATGCGCATGGGCCTCGAAGCTTAGCACCAACGGGCGCTAGGCGCTCCGGCGCCGGCGGTACGCCTCGAGGGCGCGAGCGTGCGACGGAAACGCCAGATCGGCTTCGCCCAAGCTGGACGGTGGGGCCCACACGATTTCGCTCACGTCGTCGAGCGGGCTCGCCTCTCGGCTCGGGACCCGGGCCGTGAAGAACAGGTCGACCACCGGGTACTCGACGGAGCGGTACGTGTAGAGGTTCGGGAAACTGGCCAGAAACTCGACGGTCGCGAGCTTCACGCCCGCTTCTTCGCGAACCTCGCGGATCGCGGCGTGCTCGGCGGTCTCACCGCGATCGATGAAGCCGCCGGGCAGCGCCAGCTTGTCTTTGCCCGGATCGCGCGCGCGACGAATGAACAGCGCCTGCTCGTCCGAGCCGATGATCAGCACCGCCGACGACACTGCCACGTTGTAATAGTAAACGAAGCCGCAGCTCTCGCAGAGAAAGCGCACCGCGTCGCCTTCGCTCGCTCTTGCGGCGGCGCAGCGTGGGCAGTGCTTGAACAAGGCGCTCGGCGGCGCGCTTTCGCTGTGGCTCATGCTCAGTCCTCCAGCGCCTGTCGAGCCGCTTCGACCGTGCGATCGATGTCTTCGTCGGTGTGGGCGGCCGAGACGAACGCGGCTTCGAACTGCGACGGGGGGTAGTAGACGCCGCGCGCCGTGAGCCCGCGATGAAAGCGCCCGAAGCGCTCGCGGTCGGACTCCGCGGCGTCGGCCCACGAGCGCACGGGGCCACGGTGGAAGAACAGCGTGAGCATGGAGCCCACGCGCTGCACCACGCCGTCGACCCGCGCGTCGCGCAGCACGCGCTCCAAGCCGACTTGCAGCTTGCTCGAGAGCGCCTCGAGCTTCTCGTAGACTTCCGGCGTGAGCGCGTTGAGCGTGGCCAGACCGGCTGCGATGGCGAGCGGGCTGCCGCTCAGCGTACCGGCCTGGTACACGGGACCGAGCGGCGCAATCTTTTCCATGATGGCTCGCTTGCCGCCGTACACAGCGAGCGGCATGCCGCCGCCCACGACCTTGCCCAGGCAAGTCATGTCGGGGTTCATGCCGAACAGCCCTTGAGCTCCGCCGGCCGACAAGCGCGAGCCGGTCATGACTTCGTCGAAGATCGAGACGGCGCCGTGCTCCTGACACAGCTCGAGCAGGCGCTCCAAAAAGCCAGGTTGGGGCGGCACCAGGCCCATGTTGCCCACCACCGGCTCGACGATCACGGCGGCGATCTTGCCCCGTTCGCGCTCGAACAGCTCGCTCAGGGCGGCCGTGTCGTTGAATGGCAACGTCGCCGTGTTCGCGACGATCGCGGCCGGCACACCCGCCGAATCCGGGTTACCGAAGGTTGCCAGGCCACTGCCGGCCTTCACCAGCAAGCCGTCGGAGTGGCCGTGGTAACAGCCGTCGAACTTGACGATGATGTCGCGCCCGGTGAAACCGCGCGCCACGCGCAGCGCGCTCATCGTCGCTTCGGTGCCGCTCGACACGCAGCGCAACATCTCGATGCTGGGGTAACGAGCGATGATGGCTTCCGCGAACTCCACCTCGAGCGCAGTCGGCGCGCCGAAGCCCAGGCCACTCTCGGCGCGCGCTTGTACGGCCTTCACCACGTCCGGATGGGCGTGACCCAAGATAGCGGGGCCCCAGCTACCGACGTAGTCGATGTACTCGCGACCATCGGCGCCGTACAGTCGCGAGCCCTTGGCGCTGCTGACGAAGACGGGCGCGCCGCCGACTGCACGGAACGCGCGCACGGGTGAGTTCACCCCTCCGGGTAAGAGGCGCTCGGCGCGTTCGAGAAGGCGGGCACTGGTCTCGTCGCTCATGGGGCCGTTGTACCTCAGCGCGGCGAGTGCGCGCCCATCAGAAGGTGCGCCGGTGAGAGAAGGCCGCACATTCCCCGCATCGGACCCACGTGGTGCGTCCATCACATCCGCGTTACGCTTGAAGCCCGCGTTCCTCAGACTCCATCGTTTCGGGTGCAGCCGCGCATTTCGAAGTAGGGGGCTGGCGGCGCGGACACGCACGCTAAAGATCGCCGTTCGGTCGCCGCTAATCGTAACTACCGGAAATTATTCGTCATAGGATGAGAAACTTCAGTCTCAGCCGAACGGGGGCATGCGCCAACTGGATGCGCAACAGCATCCTGGCCTGGGGGCCGCTCGGCGCCGCGCTCGCGTGCAACGTCTACGACGACTCGCTCACCGGCGTGATGACACCGCTCGGCGGCTCGGGCAGTAGCGCCGCGGCTGGCTCCGATGCTGGCGGCAAGTCGTCGAACGGCGGCAAGTCTTCGGACGGCGGTGGAGGCGCGAGCGCTGGCAAAGTTTCGGGCGGCAGTGGTGGCGATGAAGTGAGCGGCAGCGGCGGTACTGGCGGCAGCGCCGGGAGCGCAACCGCAGGTGGTGGCAGCGGTGGCACCAACATCGCCGGCAACGGCGGCACCGCGAACGGCGGTGGCGGCAGCGGTGGCACTGCCCCGACGGACGTCGAGCTCATCGACGACATGGAGGACGGCGACGCCGGGATCCTCCCCAATCATGGTCGCAACGGCTACTGGTACACGGGCGGCGACACCACCAAGAATGCGGTGCTCACGCCACCGGCCAACGCCTTCGCCATGACCATGCTCGCGGCCGGCGATCGTAGTGACTACGCGGCCTCGGTCAAGGCCGAGAACTTCACCGATTGGGGCTCGGTGATCGGCTTCAATTTCGTCGAAAAGAACAGCATGCCGCAGCCCTACGATGCTTCCGCCTATTGCGGCGTCCATTTTTGGGGCAAAGCGGCTGCGCCAGTGACACTGCGTTTGCGCGTGCCCGATGTGAGCACGCACCCCAACGGTGGTGTTTGCGTCACTCCGGGCACTAGCGGCACGGCCTGCTACGACCATTTCGGTAGCGCCGTGGCGTTCGGCAAGGTGTGGGCCGATTACAGCTTCAAGTTCGCCGACCTCACCCAGGTTGGGACCGGCTATCACCCCGCGGACAACAAGATCCGCACCGATAAGCTGTTCGCGATGGAGTGGGCGCTCCCGGGCGGGGCTACGGCGAAGACGTATCAGATTTGGGTCGACGACGTCGAGCTCCTGAAGTGTCCGTGAGCGGCCGTCTCAACGGCTGACGGCTAAGTTTCGCCTGTTTGCAAACGCCACAAGCTCGCGTACACGCCGCCCGCCGTCACCAGCGAGTCGTGCGTCCCCTGCTCGACGATGCGACCGGCCTCCATCACGTAGATGCAGTCGACGTGGCGCACGGTCGAGAGACGGTGAGCGATGATCAGGCTGGTGCGGCCGACGACCAAGCGCGAGAGCGAGCGCTGGATGGCGGCTTCGGTCTCGTTGTCGACGGCGCTGGTGGCTTCGTCGAGCACTAAAATGCGGGGGTTTCTCACGATCGCGCGAGCCAGCGCGATGCGTTGGCGCTGGCCGCCACTGAGCTTCTGGCCGCGCTCGCCGACTTCGGTGTCGTAACCGTTGGGCAGAGCGCTGATGAAGTCGTGCGCTTCGGCCGCCTTGGCCGCGGCGATGACTTGCTCGCGGCTCACTTCGCTCAAGCCGTAGCTGATGTTCTGCGCAGCCGTGGCGTCCGCCAAGAAGCTGTCTTGCGCGACGTAGCCGATGCAGCGCCGCAAGGCTTGGAGCTCCAGCTCCTGAATGGGCTGGCCGTCGAGCAACACGCGACCCGCCGTGGGCTCGTAAAAGCGGAGCAGCAGCTTGACGAGCGTGCTCTTGCCGCCGCCGGTGCCGCCCACGAACGCCACGCTCTGGCCGGGGGCGACCCGTAGCGAGATACCTTGTAAGGTGGCCGCGTCGGCGTATGCGAAGTCGACGTGGTCGAACACCAGCTCGCCCTGCACGTTGCCGGGCGCGAGCGCCTTGCCGTCGTAGCTGATGTTCACGGGCGTCTCGATCAGGTTCATGACGCGCTCGACCGAGGCCATGGAGCGCTGGTAGAGATCCGACATGTCTGCCAGTCGCGTCATCGGCCAGAGCAAACGCTGCGTCAGGTAGACCAGGACCGAGTAGCTGCCGACGCCGATCTCGCCGCCCAGGGCCAGGAAGCCGCCGTACAGCAGCGTGACGGTGAAACCAGCCAAAATCGCCATGCGAATGACGGGGGTGATCGCGGCTGAAAAGCGAATCGCGAAGGTGTTGGCGCTGCGGTAGCGATCCGAGCTCTCGTGAATGCGCTCGGTTTCGTAGTCCTCGGCGGCGTAGGCCTTGATGGTTGCGATGCCGAGCAGGTTGTTGTTGAGCCGCGCGTTGAGCGTGCCGGCCGCTTCGCGCACCGCGGCGTAGCGTGACGCGAGGCGGGCCTGGAACCAGAACGCGCCATAGATGATGAGCGGGATCGGGATCAGCGCCAAAACCGCGATCTTGCTCGTCAGGACGAAGAAGACGGTGCCGACGAGCACCGTTCCGGTGAGCACCTGGATCAGATCGTTGGCGCCGCCGTTCAGGAAGCGCTCCATCTGGTTGATGTCGTCGTTCAAGATGCTCATCAGCGTGCCAGTGCGGGTACTCTCGAACCACGACAGCGTGAGCTTTTGGACGTGCGCATAGCTCTCCATGCGCAGGTCGTGCTGGAGATTTTGCGCCAGGTTTCGCCAGCGCACCGCGTACAGGTATTCGAAGGTCGACTCGAACACCCAGACGAACACCGTGATCACGGCGAGCGCGATCAGTTGCTGGTGGGGCTCCGCAACGCCAAAGCGCGACAAGAACGACGCTTTCTTGCTGACGACGACATCGACCGCGACGCCGATCAGCACCTCGGGCAAGACATCGAACAGCTTGTTCAACACCGAAAAGGTGCTGGCGAGCAGGACCTGCGAGCGGTACGCGCGCGCGTGCTGGAAGAGCCTCCGGAGGGGGTGCATTCGCGGCGGGCTCATACCACGGCGCAGGCGCCACGGCGGTTGCGCTTGCATGGGTTAGGAGGTGTGAGCGGCGAAACCGTGTTCGCGTTCCAACGAGCGCTCATGAGCGCAGGTAGCCCAACAGCAAGCGCCGAAGGTCGCGCTTTGCCGCTCCGGGTCCCCGTCCGGCCCCTCGAAGTACCCAATCCAAAGCGTCACACTGAACGCCGCCTGATAGAGAAAGCGGCTCGTCTCTCGATGTTCCTCCGGCGTACCGGGCATCCGAGCGCGAGCCATGCATTCCGAAAGGACGACGATGAAGTCCTCTTGAACCTCGCGCAGGGTCTCGAGGACGCGAAAATGAGAAAGATTCTCGATCACGACGCGATCGAAGGCCTGGTCGCGGACGCGAAGGTCCACCGCGACGTCGATCATCTCGTCGAGCACGGTTTCCAGGGATTTCCCGTCGAGCGTGTCGCGGATCTGCGCCAGGCGTCGCAACCGCTCTTCGGCGAGATGTTTGATCGCCGCGATCAACAGCGCCTGTTTGTTGGGAAAGTACTGGTAGAGCGAGCCGATGCTGACGCCGGCCTTCTTGGCGACGAGATTGGTGTTCACCCCGGAGGGGCCGACGCGCGTGAAAATGTGAGCAAACGCCTCGACGATGGCCCGAACCGTTCCTGCGGAGCGCGCTTGCTTCGGGAATTTTCTGGGAGTTTCCATGGTTTCGTCAGTTGCTGTTCGAGCTTTTCGGAATGCGAGTTTCTCTGCCCGTCGGGTCGAGCAACAATCAACCGATGGCCAGGGCTAGATCTGGGACGCCCTATCAGAGCTTGGATTGGGCGCGCGCGGGATTTCAATTTTACCCCAGCGCCGAGCCGCATCGCGAGAGACGCCGCCGGCTGCTTCGCGAGCATCCCTGGATTCGAGAGCTCTTCGGTGTCGATCGCAAGACCGCGGTCGTCACCGCCGCGGTGTGGGTTCTGCAACTGGCGTGCGCCGGCGCTTGCGGGCGCACGCTGACGGCCATGCAAAGCGGCTGGGCGGCGAAAATCTTGGTCCTCTCGGTCGTTGCCTACGCCGTGGGCACGCTGCTCGCTCATTGGCTGGCGATGAGCGTGCACGAAACCTCGCATGGACTGGTCTTCGAGACACGCTGGCTCAACAAGGCTTTGGCGCTGTTCGCCAATGTGCCGCTCGTTTTCCCGATGGCGATGGCGTTTCATCGCTATCACCTCGGGCACCACGTGCACCTGGGAAAGCTGGGGCTCGACACCGATTTGCCCACGCCCTGGGAGGCTCAGCATGTCAGAAGCTCGAGGCTCAAGAAGCTCACCTGGCTATCGGGGCTCATGGCTTTCTATATCTATCGCGGGCTGCTCTTCTCCGAGCGGCCCCAGCGATGGGAGTGGCTGAACTACGCAACACAGGCTGTGACTGTCCCGCTCATGGCCTGGGCGTTCGGCGCATGGGGCCTCGGATTTTTGATGCTCAGCGTGTTCTTCTCATTGAGCCTTCACCCGGTCGCTGCGCACTTCGTTCACGAGCACTATGTCTTTCACCCCCAGCAAGAGACGTACTCGTACTATGGGCCGCTCAATCGAATTGCGTTCAACGTGGGCTATCACGTCGAGCACCACGACTTCATGAACATTCCTGGCTCCCGCCTGCCGGAGCTCCACGAGCGGCTAGCCAGCATCTATCGCCCGATGGCTTCTCACTCCTCTTGGACCGGGTTGCTCCTCGAGTTCATCTGCAGAACGGACGTCGGCGTGCAGAGCCGAATCGTTCGATGAGCTGAAGACTGAGAAGACCTCCGTCAGAGGCCGTGATGATGGCTCGAGCGTTAGTGCGCCGAGTCGCCGAGACTGTCACCGAACGGCTCGAAATTCTTCACGGGTTTGGACGCAGAGCGCAAGTCTTTGGAGAACCGGAGAACCAAGCCAAAGCTGAGCGATTTTCCGGCGGAATCGACCCTGAGCTGCAACTACCTAAGGGCATGAAGATGGCTGACTCTAACCGCGCACTCACCCTGGCGAGGCTGCTTTCACCCGCATGGCTAGGTGTTTGCATTCTTGCAACGATCATCGCCTGCAGCACGGCCGGCGACGGTCCGCCGATCGGTGGCAGCGTTGCGACTGGGGGCGCGTCCGGTTCCGCGGGCGCGTCGACGTCGATCGCCGGCACGACGACGACCACGTCCGGAGGTTCCGGCTCCGCCATCGCGGGCTCGGCCTCGGGCGGACAGACGGGGATCAGCGGCTCCTCGACGGGGGGAACTACGGCCGACGGTGGAGGTCAACCCGCTGCTGGTAATGGGTCGATGGCGGGTGGATCAGGAGGCAGCGGCATGGGCGGTATGGGCGGTTCCAGCCCGGGTCGCAGCAATGGTTGCGGTAAGACGTCCACCATCACGTTTGGCAGCGTCCCCAACGGGACGGGCATGGGCGGCTCGGCCAAGATCGGAAACCGCAACTTCATCGTGAGGCTCCCCGACAACTACGACAACACCAAGCCGTATTGGTTGATCTTTGGCTTTCACTGGCGCGGCGGCAGCATGGGCGACGTCGATTCGGGCGGCGACAACAAGTACAACATGGCGCACTACGGCCTTCAGAAGCTGTCCAACAATGGAGCCATCTTCGTTGCGCCCGACGGTGTCGGCGGAGGTTGGGCGGATGGCGGAGACCTGAAGTTCGTCGACGACATGGTCAAGCTGATCGAAGACAATTACTGTGTCGACACGAAGCACCTCTTTGCCAACGGTTTCAGTTTTGGCGGCGGCATGAGCTACAGGCTCGCTTGCGACCGCGCGGACGTCTTCAGGGCCGTCGCCATCTACGACGGTGCGGTGCTGAGCGGTTGCACCGATGGCAAGAAGCCAATCGCGTACTGGCAAATGCACGGATTGACGGACGGAGTTTTAGGGATCGACGGCGCGAGAGCGATGCGCGATCAGTTCGCCGAAAACAATGGCTGCACCGCCCAGTCTCCGCCCGAGCCACCGCAGCCACCACCCTATCTAGTGAACGGCGGGCACGTCTGCACGGACTATAGCGGCTGCTCCGAGGGCCATCCGTTGCGCTGGTGCGTTCACCAGTCGGGCCACGGCAATGCCATCGTGGACGGAACCGACAGCCTCTACAATACGTGCATGAACCCAGGGATGACTTGCTCCGACAACTGTCGTTGTACTTGGGTTCCCGACGACGTGTGGAAGTTCTTCAACGCGCTGAAGTAAGTGAGAGCGTTTCGAGCTCATGCTGAGATCGAGCTCACAAAGGCTCGATCTCAGCATCACCCCGTTCGTGCACTCACCTTGCGGCGGTGGCACGTCCGCTAGCGGACCGAGGACCTCGTACCCACCACGGCTGGTTTGGTCGGGCTGCTCGGCACCAAGCTTGCCCGGTGGCGCTCAGCGATCCAATGCCGAGCCGCCCGCGTTCGCGACCGCCTTAGTGCAGGTATGGCTGGAGCGCCTCGAACCAGACATCGGCCATGAGGTCGTACCCGGCCTGGTTCGGATGGAGATTGTCATTGAGCAGCGATTGCTTGTAGCTCGCGTCGTTCGTAAACGCCGTGTACATGTCTACCAGCACGATGTGCTGCCCCTTGCCGACGCGTGACGACACCAAGTTGGGCATAGCCGCGTTGTAGGTCTTGACGGCGTTGTTCGTGCCGTCCGTCCGTGTCGGCACGATCTGTGCGAGTATCACGAGGATGTTCGCATCGCGCATGAAGATCGAGTCGAGCAGCTTGCCCAGGCGGTTCGGCGCGTCAGCGACGTTATTGTTGCCATTGATGTCGTTCGTTCCAATCATCAAGGTAACGATGGCGGGCTTGTAGTTCGGAATACTGGTGCCGACGAACTGTGCGATGCCGCTATTGCCTTCGATCGTGTAACCGCCGTGACCCTCGTGATTCTTCGGAAAAGGCGTACCATCGACGCTGGGCACGCTGTAATCGCTGGCAGAGCCGACGAACGCGATGTTGCGTTTCGCGGCGAGGGCCAAGTGGAACAGCGGAGCGCGATAGCCGCCGGCGACGTTGTACCCCTGAGTGATCGAATCGCCGAAGGGCATGATCTTGCAAGCTCCGCTCGCCGGACAGGGCTGGAAAGCGGCGACACCACCGGCGCCAGCGCTTCCCGCAGTACCGCCGCTCTCCGCAGTACCGCCGCTCCCGGCTCCGCCCGAGGCCCCACCCGTGCCGCCGAAGCCCGCTCCGCCGCCGCTCCCAGCGCCCCCACTCGGTGTACCCGCGGCGCTGCCGGCTGCGCCTGCCGTCGCCGCTCCGCTCGCGCCGCCAGATGCGATCGTGGATCCCCCGCCGCTGCCGCCTAACGTCCCGCCACCACTGGTGGTCGCGGCGATGGGTATGCTTCCTGTTCCCCCCGTCATACCGTGGGGCGAGTCAGCATCGTCGCTGCACGCCGCCGAAAACAGCGCGACAGCCGCGACGATGGCGGATGAAGAGAGCCGGGGTCGGCGGAGCGTCCAGGTACTCATCGGCGGTGAGCTCAAACTGCAGCTAGTGTTCTTGGCTAGCTTGAAACGGGAATCGGTTCCACTTTCACCGCTCGCAGCTGCCCGTGCGCGCATGCAGCATCGTTGAAGGACTCCGGGCTCCATGTATCTGCGTGGAGACTCCCAGTCCGACGTTCGGTCGAGTCCCGCGGGAACTGGCTGAATTGGGTTGACGGGTCGTCGTCGACAGCGAGCTTTGATGAACGCGAGTTGGAAAATCGGCGCATCCCAACGTTCGCAAGAAGTACGGAGTTTTGGATCGATAGAATCGGCTTCTCAGGATCCCGCGCGGTGAGCGCGCTCACGACGGCCACTCACCCGCCGCGCCGGTGCGGCGCCCACCTCACCCCGGCGAAGCCCGCACCAGCTGCAACTCGGGCTGCAGCTAGTGATCCTACACATCTCGCGGGACGGCGAGGGCGTTCTCGCGTCACGGCGAGCGCTGCATGGCACGTACGAGGGTCCGACGACTGAGGACGCCCACTCACCTCTCACGCGCGCAGAAGATTCTTACGCTCGTAATTGGCTTCGTGGACGTCCGATGATACCTGGGGTCCCGAAGCGCATCGCGCGTTCACCCAAGTTCTTACATTCGGAAGAACTTCTTGGCGATGGAACGGGGGACACGCCGCAAGGGGATTGTGACTGCGAAGCGGCTCGAAGAGCGCTCGGACACTGCGAGCTCTGCTTCGTGGGCCACCGCGTCGAAATGTGTAGAATCCTGAGCGGGCTGCAGCTTGGCAGCCCCCAGACACGAAAGAAGCCTCAACGCTTTCGCCTCGAGGCCTCTGGTCGCGTGCCTCCTCTCGTCGAGCCTCAGACCGGAATGCCGGGCGCCGGGAAAGACTTGCACAGCTCGGCGATTTCGGCGGCAATCTTGTCGAGGAGCTTTTCGTCGCCGACGTTGCTGACGACTTGGTCCATCCAGCCGGCGAGCTTCACCATTTCGGCCTGGCCCATGCCGCGCGAGGTGATCGAGGGCGTGCCGAGGCGGAAGCCCGAGGGGTCGAACGGCTTGCGCGGGTCGAACGGAATCGAGTTGTAGTTGCCGACGATGCCGGCGCGGTCGAGCGCCTTGGCGGCGACCTTGCCGGTGACGTTCTTGCTGCGCAGATCGAGCAAGATGAGGTGGTTGTCGGTTCCGCCGGTGACGAGGTTGAAGCCCTTGGAGAGCAGCGACTCGGCCAGCACCTTGGCGTTCGACACCACGTTCTGCGCGTACTGCTTGAACTCCGGCGTGCTCGCTTCTTTGGCGGCGACAGCGATGCCAGCCGTGGTGTGGTTGTGCGGGCCACCCTGCAGGCCCGGGAACACGGCGCGATCGATGTCTTTGGCGTGCTCGGCCTTGCACATCACGATGCCGCCGCGCGGGCCGCGCAGCGTCTTGTGAGTGGTGCTGGTCACGACGTCCGCTAGGCCGATGGGCGAGGGGTGCACGCCGCCCGCGATCAGGCCGGAAATGTGCGCGATGTCTGCGCACAGCTTGGCGCCGACCTCGTCCGCGATCTCCTTGAACTTCGCGAAATCCAGCTGGCGCGGGTAGGCGGTGGTACCGGCCCACAAGATCTTCGGCTTGTGCTCCTTCGCCAGTGCGCGCACCTCGTCGAAGTCGATGCGTTGATCGCTCTGGCGCACGTTGTAACCGACGGCCTTGAAGTAGCGACCCGTGATGCTGACGTGCGAGCCGTGCGTCAGGTGACCGCCACTCGGCAGGCCCAGACCCATGATGGTGTCGCCGGGGTTACAGAACGCCAAATACACGGCGAGGTTGGCCGGGCTACCGCTGTACGGCTGCACGTTGACGTGCTCGGCGCCGAACAGCGCCTTGAGCCGCGAGACCGCGAGCTCTTCCACCTGGTCGATGATCTGCTGGCCCTCGTAGTAACGCTTGCCGGCGTAACCTTCCGAGTACTTGTTCGTCAAAATCGAGCCCGTGGCCTCGAGCACGGCTCGCGAAGCGTAGTTTTCGCTCGGGATGAGGCGCAGCTTGACGGTCTCGCGAACCTCCTCCTCTTTGATCAGTCGGGCGATCTCGGGGTCACGTTCAGCGAGGGAGGGATCAACGAGCTTGGTGGGCATTTCAGGAGGCGCCACCTTACCGCCCGTTATTGAACCGCGCCACATGAAGATAACTCAATGAAACTCAAAGGAAATTCAAGGGGCTCGCTTCGCTACAGCCACGGTAGAAGACCGGCCCACTGTGTCGGCCATTCCCTGGCCGAGCAGGTCTCGACGTGGGGTAGCAGGTGGCTAAACTCGGTCCCGTGCGATGGTGAGGCCCAGCCAGGTGAATAGCCCCGACGAAGCGAGCGAGGCTTCGGGGGCTACCGACCGTCGCACGCGGGCTGAAGCTCCGGGAAACGAAACCGCCCAACACCCGAATACGAGCGCGACCGATTCTGAACGCGAAAAGCCCGCACTGAAGACGGACCCCCAAGCAGTGGCAGACGAAGAAATCCTGGCGGAGCCTCCGCGACCACCCGCAGAGGCCGACAGCGCGCCCCCGAGCATTCCCTCGGCAGCAGCCGTGTTCTCGGAGGACTCGACGCGCGCGGCGACCAGCACGCCCGTCTTGCCCGGTCACGTCATCGCCAACCGCTACGAGGTGCTGAGCGTGCTCGGCGAGGGCGGCATGGGCATCGTCTACCGCTGCCGCGATCAGGCCAACGGCGAGCAGGTGGCGGTCAAGCGCGTGATCCCGCCGCCCGGCAATCTCGCGCACGACTACGTGATGTGGTTCTACAAAGAAGCGCGCGCGCTGGCGGCTCTGGACCACCCGAACATCGTCAAAGCCCAAGATTTCGGCCAGTTGCGCGACGGCTCGCCGTACCTGGCCATGGAGCTGGTGTCGGGCGCGTCACTGCACGAGCTGGCACACGCGCGCATCAAGTACCCGCTGATCTGGGTGATCGTCGATCAGATATTGTCGGGCCTCGCGCACGCGCACGCGCGCGGCATCGTGCACGGTGACTTGAAGCCGTCGAACGTGCTCGTCGAGCGCATCGACGGCCAGACGCCGCGTGTGCACATCTTGGACTTCGGTCTGGCCTGGTTGCGCCAGGACGCGCACGACGAGCGACTCGACGGCAGCAAGGCGATGGAGTTCGCCCCCCACGCCGGCGCTGGCACGCCCGGCTACATGGCGCCGGAGCAGATCCAGCACGAGATGCACCACGTCACGGGCGCGACCGATCTCTACTCGATGGGTTGCATCCTGTATCGCCTGCTCGCAGGGCACGCGCCGTTCACCGGCGAGTCCAAGGAGCTGCTCAGGGTGCACGCTTTCGATCGCGTACCCAAGCTGAAGCTGGCCATCGACGCGCCCGAGGACACGATTCCGTTCGTGACCCAGCTTCTAGCCAAAAAGCCTTGGGATCGCTTCGAGTTCGCGGCCGAAGCGCGGCGTCAGTGGCAAAAACTGAAGCCGGCCACGACCCCCAGCACGTGGGACTTTCCGTCGCTGGCGCGCGCCTCCGACGTACAAGCGGCCGCGCCCACGCGTCGCACCGGCACGCGCGGCCCCAATCCGGATTTGGCGCCTGCGCCCGAGCACGCACCGGGTTTGCTCAGCATTCGCCCCGCGCCGCTCGTCGGTCGCGAAGAAGAGCGGCAGAAGCTGCTCGACATCTGTCAAGAGATGGTGAACGGCGAGGGCCCGCCGCACCGCCTGGTGATTTTGGTCGGGCCCGCTGGTTGCGGCAAGAGCCGCCTGGCCGAGTGGCTGTGCGAGACGATGCACGAGCAAGGCACGATGGTGCCGCTGCGCGCGCGTTACCGAAAGCTGCGCAGCTCCGTCGACGGCATGCTGGGCGCGGCCGCGCACTATTACAACTTCGAGCGTACCGATCGCGACACCATCGAGCGCTCGCTGCTCGAGCGCTGGCGTGTGAAGCGCGACGACAAGAACGGCCGCGCCTGGGTGGCCGGCGCCGCCGAATGGATGAAGCCGGTCGGTGGCTCGTCGAGCGATCAGCCCATCGGTCCCTCCGGTATCCGCTTCACGCTGGATACGCTGGAAACGCGGCGCATGGTGATCCGCTACACCTTGCGCAAAATCTCGGCTGGGCGCCCGCTCTTGTTCTGGCTGGACGACTTGCACAACGGTGGCCCCGCCACGTTCGAAGGTTTCATCCGCATTCACAACGAAGAGACGGACGTCAAAATCGTGATGGTGGCCACGGCCCGACACGAAGACGTCGCGCTCGGTACGCCCGCCGCCGAGCGCCTGCGCCAGCTGCGCGACGTGATGGACGGCACCGTGATCGAGGTGCAGCCGCTGCCGCCCGAGACCACGAAGCAGATGCTGCGCGCGTCGCTGCCACTCGACGACGCGGCGGTCGAAGAAGCCGCGCGCCGCAGCCGCGGCAACCCGCTGTTCGCGCTGCAGCAGCTGCACGCCTGGGCGCTCGGCGGCAACATGGAGTTCCTCAACGGCACCTACCGGGTGCCGCCCGAGGTGCTAGCTACGCGGCCGCAAACGACGGCCGAGCTTTGGGACAGCCGTGTCAACACGGTGCCGGAGCAGTACCGCCTGGCCGCCTTCGCGGCCGCGACGCTCGGCGGTGAAATCCGCCGTAACGTGCTGCGCGAGCTGATCGCGGCGCTCGGTATGGCGCCTGATCCGGCGATCGTGGCGCTGCAAAATGCGGAGGTCTTGATCCCGCGCTCGTCGGGCCGCTACTCCTGGCCGCACGAGCTCTTGCAAGAGCATTTGTCGGCGCAGCTCTCGGTACGGCCGGACAAAGAGCGCTTCTATCGCGCGGCTGCGGCGGCCTTGCTCACGCATCCGCAGGCCAACACGCGGCGTATCGTGCGCCAGCGTGTGATGAACCTGATTCACGCCGGCGATCACGACCCGGCGGCGCTGCTGCTGTTCGACTTCCTGCAGCGGGGGTGGAACGGCGCGCGCGAGCCGCTCAGCACGCTCAGCGATCTGGACTTGCTCAAGGGCAAGCTCACCGGTCGCATGCTGGCGCTCAAGAACCGCTGGCAAGCCGAGGCCATGCGCCACGTCGGGCGCCTGGCAGAAGCCAGCACGCTGGCGGAGCTGGCCCGCACGCGCTTCGAGGACGCGGGCGACGAAGAGAACGTCGCGCACTGCCTGCGCTTGCAAGGCCACCTGCTCAGCGAGCAGGGCAGCAGCGCCGAGGGTCTGGAGCTGGTCAAAAAGGCTCTGCTCATCTTCGAAGAGCAGAGCCACGTGTTGGGCCAGGCGCTGTGCGAGGCGGTGGCCGGCGAAATCGAGTTTCAGCTCGGTGACTACGAGAGCGCTCGGCTCACCATTCAAAGCGGCGAGCGCAACTTCGCGGCGCTGGACCAGCCGGTCGGGCGTGGCCAGTGCTTGCTGTTGCTGAGCTGGATCGAGCATTCCGAGGGCACGACCGATCGCTCGCGACGCCTGGCGCAGGAGGCGCGCAACGAGTTCGAGCGCGCCGGCTATCGCCTCGGCACCGCACAGTCGGACGTATCGATCGCGCACGTGGAGCATCGCTTGATGAACTTCCACACCGCCGAGGTCGGCGCGTTCGAGGCGCTGCAGACGTTCGATGTGTTGCGCACGCCGCGCGGGCAAGCCGCCTGCGACCGCTTGCTGGCCATGATCGGCATCGATACCGACGACCTGGACATGGCCGAGCTGCACACCGATCGCGCCCACAAGTCGTTCGTGAAGATGGGCGACCCCTGGGGCGTGATGGAGTCGAAGCTGCTGTTTTGCCAGCTCGCGCTCACGCGCCGCCAGCCGGAGAAGGCGCGCGCGCTGATCGACGAATGCTCGCGCATCGTGGTAGAAGAGGCGGAAGCCAAGCAGCACTACCTGCTGACGTGCGCGTGGTACGAGCACTCGCGCGGCCGCGCCGATCGCGCCTTCGAATACATCGAAGCCGCGGCAGACGTATTCGGGCCGCGCATCCGCGCCGGCGACCACACGCCGCACCTGCTCGCGCGTTTGTCGCGCCTGGAGTGGCCGGAGCACGCCCTGAACCGCATCGAGGCCTGGCGTGCGCTGCTCAACGACCGCGCTCGACGTAAGGTGTCGTAGCCGCGCCGGTCATCGCGCGCTGACGCTTGCTCGCTCAATGACTATTGGGGGCAGACGCGCAAACCCTTAGAGTGCCTCACGTTCACGTCGCTCGATGACGCGACGTGCGGAGGGTAACTCGATGGGTCGATTCGATCGTTCGGGCCGCGGCTCGTGCGTCTACGTCGTGGCTCTGTTGGCGCTCGGTTGTCAGGATCCGGTGCAGCTCCAGTCGGGGGCTGCTTTCGTGCCTTCGTCGCCGGTGCCGGTCGTTTCCGTTCGCGGTGGCGAAGCGCTCGTCGCCTGGCATCGCAGCGGCGACAAAGTGTACGTCACGAGCGCGCTGGAGGGGTCGTCTTCCTGGTCCACGCCCAGTGCCATCGCGGACGGTCAGAAGCCCGAGGTGGCGCTGTCGACGTCCGGGGCCGCGTTCGTGGTCTACGAAAACGCCGGAAAAACGGCGGCGGTGGTGAGGAAGAGCGGCGCTTGGGGACCGCCCGCGACGCTGCGCGACGACGTTTCGAGCTTCCTCGCGGTTGCGGCAGATGGTTCGGGCAATGCCCTGGCCCTCTTCTCCAAGCAAGGCGTTCGAGCGCGCGTCTACAAAGCCGGCTCCGGCTGGCAGTCCACCCACAAGCTCGATGACGCCGAGGGCGTGGTCAAGGTGGCGATGAACGAGGCCGGCCGCGGCGTCGCGGCCTGGTGCGGGAACGGCGACCACCTCTATGCAGCTGCGTACGAACCCGCTAGTGGTTGGGGAACGCCGGAGCACACCGCCAGTGCGGACTGCTGTAAGAACTACGCTGACGTGATCTCGCCGGGCGTCAGCGTCGCCATCGCCGAGTCTGGCGATGCCTACGCGATTGGAGCCGGAACGACGGGCGTTTGCCTGCTGCGCCGCGCTGCCGGCAGCGCGAGCTGGGTCCACGGGCTACTCAGCAGCACCAGCGGCGTGAGCGGGCCGCAGGTGTCGGCGAGTACGGACGGCCACGCGCTCGTCGCCTGGCTGCAGGACACGAGCGGTGGGCGCAAGCTCAAGGCGCGCCATTACGACCCGGCCACGGGTTGGACCGCGACCATGACGGGCCCGAGCGGCCTCGGCGCAGGACCGATCGGCGCTGGCTATGGCTCTTCGGGGTGCGCGGCGCTGGTCTTTCGAGGCGGAAATCTCGCGCTGCAGTATGTGGGTTACTGCACCACCGACACCACACTGAGGCCTGCGGTCGATATCACACCTGGGGGTAGTCTCGCCAACGCGCCCTATTTCATTCGCAGTAGCGGCAACCCGCTGGAGCCGGCGCAGGGCGTTACCGTCTGGCAGCAAGGTGGTCACGAAGACATCTGGAGCGCTCGCACCGGAATCTAGGGCGAGCGACAGCCAACGTGTGCTTTGTCGGGTGAAAGAGCGACACGTGACTACATAGACGAACGCACACTAACTGATACGTTAAACGTTGGTGCACTCTCGTACGTCTCACTCACTGGTCCGGCTCGGTGAATACGAGCTGGTGCGTCGCATCGCGACGGGAGGCATGGCGGAGGTGTACGAGGCGCGACGCCCGGGGCCGCGCGGTTTTGCCAAGCGTGTCGCGCTCAAGCGTATCTTGCCGCAGCTGGCGATGGACGAGCGTCTGCTTCGCATGTTTTGCGCCGAGGCGCGCGTGCACGCGGCGCTGCAGCACCCGAACCTGGTCAGCGTGCTCGACTTCGGCGAGGCCGCTGGCGAGCTGTTCCTGGTGCTCGAGTACGTGGACGGCGTGTCGCTGGCCGAGGTGTTGCGCGCCGTTTCGTCGCGCAAACGCGCGGTAGAGCTCGGGCCGGCCCTGCACATCGCGCGTGAAGTTGCGACGGGCCTGGCTTATGCACACGAATACCGCGACGACGACGACGCACCGCTCGGCGTCGTGCACCGCGACGTGGCTCCGAACAACATCCTGCTCGGCCGCGCCGGCGAGGTAAAGCTCACTGATTTCGGCATCGTGCACTCGGCCTGGTCGGACGTGCGCACCGCGCCCGGCGAGCTGCGCGGCAAGGTCGGCTACGTGTCGCCCGAGCAGTCGCGCGGGCAAGACGTCGAGGCGCGCAGCGACTTGTTCTCGCTGGGCGTCGTGCTGGCCGAAATGCTGCTCGGCGCTCCGCTCATTCCGGGTAGGAACGAGCTCGACGTGCTGCGGAGCTTGCACGCGCGCGACTGGGAGAGTTTGTCGGGGCTGGTCGGCAAGGTTCCGCCGGACGTGATCGCGCTCTTGCAGCGGCTGCTGGCCAAGTTGCCGCGCAACCGCCCGCACAGCTCCGCCGCCGTGGCCCGCGAGCTGGACCGCCTGGCTACGGCTCACCGCGTGCGTCACTCTGCGCATTCGCTCAGCCTGTGGTTGGCGGATCTGGGTGTCGTGCGCATCGAGAGCAACGTGCGCGTCACGCCGAGCCGCGACGACAGTTACCGCCCCGCGCCAGCGCCCGAGCCGCGCGCCGAGCCGCGCGCCGAGCAAGCGACCATCGTCGACGACGACGCGCTCAAGCCGATCGTTATCGCGCTGCCGGCGCCCAACCTGCCGGACGAAGGGCCCACCCAAAGCCGTCCGAGCGGCCCCACACCGACGCTGCGCTACCGGCTGCGGCGGCCTGGCGGGGAGGTGATCGGCCCGCTTTCGCTGTCTTCGGTGCTGGCCCTGCTGGCCACGGCCCGTGCCGGCATGGACTCGGATTTGGCTCGCGAAGACGGCCCGTTCCTCAAGCTGTCACGCGCGTTCGAGCTGACGCGGCTCGGCTCGCGCCCGCTGTATCGCTTCTTCGAGCCGATCGCGGTGCTCGCCAGCGAGCGCCACCCGGTCGAGCGCGCCAGCTTGGCCGCGCATCTGCTGCGGCTCGGCGCGCTCCGCAAGACCGGCCTCTTGGTGTACCGCCACGGCCACGAACAGCGTCGCATTTACTTCGAAGACGGCGCTCCGACCGTGAGCGCCTCCACGGAGCCGAGCGAGTTGTTGGGCGCTCAGCTCGTGCGCGGCGGCTACGTCGGCGAAGCGGATCTGGAGCGCGTGCTCGAGAGCGGTTACCGCTCGGGCTGCCCGCTGGGTGAAAGCCTGGTGCGCGCCAACCTACTGTCGCAGCAGCAGCTGGAGCAGAGCATCCGCGAGCAACGCATTCGCCGGCTGAGCGGCGTGTGCCGGGCGCGCGCGGGCGAGCTCTTCTTCGTCGAAGCGGCGCGCTCGGGCGACGCGGCGCTCGGGGTCGCGCCCAAGCCGCTAGCCCCCCTGGTCGAAGCGCTGCGCGCGGCGTATCCGGAGCAAGAGCTGACGGCTCTTTTGGGCGGCCTTTCACGCACGGCGCTGGGCCCCTCCGCCGCCTGCGCGGAGCTGCGTGGCGCTTTGTGCCTGTCGACGGACGAGGCTTACGCCTTCGACTGGTGCCTGCGCGGCATCAAGCTCGGCCTCGTCTTGCGCGAGGCGCAGGCGCGCGGGCCTGGCGCGCTGCGCGCCGCGGCTTTCGCGATCTTCGTCGGCCTTTCCGCGGGCGCTTTCGTGGCTCGCAACGAATAGGTATAACGGCGCTCATGGAAGCGCCGGCGCAATCTTCGACTCTGGCAACGCTGCTCGTATCTTGCCCAGATCGTCGGGGAATCGTCGCGGCGCTGGCACAGGTGCTGTACGGGCACGGCGCGAACATCGTCGATTCGGATCAGCATACCGATACCGTGGCCGGTCTGTTCTTCCAGCGCTTGCGCTTCGACCTGGCGGAGCTGATGACCGACAAGGTAGCGCTGGAGCGCTCCATCGCCGAGCTGGGGGAGCGTTTTCAGATGCAGTACCGGCTGCTGTATCAAGCCAAGCGCAAGCGCATTGGTTTGTTCGTATCCAAGTACGATCACTGTCTTTACGACCTTCTGCTGCGCCACCGCGCCGGTGAGCTGAATGGCGAGATTGCTTGCGTCGTCAGCAATCACCAAGACCTTTCTGGCGTGGCGGCTCAGTTTGGCGTGCCGTTCCACGTGTTCGCCAAGACGGCGGAAAACAAGCTCGAGCAAGAGCGCCACGAGCGAGACTTGCTGGAGCAGCTGGGCGTCGACCTGGTCGTGCTCGCCCGCTACATGCAAGTGATGAGCGCCAGCTTCTGCGAGGCTTTCCCGCAGCGGGTCATCAACATTCATCATTCGTTCTTGCCGGCGTTCGTCGGCGGCAGGCCGTACCACCAAGCCTACACGCGCGGCGTCAAACTGATTGGCGCGACCGCGCACTACGCGACCGCCGTGCTCGACGAAGGGCCGATCATCGAGCAAGACGTGGTGCGCGCTTCCCATCGCGACGCGGTGGAAGATTTGGTCCGCAAAGGCCGCGATTTGGAAAAAGTGGTGCTGGCTCGCGCCGTGCGCTCGCACCTCGACGATCGCATCCTCGTTTACGGCAACAAGACCGTAGTCTTCGACTGACTCCCTATCTCACACCGCGTTGCGTCTTGCGCAACATGCGCAGTCTTGCGCAAGTAACGTGCGCAACGGACTGCGCAAGCAGCGCAAATTAAGCCATTTGGGCGTGTGTGCGCGCGCTACCTTGGCAGCGCGACTCTCACCAAACTGAGCTACCGAGTCGAGATCGCGTTGCAGATTGTCACGCCGCTCCGTATGGTGGTTTTGTCGTTGGCTGCGTGCGAAGCGTGAGTTTCGTGCGCTGGGGGCCGCGTTTGTCCGTGTTCTGAGGGGGCGCTCGCTCGCGCCCAGGAGACCAAACATTCATGGCCAAGCTCATCAATCGCGTCCAGTCCCATCAACGCAGCCTCCTCGCCGCGAGCGGTGCGCTCATGCTGGCTCTGGCCTTCGGGGCCTGCGTGGCGCCGGATGCCATGGAATCGGAGGAGGTGGGCAGCACGTCGCTGGCTTTGGTGCCGGGCACGCCCGTGGCGGTGACCTTCAGCTCCGAATACAACCCCAAAAACTCCGGTTGGTTCAGCAACAACTGGGAAGCCAATATCACCTACAAGCTCGACGCGCAGGCCACCTTGTACGCCGCCAATCCGGACGGCGCTGGCATCACCGCTTTGAACGTCTACCCGGGCTCGCAGCTGCAGTACATCGACGGTATCGGCGCCTCGATGGAAGAGTCGACCATCTACAACCTGATGAAGATGAACGACACCGTACGTACCGGGGCCCTGAAGGAGATGTTCACGCACGACGGCTGGGGCAACGGCAAGGGCATCAACATGAGCCTGGCCCGTATCTGCCTGGGCACGTCCGACTTTACGGCGCGTACCTTCTACACCTACGGGTCGCCCGCCAATATTCAGAACGACATCAACTACAACATCATCAGCGTTCTGCAGCAGGCCAAGAGCTATAGCGCGCTGCTCCGTTTCATGGGCTCGCCCTGGTCGCCGCCGCCCAGCATGAAGACGTCCAACAACATCATCGGCGGCAGCTTGAGCTCAGGCCAAGAAGGCGCGCTCGCCACCTACTTGCGCCAGGCCGCCAAGGCGTACTCGGACCAAGGCCTCAAGCTGTGGTCGATGACGATGCAGAACGAGCCGCTGTTCTTGCCCGCCGACTATCCAGGCATGAACATGGCCGACTGGCAGGGCCGCGACGTGGCGAAGGCGCTGCGCAGCGAGCTCAACAACAACGGCCAAAATGACGTGAAAATCCTGGCCTACGACCACAACTTCAGCCAGGCCTACCCGTTCCTGGACTCGACCGCCAACGACTCGGCGGCGGTGGCAGCCATCGATGGCACCGCGTTCCACGACTACGCGGGCGACCCCAGCACCATGACGACCGTCCACAACGACTCGCGCCTGGCCGGCAAGAGTGTGCACCTGTCCGAGCGCACGGTGTGGGGCGTGTCGGGTGCCGATCGCATCGTGCAGTACTTCCGCAACTGGGCGCAGAGCTACAACGCCTGGGTGACGATGCTCGACAGCAACATCCAGCCCGAGCAATGGAGCGGTGTGCCGGATCCGACGATGATGATCCAGAGCGCGTCGTCGCCCAACACGTACTGGCGTACCGCTGAGTACTACATCATGGGCCAGTTCTCGAAGTACGTGATGCCGGGCGCGCGCCGCATCGACAGTGACGCCGGCTCTTCGGGCTCGGTCACGGACGTAGCGTTCATCAACCCCGACGGCCAGGTGGTGATGGTCGTCGTGAACCAGACGGCCTCGTCGCAGACATTCAAGATCTTGAGCCAGGGCCAGCAGATCACCGCCACGCTTCCGGCCAAGACGGTCGGCACCTACCGCTGGCAATCGGATCCGCCCGGCTCACCCACCGGCCTCAATACGGCCTTCCAGGCCGAAAATGGCTTTCAATCGGGCGGCCTCGTTTCGGGCACCACGGTCGGTTACTGGGAAGCGGGCGACTACATCGCGTTCCGCGACATCAACCTGAGCGGCGCCACGAGCCTCGACATGCAAGTCGCCAGCAACAACTCGGGCGGCGTGGTCGAGGTACACATGGATAGCCCGACCGGCACCCTGCTCGGCTCGCTCACGATGACGGCCACGGGTGGCTGGAGCACGTACGTCAACCGCAACGTGCCGTTCACGACTACCGCCTCGGGCGTCCACGGCCTGTTCATCGTCGGCAAGCCGGGCGCCGCCGGCGGCATCATGAACAGCGACTACTTCACGCTGCGCGGCAACACCAACGGCACCGGGGTCCGCGTCGAAGCCGAGCGCGCGTCGCTCTCGGGCGTGCAGCTCGAGAACAACGGTACCACGGTTGGCTTTTTCGACGCGGGCGACACGCTCGCCTTCCCGGGCATGAACCTCACGGGTGTCACCGGTATGGACATGCGCATCGCTGGCGCCAACTCCGGCGGTGTCGTCGAATTCCGCATCGACAGCGCGACCGGCACGCTACTCGGCAGCTATACCATGAGCAGCACCGGCGGCTGGACCACCTGGGCCGATCGCAGCATGAATTTCAGCACCACTACCAGCGGCATCCACACCCTTTACGTCAAGGGCGGCTCCGGTGGCGGCATCATGAACATGGACTACTTCACGACGCACTGAGGGTACGCCCGGCAGGGCTTAGATCCTCTCGACGCTCGCTCCGGGCTCGAAGCTGTCACCGTCTTCCGAGGTCTGCTCGGCGACGCTTCCGAATCCGCGCTCGATGAGCTCTTCATCGGTCGAGCTCGGGGCGACCCACAGCATCTTGGAGTACACCTCGCTGCCGTCGGCCAGCTCTTCGTCGAACAGCATGAAGGCGTCCAGCACCTCGAGGTAGCGGGTCTCGACGGCCTCACCGCGCGCGTTCAGCCAGCGCATGTCGGCGTACTTGCGCGCTTCCTGCTGCGCTTTCTCCAGTGCCTCGTCGAAGCTGTCGGCGCGCACCAAGATGATGCGCTCTTCGCTACTCGATAGGCGTGGGGCGGCGTCCGCCGCCGCTTTCACGTCCATGCGGTAGAGCGATTTCACGGAGTACCAATTTGCCATGAGCCTCTCACAAACCCTTCGCGCTGCGCGCCGCGCTCAGGGCCTGCTCCAGCGCCGCCGGGCTGAATCCGACCTGGATCTGCCCCATGATGTCGATCACCGGGATGCTCGCCCCGCTGCGCCCGACGCGGGCCAGCTTCTTCTGCATCTCTTCGGCGGCGACTTCGTTGTCGTCGATGTTCTTCTTGATGACGGTGGCGCCGCGCTGCTTCAGGTAGCGCTCGGCGTCGTGGCAGGGTTTGCACCAATCGGCGCCGTAAATGATGGCGACGATCCCCGTAGCCGGCGCCTTGGCGTTGCTGCCCGGTGAGTTGCCGGCGGGCCCTTCGCGGCCGGGGGCGGCGCTGCTGCTGGGCAAAGCGCTCGGAGCGAGCGCTTCGAGGCGCGCCTTGCGCTTGCTGGCGCCGAGCTCTTCCCACTGCGCGCGAGGCATCGTCTTCAAGCGATAGGCGCCGGTAGCGGTGGTTTCGTCGAGGTTCGCGACGTACACCAAGTTGCCGGTGCCTTCTTCACGGTTGGTCACGACGATGCGCACGGTGCTGCGCCCCTCGGTCGGCACGTCCGCCGGCTTTTGCACGACGTGAAAGTCGCCCTTGTCGTCGATCCACGTGAGCAAGAGGTTGGGCGTGTCGGCCTTCACCTCGAGCGGCGGCAGCTCGTTCGTTTTGGGCGTCGTCGCGCTTTCGTTCGACGTATCTGGCGTCGGCTTTTTGCAGGCTGCGCTCGACACGGCAATGGCGAGCGCGAGCACCGCTCCCCAAACGCGTGTCATTGGCGCGCCCCCGTATCGGCGCTCGAAAGCTGGGATAGCTCCTCGGACAAGGTGACCCATTCTTTCATGGCTCGCTCCAAAAGCTCACTGTATTCGCGGTCTTTGAGGGCCAGCTCGTGCAGGCGCTCCCAGTTCCCGCCGTTCGAGCCCTTCAGCTCGGCCCGAAAGCTTTGAAGCGTGGCTTCGAGGTCGGCAATTTGCTTTTCGAGCTCACCGACGCGCTTCTTCTTCTTTTCGATATCGCGTGAGGCCGCCTTGCGTGCGTCGCGGTCCTCGCCGGCCGACTTGGCCGCCGGTTTCGGCTCGGCCTTGGGTGCCGGCTTGGGCTGGGCCTGGGGTGCCGCAGGACGCGCGGAATGCCGCTGCTGTGTGCCGGCTTGTGCCTTCTGCTGGCGCGCGAGCGCCTCCTGATAGTCTTTGAAGCCGCCTTCGTAGGTGTCGATACCGTGCGGGGTGAAGGCCACGGTGCGCGTCGTGACCGTCTCCAAGAAGCGCCGATCGTGCGACACCAAAATCACGGTGCCCTCGAAGCCGACCAGCGCCTCTTCCAAGATCTCCGCCGCGGGGATGTCGAGGTGGTTGGTCGGCTCGTCCAGAAACAAGAGATTGCGGGGCTCGAGCAGCAGCTTGGCGAGCGCCAGGCGCGTGCTCTCACCGCCGGAGAGACTGCCGACCTTGCGCAGCGGGTCGTCGCCGTAAAAGCGAAAGCGGGCCAAGTACTGGCGCGCGCCGTCGGTGTTCAAGTCGCCGCGCACGCTGCGGATCTCTTCGACGCCGCTGCGCGACTTGTCGAGCGAGCCCAGCTGCTGGTCGAAATAGCCCTCGCGCAGGTTGGTGCCGCGCCGCACGCTGCCCACGTCTTCCGTGGCGCCACGCTCGGCCAGGATCTTCATCAGCGTCGTCTTGCCGCCGCCGTTCGGGCCCACGATGCCGATGCGATCGCCGCGCCGTACCAGCAAGTCGAAGCCTTCGAACAGTTGCTTGCCGCCGCGCGCCGCGCCCAAGCCCTTGGCTTCGAGCACGATGTCGCCCGAGCGCGGCGCCTCGGCAAAGCGAAAGCGAATGCGCTCGGCGCGTGCCCACACGTCCTCCGGGCGTGCTACACGGTCGAGCTTATCGAGCATCTTTTGGCGCGATTGCGCCTGCTTCGTCTTCTGCCCAGCCATGTTGCGCCGGATGAAGTCTTCGGTCTTCTCGATGAACGCCGCCTGCTGCTCGGCCTGCGCGCGCTCCCGCTCCAAGTCTTCGGCGCGCTCTTCGTGATAGCGCGTGTAGGGCAGCGGATAGACGCGAAAGCTGGTGCGGCCGAGCTCCATCGTTATGGGGCATACCGCGTCCAAGAACGCGCGATCGTGCGACACTACCAGCACCGCGCCGCGCCACCCGCACAGGTGCTGCTCGAGCCAACGGATCGTCTCCAAATCCAGATGGTTCGTCGGCTCGTCGAGCATCAAGATCTCGGGCTCGCCCGCCAGCACCACGCCCAGCGACAAGCGCCCGCGCTCGCCCCCGGAGAGCGTCGCCACGTCGCGCTCCAGGTCTTTCGGCTTGAAGCCGAGCTTCTCCGCGATAACCTCGACCCGGCGCTCGAGCGCATCCGCGCCGGCGCGGTGATATTGCTCATCGAGCTCGGACAGCTTCGCCAGCGCTGCGTCGGAGCCGGAAGCCGCCGCCACTTGGGCCTCGGCCAGCGCATGGCGCAGCGCCACCAGCTCGCCAAAGCCCGACAGCAGCACGTCCATCACGCTGCCGGTCGCCTTCACCTCGTGGCTCTGCCGGTAGTAACCGATCTTGGCGCCCTTCTTGGGGACGACGAAGCCCTTGTCGGCCTCCAGGTCACCCGCGAGCACGCGCAGTAGCGTGCTTTTGCCGGCACCGTTCGGCGCCACCAACCCCGCGCGCTCGCCCGCCTCGAGCTTGAACGCCACGTCTTGAAAGAGCGGCTCGCCCGTATACCCAAACGTCACGCCGGAGACTTCGAGAAGCGCCACGACCGCGGGTTCGTATCACGGCGGTCGGCCGCGTCCACGCACACGTGCACGCGCGCGTTACCATGCCCAAAATCTAGCCTCCGGGCGTTTCTTTGGTTGGTAGGCCGAGGTTCCTGGCGCGGGCTCCGCCCGCGCGCGCCGCGCCCAGCTGGGCGCGCAGGCCAGGCCTACCAAACCGAGGGGCGGCACTTTGCCGGGGCAAAGTGGGAGTGATGCGCCGAGGGCGGCGCTTTGCCTGGACAAAGCGAAAGCGGGGACGCGGCCGAGGGCGGCTCTTTGCCTAGGCAAAGGAGCAACGATGACGGCCCGTCGGTGGCACTCTGCCTGGGCAAAGTACGAGCCCGACGGCCTAGCCGTTCGGAAGCCGGCAAGACTGCTCGAGCGTGAGGGCAGGAGCGCATCTTCGCGGTAATAGAGGAAGATGAGCCATGGGGACCAGATTGCGTTGGTTCGCGCGCACATGAAGGCGGGCCGCTACGCCGAGGCGATCGAAGTCGGACGCTCGGAGCTGGCGAGGCAGGCAGACTCTTCGGAGCCGTGGCGGACGAGCCAGATGAGGCTGCGCGAGTCTTCGAGTCAGCGGCCGAGGCTGCCCTCAGTCAGATAGACGACGCAGTCGCTGGCTTGGCCTCCGTTGGCAACGACACGGCCCGCGAGGCACGGCGGGGCTTCTGCGATAAGCTAGGAAATCTTCTAGCCGCTTGTGAATCTGTGTGAGCGAAACTGCCCTCGCTCGCCACAATTGAGTGGGAAAAGGGCGCCCCTCACGCCATCGGCGGAACCGAATCGCGCGGCGGCGTCGTCAGCTTGACGAGCAGCGCGCGGATCGACTCGACGATGCCGATGAGGATGTAGACGCTGAGCAGGTAGATCAGCACGAACTGCGGCTTGAAGCGCGACCAGACGAAGGCGCTGGAGGCGATCGTGAAGAGCACGAACAGCACGGTGCCGGTGTTGAGCTTGAGCTCCTTGAAGGAGCGGAAGCGCACGTTCGAGACCATGAGCAGAGACAGGCCGATGGTGACTGCGAACAGCAGCACCGTGTACGGCTCGGTGCCGAGCACGCCGCCGGCGCCGTGGTTGGCAATGATCAGCGCTACCAAAATGCCGGTGGCCGGCGGGGTAGGTAGCCCGATGATGTACTTGCCGGGCTTGGTCGGCGCACCCGTGGCGCTGGAGCTCAGCACGTTGAAGCGCGCCAGGCGGATGGCGGCGCAGGCCACGAACATGAACGCCGTGAAGATGCCGGGCAGCGGAGCGCGGAACAGCACCCACTTGTAGACGAGCAGCGACGGGGCCACGCCGAAGGAGATGATGTCGGCTAGCGAATCGATCTGCAGGCCGAAGGCGCTCTGCGTGCGGGTCATGCGCGCCACACGACCATCCATCAGGTCGAAGAACATCGCGAAGATGAGGAGCAACGCTGCCCGGTAGACGTCGTCGGCCGTCGGCGCATCTTTGGAGACGATGCGGATGGCGTTGAACCCGCAGAACACGCTGCACAGCGTGATCGCGTTGGGTAAGACGAACAGCGTCTTGTGCAGGTCAAGACGCGGCCTAGGGCGCTTGGTGCGAGTGCGGCGCAATCCCACGGTCTTGGAAGGCTACGCAGAATGGGGGTCAACGTCCAGTTTCCAGGTCTGCGCGTCCAAACCCGAGCGGGTGCGCGTAAGTATCAGTTTTTAATCGAAAAAAACCGATCGCGGCGCTGCCTGCGGCCGGCTCAGAAGCGTCCGAAGTTTGGCCGAAGCGCGAGCCGGACCGTACGATCGAGGGGCGATGAACCAAGGTCTGAAACCTCGTGCGTTCGCCGGCTGCCGTCTACCTCGTGGGCCGCGCGTGTCCGCGCGAAGCGCCGTGGCGGCTGCGGCGCTGGTGCTCTTCGGTTGCAGCAGCGGCCTGGAAGGCGTGGACAAGCGCCTGGCCGCGATGCAGGACGAAATCAGTAAGCTGCAGAGCCAGAACGACCACCTCGTGGAGCGCGTCGACGCCATGGAGGTGAAGCAGGCGAAGGCGGATGCGGGCGGCAAGGCGGCGCCCAAAGCTGCGACCGCAAGCGGCAGCACTGCCACGGAGCGACCGAGCTTGAAGGTCGTCAAGGTAGTGCCAGAGGACAATTCGGGCATGCCCTCTCCTCAAGTGGGGACGCAGGCGCCCGGCGATGCCGCTGACGACCCGTCGCCCCGTCCGCTGATCAAGCTGCGCGGCGGCTCGGGCAAAGGCTCCGACAAGGGCGAAGGCAAAGGCGAAGGCTGATGCTGCGTCGACTCTCGCTCGGACCGGCCATTCTCCTGATTTTGGGGCTGTCGTCGCGTGCCTTCGCGCAGGCGGGGCCCAGCGCGAGCCCCGCCGGAAACCCCGGTGAAGGCGCAAGCTCGGGGCCGCTCGCCCCTGGCACCACCACGGTGGTCGTGCAGCCGTCGCCGACGGGTGGCACCGCGTACGGACCCAGCTTCGGTCCGTCGATGAGCGATCTGAACAAGGGGTTGCCTTCGAGCTCGCAGAGCCGCACCGGTAACGAGACCGATCATTTCGATCTCGACAGCGGGAAGACCGGCGCGGCCGTCGTTTACGGCAACAAGGGCGCGGGCGGTATCGTGGGGCCGCAGAAGCCGCTGGAAGTGCCGGCCATTCACGTGGTGAAGAAGGGCGACACGCTCTGGGATCTCTGTGGCTCCTACTACCAGAACCCGTGGGGCTGGCCGAAGGTGTGGAGCTACAACCCACAGATCGTGAACCCGCATTGGATCTACCCGGGTGACCAAGTGCGCCTGCGCGATCCGAACGAGCTACCCGGCATGGCGCAGAGCGGGCTCGGTTCAGCCGGGCCTGGTGGCAATCCGAAGGCGAAGTCCGGCCGCACCGCGCCGACCACGGTGTTCTTGCGCGATCACGGCTTTTTGGGCGACGCGCAGCGCGACGTCTGGGGCGAGCTGGTGGGCGCGGTCGAAGACCAGATGCTGCTGTCCGACGGCAACCACGTTTACATGATGATGCGGCCCGGCGTGGAGCTCTCGCCCGGGCAGAAGCTGACGATTTTTACGCCGCTGCGCAAGCCGGACGAGGTGCCGGGCTCGCGCAAACCGCCGGGCGAGATCGTGAGCGTGAAAGGGACGATCAAGATCGATCAGTTCAATCCGCAGACGCGCGTGGCACGCGGTGAGGTGGTCGAATCGCTCGACGTGATCGAGCGCGGCTTCAAGGTCGGCCCGGTGGGGCGGCAGTTCGACGTGGTGCCGCCCAAGGCGGCGACCAAGACCGTGCAGGCCCGCGTGCTCAGCAGCCTCTACCCGCACACCATCATGGGCCAGAACCAGGTGGCGTTTTTGGATCGCGGCAGCGAGGACGGGCTCGAGCCAGGCACGCGCCTGTTCGTGCTGCGCCAGGGCGACGCCTGGCGCAACTCGCTCAACGTCGGCAACACGATGCTCAAGTACCGGATCAAGATCGAGTCGTCGAAGCCTTCGGACACCGAGCGCACGCCGCTCGAGGGTGAAGACAAGCAGTTCCCGAGCGAGGTCGTGGCCGAGTTGCGCGTGCTGCGCACCGAGAAGTACAGCTCCCTGGCGATGGTGATGGAGACGCGCCGCGAGCTGGAGCCGGGCGACGTCGCGATCTCGATCGAAGGCAAATGAGCCCGGGTTCGGCCGCGCGCTCGGCGCGCTTTGCGGCGCTTTTCGGCTCGTTCGCCCGGCGCGCACAAAACGGCTAAAGTACCTCGTCCCCATGGGCAAAAACCGCGTCTTCTTCCCGCAGGAGGCGCTCGATCGCTGGCTTATCGAAGGTCGGGTCGAGATCTCCGGCTCCGAGCTCACGATACCCAACGAGCGTCGGCGCTATCGCTTGGTGGAAGCCGTGCGTGTGCTGTCCGAAGAGTCGGGCCACACGGACCCCGACGAGCTGGTCGGCAAAGTGAAGACCGTGCCGTACTTGACGGAGCTGGGCGCAGAGCTTTTGGGTGATTCGATGGTCTTGGGGGAGAACGCCTACCGCGTGGTCGCGGGGTGGCTGGGTTCGCCCATTGGTTCGCTCGAGGCGCACCGCGCCGAGCGGCAGGAGACGCGCGTGTCGCGTGTGCCGCCGCCCGCGCACGGCAGCGACGAAGAGCTGCTCGCCGCCTTTTTGGCTCGGAACCTGTAAAATGCCGGAGCTCGCGCCCGTCGCTTTTTACCTGGGGGTCATCGCCTACTCGGCGGCGTCGACCGTGTTTTTCTTGGAGCTGTGGCGGCGCGAGACCGACAAGCCGCCGGGCACCTTCGGCCCGCGCTTGCTGATGGTCGGCGCCGCGATTCACGCGCTGCACGTGGTGGCGGCGAGCTTGCTCAGCCGTGTCTGCCCGGTCGAGTCTCTGCATTTTGGCCTGAGCTTGACGGCCCTGGGTGCCGTCATCGCTTACCTCGTGCTGCGTAGGCGTTTGCGAGTGCATGCCGTGGGCGCCATCGTTGCGCCGCTGGCGCTCACGTTCTTGATCGGCGCGCAGTTCGTGGCCTCGCCGCACTCGGCGGCGGAGCTGCCGCGCGGCTTGTTGGCGTTTCACATCGCCGCCAACTTGATCGGCCTGGGCGCGTTCCTGGTGGCGGGCGGCTCGTCGGCGCTTTACGTCGTCGTAGAGCGACGCCTCCGTCAAAAGAAGCTGGGGCGCTCGCCGACGTCGTCGCGCTTGCCGCCGCTCGAGTCGCTCGATAGGGCCGCTCATCGGCTGCTTTTGGCGGGGTTTCCCCTGCTCACGTTCGGCGTGGTGACGGGCGCGGTCTTCACGCAGCGCGTCGGCGAGGGCGACAACGTCGCGCTGTTTCGGACCCTGCTCGGTTATGCCAGCTGGGGCATGCTCGCGGCCGTGCTCTTGCTACGGCAAGTGATCGGCCTGCGCGGGCGTCGCGCGGCGTGGGGCACTTTGGCCGGCGTGGTGTGCGTGCTGATGGTGCTGCTGGTGTACGCGATCCGCGGAGGCGCTGCGTGATCGTCGTCGTCGGGCTTTCGCACCACACCGCGCCGATCGAGATCCGTGAGTCCATCGCCCTGCCGGCCGAGTCGATCGTGCCGCTTTTGCGTGAGCTGTGCGACTCACCGGCGGTGGGGGAGGCGCTGATCGTTTCGACGTGTAACCGCGTCGAGCTGGTCGCTGCCGGGCGTTCGGTGGATGCCGACCTGACGCGGGTGGCTGAGGTTTGCAGCGCGGCTTTGTGCGGCCGCGCGCCGGCGATTCGCGGCCACCTGTATTCGCACGCGGGTGGCGCAGCGGTTCGCCACCTGTTCCGCGTGGCGGCGTCCCTCGACTCGCTGGTGGTGGGCGAGCCGCAGATCTTGGGGCAGCTCAAGCAAGCCTTCGACTTGTCGCGCGAGACGCGCGTGCTGGGGCCGATCTTGAATCGCACGTTGCCGCGCGCCTTGCGGGTCGCCAAACGCGTGCGCAGCGAAACCAGCATCGGCCAGGGCCAAGTCAGCGTGCCCAGCGTGGCGGTCGACCTGGCACGCCAGATCTTCGGCGATTTTTCGGGACGCTTCGTGATGCTGGTCGGCTCGGGCGAAATGGCCGAGACCGCCGCCAAGCAGCTGCGCGGCGCGGGCGCGCGCGTGGCCGTGGTCGGACGCAACCTGGCGCGCGCTCAAGAAGTCGCGCAGGCGGTCGACGGCGAGGGGCGCCCCTGGACCGCGCTGGGCGCCACGCTGGCCGAGGCCGACGTCGTGATTACCAGCACCAGCGCCAAGGGCTACGTGGTCGACTACGAAACGGTAGCGGCGGCTCGCAAGAAGCGCCGCGGCCAGAGCCAATTCTTGATCGACCTGGCGGTGCCGCGCGACATCGACCCGCGCATCGAAAAGCTCGACGGCATCTACTTGTACAACGTGGACGATCTCTCCGCGCAGGTACAAGAGTCGCTCTCGGCGCGCTCGCGCGAGGCCGAGCGGGCCGAAGCCATCGTGGTCAGCGAGGCGCTCGGCTACGACCGCTGGGCCGACGCCGAGCAGGCAACGCCCACGATCGTGGCGCTACGCCAGCGCATGCGTGCGGCGCTCGAGGTAGAGCTCAACCGCAGCGTGAAGGGTCGCCTCCGCCACTTGACGGTCGAAGATCGCGCCGCGCTCGTCAAAATGTTGGACGCTTCCGTGAACCGCGTGCTGCACGGCCCCACGCGGCGCTTGCGCCAGGCTGCTTCCGAGCGCACGGCCGAGGCGCTGTCGCTCGACCTCCTCACGCTCGCGCTCGACGAGCTTTTCCAGCTTTCACGCGGCGACACCCTGGCGGATGATGCCGACATGCCGAGCTTCGACGAGCCGTTGCCGAGCACTCCACCACCCGAGCCCGAAGCGAACGTTGCCAGTGAGCCCGGCGCGCCCGAGCCCAAGCGCCGCCCCCACTCGGAGGCCCCGTGAAGAGCCGCGTCGTCGTCGCCACTCGCAAGAGCGCGCTGGCCCTGGCCCAGTCGCGCGCCTTCATTGCGCGGCTCGCGGCGCTTCACCCGCACGTAGAGTTCGCGGAGCTCTTGGTGACCACGACGGGCGACGTCGTTCAGGACCGCGCTCTGGCCGAGATCGGTGGCAAGGGCCTGTTCGTCAAAGAGATAGAAGAAGCGTTGCTGGATGGGCGCGCCGACATCGCCATCCATTCCCTCAAAGACGTACCGCCTCAGCTCCTCCCGTCGCTCGCCATCGAGTGCATCCCCGAGCGCGAAGATCCGCGCGACGTGCTGGCATCGCGCACCGGCGCCAAGCTCGCGGAGCTTCCGGCCGGTAGCCGCGTTGGCACTGGCTCACTACGCCGGCGGGTGCAGCTGCTGGCGTACCGTCGCGACCTCGAGGTCGTGGCGATCCGCGGCAATGTCGACACGCGCTTGCGCAAGGCCGAGAGCGGCGAGGTCGACGCGGTGATTCTGGCGCGCGCCGGTTTGAACCGCCTAGGCATGGCAGCGCGCGCTACCGAAAGCATCGCGCCCGAGGTCATGCTGCCGGCGGTCGGTCAGGGCGCGCTCGGCATCGAGCAGCGCGCGGACGACGCGGAGGTGAGCGAGCTACTGGCGCCGCTCTCTCACCAGGATACGAAAATTCTCGTGACGGCCGAGCGAGGCGTGATGCTCGCCATCAACGGCAACTGCACCACGCCGGTGGCTGCGTTCGGGGTGAGGCAAGAGGACTCCCTCTACTTGCGTGCCTTCCTGGCAGAGCCGGACGGCTCGCGACCCCGCAGCGCCGAGACTACCGTGCCTTTCCCGACCAGCGCCGAAGCGGCGGCCGAAATCGGTCGTGAGCTCGGAGCCAAGCTGACCGTGGCGGACCAGGCCTAACCAGGCTGCCCAGAGCGCGCGAGCACTAGGGGCTTCCAATCGGGCCCGTTGCCCGGATAAAGTCCGCGGCCATGTTGGGTCGCCGTCAAGTCTTGAGCTCGCTGTCGTTTTCGCTCGTGGTGTCGGTCGCTGCCGCGCTGGTCGGCTGTGGTCCCGGCAATGGAGACGTGAAGCACGCCACGCTCAAGCCCGGCCCGATGCCGGCGGGTGGCGAGTGGAACGGCGTCTACTTCAGCACCCAGTTCGGCTACCTCCACTTGGTGTCCGACAACAAGAGCGCCAACGGCGCCTGGCGCACCGCCGCCGGCGACGCCTGGGGTGAGCTCAGCGGCGAGTGCGACGGCGACCTGCTCCGCTATCAGTGGACGGAGCGCAAGATCGGCGCCATCGGTGCCGATGCCACCAAGAAGGGCCACGGCTACTTCCGCTACACGATTCCGAACCCCAGCGAGCCGCACAAGATCGTCGGCGAGTGGGGTCTGGGCGAGAGCGACGCCGGCGCGCCGTGGGAAGCCGTCAAGCAGATTCGCATGGAGCCGAAGCCCGAATCGGTCAAGCCCGACGAGATCGAGGGCCGCACCAACGTGGGCGGCTGGGACGAAGACGAGAAAAAGGGCGGCGATTCCAAGTCGGACGGCGATTCGACGGCTCCGTGACAGTGGCGCTTTGCGCAGCGGCCCGACCGTGCCATGCATGGCGGGCTGATGACCGCGAAGCTGACGAGTGAAGCCGCCAAGGGACTGCAGTTCAAGGAGCCGCCGATCTTCGAGCGCGGCACGCCGGGTCGCACCGGCGCGTCGATCGCCAAGCTCGATGTGCCAGAGGTAGACGTAGCGGCCGAGCTCGGTGCGCTCTCGCGCAAGGTGCCCGCAGGCTTGCCGGAAGTGAGCGAGCCCGAGGCGATTCGCCACTTCGTGCGCCTCAGCCAGTGGAACTTCAGCATCGACACGCAGTTTTACCCGCTGGGCTCGTGCACGATGAAGCACAACCCGAAGGTGAACGAATGGGCGGCGCGGCTGGACGGCTTCGCCAATTTGCACCCGCTGACGCCCGACCACCTGGCACAGGGCGCGCTAGAGCTGATGGTGCGGCTGGCCGCCATCCTGGCCGAAATCGTCGGGCTCGACGGCGTGAGCTTGCAGCCGGCCGCGGGCGCCCAGGGCGAGCTGACCGGTCTGATGATGATGCGCGCCTACTTTCAGAAGCAGGGCCGCTCGCCGCGCAAGGTGTTCATTCCGGACAGCGCGCACGGCACCAATCCTGCGAGCTGCGCGCTCAACGGTTTCGAAGCGGTGCCGTTCGCGTCGGGCCCCCAAGGCGTGGTCGAGCCGGCGACGCTGATCGCCGCGATCGAGGCCGCCGGTGGCGAGGTGGCGGGTTTGATGATGACGAACCCGAACACGCTCGGCCTGTACGAGAGCGAGATGCCCAAGATCTGCCGCTTGATCCACGATCGCGGCGGCCTCGTTTACGGCGACGGCGCCAACATGAACGCGGTGCTCGGCCGCGCGCGCCCCGGCGACGTGGGCGTGGACGTGATGCAGTACAACCTGCACAAAACCTTCACCACGCCGCACGGCGGCGGCGGCCCCGGCTCGGGTCCGGTGGCGTTCCGCAACATCTTGGAGCCGTTCCAGCCGCTACCAGTGGTGCGCAAGGTCGGCGATGCGTACGTCGTCGATCGCGATCGGCCGGACAGCGTGGGCGCGGTGCGCTCGTTCTTCGGCAACTTCGGCATGATGGTGCGGGCTTACACGTACATCCGCGAGCTGGGCGCCGAGGGCCTGCGCGAGGTGAGCGACATGGCCGTGCTCAACGCGAACTACATCGCGGCGCGCCTGCGCAACGACTTCCCGCTGGCTTACGACACGCCCATGCTGCACGAAGCCGTGTTCACCGATCGCGCCATCGAGGCCGAAACGACCGTGAAGACGCTCGATATTGCCAAGCGCCTCATCGACTACGGCTTCCACCCGCCGACCGTGTACTTCCCGCTCGTCGTACGCGGCGCGCTCATGGTCGAGCCGACCGAAACCGAGACCAAGCAAACGATCGACGCCTTCTGCGATTCGCTGCTGGCCATCCTGGGCGAAGCTCGCGAGAATCCGGAGCTGCTCAAGACGGCGCCGCATCTCACGCGCCTCGGCCGTCTGGATGAGGCCCGCGCTGCGCGCAAGCCGCGTTTGCGTTGGACTCCCGAAGCTAACGGCTAGCGGCTCTCACCCCGGCGCGCCGCCGGTGCCGCTGGGCAGGCATTGCTTGCCCGGCCCGTCGCATAGGTCCACCGTGCCGCAGTCTTGCACGTCGTGGTAGCCGAGCTGATTGTTGTCGCACGTCTGCAGCACGGAGCCGTTGCAGCGGTAGTCGCCAACATCACACAAGAGGCAGCTGCCGGTCATGCCGGTGGCCTTACAGTGCGCGGCGCTGTTGCAGGTCTGCACCAAGGGTGAGGCTTGGCCGGCGGTGTCGCATTGGTGCAGCTCGGCGCCGACGCACGTGTAGTTGCCGGAAATGCACACGTCACACTGGCCCTGATTGTCGTCGCACAGCGCGGCGCTCTGACAGGTGTCTTGCGTGACGAAGCCGGTTCGCCCGGCGTTGCAGATCTGCAGCTTCTCCGTCGAGCACTGGTACTGGTCGACGGTGCAGGCCGGCGGCATACAGGTCTTGCTCGACGCGTCGCACAGGGCAGCGGTGGCGCAGGTGTCCTGGGTTGACCAGCCCGTGCGGTCCGTCTTGCATTTTTGAAGCAGATTGCCGCTGCACTGCCAGTCGGTGGCAGCGCAGGGCGCGTCTTTGCACTTGTGGTTGGCGGCGTCGCAGTAAGCTGCGGAGACGCAGGTCTCGACCTGCTGGTAGTCGGTGCGGTCGGTCCTGCACGTCAGCAAGTCGGCGCCGTCGCACTTGTAGTCACCTGGCGCACACACTGGCGGGTGACACGCGCCCGCGACGTCGTCGCACAGCTCGGGGGTGGCACAAGCCTTCACGTCTTCCCAAGCCGTGCGTCCGCTGTTGCAGGCTTGCAGCTCGGCGCCGTTGCAGTGGAACGTACCCATCATGCACGTCGGCGTGACGCAGTCCTTGGCGGCCTTGTTGCACAAAGCGGCGGTGGCGCAGGTTTTCTTCGTTTCCCAGCCCATCTGGTCGGCGCTGCAGGCTTGTAGCTCGGCGCCGTTGCATTGGTAGTCGCCGGGGGCGCACGGCACGGCCTTGCATTCGCCATCTGTCGCGCTGCAGTGCCCCGCCGTCGCGCAGGTGTCGACCTTGCTGAAGCCAGTGCGGTCGATCTTGCACACGCTCAGGTCTGCGCCGTCGCAGTGGTAGTCGCCGATGTCGCACGCTGGCTCGTCGCACTTCCCGGTCGCCGCGTTGCACAGGGCGACGCTGGCGCAGACGGACATGGGCATGAACGCGGTGCGGCTGTCGTTACAGACGAGCAGGGCCGTGCCCGCGCACTGAAATTCTCCCACGTCGCACGCGGGGGGAGTGCACATGGCGGTGGTCTTGTTGCAGAGCGCGGGCGTGAGGCAGTCGTGGTCGTCCGCCCAGCCCGTGCCATCGCTGCATTTTTGCAGCTCGGCGCCGTTGCACTGCACGTCGCCGCTCATGCACGGTGCCTCCATGCAGCTGCCCATGGCGTTGCAATGCGCAGCGCTCAGACACGTATCGACGAGGTCCCAGCCGCTGCGCGTCAGGTTGCACTGCTCGAGCTTGTTTTCGTTGCAGCGGAACGCCTTCGCGTCGCACAGGGCCTCCAGGCACTGACCAGCGACTTCGTCGCACAGGGCTTCCGAGCCGCAGACCTTCTCGTTGATCCAGCCGTCGTGGCCGCTGTTGCACTGCTGGAGCACTGGGCCTTCGCAGTGGTGCTCGTTGTCTTTACACAGCGTTTCGCCCGAGCCGCCGCTGCTGGTGGTGCCGGCGTGCGACGACGACCCGCCGCTGCCCTTGCCGCCGGTCGCGAACTTGCTGTCGTCGACCTTGAAGTCGCCGAACACCTTCTGGCAGCCGGCTGCGAGCAGCAGCGCAGCGAATGCGATCGTAAGCCCGCTACGCTGGATCATTGGAATGTCCCTTCTGCGCCCAGCATGCCCAGGCCAATCAAGGGCCTCACCGTGGTGCGGCGCGCGGTGCTGCGGCGCGCGCTCGCGCTACCCGCCTCGCTGGCCTTCGGCTCCGTGAGCAGCAACACCAAACCCGTGCCCAGGCCCACCACACCCACGCCGAGCGTGATGGCCGAGACGGTTCCGTAGGTGTGATACGTGTCGATCTTGTTCTGCGAAGACGACGGGCACGAACCGTCGATGCATTCCTCTTTCAGCGAGCTGCGCTTGCGTAGCGCGAGCCCACCCGTCACGCCGCCGGCAATCAGGCTCGCGCCGCCCACGCCGAGCGCCACGTACGCGCCGATGCGGCGAGCGTCGCTCTTCTGCCGCGGGCGGTAGGCATCCGCGGAAGGCGGCGCAGTCGCCGGTGCATCGGGCAGCTTGATCAGCGACACTTCTAGCGATTTTTCCTCGCCGGGGCCGACCGTGACCGTCTGCTTGAAGTCGGCGTAGCCCGGCGCGCTCACCGTGACTTCGGGGAAGCCCGGATCGGCGGCGCGCTTGACCCCAACGGCAGCGGCCGGCACGAGCACGCCGTCGATCTTGACGGTGGCGTCGCTCGGTTCCTTGAGCACGACCGTGATCCAGGCCAAACGCGGCTTCAGCGCGTCGAGCTCTTTCTTGGCGTCTTCCAGCGCGCGCAGCCACGACTTGGGCGAGCCGGAGGTCACGCCTTCGCGCAGCACCAGCTCGTACTTTTCGTGGGCTTCCACGAAGCGCCCCATGCCCTGCAGTGCCCGCGCCCAGTCCACGACCAGCGTCGGCGCGTGCACGAGAGCGTCGGCGCGACCAAAGCGATCGACCGCGGTCTTGTAGTCCTTCTTCTCGAGAGCGTCGTGGCCCTCGAGCGCCAGAGCGCGCGCCGTGGCGCGATCGGCTTCATTCGGTTCAGCGTGCGCCGGCAAAGCCAACGCGAGCGCGCAAAACAGCCCCAAGCAAAGCGCAACGAGCTTCATGCTTTAGAGTCCCGATGCAGGTTAGATGCCGTAGTCAGGGCTGCCCGTGGGCCCGGTAGGGGCTACGGGTCCCGATTTCCTCTTTTTGTCCTTCTTCTTCTGCTCTTCGTCCAGCTCGCGCTCGGGGCGCGCGCTCGGGGTGGCGGATACGGAGGGCAGGGGAGACGCTGGCGCCTCAGCGAGGCGCGGCGCCACGACCGGTACTGGTGGGGCTGCAGGCTCGCTGATGGGCGTATCTGCCGCATCTGTGGCGGCGTGGGTGCCCACGCTCGAGCCGCCGCTCAGCGCCAGCGAAATACCCAAAGCGATCAGCGCTGCGGCCGCGATACCCGAGACGATGGCCAGTTTGCGCTGGCCCGGCGTGAGCTCGCTCAGCGTCGGAAGCACCGAGCGCCGCGTACGCGATACGGGCGCGCCGGTCTCGAAATCGCTTTCACTCGCGTCGCTCAGCTCGGGCGCCGAGCGGAAGGCGGGCGACGAGCTGCGGCCGACATTGTGCGACATCGGCGGCAAGCTGGCGTGATCGGGGTCGACGAGGCTGGGCAGCGAGTTGCGCGGAGGCAGCGTAGGCACCTCACGGCGCTCGAGCATCGCCGTCTCGGCCAGCGCGTCCGAAAGTTCTTTCGCGGATTGGAAGCGTAGCTCGCGATCGCGATTGATGGCGCGCTCCCAAAACGCCTCGAGCTCCGGCGGCAAGCTCGGATCCCGCTCGGTGATCTTCGGGATGGGGTCGTAGAGGATCATGCCCATCAGGTCGCCGAGCGCTTCGCTCTCGAACGGCGGCTTGCCCGTCAGGCACTGGAACACGATGATGCCGAGCGCCCACAAATCCGAGCGCCAGTCGATGTTCTTCCCGCGCGCTTGCTCCGGGCTCATGTAGTACGGCGTACCCATGAAAGACCCGGTTTTCGTGGTCTTGTCGCGCAGCGAATATTGGTCGAGCTTGGCGATGCCGAAGTCGAGCACCTTCGCGACCTCGTGATCGTCGCCCGGCACCAAGAAGATGTTCTCGGGCTTCAGGTCGCGGTGCACGATGCCCATGGCGTGGGCCCGCACCAGAGCGCGCGCCACTTGCGCCACGACTTCGTACGTCTCGCGCACGTCGAGCTTGCCGACCCGATCGAGGCGCGCCCCGAGGTCTTCGCCCTCGAGGTACTCCATGACGATGAACGGGATGTCCTGCCAGAGGCCGTGATCGAAGACGTCGACCACGTTGGCGGAACGGATCTGCGCCGCCGCGCGCGCCTCTCGCTGGAACCGGACCCGCACCTCTTCGTTGCCGACCTTGTCCGCGTCGACGAGCTTGATGGCGCACGTGCTGTCGAGCGATAGGTCGGTCGCCAGCCAGACGGAGCCCATGCCACCGGCGCCGAGCTTGCGCTCGAGTCGATAGCGGTCCGCGACGACGATTCCAGAAGAGAGGGGTTGCACGGTCAGAAGCTCAGCCGAGTCGGCCTTGGCCTACCCTCCGGGAGGGATATGGGTATGCCAATGTAGGTTCATTTCGTGGGTACACGCCTTCGGGATACGGCGCAAGTCTCCGTCATATCCCCCTAGAAAAATGGCTACAAAGGGCGCCTTCCTTTTAGGCTACAGGGATGGCCAAGCGGCCGAATTTGCTCAGGGGCCTGGGGGGCCCGAGAGCGCCTCATCGAGTTGGTTAAATGCGTTCCCTCGGGCGCGTGTCAGCGGTGCCTGGGCCCTGCGGCCTTCGTCAACCGGTCGGCCAATGCCTCGCCGAGCCCGTGCGCCACCGGTCGGCTCGCCAAGATGATGCTCGCACCGTCAACGTCCGCTTGTCGCAGCGCTGCGTAGAGTCGCTGTGCCGCCGCGCTGTCGTCGGCTCCGAGATCGAGTAGCGCGACGCCAGGGACGGCAACCAAAGCCTTACGATCGTCGGCGCCGCTGAGCAGCACCGCGACGCGCTCGCCGCGCTCTGCGAGATCACGCGCGCGCCGCACCAGCTCGGCACCAGAGGCGATCTCGACCAGCGCGCGCGGTGCGTAGTGTGAGGCGAGCATGCCTGGCGCGCGCACGTCCGCTGCTGCGTGACGCGTGATGCTAACTCCCAGGAGTGATTCAATGCGCTCGGCCGTGATGCCACCGGGGCGGAGCAGCACCGGCACGTCGTGAGTGAGATCCAAGATCGTCGACTCCACACCGACACTACAGCTGCCACCGTCGAGTAGCACGTCGACGTCGTCGCCCAGGTCTTCGCGCACGTGCGCGGCGCTGGTCGGGCTCACGCGTCCAAAGCGGTTCGCCGACGGAGCAGCGACGCCACCGCCGAATTGCTTCAGCAGCTCGAGCGCCAACGGATGTGCGGGTACGCGCAGTCCGACGCTGGGCAAACCGCCGGTGGTGGCGTCCGGCACGCGCGGGCTCTTTTCGAGCAGTAACGTGAGCGGGCCGGGCCAGCACGCCTCGGCCAGGCGTCGCGCTGCGTCGGGCACGCGCGCCGCCCAGCGTTCGAGCGCGCCGGCGTCTGCCACATGAACGATGAGCGGGTGATTGCTGGGCCGGCCCTTGACTGCGAAGATGCGCCCGACGGCAGCAGCGTTCTCGGCGTCCGCACCCAGGCCGTAGACGGTCTCGGTCGGGAAAGCGACGAGCTTGCCCTGGCGCAAAGCCAGCACGGCGCGTTCGAGGTCGGGGTTGGAGGACACGGCGGGCGGGTTGTAGCTCCCGAAGCCGCCTTGGTACAGCCAGGCTCTGGAAGTCGTTCCAGGCGCAGCGGAAGCAGCAGAAATGTGGCCTGTTTGGCGACCCTGCCACGACTCACTCGAGCACGCCCTCGAGCCTCCAGGGTCGAAGGCTCGTTGCGCGAGCCGCGCTGCCGAGCACCCGCGTTCGCGGGAGCCATGCGTGGCGTGACTCGTAGTGACTCGACTACCACGTTCGATACATGCGCAACGCTGTCAGCTGACTACTTGGCTTACGTGCAATGGACGCGTCGTCGTGCTCCGTGCGTGCACGCTGCTGCACTGCACAGCTTGGAGCGGATCGCGCTCTGCGAGCGTGCGCACTGTTCTTCATCGCGATCGCGGAACATGCTTGTTTTTGGCTGGTTGCGCGCGCTCAGCTGGCTGCGTTGGTGCGAGCCGCGTCGTGGTGTGAGCTCACTCTGCACGTTCGCGCGCGATGCGTTGGAAGGTGCGCGATGCACGCGTGCACAGCGAATGTCGTGTGATCCGAGGTAGGAGAAAGATGCGTTGAGCACGCACGTTTCTCGCCGCCGGCACTGGCGTAATTGCAATGCGATAGCGTATGCTCGAGTGCAGAGGTTGCGGCACATGTGGTCTGCTTCACGTACGGGTGCGTCCACGCGCTGGGCGCTAGGTTTGGCTATTTCGACGCTATTTAGCGCCGCTTCTGCGCACGCCGTGCTGCAGCCGACGCCAGGTGGCTTCGTGATTCCGGTGCTCGATACGTCGGTCAAAAACTGCTCGGACAAGAACGTCGAGTTCTGCGTCGATCAGAGCGAGGGCGACCCCGCCCTGATCGACGTACAGAAGGACGCGCTGATCGCGCCCGAGGTGTTTCAGCCCACGTGCACGCTCACCTTCAAGCCCATCACCAAGGGCGGAGGCGACCACGTCGCTTTCGGCTGGTACAACCTCAAAGCCGACCCCGCAAATCCCGGTAAATTCCTCAAGCCCACGCAAGAAGAGCTGTACGGCATGTTCCTCATGCCTTTCGGCAACCGCAGCGGCGCTCAGCTCGCCGGGCAAGAAGCCAAGCTCGACTTGGCCAAAGAGCAGGCTGCCGGCCGCTACACGGGCGGGCAAATCGGCTTCTTCCTCGCGGGTGACGGCGACTTCTCCGGGATGACCCTCAATCCCGAGACGCACGCGCTCACCGGCAAGACGCTCACGCGCGTCTTCTACACCCAGCACTCGCTCAATCCCGGCAGCACCGGCGCCTCCACCTATTACCAGGTGCTCACCTGGCAGAGCGTGAAGTTCAAGAACTCGTTCTACTTCGGTTGGGAAGATCGTCAGGCTAGCAGCGACGCCGACAACGACTTCGACGACTTGGTGTTTTTGGTCAGCGGCATCCAGTGCACCGGCGGCGGGGAGCCGTGCGACACCGGCAAAGAAGGCGTGTGCAAAGACGGCACACAGCAGTGCGTCAAAGGCGAAATCAGCTGCGTTCAGAACATCCAACCGAGCGCCGAAAAGTGCAACGCGCTGGACGACGACTGCAATGGCGAGGTCGACGACGGCGACGGCCTGTGCGAGGCCGGCAAGGTTTGCGACCGCGGTCGCTGCGTGCCCAAGTGCAACACCGGCGAATTCCGCTGCGCCTTGGGCCTCGTCTGCAACGACCGGCGCGTCTGTGTCGAAGAGGCGTGCGCTAAAAAAGATTGCCCCGTCGGTCAGGTTTGCCACGACGGCGAGTGCATCGATAGCTGCAAGGGCGTGAGCTGTCCCTACGGCGAGGTGTGCCGCAACGGTGGCTGCGTCGATCCGTGCGACGGCATCACCTGCGACGAAGGCTACAGCTGCGTGCTCGGCGTGTGCCGTAGCTGCGCCTGCACCTCGTGCGAAGGCAGCCAGGTGTGCAGCAAAGACAACGTCTGCATCGACGCAGGTTGCGAGAGCCAAACGTGCATGGACGGCACGCACTGCGCGCAAGGCACGTGCGTGGACGACTGCGCCGGCGCCAAGTGTCCGCAAGGCCAGGTGTGCGAGAAGGGCGGCTGCGTCGCCGACCCCAACGCGCAGGTGGGTGGCAGTGGCGGCAGCGGTGGCGGTGGTGGCTCCGGCGGTGACATCGTCATCGTGCCGAACCAGCCCGACCCCGACTCCGGAGGTACGTCCGGTACGACCGGCGAGCCCAAAGCCGGCAGCAACGGCTCGCCAGACGACCACAACGACGTCCCGATGCTGAGCAGCGGTGACGCCGCCGGCAAATCCGGCTGCGGCTGCAACATCCCGAGCGGGCGTGGCGGCTTTGCGTCGCTTGCCGCGCTGCTGCTCGTGGGCGCACTGGGCCTGCGCCGCCGCCGTAACTGAGCCGGCGCGCCGGTGCCGAACGCGTTAGGCTTGCCCGCAATGGGCTCGCCATTCGACACGGAATGTCCCAAATGCGGCAAGCGCGCGCCGATCGTGCTGCGCGGTCTGGAATCGCGTTGCGCGGCCTGTGGTGCGCCGCGCTTTTTGCTCGGTGCGCCGACGGTGTCATTGGCGGGGCAGCCGTCGCGTTGGGGCGGCGCGGCGGCCTCGCTGGCGGGTCTCGTGGTATTGGTGCTCGGGTTGTCGGGCTCGGCGGGGGTGTGGTTCCTACTGCAGTCCATCTGGCCAACGCACGCCTTCGGCTGGGCGCTGGCGGTGCCGATGGTCGCGGCGAGCTTGCTCTTCGGCTCACTGCTTTTGTTCGGCGGGCGCCGCCTGCGCCAAAGCGGGGAGCAGCGCGCGCAACAAGTGCAGCTACAGGCCGTCAAAAGCTTGGTCGAGCATCGCCGCGCTCCGCTGACGGCCCAAGAAGTCGCCCAGGCTCTGGATCTGCCCGAGCCGGAAGCCGACGTCTTGCTCACGCGCCTGGCGCGCGAAACGGCCACGGATGTCACGGTCGACGTCGACGCCCAGGGGCGCGTTGCCTACGATTTTCAGGGAGAAGAGCGGCGCTGGCGCGTGTTGGACGAGCAGGCGGCGGACGAAGAAGCCACGGCAGCGCCGGCCGAGCAACGAAGGCACCGCCAATGAGCGTCTTGATCCTGAACGCGGGCCTCGCCGGCTCCGACGGGAACTCGCAAGTCGTGGCAGAGCGCTGCGCGGTCGTGCTGCGCGCTCGCGGCGTCGCGCACGAGCTGCTCGTGCTGCGCGACGCGCCGCCCGGCGACGTACCGGCTGCCATCGAACGCGCCGAGCGCCTGGTGCTGGTGAGCGGCACCTATTGGGGCGGCTTCTCCAGCCTACTGCAGCAGTTGTTCGAAGAGCTCACGCCCACGGAGGGCAGCGAGCTGTGGCTCGGCAAGCCGGCGGCGGCGCTCGTGACCGCGCACCAAGTCGGCGCGCAGTCGGTGCTGTTTCGGCTCCAGGGAGTGCTGGTGACGCTGGGCTGCCTCATCCCGCCGATGTCCGGTGTCGTGATCTCCAAAGTCGGCGAAGCATTGCGCGCGCGCGCACCCGAGCTGTGCGACGACGTGTGGGGGCTGGAGGACGTGGCGACCGCGCTCCACAACTTGCTGGCGGCGCCGCGCGCGCCGGAGGCTTTTCGCGCCTGGCCTGTGGATCGCCAGCACTACGCAGAACGCTGGCTCTTGCCCGACATCGCGGGCTCGGGAGAATGACGATGCCTAGCTACGATGCCACCAGCGCCGAATGCTTCATCTTCACCTTCAAAGAGGGCCTACTGTCGCCCGTTGCGCACGACTTGCGGCTGAAGGTGACACGCTTTTCCCTGCAGGTTGACGACGCACGAACCATGGTCAGCGCCACCTTCGACGCCGCCTCACTCATCGTGGACACGCCGATGAAAGACGGCGCCGAGAACCCGGGCGCGCTTTCGGCAGCCGATAAAGACAAGATCGCCGCCCAGATTCGCGACGAGGTGCTGCACGCGCGTAAGTACCCCGAAGTCGCCTTCCGCTCTCGCTCGCTCAGCCAGCGGCCCGACGGCGGCTACGACTTCGCCGGCGACTTGACCCTGCACGGTACGACGCTCCCACTCAACGGTTGCACGCGGTTGAACGACCGCCGTCAAATCGTCGAGCTCTCCCTGCATCAGCCCGACTTCGGTATCACCCCGTACAAAGCCATGCTGGGCACCCTCAAGATCCAACCCACCGTGCGCGTGTTGCTCACGCTCTAGCCTGCGAAGGCCTGCTCAGGAGCGTGCCAAATGGTCCGAAAGCTCGCTGAGCTGGCGCAGAGTCCGCGCTCCCGCGTGGGCGGAGTGGCCGCCGCCGGGGAGGAAGGCGAACGTTTGCATGCCGGCGGCGAGGCCGGCCTGGACGCCGAGCTCCGAGTCTTCAATCACGGCGCATTCGCCCGGTCGTGCGCCGAGCGCTGCGCCGGCGTGCAAGAAGAGCTGTGGCTCGGGCTTCCACGCGCGCACGGAGTACGCGCTGAAGATGCGACCCGCGAAGTGTTCGTACAGCCCGACGATCTTGAGCGAGAGCTCGATTTGCGCCATCGGGCCGTTGGATGCCACGCAGCTCGGCACGCCCAGCCCTTGCACCAGCTCGAGCGCTCCCGACACCGCCTGCAGCCGCTGGCTGAAGGTCTGATCGCGGCGCCGACGCAGCTCTTGCTCGAACTTGTCCGGTAGGCGCTTGCCGGTCTCTTGCTCGAAGCGTGCGACGTAGTCGGCCATCTTGCCGCTGCCGAAGCGGCGCGTGGCCTCTCTCACCGTGACGTCGAAGCCGAGGTCGCGCAGGTACTCTGCCAGGACCTCGCCCGCCAAGCCCACGCTGTCGACCAACACTCCGTCGCAATCGAAGATCACGGCTTTGATGGCCAAGCCCTTTCAGCTTAGCAGCCGGTCAGGAGCTTGGCTTCCAGTGCGGCGGGTAGGTGCGTTCGTAGTAGGGCAGGGCCTCGATTCGCGCCTTCCAGGCCGAAAGCCGGGGTCCGAGCTGGCCGGCAAAGGCCAGAGCTGGGAGGCGTTTTTCGATGCGCAGGCACAGCATGAGGCATGGATAGAGGGTGAAATCGGCGGCGGAGAGCTGGCCGGCCAGGTACCCGTCTCCGAGCTGCTGTTCGAAGTGCTCGAGCTCCTGGCCCACGACTTGCCGCGCTCGTTCGATCTTGGCTGGGTCGCGCGTCGCGGGGTCGGGTTTGAACAACACCTCGAGCACGAGCTCTTCCATCGCGACTGCCAGGTATGAAGTCACCTCGGCACACAGGCGATAAGCGAGCGCGCGGGCCGGCAACTCTCCGGGGTAGAGCGTCGGCTTCGGGTAAGCGTCTTCCAAGTAGCGGAGGATGGCTTCGGACTCGTAGAGGCAAATTTCCCCATCGGTCATGACCGGCGCGCGACGACGTGGATTCATGCGTGCGAAGTCGGGCGACCTCAAGTCACCTGCATCAACCGAGAGGTAGCGCAGCGTGAACGGCAACTGCTTGTGCTCGAGCGCCAACGCGACCTTCCAACTGAACGGTGAGCCTGACATCGCATGCAAGGTGATGGTCATTGGTAAAGGGCGGGCTGTTCAGCGCGAACCCGGACGACCAGTTCTAGCGGGCGTAGTCGGGCGTGAGCAGGTCGCTGTTGCCGCTGCTCGCCGCCGACTTGTCGTGAGCCTTCGCCGGTGCGCGCTTCTGCGATTTGGCAGGAGCGATCGCCGACGTCGCTCTTGCGGCGGGCTTGCTCGCGGGCTTGGTAGCGGGCGACTCTGGCGTAGCGGGCGTGGCCGCGGCGACCTGGGCTGCTTCCGGCGCGGCTTGGTGAGCCTCGACGGCCGCAGCTTCGGCAGGTGCTGCGGGCGGCGCTGGTACGGCGGCGGGCAAGGCCGTGGGCCTCGGTGTCGGCTTGGCTTCGGGTGCGAGTAAAGGTGCGCCCGCTTCGAGACCGCCGCTGGCGGCGCTGGTGTGCGTGCTGCCGCTCGGCGTGAGCAGGCGCACGCTAAAGACGCCGAGCGCGAGCGCTATGCCGGCGAAGGCGGCCAGGTATGCGCTCTTCTTGGTGCTGGGCCTGGGCCTGGGAGCGACGCCCGTGTACTCGCCGGTCTGCGCGACCACGATCTCGGGCACGTCCTCCGGAGCGGGATTCGAAATCGAGATGGCGCGCAGCGACGACGCGCTTTGGCCCGGGCTGGATTGCAAGGCCTGGCGTGTGCCGGTCTCGATGTCGCGGCTATCCGCGGCGAGCTGCGCTTTGCGCACGGCTTCACGCCGCGCAACCTTGCGATCGCCAACCGCCTTCTCCATGAACGCGCGTAGCTCGTAGCGGCCTGCGTCCGTGAAGGCTTCCGGCATGGCCTGCTCGAGCGCGACGCGCATGGCCTCCGCGCTCGGCCAGCGGTTTTCCGCGCTTTTGTCGAGCGCTTTGAGCAAGACGCGCTCGAGCTCCGGCGGAAAGTCGTCGACGAGCGTCGAAGGCGGAGCAACGGGCTCTTCGGTCGTGATGGCGTGGATCACGGCGGCGGTGTTGTGGTGCTTGAACGGGTGCTTGCCGGTCGAGAGCAGATACAAAATGATGCCGGCCGCGAACACGTCCGCGCGGCGGTCGACGTCGCCACCCAAGATTTGCTCGGGGGCCATGTACGAGAACTTGCCCTTGATCTCGCCGGTCTCCGTATTCGCCGATGCTTGCTGTGTGGCCTTGGCGATGCCGAAGTCGAGCACCTTGGCGACGCCATCGTAGGTCACCAAAATGTTGTGCGGTGACACGTCGCGGTGCACCACGCCGAGCGGGCCCGAATCGTCGCTCAGCTCGTGTGCGGCGTGCAGACCGCTCAACACTTGGCTCACCAGTTGAACCGCCACCCCGCGCGGCATGCCACCGCGCTCTTCCGCCCGGCTCATCAAGAAGCCGAGCGGCTCGCCGTCGACCCACTCCATCACCAAGTAGAGCAAGCCTTCGTCCTCGCCCAGCTCCATGGTGTGCACGACGTTGGCGTGCTGCACCAGGGAGGCGATGCGTGCTTCTTCGGCCAGCATGGCTTCGAGCCGCGCGCGATCGCCTTCGCTCGGCAGCAACGTCTTCACTGCGACGAGCTTGTTGAAGCCGCGCGCACCCTTGAGGCGGCCGAGCCAGACTTGGCCCATGCCGCCTCGCGCGACTGCGACGAGCAGCTGGTATCGCCCCAAGGTTTGGTGAGTGAGACTGCGGTCCGACATGCTGTGTAGCGCGCTGGCAGTCACTACGGCCCCCTTCGACACCCCTGAAGTCACACCAGCGCGTTCTTTCCAGAAGTACGCGGCAAAGCTTTTCGCGTCAACGCTGCTCGTGTGTCTCGTAAGGAGAAAAACCGGGCGCGCACGTAGTATAAACCACCGAAAGATCGTTCAGACCGGTCGCTCGGGGTCGGTGGGGAAGCGCGCTGAGCCTACACTTCCACTCAGTGGAGTCGCGGGAGTCGCGGGGAGTCGCGGGGAGTCGCGGGGAGTCGCGCCTCGCTCCGTCAGGCCGGAAAGAAAACGCAGTGGCAACAACAGCATGCAGAGCGCGCGGATGCGCCCTGCAACACTCGGGGTGAAGGCGTGCTGCCCGAAATGTTTTGCAGGGGCATCTTGACGGAACCGCGAGCGATCTCGGTCCGCGCTTGCGCGCCATCTTGCGGGGCAAGCCGCTCTCCACCTTGCCATTGACGCGATTCGTTACCGAGCGTGCCGGTGACGCAAAGCTCGTCGCGGCAACCGCGCCCTGGGCCATGAAAACGACGGCCTTTGCGTCAACTTTCGCAAGTCCCCTGTAAGCAGCCAATCGCCGGGTGCCACGGGGCGAAGGTTCCGCGCTACGCTCGCGCGCATGAAGCTGTTTCGCACCAGCACGGGGACGTGCATCGAGCATCAGGGTCAGACGCTGCTGTCGCGCCTGGCCTGGGACGACCTCTTCCGTGCGGTGGATCCGGCGGCGCTCGTGCTGGGCGCGTGGGCGGAGGCGAGCTCGGCCCCGTCAGGTTGGCGGGCGCTGTCGCTCGTCAGCCGGCAAGAGGTATGGGCGGCTGGCGTCACCTACTACCGCAGCCGCGATGCTCGGATGGAGGAAGCGCAGCACGCGGCGGGCGGCGACTTTTACGCCCGCGTTTACGCGGCCGAGCGCCCGGAGCTGTTCTTCAAAAGCACTGCGCACCGCGTAGTCGCTGACGGAGGCCAGGTGCGGCTGCGCGCGGACTCTCGCTGGAACGTGCCGGAGCCGGAGCTGACGCTGGCCGTGAGCAGCACCGGGCGTATCTTCGGTTACACGATTGGTAACGACATGAGCTCGCGCGACATCGAAGGCGAGAACCCCCTCTACCTGCCGCAAGCGAAGGTTTACGACGGCTCGTGCGCGCTCGGCCCGTGCCTGGTCGTGGGCGAGCCACCGCCCGGCCCCGAGACGGCGATTCGCCTCGAGATCTCGCGGCGCGGTGCGAGCGCCTTTACGGGCGAGACGACGCTCGCGCAGCTCAAGCGCCAACCGGCCGAGCTCGCGGCGTACTTGTTTCGCGATCAGAGCTTTCCCGACGGCGTCTTTCTGATGACCGGCACCGGCATCGTGCCTTCGGCCGACTTCACGCTGGAGGCGGGCGACGAGATCCGCATCGAAATCGACGGTATTGGCCGCCTGGTGAACACGGTGGCGTCGTGACTGACGAGCAACGCGCGCAGGCCGCCGCAGACGCTGCGCTCCAGCGAGCCGAAACTGCGTTCGCGACCTTTCGTTACACGACGCCGGCGTTGCGCGCGCGTCTGCTCGAGACCATTGCCGACGCCATTCTCGGGCTGGGCGATGACTTGCTGCAGGTGGCGCATGCCGAGACGCACCTCGGCATCGCGCGGCTCACGGGTGAGCGCGGGCGAACCGTGGCGCAGCTGCGTGCGTTCGCCGAGCTGGTGCGTGAAGGCTCGTGGGTGGAGGCTCGCATCGACAGCGCTGACCCGAAGCGCACTCCACCGAGGCCAGATTTACGGCGCTTGCTCGTCCCGCTGGGTCCCGTGGTGGTGTTCGCAGCCAGTAACTTTCCGTTGGCGTTTTCGGTGGCAGGTGGCGACACCGCCTCCGCGCTCGCGGCCGGCAATCCGGTCGTGCTCAAAGCTCATCCGGCTCATCCGCAAACCTCCGAGCGCGTCGCAGCTGCCGTACGGCAAGCGCTGGCTCGTTACGAGCTACCCGCCGGCGCCTTCACATTGGTAGACGGCCCGGGCAACGCCATCGGGTTGGCATTGGTGCGCCACCCGCTGACGCGCGCCGTCGCGTTCACGGGCTCATTGCAGGGCGGCCGTGCGCTGTTCGACGCCGCTGCTGCGCGCCCCGAGCCGATCCCGGTCTACGCCGAGATGGGCAGCGTGAACCCGGTGTTCGTGCTGCCGGCTGCGCTCGCGCAGAAGGGCCCGGCGCTCGCGCAGGCTTTGGCGGATTCGGCTACGCTCGGCGTCGGTCAGTTCTGCACCAAGCCGGGTCTGATCTTCGTTTGCGAAGCAGCCGGCACGGATGCCTTCGTGGCCGCGCTGGGGGCTCGAGTCAGCGCCAAGGCGCCTGCCTCCATGCTGTACGAGCAGCTCAGCGAGCGCTTTCAAGAAGGGGTCGCGGCGCTTGGCCGTGCGCCTGGTATCAGCCGTGTGGGTGAGGCGAGCGGGGAGTCCGCGCCCGGCCTCGGACGGCCGGTGGCTTGGCAGATTCAGTTCGCCGAATTCGCAAAAAGTCCGCAACTTTCCCGGGAGCTATTCGGACCCTCGACGATCGTGGTGCGCATCCCCAGCGGCGATCTGGAGCGCGCTGCCGCCGCGCTCGAAGGCCAGCTGACGGCGACCATTCACGCGGCAGCCGACGACGCCGAGCTCCTGCCCGCGCTGCTCGCGCAACTCGAGCGTAAGGTCGGGCGCCTGATCTTCGGTGGTGTTCCGACGGGAGTCGAGGTCGCTCCGGCCATGAACCATGGTGGTCCGTACCCGGCGAGCACGGACGCACGCACGACTTCGGTCGGCACGGCGGCCATCGCGCGCTTTGCCCGTCCGCTCTGCTACCAAGACGCGAGCGAGGCGGTCTTACCGCGCGAGCTCCACGACCAGAACACGCTCGGCATCTGGCGCTTGCTCAACGGGCAGCTCAGCCAAGACGACGTCGGAGCATGAGCGAGCGCTGGTTCCCCGCCGACGAGCCCGGCCTATTCGACGTCGTGACGCGCGCGCCGGGACCACCCGGGCGACTCCCGCTCACGCCCGCGGACTTGGTGCGTCGACCCAGCGGCGACTTGTTCGGCTGGACGCAAGACGTGGGCATGGGTTTGCCGGCAGCCGAGCTGGGGCGCCCCGAGGTGCTGATTCTCTCGACGAACGGTGGGGTGCGCGCGCCCGACGGCTCGCCCGTCGCGCTCGGCTATCACACCGGGCATTGGGAGGTTGGGCTGCTCGTCGAAGAAGCGGCGCGCGCGCTGCGTCAGGACGGTTGCATTCCGTTCGCTGGCTTTTGCACGGACCCGTGCGACGGACGTACCCAGGGCACGACTGGCATGTTCGACAGCTTGCCCTACCGCAACGACGCGGCGCTGGTGTTGCGACGCCTGATTCGCTCTTTGCCGACGCGCCAAGGCGTGATCGGTGTCGCCACCTGCGACAAGGGCCTGCCGGCGATGATGCTCGCGCTGGCCGGTGCACCGCCGCTACCCGTGGTGCTGGTGCCGGGCGGCGTCACGCTACCGGCAAGCGACGGTGAGGACGCAGGCAAAGTACAAACCATCGGTGCGCGTTTTGCTCACGGCCAGCTATCGCTCGAAGCGGCGGCCGAGCTCGGCTGCCGTGCTTGTGGCTCGCCGGGCGGTGGCTGTCAGTTTTTGGGCACTGCTGCCACCTCGCAAGTCGTGGCGGAGGCGTTGGGGCTGGCGGTACCGCACAGCGCGCTGGCGCCGTCGGGCCAGCCTCTGTGGAAAGAAGCTGCGCGGCGCTCGGTGGCGGCGCTCGCTCAACAGCGCGCGCGCGGGCTCGGTAATCGCCAGATTATCGGGGAAAAGTCGCTGAAAAACGCCATGGCGGTGTTCGCGGCGGTGGGCGGCTCCACCAACCTGCTGCTGCACCTGCCGGCGCTCGCACACGCTGCCGGCCTGCCTGTCCCCGGCGTCGATGAGTGGGCTGCCATCAACAAGCGGGTGCCGCGCCTCGTCGATTGCCTGCCGAATGGTGAGCATCCCACGGTGCGCGTCTTCTTGGCGGGAGGGGTGCCGGAAGTCATGCTGCACCTGCGCGCGCTTGGCCTGCTCGAGCTCGATGCGCTCACGGCTCAGGGTGCCCCCCTGGGAGACGCGCTCGACGCTTGGGAAAAGAGCGAGCGGCGAATGGCGCTGCGCGAGCGTCTGCGCTCCCAAGACGGCGTGGATCCCGAGCAGGTCATCTTCAATCCGGAGCGGGCCGCCCAGGCGGGTCTGCGCTCGACGATCACGTTCGTCAGCGGTAACCTCGCGCCGGGCGGTGCAGTCGTGAAGAGCACCGCCATCGATCCTTCGGCGCTCGACGACCAGGGCGTTTACCGGCTGCTGGGACGAGCGCGAGTGTTCACGACCGAGCGCGCTGCCATCGCCGCCATCAAAACGCAGGGCCCGGGCGGTATCGAATCCGGAGATGTGGTGATCCTGTGCTGTCGTGGCCCGCTCGGCGCCGGGATGGAGGAATCGTACCAAGTCACCGCGGCGCTCAAGTACCTGCCGCAGGCGCGCCACGTGCCGCTGCTGACCGACGCGCGTTTTTCCGGCGTTTCTACGGGTCCGTGCATCGGGCACATCAGCCCGGAGGCGCTTTCGGGCGGGCCGCTGGGCAAGCTGCAAGACGGCGACCGCGTGCGGGTCGAGATCGATACCGTCGCGCTACGCGGCAGCATCGATCTGGTGACGCCCGCGGCAGCCGACCCGAGCGGTTTCGCGCCGGACGCGGCCGAGCTCGCGCGCCGCGCGCCGCGCGCCGACCTGGCACCGGACCCGGACTTACCGGACGACACGCGACTCTGGGCGGCGCTACAGAACGTGAGCGGTGGCGCCTGGCAAGGCGCGGTCTACGACGTTCCCAAGATTCTCGCGGTGCTCGAGGCGGGTCAGCGCGCGCTCGCCAAGTCGCGCTCGAGCGACTGAGCGTCGCTGGTCGAGAGCCGACTGGGCGGTGGGGAGCTCCGCGCGAGCTTCAGCGAGCTGACCATGCGTTCGGCGTGCGCCGGGTCGTAGCCGACCAGGCAATCGACGAGCGCGCCGTTGCGGCCGACGATGGTGAGCAACGGAACGGTGTCGAACGGATCGTAGGCGCGGGCGAAACGCGGGTAGTCGTTGGCGCGCACGGCCGCGTCGCGAATGCCGAAGCGGGCGAGGTAATCCGGTACTTGATTCCAAGTCTCCGGCCCGTCCACCGAGACGGGGATAATCTGCATCTCGAGCGCGCCGGCCTTGGCTATGGCCTGCTGCATCGCCTTCAGCTCGTCTTGGCAATACTCGCACCAGGTCGCGAAAAATACGGTCATGAACGGCTTCTGGCCGATCATTTCGCGTGAGTTGTAGTGCGTTCCGCTCGGCGTGCTCAGCTCGAAATCCGGCACCTCGCTGTCGTCGACATTGACGATGCGCAGGCCAGACGAGGACGCTGGTACTTGGAGAGCGCGCGCGCCTGCGCTTGCCGGCGGAGCGTGTTGACCGCAGCCTGCAACGAGCAGAGCGAGCGCCGCAAAAGCGCTTCGCTCGAGAATCATCCTTTAGGTTGAAGTATCGCGACCACAAACGCCAGGGCTGCGTCAACAAAAGATTGAATATGCATCTGAGCGTGGCGGGCGTGGGTAGTCCAGTAGCGCTACGCGTCGCGTTAGCGACACTGTTCACCGGGTGGGCAGTGCGGATGCCTTTTGGGATCTCGAAGCAGCTCGCCACGAGGCGCCACCACACGACGCGCGCCACCCACGATGTCGTAGGAGGGGGGAGCCTTCGTGCGGTGATCGTTGGCGGCTGGGCTGTCAGCGGATGTGGGCGACCCGTGACGGCGCTCTTACACAGGCCGTTCTCCACACGTGGCTAGAGCGTGTGGATCTTGTGATCCTTGGTTTCGCGGATGAACAGCGAGCCGATGATGGCCGTGACGATCGCGACGATGACCGGGTACCACAAACCAGCATAGATATTGCCGCTGGCAGCGACGACGGCCGCGGTCGTCAGCGGCAGCATGCCGCCGAACCACCCGTTACCGATGTGATAGGGCAACGACATCGACGTGTAACGAATGCGGGTGGGAAACAGCTCGACCAAGAACGCCGCGATCGGACCGTAGACCATGGTCGCGTAGATGAGCTGAAGGAAGATCAAGAAAACGAGCATCGGCACGTTCACGTCTTCGGGCCTCGCGGTGCTGGGGTAGCCGAGGCTCTTGAGAGTTTGCGTGAGCTTGGGTTCATCGAAGCCCTGAATGGCCGTGTCGTTGATGTGCACCGTCGGCTTGGCGCCCGCCGCCGCCGGCGTGGTCGTGTACGACAGGCTGCGCTTGGACAAGTAGTCCTGCATCTTGTCGCACGGGCTGTACACGGTCTTGGGGTTCGGGAAGAGGTGCACCTGGCAATCGTTGGCCTCCACCCGAATCGCGGTCTTGGCCGCGAACGCCTCGAGCGCTGGATTGCCGTAGTGGGTCATGGCCTTGTAGATCGGAAAGTAGGTGAGCGCGGCCAAGAGGCAGCCGGCCATCATGATCTTTTTCCGGCCGATGCGGTCCGAAAGCCAACCGAAGAACACGAACAGCCCGGTACCCAGCATGAGCGCGAGCGTCACTACCAGGTAAGCCGTTTGCCAGCCGATCTTCAGCGTGCCGGTCAGGAAGAACAGCGCGTAGAACTCGCCGGTATACCAGACGACGCCTTGCCCGGCGGCCGCGCCGAACAGCGAAAGTAGCACGATTTTCAGGTTCTTCCACTCGCCGAAGCTCTCGCGCAGGGGCGCCTTGCTCGTCTTGCCCTCGGCCTTCATTTGCTTGAACACCGGCGACTCGTCCAGCTTGAGGCGGACGTAGATCGAGACGCCGAGTAACAGTAGGGAGACCAAGAACGGCAGGCGCCAACCCCAGCTCTTGAAGGTCGGCTCGCTCATCGAGAGCCGGCAGCCGCCGATCACGAGCAACGTGAGGAAGAAGCCGAGCGTTGCGGTGGTTTGGATCCAGCTCGTGTGTAGCCCGCGCTTCTCGTCGGGCGCGTGCTCGGCCACGTAGGTGGCGGCGCCGCCGTACTCACCACCGAGCGCCAGCCCTTGCGCGAGCCGCAAGAGCACCAGAATCGTGGGCGACAGCATGCCAATCGTCGCGTATGTCGGCAAAAAGCCGACCGCAGCCGTCGACAAGCCCATCACCAAGATCGTCACCAGGAAGGTGTATTTGCGCCCCACCAGATCGCCGATGCGACCGAACACCAACGCGCCAAACGGGCGTACCAAAAAGCCCGCCGCGTAAGTGGCAAAACTGGCCAAGAGTGCCGCCGTGGTGTTTCCCGACGGAAAGAACAGCGCGGCGAAGAACGGCGCGAGCGTGGCGTAGATGTAAAAGTCGTACCACTCGAAGACCGTGCCCAGCGACGAGGCGAAGATGACGGTCCGTACGCCTTTGTCCTCAATCGATGCGGAAACTGCGCCTTGCGACGTCATGGTCGTTCTTTTTCGCCTCGCGCTCGGCTTCTAACATGGTTGTGAGGCAACCCGTCACGTCGCCTGATGCCCCTGACCACCGTTGGATCGGCGATTGCTACCGATACCAGAAGGGCCTCGCCGGTGTTCCCCGTCGACCCCGACCGAATGCGCCGTCCATTCGTCTCTATCTGCTTGTCGTTTTGTTTGCTGGCGCTGCCAGCACGCGCGCAAACCGCGACAGAAGCGTCAGCCACTCACGAGCCTGCGTCCGCTTGGCACGACGAGTGGCCAACCTTCTCCTGGACTGAGGGCGCGCTCACGCTCGCCGCTGGCGTGAGCACCGGGGTCTTGGCGCTGCAAACACCGCCGGACGAGCCCCGTTGGCACGGAGGGATTCTCTTCGACGACAGCGTGCGCCATACCCTGCGCTTACGCTCGGCCCAGGACCGTCACGTCGCGCGGCGCGTGGGCGACATGCCTTACTACGCAGCGGGCCTGCTTCCGCTCATCGTCGATCCACTGGTCGTCGCCTTGGCCGTGCGCCGTGACTCGAAGACCGCGCTGAATCTGGAGCTGATTGGGCTCGAAGCGTTCAGCTACGCCGGCCTGCTCTCTTACGTTTCGACCCGCATCTCCGTGCGCGAACGTCCGGACGCTACGGAATGCCGGCGCACGGAGCCTGACCCGAGCCGCTGCCCGGTGGACAACGAAGCGTTCTGGAGCGGTCACACGAGCATCGTCGCCACTTCTGCAGGACTGGTTTGTGCCCATCACCAGTATCTGCCGTTGTGGGGCGGCGGGGCCGCGGACGTCGCGGCGTGCGCTCTGGCCGCCACGGGCGCGGCCGTCACGAGCGTGTCTCGGATCATGGCGGATCGCCACTACGCGACCGACGTCCTTGCCGGCTCGAGCATCGGCTTTCTCTCGGGCTACGCCATGCCGACGCTGCTGCACTACACGCGACGGGAGCGAGTCCAGGTCAGCGTGACTCCGGCGCAGCTCGGCGACGGCGCGACCCTGCAACTGCTCGGGAGGTTTTAGATGACCTTACGAAGCTGGACGTGGCTATTGGCGCTGTCCCGGCTCGCTTCCGTGGGCGTGGCTCGAGCGCAAGAGACGACGCCGGAGGCGCAACCCGCAGCGGAGGCGCAACTCGAGAGCGATACGCGATCCGAGACGAAGGCGGCGCCCATCGTGCCGCCCAAGGCATCGGAGCGAAAGAGCAACCTCGAACCGCAAGTAGCGAAGCCTGGCGCGGCGGTGCGCCCCACGCTGCAGTCCGATCCCGTCGCCGACGGCTGCATCATTGCCGTCTCGCTGGGCTTCGCAGGCGTGCTGGAGCTCGTCAACTCCACCGGCGAGATTCACCCGCAGCAAATCGATCGGAACTTCGACAATAGCCGGCTGATCTCGATCGATCGCGCGGCTGTGACCCAAACGGCCGATCCTTCGGCGGGGCCGCGCTCGAACGTGGGCCTGGGAGTGGCCGGAGCATTCGCGGTCATCGATCCGGTTCTGAGCGGGGTACGAGAGCAAAGCGTGCAGGCGGGGCTGGTCGACGCCATCATGTATTCGGAGACGGTTGCGCTCACGCTTGCGCTCACCAACGTGGTGAAGATGGCCGTACGGCGCCCGCGTCCGCTGGCCTACACGGCTCTCGCCGCTCATAGAGACGATCCGAACTACTCGAGCACGAGCACGGATAGCTCGCTGTCGTTCTTCTCCGGTCACGCTTCGATGACCAGCGCCATCGGCGCGACCGCGACTTACCTGGCGTTTACGCGCTCGAGCGGCAGGCTGCGGCCGTGGCTCACGCTCTCGTTCTTCACGGGGCTCACGACGTTCGTGTCTGTCGAGCGAGTGCGCGCCGGCAAGCACTTTCCGACGGACGTGATCGCGGGCGCCATCGCGGGCGCGGGCATCGGCGTGGTGGTGCCGCACCTGCACCGGTCTGAAGACGTGCAGCAGCGCCGGGTTTGGGTCGGCTTCGAGCCGGCCATGGACCGCGGCACGACGGAGGGCGGTGTGCTGAGCCTGAACGGCCTTTTTTAGGCCTGGCTTCGCGGGCTGCGGCGCGGGTGCGCCCGTTTTCGTGTTCGTTTTACCCACGCCATGAGCTAGCTTGCGCCGTCAGAAAATGACGAGACGTTTGCTGAGGGCGCGGGTGCGTGCGTGGTGCGTGCGGTGGTGTGCGGTCGGCGCGCTCCTGCAGAGTCCCGCCTTCGCGCAAGCTTCTGACGCAGCGGCCAGCACGCCGAGCGACGACCAGCACCGCGCAGAGGCCAAAGAGCGCTTCTTGCGTGGTCTGGATCTGGCATCGCAAGACGCTTGGGATGCGGCGCTGGTCGAGTTCATGGCTTCGCGTGAGCTGTTCCCGACGCGCGCCGCACTCAGCAACATACCGCTGAGCCTCAAGCACTTGCACCGCTACGCCGAGGCCATCGAGGCCTACAACGAGCTCTTGCAGAAATTCGGCCCGGCGCTCGCGGGCGACGAGCGCAAGAAGGTGGACGAAGCGCTCGGTGAGCTGCGCAGCTTCGTGGGTGAAATCGACGTCGAGAGTGACCCGCGCGCGGCCGTGGTGATCATCGACGGTCAGCAACGTGGCTCTACCCCGTTGCCGACGCCGATCGTCGTGAACGCGGGCACGCACTCGGTGCGGGTCTCGGCCGAGGGCTTCGAGAGCTACGAAACGCAGGTACCGGTGGCCGGCAAGCAGCGCAAGACGGTGCAGGCCAAGCTGCATCGGCTGGCCAAAAGCGGCACGCTGGCCGTCAACGAGGCCGGCGGCCAGGTGCTCGACGTCGTGATTGACGGCGCGGTGGTGGGCAAGACTCCCTGGCGCGGCACGCTCTCGGTCGGCGTGCACGCGGTGATGCTGCGCGGTGAAGGGGACCTGGGCTCACTGCCCGGCGCCGCCACCGTCAAAGAGAACGAAGCTTCCAGCGTGACGCTGCTGGCCACCAAGCTCGACGCCAAGGTGCGCATCGAGCCAGTACCGGCCAGCGCGCGCGTCGACATCGACGGGGTGGGAGTGGGCGCCGGCATCTGGGAAGGGCAGCTCACCAGCGGCCAGCACAGCATCGAGATCTATGCTCCTGGTCACTTGTCGTATCGCAAGCAGGTAGCGGTCAGCAGCACGCGCCGCGAAATCGTGCGCGTCGCGCTGGAGCGGGATCTGAACGACCCGATGTGGTCGACCGCCTTCAAACCGCACTTGTTCCTCGAGATTGCCGGCGGTCTCGGATATTCGCCCGGCTTTGGCACCACCGCCGAGAGCGCCTGTGACAAAGACCTAGCGCTTTCGACCGGCAGTGTTGCCGGCTGTAGCGACCGCTCGCGCCCGTTCGGCTTCATTGCCGGTGGTCGCGGCGGCTTTCAGCTCACGAGCGGCTTGGCCGTCGAGGTGTTTCTCGGCTACCTGAGCCTGTCCAATAGCTTGAAGCGCGCGGTGGTGGCCGAAGGCGAGACGCGCGGGAGCACCACGTTGTCTTACGAGAGCCGCAACGTCTCCGACACGACGTCCGTCTCGGCGCCGTTGGCTGCGCTCTCGGCCAGCTACCACTTCTTCGACAAGACACCGCTGACGTTTCGCATCTGGGCGGGCGCCATGCGTGCCCGCGTGAAGCACGAGGTGAACGGCACGTTCACCGGCGAGGTACCCTACACGGCCAACGGCACGAGCTCGACCGTGACGGTCGACCAGGCCGTCAGCGTGTTCGAACCGGCCAGCAACGTCTGGGTGCCGCTGCTGGGTCCCGAAGTGCGCTTGGGCTATCGCTTTGCCAAGCGCTTCAGCGTCGACATTGGTGTGGCGGGGCTCTTGTTCTTCGGACCGAGCAAGGCGCGCGAAGGTGGCACGGTCGGCAACAAAGAGCGACGGCCCAGCGTGCTTTCCGACGTGAAGACGCCGGAGGACACGACGGTGAAGCCTGGCCTCCTTTTCTTGCCGCGCGAGAGCTCGATTGGCACGTTTTTCGGGGTCATGCCGACCTTGGGCGCGCGTCTCGATTTCTGAAATCCACGCGCGCTGCTCGGCGAGGGTTCGCAGAGCAGCGCGCTCATGGCTCGCGGCTCAGCCGCGTCTTGCGATCACGGGCCTGAAACGCTGCCACCCATTGCCGGCACGGGGCCTTCCCCGCCCCCGTAGTAATAACTTCCCCCGCTACCAGCGGTGTAGCCGCCCGAGCCGCCCATGCCCGTGCCGCCGTAGCCGTTCAGTTGGTTGGGATCTTCGTACAGCACGACACCGATGTTGAGCTGGCCGTTGAGCCAGAGCTCACGGTTGCCGAGCCCGAATTTGTATTCAGCGAACGACGTCGATTGGCGCGAGACCCACACCCATTGGGTTTCCCCCGATAGCAGCGTTGCTTCGACGGCTTCGGGGCCGCTCGGGCCCTCTTTCTCGAAATGCCAACCGGGCAGTAGCTCCACGTAGTAGTCCCCCTCTTCGAGTGACACGCTGATCGTTGGCGCGTTCGGATCCGTTTCGCTGCTCACCGTGATGACCGTGTCACCACCGCTGCCGCCGCCAACGCCGGAGCCACCGCTGGCCGTGCCGGCGCTGGCCACGTAGCCGTAATCGTAGTTGTAGCCGTAGCGGTGAATCGCGAAGGTGGCGTCGCGTAGGTGGTAGCTCACGCCCGAGGCGCCCTGTGTGACGAGCGGCAGCGCCAGGTGACCCATGTTGTCTTCGTGCGGGTCGCCCCCCTTGGCCGAGTTGCCGCTGCAGCCCACGAGCCAGAGCCCCAGCGTTCCGAGCAGCAGCGTCCCCATCCGTCGTGTCACGTTGTTCATTCCCTATCTTCTCCCGTTGTTCCCAGCCGCCTGCGAGTGGCGGTACGTTCGAAGTCAGAGCAAGCGGCGCGCCAACCTGCCGGAAGCGCTGGGCTTCGAGGAAATGCGCCGTCAGTGCGTCGTGATGCTGGCAGCCAGGGACTGTCCAGGGCATCGCTGGCCCAACTTGGCGCAGCGCAGCGGGATCGGCTGCGAGGCCTGGTGGGGCCGTTCAGGGTTTGGTGGGTGGCGGTAGGATGGCCGTGTTCTGGGCGGCGACGACTTTCCATTCGTCGTGGTCCAGAGCCCACACGTACTTGAGGCGTGTGCGCAGCGTGCCGTCGGCTTCGGTCGGGCGGATACCGGGCGGCAAGCGCTCGTAGTCGCGCAGCTCGTAGTCGGTTTCGGCGAGCGCGGCCGTGGGGCCCAGTTGACGGACGCGGCGCGTTTTTACCTGTACCCGACTGTGTGAAAAAATCCCGTTGAAGATCTCGGCGTGGCGTTTCTCAATCTCTGCGCGGCCTTGCAGCGTCGTGCCCAAGATGTTCACGAACTCGGCGTCACTGCTGAAGGGCGCAACCCAGGCGTGCGCGTCGTGCTGGTTCCACGCATCGGCCTGGCGCGCGAGCGCGTCGCGAATCGCGGGCTCCGCAGGTGGCGCCGGCTTGGAGCAGGCGGTGGCGAGAGCGAGCAAGAACGGCAAGGTAACGCAACGAGCCATGGGGAGCTGCTTCTAGCATCGGCCATCGCACCTTCGGCAACCGTCGCGTACACCGAGGCTGTCTGTGCGCACGCGATCGCCGAAAGCCTCGCAGAACGTCTTTGGAGACTGCGCGGTCGGCCGTCATACTAGGGGGAATTCGGTCGCTCATGGGTCGCTCTCGCAGTCATCGAGCCTTGTCGGCAAACGCCCTCCAGGTACCAGCTTCTGGAAACCGCGTTGCGGAGCTCGAGGCTCAGCTCAAGGCGACCCAGCACGAGCTCGAGAAGGCTCGCGCGGCTCATCACGAAGACAGCGCCGGTTTCGGACAAGCGCTGGCGCGGCTGACCCAAAGCGAACGCGCGCTGAGCCAAACGCGAGCCAAGTTGGTCGAAGCCGAAGCCAAGTCGGAAGGGCTTTCGGCGCAGCTGCGCGAGCTGCGGGAGCTGGCCGAATCGCTCAGCAAAGACTCGGCTGCCGGCACCGAAGAGTGCGCGAAGCTCAACGAGATCTTGCGCGACGCCGAAGCGCGAGTCACCGCGGCTCAGGGGCGCGCTGCCGCTGCGGATGCGCGCGCCATCGAGCTCGAAACGCGTTTGGCGGACGCTGAAGCGCGCGAGCGCGAAGCGCTGATCGCCGCCGAAGAAGCGCGCGACGAACGCGCCGCGGCGGTGGCCGAGGTGGAAGCACTGCGCCTCGACCAGGGCGACAGCAGCGAGCTTCGGCGACAGCTCGCCGCCGCCGAAGCTCGCCTAGATACGTTGACTCACGAGCGCGTGCGCTTGTTGGAGCTGTTCGCCTCGCTCGAGGTGCTGGGGCGCGAGATCACGCACTTGACGCAGCAGGCGACCCCGGATTCGCCCGAGCTTCCCAAGGTCGAAGCCTGGCTGGGACGCGACGTGGAGGCCGAGCATGTCCGCGCCACGGTGCGCCCCGAAGCCTTCGTCGCGCCGCCGGCTCAAGCGTCGCGCACCTGGTCCACGCCCGAGATCGTAATCGACGGCGTGAAGATCGACTCGTAACCGATCAGTAGATCTCCACCTCGTTCAGGCGTGTGTAGTTGAACTGCGCTTCTGGTCCACGGCGCACCGTGAAGCGGAGCTTCTGCGTCACGACCGTCGGGAACGAGTGCGTCAGGACTGGCAGCACGTTTTCTTTGACGGACGCCAGGTTCACCCACTTCTGGCCGTCGAAGTAGTCCAGGTCATACGAGCCGATCTCGTAGCCGCTGCTGGTGAACACGTTCACGGTCGAGATTTGCTTGGGCGCGCCCAAGTCGACGTTCACTTCTTGCGGCAAGACGAGGGAGGGCGGGTTCCAGTTATTGGCCCAGCTGTGGCCGCTGAGGCCCGCGTTGTGATCGCCGTCGTGGACGTAGTCGGTGGAGTAACCGGGGAAGGTGGAGGTGGCCGTCCATTTGGCCTTGAGAGCGAAGTTCGTGCCGATGTCGTCGAACGACCAGACCGTGTCCGCCGTGCATTTCACCGTGCGCGGCAGGTCACCGAGCACGCCCAGACAAGTGTCGTTCGGCAAGACGAGCTGAAAGTAGCCGTTGCCCGTCGGAATGAGCTGAACCTTGGCGTCTTCGCTGCATACTACCGAGCCCGGTTCGGCGTCCGCTCCGAGTCCGATGCATTCGTTCGAATCTACGCCACGCACACGCACGAACTGGCCGCCGGCACCGTCGATGAAGAATTTCTGATCCTGGTTGTTGTTGCAAGCGACCGCCGAGATGCCGTCGTCTTTGGCCGACGCCAAGCACTTGGACTGCGGCTTGTAATGCAAGCGGTAGCGGCCCGACGCGGCGTCGTCGGCGCCATCGAGCGTGGGATCCACGGGAGTTTCGATCACGCCGCCGTCTCCGCCGACGCCCGCCGCGCCTGCCGTGTCAGCGACGCCATCGCCACCCGCTCCGCCCGCGCCGCCGCCATCCGGTCCCGCGCCGCCTTCGACAGTCGTGGCGCCGCCACTGCCGCCGCGAGCAGTACCGCCAGAAGCCGAGCCGCCATCCGTCGCGCCGCCGCTTCCGCCGTTAACGTGGCCCTCGCCGCCTTTGCCCGCGACTGCGCCTTCGCCGGCCTCCCCGGAGCCTTGCTGGCTCTCGCCGCCCGAGCTGCCGTCATCGTGGCCGGCGCCGGCATCGGATGAGCTGCTGCGGTCCATGATTTTGTCGGTCGTGCCGGAGCAAGCGACCGGCAGGCCAACGGAGAGCAGCAAGGGCAAAAAGTAATGAGCGGAAGTCGTCTTCATGGTCTCTGGTCCTCTGGCCGAGGCTGTTCGGCCGGGGCACAGAGTGGCCAATCGAAGACGGCGAGGGCAGTGACCCTAAAGTCACCCCTGGGAGAAGCGGCTCAGTACGTCAGCCCAAACCCGAGCTTGAACAGAGGATCGTAACCGGCGTCGCCAATGTTCACGTTGGCTTGCGCGTCGGTTTTGGGCCAGCTGTGGCTCAGCTTGCCGATGGGTTTGACGGTGCCGTAGAGCACGTCGGCCACGCCGTCGCCCTCGGTGCCGGGTAGCCAGGCGGCGATCCAGGCGTCGGCATTGGCCAGGTGATCTTGGATCAGCACCGGGCGGCCGCTCATCACGATGGCAACGACCTTCTTGCCGGCCTGGTGCGCCTGGTCGACGAGGGTGAAGTCGGCCGCCGGCAGCGTGTCGAGCGTCTGGCTGTCGCCCATGAACTCGGCGTACGGCTTTTCGCTCAGCACGATCACGGCCACGTCCGCGTCGTTCATGGTCGCGGCCATGGTGCCGGCCTTCGCGATGGCGTCGCCGATGGTGGTGCCGGTGGTTTTGTCGCCCGAGCCTTGCCACGAGATCGTCCAACCACCGCATTGGTTGGCCAGGTTCTTCGCGCCGCTGCCACCCACCCAAACCTTGGTGGCCTTGGCCAGCGGCAGCGCCTGGTTGTCGTTCTTGAGCACGACCAGCGACTCGGCGACGGCCTTGCGCGCCACCGCGCGGTGCTCGGCCGAGCCGACGCTCGCCAAGAGCGTCTGGTCGCGTTTGAAATCGAACAGGCCGGCTTCGCATTTGACGTTCAAAATGCGCGTGACCGCGTCGTCGAGGCGATCGTCGGGCACGCCGTTTTGCAGCGCCGCGATGGTGCCCTTCCAGTCGGCTGGCTGCATCAGCATGTCCACGCCCGCGTTGACGACGTTGACGACGCCGCCCGAGGTGTCGGCGGCGTTCCAATCCGTCGCCACGAAGCCTTTGAAGCCGAGCTCGGTCTTCAAGATGTCGACGATCATGTGCTTGCTCGAGGTCAGGCTCGCCTTGTTCCAGGTCGCGTCGCTCACCATGATCGAGCCGAGACCGGCGTCGATGGCCTGCAAGTACGGCGCGATGCCGTACTTGCGCATGGCCGCTTCGTCGATCCGGATGTCGCCGCGATCGACGACGCCGCCCTTGGCGGAGGTGCCCGCCGTGGCCTGGCCGTCGCCGGCCCAGTGTTTGCTGCAGCCAACGATACCGGGCTTGCCGCTGCCGAGGCCCGTCGCACCTTGCAGGCCCATCGTGGCCGCGGCGCTGAGCAAGCCGGTCAGCGCCGGATCTTCACTGAAGCTTTCGTAAACGCGACCCCAGCGATCGTCGAACGACACGCTCACCACGGGCGCGAACGTCCACGTCACGCCCAGCGCTGCCGCTTCGAGCGCCGTGATGCGCGCAACTTCCTCCACCAGCGCCGGATCCTGCGAGGAGCCGAGGCCGGCGTTGTGCGGGAAGATCACCGCGCCGCTAGCCGCGTTCATGCCGTGCACCGCGTCCACACCGTAGAGTGCGGGAATTTTGAGGCGCGTGGCGGCGGCGGCAGCGACGTAGCTGTCAGTCATTGCCGACCAGTTGGCGGGGGTGACGCCGCCGGGCGGTGACGCGCCGCCCGGCGAGAACACCGCGCCGGGCGCCAGCGCCGTGATGTCTGCCGGAGCTGGCGGATGAGCGTTGGCGTTGCCGGCCATCACCAGCTGCGCGGCTTTTTCGGCCTTGGTCATCATGGCGAGCAGCCCCGCCGTCTTGGTCTGGCAAGCGGCGCTCGGCCACGTGACCTTGGGCACCGTGAACCCGCCGCCGCCGCCGGAGCCGCCGCTCCCGCCCGGACCATTGCCGCCGGCCACGTTACCGCCGCTGGCTTCGAAGCCTGCGGTGCCGGCTGATGCCCCGCCCATGCCGGCCGACGTGCTGCCCGCGGTGCCGGCCTGCGTGACGCTACCGCCCACGCCGGAGCCGGCGTTGCTCCCACCCATGCCGGGGCCCATCACCCCTCCGCCGTTCTGATCGCTGGAACAAGCCGAAATAAGCGCCAGGCTGACGCACCCAAGCCAAGGTGAAAGCTTCCTCATCGACCCCGTTTGTGTCCGCGGGGCCCTGCGAAAGGCACTGAATCGTTAAGGCGTTTCGGTCCACGTCCCGCCGGATTGCTCGCACGTGGCCTGATCGAGCTGCCCCTCCCGGTAGGCGCAGCTCTCGGTGGTGCCACCGATGGTGCAGCAGCCAATCAGGTCCTTTGCCGGACAGGCGTCGCTGGCCACGCCACCACCGTCGGTACAGGCGGACTCGATCGTGGCTTTGGAGCCTTCCGGCACCGGCGTTTTGGTGCACATGCCGTCGGACTCCACGTAGCAAGCGACCGCCACGGTGCCGCCGCTGGAGTCGCCCAGGCACTCGTTGGCGTTGTGGTAGCTGTTGAGCAGGTTCTTGCAGGGCGCGTCGTTGTCATAGCCGGCCGCCACCAAGCACGGATCCCTGACGTCTTTGATGGTGAAGGTGTTGCAGCATTCGGCCAGCGCCTTGCAGTTCTCGGTCGTGGGAGTACCGAACGACGCGCCACCTTCGGACGGATTTTCATCCGGCGCACCGCCGAGGCCCGGCGACGTGCCGCCCGTGTTGCTCCCGGCACTCGAGCTCGAGTCGTCGCACTCCGAAAAGCACTTGCTGACGACGCAGTCGGAGATGTCTTGGGTTGCCTGCTGACAGGCGCTCGACGAGCCGTTCTTGGAGCAGTCGCCCGAGCAGTAGGCCGAAAATTGATCGCCGCACGAGTCTTGGATACAGGACTCGCACGCCTTGTTGGTGGTCGTACCATGCTGCGGCCCCGTGCAGGTGGAGCCAGCCGTGTTGCCGCTGCTGTCGCTGCTGCTGCTGCAGGCGGCCGCCGACCAACCCGCCAGCGCCAACGCCACGAACACCGAAGAAAACAACGATTTTCTCATGCCGGCAGTAGGCCAGGCTCGCCGCAGCCGTTCAATTGCCTAAGTAGGCATGTCCCACGGCGTATCGGCACGCTCAAGGCAGCAGCACGGGAGATCGTCGTGAATCAGTAGAACATGAAGGGCCACCAGTTCTTCATCGGCGCTCCGTCGACGTCTTTTGCCTGGTTGCCGTAGCCCGGAAAGCTCTGGCGCATGTACTCTTGCCAGCCGCCGCCGCAATCGTTGTAAGCCGAGTTTTGGTTGTAAGACTTGTAGGTGTCGTAGGTGATGTCCACGCTCACGTCGGCGCCGCCCGCGCCTCCGAGTCCGTAGCCTTCACAGGTGGCGCGGCCTGCGTTGCCCGACGGGCCTTCGTAGTCGTACTGGTAGCGCGAGTGCGGCGCAAAGTGCACGTTGCCGCAACCCGCACCAAAGTTCTCGATGTCGAAAGCCTTGCTCGAGGCGGGGCCGCTCTTCAAGTGCGTCGACGAGACGAAGTCGACGCAAACCTGGTCGTTGTACGGGCACTGGTAGAAGTCGTTGAAGGGCGCGCCGTAGCGCGTCGCCAGGTCGAAGTTGAAGAAGCGCGCGGCGTTCTTGGCCAGGTACGGGATCTGGTTGCGCTTCACTGCGCCTTCGAAGGCGTGGCCGTAGGCGTGCAGCCCGCAGCCGGGCCCGCGCGTGGGGTTGATCTCGCCGAGCCGCACCGTGACTCCGCACTCGAAGCCGTTGACGCAGCCATTGCCCGCGCAGTCATCGAATACGCCCACCTTGGGCTCCATTTGGGCGTCGTAAACCTGGGCGCGCGCCAAGCCTTCGTACAGTTTGGCGGGATCGTCGTTTTGCTCGCCGACCCAGACTTCGTTGATGAAGCCTTGCTCGAACATCTGGCAAACCGTCAGGTTCTGCGTGCCGCCCGGCGCCTTGAAGCCGACCTTATCTGCGAAAGTCTGGCTGGTCATGAACTCGCCGTAACCGAAGCCGCCGTTCTTGCGCGTGGCCTGGCCCGTCAAGTCGGTGGCGTGCACGATTTCGTAGTTCACGAAGGCGGGAGCGTCGGGCCTTTCGTAGCCGTGGTACTTCGAGCCGAACGCGATGGCATTGGCGATGGCCTTGGCTTTGTCTTGCACTTTCTGAAAGCTGCTGGTGGGGTCGAAGTTGATCAGCAAGACGCGCGGCCGTAGCTCCGTGATCTGGTCGTGGTGCTGCCGGAGCCACGCGTCACCGTTGGTGCTGCTCTCGTCGTTCGGCCAAACTAGAGGCCCGCTGCTCGCGCCGGCGCTGCCACCGTTGCCGGCGCTGCTACCGGCGCTGCCGGCGACACCGGTGCCACCCGTTGCGCTGCCGCCCGCGCTCGCCGTGCCGCCGGCGGCCGTACCGCCGCTGCTCATGCCAGCGGCACCGCCCGCCGAGCTCGTGCTGCCGGCCTGCGAGCTCGCGGTGCCCCCGCTGCCACCGCTTCCGCCCGTGCTCACGCTTCCGCCTGCGCCGTTGCCGGCCGCACTCGCGCCGTCGCTACCGGAGCTACCGCAGCCAACCAGAAGTAGCGCCGCCGCGAGCCCAACTTGCGGAATCGATCCCATTTCTTGAGGGGTGACTGATAGCACGCCAAGCGCGTCACATTTTCGATTCGTCGAAGATCTACACCGCTATGGCTTCGCTTTCACAGGGATGCGTCGCCTGCGTGTCACGCGCTCGGTTCCGCAGCGTTCTTTGCCACCATGGGCTTTCGCTTTGCCGAGGTGGTCGGTCGTTATCGCTTGCAGGTTTCGAACGAGCTACGAGCTTTCATCGAAGAGCGCTTCGTCGAGGCAGCTCCTTCGTGCGACCGGGACAACGTTCGCAGCGAAGCGTTGGCGGAGGCGCTCGCGGCGGAGCTGGTGATTGAGGCCGACGGTACCGTGAGCTCGCGCGCTGGCGAACAGGAGCTCTACCGGGTGCGCGTCGCGCACACTGAAGGTGAGCTGTCGGAGCTGTCCTTCGATAAAGCGCCTGGGCTGAGCGTCAGATTGCTGTTTTCCGCCCCAAATGTGCTCATCGCGATGCAAGGCGACAAGCCGAGCATGACATTCCAGCGCTGCTGAGGGGCAGGCCCCGCGACAAGGGATAAGAGACAGTACGACAGCAACCGAGAGCGTAGTCGCGAGTAGGCGACTCTGCGCTTGCCGCCCGTAGACTCTCTCTATGATACGGTTGAGGGTCTTGGCATTGCCAGCAGAAGCTTCCAGCAAGGTTCAACCCAAGCGCCGTGTCGGACGCTATGGGATCTTTGGGGAGATCGCCTCGGGGGGCATGGCCACCGTCTATGTCGGGCGGCTGATGGGAGCGGTCGGGTTCTCGCGCTCCGTGGCGATCAAACAGCTGCACGCGCAGTATGCACGCTCGCCGGAGTTCGTCGCGCAGTTTCTGGATGAAGCGCGGCTGACCGCGCGTATTCGTCACCCGAACGTCGTGCAGGTGCTCGATGTGGTGGCGCGCGACGGCGAGCTGTTCGTGATCATGGAATACGTGGAGGGGGAGCCGCTGTCGCGCCTGGCGCGCGCGGCGTCCGGGCCCATTCCGCTGCCGATCGTGAGCTCCATCATCGTGCAAGCGCTACTCGGCTTGCATGCCGCGCACGACGCGACGAGCGACGGCGGCGTACCGCTCGAGATCGTGCACCGCGACGTGTCGCCCCAGAACATTCTGGTCGGTGTCGACGGCATCTCCCACATCCTCGATTTCGGTGTCGCCAAGGCCTCGTCCCGCGTCCACACCACGGAAAATGGGCAGATCAAGGGCAAGCTGAGCTACATGGCGCCTGAGCAGCTGCAAAACCTGGAGGTCGACCGGCGCTGCGACATCTTCGCGACGGGCGTGGTGCTGTGGGAGCTGATCTGCGGAAAGCGGCTCTTTGCGCGCAATGATCCGGGCGCCACCGTGGCCGCCGTGCTCAGCGGCCAGGTGCCGCCACCGCGGCAGCTGCGCCCCGACGTGAGCGCCGAGCTCGAAGCGGTGGTGATGAAGTCGCTGGCCCCCAATCCTGCCCAGCGCTTCGCCAGCGCGCGCGACATGGCGATTGCGCTGGAGCACGCCGTCGATCCAGCCAGCGCGCTCAAGACCGGCACTTGGGTCGAAGGCGTCGCGAAGGAATCGCTCGTGAAGCGCGCGGCGCTGCTCCGTGAAGCCGAAGAAGAATCGAGCGTGAACAAGGTGACGGACCTCGAGTCGCTGCAACGTAGCCTCTTGGGGCACAGCAACTCCGCGCCGCCGCCGGAGCACGGCGTCACGGACGAAGCGGTTCCAGCGCTCGAAACCGACGCGCTACGGCAGCGTCGCGCGCGCCTGGCTCTGGCGCTGGGCGCTGCGGTGTTGTTGCTCGGGGTGGTGGCGTGGCGGCAACTCGCGTCGTCGAGCGCCGTACCGAGCGCGGAGCCCGCCACCGTCTCTGCTTCCGCTGTCGGGCCGGCGACGGTCGTCTCGCCGCCGGGCGCGCTGAATCCTCCGCCCGCGGTTGCTGCTACCAGCGAGCTCGCGCTCGAGCCGACTCCGGCCACCCCGACCACCGCCGCACAGGCGACGCCGCCGAAACCGGCGGCCGCCAAGCGCGCGGCCGCGGGAGCCACCGCCAAAAAGCCCGCCGCGAAGGCCAAATCGGGCGTGGATTGCTCGCGCCCCTTCGTGCTCGACGCGCAGGGGCACAAGCGTTTCAAGCCGGAGTGCTTCTGAAGATGCGAGGCGTGGCGATCGCGGGGCTGCTGGTTACGAGCCAGCTTTGGTCTTGGGCAGCGCGCGCCGAGGCCAAGGAGTGCGTGCTGCGCAACAATCAAGGTGCCGACGAGCAGGCTCAGCATCATTTGCTCGCGGCGCGTGCCAACTACCTGGCTTGCGCGGCGGCCGAGCCGTGCCCCGCCATGGTGCGCAGCGAATGTGAGCAGGCGCTGAGCGAGCTCAAGGCCAGCATCCCCTCCATGATCGTGACGGTCGTCGACAGCAACGGCCACGACGTCGGCGATGCCGAGCTCACGCTGGACGGGCGCGCCGTCGCGCACGATGGCACTGCGATCGAGCTCGATCCGGGGCAGCACGTGGTGGTCGCGACCTCGCAAGGGCGGCGCGCCGAGCTCGACGTGGTGGCGACGGAGCGCGAGCTCAACCGTCGTGTGGAGTTGGTGTTGCCGGTACCCGCGGTGGCGGCGCCCGTCGCGGCTCCGCCTCCGCCCGCGCCCCCACCAGAACGCTCGCATGTGCCGAGCTACGTGCTGGGCGGTGTCGGCGTGCTCGCGGTCGGAAGCTTCGCGGGGTTCGCGTTCAGCGGCCGCGCAGGCATGTCGAAGCTGGACGAGTGCAAACCCTACTGCGCGCGCGACGAGGTGAAGGCGGTGCAGACCAAGTACCTGATCGCCGACGTGTCCCTGGGCGTTTCGCTGGTGGCGCTCGGAGCGGCCGCTTATTTGCGGCTGCGCCCGCAGCCGAAGCCTTCTGCCGAGGCTACGCCGATTGCGTTCGACGTCGTAGCTGGGCCACGTATGGCTGGCGTGAGTGTCGGGTGGGCGCGATGAAGCAGGCGAGCCGTGCTCCTCTCCGCCATTCGCGCAGCGCGGTCTGGTTGCTGCTCGGCAGCAGCGTCGCGGCATGCTCGTTCTTCGGGCCGTCACTCGACGACTACGCCAAGACGCCGCCCGACGTCGGCGGCGAAGGCGGCACGAGCGCCGGCAAGGCTGGCGCCGGCAATCCTCCCGGAGATGCGGGCGCAGGGCTCGTCGCTTCCGGCTCCAGCAACGGCGGCTCGAGCATGGGTGGCACCGCCGAGGGCGGCGCAAGTACCGATCTTGGCGGCGCCGGAGTCGACGCCGGTGCCGGCGGCATGCCGGAAGAGCCGGATCCACCCGCCGTGAAGGGCGAAACCGTCAATGCCAACGAGTACAAGTTGGAGCAGGTCATCTCGCGCGGCCTGCCGCTGACCACGCTGTACACCGCTTACTCCGCCGACGAGAAAACCGTCACGGCCGAGAATCGCGCGCTGCCACGCTACATGCCTTACGATCCGGCGAGCTCGGTTTACTGGGACTACCTAGCCAGCGAGCTCTCGCAGTCGCGCGCGCACGCCGTAGCCCTACCGACGCGCGGTGTGAGCTCGCTCGACGCGAACGACATGAGCGGCCCCGGCAACATGAACCCGCGCCGCCTCGCGCAATGGTGGAGCGCGATGGGGCGCGCCGGTGCGCAGTTCAACGGTACCGCGTTGTGCGTGGTCGATACGCCTTTCATTCGCGACGTCGCGAATGCTTTTCACGGCACCGCCGCCGGCACGGCCATGGACTTGTCGCTGCAGAGCGACTGGGACGACGTCTTCTGGCTGCGCGCCATCAAGCCCTGGTTCGACACGGTTCCCAAGCAGGCCTGGCTCGATTGGGGCGGGCCCTTGATTCAGCTCGGGCCGCTGACGAGCGGCATGTTCACGAACACCAACAACTTGACGGGGCTGCTCACCCGCCTGGCGGATGACTTCACGAGCGCCTATGGCAGCACGCCGCGTTTCCTCGTCGACGATACCTGGACCAAGCTCGACATGAACGTGCTGAAGAACCCGCACCTGTTCGCGCGTAGCCCCTGGCTCGATCCGACCACCATGCCGCAGGCGTCGCTGACCTACAGCTTCTATACGATCGCGACCGTCGTGCCGGGCGCCGTCGACCCCGGTTACTACGTCAAAGGCGATCCGCACTATCAAGACGACACGTACGTGATTCCGCGCTCGACCAAGGACGCTTACGGCAACGAGGTGCTCACGCTCCTGACCGGGCTCTCGTCTCAAGACAATGCGTCGATGATCATGGTCCAGGGGCTCAACGAGTTTCAGCACCGGGCGGGGCTCTACGCGAGCGATGCTGAGGGCTGGGCGACGCCGCACCAGTACCTCAACCTGCTGCGGCGCTTTGCCGACCCCAAGACGCGCACGCTGCGGCTCGAAGCCGAAAACTGCGATCGCTATCGCGACTACAGCGCCGGCAACTCCGGCAAGGTGTTCTTGCGCTCGGGCGATCTCGACGTGCGCGCGCTCTCGGGCGGCGGTTGGGCCGTGACCGATACGGCGGGCGGTGAATGGATCGAGTTCGACGACGTCGATTTTTCGTCGGGGACGTACGGCTTCACGGCGCGCTACGCGACCAGCAACGGCGGCCTCGGCAAAGATCGGGACAAGCGCCTGGAGCTGCTGATCGACGGGCACAAGCTGGCACCGGTCATTTTGCCCGAAACGGCGACGGTGCAGGTGTTCGACACGACGTCACTCGGACAAATGCTGATCGAGCACGGCACGCACGACTTGCGGGTGCGCTTCATGGACGGTTTCGCCGACCTCGACTGGATTTTCGCGCGCAAGCTCGACTTGCGGCTGGGCTTGCAGGTGCAAAACGGCAATTGGGAATCTGCGCAAGAAGCAGGCGGTGGCGAGGTGCATTCGGGCGCACCAGCCGCCAGCATTTTCGAGGAATTTACGTTCGACGACTTGGACGGCGGCGCGCTCGAGGATGGCGATAGCGTGCACATCCAATGCTACGACGGGCTTTATCTGACTGCGACGAACAACCAGCTGGTGATGGCCACGAAGCGCGAGCCGGGCAAAGACGAAACTTTCCAGGTCAAGCTATTGAGCGGCGATCGGATCGCGCAAGAAGGGGCCACGATCGCCATCGTCGCGGCCGACGGCCAGCACTACTTCACTGACGGAGCCGGCACCAAGCTCGACGTCAGCGGCACCTCGATCGGTCCCGCACAGACGTTCAAGGTGCACACCTATTGAGCGTGACGGCTTGGCGCGCGGCGGACACTACTCCGAGCGACTTCGGCGATGATGCGACTACAGTGGCAGCGTTTTGGGCTTGGGGTGATCGGGCTGGTGGCGCTCACCATCACGGCGGTGGGTTGCGGTAGCTCCCGCGACTCGGGCGGCAAAGACAGCGGATTTTCGGCCTCCACGACGCCAGGTTGTAAACGCGGCGTGGCCTGGCCGGGGCGCAAGCTGACCGACGCCGACACCGAGCACGGCTTGAGCTGGTGGTACAACTGGAGCAACAGCGCCGACGGCAGCGTGCCCGGCGTGGTGTTCGAGCCCATGGTGCGCGCCTCGGGCGACATCGACGCGAAACGAGTGCACGCCGCCAAAGAAGCAGGCGCGCAGAACCTGCTCGGCTTCAACGAGCCGAACTTCTTCGCCCAGGCCAACCTGAGCGCGGCGGACGCCGCCAAGCTCTGGCCCCAGCTGCAGTCCATCGCCGATACCGAGCAGCTCGGTTTGGTCGGACCCGCCGTCAATTTTTGCGGCGACGACAAGAACAAGACAGGCCCGTGCCACGACACGAGCCCCTTCGACTACCTCGAGGATTTCTTCGCGGCGTGTGCCGACTGTCGCGTCGATTTCGTCGCCGTGCACTGGTACAACTGCGACACCGATTCGCTGAAGTGGTACCTCGGCCAATTCGAGCAATTCGGTCGCCCTATCTGGCTCAGCGAGTTTGCCTGCGCGTATGGCGGCGACACCTCCGTCGCGGGGCAAGAAGCGTACATGCGCGCCGCCATCCCCGTGCTCGAAGCGGACCCCAACGTCTTTCGCTACGCCTGGTTCAGCGCCGATCCCATTCCAGAGGCCCGCCTGTTCGACGAATCGGCGACGTTAACGGCGCTCGGGCGCGCGTACGTGGCTTTGCCTCACGCTGATAGCTGCACGGATTGATGCGAACCGCTCACAGGCACAGCGAGTACACGACCGAGACCTTGTTCCTGAGCGCCGTCAGGTTGGCGGCCTGGTCCGTGCAGTCGAAGCTCTTGGAAGAGAGGTAGAGGTAGTCGCCGGCGCCTATGCCGGCGCTTTCGACGAGCGGCGTGAGATCCGTGTACGCGCTGTCGTACAGGTACAGCGTCCCGAGCTGCGAAAGACTCTTGAACGGAGTCAGATCGGCCAAGTCCGACTGGGCGACGTAAACGTAGGTCAAGGGCAGAGCTTCGATACCCTTGATGCCGTTTTGACCGAACGTGACGTAGCTGAAAGACAAGGAACTCAGCTTGGTGAGCGGTGCCAACCACGCAAACGACGACGGCTTCGCGTAGTTGACCGTCAAGGTGGTCAGCTCGGTCATCGACGCCAGCGCCGACAAATCGGTGACCGACACGGTGTCGGTGCCGCCCGCCATCAAGCCTTGCACGTGCGTGGCAGTAGCTAGCGGGCTGTAGTCGGTGGCCGGATTGCCGTCGACGTGCAGATCCGTCAAGGAGGGGAGTCCCAACCCGCTGAAAGACTGCAGCTCGGTGCTCGAGAGTAGGAGCTGTGTCAAGGACTGGAGCCCGCTGAGCTTGGGCGCGAATTTGAGCGGATTGAAGCTCAAATTCAGGGAGCGGAGCGGAGGCGAAGAGCTGAAATCCAGCGCGCCGGTGAGCTTGTTGCCCTGCAAGCTGACGATCTCCAGCTTGGTCAGCTTCGTGAGCGCGCTCGCGTCCGTGAGCTGGTTTTGCTCCAGCGATACCCAGCGCAGGCCGCTGCAGCTGGCCAGCGCCGAAATGTCCGTGAGCTGGGCGCTGTTCATCGCGAGCGAGCTGAGCGCGGGGTGATTGGCCAGGGGGGCCAGCGTCGTCACCTGCGTGGATTCGGCCGTCAGCGCGTCGAGCGACTTCATGCTCGCGAGGGGGGCGAGATCCGTGATGCCCGTGGACCCCACGTTCAGCGAAGTCAGGCTGATCAACGGACTCAGCGGCGCAATGCTGGTCAGGCCGAGGTTGTTGCCGAGATCCAGCGTCTGCAGCGAGACGAGGCTCTTGAGCTCGTCGACGTCGGTGATGGCATTGTTGTTCAGGTTCAGCGTCTCCAGACCCGTGAGCGGGCCCAGCCCGGTGAGCGCGCCGATGTCGCAGCTATTGAGCGAGAGAAGATGCAGCTTGGTGAGCGGCGCAAGGTAGCTCACGTTGCCGAAGTAGTTACTGTCGAGCGTGAGCTCTTCGAGCGTGGTGATGGAGCCCAGAGGCTGCACGCTGTAGATGTAGTCATAGGGCATGTACAGCCGGACCAGCGGGAGCGCGGACAGCTTGGTCAGATCCGAGATCGGGTTGGAGCCCGCTTGCAGCTCGGTCAGCTGAGTCAGCGTGTCGAAGGTGTCGATGCTGCTGATCAGGTTCGAGTTGATGTTCAGCGTGGTCAGCGCCGTGAGCTTGCCCAGGTCCGCCGTGAGCTGGATCTGGTTGTTGTTGAGGTACAGCGTCTCGAGCGTCGTCACCGTGGCGAGCGGCGAGATGTCTTGGATCTGATTGACGCCCGCAGACAGCGTCAAAAGCGACAGATCTTTCAGCGGGCTCAGATCCGACACCTTGTTCGAGTCGATGTAGAGCGTTTGCAGCGCTGAAAGCCCCGCGAGCGGCGCAAGGTCTGCGATTTGGTTGGCAGAGAGCCAGAGCTCACCGAGCGAGCTCAAGTCGTCGAGCGCCGGGAGGCTGGCCAGCTGATTGCGGCTCAAGTTCAGGTACGTGAGCTGGTCGAGGCCGGCCACGACCGTTGCGTCTTGGATGCGATTGCCGTCCAGCGACAGGCGCGTGAGCTGGGTGAGCCCTGCGAGCGGCGTGAGGTCGCTGATCGTGCCGCTATTGGCGGTGAGCTCGCTGAGGCTGGTCAGGCACTCCACGCCGCTGAGCGAGGTCACCCCGAACGCTTGCAGCTTCTTCACCTGCTCGAGCTTGGAGCGCGGAATGTCGCCGGTCGGCTCGGCCGTTGCCGTGCGAATGGCGGCGAGCAGGTTCGCGTCGTCGATGACGCACGTGTCCTCCGCTGCGCCACCGGCTCCGCCCATCTCAAACACGGGCGGAGCCCCGCCTTCGCTCGCTCCACCAGCCGCGGTTTCTGCGCCAGCGGCGCCCGCGCTGGGCTCTTCGGCTGCGCCACCGTTGCCCCCTTCGGCCTCGGGAGCGCTCGGCGCGCCGGCTTGTCCGGCTTCACCAGCTTCGTTGCTGCCTCGCGCCGTCTTCTTGTTGTCACTGGAGCCGCACGCAACCAGCGCGAGCGCTATGAGCAGGACCACCGCACCACGCAACCAACGAGACCAAGCACGGGACATGGAGCCCGGCAAGGTACACGAGCGGCTCGTTTCAGAGCAAGCCGAGCTTGAGGCCGGCCATCACGGCTTCGACTTTGCTGGCGGCGCCGAGCCGTTCGTAGATGGCGCGCACGTGACTGCGCACGGTGTTCACGCTCAAGTCGAGCGCCGTGCCGATGTCGTCGTAGCTGTAGCCTCGCTGCAAAAAGCCCAAAATCTCGCGCTGGCGCTGGCTAAGCTGGGGAGCATCGCGCGCCTCGTCACGGCCTGGCTTGTCGGCAGGAGTACCTGCCCTGGGTGTGGGCAGCTTGACGGCGGCGAGCCGCGAAGAGCTACGCCGCGCGCGCTGCATCACCAGGCGCGACACTGGTGGCGACATGGGCGTGCCGCCGCGCAAGAGCTCGCCCACACTCGTGGCCAGGAAGCGCACGTCTTGCGACAGCAAGAGCCCACGGATGCCGCGCTTGATCAGGCGTACGGCGACTCGCTCCGCCAGGCTAGGAAACACGGCCAGAACCGGCGGCTGCGGCACCGCGTCCAGGAAGGCTTCTAGCGGCGCTACCTCCGTCGCAGCGCGCCCGCCACAGCTAACGATGATCACGTCCACTTCCGTGGTGCCGAGCACGCGCCGGGCATGGTCGTAGGACGCAGCGCTGGTAACCACGATGTGCGCTGTACTGGCCAGGCTGGCCTTGGCCTCGCCGCCGTCCAGCTCCACTAGCAAGATCTTGATCTCTCGCTCAGTCACCGCAACTCCGCTCGCCTCGTCGACCAAGAGCACCATACCCCCCGACGCGTTTCGACTACAATTCGAGCCGTGCGAGTCGAAAACTTCCGTCAGTCTGGGTGACGAGCGCGATTTGCCACAAAATTTGGGCCGTCACGGCTACCGTCATGGGGGTGCGCGAGCGGCTGTAGCTGCACGGAAAAAGTATGGCCAGTAGCCAGAACGAGCACGAAGACGAGCGGCAACGAGAGCTTTCGGCTCTGCGGGCGCGCGTCTGCGCTCTCGAAGACGGCGCGCGTTCGGCGGAACGTGACCTGGTGCGCTACCGGCTGCTGCTCGAGCACCTGAACGTCGGCGTCTTCGTGTCCAGCCTCGACGGGCGCATGCTCGAATGCAACGATCGCACGGTCCAGATGTCCGGCGAGACGCGCGAGTCGCTGCTCACGAAGGACCTGTCCACGCACTACGAGAATCCGGAGGATCGCGCGCGCCTGGTTGCGGAGCTGCGCTCCACCGGTCGCGTGCGCAACTTCGAGACCTGGACGCGTCAGCGCGACGGTAAGCGGCAGGCGGTGTCGATGAACGCGGTGCTCGCTCCGATTGGTCCAGAGGGCAGCATGCTGATCTTGGGCATGCTCGAAGACATCACCGATCGCAAGTTGGCCGAAGAGCGAGCCGGTGAAGGTGAAGAGCGTTTTCGAGTGCTGGCAGAGCAGTCGATGCTCGGCATCGCGATCATGCAAGACAGCGCGCTGCGCTTCGTAAACCAGGCCGTAGCCGACATGAACGGCTACTCCATCGAGGAGATGTCGGACTGGAACGTCATCGACTTCGGCAAGCTCATTCACCCCGACGACCTGGCGTTCGCCACCGAGCAGGCTCGCAAGAAGCAAGCCGGCGACCCCAGCGCGCTTACTCACTACAGTTACCGAATTCTCACGAAATCGGGGGAAATTCGCTGGGTCGAGCAGTATTCACGCAGCATCGAGTATGGCGGTCGCCCGGCGAACTTCATCACCATCATCGACATCACGGCGCGCAAGCAGGCCGAGGCGACGCTGAGCCAGCTTTCGCTGAGCATGGAGCGCGCGGCGAAGCTCGAATCGCTGGGCGTGCTGGCTGCCGGCATCGCGCACGACTTCAACAATCTGCTCGGGGGGCTCTTCGGGCACCTGGAGCTGGCGCGCTCCACGTTGGACGACAACGGCGCGGCGCGCGCGCACCTGGACTTGGCGCAGCAGGCGTTCGAACGTGCCAAAGGGCTGACCACTCAGCTCTTGGCCTTCGCCAAAGGTGGGACACCCGTGCGTAAGGCGGGCTCGCTGGCGGCATGCGTCAAGCGCTGCAGCGATTTTGCGCTGAGCGGCAGCAACGTCAAGGTCGAGCTCGAGCTCGGGCCAGAGCTATGGAGCGCGGAGTTCGACGAGAACCAATTGGCGCAGGCGTTCGACAACATCCTGATCAACGCCAAGCAGGCCATGCCTGCGGGCGGCTTCTTGCGCGTGACGGGCCGGAACGTCGACGCTCAGCAGGGGCCTGCGCTAGAGCTGGCTCCGGGGCGCTACGTCAGGCTCAGCTTCTGCGACCAGGGGCCGGGTATTCCCGAAACGATCGTGGAGCGCATCTTCGACCCATTCTTCACGACCAAAGCCGAAGGCAGCGGCATTGGTTTGACGGCCGCTTACGCGATTCTGAAGAAGCACGACGGTCACATCGAGGTCGAGTCCCGGCTCGGCGTCGGTACAACTTTTCACGTCTGGCTACCCGCGAGCCTCGAGCGCGCAGGTAAGGCCCAGGCTCCCCCGCCGGAAGCTCACGTCGGCCAGGGTCTGGTGCTGGTGATGGACGACGACGACATGGTGCGACAGGTCGCGAGCGGCATGTTGGCGCATCTCGGCTACGAGCCCATACCCACGTGCGACGGCGGTGAAGCCGTGGAGCGCACGCGCGGGCTGCTCGCGGAAGGCAAACAGCTCTGCGCCGCGCTGCTCGATTTGACGGTACGGGCCGGGGCTGGGGGGCGTGAGACGGTCGCGCCGTTGCGCGCGCTCGTGCCAAAGCTTCCAATCATCGCGTCGAGCGGTTACTCGGACGATCCGGTCATGGCCGACCCCGAGCAGTTCGGTTTTAGCGCCAGCTTGCGAAAGCCGTTTCGGCTGAGCGAGCTGGTCGAGTTACTCGAGCGGCTGGCTGCGCAGGGCCGTTGAGAACGAGGCTTCGAGACCGAGGACGTAGTTGTTCACGACGGCCTCGAACTGAGCGTCCAGATCGAAACGCGCGTCTTGCGGCGGGGGTTGCGATGGGGCGCTCGGGCCGCGCTCCGCCCGCTGCCGCGACCAGCGCCGAAATCGCAGCAATTTGTGGGTCAGAGCCGATTGGCCGTTGGGATCGCGGTAGACGAGCTCGGCCAGCACGAAGCCGACTGCCATCAGGCCCGCGTTGGAGAGCGCTGTGCCGGCTTCTGCCGCCGGTATCGCATCCGCTGCCATTTGTCCGAGCAAGCGCTCGCGGTACGGCATGGCCGCAGCTCGGCTACCGAGCGAAAGCAGCGGAACCCAATTGGGGTGGCTGAGCAGCGTGCGACGAATCTGGTGGCACAGCGCGCGGTAACCGCTCTGCCAGGTTGCTTGCTCCGGATCGCGATACAGCTCGGCCACCGCGGCTGCGTACATGAGCTCGATCAGCTCGTGCTTGCTCGAGACGTACGTGTAGATGGTCATGGGCGCCACGTGCGCCTGCCTGGCGACTTCGCGGATGGTGAGCGCGTCCAGGCCCACCGCGTCCGTCGTCGCCAATGCGGCCTGCACCACCGCGTCGCGTGTCGTGAGGCTTCTGCGCCCAGCGCTCGCTTGCAAGGCTGGCAATATACGCACCGCACCGCACGGCGCGCCACGCCGCGAGCACTTCGCGTGCGCTTCGGCAGCTCTTCTGCGAACGACACCTGGTTGTGCGAGTGCTCTTGTGTCAATTGTCATCAACATCGGCCGATCACGCGGCCGCATCTGCGGCGATTAGGTACAAACCTCACCGCTGAGGAATCGCATCCGCGGCGGTGCCTTTTGCTTGCATGGCCAGGGCCGCTGCGCTTGGTCAGCGGCGGCGCGCCACGGAAGTGTCGGGAGCGCGGCACCGCCACCCCGAAAGAGCGGTCGCTGAGCATGCCGACATCCGCTGAAATTTTCCGATGTGTGCGTCGAGCGGAGCCGTACGACGCCTCGAGAAATGGTTTGGCGTGCGTGCCACCATGTCTCTCTTGCATGCGCAGATCGGACACGTCGTTGCGGTTTTTGGTGCTGGGTTCGGTGGTGCTCGCGGTCGCGGGCGGCTGCTCGTCGGACACGCAGGTGCCCGGCACGCCGCCATTCGCCAGCTCGGGGGCGGCGGGGGCGGGGCAGGCCGGTGGCGGTACCTCGAGCGGCGTTGGTGGTACGACCGCGGCGGGCACGGGAGGGCAAGTCGCAGCCGGCTCGGGCGGGGCGGCAGGCGCCGCGGGGAGTAGCGGAGCAGGCGGCACCGCATCGGGTGCGGGTAGCGGCGGTAACGGTGGCGCAGCTGGCGCCGCCGGGAGCGCGGGCAGCGGCGGCAGCAGCGCAGGCCCGTGCGGCGGCGCCATCTACTGCGACGACTTCGACGCTTACAGCGCGCCCGGCAACCCCGGCGGAAACTGGCAAACCAGCACCGAGTACAGCGGCAACCAAAACGGCGTGGTCTCGGTCGATACCGCGCATGCCTTCAGCGGTAACAACTCCGTCCATTTCAAGACGCCCGGAAGCACCAGCTTCGAGCACGCGTTCATCACGCTGAAGGGGGCGCCCTACTTTCCGATGGCGGACAACTCGTTCTATGGCCGCATGATGATCTACGTGAGCCAGCTGCCTGGCAACACCGTGCACTGGACCATGATTCAAGGTCTCGGCACCATGGTCCCCGGTCAGCCGAACCTGAACGAAGCCGAGTACCGCTACGGCGGGCAGATCAACGGTGACGAGCTGATGGCCAACTACGACACCAAGCCCACCCACAGCGACTGCGCGCAGCGCTCCAAGACCAAGATGCCGCGCAACAAGTGGACCTGCATCGAGTGGCACTTCAACGGCAAAGACAAGATGCTCGAGCTGTGGATGGACGGCACGCAAAACGACGCGCTCACCGTCAAGCAAATGGCCAACAACACCGGCGTTTGCCAGAATCAGGACTGGAGCGGCATTTGGGAGCCGCCCACTTTCAGCGAGATTGGCATCGGCTTTCAGCATTACCAGCAGGGTCCGGGCGAGCTGTGGATCGATGATTTCGCGATCGATACGAAACAGCTCGGTTGTCCCACAGCGCCGCCTACCGCCAAGTAGACACCGCTCCTACATCCCTACATCGGCGCCTCGTACTCTTCCGGAAGACACTCAATTGCGCGCTCGTATATCCTCTGAGGCATGCTTAGAGGGATCTGTCTTGCGTTCGGCGTAGGCGTGTTTCTGCTCGGCTGCGGAGGCGACAGTAAGCAAACGCAGACGGCGCCGCCGGATACGACCGAGCCCGATACCTGCGATGGGAAGTGCAGCGCCGACGAGCTCTGCCGCCATGGTGAGTGCCACGCCTCCTGCAGCCGCGATCGCGATTGCGGTGACGCGCAGGCTTGCCGCAGCGGAGCTTGCTACGACATTGCTTGTGGGGACGAAGTCGTGGAAGGCGACGAGGAGTGTGACAACGGCGATCGCAACCGGGACGACGCCGCGTGCACCAGCGCCTGCAAGGAGGCGACCTGCGGCGACGGGCTCGTGCGTGCGGGCCGGGAAGATTGCGACGAAGGTGCCGACAACAGCGACGAGGGAGCCTGCACCAGCGACTGCCACGCCGCGAGCTGCGGCGACGGCTTGGTTTGGAAAGGCCACGAAGACTGCGACGACGGCGCTCAAAACGCCGACGATGGTGCCTGCTCGACGAAGTGCACCCTGGTGGAGCACCCGGTGGATCCGACCGCTGCGAGCACCCTCGGTTGGCAGCAGGGCGCCTACACCAACGTGACCACGCCGGTCGCGACCTGGAAACCGTCGATGTCGGCGCTGGCCGAGAGCCAAGAGCTGCAAGCATTTGCGGACGGGGAATGCCAGGAGACGAACGGCAAGCCCGTCGCGGTGCCATCACTCGGCACGTCGAGCTTGCCGGTTCCGGTCGCGGGTGATGGCAGCTACTCGTTTCAAATCGTCACGCACAATAGTGACGGTACCGAGTCGCTTTCGGCGTGCTCGCCCACCATCACGGTCGACACGGTGGCGCCCGAGCCTGCCACCGATCTAGCCTTCGTCGAAACCTCGCCGCACGACTCGCTCACCGTGCACGGCACCTGGACGCTTTCGCCTTCGGTCGACATCGGCACGCAGTCCATTCAGCTGTATGGTGGCGGCACCTGCTCCATCAAGTCGGGCGATCCGGTCGACGTGCGCTCGGCCACCGCCGAGCAGGCACCGATCGTCACGCCCACGCCGGCCAGCTACTCGTTCAAGGTCATCACCACCGACAAGGCCGGAAATAGCGCCGAATCGGCGTGCTCGGGCGCGATCCAGACGGCCGGTGGCAAGCCGTACACGGCCAAGTTCAACGGTGACTTGCCGCAGTCCGTCGTGCAGGCGCGCTTGGATCCGAATAGCGCCTCCACGCTTTACGTCACGCTCGCCAGCGGCGAAATTCACAAGAGCACCAACGCCGGAGCCACCTGGACGCTGCAGTGCGTGTCTTCCAACATTCGCTCGTACGGCAGCAGCTACGGCCACATCGTGGTCTCGCCGGACGGCACCGCCTACGCGACGGGCCACACGCAATTCGCGCGTGTCGAGGCGAACGGCGGCGCGGAGTGTCCGGTCGCGATCAGCGGCAGTGCGGCCTGGGCCAGCTACTACCACTCGAATCGGCTCGCCATCGACTCGACCGGTAAGATTTACACCTGGGCCTTCACCTCGCCGGCTGGTCTCGTCAGCTCGATCAACAAGGGCGACACCTACACCGCCATCAACACGACCGCGAGCCTGTTCAACTCGATGGAGGTCGACCCGTTCGACGACAAGCACCTGGTCGTGGTGTTCGGCTCGCACAGCACCGACCCGCTCGGCATCTACCACTCCATCGACGCGGGCAAGAATTGGATTCAAACGGATGCCACGTTCGAAAATTACCAGGACGGTATTCGCTTCAATCGCGCCGCAAAAGGCTGGATTTACTTAGGCAGCGGCCACTACTCGAAGGATGGCGGCACCACCTGGGAAACTCCCGACACGCGCTTCGACTCGCTGGAGATCGATGCCACCGGCGCTGGTTATCGTCTGACCGCGAGCGGCCCGGACACATTGCTCCAGCGCGCACCGGACATGACCAACCCGGTGTGGTCCACCGTGTACACCTTCAGCGGCGGGCAACCGAACCTGGGCGTGTCCATGGTGAGCGTCGTCGGGTCCAACATCGCGGTGGTGCTCGAGGGGAACCTGTTCGTGAGCACCAATGCCGGTAAGGCGTTCAGTCCGGTCAAGCTGGTGGTCAAGAACGGCATGCTCACCGCGTCGTCGATCGTCGGGCGCGGCTCACTGGTGTACGCGGCGGCGGCGGGGCGCATCTTCAAGTCGACCAACGCGGCGCAGAGCTGGACTCTGGCGTACGCACCCGCCAAGCCGCTCGATGCGGACACCGAGCTACACCTGAATCCGGGCACGCTGGATCAGCTGGTGGCGCGCGTGGAGAGCTGGAACAGCTCCTACGAAGATCGCGTCGACGTGACGCTCGACGGAGGCGCCACCTGGACCAGCGGCAGCGATTGTTGCTACAGCTGGGCCGGCGTGCTCGCGCTCGGCCCCGCCGATCCGAGCCGCCTCTATTATTTCGGCTTTCACCCCCGGTACAGCAGCAACGGCGGGCTTTCTTTCATGGAGGCTCCCGCGAGCGGGCAGCTGGTTTGGGAGCCGTGGCCGGCCGCTTTCGTGAGCCCCGCCAATAGCAACCAGGCACTTTACGGGGACGACAGCGGGCGCCTCTTTCAATATGACTTTTCCGCCAAGAGCGACTCCAACGTTACCGCTCGCTTGCCGTTCGCCGCGCCTGCCGGCATCGACATGATCAAAGTGGGCAATAGCTGGCAAGTGCGCGTTATCTCCAGCACCGGCCAAATTGCGGTTTCCAACGACGGCGGAGCAACCTTCTCCGCGATTGCCGGAACCGGAGGCCTACCCGCCGCCGCGCGTCGCATCTTCGTGAGCCATCCCGACCTACCGAACCTGATTGCGACCGCGCCGCTGCTCGGTGGCACGGTCGCCTACTCGCCAACATTCGGGGCCAGCTGGGTCCAAACCACGCTCGACAACTGCGACATCCGCAGCAGGGCCCTCACCGACGGACAGCTCATCATGGCCTGCGACAACCAACCCGCCCTCGCCCTCGCCGCCCCCTGATCATTTGGTTGCCCATCCGCAGCCCCTAGTGAGTCTACACCAAGTTCCTTACGAGCGTCTCATGGTTCAACACAGCGAGACGGCAAAGGTCCGCCCTTGAAATAATCGCAGCCAGGAGAGCGGTTTTGGTGCAAGCAGCTCGCGGGCATGATCGTAAGGAGGCATGGCGCTCGGACACTTGTAATGCAGCTTACATTTGTACGAGCGTAAGAAGTTTCTGCGCGCGTGAGAGGTGGGCGTCCTCGGTCGTCGGACCCTCGTACGTGCAATGCAGCGCTCGCCGTGTGGGACTTGGAGCCGTAATCTCGCTCCCGATGCAGCCGGTAGTCAGGATCAGAAGCCGGCTTCGACGCCGATGCTGGGCAGGATGACGGGGCCGGCGGTTCGTTCGCGGCAGACTTCGCCGCAGTCCAGGCGAACGACCTCGCGGGTCGAGGTGGCGTTCAGGATTTCAGCAATGACGTCCAGGTGGCCACGACGGCCGATCAGGAAGCGCTTCTCTGCGCGTAGGTCGAGGCGGAAGAAGGGTGAGCCGCGGCGGGCGCCGTCGAAGTGCGGCGAGCCTTCCAGGTTCAGCTCAGGAATGCCCGTGTAGAAGACGCTGCGCGCACCGAGCCGGATGCGATACGCAAACTCGTAGCTCAGCCCCGCTTGCAACACGTGGGTACGATCGAAACCGGAGGGCGAGCGAGTCTGGTCCAGCGAAACCGTGGAGCGCGACAGCGTGTACGACAGGAAGCCGCCCAGGCGCTTTGAAAGCGGGCGTGACAGCGTGAGCTCGAGACCGACTGCTGAAATGGTCGAACGGCGATCGAGCGTCGTGCGATCGATCGTGAAGTCGCGCCCGCCGCCGATCGGATCCAGCGCGTTGAAGTACGCGGAGCGGAACACCGCGGCGCTGGCCGTCACGTCTTCCGGCAGGTTGTAGCGGAAGCCGGAGCTCGCCAAGACCGCGGTTTGCAAGCCTCCGCGGAGATCGGCTACCTGGGCGCCGGGCACCTGCGCGGCGAAGTTCGGCCGCTGGTGCATGATGCCCAGCGAATGCTCGATGCGCAGCGCGCGGCTGATCTGAAAGTTGGCGGAGATGCGCGGATCCACCCCCAACTTTTGCACGCCTTGTGACGAGTACACGTCGGCGCGCACGCTGGGCGTGACCGAGATGCGGTGCGCTGGCTCGAGCTCGAACACCAAGTATCCACCGGCGACCGAGTCGGTGCGGCTGGGAAACAGCGCGGAATAATCCGGGTAGTCGAGGCGCCGCGAGCTGGTCTCGAGACCGAAGCGATCCACGCGCGCGTCCGCCCCGGCGTGCAGCGTGACCTCGGGGCCGAAGCGTTGGTCGAGCTCGCCGCGCAGTCGTAAGGACTGATCGGTCAAGGTGCTGGAATTTTCGTTGACGCCCGAGGAGCGATCGCTGCCGCCGGTGAGCGCTACGCGCACGTGACCGTCGGCGCTCAGCCGGTGATCCCAGCGCAAATCGAGGCGATGAAAGGTAACGGCGGCGCCGCTGTTGACGGTGGCGTTCGGCTGCCGAAAAAGGTCGTACGCGCCGAAAGCGAGCACCCCCAGGCTGTCTTTGCGTCCGAGCGGCACCTTGCCTTGCGCCTGGTAGTCCCAGTAACGCAGCTCTGCGTCGCTGATCAGCGAAAGCACCAGCCCCGCGTAGGAGTAGCGCGCGGCGGCGCGGGCCGCCGCCGCCGGGCACTCGCGCGAGCCGTCCGGCTCGCAGCTGCCGATCGAGCCGCTCTCGGCGTAGGTACCGGCGTCGATCGCGCGCAGGCTGACGCTGCCGTGAGAATCGGTCGAGAACGGTCGAGCGCTTGCGGCGATCACCGGACCCGCAAAGCGCCCGTAAGACGCCGGCGCCGCCCCCGGATAGAAATCGACCCGATCGATGAAGCTCGGGTGGAGCACCGAGGGACCGAAGAAAGCATGGTAGAGGATCGGCAGCTCGATCCCGTCGAAGAAGAAGCCGACGTTGGCGGGAGGAGCGCCGCGGATGAAGAACGTGGGCAAGCCCGACACGATGGGGGTCACACCGGGCTGCGCTTCGATCGAGCGCAATGGATCGCCGAAGCTGCCAGGCAGCAGGCGCGCGTCTTCTTGCCGGAGGGAGACGGAGCCGGGGCGTTGGCGCTCGCCCAGCACCGTGATTTCGACGGGCGGCGGCGCAGGAGGTGTGACGACCGGCGCTGCGGTGCCGGGCGGGTTGGCCGGTATTTCTGGGCCCGTGGCCGCTTGGGGCTCGGGTGGCGTGAACTCGAGGCTCAGCCGAATGCGTGCCGCAACGGGGTGGCCATTGCGCGAAGCAGGCTCGAAGTGAAAGGCGCTGGCTTGGGTCAGCGCGGTGGCACGAAAGGCCGCATCACCTGACACCACCTGGGCGTCGACCACGGAGCCCGCCGTGTCGATGGTGAGCTCGAGCACGACGACGGCGTGGCCCGTCAGCCCTTCGGGATAGGTGACCTCGCCGGAAATGGCTTTCGGCGGCACGATGGCCGGCGTAGCTTTTTCTGGCGGCGCTTGTTGCGCGAGAAGGTTCCGTGGAGCAAATACCAGAGTGACCACGAGGGCGAGGAGCGCGTGACAGTAAGATCTGCGGCGAAAGCGTTGCTGCTCGTGCCGGCGCTCTCTGGCTGCGACATCGTTCAGGGGTTTCAAGATGCGGGTAACGCCCTTTTCCCCGAGCAGAGCACGCACCTGTCTACGCCGGCCTTGCGACTCGTGAGCGGTGGGTACCGGCGGCTCGACCTCGCGGCGGGCCGGGAGCTGAGCGTATTGGCGCGTCCTTCGGACGGCGGAACGTCGCTCTTCGTCATGCGTTTTGCGAACCCCAAGCCATGCGAGATCCCAGACGTAGGCCGCTACGTAGCCAGCCGAAACCCAAAGCGTGCAGAAGCAGGCATAGCTTACTTTCACGAAGACGTCGCGCAAGGGACTCTGCACTTCGCCGACACCGCTTGCCAGACTTTCGACCTCGCGATTGACGACGCGCGCCTACCCCTGGGCGAAACCGAGCGCACGGTCATCGTCTGGGCGGCCGGAGATCTTCTCGAGGTAGATCCTCCGAGCGGCAAAAAGACGACGCTATCATCGGGCGTGACGGGCATCGTCACGCGTGCTTTCGGGGGCCGCACGCTGGTGGTGACAGGAGACCAACTGGAGGTTTTCGACAGCGAGTGGAAGAGCCAGGGCAAGTTCGGCAAGGGCATCAACGGGCTGATTAAGACCAACACCGGGGCTCTTTACCTCGATTCGAGCGGACTGCGGCGGATGTCGGCCGGCCCGGACAACGCGACCACGAAAGACGGGCTGATCATGGCCGACGCCTGCCGCCTTGGTATGCGCGACGACACCTGGGCCACCTTTCACTCACCTTGCGCAGAGGGGCACCTGCGCGCCCTGAACGAGCCTTCCGGCAAGCTCTACGATCTCGAGCTCGACGCCGAGCCCCAGTACTTGCGCCTGTTACCGGCGCGCGGCAGTGCCGGTGTCGATCCGACCGCGGATCCTTTCTGGTTTCTGTTCCTGCGTCACGCAGACATGGACGCGACGTTCATCATGCGCGATCCTCGAGGTGTCGAGCACACCATCGGTGAGCACGCCGGGCTGGACCATTCGGATCTGGTCGAGACCAGCACGCACACCTACGGCTACGCGATGGTGAACGTAGACGGCGGCACCGCCGACTACGTCTACTTCGACGCAGCGGGAGAAACCAAAACGCTCGCTCGAAAAGTGCTGACGCGCCCTGGGCGTCTGGTCATGGATTGGGACGGCGTCACCGGCACTTTGGTCGCGGTTTCGGGCGATCGGCTCGTCAGCGTGGCGACGCGCGTACCCGAGCGCGGCTTCGAGTTTCCGGACAATCACCAAGAGTGGACGGTCTTTTTCAACGACTGGCAGGGCGACAGTGGGCGCCTCTCGCGCATGGTCGGCACGCTCGACGCGCTTCAGGCCACGCCGGTCGAAGCACCGTTCGCGAGCCCCAAGCTCGAAGAGGTAGCGCCCAGCGTCGGCGCCTTCACCACGGCGTCGCTGGGCCTGCTCATCCCCGGAACCATGTTCCTCGCCGACTACGACGCGACCAACGCGACCGGCCGCCTCAGCTATGAGAACGCCGAGCTCCGTTTCAAGGCCACGGTGGACCACGGAGTTTCCGACTACATCATCACGTCGGACGAAGTGCTGTACACGATTCCGTTTGGTCGCGATCGCGGCATCTGGCTCGCGACGGGCAAGTAGTCCCTCTGGGCTCAACCCACAGCAGCTCCCGGGCCGTTTTGAAAAGACCGTCCGAGTCGAACGTCAGCGCCTGCGGTATGTGACCGGTCAGTCCTCTTGGACGCGACCAGTTCCGCGTTCACATGCTGTTTCAGGCGCAGTGCGTCGCTCGGACGGCCTCGTCCGTGGCGCAGCAAGTTGTACGCCAAGCTCTCGGTGCGCGAAGCAGCGCCGGTCAGCTTGTCTCGACGCTGCGCCGAAGCTGCGCACGGAGACGCCGTAGCGGTTCGTACCTGCTGTCGTCAACTGCCAGCGGCGTTTTGGTCGGTCGTCGTTTCACGGACCGTTACAGGACGAGCGGCACGGCGCTTGCTGCCTGGGTGCCATGATCTCGCAGCCGCTTTCGCCGCGTGCCCTGTTGCTCTTGCACCACGCCTTCGAGCCGGCTCCGCAGCGGAGCTAGCCAGTTGCTGGCTTGGACGCTGCTGGCTGCGACGACGAGCGTCGAACCAGTCGAGCCGGCTCGTGTCGACGAGCCGGAGCTCGACGTGCTCACGTTTCACGATTCGAACTACGTGCTGACGGGCTTCACCGAACGCACTCAGGTGAAGTTTCAATTCAGCTTCAAGTACGACTTGTGGCCCAACACCGGGCATCACACCGTCTATCTGGCATATACACAGAAGTCACTGTGGGACCTCTATGACCGCTCGTCGCCCTTTCGGGAATCGAACTACGCACCAGAGGTCTTTTACGCGCACTACCACTCCGAGGATCACGACCAACCCAGCTTCGGATGCGGCCTTTTTCGCGAGCAAGTCGGCGTCTGGCACGAATCGAACGGCGAGGCGGGCGCGGCATCGCGCAGCTGGAATCGCGCCTTCGGCGACGTCGAAGCGAGCTGTTACGGCAACGTGTGGTACGGGCTCTTGGGCCTACGCGCCTGGTACCCATTTGGTGTCGGGGAGAACCCGGACATCACACGCATGCAGGGTTACGGCGAGCTGCGCTTGGGTGTCGGCATCGACGACGACCTGACGCACCTCAACGCTTTGCTCACGGTCGCGCTACGCAAGGGCACCAGTCGCGATCTCGGCAAAGGCAGCCTGACGATCGATGCGCGGCTCCGGCCGAGCTACCAGCGTTTGCTCGGTAAAGCTTGGAAGTTCGCGCCCTTCATCTGGTTTCAGTACTTCGGCGGTTACGGCGAGACGCTCGGTACTTACGACCAGCCGACGTCGAGCGTGCGCGTCGGCCTCGGGTTCACGGATCGGGCTCGTTGAGCCGGTACACAGCTTGCAAACCGCCGCGCCGTGTCGCAATCACTCACGCGTTCGGATTTTTGTCGGCTTTCGATATCGGGCATGGTGGGGCTGGCTTGCAGTCGGGGGCACGCGCCGAAACCGGAGCCTGCCGTCTCGGTAGCGTCAGCGGGCGAGCCGCGTCACCCAGCGGCGGCGCCGGCCACGTCGGCAGAAAACAAGGCTGAGGGCGTCCCCAAACGGCAGCTCGGCTCTACGGGCGCGCTGGTGTCGATGCTCGGCTTGGGAGGGGCGCACATCGGTAAACCGGACTTGCCCGAGGCGGACGCGATCGCGCTCATGCGCGCCGCCGTCGACGGTGGCATCACGTTTTTCGACAACTGCTGGGACTACAACGATGGCCACAGCGAGGAGCGCATGGGCAAGGCCTTGCGCGACGGTTACCGCAACAAAGTGTTCTTGATGACCAAGCTCGACGGCCGCACCGCCAAGGCCGCGACGGCGCAGCTCGAGCAATCATTGCGCCGCCTGCAGACGGACGTCATCGATTTGGTGCAGGTGCACGAGGTGATTCGCATGAACGATCCGGAACGCGCCTTCGCGCCCGACGGCGTGATTGGCGCGCTCCAGGCCGCCAAAAAGGCTGGCAAGCTGCGCTTCATCGGCTTCACCGGCCACAAAGACCCGGCGATTCACCTGCACATGCTCGACGCGGCCCAGCACGCCGGGTTCGAATTCGACACCGTGCAGATGCCGCTCAACGTGATGGACGCGCACTACAAGAGCTTCGAGCAGGCTGTCTTGCCGGTGCTGCTCGCACGCAAAATCGGCGTTTTGGGCATGAAGTCGATGGGCTCGGGAGACATCTTGAAGAGCGGCGTCGTTTCGGCCGAGGAATGCCTGCGCTACTCGCTCAGCTTGCCGACGTCCGTCGTCATTACCGGCATCGACAGCCGCCAGGTGCTCGAGCAAGACTTGAAGCTGGCGCATTCGTTCGTGCCGCTCACGGTTCAAGAACGAGAGGCGCTGTTGGCGCGCACCAAGTCTGCCGCTCAGGGCGGTGAGCACGAGCTATTCAAGACCGCCAACAAGTACGACGGCACCGCCAAGCATCCTCAATGGCTCGAGGCCGCCGAGCTTTGAGCGGAGAGCACACGCCTACCCCCGCGCGCATGCCAGCAACCTGATCACCTCCTGATCGCTGGTTTGCTCGAAGTCCCGGTGGGGCCCACAACTGACGTGCCGCTGTCGGACCCGGACCCTACGTCCGTTCGACGACGAACACGTGGACGCCGAGCTCGCGCAATTGTTCCCCCGGGCGCGCTGGGGGGGAATCGGCGACTAGCAAACGTTCGGGGGGCGCCAATAGGGCGCGGTGCTGACCGACGCACAGGCTGCGGTACGCGGGGGCGGACGGCGCAGGCACGAGCTCGGAGGCGCAGGAGAGGTTGTTGTAAAAGAGCCGCAGCCCGGGGCTCACCAGCTCACGCTCGAAGCGCCCCGCCAAGTCTTGGGACGAAGAGATGAGGTGACCGCGCAGGTTGCCGAGCCGTGCGCGCTCTTCCGCGGTCGCAATGCCGGCGGCTTCGTCGAAGGCGCGGCGCAGCTGCAGGCGCCGGCTGTCGTCGGAGGCGAGGTGATCGAATTCGGCGAGCGCGCGCGCCGGTTGCCAGGGCCTTTCGGTGAACAGGCTCACGTAACGCGCCAAGGGCTCGCCCAGCGCATGGCCGTGACGGCGCAACACCAGCGCCAGCTCGCTGAGCTGAGCTGCCGGCATGACACACGCGTCTTCGGGAAAATGGCTCTGGCTCGGATCGCCGAAGACGTTCGGCAACACCACCAGCCCGAGCGGCGCAAATCGCTCGAAAATGGGCGCCAGGTGTGGGTTCTGATCCAAAAAATGCAGGAGCAGTCCGCCCGGCATCAGCACGCGCTCCAGCTCGGCTCGCGCTCGTGACAAGTCGGGCACTAGGTCGAGCACGCACAGCCCGACCACGGCCGCCACCTCGCCGTTCGCGAAGGGCAGGCGCTCGACCTCGGCGCGCTCCACCCGCAGCTGAGGAAAACGGCGGGCCAGTTGGCGAGCGCCCAGCTCGGTCGGCTCGGTCATGAGCCAGCGCGCGCGCACCGCTTCGGGCAGGAGACCGTACAGCTCCCCGAGGCCGGCGCCGATTTCGACGATGGGCCCCGCCGTCGGCGCGGGAAAGCGCGCGAACGCCGCCTGCACCAAGCGGCGCGTCAATGCTCGGTAGGGCGCGCGCTCTTGCTCCAGCTCTTGCAGGCGGGAGACGACACGCTGTTCGGCTCGAGGAGCGCGAGGCTTCTTGGTGCGGCTCACCTAGTGCTACGCGAGGATACCTTCGAGTAGCGCGTTGGGGATACCGCGCTCGTCCGACCCGAACTCTTTGACGCCGAGCTGGAAATACTCGTTGAACAGCGTGAAGTAGAGGTCGCGGCATTGCCGCGAATCGACCGGATTTTCCGGCAGCACCACGTACTGGTTGGTCTTCAGCGTTCCGCTGCCGCCACCCAGCAGCACGCACGGGATATCGAAGCCCGCGTGGTCGCCATGGTGACAGTCGCTGAAGTAGAGCAGCACGCTGTTGTCCAGCAGGGTACCGTTGCCCTCGGGGATCGCGTCGAGCCGGGTCGCCAGATCCGCCACGATGCCAGTGTGCCAGTTCACGATCGAGGCGAAGGTCTTGTTGCGCAGGCCGCCGTGCTGCGAGCCGTGGTACGAGCCGCACGTCGCGCCCGTGAGCGGCGAGCCCACCGTGTCGAAGTCGCGCTCCTTCACGTGCACGTAGGCCATGTCGGAGCGGCTGTTGTCGAGCATGTAGCTGATGACTCTGGTCACGTCGCACTGCAGTGCCATCGTGATCAGCTGGTTCATCACCTTGGCCTTCTGATCCGGGTCCGTCACGCTGCCGGGAGCCGCGATGGGCGCGCAGGCGGCGCTGGTGACGGGGTTGCCGCCGTCGCCGATCGTCTTTTCGAGCTCACGCACGCCGGTCAAGAACTCGTCGAGGCGGTCGCGATCGCCCTTACCGAGCTTGCCTTGCAGCGTGGTGGCGCTCGTTTTCAGTGAGTCGAGCGCGCTCGTTTTGAGCGCACGGCGCTTGGCGGCCTCGGCCGTGGCGTTCGGGTCGACGCTGCCGTCGTGCGCGACCGCACCCGCGCTCACCAGCTTGTCGAAGATCTTTTGTGGGTCGAGCTCCTTGCCCATCGGCGTGTTCGAGTCCGCCCAGGACATGGTTTGCGACATGTTGCTGTTGCGGCCGTCGAACTCGCCGGTACCGTTGAGCAGCCCGAGCTGCATGCTGGGCAGCGCCGTTTTCGTGGCCGGCTGCGCCGCCAGCGCCTGCGCGATGACCTGGTCGGCCGTGATCGAGTTGTAGGGCGCGGTCGCGACGTCCAGCCCGGCTTTGCGACGGAGCTCGTCGCCGTCTACACAGGTGAGCAGCGCGCCGGGATCGCGCGAGTGGCTTGGCAACGTGTAGGCGCCGTTCGGCATCAGCGTGCCGGTGTCTTGGCGAGTCTGGTACTCGTACCAGGCCGGGCTCATCTTCGTCAGGCCGGTGCGCCAGGTGTAATTGCCCAGGTTACGGACGACCTGGATCTTCGATTTGAGGGGCGTGAGCGGCTCCAGATTGCGTGACAGCGTCCATTCCGTGCCGTTGACGGTGATGTCGCGCCACTGCTCGGCAGCGCCGCCCGGGAAGTAGATGGGGATGAACCGCTTGGGCACCGCGGCCGCCTGCGCACCAGCGCTGCGCGGTGCGAGCGACTCGAGCCAGGGCAAGCACAACGCCACACCCGCGCCACGTAGTACTGCCCTTCGCGAAACCATGTTCCTCATTGTGCTGCTCCCTTGCGGAAGCGGAAAACGTCACTCAAAACCAGTTGTTTGAGCAGGTCCGCCAAGGTGCCGGAGGTCTTGCCCCAGTCGGCCACGATTTGATCGAGGTAAGCCTCGCTCGGGGTGACGGTGCGGCCCATGCCGTAGACGAACAGCTTTTGCGCCGCGCAGCGGCCCAGGCCGGGGTTGGCTTTGACGATCGCCGCCAGCTCGGTGAAGTTCTTGAACGGGGTGCCGTCGGGCATGGTACCCGAGGCGTCTACCGCAGAGCCGTCGGCGTAGGTGGCGCGGTACTTGCCGATGGCGTCGAAGTTTTCGAAGCCCAAGCCGATCGGATCCATCAGCTTGTGGCAGCCGGCGCAGGCCGGGTTGGTGGAGTGAGCGAGCACGGTTTCACGCAGCGACTGCCCGGGCGGCGGATCCGTGAGCGGCGGGATCACGAGGTTGTCCGGCGGATTGAGCTGGCTGCACATGAGCGAATCCAGCACCCACTTCGCGCGCACGGCCGGCGCCGTGCGATTCTTTCGCGACGTGAAGGTGAGGAAGCCGGCGAGCCCCAAGAAACCGGGGCGCTGCGGCGTGGCGCCCTCGACTCGCATCTGACCGCTGCCCGGGGCGTTCACGCCGTAGAGGCCGGCGAGGCCCGAGTCCACGAACTTGACGTCCGCGCTGAGGAAGTCCGAATACGGACGCGCGCCGTGCAAGAACTCGTCGAAATAGGCGCCCATTTCGTTCTGCATCGCGACGCGCAAGTTGTCGTTCCACGCCGGGAACAGCGTCGTGTCCACCTCGTGGGTCGTCAGGTGGTTCGCGCCGAACCATTGTGACGAAAAGTTCGACACGAGGGCCGAGGAATGCGGCTCGGCCAGCATGCGCTGCAGCTGCGCAGCAATGCCCTCGGGGGTGCTCAGCTCGTTCTTGGCGGCCGCGTCGAGCAGCGCGGTGTCCGGCATGCTGCTCCAGAGCAAATAGGAGAGGCGCGATGCCAGCTCGTAACCGTTGAGCGCGCGCGGCGTTTGCGTCAGCGGATCCGCGTCGATCTCCATGCGGTAGAGGAACTGCGGCGACGAAAGCATGATGCCGACGACGTGCTTGAGCGCGCCCTTGTGATCCTCGCCTGCGGTGAGCGCTGCGGTGTAGCGGGAGACGAGGTCGTCCACCTCCCACTGCTCGAGAGGGCGGCGGTAGGCTTTGAGGCCGAAGCCTTTGATGAGGGTTGCGGCGCACGCCGTGTCGCCGGCGGCGGCGGGCTGGCAGGTGATGAACGCGGCGCTGCGCGTGGCGTCGTTGAACAGCTCGTCTGCCAGCACCATGGCCGCGTCGTAATAGTCCGACACCTGCTTGGGGCTCATCGTCATCGCGTCGGCCACGGTGTTGAAACCGAGCGCGACCTCTTCGAGCGTGAAGTCGGTCGCGGGGTTCAGGTTCGTGCCGAGCAGGTCGTGCACGGTGCGGCCGTACTCGACGTTGCTGAGGCGGTGGATGACCTTGGTGCCCACGTCACCCCCGCCGGGGAGGGGGGTGATCATCGGCGTGTTGCCGGCGCCTGCCCCAGGTTGGACCCCGCTCGTGCCCCCGGTGCCGGGACCGCCGGCAGGCGCTCCGCCACCGGCGCTGCAGCCCGCAGCCAGGGTGCCGCCGGCCAATGCCAGCACCGCCAGGCCTCTAAGGCCGAAAACGGTGGCAATTCCAAGTTCCAGGCGCATCCGTCCTCCGAGTCTCCGAGAGCTCTGACTCACGCAAACCCTCCGTGTCCGAATGGCGGTGTGGACGTTTGACCTTCTTGGAAATACCGCGCACGCACAGTTTCCTACCGACGGGCGCGCCGTACCCGTAGCGTGGTTTTTCCGCTCAGAACGTCAGCGGAGACAACAATTTTTCGGAAAGGCGCTCTTGCTTGGAGGCATTCGCAGCAGGCCGAAACTTCTGCGGAGCTGCGCGGTGCGCGCCGCTCGTCGCCGCGCTGACCGATGGCGCAGGAGCCGGGACCGCGACGCTCGGCGTCTGTATGGATTCGGCCATTTCGGGCGAAGGCATAGCGCTGGCACTGGGGAGAGCGGGGGGTGACATCTCGATCACCCGCGCCGTGGTGCTTGCCGGTGGCGTTGCCGTCATGGGCTGGGGCGATACTCGCCGGTCACCAAAAATGAACCACACGAGCGGTAAGGTCAAAAGCGCTAGCGCCACTAAGCCGAAGGCGTAGCGCGCACGCGAAGGTCCACGCTGAGCGCTCACGCTGCTCTCCACCGTGGGCGCGAGCGAGCTCGGCGGAAGCGTGCTCAGCGACCTGGCATCATTGAAGCCGATGTCGACCTTGCGAATGCCCGAAGTCTTTTCGAAGCGCTGCGGAGGCCACGACTTGCGCGCGATGTCCGGGTCCGTCGAGCGAGCCAGCCACTTCTTTTCGACCGATACGCCGCAGGCGTCTTCGGTAATTCCCTGATCGAGCAGCCACGCTGCCAGCGCCATGCCCATCTGGCTCACGGAGGCGTAGCGGGCCATCGGGTCTTTGCTCAGCCCGCGCGACACGATGTACGAGAGTGCGTGATCGGCGACGCCGCGGTCCTTCAATGTCTGCGGCTCGTCTTGTACGATCATGCGCAGCAGGCTGGTGTAGTCGCTGGCCTGGAATGGCGGCACGCCTGCCATCACCTCGTAGAGCACCACCGAGAACGACCACAAGTCGCTACGCGCATCGATCTGCTCGAGGCCGCGAGCCTGTTCGGGTGACATGTAATCGGGGCTGCCCACGACCGAGTCGCCATCCGACAGCTGATTTTCGTCGGGGTGTGCCGACTTGACGATGCCGAAATCCAGCAGCTTGGGCTGGACGGTGCCCTCGTCCGACGCGACGAGCATCACGTTGTCGGGCTTGAAGTCACGGTGCACGAGCCCCTTGGCGTGCGCCGCCGACAGCGCATCCGCCAGCGGTAAAAGCAGCTGCACGGCGTGAATGGGCGCGAGCCCTCGCTCGCGATCGATCATCATCGCGAGCGTCTCGCCCTCGAGCAGCTCCATCACGATGAAGGGATCGCCGAGCGCGGTTTGCCCGACGTCGAAGACGCGCACGATGGCTGGGTGCGCCAGCTTGGCCGCGGCGCGGGCCTCTTGCAGCAGCCGCCCGGCCAGCAGTCCTCGGTTCATGTCTGCGCGTAGCAGCTTGAGCGCGACCTGCATGTCCAGCGAGGTGTTGCGCGCTCGAAATACGGCGCCCATGCCGCCTTCCCCGAGCAGCTGCTCGAGCCGGTATTTGGAGGCGATCAGATCGCCCGGCGCGTACGCGAAGCTCGAGTTGCCTTCAGTCGAAGAGGTGGCCGGCACGGATCAGCACCACACCGCTGCTCGTAACACTTTTCTTCAATCCGGGGGGTTAGCTTTCGATAGCGCAGCGACTTCTACTGGTTTCGAACACGCTTCGGAATTTTCCAACGATAACGGCAGGTTGAGAAAATCTCGGCAATCTGCCTTCGACGTGTCGAAATTGCCGGTCATCGTTCGTCGTCCTTACAGACGCCATGCTGGACTCGTCGCCGACCGCCGCCCTTCCGACCACACCTGCTACCGATCAGCCGAGCCCCGGCTTTTGGCGGCTCATCCTCGACGCCGTGCGTGGCGTCGAGACGGATCTGACCGAGGCGCCACTCGGGCGCGCGCTGCTGATGCTCGCCGTGCCGATGATCCTGGAGATGGTCATGGAGTCCATCTTCGCCATGGTCGACGTCTTCTGGGTGGCACACCTGGGAGCTCGCGCCGTCGCGACCGTCGGCCTGACGGAGTCGATGATGATGATCGTCTACTCCCTGGCCATGGGCGTGTCGATCGGCGCGATGGCGCTGGTCGCGCGCCGCATCGGTGAGAAGGATTCGGACGCTGCGGCGAGCACAGCCGTCCAGGGTATCTGGCTTGGCCTGTCGATGGCGCTGGTGCTCGGCGGCGTTGGCGCGCTGTTCGCTCCGCAGCTGCTCGGGTTGATGGGCGCGGACGCCGAAGTGATGCGCACTGGCAGCAGCTTCACGCGCGTGATGCTGGGCGGCAACGCGACCGTCTTTCTGCTGTTCTTGATCAACTCGGTCTTCCGGGGCGCGGGCGACGCCGCGCAAGCCATGCGCGTGCTGTGGCTCGGTAACGCGCTCAATATTCTGCTCGGGCCGTTGTTCATCTTCGGTATCGGCCCTTTTCCGAGGCTCGGAGTGACGGGCGCGGCTGTCGCGACCACGCTCGGCCGCGGGATTGCGGTGCTGTACCAGCTGTGGGTGTTGCGCCGCGGCGCCGGCAAGCTCGTCGTCAATCGCGCGCATGTCCGGGTCGTGCCGGCTTTGATGGGGGCGGTGCTCAAGCTCTCGCTGTCCGCGACCGGGCAGATGCTGATCTCGATGACCAGCTACATCGCGGTGATGCGCATTCTGTCGGGCTTTGGTAGCGCGCCGCTGGCGGGCTACACGATTGGCTTTCGTATCTTCATGTTCGCCATCTTGCCGGCGTTCGGCCTCGCCAACGCGGCGGCCACGTTGGTCGGACAGAACCTGGGCGCCAAGCGGCCAGAGCGCGCGGAGACATCCGTCTGGCGCGCCAGCCATGTGAGCGCGGCGTTCCTCTGCACGATTGGCGTGGGCTTCTTGCTCGGTGCGCCGGCGTTGGTGAGCCTCTTCACGGCGGAGCCCGAGGTGGCGCGGCACGCTGTCAGCTACCTACGCATCGTGAGTCTCGGTTTTCCTTTCTATGCGTATGGCATGGTCGTCAGCCAATCGTTCAATGGCGCCGGCGATACCCGCACGCCGACCGTGATCAACCTGCTCGTGTTCTGGGCCGTGCAGATTCCGCTGGCCTGGGGTCTGTCGCGCTACACGAGCTTCGGCGCCGAAAGCGTGTTCGCCACCCTGGCGTTCTCGTTCTCGGTCTTTGCGCTGGTATCGGTGTGGGCCTTCCGTCGTGGCAGCTGGAAACAAGTCAGCGTGTGAGCGGTTCGGCGGATGCTTTCCGTCTTCGAGTCCGAGCACGGATTTAATCGCGCTGCTGCTGAGGCGAATTGCATCTCAGGGCTTGTGTGGACGGGTAGATGAAGGTGCGCGTAATCGTGAAGGGTTAAACGAATACCTACGCGGCGAGTCGAGCAGCATCGATATGGTGCAAGGTCATGGTCCTCTCAGCTGCTCTGCTCGCTGCGTGCTCCTTCTCCTCCTACGACATCCTCTCTGCGGACGTCACACACCCCGCTGCCAACCTCGAACGCGTGGAGTACCACGTCGAGGCCGGCGGCCAGGCACTCAATCGTTTCTCCATCACGCACGTGAGCCGTGAGCACGGAAGAAGCGCAGGCTCGCTGATTCTGCTCAGCCCCTTCGCGTTACCGGGCTCGTTCTACGAGATCAGCGAGGCCGGCGGTTACGCCAAGTCCGCTGCAGCACAGCTCGCCAAGTCCGGCTACGACGTGTGGCTCGTCGATCAACGCCGCACACGACTTGCACCGGGCTCGTGCGAGTCGGGCAGCGACTGCAGCGCCATGGCAGGTTGGAACTTCGACACGTATTCCAAAGACGCGCTGTTCGCGGCATCGCTGGCGAAGGCATTCGATCACCGCAAGCCGGTGGTGGGCGGGTTCTCGGCGGGCGCGAACGCTGCGCTCGCGACCGTCAATCGCGCGCCCTCCGAGTTCGCGGGCCTGTTCATCTACGAGGGCACTTTCTTCACGGAGGACCCGGCGATCATTGCCCACAACGACACGATCTGCACGAATTTGCAGGCGGCCACGGCCGGCGGGGCCCTCTTCGATCCGTCGATAGCCGTGCTCGGTGGCGTGCTGCAGCTCACCGCGGCTGACCCCAACGGGGCCTCGCCCTTCCCCTTCTTTCCGCCAGGGACGACCAACCGCCAGTCCATGTTCTACGTGTTCGGCACGCCGCCACCAGCTGGCGCGCTTTCGCCCACGGCAACGTTCGTGCGTACCGTCGTCGATTTTTCGACGCAGAGCTTCGTGTATACGAATGAGCAGCGGCTCTTGCAGGTGGGGCCGCTGTTCGACAGCTACGGCTCACTCGCGGCACTGCGCGACCTTTCCTGCGGCCTCGCCGGGCGAGACGACACCTATTACGACAACGTCGGTCATTTCCACGGCGACGTGCTCGTCTACGTGGAAGGTAGCGGCTTCGGTCAGGCCATGTTCGACACGGCGTCGCTGTTCGAAAATGCCTCGCACGTCACGATCGACTCGAACCCGGAGCTCGGTGAGGCCGATCCCTACTTCGGCGTCCGTTGGGAGCAGTCCTTCCTCAAGCCGTTCGAAAGATGGTTGAAGAAGGTGCTGTGAGTCGAATCAACACTACGGTGTTCGTACGAGCATCCTTGTTGTAACAACACTATTGTGTTGATATTGGCCCGGGCGGCCGTTCAGTGTGACCGGGCCAGTCTCCGCTGATAGGGCTTGTTTTTATGCCCAAACCGGGGCAGGGGCTCGCACGAACGGGTGAGCTCCGAGCCATCGAGCGCAGTGAGCTCCGCCCTCCTGATTTGGAGTGACGGATTTCAGAACTGCAACGGGCGCGCTGGATAACTACGAATTTGTAAGCGCGTTCGTCGTGATCATTCGCGAGCGCGGCAGTTGACGCCAGCGAAACATTGAACGTAGTAGGGCACGCTCTACAGCATCGGTGTGCCTGGCAAGCGCAAGGCTGAGCACGGCCCCACCGAGCAACCCCGACCGCGAAAGCTCACGATGGCTCACCCGTCTCTGCTTCATGCCGCTGCTCGACCCGAGGTTGATTCTGACGCCGATTCGGCCGCGCCCCCGGAATCTTATATCAACGAACTACGGCCCGAAGCGGCTGCGCGCGAGCTGCGTGACCCGCAGCCGCTACGCGAAGCGGAACGCCCGAGCCTCGAGGTGGTCGAGCCTCAGTTGCCGGCCGCGCACAGCCTGGTCAAGGCGCTGGTCGCGGCCGGAGTCGATACGTTCTTCGGCATCCCCGGCGGTCCAGTATCACCCGTGTTCGATGCCATCCTCCAGGTACGCGGCGCCCGGTTGATCGAGTCGCGGCACGAGACCGCCGCCGCCTTCGCGGCCGCCGACTTCCAGCGCGCCTCGGGGCGGACGCCGGCGGTGGTGGTAACGGCCGGGCCTGGCGCCACGAACGTCGTAACCGGCGTCGTTTCCGCCCATTTGGAGCGCGTGCCGATGTTGGTCATCTGCGGCGACGTGGCGTGGGCGGCCGACGGCGCCCGGCTACTTCAGGATAGCGGCCCCGAAGGTATCGCCGTCGAGAAGCTTCTCGCCAACGTGACGCGCGTGACGGTGCGAGTGTCACAAGCCAAGACCGCCACCGCGCAGGGGCTCGCCGCGCTCGACGCCGCGCAGAACCCGGCCAACCCTGGGCCCTCGCTGCTCGTGCTGCCGATCCAACTCGGGCGCGCGATGGCTCGACCGGCAGCCGTGGCCACGGCGCGCACCGATTTTCAGGCGCGCCCGTCGCGCGACCTGGTGGCGACGGCGGCGCGCGCGCTGCTGCGCGCCAAGCGCCCGCTGCTGGTGCTCGGCGCCGGTTGCCGTCCTCACGCGGCGGCCATGCGCCGGCTGGTCGACGCGCTCAACGTGCCGTTCGTCACCACACCGCAGGCCAAGGGCCTGGTGAGCGAGCAACATCCGCGCTCGTTGCGCCACGGTGGCTTGGCGGCGTCGCTCTGGGCCAAGGCCTACACCGGAGCGGGCGTGGACGCGGCGCTGGTGCTCGGTACGGATTTGGACGATTGCTCGGTAGGGCCTACCCGCTACGTCTCCGAAGGCGGTCGCCTGATTCACGTCGATTTGAACGCGGCGGTGTTCGGCCGCAATCTGCCGACCGAGCTCGGTATCGTCGCGGACGTGGCTGCTTTTGCCGACGATTTGTACGAAATGGTCGTGCAAGAAGGCCTGCGTCACTCGGGGGCGAACGCGCTCCTACGCGAGACTCGCCAGTTGCCCGCGTTCGAGCACGCCGACTTCGAGAGCGACGACAGCCCGCGCATCACACCGCAACGCGCGATCGCCGATCTGCAAGCAGCCGCTGGTCCCGACGCTGCGTTCATCACCGATATCGGCGAGCACATGCTCTCGGCCTTGCACTACCTCACCGCGCAGGGCCCCGACAGCTTCACCATTCACCTGGGTCTCGGTAGCATGGGCTCGGGCATCAGCGGCGCCATCGGGCTCGCGCTGGCGCGGCCGAGGCGCCCCGTGATCTGCGTGTGTGGCGACGGCGGCATGCAAATGTCCGGTATGGAAGCGCTCGTCGCGCTCAAGTACCGGCTGCCCATCGTGTACGCGGTCTTCAACGACGCGCGCTACAACATGGTCTATCACGGCTATCGGCAGGTGTTCGGGCGTGAAGCCGCCTGGGATTCGCCGTGGACGGACTTCGCCAAGTGGGCGCGCTCGATGGGCATGGCCGGCCTGCGCATCAACCATCCGGGTGAGATCGACGCGGCCATGTTGCGCCGCGTGCACGAAACCGGGCTGCCGCTGGTGCTCGACATCCGTATCGATCGCGACAAGCGCGTCACGGGCGGTGGTCGCAACGAGGCGCTGCAGCACATGTCGCTGCGCGAGGCGGCGGGGAGCTGAGCCATGTACGCGCGTATCGCAGGGCTCGGTCGTTGGTTTCCTGAGGGCGTGCGCCGTAACGAAGACTGGCCCGATGCTTTCCGCGTCGCGAGCCAGAAGCGCCAAGGCGATCGCACTCTGGTAGACGTGCCTACCGAGGGCGAGCCCGATCCGCACCGTGAGATCGTCGCGCGCTGCTTGGCCGCCGAGAGCGACGACCCGTTTTTGGGCGGCAAAGAGCGGCGCATCGCCGAGCCGGGCACGAGCTCGGCAGCGGCCGAAGCTTGGGCCGCCGAGGCCGCCCTGCGCGACGCCCAGGTGGCGCCGGGCGAGGTCGACGCGATCCTGTCGTGGGCGCTGGTTCCGGACCGCTTGATGCCGTCCAACGCTTGTCGCGTCGCCTACACGCTCGGCGCCAAGCGCGCCTGGGCGAGCACGGTAGACGCCGCTTGCGCCAGCCCGATCGCGCAGCTGAGCTTCGCCGCCGCCCTCATCGAGTCGGGGCGCGCACGCACGGTGCTGCTCACCCAGTCGCACTTGGTGAGCCCCACCTTTCCGCTCATGCACCCTGCGTCACCGTGCGTGGGCGACGGCGCGACCGCGATGCTGGTCGTCGCCTCCGAGCGTCCGGGCATCTTGCTCACTCACGCCATGACGCACGGGCAAGACTACGACGCGGTGCTGTGGTGCCGCGACAAGGACCCGACGCAGGATCCGCCGTGGTGGGAGCCAGGGGGCGCCTTCTTCATGGGCAGCCACGACCAGGCGGCGACACGTCAGCTGATGCAAGACACCGTCAAGGTGGGCGCGACCACGGTGCAAGAGCTGGCCGAGCGCGCCCGCTTCGACATCCAAGAGATTGCGGTGTTGGCCAGTGTGCAGCCTCGGCGCTGGGTTCCTGGCGCTATCGCCGAGGGGCTCGGCCTCTCGGAGCGTGTTGCGCCCAACACCTTCGAGCGCTACGCACACCTGGGCGGCGCCGGCGCCGTCTTGAACCTGCTACAGGCCCGCGAAAATGGCTTATTGCGGCCTGGCGTGCTGGCCGTGATGTACGCGCAAGGTGCGGGTTTTACCCGCGGCGCGGCTGCGATCCGCTGGTAGGCGCGTCCGCCACCTCGTTGAGCGCGGTCAAGAGCGCACCGGCGCTGACCGGCTTGGTCAGCACGCAGTTCGCCAGCTGCCCGACGAAATCTTCGTACTGTTGTTGAGTCGTTTCGGACGACACGAACACCGTGCGCCGCGCCAATTCCGGTCGCTCGCGCTCGAGCCACTCGAGTAGCGCCTTGCCGTCGAGCTCGGGCAGCGCCAGCTCGCAGACGATGGCGTCCGGCTGCGAGCCCGAGCTCAGTAGCTCGACCGCTTCGCGCCCGTCGCTCGCCATCAACACGTCGCAGGAGCGACCGAGCGCGCGCGCGTAGGCGCTCAGCACGCGATCGTCGTCGTCTACCACCAGCACCGTGCGTTTGGGGGCCGGCTGCGAGCGCGTGGCGGTGACCGTGCGCTGGCGCAGGTACGCGCGACGCACGCTGGCGTAATCCGGAATTGGGAGCAGCAAAATGAAGGTCGCCCCCGAGCCGTGCACGCTCTCGACGATCAGATCGCCGCCCAAATCGTACATGATGGAGCGCGAGATGCTGAGCCCTAGACCCGTGCCGTAGCCGGCGCGCTTGGTCGTGAAGAACGGGTCGAAAATGTGCTCCAAAATGTGGGGCGCGATGCCAGGGCCGGTATCCGAGATGGAGATCGCGACGTTCTCGCCGTCCGAACGGGTCACGATGCGCACGCGGTGCGCCGGTCGCTCGACTTCGCGAATGGCCTGGGCCGCGTTGGCGAGCACGTTGACCAGCACCTGTGTGAGGCGGCCGTGAGGCACCAGCACGCGCGGTAGGTCCCGCGCGTAGTCGCGCTCGATGCGGGCCAGCACGTTGATTTCACGACCGGCCAAGCGCAGCGCCTGATCGATGACGTCGCTCACGTCCAGCAGCTGCGCTTCTTCGCGGCCGGCGTCCGAGCGGGCAAAGATGCGCAAATCTCGCACGATGTTGGCGATGGACGCGATGGCGCCCAGCATCTCGTCGAGCAGCTGCCGTCCCTCTTGAGGTGAAGCGCCGCTGTCGACCAGCGCGTGCAAGGTTTGGATCTGTTCGGGTGTGGCGCCCCAGCCGCGCGACGCCCACATCTCCAGCTCGCTGGCGACTTTGGCGAGCGGCGAGAGCAGGTTGGCGCTGGCCTCGATGCCGAGCTGGAGGGCGGTGAGCGGGTTGTTGATCTCGTGCGCTACGCCGGCCACGAGCGTGCCCAACGCGGTCAGCTTTTCGGCGTGGACGAGCGCGGCGTTGGCCCGCTCCTGACCTCGGCGCAGGGTGGCGCGCAGCTTGACGCGATCGAAGAAACCCTGAATCGCCGAGTCGTCGCGCGGCGGCCAAATCAATACTTCGTCCGCGCCGGCGGTGAGCGCTTCGAGCGCGCTCACCTCGTCGTCCACCACGAAGCCGATGGGAGCGCCGCCCATTTGGCGACGCGCGTTGGAGAGCACCTCTGCCGGCGGACCCGAGACCAGCTCCACGCGAATGTCTTCGGACTCGAAGCGATCGGCGAGCGTGCCGCGCAGCCGCTCGACGCAGCCCAAATACGGGACCAACAGCAACACGGCCAGCGACAACGCCGGCTCGTCCCGCCTCATTTCCGATGTTTCGTCGCGCTCAACCGATTCAGATGCCACGATGACCGTTCTTCGGGTTCACCAGCTTATCAGCGTGGAACCATCGAAGCGATTGATTAACTTGGTCTCGAGCTCGGCTTCGATGCCGCAGGCCTCGAACGCGCCTACGGCGCCCCCAGCGATGGCCGACTCAATCCAGATATACTCCTCGCGGTAGACCATCTCGATGGCGCGCGGCCCATGTCGCACAATGCTCCAGTGGCCGTACTGGTAGGTTTGGCGCCGAGCCGCCAGACCTTGTTCGGTGAGACGAACCGGATCGTTCGAGAGCAGCCGCAACATGGCGCGACCGAGCAAGCTGCTCGCAAACGTCGTCGCGTTCGTACGCCACACGTCGTGCATACCGCGATGTACGTTCTCTGGACCGCGCAGCGCCGCGCCGGCGATGGCCAGGCGCACCATGTAGTCACGCAGGGGGTACATGCGAACTGCCGACCAACTCTCCCCCTTGAAGAATCGTTCATACAGCTCGCCACGATCCGCGCGCTTCGCGACGTCGCCCAAGGACTTGAGGTAGAGACCTCGCACGCGCGCCGAGGGTGGCACGACTTGGAGTCGCTCCGCGATGTCGCAGTAGGGTGCGACCAGCTCGACGGCCCGCTCCAATCGGGTCGAAGGCAGGCTGGCAGTGTCGGTCGTTGCCATCATGGGGTGCACCCTGCTTTCGCCGCACGAACGAGGCGCGGCCAAGGCTAACTTTGTAGCACGCTCGGCTAGCTCTGCGAAGCTCCCTGAGCGTACGAGATACGCGGGAATTTGCGGCTATCAAGGCAGTTGCGCTTGCCCTCATGCCGGAGCGGGCGGAGCGGCGTTCTGTCCCGCTTTCGCGCTAGGCCGGTTCTGTCGCCCAATCAGGTGCGGATGTTCATGGTGCGCGACTCGAGCGGCACCTCACGACTGCCTAGCGCTCGAAGAGCGACTGCTTGCAGCTCGTCCACCGTAAATGGCTTGCCGAGCACCGCGAAGGCGCCCACATCTGCCGGCTGTTGATGCTGAGCGAGCTCGAAGGCTCCGGAAATGAGCACCACGGGCAACCCCGGCCTGTGCTGCTGCAGCCGCCGGGCCAGCTCGATACCGCTCATCAGAGGCATTTGTACGTCGCTGATCACCAGGTCGAATCGCTCGGCTGCCATGAGATCGAGCGCCGCGGGACCGCTCGACGCCTCCGCGACTTCGAAGTCTGGACGGGCCAGTGCGCGCGCTAGCAGCTTGAGGACCAACTGCTCGTCGTCCACCACCAGCACTCGAAATATTTTGTCGGCGCGTTTAGCGGCCCGAGGAACATCGACCATGACGTTTAACGATGTCCCGAAACTAGCCTGCTTCTGGGTTCATGTCCGCATTTTTGGGCGTCGCTCGCTATTACTACCGTAGGGTGAATTTTAATTCACGAGTATGGATGTGCGGCAATCACATCGTGTTGCTCGTCACTCCTTTCGCATGTCGCGAGCCTCTCCCGCTCGCTGGAGGCCGCACTTCGTGAACGGTTGAAGACCCTTTGGTGAAGCTTCGAGGCGTTTTGCGACTCGGTTCAACGCTTGGCGCCGGACGCGGTCGGCGGACGCTTGAGCGCCTTGATGGCGTAACCGACCTGGCGCGGGTAGGCGGCATCGCCGATTGCTTCCGGGAGCAGCTGCTCGCGTGCATGGAGCGCCCAGTTCGGGTCGTCGAGCAGGGCCCGGCCCAGGGCGACCAGATCCGCCGAGGCGTTCTCGATGATCGAATTCGCCAGCTCGGTCGTGGCGATGCGCCCGACGGCCATGGTGCGAACGTTGGCCTCGCGCTTGATGTGTTCGGCGAATGGCGCCTGGTAGCCGGGCTTTTGCGTGTCCGGCAGCGTAGCGACGGATGGCGTGACACCGCCTGCCGAGCAATCGATGACATCGACGCCGCGTGCTGCAAGCTCGCGCGCGTAGACCACACTGTCAGCGAGTGACCAACCACCGGGCGTGCCGTCCACGCTCGAGATGCGCACGAACAGCGGGCGCTGAGCGGGCCAAACCGCGCGCACGGCTTCGACGACTTCTAGCGGCAAGCGCATGCGGCCGGCGAGATCACCGCCGTATTGGTCGCTGCGCCGATTCGAGATCGGCGACAGGAATTGCGTCAGCAGGTAGCCGTGCGCGGTGTGCACCTCGACGACATCGAAGTCGGCTCGCAGCGCGCGCTCCGCCGCGCGGACGAAGGCTTGCTTGATGCGCGCGATGTCGGCCAGCGTGAGCTCGTGCGGGATCGGGTAGCCGTCTGCGAATGGCACGGCGCTGGGCGCGACGGGCAACCAACGTTCGCTGCCGGCGGTGGCATCGTCGTTCGGAACGGGGCCGCCGCCGAGCCAGGGTGGCCGCGTGCTCGCTTTTCGGCCCGCGTGGGCGAGCTGAATGCCTACCGCAGCGCCTTGCGACTTGATGAAGCGCACGATGCGAGCGAACGCCAATTCTTGCTCGTCGTTGTAGAGGCCGGTGTCGGCGTAGCTGATGCGTCCCTCCGCTTCGACCGCCGTTGCCTCGACGAAGACCAGCCCGGCGCCGCCCAACGCAAAGCGACCCAGGTGGACGAGGTGCCAGTCGTTGGGCACGCCGCCTTTGGCCGAGTATTGGCACATGGGCGAAACCACGATGCGGTTCTTGAGCGTGATGGCTGCGAGCGGCAGCGGTTGAAAGAGCGCGGGCTGTAGGGTCATGGCAGGTAGGGAGCATGGAGCCGATCGAGGCCCGGCGGAAGCTCACGAAACCGGAAATGCGAGCGCCAGGCCGAGATGGCGGCGCCCGCGCGAACCCGTACCTACGTACCCATGGCAGGTGTCTCGCTCCTGGATGTCGTCAAGAGCTACGAGAGCGGCGTGCGGGTCGTAGATAGGGTCAGCATCGAGATTCGAGATCGCGAGTTCGTGGTTTTGGTGGGGCCGTCCGGCTGCGGCAAATCGACGACGCTGCGCATGGTCGCGGGGCTCGAGGAGCTGACCAGCGGCACGATTCGCATCGGTGAGCGCGTGGTGAACGACGTGGCGCCCAAAGATCGGGACGTGGCCATGGTGTTTCAGAGCTACGCGCTCTACCCACACATGACCTGCTACGAGAACATGGCCTTCGCGCTCAAGCTGCGCGGCGTGCCGCGCGTAACCATCGATGAAAAGGTCAAGCGCGCCGCCAAGGTCTTGATGATGGAGCACCTGCTCGAGCGCAAACCCAAGGCGCTCTCCGGCGGGCAACGGCAGCGCGTGGCGCTCGGACGCGCCATCGTGCGCGAGCCGAAATGCTTCTTGTTCGACGAGCCGCTGTCGAACCTCGACGCCAAGCTGCGTGTCGAGATGCGGGCGGAGCTCAAGCAGCTGCACCTGAGCCTGAACGCGACCACCATCTACGTCACCCACGACCAGGAAGAAGCCATGACGCTCGGCGATCGCCTGGTGGTGATGCACCAGGGCATCGTGCAGCAATGTGCCAGCGCGCTCGAAATCTACCACCAGCCCAAGAATCGCTACGTTGCCGGCTTCCTCGGCAGCCCGCCGATGAACTTCTTTCCAGGCCGCCTGCTCGAGCAGCAGGGCAAGCTCTACTTCGACGAGGGCACGGGCAAGCTCGAGGTCCCGGCCTCCGCGCGCGAAAGGCTCGCGCGCCACATCGGCAAAGAGGTCGTGCTCGGCGTGCGGCCGGAGGCGTTGGCCACCGAAAACCAGGCGCGCTTTGGCAGCGCAGAAAACTCGCTCGCCATGGGGGTCACCCTGGTGCAACCCCTGGGCGACAGGCTCAGCGTGCAGCTCGCGACCGAGCGCGGCCACAAGGCGGTCGCGCTGCTGGACGCGCGGGCGACCACCCGCGTGGGCGAGCGCTTGCGCGTCCACTTCGACATGAACCGCGCGCATTTCTTCGAACCGGGCGAAACCGGACCGAGCCTTTTACACGAATCGGGAAAGCTCGGCCCCGGCCGCTGAAGACCGGCAAGCCCAAACCCTGCAACCTACAGCAGACATGGGAAGAGAGACCCTCGCAAAGGCACCCCCTCTGGGCTGGAACAGCTGGAATTGCTTCGGGATGACCATCACCGAGGCCGAGCTTTTGGACAACGCGCGCGCCATGAAAGGCAAGCTGGCGGCGGCCGGCTACTGCTACGTGGTCATGGACGCCGGTTGGTTCAACCCCGACCCCGAGCGCGCCAGCAAGACCGAAACACCGCGCGTGATGCTCGACGAGCTGGGGCGGTTGCTGCCGGCGCCCGACCGCTTTCCCAGCTCACGCGGCGGTGTCGGCCTGCGCGACGTGTCGCGGCGAATTCACGATCTGGGCTTGAAATTCGGCATACACATGATGCGCGGCATCCCCCGCGCCGCCGTCGAGCAGAACACGCCGGTGCTCGGTACCAAGCTGCGCGCTCGCGACATCGCCAATCTCGAGAGTCGCTGCGTCTGGAACCAGGAGATGTACGGCGTGGCGGTCGACAAGCCGGGTGGCCAGGAGTACTACGATTCCGTCGCGCAGCTTCTTGCGCAGTGGGAGCTCGACTTCGTCAAAGGCGACGATCTGGCGGCGCCTTACTACGCCGAGGAGATCACGGCGTTTTCCCAAGCGCTGCGGCGCTCGGGCCGCGACATCTTGTTCAGCCTCTCTCCGGGCGGCGTCGTGCCCAGCGAGAGCACACGGCACGCGCGCGGGCTGTGCGAGATGCAGCGCGTCTCCAAAGACTTGTGGGACGCCTGGCTCGAAGAAGATCCGGGATTTACCAGCTTGAAGGAGCAGTTCGACGTGGCGCGCGTCTGGCAGGGTAACGCGGCGCCTGGCTACTGGCCGGATCTGGACATGCTGCCGATCGGTCAGCTCAGCCTGCGCGGCCCGCGCGGTCCGCGGCGCCTCTCTCAGCTTTCGCACGACGAGCAGGTCACGCTGCTCACGCTGTGGGCGATGTTCGGATCGCCGCTCATGATTGGCGGCGAGCTCACGAGCCTTGCCGACGAATCGCTGCGGTTGCTCACCAATCCGTCCATGCTGCGCGTGCAGCAGACGGGTCGCAACGGGCGCGAGCTGTGGCGACGCGAGAATCACGTAGCCTGGCGCAGCGAGCTCGGCGCCGGCGTGGTGGCGGTTGCCCTGTTCAACCTGGCGGACGGCCCCGAGCGCCTGGGCTTGACCCGCGCCGACGTGCCCGAGCTCGCAGAAGGGGATGTCTTCGACGCTTGGCACAACGAGCCGTTCGCCGCGGCACACGGCGTGCTCGCGGCTGATATTCCGGCACACGGCGCGCGGCTCTTCCTCGTGACTCCTAGCGGAACCCGAGTGTCATGAGCTGCCGTGGTTTCGCAACAGCTGCGGCGCTGCTCACGTGGCCGCTGGCTACCGCTGCGGGCTGTGCCAACGGCTCCCCCGCCACCTGCCGCGAGTCAGCACACCAGCTGCAGAGCCTGCTCGCGAAAGCACCGCGCAACGGCGCGCAGCTCGGTGGCATGACCATCGACTCGGGAGGCATCGCCGAAGGTGGGGGCGCACCGGCAGCGGCGGCCGACGCCGGACAGGGGCTGATTCGCATTTACGTGCTGCTGTCCGCACCCGGCGCCGGCCTGAGCGGCGCGCAGAAGTCCGCGCTGTCGGGCGTGCTGAGCGACCTGCAGAGTAAGGGCGTGCAGGCCTTTTTGCGCTTCTATTACGAGAACGCGCTCACCTCGAAAGCCAACGCTGCCGATTCGGTCTCGAAGATCACGGCGGACATCGCGTCGGCCAAGCCGATCGTGAGCCAGTACCTCGCCATCATCCCCTTCTTGCAAGCCGGCTTTTTGGGGCCTTGGGGCGAGTGGTGGAGCGGCGATCTGGAGGGCTCCGATTTCGGCTCCGATCAAGAGCTGCGTACCCTCAAAACGGGCGTCGTCAACGGGCTGAAGAGCGCCTTCCCGAACACGTTCATCCAGCTGCGTTACCCGCGCGACATCGCCACCTACTACGAGGGCGATCCGCAAATTGCCTTTCACGACGACTCGGTGCTGGCCGGCGGCGACGACGGCGGAACCTTCAACGCCACCAAGAAATGCCCGCTCTGGCCCGACGGCGATCCCGGTAAGCAGCGCGCCTGGATCAAGCAACGCAGCGACAAGCTCCAGAGCGTGAACGCCGGCGAAGCCAGCGAGAGCACGCCCGACGTGAGCTGCGACACGCTGCTCGCGTACCTCGAAGAATATCGCATCGCCGTCTTCAACACGCAGTGGCCGGCGGTCGTGACCAAGTGTACGTCGCAGCTCAAGAGCTCGCTGTCGTACAACGGGCCTCTTTCGCCTGGCTCCGGCTCCGGCTCGGGTGGTGCTGGCTCCGGCTCGGGCGGCGGCGGGGGGAGCGCTGACCCGAATTTCGGCAGCGAGCTCGGTTGCTGGGCACCGGACCAAAGGCCTTGGCAGTTGTGTAACCCGAAAGGGTGTGATGCCGAGCGCTGCCGTCGCGCTGCGGCTGATGTCGAGTGCGAAATGTACCGAGCCCCGGCCTGCAAGGGCTCGTGGCCGCCCGCTGGCTACCCCGGCGAAGAAACGGTGCCGACGACCGGCGGTGGCAGCGGGGGCAGCGGCAATAGCGGCGGCACGGGCAATATTGGCGGCGCTTCGGGGGGTAGCGGCGGCGGAACCATGTCCAGCACCGGTTTGGCCGGCAATGCCCCCGTCGGAGCCACCGCTACGAGCGGCGGCGCCACGGGCGGCAACGCGACGTCGTCGAGCGGCGGCGCAACCACGACTCCCGGCCTCGTTACCCCGAGCGGAGGCTGTCCATGAATCATGCGCGCTACCTGAAAGTGGCAGCGTGCGTTGCCGTCGCGATCGGTTGCGCCGCGCAAAACGAAGACGACGGCGATGGTAGCACTCCCAGCAAGCACCCGAGCTCGGCCGGCAGCGCCAGCGCGGGCTCGACGAGCCTGTCAGTCGGCGGCACCGCTTCGTCGGCCGGCACCGCGAGCGGCGGTAACGCTGCTGGCACGACGTCGACGAACGGCAGCGGTGGCACGCCGCGCGCCGGTACGGCCGCGACGGGCGGCACTTCGTCCGGGGCCGGTAACTCGAGCGTTGCAGGCGGCGGCACGGCGGCGGGCGGCACTGGCGCGGGCGGCTTCGGAGTCGGCGGCACGGCCGCGGGCGGCGCCCCAGCGTGCCCCGCGGCGCCCGTCGCGCTCGGCACCATGCCGTTGATCGACGACTTCAATCACCTGGGCCGCAACATCCCGAGCGTCGAGAATCGCAGCGGCGTTTGGGACGTGTGGACTCTCTCCGCAGCCGCAGAAATGTCGCCGAAATCGGCCAACTATGCCACCACCGGCGCGGACAGCGGCAACGGCTACACGCACTGGACCGGCACCAACATCGGCGGCGCGAACGATTGGGGCCCCACGCTCACCGTGCAGCTCAGCGCAGGCTGCCCGTACGACGCCTCGGCCTACACCGGCATCGCCTTCAAGCTCAAAGGCACCGCCACCAAGACCGGCTCCGTCGCCGTGCCGCTCAAGGTGATGTTCTGGCAGCCGCCCGCCGTGCCCGCGAAGGATGCGAAGGGCGGCACGTGCGTCGCCGCCGCTTGCTACAATCATTTCAGCGCGTTCGTGGACGTGCCGGCGAGCTGGGATACGCCCGTGACGTTGCCGTTCGCGTCACTGACGCAAGGCGTGTGGACCGGTACGGTTCCGTTCGCGTTCAGCGCGAAGCAGCTGCTGGCGATTCAGTTTCAGGTCGAGGTGGACGGCTCCAAGAGTGAGCTTGCGACCTTCGATTTGTCGCTCGATGACTTGATGTTCGTCAAATAACGAAAGGCTCACTCCCACGTCGAAGCGGGCGCTCATTGGCTACACGTGTTGGGCGATCTTCGGGCTGGGCTGTAGCGCCAGCGGAACCAAAGATGGCGGCGTTTCAGGCGCCGCCGCGAGCTCCGGCGTCGAGGCAGGCGGCAGCTTGCAGCTGGTGACGGGCGGCAGCGCGACTGCTTCCGGCGCCAGCGCTGCCGCCGGGAGCTCCCTGGCGCTCGGCGGCGGCATCGCCACGGGCGAGGGCGGAGCGCCGGACGCTGCGCAAACCTGCGACGGCAAGCTCACCGGCTACGTGCGCGACTTCAACGCCGCGCAGCACCCCGACTTCGAGCCCACCGACTTCACGTACCCGATGCGCGTCTCCGGCAAGTACCTGGCGGACGAGCCCGGCATCGTCGAGATGTCGCTCGGCCCCGATCTCAAGCCCGTCTACGCCAAGGCGGACGGCTCGGCCTCCGCCACCACGACCGGCGCTGCCAACTTCGCCTCGTGGTTCCACGATACAGACGGCCTCAACCAGGGCCAGGAGCTTACGTTACAGTTCACGCGCGACCCGGCCGACCCGAGCGGCAAGAAGTGGTTCTACGATAGCGCCACCACGATGGGCTTCTTCCCCGTCGACGGCCAGCTCTTGGGCGCGACCCCGCCGCTCAACGAAGGGCTGATGCACAACTACCACTTCACGTTCGAGCTCCACACCGTCTTCAAGTACCAGGCCGGCCAAGTCTTCCGCTTCCGCGGTGACGACGACGTGTGGATCTACATCAACCACCAAAAAGTCGTCGATCTCGGCGGTATCCACGTCGCCGAAGAGCGCACCGTCGACCTCTCGACGCTCGCCCTGAGCGACGGCCAGGACTACCCTCTCGACGGCTTCTTCGCCGAACGCCACGTCACCGACTCCAACTTCTCGATGGAAACCAGCCTCGAATTCGTGAAGTGCGACATCGTCGTCCCGAAGTAAAGATGGGGGCCAACGAAGCCGGTCACAAAGCGGCACGAACGTTGTCGCGTCGCGGTTACTTGCCGCCGGTGGTGGCGATGCCTTGGATGAAGGTGCGTTGGGCGAAGAAGAACAGCAGGATTGCCGGTAGCGTGAAGAGGGCGGAGGCGGCCATGAGCTCGGCCCATTTGCCGCCGTAGATGCCGGCCATGAATTGCTGCAGGCCGTAGGCCAGCGTGTACTTGCTCGGGTCGTTCAGGTAGAGCAGCGGGCCCAAGAAATCGTTCCACGTGCTCAAGAACTGGAACAGCGCGCAGGTGACGAGCGCGGGACGGGCGAGCGGCAGCATCACGGTGGCGAAGATGCGCCATTCGCCGGCGCCGTCGATGCGAGCGGCTTCGGCCAGCTCTTCCGGCAGGCTCTTGAAGAACTGGGTGAGCAAGAAAATGAAGAACGGCACGCCGCCCAGCGCCGGCACCCACAGCGGCAAGAAGCTGCCGTACCAGCCCAAATGCCGGAAAATGGCGAAGACCGGAATCATGGTGACGTGCTGCGGCAGCGCCATGGTCGAGATCATCAGCGCCATCAAAACGCCGCGGCCGCGAAAGCGAATACGCGCAAAGCCGTAGGCCACCAGCGCGCTCGAGCTGGTAGCGCACAGTACGTTCAGCACGCAGAGCAGCAGCGTGTTGCCCAGGTACTGGTCGAACGGCACGCTTTGCAGCGCTGACGGGTAGTTGTGCCACTGCGCTGGTGTCGGCAAAAGCCCGAGGCCGCTCGTCGAGCCGGCGCCGTAGATCTGCGCGTCGCCTTTGAGCGAGGTCGAGACCATCCACCACAACGGGGCGAGCGCCGGCAGCGCCAGTAAGCCGAGCGCCGCGTAAATACCCAGCTTGTGCAGGCGAGCTCGCAGTCGTTCAGTCATCGGCGCCGAGGCTCCTTTGGCGGGCTCGCTCTTCGCTCACTTCGCGCTCCAGCCGCTCGAGCGCTTCGCGCGGCGAAAGCACGCCGCGCATGGCCGCCTCGTCCGCCGCGGTGATGCGGTCGAGCAAGAAAGTTTGAAACGGTACGGGCGGCAGCGTTTGCTGGTTTTCGCTCGGCAAGAGCGAGACGAAGCTGCGAAATTGCGGAAAGTGTCGCAGGTAACTCTCGAAGGCGGGAGCGCTGGCCACACCGCGCAGCGCCGGCAGCCAGCCGCCCCACGTGTAGAGCTCCGCGGCCACTTGCGGATCGGCGAGCCCGGACCAAAACCGGATGAACTCCCAGGCCCCCGCCGCGTGCTTGGCGCCGTGCGGCACCAGCATGTAGTTGCCGTTGGCAAACCCGCCCAGCGCCTTGCCACCTAGCGGTGGCGGCACCGGGACCACGCCGTACTCGAGCGTGGGGGCATACTTGGCGAGTTGCTCGACGCGCCACTGGCCGTCGACCGTCATCGACACCGAGCCCGTCACGAAGGGCCACTCCAGGCCGAAGCCGGCATTCTGCGCGGAATCGAAGCGCGTGACGCGGTCGTTTCCGAGGATCCGGCGCTGCTCGAACAAGTAGCTGAGCGCGCGCAGATTCTGTGGCGTGTCGAGCGTGAGCTGTTGTTTCGCTTCGTCGTAGAAGCCGCCGCCGAACAGCACCGAGTAGGTTTGGAACCACTGCGGCAAGAAACCCAGGCGCGTGAGGTTGCCGCGCTCGTCGAAGCGGTTCAGGCGCTTTCCGAGCTCGACCAGTCCTTCGAGCGAGGTCGGCAGCGCTTTCGGCTCGACGCCAATCTCACGCAAATGGTCGACGCGGTAGTAGCAAGCCCACGTGTTCACGCCGATGGCGAGCCCGTAGAGCCGGCCCTGATATTGACCCAGACGCTTCACGACCGGGTAGGCGTCGCGCGCAAACGTCTCGCGATCCTGACGCGACATCAGGTCGTCGAGCGGCGTCAAAAGGCCGTTTTTGGCCCAAGTCGGGATGACGTTCTTCCACTGCGCCATCACGTCGGGCGGATCGCCGCCGACCGCAGCGAGCAGCAACTTCGACTCGGCACCTTCGGGCGGTACCGAGAGCGCTACCACCTCGTACGTCGACTGCGAAGCGTTGAAGCGCTCCACGATGCGGTCGACCACGACCTTCCACTCCGCCGTCCACATGTGCCAGAAGCGCACCTGTACACGCGCAGGGGCGTGGCGGCTGTCGGTTGCGTGGCTTGCTGGCGCCGATCCGCTTGGCGCGCGCATACCGAGCCAGACCAAACCACTCACCACCAGAGCCACAAATGTAACCTGCCTTACAAATCTAAGCTGGCTTACATTTGTTGGCGCGGCGGGTAGGGGCGCGGCGCTGCTGTCGGGGTCACGAGCCATAGTGCACCCAGCGCTTTTGTGTCCGGAACAGCAGGCCCGTCACCACCACCACGATCGCGAACAAGACCCAGGCCATCGCGCTGGCGTAGCCCATGTCCAGGTAACGCCACGCGCGCTCGAACAGGTACACCGCGAAGAAGCGCGTGCTCTCTTCGGGCGCCTTCTGCTGCAGCAGCATGTACGGCTGGGTAAAGTATTGAAACGCCGAGATGATACCCATCACCAGGTTGAAGAAGATCACCGGCGAGAGCATGGGCAGCGTGACGTAACGCAGCCGCTGCCAAGCGTTGGCGCCGTCCAGCCGGGCTGCTTCGTAGAGGTAGGTCGGGATATCTTTGAGGCCCGCCAAGTACACGACCATAGAGCCGCCGACGGACCACAAAGACATCATGACCAGGCTCCAGAAGGTCCACGTCGGCTGCTTTAGCCACGCTGGGCCCACGATACCGAAGACCGCCAGGAACCGATTCACCAGCCCGATTTGCGGGTTGAGCAGCCAGATGAACACGACCGTGGTCGCCACCATCGGCACGATCGACGGCACGAAGAAGATGGTGCGAAACACGCCGACGCCTCGCACCGACGCGTTGAGCAGCAGGGCCAGCGCCACCCCGCAAACGATGCCGAGCGGTACCGCTACCAGCGCATATTCGAAGGTGAGCCACAGCGAGCGCCAAAACGTGGCGTCTCGCAGCATGAGCGCGTAGTTGGCCGCGCCGATCCAGCGCGGGCTGGAGACGATGTTGTAGTGCGTGAAGGAGAGGTAGACGCTGCTCAAGAATGGGCCGAGCGTGAACACCGCAAAGCCTAGTAGCCACGGCGCGATGAATGCGTAGCCAACCAGATCCTTCTTGAGCGCGCGGGAGAACGACATGGCGGCAACGTCGCGAGGTCGAGCCAACCTACAATCTTACGTGGGGTCGCTCTACGCGAGGGCCCGCTCGTCGGTCCCGAATGCTGACGACGCAGTGCGCGAGAGGGGCCCCCCCTTCTCGGGCTTCCCGATTTGTATTCCCGAAAAGTGACCAAAAATAACTAAGTGTATGAATTTATTGGATTCACGGCTTATTGCATTACACGGAGCGGTCGCTATCCTGGACGTGCGTGTGGGGCCCAGCGTTGTCGCGCGGCCCCCTGAGCTTTTCGCGCCGGAGGTTGCCCATGCCCATGAGCTTCCCGAATCGATATGGCGCTGTATTCAGAGCCAGCGTCGGCCAGCAGCAGCTGAGCCACGGCTTTGGCGCCGGCATCGGCGGCCCGACGGCCATGCCCTGGAGTCACTGCCACGGTGACCTCGAAATCAATTTCGTATTCAGCGGCAGCCCCCACTACGTGATTGACGGTCGCAAGCTCTCGCTGCCGGCCGGCAGCTTGTGCGCGTTTTGGGCGGCCACGCCGCACCAGGTCGTGGGGCTCTCGCCGGGCACGAGCTTCTCTTGGCTGCACGTGCCGCTTACCGTGCTCTTGCGCTGGAATCTGGACGCCGCCTTCATGCGCCGGCTCTTCGGGGGAGAAGTCATCGTCGACGACTCCGGCGGCTGGGATGCCGACTTGATGCGGCGCTGGCTACGCGACTTGTCGAGCTACGAGACGGACGTCGTGCGCACCGTAGAAATCGAGGTTGAAGCGCGCATTCGCCGCCTGACCCAGCTCGGCCTAGCTCAGGTAGAAGAAGAAGAGCCGCACTCGGCCAGCCAGGTCGGGATCATGACCGCGTTCTTGGCCGCGCATTACCGCGAGCCCATCTCGGCGACGGACGTGGCCGAAGCCGCCGGGCTCAATCGCCATTACGCGATGCGGCTCTTCAAGCGCGGCTCGGGCCTCTCGATCTGGCAGTATTTGTTGCGCCTGCGCGTGTCGCATGCCCAGCAGCTGCTGCTCACGAGCGACGCGCCCGTGGTCACGGTCGGGCTCGAATCCGGTTTTGCCTCACCTTCGCGGTTTTACGACATCTTCACGCGTGAATGTAAGCTGTCGCCGGCCGAGTACCGCAAGCGCGCCGCCGGCGAGACTGCCGTTGCCGGAGCCAGCGCTTGAAGCTGCGCGCCGGTGTCGACGATCCGAAGAGCCACGGCTTTGGCGCGGGTATCGGCGGCGATCCAGTGCCGATGCCGCGCAGCCACGCGCACGGCGATCTGGAGGTAAACTTCGTTTACTCCGGGAAGATTCGTTACTTCTTGAGCGGGCGCGTGGTGGAGGTGCCGGCGGGAGTGCTGGCCGTGTTTTGGGCTGGGCTACCGCACCAAGTGCTGAGCAGCGACCCCGGCACGCGTTTCATGTGGCTGCACGTGCCGCTCGAAACCGTGCTGCGCTGGAGCCTCGGCACCGAATTCATTCAAACGCTGTTCGGCGGCGCGCTAGTGCTCGATCGTGAAGGTCTGAGCTGGGACGCGCAGCTCACCCAAACGTGGGTACGCGACCTGGATCCGAAGCATCACGGTCGGCTCAGCGACGCGATCGAGCTCGAGGTAGAGGGGCGACTACGCCGCCTGGTGAAGAGCCAGCAGTATGGCTTACGCGCCCCCACCAGCGACGAGCAGCGCCGCCGCCAGGTCGCGGCCATGGCCGCGTTCATTGCCGCGCGTTATCGCGACGAGGTCACGATCAAAGACATCGCGCGGGCAGCGCAGCTAACCCCCAACTACGCGATGCACCTGTTTCGGCGTGAATGCGGGCTGCCCATCTGGCAATACCTCACGCGTCTGCGCGTCTCGCACGCGCAGGTCGAGCTGCTTTGCAGCGACAAGACGGTGCTGTCGATCGCGCTCGAAGCAGGCTTTGGGTCGCTGGCGCGTTTTTACGCAGCATTTCAGAAGGAATGTGGAATTGCGCCTGGGGAGTACAGAAAGCAGGCCATCGTGCAGCGAACGCCCGAGGCCGAGGTCAGCATTCAGTAATGGCGGCTGGGCGCGCTAGAAGATCACGACTGCGCGTCGTGGCTGTGTAATGGCATGAAAAGCCGGCTACTCTTGTTGGGGGTGCTTGCGTCTGCCACGGCGTGCGACGACTACCACCACACCGGAGCCGGCGGCGGAGGCAGCGCGAGCGCCGACGGCGCTGGCTGGGCGGGCATGTTGGTGAGTGGCGCGGGGGACGGGGCAAGCGCGGGCGGCGGCTCGACCGCGGTCGCGGGCAGCGCTAGCGGGGGCAGCATCGATGCGTCTGGGGGCTTGCCGTCGAGCGTGACGTGCGACACCGCCGGCGCCGAGGAGCCTCCGCTAGACGAGCAGCAACTGACCCCGAGCGACGAAGACTTCTTGAATCCAGAGCGCGGCTTTCACGCGGACATGCCCTTGCCGCGCGCCGCGCTCGACGACTACCGGCAACAGGGCAGCAGCTTGCTGCGATCCTACGTGATTTTGGGCGAATACCGCGGGCAAGCGCTACCGCAGAGCTTTCTGGATCAGCTGTCTTACAGCCTGGATTTGGTGCGCGACCGCGGCCTGAAGGTGGTGCTGCGCTTCGCCTACAACGACGACGGCACCGAAGACGCGCCGCTCGATACGGTGATGCAGCACATCGGCCAGCTCAAACCAATCATGCAGGCCAAGAGCGACGTGCTCGCGGTGCTGCAAGCCGGTTTCATGGGACGTTGGGGCGAGTGGCACCACTCTGCCAATGGCCTGAACACCGCAGCAAAGCGCTTGCAGATCGTCAGTGGCTTGCTGGATATGCTGCCGGCGTCGCGCATGATTCAGCTGCGCTATCCCTGGCACCGCAAACAAATGTTTTCGGATTTGCTCACGCCCGATAGTGCATTTTCTGGGATGGGCGGAGCCCGTGTCGGCCACCACAACGACTGCTTTCTCACCAGCAACAACGATCTGGGTACTTACGGTGATTTCACCGACGAGGGCAGCGGCAGCGCGCCCGACTCACAAGTCATTCGCTGGATGGACTACGTGGCGCAAGAGTCGCGCTTTACCGCGACCGGCGCTGAAACGTGCCAAAATACCGAGCGCAGCAGCTGCGCCCACGCGTTGAACGAGCTGGCACGCTTTCACTACAGCTACTTGAATTCCGCCTACCTGGAGGAAGTGAATCAACGTTGGGTAGACGAAGGCTGCATGCCCGAGATCCGGCGTCGACTCGGCTATCGTTTCGAGCTTTCCCAGCTGAGGTTCAACGAGCGCGTGGCGCCGGGCGGGGTGCTAAGGCTCGCGTTTGTGCTGAAAAACAACGGCTTTGCCGCGCCTTTCAATGAGCGCCCCCTGTACTTGGTGCTCGACGGACCGACGCGCGTGACGGCAAAGCTCTCTTTCGACGTGCGCCGGTTCCTTCCCGAAATGGGACCTGTTGCGCTCACCAGCTTGGTGCGCGTGCCGGCGACGCTCGCCGCGGGCGAATACCGCGTGGCGCTGTGGTTACCCGACCCCGCCGAGGCATTGCAGCAGCGCCCCGAGTACGCGATTCGCCTGGCAAATAGCGGTGTTTGGAACGACGCCGCAGGCGACAACACGCTCGGCCACGTCACGATCGACTCGAGTGCGCCCGGCTGCGTCGATCATTCCGCAACCGAGCTCTTGGAGCTGACGAAGTGACCGCGATATCGGAGATGAATCGGGTGCTCCGAGAAGAAGCAAATCGCAGCCTCGGTTACTCCATGACTCGTGAACGCAGCTCGCTACCGAGCCACTTGGGTCGTGCTCCTTGGCACGCTCACCTTCGCCAAAAGCGCCCAGGCGCAAGCCGCGGCGCCCGCTGAAGGTGACGTCGCGCCGGCTGCAGATGCGCCGCTGCCCGGTGCTCCTCCCGAGCTGCCGCTCGATGCGCCGGGGCCCGCCACGCCTCCGCCGAGTGCCGCCGCCTCCACCGCTGAAGGCAACGCCGGCGAAGGCGACGCGGGAGTCGCTGACCAGGGCCCGGTCGTGTTTCACGCGAGCAGTGAAAGACCGCGTGAGCTGGGTCTGAATCCGGCCGCGCCGCGCTCGCCCGGCGGCATCGGTATCGGCAACTCGTCCGACAAAGCGGGCGCGGTGCTCGAACCGGGCTGGGCGTTTCAGTTTCATGGCTACCTGGCGGCGCCGCTCTCGGTCGGCGTCGCGAACGTGGCGAACCCGGCGCCGGGGCAGAAGTCGTTCGCGCTGCACACGCCGCCGCAAACGTCGGACGCGTGGGGCTCGTTCGGGTACACCAACGTCGTGCCCGCGCCATGGGTGCAGCTGAATCTGTCCTACGGCAATCGCAACATCACGGGCACGGTGGTGCTCGCCGCGTACAGCATCAGCAGCGCTTCCGGTTGGTACAACCCCGCAGCGCAGCTCGGCATCAACAAGGCTTTCGTCACCTGGGAGGTGCCGGGCACCTCGCGCCTGCGCGCACTCTTGCGGGTGGGCGCCTTCGGTAACACGTACGGCTATCAGGGCGAATACGACAACGGTCGCTACGAAACACCGTTGATCGCCGCCACCAACGGCCTCGGTGAGACGTTCACCGTCGAGTACCACACGCCATCGTTCGCGTTTCAGCTCGAGCAGGGCTTTGCGGGTAGCCAGGACATCGCGCCCGACGCGATTCGTCAAAATAGCTACACTGGCTCTTCGCCTGCCGGCTCGCATGGCGTTTCCGAAGGCAGCTCACTCTGCGCGCAGAATCCGCCGCGCACCACCGAGCAGGCGCGCGCCGCCGACCAAACCGCGAGCCAAAACGGACCCGCGTATGGTTGGCCGGATTGCAACGTGGGCACGAGCTTCGTCCACCACCTGCACGCCGGTTTGGGGCTTGGCAAATCCGTACACATCGCTGCGCACTGGCTGCACGCCTTCAGCTTCGACGATCGCACGCCTGATTTGCCGCCCTCGCAGAACGACCCGGCCCCGAGCTTGCCGGCGCGCGACCAACCAGCCGGCGCCATCGACGTGATGGGCGGCGAGGCGCGGCTCAAGAGCGACCGCTACGGTCACTTTTACGTTGGCGGCAGCTACGTGAAGCTCGTCGACGCCTCGACGGTGGGCACGGTGCTGAGCGTCTTGAATGCCGGCGGCGGCGCGGGCCTGTCGCGCTGGTACTTGGGGCCGCAAAGTCGCGGCAACGGCAGCCTGGTCGCGTTCGGTGCGCAATACGAGCTGAACCTCACCCGCGCGCTCACGCCGCCCGAGCGCTTCAGCTTAGAAGCACCGGGCGTTACGGCCACGCTGTTCGGCATGGCCGTGCGCGCCAAGAGCCCCGACGCCGATTACGACGGGCGCGTCGGCTACAAGCTCGGCGCCGAGCTCGGTTACGGGCCGTGGGATTGGTTCGCGCTGCAAGGCCGCTTCGACCACGTGGTGCCCGACAGCAAGCATTCACAAGATAACCGCGAGGTGGCTACGGTGCGCGCCATCTTCAAGAGCGAATGGCTCGCGCGGGAGCGCATCTGGCTCCAGTACTCGCGCTGGTTTCTGGGCAAGGCCGTGGTCGATCCGTACACGGCGGTGCCGCCGACCGACAAAGACATGCTCGCGCTCGTCGCCACGCTCTGGTGGTAGCGCCTTCGAATAGCCCTCTCGTGTTTCGTGCTTCGTGCTTCGTGCTTCGTGCTTCGTGCTTCGTAGGAGAAAGCCCATGACATCGATCCATCACCATCGAGGTTTCTGCATCGCGCTCGGTTTGACCGCGCTCGGCCTGGCGGCGCTCGGCTGCTCGTCCAAAGCCGACGACGACACGTCGTCGAACGGCGGTACAGCGAGCAGCACCGCCGGGACCATGAGCTCGACGGCGGGCACCGGCGTCGCTGCAGGCGGGACCAGCAGCAGCGCCGGCACCAGCAGCACGAGCGCTGGCACGTCGAGCTCGACGGCCGGCACCAGCAGCAGTGGCGGCACCGGCGATAGCGGTGGCACCTGCGGCCCGACGCCGGACGAATGCACGGGCGCCGCAGCGCTCATGACCATGCCGATCAGTGATTTCGAAGCCGGAAAGGGCTGGTACTTGTTCGCCAACGTCGACGACAAGGGCGGCAAGACGACGCCTGCGGCCGGCGACAACATCATGGCCGAGGAGATCAAGTGCCCGGCCGGTGGTCGCTGCGGCATGAGCTCGTTCGCCCAACACGTGTCCGGCGGCGGCTTCACCAGCTACGGCCCCAGCTTGAGCCAAGACTTCTTGTACAAAGACTCGAAGACCGAAATGGTCGTGGGCATGCCGATGGACGCCAGCATGTACACGGGCGTCATGTTTTGGGCGCGCAAGGGTGACACCGCCGGCGCCGCGCCGACGCTACGCCTGATCGTCAACGACGTGAGCACGCACGAGCTCGGCGGGGTTTGCGATCCCAAGGCCGCGCCCGGCTCCGGCGGAGAGATGAGCGACGCCTGCTGGGACGGTTGGATGACCGAGCGCGCGTTGCCTTCCACGTGGACGCTCGTGAAGGTGCCGTTCTCGGTGCTCAAGCAAGGCGGCTTCGGCAAGAAAGGCGAGAAGATCCAGCCCGACAAGCTGTACGGGTTGACCTTCCAGATGCCGAACATGGCCACGTTCGACTTTTGGATCGACGACGTCGCCTTCTACAAGGAGTGAGAGCTCGAATGGCTGCGCGTCCCTCTCTGATGCTGGCGATGGCCCTGCCGTCGCTAGTGTGCGCCCTCGGCTGCGGCGGCGAGTCCGTGCTGCTCGATTTGCCCGAAAATCAGACGGCCGCGCAGCCGTGCGACGTGGGTAAGCAGCTCACGTTCACGCCGCTGGACGACTTCGAATCGACCAGCGACGCCAACTTCAACTACTACGCCAATCCCGACGATCCGTCTGGGAAAACCATCACCGATCCACCCGGCGCCGACCCCAACGCAGCCGGTTTGCAAGAGGTGGATCGCTGCCCGGGCTCGCCGCAAGCCAGCGTGTATGCCCTGCATGTTTCGGGCAGTGGTTACGTCACTTACGGTCCGAATCTGGGCTGGACGATCGGCAACAGCTCGGACGAGGCGCGCGATTACTCGGGCCAAAGCGGGGTGGCGTTTTGGGCGCGCACCGACTCGACCGAACCGCAGGTCATCACGCTCACGCTGAACGACGTGTACACGTTTCCGGTGGACGACGTCGCGTCGCGGCATTGCGTGCTCGCGACGCCGGACACGCCGCCACCCTCCGCCGGCACCGGCTGCTGGAACGGCGGGCAAACGACGCGCTCGCTTTCCAACAACTGGCGGCTATATACCGCGGATTTTAGCGAATTCACCGAGCAGACGTGGGGCGCACAGTCGCCGGGCGGCAGGCCCGACTTGAAGCATCTGCTCAGCATCGAGTTCCACTTTCCGGTCGCAGCCAGCTTCGATCTCTGGATCGACGACATCAGCTTGTTCAAACGCTGAGCCATGGAGCCAAGCATGACCAAGATCTTCGTCTTAGCTCTCTCGTTCGTCTGCGGTTGTGCCGGCGCCCAGGGCGGCGCCAAGTCGGACACCGGCGGCTACGCCGAGTGCCAGTCCGGCTTGATCGAAGACTTCGAGGATGGCGACCACCAGCTGTTGCAGCGAGACGGTCGCGGCGGCTTCTGGTACCTCGAGGCCGACGAAGAAGGCACCACCATCGAGCCGGACGGCGAGTTCGAGCCGAGCGACGGCGGCGCTCTCGGCAGCAACAAAGCCGGGCACATTGCGGGCAAAACGGCGGCGGGCAACAACGTGTGGGCGGGCATGGCCGTCAACTTGGCCAATCCGAAAGGCCTCTACGACGCCTCCAAATACAGCGCCATCTCATTCTATGCGCGGCGCGGCAAAGGCGGCACCTCGCAGATTTTGGTGCGCGTGCCGGACAAGAACAGCGATCCCGAGGGCGGCGTCTGCAAAGACTGCTGGAACGACTTCGCCGCGCAAATCGAGCTGACCGAGCAATACCGCAAGTACGTGCTGCCCTTCGCCGAGCTACGCCAAGAACCGGGCTGGGGCGAAGAGCACGCCGAGATCGACTCGCAGCACCTGTTCGGATTGAAGTGGCAGCTCAAGGCGCCTGGCAAAAGCTACGACATTTGGATCGACGACGTTCGCTTCGTGGGGTGCAAATGACATACTGTCGAACGATGCGAGTCTTCCGCACGCTAGCTTCGGCGCTCAGTGCCGTCGTGCTGGCGGCGCCGCTCGCCGCAGCTCCTGCTGGTCCCCCCAAACCACCTACCGAGCGGCCGCAAACGTTGGCCGAGCTGCCCGCGCATGCGCTCGCCTACGCGCCGGGGCCGCTCGACAATCCGCTCAAGGGCTTCGTGCCCTTTTATTCGCCCGGCAAAACTTATGCGAACAAGTTTCCGCATAGCATGGAGTGGAGCTACTTCGCGCTGAACGACTTGATGAAGGGGCCGAGCGATTTCGACTGGTCGCCCATCGAGCAAATGTTGAACGAGGTCGCCGGGCGCGGGCGGCACTCGGTGCTGCGGGTGTACATGGAGTACCCGGGCAAGCCGTCGGCGATCCCCGAGTTCTTGCGCAAGAGCGGGGTGACGATTCGCAAAGTGCCGCAGTGGAACACGGAGAGCCCCGACTACGACGACCCGCGCACACAACAGGCGCTCACGGCGTTCATCCGTGCTTTCGGGAAGAAGTACGACGGTGATCCGCGGCTCGGCTTCGTGAGCATGGGCGTGATCGGGCTGTGGGGCGAGTGGCACTTGTGGCCCGCCGACAGCCTGTTCCCGAAAGACGAGAACGTTGCGCACTACGTGGATGCGTTCGACGACGCCTTCAACAAGACGCAAATCGAGATTCGTTACGCGACGCTGGCCAAGGGCTACCCGGTCCGCAAGAACGTCGGCTTCCACGACGACTCGATGTTCTTCAAAGACGGCGGCAAGGGCGTCACCCTGCCGCGCTCGCTCGGTGGCGCCGATTGGGCATTTTTGCAGGGCCTTTTGGACTTTGGTGCCGAAAATCGCTGGACCGAGCAGAGTGTCGGCGGCGAGGCGCGCCCGGAGATTCAGCGCGCGCTCTTCAAAGAGAACAAGGCCGTCGACGATCCGTTGGCCTGCGTCGAGCTTTCGCACGTTACCTGGCTCATGAACCAGGCCGGCATCGGCGCGTACAAGGCGGAGGACCCGCGCGCCGCCGAGCTGGTACGAAAGATGGGCTACGAGCTCTACGTTCCCGAAGCGCGCTTCGCCGACATCAAGAGCAGCGAGCCCTTGCGTGTGGGTATCGCGATGGAGAATCGCGGCGTGGCGCCTTTTTACTATCCCTGGCGGGTGGTGGTCGGCGTCGCCAACGACAAGCAGCAAATCGTCGGCTCTTGGTACGCGAGCTGGGACTTGCGCGAAGTGCAGCCCAAGACCATCGCCACGTTTCCGGACTGGAAGCTCGCGGGTGATCCGAAAGAGCTGCCGTTCGGAGCGCCGCGCCACTTCGCGGTCACGGTCTCGAATCACAAGCTCGCTCCCGGCAGCTACAAGCTCTTGCTCCGTGTGGTCAATCCGCTCGAAACCTCGCCGGCCAAACGCGCCGGGTCGCCGCCTTTACCGCTCAGGTTCGCCAATCAGACGCAGCTCCCCAATGGCTGGCTGGTGCTCGGTAACCTGGCGGTGAAGTCGTGAGGCCGGCGGCTTGGGCGTGGCGCTTGCTGTGCGGTGCGAGCCTGCTCGCCGCCTGCGCTCACCCCGAAGATGAGCTGGAAGCGCCGGACGACACGCCGCCGGTGGCTCACGGCGGCAGCGGCGGCGCGAGCGCCGGAAAGGGGGGCAAGAGCGCGAGTAGCGGAACCGCAGCGGTGCTCGGTGGAGCTGGGCCGGCGGACGTGCCGCACGCCGGCAGCGCAGGGAAGGGCGGCGCTGGTGGCAGCGCGGGCACCGCTGGCCAGAGCGGTGCCGGAGGCTCAGGCGGCAAGAGTCATGGTGGTGCCGGTGGTGCTGCGGGCAGCTCCGGCGCCGCCGGCGTGACGAATACGGGTGGTGCTCCGCCGGCTGGCGCGCTCGAGGTCGACTACAAATGCGGTAACAGCAGCGCCACGGACAATCAGATCCGGTCCAGCCTGCGCATCAAGAGCATGGCAGATGCGAGCGTCGCGATTTCGGGGCTCGAGCTTCGCTACTACTTCACGAGCGAGGTCGCGTTGCCGCTCACTGTCGAGATCTACGATGCGTCAGTGGACGGCGCGGCGGGCTACCACGCCGTGAGCCACGATGCGGTGAAGGCCGAGATCACGGGTACGGATGGCTACCTCGAGCTCACCTTCACCCAAGAGGCAGGCGCGCTCAGCAAAGGCAGCGCGCTCACGCTCGATGTCGCGGTGCACGGCCCGAACTGGACCGGCAATTTCTCCGAGGCTGACGACTACTCGTTTGCCGCCGATCACGCGGATTTTGCGCCGTGGGACCACGTTACGCTCTTTGCCGGGGGCGAATTGGTCTGGGGGAAAGAGCCATGACCATGCTTCCGTTGGGCATCTTGACGGAGGGAAATGGTGCCCATACCGTAGGTGTCTCCATGCTTGGGCTCGAGCTGGGGCCGTCGGCCGTGCGCGCTGCGCTGGTAGAGCGCGGCAAAGTATTGCGTCGTCACGACCAGGCGCTGCCGATCGGCGCGAGCCCGGACGTCGTGATCGACGCCATCGTGCGCGCTGCGGCAGCGCTCGACCCGAACCCGCGCGCGGCCGGTCTGGCGATCCCAGGAGAGCTCGACGGCAACGGTCGTTGTTGGGGCATGCTGGAGCTACCCGGTTTCGATGGCGTCTACATTGCCGAAGAGCTCGCGGCGCGCCTCGGTTGTCCCGTAGCGATCGAGAGCCAGGGGCAGAGCGCCGCCTGGGGGGAGCGCCTGTACGGTCGCGGTCGCGGTCACGCTAGCTTGCTTTCGGTGCTGGTCGGAAGTCGCCTCAGCGCCGGGCTCGTGCTCGACGGTCAGCTACGCCGCGGCCGAGCCGGTTTCGGCGCCGGCATCGCGCACCTGTGCGTGGATACGGCGCCCAGCGCGCGCGTTTGCGTCTGTGGTCGCTGCGGTTGCCTCGATGCTTACGCGAGCTTGCGTGCGCTCGAGCTCGACTACGCAAGCCGCAGCGGCAATACCGCAGCGGCGGCCGAAATCGTCGAGGCAGCCAGCAGCGCCGGCACGCCCGCGCTCGAAGCCGTGAGCGCGCTCGCCAGCGCGCTCGGCGCGGGCCTGGCATCGATCCAAAACATGCTCGACCTCGACGCCATCAGCGTCTCGACTCCGCTGCCTGGGCTGTTTGCCTTGCTCGAGCCGCGCCTGCGCGAAATCCTTCGGGCGAGCGTCTTCGGGCTACCCGCCGCCGAAATCCCCGTGCTCGAAAGCGTGCTCGGCGCCGACGCCGCCCTCGTCGGAGCCACCGAGCTCGCCCTCCGCGGCATCAACGACGCCAGCAGCTGAGCTCCGCACGAATCCGGAGAAGCGCGCTGAGGCGCGAGATGAACGAGCTGGCGACGTGAGTACCCTCACTGCATGCTGCGCGGCAAATTTGGGTGCTGTGTGCTCGTCGTTCTTGCGCTGTCTTGCTCCGCTTCGGGCGGGTCGAAAACCACGCCTGGCAGCGGAGCTAGCGCCAGTACGGGAGCGACGGGCGCCACCGATACGGGTGGCTTGAATCTCGACAGCAGCGGTAGCGGCGGCTCGCTGTCGCTGGCGGGCACGAGCGCGGGCGGCACGGCTAGCGACCTGCCCCCCGCCTGGCTGTATTTCTCGGAAAAGAATGCGTTCGGCTTCAAGGATGCGTCGCTTCCGGACGACGTGCGAACGCAGTTTCCGGCCACTGAAACGGCCGAAGGAGCGCCCTCGCTCGTGTACCCGTTGGCGGGCTCGATGCACCCGAACAACCTCGGCAACATCGAGTTTCATTGGCGGCGTGGTCGTGCCGACGACTCGCTCTATCGCATCGATATTCAGGGCGGCGATCAGAGCTTTCAGCTGTTCGTGACTTGCAGCACTGCGGGCGTGACCGTTGCCAACGCCTGCACCTACTTGTTGCCGGAGCCGGAGTGGCTGGACTTGGGGCAGCGCTTCAAAGGCGCGCAGGTACGAGCCTCCATCGCGAGTGCCACGAAAGGCGGTGCCTCCACAGCTCGCTCGGCAGCTATCGAGCTGTCGTTTTCTCCCGAGCCGGTGCTGGGCGGCCTCTATTACTGGTCCCTCACCAAACAGGGCATCATGCGCGCGACCTTCGGCTCCGAGCACGCCGAGCTGTTCATCGCGCCCAATTCGCCGACCAACGATTTTGCGTGCGCTGGCTGCCACAGCGTGAGCCGTAACGGTAAAGTGATCGCCTTCACGGCTTCGGCGGACGTGAAGTACCCGGGCATGGGCGTGCAGGTCGCGCCCACCGACGACCCGACGGCGCCGTTCGTGAAGCCGGAAAAAGGCGTGTCGCCCGCTGGAGCCGGCTATCCGCGCACGCCGGGGCAAACCGAGCCCCAGACACAATTCGGCCAAAATGTGGCCCTCAATGCCGATGGCAGCGTCGCTGCGGTCAACGGTGCGCGCTTCGACGGCATGCCGCCGGGCGAAGAATGGTTCGAGCTGCGCGACACCAAGACGGGCATGCCGCTCATGACACCAGAAGGCAAAGCTGCGCAATGGATCATTGGTGATCCGCTGTTTGGGCCGAACCAGCTGCCGATTTTGCCGGAGTGGTCGCCCGACGGTAAATCGATCGCGACCACGCTGATGAACCGGCAGAGTGGCTGCGGCTGGACCTTCTTCAGCTGCTACAGCACCATCGCCACCATCCCGGTGCTGGGCACCAGCATCGCCGCCGCGCAGCCGCTCGTCGCTTGGCAGACGAGCGATCCGATGTTTCATTTCTACCCGAGCTGGTCGCCCGACGGACAGTACGTGGCGTTCGTGTCAGCGCCGGCCGGGGCCACCGACAAGGGCTCGAGCGACAATTTGAACGCGGTGCTGCGCATGGTGCCGGCCACCGGCGGACCCCACGCTTGCCCGGGGCCGACTTGTTACGAGCTCACCAACGCCACGCAGTATTCGGTGGCCGACGCGATGGCGCATCGAGGCAAAGGCTCCACCTGGCCCAAGTTCACACCGTTTGCGCAGTCCTCGGGCAAGCTACTGTTCGTCTCGTTCAGCTCGCAAATCGACTACGGCGTCAAGTCGAGTGGCCGCGCGCAGCTCTGGATGGCCGCCGTGGACCTCACCAAGCTCGGCCAGGGCGATCCCTCGTTCACGCCGATTTGGCTGCCGCATCAGGACAACAGCGACGAGAACTTCACCCCGTATTGGACCGAAATCCTGCCCTGCGACGTCGACGCGGAAGGCGGCTGCAAAGGCTGTGTCGGCAGCGAACGCTGTGTCGTGAACGCGCAGAACCAGTGCCAGTGCGAGGTGATCGTCAAGTGAGGCGGGCGCGGCGTCGTTAGGGACTCGTTAGGGCTACTCGTCACGCTTCTGAAACGAGTGGTTGTGGCGTCATGCCACTGTCGTGGAGGTTTGACTCGAACGGCTAAGCGGCCGAGTCACTTGTCGGAAAACCAGTCGGCCGTTTCATCACCCTCGAGGTTGGAGCGTCAAGCTCACGTTGTCGAACGCTCGTCACAGAGCGAGGCGCGACGCGTGTTTGATCGCAGGGGAACACTCTTGGGGGTGGACGTTCCAAATTCAGGATGTTAAGGGATGGAGGTCACGAGGTTTGTGCAAGGGGACTACCCACTGTTCATGGTGGTAGCCGGGCGGGGCCAATAAAAATACTAGGGAAAGTGCTGCCGAGCGCGGCCGGGCACGCCTGCGTTCGATGCGGCGGAAGAAAGAAAATCCAATGGATGAGATGAGGCACGAGGTCGTCGTCGGGGGCAGCGCGGACTTGGACCTGAAGGCGCTCGTGGCGGTGGCCCGCCACGGCGCGCCCGTCATGCTCGACGCCGCGGCGCACACGCGCATGAAACAGAGCCAGGCCTTCTTCTCGAGCAAGGTCGATAGCCGAGTCCCCATCTACGGCTTGAACACTCAGTTTGGTGACCAGGTCGTGCTGCTCGACGAGCACCTCGACGACTACGAGGGCGAGCGCTACCAAAACTCCCTAAAGAATCGGCAAAATAGCCTGATCAAGTCGCACAACTGCGGCATGGGCGAGCTGGCACCGACGGAGGTAGTGCGCGGCGCCATGCTGCTGCGCTCGCGTTGCCTCTCACGCGGCTACTCCGGCGTCCGACCGGACGTGGTCGAGGCGTACTTCGAGTTCCTCAATCGCGGTATCACGCCGGACTGCTTTCGCTACGGCTCGATCGGAGCCAGCGGTGACCTGGTGCCGCTTTCTACCATCGCCGCCGCCGTCGTCGGGGAAGACGTGCAGGTGCGCTACGACAAGCGAACGCTCCCCGTGCGAACGCTGCTGAGCTACCTGCACATGTCGCCCCTGCAGCTCCAGGGTCGCGAGGGGCTGGCGCTCATCAACGGTACCTCGTTCATGAGCAGCATCGCCGGTCTGGCGCTTCACGACTTGACCCACCTGTTCGACTCCATGCTGTCGGTGATCGCCATGGCTCTCGAGGCCATGCTGGTGATCGAGGCGGGGTACCACCCGATCGTTCACGAGCTGAAGGGCCACCAAGGAGAGCTCGCCGTGGCGGAGCGCATTCTTGCCGCCTGGTCCGGCAGCAAGCTCACCCGAGACCTGGAAAAGGCCCGCTCAGAAGGGACGACCGAGATCGGCGTGCAGGACTACTACTCCTTGCGCTCCGTGGCGCAGGGTTTTGGCGTCTTTTACGAAAATTTGGCGCGCGCCAAGCAGTGGGTCGAGTCAGAGATGAACTCGGTCAACGACAATCCCATCGTCGTGCCGGAGCACGCGCAGGTCTATCACACCGCCAACTTCATGGGCTACTACGTGAGCTCGGCGTGCGACATGCTGCGCGCCGACATAGCGCAGGCCGCCACCTGGATTCACGCGCTGCTCGCGAACTTGGTGCACCCGCGTAAAAATCGCGGCTTGCCCGTGAACTTGATCGAAGATCCGACCAACTACAGCGGCTTTCGCCCGATTCAGATCCTGGCCGCGTCGCTCACGGTGCAATGTCGCAAGTTGGCGCAGTCGCACGCCTCGTTCGTCATTCCCACCGAGGGCGACAATCAGGACGTCAACAGCCTCGGCACGCATGCGGCCTTCGACCTGCGCGCCTCGGTCGAGCACCTGCAACAGCTCACGGGCGTGTTGCTGATGGCCTCGGCACAAGCGCTGGAGCTGCGCGGCATCGAAAAGGCGAGCGATCGGAGCCGCAAGATCGTCGAAGAATACCGGCAGACGGTGCCCTATTTGCGAGAAGACCGGCTGGTCCACGCCGATCTGGTGACCACGTCTCGCCTCATGCAGCAGATGGCGTCGTTCGGCGCTCACGACCCAGGGATGAGCGGTGACGAAGACGCACCGCCGAATCATCGCCACACCTCGTCGGTCTTCTTGAAGGCAGACGCGGTCGAGCCCGATAGCGAAGATTCTGCAGCCGGGTCGCGGAGGTAAGCCATGCCCGACGTCAGAAACTTGGACGGCCTGGTCGGCAAGCACCTCATCTACACGTACGACAACGGCTGGCAGTACGAAATCTACGTCAAGAACCAGACGACCTTCAGCTACCGCATTCACAGCGGCATCGTCGGAGGTCGTTGGGTAACGGATCAACAGGCGGAGATCCGCGACATCGGCGACAACGTCTACAAAATCTCGTGGGACGAGCCGACGGGCACCACGGTCAGCATCGCCGTCAATCTGACGCGACGTAGGCTATACGGCACCATCTTCTTCCCACGCTGGGTTGCAGACAGTCCGACCAAGACCATCTGTTACCAGAATCAACATCTAGACCAGATGCGTGGCTACCGCGACGCCGGCCCGACGTACCCCAAGCTCGTCATCGACGAAGCAGCGCAAATCACCTTCGTCGAAGACTGCGGGCCCGATCGCGACGACGTCATCGATCGTCCGCCGTCCGAGCTGCCCGCAGGCTATACGACGCGCAAGAACTAGCCCTCAAAGCCCCTTGGCTTTGCGCACGGCGTCGATCATGCGTGGGATCGCCACCGAGATCAGGATGCCGAGGTTCGCGCGCTTGTTGTCGACCAGCATGCCTTGCAGCAGTGAGCCGTGGTTGATGACGACCGCGGTGTGATTGCCCTCCATGTCGAGCAGATAGTAGCGAGCCAGCGGCGGGAAGTTGGAGTCGGTCAGGGCTCCCTCCAGCTCGGTCGTGATGCGGGTGAACAGGGCCACGGCCACGGGCTGCTGGTTGTGGCCGGCGAGCGACAGGCCGTCGGTGCGATCCCAAATGTCGGTCGCGATGAGCCCGTCGCGTAGCACGTTGCGAAGATCTTGAACGGCGGTGTCGAGTAACTTGGTGTCGATCATGGTCTTTCCGAAATAGCGAGCGTTACAGGTCGCGCACGGTGAGCTCGAGCGCTTCCTTCAATTGATTGAGATCTTCCGTGGCCAGCGCCTCTGCTCCGACGGCACCGAGACAGAAGCCGCCGCGCTCCGTGCGCGCCTCCACCCACGACATCATGCTGCTGCCGAGCCACAGCGCGCCGGAGCTGGCGTCGATGCCGGGAATGCTGCGCACGGCAACCAGCGCCGAGAGCAGCGGACCCACCAGCGAAACCTGCGCCTCGGAGACGCCGTGCGCCGCCAGGGTGAGGCCGTTGTCGTCGGCAACGAACGCGCCGTCGCAGCGGTGATGGTCGAGGGTCCAGGCCAGCAGCGCGTCCAGCCTGTCCGACGGGTTGTCCGAGCCCTGCTCGAGCTTCGGTACGACTCTGGCCGGGGGCGCGACCTGGGGCGCTGGCTTCGGCGCAGCGGCTGGAGCGGGGGCTGCAACCGCGGCTCGAGCCACCGGTGGCGCAGCCACGCGCCGGGGGCCGGTGACGCGGGCCAAGAGGCGCGCGACGCTAGCTGCGTCAGTCCACGAGACGGATCGGACCGTCATCATCGTCTCCTTCTGCGAGGCCGAGGCGCGCCTCGATTTCAGCCACCAAACCGTCGAACACTGCAGCCACTCCGGGCGGACGTCGACTGAGCAACCCGAGCGGAACGCCCGCGCGGCTCGCTTGCAAGAACGTGCTGTCGCGCGGGATCGCGGTGTCGAACACCTGCTCCCGATACAAGCCCCACAGCTCTTCGAGCGAGGCGAGCACGACCGGGTCGCGGAACGAGCTCATGTTGCCGACGACGCCGAGCAGTGAGCAGTCGCTCCCGGCGTCGCGCAAGTTGGCGAGCAGCTCCAGCAAGCGCGGCAAGGCGCGTAGAGCCAGGGGCTCGCACTGCGCTACCGCGACGACGCTCTCCACCGCTTCCAGCGCCAGGCGCGTCATGCCGCCGAGCCCAGCTGGAGTATCGAACAAGACGACGTCGTACTCCTGCTGGCTGCGATCCACGATGCGTCGCAGCGCGTCGTGCTCGCGTGCCAACTGTGAAAAGCCGTCGACGTCCAGCGCGTCGACCGCGCCCATGGGCAAGATTTGTAGCTCGGGCAGGCGCGTTTTGATGGCGCCGGCCAGCGCGGCCTCGGTGTCGGTCAGGCTGGCGGCGAGGCCCGCGCGGTCGGCGACGCCGTCCAGCGAGAGCCCGATCGCGCCCTGCGGATCGGTGTCTACGAGTAAGGTGCGAGAGCCTCGCTGCGCGAAGGCATAGGCACAATTGAGGGCAGTGGTCGTTTTCCCGACCCCGCCCTTGAGACTGGCAAATGCAATGGATAGCGTCATCGAGAGAAACCCAATCTGCGTAACTGCTCCAGGTTGGCGCGAACGAGGTGAGAGCTGGGATCGAGCTCGGCCAGGCACGACAGCACGCGCGCTGCCTCATCGTAGCTGCGAGCCATCAGCAGGCGGCGAGCCTCGTCGTTGAGCTGCTTGATGCGGCTCGCCAGCTGTTCAGGAGTCGAGAGCCTGGCTTCGATCTGCGCGGCAGAGAGCGGCGGGGGCATCGCCACCTGGCCTTCGTCGATGCGCCGCAAAGACTCCAGCACCAGCTCGTGCAAACCCTTGAAGACGGTGCGCTCTTTGCGCGAGCCCGTGGCGGGGCTGACGCGCGCGCGCATTTCCGGCCGAATCAGGCGAGCGAACGCGTCCTCCCCGATGCCGAGCGCGTCGAACGCCGTCCACACTTCTCCGCCCTGCACCTCGATCACGCCCACGTCGGCGCCTTCGTGGCTCAGCACCAGGATGTGCGAGCCGCCCGACATGCAAATCATCTGCAAAAAGTCGACCGGCACGAAGCCTGGATGAGAGGGCGACGACGGAACGATGAGCGCGCGCGCCATCACTACCAATGACTCCTCGGCGATCGGGCGCGGCGTGCGAGCCAGCTCGTCGCCGCTAGGAGCTTGCTCGCCCTCGTTCAGCGCGAGCACGACGCGCTTGGTACGCGACAGGAGCTGGGCGATCGCGTCGCTGGGAGCGCTCGCCAACGACGGGCTGTACAGCACCAGACCGACGCGCGAAACGTCGTCCAACACCTGCGTGAGCTCGAGCCAATTGGCCGCCCCCACCGCGCTGGCAGGCGTTTGGTCCGCGACGATGCGTATACAGCGCATGCGCTCGCGAAGATCCGTATCGGCCACGACGACGAGGCTCATCGGTGGGTTCAGTGACTCGCCATGTCGCGGCGCACGCGCCTCAGCATGACCGCGGCGGCCGCGTCGCCCGGGCGAAGCCGGTCGCACTGCTCGAACGCCTCGATCGCGTCTGCGAAGCGCAGTTGGATGAAGGCAGCGGTGCCGCGCGTGAACGCTTCTCGGTAGGCACGCGCTTCCGGAGCTTCGACCGCCAGGGGCATGCTCGAAGCGCTGCGCTCCGTCTCGGGCTCGGGCTCGGGCTCGGCGAGCGTCGAGGAGGAAACGGGAGCCTGTCGCGGATACATTTCGATGAGCACCTGCAGGGTGCGTAGCCTGCCGAGCGGGCACATCTCGGCCAGGTCGCCGTAGGTCGAAGTGCCGTCGATGTAGCGAGCGAGCAGCACCATGTCGGGGGAGCGACCCGCAACCGGCGGAATCGGCTCCGCGATCTGGTCCAGGCCTCCGAGCCGCTTGGCATAGGCGCCGATCAGGAATTCTTTGACCTGATCGATCCCCTTTTGCAGCTCCGCGTTGTCCGGCGTCTCTGCTCGAGCCTGATACAAACGCGCGAGTGCCTCTTCGTAGCGCTTTTCGCGCAAGAGCACGAGCACGTCCGAACGCACGAGCGCTGCGTTCGCATCGCCACCTGGTTTCGTTGCGAGGGCCAAGCTAGTCCTTGGTTGAGGAGCGCCGGACACTACTCCACAGGGTGGGGCTTGTCGTGAACGTTCTCGAGCGGGTTGCCGTTCGTGGTGCCCGTTAATTCACCGACATCAACGCCGGCAGCGCCAGCCGCGTCGCCAACCACGCCGATGAAATGTTGCAGCAACACGATCTCGCGCATTGCCCGCGATCTCGGGGCGCAAATGCGGCGCACGCATGAGCTGTGGACCGCTCGTTCACTATTTAAGTGGGCCGGACGAAACGCGCCTGCCGTCCGGTCGGCGACGACGCAAATGTGAAATGCGTGTGACGCTCGACTCAGACGCTCACGTCGTAGACCCGCACGGTGCCGAACGTCGCGGCGAACTCGGCGAGGAAGGCGTCGTGGTCGGGGTGACTTTGGTACCGGTCGTGCGCGGCCACGTCGGCGAAGCGAACGACGAGCCCCCAGGCGTAGCTGTCGTCGATCACCGGTCGCTTCGGTGTTGCTGCGGGGCGACCGTAGTCGGCGCTCGCGACGTCCGGAATCGACGCGAGCCGCTTGAGGCCGGTTTCGAAGCGCGCAACGAGCGCAGGATCGGCGTCGGGCTTGAACCAGAAGAAGACGGTGTGAATCAGCATGCGGAGTCTTGTACCCCGAGATGCCGAAGAGCGTTGCGACTTACTCGGGTGGGTTGTCCTTGAAGGCCTGGATCAGCGCTTGTTTATCGTGGTCTTGCGCGAAGGCACCGATAGCGTCGTCCCAGGCCGCCTGCCATTTCAGCGCCATGCGCAGCTTGGCGCTCTTGAAGTCTCCAATCACCTGCTGGGCCATGGGGTCGAAGCCCGACAGCGGAACATCCAGACGAATGGGGCTCGAGCCTTTGACGCTGTTGAAGGCGACCTGGCCTTCTTTGGAGAGCACGGTGCTGGCAAAGTCGCGCGCCTCCGCCTCGTGCTTGGCGCCGGTCGGAATGCCGAACACGTCTGTGCCGTAAAGGAACAGCTCGGGCGCGCCCGGCGAGCTGACCACGCCAAAATCGACGTTTGGCGCCCAACCCAAAGCTTGGAACGAGGCCTTGGCCCAATCACCGTGCAGGAACATGGCGGCGTCCCCATCGAACACCGAGCGCACGCATTCCGACCAACCGTAGCCATCTACCTTGGCTTGCTCGATATCGATGTATTCGGTGAGCACTTGGTCGAGCACGTCGATCGCGCTCCCCAGCGCCTCTTCGTCGAGCGGCGTGGTGCCGGCGAAGTAGTCGTGGAAGGCCTGGCCGCCCATCGAGCCAATCGACAAGCCGATGAACAGCTTGCTCACGATCCAGCTCTGGCTCGTGGAGACGGCGACGGGGGTTACTCCGGCCGCCTTGAGTGTCTTACAAGCGCTCAAAAAGTCGTCGAGGGTTTGCGGCGGCTCGAGCTCATTTTCGGCCAGGATTGCCGCATTGTAGAAGAGCGAGTTCTCACGGTGCGCGTTGACCGGGATCGCGTAGACCTTGCCCTTGACGGTTACGTTGTCGATCACCTCGGGCGCGACGGCCTTGTCGAGGCCCTCGCTTTCGAACACGTCGTCGATGGGGGTGACCGAACCGGGGTGGGCCTGTAAGAACGCGCGCATCTCGTAGGCGTTCTGCTGAAACAGGTCGGGCGGGTCGCCGGCGTCCAAACGCTCGCCGAGCACCTGCTTGGCGGTGGGCCCGCTCTCCTCCGCGGCATTGAAGATGGAGCGGTTCGGGTAGTCCTTGCGGTAAGCACCGAACAACGCTTCGAGCGCTTCTGCCTCACCGGGCTGCGTCCACCACGAAAACACCTCGAGCGGCTCCGCCTCGGAGCCGGGGGTATCGGTTCCAGTGTGGTCGCTGCTGCTACAGCCGGCGACCGCGATGCCGCATGACGTCAAAAAACAGAAGGCCCTGGTCGAAGCTTTCACGAATGTGCTCCTCTTCTTTCGGCGCATTTGTCGCTTGGAGGTGCGCCGCGCCATGAGTACGCGACAGTAAGCGCTCTCGCTGGTTAGTGGTGCCAGCAGTCGAAAATAACGGACAGCAGACTAGCTAAATGAAGCCCTCGCCCGAAATGCCACGCCTTGCGGCGTTTGATGCACGTGTTCTAGAGCGAGTTTGTACGGGAACCGATCCCACCCGGCGCCGGGGCATGGGAGCACACAGGTGATCGGTGCAGGTCGGCTGAGGATAATCGCAGGTGATGGGGTGGCGGTCTTTCGCATTGGCAAGTGCTTTGGAGTAGCCGCACGCGGCGCAGTTTGCTGAGCGCCGGCGCCGACCGCGCGCGCTCCTGAATGTCTCAACGCGACAGCGTTGTTGCGTAGCCGAGCGCGAATCGCGGCCTTGCAGGCCTCCGGAAGATCGCCCCACGCGGCACGGCCGTTGCTTGGGTGCGGACAGGAGATTGGCACCATGTCTCGCTTCATCGCGCTATTGTGTTTGTCCGTCGTCGGTTGCTCCCATGACTCGCGGCCTGCTGAAACGGGTAGCGTAGCTAACGAGCCGCTCGGCTCCCCGACATCGGAGCCGAATTTGCGGCCGGCGTCCTTCGAGGGCACGTCCGAAACGGGCACTCCCCACGCATCTACGCAAGAGCCAGCTGCTCAGCCGAGCCTACGAAGCGCTGCGACGCAGCGTGCGGACGACGCAGTACCGGCGAAGGAGCCAGTCTCGACGATGTCGGAGCCTGCGAGCCGGCCGGACAACACGAGCCCAGCCGACAAGGGTCCGCAACCCGACAACACCAAGGTGAACGAGCGCGACCGCGACTCGGCGACGCTGACGCCCATGGACCAGGGCAATGGCGAGTCGGATCTCAAGCTGACGCAAGCCGTTCGCCAAGCCGTGATGGCTGACAAGGCGCTCTCCTTCACCGCGAAGAACGTCAAGATCATCACGAAGGACGGGAAGATCACCTTGCGCGGACCCGTGAAGACGGCCGAAGAGCGCGCCGCGATCGAAGCCGACGCGCGAAAGGCTGCCGGCGCTGCGCCGATCGACAACCAGATTGAAGTCAAGAAATAGGAAACCACCATGAGCAAAAACAGAGTCGTGATCGGTATCGTGGACGCCGAGATTCAGGCTGAAAATGTCGTTCAACGCCTCAATCAGGCGGGGTTTTCGAACGCGGACATCTCGGCCATTTTCCCCGACAAGCACGGAACGCGTGACTTTGCTCACGAGCATCACACCAAAGCGCCTGAGGGCGCGGTCACGGGCGTCGCGGGCGGAGGTATCGTCGGTGGCACGCTCGGCTTGTTGGCTGGCATCGGCGCCATCGCCATTCCGGGACTTGGGCCGTTCATCGCGGCTGGTCCGCTCATGGCAGCTCTCAGCGGCGCGGCCGCCGGTGCTGCCGTGGGTGGCGTCGCAGGGGCCCTGATTGGACTGGGCATTCCCGAGGTGGAGGCCAAGGCCTACGAGGGCAAGCTGCGAGGCGGCAGTATCCTCGTGGCTGCTCACGTCGATACCAGTGAGCAAGAGCGCACCGCCAAAGAAATCCTTCGCAAAGAGGGCGCGCGTGACATCGCAGCGACCAGCGAGGCCAGCGTGCCGAAAGCTCCTCAAGCTCGTCACGCCTGACGGTTATCGGGGTGCGCTCGACCCGAGCAGCGCCAGGTTGTTGTCGACACCGGGCAAACCCGGGTCCAGCCGAAGCGCGCGCGCGTAACTCTGCTCAGCAAGCTCTGGTCTGCCCAGCGCTTGCTGCATCGCACCGAGGCTCGCGTGCGCTTCGGCGAACGTCGGAAAGGCCGAGATGGCAGCACCGTAAGCGCGCGCTGCCGGCTCGAGCTCGTGCCGGCGACGACGCTCGTTGCCGATGTTGAAGGCAGTCACGCCTACGACTTCGGCGTTCGAAAGTGGGCGGTCGTAGCTGCCCGAAGCGGGCCGGCTGAATGGGAAACGCTGTGAGTACCAGGCATCCGGCATGAGCTCGCCCCGGCGCAGGAGCTCGACGTTGCAAGGCGCGCCCGGAGCCTGCTGCCGCACGTAAAAGTGCCCGGGGCGGAGCACGCCGTGTGCGGTGAATCCGAGCGCTTCTGCGATGCACAAGTAAACGGTTCCCAGGCCGACGCAGCTACCACGCCTGCCCTTCAGCACGTCGGGCAGGACCACGAACCGCAGCGCCGTGTCGTCCACTTCGCGCACGAACCCCATGTCGTCGAAGAGCACTTGGGTTACTGCCTGGGCGCCCGCCGAGCCTCGGGATCGTCGCTCCGCGACGCGGTCGATCAGGTGACGAAGCTCCGCCCATGCCCAGTTGAGCTCGTGGGCGGGGGTTGGCACGTGGCTTTGGGCCAGCGCCAACAAGCCGTGTGCGAGCCCGGAAGAAGGTTGTCTGGCGCCGCTGCAGCCGAGCGCCGCCGCACCGAGCAGCAGCGCCCGACGCCTCATGGCTTGCTCAGAGGCTCCCAATCTTCCCAGTAGTTGTAGAGGTCGCGCGCCGTCATCATCCAGATAATGAGCTTCTTCTGGCCGAGCGCCTCGCGGCCGCGGCGCAGCAACTTTTGGCGCACGTTGGGGCCACCCCCGTAGCTCATGACCAGATCCAGCGGATACGAAATGCCGCGCGCGATGTGGGCGGAAACGCCGGCATGCTCGGCATCGGTCAGCTCGTAAACACCGGTGAAGCTGTCGCCCAGCAGCACGATCGGGCTATCTGGATCGTCGTCGTACGGTTGTTTGTCGGCGCGTAGCACTTGGTGGGCGACGAGTGTTTCGGGCGTGTACTTGCTTTGCTCGGCGTCGGGCAGGCGCGACTGCAAGTCGCCGAAACGCGAGAACGTCGTCTCGCGCTGCCCGAAGGTCTGCGCGTGCTTCGAGAGCTCCGCATACCAGGGGTAACGCTTGATGCGCGCGCTCACCAAATCGGCGGCGAGGCGTAAACCGCGATCGGTCCAGTGCGTGTCTTGATGTTGGAACAGCAACTCGGCCTTGGCGGGCGTGTTCTTGGCGGCCAGCAGCTGGGGCAGCAGGTCCACGACCTCCACGCCTTCGCGGCTCAGGCTCGCCAAGAATTTGCGCATCGCCGGATTCACGACGGTCCCGTCCAGGCGCTTGAAATCGGCGTCGAGCTTCTCGGGATAAACCTCGAGCTTGTCTGGCACCGGGATGAACAAGAAGTCCACGCCCAGTTGGTCGAGCTCCTTCTTGAACTCGAGGATGATGGGCAGCGGGTTCTTGCCCTTACGCTGCTTCTCGAGGTCTCCGCCGCTCACGTAATCGAGACCGTTGCGGTAGAACAAGAAGCCATCTTCCCCGGCGAGCGCTTTGACCTTGCTGGGTAGGCTCTTCAATCGCTTGCGCACGGCGTCGTGAAAGGGTGAGAGCTCCGCTTGCCACTTGGCGTAGTCGCCTTTGCCTTGCTTGGTGAGCTCACTCTGCAGCGCCTCCGTCAGCGGCTTCGTGTCGGGCGAAGGTCGCGTTCTTGCCAGCTTGAGAGCGTGCGACGGAGCCGCTGCGCTGGCCTGTGAGCCGTCTCCGACCAAAAACACATTGTACGTCGGTTTACCCTGCGGCTTGCCGCGCAGCACGATCGCCGGCTTGTCGAAGCTGCGGCCGCCCAGCTCTTGTTTGATGTCCGCTTCGGTTTGCGCGTCTGGCCAGCGGTCGCCCGCAGGGATGAGGTCCGTATTGAACGACGGGTACCAATACGACGACAGCTGGTTGGCCCAGGCTTTTACTTCTGCCGGATTCAGCGGCTTGCCCGCGTAGTCTTGCTCGATGTCGGCTACGAGCGCCGCCGTGGCGACACCGCTGCGCACTTTGCCGTAGATCTCCGGAAAGCCGTCGCCGTCCTGATCGGCCGAGCCCTGAAACGGCGAAAACCAGGGCTGAAACTCGACTTTGGCCCAGAGCTCGGGCGTCGCGCCGCTGGCGTGATGCAAGTACAGCTCACTCAGCGTCTGACCGGTAACGCCGGGAGGCAGCGAGAGGCTCCACTTTTCGTTGCGCACCGCCGCCCCTACCGCCGACAGCGCATCGGCGCCTTCGATCTTGCGGCTCAGCAGGCGCTCGCTCAGCGGCGCAAACGCCAGCGGGTGCGCCCGTTCTTCGGCGCTGAGGGGCGTCTTGCCGATGTCGCTGGTCAGGCTGGCCAACTCGAGCTGGCCTGCGAAGGCGTGGGACGTATCGGGCTTGGCACCGGCGGGTAGCGGTTGCTCGGGCTCCAAATCCGCGATCATGAAGTTGGCGTGGTAAGCGGCGTAGTCGAGCGCGGCGCGCGTTGGTTTCTCGACTTGTCGCACGAAAACGCGCGAATGCGTGCGCTGGTAGCCGTCGTTCAGCGTCGTCACGTCCGCGCTGCGCGTGGCGGACGAGCTCGTGGCGTCGCCCCAGGGAAATTTTGCGCCGCCCAGGTGGCAGGCGCTGGCCAGGGACAACACCAGCACTGCTCCAGCGAAACGCCGCAAGTTACGCTGCATAGTGCCCCCGTTTGAAGTTCCACAAAACCCTGAGCACCCGCAGGCCGTAGCTGAGAGGGTCGAGATGCGAAACCTCGTCGCCGTAGTGAGTCGGAATCGGCGCCTCGTCCACCGCTAGCCCGCGCGCTCGCGCGCACGCCAGAACCTCGAGATCGAAATCGAAGCTGTTCGAGAAATGGCCGAATGGCAACGACAGGGCACGCGCGCCGTAAACCAAGTAGCCGCTGTGGTAGTCGCTCAGGCCCAGGCCGAGCGTGCGGTTCTCGAGCACGTTGAGCACGGCGTTCCCCACACGTTTGTAGAGCGGCATGCCACCGCTTTTGGCAGTGCCGGAGGCGATGCGCGAGCCTTGCAGCAAGTCCAGGCGCCGCTCGCGGAGTCGTTGCACCAGCGCTGGGAGGGCCTCCGGGCTGTATTGGCCGTCGGCGTGGACGCACGCTACGAGCGTTGCTTCGTGCTCGAGCGCGGCGGCGAGGCCGTCTTTCATCGCGGCGCCGTAGCCGCCGTTTCGAGCGCGCTCGACGATCTGCAGCGGCCACGGCAGCGGGCCGAGCTGAGCCAAAACCTCGCGCGTGTCGTCGCTGCTGCCGTCGTCGACCACGATCACCCGCGCGATTTCGCGGTCGCTGAGGCTCGCCAAGCGAGCCAGCACGCCGCGCAGGTGGCGGCCCGCATTGTAAGCGGGCATCACGACCACGGCGCTCATGCGCTCCTCGCGCGCTCGGGGGGCGTGACGCGATCGCGATAGCGCTCGACGTAGTCGCGCACGATGCCGGGCAGCATCTGAGACAGGGTTTCCGTCGGCTCCCAACCCAGCAGACGCCGGGCCTTGCGCACGTCGGGAATGCGCTCGGCCGTGTCGTCGTAACCGGGGCCGTAAAAGGCTTCGGCCGCAATACTCTCGAAGCGCGCTGGCGGCGCCTGCGGCTGCAGCGCCGCGTAAACGCTCGCCAGCTGCCGCGCCAGCTCGGCGATGCTCACGTTGTTGCTCGGGTTACCGAGGTTGAAGATTTGCCGCTCGCAGGCGCGCCGCCGTTCGACCACCCGGCACACGGCTTCGATCATGTCGCTCACGGCCATGAAGGCGCGTTTTTGTCGGCCGCCGTCTACCAGCTGCAGCGGCTCGCCCCGCAGCAGTTGGTTCATGAAGCACGCCAAGACGCGTGGCGTCCCTTCGCCGTCCACGCCGGGCAGGTAGTCCATGCGCGGGCCGATCGTATTGAACGGCCGAATCAAGGTGAAGGAAAGCCCGTGGTGCTCGCCATGCGCCCAAATCACCCGCTCGAGCAGCTGTTTGGCGCAAGCGTACGACCAGCGCTCCTTGTGGATCGGCCCGAGCTGCAAGCACGCCGTATCCTCGCTCATCTCGCGCGTGGGCAAACCATCGGCGCCGACGGCGCGCGGTCCATAAACCTCCGCCGTCGAGAAATGAACCAGGCGAATGTGCCGCTCAGCACAGGCTTTGACCAGCGGCAGTAAGTGCGTGAAGCTCGCGTCGATGACCTCGAGCGGGATGGTCGAATACTGCGCTGGGTTACACAGCGCGGTGAGCGACAGCACCAGCTCCGCGCGCGCCGTCGCTTCGGCCAGAATGCGTGGATCTTCCACGCGGCCGCGCAGCTTGCGCAGCCGCGAGTCACGCTGCTCGAGCTTGTCGAAATCGAGGTCGACGGCATCTACCGCGCAGTCGAAGCGCTCGAGCAGCGCCGGCACCAGGTGAGAGCCTAAAAATCCGCCCGCGCCCAGCACGGCGATGCGGCGCGGCGTCAAGGCGCGCTCCGTTTGCGCTTCTTGTCGCGACTGGCTTGCTTGACGGGCTTGTCTTCCGCCTCGGGCTCGGCGGGCGGCTTGGCTGCTGCGACGGGAGCAGGCGCTGCAGAGGGGATGAAGATATCCGGCCAGCGGTCATTGCCGGAGTTGTAGGTGAGCCGAACCGCCTTTTCTGCTGGGGTTCCGACCTCCCACAGGTAAATCTCGTAGTCGGCAGTGTCGTGATCGTGACCGCGCTGGGTGATGCCCCAGACCAGCCATTTGCCGTCGCTCGAGAGCTCCGGAAAGTACTCGTGGGAGCGACGGCCGGGCAGATCCATCAACTCCATCTTGTCGATGTCGGCGTCTTGCGGCGGTTTGCCGTCGGCGATGGGCATCTTGAGGATGCGGCTGCCACCGTTGCCGGTCGGGTGCACCCAGTAGATGGCGCTGTGATCCGGCGTCCAATTGATTTGGCAGCCCTGGCCCGTCTGCGTCCACGTCTTCTTGGCAATGTCCCAGAGCCCGGTTTCACGCTTGGAGCCGCGGAGCGTGATGGCGATGCGCTTGCCGTCGCTCGACAGCTCCGGTTGTTGCAAGAGCGCACCGTCCAAATCGGCCACACCCTCGCTGCTCATGATCTGCGTTTCTTTGTCGTCGCTGAGCTTTTTGCGAAAGATCTTGGTGCCGCGTACGTACAAGATCTCGTCGTTCGAGATCCAGCTACCCCAGCTGGCATTGTCGACGACCTTCGTGGGCTCCGAGCCGTCGGGTTTGACGGTGAAGATGTCCCACTTGTCGCTGTTGTTGGCGTCGCGCTCGCTGACCCAACCCTGTTTGCTGCGGCAAAATAGCACCTTTTGTCCGTCCGGCGAGAAGCGCGGGAACCAGTCGACCTCGTCACCCTTGGTGATCTGCTTCACGTCCGAGCCGTCGGTCTTCATCGTGAAGAGGTCGTGGTTGCCGACACGCGAGCTGGACCAGACGATCAGGCCGTCGGCCTTGCCCCCGACCTCTTTCATGGCGGCGGCTTCTGCCGCTTCGGGCGTGTCGTCCGCGCCCTTGGGCGGCGCACCCGAGACGGCGGAGCAAGCGGCGAGCGCCAGCGCAGAGCACGCGCTCGCGAATCCCAGGGAGAGGAGCTTCGTCATGTCGCATTCCTTTTCTGAAACGGCGCACCCAGTGCGTCGGAGACTGTGGCGGGTAGTGCAGGTGCTTGGCGCGAGAAACAGCGCCGGATGCCCTCGCGCACACCGATCGGGGCGTAACCGAGGTCGCGCATGGCACTCGTCGGATCCAGGTCGGCGTCGTTCACGATGCCGGCGACCGCGCTGAGGGTGAGCGGCGGGCGCTCGAACAGCACCCGGAGCAGGTGCGCCAGCGCCACGCACAGCCAGACCGGCAGGCGCACGAAAGCGCGCGAACGGTCTGCGGTTTCGAGCAACAAGTGCGCGAGCTCGAGCATCGTGATCGGCTCAGGTCCGCTAAAATTGTAGGTTTTTCCCAACGCGACGGGGTTCCCGGCCAGGCGGGCCAGCCCGGTCACGACGTCTTCCGACCAAACCGGCCGCTTGATGGCCTCACCCCGACCGATGAAGGGCACGATCGGAAAGCGCTTCAAGTACTCCAGAAATAGCTGGATCTCTTGGCCTCCGCCGCGTTCGTAGACCAGCGTTGGTCGCACGATGGTGTAGTCGAGCCCCTGCGCACCTTTGACGAGCGCCTCGGCCTGCAACTTGGACTCAGCGTAGGGCGTACGCTTCGGGTACACGACGGAAGCCGAGGAGACGTAGACGAAATGACGCACGCCAGCGCGCTGCGCCTCGGTCACGAGGTGCGCCGTGCCCGCGCGATTGACGCGCTCGAAGACGTTCGGGTCGTGCGACAGGATCACCGCGGCCAGGTGATAAACGGTGTCGACGCCCTGGCACACGCCCGTGAGTGACGTCGCGTCGCCGATATCACCCTCTCGGATGTCGCAGCCCAAACCTTCGAGGCGCGCCCGGAAGCGATCCCTCGGCAGCACCAGCGCACGAACCTCGAAGCCGTGGGCCAGCAGCCGCTCGACGAGGCGCACGCCCATCACTCCGGCCGCGCCGGTGACCAGGACTCGGCTCATTTTTCGGCTCCTGCGGCCGGGTGAGCCCAGTCGATGTGCTTCCAGTCGCCCACCGACAGCTCGCGTGACGCAAACTCCCAGATCACGACGCGTTTACCCGCCAGGCGATCGCTGCCGGCCGCGAGCTCACGCGCCAGCGCCTGCCGCGTCGCAAAAGCTCCGGAATCGTTTTGGGCGATCACGTCGAGCGGGCGGCCGAGCGCGCGAGAGAGCTGCGGACCCAAGCCCGCCGCAGCGCCCCAACCCATGCCCTCGAGCGAAAAGATATTGGTGAAGCTATCGCCCAGTAGCAACACGTCCGCAGTGGTGTCCGGCTCCCAGGCGTTGCCCTGAGCGTCCTGAACTTGATGCACGGTGACGGTCTGCGCCGCAAAGAGCTGCTGCTCTTCGGGAAGCTTCAGCATATCGACGATGTCCCCAACGCGCGTGGCGGGCTGCGGCACCACCTTGAGCTCGAGCGGAGCGGCGAGCGGTGGTAGCGCCGCGAGCTGCGAGACGAAGCGGCCGAGATCGCTCGCGACCTGCTCCATCCACCCCGGTGTGTAGTGCGTGTCTTGCGTCAAAAAGAGCGGCGCGTGCTGGCCGCCGGGTATCGAGCGCCGCGCGTCGAACACGGCGACGCCGGCGCGCGCGAGCTCGCGCGAAAACCGTGCGCTGTCGACGTTGTCGACGGCTGCGCTCGGCTCGCCACGGCCGTGCAGCTGCGCCGATTGCAGCGCCGCCTTGTCGGGCATGGGCAGCAGCACGAGCCTCACGCCGCGCGCCGCCAAGAAATGCTCGAAATCGACGATGGCGGGCAGGGGATTCGGCTCGATGGCGGCCTCGCCCGCGTCCAGCGCGGCCTTTTGTCGGGTGAGCTGTACGTCTGCCTGGAGGAAGCCGGGGCCCGAGACGTGCTCGACGCCGGGCGTGTAGTAGAGCCAGCCGCCGTGGCCGATGGTCGCGCGCTTGTTGCCAACTCTGCCGAAACGAGTGAGCGCCTGCTGCAACCGGGGCTGTACGTAAGCCTTGGCGTAAGACGCCTCTTCGATGTCGTGCTCGAACTGGTGCAGGTTCTCCGCCGTGGGCCGGCGCTTGAACAGGTCGAGCAGCGGGGACTCTTCTTCCGCGCGCTTTTCCAGATAGATTTGCGAAAGCGGCAGGCCGAAGATGCAGAGCACGAAGGCTCCGACAAGGACCGCCGCGACCGGGCGCGAGACCTCGGTGTGCAGGATGCCGCGCCGCAACAGGTCGTCGTGTGACGGATCGGTGGGGCCGCCTGCTTGTACGGGGACGACCTCGGGAACCGGAAGAGCGCTCTGCATGACTCAGAACTGGAAGTAGAGGAACGGGTTGGTGGTTTGGGTCCACATCACCAGCGTGGCCAGCGCCAGGGTTGCGAGCGCGTAGGCGGCACGCGGTACGGAGAGCCGCTGGGTGAGCTGCCAGGTGTTGGGCATGCCCCACACGGCAAATCCGCACAGCGCAAAGAGCGCGGAGTGGTACGGGGTGTAGAGCGCGCCCGACACCACGTCTGCAGCGGGGGTGACGTGAGCGAGGCCCAGCAGCGACGCCAGGTAAAGCCATGCCTGGTGCAGCGTTTTTGCGCGGAAAAATACCCACGAAATGCACACCACCAGGAAGGTGCTGGCCACGCTCAGGGCGGGGGGTAGGCGCCGCAGCGGGTGCGCTTTGCCGAGCTTGCGCTCGAGCCCGAGCATGCCGCCGTGGATACCGCCCCAGATCACGAAATTCCAACTCGCGCCGTGCCACAGGCCACCGAGCAGCATAACGGTCATCAGATTGACGTAGGTGCGACGCTGGCCCTTACGGTTGCCGCCCAGCGGGATGTACAAATAATCGCGTAGCCAGGTGGAGAGGCTGATGTGCCAGCGCCGCCAGAACTCGGTAATGCTGTGCGACTTGTACGGCGAATCGAAATTCTGAATCAAGACGAATCCCAGCATCAGCGCCAAGCCCACGGCCATGTCCGAATAGCCCGAGAAGTCGAAGTAGATCTGGAAGGCGTAGCCCACCAGGCCGAACCAGGCGTCTACTACGTGCTGCGGTCCGGCCGCGAAGGCCGTGTCCGCAATGTGGCCCATCGGGTTGGCGAGCAAGATCTTCTTGCCCATGCCGAGCGCAAAGAAAGCGACGCCCCGTGCGAACTTGTCCAGCGTGTGCTGGCGTACGCGCATCTGCTCTTCGAGCGCAGCGTAGCGAATGATGGGGCCTGCCACCAAATCAGGGAAAAACGCCTCGAAGCACATGTAGTCGGTGAAGCGCCGCATGGGGCGCGCGTCGCCGCGGTACACGTCGATGGCGTAGCTCATGGCCTTGAACGTGTAGAAAGAGATGCCGACTGGCAGCACCAGGTGCAACACCGGCAAGAGCTGACCGCCGAAGCCCAACGCGGCGGCCATGGCGTTCACATTTTCGGCGACGAACCCGGTGTACTTGAACACCGCCAGCAGGCCGAGGTTCGTGACGATCGAGACGGCCAAGACCGTCTTCATGGCGCGCGTGCGCTTCACTTCGGGGCCGATGACCGGTGGCAGCTCGCCCTCGTTCGGTAGGCCCGACAGCTTGAGCAAGAGCAGGCCGCACACGTAGTCGACGCTGGAGCCGAAGAACATGATCACGGCCCAGACCGGGTTGGCCCAGCCGTAAAACACGTAGCTTGCGACGGCGATCAGCGCCGTGCGCGCGCGAAATGGCAGGGCGTAGTACAGCAGAAGTACCAGCGGTAGGAAGTAAAACAGGAATATTTGGCTGGAAAAGACCATGCGCTAACCCGCCGCCGTCGCCGCTACTTCCACGTGAACCAGCCGCGCTGCTGCATGGTCATCATCGCGCGCTGCACCCACGTTCGGTGCCCGTCGAGATTGAAATGGTGATCGTCCTCCATGCCCAGATCAGCCGCTGAGATGAGCGCCGAGTTGGTGACGACCGTCGGCACCTTGTCGATCTGCGGCTTGATGGCGTTGTACACGGCGCCGCCGGGGGCAAGCTCTCCGGTGGCTCCCATCTCGTAGTCGTTCATCATGAACGGCAGGTTGGGCTCGCCCACGTCGGTGCGAATGGCGGTGACGAGCTGATTGATGCAGTTGGCGAAGCCGTTGCGGTCGGCGTCGCTGCCATGTCGCTCGGTGATGCCGAGGTAGATGAAGATCGCGCCGAAGGTGACGCGCCCTTTGATCTTTTTGGGGCCGTCGATCAACTGGTCGTAGTAGAGGCCGCTCGGTAAGAACTGCGAGCAGTAGGCCGAGGCTTTGCCGAAGCCGAGCGAGATGAAGTAGGTGTTGGGCGCCAGCATCGCGGCCTCTTTCACGAGCGCGGTGCCGGGGCCGGCGGCGGGCGTGTCTCCAGCCGTTTTGGGCTCGATGGCCAGCGCGGGAGAGGAGCCCGGGTGGTACATCCAAGCGTGCGGGTGCGTCTCTTGGAAGTGGTAGGGGCGCGACGCTGCCGGACCCGTGGCGCGGCCGGCCATGTTCGAGTGACCGACGTGAATGAAGGCGATCACCTGCTCTTTGGGGACCTCGACACCGCCCAAGTTGATGGTGACGCCCGAGAGGGGGGGAGAGCCGCCGGCACTCGTGCCAGCGCTGCCAGCCGCCGCTTGCGCGCCACCTGTTGCGGTGCCGCCAATCGGCGTGCTGCTGGTGCCGCCGCTGGCGCCGCCCGCAACCGGCGGGGTACCGGCGAACGTGCCGGACCCGGCGACGGTCACGCCGGTGCCGCCCGCGCTGATTGGCATGCCGCCGGTGCCGTTGAGCGGCCCGAAGTCGTCTACCACGCCGTTCATGGACGTTTCGTGCGGATGCTCTTGCACGCCGCAGGCGAGCAAGATGAGCGCCGTGGCGCCGGCTAATTCGAGGTGCCGAACAGGCTTGAGGTGGATCATGGCTCGGTTGCCTCCAAACGGGTGAGAAGCTCAGTGGCTTCGATGTCGAACGGATCGCTCCGCAGCGCGCGCCGCAAGTGCTGCGCGGCGAGTGGCAATTGCCCGCGATCCAGCGCGATATGGGCCAGCACGGTCAGGCTGGAAGCCTGCTGTGAACCTTGCCGTAGCTGCTGGCGCGCCAGAGCCTCCGCCGCGGCGAGATCTCCCCGCAGGTAGTGCACACGCGCTAGCAGAGCGGCGGCAGCCGGCGTCTCGACGTGCGCCAAGACGTCTCGCGCGCGTTCGAGCTCGCCGAGCGTTACTTCGAGCGTGGCCAGGTGTAGCTGCGCCGCTTCTAATAGCTTGGGCTCAGCCGCGTAGCGCTGGCTGATGCCTCGTGCGATCGCCGTGACCTGCTGCGGGGCGCCCAGGTCCAGCCCCGGCGAGCTGAGCAGATCGCGCCGTGCGAACAGCACTTCGCTGCCGTTACTGTACACCAGACGAAAGTCTTGCGAGCGGTACAGCTCGGCGATCAACGCGAGGTAGCGGTTCGGATAATCGACCGGCAAGACCACGTAGCCGAAATGATGCCTCGCTTGAAAGCTCTCGAAGCGCTGCGGGAACTCCGCCAGCGCCAGGTACTCGGCGTATTCGTCGGCGCTGCGCAGCACCAGGCGCGTGTCCATGTACGGCCGATGCCGCGGAAATAGCTGCCACATGAGGTAGCCCCCGTGGTGGTCGGCACAAAACACGTCCCCCGGCGGCAGCTCCGCTAGGCGGGCGGCACTGCCCTGCGGAATGCGAAAAGGGCTCGGCTCTGCCAGCGTCGTCTCGTGGGCAGCGGCGCTCGCCGAGAGCGCCAGCACGCTGGCCATGGCGGCGGTGTTCAGCGGCGCGAGCCAGCGCGCTCGCTGCGGGTTCATCCAGTGCACGAAGCGGCGCAGCGCTGGCGCCAGCTGAAGTGCGGCGATCGGCGAAGAGACCCAATAGAAGAGCAGCACATTGCGATTGCTCAGCAGCGCAAGCGCTCCGAAGCCCACGAGCAGCAGCACGTGGCTGAGGCGCAAGCGCCTGCCGCCCGCTACGAGCGCGAGGCCCAGCGCCAGGCAGTACCATTTCAAATGCCAGAGCTCACCGGCCGTTTCGCCACCCGTCCAACGTTCGAGCAAGAAGGGCGGTACATTCTCGGCGATGGTGTGCGCGTACACGTTGTGCTCGCCCGGCAGCAGTCGCTCGAACAGCGCTCGCGACAGTGACAGCCCGTGCCAGCCAAAAGGCGTGCCAAATGAAGCAAAAATGCAGCCCAGCTCCGCTGCCGCCAGCGCGCGCCACGGTCGACGGCTGGCGCCCTCTCCGAGTAGGTACGCGCCCACCACCGCAGGTCCGAGCGCCGACAAGCCCTGGCAATTGGCCCACACGGCTTGGGCCGAGACGAGCAGCGCCAGCCGCTGCCAGCGCCGATCGATACGGTAGTGCTCGAGCTCCCGCAGGAAGAGCGCCAGGCAGACGAGCGTGACGATAACGGGCCGCACCAAGAGCAGCGAGCGCGCCAGAAACAGTGCCAGCACCAACCACGTAGCGAGCGTGGGAGCCGCCCACGGCCCCCAAGGCTGCCGCCGCACCGCGCGCAGCAGCCACACCGCTCCCAGCCCGATCAGGGCACATTTCGCGAGCACCAAGCCCGTGAGTCCCGCCCAGCGATGCACGCCGTAGGTGGCGAGCTGGAACAACCAGTGCACATCGGTCCAATCACGACCGCTCGCGCTCACGGAAAATGGATCCGTGAACAGCAGCTCCCGGCGAGCCACCATCTCTCGACCCGCAGCCAGGTGCCACCATACGTCGCCATCGGCGCAGGGCAAGAGCCCGGTCGCGCCCGCGCTCACGAACAGCAAGGCGCCCAGCCAATGCCGATGAAGCTTCGAACGGAGGGCGCCGAGTGCAGTCATGAGCGCTCAAAACGGCGAAATCGAGAGCCCCAAAGCAACCGTCCACGGTTGCAGACCTGGGCCGTGCAGGCTGCTCTTCTCGCCGTCCAGCACTTTTTGCGGCGAGTACCAGCCGTAGGGCAATGACGCGCCGACCAACAGGGCCAGCCAATCCGTCGACCACTCCAGCGCGACGCTGCCGGTCAGCGACATGAGCCGCTCTTCTTGTTCGAGCCCACGATCGCGATCGGTGCCGAAGAAGCATTGGTACATGAGCCCGACCGACGGCACCCAAGGACCGGCGAAGTAACCCAGGTAGCTGTAAACGTTGCCCACGGGCGCGCGGTAGTTACCGAGCTTGTTCTCGCCACCGCGATAGGCGAGCGAGCCACCGAGCACGACCACGCCCCACTGCTGATCCATCGTGTGGTCGAGCATCAGCCCTGCAGTGGGGCGCCCCGCGCCGAGCTGTTTCTCTTGCGTGAGGTAGTCGTTCTTGTACTTGGCGTCGTAAACGCCCGTTGGAAACCCTACCGAGAGCGTGAGCGCGGTGTCGTTGATCTCGCCGAAGCGCCGGGTGACGAGCGCGCTGATGTCACCCAAGCCCCCGTTGGAGATATCGACCGGGAGCCCGTAGTAGTCGCGGTAGTATTTGTAGAGCAGGGGGACCGACAGCCCCAGGTTCCACTTTTCGCCCAAATCTCTGGTGATTTGCGTGACGAGGCCGAGGTTGTAGCCGTCACTCAGGTGCATGTAGCTGGCCTGAGTTTGCAGATTGAACAGACCGCCGCTGGTGCTGCGTCCGATCCATTTCACCCCGCCGCCGCCACTGGTCGAGCTACCGGCGCCGCAGCCGCCGATGGTCTCCCAGCTGGCCAAGAGTCCTTCCAATGCTCGCGTTGGCGCCGACATCGAGCGTTCGGAAACCCAGCGGCCTCGAGGTTGAGCTGCTAGAGCCCGCTCGACGTGTCGCGAGCGATTCGCGGCAGCGTTTCGAGCGAGCTCTCTCGTCACGAGCGGATAGAGGGCGGTGGCGAAGAGCGCGCAGGCGACTGCCCACGTGCCCATGCCGCGATGGACACTCCCGTTCAATTGGATCCTTTCAGTCTCAGCTCAGGCGGGATCGACTTGCAGACACCAATATCGAGTGCTCTTGTGATCAGTCGCCGAATACTCGTCGAGTAAAGCGCCCTTCCAGATCTCCTTGAGATCGGCCGAGAGCTTCAGCTTGTGCACGTCTCCCTGGCTGAAGCTGCGCAGCTTGCCGCCCACGTGCTCCTTCATCTTGTCTTTGATCTTGGAGCGCGGCTGCAGCGGCTTGTAGTGCGCGACGAGCAAAAACTGCTTGTCCATGGGGCCGCCCTGCACCTGGTAGCGCATGACATAGGCGTAGTCGTACAGATCGTCTGGCGGCAGTTTCGAGGGAATTTCGACTAGTTTTGCCGTTACTTCTAGGGGTGGTGAGCCCGCCTGCGCGATGCGTGCGCTGCTGAATGCGAGGCTGACCAGTGCCGCGATGAACGTGCCGCGACCGAAGCGAATGGGGCTGAAATGCTTCATCGGTGTTGCAGGTCTCAGGTGAGTGGGAGCAGGGGGCCCAGCACTAAGATGGGATACTGGGCTCTCAACCTTCGGGAGATAGGAGCCAATGAGAAACTTACGTCAGGGAATTTCGAGCGTGAGGCTAGAATTCTTTGACGCGAGTCGAGTTCGAGAATCTCGAACGCAACTACGCCGGTTGTTGAGTAGCGCAACGGTGTTCCCAGCAGGCAGCGCCCGTCGAAATCTCGTCGATCTGACAATCAATCAGCTGCATGCCGTCGGTTCTCCGTGTCCAGCAGAGCGTCATCGGTGTGCGATTCCCGGCAAGCCCGAAGCTGATCTCAAATAGTGGGGATCTTAATCAATTGTTAATCTGACACTCGCGGGCGCGGCGGGCGCACACGACTCACGTGCGAACGAAGCTGCGGACACTTTGCGAAGCAACATGGTCGCTCCGTGTCAGCTCGCGAGCTTCTGTAGTCTGAGTGTGGCGCTCAGCGCGATCCTGATCATCGCTTGTGAGGGCGCCGATCAGATTGCCGGCATGCCAACTGCCGCCGGCTCGAGTGGGGCGGGCGTGAACGCCGCCAGCCCAGGCGGCGGTGGTCTTGGCGGAAACATCCGGCAAGAGTCGCCGGCGCCGGCCGGTGTTGGCGGTGCGGGTGCGCCGCCCGTCGAGCAAGGGGGCGCAAGCAGCGTTGGCGGCGCTCTGATGGGCGGAAATGCCGGTGCGAACGCCACGGGAGGCGTCACCGGTGGCGCTCCCGCGCTCACGACGAAGGACTTTCAATGCACCGAGCTGATTGGCTTGTGGGTCGCCAGTCAGTGGTGGGGCAGCTTCGAGAAGGGTGTCGAGGACGCGAGTTGGCAGTTCATGTTTCAACACCACGGCTACCTGGAGCTCTTCGCCGACCCCGAGAGCGAGTTCTGGAAGAATCAGGTCACCTCGCCGTGCTCGGTGCAGTCGCAGACGCCCGACCGCGTGGTATTCTTGCCGTTCAGCCTCACGCTCGACACGCTCGAGCAGTGGCAGACCAACCTCGCGCAAGTCGTCGAGACGATGAAGGGCAGGTTCCCCGGTGTGAAGCGCATCGAGCTCATGACCACGCTGCGTAGCCCCCGCAACATGCCCTGCGCGAACGATACGGATCCCAACACCATCGTGCCCGCGTACGTCGATGAAGCGATCGCGAACGTGGCCGACGCTTCGGGCGGGCTCGTCACGGTGGGCCCCAAAATCGAGCTGAAGACGTGCGATTGGTGGGCCGGGGGTACGGACCTCACGGGCGCCGGCAACGCGGGCGCCGGCGAGCTGCTCGCGCAGTATTACCAGACACACTAGGGCCCGTTGCTGCTCGAGACTCGATTTGAGAAAAGGCACCTCGGCTCGGCGTGCTAAACAGGTTGCTCATGGTGCCGCTGGTCGTGCTGATCGAAGACAACGCACGGCTCGTCGCGTCGCTGGAGCGCGGCTTGACGGAAGACGGCTTCGAGATCCGCTCGGCCTCGGAGGGAGCCGCGGGGTTACGGCTGATTCTCGACGAAAATCCCGCGGCCGTGATCCTGGACTTGGGCTTGCCCGATCGCGACGGGATGGCCCTGTTACGCGACGCGCGCGAGCGTGGGCTGTGCGCGCCGGTGTTGGTGCTCACGGCGCGTGATCCGGTCGAAGCGCGCGTCGAAGGGCTGGAAGCGGGCGCCGACGACTACTTGGTGAAGCCGTTTGCTTATCCCGAGCTGCTGGCTCGCTTGCGCGCTCTGGTGCGTCGCTCCCAGCGGCCCTGGCGACCGTTCGGCGCTTTTGCCGACCTAGCGCTCGCCGGTGATGGGCAGGGCGTCTTCGTCGAGGGCAAGCTGGTGCTGCTCTCGCCGCGCGAACGAGCGTTGCTCGAGCTCTTGATGTCGAAGCGCGGCGAGATTCTGGGGCGTTTGCAGATTCTGCAAGAGGTGTTCGGTTACGACTTCGATCCTGGTACCAACCTGATCGACGTGCACGTGGCGCATCTGCGGCGCAAGCTGGGCGATTCGGCGGGTTTGGTCCAGACCGTGCGCGGCTCGGGCTACCGCTTGAGGCCGAGCGATGAGCAATAGACGCTTGCTCGGCTTTCGCTCCCTGAGCGGCCGCGTATCGGCGTGGATCGCCGTGACGATGCTGGCGACGATGAGCGTCTTCGCGGTCGTGTCGTATTGGCTGCTGACGGCGGAGGAGGTCGAAGAGACGTCCGAGCCCCCAGACGAAGTGGCCGCCGATGTTCGCAAAGAGATCCTGTCCACGATGGGCTTGGTGGCGCCGTTCGCGGTGCTGTTCGTCACTGGCGGGACCTACGTTCTCGCGCGCCGTGTGATGCGTCCCCTCGACCAGGTGATCCGTCGGGCGCAGCGCATGGCGCCGCGCGACTTGCACCGCCGCTTGGAGCTGCCAGCTAACGACGACGAGCTGCGCGCGCTGGTCGAGACGCTGAACGGGCTCTTTGGGCGGCTCGAGGCGGGCTTTGCGGCTCAATCGAGCTTTGCTTTCGACGTGTCGCACGAGCTGCGCACGCCGCTTGCGGTCGTCACGGCCGAGCTCGAGATCGCGCTCAGGCGCCCACGCACGGAAGAAGAATGGCGCGCTTCCGCGCACACCGTGCTGGCGGAGGCGCGCAAGGCGACGCGCCTGGTGGACACGCTGCTGCGCCATGCTCGCGCAGGTCTCGAACCGCGTGAGCATACCAGCCTCGATCTGCAAGAGCTCGCTGAATCGGTGGTCGACGCGCAGGTGACGTTGGCGCGGCAGGCCGGCTTGAGCCTGCGGCTCTCGCCAAAACCCGCAGCCTCCGGCAGCGCACGTGCGAGCGGCGACGCGGCGGCGATTGAGGCCGCGATTTCGAGCGTGGTCGGCAACGCCATTCGCTATACGCCTGCCGGTGGGCGTGTCGAGCTGAGCGCCGAGGCGGCGAGCGATGGCGTGCGGCTACACATCGACGATACGGGACCGGGGGTCGACGTCGCCGAGCGCGAAGCCATCTTTGCGGCTTTCGTGCGCGGTGCCGCTGGACGACGGCTCGACGAGCAAGGCGCCGAAGCCGGAGCCGGGCTCGGGCTCGCGCTCGCGCGGCGCATCGTCCAGGCGCACCACGGTAGCCTGGACGCGCACGCCTCGCCGCTCGGCGGCGCCCGCTTCACCTTTTGTTTCCCTGCGCTCGAGCAGGCGAGCGCGAACCGAGAACCAAACGACGGCTAGAGCGCAGGCAACATGGACGACAAGCTGAGCAAGGTACCCGCAGTCACGCTCGGATTTTGGTCAATCAAGATCCTGGCCACCACGCTCGGCGAGACGGGCGGAGACGCCGTCACCATGACGCTAGGCCTCGGCTACCTCACCGGTACGGCCATTTTTGGCGTGATCGTGGTGGCGGCAGTCGCGCTACAGATCTTTGCCGAGCGCTTCAATCCCGCGCTGTATTGGACCGTGATCGTGGCCACGACCACGGTCGGCACCACGATGGCCGACTTCGTGACGCGATCAGTCGGAGTCGGCTACCTCGGCGGCTCACTCATCTTGCTCGTGCTGGTGCTGGCCTCGCTAATCGGCTGGTTCCTGACTTGTGGCTCCGTCGCCGTGGGCCAAGTCTCGACGCCCAAGACCGAGCTCTTTTATTGGATCACGATCTTGTTCTCGCAAACGTTGGGCACCGCGCTCGGCGATTGGATGGCGGACGACACCGGTCTCGGGTACGCGGGCGGTGCGTTGGTCTTCGCCGCTGGGCTGGCACTGGTCTTCGCGCTCTTCAAATTGACCCGCCTGTCTCGACCGGCGTTGTTCTGGACGGCCTTCATCTTGACTCGCCCACTCGGTGCAACGGTCGGCGACTTCTTGGACAAGCCTCGTGCCCAGGGCGGGTTGGAGTTCGGTCGCTTCACGGCTTCGGCCGTCTTGATCGCGGCCATGGTGCTGTGCGTGCTGCTCATCCCGCAGCGCGCCGAGGCGCGCCAGGCGCCTTGACAGAGCTTTGGTCTGGCTTTTGGCGCTTCGTCAGCTCCTCCGAAAGTCGGTTGGCACAACCGTTTCGCGACGATGCCGAGGCTCGCGGCGTGCCAGGTCCTGGCCGAAGCGCCGTCTCGCTGGCTTCACGGGTTTGGATCCTGGCGGCATTTGTGGTGCCATGGGAGCTCTCATGGCGTTCCGACTCTGTCCGCTTCTTCTTGGCTGCTTCATGGCGGGGTTCGTCTTCGCGGCGCCGCTTTCGGCCGAGTCGCGCAAGCCGACCCATATCGCCTGTGTCGGCGACAGCATCACGGCCGGCTCGGGGGCGTCCGATCCTTCGAAGAACTACGTGAGTCAGCTGCAGGCGTTGGTCGGCAACGCGGTTCAGGTCAAAAACTTCGGCCACAGCGCCGCGACGATGCTTGGCCCCACCTACGGCGACTTGCCGTACGTGCAGCAACCCGAATACGCCGCTGCCACCACCTTCGTCAGTGACGCGGGCGCGAACGCCGTCGTGAGCGTCATCATCATTCTCGGAGCGAACGACTCCAAGCCTTTCAATTGGGAGCCGCAGGGCAAGCCCAAGAACGACCAGCAGTACAAGACCGACTACCTGGCGATGGTCGACCACTTTCTCAATCTGCCGACCAAGCCGACCGTTTACGTCGGGCTCCCGCTCTCGACCGGCAACAATCCTTGCTGCTCCATTCGCGGTGACGTGATTCACGATCAGGAGATCCCCCTGATCAAAGAGGTCGCGATGATGAAGCACGTCCCCATCATCGACCTGAACACGGACACCGCCAACCATCCCGAGTACTTCGGCGACGGCGTTCATCCGAACGACGGCGGCTACGTCGTGATGGCGAACCTGGTGAAGAAGGGCCTCGATCGCGAGCCGTCGGTGAGCATCAGCAGTCCCGGCGCCGCGGACATGCCGTCCGCCGGAATGGTGCCCGTCACTGCGATGGCATCGGGCGGGACTGTCGACATCAGCAACGTCGAATTCTTCGACGGAGCCAGCTCGCTCGGCAAGGTGATGGCGGCCCCATTCACGCTCAACTGGCAAGCCACCGCCGGAGCGCACCAGCTCACCGCCAAAGCGACTGACACGACGCTCGCCAATGCCACGAGCGCGGCGCTCGACATCACCGTCAAAGAAGCCATGAGTGGCGGTGCGGGAGGCGGCAACGGCAGCGCAGGCACGGCTGGTACATCGTCGCTGGGCGGCGGTGGTACGGCGGGCGGCGGCGCCGCGAGCGGCGGCGCATCGACAGCGGGCATGTCCGGAGCTGCGTCCGGCTCGGCAGGCATGCTCGTCGGCGGTGCTGGCGGCAGCGGCGTGAGCAATCCGACGCCAACGAACACGGCAGATAGCGGCGGCTGCGGCTGCGCCTTATCCGGTTCGCCGCGTCCGACTAGCGTGAGTCTGCTGCTGCTCGCCGCCTCGCTCGGCGCGCTCCGCCGGCGCCGCCGCGCCTGAGGGGCGCTACGATCGCACGCTTCGGCTTCGGACCCTTCGTACCCGTCGCGTGGGCTCGACGCGAGCTACCGAGCCTGTGGCGGGGTCGCGGTAGCGGACCTGGTGCTCCAAATGCGAAGCGCCCTCGTCGCCGTTGGGCAGCACGTAGCGTTCTTCACGAAGTCCGGAGCTGGGGTCGTTGCTGGCCGTGGGTCGCCATCGCGCGAGCTCGTGATCGTAGGGCTCCCGGGCCCCCAAGAAGAAGTCGAGCGGCGAAACACCGCGAGACGTAAAGTAGGCAGCGAACACGCAGGTCCAAAACAAGAGCGCCATCGCGACGACCAGAACCATGCTCGGTCGTCGACGATAGCGCGCCCCTTGCGTTAGTGCGAGAGCAGCGCCGCTTCGGCGCCGACCAGGGGGCCCTGCAGGAGCTGGCAGCCCAAAACGACGAGCGTCGCCTTGTCTTCCTCCGCCAGTAGACCATCGGCGATCACGCTCTGCTCCATCTCGTGAGCGAGCGTGATCAGCGACGCGACCACCTTCTGTTTCGTGGCGCTGAGGTGAATATCGGTAACGAGCGAGGGAGCCAGCTTCACGAACTCGGGCTCGAGAGCCGTGAAGGTGGTGAGCGTTCCGTAGCCCGTGCCCAATTGATCGAGACACAGACGAAAGCCGAGCTGCCTGAGCCGCGCGGCCTGGTGTCGCGCGTCGTCTAGGGTGCTGAGCGAGAGGTCCGAGAGTTGGATCACGATCCGGTTCGCGAGCGGGCCGAGGGCGGGATGCGGTGCCTGTGCAAAGTCGAGCGTCTGGTGCCGGATGAAACAGGGCAGAGGCGCGTCGTGGGCCAGCTCTTGCAGGTGCGCTGCCAGGCGCGAGAAATCGCTCGGCCCGCGCTCGCAGGTAGAGCGCAGCTCGTGGCCGAACAGCGAGCCGTCGGGTCTGACGATGGCTCGCGTCGTCCACGACTCTTCCCGCGCGTCGGGGGAGTCGACGACAGTGTGCTGTCGTCGAGCGTGAGCGGCCGCCTCGATCGCTTGCACGAGTCGCTCCGGCGCCACGGGCTTGATCAGGTATTGCAGCGCGCCATGCTCGATGGCGGACGCGGCGCTCTCGACTTCGGGCCTTCCGGTCATCAAGAGCACGGGCAACTCGGGCTCTCTCTCGCGAAGCGCTCGCAGCAGCTTCAAGCCGCCGATGAGCGGCATGTCGAGATCGCTGATCACGACGTCGAACGCATGAGCCGCCACGCGGATGAGCGCTTCCGCCCCGCTACCGCAAGTCACGACGTCGTAGCCATCTCGAGCCAGGAGGCGCTGCGTGGTCCGGAGCAAGAGCATGTCGTCGTCCACCAGCAAGACCTTGAGTGGTCGCTGCTCTCGCGGCACGGGCGCGCGGCGGCTCGGAAAGATGTTCGTCATTTCAGGAGACGGCTTGTCAATGGTAGCGCGAAAGCTGCGTTGTACTCGTGGCGCAGGCCTGATTTCGTCGAGCTCGCGTGCTTCGTCCGCTGTCAACGCATCGCGCCAGGAGGCCGGTGCGCTAGGCACCTACCCCCCGGACATTTATGCCGCACCCGCCAATCTTGCTGGCGGGGCCTGTGACGGCGATCGTTTGCCCGCTCGACGAATGTTTTTGGCGAGCAAATGGCGAGCTCTGCCATGTCGCGGCGTGTGCGTTCTGTCTTACGTTGTCAGCGCCGGCAGCACGCGCGCGCTCCGGCGCAACGAGTCTGGCAGCCTGCGCTCCAGAATACGGTGGACATCCGCCGCGGAATAGCGCGCAGAAAAATGGCTGAGCACGACGTCGCGCGGGGGCAAGAGCTCGGCACGAGCGATCAGCTCATCTAGATGGATGTGGCCCATTTGGCGAGCGTCTGCGGTGGGCACGAGCTCGTCGAGGAAGCTGCTCTCGATCACGAGGCACTCGGTTTGCTGCAACTCGGGTGTGCGCTCCAGCACCTCCACGCGCGTGTCACCGGTGAAGGACAGCACCGGCACCTGCAGCTGCTCGTCGATGAGCGTGCCACGTCGACGCAATTCTCCCAGGCGCGGACCCGGTAAGTCGCGAAACTCGGGCCGCAAGCGGCTGCGCGTTTCCCACACGGTGTAGCCCTGGCTCGGCACACGGTGAAAAGTTTCGAAGGCGCGCACGAAGCGCCCCTTGGCCAGCGCGTGCTCTTGACCGGGCTCGAGCGCGATCACGCGCCGCGGGATCACCTGTCCGTCGAGCGCGCCTGCCGCGTTGAACAGCGCTTCGACTTGCGGCGCTACCCGAGCGGGCACGACGTAGATGCCTTCGCTCATGCCGAGCAAAGAACGGCGCGCGGCGTGCTGCGCGATCGCGCCGATGTGATCGAGGTGGCCGTGACTGAGTAGCACCAGCGGCTGATTGACGGCTGTGCGCGAGCACGATCCGAGATCGAGCAAGAGGCGTAGTTGCGGCACCTCGATGCAAGTTTGAAGGCCTGCCACGCTGGTTCCCGACAGCTCGATGCGGCTCACGCGGCGCTAGCTAGCGTCAATCATCCTTTGTCGCCAGCAGGCGGTAAAAGCGCGGCCTTTACCGTGCTGGAGGTGATTCTGGTCAATCGCAGAACAACTTTGCGCCTGGCAGAAGGTCTGCGCGGGGAGCCGCCATGAGGCGGACGTCGGAGCCGTGTGCTTTCAAAAATCCGACATCAACTGACTGAAACTCGTCGACATTCCTCGAGGCTCGTGCCGTGACCAACGAAAAATCCCGAATTGCCCTCGCTGCGTCCGCGCTGTGCTCGCTCCTCACTGCTTGCTTCGATGCGCCGCCGCCGTCCCCCGATTACTCGCCGTTTGGCACGGCCGGCTCGGCCAGCGCGGGCGGTACGACGAGCGCCGGGGGTTCGCTGGCGAGCGCGGGCAGCGGTTTTGCCGCGGGCCAAGCGGGCAGCTTCGCGACGGGCGGGACCTTCTTCGCGGCGGGTACCGGTGGCAGCCTGATGAGCGGAGGCGGGGGCGCAGGTGCGGGAGGATTGGGTGGCGATGGCGGCGGCGCTGCAGCGGGCACGAGCGCGGGTGGGGGCGGCGGCATGGCTGGCGGGGCCACGACGTGTCCGGCGGGGCTGACGGGTGCCGGCGTCGTCAAAGTCATGAAGAACAACGGCACGTTCAGCCTGACCCGCGACGGCGCGCCTTACTACATCAAGGGTATCGCGGGCGGGTCGAACCTGGCGCTGGCCCAGCAGTACGGCGTGAACTCGACGCGCACCTTTGGCAGCGACGGCATCGCCGGCATTCTCGACGACGCCAAGAGCCACTGCATGACCGTGCTGCTCGGCATCGGACTCTCGCAAAAGCCCGAAGACTACAGCAATGCCGATTTCACGAACGGCAAGCGCGCGGAGGTCACGTCGCTCTTGGCCACCATCAAGGACCATCCGGCGCTGCTCATGTGGGCGCTCGGTAACGAAATCAACCTCGGCGCGGACAACCAGACGGCGTGGACGTTCGTCAATGAGCTCGCGAGCCTGATCCATCAACAGGACTCGAATCACCCGGTCATCAGCGTGCTCGCCGGCGCCAACGTCACGGCCATCAACCACATCGTGCAATGGGCGCCGAGCATCGATGCCATCGGCATCAACAGCTACGCGGGCGTCGTCGGCACGAATGGCCAGGTCGACAAATCGAATTTTGCCGGCCCGATCGTGATCACCGAATGGGGACCGACCGGGCACTGGGAGTGCCCCAATACCAGCTGGGGCCGGCCGATCGAAGAGACCAGCGGAGCCAAGGGGCGCGTGTACAAAACGCGCTACGACAGCTTCGCGCACACCGGCCGCATCCTGGGTGACTACGTGTTTTTGTGGGGCCAAAAGATCGAGCGCACGCCGACCTGGTACGGCATGTTCCTCGAGACGAACGCTGACCTCGGCCTGAACGGCGAGTCGCTGCCCACCGTCGACACGATGGCCAGCGCCTGGTCGGGTACGACGGTCGCCAACCGCGCGCCCGACGTGACCGCGCTCGAGCTTTCTGGCCAAGAAGCGAGCGCCAACGTGGTCGTGGGCGCTGGCCAGCAAGTCCAAGCGCAAGTCACCGTAACCGAGCCCGACGGCGACACCCTGTCGTACGTTTGGGAAGTGCTCGAGGATCCGGCGCAACCCGACTTGAAGGGCGCGCCCGAGCCCCGCGAGCCGCGAGTCGGCTCACCGCAGAAGGGCACGATGCCGAGCATCACCATCACGGCTCCCTCCCAGGCGGGTCAGTATCGTTTGCTCGTCTATGTCTTGGACGGCAAGGGCCACGCGGGTACGGCGAACATCCCGTTCCGTGTGAACTGAACGTCGCGACCATGGCGACAACGAGCGGTTGTCGCAATGATCGTCGAGTGGAAGTTTGTGATGCGATGGGACTGCAGGCGTCGACTTGCGTCAGATCGGCGAGACGTCGCGCTGATTTCGTAACTTCACGGTCCGCCGCCCACCGACACGTTGCCCTCCTGTGACCTCTCGCAGGGGACGCAACTGGAGCATTTTTGCCATGCGCCACGCCGCCCGAATCGCTCTCGCTTTCGTCGCCGTAACCTGGCTCACCTGGGCCTGCGGTTCTACCTCCGACCTGAACGATCCTAGCCCTATCGGCAATGAGGCCGGGGAGGGGGGGGCGGATGGCAGCGGCGCCGATGGGCAGGGCGGTGCCAGTAACACCGGGGCGTCCAATGGGACGGGCGCTACGAGCAACACGGGGGCGACCAATGGCATCGCCGGCGCCGACGCGGTGGGTGGCGAGGGCAACGGCACCGGCGGCACGAGCAGCGCGGAAGGCGGTGCTTACGGTGGGCCCCAGTGCAGCCCGTTCGGAACCGTCTGCGTCCAAAGCTCGGAATGCTGCTCCGGCATTTGCGATCCGAAGACCGACAAATGCGTGTCGGTGGTCAGCGATTGCGAGGCTGCCGGGCAGGCTTGCGCCGCCGCGACGGACTGCTGCAGCCTGAGCTGCGTCGGTGGCAAGTGCTCCACCAAGACCTGCGTCTCCGACACGCTCAAGTGTACGTCGGACGCCCAGTGCTGTAGCGGCACGTGCGTCAACGGGGCGTGCGGCACGCTCAACAACGCCTGCAAAACCGCCGGCAATGGGTGCAAGACGGGCGACGACTGCTGCTCCGGATCCTGCGGCGCACAGGGCACCTGCACGCTCGGTGGCTCGTTCTGCATTCAGCCGGGTGACGTCTGCGCGCGCAACGGCGATTGCTGCACCGGCAGCTGCGACATTCCGAGCGGGAAGAAAGTCGGCACGTGCGGTGCGCCGCCTTCGGGCCCCGCCTTCTGCACGGGGGTGGACGGCGTGCTCTGCAACGGCTGTGGCGATTGTTGCAGCCGGCTGTGCGCGCCCTTTGGTGCGACCGGCGTCAAGATTTGCCAGCCCGCCAACGGTTGCCACGTGACCGGCGATCTCTGTCGTCGCAACGAGGACTGCTGTGGTGGGACGATCGATGACTCGTTGCCCGGTTACGGCAATGTCATCTGTGAGATTGAGCCGGGACACGACGTCGGCCTCTGTCGCAACCCCAGCAACGGCCCGGGACCCGGCGGCGCTTGCAACCCGCAGGGCAACGTTTGTCACTACAAGAACTACGCTTGTAACATCTCGTCGGCGCGCGCCGATTGCTGCGGTGGCCTCGGCGCCAAAGGCGGCGTCTGCCAGCTCGATCCGTTGGGGATTCCGCGTTGCAACGGTCTGGGCGACAGCTGCCGGGCCGCCGGCGAGGCCTGCGCATCGACTGACGACTGCTGCGACGATCGCCCCTGCGTTCCCGACCAAGATGGTTTGCTCCACTGCGGAGCCGGCGTTTGCCAGAAGTCGGGTGGCAGCTGCACCATCGACGCCGACTGTTGTCCTGGCACCAGCTGCGTGCGCGCGCCGGGCTCGACGGAGGGCACGTGCGGTGGCGACACGGGCGGCGGCGGCACGGGCGGCAGTGGCAGCGGTGGCACGGGGGGCACGGGCGGCTCGAGTAGCGGCGGCACCGGTGGCTCGAGTAGCGGCGGCACCGGCGGCAGCGGCAACAATTGCTCCACCTACGGGCAGCTGTGTACCGGCAACGCTGACTGCTGTCCTGCGGATCCGCCGGTGCCCTGCACCAACGGCGTCTGTCGCTTCGGCGGTTGAGCGGTGGTGGCCCCCCAGGGCTGACTGACCGCGCCGAGTACGCAACGACTGACGCACAACCACGCAAATATCGTCGCGAGCGCGCGGCGTCGCGACGTGAAGAAACCGCGAAAAGGCTGCGTTGGCGCGCCTGCCATTGGTATGCGCGTTGCAGTCCGTGCGCGCGCCAATGTCCAAGATCGCAAACAAGAGGTGTGGGCGTGCGACGAACGGGCCCGCTCTGCGCGGTGAGCTTCTTTCATTCGGGGTCGCCGTCTGTCTGTTCGGTTGCGCCAGCGACTCACCACCGGGCGCGATGCAGCTTCCGCCGCTGACGGGCGTGGCAGGAGGGGGAGCCGCAAGCAACGTTGCCGGCGCGAGCTCGGGTGGTGGTGGCGCGAGCGCGCAGGGGGGGACGGGGCTGAGCGGCGCGGGTACTTTTGCGGGAGGCACCGCGCCGTCATTCGCCGGGGGTGGCGGGACTGCAGGCGGGCCCTCGGGCGGCACGAGCGGTGCTGGGACCAGCGCTGCAGGCACGAGCGGCGCCGGAACCGCTGGCGTTGGCGGCACCGCCGGAAGCAGCGGCAACCCGGGGCTCGCCAAAGGCGTGCAGACGGCGCGCCCGATCGGCTCGCTCTACGACAAGCGCGGGTACTGGGAGTACCTGCCCCAAGGCTACGGCGACGGGACCAAGCGGCCCTTGCTCGTATTCGAGCCAGGAGTGGGCGAAAACGGCGACGGGACCGCGGACTCTCTCAACATCATCAAAGATCGACATGGGCCGCCCAACCTCATCGCGCAGGGGGACGACAAATGGCCGCCGGATCGGCCCTTCGTCGTGCTCTCCCCGCAGCACCATGATTTGGGCGGAAACCCCGAGCCCGTCATCAACGAGATTTACGACTTCATCGCGTTCGCGGTGAATCACTACGACGTGGATCCCAAGCGCGTGTACTTGACCGGCTTGAGCAGCGGCGCCACCGGCTGCTGGATTTACCTGGGCGCGTACCCGGGCGTGCAAGTGGCAGCGGCTGCGCTCATGTCCAGCGACTCCATTTATGCGTGGGAGCGCAGCCCCGACCCGTGCGCGGTCGTGAACAAGGTCTGGGTTTGGGACTTTCACGGCGAGAGTGACCAGGCCATCCCGATCGACAAGGCGCTCGTCGGCATCCACGACTTCCAAGGCTGCCCTTCGCCGAGCAAGCCGCTGAAGTTCACGTCGTATCCCAACACCGATCACGGCGGGACTTGGGATCGCACCTACGATCTCACGCTGAACCAGGGCCCCAACCCCGACATCTACACCTGGCTTCTCAGCAAGTCACTTTGACGAGCTCGAGCTGGCGATTCAGCTCGATGCGCATGGCGCGGATGCGACCATAGACGGTGCTCAGGTTCGCATCCGTGACCGAGGAGATTTCGGGGGCGGTCATGCCCTGGACCTCGGACATCACGAACAGCGAGGCGCGCGCTTCACCGAGGTTGTCGAGCACCTGGCGCAAGACCTCTGCGGCCTCACGTTGCAGCAGCCGATCGAGCGGACTTTCTCCGCTGGCCACGATGCTGTCGGGATCGTCGACGGCGCTGGCGAGCGCGTGCCCGGCGCCCTTACGCTGGCAGGTTCTGCGGTAATTGCTCACGGCACGCACCAAGAAGCTGAATACCCACGCCTTGAGGTGACCGCCTCGAAACGTGCCCAGCTGGCGATGCACCGCAACGAACACCTCTTGCACGACGTCGTCGACGGCGTTCGCTGGCACTCGCAGCCGTTTGGCACCGGCCCAAACCGAGCGAAATGTCTCCGCGTAGACTTCGTCGAAGGTCGGGCGAACGAACGAGCTCGCAGCCGCATCTGGCATGTACGGCGACGTTGCAAGTCGAGTGCCGCCAAACCACGTGCTCTTTCGGCGGCGAACGACCTCGCTCGATGCGGTGGCGGCGACGTTCGTTGCACGGGTGTTCGACGACTTTTGCGTGCTCGTTCGCCGAGTCACCAAAAATGCCGCGCTCGCCCGTCGGCACGGCGCTTGCGTTACGGGGAGCATGGTCACCGGTTCCGAAAGCCAATTCAGCCTGCTCGGTCGCGCTTGCGTGCTCCTGCCAGTCATCGCCGTGTGCGGCGCGTGCGGTGCTGATCCGGCTGCGCCGCTGTTGGGGTTTGGAGGCTTTCCCGGTGCCGGCTCGGGCGGCACCGGCACCGCAACGACGGCGGGCACCAGCCAAGGAGGTTTCGTGGGCAGCGCTGGCACCTTCGGAACCGGCGGCACGGGGCAGCTGCCCAACTTCGGCAGCGGCGGTATCACCAGCAACGGCGGGTCGAGCACCTCTGGTGGCTCCGGTGGCGGCGAGCTCGGTGGCGCCCCAGCGGCTGGTAGCGCGACGGGCGGCACTGAAACCGGCGGCACCGGCGGCGCCGATACGGGCGGCAGCGGCGGCATGGCGAGCGTGGGCTGCGCGAAGTCGACCGGTGTCGACACGTTGATCGACGACTTCGAAGACGCGGACATGACCTTGAAGCTCGTCGATGGTCGCAATGGGCCGTGGGAAACCTTCGACGATGGAACGACCGGCGCCGTATACGCCACGCGGAGCCCCACCGCGGCGACCGGTCGCGGCGGCACGACCGGCTTTTGCACCAGTATTTCCGGCTACAAAGCGTGGGGCGCGAACCTGGTCGCGACGATGGCGTCACCCAAGTGCGGTTACGACGCATCGACCTACGACGGCGTGTGCTTTTGGGCGAAAGGCAACGTCGCGGCAGGCGGCCCGTTCGTCTTTGCCGTGGGCACTAGCGATACGGTCCCGGCAAGCTCCGGCGGTAGATGCACCGAGCAGGGGCGCTGCAACGCTCACTACGAGGCCAACCCTGCGCTCGAGGACGGCGACTACAAGCAGTATTGCTACAAATGGTCGGCGCTGAAGGCGCCGAACATCGTCAGTCCGCCCGTATTTGCTGCATCGAGCATCGTGCAAATCGAGTGGAAGTTTCCCGCCGTGGGCGCGCAATCGACGGACGGGAGCTTCTGCGTCGATGACGTTTCGTTCTGCAAGGGCGACGCCTGCGTCGCGCAGTAGGCTGACTGACGCTTGCGCGGCCCAGTAGCCCTACTTCAGCTTGTACTTGTCGATCTTGTACAAGAGCGAGCGCAGCGAGATACCAATGCGGCGCGCGGCGCGGGTGCGATTGCCTTGTTCGGCACGCAGCGCTTCGGCGATCGTTTCACGCTCGAGCTTGGACATGGCGGCTTTCACGCCTCCGACTTCGTCTTCGTCGGCGGGTGGGACCATGCTCGGGCGGGTCAGCGTTTCCGGCAGGTGCTCGGCACGGATGGTACCGTCGTCAGTCACCAGCATGGCGTGCTCGATCGCGTTCCTGAGCTCGCGCACGTTGCCCGGCCATTTGTAGGCGGCCAGCGCCGCGGAGGCCTCCTGCGCGAACACGGGATCCTTCCAGCCGAAATCGGCGCCGAAACGCTTGGCGAAGAGCTTGGCGAGCAGCACCACCTCGGACGGCCTTTCGCGCAGCGGCGGGACCCGCACGACCACGACTCCGAGTCGATAAAAGAGGTCTTCTCGGAATCGGCCGGCGGCAATCTCGCTGTTCAGGTCGCGGTGCGTCGCCGAGATGACTCGCACGTCTACCGGCGTCTCGACGGCGCTGCCGACGCGGATGATGGCACGGTTCTCGAGCATGGCCAGCAGCTTGGCTTGCACCGGCAGCGAGAGCTCGCCCAGCTCGTCGAGGAACAGGGTGCCACCGTTGGCTGCTTCGGCGAAGCCGACCTTGCGCCGATCGGCGCCCGTGAACGCGCCGCGCTCGTAACCGAACAGCTCGCTCTCGGCCAGCGACTCTTGCAGGGTGGCGCAGTTCACTCTCACGAACGGCGCTCCGGCTCGGCGACTCCAGGCGTGAATCTGCTGGGCGACCACTTCTTTGCCGGAGCCAGTTTCTCCGAGAATCAAGACGGTCGTGTTGGCGCGCGCGATGCGGCGCGCGAAACCGAACATGCGCGACATGTTGGCGTCGGCGACGACGACGCCGTTGAGACTCGCCGGCAGCTCTTCTGTCGCGGCAGAGGGCGGTCGCGAAGGCTTCGAAACGGGCTCGCGCTCGAGTCCTTGCGAGGCCGCGCTCACAACGGCCACGACCACTTCGAGCCCCCCGACGCGCAGCGTGTCGCCGGCGCCGACGGGGCGGCTGGCTCCGCGCAGCTCTTGCGTGTTGACGAGCGTGCCATTGCGGCTCTGCAAGTCTTCAATCAGTAGCTGCCCGGCGGACCAAAACACGCGCGCGTGGCGGCGCGAAGCGCGCGCATCGTCGATCGCGACGTGCGACTCGGTGCCTCGGCCAATCACGACTTCTTTACCGTCCGGAACCTCCACCACCTCCACCCGCTCGCCGCGCTGCACCACCAAATAAGCTCGCGCGTTGCCCGAGAAATCCGATGGATCGGTGCGATCCGTTTCGAGCTCGGTAGGCTCCTGATCCGTACTCATGTAACCGCGAGGTTTTGTATCACGTTCTGTCGCCGAATGCGGGATCACGAGGCTTCGATCTCCTGAATGCTCCACCAGTGCGCGCCGCCGGCGCCGCGTTGGCTGACCCGGATGTAGCGCGCGCTGTGGGGCTTGAATTGGATGTGGTCCACGGCGTTGCCGGCACCTTTGGCGACCTGCTCGTAGCTCACGCCGTCGAGTGAAACCTCGATCGTGAAGCCGATGGCTGCGTCACCGCCGCCCGAGACGAGATACACGGAGCTGATGCAGCCTACGGCACCGAGCTCGACCTGAAACCATTCGCCACCGGTTTGCGCGGTTCCGGTGGACCAGCGTGTCGCGATCGAGCCGTCGATTGCGCCCTGCAGCGAGTCACCGACGGCAGTGGACGACGCGCTGACCGTCCAGCTCGCGCGGTCGAATGGATCCACGGCTGTCTCACCGCTGCTGCTGCCGGCGCCGGCGCTGCCGCCCGAGCCAGCGCCGCCGGCTCCGAGCCCCGGCGTGCAAGCGAGCGGATCGACCGGCGGCACGCCGTCGTCTGCGCCTTTGCAGCCGAGCCGCAGCTCGTGAATCGACCACCAGCTCAAGGCATGCTCGGTGGTCGCGATTTGCAGGGCTTGCAGCGGCACGGGATCGAAATCGAGCGTGAGCAGGCCGTTCGTCGGTGCGAAGTCGAGCCAACCGAAGCTCGGAATGCGCGCGAAATTGACGCCGTCTTTCGAGGCGCGCACCTCGTAGCCGCGTGGATAGTCGCTCGCGCTGCCGCTACTGTTGTCGAGCACGAGCTTGTCGATGGTGACCCAACCCCCAAAGTCGATTTCGTAAAAGGTGCCGGGCGATTGCTCGGTGCCGCTCGACCAGCGCGTGCTGCCGACGTCGTCGAGGGCGTACTCGGGCGGGTTACCCTGCGCCGATGAGCTGGCTTTGACGGTCCAGTTCGCGGGAATGCACGAAGCGAGCTTGGCGTCGGCCGGCAGCGTCCAGTTCTGCTCAGCGACGTTGCCGCCGCCACTTTCGGCGACACTGCCGCCGGCGCCGGCGTCCGCCGAGACGACGGCTCCGCCGGAGCCGCCCGCAGCGCTACTCGAAGCTCCGGCCGGTGGCGTGCCTGCCCTGCTCGTGTTGCCACCGCCCTGCTGGCAAGGAGCGGACTCGGCGCTCGAGCAGGCCAGGTTGCCCCACGGCACCATCGATAGGCCCAGGAGGCAGTACACCAGCGCGGAGTGAACCGCGCGTGAAGGGCTCATGGCCGCGCATCAGCAAGACATATGCCGGCCAGATCGGCCCCGGATTGAGCCGTTCGCGGTGGCACTACGCAAGATTCGTAAACCGCTACGCAAGGATCGTAGGCCGCGCACGCCGCGCAGGCGCAGCGAGCTTGAGGCGCCTTCCAGAAGATGGGCTCTGTTCAAACCATAAACGTCAACACAAGTGGAACTTGGCAGAGCTCGACCGACGATGGTTACCTCTACATCACGTTCGGCAACGCAAACGGTGGGCGTCGGAATCCGGCAATATTGGGCTATTGGATCAGCCGCTAATAGCTTCCAGAACTACGGGGCTCTCCAATAGGAGGGCTGAAGCTCTTCAACGGGCGAATTCAATCCTGGAACCCAAAGGTCCAGTGAAAACAGCGATATGTCGCCGAAGGTGCCGACGAAGAGGTCATGCTTTCCCGCCCCGCTCACGTCGGACGAGAACACCAGCAGGTCGCCTTCGATGGGGTACGGATCCGAATAGTCAATGACGCCGCTACTCGGAAAAGCGGCCTCTTGCTCGACACCCATCAAGTCATTCGCAGACTTGCGGACGATTATGTCCACCCCGTTTTCTAGTGTACGCCAGTGCGTGTAGTAGAGCCACGCCTTGCTCATGGAAGCCCTGGTTTCGGCGATCGCCTTGGTGGCCACGGCGAAGGAGGCTGAACGCACCTCTGCGCCCGCTTCGGCCTTGATCCGATCGAAGCATAAGATGTCCGCTTCTGGAACCGGGCCCGCCTGATAACAAATGATCCCTTCATCGTCTGAGATGACTGGCTTGATTTCCTCGTTGCCCATGCTTTTGAAGCAAAAGCTGCCAGATGTCTGCGCCCCGCAGACAGTGAATGCAGGCGAGCCGAGAGTCCACTTCACGATGTGGTTGTTGTGCTTGAACAACAAAAAATCGCTGTGCGGCGCAAATTGGGGGTCTTCGTCGGCCAGGTTATTTGCGGTCACTTGCAGGACGTCTCGCGTGCCGCTTGTCAATGTGGTCAGGTCGAGGATGAAAATCTCGAGGGCTTCTCGGCTGTAGGCGGGGCAGACGCCGCCCACTTTGGGTTGTGCAGCAACGACGAGCTTGGTGCCGTCGGGGCTGAAGCTTCCGGCGCGGGGAGTACAGACGCCGAAGGCCTCGCCCAATTCAGGCTCCAACGATCCGCCGGGCATTTCGACCACGTACATCCTGCTGTCGGAAGCGTCGTAAGAGGTATAACTGTGGAACGCTAGCTTGCCGCTAGGCAATTGCGGCGTCGTGCCTTTGCCTCCGCCAGGCTGTGCGCCATCGCCCGCCGTCGCACCCCCGCCGCCGCTCGTTCGCCCAGCGTCTGAGCCACCGGCTTCGGTGCCACCAACCTGCGCGTCCTTGAGCCGGTAGTCGTGATCCAAATCGAGCAGCGACGTGCAGCCTGGCAGGGCGACCGCGATGCTCGCCAACAGCGCCCCGCAGCGCCAGGGCATGGGCGTCAGAGCTCTCCGCGCCATACCAGTCGATCGCCCGCGAGCACCAGGGCCGAGCTGCTACCACGTCGCTCTTTCGGTGAGGTTGCCAGCAGCACGATGCCAGCGCCGAGCGCCACGACGCCGATGCCAAAGGCGATGGTGCTCACCAGACCGTCGCGCTTGCCCGCATCCGCGGCATCCAGGCCCTGCCGTGAGCACGACGTACCGTCGCACTCACGCTTGACTATGTTCTTTTGGCCGATTGCTAGCGCGCCCGTGACGCCTCCCGCCCCCAGCGCGAGCAGCCCGGCTCCGCCCAGCACGTAAGGCAACACCGAGCGCGGCGCTCCATTGGTACCTTCGGCGGGCGCTGGGCTCGGTGTCGTCGTGTTTTCTGCCAACTGAACGACGAGCGTTTGGTGCTCACCCGCCGTGAGCGTGATGCGCTTGATAGTGATCGCACCCGATGCTGCGCGCTGTTCGAGGACTTGGTCTCCGGGGTCGACGGGTAGGTCGATGCCCAACGAGGCTTCGCTCAAGACGTTGCCATTGAGCGTCAGCCTCGGCGTCGTCGAACGGCCGCGCACCTCGATGCGAAGCGTCGGGATTTGGGGCAAGAGGGCGGCGCGTTGCTCGGCGGCGACACTGCGGCGCTCTTGCTGGCGCTCGCGCGCCTCGGGCGGTAAGGAGTCGACGCGCGTGATGAAATCCTGGTAATGCAGCGCAGCGGTTGCCAACTTGCCGGCGCGCATCTCGCAGGTGGCCTCGGTGAACAGCGCGCCCAGCTGCGGGTCGAGCCGATAACTTTCACTCAAGAAACGACATGCCACCACATAGTTGCCCGCGTTGAAGGCTTGGATGCCGCGTTGATAGAGCGCCTCCGCCGATTCGGGCGCGCTCTGACACACGCCGCGACCAACCCAGACGAGGGGCGCGCTGGCGAGCACGAAAGCTCGCATCCACCGCCTGAATGACGACGTCTTGGGATAGGACAAACGGCGCCCCAACCGTAGCATTGGGCTAAGATTCAAGGAAGAACAGTGCCAGGACCCGAGCAACCCATCGCGCTTCTGGGGCGATATGCGCTCTTCGACGAGATCGCGCGGGGCGGCATGGCGACGGTGCACCTGGCCCGGCTGCGTGGGCCCGTTGGCTTCTCCAAAACGGTCGCCATCAAGCGCATGCACGAGCAGGTCGCGCGCGACCGTCACTTCGTCAAAATGTTCCTGGACGAAGCTCGCGTTGCTGGGCGCATCCAGCACCCGAACGTCGTGACCGTCTTCGACGTCATCGCCGACGCGGGCGAAGCCTACCTGGTGATGGAGTACATCGACGGCGCGCCACTTTCGACGCTCGTCAAGTCAGCCGACCATGCCGGCCAAGATAGCCTCGCACCGGTCGATCCGAAGTTCGCCGTGCACATCCTGCGCGACGCTCTATACGGCCTGCACGCTGCGCACGAGGCCACGGACGAGCGGGGCCTTCCGCTTCAGCTCGTGCATCGCGACGTCTCACCCCAGAACATCCTGGTCGGAGTCGACGGGGTGGCGCGCGTGTTGGATTTCGGCATCGCCAAAGCCGTCGGTCGCCTGCAAGATACCGACAGCGGGCAGATCAAGGGCAAAGTCGCGTACATGGCGCCGGAGCAGCTCACGGGGCGAGCTGTCGATCGACGCGCGGACGTGTTCGCGGCCGGCGTCGTGTTGTGGGAAGCGCTGGCGGGCCGGCGGCTGTTTGCGGCCAGCTCGTCGGCAGAAACCATGTATCGCGTGCTCGAGGACGCCGTGCCGAAGCTCGACGAGGTCGTGGCCGACTTGCCGAAAGCCTTGGTCGACGCCGTCAGCACCGCCACGGCCAAGGAGCCTGCTCAGCGCTTTCCCACCGCGCTCGATTTCGCGCGCGAGCTCGAGCAGAGCGTGACTTTGGTTCCGAACCACGTGGTGGGTCAGTGGGTTCGCGACACGGCCGGCCCCAGCTTGGAGGCCAAACGCGCTCGGGTTCGGGCCATCGAGGCCTTCGAGCTGCCGGCGGATGGGGCGCCGCTCGTGCTTCCGCCGGCCCGCGCCGCAGCTCCCGCGGCGCCGTACGTGCGAGCTTCGCCAGACGAGGTGACGCGAGCCGAGAATCCGGTGACCATCGCCACGCAGGCGGACCGCGTGCAACGACCCGTGTTGGCCATCTCCGCTGTGCTCATCGTTGCGGTGCTCGGCGGCTTGTGGCTGCGCGGTCGCGGCGCCGACGTACACACCGACGGCACTGCAGAAGCCGCCTCTGCTGCTCCCTCCACGGCAGAGGCTCGTCCTTCGGTCGAAGCACCGCCCCCGTCGGTACCGGCGCCGGCTGCGCCGCTCGTGCCCGCTGGCGCGGTCGAGGCGCGTCCGGCCGCAGCGGCGCCGAGCGCCACGTCGGCTCCGAAAGCGACGAGCAGCAAACGGCTCGCTTCGCCGCGCCCCAGGTCTACGCCGCCGCGGAAGCCCGAGAGCCTATTTTCCCGAGAATAGGCGCAGGGCGGCGCGGAACACGCGCGCCTTCCGCGCACCGTGAGCGGCTGAGCTCACGGTCGAGCCCATGCTGAGCCGCCCTGAGGCGTGAATAGACCGTGAAGACGCTGATGCCCTTTTTCTTGGCGATCTCCGCGGGGCTCAGACCGTCTACTTTTGCCATGACCCAGAGACTGGCGTGGCGTTGTTTGAGCTTGCTCAGCATGGCCTGCAAGATGGTTTTGGCCTCGAGCAGACTCACGGTGTCAGACGGGTCGTCGTGCCCCACGAGCTCGTCGGGGTTGCCCACCGTCGAAGATAGGGCGTGACCTGCGCCCTTGCGCCGGCGCGTGCGGCGATGGTTGCGCACCACCCGGAGCAAGATGCCGAAAACCCAATTCTCGACCGAGCAGCGGCCGGCGAAATGCGGCAGACGCCGGTGCACGGTCAGAAACACGTCTTGCACCACGTCGTCGAGCGCGCTCCGCGGAATGCCTAGCCCGCGCGCGCTCCGCCGCACGACCGGCAACGTTTTGGCGTACACCGCCGCAAACGAAGGCGCGACGAAGTCGGGTGCGGGCGTGATGGGACGATGCAGCGCGGGTTGATCGATCAGCATGCGCGCTGGCTACGTCAGCAAGGCTCGTACCAGCCGCTCGAATCGCTAAGCGCCGCGCCCGACGACGCCCCTCCGGCCTTCGAGTTACGAGAGCTGCGTGAATAGCTACAAGTCTTGCGTAGCTGCGCCACGATCACGGCGATTGCGGCCAAAAATCCCCGGCATACGGCTTGCCTGGGCGGCTCGCGATGCGACGTCACCCAGCTGCGTTGTTGGCGTTTTGGTGCGCCAGCTCGGCCTGCGCGTGCGGGGGCGTTTCGCGTAGCGACCTCGGAGCCGCCACGGACCGCCCGTGCGGGCCCGCTTCGGCGGGCGTGGGCGGGGCAGGCGCGACTACTCCGTTCGCGATGGGCGACGCCGGCGGTACCGAGCCCCGCGACGACGCGACGCTGCCACCGCCGTCGACGCGCGCCGCTTGCGACCCCAGCGGCTGGCGCGTGACCGCGTCGCCCTCTGCGGCCGGCAATGCGCCGGGGAATGCCATCGATGGCTTGCCCACGACGCGCTGGTCGACCGGCAAGGGCCAGGGGCCCGGACAATACCTGCAGATCGATTTCGGCGGATGGCTGACCCTCAGTCGTCTCGCGCTCGACAGTGGGGGCGCGAGCGCGGTGGACTACCTTCGGGGTTACGAGCTCCTGGCCTCGAAAGATGGCGTTACCTTCGAGCAGGTGATCGCGAGCGGCACTCAGTCGCTCCCGCCGCAAGGCGGCATCCAGATTGTCGACTTCTTCGCGACAGCCATGCAGGCGCTACGCATCGACAGCATTCAGCCCTCCGGCAATTGGTGGTCTGTTTACGAGCTCAACGTGGACTGCTACGGCAGCGACTCGAGGTACGACGACGCCTTGCGCTGTCACGCGAACGACAACAGCGCAGGTGGCGCTGGCAGCGACGCCTCGCCGGTGTCCGACCGTGCCCACTGGTCGGCAACGGCAGCCCGCAAGGGGGATCGCGAGCAGCTGCAAGCCGCCTTCGACGGTGACTTGTCGACGAGCTGGTCGACGGGCGCGCCGCAGACCTCGACCGATTGGTTTCAGCTCGATTTGGGGGAGGTGGCCTGCATCAGTAACGTGTCGTTCGTTTGCCCGGAAGGTGCGACCCCCAACGCTTACACGATTGAATTGTCGGAAGACGCCATCAACTACGTTCAGGTTGCCGAGGGGCTCGGGAGCGACGGCATGGTGCTCGCATTTGCGGCGCACTCCGCGCGCTTCGTGCGCGTGAATCAAATCGGGTCCGGCGCCAGCAACTCCTGGAGCATTCAAGAGGTGCGAGTAGGACCGTAGTCCGATCGGCGCCAAGGACCGCAGCCAAGGTCCCCGCGGCAGGGCGAACGCGCACGACTGGAGCCCCCGCGTGGACGCCCGGTCCCCTGCCATGAGCCGCCAGGCAACACTAAAGGGTTGGTGAAGTCAGCGACGTGACGCTTGGATAGTTAAAGCACGCGTATATATAGGGTTGACCGCGAAGACCGGCGGGAGTTTCCTGTGGCCAATGTCCAAGTCAGGGGTGGCGGAGGCGAAGATCATGGTCGTTGAAGACAACGCCATGTTGCTAGGGCTCTTGCAGCGCGCGCTCGAGCGCGCAGGCTACGAGGTCATTCCGGTGCTGAGCGGCTCGGAGATGATGCAGCGATTGCAGCAAGACAGACCGGACCTGATCGTGCTGGACATCGCGCTACCCGATAGCGACGGCCGCGATCTGCTGGCCGCCATGAAGAAGGACCCCAGAACCTTCAGCGTCCCGGTCGTCGTCTGGTCGGGCCGTTACGCCGATTCGGATCGGGCCATCGTGCTCGACCTTGGCGCCGAAGATTACGTCGAGAAGGGGCCCCCCTCCGGCCTCGTCCCCAAAATCGAGCGCGTGCTCCTGCGCATCAGCGAGCGAGAGCTCGCGGCCGCCCGCAAGACCATCGAGCCCAAAGCGTAGCGCCAGACATGTGTTGTGGCATTTCTCGCCTTTCGGCGAGCGCGTCGATCCGATAGCCTTTCTTCATGCCCCTCGGACGCCGTGTGATCGCAGAGGTCTTCGGAACCTTTTGGCTCGTCTTCGGAGGGTGCGGTAGCGCCGTCCTGGCGGCAGGATTTCCCAAAGTGGGTATCGGGCTACTCGGCGTCTCGCTGGCGTTTGGTCTCACGGTGCTGACCATGGCTTACGCGATTGGTCACGTCTCCGGCTGCCACCTGAATCCGGCGGTGAGTGTGGGCTTGTGGCTCGGGCGTCGTTTCCCGGCGCGGGAGTTGCCGGCGTACATCGTCGGGCAGCTCGTGGGCGGCGTCGCGGCCTCCGGCGTCCTGTTCGTGATTGCGAGTGGTGCGGCGGGGTTCAGCACGTCGGCGGGCTTTGCGGCCAACGGTTTTGCTGAGCATTCTCCGGGTGGCTACTCGATGGTCGCGGCGCTCGTCGCCGAAGTCGTGCTCACCTTCTTTTTTCTGATGATCATCTTGGGGGCGACCGACAGCCGTGCCCCCGCCGGCTTCGCTCCGATCCCGATCGGCCTGGCGTTGACCCTCATCCACCTGATCGGCATTCCCGTTACCAACCTGTCGGTCAATCCGGCGCGCAGCACCGGGCCGGCGCTGTTCGTCGGCGGCTGGGCTCTCGAGCAGCTCTGGCTGTTTTGGGTGGCGCCGCTGCTCGGTGCCGCACTCGCTGGCCTCGCCTATCCCGCGCTGTTCGGTCACGGCGCTGCTCCGCCCGTTCAGGGCGTGAAGGAGCGCGAGACGGGTACGGTAGCGCGGGGCGCCTAAGAGGGCGTAGCGCGGCGCGCTCTTGCCGAAGACTTCTTCGAGCCAGTGCGCCAAGCCGCCGAGCGCCATCGACACCTTTCGCGAGTCGCAACGCAACTTCGCTGGCAACGGCTCGCCTTCGCGACTCTGACCAAGCAAATCCGAGCTCCGTTACGCCGCATCCCAACGCCGGCTTAGCGGAGTCAGCGCCTTCGTCAAACCTGGTTCGATCGCCCGAAGACCAGCGCCGCGTTGGTGCCTCCGAAGCCAAAAGAGTTGCTGAGCGCGTAACGAAGCTTCTTGGATTTGGCCGCGCGCGGCACCAAATCCATTTCGCACGGCTCGTCGGGGCTGATGAGGTTCAGCGTAGGGGGTAGCACCTGGTCTCGAAGCGCCAGCAGGGTGAAGATCGCTTCGACGGCCCCCGCTCCGCCCAGCAAATGGCCCGTCGCTGACTTGGTGGATGAAATGGCGATGTCGCGAGCGTGCGTACCCAAGAGCTCGCGTACGGCTCGCAGCTCCACCGGATCGCCCACTGGCGTCGAGGTCGCGTGGGCGTTGATGTAGCCCAAATCTCGGGCCGCCACTTGGGCTCGGCGTAGCGCGGCTTCCATGGCCCGACGCTGGCCGCTGCCGGTGGGCTCCGGCGCGCTCACGTGATGCGCGTCGCCTGCGAGGCCATAACCGAGGAGCTCACCATAGATGCGCGCCCCGCGCCGGCGAGCGTGCTCGAGCTCTTCCAACACCACCATGCCGGCGCCCTCGCCGATGACGAAGCCATCGCGCTCGCGATCCCAGGGTCGCGAGGCTTCCGTCGGGCGGTCGTTGAAGCTGGTCGATAGGGCGCGCATGATGGAAAAACCGGCCACGGTGAGCCTGCACGTTGCTGCTTCCGCGCCGCCGGCGATCATCACATCGGCATCGCCTAGCGCGATCAGACGACCGGCATCACCGAGAGCATGCGCCCCCGTTGCGCAGGCGGTGACGACGGCGTGATTGGGACCGCGATAGCCATGAGCGATCGAGATGACGCCCGAGGCTTCGTTGATCAGGCTGCCCGCAACGAAGTAGGGCGACACGCGTCGCGGCCCTCCCTCATGCAGCTTGATGGCGTTGTCGGCGATGCTGGGGAGCCCGCCAATGCCCGAGCCCACGAGCACTCCGGTGCGCTCGAGCTCGCTCTCATCGGTGACTTTCCAACCGGCGTCGGTGATGGCTTCCTCTGCTGCGGCGAGCGCGAACAGGATGAACTCGTCGTAGCGCCGCACCTCCTTCGGGGGCAGGTAGCGAAGCGGGTCGAATTCGTGTGCGGCAATTCCGCGCGGTACCTGGCCGGCGATCTTGGCCGGCAGGTCGCTCACGTCGAAGCTTTCGATCCGTGAAATGCCGGATTTTCCTGCGATCAGCGCGGCCCAGGCGTGCTCCACGCCAACCCCCAGAGGGCTCACGAGCCCGAGCCCGGTGACCACGACGCGCCTCACGGCGCCACCTCGCTCGCGCGCCCGAACAGCACTTGCGTGGGCAGCTTGCGCTTCAGCTCGCGGCTGGCGCCGCCGCCTGCGCGTAGCGCTACCCTACCGGCGGAAAGCTCACGCTTGGTGCGACGGTCGACCACGACGGGCTCGACCAGGACGCCCGTTTCCGGGTCCACGCACTCGAGTGGCGGCCCGTCGGGGGCGAGCCAACGATTGCCCCAAGCGGATAGCGCGAGCAGCACAGGGGCCAGGTCCGCGCCCTTCTCGGTGAGCTGATAGCGCTCGCGCACCGGCTTCTCTTCGTAGACGCTCCGCTCGAGCAGCCCCTGCTCCGTGAGCTGCTCGAGACGGCGGCTCAGCGTGCTGGGTGGCATGCCGAGCCGTTCTTGAAAGTCTTGAAAGCGCGTCGCCCCGAGCAAGGCGTCTCGCAAAATCAAGAGCGTCCACGCTTCGCCCACGAGGTCCAACGAGCGAGCAATGGGGCACTCGAGCTCACACAGGCTCTTGCGGCGCATTCGCAGCCTTTAACATTGTCACTATCATTATGCAAGTGACTGGCTCGACGGGGGCGGCTCCGAACCGGGCGTTTCGCGGCTAGGCGCACGGAATCCATCGGCAGCGGGCATCTCGCCGTGGATGACTGCGCGTAGAGTGTTCGGAGCTATCGGCCTTCTCCTTGTTGCCTGCGACAATGCTGAGCCGGCCGCGAGCGCAGGCGCTCCGGCCGCTTCGAGCGGGGGCGGCTCGAGCACGAGCGGCGCCGCGGGCGCTCCGGTCAATCCCGGGCAAGCTGGTGCCAGCGGCGGTCCCTCGGGCGGCTCGCCCACGTCAGGAGGTGGCTCGAGCGGTGGTGGCGCGCCGAGCGCCACCGGAAGCAACGTGGGCGGAGACAACATCGTGAGTGGGCCCCCTGGCCCGCCCATCACGTTCACCGAATTCGCGATTCCGACGCCGAGCCAACCAGGCTGGCTGGCTGCAGGATCGGACGATCACGTCTGGTTTACGCACCAAAGCACGGCGCCGCCGGCAGTCACCAAGGTCAGCAAGGACGGCGGTCAATTCGACTTGTTCAAGGTACCGTCGACGCGGATCGGTCCGCGCGGAATGGTGGCCGGACCCGATGGCAAGGTTTGGTACGCCAAACAGGGCGGCGTTGCCAGCGTGACGCCGGACGGTGTGGTCGTCGAGTACCCAGCTCCCAACGGTGGAGACTCCGCCGGCATTGCCTTGGGGCCGGACGGCAATCTGTGGTTTACCCAGCAGCTCCACGATCGCATCACGCGCGTCACGCCTGACGGAAAATTCACGGATTTTGCCTTGCCGAACCCCGCCAGCGGTCCGCTCGCGATCGCGCTCGGCCCCGACAAGAACCTGTGGTTCACGGAGAACGCCGCGACCGGTAATCGCATCGGACGCATCACGCCGACCGGCACGATATCGGAGTTTCCCATCCCCACACCTGGCGCCGGTCCCACGGGCATGGCCGCAGGAGCGGACGGCAACCTGTGGTTCACCGAGCAGGACGGCCGCAAGATAGGCAAGCTCACACCGGACGGGCAGATCACCGAATTCGGGATCCCGTCGGGTCACCGCCCCTTTCGCATCACGAATGGGCCGGACGGCAATCTCTGGTTTACTGCGACCGGCGCTGCCAACACGGTCGGGCGCGTGACCCCGCTCGGCCAAATCTCGGAGTACGTCGTGCCGACGGCGGGGGCCGATCCGTACGACATTGCAGTCGGCCCCGATCAGAACCTCTGGTTTACCGAGCTATCGGCCAACAAGCTGTGTCGCATTACAGATTTGCAAGGAGGTGGCACCGCGATGCCAACCGCTGGCACTAGCGGCGGAGGCGGCGAGCTGGGCGGCGATCGAGCCTGCATGCGCGACCGCGACTGCCCCGACAGCGGGATGGCGTGCGGTGGTGACCTGTGCAGCTCGCAGACAAAGCTGTGCGTCCTATCCGTCAGTGGCGATCCGGGTGCGTGTAGCGCGGATGGCGACTGCTGGTGCTCTCAGCGCGGAGCCACTTGCAGCGGCGGGCACTGCTCCTTCACGACCTTAGCTGGCGTGCCGTAGCCTGTTGGGGGACGTGCTTGTGCTCGGGAACGATCCGCAGAAGCGTGATGAGCCCCCGAGACGCCACGACGCGAATGAGCAGCGGGGTGCCATCTGACAACAAGCCCAGACAAGTCGCGATGGACTCGCTCGAAACTTCGATCAAGATGCGGACCCGGGCCTTGGCGGCGCGCTCGAGCCACGGGAACACGCGGCGGCAGGCGCGAGTGATCGCGCTTCGGCCTTGAATGCGTTCAGGCACTCCTGTCCACGGCATGTTGTGCAGCTCGATGACGCCCTGCTTGGCGAACAAAGCGGCGGCGCGCTCAGCCGCGGGCAGGTTGCGCATGAGCGTGACCAAGAGCTGCCCCGAGGTGGGGTTCTCTTGCGGTGGTGGTCGGTTGCGTCGTGGTGCTGGCGGTCGATCGCTCGCGGGAGCCGTAGGCATGTGCCGGCAGGTACATGCCCACCCGCTCCGGCTTCCGTGCGCCCCTTCAGCACGGCGCTCCATGATGTTTTTGGGGGCTGGGCGCACGGAAGGGCCCGCGGGTGGGAATGGGTAGGTGGATGCGAACTGCATTACTCCTGCTCGGCCTTGGCATTGCTGGGTGCACCGCCGAAATTACCGGGCCCTCCGGCGCGACGGGCGGGCCCCCTGGCACCACCACCCCGGGTGGGGTCGCCGGCAGCGGCGGCGCCACGACCACGCCTGGCGGTCAACCCCTGAGCGAGGGTCCTAGTCCTCGCCTCATTCGGCAGCTCACGCTGAGCGAATACAACAAGACCGTCGCGGACCTCCTCTATCTGAAAGATCCCGACACGACGCGGGTGCCTCCGGACGTATCGCTCAAGGGCTTCACGACGAACGTCGCGGCCGCGTTCGTGAGCGAGACTCACTTGGACGCCTACGTGGCCGTGGGCATGTCGCTCGCTGAGCGTGCAGTCCAGGAGTCTTTTTCCAAACTGGTTCCTTGCGCGACGGCGGACGACGCTTGTGCGGCGCAATTCGTGGATAGCTTTGGTTTGCGGGCGTTCCGTCGGCCGCTCAGCGTGGAAGAGAAGGCTCGCTACGTCGCGCTCTTTCAACCGAGCCTCACGGGCGGTGACTTCAAACAAGGCGTGTCTCTCGTCATCAGCGCGATGCTGGCCTCGCCGAATTTCTTGTTCCGCAGCGAGCTGGGCGAAGATTTGGGCGGCGGACACTTCAAGCTCACGCCTTACGAGACCGCCGCAGCGCTTTCGTACACCTACTGGGGGACGATGCCGGACGACGCGCTGCTGGCGTCGGCTTCGCGTGGCGACTTGGCGCAGCCAGCCGAGCTCGAGGCACAGGTCCGTCGCTTGCTTGCCGACGCACGGGGCAAGGCGCACATCGGCGACTTCTTCTTCGAATGGACCGAGTCGGCGCGCGCGTACGTGGCTTCCAAAGATCTCGGCGTTTATGCGGATCGATTCAAGAGTGACGCCGACGTCGACGCCATCGTCACGGCCATGAAGGCCGAGGAAGATGCCTTCGTCAACCACGTCGTGTTCGACTCCACCAAGAAATTCGCCGAGCTTTTTACTGCCGACTACACGTTCGCCAACGACCGGCTCGCGGCCTACTACGGTTTGCCGGCCCCCGGCACGGGAGACGCACCTGCCAAGGTGACGATCGACGCGGGCTCGGCACGCGGCGGCTTGCTCACGCTGGGCATGTTCCTTTTCGGCCACGCGCGCACGGACCAGTCGTCGCCGGTCCAGCGAGGCCATCTCATCCGCTCCAACATTTTCTGCTCGGAGGTGCCGCCTCCGCCGCCCGGCGTCGACGCCACCGTCAAACCGGGCACGCCGGGAAAGACGGGGCGTGCGCAGATCGAAGCGCTGACGGGCTCGGGCCAGTGCCCGGCCTGTCATGGTCTCTTGAATCCGGTCGGCTTCGCGCTCGAAGCTTTTGGCAGCGCTGCCGAAGAGCGCGCCACCGACAACGGTGAAGTCGTGGACACGAGCGGTCAGCTGAAGAACGTCCCCGGCCTGGCCGACGCGGTCGCGTTCACGGGCGTGAAAGAGCTTTCGAACATCATTGCGACCAGCACTCAAGCGCAAGCCTGCCTTGCCTCCAGCTACCACCGCTACGCGCGCGGTTTCGCCGCGACCGGCGACGACCTGGGCGCCGTGCAAAGGCTGAGCGACGAGTTCGTGAAAGAAGGCTTGGACTTGCCAGAGCTGTTCGTGCGTGTCGCGCTCCAGGATTCGTTCACGTCGCGCCGGTCGGTGGAGGTTTTACAGCAATGAAGCTCATCGAAAGGCGTGGAATTCTGCGCGGCCTCGCGGCGACGGCGCTCGCCGCACCGCTCACGCAGCTCTTGCAGTTGCGCTCGGCCCGCACGGCACCGCCGGGCCCCGTACCCAAGGTCGTCTTCTTCTACACGCCGTGCGGCGTCGTCCCGGACGTATGGCATCCGAAGGAGACGGGCAGAGTATTTACGCTGCCCAAGCTGTCCGCACCGCTCGCGCCGCACCAAGCCGACTGCATCTTCTTGGATGGCGTATCCATGTACCCGCTGAATGACCACCAGGGCGGCTCGCAGCAGCTCTTGGCCGGCTGGGAAAAGGACGTCAAGACCCTCGATCTACAACTGGGCGATTTCTTGAAGGCGAGCACGCCGTTTTCGTCGATTCAGCTCGGCATTCAGTCGCGCATCAGCAAGGGCGGTTCAGTCGCTGCTCCACACCCGCACTTCAGCCGCATCTCGCTCGCGCAAGAGGTGTTCGCCGAAGACAACCCGCTGGCGTCGTTCGCCAGCATCTTTGGGGACTCGAGCGATGGCGGCATGATGAACGACGCCGCGTTGATGCGGCTGGCCGCCCGCAAGAAGAGCATCCTCGATACCTCGACGGCGGATCTGGCTTCGCTCTCCAGCAAGCTCCCTGGAAGCGAGAAGCACAAGGTCGAAACATTTGCGGAATCTCTGCGAGCGCTCGAACGGCGATTGACGGATCCCGGAGCGATGGCTCCGTCGTGTAGCGATTTCTCCAAGTTCAACCCCACGGGCTTCACGGTTCCCCAGGTCGCCCAGGCAAACCAAGCCAGCTACAACCAGACCGCGAATCGCGGCGTCGTCTCGGACCTGCAGCTCGAGACGGCACGGCTCGCGCTGGCGTGTGGCCGCACGAGAGTCGTCTCCATCGTCTACGAGCACACCAACGCACATAACCCGATCCAAGGTGTCGGTACGTTCGGTGTGCACGATTCGTCGCACTTCAACGCGCCGCCCGGGCAGCTCATCGGCGACGCCACCCAGGAGCAGAAAGACGCAAAAATGGCGGCCTGGCAAGCGTACCGGGTCTGGTACGCCGAGCGGCTGGCGCAGTTCATTCAGATGTTGAAGGACACTCCCGACACGACGGGCACCCTCTTCGACAACACGATCATTTTGCACGCCTCCGAGCTGGGTGACAGTGGTCCGCACAAAACGGACCGAATTCCGTACGTCTTCGCCGGCGGTCGAGCGCTTGGACTCAAGCTGGGTCAGGCGCTCAACTTCTCGGGCATGCTGCCGGCAGCCGGCGGTCAACACCCAGGTATCAAGAATCTCGCGCACTCCACCTTGCTCACCGTCGTGGCGAAGACGATGGGCCTACCGCTCGACGCGCCCCTTTTCGGATACAACGGGCCCCAAGCGCTTGCGCCCGAAGCCATCGGGGTCATCTAGTGCGCGTCGCGTGCGCACGCGCGGCCGCTGCCGTCGTCGCTTGCGGGTTGGGTTCCACGCTGGCGTGCTCGCCGACGCCCGATGCTCCCTCGCTTGCACCGGTCACTATCGGCACCGCCGCGGGCTCCGGCGGGAGTGCGAACGGCGGAGCGCCGGCTGGTGCCGGCACATCAGGTACTTCGAGTGGCACCTCGAACGGCGGCAATGCCGGGGTCGCGGGCGGAGGCGGCGGCAGCGCAGCTAGCGGCGGAAGCCCGGCGGCAGCGGGAGCTGGCGGCAGTGAGGTGCACCCCGAACCGGAGGTCCCCAAGACGCCGCCCTTCGGTTGGGTCGGCATCATCGGAACGGGACAAAGCCTCGCCGTCGGCGGCGGTGGCACGGATCAGCAACACCCGATCAGCACGACGGCTTCGTACGGGAACCTGAAGCTCGCCGATTCTGGACCTGATCCGAAGTACCCGATTGCGCCCGGTGAGGGGACACCTCAGTGGTCGGCGGTGCCGTTGCTCGAGCCCATCCGCCGCAACGTGGCGGGCCAGGGACCCGGCTACACGGACTGGCAATATCCGAACAACATCCAGGGCGAGACGCCGCACACCTCGATGGCGAGCACCCTGTCGAGCCTCTTCAAAGCGCGAGGCGGGCAAGGCGACTACGTCACCGTTCATTCGGTCGTTGGCTGGGCTGGCCGTTGCCTGAACCAGATCAACAAGCAGGGGGGTGGGCGTGCCTTCCCCGCGAGCCTGAACGAAGCACGAGTCTGGCAGCAGCTCGCCGCGGCTGCCGGCAAGACCTACGGTGTGGGCGCCGTCGTGCTCACCCATGGCGAGTGCGACGCCAGCAACCAGGCCTACGGAAGCGGCCTTTACCCGTTCTGGAGCGACTACAACACGGATATCAAGGCGCTCACCGGGCAAGCCAACGATGTCGTGCTGCTCGCCTCTCAACAGAGCGCGACCGCCTCGGGGGCTACGAGCTCGGCCGTTCAACTGTGGAAGGCGTCCGTCGAGCACCCGCAACAAATCCTGTGCGTCGGGCCCAAGTACCAATACCAGTACGGACCCGATCGGCTGCACATGCCGGCGACCGGCTACATTCGCTTGGGAGAGAAGTACGCAGAAGTCTTCGATCTGGTCGTCAATCAAAAGCGCTCGTGGAAGCCGCTGCAGCCACGCAAGGTCTCGCGCAGCGGAGCCAAGATCACCGTCGACTTCGACGTGCCCAATCCTCCGCTGGTTTGGGACAAGCACCTGCAGCCTCCGCATCAGCAAGCGCATGTGCAATGGGCGGCAGGCAAGGGGTTCGAGGTTACGGGGCAAAACAATGCGGCCCTCACGATCGCCTCGGTCGCGATCGAGGGCAGCAGCGTCGTCATCACCCTGGCGGCAGATCCGGGCGCGACCCAGGTAGTCGTTGGCTACGCGCTGACCCAAGACGGTGCGGGTACTCAATCCGGCACGGTTCAGGGCCTTCGGGGTCTGCTTCGCGACTCTGACCCCTTCGTGGGCGCCGACGCGGAAGAGCTACCGATCGACGTGGTGCAGGGCTCCACGACGATCAAGCCCGCGCAGGCGGGTGGCTTCTTGCGGCGCACGGCGCAAGACGTGCTGACCGGTGCCGGGGTGGCCGAGGACACGATTGTTCTGTCACGCGAATCCAACGACCAATTGACGTTGGCGACCCCGTGGTCGTCTGCGTCGGGCCGTATCTCAGCGTCATTTCATCACGAGCAAGCCAACTACTGCGTGCACTTCTCGATGCCGCAGAGCGATTGAGCTCTGGAGTCTGCTTCGATATTCGTCGCTGGCCGAATTTCACGCACGCATCGAAGACCGCAGCCTTCGAAGAAATCTTGAAGGTAACTCCGGGACGAATCCACGGCCCGATGAAGCTGGTTGGGACCGAGCGAGCTCCGGAGTCGTCCAGGGCAGCGCTTGGAGGACGGTAACTTTAGTCAATTGACTCTGGCGCGAGATCTCGGCACTGAACGAGGCATGGCGTCGTCCGCTCTTTCTTCTCTGCGTCGCGTGCTGGCTTGGGCCGTCGAGCAGGGCATGAACGTGCGCGGGCAGCTCGACGATGAGCAGCTACTGGGCTTGCAACGTGCCTGCTCCGGGACGGAGCCCTGGAGCTTCGAGCATTATCCGGCCTTGCGCGCCTTCGGTGACGCGCTGTCGCGCCTGAGCTTGCCGGATCTACCGGCCTCGCTGAATTTCGGTGACGTGCTGCAGGCTTTCGACGAGCTTCGCGCCGGCACGGTGACGCCGTGGCCAACGCACGAGTCGGTTGCCGAGGCTACGTTGAGCGAGCTGGGCTACGCCTCGACGTCCGCGGCCATCACGCGCGTCCGAGATAGCAACGCGGCGAGTTGGCGCGAGCACGGTTTGCACAACAAGCAGCTGTTGCTGCAAGGTGCGGAGCGCGCCTCGGGCTCGCGCGCGGCGGTGATCGGCGCCGGCAAGCTGTACGATATTCCGCTGCGCAAGCTGGCGGAGCGCTTCGAGCAGCTGGTGCTGGTCGACATCGACGCCGTCGCTATGGCCGAGAGCGTCAAGCAACTCGACCTGGAGCCGAAGCTTTACTCGCGGCTCGTGCTCGCGCAAGCCGACGTCACGGGCATCAACGACGTTTTCTTGGAACGGGTTCGTGGGGCCCTCGCGCTGACAGACGAGCCCGCGGTGTACGCGGCTCTGCTCGAGGTGCTGCACAGCTATTTCGTGGACGAGCCACCTCGAATTTTTCCAGCTGGCGCAGCAGCGGAGCCGCTCGACTTCGTCTGTTCGTCGATGGTGCTGTCCCAGCTGGCCACGCCCCTCACGCACTACGTCCAAGCACAGCTCGCAGCGCGTTTCCCCGGCAGCCCACGCGCGCAAGCTCCCGAGCTGCACGTCGCGCTCGCGCAGCTCACGCACCGCGTGCAGCAGGCACACGTGCGCTCGCTGCTGGCGGCCGCACCGTGCATCGCCCTTACCAGCGATATTACCGAGCAGTACACGGCGCTGGATGCGCGCGGCATCTTGCTGGAAGGCCTCACGCTCCAGGCGTTGATCGGGGCTCCCAGCTTGGAGGCGCTCGTCCCACGTCAGCAAGCACGCAGTCTACTGACCACCTCGTGGCCCTGGCGGCATGTCGTGCCCACGCGGAGCAAACCACAAGGTCGCACCGTGCAGGTGTCAGGCGTAGTTGTAGAGCGCAACTAAGGTCGCGTTACCAACCTCGTCGCGCGTGTTTTCCAAAAGGGTGCGCGGAAACCCCGGAAATGCTACTTTTAATGACGCGTAGTCTGCGTCGTCACCACTACCCTAGGGAGATGATGGTCGCTCCCTCCGTATTCCGACCGTACCGGGTGCTCTTTCTGGGGCTCGTGGGCCTCGGCTCGCTTAGCTCGCTCGCGTGTACGGACGGGGGAGGCGCTGTAGGTGCGAACGGGGGCGCTTCGGCAGGCGCCGGCCTGACCGGCGGCAGCGCGAGCGGTGGTAGCGCGAACGGTGGCAGCACCGGAATGCCTTTCGACCCGAGCAAGGGTGGCCCCAAGTTGCGGGTCCTCACCCAGCTCGAATACACGAATTCGCTGACGGACCTGCTCGGGCCCATCAAGGCCCAGATGACGCTGCCCCCCGACACGTTCCTGGGCGGCTTCACCTCCATTGGCGCCACCTCCGTGGCCATCAAC
>DASZTA010000010.1:0-609409 GCA_035548415.1 Polyangiaceae bacterium
ACGGCCGCGCTTCCACCGTCGTCACCAGCCAGCTCCCGGCCGCCAGCTGGCACGCCTGGATCGGCGACCCGACCCTGGCTGACGCGATTTTGGACCGACTTGTGAACAACGCCTACAAGGTCGACCTCAAGGGAAACTCACCCGAAAGGGCCAGCCCGAACCCACCACCTGACCTGCCACCTGCCAGCGTCGCTTCGCTCCGATCACGATGCACGATTTGGGTGATCACGATGCGCCGACACAGGTGATCACGATGGGCGACATACGCAGTGCGTGCGCTGCATGAGGAAGGGCAGGTTCTGTGGGCGCCGCCTCCTAACCCGATAGCCAGCGTTCAGAAAGACTACTCATTCGCCGGAGAGACGGTCGAGCATGACGGCAAGCCTTATCGACGGATACTGGTTGCCTTCACTTCGCCACTCAGCAGTTGGGATCAGGCCGGCGACGGAGTTTGGAGCGGCACTTCAGATCTCGCCGTCGCCGCTGACATCTGTGCCGAGATTGCGGTGGAACTCGACACAGAGACGTCGGACATCTGCAGACACTCGACGCGCCCGATCCGTCGCGCATTCGTGTACGTCGATATCTCGGACTATTCGCAGATGCCAGCTGGTCTGCAGCTGCTAGTGGTTCTGGCGCTAGTTCGGCTAGCGGAGGCGGTTGAAAAGAGCACAGGCGCCAATGCGGAGGCTAAGCTCTGCATTGGTGATGGTTACATCTATGCCTTCGATGACGCTGTAGCCGCCGTCCGTTTCGCTGGGCAGCTGCTACGCGAACTTGAAGGGGGCGTAGCTGCTGGCAGGATCCCAGAGTTTCATGTCCGGGTCGGGGCGCACGTGGGTGCCGTACGCTGGTTCTGGGATCCAGGCAGGGACGATTGGAACTACATCGGCGACGGCATCAACGGCGGCAATCGCGTGCTGGGCGCCATTGGCAAGGCCACCGACGATGTCATCTATGTCTCAGGGCAGGTGCGGCAGGAGATCCAGGTCGTCGCGGAAGGCGGCCTCAACTTAGCGAAGACGCTGCTGGGCGCCATGCTCAACCGTGGTCGCCACGAGGACAAGCACAAGCGAATGTGGCGTGTTTACGAATTGAGCCATGCGGTAGCCGTGTAGGTCGCCTAGTTTGCCTAGCGATAGGCGACGACGAAGCGCAGCTTCTCCGCGTACGCTGTTCTATCGTCGAAGTCGACGGCGGCGCCCTGATCCCCGCGGCGCGCGTCTAGGGCGGCTCGCCTTCCGGCCTCAACGAATGATCCGCGGTACAGGCCGGCGGCGCCGTCGGCAATCTGGTCGCGGCGGATCAGGACCTCGATCACTTGCGGCTCCCTCGGGCGCTCGTAGTCGAGGTCTTTAGCTAGCCGCTGGGCTAGCTCCTTGCGGCCTGCGTCCAGCCCCTCGTTTAGCGCCTCCTGGAACTCGCTCAGCGCGTCGGCCAGCTCTTGTTGAAACTCCGCGGCCATGCTGGGCACGAGGCTAGGCGCCGCTACCGCTGGGGGCAATGCGGGGGCAATAGCCTCAACGCGGGCCACCAAAGCCCCACGTTTCTCAACGGTCGCGCTGCTCGCCTTTCGGCGTCTTTCTGCAGCGCTTCTTCCGTTTTTTGTGGGCTCCGACTCTAGGACTCGAACCTAGGACCCGGCGGTTAACAGCCGCCTGCTCTACCAACTGAGCTAAGTCGGAATTTGTTGGGGCGGACAGTACCCACGGAGCGCCGAAGGTCAAGGAGAAGTGCGCGAGATTTTGCGCTCGTCCGCGAATCGGCCGGCTGCTCTGAGGATGCGGGCAGGCGGATCTGAAAGGACGGGTTTTCTGGCGCTCGGCGGTCGCGGTTTTCCGGACTGGCTAGCGATCTCCAACAGTTAGACAACATTTATACAATAAGTAGTAATTCGCCGTTCCGGCGGTTGACGTTTGTCTAAGTTCGGCTTAGACAAGGTTCAGACATGGCGCCGGTACCTCCACTCGCTTTCGATTACCTGCTGGTCGGCGGCGGGCTGGGCAATGCGCTGATTGCCCTGGCCCTGCGCGAGACGCGGCCCGAGGCGCGGGTGGGGCTCGTGGAGCAGGACGCGGCGCTCGGCGGCAATCACGTGTGGTGCTTCCACGCGGGTGATGTTCACGAGGCGGCGCGTCCGTTCGTCTCGCGCCTGGTCGGTGCACGCTGGCCTCGCTACGAGGTGCGCTTTCCAGAGCTGTCACGCACGCTCGAATCAGCGTACGCCGCCGTGCGCTCGGAGCGGCTGGATCAAGTCGTTCGTGAGGCCTTCGTCGGGCGCAGCGGCTCGCGGCTCTTCTTGCAATCGCGCGCGGTGCGGGTCGCCAAGCATCGTGTCACGTTGGCTACCGGGGAAGAGCTGCACGCGGCGGTGGTAATCGAGAGTCGAGGCCCCGCAGCGCTGGGCAGCTCGAGCGCAGGCTACCAAAAGTTTCTGGGGCTCGAGCTCAAGCTCAAACGCCCCAGTCCGATCGCTCACCCGCTGTTGATGGACGCCCGCGTGCCACAGCACGACGGCTTTCGGTTCCTCTACGCCCTGCCCTTCGCACCGGACCGGGTATTGCTCGAAGATACGTATTTCTCCGATTCGCGCGAGCTCGACCGCGAGCGCATGGAGCGAGAAATCCTCACTTATGCGCAGCAAAACGGCTTCGCCGTCGCTCAGGTGCTGCGCGAGGAAACCGGAGTTTTGCCGCTGCCCACGCGGCTAGCGGCGATTCCGAACCCCGCGCCGGACGGTCCATTCGTAGGCGGTTACCAGGGTGGCTGGTTTCATCCGGTCACGGGCTATTCGTTTCCGGTCGCTGCGCGACTCGCGTGCGCCGTCGCTCGAAGCTCGCCCGAGGAGCTGCACGCCGGCGTGTGGGCGGAGCAGGTCCGCGCGCAGCGAGCGCAGCTGCGCTTTTGCCTGCTGCTCAACAAGCTGTTCTTCAGCGCGTTCGCGCCGGAGCAGCGCCGTAACGTGATCGAGCGCTTCTATCGTTTGCCCGAGGCATCGGTCGAGCGCTTCTACGCCATGGCGCTCACCCCCACCGATCGCGCGCGCCTGCTGTGCGGGCGACCACCGCGCGGCTTTTCGCTCAAACGTGCGCTGTCATCAGCCAGCAACGAGACCTCAGCACATCCGTCAACGCCACCGGGAGTCGTTACATGACGCAATCGCTTCTGTCACAGAGTCTGCCGGCCTCGTGTGGGCACAGCGCCCCCGGCGAGACGCCGCTTTTGCGGCTGCTTCGCGCCGAATTCAGCGAGCGTCGCTTGAGCGAGACCCTGGACCTCGGCCGCGAACGAGTGCCCGAGCGCGTCTGGACGGCGGCGCTTTCGGGGCCGCTGTTCGAGCTATTTTCGCGCCCGGGCAAGGAATTTCGCTCGCGCCTGGTCGAAGTGGCCTACGACGTGAGCCGGCGCGCCGGCTCTCCAGACATGCCCGAGCAGCTGCCGCTGATCGTGGAGCTGTTGCACGCCGGCTCGCTGATCGTCGACGACATCGAGGACGATTCGAAGTACCGGCGTGGCAAGCCCGCGCTGCACTTGGTCGTGGGCTTACCTTTGGCGCTCAACGCGGGCAACTGGCTGTATTTCGCCCCACACAGCGTGCTCGAGCAAATGCAGCTACCGAGCGAGGTGGAGCTCACGCTGCGGCGAGCCATCGACCGGGGCGTGCTGCGTTGCCACTACGGGCAGGCGCTGGATTTGGGGGCACGCCTCGGCTCGCTGTCGCAGCGTGAGGTGCGCGACGTGGTGAGCCTGAGCACGCGCCTCAAGACGGGCAGCCTGCTCGAGCTATCGGCCGAGCTCGGCGCCGCGGCGGCCGGCGCGCCGCCCGAGCTGCACCGCGAGCTGGCAACTTTTGGCCGAAATTACGGGGTCGCGCTGCAAATGTTGGACGACGTGAGCGGGCTGTTCGAAGAGCGGCGCGCGCACAAAGGCCACGAAGATTTGCTCAACGGTCGCCCCACCTGGCCGTGGGCCTGGCTCGCGGAGCAGCGCGACGAAGTGACGTACTCGCGGCTACAGCACCGGGCGCGCGAGGTGGAACGCCGCGAGATTCACCCCGAGGTATTAGCAAAGGCGCTGCGCAAGGAGCTGGGTGAGGCCCCGTATCCTGCCATCCACAAGCTGCTCGGGCAGGCGCTGAAGCGCCTCGAGCGCCACGTACCGAGCCGGCGCCTGCTCGACCCGCTCGCAGAAGAGATCGAGCGCCTGGAGCAAGCCTATGGTTGAGCTCCGGCAACGCAAGCGCGCCGCAATCGTCGGTTCTGGTTTTGGCGGTATCGCGGCGGCCATTCGTCTGCAGGCGGCCGGCCTGCAGACGGTGCTGTTCGAGGCGCGCGACAAGCCAGGCGGCCGCGCCTACGTCTACGAACAGGATGGCTACGTGTTCGACGGCGGCCCCACCGTGATCACGGCGCCGCATTGTCTCGACGAGCTGTTCGCGCTGTGCGGCAAGCGCCGCGAAGATTACGTCGATTTTCTGCCGGTTTCGCCGTTTTACCGGCTGCTTTGGCCGGACGGTACCCGCATCGACTACGCGGGCGGCGGCGCCCTGCTCGAAGCGATTGAGCAGCTGTCTCCGCAAGACGCCGAGGGCTACCTGCGCTTCGTCGACTACTCGCGCCAGGTGTTCGACAAGGGCTTCACGGAGCTGGCCCACGCGCCGTTCTTGCGCTTTTCGGACATGCTCAAGGTCGCACCGACGCTCGGGCGGCTGCGCGCCGACCGCTCGGTGTATGCAACGGTCGCGCGCTTCGTCAAAAACGAAAAATTGCGTGAGGCGCTCAGCTTTCATTCACTCTTGGTGGGCGGCAACCCGTTCGAAACCAGCAGCATCTACACGCTCATTCACTACTTGGAGCGCAACTGGGGCGTCTTCTTTCCGCGTGGCGGCACGGGCGCGCTGGTGCAGGCGCTGCTCCGACTCTATCGAGAGCTGGGTGGCGAGCTGAGGCTATCTTGCCCGGTCAGCGGCATCCAAATCGACCGCGCCCCCGTTCGCCATCTCGTTAGCTCAGCCGCGGGCGAGCGCGAGCCGTTCGACCTCGTGGTATCGAACTCGGACCTGCACCACACCTACGCGCGCCTCTACGCAAGCGAGCCCGAAGCCCAGAAAACCCGCCAAAAGCTGGAGCGAGCCGATTGGTCGATGTCGCTGTACGTGCTCTATTTCGGCACGAACCGCGCGTACGACCTGGCGCACCACACGGTGCTGTTCGGCCCGCGCTACCGCGGCTTGCTCGACGACATCTTCCACGGTACGAAGCTGCCCGAAGACTTCAGTCTTTACCTGCACGCGCCCAGCGTGACCGACGCTTCGCTGGCCCCGCCCGGTGGCGCCACTTTTTACGTCTTGTCGCCGGTGCCGCACCTCGGCCACGCGCCGCTCGATTGGGATCGCATCGGCGACGCGTACGGCGACCGCATCCTGGAGGCGCTCGAGCAGGTGATGCCCGACCTGCGACGCCACATCGTCACACGACGCAGCTTGACGCCGCGCGGCTTTGCGAGCGACCTCTTTGCGCACCATGGCTCGGCGTTCTCGGTGGCGCCCAAGCTCACCCAGAGCGCCTGGTTTCGTCCGCACAACCGCGACCCCAAGTTGCCTGGCCTTTACTTGGTCGGCGCGGGCACGCACCCCGGCGCCGGCGTGCCCGGTGTCGTGAGCTCGGCCAAGGCGACCGCGGGGCTGGTGCTGGCAGACTGCGGCATTTCCGCCGATTCTGCGGGCGCGGAGGCCGCAGAATGACTGCCCGCGCCGCCCTCCGCCACGGCTCCAAAAGCTTCTGGCTGGCGTCGCTACTGCTGGGTCCAAAGCTGCGCGACGACGGGGCCGGACTCTACGCCTACTGCCGGCGCGCCGACGACCTGATCGACCTCGCCCCGCCCGAGCAGGCCCACGAGCGAGTCGCCGCACTGCGCGCCGAGCTCGACCGGGTGTACGCCGGTGCGGCGCTCAGCGACCCCGAAGCGCGCGAGCTGCAGCGGCTGGTCTTCGAAAAGGACATTCCCTGCGAGTATCCGAAGGCTCTTCTGAGGGGCTTTCAGCTCGACGCGGAAGGCAAGAGCTACGAGACGTTGCCCGACCTTTACGATTACTGCTGGTGCGTGGCCGGCAGCGTCGGAGCCATGATGTGTCACGTGCTGGGCGTACGGCGCCAGCGCGCCGTCGCACACGGCATTCATCTTGGCATGGCTATGCAGCTGACCAACATCTGCCGCGACGTGAGCGAAGACTGGCAGCGAGGACGGCTGTATTTGCCGGCAGAATTGGCGCCGAGGCTCACCGCGGCGCGGGCCTCTGGCAGCAACGTCGAGCTAACGAGCGAGCATTCGGCGGAGTGCGCGAGCGCCGTGCGACGGTTACTGGCCGAAGCTGAGGTGCTGTACCGCTCCGGTGATCGCGGCCTTCCGTACTTGGCGTTTCGCTCACGGCTGGCCATCGCGACCGCGCGCCGCGTCTACTCGGCGATCGGCGAGCGCATCCTGGCGCAGCAGGCGAACGTGCTGGCCGGGCGCGTCGTGGTCTCGCTGCCCGAAAAGCTGCTGCGCGTGGCGGGCGCGACCGCGACCTCGCTGCGCGTGGCCATCGGCACGCCGACGTTCCGCGCCGCGCCGCTGCTCTCACCCGTGAGGTTCCCGCAAGATGTCCTTCCCGTCTGAGCTTCGCACCTATGTCGGTCGCGTCCGCGAGTTCTCGCGCGTCGACTGGCTGGTGTACGTGTCCTGGGTCGGCTTGATGCTCGGTCTAGTGGCCTCTACCGGCGGGTTCTTGCTCGCCGGGCACCTGCACGGCGTGAAGTTTTCGCCAGAAGCCTGGCTCGTGCCGCTCGGCGCGGCCCTGTTCTCGCTGTCGATCGCCATCGACACCATCGGCCATCGCACCATCTACAAGCAGGAAATCAGCGGCGCGGAAGGTCTGGTTCACGGCATCACGATTTTCTGCGGTATCACCAGCTGCGTGCTCCTCACGGCGGCCTACCATCACCCCCGCGGTCTGTGGATCCCGGCGCTGGTGCTGACGGCTCTGTCGATGATCTACAGCCTGGTAGACGAAGCCTTTCACTGGCGGCGCTACGTGCGAAAATATTCGGACCGCGTCGAAATGTGGAGCCACGTCGGTATCTTGCTCGGCCACAGCATCATGATGCTCGCGTGGTGGAGCTGGTTCTTTCGCGGCTACGGCGGCGTCACCGAAACGCTCCGCGCATTGGGGGTAGGCACTTGAGCGAAGCGCGCTACCGCATCGGCACGTTGGCGCGGCTCACCGGCGTCACCACGCACGCCATCCGCATTTGGGAGCGCCGCTACAAGGCCCTCACTCCGAATCGCACCCCCGGCGGCGCGCGCCTCTACAGCGACGCCGACGTGCAGCGCTTGCGGCTGATCAAGAAGCTGCTGGAGCGGGGGTACACCATCAGCGCCGTGGCCTCGCTCGAGATGGACGCGCTACTCCGGCTCGCCCCGTCCGATGCCGTGCCGCTGGCGGGCAGCCCCAATCCGGAGCTGCAAAGCCGCGCGCGCGCCCTGATCGACGAGCTCATCGCTAGTTTGGCGGAGCTGGATTTGGAGCGAGCTTCGCGTGCCTTGATGCAGGCGACCAACACCTTCTCCCCGCACGGCCTGGTAACCGACGTGCTCGCGCCAGCGCTGGACGAGATCGGTGTGCGCTGGGAAAGCGGCGATATCTGCGTCGCCAGTGAGCACGCCGCCTCGGCCATGTTGCGCACGCAGCTGGGCGCGCTGCTCGCGGCCCAGCCCGTCAACGGCAAGGCTCCGGTCGTCTGCACCACTCCCGCGGGTGAGCTGCACGAGCTGGGCGCGCTCTTGGCGGCGGTGGTAATCGCCATGCACGGTCGCCGCGCCGTCTACCTGGGCGCCAATCTCCCCGCCGATCAGATCGCCCAGGCCGCGCGCCTGTCCAAGGCCGGCAGCGTCGCCCTCTCGATCGTGGGCCTGGCGCCGGACGAAGCGCGGCGGGAGGTCGAGGCCGTCTGCAGAGCGTTGCCAGCCGGTGTAGAGGTGCTGATCGGCGGGCGACGCGTGCCGGAGCTGCCCGGCTTGCCGGAGCGGGTGCAGGTGCTCAGCACGCTGCCGGATCTCGAGCGCTGGCTGCTCACGGCCCCTTCTTGAGCGGCAAAAGTCCGCTCCGGGCGCGGCTGTGTTAGGCAGGCGCCACGCCATGAGCGACGACGATTCGACCCGCAGCACCGGCCGCGGCGGCCTCGCGGTAGCGGGCGCCAAGATCTATTTCATCCTGCTCGGCTTGGTGCAGCAAATTGCGCTGCCGCGCGTGCTCGGGCTCGACGGTTACGGCGCGCTCTCGCGAGTGCTCTCGATCGCTAGCATCACGTACAACCCGATCACCACCATGTCGATTCAGGCGGTGAGCCGCACGGTGGTGCAGGCAGAGCCGGGCGAGCTTTCGGCCACGGTGCGGCGCGTGCTCACCTGGCATGCCCTGTTCGGGGCAATTTTGGCCGTGGTGTTTGCCAGCCAGGCCCCGCTCATCGCCGAGCTGGCGGGCGCCGGCCACGTAGAGACGCCGCTGCGCGTGCTCGCGGCCATTCTGCTGGTGTACTCGCTTTACACGCCGCTCATCGGTGTAGCCAACGGCCAGAAGCGCTTCTTGGTGCAAGCTGGCTTCGACGTCACGTCGGCCACGTTGCGCACACTGGGCCTGGTGATGGGCGCGTTCGTGGCGCGCCGCCTGTCGCAGAGTGGCCCCACGGGCTCGGCGGTCGGCTTCGTCATCAGCTCACTGGTGGTGTTGTTCATCGCAGCCACCGTGATCGGTGTCGGCAAGGGCGGCCCGAGCCGGCTCACGCTTGGCAGCTACGTCGGCCTGGCGCTGCCGCTGCTGTTCGGCCAGGGCCTCTTGAACCTGCTATTTCAGGCCGATTTGACCCTGCTCGGCCGCTTCGCCAGCCAGGCCGCCAGCGCCGCCGGCGCCCCGCTCTCGCGCGCAGACGCGCTGGTCGGCGCTTACCGCGCGACCCAGCTGTTCTCGTTTTTGCCCTACCAGATCCTGATCGCCATCACCTTCATCCTGTTTCCCATGTTGGCGCGCGCTGCGCAGGATCAGGACAAGGAAGCCATTGCACTTTATGTGCGCACCGGGCTCCGCTTGTCGCTCGTCATCGCCGGCGCCATGGTCAGCGTCACGCTCGGCCTCGCTCCGCGCTTGCTCGAGCTGCTGTTCGGCAGCGAAGCGGCCGCGCTCGGCGGTCGTGCGCTCTCCCTGCTGGCGTTAGGCTTTGGTGCTTTCGCGCTATTCGGCATCCTCACCACCATCTTGAATAGCTTGGGCCGCGAGAAGCAGAGCATGTGGGTGACCTTCTTCGCGGTAGTGGTGGTGGCCTTGCTCTGCTTCACCCGCGCCAGCGGCGCCGCGCTCAGCGAGCAGCTACTCTGGCTCACTGCGCAAGCCACCTCCAGCGGCCTGGTCCTGGCCACGCTCGTCGCCGCCATCCTCGTCTATCGCGCCGCGGGCGCCCTCGTTTCCCCCTGGAGCATCCTCCGCACTCTGCTCTCGCTCGCCGCCGCCGCCGCCTTCGCGCGACTCGCATTTCCCCCCGGCAAGCTCCTCACCCTCGTCGCCGCAGCCATCACCCCCTGCGTCTACCTCGCCCTACTCATCGCCACCCGCGAGCTCGGCCGCGCCGACCTCGAAGTCCTCCGCAAAGTCGCCCGGCGGTGAATGGCTCGTCGTGGCACGCGCGCCCCTTAACCTTTCGACGCTCCCCACTAGTCGCAATCGCGACGGCGATTTCTCAACGATCTTCAGCTCACGAGGCCCTCCGTCGCCCCCGTCGCAATTGCGACTATCGGACGCCCTTGCTTCCAATCCGTTCACGACGTGCGCGTCGTCGTGCTCCGAAATAAAGCCCCTCACTACCCGCACGTCGTCGTGCTCCGAAATAAAGCCCCTCACTACCGCACGTTGTGCTCCCAAGCGAGAGCCCCTTCACTGCGAGCATGTCGGGGATTCGCGGGCGCAACGAGTTTTTCCAACGGAGCCGGCGGTGCCGAATCCAAGCCTCTCCTCCTTGCCAGAGCGGCGCCTCACCCCGCCGAGACAAAAATCCCGCGCTTGCTAGTTGCCCGCCGGCGCGCCATCGCCGGAGGCGATCGCTTCGCGCACGAACAAGTCCTCCAACGTTTCGTGCCTCGGCGCGACTTGTTCGACCGTGATGCCGGCGGCGAGCGCGCGTTCGAGCACGCTGGTCAAGAGCGCGGCGCCCTCGACCAACACCACGAGCATGCCACCGACCACGCGACTGGAGACACCCTGCGCGCTCAGCTCGGCCTGCAGTGCCGAATAGTCACCCGCGAGAGTGATTTCGCTACGGCGCGCGTCTTTGCGCAGGAGCTCGCTGATGCGACCGCTCACGACGACCTCACCCTTCTTGAGGATGGCCACGCGATCGCAGAGGGATTCGACGTCGTTCAAAATGTGCGTCGAAAAGAAAATGGTGCGTCCGCGCTTGCGCTCTTCCACGATCAGATCGCGCACCTCTTTGCGCCCGACGGGGTCCAGACCGCTCATCGGCTCGTCCAAAATCAGCAGCTCGGGGTCGGCCACCAACGCCGCCGCAAGCCCGGTACGCTGCAGCATGCCCTTTGATAAGCGCCGAACGGGCCGATCGGCCGCATAGGCGATCCCTACCTGATCGAGCACCTGGAGCGTGCGATCGCGCGCCGCTCGCGCGCTGAGCCCGGAGAGCCGCCCGCAGAGCTCGACGAACTCAGCTGGCGTCAGGTACGGGTACACGTAGGGATTTTCCGGCAAAAATCCGATGCGCGCGAGCGCCCGCCTGCTCGGCACCGGCTCGCCGAACAGCTCCGCCTGGCCGCCGCTTGGACTGATCAGGCCGGTGAGGATCTTGATCGTGGTCGTCTTGCCGGCGCCGTTGGGCCCCAAAAACCCGAAAATATCCCCAGATTGGACCTGAAACGAGATGTCCTTCACCGCCACGACATGGCGCATGAAGAAACCTTGCCGGAAATCCTTCTGCAGACGCTCGACCCGAATCACCGCATCTGTCACGTTACGCGAGGACGGTAGCGCTCATGGGTCATGGGGTAAAGCGGCTCGGCACAGCATAAAAGGCCTCGAAACATCGGTCGCTTAGCAATTTTCTGTGAGCGCCCAAAGGATGATAGAAAGCGTTCCGCTGTCTTTCATCAGGCCGGGGGTCCCCGCGGCCAAAACCCGGACCCCCCGCTGCCTGCTCGAGCCGAGCCGTGCGACTGAACTGAGGAAAAACGAGGAATGATGAAACGGGTAGGATTCGCGTCGATTTCGCTAGTCGGATCGCTCTGGGCAATGGGGGCCCAAGCACAGCAGCCCGCACCGCCACCGCCGGCTCCTGCGCCTGCACCAGCAGCCGCACCGGCACCTGCGCCCGCACCTGCAGCAGCGGCTCCCGCTCCCGCGGCGGGACCAGCCGCGCCTGCGCCTGCGCCTGCTCCGGCTCCTGCAGCCGCGCCTGCTGCATCTGGCTCCGCCAGCGCGAGCACCAGCGGTGGGCTGAACCTCGACGCCGACGCCGACATGGGCTTGCCCGGTGGCGAAGCCGAGCCAACCGACTACGAGCGTCGCTGGCGCAAGTCGTCTCTCCAGGTCCAGAGCGGCATCTCCGGCTCCACCGGTCTCTTGCACGTGAGCGAAGCAGGCTCCGGCGCGCCCGGCACCTTCCGCATGTCCTTGATGGGCAGCTACTTCACGAGCTCCGGCTTCTTGTGCAACTCGCAAAACAACTGCCCGACCTTCGGCAGCGAGTCGCGCGCCGCGGCGGACGAAGTGGACTCGATGGGCGCGCACCTCGGAATTTCGGCCACGGTGCTGTCATTCCTCGAGGCTTATCTCGGCTTTCACAACCGCGCGGTCAGCAACAGCCGCAGCCGCCCGCAGCTCTTGCAGGTGCTCGGCGACACCAACATCGGCGTCAAAGGCTTCTTGCCGAAGACGCCCGACTCCATCTTCAGCGTCGGTGGTGAGGCCGAGCTGTGGCTGCTCAACGGCACCGGCGGCGTCGGTCTCGACGGCGGGGGCACCAGCTTCACGATCCGCGCGCTGGCCACGGCGGACCTGAACAACCACGTCAACCCCGACGACAACATCCCGCTGCGCTTCCACGCCAACTTCGCGTACAAGCTCGACAACTCGGGCCAGGTCGTGAGCGATCTCGAGACCACGCAGCCTCCCGCCGGCCGCGGTCGTCCGATTTCGCGCATCGAGCGCTTCGGCCTCAACATCAACCGCGTCGACTTCATCAGCATGGGCTTCGCGGCTGAGTTCGATCACCCGATCATCCGTCCGTTCCTCGAGTGGTCGCTCGACATCCCGCTGAACCGCCAAAACTACGTGTGTAACCTCGACCGCGTGAAAGAGGCGGGCGAAGGCTGCTTGGGCGAGCACCAGGGCTTCAGCACGTCGCCGTCGCGCCTCACGCTGGGCACGCGCGTCTTCCCCTGGGCCGAGCATGGCCTGTCGCTGCTCGGCGCGTTCGACATCGGCACCGGCGCCACCAGTGACTTCGTGGAAGAAGTCGCGCCAGAAGCGCCGTGGAACTTGTGGTTCGGCCTGGCCTACGCGGTCGACACCGTGGCGCCCCTGCCGGTGGTCAAGCACATCAAAGACGCGGCCCCGCCGCCCCCGCCCGCGCCGCCGGCTCACGCCTACGTCACCGGCGTGGTCACCGAGCGCGGCACCCAGACTCCGATTTCGGGCGCCATCCTCAAGTACGACGGCCGCAGCCTCACCGGCATGGTGGCGGCGGACGACGGCACCTTCAAGTCGACGGATCTCGAGCCCGGTACGTACACGCTCAACGTGAGCGCGCAGGGTTACCGCGACGGCCAGTGCATCGCGACCATCCCGCCGCCCGGCGCCGCTCCGGCTCCGGCCGCTCCGGCTCCCGCCCCGGCGGCACCGGGTGCACCCGCCGATCCGAACGTGCCGGGTACCCCGCCCGCCGCGCCGGTGGCTCCGGCTGCCGTTTCCACGCCGGGTGGCGTCGCGGGCGGCACGGGTGGCAACACCGTCGTCAACGTGATCTGCGAGCTCGAGGCGCTCCCCAAGGTCGGTACGCTGGTCGGCGCCGTGAGCGACGGCGAAAACGGCCAGCCCGTGATCGGCGCGAAAATCACGGTGACCGATCCGCTGAACCGCACGCTCGATCTGTCCGCCGACAGCAACGGCGGCTTCAGTGTCGGCAACGTCAAGCCCGGCACCGTCAAGCTGTCGGTCGAAGCTCCCGGTTACTTCTCCAGCGCCGCTGAGGTGCAGGTCGAGCCGCGCAAAGAAGTGCAAGCGCGCATCGTGCTCAACAAGCGCCCCGACAAGCCGAACGTCGTGCTCGCGGGCCGCGAAGTGAAGCTGAAGAAAGAAGTGCACTTCCAGCACGACTCCACCGAAATCTTGCCGGATTCGATGGGTCTGCTCGAGGAGCTCGCCGAGTTCTTCAAGAGCAAGCCCGACATCCGCCTCGCCGAGGTGCAGGGTCACACCGACAACACCGGCTCCGCCGTCTACAACCAGCGCCTGAGCCAAGGTCGCGCCCAAGCCGTGGTCGACACGCTCGTGCGCCTCGGCGTCTCGCCCGACCGCCTCGTCGCCAAGGGCTACGGCGCCGACAAGCCGCTCGTCCCGAACACGACGGACGGCAACCGCGCCAAGAACCGCCGCGTGCAGGTCATCATCCAGCAAAAGTAACGGTCTCGGGGGGTAGGCCGTTGTTCCTATTGGGGCTGCCCAGCTGGGCAGCCCCGATACTTTTGTCGATACGCGATCACGCCGGTCGATGCCTGATCACTGTCGATACGTGATCACGCCGGTCGATGCCTGATCCCTGTCGATACGTGATCAGCGTGGACGATGGGAGATCCATGCTGTCGTCACGCCGCGGCAGTCCAAGAAAATTCTAACCGGGCTTTTCTCCTACCGAATGCCTGGATTTGGGCGCGATGCATGGTGGAAGCGGCGTCGGAATCGGCAGGGGCTCTGGCTGAGTTTTATCACTTCGATGGCGCTATCGGTGTCGCGAGCCGCCGGGCCGTGATCGCTCAGCTAAAGCATCGAGCATGCGAATCGGGTTGAGCCTGGCTCGAGGGATTGCAGCGGTCTTGGTGAGCGGCGCCGTCGCCGCTGCTTGCTCGGCAAGCGGCGGAAGCAAGACGACCGGCGGGCACAACGGCACGGGGGCGAGTAGCTCCACGGGCGCCACCGGCGGCATCGTCATCGGCGCCGGTACCACTGGCACCGGCGCCGTGAACGTGGGCGGCAGCGGCGGCTCGGACGGCAATCCGATGCTCACCAACTGCACGAAGACGAGTGAGTGCGACAAGAACTTCGTCTGCGTCTTGACTAGCCCCGACAAAGGCGTGTGCTCGCCGAACGGCGGCGCCTGCACGCCGACCGGCACCGAGTGCGTGAACGACACCTTCTGCTGCATCGCGACTGACGGCTGCAATATCGACGGCGTCACGGACCCGACCTGCGTCTCCAACGCCGCGCGCCCCGTGAACGAGATGTGCAAGAACGCGGCCACGGTCAGCCAATTTTCGCCGGATTTGCAGTGCGCCTGGCGTGGCCCGGTCGCGGGCGACCCGTTCATGGACAGCATCAACGTGCTGACCACGCCGCTGGTTGCCAATCTGCCGACCGAGTCCGGGACCGCTGCAGAGATTGTCGTCGTCTCGAGCACCAGCGGCGAGAGCGGCGGTCACATCCGCATCTTGAACGGGCAAACCTGCGAGCAGATCGAGGTCATTCAGGCCGGCGGCCTGATCCTCGACGCCGCGACGCCCTCGATCGCGGACCTCGACGGCGACGGTAAGCTCGAGATCGTCGCGCGCCTGAACGCCGGCGGCGTCGTGGCCTTCAAGTTCGACGGCACGAAGTACGACCAGATGTGGACGCAGCCCGCTGCCGGCCCTGGCGGCAAGACGGCCTGGGACGGCGTCTCCATTCACGACCTCGACGACGACGGCAAGCCCGAGATCATCGGTGCGGGCGGTGTGGTGTTGAACGGCACGACCGGCGCCGTGATCGCCGCCGCAAACCCCGGCATCTTTCTGGCTTCGGATCCGGCGCTGGGCGACCTAGACGGCGACGGCAAGATCGAGCTGGTGGCCAACAAGGTGTTTCGCTGGAGCGGCACGGCTTGGGCCGAGGCGTATCCCGGCCTGAACACGACCAAGGAGCAAACGCCCGCGTTCTTCGCGTTCGCCGACTTCGGCACGCGCACCGGTGCCGGCCAGTTCGATCCCACCAAGCTCGACGGTAAGGCGGAGGTGGTCGGCGTGGGTCCGGTCGGCAACGACGAGTCCACCGGCGTCGTGAGGATCGCCACGCTCGAGGGCGACAAGGTCCTCGACGTGAGCTTCCCAAAGGGTCCGCAGTGCCAGAGCGGCCAGGCCACCGGGGAGCGCGGCGGGCCGCCCACCATCGGCGACTTCGACGGCGACGGCATGCCGGAGCTGGCCTCGGCCGGCGGCTACGCCTACCGCGTGTTCGACTTGGGCTGCGACGCGGGCTGCAAAGATCCGGCGAACAAGATCCGCTGGGCTTCGCCGACGCAGGACTGCAGCTCGGCCATGACCGGCTCCACCATCTTCGACTTCGAGGGCGACGGCAAAGCCGAGGCCGTTTATGCCGACGAATGCTTCGTTCGCGTCTACGACGGCAAAACCGGCGACGTAAAGTTCTCGACCCCGCGTAGCTCGGCCACCTGGTGGGAGCAGCCGGTGGTGGCCGATCCGGACAACTCCGATCGCAGCAAGATCATCTACGGCGGCGCGGCGCTCTACTACACGTTCTCGAACTGCGGCCGCATGGGCGCAGCCCTCAATTGCGAAGACGCGAAGCGCCCCAGCGGCTGCATCGACCCGCTGTGGGCCGGCGTCACCTGCCAGAAAGACGACGAGTGCGTCTCGGGCAAATGTGATTCCGGCTACTGCCGCTGCACGACCGACGCCGAATGCGGCAACCCTTACATGTACAACAATGCCATGCCGAACGATGTGCTCGTCGGCCTGGGTTGCCAGCCGCCGAAGGCCGGAACCCCCGGCACGGGCAACGTGTGCCGCGCCGAGTTCGGCGACGTGACGACGTTCCCGGTGGCGCAGAAGGACTTCGCCGGCGTTTTCGTGTACCGCGACAAGCTCGACCGCTGGGCGTCGTCGCGTAACCTGTGGAACCAGCACGCCTACTCGATCACCAACATCGAGGACAACGGCAGCGTCCCGAAGACGAGCGCCTGGAAGCAAAACTACAAGGAGCCGGGCCTCAACAACTACCGCCAGAACCGCCAGGGCGCGACCTCGCAAGATCTGGCCGACATCACCGGCGCGCTGGACGCCTCCAACGCCTGCACGCTCACGGCCGACAACAAGGTCATCTTCACCGGTCGCATCTGTAACCGTGGCCTGCGCGGCGTCGGCTCCAACATGCCCGCCGCCTTCTACCTGGGCGACGACCGCACCACGCCGCTGTGCAAGACCGAAACCCCGGGCCCCGTGCCGAAGGGCGGCTGCCAGAACATCGAGTGCACCATCCCCAAGACGGACGTGCCCACCAACTCCAAGATCACCATGATCGTGAACGACGTGGGCGGGGGCAATCGCCTGGTGGACGAGTGCAACTACGACAACAACGTGGCCAACGTCGTCGTCGAGAAGTGCCAGGTCGTCAAGTAAGACGACCGGCGTCGCCGGCGCTCACCAGTAGTAGGTGACGCCGGCGTTGATGAAGTTCAGATCCTGCTTCTCGCCCGGCAGCAACGTAAAATCGGTGGTCGAGGTGGGCGCGCCGTACCAGCGGGCCATGAAGCGGAAGTAGTCGAGGCCGACGACGACGCTGTCGGCAACGTGGTAATAGAGCGCCGCCGACACGCCGATTTGCTGGTGAATGACGCTCACGGCCGGGTTGATGCGATCGCTGGTGAGCTGATCCGCCGCGGCCACGCCGCCACCCGCTGCCAAGTGCAGCTTGCCGATCATCAGCGCAGCCTGGCCGTAAACGCCCGTGAACGTGCGCAGCTCGTTGGTGTCCGTATTCAGCGTGGCCGACGTGCGCTGCAACGCGTACTGCATGCCGATGCCGCGCCCGCGAAACGCCGCCGCACCGATGCGCAGCGGACCAACCTCCAAGCGCGCACCACCCGCTACGCCCCAAACAGAGGTCTTCTCGTCGGTCCTGATCTTGGCCATCGTCACCGGATCGGTCGTTTCGTTGACCCGAGCCAGCGGCTGATACAGACCCTCCGCCGCGAGCTTGAGCAGGCCCGAGCCGCCCAGCCGCTGTTCGAAAGTGATCGCTCCCTCCGGTCGCAGCAGCGGCGCGCGTTTCCACTCGGGTGCGTACACGATCGGATCGTACAGACCAGCATGGACCTGTAGCCCGCCGATGCTCGGCGTCGAGTAGGCAACGCCAGCCGAGTAGCCCGGGAACGCGACACCGGTGCCGATGTGGCCACAAGATGGCCCCAGCTCGTCCGTACACGGTAGACCTACGCCGTAGGTGTGGCCGTAGAGGTAGTCGATCTCGGTCGATAGGCGGCCGAACCAGCCGAAGGTTCTGCCCACCTTGACCGTACCGAAGGGACCCGTGAGGTCGAAATAACCTTCACGTGCTTCGGGGATGACCGGCGCCCATTTGTCGCGACCCAAGGTCTCGATGGTCGACCAAATGGACAGGTAGCCTTTGATGCTGACGGCGTCGCTCAGCTTCTTCGAGATGCCGAAGCCGAGGATGTTGCCGAACATGCCGCTGCGCACGCGCATGGCAAAGTACTTGTTGTTGGTGTCCGCCTCTTCCGAGCTGCGCCACCCCACGTCCGGTACGCCCGGGGCCTTGTTCGAGCCCATGACCGTGTGGTCCATCATCGTCGTGGCGTTGGGCGTGGGCAGCGGAAAGTCGTCGCCGACCCCGACGCTGAGGAAGGCGTTGACCCGACCGTCGAAGCTAAAGCGCCAACCGTCTTTCTCGACGAGCACCACTTCGGCACGCGCCGAGCGGCCCAGCGTAGACGCGGCCAAAATCAGCCCCAAACAAGCGAAAGTTCGTTTCAATTGCTTCAGGTTTTTCACGCGATCACCTCGGAGACTTTCACTCTTGCGTCTCGCATGCGGGCTACCAGTGGAAGGTCGCACCCACGTTGATGTAACTGACGACCTGCTTTTCGGGCGTGATGTAGCCAGGCAAGACCTGCGTCATGCCGGTCATCGGATCGGTCGTCGAACGCCGCGCGCCGTACCAATCCGCTTGAAAGCGAAAGTAGTCGACGCCGAGCACGAGCGACTCGCTGAGCGAGTAGTAAAACGCGGCCGACAAACCGGTTTGGCTCTTGGCGTTGCTGGTCGTGGCGTCGTTCTTGTCCGCCTCCAGTTGGTCGACACTCACCCGGCCTGCACCGGCCGCGACCTGCACGGGACCGAATACCAACGCCGCCTGGCCGTAAATGCCGGTGAACGAGCGCAGGTCGTAGTTCTGCGCGAACACCACCGGCGAGTTTTGGAGCGCGTAGTACTGCCCGAGCCCGCGGCCCCGAAAGAACGACGCGCCCGCCCGGACCGGCCCCAGCTCGAAGCGACCACCCGCGGCGATACCCCACACGGTCTGCGTGATCATGTTCTTGGTCACGGGCGTCGTTTGTGACGACTCGACGCGCGACACCGGCTGCCACAGGGCCTCCGCCTGGAATTTGACGAGCCCGTTCTCCGCAAACGTCCGCTGGAAGGACACAGCGGCTTCGGGGCGCGCGATGTTGGCGCGGTTCCAGGCGCCCAAGATGCGCACCGGATCGTACACGCCGACGTGCAGCTGCAGTCCGGCCAGAGACGGCGACGAATACAGGAAGCCCGCGGCGAAACCGGGGAACATCACGCCCGTGCCGATGTGGCCGCACGTCGGCCCCTGCGTGTCACCGCACGGGTAGCCGAGGCCGTAGTTGTGACCGTAATTGAAGTCGATCTCGGCCGAGATTCGCCCGAATAGTCCCAACTGACGGCCCGCGGTGAAGCTGCCCCACGGTCCCTCCAGGGTCAGGTAGCCTTCGCGAACGTCGAACTGGGAAGGATTGGCCCGATCGCGGTTGAAGGCTTCGGCGTGACCCCACAAGCCGATGTAGCTCTTGACGCTGGTGCCAGCGCCCAAGTCTTTGCGCATGCCGAGGGCGAGCACCGTCGCCAAGAAACCGTTTCTACCGCGTACGGCGAAGTACTTGCCCTGCGAGTCGTCTTGGTCGGTGTTCTGGCCCTGAGCGTACAGCGCGGTTTCGCCGATCACACCGTGGGGTGGGCCGCCATCCGGGTTGGGGCTGGGCGTCGGGAAGTCATCGCCCCAACCAAGGCTGGCAAAGGTGTTGATACGCCCCTCGGTGAAGAACCGGTAGCCTTTGGCCTCGGCCACCGTGACCTCAGCGTGCGCCTGCACGCTTGCTAACAGTAAACAACTCGCGAGCGCGGCGGCGATCCGCGCACGCGAGGCTCTCAGAGCCTGTTGAATTTTCACGCGAACACCTCGTCGCGACGCTGAAGTGACTTGAGAGCGATGGCTCAGCCTTCGGTAACTTCGGTGACCACCATGACGATCCACTGGCCGTTGAAGGCCTTGCTGAAGTCGAAGCTCGGATTCTTCGAGCTCGCGACCGGATCGATGTTTTGAAGGATGATCGGCGCGGTGCACTGGCTGCCGTCGTTCACCATCGGGCCGCAGTTCTTGATCATCGCGCAGTTGCGATCAGCGGCGACCAGGCGCAGCGACGCGCCGCCCTTGGCCGTGATCTTGGCGGTGTAGTCGATGCCGTAAGTGGTGTGGTTCGAAACGCCGGGCGGGTTGAGCGAGTTGAGGAAGTAGTCCTTCTTCGGGTCGCTCACGCGCACCATGTAAACGTTGTAGTAGTCTTGATGCGTCGGCGTGCCGCCCACGGCAAAGCCGTCGGCCTTGGGCGAGGCGCCTTGCGAGCTTTGATCTTGCGCGCCGTCGTAGCTCTTCGCTTCCACCTCGCCCTGCACGTGAAGCGTGATGGTGTACGTCTTGGCCGGATCACCACCGAGGGTGATGGTCTTGTCGGTGGTGATCTTGCCGCTCAGCGCGAAGTCGGCGTTTTCGGGTGGACAGCCGTTGTCGGAGGTCGAGCAGACCGACTTCGCCGTATCGTTCAAGCAGGCGCCAACCAACATGGCGCCGTTCAGCATGCCGGCGACGGTTTCTTTGAGGTCGCCGCCCGAGCCGCCCGAGCCGCCGCCGCTGCTCGTGCCCGCCGCGCCGCCGCTGCCGCCCGCCGGGGCCGTACCACCGCTCGCGCCGCCGGTGCCCGCGGTGGTGCCGCTGCCACCGGTGCCGGGAGTTCCGGCCACGCCACCCGTGCTGTTGCCGGTGCCGGCAGTCGTGCTGGCGCTGCCGGCGGTCGTGCTGCTGCCCGCCGCGGCGTTCGTACCGGCGCTACCGCCACTGGGAATGACGGTCGAGCCACCCGTGCCCGTGCCGGCGGTCCCGGTGGGCAGCGGTGCTTCGGTGCCGCAAGCGCCGGCCCCGAGGACCAGCGGCAACAAGACGCCACCAAGGGCCGGCAATTTGAGCGAGTGGCGCAGAGCAGATTTCATCGGCGGTTCCTCCGTTTGGGAGCAAGGTGACGAGACCCGCGCGCCACGCGTCAGAAAAATTAATATTGTTAAGTTATTCGTCTTTCCCGGATGAATTGCGCCGAATTCGCGGTCTGCGCGCGTTCCGCTGCGGAATCCTCGCTCGAGAGTGGAACGCGCCCAAACGTAAACAGACCTTACTTTTAGGTGATCGACTTAGAACGCTACGAGTCACTTCGTGCATCGAGCGCGTGTGTTTTTGCGCTCAGGCTGCGTTCACTCGTCAGTGCTGATCTGACGACTCGAGCCGTTTTTCCGCCAAAAATAGCGTGGTATGGCGCTGACATGGGCGGCCGCGATCGAAGTGATCGCAGGCGAGCTCGTGGCTGAGCGAGGCCTTCATGCTGCGCGTCGATGCATCGAATCTTCCGAGTCCGCGCGGCTTGCCGCGCTCGCGACGCTTGTTGCCGCGACCGCCCGCGGTGGAGCAGCCGGCGCCTTCGCCAGCAGAAGCCGCCCCGGTCGAGCGCCACGAGTTCATGCTGCCGCCGCCCGACGCGTCGGCTCAGCCGCCCGAGCTCGATGCGCCGCAAGAAACGATGCAGCGCCGCGACAACGCGCGCTGGAGCGTGCGCCTCGAGCTGGGCGACGAAGAGATCGCAAAGCTCTACGGCCAGGGCATGGCACGAGGCGCCGTAGTCTGGCGTCAGGGTATGGTCGAGTGGCGGCCGCTGCTGATCACTCCTGAGCTTTCGGCTCTCCTTCGCCACACCCGCACGACGCTCACTTCGACTTTGCTTCCACCAGACTTGGCCGAACGTGCGGTCACACCGACGACCGTGGCGCCCACGGCCATGGATGTCACGCCGGCGCCGCACAAGCCTCGTCGCTCACTCGAGCTCGCCGCCGTCGCGCTCGCCGCGTTCGCGCTAGCTTGGATCGGCCGCGAGAAGCTGCTGGGGCAGCACGCTGCCAGCTCCGAGCTTGCGACCTTGCCCAGCGTCGTGACGCCCCATCCCGCAGCCTGCGAGCCGGTTGCCTCGCCTGCCGCCGCTTCGCAAGCGACAATACCCACCGTGGCGGTCACCGACTTGCCGCTCGCGGGTGCCACGGCCGAAAGCGCGCCCCCGAACGGCCACGGTACCGGTGGTCATCAAAGCGGCCGCGCCGCCTCCGCAGACGGCAACGGCCCCAGCCGGGCCAGCCTGGTTTCCGCGCTGAGTCGGGTCGCACAAAACGCAAGCGGCTGCGGAGAACGCGGCGGCCCGGTGCGGGTGGTCATGAGCTTTTCGCCGACCGGCGTGGCGCGCAGCATCCAGGTTTCGGGAGCTGACCTGCCCGCTTCGACCCGCTCGTGCATCATCGCCGCCGCCTCCCGCGCGCGCGTGCCGGCCTTCTCGGGCGATCCGGTGACGGTGTCGAAAACGCTCTAAAAAGCGCTCACGACGACGGAATCTGGACCGATCCAACCCGCCACCGTGACTGCCAATTCGTGCGGAAGACTGCCTGCCCCCGGTCATCGGCTCGTACCCGGACGGGGCATCGGAGCCCGCGGCGGTGGAGTGCGGTCGAAGCTGCTCTGATACCGCGGCCCTTGCGAAACCAAACGCTTGCCGACGGCGGAGCCCCTCCCCGCAAGCTCACGCGAGCGCTTGCGGCACAGGAGCGACCCCACTTGTCGCTCCTGCCATCTGGATCGACCCCTACAGCCTGGCGCTCGACGATCTCGAAGCAGCGGGCCGCCTGCGGAGCGAAGACCAGGATGGCCCCATCGATGCCAGCGTCACGCTCCCGGCGCTCGCCGGCGGAGCCAAGGTGCAAAGCTCGCTCGAGCTGTCGAGCGCCTTGCCGAGCGGGGCGCTGGCACTTCGTTTCTCACGACGCTTCTTGAGCTCGCGCAGCTTTGCGGTCCGGCAGCGTGAGTAAAGATTCTTTCGTCGCCGTGCTTTTTTGATCCGCGCCGGCGCTGCGCGCTCCACCTAAGCGCCAATGCTGACTGCTCCGACGCTCGAGCGACTACGACGCGGCTCGCTCTCTCTCGCGCTCTTGCTCTCGGCGCTGGCCTGTGACGAAGCAGCGGATTCGCCCGTGGGCTCCGGCGGCCAGAGCTCGGGCGGCTCTGTCACCACCTCAGGCGGAAGCGCTGGCGCTCCCGGCAGCGCGGGCTCGGTCGCCGGAACGACACCGGGCGGAGGCAGCAGCGGCGGCAACAGCTCCGCGGGCGGAGGCGGTAGCAGCGGCAGCGCGACTATCGGCGGAGGCGGAAATAATGCGGGCGGAGGCGGCGCTGGCACCAGCGGCGGAGCTGGCACTGCGGGTGGCGGCGCGGCGGGTGCTGGCGGCTCCGGCGGCAGTGGCGGCAACAGCTGCGGCAGCATCACGAAGGCCGAAGACGGCTCTTACTCGCGCGATGGCTGGACCGCCGAGTACACGTGCACGGGTGGCACCTGCCCGCCACGCAGCCAGGCCGACACAGGCGATGTCGCCACCAATGCCTTCGACGGCGACTACCAGAGTCGTTGGTCGACTGGCGTGTTTCAGTCGGCGCTCGACGATCAGCAGCGCTTTCCGCTCTACTTCACGGTCGACATGAAGCAGGCGACGGTCGTGAGCCGCGTCACGACGCACCCTGGCTGCAAGGACTACTACGACTCTCCCGGCACCATCGAGGTGCAAGTCTCGACGGATGGCGTGGCCTACACGACCGTCACCGACGCTCCGCACACCCCCAAAGTACCGCAAAATGAGGCGTGCCCTCCGCACGACGGCGCCGTAGCGACGGACGTGATCACGTTCCCACCCACGTGCGCGCGCTACGTGCGACTCAAAGGGACGCGGCGCACCACCAGCGATCGCTACTGGGCGATCGGTGAGCTGATGCTCTTTCCCTGAGGTCCGACTCAGCTTTCGTTGCCGTCGTCGCCAGGCTCCGCAGCCTTCCGCTCGGCTTCGACCTCGCGCAGTAGATCCGAGATGCGGCGGTGTGCGTCGGGGCCGACGTCGTAGTGAAAGCGGAGCTCCGGAGCGCGCTTGAGCTCCAGACGCGGCGTGATGGCGCGACGCAGGCGCGGCGCGGCGCGGCGCAGGCGCTCGATGATGCCGCGGCGTTGCTTCTCATCGTCGTCGGCCACCAAGAGCCGCACACCGATCTTGGCGACGAGCAAATCGTCCGATACCTCGACGCCGGTGACCACCACCGCCGCAAAGCGCGGATCGTCCACCTCGCGCCGCAACGCCTCGGCGAAATGGCGCTGGATCAGCTCCGCGACGCGCTTGGTACGCCTGCCGTCACTGGGTTGTTGCCCGACCATGGCTCAGTCTTTCTCCGTGTCGGGCTCGCGGCCACCGCGCAGGAGCGCCTGCTCGATGCCGCCGCGAATGCCGGAGCCGCCGACGCCGAACGGCACGACCTCGGTCGCGACGTCGGCCAGCACGGCGTCGTTCGCCTGCTCGGCCGCGCGCGTTACTGCCGACAGCACCTCTTGGCAGCGCGCGGCTTCGCCCGAGACGACGGCAATACCCAACGTTGCGACCTGGTAACGTTCCAGGTCGCCCACCTCGGCGATCGAAACCGGGAAGCGCGCTCGCACGCGGTCTTTGAAGCTCTTCACCACGCGGCGCCGATCTTTGAGCGACGCCGCACCGGGGATTTGAAACACGAGCCGCAATACTCCAATGAACATTCAGTCTTACGGCTCGGGCCCGCCGCCAGGTCGAGTTTTGGGGTTGGGGACCCAAAACCCGCTGTGGGCTAAAGCGTCTGTTTGACTTCTTCGACCTCGAACGCCTCGATGACGTCGCCTTCTTTGAACTCGGAGTAGCCGTCGAGGCTGATACCGCACTCGAAGCCTTCTTTGACTTCTTTGGCGTCATCCTTGAAGCGCTTGAGGCCGCCGATCTTGCCTTGCCAGATCGACGCACCGTCGCGAAGCAGGCGCGCTCCGCCCGAACGCTTGATGACACCTTCGATGACCATACAACCTGCGACCGCGCCCGATTTGCTGGTCTTGAAGACCTGGCGAATCTCCGCCTTGCCGATGTTCTTCTCGACCATCGTCGGTGCGAGCAGGCCTTCCATGGCCGCCTTCACTTCGTCCACCACGTTGTAGATGATGGTGTAGTGACGGATCTGCACCTCTTCCTTCTGGGCGAGGGCAGCGGCCTTACCGGCCGGGCGCACGTTGAAGCCGATGATGATGGCGCCGGCCGCGACGGCCAGGTTCACGTCACCCTCCGTGATGGCGCCGGCGGCGGCGTGCACCACGCTCACCTTCACCTTCTCCGTAGAGAGGCGCGTCAGCGAGTCGGACACGGCTTCGACCGAGCCCTGCACGTCCGCCTTGATGATCAGCTTCAGCTCGGCCTGCTCGTTCTCGGCCATGGCCTTGGCCAAGTCCTCGAGCGTGGTGGCGCGGGCACCGGTGCCAGGGGCCAGGCTCTTCCTCACCTTGGTCTTGCGACTGTCGGCGATTTCTTGAGCCTTCTTCATGTCGTTGAGCACGTGCACCGGGTCGCCGGCGCTGGGCACGTCGGCCAGGCCGATGACCACGACGGGGGTGGACGGGCCAGCGCTCTCGAGCTGGTTACCCAAGGCGTCGTGCATGGCGCGCACCTTGCCATGAGCACCACCCGCGAGGATGACGTCGCCGCGATTCAAGGTGCCGTCTTGCACGAGGATGGTCGCCACCGGGCCGCGACCACGGTCCAGCTCCGCTTCCACCACCACGCCAGAGGCGGCCTTGTTCGGGTTGGCGCGCAGCTCGAGCACCTCGGCCTGGAGCGCCAGGGTTTCGAGCAGCTTGTCGATGCCGAGGCCGGTTTGCGCCGAGACCTCGACGTAGAGCGTGTCACCGCCCCACTCTTCCGCGACCAGACCGGACTCGGAGAGCTGACGACGGACGCGCTCCGGATTCGCGTCGGGCTTGTCCATCTTGTTGATGGCGACGACGATCGGGACGTTGGCAGCCTTGGCGTGAGCGATGGCTTCGCGGGTCTGCGGCATCACGCCGTCGTCCGCCGCCACCACCAGCACGACCACGTCCGTCGTCCGCGCGCCGCGCGCACGCATGGCCGTGAAGGCCTCGTGACCCGGCGTGTCGAGGAAGGTGATGAGGCCTTGCGGGGTCTCCACCGAGTAGGCGCCCATGTGCTGGGTGATGCCGCCGGCCTCGCCGCTGACGACGTTGGCCTTGCGGATGCGATCCAGGAGGCTGGTTTTGCCGTGGTCGACGTGACCCATCACGGTCACGACCGGTGGGCGCAGCACCTTGTCGCCAGCCTCTTCGGTCTCGCCGTCCTGCGCGGCCGTGATTTGATCGGCCTCGCTGACCGCGACGTCTTCGACCTCCCAACCGAACTCGTTGGCGATGATCTTGGCGGTGTCGGCGTCGAGCGTGCTGTTGATGTTCACGCCGGTCATGCCCATGCGCATGAGCTTCATGAGCATCTCGGTCGACTTCACGCCGATCTTGCCGGCGAGCACCTGCAGGCCGACCGACTCTTCGATGCGCACGACCTTTTTGTGAGCCGAGCGCTCTTGCGTGACGATATTACCGGGCGTCTTGGTGCGCGGCGGGCCGACGAAGCGACCACCACGCATGCCGGGACGTTGGGGACCGCGGAAGTTGCCGGGACCGCCCGGGCCGCGCGGACCACCGGGACCCCCCGGACGCTGGCCGAGGTTGCCGCCAGCCTTGGCGTCGTATTGAACGCGACGCGGCACGGGGCCGCCGCGCTGGGGCATCGGCACGCCCGGGCGACCTTCCCAAACGTCGATACCCGTCTTGGGTGCCGTGGACGGACGCGCGGCGGGTGCGCCGGCCGGCGGCGCGCTCGGCACCGGGCTCGGCGCGGCTGCGGCTGCGGCTGCAGGCGGCGGCGTGGGAGCCGCAGCAGGAGCAGCCGCCACCGGCGGCGGCGCCGGTGCGGGTGGAGGCACGACCACCGCGGGCGCAGCCGCAGCCACCGGAGGCGGAGGCGGCGCAGCGTGACGCGGCTCCGACTTGACCGGCACCGGTGCGGGAGCCAGCGGAGGCGCCGCTTCGACCACCGGTGCGGGCGGAGGCGCGACGACGGGAGCAGGCGCGGGCGGCGAGATCAGGATCGGCGACGGCTCTACCGGCACCGGAGCGGGTGCCGCTGCCGGACGCGACTTCACTTCCACCGCAGGGGTGACGGGGATGCGCGACGCAGACGGCGAAGAAGCTTCTTCTTTGTGCACGTCTGTCAGCGGTGTCGAGGCAGCGACCGGAGACGAGGCCTCGGAACGAGCGCCGGACGAGCCGGCAGCCGCGCGACGCTTCACCACGGTGGGGCGGATGCGCTCCTCTACCGTGCTGGGCGACTTGGCCTTATCGAGGTGACGCTTCACGCGGTCGACCATCTCCGGACCGATCGCGCTCATGTGGTTGCGCACGTCCGGCGCGCCCACCGACTGGAGCAACGCAACGAGGCTCTTAGGTTCCATGCCCAAATCACGAGCCACCTCGTACACACGCAGCTTTGTCGTCATCCAACCTCCGTCACTCTGTGCGCTCTTCCGGGCTCTTCGAGCTCGGACACCGAAATCATGCGGGAGACCTCTTGCGAGAGGTCCGGGGAAAGTAGGCCAACCAGCGCCAGCTCGTCGCGCCCGAAGGCGCCCCCGAGCTCGGCTTTGGTCTTGAACAAGCGAACGCGACCTTTGGCAACGAGGCGCGTCACGGCGGGTAGCTCCGCCGAAGCCTTGGCGTCACGCGCCAGCACCAGAAGCTCCACCGTGCCGTCACGCTCGGCTTCTTCTAGGGCGGTGGTGCCCAGCGCAGCCTTTTTGGCTCGCAGGGCGGCCTGCAGCAGGGAGAACGTGCGCCGGGTCGCAGCGCCGCGCAAGTCTTGGGTCACTTGCTCGAGGCTGGCGGTGACCTTCGTCTTCAGGCCGCGGCTGAGTCCGCCGCGTACCGCGTCGGCCAGACAGCTGGGGCGCGGGTGCACCCAGGCGCCGCGGCCGAAGGCACCGCCGCTCAGATCGGGCGCCACCTGGCCGTCGGGACCGACGACGAGGCGCAGCAAGTCCTGCGGGGATCCGCTGGCTCTGCATCCGACGCACGTCCGAAGCGTAGGCACGTTCAGCTCGGCTCCTTCTCTGACTTCAGGCCTCTTCGGCCTGGGCAGGGGCGGCGGCTGCCTGAGCAGCGCGCTGAGCCGCGAGCTGTGCGCGCGCGTCTTCGATTTCGCGCGCCTCGCTCTTGAGGAAATACTCGGCGCCCTGCTGGATCTGGCGCGCCTTCTTGATGCCGAGGCCGGTGCGGATGGCCAGGCGATCGGCGTCTTCGCGGGCCAGGTCGGTCACGGTACGGTAGCCGGCCTCTTCGAGTAGCTGCAGGGTGCGCAGGCCGACGCCCGGCACGAAGCGTAGCTTCTCGCGCTCGGTGAGCGGCTCGATCTGCGACGAGGCGCGCTGAATGCGCTCGCGGCGCAGGCGCTCGGTCGTGGCGTCGGCGGCGCGCTTGAGCTCGGCGGCGCGCTCTTCCGTTTCCACGCCTTCGATTTGTGCCAGCTCCTCGACCGCGGCTTCCGAGATCTCTTCGAGCGCGCGGAAACCGAGGCGGAAGATCGACTTGGCCAGCTCTTCGTCGACGCCGTCGATCTCTTTGAGCACCACCAGCGCCTCGTCCTCCATCTGGCGGAACTTGCTGTCGCTGATGATGTCGAGCTTCCAGCCCGTGAGCTGGGCGGCCAGACGCACGTTCTGGCCCTTGCGGCCGATGGCCAGCGAGAGCTTCTCGTCCGGCACCACCAGCTCCATCCGGTGGTCGCTCTCGTCGACGATCACCTTGTTCACCTCGGCCGGCTGAATGGCGTTGATGATGTAGCGCGCCGGATCGTTGTCGTAAGGCACGATGTCGATCTTTTCGCCGCGCAGCTCTTGCACGACGGCTTGCACGCGCGAGCCCTTGATGCCGACGCACGCGCCGACCGGATCGACGTCGGCGTCGCGCGTGCTGACGGCGATCTTGCTGCGCGAGCCGGGCTCGCGCGCCACGCCGACGATCTTGACGATGCCTTCGTAGATTTCCGGCACCTCCGCCTCGAACAGCTTCTCGACCAGGTTGGGCGACTGGCGGCTCAAGATGATCATCGGGCCGCGCGACTCGCGGTCGATGTTCTTCACGAAGGCCACGATGCGATCGCCGGGGCGGTAAGTTTCGCGCGGCGTTTGCTCGCGCGCGGGCAGCACGCCCTCGGTTTTGCCCAGGTCGACGATCAGGTTGTGACCCTTCTCGAAGCGACGCACGATGCCGCGGATCAGCTGACCCTGGCGGTCTTTGTACTCGTTGAAAATGATGTCGCGCTCGGCGTCGCGCACGCGCGACAGCAAGACCTGCTTGGCCGTCTGCGCCGCGATGCGACCGAACGCGCTGCGCGCCTGCTTCATGTCGAGCACGGCGCCGAATTCTTTGTCCTGCTGGCGAGCACGCTCGGCGTCGCGCGGATGCCAGAACACCTGGAAGCCGAGCTCTTCGCCGACCTCGGCGTCCAGGCCGTGCTTGCGCGCGATGTCGAGGTTGATCTCGCGCTCCGGCTGCGTGACGTCCTCCACCACGGTCATGTACTGGAACAGGTCGATGTTGCCGCTGTCCTCGTTGAAGCGCGCTTCGAGCTCGCGCGTCGGGCCGAACACCGCTTGAGCAGCTTTGAGGATCGCCGCCTCCATCGTCTCGATCAGGACCTTCTTCTCGATGCCCTTCTCTGCCGCGACCTGCTCAACGATGGAACCAAGGTCGACTGCCATGCCGGCTGATGCTGCTGCCATCTCTACCTTCTCCGTGCAGACCGCTGTTCGCGGCCGTGTGGGCGACGCGCCGCTTTGGGGCCGCCTGGTCGAGAGCCACCGGACTTCCAGTCGAAGACCAAGTGACCGTTATCGATTTCATCGAGCGAGAGCTCGACGAGCTCCCCTCGTTCAGTCTGAATGACGATGCGCTGCTCGGGCGAGGCGCCGCTCAGCGTGCCGATCAGCACGTACTCGCTGTTCCGCGGCTTCTTCAGCTTCAGCTTCGCGGGCTGACCGGCGAAGCGCTCGTAGTCGCTCACGCTGTACAGGGCGCGCTCCACACCGGGCGAACCGACCTCGAGCCGGTAGCGGTGCGGAATGCAATCCGCGACGTCCAGCGCGGTCGATAGCTCGCGCGAAATCTCCGAGCACAAATCCACGGTGATGCCGGCGCCCGGCATGCGCTCACCCGGCTTTTCGATGGTGAGCTGGAGCACCCAACCGCCGCTGTCCGTCTTGAACATCAGCTCCACCGCGTCCACCCGATGGGCTGCGAGGATCGGCACCACCGCGGCGAGCACGCGCTCGCGGTCGAGTCCTGGCAGTTTTTCGTGGGCGATGGTCATCTCGGGCAGGTGGCGTTTTGAATCGGGTTGGCGTTTGGGTAAAAAAAAAGGACCCCTCTAAAGAGAGCGGGTCCGTCGGATCCACCCAAATTGTCGGGGCGGATAGTAGCCAACGAAGGGGCACTGCGCAAGGCACTGAACGCGCTTCGGCGGGCAACGTCTCGCTCGCAGCCGGCTCGAGAGGGAATGCGACAGGAAGACGCGAAGACGCGAAGATTTCTGGGATTTCGAAGCTACAGCGCCACGCTCGCCGCCGAAATCGGCTTCGGGCGGCCCCGCGCGGCTCGAAACCAGCAAAAATCAGGCTTCTTCCGACCTTGGCGTCTTCGCGTCTTCCTGCTGCATCCCCCGAACGTCAAGCGAGGTTGGGCAGTGTGACGAGATCGACGTGCAGCACTTCGCCGGAAAACGCCATGATTTCGGAGAGGCAGGCGTCGCTGGGGCGGCTGCTGAGGCGGATTTTGGCGCAGGCGGCGCGGGCGCCCTCGAAGACGGTGTTGTCGAGCTCTTGGACGTTGATGCCGTGGCGCTTGAGCACGCCGAGCACGTTGGCGAGCGCGCCCACCTGATCCACGTGGCGCACCACCAGCTGGTAGCGGGACCAGCTGCTCTCCGCGATGTTCACGACGTTGGGCACCTCGCCCTTGGTCAAAAAGCTTCGCAGGATGCGCACCGTCTCGTTCGAGATGGCGATCTGCGCCTCGTCGGTGGAAGCGCCGATGTGCGGCACGGCGTAGACCAGGCCCGTCTCGATGATCGGGTGGCGGTACGTGGAGTGACGGGTGTCGGGCTCGCCTGGCATGACGTCGAGGCCCACGCGCAGGTTCTTTTGCGGAATCAGCTCCAAGAGCGCGTCGTAGTCGACGAGGCCGTCGCGCGCGGTGTTGACGAAGAACGCGCCCGGTTTGAGCTGCGACAGCACCTTGCGGTCGACGATACCGCGCGTGCGATCCGTGAGCTCCAAGTGCACCGTGAAAATGTCCGAGACTTTGGCCAGCTCGGCCGGTGACGACACGCGGCGCACGCCCAATTCCGCGGCTTTCGCGGGCGTGAGCGAGCGGCTCCACGCATAGCACTCGAGCCCGTAAGCCTGGGCGATCTTGAGCACGGCGCGGCCGACGTGGCCGAGACCCAAGATACCGATCGAGCGACCGCGCAAGCCTACGGCGCGCGCGAACTCGTCTTTCTCCCACTTGCCGGCGCGCAAGCTGGCTACGCCGTCCGGCACGCGCCGATCGAGGCAGCCGATCAACGTGAACGTGAGCTCGGCCACCGCAGAAGCATTCTTGCCCGGACACGCGGCGACGTAGATGCCACGCTCGCTGGCGGTGGCCACGTCGATATTCTTCACGCCGGCGCCGGCACGAATCACCAAGTTGAGCGCGCTGCCGGCGTCGAATGCTTCTTTGTTCACCTGCGTGCCGCGCACGACCAGCACGTTCACGCCTGGCAGCCGCGCCGGGAGCTCCGCTGCCTTCAGGTCTGGTTGGTAGCTGACCTCCACACCGAGGGAGCGCATCTCATCGAGGCTATTTTCAGAAAGACGGTCGGCGACCAGAACTCGCATGGCGGGGCCCGAGACTTATCACGACCCCTCGATCGGCGAAAACTGCCCCGCGATCCGCAGCCCAACGCGGCCGTCTTCCTCGCTCAACCAAGGCTCGAGCTCGCGTTGAGCTGCGCCCGTGAACCGCGCCTGCTCCCCTTCGGGCAAGCGCAGCCAGAGGCCGCCCTCGGCGTCACAGCGCAGGGTTTCGGCGGCCAGCGGCAGTGAGCGGCCGTCCAGCAGCTCGAGCTGGGGCCGCTCACCCGCCGTGAGCACGCCGCGCACGAAGTACGCCGGCCCTTCGACCGTCAAGTAAGTCCAGTCGTAGCCGTTGCTCAGGATGAAGCGACCGTCGTCCGGGTGGCGGCGCAGCCAGCCGGCAAAGGCGCGCTGCATGCCCAGGTGCTCGACAGGCGCGCCGTCGTGAAAGAAGCGACCGTCGGCTTTGAGCACGATGCTGCTCTCGCGCGAGCGCCCTTCCGGCGCCGGGAAGCGAAAGAACTCGGGGTGATCACCGGGTTTCATGGCTACGCGCTCGCGACCTGACCAGCTTAGCCGAGCCAACGGCGCCGAGCGCGTAGCGCTTCGTCACGTCCACCAGGAAACGGCCCTTGAGGGCGCTGCGGCCGAGCAGCATGCGGTAGAGCATGTTGCGGCGGTCCACGAGTCCGACCTCGATTTGCTGCTCCCGACCGCCGAGCGACACGTGAGCTTTGACGAAAAGCCGGGTCGCGCTCTGGCCGGTGCTAGAGCGCACCGAAGTGCGCCGTGACACTTTGGTCTCGATCGTCACGCGCGCCGCAGGATCGTCACGCCGCAGCCGCACGTCGAAGCGAACTCGTGAGCCCGAGAGTAGCTCGATATTTTCGACGTGGAGCGCGCTGGTTTGCGCGCCGGTGTCCACGCGTGCGCTCAAGTTGCGGATGCCCCAATCGGGGAAATCGACGTACTCGGCCACACCAATGATGCGGAGCTCCGGGCGCGGGCGGGTAGCCACGCGACCAGGCTAGCAAAGGCTCAGGGTGGGCTATAAGGGTTCCGTGCTCGACGAGCTTCCCACCCTGGAGATTGCGGCGACGGCGGTGGCGGCCGTCTTGCTCTGGCGTGCGTTCGTGCTGTCGCGCGGCGGCAAGGGCCTCATGCAGCGCCGTACCAAGGTCGAGAGCGCTCGGGCGCGCGACCTGATCGGGCTGGTGTTCTTGGGCGGCGCGATCCTGTACGCGGTCGGCAGCCAGCGCGCTTCGACTTGGTTTTTGGTGGCCTCCGTTCTGGCGATCGTGGCGCAGCTGCTCGGCTTTTATTTTCGAGCCGCCGCGCGCGCTCGTCCGCAGGCGCACACCGCCGAAACCCCTCAGATCGAGATCGACGACGACGTCGACGAAGACTCGCTACAGGGCTGCCCGGTGTGCGGCCACTCCAAGCTGATCGAGCTCGACGAAGCCAAGCTGCTCGCCGGCCTCGCTGCGCTGAGCGCGGTCAGCGCCGCCGTCTGCCCCGAATGCGGCACCCTCACCGGGGTCGTGGAGTCGCCCGACAAGATCCCGATCGGCGCCGAGCACGGCACCACGCTGCGCGAAAGCCTCAGCGGCGAAGACCAAGAAGCCCTGGAAGAACCGGCCGAGCACGACGGCTGAGCCAGCGACTTGCCGCGCGCCCGAAAAAGCGGCAACTCTGCGGGGCTAGATATGGACGCTTCCGGCAGCAGCGACGCCAACCGCCAGTATTACGACGCCTTTTCAGCGGACTACGAGCGCGAGCGCGGCCAAAACGACCCCGGCGGCTACCACGAGCTGCTCGACGAGCTCGAAGCCGGCTACGTGCGGCGCTTTGGCCAAGCCAAAGACGTGCTGGAGGTAGGCTGCGGCACGGGCCTGGTACTGCAACGGATTCGCGCTTTTGCCCGCCGCGCCAGCGGCGTGGATCTGTCGCCGGGCATGCTGGAGAAAGCCAAGCAGCGCGGCCTCAACGTGACGCTCGGCTCGGCCACCGCCCTGCCCTTCGAAGCCAACCAGTTCGACGTCACCTGCTCGTTCAAGGTGCTGGCGCACGTTCCCGAAATCGAGAAAGCTCTCGGCGAGATGGCACGGGTCACGCGCCCCGGGGGCATGGTGCTGGCGGAGTTCTACAACCCGTTCAGCTTGCGCGGCCTGGCCAAGCGCCTCGGCCCTGCCGGCTCCATCGCGCCGGGCAAGAACGAGCGCGACGTGTACACGCGCTTCGACTCGCCGGCGCGCGCCCGCGAGCTCACCCCCCCCGGCTGCGTATTCGTCGGCGCGCGCGGCGTGCGCATCACGATTCCGAGCGCCAAGTTGATGAAACATCCGCTCGGTCGCACCTTGTTCCGCGCGGCGGAGCACGCGCTCTGTGACTCACCGCTCAAGCGCCTGGCCGGCTTCTACGTCGCCGCCTACGAAAAGCGAGGAGAAGCCTGATGGCGCGTCGCTCGCCGCCCACGGCTCGCCCCACTTCTTGGTGGCTGTCCGCGCTCGAGCGCCGCGCCGCGCGCATGTACGACTCGCACGATCCGGTACCGGAGCCGCCGCGCTTCACGGACGACGTCGAGCGCCGCGCCGCGATCAAGTTCTTCAACGCCGCCTTCCGCGCCGAAGAGTCGGGCATCCGTCAGGCTCACGAGCTGGCCGACATCGTCAAGGCCTGGGATCCGGAGCTTTCCGAGGTGCTACGCCTCTACGGCAACGAAGAGGGCTGGCACCGCGAGCTGCTCACGGAGTTTTTGGGCGAGCTCGGCGGCACGGTCGAGCCGATGGGCCGCGTGACGCGCACGCTGTACAGGGTTTATGCGCGCGCCAAGCGCATGGATACGATCGTGCTCACGAACTTGATGTTCGAGACGATCGGCTCGACCACCTACCGCATGGCGCTAGCCAACGTGTCGCAGCCCGCCGCGCGCCGCATGCTGACGATTTTGACGCGCGACGAATCCTTTCACGTACCGCTCAACGTGCACTTCTTGCGGCGCGTACTCGAAAATGAGCCTGGCAGCCTGGCGCGCCTGCGCCGCGTTTATTGGCTGCTCTACGCTTCGCTCGTGCTACTGCCGCTCGCCAGCCGGCCCAAGGCGCAAGCATTCGATCGCATCGAGACGCGCGACTTGATGCGTGCCTACGCGCTCGAGCTCGGTCGCCTGTTCGCGCGCGAGCACGATCTGGATCTGCTGCCGCCGCGCCTGTTGCTGCGCTTGCTGGGCATTTCGCGCGAAGAGCTCCTGGCCGGAGAAGCCACGTCTCCCACCAGCGTGGAAGCCGCCGAGCGCGCCATCGACCGCGAAAACGTCGTCGTTTAGAGCTCTTCTGCGCACAGACAGAGCGCCTCGGGCCATTCACTTGATCTCGTCGGGGACTCGAGATGAGCGACCAGGACGGAAGCAGCCCCAGACGCGGTTAGAAGCGGCCCATCACCGCGAAGCCACCGCCGCCGTGCTCCACGTAAGGTGCAGCCAAGAGGCTGATCGGCTTGGGTGCGGGCGATGGTGAGGCGGGCCCGAGCGCGGGCGGCAGCGCGCGGCGGCGCTTCTCATGGAACTCGGGCACGAAGTCGAGCTGCGCTTGTACGACGCCGCCGACGGCCAGCGCCGCAAAGGCCCAGAACGCGCCAACTTTGACGGTGCGCCACGCGGCTATGTTCTCTTCTTGCGTGACTTCGTCGACCGTCTGGCCGGCGCGGCGAGCCTCGTAGGCCTGCGTCGCGAGTCGGTTTTGCACCACGATGGCGGCGTAGCTGAGGCCGCCGAGCAAGGCTTCGCCGACCAGCAGCGTGTAGCCCAAACGTGGCTCGCGGTTCTGGAACTGTCCCACGCCGAAGGGCACGAAGGCCCAGGCACGGTTGTTCTTGGTGACGACCACCTCCTCGCGCGCGAGCTGTTCCAGAGCGCGCATGCGCGTGTGATCTTGCTCGAGCAGCCGCTGGCGGCGCTGAGCCTCGGCTTGAGCTTGCCGAATTCGGGCTTGTTCGGCCGCGCGGATCTCGTTGACGAGCGAGTCGCGCACCTTCAAAAAGCGCTCGATCACCGGCGCCGGAAAGACCAGGCTGTCCGGCGGCTTCATCTGGGGGTTTTCGTGAATGGCTGCGCGCAGAGGCGCGTCCGCCGCTCCGGTGTCGCCTGCTCCGAGCAAACACGCCGACCAGTAGACGCGCGCGTTCTCGATGATCGACGGCTTCTTCAACGGCGCGCGCCCGGTCGGGTCGAGCAGCCGCTCGATCTCGCTGCTGCATTCGGGGTACTTGCCGGCTTCGTAGAGACCTGCCACGCGCGCCAGCTCGGCCTCGTCACTCAGCTGAACCTCGGCCGGCTTCGCTGCCGCTGCATCCGCCGCCTTGGCGCCGGTAGGCTTCCCGCTCGCGGCAGCAGCTGGCTTGGCGACGGCCGCTTTGGGTGCCGCTGGTTGGCCCGGCTTGGGCGGCGTTTGCGCGCCAGCCTCGGAGGACACCACCCCCAGACCAATGAGCACGCTCGCTGACAGCAACCTCTGCATTCGGCGCCGACCCCGGCACCGAGTCAGGGACGGGGAAAAGTCGAGGTTCGTCCGGCGATCAGGTCGAAGTCAACTGTATTTGGTTGCTCACCGGACGACGGGCCAGGAATCACGTTGCAGGTGACGTGCTGGCGAGCGCTCTGCATCTGGATGGTCTTCGACGTGTTTGGCCCAAACTCGCCGAACACGCCGCAGCTCGCGGTGCTGAGCGGACTGCCACGGTACTCGAGCACGGCCGGTTTCCACGGGATGACGCCGCGAACCTGGATGGTGCGGCCCGGCTCTACGGTCGCTGTTTGAGTGACCGGCCCCTCGCAGCACTCGTTGTTGGGCGGTTGGAACTCGAAGGTGTGCGTGCCGACCGGGAGCTCGTGGGTGGTGCCGAACCAGTTGGCCAACGGCTGACCATCGACCAGGACCTTCGCGCTCTGCGGCCCCACCACGACCAGGCTCACGTTACCGGTCGCGTCGGTCGGCGTATCTTTCACGGGCTCGCTGGGCTGCTTGACGCGCTTCTTCTTGCGCGTGGGCGTGGTGGGCTCGGCGCTGCCGTCGGGCGCGCCGGCCAGCACGGGCTGGGCAGAGCCCAAGAGCTTTTGCGGCACGGTCGCGCTGGCGACGGCCTTGTGCGCCCCCTTGCCGCGAATGCGCGCCACGACCTTGAAGACGCCGCCCAAGATCGCCGCAACAACCAGGCTGCCGGCAACGATCACGACGGTTTGGATGAGAAAGCGCTGCATGCGCTGGCTACGCGCCAGCGACGACACCTCGGCGATCAGGTCGGCGTCGTCGGGCCGATACGCCAGCGCGCGATTGAAGGCCGTGGTCGCGGCGGGCACGTCGCGCGCTTCGCGCGCAGCGCGGCCTTGCTGCACGAGCGCCTTCACCACGCGCGGCTCGAACTCCGCGCGGTACTGCTTGGGATCTTGCAAGTACGCCGCGAGCTCGGCGCCGGAGTCCTCGAAGCCGAGCCGCTTGAGCTCGGCGCGCAGCGCGTCGGCGACCTCGAGACACGAGCCGAAGCGATCTTTTGCGTCCTTCGCGAGCGCGCGATCGACGACGCTGCCGAGGCCGCGCCCGACGGTGGGGCGAGCACGCTCGGCGCTGGTGAACGCGCCTTCGAGCACGCGACGCAGCACCTGCGCCGGGTTCTTGCCGTCGAACGGCAGCTTGCCCACCATACACTCGTAAAGCAGCACACCTAGCCCGAACACGTCCGAGCGAGCGCTCACCTCGCCGCCTTCGATCTGCTCCGGAGCCATGTGCGCGGGCGAGCCGAGCACCTGACCGGTGCTGGTGACGCCTTGCGCGTCCAGTAGCTTGGCGATGCCGAAATCCGTGATTTTGACGAGCTTTTCGCCGTGCTCACCGGTGTTGCGCGAGCTCGGCGCCGTGGCGATACGCAGCAGCACGTTTTCCGGCTTCACGTCGCGGTGGATGACACCGAGCCCATGGGCGTGATCCAGCGCGAGCGCCATCTCGATGCCGATGGCGGCGGCGATTTCGGGCGGCAAGAACTGCTCGTCTTGCAGTAGCTGGCGGAGCGTCTTGCCGCGCACCAGCTCGACGACGAGGTAACGCTCCTCGGCGTCGTCTTCCGAGACGTCGTACACCTCGACGATGCCGGGGTGCTTGACCTTGGCCACGGCGCGCGCCTCGCTCGTGAAGCGCTGCCCGACCTCCTTGTTTTCGCGTAGGTGGCGATGGATGATCTTGACCGCGACCTCACGACCCAGGCGCTTGTCGCGGGCGCGGTACACGGTGGCCATGCCACCGTGCCCGATCTCCTCCAGGAGCTCGTACTTGTCGAGCTTGGGAAATGATTGTTCTTGCGCGGCGCTCAGTCAGTCCTCCCGCCGCGCAGCCGTCACGGCAGCTGCTCCACCCGCACGCCGTTGGTGGCACCCCGGACACCCACGCGCGCACCGTACACCATGACGTAACGCTCCCCCGACTTGACGAGACCGTTGTCCATCAAGAACTGGCTGGTGTTCCGCACCTGATCTTCGACCGTACTAGTCTTGCCCACGAGCGCCCTCGGAGTGACGCCCCAATATAGCGCGAGACGGCGCAAAGTGCGCTCTTCCGCGGTAAAGGCCAGGATCGGCGCGGTTGGGCGAGCCTTGCTGACCAGGCGGGTGGTCAGCCCCGTCTCGGTCAGGGTCACGATCAGCTTGGCGCCGACCTCGCGCGCGATGGCGCACGCGGCGTGGGCGATCGAGTCGGCGGTGGTGTGGTCCGGCTCCGAGGGATTCGGGGCGAAAAAGCGGCTGCCCTCGGCCTGGCGAATGATGCGGTCCATCATGCGCACGGACTGATGCGGGAATTTGCCGCTGGCGGATTCGGCTGAGAGCATCACGGCGTCTGCCCCGGTGAAGACCGCGTGCGCGACGTCGCTCGCCTCGGCGCGCGTCGGGCGCGGCGAGTCGACCATCGACGCGAGCATTTCGGTCGCGACAATCACCGGTTTACGGTGGATGCGGCAGGTGCCGATGATCTGCTTTTGGATCACGGGCACGGTCTCCGGCGGCAGCTCCACGCCGAGATCGCCACGAGCGACCATCGCGCCGTCCGAAGCGCGCACGATCGAATCCAGACGCTCGACGGCTCCAGGCGTTTCGATCTTGGCGATGATGGGCGTCGGTTTGCCCTTGCGCTCGCAGATCTCGCGCAGCTCTTGCACCTCTTCGGCGCGACGCACGAACGACAGCGCGACGTAGTCGAGGTCTTGCGACAGACCGAACTCGAGATCTTTCTTGTCCTTCTCGGTGAGCGCGGGCAGTCGCAGGCTGCCCGACGGCAGGTTCACGCCCATCTTCGGACGCATCGGGCCGCCGTGCTCGACGACGAGCTCGACTCGCTCGCCGCGCACGCCGAGCACGCGCAGCTCGACTTGGCCGTCCGAGAGCAAGATGCGATCGTCGGGCCGCACGTCTTGCGAAAGCGGCTCGTAGGTGATGGCGATGGTGTGATCGTCACCGACGTCGCCCGCGATCATGTCGACGCGGTCGCCGTTGTTGAGCACGGCGGGGCCGACCTTGGCGGTGCGGATCTTTGGACCGCACAAGTCCTGCAGCAGCGCGACCTGCTTGCCGAGCGCGGCTGCCTCCTGGCGGATGAGCTCGATACGTGCGCCGTGCTCCTCGTGCGTGCCGTGCGAGAAGTTGAGACGCGCGACGTCCATACCGGCTTCAATCAGTCCGCGAATGCCTTCACGGCTTTCGACGGCAGGACCAATGGTGCAAACGATTTTGGCGCGGCGGGAGATCATCTAAGTCGTCCGATTCTTCTGTTGGCTGGGCCGGTGCTGAGGCGACCGGAACGTGAGCATGCCATAGCAGAAAAGGCTGTGGCGCAAGAAGGCGGAATCCCGGCAGATCGCACCTGGGCACCCATGGTAAAGGAACGCGCATGACCGGATTTCGACGCGATGCGCAAGACAGCGCCGTCTTGGGCTCTGTGCGGCTTTCTCAACTGATTCGGGAGGCCAAGGTCGAGCTGCCCTGTTACGTCTACGACGTCGATGGCATGACCGAGACCCTGCGGTCGCTGCGTCACGCGTTCGGTGACGCCCCGCATTTGGTCGCCTACGCCATCAAGGCCAACAGTGCGGGAACGGTCGTTCGCGCCTTCGCGGCCGAAGGCGCCGGTATCGACGCAGTTTCGGGGGCCGAGGTCGAGCTGGCGCTCGGCTGCGGCGTGCCCGCCAAGCAAATTGTCATGAGCGGCGTGGCCAAGACGGACGCTGAAATCGACCTGGCGTTGTTCAAGGGCATCCTGGCGATCCAGGCCGAAAGCGTGGAGGAGCTGCGGCGCATCGCCACGCGTGCAGAGGCCACGGGCCATCGGGCCGATGTGTCTTTGCGTGTGAACCCCGGCATCGAGATCGACTCGCATTCGCACATCGCCACCGGCCACGACGCCGCCAAGTTCGGCATCAGCGAGAGTGACCTGCCGGCCGCTTACGCGGTGATCGACGGTTCGGAAGGACGCCTGGCTCAAGTCGGCGTGTCCGTGCACCTCGGCTCGATGATGACCACCACCGAAGCGTATGCGCAGTCGGCACGCAAGCTGTGCAACCTGGTGCGCGAGCGACGCCCGCAAGCGCCCAAGCTCAAATACGTCGACTTCGGCGGAGGCTTCGGCATCGACTACGGCGGCGCGCCGAGCGTGCCGCCCTCGGAGTTTGCCAGCTCTTGCGTGCGCGCGCTGCGCGACGCCGGTCTTTCGGATTTGATGATCGTCGTCGAGCCGGGGCGCAGCTTGGTGGCGCCGTTCGGCGTGCTGGTAGCGCGCATCGTACAAACGAAGCGCAGCAGCGATCGCCGCTGGGTGATGATCAACGCCGGCATGAACGACCTGATCCGCCCCGCGCTCTACGCCGCCAAGCACCGCATCGAGTTGCTGGACGGCGCGCCGCAAGAGCCGGAGTGGCGCGTGGTCGGCCCGGTGTGCGAAAGCAGCGACGACTTCGGCGCGCACGCGCTCGGTCCCGATCCGAGCGGGGTCGTCGTGATCCGTGACGCCGGCGCCTACGGCTTCGTCATGGCCAGCGAGTACAACGGCCGTGCCCTACCGAGCGAAGTGTTCGTGCGCGGCGGCAAAGTCGTCTCCGTGAGCCGCACGCCGGGCAAAGCCGCGTGGATTGAGCGAAGGTTGAACGCTTAAGACCCGCGCTTGATCGGATTCGCCGGGGGTACCGTCGGCGTCTGGCGACCGGAGCTTGTCGGGTTCGGCGTGGGGCTGCGCATGGCGGGGCCACGGGTGCCGCTGCCACGGCCGTTGCCGGAAGTGGGCGCCACACGACCCACGCTGCCGGGAGCTGGCGTGAGGCCGCGGGGCGGCGGGCGCGAGCTGCGCAGCGCCGGCATGTTGTTGGTCGACTCGAGCCGGCGAGCACCGCTGCCACGACCCGGCGGGATCGAGCGCGTGCGGTACACTTCGCCCTCGACCACGACCTCCACACCCAGCGAACGGCAACGGCGCGCCAGCCGCTCGAGATCGATACCGGGCGCCAGCAACAGACCGGCAGGCGGCGAAGGGTCGATGAACAAGTCCTGGGTCTGGCGGCGCGTGCGGAGCAGCTCGCGCACCTCGGGATCTTCGACCCACAGAAAGCCGGAGGTGGCGACGAACTCGGCGCGACCAACGACGGCGCTGGCCTGAGCCAGCGTGCGCGCGATCGGATCCGGCAGGCTCGCTACGAGCTCGATTCGCGCCTGGATCACGTCGGCTTCGAAACCGGCGCCGAGCGCCAGGGCCAGCGTTTGCGCCGTGATGAGCACGTCTAAGGTGCCGCTGACGGCGCCGATCTCCACGAAGGGCGAAAGCGCCAGCACGTGGCCGGTCTTGGTGAGGGGCCCGATGCGCAGCGCCTGGTTGTCGGTGAAACGACTGAGGTCGCTGCTGCTCTTCGGCTTGCTCTCGCTGTTGCCCTCGGACAAGAAGGCGCGACCGCGCGGCGTGATGCGCAGCGTGGGGCCGAGCGAATCCGATTCGTCCGAGTCGGCGTCGCCGATATCGACCACGCCCAGCGCATGCAAGCTCTCGAACGCAATCCGGCGCGCGACTTCGGCGGGCGTGAGCGCCTCCACCCCGGCGCGCTGCGCCCAGCGCTGAATCAGCCGGGCGAGACCGGGAGCACGCGCGTCCGAGCGCACGTAGGCGGCGATCGCCTCCCACGGCACCCAGCGGCCGTCTCCCAGCTCCTGCAAGGATTCGAGCACGAGGTCGCGCACGCTGCCCACGGCGCTGGCTTCGCGCGTGCCCTGAGCGACGCGCATCACCTCGCCGTCGGGGCGGGCTTCGTCCCAAGCGCCGCCGCGTCGCCAGGCTTCGAACAGCGCGCGACCGAGGTTGAACACCTCGTGCGAGCCGGGTGGTGAAGCCACGCTGACCGCGGATGGATCCCACAAGCCGACCGCGCGGCTGAGCGCCGCGATGAAGGCGACACGCTCCGGATCTTTGCCGAAGCGCGTGGAGAGCTTGCCGATGAGCGAGCGCGGCGTGCCGATGTCCGTTCGCAGCTCGAGCGAAGGGTCGCGCACCGTGAGCGCCATCGCCAACGCCAACGCCGCTGGATCCTCCGCGAAGCGCGCGCGGCGCGGCGCGTGATCGTCTGCCAGGACGAAGTTGCGGATCTCGTGGCGCTGCGTCTCGCGCTCGGCGCGGCGCGACGCACCGATGATCGACGCCACCTCGCTCGGGATGATGTGGCGGTTGGGGTGGATCGGAATCAGGTAGCCACGGCGCTCGAGCGCAAAGCCCACACCGCGCCGCGACGGCGTCGCGCCGGTGGCGCCACGCAGACGTAGCGGCTCGCGCTCCAAATCCAAGAGCTCGTCCGTCTCTACCTCGCCGCCGACGGTGTCTACCGCGGCGAGCAGCTTGCGTTCGAGCGGAGCCAGCTCCTCGAGCTCGCGCTGTAGCTTGGTCGGGTTGGTCAGCACTTCCCACGCGGGCTCGAGCGCCAGCGCCATCGGCGGCGTCGCAGGGCGCCCGAGGTAGTGGCCGGCGATGCTACCCGCGACCTCTTGCGTCACCTGAGAGAGTAAGGATCTGACGCCCCGCGGATCCTCACCCTCCCAGCTGCGGAGCTGCAGCATGAAGGCAATGGGTAGAAGCAGCTCTACCCCCCGCTGCGCCCCTCTGACGAAAACGATGCCCCGCGCTACCAGTGGCTCGACCGCTGGAGGTAGGGCGCTGGCGACCAAGACCCCCTTGGCCTCCGCGATACGATAGAGGAGCTCTCGCGTGGGACCGGGAAGCAGAGAGGTATCCCGGATTTCCGGTAATTGCAGCAGCATGCGCGCCACTTGCGACGGCACGTCGATGCGCTTTGCCTCATCCGTCCGAATCTTCAATCGGGCGATGAGGGACTCGAGCTCTCGCTCGGGGAGGACGCGCAGGACGTCCACCAACCGAATGGCCACCCCAGGCCGCTCGGTGGGTCCGCTGTCGCGTCGGGAGTTACTCATAGATCTTGATAGCAAACCGCGAAAACCCTGCCCTGTCCAGTCAAGTCCGTAACCCTTCTGTGTTGGAAGGGCCAGCGCTTTTGCCATGAACGATGGGGAAAAGCGAGCTAAAGCACTCGATCGGTTTGGTCGGTGCGGGGTCTGGCCACCTCCCGGAAGCCCTCGAGTTTTGCGTCCCGGGCAGAGACGCGGGCGGCAGAGTCGAGTATCCACAGCTTGTCCATGATCCTCAGAGACCCGGTCCACGGCCTCGTTTCCTTCGAAACCGAGGAAGAAACCATCGTGGAGGCCCTCCTGGAGGCGCGCGAGCTCCAGCGGCTGCGACGGGTTCGGCAAACAGGCCTAGCCTCGCTCGCCTACCCCGGCGCTGACCATACCCGCTTCGCCCACGCGATCGGCTCGGCCTGCGTGATGACCAAGTTGGTGCGCCGGTTGCGCGGGATTCACGAATCGCTCCCCTACTGGCAGCGCCTGACGACCGAACGGGCGCGCGATGCCCTGGCCGCCGCGCTGCTTCACGACGTGGGCCACGGCCCTTTCTCGCACCTGTTCGAGCAGGTGCTGCCGCAAGCGCGGCGCCACGAAGCCTGGACGAGCGAGATCGTGCTGGACCCGAGCACGGACGTGAATCGCATCTTGCGTCGCTTCGATTCGAGCTTGCCCGAGCGCGTGGCGAACCTGGTGCAAGGCAAGCACGAGCTGACGTTCCTGGCCAAAGCCGTGAGCGGCACCTTCGACGTCGACCGCTGCGACTACCTGCTGCGCGACGCCCATTTCACCGGCGTCAGCTACGGCAGCTTCGATCTGGATTGGCTCTTGCGAAGCCTGCGCTTCGGTGTGCCGTCGTCGAACGGCGCCGCGCCGCCGCTGGCGATCGATGGGGCCAAGGGCATTCCCGCCATCGAGTCGTTCTTGCTCGCGCGCCTGTTCATGTTTCAGCAGGTGTATTTCCACAAGACCGAGCGCGCCAGCGAGTGGATGCTGTCGCGCATTTTGGAGCGCGTCGGCCGCCTCACCCAGGACGGCACCCGCGTGGGCTCCACGCCGCGCGCGATCATCGACATTGCGCTCAGCGGCCAAACGACTCTCGGCGAATACCTCAAGCTCGACGACGCCACGCTGTGGGTAGCGCTGGCCAGCTGGTGTGAGGCTCCCGACCCGCTGCTCTCGGATTTGTGCCAGCGCTTCGCCGCGCGCCGGCTGTTCAAGACCTACGAGCTGTTCGGCGAGCAGGCGACACCAGCGGCCCGTCTCGACGCGCTCGAAAAGGCTCGTGACATTGCGCGTGAAGCCGGGCTCGATCCAGAGACGTACGTGGGTCTCGACGCCGCCTCGACCATCGCCTTCGACGACTCGGAAGATCCGCTGACCGTAGTGTTTCCCAACGGCAAGAGCCGCGCGTTGTCCGAGGTCTCGTTCTTGCTCGGTCGCTTGCGGGGCGAGCGCATGGAGCGCGTGCGGCTCGTGTTCGCGCCCGAGCTCCGCGACAGCGTGATCGCCGCGCTCGGGGCGCAGGACAACGCATGAGAGCTCGGCTGCGTTTCGGCTTGGTTGGCGGCGCGGCGCTGGCAGCGCTGTGGTGCAAGCCGGCGCGCGCTGCCGAAAGCGACTCGGCGCATCCGCGGGTGCAGTTGCCCGGTTACGACGGTGTGTACGGTCGCTTCGACGGCCGGCTGGCGCTCGCCGCCAGCGCCGGAGCGGAGCTGCAAAGCGGCGCCACGCGCGGCAGCTTGCGTGTGTCGGCGCACTACTGGTGGACGGCCGGCGTCTACGCGCGTTTTGCCGACGCTTTTGGCGGTGCAGACGCCGGGCACGCCGAGCGTGTGGCTTCGTTCGGTATCGACCTGCGCCCGCTGTTTCTGCCGCGCTTTGCGCGCAACTACGAGCAGGGGCCGCCGCTGCTGGACCTGACTTTGGATTCGCTCTCGCTGACGGCCGGGGGGTACTTTGCTCAACCGCACGCGCGCAGCTTGGGTGACGAGCGCGGCTTCGAGTTGGGCTGCGGGCTAGGCGTACCGCTGTTCGCGGCAGCGCGCGGTCTGTGGCTGGAAGGGCGCGCCGAGCACCGCTTCGCCGACGTCGGGCCGAACGCGTGGGTATTCACCGCCGCCCTCGCCTTCCACGGCATCACTTGGACGGCGGAGCCTCCGCGTCGATAGTCTCGGCGTGCTCGAACGGCCGCAAGACGCCGTCGGCTCGCGCTTCGGCGACGTGGGCATCGACCGCCGCGCGCTCGCGCTCCAAGAAGTCGCGCACGGCGCGATCGAGCTGCGGCTGGCGCAAAAAGTGCGAGCTGAACGTGACGGTCGGCTCGAAGCCGCGCGCGACCTTGTGCTCACCGCCCGCCCCGGGCTCGAACTTGCGCAGGCCGCGCCGAATGCACTCTTCGATACCGAAATAGAAGCAGACGTTGAAGTGCAGGAACGGCACCTCGTGCGTCGCGCCCCAGTAGCGCCCGTACAGCGCGTCTTTGCCCAAGAAGTTGAAGGCGCCGCCCACGAGCTTGCCGGCCTGGCGCGCGATCACGACGTGCAGCTCGTCGCCCATGGTTTTGGCGACTTCTTCGAACAGCTCACGATTCAAATACTGACGGCCCCAGGCGAACTTTTCGACCGTGCTCAGGTAAAAGTCGAACACGAAATCCGTGAGCTCGGGCGTGAGCTCGCGCCCCGAGAGCGCCTCGATGCGCACGCCGCGGTCGTTCATTTCGCGCCTCTCCCGCTTGAGCTGGTTGCGCTTCTTGCTGTTCATGCGCGAAAGGAAGTCGTCGAAGCTGGCGTAGCCTGGGTTCTGCCAATGAAACTGCACGCCGCGCCGCTCGGCGAAGCCCAGACCCGAAAGCTCGGCGCTCTCGCGCTCGGGCAAGAACAGCACGTGCGCACCCGACACCGGCAGGGCCCCGCACAGCTGCGGAATCGCGCGCGCCATGGCGGCCAAGATGCGAGGCCGATCCTGATCGGGTCGAATCAAAATGCGCGGGCCCGTGGCGGGCGTGAACGGGATCGCGAGCAGCAGCTTGGGGTAGTACGGCACGCGCAGCACGCCCTCGGAGTGACGCGCCCAGGCGTAATCGAAGACGAACTCCCCTTCGCTGTTGGTCTTGATGTAAGCGGGCGCCGCGGCCACGCACTCGCCATTTTCATGCAGCGAAATGTGTTGCGGCAGCCAGCCGCGCTCTTCGCCGACGCAACCGGTGCGCTCGAGCGCGTCCAGCCAGGCGAACGACAGAAACGGCGGGCGTCCTTCCGGCAACAGCCGCTCGTAGGCCTGCTGCCCGAGCTCACGGATCGACGAATGCGTGCGTAGCTCGAAGCTGGGCGCCGGCTTCATAGGAACTTGCGCAGCCGGTAAAAGCTGCTCTCCAGCAAGCGCTCGGTCAGCGGGCGCTCCAGCACCTCACGCAGCAGCACCTCACGCGAGCCCAAGAGGTCGTCGCAAAACGAGCGTTCGACCTGCGCCGACAACCCCGCGTCCAGCACGCTGGCGTTCACTTCCAAGTTGTTGTGCAGCGACATGTAGTCGAAATTGAAGGTCCCCGTGGTGCACCACTGGCCGTCGATCACGGCCGTCTTTGCGTGAAACATGCCGTTTTGCCACTCGAACAAGCGCACCCCACCTTCGAGCAGCTTTTGATACTGGGAGCGGCCGGCGAACTTCACCGGCTCGACGTCGCTGTGGGCGGGAACGATCACGCGCACGTCTACCCCGCGGCGCGCGGCACGCACGAGCGCCCGCCGAATCGAGCCGTCAGGCACGAAGTACGAGTTGGCGATGTAAACCGACTTGGTCGCCGCGTAGACGCGCGAGGCGTAGTCGCGAGCGATTTCGTGGCGGTGGCGAAAGTAGCGCTCGCCCAAGATGCGCACCGGCACGAGCCCCTCGGCCAGCTCGGGAGGCGCCGGCTCGGCGTGCAAGTGGAGTAACCGCGGCAACTGGTAGCGGCGCCACACGCGGTGGAAACAATGGGTGAGGCCGTTCACGGCGGGGCCCTGGATGCGCATCATGTCGTCGCGCCAGCCGCCCCCTTGTTCTTCGAGCGGAGCCCATTGGCGCGCCAGGTTGATGCCGCCGGTGAAGCCAACGTTGCCGTCGACTACAAGAATTTTTCGGTGATCGCGCCGCGACAGGCTTCCGAGAGAGAGGCGAAAACGACGGCGCCAGGGTGCAACCGGATTGTACTCGAGGACGTGCGCCCCCAGCCCTTCCAGCTCGGCAAACATATGGCGATCGGCGGCGATGGAGCCGACCGCGTCGTAGATGATGGCTACTTCGACCCCACGGCGCCGCGCATCGCCCAGCGCGGCGGCGAAGCGCCGGCCCACGCTGTCCGAATCGAACCAGTACATCTCGAGCAGCACCTGCCGCTGGGCCTGCGCGATCGCGGAGAGCATGGCTGGAAACGCCTCGCGACCGTCGCGCAGGAGCGCGACCGCGTTTCCTGGCACGAAGCGTCCGTGAACCTTACGGAATCGAAGGGGCACGTGCTGCTCCGTCATACCTTTTGACCGAGAAGATGGTGGCAACGGCCAGCCGTGGCAAGAGCGTCCGATTCCGCTGGCGGATCCCTCGCTCTCGAGCGCTATGTTTGCCTCATGTTCGCGTCTCGGTCCTTCGTGCGCCCGTGGGCGTTGGCGTGCGCCGCCCTGCTCGGCGTCGCCGCCTGCGCCCACGAGCAGACTTCGCAACCGGTCACTTATGCGCCCAACTATGGTCAGCCCGGCAGCGTGACGCCGGGCACGCCTACGACACCGGGCACCGTGGCCGGTAGCCCGCCTCCCGCGCCCACGGTCGCCGGCACGCCCGGAACTGTAGCGCCGACCCTGACCGCGATCGGCCCCACCGATCCGATCATCGTGCACGACATCACCTTCTTACGCACACGCGCGCAGCAGGTGCTAAACGACCTGGTCGCCGCGCTCCCCCAACCGCAGCAATCACGCGTGACCGGCATTCCGCTCGTCGTCGACGCCACGCCGGGCGAGGTGAACGCGTTCGCGACGTGCAGCGGCGCGAGCCCCGCTCTGGCCATCACCGATGGCCTGCTCCAAATCGAGTCGCAGCTGGCGCGCTTTCGCGCCGTCGACGAGCTGGCAGGCTCGAACAAGGTCGGCGACTACATCGCGCTCATCGCGCGCGGTGCGCGTCCCAAACAGGCCTTGCCCGAAGCGCCGCCCGGCTTCGTGGACCCGCGCTTCGACTTCGATCCGCGCAAGGGCACGCGCCAATACGAGCTCTTGGACGAGCAGCTGGCCTTCGTGATGGGGCACGAGCTGGGGCACCACTACCTCGGCCACCTCCCCTGTACGGCCGTGATGCCGCTGAACTTGGCTCAGATCGGCGCCCTGCTCTCCAACGCCGTGCCGGCTTTCAATCAGCCGAACGAGGTGGCCGCGGACATGGTCGGCATCAACAACACGCTCACCATGGGCGCGCGCCGCCCCGGCTATCACCTCACGGAAGGCGGAGCGCTGCTCACCATGCAATTCTTTGCGGGGCTGGATCAGCTCACGCCGGCCGACATCTTGTTCGGTTTCGAGCGTGACCACCCGCCGCCTCAGCTGCGTACACCGATCATTCAACAAACGGCTGCAGCTTGGCGCGCAACTGGCGGCGCCGGATTGCCGATACTGGGGTTTTGAGCGCCGCCTTTGACCTGAGCCATGTCCGACAAGACCGAACAGCCGACGCCACGGCGCCTCAAAAGGGCCCGCGAGCAGGGTGATAGCGCCGTCTCGGCCAGCTTGGGCCAGGGCGTCGGTTTCGTCACCGTGCTGGTGCTCTTACCGGCGCTGCTGGCGGCGCTGACCGCTGGGGCAGCCGCGACACTGAGGGCGGCGCTGGCGGGAGAAGCGGCGGATCCGATTGCGGCAGCCTGGCTCTGGTTGTCGTTGAGCGCGCCGTTGCTCGGCACCGCCGCGCTGGTCTCGCTGGTGCTCGGCTTCGTACAAACCGGCGGCGCTTTCACGGCGACCCGCTTCTCGCCGGATCTCGCGCGGTTGAGCCCCGCACAAGGCCTCAAGGGTTTGTTCAGCATCACCCGGATTTTTTCCCCGTTTCGCTCGTTGGTCGCGGCGCTGGCCGTCGCCTGGCTGGCGTGGGGCGCGCTGCGCGACCACGCGGCCGCGGTCGCCGGCAGCGTGGGGCGTTCCGAAGCAATCGCCGCGTTGGCCTGGCTTTTGGCCCGGCGACTGTTGTGGGGTGCCGCGCTCGTGGCGCTCGGGCTGGGCGCGGTCGACTACTTCTTCGTGCGCCGGGCTTGGCTCGCGCGGCACCGCATGTCCAAAGACGAAGTGAAGCGCGAGCACCGCGAAGCCGAAGGCGACCCGGAAGTGAGGGCCGCCCGCCGCCGAGCCCACCAAGAAGCGCTCGCCGGCTCGATGATCGCGGCCGTAAAGAACGCCACGGTGCTGATCGTGAATCCGACCCACCTTGCCACCGCCCTCCGTTACCAAGAAGACGAAGACGAAGCGCCCGTCGTGCTCGCGCATGGCGAGGGCGATCTGGCGCGCCGGCTGATCGAGGCGGCGCACCAGTACAACGTGCCGGTGGTGCGCGACGTGCCGATCGCGCACGCCCTCAAGGAGCTCGCGCTCGGCGAGCAGATCCCCGAGGCCCTGTACGAAGCCGTAGCCGAGGTTTTGCGCGAGCTGCTGGGCAGCGAGCCCGCGCCCGCTACTGCCAACGAAACGCCTTGATGGCGACGGCAAAGCCAATGACGCTCCACGCCGCCAGCACCGCCAGCTCGAAGCCAACCGCCGACAGCGTGGCCGCTTCGTTGTAGATGTGGCGCAGGGCGTCGTTCACGGCCGTGAGCGGGAGCAAGCGAATCGGCAGCTGCAGCCATTCGGGGAAGCGTTCGTAAGAGAAGAACGAGCCGGACAAGAGCCACATCGGCAGCTGCACGAAGTTCATCCAGCCGCCCGCGACCTCCGTGCTGGAGAGACGCGCGCCGATCAACAACCCGATCGCGGCGAACGCGGCCGCGCCGAACGCCGCGGCAACCAGCAGACCGAGCACGCTGCCCTGAATCACGGTGCCGAACACCAGCCGACCGAAGCCAATCAGCACCGAAAGCTCCATCACCAAGAACGTGGAGCGCGAAAAGAAGTACGACAGCAAGAAATGGCTGCGCCGCATGGGCGTGACGGCGTAGCGCCGCAGCAGCTTGCGTTTGCGAGCCAGCACCAGGTTGAAGCCGATGCCCCACATGCTGCTGCCCATCAAGTTCAGCCCGATCAAACCTGGCATCAAGAAATCGACGTAGCGCGAGCCCTTCTCGCTCACGCGCCGCTCGTCGATGCGCACCAGGTCGGCTCGCCCCGCCCCGCGCTCCAGCACGTCTTCCGTGATCGCCCGCGCCAGCAGGCTTTTTTCCTGAGCCGTGTCGAACTTGAAGACGAGTGGACGCGCAGGGTCGGGCTGGTCCACCACCAAGTCGACCTTGGTGCGCGCCAGCGCGCGCTCGGCGGCCTCGCGCGGCAGCCGCACGGCGAGCAGCCGCGTGCTCTTGCTCAGCGTGCTCTGCACGGCCGGTGCGACCGCCTCGGTCACCGCGATGCGCGGCGGCTCCGGCGCTTTGGAGCGAAAGGCGAGCCCCAAACCGATGGCCATCAAGAGCGGAAACCCGAACACCCAAAACACGTACCCAGGCTCGCGCAAGAACTCACGGATACGAGCCTTGATCAGCTCCTTGAGAGGGCTCGGTGCTTGCTCGGTCATGCCGCACCCGCCGTCGTCTGCCCCGCTTCGTCGGTCTTCAAGGCTCTACCCGTCAAATGTAGGAAGACGTCGTCGAGGGTGGCCTGGTGCGTGCTCAGGCCGATGGGCGTCACCTTTTGCCGCTCCAGCTCGGCCAGCACCGCGCCGAGCGCGCTCAGGCTGCGATCGATGCGCAGCCTGTAGCCTTCACCGCGTCGTTCGATGCTCTCCACGGGCCCCAGCGCAGCCACGGCCGCTTCGTCCAGCGCCTGCTTCGTCTCGAACTCCACGAATTGCACCAGGCCCAGGCCGTCTACCAAGGAGCGCGGCGTGCCGAGCGCAATGATCTTCCCGTGATCCATGATCGCGATGCGATCGCACAGCGCGGCGGCTTCTTCCATGTAATGCGTGGTGATGAGCACACTGCGACCGCGGCTCTGAAAGCGCTGCACGATACCCCACAGAGTCTGGCGCGCGCGCGGATCCAAGCCGGTCGTCGGCTCGTCCAGAAAGAGCAATTCCGGATCGCCTGCCAGCGCCGTGCCCAACGCCACGCGCTGTTTCTGCCCGCCCGAGAGCTTGTGGTACTGCTGTTTGCGCTCCGCGCTCAGATCCAGCTCCGTGATCAATTGCTCGACGCTGCGGCCTTGCCGGTAAAACGAGCGAAACAGGCGCAACACCTCTTCGACCGTCAGCTTGTCTGCCAGCTGCGTGTCTTGCAGCTGCACGCCCAGGCGTTCTTGGATCTCGCGATCGCTGCCCGTTCCCCAACGGACGCCGAACAGCTCGACGGTGCCGGAGTCCGGGCGCGTGAGCCCCTCGAGCATCTCCACGGTCGTCGTTTTGCCGGCGCCGTTGGGGCCCAAGAGCCCGAAGCATTCGCCGACCTCGACCTTGAGCTCGATGCCGGCCACCGCCAGCTTGTCTCCGTAACACTTGACGAGTGACTCACAACGGATGGCCGGCGCGGTCATGGGCACCGCACCCTAGCAGCCTGCCCCGCGCGCGGCAGCCTGCCTTTTCAGTGCCCGGCGTGCAGCGCGCGCACCGTCGCCAATAGCTCGAGGATTCGCTCGCGGCCGCGCGCTGGGTCAGAGTCCGGCGAGAAACCGTTTCTGATGATCCAGTCGGCGCCTTCGGCCTCGCTGCGGGTACCGCACATGAGCAGATGAGTGCGCGTCAAAAACCCCAGGCCCCGCAAAATCTGCTCGGCGATGCGTACGTTGCTCATCTGCGCCACGAAGCTGAAGACTGCCAAGTTCCGCTTGCAGTGCCGCGCAACCTCCAGCAGCCGCTGCCTCTCGGCGAAACGCGGCGTTGGCGACTCGGGCTCGACCACGCTCAGGTGAGCCAGGGGACCGTGCTCATTCCGCAGAGCGTCGGCCGTCGCTACCAGGAAATTCACCGAGGCTTGCGTGACCGGGCCGCGCCACGACGTGACCAGCACGTTGTCGAGCGAAGCGATGGCCACACAACCGCCCACGCCGTGCACCACCGGCTGAGCGCGCCGTCGCGGTCCCGAAGCCGGCATCGGCTCGCGAGCTTCCGCCTGCACGTCGCTGACCGCTCGAACCAGGCGCTCCGCGCGCGCTTGCGTCGCTGCTCCTGGCTCGGCTCGGCGGCGCACCAGCCATTCGGCTCCCGCCCCTACGCTCTCGAAGCTGCCAAAGGAATAGTGAGCCTGCTCCAGAAATCCCAGCCCACGCAAAATCTGTTCGAGCACCCGGAAGCTGTCTTGCGCCCCAACCAGGCCCAGCGCCACGCAGTAGCGATCGAGGAAACGGATCGCCTCTGAAATGCGCGCACGCTCGTCGAAGCGCGGCACGGACCAGCCCGGATCGATGACATTGAGGCAACGCAGCCGTGAGCCGTGCTCCTTGACCAGAACCTCGCCGCAAGCGAGCAATCGACCCAGCGCCTGCTCGCTGAACGAACCTTGCCAGGCGAGGATTAGCGTATCGTCGCACGCGCCGACCGCCACTTCGGGCGCCGCCCCGGGCGGTTGCGGCGGCGCCTCGAGCGGGGGTGATGCGCCAGGGGCTCCGACGCGCATGAGCTGTTTAGGCCCCAGCGCGGCGAGCGCCGTGGCACCACCCTGTAACAAATGCTGGCGTAGCTTGCGCTCCGCCAGTTGCAGGCGCTTGCGCAGCGTCTTCACGTCGCACTCGTGCAGATCGGCCAGCGTTCGTAGCGGCATGTCGGCGGCCAGGCGTAAGGCCAAGAGCTCGCGTTCACGCGCGTTCAATCGTGCCAGTGCTGCGTGCAGCTGGTCGGCCGCAAGCTCGCTACCGCCCAGCTCGTTGACCGCAGGTAAACTTTCGAAGATCTGCGTGTCGGACCATTCGAAGATCTCGCGGCGTCGATGGGCCTTGCGCCGGTAGGCGCGCGCCACATAGTCACACGCTTCAGCCAACCAGGCAGCGGCAGCGGCGTCGTGATCCAGCTGCGGGCGGCGCCGGACGGCCACGAGCAGCACCTCTTGACACAGGTCGTCGACGTCTGAGCGCGGCACACCGCGACGCTGAAGCTGCGCCGTGACCTGCGCAGCGTTCGGCCACAGCACGCGCTCTTGGCCGCGCGACTCGCGAAACGACCCAGAATCCTGCACTCAGCCAACCCAATGTCGCAATTTCCGGGCGCGATCAAACAAATCTTGGCGACCCCGCATCTCGGCGTGGCACATTTCGGTTCATGGGCATTTTCGACCGCATGGGTAAGGTCATTTCTTCCAACTTCAACGCCCTGGTGGATGGCCTGCAGGACCCGCGCAAATCCGTCGAGCAAACGTTGCTCGACATGCAGGAGCAGATTCGCGCCGCACGCCGCGAGGTGGTCAGCGCCGTCGCAGCCGAGAAACAGCTACGCGGTAAGCTCGACGAGCTGGATCAGCAAGCCCAAAAGTGGGCGGACCGCGCCGAGCTAGCCGTCAAGAGTGGCGACGACAGCCTGGCGCGCGAAGCGTTACTGCAGAAGAAGCGCATTACCGGCGAGCGTGACCGCGCCGAGGCCCTACGCGGCGAGCAACGCGCAGCGGCCCACGAAATGAAGGCGGAGCTCGAGCGCATGGAGCAGAAAGTGACCGAGCTCGAGCATCGCAAAGGCACGCTCGTCAACCAGGCCGCACAAGCCAAAGCTGGCGGTAGCGCCGACGGCCTCGGCCAAAAGCGCGTCGGTGGCAGCGCCTTCGCCGAGTTTCGCCGCATGGAAGATCAGATCGAAGCCGTCGAAACCACCGTGCAAGCCCAACGCGAGCTCGACGGCATCCTCAACGAACAGGGCCCCGGCGGCATGACCCGTGACGAGGTCGAAGCCAAGTTTCGCGCCCTCGAAGCCGGCGTCGGGCCGGTCGCCGAACAACTCAAGAACAGCGAAGTGGATGACGAGCTGGCGGCGATCAAGAAGCGCGTGCGCGTCCAGTGACGCTCAGGCTTTGAGCGGATTCTCCCAGCGCAGGCCGGGGAAACGCGCAAAGTCACTGTCGTTCGAGCAGAGGGTCGCTTGATTCTCGATCGCGTGCGCGGCCAGCTGCACGTCCGTCGTTAGACTCGAAGCGGTCCCGAGCTCGCGCAACAACCCGAAGGCAATCTCGAGATGCCGCGGGCCGGGTACCAAAGAATGCACGTGAGCCGGCTCGAGCCACGACTCCACAGAAGCCAAGGCGTCATCGACTGACAACGGCCTGACGAACGCTTTGGGATTGGTGGAGATGCGCACGAAGCCGAAAATGCTGACACTCGGCAGCAGCACCTGCTCGCTGCCGTTGAGTACGGCTTCGAACCAAGGTCGAGCCAACGCGTGTTCCTTGAAAGAGCTGATGGTGGCATAGAGCAACAGGTTCACGTCGACGATGATCAAGGCTGGTCCTTGGTCAGCTTCGCAAACAACGCCTCGTCCTCCAGCTCGTCCGAGAGCGCGTTGAACGACGCCGGGTCGTAGCCGGGTCGTAGCCGGCAGTCGTGCACCTTGAGGACGACCTTTCGCGTCTTGGTCGTAGTTGACCGCGTCAGCCCTCGCCGCAAGGCCTCGTTGACCACCTGCTTCAACGGGCGCCGTGAGCGTTCGACCTCCGCCTCGAGCAGACGTTCGACATCCGGATCGATGGTCAGGGTGGTGCGCACCGAGACATCTTGATGCCTTTCATCGAAGACATCAAGATGCTTCCACTAATTAGCCATTTAGGGGCCAAGGATGGTGTTCTTGTTTGTCTGGAAGCCGAAGATGCCCCACCACGGGGCGATGTCGTCCACCGGCAAGGCGGGATCAGGCGTCGACTGACCGATGAGGTGGACGAGCGCTTGCAGCTTGTCGAGGGTGAGCGCGCACGACTCGAGGTGTGCGACCGAGCAGCCCGTGTCCTCCAGCGCGGATTTCACCGGCGTGGGGTTGCCGGCGCCCTGCAGCGCCAAGATCGACAGCTCCGCGTGGTGCGCGACGAGATAACGCTCCGCCGGCGCCGTGTCCTCAGCGTGGGTGACGTCGGTGTGGCCATAGCAGTGAGCGAAGGTCTCGCTCTCTTCGGCGCTCGGAAACGTGACTTTGAAGACTACGGTCAACGACTGGCCTGGCACGACCGCGTCGACGAAGTAGTCGCCGCAGCCTTGCACGTCGCTGCGCTTGCGATTCTGGAAGAGGTAGCTCCAGAGCTGCGTGGCCGCTTCGGCGCTGCCAGCGAGCGAGCGTTCGGGAGCGGCATTGACGAGCTCGCTGAAGGCGTCGCGCGCGCTCCGGGGCAAGAACCAGCTGTGAATTGGAATCTCTTGGGCTCCGACCGTGCTGAGCGTGGCGGTACCGCCGCCCGCCGTCGTCACTCCGCCCGCGCCGAGCAAAGCTTGATTCGTGACGTCGCCGGTCACGCAGCCGTGCGCCAGAAGCTTCACGGTGGCGGCGCCATCCCACCCGTTCGAGTCCGCACCTTGCCCCATGTGAACATCGAACCCGGGCTCGAAGCTGAACGACGTCGTCGCCAAAGACACGGCGCCTTGTACCGGTGGCTCCAGCGGACAGCTCGGATCCTCCGGCGCGCCCGCGCCGCCCGCGCTGGGTTCGACCTCGGCCCCGGCACCGCCAGCACCGCCCGCCGGAACGGAGCGGGCGCCCGCTTCGGCTTCGCCTGCGGCATCCGGCGCGGCTCCGCCAACGCTCCCGCCGGCATCGCCGCCGTGGGTGCCGTCTCCAGGAAACCGATCGCCGCCCGCTCCGCCGCCCGAGTCAGGCTCGCGCTCAGCCGCGCCACCGGCGTTTTCGCCCGCTCGAGCGCCGGGCATGCTCAGCCCCGGCGTCGGCCGTTTCACGGTTTCGCCGCACGCCACCACCAGCCCCAATACCGTCACGATCCCCAATACTCGCTTCACGTCACCTCTCCTCTTTTGCTCAATACGCCCCAAACCCCCTGTACGCAGCGCGAGCGCCATACCTTCCCCGGTGGCACCCGCGACAGCGTCAGACAACGCTACCGGTTCATCATGTGAATCGCCTGCCCGATCGAAGCCGCGGCGGCTTCCATCAGCGACTCACCGAGCGTGGGGTGCGGGTGGATCGTCAAAGCGAGGTCTTCGGCGGTTGCCACCGTCTCCAGCGCCAGGGCGCCTTCGCTGATGAGATCGGAGGCGTTTGGACCCACGATGTGGATGCCGAGCACACGGCCGCTCTTCGTGTCGGTCACGACCTTTACGAAGCCGTCGGTCTCGCCGATGCTCATGGCGCGGCCGAGCACCGAGAACGGGAATTTGCCGGTTTTTGCCGTGAGGCCCTGCTCCTTGGCTTGCGCCTCGGTGATGCCGACGGTCGCGATTTCCGGATCCGTGAAGACGATGCCCGGAACCGTGACCCAGTCTTTGCCGGCGTGGTGCCCGGCGATGACCTCGGCCGCGACTTCGCCCTCTTTGCTGGCCTTGTGCGCCAGCATCGGAGCGCCGCTCACGTCGCCGATGGCGTAGATGCCCTTGACGTTGGTCTCGCAGAACTCGTTCGTCGGGACGAAGCCGCGCGGATCGACGTTCACGCCGACCTCTTCCAGACCGATGCCCTTGCCGCGTGGCTTCATGCCCACCGCGACCAGCACCACGTCGGCTTCGACCTTCTGCTGCTTACCGTCGACGGTGACGACCACCGACACCGAGCCGTCGGCGTTGGTTTCGTACTTTTCGGCGCGCGCACCCTTGAGGACGGTGGCGCCGCGCTTGGTCAGCATCTTCTCGACGACCTTCACGCAATCCGGATCGATGCCCGGCAGCAGGTTCTGCGTCATTTCGACGACCGTGAGCTGCGAGCCGAACGACTGGTAAACCATGCCCAGCTCCAGGCCGATGACGCCGCCACCGATGACGACCAGCCGCTTCGGGATCTGCTGCAGGCTCACGGCCTCGCGCGCACCGATGATGCGCTTGCCGTCGAACTCGAAGCCCGGCACCTGGATGGTGGCCGAGCCGGTCGCGATCACGATCGCCTTCTTGGCCTTGACGGTTTGCTTACTGCCGTCCTTCAGCGTCACCTCGATGGTGTCTTTCGAGATCAGCTTGCCGCGGCCGTCCAAGGCCGTGCCGCCGTTGGACTTGATCAGGCCGCGCACGCCGCCCGTCAGCTTCTTGATGATGCCGTTCTTCCAGTTTTGCATCTTGCCGACGTCGACCGACACGCCCGAGACGGCGATGCCGTGGTCGGCGATGTGCTTCGACTTTTCGACGAAGTGCGCGTTGGCGATCAGCGCCTTGCTGGGGATGCATCCCCAGTTCAAACAGACGCCGCCGTACTCCTCTTCTTCCACGCACAGCGTCTTCTGACCGAGCTGCGCGAGGCGAATCGCGCACACGTAACCGCCGGGTCCGCCACCGAGCACAATCACATCGTATTCAGCGTCTGCCATCTGGATGCTGGGGGCATAGTGCAATGCCAGGCGATCCTCAAGCGCACCTACCCCGTGGCCGAATCAGTACAGGATCCGCCAATTGGGCTGCCTCAACCGCAGCCCCCCCGGCAGCACTTCCGTGCCGGCCTCAGGCCAATCCACCGACCGCGAGAACGGTGGCGTAAGGAGAGAAGTTACTTGGTGACTTCGGCGGAGACGTTGAGGGTGACTTCTTCGCCGACGACGACGCCGCCCGCTTCGAGGGCCTTGTTCCACTTCAGGCCGAAGTCGCCGCGCTTGATCTTGCCGATGACTTTGGCGGCGCGCGCCTGGTTACCCCAGGGCGTCTTCACGGGCGCGCTCACGGTCGCGTCGAGCGTGACCGACTTGGTCACGTCACGGATGGTGAGGTCGCCGGTGAGCTTGTAGCCAGCCCCTGCCTTGGCGATCTTGGTCGACTTGAAAGTGAGCTTGGGGAACTTCTTCACGTCGAAGAAGTCGGGGCTCTTCAGGTGATCGTCGCGCTTGGCGTCGCCCGTGTCGATCGACGCCGCGTTGATATCGACCGAGACCTGGCTCTTCGTGAGGTCGGCGTCGTCGAGCGCGATCTTGGCAGTCGCTTCCTTGAAACGCCCCTCCACCGAGCTGACGACCAGGTGCGGCACCGTGAAGCCGACATTGGTGTGCGACGGGTCGAGCTTCCACTCGGCGGCGTCGGCGTGGGCAATTCCGGCAATGAGCAAGGGCAAAGCGGCGATCAGGCGTTTCATATTTTTCCTCGTGGTTGAGTGGCGAGGTGTTTATTGCCTGCGCGCGAGCCTGCACAGCCGGTGTCTGGCGAACACACTGTTCCCTGAGTGGAACAATGGGCCTAGGCGCCGAGTTGTTGCGAAAGCAGCAGTGCGTAAACGAGAAAACAGCGCCCGGGGCCGTTTTGCCACAACCAGGGCGCGGAGAGCTCGGCCGGCGCGAACGTGCGCGCCAGTACTGGATCATCCCCGAGGGTTATTTTAATGAGCTCCGGGTGTGACGAATGAATGACGTGGCCGGCCGTAACCAGCTCCTGCATCAGTGGCGCGAGGTCGGCTTCGCCGCTCGGTCGCCCGGGCGGGAACACGGCACGTTCGCAGAGATCGGTGACGAGCAGCGCTCGACCTCCCGGCTTGGTCAAAGCGGCAAGCGTGCGCAAGTGCGTGAGCGTCAAGAACTCACGGAGCGCCACGAAAAGCTGGTGACGCTCGCCGATCAGCTGCAGCAGCGAAAGCTGCAGCTGCGTGAGCAAGCACGTCGACACCACCACATCGAAGGGGCCGGGCAACGCCGCGGCAATAGCCTTTGCTCCCGCCGCCGGCGCCACCATCAGCTCCTGCGGCGTGACCTGCATCCGCCCCCAGCGCTCCAGATGTTGAAACCAACCCGAAAGGTCCACCGGCGCATGGGCAAACACCCGCTGCCGCGGCCCCTCCGGCACCCGCTGCCGCGCTCTTATTACGGCAGCCGCATCGATGTCGACCAGATGCACCTCGGCAAACACGGTGAGTAGCTCTTCTAGCTCCAGGTCGTAGGCGTTGCCGGCCCCGAGCACACACAACCTCTCGCCCCCTGCCCCCTGGCCCCTGACCGCAGCCGCCCGGATCAGCCGAGTCTGCTGCACACGGTGACTCGCAAATACGTCGTAGTAGGGCAGCCCACTGGCGTTCGAGGCGCGCTGCTCCTCGAACTGCTCATCCACTCGGCTCATTCAACCAAGAATGCTGGATCAGTTCCGCCGGCGAAGCTCGCAGCAATTTGCGCTGCCGACAGCGCGGCCTTGTAAATGCGGAAATCGTGAAAGGTGCCGGTCAGCTCCGGGTCGGCTCCGTACTGGCTACGGCCCAGCCAGACGTTGACGTCGTTGATGGAGCCGAGCGAGCCCGCAAACGCGGTCTCACTCACCGGCAGGCCGTCCACGTAAAGAAGGAGCTTGCCGCCGGTTGCATTCACCACCACTACGACCTGCTTGAGCGCTTGCGGCAGCGGCGAGATGCCGTCGAGTCGCGTCTCGGCGGTCGCGGCTCCGCCGTCGAGTGAGTACACTACGCGCAGCGAGCCGCCCGAGTTCGCGTCGCTCATCGGGGTCAAGAAGAGGTACCTCTTGCCGTTCGCTGGGTTGTCCTCGGGCGTGGCTGCAGTGGAGTCGCCGAAGTCGAAGATGCGCTGCCACGCATTGCCTCCACCCCAGGTGACCCAACTTTCGAACGTGGCGTTGGTCAGCGAAGAAACGATTCCGTTCGGCAAGTCGACGTAGGGCCCGGTCGTTCCGCCGCCAAGTACCACGACGCCCTTGCCATCGACGGTCGAGAGCGCGCCGCCGCCCTGGATTGCGCCATGCGCGGTGCCGACGCGATCCATCACGGCGGTGCCGCTACCTTCGAAGTCGTAGCGGTGCACGAGGGCGCTCTTCAGCTGTTTGCAGGGGGTGCAGGTGGCGGGCACGTCGGGGGTGCCTCCCTCGCCGCCATCGCCGCCCGCAGAGCTGCCGCTGCCGCCTCCGCCACTACCACCGCCGCCGCTGCTCGAGCCCGCCGTCCCTGCGCTCGAAGTCGTGCCAGCTCCGGCGCTCGTGGTGCCGCCTGAACCACCCGTGCCGCCCTGGGGCACCGCCTGAGTCCCGCCGTCGCTGGTGCCTGCCGTCGCAGTTTTACCGGCGCTCGTCATCGATGACGCTCCGGCCGAGCCGCCGCCCGAGGTCCCGCCCTCAGCGCCGTATTCGGCATCGCTCGATAACTGTTCGGGCTCTGAATACGTCGCACAGGCTCCCGCTGCGAATGCCCACAGCAGCCACCGAAAGCCGGCAGAGCGCGGCGAAAATGCCAGTCGTGACGCGGGGCTTGCCATGATCGGAATTGGTAACGTGGCGGGTTTTCGAGGGTGGTCGCGCACGGCGCGCTTGTGGTCTGCTCTCGTCCAAGTGACGCTCGCACCGAGCAGCCGATCAGGGATTTGTGCGAGCGCGCTGGATCTCGTCCTGCGCCGCAGGAGAATTTTGACTCCATTCGGCGGCTTACCGTCACTAAACCCCGCAAGTCGTCCCCTAGGTGAAACGCATGGCCAATCGCATCGTCATCTCCTCCGCCCCTCTGTTTGGTGCCCTGCTCGGTCTCGCGCTGCCCGCCTGTGGCGGGTCTCAGCCCGCCGAGCCGGCCACCCCCGCTGCGACCACACCGGCGCCAGTCGCGGCTGCGGCGACGCCGGCCCCGGCCGCGACGCCCGCCCCGGCCGACGCGAAAGAGGCCAAGAAAGAGAAGGCCATCACCGAAACCCCGTACGGCAGCGTCGGCGGCAAAGAAGTGAAGCTCTACACGCTCACCAACAAGAACGGCCTGGTGCTCAAAGTCACCAACTACGGCTGCATCGTCACCGAGCTGCACACCCCCGATAAGGCCGGAAAAATGGCCGATATCGTGCTCGGCTACGACAAGCTGGACGACTACGTCAAAGCCACGCCGTACTTCGGCGCGGTCATCGGGCGCGTCGCCAACCGCATCAAGAACGCGCAGTTTTCGCTCGAGGGCAAGACCATCAAGCTGAACGCCAACAACGACAAGAACGCCCTGCACGGCGGCAAGGTCGGTTGGGACAAGGTGATCTGGACGGCCGAGCCGACCGAAACGGAGGCGGGCCCCTCCATCAAGTTCACGTACGTCTCGAAGGACGGCGAGGAGAACTATCCGGGCACCGTCACCGCGCACAACACGTACACGCTGACTAACAGCAACGAGTTCAAGGTCGACATGGACGCCACGACCGACAAGACGACGATCGTGAACATGGCGCACCATACGTACTGGAACCTCGGCGGCCATGACTCGGGGCCCATCACTGGGCAAGAGCTGCAGCTGTTCGCCGACCAGTACACGCCGGGTCCCTCCGCCACGGACCCGGTGCCGGACGGCAAAGTGAAGGCCGTCAAGGGCACGCCGTTCGATTTCAACGCCGTCAAGCCCATCGGCAAAGACTTGAAAGAAGCCGGCGGCAAGCCGATTGGCTTCGACGCCAACTGGATCGTCAAGGGTGATCCCCACACGATGCGCCCCGTCGCCAAGGTGAAGGATCCGAAGAGCGGCCGCGTGCTCGAGCTCTCGGCAGATCAACCTGGCGTGCAGTTTTACTCCGGCAATTTCCTGGACGGCTCGAACAAGGGCAAGGGCGGCACCGTGTACCAGCAGTACACGGGCTTCTGCCTCGAGTCGCAGAAGTTCCCGAACTCGATCAACGTACCGGCTTGGAAAGATGAAGTGATTCTCAAGCCCGGCGTCACCTATAAGCACAGCATGGTCCACAAGCTGTCCGCGGAATGAGCCGCTGACGGTCTCGCTTCACGGAGGGCCGCGTGGCTCTCCGTGAAGCCGCGTGTGGCTCGTGCGCGAGGCACATGCAAACCAAGCTCAGATTCGGTGTGATTGGGACGGGCGGGATCGCCGGGGATTTTTGCCAGGCCCTGCGCGGCTCCAAACGCTGCGAGGTGGTCAGCGCCGTCGGCTCGACCCCTGAAAAAGGCGCCGACTTCGCGCGGCGCTTCGACCTGCCGCGCGCGGCGCGCAGCTTGAGCGAGCTGCTGGGCGACGCATCGGTCGACGCCGTCTACGTCGCGACGCCGCATCCCCTGCACGAAGCGCAGGCCCTGTCGTGCATCGAGGCGGGCAAGCACGTGCTGTGCGAGAAGCCGCTCACGCTCGACGCCGCCACGAGCGAGCGCGTGATCGCCGCGGCACGCCGGCGCTCCGTGTTCTTGCTCGAAGGTTACATGTACCGGTGCCATCCACTGCTGGCCGCGCTGCTCGAGCGCCTGAAGCGCGGCGACATCGGTGAGCTGCGTCACATTCGCGCCGATTTCGGCTTCCGCGTGGCGCGCGATCCCGAGCAACGGCTGTTCAACCTGGCGCTGGGCGGCGGCGGCATCCTCGATGTCGGCGGCTACTGCACGTCGTTCGCGCGACTCTTGGCCGGGGTGGTGACAGGCAAGCCGTTCGCAGAGCCGGTGAGCTTCGAAGCCGTCGGCTTCAAGGGACCGACCGGCGCCGACGAGCATTCTTCGGCGATTTTGCGCTTCGAGAGCGGGCTCACCGCGGCGCTCACCTGCGCGGTGCACCACCGCGTCGGTACCGAAACGGTGCTCTACGGCGAGTCGGGCCGCATCGTCTTGCCGGACCCGTGGATCCCGCAAGGCGTGCGACAGTCGCTGGAAACCAGCTTTCAGGTCCTGCGCGAAGGCCAGCCGGTAGAAGTCGTGACCATGCGCACGGAGCAACCCACCTACGCGCTGCAGGCCGAGCTGGTCGCGTCGGCTTTGCCAGCGCTCGAAGCGCCGTGGCCAGCCATGAGTTGGGCGGACACGCTGGGCAACATGCGCGCCCTCGATCGCTGGCGCGCCTGCATCGGCCGCTAAGCGCCGTTCACGCTCTCGCGGGACGGCAAGGGCGTTCTCGCGTCACGGCGAGCGCTGCATTGCACGTACGAGGGTCCGACGACCGAGGACGCCCACTCAGCTCTCACGCGCGCAGAAAATTCTTACGCTCGTCAGGAGCTTCGTGGACGTCCGATGATACCTGGGGTGCCGAAGCGCACCGCGCGTTCACCCAAGTTCTTACGTTCGGAAGAACTTCTTGGCGATGGAACTGGGGACACGCCGCAATGGGATGGCGACTGCGAAGCGAATGGCCCGAGGCCACCATCGCGTGCCGGCGACCGTGTCGGCCTAGGTCAGCGCGGAGAAATTACGGCGCGCAAGCCTTCAAAATCCGCTGCTTCAAGCTGACTGCTTCGCTCACCTGCGCGAACGCTCGCGCGCGGACGCGCAGCTGCGGCGTCGGCCGTTCGAGGCAGTCGGCGATCATGCGGTAGCTTTGCTCGAGGTCGTGCCAGGGCGGCGCCAGGTCGTCGCCGTAACGCGCTTGATCTTGATCGAGCAATTTGCGCGCTTTCTCGAACTCCGAGGCTTGCACGAACGCGTCGACCGATTCGTACAGTTGTCGCCGCGCTTCGAGGCGCTCGGCTTCGGGGCTCAGCTCGCTGGCGGTCACCACGGTGCTCGGAGCTGCGGGGGCTGCCGTAGCCAGGCCGCCCTCGGCGCCCGCCGCGCGCGCGCTCGTCGCTGGGGCTGGGCTGGTAACGGTACGAGCGCTCGCCGGGGCCGCTTCGGTGAGTCGCCCGTAGAACGCACCGAACGCTACGAGCGCGCTCAAGCCGAGACACGTCAGGAGCAAACTTCGATTCACGCTGTCACCTCCTATCAGGTGCGCGGCTCAGCAGCTCGCCGGATCAAAAATTCCCGCGCAGCTCGCGAAAAGCACTTTTGCTTCATTCTTACAAATCGGCGACTGTTTCTTAAAACTTAAGAAACCTAAGAAATAGTTATTGCGCGGCTCTACCGGTTGAGTTACCCCTAAATGACAGGCTCAGACGCGGTCCGTTCCGTTGGACGCGCACCCCCTCTCGAGTCAGACTCCGGAAACGGTTCCACCCAGGCGTTTCACGACCACCTTGGCGAACTTGGCAACCAGGCAGCTCTCTCACGACGTGGCAGCGCCCAGCGCCACGTCCCCTGCGCTCGCGGACGCGGACGACAGGACGCTCGCCTGCGCGCTCATCGAGAAGAACCGGCAGGCCCCGCGCGTGGCCTGGACCCGTTTTGCGCCGCTCGTACGCCGGATTTTGCGGCGTTCTCTGGGCCCGCAGCACGACGTCGAAGACATCGTGCAGGACGTATTTTTGTGCCTGTTCGAGCGTGTGCACACCCTGCGCGATCCGGTGGCGCTCAAAGCCTTCGTCATCGCCATCACGGTGCGTACCGCTCGCTACGAGATCCGGCGGGCACGTGTGCGGCGCTGGGTCGGTCTGTCTCGCACCGCCGAGCTACCCGACTTGCGGGTGGTGCACGCCGACACCCGCTCACAACATGCGCTCATCCATTTCTACCGGGCGCTCAACCGCATCAACGAGCGCGACCGCACGGCCTTCGTCCTGCGCTTCATCGAGGGGATGGAAGCAGCGGAAGTAGCGGCCGCGCTTGAGGTTTCCGTGCCCACCGCGCGGCGCTGTTTTACCCGCGCCTGGGAAAGAGTTACCTTCTTCGCGCAGCGTGATCCGTTTTTAGTTGATTACTTGAGCACGCTCGAAGTCACCTCCCCTGAAGAACCTCCATGAACCTGGCGGAGACCGACCCCGACAAGCAGACCGGCGAGCTCATAAGGCTGGCTCGGCAAGAGCTGCAGGGGGACACGGTGCTTTCCGACGAAGCGGGATTTCAGCGACTCCAGATTCGGATGGAGCGGCCGCGCGCCTGGTGGAGCTCGCCTTGGTTGGCGGGTGGTATCGCCGTGGCGTCCGCCGGTGCGCTGGTCGCGTTGGTCTTGCTGCGGCATCCGGCGCCCCAGCTCACGTATGAGGTGGCGGACGGCGTGGCGCGCGATGGTCACGTGGTGGCGCGTGAGGGCACGCGGATTCGTTTCTCCGACGGCTCGGAAGCGCGCCTCACCAGCGGCACCGAGGCGCAGATTCAAAACGTGACCGATCACGGCGCCGAGGTCGTGCTCACACGCGGCAGCATGCGCGTGCACATCGCCAAAAAACCTCAAGCAGCGTGGAAGGTTGCGGCAGGCCCGTACGACGTGCGCGTCACCGGCACGGCTTTCGACGTGAGCTGGTCGAGCCAGGCCCAGACCTTCGACTTGAAGATGGAGACGGGTGCGGTGATCGTCACGGGGCCGCTGGCAGCATCGGGCATTCTGCTCAAGGCGGGTCAGCACCTGTTCAGCGGGGTCGCGCAAGGGCGGCTCACGGTGGACGGCGGCGTGCAACCGAGCGCCGTCGAGCCCAACACCGTCACGCCGCCCGCCGAAGCACCGGCAGAGCCGCCCAGCGTGGCCCCGGCGCACCCTTCGCCCGCCTCCGCTGCGCCACGTAGCAGCGCCGAAGCGCACGCGTGGACGCGCGAAGTCGCGCAAGGCCACTTCAACGCCGTGCTGACCGAAGCCGAGCAACGCGGCTTGGATCGCACGCTGTCGGGCGGCACGCTGGAGGAGCTTTCCGCCCTGGCGGATGCCGCTCGCTACGCGGGTCGTAGCGCGGTCGCCAAGCGCGTGCTCTTGGCGGAACGACAACGCTTTGCGAGCTCCGCCGCGGCGCGCGACGCCGCCTTCTTTCTCGGCCGCATCGCGGAAGACAGCGGCGGCGGCGCCAGCGAGTGGTACGGCCGTTACCTCGAGGAGAGCCCGCGCGGCGCCTACGCCTCGCAGGCGCTCGGGCGCCAGATGATGCTGCTCTATCAGCAGCGCGGTCGCGCCGCCGCAGAGCCGATGGCGCTCGAGTATTTGAGCCGCTACCCCAACGGCCCCTACGCCGCTGCCGCCCGCAAGATCGACCAGGAGCATCCTCCCGCCACCAAGCCATGAGCGTTGGCCGGCGCGGCAGGTTCTTGGCGTGCGCAGCCGTTGGCCTCGTGCTGGCGAGCTCGAGCGCACGCGCCGAATACCACCGCCGGGTGCTGCTCCTCGAGCACCAAGCCGGAGACGACGCCGATCGCGAGCTTTTGACGCGAGTCCGCGCGGAGCTCAGCGCCGCCGGCTTCGACGTGAGCGTGCTCGCCGTACCGGGTGATGACCCGAAGCAAGCCGTCGAGGCGGCCGGACACGAGCTACACCCGGCCTCCGTGCTGCTCGTGGAGCGCATCCCCGCGAGCAGCGAGAATCGCGAAGGCTTCATCGAGCTGTGGCTCGCCGATCGCTTGCTGCACAAGACGGTCGTGCTGCGGCTCAAGCCGCCCGAGGCCGAGCCAGGCGAAGCCAATCGCGCCGACGCCGCCAGCCAGCAGGCGGCTCGCGTCGCCGTGCAGGCGGTCGAGCTGGTAAAGGCGCGCCTGGCGGAGCTGTCGCTGACGCGCGACGATCGCGCAGCGCCAGCAGCAAGCGCCCCGCCCCGTCCCGTGTCGCCGCCAGCACCGGCCGGCGCTCGCCCCAATTTGACGCTCGGCGGCGGCATGTTGGAAGGCTTCCAGGCGGGCCAGCACTCGCTGACGCCCGTGCTGCGCCTGGGCGTCAGCTTGCCCGAAGGTTGGACCGGGCAGGTGCTGGCCCTCGACCTACGCGGCGGCTTCGTCGGGCTGGGCCGCTCCGCGCACATCCGGCGCGGTGCTGGCTCCGCCACGCTGCGCCACACCGCGGCCGGGCTCGACGCGGTCATGCGCTTTCTGCCCAAGGCGCAGGTGCAACCCTGGCTTGCGCTGGGCGGCGGTGCGCTCGTGCTCGACGTGGCTGGCACGGCCCCCGAGCCCTATCGCAACGATTCGGCGCGCACGGTGTCCGGCATGGTGAGCGCCAGCGCGGGCGTGTGGTTGCAACCCGTGCGAGGTTTCGGTTTGGCGCTCGAAGCGCAGCTGATGAACGCCTGGAGCAAGACCGTCGTGCGCATCGCTGGCGAAGATGCAGCAGAAGTAGCGGCGCCGCTGCTGCTGTTGAGCGGCGGCGCCATGGTGGAGTTTTGATGATGGCTCCGCTCCCCCGCTGGCCCCTGCTCGTCGCGCTGCTCGCATTCGGGTGCGACGCGCAGGTCGTGGACGCCGTGCGCGAGCCGCCGCCGGTCGAAAAGCCACCAGACCCGCCGAAGCCCCCAGAGCCGCCCAGCCCGCTCGAGACGTCGCTGATCCATCGCTACAGCTTCGATGGCACCGGTACGCAGGCACTCGACTCCAAGGGCGCGGCGCACGGCCAGCTCGTTGGCGCGCAGCTCGACGGCAGCGGCAGTCTCCTCTTGAGCGGTGAGCGAAGTGGCCAGTATGTCAACCTGCCGAACGGGCTGGTTTCGGGCCTCGATAACGCTACCTTCGAGGCGTGGCTGACCTGGCAAGGCGGCGGCAATTGGCAGCGCATTTTCGATTTCGGCAGCAGCACCGCCGGCGAAGACATGGCCGGCGGCGGCGTTCGTTACCTGTTTCTGACCACCGCGTGCGCGCCCGACACCGTGCGCGGTTTGCCGTCGGCGTTACGCCTTGCCTATTCGCAGAACGGCGTCGGGAACGAAGACATCTGTCAGAGCAACGAAGCGTTTCCGATCGGCGTACCCACGCACGTGGCCGTCGTCATCGATCACGATCAGCGGCTGATGACGCTGTACCAGGCCGGCGAGCTCGTCGCGCAGTGCACGCTGACGCGCCGGCTGTCCGGCATCGACGACGTGAACGACTGGCTCGGTCATTCGAACTTCTCCGCCGACGACGATCTGTCCGGGAGCTACGACGAGTTCCGCGTGTACTCGGCGGCGCTCAGCGCGGAGCAGATCGCCGATAGCTTCGCGGCCGGTCCCGACGCCGAGCCTTGAGCCTCAGGCGTCGGTCACGACGCCGTCGATAGCAGCCAGGGCGTCGCTCACGGCGTCCGGCTCGGCGCGCCCGGGAGCGCCCAGCATGTGCTGCAAGATCGGCCGCGCCTCTTGCAGCTTGGCGCGCCCTGCCGCCGCCACCGCGAGCGTGCGAGCGTCGCGAGACCAGGCCGAAAGTCCGCGCAAAATCGCGCGTTTGGCCTTATCGTGCCCGAGCTCTGCCAGGGCAACGCGCGCGTGCCAACCCACCGTCGCCCGTCCGCCCCACAATCCGAACGCGCGCCGCTCCAAGCCAGGCGTGGCTTGCTCGAGCTTCAGCTGACCGCACAGCTCGACCGCGATGATTTCGTCTTCCGCGTGGAGGAAGCGGCGGCGGTCGTTGACGACTTCCACCAAACGTTCACAGCCGGAGTCTTCGCCGAGCGTGGCGAGCAAGATCGCGGCCGCCACTTGCACGCCGCGGTTGTCGTCACGAAGCGCGCCGCGCGCGCGCTGCACCAGCGGCAATGGCGCGCCTTCACGACCTCGCAAGCCGAACACCTCTTCAGCGACTCGAAACGCCACGTGGCGGACCTCGGGGTCGGCGTCGCGCGAGCCGACCAGCAAGCTCTCGAGCGACGCCTCGCCCTGTAAGCGCGCGAGCGCCACGACCGCCTGGTAGCGCACCGCCGCCGCGCGATCGACCAGGCCCCGCGTGGCCACGGCGCGCGCCTCGGCGTGGTCCGCGCCCGCCAGCTCGCCCACGCCGATCAGCACCATCTGGCGCACGCCCGGATCTTCGTCTTGGCTGGCGGCGACCAGAACCTCTAGCTCGGCGCGCGCGTCGATGTCGGCCAGCGCCAGGGCAGCGGCCGCGCGCACCTGCGGCTCTGGATCAGCCTTCAGCCGGGTCACCAGCGCGCCTTGCGCGGAATCGCTGCCGCTGCGGGCGTGGCGCTTCAGGTCGACCAGCGACGCCAAGCGCACGTCGGGGCGCGCATGCTGCGCGTCACGCAGCGCGGCTTCGAGCGTACGCGGGAGCGGCGTGAAGCCGAGCATGACTCACCCGCCGGCGCCGCCAGCACTGCTTGCATCCGAAGCAGCCTCGGCGGTGCAGACGCCTGGCTCGCCACCGTCGCCATCGCCGGTGTACTTGCTGGCGCTCGGCGCGTTGGTGACAGGGACCAAGCAGCCCTTGTTGCCGCGATCGGTGTCGATGAGGCTCGCGCCCCACGGATCGCCGTGGTCTTTGATATCAACGCACTCGTAGCCGGAGCGGCAGTCACTGTTGCTGTCGCAGGTGGCCATGCAGAAGGTGCGCGCGTGCGGCGATGGCGTTGAACGAGGGTTGCAGAGCGGCGAGCGTTTCTCACCAAACTCGACGCACAACGACTCGTCTTCTGGACACGTGCCGGGCTCACAGCCGAAGACGGTGCAGTAACCGCCCGGCGCCGTGATGTCGCACAGGCGATCACCGGCGGCAGAGCAGTCCGTCGAGATCTTGCAGTCGTCGCCGATCTTCGGCTTGCAGCCGGCGTGGGCGGCCGCGATGGCGACCAGGAGCAGCAGCTTTTCGGCGAGGCGGGGCATGAGCGGGGCGGATCCATAGCATTATCCGCGCTCTGCCAGCGGCCTTTGGCGGTCCCAGCTTGAATTTCTTGCGTATTCGCCGGGCATCGGACAGAACGCCTGGGCGGCACAGCCCCACCATGGCCACCCACATCACTACAGACTGCATCAACTGCGGCGCCTGTGAGCCGGAGTGCCCCAACGAGGCCATCTCGGAGGGTGACTCCATCTACGTCATCGACCCCGAGCTCTGCACCGAGTGCGTCGGCTTCTACGACCACGAAGCGTGCCAGGCGGTGTGCCCCGTAGAGTGCTGCCTGCCGGATCCAAGTCACGTCGAGGGCGAGGCCGAGCTGCTCGAGCGCGCTCTGCGTCTTCACCCCGAAGACGGCGAGCTGAAGAAGCGCGCCGAGGCGAACACGATCGTCTCGCGGTTTCGCAAGTGACGCGAGCCCGAGCAAGCCTCGCGCTGAGCGCGACATTGCTCACCGCTTGCGGCGGCGGCGCACCGCTGATGCATCCCGCGCACACGCTCACCGAAGGCGACGTGAGCTTCGCTGCCGGCACCAGCGGGCGCGTCGTGCTCGGGGGCTTGCACGACGCTGAAAAGGACCTCGACTCATCCGCGGCCATTCCTGGCGGCGCGACCAGTCAGGGCGAGCGCGATGCTTTTGCGCGTGGTGCCATCGTTCGCGCCGCAGTGGCGCCGGGCGTAGCCCCCTTTTTGGCGGGCCGTGTCGGCCTCGGTAATCAGAATGAAGCAGGCATCACCTACACGGGGCGCGGCGTGCGCATCGACGGACGCCATGCCTTCGAGTGGCCGAAGCTCGCGCTGAGCGTCGGAGCGGGTGTCAGCGGCGCGCTTGCGCGTCCGGGCGACGAGGCAGAGCACAAGGCCGGTGACACGGCGGGCGACTCTGGCTTGCGCACGGCGACCCTCACCAGCCTGACCGGCTACGGCGTCGAGGTGCCGCTGGTATTCGGCTACCGCAGCGACGCGGACGTGGTGACAGCTTGGATCGGCGTGCGCGCCGGCTTCGAGCGCGACGCCTTCAACCTCAACTTGGTCGAGTCGCCCGATTACCCCCTGGGCACGACCGGGCACGCCTCGCGCTGGTGGGGTGGCGGCCTCGTCGGCTTCGCGGTCGGCCTGTCACCCCTCGAAGTGAGGGTCGAGCTGGACGGCGCTTATGAAAGAGCTACCGGCACGCTGCGCCTGAATGACGGCGAGCTCGCCGGCACGGTGGCCGGATGGTCGCTAACCCCAGCCATGGCCATCTCCGCGAAATTTTGAGCGCACGCGAACGTCGCTTGCCCCAGCCGGTCCCTCCGCCTACCATTTCGGCGTGCGACCCACGGCTGCCAACCTGATTCCCCTGCTGCTCCTCGCAGCGGCGTGCCAGGAGCCCGACGCGGGTGATGCGCCGATGGCCACACGCACTCACGCGCTGTTGCGCGTCGAGCGCAGTGCGTATGTGGGAGATACGACGCCCACCAGCGGCCTCGCATTCGCAGGCGTCGTGCGTGTGCCCGAGCTGGCAGATCCCGAGCCGCTGCTGCGCCTCTCTGGACGCGGACCGATGCTCCCGGCGGCAGGGCAATGCCTGGCCGTCAATCACGAGAGCGGCACGGTGCTGGCTCGCGACTTGAGCCGCGCCGAGTTTTTGGACGCGGGCGAAGTTTTGCTCGGTACTTTCGATACACAAACGCCGCTCGCGCCTCGCGCCTTCCCGATGGAGCTATCGGGCGTCGTTTACACGTCGCGCGACCAAGCTTCAGAGGCTCTGCCGAGTGGCGCCGCGTACCTATTGAAGACGACCGGCAGCGCGCAGCTACCGGGGCTCGAGCTGCGCGTGCAGGCCCCCGAAGAGCTGCGCGACGTGACCGTCAACGGCACCGCGCTCGAAACACTGGTAGACGTGTCCACCAGCGCCGACGTGCCGCTCAGTTGGCGCGCTGGTGACGCAGGCGACCTGGTCTATGTCGAAGTGCTGGGTCCATCGGCCGTCGGCAGCGTGGGCGTGTGCGCGTTCCGCGACGGGGACGGCCGCGGCAGCTTGCCGCGCGGCTTGTTCGGCGTGAGCGGCAGCGGCAGCCTGGCACTGCATCGTCTGCGCGAAGTAGCCGCAGACGTGCCGACGCTCGATGGCGCGGAAGTACGCTTCGATTTCGCGCTGACGGCTGCCGTGTCGTTCCGCTGAGCCGGTGAGCCCGGCCTGCCGCTTCTGATCCGAAATGAGTGCCCCGCATCGTGTCTATTTCGTGCCCGGCATGTTCGGCTTCGGCAGACTCGCTGGCTACGACTACTTCAACCACGTGCGCGTCGGGCTCGAGCGTCGCTTTCACGCCGCCGGCCAAGAGGTGGTGTTCGAGGACATTCCGGCGCCGCCCACCTCGTCGCTCCGCTACCGCTCTCGCATCGTCGCCACCACCATCGAGCGTACAGCGGGCAACGCGGGGCCGATCCACCTGGTCGGTCATTCGACGGGCGGGCTCGACTTGCGGCTGGTTCTGTCGCCCACGGTGCGGCTGGGGCTCGACCCGGCGCTGCTCGAGTGGCGTGCTCGCGTACAAAGCGCGGTGTCGATCAACACGCCGCACTACGGCACGCCGGTCGCCGGGTTCTTCGCCACCGTCAGCGGCACGCGCATGCTCTACGCGCTCAGCCTCATCACCGTGATCTCGCTTTCGATCGGCGAGCCGAGCCTACAGATCTTCTCGCGTGTGCTGGCCGGCGTGGGCGGCATCGACTCGATTTTCGGCCGAGATATGCGGCTCTTCAGCCGCATTACCGACAACGTATTGCGTTTCGTCGACAAGGACGCGAGAAGCGAGATCGGCGACTTCTTGAGCAAGGTGCGGGTCGATCAGGGCGGCATCATCCAGCTCATGCCGGAGGCGGCAGATCTGTTCAACGCCTCGACCGAGGCCGACCCCAGCGTGCGTTTCGGCTGCATCGCCTCGGCAGCGCCGCCGCCGCGCTCGATGCGCCTGGCACCGCGGATCCGCTCGCCCTACGCGGCGTTCACGGCTGCCATCTACGCCACGCTGTACCAGTTTGCCGGCAAAGTGCCGGACGCTTACCCCTACGCGCGGCCCAACGAGCGCGAGCTCTCGCTGCTGCGCACCGGCATCGATCACGAGATCGACGACAGCACCAACGACGGCATCGTGCCTACCCTGTCCATGCTCCACGGCACCCTGCTTTGGGCGGGCGAGGCCGACCACCTCGACGTGCTCGGGCATTTTGCCGACGAGCAGAGCCCGCGCGCCGACGGCGAAACGGCGCACCGCGATTGGATCACCAGCGGCGCCCGCTTCTCGCGCCAGCGCTTCAATGCGCTGCTCGACGCGCTGGCAAGTTTCCAGCTGAACGGCGCGGCTTAGCTAACCCGGGCCCGTGCCGCCGCTCGCGGGCGCCGCGGCAGGTGCCTTGGGCAGCGCGGGCGAAGGCGCGCCGACGATCGCGAATTTGAGCGTGCGCGGCTGGTTCTGGCGCAAGTACGAAACCTCCAGCGTTGGTGCTTGCCGCACGGCTTGGAAAGCGTCGTACGCTTCGGTCTCGCGCTCGATGGGCATGCCGTTGACGCGCGTCACGACGTCGCCCGGCTTGATATCGACGCCTTGCCACATGTCCGGCGGCTCGAGTGCCATGATGGTCCAACCCGTGAACTTACCGGCAGAAACGCGCGGCTCGAGCGCGACGTGCGCCAAGAAGCGGCCGAGTCCGGCGTCGACCACGCGCTCCACGTCGGCCCGGCGCAGCGTACCGGGCGCACCCGGCGCGGGCTTGGCGCGGGCGGCCTGAGCCGCCTTGGCGTCCGCGTGCTCCAAATCGCTCGGCAGCGGCAGCGGCTCATCGATGCCTGGATATTGAGAGGAGCCACACGCCGTCAGTAGAACCGCGGCCAGTACCGAGCGAAGCCTAGGCACCACGTTCACCGAAAAACACCGGGTCGAGCGCCACCACGGCGTTCAAGATGTTGGCCGCCACGTCCGACACGGCGCCCACGCCGCTGACGTGCGTCAACCGGTCGTGCGGGACGAGCCGTTCGGCGTCTCCGTAAACAGCGCACAGCTTGGTCTGCAGCTCGCGCGCCTCGAACATCTCCTCGATGCCACCGCGCGCGCGACGCCGCTCTTCGGCGACCTCCACCGGCACGTTGATCACGATCGTCAAGTCCGGGCGCAGCGCCGCTGCGTTCAGCTCGCGGATCCAGGGCACGACCTTTTCTCCGCTCGGAGCGGTGACGGATTGGTACGCCAGGCTCGACAAGTCGTAGCGATCGCTCAGCACCACCGCGCCTTCGCGCAGCGCGGGCACGATCGTCGAGTCGAGATGATCCATGCGATCGGCGGCGAAAAGGAGCGCCATGGTGGACCAAGCAAAGCCGCGCGGCCCCGTAGCGTCCGCCACGAACAGGCGCCGCTGCAGCACCTGGCGGATCATCGAGCCGATCGGCCCCGGGCTGGGCTCGCACGTCTCCACCACTTTGAGGCCGCGCTGGCGCAGCGCTTTGCCGAGCAGCTTGGTGTGGGTGGTGCTGCCCGAGCCGTCGATGCCCTCGACCACCACGAACACACCGGGAAAGCGCCGCTCGGACAGAGATTCGGTTTGGCTCATCTTGCTCAGGGGCTCGGCACCGGCGGAGCCGTGTCTTCACCCAGTACCAGATTGTCGATGAGGCGGGTGGTGCCACAGAAGCCGGCGATGGCGATCAGCGCGCGCTCACCGACGTCCACGGCCGGATGTAGCGGAAATAGTTGATCTGCATCGCAAATGTCCGCGTACTGCAGCGTGAGGCCGGCGGCGCTCAGTGAGGTCCGCACCGGCTCGATCAGCGCGCCGGCACGGCGCTCACCGGCCGCGAATGCGGTGGCGGCGCCGGCCAGGGCCCGCGGGATCGCCCGAGCCCGGGCTCGCTCTTCGGGCGACAAGTAAGCGTTGCGCGAGCTCAGCGCCAGTCCGTCGGTATCGCGCACCGTGGGCTCGCCCACGACCTTGACCGGAAAGAGCAAGTCGCGCGCCAGCCGCTCGATCACCTTGAGCTGCTGGTAGTCTTTGCGCCCGAACACCGCCGTGCACGGCCCCGCGATCGCGAACAGCTTGGCCACCACGGTGGCCACGCCGTCGAAGTGACCGGGCCGAAAAGGTCCACACAAGTACTCGGTGAGCTCGGCCACGCGCACGCGCGTCTTATCACCCTCCGGGTATATTTCTTGGACGGACGGAGCCAGCACGTAGTCGGCGCCGGCGCCGTACAGCAGCTGCACGTCGCGCTCGAGCGTGCGCGGGTACTTGGCGAAGTCTTCGTTCGGGCCGAACTGGGTCGGGTTCACGAAGATGCTCACGGCCACGCGCTCGGCGTGCCGGCGCGCCACCTCGACCAAGTGCAGGTGACCGGCGTGCAGGGCGCCCATCGTGGGTACGAACCCCAGGCGCGCGCCGCTGCCGCGGGCCGCCGTGCAAGCCGCGCGAAACTCAGCAATAGTGCGAAAAACCTCGACCGCCACGCTCAATCTCCATCGGCGGGCCCGTAGCCCGGCGGCAGGCTGCCGACGACGGGACGGTTGCCGCTCACTTCACTGCGAGCACCCGAGCCGAACGAGTGCGCCTCGCTCGGAAACGCGCCGCCCTGCACCTCGGCCACGTACGCGCGCGTCGCGTCCACGATCGCTTCCCCCACCTCGGCAAAGCGCTTGACGAAGCGCGGGCGCAGATCCGGATACATGCCCAAAAAGTCGTAACAAACGAGCACCTGGCCATCGCAGCTCGGCCCGGCGCCGATGCCGATCGTGGGAATGCTCACCGAGCTGGTGATGCGCGCCGACAGCTCGCTCGGAATACCTTCGAGCACGATACCGAACGCCCCCGCTTGCTCGAGGGCTTTGGCGTCTTCGAGCAAGCGCTCGGCGGCCTCGGCGCCGCGGCCTTGAATGCGAAAGCCGCCCATAGCGTGCACGCTCTGCGGTGTGAGCCCGATGTGCGCCATCACCGGGATACTGGCGGCGACGATGCGCCGCACGTGCTCCGCGAATTCGCGCCCGCCCTCCAGCTTGACGGACTCGCAGCCGCCCTCTTTCAGCAGCTTGCCCGCCGCCATCACCGCCTGCTCGGGCGAAGCCTGGTAGCTCATGAAGGGCAAGTCGCCCATCACGTGCGCTCGCACCGCGGCACGTGCCACCGCGCGACCGTGATAGCAAATCTCGTCGAGCGTGACCGGTAACGTGTTGGGCAGCCCCTGCACGACCATGCCGAGCGAATCGCCGACCAACAGCACGTCGGCCCCACCCGCCTCCAGCAGCTTGGCCATGGTCGCGTCATAAGCGGTGACCATAGCGATCTTGGGCCCGCGCGCCTTGCGCGACCGGAGCTCCGGCACCGTGACCTTGGGCGACGACATTGTTCGCGCAAAGCTAGCACGCAGCCCCGCGCGCCTCCGGTACAGATGCCGCGCCGTTTCGCGACTCAGCTGGGGTTGCCGAGTTTACAGCTGACCTTTCACCGCATTGGGGCGCTCTCTTGGCACCGCCCGTCCCGCGAGACCCCTATCCGAATGCGCCCAAGTTCTTACGTTGGGAAGAACTTCCGTGGACTCTCGATGTGCCCGCCCGCCCGCACGACGCGTCGCAATCCCCAAAACCCCTTACAAACGCAAGAACTCCGAGAGACGCTGAGGCGCGCTGAGCGCCGCGCGCGCTACTGATCATCCGCCAAAGCGCTTGCATCGGTAAGAACTTTCGCGAATCGCAAGACGCCCTCCAGATGTGTTCGCGGGGACCGAGCCGTGCAACGAGGCGAGATTCGCGGCCCAACGAAGGCCGGCTGGCGTCAGCTGACTCAGAACGCTACGCTGCTGGAGAGGTGGCCGACACGACGACGTCCCCGCAGCTCGAGCGCTCATTCGGCCGAGCAGCGCGCAAGGTTCGCGGCTCGCTGCTGCTCCGGCGGGTGCTCACGGGCGCCGCGTTCGGGCTGGCGGCGGGCGCCCTCGCCGCCGGCGGCTTGTGGTGGTGGCGCCTTGGCGAGCTCAGGCCGCTCTCGGCGGCGTTGGGGTTGCTCGGCGCCGGCGCCGGCGCGCTGGTGGCAGCACGCAAACGTTGGACCGACGAGCATGTCGCGCTCTATCTCGACGAGAAGCTCGGCAACGACGAGGCGATCGTCACGGCGATTGGGCTACGGAGCGCGACGAGCGAAGCGGCCGAGCATCTGAAGGATTCGGCCGCGCAGTTGCTGCAGAAGGCGAAGCTTCCGGCGCCGAAGATTGCGGACAAGGCGCAGCTCTTGGCGCCGGTCGGCGCAGCGGCGATTGTTTGGCTGAGCTTGGCGCCGTTGCCGCCAGCACCGCCGGATACGCGGCCGCCGGGTGTCGAGAAGGTGAAGCCGGGCAACGTGAAGGGGCTCGAGCGCATCGAAGCCCTGCGCGAGCAAAAGGGCCGTAGCCCGGAAGACGAGCGGCGGCTCAAGGCTTTGGCGGACGAAGCAAAGAAGCTGCGCGGCGAGCTCGCGCAGGGCATGGAGAAGCGCGAGGCTCTTTCACGGCTGGCCAAGCTGCGCGACACCATCGCCGAGCTGCGCTCCGAATTCGGTAAGGAGCAAAACCGGCAAGGGTTGGAGGCCGCGCTCGGCGCGCTGAACGAGCACCCCGAGCTGAAGAAAGCCGCGCGCGCGCTGGGTGATGGCGACATCACCGCCTTCGATCGAGAGATGCAGCGCCTGGCCAACCAGGCCGAAAAAGAAGCGCGCGACAGCGCCAAGCACGCGCTGGAAGAAGCCGAGCGCGCCGCGCGCGAAAAGGGCGCTCAAAGCCTGGCCGACGCGTTGAAAGAGCAACGCGACGGCTTCGACCAGCGCTCGGCCGACGCCGACGCGCTGCGCGAGCTCGCCAAAGCGCTCGAAGGCAAGCTGGATCCGGAAGCGCTCGAGGACCTGAAAGAGTTCGGGCAAAACGGCGATCCCCAGGCCGGGCGGCGCCTCGCCGAAGCCATGGGCAAGGCGCTGGGCAAGTTGAGCGAAGAAGAGCGCAAGCGCCTGGCCGAGCAGCTGCAGAAACAGATCGAGCAGAGCCCCGGCGGCGCCGAAGCGTCACCGATGACACGCGAAGAGATGCGCGAGCTGGCACGTCGCCTCGCCTCGCCCGAGGGCCAGAAGGAGCTGGAGGAGCAGCTCAAGAAGCTGGCCAACCCGGAGGCCTCGCGCGAAGCACAACGCGAGGGCGCGCTGAACGACGCCGAGCGGGGGCTGGGCGAGGCCGAGCGCGGCCTGGGCATGATGCCGCTGCCGATGTCGGGTGGCCCCGACGGCGCAGGCAAGCCGGGCGCGGGTGATCCCGGCGGCAAGCCGGGCGGCGGTCAGGACCAGACCCCCGGCAAAGACGGCAATGGCTCGGCCCACCACGACAGCGGCAGCGGCAACCACGACGGCGAAAGTCAGAAGGTCGAAGCCCCCGAGCTCCGCTCCAAGGCGAACGTGCAGCGCAGCGGCGTCGGCCCGATGCACGCCGCGACCCTCGGCCGCGCGCCCGCGCGGCCGGGCGACACCGCCAACCAGCGCGGAACGGGCAGCTTGGGCAGCGTCGCGCCGGGCGAAATCGGCGCTATCGAACAGTCGGAAGTTCCGGAAGAATACCGCGAGCACGTGGGGCGTTACTTCGAGCCGTAACGGTTGCTAGTCTCCGGGTCCGCATGAGTGAATCGTTTCAGCAGCGGCTCGCCGCCGCGCATCGGGCTACCGGGGAGCTGATGCGGGCCGTCGGCAGCGTGATCGTCGGCCAGCAGCAGGTGGTCGAGCAGGTGCTGTGGGGACTGGTCGCGGGCGGCCACGTGCTGCTCGAAGGCAACCCCGGTCTCGGCAAGACGCTCCTGGTCAGGACGCTGGCCAGCTGTCTGGAGCTGCGCTTCTCGCGCATTCAGTTCACGCCGGATCTCATGCCCAGCGACATCACCGGCACCAACGTGCTGGTGATGGGCGAAGCGCAAACGCACGGCGGGCGCTTCGAGCTGCACCGCGGTCCCATTTTCGGGCAGGTGGTGCTGGCGGACGAGATCAACCGCGCCACCCCCAAAACTCAAAGCGCCCTGCTCGAGGCCATGCAAGAGCACTCGGTCACGATCGCCGGCACACGCCACACCCTCGAGGAGCCTTTCTTCGTGCTCGCTACGGAGAACCCGATCGAGATGGAGGGCACGTATCCGCTGCCCGAAGCGCAGCTCGATCGCTTCTTGCTGAAGGTGCTGGTCGAGAGCCCCGGCGACGAGGATTTTGCGCAGATCTTGCGGCGCACGACCGGCGCGCCGCAAGGCGCACCGCCAAGCGTGCTGGGGCAAGAAGACGTGCTCGGTTTGCGCGCGCTCTGCCGCGAAATCGAGGTCGCGGAGCCGGTGCTGCGCTACGCAGCGCGGCTCGTGGCGGCGTCGGATCCGGGCTCGCCGGCTGCACCGGAGCTGGTGCGGCGCAGCGTGCGCTTCGGCGCCGGCGTGCGCGGCGGCCAGTCGCTGGTCCTCGCCGGCAAGGCCATCGCGCTGCTCGAAGGTCGCGCGCAGGTGTCGTTCGACGACTTGAAGCGCGCCGCGGCGCCGGTGCTGCGCCACCGCATCCTGCGCAGCTTCGAGGGCGAGGCCGACGGCATCACGACCGATCGCGTCGTGGCGGAGCTACTCAAGACGGTCGAAACTCTGCCGGCCCAGGTCGCGCAGGCGGCGCAGGCGAGCTAAGTGCCGGCTCTCCGTCGGTCCGGCCGCCATTCGCTCGCGCTGCTCGTGCTGCTCGGCAGGGCCGGGAGCGCGCACGCCGCAGCAGCCCCGTTGGGCCTGGAATTGGAGCCGCTGCTCGGCGCGGGCGCGCCCACGGTCGACGGCTGGCTCAGCGCGCAGGTACGGCTCGACAATCGCTCGAACGAGGTGCTGCGCGGCACCTTGTCGGTCGAAGCCAAGGTGGCGTGGGCGCGCGGCACGAACGGCCCGCACAACGACACCGACGTGCCGTTTTCGGTGGCGCCCCACGCCCAAGTCTCGATCGAGGTGCCGGTGCACGGCTTTCCCGGCTCGGCGCCGAGTCTGAGCGTCACGGCCCGCAGCGCCGATGGCGAGGTGCTGGCCGAAGCGAAGACGCCCGAGCTGCGCACGCACGATCCTTTGATCTTCGATTTGAGCTCGCCCAGCCACGTAGCGCCGGCGGTGCGCAACATCGCGATCGCCATCTCGAACACGCGCTGGGGCGGCCTGGCGTCGCCGATGCTGTCGATCTCGAGCGCGCAAAAAGACGCGCGCACCGGCGAACCGGTGGTGCCACATTTTGCGGCGGGCTACGCCGGGGCGACGCTCGTGCTGGCGACGTCGAGCCAGCTCGCGCTGCTCGGAGACGAAGCGCGCGCCGCGCTGTCGGATTGGCTGCTGGCCGGCGGTGCGTTGGCGCTCGCGCCGGATCGCCCCGAAGATTTGCGCGCGCCCTATTTGGAAGCCTGGGCGGGCGGCAAGGTCGAAGAAGGCACCGTGCCTGAAGGCTTGCGCGGCGAAGGGCTGTTCATCATGCCGATAGACCCGAGCGGCGGCGTGCCCACGGGCGGCCCGCCTTCGGGTTTGGGCGAGCTGCGCATCTCGCCCAGCACCGAGACGCGCAGCCACTTGCGAGCCTTTCGCGGCGGTAACTTGCGGCCGTCGCCTTGGGGCGCCAGCGCCAGCTACGGCCTGGGCGAGCTGCATTTGCTGGCATTTCGGCCCAACGCGGAGCCGTTCGTCAGCGACCCCTGGGCGCACCACAAGCTGGCCGATCTCACGCGCCACGCCTGGGATCGAGACAAAGCGATCGCCCTGCCCTACGCCGAAAGCTCGCTCGACGAGTCACGGCTCTCGCAAGTGCGTCGCGAGCTGGATCCGAACCAGGGCACGCGCTGGACGATCGTCGTGTCGGCGCTGCTCTTGCTTGCGTACGCGGGGCTGGCGGGGCCGCTCAACTTCTACCTGGCGCGGCGCGCGGGCCAGCCCTTGCGTGCGCTGGCGCGGCTGCCCGTCATCTCCGTGCTCACGCTGGCGCTCGTCGTAGTGCTGGGCATGGTCGGGCGCGGTGTGAGCGGCCGAGCCAGACGCCTCACCTTGATCGAAGCCGGCGCCGGCATGAGCCGGGCCGCCGCGACGCGCTTTCGCGGCCTTTACGCCTCTTCGGCGCGCGAGCGCACCGTGCAAGCGAGCGCGCGTGGCAACGTGCTGGACGTGGTGGGCGAGGCCGAAGGCACCGGCCGGCGCCTGGTCGTGGACCGCGACGGGCCGCACCTCACCGGCCTGCGCGGCCGTCCTTGGGAAGTCGTGGTGGTCGAGGAAGACGGCTTCATGAACCTCGGCGGCGGCGTCAGCTTGCTGAAAGGCGCCGATGGCAGCGTCACCATCAAGAACCGTTTGGGGCGCGATCTCATCGCTGCGGTGCTGATGCCGGGTGGCACCGGCAGCGCGCGCTTCTTCATCCGCATCAAAGACGGCGAGTCCGTCAGCGAGAGCACCGGCCAAGTCGTGCCGGTCACGCGCGCCATGGCGGCGTCGCGAGGGGGCTTTGGGCTCGAGCCTTCGGCGGATCGCCTCGACAGCTGCAGCAAAGGCCTGGCCAGCGCCTGGGATGCGATCGAGAGCGCCACCACCCGCACCGTGAATTTCTGGCCCGACGACGTGCCCGTGCTGCTCGCCCAGCTCGACGGCGGGGAAGGCAAGCAGACCGACAGCGGTTTCCCACTCGAAGCGGACCGCACGCTGCTGCGCGTGCTCGGCGAAGGAGGCGTACCGTGAGCGACGCTCCGGCCATTCGCGTGCGCCACCTCTCGCACCGCTTCGGTGCGCGCGAGGTGCTGCGCGACGTCAGCTTCGACGTCGCGCACGGCGAGATCTTCGGCTTCATCGGCCCCAACGGCGCCGGCAAGACCACGACCATTCGCGTGATGGCGACGCTGCTCGAGCCCGCAACCGGCCGCGTCGAGATCGACGGCTACGACGTGGCCATCGATCCGGACAAGGTGCGGCGCGCTATCGGCTACATGCCCGATCACGCGGGCGTGTACGAGCGCATCACGGTGCGCGAATTTTTGGAGTTCTTCGCCGACGCCTACCAGGTCCCCGACCCCTCCGTGGTCGACGTGGTGCTGGAGCTCACCGATCTGAGCAAGCTCGACGGGCGGCTCGTGGCCGAGCTGAGCAAGGGCATGAAGCAGCGGCTGCAAGTCGCGCGCATCTTGCTGCACGACCCCAAGGTGCTGATTTTGGACGAGCCGGCGAGCGATCTCGATCCGCGCGCGCGTATCGAGCTGCGCGATCTGCTCCTGGAGCTGCGAGACCTCGGCAAGACCATCTTCCTCTCGAGCCACATCCTCACCGAGCTGTCGGACGTGTGCACCTCCGTCGGCATCTTAGAGCGTGGGCAGCTCGTCGTGGCGGGGCCGATCGCGGCCATCGGCGAGGAGCTGGCGCGCCGCACGCGCGGCGACGGCGGACAATCGGCACAGCTGCCGCAAGCGCACGCAGGGGCAGCAGCGCCGGAGCAGCTGCTCACGCCGGGCGGAGCCGCGATTCCGGCGGCAGCGCGCCGTCGCCTCAAGCTGCGCGTGCTGGGTGATTCACGGCTGGTGGTGCCGCTCCTGGCAGGCGGCGTGGGCGTCTACCAGGTGGACCCGGCTCCGGGCGGCCTGCTCACTGTCGACTACACGGGCGACGAGCGCTTCGTGGCCGAGGTCGTGCGCCATCTCGTCGGCCAGGGCGTCGGTGTGATCGGGGTCGAGCCGGAGCGCAACGAGCTCGAGCGCATCTTCCTCGAGGTCACGCGGGGAGATCTGCAATGAGCATTCAGTCCGGTTCGCCCTCCGTGCCGCCGCTCGCCCCGGGCGCGTCGCTCTTGGCGCGAGGGCGCTGGAGCTTTTCGCGGCTCACCCGCGACCCCAACCCGGTTTGGATGCGCGAGCTGCGCCAGTCGGCACGCCTGCAACGCACGCCGGTCATTCTGATGGCGATCGCGGTCGCGGTCGCGTTGCTGATCTGCTCCGTGGGAGGCATCGCCAGCGTCACCGCCGAGCCGGCCAAGGTCGGTGTGGGTATCTTCCACACCTTCTTTTCGCTCGCCTTCGCGCTCGTCACCTGGCTCGGTCCCGCGGTCGCGGCCAACACCATCGCCGGCGAAAAGAACGGCCGCACCTGGGAGGCGCTCGCGCTGACCGGATTGCCGGCGGCGCAGATCGCGCGCGGAAAATTCCTGGCGGCATTCACCTACGTCGGCCTGTACCTGGTCATGCTCGCGCCCGTCGGCGCGCTGCCATTCTTGTTCGGCGGCGTGACCGCGACCGAAGTGATCCTGGCATTTTGGTGCTGTTTCGTGTTCGCCGCGCTGGCGGTCGCGTTCGGCCTGGCGATCTCGTCCAAGTTCCAGAGCTCCGCCGCGGCCATCATCGTCACGCTGATGGTCACGCTCACGACGTCGTTCGCCATCTACATCGGCCTCGGCGTGGCGCTGTCGGTCGCGGTGCACGAGCAATGGCCCGCGGTGCCTCAGGGACCGCCCGTGTGGCTGCCCACGGCCTGGGTCAGGGCCGACTTCGGCTTGCCGTACCTGGCGTTCCTGGTGGTGTTGCCGGCCGTCGCCGTGCTGGTACCGGCGTGGCTGTTCTACGAAATCACCATCGCCAACCTGGCAGGTCCCAGCGACGACCGCTCCACCCGCCTGCGCGTCTGGAGCATCGTCTCGTCCCTGGCGCTGACGGGATGCTGCGGCATCGTGGCGGTGGCGACCCGTCAGGCCGAGTGGGCCATGGCTCAAGGCTCCTTCTTGTTCGTGTTCTTTACGTTCGCCGCGTTCCTGGTAGCGGGAGAGCCGCTCGGGCCTTCGCGCCGCGTGCGGGCGGCCTGGGACCGCGGCGGTCGCGGGCGGCTATTGCGCGCTCTGGGTCCGGGTGTGGTGCCGGCCACGACCTGGCTCCTCGGCCTCGTGCTGGTAGCCTTCGCGGCGTGCGTGGGCGTCGGCCTGCTCACGTTGCCCAAAGCTGCAGATCGCGACGTGCTCATCGCCTTCGACGGGCAGCTGTTGGCGTTCTTGATTTTTTTGTGTGGAATCGCCGCATTTTTCCGCTCGCGCGCCGAAGGCGCAACCGCGCCGCGCGTGCTGCTCGTCGTCACGTTGCTCGCGCTGCTGATCGGTCCGTGGATCGCCATGGCGATCGCGGGCGTCGTCACCCGCTCGGGAGATGCCACGCTGGCGCTGGCCGCGCCCTCGCCCACCTATGCCTTCGTGCTCGCCGAGCAGATTCAGCGCGGCGTGCCCCACCTCGATAGCCTGATCGTACCGGCCATCCTCTGCTCGGCTGGCTACGCGCTGTTCGGGGTGGGACTACTCGCCATGGCCGCGGGGCGGGCGCACACTCGCCTGGGTCAGGAGCGCGCCAGGCTGACGCAGCTCGAGGCCATGCTGGACGCCGAGCTGCAGGCGGAGGCGCAAGCCGCTGCACCCCCAGACGGCGCGTCCGCGCCTCCCGAGGCGCCCGCCAGCCCATGACCGGCCCGGCGGCGGCGTCCTCCAGATTGCTCGACCCGGAGTTCGTGCGGGAGCTGAGCCTGCTCCGGCGCCGCTTGAAGGTCGATGTGCGCTCAGGCGGTCCCGGTGAGCACGTGGCACGCCGGCGGGGTGGCAGCGCCGAGTTTCGAGAGCACCGCCCGTACACGCCCGGGGACGACTTGAGGCGCATCGACTGGCTGGCGTTCGCGCGCAGCGGCACCCCGGTCATCAAAACTTTCCGCGCCGAGGAAGACGTCGTGGTGCGTTTGCTGCTCGACGCCTCGGCTTCGCTCGATTTCGGAAACCCGAGAAAAATAGAGGTTTCGCGGCGTATCGCGGCTGCGATTGCCTACTTGGCTTTGCAAGATTCAGAGCGTGTGCAGCTCTTGATCAGCGGCTCCTCACGCGACACGCGCGGCCTCGCCAGCGTGGGTGAGCCACGTCGTGGACGGGGGGCCCTGCATCGCGTGCTCAGCGACCTCTCACATATCGAAGCACGCGGGCACGGCTCGCTGGCAGCGGCGCTGCGCGCGGTGTCGGAGCGGGCCCTGCGCCCCGGGCTGCTCGTGGTGCTGAGCGACTTTTTCGACCCAGGACCGGTCGCGGAGGAGCTGTCCCGCCTCAGGGCCCAGGGACACGCCCTAACCCTGGTCCAGGTGCTGAGCCGTATGGAGCTCGAGCCCGACTTCGAGGGAGACCTGGGCTTGGTGGATGCCGAGACCCAGGCTGAGCTGGAGGTGACCATGGACGCCTCTGCCGTGGAAGCCTACCTGGCGCGCCTGGCCGGGCTGGTCGAGGAGCTGCGCGCCACAGCGCGGCGGCTCGGAGGTCGCTACGTGCGGGCGCTCACGGACGAGCCGCTCGAGGCGCCGGTCAGGCGCATCGTTTTGGGAGGAGAGGACTAGGGGCGAGCGAGAGAGCATCGGGCCTCAGGCCACAGCTGCCAGCGAGTGCAGGTCGCGCTGCTGTCGCCTCACCCTCGCAACACGAAGCGAGGTGACGACAGGGAGAATCAGCTGAGCAACGCGCAGAGTGCGTTGATGCGAATCAGCTGAATTTGCGAGGCGGAATGCACAAAATACAGAGAGCGCGAGCACCGAAGCAATTGGCCTCGGCACTCGCGCTCATCCGGAAGCATTACGCCTTCTTCGCCTTGCGCTTGGCCTTCTTCTTGGCCTTCTTGGCAGGCATCGCCATTTCGGCGGCGGGGGCGGCGGCCTTCGCCTTCGCCTTCTTCTTCGACGCCTTCTTGCGCGACTTCTTCGCCGCCGGGGCTGCTGCCACCGGTGCTGCCTTCTTCGATGCTTTCTTCTTACGTCCGGCCATTGTCCGTCCTCTTGTAATTAACGGAGCACGACCATAGCGCGCTCGCGTTGATGGACACTTTGCATGCCTTCCATGCCGCTCGTCAAGTCGGTGCGTTATAGAGAACGCAGTGGCGCACCTGGATGGCTACCTAGATGAGCTGAAGGAGCTCACGCTCGCCGTGTACGAGCGCTACGCGGTGGAGGTCGTAGAGCGCTTCGGATTCTGCCCGTGGGCACGCTCCGCGCGCGAGTCCGGAGACGTGACGTTGCACGTTGTTTTCAGCACAGATCTGGATGATTTCAGCGAGTCGCTCGCCGCGCTCACGGCGCTCCACCAAGCCCCCGAACAGAGCGACATCGCGCTCTTCATTTACCCCCTGCTCGACCTCGATCGGCTCGGGTTCGAAGACTACGTGAGGCGCTTCCGTGGACGCGCGGAGGCCCCCCCTTTCGAGCTCGACGCCTACGCGATGGCGGCCTTTCACCCCGCTGCGAGCGTCGACCTGGCGCACCCCGATAGGCTCGTGCCATTCGTGCGCCGGAGCCCCGATCCGACCCTGCAATTGGTGCGAAATAGCGCTCTTTCCAGCATCAAAGGGCTGACGCACGGCACGGCGTTCTTGGACGTCTCGCAGCTCTCGCTCGAAGGCCTGCAGGCACTCAGTGAGCCCGCCGCCAAGCCGCTGCGCGAGCGCATCGCGGAACAAAATCTCGAGACCGTCAAGGCCACGGGCCCGGCGGCCATCGAGGCGGTCTTGAACGATATCGCGCGCGCTCGGGAGGCCGGGCATGACCAGCTCTTCGAGCGATATGGTCAGCGCGGACCGCGCCACGGTACGGCGCGCCGCGACCCTAGAGATGTAGGCTAGACTGGCCGTCGTGCCGGTCCTGGGCAATGCATCGGGGTTGTGGCTGCTGGGCCTGCTCGGCCCTCTGCTGCTCCTCTACGTGCTCAAGGTACGTCGCGAGCGCGTAACAGTAGCCTCGACCTGGTTGTGGCAGGCAGCAGCGCGAGACTTGCTCGCCAAGAGTCCGTGGCAGCGCCTGCGCAAACGCTGGCTGCTGCTCCTCGAAGCCCTGGGCCTGCTCTGCCTGGCGCTCGCTCTGGCGCGCCCCACGTTCTCGGGCACCCGCATCGACGCGGAGCACATCGCGCTCATCGTCGACGCCAGCGCCTCCATGCTGGCGGAAGCGGACGGCGAGTCGCGCCTCGCGGCCGCCAAGGCGGCTGCCGAGCGCGTGCTCTCGACGCTCGCTCCCGGTGCGGACGTGCTTCTGATCGAAGCAGCCAGCGAGCCGCGCGTGGTGAGTCCCTCCGATCGCGATTTGGCGCGCATTCGCACGCGCTTGCGGGCGCTCGCGGGCCTGGGGGAAGAAGGGCACTTGGAGCGCGCCGTGGCGCTGGCCAGCGAGCAGCTCGCCCAGCGCTCCGGCAACCGCCGCATCGTGCTCATCACGGACGAGCAAGGCCTGGCCGCACCGCTACCGGCGACGCGCGTGCCGCTGAGCGTCGTCAAGGTAGGCAAGGGGGTCGACAACGTGGCCCTGGTGCGTATCGACGTCGGGCGCGCCCAGGAGAAGGGTGCCCAGGACCGCGTAGAGGTCTTCACGGAGGTGCGAAGCTTCGCGCAAGCTCCGAGGGACGTCTTCGTCACGCTCAAGCAACGCAGCTCGCCTACCGTGCTGGCTTCCCGCAAGCTGCGGCTCGAGCCGGGGCAGAAGGCACCCGTGGTGCTCGGCTTCGAGGCCGCTCCCGCGGACGCTGGCACGGGTCTGATCGTCGAGCTGTCTCCGCACGACGCCCTGGCGATCGACGACGTGGCGTACGGTCAGGTGCCGCCCAATCGCAAACTTTTGACCATCAGCGCGCCCGCACGCCAGAGCCCCTGGTTCGAGCGCGCCCTGCTCGCGGACCCCGAGCTGGAGCTCTTGGGGGTGCCGCTCTCCGAGCTCAACACCAGCGGCATCAGCGACGATGCTTTGGTGCTCGTGAGCGGCGCGTGTCCCAGCGAGCTACCAGGTGCCGATTTCGTGATCTTGAACCCGCCGGCCGGAGCCTGTCACGGCGCGGTCGTGGGTCAGCCGCTCGAGGCTCCCACCGTTACCTCGTGGGATCGCACCGATCCCAGGCTGCGCTTCATCACGCTCGACGGCGTCGCGATCGCCAAGGCGCGCGCCATCGACCCGCCTTCGGCTCAGAGCCAGCTCGTGCGCAGCCGCGACGGCGCGCTGGTGGTCGACGTGTCCGAAGCGGGCCGAACCGGTACGCTGGTCGGGTTCGACGTCGGTGAGAGCAACTGGCCGCTGCGCGCTTCGTTCGTGCTGTTCGTACGCAACCTGGCGGAGCTGGCGCGCGCCCATCGCCAGAGCCACGTCGTTGGCCCGGCTCGCACCGGCTCGCCCCTGCGGGTGCGCGTTCCCAGCGCGCTCACGCAGGTCACGTTGACCGATCCGGCAGGTTTGGAGACAGCGGTAGAAGCCCGCGACGGCATCGCCATCGTCCCCCACCCGGGCCACCCCGGCTTCTATCTCGTGAGCTACCAGGGCGCGCACCCGGGGGTCGGTCTCTCGGTCGTGAACCTGACCAGCGAAACCGAGAGCGACCTGCGCAGCGTGCCACCTGGCAGCGCCAGCGCGCCCGACGCCGCGCGTGCCACCACGTCACCGGTGGTCGAGCCGGTCGGCGACTGGGGCTTCCTGCTGGCGCTGGGCGGCTTGGCCGCGATCGTGGCGCAGGTGCTGTGGCTGACCCGCCAGGCGCCCCAAGTGCAAGCCGGCAAGATCCGCCCGCTGCGCCCCGAGCGGCGAGGTACCGCTTGAAGGCTCTGGTCTGGCTGCTGAGGGTGTTGGGGCTGCTTCCAGCGCTCGTCTACGCCGTCGAATGGTGGGGCGTGGCCGTGCCCTACGTGCGGCTCACGCGCCCCTGGCTCGCAATCCCGGCGGCCGTGCTGCTGCTGTGGCTGTGCAGCAGGCTCGAGCGCTTCGCCGTTCGGCGCTCACGCGTCCGGGCGCTCTCGATGACGGCGCTGACGGGCCTGGCCGCCATCGCCTGCGCTTTCTCGGTGATTGGCATCGAGCTGGGGCACAAGCTCGATCGCCTGGCGGTGATCGTGGCCGTGGATCGCAGCCGCAGCATCGACCTGGTACCGGGCGCTGCCTCGCGACTCGAGCGCGAGCTGCAAGTGGCCGAGCAAGGCATGCGCGAGGGTGACCGCATCGGCACGCTCGCGTTTGCCGCGGAGGCCGTGGTCGAGGATCCACTGCGTGAGCGTCGCCATCCGCCCGCGCCGCAGCGCGCGGAGCTGAGTCGTGACGGAACGGACCTGGGTGCGGCCATTCGCCGCGCGCTGTCGGAAGTGCCACCGGATTCGGCCGCGCGCGTCGTGCTGCTGAGTGACGGCGTGTCGACCCACGGCGATGCGCTCGGCGAAGCGGCGCTCGCCGCCGCAGCCGGTGTACGCATCGACGTCATCCCGCTCGACCAACGCAAATTGAACGACATCCGCGTGGTGAGCGTGTCGGCGGGCGGGCGCGCGAGCCAGGGCGAGGCCATCGACCTGCGCATCGTCACGTCGTCGGCCCACGATGCGGACGTGCAGGTGCGCGTGTACCGCGACGGCGAGCTGATCCGCGAAGGTGACGCCAGCATCGCCGCCGGCGAAGACGTCGTGCACCTGCGCGAGGTCGCCGACGCTCCCGGCCTGCACCGCTACGACGTCGAGCTCAGCGCCAAGGATCCGACGCTCGACGAGGCCGTGGAAGACAACCGTGGCTCCTCCTTCGTGCGCGTCACCGGTGAGGCCAGCGCGCTCGTGCTGGAGCGCGACAAGCCGCTGGCCGCGCCAATGGTGCGCGCGCTCTCGGGCGCCGGCTTCAAGGTACACGCGGGCGACGCGACGCAGGTTCCGGCCGACGCCGCTGGCTTCGCTCTTTACGACCTGGTCGTGCTTTCGGACATCAGCGCCGTCGATCTCGCGCCCGAGCAGATGGAGGCGCTGGCCTCTTACGTGCGCGACCTGGGCGGCGGGCTCTTGCTCATGGGCGGTGACCGCTCGCTCGGTCCCGGCGGCTACGGCAAGACGCCCATCGAAGAAATCAGCCCGGTGTCGTTCGACGTGAAGCAGGAGCGCAGGCGCGCCAGCCTGGCGGAGGTCATCGCCGTCGACTACTCGGGCTCGATGGGCGCCTCCGTCGGCTCGCGCACCAAGCTCGACTTGGCGAACGAAGCCGCAGTGCGGTCGATGGAGCTGCTCGGTGCCGGGGATCGCCTCGGGGTCATGCACGTAGACACGGCCGTGCAATGGACGATCCCGCTCGGCGAAATCAAAGACCGCGAGGCCATGGCCAAGACCGTGCGCGCCGTGGGCGTGGGCGGCGGCGGCATCTACGTCGACTTGTCGTTACAAACGGCTTACGCCGCGCTCGCCAAAGAAACGGTGCAGCTCAAGCACCTGCTGTTGTTCGCCGACGGTTCGGACGCTGAAGAGCGTAGCCGCGCCTTCAGCCTCGTGAGCGGCGCCAAAGCGCGCGGCATTACTACCAGCGTGGTCGCGCTGGGTAAGGGCTCGGACGTGGCGGACCTCGAGCGCATGAGCAAGCTCGGCGACGGCCGCTTCTACTTGATTGAAGACGCCACGCGCCTGCCCGCCGTATTCGCACAAGAAACGGTGCTGGCCGCGCGCAGCTCCATCAACGAAGTACCGTTCCGCCCATCACTGGTCACCAATAGTCCGGTGTTGCGCGGGGTCGATCTGGCGCAAGCCCCCAACCTGACGGGTTACGTGGTCACGTTGCCGAAAGGCCGCGCGCAGGTCTCGCTCGCGGGTCCCGAGGGTGACCCGCTTCTGGCCAGCTGGTCCGTCGGCGTGGGCCGGGCCGCGGTGTTCACCAGCGACTTCAAAGATCGCTGGGGCCAGGCGTGGACGAGCTGGAACGGCGCCGAGCGCCTGTTCGCGCAGCTGGGGCGCGACCTCGCGCGCCACGCCGAAAGCCCGCGCGTTCGGCTCGAGGCCGACACCAGCGGGGGTGAGTTGCGGCTGCGCGCCAGCGTGACGGACGAGCGCGGTCGCAGCGAGTCGCTCCGGCGACTCGTCGCCAAGGTGACCGCCCCAGATGGCACCTCCAGCAGCATTCCGCTGAGCGCGGTGGGGCCGGGCCTTTACAGCGCAGCCGTGCCGGCGCCGCGCCCGGGCGCGTACGTGGCGTCGCTCGTAGACGAGCAAACCCAGGCGCCCGAAGCGACGACGGGCGCCGTGCTGGCGCTCGGCGACGAGCTGCGTCCCACCGGCACCGATCGCGGCCTGTTGCGGCGCATCGCGCGGCAGAGCGGCGGCAAAGAGCGCGACACCTTGGCCGGTATCTTTCTCGATCGCGACGCCGAGCGCTTTGCGTACACGCCGCTGAGCGCGCTGCTCATTCAGCTGGCCGCCTTCGGCCTGCTCCTGGCAGTCGCGGCGCGCCGCCTGAGCACTCCGGAATGGCTCGAACGCTTTTGGGCGGACCTGCGCGCTCCCCACAGGCAGCCCGATGCGCCTGCGCAGCCCGAGGTCGCGCAGAGCAGCGCGCTCGGCGCGCTGCAGCGCGTGCGCAGCCGCCACGCCGCCGCCCCCGCAGATGAAGAGCCGCCGCCGAGCGTGCCGCGTTTCTCGCGTCCACCGCCGCCACCACCAGCACGGCCGCCCGTGCCAGAAGCCAAGCCGAGCGGCCGCCGCGCGAGCCCACCGCCTGCGGAGGCGCCGGGCGCCACCACGGGCCGTGCACCCACAGCTGCAGAGATCTTGCTGGCCCGCCGCCGTGGTCGCAAAGGCTAGCTGCGAAGCGCGGCGCGCGAGGGCGCGATGTAGCGCCAGCACCTACATTCGAACGCTGCGCTTATTCCTCTTCGACCAGTGAAACTAATTGCCCGGCCAGTTGTGCCGTCTAGCTTCTTAAGTTCGATGAAGCTCCAGAACTTCACCTTTGCGTTGGCTGTCGCCGGCGCTTGCTCTGCTCTTTCGCTCACCGCGAGGGCCGCCGTCACGCAACCCGATGGAGTGGTCATGCCACTGCCGAACCCCGCCGCCGAGGTCGGCTTGCAGGAGCTGTTCGATTTCAAAGAGGGCACGGGGGTGCTCGACGCGAAGGCTGACGCCGGCACCCTGCCCGCCACCTTCAAGCCGCTGTGCGACTTCACCGCGCAGCTGCTGCTGCACGAAACCGGCAACAAGAGCGCCTACGTCGGCTGGTACAACTCCCCCGCGACGGACGTGGCGCCGAGCACGACCTGCGACGAGACCACCGGCATGAGCTCGGGCGGCGGCCCCTGCAGCGAAAAGGACATTTTCGTGCTGATCCGGGGCGACGTCGCCGATCCTCCCTTCGGCAAAGCGGCCGATCCTCTCAGCCATCCGGGCAAAATCTTCAGCGGCGCGGAGATCGCCGCCAGCAAGTACTACGCGGGCGGCGAGATCGGCTTCGTGCTCTGGTCCAGCGAAGGGCATTTCTCGGAAACGCGGTTGGATCCGGCGTGCACCGGCGACAAGTGCACGGCGGGCGACCACTGGATCCCGACCATCATGTACGCCTCGAAGAAGGTGCCGCGCGGCTACTACATGTGCTCGGAGGATCAGACGGTCGGCCCCAGCACCTGGGGCAACAACGACGGCGACTTCAACGACTACGTCTTTCTCTTCACGGGTCTGGTGTGCTCCGGCTCGGGCGAGCAGTGCGACACCGGCCAAGCCGGCATCTGCGCGGCAGGCTTGACCGACTGCGCCGACGCGGAAGGTAAGAGCGAGTGCCGCCCCGCTCGTACGCCGAGCGACGAATCGTGCAACGGCCTCGACGACAACTGCAACGGCCAGACGGACGAAGGCGACTTATGCCCCAAGGGCGAGCTGTGCGTGAAAGCGCGCTGCGTGCCCGTGTGCGGCACCGGCGAATTCCGCTGCGATTCCGATCACCAATGTGTCGAGGGCGCTTGCGTCGAGAATTCGTGTGTCGACAAGATTTGCTCCGGCGGCAAGGTGTGCATGGGCGGCAAGTGCGTCGGCGCTTGTGACGACGTCACCTGCCCCACCGGCCAAACCTGCCAAGACGGCGTGTGCGTCAACCCGTGCGACGGCATCGACTGTGGCAAAGGCTTCGTCTGCGAAGGTGGCGCGTGCATCGTCGAGTGCAACTGCGCCGGTTGCGCCAAGGGCGAATGCGACAGCGCCAGCGGCCACTGCGTGGACAAGGGCTGCGGCGGCAAGAGCTGCGACGCGGGCCAGCACTGCGCGGCCGGCGACTGCGTCGACAACTGTGCCGATGCACAATGCCCCGGTGGCGCGGCGTGCCATGAAGGCCTGTGCGATCCGCCCTCCGCCGGCAACGGCGAAGGGGGCGCGGGCGGCGCCGACGACGGCAGCGGCACCCCGGACAACACGTTCGGCGGCGAGGGCATCGACCTGGGCAACGGCACCGCCGCCACCGGCAATGTGGCCTCCGGCGACGGCGGCAACGCCGGCGAAGAGGGCAACGGCGCTATCGGCAAAGGCACCACCGTGGTCGAGGTCAAGGGTTGCTCTTGCCGCCTGGTCGCGCCCTCGAACGACGGCGTTCTCGTACTGTTCGCAGCGCTCGGCGCCCTGGGGCTGCTCAAAGCGCGGCGCCGCGCTGGCTAAGGTCTGGCTACTGAGCTACTTTTGGCTCGGTAGGTAGGGACCTTTTCTTGCGCTGGGTTAGACCATGATCAAGTTTTCTTGGGCTCGCGGCCTGCATCGGCATCCATTCGTTTGGCTCGTGGCGGGCACGGCTGCGCTCGCGGCGCCTCCGGCGTGCACAACCGTGGGCGGCCCGGGCAACAGCTGCCCAGCCGGGCAGGCGGCGAACCCGATGGCCGGCTGCAACCCAGCCGATACGAACTGCTTGAATCCGCAGCCGTGCCTACCCGCCAACGGCGGAGGCTCGTCGAACATCGGCGGCACTACTAGCGGCGGCGGCGACTCGAACACGGCGGGCACGAGCATCGTCCCGGCGGGTGGCACCACGAGCGCTGGTGGCGCCAGCGGCGGAAAAGGTGGCACTGGCGGCAGCGGCACTGCCGGCACTGGCGGCAGCGGCACTGGTGGCAGCGGCGGCTCCGGCAACGGCGGCTCGCTCAACGTCGGCGGTGAGAACGGCGCAGCGGGCGCAACGGCGTCGGAAGGCGGCGCGGCCGGAGACGGCGGTGCGGCCCAAGGCGGAGCGAAAGCCGAAGGCGGCGCGGGCGGTCAGGGCGGAGCGCCCTGAGCCGCTGAGCGCGCTACTCCCAATATTGCTCGAGGCGCGGAGCAAGGCCGCCGGCGGCTCCGGTCTCGAGCAGCACCGGTGCACCCTCGCCTGGCTCCGCGCGCAGCAAGATCCGCAGCGGCTCGTCGAGCTTGGTTTGCGATCGCACCAGCTCGGTCACGTCCACCCGCAGCGGTACCGCGCCCGGGGCGAGCTGTGCGGAGAGCCGCGGGTACTTGGCGCGTGGCTGATCCGACCACTGCTTCAAGGTTCCGCGCGCCGGCTCGGCGCGCGACACTTCGACGTCGATCGTGCCGGCGCCCCCCGGCAACGTGCCGAGCAGCAGCTGCGCCCGCAACAAACGCCGGTGCTCGCTCTCGGGCGGAAACTCCAAATAAACCAGCACCCGGCCAGACGCCTTGCCGCCCAGCGCCAGGGCGCTCGGCAGCTCGCCGCTGCGCTCTTTCGAGCTCACCCAGCCCAGCTCGGAGGGCTGCGTCACGCTGCGCGCGCTCAGCTCGGACAGCGCAACGGGGGCGGCCGCGCGCGAGCAGCTCACCACCGCCAGCGCAGCTCCGAGCAGCACCGCGCGCATCACGGCACGCGGTGCATCCAACCGTGCGTGTCTTTGGCCTGGCCGTACTGAATCGCGAGCAGGCTTTCACGCAGCTTGCGCGCGTGCGGGCCGAACTCGCCGCCGTTGATGTCCCACTTACCACCGTCGAACTTCACTTCACCCACGGGTGTAATGACGGCGGCGGTACCGCAGGCGAACACTTCGATCAGCGAACCGTCCTTCTGACCCTGCTCCCAGTCCTGCACGCTCACCATCTTTTCTTCGACGGCATACCCCATGTCGGCGGCCAGCTTCAGCAGGCTGTCGCGCGTCACGCCGGCCAGCAAGGTGCCGGTAAGCTTGGGCGTCACCAACTTGTGGCCGCTCGCAGTCTTGTAGACGAAGAACAGGTTCATCCCGCCCATCTCTTCGATCCACTTGCGCTCGACGGCATCGAGCCAAATCACCTGCACGCAGCCCTCGTCGATGGCCTTTTGCTGTGCGACCAGGCTGGCGGCGTAGTTGCCCGCGCATTTGGCCTCACCGGTGCCGCCCGGTGCCGCCCGCACGTAGTCGGTGCAAAGCCAGAGGCTGATCGGCTTCACGCCTTGCGGGAAGTAGTCGCCCGAGGGTGAGCCAAAGAGCAGGAACGTGTACTCCTTGGCAGGCTTCACGCCGAGGGCAGCCTCGGTCGCGATCATGAGCGGGCGCAGGTACATACTCTGCCCGGCGCCGCTCGGAACCCACGCCGCCTCGTGGCGCAGCAGCACGTCGGAGGCGCCGACGAACAGCTCGAGCGGTAGCTCCGGCATGGCCAGGCGCCGCGCCGACGCTTGAAAGCGCTTGCCGTTCGCCTCGGGGCGAAACGTGGCGATACTGCCGTCGGGCTGGCGGTAGGCCTTGAAGCCTTCGAAGATCGCCTGGCCGTAGTGCAGCACCGACGCCGCCGGATCGAGCGTGATCGGGCCGTAGGGAATGAGCTCGCCCTTTTGCCAGGCGCCGTTCGCATAGCGAACCTGAACCATGTGCTCGGTGAAGAGCCGACCAAAGCCCAAGTTGCCCCGCAGAATGGCGTCGCGCTCGGCGGCGCTCTTGGGCGTCTTGCTCGGTTTCAGGTCGAAAGCATCGGTGAGCATGCCGTTTTCGATACCATATCCGGCGGGGTGGCCCCACCCGGCCCGGAACCAGCACAGAGCCAGCCGTCCGGCCGCGTGACGCGCGCGAAACCCGCGGAAAGCCTGTAGAGTAGCGCCGGCCGCATGGAGCACAGAGTCCGAATATCGGAGACCGGTACACCCGACGTCATGCGCTTCGAGCCGTTCGACGCGCCCGAGCCAGGCCCGGGCGAAGCGCTCGTACGCCACCGCGCGATCGGCGTGAACATGATCGACACGTACCATCGCACCGGCCTGTATCAGGTGCCGCTTCCCGCCACCTTGGGGGTGGAGGCAGCGGGCGTGATCGAAAAGCTCGGTCCGGATACGGAAAGCTTCGGTTTACGCGCCGGGCAGCGCGTCGCCTTCGTGGCGCCGACGCCGGGCGCCTACGCCACGGTGCGGCTCATGCCGGCGGAGCGGCTGGTGCCCCTGCCCGACGGGATTTCGGACGAAGTCGCCGCCGCCACGTTCCTCAAAGGGCTCACGGTCGAGGCGCTCGTGCGGCGCGTGCACCCGGTGCGCTTCGCCGAGCCGGTGCTCTTACACGCAGCGGCGGGCGGCGTCGGCGTGCTGGCGCTGCAGTGGCTGGCCGACATCGGCGCGAAGGTGATCGCTACCGTGGGCAGCGACGAAAAAGCGGAGCTGGCACGCAAGCTCGGCGCCGATCACGTCATCGTCTACACGCGCGAAGACTTCAAAGCCAAGGTGCGCGAGCTGTACCCGGAAGGCGTGCCGGTCGTCTACGACTCGGTGGGCAAGGCCACGTTCGACGGCTCGCTCGATTGTCTCTCTCCGCGCGGCTTGCTGGTGAGCTACGGCAACGCCTCGGGCAAACCCGCACCGCTCGAGGTCGGCACGCTGGCCGCCAAGGGCTCGTTGTTCCTGACGCGCCCGACGCTGAATTCATATGTCAGCACGCGCAGCGAGTTGCTCGAGGCAGCCAGCGTGCTGTTCGGCATGCTCGAGCGCGGGAAGCTCACCTCCAACGTCACGCAGCGTTTTCCGCTGAATCAAGCGGCAGACGCGCACCGAGCGCTCGAAAGCCGCAAGACCACCGGCCAGCTCCTGCTCATCCCGTAGCATGCGCACCCGCCCCTATCGCCTCGCCGTCGTTGCGTTCGACGAGATGGATTTGCTCGATGTCGCGGCTCCGCTCGAGGTCTTCTCCAGCGCCGGCCGCAAATGGAACTGGCGCGCGGTCAAAGCCGAGCTGATCTCGACGACGCCCCAAACCATCGCCACACGCGCTCAGCTCGGCATCGGCCCCGCCGCGCCGCTCGAAAGCTGTCCCGACCCCGAGCTCATTCTCATCCCCGGGGGTTACGGAGCTCGCCTCGCGCTCGAAAACCCCGCGCTCGTCGACTACCTGAGCAAGCTCCGTGAAAGCCTCACGCTCACGCTCAGCGTCGGCCTCGGCTCCCTGCTCGCGGCCCGGGCCGGCTTACTCGCCCACGCCGAAGTCGCCTCGACAGCTAGTCTCGCCAGCGAGCTGACCGCTCTCGACGCCACCATCACGCCGCGTAGCGACGCCCGCACCTGCGCGGCGCCCCGCTGCATCACGGCCGGCCAAAACGGCTCTGCCATCGACCTCGGCCTCGAAGTGGTGGCGCGCCTGCTCGGCAAGAAACAAGCGTCCGCCACCGCCCAAGAGCTCGCCTACCCCTGGGGCACCGAAACGCTCTCGATCGAAATCAAGCCGTAGCGGCTCGGCGACGCTCCTTGCCAAGGCGGTTCCCCCTTTTCCACGCGCCATCTCGACTTGGGCCCCCAATCCAAGAACGTGCGCCCCAGGGGCCCAATAGCCAATCCAGGCGGCTCACACGCCGCCTCTTGGATTGGGGGCCCAAGTCAAGATCGAGTTGCGGGAGGAGGCCGGGAGGGGGGGCGGGCTCGGCGATGCGCGTGACCTCAAGGCGAGAACAGCATGCGCTCGGCGGTGACTTTGGCGACGGCCGCGCCGCTCAGACGTTCCACCACTTTGAGCGCGAAGGCCATCGAGGTGCCGGGGCCACGGCTCGTGATGACGTTGCCGTCTTCGACCACGCGCTCTTCCACGACGTGGGCGCTCGGAAGTTGATTGCCGGGGTAGACGGTGGCGCGTTTGCCGCGCAGCACGCCCGCTGCTTCGAGCGCCGTGGGGGCGGCGCACACCGCGGCCAGCAGCTTGCCGCCTTGGGCGGCTTTCTTGATGGTGGCTTGCGCGCGCGCGTCTTCGCGCAGCGTCTTGGAGGCGGGGCCGCCGGGGAGGACGAGCGCGTCGTAGTCGCTCACGTTGACACGCTCCAGCAAGCTTTCGGCTTCGAGCACGATGTCGTGCGAGCCCTTCACGTGCTTGCCGCCCAACGAAGCGGTGGTGACGCTCACCTCACCACGCCGCAACACGTCGATGATCGTGACGGCTTCGATCTCTTCGAAGCCGTCGGCCAAGAGCACGAGCGCGGTCGCCATCTCGCGAGCCTATCACTTCTTTGCGGGCGACTTGTCGGGCGCAGGCTCGCTCGGCCAGCTGCAGTCCAGCGCGTCGAAGGCGATGCCGCGGCCGCGGCCGCGTTGTGCCAAAAAGTGACCGCCGCTCACCGCCACGATCTCGGCGTGACCCAACGCGGGATCCGCTTGGAGCTTGGTCTGGCTGCCCTGTGCCAAGCCAGCGCGCGTGGAGTCGTTCGGGGCACTCAACGTCAGCCACGGGCCCGGCAATTTGGCGTCGTGGTCCACGAGCAAGGTCGGCGCGCCCACGCCGATGTCCTCGTCTTCGAGCTGATCGACGCGCACGCTGCCGTCGGCTCCGATCTCGCTCAAGAGCAGCGCCCCGCCTTCGGCACCGGGGGTCGCGCTGTCCGAGCGGGTCGCCACCAAAAGACCGCCCGAAGCCAACGCCGCCACGTCGTAAAGCAGCACCTGCCGTCGCGGCTCACCGACCCGGCGTGCGGCACCGACGAGCTTGCCCTGCTCGTCGAGCTTGGCGACTTCCACCACCCGCAGCCCCACCTCCAAGATTTCGCGCTCTTCCGGATCCGGCGCACCGGCGTCACTGGCCGGCCTCGGCCCTGCGGGCTTTTTCGGCTCGGGCAGCGAGCGCACCCATGTCAGCCAAAAGCCTCCGGGGCGTGCCACTACGCGAGGCATTTCGGCGTCCTTCACATCCAGCGGCTTCGCCTCGAACGGTTGCTTGATCGTCGCCGGAGCGAAGCTGCCGACCAAGAGCCGCGGACCGCCCTGCTTGGCATCGGCTTGGAACACCAAGAGGGCGTGCGCGCCACTCACGGCCACGTCGACGTCCGTCACTGCCTTGCCCAGCTTCGACAGCTCGTAGCCCCACTCCACGTCGCCCCCCACGAGCGGCACGCTGGCGAGCTTGATCGTGAAACCGGCAGCGTCGCTGCTACGCAGCGCCACGAGCACGCGCTCGTCGAACGCCGAAAGCGCCGGGGTCTCCGCGTCCCCGTGTAGCTCGCCCAAGTCGACACGCCGCGACGCCTGCTCGCCGAGCACTGCCACGAAAGCTTCGCCGGCGCCGCGAATGCCCGCCACCGCGAAGCCGTTGGGCACGGCCACGGCGCTGCCGGTGTCGACGCCGAACGGCATCAACGCATCGTCGTCTTCGTCTTCTTGCGAGTCGCGACGCTTCGCGTCGGTGGACGCCTCCGCGGCGAGCGTCAGCTCGAAACCGGGCAGGCGACGGCAATGCGACGGCTCGGCCTCTGCGTCGGGCTGGGACAGCGCCGAGCTCGCGGTCGAGGCCAGACCGCTCGCTTTGGCGCTCGGCACGGCACCCGTCGGCGGCGGTGACCGTTTGCAGCCAGCTGCCAGGCCGAAAAACGCGCCACACGCAAAAATCCCCCAGAAAGCGCCAAGCCTCGAAACAGCGGACATCGACCGGCCTTCGGTAGCCGGAGACGCGGGCCGGATCAACATTCGCGGCGCTCCCTGCGAGCTTGAGTATGATCAGGCGCCTCCGCGCGCCTCCCCTGCCCCGCGCCTGCCCATGACCAAAGTCCGCGAGCTAACCCGCACTTACGAGCCGAACCCGGTCTTGCGGGCGATCTACCAGCGCTTCTTCGACAAGATTCAGGTGGACGAAGCCTGGGTGCGCGAGGTGCGCGCCCTGTCCGAGCGCGGCTCGATCGTCTACGTGCTGCGCAGCCTCAACTTCATCGACTTTTTCGCGCTGGACTACCTGACCAAGCGCTACGACCTGCCCCAAATCCGTTTCGTCAACGATCTCGGGCTCTGGATCTTGAACCCGATGGGCAAAGGCTGGCTCAACGCCATCCTGCCGAAGACCAACGTGTCGCCGGCGGACGAGCTGGAAGACGCGCTCGAGCACGGCGGCTCGGCGGCGTTGTTCCTCAAGCGCCCCCCTGGCGTGCTCGACGTGGCAACCGGCGCGTCCGGCGGCCGTGGCCTCAAAGAGGGCGACGAGCTGGTCAAGACGCTGTTCCAGCTCCAGCGCCAGCAGAGTCGGCCGATCTTCGTCGTGCCGCAGGTGTTCGTGTGGACCAAATTTCCGGACAAGCGCGGTACGGAGCCGTTCGACTTTCTCTTGGGGCCACGCGAATGGCCAAGCCCGGCCCGCACTGCAGCGCAATTGCTGCACAACTTCCGGCACGTGGAGCTGAAGCTCGGCGAGCCCATCGATCTGTCGGTTTACTTGAACGAGGCGAACGGCGCGAGCGACGCCGTGCGTTTGCGCCGCTTGAACTACATGGTGCTCGGCCGGCTCGAGCGCGAACGCCGCTCGGTGATCGGCCCCGCCGAAAAAGCGCCCGAGCGCGTGCGCACGGAGCTGCTCCGCAACCCGCGCCTGCGCGCCGTCATCGACGACCTGGTCGATGAGCGCAACGACCGCCACACGTTGGTCAAACGCGCCCACGAGATGCTCAAGGAGCTCCAGGCAACGCCCGACCGCACCACCATCAAGGCGATGGAGGTGGTCTTTCATCGGGTCTTCACGCGTATTTACGCCGGCATCGAATACGAAAAGGGCGACATCGACCGGCTGCGCGCGGCGGCTCGGCAGGGCACGTTGATCTTGCTGCCCAGCCACAAGAGCCACGTCGACTACCTGATCCTCAGCTACATCTTCAACGAGCAGAACCTGCCGCTGCCGCTGATCGCAGCCGGCGACAACTTGAACTTCTTCCCGGCGGGGGCGGTATTCCGGCGCGGCGGCGCTTTCTTCATTCGTCGCTCGTTCAAGGGCGACCGCCTGTACGCCGCCGTGGTCGACGCCTACGTGCGCCGCTTGATCCGCGACGGCTACCCGATCGAGCTCTTCCTGGAGGGCGGGCGCAGCCGCACCGGCAAGTTGGTGGCGCCGAAATTCGGCCTGCTCAACATGGTGCTCGACGCGGCGCTGGCCGTGCCGGAGCGACCCGCCTTCTTCGTACCGGTCAGCATCGGCTACGAGCGCGTGATCGAAGCCTCGGCCTACGAGCGTGAGCTGCAAGGCGCCGAAAAATCGAAAGAAGACGCCGCGGGCTTGCTCAAGAGCCGCGACGTCCTGCGCCACCGCTACGGCCGCATCAACATGCAGGTCGGCCAGGTGCTCTCACTCGGCGACTTGCTGCGCGAGCTAGGTCTCGACGGGCAAGCGCTGAGCCCCGCCAAGCGCCGGGGCATCGTCACTCGCCTCGGCAACCGCGTGATGGACGAGATCAACCGCGTCACGTCCATTACGCCCGGCGCGCTCTCGGCGATGGTCTTGCTCTCGCACAAGCAACGCGGCCTGCCGCATCGCGAGCTCTTACTGCGAGCCGAGCGCCTGCTCTCGGTGGCCGAACGCCAGGGCGCGCGCTTGTCGCCCGCGCTGGCCCCCCACAGCGGCAAGCTGCGCGGCGAGGCGCTGCGCGAGGCCGTGCAGATGTTCGTCGACGCGGACCTGGTCGAGGTTCACCATCCCGACGATCCCGTCGAAAAGAGCACGAACCTCGGCGACAACGCCAGCTACGTCGTGGTCCCGGCGCGGCGCCTGCTCTTGGACGTATCCAAGAACATCATCGTGCACTTCTTCGTCGAGCGCGCGCTCGTCGCCTGTGCGCTGCTCTCGGCGCCCCACAAGACCGAAGCCAAGGGCTGGGTGCGCGATCGCGTGCAAGCGCTCAGCCGCCTGTTCAAGTTCGAGTTCCGTTTCCGCGCCGACCGCCCCTTCGAAAAGATCTTCGAGGGCACGCTCGAGATCATGATCCAAGACGGCGAGCTCGCGCTCGAGGGGGAGCAGCTGGTGATCGGCATGGGTCGCGATGGTTGGAGCGGGCTCGACTGGCTGGTGCTGTACTCGGCGCTACTGCGCAACTTCCTCGAAGGCTACTGGGTCGCCGCGCGCGCGCTGTCCGAGCTCGTCAAGGCACCGCTCGCCGAAAAGGAGCTGCTCAAGCGCGCCATCGCCCTCGGCAACCGCGCCTTCTTGGCGGGCGAGCTCGAGCGCAGCGAAGCCGTCAGCAAGTCGATTCTGCAGAACGCCTTTCAGGCTTTCGTCGATCACGGCTTCTTGTCGCAGCGCGACGGCAAGCTGGATCTCACCGACGGCTATGCGCACGACGCGGGCGCGCGCGAGATCTCCGAGCGCCTCCGCACCTTCATTCCGGAGCTGGGCTGAGTGCGTGCGACTGCATCGCTTTTCGCCATACTAGGGCTCGCGCTCAGCGGCTGCTTCAGCGCGCCCACGCCGCTCGCGCCGGGGTTGTTCGGCTCCGTCGGTATGCCGAACTCGGGCGTGCAGACCGGCGCGGTGGAGCTGCCGCTGTCGGGCAAGGGCTTCCAGCGCTACCGTCCGCAAGGCAAAAACCACTGGGGCCGCCCGCGCCTCGTGCAATCGATCACGCGCATCGCCGCGGAGATTGACGCAGAGCTGCCCGGCGGCACGTTGGTGATCGGTGACTTGGGCGCCAAGACCGGCGGCAGGATCCCTGGCCACGCTTCGCACCGCAGCGGGCGCGACGTCGACTTGTTGTTCTACGCGCTCACGCCCGCAGGTGCGCCGCTCGAGAGCCCCGGCTTCGTCAAGTTCGAGGCCGACGGCCTGGCCGTGGTGCCGGATAGCGGTGACTACATCCGGCTTGACGTCGCGCGCGAGTGGCTGCTCGTCAAAAAGCTGGTCGACGATCCCGAGCTCGGCGTGCAGTTCTTGTTCATCAGCCGCCCGCTCGAAGCCCTGCTCATGGACTACGCCCGCGCCCGCGGCGAGCCGCTGGAGCTGCAATACCGCGTACAAACCGTGATGCTGCAGCCCGGAGATAGCCTGCCGCACGACGACCATCTGCACCTGCGCATCGCCTGTTCACCCGAGGAAGCGCAGGCCGGCTGCAGCGGCGGTGGACCCTACTGGGAATGGCTGCCTCCCCTGCCCGAAAGCCGTGAGCTCGATCCGGCGCTGCTCGAGCAGATCGCAGCGGACGAGCCGCTCGAGCCGCTGGACCCTCCGGGCTCGTTGCCGCTGGCAACGACGACGCCCGACGGTGGTGGGGCTTGAGCGGACGCGAGAGCGCGATCCACCACGGCGATTGCCTCGAGCTGGTGCCGGAGCTGGCACGGCGCGGCAAGTTCGACTTGGCGTACGCGGATCCGCCGTTCAACGCCGGCGGCAAGCGCGCGGCGCGAATCGGCAAAGGCGAGCGCGTGCGCGGGCAGCACGCCTACGACGATGCCTGGAGCACCATCGATGACTTCTTGCGCATGCTGGAGCCGCGCCTGGCCGTCGTGCGCGACGCGCTGAGCGAGCGCGGCACGCTCTGGCTGCACCTCGACCACCGTACCGTGCACGACGCGAAGGTCGCCGCGGATCGCGTGTTCGGGCAGAGCGCGTTCTTGGGCGAGGTGATTTGGGTGCCGGGCAACGGCGGCAAAAAGCGCGCAGGCCCGAGCGTTACGCACCAGACCATCTTGATCTACGCGCGGGGCAAGAAACCGATCTGGAACGGCCACGACCCTGCCCTGCGCGAGAGCTTCGCCGCCACCAGCTTGCGTATGCACTTTCAAAACGTCGACGCCGAGGGCCGCAACTACCGCGAGCGCCACGTGGGAGGCAAAACCTACCGCTACTACGCCGACCAGGGCCGGCGCCTCGGCAGCGTCTGGACGGACTGCCCCGCCATGCGCGCCAACACGCCGCTCATCGCCGAAGCCACCGGCTACCCCACGCAGAAACCGCTCGCCCTGCTCGAGCGCATCGTGCGCGCCTCGAGCCTGCCCGAAAGCCGCGTGCTCGACCCCATGTGCGGCTCCGGCACCACGCTCGTCGCCGCCAAAAAGCTGGGCCGCCGCTACGCCGGCGTCGACCAGAGCCCACTCGCCGTCAAAATCGCCCGCGAACGCCTGGCATCGAAGTAATACCGGACGTCGCCGCCGGACGGCGCGCTACTTCACGACGACGTCGGGATCTTCGACCACGAAGTTGCATTGGTTGGGCGGGGCGACCCAATTGATGGCGTCGTACCAGAACTGCTTCGTTTGGTAGAGCGTCTTCACCGACTGGAAGAAGCCCGGGTCCGTGCCCGACGCGGGTTGCCAGCACTTGTTGTACTGGTCCATCTGCATGTTGTTGGGGTTGCCGGTCGGCTCCCACTGGTTCTTGAAGATGACCCATTCGTCGCCGAACGCGAGCACGCGCCCGCGCCCCTCGACTTCCATGGCCACCGCCATCGGCTGGCCCGACACCGGGTCGGTGGCGACGGTGGTCGCGCCGGCCGGCGCGGTGACGCCAAAGCCGATGAACGCGCCCACGTAGTCGAGCGACAGCGTAAGCTTCTCCATCGAACCGGTTTGCGGCGTGAATTTGATGGGCGCCGTGATGATGGCGTCGCTACCGCCCGTCCAGGCCAGGCACTCCTTCAAATCCACCGTGCCGCCCTTGTAGTAGACCGGCTTGGATTGGCCGTTTTCGGCGGTGCGGGTCGCCGTGTAGCTCATGCCGGAAAACGAGATGAGCTGGCTCGTGTCCGCCGGCTCGCTTGCGGTGCTGACGAAGCCGGTCAGCGAAATGATACCGCCGCCCATGTCGTGGGACCATGTCTGCACGGCCGCCTTCTCGTCCGCGCTGAAGGCCCAACCGTTGACGTTGGCCACCAACAAGACGTCGTAGTTGGCGAGCCAGTCCGCGTTCAAGGTCGGCTTGGTGTTCACCATCGTCACGGTGGCGGTGCCGCCGCTCTTGGCGTTCAGCCAGTCGATGAAGGGCTGCGTGTCCTTGTTGTTGGCTGCGGAGTCGAGCGTGCCGAGCAGCGCCAGGCGCAGGCAGGTGCAGTTCTCGCCGTTGGCGTCGCACATCTTCTGCCGCACCGGCACGTCGCGCGGATCGTTCGGATCTTTCCCTACCGTGTCGCTGCCGGCGATGTTCAGCGAGCCGCTACCGCTCGTGCCGCCCGTGTTCAGGTGAGGCATATCGGGGTTCGTGCTGGTGGCGCCGGTATTTTGGTTCTGCTGCTGGCTGTTCGTGGAACCGCTACCAGTTCCACCGGCGCTACAGGCCAAGAGCAGCGCGAGCGACGACAGAAGCGGGAAATTTACGGCCAATCGGGGCGTCATGAGCAGGCTCCAAATTCCGATCCGAGAAGGACCAAGCAGCTGCTCCATCGTGCCATTTGTGGAACCGGTTTCAAGATCATTTCTGACGCTGGACTCGCCGGCGGCGGGCCGGCCCGGACCGGGGCGCGGGCCCCGAGCCTTTTGCCGCGGCGCGTTGGCAAGGGGTTTGCTCTAGCCCCCGGCATGCCGAAGAGAATTCATGGGTTGGGGTTGGGGGCGGCGCTCGGGCTCGTGGCGGCTGGGGCCCGCGCCGAGCAGCCAATCCAGCCAGGAATGGCCCTAGATCCGGAGCAACTGTCACCCGAAGCCGCCCGCTACGAGCAGGCGCTCCAGGGTCGGCCCGTGGGCGAAGGAGACGACAGTGTCGAAAATCGACGACACTTCGACGATCACCCCATCTACGGCGGGGTGCTCACCGGCTTGGCCGTGCCCGGCGGCACCCTGGGTCTCTTCCTGGAAGCCAACGTCTGGGATCGCCTGGCCATCGGCGCAGCGGGCGGCGTGAGTCCCTGGGGTCCCACCGGCGGCGGGTACGTTCGGCTACGCCCGATCGTGTGGGGCGGTGAGGGCGAGAACGTGCTCAGCGCGATCACGATCGACGTCGGCTACGCCTACATGATGTACGGCGGCGACATCCTCCCGGACATCGACTTCACGTGCGGCGAAGACTGTCGGAGAACGCCGCACCACGTGTCGGTACCAAGTCACGTCGGCACCATCGGCGTTGGCCTCGAGCACGCCTTGTTCAAAGGCTTCTCTTTCCGCTACGGCGTGGGCTACGGCCGCTTGCTCCAGGTACCCGCTTGGCGCTGTGAGCTCGAAGGTCAACCGTCCGCGTGTTGGAGCGAGTCCGAGCCCCAGCACGACTTCATGACGTTGAACTTCGGCTTCAGCCACAAACTGTGAGCCGCGGGCTTCAGTCCCCGTTCGTTTTCACCAGCTCCACCAGCGCGTCGAGCGCGGCGGGATTCGCCAGGGTGTCACGGCTCGCGACCTTGCTCGGCTCTTCACCGAGCAGGATGCGTTTGACCGGCACCTCGAGCTTCTTGCCGTTCAGGGTGCGCGGCACAGCGGCGATCGGGCGGATGGTGTCGGGCACGTGGCGCGGTGACAGCTCGGTCTTGAGCACGTCTCTGATCTTCTTTTTTAGCGGCAGGTCGAGGTCGACGCCTTCGCGCAGCACTACGAACAGCCACATCTTGCCGATCGCATCGGCGAGCGAGCCCGTGTCGACCACCAGGCTATCTGCGATCTCGGGCAAGCCCTCGACGACAGCGTAAAATTCACTGGTGCCCATGCGCACACCGCCGCGGTTCAGGGTCGAATCGGAGCGCCCGTAAATCACCGAGCCGCCACGCTCGTTGATTTTGATCCAGTCGCCGTGGCGCCACACACCCGGATACATGCCGAAGTACGCCGCTTTGAAGCGCTCGCGCTCGGGATCGTTCCAAAAGCCGATCGGCATGCTCGGCAACGGCTCCGTCAGCACGAGCTCGCCCACCTGGTCCAGGTGAGGTTGCCCCGCGTCGTCCCAGCTCTCGATCTTGGCGCCCAGACCGAGGCACTGGATCTCCCCTGCCCGCACCGGCAGGAGCGGACACGAAAGCACGAACGCGGTGCACACGTCCGTGCCGCCGCTCACCGAGCCGAGCAGCAGGTCGGCGGCCACGTTGTCGTAGACCCATTTGAAGCCGTCGCTAGGCAGGGGCGCGCCGGTGGTGCCGATGCTGCGCAGAGCGGAGAGGTTGGCGATGTTCTTCGGCACCAAACCCGCCTTTTTGCAGGCCAGTAAGAACGGAGCGCTGGTGCCGAAGTACGTGACCTGCTCGTTTTCGGCGAGCTTCCACAACGCCGAAAGGCCGGGGTGTGCGGGGCTGCCGTCGAACAGCACGAGCGTGCTGCCGAGCGCCAAACCGCTCACCAGCATGTTCCACATCATCCAGCCCGTGGTCGAAAACCAGAAGAAGCGATCGCTCTCGCCCAAGTCCATGTGCAGCGCGAGCGCCTTCAAGTGCTCGAGCAAAATGCCGCCGTGGCCTTGCACGATGGGCTTGGGCAAGCCGGTGGTGCCGGACGAGTACAAGATCCAGAGCGGGTGCTCGAACGGCACGGCTTCGAACGAGAGAGGCTCGGTGTCGCGCAGCAGCGCGTCCCACGGCTGTGCCGTCACGACGCCGACCGCGCCCACTTTGGCGGCGTCGCCCAGGACGAACAAGCCGCGCAGCGACGGTAACGCCGCCGCGATCTCGCGCACTTCCGCGGCGCGCTCGAAGCGCTTGCCGCCGTAGCCGTAGCCGTCACACGCCAAGAGCACGGTGGGCTCGATTTGCTGAAAGCGATCCAGCACGCTCTTGACCCCGAACTCCGGCGCCGCGCTCGACCAGACCGCGCCCAGGCTGGCTGCGGCCAAAAGCCCCACCACCGCCTCCACGCCGTTGGGCAGGTACGCCGCGACGCGGTCGCCACGCTTCACGCCCGCGCGCTGCAAGCCCGCACGCGCGCGCGCCACCAGCTGGGCGAGCGCGGCATACGTGAGCGTGCGGCGTTGTCCGCTTTCGTCGCGCGCCACGATCGCCAAATGCTCGTCGCGACGACGCAAGAGTTGTTCGGCGTAGTTCAAGGTCGCCGCTGGAAACCAGCGCGCGTCCGGCATTTTTCCGGTCAAGACCGGCTCGAGCTCGCCGCCCAGGCGCACGTCGAAGTAGCGCGCGAGCGCCTGCCAAAACGGCCCCACCTGTTCGACCGACCAGCGCCACAGCTCCGCGTAGTCGGCGAATCTCAGACCGTGCTCACGCTCCAGCCAGCGCATGAAGTGCGAGAGCCGGCAAGCGCCCTGGCGCTCTTCGCTCGGTTCCCACAACAGCTCGCCTTCGCCTGCGGCGGTTAGCGGTTCGTTCATGAGAGCCCCGTAAGTGTACTCCCGGTTCCGCTGCAGTGCGCTATAACCACTGAAGCTCGCATGGAAAACCCGCTTTTGTCCGCCAGTCTCCAGGTCCCGTTCGATCGCATCCAGGCCGAGCACATCCAGCCCGCGATCAAAGAGCTCCTGGCCCGTTCGGAGACCGCGCTGGACGCCATCGAGAAAGCGCCGCGCACGTACGCGGGTACGCTCGGCGCGCTCGAGTCCGCGACGGAGCAACTGGAGTTTTCGATGGGCATCGTCGAGCACTTGGAGAGCGTCGCCACTACGCCCGCTCTGCGCGACGCATACAACGCCGTGTTGCCGGACGTGAGCGCGTTCTGGTCGAGCGTGTCGCTGCGCGAAGGCTTGTACCGCGCGCTCGAAGAGTTTTCGCAAACGGCGGAAGCGCAAGCGCTCGACGCGACACGACGGCGCCTGCTCGACAAGACGCTGGCGGACTTCCGCCGCCAAGGCGCGCAGCTACCGCCAGCCGACAAAGAGAAGCTCAAGGAGCTGGACCGCGAGCTGAGCGTGCTCACCACCAAGTTTTCGCAAAACGTGCTGGACGCGACCAACGCCTTCGAGCTCGTGATCGAGGACGAAAAGCGCCTGTCTGGCCTGCCCGAATCGGCCAAGACCATGGCCAAAGAGGCGGCCACCGCCAAAGGCAAAACCGGCTACCGCTTCACGCTGCAGGCGCCCAGCGTCAACGCCGTGCTCACCTACGCGGACGACGCGGAGCTGCGCCGCCAAATCTGGATCGCCTACAACGCACGCGGCGCCGGCGGCGAGCACGACAACCGTCCGCTCATCGGCAAGCTGCTCGAATTGCGGCGCGCGCGCGCCAGGCTGCTCGGCTTCAAAGATTTCGCCGATCTGGTCACGGACGATCGCATGGCCAAGTCGGGCAAGACCGCGCAACAATTCATCGCCGACCTGACCGAAAAATCTCTCGACGCCTTCGAGCGCGAGAAGCAAGAGCTGGCCGAGTTCGCTGCTTCGCAAGGAGCCAAGCTGCCACTGTTGCCGTGGGACGTCGGCTACTACGTAGAAAAGCTGCGGAAGGCGCGCTTCGAGCTGGATGAAGAGGAGCTACGCGCGTACTTCCCCGCCGAGCGCGCGCTCAAAGGCGCTTTCGAAGTGGCGGAGCGGCTGTACGGCGTGAGCATCGCGCAGCTGTCGGGCGTGCCGGTCTGGGATCCGAGCGTCACCACTTTCGAAATCAAATCCGAAGACGGCGCGCGCCTCGGCATCTTCCACGTCGACTTGTACCCGCGCGAGAACAAGCGCGGCGGCGCGTGGATGCACGGCCTGCTCGCTTCGGTGCCACCGGCGCCGAACCTGGCCGTGTTCTGCTGCAACTCCAGCCCACCCAGCGGCGGCAAGCCGTCCTTGCTCTTGCATCGCGACGTCGAGACGTTGTTCCACGAGTTCGGGCATCTACTGCACCATTGCTTGAGCCGAGTCAGCGTGCGCAGCCTGGCCGGCACGCGCGTCGCGCAAGACTTCGTCGAGCTGCCCTCGCAAATCATGGAGAATTGGTGCTCCGAGCGTGACGCCCTCAACCTGTTCGCCGCGCATTACGAAACGGGGGCGCCACTTCCTGAAGCGCTTCTAGAACGACTGCGCCAGACCCGTACATTTCGCGCCGCCAGCATGCAGATGCGCCAGCTCGGCTTTGCCGCGGTCGATCTGGCCATGCACATCGACTACTCTCCAGAAGTAGACGGCGACGTCATGGACTACGGCAACCGGATTTTGCAGCGCTACGCCGCGAGCGAGTTGCCCCAAGACTACGGCATGCTGGCGGGCTTTCTGCACTTGTTCTCGCACCCGGTCGGCTATGCCGCCGGCTACTACTCCTACAAGTGGGCAGAAGTGCTGGACGCGGACGCTTTCGGGCGCTTCAAGCGCGAGGGCGTTTTCAACGGCACCGTGGGTCGTGCCTTCCGCGACTCAATCCTGGCGCAGGGCGACGCGCGCGATCCGATGGATCTGTTCGTCGCCTTCATGGGCAGAAAGCCGGACCCGCAAGCGCTGCTGGTCCGGCAAGGGCTCGCCGCTTGAGCGGAGCACGCCTCACGACCGGCATCGGCATCGCAATCGGCGGTATTGGCGGTGCGCTGGCCGCCTTGATGGGGGCGCCCAAAGCTCCGCCTGCGGCCCGGGCGCCGTCACCGCCCCCAACTGTCCGCGCCACCGCGCCGAGCCCCTCGTCTGCCGCCCCCGCTGCCACCTCCGCGCTCGCCGCGCCATCGGCCGCGCCTCCGGACACGGCCGCGCCCCCAGACGCGGCGGCATCGGCGCCCGCCGCCCCCGCACCTGCCGCGCCTTCAGTTGCGCCCGCAACGCCCGCCGTAGCCGCGCCGCCACCGCTGGAGCTGCCTACGACGCAAGCCGGCCTGCTCAAGGCTGAAATGCTCTGCGACCAAAAGAAAGACTTCGACGAATGTGCGCGCGCCGCGCTCTCCCTCGAGACCGGCAGCACGGGACCCGCCGACCCCGAGCAAGCCAAGCGCTTCCGCAAGATCGCGCTCACGCACCTGGTCATGCAGTGCGAAAACGGCGGTCCTCACGCCTGCTTCGTGCTCGCCGCCAAATACCGGGCGGGCAGCGAGCTCCCGCTCAGCCCCAACAAAGCCCAAACCCTCGAACAACGCGGCCTCGAGCTCTGCAAAAAACGCACGGGCCCCGAATGTCCGGCACCGTAGCCATGCCTGGCGGTCGCTACCGCCAAGCGCTTTGATTTTCAAAGTGAGCGCGGCCGCGTCCCTTTCGAGAGCGAAGAAACTAGTCGCAGCCGCGACTAAAATTCCTGAATATTTTCGCCATCGGACGCCGACGGCCGGGCGCCGTCGCAATTGCGACTATTTCCGGCCGCGTCAATGGCGCCCGTGGCGATTGCGACTACCTCCGGCCGCGCCGTGTGGGGACCTGGACGCTAGCCGCGCCGTGGGGCCTGGACGCTAGCGCAGCACCGAGAGCAGGCTGGCGCGGCTGTCGGTCCAGAGCACATCTGGCTTGGTTGGTCGCGAGCGCGGCAAATCGCCGAGAACCTCCTCGAGGCGCTCGCGGTCGCGGGCCATGACGGCCCAGGTGACGTGCGTGATGTGCCCGGCGGCGCGCGTGGGGGTGTCGACGATCTCGCAGGTGAGGCCGACGGCGTGGGCGCTGGCGCGGACGACGCGATCGACAGCAAGGTGACGGTTCGAGACGTTGGCGAGCAGCATGCCGTGGGGAGCCAGTTGCCGCGCGTAGATTTCGAAGGCCTCGTGGGTGAGTAGGTGCACCGGCACGGCGTCGCTCGTGAAGGCGTCGAGCACCAGCACGTCGAACGCTTGCGGTGCTTCGTGCGCGAGCGCGAGGCGCCCGTCACCTTCGACGATAATGACGCTGCCGCGCGCATCTTTCAGGAACGTGAAGTCGCGGCGAGCCAGGTCGATCACGTGGGGATCCAGCTCGTAAAATCGCAAATCGTCGCGCGGCCCGGCGTAGCTCGCGAGCGTGCCGACGCCCAACCCGACGACGCCCCAACGCCGTGGTCGCTCGTCGGGTGCGCCTTGCAGCACGCGAGCCACGGCCGTCCCCGCACCGAAGTACATGGTCGGTGTGCGGCGGAGCTCCGGCTCGCGCAGTTGCATGCCGTGCTGGATGCGGCCGTGCAGCAGCAGCCGCCCGTCTTTCGTGTCCACCACCTTGAGCGGCCCCAGGAAGCTGCGCCTCCGTTCGATGACCTGCCCACCGCGACCGCTTGCCTGGTGCCGTGCCCAAGCCTCGCCGGCCAAAAGCGGCAAGCACAGCCCGGCGCCGAGCAAGAGCGCCAGACGCCCCACGCGCGGCAGCTCCTCCGCAGCTCGCCCGCGACGCACGAGCGGCGCCAAGAGCGCAAACACCGCGACGCTCGCTAGCTCCAGCTCGTAGAAGTCACTGAGCAGCAAGGGCGCGAGCAGACTCACGGCGCTACCACCGAGCGCGCCGCCGAGCGCCAACACCACGTAAAATCCGCTGGCATCGGCGTCCACGGGCGCGCGACGCGCCAGCTCGCCGTGACACAAGAGCGCTCCGCCGCTCAGCGCCAAAAACGCGGCCAAGAGCTGCTGTGCGAGTGGCACCGCCCCTTGCCCCAGCGCGTTGAGCGCGAGCCAGGCGCAGCCCACCAGCCACATGCCAAGAGCAGGCCCGCGCGCCACGCCCGACCAACTACTGAACGCGACCACGAACGATGTCAGGTAAAGCGCGAGCGGCACCACCCAAAGCAGCGGCGCTGCCGCCACGTCCACCGTGATGTAGTTGGTGATGGCCACCAACAGTGCGCTCGGCACGGCCGATAGCGCCAGCCAATGCAAGCGGCGTCGCCACGGCGTGGGGCGAGCCATCACGCGCGTGTCGTTCACCTCACCGCGCAGCAAGAGCGTGCACAGCCCGACCCAGCTCAGTCCAACCAGCACGAACGCGGCTGCCCACAACGCGAGTTGTGCCGGCAGCGCCACGAAGCGCTCCAGCAGTAGCGGGTACGCCAACAAGCCGAGCAAGGAGCCGGCGTTCGAGACCGCGTAAATTCCCGGTCGCGACCCGCTTTGCGCCGCCGCCCAGCGTGCCGCCAGGGGCGTGGAGCTGGCGAGCACCACGAACGGCAAACCGACGCGCCGTGCGATGAGCCACGGCACGGCGAGCGCCGGCAGCAAGCCTTCGAGCACGGGCGGCAACGCCAGCCGCGTCTTAAGCAGCACGGCAACGGCCACCACCACCAACCCGGCGTGCACGAGCACCTGCTGCCGCACGCTGAGCCAACGAGCCCCGGCATACGCGTAGCCGTAACCCAGCAGCAAGAGCACCTGGAACGCCACCAAGCACGCGGCCCACGTCGCAGGACTACCGCCCAGCGCGGGCAGCAGTAGCTTTCCCAGCATGGGCTCGATCGCAAAGAGCAGCGCCGCCGCCGCAAACACAGGCAGGGTCGAGGCACTAACGCGGAGCGTCGCAGTCATGGAGCCTTGAGACCAAGCGACTTCCGGGCCACGGGGGTGCGACCAAAACAAAATGCGCGAAAAATGCAAATGCTTGAAAACTTCATCCAATAATGGCGGCAAAACGGTGACGGCCCGCGCCCTCGGGTTTAATGAAATAGACCATGGCGAAGCTGAACGTCGCGATGATCGGTTACCAGTTCATGGGCCGCGCCCACTCCAATGCCTGGCGCCAGGTGGGGCGCTTCTTCGACACGCCCTACGAGCCGGTGCTGAAGGTCGTGTGCGGCCGCAACGAGGGCGAGGTCAAAAAGGCCGCCGACAAGCTGGGCTGGGAAGAGACCGCCACACGTTGGGAAGACGTGCTCGCCCGCAAAGACATCGACATCATCGACATCTGCACGCCCGGTGACTCGCACTTGCCCATCGCGCTCGCAGCCGCCGAAGCCAAGAAGGTCGTCTTCTGCGAGAAGCCCCTGGCCAACACGCTGGGCGAAGCGGAGCAGATGCTCGCGGCCGTGAAGCGCGCCGGCGTGCTGCACATGCTCTGCCACAACTACCGTCGCTGCCCCGCCGTCAGCCTCGCCAAAGAGATCATCGCCGAGGGCCGCCTGGGCACGATTCACCATTTCCGCGGCAGCTACCTGCAAGATTGGATCGTCGACCCCGCGTTTCCGCGCGTGTGGCGGCTCGAAAAGGCGCGCGCCGGCTCGGGCGCGCTGGGCGACATCGGCTCCCACTCGCTGGACTTGGGGCGTTACCTGGTCGGCGAGATCGAGGAGGTGAGCGGCTTCTTGAAGACGTTCGTGAACGAGCGCCCGCTGCCCGAAGGCAAAGGCACCGGCAAGGTGGACGTGGACGACGCCGCCTACGCACACCTGCGCTTCAAGAACGGCGCGCTCGGCAGCGTAGAAGCGTCGCGCTTCGCCACGGGGCGCAAGAACTACAACACCTTCGAGATCAACGGCAGCAAGGGCAGCGTCTGCTTCAACCTCGAGCGCATGAACGAGCTCGAGCTTTACATCGAAGAGGGCAAAAACTCGGGCTTTCGCACGGTGCTCGCCACTGACGCCAAACACCCGTATGTTCAGGCCTGGTGGCCACCCGGGCATATCCTCGGTTACGAGCACTCGTTCACGCATACCGTGTTCGATTTGCTGAACGCCATCAAGACACAGCAGCTGCCGCAGCCCAACTTCGAAGACGGCGTGGCCAACCAGCGCGTGCTCGATGCGATCGAGCGCTCGTCGTCCTCGCGGCGCTGGGAACAAGTCTAGCTCTCGGCGCCTGCCACAGCCGTCCGGCGCTCGACATCAAGAGTCGGGCGCCCGAGTACAGCGAGCAGAGCGAGCTCTCGCCCGCCAAAGATCCACAAACGCTCGCAGCGATCGCGGGCGAGCCCGTACCGGCGCCGTCCGCCAGCGCGGCGCCGCCAACCGCAGCGGCTACGCCGACGCTGCCGCCCGTTGCGCCCGCGCTGCCACGCTTGCCCGGCACGCCGGAGATCGCGGCGGACGGAACCTACGTCTTCGTGGGTGCCGGCATCGAGCTGGTGGTGGACCCGAAGCACGAGGGTAACGCGGTGCGGCTCTCGCTCGACGGCAAGAACGTGCTCGCCACCGCTATGGGAGCGGAAAGCGCCTACGCCGCGGAGGTTCAAGGCAGCACGCTCCTGCTGAAGAGCCCGGACGGCACGCTCAGCAAGCGCTACCGGTTGGACACGGCCCGTCGCTCGGTCGAGGTGAGCTTCACCCTGAGCAACAGCTCGGCCGAAACCACGCACCAGCACGCATCGGAGGCGCACGCGGTCGCGCTGGGTGGTGGCGTCAGCTTCTTTCCCAATCTACCGCAGCAACCACTCGTTTGGCTGCAGCATCAGCCACCGCGCGCCGCACCGCCGTTGCAGGCCACGCTGAGCGCGGGCCAAAGCTGGGTCGCCAGCGCAGGCGACGGCATCCTTTTCGTCAAAGCCTACCCGGATCCCTCGCCCACCTCGCTCACGGTCACATCCCCATACGATGCCAAGACCAAGCAGCGCGCGTGGCTCGAGCTGGCTGCGCAAAGCTCGAGCTTCGAGCTGCCGCCCGGCACCTTCGCTACGTGGAACGTGCGCTGGCTGTTGCGGCACGTACCGGCGGGCCTCGTGCTGCGAGCCGGTAACCCCGAGCTGGTCGGCTTCGTAAGGGGTGTCATCCAGTAGCGATGGCCAAGCTCCCGGCGCAGCCTCCCAGCTCTGAAATCACGCCGCCGGAGACGTACGCGCGGCGCCGCGAGTTTCTGAAAACCGGCGCGCTTTACGTCGCCAGCAGCGCCGGCGTCGGGCTCGGCCTATCGAAGCTCTCGAGCTTGGGCAGCGCGGATCCGCCCAAGGCGCCCCCGCCCATGCCCAGCGCTCAGGCGCAGGCTTGGAAAATCGAGCGTCGTGGCCAGTACACCGTGAACGAGGCCAAGACGCCGTACGAAGACGTCACGACGTACAACAACTATTACGAGCTGGGCCTTTCGAAGAGCGCTCCCGCCGAAGAAGCTTTCCACCTCAAGCCGCGACCGTGGACCGTCAAAGTGAGCGGCCACGTCGCCCAACCGCAAACGCTCGACATCGACACCTTGCTGCGCTGGTTTGGCCTCGAGGAGCGAGTCTACCGCATGCGCTGCGTCGAAGCCTGGTCGATGGTCATACCGTGGGTCGGCTTTGCGCTCGCGGATCTGATCAAGCGCTTGGAGCCGACTTCGCGGGCCAAGTACGTCGCCTTCACCACACTGCTGGACCCGGAGCAACTGCCGGGTCAGAGCAGCCGCGTGCTGCACTGGCCCTACGTCGAAGGGCTGCGCATCGACGAAGCGACGCACCCCTTGGCATTCATGGCGCTCGGACTTTACGGCGCCCCATTGCCGGGCCAAAACGGCGCACCACTGCGACTGGTGGTGCCCTGGAAATACGGCTTCAAAGGCAGCAAATCCATCGTCGAAATCCGCTTCGTCGAAGAAGAGCCGGCCACCACGTGGAACCGCGCGGCGCCCGACGAATACGGCTTTTACGCCAACGTGAATCCCAAGGTCGATCACCCGCGCTGGAGCCAGGCCAGCGAGCGCCGCATCGGTGAATTTTCGCGGCGCGACACCTTGCCCTTCAACGGCTACGCAAGCGAAGTCGCTCACCTCTACAGCGGCATGGATCTTTCGCGCTTCTTCTGAACCATGGCCGCCACGTCTCGACGAGCCTATTTGGCGCCCGCCTTCGTGACGGGCTGGCTGCTCGCGCTGGCGCAGCTCGGCTACCGCTTGGCGAAGCACGAGCTCGGCGCGAATCCGATCGCCACGGCGCTGAATCAGCTCGGGCTATTGGCCCTGGTATTGCTGGTCGCCACGCTGTGCGCCACACCGCTCAAGCTCACGCTGGGGTGGACGTGGCCATTGCGGGTGCGGCGCACGCTCGGATTGTTGGCATTCTTTACGGTGCTTTTGCACTTCGTGGTTTATTTGGGGCCCGATCAGGGCTTCAACCTGGGTGCGGTGCTGAGCGATATCGGCAAGCGGCCGTTCATCGCGGTCGGCTTCCTGGCGTTCGTCCTGCTGCTGCCGCTCGCGTGGACGTCATCCAAGAAAGCCGTGCAGCGGCTCACCTTTCCGGTGTGGCAGCGACTGCATCGGCTCGTGTATCCGATCGCTGCGTTGGCGGCGCTGCACTTCTACCTGCGCGTCAAAGCCGACCACACGCAGCCGCTCATTTATGCCTTCATCATCGCGGCAGGCTTTGCGATCCGGACGGCGGCGTGGCGCTCCAAAGCTCGCAGCAAGCGCGCACGTGCCAGCGCGGTCTAGCGTTGTGCCGAGCTCAAGCCGGCTTGGCCGCTGCCGTGGCAGCCAGCAGCCGCTCGGCCTCGCCGACGACGCGCGAATAAGGGTCGAAGCGTTCGTCCCCCGCGATTTCTTTGGCGCGCTGCGAGTGGGGACCCGCGTGCGAAGGCGGCGGCTGGGAGCCGCCCGGCATGCCCTTGGCCGCCTGCTGGGTAAAGCTGGCAATGCTGGAGGCGCGCGCGGCGCGATCGACGCGCACGCCAGCCATTTGACCCAGGCGATCGACCAACATATCGAGCGCCCCGGCCGGGCTGGCCGCCACCACGCCCAGCGACTTGAAGTCGAACGTGCGCGCGTCGATGCGCGCGATCCAGGTCACCGAATGAAAGTGCAAGTCTGCCGCCGCGAACGCCTCGAAGTTGTTCGGTGGCATCGACTCGCGAAACACCTGCAGCTCACTGGCGCTCGGCACTACGGCGCGAAAGGTAGAGCTGCTGGTCGTGCCCGAAGCGCTGGGCGAGCGCGCCGCGCCACTCTTCCCCACTTGCGCCTCACCACGCACGATGCAGCACAGCGCAGCCAGCGGGATCTCCATCTCGCGCTCACGCAGCTGCAGCGTCAGCCGCTGCTCGCCGATCTGCAGGCCGCGTAAACCCACGATCGGTCGCTCGGGATCGGTCGCGACCTCACGCGCCACCACCGCGACCGGAAAGCCGCCCGCGGCGAGCGACGCGGCGAGGCGTTGCGCCTCGGTCTCATTGGCCAGCGCCTTCACCAGACCCCACATGCCCGGCTTCAGGCGCGCGCGTAGGTCGTAGGCGACCATGCCTGTCACCTTCGACAGGCGCTGGTATTCGGCGTCGCCACCCGCAAAGCTCGGACCGAGCAAGACCAACATGCTGGCTCAACCTCCAAGATAGCGCAGTCTCGAGCGGTGTGCGGCCGGGCCCGGCTTGCCCTCGGCACTTAACGAAGCCGTTATGGGCGCGCAGTCCCCCTTGGCTCGCGCGCGCGTGGTAGATCCCGGGCCATGAATCGCCTGGTCTCACTCGCCCTGGTCGGCTCGTTCGGTGTGTCGGTTGGCGCCTTCCTCGTCACGGGTGGTGCTTTCGCGGCCCAGCCCGCCCCAGAAAAGGCGCCCGCCACGGACCCCGCCGTCGAGTCACTCGCGCGCTTCGGCCAGGGCATCGAGCGGCTCACCATCGAGAACGGCTTGCGGCTGGTGCTCGCCCCTGACAGCAGCGCCAAGACCGTGGCCGTCTCCGTTACCTACGGCGTCGGCTCGCGTGACGAAGGTCCCGGCCAAAGCGGCTTCGCGCACCTGTTCGAGCACATGATGTTCCAGGGCAGCCAGCACGTGGCCAAGGGCCAACACTTCACGCTCATCTCCGAGCGCGGCGGCAGCCTCAACGGCACGACCAACGCCGACCGCACCAACTATTTCGAAGTGCTGCCGTCGAGCGAGCTGCCACTGGCAATGTGGCTCGAAGCCGACCGTATGCGCGCCCTGGCCGTGAACGCCGACAACTTCGAGAACCAGCGCGCAGTCGTCAAAGAAGAGTACCGGATGCGCTACGAAAACGCGCCCTACATGACGGGCATGATCCGGCTGGGCGAGCTGGTTTACGCTGATTACCCGCCTTACACGCGCCCTACCATCGGCAGCATGGCCGATTTGGACGCGGCCAAGCTCGAGTGGGTCAAGGCCTTCTACGACTCACACTACGCGCCCAAGAACGCAGTGCTCACGGTGGCCGGCGACTTCGATCGCGACGAAGCCGTCAAGCTCGCGCGCCAGTACTTCGGCGACATCAGCAAACCCGTCGCGCCGCGAGCGCCGCTCCCGGATATGCCGAGCAAGGTGACCGCCAAGACAGATACGGTGAAGGACGCCAACGCCAAGACGCCGGCCTTCTACTTCGGCTTCGTGATTCCGCCGGCGCGCAGCCCCGAGCATTATGCGCTGGAGATGGCCGTCTCGTTACTGTCGGACGGCGAAAGCTCGCGCCTCGAGCGGCTGCTCGTGCGCGACAAGGCCGTCGCTCAGCGTGTGGGCGCGTGGACGCACGATTACGTCGGCGCAGACGAGCTGGCGATTCAGGTCGTTTTGACCGAAAAATCCAAGCTCGCCGACGTCGAAAAGCTCGTGACCGAAGAGCTCACCAAGCTGGCGCAAAAGCCCGCGCCGGCCGCAGAGCTCGCCAAGGTGCGCCGCCGCGTGCGAAGCTCGTTCGTATTCGGCCTGCAAACGAATCTGAGCCGCGCCACTCGGCTCGGTGAGTACGAATCCTATTTCGGTGACGCGCGCTTGCTAGCGCGCGAGCTCGCCCGCTACCAGGCCGTGACAGCAGAAGAGATCCAAAACGCCGTGAAGAAGTACCTCGTACCCGAGCGCCGCCAATTGGTCGAAGTAGTGCCTGCGGAAGCCGCCAAGCCCGAAGGAGCCAAGCCATGAAGCGCCTCGTCTCGCTGTTGCCGCTTCTCGCCTTGGCTTGTGGCGCTGCACCCGCGGCTCCGCCCGCGCAGCCCCGGCCCGTCGCCTCCGCCGCTCCCTCCGCACCGCCGCCACCGCCGGCGAAAGATCCGCTCGCGGAGCCGCCCGCTTCAGGCATCACGCCCAGCGCGAGCTTTCCGACGATTGCGCGCCGCACCCTGGCCAGCGGCCTGGAAATTGCCGTCGTTTCACGCAAAACCTTGCCCATCGTCGAGCTGCGGTTGCTGTTCCACTCGGGCAGCGCCAGCGACGGTAGCAAGCCCGGTTTGGCAGGCGTGGCCGGCGAGCTCACCAAAGCCGGCGGCGCCGGTCCGTGGAATGCCGAGGCTTTGCTCGAGCATGCCGAGTCGCTCGGCGCCGACCTGAACGTGAATACGGATCGCGACTCCACGCGCGTCTCGCTCGGCGTCACCACCGGCGATCTGGATCCTGCGCTCGACATCTTGGCGGCCGTCGCCATGAAACCCCGCTTCGACGCCAAAGAGTTCGGCAAGCTGCGCACGCGCGAAGTGGAGCGGGCTGCGGCTGCGGCCAAATCGAGCGCCGGCTACGCGGCAGCGATGATTCTTTACCGCGAGCTGTTCGAGCTACCGACGGCGATTCACCCGTACTCGCGCTACGACGCGCTGCCGAGCGAGCTGCAGAAGCTCACGCTTGCGGATTGCAAGGCCTGGCACAAGCAGCACTTCACCCCCAAAAACGCGATGCTGATCGCCGCAGGCGACGTGGACATCGACTCCTTCGCCAAGGCGGCGGAGCGCGCGTTCGGCGGCTGGCAGGGAGAAAAGCCCGAGCAGCCCAATTTTTCGACGCCCATGCCGGATGCCGAACGTCACTTGTATCTGGTGGATCGCCCCGGCAGCGGCCAGGCCCAGGTCATGGTGGCGCGCCTCGGTCCCGAGCGCCAAAGCAAAGACTGGCCCAGCCTGGCGGTCCTCAATCAAGTGCTAGGAGGCGGCGTCGCCGGTCGGCTCTTCCTCGACGTGCGCGAGAAGCGCTCGCTCGCCTACTCCACCGGCTCCTCGATCGAAGAACCAGCCAACAGCCCGGTGCCTATCGTGCTCTCGGCTGGCACGCAAACCAACAAGGCACCGCAAGCCGTGCAAGCGCTGCTGGACAACCTCGAGCGCATGGGCAAGAGCCCGCCCACGCCCGCCGAGATCGAAATCGCCTCGCGCTACTTGTCGGACAGCTTCTTGTTCAAGACCGAAACGGCCGGCGCGCTCGCCGACATGACCGCCAAGCTGAGCATCTTGTCCCTGCCCGACGACTACTTCGACGAGTACCGCAAAGCGGTGCGCAACATCGAAGGTCCGGCCGCCACGGCCACTGCCGGCAAATACTTCAGCACCGACCACATCGTCATGGTCGTCGCCGGCGACGCCGAAAAGCTCTCCCAACGCCTGACACACTTCGCCAAAGTGATCATCATCGATCCACAGAAGGCCTTCCAGCCAGGCCGCATGCTTCCGTACAACCCGAGTCAGAGCTTCGACTGAGCTCATTCTCGAGGGGGTGTCCGGGTGCCCTCGTTTGCTGGACACCCGAATCGCGGTTGCCGAGATTTGCCGACGTTCGTTGGGCGTAGCTGTACACGGGGGCGCGCACCTCGGTCCGGATGCTTTCACCTAGGGCGTCAATGGTGATTTCTACGGAGTCCATCGTCTGGCGCTAGCGCCAGAGCTGGGCATCTGGTTGCTACGCAGAGGCTCCCCTGCCGTTCTTACGGCTTGGCTACGCGCTGGATTTGGTCCGTTCATTCGTTTGGAGCGGAGGACGTGAGCCCGTTCGATCAGCAAGTTCCACTGCGGGTGGGCATTGGGTTCTGGCGCATGAGCAGTCTCCTGGGGCCCCCACTGCACATTCGGAGCAATGCCCTGAGTAATGAGTGGGAGACCGCATGGGCGATGGACTTGGAGCTTGGCATCAGGTTCCCTAAGATGGTCGGCATACCCGGAACAGTGAGGCGGCGTTGAACAACATCGGACTCGCGTTGGAGGTCGGCGGTACTGCACTCATATCGGCGGTACTGCACGTGCTCGCGTACCGGCAGCGCGAGCGGCAACCAAACGCGGCGGCCGTGCTGTGGGGCGTGGGCATCCTGATGGGCGTGTTCTCGGCCGTCTTGTGGGGAACCGACACGGATCGAGCATCGCGCTGGAGATGGCTCTTGTGCTCGCTGCCTGCCGTGATGTTGGTCGGGCACGCCGGTTTTTTGCACTACGTCCGCGGGCGACTCGTCTTGACAGACACAGCCGAGAATCGCGAGCTCGCGCGACAGCTGCTGGGTGACGCGCGCGACGCGGATTCGACCTATCGAGGAGTAATCGAGTCCGGCGAGCGCTACTTCAGCGTCGAAGTGCTCGTGCTGCGCTACGTGGTGCCCGCGCTATTCGCGTTTGGCATCCTCTACGGGATCTCGAATGCGCTCATGAGTTGGTACGAAGTCTATCGCGGCAGCCCTTTGAAGGACCCCAGTCAGGTGACGACCCTGCCGGCTGCGACGATGTTCGGAGCCGCTATGGGTCTCGCCGGCTCGTACGTTTACTCGATGCTCTACCTCGGCCGTCGCGCCTTCCGCCTGGACATCACGCCGGGGGCCGCCAGCTGGTGTGCCGTTACCTTTGCCATCGGACCGGTCCTGGCCGGCGTTCTCGGCCCCTACGTGCTGGGGTCCAATCCGGGCTTCGCGATCAAGACTGACCTCGAACGCGCGGCGCTGCTCTTCGTGGCTGGCTTCTCGCCCAAATTCGTGGTGTCCGCGCTGGAGCGGATCGCCCGCCGGCTGCTATCGGACGACGAGCACCGCGCTCTCCCCGCGCGAACCATTCCGCTCAACCAGGTGCCCGGCATCTCTCGCGAAATCGAAGAGCGATTGGGCGAAGAGGGCATCGAAGACGCCGTCCAATTGGCCATGGCCGATCCCTACCAGCTGCTCCGCAACACGAGCTTCGACAAGCGCCAAATCTTACGCTGGATCGACTCTGCCATCTTGATGCTCTACTTACCCGAGAGCTACGCCGCGCTCGGGCGACGCGGCATCACGGGCGCGATGGGTCTTACCTGGTATACCCGTGGCGAGCACAAGGCGTCGCTGCCGGCACTCGCCGCCGACATCAATCTGGCCCCCAGCATCCTCGCGGATGCCGCGTTCCGCGTCGCGGCGGATCGCCAGGCGCAACAAATTCAGGTCCTCTACAACCTGCAAGGCGACGGCCTGCAGGCCCGCGCCGAAGGTCCGCCGGCCGCGCGCAGGCTGGTTGTGGAGGCGGCGCCGGCGACATTGCCCGAAGATACGTCGGCGCGCGACAAGTGACCCCGCAAGAGACCTGGCCGCGAAGCAACTCGACGCGGTCTACCGGACGGCTGGATTCCGCGCTAAAACCCGCGCATGACTGCCGCTTGGTGGATGCTCACGGCGCTCGCCGTGTTGGCCGTGGCGTACCGGTATTACTCGGCGTTCATTGCGGCCAAGGTGCTGTGCTTGGACGAGTCGCGTGTCACGCCGGCGCACGCACAGAACGACGGGCACAACTTTCACCCCACCAACAAGTGGGTGCTGTTCGGGCACCACTTCGCGGCCATCACGGGGGCGGGGCCGTTGATTGGGCCGGTGCTGGCGGCGCAGTTCGGCTTCTTGCCCGGTTACTTGTGGATCTTGTTCGGCGTGGTGCTGGCCGGTTCGGTACACGACTTCGTGATTCTGGTTTCGAGCACGCGACGCGGTGGTCGCTCGCTAGCTGAGATCGCACGCGATGAGCTGGGCCCGACGCTCGGCACCGTCACGGCCGTCGCCATCTTGTGCATCGTGATCGTGGCGTTGGCCGGCCTCGGCAACGTCGTCGTCAATGCTCTGGCCGAGAGCGCCTGGGGCATGTTCACGGTGAGCCTGTCGATCCCGATCGCGCTCTTGATGGGTGGGCACATCTACGGCATCCGCGGCGGGTCGGTGCGCGGCATCCGTGAAGCCAGCATTTTTGGCGTCATTTTGCTGCTCATTGCGCTGATCGGCGGCAAATACGTGGCCGACTCCAGCTACGCCGACCTGTTTCGGCTCTCGCGCACCAACATCACGCTCGCCATCGCCGGCTACGGCTTCGTCGCCAGCGTGCTGCCAGTTTGGCTCCTGCTCTGCCCGCGCGATTACCTGTCGAGCTACCTCAAGCTCGGGACCATCGGCCTGCTGGTGGTCGGCGTGATCGTCGTGAACCCGCCGATCCAGATGCCCGCCGTCACTCAGTTCATCCACGGAGGCGGACCGATCATCAAAGGTCCGCTCTTCCCGTTCGTGTTCATCACCATCGCCTGCGGCGCCATCAGCGGCTTTCACGCATTGGTGTCGAGCGGTACGACGCCGAAGATGGTCGACAAGGAACCGCACTGCCGCCCCATCGCCTACGGCGCCATGCTGCTCGAAGGCCTGGTCGGCATCACGGCGTTGATCGCCGCCTGCGTGATGCCACCGGACGACTACGTCGCCATCAACACCGATCCCAAGGTAGCGCTCGTGCAGGCCGCTCCCGGCGCAGCCGGCCTAGCGCGCTCGCTCGAGCAGCTAAAAGGCGCCGAGGCCGCATTTTCCAGCCACGATCGCTCGATTTTGGGCCTGGCCGCGGGCGACTCCGTCAGCGAGCTGGCCGCGCAAAAGCTGCCCGCTTCCAAGCTGCTGGCACTATCGAACGGCGCGCTCTCGGCGCTCGGCTATTCGGTGGATCCGAAGACCAACCACGCGACGGAGCTGGCGGACGAAGACTTCGCGCGGCTCGGCATCAAGGTGAAAGAGCTACCAGCGCTCTCGCGCCACGCGGGCGAAGTGGTGGCGGCGCGCACGGGCGGAGGCGTATCGCTCGCGGTCGGTATGGCGCGCGTGTTCAGCGGCCTGCCCGGCATGAGCACGCTCATCTCGTACTGGTACCACTTCGCGATCATGTTCGAGGCGCTGTTCATCCTCACCACGATCGACACGGGCACGCGCATCGGCCGCTTTCTCATGCAGGAATTTTTGGGGCGCTTCAGCCCCGAGCTGGGCAAGTCGACCAGTCACACCGGCGGCTTTTTGGCGACCGGCCTGATCGTCGCGGGTTGGACCTACTTCATCCTCACCGGCAATATATCGACGATTTGGCCCATGTTCGGCATCGCCAATCAGCTGCTCGCGTGCGCCGCGCTGTGCGTGGGCACCACCATCATTTTGCGCGAAGCGAGCAAGAAGTCCTACGCCTGGATCACGCTCGCGCCGCTCTGCTTCGTCGGCGTCACCACCATCACAGCCGGCGTTCAAAGCGTGTTCACCATCTACTACCCCATGTCCAAGGCCCCCACGACACACGTCACCGGCCTGGTGAACATGGTCGTCACCACGGTGCTCCTGTGCGGCGTCGTTTTCATCATCATCGGTTCGGTGTCACGCTGGCTCGCGCTCTACAAGGACCGCGAAGCCGTCGCCACCTGAGCGCTCAGCGCCGTCGCCGTAAGACGCCCACGAAGAACCCGTCCGTGCCATGCAAGTGCGGCAGCAGCCGGAGCTGGTGCGGCCCGCTGCGCCGAAAGCGCTCCGCGTACGCTCGATCGTAAATTTCCGCGAGGTTCACGGGCTGGAGCTCGGGATGCGCAGCCTCCGTGGCGCCGAGCAGGTCTTCGCCTTCGGCGCGCAACAGCGAGCAAGTGACGAAGATCAAGCGGCCGCCGGGAGCGAGCAGCGGCAGCATCCGTTCTACGATCGCGCGTTGCGTCTCCACCAACCGCGTGATCGCTTCGGGCGTGAGCCGCGCGCGGGCCTCGGGGTTACGTCGCAAGACGCCCGTGCCGCTGCAAGGCGCGTCGATCAGCAGCCGGTCGACTTTGCCGGCAAGCGCCATCACCTCATCGGGCAAGGCCCCCTCCTCCGCGATCTCCAGCGCCTGCACGTTCACGGCCCCGGCGCGTTTGGCGCGGCGCCGCAGCTCCGCCAGCTTGCGGCCGTCCACGTCGAGCGAAACGACTTTGCCCCGGCCAGCTAGCGCCGCCGCAATGGCGAGCGTTTTCCCGCCCGCACCGGCGCAGGCGTCCACGACCAGACCGCGCGGGGGCGGAGCCACCAATTCACAGGCGATTTGGCTGCCTTCGTCCTGCAGCTCGAACACGCCCTCGTGAAAAGCGCGCGTCACGAACGGATTGAAAGCGCCTTGCAAAGTCAGCGTGCGCTGACCGAAACGGCCGGCTTCTACCCGCGCGCCTTCACGTTCGAGCCGCTGCCGTCCCTCGCCCACGTCACACACGAGCGAATTGACACGCAACGAGCGCGGCGCCGGCTCACTGCAGCTCTGGGCCAGCGCGGCGGCTTCTTCACCGTATTGCTGCCACAGCGCTTGCGCCAAAAAATCCGGCAGCGATCCGAGCAGCGCGACCCGCTCTGCGCCCTGGGCGCGTTCGAGCAGCGCCGCATCGGCGCTCAGCATGCGTTGCCAAGACACCTCGCTCCACGCCGCGCGCGCCGCTTCCAAGTCGAAGTCGCCGCCTTCGAGCAGCGCCGCGCCGATCACGATCAAACGCGCGTACGGTCCGCTGGACGCCGTCGCACCCACCTCGGTCAACGCCGCACGCACGCGCCGCGCGCGCCGCAGCGCCGCGTAGACGAGCCGCGACAACTGCTCCGCCTGTTCAGGTCCCAAGCGCTGCGAGGCGATCGCGTCGCCCAGGGCCGCGCTCGCGCGCTCGCCTCGCTCGACGGTAGAAAAGATGGCGGCCGCGTGGTCGATCATGGTCAGGGATGGCAACGAGCCTGGAGCGGGGCTGCCCCCGCGACACCAGGTTGAGAACAAGCTGTGGACTACGTTGGGGACGGCTTCGGGGAAACACCAGTACTAACTCTGGGTATCCCCAGGACAACCTGTTCAGCCCATCTTTTGTTCACTACCGTCCCGACACCTGGCCGACACGGAAGGTCCAATGAAGCCGCCCAGTTGTGGTTGACCCTTCGCGTGCTGGGACCCATGTTGCTACTCTGACTGCCCCATTTGCCGTGGATTTTTGCTTGGCCCACCCCAACCCCTTGGGGTACAAGGGGCGTCTTCTGGGGCGCTCGCCCATCGCTCGGCGCGCACGCTCACCCGGCCACGCAGGAGGCGTGACGGGTGACCTGCATTGGCGATGGCTGAACGCATCGACAGGAAACGGGTTTACAGTAGTAGTGGAGCGTCCGACAGCGGACGCGCAGCCCAATGAGGAGAGCTCGAACCATGGCGCAATCGACGGTTGTGGGTCAGGGAGATGATCGGGTGAAGACGAGCGAGCCGGCAGCCTCCAAACGGAGTCAGGGCAAGAAGTCGAGCCAGCGCCCCAAGGGCGGCGCCACGTTCACGCCCCGCTATACGGATCCCGCGAACGCGCTGAAGAACGTCGTTTGGGAACGCCGCCAGAGCCTCATCACCAACCCGGACGGCTCCGTCGTGTTCAAGATGGAGGGCGCCGAGATCCCCGCCGATTGGTCGCAGCTGGCGACCGACATCGTGATCTCCAAATACTTCCGCAAGGCAGGCATCCGTGGCGACAAGGAGCACGGCGAGACGAGCGTGCGCCAGGTGGTGTATCGCATTGCGCACACCATCCGCGTCGCGGGTGAAGACTTCGGCGGCTACTTCGCAACGAAGAAAGACGCCGACGTGTTCGAAGCCGAGCTCACTTGGCTGATGACGAACCAGTACGGCGCGTTCAACTCGCCGGTCTGGTTCAACTGCGGCTTGTTCCACGAGTACGGCATCACCGGCTCCGGCGGCAACTGGGCCTGGAACGAAGCCGCACAGGACGTGAGCGAAACCGCCAACGCCTACGAGCGCCCGCAGTGCTCGGCCTGCTTCATCCAAGCCGTGCCGGACGACTTGATGGGCATCTACGATCTGGTGAAGTCGGAAGCGCGCTTGTTCAAGTACGGCTCCGGCACGGGTAGCAACTTCAGCGCGATCCGCGGCAAGCAAGAGAAGCTCTCGGGCGGCGGCACCTCGAGCGGCCTGATGAGCTTTCTCGAAGTGCTGGATCGCGCAGCAGGCGCCACCAAGAGCGGCGGAACCACGCGCCGTGCCGCCAAGATGGTCTGCCTCGACATGGACCATCCCGAGATCGAAGACTTCATCCAGTGGAAGACGCGCGAAGAGCGCAAGGCGAAGGCGCTGATCGCAGCCGGCTACGACAGCGACTTCAACGGTGAGGCGTATCACACCGTCAGCGGCCAGAATTCGAACAACTCCGTACGCGTGACGGACGAGTTCATGCGCGCCGCCCAGGCCAACGGCAAGTGGCAGACGATCGCGCGCACCACGGGCAAGGTGGTCGACACGCTGGACGCGGCCAAGCTCTGGGACATGGTCGCTGACTCGGCCTGGGCCTGCGCCGACCCCGGCGTGCAGTACGACAGCACCATCAACCACTGGCACACCTGCCCCAACACCGGAAAGATCAACGCCAGCAACCCTTGCAGCGAGTACATGTTCTTGGACGACACGGCTTGCAACCTGTCGTCGCTCAACCTGACCAAGTTCTTGGACGAGCAAGGTAAATTCGACATCGCCGGCTACCGCCACGCGGTCGACATCTTCTTCACCGCGCAAGAAATCTTGGTCGATCTATCGAGCTACCCGACGCAGGGCATCGCGCGTAACTCGCACGACTACCGTCCGCTCGGCCTCGGTTACGCCAACCTCGGCACCCTGCTGATGCTGCAAGGTATTCCCTACGACTCGGACAAGGGCCGCGCCATCGCGGGCGCGCTCACTGCCGTGCTGTGCGGCCGCGCCTACGCGGTCAGCGCCGAAATGGCGGCCAGCAAGGGCGCCTTCCCTGGCTTCGAAAAGAACCGCGAGCCCATGCTGCGCGTGATGCGCCAGCACCAAGAGGCTGCCTATGCGATCGATCGCGATCAGTGCCCGGAGTACCTGTACAAGGCCGCGGTCGAAGATTGGGACACGGCGGTGAAGCTCGGTGAGCAGCACGGCTACCGCAACGCGCAAGCCACCGTGCTGGCGCCGACCGGCACTATCGGCCTGCTCATGGATTGCGACACCACCGGCATCGAGCCCGATTTCGCGCTGGTGAAGTTCAAGAAGCTGGCCGGCGGCGGCTACTTCAAGATTGTCAACCAATCCGTGCCCGAGGCGCTCAAGCGCCTGCGCTACTCGGAGGCGCAGCTCAGCGAGATCGTCGCCTACGTGTCGGGCACCAACACGCTGCTCGGCGCGCCGAACATCAACCGCGCGACGCTCAAGCAAAAGGGCCTGAACGACGAAGATCTGAGCAAGATCGAGACAGCCCTGCCCGGCGTGTTCGACTTGAGCCTGGCCTTCGCACCGTGGGTGCTCGGCCGGGACACCTACGATCGTTTGGGAATCTCCGCCGACAAGCTGTCGCAACCGGGCTTCAGCCTGCTGAAGTTCCTCGGCTTCACGTCGGCGCAAATCGAAGAAGCGGGCGACGTGATCATCGGTCGCATGACGATCGAGGGTGCGCCGCACCTGCGCGACGAGCACTACGCGGTGTTCGACTGCGCGAACCGCTGCGGCAAGAGCGGTCAACGCTTCTTGGCACCCATGGCTCACGTGAAGATGATGGCCGCCGCGCAGCCGTTCCTGTCCGGCGCCATCAGCAAGACCGTGAACCTGCCGAACGACGCCACCGTCGACGACGTGCGCCAAATCTACGAAGAAGGCTGGCGCCTGGGCCTGAAAGCGGTCGCGCTCTACCGCGACGGCTGCAAGGCCTCGCAGCCGCTCTCGACCACCAGCAAGGAGCGTTCGGAAGAGGGCGACAAGGACGAGGTCGACGAGGCAGCGCCCGTCGCCGTGGCGCCGGCACGCCCGGCCGCCATTGCCGCGCAATCGGCCGCGCGCCCCGAAGGTCACCGCACGCGCCTGCCGCAAAAGCGCCGTGGTTTCACGCAAGAAGCACACGTCGGCGGTCACAAGGTCTTCTTGCGCACCGGCGAGTACGAAGACGGAACGCTCGGCGAGATCTTCATCGACATGCACAAGGAGGGCGCCGCCTTCCGCTCGCTGATGAACTGCTTCGCCATGGCCGTGTCGGTGGGCTTGCAATACGGCGTGCCGCTCGCCACGTTCGTGGAGCAATTCACGTTCACGCGTTTCGAGCCGCACGGCGTCGTCTCGGGTCATCCGAACATCAAGTTCTCGACGTCGATCGTCGACTACCTGTTCCGCGTGCTCGGCGTCGAATACCTGCGCCGCTACGACTTCGCGCAGGTCAAGCCGTCGGAAGACGTCGGCAGCATCGAAGATCCGACGGTGCCCAAGCTCATCGCCGCGGATGCAGGGTCTGCAACCTCGATCGCTCCTCCCAGCCCCTCGTCGATTCCGCCCGAAACCCTGGCGGCTCGCTCGGAGCCTGCGGCGGCGTTCGGTGGCGACTCGCACGGCGCGCTCGATGCCCAGCTCGAAGAGATGATGGGCGACGCACCGGTATGCGACGGCTGCGGCCACATCACCGTGCGCAACGGCGCCTGCTACAAGTGCCTGAATTGCGGCAACAGCATGGGCTGCTCGTAAGCCGGCCTCCATCTAGGCAGGCGCCTCAGGACAGCGAATAGGCCTAAATGCGTCGTAAAATGACGGCGCACTAGGCCTATTTCGCTTTTGGGACGTCTAAGCTAGAAACATGGCCATGAAGCCGCTTCGTTCGGTTGTTGCGATGATCGCGTGTGGGTTCTTGGTGCCGGCGCTGGTGTCGTCCACCGGCTGCAAGAAGGACGAGCCGCCGCCTCCGCTGCCCTCCGCACCGCCCGCGGCGTCCACCCCCGCAGCCGCGCCAGAGACGCTGCAGCTCGCGCCCGAGCCGGTTCCCTCCGACTCCGCCGAGGTGAAGAAGCCGACCGGCACCGGCGTTGCCGGCCCCAGCCTGAAGAAGTGCTGTGACGCGCTCGCGCAAAACTCCAAGAGCGCCCCGCCGCCCAACAACACGCTCATGTTGCAGGCCTCGCAGGCTTGTAACGTCGCGGTGGCAGCAGGTGCCGCGTCGCCGGCCGTGATGGCCGCGGTGCGGGCCGCGATGGGCGGCGCCGCGTTGCCTCCAGGCTGCCAGTGAAATCCATCGCCGCGCTGGGCGCGGCGATGGCGACGGCGCTCGTCCTGACTCCGCATACGAGCGCCGCGCAGGGCACGGCCAAGCCCACCTCCGATAGCGAGGCTGTCTCGTTGATGTACGAGGACAGCCCTCCGCCGGATTGTCCGAGCCAAGCCGAGTTCGAAGCGGAGGTTGCGAAGCTGACGAGCAAGGCGCATTTCACCAAGCAGCGCCGGGCTCGACGCGTGCGCATCGAGCTTTCGGCTAGCGGGCGCGACGTGATGGGGCGCCTCATCAGCGGGGACGGCAAGAACCAGGCGTCGCGCGAGGTGCGCGGCAAGACTTGTCGCGAGGTCGCCAGCGCGCTGGCCATCGCGGTGGCGCTCACCATCGACCCCGAAGCGCTGGGCTTGGGCGACAGCGAGCCGCAGCCCGAGCCCGAGCCGCCGCCCGCCGACAAGAAGCCCCCCGAGCAGCCCAAGCCGGTCGAGGCGCCAGCGAAGCGCGCGCCACCGCCTCCGCCTGGCCCGGCGGAAATACCCACGCGGGTGCTATGGGGCTTTTCGCTCGGACTCGTACTCGAAAATGCTTGGGCGCCGCAGATGCGCCCTGGTGGTCACCTCGCGGCAACGCTGGGCGTTGGCGATCGCTTTCGTACGACCGTCGGTGTGTCGCGCTTTCTCACTCGTGAGGTTGACGACCTCAGCTTCGGCGCCTGGGTAGCAGACGGCGCAGTCTCGGTGAACCTCGCGGTGCTCGGCGCTGTGCGCCCGTTCGCGCTCGTCGGTTACGAAATGGGCTCGGTTGATGCTGCTGGAACCGGTTTGTCGTCCACCGTCCAAGCGCAGAGGCCGTGGCAAGCCGCCTACGGTGGGCTCGGTTTGCGCTTCGAGACGGATAGCTTCTTTCTGCAGCTAGGTGGCTACTTGCTCGTGCCCATTTCCCGACAGCGGTACCTGATATCCGACCAGTTTGGTGAAGTGCACACCCTTTACGAAGTGCCGCGTCTCGGCTTGAAGCAGGAAACCAGTCTGGGCGTGTTTTTGTGATCAGCCGGGCAGGCCGAGGAAACCCTGAAATGAATGACCTGGTCCGCCGGCGCTACTGCCCGAGAGCTCGACGAGGCTCCGGTTCCCCCTTCGGGAATTCAGCGAAAAGTCGCTGGTTCTAGAGAGGGACTTGCCGTCCTTGCGGGTGGGCGTGCAGGCTTGGCACACCAGAAGATGTCGATCGATTCGGCGCGCCTCACGCGCGTCGCCCAAGAGCACCTAGATTTCGTTTGGCGCTGCCTGCGGCGCTTCGGCGTTCCTGCGGCTGACGCGGACGACGCTGCGCAACAGGTATTTCTGGTAGCAGCGGACAAGCTGTCCGATGTCCCGGTAGAGCGCGAGCGAGCGTTTCTATTCGCCACCGCGGCGCGCGTCGCCGCCAACGCGCGGCGATCCATCCGCCGCCGCCAGAGCGCTTACGACAGTTTGTCCCAGGCCCCAGAAGAACCCAGCGTCTCGCAAGATGAGTTGAGCGACCAACTGCGCGCCAGGGCACTTCTAGATCAAGTAATGGCCGACATGCCGGAAGACCTACGCGAGGTGTTCGTACTGTTCGAGATCGAGGAGATCTCGATTCAGGACATTGCCAGCGCGCTCGAGATTCCTATTGGTACCGTCGGGTCACGTTTGCGCCGCGCGCGCCAAGCGTTTCAGCAAGCCGTCACACGGCACAGGGCGCGCATCGGATTCCGGCAAGGAGCGGTAGGATGACCGACCCTACGCGATTGATTGACGAAACAGGGGGAGACGAGCTCGAAGGCTCGCTCCTGCAACTCGCACGCAACGAAGGCCCTTCCGCTGAAGGTCGCCGCAAGATTTTGGCCGCCATCGCCGCCGCCAGCGCCACGTCGCTCGCCACTCAGGGCGCGAAGGCCGCTAGCAGCACCAGCAAGGGCCTGACGGTCGCCAAGTGGGGCGCGCTCGCCGTCGCCGCCATCGCGATTCCGGCAGCACTGCTCTTGCGCAGCTCGGACGACGTCGCGCCCGCCAAGGCCGTGCCCAGCACCCTCAAGGCTCCGGCCACCGAGGTGAAGGCAACGCCCGTCGCACCCAGCGTCGCCGAGGCCCCAGCCCCGCTGACGCTCGACGACCTGCCCGTGCTCCCCGCTCAGCCTTCCGCAAACGGCGCACCCAGAGCAGCCGCCCAGGGCAGCCTGGCCGACGAAGTGGCGCAGCTGCAAAAGGCCAAGTTGGCGCTCAAGGGCGGTAACGGCGCCCAGGCGCTGAGCGAGCTGGGCACCTACGCCCAGCGCTTCCCCCGCCCCATGCTCGGCGCCGAAGCCACCGTGCTGCGTATCGAAGCCCTCAGCCAAACGGGAGACTCGGCCCGCGCCAAGTCCCTCGCCGAAGGCTTCTTGGCGAAGAACCCGAACAGCCCCTACGCCTCGCGCCTCCGCAGCCTGACCGGCGCTCAATAACGTCTAGGGTCGCCGGCACGCTGATGGGGGCCTCGTGCCTGTTGAGCTGCTCGAACAACAAAGAATCCAGATCTCCCAGTCCTCCTGATCTCCCGTGAGTCTCGCAGGTACTTGCGACGACAGGCCAGCCCGGAAGCAGCCCAGGACGTGACGGGCGGGGGACTAGGGGACGCGGAGGTAGTTTCAGCAACTGGGCTGCGGTGGGCTGCGTTGGCACCGCCGCTACTTGGGGTCGACGACGCAGGTCTTGGTTTCGGCTTGGCAGTGCTGGCCGAAGCCGCACGCGTTGGCACCCAAGTCCGGGCGGCAGCGCACTTCGCTCGTCCAGATGCCGAGGTGCCCGGCTTGTCCCGGGTCTTGAAACGGTAGCCAGATGGGAGGGCTCGAAGGATCGTCGGGCAGCTTGCTCACGTCGATCGCGCTCATCCAAAGCTGCGCCACGCGATCGTTGGGGCGCGCGTCGTTGTCGAGGATGAGGCCGTAGTTGACCTTGCTGTTGAACGTCAAAAACATCAGGTCGCCCGACTGCCCCGCCGAAAAGGGCGCAAATTTGGGGTAGGTCGACCATTTGTCGAGCTCGGGCATGGCGCGCGAAAGCTCGTAGACCTCGCCGCCGGTGCGCCGCACCAGGCGCAAGCGTGCCTTCTGCTGGTCGTAGCTCTTGCGCGGCATGCCGTTCTCGTCGTTCTCGACGGGCGCGCTGGCAAAGGCGATGAACTGCCCGTCCGGCGACCAAGTTGGGTAAAAGTGGAAGGTGTCCTCGGTGCCGCGGACGATGACATTCAGCTCGCCGAAGCTGTCGGTCGCGCGGTCGTAGTCGAGGACCGCGATGTCGCCTTTGCGCACGGCGATGGCAGAATCCGGATCGTCCGACAGCGTGAGCACCACAGCGTCGTCGTTCGGTGAAAACTCCGGAAAGTAGCCGGATTTGGGCCCGAGCTCTTTCGACGTGAGCGTGATGATGGTGTCACCCGCTGCGTGCTTCGGGTCGTCCTTGCTGGAGACCCGTAGCGCCAGCTTGTCTTCGAACGCGACCAGCACGCGCTTGCCATCCGAGGTCAGCGCCATCATCGAGCTATCGTACGTGTCGGGCGGCGCGACGGGAAATAGCGGAATTTCAGGCTGCGCAGTGCCCTCCGCCACCAGCGTGCCGGAGCGCTGGTCCGGGCCGCCCACGTCGTTGCGCGCCGTGAACGCGATCGTGCTGCCGTCACGGCTCACGCTGTGACAGGCACCGCACTGGCGATCGTTGGTCGCCGTGTTCGGCATGATGAACGGCTGAGTCTCGTCGGCGCCGAACGGCAGGCGATAGATGCCGGCCGACTGCATGGCGCTACGGTCGTACGAGCTCACCGTCGACCAGTAGTAAAAGCCCTTGTTCTTCAGCTGGCTCGAGACGACGTCGAGGCTGATCGGCTCGGACGTTCTTTGGAAACCCACGGGCGCGGTCGAGCCCGTGACCGTCAAGCGCGCTGGCTTGTCGAGAAAGTCGGCGCGTGCGCGATCCCAAACTGCGCCCTCGAGCAAGTAGCGACAACCGTCGCTGCCCAGCGAGAGGCAGGGCGTAAAAAAGTCGTACACCACGCCGCTGTCCGGCTGCTCGATGCGCAGCCGAAACACCGAAAAGTCACTGCGACCTCGCGTAAAATGCACGGTGAGGCGCCGCAAATCGTTGGGGTGCTTGGCACCTTCGAATGGGTAGACGATCTCGGGCGCGTCGCCCTGATCCGTCTCCTGGTTGTAGAACCAGTCACCGGCGTCGACCGGCGCGCCCTGCTCCACCGCGCAGCGGGAGCCACAGTGGTAGCTCTCACGCGTGCCGCCGAGGTAAGCGTCGTCGTTGCGACACCCGCCCAGCACCCCGCAGCCGAGCACCAGCGCCGCCACGAACCGGGGCCTCATTCCCACCTCAAGTCGGCGATGTAGAGCGCGATCGGCTCGGTGCGGCCTTTGGACGTGATGGACCAACCGAAGGGCGAAACCACGTCTTCGTACGTCGTATCCGACAGGTCGATCTCGATTTGCTGGTAAGCGTTGCCGAGCTCGACCACCTTCTCGATGCCGAAGGTATCCCTGTAAGGCAACGACGTATTGATCACGTCGTTCCAATTGTTGGCACCACCGACGCGAAAACCCACCTTGAGGTTGCCGCTGCGCAGCTTGGCCCAAAACACGACGCGCTTGGCCCCAGGCTGAACCGGCAACGGCGGTACCTTACCGATCGCGCTCTCGCCACCCTCGCCCACGTCTTGAAACAGGATGCCGAGGTAGCCGCGCCAGTCGGGATCGTCCCCCGGGAGCGGCGTATACGTGAAGACGCGGCACACGCTCTGCACGCTGGCGGGCAGGTCGTCGCAACCGTGGCTGTCGATGGCGATGACGTCGCGCGCACAGTCGGCGTCGCCGAAACAGCCGTTGGGCACGAAGTAGTCGTCGACCAAGAACGGCAGCCTCAGCTCGTTGGCGCCCGAGCCCATCGGCTCCGCCGGCGGGCCCTTGTCGACCATCACCTTGGGCAGCTCGCCGCCGGACGAGCACCCGAAAAGGGCCGCTGCGCTAACCGCGACGCAAATGATCGAAGCCCGGACCCAGCTCGAAGCGCTGTCCGTTTTCGAGCTCGAGCTCTGACCCGCGACCACGTTCAATTCTACCTACGACTTTCGCCCGTGCCGGGCGGCGGGCCCTCGGGCCGGCGCACAGCAAAGCGTAGTCCTCCCCGCCCCGCAGCGCCAACGCGGTCGCCGGTTCGCCGAGCAAGTCGCCGAGCTCCGCGAGCCCGGGTGAGACGAGGCGCTGCAAATCGGCTGCACTGATGACGGCCTTCACGCCGCTGGCTTCGGCCAGATGCTGCACGTCACCTGACAGCCCATCGGAAACGTCGATAGCGGCATGCGCGCGCCCCTGCAGCCTTTGCCCCTCGGCCAGCAGCGCGAACGGACGCGCCCAGGCGGCCTTGGCGCGCGCGGAGATGCGCGCGAGCCGCGCCGGCACGCGCGGACGTGTTTGGTGCAGGCGCAGCCCCGCGCGTGCCCAACCGAGCTCGCCCAGCACCCACAGCTCGTCTCCGACGCGAGCACCGGCGCGGGTGATCGGCGTTTTGACGCGCCCCAAGACCGTCGTCGAAACCGACAGGCGCGCGCCGCGCGTGACGTTGCCGCCGACCAGCGGACAGCCGAGCGCGCGCGCCGCCTGAGCCTGGCCGCGCGCCAAAAGCTTGAGCTTTTGTTGGGGAAAATCGGGCGGGATCTGCAGGCTTGCCACGGCGCCGAGCGGGCTCGCCCCCATCGCCGCCAGGTCGCTCGCAGCGGCCTGCAACGCGCGGTAGCCGACGTCCTCGAGACTGAGCCAGCGCAGGTCGAAATGCACGGACTCGACCTGGTCGTCGACCGTGACCACGATGCGCTCGGCGCCCGCTTGCAGCACGGCGGCGTCGTCGCCGATACCCAACACCACGGCGCGTGACTTCGTCTTCGAGAGCTCGCGCGCCAGCTCCGCGATCAGCGAAAATTCGCCGCCCGTGGCGCGGCGCTTGGAGGCTCGCTTCATCAGCCGATGGTGGCGCGTTTCACGGGAATCGTCACCACGAACACGGTGCCGCGGGGCTGGTTGGCCTCGATGCGGACGGTGCCATCGTGGCCGTCCACCAAACGCTTGACGATGGACAGGCCCAAGCCGGTGCCGCCCGCCTCGCGCGTGCTACTCGAATCCACCTGATAAAAGGCATCGAAAACACGGCCCCGCTCGCTCTCGGGGATGCCGATGCCCGTATCGGCGACGCGCAGCTCGACCGCCGTGCGTCGCGCGCCGAGCAGCACCATGCCGCCCGCGTCGCCGCCGCCCGAGGCGTCCATGCCCGTGAGCCGCGCGACCAGCCGCACCGACCCCGAGACCGGCGTGAACTTGATGGCATTCTCGGTCAGATTCAGCAACACCTGCCGCAGGCGTTCGGCGTCGGCCCAGATCGCGGGCAAACCTTTCTCTACCTCGAACGCGAGCTCGACCTCCTTTTTGCGCGCGGTCGGCGTCATCGTCGACACCACGTCTTTGACCAGCGCAGCCACGTCCACGTGGTTCTTGCGCAGGCTCATGGTGCCGCTCTCGAGCTTGGAAAGGTCGAGCAAACCCTTGATCAGGGCCAGCAGCTGGTCACCCTTGTCGCGGATCGTCTGCACGAAGTCGCGCTGCTCGTTGCTGAGCGGCCCGGCCAGGCCTTCGACCAACATTTCGCTGTAGCCGATGATCGAGGTGAGCGGCGTGCGCAGCTCGTGCGAGACCGTGGCCAGGAAGTTGCTCTTGAGTCGATCCAGCTCTTTCAAGCGGTCGTAGGCGACCTGCAGCTTTTGGTTCTTGTCTTCCAGCTCGCGAAAGCTCTCGCGCACGCTGGCCAGGTGCATGTTGCTGGTGAGCAAGGCGCGGTGCCCGCTGAACAAGAGCAAGTCGAGCACGCGCGCCAGGTGGCGCGCGACTTGAGCCACCGTCTGCTCGTCACCGCGCGGTAGCTTGCGGTACAAGGCGCGCAGGTTGTCTGCGTCCAGCTGCGCGTCCAGCTCCAGCAGCTTGGCCGGCGGCTCCGCCGTGGGGTCGAGCGAGAACGGACCCAAGATCATGCGGCCGATCTGGCGCGAGTCGTAGATGATGGCGCACACTCGATACAAGGCACCCGTCACGCACTCGTAGCGCGCCTCACCGTTGTCGCCCGGAGTAAGCGACTTGACCGCCGCCACGACCTCGGACAGCGCGGCGCGACCGGCGCGCGACGTGTTCAGGTACGAATACAGCTCGACCGATTCGGCAGCATCGGCGAGCAGCTTGCCGTCCTCCGCGAACACGCGGATGGGCACGCCGAATAGCTCGTGCGCGCTCTTGACCATTTCGGCGAGACCGTCGCGCGAAACCAGATCTTCCAGGCTCATGCCGCTGCCCAGCGTGAGCTCGTCCAGGCTCTTGGTCGGCGCCGCGGGTGCCGTCATCAGCCGACCTCCGGCTTCAGCACGTCGAGCGCGCCGCCCACGCAGGCGCCCAATATTTGCTGCAGCGGGCGCTTGTCGCCCAGCTTGTTCGCCACTTGCTGCAAGAATGCTTCCGAATCGAAGCCGAACTTCTTGTTCAAGTCGTGCTCGGCGTCGAGCGCGCTCCACGTCAGGTGAAGCAAGCCGACGAAGCTCTCGACCACGCCTTCACCGCGCATGGCGACGGCCAGGTACACCGGCTCGCGGCCCTTCGACGCCAGCTCGGCGATTTCTGCGTCGCTGCGCACCTCGGGCAAGTCGCGCTTGTTGAACTGAATCACCACCGGCATCTGCTTGAGCGTCAGGCCGTGCTGCTTCAGGTTCTCTTTCAAATCCAGAAACGATTCGGCGTTGTGCTGGGTCTCGTTGTTGCGCGAGTCCGCGATGAACGCGATGCCGTCGGCGCCCTGCACGACCAGGCGCCGCGTCGAGGCGTGAATCACCTGCCCTGGCACCGTGAACACCTTGAGCCGCACCGCCAGGCTGCCCTGGTTGCGGAACGTCAGCGGCAACAGGTCGAAGAAGAGCGTGCGGTCATCGCGCGTTTCGAGCGTCATCAAGCGGCCGCTGGAGCCTGGCTCCGCCGCCTTGTGGAGCGCCTGCAGGTTGGTGGTCTTCCCGCTGAGCGCAGGCCCGTAATAGACGAGCTTGATGGTCAGCTCGCGATTCACGAAATCAAGCTGCACGAGCACCTCGAAGCAGCCCTTTCACGAGGCTGCGTGAAAACAAGGTTTTCATACTAACATGGCCCTTCTTGCCCAATACGGTCGTTTTCCTATGGATTTCAGCGGGGATCGCCAGCCACAGCGCGACGGCAGACCTGTTGGACTTTGGCGCAAGCCGTGGCCTCTCGTTCGCGGCCCTGTCGAATGCCCGGCCGGCGGGCTTGCCCGTGAACGAGCAGGCGCTGGTTTTGTCGATCGAAGGCGAGCTCGAGCAGGCTCGCACTGCCCTCTCGGCGCTCGAAGAGGCGCGCGCTGTCGAGCGCCTCAGCCGCGTCGAGGCTGACTTATTAGCGCACCCCTACTTACCTCAGGCTACGTTCTTGATGGGCGAGTGTTGGGCGCTGCAAGCACAGGCCGCGCGAGCGCACACCCCGACGCTCGCGCTGGACCTCGAAGAACGCCGTCAGGCACTCGAAGGTCCCCGCGCGCTCGAGTTTGGTGAAAGCGCACCGCAGCCAGCGGCGCGGGCCACTTCTACCCGAGTGCTCGCCGGCCTGGCGCCGAGCGACGATCTGGAGCTCGATGGTGCGGCGCGCGCGCCTGGAACGCGCGAGCTCGAGCTTTCTGCGGGCATTCATCACGTGCGCGTCTTTCGTCACGGGCAGCTCATCTTCGCCCAATTCGTAGTCGTCGCTCCCTCCCAGAAGACCATCGAGCTGGCCGTACCCGCCTTGATTCCGTGCAGCGCCGAAGATCTCGAGGGCGTGGCCGCGAACCAGCCCATCCCCCGCGGAGTCAGCTGTGAACGCTGGGCGCAAGTACGGGCCGACACGGGGGGCGGCGTTGGCGTGGCGCTCTGCGAGCGCGACCACTGCGGAGCCTTCACGCACTGGCAACGTCGTGAGCCGGCGCCCTTCCGGCCCATCGCCATCGAGCGCAGTCACCTGCCGAGCTGGGCGGGCTTCGCGCTCGCCGGAGTCAGCGTGCTCGCCGCCTCCGGCATCGTGCTCTGGCAAGCCGGCGCCTTCGACCACGGCCACCCCACCGCCACCACCTGGGAATACGGCGGCCTCAACCCGCAGGCCGTGCGCTTCTAGCTGCGGCTCAGCTTTGCCAGCGCTGGCGGGCGTTGCTGATCGCGCGCTCGACCGTCGGCTTGGCGGGACCGCCGAGCAGCGTGCGACGCTCGACGGCGGCGGCAGGATCCAGCGCAGAGCGTAGGCCTTCGCCCTCGAGCGAGCCGTGGGCGGCGACGAGCACGTCTGCCGGCAATTCGCCGAGCTGCACGTTGCGCGTTTCGGCCTCGCGAACGAGTGCGCCGACGACGTGGTGCGCCTCGCGGAACGGCAAGCCTCGTTGGACCAAGAAATCAGCCAGGTCCGTGGCGCACAAGTGCCCCTGGTCGAGCGCGGCGCGCAGCTTGTCGCGGCGCCATTCGGCCGTGGCGATAGCACCGGTGAGCGCGTAGAGCGAGACCAACGCACACTCGAAGGCGTCGAAGATCGGCTTCTTGTCTTCTTGTAGGTCGCGCCCGTAGCCGAAGAACAAGCTCTTTTCGAGCGCCATGAGCGTCGTGACCGAGCCCATCAGCCGCGCCGCCTTGCCGCGCACCAGCTCGGCCACGTCCGGGTTCTTCTTCTGCGGCATCATCGACGAGCTGGTCGAGAACGCCGCCGAGAGCGACATGAACCCGAACTCGGTGCTGGACCAGAGCACGATCTCTTCGCCGATGCGCGACAGGTGGACGCCCAGGATGCCCAGCGCGCTCGAAAGCTCCATCAAGAAGTCACGGCTACCGGTGGCGTCGATCGAATTCTGGGTAGCGGCATCGAAGCCCAGCTCGGCCGCCACCCCCGCGCGATCCAGCGGAAAGCCCGTGCCGGCAACGGCACCGGCGCCGAGCGGCGACTCGTTCAGTCGCCTGCGCGCGTCGCGCAGACGCCCGCGGTCGCGCAGCAGCATCTCTTGCCAGGCCATCAGATGATGAGAAAGCCTGCTTGGTTGCGCGCGTTGCAGGTGTGTGTACGCCGGCATCAGCGTATCTAGCTCGCGCTCGGCAGCGCTCAGAATCGCCTCCGCCAGGCCGTCCAGCGCCGCGCACGTCTCGTCGGTCTTGCGCCGCACCCACAAGCGCAGGTCGGTCGCGACCTGGTCGTTGCGGGAGCGGCCGGTGTGTAGCTTGCCGCCCACCGGACCGACAAGCTCGGTCAGGCGCGCCTCGATGTTCATGTGCACGTCTTCGCGCTCGCGCTTCCACACGAATTTGCCGCGCTCGATCTCGCCGCGAATCTGCTCGAGCCCGCCGACCAGCGCCTCGACCTCAGCCGGCTGCAGCACGCCGGCGCGCCCCAGCCCGCGCGCGTGCGCCACGGAGCCCTGAATGTCTTCGCGCCACATCTCGCTGTCGACATCCACACTGGTGTTGAGCCGCTCCATGGCGGCGTCGATTTGCTCGGGTAGTCTGCCACCTCGCGCGACGGTCATGGCGCGGCTTATAGCGCGTGGCGGCGGCTCAGCCCAGGGCGCGCTGGAAACAGCCGTTCAGCTCGCCGGACTCGATGGCGGCAAGCCGCGCCAGGAAGCGGCGGTAGTCGCGCACCGGCGGCTCACCCGGCTTGGCGCGCAGCGAAAAATCCGTGATTCGCGTGGTCGCGAAGCGCAGGCAGCCCACCGCCCCTTCGACCTGGAGCGCCGCAACCTCCGCACCACGGATCGGCCGCACGGCGTGGTAGCCGCGCAAGAACGCCTCCACCAGGGCGTGGTCGAAGCTCGTCCCGTAGCACCAAGCGCAGATCGTCACCATGACGTCGTAGGCGAAAGCGCCGTCGCAAGCGCTCTCGAAATCCAGGAGCGCCGCGAGCTCGCCCTGCTTGGTCCAGAGCACGTTGTCGCGGAACAAGTCCGAATGGATCACGCCGCGCGGCGCGTCGAGCCCCTGGCGCGCTTGCTCGTAATGCCCGAGCTTCTCGCGGATCTGGGCCACGTCTTCGAAGTATTGGCGGTGGCCCTCGGCCTCCACGCGCGCCAGGCGCTGCCGCAAATCGGCGATCCGGAAGCGCCCCTCACCGGGGCGCTCGACCAGTGGCGTCGTCAAGTGCACACGCGCCAGCGCGCCGCCGAGCTTTTGGCACGCCTGCACCGTCACGCGGCCCTGGCACAAGATCTCGCCGTCGAGCCACGGAAACACCGCGAAGGCCTTGCCTTGAAAGTCGCCGACCCCTGCGCCATCCACACGGGCCAGGCACTGAACGACGGGAACGTCCGCGCGCGCCAGCTCGGCGACGAGCTTGAGCTCCGCCAGCGCTCCTGCCCGGCCCTGCTCTTCGTAGAGCCGCGCGAAGTAGCGAGCGCCGTCCGTCGTGGTCAGCGCAAAGTTGGAGTTGACCGAGCCGGCCGAGAGCGGCTCGATGCTCGCCACGTCGAGCGCGAATTCGCGACCGAGCCGGACCGCATCGGCCAAAGGAAGTGAAGTCAGAAGCGCCACGCGGGCGACTATGCCGCCCTCCGCCTCACTTGACCAGCGCGTCCGGGTTGCGCTCGAGCAGGTACGTTTTCCCGGCCCAGCGCACCACCGGCAGGTAATCCCCGGCGCCGTTCACTTCCAGCGCCACCGCTTCCGGACAGGGATAGAGCACGGCTTCGCCGATCGCTGCCCCGGGCGTGGTCTCGACGTCGGCGTCGGTGCGAATCAGCCAGCTCTTGTCCGACGTGCAGTACGTCGCCACGGCGCGCTCGTGCGTAAAAGCGTGAGTGACGGAGCTTTGGTCCACCGGGATGCCGAACAGGTGCGCTCCGCTCGGCGCGTGCAGAGCATCGAAGCATTCGAAGTCGGTGCCGGTCACGCCGAAGGGATCGACGTCGCTGCCGCACGTCTTCACGACCAGCCCGTCACCGCTGCTCGTCAGCGTGAGGCTCGTGACATAGTCGTCGACGCTGTTACCGGCCGCCTTCTCGGCGCCGAACGCCGCCGCGGCCGGCGCCAGCTGCTTCATGTGCCCGGCCTCCATGTCGTCGAGGAAGTTGCCGGTGTCGACCGACCAGGCGACGTACAGCGAGCCGTCGCTGCTCAACCCCGAGGCGCGATCGGGTCCGTTCGGGTTGGGGTCCGCGATCGGACCTTTGTCCTGAGCCCAGGCACCGCCCGCGCCCGGACGAGCGCGGTACCAGCCGCCGGCGCGTCGCATCCACACCGCCGCGCCCTCCGAGCCGCCCGCCACGCCGAACTCGGTGGCGGCCAGCTTGATGGCCGTGGCTTTGGCAACCAGATCGTCGCTCATGTTTTGGAGCGCGACGATCACCGGCGCGGCATCGTCGGAGACGCCCACCCCCTCCACCTTTTTGGCCGCGTTCAGAAATAGCCGAATGCTGCTCGGAACCACGCCGTCCGCCGTTACGGCATGCTCGGTAACGCCCGTCGGCCCGACATCGAGCAGCGTGGGCGGCATGGTGTCGAACAGCATCTCGATGTGGTCTTTGGCGGGGCTGATGCTGGCCAGCACCGTGGCAGCCGGCGCCTTCGCGATCTCTTGCGCGATGTGCCAGGTCGGCTGAAAGTCGCCGGCCATGGCCGCGCCCTTGGGAGCCTCGAGCGCGACCGTGCCCTCGGCCGGGAACGGGAACCGGAAAACGATCTCTTCATCGCTCCACGACATGACGTGCGTCTTGTCTCGCGGCGTGAGCGTGACCTCGCCGAGCTTGCCGAGCGCGAGCGTGAAGCCGTTGAGCGAAGGATTGCCCAAGCCCACGCCCTTGATGGTGACGAGCGTGCCGTAGGGACCCGTCACGGGATCCATGGTGTCGATCTTTGGCTCCGGGTAGTCGTCGGGTATTTCACCGCTGCCGGCTTGCGACATCGCCTCGCTGCCCCCCTCGGGCGCGACGTTGCCCGTGCTGGTCGTCCCCGAATGCGCGCTGCTGGTGCCACCGGAGGTACTGTCCGAACCGCCGCGCGGCGCGGTGGCGCCGCTGCTTTGGTCGAGCATGAAGTCCTTGTCGTCGTAACAGCCCCAGGCGCTCAGCGCCGAGGTCAGCGCGGCGCACATCCAGATTCCGCGGCTACGAGCCGCATAAGACCGAGAACGCGAGTACCGAGGCATGCGCACTCCTTCTGAGGATGCACAATCGTTACTGTTGGCTCCACCCTTGGTAAAGAGGCGTTTTGTCCTGAAATAGTGTCGTTGGTTGTGCCACCTCCAACCAGAAGCTACGTTCACCAAACTTTCTCCACGGAATGCCGGATCTGTACGGGAACACCACGGGCCTCAGCGCCAGCGCGATTCGCGCCCTCGAACGCATCTACCGACGTCGCGTACCGAGCGACAAGATTGCAACCCCGGAGCTCGTGCGTTCGCTGGCGGACGCGTCACGGGAGACGAAGCGCCAGGTCGGCGCGCTCGTGCACCGCTCCGGCGAGGTCGACTACGTCATCGTCGGGCACGCCTCGGGCTTGATGCTCCCGGACATCGGCCGCCTTCGCGCAGCGGAGGGGCGCTTCCGCGCGCTGCGCCTCGTGCACACGCACCTCTTCAACGAGCCGCTCACGCGCGACGACTTGACCGACCTCACGCGTTTGCGCCTGGACTTGGTCGCCGCCATCTTGCTGAACCCGACCGGCGAGCCCCAGCGCATGACCTGGGCCTACAACACGCCGCTGTTCGAAGGCAAAGGCGAGCCGTATCAGATCGCCGGGCCCTTTCCTTACGGCCAGCCGCAGCCCAACTTCGGCGAGCTCATCGCCGCGCTCGAGGCCGAATTTGCCCAGCAACAACGCACGCGCGAGGTCGTCGCCAAAGACGGCCGCGCCATCCTGATCCACGTCGGCGACAAGAAGAAGCCTGGCGCCGGCGGCCGCGCGCGCTCCCGCCTGGCGGAGCTCGAGAGCCTGGCCCGCACCGCCGGCGTCGATGTCGTCGAGCGCGTCATTCAGCTGCGCGACCAGCCCGATCCCAAATTCGTGATCGGCGCCGGCAAGCTGGAAGACGTGGTGACCCAAGCCATCGATCTCGGTGCCGAGACGCTGATCTTCGACTGCGACTTGAGCCCCGCGCAGGCGCACGCCATCGGCAAGCAAACCGACTTGAAGGTGCTGGACCGCACGCAAGTCATCTTGGATATTTTCGCGCAGCGCGCCGAAAGCCGCGACGGCAAGCTGCAAGTCGAGCTGGCGCAGCTCAAGTACACGCTGCCTCGCCTGGGCCAGAAAGACGACTCGCTCAGCCGCCTTACGGGTGGCATCGGCGGGCGCGGTCCGGGCGAAACCAAGCTCGAGATCGGCCGCCGCCGCGCGCGCGAGCGGGTGCACCGCCTCGAAAAAGAGCTGGAAAATCTGGGCAAGCAGCGCGCCGAGCGGCGCCGCAAGCGTGCCGGCAGCGACCTGCCCGTGGTCGCGATCGTCGGCTACACCAACGCCGGCAAGAGTACGCTACTCAACACGTTGACGGACGCCGGCGTGCTCGCCGAAGACAAGCTCTTCGCCACGCTCGACACGCGCGCGCGCAAGCTCTTTCTCCCCGGAGGTCGCGACGTGATCTTGACCGACACCGTCGGCTTCATCCGCCAGATGCCGAAGGACTTGTTCGCCGCCTTCCGCGCCACCTTCGAAGAAGCGGCCGACGCCGACCTGATCGTCGAAGTCGTCGACGTCTCCGATCCGGAGCACGGCGAGCACATCTCCACCACGACCGAGGTCTTGCGCGATCTCGACCTCGACGACACGCCGCGCCTGCGCGTCTACAACAAGGTCGACAAGCTGAGCGAAGACGAGCGCCACGCCCTCGACAACGAGCCGGACTCCGTCAGCCTCTCCGCGCTCGACAAATCCTCGACAAAACTGCTCTTGCAGCGCATCGAATCGTGGTTAGCGCTGATCGAGCACCAACGCGCTCAGCGGGCCGCCAAAGACGAAGCCGAGCGCCTCCTGTACGAAGCCGACGCGTAGTCGTGGCGCAAGCGTCGTGGCCACACTCGCGGGCTCGAGGTTTTTTCACAGGGAGGATGGGAGGATCGGGAGCGGAGAATTTGGGGTTCGAGCCGCCGGGGGCTACCCCAACCCTACGGCGACTTGGTAATCGGAAACGGCGTCAAAGACAGATGACGCATGATGCTGTGACCAACGCGCTCACCGGCCGCGATGGCAGCGTCGGCCCCATTCGCGCCGAAGCTGCCTGCGGAATAGTGCCCCTCGTACTGTGCAACGTTGTCGGCTGTCACGGCCCACGCATCGACGACCATGTGGCCGCCGCCAGCACCGACCAACGCGACCCCCGTCACCGGCATCAAGAGTTGCGAAAGGTTGCCCGCGCCGCGAAGCGTTGCACTACCTGAGTCGGAGTCGCTCACCTGTATTTCGAGCCTTGGCAGCGGTGGTTGCTCGCCGAGCCGCGCGCCCACGATGTCGACCACGCGCCCGGCCTTTTTCAGATCCTCTTCGAGCGCGTCGACCATGGCCGACACGTTGCCGGAATCCGACGCCGCCGCGCGCGCGCCCACCGCCACGTACAGCGTGACTTCGTGGGGGAACAGCCGCGCCAGGGGCGACCCCGGCTGAACCCGAGGCATGCACCCCAGCGTCGCCAGGGCCAACCCTGGCAGAGCGTATTTGAACCCTCCCCACGTTCCTTCCCCCGTCCTCATTCTCGCTCCTAACGCTCGAGGCTCTCGGCGATCTCGTGACCGACGCGGTCACCGGCGGCGATCTCGACCTCGGACGTGGCGCCGAACGAGCCGCCCAAGAAATGACCAACATAGTGGGCGTGGTCCCACTCATCGACGATGTAAACATCGGCCACCATGTTGCCGCTGCCCGCACCAACCAGCGCCGCGCCCGTCAGCGGCGAAAGCATCTGCGTGAGCTGCCCGGCTCCGCGCGCTCGGCCATCGCCAGAATCCGAATCGCGCACCTGAATTTCCAGGCGTGGAACGGGCGGTGCCTCGTCGCGATTCGCACCGACGATGCTGACCACGTTGCCGGCTTCGCGCAATTCCGCTTCGAGCGCGTCGACCATGGCCGCCACGTTGCCGGAATCGGTCTTGGCGACACGCGCGCTGATAGCGACGTAGACTGTGACTTGCTCCGGGAAATACTTCTCCATCGCGGCGCTGCGCTGAGGCCGGCATGCCGCCAGTCCCAGGGCTCCCACCAGTAGCGCCGCAGCTCGCCCCCCGGATACCATCACTCGTCGTCGCGGCGGGGGCGCTTGTTCTGGTCGAGGATTTGTTTGCGGACGCGCACGGTGTCGGGCGTGACCTCGAGCAGCTCGTCCTTGTCGATCCACTCCATGCCGGTGTCGATCGTGAGGATGTGCGCGGGAGGCAGCGTGACGTTCTCGTCGCGGCCGGCGGCGCGGATGTTCGTGAGCTTCTTCTCGCGCGTGCAGTTCACGTCCAAGTCGTTCGGGCGGTTGTGCTCGCCGATGACCATGCCCTCGTACACCGCGGTACCGGGCTCGATGTGCAAGATGCCGCGCGGAAGCAGGTGAAAGAGCGCGTAGGGCGTGGTCGTGCCCGAGCGATCCGAGACCATGGCGCCGTTGGGGCGGCGCAGCATCGGGCCCGCGTAGGGCATCCAACCTTCGAACAGCGAGTTGAGCAGACCCAAACCGCGCGTTTCCGTGAGGAACGCCGAGCGAAAGCCGATCAGGCCGCGCGACGGCACCTTGAACTCCATGCGCGTACGCCCGAAGCCCAGGTTCTGCATCTTCATCATCTGGCCGCGGCGCTCGCCGAGGCGCGTGGTCACGGCGCCCACGTAAGCGTCGGGCACGTCGACGATCACCAATTCGACCGGCTCGCTCTTCACGCCGTCCACGTCTTTCACCACGACTTCGGGCATGCCGAGCGCGAACTCGTAGCCTTCGCGGCGCATGGTTTCAGCCAAGATGGCGAGCATCAGCTCGCCGCGGCCGTAGACCAGGAACGTATCCGGCTCGGCCGTTTCTTCCACGCGCAGCGCCAGGTTACGGCGGGCTTCCTTGAACAGACGCTCGCGCAAGTGACGTGACGTGACCCACTTGCCGACTTTGCCGGCCAGCGGCGACGTGTTGACCATGAAGCGCACCTTGATGGTCGGCTCTTCGACGGAAATGCGCGGCAAGGCGTCGGGCTTCTCGGGTGCCGTCAGCGTATCGCCGATCTGCACGTCCTCCAGGCCTGCCACCGCGACGATGTCGCAGCACTCGGCGGCGTCCACCTTCACGCGCTTGTTGCCCTCGAACATGTACACGGCCGAGAGGCGCGTGCTCACCGGTGTGCCGTTCTCCCCGATCAACGCCACGGTTTGGCCCACCTTCACGCTGCCGCGCTTGATGCGACCGATCGCCAGACGGCCGACGTAGTCGTCGTGCTCGATGTTGTGGACCAAGAGCTGCAGCGGGCCGTTATCCATCAGCGGCGGCCTGACGCGCTCGATGATGGTGTCGAACAGCGGCGTGAGGTCCTTACCCTCGTGCTCGAGCTCGTGCTTGGCCATGCCCTGCTTGCCGATCGCGTACAGGGTCGGAAAGTTGGTCTGGTCGTCGGAGGCCTCGAGCTCCACGAACAGGTCGAAAACCTCGTTCAGCACGTCGTCCGGGCGCGCGTCGTGACGGTCGATCTTGTTGATGCACAAGATGATGTTGAGACCGAGCTGAATGGCCTTGCCGAGCACGAAGCGCGTCTGCGGCAGCGGGCCCTCGGCCGCGTCTACCAGCAAGATGACGCCGTCGGCCATCTTGAGCGTACGCTCGACCTCGCCGCCGAAGTCGGAGTGGCCGGGCGTGTCGATGATGTTGATCAGCGTGCCCTTGTATTTGACCGAGCAGTGCTTGGCCAAAATGGTGATGCCGCGCTCACGCTCGAGGTCGTTACTGTCCATCACGCGTTCGGCGACCGCTTCGTTTTCGCGGAACACGCCCGTCTGCCGCAGCATGGCGTCGACCAGAGTGGTTTTGCCATGGTCGACGTGGGCGATGATGGCGACGTTACGGATGTTTTCGCGGCGAGCTTCGGACATTGGCGCGCGCGCTAGTAGCCCGAGAAGCTCCGGCCCGCAACTCGGCCTCGTTTCAGCGGCACAACCCCGAGGAAAGCTCGCGGCGCGACGCTAGGCGTCGGGCAAGCGCAGCCGGTAGCCGACGCCTGGCGTGGTGATCAGGAGCTGCGGCGACGTTGGATTTTGCTCCAACTTTCGGCGCAGCTGGCGCATGTACACCCGCAGGTATTGGGTCTCGCCCGCGTAAGAGCCACCCCACACCTCGCGCAGCAAGTGCCGGTGGGTAACGACCCGCCCCGCTTGGCGCGCCATCACCTGCAGCAAGCTGAACTCGGTGGGCGTGAGCGGCACCTCCCGACCGTCGAGGTAGACGCGCCGCTCGATGGGATGAAGGCGCAGCGGCCCGATCTTGATTGGCTCCTCGAACGTTCCGGCGTGGACCGCCGCGCTGCGCAGCGCCGCACGCAGCCGCGCCAACAGCTCCGCCTCGCGAAAAGGCTTGGTCACGTAGTCGTTGGCGCCGCTGTCCAGCGCCAGCACCTGATCGCGCTCGTCACCGCGCGCCGAGATCACGACGACCGGCACCTCGGAGCGTTCGCGCACGGTCTTCAACACTTCCAGGCCGCTACCGTCGGGCAGGCCGAGATCGAGCAGGATGGCCTCCGGCACGCTCTCGTTGATGGTCGAGATGGCGTCGCGCATCGTGGTGGCCTCCCACACCTGATAACCTTGTGCGCCCAGCGCGGTTCGGATCACGCGGCGCATCGGTAGCTCGTCTTCGACCACCAAGATGGCAGGGGTCATGCTCTGGGTCTCCCTTGGGGCAAACGCAGGCGGTAGCCAATCGCCGGTTCGGTCACCAAGTACTGCGGAACCGCGGGCGGCTCGAGCTTGCGGCGCAGCTGCTTCATGTACACACGCAGATACTGAATCTGATCGCGGGAAGCCGGCCCCCACACCTGGTTGAGTAGCTGCTCGTGGGTCACGACCTTGCCTGCCGATTCAATCAGCACCCCCAGCAGCTTGTATTCCGTGGGCGTGAGGTGAATCGCCTTGCCGAGCACTCGCACCTCACGCGCCGCGAAATCCACCTCGAGCACGCCGGCATGGAACGACGGCTGCGGCTGGTCGACGCGAAAGCGCAGCGCACGTCGTAGCGCAGCCCGCATGCGCGCCAGCATCTCTTCGCCACTGAATGGAATCGTCAAAAAGTCGTCCGCCCCCGCGTCCAATATCGCGATTTTCAGCTCATCTTCGGCGAAGTCGGAGAACGCGATGATCGGCGCGTCGGTGCGCTCGCGCAGCAGCGCAGTGGTGTCACTCGCCGTGGCTTTCACCAAGCGTAGATCGAGCAGGACGCAATCGGGGCGACGCTCCTCGACCTGCTCAGCGGCGTCGCTCGCCTCGCGGCATTCAATCAGCCGTGCCCCTCGGCGATTCAGCGCGACGCGTAGCAACGCCCTCAGCTGAGGCTCTTCTGCGACCAGCAGCACCACTCGACCGAGCATCGACCTCGGTCAGCAGGGTAGCCAATCGACGCATAAAGATGGCGTAAAGTCAGGCGAAGGACCGAGCGCGCGCTGTCACGCCGCTCCCCGCATAAGGATTTCATGAATATCGCGTGAGAATTGTTTATCGCTCCTCCGAAACAGAGAGTCGCTTCAGAAAAGCCGCCGAAATACACACCCCGGTAATCGCATGGTCCGAAGGCCCATGACGCATTCGACCCCACACCATGCCGGGTGAAGGAGGAGAAACCATGACATCGAGGCTCTATCCACCGCTGGCTCGCTACCTCGTGTTGGCTCCGACCATGTTGCTCAGCCTCGCCCTCGGCGCCTTGGGAGTCCCACTGTGGCTGCGGCTCTCCACCTGCGTGAGCTTCGGGGCAGTGCTGATCCTGCTCGTCGCCCGCTACCAGCGCCGACGCATCGATTTGGCCTCCCGCTAGCAGTGCGTGTTCTTTTGGAAAAAGGAGATTTCGGTGAGCAAATTCAAGCTACTTCTCTTGGGGCTGCTCGCGTCACTCGCGACGCTCAGCACCGCCGCATTGGCGGACGACCCGGCGCCGGCGGCGTCCGCCGCGCCCGCCGCGGCACCTGCGGCGGCGTCCGCCGCGCCCGTCCTGCCACCTTACTTTTCGGGCGCCAACGCGGAGGGCAAGCCGCCAACCTGGCCGGATCCGACCGGCGCGGCCTCGGGCGTGTGGGCAACTCCTGCCGGTGACGGCAAGGGCGACGTGCCCAGCGCGCTGGCCACGGGCGACGTCTACGATCGCACGGCGCACAACCTGTTCTCCATCAACATGGTGTGGACGCTCGTCACCGGCTTCTTGGTGATGTTCATGCAGGCCGGCTTCGCCATGGTCGAGACCGGCATGTGTCGCGCCAAGAACGCTGGGCACACCATCGCCATGAACATGATGATTTACCCACTGGGTGGTCTCGGTTTTTGGCTTTACGGGTTCGCCATCGGTTGGGGCAACTGGTTCAACGGGCCCGTAGCGCCCGGTTGGTATTCCTCACTGGGGCCCGGTACCTCGGTGCTGAACAGCGGTATCAGCATCGCCGGCAAGTACGGCATCATGGGCACCAAGGGCTTCATGCTCGGTTCGTCCGTGGGTGACACCGCCGTCATGGCGCTGTTCTTCTTCATGATGGTATTCATGGACACCACCGCGACCATCCCGACGGGCGCCATGGCCGAGCGCTGGTCTTGGAAGAACTTCTGCCTCTACGGCGTGTGGGTCGCGCTCCCTTACTGCCTGTATGCCAACTGGGTATGGGGCGGCGGCTTCTTGGCTCAAGGCGGCATCAACTGGGGGCTCGGCCACGGAGCCGTCGATTTCGCCGGCTCCGGCGTGGTGCACGCGATGGGAGGTATTCTCGCTCTCGCCGGCGGTATCTGCATTGGCCCGCGCATCGGCAAATACAAAGACGGCAAACCGCAGGTACTCCCGGCGCACCATTTGCCGATGGCGATCGTGGGTTGCTTCATTCTCGCCTTCGGCTGGTTCGGGTTCAATCCGGGCTCGACGCTGTCCGGCACCGATCTGCGAGTCTCCTTCGTGGTGGTCAACACCATGCTAGCGAGCTTCGGCGGCGCGCTCGCGTCGATGGGGTACTTGATGGTGCGCGGCGAAAAGCCCGATCCTGGCATGATGGTCAACGGCATGCTGGCGGGCTTGGTCGCGATCACGGCGCCCTGCGCGTTCGTGGATCCGTGGGCGGCTATGGTCATCGGCCTCGTCGCCGGTGTGCTGGTCGTCGTGTTCTGCCGCTTCATCGAGAACAAGGGCGTCGACGATCCGGTCGGTGCCATCGCGGTCCACGGCGTGAACGGCTTGTGGGGCGTGCTGTCGGTTGGCATCTTCGCCAATGGTCAGTACGGCGCCGGCTGGAACGGCGTCGTGCGCGACGAGATGGTGAAGCAGTACGGCTCCGATGGCGTGCGCGGCATCTTGTTCGGCGATGCTTCGCAGCTCGCGATGCAAGCCATCGATTGCGTCGTGGTCGCCGTGTTCGGCTTCGTCATGGGCTATGTCTGGTTCAAGATCAGCGACAAGATCACGCCGCTGCGCGTCAGCAAGGAGACGGAGCTCGCTGGCCTCGACGTGCCCGAGATGGGCGTGCTCGGTTACCCCGAATTCAAGATGGAGGCGCCTCCCGCCGAATGATGCTGGCCTTATGAGTGACCAGGAGCCGGGACAGTACCTCCCCGGCTCCTGGTCCGTGTTTCCCGAGCCTAGCCGCAAGCCGAGTAGACGACCGCGAGGCCCCGGCCACGACTCTCGAAAGCCGGCCGCGCCGCCGCGTCGATGACCGCCGCCTCCCCGGCTTTGAGCCGGTGCTCGGTCGCGCCGACCGTGATGGAAAGCTCCCCGGTCTCGCAGACCACGACGCGGCGCTCACCGTTGCGCGCCGCCCCGCGCTCCAGCTTGGCGCCGCGCTGCAGCTCCCAGCGCTCGAAGCCGATGCCCAGATCCATACCGAGCGAACGCAGCTCCACCCCGCCGCGCGCCTCCACCGGAATGTCAGCCCGTAGGACGACCCTCACCTTGGGCCGCGCTGCCGCCACCAACGCCTCGATACCGGTGCCGAGCGCGTCAGCCACTTTGATGAGCACGCTCAGGGTAGGATTGCCCTGCCCCGACTCGAGATGGGCCAGCGTGGGACGCGGCACGCCCGAACGATCCGAGAGGTCTTGCTGGGTAAGCCCCTTGGCTTCGCGCGCGTCTTTCAGGTTTTTCGCGAGCCTTGTTCTCTCGTCGTCAGGCATGTCGATACATTATCACGCAACCCGCTGACGGCGCGACCGAAAGGTGCCCATGCGCTGCCGTCTCGTCGTTCTTCTCACCTTGATTTTTGGGTGCTCGTCCCCGCTTACGGAAGCCCGCACGAGCTTCGACGAGGCGCGCTTTCCCGACGCCGCCGCCGAATTTCGCCGGCTGAGCCCGGAGGGGCTCGCGCCGGAAGAGCTGTTTCAATACGCGCTCTACCGCGGCCTCACCCACCTCGCGCTCGGAGACGCCAAACCCGCCGAGCGCTGGCTGTGCCTCGCCAAGCGACTGGGGGAAGCATCGCCCGGTGTGGCTTCGCGAGAAGACGAAGGCCGACTCTTGGCCGCCTGGCGCGCCATGGGCCACATGCCCGGCGATTGACCGCTCAGCGCCCGCCCGGGCTCTCTGCCCACGAGCGAAGCAGGTTTTGATGACAAGCGCGCAGCTTGATGAGCGCAGCCGTTGCGGGCGCCTCGCGCTCGACGGCAGCGATGCCCTCGCCCAGCTCGAACAGCAATCGGCGCTGCTCGGGATCGCGAACGAGGCTCTCGATCCAGGTCACCGCCACCAGGCGAACGCCCGCCGTAACCTCATTGACGTGATGAATCGCGCCCGAGGCGTAGAGCAGCGCATCGCCCGCGGCGGCCTTCACGCTCGCAGCGCCCACGCCTTCGCCAATCACTAGCTCTCCGCCTGCGTAGTCGGCGGGCTCCGACAAGAAGACCGTGACGCTCACGTCGGCGCGCATCGGCAGCGCGCCGTGCAGGATGGGCGCGTCCAGGTGCGCTCCGTAGCGCATGCCCTGTTCGTAGCGGTTGATCGTCGGATGGCGAAGGCTGCGCGGGAGAGCAAACGCCTGCACTCGAGGATCGCGCAGCAGCGCTTTCGCCACCAGCTCGCCCGGACCGCGTTGCGCATTGTCCGTGCGATCGAGCTGCAAAACGTGCTTCTGCTCTCGCGCCGGTCCCTGGGCGCTCACTCGTCCATCGACGAAGCGAGCGCCCGCAAGCGCCGTCCGGATGCTCGCGAGCTCGTGAGGCGTGAGCAGCGCCTGGACGAGCAGCCGCGTGTTCATGGCGACGGATGAGTGTCGCGCTGAATCCCGGAAGGCCCGGAATTGTAGTTGCTGTAGAACAGCACGTGCGCTCCCTGACCCACGATGAAGCCGCGATTCTCGGCGTTGCCGTGATTGTCCCAGCTATAGGGCGGAGACAGGAGCTCACCGCCGGGGCTGTACGTGCACACCGCGTACGAGTCCCAGCCGCTGCCCGTGCCTTGGGGCTCTGCCAGGTAGACGTTGCCCAGCGCATCGACGCCCCTCACGTTCGTGTTCGTACCGCAGGGCAAGGCGAGCTGCTTCCCAGTGGGGCTGAGCGAGGTGGTTTGCGCACCGGGCATCGCCGTTTGCCACAATATCTGGTTGTAATTGTTGTAGTAGTTGTAGCCGTTCGTGAAGATGAACAGGCGGTCGTTGTTGGCGTCGTGCAAGAGCGCGTTGAGTTCGGGATTGATTGGGAAATCCGGTCCAAGCCCGTAGGCCTTTTGCAAGACGCCCGCCGCGTCGAACACCTGCAGGTTGGCCTCGGTGCTGTCCATGTTCGGTGCCACGCTCAAGTACTGAACGTTGCTCAGCGGCTTTTTGCTCGACCAACCCGCCGCCGGAGCGATCGCCAAATTCCAGGCCTGGATGAAGTTGAGTGGCAGATCGACGGCCTGTAGGTTGACGCAGGTGGTCGCGTCATAAGCGACGGCGCGGTCGCTCGTCGCGTTCTGCCCGAGCACGACCAGCACATTGGTGCCGATGTTCGTCACCCCAGATACCGTGAGCACGTTGCCCTGAGCGGCGTTGAATAAATCGTAAGTGATGTCGCAGCTGGTGCCGGTTTTGACCGGCGTGGCTGCTTTGGGCCCGTCGATCACGGTGAGGCCGTCGATCTCGTCGGCGTACGTGTCCCTCATGCCCAGCTCGAGCGGCTGCTTGAGCACGGTATTCGTGGTATCGCCCGCCGATTGAAAGAGGTACCCGCCCACGTTGGCGAGCGCATCCGAAGTGGTCTTCACGGCGCTGCCTACCGCGCCGATGGCGCCATTGGCCACCGAGAAGACGACCTTGGTCGGACTGGTCGTGCCGTACACCACCAAGCCGTCGATGGCGTCGCCGGGGGCGAGGCCCAGATCATCGCACGTGAACGCCACGCTCGACTTGCCGTCGCGCTTGCTCTTGAAGACGGTGCAGCTTCGTTCCATCGGGTCGACGCTGGCGACGCCACCGTCGAGGGCTCCGACCGAATCGCCAGAAACCGTGAAGTAGAGCTCGCCGAGCGGCTGGTTCGCGTCACGCGCGAGCATAGCGCCCAAATCGTCTGGAAGGCCGTCGTGCTCGCCGAGCAGGCCGATGCTGCGCTCGGTCGCCACGAGGGCGTTGTAGCCATATTGGTCACCACTTTCCCCGGTGTAACGGAAGGTGGTGCTGCCGTCCGACGAATAGACGTCGCCCTGGTTCGCACCCGTAATCCACCACTCGTTGGCAGAGCGCGTGCTGGGGGCACCTTCGCCGCCGTCAGCCACCGAGAACAGGTAAACCGGGTTCTGCGGCTCCGCCTGCAGCTCGGTGAACGACAGGAGCTTGTCGGCCGGATCCAAGCCCAGCGACGTGCCCGTGACGACGACTTCGTTGGTACCGTCGACGGCATCTCGCGAGCTCGTCTTCGTCGAATAGATGGAGTTCTGCGGGTTGGTCGCACTTTGAGCGGCCACGCCCGTGCCGGCGAGCCCGACCGCGCCGGCCTTGGCCGTGAACAGCAACTCGGGGACGGGCGGAACGATCACGACACCGCTGCCGCCTTCGCCTCCACCGCCCGCTATGGGCTCGGGTACGCCACCCGCGCCGCTCATCGGCACCACCGCCGGCGGCTCACCGCCAGCGGGCATACCGGCCATGCTCTCGGTACCGCCCTTGGCGGGCTCACCCGCCTGGCCCGCTTCACCGCCAGCGCCGCCTTCCTCTTCGGGCCGCGCCGTGTGCTTGCCAGACCCGCTACCGCAAGCCTGAATGACCAACAAACTGAGAGCCAGACCGGTAAGAAAAGTTCGCTGAAACACGGATTGCCTCGCTGGGAACGGCCGCACGACGATGAAACTTGCCCGCGACGACGCGCGCGACCCGCAAGCATCGCAAACTCGCGGGCGGTCGTCTACGCTGCGTCTACGCTGCCAGGCGGCATCGGCACCATGACCACGCGACGGGTGACAGGAGCGCTCTTTCGGTCGGCAGTTCCGGGCCTGGCTTTTCCAGCCGTGCCGAATCGTGCGGGAGCCGAGCTACTGTCGCTGTTATTCCAGCTCGAACAGACGCAGTACTTTCCGGAAACGCTCTTGCGCGCCCGCCAGCTCCGACAGCTCGCGGAGCTGGTCAGCCATGCCGCGCACACGTCGGCCTTTTACCAGGGGCGCCTGCGAGCTGCCGGCGTGGTGGACAGCCTGGATTGGGATCGTTTCACGGCGATCCCTCTGCTCACGCGACGCGAGCTGCTCACCCAGGCCGAGCACATCCACGCCAGCAGCGTGCCGAGCGCTCACGGCGCGTGGCACGAGGTGCAAACCTCCGGCTCAACGGGCCAGGTGGTGGCGGTGCGCCGCACGGACCTGAGCGACCTGTTCTGGCTCGCGCTCAGCATGCGCGACCACCTGTGGCACGCGCGTGACTTTCGTAAGACGCTCGCCGTGATCCGCGCCAACGCCTCGTCGAGTGAAGGCCAGCCTGCGCGCGACTGGGGCCCGCCCGTGTCACTGCTCCACGAAAGCGGACCGTGCCACGTGATGCCGCTGTCCACCGACGTGGCAGAGCTTTCGCGTTGGCTGCTCGCCAAGAATCCGAGCTACCTGCTCACTTACCCGACGTGTCTGGCCGCGCTACTGGATTGCTTCGAGCGCGAGGGGCAACGGCCGGCTCAACTAGAAGAAGTCCGCACGATTGGCGAGACGCTCCCGCCCGCGCTGCGCGCTCGAGCCCAAGCCCTGCTCGGCGCGCGCGTCTGCGATGCTTACAGCGCGCAAGAGCTGGGGAGCATTGCGTTAGAGTGCCCGGAAAGCGGCCTTTATCACGTGCAATCCGAGAGCCTGGTGGTCGAGGTGCTGGACGCGCAGGGCCGAGCCTGCGCGCCAGGGCAAGTCGGGCGCGTAGTCGTCACGGACTTGCACAACTTCGCGACGCCGCTCATCCGCTACGAGCTCCGCGACTATGCCGAAGTAGGGCCAGCATGCCCCTGCGGGCGAGGCCTCCCCACGCTGTCGCGCGTGCTGGGCCGCGAGCGCAACATGGTCCACCTGCCCGACGGCTCGCGCCACTGGCCGCTGGTCGGCCTGCACCATTTTCGTGAAGTCGCCGAGATCTTGCAGTACCAGCTGGTGCAACACACGCTGCAAGACGTCGAGATGCGTTTGGTCACGCGCGCGCCGCTCTCCACCGCGGCCGAGCAAAAGCTACGCGAAATCGTCCAGCACGCGCTCGGACATCCCTTCTCCCTTCGTTTCAGCTACTCGCAAGAAGAGCTACCGGTCAGCGCCGGCGGCAAATTCGAAGAATTCGTCTCGAAGCTAACAGGTAACGGCTAAAGACGAACGACTAGCGGCGCCCCGCGATGCGATCGATTCCCACCACTTCATCCCACGCGGACTCGTGGCCCTCGTAGTGCACCTGAAAGCGATCCTTCGCGACGACTTTGATGACCGTCGCCGAGTAGACGCTGCCGCGCCAGCTCACGCGCACCCGGTCGCCTTCTTTGTACGGGCTCACCGCGACTTCGCCGGCGCTGCCGGCGGTCTTGGGCGAAGCCACGCCGGCGGCGAGCGCCACTTTCGCGGGCGGCGGCGGGGTCGGTACGGGGCCTTCGACCCGGCCCAGCACACGGTCGATGCTCACGTCTTCGTCCCAGCGCGAGTCGTAGCCGTCGAAGTGGACGCGGTACTTCGCTGCGCCCACGCGATCGGTGATGTACGCGGGGTACGGCGGCTGCTCTTTCTCCCATTCGACGAGCACGTGCTCGCCGACCCGATACGGCTTCTTGCAAGCAACGAGCAAGAGCGCGGCAAGTAGCCAGAGCCGGGAGCGTCCGCTCACTCGAGCCTCACGCCGGGTGGCGGCGGCGCCATCGATTGCGAGACTCGTTGCACGAAGCCGGCGCGCTCCAGCGCCGCGTGGCGCTCCGCAAAAGCTCTGGAAAGCAGCGAGCGCGTCTGCCGGTAGGCGCGTTCGAGCAGGGCGCGGCGCGCGTCGTAGCTGGCCGGATTGTTCATGGCCAACACGCCGTCTTCGCGTTCCGGCTGCAGCACGATCACGTCCGCGCGCTTCGACTCTTGGATGCGTGCGATGGCGGACTCCACGCTGCGCTGCACGCCGATGCGGCGCGCCTGATTGAAGACCCACATCATGCCCTTGTCGCGCAAGCTGTCGCGCTCGCCATGACCGGTGGGAATACCGCTGTTGCCCGCCGCCACCGCCACCATCGGCCGCACGACGACCAGCACCTCGGCGCCTTCGTTCACCGCCAGCTCGAGCTGCTCGACCTCCGCCGCGCCGGAGCTGATGTAATGGCGATCGCCGAGCCGGACCGGCGAAAACAGCGGCGGGATCGCCATTGAGGCGATGCAAGCGCGCGCGACGCTCACCTGGTCGAGCCCCGGTGCTCCGAACGCCGCCGGCTCGCCCGAGTCGAGATCGTGCGCCACGATGCGCAGCGCCCGAGGCATCTCCGAGAAGGCGTTGGGCACGCCGCGCCGCACGAAGAAATCCTCCAGGAAGCGCGCGTAGCCATCGAGGGTGAAGATGCCGGCCGGGAGCGAGTCGTAAAGGCGATCGAGCTCTTGCGAGAGCCGCGCCGGGAGCTCGCGCTTCTTGCCCGAGAGCAAGGAGCTGGCTCCGTAGCGCATCGCTACGGCCGCGGAGACGAGTGTGCGGCGCCACTCGGCCACGTCCACGCGCAAGAGATGCCCGCGCTCGAGACCGAAGTACACGTCCGCGGGATCGAGAAACGCGCGGTAGATGCGCTGCACCGGCTGACCACCGGCGAGCGCCGCCGCCACGCTGGCGCCCGCGGAGCTACCGAGAAAGGAGTCGAAATCGTTGGCCTGAAAGCCCTCGACCGTGTCCTCGAGCGCGGCCAACGCGCCGATTTGGAACATGGCGCCCATGGCGCCGCCCCCGAGCAAACACAGAGCTAGCTTCATGGTTTCAGCTCGCCTCCGCCAGGCGTCGCCCCGAAACGCGCCCGAACAGCCACACACCGACCCCGCACAGCGCGCCGCCGAGCACGGCTTGCTGCCAGGGGCTCGACTCGGGCTTCAACTCCGTCGGGTGGGTCACGAACACGGCCAGCAGCGTTGTCGCGTTGAAGGCCGCGTGCAAGGCCACCCCCGCCCAGATCGAGCCGCCACGGCGCCGGAGCTCGCCCAGGACGACCGCTACCAGTAGCAACGGCGCCCAATTGCGCGGCTCCTGATGCGCCAGCACGAAGGCGATCGACGTCGTCCAGATCGCGACGAACGCGGGACCGCTGCGTAACACGGCCGAGAACAACGCCCCGCGATAAAACAATTCCTCGATGAAGGGCACCACGAGCGCCACCGAGAGCAGCATCAACACGGCCACGGGCGCCGACGAAGGCGTCAGCGCCGCGAGCTGCGCCTGCATCATCTCGGGCGGCAGCGGGAAGCGGCGCTCGACCAGCGAGCTCAGGTAACCGGCCGGCAGCTGCAGCAATACGCCGAGCGAGGCACCGATCAAGAGCTCGAGCGGCGGCGCCGCCCCCAGCCCGAACGAGCGGCGCTCGTCGCGCTCCCCGTAGAAGCGAGCGATCAGCTTGGCGGCCGGAAACATGACCAGCAGCTCGGCCGGCGCGGCCACGATGATGGACCAGTTCGAGTTGCCGAGCAGCATGCCGACCACCATCGCCACGCTGACGAGGCCGCAGGTGACGAGCAGGGACCAGCCGAGGGCGAGCGCGGCGCTGAGCTCGGTCTTGCCGTTCATCGCCCGCGCAGGTGGGGCGACACGCCGCGCTTGGTCACGGTGTCGTGCGCCCACTCGTCGAGCGTCTGCTCGTGGTCGATGGTGTAGTGCAGACCGCGGCTCTCGCGACGGCTCGCCGCCGACGAAATGATGAGCTGCGCCACCGTAGCGATATTGCGCAGCTCGAGCAGGTCGCGCGTCACCAGGTGCGCCCAGTAATATTCGCGAATTTCTTCCTCGAGCAGCGAGACCCGCCGCGCGGCCCGGCGCAAGCGGGCGTCGCTACGCACGATGCCGACGTAGTTCCACATCAGGCGGCGCAGCTCGTCCCAGTTGTGGCTCACCACGACGGCCTCGTCGCTGGGCGCGGCGGAGCCGGTCTGCCACTCTGGCACGCTCGGGTGCGGCGAGCTGGCAAGCTCCGGCATTTGGCCGATCAGGCGCTCGACCGCGCGACGCGCGAAAACCAAACCTTCGAGCAGCGAGTTCGACGCCAGGCGGTTCGCGCCGTGCAAGCCGGTGCAGGCCGTCTCGCCGATCGCCCACAAGCCGGGCAGCGTGGTACGGCCATGCAAGTCGCTGGTGACGCCGCCGCACATGTAGTGTGCGGCCGGCACGACCGGGATCGGCTGGCTCGTGATGTCGATGCCGAAGCGCAGACACTCGGCGTGAATATTCGGAAAGCGCGAGCGCACGAAATCGGCGGGGCGTCCTGAAATGTCGAGCAGCACGTGCTCGCTACCAGAGCGCTTCATCTCGAAGTCGATGGCGCGCGCCACCACGTCGCGCGGCGCCAAGTCAGCGAGCGGGTGATGGCGCTTCATGAACGCCTCACCATCGAGCGTGCGCAGCACCGCGCCTTCGCCGCGCAGCGCTTCGCTCATCAAGAAGGACTTGGCGCGGGGCTCGTACAAAACGGTCGGATGGAATTGGTAAAATTCCATGTTCGCGACCTCGGCGCCGGCTCGGTACGCCATCGCGACACCGTCGCCCGTCGCCACGTCTGGATTCGAGGTGTAGAGATACACCTTGCCGGCGCCGCCCGTGGCCAGCACCGTGGCGCGAGACAGAATCGTCGTCACTTGCCCGGCCCGCTCGTCCAGCACGTAGGCGCCGACGCACTGATCGGGGCCGCCGAACTTGCTGAGCGTGATCAGATCGACGCCCATGTGCCACTCGAGCAGGGTGATGTTCGGCGAAGCGCGGACGGCGTCGAGCAGGGCGCGCTCGATTTCACGCCCCGAGATGTCACCGGCGTGCACGATGCGCCGCTCGCTGTGGCCACCCTCCATGCCGAGCTCGTACTGGCCATCGTCATCTCGCGAGAAGCGAGCGCCCGTCTCGGCCAGCCATTTGATCGCCTCGGGCGCCTCGCGCGCGCAAATATCGACCACCACCTGGTGACAGAGCCCCGCGCCCGCCACCATCGTATCTTCGGCGTGCTTCTCGAACGAATCCTCGGGTGAGAGCACCGCCGCCACGCCGCCCTGCGCCCAGCTGGTGGCGGCTTCGGCCGCGGCGCGCTTGGTGACGACGATGACCTGACCGTGCGCTTGCGCACGGAGCGCGAACGAGAGACCAGCGATACCGCTGCCGAGGATCAGAAAATCAGTGGTGAGCTGCATGGGCTTCGAGTGACCTGCCGCTTCATAGCAGGACCCTGGCCCGGCAAAAGCGTCACCCCCGGTGCGCACCTACACCGGACCGGCAAGCACCGGCCTTTTGGCCGAGAATTTGGGCTATTTTTGTGCGGGTTGCGACCGACGGAGCGCATTCTCTGGGCTAGGCTGTGAGCAAGCGCGGCGCCGCCCGCGCCTTGCTTCGAGGAGACCATCGTGAAAGTCCTAGTCGCGCTCAAACGGGTCGCCGATCCCGACAACGCTAACAAGGTCAAGATTGCCGCCGGAGGCGGCGCCGTCGACACCACCGGCCTCGAATGGAAGCCGAATCCGTTCGACGAGTACGCGCTCGAAGCAGCCCTACGCCTCACCGAGAACGGCAAGGCCCCCAAGGCGCGCCTCGGCGAGGTGGTGGTGGTCACGCTGGGCCCGAAAGAGGTCGAGCAAACCTTGCGCGCCGCGCTCGCCACCGGTGCCGACCGCGCCATCCGCGTCGACGTGACGGACGAGCAGCTCGACGGCCGCTTGGTCGCCAAGGCCCTGCAAGCCATCGTCGCCGCCGAAAAGCCGGACGTGGTGCTCATGGGCAAGCAGGCCGTCGACGGTGACAGCAACCAGGTCGGCCAACGCCTGGCGGAGCTGCTCGATTGGCCCATGGCCACCTTCGCCGCCACCATCAAAGAAGAAGACAGCGCTCTGCTGGTGGGTCGCGAGGTCGACGGCGGCGTGCTCACGCTGCGCGTCAAGCTGCCAGCGTTGGTCACGGTCGACTTGCGTATCGTCGCACCGCACAGCGTCTTCTCGAAGGCGACCGAAGCAGGCTTCAAGTACAACGACGGCGTCCGCTTCGCGCCGCTACCGGCCATCATGGCCGCCAAGAAGAAACCCCTCGACGTAAAGACGCTGGCCGAGCTCGTGCCCGGCGCGTCGCTGTCGACGAAGTACCTCAAGTTCGAGCGCCCGGCGCAGCGCGCCGCGGGCGTGAAAGTGAAAGACGTCTCCGAGCTGGTCGAAAAGCTCGCCAACGTGGCGAAGGTGATCTGAATGGCAAACGTGCTCGTCGTGGCCGAGCTGTCCGAAGACGGCAAGCTCAAGAAGTCGACCCTCAGCGCCATCACCTTCGCGCGGCAGGCCTTGCCGGCGGTGGGCGGCGCGATTCACATCGTCGTGCTCGGCGCGAACACCGCCGCGGCGGCGGCCGAGCTAGCCGGCTACGGCGCCGCCAAAATCCAATGTGTAGACGACGCTTCGCTCGCCCATTACACGGCCGAGCACTACGCGCCGAGCGTCGTGGCAGCTGCGCAAGGCGTCTCGCTCATCGTCGCGACCGCCAGCAGCTTCGGTAAAGACCTGCTGCCGCGCGTCGCGGCCAAGCTCGACGCCGCGTTCGCCGGCGACTGCGCCGGCGTTGCGGTAGAAGGCGGCAAGCTCGTCTACAAGCGCCCCATGTTCGCCGGTAACGCTTTCGGCTACTGCACCCTCGATACACCGGTGCAGGTGGCCACGGCGCGCCAGAGCGAGTTCACGCCGGCCGAGCCGAGCGGCGGCAGCTCCCCGATCGAAAAGCTCGCCAAGGCAGCGCCCGGGGCTGCCGCAGCGCGCGTGGAGTTCGTCGGCCTCGAAGCCGTCAAGAGCGCCCGCCCGGAGCTCACGGACGCCAAGGTCGTGGTCTCCGGCGGCCGCGCCCTGAAGGAGAAATTCTTCGAGGTGATGGAGCCACTGGCCGACGCGGTCGGGGCCGCCATCGGCGCCAGCCGCGCCGCGGTGGACGCCGGCTATGCCCCCGGCGACTTCCAGGTCGGCCAAACCGGGAAGATCGTCGCGCCGCAGCTGTACGTGGCGGTCGGCATTTCCGGAGCCATTCAGCACATTGCCGGCATGAAGAGCTCCAAGGTCATCGTCGCCATCAACAAAGATCCGGAAGCCCCCATTTTCCAGATCGCCGACTATGGCCTCGTGGCCGACCTCTTCCAGGCCGTCCCTGCCCTCACGGCCGAACTGAAAAAACGCCACGGCTAACGCCACAGCGTCCTTGACAGGTCGAGGCTCGGCCATCATTCTCCCGCCGCCTCGACCGGCCCGCCTCGCAAAAAGGACGGCCTTTCAAGGAGCCCACTCGGGGCGTAGCGCAGTTTGGTAGCGCGCACGGTTCGGGTCCGTGAGGTCGGCAGTTCGAATCTGCCCGCCCCGACCGAGTAGGAGAAAAGATGGCCTCAGTCGCGAACTTAGCGACTGGGGCCTTCTTCGTTTCCCAGCTATTACCCTGGGAGCTTAGAGATGGCGTCGCGAAGGTCTGCGCCCGTCGCGTGCACGTAGCGCTGCGTGGTGAGGAGCTTGGAGTGCCCGGCCAGCTCGCGAACTGCTTCGAGGTTGGCGCCGCCTCGGGTCTGCACGCGAACATCGTGCCGGTAGCGCTGCTCGCGTCCGCCTCTCGAAATCAAAGACGGCGATGCGCGGGAGAGCGCAACCCCGAGCAGTTTCGCAGGCGGCGCGCCGGGTGTTGGTCCGGCCAGATCTTGGAGCCCGACTCGATTCTCGAGGGCACCTCAGCGACACGCTGCCGACGGTAGGAGATGACGCAGCATGACGCCCAGCGCGCACACGTAGCGGACCAGTCGAGCGGTGTGAGGCCGTAGACCAACGCGTCGAACGGCTCGGTCGGCTCAAGCACGCGTCCGCGTAGAGGGCGTGATGCAAGGGAGACCTGTGTACACGCACAGCACGTGCACCAGCGAAATCGCCCACAGCGCTCTGCCACGGCGCCGCGCGGCGGCTAGCCGCCGCGTGGCGCCGTCAAGTGCGGGGCACTGCGGATGGCCGTGATGGAGTAGATATCCTGGTCCCCGCGGGTCGCGCCGAGCCAGTACAGACGCTTGTCAGCGAACACAATCTGGTCTTGCCGTGCGAAGGGGACGAAGCGGACAATGCCGAGGTGTCTGCGAGTGGCGCCGCAGTTATCGATACGGCAGCTTGCTAGCACTGCGCCTCCGACATGCTCGCTGTCGCGTTCGCTCCACACGAGCTCCCCATCGAACACGAACAAGCTTCCGACTTCGGTGTCGGCGGACACGAGCTCCTCGCCGGCGCCACCTTCGACCGGCCAGCGAAAAATGCTCGTGAGGCACGGCCCCTGACAATCGATGTGCCTGACCGATGCGTAGAGCATGCCAGCGCTCGTGGTCAAGAACGTCGCAAGATCGCGAGGGGCGCCACTCGAATCGCCGGGGCTACCGGTGACGGGCGAAGCCACGCTCAGCGTCGCGTCGGGAAGCAAGCGCTCGACTGGGCCATCACCCAGCGCACCAATGCGCAGGATCAGCCCGTTCATGCTAAAAAACACCAGGTCGCCATCGCCGCTGATCGGACCTGCGCCATTCTCTTGGAGCATCCTGAACGGACCGGCGCCACAGGTCGGTAGCGCACACCGGTAGTACTTCGCGTCTGACTCCAAGGGCCAGTAAACGGCGTTCCGATAGAATCGAGCACTGACTTGCTGGAATGCAGGAAGATCGCCGATCACGACGTGAGGATCGTTGACATCTGGAAGCGCGTAACTGGCCAGGAACATGCTGGAGAAGCCGGCTGCGACCGCCAATCTGCCGTCATGGACCTGCAAGCTGTACAGGTAGTCCACGATGGTCGGTAACCTCTCGAAGGTGGTCAGGCAGTCGAGCCGCTTGCACCGGTACAGCCCATGCTTCCCGCCGTCAGCCGTGCCAGCGACGTAGATGAAGTCGCCGCTCGCCGCGAGGGCGCCCGTTGCAGTTACTTGACCTAACGACGTCACCCTCTCGGTCTTCACCCAATAGGGGTCGTCTGTGGGCGTCTCGCTGGCGTCGTCGTCCACTGGGGATTCGCGCGGACCGCGGTCGCCAAGGTCCACCGCTCCGTCGCACGCCACGCAGACAGCGACCAGCGCCAGCAAGCCATCGCGCCATTGCCGCGCTTTCACCGGGCCCGCCTCCGCAAAGCTTGACGGACTTCCTGGGTACGCTCGAGCCACACCACGAACTCATGATTGACCGCGAAGCGTTTCACGGCGTCGATGTCCCCGTTGTATCGAGCCAGATCGCCCACCTCGAAGTCCATCACGAAGGACCGCACGCCGGCGCACTCAGGCAGGCCACAGTTCCACAGACTCACGATTCCCAAATTATCTGGCGCAGTGGTTGCGCCGCCCGTAAGCCAAAACGCATCCGCGCCGGCGATGCGCAAGCCCTGAGGCCAGCGCTGATTCATCACCAGGGTACGGTCGGAGCCGTTGCAACCCGTCGCCGCGCAGCTCGAAATAGCGCCCGCCAAGATGGCGGACGAGTAGTAGATCGTGTCCGGCGTTGCGCCGATGCTCGACACCGCATCCGAGGTCAGCAAGAGCTCCGGCGGCTCCGAGCCATCTTTGCGTGCGCGAAGGATCGCTGTCGCCGCCGCGTCCGCGAAATACACAAAATCGCCGGCAACTGCTAACCCGTGTAGCTCGGAGCCCGAGTCGATAGCCAGGTAACGCAGGCGCTCGACCGAAGCTTCAGCGTTCCAGCGGTTCAACCAACCGTCATAGTCGGTCCAGTACAGGTAGTCGTCGTCGGTCGCCAGCAAGCCGCGCGTCGTGGACTGAACTTTGGTCGGTGAGCGACAGCCGGTTTTAGGACAAGCCGCCACGCCATCGAGCGGGCTATTGGCACCATAGCCCCAAAACAGCCAGTCGCCGACAATCTGGATGGCCGTAGCTGGTGGGCCGACGTCCGGACGGGCAAGGCCAGTCGCCAACACGGAGAGCTCGCTACCGCACCGATCCATCGGACAGGAGACGAGCTCACAATCGTCTCCCGTTTTGAGCAGCGCGTAGAGGCTCGTGTCGTCAATTGCAAAACCATAGATGGCCCCCGAATCGCTCGTGTAGAGCGTCTGCGTCGTCGTCGGATTCGCCAGCGCCCCCGAGCGCGGAGCGTCCACAAAACCGGTAGCAGAGCCACGCTGCCCGAGATCGACCGGATTGCCGCTGCAAGCTGCCAAGAAAGTCCCCCCCCATAAGACGCCCAGTAGCACTCCGCCACGCATTGGGAGCCTATCTTGCGCTCCCGGCAGCCCGCACTGCCGCGCGCACGCTTGACCCCATCAAGCTGTTCGGAAACCTCGCTTCGAAGGCTTCCCCCCGCGCCTTCGCTTCCCCGCTACGCCCGAGCAGCGCCAATACGTTGACCCACATGGCTTCGCGTTCTTCACTGAGTTGCCCGCGTGGAAAGCGCTGCGCGTGTTGCTCCAAGAACGCGAGCGCGCGCGCCGGCTCGTCCGACGCCAACTGCCGGCGAGCGCGATCGAGTAAGTCGCGCTCGACCACCAATGTGCTTTTCGCGGCCATAGTTGAGGGCGCAGCCACAGCCGGCGACAGCACGACGTCGACCACCGACGGCGGTTGCGATCCGGCATCGGCGCTGGGCACACTCGAAGCGGTCGTGGCGGTCAGCACTACAGGTAGGGCAGGCTGCGGGTGAAGTTGCTCGCCGCCCCGTACCGCGTGCGCGGCGGCACCGAGCCCCACGCCCAGCCCCAGCGGTACCAGTGACCAACGCACGAAGCGTTCGGCGAGCAGCTTGAAACCGCCACCCGAGGGCGGCTTGGTGTGCACCAGCGCCGCACGTGGCGGCACGGCGCCGGGCGTTGCACCCCCGAGCGCAACCGGTGCGCTCAGGCCCTCCAGGCGCGCAGCCAGGCGCGCTTCGACGCCGTCAGGCGGGCTCGGCTCCGCGCTCTCGCGCAGCCACAGCAGCGGGTCGGAAGGAAGCTGGCGCCGTGTCATGAAAAGCCTCTCTGGCTCGCGACGCGGCGGAACGCAGCCCTGAAGCAATCGCGACCAAGCCGCAGTCGCGAGTAGGCAGTGTTCAGCGTCAAGCCCAGCGTAGCGGCGACGTCCGGTATCGTATAGCCGTCGAGCTCATGGAGTACCAGCACAGCGCGCTGTTCGAGCGGGACCTTTTGTAGAGCACCTTGCACCAGCTGCGCGCGCTCACGCTCTAGCAGCACTTCTTCAGCGGCGACGCTCGGATCCGATCGTTCGGGCACCTCTGCCACCAGGTCGACGCGGTGCCGCGCTAGCCTCCGGTAGTTCGTCGCGAGGCCGAGCGCGATGCCGAACAGCCACGGCCGCAGCGGTCGGGCTTCGTCGAACAACGGCAGCTGATCGTGGACCCGCACGAACACTTCGTGCGTCAAGTCTTCGAGATCGCGCTCCTGAACCCCTAGACGGCGCAGACTGCTCCACACGTAACGAAACTCGCTGCGAAAGACCGCAGTCGAGTCGAGCCCCCCGGAAGCGGGCTCGGGAACGGCGGCCGCGGAGACAGGCACAACCATGACTCGTGGACGGTCGCTCGCTTCCGTCAAAAAAAGAGCGCGGTCGCGCCGATTCCCAGCGTGGCCAGAAGCGGGCTGGGCCGCCACACGGCCGCACCATCCAGCTGAAATTCTGGGCGATTCAATACAGCCGCCACGTCTGCCGTTGCCAGCAGCTCGAAGCGTCGGCCGAGCGGCCAGGAAAAGCTCGCGCGCCCGCCGGCCGTTGCATGCAGTACACGCTCGCTCCGTGAAGTCGCGACGCCTTGGCTTCCCGTGTGCAGCGAGCCGAGGCTACCGACCGCGCACAGACGCACGCCCGACAAGAGCTCGAAACAAGGAGCCAGGCTACCGGCCCACAGCGACGCGCTGAGCTGGCCCCCACCGTCCACGTCCCAGGCCGCGGGCGGAGCTGCCCAACCTTCGAACGAGAGCGACCAGCGTGCGCGGCGGGCCTCGAGACCCAGGCGGGCGCCCCAACTGAAGCGTGGAGTCAATGCGTAAGCACTGAGAGCGCTAGCATTGGCGCGCCACGTCGTCGTCGTGTTGAGCTGGTGGGCGTGAGGGGCGACATCGCGCGAGAGGGACGGCCGAGTAGATGGCGTTGGCGGCTCCTCGACCTGTGGCGGCTTCGGCCCCGTCGCTGCGGGCATGTCGGCAGTAGTGGTCGGTTCCGGCTCAGGTTGGCGCTCGCTCGGCGGTGCATCGCTGTGCAGTGGGTCCAAAGTGATGCTGATGGCAAGCGAGAGCGCTAAAACCAGCTCGCCGCAATCCACGCCCGACAGCGTCACCTCGCGACTACCCTGCGTGATGCCATCGTGGTCGATGAGTTCCGCGCGCCCCCGCAAGTTGCTTCCCGCGCGTGAAACGCTCGCCAAAATGGTCTGATCGCCCCACGGTGAAAACGGGTCGTAGCCGAGGCGCGCCGCCACCGCGCTCACCAGCGTCGGCTCGTCCGGGCATTCAGTTGCGGATTGGGCACGCGCGTACACCAGGCGGGTTGGAACGCTTGCGAGGCTCGTAGCGGGTGCCGTTGATACTCCCACCGCGACCAAACACGCCAGTGACGCCCACCGCATGCCAGGCTGATAGCTGCGCAAGGTGCGCGAGTAAAGAGGCGCTTTTCGACTGGCATGATCAAGCTGAGAAATCGGGCAGACGCGCTGTGGTCTAGCGCCCCGTCGCTTCACGAGAGATCGCGAGCCCGTTCGGCACGCCTAACGTGCTCCGCCATGGGGAGCATCGGCATGGTGTTGTGCGATCTCCGCCAGCTTGGATGCGAGGACGCAGGGGTAGAAGGCACCGTCGCGCTTCACCGATTCGGAGAGGATGTGTTTCAGCCAAGCGGCCACTTGCCCTACGCCTTGTGGCCAGTAGCCAGGCCGGAGATCGGCGTGACCGCGCTCTTTTTTTGACGGAAGCAAGAGACCGCCCACGAATCATGGTTGTGCCCTCGCGACCATCCACCTCGCACTTGCTGTTCTGGCGTTCGACAGTGTCGCGTCTAGGCGCAACGGAGCTCATGCAAGCGCGAGACTGGACCGCGTAGCCTGAAATTGTTCGCGCCGAATGGTCACTCGCGTTGCCGCTAAACGGCGCTGAGTGCGTGGTAGTGGCGCATAGCCAATACCGCACGCGCGCAAGCCACAGCTTTGTCTCAAATGGACAGGGGCGGCGACACAGCCGACTCCGAGATCGCTACGGTAAAGAGGAGAAGACAGATGAACATCTTGAGTAAGATTTTGCCACCAAATGTGGCGCGAACATGGGGGTATGGACTCGCCGCGGCCGGCCTGGCGGCAACGCTGTCCGGCTGCGTCATGGAAGGCGCCGACGGTAGCGAAGACTTGGGCAGCTCTCGGAGCGCGGTAAGCAGAATCGGCGGCGGCGCAGTCTTGGGCGGCAACAGCCTGGATTTGGGCCCCAACGTTCACATGGCTTGCTTCCTGACGGGCATGCGCGGCCATTTCGAAGGGTACGGGGAGTTCATTCAAGTGGCGCCAGTGAACGGCCGCTGGGTCCTTTCCGCCGGCTCACAGACAGGTGGGGACATTTCGGGTGCCGCCATGTGCATCGCGCAGGACGTGACGGTTACCAAATCATGGGAGATTGGATTCCTTGGGGCAAGCGTACCCGTCTTCCTGCAAAACGATGGCAGCTGCTTTCTACAGCGCGTGAGCGGCAAATTCGAAGGCGGCGGGGAATCGGTCAGGGTCTATCAAGACGCCAACAAGAACTGGTTCCTCTCCGGCTCGTCTGGCAACGCCAGCATGCGGGCAACCGCCGCCTGCACCGGGCACACCTTCTTTCAGTCTTTCGGCAACTGGGCCGCGTCGAGCTGGGATCTCGACTTGAAGCTAGACCATTCGCCCACCGAACGAGCGTGCTTCCTCCAAGGCGTCAAAGGGGCCTTTCAGAACTTCAACGAGCTGGCGTGGATCTCTCCACCAGTGGGCGCCTCGGCGAAGGTCAGAACACCGTGGACCTTGCACGCCGAGAGCACCTGGACGGCCGCGAATAAGTTGATCGGTGCCACGGCCGGCTGCACGGGTGGCTTCAACGACAATCCGGTCGGCCTCTGAGCGAACCGTCCTTTCACGGCGCAGGCGCCATGCCGCGCTTGCGCCAATAAACCGGCTGGCAGTCTCAGGGGGGTCGCTATTGTTGTCGCGGCTTGCCACGACTCGACGAAGCGCGGAGGTAGTGATCGCCCGCGCACCGCTGGAAACGGCGGATTGCGCGCCCGATCACGGCGCTGTGGCTTGCCCGGTGAAGATCGTCGAATCTGCCCGCCCCGACCGAGTAGGAGAAAAGGACAGCCCAGTCGGTAACTTAGCCGGCTGGGTTGTTTTCGTTGCCCACTAGTTACCGGAAGCCGCCCGATCGCGTCTCGAAGATCCGCGCCGGTGGCGTGAACGTAGCGTCCGGCAGGCGGCTACGGCTGCTGGCGTTTGGGCGACGTACAGCCGGAAGCTCAATGCGGGGCGCAGGGCAACTCGAACCAGAAGACGCTGCCCTGTGGCTCCCGCGGACTGAAGGCGATCGAGCCGCCCATTGCTTCCACCGCGAGCCTACAAAAGGCGAGCCCCAGCCCCGCCGAGTGAAACCGGCGCGGGCGTGTGCCGTCGACGCAACCAAATTTCTCGAACAATCGGGGGCGCGCATCGGGCGCCACCCCCGGCCCGTCGTCAGCAACGGCAACGCGCGTCCGCCCGGCCCCCACTTCGAAGCTCACGGTCACGAACCCGCCGGATGGCGAATGCTTGACCGCATTCGACACGAGATTCTCCATGACACGTCGCACGAGGTCGACATCACAAGTCACCCACACCGGGCCGCTGCTCTCCACTTCGAGGCGGCGCGCGTGATCCAAACCGGCCAGGACTCGGCACACCGAGCTGGCTAGCTCCACCAAGTCACATTGGACCGGTGAAATCGGTAGCTTGCCGCTTTCTAGCCGACTGATGTCGAGTAGCTCGTTGGCCATCCGGTTGACGCCACGGGCGCAGCGCAAGGCCGAGGCGATACCCTCCGCTATGTCGTCACCCAACGCAGCTACGTTGGCCCCTTCGAGCAACTCGAGCTCGCCGATGGTCACTGCTAGCGGCGAGCGCATGTCATGAACCACCATGTGCACCAGATCGTCCCGCAGGCGCTCGAGCGCCTGCAGCCGGGCGAAGCTCTGCTCGAGCGCGACGCTCGCGCGCCGAAGAGACACGTGAGTCTGGACGCGAGCATGAACCTCCTCGAACTGGAAGGGTTTGGTGATGTAGTCGACGCCGCCCGCCTCGAAGGCCTTGACCTTGTCGCGCACGTCGTTCAACGCGGTGAGAAATATCACCGGCACGTCGCGCAGCTCTGTTCGCGCTTTCAAGCGCGAGCAGACCTCGTAGCCATCGAGGTCGGGCATGTTGATGTCGAGCAGAATCAGGTCGGGCACCTCGCGTTCAGCTGCTACCAACGCCTGTCTGCCGCTCGTCACCGGCCGTACCTCGTAGCCCTGTCGACCCAGCATGCTCGAGAGTAGCCGTACGTTCTCCAGCGTGTCGTCGACCACCAGGATGTTCGCACCGGCGGTCATGTTGCCTCGACTTGGTCCAGTGCCTCGAGCAGAACCTCGTAGCGAAAGCTGGCAGCCAACTCTTCGAGCTCCTCGGCCGTGCTATCTGCGTACGCGCGAACTTGCGCGACGAGCTCGACCAATCGTCCGGCCCTGGCGCGCTCCGCCGCGTCGCGCAGCTCGGCACGCAGCTCGGCTGGCAGCCGACCGAGCTGCTCGGCCAGACTGCGCGGTGCGAGGCTCGTACGGGCGCGGCTGCTCGCAGGCTCTGCGCCGGCGTACGTGAATTGGACTCCGAGCTTTTCGCCGACCAAGGCCAGCAACTCGGGCTCGCGATACGGCTTGCGCAGAAATCCGTCGGCGCCAGAGGCTCGCGCCTGCGCCTCGGCGTCCGACAAGCTACTCGCGGTGAGAGCCAGGATCGCGGCCCTCGAGCCAGAGGCGCGCAGCCGTGCGGTGGTCTCGAGGCCATCCATCCCTGGCATGCGTAGGTCCATCAACACCAGGTCGGGCTGAAAGGTCGCGTGCAAGTCCAGCGCTTCCTCGCCGCTCTTCGCAACGAGCGTTTCGAAGCCGACGCGCGACAAAACCTCGACGAGTAGCTCACGGTTGTTCTCGACGTCATCGACGACCAAGATGCGGGGTGCCGCCTGACCCGGCGCGAGCCCAACCGCAACCGGTAGGCGTGCCGGCTCTGCAACCTCGGATGTTTCCGCGCTACCGACACAAAAGGTGAACGTGAACGTGCTGCCTTCACCGGGCACGCTGACGACCTCCACCGCGCCACCCATCAGCTTCGCGAAGTGAGCGCTGATAGCCAGCCCGAGCCCCGTTCCGCGACCGCGTAGGCCCGTCTCGGACTGCGCAAAAGCGTCGAAGATGTGCCGTTGGTCTGCGGCCGCGATGCCGGGACCGGTATCCTCGATCGCCGCCTTCACGAGCTGCCCGCCCTCGGTGCGTGTCGCCGAGACGTGCACGCGCACGCGCCCCCGCTCGGTGAACTTCACGGCATTGCTCACCAAGTTGATCAGCACCTGCTGAATCTTGACGGCGTCGCCGGTGACGGCGCGCGGGACATCGGCGCCGAGCTCACACCCAAACTCCAAGCCTTTCTCGCGCACGAGCGGCAAGAACATGCGCTCCAGCTCTCGAAGGTTCGCGTGTAGGTCGAACGCTCGCAACGTGAGGGTGGTGCGCCCCGCCTCGATCTTGGACATCTCCAGAATGTCGCTTATCAAGTTGAGCAGGTGCTGTCCGCTCGTATGAATCACCTCCAGGCTACGCCGCTGCGACTGACCCAGGGACTCGTCGCGCTGCAAGAGCTGGGCGTAGCCGAGCACCGCGTTCATCGGCGTACGGATCTCGTGGCTCATGTTGGCCAAGAACAGTGACTTGGCACGTGTCGCTGCTTCGGCAGCCTCTTTGGCTTGACGGAGCGCCTCCTCCGCGCGCTTGGCATCGGTGATGTCCCAATTCGTACCGACCAGTCGCACCCCCTTGCCAGCTTCGTCGCGCTCAATCACGGCGTTGGCCTTGATATGCCGCTCGCTGCCGTCTTCCCGCCAAATGCGGAATTCGGCCTCGAGCGGGCCGCGGCCGGCCAGCGCGTCTCGCAGAGCTCGATCCACGCGCAAGAAGTCGTCGGCGTGCGTGCGCTGTTGCCAAACCGCCTTGTAGTCGTGCGCCTGCTCGGCATCGACCCCATAGAGCCGGTGCATCACGTCATCCCACTGGATGACGCCCGTAGCCAAGTCCCAACTCCAGACGCCGATCTTCGCGCCGCGTGTGGCCATCTGCAGCCGCTTGGTGACCTGCGCCACCGAGCGCTCAGCGCGCTTCAGCTCGGTGACGTCTACCAGGTGCAGGAGCACGCTCGGCTGCCCGGCGTACTCGAGTGGCCGGCGCGTCGCCAGCAGATCCACCACCGCGCCATCGCGCGTCGTTTGCCACTCGATGCTGCCTGCCGCATCGACGGTAGCCTGGAGCAGGGCGAGCAGCTCGCTCACGCTGCCTTGGACCACGCCAGGGTCGGCGTCGGCGGGCATTCCGAACAGGCTGCGGAAGCGCGGGTTGGCGTACAAGATGCGCTCGTCGCGCGCGATGGCGAGAGCGCTCGGCGTGACATCGAAGACGGCGTGCAGCTGCTCTCGCTGTCGGAGCTCGGCAAGCTCACGCGCCATTTCGTACTGCTCGGTGATGTCGCGCACCGAGCCGATCAAGTATCGGGCCTGCCCGTCTGCGTCATAGACGGGCGTGATGGCAACGTCGCCGCGCCGCAGGCCAGTCGGATAGGGCGTCAGCTCTTCCCAGCGTACGGTCGTTCGCGCTCGGATCGCCTGGGCGTACTTCTCGAGCACCAGCGACAACGACGGCTCGGGGATGATTTCGTGCACCCACTTACCGCGCACGGCTTCGGCTGGAATGCCGGTAGCCTTCGTGAACATCGGGTTCACGGACAGAAAGCGATAACCCTCCGGCTCCACCCCCAACTGGTAGAGCACGTCGCCCGAGTGGTTGTAGACCAGAGCGAGGTGCTGCTCGCTCTCGTGCAACGCCACTTGATGTCGGTGGCGCTGAAACGCAACGGTGGCGAGCCGACTGGCTCGCGCCGCCAGCGCCAACAAGCGTGGGGTCGGCTCTCGCGGCTCTCGGTAGTAGAAAGCAAAGGTACCGACGACGTCGCGTTCGGAGCCCATGATTGGCGTCGACCAACAGGCCCGCAGCCCTAACGACAGCGCCACGTCCCGATAGGCGGCCCAGCGGAGGTCGGTCGAGATGTCGGTCACGATCACGGGTTCTTTGAGATACGCAGCGGTGCCGCACGAGCCTCGATTCGGACCAATCGGCTCGCCGTCAACCGCCTCGCGCCACTGAGCCGGCAGGCTGGGCGCCGCAGCGTGACGCATCTTGCCGTCTTGTACGAAAAGGATCGAAGCCAACATGCCCTCGGCCTGTGCTTCGAAGAGCAGAGCGAGCTCTCGCAGCGTGTGCTCGAGCGGCGTGTCGGCTGCCACCAGCTCGAGCACACGCGCCTCTCCTTCGTCGAGCGCATCCGGCATTTCAACCCCTGGGGACCACCACGATAGTTCAGTACGCTTCGTCTGTCGTCCGCCGACCGAGCGGTCGCTGTCCGCGAAAATAGCAGCGCACACTAGCACACACAGCGCTGCTTTCGTCCGGGGAAATCCGGACTGCCGGCTCTGACACCCTAACACCGCGAGACTCAGGAGCATGCCCCACGCCGCAATTTGTGTTGTAGCCTCTTGAGGCTTGGAAAGCGTGCGGGAGTTGCAAAACGACCAGACAGCGGGCTTCGCCAAGCCGCGCGTGCTGGTGGCCGACGACGACGACGAGCTGCGCGCGTTCTTGCGACGAGCGCTCACAGCCGCGGGCTACGAAGTCTCGTCGGCGTCCAACGGCCGCGAAGCGACGACCATTTTGGGCCATACCCCGGTGGACGCGATCGTGAGCGACATCTCGATGCCCGAGCTCACCGGTATCGAGCTGCTACGCGCGATTCGAGGCCGCGACCCGGACGTGCCGGTAATCCTCTGCACCGGCTCACCCGACGTCGAGAGCGCCATCGAAGCCGTACGACTCGGCGCCCTCCACTACCTGACCAAACCCATCGACCTCGAGGAGTTGAAGCGCGTGCTGGTCCGTGCTGTCCGGCTGGGACGCATCGCGCGGCTCAAGCAGGAGGCGCTCACTCTCTTGGCCAACGGCGGCCTCGGTGGCAGCGATTTGCTCGCGCTCGAGACCAGCTTCGAACGGGCACTGGCTTCGCTGTGGATGGCGTTTCAACCCATCGTGCGGACGCAAGATGGCACGATCTTCGGCTACGAAGCGCTGCTGCGCAGCGGTGAGCCTACCCTGCCGCATCCCGGCGCGGTGCTGGACGCCGCCGAGCGACTCGGTCGCTTGACCGATCTAGGCCGCGCGGCGCGCAGAGCGGCAGCCGAGCCCATGAGCGCAGCGCCCGCCGAAGCCTTGCTCTTCGTCAATCTGCACTCGCGCGATTTGCTCGATGCCGCGCTTTTTTCGAGCGAGGAGCCCCTCACGGCAATCGCCAGTCGCGTCGTGCTCGAAATCACCGAGCGGGCGGCGCTCGACGACGTCGACGACGCACGCTCGCGCATGGCCCAGCTACGCGAGCGCGGCTTTCGCATCGCCGTCGACGATCTCGGGGCGGGCTACGCGGGCCTTACCAGCTTCGTGTCGCTCGAGCCCGAGCTGATCAAGCTGGACATGACCTTGATCCGCGGCATCGAGAAGCACCCGATGAAGCGCAAGCTCGTCAGCTCGGTCGCGTCACTTTGCCGCGAGCTCGGCCTGCTCGTAGTAGCTGAGGGGGTCGAGACCCGCGAGGAGCTCGACGTGGTCAGCGCGTGCGGATGCGATCTGGTGCAAGGCTACCTGATCGCCAAGCCGGGGCGGCCGTTTCCCAGCTACACTTGGTAGAGCAGCGCCCCGTGGACTTGCACCAACTGAAGACGTTCGTGGCCGTCGCTCGCGAGCGCAGCATCACCCGAGCTTCCGAGCAGCTCCACTTGAGCCAGCCGGCAGTGAGCGCACAGATCAAGGCGCTCGAAGACGAGTTAGGCCTGCTGCTGTTCGAGCGCACGCCGCGCGGCATGAGTCTGACGGCCGAGGGAGAGCGTATCCTGGCCAAATCCGAGCGGGCGCTGGCGGCTCAGCAAGACCTGATGGCAGAGGCGACGCGCATCAAGGGCCAGGTCGGTGGAAAGCTCCAGCTTGGGGTGGGTGGCAGCTCCAACAAGGAAGCGATCGGTTATCTGATCACCTTGCTCGCCGAGCGGTATCCAGATGTCGAGGTGGCCGTCAGGCACGGGTCATCGCAGGAAGTATTGGCGGGCATCCGCAACGGCACGCTGGACGCCGGTTACTACAATGAGGCCGATGTGCCTGGACGGGACCTCGACACCGTCGAGGTTTCCCGTTTTCGGATTCACCTGGCTGCCGCACCCGGGTTGATCGCAGCGCCCAGCTCGCCCGACTGGCGCGCGCTGGCCGAGCTGCCGTGGATCTATCCCACGTCGAGCACCTGCTGCAGCCACGCAGCAGAGGCCTTGTTCAAACAACACCAGTTTCGACCACAGCGGGTCATCAGCGTCGACCGGGGTAGCGTGACCCGCTCGTTGATTTCCAGCGGTCTCGGTTTGGGGCTGCTGCATGCGGATGTAGCCCAAGACGCGGCCGCTCGCGGTGAGGTCGAGCTCCTGCTCGAGATGGACCGGCCAGTACGGATCTTGTTCGCCGTTTTGGCAAGCCGAGCTCAAGACCCATTGATCGCGGCTGCCGGCTCGGTGGTGCGCGACCGAGCTCGCACGTAGCCGCGGCGGCGGCGACGGATGATCCACTCGGCTGCAACGGTGTTGACTCCCCATGCGGCGCTCAGCAAGACGTCTCGTGTGAGTCCGAGAACCGGACCCGAAAACAAAATCACGGGCAGGATGATCACCGCCTGCGTACCGGCTCCTTGCGCAAGAGCGTAGGCGCGAATCATCCACGCTTCATGCTGGGCGAGGTCGCGCCGCACGATACTCGCCCAGCCCCCGACGATTGAAGTCAGCATGGCGGCCCCAACTGCCAACCGCATGCCGTAGAGGAGAGGACCTTGGAGGGGTTGCGGGATTGCGTAGACGGCCGTCATCCAGAGGCCCGTGGCGCCAGTCAGCAGGGCACCAACGAGCAAGAGCACGCCCCCTCGGCGGTGCCAGGTCGGCCAACGTAGCCGAAGGCCCGTCGAAAATTGGAAGGCACCGAGTAGAGAGTAGAAGGTCGCAGCAACTACATGAAGCACGACTGGTACAGGCGCCGCGACAAACCGCGCGTCATCGGCCCCGACGGGCAGGCCGCCAGAAAGGCTCCTCATGCGCGCAACCCCTCCCAAAACGGGGACGAGGCTCAGCGCAAGCAGTAACCCGGGCACTTTGAAGTCGCTTCTCGTGAGCGGTATCATGCCAAGCTCCGTTTGGCGCCCGACAGGGCAACTCCAACGAGAAGCGCCAGGAGCGCAGCGCCGCACCCCACTTCGAACGCGGCAGCATGGCCCCGCAGCGAAACGACCAGGCCGAGCAGCGGCACGCCGAGCCCGAGGCTGACGTCGAAGCAGGCGGCGTACGCTCCGAGCGCGACGCCGCGGTTTTGCGGTGGCACACGCCGGATGGCCTCGACCCCGAAGGACGGGAACGCCAGCGAGAAGCCAAACCCAGTGAGGGCGGCAGCAGCCACCGCCATCGTCGCCGACGTCGCCAGCCACATGCCGAGCTGACCTAGCGCGGCCAGTGCGGCCGAGACCATCGCGATCCGCGCCCCACCGAAGCGATCGGGAAGACTCCCGAATAGCAGTCGCGCCAGTACGTAAGCCGCGCCAAAGGCGCTCATCGCGAGGGGGGCGTGGGGCCAAGCTCTTTCAGCGAAGCGCAACGTGGAAAAAGCGGCGATTGCGCCGAAGCTCACTGCACTCAGCATGAGACCTGAGCCCGGCAGCGCGATGAGCCCCACGACCCGGTAAAACGGCAGGCGCACGCCTCCGACTGGCTCGACGTTTCGCGAAGCGCGAGCCGCCGCGAGGCCCAAAAGCGGTGAGATTGCAGCAGCCACGCACATTGCTACGAAGCCGTACCGACCGGCGAGGGTCGAGCCGAGCGGCGCTCCAAACGCTAGCGCACCGTACATGGCCACGCCGACCCACGACATGACGATGCCCGAGCGCTCACGGCCAGCGAGCGCAACGCCCCACGACAACGCGCCGGTGATGACCAAGCTTTCGCCGGCTCCGAGCAAGGTACGTCCGAGCATCAGCACGGCCAAAGATGCTGAAGGTACTGAAATGGCGTGTGACAAGGCGTAGGTCGCGCCAGCCAACACCGAGAGCAACAGACCGAGCAGAGTGGCGGCTCTTGGGCCACGTTGATCGGACCGCTTTCCGGCAGCGTGACGAGTGAGGAGCGTGGCCCACGACTGTGAGCCGATGGCGATGCCCACCACGAACGAGCCAAAGCCGAGGGTGCCTTGCACGTGGACCGGCAAGACGGCTAGCGGCAGGCCCATCGCCAAAAATTCGAGGAAAACGATAGCGCAAATGGGGGCGAGGTCTCGCCAGAGCGCAGGAGTAGTCATGCTGATTCATCCAAAGGCGGGAAAGAGCCGGGCCGCGACGAGCGCGGCGACGAAGAGCCCGACGCCAAACACGGTATGCGTGGTCAGGCTCTTGAGCGTGTTGAAGACGGGTCGCGGCGTCTTGCAAGAAGCGACGCCGGCGCCGAGAGCCGGCTGCAGAATAAATAATGGTGCGACTACCGAACCGACACCGATCAGAAGGGCGGGCCCGAGCGTCGGTGACCGCGCCCACGCCAGACCGAACGTTGCCAGGAGCAGCCCCGCAAAACTGATTCCGATCGTGTAGTGCGCGAGCCAGCCCAGCAGAAGCTCTCGCCGAACCGGCGGCGCCTTGCCAATGCTCTCGTGCTTGAGCCAACCTCGCCGCAAGTGCCCAATCCAGCGGCCGAGCATGGCGAAGTTCAGCGACTGTACGCCGAAGCGCCGCAGCAGCGCCGCCCAAGCATCGATGACCAAGGTGGCACCAGCACCGATGAAGAGGCTGCGAAGCACGCATTCGATTGCAGTACGCATGGTTCCTCCTACGAGCTCAAAAGTCGAACGTGATGGCCGACCCCAGAGACGGGAATCGGAACTCGCTGCGCTCGATCCTCTGGAGCGTGCCCTCGAGTCCGAGCGCGAATTTCGCGCTCACCCGAAACACGATCCCCAGGCGCGACATCGTCGCGATGTCCTCCTTGCCTTCCTTGGGAATCCAGCCGTAGCCCATGCCGAACGAAGCGTAGGGTTCCACCCGGCCGACTGGCACGGTGATGCGCAGCGTCGGCATCGCCGTGATCCCAAAACGGTCCTTCGCGTAGTAGCTGCCGATACGCAGCCCAGCGCTCAGGCGCGCGCCGTCGCGATCGATCGTGTATTTCAGCTCGGGGTCCACACCCCCTCCCCAGCGATAGCCGTCCTTCGGAGCGATGAGCACGGGCGTGAAATTGAAGCTCCACCCCGAATAGTCTTCGTCGGCCCGCGCCACGTTCGGCGCCAGCAGCAGCGCCGCAACCAAGGTCACCCCCAACCCACCCAGCGAAGCACGCATAGCATAAGATTGTGATTTCATGATGGATTTCAGTCCTCCTGCGCACGAAGGTCTCGCAGTGGCCCGTGCTGGGGGTCACTTCGGAGTGCCGTTCGGCGTTGCGACACACAATCTGCATCGCAGAGGGCCTGGGGATCCAATCGTAGTTTTGATGGACAGCCTTCGGGATTGCTGAGGGCGCCTAAGCCTCTGCTATATCGGGCCGCGTGGATTCCATGAGCGATGATGCGGTCGACCCCGCGCTGCGTCAGGCCAGGCTGTCGAGATTCGGGCGTGTGCTCGCTTTCATCACGCTGGCATTTGTCGCGCTGATGGTTTTCACGACGGTCAAGGTCGGAAGGGCTTCGTTTCTTCTAGGCAACGTTCCGCTCGCTGTCGCCGCAGGAGCGTTCGGCACTTTGTGGCTCTTGCTGCGTGGGAAACCGAGGTCTCCAGGCTTCGTTCGTACCGTGGAGCTGGCGACGCTGTTCGTCGGGACCGGTGCGTTTTCGAGCATGGCCATGGTGATGGACCTGACCGCTTCGCCGGACATGGTCGCTCGCACGACTGTCAGCTACGTGCTGCTCGTTTATGCGGTCTATGTCCCGTCGACCGCGGGGCGCACGTTGCTGGTCGCCACGCTGATGACGATCCCCTTGCTCGCGAGCATCTTCGTCGCGTTCAGCGCCTGGGATCCCGCGTTGTACGATCCTCCGGCGGCTACGTGGCCCAAGGGCAAGGTGGGCGACATGGCCTACTTGGCGACGACCGTCTCAGCCATCTTGTGGTCGATCGTGGTCGCCATGGCGGTGGCCTTCTCGCACACGGTGCACGGCCTGCGCAGGGCCGTGAGCGACATTCGTCGGCTCGGGCAGTACACGCTCGAGGAAAAGCTGGGCGAGGGCGGCATGGGCGTCGTCTACCGCGCCTCCCACGGCATGCTACGCCGCCCCACTGCCATCAAGCTGCTGCTCCCCGACCGAGCCGGCAAGGCTGCGCTCCTTCGATTCGAGCGCGAGGTCCGCCGCACGGCAATGCTCACGCATCCCAACACCGTCACCGTCTTCGACTACGGGCGCACGACAGACGGCGTCTTCTACTACGCGATGGAGCTCTTGGAAGGCGGCTCGCTCGACGAGCTCATCGACGTCGACGGTCCGCAGCCGCCAGAGCGGGTGATTCACCTACTCACACAGGCCGCCGCATCGCTGGCAGAAGCGCACGACGCCGGGCTCATTCATCGCGACGTCAAGCCCGGCAATATCCTCGTCGTCGATCGCGGCGGGATCTCCGACTTGGTGAAGGTCGTGGACTTCGGGCTCGTCAAGGACGTGCGCGGAAAAGCGAGCGGCGAGGCTTCGCCCGAACCCACGCTGACCATGGCCAACGCGATCACCGGAACACCACTCTACATGGCCCCCGAGACGGTGATCGCACCCGATACCGTCGATGCGCGGGCTGACCTGTACGCGCTGGGCGCGGTCGGTTACTGGCTCCTAACGGGCACCCACGTCTTCAACGGCACATCGATCGTCGAGGTTTGCGCCCATCATCTACACTCTACGCCTGAACCCCCATCCGTTCGGCTTCGCGCCGCCGTGCCTGCCGATCTCGAAGCCGTGATTCTCTCCTGCCTCGCCAAACTGCCAGCAGACCGCCCTGCCTCTGCTCACGCGCTGCGAGAAAGGCTCGCCGCCTGCGCCGCAGCCGGCAATTGGTCCAACGCGCGAGCCGCCGCGTGGTGGGCCGACCACCGTCACCAGCTGCGCTCCGGGGGAGCGAAAGCCAGCACGCCCAATGGAGCTGGCGACGTCCGCTCTCCCCACCTCACGGTAACGCGTATTACCGACTGACGAGCTGCCTGGAAAGAGCGGGCTCGACGCAAGCTCCGCTTTACCGGGGGCATACGGTGACGCCGCTTGCTGGCCTTGCGCCGTCGGCACGCCGCAAACAGCGCTGAGTCGGCAATGTTGCCGCGGCTCGAGGCGCCGCGATTCCTCGAATGGGCTTGCACCGTCGCCGCGGTGCGTGTGAGCTAGCGCGCAATGCGGTCTTTCGCCCGTTTGCTGTGTTGCGCAGGACTAGTGGCGTTTGCGTGCGTCGTGCCAGACGTCGAGCTGGTTCACTCGTTCCCGGGCGCGGGCGGGTCGGCCGCGGGCGAAGAAACGGCGGGCGGCTCGAGCACGATCGCCGGGACGGCTGGTAGCTCCACGGAACAAGGCGGCAGCGCCACGGCCGCAGGTGCTCCGCCTAGCGAAGGCGGTGCACCCGATCCGGCGGTGGGCGGCGCCAGCAACGGCGCAGCTGGACAAAGCGGCGAGGAGCTCGATAACAGCGCGCCGTCCTGCAAGGGGCTGAGCAGGACCGAGTGCCATGGCGAAAGCTGTTGCACGAGCCCGATCGTGCCGGCCTGCAACGGTTGCGTGGCGGCGAACGGCGTCAAAGTGAGCGCCGCCGAGTTCCGCTTGGACAAGTACGAGGTGACGGTCGGGCGCTTTCGCGCGTTCGTGAAGGCCTACACGGGGCCGCCGAAAGCGGGTAGCGGCCAGCAGCCACACATCGACAGCAGCGGCTGGCAACCGACGTGGGACGGCAACATCGCCGCGAGCGCGAGCAAGCTCGAAAGCGACATGGAGCTTCGCCCCTGTAAGAACCTCGATGTCCGCACCTGGACCAAAGCTCCAGACGTCGGTGAGCAGAAGCCGATCAACTGTCTGAGTTGGTACGAGGCCTTCGCGTTTTGCGCCTGGGACGGCGGTTTTCTCCCGAGTGAGCTGCAATGGCACCTCGCGGCCACCGCTGGTGCCGAAGCCCGCACCTACCCGTGGCCGGGCGGCAACTTGGATACCGATCACGCGCTTTACGGAGCTTGCGGCAACGGTGTTTCCACCGCGTGCGACCTGACCAGCATCTTGGAGGTCGGCTCCAAGCCTGCTGGCGCCGGCAAATGGGGGCAGCTCGACTTGGCCGGATCCGTCTGGGAGTGGCTGCTCGACACGACGAGCGGCAGCTTCCCGGGCGCAGATCCCTGTAACGACTGCGCCAATCTCGAGCCCAACGGCGGTCACCACATCGCCGGCGGAAGCTGGGTCGAAGACGGCAGCTACCTGCCGGCGGCCCAGCGCCTTGGCGATCCCTCCGACAGCATTTGGTACAACGTGGGTATCCGTTGCGCCCGCCAGCCGTAGCGGCTCTACTGCACACCATGTTGGGTTACCGTTGTGCGCGGCCTTGGGCGACGTTGCTCTCGCTGTCGCTCTCCCTTCACGCCGGTATCGCAGCGGCAGAGCCCGATGCGGCAACGCGCGCGGCGGCTCGTCAGCTGGCAGAAGACGGCGTGATGGCGCTTCAGAACGGTGACGCCACGACGGCCGCCCAGAAGCTAGAAAAAGCCCACCAAGCCCTGCAGGTGCCGTCGGTCGCCTTGTGGTCTGCGCGCGCGCTCGTCAAGCTCGGGGCGCTGGTGGAAGCCCGAGAGCGCTACATCGAAGCGACCCGTCTGCCGGTGTCTGGCGACAAGGCCGTCCAAGAGCAAGCTAAGGTCGACGCGGCCGCCGAGCGCGAGCAACTCACGGCACGCATCCCCAGCCTGCTGATCCGCGTAGCCCCCGCCAGTAGCGAACGACTCGAGGTCACGCTGGACGGCAAGGCTCTACCGGCAATGCTGCTCGGCGAAGAGCGACCGACCAATCCGGGCCCGCACCGCATCGTCGCCAAGCAAGGGACGCAAGAAGCGAACGCCTCGATCACATTGGCCGAGGGCGAGCACCAGCGCGTGGAGCTGAAGCTCGGCGCCGCTGCCCAGAGCGGCGCTACCCCGAGCGACTCCGGAGCACCTTCTCGGACCAGCCCGACCGGCAGCACGCGCACGACCCTCGGCTGGGCGGCTCTCATTGCAGGCGGCGCCGGTCTGGTCACGGGCGGCGTGACCGGGATTTTGGCGCTGAAGAAGAAGAGCACGCTCGACGACGACCCGCGTTGCCAGAACGGCCAATGCCTCGACACAGCCGCAGACGACGTCCACGCACTGCGCACCTGGCGCACTGTCTCGACCGTCGGCTTCGTCGCTGGCGGCGTGCTTTGCGCGGCCGGTGTGACACTGCTCCTCACCGCCAAGTCCCCTCAAAGCCCCGAAGCGCAAGCGCGCTGGTCGATCACGGTCGGCCCCGCGCACCTGAGCGTGCGCAGCTCATTCTAGGTCGGCGCTCCTGCTCGCTCCCAGCGTCGCTGGAGCGCGCCTTGCCGGCCCTTCGCTCAGCCTCAGCGCAGCGTCAGGCCTCTGCTGAGAGCGGAACCGTGCTCCACAATTTGCAGCGCGACATCACAACAGCAACTTCCAGGTCGCGCTCATGGGAGTACCTTCGGCCAGCCTGGAGCCAAGGAGCTGCTTGATGACGAAAACCAAAAGCCGCGGCGACTTCGAGGTCGATGAGCTTCCTCCCTGGGATGACACTGCATCGCCCGAGCTGGACGAGGTCCAACAGGCCGGCGACCTCCCTCGCTATTCGTACGACAGCGAGCAGCGCACCTTGGTCGGCATCGGACCGCTCGGCCGTGCGCGGCGGTCGCGCCCAGCCGCGGCGCCGAGCAGTGAGCGCATGCCGCAGTCGGAGCCACCCGGGCCGTTCATCGCGGAGGATGCAGAGCTCGGTCCCCTGCCGCGTGGACGAAAGTCAAGCAGGCGCGCCGTCGCGGTTTCGTTGGCGCTCCTGGTGCCGCTCGCGGCCGTGGGCCTGGTGCGTCGGCTGTCGTCTTCCGCACAGTCGCTGTCCGGGGCTCCCGGCGTCGCCGCCACGCAGCGTGCGCCAAGCCCCAAGCTCCCCAGCGCGCCGGAACCGCCGCTGGTCGTCACCGCTGCGGGTCAGGGAGAGCCGCCGACGCTCCAAGCGCCGTCTGTCGTGGAGGCAGCAGACAAAGGCTCCCCGGAGCCGCCCCAAGAGCGCCCTCGGACCACCGTCTCGCTCGAAGCCTCGACGAGGGTTCCGAGTCCTCTGCCCGTGAAGCTCGCAGAGCTACCCGACGCACCCACGATCGTGGACCTGTCGAACGGTGACCCGAACGCGGGTACGATCGATATCGCAGCGACTCCGCCCGCGCATGTGGTGCTCGATGGGCGTCCCCTCGGCAAGTCACCGCGCGTCGTACGAGCCCCCGCGGGTGCTCACACCTTGGTCTTCATCCATCCACTTTATGGCCGCCGTACGCTGCCGGTAACAGTGCGCTCGGGCGCAACGACGGCCGCTAGCACCGAGTTCTGACCGCTCGACCTCTGACTGAGTCGCCGAACCGAAACGGCATTCGGGGGAAGACGCCCTGGCGTCTAAGCCCCTGTTACAACTATTGTTTTTATTTCACCCGCGCGCCCCGCCGAAAAACGGCGGGGTAACTAGAGAATAAATTATACCTTCGCTTTGCTCGGCGAGCTCGCAGCCATGCGACGTCGCCACCCCTGCCCTCGCCGCTGGGCAGCGGGCTTCGATCATCAAACACTTTTGGGTGTATCCCAATTTTGGCGAGGAGATTCATCGCGATGGTTCGACGTGGGTCCTCCCCATGACAAAACCGGATCCACAGCCGCCGGAGTCGCGCTGGGAGCCGACGATTTCCGGCTACGAGATCGTCAAGAGCCTCGGCCGGACAGCGGGGTCCAACCTTTACCGGGTTCGAGGCGTGCAAGACGAGGGGCTCGCATTACTCAAACGACTGGATGAAAAACCCGATCCGGCGCGTGCGGAGCGGTTTCGAACGGAGCATGAGCTGCTCGCCTCTCTGCACGTACCGGGGATACCACGACCTCTCGCCCTGCTCAGCGACGGGCCGGAGCCCGCGATGCTCCTCGAAGATGTCCCCGGCGAGTTGCTGGAGTCGAGCCTCGCCGAACCGATGCCGCTCGCGAGGGCGCTTCGTTTCGCGCTTCAGCTCGCGTGCTCACTCAGCGGGCTGCACGACAAGCACACGGTCCATCGCGATTTGCGGCCCGTGAACTTGCTGGTCTCGAGCGCCAATGATCGTATCAGCATCGTAGACGTGAGCTGGGCCGCGCCAGCGGGCGGCTGCCATGCTCCCACTCATGACGAGCTTGCCTACATATCTCCCGAGCAAACGGGCCGTACCGATCGACCGGTGGACGCCCGCAGCGATCTCTATTCGCTGGGCGTGATTCTCTATCGCATGCTCAGCGGTCGACTGCCGTTTGCAGCGGCGGATGCGCTCGAGTGGATGCACTGCCACCTGGCGCGCCCGCCGCTACCCATCGTCGAGCTCGTGCCGGACCTGCCGGAGCCGATTGCCGCGCTCGTAAGCAAGCTGCTCGCCAAGAACCCCGGCGAACGCTACCAGAGCGGACGCGGCGTTGCTGCTGATCTGGCGCGGTGCCTCGCCGAATGGGAAGCAGGGCGGCACGTCTCGGACTTCACGCTGGCCAGCCGTGATATCGCCGATCGCATCGCGATTCCCGACGAGCTCTTCGGTCGCGAGCCTCAAATGGCGCAGCTGCACGCGGCCTGGGATCGCACCCTGGCCGGAGCAGCGGCGGAGATGGTCCTGGTCTCCGGCTATTCGGGCATCGGCAAAACGTCATTGGTCAACGAGCTGCGCGAGCATGTGGGGGCCCGCGGATTCTTCCTCACGGGTAAGTTCGATCAGCGCAAGCGCGACATCCCCTATGCCAGCTTCAGGCAAGCCTTCCAATCCCTCGTGCAGCAGCTTCTGGGAGGAAGCGAGGCCGAGCTCCAGCAATGGCGCGAGCGCTTGGGGGACGCCCTGGGGCCCAATGGACAACTCATCACCGCGATCATTCCGGAGCTCGAGCACATCATAGGCAGGCAGCCCGCGGCGCCCGAGCTCGCGGCCTTTGAAGCGAGAAATCGCTTCCATCTAGCGTTCCAAAAGTTTCTCGGCGTTTTCGCCGCCGAGGCGCATCCGCTCGTCCTCTTCATCGACGACCTGCAATGGCTCGACCCGGCAAGCCTCACCCTTCTCGAGTACTTGGAAACGCAGCCTGGCACACACTATCTGCTGTTCATCGGCGCCTATCGCGAAAATGAGCTAACCCCGGGGCACCCGCTGTACCTCACCTTGGAGGCAATCCGTAAGGCCGGAACCAAGATCTCCCCACTCGCCGTCGGTCCCCTGTCGCGTGCCGACATCGGCGCCCTGCTCAGCCGCGCGCTGCACGTGAGCGCCGAGGCAGCGACCCCGCTGGCGGATGCCGTGCACGAAAAGACGGGCGGCAACCCCTTCTTCGCGACGCAGTTCCTGCTCTCGCTACACGACGAAGGCGCCATCAGGCTCGACCGCGCGAGCGGCGAGTTCCGCTGGGACATTGCAGAGATCCTCGCTCGCAGCGTGACGGACAACGTCGTCGACTTGCTGCTCGTCAAGCTGCGTCGTTTGTCGGCGAGGACGCAAGTCGCGATCGCCGAAATGGCTTGCCTGGGCAATCGTGTCGAGACGGCGATCTTGGCCGCCGCGCATGGCGGCACAGAAGAGGAGGTCCACGACGCGCTCGCGGAGGCCGCGCAGGCCGGTCTGATCTTCCGGTCGAACCGGAGCTATCGCTTTCTGCACGATCGCGTTCAGGAAGCCGGCTATGCGCTGCTGCCGCTCCAAGAACGCGCCGCGACTCACCTCGGCATCGCTCGTCGCCTCAGCGCCAGCCTGACGCCCGAGGAGATCGCCGAGCGCGTGTTCGATCTGGCCGGCCAGTGGAATCGCGGCGCCACGCAGCTCGACAATCCCGCTGAAATCGCCCAATTGATTGGGCTGAACGCGCTGGCCGGAGCGAGAGCGAAGTCGTCGGCCGCTTACGCTTCGGCGCGCGCCTACTATGCAAACGCCGCGGCGCTCTTGCCCGACGACGCCTGGTCGGCGCGTTACGACACCACCCTGGATTTGTATCTCGCGCTCGCGGAGTGTGAATGTCTCGTCGGCGCCTACAAGCAATCCGCCGAGCTGCTCGAGCTCATTCTGGCCCGGGCGCGCACGGATGTTGACGCCGCGCGCGCCTACATCCTCAGAATTCGCCTCTGCCAATTAGCGGGCAATTACCGAGAGGCGGTTCTGGCCATGCTCGAGGGTCTGCGCGCCTTGGGCATGACCCTGCCCGAATCCGACGATGAGATCACCACCGCTGCCCACGCCGAGCTGCGCGCAGTTGCGAGCTTACTCGATGCCCAGCGCGCACCCGGTTTCGTCGCTCCGGGGGCGGCGACCGATCCACGCACACGGGCGACGCTCGATCTGCTCGACGAGGGCGACTCCGCGACGTTCGTCGCGCACCCGCGTTTGTGGCCGCTCGTCGTGATCAGGAGCGTGACAATCCGCCTTCAGTACGGCGAGACCGTGCACTCGCCGGCGGCCTACGTCTCCGCCGGCATGGCGATCGCGTCGGTGACGGGCGACATGACTCGCGCCCTGGAAGTCTCCGAGATGGCGGTGGGACCCGACTATCTGGCCCGTCGCAACCCGAGCGCCGACGCTGGAAAGCTGATCGCGAAGCACGCGGCCATGGTGAACATCTGGTGCCGACATTTCGCGACCAGCCTGCCCCTATTGGAGAAGGCGTACGCCGCCTGCGTCGAGGTCGGCGACTTCCTCTTCATCGGCTACATGACGTTCAACGTCCTCTGGCTCGAGTTCGAGAGCGGCATGACGCTCGAGGCGGTCGCCGCGGCCGCGCAAAAGTGGGCCGCCATTGCCAAAGAGACGCACAACGAGGTCATGGGCGAGGTAGTTCGGGGCGGGCAGCGCTTCGTGGCAGGCCTGCGCGGGGTGTACGACATCGCTTCGTCTTCGTTCGACTTCGACGAAGCGATCGCCAAGCAAACGGCGGCCCGCTTCAACGTCGGCGTGAACTTCCTGCTCGCGATGCGGCAGATGACGGCATTCTTCGAAGGACGCTACGAGCGCGCCTGGCAGCACACCGAGACGATGGCGAAGACGGTGTCCGCGGTGAAGCTTTTGGCAGTGGAGGCGGTGCATCACACGTTCCGCGGCCTCACGGCGGCGGCCCTGTACGCAAACGCGGGAGTCGAGCGGCGGCGCGAGCTTGTGGAAGTCGTTACCGACGAGGTCCGGCGGCACGAGCATTGGCGCCAGCATGGCCCCGAGAACTTCGCTGCCCGTCATGCCCTGCTCTCGGCCGAGCTGGCGCGGATGGAGGGCCGCCTGGTCGCTGCCGAGCACTTCTACGAGGACGCGATCGCGTCGGCAGGCGAGCAGAAGCTCCTGCACTACGAGGCGCTGGCTCGCGAGCTCGCCTCGCGCTTCTATCGCGGCCGCGGCCTCTTAACGATTGCCGACACCTACCTGCGCGAAGCGCGCGACAGCTACCGTATCTGGGGCGCGGGGGCGAAGGTAAAACAGATCGATCGCGACTATCCGCACCTCGAGGCCGCCAGCAGCGCCGGCGCGAAAGGCTCGTCTTCGGTGCGCATCGAGGCGCTCGATCTGCTGGCGGTCGTCAAGGCGTCACAGGCGATCTCGCAGCAGCTAGTCTTGGACGATTTGATCACGACGCTGATGCGCGTCGTTTTGGAGAGCGCCGGCGCAGAAACGGGCGCCCTGCTATTGCTACGTGGCGGCGAGCTGAACGTGGCCGCGCTGGCGCGCGTCGACGGACCGCGCATCGTCGTGCGCCAACCCGATGACTGCGCAACCGCGGCGGAGCTGCCGCTGTCGGTGCTCAACTACGTGCGTCGCAGCAAGGAGCGAGTGGTGCTCAGCGACCTCGCTCGAGCCAATGCGTTCTCCGCCGACGAGACGCTGCTCCGGCGAAATCCCAAGTCGCTGCTTTGCCTCCCGATCGTGCTCCAGGCCGAGGTGGTTGGCCTGCTCTACCTGGAGAATGGCGCCCTCGCGCACGCATTTCCGCCCAACCGCGTCGAGATGTTGGCTTTGCTGGCCGGTCAGGCGGCGATTTCTCTGCAGCACGCGCGCCTGTATGCGGACTTGCAGCGAGAAAACCTGGAACGCAAACGAGCAGAAGACGCGCTGCGCAGCAGTCAGGACTTGCTGCACGGAATCGTCGACAACTCGAGGACCCTGATCTACGTGAAAGACCTGGAGGGCCGGTTCTTACTCGTGAACCGCCACCTGGCCGAAGTGCTGCAGCGCGATCGCGAGTCCCTGCTCGGCAAGACCGACTTCGACCTCTTTCCGCACGAACAAGCGAGCGCCTACCGCACGGTCGATCTGCGCGTCTTGACCGGAGGAGTTCCGGTCGAGGCCGAAGAGCTCGGGACCAGCCCCGATGGCGTACACACCTACCTTTCGGTCAAGTCGCCGCTCTTCGACCCGAACGGCAAGACCTACGGTCTGTGCGGGATCTCCACCGACATCACCGAGCGCAAACGCACGGAAGAAGCGCTACGGCAGAAAGAAGCCGAGCTGCGTCAAGCACAGAAGATGGAGGCCATCGGCAATCTTGCCGGAGGCGTGGCCCATGACTTCAACAATTTGCTAACGGTCATCCTCGGCTCGTGCGAGCTGCTCTCGTTGCAAATCGGAGATAGCCATGCCGCCGACCTGCATGCGATTGAAGAGGCGGGTCAGCGCGCGGCCGCGCTCACCCAGCAGCTACTCGCCTTCAGCCGCAAACAGCTCCTGCAGCCTCAGGTCACCGACCTGAACCAGGTCGTCTCCAGGATCGAGCGTATGCTACGTCGGCTGATCGGCGAAGACATCGAGCTCATCGTCAAGGCAGACGCCGCGCTCGGCCACGTGCTCGTCGACCCTGGCCAAGCCGAGCAAATCCTGATGAACCTCGCCGTGAACGCGCGCGACGCCATGCCAACCGGCGGCCGGTTGACGATCGAAACCGGCAACGTGGTGCTCGACGAGAGCTACGCCAGCCACCAGGTCGGGGTCGTGCCCGGCCCGCACGTCGTGCTCTCGGTGAGCGATACGGGCATCGGCATGGATGCACCGACGCAGTCCCGCATCTTCGAACCCTTCTTCACCACCAAGGGACCCGGCAAGGGCACGGGCCTCGGCCTGTCCACCGTGTTCGGCATCGTGCAGCAAAGCGGTGGCGCGATCCAAGTGAGCAGTGAGCTGGGCCGCGGCACGACTTTCAATGTGTATTTTCCGCACACGTATCGCTCATCACGCCCCCCCGCCAAGTCCCCGGCGCCCGAAGACCGCGATTCACTGAAAGGCAGCGAGACGATCCTACTGGTCGAAGACGACGAGCTCGTGCGCGGGTTGACGCGCACGCTGCTGGTGGAAGCCGGCTACCACGTGCTCGAAGCCGAAAGCGCCGAAGCCGCGCTTCCCCTCGCCGAACAGCACGCAGGTCGCATTCATTTGCTCGTCACCGACGTGGTACTGCCGCGGGTGGGCGGACGCCAGCTTGCCGACCAGCTGAGCGCACGACATCCAGAGACCAAGGTGCTATTCATGTCCGGCTACACCAATGACTCGATCATCCGCCACGGCGTCGTAGATTCGGCGGTCGAGCTACTGCAGAAGCCGTTCACCCGCGTTTCACTGCTGCGCAGCGTACGGCGCATGTTCGACGGCTGAGCTTTGCGTTACCTTAGCCGCAGCTTGGAGATGGTGTCGCGAAGGTCAACCATGGCGCTGTCTAGCCACGCTCCCCGCTCGGACACCCCCGAAGCGGCCAGCGTCACATTCCAACGCGAAGGGTGGCTACTCGTACCGGGCTTGCTCGAGCGAGCAAAGGTCGAAGCGCTCTCGGCCGCAACCAGCGAGCTGGAGCGTATGGCCACGAACTTCGACCGCGATACGCTCGTGCGCAAGGTCTTCTTCCAGGTGCAGTCGGCCAGCGGCAAGAAGGGCGAGCCGGCGATCTTTCCGGGGGCGCTGCGCAAGATCACGTCGCCTTCGAGCGGTCAACCTGCGTTCGATCGGCTACGGCGTGATCCGAAGGTACTTGGCGCAGTCGAGAGCTGCGGCTTGCCGGCGCCTCGGTGCCTCATCGACCAGGTGAACCTGAAGCTCCCGCGTGTTGGCAGCGGTTTCCCCTATCACCAGGACGAGAGCTTCTTGTTCGGAGACGCGCTGCGCCGAGTTCAGCGGTTTGGCGGAGTCAACCTCGTGATTGCGCTCGATCCGGCCGACGCCGAAAACGGCGGCTTCGAGGTCCTCGGGCGCACCCACCGCGGCGAGCTGCTCGGAACGAGCTACGACACATCGACGATGAACGCCGGCTTATTCGACGAGTCCCATCGGGTGCTGGCGCCGCTGTCTCCCGGCGACGCGCTGCTCTTTCACCCTCGCCTGGCCCACGGCAGCGGGCCCAATCGCTCCGAGCGCCAACGCCGGTTGATCACGCTTTGGTTCGGGGGGGGCCCCAGAACATGAACATTCTCGGACTTCATTTTGGTCACGATGCCGCGGTCTGCATTCTGCGAGACGGCAGAATTGCCGCTTACGTGATGCGCGAGCGGCACGCTCGGATCAAACACGCCATCTCCCTGGAATTCAAGACCATCCAGATGGCAATGGCCGAGGCGCAGCTGGGCTGGAGCGAGCTCGACTACTGCGCGATCACGTCCACGCAGAACATCGAGCTAATCATCGATGATGCGGCCGCTTTCTCGATCCAACTGCAGCGGCATCCTGGCCACCAGGCACCGTGCCCGCTGGGCGACCTGATCGACGCGCAAGGACTCGCCCCCAAGCAGGTGGTCGTCGACCGTCTGCTGAAGATCTTCTACGACCCTCGTTACAAGGACTCTTACCTCTACCGTCACTACGGGCACGCTTTCCCCGAGCATCGAACACGTGAGCGAGAGAGCTTTTCATGGGTGGGGACCATGGATCAGTTCATCGGCTCCCCCGACTGGGCGGGCGCGCCGCTGGACCGCATCGCCGCGATCGACTACTCGCCCACCCTCAAAAACGAATCGGTCCGCCAGGGCTTTCACTATCCGGTCACCGTGCGGGTGGCGGGGCATGATTTGCCCGGATACTTCATCGCCCACCACATGGCGCACGCCGCTTCCAACTTTTATCAATCCGGCTTCGACCAGGCCGCGATTCTGACCCACGACGGATACGCCGACGGCAGGGGCTACCTCAGTGGCATGTTCTTCTGGGGAGAGGGCCATCGCATCCGCCCCATCACTCCGCACCATCTGATCGTGGGTGCTCTTTATGAGAACGTGGGGATTCGTCTGGGTATGGGAGACGTGGGCCCACCGGGAAAATTGATGGGGTTGGCCGCTTACGGTCGGCCGAGGTTTTTCGATCGGCGCTTCGTCGGAAACCAGTACGACTGGCTACAAGCACAGCTCGACACGAATGTCTGGTTGAAGCACTGCCTCGAGCTCGCTGGTGAAATGGGCTACGACCTCGAGCCTTTCGGGAAATCGGATCAAGTGCTCGCGCCAATCAACGTCGATATCGCGGCGAGCACCCAGAAGCTCTTCGAGGAGACGTACCTCGTCGCCGTCGACGCAGTCGCCAAAGTCATCGAGAAAGTCGGCGCCCGGACGGACAACCTGTCGCTTTCGGGCGGCTGCGCCCTCAATTGTCCGTCCAACAGCCGGCTCTTCAGGGAAAGCCGGTTCCGAAACCTCTTCGTGGAACCAGGGTGCGATGACAGCGGGCTGGCCATCGGTGCGGCAAGCTGGCTCTACCACAACGTCCTCGACCAGCCTTTGCCCGAGCGAACAGCACCGGCCCGGGCCGACCCTTATTTGGGTATCAAAGCGACGGGCAGCGCCGACATCATCCAAGCGGCAATTCACGCGGTGGGAGACCAAGTGCACTTCACGATCTGCCCCGATGCAGCGGAGTCCGCCGCCGAAGACCTCGCTGCCGACAAGGTCATTGGTTGGTTCGAGGGTCGCAGCGAAATCGGACCGAGAGCGCTCGGTCACCGCTCCGTCCTCGCCGACCCGCGTCAGGGGGCAAACTGGGAGCGCGTCAACCTGCTCAAAGGCCGCGAAAAGTGGCGACCTTTCGCGCCCGCGGTGTTGGAGTCAGAAGCGGAGACGTGGTTCCAGGGACTGCCTCGGCGCTCCCCTTACATGCTTTTTACGGGCACCGTCCGCTCCCACGATCTACCGGCCATCACGCACGCGGATGGTTCCGCAAGAGTACAGACCGTCGACTCTTCTTGCGGCGAGTTCTTCCGCGTCATCCAACATTTCTTCGCCAAAACGGGCATACCGGTGGTCCTGAACACTTCCTTCAACGGCCCTGGTGAGCCCATCGTGGAAACCCCAGACAACGCGCTGCGCTTCCTCCTGCACTCCAAGCTCGACGCTCTCTACATCGGCGGTATGCGCGTCACGCGAAGAGGATCTGCACCAAGCCAATCCTGACGGGCGAGCTCGCCCGCGTTCGACCGAGAACGGGCAAGTGCAGCAATTGCGCGGGGCTCCGCACGCGGTGCGTGTTCACGCGCCCCAGGGCGCCGCTGGCTGGCTCGTTCGTCGAGCCAGAGCAGCGCCTCGCTGATTCGAACAGCACGACCCGATTTGGCACGTGAGTTGCGTTGGCACCGGCGAGTTCGAGTCTGGAGGCCAATCATGCACTCTTGTTCATCGGCAAATCGAGTAGGCACCTGGGTGCGTCGGCTGGTACTTCCGCTGACGCTAGGCTTTGGAGCGGTGAACTGCGGAGCGCAAGCCGACGAGGAGTCCGTCGGCAGCGCCGAAAGCGCTCTTTGCGCCGGGGTCCGCCTCTCCTCGGACGCCAGTGGCCCCGTCAATGCCAGCGTCACGCTCCAGGCCAGCCTCGTAAACTGCGCCGCCGGAGAAACACCCGAGTATCGTTTCATGTACCGTCGCGACGGCACGACGCAACTAATCGAGATTCAAGGTTGGTCACCTTCGGCCACGGCGAGTTGGAACACGCAAGGCCTGCCGTCCGGTAGTTACCGCGCCTTCGTGTATGCGCGCGCCACCGGCAGCCCGAAGCAACAGTCGTATTCTTCCCTGGGGTTGCTGGTCGGTCAGGTGTGCGACTCCGTCTCGCTGAGCAGCGACTTGACTTCGCCGCAGTCGATCGGTGCTGTCGTCGCGCTGAACGCCAGCGCCACCTGCAACGGTGGCAACCCGGAGTATCGATTCACCGCAAAGCCGGCGGTGGGAGACAGCGTCGTGCTTCAAGACTGGTCCGACGCCGCGCAGGTAAGCTGGAACACCGCTGGCTTGGGAGCCGGCCCATATGCCCTGAGCGTGGCCGCTCGCGCAGTCGGAAACTTGGCGACAGAGGCCCAGCGAGCCTTGCCATTTCGGCTCGGCGAAACGTGCACGGTGTCGAGCGTGACAACGACGCCTCCGAGCCCCGGAGCGCTCGGCAACGACGTCACCGTCTCTGCAGACGCGAGCTGCACTGGCAGCGTTACCCCTGAATTTCGCTTCTGGTATCGGCCGAGCGCTGCCAAGACTTACGTGCTGCTCCGTGACTTCAGCGGCGCGGCCAGTACTGTTTGGCACACCAGCGGCCTGCCCGCCGACAACTACTCCCTCATGGTCGAGACACGCGCGTCCGACTACGCCGGCCGCAGCCTGGGGCGTAAGCTCACGACCTTCATCGTCGGACCAGCCTGCTCGGGGCTCACGTTCGTCAGCTCGCCGAAGTCACCGCCGCCGCTCGACGCAGTCATCCAACTGACCGCCGGCGCCACTTGCAGCTCTGGCGCGCCAGAGTATCGCTTCAGCGTGAAGGCGCCTGGCGCCGCCAGCTACAGTGAGCTTCGCGGCTGGGGCACGAATACGGCCAGCTTCGATAGTCGGAACCAACCGGGCGGTGAGTACAGCTTCAAGGTCGAGATGCGCGGCATCGGCAACATTGCGGCGTTCCAGGCTCAGCGCGCGCTCAGCTACGATTTGGGGCGAGTCTGCAACAAAGTCAGCGCGACCGCGTCACCGCCATCACCTGGCTTTCCTGGAACCAACGTGCTGTTGACCGGTGCGGCCACGTGCGTGAACGGCGGCGCGGCCGAATATCAATTCTCCGCCCGCGCGCTCGGCACCACTCCGTTTACGCTCATTCGAGACTGGGGCCCGGCCACCACTTCATGGAACACCGCCGCGCCCCCGTGGAATTCTGCTTCGGATTACCAGGTCCGCGTCAGCGCTCGCGGGCAAGGACAGATCGGCCCCGCGGAGTCGAATCGGATTCTGGACTACAGCCTGCAAACGGGCTGCCTCGCCGGCTCCCTCTACGACATCACCATCCAGGGCGCCTATACGGAAAAGATCCCCTCCGACCCGGAAGACAACGTGAGCTGCGACGTCTATTCCGGAGTGTACCAACGCTCCCTTCAGGCCGTCGTCGCCGGTAACACGGTCGAAGTGACGGGACATGGCTTCGATGGCATCTACCCCATTGTCGCCGCCACCGCGGGCGGATTCACGGCCCAAGCGGGCTCACTCTACGCTCCCGGTTTCGATTGTGGCGACTTCTATCCCGGTGCGGACAACTCGGGCCTCGTCACCCTGGACTTCAATTGTGCAACGAAGACGGTGGCGTTCAGCGCCATCTGCCAGAGCGACGCCAGCGCGGACGGCTGCTTCCCCAACTATTATGAGACCGCCAACGGTAGCGGTACCCGCAGCCTGCTTTGCGATCCTGGCTACAAAGTGTCCGCTGGGCAATGCGTCGACATCGATGAATGCGCGGGCGGCTCTCCGTGCTCGGGCAAGGAAACCTGCACCAACACGGTCGGTTCGTTCAGTTGCTCGTGCGAGCTACCGGCCAGGTCGTGCAACGGCGCCTGCGTCGACACCGCTTCCGACGTCTCCAACTGCGGCGCCTGCGGCGTCACTTGTGCGGACGGTGAACGCTGTGAGGCTGGCACCTGTCTGGGGCTCACCTGTCCGAAAGGGTATGCGGCCGTTGGCGGCGTGTGCGTCGACGTCAATGAATGCACCGCGAGCCCAAGTCCGTGCGATGCCAACGCGGTTTGCACCAACACCCCTGGCAGCTACTCCTGCGCGTGCAAACGCGGCTTCACGGGAAACGGTGTGACGTGCACCGACATCGACGAATGCCTCACGGAGCCGTGCTGGCACTATCTCATGCAACGCGACGCGACCTGCACCAACCTCCCCGGCTCGTACGAGTGCACGTGCGACCTGCCGGCCGTAGCTTGCCACGGCTGGGACTGCTGGGACCTATCGACGGACTCGTCCAATTGCGGAGCGTGCGGCCATGTCTGCGCGTCGAACCAGACCTGTGAGGCAGGCGTCTGCGTAGCGGCCAGCTGTCCTGGCAGCGCGGGCCCCAGCATGGTGGCGCTACCGAGCGACAACGGGGATGCCTACTGCATCGACAGCACCGAGGTCACGCGCGCGCAATATGCGGCTTGGCTCGCGACGACTCCGGCGACCAGCAGTCAAGACGCGGTGAGTTGCGGCTGGAACAACAGTTACGTGCCAAGTTGCCTCGGAGCCGACACTAGCTACTGGCCGCCGGGTAACAACGGCAACAAGCCCGTGGTGTGTGTCGATTGGTGTGACGCCGTGGCTTACTGCAAAGACGCTGGCAAGCGGCTTTGCGGCAGTCCCGTCGCTGGGCCCGCGCCCTACCTCAATCCGGACAACGTCACGGCGAGCCAATGGTTCAACGCTTGTACTGCGCACGGACAGTACGCCTACTTGTACGGCTCGAAATACCTAGCCGGCGCCTGTAACGAGAGCGGCTTCGGTGCGGGGGCGATGCTCGATGTTGGCTCGATTGCGACCTGTCAGTCGCCATCGCTCAGCTTCAACGGCGTCTACGACTTGTTGGGCAACGCGTCGGAATGGGACGATTCTTGCGACAGCAGCTCGCCAACGAGCGCGTGCCATGCGCGGGGCGGATCCTACAGCGACGTCGCGGGCTGCACGTGGCCACGGTCGCTTCTCCGCAGCGTGACTAGCCGGGACGTCGGCTTCCGCTGCTGCGCCGACTTGTGAGACTGCCGTCGAGCTAGAAAGTGCCCATCAATCCCCAAGAAGGCGCGACGACGACGCCGGACAAGTCGTAGTCCCGGCCGAACACCGTGGCCTTGCCCGACGCACCGAGCACGGTGAGCTCGGCCACGAAGTGGATCCAACGATAGCCGAGCGCCCCGCCGACGAAGCCGCCGCCCTGCCACAGCGTCGTGTGCACGGTGTCGACGCCGCCGTTCACCTTGCGGGCGTCGACCTGGACTTTGAGCGGGCTCCAGATGCCCTTGGCGCCGAACCAGAGCTTGCCCCACTCGCCCCACTCTTTACCGACTTGAGCGAAGAGCTGACCGTCGAAACGCTTCATGTCGCTGACCTCGATGATCTCCGCCACGTCATCCAGGTATTCCAGAAAGGCTGCCCCTGAGTTGTACGCGGCGCGCGTGCCGATCGCCGCCTGCCACGTACCGAGATCGAAGCCGCGTCGAAGCGACAGGGCGTAGATGCCGTTACCGAGGCGCGCTTGCAAATCGTAGCGATAGCCGAGCCCGACGCCGATGTCCGTGTGCACCCCGAACCCAGGGCCTGTCAGCGCAATGGCCGTGGCTGCGCCCACCAACTTGTCGCGCTCTTCGTCGGTAACTGAGCCGTTCTTGGCCGCGTCGATGCTGGGCTGCACGTTGGAGACGAAATGGCTCACCGCGCGCGTGGGCACCACCACGTTGTTGACCTCGGAAACCTGGATTTCGCCGCCGCGCAGCACGCGCGCCGAACGCGCCTCCGACACGTTCACGGCACAGCCCAGCGCGCTCAGTGAAAGCAGGCACGCCGCGAGCGAGCCCGCGATCGGTCGCGTGCTCAAATGTCCTCTCCCATCGGAGCTTCGGGGGGAGCGTGCAAGAGCAGCGGCGGCAATTGCGCCGGGTGTCCGTCCACGATCAGCGCGTCGAGCGCGACGCTCAGCGTGGGATGCCGCCGCAAATCACGGCCGTATTGCCGAAACGCCAGCGCGACCTCCATCTGCTTGCCCGGGGCCAAGCTCGGCTTGGTGGGCTCGTCTACCCAGCCGGCTTTCGCGAGCAAGCCGACCGCGCCGTCATAGCCGCGATCGAACAGCGCTGTCTTACCCGAGACCTCGGTGCCGTCCGGCAAGCGCAACGAGAACGTGCCCGCCTCGACGGTCACGGGCTTCGAGGAAATATTTCGGACCCAAAACGTGACGAACGCCGCTTTCTGCGTCACATCCGCTTGTTTCAAGCCTACCTGCACCGCGGCCCCTGACACTGCCGGCGCGCTGAACTGCCAGGTCCGCTTCATCGCGGCACAGCCACAGAGGAGCAACGCACAAAGTACGAACTTCACCCGCTGGCCCATTCGCCCCAGAGTTACACGGGTTCGGTCCGCTCTGTCCAGCCTCGCCAGTGGCTTCGTCGCGCTCACTCGAGCTTGCAGCCGGGCGTCGACGAGCAGGCCTCGGTTGTCAGCATCTCACAAGTCGTGGTTTTGCCGGCGCAATAGCCCCATTGGCAGGACGTTGCGGCTTTGCAGGCGGTGTCCGTGAGCTGCGCGCCGCAATTGGTACCGAACTCTTTGCACGTCTCGTCCTCCCACAAGCAGCCTGCAAGCTCGGCGCATGCGTTGGCGTCGACGGCAGCGAAACAGCTCGCGACACAGCTTGCCTTCCAGCTGCACCCCTGCGCCTTGCCGCAGCTCGATTCTGCGCTCAGCGCGCCGCAGCCGCTTGCGGTACCGGCGCAGTGCTGGCCGGGCATCAGCTCGAGCGTCGCTGCAGCGACGCCATCGATGCCATCGTTCATGGCCATGCCGAGCCCACCTTTACCGGGCAGGCCCACCTTGATGGTCGTGTTCATGAGCACTGGCGCCGCGCCCGTATAGAGCACACCGACGCTGAGTCCTCCGGCTCCGCCACCACCTTTGCCGCCATCTCCGCCCTTGCCGCCGAGCCCGCCCGCGCAATCCTCCTCGAAGTAAAGCGAGTAGCCGCCCATCTGCCCGACCTGGCCATCGCCGCCCGGGGCACCAGGCATGCCGTTCGCTGTCTCGAGCTCGCTGTCCGACAAGACGAGCTTGGATTCGATGCTCAGGATTCCGATGCTCGAGCCGCCGGCGCCGCCCCCCTTGCCGGCAGCCCCGGGACAGCCGCCACATGCGCCGGGAACACCGTTCAAGTCCAACATGGCGCCGCCTCCGCCGCCCCCCTGCCCGACCTTTCCAGAAGTGCCGGCGGTGCCTGGCATACCCACGAAGATGCCGTTCTGCAGGAAGCCGACCGATGCCGCACCGACACCGTTCGCCCCGCTCTCACCGTCACTCCCCTTGCCACCGTGCGATCCATAGTCGTCGCACGAGTACGAGCCGTCCAGCGCGGCGGCTCCAGGTTGGCCCCCCGGACCAGCCGGCAGCCCTGGCTCGGCACCTCCGCCATTCGAGAGCCCACCGCGACCACCGGAGGATTTCTCGCCCGACTCGCAGGTGATCGAGCATCCGGGTGCGCCTTCCGACTGTGAGGCGTTGAGCTTGTCGGCGCTGGGATAGCGGTTGTTGACGGAGAACCCCGTACTCGCTGAATCCCCCGCCTCCACGGTGATGCCCACGTTCTTCAGCTCGACGTCGGCGTGATCGAAAATAGCGCCAATACGCTGTACCCCGTAGGGTGATTCGTCGTACTCGACGGTAAACGCGAGCTCGAAGTTCTCGAGCGTAATATGGGCAGAGCTGTCGTGCACTTCTACCGTAGCGTGGCCCGAGTAGGGTGCCGTGACGGCCAGTGTCTGAAGCTCGAGCGTGGTGCGGTGCTTCGTTGCCTGCCAAGGCGCGTCTTCATCGGGGCAAGCGAAGCCGCCCACCACGCGGATGTCTTTCGTCACGCCCGTAACGCTGAAGCCGCTCATGAGCGAGCCACCACAAGCCATCACCAGCGACTTACCCTGCTTCTGCGCGAGCTCGACCGCGTGCTCTAGCGACGCAACCGGGTGCTCGGAGCTGCCATCGAAGGCGTCGCTGCCCTGGGGAGGCCCGTAAAGCGCCCCGGGTTCCCAAACGTAAATAGCGTCGTCCCCGGCTTGCGGGGTATTGCCACCGCCCGCGACCGGCTCGTCGGGTGTGGAATGAGATCCAGCAACCCCAACGGGTGTCGGCGTGAAACCGCGACCAGCCCCGCCTGTGCCATCGCCGTCACCCGAGCTGCAGGCGCCGAGCAAGCTCAAACCAACGACGCCGGTGAACGCTCCCCAACCCACCACCCAATATTTCCTCCACATACGCCCGAGGTTGCCCACAAAACACGACGGTCGTCAAACCTGTAGCCGCCCGCCAACGCGCAGGACCTGGCGAGCGCGAACGGCTCCGGCGAGGCCGGAAACCGGTCAGCAACCAAGCGCGGCTCTCGAGCGACGGCCGCTTCGTCGCATTCCAATCAGGAACGACGACCCCGACGGCTCAGCAAAAGGTCACCGGCGCCGGCCAGGAACGGTCAACGGACGCCGAGGTGGAGCACACTTCAGCAGTCGGGGCACATCGAACAGCGGATAAACCTCGGGCAGCATGAAATGGTCGACGGTCACGATCGCGCCGTCGCGCGTGGTGACGAGCTGTATCGCGGCCAAAACGTGCTCGGCGTCCGCTGTGGGTCGACGGTAGAAGGCCAGCGCTGGCTGGCCATTGGCACCGATGCTTAGGTGACGGAACTGACCCGGGAGCAAGCTTCCGAACATGAGCCGGTAGAAGCGCTCGTTGGCGGCCCGTCCCGAAACCCAGGTCGGAGCCGGCGGCATCGTGGTGCGCACGTCGCGATGAAAGAGCGCCACGATCTCATCGAGATTCGCCTCCTCGAAGGCGCGAACATAACGTTCGAGCAGCGCCTCGTCGACCTGCGCCGTGGCCGCGATGTCGGCAGGCTCCCCGCCACCGCATTTGCTGGCGAGCGCAGCGCGGGCACGAAATAGCGCGCTGTTGGCGCCTTCCAGACTCATGCCCAGCGCGCCCGCGGTCTCGGCCGCCGACAGACCGACCACGTCTCGCAGCAGCAGGGTCGCTCTTTGCACGGGCGAAAGACATTGCAAGGCCGCCACGAAGGCCAGCGCCACGCTCTCTTTCAAGGCGTAGCGCGCTTGCGGATCGCGCTCGTCCACCCCCTCGAGCCAAGTGTTCGGCATCGGCTCGAGCCACACCGGTTCCTCGACGCGAGGCAGCGGAGGCCTGGCGTCTTCGGTGGGTGGAAACGCATCCGTCGCCAGCAAGCGCCGCGGGCGCTTCTTCAGCTCGTCGTAGCAGGCGTTGGTTGCAATGCGATAAAGCCAGGGCTTTAGCTGCGCGCGATCCGCAAGCGTATCCCTCGCGCGCCAGGCGCGCAGCAGGGTCTCTTGCACGACGTCGTCGCCGTCGTGCGCGGAGCCCAGCATGCGGTAACAGTGCAGGCGCAGGGCCCCGCGCAGCGGCTCGAGCGACTGCAAGAAGGCGTCGCTCTCAGGCAGCATTCGGCCTCAGCGTAGCCTGCGCCTCGGCGAGCGCACGCCGCATGCTTTCGCGACCGAGCACCCGCGCGAGCCAGGCGTTGACGCGCGGAAATGGCGTCATGTCGAGACCCGCCACGCCGGCCAAGCTGTAGTGCGCAGCGAGCGCGAAGTCCGCGAGCGTCAGCTCTCCCGCCAGGTACTCGCGCCCTTCGAGCGCAGCGTCCAAGAGGCCCGTCAGCTTGGCGAACTCGGCGCTGCCTGCCGCGATCGCCGCCTGGTCCGGCTCGCCTTGATTCGTCAGCCGCTTGACCACGCGCTCGAACGATACCTTGCTCATGGCAGGCCCCAAATGCGCGAGCTGCCAGGACAGCCAACGATCGACCTCGGCCTGGCCGCGCGCCGTGCTCGGCAGCAACGCTCCGCCCTTCTTGGCCGAAAAGTAGCGAAGAATCGCCATCGATTCCCAAAGCACCAAGTCACCGTCTACCAGCACTGGAACACGGCCGTTCGGATTCCGGCTCAGGAATGCCGGCGCCTTTTGCTCCCCTCGAAGGAGGTCGACGTGCGCTGGCTCGAACGGGAGGCCCAGCTCGTAGGCGACGGCGCGAACCTTTCGGCAATTCGGCGAAAAGGCAAAATCGTACAGTTTCATGGCTCAATCTCCTGAAGGCCTGACCACCGCGGCCGGTGCCTTCAAGGATCAAGACTGGGGTCGGCCTCGAAACTGTTCGGGTCCGTGAAAAAAATCCTCGTCGTGGCGCGCTTTCGCGAGCACGGCGCGGTCGAGTCACGCCCTGGCGACGTGCGGCCGTGCAGGGTGCCCACTCTTGCCCCTCAAAAATGGGACTACGGCAAGCTCGTCCAGAACTTCCACGCGCCGAAGGTGCTGAGGCCCGTGGCGACCTGATCGTTGTGGCCCTGGCCGGTCGTCGTGCAGAAGACGGTGGGCACTTGGCAGCCCATGTACTGCACACAGCTGATGGTTACGCCGGCATTCGGCGGCTTGACCATGGGACCCGGATCGTACGGCATGGTGGCGACGGGCATGGTGCAGCCGTTCATCTTGAGCACGTGGTCGCGACCACCCGGGTACTTGTTGTAAGGGTCCGGGTCGCCCATGTCGTGGCTGCCAAAGTACGCCGTGGGGCCTTTGCAGGCCGAGTCCGGCAGCGAGCCCTGCCAGTTGCCGGTCGCGTTGGCCTGGCCCTTGAACAAGCCGCCAGGGCCGCCGTCGACACAGCCCATGAGGTACGAGATCCACGAGCCGCTGCTAAAGCCTTCGATGAAGCGGCGGCTCTTGTCGATGCAGAACGCAGCGTCGACGTTGGCGACCGTCTCTTCGACGTAGTTCACTTCGGGGTCGGGGTAGGCTTCGGTCATGAAGCATTCGCGCCCGGTCGCGGCGGCGCTATAGTCGAGCCCTACGACGATGGCGTCGTCGCCCGCAGCGTTTTGAATCGGAATGGCGCTGTTGCCTTTGCCACCGCAACCCGGTCCCACGAACACCACCGGATACGGCTTCTTGTTGTCGTAGTTGGCCGGCACCCGCACCCAGTAGTCGCGTGGTTGCCATTTGGCGGTGACCAGCGCGCTCGCCGTGATGGTCTCGTCGTATTTGACGAACGCACCGAGCATTTGCTCTGCCGGCGGCGCCTTGCCGCAGCCCGTGCTCGCCATCGCGTTCGGCGAGCCGCCCGCCGCACCGCCGCTACCGCCACTCCCACCAGAGCCGGCTGAGCCGCCGCTGGCTCCCCCGCTCCCCGCCGTGCTGCTGCCCGCCGCTCCACTGCCACCGCCTGTGCCCGTGCCAGCCGTACCCGTGCCGCCGCCCGCCGCACTCGTGCCGCCCACCCACACTCCCGCGGAGCCGGGCGCCCCGGCCACGTTGCCGGTCCCGCCCGAGCCGGACGGCATCCCCGAATCGGAGCTGCAGGCCGAAACGGCCAGGCAAGTCAGGCCGCTCACCCCCAAAAAAGTACAAAGGCGTAGGGAAACCGTCATGATAACCCCGTTTGGTCGCCGCTCGAGGCCCGATCCGTGAAACTGCTTGTGTTGTATAGTGAGCGAGCAGAATGGTGGGGCGAATCGTGGGTATCGACCTCGGGACGACGCAGAGCGCGGTGGGCTTGTTCGAAAACGGTACTGTGAGGCCGCTCACCAATGCGCTGGGCGAGGTGCTCACGCCGTCCGCCGTCGCTTTCGACGAGCGCTCAGGCAAGGTCGTCGTTGGTCGCGAGGCGAAAGATATCTTGGCGCTTCGACCGGAGCTCGGCGCGCTGAGCTTCAAGCGCTGGATCGGTTCGACACGCGCGGTGCGTGTCGGCTCTCGCGAGCTTACAGCGACGGAGCTTTCGGCCTACGTGCTCGACAGTTTGCGGCTCGACGCCGAGCGCGCCCTCGGTGAGCCCGTCTCGCGTTGCGTGATCAGCGTGCCCGCCTATTTCGCGGAGCCACAACGCTTGGCCACACTTCAAGCCGCTCAACTGGCAGGTTTCTCGGTAGAGCGCTTGATCAACGAGCCCACCGCGGCTGCGCTAGCCTACGGGATCGATTCGGCCCACGACGAGCGCACCTTCATGGTCTTCGACCTCGGCGGCGGAACCTTCGACGTGTGCGTGATGGAACTTTTCGAGGGGGTGCTGCAGGTCAAAGGCGTGGCGGGCGAGAGCCAGCTCGGCGGCGATGATTTCACGGCAGCGCTCGGCTCCCTGGCGCTGTCGCTCGTGGGGCTCGGCCCTGAACAGCTCGACCGCACCGCCCACGCGACGCTCGCTCGGCGTACCGAGTTGTTGAAGCGCAAGTTGTCGCGCTGGTCGGAGGCGGACATCGTCGTGCCGACACCACGCGGAGACTACAACCTACGCATCACCCGCGCCGAGGCCGAGCACGCATTTGCTCCACTTCTCGAGCGGCTCAAGGGGCCGTGCCGCTCTGCGCTGCGCGCGGCCGGCATGACGGCCGGAGACTTGGACGAGATTTTGCTCGTGGGTGGCGCGACACACATGCCCTGCATCGCGCCGCAGATCGCGGCGCTACTCGGCAAGAGCCCGACGACGCAGCCGGATCCGGAACTGACAGTCGCCCGCGGTGCCGCGATGCACGCTGGCATGTGCGCGCGCGATGCAGCGCTCGAAGACCGCGTCATCACCGACGTGGCGGCGCACAGCCTGGGTGTGCAAGTGTCCACACGCATCGGCACGACGTTGGTACCGGGTCGCTTTCGGCCAATCATCGACCGCGGCACCGTGCTCCCGACGTCGCGTCGCGAGCTATTTGCAACCCTGGCACCCAAGCAATCCGCCATCGCGGTGAAGGTCTTCGAGGGCGTCGCCCGCGAGGTCAAAGACAACACCCTGCTCGGCGAGCTACTGGTTCAGGGCATTCCGCCTGGCCCGCCGCGCGACGCCATCGAGATCACCTTCACCTACGACGTCAACGGGGTGCTCGAGGTCGAGGTCACGGTCCTCGAGTCGGGGCACAAGGCCTCGCGCATCTTCACTCGCGACGGAAACGCTTTGAGCGAAGCCGAGCTGGCGCAGGCCCAGGCCAGCATCAGTCAGCTCAAGCAGGACCCTGCCGAGCGACCGAGCTTCCGCGAGCTGCTCGCCAGGGCCAACCTGATCTGGTCCGACGTTGCGGGCGAACAGCGCATGGTCCTCGAAGAGGCGCTGCGCGGCTTCGAGGAAGCCATGCAGACGCGCACCCCGTCCGTCATCACGACGGCCGAGAACCGGCTCCGCAAGGTCTGCGAGTACCTCGACCAGGGCGAGCGGTGGTAGAGCCACCACTCGAGGGCCTGCCGCAAACGAACGGCCCGTTCGAGTTGCTGGGCATAGCGCCCGACGCCAACTTGAAGGACGTCAGGCGTGCCTACGCGCGCTTGATCAAGGTGTACCGACCAGAGCAGGCGCCGTCAGAGTTTCAGCGCATCCATGCCGCGTTCGAGTTTCTGACCGCCGAGCTCGCGGCACCGACCGGGCAACGGCCGCCTCTGGCGCCCGCTCCACTGCCGCAGCGCGTCGACCCGCGCCCGGTGCTCGGCTCGCCGGAGGAGCTGCAGCGCGTTGTCGAGCTATCGCCCGGCGCGGATCCACGTGCCGTCGAGCTTGCCCGCCTGGTGCGCCTGTTCCAGCAAAGCCTGCGTGACGGCGTCGCACCCATCGACTCGGCGCGCCTTTGGCTTCAGGCTTTCGATGCCGAGCTCGATTTCGTGCCGCACCTGTTCGCGTTGAGTCCCGAGCCGGTGCTCGACTCTGTCGCACGCGATTCGCGACTGGGTTGGCAGCGGCTGTCGCAATCGCGGCTTGACCAACGCGCAGCGTTGTGGCGCCTACACGCCGAACGCCTACTCTTCGAGGGTCGTTTCCAAGCGGTGCTTGCGGAGCTCCGATCGCCCGGCTTTGCGGACGCCACGCAAGACGATCCCGAGCTGATGGCAGCAGCTTTATCGACGATGTCGGCGATCGGATGGGACGTCGACGAAGGGAGCTTGCAAGATCTGGCCTGGCTATTCGGGAGCGAGGTACGCAGCCCGGCGCTGCAATACTTCGACGACGCCTGCAAGCTGCGCGAAAAGCTGCGGCTCCTCGAAGAGACGAGCTCGATACCGCGAGCCTTCTTCCGCTTCATGCGCCTGGCCCGTGTGAGTCCGTCGCTCCACGAAAGGATCTGGCGTGAGATGCGTCAGTCCTTCTATGGCGATCCAGAGCCGTGGTGGCGCTTCTGTCGTCTCTTGACGGTCGCCAACAAAGACGTGGCAGACTATTTTCGCGAGATGCTGGCCCACGATGGCGCCTTCCCGCAGCCGTCGTTCGCCGAGCTTCCAGAAGCGAAGCAAACTGCCATCGTGCGTCTCTTGGAGGATGTCAGGGCGCTGGAGACCGGGCGATTTTGGTGGTTCCAACTGCTCCACAACCTCACGACGATCTTGTTCGCGCTGGCCATCGCCGTAGCTGTCTTGGCCCTCTTATGGGGTTGGTTCACGGCAACCGGGTCGGCAGTCGCGTTCGGGATCAAGACGTTCGTCTTCGCAATGCTGATGTGGGCCGCCGCGTACGCGTGCCATCGCAGCGCAGGGCCGCATCGAGCCCTACTGGAGCTTCGCGCCCGGGCGCTGCAAATGGGCCTTTCTCACGCTCAGCTCGCAACCGCCGTTCTTTCAGTCAAGCACGCGCGCCCCTACAACATCCCCACCATGCACGAGCTCGACACGTTTCTGGCGATCGGGTTGGCCATCGGCAACGTCCTGCGCCACGACCAGGCCCGTTAATTGCGGCGGCGGTCACGAAAGCAGCGCGTGCAGCCCCGGCACCACCAGGTCAGCGCGCGGCAGGTTCTCGGGGCGGCCGATGCCGACGGCGCGCATGCCACCCGCTTTGGCGGCTTCGACACCGGCCGCGGCGTCTTCGTAGACGATACAGTCGCTCGGGGCGACGCCGAGCTCTTGCGCGCCGAGCAAGAAGACTTGCGGGTCGGGCTTGCTCTTGGTCGCCTTGTTGCCGTCGATGATCGCGTCGAACAACTCGTAGATGCCGAGGTTACGCAAGATGAGCTCGGCATTCTTGCTGGCAGAGCCGAGCGCGACCTTCACACCGCGCCCACGAAGCGCGAGCAAGTATTCCTTGGCGCCGGGCAAGATCTCGGACGCGGGCATCTTCTTGATCATCTCCACGTAACGGTCGTTCTTGATCGTGGCGAGGCGAATCTTTTCGTCCTCGGGCAACGTGACGTTGCCCATCGCGAGAATGCGCTCGAGCGACTCCATGCGGCTGATGCCCTTGAGGTGCTCGTTCTGCTCTTCGGTGATGTCGAAGCCCAAGCCGTTGGCCAGCTCACGCCACGCCAGGTAGTGAAACTTGGCCGTGTCGACGATCACGCCATCCAGATCGAACAGGCCTGCCCGCATCGTATTGAACATGACGATGCTTCTTCTGACATCTTCGAGTCAGAGATACAGTCTCTCTAGTTTTTTTACCGGGCGCTTTTATGAGGCGAGCTCGGCGGCAACGCCGTTGATCGAAAACGCGCAATGCGGGCCGTGCTGCTCGAGCACGCGCACGCGCGCGCCGGCCTTTTCCACCGTGATTTCGTAGCTATTTTTGCCGACCTTATAGGGCACCACGACCTTCTGCCAATTGGCCGGCAGGCGCGGAGTGATGCTCACGCCGCTGGCCGTGTTCACGATACCGCAGAAGCCCTTGATGACCGCGAGCCAGGCGCCGCCGTTGGCAGCCGGGTGGGTCCCACCGATGAACAAGTCGCCGACGTATTGCTTGGACTTGCCGGTGATGTCGATGGTCGCGGTCTTCATGAAGTAGCGATACGCGAAATCCATCTCACCGATTTCGGCCGCCACGATCGCGTAGGAACAGGCGCTCAAGCTGGAGCCGTGCTCGGTGCGCGGCTCGTAGAACTTCCAGTTGTTCCGCTTCACGTCGGTCGGGTACCGATCGGCAAAGGTGCTCAGCGTGAGCACCACGTCCGCCTGCTTCAAGATTTGCGTCCACACGGCCAGGCCCTCACCACCGCCGAAGTACTCGTGAGGGTGCTTCTTGCGCGCGTTCAGGTCGACCAGCGACACGTCTTCGAGCGAAAAATAGCGATCGAACTGCGGAATCACGCCCGTCTTCGCGTCGGGCTCGGCGATGTAGAGCTTCGCCGCCATGTCGCGGATTTGCGGCAAAATCGCGTCGAACTTGGTGCGTTCGAGCACCTTCTGGTGCGCGGCCGGGTCGAGCTTTTCGAGCGTCTCGTAGGCCCAGAGCGCGGTCTCTAGCGTGTAGCCCGAGAGCACGTTGGTGTAATAGTTGTTGTTCACCCGCTCGTGGTACTCGTCGGGTCCGGTCACATCGAGCAGCTCGTAGCGTTGCTTGGTCGGGTTGTAGTACGACCAGGACAGTAGGAAGCGCGCACACTCGTAGATCACCTCGGCGCCGCCTTGCGCCAGCAGCGAGAGGTCACCCGTGATGCGGCAGTATTCGCGGAACGCCAGCGGAATGTCGCCGCTGATGTGAATCTGCTTGTCGCGGAAGAACGTACGCGTCGGCCGCCCCGTGAAGACGCTGGTGACGTTGAACTCCGTGCACGCGTCGAAGCCGTCTTCCTGGCTTTCCCAGGCGTAGAACGCGCCTTCGTAGCCATATTGCTTGGCTTTGTCGCGCGCCCCGGGCAGCCCGGTAATGCGGTAGTCCAGCAGCGTGCGCGCGATCGCCGGGCTCGTATGCACGAAGAACGGAAACATGAACATTTCCGTGTCCCAGAAGATGGCGCCCTTGTACACCTGCCCGCTGAGACCTCGCGCCGGAATCGAGGCGGCTTTCGTGTGGTACGGGGCGATGATGAGCAGGTGATACAGGCTGTAGCGCAGCGCGTGCTGCGCTTCGTCGTCGCCCTCGATCTGCACGTCGCTCGCCTGCCAGAGACCCTGCCAGATGCGCTCATGCTCGGCCAAAAGCGCGTCGAAACCGCGTTCGGCAAAGCTTTGCAGCTTCTTCGCCACCGTCGCTATGTCGCGCGGTTGGTCAGCGCCGTAACCGACGTAACCAAAGAGGTAAAGAGTGTGACTCTGGCCGGCCTTGAGCTCGAGCTTGCCACGCTTGAAGGCCTGCTTTTCGCCCAGCGCGTCCGACAGCGAGCCGCCGCCACGCAGCGCGGTCGCGGAGACGACGTGAACCTTCTTTTCCAAGGTCGTGGCGAAGAGCGCGCTCGTATCTTGGGCGCTCTCGGCGCGGTAAGGCGCCAGGTGCGGCCCGTTGATGTCCCATACGTCGCCGTCGACGCCGGTAGCGAGCTCGACCGTCGTGTCCTTGGTGGCGGTGAGCGTGACCTTGCTGCAAAGCAGGTTCGCGTGCGCCATCGACGCAAAGCGCTCGCTCCTCAGCGTGACGCAAGTGCCAGGGTCGACCACGAACACGGTCTCGCGCAAGCCGACACCGCGCTGGAAATCCAGGCCCTGCTTGTGGCTCTCCAGCGTCGACTCGATGGCAGTCAGCCGTTTACCTTGGACCGAAACCGCAAAAAATAGCGGATTGGGTAGGTTGATTGGCTCTCGCCACTTGCCCGGGTACTGGTCGTAGATGCCGCTCGGAATACAAGCGACCTTCTCGTCCTTGCCGTACTCGTCGAGCGTGCCGCGCACGCCGACGAAGCCGTTGCCGAGCAAGTACTTGTTGCCGAGCTGGTCGGCGGCCTCACGCGTCGGCTTCTGCGTGTCCCACAGGGACCACGATGATTGCGTGCTCATGGCTGCCTCAGCTCGTGACCTTGGCCGGAAGCTCGACGCCGGCGCTGCCGATCTCTTGCTCGGTGCCCCACACCTTCAGCCGCACGGCAGGCCCGGAGACGGTGCGGATGTTGGTGCCCTCGGGCGTCAGCCTGACGCGCACCACCGAGTTACGGATCTTGATGCCGAATTCGAGCGACTTCCACTCCTTCGGCAAGACCGGGCTCAGCTCGATTTGGGGGCCGTCCGAGCGCAGACCGCCGTAGCCATAGACGATGTTCATCCAGGCGGCGGCGAGGGCCGTGGTGTGTAGGCCCTCGTTGGTATTGCGGTTGTAATTGTCGAGATCGATGCGCGTCGCGAAGCGGAAGAAATTGTACGCCTCGTCGTAGCGACCGAGCTCGATGGCCAGAATCGAGTGCACGGACGGCGACAGCGACGACTCGTGAATCGTGCGCGGCTCGTAAAAGCTGTAGTTCGCGAGCTTCTGCTCGCGGGTGAAGGAGCCGTTGTACAAGAACATGAACATCAGCACGTCCGGCTGCTTGATCATGTCGTTGCGGTAGATGCGATCATACGACCACGAGTGGTAAAGCGGAAAATCCGTCTCGGGGATGGCGTCGATGTCGATGTGCGGCAGGTCGAAGTAGCCGACGTGCTGCTCGAAAAGCTTCGTCTCGTCCGAGTACGGGATGAACATGTGGTCGGCCACGTCCTTCCAGTGCGTGAGCTCGGCCTCGGTGAGGTTCAGGCGCTTGGTCAGGGCTTCTACCAGCGCCGGCTTGGTCTTGCGTAGCTCTGCCAAGGCTTGCAGCGAGTAATCGAGCGAGCGCTTGCCCATGTAGTTGGTGTACGCATTGTGGTTCACCATCATCTGGAACTCGTCCGGCCCCATGACGCCGTAGTAGCCCCACGCTTTGAGGTTCTGCGAGTACTGCACGCGTGACGCCAGGAAGCGCGAGCACTGGATGAGCAGCTCGAGACCCTTGTCTTCGAGGAGCGTTTGGTCGCCGGTCACGCGCGTGTAGTGCTCGATCGCGAACACCACCGAGCTGGTCGGCTGAAACTGCAAGCTGGCGTGCTGCCACAGCGTGCAGCTTTCGGTGCCGTCGAGGGTCGCGATCGGAAAGCACGCGCCAACGCAGTCCAGCACCTTGGCGCGCTCGAGCGCCTGCGGCAGCGTGGCGTAGCGGTACTCGATGAGGCCGCGCGCGGCCTGCGAGTTCGTGAGCAGGTAAAACGGCAAGCAATAGGTCTCGGTGTCCCAAAATGCGTTACCGTTGTACGCCTCGCCCGTGAGGCCCTTGGCGCCGATGTTGGTGCCCGGAACCGCGCCGCTGTACGTCTGCAGCAGCTGGAACATGCTGAAGCGAATGCCCTGCTGATTCACGGCGTCGCCCTCGATCGCGATGTCGACGCTCTTCCACACCTCGCTCCAGTAGTCCGCGGTGCGCTGGGCTGCCGCCTGAAAGCCACCTTGCAGCGTGCCGAGCAGCTTCGTGCCGCGCGCCTCGACGGCCTCGTTCGTATCGCTCGGGTTACGGCTCGAGACACCCAGCCACGTGCGATGCAGCGATGCGATCTTGCCCTCTTCCACGCTCACCTTGAACGATAGGTCGCAGGGCTTGCCCGCCGCCACGCTGTCGGCCGTGGTGCCCGGCTCCACGAACACTGCGTGCCCCGTGAACAGCGGCATGTTGGTTTGTATCGTGCGGCTGACGATGTAGCGCGCGTTCCCCTCACCGCCGGCCTTGATCGTCTTCCAGTACGTCTTCTTCTGGTTCTGGTGCACGGGCTGCTCGACGACTTGAAAGTCGATCGAGATCGAGCCGCTCCAATTGAGGGGCGTCGCCTGCACCTGCTGGTGCACTCGCTCGCGCGCCACCATGTCGACCGTGCGACGGAACGTAAAGCGCGTGGCCCGGCCGTCTGCCAGCTTCCACACGAAGGTGCGCGTCAGCATGCCGGTGCGAAAGTCGAGCTCGCGCTCGAAGCCATCGAACGAGACCTTCGCCAGATCGAGCTCTTCGTCGCCGATGGCTATCCGCAGCTTGAGGGCATGCGGACACGTGACCATGAAACAGAGACGATTGGAGATGCCGCGGTAGCCGTGCTTCTCTTGCAGGTGCTCTTCGTAGAGGCCGTTGAAGTAGGCGCCCTGCAAGGTGTCTCCGCTGTACGTTTCCTCGAAGGTGCCACGGAAGCCGATGTTCTCGTTACTGAGGCAAAAAAGCGATTCGCTGACCTTGCCCTGCTCCGCGTGGAAGCCCTTTTCCACGATACGCCAGGGATCAACCTCGAGATAACGGTCACCTTTTTTTTGCACGGAAGACTCCTTGGGGCGCGCTGCATCGCGAACAACCGATCGCGCAGCGCTGAGGCTCAACGTACATGCTGATCTCGATCCGGGCGAGCGCATTCGAGACCCAGAAGTGCAAATTTCTCGGTAAAAACACCAAGTTTACCGTCTCGAAGCGATAAGTAAGGAGGAGTGATGTCGACGCTGCGGAAACGATCTGCAGTGCAAAGCGACTCAATCTTGCTACGCGCACGAGGCTCGCATCGCCCTTGCGCAGCGCCGAGCGCGCCCGCTGCTGAGCGAGACGCGACAGGTGCGCGCGTCCCTTAGGGGCTTTCCCAGTAGCCGAGGTCGGGCGCCGCGCCGTTGTAGTCGCCGGCGGTCACGCCGTTGCGATCGACTCCGAGCGGGAACCCCGCGTTGATGGCGGGACTACCGGCTTGGAGCGTGAAGTCGCCCATCGCGCTGTTCACGAATTTCGGATCGAGCTGCAGCGAGTGGGCGCCGATCGCGCAAGGGTTGCATCCGCCGCTACCATTGCCGAAGTACAGGTTGTAGTCGTTTTGCGAGAAGCGCGCGTCGGAAGCAACCACCCCATAGATGGCGTTTTGCGCCAGAATATTGCCGCGCAGATCATTGGGACTCGCTTGACCGATGTTGATACCGGACGCAGCGCATTGCGCGATGGTGTTGTGCCACATCACGGTCCCTGTCGCGCCCGAACCCATGCTGATGCCGAAGTTACCGCGCAAGACGAGGTTGCCGATGATGCGCGTGCTCGAGACCGTGCCGCTCAGAAAAATGGCCACGCTCTGGCAATCGCTGATGCGGTTGTCGAGCACCTGGGCGGCATCGTTGTAAATCGCGAGGCAGTGGCCGGTAGAGCCGGAGATGGTGTTGCCCGGTCCGATGATGGTGCCGCTACCGGTCGTGTCCGCCACCCAAAGGGGACCGCTGCTCTGCTGCACCTTGCAGCCGCTGATGTGCACGTCGTTGCCGCCCGTAACGTAGATGGGGCGCCCTCGGCATCCCGTCAGCTCGAGCCCGTCGACCGTGGTCGGTCCCGCGCCGACCACTAGGCAGTCTTTGCCGTTGGTGACACCAGCCGCATTCACGACGCCGCCCATGATCGTCACGCCGTCGGTGATCGACAGCGTGCTGGTTTGCGCGACGACGATGCCGTTCGCAAACGTGATGGCTTGCTGGCCAGCGGTCGCGTTGGAGATGTTGATGGCTTCGCGCAACGACAAGCCCGTCCCGCCCGGCGCGGCCACGGTGGCGCCCGCATCATTCTCGTCGACGTTCGTCGTCACCACGAGACCGCCCATGCCACCGGAACCACTCGAGCCGCCGGAGCCACTCGCGCCCGCCGAACCGCCCGAGCCGGAGCCACTGGAGCCGGCCGCACCATTCACACCACCGGAGCCGGAGCCCGAGCCGCTCGCACCCGCGGTACCGCTCGAGCTCGTCGAATCGCCGGCGCTGGAGCTGGACCCGGCGCTCCCCCCCATCGAAGTGGCACCGCCAGCGCTGCTGTCGCCGCCCGTGGCGCTCCCCTCGCCGCCGATGCTCGGCTCACCGGCGCTCGCCCCTTGCGTTTCGACTCCGCCGTTGGCCGAGGCACCGGTTCCCGAGCTCGCGCCGTTGCCCCCCAACGTGAGGTCGCTCAGTGGGTCGTAGCCAATGCGGCAACCACTGAAGAGAGTCACCACCGAGGCCGCAGCGACGAACAACCGCCGAAGGGAAGCGGGGCGCACCGTTCGGGTCGGATTGGCTGACGTCATGGTGCAGCGAAAGACCAGCCGCGCGAGTCGACCCGATTTTCGACGCTTGCTCTGAACGTATCCGAACCGACGAGCCCCAACCACCCGAAATGATGCGGTCATTCATGCGGTCGATGTAGGCATTCCCAGCCGAGTCGGCTCGCCCGACTCCGGAAGGCTGCAACTACGGCCATTGGGGTGCGCACGGGCGTGAAGGGCGCGTTGTGCGCGCCGTCGCCCAGCTGGCCTTCCCCATTGTAAACCCAGCAGTAAAAGTCGTGTGCTTCGGTCACCACACGCTGGTACTGCGCTCGAGAGCCGCTCCCCTACGAGCTGCCGCTGCGAGGAGCTCGCCGCGTACCCGCTGCCGAGCTCACCCGAGGTATTCCACCCGTGCCCCGTCGTGCGCGAAGCAGAGTTGATCGCGCAGAAGTGGCTGGCGCCCGCCGCGATCGCGGTGTAGCCGCCATCGCCCAGCAGCGCGAGCGCGGGCGCCGCCAGTGATGCCGGTTGCGAAACGTCAGCGCGAGGTCCGTTGCCACACCGGTCTCGACGTTTCGCCGCGGCCGGATCGGCGATGTACAGCGTCGCGCCGGTGCCGCAGCCAGCTCGAGCACGGCGCTGCCAATGTTCCCCGAGCAGACTCTCCACCCAGAGCCGAGGCGCTTGTCGCAGCGGATCAATCCGCCGTCAATGACACCTCATGCTTCACGCTCTCGAGCCACTCTGTTTGCCCCCTCCAGAATCGGCAGGGGCTCGGTCGAAAATCAGGTATCGCTGTAGCGCTGCCGACATGTAGGCGACGAAAGAGTGTGCCCCCCTGCCTCCATTTCATGTCGCAATTCGACAGGCAGACGCGAAATGACCGAACAGCCGTTCTCCCGCAACGCACTGAAACTGCTTACAAAAACGGCGTCGAATTCTTCGAAATCTCACGAACAAAAATCTAGTGTTGTGGTAACCACTACAACCCATTAAAGTGTCACTGCAACCTCTCCCGAGAGCCCTGCGAACGACCTAGGAGCGAGCCTTGCCGATCGAAGTACCGAGCGTGCGAATCCTGATCGTGGACGATGACAAAGCGATTTGCGACTTCATGCAATCGCTGCTGGAGAAGGATGGCTTCGTCGTCAAGACGCTGAGCGATCCGACGCTCGTCGAGGACGAGGTTCGCCAAGGCGACTACCACGTCCTCATTCTCGACCTGATGATGCCCAAGCTCGACGGCATCGAGGTATTGAAGCGCATTCGCGCTGTCGACAGCGATATCGCGGTCGTCATCTTCACCGCACATCCGAACCTCGATTCCGCTGTGGCATCGATGAAGCTCGACGCGGTCGACTACATCAAGAAGCCCTTCAACGTGGACGAGTTCCGCGACGTGCTCTCGCGCGTGATGAAGAAGAAGGGCCTCGCGCGCACGCCCGAAGAGCAGCTGCACAAGATCATCGGCGACACCATTCGCACGATGCGCAAAGAGAAGGAGCTGACCCTCAAGCAGATGAGCCGCCGCACCGGCCTCTCCATCTCGCTCCTCTCCCAAATCGAGCGCGCCGAGTCGTCCCCCTCCATCTCGAGCCTCTACAAGATCGCCATCGCCCTGGATTCGAAGATCCAGGACCTTTTCGGCAATAACTGAGGCCCCAGCTGCAGGCGTCCGGCCCGCCAAACCGGCTCCGGACGCCTGCCAGCCCGCTTCGCCCCGCCGAAACGTCGAAAAGCCCCCTGTTCGGCTTGACAGCCCCAGGGCCGCGCGACCATATTCCGCGCCCGTTTCTGCCCCCCGCCGAAGTAGCTCAGCCGGTTAGAGCACGCGCTTCATAAGCGCGGTGTCGCCAGTTCAAGTCTGGCCTTCGGCACCACAAAGAGTCTGGCAATCGCCGCAACGAGCCCGAGGGCATCACTGGGCGGCTATCCAGCTCAGCACGCACGCAATGTCGGCGTTGCTGAGGGCGGGCCGCGCCAAGGGCATCTGCGCGCCGCACTGGGGCTTGGTCAGGAGCTTTTGATAGAGCAGGCTTTGCTCCGGGTTCTGGGGATCGGCCAGGGTCTGGAGGCACTGTTTGGCTGGCTTACCGACGACCCGCGAGGCCACGTCCGGCGAGACCAGATCTAGCCCTTGTTGCGGCGCGTTGGCGCTGTGGCAACCGGTGCCGCCGCAGCTGGGCAAGAAGATGCGCGCGGCCACGTCGCCGCAGGCATCGTTGGCGATGCTGCCGGCCGTGTTGCCGGTGCCTGCTGCCACGGCTGCGGTGCCGGCTTCGTTGCCCATGCCGGCGTCGCCGTGCAAGAGGTCGTAGTCCTCGAACTCGCTCTTGTTCGAGAGCTTGCCCGGGCATGCCACCAGCAGCAAAAGGGCCGCCACGAGGCCGCAGCGCGCGAGCGTGGGCCACGCTTCAGTGCGCATAGCGAGCTCCGATCCCGGCCTGCAGCTGCTCGTCGAGCGCGCCCCCAGCCACGTAGCGGTCACCCAGCACCGGCCTGAACGACGCGAAATACCGCGTGTACCGGCCTAACAGCACGAGCTCCAGCCCGGCCTCGAGCCGGACGGCGAAGCCGAAGTCCGCGTCGAGTCCTTGCACGCGCGGCTTGCGAAAGTGCTCGTAAATGTCGCCGCGCGAGGTCGTGTAGAGGTAGCCGCCACCAGCGAGCACCGAGAGCCGCCAGCCGAGTAGCAACCGTGCGTCGAGGCCGAAGCGCAGCGCAACCGTGCGCGCCGCCGGCAGCAGGGCCGGCACGGGCGCCTTGGCGGTCATGCCGAACCAGCTGGCGTCCGCGCCGAGCAGCACGCCCAGCTCGAAAGCATGTGGCCCCGGGAGCAGCAACCGTTCGCGCAGCTCGCCACCGAAGCGAGTCCAGCTCGTTTCGATGGTCACGCCCTGCGGCGTATCCGAGTCGAACGCGAAACCTCGGCTGACGTGCGCGCGGACGCCGAGGTCGCGCAGCACCGGGATGTCGGTGCTCGCCGCTGGATAGGCTTCGAGCCCGAACGTGGCCATCGGTGCCGCCGGCAAGCGGTAGTTCGCCAGGTTGTCACCTACGGCGTCGCTGTAGGTGAAGCGTCGATTCGCGACACCGCCCACCAGCCACACACCGACGCCGATGCGTCCGGCGGCGATGCGGCGCGCTTCACGACGACCGAGCTCCGCCTCGGTGTCGCTGAGGGGTTCTTGCTGGGACGGAGGCGGGGACGCCGCTTCGACCTCGGCAGTGGCTGCTGTTTCGCGCGGCGGCGTAGGTGCCGGTGTATCGTGCGCTGCGGCGGTAGGGGGCGCCGCGGCGGGCGGCGGCGCTTCGTTCGCAATCGGCTGCGGCTCTTCGGCGGCTGGCGCCGGTGTGTCGTCGAGCTCGACCTTGTCGCTCTTCTTGACCTTTTCGGCCGGTGCGGCGCGCGTCGCCTTTTTGTGCTTGGGCGACGTGGCGAGGGCGGCGTGCGGTGCGGTCACGAGGGCGGTGGCCAAGATCAGCCCGCACGCCTTGAGGGGACGTTCTTTCATTCTTTGGTCAGGCGAGAACGGACTTCATCGCGACGCCCGTCGTGATTTGGTCGTCGAGCTGTGCATCCGAAAGACCGAGCCCGCGACCGAGCGTCTTTGCCAGCGAAGCCAGGCTGTCCGTCGCCGCAACGTCTCCACCTTCGGCGGCCTTGCCGGTGGCCGAATCGATATCCGCCGCGTGACCGCCGGGCACGATGCCGCCGACGACGGCGCCCTTGAAGCCCTTGCCGATCATGAGCGAGACCGAGTGCGACGCGTTGTGTCCACGCCCGTTCTGCTCATTGAACTGGCGTCCGAAAACGTTCAAGGTCGCGAACGTCACCTTGTCTTCGAGACCATAGGTCTTCAGCTTGCTCATCAAGCTCTTGATGGCATTGACGGAGTTGTTGGTTTGGGTCGCCTCGTTTTGGAAGTTGGCGTCGGCGTGATTGTCGCCAGAAAACGGCAAGTGAATGGTCACGACCGGCGTGACGTTCATCTTGATCAGCAGGGCCGCTGCCGTGACCTGATTGTTGGCGTCGTCGCCGCTGATGGTGCTGAGGTCGCTCTGAACCTGCCCGATCATTTTGCGCAGGTCGCTCTGCGCCAGCACCATGTTGTCCAGGTAGGCGCGCTCCGCCGTCGTCTGCGACCGGTTCTGCTTGAGCGTCTCGGTCAGTTGGTTCAGCGTGTCGTCACGCAGTGACTGCAGCTTCGCCTGCAAGTCTTGCGGCGCTGAGAGCACCGCTTTGAGGCCGGTGGGAGTCAACTTGGGCAGATACTGGCCATCGAAAGAGAGCTGCTCGCCGCCGATCGTGATCGGCTGCTTTTGTACCGTCGACAGGCACGATTGCAGGTTCTTGGCGAAGTAGGAAGGTAACCACTGGCCGCGCCGAAGCGAGCCGAAAAGCTCCAGCACGCGCCCCAGCTCGCCATGGTTGGCGGTCCCGGTCATGTGGTGGAAAAACACCATGCGATCCAGCGTCTCTTTGGGCAACGACGTCCAGGGCTTGGCCGCCGTCCACTGCTGACCACCGATGGTCATGCTGCCGGCCGTCATCGACATGTCCATCGGGTCGGAGTGATTGATCGTGCCCGAAGCGAACGAGGCCGGCAGGTCATACGTGCCGGGAACGTTGCAGTTCAACGCATCACCCGCGGCAGACATCGAGAGGATCAGGTACTGCGCGCCCGCGGCGTCGGCGCAGGCGTCTTGCGCGCGCACGCTCTTCGGATCGAGCAAGAACGAGATGGGCAGGCCGGTCACCATGGCGCGCAGGCCCATCAGCCCGGCCCCGGCCAGCGTGCCTTGCAACAAATGACGACGATTCAGACGGCGGCTGTTCATGGCCATGGCTCCTACAGGCCCACCGCGACGGAGGTGGGTGCCAGACAAGCGGTTACGAAGGTGGACTTGAGCGCGTCAGTAGGTGTGGCGCCGGCCGCGACGGCCGCATCGTAGTGTTGCTGCAGAAGCTGCGTCACGGCGGCGTAGCTCGCATCGCCGGCAGTCAGGTTCATGATGTTCTCGACGAAGTCGGTGATGGCGGCGTCCTTCTTGCTGCTGGAGTAGCGGCTCATCGGCATCTTGTCGACGGTGAGACTCGCGGCGTAGCTGCACAGCGCTTCGGTCGCGCCGCGGAAGAACGGCGTCTGGGCTGTCGACAGCGCGGGCGCCTCCGCGCCGCGCAGGTAGCCGTCGAGTGGGATGTTGTTGGCCACGGCGGTCGCCGTCGTTTTGTCGGGAATGCCGACGCACAGGCTGGTGGTCAGCTTGAGGCGGTTGGTGAGCGCGGCGCAGAAGTGATCTTGGCGCGCGATGCTCACCGTTTCGCCCACGTCCGTGCGCGATTTGGTGGTCGAAGCGCCCGTCACGAGCGGCGACGAAAACAGCTCACTGACCAGCGTGTGGAAGTCGAAGCTCGAGTCGACGAAGGCCTGCGCGATGCGCAAAAATTCGGGATCGTCGTCCGAGCAGCCACTGGAGTTGGCGTAATAGCAAAGCTTTTGCGCCCACGCGCGGGGGTATTGGGGGTGCTGCACGAGAGCGGTCGCAAAGTCGTCCAGCGACGTGAGCGGCGACGTCTCTCCGAGGTAGTCGAAGGACGCCGTCGAGTAGACCTGAGAGGCATCGTGCTGCGCGTGGTACGAGTACGTGTACGCTTGGCGGAACACGTTACGCATCGGATCCATGGTCTGGTGGCAGCTGTAGCAAGGGCTGTTGGGATCCGAGTGCTGGCCGTCTTTGCCATTGTCCAGCACCGTGGCCGTGCCCTTATCGACCGGGTTGATACTGCGGCCAAGCCCGACAATCAGCGCTTGATTGAGCGTACCTCGGTGCTGATTGCTGTTGTTGCTGGGCCAGTTTGCGAAGAACGCCGGCGTGGAAAAGAAGCCGACGCGCGGCGTGCGCACCGCGATCTCGTTCGCTTCACGCAGGCTCGGCAGGTCGTAGAAAGGGGTAAGTTTCTCGCCGTCTTTTGCGAGCCGCACCGTCACCGGCCGCCAGATTGAGTCTTGCGCGGTCACGCTGGGAGAAGTGAACGACATGCCGCCGGTGCAGTTGTAGTTGTAGAGGTTCTTCTTTTCCGGCGGCACATCGGCCGGCACGGTGATTTTCGGAGGCCCGTCGGGATCGACCCCGTCGTTCACCACGCCGCGGCTGGTTGCATGGCCGAACAGAGCTAGAAACGCCGCGCCCACCCCCGGATATTGGCGCTGGTTGTAGGTCTTCTTCACCTTCATGGCGTTGCCCATCGCGTCCACCACCACGTGCCCGGTTTCATCCAACTGCGGTACGTCGCAGCTGAACGCCATGGGCGAGGCAAAGTGCATGAAGTTGGGGCTGGCCGGATCGATCGTCTCCGACAACGGGATGGGCATGTCCGGGCGGTAAGTGATCCAGAACGCTTGCGTGGTGCTGAGCGTTCCGTCCGGCATGGGTAAGCTGATCGAGCCCTTGTTGGCGTCGTCAACCTGGATCTGATCGAGCGCCAGGTAGAGCGACATCAACGCCGGCGTCATCATGTACGTGTGCGTCGTCACCGTCTCCGTGAACGCCTTGCCGTCGGCGATGAGCTTGAGCGCGGTGCGCGACATCGACTCCTGAGCTTGCGAGAACACCGGCAGGGCACCGATGTTGTCCACGCCCAGCTGATCGGCAAACTCGTTCTGCGAGATTTGCGTCTGCTGGAACGCCTTGCTGAAGAAGGTACCGAGCTTGGCCTGTGCCTCGGGTTTGACGAACCACGCATCGACCATGCCCTTGAGCGCGGTCGGATCCGCCGTCACGGCGCTGATTTCGTCTTCGGTGGCTGGCAGGCCCAGCAGCAGGTTCTTGACCTTGGCCACGTACACGCGCGGCGACACCGGCTCGAACGGGATCTGCGGCTGGGGCTCTTCGGCGCTCGTGCCGCCGCTGCCAGCGGCGCTGCTCGAGCCGGCTGATCCCGTCGGCGACGCAGCCTGCGACTTGTCCTTGACCTTCACGTCCAGCGACCCAGTGCACGACAGCGCTACTACGCTGCTACCCAAGGCTGCGGCTGCCCAAAAGCGCTTCGACCTGACCCGCATTCGACGACTCCTTCCGTGCACGGAATACTTCTGTACACGGGATGCGCGGGAATTGTCTCACGCAGCGAGTGCTGAGTCTAACCCTGAGGTCTGGAGCCAAGCGATCTTGGCAGCGCGTAAAATTCTTCGAAACGCGAGACCTTCCCGCCAAAAACGAGATGCAGACTGAGTGCGCGCTCCGCCGAATTTCCGTGAGCTGCGAGCCCCAATTTTCTCGCGCCGGCCCGCCCGGTGTCTGTGAGTGTGTGCAAAGAAACGTGCCTGCCCGGTGAACTGCCGTGTGGGGGCTGCGCGCCAGCCGCGCTCGCCCCCGCTGCTCAGAGCTCTGCAGGCGGTTTATCCAGCGACGATTCGCGCGGCGCGCCGGCGGCGCAGCGCGGCGCCGAGCGCCAGGGCGCCGGCTACCAGCGACCAGCCGACGCTGTCGCGAGGCATGCCGACGAAGGCGCAGCCGGCCGGCACGTATTCGCATTTCTGGGGGCCGGGCGCGATGCAGGTGTCGGTGTTGCCGGTGTCACAGACGCGACTCGCGCATTGGCCCTTTGCGGTGCACTTTTCGCCATCGGCCAGGCGCGGCACGCACTTGTTGACGCTCGTGTCGCAAAAGGAGGTCGTCAGGTTGCAGAGCTGCCCCACGGCCGCCACCCCCTCCCGCGCTACCGCCGCTGCCGTGGTCGTCGTCGAGCGCAGCGAGCCAGTACTAACGAGCGGCGCAACCGGCGCGAGCACAGCGAGCGAAGTTTGGCCTTTCGTCGCCAAGATCGCCGAAGCGAAGGCGTTCGCGGCTCGCTGCCGTAGCGGGCTGGCAACGCTTTTTCACCGTTCCACAAACTCGGTATTTGGAACATTCGTTCTCTCGAGCTCATGCGCAGTCGTAAAGCGGCAAACGCTCGCCCGTCGCTGGGGCGGCGCAAGTTCTCGGCCCGAACCCCAGCGAGTTTCCGAGTGCCCCAATCGCGGCCCTCGTAGGCGCAAGTAAGCACGACCTTCTCGTAGGTCATGCATCCGATGTCGTTGCTCGGAGCTATTTTCGGGAAGAATCCCTGAACGGGTGCGGTCCGAAAACCTTGAGTGATGCCCCATTTCGAAACAACCGAGACGCCGACTTGTCTCGATCCGAGATAGCGCCGGCGTGCGACAAGGTACGAGCGCGTCCCGCGTTTCAGCGCAGTTCCGCAGCCTTGCCGAGGTTCTGCGAGGTCCGAGTTGCGCAGCGGTCAACTGCGCGAAAGGGCTCTTTGATCTTCCAGCGCTGCGCAAACGCTTTGCGCAACTTGCGCAACGACGCTGCGCAACTCAAGAGCACGCGAGTTTGAGCACGTATCGAACATCGAAGCTCGGCCCGTTGCGTGCATTGAGCTCGTACGCTCGCAGGCGAGGCAACAAGCCGTGCGGGCTAGCGCTGAGGCCGGGACCAAAGCGCTAGTGAGCAGAGCGAATCGAACGTGTTCTCATCTCTCACAAGATTTGAAATGCGGCTCGAGTTTGCATTGAAAGATTCGATCTAGTTCCGTACCTTGAGACTGCTCGACTGCGTGCTCACGAGCGGCGCAGCAGCACACAAGAAGCGCTAGCAGTTGCGCAACTTGTTCCTCGGGGCGGGACGAGTCGATGCCGGCATTTGCCGACAACGACTGCCTGATTCGATTTTAGTTGGCCCAGCGGCGTGTGGCTTGCCCCCACGCGGAGGAAAAACACAGTGAAATTACGCTCCATCGTGTCTGCGTCCGTCGTCGGTTCGGCGCTCTTGGCTACCGCGTGTAGCAGCAGCCGCACGGGGACCTCTACCGACTTGGCCAAGGCAGAGAGCGTTGGCAGCGTGTCTCAGGCCATCACCTACGCGCCCCAGCCGGTTGGCCACGCCAACACCACCAAGCGCGTGTTCATGCACTACATGCCGTGGTTCGAAGCGAAGAACACGCAGCACGGCTACTCGCGCAAGAACGCCTTCGGCTGGCACTGGACGATGAACAACTGCACGGCCGAAACCAACGGCCTGCTCAACTCGGTGTGTGCGGTCGAGAAGCCGCTGATCGGCCCGTACTCGTCGAGCGATCCGTACGTCATCGAGTACCACCTCCTGCTCATCAAGTACGCCGGCTTCGACGGCGTGGCCCTCGACTGGGGTGGCGTGCTGCCCGTCGGCGACTTGCCGGACAACAAGTACAACGGCGACCAGATGATCAACCGTCTCTCGGACTTCGGCTTGAAGTTCCTGGTCGTCTCGGAGGACCGCAACTATCAACGCGACAACCAAGCGGGCGTCGCCGACAGCTGGGCCGGCATCCACAACGACAGCGACGACATCGCGGACCTCGCCGCCGATCTGAACTGCCTCAAAGCCGGTGGCACCTGCGGCAACCAGTACTTCGGCAACAGCCAGTACGAGAAGTTCAACAACGTCCCGGTCCTGCTCACGTTCGGCCCGGCCTTCTTGCAGCAGGGCTTTTACTGGGATCAGGGCTACGCGGCCGCGGGCCTCAACTCCGGCAGCACCTACCACGCCGCGCTCTGGTACCAGGGTAGCCAGCTCGGCAACGAGAGCGACGGTACCTTCGCCTGGATCTGGCAGGGCGCCGGTGCCGTGGGCGACGCGAGCTGGACCGCGCAGACCCACGAGCAGTACTACTGCGACAACGAACCGGTCAATTCGTCCCGGCTCAAGGTGGCCTCGATCTTCGCGTCGCACGACACCTACTACGCGCGTGGTGGTGCGGGCAGCGACGCCGGTAACTTCCAGGTGCCGTTCAACGGTGGCGCTCAGATCGACCAGTCCGCCGACAAGGTGCTCGGTTCGAACGCCAACTACGTGCAGTTCGCCACCTTCAACGACTGGGGTGAGAACACGCAAGCCGAGCCGTCGGTGGGCCAGGGTTACACGGCGCTCCAGCACCTCCAAACCAAGCTCGGCGCCGGCTACGGCCTGAACGAGCTCCAGCTCATCAAGCGCCTGTTCGACGAGCGCGTGAAGGCTCGTAAGAACAACGACACCACGCGCCAAGCCAACCTCGACCAAGCCAGCGCCTACCTGGCCGCCAAGAACATCTCGGGCGCGCAGACCATCATCGACGGCACGGCGCCGCCGCCCCCGAACGGCACGCAGTCAGCCTACGGCTCGGGCCAGAGCATCCCGGGCACCATCCAGGCCGAGAACTACGACAACGGAGGTGAAGGCGTCGCCTTCCACGACACGTCCACGGCCAACGAAGGCGCCGCCTACCGCACGGGCACCGGCGACTCGGTCGACGTCGAAGGCACCGGTGACGCCGGCGGCGGCTACGACATCGGCTGGACCAATAGCGGTGAGTGGCAAGAGTACACGTTCACCAACAGCACCACGCGCAACTACGACTTCAAAGCGCGCCTCGCCAACCCCGGCAACGCCGCGAAGATCAGCATCTCGCTCGACGATGTGTTGATCAGTCCGATTGTCAACGTCCCGTCGACGGGTGGCTGGCAGACGTACGCTGACGTGCCCCTCGTCTCGAACAAGCAGGTCACCTCGGGCACGCACGTGCTGCGCGTCACGACCGAAGCCGGCGGCTTCAACTTCAACAACATCGGCGTTGCGGTCTCGGCGACCGGCCCGGTCTGCGGCAACGGCAGCTGCGAAAGCGGCGAAAGCTGCAGCAGCTGCAGCAGCGACTGCGGCTCGTGCAGCACGCAAGCACCATACGGTGGTACCCCCGCCAGCATCCCGGGCATGCTCGAGATGGACCGTTTCGACACGGGTGGTGAAGGCGTCGCTTACCACGACGACAACGCCAAGAACGGCTACGCCATCCGCACCGAGACCAACGTCGACCTAGAAAACACCAACAATACCGGCGTCAACCTCGGTTGGAACGTCGCCGGCGAGTGGGTGAAGTTCACCGTCAACGTGCTCACGGCCGGCAACTACGACATGACCATCCAGACCGCTGGTAACGGCGGCACCTTCAAGTTCAGCACGACGGGCGCCACGACCTACGACTCCGGCGCGCTCACCGCGGTGAACACCGGCGCCTGGCAGACGTACTCTCCCGTGACCAAGACGGGCGTCTATCTGAACGCGGGCACGACGGTCATCAAGCTCGAGATGCTCGCCAACGTCGCGTTCAACCTGAAGAAGATGAACTTCGTTGCCAGCGGCACGGGCAACCCGCCGAACGGTCCGCCCCCGGTCAACCAATGGCCGTACGGCACCACGCAGCAATACCCAACCCCGATCGCCATCGGTAGCAATACCCGGATCGAAGCCGAGAACTACGACAACGGTGGCGAAGGCATCGCGTTCCACGACGACAGCACGGGCAACAGCGGCGACTCGAACCACCGCGTCGGCGACAACGTCGATATCTGCTTCCACAGCGGACAAGAATCGAAGCTCTGCTGGGGCAACAGCGGGGAGTGGACCGAGTACACCGTCAACGTGCAGACGTCTGCCGCGTACGACATCACCACTCGTTACGCGAACGGCTGCTCCAACAACGGCTCGTTCCAGCTGCTGATCGACGACAAGAGCGTCGGCACGCAAACGGCGACGTTCACGTCAGGTGACTGGGGCAGCTTCCGTACCACCACGCTCTCGGCCGTCAACTTGCAGTCCGGCAACCACGTGTTCAAGTACTTGAACCTGTCGGGTTGCCACGACGTCGACTACTTCAACTTCGCCGTCAACACGGGTTCGCCGCCTCCGCCTCCGCCTACGGGCCCGACGTTGACCAAGATCCTGAAGAACGTCGCCAACGGCCAGTACATGTACGTCTCCAACGGCGTCATCAAGTACACCAGCAACCCCGACACGTTCGGTGCCGCCGCGCAGTGGGTGTTCGAAGACTACGCCGGTTACAAGCGCCTCCGCAACCTGAGCAACAACTGCCTCGCGAACATCGAGCACCTCTACAGCTACATCGAGTGCACCACTGGTACGCCGGACGGCTGGATGAGCAACCGCTGGACCTTCACGATGGTCGGTTCCAACTACGTGTTCAACAACGCCTGGCAGAACACGCAAGCCAACACCGGCGGCAACGACGGCAACGTCCGCTGCACCTCGGACGGCACCAACAGCGACGCACAGTGGATCTACACCCCGTGATGCGCTGAGCAGGGCAAGGCCCTGCGCCTAAACAGCGAAGCCCGCTCGACCTCGTGTCGAGCGGGCTTTTGGCTTTTATCCCTGCGACGACATCTCGCTAGAGAGCCCAACACCGGGTCGACAGCGGCTCATGAGCCTCAATGGCAGGCGCGCGCGGCGTTGCTGAGTGCGGGGGTCATCGTGCCGCCGCGCTCGGCGAACTCGAGCAGCGTCTTCACGTCGTCGCAGCGATGCTGGCGGACCAGCCCTGCAACCTGTACCGGCAGCGCGCGTCGCGTCGCGTCCAAGCAGCGCCGCCGGAGCTCGTCGACATCGCAGCCCGCGAGGTAGTGACTGGAGCCGCTGGGGCCCAGAAACTCTCCGATCCTGACCGCTGCCAAGCACGCTTCGCAGGCTTCGCGGCCTGGAATCAGCGACGGTATCGGCTTCGCGCTCGAGCCCGAAGGGACCCCGGTAGCGACGACTGGCACGGCTACGCCTGGCGTCGACGCAGTCGTTTGCCCCAAGGGTCGCACCGTGGGCGTGCCCGTCACTGATGGTGCAGGAGTCACCTGCTGAGCAGAGGCGTCGCTTTGCGACTTCGTCTGGCAACTGACGACGGGAACGAGCCCAGACGCCACGAGCGTCAAGCTCAGCAGCAACCTACTTCTGCAGCTGCACAATCTCGCCGCCGGTGATGGTCCAGAAGCGCTGGTAAACCGTCGAACGAGCTCCGGATGGGTCGAGCTGGATCACACCCGTCAGGCCGGAGTAGTCGACTGGCGTGCCAGCGCGCGCCGTGGTCACGCCCTTCTGCAGCTCATCCCAGTTGATGACGAATCCGCTCGTCCCCGATGAGTTCAGGATCGACTCATGCAAGACAGAAGGCGCGATCTCACCGTCTTTGCTGCGGGCGGCTGCACCCTCGTAAGCGACCGCGAACAGGGCCAGAGCGTCGTAGTAGAAGAACGCGCCGGTCGTGGGGGTAGAGCCCTTCCAACGATCGAGGAACTCGGCGGTGAAGGCGTCCGTCTGAGCGTCGTTCTGGTTCACCGCGGCGGCCACGCCGGTCATGCCTTCCACCGCTTCGGGGAAGGAGTTGAGGACGAAGGCCTCTTGTTCCAGCGAGGGTGAGAGGTACCAGCGACGCTTAGCCTGCTTCGCAACCACCGCAAATTCGTTGACGAAACGACTCCCGGTCGAGGGATCCGCGGCCAGCACGATGGCGTCAGGCTCGGCTTGGGAGACGATGGTGATCGGCTCCGTGAAAGAGGCCGCGCTGCCATTGATGACCACCGAATCCTTGAGCTCGACACCTGATGCGGTCAAACGCTCGGACACGCCGGTGGCGAAGGCTGCTTCGTACTCATCGGCGGTACGAACCAGCGCCACGACTTTCGCGCCGTTTGCCTTCATGCGTTTGGCCAGCTGCGCACCCAGGTCCTTACCGGACGGCGCGAGCCGGAACCACAGGCTGGTGGTGGACCGGACCGTCGAGACCGAGGTCGAGCTGGGCGTGAGCAGCGACACGCCGTTGTTGTCGAGCACCGGGAACAACCGGCGCGCCAGCTCGTCGTTCTCTGGACCGATGATCGCCACGACGCCCTGGTCGACGAGCGTCTGCGCGCCAGCTAGGCCACGCCTCACGTCCGAATGGGTATCGCTGAAAAGGATGCGGAGGGGCTTGTTGGCGAGCCCCCCCGCTGCGTTCACCTTTTCGGCTGCCATGATCACGCCTCGTTCGTAGTTGGCGCCGGCTGCTCCGTCCTTACCTGTGTAAGGCAAGAGCAAGCCGACGCGGATCTCGCCATTCGAGCCGGGATCCGATGAGCTACAACCAACTAGCAGCGCGCACAGCGCGACCGTCCTCTTCAAGCGAGACCTCTTACTTCTTCAAGAGATCGTACTTGTCTACGCACGCGGAAGCAAACGTCGCCGGGTCGTGATCCTGGACGATACCGTAAACCGCGTCTTGCCAGCAGTTCCAGTAGTCGGCCGGCTCGTAGTCCCAGCTGCAAGGCACCAGGGTCACGTCCGGGTCCTTGAAGTCGTTGGCTTCTTGCTGGCCAATGGTGTCGTAGTCCGAGGTATCGGCGTCGACGCGAGCCGGCAGCGCGCCCTTCTTCTTGTTGAAAGAGGCCTGCGCGTCCGGATCCGCAATCAGCTTGAGGAAGTCGATGGCAGCGTCCTTGTGGGGCGCGTCCTTCGACACCACGAAGCTGTCGCCGGCGTACACGAAGGCGTCGCGCGGGAACTGCACGACGCCGAAGTCGACGTCGGCCTCGTCACCCTTGGACTCCAGATACGCCTTGACCCAGTTGCCGTGCAGGAACATCGCGGCGCGCCCGCTGTGCACCATGTCGGCGGCACCTTCCCACTGCAGCTTGAGGGCGTGCGCGTCCGTGCCCGTCGCCGCCAAGTCCTCGTTACCCGCGTTGGTGTACATCGTGAGCAGCTTGACGAAGTCGGTTGCGCCTTGCAGGTACGCGGGGTCAGCCGGGTCGGCCGCGCCCGAGTAGTAATCCTGGCGGAACTTCACGCCATTGGGCTCGGACATGAGCACCGCGTCGAACACGAACCGCACCGGCCACGCTTCGGCGTGCGGCACGTCGTAGCCGGACGAGATCACCATCGGGATGATGGGGTCACCCGCGTCGTCGACTTCACCCTTCAGCTTTTCGCCGATCGCGAACAAGTCGTCGAGGGTTGCCGGCGGCGTGAGGCTGTACTTGTCGAAGATGGCCTTGTTGTAGAAAAGCTCGTTGATGCGGCCGACAGAGAGCGGAACCGCGTAGGTGCCGTCGCCGTCTTTCATGGCCGCGAGCACGCCGGGCGGGAACTTGTCGTTCAGCTTCTCCGACTTGTAGAGGTCAGTCAGATCCAAGGTCATATTCTCGGCCTTGGTCTTGGCGGGAGCGTCCGGCGGGATGAACTGGGTGTAGCTCACCAGGTTCTTGCCGAGGATCGCTTGCCAAGCGTCCGGCGGATTGCCGTCGGCGAGGCGCTGCTTCATTTCCTCGAAGGCCTTGTCCACCTTGTCGCTGGCGGTCATCGACGTCGAGTTCAACACGTCATGACCCTTGTACTTTTCTTTGTACAAGTCGATGAGGTGCGCGAGGGCCTGAGCTTCACCGCCGGCGGTCCACCAAGAGTAGATTTCGACGGTATTTTGTTCTGCATCGGTGGTCTCGGTCTTACCCGAGTCACTGCTGCAGGCGTTGGTTCCAAGAGCGACTACAAGGGCAAGAGCCCGAAGAGAACGTGCTCGCATAGTATTGGCCATTCGTTGTTTCCCCGTGCGGAGTTAAGCGACGAATGCCTAATCCGACTTAAGGGTGGAATTGGGAAAAGTAACATTTCGCCCCAGCCATTTAAAGGCCAGCGCCAGTCACTTTTCGAACTTAACCAACACTTCGACATACACCGTCGCAGGTCCTGGTGTCGCGGCTGCTGTTGTCGCGCTTTGCGCTTCGCGCTTGCGCTGCCCGCTCCGCCCGCCCGCTCCGCGCCGCGCTGCCCGCTCCGCGCGCTCGGGCGTCTCGTCACAGCCGGGATACGCGCGACTCTTCGAGCGATTTCTGCTGCGTGGCGGCGACGGTTTTTGGGCGTCCTAAAATTTATTCTGTGTGCCCACTCACGAGCGGGCAATATTTGCCCGTTGATTCGCGGGGACGTGCGAACATGGCCTTTATTCGGTATTTCCCAACTATCAGTCTGCTGAGCTTCGTTGCTGCGTGCGGCTCTGCGCCAGTCGCGAGCGAGCCGCCCGCGAGAGCCCCTGAAACAGCTGAATCAAAGCCCGTTTCAGCCCATGAGCCGGTCGCTGCCGGAGGCCCCCCCCGAGCAGAGCTGCCAGCATCAGATCAGCCGGCGCCCACCACGCGTGAAGTGCCGAGTAGTTGCGCCGACACTGCCAATTGCGTTCCCCCTCCTGCGTTCGTCGACACGGTCTGCAAGCACAAGTTCACGGACCTGCCGCTCTACTTGTTCGCGGGCAAGCTGCCGTGGCGCCACCTCTACGTGAAGGCCGAGTACGTCGAGCCCGTCAATCCGCATGGCGGTGAGCAGAGTGAAGCCTGGATGAAGTTCGGAGAAGAAGTGGTGTTACTGCGCAAGCGCGACGCGGTTGGCGGCAAGGGCGTGCAAATCTCCGGTCCGTCTGACGTGGATGTGCTGCGTTGGGACGGCACCTGCGCGACGATCCGCGAAGAAATGCTGGTCAGCTACGTGCCCGCACCCATGCAGAGCCCGCGCATCATCTGGAAATACCTGGACGCGGGCTCCCAAGAGGCACTGCTGAAGAACAGCGTCGTTGCCCACTCGCGCGAGGACGAAAAGAAGAGCTGCCGCGATTCGTCGCCCACCCACCCCACGCCGGTCTGCGAAAAGGCCATGCAAAAGCTAACGGACGCCATCGTGTTAGCCGTGCATCAAAATGTCGAGCTCCCCGGCACTGGCTCGCTGCCCGAGTGGGTGAAGTGAGACGCGCGACGCGAGCCTAGTCCGCGAGCGTCACGATCGTGCCCTGCGTGACCGTCCAGTCCGTGGTCAGGCCACTCGCGCGAGAGCCGCAAGCTTGCAAGCGCAGCGGCCCCGTGAGGCCCGAATAGTAGAGCTGCTTGCCCTTGTGAATGCGCTCGAGCCCATCCTCGATGCCGTCCCAACTCACGGGCTCGCCGGTGGGTTTGGTCGCGGCCAGCAGCGCCGCATCGAGCGTCAACGTCGGGTCCTTCGCGGCCTTGCCGAGCGCCATCGCCAACAGCGCCATCGCATCGTAATAAAAGTATGCGCCTTCGAGCGGCTGATCACCTTGCCAGCGCATGGAGAACGCCTCGGGAAAGCCGCCGTCTCGCTCGTAGATACCGGGCGCCACACCGAGCGCGCCCTCGAGCGCTTGCGGAGCGACGTTCTGAACGAGAAGCTCGGTCTTCAGCAATGGCGACAGGAACCACTGCGGCCGCTTGCTGCTCAGCGCGTCGAATTCGTTCACGAGAATCGCGCCCGCCCGCGGCGACACCGCCAGGATGACGTTGGTGACGCCAGCTGCGTTCGCGGCGCGCACGGCGCTGGCATAGCTCTGCGCATCGGGATCGAGCTGCACGGAAAGCGCAACCTCGTTGCCACTGGCGAGCTTGGGAAAGCGTTCGGCTGCAGCCTGGCCCAGCGCCTGATCGTAGGGCGAGCTGCTGTACATGATCGCGACGCGATGCGCGGCGTGGTCGTTGGCCTGCTTGGCGAGCGCTTCGCCGATGGCCTTTGCGGACGGCGCGAGGCGAAACCACGCCTCGGTGCATTGCCCGCTCGGCTCTTGACCGGCGCCGACCAACGGCGAGATGAACAGCGCCGTTTCGTGATCGCAGCCGCGGCGCGACTGACTGAGCTCCGGCCGTATCGCCTCGGCGATGCCCGCGCTCTCGGGGCCGATCACTGCGTCTACGCAGTTGTCGCGCAGAAACTTGGCTTCGTCGACGCCGCGCGCGACCTCGGAATGAGTATCGCGCGAAATGATGCGGACGCGTTTACCGTCGATGCCGCCCCCGGCGTTGATGCGATCGGCCGCGTACAACGTGGCGCGTTCGAGGTTACTGGCGGTAGCGGAGCTGCTGCCCGTGAACGGCAGGAGCAGGCCGACGGCGATTCCGCCGCTCTCTGGCGCCGGGTCTTCCGAGGAGCATCCAATCAAACCGAGCAGCAAGGCGAGAGACGCGAGCCGTCGGCTCTCAGTAAACATGCTCCACCTCGAGAAACAGCTGAGCCGGCTGGATCGGATACTCGAACCCCGAGAAACCCGGGTCGGGGCCGCGCGCCACGAGCAAGTTCTTGCCGCGGAGCGCGAAGCGCGTCTCGTGGCCAGGTATCAGATACAGCTCGCGCGTCGCGAGCGTCACGTCGAGCTGGAAGTACGCCGGCAACTCGAAGCTCTCGCCGCGTTCCACGATGCTCGTGTCGGAGGCGCGTCGTGGCCCCACCCACAGGCCTTCGGCGCCGAGCTCGAGCGGGACGTCGGGAACGGAGGGGATGGCGAACATGGCGCCGGCGCGGGCAATCCAGGGTGGGTAGACGACGTTTTGCTTACCGACCAGCGTTGCCGCGTAACCTTCTTGGCCGAGGTCGCGCGTGGATTTCACCAAGTCGAACGAGGCGTAAAGGTTGTAACTGAAGTCGCGCACGTCCGCGCGGGTTTCCCAAGAGAAGCTGCGCTGGGCAGCGACGTTGCGCGCGGTCTGGTTGATACCCTGCGGGGTGAACTCGGCCTTGTCCGACAGCCAGCTGTAAGAGACGCCGCTGGTGATGCCGAAGATGCGCGCCGGCATCCACGACATCTGGTACTCGGCCGTCTTGACCAACTGCGACTTCAAATACTCGTTACCGACGACGTCACCCGGGCGCAGCGGAGTGGCGTACAGCAAGTACGGCGAAGGCGCCTTGAAGGCGCTACCGTACAGCAGCTTGGCCACGACCGATTTGGAGAGGCGCGAAGTCGCGCCGATGCGGCCGGTGAACTGACCGCCGTACACGCTGTGCTTGTCGTAACGCAAGCCACCGGTGAGCTTGAGCCCGGGGTCGAGCACCTTGACGTTGACGCTCGCGTAGGCGCCGAGGTTCACCAGGTCTTCGATGCGGTCGGTACCGCCGGAGAGCACGCGCTCGCCGGTTGCGCGGTTGATGCGCTCCGGCGCGCCGAGCGTTTCGTGGTCGAGCAAGGCCTCAACGCCGGCGATGAAATTCAGGCGCGACAGCGGCGTGTAGCGCGCTTCGAGCATGGAGTCGACGCCGCGGTACGCCTGATGGCGCTCGACGTAAAACAGGTCGCTGCCGATCTCGACGCGATCTTGCGGGAGAATACCACCTTGGAAGTACGTGCTCTGCAGCGCCAGGTCCAAGGTGGACGTGGCCTTCAGTAGCGTATCCAGGTTGAGCCTGAACTGTCCCAGTGCGACGCGCGTGCCGCGGCTACCGTCCTCCGTCGCGGTGAGCTGCGCCCAGTGCGCGAGATCGCCGCCGCGAGTGAGGCCCGAGGCGTAGCCGCTCAAGTGGACGTGCCCGCGATCACCGCCGTAGCCGATGCGGCTCGAGAGCACGAGCGAACGGCGCTTCAAGTCGAGCGTGGTGCGGCGCGAGCCGACCCCGACCGGCAACGTCGGCGCCGGCGACTCGGCGGGTAGCGACAAGCCCGTGCGATCGTCGTACTCGCCGGCTGCGCCGAGCATCAAATCCCAGTGACCGAATTGGCCGCCGGTCGCGAGGTCGAAACGCGTCGACGGGTTTGTTTCGGTCAGGCCGCCCGTGAGGCGCAGGCGCACCGGGCGCATCGCGTCCGGCGGCGTGGTGATGATGTTGACGACGCCCAAGAAGGCGTCGGCGCCGTACAGTGCGGACGCGGGACCACGGATGATTTCGATCTGCTCCACCGTCTCCAGCGGGATCAGCTCCACGCCGAGCCAGTTGCCGGAGGTGCTTCGATAGGCAACCGACCGGCCGTCGATCATGACCTTAATGCCGCCGCTTTCGGCCCCAAGGCCGCCGCTGACGCCACGCACGGAGGCGTTCGGCAAAATGTCGTCGTCAATCAGGTAAAAGCCGACGGTGTGGGACAACACCTCAGCCACCGTTTGATAGCCCCAGCGCCTGATGTCCTCGCGAGTCACCACGGTGATGACCGCAGGCGCGTCTTCAACGCTTTCTGACGTCTTGCTGGCGGTCGATACTTCGACGTTCAGCAGCTTGACGAGGTCGAGATCGCTGACGGAATCACCTTCGACGGCGGCTTCTTTGCCGTCGTCGCCGGCCTCACCCTTGCCGTCGTCAGCTGCAAAAGCCTTGCTCGGCTGCAAGATCGACAGCCCGAGCAGCGGTATCAGCGATGCGAGCTTAAGCTTCATTGGATCTGGATGCTGCCGAATCGCCTGTCCTACTGCATGGCGGGCAGCCACGCCCTAAGGTTCTGACTGGCCTGCTCACTTTAGTAGGAAGAGGTACGAAAGGTGTGCGTGGAGGCGAAAAACGAGCTGTGGCCTCCGCCACTAGTCTCTAGCGGCAAAGCCACTATGAGACTTTACTGCTTAACATAAAATCTCGAACGTCGTACAACGAAGGGTCCGTTGCTCTCCCTGGTGTCGCTGGTGTCGCTGGTGTCGCTGGTGTCGCTCGCCTAGGCTTGCTCCTTTGTCCTGGTACCGCTGTCCCCGTATCGCTTGTGTTTGTGCCGCTCGACTAGGGTCGCTCCCCTGTAAGTGCTCTGGGAGCGTTACGTCCAAGTTTGTGGACCTCGTTCATGGGTAGCCTGCTCGTTTACTTACACGTCGCCGTAAAACAGCGCGCCTTCCAGAGCCTGCTCGGAGCAGGCCTGCCTGGCGTTACGACCACAGCGGTAGGCCGCGTCGCCGACTTCGAGCGCGCGCTGCAAGACGCGCCCGACGCAGTGCTGACACTGCCGGTCGTGATGGCGGCGCAGGGGCTGTCGCCGGCGCTCCGCGGTCTGACGCGCGGCTCGGCGGAGGAGCGCTATGCGCTCGTCGGCAGCGGCGTCACGCCGGAGCCGGGTCGCGTCGCCTCGGTGGGGGCGCTCGACTTGTTGGGCCGTGAAGGCACCAATAAGTTCGTCAAACGCCTGGTCGGGCAGCAAGCGCGCGTGGAACGCGTCACCAAGATCGAAGACTTGCTGCCGCTACTTCAGATGCAGCGTGTCGATGCAGTCTTACTGCCCGCGCGTTTGGTCAACGATTTGCGCGCAGCCAGCCGCTTGGCACTCACCGAGCGCGAGCTCGATCTCACGGTCGCACTGCCGGCCGTGGCGAACACCGGCCCTGGCGGCGCCGCGGTGCTCGCAGCCATCAGCAGAATGCCGAAGGACCTTTCGAAGCTTTTGGGAGTGGAAGAATGGCACTGACACGTAGATCTTTCATCGCGGGAGTCCCCGCGTTGGCTGCGTTCGGCTGCGCCGCAGGATCCGGAGAACGTTCCGGCTCCGAGCGCGACCGCGTGCTGTTCGCAACTCACGGCGAGAAGCCGGGCTCCAAGTCGATCTTGGTCTGCATGCCCGAGACCCGTCAGACCAGCGAAGTCTGGCGCGGCCTGTCCGACGAGCTGTCACACGAGTTCGAGCTGATCGCCATGCGCACCGAGGGCGAGGGCGTGAGCGCCACCATCGCGCAGGGCATCGACCGCTACAAGCCGGCAGGGCTCGTGCTGATGAACAACCCCACTGTCGAGGGTTATCGTCGCCTGCAAGAGCACTCGGCTTCGAAAGCGTTCCCGCCTTCGGTGATCGTGATGACCTCGTTCTTGGAGGGCAAGCCTGCTCATCTCAAGGCTGCCACCGGCATCAGCTACGAAGTGCCGCTGATCACCGTCGTCACCAACCTGCGCAAGCTGATCGCGACGCCGATCGATCGCGTGGGCGTGGTGCATCGTGCGTCGCTCTCGGGCTTCGTGCGGCGACAAGCGGCGCTGGCCGGTCGCGAGCAGACGCGTGTCGTGCGCGAAGAGGTGAGCCAGACCCCCAACGCCTCCGAAATCAAGCGCGCGCTGCGTCGGCTCAAGCAGCGCTGCGACGCGATCTGGGTGCTCAACGACGATCGCTTGCTCACCCCACGTCTGCTGGCCGACGGCTGGCTGCACGGCTTGAACGAGCCGCCCTGGGTACCGACCATCGTCGGCGCGGCGTCGCTGGTGTCGCCGAGCCAGTCGTTCGGCACCTTTGCGGTGCTGCCCGACCACACCGCGCTCGGGACGCAAGCCGCCAACCTGATGCTGGACATCGCGGACAACGACTGGACGCTGCCCGACGACGCGACCCAGCTGCCGCTGTCCACCACCACGACCGTCGACTTGACTCAAGCCAAAGAGCGCTTCGCTCTGCGGCCGAGCGCGCTGGCCCAGGTCGACAAGGTGCTCGAGCGATGAGCCCCGCGAGCAACCGCGCGCCTGCGCCCAGCCCGTTCGTAGGCAAGAGCCTGCGCGGCAAATTCGTTCGCTTGCTACTGATCGTGTCGAGCTTGATGGCGCTGTCCACGACCGCGATCGTGATCTTGATGACGTCCCAGGCGTCGTCGGAGCACCTGAACGCGGTCCAAGGTCACATTCAGGACGGCATCATCAGCAAGGGCAAGGTGCTGACGCAAAACCACGCGCTGGCGCTGCGCGGCCTGGCGCTCGACAACGCCTTCTTGGACATGCAGCGCCTGGTGGAGCGCGCCGTCAAAGACGACCAGGACCTAGTCTACGGCGTGTTCGTCAACGGTGAGCGCGCCGCGCTGGCCAAGAGCCGCATGGGCGACCCGGTCGACAAGCCCGAGCCTCCCGACAAGGACGCCTGGAAGACCCTCGGTCTGCAAGAGAACGAGCTGCTCGTCAAAACGCTCACCGTGAAGCGCGTCACCCGCCTCGGGCAAGACTTGCTCGAGGTCGCCGCGCCCGTGGTGAGCGAAGAGGGAGAGGCGCTGGGCACTATCCGCTACGGCCTGTCGACCGCGCGCATGCACGAGGCTCTCGCGCGCGCCCAGCGCGAGAGCCAATCTCGGCTGTGGCGCTCGGTGCTGCTCATGGTCGGCTTGGTCAGCGGCGTGGCGGCTTTGGGCATCGTGCTCAGCCGCGCTCAAGCCGTGCACATCACCGAGCCCGTCGGGGCGCTCACCAAGGCCGCCGAGTCACTGGCCGGCGGCGACCGCAGCGTGCGCGTCGACATCAACTCGGGTGACGAGCTGTCGGTGCTGGGCAGCTCGTTCAATCGCATGGTGGACGAGCTGAATAGCTCCTACCGCGAGCTCGAGCAGATGAACCGCACCTTGGAGCAAAAGGTCGAGGCGCGCACCGCCGAGCTAGCTCTGAAGAACCGCGATATGCGGCTGGTGCTCGACAACGTCGACCAGGGCTTCATCAACCTGTCGCCCAAGGGCGTGATGTCCGGGGAGCGATCGGCGATCGTATCCGAGTGGTTCGGGCACTCTGACAAGGCGCTGCCCTTCTGGGACTACATCGGCCACTTTTCGCGCTCGTTTGCGGTGTCGTTCCGCCTGGCGTGGTCGCAGATCGACGACGGCTTCATGCCGCTCGAGGTGTGCCTGAGCCAGATGCCGGAGCAGCTCACGCAAGGCGCCCGCACCTGGAGCTTCCGCTATTTGCCGTTCTATCAAAACGGTGAGCTCGAGGGCGTGCTGATGGTCGTGGCCGACGTGACGGACCGCCTGGCGCGCGAGCGCGAGGAAGCCGAGCACGGCGAGCTCATGCAGGGCTTCAAGAAGCTCATGCTCGACCGCAGCGGTTTCACCAACTTCCTGCAAGAAGCCACGGCGATGGTCAATCAGATCGTCTCGCCTTCGGCCACGGCAGACCTGTCGGCGCTCAAGCGCACGCTGCATACGCTCAAGGGCAACGCAGGCGTGATGGGCCTGACGGTGGTCGCACAGCTATGCCATGCGCTCGAGACGCAGCTGGCAGAAGAAGCGACCATGACCCAGCGCACGCTGGCCGAATTGCGCTCGCGCTGGACGGCCATCACGACGCACGTCGCCACCTTCATCGGCACCAGCGGCCAGCGCATGATCGAAGTACCCGAGGCGGAGTACACGGCGCTGGTCTCGCGCCTCTCCACCACGGATCGGCAATCCGAGGTGCTGCGCCAGCTGCTGAGCTGGCAGCTCGAGCCCGCACAAAAGGCGCTGCTGCGCCTCGGTGAGCAGGCCAAGTCGCTGGCTCGTCGCTTGGGTAAGGGCGACATCGACCTCGATGTCGGTGGCCAAGACGTGCGGCTCGATCCGCAGCAGTGGGCGCCGTTCTTCACCGAGCTGGTGCACGTGGTGCGGAACGCCGTCGACCACGGCCTGGAGCCCACCAACGAGCGCCTGGCACTGGGTAAGCCCGGCCACGGCAGCTTGACCCTCAAAGCACGTGTCGAGGGAGAGCAGCTCACCTTCGAAATCACGGACGACGGTCGCGGCATCGATTGGGGTGCCATCGCCGACAAGGCTCAAACGCTGGGTCTCCCACATGCGACCCAGGCGGAGCTGCTCGACGCGCTGTGCGCCGAAGGCGTCACGACGCGCGGATCCGCCAGCGAAACCTCGGGTCGCGGCGTGGGCATGGCCTCGCTGCGCGAGCGTATTCGCAGCCTGCAGGGCCGCCTCGAAGTGCGCTCGGCGAAGGGTATCGGCACTAGCTGGTTCATCCGCTTCCGCTGGCCCAACAAGAACGCCAGTATTCCGCGCGCAGCCGCAGTGTAATTGCCCACCAATAAGGGCGACCACGACTTGCGCAAGTTGCGCAATCGACGGCGGCGTTCGTAACGGCCTTCGCTCGACGCCACGAAGTACGCGGTGCGCTGCAATGTGCCAGGAATGCACTGCACAGCACACACTGGCTCACTTCATTTGAAGTGAGCCCTATCAAGATCGCCACAGCCGGGCCGTTTTAGTTATCTTGATCAATCGATCAGGAGGAGATTTCAGATGAAGCTTCGTACACTCGTTCTTGGTTCTTCGATGTTGTTAGGGGCGGTTGGTTGCTCGAGCTCTTCGGACTCGACGAACACACCGGTGGACATGGGGGCGGCCGGCGCGGGTGGCGAATCGGGTGGAAGTGAAGAGCAGGTTCTGCAGGTCTTTTCGTGGTGGACGGCGCCGGGCGAAGCCGAAGCGCTGCGCGCCCTCGAAGAGGTCTATCAAAAGGAGCACAAGGGTGCTCGCGTCTCGCAGTACAGCAACACCTCGGCTTCTACCTGGCAAGAGGTGCTCGGTGAGAAGATCGAGGACTCGCCGTGGGACGTGTTCCAGCTTTCGGCCTCGGACTTGGCCAAATTCCGCGAGGACCACCCGGGCGCGGTCTCGGCGCTCGACGACATCTACGCCGACGCCGATCTCGACAAGGTGATGATTCCCGAAATCAAGAACATCGTCACTCAAGAGGGTCACCCCTACGGCGTGGTGACGGGCGTCCACCGCAACAACGCCTTCTTGTACAACCAGACGATCCTCGACGACCACAAGCTCAAGGCGCCGACCACCGTCGCGGAGTTCATGGACGTGTGCGCGGCGCTCAAGAAAGCGGGCGTCACGCCGGTGGCGACCGACATGGATACCTGGGTGCTGCGCATCTTGTTCGACGAGATCATGGCCGGCACGATGGGCGCCAAGGGCTTCGACGACTTCATCAAGGGTAACGTCAAGGCCACGGATGCCGACGTGCAGACCAACATCCAATCGGCAATCGACACCTTCGACACCATCATTACGGACTACATCGACGTCGAGAAGTCGAGCGGCCCGGACTACGACTGGTCGAGCGCCGCGCAGGACCTGTACGACGGCAACGCCGCCATGCTGTTCCACGGCGACTGGGCCAAGGGCTACCTGGTCCACCTGGGCTGGACGCCGGGCGTCGACTTCGGCGTCTCGGGCCCGCCCGGAGCATCGGACTTGTTCGTCTACGGCGCCGACATGTTCGGCCTACCCTCGACCGCTCCGCACACGCAGCTGGGCAAGGACTTCTTGGCTGTCGTCGCCTCGCCGGAAGGCCAAGTGCAATTCAACCAGTACAAGGGCGCGACGCCCATGCGCAGCGACGTCGCCGACCAGCTCGACGACACGACCAAGCTCAGCTTGGACAACCTGATCAACGCCAAGGTGCTCATGCCGGGCCACGCCAACGCGGGCTGGGACATGGGCATCGAGGCCTTCGCCAAGGATCACGACAAGGACGCGCTACTCAAGGTCTACACCGAGACGGCCCCGTGATCTGAGCGGCTAGTCCGCATTGCTCACGAACGCCGAGCGAGCTGGATTCGCTCGGCGTTTCGCTTTTGTCGCGCTCAGCGGTGGCCACCGCCGGGACCGCGGCCTTGACGACCCACCACGGGATTGAGCGCGTCCCAGCTCACGCGGAACTGCGCGGGCGTGGCGTAGCCCTGCGGCAGGCGGCCGAAGCTCGTGACCCCGCGCACGGCGCGCAGCACGTTCTCGTCGTATTCGCCGATGCCACTCGGTCGCACTAGTCGCACTAGCGTGGGCTTGCCGTCAGCTCGCAGCGTCACGTCGAAGATGACGTGCCCGCCGCGCCCCTGTTCGATGGCCCAGTCGGGGAAGGTCTTGGCCAGCGCCTTCGAGAGCTGCCCCAAAAAAGCGCGTGAGTAGCCCGAGAAGCCCGGATCGTCGGCGAAGTCTGCGCCGTACGCGGCACCGCTGGGCGACGAGCGCGAGCCGAGACCGTTCGTGCCCATGACGCCCGGCACGCCGCCGCCGCGGTCGCCGCCCACTCCGGGCCCAGGCTGACCGCCGACGCTCGACGCGTGCAACAGCGAGCTCACACGGTCGCTCACCTCTTGGCTCGAGTCGAGCGTGTCGTTGGGGCGACCGCGCGTCTCGGCCGGCACGGCCGCGCGCGCCTGCGGCACCAGCGGCCGCGCGAAGAGGACGCGCGCGGCGGCGTGAAACTCCTGCTCGTCGCTGCCGTCTGGCGCGCCTTTGCCGAGCCGTACGGCATCAGCGCCGGCCACGCTGCCGCCCGGTGCCGCGTCGGGCTCACTGCCCACGTTGCTGGCACCGTGCCCGCCGACCAACGTACCCACCGTCGAAGCCACCGTGCCGCTGATGATGCCGCGCGCGGGGTCGGTCGGGGAAAACGCGCGGCGCGCTCGGACATGACCAGCGCCGGTGGCCAAAAAGGTGAGCTCCATCGGCGCGGGGGTGGCGCGGCGGTCGTCCTTCGTTTCGCGCGTGCGCGCGGTGCGCAGGCGCGAAACCTGGCTGCGGTCGCGCTGCGTCTCCGGATCGCGCTCGAGCGCGATGGGGTCGATGGAGCTGGCGAGATTGGTCGCCTCTTCGGAGGCGGTGCGCTCCCCTCCCCGTCCGGCGTGCTCGAGGTCCGGTCGGGGCGCATGCCGGCCCCCGGTCGCGACCTCGAGCGGGGGCGGCAGCGAGCTCGGCTGATCCGCCTCAGGACCAGCGGCTGCGACCTCTGGCAGGGCCACCTCCGGCTCCAGCTCCACGGGGGCTGCGGCGGCCGCCATGACGGGGCTGGCAACCGGGCCACGCAGGCTCCTGGCGACCAACCAGGCACCTCCGGCGAGTAGCGACGAGTGCAGCAGCACCGAGCCAGCAAAGGCCAGCCCCGAGCCTCCCAGAGGCCACCTCGAGCGTCGTAGCGGGTTGGGCAATCCGATCACCGTCGAACGCGGACTCGGCCGCTTGCGTTCAAACGGCTGCCCGACGCCTTCAGTTTAGCACTGCTGAAACGCCCAGGCGGCGCGTGGCGTTTTGCGTCGTCTGCTCGGCGATTTGCTCGAGGGAAACACCCCGCAAGCCAGCCACGAAGCGCGCCGTGTGCACGACGTGTGCCGGCTCGCAGCGCTTCCCACGCAGCGGCACGGGAGCCAGGTAAGGGCTGTCGGTCTCGACCAGGATGCGATCGGCCGGCGCCCACGCCGCCACCTCTTGGATGTCCACGGCGCGCTTGAAGGTCACGATGCCCGAGAAGGACAAGTCGAAGCCGAGATCGAGCGCGCGCTCTGCGAACGCCTTGTTCTCGCTGAAGCAATGAATGAGACCGCCGACCTCGGCCGCTTTCTCTTCGCTGAGGATACGCAGCGTTTCTTCGGGGGCGCTCCGCGTGTGAATCACGACCGGCTTCTTGAGCTGGCGGGCGACCTGAATGAAGCGACGAAACACTTCTCGTTGGCGCTCGCGAGGCGAATGGTCGTAGTGAAAATCGAGCCCGATCTCGCCGATGGCGACGACGCGCGGCTGCTCAGCCAGGCGGAGCAGCTCGACCTCTTGCGCTTCGTCGAACTGCGCGGCGTCGTGCGGGTGCACGCCGACGGTGGCCCACACGTCCGCGCGCCGGGCCGCCAGGTCGAGCGCCGAGCGAGCCTGCGCGGGCGAGCCCACGCCGATGCACACGAACCCAGTGACGCCCTCGTTGCGAGCGCGGGCGATGGTCTCGTCGGCCCCCTCTGGGAAGTATTCGCTGTCCAAGTGACAGTGCGTATCGATCAGCATGCCCGGGCGAGCCTTTAGCGCGCGCGAGGCGACGACGCCAGAGCCTGGCGCGCGCGGAGCACCCCGAAACCGACGGCCAGCAGCAAGCCCAGCGTGAGAAACTCGGTCGCTTCGGCGGCGCGCGCGAGCACGAAAATGGCCAGCAGCGACAGCGGAGCGAGCGCTCGATCCCAGAGGCCCAGGCCCTGGTCGCCGCGCGCCGCGAGCCGAAACAAGGCCACCGCGCTGACCGCATATTGGAGCAAGACCGCCAGGCTCGAAAGTACCATCAAGCTCAGCACGGCCGAGCTCGAGACCAGCGCGATCACGCTGGCGGTCGTGATAGCCAGCGAAAGCGTCGGCACACCTCGGTGTTCACGCGAGAGCGCGCGGCCCAGCAGCGACTCCGTGCCGAGCGCCGACAAATAGCGTGGAGTCATCGCGAACATGCCGAAAGCAATGCCGACCGCCGAGATATTGGCGCCGCCGGCGAACAGGGAGCGGCCGAAGTCGTGCGTGATCGCGCTGCCCGCGTCCACGATCGGCGCGCTGGACTCGGCGAGCTTGGGCAGTGCCAGCACGCACGCAAGCTGAAGCAGCACGTACAGCCCGGCCGCGAAAGCCAGCGACAGCAACGTCGCCATCAGCACGCTGCGCTTCGCGCCGCGCGCCTCACCGGCGGGCACCGGAACGATCTCGAAGCCTTGCAGCGGGAAAACCGCGAGCAGCGCCGCGCGCCACAGCCCGCCGCCCGCGAGCGAGAAGCGCAGGGTCGGCGCGCCCCGGCGCAGGCTATCCAGCGCGAACAGCGCCAACAGAGCGAGCGGCAGCAGCTTGAGCAGCGTGAGCCCGGACCAAACCCAGGCGCCCAAGCGCAATCCGAGCAGCGTGATTCCCGCCAGCAGCAGGGTGGCCAGCACCCGAAACACGAAACGCGCCGCCGTCGACTCGAAGCCGAGCTCCGGGGCCAGGTACACCCCGAGCGCGCTGACGACCGTGGACGTGCTGAGCACCGCAGACGCGTACGCCACGAAGCCCACCCCGAACGCAAAACGCTCGCCGAGCGCTTCGCGCGCCCAGACATAGGGGCCGCCGTCTTCAGGGTAAGCGCTGCCGAGCCGACCGTAAGTCCACGCCACCGGCAGTAGCAGCAGCGCCGTCACCGCGAACGCCAGCGCGGACGCGCCTCCCGGCAGCACCTTGGCCAGCTCCGCGGGCGCGAAGAAAACGCCGACGCCGACGATACCGTTGATGCCCAGCGTTAGCAGGGACCAGAAGCCGAGCACGCGTCGCGCCGCTGCCGCGTCGGCCGGCGGCGCAGCGCCGTTCACGACAGCAGCGCGGCCAGCCGCTCGCGCACGAGCGCGACGGCCGCGTCCGAAGCTGAGCCATTTTCGTAACCGAAGCGCACCTTGAGCTGCTCCACCGTCCGCTCAGCTGCGCCGCGCCGTGCAGCGTCCAGACCCGCCCCCTCTTCTTTGAGCAGCAGGAGCACATCGCGACACAACTTGGCCACCGCCGAGCGACGCTCGGCGAACACGGCCTCGCGCAGCCGGCGTAGCTGGGGCGCAAACACCTTGGCGTGATCGACGGCCTGGTCGGGATGATCGATGGCCCAGGCCGCAATGGTGTTGATCAAACCGTGGCGCATGTCCTGCGGCTTGTCGGGCGTGCCGAGCAGCGTTTCGACTTCGTTCATCAGGCGCTCGTCGGGGTCGTCGTACTGGCCCGTCATGGGGTTGCGCAGCTTCTCTTTCTTGACCCAGAAGCTGACGTGCGTGACGTAGCGATCGAACATCTCGATGTAGCGCGTTTCGTCGACGAGGCCGCTCGCCTGGCGGAATTCGTCTTCCAGAGAGTCGAGCAGACGCTGGCGCAGGATTTTACGGAAAATCACGTGGTCGTGGTAGCCGCCGGGCAGCTTTTCTTCCTGCAAGAACGCGTATTCGCTGGCCAAGTCGCACAGCGCGTCGAGCTCGTTCAACACCGCGAAGGGCGACAAGCAGTCGTAGTGGGGACTCTGCGCGGCGTCGAGCAGCACCGTGCGCATCTCGCGCGGGCTGGCTCCGACGCTGCCCTCGTAGATCGGGTACGAGTCGCTCTCGCGGTACAGTTGCGGGATTACCGAGCGCAGCAGCTTTTGCGACTCGTCGTCGAGCCGCAGCGGCGCCACGCCGTGCGAGTACAAATCGAGCTTTTCTTCGGCCGTGAGCTCGCTAACCAGGTCTTTCACGGCGCCTTCGTAGCGGTCGACCTTCGGTTTGCGCATGCGCGTGAGCACCGCGAACATCGCCGCCAAGCGCGTGGCGTGCGGCGCCACGTGCCGCCGCACCTGCGGCGCGATCTGCGAGTCGTAGATTTTCTGCTCTTCGACCCAGCTGAGCAGGTACGGCGCGCGGATTAGCTCGAAGCGCCCGCGGAAGCTCTCGAACTCGGGGTGCTCGCGGAACGCCGACAAATGCAGCTCGTTGCCGCTCGCGACCATCACGCAGTTGACCTGCACATTTTGCGAGCGCAGCGGGACCTCACCCGTTTCCGCCGTAATTTGCAGGTACTTGAAGGCGTCGAGCGGGCGCTTGAGCAAGTCCGAGAATTCCAGCACGCCGCCGGCCGCGTCGATCAGCTCGCCAAAGGCCTCGAACAGCGCCACCGACGACAAGGATGACGGCAGCGTACCTAGGTTGCGATCGGCGGTAACCTGGCGCTCGCCCGCGTCCACCGACAGCTGCGGTCCGAGTGACACTGCGCCCACGCGATAGCGGCGCGAGATGAAGTAGCGCTCGACCTGGACGTGACGCAGCACCTCGGTGAGCGAGCCGTCGTAACTGGAGAGCAGAGCTTCGTACACCAGCTGACTCTTGTGCGAGAGGCTGCCACGCAAGATCCACGAAGGCGGGGGCTCGGGCGCGTGGGCTTCGGCGTAGAGCCGAGCAATCAGGTCGCGGCGCTGCTCGGCCGGCAGCAAAAACAGCGGATGGTCGCGCACTTCCATGAACAGGCGCGAGTCGATCTGCTCTTCGGTCAGGTGCGCGTAGCTGTCGGTATCGCGCTCCGCGGTGCTGGTGCCGCCGAAGCCGATGGCGCCCCGCAGCGTGCGCTCACTGGGGAATACCCAATGAAAGCGGTACAGCGCGCCCTCACTCTCTGACGAATAGTGCTCGAGCGCGCGCATCAAGCAGGCGGCGACGGTGCTCTTGGCGGAGCCGTTCGGGCCGTGCAGCAAAAGCACACGATTCGGCCGACCCTCACGCACGAAGTTGTTGAGCGCCCGGTACAGCTCGAGCTGCACCGCCTCTTGGCCCACCAGCGCCTCGCGCTGGCGATCGGCGTCCTCCAAAAAGGGCAAATCGAACAAGCGAAAACGCGTCAACGAGCCCCAGGGTCGCTCCGCCGGGACGCGCCCAAAATGGTCGAACATGTCGCGCACGTAGCGCGCGGCGTCGCGCGAGTGCCGCACCGGGTCGGTGGCGAACAGCGCCAGGTACTCGCGAAACGAGAGCAGGCGTCTTTCTTCTTTGAAGGACCGCTCGACTTGTTCGGCAATCTTGGCGAGGTCCTCGAGAATTCGATCCGATGCCATTCAGGCCAAGGCTAGCAGTTTTTCGTTCTCGTTTGCGCTGCCCTGGTGCGTCCTACGTCCAGGGTCGGACCCACCGGGTAAATGCACCGGCCTCGCCGGTTTGTCCCAAGCGGGTCTACTCAGACGATCGTGATCTGATCGTGCCAAGGTCTCGAGAGGGCGTTCCAGCTCGCAGGCAAGCGTGCTCGCGGATCGACTGGTGAACGCTACGGAGAGCGAGAGGAGAGCGAAACGCGAGCGGCCCCCGTGCCTATTCACTCCGCGTTCACGTCGAGGAGCAAGTCACGCTTCTCCATCAGGCACTTGTCCTCAGTACAAACCGAAAACGAGAACTGACCAGCGACAGTGCGCTTACCGGCCTCGGGCGTGAAGCTGACGGGCATGACGGCCTTCATCGGCTCGAGCTTCACGGCGTCCTTCGTGATGGTCATGTTGTCGTATTTGACGCCGGGCGTTTCTTTGAGCTTGAGCTTGATTGGGTACTTGTCGTTGACGTGAAACGGCGGCTTGGCCGCGAGCACGACCTCGACGCTGCCAGCCTGTCCGGCCTTCACGGGCGCCTTGGGAGCCTCGAGGCTGAGGTCGAAGCCGGTGTCAGTGAACTTGGCAGCGCCGGTCGGCGGCGCAGAGTCGGCGACCGCTACCGGTGCGTCGGGAGCGGCGCTCGCGGCGGGCGCCTTCGCCGGTGTGGCGGCGTTGGACGCCGAGCGCGGCTCTTCGGCAGCGGGGGGCGTCTCTTTGCTGCAAGCAAACAGGAGGCCGGTCAAACCCAACGCGACACCCAAACGCCTGTCGAACATGGCTCTGGAATTACCACAGCTCGCGGTGCACCGCACCCCACCGCAATGCGCGTTCGCGCCGCTATTTCAACAGCACGACGACCACCGCGATCAGCACGCCGAGCACCAGCGCACCACCGCAAACCGCCACCCATAGCATCGTATTCCCGCCACTCTTCGGCACGCCCATCGGGACCTCGGGCATGGCTTGCTGCAGGGAAGCGGGCGGGCGAGCGCTCGGCGCGCCGCCGGGTGAATCGAAGCTGTCGAGCGCGTCGGACTCGCCGAAGAACGAGTCTGCCGCATTCGCGGGACCGGCGGGCTTCGCCGCTTGCTGCATGAGCTCGGGCAGCTTGGCGGAGATACGCGCGGTGAGATCGGCCTCGGCAGCCTTCGCCCACTCTTGATGAGTGCCGGTGAGACCGTAGGCCTGACCGATCGCATCCGCCAGGGCGCCCACCGAGCCGATGCGCTGCCCCGCCTGCTTCTTGAAGGCGTGCGTCATCACGCGGTCCAGCGTGGGAGGTACCGGGTGCTTCGCGTCCGGCTTGACCGCCTGGCTGGGGGGCTTCGGTTCCTTGGTGAGAATCTCGAGCAAGATGCTGGGACCGTTCACGCCCATGAAGGGCACCGAGCCAACCACGGCTTCGTAGATGATGGCGGCCAGCGCCCAAACGTCGGCGCGATGATCCAGCGTCTCCAGACCCTGCGCCTGTTCGGGCGCCATGTAGTACGGCGAGCCGATGGTGGTGCCGAGCACCGTGAGCTTCTTGGCGGACTCGCCCTTGTCCTTCACGGAACCGAAGTCGAGCAGCTTGACGATGTCGCCGTCGCTCGTCTGGCACAAGAACAGGTTGTCGGGCTTCAAGTCGCGGTGCACGAACTTACGGGCGTGCGCGGCGTCGAGCCCGATCGCGGCCTGGCTGAGCAAGCGCACCATGCGCGCCGGTGCGATCGTACCCTCGCGCTTCAGCGTGGCGCGCAGCTCCTCGCCGTACAGATATTCCATGACCAGCGCGAACGAACCGTCGCTCGTAGGCTGGAAATCGAGCACCTCCACGATGTGATCGTGGGGCAAGAGCTTACTCACCTCGAACTCGCGTTTGAAGCGCTCGACCGCGACGGGATCGCTCGCGACATCCGGATGCAAGACCTTGAGCGCCACGTTGCGGCGCATCTGCATGTCGAGCGACTCGTAGACCCGCCCCATACCGCCGTCCGCAACCACGCGCCGCACTTGGTAGCGGTTGCACAGCAGCTGCCCGATGCGCGCGTCCTGATCGTCTGCCAGCACCGGCACCTGCGTCGCGCTCGACAGCTGGGCGCCATCCACCGGGCAGAAGCCGGCGTCATCCGGGTACAGGCGACCGCACAGCGGGCAGGCTTTCACGCTTCGCTCGACTCGTTCGAGGCCGCGGGCACCACGGCACGGAAATAGATGAGGCGGTTACAGCTCGGACACTGACCGATCTCTTCGCCGCGCTTGAGCTTCTGGAACAGCATCGGCTGCAGGTGCATGTTGCAAGCGCTGCAAATGCCGGTGTGCGTGTAGGCCAGCGCGGTACCGCGCCGGCTGCGCACGAGCTCGTACTTGCGGTACAGGGCGGGCGGCACCGCCTTGACCATGTCTTCGCGCAACTTGGAGCGCTCGTCGAAGCGGCCTTGCGCCTCCCCGATGCGGCCCGTCGCTGCGTCTTCGATCTCGTTCAGCTCGGCCTCGAGCTTGTCGTGGTCACCCAGGACGCTCGTCACGTCGTTGCGACCTTGCTCGATCAAAGTGTCGATCTTCTCGACCTCGATCTCGCGATCGCGGTGCAGCTTGCGCAGCTCCTCGAGCTCGCGCTGGACGGCGTTGGCTTCCCGCTCGGTGCGACAGCGCGAGAGCTTCTCGCGCGAGCGCTCGATCTGGATGGCCATCTGGCGAGCCTCACCCATCAAGTCACCGCGGGCTCGCTCCATCTCTTCGATGCTCTGCTTGCCGCGGGACAGACGCTCTACCAAGCCCGAGAGGCGCGTCTTCTTCGTATCGAGCTCCCCTCGCTCCTTGCGTAGAGTATCGCTGAGCTCTTTCAGCTCGGCATCGAGCTCGGACAGTTTCTCAAGTGCGTCGATCTGGGACTGGATGCTCACGTTAAGTGTCGGCTCCTCGAGTGCTCTACCTGCTGCGCGCCGCGACGGCCAGTGGGCCCACCTGGGTTCGAACCAGGAACAGCCCGGTTATGAGCCGGGGGCTCTGACCGATTGAGCTATGGGCCCGTTGCCTCACGGCGGCGGAACGCTAGTCGAAGCCCCCTGGGGTAGCAACAGACGCCGCAGAGGTTGAAATCCCCGGGAGCGGGGCCAGCCCCGCGACACGAGGCAAGAGCCTGAAAACCTGAGGGTCTGGCGTCCCCGGCCGTCCGGCGTGTGTTACATCTAGCCGTTCTGGCCATGGAACGTCTGGTCGTCCGAGGTGCCACCCAGCACAACCTCAAGAGCGTGAGCTGCGATCTGCCGCGCAACCAGCTGGTGGTCATTACGGGTCCCAGCGGGTCGGGTAAGTCCAGCCTGGCCTTCGACACCATCTACGCCGAAGGCCAGCGCCGCTACGTCGAGTCGCTTTCGGCCTACGCGCGTCAGTTCTTGGACCAGCTACCCAAGCCGCGCGTCGAGAGCATCGAGGGTCTCAGCCCGGCCATCGCCATCGAGCAGAAGGGATTGGGCAAGAGCCCGCGCTCGACGGTCGGCACTGTCACCGAGATCGCCGACTACCTGCGGCTGCTGTACGCGCGCATCGGGGTGCCTCACTGTCCCAAGTCGGGCAAGGTGCTGCGCGCCTACACCGTGCAAGAGATCGTGGACGAGATCTTGGCGCGCGGCGAGGGCGCACGGCTGTCGCTGCTGTCACCGATCGCGCGCGGTAAGAAGAGCGATCTGGTCGCCGAGCTGGAGCGTCTGCGACGCGACGGATTCGTGCGCGCTCGCGTCGATGGTCAAAACACCGACCTCGCCGACGAGCTCACGCTCGACCCCGAGCAGAGCCACGATTTGGACGTGGTCGTCGACCGTATCGTGGTCAAAGACAGCGCCAAAGGCCGCATCACCGACTCGGTCGAGCTGGCGCTCAAGCTGGGCGACGGCACGCTGCTGATCGACGCCGGCGACGGCAGCGAGCCGCTGGTGCGCAGCGAGCGCCTGGTCAGCTGGGAGTTCGGCATCACGCTGCCGCCACTCGAGCCGCGGCTGTTCTCGTTCAACAGCCCGCACGGTGCCTGTCCCACCTGCGACGGTCTCGGAGTGCGCTCCGCCATCGACGAGACGCGCGTCGTCCCGGACGCGTCACGCTCACTGCGCGAAGGCGCGGTAGCGGCGTTCGGTCGCCGCGGCTCCGTGGCCACGGCCACCGAGGTCGCGAAGCTGGTCGACATCCTCGGCGTCAATCCCGACTTACCCTGGTCCGACCTGTCCGAAGCAGCGCGCGAAGCCATCCTGCACGGCGGCTCGCTCAAGCCCAAGCGTGGCCGGGGCCAGCCGCAAACCTACGAAGGCATCGTGCCGCGGCTCTCGCGCATGCTCGAGTCGGACGCCATCGCGGAGGGCGAAGACCAAGAGCAGGACCCCGAAGAAGGCGCGATCCGTCAGGAGGATCTGGGGCGCTTCATCGTCACGCAGATCTGCGAGGCATGCGCGGGCGTCCGCTTGCGGCCCGAAGCGCTGGCCGTACGGCTCGCGGAAAAGACCATCGCCGAGCTGTGCCAGATGCCGCTGCGGGGGCTGCGCGGATTCTTGGTCGAGTTCTCCAAGAGCACGAGCCTGTCGCAACGTGACGCGGCGATCGCGCTGCCGCTGATCAAGGCGGTCACGGAGCGGCTCGGCTTCTTGATCGACGTCGGGCTGGACTACCTCGCGCTGGATCGCGCGACGCACACGCTATCGGGCGGCGAAGGTCAGCGCATCCGATTGGCGACACAGATCGGCGCGTCGCTGGTCGGCGTGCTGTACGTGCTGGACGAGCCAAGCATCGGTCTGCACGCGCGCGACAACGAACGCTTGCTCGAAGCGCTTCGCCGCTTGGTCGTCAAGGGCAACAGCGTGCTCGTGGTGGAGCACGATCGCGAGGCCATCCTGGCCGCCGATCACGTGCTCGACATGGGTCCGGGCGCCGGCGCGCTGGGCGGCAAGATCGTGGCGCAAGGCACGCCGCAAGATCTGATGAGCGACGCCGGGTCGGTCACGGGTCCGTACCTGTCCGGCGCCAAGCGCCTGCCCATCCCGGCTCAGCGCAAGCAACCGAACGGCTCGCTGCTCCGCGTAGTGGGCGCAAAAGCGCACAACCTGAAAGACGTCACGCTGTCGGTACCGCTGGGCGTTATCGTCGCGGTCACTGGCGTCAGCGGCTCCGGTAAGAGCAGCCTGGTCGTCGACACGCTGCTCAGCGCGGTGCGCGCGCAGCTTTACGGGGCCACGGGCCTGGTCGGCAGTTGCGACCGCATCGAAGGCCTCGAGCACATCGACAAGGTGATCAGCATCGATCAAGCCCCGATCGGTCGCACACCTCGCTCCAACCCCGCCACGTACACCGGCATCTTCACGCACCTGCGCGAGCTTTACGCCGGTTTGCCCGACGCGCGCGCGCGCGGCTACAAGCCGGGGCGCTTCTCCTTCAACGTCAAGGGTGGCCGCTGCGAGGCTTGCCAGGGCGACGGCGTGCTGCGCGTCGAAATGCACTTTTTGCCGGACGTCTACGTCACGTGCGATGCCTGTAGTGGCAAGCGCTACAACCGCGAAACGCTGGAGGTGAAGTTTCGTGGCCTCAGCATCGCGGACGCGCTCGACCTGACGGTGGACGAAGCGTCGGACCTACTCGAGTCCATCCCGCGCATCGCGCAGAAGCTGGCCGCGTTGCGCCAGGTCGGGCTCGGCTACATCCAGCTGGGCCAACCCGCCACCACGCTCTCGGGCGGTGAAGCACAGCGCGTGAAGCTGGCGACGGAGCTGAGCCGCAAGGCCACCGGCCGCACGCTCTACGTGCTGGACGAACCCACCACCGGTCTCCATTTTTCCGACATCGAGCTGCTCACGCACGCCCTGCTCGGCTTGCGCGACGCGGGCAACACCGTGCTCTTGATCGAGCACAACACGGACCTCATCGCCTGCTCGGATTGGGTGATCGACATGGGTCCCGAAGGTGGCGAGCAAGGTGGCTACATCGTGGCGGAAGGCACGCCCGAGGACGTGGCCGAGCGAACCGAGAGCCACACCGGGCGTTTCCTCAAACAAACCCTCGAGCAGCACGCGGGCATCTCGAGACCTCGCGCCAAAGCCTCGACCCCGCCGCCGGCTCCGGAAAAGCGCGCCGCAGCGCCAAAAGCGAAGGCCAAGGCCGGCGCGCGAACGCGCTGAGCGCGGGCATCGGAAAAAACAGAAGGCGCCCGTGCCATGCACGGACGCCTCCAGTTACGCTGCGGCGATGGCGACTAGGTGAAGTCTTTTTCGACGCGCTCTTGGTCTTCTTTGCAACGGATGCAGAGGGTTGTCTCCGGGCGCGCCTCGAGGCGCTTGATGGAGATTTTCTCGCCGCAATCGTCGCAGGTGCCGAAGGTCCCGTTGTCGATCTTCTCGATAGCCTTCGAGATCTTGTCCAAGAAGGCCTTTTCGCGACCGCGCAGGCGGAAGGTGAACGACTGCAGGTACTCGCTCGACGCGAGGTCCATTTCGTCCGGCAGATCGTTGGAGTCGAGCGTCATGTCCTCGTCCAGCGTTTGCTGGGCGCGCTTGATGATCTCCTGCCGTTTGGCTTCCAGCATGTCCTTGAATTTCTTCAGCTGGGCCTTGCTCATCGTCGGTTCTTTGTCCCTCATGGGAACCTCACTGCCTTTCGAATCGCCACCGAAATGGCCCAACACCATAAGTATGACGCCTCTCCCCGTCAACGGGGCTTGGGCGGGGGCCGCAGCCAGGGGGGCGATTTTCGGTCTCCCTTTTTGCCTGCTGAGGCGTTCTCGCGTCGCGGGGCGAGCCGCTCCTTCTTGACTGCTGCATTTTTCCAAGGGCCTGAATCGGCCGCTTATTCCGGGCGGGCTCGGCCCCTTCCCTCTTTATAGGCGCGGATCGCATTGACGATCGCGTCGGCGAGCTTTTGGCGGAAGTCGCCGGTGTTGAAGCGCGTCTCGTCGCGCACGCTCGAGATGAAGGATGTTTCGAAAAGCACCGCCGGCATGCGAGCTCCTGCCAGCACGTAAAAGCCGGCGCGTTTGACGCCGCCATCCGGGACGTCTGGATAGCTGGGCGCGAGAGACGCCATGGCGGCGCGCTGCAAGAGGCCGGCAAACTCCGATGACCGCGCGTCACTCACCCGGTCACCGGATTGCCGAGTCGCGCTCATGGCGCGCGCCAGCTCGCTCGCCCCTTCGGCCGAGCCAGAGTTCTCGACCGCCGCGATGCGCGTCGCCAGCTGATCGCGCGCATCGTCGAGCACGAACGTCATCACGCCGCTGCCTCCACTGCGCTCGGTGGCGTTGCAGTGAATGGAAACGAACAGATCGGCCCCAAAGCCGTTGGCGCGCGCGGTGCGCTCTTCGAGCGGCACGAACACGTCGGTGTCGCGCGTGAGCAGCGTGGAAATGCCGAGCTCGCGCGCGATCAGCGGCGCTGCGCGGTGCGCGATATCGAGCGCCACGTCCTTTTCGCGCAGACCGGTCGGACCAATGGCGCCCGGATCGTGACCACCGTGACCGGGGTCGAGCACCACGCGCTTGATGTCGCGCGTCGCCAGCGCGCCGGCGCTCGGGCTCGGCTTGGCCACGTCGATCACCAACCGGAACGGCTCGGGTACGTAGAAGACGCGGTGCTCGGCGGCGCTCGCCAGATCCAGCACCACGCGCGTGCCCTGCGGTCCCTCGGCGGCGCGGACCCGGGTCAAAAGCCCTTCTGCGCCGAGCTGCCCTTTACCCGTGTAGTGGACACCAGGCAAATCCACGAACAAGCGCGCGCCTTCAGCGGCGTTGCCCGCGACGCTGCCCACCTGAAAGCGCACCGGATCGGACACGAAAACCACGACGCGCGCGGCATCCTTGGCGGAGTAGCGCTCGATGCGCAGGAGCTTGGCGCTCGGAACCGCGCCGCTCGGGGCCGGCGCCACCGCACCGCTCGGCACGGCGGCTGCAGCGGACGGCTCAGTCGCCGTCTTCGGTTCGAGCGCCGCGAGCACGTCCGCGTTGGGCCGAAATGCTTCCAACATCGCGAGTGCTGCAGAGACACGCTCACCGCACGCCGCATCGGCGCGACGTGACAGCGTGTAGAGCGCACGGTACGCCGCGTCGACATCGCCCGTGAGCTCGCCCTCGAGCAAGAGGCGCGACAGCTCCGCCGGACAGCGTGCCGCGCCCAGCGCGTCCGCCCATTTTTGCAGTAGCTCGGAAGCCTCGAGCGCGTCGGCTTGTTTGTGCTCGCGACGAAAGAGGAGCTCGCGGATGCGAGCCGCTTGCTGCAGCTCCACCACGCCGTGCTGGTTTGCTTGCTTGGCGCGAACCGCGAGGGCATCCGCGCTCGCTACCGCCTCGGCGCGGGGCCCCAGTGCGGACCCAGAAGCGCTTAGTGAAGCGCCTCCGACCCCGGAGCCAGCCCGCCCAGGGGAGCCGCTCCCGCCGCAGCCGGAAAGGGCGAACGACGCTAGAATCGCTGCTGCGGGCGTTGCCCAAAGCATCAATCTTTTCAGCTGGCTGCGTTGCCGAGGCACGAGCGCCGATGCTAGCCTGACTGAAACCCAAGCGCTGCCATGCCGGATCCCGATCGACCCTCAGGCGCCCCCCTCAGCGAACGCGACGCGGATCGCCTCGCCGAGCGGTTTACGGCTTCGTGGGACGACCCCGACCTGAACGAGCCGGAGCCGCCGACCGTCGAGCCGCCAACGGTACCGCTGGCTCAGCCGCCAGCCGCCACCGTAGCCGCACCGGCGCCGGCGGCAGAGCCGGCCGCACCGGCACCGGCACCGGCACCCAAGCTGAACAAGCCGAAGCAAACCTTGCTCGGCATTGCGCCGGTCGTTGTCGGCCCCTCACAACCCCCAGCAGCACCTGCGACCGCCCCACTCGCCTCTTCGGCAGCTCCGCCTGCGGCCACGAGCTCGCCGGACGCCAGCACGATCGCGCGCGGCATGACCACGCCGTCCAAGCCGTACATCCCGAAGGACGATCCGTCCACGCCGGCCGTCGTGCTGAGCGACGCAGCTCGCGCGGACGCCGAATCGGTGCGACCTGAACGCGAGCGCGCTCGCATCGCCCAAACGATTCCAGCCTCCACCCGCAGCGCCCCCTCCGCCGCGCCAGCGCCGCTGGCGGCCGAGCCGGCGCCCGCGGCCAGCTCCGTTCTCGACGACACCTATCCTCCGGCCCGAAAGCGGGGCAGCAAGCTGCCGCTGCTGCTGGGTGCGGCAGCGCTCCTGGTCGTCGGTGGCGTCGCAGCGCTCAAACTCTCGGGCTCAACCGAGCCCGAATCAGCCAGTGCGCCCGCAACGTCGGCCCGCAACGAAATTGCAGCGACGGCGACGCCCGCACCACCGCCGCCTCCGGCAGAGACCCCCGCACCCCCGCCGCCGGAGCCCGTGGCGGCCGCCCCAGCCCCGACCCCGCCGCCGGCCGAGGCGGAGCCCGCGCAAAAGGTGGCCGAAGCCGCGCCCGAGCCAAAGCCGACCAAGAAGAGTCGCACCCCGGCGCCCAAGAAGCCCGCTCCGGCGCCCAAGAAAGCGGCCGCGGTGCCTCAACCCAAAGCAGAATCGCGCCCGGCCGCAGCCGCGTTCCCGACTCCGGCCCCTGAGCCAGCAGCCGCAGCGCCGGCCCCGGCGAAGCCCAAAGGGGTCATCGTGCGCGAAACCCCGTTTTGAGGGGGGCCAATTACTTTATCGTCTACCCTGCAGTTAGTGTTGTTGTCGATGAGCTCGTCTTGCCGGTCCTGGCCACTCAATGATCGGCACACTTGAGGCTTGGTGCATGCACAGATTCGTCTCCCCTTCTCTGACGCAGCTGGCTTCGGCGACTGCACTGCTTGGCGCTCTCCTCCTCGTTCCCACCTCCGCTCACGCCCAAGACGACGTCACTCTGACGATGGCGCGTGAACGCTTCAAGGAAGGCGTCGGCTACTTCGACAAGAAGGATTTCGCCAAGGCGCGCGTCGCCTTCCTACAAGCGTATGCACTCAAGAAACACCCTGCGGTGTTGCTCAACCTGGCGCAGAGCGAGCTGCGTTCGGGGCATGAAGCCGACGCGGCCAAACATTTCGCCCTCTACCTGCGCGACTACAAAGACGCCACCGACGCCGAGCGCCAGGGCGCCGAGACCGGCCTGACCGCGGCCAAGGCGTTGGTGGCAGAAGTAGCAGTCGACGTGGATGCCAACGGCGCCGAGATTTACGTCGACGGTGACTTGGAAGGCCAGGCTCCTTTGCCCGGTCCGGTGTTTCTGGCGCCGGGATCCCACGAGCTGAACGCCAAGAAAGAGGGCAAGAGCGCGAAGACGCAGGTCAACGCCGTGGCGGGTCAATCCAGCAGCGTGGCGCTCAAGCTGGCTGCCGCAGGACGCACGGCACCGCGCGGTGGCGCTACTCTTCCGCCCAGCGGCGACGATGGCGAGACCTCGCCGCCAGCCGAGCGAGAGCCGGAGCACGAACGGCAGGGCTTCTTTCCCTGGCTCGGTCACAAACCGGCGGCCATCGTGGGCGTTGGTCTGTTCGGCGTCGGCGCCATCGGCGCCGTGGCGTTCGGAGTCGGCTCCAAGTCGGCGTACGACGCCGCGGACAGCGTGGCCGAGGGCATCAAGCAAGAAGCCGTCAACGTCGACATGAAGGCGGACGATCGAGGCGTCTGCGTCAATCCGTCGGAATGGCTGGCCAAGAGCTACAGCGACCCGAGCGTCGTTTCCGATCGCGCCGCGCAGTACAAGAAGAACTGCGACAAATACACTAGCAATGTGAGCTCGGGCGACACCTTCAAGACGCTGGCCTACGTGAGCGCCGGCGTTGCAGTAGCGGCCGGCGCGGCCACCGTCATCTACTACCTCGTCGATTCCGGCTCGAGCAGTGACAGCGCGCAGCGTGACAAGCCGCAGCGCCGCATCACGCTGTTTCCGGTGCATCAGCCAGGATTCAGCGGCGGCATCGTCGCCGGCACCTTCTGAGCTCACCCGGCGCGGCGCGACAACTCGCTCCTCAAGAGCAAGCTCCGAAACGTGGTGCGCGGCAGTCGAGCGGCGCGTGCCGCTGCGCTCACGTTACCGGCGTAGCTCGCCAAGAGCGCATGCGGATCGAGCTGTCCCACGTCTCGCACACGGCGCGGGCCAACGTCGTGCATGCTGAGAGCCAGGTGCTGCGGTAAGATCTGCGTGCCGCTGGCGAGACTGGCGGCGCGATACAGCACGCTCGCCAGCTCGCGCACGTTGCCGGGCCAGCTGTGCGCGCCCAACACGGCGAGCGCCGCCGTCGACAGCTGCTTCGGCCCGAGCTCCGCCGTAAGTCGCGCGAGCAGCGTCGCGGCCAGCGCGGGGATGTCGCTCGTGCGCTGGCGTAGCGGCGGCAGCTCGAGCGTGACCATCGACAAGCGGTGGTACAAATCGCCGCGGAACCGTCCCTCCGCGACGCGCGAGCTGAGCGAGGCCCAGCTCGCGGAAACGATGCGCACCTCGACGTTGGTCGAGGTGTGCGCGCCCAGCGGCCGCACCGAGCCATCTTCGACCACACGCAGGAGCCGCACCTGCACGCCCGGCGAAAGCTCGGCCACTTCGTCCAAAAACAGCGTACCCCGGTGCGCCTGCTCGAAAGCGCCCTGGCGGTGGGCGACGGCCCCCGTAAAGGCACCCCGCCGGTGGCCGAAAAGCTCCGAGTCTGCAAGCGACTCGGCGATCGCACCGACGTTGAGGGGCACGTAGGGCCCGCTCGGACGCCCGAGCGTATGAATGGCTCGCGCGACCAGATCTTTGCCGGTTCCGGATTCGCCCTGGATGAGGATGGGTGCGCGCGTCGTGGCGTGGCGGCGCACCTCGTCGGCCACGCGTCGCATCGGCTCGGAGCCGCCGATGATACCCGGTAGCGCCGGCCCCGCTGCAGCGTCGCCTGGCCGCGCGGAGCGAACGGTTACGATGCAGCGACCGATCACGAAGCTCGCCGTCTCGCCGCCGAGGCGCGCCTGCACCACGCGCGCTCCCCCCACGAAGACACCGTTGCGAGAGCCCTGGTCGTCGAGCAACACGCCGCGGGCGTCGGCCACGAGCTGGCAATGCCGCGCGCTCACCGTGCGGTCGTCCAAGCGCACGCTCACCTGAGGGCCACTGCCAAAGCTGAGCTGCTGCCCGGGAGCCAGCTCGAACACCCGTGCCACACCGTCCGGGCTCCCCACCTCCACCAAAAATGGGCCCGCCTGCGGCCGGGCCGGTAGCTCCAGGGTCTGTTGTGCGTCGTGATTTTCGGCCATTGGCTGCACCTGGCCTCCTCATCGGGTCGGCAGCGCCGCGAGTTGCGCGACAAAAACGTGGTAAGAGGCGGCAGCCATGAAGCGAGCCCTGCTGCTGAGCGCCGTCACCCTTTGCCTACCCTGCTCGGCGATGGCTCAAACTGCTCCCACCGCGACGGCCCAGGCCGGGCTGGACCCGGATGCGCCCCCGCAAACGGTCCATCTCGTGGACGATAGCGAGCCCAAGACGCCCCTCGTCCCGCGCGCCGGAGATCTACTTGGCTCACACGTCTTGCTCGGCGGCGCGATCGGCCCAGCGTGGACGCTCGGCAAGCTCGGCAGCGATGTTTCGGCGTCGCACGGCTTGGGCAGCGGGCTCGGCTTCCGAGCGGATGCCGGCTTCGGGCTGAGCCGCACCGTCGTGCTCGGTGTCTGGGGTGGCTACACCACCTACGCCAACGGCAGCGGCTGCAACGACTGCGCGGGTCGCGCATTGTCGGTGGGGCCGTTCCTTCGCTACCAGCTCTCGCAGGGGCTGCGCTTCGATCCGTGGTTCACCATCGGCGGCAGCTACCGCCAGGTCAGCTTCATCGACGACACGAACGCAACGAACAAGTTCAAGGGCATCGAGTGGCTGCGCCTCGAGATGGGTGCCGACTACTACGTGCTGTCGGGCTTCGGCTTCGGCCCCTATGCAGCGCTCGGGCTCAGCTCGTACAGTAAGCGCCCGAGCTCGGCTGGCGACGCCAGCGTGAGCACCGAGCTGGCCTTCGGCCTACGCTTGCTGCTCGACGTGCCCGGCCGCTAAGCCCGGCTCGTCGCCGAAAATCGGCGGCGCCGCGATCTCTCGATCTCCGGCACCGCCGATGGCGTCGCGGCTCAGCCAGCCGCGACCGCGATACCGAGCGCCTTGCGCACCTGTGTGTACTGCGGGCCGACGAAATAGAGCAAAAGCTCCTTCATCTTGTCCGCGGCTGACAGATCGCCCGGCAGCTGCTGCTCGGCGCCGATCAGCTTCTTCGCGATTTCCAGGTCGCCCGAAACGATCAGACCGGCGCGGCATGCGGTGAGCTCGACGGCCTGGTTCCAGCGCTTGATGTTGGCCTTGGCGCCCTCTTCGATGAAGCGCTTGACCACCATGCGCAGGCCTTCCAGCTGCACCGGTTGCATGTACTTGGACAGCTCCTGCGCGGTGGCGCGGATCTGCGCAAGCATGTCTTGCGGGAGCGGCGTTTGCGGCGCCGCGATCATCACGCCGGCGTACAGCATGATGGTGAGCTCCGCCTGCGTGGGGAACAGCGTGCGGATGTAGTGCTCGCCGCGGTACGACGCCAAGTGCTTACCGCACATGAACGTGAGCTCTTGCGGCTGGAAGCCGGTGAGCACCGTCTGCCCCGCCACCGACGACGGCGGGATCGACGGCACCGCGACGATGGCGCCCGGCACGTCGTTGCGCACGTACAGATCCGGACTCTGAACGCCCAGTACCTGCGCGGCCCAACCGAATGTCTTGGCGAACGTGACGGTCGAGGTCGCCGGATCCTGCTTGAAGCGCTTGTCGAGGACCGGCGGCTTACCCTGCGCCTGCAGCTGTGCGACCTTCGCCTGCAGCGCCGCGGGCGCGATCATCTCGAAGATCTTCGAGACGTACAGGTTCTCGTCCGCGTGGAACACGTACTTGACCCAGTGCTCGTTCGAGAGCCGGCCCTTGACGGCGAGCATGCCCTGCGGGCGATAGTCCTCGAAGAAGCGCTTCTCTTCGTCGTCCGACTTGCGCAGGAAGGTCATGGCGGCTGCCAGACACCAGGCTTCGTCGTACGACTGCTTGTGTAGGTACAGGCGATAAAGAGCGCGATATGGGTCAATCTTCAACGGATCGGCGTCGAGGATGATGCGCTGCTCTTCGACCGCGTCGTCCCAGCGTTCGCTGACTTCGTACAGCTCGGCCAAGATCTGGTGCACGGTCATCTCACCGGCCTTGACCGTCGACGCCATCTTGAAGGCTTCGACCGCCGGCTCGGTCTGCTGCAGACGATCGCGGTAGATCAGGCCCAGCTGGTGCCAGAGCGTGAACTCGAGGTCGTTGTTACCCTTGCCCGCGATGCGGTGAAGCATCTTGCGGTAAGCGCGCTCGAGCTGCTTCCAGTTCTTCTGCTGCGTCAGGATCTTGTTGATGCGCTCGAAGGACTCGAGATAGCTCGGGTTCAAGTCGAGGGCGTCGTTGAAGAGCTCGACGGCGCGATCGCTGTCTTCGATCTTGTCGCGGTAGATCTGCGCTTGCGTGAAGACGTAGCGGCTCTTGATCTCCGGCTTTTGCTCCATGTCGGCGATCGACGCGAGCGTGTCGACCATCTTCTGCCAGTCGGCCGCCTGCTGGTACAGCTGCAGCAACTTGTGCAGGAGCACGTGGTCGACGGGCTTGAGATCCTTCGCCTCTTCGAGAGCCTCGATGGCCTTCTGCGGGTTCTTCTCTTTCTCGCTCCAGATGTCGCCGATTTCGACGAGCACCTTGAAGCGCTCCTCGCCGTCGAACACGCTGTCGAGAATCTGGCGCTTGTAAGCCGCGACTTGCTTCCAGTCGTTGCTCTTGGCGTAGACGTCCACCAAAGCTTCGAGGGTCGGGCGGTGCTCGCCGTTGAGGCCGAGCGCCTTCTCGAAGTTGTTGATGGCTTGCTTGGCCTGGCCCTGCTCACGCTTGATGCAACCCAGGCGGTAGTAGACGTCGGTGCGGTTCTCGGTGTCGGACTCGTCGAGCGCGGTCAGCACCTTCTGGTAGTTGGTGAGCGCGCTCGGCCAATCTTGCAGGCGGAAGGCCACGTCCGCGATGCCGCGGATGGTCTCCTGATCCGTCAGGTCGAGCTGGTTGGCGGTCTGGTATGCCTTGAGCGCCTTCTCGTTGTTGCCGAGAGCGGCGTGCACCTTACCGAGCAGCTTGTGAAACGTGTGCTGCTCGCCGCGTTCGCGGTTCTTGCTCTTGCGCACCAAGAGCTCTGCCAGCGGCTCCGCCTGCTGCCACTTCTCGGTGCGGATGTACTCCTCCACCAGCGGTAGCGCGGCTTCCTCGCTGTCCGAGTCGCACTGAATCGCGAGCTCGTAAGCCTGCACGGCCAGCTCGTGCTCGCTCAGCATCTCGTCGCGCAGCTTGCCGAGCTCGACCAGCAGCTTGGCGCGGGCGCGTGGCGCCTGCGTGTTCGACTGCTCCTGATCGAGGTAGCGCGCAGCGCGGTCCCAATCCTGCTCGTCGATGGCGATCGTGCGCAGCGCCGACAGGGTCGGCAAGTGCGCCGGATCGAGATCGAGGGCCATCTCGAAGCGCTCCTGGGCCTGGCCGCGATCGCCCAGCTTCTCCTCGAGAGCCTTACCGATGCGGTAGTACATCTCGACACGCTGCTGGCCGTCGCTGGTCAGGTCGGCCACGCGCGTCATCGACTCGATGGCTTGCGAGGCGTCGCCCTGCTTCTCGTACAACTTGCTGAGCGCTTCGAGCGCCGGCACGTTGGTGTCGTCGATGTCGACGATGTTGCGGTAGGCGTCGATGGCGCGATCCACGTCGCCCACCTCGTCCGAGTAAACCTGCGCGATGGCGCCGTACAGCTCGACCTTGGTGGCGTTGCCGGCGGCCTCGCTGATGTGGCGTTCGTAGGCGTTGATCAGGTCCAGCCACTGCTTCAGGCGGCGGTAGCAGCGCTCGAGGCCCTGGTAGGCGCGCTCTTCGGCCGGTGAGATCTCCAGCGCCTGCTCGTAACGTTGCGCGGCAATGTCGAACTTGAGGAAGTGCTCTTCCTGATTCTGAGCGATCTTGAGCAGCACCTCGATGCGCTCGCGCTCGGTCTCGAGCACGTCCAGCTGGCGCTCGAGGATCTGCACCAGGTCCGGCCAGTCTTGCACCGTCTGGTAGACGCGCTCCAGGCCGCGCAAGGCGTTGATGCTGGTGCCGTCGACTTCGAGCACCTCGCGGTACACCTTGCCGGCGCGATCGAAGTCGCCCAGCTGGCCTTCGTACAGGCCCGCCATGCGCAGCTTGGTAGCCGTGATCTGCTCGGCGTCGTGTAGACCCTGCACCTTGCTGGCGAGGATCTTGACCAGCTCGGGGTAGTTCTTGCTCTCGTCGTACACCTGTTCGAGCGCGCTCAGCGGCGGCAGGTAATACGGATCGACTTCAAGGGAGCGCCGGTAGTAGGCCAGGCCCTGGTCGGGCTGGCCCATGTGCTTGTGGAGCAACTCGCCCATGTCGAACAAGATCGCCTTGCGATCGTCGTTCGTCACGGCGACATCGAGGCCGCGCTGAAGCGTTTCGCCCACCTTCTGCCAGGCAGCGTTCAGGCGGTGAATGGCCGCCATCTGGCGCAAGACCTGAACGTTGTTCGGGTCCAACACCATAATCTGCTGGTAGTAGGGCTGCGCGTAGTCGGGGCGATCGAGATCCTCGCCGTACCACTTGCCGAGGCGCAGGCAGAGTTGGATCTTCGCCTTGGGCTCGGTCTGCTCGGGCAACCAGGCGTTGGCCGTATTGATCAGCTCACCCCAACGATTGGTGGCTTGCGCCATGCGCTCGAGGTACCGCGCCGTCTCGTCGTCGCCGAAGTCTTCGCTGAAGGCGTTGACTAGGGCGTCGAAGGCCTGGTTCTTGTCACCGATCTTCTCTTCGAAGACGCGAGCGATGCGACGCAAGAGGTCGTTGCGCTCGCCGACGGTTTCGCGCGTCTCCAGTCGGTTCAGATACAACTCGACCAGCGTTTCCCAACGGCCGGCCGCGGTGTGCAAGCGCTCCAAAGCCTCGAAGGCTTCTTGGTGCGTTGGGTCGATACTCAGGATCTTTTCGAAGGCGGGAGTCGCGGAGTCGTACTCGTTGATCTCCTTCTTCCAGATCTCGGTGACCTCGAGCAGCTCGCGGATCTTCTCGCTCGGCTCTTGCAGCGCTTCTGCGCGCTGCATCTTCACGCCCACGACGTCGGTGGCACGCTCGTCGGCGCGGTAAATCGCCTCGAGCTCGGCCATCGCCTCGAAGTCGGCGGGGTCGACCTCGAGCAGCTTGCGCCAAGCCTCGGCGGCGTCGAACGGCTGCGAGAGCTGCGCGCCGTAGGTCTTGCCGAGCTCGCGGTAGATGCTCTTGAGCTCTTCGGCGTCCAGCAGCGCCGCGGCGCGGTCGATGGTGGCGTGCAACGCCGACACCAGCTCCTGCGGATCTTGGCGGCTACGCCAAACGTTGGCGATCGCGCGCAGCGCCGTGATGTTCGAGAAATCGATATCGAGCACGCGCTGCCAGGTTTCGAGCGCCTCGTCGTCGCGGTTCAAGCGCTCGGCGAACAGCTTGGCGCGCTTGGTCAGCGCGAACACGCGGTCGTCGTCGCCCTCGGCGATGTCGAAGTGGCGGTCGAGCACGTCGGCCAGCTCCGCCCACTTGCCCTGCTGCTCGTAAAGCTCGGCCAGCGCACGCAGCGCCTCCGGGTCCTCGCCGCGCAGGTCGAGCACGCGCTTCCAACCTTCGATCGCGCCGTCGATGTTGCCCAGGCGGCCTGCCGCCAGGTGCGCGATCTTGGCGCGGATCTCGGCCTCTTGCACGTCGCCGGCCGCGTTCTCCAGCTCACGCTGGTAGACGGTGTTGAGCTCTTGCCAGGCCTGCGCTTGCTCGTAGATGCGACCGAGCGCGGCGATGGCTTCTTCGTTGGTGGGCGCCAGCGTGTCGAAAATCACGCGGTGGGCGCGGATCGCGTCGTCCAGGCGACCCAGGCGCTCTTCGTAGACCTGACCGAGTCGGCTGTAGAGGTCGACCTTGTCCAGCGTGTCTTCGGCCGCGACGGCGCGCTGCTCGAGCACGCCCGCCAGCTCGGGCCACTGCTCGAGCGAGCTGTAGATGCGATCCAAGTTGGCGAGCGCGTCCTTCTCGCGCGGCTCGACCGTCAGCACATAGCGGTAGGTCTCTTCGGCCTTGGCCACGTCGGCCAGCTCTTCTTCGAAGACGCGCGCCAGGCGCTTACCGATGGCAGCCTGCGTCGGAGCGTCAACGCCTTCGATCGAGAGCACGTCCGCGTAGGCGTTCGCCAGCGGCTCCCAGCCGCCGTCGAGCGTGCCCGCCAGGCGTTCAATCTCCTCCCCGGTGCGTTCGTCGAGCGGTGCCTCTTTGATGGCGCGCACGTGCACGTTGAACGCCAGCACCGGATCGAGCAGGCGCTCCTCCGCGTCCTCCGCGATGCGGTGGTACATGGCGATGCGCTGAGCCGGATCGGTGGTGTGCGCGAGCTCGGCTTCGCGTACGCGAATCAGCTTCTCCCACTCGCTCATCGATTGGTACAGCGGCTCGAGGATCTCGCCGATCTCGAGCTGCTTGGTGCCTGACTCGAAAAGTGCTTCGAGCGCGCGCAGCGTGTCCTCGTGCTCTGGCGCCGCGCTGATCACCTCGCGGTAAGCAGCAATGGCCTTGTCCAGATCACCCAGGCGTTGCTGGTAGACCTGACCGAGGCGGAACTTGAAGCCCAAGATCTCGTCCGGGCTCTGACCGATCTCGCTCTCGCGTGCCAGCACCTCGGCCAAGTCCTGCCAACGCTCCATCTGCGTGAACAGACGATCGAGCGAACGCACCGCGACCTGGTTCTCCGGGTCCTTCTCGAGCACGCGCCGGTAACGCGCCACGGCTTGCTCGAGGTTCTCGAGCTGCACCTCGTAGACCTGCGCAGCGCGCAGGCCGAGCTCCACGAAACGCTCGGGCTCGCCGTGCAGCTTCTCGAGCTCGGTATCGTAGAGCTGCGCCACGGCGGGCCAGCGCTCGATCATCATGGCCAGGCGTTCGAGCGAGCCCAGCGACTCCTCGTTCTGGCTGTCCGCCGACACCGCGCGCGCGTAAGTCTCGAACGCGCGCGCGTGGTCGCCCAGGCTCTCCTCGTAGAGCCGCGCGATGCGATGCAACAGCTCGACCTTTTGGAAGGCGTCCTCCGCGAAGCGCACCGTGACTTCGAGCACGCTGATCAGGCGCGGGTAGTCGCCCATCGCGTCGTACACCGGCTCGAGCACGGAGGCCGCGGCCAGCGGCGCGCGCTCGCCGTTCTTGATGCCCTCCAGGGCGTTCAGCGTCGGCGTGTGGTCCGACTGAATGTTCAAGATCTCGCGGTACAGCTCGACGGCGCGGTCCACGTCGTTGAGGTGCTTCTCGTAGAGCTCGGCGATACGGTACTGGAAGCTGACGGCCTCCGCCGGATCCGCGGTGAGCTCCGCCTCGTGCTGCAAGATGCTGAGCAGGTCAGCCCAGTTGCCTGCCGTTTGATAGAGCACGTCGAGCCGCCCCAGCGCGGTGAGGTCATCCGGATCCAGCTCGAGCACCTTCTGGTAGGTGTCGATGGCGCGCGCCACATCGCTGAGCTCGCGCTCGTACACCGCGCCCACCTGATAGAAGATGAGCTTCTTCTCTTCGGGGTCGGCGACCAGGTCTGCTTTCTTCGAGTAGACCGACAGCAACTCTTCCCAGCGTGAGAGGCCGAGGTACAGCTTGATCAGCGAGTCGATGCTGCGCAGATCCTCGCCGTCGATCTCGAGCACCTTCAGGTACACGGCGATGGACTGCTCCTGCCGCTCGAGCACCTCTTCTTCGATGGCGGCGGCCTGATACAGCGCCTGCTTCTGCTGGTCGACGTCCTCGAGGATCTCGGCCTTGCGCTGCAAGATCAGCGACATGTCCGCGTAGCGCTCGGCGGACTGGAACAGACCTTGGAGAGACTCGGCCGCCGCCAGGTTCGTGGGATCGATGCTGAGCACCTTGCGGTACAGCTCGATCGCCCGCTCCACGTCACGCACCTCGGTCTCGTAAACGCGAGCCGCCGAGCTGTAGAGCTTGGAGCCGATCTCCGGATCTTGCTGCTGCCCTGCCAGCTGCTCGAATACGCGTGCCAGGTCCTGGAAGCGACCCGTAGCGCGGGCCAGGCGGTCCAAGCCCTCTTGCGTGCCGTCGTTGTTGGGGTCAGCCGCGAGCGCGCGCGCCATCGTCTCGAACGAAGCGTTCAAGTCGCCCGCGGCATCCTCGTGAAGCTGCGCGATCTGGTGCAAGAGCTCGACCTGGCGCTCCGCGCTGTCTGCGCGAGCCACCTGCACTTCGTGGACGCCAATCAGCTTCTGGTAATCGCCTTGGCTGCGATACAGCGGCTCGAGGATCTCGGCGATCGCGAGGGCGTGACCGGAGCTTTGCCCGAGCCGCTCGAGGGCGGACAGGGCCTGGCGGTTGGTCGGATCGCGATCGAGCACCTGGCGGTAGCCCTCGATCGCGGCGTCGACCTGCTTCATCTCGCCTTCGCGAAGCGCCGCCAAACGCAGCATCAACGCGAGCTGGGATTCGTCGGTGTCGGCCAGGCCGAGCTGGGTCTCGAGGTTCTCGGCCAGCTCGCTCCACAACCCGCTGCGCGTGAACAAGCCGTCGAGCGCGTGCAGCGCCACCTGGCTCGTCGGGTCCAGCGACAGCACCTCGCGATAGGCCGCGATGGCGTCGTCCGGCTTGCCCAGCTTCTCTTCGTAAACCTGCGCCATCTGGGCGTAGATGGCTTCGCGATCGCCGCCATCTTGCGCCAGCTCGATGCGCTTGCGGAAGACGCCGATCAGCTCTTCCCAGTGACCGGTGCGACGGTACAAGGCGTCCATCGCTTGCAGCGCCTCGCCGTCGGCTGGATCGAGCGCCAGCACCTTTTCGTAGCTGCCGGCGGCTTCGTCGACCTTACCCAGGCGCTCTTCGATCGACGCCAGGCGCATCCAATACAGGCGTGCCAGCTCCGGATCGCTCAGACCACCAGCGACTTCGTTGTAGATCTTGATCAGCTGGTCCCAAGCGCCAGCCTGCTCCGCGAGCCCTTCGAGCTCGAGGCGGGAATCGGCCAGGCTCGGATCTTCTTTGAGGGCGCGAGCTTGCGCGTCCAAAGCGCGATCGAGCGCGCGCAGCCGCTCGGACGCCACGAAGGCGATCTTGCGCAACAGCGACACCTTACGCTCCGGCTCGGCGTCGCCGGCAGCCAGGATCTCGAGCGCACCGATCAGCTTCTCCCAGTCTTCGCGGGCTTCGTAGATGCCTTCGAGGATGGCCGCGGCGTCCGCCTTCAGGCCCTTCTTCTTCAGCATGCCTTCGAGGGCCAGGCGCGCGCCCTCGTGATCGCCGTTGATGAACAGGATCTCGCGGTAGTTGTCGAGCGCCGCGCGCTCGTCGTCCAAGTGATCGAGCAAGGTACCGGCGAGGCGGTACTTCAGGTCGACGAGCGTGGCTTCTTCGCCCTCGAGATCGATGCGCTGGCGCAGCACCTCGGCGTAGCGGTCCCAGGCCTTGGTCTTGGCGTAGAGCGCGTCGAGAGCGGCCAGCGCCGTGGCGTCCGCCGCGTCGTCCTCGAGCACTGCCTGGTAGGTCTCGATGGCAGCCGCCGAGTCGCCTACCTGCGTCTCTTGCAGGCGCGCGATCTCGTACAGCACGCGCTTGCGCTCTTCCGGATCCGAAGCGAGCTCGCGCTTCTTCGAATACACGTCGAGCAAGTCCTTCCAGCGCTCGGTGTGGCGGTACAGGGCCTCGAGGGCCTGCAGCGCCGTGGCGTTGTCCGGCTCTTTTTCGTAGACGGCGCGGTACTGCGCGAGCGCGTCGTCGATGCGTTGCACCTGATCGACCAGCACGCGACCGAGCTTGAGGCGCAGCGCGCTCTCGGTACCCGCGTCACCTGCGTCTTCGGCCGCCGTAATGGCTGCCTTGTAGGCGGTGATGACGGCTTCCCAGTTGCCGGTAGCCGCTGCCGTGCGCTCGAGATCCGCCTGGCTCTGCTCGTCGCCCGGGGCGAGCTCGAAAGCCGACGAGAAGCGCTCGAAGGCCTTGGCCTTGTCGTTGATACGGCCCTCGTACAGACCCGCCACTTCGCGCAACAGGCCCAGGCGCTCACCCGGGTCCTGCACGTGGTTCAGCTTCACCTCGATCGCCGAAGACAACCCCTTGGGGTTGTTCGAGCTGGCGTAAATCGGGATCAAGCGCTCGGCCGCCGGCAGGCTGTTCTCGTCGAGGGTGAGGATCTTCTCGTAGGCACGCGCCGCGCGATCGGCCTTGCCCTTCTGAGTCATCCACAGCTCGGCGATCTTCATCAGCATGCCGATGCGCTGCGGCGTGTCGGTCGCGCGCGTCTCGTTGCTTTCGAGCACGCGGATGAACTCGTCCCACTTGCCCGACTCGGCGTAGAAGACCTCGAGGTCGTCCCAGCGCCCGAGCGTGACGTAACGCTTCTTCAGCTGCTCCTGCGCGCGACGGTCGTCGGGCGACAGCGTGAGCAACGCGCGGTAGGCGTCGACGGCACGCTCTTCGTCCTTCAAGCGATCGCCCGCCACCTGACCCAGCTTGTTCAAGAGCTCGATCTTGGCGTTGGTGTCGTAGGTGGCCTCGGCCAGCTTTTGCAGGACGTCAGCCAGCTTGTCGTACTCGCGCGAACGCTCGTACAACTGCGACAGCGCGTTGAGCGCGTCGACGTCTTCCGGGTCGTTGTCGAGCACGACCGCCCACAAGTCCACGCACACTTCGGGCTTCTTCACCTTCTCGGTGGCGAGCAGCGCGATCTGCTTGAACTTGGCGGCGCGCTCGGCGCCCGAATCCAGCGCCTCGGCTTCGCGACGCGACAGCGAGATGAGCTTCTCCCAGTCGCGACGCTTTTCGTACATCTCGCGCAGGTACTGAATCGCGACGGGATTGTGCGAATCCACGTCGAGCACCTTTTCGAAGGCGCGCACGGCTTCAGCCTGGTTGGCGAACTTGTTGACGTAGAGATCGGCGGCCTTGAGGTAGTAGTCGGCGCGCTCGCTCGGGTCCGACACCGCATCGCCCAGGGCGATGAGGGTCTTCACGTAGTCGTTGAAGCGCTTGGCAGCTTCTTGCTGCGCGAGCTTCTGCTTCAAGTCGGCAATCAACGCCGGGCTACCGTCTCCACCCGACGCTGCGGCGGGCGCTACGGCGGCCGGCGCCGGAGCAGCAGCAGGAACAGCAGGCGGCGGAGGCGGCGACGCCTCCGCGACGGGTGCGGGCGCCGGGCTCGGCTCGGGTGCGGCAGCAGCCGGAGCCGGAGCCGGAGCCGGAGCCGGAGCGGGCGGTGGCTCGCTCGCGGCTTTAGAAGGCCTGGCGCTGGGCTGCGCGGCAGGCGCAGCTCCGCCGATCTTTTCGCCAATTTGCGCTTCGAACGCGGCGAGAGCCGGATGTTGCGCGTCGACGCGCGCCAAGCGCTCGAAGAAGCGACGAGCACGGATCAGATCACCGCGCTCGCGCCACGCGAGCAAGCCCGCATTGGCCAGCAAATACGCGCCACGATTGTCGAGCCCAGCGCGATCCGACAGCTCGTCCGCCAAGCGGATGACCTGCTCGTAGTCGCCACCTTTGGTGCCGTACGCGTCCTTCAAGAAGGTGAACGCCGGCTCCAGCGTGGAGTCGAGCCGTAGCGCTTCTTCGAACAGCTGCGCGCTCACCTCGGCATTTTGATGGCGCACGGCCCACCGTGCGCCGAACACGAAGCCCAGCGCAGCCTTGGTCTCCGTATCGCCCGCAGCCTTGAGGCTCTCGCGCTGCGTGTCGAGAATCCGCTCGGTGCGCTCGGTCTCCACCAGCAAACCTTCGTAGATGGCGGCGGCTTTGACGTTGGTTGGATCGGCTGTGTAAGCCTGCGCCAAGATGCCTTCGTACTCGCCCGGCGCGAAGCGCTTGGCGATGCGCGCGGCGCGAATGAAGGCGTCCGACTTGGCGGCGGCGGTGGACGATTCGTGCGCGGTGCGCAGCAGCTCGCCCACGCGATCTTGCCAGTCGGTCTCGCTGGCTTGCACGTCCGCCAGGCGCTCGCCCGCGTCGGTCGGCGTGCCGTTCGCGCTCTGCAGCGCTTTGGCGTACGCCTCGGTGGCCCGCTCGTAGTCGCCGGCGTCGCACAGCACGTCGCCGAGCTCGCGGAAGAGCATGGCGCGTGCTGCTGGATCTTGTGCGCTCTTCAGCTGCAGCTCGAGCAGCTTCTGAACCATGTTCAGCTTGCCGAGCTCCCAGTAGATCGAGCGCGCTTCGCCCAGCGCTTCGATCAGCGCAGGGTTCAGCTTGAACGCATCCTGGAAGTGCTTGAGAGCGCGGACGCCCTGCAAGAACTGCCCGTACAGCAGCCGGCCGAGCCGCAAATGCAACTCTGCCTTGACGGTTTGATCCTGGGCGGCCGCCAGGCCCTGCTCCAGTGCATCGGCGAGCCCCTGCCAATCGTGGTGGCTCTCTAGCTGTTTCAGACGCTGCTCAAGATCCATGCTGCTGCCTCGGACAAGCTACATAGAGCGAAGCTCGCGTGCGCTGAACGCGACGCGAGCCTCGATTCCATCAAAACGACGATCCCCTGTGATTTGCGAGTATTCGTGCTTCACTGACCCAACTTTTGGATCAACGACGCCGTCTGCTCGCACTGCTCTTTCCACTTGGCTGAGTTGCCAGAGCGGCAAGTGCGCTTCGTGAACTGATTGAGCAGGCGTAGTGCCTTCTCCTTCTGCGGCGGGTCCATGGCGGCGTAGGTGCTGCCAAGGTTGAACGCTGCATCCGGATGCGAGTCTTCGCCGACGAACTGCTCGGCCTTTTCGACCGCGGCGAGCTGCGCCGCCGAGTCACCGCGCAGCTGCGCGGCCTGCGCCGACAGCACGCACATGCCGTAGAGCGCGCCGTTGTTCTTGGGGCCAGGAGGAACGACCTTCAAGCCTTCAGACGACACCTGCTCGGCCTCTTTGAACAGCTTGTAGGTGATGTAGAGCTCGGCCAGCGGCGGGTAGAAGAAGCCCTTGCTCGAGTCGTGCTCGATAGCCATCGTGTAGTTCTGGACCGCCGACTGCTCGTCGTTCGTCCATTGATAGGCCTCGCCCAGCAGGTGGTAACATTCGGCCAGGTTCGGGTCCCGCTTCACGCACTCCTTCAGGGGCTCCTTGGCTTGCTCGTAAGCGTCCGGGTTGCCGCCCTCGGCTTGCATGATCAGCGCGTTGCCGCGCTTGAACCAGTAGTTGGCGAAGTCGGGAGCCACCTGGACGGCGCGCGACAAGGTCGACGCCATCTTCTCCCAGTCTTCCTTCTTTTCGTAGGCCACCGCGAGCTTCCACAAGATGCGGTGGTTCGTCGGGTCGAGCTGCACCGCCTGCTCGTACTTTTGGATGGCGCCCTCGACGTTGACCTTGACGGCCTGGTCACCTTCGTTGGCGAGGTTGACGGCCTCGATGTGATCGCGGCTGCAACCGCTCAACGCGACGCACAAGCCGATGGAAACGAGACCGACCTTCAGGAGCTTTTGGAGTGTCATCGCGGGCATTCCTCTATGTGACGCGGTCCCAGAATCGCGAAGCGCGGGACGAACCTAGCTGGGTGTGGAGAAAACCAGCTGCGGTGACTTCAAGCGACTCGATTCTGCAGCGAACCAGCCTCGATCCGGGGCGATTTCCGGACCGTGAAAGAGCACCGAGCATAGGCGGACGGACAGCACGAAGTAAAGCCGCAACGTAAAACAAAACACGCTCGAGTTTCTGTCTCGTGGCGTTCGGGTCCCAACCCGAACGCCGCTTGTTTTGGCTCGTTTCGACGTTGTCGCACAAAGCGAAACGGCGCGTGTAGGAACACCTACACGCGCCGCGCGCTCGCCGTTATGTCTGATCAACCGGGCGCGAGCATGATCGGGTACACGACCGTGACGATGCCGCCTTCCGGCTGCGGGAAGCTCAAGCCGTAGAAGGCCGAGAGCACGCAGCTCACGACGCCGCTATCCGGCAAGTCCGACCCGCCGTTCGACACGTTCGACACGGCGCCATCGCGACCGATGACGAAACGTGCGGACACACGACCTTCGAGGTTCGGGTTACGACCGAGCCCCTGCTCGTAACACATACGGAAGCGACCGAAGTTCTGCCGCACGATGCGCTGAATCACTTCGGGCGGGAGGCGACCGCTGACGGTTGTCGCACCCATGCGCACCTTAGGCGCCTTGGTTTGGTGGGAGCCACCGAGACGCCCGTGACCAGCGCCGAAGCCCTGCCCGGTGCCAACGCCCGCGCCGTGACCGAGCGTACCGATGTTACCGAGACCGATACCCTCGCCGCGACCACCGCCGCCTTCGCCAATACCGGAGAGGCCGAGGCCGCCGGCGCCGAAGGCGTCGCCGATTTCATCACCCCACATGTTACCCCGGGCGCTGATCTCGTCCGAACCAAGCGACGTGTCGCGACCCCAGGGGGCGGTCGGGGCGTTCGGGTCACCTGCAGCACCGGTGTTGAGCAGACCGATCATACCGAATTCGGTCGCTTCACGGAGAGCTGCCTGGCGGGCCAGGTGCATGTCCTGGTTGTCCTTCGGACCCTGCACGGCATAGCGCTTGTTGGTGGCTTTGGTCGTGGGGTTACCCATCGACCCTTCCTCGCCCTTCGCGCGAGTGCCGGTGCCGCCTTCCTTGTTGTCCGAGTTGTCTTGGACGACCTCGGTCTCTTTCTCTTCCTGCTCACGCTCGGCAGCAGCCTTCAAATACTGCTGCATCAAGTACAGCGCGTCCTTGTCGAGCTCTTCGTCGTCCGTGAGGCCCATCGGCGGGACGAAGAAGGCCATCGCGGCGAGCAGGCCGCCCACGGTCAGGAACGAAAGGCCGAAGTACATCGCCACGGCCCACTCGAAGTTGGTACCAACGCCGTGTTTGATCGGCTTGCCGGCGTTGACGGCCGCGACCTGGAACACGAAGTCACCCAGCTCGACGCGCGCCTTGGCGCCGCCCGGCAGCGACAGCTGATGACCGCCCGAAAGCTCCGCGCTCGGTTGCGCCCGAGCACGCGCCTCGTCCAACGTCATCTTCGGCTGGCCGGGGATCTCCACCGAGCCCTTGGCGTTCGGCGGGATCACCACGGCGACCGAAGCGCGGTCACCAACGACCACCGGCAGGCGTGTGGTCCCGAGACGCTCGCTCGGAATGAAGAAGTCGCAAGCGAAGTTCTTGCCCTGCTCCTCGCCGACGTAGAAGTTACGCGGAGGCGTCAGGTGCGATACGTGGAGCACGTTCGTGCCCCAGAGCACCATCACCTCGACCGACGCCAGGTGCGGGACTTCTACCTCGTCGGGCGCGACGTCCGGACCGCTCTTCACCATCGTGTAGGTGTAGGTGCCAGGCGCGGCGTCGTCCGCCACGTGCATCTGCTGCTGCAGGCGCTGCGCGGCGGCGCCAGCCGCGAACGGATTGCTCGACGTCTGGAACGGGTTGCTCGCGGCAGCGAATGGGCTCGAGGCGCCGGCGGCGGCGAACGGATTCGGCGCGGCAGCGAACGCGGGCGGAGCCGGAGGTGCAGCCACCTCCGCGCCGGCAGCTTCTGCGCTCTCCAAAATAATCTTGGTGTCGCCAACCTGAATCTGGTCGCCGACGTGCAGCTTGCACTTGTTGACGCGGGCGCCGTTCACCATCGTGCCCGGCTCGTTGCCGAGGTCGATGAGGGTGATGTCTTCCGGACCGGCGACCTCGATGACCGCGTGCATGCGCGAGGCCAGCTCGTCATCGACTCGCAAATGGCTCTTGGGATCCTTACCCACCTTGACGATGTCTTGCGTCACCGTCTCGCGGCGCGTCAGTTGGTCGGCTTGGTAGAGCGCAAACGTTAGAACAGCCTTTGCCATCTTGCTTTCTCAGGTCTCGGAAGGGGGAAGCGCTGGAGGAGGCGCTTTCAAAAATCGATCAAAAGGAGGAGCGCGAGCGGAGCGAGCGCTTACTAGGCAGAGTCAAAGGTTCTCGACGGACTTGAGCATCTCGTCGACGAACTGAATGCGCGGGCGGATCAGCGTCGTGCGAGCGGCCTTGGGACGAACACGAATCGTCGCGTCATTGGGACCGAAGCCACCGGCACTGAGGGGGTCGTCGTCGAACTCGTAACCGTAGCCGTCACCCTTGTCGCCACCGCCAGCTGCCTTGTCACCGGCCGCCTGCGCGAAGGCTGCGCCCGACGCCATGAAAGCAGCCAGGCCTACAGCTACCGAAACGATGCGAACGCGCTTGGACACCATTCTAGCCTCCTCAAAACTTTCCAGCAGAATTTACAGTAACATTGTAGCGGCGAGCAGCATGCCTCGTCAATCGCTCAGTGGGGTCGCCCGGAAGGATCGACTCGACTGGCCCGGCTACGAGAGGATTCGCGCTGGGCCGGTGACACGACACCGGCCCAACACGAAGGTTCCCAGTTTCAGTGAGCGACGCTCACTTTTTTCCGGCGGGGGCCGGCGTAGCGGGCGGCGCGGCACCCTTGTCGCCAGCAGGCGGAGCCGCGCCCTTGTCGCCACCCGCGGGGGCGGCGGCTTTGTCGGCGGCGGCCTTGTCGGCGGCGGCCTTGTCGGCAGCAGCCTTGTCAGCTGCTTCCTTCTCCTTGGCCGCGGCAGCCTCTTGCTCCTTGGCCTGCTTCTCGGCTTCGGCGGCGTCCTTCTCGGCTTGCGCGCCTTCCTTGATGAACTTGATGGTGTCGTCGATATCGGTGCTGCGTTCCTTGGAGCGCTTCACCGCGTCGGCGAACTCGGCGCCATCACCGGCCTTGGCTACGAAGTCACGGTACTGCTGCGCGGCCTTCTCGAGCGCCGGAATGGCGGACGGGCCTGCCGCGCGCTTTGCCTTGAATTCGTGGGTGAGAATCGCCTCGTTGTAGTAGGTCTCGGCGCGGCCACCGTCGATCTTCTTGGCTTCGTCTAGCTCGGCCTGAGCGGCCGCAACCATCTTTTCCCAGTTGCTGTCGTTGATCTGGCCGCGCAGCGCGAGCGCCAGACCGAGGTGCGCCTCGAACTCCTTGGGGCGCAGCTTGAGCGCGTCGCGGTAGGCCTTCTCGGCCTCTTCGTAACCGCGGAACGACAAGCTCACTGCCGCGTAGTTCATGTGCGCCTCGAAGAACTTCGAGTCGAGCGCGCGCGCCTTACCGAACTCCTTCACGGCACCGTTGAAGTTCTTGAGCTGAACTTGGATGAGGCCGGTGGTGTTGTGGATCGGCGCGTAGTTCGGGTTCTTGCGCTGGGCTTGCGAAGCGACGAGCGCGGCTAGATCGAGCTGCTGCTCGTCGACGTCCACACCCTTCACGCCCGAGACTTCGAGGCCACGGCGACCGCGACGGCCCATCTTCTTGCCGGCGCCAGCCTTGGCCTTGGCGAGCTCGAGGTAGTACACCGCGAGCTGGTTGAAGGCGGGCATGTAGCTATCGTCGATGGCCAGAGCGCGCTGCAAGTTGCGCTGCGCGCGTTCGAGGTCGTTCTTGCCGTCGCCATCGGCCTGGTCGCTGCCGCGCTCCATTTGCAGAGCGGCGAGCGCCACGAGGCCCTCCACGTTCTGAAACTTCGCGTCGCGGATGATCTGATCCAACTTGCTGATGGTGGCGTCGACGTCACCCGACTTGGCGTAGTCATACAGTGCGAGCTGGGCCTTGGCGCGGTGGAAGCTCGGGTCCGCTTTGAGCGTGTCCTCGAACTTCCCTCGCGCGTCGGCGTCCTTGCCGCAGCGCTGGTACGCCAGACCGGCGTTGTAGATGGCCTCGGGGAACTCGGCGCGCGCGTCCGACTTTTGCGTGCTGGCCGCCTTGGTGAAGGCGTCCGCAACACTCGAGCAGCTCGCGTCGGCCCAGTCCTGTTTCTTGTCGTGATCGACGAACTGGTCGAGAGCACCGTCGTACGTCGCGGCAGCTTCCTTGCTGACGCTGACGTTACCGGCGCCCTTCTTGCCGCTGTCTTTTTCGGGAGCCAGCACGGCCTTGCCGTTGACCATGGTGGGGCCGCCGCACGCCACGAGCGACGCCGACAACCCCACGAGCGCGATTCCAAAAAAGCGAGTCATCATCACGCTCCGCCTTCCTTCTTCTTGTCGTCTTTCTTCTTGTCGTCGTCGTCGGCCGGCTTCTTCTTCTCGGCCGGCTCGTTCGACTGCACGACCATCGGCTCGCCACCGATGCGGAGCGGGCTGCCCTGCTCGCGCAGCACGCTGTTCACGCGGTTCGGAGCGCCGCGGAACTCATCGACGACGTGGAACTCGTTCTTGTAGTTGTCGGCCAGCCAAACCTCGCAGTTACGGCTGAACTCGTCGAAGTACTGGTATTTCACCGAGTACCCGAGGCAGGTGCTGTAGGCGCTCTTGGCCTGCTGCTTCTGCGGCTCGGAAGCCTCGTCGAGAGCGCCGTAGTACGCGGTGCGGATTTCGTAGTCCTTCTTCATGGCGTCCGGGATCGGCGCCGCGCGGAATTCCTTCACGAACTTGCCCCACATGTCGCCGACACGCGAACCGGCCGCGATGACCCACTTGGGCGGCGGAACCGGCTGCAGGTTGACGATCTTCACGTACTCAGCCGAAGCCTCGTCGATGAGCGGGCGCTTCTTGCCGATCCAGTCCTTGACCTTGGTGTTGATGTGCTTGAGCACCAGCTCCTTGGTACCGGGACCCTTGTATTCGGGGAACGCGACCTTATCGACCTTGGCCTTCTTCTGCTCGGCGAAGAAGAACAACGCCTCGCCCACCGCTTCGAGCGCACGGCCCAAACGGCGTTGCTTGGCGCTGGCGTCCTCGCCGGGGATGCCTTCGATCGAGGCGACCGCTGCCTTGGGGTCCTTCCAGAGATCGCGAACGTTCGCGAACTCTTTGCCGGCACCCGGCATCTTCTCCTGCTTGACGTAGGCGCGGCCGAGCAGCGCGTGCGCTTGCGCGCGCACGTCCGTCGTCGCCTTCGTGTCGATCATCTTCATCGACTGCGGGCCGAGGAACTTCTGCACGTTGTTCCAGTCCTTCTTCTCGCCGTAGTGAGCAGCGATGGCGAAGGCGATCTGGGCCGTTTGCGAGGGCTTCTTGGCGCCGTAGTAGCGGTTGAAGTTGGCCGCATCTTTGATGGCTTGGTCGTCCTGACCGATACCGAGGCGGAGCACGACGGCGTCGCTCAAGGCCTGATCGGCGAACTCACCCTTGAAGGCGGTGGCGTCGCAGTACTTCTCGAAGAAGTCCGAGGCGCGGTCGTAGACGGCGATGGCTTGGTAGTTACCGCCGATCTCGTACAAGGCCTTCTTGGCCAGCGGCGAGTCTTGCAGGCCGTAGGTCTTGTTGAGCAAGATTTGCAGACGGACCGAGATGGCCTTCGCGAGCAGGCGAGAGGCCTGATAGGCCTTGGCCATGTTGTAGACGATCTCGTCGGCCTTCTCGCACTGCTTGGGGTGCTCGCCCTTGCTGAGCGGCTGCTCGCAGTACGTGCGCCACAAGTCGAGGTACGCTTCCGCGCCCTTTTTGTAAGTGTCGAGGCCGTTCTTGTAATCGCCCTTCTCGGACAGCGAGTCGCCCTTTTCGACCAGCTTCTGCGCTTTGAGACGCATGATGTCGAACTGGATGCGGGTCAGCGTCTCGCACTGTTCCTTGTTGTCGTCGTACTTACTGCCCTTGCAGTACAGCTCGAGGAAGGTCGGCACGTCCTTCGCCATGTCGTCGAAACAGGCGGGACGCGGCGGCTCCGCGCGGCTGCCGAGCACGTTGACCGACTCGAGGTACAGCTGCGCCGCGAAGATGCCGGCGTCCTTGTCGGAGTGGTTGATGGCGACGTCGCGGAACGCCAGTGCCGCCTCCTCCCAGTGCTGTGACTCGAAGTAGGTGCGGGCGCGAGCGTACTTGACCTCGACGTACTGCTCTTCGGCCTCTTTGTCGCCCTTGGGCGGCGTGATGTAGCAGACGTAGCGGTTGAAGGCCGTGACCATGCCCTTCTGCATGTCGGTGAAGGGCTTGGGCTTGAACTTCTCCCACTCGCCCTTCTTGGCCTGCTGATCCTTCTCGTCCGCGCCCGTCGGTCCAAGGCCCTTGGACTTGCGGTCCGAGTCGCCCTTGTACATCTGGTCGTACATCTTCTGGTAGCAGAGCACCGAGGCGTACGCGGCTTCCGCCGCCTGACCGCCCTTCGGATCCTCGGCCACCACGGCGTCGAACGCAGGCCCACATTCCTCCCAGCGCTGCTGGAAGTAGAGCAAGTCCGCCATGGCGTACTTGATCTTGTACATCGTAGGCCAGTCTTCCTTCACGATGCGCGGGAACTGGAATTTGGCGAAGTCCGCCGAGGTGAAGCTGTCGGCGACCTTCTTGTAGAGGTACGCCGCCAGGTCCATCGTCTTCTTGTCGCCGGTACCGCGTACGCCACCCGTGCCGACCGCTTCCAAGTGCCAGCTCATCGCCGTTTCGGCTAGGAGCTCGGCGGTCTTGTTGGCGCACTCGGCCTTCTCTTTCTCAGGCGAGCCGCTCTTGATGTACTCGTTGTAGACGCGAACTTGCTGGTCCAGCTCCTTGCGGACGGCTTCCTTGTCGCCGGACAACAACGCCTGGGTCGCGGTGGTGATCTGCCCCTGGTAGAAGCAGTTCTTCACGCCCGCATCGCGGCTCAAGAGGTCACGGTAAAGGACGATGCCTTCCTTGTAATGACCGGTGTCGAGGTAGGCGAGGCCGAGCTCATTGAGCATGGCGACCGTCTTGGTTTGCTCGCCGCCCTTGTCGCCGCTGACGGGCTTGAAGAAGTTGAACGCCTTGTCGGGCGCGCCCGACACCGCGTACACCGGGATCATGTCGCGACGTGCGGCCTTCGCCAGCTGCGCGGCGTTCGGCACATCCGTGAACTGATCGCCGTACTCGATGACCTTCTTGAACTCGTTCAGGGCGTTGGCGTACTCGCCCTTGTTCCAGAACACGTAACCGAGCTTGTAGCGGGCGTAACCGAACTGCTTGTTGTTCGGCGGCGGGTACTTGATCACTTCCTTGTAGGCTGCGGCCGCCAGGTCCCACTTTGCTGGATCGCCCTGGGCTTCTTGGAAGAAGAGCTCACCGAACGCCAGGTAAGCGTACGGGATGAACGGCGACTTGGGCGCCTTCTGGATCAGCTCGAAGTACGTCGAGCGGGCATCCTTGAGGTTGCCCCCCTGCTCGTGCTCGTACGCGAGGTAGTAGAGCACCTCGTCGAGCTTCGAGTAGTCAGGGTAATCGTTCTTCATCTGCGTGTAGTAAACGATTGCCTTGTCGCGGGCGGCCTTGACGATCTTCTGGGCCTGGACCGCGTCCGCCTTGAACTTGTTGGCGGCGGCGTCCTTCTTCTTGGCCTTGGCATCTTGTGCCTGAATGTCGGCGGCGATCTTGTCGCGGTTCGCCGCGCTCTCGAGCTCGACGTAGGCCTCAGCCAGACGGCGCGTGAGCTGCGGACGGTCCGCCGACTTCTTGTCCGTGCGCCTGTAGAGGCGCTCGAGGCCCTGAATTTCCGTAATCAGCAGCGCGCGGGCACGAGCCTGCAGGCGGTTCTTACGAGTATCGCGCTCGGCAAACTTCTTCAGCTCGTCCGGGTTGACGGGCTTCACGTCGTCTTGCCGCTTCTTCGCCTCGATCGGCGGCGGTGCGCTCTTGAAGGCGACCGCGCGCTTCTGCTTGGCATCGAACTTCGCCGGACCCCCGGGGCAGGTCATCAACGTGGTCTGAGCTTCCTTCGAGACGCACTCGAGGCTCAGATCCGTGGGCTTGGCTTCCGGCACCGCCTGAGCGACGCCTGCACAGAGCCAGACGCCCAGTGCAGCAACAACTACGGAATAGGCTCTTTTCACGCTCATTTGTGCATTACCTTCCGCAAGCCGACTCGACCACCTGACGGTAGAAACCGAGCTCGTCGCGCCAATACTCGCCGTTGAACGGCCAAATCACGTGCTCTTCATCCGGCTTAACGACGCCGTAGATCTTCGCGTCTGCCTTGCTGACCTGGTTGGTCTGAATCTTCTCGTCCAGCAAGTTGCGCTGCGCGGCGGTGATATCGATGAGGATCTTTTCACCGTTGCGCAGATGCTCGTTCAGCTCGTCCACGTAACGCTGATAACGACCTAGAGCGAGCTCACCGGCTTGGCGGACCGCCAAGTCGCGAGCCAACTTCAGCGCGTCCGACACCTCGAGACCGAGGCCCGAGCTCTGGAAGTCCGCCGGCGACTTCTTGAAGCGCTTCTCTTCCTCTTCCAGCAGCTTGACGTAGTCGATGTTGCGAAGCAGCTGGCGATCTGAAAGCGCGATCTCGACGATCGGGCGCACCGACGGCGAGATGTCTCCCTTACCCTCGCGCACGTCGAGCAAGAACTTGAAGAACGCGTCCTCGCGGTTCTCGCCCTTGTAGTTCTTGAGGATCTTCTCCAGCTCGTCCTTGATGGGCGTGTAGCGGAGGTTGAAGCGCGCCACGACGGTGGTGGCCGCGTCGTAGTTGCAGTTGGTAAAGTAGATGATCGCCTTGAGAACTTCCGACTCCGGGTAGAAGGAGTTCGGGAAGTACGGCGCACCCAGCGTGTGGATGTTGCCCAGCGAGCGCGGGTAGTCGCCGGCCATGAAGTAGGCCCACGACTCCTCGAACAGCGCGTCGAGCCAGTACTCGCTGGTGACGTCGACCTGGTTCCAGTACTTCACCGCCGCGCTCAGCTTGGTGCTGTTGACGGTCGGCGCGTTCGTTTCTGGGTCGAGGGTGATCGACGACGAGTAGTAGGTACGCGCCATCGACAAGTACGCGAGATCGCGCATGCGATCTTCGTCGTCCACGCCCTCGACGCCTTCGTCGAGCGCCTTCTCGATGCGCTGGAAGGCCTTCACGGCCGGAACTGCCTTGCGCAGTTGCACGTAGCTGACGCCGGTGAAGAACTGCGCCTTGACGTAGTACTCGCTGCGGCGATCGACCTTCTGGAACAGGCGAATCGACTCTTCGAACTGGCGATTACGGTACTTGTAGCGGCCGAGCATGAAGTTCAGCTGCCAGTACAGGTCGCGCTGCTGCTCGTTGTCGAAACGCGCGAGATCTTCGTCGTTGTACTTACCGACGCGCTCGATGATGTCGGCCGGCTCGGGCAATTGCGTCGCCAGCTTAGCGAGCCAGAGCAGCGTCTCCTTGAACTTCAGGTGGTTGGGGTTGTCCGCGACTCCGCTGAAGATCTGGTACGAAGCCTGGTAGAACTTCAGGCGGTAAAGCGCGATGGCGAGAAAGTACTCGGCCAGCTGCTTGTTGCCCGGATCGTCACCCGTCTCGCCAGCGCGTACACGGTGCAGCGCCTGGGCCGCTTCGTTCCAGCGCTCCTTGTCGAAGAGGGCCTTGGCTTGAGCGGCGGCTTCTGTCGGGTTGCCGGCGACGACGGCCGGTTGCGCCTTACCTTTCGGCGCGTCCTCGTCGAGGTCGATGTCGACGCTGCCCTTCTTCTTCTCCCCGGCGGGCGCGGCGGCCTTGCCGCCACCCTTACCGCCCTTCTTCGGCGCGGGCGTCGGCGCGTCGAGATCCAGGACCTCTTGGGCGCGGGCAATGGTGGTGATGCCGAGCGAGCTCGACAAAACGGCTGTAGCCAGGATGCTGACCGCGACCAGGCGCTTTCGGAACATGAATCCTCGTTGGATGGGTTGAGAGGCAACGCCCCGTCTGACGGGGGCGCCGAGCCCCTGGCGAGGGGGGCGTCGGACGGGCTGGGGTCTCGAGACGAAAAAGCCTAATAACTACCGGTAGATACAACCCGCAGGGCTGCGGCATGTTAGATAGCGGCCGAAGGCGTTGTCAAGCGTCGTTGAAACTCGGTGGCGCAATCTGTAGGTGTTTCGGGCACTGTCGTAAAATTCGCCGTGGACGCCGCTAAGTCGGGGCCTACAACCCCAACTTTGCCGAGCACGGTAAAGATTGAATCGAAACCATCGCTCGTACGTAGCGTCATCCGACTGTGCGTCCGAACCGCAGCTCGTCTCATGCTTGGCTCACGCATTTCGATCGCGATCGATCACAGCCACACGCTGGTTCGCAAGCGTCGGCCGTGATCGACAACGAACAAGATAGAAAAGCGCTTCGGCAATCGGCGAGGTGTGTCGCTGGCAACAGCAGCGCAGAAACTTTCCGAATGCGGGCGACGAATGCTGCTCGTGGTCCCGTTTCGCGTTGACGGAATTCCGCGCGCTCGATTAGCGTACGCGCCCAGTCCGCGGGCGACTGTTTCAGGCTCACGCTGCACACAGAAGCACACAAGGTAACAGAGCAAAGATGACAAGGATGTCGAGCGTCGGTTCATGGTCCGTGGCACTGCTCCTGGGTTTGTCGGCTCTCGGTGCCGTGGGCTGCACGCCTGGCGGCGTCGGTGACCCCTGCACGCCCGAAGACGAATACCAACAGACTTTCAGCGGTTTCCAGCAGACTGAGGTCAACGTCGAGAGCCGCTCGTTCCAGTGCGCGACGCGCATCTGCTTGGTGAACCACTTCCAGGGTCGCGTCAGCTGCAAGCTCGGGCAAGATGCGCCGCTCGACGCCACTACCGGCATGCCGACGGGCAACTACGCGCCCGCCTGCGCCATCCCCGGCACCAAGACCTCGACTACGCTGACGGACGAAAACAACGTCAACGTGAAGGTTCCCCCGCAACTGGTCGCGCGCCAGACCGACAAGGCAGTGTACTGCTCATGTCGCTGCAACGGTCCGGACAAGAACGCGCGCTACTGCGAGTGCCCGGACGGCTTCGAGTGCGCCAAGTTGGTCGACGACTTGAGAATCCCGGGCAGCACCGGCGGCAACCTCGCGGGCTCGTACTGCATTCGCTCGGGCTCCGCCTACACGACCAAGACCGACACGCCGCAGACGGAGTGTTCGCGCGACAACCCCGACACCTGCGGTTGCGGCGGTGACCACCCGGACGCCTACTGCGGCGCGCCCGCGACCGGCCCGAAGATGTAGCGAACGCGCAGCGCGGCCAGGCCGCGCTGCCGAACGAGCCGTCGCGCGTTTCCTCGAAGGGCGCGGCTACCAAATCATCGCAACCAACCTTCGCCTCTCGTATCTGGAGGTCGACTTGGTCGCGCGTCGTGACAACGTGATCGTCGTGGTCGAGGTTCGCTCGCGCAGCGCGAGCTCATGGACGAGTGGCTTCGGGAGCCTCGACGGCCGCAAGCGTTACCGCATCCGCCTCGCCGGCTTACGCCTCTGGCAGAGGCGCTACCGCCACGACCCGAGCGTGAAGCACCTCAGGTTCGACGCCGCCAGCGTGGTGTTCGGGCCTCAGGGGGCCGAGATCGAATACGTCGAAGCGGCATTCTGAGACAGTGCCGCGAGCCCCCCGTGAGCCGCCAGCGAGAGCAGATTTCGAAGCGCGCGACTCGGGCCTGACGCCTCACGTGTTGAGCGCGTCGATCATCTCTTTGCGGAGCTGGTACAGGTTGTCCAGCTCACCGGGCTCTGCCTTCGGTTCCAAGATCTTGATGGCGCTGTCGAGCTTGTCGATTTCGCCTTGCTGGCGGGAGCGCAGGTTGATGACCATCGTCTCGAAGGCCTCGAAGAAGTCGACGAGCTCGTCACCCTTGCGCAGCTTGTTCGGAACGCGCAGGTGCCCCTCGCCTACGTCGCGGATCTGCCGCTTCATCTTGTAGATGGGGCCGGCGACTTTGTGCGTGACGATGATGCCGGCAAAGCCGATGAGCACCACGAGCAGCGTGAGCGCAGTGCTGAGCGTGATCAGCATCGTGCGCTGCTGGGACATGATCGACGCGGACTGGTTCTCGAGGTCGGCAGCCTGCTTTTCGAGGGCCGCTTGCTGGCTCTTGAGGCGCTCGTCCTGCTTGTCAGCGTCACCTTTGAAGGCCTCGAGCAGCGCGGGGTTGTCGCTGTAGATGGGGTCCTTCACGATGTTCATCTTCACGACTTCGCTGACCTTGCGGCTCTCTTCCACGACCTCGCGGCCGCGGCCGACGACCTGCTTGCCCTGCTGCACGGTCTGGGTGCTCTGAGCGATCACCTCTTGGCTGGTGCGCCACAAGAGCGCGCCGAGACAAACGCTGAAGGCCACCGCAATGCCCACTAGGTACCCGCTGTATTTGAACTGGAAATGCGGATCCAGCAGGTAGTTCTTGAACCGGCGTTGGTGGCGGCCGGTCGGGGGCACAGACATGGTTGCCGCTTCGGGCATCGTGACGATCTCCTACTGGCGCTCGATTGCTTGTCCCCGAGCGCAACCCGACAAGTTTACGGTTTCAAACCCCACCCGAGCAAGAACTGTCAACTTTCGCCCCGTCAGAGAACACTCCGGACTCCGCCCCTAACGGAAGCGCTTATATGGGGACCTACTGATTGGCGGCAATCGTCGCAAACTTGGCTGTCTCGATCGGCGGGGCTGGCCCCGCCTTGACGCTGTCGCGAGCCTACTGATTGGCGGCAATCGTCGCAAACTTGTCGATCGCGCGCTCGGCGGCCATGCGGATGAGGTCGTTTTCGTTTTCGGTGCTGCCAGGCGAGACGCCGGGCTCGGTCAGGTTCACCGAGTAGCTGCCGATGAGGTTCTTTTCTGGGTAAGAAAGCATAGCGACCTCGATCTTCACCTTGAGGTTGCCGTTGGAGTAATCGGGCGGCGCGACGCTGGGAGAGAGGAACCAGCCCTTCACGCCGCTGTGCTTGGCCAGCCGCTTCTTGGCGTCCGCGGGAGTTTCGGTGTTGGGCGCGGCGACGAAGCCGGGCGTCTGCCCCACTTTGCCGGTCATGGCCGAGCGTACGATGTTGTCGATCTCCGGACCGGTGCGCCCCGTCTTGTCCGTCGTTTTGCCGATCGATATGTAGAATTTGCTGTCGCTGGCAAAGACCGGCTCGGCGCCGCCGCCGCCCTTGATGACGACGATAGCCTTTTGGATCGTGGCCTTCACCACGTCGCTCGGCTCGTTGGGCAAGCGCTTCTCCAAACAAGCTTGTCCGGCGCTCAAAGCCAAGCGCCCGAGCGCCGCGGCGGACGCAGCGCGCACCGTGGTGTTGGAATCCTCGAGCGCCGAGCACAGCGGATTGACGGCGCGTTCGTTCTTGGATGCTCCGAGCGCGAGCGCAGCTTGCGTGCGTACGCGAAAGTCTTCGTTGTTGGCCAGGTTGTAGATGAGCCGCTCGAGATCGCTCGTTTGCGCACTCGCCGCCACGGGTAGCAGGAAGGACCCCAAGAACAGCAACACCGACAACGCCCGCAACGCTCGGGAGGGCAACATTGGCGGGCAACATATCATGAGCGGAAGCTAGTTCGTTGGACGGCACCAGGCCCCATGCTCTTCAATCTGAGCTATCGTCCCGGGCCTCCAATGTGGTTGTCGTCGCACCCCAAACCAGGGCAAGTAGCGCGCCGCGGTGTCGCCTTGTGTGCGCTGATCGGAGCGACGGGCGCCGGCTCGGCGGCCGCCGCAGAACCAGCGCCGCCCTCGTTGAAAGTGTCGGGCAAGTCCGCGTTTACGACCGACGCGCGAGCCATCGCGGATGGCTTCGAAGTGCGTGCCACGTTGAACGACGAGGTGGGACGCCCACTGCCGAGCGCCGAAGTACGGGCTCGCACCAGCTCGGACGCGACCAGCGCCACGTTGCACCGCTGCGGCGACCCGCGCGGCGAAGCCGGCGGCGAGCTTCTGCTGAATACCGACAAGGCCGGCAAGCTGTGCGTCAACGTGACCGGCATGCCGAGCGGGTCAGTCGAGCTGAGCTATCAAGACGCACGCGGCTACTTCGAGCGTACCAGTCGGCTCGTTCCCCTCCCACAGAGTGTGGCCAGCAGCTTCGAAGTAGGCTTCGACCCGCCGCTCGCCGCACGCTCGCTCGACCTGCCCCTGCAAGAAGTCGGGGTGGTCGTGCGAAGCTCGAACGGCGCGCCGCTACCCGAAGCCGCTGAGCTCATCTTCAGCAGAAGCACAGATGGCGTCGAACACGAGCTGAGTCGTATTGCGCTCGACAGCCTGGGCGACGTGCTGCGACTGTCGCTCGCGTCGACGACCTTCGGTCAACCGGGCCCCACGCGCCTGATCGCCAAGCTCCGCGGTCGCGAGGGGCTCGAGTTGGGGCAAGCGACGGCTCCGGTGCTGCTCACCGTCACGGTGGGGATCTCAACGGCTGAAGCGAGCTCGAGCGTGGAGCCGGGCGCGGTGCTGCACGTACGCGCCGCGTCGGTGCTCGGCCCAACACCGTTCGGCGTGATCGAAGCGCGCAGCCGCGGCATCAGCGTCGCCGCTGCGCCCGTGAAAGACGGCGTCGCCACGCTCACCATTCCGAACGTTCCGAGCCTGCTCGGCGGCACGGTCGTGCTCGAATACGTAGGCGCCGGCGCCGGCTGGCTTTCGGGTCCGCCTCTCGAGCTGCGGCTGCAGCCGCCGCCGCCGAGTTACGGTCGCTACGCAGCCTGGATCGCCGCGGCCGCCCTGGCAGCGCTCGCGGTGGTGCTCGGTTGGCGACGCCCGAGTCGCGCGCGCCCCGCCTCCGCCACGGTGCCACCACGTTCACGCGCGAGCGTGGAGGTGCTCGAAACGTTCGGCCTAGGGGGCGGCTACCGCGGCTTCGTGCGCGATGCCCACGAGGGGTTTCCCATCTCCCCCGCAGCCGTGAGCTTCATCGGGCCGACCGCGCAACCGGCAGCGCCAGGCATGGCGCCGCGAGGGCAAGGCCTGGTGCTGGCGCAACTCCGCACCAACGCCGAAGGCGCCTTCGAGGTCCCCAGCGGATCGACCTTCCCGACTGGGACTGTTATCGAAGTCACAGCACCGTTTCATGCGACCTTGCGGGCGGCCCTACCAGTGCCCGGCGTGCTCGAGCTCTCTCTCACCTCGAGGCGCCGCGCCCTGCTCGAACGTCTCGTCCGCTGGGCCGAACTCAAGGGAAAGCCGTGGACGCAGGGAGCTGGAGAGCCGACCCCGGCCAAGGTCGTAGAGGTCGCGACCACCGAGGGTGAGCCGCAGGTAGGAGAATGGGCGAGAAGGGTTGAGCACCTGGCTTTCGGCGCCGTGCCCCCCGATGCGGCCAGCGAGCAAGCGGCCGGCGTGACGGACGACCCCAAGCTGCTCCGGGACTGAGACTGAGGACCCATCCCCCCAGGCAAAATCCGTTCGCTCTAACTAGAACGAGGCATTGACTGAATGGAGCGCGCCTCCCTATAGTCGCGGGCCCTCAGCAATACGCGCGGAATGGAATTCATCTACGTCCTCCTAGCGCTGGCCCTGGCAGTTGGCGCGTACTTCCTCTTCCTACGCAAGAAGGAGGAGCCCGCTCTTCCGCCTCGCGAACAGCCGGCTCCGCCCAAGCAGAAGTCCGAGCGCGCGCCCGCTGCTGCAGCCAAGGCTGAATCGGTTAAGGCACCGGTCGCCGCGCCTGCCGAGGCAGAAGAAGAGCCCGTTGCCGCGGAGCCCGAAGGTCGTCCCTCGGCGCGCCCGGCACCGCCCTCTCGGCGTGAAGCACCGCCCACGGCAGCCAAGGCACCCGATCGCTCGCCGGCTCCGCCCAAGGCGCGTGACGTCAGCAATCTTCGCCGTGGTCTCGCCAAGTCGCGTGACGCGGAAGGCTTCTTTGGTCGCCTGCGCGCGCTCTTCGTCGGCAAGAAAGAGCTCAGCCCCGACCTAGCTTCGCAGGTCGAAGAGGTGCTCCTCACTTCGGACGTCGGGGTCGAGACGACCGCCGCGTTACTCGAGCACCTCAAGACCACGCTCGCCAAAGGCGACCTGTCGGATCCCGAAGCCGTCTGGGGCGAGCTCCGCGCCCAATGCCTGAAGATGCTAGAAGGCCAGGCTTCTGGCGCGCTCGAGCTCAGCGCCCGTCCGACGGTCGTGCTCATGGTGGGCGTCAACGGCGCCGGTAAGACCACCACCATCGGCAAGCTCGCCACCAAGCTGAGCGCCTCCGGTAAAAAGTGCGTGCTCGCAGCCGGCGACACCTTCCGCGCCGCGGCCGTGCAGCAGCTCATCGTTTGGGGCGAGCGCGTCGGTTGCGAGGTCGTCCGCGGCAAAGACGGCGCGGACCCAGGCAGCGTGGTGTTCGACGCCATCAAGAAGGCACAAGAGATTGGCGCGGACGTAGTCCTAGCCGACACCGCCGGCCGCTTGCACACCAAGAGCAACTTGATGAGCGAGATGAAGAAGATCGCCAAGACAGCGGAGAAAGCTTTGCCCGGCGCTCCGCACGAAATCTTGCTCGTGGTCGACTCGACGAACGGTCAGAACGCTTTTGCGCAAGCAAAAGAATTCAAAGAGGCGCTGCCCCTCACCGGTATCGTGCTGACAAAGCTCGACGGTACAGCTAAAGGGGGAGTCGTGCTCGGCGTCGCCAACGGCCTCCGCGTCCCCGTCCGCTACGTAGGATTGGGCGAACGCCCCGACGACCTTCACGAGTTCTCGCCAGAGGACTTCGTCGAAGCGCTCCTTGGCCGGGAGTCAAGCGGGGCAAGCACGGCTCCTCCTCCGTCGCAAAGCCTCGGAGGGGCTGGAGCCCCATAACTCAATGTCCAGCGGGTCGCTCAGCACTGTAATTTTTTGCTTGTTGATCGTCTGAAATTTGGCGTGATATAGTCCCCCGGCGTTTCCGATTGGCGGAAATCACCAATAGTTTTCGGTATTTACGACAACGGACGTCGAAGGGGAAGCGTAAGAGGCATCGATGAAGAAAAGTTGCATCGGGCTCCTCATAGCGGCCCTCGGCGCGCTCCCGGTAACCGGGTTCGCCCAAGTCAAAGCGGGCGCAAAGGCGGAAGCCACCATAGACGCCGATGCCGAAGGAGCTGACGCTAAAGCGGAAGGCGACGCCAAAGCGGGCGACGCTGCCGCCGCTGGCGAAGGCGATCTCGGGGCCGAAGGCGAAGGCGTAGGGGACATCTGTAAGATCGACCCCTCTGCCTGCCCGGTGCTCGACATGAAGAAGGAGGCCGCGCGGCCCATCAAAGAGAGCATCTACGCGGTGCAGCAGCTCTACGTGATGCGCGTGCGTCGCCTCGAGCTGAACCCGTGGTGGAACCTCACCTCGCTGAACGACCAGTTCGTGCAGCACCCGGGTCCCGGTCTCTCGCTCACCTACTACATCACCAACGTGCTCGCGATTGGTGTGAACGGGCGCTACTACGACCCGTTCAACTCCGACAGCAAGTTCAACGGTCAGGTGCGCCGCGCCGCGCGCGTGGCGGTGCCGCTCACGGAGTACCAGTGGGGCGCCTCGCTCGACTTCAACTACGTGTTTGCGTACGGCAAGTTCGCGGGCTTCGGTGACTTCATCTTCGAGTACGACGCCTACATTCTCGGTGGCGTCGGTGCTCTCAGCACCCGCCCCATCGCGGTCATCGACCCCGACAACCGCAACTTCGAGTACAAGCCGAAGTTGGCCTTCGACGCCGGTCTCGGTCTGCGCGTGTTCTTCACCCGTTGGTTCGCGCTCAACGTGGCCGTGAAGGACTACCTCTACAACGAAACGCTAGAGAACCTGAACACCGACCCGGTGAATCCCAGCGACAAGTCGACTTGGCTCGGTGAAAAGTCGTTCACGCAGAACGTCGAGCTCCAAGCGGGCTTGTCAATCTTCGTACCGTTCTCGTTCGACTACAGGCTCCCGAAGTGACGGGCGAAGGACGACCAAAGATGGCCAAGAATCCCCGTTTCACCAAGCGTCTTCTCACCGCCTTCACCGCGGGCCTCGCGCTGCTCGGCATCACCGAGCACTCGCAGGCTCAGGAGCTGTATCTCACCGGTCCGCTCGCAGGCGCACCCGCCGTGCGCAAGCTGCGGCTCTATCGCCAGACTCGTTTGGAGGTTTCGCCGACCGTCAGCTTCACGCTGCTCGACGAGTACCGCCGAACGATGTTTCTCGGTGCGCGCCTGCAGTTCAACTTCACGGACTGGCTCGCGGTCGGTGCCTGGGGAGCCTACGGCGTGTCGCTCGGTCCCACGGCGCTCACCGAAAAGATCCAAAAGGTGAACAAGGACCGCCACGACAAGGTGGCGCCTGGTGCGGTGTGCGACGCTTCGACTCCGGCCGCCCTGCAAGCCTCTTCCATGAAGGAAGAATGTAAGGGGCCGTTGCTCAGCAAGCGTCTTACCGAGGTGAACCTCGGCCCGGACATGGAAAAGCAGCTGGGCCAGATGAACTGGGTCGCTGCGCCACAGCTCACGGTCACGCCCTTCCGCGGCAAGCTGGCGCTGTTCCAAAGCCTCTACGTCGACACGGACTTCTACATCTCCGCTGGCTGGGCGTTCATCGGCGTAACCGAGCGCAAGAACTGCGATCCATGCGCCGGGCAGTACGACACCGCTTCACGCATGGCGATGGCGCCGACGTTCGCCGCCGGCATGTCGTTCTACGTAGCAAAGTTCATGGCCGTCGGCTTCGAATGGCGCGGTCTCCCCTTCGCGTGGAACCGCGGCGGCTTCGACACCGCCGGCACGGGCAAGGACAAGGCCTTCCCCGACAACAAGATCACCGACGCGGATCAAGCCTTCCGCTTGAACCAGATGATGACCCTCTCGCTCAACTTCTACCTGCCGCCGCAGTACAAAGTCAGCGAATAGTCGGAAGAGGTCACTCGATCGGAGAAAGCCGGACTCGCTCCGGCTTTTTTCGTTTGTTCGCTACGGTCCTCCCGTGAGCGTGGAGAACCGAGGAGGCTGGAGAAACGACGAAGCCCTAGCGTTTCACGACTTGCGCGCCGTCCAAGCGGAAGTCAGGCGGGAGCGCTTGGGCGGTAGTCGCGACCTGCTCGGCGGGCACGGGCCATTTGCGATCGGCGAGGCCCTGGCAGATGCGGTTCTTGATCCGCAGGGACTCTTCGGTCTCGAGCGCGGCGACCAGGGAGGTGACGCTCTCGGGCTGGTTCAGGTCGAAGAGCGCCGTGGCCGAAGCAAAGCGTACGGGCTCACTGGCGTCGTTCAAGAACGGCTCGACGGCGACGCGCACGTCTTCCGTTGGGTGGTGCGAGAGCTCGGTGATGAGCTGGATCTTCGGCTCCGGGTTGCGGATGTATTCGGTATCGAACTGGTCGAGCAGCGCGAGCAGCTCGTCTGCCAGGCGCTCGGGCGGAACGATCTTGGCCAACGCCTTGAGCGCCCAGAGCAGGCTCTCTGACTTGCGGCAGTACGCGCGGATGGGCTCGATTGCCTCCTCCCCTGCTCGCACGATACCTGCGAGCGCTGCTTCTTTCTCTTCGGAGTCGAGGATGGTGGGGTCCATCAGCCAATCGAAGCGTTTCAGCAGGGCTGCGGCGCTGGCTCGCGTTCCCATCTTGGCCAACTGGGCAATGGCTTCTTCGCGGTCGATGTTCTGCGACAGCTTGTTGCCGACGATTCGCTCGAAGCGAGCCACGTCGCGATCCGCCGCGTCGCTGCTGCCCGCCTTCTTCTTACCCAGAAAATCGAAAAGACCCATGGTGCTTGTGCCCGCAAATTGAAACGCGCGCCACGGTGTATACCGCGGCGCGCGTCAAGTTCCAGCTTCTTTCCCGCGTCGCGGGCGGGTGCCCGCTCGGCAGACCGCGGGGCTCCCGCCCCGCTCGATATCAGCCGTCCTGGAAGCCCTGGGCGCTCGGGCCCTGCGAGGGACGGCCCTGGTCATCGGTCGTGTCTTCGGCGACGCCCATCATGGCGTTGAGCAACGAATTGATTCGGAACACCAGACCACCCAGCTCGGGATGCTCCAGCTGGAAGCGCAGGTCCGACTGGCCGTTGATGATCGCGAGCAGGCCGTCTTCTAGCTCCGAGATGGGCGCGGAGATGTAGTTGCCGAGCAGCACGCCACCCGCCACCACCAGCACCAGACCCAAACCGGCGATCGCCAGCACTGGCCAAAGCAGTCCGCTCACACTGCCGACGAGCGACGATGGAATCGCCGCGATCAGCACCGCGTCCGTCTTGCCGTAGCCGTCGACCGGCACGACGCCGTACAGGCGGTCCTGAATCGCAGCATCCGCGCTCGCGACGCTGCCGGAGCTCTCCGCCTGGCGCGCAGCCGCCGCGACCGTCGCGTCAGTAGCGGCCGAGATCTCATCGGCTGTGGCTGCGCTGTCAGCGATGACCGACACGTTCTTGTCATTTACCAGCGCCAGCATCAGCGTCTGACCGCTCGTCAGCTCGCTCGTGCGCGACAGCCGCTCATCGCTGAGTGGTGTGCCGAGCACCAGAGCACCGATCACCGCGCCCGCTTCGGAGCGCAGCGGCGCATAGCTCGTGAGCATTTGCTCTTGGCGTTGCTTGTTGATCCAGATGGCGCTGCCGGTAGAGCCGCTCTTGATGGCCTCCAGCAGCGAGGGGTAGTCCTTACCCAGTTGCTCACCGCGCATCTGCGCGGAGCCGTTGCGGCCTACCGCGATGCCCTGCGCATCGACGAAGAGCACCAGGGACGGCGCCATCTTTGCGAACATTGGCTCGCTCACGGCGGCGTCGCGCACCTTGTTGGCTTCGGCCGTTGCGGCCTCGCTGCGCGCCTCCGGCGTTCCCAGAGCGAGCACCCCGCGGGTGGACTCTGTGCCGGCCTGGTGCTCGAGCCAGCGCTCGAGACGCAGGGCATCGAGCGCCAGCTGGGAGCTGGCGGCGCGCAGCGCCTGTGCGACCTCTTTCTTGCGCTCACCGGGATTTGCAACGACCTCTTTCAGGGAGGTCTGCAAAAGCACGTAGGTGAGGATGGCGATGACGGTGACGATACCTGCGTTGACGGCAATAATCTTGGAACGCATTCTGGTAGCCCCTGCGTGACCCCAAAGGCGGGTCATTCGCTAGCCGCGACCACGAACGCTTCGCGGTCAGCGTGACCTAGGACGTTAACACTACTTCCCACCTCCGCGAAAAGCCCAAACGATGAGTCTCGATTCAGCCCGCGTTTCCGTCTCGTCTTCGGGCTCCGTCTCGTCCTCGGGCTCCGAAAGGAGCGTCGGCACGGTGGCCCTTGCCGATGACGAGCTGTTTTTGCAGCACGTGGCGCCGCCGGACCACCCGGAGCGGGGCCAGCGGCTGCTTGCGGTGCGCGCCGGGCTCCACCAGGCCGAGCAAGCCGCTCAGTCCCGTGACGCAGGGCCGGGCGCCCCGGCGACGGCCAGGTATGTCCCGGTCGCCGCGACGGACGCAACCGACGAGCAGCTGGCGCGGGTGCATGCGCCTGCCTACATCGAGCAGCTTGGCCAATTGGCCGGGCGCTCCGGACATCTCGATGCAGATACGTATGTGTCGCCGGGCTCAGTAGCGGCGGCGCGTCGAGCAGCAGGTGCTGCGGTGACGCTCGTCGACACGTTACTCGCGGGCACCGCGCGCTCCGGCATCGCAGTCCCGCGCCCGCCGGGGCATCACGCGCTGCGTGACCAGGCGATGGGCTTCTGTTTGCTCAACAATGTCGCGGTCGCGGCTGCTCACGCACGCTCGCACGGTCGGCAGCGCATCCTCGTGCTCGATTGGGACGTGCACCACGGCAACGGCACCGAAGCCATCTTCTACGACGACCCGAGCGTGCTGTTCGTGTCGCTGCATCAGTACCCCAACTATCCGGGCACGGGTGCCGCGCGAGACCTCGGCAGCGGCGAGGGCCGCGGCCGCAACGTGAATATTCCCCTGCCACCAGGCGGGGATGACTCCGTGTATCGAGCGGCTTTTCAGCGCATCGTGCTGCCGCTCGTCGAGCAGTTCGCGCCAGACTTTGCGCTGGTGAGCTGCGGCTTCGATGCTCATCAGCGCGACCCACTCGCAGAAATGCAGCTCACAGGCGCCGGCTACGCGCAGATGACTCGCGACCTGCTCGCAACGCTACCCGGCGCCTGCCCGCTCGGAGTCGTGCTCGAAGGCGGCTACGATTTGCAGGCGCTCACGGAGTCCACCGCAGCCGTCGCACAGGTCCTGCTCGGGGACGCCGGCAAGGCACCCGACGAACCGCCCCCTCGAGGCGAGCTCGCGGCAGACGCCTCCGCGGCGCTCGCGGAGGTTCAAAGCGCCCTCGCACCGTATTGGCGCGCAGGCTGAGCCGATTTCGACTCTGTTGAAATGAGCCAGAACGGTCTCGGCATGCCGAAGCGATGGTTTCTCTTGGGAGAGCCAGGAGCCTGTGCTACCAACCCCGCCTCCTGCAAAGCGACTGCCCGGTGGTTGCGCCCTTCTTGAAGAACTTCAGGGGGTACAGCAAAATCGGCAGCAAGGAACGAGACCGGAACGATAGACAGAACGAATTCGACTACAAAGAGCAGGAAAACCGTATGGTGGCTGTAGCTCAGTGGTAGAGCATTGGATTGTGGCTCCAAATGTCGCGGGTTCGATCCCCGTCAGTCACCCCACCTTACAGTTCTAAGAGGAGAGACCCGATGAATCTGTCGTCGCGCTGGTGTGTCACGGCCGTTGTCGCTCTCGGGGCGGTTGCCTGTAGCGACCCCGTCCCCCCCGCGTCGCAGGGCGCCATCTGGGTGCAGATCCAGTCGAATTCCCCCGCCCCCGCCGGCAAATCGTGCCCCTCCGGTACCTCGACGACGTACGACGTGCCGCACGTGAACCCCAACCCCGACCCGACCAGTATGAAGGTCGAGGTCCTGGACGACTACAATTACCTGCACTGGATCGTGGACGGCCAGGCCGGGTCCACCGTCAGTTGCTCGGTCAAGGGCGGCGACACCTTCACGTTCAGCGGCCGACTGAAGGGGCAGACCGTGGGCTCGGACGGCATGTCCGGCGTCGGCGCGATCGACATCTCCAATGGCACGTTGGACGCGAGCCACAAGGGCACGGCGACCATCAGCCTTTCCGACACGGCTGCGCTTTCCCAGTCGCTCACCTCGCCCGCGGCCGCCTGTACCGTCGATGCCGCGACCGGCACCGGCAACCACCAGGTGAAGGCTGGCAGCATTTGGGCATCTTTCACCTGCACTTCGGTCGAGGCGCAGCCATCCGATTACTGCAAAGCGCACGGCGTGTTCGTGCTCGAAAACTGCTCGCAGTAAGCCGCTAACGACAAGGGCCAGCCGTAAAGCTGGCCCACCCTACCCGCGCCGACGCTCTCATCGCGTCGGCGCTCTGCTTTTGTGGCTCAGCTCTTGGGCTTGGTGTCGCCGGCGGGAGGCGTGTCAGCGTGCGCGTCCGGTGTGGACGGTGCGCCTTGGCGCAAGCGCGCGGTGAGCGGGGTCGGCAAGGTGTCGGACAGGCTCACTTTCTCGCCGCTGCCCGGCTCGGCCTCGATCTTCACGAGCACCGCGGTGATGTTGTCTTCGCCGCCGTGCTCATTCGCGAGCGCGATGAGCTTGCGGCAAGCCTCGTCGATCGAGGCGGACTTGGAGACGATCTCCAAGATCTCCGCGTCTTCGATCATGCCGCTCAGGCCGTCGGAGCAGAGCACGTAGCAGTCGCCCACCGTAGCATCGTCCCCTTGCAGGTCGACGCTGACGTTCTCTTGCATGCCCAGGGCGCGGGTGATGACGTTCTTCGGCAGCTCGCTCTTTTGCTCTTCGGTGAGCTCGGGCATCGCGAGCAGGTAGTCGTTGACCAACGAATGGTCGCGGGTCATCTGCCGGATCTCGCCACCGCGCACCCGGTACGCACGGCTGTCGCCCACGTGCCCGATGTACATCTTGCCCTTCTTGCCGCTGAAGAGCGCGCCAACGACGGTGGTGCCCATGCCGTGGCATTCGCGCGAACGCGAGCTGCGCTCGACGATCTGGCGATTGGCGATTTTGATGCCGGTCAGGAGCCGGTTCTCTTCCTCCGACATGCGGGAGTCGAAGTGGAAGGGCCAGGTGAAGTCCTCCGCCGCGGTGGCGCGGAAGAAGTCCACGATGGCCTCCGTTGCCAGCTTGCTAGCGACGTCACCGGCACGATGACCGCCCATCCCGTCGGCCACGATATAAAGCTCGTGGTCCTGAAGGATCGCAAAGCTGTCTTCGTTGTGATCCCGCTGGAGTCCTACGTCAGTGAGTCCGGCCGCGACAGCGCGCATTTGCCCTCGAAAACAGCCTAGCACGCTTTCATGAGCGCCCCTGCCTGTCAAGGCCAGCAGAGCGCCCCCGAATAACTCGCCAGGCCGTTGGTTTCCGACCCCAGCCCGAAGGGCTGATAATTCCACCGCCAGGTCAGCTGGCAGTCCGGGGACCTTGGACGGCTCCCCTGCTTCCCGTCTTAGATGGCGAGGATCTCTTTCTCTTTGGCAGCGATGATCTCGTCGATGCTGTGGCCCGCTGCAGAAACCGCTTCTTCGGCCTTCTTCTTGGCGCGGTCCACGTCGTCCTCGCTGGCGCCGCCGCCGTCCTTCAGCTCGCTCAGCATGTCGAGCGCTTCGTGGCGGGCCTTGCGTACGGCGACTTTACACTCTTCGCCCGCTTTCTTGGCGACCTTGACCAAATCCTTGCGGCGCTGTTCGCTGAGGGCCGGGATGGGGATGCGGATCAAGTCGCCGTCGACCTGCGGGTTCAAGCCCAAGTCGCTTTCGCGAATCGCCTTCTCGATCGACTGCACAGCCGATTTGTCCCACGGCTTTACGGTGAGCATCCGCGGCTCGGGCACGCCGACGCTGGCCATCTGGGCGATGGGCGTGGCCTGGCCGTAATAGTCGACGCGTAGCATGTCGAGCATGGCCGGGTGGGCGCGCCCGGTGCGCAGCTTGGACAGGTCGCGCCGTAGCGCTTCTTTGGCCTTTTCGGTGGAGGCCTTCAGCTCGCTCAGGATGTCGTCAATCATCGGCAACCTCGGGAAGCGCCTCGTATACCACGGTCTGGTTTCGCTGGGGCCGTCGCCAGCCTGCTCTCACTTGCGCCGCGTTGGAGCCGCCTTGCGGGCCGGACGGGGCGTTGTCGGCGCCGGCGAGGCGCTCGGCGAGGCGGAGGCTTTTTGCGCCGCCCAGAAGGCGGCATCCGCTGCCTTCAGCTTGGCGGCGTTTTCGGCTTCCACCGATGCGGCGGCACGCGCCGCGTTCTCCTGCAAGATCGCGTCAGCCTCACGCGTCCGCTTGAGCACGTAGAAGCCGAGCAGCCCCAGCGTGAGGGACACCCCGACCAGCATGCCGGCGAGCATGCGCCCCCGGCTGGCAGGCTGAAGGTCCTCTAGCTCGCCCAGCGCAATGCTGGGCTGTAGCGGCCGGAACTCGTAGACCACATTTTCACGCTCCGCGCGGCTCCACTCCTCGAGGCGCAGAAGCGCGTCTGCTGCCTCGGCCGCGGTCTTGAAGCGCGCGCTGACCTCGCGCGAGCAGCATTTCTGAAACCAGGCATCGAAGGCTTTGGGCAAGTTGGGCTCGAGCTTGGATGGCACCGGTAACGGCGCAGCGCACACTTTGAGCACGACATCGCCGATGGCATCGCCTTCGAACGGCACGCGCCCACACGTCGCCGCGAACGCGCAGGCACCCAGCGACCAGATGTCCGAGGCCGCGCTGACCGGCGCGCTCGCGGTCAGCGCTTCGGGGCTCATATAATGAGGCGTACCCAGTACCATGCCGGCTTGCGTCGCCGACGCGCCGCTCTCGGCCTCGTCTTGCACGACCTTGGCGATGCCGAAGTCGACGAGCTTCACGGTGTAGCCGAGCGCCGAGCCCTCGGCATCTTTGGCGAGAAAGATGTTGTCCGGCTTGAGGTCGCGATGAACGATGCGCGCCTCGTGAGCGGCGGACAGCGCTCGCGCGCTCTGCGCCACGATCTGTACGACCTCGCTCAGTGGCAGCTTGCCGCGCCGACGAATCGCCCGCTCCAGCGACTCACCTTCCAGATACTCCATCACGATGTAGGGCTGGCCTGCCTCGCTCACACCGTGATCTTGAACCGCTACGGCGTGACGGCTCTTGATGCGCGCTGCCGCCTTGGCCTCGTTGTCGAAGCGACGGACGGCTTCGGAGCTGCCGGCGAGCTTGGGGTGCACGAACTTGATGGCCACGAGCTGGCCCAAGGTCACGTGCCGCCCCGCCCACACCGAGCCCATACCACCCTGCCCCAACAGCCGCTCGACTCGGTACTTGCCCGCCACGACCGTGCCGGACAAATCGGGAAGCGGAGAGAGCGTCATGCGTAGAAGGAAGGCCCCGGCGAAGCGGTGAGGCTTTGGACGAAAGCGTAGCCTAGCCTATGCTCGAAAGCTTCCGCCATGCGTCTTCGCGTCGTGACCTGGAACATTCATAAAGGCATTGGCGGCGTCGACCGCCGCTACAGCCTGGAGCGCACGATTGCGCTCCTGCGGTCGCTGCACCCCGACATCGCTTTGCTGCAAGAGGTCGCCGAGGGCATGCCGCGTTGTGGGATGGACAATCAGGTCGAGCAACTCGCCGAGGGACTCGACTTGAAGCACATCGCTTACGGCGCCGAGCACCGCTTTCGTGTTGGTGGGTACGGTAACGCCATCCTGAGTCGTTACCCGCTGACGGACTCGACGCGCATCGACCTGACGATCGGTCGACGCAAACAGCGGGGCCTGGTGAAGACGCGCGCTCATGCCAAGCTCGAGCACGGCACGCGCAGCGTCGTGATTTTCAACCTGCACCTGGGGCTCTCGGGCAGCGAGCGTGCTTCACAGCTCGAGCGCTTCTTGGAGTGTCACCCGTTCGCACACCTGCATCACGACACGCCGCTCGTCGTCGGCGGTGACTTCAACGACGTCTGGGCGTCGCTCGGCCAGCGCTTTCTCGAGCCGGTCGGCTTCGTGCGGGCAGGCAAGCTGCTCGCCACCTTTCCGGCCGCCCTGCCTCTGCGCCCACTCGACGGCCTCTGGGTCCGCGGAAACATCAAGGTGCTTTCCGCACACCCCGTGAAAAGCGGCCTGGCCAGCTCCGCCTCCGACCACCTGCCGATAGTAGCGGATCTCGAGGTCACGGGCGCCCATCACGAGCAGTGACGCAGGGGGTACGAACGAGCGGTGACGCCGGGGGTAGGAACGAGCGGTGAGCGCGGGCGGCTTCCGTCCGGCCAAAACTCGTGAAAAGGTGCCGGCCATGGCCACGCCGAACCTGACCGCCCTTCCCGAATGGCAAGCTCTCAGCGCGCACTACCTCGAGCAGAAGTCGGCTCACCTGCGCGACCTCTTCAAGGCTGATCCGGGCCGCGCCGAGCGCTTCAGCCTGGAAGCGGCCGGGCTCTTCCTCGACTACTCGAAGAACCGCGTCACCCCGCAGACGATGGGGCTCTTGCTCGACCTGGCCAAGGCCGTCGGCTTGCGCGAGCGCATCGACGCCATGTTCGCGGGCGCCAAGATCAACGCCACCGAAGGCCGCTCGGTGCTGCACGTGGCGCTGCGCGCTCCGCGCAATCAGCAAATCGTGGTCGACGGCAAAGACGTCGTGCCGGAGGTACACGCCGTGCTCGACAAGATGGGCGAGTTCGCGACGCGCGTGCGCAGCGGCGCGTGGCTGGGGCACACGGGCAAACGCATCAAAAACATCGTGAACGTGGGCATTGGCGGCTCGGATTTGGGTCCGGCCATGGCTTACGACGCGCTGCGCGCCTACTCGGACCGCGCGCTCACGCTGCGCTTCGTGTCGAACGTGGACGCCACGGACTTTGCCGAAGCCGTGCAGGGGCTGGACGCGGCAGAGACGTTGTTCATCGTCTGCTCCAAGACCTTCACCACCATCGAGACGATCATGAACGCGCGTACCGCGCGCAGCTGGCTGGTCGAAAAGCTCGGCACCGAAGCGGCAGTCGCCAAGCATTTCGTGGCCGTCTCCACCAACGCCGGCGAGGTCGCCAAGTTCGGCATCGACACGGCCAACATGTTCGAGTTCTGGGACTGGGTCGGCGGTCGCTACAGCTACCCGTCTGCGATCGGTCTTTCGGTGCTGGTCGCGGTTGGGCCGGAGCGCTTCCGTGAGATGCTGGGCGGCTTTCACGAGCTGGACGAGCATTTTCGCACCGCGCCCTTCGACAAGAACTTGCCGGTGCTTCTGGCGCTGCTCGGCGTTTGGTACGACAACTTCTTCGGTGCCGAGTCGCACGCGGTCTTGCCGTACGACCAGTACCTGAGTCGCTTTCCCGCGTATTTGCAGCAGCTGGACATGGAGAGCAACGGCAAGAGCGTGACGCTCGCCGGCGAACGCGTCGACTACCAGACGGGCCCGATCATCTGGGGTCAGCCCGGTACGAACGGCCAGCACGCCTTTTACCAACTCATTCACCAGGGCACGAAGCTCATCCCCTGCGACTTCATCGGCTTCGCCAAGAGCCTGAACCCGCTCGGCGAGCACCACGACCAACTCATGGCGAACTTCTTCGCCCAAACGGAGGCGCTCGCCTTCGGCAAGACCGCGGCCGAGGTGAAGGCCGAAGGCGTGCCGGACGCGCTGGTCACCCACAAAACGTTCGAAGGCAATCGCCCCACCACGACCATCTTGGCCGACTCGCTCACACCGGCCACGCTCGGCAAGCTCGTGGCGCTGTACGAGCACAAGGTATTCACGCAGGGCGTGATTTGGGGCCTCAACTCCTTCGACCAGTGGGGCGTGGAGCTCGGCAAGGTCTTGGCCAAGCGCATCGCCGGCGAGCTCTCGGGCAAGTCCGAGCCCGAGCTCGCCCACGACGCCTCGACTAACCAGCTGATCCGCCGCTACCGCGCCCGCCGCTGAGCCGCCGCCATCTAGCCGACGAGCTCGCGCACACGGGCCGCCAAGGCTTTCGCCGCCTCGTGATCGACCGGGCTCGACGGCCACTTCACCCCCAGGCCCTGCGCTTCGCTGGGCTTGGGGATGATGTGAAAATGCACGTGATCGACGGCCTGGTGGGCGAGTCGTCCGTTGTTCTGCAGCACGTTGAACTCGCGGGTCCCCGTCGCGGCCTGCAGCGCACGGCACAATCGCGGTAGCACTCGCCCGATCGCGGCCGACGCTTCGTCCGACAACTGATCCAGCGTTGCCGCAGGCTCTTTGGGGATCACCACGGCGTGCCCGGACGACAGCGGCGCGATGTCCAGAAACGCGAGCACCTGGTCGTCTTCGTACAGCTTGTGCGCCGGGATCTCCCCGCGCAGGATCTTGCTGAATACCGTCTCGGGCATGATCGGGAGCCTAGACCGATTCGTCGTCGCTGGTCGAGGTGCTCGCGGCCTGAGCGATCGGCCCAGCCGTGGCGCGCGACGCCAGCACGCGCTCTGCCGCCTTCACGATGAAGTCGCCCATCTTCAGGACCTCGGCGCTGGGCGCGTCGGCACCGAACAGCGCGCGCTCTTCCAGCAGAGACAGGCCCATCGCGTAGACGACACTTCGCACCAAGAGGCGCAGATCTTCGCGTTCCTGCGCGTCGCGTCCGAAGGCCTCTGCCAAGAAGCCGAAGCCGGGATACAGCCGCTCCTCGAACACGCGCTGGATGCTGCGGCGATGCTCGGGGCTTTCGATCGCGACCACGAACATGAAGCGCACGAAGCGCGGGTGTTGCTCCGTCTTCCAGAGCTCGAGCACGGCGTCGCGCGCAAAGCGAGGCAAGTCGTCGATGCCACGCGGAAACTGCACGTGCGTGGCGGCCTCGAGCATGCGGTTGGCGCAGTGCTCGATGATCTGCTGGACCAGCGCGTCCTTGCTGTCGAAGTAGTGATAAAGGCTCGGCTGGCTCATGCCGAGCTTCGCCGCCAGCTTGCGCAGCGAAGCGCCCGCGATACCCAGCTCGGATATCAGCGACAGCCCGGCGTCGAGCACCTCTTCGCGTCGAGCTGGTGCTGGGGCGGCTGGCTCACGCGGCGCGCGCTGCGAGGGCGCGCCTTCCGACTTTTCCTTCATGCTGGCCGGGGCGCAGCATAGCGGCAGGCTCGCGCACGGACACCCTCTGCGCGTACCCGAGGGCGCTCTGCACCACGCAGCCGGCCCCGAACAGCACGCAGGCGTAGACCGGGATCAGGGGCGGAACGAGCGCCATGAAGAAGAACCCGAACGTCATGTCGAACAAAAACAGTAGCCCAGCGGCTCCCACTGCCAGCACGGCCCTGAGTGGATAGCGAACCCTCACCTTCAGCACGGTCTCCATTCGCGGCACCTCCGACTATCGACTGATAGTGTTATGAACCTATCGATCGATAGTGTCAACAGCGGACGCAGAACGACGCCGGCACCGTGGCGCCAAGTGGCGAGTATTATTCGTGAAAGCTAGCCTGAGAGCGCCTGCGTCACCAAACCGCGGGCCTCTTCCACCAGTCGAGCCAAGTGGTCCGCGCCGAGGAAGCTCTCAGCGTAGATTTTGTAGACGTTCTCGGTGCCGGAGGGGCGCGCAGCGAACCAGCCGTTCGCGGTCGTCACTTTCAGCCCGCCGATGCCCGCGCCGTTGCCGGGCGCTTGCGTGAGCTTGCCGGTGATGGCCTCACCCGCCAGCTCCGAAGCCTTCACGGCGGCGGGCGATAGCTTCTTGAGGCGTGCCTTCTCGGCGGGTGTCGCGGGTGCGTCGATGCGCGTGTAGTGAGGCGCGCCCAAACGCTGCGTGAGCTCGGCGTAGTGCTGGCCCGGATCTTTACCCGTCACCGCGGTGATCTCGGCAGCGAGCAGGTTGAGGATGATGCCGTCCTTGTCGGTCGTCCACGCGCCACCGTCGAAGCGCAAGAAGCTGGCGCCCGCGCTCTCTTCGCCGCCGAAGCAGAAACTGCCGTCCGACAAGCCCGGCACGAACCATTTGAAGCCGACTGGTACCTCACTCAGCTCGCGTCCGAGATCTTTGGCGACGCGATCGATGAGCAAGCTGCTGACCAGCGTTTTGCCAATTTTTGCAGTCTTTTTCCAGCCTTTGCGGTGCGTGAGCAAGTACTGGATTGCGACGGCAAGGTAGTGGTTCGGGTTCAGGAGGCCGGCTCCTGGTGTCACGATGCCGTGGCGATCCGAATCCGGGTCGTTGCCGAACGCGACCTGGTAGCTCGAGCGCAGCTCGAGCAGCTTGGCCATCGCGTACGGGCTCGAGCAATCCATGCGGATCTTGCCGTCGTGGTCCACGCTCATGAACGAAAACGTGGGATCGGTCTTGGGGTTGACGACCGTGAGGTCCAGATCGAACTCGTCTCCGATGCGCTCCCAGTAGTCGACGCTAGCACCACCGAGCGGGTCGGCGCCGAGCGAGACCCGCGCACTCTTGATGGCGTCCAGATCCACGACGTTCGGCAAATCGGCGACATAGGCGCCCAAAAAGTCGTGTTGCTTGGTGGTCGAGGCCTTCTTGGCGGCCTCGAACGGCAAGCTCTTGATGCCCTGGCCCTTGGTGCGCAAAAGCTCGTTGGCGCGGGCTTGAACGACGTCCGTGACGTCGGTATCGGCGGGCCCGCCGTGGGGTGGGTTGTACTTGAAGCCGCCGTCCCGCGGAGGATTGTGCGACGGCGTGACCACGATGCCGTCGGCCAGGCGCGAGGTCTTGCCCTTGTTGTAGGTCAAGATGGCGTGCGAGATGCCCGGCGTTGGCGTGAAGCGCTCGGTCATGAGCACTTCGACTCCGTTGGCGGCCAGCACCTCGAGCGCGGTCCGTTCAGCGGGACCCGAAGCGGCATGCGTGTCCTTGCCGAGGAACAACGGCCCGCTGATGCCGGCCTTCGCGCGGTACTCACAGATGGCCTGGGTGACGGCGCGGATGTGTGCTTCGTTGAAGCTAGCGTCCTCCGGCGAGCCGCGGTGACCGCTGGTGCCGAAGCTGACGAGCTGTTCGGGGTTCTCCGGATCCGGCTGCTTGTCGTAGTAGGCCGCGGTCAGGCGGTCGACGTCGATGAGGAGCTCGGGAGGGGCGGGCTTGCCGGCGAGGGGGTGGGCCATGTGACGCCGCCGACCCTAGCATTGGCGCCCACAAAAAGGCGGCGGCGCGAGCACGCGGAGATGCGTGTCGCGCCGCCGGGACCGAGGTAAAGCCCGCTCAGACAGGAGGAGAATTCAGCCCGTGCGGACCTCGATCTTGCGAGGCTTGGTGTGAGCAGCTTTTGCCAGCCGCAGCTTCAGCACGCCGGCCGCAAGCTCGGCGCTGATGCCGTTCGGGTCAATCTGTTCGCTGACCCGAAAGGTGCGGCTGTAAACCCGTTCGTCGGCGCCGCTGCCGCGGCGCCCTTCGATGCGAAGCTCCGGCGCCTCGAAGCTCACCGTCAGCCCTTGCGCTTCTACACCGGGCAGGTCCGCCATCAGCAAGAGCTCTTCTTGCCCTTCGTAGATGTCGACGGGCAGCGGCACCTGCCGCGCGCGGGTTCCAGAGACTTGAGCTTCATTGGTTTGCGGTTGCATCGCGGGCTTGTCTTCCTTGGCACGAGTGAGATTGAAGAACGACATCATTCCCTCCTCGAACGTTACGCGGCCTTTACCGCGATTTGACGGGGTTGCGCTTCTGCCGCTTTGGGCAGCGTGACGGTGAGCACGCCGTTCTTGAGCGTGGCGGCGACCTTCTCGCCATCGACACGCGCGGGGAGCTCGAGGCTGCGTGCAAAGCGGAAGGGAGCGCGTTCACGACGATGCACGGTGTAACCCTCGGGTGCTTCGACCTTGCGCTCGCCTTGGAGCGTCAACGTGTTACCGGCCAGGTTGATCTGAAAATCGTTCTCGGTAAGGCCTGGCACTTCGGCGCGCAGCACGAAGTTGGCGCCGTCGTCTTCGAACGAGAGCGTGGAGGCAGGCTGTGCGGTGCTCCGCTCGAAGTCACCGAACAGGCGGTCGAGCTCGCGCCGCAATTGTGCATGCGGTGCGTATGCCCTGCCGAAATCGGCGAATCCAAAGCTGGGCCAATCACTGAAATCGCTAAAACGGGTGAGCATGGTGGGTTCTCCTTCGAGTCGTGAGCAGGCGCCCACGCGGCAGACACTGGTGCCGCGTGCGGCCCTGACCCGTTCGAGAAGGCACTTGCCGGGGGTTTCGGTGGCTTTTCTCGCGGGCCCCACCACCCTGCGCACTGCCATTCTGGCTCGCAAGGGGCGTCGCTTACTTTTTTGACCCGCGGCGACGTGGCGGCGCAGCCCGGCGTTTTACTGCGGCTGTTACGGCCGCATGAGCGCCAGGTCGTCGATCCAAATGTCGAGATTCGAGGTGCCCGCGCTCCACTCGATGCCCAGCATCTGGCCAGGATCGAAGCCGCCCTCTACCGGAACGCCCCACCCCGCCTGGTAGATCGCACTGAAAAGAATCGGCACCTGGGTCCACGTCGAGGTCACGGTGATTTGCGTCGAAAAATGATCGAGGCACTGCCCCTGACCCGCGCCGCCGCAAAGCTTGCCGCTGGGATCGGTGGCCGTGATCGGAAATTGCACCTTGAGCTGGGTGCTGTCAGCCACGCTGCCGCGCACCCAGAACGAAATGCCCAGGGCGTTGCCCGCGTTGTAAGGACCGCGCTTCTGCGAGGCGTCGGAAAAGCTCAGCCCCACGCTCGAGCCCCAGCCCTTGAAGCCCGAGGCTTCGAAGTGCACGCCCTTGCTCGAGGCGCCCCGCGCCGGATCGATCGTCGCCACGAGTTGCTCGATTTTGGGCAGCTTGCCGCCCACCGTGGCGTCGCCCGCGACGTACCAAAAGCCGTAACGCGGCGGCTTGGGTAGGAGTGAAAAGTTGCCGTCCTCCATGTCGTCGAGCATGTCGACGCCCGTCGGCGGATCGACGACGGCGGTGCCTCCGCTGCCGGCGTTCGTCATCGTCGTGCCGCCAACGGAGCCAGTGCCACCCGCCAAGGCGCCGCCATTCGGTGCCGAGCCGCCGTTGTTCGTGCCCGTACCGCCCGCGCCGCCCGCGTCCGCCGCTGCGCTGCCGTTAGCTTCGCCGGCCGTCTCTTGCGGGTCTGGGTTGCCGCTCACGCCACCGTGAGCCGTCCCGCCTTCCGTGCCGTTGCGACTGCCCGCGAGACTGATGCTCGAGCCTCCGCTATTCACTGTTTGCTGCGTGTCGCCGAGCAGCGACTCGGTGTACACGCTGCAGCCGACCAGCGGCGATAACGCAAACAGGTGGAAATAGCGAAAGGCGAACAAGGCGACGCCGTCCTTCTGCTACGGGGAGTAGCCGAGGAGAGCCTGCCTCAGGCCTGACGCTGAGCCGATGCCCGATCCGCTCGCGAGCATGTCCAATTCGGCGCTCAAATCGTTAGATGTTGACGCCGAATCATTGAAGTTTCTGGGGGGTATCTACGGTACTTCGCGCAGCGTCACGCCTTCGACCGAGGGAGTCTTCTCGCCGCGCAACAAGAAAGCAGGGTTGTCGAAAGAGACGCTGCCCTTGTGTTGCAGCGTGCACTCCGCCTGGTGCTCGGCAGCGGTACGACGGTAGGCGCAATAGGGCGCCCCGAGCCAGTCGACCGTCACCTGGTGTGCCGCTGGCAGCTGGATCGACAACCGATATTTGCCAGCTTCGAGCGAGTAGCTGATGCGGCGATTCTGATCGACCGGCAAGACTTCGGGTTTGAGCGTCCGTACGACCTCCACCTCGACCGGCTTGGCCAGCTCACCGGCGCGCACGCTGAGCTTGGCGTTGCCAACGCTGTCCGGCACCACGCGCCCGCTGCGGGCCTGCACCACGCTGGCTCGGTCCGATGTCACGCTGACGGGCACGTCGAGCTCGCGCCCCGACGAGTCCAGAACCTTCACGGGCAAATCTTGCTCGCCGGCGGCGGCGTCCAGCGTGAGCTTGGCGGGCACGTCGAGCCGGGCGATCAGCTTGCACGAGAACTTGGCGCGACCTTCGACTCCGGCCAGCGTGAGCGCCACGCTACCGTCGCCCGAATGATTGCAGGCGAACACGCCGCCCTTGCCGATGCTCGCCAGATCGGGGGGCGTGACCTTGTAGTCCAGGTTGCCGCTCGGCTCGCGCGTCGTGCCGTCTTGCTGGACGGCGCGCGCGTGGACGATCACCGGCTCTTTCGAGGTGATGAGCGCCGGCAACTCGAGCTTGAGCTCGCGCGGCGGGTCCATCTGCGCGCAGGCGGCGAGGCAGAGACTGATGAGGGAAAGCGACGTGACGCGCGTCATGGCTCGTGTGCCGCGTTAGGGCTTGCGTGCGCTGGCACAACCGACGTTGAGGCTCAGCTCGAGCTTGCCTTCGGACCAGTACTTGTCGATGGCGTCGCGTACGTAAGAAAGCGGCTTGGCCACGTCGTCCACACCAATCCACGCGCGGACCTCGGGCAGGATCAACAGGCGGCTGACCGGATCTTCGACGAAGGCGCGCCCGCTGTCGAAAGTCAGGCTGGTTTGGCGGATTTCCACGTCCACGTCGCCGAGGCCAACTTGCTCGAGCTCCTCCGACAAGGACTCGATGCTGGGCCGAGCGAGCAGCGCCTCTTCTACTGCTTTGGAGAATTCGCTGTCGTCGTGCTTGAGCGCGTACTCCCGGAACAGGTCCGCGATTTCTTGAAAAGAGCCGCGCAGCGGCAGCGCTATCAAGGCCTGCCCGCCGGAGCAGAGCAGGCGCTCCATGTCGCTCAGTAGCTGCAGCCGCTGATCGGCGCCCATGCTCGGGTGCAGGCTGAGGGCATGCGTGTACAGGCCCTCCTCGGTGTCCAGGCTGCCGTCGCTGGCAGGCCGGTATTCGATACGCACGTCGCCCATGACCTGAGCCTTGTTGCGCGCGAGCTCCAGCGCGGGGAGCGAGGCGTCCACGCCCACGATGTCGGCCCCGTCGCTGTGCTCGTAGATCTTGAGATCCGGGTAACCGGTGCGGCAGCCAAGATGCAAAATGCGCGCGGATTCCCCGACGAGCAACATCTGCTGGGCCAGCTCGCCGAACAGCGAGAGGTAGCGGGGCACGACGAAGGTCTCGAGGATGGCCGCGTCGGCCGGGCTCAGCTTTTCCGTCGTAAGCACTGAAAAACCGACGGTAATCGACCTCTTTCTGGGAAGCCAGCGCCCCGTTCGGGCGTTACTGTTGCCCGAGCGTGACCTCCTTTGGCTTCTGGCCCCAGCGCTTTGGAGTGAGCTTTGCCGGCGGCGTGCTGCTCGCTCTGGCCATGGCGCTGCGCGTCGTATCGGCCGCTGGCGCAGCGCCCGCCGACGCGGCGGCTCGCCCAGGCGGGCCCACAGTCGCCGCAACCGCAATCACCCCCAACGCGGAGCCAACGCTCGGGCCGGCTTGTCCGGCCGGCACGCTACCCGACGGCGGCGTTTGCGTTCCAGTGCCGGACGTCACCCTCGGAGGTGAAGCCTTGGCCGAGCAGCGTGCAGCTCATCACGATCGCTTCGGTCACCTGCGCGTCTACGATCAAATCCCACGTCGCCCGGAGCGCCCCGCAGACTACCGCAAGTATCGGTTACCGGTCGCGCCGCTCGCGCAGCAATCGTTCGTGACCAGCGGCTACGATCTCGACTTGCCGGACGAAGAGCAACGGCGCGGCGCCGAGCTCAAAGCGGTTGGGCACGGCGGTATCGATCTCGCGCAAAAGCGCGGCACGCCGGTAGCGCTCGTACCGCTCGAGCATCAGGTCGGCGACGCGGACGTGCTCTTCGTCGGCAAGCTGTTCGGCAACTCCGTGGTGACGCACCACGCGGTGCGCGAGCAGGGCGCGCTGCGTGACTACCTCGTGATCCACGGCCACCTCGAAAAGCCCGCCGCGAACATCGCGCGTGGCTCGACCGTGCCCGACGGAACCATCATCGGTTACGTCGGCGACTCCGGCAGCCCCGGCGTCGTGCACCTCCACCTGGAGGTGCGGCGGGCCCGCGAAGGAGTTTCGCTCAGCGCGCTCGGCCCGGGAGAGCTCGCGCACAACGCGAAAACGGTGGCGTGCGACCCGCGCAACGTGTTGCCGCTATTGTAGCGCTCAGCCCACGAGCTTGTAGCCGAAGCCGTAGACGGTGAGGATGAACTCCGGCTTGTCCGGGCTGCGCTCGATCTTGCGGCGTAGCTTGACGATGAAATTGTCGATGGTGCGGTTGGTCGGCGTTGCTTCGAGACCCCAAACCTTGTTCAAAATCTCGTCGCGGCTGACGGGCTGACCGACGCGCTCGTGCAGCAAGCGCAACAGCTCTACCTCGTAGAACGAGAGCGACTCCACCTGGTTACCGCGCTGCAGCGTGTGCGCAGCCAGGTTCACCGACACGTCGCCGATCGTGAAGGGCAGTTGCCCTTCGGGGCGCGGCTGCGTGCGCCGAAAGATGGCGCGAATGCGCGCGACGAGCTCGCCCACGCTGAAGGGCTTGGTCACGTAGTCGTCCGCGCCGGCATCGAGCCCGCGAATTTTGTCTGCCTCTTGACTCTTGGCCGTGAGCATCAAGATCGGCACCAGCGGGTCGGTGCGACGGATCTCTTCGCACACCTGATAGCCGTTGATGTCCGGCAGCATCAGGTCGAGGAGCACCGCGTGCGGCCGTTCACTCTTGGCGAGTGTCACGCCTTCACGCCCGGTGCCGCACGTGGCGACCCGGAAACCCTCGAACTCGAGCGCGTCCTTCAGGCCCAGGGCCAGCTGCGGCTCGTCTTCGACGACTAGGATGGTCTTCTTCGAATCCATGAAACGCGACGGGCGCCCCGTATCTTATACGGCGCGCCCGTCGGACCCAAGCCAGGCCGCTCTCGCGGCGTTGGACTCAGGGCGTCGCTGCCATCTCCGGGTTGCCGAGCGCGGCGCCGAGGCAGGCCACCAGGGCGATCGCGCCCTGAGCCGGCGTGTTGCCGACGAAGCGCAGCAGGCGCTTCTGATCTGCCCCGCAATCCTTGACCAGCTGGGCCTCACCAACGTGGGGCTCGTTGGGCGCGGCGTTGATGTAGCAATAGCCAGGGGTCGTCGGCGGGGTCAGATCGCTCTGGCACGCCTTCAGATCGTTGTCCTTGAGCTGGAGCAGCTCGCAGGTGCAGTACTGCGAGCAGGGCGTGCCGCCTTCTTGATCGCAGGTCTGCGATTCGGACAGCTTCTTCAGCACGGCGTCACGCAACTGCGGGCGATCGTCGAGCGCCTTGCGGTTCTCTTCAGCCTTGCAGGCGCAGGCCGCGCCGTTCTGCGGCAAGGTCGCTTCGACGACCGAGCAAGGCACCTGGCCCGGCTGGAGATCGTTCTGGACGACGTTGGCGTTGTTCGGCACCAGCGGGCGCGGCAGGCACTTGCCCTTGAGAGCCTCTTTGAGGCGGTCGATGATCGACTTGACGGCGGGGTTGTAGCCGTAGTCGGCCTCACCGGCCTTGGTGACCTTCGGGCAAATCGAGGCGACGATGGAGTTGTCTTTGAACTCCTTCAGCACCTGCAGGTGGCGCGTGCCCGGATAGGCCTTGGCGAAGCTCTGCGTCGTCCCCGCAGCGCCGCCGCCCGGAGGCTGGCAAAGCGGTCGGTTGAAGACGGCATCTTCCGTGAAGCAGTCGCAGCCGCCACCCGCCATGTCGCGCGCCATGTCGCAGGTGAGCGGCGTGGCGAGCGGGAAGATGCACGCATACTGCAAGTCGGAGTTACCCGCGTTGACTTGCTCGTGACCGTTGATGGGGTTGGCCTTCGGGTCCATCGACGTTTCGGGCACGAGCGCGTCCATCGTGATCGGGTTCGTGCCCGTACGTGGATCGGGCTGCTCGATCATCAAAGGATCCGTGGGCGGCACCGGCGCGAGACCGTTACCGGGGTTGGAGTTACCCAGGATCACGTCCCAACGGCCCTTGGAGTCGATCTCGGAGGCGGTCAGGTAGCGGAGCGTGTTGGGGGTGCCCAAGCTGTCTTCGTCCGCGATGTCTTGCCACGGCACGCCGATGATACCGGCCAAGAAGACGAGGCCGTTGTCGCGCGACGCCTTGCCGTCACCGGCGGCGAACAGCGGGTTTTGCACCATCTTGCCCGAGCGATCGGGCACGGTGTGCGAGCTCAGGCCCTGCGAGTAGCGCGCCGTCGGGTACAAGAGCTCGAAGCCGAAACGGCGCTTCTGCTGCCAGCAGCGCAGGTTCAGGTTGTCAGCGTCCATCGGCAACGTGCTGCCCTTGGCGCACTCCGAGTCGGTGTTGATGGCCGGGCAGCCCGGGTTCGCGGCTTGCTCGACGCACGACTGGCAGCACGGATCGTTCGGATTCGCGGCGCACTGCGAGGTGGAGCGGTACATCGACGACGAACGGGCGATCAGCCAGCCGTAGCCTTCGTCCACGATGGAGCAGTCGTTCTCGTCCGACAGCATGATGACGGCGACGAGTGAGTCGGGGCGCAAGAAAGCTTTGCGCTGATCGAGGATGGTCTGGTCGAGGCCGTCGCGCGCCGTCTGGTCCTTGTTCAGGACGATCTGTTGCGGGGGCTCGGGATCGATGAGGAAGCGGTACCAAGACTCGAGCGAGGCCTCGTAACCGCAGCCGTGCTCGCCCGAAGACTTCACCATCTCGGTGAACTTCATGTTGAAGGCAGCCGAGTCGCTGTCGCCGGGCGGGTTGTACTTGGCGGGCTTGGTCGTATCCCACTTGAGGAAGCCCTGATTTTGGTACGAGTTCAGCATGCGGACCGTACCCAGCAGCTGGGCATGGTCGTTGTCGTCGGGCGCCACGCACACATCTTTCGCGCCTGCCGCACCGTGCGAGCCCAAGCTCGAGGTCACGACGCCGATGTGAATGTCGTGGATCGGATTGAACTCCGGGCCGCCGTCCGCGCACTTGCCGGTGTCGTCCGAGGAAGCGCCAGTGGGGATGCCGTCCTTCTGTTGCTGCTCGGTGCAGTTGTCGTTGGCGCCGCAGGGCTTCACGCAAATCGGCGTGATGAGGCGCTGCACCAACAGCGGAACCGCGTCCGCCAAGATGGCCTGCTTGTCGGCCATCGAGATCGAGTTGTCGATCATGAAGAGCAGGTCGATCTTGTCGACCGCCGTCTGACGGATTTCGTCGACGTAGACGTTGCTCGTTCGCGGGTCCTGCGCCTTCACGGGGCGATCGAGACAGCCGGTGGTGATGGCGGCGCCGCCGACCAACAGGCCGAGTCCGGCAAGGCCCGCGCGCACGAGCGACCAGGCGCTCTTGCGGGGTTGGGTCGACTTACTCTTCAGTTTCATTGGAAGAACTCCTGGCGTGGACCGGAAACCGTCAGGTCAGCCCGAGGCCGGCTGCCTGCGAGATAGTGCTGGTTGGGAGCGCGAAGCACGCGGCCCGGTTTGTCCCGGGAGGTGCAGTGGCAGCGGAGGTTAAAGGGGCGCGCACCGATTTGTCAACGCCGCGAAACCGCAGGAACAAAGGCTGGGCGGACCCGTGCACGGCAGGGGTTGGGAGCAACCACCATGCCACAGATGACGCAGCCAGTTTCCGCCGGATCCGGACGCACACCTGACAACGCGGTTGGCAGGCCCCTTCTCACCTGCCAACCGTACAGTCGGCGGCCAGGTCGGGACGGGCTCAGTTAGGGGTGGCGCCGAAGCAGGCGATGAAGGCGGTGGTGCCCGGTCGGGGCGTGTCCGGGCCGACGAAGCGGATGAGCTGGCGGCTCGTGGCGTCGCAGGATTCGACCAGCGCCGGGTTGCCATGGGGATGGGGGCCGTACGGGTCGACGTAGCAGTAGCCGGGCGTGTCCGAGCCGGCCTCGTCGTTCAGGCACTGGTCGAGCGCGGGTCCCTCGGCCTGGCTGAGCTCGCACATGCAGAAGGAGTCGCAGGCCGGCGTGGTGTCGGTGTCGCAGTTGCCCTGCGCACGGAGCTGGTCCTGCACCAGGCGGCGAGCCTCGGGCGTGGTGTCGTGCCGCCGGGCCGCATTGCACCCGCACGCCCCGCCCGGAGGCGCCGCCTCGACGACCGCGCACGGGAGCTGACCGCCGCCGTCCGCCTGCACCGCGAGCGGTCGCGGCAAGCAGCGCGCGTTGAAATGCACCTTGAGGACGTCGACGATAGAGTCGACAGCAGGTTCATAGCCGTAGCCGGGCCGCCCTTCCTCGAGCACCTTCGGGCAAATCGAAGCGACGATGGCGCTGTCGCCGATGCCTCGCAGTACCTCGAGCGGCCTCCGCCCCGGATACGCCTTGCCGAAGTATTGCTTGTCGCTCGGCGCGCCACCGCCCACCGGTTGACACAGCGGGCTGTTGCGAGCCAGGGCGCCTTGAGTGTTGGTCGGCGGGCAGTCGCAAGCATCGCTGGTGCAACCCTTGGGCTCCGTCAAACGGAACGTGCAGGCGTACTGCAGGTCGTCGGCGCCGACATTTTCGTACTCGTGACCGTTGATGGCGTTGGCGCGTGGGTCCGTCGAGCTGGCCGGCGCGATCGCGTCGCCCGTGATCGGGTTGGTGCCCGAACGCGGGTCGATCGACTCCTGCATGAACGGGTCGAGCGCGGCCTGGTTTTGCTCCGAGTCACCCACCAGGGTCGCCCAACGACCTCGCTTGCTCAGCTCGGCCGCCGTGAGGTAACGCAGCCCATCGCCTTTGAGACTGGCGTCGTCGGCGATGTCTTGCCAGGGCACGCCGACGATGCCGGCCAGAAACACGAGGCCGCGCTCACGCGGCAGCATGCCGGGGGGCGCGCTGAACAGCGGATTTTGCACGACCTCACCCGTCGAACGCTTGACGACCTGCATTTTGGTCAGCGCGTCGATGTAGCGCGACGTGGGGTACAAGAAGTCGTAGCCAAAGCGGCGCTTGTTCTCGAAGCAGCGCAGATTCGTCTTGTCGGCAGCCTCGGGCAAGCGATCGCCTTGCTGGCACGCGGGGTCGTTCTTCACGTCCGGGCAGTTGGGCTGGGTGCCCGACGAGCACGGCGCGCAGCATGGATCGTTGGGATCTTTCTCGCAGGCCGAATTGGCGCGCAGCATGCGAAAGTCTTGACCGTTCGCCTCGGCCCGGGTCGAAAGCAGGTAACCGTAGGCGTCGTCGCGGATCGAGCAGTCGTTCTCATCGGTGAGCATCACGATCGCGACCATCGAATCGGGGCGCAAGAACGCCGCGCGCTGCGACAAGACCTCCGTATCGACGCCCATCGGGACGCTCTGCCCCTTCTCGACCGCGATGCTGAGCGGTGGCTCCGGATCGACGAGGAAGCGATACCAGGCTTCGAGCGAGCCTTCGTAGCCACAGCCGTCTTCACCCGCCCGGGTGACCATGTCGCCGAATTGCTGACCGAGCCGCGCGGCGTCGGTCTCCCCGGGCGGCTGCAGCAACCGCTGCGGATCCCAGGCCAAGAAGCCAGAATCGCCGTAGCTGGTGAGGCCAGGGCGAACGCTCGGCAGCAAGCGCGCGTGGTCGTCACCCGCGGCCGTCGAGCAGGTCGGCATCTTCCCGGTGCCACCGTGCGAGCCCAGGCTGGAGGTGATGACGGCGACGTGAATGTCTTTCACGGCGCGAAATTCCGGAGCCATTCCCGTCGGACACGCTTCGTCGAGGCTGGCGCGCGCGTGTACGGCGCCGGACGTATTCACGCAGCGTGGCACCACCAGGCGATTGACCAGCTGTGGCACCGCCTTGGCCAGCAGCGCTTGCTTGTCGCCCATGGAGCTCGAGTTGTCGATCATGAACAGCAGATCGAGCTTGTCGATGACGCGATTCTGCGCCGGCGCCACGAACAGGTTGGTGCTGTGCGGCTCGGTCGCCGTGATGGGGCGATCCAGGCACGCCGACATCAGCGCGCACGCAAACGTACCCACGCCAACCGACAGGAAGGCTCCTCGCATGACTCCACGCTCCTTGCCGCTCAGCTGAGCAAGCCGCGCGCCAAGCCCCGGTTGGCTGTTTTTTCCCTAGAAGCTCAGCTATCGCCGCGGGGCGCATCGCCAACGTCGGTGGCTGCCGTCACTTCGGTTGGCGTTGGCGTCGCGGCGTCACCGCTCGGCGCAGCGCTGGTAGCGAAGGCTTCGCGTAGCGCACGCAGGTGGCGTTCCGTGACACCCGGCACCGCCAGGATTTGCTCGTCCGTCGCTGCGCGCAGCGCCGCCACGGAGCCGAGTGTCTTCAGCAAAGACGTGCGCGTCTTGGGGCCGATGCCGGCGATGGCGTCGAGCTCCGACCCGAAGCGCCGGCGCTTGCCAACTTTGGTGCGGCCGCGGTTGGAGAACCGGTGCGCTTCGTCGCGCGCGCGCGCCAGCAAGAACAGCTCCGGGCTGTTGGGACGAAGCGGTATGGGGTTCTTTTGCCCGGGCAGGTACACGCGGTCGACGAGCTTTTCGCCGGCCACGTTCTCCTTTTCTTTGGCCAGACCGACGATGCACAGCTCGTGCAGTCCCAGGTCGTGTGCCGCCGCCAGCGCTACGCCGAGTTGCCCGCGGCCGCCGTCGACCACGAACAAGTCTGGCAGCTGCCACTCCGCTTCATTTTCCGAGCCCGTTTCAGCCTCGGTCCCCAGCGGGGCCGCTGCCGGGTTCGGCTCTTGCTTGGCCTTGGCCAGCTTGCCGCGCCGGAAACGCCGCGACAGCACCTCGTACATCGCGCCGTAGTCGTCTCCCTCCCCCACCGTGCGCACGATGTACGAGCGGTAACGCTTCTTATCGAGCTGCCCGTCTTTCAGCGCGACCACAGCTCCCACCGTGTCCGCGCCGCCCAGGTGCGAGATGTCGCAGCACTCGATACGACGCGGCAATGTGGGCAGGCGCAACCGTTCCTGTACGCGCGCCAGCCGCTCGTCGATGTCGTCGGCCGCACGTCGCTTTTCTTCAAAGGCGTGCTTGGCGTTGTCGCTCGCCATCTCGAGCAAAGCGCGGCGCGGGCCGCGCGCCGGTGCCAGCACCTCTACCTTGGTGCGGCGGCTCTCGACCACCTCCGCACGGCGCTCCATCAGCCATTCCGACACACCGTCCACGCCTTCGGGCAATACGGGCACGATGATCTCGTCCGGCACGTGCGCTTCGCCGGAGCCGCCTTCGCCGTAGTGCTCGCGCAAGAACGTGGCCACCACTTCGTCGTCCGGCAGCTCGACGTTCTTCATCGAGAACGTCGCCGTGTCGATCATGCGGCCCTTGCGCACCACCATCACGCACAGCTCGGCCAGGTCACCTTCGCGGTAAACCCCGAGCACGTCCTGATCGCGGTCGCTCACCACGACCACGCGCTGCGCCTCGTGCGCCGATTCGACGGCCGAGAGCTGGTCGCGATACATGCCAGCCAGCTCGAACTCGAGGTTCTGGCTGGCGTTCTTCATGCGCTCCTTGAGGTCGCGCGTGAGCTCGTCGTGACGGCCCTCCAAGAACAACCCGACCGCGCGCACCTGCGAGCCGTACAGCTCCTTGTCCACCTCGAGCACGCAAGGCGCCAGGCAGCGCTGAATCTGGTACTCCAGGCACGGGCGCTTGCGGCCCGCCATCTCGCGATCCGTGCACGTGCGCAGCTTGAAGTGCTTTTCGACCAGGTTCAGCGTGCGGCGCGCGGCGGTGGCCGAGTGGTACGGTCCGTAGTAGCGGGCGCCGTCCTTCTTGGGCTTGCGCACCAGGTCGAGCCGCGGAAAGGCGTGCTCAGCCGCCAGGCGCAGGCTCAAGAACTCTTTGTCGTCGCGCAGCTTGACGTTGTAACGAGGCTTGCGCTCCTTGATCAGGCTGTTCTCGAGCACCGCCGCCTCTTTCTCGGTGGCAGTGACGACGGTTTCGAGATCGGCAGCGTGCTTGCGCAAAAACGGGATGAACGCCCGCACGTCGCTGCCGCCGTCCTGAAAATAGCTGCGCACGCGCGAGCGCAGGCTCTTGGCCTTGCCCACGTAAAGGACCGCGCCCTGCTTGTCCTTGAAGATGTAGCAACCCGGCTGCACCGGCAGCGACGCGAGCTTCTGCTCGAGCGCGGACTCGGAGGGCTGGCTCCGGCGTTCCGTGGGAGGGCACGGGCTGGCCTCGTCGGACGGCATCTCCGGTGTTATACGACAGCGCGCGTGACGCGCCTCGCCCTCGCTCAGCTACTCCAGAATCGGAGCGCCCTGTCCATCGCGGTCGCGGTGGCGGCCGGCCTGGGGGCGGGCCTGCTTTTGCTGCCGCGCGCGCCGGGCCCGGGCGGCGGCAGCGACGAGCCCCTGCCCGAAGTCGCGTTTCTGGGACAAAAGCTCAACACCGACGACACCGCCGCCAAACAGGCGCTGGAGCGCGCGCGCCGCTACGTGGCCGGCAAGTTCACCCTGGAATTGCCGGACGGCAGCAAGCGCGAGCTGTACCTGGGAGAGCTCGGCGCCGAGATCGACAAGGTGCGGCTGAGCAACCTGGTGCGTCAGGCCAAGGATCGCACGAGCGTGCTCTTGCGCGGCTTTCGCGCGTCCGGCAAGGCAGCTGCGCTCACGCTACCGGTGCCGGTAGCGCTCAACTCCGAGCGCGCCGTGGCGGCGCTCCGACGCATCAAGGACGAAACCGATCGCCTGCCGGCCGACGCGCGCATGGATCTGGACCAGCGCAAGCTGATCCCCGAGGTGCTCGGGCGCTTGCTGGATTTGGATGCGTCGCTGCTCTCGGTGGAGCGGGCGCTCGGCGAGGGCAAGCGCAGCGCCAAGCTCGTGTACCTCGAGCGTCGCCCCCGCCGCGTGGCAGCGGAGCTCGGGCAGGTGCAGCTCGACAGCGTGCTCGGCTACTTCGAGACCAATTACGATCGGTCCGAGCGCATGCAGGCGCGCAGCTACAACCTGCGCCAGGCCGCCTCCAAGCTCGACGGCACCGTGCTCTTGCCCGGAGAGATCTTCGACTTCAACGACGTGGTGGGGCCGCGCGACGAGGCCAACGGCTACAAGGTCGCCAAGGTCATCGCCGAAGGCGAGCTGGTCGACGGCATCGGCGGCGGCACCTGCCAGATCTCCGGCACGCTGCACGGCGCGGCGTTTTTTGCAGGCCTTTCCATCGTGGAGCGCTACCCGCACACGCGGCCCAGCTCCTACATCAAGATGGGGCTCGACGCGACGGTGGTGTACCCGACCATCAACTTCCGCCTGAAGAATCCGTTCTCGTTCCCCGTCGTGCTGCACGAAACGGTGAAGAACGGCGTCGTTCGCGCCGAGATTCTGGGACCGAAGCGCACCCACACGGTAACGCTCATCCGGCGCATCGACGCGGCCATCCCTTACGAAGAAGTCGAGCGTCCGGACAAGACGCTACCCAACGGGGTGAGACGCCTGGGGCAGCGCGGCGTCGCCGGCTTCAAGCTGCGGCGCTACCGCATCACGCGCGAAGGCGCGCACGCCGTGCGCGAGCGCTGGGACGACACGTACCCGCCCACCTCGCAAATCGTTCGTGTTGGTACCGGAGACATGCCCAAAGACAGCGTGAAGGCGGAGGACGACAAGCACCCGGAGTACCTGGCCGACGAGCTACTGGTCGTGACGCAGGGCGCCGACGATACGGACGACGAGAGCGGAACCCGTGGCAGCACGATGCGCGAATCGCGGGAGCCGGGCCGTTTCGGAGAAAAGGGCTGGACGGAGGCGGCCGGGATGCCATTTTGGGAAACCCGTCCGAAAAAGGACGATGAGGGCTCGGACGCGACCCGCTCGGGCAGCCCTGAGTCCGCGAAAACCAAGAAGAAAAAGGCGAAAGGCTGATCTTTCGGAACGCGGGCTTGACGAGCGGCCCGATGTGGGCGAAGAAGCCGGCCGCGGAGAGGGCGCCGACCGGCCGCCCTGGAGAAACCGTCGAATACCGGCTGGCCGGTACATTGAATAACATGACGACCACGACAGAAACCGTTTTGAGCACGCCGATTGTCCGTAAGCCTGCCGAAGAGAACGGCGAGAAGCCCCAGCAGCGCTCAGCCGACTGGGAAAACCCCCGCGTGGCGTCGATTCTTTCGGCCGCCGCCAAGTGCTTTGCACGCAAGGGCTTCACGGCCACGACGCTCGCCGAGATCGGCAAGGAGCTCGGGCTCCGCAAGAGCATCGTGCACTACTACTTCGCCAGCAAAGCCGCCCTCATTCACGAGGTGCAGAGCTACACGTACCACCGCTACCTGGACCGCCTGCGTGAGGCGATCAAGAACGGTGACGGCTCGGTGGCGCAAACGACCGACGCCCTGCGCGCCCTGTGGGACGCCGTGCAGAACAACAAGACCGGCACCGGCCTCAACATCGAGGTGTGGAGCGCGGCTCGCCGCGACGTGGAGCTGAAGCGCCGCGCCGCCGGCCTGCACCGCGACGCGCGCGGCGTCATCCGCGACGCCCTCGGCCCGGCTGCTCAAAAGGGCGGCGCCTCGCGCGCCGAGGCGCTGGCGACGTTGTCGCTGGCGGTGCTCAACGGCTTGTCCGTCACCGAGTACCTCGAGGGCGAAGACGCCAAGGTCAAGGAAGCCTACGAGGCTTTCTTGGGCCTACTCCGCCAGGGCCTCGAAGCCCCGTCGAACGTCTCGTAATACGAGCAATCGACTGAAAAACAACGGCCGAGTCGGCAATGCTGACTCGGCCGTCGTGTTTTTGTTCCCCCGTAAACGTGCCCGTGCCCGTAAACGTGCCCGAAAAAGCACGCTTACGCGCGTTTCGTTGGTAGGCCGAGGTTCCTGGCGCGGGCTTGGCCCGCGCGCGCCGCGCCCAGCTGGGCGCGCAGGCAAGGCCTACCAACAAGAGGACGAGGAAGGCGGTCTACCTACGGACCGTCGGGCACGTTTACGGGCACGGGCACGTTTACGGGGAGAGAGCGCTATCCGCCGCTCTGAGGGATCCAGGCCCTGCCCGGCTCGAGCACGCCCTCGAAGCCGTCGAGGTAGTGCGAAGGCGTTCCGGGCTGCGAGTCGTCGACCCAGAGCACGCGGTCGGTGCCGTAGGGGCGCACGTCGATGTGGACGAACTTATTGTTGGGGTAATAGCCGCAGCCAACGTCGTGCAGGCTGCGGCAAAGCGCGAAGAGCTGCTCGTTGGGCACACCGTAGACGAACAGGTCGATGGCTTTGCCCTTACCGTGAAAGCCGGTGTGCCCGTTCTGGCGGTAGCCGCTCATGATGTAGAGCGTTCGGCGTGGGAAGGCTTGCGCTACCTGTTGCAGCAGCCAAATCAGGCGCGGATCGATGAGCTTGACGTGCGGCAGCCATTCGCCGGGACCGGCGTCGGCGCTGGGCTCGAACGGCAGCGGCAGCGTGGGACGCGGCACGCCGGGCGCGCGCGCGAGCACGCTCACGACATCGATGGCGTCGGGCGCGACGCCGCCGTCGCAGTCGATGAGCGGTAGCGTGACTTGCTCGGCGCCGTCGTAGCGCGCGAGCGAGACCGGCCGCGGTGCGCGCCACTTGGGACATGGCGCGCGCATGCTCACACTGAGCGACTCCGGCTCCGGCGCGACGGCGCCGAGCTCTTGCCCGAGATTCCAGGTAAGCGAGAAGCGCGGTGCCCAGCTCGGCAGCCCGTACTCGCCGCGAAAGAAGCTGCGCCAATCGGCGACGTGGTTCTGGGCGGGCGCCAGGTAGTGCGAGAGCAATGACAGCGACGCGTCCGGCGCGAGGCGAAAGGGGCGGCTCTGGTGGATGCCGGTCTCGAGCCAACTCAGCTCGCCCAGCTCGCGCTGCGGACCAAACAGGCCCCAATCAGGGGTCACTGGACGGCGCTGACCAGCCGACGCCGGTGCAGCGGCGAGCGCGAGGACGGCTGCGGCGAGGAGGCGAAGCGGGCGTCGTCGGAGCAGCACTGCCCTCATCCATGGCGCGGAGCCGCCGTGCGTCAAGCGGCCCGCGGGTCAGGTGCCGCGGAGCGCGGAAAGGGCGCGCTGCGCGGCCTCGAGCGTGATGCTGCCGTCCTCGCTGATGCGCCCGGCGACGGCTTCGACCTCGGGGCCCTGAGCGCCCGCTGCCACCGCCACGGAGCGCGCGTGCAGCGACATGTGACCGCGCTGAATGCCTTCGGTGGCCAGCGCGCGCAAGGCGGCCAGGTTGGAGGCCAGGCCGACCGAAGCCGCCACGAGCGCCAGGTCGTCCGCGCGCTCGATGCGTAGCAGGCTGAGCGCGAGCTGGGCCGTGGGGTGCACGCGCAACGTGCCGCCGACGACGCCGAGCGCCAGCGGCAACGTGAGCTCACCCACGAGGTCGAGACCGTCTTTGCGCCAGACCGACAGCGGCCGGTAACGCCCCGAGAGCGCGGCATAGGCGTGGGCGCCCGCCTCGACCGCGCGGAAGTCGTTGCCGGTCGCGATCACGACGGCGTCGATGCCGTTCATGATGCCCTTGTTGTGCGTGGCCGCGCGGTACGGATCGGCTTCGGCGAATTGCGAAGCGGCCACGATACCATCAGCGATGATTTCACCGCTGAGCCCAGTAGCTGCAGCGCCGGACGGCGGCCCACTCCCGCCGGACATGCCGGACGTGGGGGCCGGCCGCGACAGCACGAGGTCCGCCGGGTGCACGCGGCACGTGACGCGAGCGCAGCGGCGGTCGCTGAGGTTCGAGAGGATGCGCAGGCCTAGCTCCGCGCCGGTGATTTCGGCCGCGATCGGCCCCACCGTTTCGGCGATGGAGTTGACGAGGTTGGCGCCCATCGCGTCTTTGCAATCGACGAGCACGTGCACCACGATGCGCCCCGCACCGAGCTCGCGCAGCTCGATACTGCGTGGCCCACCGCCCCGCTCGATCAGGTTGGGCACGGCGCCACGCGCCACCGAGAGCAGGTGCTCGCTCTCGGTTTCGAGCCGCCGCAGCGCCAGCGCCGGGTCGGCCAAGCCCCGCAGCTCAATCTGCGAGATCATCAAAGCTTCGGTCATTTCGGCGGTGAAGCCGCCGCCGTGGCGCACCATGCGCGCAGCGTTGGAGGCCGCCGCGATCACGCTCGGCTCTTCGACGACCATCGGCACCAGGCGATCTTTGCCGTTGACCTGCACGTTGAGCGCGAGCCCGAACGGCAAGGCGTAGGTGCCGAGCACGTTCTCGACCAGCTTGTCGGCCATGGCCACGTCGATGCCGCCCGCGTCCAACGCGGCGCACAGCTTGGCCACGTCGACGCCGGAGCGCTCGGCCACGAGGGCGCGTCGTTCTGCGACGCTCAGCTTGTAGAAACCGGGCAGGCGAGAGCCACTCATCTCGATTCGTACACGTTCATGGCAGGCAGCTCGAGCGCCGTCAAAAAGCCGCCGTTCCCGCAGCCCGTATCGATGCCGACGCAGTTTTCACCAGCCCACAAATCCGTTGGGTCTTCGGGCGTGTAGCCCGAAAGCTCGGGCGGTAGGTATTCGGTGCGGGTGTGCCCGAATACCACCAGCTTGCCGCGGTAGTTCTTGAAAAAGTCTGCGTCACGCAGCCAGAGCAAAACTTGCGGATCCGGCGCCGAGCTGGGATGCACGAACGAGCCGCCGATGCGCGGCAGGCCCGCGTGCACGTAGATGGCGTGCGCGTCTTCGTACCAGTAGGGTAGTGACTTGAACCAGTCGACGACCTCGTCCGGAAAGAAGCTGCCGGTGGTCATCGGCATCTCTTCGTTCTTCTTCGGCATTTCCCCTTCTTTGGGGAAGTCACCACCGAGGTACGAACGCAGCGCCGCCAGGCAGCCGTTACCAGGCGGGCCGACGAACTCGTCCCAGCCGCGCTCGCACACCCGGATCCACGCGTCTTCGTGGTTGCCGCGTAGCGCGACGATTTTTGCAGGCGTGCGCGTGTGCAGCGTGCGCACATAGTCGACGACCTCCGCCGACTTCGGGCCGCGATCGATGTAGTCGCCGACGAACACCAGCGTGTCTTCGGCGTCGAGCGTCGGCAGGCAGCCCATGAGCTTGAACAAATGGGCGGTTTCGCCGTGGATGTCGCCAATCGCAAAGGTGCGGCCAGCCATGAGCGCCTGAAGAGACCACAACCTCAGGGCCGAATCCAGCGTCGGCCGGCGTGCGCGGCCTCGCCGTTACAAGAACACGGCGCCCTCGGCCGACATGTCGGTGTGGAGCAGCTGGTGGGAGCGCTTTTGCAGCTCCGCGCGAAGGCCCGCCGAGGAGGCAGCCCGGCCCACGAATAGCGCGACGTCTCCCCCACCCGCGCCGGCCGGGAGCAGCACGCCGCCCTCACTGCGAGCCTGCGGGTCCAGCTCGGCCAGCTCCGGCGTCACGATCGGCGCCCCGGCGGCCGCCCCCAGCCCCGCGAGCGCGCTTTGCTGGCCGCGCAGCGCCGCGAGCAGGGCGTCGGCGTCGCCACGCTCGGCGGCGGTGGCGGCTTGCTGCGACGCCTCGACCTGCGCGCCGAGCCAGCGCTGGTGCGCCGCTGCATCACTGCCACGCAGCGCGTTCACGCAGGCGATGAGCTCGCGAGTGGACGCCGAGCTGGGGCAAACCCAGATCTCGAACCTGAGCTCGGCCGGCAGCGAGATCGGCGTGATGTGCGGCGGCGCGCCCTTGCGGTAGACGAGCGTGCCGCCGTACGTGCTCGCCGCGACGTCGACACCGCTGCCGCCACCTTGCGCCTCGCGATGTGCCGCGAGGCCCGCCTCGAGCACGAGCGCGCGTAGCTCGTCGAGCGAGAGCAGCGGGTTTGCGGCGCGCTCGAGCGCGAGCAGGCTCGCTACCAAGATCGCGGCGCTGGAGCCGAGCCCCAACTTGCGACCATTTTCTCGCAGCTCTGCGGCGTCGAACCAGGGCACCTGCTCGCCCGTGCACAGCGCGGCCTGCACCTCTTCTGTCGCGAAGGTCGCGGGCTTGATCGTGTCTGCCGTGACGTAACGCGAGACCGCGCTGACAATCGCCGGGGCGCCCTCGAGCACTGCGTAGGCGCCCGAGAGCACCACTTTGCCCGGCGCCCGAGCGCGCGTCATGACGACACCTCCGGCGCGCCCTGGGGCACCACGCTCGCATCTGGACCCGGAGCAGACTCCAACACCCGCAGCACGCCCGGTGCTTGAGCCAGGCGCGCGCGCACCGTGGCGGCGTCCTGCGGCCCCACCAGCACTTTGACGTGTGGGCCTGCGTCGATGGTGAAGCAGGCGGCAATACCGGCGCGACGCAGGTCGCGCACGGTTTCGATCACCGCCAACGTGGCGGGGCGAAAGTAGATGAGGGCCGGGCTCGCGGCGAGCATGGACGCATGCATCGCCAGCGCGCTCTGCTCCACTGCCGGTGCCAGCCGTTCGAAGTCCCTGGCGACCACGGCGGCCCTCACCTCGGCGAACAGGCGCGGCGCGTCGCTGACCCAGCTCGCGTAATAGGGGCTGGTGCGAGCCGTGTGCTGCATGCCGTCGGTCGAGCCGGTGTCTTTGGCGGCTTCACTGGTGACTGCGACCAACATGGTGAGCGGCCAGTGCTCCGGCGGCGCGACGCGCGTGGCGTGCTCCGCGCCGGCCAGGAGCTCGACATAGCCGCCGTAAAGTGAGCGCGCGGCCGAAGCCGAAGCCGCGCGCGCCAGCGCCGTGACTCGCTCGAGCGGCAGCGAAAGGCCGATCGCCTCGACGGCAGCGAGCGCCAACGCCGCGAAGCCCGAGGCGCTGGAAGCGAGCCCGGACGCCGTAGGAAAGTCGTTGTGCGAGCGCACGCGCGCAAAGCTGCTCACGCCCGCCAGCGCGCGCACTTCGCTCAACAACTTGCTGGCGCGCTCGAGCGGCTTACCAATCTGCCGCTTGCCGCTGAGCCAAAGCTCGTCCGCCGCGAGCTCGCTCGTGAAGCTCACCTCGGTGGTGGTGCGCATGCCGGCGAGCGTGAGCGAGAGGCTGGGCACCGCAGGCAGGTTGCGCGCGATGTCTGCCTTGCCCCAGTACTTGGCGAGCGCGATGTTGGCGTGCGCGCGCACGGTTGCGACCCGAGCGCTCACGGCCTGGCCCCCATCGTCAAGCCGGGAATTTGCGTTGAAAACACGGGAAAGCCCTGTTCTCGAAGCGCAGCCTGCACGCCTTCGGTGCTGCCCTCACACAGCGCGATGACGGCGCCACCGCCACCGGCGCCGGTGAGCTTGGCGCCGAGCGCGCCCGCTTCGCGCGCCACCGCGCACGCGCGCTCGATTTCAGGCGTGGAAAGGAACAGTCCGGAGAGCAGCATCTGGTTGTAGTTCATGAGTTGGCCGAGGCCGCGGACATCACCCGCTTCGATACAGAGCCTGGCATTTTTCACGAGCGCCTCGATACCGGACAGTGACTTGCCGAGCAGATCCGGGCGCCGCTCGCCCAGCTGCCTCACGCTCTCGACCATCTCTTTGGTGCTGGCGGGCGGCCCTGCCAGGCACACGACCAAGTCGAGCGGCGCGTACACCGGAATCGGCTCCGCCCCGCCCGCTTTGGTGAACCAGATGCAGCCATTGTGGTAGGCGGCCGCCGCATCCACACCGGACGGGTTGCCGTGAAAGACGCGCTCCCATGCCGCCGCGCCGGCGAGCACCCGTTCGCGCGATTCGGCCTCGCCGCGCGCCGCCAGCAGCGCGCGCGCAATGGCAACCCCGATGGCCGCCGAGCCGCCCAAGCCCGAGCCGAGGGGCAAATTCACGTCCACCTCGACCTGGTGCGGCCCGACGCCGAGCTCGCTTTGCACTTGCGCGAGCGCCGCCGAAAGCTCCGAGCCGTCGCCTTGGGTGGCGTGACGCTCAGCGATGCGCAGGCTGCTGGCCGCGCTCGGTTCGGCGCGCGCGCTGGCTCCGAGCGGGATACCCGCGGCGATGGCTGGCATTCCGTAGACGACCGCGTGCTCGCCGAGCAGCACCGCCTTGCCGTTGCCGCGGCCCACACCGGCTGGCAATTGCGAGCGCGACGGCGTCGTCATGTGCGCCGCTGTGATAGCGCAAGCGTTGCGCCAATCAAGAGCTCCCGCCCCGCCGGCGTGACGCCCTTCTTCAGCGCCTCGAGCGCTTGCACCGACAGCTGCTCGATGCGCTGCTCGACGAGCTCGGGCGCGCCCGTCACCTCGACGGCTTTGAGGGCGGCCTTGAGCGCCGGCAACTTGGCGCGTGGATTCTCGAGCACCTTGCGGATCGCCGCGAGCTCCGGCGGCTTGCCGCGGCGCAGAGCCAAGCGGAGCAAGAGCGTACGCTTGCCGCTCATCAAGTCGCTGGCGAGCGGTTTGCCGGTTTGCTCAGGCTCGCCGAACAGGCTGAGCAGATCGTCGCGCAGCTGGAAGGCCACGCCGGCGGGACGCGCGTAGCGAGCCAGGGCTTCGAGCAGGGCCGGTTTGGCGCCGCCGAGCAATGCGCCGAGCTTGAGTGGCCCCTCGACCGTGTAGCTGCCGGTCTTGAGCGCGTAACCGAGCTCGACGTCGCGCCCCTGCCCGACCATGTCTAGCTGCTGCCCGGCCACCGCCCCGAGCTGCATCTCGGCAAACGCCGCGAACACAGCGCGCAACCGCTCGGGCTTGGCCTCGACCCGGGCCAGCGCATCGGTCGCGAGCGCGACCGCGTAGTCACCCGCCAAGATCGCCGAGGCGTTGCCCTTGTGCTCGGAGCCAAAGCGCTCCGTGAGCGCCACGTGCACCGACGGACCTCCGCGTCGCACGCGATCGCCATCCATCCAGTCGTCATGGATCAGGAAGTAGCTGTGCAAGAGCTCGAGCGCGACGCCGGCGTCGAGCGCAGGCGCGGTGTCGGCCTTGGCCGATGCCGTGCGCAAGCCGGCCACGACCAGCGCGGGCCGCAGCCGCTTGCCGCCCAGCAGAGTCAGGCGCCGCACCTCTCGTGCCAGCGCCTGAACCTCGGGGCCCAGCGCTCGTGCTCCGGCTACGCGCGAGTCGAGACAGCTGGTGAGCCTGCGCTCGATGTCGGGCTGCACCTCGCGCAGCAGCGCGATGAAGGGATTACCGCCGGCGGTCTTGCCGCTGGCTGAACGAGTGGCGCGCGGTCGCGGGGGCATGGGGTGGCGCAGCCTAGTCCCAGCTCGCGGGCTGACCAAGTGCCCCGCTGGCAACAGCGGCCTTTTTACCGGCCTCGTTAGCGGTGTGGCGATGCGGGCCCCAACCGTGCGACAACGGGCGAGCGACATGGCGGATATTTCACAGCGCAAGGACGCCCACCTGGACTTGGCCGCCAAAGGAGACGTCGGCTTCAAGCAAACCACGACGCTGCTCGAGCACGTCCGCCTCGTGCACGACTCGCTGCCCGAGCTGGCGGTCGACGAGATCGACACCTCGCTCACGCTGATGGGCAAGCAACTGCGCGCGCCGATCTTGATCGCGGGCATGACCGGCGGTACCGAGCGCGCTGGACGAATCAACAAGCAGCTCGCAGCCATCGCGGAAGAGCGCGGCTACGCCTTCGGTCTCGGCAGCCAGCGCGCCATGCTCAAGCACCCCGACATGAGCCACACCTACGCCGTGCGGGACGTGGCCCCGACGACGCTCGTGCTCGGCAACCTGGGGTTGGTGCAGGCCGCGCAGATGCCGAACGACGAAATCAAACGGCTCGTCGACAGCGTCGGCGCCGACGCGCTCTGTCTGCACCTCAACCCCGCCCAAGAAATGGTGCAAGAAGAAGGCGATCGCGATTTTCGTGGCGGGCTCGCCACGCTCGAGCGCTTGCTGGCTGCGGGTTTGCGGCTGGTCGTGAAAGAAACGGGCTGTGGCCTCTCGGATCACGTCGCCGCGCGCGTGCGCGCACTCGGCGTCGAATACGTGGACGTGTCGGGCGCGGGCGGCACCAGCTGGGTCGCCGTCGAAACGCACCGTGCCTCCGCCGCGCGGCGCCCGCTGGGCGAAGCCTTCTGGGAATGGGGCATCCCAACCGCTGCGAGCATCGCGCTCTGCGCGCCGCACGGGTTCCGCGGCATTTTCGCGACCGGCGGCATCAGCAGCGGGCTCGACATTGCCAAAGCCATCGCGCTCGGTGCCAGCGTCGGCGGCGTCGCTCGCCGGGCGCTGCAAGCCCTCGAAAACGGCGGGCATGACGGCGCCATCACATTCTTCGAGCAGATCGAAACGGAGCTGCGCACCGCCATGCTACTCACCGGCTCACGTGACCTGCGTGCGCTCTCACGGGCCCCACGCCTCATCACCGGCGAGCTAGCGCAGTGGTTGCAATTGGCGCGCGGGTAGGCCGATTTCCTTCAGTTCAGTAGCGAGGCGGAGGGTCGTCGACTCAGAGCGGCAGCGGTGAGGCAGGCCAAGGCGGTGCAGCCGTCTGCGCGCCCGGGCGCAAATTTCGTGCGCCTGCCGTGATGGCGCGCGAGGCCAACAGACGTGCGACGCACGCGGCAGCGGCTATCTCGCTTACGACTGCAGCGGCATGAGGGAAATGGCTGGCCAAGCCGGCGCAACCGAGGGCGGCAGCGCAGACGAGCCCATCGGCGGAGCCGCGGGCGGGACAACGATGGGCGCGAGCGGCGAAGGTGGCTCTGCGACGATGGCAATCGGTTTGCCGCATCGCCGACCTGCCGGCGCGCCATTTCTCACTAGGCGCGCGTAGGCGAACTCCGGAAAACGGAACGGCGCTCGCGACTACTCTTCGTCGTCATCCACCGGAGGCGGCGGGTGCGAATGAGCGGGCGACGACTGGCGCGTTTGATACGAGAGGTTCGACGCTTCTTGGTACAGCTCCTTCGCGCCGGGAAAATCCGGGTGCTTGCGCATGAGCTGGACGAGCTGTTGCGTGGCGGCCAGCGGGGGCAAGTTCCCCTCGTAGAGCTCGAGCCGGATGCGCACGACGGCGTAGCCTTCGTCCGACCGTGGAACCTTCGTGAGGGCCGCGCGCGCCCCTTCCAGGTCCCCAGCGTCGAGCAGGCGGTTGATGGCGGCCGGATCGTGCGTGGTCATCGCGCCCCATCTTAGCCTCAACTCGCGCCCCCTGGGGGCCCCCTATTGAAGCACTTAACTACATGTAACCACTTGGTAATCCCCGCAAAGTGGGCTGCTGTCGCTCGTGCCCCCTTTCGCCATTTGCTGAGCGCCCGTACCTGACGTCTATACTGGGAGACTCGTCATGACGAAGGACAGGAAGAGCGGCCCCACGGGCAGCGACGCGCCGGGGCCCGACCTCAGGAGCGAGCGCGATCAGTTCCTGAGAAAATTCACGCGAGGCTCGAAGCTCACCGAAGAGTTCCTGCGCGAGGTCGAGCAGCTCCAAGACCGCCTGCGCGACCTCGAGGCAGAGAACGCGGGTTTACGCGCCAAGGTCGAAGCCGACGAAGCCATCCGTGACCTTCTGGCGAAGATCGATCGCCTCGAGAGCGAGAAGCGCGAGCTGGTGTCACGCTTTCACCGCGTGGAGGCGGTAAACAGCGAATTTACCGCGCGCGTGCAGGAGGTGGAGAGCGAGTTCGCCAACCTGGCCAACCTGTTCGTCGCCAGCAACCAGCTGCACTCGAGCTTGTCCCCGCGCGGCGTCACCCGGCGTATCAAAGAGGTACTGGCGCAGCTCGTCGGGGCAGAACGGTACTGCATGTATCTGGCCAACCAAGACGGCTCGGAGCTGATCCCGATCGCGTACGAGGGCGTCGCCGGAAGCGTGCTCGCGCCCGTCAAGATTGCGGATTCGGACCTCGGGCAGGCGCTGCTCAAGGGCACCGCCTCCGTCAGCGATTCGGATCCGACTCAGGGGACGGTCCAGCGACCGGCCGCCATCATTCCTCTGAGCGTGGACGAAAAAACGGTGGGCGTGATCGCCATCTTCTCCACGCTCGCGCAAAAAAAACGCTTCGACACGGTGGATTTCGAGCTATTCAAGCTCCTAGGGCAACATGCCGCGGCAGCGCTCGTGAGCGCGAGCCTGTTCGCGCATACCGACCGAAAGCTACCCGGACTCGAAGCGTTCCTCGATCTCAGCGTTTGACACGACCATGGCCGAATACTCCTGCTTGATTGTCGAAGACTCGCCGATGATGCGGCAGCTTCTCGTGTTCGCGCTCGCGCGCGTCCGCAACCTGCGCGTGACGGAAGCTGACGACGGCGTCGACGGTCTGCGCAAGCTCGCGTCAGCGCGCTACGACATCATCGTCACCGACATCAACATGCCGATCATGGACGGGCTCAAGCTCGTCAAGCGCGTGCGCAGTGATCCGATTCACAAAGACACGCCCATCGTCATCATCACGACCGAAGGCTCGCAAGAAGACCGGCAGCGCGCCCTGCAACTGGGGGCCAACGCCTACATCACCAAGCCGATTCAGGCTCCGCAGGTGATCGCGACGGTCAAAGAATTGCTGAAGATCGACTGAGGGGTCACGCTTCCGGGCGCTGAATGACCTGGATCAAGATTTGCGGCGTGACCAACGTGGACGACGCGGAGCACGTCGTCCGTTCGGGGGCGAGCGCCATCGGGCTGAATTTCGTGCACGGCTCGAAGCGCCGCGTGACGATTGAGCAGGCGCGTCCCATCGTCGAGGCCGTCAAGGGCCGCATCGAGCTCGTCGCAGTCGTGGCGTCGCCGACGGACTCCGAGGTGACGGAGCTGCGTGAGCTCGGCATGGAGTGGCTGCAGCTGCACGGCGACGAGCCGGCGGCGCGCGTGTCGCGCCTGCTGCCGCACGCCTTCAAAGCGGTGGCGATCGAAGACGCCGCCGATGCGCGCCGCGCGGGTAGCTTCCCCGGCGAGCGGCTCTTGGTCGATACCAAGGTGAGCGGCGCTTCCGGCGGCACCGGCAAGGTGTTCGACTGGCAGCTGGTCACGGATCTGGCCAAGACCCGGCAACTGATTCTGGCCGGCGGACTGACGCCCAAAAACGTGGCCGCCGCCGTGCGCGTGCTCGCGCCGTGGGGCGTCGACACCGCCAGCGGCGTCGAGCTCGTGCCGGGCGTGAAAGACGCCGAGCTGGTGACGGCTTTCGTGCTCGCGGTGCGGGGCGCAGTGTGACGTCACGCTATGGCGTAGCCATGAGCGCGCCGTGAAGCCTTTCGCCCAGCTCTCGTCGTTCCTGATTCTGGGGGTGGCGCTCTCGAGCTGCGCCGAGCGCACCGATTCAGGTGCTGCACACGCCTACTGGCTCGCGCACGCACCCGCGCAGGCGCCGCCCGCAGCCGAGCCGCTGGCGGCTGCGGTTTCGAGCGAAGCGCCCACGGCGGACGACGCCGAGCTGGAGGCGTTCCAAGAGCGACTGCATTTCGATTGTGATGTCGGGCCCAATCCGATGAGCACCGCCGAGATGGTCGGCTATTTCGGGGCGCTCGAAGACTGTGCCCAGCGACGGCGGCGCAGACTGCTCGCGAAGCTGTCAGCCGCACCCCGAAAAGTGCTCACGAGCGCGCCGCTCGGGGTCTTGGAAGAGGCGGCCTGCACCCTTTCGGATGCGATGGAGTATTCGGGCCGCGCGCGCACGGCGGGCACGATGCGCCCCGTGACCTGGACTTCGTGTCGCACGACGATAGCCAAGCGCGCGCTGTACTGGGTGGAGCAATACCTGGCCGGCAGCGTGACAACTTTCAAAGGGCACGTGCAGCGGGAAGCGTCCGCAGGTCGCCGTGCGGAGCGCGAGCAAGCCAAGCTAGTCGACTACGCTCGAGCGCTCGCGACCACCGCACCCGAAACGGCTTTCGAAGACGACGCCTGTCCGATGTGCGTGCTCGGCGACGCGGATTTTCGCAAGCTCGTGCGGACGCAAGCCACCGTACAAACGGCGGCGCAGGGCCTGGCGGACGCGGCGTGCAGCACGTGGCCCGAGCTCGAAACGGCGCTGGGCGGCTCGGAGACGTGTCGCAGCGAGCTGCGCTCCTCTTGGCTGGTCGAAGCGGGAGGTGGTTACGACGAGCCGCTGCCGCAATGGAGATGGGCCGCGCCAGAGGATGAGGACGAAGACGTGCGGCTGCCGCCCCCGAAAGATCCCGACTACGCGAGCGTGGTCGTGCCCCTGTATGCCGCGTGCGAGGCCGAGAACCCCACGGCGCAGCCGCCGGTCCGCGCAGCCTGCTTGCAGCGGCTCGCGCGAGAGCGTCGCACCGCGGCGCCGAGCTCACCCGACGACATCGTGCACATCGAAGCCGCCTGGCAGCGCTTCGTGAAGCTGCTGTGCGTCGTCGATGTTGCCGCCGTCCCGTTCACGGAGTCTCCCCTACCCAGCTACGACTTGCCTCGCTGCCAGCTGCTGCAGGCGGCGCGAGGCGCGCACCTGCTGAGCCGCTGGGCTAATCGCGAAACCAACGAGTTATACCGGCATATGTCGGCCCGCCGCGAGTGGGCGAACCGCGCCAACGCCGGCTTCGCTCGCCTCGCGACGTTGCTCACAGAAAAGCGAGCGCAGAGCGCCCTGAAGGAGCTAGCACCGGCACGTCACGCGCTCGCGCACGCCGTTTGCAATTCCTGGCCAGGCCTGGACGACACGACCGAGACCTGCGACGAGCGGCTCGAGCTGCACCTACTGTCGTACGCGCAGTATCTAGGCGCGCTCGTGAAGGCGCCGGAGTAACGGCATTTACGCCGCGTCGCGGCGCTAGTTCGGCTGCGGCGCCGGGAGCGGCACCGTGAACTGCTCGACCGAGATGCCCAGCTGCGACGTGGTGATGATGGCGGCGGAGGCGTGATCGCCCGCCGGTGCCTCGCCCACCGAGCCGACGTTGACGATGCGGACGTCCGCCACCGAGCGATCGAACGGCACGTGGCTGCCGCCGCACACGATGATGTCGCCGGGCTCGTCGCCCAAGAGCGCCACCATCTCGTCGTCGGTCATGTTGATGTCGAAGGGCTCGGTCGGATCTGCCGGCGAGCCGTGCACGACCAGCATGGTGTGGCCCGACTCGATGGGCAGCCGCGCGATGGGCGGCAGTTGCCCCAGCCGCGCCACGATGATGTCACCGAGCTCGCGGTGGGCTTTGCGGAGCCGCTCGATGCGTGCGCGCTCCGCCTCGCCCGTGGCGCTGAGCTTTTCGGGGTCGATGGCGGCAAGCGCGCGATCGCCGACGCCCTGGGTGCACAGCGCTCGGTGCTGGACCAAAATCTTCCAGACCTCGAGCGGCTCAGGACCGGGGAAGCACAGGTCTCCGCAGGCAATCAGCTGGTCGAAGCCGAGCGCCTCGGCCTCGCGGATCACGGCCTTGAGCGCCGCAGCGTGGCCGTGGATGTCGGAGACGCACAAAAAGCGCATGTGGCCCATTCACTAGAGCTTGGTGGCGCGCAGGACAAGGGAGGTATGCTCGAAAGCGGCCGACTTCGGCCCATAGTCCTGTGCCCTCCGACCTCGTCAGCCTCGCCCATCACCTCGACCCAGAACGGGCGGCGGTCATCGCGCGGGACCTGGCCGGGCTGCCGGGCGCAGAGCTGGGCCTCGTCTTGGGCGCCGCTTACCCCGCCCTGGTGCCTCAGCGCCCCGCTCTGTTTCAGGCCATCGCCGCCCTGGCCAGCGAGGGCCTGACCACCCGGCGACTCCGCCAGGACATCGTGGGCCGGCTCGAAGCCGCCGTGGCCGGGCAAGCCGGCGAAGATTGGCAGCGGGCCCTTCAGCGCGCCGTTTGGCTAGAAAAAGTGCGCATCGCGCTGCGTGAGGTGCTGCCGCCCAAGCTGGGCGGCGCCGAGCTACCCGAAACCGCGCGCGAGCTTTCGGAGCTAGCCGATGCCGTGGCGGAAATAACCGTCGACGAGGCCACGCGCCACGTCGCCAACCGCTGGGGCGCGCCGCGCCGCGAGGACGGCAGCGCTTCGCGCCTGTGCGTGCTCGGCATGGGCAAGCTGGGCGGGCTGGAGCTGAATGCCGGCTCGGACATCGACGTGGTGTTCGTCTACGACAGCGACGACGCCGAAGGCGAGATCACGCCCCACGACTTCTTCACGCGCGTGGTGCGGCGCGCGGTCTCGCACATCGAAAGCACCGCGCCCGAAGGCATGATCTTCCGCGTCGACTTGCGCCTGCGCCCCGAGGGCTCGCAGGGTGCGCTGGTCAACTCGCTGTCGGCGTTCGAGCGCTACTACGAAACTTGGGGACGCTTATGGGAGCGCGCCGCAATGTTACGAGCCCGGCCCGTGGCGGGGGACGTCGAGCTCGGGCAAGCGCTGGAGCGGGAGGTTGTGTGGCCGTTCGTGTACCGGCGCGAGGTCGACCCGGGCATCGCCGCCGGCCTCACCGACATGGTGCTGCGCTCACGCAGCGAGCTGTCCGAGCACCCGGCGCGCGATCTCAAGCTGGGCCCCGGCGGCATCCGAGAAGCCGAATTCTTCGTGCAGACGCTGCAGCTGATCTGGGGCGGGCAAGAGCCGAGCCTGCGCGTGCGCGGCACGCTGACAGCGCTCGAACGGCTGCGCCTGCGCGGGTTCGTCAGCGATCGCGAGGCGCGCGACATCACGCAAGCCTACGTGCTCTTGCGCCGCGCCGAGCACGCCATCCAGTGGGCGAGCGGCATCCAAACCCACCTGCTACCGAGCGACGAGCGCGACAGCGAACGGCTCGCGCGTACGCTCGGCTACGACGACAGCGCGGCTTTCACCCGAGAGCTTTCACGCCTGCGCGGCTGTGTCAGCGACGCCTTCGCGTCGCTTTCACCGGGCTCGCGGCGCGATGCCCCGCGCCACAGCTTCGTGGCGCTCTTGGCCGAGAGCCCGAGCGAGGCATCCGACGAGCTGAGCCGCGCGGCCCGCGCGCTGTTCGACAGCAGCGAGGTGCCCGACCACCTGCGCGCGCTGGCTCGCCGTCCCGACGGCTTGCTCGGCGCCGTCACCCAGGCCCAGCACCCCGAGCTGGCCGATCGGGTGCTCTCGGCGCTGCTCGAGTGCCCGGATCCCGAGCAGGCCGCCCGCTATTTGCGCTCGGTTTTTGCCCGTATTTCGGCGCCTGGCGCGTACGTGGCGGCGCTGTCGCAAGACGGGCGAGCGCTGTCGCGCTTGCTCACGGTGCTGGGCTCGAGCGGATTCGTGGGCGAGTCGATCGTCACCCGGCCGGAGCTCCTCGACGTGGTGCTGTTCGGCCAAGGCTCGGTCAGCGACGTACACGCAGCGGTAGCGCACCAGCTGGAAGACGTGGGCCGCCAGTTCGACGACTTGGAGCCGCAGGATCGCGACGACGCGCTGATCGGCGCCGTGCGACAGGTCAAGAGCCGCGTTCTCGTCGAAGTGGCGATCGCCGATTTGGCAGGCTCGATCGGGATGCGCCAGGCGACGCGCACGCTCTCCGAGCTGGCAGACGAGATCATGCGCGCCGTGGTCGGCTACTTGCTGGGCGACGCGCACGGGCTGTGCGTGCTGGCGGTGGGCAAGCTGGGTGGCCGCGAGATCGGCTACGCCTCCGATCTGGACTTGATGTTCTTGTACGACCCGCGCGCGGCACCGAACCCCGACGAGGCGGCGGCGTATTTCTCGCGCCACGCGCAGCGCATCATCCGCATGCTCTCCGAGCCCCATGCCGGCGGCCCCGGCTACGTGATGGACACCCGCCTGCGCCCATCCGGCTCGCACGGCTTACTGGTGGCCTCGCTGCGTTCGTTCGCGGCGTACCACGGCCTGGAAGAAGACAATCCCAACAAGGCGCGACCGGCGGGCTTCGGCGCGGGCTCCGCCTGGGAGCGCCAGGCGCTGATCCGTGCGCGGTTTTGCGCTGGCGACCCCGCGCTCGGCGCGCGTGTCATGTCGATCGCGACGCGCGCGGCCTACGACGGAGGGCCGCCGGCGGCCGACGAGATGCACCGACTGCGGCTGCGCATGGAGCGCGAGCTCGGGCGCGAACGGCCGAGCCGCCGCGAGCTCAAGGTGGGTCGCGGCGGCCTGCTCGACATCGAATTCTTGGCACAGTGGCTGCAGATGAAGCACGGCAGCGACGAGAAGGTACGCACGCCCGACACCGGCGATGCGCTCGAAGCGCTCGCGGCGGGTGGCTACTTGCTACGACCGGACTACGAGCTGCTGCGCGACGCCTACCGCTTCTTACGGCGGCTGGAGCAGCGCATCCACGTGCATCGTGGCGACGGCACCAACTGGGTCGACGCGCAAGCGCTCGGCCTGTCGGGCCTGGGTCGGCAGATGGGCTTTCAAGGCACCCCCGGCAAGAGCGCGGGCGAGCAGTTGTTCGAGCGCTACGTGGGCGTGACGGACAGCGTGCGGGCTTGCTACCTGCGCGTGCTCGGCATCAGTGAGTGACTATTTCGCGGGCACGGCGCGCGGCAACGAGCCGGGCGTGTCGTCATCGTCCGCGTTCGGATTCGCCTTGCCTTCGTCTTTTTTGACCAAGCCCACGACCACGCGCTTCTTGCTGCCGTCGACGGTGAGCTTGCGCGTCCAGTAGCCGTCGCGCACGATGCGGACCTTGAGCGGGTGCCCGTCGCGCACCTTCACGCTCACCGGCATCTGCCCCAGGTCTTGATCACCGAAGAAAACGCGGGCATCTAGAGGAAACAACACCAGCGCCACCTCCTGCTCGGCGGCGCCGTCTTCCGCTTCGGCCGCAGACTGCAGCGGCGGCGGCAGCGGCTTGGGTTGCGCCTCCACCGTGGCCTGAGCGGCCCCGGGCGCGCGATGGCGCGAGAACCAGTAGGCTCCGCCGGCCACGGCCACCAGCAAGAGCACGACGAGCGGCCATGGAACTCCCCCACCCACCACCAACACGGGTGGATCGGCCGCCGCCGGCGACGATGGGGGGATCATCTCGGGAAGGGTGACGACGTCTTCCTTCGAGGGTGGCGTCGGTAGCGGCGGGCGCGCTTCGGCTCGCACGGGCATGCCGGCCGCGAGCCGCGCCAGATCGGCTGCCAACTCCGCCATGCTGCCGTAGCGAGCGTCTACCTCTTTGTTGAGGCACTTGTGCACGATGGCTTCGAGCTCCGGCGACACGCCGGGCAAGCGCTTGCTCAGCGGCTCGGGCGCTTCGTTCGCGTGCAGCGTGAGCACCGCGATCGCGTTCTCGCCTTGGAACGGCACGCGCCCGCACGCCATCTCGTAGAGCATGACGCCCAGCGCGTAGATATCGGTGCGGCCGTCCGTCGCTTTACCGAGCGCTTGCTCGGGCGACATGTACGCGGGCGTGCCGAACACGGCACCCGCTTGCGTCAAGCGCGCCTGGCTCACCCCGAATTTAGCGATGCCGAAATCGAGGATCTTCACGAAGTCCGGATCGCCCTCGCGCTCGCACAGGAACACGTTGTCCGGCTTGAGATCGCGATGCACGATGCCGGCCAAGTGCGCGGCGTTCAGCGCCTCCGCAATTTGCACGCCAATCTTGGTCATGCGCTCGAGTGATAGTGGCGCCCAGCCCTCGATCAGCTCGGCCAGAGAGCGCCCTTCGAGGTACTCCATGACCATGTAAGCGCCGCCGTCCGGCAAGCGCCCGAAGTCGAAGGTCTCGACGATGTGCTGGTTCCCGATCGAGGTGGCGGCGGTTGCCTCGGCGTTGAAGCGCTGAATGGCTTCGGCGTCCGAAGCCAGGTGGGTGCGCAGCGCCTTGACCGCGACCAGCTTGCCCACCGCGGCATGCCGTGCGCCGTACACGACGCCCATGGATCCGACGCCGAGCACGTAGTCGAGTTGGTAGCGACCATCCAGCAGCTGACCGCTCAGGTTCTCGCGATCGCTCAGCGAGGACGGCGGTGGCTCCGGCGAGTCGAGCTTGGGCAGCGTCGCCTTCTCAGCCTCGAGGTCGTCGTCCGTGAGCACCGCGTCGTAGCTCTGACGCTCTTCTTCGTCGGCGCCCTCGACCAAGAGCAGCGCGCGGCGCTTGGCCGGCGTCGGCCCGCTCGGCGGCAGCGTTTTCTCGGATTCCGAGCGCGGGCGCATGCGCGTCTCCGTGCCCGAATGGGCCGGTTCGTCGGCGTCTTGCACCGGGGAGCTCGGCTTCTCGCCGCTCATTTCTGGGCCGCGAGCAAGCGCGCGGCATCGAGCGCGCCGTAGGTAAATATGATGTCGGCGCCCGCCCGACGGAGACACATCAAGCTTTCGAGCAAGCAGCGATCGTAGTCGAGGTAACCGCGCTCGGCGGCCAGCTTGAGCATCGTGTACTCGCCGCTCACGTGATAAACGGCGACGGGCAGCGGCGTGAGCGCACGCACCCGCGCGATCACGTCGGCGTAGGGCAACCCCGGCTTCACCATCAAGATGTCGGCGCCCTCGGCCTCGTCCAAGCGAACCTCGCGCTCGACCTCGCGCAGGTTTGCCGGATCCATTTGGTACGTCTTCTTGTCGCCGCTGCGCGGCGCCGAATCGAGTGCCTCGCGGAACGGACCGTAGAAGGCCGAGGCGTACTTGACGCAGTAGCTGAGGATCGAAACCTGAGAGTGGCCGGCTTCGTCGAGCGCCTGGCGAATGGCGCGCACTCGGCCGTCCATCATGTCTGACGGGGCAACCACGTCTGCCCCGGCCTCGGCATGCGAAACCGCCATCGCCGCCAAGATCGGCAGCGTCACGTCGTTGTCGATACGGCCGTCGATGACGACACCGTCATGGCCGTCCGACGAATACGGGTCGAGCGCCACGTCCGTGCAGACGAGCAGGTCGGGTAGAGTCTTCTTGAGCGCGCGGATCGCCCGTTGCATCAAGCCCTGTGGGTTCGTGCTCTCGCTGCCACGCGGGTCCTTCACGTCGTCGCTGAGCGCGGGGAAGAGCTCCACCGCGGGCACACCGAGCGCAAACGCCTCGCGCGCCAGCTCCACAGCCAAATCCACGCTCAGCCGCGCCTGGCCCGGCATCGCGGCGATGGGCGTGCGCTTCTGCTCCCCCTCCTGCAAGAACAGCGGCAGCACGAGGTTGCCCGGCGTGAGAAACGTCTCACGCGCCATGGCGCGCATGCCGGCGCTCTTACGGTTTCGTCGCGGTCGGGAAAGCATCAGACCCAAAGGTAGCCTCGGCACGTAGCCGACGAAAGGAAAACGCTCGTTTCTGTCTCCGTCTCGCGGGGGTCCCCACCCCGCTTGGCCGGCTTCTGGGAGCCGCACATCAGCCTTTTCGGACGCTCTCCAACGACAGGTCCAAATTTTCGTCGTCACACTGCGCGGATAGCTCGCGCCGCAGCTCGGCGAGCGCTACCTCGGACGGCACCTGCAGCTCGGCTTCGAGCACGAACATCGGGGTACCGCTCAGCGGCGCGTAGGCCAGGTGAGACTCGAGGGACGCCACGTTGACGCCGCGACGAGCCAAAATCTCGCTGATGCGCAGCACGATGCCTGGTCGGTCGAAGCCCGTGACACTAATTCGATACGGTAAGAAGTCCTTTTGCTGACCGCGTCCGGTGCGTTTCGTGATCACGCGCAGGCCGAGCCGCTCACCGAGTGGACCGGCGGTTTTTTCCACGGCTGCCGCCGCGCTTTCGGGACCCGAGAGCAGAAGCAGCAGCGCAAATTCGCCTCCCAGGATAGCCATGCGGCTATCTTCCAGGTTGGCGCCAGCGCCGTGGATGGCTGCGGCGATTTCGCTCACCAGACCGGGGCGATCAGGTCCCACCGCGGTCAGAACCAGGTACGTCTTGTTGTTTGCGTCTGCGGGCACGGAGGCGACGCTACCAGAAGTCTTTGTGCCGCGCTGCCGCTAGCGCCGCCAGCTAAATGACGCCGAGGAAACTCAAGAAATCAGTAGCCGTTTGCACGGCGCGGCCCTGGCGCGCGCGGCGCGTCTGTTCCTTGTTCCACTCCGCGATGCGCTCCTGGTAGCGCTGCGTGGCGCCTTCGTGGCGCGTGTGCAGGTCTTGCACGGCATCCGGCTCGTTCGCGCCGTCAAGCTCGTATTGACAATCGGTCGCTTGAATCAGCTTGAGACGACGCAGCTTGCCCTGCTTCGTGTAGCTCGGGTCGAAGGGGAAGATGCGGCAACCGAGCGGCCTGCTGCCGTAGATGGTGCAGCGGTCGTCCGCGCCGAGGAAGTGACAACCACCGCGGCCCTGGCGCATCACCATCACGCGCTTCCCCGGACGCAACTTCACGAAAGCTTCCGGCTCGTCATCCATGTCGATGCCGTTGCGATCGACCCAGCGCACGAAGGAGCGAGGATCGTTGCCGGTACGTTGCTGAATGCGCAGTACGTCCTGATCGGTGAGCGGCAGCAGCGGATCCTTGCAGCAGTTGCCACAGCCCGTGCACCGAAACTTGAAAAAGCGCTCGCCCGTAGCCATCGCTTCCGCCTAACACGTCGCCGCGCGAGCGTCAGTCATCGCGCGCGAGCGAAGCGCCGGATGATTTTGCGCAACTGGCTCCGCGCCTGGCCGAGCCGTGAGCATGCAAACACAATCCGCTCGCCGCCTCGCCCTACTCCCCTTCCTGTTCGGTCTATCCGCTGCCTGCGGCGCCACCGCCGAAAAGCACGGCGCCCCCGCCCTGCCGTCGACTCCTTCCGAGGCCGGTGCCGATGACGGCCCGGCCGCCATGATTCGCCCTTACCAGGTCGACGTGCCCAGGCTCACCGCGAGCCCGGGCGCCGGCGGAGCCAACGACGCCGAAACCGCGCCCGGCTCGTCGGTGGAGCCGAACGCCGCCGGCGCTGCCGGAACCCCGGCCAGCGATGACGAAACCGTGGCAGCGCCCCGCATCGTCTCGGTGAGCCCGAGTAACGGCGCCACGGGCGTCAGGGCAGATGAGCGAATCGCCATCGAGTTCAGCCAGCCCATGGACCGGCGCGCCACCGCCGCTGCCTGGCGCTCGGACACGTTGCCGCGCAGCGCAGTCGACTTTGCCTGGAACGACACCGGCACGACGCTCATCGTCACTCCCAAGCAGCCGCTCGAGTACGCACACACCGCGCTGAACGATGACGAGCGCATGGAGCTTGCCGCTCGTGGCTACGACTACACGCTGAGCGGCCAGGCCGCGGACGGCCCTGGCCACGCGCTGGCCGAAACCACCGTGCGATTCTCGACGCTGCGCGAGATCTCGCACACGCTACACAGCTTCCGCGAGCTCAGCGGCGTCGTCAGCAATCCCGAACGACCAGAAGAGCTCGCCGGCTTCGTTACGGTCGATCTCGCGCCGCTCCCAGCCGGTATCCGTATGCTCGAGCACGCCGTCGCACGTACCAGCGAATACCGGCTTTTGGCGCCGGTGGTCGTGAGTCAGGTAGCATTCGCTCGGCTCGACGCCAGCGCGCTCACGGCACAGTCGCGAGGAGTCGTCACCACGTTGCCGGCGGGCACGAGCGGCGACTTGCTGGTGCCGCAATCGCTCTGGCACTTCTTGGCCGCCGACTACCGGGCCCGCAACGCCGCGCGCACCTTCACGCAGTACCGCTTCGATTTGCCACCCGGCAGCGACGGCAGCGTCGTCGCCAAGCTGCTCGAGGACGCCTCGCTCGAGCTCGACTACCTCGTGCCGTAGCCGCCTTCTCGAGCCCAAAACGCGCACAAACCGCGCGGCCGGGAAAACGCTCTCGCGAAGCCCTGAGGTTGTGCCATCCTTGGGGCTTCCAGGGCACTGAATGTCGCTGAAGATTGACCAGGATCATTCGCGCTTCCGCAACATCGTCCGGGGGAAGATTCGACAAAACCTGCGCCGCTACATTTCGCAGGGCGAAATGCTCGGCCGCAAGGGCAAGGATCTGGTTTCGATCCCGATCCCCCACATCGAGATTCCGCGCTTCACGTTCGGCGACAAGCAGCAAGGCGGTGTCGGCCAGGGCGACGGCGACGCGGGCGACCCCGTCGGCGGCGAGTCGGACGAAGAGGGCGATGGCTCGGGCCAGGCCGGCAAAGACGCCGGCGATCACGTGCTCGAAGTCGACGTCACGCTCGACGAGCTAGCGGACATTTTGGGCGAAGAGCTCGAGCTGCCCGCCATCGAAAATAAGGGCAAGAGCCGCATCATCGCCGCCAAGGATCGTTACACCGGCATTCGCCGCGTCGGTCCCGAGTCGCTGCGCCACTTCAAGCGCACCTACAAAGAAGCGCTGCGCCGCGCGATCTCCGCCGGTAGCTACAATCCCGCCAACCCGATCGTCGTTCCGCAGAAGGAAGACAAGCGCTTCCGCAGCTGGAAAGAGGACCACGAGCCCGTCGCCAACGCGGTCATCATTTACATGATGGACGTGTCCGGCTCGATGGGCGACGAGCAGAAGGAGATCGTGCGCATCGAGTCCTTCTGGATCGATACCTGGCTGCGCCGGCAGTACCAGGGCCTCGAGAGCCGCTACATCATTCACGATGCGGTCGCGCGCGAGGTCGATCGCGACACGTTCTTCAAGACGCGCGAGTCCGGCGGCACGATGATCTCGAGCGCCTACAAGCTGGCGGCGCAGCTGATCGACGAGCACTACCCTTCGGACGAGTGGAACATCTATCCGTTCCATTTCTCGGACGGCGACAACTGGTCGATGGACGACACGCTGACCTGCGTCGAGCTACTCAAGCGTGAGATCTTGCCCAAGGTGAACATGTTCGCTTACGGGCAGGTCGAGAGCCCGTATGGCTCGGGCCAGTTCATCAAGGATCTGCGCGAGCATTTTGGCGCCGAGGACTCGGTGATCGTGAGCGAGATTCGCGATCGCGACGCCATCGTCGGCTCGATCAAGGATTTTCTGGGTAAGGGCAAGTAATGGCGCAGTTTGCAACGAACACGTCACTGCCGCGGTACTTGAGGGTCGAACAAGAGAAGATCGAGAAGATTGCCAGGAGCTACGGGCTCGACTTCTTCCCGATCGTGTTCGAAATGCTCAGCTACGACATGATGAACGAGATCGCCGCGTACGGCGGTTTCCCGAATCGCTACCCGCACTGGCGCTTCGGCATGGAGTACGAGCGTCTGAGCAAGAGCTACGAATACGGCCTCTCGAAAATCTACGAGATGGTCATCAACAGCAACCCCTCGTACGCCTACCTGCTCGAGGGCAACAGTCTCACCGATCAGAAGCTCGTGATGTGCCACGTGATGGGGCACGTCGATTTCTTCAAGAACAACTTCTCGTTCCGCTCCACCGATCTGGACGCCGGCGAGGTCGTGACGGACCCGATGAAGAAATCGGGTGAGGGCTACAACCCGAACCGCAAATGGGTCGACAAGATGGCCAACCACGGCTCCGCTGTGCGTCGCATCGTCGACCGCTATGGCGTGCCGAAGGTGGAAGAGTTCATCGACACCTGCCTGTCGCTCGAGAACCTGATCGACCCCTGGTCACGCTTCGTGGTGCGGCGTCGCGACTCGCAGCCGGACGAAGAGCCGGGGCAAATCGAAGTACCGCGAATGCGAGCCAAAGACTACATGGAGGAGTTCATCAACCCCTCCGAGTACATCGAAGAGCAAAAGAAGAAGCTCGAAGCCGAGCGTGACAAAGACCGCGGCAGATTCCCCGCCCAGCGCGAGCAAGACGTGCTCATGTTCTTGCTCGAGAACGCGCCGCTCGAGCGCTGGGAGCGCGCGATTTTGAGCATCATCCGCGACGAGGGCTACTACTTCGTGCCGCAGATGCAGACCAAGATCATGAACGAGGGTTGGGCCAGCTACTGGCACTCGCGCATGATGACGCAGGACGTGTGCGACTGGAGCGAGATTGTCGACTACGCCGAGAACAACGCGGGCGTGATGGCGACGTCGGGCGGACGCCTCAACCCCTACAAGCTCGGCGTCGAGCTGTTTCGAAGCGTCGAGGAGCGCTGGGACAAGGGCCAGTTCGGCCGCGAGTGGGACGACTGCTCCGACCTGGACGTGAAGAAGAACTGGGACTTGCGCCTCGGCCTGGGCCGCCAAAAAGTGTTCGAGGTGCGCGCGCTCTACAACGACGTCACCTTCATCGACGAGTTCTTGACGCCCGAGTTCGCCATCGAGCACAAGATGTTCACCTTCAACTGGTCGAACCGCAACGATCGCTTCGAGATCGACACGCGCGAGTTCCGCGCCGTCAAAGAGAAGCTTTTGGCGCAGCTCACCAACTTCGGCAATCCGTTCATCTACGTGGAGGACGGCAACTTCGAGAACCGCGGCGAGCTCTTGCTCGTGCACGAACACCGCGGCGTCGACCTGCGCGCCGATTACGCCAAAGAGACGCTCAATAGCCTGGTCCGCGTGTGGCGCCGTCCCGTCTGCATCTCGACGCAGACCGACGGCAAAAAAGTGCTCTTGCGCTACGACGGCAAAGAGCACTCGATGAAGCACGATGCCCCCTGAGCTCGGCCCTGCCGGCGCGCTGCCCGCCTGGCTCGCGCGCCTCGCCCCGCAAGATTGGATTCGACAGGGGTTGGGAGAGCTGGGGCGGGCAGAGGCGCGGCTGCGTGCCCATGACCGCACGGCGGGCGTGCTCGGGCTCCGGCGCGCCGCCGGCATGGCGCTGAACGGCGCGCTGTCGATCCAATTTCGTGCCTGGGGTCGCACCTACATCGAGCATTTGCGCGCCATCGCCAGCGACGAGGCGGTGCCCGCCGCCGTGCGCGAAGCAGCGCAGCTATTGAACGACGTCGAGGTCGACAAGCAACCGAACATCGTGCGCCTGACGCCGCCGAGCGAGAGCGCGCGCTGGGTGGAGGCGGCCAAGACCGTGATGGCGCACGCCTATGCCGTCGTGCACGGCAGCGCGGGGCGCTCATGATGCGCGTCGGTGCCGCCGTGTTGGTGGCGTGGTGTGCCGCTGCCTGCGGCGGCAATTCCGGCAACGCCCCCGCCCCTCAAACAGCTCCCGCGCCGGCGCCGGCCCCCTCGCCGGCGCCGATCCCGGCCGCGCCAGTCGCGGCCAGCGCGTCAGTCCCTGCTCCGAGCGCGGCTGCCCCAGCCGCAGCTCCCACCAGCTCCGCCGCAAAGCCCGCCCCGGCTCCCGCGGCCCCGGCCCTCGACGAAGGCCCCGCCAGCCCCGACGGCCTCGCGCGCGGCACGGGCGAGCCCGCCGACAAAGAGCTGGCGCTCGGCGACGCCGCCTACGACGCGGAGAAGTACAAAGACGCGCGGCAGCACTACCGCAAAGCGGAAAAGCTGGCCCCCAAAGATCCGGCGCCCAAAGTCGGCCTGGTACGTGTCAGCGTGGCCGAAGCGGACCTGCCGCTCGACTACGCTGCCGCCCCGCACGACGCACGCATCGCGCCGCTCCTCAAGCAGCTCGATGCGGCACTAAAGCTCGACCCGGAGTACGGAGCCGCGCTACTCGAGCGCGGACACCTGCTGCTGATCCAGGGCAAGGCCGAGCAGGCCTCGAGCGCGCTCGCGCGCGCCGCAGAGCTGATGCCGCGCGACGCGGAAGCCCAGTCCGCCGTCGGCGTGGCGCTGACCGCGCTGGGACGTTCCAAAGACGCCGTGCCCTACTTCGAGCGCGCCTCGTCAATGGACCGCGACAATCCCGATCGTCTCGGCAATCTGGGTGCCGTGTACTTGCTCCAAGGTCGCACGCCGGACGCGGTGCGAGCCTTCGAGCGCGCGGCGACGCTGGCTCCCAACAACGCGCGTTACCAGAGTGATCTCGGCACCGCGTACCTGTCGGAAAATCGCCTGGACCGCGCGCTGCCCGCGCTCACCCGCGCCGTCGACTTGGAGCCCACGCGCGCCACCTTTCAGTCAAATTTGTCCTACGCGCAGCAGCTCAGCGGCGACTACGAGCGTGCGGTCGCGACCGCCGAGCGTGCAGCCCAACTGGATCCCAAGCTCGGCAGCGCCTGGCTCAACCTCGGCACCGCGCGCGCCAAGCGTGGAGAGCTCGACCAGGCTGAAGCCGCCTTCAAGCGCGCACAAGCGCTGGATCCTGAAGATCCTCGGGCAAAAGCCAACCTCGAAGAGCTGCAGGAATTACGTAAGAAGAAATCTGCGTCACCTTGAGCCGAGCCCGAGCTATCGTGGCGCCCGCAAATGCCGCGATCGAGGAGTTGGTTGAAGCTGTCGTGGCTGCTCCCCGCCGGCGCCGCGTGGCTCGGCCTGAGCAGCTGCAGCGGACCAAGCTTCAGCAGCGGACCAGCCGCCGGCAGCGCGGGCAAAGACTCGAGCGCGGGTACCGCGAACAGCGGCGGCGGTAGCAACAACGACGGCGGCAGCTCCTCGGCCGGTGCGAACGACACGCCGAACGGCGGCTCACCCGAAGTCGCGGGCAGCGCCGGTAGCGGCGGCGGAAACGCCGGCAGCGGCGGCACGCCCACCTGCAACTGCGCTGCGGGTCACTACTGTCGCGACGGATCGGTCGATTGCTTCGATTGCGCGGAGCTCAACCGTTTGCGCTTCAGTCAGCCAGAACGGCTGGCCACGCTGTCGGACAACGGCCAGGGCTCGAGCTTTCCCCGCGCCGGGAGCACCACGACTGATTTGGTGTACGTCTTCAACGGAACGGGCCTGCGCTACACGACGGACTCGTCGACCAGCGCCGGCAGCAGCGTGAAGGGCACCAAGCCACAAGACCAAGCCCCACTGCTGCTCGCCGAGAGCGTGAGCACTTTTCCGGCGCTGGCCCCGATGGGCTTCAACTTCGTCTTCGATCGGCCCGCGCTCGCGCGCGAGCTCTACATCAGCAACTGGACGGAGGGCGTGCAGACGGCGCAGAAGTTACCCGCGCCGTTCAACCTGGGTACCGGTGACTACAGCATGGCCGTGGCGCTGCATCCGGGAACGAGCACCGCCCCCCGCGCCTTCTGGATGACCACGCGCGAAACAGGAACGCCGCGGCTTTTCACGGCGCCGCTGCAAGATGGCGCGACCGCCGAGATCGTCGACATTCATCTCGCGAAGTCCGTGGACGGCAAGGCGTGCGTGATTGGCGACCAAGACGCAGCGCCGTGGGTCAGCCAGGACGGCAAGACGCTGCTTTTCAGCCACAACCGCATGGATGCCAACTGCGCGGTGGTTACCGGGCAGAAGCGCGATCTTTATACGACGCTGCTGCAGCCCGCGACCGGGCAACCACCGAAAGACGCCTCGAACGAGGTCATTCCCGCGACGCCGATGAACGACGTGAACAGCAGCGCCGACGACATCGAGCCGAGCTTTTCGGCCGACATGTGCGACCTGTATTTTGCGTCGAACCGCGACGGCAATTTCGCGGTGTACCGGGCTCACCGGAGGTGATCCTATTTTCGCCTCGGCGGCCCGACGGCCTCGCGTCCCTCGCGATCTCACCACGGATTGTGCGCCCGGCCTCGCCGGGTCTCGTGGGGTCCCCTCTCATTCGCAGATCGTGATCTGCTCTTCCAAAGTCCTTTGAGGTCGTAGCAGCTCCCGCGGCAAGCCGCGGTCGCGTTCTAACCTGGGCCGGTCGCGTTCCAACCTGCGGCCCTACCTACTCGCCGCCCATCATCGTCACGTACTTCTCGATCACTTCGTGAGCCTCGGCCGGCAGTGACGAAAACTGGAGACCCACGGCGCCGGTCACGCGCGCGGCTTTGACCCAGCGTGCGGTGGCGCCCATTTCGATGACGCGGCCGGTGACCGGCAGCGCAAACTTCACCTTCACCAGCTCGGCTTGCTCGAAGGCCTGCGGCATCAGCACCAGGAGGCCACCGACCGAAATGTCCTCGCAGCGACCATCGAGCACGTTCGCGCCGTGGATGATGCGCACGGGTGTCACGTACGGTGCGCGCGGGAAACGACGGCGGGTTGCCGGCTGCGGTAGCGGCGGCGGCACCGCCACGGGCTTGGCCGCGCTGGGCGCTGCTGGTAGCGACGTGGCTTCGGGACGCGGCACGGCCGGTCGTTGCGGAGGCGGTGGCGGCCCCTGACGAATGCCGAGCAGCGAGCCCAGCTCACCAGCGGGAGCGGCTTTACGCAGGGCCTGCGCGAACGAAGACGCATCCGGAAAGCGATCGGCCGCCTCGCGCGAGAGCACGCGCTCGATGACGGCTGCCAGCTCCGCAGGAACGTCGGGCGCCTTTTGCCGGATCGGTGGCAGGGACTCGGTCGAAACCTTGAGCAAGACCTCGCCGAAATTGCCCTCGAACGGCACGGCACCGGTGAGGCACTCGTACAACGACACCCCGACTGCGTACAGATCGGTCCGCGCATCGATCTCGCGCGCCAAGAGCTGTTCCGGCGCCATGTATTCGGGTGTGCCGAGCAGCGCGCCGTCTTGCGTGAGCTTCTTGTTCTCGCTCGGAACGCGCGCCACACCGAAATCGAACAGCTTGATCACTTCGCGGCCCTGCTCGTCGCGTGCCACGAACACGTTGCTGGGCTTGATGTCGCGGTGAATGATACCGACGCGGTGGGCCGAGCCGAGCGCATCGCAAATCGCTGCGCCCATCCACGCCACTTCGGCGGCGCCAATCTTGCGCCGCACCGCCAGAATACCTTCGACGCTGCGTCCCTCGAGCAGCTCGAGCACCAAGTACGGCGTGCCGTCGTCGGTCTCGCCTGCGTCGAGCGCGGCAACCACGCCCGGGTGCCGCGCGGCCGTCAGCGCCAGTGCCTCGCGCAGCAGGCGCGCTCTTGGCTCCGCAGCGGCGCGCTGCTCGGGTAGCAGGAGCTTGAGCGCCACGGAGCGCTTGGTGAACAGGTGCTCGGCTTCGAAAACCGCCCCGGCGCCGCCTCGTGCGATCTCGCGTTTCAGCAGGTAACGCCGATCAACGGTGGCGCCGATCTCCAGAGACACGCTGCCAATGTAGCGCAGCGCAGGGGCTATTGTCCCACTCGGACTCGAAGCGGCTCGGGCGGCGGCAGCGCCGGGAAATCGCCCGTGCGGATGCGCACGAGGGCTTCTTTGCGGCTTTCCAGCCGTCCCGTGAAGGCCGAGAGGCCGAACTCGGAGCCGTCTCGGAGGGCGTCCAGTCGTGCGCTTACCAGGTAGAGACCGGGGCGCCCGAAGGTGTATTTGGGGCACATCTCCGCCAATAAGCTGGTGGCGGAAATGCTTTGCCCGGGGGCGAGCGACGTGTAGGCCTGCCGATCCGGAGCGCGCTCATCCGGCTGTGGATCGCAGCCGTGAATGCCGTCGGGACCGTGCACGGTGAAGCTCACCAGCTCCCGCCGAAAGTAGAGCATCGTTTTCTGTTTGGCGCGTACCTCGACGGTGGCGGTCGCGTTCATCTCGGTCGCTGCGTCCGAGCCGTGCACGAGCTTGAGCGTCAACGGCAGCGACGGATCTTCTTCCGCTTCGTTGGCGGTGAGATCGGGGGTGAGCACGACCTCGCTGGCAACGAGCTGCTTCACCCGCGGATCGTGCTCGGGATCGGCAGGCTCGGCCGGGGGCGTTGCCGGCTCGGCGATGAACGGCGCCATCTGCTGCGAAGCCGCCGCCACACGCCTGCCACCCTTGTAGACATTGCGTGGGGGCTTGGGCGTGTAACCGAGCTTGGCGGTGATGTGCTGGCCGGTGGCGAGCAGCGAATCGCCACTGCCCGACACGCAGTACAGCCGGGGATCGAACGTCTGCACCAAGCCCTCACCGGGCTCGAGCGAACGCCAAGCTTCGTCCGTCATCATGCCGCCGAAGCCCTCGGGCAGCTTGCAGGTGATGAGCTTGGCGCGCGGCTTGCCGCGCAGCTTGGTCGGCTTCTTCTCGTCTTCGCCGGGAGCCAGCTCCAGGCTCAGGCGTCGCAGGTCGAGCTGCACCTTGGCGGGCTCGGTGCCGCGGTTGACGACGGCCAGTACCCAAAGGTCTCCCGCCGGCCGAGGCGTGATCTCCAGCCGCACGTGCAGCGGATTGTCGACCGCGGCAGAAGCCGGTGCCTCACCCGTCTTCTCGACGAGCGCTTTGACAACCGCCGGATCGGGCGGAGGCGGCCCGGACGGCTCTTCTTCGGCCACCGCAGGCTTCTTCTGGTTGGCAGCGTCGCCCGGCGCGCCTGCCTCGCCATTTGCAGTGGGGTTGGTGTCGCTGGCGGATTCGACCGGCTTGTCGCCCAGGCTCGAGCCGACATTCGCCTGGTGACCGGCACAGCCCGCAAGAGCTCCGATCAAAGCCAGCTCGACGAAACTCCGAACGCGCATACGCTGCCGGTACCATGACCCCGATGCGCGGCCTATACCCGATCGTCGACCTGGATTCGCTGGCCCAGCGCGGCGTCTCGCCGCTGCTTTTGGCCGAGAGCGTGCTGACCGCACGGCCGCCGCTGCTGCAGTTGCGCGCCAAGCAGCAGGCGCCGCGCGCCGTGCTCGAGCTGCTGCAGCAGCTCAAGCCACTGTGCGAACGCGCTGGCACCTCGCTCTTTGCCAACGACCGCCCGGACCTAGCGCTGCTGGCGGGGACGGAAGGCGTGCACGTCGGTCAAGACGACGTGCCGATCGCCGCCGTAAGAAAGCTGTCGAGCACGCTCAAGGTCGGCGTGTCGACACATGACCTGACGCAGCTCGAGCGCGCGCTCGAGCAACGGCCCGACTACGTCGCCTTCGGACCCATTTTCGCCACGAGCTCGAAGCGCGGGGCCGATCCGGCCCTCGGAATCGAACGCGTTGCGAGCGCGGCGGAACGCGCGCGCGCGGCGGGCGTGCCGCTGGTGGTGATCGGCGGGCTCACCCTGCAGGTGGCGCCACGATTGGCGGAGCACGGTGTCTGTGCCGCGGTGATCTCGGATTTGCTGGCCGGCGGCGTCGATGCGGCTTCGATCGCCGCCCGCGCGGTAGCCTGGCAGAGCGCGCTCGGCGCCTGAACGCTCAGGCGCGGCGCAGCTTCGCCATCATCGCTTCGAGCGCGAGCTGCGGGCCCACGTTGCGCTCCAAATCGGCCACGGCACCACGCACGACCTCGTAGCGACGCGACAGGCGCCGCGCCTCTTCGGGCAGGGTTCCAACGACCTCACGCGCTCGGAGCGCAAGCACCTGCGACAGGTGACCGAGCAGCTCCGACAGCTCCTGGCGCTCGAGCTTCTGCTTGTCGGCAAAAGCCACGGAGCTCGATAGATCCGGCGCCTCGATGCCCTTGATGACGTGCTGCGCGAACTCGTCGCGCCGCGCGAAGGCTTCCGTATCTGCCAGCGCGAGCGCTTGCTCCATGCTGCCTTGGGCTAGGGCTGCCAGCTTCGGGTCGAGCCCGCGCGCCTCGAGCAGCTGCGCCACAATGGCGTCCGGCAACGGGCCGAAGCGCACGGGCAAGGTGCGCGAGCGAATGGTGTCCAACAAGCGGCTGGGCTTGCTCGTCAGCAGCAAGAAGAACGTGCGCGGCGGCGGTTCTTCGAGCGTTTTGAGCAGCGCGTTGGCGGCCGACACCGTGAGCTCGTCCGCGCCGCGCACGATGCAGACCACGGCGCGTCCCTCGTGGGGGGAAAAACCTACGCGCGACAGCACGATGCGTCGCACCTGCTCGATGCTGATGCCGGTCGCCTCGCTCGCCGTAATGACCGAGCGGTACAACCCGCGCTCCACGATGAGCAAGTCGGGGTGAGCCGGCAGCGGCGGCTCCTCTTGCGAGAAGGTCGCAGCGCGTTTGCAGGAGCCACAACTCTCGCAAGCCAGCGGTGTCGGTTGCTCGCAGAGCAGCGCCCGCGCGAGCGCCAGCGCGGCCAGGCCCTTGCCGACGCCGGGCGGCCCCTCGAAACGGTAGGCGTGGTGCACCTTGCCCGACCCGAGCGCACGCTCCAGCGTTTTGACGGCGGGCTCTTGGCCCAAAATCGCGGAGAAAGACATCGTCCGTAGCTCGGGCCGGAGCATGCCAGAGCTGCCGCCCCCGTGGTAGGTTTCGGGCCGCTTTCGTCATGTCCGGTTTCTCGATCGCTTCGCTCACACGGCCCGAGCTCGCCGAGCTCTCGGCCTATCTGCCCGACCTCGCTCAATATCGCATCCGCCTCGACGCCAACGAGGCGCCGCCGCTGATGAGCGACAGCGCGCTTCAGCGCATCGCCGAGGTGCTCGCTCGCGGCCAATGGGAGCGCTATCCGGACCCGTCGCTCGCGCGGCTGCGCCAGGCCATCGCCACCAGCTTGGGCGCGACCCCGCAAGAAATCCTGCCCGGCGTCGGCAGTGACGAAGTCATCAGCCTGCTGCTCACCGCGTTCGTGAAGCCGCTGCCACCGGCGGAGGTTCCGACCGTGCTCACCACGACGCCGTCGTTCGTGATGTACCGCATGAGCGCGCGCTGCCGCGGCCTGCGCGTGCTCGAGGTACCACTCGATGCCAACTGGGATTTGTCCGTCGAGGCGCTCAAGAGCGCGATCAAGATGGCGCCGCCCAGCCTGATTTTCATCGCCAGCCCCAACAACCCGACCAGCAACCTGATGAGCCGCGAGCGGTTGGAAGAGCTCATCAACGCAGCGCCGCAAGCGCTGGTGGTCGTCGACGAAGCGTACATCGCATACTCGGATCGCGATCAGCTCGATCTGTATCGAAGCTACGAGAACGTGGCCATCATGCGCACGCTCTCCAAGGTCGGTTTTGCGGCGTTCCGGCTGGGCTTCCTGCTGGCGCGACCCGAGGTCGTCGCCGAGCTCGACAAGGTACGCCTACCGTACAACGTGCCCGAGCCCACGCAGCGCGTGGCAGAGCTGGCCTTCAGCGAGCTACGTCCCGAGATCGCGCGCATCAGCGCCGAGGTCGTGGGGGAGCGTGCGCGTCTCGTTCAAACACTAGAGCGGCTGTCGGGCATCGGCATCACGCCCAGCCAGGCCAATTTCCTCTGGCTACGCACCGAAAAGCCCGCCGGCGACCTGTACGAAGCCCTCAAGCAGCGTAGCATCTTGGTGCGTAGCTTTCACGCACGCGGTGGGCGCCTCGCCAACCAGCTCCGCGTGACCATCGGAACCCGAGCCGAGAACGATGCGCTGGCGGCTGCGCTGACCGAGCTCACGTGAAAGCACGCCACGCGACCGCAAGTCTGGTCCTGACACTGCTGAGCATGGCCTGTAGCGTGCTGGAGCCACCCGTCACGCGCATGGTCGATGGCGCCACGACGGACGGTCGCTTCATCGAGCCGGAAGCCTACGCGCTGTACGCGGTGGCGGCCTTGCGCGAGGCGCGCGGCCAGTGGCGGGAGGCGCTCACGCTCTACCAGCGTGCGTTCGAGATCGATGGCCGCGGACCCGAGCTGCGGACTCGCATCGGCGCCGTGGCCTGTAAGCTGCGCGAGGCGGCGCTGGCCGACAAATCCTTCGCTGCTGCCGAGCGCTCGGCCCCCGACTATGGCCCCCTCTGGTACGAGCTCGCACAGTGCAAGAAGGCGCGCGGCGACGTGGCAGCGGCGCTCGTAGCCGCACAAAATGCGGTGCGTTTCGATCCGGAGCGCGTCGATGCCAGCCTGCTGGCGGCCGACCTGGCCGAGCAGCACGGCGATCGCGAGCTCGCCTGGCAGCTGCGTGATGCGCTGATCACCCACGCCGCAGAGTCGCCCGTCGTCATGCGTAGCATCATCACGGCCGCCAAACGGGCGGGCGACGGCGCGCGCGCCGCACGCGCTCAAGAGGCGCTGGACCAGTTGGCAGCGCGCAGCGGGCGAGCCGAAGGCGGCGTGAACGTGGCGAGCGCGCTCGCGGCGCTCCGGGCGGGCGACGTGAGCGCCGCCAAGCGCTGCGCCGAGCAGCTGCTGGGGGCCGATCCGAGCAACGGCGACGCGCTGGTGCTGGCGCTGGCCGTCGCCGATCTGCAGCAAGACCATGCCGCGTTCGCGCGCTTGCTGGCGGAGTCGAGCCAGCCCGGCAAGCCCGCGAGCCCCGAGCTGCTGGATACGCTCTCGGCCCTGCTCTCGCGCCGAGTCAGCGCGCAGGCCGCCCAGCTCTTGAAGAGCCCCGAGCCTCAGTGACCGGCAGAGCCGGCGGGCGCGACGCCGCTCGCGGCGGGCGCAGCGGCTGCTGCTGCATAGGCCTTGGCGTCGAACGGGATTTCCAGGTTCAGCTCCAGCGGTTGCCCGGCCTTGATCTCGATGTCCTTTTCGACCACTTGCTGAGTCGTCGGGAGCATCGCGCTGAGCCGAGCTTTTCCGACCGGAATGCCCTTGATCTCATAGCGACCGTCGAGACTCGTCACGTCGTGGGTAGCGTATTTCACGACGAACACATCGGCGGTCATGAACACCTTGATGTCGTCGGTCAGCACGTAGTGGCCGGGGGCCGGCGGGTACACGGTGGACGGCGCGCCCCCCGGTAGCGCGAGCAGCTGTGCCTTCATGTGGCTGCCGAGCAGGTTGGGCACGTAGCCTTCTGCGTCCTTGCTCACGATGTCGAGCGTCTGGCCGTAAGTGAGCGCGACCGTGCGCGTGCTGTACGCGCAGCCGCGCGCCGCGATCGTTTGCTTGGCTTGCGTCTCGGGCACGTAGCCTTCGTAGCCGGTGACGGCGACCAGGACGTCGGCCAGGGCTCGCATCATGCCCTCGCGAAACACGTGGCCGTAAGTCTCGCGGCCCTCGGGGCAGGCGCCCTTGATTTTGGCCACGTGCTCGGTGGCGACGGGCGGAGCGTCGCCGGTCGCGGTGATGATGCCCATGACGCTGCCGGTCGGGCCAGCGTACGCGGGGACGTTCTCGGGATTGACGGCCCTGCTCACCTGGTCCAGCGCGCCCGGCAAGCCGGACGCGACGGCGGCGGCCGGCTTGAATACGCTGGGCGCCGCCGAAGCAGAGCCGGTTGCCGCCGCCGGCTCGACCTTCTTGCTGCAGCCGCCCAGCGTGAGCAGGGCCAGCGTGAGACAGCGAAGCCCGGTCAGCTCGGCGGCGCGCAGCATATGCTAGGGACTAGCGCAGGCCGGCGGCGCGCGCCATGGCCAGCAGCGTGTCGGGGAACAGGCCAATCGCGATCACGAAGGCGGCCGCGATCACCAGCGCCGAGGCCACCATGCCCGACTTCATCGGCGTGGCGACCGGAGCGCCGGGCTCCGGCTCGCGCATGTACATGAACACCATCACCCGCAGGTAATAGTAGGCGCCCAAGATGCTGTTGAGCAGACCGATGACCGTGAGCGCGTACAGCTCGGCATCGATGGCGGCGTTGAAGACGTAGAACTTACCGAAGAAGCCGGCCGTCGGCGGGACGCCGGCCAACGATAGCAAGAAGAACGAGAATGCCAGCGCTGCCGGCGGGTGACGCCGACCGATGCCGGCCAAGTCCTCATACGACACGGCTTCCGCACCCTGACGACCGCACAGGATGAGCGCGCCGAACGCACCCACCGTGGAGACGGTGTAGCTCAGCATGTAAAAGAGCACGCTGGCGACACCCGTCTCCGAGCGCATGGCCGCGACCACGCCCACCAGCGCGTAGCCGGCGTGCGCGATCGACGAATAGGCGAGCATGCGCTTCACCGAATCCTGACGACCCGCGATGACGTTGGCTGCCGTCATGGTCACGATAGCCATCAAGGCCAAGACCGGCGGCCAACCAGCGCCCCAGCTCATCAAGCGCTCATCCCCGAACGCCACTACCAGCACGCGCAGCAGCACCGCGAAGGCGGCGCTCTTGACGGCCACGGCCATGTAGCTCGTGGCGGGCGTCGGAGCGCCTTCGTAGGCGTCCGGCGTCCACATGTGGAACGGCACCGCGCTCACCTTGAAGGCCAGGCCAGAGATGCTCAGCGCCAGCGCAACCAGCACCAGCGTCGGGCTGACGACGCTGCCGGCCTTGCCGATGGTGCCGACGGCCTCGCCGATACCGGCCAGATCCGTGTGCCCGGTGGCGCCGTACAGCAGCGCGCCGCCGAACAGCTGCAGGGCGGCCGCGAAGCTGCCGAGCAAGAAGTACTTCAGCGCGGCCTCGGAAGCGCGCACGCTGGTGCGGCGCAGGCCGATCAGGCAGTACACGCCGAGCGACATGGTCTCCAGCGCGATGAACAGGCTGAGCAAGTCACCCGAAGCTGCGAGCGCCATGGCACCCACCGTCGAGAACATTACCAGCGGGAAGAACTCGCCGCGCTCGAGCTTGTGCTCGGGGAGGTAGCCGCCGGCGAGCAAGCACGCCAGGCCGCCGCCCAGGCACAGCACGAACGAGAAGAACAAGGTGAAACGGTCGACGACCAGGTACGGCATCAGGACGTCGAGCTTCTCGAACTTGTCCGGGCCCACCATCCACACGGCCAGCGCCGCGACAGCGCCGGCGAAGAGCACCACGGAGCTGCCCAGGCCGAGCTCGCTGGCGCGACCGGCACCGGCGTCGACGATCAGCCCGTCGGGGCCGAAGCCTTCGGGGCTCGTCGGCTTACCGAAGGCTTCGGTGAGCATCAGCAGCAGGGCGCCAACGGCGACGACCAGCAGCGGCGAGATAGCAAGTAGTACGCTCACGGCGCCTCCACGTTCAGCGCTTGGGCCGCGCCGTCGGCTTTCTTCTTGGGATCTTCAGGGTAGCCCTGCTCGACCGGTCCGCCGCGGCGAGGAGCTAGCGTGGCGAACGTCGCGTCTTGCGAGCTGACCCAGTTTTGACGATGCGAGAAGTAACGGTCGAGCACGGTCTCGACGCCGTCGCTCATGCGGCTGGTGAAGATGTGCGGGAACCAGCCGATCACGAAGATCATCGCGATCAGCGGGGCAACGGCGATGAGCTCGCGGGGCGAGACGTCCTTCAACCGCTTGTTCTTGGGGTTGCTGAGCGGGCCGAAGAACATCTTCTGCACCACGCTGAGCATGTAGACGGCCGCCAGAATGACGCCCGCCGCCGCCAGACCGGCCTGCAGCTTGGCATTGCCGCCGAGCGCCTGCGACACGAACGTGCCCATCACGATCATGAACTCGCCGACGAAGCCGTTGGTACCCGGCACGCCGATGCTGGACATGGTGACGACCACGAACAACGCCGCGTAAATCGGCATCACCTTCGCCAGGCCGCCGAACTCGCGCACCAGGCGCGTGTGGCGGCGATCGTAGATGACGCCGACGAGGAGGAACAGCGCGCCCGTGCTGATGCCGTGGTTCAGCATCTGCAGGATCGATCCTTCCATACCCGCCTGAGTGCCGGCGAAGCAGCCGAGCATCACGAAGCCCATGTGCGCGACCGACGAGTAAGCGACTAGCCGCTTCACGTCGTCTTGCTTCCAGGCCACCAAGGCGCCGTAGACGATGCCGCCGCCGATGGCGACGCCCGCCAGCGTGGCACCGGCGTAGAACGCCGGGCCGCCCAGCATGCCCATGCAGAAGCGGATGTAGCCGTACGTGCCGAGCTTGAGCAGCACGGCGGCCAGGATGATCGAGCCGCCGGTGGGCGCCTGCACGTGCGCGTCAGGCAACCAGGTGTGCATCGGGAACATGGGCACCTTGATCGCGAAGGCGGCCAAGAAGCCCGCGAAGCACAGCGCGGCGGCGTGGTGCGGCAGGATCAGCCGCGACAGCGCCAGGTAATCGAAGCTCGGGTAGCCCGCGATCTTGGCGTGTGTCCAAACCATGTAGAGGATGGCGGCCAACATCAGCATGCTGCCGACCATCGTGTAGAGGAAGAACTTGTAGGCAGCCTTGATCTTCTCGACGCCGCCCCAGACGCCGATCATCACGATCATCGGCACCAGCATCATTTCCCAGAACACGAAGAACAGGAAAAGGTCGAGCGAGACGAAGCAGCCCAGCATGGCGCCGTGCAGCATCAAGAAGGCGAAGCACAGGTCCTTGATGCGCGTTTGGATCGAGTTGAACGACACGTAAAGCGCGATCGGCGTGCTGAACGTGCACAAGAGCACCAGCCACATGCTGATGCCGTCGACCGCTACGTGGTAGCGAATGCCCAGCGAGGGCACCCACTCGATGATCTGCTGGTAGTGCCAGCCCTTGCTCATCGGCTGCGACAGCAAGCCCAGCGAGGCGATGGCGTCCAAGCCCAGCACGAAGAACGTGAAGCGCTTGAGCAGCACCGGCGTCTGGCGCGGCAAGAACAGCAGTGCCACGGCGCCGAAGATCGGCAAGAACACGATCACGCTGAGCAGGCTGCCCCACTCCAGCTTCGGGTCCGCGTCGACCGCGCTGCCGGGCCAAAAGCTCTTGATGAAGAGGATGGAGAGCGCGGCCGTGATGCCGATCGCGACACGCTCTGCCTTGCCCTGGCGGCGAGGCACCAGAGCACCTACCGCAAAGGCCAGCAGGTAAGGCAGAAATTCAACTACAGCACGTTCCAGGGGGCGCATGGCTCACTGACCTTGAATGGCAGGGTGACCGGGGGGCAACTGGGCGCCGGGCATAATGGGGGGCGCTTGGCGCCCGGGTTGTGAAGGAGGTACGGGGCGACCTACCGCCGTGGGCTGACCGGGACCGGCGCCGCTCAAGTCCGGCTTGGGCCGGCTGAGCTCGAACTTGCGCTTGGCGACCTGGCCGAAAGCATTCTTGACCTCGAGTGAGACGGTGCGGGTCTTGTCGGGGTCGAGCTTGAAGTCGACGCTCGCCTTGTCGCCGAAGTCTTCGCTGTCGGGCTTGCCGTCGCCGTTCTCGTCCCAGCGGTAGGAGTAACCGAGGCCGGGCGTCGCGGTGACGCTGTAAACGCCGTCGGCGTGGTTGGCGATGACCTTGGCGTCCGCGTGGGGTGCAATCAAGAACCAACCGACCGAGCCCAGGCCGACCACCATGACGGCCGCGTAGGCTTGGATGCGGCCCGTTTGCAGCTGCCGCAGCAGGCTGCCGACGCTGCGCACGATGAACGACGAGAGCTTCGCCAGGATGCCGTCGACGATCCACTTGTCGCCCCAGGCACCGAACTCGGCGAGCGAGTCCACGGCGCCGATGACGGTCTCTTCGTAGAGCTCGTCGACGCGCCACTTGTCGTAGACCAAGCGGTGCAGGCCCGGGAACCTCTCCGTGAAGGCGCGAGCGGGCTCGCCCTTCATCTGCATGTAGACGTAGTAAGCGCCGCCCGCGCCCAGCGCGACCGCGACCAGCGCCAGGCCCAAGAACATGCCCAGCAGGTGCTCGGCATTTTCGATGGTGTGCACGCTCGGCGCGGCCTTTTCGAAGACCGGCTCGAGGAAGTGATCGAGCGGCATGCTGTGCACGCCGATGATCTCCAGCGCACCCGGGTTCAGGAAGCCGCCGACCGCCGCCAAGAAACCGAGAATTGCCAGCGGCAACCACATCTGCCAGGGCGACTCGTGCGGCTCGGGACCTTCCAGCTCTTCGTCGGCATCGTGAGGGTGATGGTGGTCGTGGCCGTGCGCATGCTCCGGCTCCTTCCACTTTTTCACGATCTTCCAGCCCTTGAAGTCACCGAAGAAGGTGCCGATGAACAGGCGCGTCATGTAGAACGCCGTCATGATCGCGCCGGCAAAACCGAGCGCGTACAGCAGCTGACCGCCCCACTTCGGCCACTCGAACGGGTCGACCACGCCCGTGGGCGTCGAGATGTACGAGCTGTAGGCCTTGAGCAGGATCTCATCCTTCGAGAAGAAGCCGCTGGTACCCGGGATGCCGATGATCGCGGCCCACGACACCGCGAACGTCCAGAAGGTGTACGGCATGTACTTCTTCAAGCCGCCCATGTTGCGCATGTCCTGCGACGCATCGGTGTCGTGGATGCGCGCGTGCATGGCGTGGATGACCGAACCGGCACCGAGGAACATGCAGGCTTTGAAGAAGGCGTGCGTGAGGACGTGGAAGAAGCCGGCCGTGAACGCGCCGACGCCGACGCCCAGGAACATGTAGCCGAGCTGGCTCACCGTCGAATACGCCAGCACCTTCTTGATGTCGTTCTGAGCAAACGCGATGGTTGCGGCGAACACGGCCGTGAGACCGCCGATCAGCGCGACCGTGAACATGGCGGCCGGGCTCATCACGAAGATGGCCGAGGTGCGGCACACCAGGTACACGCCGGCCGTGACCATGGTGGCGGCATGGATGAGCGCGGAAACCGGCGTGGGGCCCGCCATCGCGTCCGGCAGCCAGACGTACAGCGGCAACTGCGCGCTCTTACCGGCCGCGCCCAAGAAAAGGAACAGTCCCACCAGCGTGGCCGCGCTCGCAGTACGCGGCGTGTTGATCCACGTGGCCCAACCTTGCGGCAGCACGTTGGCGAGTGGCACGTGGTCGCCGAGCGGCCAGATGGTGACCTGCGTGAGCAGGTTGCCGCGGCCCGCTTCGATGCCCGCCCAGTCGAGCGCGCCCGTGTAATAGAGGAGCAAGCCCATCGCGACGAGCAGGCCGAAGTCACCGATGCGGTTGGTGATGAAGGCTTTCTTGCCGGCGGCGGCGTTCTTCTCTTCGCCGAACCAGAAGCCGATGAGTAGGTAGCTACAGAGACCCACGCCTTCCCAGCCGACGAACAAGACCGGCAAGCTGTCGCCCAGGATGAGCACCAGCATCGAGAAGATGAACAGGTTCAGGTACGTGAAGAAGCGGTGAAAGCCCGGGTCCTCTTCCATGTACTTGGACGAGTACAGGTGGATGAGGAAGCCGATGCCGGTGACGATCAGCGCCATCGTGCCGCTGAGCGCGTCGACCGAGAGCGACACCCAGAGCGACATCTGCCCGCCGCCGTTGCCGATCGACTGGCTGAGGTGCATCCACTCCCAGCCCTTCCAGAGCAGCTTGGGCGACTCACCCTCCCCGCCGTGGCTCTTGAGGACGAAGAAGGTGACGACCGAGAACAAGAAAGAGACGAAAACGGAGCCCAGGCCCATCAGCGTGACGGCTTCGCGCCCGAGGCGCTTGCCGAACACGCCGTTCACCACCGCGCCCAACAAGGGGAGCAAAACGATGAACGCCAGGAGCGTGTAGTCGGATTCGGGGAAAAGAGCTTCTAGAGCGTGCATGGAGGATCCTCAGTGACGGAGCTGGTCCGCCTCGTCGCTGAACACCGACTGCTTCAAACGGTAGAACGAAAGCACAATCGCCAAGCCGACGGCGGCTTCTGCAGCTGCCACGGCGATGATGAAGAACGAAAACACCTGCCCGTTCATGTCGCCGATGTGCCGGCGATTGAAGGCGACCAGCGCCAGGTTCACGGCGTTGAGCATCAGCTCCACGCACATGAGCTGCACCAGCACGTTGCGGCGCACCAGAAAGCCGATGCCACCGATGGTGAAGATGACCGACGACAGGAGCACGTAGTGCTCGACGACGTTGCCCAAGATGTTCATCAGAGCTCCTCCCCCGTCAGCGGGCGACCGGCGTCGCGCGGATGCAGAGGCCCGTGGAACAGGCGGCGAGTCTCGCTCGGGCTCTGCTTGGGCTTGCGCGCCTGGTGACGGCTGCGGGCCACCGCGATCGCGCCCACTACCGCGACGATCAAGAGCGCCGTGGCCAGCTCGAACGGCACGACGGCTTTGGTGAACAGCTGCTGGCCGACGGCCTCGACCGTGCCGTGGGTCGGGGCGACGTGACCAAAGCGCTTGGGAGCGTCGGCGTTGCGCAGCACCAGGACCAGGGTGACCAGCGAGATCAGGCCCATCAGCACGCCGGATAGGGCGCGAGACAGCTTGGCTTTCGGCTCGCTCACTTGCTCCACGTGACCCGCATCAGGCCCGAGCAGCATGATCACGAACACGAACAGCACCACGACGGCGCCGGCGTAGACGATGAGCTGGATCGCTGCCAGAAACTGCGCGTTCAGCTTCAAGAACAACCCGGCGATGCCGACGATGGTCAAGAGCAGCCCCATCGCCCCGCGGATCGGGTTTTTGGCCAGCACCGTGCACAGCGCGCCTACTAGGGACGCGATGCTGCACACGGCAAAGAAAATGTTACCCGCTGTCATACCGTGAGCCTTCCGGTCTGCGACTTGCCGCCGGTGTGGACGTAGTCCTCGAGCTGCTTTCGGAACTTGCGCACGAACGCCAGCGCGGGTTGAGCCGCGCCGTCGCCGAAGGCGCAGATGGTGTTGCCGGTGATGTCACTGGCAATCTCGGAGATCTGGTCGAGCTCGGTGATGCTGCCCTTGCCGCTGACGATCTTGTCGAGGATGCGCTCGATCCAGCCGCAGCCTTCGCGGCAGGGCGTGCACTGACCGCATGACTCGTGACGGTAGAAGCGCATCACGTTGTGCAGCGCCAGCACCGGGTCCGTCGCGTCGCTCATCACCGTGGCGCAGCAGGTGCCGAGCATGCTGCCGGCGCTGCGGAAGGTGTCGACACCGAGCGGCAGATCCAGCAGCGGCTTGCCGTTCCACGGCTCCAAGCGAGGGTCGCTCGAGTTGACGATTTCGTCGGCCAAGTGCACCGGGCACGACGAGCCGCCGGGGATCACCGCCAACAGCTTGCGGTCACCGGTGATGCCGCCGCCCAGGTCGTAAATCAGCTCGCGCAGCGTGAGGCCGACGCAGGCTTCGTACAGGCCCGGCTTCTTCACGTGGCCACTGACACCGAAGATGCGCGCGCCGCCGTCGTTGATGCCGTGCAGCTCGCTGAGCTTGCTGAAGGCGTCGCCGCCGACCTCGAACACCGTGGGGGCGATGGCGATCGTCTCGACGTTGTTCACGGTGCTGGGGTTGCCGAAGGCGCCGTATTGCGCCGGAAACGGCGGCTTGAGGCGAGGCTCACCGCGACGGCCCTCGAGCGAGTTGAGCAGCGCGGTTTCTTCGCCGCAGATGTAGGCGCCGGCACCGGTGTGCACGTAGACCTGCATCTCGTAGTCTTTGCCGAACGGCGTCTTGCCCAGGTAGCCCTTGGCGCGCGCTTCGTGGATGGCGCCCCACAGCCGCTCCTTGCTCAGGTGCAGCTCGTCGCGCACGTAGATGTACGCGGCGTGTGCGCCGATCGCGTAGGCGCCGATGATGCAACCTTCGACCAGGGAGTGAGGATTCATCTCCATGATCGAGCGATCTTTGAAGGTGCCGGGCTCACCCTCGTCGGCGTTCACGACCAGGTAGTGAGGCTTCTTCACCTCCTTGGGCATGAAGCTCCACTTCGTGCCGCAGTCGAAGCCGGCGCCACCGCGTCCGCGGATGTGCGCCTTCTTCATCTCTTCGACCACTGCGTCGCGCGACATGCCGAGCGCCTTGCGCACGCCGCGGTAGCCGCCGGCGGCTTCGTAGGCGGCGAGCTTGTAGCTGTCGGGCTTGCCATAAGAATGCGAAAGATAGTTGGTGAGCTTGATCATGGCGGTCCCCTCAACCTCCCGCGATCAGGCGGTCGAGGATGCGATCGACTTCTTGGGTCGTCAGATTCTCGTGGTAGCGCTTGTCGACCTGCATCACCGGGGCCGTGCCGCAAGCGGCCAAGCACTCGGCGGTGCGCAGCGTGATGCGCCCGTCTTTGGTGGTCTCACCGACGTGGACGCCGAGGCGCTTCTCGCAGTGCTTGACCAGATCTTCGGCGCCCCGGAGGGCACAGCTCAGCGTGTGGCAAACCCACACCTGGTGCTTACCGGGCTTCTTCTGGTTGAACAGCGTGTAGAAGGTGACGACGCCTTGCACGTGCGCCGTCGACAGCTCGAGCCGCTTGGCGACGAACGCGATCACGTCTTCGGAGACCCAGTTCTCGTTCGCTTCCTGACAGAGATGTAGCGTGGGAATGCACGCCGCCATCTTGTTCGGGTAACGCGAAAGGATGTCTTCGAGCTGCCGCTCTTGCTCTGCGTTGAGAGCGAATGCCATTAACGTTTCCGGGGCTTGTCTCGGCGCCGATGACCGAGCTCTGGTTGCATGATTTCTCTGGAGAATTTGCCCGGGGGCCGGGCCGGCGAGGCGCACCGTAGTGACGCGCAAAGCGGGGTGTCAAGGCAGATCCCCGTGAACGTGAACGTGCCCGTGCCCGTGCCCGAAAAACCTTTCACATCTCTGGGTTTTGGAGGCCTCGCCTGCGCGGGCAGCTGCCCGCGGCGCGCGCGAGCGAAGCTCGCGCCAGGAACCTCGGCCTACCAACCAAACCGAGCGGAGACGTGCGAGCGAGATCGGGCACGGGCACGGGCACGTTTACGGGCACGGGTCGGTAGCAGAAGCCCGTCACATAAAAGCCCACGTCACCCTTGAGAAATCAACAGCCTTCCGAGTAGGCTCGGGGCCCCATCAAACCTCTGAGGGAGGTACTTCGAGTGTTTTGTCCGAACTGTGGGACTGAGAACGAGGAAGCGGCGACAACCTGCAAGAAGTGCGGGTTCAGCCTGAAAGGTGCCGCTGCCCCGAAGTTCAAGGGCACGATGCTGATGATGAACGCGCCGGCTGGGCTGAATAAGCCAGGCGCTCCTGCACCCGGCGCTCCAGCGCCTGGTGCTCCAGCAGCACCCATGCCTGGCCCCGCTGGAGCGCCACCGGCCGCCGCGCCGGCTGCTCCGCCCGCGGGTGCGCCGCGTCCTCAGTTGAAGGGCACGATGCTCGGCGTCGCTCCTCCTTCTATGGGCGCGCCGCAGCCGCAGGGGGCTCCGCCTGCTGCTGGCGGTTTCGGTCCTCCGCCGGGCGCTCCCGGTGGCTTCGGTCCGCCACCTGGTGGCGCTCCGGGTGGTTTCGGTCCTCCGCCCGGTGGTGCTCCACCAGGTGGTGGTTTCGGTCCTCCGCCGGGCGGCGCTTCGGCTCCCGCCCCAGGCGGCTTCGGTGGTCCGCCTGCCGCTGCCGCTCCTCCCGCGAATCCTTACGGTCCGCCTCCCGGCGCGCCGATGGGTCCTCCCCCTGGCATCGTCGATCAACCGGTGAACCCGCTCGGCGGCACCATGGTTGCTGATCCCGGCGCGTTCAACCCCTACGGTCAGCCGCCGCAGGGTGGCTTCGGTGGTCCTCCGCCGGGTGCCGGTGGTCCGCCTCCCGGCGGATACGGTGGTCCTCCTCCTGGTGGTGGCTTTGGTGGTCCTCCGCCTGGCGGTCCCCCGCCCGGTGGCGGATACGGCGGGCCTCCACCTGGTGGCGGGTACGGTGCACCCGATCCCGGCGCTGGAGGCCCTCCCGGTGGTTACGGCGCACCTCCGCCCGGTGGCGGCTTTGGTGGTCCTCCGCCCGGTGGCGGCTACGGCGCTCCCGCGCCGGGTGGCTTCGGTGCTCCTCCGCAAGGTGCGCCCATGGGTGGCTACGGCGGGATGCCACCGGGCGGCGCGCCGATGGTTCCGGCCGGTGGCCGCGGTCCGATCGGCAAGACTCGCAACCCGATCATGGTGCTCGTCATCGGCAGCATCTGCTTCGTCTACGCCATCATCAACATCTGGGGCATGTTGAACGAGCTCAAGGCCTTCCGCGGCAAGGACGACATCAACCCGATCTTCATGTTCGTGCCGATCCTGAACATTCTCTTGTTCTGGGGTCTGCCGGCCAAAGTGCTCGAGGCCAAGCAGATGGCGGGCGTGCCGAACCCGCAGGTGCCGCATCCCATCCTCTATCTCCTGCTCGGAAGCTACTTCTTCCCCGCAGACTTGAACGAGGTCTGGCAAGCGGCAGGCGGCGGTCAGCCTCGCTGATCTCCAAGCTCGCCTGAGCAAGCGGACGGCGCCTTACCGGCGCCGTTCGCGTTTTGTGGCTACGCTGAGCGCGTGGACCGGCTACCGCGACTGCTCTTGCTGGCGCCGCTGCTGGGCGGGTTCGCGCTCGCGGTGCACGTCGATTTTCCGCTGTGTCCGCTGGCCGGAACCTTCGGTATCCCCTGCCCGGGTTGCGGCCTCACGCGCGCCACCTTGGCGCTGCTCCATGGCGATGTGCACGCCGCGCTGCACCTTCATCCGCTGGTCTGGTTGCTGTCGCCGCTGTTCGTAGGCTTCACAGGTGCGGCGCTGTTCGAGCTCGTGCGGGACCCTTCACCGACGCAGACGTCAACGCGACCACGCTATCGGTGGAGCACACGCGTCGTGAGCATCGTGGCGACGGCGCTGTTGATCACGACGCTCGGCGTTTGGCTCGCTCGCTTCGCGGGCGCTTTCGGCGGCCCAGTGGCCGTCACTTCATTGCGGCAGTGGCTGGCGCTGCACCACTGAGTCGCTCTCACAAACGCGGAGGGCGATCCTCGATCAGCGCGATACGTCGCCCCAGCTCGTCGGACCTGAAGTCCTGGCGCTCCAGGGAATCCCTCAATGCCACGATGCTCTGATTCACCTGGGTCAGCTTCGCCTCCAAGCGCTCCTCGAAAAGCTTCACGTCGTCGCGCACGCGCCGATAGAGGCCGGCCATGTCGCCCCAGTTCTCCTTGAACGCCGCGACGATTTCGTCGAAGCGCTTGTCTTGCGCCTCGAAGCGCTTGTCTTGCGCCTCGAAGCGCTTGTCCATCTCCTGCCGCATCCCGCTGACGTCTTGTTCCAGCGAGATCAGCTTGCCCAAAATGAGATCGAGTTTGCTTTCCATCGTCGCCATGCCCCTAGATTACGCCCATTCAGCTAGTCGGCCAATCCGATCGAATGGGCCACCCATCCTCATCGGCATGTTGGCGAACCGATTGCTAAAAAAAGAGTGGGGCGGGCTGACGCTCAGCGCTTGCGCTCGATGCGGTAGTGCAGGTTCAAGACCGGCATTCCCCAGAAGCGCACATTGTGATCGCAGCGCAGCGTGCCAGCATCGTCCACGTACACGCGAAAGAGCTCCTTGAGCGAGGCGATGCGCCAGGCGCGCACGTGGCCGTCATTGCCGCGCTGCACGCGATAGAAGCCGGCGTCGCCGAAGCGCTCGCCTTCCGAGCTGAGCCGAAACTCACCACGCTCGTCGACGCTCGGTCGTAGCACCACGGTCGCGTTGCCCTCGGGCATCGGGAACACCACCTTCACGCAGGGCCGCGCGCAATGCGGCACGCGCTCGGTCATGTAAAACCCCGTGTAGATCACGCGCCCGCTGTCCGCGAGCCGCCGGTACCAGCCCGCGTAACGTACGCGCCCGGTCGGCTCGCTCAGCAGCACGATCTCGCTGTCCATGCCGCGCGCGGTGTCCAGCGCGCGCAGCGGGAAATTGAGCTGATTTACCTTGCGGCTGATGGTCGTTACCAGGAGCCATAACCCGAGGTTCATCGGGAAGCGCGTCTCGGCCCACACGTCCATCCGGAACTCGGCGGTGTGCTCGTAAAAGTCGCGCACCGCGGGGTGCACATCCGCGAGTCGAAAGCCGTCTCCGTCGAGCGCCGCAAAATCCGGGATCAAGCCGCCGGCGGCGGCGTTGCGCGTCAGCGTGAGCGCTTCTCGCTCCGCGCATTCCTCGTACGGCTTGTCACCGATGTAGTCGCCACCGAACGGCCCCCACAACCAGGGCGCTTCGGCCTGCGTCACGCGACGCCCGAACAACCGAATCAGCAAATAGATGAAGGCGCTACCCAGCGCCGCCACCGCCGCGCGAAAAGGATCGAGCGGCGGCCGTCCGTCCATGCGCCGGCTCACACGTTGAAGCGGAAATGCATCACGTCGCCATCGCGCACGACGTAGTCGCGGCCTTCGATAGCTTGTTTGCCGGCCTCACGGCACTTGGCCTCGCTGCCGTACTTGATGAAATCTTCCCACCAAATCACTTCGGCCTTGATGAAGCCGCGCTCGAAGTCGGTGTGAATGACGCCGGCCGCTTGCGGTGCCGTGGAGCCACCGCGCACCGTCCACGCGCGCACCTCGACCTTGCCCGCCGTCAGGAACGTGATCAGCCCCAGTAGCTGATAGCCGGTGCGAATCACCGAATTCAGGCCCGGCTCGCTCAGGCCAACGCTGGCCAAAAAGTCGGGACGATCTGCCGGCTCGAGCTGCGCGATCTGCTCCTCGATCGCCGCGCAGATCGGCACCACCGGCGCGCCCTCGGCTTTGGCGAACTCGACCAGCTTTTGATAGTGCTTGTCGGCCGCGAGGTTGCTGAGAGCACCTTCGGCCACGTTGCCGACGTAGAACATGCGCTTGCTGGTGAGCAGCTGCATGTCGCTGACGATGGCCTGCTCTTTCTCGTTGTCGCCGACCGCGAAGGTGCGCACCGGCTTGCCCTCGTCCAGATGCGCCACGAGCTTTTCGCACAGCGGTACGGCCAGCTTTTCGATCGGGTCGTTGCCCTTGGCCGCCTTGCGCGCGCGGTCCAGGCGCTTGCTCACCGTGTCCAAATCTTTGAGGCACAGCTCCGTGTTGATGGTCGCGATGTCGGCGACTGGATCGACCTTGTTCTCGACGTGGATCACGTTGTCGTCGTCGAAGCAGCGCACGACGTGCGCCACCGCGTCGACCTCGCGGATGTGGCTCAAGAATTGGTTACCCAGACCTTCCCCCTTGGAGGCACCGCGCACCAGGCCGGCGATGTCCACGAAGCGAATCGTGGTGTAGACGACCTTCTCCGGCTCGATCAGCTTGGTCAGCGCGTCGACCCGCGCGTCCGGCACGCTCACGATGCCGACGTTCGGCTCAATCGTGCAAAACGGAAAGTTTGCCGCTTCGGCTTTGGCGCTCGAGAGCGAGTTGAAGAGCGTGCTTTTGCCGACGTTGGGCAGGCCGACGATGCCGCAGGAAAAACCCATGGTGGGCGGCCTTTTACCACCAGCCGCCCCGGGCGCAATTGGCTAGCGCAGGCTCAGCGCGGAGCGAGCCCGCGCTGCACGAAACGCCGCAAAACCAGCGTCCCAGCTTCTGCGGCGCGGATGGCCGCCAGCAGGGCGGCCGGATCGCGACCCTCCTGTATGAGCAGGTCGGCGCGCGTCTCGATGTACTCGCCCATCACCGTCCGGTCGAACTCGGGATGAAACTGCACGCCCCAAGCGCGCTCACCGAAGCGCAGCGCGGCGTGCGGCTCGAGCGTCGTGGTGGCGAGCACCTGCGCGCCCTGGGGTAGCACGGTGACCGAATCGACGTGCGTGGCGTGCGCCAGCGCCGGCTCGATCTCGCGATCCAGAAGCGGATCGTCCTTGGTGATACGCAACTCGACGGTGCCCATTTCGCGCCCGCGCGGGTTGCGCTCCACGAGTCCGCCGAGCGCCTGGCCCAGCAGCTGATGCCCGAAGCAAATGCCGAGCACCGGGTGCTCGCGTTGCACGGCTCGGGCCAGGTACTCTTCGGCGCGCAGCATCCACGGCGCGCGCTCGGTCACGCTCGAAGCCGAGCCGGTGACGATGACGCCCGCAAAGCGCTCAGCGGGTGGCAGCTCCGCGCCGTCGTCCCGCGCGTCGACCTCGACGAAGCCATGGTCCCAACTGGCGCCAATGCCGCGCTTCACCAGGTTGGCGAAGCCTCCCGCGCGCGCCTGGGTCCTGGCGACGGGATCGCCGGTAACCAAGATCAACAGCGGCTGGCTCACGCGCGAAGCATAGCGCGGCGGCGGGCGGGTTGGTGTTACGGTTCCGCCGTGCGCATCGCCCGCGTGAAAATCGCAGCCTGGGACGTCGAGCTCACCGAGCCGTTCGGCATCGCGACGGGCGCTCAGGTTCTCGCCCAGAACGCGCTGCTCGAGGTCGAGCTGGACAGCGGAGAGCGCGGCCTGGGCGAAGCGGCGCCGTTTCCAGCCGTGAACGGCGAAACCCAGGCGGACGCGCTGCGCGCCCTCGAAGCAGTCGCGCCCGAGCTCGTGGGCTACACGGGACCGGACGCGAGCCAGCTCTCGGCCGAAGCCCAGGCGCGGCTCGAGGCCACGCCCAGCGCGCTGGCAGCCGTCGAGATGGCTTTGCTCGACGCCGCTACACGCGCGCGAGGCACCTCACTGTTCGCACACTTCGGCGGACGCACCGCCCGGCTCGAAACCGACATCACGATTCCGACCGGCGGCGCGGAAGAGGCGGCACGCGCCGCCACGCGCGCTATCGGGCAGGGCTTTCGCACCTTGAAGATCAAGGTCGGCGGGCAGCCGTTCGATCACGACCTCGGCCGCTTGCGCGCCATCGCTCGGGCAGCGCCGTCGGCGCGCCTGCTGCTCGATGCCAACGCCAGCTTGCCGGCCACACACGCGGTGGAGCTGGTTTCAGCCCTGGGCGCGCAGCGCCGCCAGGTCGTGCTGTTCGAGCAGCCTTGTTTACGAGGCGATTTCGAGGGGGCGCGCCAGGTGCGCGAGGCCGGCATCCGGTTGGCCGCCGACGAGGACGCGCGCTCGCTCGACGACTTGGCCGCGCTCAAAGCCGAGGCCGCCGCCGACGTCGTCAACTTCAAGCTGACCAAAAGCGGCGTCACGCGTGTGCTGTCGATGATCGCCGAAGCGCGCCGCCTCGGCTTCGGTCTCATGCTGGGCGGCATGGTCGAAACGCGCCTGGCCATGACATTTTCGGCGTGCATTGCCGGCGGTCTGGGCGGCTTCGAAGAGCTGGACTTGGATACGCCTCTGTTCATGAAGGACGACCGCCTGAGCGGCGGCTTCGTGCAGCACGGCCCCACCCTCGACCTTGCGAGCATCGCGCTCGGCCACGGTGTCGCGCGGCGTTGACACGAGCACGCCGGCGCGCTCAGCGAGACAGTTTCCGCGCTTGTCACGCGAACGAGCCACAGTTGCCGCCGAGGTCAGCGACCTTACCGTTCCGTGAACAGCACGGTAGATGCTCGAACGAGCCGGTCTCGTTGGGGCAGATTTTTCACGCGCTGCGCGGTCGGCTTCGCCGCGTTCGCGCTCGCCAGCGCCGTCGCGGCGACGCCCGGTCCGGCCCAACCAGCCGCCGCCGAGCGCGTGCAAGACGCCTGGAACGAGCCCACGCAAGTGGTGCTGGTAACGCTCGACGGCTCGCGTTTTGAGGAGATTTTCTCGGGCGTCGACCCAGTGCTCGCGGCCGAGCAGCGGCTGCCCGCCGAGCGCATCGTCTCGGCCGAAGAACTGATGCCGCACCTGCACGGGCTCATGCGCGCCGGGGTGGCGCTCGGCGCGCCAGGGCACGGCGGGGCCATCAGCGCCTCGGGTCCGGAGTTCGTCTCGCTCCCGGGCTATTCAGAAATCTTCAGCGGTCGTCGCGTGACCGCCTGCAAGAACAACAGCTGCTCCGGCAGCCACGTGCCGAGCGTCGCCGACCAGCTCGTCGAGCAAGCGCGCGGTAGCGCGGCCGTAGTCACGTCGTGGCCCGACATCGCGCGCGTCGCCGCCGCGAACCCGTCCGTGGCCGTTTCGGCGGGGCGCCACGGCGGCGCGACCCGCGCGCGCTTCGCGCACGGCGATGCCGCGCGCCTGCTGCAACAAAGCGAGCCCGAGCCGCCCTGGCCCGGCCACGACGACTTCCGGCGCGATCGCTTCACGGCGCGGCTCGCGCTCGCCTACTTGAAGGCAGAAGAGCCGAGCTTCTTGTTCGTAGGCCTGGGCGAGACGGACGAGTTCGCGCACCAAAACAACTACGCAGGCTACCTCGATGCGTTGGTCGAAGCCGATCAGTACATCGGGCAGCTGTCGGAAGCGCTCGCCGAGCGCACCGCACACGGCGTGCGGACGGCGCTCGTCGTCACCGCCGATCACGGCCGTTCGCGCAACTTCCGCGACCACGGCGGCCCCTTTCCGGAGTCCGCGCGTGTGTGGCTCGTGGCAGCCGGCTCGGCCATCCCGAAGCGCGGTCTGGTCGCGGCCGGGCGTGAGCACCACTTGGCCGACATTGCGCCGACACTGCGCGAGCTGTTCGGCCTGCGCGCCGACCATCACCAAAACGCCGGTGTATCCCTCATTCCAGCCTTCAGAGCGGGGCGCGAGCCCTGCGATGACGAGACAGCCGCGGTGCATCAATAACTAAGACTGCCGGGCCGTTTGACAGGGGACCGGAGCGAGTGAAAATTAAGCGATGACGCGCCGCTCGCGGGGCGCGGCACACCCCATTGACCGCCAGTCTTCTCGTGGATCCTCGCCAGCTGCTGCTTCCTCTTCCCGGCAGCGGGCCGGCCTCTAGCACGAGCCGCGGCATTCCCCGCGCGGAGCGCGTGTTCGTCAACCGCGACCTCAAGCTGTCCAGCGTCGACTGGGTCGGCTTCGACATGGACTACACGCTGGCCATCTACCGCCAAGACGAGATGGACTCGCTCAGTGTGGAGCTGATGATCGAGCGCATGATCAAGCGCGGCTACCCCGCGTACTTGAAGAAGCTGCGCTACGATACTCGCTTCCCGATCCGCGGCCTGCTGGTCGACAAGCGCTACGGCCACATCCTCAAGATGGACCGCTACAAGGTGGTGCACCGTGGCTACCACGGCATGCGCCGCCTCTCGCGCGAAGAGATCACGGAGCTTTACCACCACAAAAAGATCCGCCCCCACACCTCGCGCTACCACTGGATCGACACGCTGTTCGCGCTGAGCGAGGTCACCTCGTTCGCAGCCGTGGTCGACGAGCTGGAGCGCCGCGGCGAGAAAGTCGACTTCGAAAAGGTCTTCAGCGACGTGCGCGCGTCCATCGACGAAGCCCACGCCGAAGGCGCCGTCTACCGCGCCGTGACCTCGGACCTGCCGCGCTACATCGATCGCGATCCGGAGCTGGCGCGGGCGTTGCACAAGCTGCGCTCAGCCGGCAAGCGCCTGTTCGTGCTCACGAACTCGCCCTTTCACTACACCGACACGATGATGTCGCACCTGCTCAACGGTGCTTTACCCGAGTATCCCAGCTGGCGGCACTTCTTCGAAATCATCATCTGCGCCGCGCAAAAGCCGCGCTGGTTTCAAGAAGGGCGCCCGCTCATGGAACGCGATGGAGACGTTCTGCGCAACGTGCGCGGCTCGTTCGAGCGCGGCAAAGTCTACGAAGGCGGCAACCTGGCCGAGTTCGAGCGCATGGTCGGCATCACCGGCAGCAACGTGCTCTACGTCGGCGACCACATCTACGGCGACATTCTGCGCTCCAAAAAAGAGTCATCGTGGCAAACCGCGATGATCATCCAGGAGATGGACGCCGAAATCTCCGCGCACGAGGCCTGCCACGACGACCTCGCTCGCCAGCGCCTGCTCGAAGAAACGCGCGACCGCTTCGAAGACGAGCTGCGCTACCTGCAGGCTCACTACAAAGAGCTCGCCAAAGGCGCTCCGCCCGCGGGCTCCAGCGAAGACGCCGAGCGCCTGCGCGTCAAACGCGCGCTGGAACGGGTGCGCGCCGAGCTACGCAGCCTCGCCAGCGAGCACGACGTGCTGGCCGAACGCATCTCCCAGCGCTTCCACCCGTACTGGGGCTCCCTCCTCAAAGAGCAGAGCGAGATGAGCAGCTTCGGCCTCCAGGTCGACCTCTACGCAGACGTGTACACCCGCCGCGTCTCCTGCTTCCGCTCCTACAGCCCCCAGCAGTACTTCCGCTCGCCGTACGACCTCATGCCTCACGAATTGTGAAGGTCGGTCTGGGTAGGCCAGGTTGAGCCGCCCCGCTGGGCGGCGGCAGACGCCTCCGCTTCGGCGCCACGCTTCGGCCGAGACGAGGCTGACACGCTCGCGCATGGTTTTGGGCCCGCGGTTTGCCGATAGTCGCTGAAGTTGGCTAACTGGCCGGGGTTTTGTGTCCGGGCGGATGAAGTTTTGGGAATGTGCTAGCACCGCGGCGGCTTTTCACTTTCGCGTCCGGGCCTTAGGTGTCCGGGCGCAGTGGGCCGAACCCGAAAGCAGACCAGGAAACATCGCCGATGAATCTCGTTGAGTGGCTCCAGCACCTGATGACGAATTTCGGAGCGGCCTGGGTGATGTGGCTGATGATCGGCCTCAGCGTCGCCTCCGTCACCATCATGCTCGAGCGGGGCTGGTTCTATTACTCCATCCGCGACGACGTCCCGACGCTCGCCAGCGCCCTGCGCGAACGACTGCGTGACGACAACATCGACGGCGCGCTCTCGTTGATGGAGAAGTCGCCCAGCGCTGAGGCTGCGGTTGTGCTCGCGGGCCTGCGCGAGGCCGATCGCGGCGTGGCCGCGGCGGACAAAGCCATGCGCGGCGCGCAGGCTCTGCAAAAGATGAAGCTCGAGCGGCGCCTGGCCTTCCTCGGTACGCTCGGCAACAACGCGCCGTTCATCGGTCTGTTCGGTACCGTGATCGGCGTCGTGCAGGCCTTCGAGCAATTGGGCAAACAGGGCATGAACAACGCGCAGGCCGCCAGCGCCGCCGCCCCCCAAGCCGTCATGTCTTCGATTGCAGAGGCGCTGGTCGCCACCGCGGTGGGTCTGGCCGTCGCCATCCCGGCCGTCGCCGCGTACAACTTTTACCAGCGCCACACGCGCTGGGTGCTCGGCAATACCGACGCGCTGACCAACGTGCTGCTCGCCCACCTCTCGGGCGAAGACAAGCCCGTGAGCGCCGCCCCGGCCAAGGCGAAGGGCAAAGCCGGCAGCAGCGAGGACGACTGAGCCATGGCCGGTGGCGCCAGTGACGACGACGACGGCGGCCTGATCGCAGGCATCAACGTTACCCCTCTGGTTGACGTCACGCTGGTGCTGCTCATCATCTTCATGGTGACGGCGCGCATCATCGTGTCGCAGGGCATGCCGATGGACTTGCCCAAGAGCGCCAGCGGCGAGGCGCTGCAAACCGTGTTCGCGGTCGAGCTCACGGCCGACGGCAAGACGCGCGTCGATTCCGAGGCCGCAGCCGACGACGAGGCCATCGTGCCCCTGGCCAAGAAGGCCAAGGCCAAGAACAAAGACCTGCGCGCCGTGATCCGCGCCGACAAGAAGGTCGAGCACGGTCGCGTCATCCACGTGCTGGATCTGCTGCGCCGCTCCGGCATCGCAAAGATCGCCTTCGCGGTCACGCCCAGCGCGGAAGGCGTTCCGGCGCCCACGCTGGAGCCAAAGAAGTAGCTCGCCCGCGCATGGCTGAACCGGCCGCATCCTCGCTCGCGTCTGCAGACTCCCGGCGTGATCCGCTCGGGCCCATCGTCTCGCTCGGCAAAGACACGATTCGGGTCGGTTTCATCCTCGGCGCGCTGGGTGCGCTCGCGCTGCATGGCGGGGCGTTCGCGCGTGCAGCCGCCAACCTCTTCGACATGGAGGGGTACTCGATTCAGGTCTCGCAATACGTGCGGAACAACCTGCAGCTGCAGTTCGACATCGACAACACCCCTCTGCCGCCACCACCACCTCCTCCTCCGCCGGAGCCACCGCAAGAGAAGGAGCCCGAAAAAGCTCCCCCTCCGCCGCCGCAGGCAGCCAACGAGCCGCCGCCACCGCCGCCGCCTGCCCCTGCGGAAGCTGGCAAGGTGCTCACCTCGGATCCTGACCCCGACGCGCCCGTCGATCTCACCGGCGACACGATCGTGACCGGCAACGGCGAGTTCCGCGGTGGCATCACCTCCAACGCCGGCACGTCGAAGAACGCCGTGCGCAACGTGGCGGCCACGCCCACGGGAACGCCCGGCGGCACCGGCACGGCGCCCGCGCCCGTCGCCAAAGCGCCCGAGCAAGATCTATCTCGCATCGCCAAGCCCACCGGCACGAGCTGGAACGACTGCGGCTTCCCGGCGGAAGCCCAGCTCGACGGCGTCGAGTACGGCATCGTCAAGCTCGTCGTCACCGTCAACACGGACGGCCGCGCCAAAGCGGTCACCATCTTGAGCGACCCCGGCAGCGGCTTTGGCAATCACGCGCGCCAGTGCGCCATGCGCAAAGTCTTCCAGACCGCGCTCGACAAATCCGGGCAGCCCGTCGTGTCGACCACGCCGCCGTTCACCGTGAAATTCACGATGTGAGGCGGCTCACTCCACTTCGACGATGACGCAGCACTGCCCGAAGCTGCTGCACTCACCCACCTTGTATTCGCTGCTGTCGTCGATGCAGCACCCCAAGTGCTTCGTTTCGACGCCACAGCCAACGACCTCGCTGACCGTGCCGCGCTCGACAAAGCCGTCGCAAAAGGTGCGATCGATGGGCGACGCTCCCCCATCACCGCCGCTGCCTCCCGCACCGCCATGCCAGTCGGCCTCCGCCTCGAGGCGCTGTCGCACGCTCGCGCAACCAGCGTCGTGATCATCCCTCAGTGCCTGCTCCTCGTCCCTTGAAAGCGGAAAGTAGCGGTCGCCGCACGTGAGATAGGTGATCGTCGGATAGACATTGCAGGGTGGAATGCCTCCAGCGGCCTCCATCACGCTTCCGCTCTCTCCACCCGCGCCCCCGCCTCCCATGTGGCTACGGCCTCCGGCTGCGGGCAGCACAGTGCTGCCACCCGAGCCGCCTTCCGCCTCCGCACCACCTTCACGCTGACCCGCTTCCCCGGCGGCGCCTGCTTCGAGGGTCGTCCGAGGGCTCTCCTCGCTCGTGACCTGGCAAGCCACGAACCCGCCCAGCACTGCGCCGACCACCAACCAGCGCTGCCCGAGCTTCCGCCCTGTCCGCTTTCTCATGTTCCTCGGCGCGTCCTAGAGCAAGCAACGTGCCCAGCCCACCGCGTGACTTCGGCCGAAATGCGCGCCGCGCCCTGCGCCAGGCTGTGCCATGGCCGACGCTCGTGCCACTTGGCTGGCTGCGGCACGCCGACTAGAGTGCGACGCTCAGCAATGGATCGCGTCGAGCAACTGAGCAAAATTGAGCTATTTGCGGGGCTGAAACCGCAGGCCTTCGAGCTCATTGCCAAGGTGGCGACCGAAGAGTCGCACGCGCTCGGCACCAAAATTTTTCAGCACGGAGACGTCGGCGACAAGCTCTACGTCATCATCGAAGGCAAGGTGCGTATCAGCCGCGACGTGCCGGGCATGGGTGAAGAAGCGCTCGCGGTGCTCGGCCCCGGCCAGGTCTTCGGGGAGATGGCCCTGCTCGACGAGTCGCCGCGCTCCGCCGACGCGCGCGTGCACGAGCGCTGCCGCCTCCTGGCGATTCCCAAAGACGGCTTCGACGACTTGCTCTTTTTGCACAAGGATCTCGCTTACGAGGTTTTGTGGAGCATCGTCCGCATGCTCGTCGGGCGCCTGCGCGAGACCACCGAGAAGCTCACGTTCCTGAGCATCTCCGGGAAGTTCTGAGCCAGGCCGGCCGAAAGGCGCTCGCAGCGGCCTGTGGAATAGTTCCGGACAGGTTCTGTGCAAGTTTTTAACTGCTTGAAATGACAAGGCATTTCACACTGTGAGCGCGTTTAGGGCGCACAGAATTTGACGTGGAAACACCCGTTCAGTATCTTTCGCGGGCCATGCAGGGTCTGACGAAGCGCCAGGAACAAACCCTCGAGTTCATTCGCCGTTCCATCGAGAGCCGCGGCTACCCGCCCACGCTTCGCGAGATCGGTGAGCACATGGGTATCCGCTCCACCAACGGCGTGAACGATCACCTACGTGCCCTCGAGCGTAAGGGCTACCTCACGCGCGAGGACATGAAGAGCCGAGCCCTCAAGCTGGTAGAAGACCAGATGGCAGCGCCCGCCAACAAGTTGAGCGACGACGAAGACTTGATCGAGGTACGCGTCCTCGGTCGCGTCGCCGCCGGCCTCCCGCTGTACGCGGAAGAGAACGTGATCGATACCGTGCGCGTCGACCGCATGCTGGTGCGCGGCGGCCGCGAGGTGTTCGGGCTGCGTGTCACGGGCGATTCGATGATCGACGCCGGCATTTTGAGCGGCGACTACATCTTCGTGAAGAAGCAATCCACGGCCGATCGCGGCGACATCGTCGTCGCGCTCATCGGAGACGAAGCGACCGTGAAGTACTTCTACCCCGAGCGCGACTACGTGCGCTTCCAGCCCGCGAACGCACAGATGGCGCCGATCTTGGTGCGCGCCAGCGACTTCAAGTCGACCATGCTCCTCGGCAAAGTCGTCGGCGTCTACCGCCGCCTGTAAACTTTCGCTTCCTTCGCGACCTACAGCCGCCTTCCGAGGTGAGATCTCACAGGGAGATCGGGAGTCGTGCGAGTTCTGGGGCGCCAATTCGTTCCGGCGTTCGCGTCGTAGTTCGCGAATCGTGTCCGGCCCGTCGCGACGCGAGCGCGAAAACGCGGCGGCGCCCCCTGCACGCTCGCAGAGCTCCCGATCTCACGATCTCCCTGTGAGGTCTTCCACGCCACGACCCCGACGGGTCGCAATGGTGAGCAAGACCTTTCCGTCGGCCGATGCGGGGAAATGTAGGCAAAATTGGCCAGAAGATAAGGGGCGGAAATGTCAGACGCTTGTTGACGGGTTTAGCCCCCAATTGCTAGCGTTCGCCGTCAAATAGGCGGTCTGAGAGAGCCTCCAAAGCATCGAGGAAGGCAAACGGTGGCAAGCCCAAACGGTTTCGAGAAGTTTCGCTCTGCAGCGCTCGGCGTTGCCCTCGTCATGACTGCCACGGGGTGCGGCAACGCCCTTTACGCGATCGCGGCCAACTCCGCGTCCACCAAGGTGGAAGAGGCGCGAGAGCTCGGCGCCGAACAGTACGCGACGTACGACTTTTACCTCGCGACCGAGCACCTGCAGAAAGCTCAAACGGAAGCGTCCGAAGCTGACTACAGCGATGCTGCAAACCTCGCGGAGCAGGCCGAGGAGCACGCCGACAAGGCCATCCGTTTGGCGCGTGAAGCGCATCGAGGTGCGGGTCGATGAAAGCAGCTTTACCGACACTGGTCGCAGTTTCATTGTTCGTCGGCTGCTCGCAAGGCCCCGCTTTGCGCGGCAAGATCGCAGGTCTCACCGACATCGTCGATCAGGCGGAGCGCAACGGCGCCATCCGCTGCGCTCCGCGTGAGCTCGCGGTCGCCAAGAGCCAGCTCGAGTTCGCATCGCTCGAGCTCGATCAGGGCTTCATCAGCAAGGCCAGCTCGCACCTCGCGAAGGCCGAGCCCAACGCGCACGCCGCCTATTTCCTGTCGCCGCCGCAATACTGCGCCGAGCGCGGCTTCGTCGAGGTCGCAAAGCCCGCGCCCGGCGATCGCGATGGCGACGGTTACCTGGATCCGAAGGACAAGTGCCCGGATCAACCCGAAGTCTATCAAGGCTTCGAAGACGACGACGGCTGTCCCGACGATCCCGATGTCGATGGCGACGGCATCACGGACACCAAGGACTCGTGTGTGCTCGAGCCCGAGGACAAGGACGGCTACCTCGACGACGACGGTTGCCCCGAGCCCGACAACGATCTCGACGGCATCGCCGACACCACCGACAAGTGCCCGCTCGAAGCCGAAGATCCCGACGGCTACGAAGACGAAGACGGCTGCCCCGACCCCGACAACGACAAGGACACGGTTGCGGACGTCAAGGATCAGTGTCCGAACGAGATCGGCTCCACCACGCAAGAGCCGCTGGGCTGCCCCGTCAAGCCGGCGCTCGTGGTCGTGACCGATTGCGAAGTGAAGATCACTCAGCAGATTCACTTCGAGTTCAACAAGGACAAGATCCGACCCGAGAGCTTCCCGGTGCTCGACGCCGTGGTCGAAGCCCTGCAGAAAAATCCCGCCATCAAGATCGAAGTGCAGGGCCACACGGATAATAAGGGTGCCGCTGCGTACAACAAGAACCTGTCCGACCGCCGGGCCAAGTCGGTCATGAAGTACCTGCTCGAGCACGGCGTCGAGATGAGCCGGCTCGCATCGCACGGCTACGGCTTCGAGCGCCCGCTCGTCGACAACAGCACCGAGCAAAACCGCGCGCTCAACCGCCGCGTCCAGTTCGTGCGCACGGAAGGCGTGAAGGAAGGTTGCCCCAAGCCGGCTGGCGGCTGAGGGCGCCCTGAGACCACGCCGAGTCCATCACCCCCGCGGACAGCGGGCCCAGATTCCCTAGAACTCCCCAAGAGGACCCCCACGTGTACCGCCGCCTGTCGCTCCGTCTGCTCTGTCTCCTGCTGACCCTGGCTCTGCCCGCTTCCGCTCAGTTCACCCGCGACAACGCGGCGAACAAGAAGATCGACGAAGCCATCAACGAGCATTACCTCGCCACCGACTTCGACAAGGCGGAAGGGGTGCTCACCGGCACCGTGCAGGCCTGCGGCGACAAGTGCAGCCCGCAGGTCATCGCCCGCGCGTGGATGTACGTGGGCATCGTGCGCGGCAGCGGCAAGAACGACCAGGCGGGCGCAAAAGAAGCGTTCCAAAAAGCGATCGCAACCGACCCTCAGGTCAAGCTCGATACCGCGCTCGCCACTCCAGAGACCCAAAAGACGTTCGAAGCTTCCGGTGGTGCCGGCGGCTCCGCGACCACGCCCGAGCCGACACCCACCGAGAAGCCGCCCGCGGCCGCAGGCGGTGGCGAAGAAGAGGGTCCGGGCGGCATGAAGTGCACACCGGACGCGATGGAGATCCAAACGCGCCGCCCCATCCCCGTCGAATGCAAGACCGACGAAGAGGCCGCCAGCGTCGAGCTCCGTTACAAGCCGTTCGGCGGTGACTGGAAGACCGTCAAGATGACGAAGAAGGGCGACGCCTTCCGAGGCGAAGTCCCTTGCGCCGACACCAAGAGCGCCGGCGATCTCAAAGTGTATGCTCGCGCCAAAGACGCAGCCGGCGAGACCATCGACAACTGGGGCTCGAAGAACAAGCCGATCAACTACACCATGGGTGAGTCGGTCACGGGCGAGCCGCCGGCGTACGAGGGCGAAAAGGCGCCCGAGCGCTGCGCAGACTCGTCGGAGTGCCCTCCGGATTTCCCCGGCTGCGGCAACAGCAGTAACCGCGGCGACGTGGATTGGGGCGGCAAGTGCGAGAACTCCACCGAGTGCAAGTCGGGCCTGCTTTGTGAGGGCGGCGTCTGCGAAACCGCGCCCAGCTGCGAAGCGGATGCCGACTGCTCCACCGGCAAGTGCACCGCCGGCAAGTGCGACGTGGGCGACGACGTCGCCTCCTCGGCTGGTCCGTATAAGAAGAATTGGATTGGCCTGCACGTCGGGCAAGACATCGCGATCATCGGCGGCACCAACGTGTGTGGTCAGGGCGGCGGCTACGAGTGTTACGACACCGGTTCGACCACCTCGCCCTACGCCGGTCCGCCTTTCGCCGGCACCGGTATCGCCACGGGCGGCGCGGTCGCCACGACGCGCATCATGCTGAGCTACGACCGCGCGCTCGCCCGGTTCATAACCCTCGGTGCCCGCGTGGGTTACGCCTTCGGCGGCGGCCCGCCTGCGATCAGCGGCTACGAGGTAGACAGCTCCGGCCATCCGGTCGTGGACAGCAACGGCAATCCGGTACCGAGCGGTAAGATCAACTTCCTGCCGTTCCACCTCGAGGCGCGCGTCCAGTTCTGGCCGATCGCCGGCTCGCTCGGCAAGAAAGGCGTTCGCCCGTACGTGTTCCTCGGTGGCGGTATGGCGCAGGTGGACGCCAAGGTGAAGGTCAAGGTCTACGACTGCGGCCAGCCCTACCAAAAGATCAACCCGAACGACCAGAACGAAGTCCGCGAGCCGATCAAGAACGTCGATGACTGCGCTGCAGGCGGCACCATCGACGGGTCGACGAACGCTGCACGTCTGACGCCGCGCACGGTCGACGCCTGGAAGAAGCTCGGCCAGGGCTTCGCCGAGGCCGGTGGCGGCATCGTCTACGCCTTCAAAGAGAACATCGGCGTGCAAGCGAACGTGAACGTCATGTACATGCTGGGCTCGTCGGGCTTCGTGTTCGAGCCGTCGCTCGGCATCATCTACGGCCTCTAAGCCGTAGCGTTACGGGCTTCTGAGCCTGTGGGGCCCGCGATGAGCGCCGCGAGCCCCGCCCCCACCGGGTAACCGAGGAGCGATCCCGTCACGACGCGCCACGCGGCCCAGTTGCCGTGCGTGCCGTTGTGTTCGAGCGCGATGTCGAGCAGCAAGAGCGCAGCCGCGCCGCCGACCGCCAGTGCGAGCCGTCGAGCGCCGAGCGCCGGTCGCCGCACGAGCGCGCCGATGCCCAGGCCAAAGTAGATGCCGGAGCAACGAGCGCACACGGCGAGGGGCGTCCCGCCGAGCCACAGGGTGCGTGCCGGATCGCGCTCGCATTGGAGCGCGAACCAGGGCTCGAGCAGGTGGGCAAGCGGAGCCAGCGCGAGCCAAGCTTCTGCCAGCACCGGCAACAGTGGCCACACCCCGAGCGATGCCAGCAGCGCCACGCCCAGCCAGCTCGCAGCGCTCGGCGCTGGAGGTCTCAAGCGCCTTTGCCCGGTACCGCGCGGCCCATTTGCTTGAGCACGAGCTGCAAGTCCGCCCACACCTCACGCTTGGCGGCGGGGTTGCGGAGCAGATACGCCGGATGAAACGTCGGCATCACTGCGATGCGCCCCTGATACAGGCGCCAACGACCGCGAATGCGCGTGATGCCCTCAGCCGTGCCGAACAAGCCCTGCACGGCGGTCTTGCCCAGCGCCACGATCACCTGCGGCTCGACCAGCGACAGCTGCTCAGCCAGGTAAGGCATGCACGCGTTCATCTCTTCTGGCTCGGGTGTGCGGTTCTTGGGCGGCCGGCACTTGACGATGTTGCAGACGTACACATCGTCGCGCGCGATGCCCATGGCCGCGATCATCTTATCGAGCAGTTGCCCCGCAGCGCCGACGAACGGAGAGCCTTGTGCGTCTTCGTCAGCGCCGGGTCCCTCACCCACGAAGCAGAGACCGGAGGAGCCGCTACCACGAGCGAAGACGGTTTGGGTCCGTGCCTCGTGCAAGACGCACTTGGTGCAGCCTTTGACTTCGTCGGCCAGTACCGTGAGGCGATGTTGGCGCTCTTCAGCGGATAGACGGATGGGCGCGGCCGTCAGGCTTGAGCCCTCAGCCGTCGACTTCGGCGGCGCCTTGATAGCACTCTCGCGAGACGGTTCAGCCCTTGGCGGCGCCGCGGCTGCGGCGGGGGGCACGAGCTCGACCGAAGGCCCCTGCTGACGGCTCTCTTGCGGTTGACGGCTCTCTTGCGGCTGACGGCTTTCTGCGGCACTGGCCGGCAAGGCGCTACCGCCGCACGCGCCCTGCCATTCAGCGTGGGCACGCAGCGCTTCAGTCAAGAAGCGGAGCTCCGACAGCGGGTCGAGCTCGGCGCTCATTGTCAATGATGCGCGGCCAGAAAGCGCTCGGCGTCGAGGGCCGCCATGCAGCCGGTGCCGGCGGCCGTAACGGCCTGGCGGTAGGTGAAGTCCGCGACGTCTCCCGCGGCGAAGACGCCGGGGATGTTCGTGCGGGTGCTGCCCGGCTCGACCTTCAGGTAGCCGTTCGGGTGCATGTCGAGCTGGCCCTTGAAGAGGTCCGTCATCGGGGTGTGACCGATGGCGACGAACAGCGCCCCCACGTCGAGCGTCTTGGTGTCGCCCGACTTTAGGTCTTGCACCTTGAGCCCCGTGACTTTGTCTTGCGAGGGATCCAGCACCTCGATCACCACGTGCGAGCGCAGCACGGTGATCTTGGGGTTCTCCATCACGCGCTTTTCCATGGCCTTGGAGGCGCGAAACTCGTCGCGGCGGTGGAGCAGCGTGACGTGCTTGCACAGGCCCGCCAGGTAGCTCGCTTCCTCCATCGCGGTGTCGCCACCACCGACGACGGCCACGTTCTCGCCGCGGAACAACGCGCCGTCACACACCGCGCAGGCGCTGACGCCCTTGTTCTTGAGCACGTGCTCGCTCTCGAGGCCGAGGTAGTTGGCGCGGGCGCCGGTGGAGATGATGACCGTCTCGGCCAGGTGCAGGATGTTCTCGTCCTCACCCACCCAAACCTTGAAGGGGCGCTGCGAGAAGTCGACCTTCTGCACGTCGGCCGTGATGATCTCGGTGCCCTGGTGCTCGGCTTGCTGGCGGAAGCGCAGCATCAAGTCTTGGCCCGAGACGGAGCTGGGAAAGCCCGGATAGTTCTCGACGTCGCTCGTGAACATGAGCTGGCCGCCGGGGATCAACCCGCCCGCATTGAAGCCCTCGACGCACAACGGCTTGAGGTTCGCGCGCGCGGCGTAGATGGCCGCAGTGAGGCCGGCAGGGCCGGAGCCAATGATGAGGACTTTGTGCAGACGGGGTTCGGACATGGACGCAAGCTTCCTGACAGAGCCAGGAATCAGCGTCAATCGTGGGCACCGCCGGACGTCGGGTCAACGCTCCCGGCGTCCAAAACCGCCATCCTTCAGTCTTTGAGCGGCGTGGCCTTGAGCGCGGCCTTACCCTCTTTGACGTAGACGCTGAACTTGACGCGCTTGGCGCCGTGCCGGTTCATCAGCGTGTCCCGGTTCTTTTTCAGCGTGCTCTCGAACTTGTCGTAGGTAAAGCCGTCGGTGTTCTCGCCGCACTGTTGCTTCAGCGCGACGAAGTCCTGGTACACGGCGCGCCACTCGGCAAGCTCGGGCGGCTCTCCACCCCAACCGGCCGGACCAGGCACTGCTTCCGGCGCCGCGGCCTCGAGAGTCTGATCCATGTTTCCGCGACCGGGCGGCTTCGGAAGCCGCGGATTGCTAGGCGCCGTGGGCAGCGCCTTGGGCGTCACCACCGGCGCACTTTGCGGCACGGAGCCCGGCATCGCCGCCGCCGGCATGTTCTCGCCCGGGAAGCTGAACGCGCTCATCTGCGGCTCGGCCGGCAAATCGCCGAGCACCTCTTTCAGATCCGCGGGACCGCGACGGGGTCCGCCGCCCTTCGCCAAGATTTTGTCGACGCCGTCGTTCAAGTCGGAGGCGATCTTGCGGAACACGCCGCGGAAACGGCTGGGCTGCAGCTGGTCGCTTTCGCCCTTGGCCAGCTTCAGTACCTCGAGCCGGAAGTTGTGAATCGGGCGCGTATGCTCCAGCAAGCTGAAGCCGATACCGATCAGCGCCACCGCGATCGCGATCGCGACAGCCAGGCCCACGTGCGCGTTGGCCTTGTCCTGATCGTCGGCTTTGCCCTTGTCGAGAAAGCCGAGCGGCCCCGATACCGCGCTGGGCTCGCGCGCCACCGCGTAACCGGCGCCGAGCTTCCATGCCTCGCCCGGCAGCTTCGAGTACTGCACGCCGACCATGCCGGCGATCGTGCGGATCTTGCTGCGGCCCTTGGCCTGGTACTCCTCGTCGCTCTCGAGCGAAGAGAAGTCGCTGACGATCTGGTCGAGCTGCGCGACCGGGAACGTCTCCGGCGCGCCCGACGAAACGCGCGCCCCTGCCGTGTAGAATGCGATGGCCGCGCCGGTGCGCGACGACAGCTCGCGCGCAAAACGGTCGTCCAAAATACGCGCGCCCACGATGGCGCCCGCCGGCATCTGCGAGGTGTCGGCCTCGACGGGCCGCGCCACCACGCGATAGATGCGGTCGAGCACGAGGGTGTCGTCGCGGATGTAGCCGCGCAGCGCGTCGGCCACCACCGGGTAGCCACCGAGCTCGAAATCCTGATTGCCGGAGGCCTGCTCGTAGCCGAGGTGCGCGACGACCCGGCCGTGCTGGTCGACGGCGAAGACGGCGTCGAACGCTTGATCGGCGGGGATGAGCGCGTTCACCTTCTTGAGACCGGCCAGCGCCTTGTCACGCGCCTCGTCCGGCACCTTCTGATCGTTCTCGCTCGACTTTTGCAGCGAGCGCGCGATGTCACTGTCGATGCCGAACTGAATCAACTGAGCGGAGCGCTGGCGCGCATCGTTGCTCAGGTACCAATTGACGACCTGGCTGTCGGACGACAGCGCCTCGCCCATCGCACGGGCCCCGGCGCGGTTGTACATGCTGGTCGCCAGGAACAAGAGGAAGGTGGCAAACCCGACGAGCAGGCCCAAAACTACGTACCAAAAGCGTGAGAGCAGCATGGCTTACTTCGAGTCCTGCGCCTTTTGGGCTTTGGCGGCCTTCTCGTCGCTGGCTTTCTCTTCGGCGTCAGCGGTCTTTTGGTCCATCACCCGAATCGCCGCGCGTAGATCGACGTCTTTTGCGTCGACCTTGATCGGCACGGCGTCGCCCACCTTCTTGCCCGAGAAGAATGCCTGCACGGTGTACTCGCCGGGCGTCTCGACGTTCACCTCGAACTCACCTTTGAGCGAGGGGTACGTGATGGCGGCCACGTTCGGCTCCGCCACCACCCACATGCGCAGGCTGGGGGCGGCTTCGTCACGGATTTCGTAGGTGCCGGGCGTGGACGGCGTCCAGTCGCGCGTGGCGCCTTGCGCCTGCTCGGCTGCCGGGAACGTCTTCTGGTCGACGCCATAAAGCCGATGCTTGAACGGGTCCGTATTCTGAAAGGTCAGGCGCGTACCGGGCGGCACCACGATGGTGACCGGCGTCGTGCGACCACCACCGACACGAATCAGGATCGGCTTCTGCGCGGGCTGGGGCGCCGACGCGAGCACCGCGACGCACAACTCTTTGGGAATGTGCGGGAAGGGGCGGCGGAACTCGGCGCGCACCGTCGGCACGGGCTCGCGAAACGAGAAGCCGTGGTTGCTCGTCTCTTTGGCCTCCGCCCAAACGGGGTTACGCAGGAGGCGAAAACCTTCGAGGCGACCTTTGACGTGCGCAGCGTCAGCGCTTCCGGGAGTAGCCGCGAGCGCCAACAAGGCGACGCAAGCTCCTGCACCCCAGCGCGGCGAAAACCGAGTCCAAAGCGTGCTCATTGCCGTGGCACGGTAATCTGTACCTAGGCGAACGGGCCAGACAAAAGGCGAACGGGCCAGCGAAAAACGCCAGCCCGTTCAGGGCAACTTACCGCATGGGCCGCGAAGTCATGGATGTAGTCCGAACCCCTAGCAGCGCTAGGTGGGAGACTCTTCATTCCCCGGCTTCTGGCTTCCCGGTGAGAAGATCCGGGCTTGCTCTCCACCAGGGACTCATCTCCCGGTTCGATGTCTATCAGGGATTCGTTACTACGGACTCGCGCACCCCGCAGAGGGAGCCTACAGATGATCTTATGGATGCCTAGCGGGTCCGTCAACGCCGGGCGCACCCTCCAATCGCCGAAAACTGGGCCAATGCGCTCCGTTTCAGCACCTTGGCGGCATGATCGAGACGGCGCGGCCGCTCCCCTCCCTTACTGTCACCGATAGCCCGGCATCCACCCAGGGGGGTAGCGTGGCCGCTTCGGCCCCCGGTTCGAAGTCGGCCCATGTGGGCGAAGCTCGGTTCGTCGGGCCCGGCGTGTTGGCCGAGCTGCTCGCTGAGGCGGATACGGACGGCTTTCTGACGGTCCATCTCGACGCGCCCGGTCCGGGGCACCGTGGTCGCCTGGGCGTCATGATCGAAGCGGCGATCGAAGGCGCGCTCGAGCGTCGCGGTGCATGCCCGCCCGGGGTCGCCGCAGCGACGGACCTGGCGCTCTCACTCGCCGACCAGCTGTACCGGGCGCGGCTCATCGAGCTGCGCGGCGTCGCGCTGGGGCTCGGTACGCTGGGCGGCATGGCGGACGTCGAGCACACGCTCGATACCGAAGACAGCGCCGTGCTTCGCTACTTGCTCACGGCCGCCGCTCTGCACCCGCTGCGCCTGTACCTGAACGCCGGCGATCGCGGCCTGCGCGTGTTCACGGTGCCGGTTGCGCTGCACGAGCTGATGCCCGGCAGCGCACCGCACGCCATCGTGTGCCTCGAGACGGCGCAGCCTCCCGCGGTCGCGCCCGCCGTTGCTCGCAGCGTTGCCGCGATGGAGGCGAGCGAGCTGCCGCCCGTGGTGGCACTCGTCGAAGAGGAGCCGGGCGAAGACTTCCGCGACGTGCCCTGTGCAGAAGAGAGCAGCGAGCTCGAGGCCGAGACCGTCGTTCCCCCGCACGTGCAAGTGGCCGAGACGTTCGCCGCAAGCGTCGTGCTCGAAGCGCTCACCCCGCCGCCCAGCTCCGAATCGGGCATCGACCTCAGCCCGCCCGATTTGGCGGCTTTTTCGACGCCTCCCCCGCTGCTGGCCGCGGCGCTACCGCCGGCCCCGCTCGCCGAAGAAGAAGCGTTCGAGCCCAGCCCGGTGCCACCGGAGCCGTTCGAGCGTGGTCCGCTCTACGCGTCCGCCGAAAGCGACTGGAAGAATTGGGTGAGTGAGCTCACCACCGCGCGCGGCCCCAAGCCTCTCAGCGTGATCGAGCGCATGTTCGTGAGCGCGTACGTGCCGCTCGCCGACGCGGTGGCGCGCGGCATCGGCGACGCTTCCGCGCGGCAGGTGCTGGCGACGTGGGCCGGCTCATTCGAGCAGAGCTACCGCGAAGCCTTTGCGGCGCTGCGCGTGCGCGGCAAGCGGCCGAGCATGGTCCTCGACCTGCCGGAGATTGCGCTGCGCATCGGGCGTCTGCATGGCGCTCGTCGCGTGGAGCTCATCTGCGTGGACGGCATGCGCTTCGACCTTGGTTTGCGTGTCGAGCAGCGCATCCGCTGGCGCATGGCGCAAGAGGTCGCGCTCACCGAACGGCTGCTGCTCTGGAGCGCCCTGCCCTCTACCACCGACGTGCAGCTCGAGCTGTTGGGCCGCGGCCCCGAGGCGCTCAAGACCTGGACCGGCGAGGTCTCGTCGGAAATTCCGGTGGCCCGTGGACAGAACGCGCGCACACCGCGCCGCGTGAAGGTCGGTCACCGGGACCTGCTCAAGCTCGATCTCGTCGAAGCTCGCTTGATGGATCCATCGGGCGATCAAGAAGCCGAGCGCCTCGACGACCTCGCCGACGAGCTGGCCGAGGTGCTGTCGGCGCAGCTGGCGCGCTTGCCGGCGCGCACGCTCGCCATCGTGTTCGGCGACCACGGCTTCAAGCTCGACGCCATGGACTCAGGCACGACCTCCGCGCGCAGCGGCAACGCCTCGCCCGAAGAGGTGCTGGTACCCGCCTTCGCCTGGCTCGTCGGCGGCGTGCACTAAGCCCAGGCTCAACCGCGCCTTAAAATGCGGGCTGCCACGCCGCAGCCCGCCTCGCACAGTCTCCCACGCGCCACCAGGTTCCACCGGTCGCCGGCCACCCGGTGCCGCCTTGGGCCATGCGCTTTCTGATCTTCCCGAGCTCCCGTTTTCTCGCAGGTCCTCGACACGACGGCTCAGGTCGGAGGCAGCCCGAAGCGTGCCGCTCGCGGGGACCAGGAGACGCGGAGGAAGCTTTCTGCAAGCGGGCTGCGGTTGGGCAGCCCGCTCCTTCGACAACCGACTACGCCGCTAAGAGCACACTCACGACGTGCTCGGCAAACTCTCGCTGACCGAGCTTGCTCTCGGTTTCGCCCATGAACAGCTCGATCATGCAGAAGTGATGCAAGCTGCCGATCAGCATACGTGACAGCACCTCGGGCTCGGCGGGGCGCAGGCGGCCGAGCGCGATTTCACCCGAAAAGAAGCCGCCCAGCGCGGTGATCATGCGCTGGTAACGGCCGGTGCGCTCGCTCGTGCGCTCGGCGCAGAGCTGACTCTCCGGATTCGACCAGGACATCATCATGACCGGCATGGCGACGCGGCCGAGCTCGATGAACGACTGGGCAAATTCTACCAAGCCCTGACGCAAGTCTCCCTGGCCGACGCGGCTCGGCAGCTGCTCCACCATTTGCAGCAGCCGGTCCGGATCGAAGTCCATGGCGGCACGGAAGAGCTCTTCCTTCGAGCGAAAGCGATGGAAGATGGTGCCTTCGGCGATGCCGGCGCGCGACGCCACCTCCGACGTGGTGGCGCGAATGCCCAGCTCCAAGAACACCTCCCGCGCGACCGCCAGCAGGCGCTCCGTGGAGATGACGGGAGGCCTGCCGCGTGGACGGCCAGATGCAGGCGACTTGGCAGACATTTCTCGAGCAGGGGCTCACGTAATCCCCTCGCGCCCGAGCGCAAGCCGGGCCGCCTCAAAAAGCATCAAATCGCCAACAAAACGGCGGTTTCGACATGGCTGTCAGAGGCCAGAAACGGAGCCTGAAAGCGATGCCCCTGGCGAAACTCCGCTGACCAGTCCTCGGCCAGCTCGAGCACCAGCTCGCCGCGCAGCGCGCCCCCTGCCTCGGCGCCGGTCGCCGCCACGACTCGGGCGGCGCTGAAATCCATGAAGCGCCCGATCAGAGGATAGAGGCATTTGTACAGGCTCTCTTTGGCCGAGAAGGCGAACGTCACCAGCTGCTGCTCGGAGGCCACCAGCTCCCTGGCCAGCAGCGCGCGCTCGTCGTCGCTGCAGATGCGGGCCATCAGCTCTTCTTTGGCGGAGGGCGAGAGCAGCCGCTCTACGTCGATGCCGAGCGAACGCAGCTCTGCTCGACGTGCCACCGCGCACAGCGCACGCCCGGCGCCGTGCGTGATCGAGCCGACGACGGCCTGAGGCCAGCTCGGGCTGCCGTCTTCGTTGCGCCCGGGCATCGTCGCGAAGCCCAATGCCTCGAGCGCTTGCTGCGCCGCCAGGCGCCCTGCCAAGAACTCCGCCCGGCGCTTGGCCACCGCGCGCTCGGGCAACCCAGGCGCCGACAGCTGACTCAGCTCGGCGACCACGGCTTCGTGATCGCCCAACAAAAACCCTGCGCTCTGCACGCCAGCCCCGAGGTCGAGCCCAAGCGGCGCCGCTACCAGCGCGCTGGCCACGTCACTCCGGATCGATCACGGCGCTTTGACCGGCACCGCTCGGCATCGGATTGTGCTCTTTCTCGAGGTAGCGGAAGATGGTGCGCGGGTCGACGCCCAGATCGCGAGCCGTTTGCGTGCGGTTGCCGTTGTTGCGCTCCAGCACCTCGAGCACGTAACGGCGCTGGAAATCTTCTTTGGCCTTTTCGAGCGGTACGATGGGCTGCTCTGCCTCCGGACCCAAATCCAAATCGTCTGGGCCGAGCAAGGTGCGGTCGCAGAGCACGAGCGCCTTCTTGATGCGGTTCTCGAGCTGGCGAATGTTACCGGGCCAGGCGTACTTTTTGATGGCCGCCAGCGCTTGCGGCGAGAAGCCGCGCACCGGGCTATTCAGCTCGTCGGCGTGCTTGCTGAGCAGCGCCTTGGCGATGATGAACACGTCGTCGCCGCGCTCACGCAGCGGTGGCAGCCACAGGTTGACCACGTTGAGCCGGTAGTAGAGATCTTCCCGGAAGTCGCCGGTCTTGATCATCTCTTCGAGATTGCGGTTGGTGGCGGCGACGATGCGGATGTCGCACTTTTCGGGGCGGTTGTCGCCGACCCGGAACACCACGCGCTCCTGCAACGCACGCAGCAGCTTGACCTGCATGGCGGGCGGCAGCTCGCCGATCTCGTCCAGGAACAGCGTGCCGCCGTCGGCTTGCTGAAACTTGCCGGAGCGGCTGGCCACAGCGCCCGTAAAGGCGCCCTTGACGTGCCCGAACATCTCACTCTCGATCAGGTTCTCGGGGATGGCGCCGCAGTTGACGGTGACGAACGGGCCCTTTTCGCGGTTGCTACGGCGGTGAATCTCGCGCGCAATCAGCTCTTTGCCCGTGCCGGTCTCGCCGGTGATGAGCACGTTGATGTCCGTGCCCGCCACCTTTTGCAGCTTGCGGAAGACCTCGAGCATGCTCGGGCAGCTGCCGATGATCTCGCCGAAGCGCTTGTCGCTGAGCTCGGCAGAGAGCTTCTCTTTATCGGCGCGGAGCGCCGATAGCAGCATGGCGTTTTGCAAAATCAGCGACGCTTGGGAGGCGAAGATCTGTAAGAGGTCGAGCTGTAGCCGCTCGAACAGGTGCTTGACCTCGTCGTTGGCGACGTACATCGCGCCGATGGCCTCGCCCTGACTCAACAGCGGCACGCACATCACGCTCGAGAGCTTGAGCGCGATCACGCTCTCGCTCTTGCTGAAGGTGGTGTCGGTCAGCGCGTCGCTCACGATCACCGGGCGGCGCGTCTCGATCACCTGGCGCACGATGCTGTCGCTGATGGCTCCCGATGCGTCTTGAATCGCTTCGCGTTGCAAATTGCGGGCGGCCCGCACGCGCGGCACGCTGTCTTTCGCGTCGCCGGGGTCGACCAGCAGCACCACGCCGCGTGCGGCGCCGGTCAGCTCGACGATCGCGTCGAGCAAGGCTTCGAGCAGCTCGTCCACCGAGCGGCTCGTCATCAAACGCTCGCTGAAGGCCTGCAGCCGGCGGATGCCCTCGATGTCGCCTTTCTTGTTGCTGTCACTGGGCGTCGCTTCGGCCGGGCTGGGCGAAACCTCCGTGAAGAGACTGAAGGCGAGCTGCGAACGACCGAGCGTGATGCGATCGCCGTTGGCCAGACGTGCGCGGCGCTTCTTCTTGCCGTTGATCAGGATCTCGCCTTCGCGATCCAGCTCCTCGAGCTGGAAGTCACGGCCGTTGAAGACGATCTGCGCGTGGTGGTGCGCCACGCTCGCGTCGGGCAAGTGGATGTCGTTGCCGAGCGCACGGCCGAGGGTCGTGACGGGCTTGTGCAGCGCCGTCAAAATCGGCGGACCATCGTTCGGGAAGTAACGGACCGTAGCCATCCGGCCGAAAAGCGTATCAGAAGGCCGTGGTCGGAGCAGCGAATCAGCCGGAAAGGCCGGCAGTTTCGGGCTGGACGGCCGCCTCGCGAGCCAAAAGCGCCTCGGCGCAGGGCGGAACGTCATCGCGGAGAGCTGCCTTTTGCGGCTCCAAACGCTGCGCGAGCGAGCGACCACGCCGAGCTCTTGCCGAGCCAGCTCGCAGGCCGAAGCGGCGCCGCGATCAGGGAGGCGAGCCACGCTTGCTCGGCGTGGCGGCTCTCTACAGGGCCTCGACCGATTTGAGTAGCTCGCCCACGAACGCGGCGCGGGGGCGAAGCAGCGTGACCCGCATCGCGCGCGGCCGCACCGTGAGCAGGGGCGGAGTCGTGGACAACGTGCTGCCGAGCAGCTTCTCGTCCTTGAACTCGTAGCTGTAGTTGTCTTCTTTGCTTTGCGCCGCAGCCGATGCGGAGATGGCAAACAGCGCGACGGCCGCAGACACGATCAGAAAACGAGGGGCGCTCATGCCGGTTCGACGCGCGAGCGGCCGAGGCCTTGGGTCGGTATTATTGGAGCTCGCCGCTGAGGGCGATGCCCGCCCCTTTTTCGACCGCGAACGGAGCGAGGCCGTACAGGCGAGCAAAGCTCGGCGTGGTGTCGACGCTGGCGGAGTCTTCGGAGTCGAAGGTGAGCAGAGCGCCGGCACCGACGCCCAGCGTGGTTGCCACGCCGCTGAAGATGAGGCCGCGCTTGGCGGGCGGGCCGCCGTCTTTCGTGTAGAAGAGGAAGACCGGCAGCGACGCGACGAAGCCAATCCCAGCGCCAAGCCACATGGCGGCAAGCGACTTGTAGGTGGGAATGTAGACGGTGGAGACGCCGGCGGCCGCCACCAAGCCGACGTTGTAGCCAATCAATCCGCCCAGCGACGCGCCGTCGTTCGAGCGACCGTAACCCTGGTTCGCTGCGGTGGCGCCGTAGCCGAACATCGACCCGACGGCGGTGCCCCACATCACCGAGCTCGACAGCAGGAGACTGCTCTTGGGCGACGGTGATTGTAGGTAGCCCAGCGCGAGCCCGCCCGCAGCGCCGAGCGTGGAGCCCAGCGCCTCTGCGCGCGCGAAGCCGCGGAAGCCCCACTCGTCGGCGTCTTTCGCGTGCACGACCTGGTAGCTCCAGATGCCGAGACCTTCACCGGCGCCGATGAGCGCGCCTGCCGAAACCGCCGCGGGCACGCCGCGCTTCAAGCGGGGGCGGTCGAAGAAATAGACGCCGACGGGCGCCGCCACACCCAAGATCGCGGGCGGAATCAGGAAAAGCGCCGGATCTTTGATGCCGGTTTCGGTCGAAAGCCAGATGCCCATGCCGGCGCCGTAAACGACCGACACCCCGTAGAGCGTGCCCATCTCGAGCGAGGTGCGCTCGCGTGGCAGGGTCGGCTGGTACTGCTGCTGCGGAAACTGCTGCTGCGGAAACTGCTGCTGCGGTTGCTGGGGGAATTGCTGTTGCGGAAACTGCTGCTGGGCCTGCGCGTGAGAGATCGAGAGCAGCTCGGCCACGAGCGAGCATGCTGCGAGGGCCACCTTGCGCTTCATCATCACTCCGATTCCTTCTTGAGCGGCCGCGCCAACAAGTCGCGCACCGCCTGAGCCACCGGTTTGCCGCCGTACAGCACCGCGTACACCTCGCTCGTGATCGGCAAATCGACGCCCAACCGCTCCGCCAAGTGATACGCGCTCTGAGCCGTGATCACCCCCTCCGCAACGTGCCCCAAGCCGGAAAGCACTTCGGCCAGCTGGCGGCCGCGCCCGAGCTCGAAGCCCACCGTGCGGTTGCGCGACAGCTCGGCCGAGCAGGTCAAAACCAGATCACCCAGGCCTGCCAGCCCGGCCAGCGTGAGCACATTGCCGCCCTTGGCGACCGCCAGCCGCGCCATTTCGGCCAGGCCCCGCGTGATCAGCGCCGCGCGCGTGTTGTGGCCGAAGCCAAGGCCGTCCGAGGCGCCCGCCGCGATCGCGATCACGTTCTTGAGCGCGCCCCCCACCTGTACGCCGGCGGGGTCGTCGCTCGAGTACACGCGCAGCCGATCGCTCGCGAAGCGCTGCTGCACGAACAGCGAGCGCTCGTTGTCGTAGCCCGCCGCCACCAGGTTGGTGGGCAAGCCACGCGCCACTTCGAGCGCAAAGCTCGGCCCCGACAAGAACACGGCGCGCCGCTCGGCACCTTCGCCGAGCACGTCCGTGATCACCTCGGATAGCAGCATCAACGACGTCGGCTCGATGCCTTTGGCGACGACCACGATCGTCGCATCGGCGGACAACGCCGAGCGCGCAGCCGACAAGGTTCCGCGCACTGCTTCGCTGGGAACCGCCACCACGACCAGAGATGCCCCCGTCACCGACGCGGCGAGATCCGCGCTGGGCGTGATCTGTTCGCTCAGCGAGTAGCCGGGCAGAAAGTCTCGGTTCTCGCGCTCGAGCGCGAGCGCTTCTGCGTGCCGAGCTTGCCACGTCCAGAGCGTTACCTTGCCGCGCTCGGCCAGGTGGCGCGCGAGGGCGGTACCCCAGGCACCAGCACCCAGAACGGAGGTTTTATCCATGGCGAGCGCCGACACTTTTTCGCGGGGCGACAAGCCCTGTCAAGCTATGCTCCCGGCCGATGCGAAGCCTATCGACAAAGCTTGCGCTCTTGCCTTGCCTTTTGCTCGCCTTCTCTGCGTGCGGCTCTCGCGAAAGCATGGGCGACGGCTCGCTGCGCGTGCTCGGCGCCGGCGTGGTGAACGACCCCGAAAACAAGTCGCTGCGCTTCGACATGCTCAAGTTCGGCCTCGAGCGCTTCTGCGAAGAGATGCTGAAAACCGGCGCCGCGCTCAAGCTCAGCGATCAGGAGCCCGTGCTGGGCCGCTTCTTCGCCGAGAGCTGCCAGTCACAGGTAATCGACGAAGAAGCGCGCAAGACCTTCGTCGTGCAATACACGGGCAAGGGCTACGCCTGGACGAACGTCACCGGCAAGCTGGGCTTCACCTCGCGCGGCCTGGTCGAGTACGCGCCCGACTTTCAACTGAGCGACGGCGCGCTGTACGTGTACTTCCGCCCCAAGGCCATCGACGCGGCGCAGTTTCAGCTCGTGTCGGTGGAGTCACAAGCCGCGCAAGCCGGCATCGCGGCGGTTGCGGGCACGAGCATGAATGCGGACGAGATCGGACGCCACGTGCTCGACGCGCAGCTGCGACGCGGCTTCACGGTGATTCGTTACGGCAGCGACGGCCGCACCGATTTCGGGCTCGGCTTCATCCCCAAGGGTCAGACGCCGTACAAGCCGTTCGAGATCAAGACGAGTAAGCGCGTCCTCGTCAACGAGCGCACTGAAGTTCATTTGCAGGGGCAAGACTTCGTCGGACCGCTCAACGTCACGGAAAGCGACTCCGCGCTCTTCCTCACGCTCGAGGTCGACGGCGCGGACATGGTCGACTACCAAATCGTCCCGAAATTGCTGGGTGACGCCATGCTCGACCGCTACGTTCGCACCCCCGGCCCCTGCCCCGCCCTGGCGCCCGCCGCGTTCGACGCCACGGCCGGTCGCGCCGCGCGGACCCAGCAGCCGGTGCCGCTCCCCGTCGGCCAATACTTTCTCGTACTGGATAACTCCGCCGTACTGGGACGCACCGCGCCCCCTGCGGCCGCCGCGGGCGACAACGCCGCGCGCGTCGACTACGCCCTGATGCTCGGGCCGAAAGACTGAGTTTTTGGCGAAGAGCCCGGCCGCCCTGTCCGTTTTTCAGGAATGGTCTGGCAGGCTCTAGTGCTAATGAGGTTCAGGCCTTCGTGAACCCCAAGACCTACCGCTACATTCTCTGGCCCCTGTGGTTCGTGGTCGTCCCCGCGGCCCTCTCCGCGCTGACCTACAACCTGGTGGCGCCCAGCGAGCAGGTCATGCAGGGCTCGCTGTGGGAAACCATCCAGTACTGGGTCAAGGACCAGCCGGTTCCTACGCTCATCGTGCTGTTCACGATCTTCGAGATGGTGCTCTACAGCTACCGGCACTCACTGCCCGGCTCCCAATACCTGGGCGGTAACGAGCGCAGCGACATACCCAAAGGCGTGCGCCGCGAGTTCGAGCAAGCCGCGCACCTGCTGGACGAAGCCGAGCGCATCCAGCGCAAGAACCGGGCAGCGGTAGAGCGCGCCATCACCTCGGACTCTCGGGCGGAGCTGGGCGACGCGCTCGAAGAGCTGCGCGACGCGATGAACAAGTCGGCCTTCGACGAGCGCGTCTTCTTGGAGCGCTACGACCGCGCCTCGCGCCTGGTGAGCAAGCACCTCGGCTCCTGGCAAAAGGGCGAGCTGCGCGAGTACCTGGAGTCGATCGGCGTGGCGGTGGGTGTCGCCTTCCTGTTGCGCGCCGGCGTGGTGGAAGCCTTCAAGATCCCGAGCGGCAGCATGCTGCCCACGCTACAGATTCAGGATCACATCTTCGTGAACAAGCTGGCTTACGGCCCGCCCATCCCGTTCACGAACATGCGGCTTTTCTCGCGGCTCCCGCCGCATCGCGGCGACGTGATGGTGTTCGAGTACCCGGAGCCCAACCCCAACGCCGAGCACCCCGACTACATCAAGCGCGTGATCGCGGTGGCCGGCGACGAGCTGGTGGTCGAGCACGGCCATCCCAAGATCAACGGCTGGCTGGTGCCGAGCTGCGAGGTCGGTCCCTACGAGTTCGACGAGGGCCCGGAAGGCGGCGGCAAGACCGGCAAGCTCTACATGGAGTACCTGGGCGAGTACTCGTACCTCACCATCTACGAGGACCAGCGCGACGAAGGCATTCAAGGCCCGTATCACGTCAAGCCCGGCGAGACGTGGGTGATGGGCGACAACCGCAACAACAGCAGCGACTCGCGCGCCTGGTACGGTGGTCGCGGCGGTGGCGTGCCGGACGCGAACATCAAGGGTCGCGCCATGTTCATCTGGCTCAATTTCAAGAAGAACGGCTGGCCCGATTGGGACCGCCTGTTCACGCACGTTCTCGGCATGCCCAAGCTTCCGGTAGGAGCACCCCCGCATATCTTGGCGGGCATCGACCGCTGTTTGAAGGCGCGCCCCCCCGCCGATCAAATGGTGGTACCCCCGCCGCGCGACACCTTGCACTTCTGACCTCGGAGGAAGGCCATGCAGCGAAAAATCGACCAGTTTGCGACGGCGCTGTGCGCCATGTTGGTGGTGGGTGCGCTCCTGGCCTGCAAGAAGCGCGTGCCGGTTGGCGCCATTCCGAGCGCCGCCAGCGCCGCGGCAGAACCCACGCCCACGCCGCCGGCTCCGCCAACGGCAGCAACCGCTGCCAGCGCAGCCGCGGCAGAAGGCGCAGCCAAGCTCGGCGACGTGAAGCGCTACGCCGACAAAGAAAAAGCGCAAACCGGCGCCGCGCGCATCCTGCAAGACGACGTGAAGGTCTTCAACGAAGCCGACGAGAAGACGGCGGACGTCGCCACGCTCGACAAAGGGCTGCTCGTCTTCAGGCTCGCGAGCATTCCAGATTGGGAGCTGGTGGAGTTCCCGTCGGGCGTCGGCAAAGTATCGCCCGGTTGGGTGCAGGCGAAGTTCGTCGACACCAAGAGCGACGCCACCGTCGCGCGCGAAGCTGTCGCGGCTCAAGCCGCCGTGAAGACGCCAGCGCCCAAAACGAGCGCCAGCGCCGTAGCCAGCGCCAAGCCCGCTGCGTCGACGAGCGCCTCCGCCAAGGCCAGTGCGAGCGCCGCCGCGAGCACGAAGCCCGCCACCAGCGTGGCCTCGCCCATCGCGGTGGACTCAGCGTCGCTCGCCCGCGCCGCCAAGCTCGCGCAGCAAATGGCGGCTCAGGCCAAGGCCGCGGCGGACAAGGCTGCGGCAGGTGTCGGCGGCAAGTCCGGCAAATAGTCAGTCGCCTTTGGTCGTCGGCTCGGGCGGGGCGGGCTCGGGAAGCCGTATACGATGCACCCCGCTGGGGCGGAGCTCCAACCGCAGGAGCGTCTCGGGCGCACACTCGGGTCGGGTTTGCCCGAAGATCCCGGATAGCAAAATCCCGAGCAATTTGGCCTCAACATAGGGGTCCGGCGGCTGCGACCGTCTCATGACAGCTAGTAGTACGAGTGCGCTGACGCTGTTCTTCCCCGGGGGCTGGATTTCGGGCCAAACGTGCTACACCGGCCCCCGTGGATCATCTCGATTTCCTCGATATCTGCGCCATCTTGCTGGGCATCTCGTTCACGATCGCCAAGCTCGACGCGCAGGGTCGTAAGGCCGAGAGCTTTCCCCACGTCGCGCCAGCCGATTTCGAGGCCTGGCGGCTCTGGACCGTGTCCATCTATCGGCTCGGGCTCAGCGCCTGCTTCCTGCGTGTGCTCTTCCACCAGGGCTGGGTGCTGTACATGGCGCGCTATCCAGCGACCGGCCCCAGCTACTCCAAATCACAGATCGCGCTGCCGATGCTGCTCGACGCGCTGTTCCTCGGCGTCGTCACCTCCACTTTCTTCCGCGGCAGCCGCGCGCGCGCCCGCCGTCGCGAGCTCGGTATCGTGCTCGCTCCTCTAAGCCCCCAGCAACAAGCCGCGCTCGCCCCCGAAACCGAAGAAGAGCGCAAGTCCACCAGCGAAGACTGAGCACGGCGTCTCGGGTTCGAGACGAGCGACGTCGGCGCTGCGGCTACCGTCTGCGATCTGCGCTGCGACTCGGCAGCCCTAGTGTGTGGAATCCTTGGGGGGCTGCGGTGGGGCAGCCACCAACGAACAATGCCCGACGGTTCCTTGTGGAACGATCGGGCATTGGCGCACCAAGTGAGTGCTCAGACGTATTTGTTGACCAGGTTTTCGAGGGCTTCTTGGCGCCCGGAGCGGGGTTTGGGCTCGATGCCTTTGCTGAGCACGAGGTCCGATAGCTCGGCGAGGCTGAGCTTGCCACCGGCGATGCGCTCGCCCAGGTCCGTACGCCAGCCGGCGTAACGATCTTGCACGGCTTGCTCGAGCTTGCCGTCGCTCACGATCTTTTCGGCGACGAGCAGCGAGCGCGCGAGCACGTCCATACCGCCGATGTGGGCGTGGAACAGGTCCTCCGGATCGATGCTCTGGCGGCGCAGCTTGGCGTCGAAGTTCATGCCGCCGGTCGTGAAGCCGCCGTTCTTGAGGAACGTCGTCATGACCAGCGCCAGCTGCGGAACGTCGTTCGGGAATTGGTCAGTATCCCAACCGAGCAGGTCGTCACCGCGGTTGATGTCGAGGCTGCCGAACACGTTGTTGGCGTAGGCGTACGCCACCTCGTGCTGGAAGGAATGCCCCGAGAGGATCGCGTGGTTGGCCTCGATATTGACTTTGTATTCTTTCTCGAGCCCGTAGCGCTGCAAGAAGGCAAACACCGTCGCGGTGTCGTAGTCGTACTGGTGCTTGGTCGGCTCTTTCGGCTTCGGCTCGATCAGTAGCGTGCCTTTGAAGCCGATTTTATGCTTGTGCTCGGCCACCAACGCCAAGAAGCGCCCGAGCTGATCGACCTCGCGCTTCATGTCGGTGTTGAGCAGCGTTTCGTAGCCTTCGCGACCGCCCCAGAGCACGTAGTTTTCGCCCTTGAGGCTGTGCGTGATGTCCAAGATCTTGCGCACCTGCGCGGCCGCGTAGGCGAACACCTCGGGATCGGGATTGGTGGCAGCACCGCTCATGTAGCGCGGGTTGCTGAAGAGGTTGGCCGTACCCCACAGGAGCTTCACGCCCGTGCGCGCCATTTCTTTTTCGGCGCTGGCGATGATCTTGTCGAGATTCGCGTGGCTCTCTTTGAGCGTTGCACCCTCGGGCGCGATGTCGCGATCGTGGAAGGTGTAAAAGGGTGCGCCGAGCTTCTGGAAAAACTCGAAAGCAACCTTGAGCTTGAGCTCGGCCGCCTCGATCGGGCTCTGCACCTTGAACCACGGGCGGTCGAAGGTGCCACCGCCGAACACATCCGAACCGGGCCAGGCGAAGGTGTGCCAATAGCAAACGGCGCAGCGCAAATGCTCCGCCATCGTCTTCCCGGCGACGACGCGGTCCTTTTCGTAATACCGAAACGCCAGCGGGTTCTCGCTGTTCGGCCCCTCGTAACGGATCTGTTCGATGCCCGGAAAGAACGCCTGACTCATGGCAAAACTCCGCTCCTTCAGTCTTGGTTGCTCGGCCAAACGCGACGACCGAGCTGGTAAGCCACCCTACCTCAAAAGCGCACATTCGGCAACGGCGGACCTGGAACCGGTTCCAGATCCACTCCATATCCACAATTACCAATACTTACGAAAAGTTACAGACACTAAACCGGGACCAATTCCAGCCCCGGCTGCGCGCATTTTGCCGTCAGATGCCTCCGGTTGCTGGGCCCAGCTCCGCGCTTAACTGCTCAAAATAAAAGGCCATTTATCACCACCCACAACGCAGCACATTGACCGCTTTTTTCTTAAGTTTATTAACTATAACCGGTCGCGGACCGGCCCTGAGCCTGGTCAGAGCCGGGGGGGCATGGCAGAAACGCCGCCACATGTCGTCGAGCGCCGTTCCCGCTCCGGCCGAGGCGCCCCGCGTCCCGCGCCTTTCGTTCGCATTCGCAGCCCGAGGCGTCACGTTGGCCACCGTGCTGGTGGTGCTCTTTGGCGCAGTGGTACGCATCACCCACTCCGGTGCGGGCTGTGGACAGCACTGGCCAACCTGCAATGGCGAAATCGCCCACCTGCCTCGCCGCATCGAGACTTGGATTGAGCTGAGCCACCGGCTCACGTCAGGTCTCGATGGTTTGGGCGCGCTGGGACTAGTGGCGCTGGCCATCAGGTTACAGCCCCCGCGCCCCGCGCGCATTGCGACCTTCGCGGCCCTCGCCTTGATGATGGTGGAGGTTTTCCTCGGCAGGGGCCTGGTGCTCATGAACCTGGTCGGCTCCAACCGATCGCTCGACCGCGTGATCGTGATGCCGGCCCACTTGGTCACGACCTCGCTCCTGCTCGGCTCGCTCGCCGCGGCCAGCTACTTCGGCGATCCGCGGCGGCTGGGCCGCGCCGGGGCGCTCACGACGGCGGCGCAGCAAAACCTGAAAAATGCCTTGGTTTGGGCGATTCTAGCCGGCGCGCTGCTGCTGCTGGTGTCGATGACGGGGGCGATCACGGCACTGGGCGACACGGTGTACCCGGTGCAGGGCCAGGGCCCGCTCGAGCATTTGCAGCACGATCAGGCGGCGAGCGCTCACCTGCTGGGCAAGCTGCGCGTGGTGCACCCGCTGCTCGCGCTGCTCGGGGTTGGCCTGCTGTGGGTCGCGGCGGGGCGCGCGCGCGAGGCGAGCTCGGCGCCGGCTGTGCAACGCTTGGGGCTCGCTCTGTATGCGGGCGGCGCGCTCGCGCTGGCCATCGGTACCGCCAACATTGCGCTGGCCGCGCCAGGCTACATGCAGGTCGTGCACCTGAGCATGGCTTGCGCGCTGTGGCTCAGCGTCGTCGTCTTGGCGGCCATGCTGTGGGACTTGGGTTCGCGAAGGGATGAGGAGGCACGATGAAGGTCATCAATCCGGCTAGCGGTGAGGTCGTCACGGAGGTGCATGAGACGGCGGTGAAGGAGCTGCCCGGCATCTTGGCGACGGCACGCCAAGCGCAGCGCGCCTGGGCCGCGCGCCCACTAGAGGAGCGCCTGGCCGTGATCGCGCGCTTCCGCCAGTTGGTGAGCGAGCGCCGTGAAGAGCTTGCCCGCACGCTGACACTAGAGGTCGGCAAACCCATCGCGCAGTCGCGCAACGAGCTGCAGGGCCTGTTGCCCCGCATCGACTTCTTCCTCGAAAACGTCGCTTCCGAGATCGAGGTGCGCGGAGTCTTGGGCACCAAGACCGAAGCGTTGGAGGAGCGGATCGTGTTCGAGCCGCTGGGCGTGATCGTCAACGTGTCGGCCTGGAACTACCCGTACTTCGTCGGCTCCAACGTGTTCGTGCCTGCGATCTTGACGGGCAACGCCGTGCTCTACAAGCCGAGCGAGCTGTGCTGCCTGACGGGGCAGGCCATCGAAAAGTTGCTGCACGACGCCGGGCTACCGCAGGGCGTCTTTCAAACACTGGTCGGCGGGCGCGAGCTGGGCGCAGCGCTGGTCGAGCTGCCGGTCGATGGTGTGTTCTTCACGGGCTCGTACGCGACCGGTCGCAAGATCGCCGCCGCGGTGGCGCCGCGCATGATTCGACTGCAGCTCGAGCTGGGCGGGAAAGATCCGGCCTACATCGCCGACGACGTGGACGTGCCAGCGGTGGCGGCGGCGGTGGCGGACGGCGCCTTCTACAATACCGGCCAGAGCTGCTGCGCGGTCGAGCGAATCTACGTGCACGAGCGCATCTATGAGCCGTTCTTGGAGGCGTTCGTGGCCGAGGTGAAGAAGCTCACGTTGGGTGACCCGAACGAAGAAGGCACGTACATCGGCCCGCTGTGCCGGGGTGAGGTCGCGATTCACGAGCTGAGCGAGCAGGTGCTCGACGCTGAAAAGCAAGGCGGGCGTGTGATTTTGGGCGGCAAGCGCGCGGCGCGCCCTGGCTCGTTCTTCGAGCCGACCGTGGTGGCGGACGCCAAGCCCAGCATGCGCGTGATGCGCGACGAGAGCTTCGGCCCCATCATCGGCATCGCCAGCGTAGCGAGCGACGAAGCCGCGCTCGCGGCCATGGCCGACACCGACTACGGCCTGACCGCTGCCGTCTACACGACCAGCGAGGCGCGCGCCGAGAAGCTCCTGGCAGAGCTACCCGTCGGCAGCGCCTACGTGAACTGCTGCGACCGCGTGAGCCCGCGCTTGCCCTGGACGGGCCGCAAGCATTCCGGCATCGGCTCGACGTTGTCGCGTCTGGGCATTCAAGCCTTCGTGCAGCCGAAAGCCTGGCATATCCGGCGCTCTCAGAGCTAAGGGCGCGCTTCGGGTAGGTCCTGGCGCTCGGCGCCAATTTCGGCGCTGAGCAGGCGGAAGCCGGCGGCATGCTTTTCGAAGACGAGCACGCTGTGGCGGGGGCGGCGAAGCTCGGGGACCTCGGCCTGGCTCGCGGCCAGGTCGGCGGTGAGGCGCGCCCGTTTGCCTTCCACCCGTACTTCGATGGCGTCGGCGTGGAGGCGGAGCTGGACCCCGAGCTGGCTCACGCGGCGCGCGGCCTCGACGATCGCTGCCTGCCCGACGAGCGGCTCCGGAAGCTCGTCGGCGCTTACGGTCACGTTCGGGGCTGCGTATTGGTCAAGCGCTTGCGCTAGCGCGTTCGGGCCCTCGTTGGCGGCGCTGACCAGCGCTTCTGTCGCTTGTCGTACGCGCTTTTCATCCGTCGGATAGAAGACAACGCCGAGCGCGAGCGCGACAGCTGCGCCTATCGCCGCCAGTCGCGCCGCTTTGCTGCCGAGCATGGGTAAAAGCCTAGCCTATCCGCTGCATTGCAGGGCCCTCGCGTGCTATGAGGCGGCCCGCGCATGAGCGAGCTGTTCGTTCCCTACCTCACCGTAGTGGGTTGGGTGCTCGGGCCAGTGCTGTTCGGGGCAATTTGGGCGCGCAACGGTGCGCCCGCCAGCGCCGCCAAACGCCTGTTCGACTTTTCTTTCTACGGCGCGCAAACCCTCATCACGCTGTGCTCGTTGTGGATAGCTCGCATCGACCGCACCTCCGCGCTGATGCCGCTCTTGGCGACCTCTGGCTGGCTGCTAACGGCCGGCTTTGCCTGGCTGGTCAGCGTCGGCCTCGAGCACCCGCGCGAGCGCCGCGGCGCGTTCATCGCGACCATGAGCCAGAGCAACAGCGGCTTTACCCTGCTCGGCTTCGTGGCGCTCGTGCTCTTTGGCGAGGCCGGCCTGGCGCAGGCCGCGTACTCGCAATCGCTCAACGCGCCGTACCTGCTTTTGTTTTGCTTTCCGGTTGCCCGCCTCTACTCGAGCGCCGGTGCCTCCGCCGGCAAGTCGGTGGGCCAGGTGGTGCTCGACAACGTGCGCGACCCGCGCGTGTTCTTGCCGCTCGCCACCATCAGCTGCGGGCTCTTGCTCAACCTGGCCGGTGTGCCGCGGCCGGCCGCCATCAGCAGCGTGGTGCGGCCCATGATTTACTTGGGCACGGCCTCTTCCGGCACCGCCGTCGGCCTCTTGTATCGGGGCGCACAGCTTTCGCGCTACTGGCGCGAAAACTGCGTTTCTTTCGCCTACCGCTCCAGCTTGTACCCGCTCTACTACGCGCTCTTGGCGTGGGTCTTCGGCCTGAACGCGCTCGACTCGCGCATCCTGATCCTTTACGGCCTCGTGCCCAGCGCCTTGCTCGCCAATTACCTGGCCGTCACGTTCGAGCTCGACACCGATCTGACGAGCTCGGTGTTCGTGGTCAGCACCGTCGCCTTCATGGTCGCCGTGCTACCGGCCTACGCCTTCCTCTCGCACCTGCCCTAGCGTTCCGTGCGGCGGGGCATGAGCAATTTGGCGACCAGGCCGGTCCACCCCGTTTGGTGTGATGCGCCGACACCACGACCGCTGTCGCCGTGGAAGTATTCGTAGAACGGCACGTAGTCGCGAAAATGCGGATCGTTTTGCAGGAGCGCGCTGTCGCCCAGCACCGGGCGGCGCCCGCGCTCGTCGCGCAAGAAGAGCCGGCACAAGCGCCGCGAGAGCTCGTCCGCAATCTCGAGCAACGTGAGGTAGCGCCCGGAGCCGGTCGGGCACTCCACCTTGAAATCGTCGCCGTAGTAGTGGTGAAACTTCTGCAGGCTCTCGATCAGCAGGTAATTCACGGGCATCCAGATGGGGCCGCGCCAGTTCGAGTTGCCGCCAAAAAGGCCGGATTCGGACTCGGCCGGCAGGTACTTCACGCTGAACGACTCGCCGTGCACGTCGAGCTTGAAAGGCGCGTCCAGGTGCTGTCGCGATAGCGCGCGCACCCCGTAGTCGGACAAGAACTCGGTCTCGTCGAGCATGCGCAGCAGCAGCTTCTTCATGCGATGCCCGCGCAAGAGCGAGAGTAGGTGTCGTTCTTCGGTCGCCGTCTCCTGCCAGCGCGAGACGAGCGCGGCCAAATCGGGCCGGTGCTCCAAGAACCAGCGCAGCCGCGCGTCGAAGCCAGGCAAGCCCTCGAGCAGCTGCGGCTCGAGCACTTCGACCGCGAACAGCGGAATGAGCCCGACCATCGAACGGATGCGGAGGGGCAACGGTGCCGAGCCGGGGACGCACAGCACGTCGTAGTAAAACTTGTCGCTGTCGTCCCACAGCCCCTGCTCTTCGCCGCCGATCTTGGTCATGGCCTCGGCGATGTGCAGAAAATGCTCGAAGAATTTGCTGGCGATGTCTTCGTAAACTTCGTTGTGCTGCGCCAGCTCGAGCGCGATGCGCATCAAGTTGAGCGAGTACATCGCCACCCAGGCGGTGCCGTCCGACTGGTTGATGAAGCCGCCGGTCGGTAGTGGTTTGCTGCGGTCGAACACACCGATGTTGTCGAGCCCCAAGAAGCCGCCCTGAAAGACGTTACGACCTTCCGCGTCCTTGCGGTTCACCCACCAGGTAAAATTGAGCATCAGCTTGTGGAAGATGCGCTCCAAGAACGCGACGTCGCCCCTGCCCGTTTGTTTGCGATCGATCTGGTAGACGCGCCACGCCGCCCAGGCGTGCACCGGTGGGTTCACGTCGCCGAACGCCCACTCGTAGGCCGGCAGCTGACCGTTCGGGTGCATGTACCACTCGCGCGTGAGCAGCACGAGCTGCTGCTTGGCGAACTCGGCGTCGATCAGGGCCAGCGGCAAAGTGTGAAAGGCCAGGTCCCAGGCCGCGTACCAGGGGTACTCCCACTTGTCGGGCATCGAGATCACTTCGTCGTTCACGAGGTGATCCCAATCCGAGTTACGAGCGTGCTTGCGCGACGCAGGCGGCGGGGGCTGACCCGGATCACCCAGCAGCCAGCGCCGCACGTCGTAGCCGAAATACTGCTTCGACCAGATCATGCCGGCGAAGGCCTGGCGCTGCACGAGCCGCGCGTCAGCGTCGGCCATGTCGGCTTGCAACTCCGCGTAGTACTCGTCGGCCTCGCGACGGCGCGCTGCAAATAGTGCTTCGAAGTCGGCAAACGGCTGGCCCAACTCGGCCTGACTCAGGCGCCAGCGCAGCACGGCGCGACCGTGCGCCGGCACGTCGAAGCGATGGTGCGCCGCCACCTTGGTGCCACGGCGCGCGTCGGCGACGGCGTCGTGCCGGCCGGCGACGACGTAGTCGTGAAAGGCGTCTTTGTACGGTCCGGAGCCGTCCATGCCCCAGAGTCGCTGCGCATTGCTCTCGTTCTCGGTGAAGAGTAGCTCGTCCGCGCCCTCGAAATAGAGGTGAAAGACCTGCAGTTGTGGATGCTCGAGCCGTACGGTGCCGCTCGCCACTTCTTGCAAGACCGGTCGCCCCAGCTCGGGCTCGAAGGACCACGTGTTGCGAAACCAGACCTGCGGCAGCACGTGCAGCGGTGCGCGATCCGGGCCGCGATTTTCGACCGTGATTTGGCACAAAATGTCGTTCGGCCCCGCCTTGGCATACTCGACGAACACATCGAAATAGCGACCGTCGTCGAACACGCCCAGATCGATCAGCTCGAGCTCGGGCTCGTGCTGAGTACGCGCGCGATTGCCGCGGACCAGCTCGCCGTAAGGAAACTCGCGCTGCGGGTACTTGTAGAGCATCTTCAAGTACGAATGCGTGGGCGTGGCGTCGAGGTAGAAGTACTGCTCCTTCACGTCCTCGCCGTGGTTGCCCTCGGCGTTGGTGAGCCCGAACAAGCGCTCCTTCAGGATCGGGTCGCGCTGGTTCCACAGCGCCAGGCCCATGCACAGCCGCTGCCGGTGGTCGCTGAAACCCGCCAAGCCGTCTTCGCCCCAGCGGTAGGCGCGGCTCCGCGCGTGGTCGTGCGGAAAGTATTCCCAAGCGTTGCCGCCCTCGCTGTAGTCCTCGCGCACCGTGCCCCACTGTCGCTCGGACAGGTAGGGTCCGAACCGCCGCCAGGGCGAGTTGTAGGCCGCAGCCTCACGCAGCCGATTCGCCTCGACACTCCGCGCCTGCGGCGCGATGGAAAATCTCATGGGCGGCCGGCAAGGCTAGCCGACTGCGATGCCCAGCGCTGCGCGAATCTGGCCAAGCTCGGGGCTCACGGCAAAGCGCAGCAAATCGGCGCGGCGCTCGCTGGCGCTCGTGGTGCGGCCGCGCGGAAAGCGCATCGAGAGGGCCAGCGCGACGTCGAGCTGGCCGCAAGCCACCAGCCCGACGCGCCCGGCGACCAGCTCCGCCGTGCGTATGAAATCGCGTGCGCGCCGGCTCACTTCCGTCGGCGCGATACCCTTACCGCTCGTTCCCGCGAACGCTTGCGCCGCCCCTTGCAGCGCCGAGAGCTCGGCACCGCGCACCTCACGCTTCAAGCTGCTGGCGAGGCGCTTGGCGTCGCCGTCGATGGCGCGCATGTTGGTGGCGCCGCCAACGGCAAGCGCCGCGAGGAGCAGCGCCGACAGCTCACCTTCGTCGGAGAAATAGCCGAGCGCGGCCTCTTCGCGCCGCGCGAACGACAGCTCGCGCGACCACAGAAACACGAGCTCCGACAAGCTGAAGCCGCTGCCGAGCGCGCGCGCGCACGCCACCTGCGGCCCCTCCAGACCTGGCACGAGGCCGAGCGTGCCTTCGAGCTCCGGTACCACGAACAGCTCGCTTGCCGGTACGCACAGCAAACGCGACGCCCAGAACAAGGTCTTGGCCAGCGTCGTCGTGCTCTTGTCGAGCACCTGGCGCGCGTCCGGCGGCAACACGACCTCGCGCTTGTGCCGGCGCACGTGCTGAAAGCCGACGCGCGGTAGCGCAGGCGCGATGGCCCGCATGAGCCCCAGGGTTGCGGGCTGGCCGAGCCCGGCGCAGAGGCGCTCGTTCCAATCCGCGTACGAAAGCGTGGTGCGCACCGGCTGCAAGCCCTCCGGGCGGTGCGTGGTCACCAGCATGGACTCGTTGATGTCGGCCTCGCCGAGCGCGTCGAGGCACGTGGCGGCACGGTACGCGGCGTCCGCCTCACCCTTGCGCTCGAAATGCCGAAGCAAGAAGCGGTACCCTTCCGCGTCTTCGGGCCCGAATTGTTGGCCTGGCCCTGCGGCATCGGCCGGCGGTGGGGGCGCGGCGGGGGCGCGCCCAGGTACGGACGCCGGCGCGCGCACGGGAGGAGGCGGCGGGAACGCGCTGCGCGCCACGACGCCCGAATCTTGCTTGGTGCCCGGCGCGAGCGCACCGGGCGGCGGCAGTGGGGGCGGCGGAGGCGGGGGCGATGCCGCAGGCGCAGGCACGGGCGCAGGCGCGATCAAGCGCTCGGCCGTCACTTCGTCCGTTTCGCGGTAGGGCGCCGACGCAGGCGCACGGCTCGGCGCCACCCCCGGCACGACCACGAAATCGTTCTGCGCGAGGTAGCAGCCGGCGGCCGGAATGTCGGCGAACATCACCTCTTCGGCCTGCATGGCGCGAAACAGCGTTTCGGGCGTGAGCGCGTGAGCGCTGCCGGTCTGCGTGTCGAGAATCATCTGCACCAGGCCGGTGAACGGCGGCGGCCCGGGTTGCATGCGGGCTTGCTGCGGGCGCACCGCAATCAGCGACGAGACCCGCGAGTCTCCTACCGTGAGCGAGCTGCCGATGGCCCGAACCACGTCCAGCGGTGCGCCCGCCGAGCCTTCGGCCAGCGTCGCGTCCACCACCACCAGCGCTTCGTCCGTCACCTCGGCCAACAATCGACGCAGGCGCGCCATCGTGAGCGTCGACAGCTTAGGCCCGTCGAGCAGCAGCGTGGGGCCGCGCTCTTCCGACAGCAGCGCGTAGCCCCAAAAATAGAAGACGAGCGAGCGCGCTCGACCGCCCAGGTTGCGAGTCAGCTCTTCTATGCCCTCGGGCAGGCCGCGCTGGGCGTCGAAGGCGTGCACCATGAAGCCGGCATCCGGCTCGGCCAGGCGCCGGCCGAACAGCTCCACGTCGACCTCCGCGTTCGGGATCGGCGCGACTTGACCGTTCTCTTCGTACGAGGATGCGGCGACGATGGCGAGGCGCATTCGAAAGGACTTCTTCGAAGTAACCCAACTTGGCGCTTCAGGCCATGACCAGGCTGCCTCGATCCGTAAATTTCGCGGAAGAATCGCGGATTTTTCCAGCTTTAGTCCACACGCGCTTCCGAGTAAGAAAGTAAAGAGCCATGTCCATCGAGCGGCTCAACGAGCTCGTCGCGCGCTTTCGAAGGCAGATCCCTACGGTAAAGTTTGGGTCTGAACCAGACGCACCCCGGCTCGACACCGCGCTCACGCGCGATCTGCTCGAATCGATGTTGCTTTCGCGCCATCTCGACGTGGCCGCGCTCGAGCTGCGCAGGCGTGGAGCCGGACATTACACGATCAGCAGCTCGGGTCACGAGTCCAACGTGGTGCTGGGGCGTGTCACGCGCCACAGTGATCCTTCGCTCGTGCACTACCGGAGCGCGGCGCTGCAGCTCGAGCGCTCGCGCCAAGTGCCAGGCATCGACAACGTGCGCGACATTGCGCTGTCGCTCGTGGCGTCCAGCGCGGAGCCGGTCAGTGCAGGGCGTCACAAGCTATTCGGGGGCAAGGCGCTCGGCATCATCCCGCAAACGAGCACCATTGCTTCGCACTTGCCGCGCGCCGTCGGTCTTGCCTACGCCCTTGGCTGGAAACAGCGACAAAACCTGCTCACGGAGCCCGCCGACACGCTGGTTCTGTGCAGCTTTGGCGACGCGAGCGTCAACCACAGTACCGCACAAGGCGCCCTGAACGCCGCAGGCTGGGTGGCGCACCAGAGCCAGCCCCTGCCCTTGCTCTTCGTGTGTGAAGACAACGGCCTCGGCGTGAGCGTGCGCTCACCCCCGGGTTGGATCGAGCTACGCCTGCGCGCGCTGCCGCACCTGCGTTACTTTGCGTCGGACGGCGCGGACCTCGTGCAAAGCTACGAGGTGGCGCGCGAAGCCGCCGCGTATTGCCGCAGCGCACGTCGCCCCGCCATCTTGCATTTGAGCTGCGTGCGCCTGCTCGGTCACGCCGGCAGCGACGTGGACACCAGCTACCGCTCACGGCAAGAGCTGGAGCAAGCGGCCGAACGCGACCCGCTCTGGTGTGCCGCCAAGCAGTGTGTCGAGCGCGGTGTGCTCAGCGCCGGAGCGCTGCTCGAGCTCGATGCCGCGGCCGAGGCGCGCGTGAAGCGCGAGGCCGAGCGCGCCATCGGCGAGCCTCGTCTCACCACTCGCGCGCAGGTCGCAAGCAGCCTTTCGCGGCCAATTCCTGCGGGCTTTGCCGCCAAGGCGCGCGCCTTTGCCGCGGCAGCGGAGCCGATGAGCCTCGCTCAGGGCGTGAGCTACGCGCTGCGCGAGATCTTGAGCAACGATCCCGGCTCGCTGCTGTTCGGTGAGGACGTGGCCAAGAAGGGGGGCGTATACGGCGCCACCAAGGGCTTGTTCGAGCAGCTCGGTCACGCGCGCGTCTTCAACACGCTGCTCGACGAGCAAACGATCTTGGGGCTGGCGCTCGGCGCGGCCACGCTCGGCCTCTACCCCGTGCCGGAGATCCAGTACCTCGCGTACCTGCACAACGCCGAAGACCAGCTGCGCGGCGAGGCCGCCACCTTCAGCTATTTTTCGAACGGCTTGCTCGAAAATCCGATGCTGGTCCGCATCGCGGGGCTCGCTTACCAGAAGGGCTTCGGCGGACACTTTCACAACGACAACTCTCTCGCCGTGCTCCGCGACATCCCGGGCATCTCCGTGTGCGTACCCGCGCGCGCCGACGACGCCATCGCGCTCTACCGCACCGCCCACGCGCTCGGCCGTTTGCATGGCCAGGTGGTGGTGGCAATCGAGCCGATCGCCCTGTATCACCGCCGGGATTTGCTGCGCGAAGGCGACGGGCAGTGGTTGGCGGCGCCGCCCACCGCCGGCGCCGAATACGGCCGCGCTCGCGTGTACCCGCAAGAAGGTGCGAGCCTCTTGCTCGTGACCTACGGCAACGGTGTCGGGTTGTGCCTGCGCGCCAAAGAGGCCTTACGAGCTGCAGGCATCAGCGCGCGCGTGCTCGACTTGCGCTGGCTGGTGCCGCTGCCGTGGGAAGACATCGTGCGTGAGGCGCAAGCGTGCGGGCGCGTGCTCGTCGTCGATGAATCGCGGCACAGCGGTAACGTGAGTGAGGCGCTCTTGGCGGGCCTGGTCGAGCGGGCGCACGATCTGCCGCTGGCACGAGTCACCGCGGCGGATTGTTTCGTTCCGCTGGGTGACGCGGCCGAGCTGGTGCTCGTGTCCGAAGCCGAGATCGTAAAAGCGGCAACGCGGCTCAGTCGCAGTTGACGCCGAGCATCTTGGCCGATTGCTGGTAGGTTTGCAGTGGCTGCACGCAAGTCGCTTCGGTGAGCTGCTTCATCGCCAGGCAGCCGGCTTCCGCCTGCGGTCCCGCGTTGCTCTTTTGCACGATCTTGCGACAACATTCGGCCGCTTTGGCGCATGCCCCGCCCACGGGGCTACCCGCCGAATCCGTGGCGCCGTCGGCGGTTTTCGCACCGTCGGTGGTGCCCGGCGTCGCGCCCGGGGCTGCGGTGGCGCCTGCCGCGGCAACGGCCGCCTCGACCTGATTGGCGGCTTTCCTGATCATGTAAAAGGCGATACCGCCGCCGATAGCCGAGAGCAGGAACAACCCGCCGCAACCAATGCCGACCCACATGAGCGCGTTGGATTTCTTTGCCGGCGCTGGCGCAGGAGCACCAGGGTAACCACCACCGGGCGGGTAGCCTGGCGCGCCTTGGGGCGGTCCATAGCCGGGTGGCGCACCACCGCCTGGCGGATAGCCACCACCGGGTGGGTAACCTCCGCCCGGTGGGTAACCTCCACCGCCCGGCGGATAGCCGCCGCCCGGCGGATAGCCGCCGCCCGGCGGGTAGCCCCCACCTGGAGGATACCCAGGCGGCGCGCCGCCACCGGGTGGATAGCCAGGAGGCGCACCGCCACCGGGTGGATAACCGGGAGGTGCACCACCGCCCGGGGGATAGCCTTGCTGCGACATGTGTGACGAAACAAGTACCACCCCAGCGCCCCCGGCGGAACTGCTCGCGCTCGGACAGAAACTCACGTACGAAGCTCGCATGCGAAAAGCACTGCTTTTGGCTGCGGCGGGTCTGATCACGCTTCCGCTCCATGCGGAGCTGAAGAGCGCCCACGCCCCGCAGCCCAAGAAAGTGATGGCGGCCGAGACACCCAAGGAGCCGCCGCCCGCACCAGTTTCTAAGCGCCCCGAGATCCCGTTCGAGAAGCTGACCTTGCCCAACGGGCTCGGCCTCATCTTGCAACGCGATCCGTCGCTACCGCTGGTCGCCGTGAACATCTGGTACCACGTCGGCCCGCGCAACGAAGCGCCGGGTCGCTCCGGGTTCGCGCACCTGTTCGAGCATTTGATGTTCTCCGGCTCGCGCCACGTGGGCCGCGACTTCGACGTGCTGCTCGAGAGCGTCGGCGCCACCAACGTGAACGGCACCACCAGCTACGATCGCACCAACTACTTCGAGACCGTGCCGCGCGAGCAGCTCGACATGGTGCTGTGGATTGAGAGCGATCGCATGGGCTACCTGCTCGACGTCGTGAACCAGGAGCTGGTCGACGTGCAGCGCGACGTCGTGAAGAACGAGCGGCGCCAGAGCTACGAAAACGCTCCCTACGGCCCCAGCTACCTGGCCCTATTGGACGCGCTTTTTCCGCCCGGGCACCCCTATAACGGCGCCGTGATCGGCTCGATGGCGGACCTTTCCGCCGCGACGCTGGAAGACGTGCGCGGTTTCTTCAAAGATTACTACACCCCCAGCAACGCCACGCTCGCCATCGCCGGTGACTTCGACCCGGCCGTCGTCAAAGCCAGCGTGCAAAAGTACTTCGGCAGCTTGCCGGATCGCCCCAAGAAGCCGACGCCGGAGCCCAAGGCGCCCCCCGTGCACTTCGGGCGCTACGTGGTGGAGGAGCCCGTGGAGCTGGCCGAGGTGACGTTCGGCTATCGCACGCCGCCCGCCTACAGCAAAGACGATCCGATCGTCGACGTGGCGATGGCGATCTTGGCGGGGGGCAAGGCGACGCGCCTCTACCAATCGCTCATCGTCGACAAGAAACTCGCCTCCGACGTGAGCGCGCAACAAGACTCGAACCAACTCTCGGGCTTCGTGACGGTGGGTGCCACGGCCGCCACCGGCAAGCCCGTGGCGGAACTGGAAGGCGCGCTGAGCGCCGCCCTGAGCGACCTCGAGAAGAATGGCCCGACACCGGTCGAGCTCGAGCGCGCCAAGCGCAGCATCTTGGTCTCGACGCTCAAGAGCCTGGAGCTACTCAATGGTCCGGGCGGTGAAAGCGGGCGCGCAGGCCTGCTGCAGCGCTTCAATCACTACACCGGCGATCCTGGGTACTTGCCCAAGTGGGTCGAGCAAGTGGAGCAGGTCAGCGCCGCCGATATCAAGCGCGTTCTGCATGACCACCTCGCCGTAGACAAGCGCGTCACCGTCGTCACACAACCCAAAGCGCCTGCCGCCGCCGCCGCCGCCGCAGCGCCCGCCGCCCCGGAGAAGAAGAAGTGAAGCGCCTGTTCTGCGCCACGGTATGCCAGCTCGCCCTGCTCGCCGCTTGCGGGTCGCCCCCAGCACCGAAGGTCGAGGCACTCCCGCCGCCCAAGGCCAGCGCCAGCGCGGCGCCGGGCCCCACACCGGATCCGGAGCCGTGGCGCCAGCAGCGTCCGGCAGCAGGCCCCGCTTCCGAGCTGCATTTCCCGAGCCCCGAGCAGGCCAAGCTGAGCAACGGGCTCACGCTGCTCGTCGTCAAAAAGGCCGTGCCGGTCACCTCGCTGTCGCTCGTCTTCCGGCACGGGGGCGCGGCTTGCCCCGTGGGCAAGAGCGGCCTGGCAGCGCTCACCGCCCGCATGCTCACTGAAGGGACGAAGAAGCACCCCGGGGTGAAGCTGGCCGAAGAGGTCGAGCAGCTCGGCACCACGCTCGACGAAGACGCCGGCCGCGATTCGTCCTCGCTATCGCTCTCGGTACTGACGCAAGACTTGCCACGCGCCGTGGAGCTGCTGGGCGAGGTCGTGAGCGAGCCTGCCTTCGCGCCCGCCGACTTCGAGCGCGTGCAAAAAGAGTGGTTGGATGGCTTGCGCGCCGAGCGCCAGGCGCCCGAGAGATTGGCATCGCTGGCGACGCTGGGCGCGCTGCTGGGTGAGCCGCACGGCAGCCCCGTGAGCGGCAGCTTGACGGACGTGCAAAAGCTCACCGTCAAGGACATCGTCGACTTCCACAAAAAGGCGTACGGCGCGGCGGATGCGACCCTGATCGCGGTCGGCGACGTCGAGCTCAAGGCGCTGCAAAAGAGCGCCGAAATGGCCTTCCGCAAGCTCGGCAAAGGTGAGAGCAAGCTCGAGCAGCCGTTCAAGGCACCGCCCCCGCCGCCCGCCAAGCGCATCCTGCTGGTCGATCGCCCCGGCGCCGTGCAAACCGCCCTGGCGCTAGCCGAGCTGCGCCCGAAGCGCAGCGAGCCCGGCTACGAGAAGCGCGAGCTGGTGACGACGCTGTTTGGCGGGCTGTTCACCTCGCGACTCAACCTGAACCTGCGCGAAGAGCACGCCTACACGTACGGCGCACACGCTCAGAACCTCGCCACCGAGCATTGGGGCGCGCTCTACCTCTCCACCAGCGTGCGCACCGATGTCACGGCGGACGCGCTCAAAGAAGCCCTCAAAGAACTGGCGCGCCTCAAGGATCCGAAGCTCGGTAAGCCGCTCACGGCGGCCGAGGTATCGCGCGCCCGCGCCGACCTCGTGCAATCGGTGGGCGCGCGGCTCGAGTACGGTGCGCGCCTGGGGAACACGCTGGCTGACCTGTGGTTGCACGGCTTGCCGCTGGACTACTACCAGCGCTACGCCGGCCTACTCTCGGCAGAGACGCCGGATACTCTGGCGCCCACGGCCGCCAACCTCGACATCGATCACCTGGTGATCGTCGTGGTCGGCGACCGCGCGCAGATCGAGGCGCCGCTCAAGGCGCTCGGCTACGAAGTCGTGGCTGCTCCCGCCGCGCTCACCGATTGAGCCGGGGCGCGACCGCAAACGGCTCACTTCTTCTTGCTGCCCTCGATGGGCAGCTCGTCGATGCTGACCTTGGGCGGCTCGGCGGTCACCACCGGTGCGGCCGAAATCACGGGGGCGGCGGACGGCAGCGGTAGGGTTGCGGCCGTGCTCGAGGCGTCCGTTCGGGTCGCAAACAGGGCCACGAGGCCCCCGGTCACGAACGCGGCGACACCCACAATCACCCACAGGAGTAGGCCACCGGAAGCGGGCGGTGCAGGCTGCGGTTTGCGGGCGGCCATTGCCCGGCGCAGCTCCTCCACCTGGCGGCGGTCGCGGATCACGACGGTCTTCTCGGTGCGCTCCGAGCGCTTCTTTCCCGAGGATTCTTTGGGGATCTTGGGAGCCGAGGGTGGATTGGATCCGGCGCCCGGGTGATCAGAGATCACGACCGACCGTGCCTCTTCGGTCACCTGAGCGCGGGGCGCCGGAGCGTGAGCCGCCTGCTGCTGCGCGATGATGGCATCGTCGCCAAGCTCCTCTAGCTGCTCAAGCTCCCCGGGGTGGCTAAGGCCATCCGGGGCCTGCGGCGGGACCCGACTCACGGCAGCGTATATACCGAGAAGCCCTCGGGAAGGCAAAGCTCGCCCGTCCGCGGGGCCGCTCCCGTGATAACCTCGGACCCAAGTGGCCTTCGAGGAGACGATCCTGGTCGTCGATGACGACGCGGTGAGCCGGCACGTGCTGTGCCAGACGCTCACCGAATCGGGCCTGAACAACTTCGCGTGCAGCTCGGGTGGAGAGGCGCTGGCCTACCTTGCAGAGCACGTGCCCCAGGTAGTGTTACTGGATTTGGTGATGCCGGTGCCGGACGGCTACTTCGTGCTTCACCACATTCGGCAGACCCCGCGCCTGGCCGAGGTACCCGTGGTCGTCCTGACAGCGCTGGAGTCGGACGACGAGATCGAGCGCGTTTTCGCGTCGGGCGCCGACGACTACGTGCACAAGCCTTTCCGCCCCGCCGAGCTGATCGCGCGCCTGCGCGGGCAAATGCGTGTCCGCGAATACGTCGAGCGCATTAGCCAGCGTGAACGGCACCAGCAAACGGTGCTGGAGCTGACGCAGAAGCTCGCCTCCACCCTGGACATTCGCGACATCTTGTTCACGGTGGTGCAGCGCGTCGCGCAGGTGGCGCACGTAGACCGCTGCAGCATCGTGCTCTTCGCCGAGTCGGGGGACCTGGGCTACGTGCTCGCCACGAGCGACGACGAGCAGCTGCGCGACCTCCCCATCGACCTGGGCAAGTACCCCGAAATCCGCGAAGTGTTCCGCACCGGCCGCGCCCTGGTCATCCGCGACGCCGCCCGCCACCCCCTGTTCGAGGTGGTGCGTCAGCGCGAAGCAGCGCCGGGCTTCAACTCGTTGGCATTGCTACCCATCCTGCACGACCACGGCCCCATGGGTGTGCTGTTCCTGCGTTCGAAGGGTCGCGCCGCGTTCCACGCTTACGATTTGTCGTTGGTGACGACGGTGGCCAACGCCATGGCCATCGCGCTGCGCAACGCGCGTATTTTGCAGTCGCTGCGGGCCGAAACCGAGAAAATCACGACGGCGCGCCAGGAGGCCGAGCGCCGCGTGCAGCTGTTCCGCCGCTACGCCGACTTCTTCGAGAGCGCGGCTGACGGCATGATCGTGATCGACCGCAGCGGGCAAATCGTGTTCGCCAACCCGCGAGCGCGCGAAATAATCGGCTACACCGAGACCGAGCTTACCGCGCTCCGCTTCAACGAGATGATCACGAACGTCGACCGCGAGCGCGGCGACCGGCTGCTGCGCGGCTTTTCCGACGGCATCTACCCGCGCGGGGTCGATCTCATCATCAGCGCCAAGTCGGGCGACCCGATCATCATCAATGTCAGCTTCAGCTCCGTGCTGCACGAAGACGACGCGGTGCTTTGCACCTTCCGCGACGTCACGATGGAGCGCCAGACCGCCATCGAGCTGAAGCAGACCAAAGAGTTCTTGGAGCGCGTGATCGACAGCTCGGTCGACGGCATCGTTTCGGCGAATTTGAAGGGTACGGTGCTGCTCTTCAACCGCGCCGCGGCGCGCATCTTCGGTTATTCGCCGAGCGACGTGGTCGGTAAGATGCGGGTCGAGCGGTTGTATCCGAACGGCGTGGCGCACGACATCATGCGCAAAATCCGCGACCCCGACATCAGCGGCTACGGCCGCCTGGAAGATTATCGCGTCGACATGCTGGGCGCGAGCGGCGAGCAGATCCCGGTGACGCTCTCCGCGTCGCTGGTGCTGGACAACGGCAGGCCCATCGGCAGCGTCGGTATTTTCACGGACATCCGCGAAAAGCTGCGCATGCAGGAGCGGCTGGAGCACGCACAAGAAGAGCTGCGCGGCCGCGAGCGCATGGCGATCGTGGCGGAGTTGGCCGGCGCCGCAGCTCACGAGCTGAACCAGCCGCTCACCAGTGTCATCGGCTACGCTGAGCTACTCAGGCGTAAGCTAGACGCGGATCCGCAGCTGTCCAGCGCCGCGGCCGTGATCATCCGCGAGAGCGAGCGCATGGCCGAGATCGTGCGCAAGGTCGGCAAGATCACCAAGTACGAGACCAAGAGCTACGTCGGGGGAGCGAAAATCCTGGATTTGGAGAAAGCCAGTGGCACGGAACCGGGGGCAAAAGACGTCTGAAATGAGCAAGCGACCTGACTCAGTGACTCCCGCTGCCGCTAGTAGCGACCAGCCCGACGCCCCGCGCGAGACGCGGCCGGCGCCGTCTGGTACGCGGCGCACGTCGGAGGCACCGATCGCCGAGCCGTGGCGTGATGTGCTGCTGCGGCTGTCGAGCAGCTTGCCCATCGACATCGCCTGCGAAGATCTGGGGCGCATGTTCCTGGACGGCGTGGCGCTGTTGTTCCCGGGCGCTGCGCTCGGTATCTGCCTGGTGCAGGCGGGGCGCGCGGAGCCGGTCGTGCTGTATCGGCTCGGGCACGGCATGCGCCGCGGCCCCGAGCGCGATCCCACGCGGCTGTTTCCCACCTTCGTCGAAGAGCGCATCTACGAGCTCGACGACGGCAGCGGCACCTCGGGCTCGACCTTCCACGTCGCGCGCGAAAGCACGCTCGAGCCGCTCAGCCCCCTGCGCCGCGAAATGGCCGAGCAAGCCGCGACGGTGCTGGGCGCCGCCCTCGGCCGCCTGCGCGTCTACGCCCGCGCCGAAGAGTCGGTGCGCAACTTCCATCGCCTGCAGGCGCAGGTCATCCAAACCGAAAAGCTGGCGTCGCTCGGGCAGATCGTAGCCGGCGTGGTGCACGAGCTGAACAACCCGCTCACCTCGATCATTGCCTACTCCGACTACCTCACGAAGAAGCTGGCCAAGGGCGGCGACAGCAACCTGAACGAAGACGCCGAGCGCGTGCGCCGCATCGGCGAGGCCGCCGAGCGCATCCTCAAATTCACGCGCGACCTGGTCGCGTACGCTCGCCCCACCGGCGACGCTCGCGGTCCCGTGCGCGTGGAAGAGGTGATCGAGCGCGCGCTGGTGTTCTGCGAGCACGAGTTCGCCGACGGGCGCGTCGAGGTGGAGCAAGATTTCGTGGAGCCCTTGCCCGCGATCGTCGGCATTCCGGGCCAGCTCACGCAGGTGTTCGTCAACCTATTCACCAACGCCGCCCACGCTATGGGCGAGCGCGGCGGCATGTTGCGCATCCAAGTGCGGCCCACCGACTCCGGAGCCAGCCTGCGCATCGACGTGAGCGACACCGGCGACGGCATCCCGGCCGAGGCGATGCCACAAATCTTCGAGCCGTTCTTCACGACCAAGTCGGACGGCCGCGGCACCGGCCTGGGGCTGTCGATCGTGCGCGGCATCCTGGACGCGCACGGCGGCACGATTCAGGTCAGTAGCGCCCTCGGGCAGGGTACGAGCTTCACGCTCACGCTCCCGGTCAGCTAGACTAGATTTGGACTAGCGGCGTGCCTCAGCGCACCACCTTGAAGACGAGCACCAAAATCCCGTGCTTGTAGCTCTGGCCGGCGACAATGAAGGCTTGGCCTGGGCTCGCCTTCACCTCGAGCAGCGGCAAGAAGTCTTTGGCGTCGGGGCGGTTGATGCTCGCGACGAGGCGCGAGCTGCCGTCGCTCAGCTTGTCTTCGAGGCGCGCTTCGAGCAGGCGCCCGTTCGGAAGCTTGAGCTGGCGCTTGCCGCCGCGACTCAGCGTGAGCTGCGTGCGCGACAGCAGCTGGTAGCTCGCGTACTGGGCGAACGGTCCCTCGCGCAGCTCCGCCATGTCGACCGAACGCGCGTCCTTCTCGCGCGGCTCGTGCGTGCCGTGCAGCACGCTGACCTCGACCACGGTTTCGAGCTTGTCGGGAGCGTCGGCCTGCGGCTTGACCGGCGCTGCGAGAGCGGCGCTGGCGGCCCTGGGCTTGGCGTGGGCAGCACCACCGAGCACAAAGAGTGGCGACGCGCCGAGCGCCGCTGCCAGTAACAAGCGACGCATGCTCAGCCCGGGCCCTGGTTGGTGACGTCGTCGTCGTCTGCGTCGTCGGCCAGCCACACCACCGGGGTAGCCGAGGTGCCGACCACGAACACCTGCGCCTGGCGATCGGGCGCTTCGACCCGCTCGATCGCGGCGCTGCAGGCCGGAGCCGCCGCCGGCCGCAGCGGTGCGCTGCTCAGCTCGAGTGGTTGTCGCGACCAGGGCAGCGCCAGCACCAGTACGGCCGCCAGCGCGTAGCCCAACGTGGCGCTGCGCGCCCGCTTGCGCTGTGCCTCGCGGACGCGCTGCAGCGTCGGCGCTACGAGATCGGCGGCGCGGCCTTCGGTGCTCACGGCCCAGCGCCGCACTGCGGAGCCCAGCTCGCCGAGCTGCGCGAGCTGTCGCGAAAGCTCTGGCGATTGCGCCAGCCGCTGCCGAAACAGCTCCGCTTCCTCGGGCGGCATTTCGCCGTCGAGGTAGCGGCAAAGCTGAGAAAAGTCGTCGTTCACGCGCTCTTGGCTCCGTTGACTTCTTCGTCGTGGCAGTCCGAGAGCGCACGCTGCAGCTTCTTTCGAGCGTGAAACAGCCGGCTCATGATGGTGCCCTTCGAGACCTGCATGGCCTCGGCCATTTCCTCGTAGCTCATGCCCTCGACCTCGCGCATCAGAATGACTCCGCGGTGGTACGGCGGCAGTTGCTCGAGCGCGCGCTGGATGCGCTCGGAAAGCTGAGTGCGACGCATGGCGTCGTACGGGTCCGTGTCGGCGGGAGGGAGCAGCGGCGACTCGTCGTCGACCTCGAGCGCAAAATGAAGCTCGGCCTCGCGCCGCGACGGCTTGCGCATGAGGTCGATGGAGAGGTTCGTGACGATGCGGTAGAGCCAGGTGAAGAAGCTCGAGCCACCATGGAACTGCGGCAGCCCCTTGTGGACACGCAAAAAGGCTTCTTGGGCGATCTCGCGCGCGTCTTGCTCGTCGCGCACCAGACCCAGCGCGATGGCGAACACGCGGCGCTGGTGGCGCTCGACGAGCAGCCGGAACGCGCCGCTGTCGCCTGCCTGAGCGCGTGCAATGAGCCGCCGGTCTTGTTCGGATTCGTGCTCACGTTCCAGCCGGTTGGACGCGGGCTGGTCCCCCCTATTCACCCCTCTGACATTTCGATCAGGGACGGTTTCGAGCGTGGCCGAGGCAGGCTCCGAATCCCCAAAAACGAGCCGGGGAGCAAGAATACTTTGCGACATTGTCCCATCGGCTTACGCCGAGGGTTTCCTTTTTCTCCCTTCGGTGTCCCGAATGCCCCGCGTCGTTCGCAGGTTTAACCACGGATTTTGCGCCCTCGCGGACGACTAGCGGGTGGTTTTAGGTTCAGGGGCCCAAACCGGTTGGAGGCAGCCCGAAGCGTGCCGCGAGGTAGAACCCGACGACGCTACGTGAGCTTTCTGAAAGAGAGCTGCGGGGGAGGCAGCCCTCTCACGGGAAGTCGTCTTCGGGAGCTTCGAGCTGCGGCTGTTGCGCGCTGGGGCGCTCCGGCAGGGATTCTAGCTTCAGCTGGAGGTCGAACTGGCGACCGCCGCGCGCTACGCGGAGCGTCACCGTCTTGCCTACACCGGCCAGGCTCGCCACCCAACGTAGCCGATCGGGCCCCGGCAACGCTTCGCCCTGAAACGACAGGATCACGTCGTCCACCATCAAGCCGGCTTTGTCGGCCGGGCCACCCGGCACCACGACGGTGACCAGCACGCCCGCCTCTTCCGGCAGCTTCAGCCGCTCGCGATCTTCCGGCATCAAGGGCCCCACGACGACGCCAATCGCGCTGCGCTTGACTCCCCCGTCGGCGATCAGCCGCGGCAGGAGCTCTTTGATCATGTTGACGGGGATCGCAAAGCCGATGTTGTTGGCGGCGCGACGGATGGCGGTGTTCATGCCGACCACGCGCCCAGCCATGTCGAGCAAGGGGCCGCCGGAGTTACCGGGGTTGATGCTCGCGTCCGTCTGCAAGAAGTCGTAGTAACCCGATTCGTCGAGGCCCTTGACGTCCGCGATGGTGCGGCCGCGCGCGGAGATGATGCCGGCCGAGACGGTGTGCGACAGCGCGAACGGGTTGCCAATCGCGACCACCCAGTCGCCCACGCGCACGGCTTCCGAATCGCCCAGCGGCAAGAACGGCAGGTTCTTCTCGTCCACGCGGATGACGGCCACGTCCGTGCGGGGGTCGCGCCCGACGATGGTCGCCTTGACCTGCCGCTTGCGGCCGAACACCACGTAAATCTCGCTCGCGCCCTCGATCACGTGATTGTTCGTGATGATGAGCCCATTCGGATCGTAAACGAACGCGCTACCGACGCCCTCGCCCACCACCTGGCGTCGACCGGTGATGCCGCGGCGCTCTTGCAGCGTCTTCACGAACACGACCGCCGGATCCGCCTTGGCGGCCAGATCCGCGAAGCTACTCGGGGCCTGCACGCCCGGCGGGCCCACCACCTGAACGGGCTGCGAAATGATCTGCGTGCCCGCAACCGGCACGGCACCCGAGGGCAGCGCGGCGCTACTGCCACCTGCGGGCGGCGCGGGACGCTTGCACCCGAGCGTTGCCGCCGGCACGAGCGCCAGCGCCAGGAGCTTCAGACCCCGCAAGCTCACTTACCTCGCGCGACTTCCACGAAGCGCATGCGTAAATCGTAGATGGCTTGCGACAGCACGCGCTCCTCTTCGCCGCTGAGGTTGCCGCGCGTCTTGTCCTGCAGCATCACCAGCAAATCGATGGAGTGCCGAGCCAGCGGCAGCTGCTTGTCGCGTGCGCCGGTGACGGGATCCGGCGCATCACCCAGGTAATGCAAAGCCGAATGGCTCATCGACACCACCAGATTCAGAAAATCAGCGGGGAGCTCCTCAGCCAGGGCTTGCTGCGCGTAGGCGCGCTCCGCGGCGTCTTGCTCCCCGTTCTCGCTCACGCCTTCTCTCCCTCGGCGTCGTCCTCGTCTTCGTCTTCATCGTCGTCCTCGTCTTCGTCTTCATCGTCCTCATCATCGACGGCGGCGACGGCGGCCTTCGGCTTGGCCTTGGGATCGAGGATTTCTTCGTCGTCGTCCTCTTCTTCGAACGGACGGATGGGCGCCGGACGAGCTGCCGGAGCGGGGCGCGAGATGCGCGGACCATCGATCGCACGCTCGGACTCTTTCTGCAGCGCGGGCTGCTTGAGCTCGAGCACCACGGCCTTGTCTTCCACGTCGAGCAGGGCTGCGTCTTGGCGCTCGACCTCGCTCTCGGTCAGTTGGTTCTTGCGCAGGAGTCGCTCGCGGACTCGGATGTCGTTCTTCAGCGTGTCGGAGATAGGCATCGTTTTACCGTCGTCGGCCGGGCCCGGGGCCCGAGGGAGGAATGCTCTAGCGCTTGGTAGGCCCCCGAAGCAAGCTCGCAGCGGGAATTAGCGTCTCTTCAGGGGGCTCGTCGGCCGTCAATGCGGCTTCTGCCGCCGAAATCTCGGCTTCGTCGGCCGGGCGGACCTCGAGGACCTCCAGGTCGAAGCGCACCTTCTGACCGGCCAGCGGGTGGTTACGGTCCAGGACGACGGTCTCCGGGGTGACCTCCAGAACGCGCAGCAGCACGAGCCCATCGGGCGCGTCATCGTCTTCGGCGTCGAAGACGTCACCCGCGGCAACGTCTTCCGGAAACTCGTCGCGCAGCACCTCGAGCGTCGCTTTGGGATCGCGCTCGCCGAAGGCGTCTTCTGGCTTGAGCGTGAGCGCCTTCTTCGCACCCACCGTGAGCCCGGCGATGCCAGCCTCGACCGCGGGCAGGAGCGCCCCGTAGCCAAAGACGAAGCTCGTCTCGCTCGGCTCGTCTTGGGCAGGCGCGCCCTCGGCGTCGTGGATCTGCACCTTGAGGCGCACCCACATCTCGGGACCAATTTGGAAGCCCTGCGCAGCTCGTTTGCTCAAGACGCGTTTCGCTCCAGACTCGACAGGTCGAGCTCGACCGTCGCCGCAAACTGCGCGTCGTCGTCGGAGGTCGAGCCCACGAGCGGCAAATCGAGATCGCCGCCGCGCCGCGCGGCCAGCTCGGCCCGCGCGCGCTTGTCGAACGGCAGGATCGCGCTGAGCGCCGAAGCAGAGGCGGCCAGGCTCGTCAGCGTGACGCGCTCATCGAGGCTCAAGCCACCGACGCCGGAGCCGCTCAGCTCGAGCACCCGCCCCTGGAAGGCGCCAGCGCGCGCCGGCTCGGATTCCAGCAGTGCCTGCACCACGTCGTACGCCGTGACGCCGGGACGCAGCTCGCCGCTCAGCTCGATGCTCACGCTTTCGGGCACGCGCACGCGGGCGTCGCGCGTCAAAAAGGCGTTGGCCAGCTCGATGCCGCTCACCTCGAACGCCAGCGCGCCGAGCGCACCCGCCCGACAACCGCGCGGATCCGGGCCAACGACGATGCTGCCCGGTACCACCAGCTCGTTCACGAGCGCGCTGGGATCCGACAGCTGCAAGCCGTGCTGCGCTGCGAACTCGTTCTGCGCGTGCTCCAGCTCGAGCCGCTGTTGCCGCACGAGCTCGCGCTGCTCGGGCGTGAGCTGCGCCGGTTGTACGATCGGCTCCCGAAAGAGCGCGATGCTTTGAGGCTCCGCCACGCTCGCTTCGTCGCCGAAACCACCGCGCAAGAGAGCGTCGGCCAACGCGGTCACGCGGTCGCTCGAGTAGCGCAGGTGAGTGCGCACGAAATACGTCTGCCCCGGCATCACGCTCGGAGCGCCGAGCAGCCCCTTGGGCCGCACGACGTGCGCCGCGATCAGCTTCTCCGCCAACGTCATGGGACGACGAGTGCCGGTCACGGTGGCGCCCAAAATCCTACCGGCTAGGCGGGCCTCGTTGTACGCCGAGAGCCCGCCGGCCTCGACGAGGTCACGCACCAATCCGTCGAGCCCCTGGAGCAAGAGGTGCTGCGGCACTCGGCCAGACTGGAGCAGGCGCGTGAAGACGCTGAAGTCCGAGGTGACGTGCAGGCCGAAGTCCTGACAGCTCTGGAGGAAGGATTTGTCGACGCTACGCGCCACGATCAGGCGAATGCCGGCTTCGAGCAGCGCGAGCGGCGCGACATCGCTCGACGCGCCGCGCCCGAACCGATCGCCGGCCACCAAAACCTGAAAGCCGCCCGCCTGCAGCTCGCCCGGCTCGACCCCGCCGCCCGTGAGCCCGACCAAACAGTGGTGCGCGAGCTGTGCGTCGAAGAAGAAGCTGGCCCAAGGCGGCACGATCTCATCGACCGAGACCCCGTTGCGCAGCGGCCCCGCCGCGGCCAAGTCCACGGCGCGCCCACTACCTTTGAGCTGCGCCTTCAGCACATCGAGGCTCTCGCACAGCACGAGCACGCGCCCGGTCAGAGAAAACCCGTCGCTCAACGGTGAGCCTCGACAACCGACATGGGGCAAGAGTATGCCGAAACCCGTGCCCTTGCCGCCCTGGAATCGCGCTCCGCGCGCTCGGCCCCGCCTGACGCTCACGCTGGCGCTCGTGCTGCCGCTCGCGCTTGGCGGCTGCCCCAACAAAAGCAAGAAGGCCGCGCCTCCTGCGACCGGCTCCGCGGCAGAACCCAGCGCCGACTCCTCGTCCCACCGGCCCCAGGCCGTCCCTGAGGCCAGGCAAGCGCTGGCAATCCCGGGCGGCACGCTGCGCGCCGGCAGCACCCCCGGCGACCCGGGCCGCGTTCCCGAGCTCGAGCCGAAAAACCAGGAAATCGAGCTGGGTCCGTTCTCGATCGATCGCCTGCCCTACCCCAACGACCCGGCACAGCCGCCGCTACTCGGCAAATCACGCGACGAAGCGCGCCGGCTATGCGCTGAGCAAAACGCGCGGCTTTGCACCGAGGTCGAATGGGAGCGCGCCTGCAAGGGTCCGAAGCAAGACGAATATCCCTCTGGGGTGATGTGGGACCCCAGCTGCAGCGCGGGCGCCAAGGCCTGCGCCAGCGGCTTCGATATTTTAGGCCTCGGCACCACGGCCGGCGAGTGGGTCGCGGGCGACATCGTGACCGAAGACAAGCGGCGAGCGCTGGTGCGGGGTGCCGGCACGGACGCGCCCGCCACCGACCACCGCTGCGCCGGCCGCCACCCCACCGACGGCAATGCGACCGACATCGCCTTCCGTTGTTGTCACGGTCCGCCGAACGCCGCGGTGATGAACGAGCCCAAGCAAGGCCCCATTTTCGCCAAAGCGAAGCTCACGGCCGAAGAGCTCGAACAGATGCTGGCGGCCGACCCGGCGGGCAAGCCACTGGCCCACGACATCAAGTTCTTCCACGATCCCGAGGGTGCGAACACCGTCGTGTCGCGCGGGCCCGGCGACAAGAAGGGCTTCGACTTCACGGTCGCGCCGCTCTTGTGGAGCCCCACCGCGGGCGCCGAGATCTTGCTCGTGGCGGCACGCTCGGGCGAGACCACCTCGTTCGTGGCCGCCTTCCACGTGTTGCCCGGCGGCAAGTACCGCCTGGCCTCCACCTTCACGCTCCAAAACGAGCCCGGCCCGGTCGCGCTCGCTTACAGCCCCGACATCAAGCCGCGCGTGCACTTCTCCACGTGCTGGGGCTGCCCCGGTGAGACCGGTAAGGCGCTGTTTCGAAAGCCGGAGACCGTCGTGATCGTGCAGCCTTGAACGGCCGTTCGTTGCCAGCCGCTGGCTACGAAAGAGCCATGCCTAACGGCTGACGGCCCTCTCACTCATCGAGCTGCTGCGCCAAGTAATTCTCACGGCCCATGTCGGCGAGCTGATGCAGCTGTGCCTCGAGCCAGTCGATGGCGTCCTCTTCTTCCGACAAAATCTTTTCCACGAGATCGCGCGTGCCGCCGTCGTTCTTGCTGAGGCAGAGCTGAATGGCGCGGTTCAGCCGCGCCACGGCTTCGAGCTCGAGCGTGAGATCGAGCTTGTGCATTTCGATCGGCTCTTCGCCGACGCGCACGGGTGACAGGCGCTGCATGTTCGGCACGCCCCCCAAATACAAGATGCGCTCGATCACCTTGTCGGCGTGCTTCATCTCCTCGATCGACTCTTCGCGCTTCTTCTTGGCGAGCCGCTTGTAGCCCCAGTTTTCACACATCTTGTAGTGGATGAAGTACTGGTTGATGGCCGTAAGCTCGGAGGTCAGGATCTCGTTGAGCACGTCCAGGATTTCGGCGTCGCCTCGCATGGTGCGGCGAAGCTAACACACCCGCGCAGCCCGCCCGCCCGCCCCCAGGTGTTTTCCACAGCCACAAAGTCTCGCCAATTCGCGGACTTAGAAAACGACTTTGACAATCATTTTCAACAAGCTACGGTCTGTTCACCGCGTACATGATCGTCTGCCACTGCTTCGGCGTCACCGACCGCGAAATCCGAGCCAGCATCAAGAACGGCGCCAGTAGCTGCGCCGACATCGCGGCGTGCTGCGGCGCGGGCTCTGGTTGCGGCGGCTGCGAGTCGGTCGTGGCGGAAATCGTGCACGCCGAGCGCCGGCACCTCTCGGTGGTTCGCGGTGAAGGGCATGCCTCGGCCGCCGCCTGTCTGGCTGCCTACGCCGATCCGACGCCGGCCTGAGCCCTTTACGAAGCGCCTGCCCGGCCCCACATAGCAGCCGCCATGCAGGCGCCGTCTGGCTTCTTCGATCGCGCTTTCAGCCGCTACGCCGCCACCAGCGCGCTCGCCACTGCGACTGACTTCGCGCTGGCCAGCGCGCTGCACGCCATCGGCAGCTCCGCCGCCGTCGCCACCTTTTTCGGCTGCGTCGCCGGTGGCCTCGTCTCCTTCCGACTCAGCCGCGGGTGGACGTTCGAGGCCGGCGCGGGCAGCGCGCTGTCGCAGCTGTGGCGATTCTTGTTCGTGTGGGCCACGAGCGCGCTGCTCAACTCGAGCGGAGTGCCCCTGCTCCTTCGCTGGGTGAGCTCGTTCCCACTCGCCTGGGCGCTCGTGCGCGCCGCCGTCTATCTGGGTTGGAACTACCCGCTCGCGCGCTGGTTCGTTTTCGGTGCGCCCAAGGCAGCGAGCCGGCTCAGCGCGCGTTGACGCGCAGCTCGAAGCGCCCGTCAGGCGCGCCACTGCGCTGCACGGTTGCTCCGGCAATACCGGCCGCGATGCGCGCTGCATACAAGCCGAGACCTCGACTGTAGCGACCGCCGGAGACGTTCTTCGTCGAGAGCTGGCCCTCGGCCGTGAACGCCTGCTCGCCCACCTCGGGCGCCAACGCAACGCCGCTGTCGCTCACGACCACGACCAGCTGCGCGCCGTCGCGCGCCGCGCGTACGCCAACCTTGCCCGACTCACCCGCGTGCTGGATAGAATTGCGGATCAGGTTGCACAGCGAGCGCATGAGCATGTCGCGGTTGGCGAGCGCGCGCAGCTCCGCGGCGGAGTCCGCGTCGACGTGCAGGTTCACGCGGTAGCTCTCGGCAAAGCGCCGCGATTTTTGCGCCGACTCACGCAGCACTTCGCGCAGCTGAAATTCATGCGGCTCACGCAGCTTGGCGCCGTCCAGCGCGAGCGCGAACAGCTCCAGATTGTCGGTGATGTGACCGAGCGCATCGCTCGAAGCAGCGACGTCTTCCAAGGCCTCGTTCGCTTCGGTATCGCTGGTGCCCACTACGGAGCCCAAGAAGCTCACGTTGCTGTGCAGAGCAGATAGCGGGTTCCTGAGGTCGTGAGCGAATAGCCCCAATAGGGCACTGACCAGCTCCGAGCTCAGATCTTCCTTCATTTTGAAGCGACGAACGGGGGCAAGCGCCGCCCCAGATCGAGCCTCTACTATCTCACAGTCTCGCCGCCCTTGGGGCCCCAACCCGGACGACTCACGGCCGCGAGGGCATAGTATCCAGAAAATCACGCAGCTCTTGCTGCAGGCGCTCGCGCTCTTCGAGGGGCAAAATGTGGGACCCCCCAGGAATCAGCGTCAAACGTGCTCCGGGAATGCTCTCCGCCATCGCTACCGACACCTCCGGCGGGGTGAACGTGTCTTTGGAGCCAGCCACCACCAATGTGGGAACGCGTACGAGCGGCAGTAGATCTTCGGCCGAATGCTCGCCCGCAGCGCGCAGCATGCGGACGAAAAGCATGAAATCGACGTGCAAGGCATGTCGAAAGTACGGCTCGACATCCTCGACGCGCACTTTGGTCGGATCGATGTCGCCGGTCAGCACCCCGATTTTGAGCGCGGCTCTCACTGGCAGGCGTGCCCAGAGCGCGCGTAGCAAGCGCGGGTGGCGCGTCGCGAAGTCCTGCACATTCGGCAAGACCGTGAACAGCATGTCCGAGCCTTTGAAGGTGTGCGTGATGCGACCAAAGCTTCCGCACAAGAGCACCAGCGCGCGAACCTTCTCCGGTCGAGCCCGGTAGGCCTCGAGGCACACCTGGGTCCCCAGCGAGTGCCCGACCAGCACCACCTCCGGATCGCCGAGGTGGTCACGCACGGCGTTCAAGTCGGAAGCGTGCGCGGGGACGTCTACCTGCTCCCGATCGACGGGTAAGCCGCTCCGTCCGTGGCCGCGGTAGTGAAAATGCGCTACCGGCAGCCGCTCGGCGAGATCGTCCCAGAGGTAACGATAAATGTAGCCGTCGCAAGCGAGCCCGTCGCACAGGATGGCGACCGGACCTGGATGCAAACTGCGGCTGTCGTGCTGCCGGACGTAGAGACGAGTGCCGTCGCGACCTAGCGCGAACGACTCGAGCGCCGCATCAGGTGGCGGCCTCGTCCTCGTCGTCACTGATGTCATTCACGCTCGGGATCTTCTTGATCTCGAGCCGAGCCATCTTCCAGGCACGCTGCACAACCCAAGACAGCGAGCGGTCGAGCCGCGCTGCCTCGTCTTTGATCTCCTGGAGCATGGCCTCCGGGAAATACAGACTTTGTTTGCGCTTGTCGCTACCGGCGGTCTTGTTGGATTCGTTGTCGGCCACGCATACCCTCGGTCTGTAGGTGGGTGTCGCAAGACACCGTCAAAGACTCGAACCTCATGACTACCACCCACAGGACCGTGGAATCAATAGCGGATCCGAGAGGATATGGGCTGAGGGCGAGGGCTACCGGTTTTTTGGGGATTTTTAGTCCTTAGTGAAGCGAGGCTCTGCCCGTCTCGTGGCGTTTCGGTCCCAGCCCCAACGCGGCGTTTCGAGAGATTTCGGCGGGCGCCGATGAGCGGGCGCGTTCTCATTTGCTTCGGGGTGGCGGCGGGCGAAAGACTGGCTCATGCAGATTCTTCGTTCGGGGAGAGCTCGCCGCGCAGGCGAGCTGGCGGCCGCTGCGATCCTGGGTGGGGCCATCGCGACGGGCGTGCCTTCGCTACTCCACATCAAAGACGCCCACGCCAAGTCCGAGTGGGACAACCCCTACTTCCCTTTCGAGCAGCTGGGGCGCGTGCTGGCGTGGGTCGAGAACGAGTACGTCGATCCGGTCGAGCGCAAGCGGCTCCTCGAAGGAGCGATCAAGGGCATGGTCGCCGAGCTCGATCCGCACTCGTCGTACCTGCCTGCAGAAGACTACGGCATCTTCCAAGCCGATACGGAAGGGCATTTCGGCGGCATCGGCGTGGAGGTGGATTTCGGCGACGAGTACATCACCATCATCGCGCCCATCGACGGCTCTCCAGCCGCGCTAGCCGGCGTGCAGCCGGGTGATCGCATCTTGGCCATCGACAATCAGGCGGTGCGCGGCAAGGCGGCAGCGGACTTGGTGCGCATGATGCGCGGGGACCCGAACACGAAGGTCTTGCTCACGGTGCGCCGCAAGGGCCAAGACAAGCTGCTCTATTTTCGGCTGACGCGGCAGATCATCAACGTGGCCAGCGTGGCCAGCAAGCCGCTGAAAGACGGCATCGGTTACCTGCGCATCAAGACCTTTCAGAGTGGGACGCACAGCGAGCTGCTCGACCACGTGCGGCGTTTGCGTCAAGCCATGCACGGCGACCTCAGCGGCGTCGTGCTCGATATGCGTAACAACCCCGGCGGCCTCGTGAACGAAGCAACTGCCGTCGCCGACGAGTTCTTGTCGAGCGGGGTCATCTTCACGACGCGCCGGCGCGGTCAAATCGTCGACGACCTGCGCGCGGACGGCGCCGGTGCGCTCAAGCGCGGACCGCTCGTGGTGCTGGTCAACGAGTACAGCGCCAGCGCGGCTGAGCTCGTTGCGGGGGCACTGCAGGACAACAAGCGCGGCACCGTGGTGGGCGCGCCCACCTTCGGCAAAGGCTCGGTGCAAACCATCGTGGATTTGCCGGGCGGCGCCGGTTTGCGGCTCACGACGCTGCGCTACTACACGCCCAGCGGTCGTCCGATCCAGGCGCAGGGCGTGAAGCCCGACGTGCTGGTCGGCGGAGCCAGCGCCGCCCTCGGCTACGGCGTGCTCAAGGAGCAAAATCTCGAAGGCTACCTGGCCCCGGTCGAAGGCGGGCTCGCGCCGCTCGTGAAGCCGCCGGAGGTCCCCGATGAGCAAAAGGCGGCCAGCGACAACGCGCCCGGTGAAGAGCTCGACCTCGGCATGTCCCGCGACGTACCCGTCGACCCCGAAACCGGCGCCGACGAAGCCCTCAAGATCGGCTTCCGTGTCGTCACCGGTCGCTACAGCAAGACGCCGCTCAAGGCGCCACCACCGGAACCGGCCGCGCCTGCCGCCGCTCCTGCCGCGACGCCGCGCAAGCCACAGCCCTAGTCAAAGCGCCGAGCCGGAGAGCCGCAGCAGCGGTTCACACTCAGCCTGCTCTTCGGCGATGGGCAGCTGCGCCTTCATGGCCAATTGGCAGCGCAGCTCTTGCACCGCGTAGTTACCCGGATACCGCTCGGACAGCGGTTTAGCGAGCGCGCGCGCTTCGGCAATGTGGCCAGCCGCTTGTTCTCGGCGAGCCTGGTCGAACAGCGCGCGATCGGCTGTGGCGAGCGCGCCGGCTGCCGGAGCCGGGGCGTTGGCCGGTGCAGGCGCGGCGGGCACGAGGTTCAGGTTGGGCGGCGCGTTGCCGCTCGGCGGTCGGCTCGCGGCCGTACGCGCGCCTCGTGCCTGCAGGTGGTACGTCAACAGCTGCTCGACCTCGGCCGCGGTCTTTGGCTCGAAGGTGTGCTCCGGCGCGGCGTGGAGCGCGTTCAAAGCCGCTTGCGCGGCTTGCTGGTGCAGCTCGGTGCCGAGCGTGGACGCGCGCAGCTCGAGCGCGCGGCGGCCGATTCTGGCTGCGTAAGGGCTGTAAGCGCTCGCCTGCCGATCGTAACGTGGGCTCATCAGCGAGCGCGGGTCGAGCTCGTGGGGCATGCCCAGCGTATGGCCGATTTCGTGGAGCAGCACCGTCGCCGACTTGTGGTGCTTGATCGCGTCGTACAGCTTGTGCTTCTCGTCGTCGGAGAGCTCGGTGTAAGAGCGCTGAATCGCGTCGAACTCGGCGGCGTCGCTCATGGCGCGGATCGCGAGATAGCGACCGAGCACGTTGCCGACGCCGAGCTGGTCCGCTCCGAGCGCGACCACGTTGCGCGGGCTGGCCAGCACGAGCACCCAATCCACGTCAGTAGCAGGATCTTCCTTTTCGATCGCCTTGAGCAGCCCCGCCAAGTCGTCGTCCGCGGGGCTGCCGCTCGTCCAGACGCGGTAGTCGGCCAGCTCGAGACGAATGGACAAATCTTGGGCGAGCTCGGGGTTGGCGTTGCGAATGGTTTCGACGAGCTGTGCCTCGCCGTCGACCAGGGCAGCAGCGTAGTGCGGCGTAGCGTAGGCGCGAATGCGCAGTGTGCTGACCGGTGTCATGGGCTCGTCGCCGCGCCGCAGCTTGGCTTCTTGCGGGTCCACGCGCAGCTGGCTCGGCATTCGGGCCGCGGCCACGCGCCGCTGGCTCGCCTTTGCCTGCCCCCAAGTCGAATCATAGAAGCCAAAGCACCCGCTCAGCGCGAACGCCAACGGCAACGGCAGCATCGCCCAGCCTCGAAATAGCCGCCCCAAAGTGACTGACACACACTCAGGCTATCAGCAGATCAAGCCGGCGGGAATGCGGCCTGCACGGCTTGCTGGCGGTAGTCAAAAATTCGCTGCAACGTGCGCCGCACGAGGACCGCGTGCGCCAGCCGCCCGAGAGGCCCCAGCGGCAATTCGTACTCGACGACGTCACGCATCAACGTAGTACCGCCGCTCGCTTCGTGAAATTCGTGGGTGTGGTGCCAGTAGCGATACGGCCCGCGCAACTGCTCGTCCACGAAACGTTCGGGCGGCTGCCATTCGCTGATCTCCGTGAGCCAATTCATCGGCACGCCCCCGAGCCCGATGCGGTATTCGATGAACTGTCCGCGCCTCATCTCGATCGGCAAGGGCGTCAAAATCCCGAAGCTCAAGAACGGAGGCGTGAGCTTCTCGAGATTCTCCGCTTTCGAAAAAAAGTCGAACACCCGCGCACGCGGCGCCGCAATGACCTGCTCGCGCTCGAGCCGATAACGCTTGCCCATACCACCAAGCATGGAGTCGTGACGACGCCGTCGGCAAGCCGCCGACGGCCGTAAAAGCACCGTCTAACTTTGGCCGGGGAGCCCGGGGCTCGGACGCCGAGCTCCCGTAGCCTTCTGCGAGGGGGGCCGCGCGGGGCCGCGCCGTGGCAGCCCCCTTCTTCACGTCACTTGCGCGTATTCACGTCGTTGGGCGCCGTGGCCATCGACGTCAACAGCTCGCGGTTCATCTTGGCGATGAAGCCGATGCTGATGCCTTTGGGGCAGGCCGCTTCGCATTCGCCGTGGGTGGTGCAGTGGCCGAAGCCCTCGGCGTCCATTTGCGCGACCATCTTGCGCGCGCGATCGAGGCGCTCGGGTTGGCCTTGCGGGAGCAGCGCGAGGTGCGAGATCTTCGCAGCGGTAAAGAGCGCGGCGGAAGCGTTGGGGCAAGCAGCCACACAGGCGCCGCAGCCGATGCACGTCGCGGCATCGAACGCGGTGTCGGAATCCACCTTGGCGATCGGCAGCGAGTTCGCTTCGGGGGCGGCGCCGGTGCGGACCGAGATGTAGCCACCGGCCTGGATGATGCGGTCGAACGCGCTGCGATCTACGACCAGGTCGCGCACGACCGGGAAGGCGCCGGCGCGCCATGGCTCGATGGTGAGCTCGTCGCCGTCTTTGAAGCTGCGCATGTGCAGCTGGCAGGTGGTGGTGCCGCCGAGCGGGCCGTGCGGCACGCCGTCGATCACCACGCCGCACATGCCGCAGATACCCTCGCGACAATCGTGGTCGAAGGCGATCGGGTCTTCGCCCTTGGCCAAGAGCTCTTCGTTCACCACGTCCAGCATCTCGAGGAACGACATGTGGTCGTTCACGTTCTTGGCTTCGTAGCGCACGAACTGGCCGGGGGCGTTCGCGCCCTTCTGGCGCCAGACGTTGAGCACGAGGTTCATCGTGCGAGACATTATTTGTAGCTCCTCTGGCTCGGGTGCACGTACTCGAAGGTGAGCGGCTCTTTGTTGAGCTTGGGCTTGGTGAGGTCGCCGGTGTACTCCCAGGCAGCCACGTACGAGAACTCGTCGTCGTTACGCTTCGCCTCGCCGTCGTCCGTCTGGTATTCCTCGCGGAAGTGACCGCCCGCCGACTCATTGCGGTGCAGCGCGTCGCGACACATCAGCTCGCCGAATTCGAGGAAGTCGGCGACCCGGCCTGCCTTTTCGAGCGATTGGTTGAGCTCTTCGCCGGTGCCCGGCACGGTGAGATTTTGCCAAAATTCCTCGCGCAAAGCCGGGATTCGGGCGATCGCCTTCTCGAGGCCTTCTTTCGTGCGGCCCATGCCGCAGTTGTCCCAGACCAGCGCGCCGAGCTCGCGGTGGAACGAGTCCGGCGTGCGACGGCCCTTGATGGCTAGGAGCTTGTCGAGCCGGCCCTGCACGTCCGCCAGCGTGGCTTGCGCGGCCGGGTGGTGCTGATCGACTCCGCCCGCCTTTTGCGACGCGAGGTAGTTGCTGACCGTCACCGGTAGGATGAAGTAGCCGTCCGCCAGGCCCTGCATGAGCGCGCTGGCGCCGAGGCGATTGGCGCCGTGATCGGAGAAGTTCGCTTCGCCACCCACGAACAGGCCGGGGATGGTGCTCTGCAGATCGTAGTCCACCCACAGACCGCCCATCGTGTAGTGGATGGCCGGGTACATGCGCATCGGCACCTTGTACGGATCTTCGCCGGTGATGCGCTCGTACATCTGGAACAAGTTGTCGTAGCGCTCGGCCACGACCTTTTGCCCCAGGCGCTTGATGGCGTCGCCGAAGTCCAGGTACACGCCGCGACGCACGCCCGCGACTTCGGGACCGACGCCACGACCCTGATCGCACATGTCTTTGGCGCGCCGCGAAGCGATGTCGCGCGGCACCAGGTTGCCGAAGCTCGGGTACAGCCGCTCGAGATAGTAGTCGCGCTCGGACTCGGGAATTTGAGCCGGATCCTTGCTGCAATCGGCGGGGTTCTTGGGCACCCAGACGCGGCCGTCGTTGCGGAGCGACTCGCTCATCAGCGTGAGCTTGCTCTGGTAGTCGCCGCTCTGCGGGATGCACGTCGGGTGGATCTGCGTGTAGCAGGGGTTGGCGAACAGCGCGCCGCGGCGGTGCGAGCGCCACGTGGCCGTGGCGTTGCAGCCTTTGGCGTTCGTCGACAAGTAAAAGACGTTGCCGTAGCCGCCCGAGCAGAGCACGACCACGTCGCCCATCTGCGCGTCGACCTTACCGGTCACTAGGTCGCGCGTGACGATGCCGCGCGCGCGACCGTCGACGACGATCAGATCGAGCATCTCCGTGCGCGGGTACATCTTGACGGTACCGGCTTCGATCTGGCGCGACAGGGCCTGGTACGCTCCGAGCAACAGCTGTTGACCAGTTTGGCCACGCGCGTAGAAAGTACGGGCTACCTGCGCGCCACCGAACGAACGGTTGTCGAGCAAGCCGCTGTACTCGCGCGCGAAGGGCACGCCCTGCGCGACGCACTGGTCGATGATGTTCACGCTCAGCTCGGCCAAGCGGTACACGTTCGACTCGCGGGCGCGGAAGTCGCCGCCCTTCACCGTGTCGTAGAAGAGGCGATAGGTGCTATCGCCGTCGTTTTGGTAGTTTTTGGCGGCGTTGATGCCGCCTTGCGCGGCGATGCTGTGCGCGCGGCGTGGGCTGTCTTGGTAACAGAAGCAGGATACGTTGTAGCCCATCTCCCCGAAGCTGGCGGCGGCAGCGCCACCCGCCAGGCCGGAGCCGACCACGATCACCTTGTACTTGCGGCGGTTCGCGGGGTTGACGAGCTTGCTGTGGAAGCGGTGGTCGCTCCAGCGGTTCTCAATCGGTCCCGCGGGCGCGCGAGAATTCAGTTCCATGATGTTTTAGATCCGAGGCCTCAGCGGACGAGGCCGAACAGAACAGCGAGGGGCATCACGACGTTGCCGGCCGTGACCAAAAAGGCGAAGCCGCGCGCGGCGAGGCGCGCGCGAGCGTTGTAACGCGGGTGGTTGAGGCCCAGCGACTGCAGCAGGCTGTAACCCCCGTGGTAGAGGTGCATGCCGAGCAGCAAGTTGGCGCTGACGTACAGCAGGGTGACCCAGGGGATCTGAAAGCCGGCCACGAAGTTGCCGTACGGATCCATGGGGCTGAATTCGTGACCACCGAGCGATAGCCCGGGGAACGTGAAGTGCGCCAGGTGGAACAAGATGTAGAGCAGCAGCGCGGGGCCGCTGTACTTCATCGTCGCCGCGGCGTAGCTCGTGGCGATGTTCTTCTTCACCCGGTAGCCGATCGGGCGAGCCGCCAGCGAGCGCGTGTAGAGCTGAATCACCAGCACCACGTGCGTGACGAGCGCGACGAGCAGCACGCTACGCACGCCCCACACCAGCGCGGCGTTGCTTTTGATGCTCTCGGCGTAGTGGTTGTACACGTCCGGACCCAGGAAAACCTGGAGATTTCCGAGCATGTGCTGGATGACGAAGCCGAACAGGATGGCACCGCTCACGGCGAGCAGTGCCTTCTTTCCAATCGACGTGTCGGTGAGGGTGAGCGCTTTTTGAGTCGTTGCTGCGGACATCAATCTTCTCGAAAACCCCTCAGGCTTTCAGCAGCTGGCGGAGCACGTACTGCAAGATGCCGCCGTGCTGGTAGTAGGCGAGCTCGACCGCCGTATCGATACGGGCGCGCACCTTGATCTTCTTCACGGAGCCGTCCGCCGATTTGGCTACGACCTCGAGTGTCTTGCCCGGAGCCAAGCCGTCGGCGATGCCGGCGATGTCGTAAGTCTCCTCGCCGGACAGGCCGAGCGACTCTTTCGTTTCGCCGTCGACGAACTGGAGCGGGAGCACACCCATGCCGATCAGGTTCGAGCGGTGGATGCGCTCGTAGCTCTCGGCGATGACGGCGCGGATGCCGAGCATGAAGGTACCCTTGGCGGCCCAGTCACGTGACGAGCCCGAGCCGTACTCTTTGCCCGCCAACACCAAGAGCGGCGTCTTAGTGGCCTGGTACTTCTCCGACGCTTCGAAGATCGTCGTTTGCTCGTTGGTCGGCAGGTAGCGGGTGAAGCTGCCTTCGACGCCGGGGACGAGGCCGTTGCGCAGGCGCACGTTGGCGAACGTGCCGCGCATCATCACCTCGTGGTTGCCGCGGCGCGCGCCGTACTGGTTGAAATCTTTCGGCAAAACGCCGTTGTCGGTGAGGTACTTGGCGGCCGGAGAAGTCTTGCTGATGTTGCCGGCGGGCGAGATGTGGTCGGTGGTGACCGAGTCGCCGAGCGTGGCTAGTACGCGCGCGCCGACGATGTCCGTCAGCGGAGCCGGCGTGGCGGCGAGGTTCTCGAAGAAGGTGGGCTTGCGCACGTAGGTGCTCTTCGCATCCCACGCGAAGCGATCGCCGGCCGGAACCGGCAACGCGCGCCAACGCTCATCGCCTTCGAAGACGGCGGCGTACTCTTCCTGGAACATCTTGGAGGTGACGTTCTGCTTCACCGCCGCGGCCACGTCTTTGGGCGATGGCCAGATGTCCTTCAAGAAGACATCTTTGCCGTCTTTACCCTTGCCGAGCGGCTCGGTGGCGAAATCGATGTCGATGCGGCCGGCGAGCGCGTACGCGACCACCAGCGGCGGGCCGGCGAGGTAGTTCGCCCGCACATCCGGAGATACGCGGCCCTCGAAGTTGCGGTTTCCGGAAAGCACGCTGACCGCAACCAATTCGCCTTCGTTGATGGCCTTGCTGATTGGCTCCGGCAGAGGACCGCTGTTGCCGATGCAGGTCGTGCAACCGTAGCCGACGACGTTGAAGTGCAGCTTCTCGAGCGCCGGCAGCACCCCCGCCTGGGTGAGGTACTGCGTGACGACCTTGGAGCCAGGGGCCAGGCTGGTTTTCACCCAGGGCTGAACCTGCAGGCCCTTTTCGACGGCATTTTTGGCCAGAAGACCAGCACCCAGCATCACGTACGGGTTGCTGGTGTTGGTGCAGCTGGTGATGGCGGCGATCACGACCGAGCCGTTCATGATGTCGAAGGACTTGCCGTCGAGCGACGCGCTCCGCTTGGCGGCGAGCTCTTCCGCCGACACGGTAGCGCCTTTCGGCTTCTTCTTCGCCTGAGCGACCAGCTCCGGCAGCACCTTCTTGAAGCCGGCGCCCACGTCGGTCAGCGCGACCTTGTCGTGCGGGCGGCGCGGACCGGCGAGCGTCGGCACCACGGTGCCGAGATCGAGCGACAGCGTGTCGGTGTAGACCGGATCCGGCTGGCCCTTGGTGCGGAACAAGCCCTGTGCCTTGGCGTACGCCTCGACCAACGCGACGCGCTCGGCGCTGCGACCCGAGAGGCGCAGGTAGTTGAGCGTCTCCTCGTCCACCGGGAAGATGCCGCAGGTAGAGCCGAACTCGGGTGCCATGTTGCCGATCGTGGCGCGATCGGCCAGCGGCAGGTGGTCGAGACCGTCGCCGTAGAATTCGACGAACTTACCGACGACGCCCTTGTCGCGCAGCATGCGCGTGATGGTGAGCACGAGGTCCGTGGCCGTCGCGCCCTCGGGCAAGGTGCCGTACAGCTTCATGCCGATCACCTGCGGGATCAGCATGTTGATGGGCTGGCCGAGCATGGCGGCCTCGGCCTCGATGCCGCCCACGCCCCAGCCCAGCACGCCGGCGCCGTTGATCATGGTGGTGTGGCTGTCCGTGCCGACGACGGTGTCGGGGTACGCGACGCCGTCTTTGTCGAACACGACGCGAGCCAGGTACTCCAGATTGACCTGGTGCACGATGCCGGTCGAGGGCGGCACGACCTTGAAGTTGGTGAAGGCGCCTTGCGCCCAGCGCAGGAGCGCGTAGCGCTCTTGGTTGCGCTCGTATTCGCTCTCGGTGTTGCGCACCAGTGAGTCGGCGCTGCCGTAGTAATCGACCTGCACCGAGTGGTCGATGACCAGCTCGGCCGGGAACAGCGGGTTGATCTTGGCGGGATCGCCACCCATGGCGGCCATGGCGTCACGCATGGCGGCCAAGTCGACGACACACGGCACGCCGGTGAAGTCTTGCAGCACCACGCGCGCGGGGTGAAACGCGATCTCGGTATCGGGCTCTTTCTTGGCGTCCCAGGCGGCGAGCGCCTCCACGTCTTTTGCCTCCACGGCGAGGCCGTCTTCGCAGCGCAGCAGGTTCTCGAGCAAGATGCGCAGCGAGTACGGCAGCTTCGCAATGTCTTTGCCGGTTTTCGCCGCGAACTTGGGCAGGCTGAAGTACGTGTACTTGCTGCTACCTACGAGAAGCTCGGAACGCGTCTGAAACGAATCGCGAGAGCGGTCAGCCATGGCTTTGAAAGATCCTTTGGACGCGGCCTACTCCAATGGGACCGGCCGCGCAATACCAGCAATCGCCGTTTCAAAGGCGAACAGGACGCGACTCCGATATGCGCACGAAACAGAGCCGAATCAGGCGCTTTGCGCGGCCCGAGCGCCCGCCAGCAGGCCGCTGACCAGCGCGTGACCGACGCTCGGCGGCGCCGGCGCCAGCAAGTCGCCAGCCGCCAGTACGCGCCACGCACCCGGAACGTGACCGTCGGCCCCTGCCGCGAGCCCGACCCGCTCGAGCAGCAGACGGCCGCGCGTTGCGAGATCGACCCCGAAGAGTGATGAGACCGGTCGCCCCAGCTCGCCGTGCATCTCGAGTGGCGGAAGGCCCGCGATGGTGAGCTCGAACCCAGCAGGCTCGGCGCCCGAGAGCGAGCCCGAGAGCTCCACCGCGCCCGATACCAAGCCGCCCGTCGCCAGCACGAGTGCGTCGGCCGAGACGCTGGAGCCGCCCTCGAGCCGCAAGGTAACCAGGCTGTCAGCTGCCTGAACCGACACCAGGCGCGCCGCCAGTTGCTCGACGCCCAGCGACCGTAGCAGCGCGTCGCGCCGCAGCTCGAAGCGAGCACCAGCCGCGCCACCGGGCGGCGATGTCACCTCACCCACGGGCACACCTGCCGCCGCCGAGAGCTCGCGGGCGAGCGGTTGCTTGATGCCCAGCCACGGACCGAACAACCACGCGTCGGGACCGGCGTGTGCCTTGAGTAGTTCCGCGAGCCAGCCTGGACGCTCGGCGCGCTCCAGCCCGACCGCGAAATCGAACGTGGAAACGCGGCGCTGGTGGCCCTTTTCCAGCAGCGGCAGCGGTAGCAGAGCGAAGCTGGTGCTCGTTGCGCGCGCCCATTCGCTTTCGTTGAAGGAGCGCAGCAGCAGAGGTGCGTCCCAATCGTCACGCGGTACGTCGACGAGACCAATGCGCTTGCCGGCGAGCGGCGCCAGGTCGAGCAGGGCCTGATCGGCGCCATTGGCCGCGCGAACGACGCCTTCGCGTGTGGCGACGACGCACGTGGGGGAAAGCTGGAGCCCGAGTGCGCGCGAAAGCTCGTTCAGCAGCCCGAGCGAAGCTGGCTGGAGCCCGGCGAGCGAGCCGTCCACCACACCGGCGTAGAGCGCGCTGCCGCCCGCCCCCTGCTGCACGACCGTCACACTGGCACCAGCACGCTGCGCCGCGAAGGCAGCAGCCAGCCCTGCGAAGCCGGCACCGACGACCGCGACCTTCACTCGGTTTCTCCTGCGCGCCCCTCGCCCGGCTCGTCCGCCGCGGCGCCGAGCTCGGCGCGCAGCGAGCCGAGCGCCACCGCCTCGGCGCGCGCCTGCGCGGAGCCGATGGCAGCGCTGCGCTTGCGCGCAGAAGCCCGCAAAAAGCGCATCGCCATGGCCAGGCCGTCGGCTGGTGACTTGCCGGTCGCATCCGCGACGATGCGACCGCAGCGCGCGGCGCAGCGCATGCCGCCGCAGGCTCCGAGCCCGAGCCGCGTCCGGCGCGACACGTCTTCGACGTCGGTCGCGAGCTCTTGCTCGACCACGTAGCGCACCTCGGCCACCGTCACGGGCTCGCAGACGCACGCTACCGCCGCCTCGCGCGGATCTCGGTGCATGCGCTCCAAGATGCGCAGACTGCGACTGCCGTGGCGGTACTCGAGGCGCGTGGCAGTGACGGCTTCCATGCCGCCTTCCATCACCAGTCGCATCGGGTCGACGGCTTCGTCTCCGCCCGGCAGCGCCAAGATATGCGACTGACAAGGTGAGCCGCGGCCGAGCCGGCGCGCGATCACGTCCGTCATTTCTTCCGAAAAGAGTCGGTAGCTAGCGAGCTTGCCGCCGACCATCGAGTACAGGCCGTCCGCGCCGTCTTTGGCGTGATCCAGGATCTCGTGCTCACGCGACAGGCGGTCTTCGTTCATGCCCCAGCCGTAGAGCGTGGGGCGGACGCCGCCCCAGGTGCCGATGGCGCGAGCGTGGCGAATGCTGGGAAAAACCCGCTCCACGGCTTGAAACAGGTAACGCACCTCGTCGCCGGTCGCGATCACGTCGTCGAGATCGCCGTAGTAGTCGTCGTCGGTCGTGCCGAGCACGCTCACGTTCTGCCAGGGCATCAAAAAGACCTGACGGCCGTCGATGGCTTTGGTCGCGATGGCGTAGTTGGTGACGCGCCGATCCAAAAACACGTGAATGCCCTTGCCGGGGCGGAGGCGCGCTGCTTCCGGCGAAAGCCCGCTGAGCGACGCGGTGAGCGGTGCCCAGGCCCCCGTCGCGTTGACGACGAGGCGCGCGGTGCGCACGCCCACGTCGCCCGTGCGACGATCGCGATAGCGCACGCCGTATGCGCTGCCGTCTTCACGGCGTAGTACCTCGAGCACCGTCGTGTGCACCCGCACCTCGGCGCCGCGCTCGAGCGCATCGCGCGCGTTGGCGACGCACAGCCGGGCGCCGTCGATGCCCCATTCATCGAAAGAAACGCCGCCCTGCGATGGGATTAGGCCCGGCTCGAGCGTTTGCACGTCGCCCGCAGAAAGGCGGGCGTGCGGCTTACCAGCCTTGAGCGGCTGGTATTTGTCGTACAGCGTGAAGAAGCCGTCGTAGGCGGCCAGCACGGCTTTGGCCCGAACGCCGGCGTTCTCGAACACCGGCATCAAGAACGGGATGCGGAACAGTAAGTGCGGCGCGACGCGCTGAATGTGCCCCGAGTCCAGGCACGAGGAGTACGTAACGTCCGGATCGTACGAGAGGTAGCGCGGGCCGCCGTGGATCATGCCGCTCGAGTTGCCGCTGGCGCCGAATGCCAGGTCGTTGCGCTCGAACAGCGAGACCGTGAAGCCTCGCAGCGTGGCGTCGCGGAGCACGCCCACCCCGTTGACGCCGCCGCCGATGACAATCACGTCACGCTCGAGCGCTTGCCCCTTCGGGTCTCGCTCGTGCAAGGCGGCTTGCGGCGCGTTCATCCGACCTTTGTCGCTACCACGAAACTTGGCCCTGCGGCAGCGCTGGGATTAGCAAGCAGCGCGTGCGTGCGCTCCGCCCGTTTTCGACGAAGCTCGGCCTGGCGCTGGTCCTCGGCCTGACGGCGCTCGTCCCGAGCCTGGCGGCGCCAAATGTCGCGGCCGCCGCGGAGCCGGCGTTGATCGGCCCCGAAGATGGTCCGGAAGGCCGCCCGCACATCGTGCTCGATCAGCTAGTGGTGCCGAACACGGTGCCGGAGCAGAAGCGCGTCATCAAGGTCCTGAACAAGGTGCTGAAGCACGAGCAGCAGCGCGTGGAGTGGGGCGCCGGTCGCGGCAGCCGCATCACCTACCGCTTCTACCTCGAGCAGCTCGACGTCAGCGTCGACCACGGCGTCCTCAAGGTGCGCTGCACCGCGCTCGGCAAATTGCCCAAAGGTAGACCCGCCCGGAGCAAGCTCGAGTACGGCGGCGACGCCCTCAAGCCCCGCGAGACCATCGATCACGTTTTGACCATCGTCGCTCGCGGCGTCTTGTCTCGCCTCGCCGACTTGGAACGCGACCGGCGCCAGCGGCATTGATTTTCTCATTCACACATCGGCGTTCCACTCGTCTCGCGTACTAGGCGTGCGTCACCACTGATTTTGCGGCGGGCCTCGCCGGGTTCATTCACTACGGTCCTCTGGTGCCGATCGTGATCTGCTCGTGCCCAAGGTCGGGAAAGGGCGTTCCGGCTCGCGCGCAAGCGCCTCGCGATCCTTGAAACGACACGGTAGCGGTCGTCCCCAGATCCCTCCGCTGACTAATCGCTCATCCCTAACTCCTCACCCCTGAGCCATTAAACGCGGCCGAATCTCAACGCCACGCCGAGCCACGATTTGGCGGCGTACACGGCGTTCACGGCGACGTACGGGTAGAGGTACCACTCCAGGTGGCCGGCGATGGCCACGTAGAGGATGTACGAGGGGTAATGGATGAGGAATTTGGCGATGCCTTCGACCAAGAGCACGGCGCGTGCGACGAGGCTTTGCGACGGTGCCGCGGTGCTCTTGGGCGGTGCTATTTCCGGGTGACGCAGGAAGGACGTGAGCGCGATGCCGGACGCCAGCGCGACGAGACCGCCCAGTCCAATCAGCAAGAAACGTTGTTCGGGGTGCTCCCGAGCTAGCCGCACGGCGGCGGCGGCAAGGATGCCGAAAGCTTTGAGCTCGTCCATCAAGAAATCGAGCAGGTGACCGGCGGGCGAGGCGATGCTGCGCCAGCGCGCGAGCATGCCGTCCGCACAATCGAGCACGTACGACGCTTGATACACCACGACCGCGAGCAAGAGGCCGCGATGCCCAGGCAGTAGCATCAGCAGCGCCGCTGCCACGACCGCCACCAAGAACGAGGCGAGCGTGATCTGGTTCGGCGTGACGCGCGTGTCTTTGAGCGAGTTCACGACCACGGCCGCCACCGGCCGGCACACGAAGCGATTCCAGAACAAGTCCGGAAGCTTCTTCGTTTTTTGATACACTGCGCGGGCGCTCATGAGCCGGCCACAGCCTACACGACTCATTTCGGTGCTGGCGGCGGCTTGCCTGTTGGCGTGCCCCGGCCGAGCCCAAACCGACCGAGCTCAGCCCCCACCCCGACCCGCCGAGCAGCCGTCTTCACCGGCTGCGGCCGGCGCCGCCCCGCCCGCTGTGTCGAGCGCGCTGCCCCTACCCAGCCCCGAACCGGCCGCAACGGCGTCAGAACGGCCGATCCGCAGCGTGCTCGTCTTGGGTGACTCGCTCACGGACGAAAAGGTGGGCGGCGGCATCTTCGTGCGCATCTTGCGCGAACATTGCCGCAAGGCGTCGTTCGACAACCGCGCCAAGGGCGGCTTCATGGTCAACCAGATGCGAAAGCGACTGGAGACCGAGGTGCTGCCCGAAGGGCAAAAGTACTCGCACGCCATCGTGTTCGGCGGTGTCAACGACCTCTACAGCGACCAGACGGCCAACCGCACGCTACCTCGCATCGAGGGTGATCTCTCGCGCATCTACAGCGCGCTCAAGGAGCGGGGTATCGAAGTGATCGCGGTCACCGTCACTCCTTGGGGTGGTTTCAAGAAATGGTTCACGCCGGAGCGCGGCCAAAACACGCTGACCCTCAACCGCTGGATCCAAGCGCAGCCAGCGGCCGGTGCCATCGCCAGCGCCATCGACGCCTACCCGCTGCTTTCGTGCGGCGAGCCAGACAAGCTCTGCCCCGAGCTCGCGCTACCGCACAAAGACGGCTTGCACTTCGGCCAGCTCGGCCACGAAAAGCTGGCCAAAGCCTTGTTGGCAGGCCCATTCAAGAGCTGCGAGCCGTGAGCGGACTGCAAAACCGCGTCGTGGCGCAGCGCGATGCTGCACCCCTGCCAGGCATCTCACGCGCTTTCACGCGCCGGAGATCCGGGCCGCTGCACCTGCCGCGCCACCATGTCCGCGTAGCGACCACCCAGGCGCAGCAGCTCTTCGTGCGTGCCTTGCTCGACGATTCGCCCCGCCTCCAGCACCACGATCTGGTCGGCGTGCGTGATGGTGCTCAGCCGGTGGGCAATGATGAATGTGGTGCGATCGCGTAAGAGCTCGTCGATCGAAGCCTGGATCAGCTGCTCGCTCTCAGTGTCGAGGTTGCTGGTCGCTTCGTCCAAAATCAAAATCTGCGGATCCGCCAGCAAGGCGCGGGCTATGGACAAGCGCTGGCGCTGGCCGCCCGAGAGCTTCACGCCACGCTCGCCAATCACCGTGTCGTAGCCCTCGGGCAGGCGACGAATGAACTCGTCGGCGTTGGCTCGGCGCGCGGCGTCGAGCACTTCTTCATCGGAGGCTTGGATGCGCCCGTAGGCGATGTTCTCGCGCACCGTGCCGTCGAACAGAAACACCTCCTGCTGCACGACGCCCAGCAGGTTGCGAAAGCTTTTCAAGCGGATCTGTCGCAAGTCCACGCCGTTGAGCAAGATGCGCCCGGCAGTCGGGTCGTAAAAGCGCGCGACCAGGTCCGTCACGGTCGTCTTGCCGGCGCCGCTGGCGCCGACCAGCGCCACGACGCTACCGCCCGGGACCTTGAGGTCGAAGTCGCGCAGCACCGGTATACCCGTGCGGTAGGCGAACTCGACGCCCTCGAAGCGCAGCTCGCTCACGCGCTTCGGGGCCGCGACTGCGCCGGGCAAATCCGGCTTTTCTTCGGGCTTTTCGAGCACGTCGAACACGCGCTCGGCGGCGGCCAGGCCGCGCTGCGTCTCGCTGATGGAGCTCGAGAGTTGCATCAACGGTTCCATCAGGCGCCACATGTAGCCTTGAAACGCCGTGAGCGTGCCGATGGTGGCCAGGCCGTGGACGATCAAGTAGCCGCCGAAAGCGACGATCGTGACCTGACCGATGGGCAAGATGAGCTCCCAGATGAGAGCCAGGGAGCGCTGCGTGCGCGTGGCCAGCATCTGCTTGCGGATCACCGTGTGGTGGCCCAGGGTGTAGGCCAGCTCCTCGCGTTGCTCGCGACCGAAGCCGCGCACGATACGCACGCCCGACAAGCCTTCACTGACCCGCGCGTCGATCTCTTGCCGATCCTGGCCCACCGATTTCCAGATGCGGCGAATACGGCGCGCCCACAGCGTTTGCGCCAGCAAGATCGGCGGCAAAATGAGGATGACAGCGCCCGCGATGCGCCAATTCAACGTGAAGATGATGAACAGCGTGGCGATCAGGCGAATCGTCGCCAGCACTGGCGAGAGCAAGGCTTGCTGGACCAGACCTGTGGTGCTGTCCACGTCGCCCGAAAGACGAGACAGGATGCCGCCCGTCTTCATCTCGGTCAGCTCGCTCATGGGCAGGCGCAGCACGCGGTGGAACAGCGCCCCGCGCAGCTGAAAAGCCAGGCGGCTGTTCAGGAGCTGGGTGCGCAGCGCGCGCAGCCACGAGACGCCGGTACCGAACAAGAGCAGGCCCACCATGCCGAGCGCGAAGCCGCCGAGCTGCCCCAGCTTTTGGTCGACCGACAGCTGATGACTGAGAATGACCTTGTCGATGAGGTAGGCCGAAACCAGCGGCCACACCATGTCGACACCGATACCGAACAGGGCGAGCCCGAACAGAGTCAGCAACGCGCCGAGCTGCGGTCGCAGCCAAACTGAATAGCGCTTGGCGTACTGCAAGCGGCTCAACGTCGCGGCAGGGCGCAGCGCGGCTTCGAGCGTGCTCGCCCTCTCGGCTTGGAAGGCGCCGAAACGTTTGCGAGACGTGTTGAGCGGCGGCGTCATGCCCGCTGCGTGCCCGAGCCTACTCGGCGTCCGGCAAGGTGGAAGCGGCGGCTTCGAACGCGGCCAGCTCGTCTTTCGAGAAGTCACGCTCGCCCATGAAGGCGATGCCGACCACCGCGCGCAGCCCGCCCGAGGCGGTGCGGACCGGGATGGCCAGGGCTGCCTGTGCGTCTACCGCTTTGGCGCCGGGGCGAACATCGCCCGTTTTGTCTTCCTTCAAGTTACAGGTCGCGACGACCTCGTCACGCTCCCACGCCAGGCCGGCCATGCCCTTGCCACGGGGAATGGTCTCCGTGACCTTCACCACCGGGGGTGGGATGTTGACGGAGCTGGACAGCTTGAGCAGATCCCCTTGGAGCAAGTGGACGGTGCCGGCGATGCCCCCGTGGGAGGATAAAAACGACTTCAGCCAAGCCTCGGTTGCCACGCCGGAAACCTAGTGCCATGCATGAGCCGGAGCTAGTACCAAACCGCGTTTTCGGCGCGCAAAAGCTGCGGCCCCGGACACCCCATAAGTCGCAAGTGCTATGCTGCTGGAGTTTCTTTGAGCCAAGCGTTTTCCCCGGGCTTCCGGCCCAGTCAGCTGCACGAGCAGCGCTTTAGCGTCGAATTTGAGTACCCGGTGGTGTTCTGCCGCGGTGCGCTCAACCCGGCCGAACCGAGCTTGCTGTGGTGCGTTGCGCGCCGTGAGCCCGAACGGCGACACCCGCTGTTCGTCGTGCTCGACGGCGGCCTCGTCGCCGCCCGTCCCAACTTGCCCCGTGAGGTCGAAAGCTACGCCGCCGCCCACGCGGAGCAGCTCGAGCTGGTCGCCCCGCCGCTCACCCTACCGGGTGGCGAACAGGTGAAGAACGACCCCGCGCACGTGGCGGACCTGCATCAACGCCTGGCCGCCGCGCGGCTCGACAAACAGGGTGCGCTGCTCATCATCGGCGGCGGCGCCGTGCTCGACGCCGCGGGTTACGCCGGCTCGACGACTCACCGCGGCGTGCGTGTCGTACGCATGCCCAGCACCACACTCGCGCAGAACGACGCGGGCGTCGGCGTCAAAACCTCCGTCAACGGCTTCGGCTCCAAGAATTTTTTCGGCACGTTCGCGCCGCCCTTCGCCGTGATCAACGACGTGGAGCTGCTGGCCACGCTCCCCCAGCGCGACCTGCGCGCGGGGCTGGCCGAAGCGGTGAAGGTCGCGCTAATCCGAGACGTGAGCTTGTTCGAGTGGCTGGAGCAACACGCCAGCGCGCTGCGCGACGGCGACCGCAACTTGCTCGAGGTCGCGGTGCGGCGCTGCGCCGAGCTGCACCTGCGCCACATCGCGACCGGTGGCGATCCCTTCGAGCGCGGCAGCGCGCGCCCGCTGGACTACGGCCACTGGGCAGCACACAAGCTCGAGACCCTGTCGCGACACGAGCTACGCCACGGCGAGGCTGTTTCGATCGGCATGGCGCTCGACGCCTGTTACGCGGTCGAAAAGGGCATGCTCACGGAAGCCGCGCGCTTGCGCTTGCACGGGCTGCTCGAGGCGCTGGGCCTGCCCGTTTACCACCCGCTGCTCCGGGCACAAGGCGCGGACGGGCAGAGCAAGTCGGCTATTTTGGACGGCTTGCGCGAATTCCGGGAGCATTTGGGGGGCGCGCTGTGCATCACCCTGCTCACGGCCATCGGCGCGGGCGTCGAGGTCCGTGATATGGATGCCCAGGCGATCGCGCGCAGCATCGCCTGGCTCGAGTCGCACCAGTCACCGGGGCGCTGAGCCAAACCAGGCCCAAGGCGCACATGCTCCTCCGCAAGCTGAACGACGCGCAGCTCACCTACTGCACCAACGTGCATCCCGGTGAAACGCTGCTGGCCGTGCGCGAGATGCTGAAGGGCCACGTCACGGCCGTCAAAGCCGCTGTCGCCCCGCACGAGCGATTCGGCGTGGGCCTGCGCCTGGCGGCCTCCGCTGCAGACAGCCTGGCGGAGCCGGCCGAGCTCGAGCGATTCAAGGCCGAGCTCGAGGCGGACAGCCTCTACTGCTTCACGGTGAACGGCTTTCCTTATGGCTCGTTCCATGCCACGCGCGTCAAGGAGCAAGTCTACGCGCCAGATTGGCAAACCGCCGAGCGCGTGCGCTACACGCAAGTGCTGGGCCGCGTGCTCGGGGAGCTGCTGCCGTTCGGCGTGGCCGGCAGCATCAGCACGGTTCCGGGTTGCTTCAAGCCCAACGCCACCACGGCCGACGACGAGCGGCGCATGGCCGCCGGCATGCTGGACGTGGTGGCCGTGCTCGCCGACATCGCGCGCAGCACCGGCAAGCACATCGCGCTGGCGCTGGAGCCCGAGCCCGAATGCTTCCTCGAAACGACGGAAGAAGCCGTGCAGTTTTTCGAGCGGCGCCTTTTTTCGCGTGAGGCGCGCGAGCGACTGGTGAGCGCGGCAGACGTGGAACCGGCCGAAGCCGAGCGGCTCATTCGTCGCCACCTCGGCGTGTGTTTGGATACGTGTCACGCCTCGGTCGAGTTCGAGTCGCCGCTCGCGGCCTGGCGCAAGCTGCGAGGTGCCGGCATCGCGGTGCCCAAGGTGCAAATCAGCGCCGGCCTGCGCATTCCCCGAGCGACGCCCGAGCACCTCCAGGCGCTGCACGCCTTTGCCGAAGGCGTGTACCTGCACCAAACCGTGGTGCGCCACGCCGACAGCCTGACCCGCTATCTGGACCTGCCGGAAGCGCTCGCAGCCACCGATGCCGTCGGCGCCGAGTGGCGCGTCCATTTTCACGTGCCCATCTTCTTGCGTGAGCTCGGGTTGTTCGAGAGCACCCAAGCCGACTTGCTGCCGCTCTTGGCGGAGCTGGCGACGGCTCCGGATTGTCCGCACCTCGAAGTCGAAACGTACACGTGGGACGTGTTGCCCGAGCAGTTCCGCAACGTGCCGATCGAAAGCGCTATCGCCCGTGAGCTCGGCTTCGTACAAGACACGCTGGCGAGCGCTCTCCAAGCTGCAGGCCGCGCGTGAACGTCAAGACACTGCTCACGCTGGGCCGCACCTCGAACCTGCCCACGGTTTGGTCGAACATGTTGGCAGGCGCGGTGCTGAGCGGCGCCGTCTTCGGCCCTGCGCCGCTGGCGCTGCTGGTCGGCGTCGGCTCGCTCTTTTACGAAGGCGGCATGTTCCTCAACGACGCCTTCGACGCCGAAATCGACGCGCGCGAACGCCCCGGGCGCCCGATCCCGGCCGGCGCGGTCGCGCGCGGCACCGTGTTCGGCATCGGTTACGGCATGCTGGCGGCGGGGCTCGCGCTGCTCGCGCTCGGCTCGCTGGTTCGAGTCACTTGGCCTGGCTTCACGGCGCTCGGCGCCGGCGTCGTCACGTGCATCGCGGTGCTCGCTTACAACCGCTGGCACAAGGGTCACGCCTGGTCGCCCATCGTCATGGGTGCTTGCCGCGCCGGGCTGTACGCTACCGCCGCGCTCGCGGTGTCCGGCAAGCTCGAGACCAACGTGATGGTCGGCGCGGCCGCGCTCTGGCTCTACATCGTCGGGCTCACGCACGTCGCGCGCTTCGAGACCGGCAGCGCCATCGACCGCGCCTGGGTCGGCGCCTTCGTGCTCGCACCCGTGGCGGTCAGCGCGCCCGCCATCCTCGCTCAGCGCAATTGGCTCGCAGCCCTCTGCGCGGTGCTATCGCTCGGCTGGAGCATTCGCTCACTCAGCTTTGCGCTGCGCGGCGGCCAAGGCCAAATCCCCAAAGCCGTCGTCACGCTCATCGCCGGCGCCTCCCTCGTCGACGCGCTCTTCATCTCGCTGCACGCCGCCCCGCCCGTCGCCTTGTTCGCCTTTGCCTGCTTCCTCGTCACGCTGAAGTGGCAGCGCCGCATCCCCGGCACCTGATCGCAGATTGGGCTGCCAAGCCGCAGCTCCTAGTGATTCCACCCATCTCGCGGGACGGCGAAGGCGTTCTCGAGTCACGGCGAGCGCTGCATTGCACCTACGAGGGTCCGGCGACTGAGGACGCCCACTCACCTCTCACGCGCGCAGAACATTCTTACGCTCGTTACGCTCGTAAGCAGCTTCGCGGACGGTCCGATGATACCTGGGTCCCGAAACGCGTCGCGCGTTCACCCAAGTTCTTACGTTCGGAAGAACTTCTTGGCGATGGAACTGGGGACACGCTGCAATGGGATTGCGCTGCTTCCGTCCTGGACTTTCGTGGCGAGTACCTGCGAGATGGGAGGATCGGGATTTCTTGTAGTTCGAACCGCCCTCCGCGCGCCGACCGCGCAGTCTCTCGACGGCTTGTCGAGCTTCGAAACCCCCAAATTGTCGCCTCCCGACCTCCCGATCTCCCGACCTCCCTGTGACATCTCAAACGGCTCGAAACCACGGAACGGCAAGCGAATGGCCCAAGGCGCCATTGGCGTGGCGGCCTACCAGCGGCACCTGGAGACGACACGGAAGTTGCTGCGAGGTGGGCCGCGAGTTGGCAGCCCCTGCGACCGTTAGAGGCTGTTGATCCAGGTTTGGATGTCGGCAATGGCGGGTGCGTCGACTTGTTCGACGCCGACCGGCGGCATGGCGCGCATTTGCACGCCTTGGCCCATGGGTAGCGGGGTGCGGCGCGCTTGCACGTAAAGGATGCTCTTCTCGGGCTGCTTCGGCACGATGCGCTTCCACGTATCGTCCGGCGGCATGATGCCGGCCCCTTCGCTGGCCATGTTGACGGTGTTGGCGACGAACACCCCCGGGTGCAGGTCGAGCATGCCCTCGGCGCCGTTGTGGCAATGCACGCAGTTGCCGAAGACCCACGCCTCGACACGTTGGAGCACCGGATCGGCAGCCGTGATGGTACCTGGGGTTGCCGGCAAGGTGGTGAGCACCTTTTTCTCCACCAAATCCTCGAGCTGGGTCTTGGTGGCGCCGGGCAGCATCCAATTCAGGCGCAGCTCGTCGAAGCCGATCACGTCCGCATCGGTCGTTTTGGCGTTGTTGTCGTGGCAAGACTGGCAATCTTGCTTGGCAGGAATTTGGTGAGTGAACGGCTGCCCGCCGTTCAGCTGCAGCGGCTTGCCGCCCTCCATGCGATCGATGACGACCTGGACCGGCGTGCTCTTCATTGGATCGGCGAAGCTCACGAGCGTGGCGTCCGTGGAGTCGGCGTTCCACTGGTAGACGGCGAACTCCCACTGGCTGAAGGGGTCCGCCGGATCTTGGCTGTGACGAATGAAGCGGGTCTCGATCGGGCGGCGCGCCTTGTTGGGGCCGCTGTCGTCGAAGAACGTCTTTACGAGGATGGTGTTGTCGGGGAACTTCCACTTCGCCGGGTTGGCGTTGTCGACGCTGGTGCCGGCCGGCAAAATCAGCAGGCGCTCTTTGGCGAGCCCGTCGCTCCACAGCGGTGGGTTCGGCTCGAAGTAATGAGCGCTGGGGTGGCGCATCGTGAGATCTGGCAGCGCGGGGAAGATGCCGGTGGCTTTGATCGACGCCGGAAAGGGCGCGTCTGTTTTGCAGACCAGCGCGTCAGCGGGTGAGCAGGGGCCGGCAGGGCCCCCTCCCGAACCTGCTGAGCCTCCGGAGCCAGCGACGGTGCTGCCAGCGCTACCGCCAGCTCCGCTCGTTGCCCCGCCGCTGCCGCCATTGGCAAGCCCCGCGGCGCCGCTCGTGCCGGCGCCGCTCGCGCCACCGGCGTGGGTGCCGGCGCTATCGTTGCCGCCGGGCGAATCGCTCGTGTCCGAGCAAGCCTGGCCGGCAAAGGCCGCGAACACCAGCGCACCGGTCGACAGCAGCCAGCGCGCGCCCTGCGTCGGTTCAGTTGGCATCGATGCGGAATACCTGACCACCGAGGTAGGTCAAGTAGATCTCGCCGTTGGCGTCGCGACCGAACGAGCCCAAGTCGTTGGTGCCCGAGAGTGCATCTTGCTTGGTCTTGGCGCTGCCATCGTTCTTGATGGTGTAGACGTTGCCCTTGAGGTGGCCGAAGAAGATGAGGCCGCATGCGCCTGCCATCTTCGGGTTGCTGCCGCGGTACACGACGCCGCCGATGATGGCCGCGCCGTCCGATGCCAGCGTGGTGATGGTGCCGGCCGGGTTACGCCCGTCGAGCACGCCCGGCGCCCAGCCCCAGTTCTTGCCTTCGGCGTCGGCTTTCTTGGCGAAGAATACCTTTTCGGAGGCGTCACCGCCGTCGCCCACGTCACCGATCAGGACGTCGAACGTGAGCGGATCGAACGACCAGCGCCACGGATTGCGCAGGCCGTTTTCGAACGTCTTGACGGTGCTTTGCGGGTTCTGATTGGAGACGTCGAGCTTGCGGATACGGCCGTAAGGGCCTTCCGCCATTTGTGCGCAAGACGGACCGCAGTCGTTTTGGTTGTCACCGATCGAGAAATACAGCTGCTTGTCGGCGCCGAACATCAGGGTGCCGCCGTTGTGATACTGGTTCGAGTGCTCTTGCTGGTACACCTTGCGCACGCTCGTGGCGTGCGTGGCGTCGGTGAGCTTGAACTCTTCGATCGTCGTCTGCCCGGTCGGATTGGCCGCCGAGTAGTGGACGTACAGCAGGTGATTCGTCGTGAAATCGGGGTGGATCGCGATCGAGAGCAAGCCCTGCTCGCGACCGGGCGGATTCTGCCGCACGTCCACGTGTAGCAGCGGCGCGTCTTGCAGCTTGCCACCTTGCACGATGCGCACGTCGCCCGTGAAGTGCTGCGGCACGTAGATGACGTCCGGCGATTCGGGGTTGCCGACCACGCCGACCGCGCCAGGAATCGACTTGTCGGAAGCCGCCACCTTCTTGAAAGTGGGGATATCGCCAGTAGCGGCCTTGCACATCTCTGCCACTGGGGCCCCGCCGCCGGAGCCGCCACCACCGCCAGCGCTACCACCGCTGCCGCCCGTGCCGCCCGCATTGCCGCCGCCCGTGCCACCCGAAGTGCCACCCGCGCCCGCTGCGGAGCCGCCGGTGCCGGCCATGGTGTTGCCAGAGCCGGCCGACGCCGCGCCGCCGCCACCTGTAGCGCTACCGGCGACACTCGAGGTGCCTCCCGGCGCAGAACCGCCATTGCCCGCGGCCGATGTACCGCCTGCGCTGGAGCCGGCCGTCGGCGTGGTGCCGCCGCCGTTATCCGTTCCGCAGGCAGCAGCTGCTACAGCGGCCGCAGCCGCCACCACGATACCGAGCCCCAATCCGCGAGTTGGAATATTCTGCCTGCGCATCGTTTTCCCTTTGAACGAACAAGCCATGGGCGGAAGCCCTGAAAACCTTTCGTCCCAATGTCCGGCACCGGGGGGTTCTGTGACGGTCCGCCGACGCCGTGCGCTATTCGCAGGGCGGCGTTCGGGTCACTCCTCGAATAAATGCCGGAGCAATAGCTGGCGGACGTCGGTGGCTTGCACGGGGCCTTCTGGCAGGAGCTCCGGGACCGAGGTCATGAACAACGGGCCGTCTTCCGACCGATCCGTGAGCCTGCCGTGTGAGCCTTTGACGAGCGTCGCGTCGAGCCCGATCACGTCGAGCAGGTTCCGGAAGCCGAGCTTGCGAGCCATGAGTCGGCGACCGACCTTGAGCATCGGGAAGGTGATTTTGGGATCGATGAAGAGCTCGACCGGGTCGTAGCCAGGCTTCAAGTGGATGTCGACGGTGCGCGCGTAGTCGGGAGCCCGCGCGTCATCGAGCCAGAAGTAGTAGCTGAACCAGCGATCGGCGCGCGACACGAGCACGAGCTCGCCGGAGCGCTCGTGGTCGAGCCCCGCCGCTTGCTTGCCGGCGCCGTCGAGCACTTGCTCCACGCCGTCGAGCTGTTCGCAGATGCTACGCACCTTCGGCACGTCGGCCGGGCTCTTCACGTAAACGTGAGCCAGCTGGTGGTCGGCCACGGCGAACGCGCGGCTCGCGCCGGCGTCGAGCTGCTCGTAGCCCAGCTCTTCGCGCACCTGGAGCAAGCCCGCCTGGCGCAGCGCACGGTTCACGTGCACCGCGTCACTCACTTGAGTGATCCCGTACTCGGACAAGACGACGACGCGGAGCTTTTTCTGCGCGGCAAAGTCGAACAGCTCGCCGCACACCGCGTCGATTTCGCCGAGCGCCTTGGCAATACGCGGGTCGTTCGGGCCAAGGCGCTGCAGGTCGTAGTCGAGGTGCGGCAGGTAAACGAGCGTGAGCGTGGGCGCGTTCTTGTCGACGATGCGCATCGCCGAGCGCGCGATCCACTGCGTGGAGGTGATGTCGGCGCGAGGGCCCCAAAAATTGAACAGCGGAAACATGCCGAGCTCGGCGCTCAGCTCGGCGCGCAGCTCGGGCGGGTCCGTGTACACGTCCGGCAACTTGCGGCCGTCGGCCGTGTACATCGGGCGCGGCGTCACCGAAATGTCCGCGCTCGAGTACATGTTGTACCACCAGAAGAGCTTGGCACAGGTAAAGCTCGGATCGCGGCGCTTCGCTTCGTCCCACACCTTGTCGCCGTGCACGAGCGCATTGGCCTGGCGCCACAGCCAGACCTGAGCCAAATCGCGGAAGTACCAGCCATTGCCGACGATGCCGTGCTCGCGCGGCAGCTTGCCGGTGAGCATCGACGACTGAACCGAGCAGGTGACGGCCGGTAAGATCGACGTCAACGCGCGCGCAGCGTGCGCGTCGCGAAAGGCTTTGAGCTTCGGCGTGTGCTCGCCGATCAGCGCGGGTGTGAGCCCGACCACGTTGAGCACCAGCGTTTTCTGCACGGCTTGGCTCGCTCGCGTTACTTGGCGTCCGTGCGCGGCGTTTGACCGCGCAGCACCGAATTGCCTTGAAACAGCTCGCGCTGGTCCACGCTCAGCTCGACCCCGAATTCTTTCGGGTCGAAGCGCCCGCTCTGCGCGAAGAACGCCACCGGGTTGTTCCAGCAAATCTTGTCGATTGCCGCTTGCTCGATGCCGGCCTCGAGCATGGCTTTGGCGGTCTTCGGCACCTTGAGCGGATCGCTCACGCCCCAGTCCGCGGCCGAGTTGACCAGCATGCGTTCGGCCCCGTACTTCTTGACCAGCGCCACCATGCGTTGCTCGTCCATCTTGGTGTGCGGGTAAATGGAGTGCCCCGCCCAGCAGCCCGCGTTGAGCGTCGACTCGATCGTTTCTTCGTTGTTGTGATCGACCAGCACCAGCTCGGGAGCGATGCCGCTCTCTTTCACGACGGCCAGCGTGCGCTCGGTGCCGCGCTTTTTGTCGCGGTGGGGCGTGTGGATGAGGATGGGCAGGCCCGCGTCTTTCGCGAGCTCGATCTGCGCCATGAAGTACTTCTCTTCGTGCGGCGTCACGTCGTCGTAGCCAATCTCGCCGACCGCCACCACGCCGTCTTTCTCGACGTAGAGCTTGAGCAGCTCCATCACCCCGTCGGCCAGGCGCGCGTTGTTGGCCTCTTTGGGGTTCAGGCCCATCGTGCACAAATGGCGGATGCCGAACTGGCTGGCGCGAAAACGCTCCCAACCGAGCAGCGACAAAAAGTAATCTTCGAAGCTACCCACGTGCGTGCGCGGCTGGCCGAGCCAAAACGCGGGCTCGACGATGGCGCGGATGCCGGCGTCGGACATCGCCTGGTAGTCGTCCGTCGTGCGGCTGGTCATGTGGATGTGGGGATCGAACAGCATGGCTTAGGCTCCGTACTCCGCGAGGTAAGTGGCGTCTTCTGGTACTGGGCGACCGGCGGCGCGGCGCTCACTGGCGTAACCAGCCGCCATGCGCGACAGCTCGGGCTTGATACGCGCCTCTAGGCCCTCGATACGCTTGATGGAAACGCCGTTGAAGATCGCCTTCATCACGGCCTGGTTGAAGCTCAGCTCCGGAAACTGAGCCGCCATGTAAGGATTTTCGGCGACAATCGCCTCGAACACGTCGAGCGAGTTGTGCCGACACGCCGCCACGCCCGTCTCCACGAAGCGCTCCGGATGCGGCAGCTGCGCGAGCGAGCGCAAGATGCTCACCTGCTCGCCGATCTCTCCCCCTTCAAAGAGCGTGAGCAACCAACTCCCCTGCTCGCCCACCGGCACGTGCCACAGCGCACCGAGCAGCAGCCAGAGCCGCGCGGCGTCTGTCATGCGCCAGTGCGGACGCAGCGCCGGCAAATCCGCCACCGGCTCACCCAGCTGCTCCTGAGCCAGCGCGCCGAGCCGACGCGGCACGCTCGCAAACGCCGCGCGATAGCCAATACTCGACGGCGCCACCAACTCTCGCTCGGCCTTGTCTAAAAACCGCTTCGCGTCCGGCCAGCGCCGCTCCAGCAGCAGCCTCACGACGGTCTCGGGTTCGGCCATGGCTCTTGACGTATACTCGCCCCGCGTCGAGCCGCAAGCCCATGAGAGCAAAGCGGAAACGAGAAAGCCGCGCGCAGATCTTGCGCAGCGCGCGTCAGGGCGTTTGCCCCGGACAGGCGTCAGCCGGCAGCGCTTTGATCCAGTCGTCCACCACTTGAGTGCCCGTGGGGTCGAGCACCTTGGAACCGATCTTCGGCATGCGAATCATGTCGAGGGCGTGCATGCGCACGGAGAGCCCCGACTTCGCGGTGTCTTGTGGGACGAGACGGTACTTGGGCACCAAGCCCGCGTCTCGCTCGGCGGCGGAGCACAGACCGCGATCCGCGAAGGCGGTGCCGAAGCGCAAGTCGAGCAAACCGCCTTCGGAGCCGGGGCGATGACAGATGGAGCAGTTGGTTTGGAGGTACGAAAGCGCCTTCTCTTCCGTCGTGCCGTTACCCGCCGGATCCGGCAAGCCCGCGATGTCTTTCGGTGCTGCGTCGAAGAGCCCCAGCTGCTTGAACTTCTCGACCTGATTCATCATGCCGTCGGCATACGCGAAGTCAGAATTGAGCTGCGCGGTCGTGGGCCCGAGCGAGCGCCCTGAATACGTGGAGTGACACTCCAGACATTGGGGACGGCTCGGGTAATGCCAGACCTGATTGCCGGTGCCGACCGGCTTGTCCTTACCGGTGTTGTCGTCGGGCAACAGCGTCGCGTCGGTGCCGGCGTCGTTCCACTCGTAACTAAAGCCCTTCCACACCATCATCGAGCGGCGCATGAAGAGGCGCGTCTCGATGCGCTTGTTCTCGATGCTGAAGTTCTTGACCAGCACGGTGCCGACCGGCATGTCCCAGTGCCCGTCGTCCGAACCGACGCCGCCTAAGCCCGGCGGCTTGCACTTGTCGGTCTCGACGGCGCAGTCGAGCACGTGGATCTTCGCGCCATCGGGGATGCGCATGAATCGCTCTTTCTTGGCGCCATCGGACCAAAGCGGGCTCCGCACCGAGTACGGAATGAGTCCCGCAGCGGGCTTGGCCGGATCGCTCATGTCCACGCAGCCGGTTTCGCTCAGCATCATCGGCTGAGCGTCGTCCGTCGCCGAGACGGCGCATTTGCTGCTGGACATGCCGCCCGAGCCGCCTCCGCCGCCGGTGCCACCAGCGCCCGCGCTGCCTCCTGCGGTCGAGCCAGCAACCGAGCCGCCGCTGCCGCCACTGCCTGCCATGGTGCCCGAGCCGCCTGAGCCCGCGGCCGAGCCACCCACACCTGCAGTACCGGCCGTGGCAGACGTGCCGGCAGCACCGGCGTTGCCGCCAGTACCGCCGCCGTCATCCGAGCAACCTGCCGCGAGGGCCGTCAGTGCAAGTGCCGCAATCGTGTTCAGGCCCAGAGCAAGCGTCTTCATCATCGTTCGAGCAGCGTGTGTGGAGCGATCAACGGCGAGAGCGACGACGGCTGCTCAGAATGCCGAGCGCGGCGAGCGCACCAAAGAGACCGATCGCAGCGCTGCCGCGACCACCGACGACGGCGCAGCCGCAACCACCCGAGTCTCCGGAATTCCCGCCGCCACTGCTACCCGAAGCGCCCGTCACGGTGCCGCCCGACGCGTTCGTTCCTGCGCCGGGGTTCGTGCTCGTGGTGCCAGCCGTCGTACTGCTGCCTCCGCTGGTGGAGGAGGTGCCGCCGGTGCCCGGGTTGGTGCCACCGACGGGGTCGACGCCCGTGCCACCAGCGTTGGTGCCGGCGCCGGGGTTGGTGCCACCCGTCGCCGAGGTGCCACCCGTGCCGCCAGCGTTGCCGCCCGTCGGCGCCGGGTTGGTGGTGAGACAAGAGCCGGGCATCGCCGGCGGAGCCGCTTTGGCGGTGATGCGCGTCACGCTGCCGTCGCCGCGATCCGTGATGTAGAGGGCGTTGTCGGTGCCCATGCGCATCGACGTCGGGTGACCGGCGCTGCCGAAGTCAGCGACCGAGTTGGCGACGAGGCCATCGCGCGCGGCGGTGACGTCGGCCGTCCACACCTTGCCCGTCTCGTGATCGGCGTAGATGTAGCGCTTCTTCCACGCATCCGGCCAGCCACAGCCGTCCAAGATGCGACCGCCCATGACCGCGAGCGCACCGCCGTGCGGGTAGTCGACCTGGGGGGGCACGCACGCCGACTTGGGCGTCAAGCCCATGCAGCCGTCGGCGGGCTTGAACGCCTGGTTGTACTCCTTGTTGCCTTCCCAAAACGGATAGCCGTAGTGGCGGCCCTTCGCCACGTCGACCACGGTGATCTCTTCGCGCGAAGTCTCACCGACGTCACCGACCCAGGGCTTGCCCGTTTGCGGATCGACCCAGACACGGAAGGGGTTGCGGAAGCCCCACGCGAAGATGCGCGGGTCGGGAGCGGCCATGATGAAGTTCGGGTCTTCCTGGTTGTTGCAGCCAGTCGCCATGGCGACGCCCACGAGAGGGTTGTCGGCGGGCGGCTGACCCAGCGTGGCCTCGGCCAAGCTCACGCGCAGGAGCTTGCCATTCGCGTGGTTGAGGCAAGAGCCGAACAGATTGTGCGGCGTGTCTGCGTTGTGGCCGGTGTCGCCGACACCGATGTACATGTTGCCGCCGTAAATAGAGATGCCGCCGCCGTTGTGGTTGGCGGGTCCCCACAGGCCGTCTTTCACCACGTACTTCTCGTCCGACAGCTTGCCGTCGGCGCTCAACTTGTAGCGGATGATCTTCTGGCGGTTCTTGTCGTCGTTGCCCTGCGACGCGTAAACGTAGATGTAGTTGTTCGTCGCAAAATCCGGGTCGGCGACGACGCCCAGCAGGCCGCGCTCGTTGTGGCTGGCGTCGACGTCGATGTGTGCGACAGCCGGGTCCGGCGTGCCCATCGTGTAGATGTCGAGATCGCCAGTACGGTTGGTCACGACGACGCGGCCATCGGGAAGCTCGGCGCTGTCGGTCGGCTCCGCCAACCCTTCGAACACGACCTTGGCGTCGAGATCCGCGGCGGCTGCGGCAGCGAGGGTGACTTTGGCGCTGGCCGGCGAGGCGGCGAGCACGAGACCGAGAGCGCTGAGCGCTCCCAAGACGACGGAACGACGTACGGACGCGGAGCGGCTGTCGACCATGACTACCTCGTGGGTAACGAAAGAACCCTTAAGCAGGAGCGGCGAATATAGCGCAGTCCGGGCGCCGCCGGGCCACTCGGTGGCCGATAAATGGCCGCCCCCGATGTAGGCGACACAAATGTCACCCTGAAAAGGGCCCAATTTGCGCGCCGAACGACCGAGAAAACCACGAGTGTTGAGGGCATTAGTGTCCGGCGAGCTTTTGCGCTATCAACCCGGCCGATGAGTGAGAGTGAGAAACCGGCGGCAGCGGCCGGCGACAGCGAAGCGCCCCGCGCAGAGAAGAAAGCTTCGACCGCAGCGCAACCATCGACGAAGCCGAAAGCCAAGGCGCGCGCCAAGGGGTCGAAACCCCCGATCGAAGAAGAGACGCCGATCATCGGTGGCCGCTTCTTGACTGCTGCGGCCATCATCGGCGGCCTCACGCTGCTCCCCATGTCGTGCCTGGGCGCGAAGCTCGAGCCGAAGGAGCCGCCCGCCTCGGCCGTGCAAGAGTGGAAAGTGGGCGGCAAGTCGACGCTGCGCATCACGCTGGTGACCGCCGACTATTCGGGCCTGTCGTGCGCCTACGACAAAGAGTTCGAAGGGAAGCACTGCGCCAGCAAGAGCGAGACCGAGATCTGGCCACGCGATCCGAGCGCGCCGCTCGACGACAACAAGGCGAACATCATTCAGCCGTACCGCACGTGGAACGACAATCGGCTGGTGTTGGTCGCAGGCATGTGGGCGACGCCGGCCCTAGCTACGCGCCTGCACATCGAGCCGCCCGGCAACCTGCTACCCGAGAAGCTCGCGCGCTTCGTCATCGAATGTAAGGTTCACTTCGTGGGCGAGATGGAAAAGCCCAAGCTGAAGTGGGGTCCGACCTCGAGCTGGGGCGCCGACCCGAACACGCCGAAGGTGCCGGTCGCGGTGCCGGACAGTTGTCAGCTCATCCCAGAGCCGTCGGAGCCCTGTCCGGGTGGTGGGATCTGCGCGCTGCTGACCCGCCTGTAGCCCGCTCGTGGCGCGCGTGCAGCCAGGCCAGCACTGCCGGCAGCGCGAGCACCGCCGCCGTGAGCGATGCGACCTCGCCGCTGATCGCGAACACGCCGAACGAGAACAGCGCCTGATTCTCGACCAATAGCAGCGCGCCCCAACCGATCACGGTCATGGCCGAGCACAGCGCGAGCGCGCCACTGGTGTGCGAAAGGCGCTCGTCCGTGCTTTCGCCTTCGGACTGAAAGCGTCGCAGCATGTTGATCGAGTAGTCGGCGGAGATGCCGAACGTGATCGGCAGCGCCACGAAGTTCGAGAAGTTGAGCTTGGCGCCCGTCCACGCCAGCAAGCCGAGCATGAACGAGACGCCGAGCAGCAGCGCTCCCACCGCCAAGCCCGAAAATGCCCAAGCCTTTTTCCCCACGACCCCGAACGCGGCGACGCAAATCGCGATCACGCACAAAAACGAGAGCAAGGTGACGCGCGGGCCGTCGGCGCGCATGGCGTCTGCCAAGTCGCTGGAGAGCAGCAACGGGCCAGCCGCCACGGCGCCGGCCTCCCGAGCGGCGGCGCGCACGTCGCGAGCAAAGCCGGCGAGGCGCTCGGCTTGCCAGGTGCCGCCGCCAATCTTCGGAAAAACGAGCACGCTGCGGCCCATACGTCCGTCGCGTTCGCGCAGGCCCGCCGCGAAGGCTTCGGGCAAGTCGTTCGCGCTCAGCGGTACCAGCGAGGCGTCGGACAGGGCGCGTTCGAGCAGCTCGCGATCGCTACCCTTGAGCTTGCTCTTGAGCTTGGGCGTTATGGCAGCTTTCAGCCGCTTGCCCTCTTCGATCGAGGCAAAGCGTGTGTCGGGCAAGAGTTGCTGCGCGCTGCGCACCTCGGCGATCAGATCGCCGGCGCCGCCGCGCTCTTTGAGCTCGCGCAGGCGCGTCTCCAGCCGGGGCACGTCGGCCTCGCTTTCGGCCATGACCACGCTGGGAGTGAGGTAGCGCCCCGTGGCGGCGTCCATTCGCTTACCCCAGTAGCGTTCGCCGCTCACCCACGAATCTTTGCGGCGCAGCTTGGACAAGTCGTACTCGATCCAATCGCCGCGACGCGTGGCAAGGCCTGCCAACGAAACGACGCCGACCAACGCCAGCCCGGCCAACACCGCGCGGCGGTGACGCATCGTGAATTCGGCGACGCGCGCGGCAACCGAGCTGCGCGCCGCCTTGCCGCTCGCTGCGGATGCGCGCGGCCGCAAGCGTTCGCCCAGGCTCACGCACAGCGCCGGCACCAAGAGGTACATCGCGACCCAGCACATGAGGATGCCGAAGCCGCCAATCCAGCCGAACTGATTGAAGCCGCGAAAGTCCGTAAAAACCAGCGAGCCGTAAGAAACCGCCGAAGCCAACGCGGCCGCAAAGGTGGCGCGGAAGCTCTCGGAAACGCCCGTAGCCACGGCTTCACGCACCGACTTGCCCAGCCCCAGCTCCTCTTGAATGCGCGAGAGCAGCATGATGCCGGCGTTGATGCCGTTGCCGACCACGATCGAGCCGAGGAAGGCCGTATTGGTGTTCAGGTAGCGAATGGAAAGCGGCGGCAAGGCCACCAGCGCGAACCCCGCCCAGGTGCCGAGCGCCAGCGGTACGAACAGCGCGACCAGCGCCGCCCACGAGCGGTAAAACCAGAGCAAGCTGCCGACGACCAGCAGCGCGACCACCGCGCTCGAGAGGCCGAGATCCGCCGCCAAGCCTTGCGTTTCTTCGACGCGAGTGGCGACGTCGCCCGCGTAGCCGAGGCGCATGCCGGGTGGGAGGCCGAGCGCGGCAACGTCCGCTTTCACGCGCTTGAGGAGCGTGTTGTCGGCTTCAAAGCCGGTGGAGGTGGAGCTGGTTTGCACCAAGAGCGCCAGGTCGCGACCATCCGGCGAAACGAAGCGATCGGTAGCCTTGGATTTTGCTGCCGCGCCAAAGCGCGCCTGGTACTTCTGCCGCAGCTCTTCTAGCGGCAATTCGGGCGGCTTTTCGGCGGGCTCATCGTCGTCGTCGAGATCGCTGCCCAGGGCGTGCGACACCTCGAAATCGCGGCGCGCCTCGACGGCTTCGCGCAGCTTTTTGACGTCGCCCGGGTCCATCAGCTGCAGCGCGTAGCGCTCCGCGAATTGGCGTTCGGCGCTGGTGTCCAGGCGCACGCCGCGCACCAGCTCCGGCGGGTAGTGACGGACCCGCTCCGCCAATTGCTCGAGAAAGCGCTGGGCATCGGCGCTGCGGGCCGCGTCGTCTACCTCCACCACCACACCCAGAAAGCGCAAGCCCGGCAACCTTTGCCGGAGCTGTGCGATCGCCGAAACGCTGGGCGCCGACTTGGGCAAGAGCTCTTCGAGGTCACTACGCAGCGAGCTGTAGGTGAGCACGGTGCGGTAGCCGCTCGCGAGCATGGCCACGACCGCCAGCGCCAGCACCCAGCGCCGATGGTCCATGACGAAGTAGGCAAAGCGCGCAGCCCAGCCGCGCGGCGCCGGGTCCGAGCTCACGGCGCCTCCGCAGCCAGCGCCGGTACCGGCACGCTCGCGCTGCGGCGCTCGCCCAAGAGCTTGCCAGCGAGCCACACCGAGGTGCACGCCAGCGTCACACCGGCGATGCCGTCCCAGAGCCAATGGTGATCGAGATAATTGGAGCCAACGAACATCGTGACGGCGTAGAGAATGTGGATGGGGCGCGTTTTCCAGCTAGCGACGCGCCACGCGGTGAGCAGACCGAGCATGGGGTACGCGCAGTGCATGCTGGGCATGGCACCGAACACCCAAGAGGCGCGCGAATAGAGGTTTTCGTAGTAGTGAATGCCGAACAGCTGGTCGACTCGCAACAGCCCTGCGGCGCTCGGCAAAGCGCTCAGGCTCACGCTACAGCCGTGCGCACGGATGTACCAGGGCGGCGCCGCCGGAAACGCCATCCACACCGTGAAGGAGATGAAATTGGCGATCGCGAACGACCACAAGTAGTGGCGCATGCGCGGCCGATCCACGAAGTACAGGTACGCCGAGTAGAGCAGCGCCAGGTACGCGAAGATGGTGTACGGCACCGCGAACACGACGTCCCAAAACGGGGCATGGTGCAGCTGAAACCAATCCTGCAGGGTGACGCCCGGCGCGACCGCCAGCGTCTTGAGCTCGAAGTTGCGTAGGCCGCACGCATGCACCTGCTCGGCGCTGACCAGCACGCGCCGCGCGTAGCGCACCAAGTCGTATCCGATGGCGACCAGCACGTAGGGCGTGATGTCGGCCAAGAACGCGCGCGAGCGAGGCCCGAAAGCGGAAAGACCGAGCACGACCAGCACGAGCCCGATGTGCTCGACCCGCAAGTCACCCGCCGCCGCGACCCCCACCACGTAAGCGATGGGCACCAGCGGGAACAGCCGGGAAATCACTTGCCGATAACGCAGCAGCGCGGGCCGTGACGGCACAGCCGGCCGTGTTACGGTCGCGCCATGGCTCAAGCGGCCCTCCCGGCGCGACTGCTAGCAACCTGGTTCGGATGCGGACTGTCACCGAAAGCTCCCGGCACTGTCGGATCCGTTGGCGCTGTCCCACTCCACTTTGCGCTCGCCACGCTCGCACCGGTGCCGCACGCGGCGATCGTCGTCGCGCTGTCCCTCGTGGGCATCTGGGCTTCGAACGAAGTTGCCAAAGCGGAAGGCATCGAGGACCCGCAGAAGGTCGTGATCGACGAGGTGTGTGGCACCTTGATCGCGATGGGCATGGTCAGCGGGGCGAGCATCGGCTTCAGGCTCTTGGGGCTGGTCTTGTTTCGCGTGCTGGACATCACCAAGCCGGGACCGATCGATACGGTGCAACGGCTGGAGCCACCCGGCGTGGGCATCATGGCAGATGACTTGCTGGCCGGCTTGGTTGCCGGAGCTATGGCCTACTCGGCGTCGGCGCTACTGGGGCACTGACGCGCGCCAGATCGTCGAGCGCCAGCGCGACATAGGCCGAACGCAGCGCCCAAACCGCTGCCACCAAGCTGAGCAGCGCCATGACCGCGATGATCGAAAGCATCGCGACCTCGCTCGGGAAACCGGGCAGCGTGATGGAGCCGACCACCAGCGCCAAAAGCAGCATCACCAGGCGCTCGGCGCGGCGCATGAACAGCGGAGGCAAGCTGATACCCAGCCCTTCGGCGCGGGCCCGGACGTACGAGACCGCGAAGCCCGTCATGATCGCGAGGACGAGCACCACGGAGCCGAGCGCCGACTGAGAAGTGCCAACCACCAGGCCCAAAAGGGGCAACGAATCCGCCAGGCGATCCACCGTGGAATCGAGCAAGGCCCCGAAGCGCGTGCTCTGATGCCCGGCACGCGCCACGATGCCATCCAGCAAATCGAAGGCGCCGCTGGCGAGCAAACAGCCGGCCGCAGCGAGGTACCAACCGGCGGCTGCAGCCATACCGGAAGCGAGCGCGAGCGATAGCGCGGCGTACGTGAGCGAATTGGGCGTTACCCCGTGCTCGGACAGCCAGCGGCCCACCGCGAATACGGCGCTATAAACGCCCCGCGCCAGCTCGCTGCGCTCCCAAACGCCACCTCGAAGCTTTTTGGAAACCTCTACAGCAGCTACTTCAACCTCGTGTGTTGCAAGCTCGTGCGCGAAAGCGTCAGAAGATGGCAGAGACCCGTCCATGATTGCCGGCTCGGTGACTCGTTGGTGTCGCCTACATGGGACACTGGTTTGTGTCGCGCAAGCCCCTTGAGTCGGCACTCAACAAATCTTTGCGCGGCGCAGCAGCAGGACTGGAACGTTCACTTAATTGAGCGCCCCTCAACAATTGATACCGGCGGCGGCGCAAATTATGCGTCGTCGTACGAGTCGGCCAGAGCCTGCCGTTCGCGCCGCCATTCCCCGAGCTCGTGGCTGAACGCACCCGCCGGGTGACGAAAGCGCACCAGCTCGCCGCGCTCGAAATCGATGAAGGTGAAGCAGCGCTCGTACTCGCGCAGCAAGGTGCCGGCGTTGATGATCGACAGCGAACCGAACGTACGCAGCATCGGTCGATGCGTGTGCCCGTTGAGCACGAAGCTGAAGTACTGCTCGGCGATGAGCTGCTGCAGCTCTTGATTCATGGCAATGTCGTAGCCTTCGTGGTCCGGCTTCACTCCGACCATGTCGTTGTGACCGAGACCGTGGCAAAGCAGCACGTGACCGCGCGGCGAGCGAAACTCGCGCATCACCGGCAGCGCCGACAGGTACTCGACGACGCTCGGCTCGATTTCCGAGCGCAACCGCGCATGCGGCAGCGTGCGCAGCTCGTCCGCGAGCTGCCAGCGATCGTGATTGCCCCGCACCGCCAGCGCGCGGTGCTCGACCAATAGCGCGATGGTGCGCGTCAAGTCGCCGGGCCCGTCAGCGATGTCGCCCACTTGCAGCAGCGTGTCGGCGCCCAGCCGCGTGAGCTCGGCGATCGCGAAGGCGAGCGCCTCGTCCTCGGCGTGAAGATCTCCGATCAAGCCGACACGGCCCAGCGTCTGCATGCCGAGCAAGCTTGTTACACGCAGCCCTTTTTGTGTAGGGTCCGCCCGACATGCGCCGGCTTTTTGCTCTCGGTTTCGTCTACTTTACGTACGTCGCCTGCGCGAGCTCGCCGGCGCCCATCAGCGCGGAGCCCAGCCCGAGCCCCACGTCGCCCCCCGCGCCCAGCACGACGCCAGAAGCCGCGGGGCCCAAAGCCAGCGCGACACCCAAGCCCGCACCCGCGCCGGCCCCCCAAGCGAGCGAGCCGCCCAAGGCGAGCGAGCCACCCAAAGTCGCCAACAAGAGCTCGGCGGATGTCGACGACAGCGCGTGCCCCGAGGGCATGCAGCTGATCGACGGTGAATATTGCCCGAAGGTCGAGCACAAGTGCCTCAAGCAGTGGCACGACAAAGCCAACGACAAAGACGTGTGTGAGGAGTTCGAGCCCAAGAGCACGTGCGTGGGCCAGAAGGTGCACAAACGCTACTGCATGGACACGTACACCTGGCCCAACGAAAAGGGCGCGCGGCCCGAGGTGATGAACAAGTTTCACCAGGCGCAAATCAAATGCGCTGCCGTCGGCAAGCGGCTGTGCACCGAGAGCGAATGGACATTGGCCTGCGAAGGGCCGGAGATGCTCCCCTTCCCTTACGGTTACGTGCGCGACACCAACAAGTGCCACGGCGATGTGGAATGGGATTCGCCCGACATGGCGAAGGTCGCGGCGCGCGATCCCGAAGAGCTAGCCCGGCTCTGGAAGGGCGTGCGCAACGGCAGCCAATCCGAGTGCTACAGCGCCTACGGCGTGGCCGACTTGCCCGGCAATACGGACGAGGTCACGCAGAGTGAGAGCTTCAACGAGCCGGGATTCAAGGGCAAATACGACAGCATTCATAGCGGCGGCCCCTGGTACAAAGGCGTGCGCAATCAGTGCCGCCCCAAGATCTACACGCACGACGAGGGCTTTTATTACTACTTCCTCGGCTTCCGCTGCTGCGCCGAAGCCGACGACAAGCCCACCGAGCCGCTCACCGCCAAGCAGCGCAAAGAGAAGTGGAAGATGGAGCGCGTCGAGCGCATCGCGGGCTTTACCGTGGCCGAGATGCAAGACACGCTGAAAAAGAAGAAAGACGGCAAGTGCACCTGCAGTGACAAAGACATCCGCTGCAAGACCATGTGCGGCACGCTGCTCGCCCCCACCGCCAAAGACTTCAAGTAAACCCACAGGGTCGCAGCGTGTCTTGCGGCTCGAGATTTTCTTCAGGAAGAATAGAAGGCGAGAATTTTTTGGTTCGAATCGCTCCAAGACGAGCGAAACCTACGCAGGCTTCGCCCAACTCCGAGCGGCTCGAACAACCAAACCTTCCGATCTCCCTGTGAAAAAATCACGGGACTTACGAAGCCGTTATCATGGCTTCCAGCGCCGCCACGCGCTGCGCGAGCGTTGCCGCGTTCTGGGCGCGGACGGTGATGTGGCCGACTTTGCGGCCTGGGCGCGGCTCTTTGCCGTACCAATGCAGGTGCGCGTCGGGGACGCTCAGCACGGCACGCGGATCCGGTGCGACGCCGATCAAGTTGAGCATCGCGCAGGGCTCGGGCACGTCGGTAGAGCCGAGTGGCAACCCCAAGATCGCGCGCAGGTGATTCTCGAACTGGCTCACCCGGGCGCCTTCGATGCTAAAATGGCCGGTATTGTGCACCCGCGGGGCGATCTCGTTGGCAAGCAGCTCCCCACCGACGTCGAACAGCTCGAGCGCCAAGACGCCCACGTAGTCGAGGTGGGCCAGCAGCTTCTCGATGTGCTGGCTGGCGGCGCGCTGCAGCTCGCTGGACACGCCCGGCGCCGGCGCGATGGTTTTGCGTAGGATGCCGCCCTGGTGATGGTTCTCGACCAGCGGGTAGCAAGCCACCTCACCCGTGGCGCTACGCACGGCGATGATGCTGAGCTCGCGCTCGAACTTCACGAAGCCTTCTAGGATCAGCGGCGCACCGGCGAGCTTCGCGAACGCTGCCTTGGCGTCGGCCTCGCTCTTCAGCACGGCCTGGCCCTTGCCGTCGTAGCCGAAACGGCGCGTTTTCAGCACCGCCGGTAAACCGATCCGGCCAATGGCCGCCAACAGCTCTGCTTCGGTCTCCACCGCTTCGAACGGCGGCGTGCCGATGCCGAGCGAGCGGAAACAGGTCTTTTCGTGCAGGCGATCTTGAGCCACCTCGAGGGCGCGCGAGCTCGGGAAGACCTTGCCGCGCGCCTCCAGCGCCTTGACGGCCGAAACCGGCACATTTTCGAACTCGAACGTCACCACGTCGAGCCCCGAGAAGCGCGTCAGGGCCGCGTCGTCTGCGTAATCGGCGACGACCAGCTCGCCCACCGCTGCTGCCGGCGACTCCGGATTCGGATCCAAAAACGTGAGCTTTAGACCCAGCGCGCGCCCGGACAAGCCGAGCATGCGCCCGAGCTGGCCCGCGCCGAGCACGCCGACACGTGCACCCAGGGTCGTCGCGGCGCCACTGCCCATCGCCGTCGTCCTTACTCGCGCGGATCGGGCTTGTCGAGCACGGCCTGCGTGCGCGCCTGCCGGTACGCGTGGAGCGCCTTGCGGACTTGCGGATACTTGTTCGACACGATCGAAGCGGCCAGCAGCGCGGCGTTGATGGCGCCCGCCTTGCCAATCGCCAGCGTGCCCACCGGGATACCGGCCGGCATCTGCGCGATGGAGAGCAGCGAGTCCATGCCATTGAGGGCGTGGCTCTGCACCGGAATGCCCAGCACCGGCAGCACGGACTTGGCCGCGACCATGCCCGGCAGGTGCGCGGCGCCGCCGGCACCGGCCACGATCACCTCGAGGCCGCGCGCCTCGGCGCTGGCCGCGTACTCGAACATCAGGTCAGGCGTGCGGTGCGCCGACACGACCTTGACCTCGTGCGGCACCCCGAGCTCAGCCAGCGTTTCCGCCGTATGACGCAGCGTCTCCCAATCGCTGGAAGAGCCCATAATCACGCCCACGAGAGGCTTTTTTTCCGAGGTTTCTGCCACAGGGAAGCGCGCACTCTAGCCATTTCCGGAATTTGCGCAAGGAACGCAGTATTTGCGTGCCGCACCGCGCTAAGCAGCCCAAATGACTAGCCAAATGACCGAAGCATGACCCGCACGACCGGCCCATCCGCTACCTTGGGCTGGCCCATGCTCCCCGTTTTGGTCTTCTTCGTCGTTCATTGGCAGCTCTCGATCTTCTGCCAGACGTTCTTCTTGCACCGCTACGGCGCGCACAAGCAGTTCACGATGTCGAAGGGCTGGGAGCGCTTCTTCTTCCTGCTCACGTACATCGCGCAGGGGTCGAGCTTCTTGTCACCGCGTGGCTACGCGATCTTGCACCGCATGCACCACGCCTACAGCGACACCGAGAAAGATCCGCACTCGCCACTGTTCTACGGCAACGTCTTGTCGATGATGTGGGCGACCAAGAACCGCTACGACCAGTTCGCCTACTACCGCGAAACGCCGGAGGCACGCTTCGAGGGCGATACGCCGACCTGGCCCGCGCTGGAGAAGCTGGGCCAGAACTGGGTCGCGCGCATCGCGTGGTGCCTCGTCTACACGGCCTTCTACGTCAAGTTCGCGGACCACGCCTGGCTGTACGCGCTCTTGCCGATTCAGATGGTGATGGGCCCGACGCACGGCGCGATCGTCAACTGGTGCGGCCACAAATACGGCTACCGCAACTACGAGAGCAAAGACGTGTCTCGCAACACGCTCATCTTCGACTTTTTGACCGGCGGTGAGCTGTTTCAGAACAATCACCACGAGTTCTCGATGAGCCCGAACTTCGCGGCCCGAAAGTTCGAGATCGATCCGACTTATCCGATCATCGTCTTGCTCGACAAGATCGGCGTCATCAAGATCGCCACGCCGCAGCGCATGCGCTACCCGCGGCGCCCCGAGACCGAAGAGACTGAAGTGCCCGTCGCGGCGGAGTGACGCGGCCTAGCGCACGCGGCCACGTAGCTTTTCGAGCTCTGCCTCGAGCTCCGCAGAGCGAGCACGCTCCCGCTCTGCGTCGGCACGGCTTCGCTCCGCGTCGGCACGGCTTCGCTCTGCGTCGGCCCGCGCTGCGGCGGCTGCTCGCTCAGCTGCGGCGTCTTCGAGCGTCGGCCAGCGCCGTACGCCGGCTCGATCGTCGGAAATGCATAGATGACGACCGTCTGCTTGGAGCCATGCCTCGAGCACCTGGCTGTAGACGGGATCATTGCCGAAGTGCACGCGCTCGAACGCCCCCGTGATGTCTCGACGCCAGAGTTGCAGGACGACGGGCCCCCCCAACGACCGCGGGCCAAAGAGCTGCGGGTCGAATACCAAGAGCTCGGGTACGCCCATGGCGGCGTAGCCTTCGTGAATCCAGCTGTAGTCCTTGTAGGGGTGGCTGTGGCTCACTACCTCGACCGCAAACACGGGCGGCGTCCGCCCAGCCTCCCACACGCGGCAGGAGGTGAGCTCGTCGAAATCCGCCGGGCCTGGGAGCAGTACAGCCACATCCGGATCCAGACCCGTTCGCGGATGGTCCGGCAACCAGCGAATGGCCAAGTTGCGGGCGATGCGAGCGCCGTTGCCGACGCGCGCAGCCCAAGCCCTCAATAGCGAGCAGATGTGATCGAGCGCAGCATCGTGCGCGGTGGACTCAGGCACGGGACCCTCCGGGAGGACCCAAGCCTCAGGACTCCGACCGACGCGGTAACGAAGCGAGACGATCGGCTGCGTAACCATGGCGTGGAGTATAGCGTGCATCGGGTCGAGGGCGACATTGCAGGCTGCGAGCCAAGCCCGCTGCTGCACGCGTGCGGCCAGAAAGTCGTAGAAGCCGCCGGCCGCCATGCGTCTAGGTGGCGGCCACCGCCACCGCTAACTCAGTGTCGCCGCGTCTTTCAGTAGCTGCGCCATCTGCTCGTCTTCGCTCGTGCGGTAATAACCGCGGATCTGCCCGTGGCCGTCGACCAGCACCAGGTGCGAGCCGTGGAACAAGCCGAGATGGTCGGCACCCGGCGTCGGCTTGCCGTCGAGCGCCAACTTGAAGCCTTGCTCCGAGGTCTTGCGGATCGCTTCGAGGTCGCCCGTGAGAAAGCGCCAGCTGGAGAGATCGGCGCCGTATTGCTTGGCATAGGCGAGCAGCACCTCGGGCGTGTCGTTCTCCGGATCCACGCTGAAGCTCACGAGCTGGAGCGGCACTTTATCGCGTGCGGCAGCATGCTGCAGGTCGAGCATGCGGCGCGTGATGCGCGGGCAGACCGTAGGGCAGCGCGTGAAGAAGAAGGCGGCCGCCCAGACTTTGCCGCGCAGCGTGCCTTCGTTCACGGGGCGGCCAGCCTGGTCGATGAGTTGAAAGCGGCCGACGTTGCCGAGCTCGGGCAAGGCGGGACGCCGGCAAGCGACACCCGCAAAAGCCGCGCCGAGCAAGGAGACCAGCGCGCGGCGCGAAAGCGGATGGCGACTCACGGAGCGGCGCATACGACTCACCGAGCGCACCGTCAAGCCAGGGCCAGCGCCGGGCGCGTGCTTTCCCAAAGCTCATGGAGCAGCGCCCGCGACGAACGGCGCTCGCCGCGCGCTACCGCCCACACCAGCTCGCGGGCACGCTCGTTCACGGGCACGGAAATGCCGTGCCGCTGCGCGCGCTCGACGACCTCGCCGTTCAAGAAGTCGACCGCCGGCTCGCGCCCGCGTTCCAGCGCCGAAAGCATGGACGAGCGCATGCGCCGGTAACGCGCGCCCACGGCCAGCACCAGCGCGTGCTTGGTGGCGAGCGACATCGAGCCGCGTTCGCGCTCGTCCGCGACCAGGGCGAGCCATTCGAGGTCCACGGTGCCGGCGACTTTCTCGAGCCGCACGCCTTCGGCGCGAGCCAGCTGCACCACCTCCGTCACGATCTCGAGCGCCAGCCGCCGCACGAAGCGCAAGCGCAGCAGCGCCCCCAAGCGCTCGCCTCCGAGCGTCCCGAGCGTCGATACGGCGCAGTTGAGCGCGAGCTTGCTCCAGCGCACACCGGCGAGATTTTCCGTGATGGTTACGGGGCCGACCACCTCGAGCAGCGCCGCGAGCTCCGGCAGGCGCGACGCATTTCCGCCCGGCAGCACGCCCAGCGAAAAGCCTCCGGCCGACGTGCGCTCGTACACGCCCGGCTCGATCATCGAGGCGCCCCACGCCACCACGCCGCCCACGACTCGCCCGGGCCCGGCGAAGCGAGCGATGCGCTCTTCGCACAGGCCGTTTTGAAAGCACACCAATTGACCCTGCGGCGACAGCGCAGCCAGCGCACTCTGCGCCGCGCTCTCGACCTGCGGAGGTTGCACGGCCAAGAGCACCCAATCGAAGTCCTGCGACGTCGGCGGCTCCGACATCACGCTGTGGGGTTTGCCGCCGCGACCTGCATCGTCGTGCCGCAGTCGAAAGCCCCGCTCGGTGAGCGCGCGACCGATGGCTGCATTGGTCGTCAGGACCGAAACTTCTGCCGGCGTGGAAGACAGCAGCGAGCCCAGGACCCCGCCAATCCCCCCGGCGCCGACCAACAAGATGCGCGGGCGGCGCGGATCTTCGGCGCGTTCATGGCTCACGGGCCGCAGCATAGCGAAAACCTTTGCCAGGCTGGGGTAATGGATGTAGGAGTCGCTCGCACACCGGCCCCCGCCGGTCCACCCCAGAAAGCAGCCAATGCGCAGGATCAAAAAGCTTCTCGAGCGCCTCCGCCTCCCGCTGCCCGCGTTCGCCTGATTTTCGGGCATGGAGCGTCGCGCCCCTCGGCTGCCTCCCTTGGAAGCGGCTGAGCGGGCGCGCGTCGGCGTTTGTGCCGACTGCCGCCACGCGCGGCGCATCGTCTCCGCCAAGGCTTCGAGCTTTTGGCTCTGCGAGCGCTCGGCTCAGGAACCGGATCGCTTCGTGAAGTACCCGCGGCTGCCGGTGTTGCGCTGCGTCGGCTTCGCGGAGTAGACGCACCGAACCCGATGCAGCCGAGTGATCCTGGCCGGAACGAACGGCAGCCGGCGGGTGAGGCCGAGCAACGCGCCTCGAGCGCCTTGCATCGCCTGCTACCGCGCGCGCTGATCTCGTTGCTGATCGCAGGGGGCTTCGTGTGGGCCCTGAAGCGCGGAGGCTTGCCGCTTTCTCCGCCCGAGGCGGCCCTCCCCTTCTTGAAATGGTGGGCCATACCGGCGTTCCTGGTCACCAACCTGGTGAGTATGGCGATGCGAACGCACCGCATGGTCTACCTGCTCCGGCCGATTCGTCGAGATGTGAGCGCGGCCGGGGTCGTCGGCATCGGCCTCATCGGTTACGCCGCCATCTTCTTCGCGCCCCTGCGCCTGGGCGAGGTAGTGCGGCCTTATCTGTTGGCGCGGCACGAGCGCGTGAAGTTCGGGCAGGGGCTGGGCGTCGTCGCCGCTGAGCGCATCATCGACGGCTTGATGACCGTGCTGCTCACGGCAGCCGGCCTGGCTTTCTCGAGACACATCACACCGCTACCGGACCACATCGGTGACCTGCCGATCCCGATTTCGCTGGTTCCGCGGGTCTTGCGCTCAGCCACGGTGCTGTTCGGCTTGGCCTTCGTGGGCATGGCGGTGCTCTACGCGACGCGCGCGTTCGCCATCGACTTTCTGCGCCGAATCTTCGGTGTGATCTCGAAGCCACTCGCCACTTCGCTGGCGCAAATAGCGGAGCGGGTGCTCGATGGCTTCGCCTTCCTCCCGTCTTTTCGACACAGCGGGATGTTCGTGTTCGAGAGCGTGGTCGCGTGGGGCATGACGACTGCCACCCAATGGGTCCTCCTGCAAGGCGTCGGGCTGGAGGCGTCGTTTTGGATCGCCTGCGTCACCACCGGCCTGATCGCGCTCGGCTCGCTACTGCCGGCGGGGCCGGGCTTCTTCGGCCCCTATCAGATCGCGACCTACACTTCGCTCGCCATGTTCTTCGTACCCGCGCTGGTGACGACGCAGGGCGCGCTCTACGTGTTCGGTAGCTACGCCTGCCACGTCGCCCTGAACCTCAGCTACGCCCTGGTCGGCTTCCTCCTCTTGCGCCGTAGCAGCAGCCAACCCACATAGGCGCGGCCCGCGGGATCCGCTATATATTCCCGACCGATGCGCCCGACTCTCTCGCTCGTCATCCCCATTTACAACGAAGAGGAGATCGTTCCCGAGTTGGATCGCCGCCTCAAGGCGGCCATCTCCACCTGGAGCGATTTGATCGATTCGTGGGAGGTCGTGTTCATCGACGACGGCTCCAAGGACAAGTCGCTTGCCATGCTGCGCGACCTGGCTCGGGCGGAGCCGCGCTACAAGGTGCTGTCCTTCGCGCGCAACTTCGGCCATCAGGTGGCCATCACGGCCGGCATGGATCGAGCCGAGGGCGACGCGGTCGTGGTCATGGATGCAGATCTGCAAGACCCGCCCGAGGTCGTACGTTCGATGCTCATCGAATGGCGAGCCGGCAGCGACGTGGTGTTCGCCGTGCGCGGCAAGCGCCACGGCGAAACGTTGTTCAAGCGTTTCACGGCGGCCGCCTACTATCGCATCTTGACGCAGATGCTCGGCGGCTTCTCCATCCCGCTCGACGCCGGAGACTTTCGGCTCATGTCGCGGCCCGTCGTGCTGGCGATGCGCGCGCTCAAGGAGCGACACCGCTTCGTGCGCGGCCTGGTCGCCTGGGTCGGTTTCAAGCAGTCGTCGGTCCGCTACGATCGCCCTGCGCGTTTTGCGGGCGAAACCAAATACCCGCTGCGGCGAATGCTCAAATTCGCCATCGACGGCATCACGTCGTTCTCGGTTGTGCCACTCCGCTTCGCCACCTGGCTCGGCGTGTTCGCGGGGCTCATGGCGGTGGTGATCGCCATCTGGTCGGTGTACGTAAAGTTTTACGCAAAGGGCGTCGTGCAAGGCTGGACGACGCTGATGATCATGGTGGCGCTCGGCACTTCGGCGCAACTGTTAATGATCGGGGTGGTGGGCGAGTACGTGGGGCGCATCTACGAAGAGATCAAGCGCCGTCCGCTCTACATCGTGGCGGAGGAGCTGAACACCACGCCGAGCGGCGAGCTCCAGCCCACCGCCACCAGCGAGACTCACTCCAGAAGGCTGCAGTCGCCCGCGTAAGGTGGACAGCTGGCTTGCGCGACGGCCGCGCCGCCGCGAGTCATACCGAAGAGCGCGATGCCGTCGGTTGCGCTCGCGACGGCGAGGTTGCCCTCGAGCGATATTCCAGCCTTCCTCCAGTTGCTCGAGCCGCGCCCGGAGAAGCTCAAGCGCCACACCCGGCCCTGCGCATCTGATGAGAAGACTTCGAGTGAGCCGCGCTGCACGACCGCCGGCGCCGTCGTGTACTTGCCGCCCAGGCTTTCCCAGCCGACCCAGTTCTTCCCGTCCCAATTTTGATGCCAGACGGCGCCGTCGGCCCCCAGCGCGAAGATCTCCAGCCGGCCCTCGCCGGTGGAGCCCGCCGCTAGATCGCCGGAAATCGCCAGCGGTAGCGAGCCAGGGCTGGGCGCCCAGGCCTCGAAGTTACCCCCCCGACACGGCACGGCGGTGAGCCCGACGCAGGCCAGATGCCAGACGCTGTTACGCACGAGCCCGGGAGCGAAGATGTCGAGGCGACGCGGACCCCAGCTCACCGCAGCAGGAGCCGCCGCGAGTTGGCCGCCGAGGTTCTCCCAACCGAGCCAACGAGAGCTCTCCCAGGTCTGGTGCCAGAGCGCACCGTCGGCCCGGCCGCGCACGAAGACGTCGATGCGCCCATCGCCCCACGACGCGATGCTCGGCTTGGAACCGATGCCGGCCGGAGGCTCGCCCGCGAAGCCTTCCCAATCGCTGAAAGTCCCCGGCTTGTTACACGGACCCGGCTCGCAACGGCTCTGCGCGACGTAGTGGCGCGAGGTGGAGGCGAACAACGCGACGCCACCCGAACGCAAGCCCCACGCGCTCATGCCCGTCAGAAATGGGGCGTCGGCGTCCGGATCGGGCGCACGCGTGCACGCAAGCAGCGAAAACGTCGCGAAAGCAAGCGCTAGCCGGCCGAGTCGCGCGCTCATGCCTTGCTCGCGTACGCCAGCTGCTGGGCGCCCAACATCAGCCACGAAAGCCTCGGCTCCAGCCAGCGCAGCTTGGCGAGCACGCGCGGAAAAAACACGATGTACTCGAGCGCGGGGCGCGCGAGGCCCGCCTCCGCCAAAAGCGATTTCAAGCTCCACGGCCAAAGCAGAATCGCGTCATCGTCGAACTCACAGGCGGCGACCGCGCGTCGCGTGAGCGGGTTCCACGGGTTGTGCTCGAAGACGATCACGCGGCCGCCGGGGCGGAGCTTCTTGACCACCGACTGCATGACTTCCAAGCGCTCGGCCGGCGGAATGTGGTGCAGCACACCCGAAAGCACCGCCACCTGGAAGTAGTCGTTCGGCACGTTCGCCAAATCGTGATGAAGCTTCACGGAAGGCGCGCGCTTGGCCGCGACCTCGAGGCTGCGCTGCGAAGGGTCGTAGCCGTGAATCTCAGTGAAGCGCCCTTCCAAAACCTCGAGCAAATTTCCAATCCCACAGCCGAAATCCAGGAGCGGCTCGCCTGGGCCGACACCCAGGCGCTCGAGGCAGCCCAACTTGTACTCTGCGAAGTAGCGCGTAGGCTCGCCACTAGCCGACACGCTCGCCTGATGGAGGGCATCGTAGTTGGTCGCGTGGGCGTCGAACTGCGCGGAGGCGGCACGCTCCGCATGCTCGGCTTTCATCGCGGGAACGCTAGCATACGCCCCACGAATCGTGGAGAAACCTCGAAGGTTGCGGCAGCTTGACGAAAGGGCTAGTAGTCGCCCCGCGCGTAAACCATGAACGAGCCCGCCGCGACAGCGCCCGAGGGGACAACTCCTCCCCAGGGGGAACCGCAGACTTCCGACTCCAACGGCGACGCAGCAACGATCGCGGCCCCTACGCCCACGGACACGGGCGTGGAGCCCGCAACGGATCCCGCCGTGGACCCCGCTGCGGAGCCGGTTGCCGGACTCGAGCCGGCCGTCGCCGCCACTGCTGCTGCGCCGGCTGGCGCGCCCTCGGAGACGCTGTTCGGCTCGGCACTGCTGCGTCTGCTTTTCATCGGTGCGTCGCTCGGCACCGGGCTCTTCTTGCAGCTTTCGTCCGAGCGCGTGGCGCTGGTCACCACCAACCTGATCGCGACCGAGCAGCGCAACCGTCTGCTGGCCTTTTTGGGCGGCGGCGCCGTCACCTGCTGCCTGCTCGCGCTGCTGTATTTGCTGATCTTTCGCAAGCGTCAGCCGCTCGCCAAGCTGCACCGCTTCAGCCAAATCGTGGCGCCGCTCCAGCTCGCGTTCTTGCTGCCACTCTTCTTCGACTGGCAGGTGTTCCAGAGCCAGGAGCTGGTGTTCGTCGTGACGGCAACGCTGTTCGGCCTGGCGCTCGAGCGATCCTTTCGGACCAGTCTCGCCGCCATTCCCTGGGAGCCGCTGCAGCGCCTGCGCGACCGCATTGGCACGCGCTTCCCCAAGGCCTCCCGGCGCGCGCCCTTCATCATCGTCGCGATCGCGAGCCTCAGCTTCTGCGCCTACTTCAGCTACTTCACGTTGCTGCAGCACTACCGGCTGATGACCTACAGCTGGGACATGGCGATCTTCGACAACATGATGTGGAACCTGATCCGAGGGCACTGGTTCAAGGCCACGCCCGACCTGGGTCGCCACGGGTCACACATCCAATATCACGCCACCTTCGGCGCCTATTTCTTCGCGCCGTTTTATGCCATCTACCAGCACCCGCAGACGCTGCTCTTCTTGCAGGCAACGCTGTGCGGGTTGGCCGCAATACCGCTGTACTTGCTGGCCAAGCTGAACCTGAAGAGCGCGTGGGCCGGCGTGGTGTTGGCGTACGCCTACTTGGTGCACGCGCCGCTGCACAGCCCCATCTTTTACGACTTTCACTTCTTCACCACCGCGCCGTTCTGGATCGGCTGGGTCCTGTACTTCTTCGAATCCGGAAAGAAGAAGGGCTTGTTCGTCATGTGGCTCATGGCGCTCTTGATCCGCGAAGAGCTCAGCGCCGGCATGTCCATGGCGGCGCTGCTCTATTTGCTGTCGGGCAAGCGCGCGCGCTGGGCGCTGATCGGCGGCATTTTGTCGGCAACCTACTTCGTGGTGATGAAGTTCGGCATCATGCCGCTGCACCGCACGGCCGGTTCCGACAAGCAGACTTTCGCCTGGATGTTCTACGCGCTCGTGCCACGCGGTGAATCCGGCTTCACGGGTGTCGTGCGCACCCTGGTTTCGAACCCGGTGTACACACTGTCGAGCCTGCTCGACTCCGACAAGCTGGCGTACCTCCTACGCATCATGGGTCCGGTGCTACTGCTCCCACTGCGCCACCGCCTGACCTGGATGCTGTTCATCCCCGGCACGCTCTTCACGATGCTCTCGACCGGCTACAAGCCGCTGATCGAGACCTTCTTTCAGTACACGTCCAACTACACGCCCTACTTGTTCTTCGCCGCCGCGCTGGCCATGGCGTCGATGCGCGTGGACAGCGTGCGCGATCGCTTCAAGGTGCCCGCGGCATTGGCGGCAGTGTTAGTGACCGCGACCGTGTTCAGCTACAATTACGGCGCCATCTTCCAGCACAATACGTTCCGCGCCGGCTTCCAAAAGGTCGAGTTCCGGGCGTCGCCAGCGGAGGTGAAGCACCACCGCCAGCTGTACGAGCTGATCGCGATGATTCCGCCGACCGCTTCGGTCGCCGCGACCGAGATGGAAGCCGCGCACGTCTCGAACCGCGCAGACTGCTTCACCATGCGCTTCAGCTACGACAACGCCGACTACTTACTGCTCAATCTGGACGAAACCAGCTTCGGTGAGAGCCGCAACCAGGCGCTCGCCGCCATGTCTACCGGTCGCTACACGTTCGTGGCATCGCGCGGGCGCTTCGGCTTGTGGAAGCGAGGCGAGGGCGACGCAGACAAGGACGCAGAAGGCGATCGACTGCTTGGTATCAGCGGCAGCCGGCCGCCCCGCCGTCATCACAAGGGCAAGGGCTGAGGTATGTCGCTCCGCGAGCAGCTGCGCAGCCTGCAGCACCGCATCATGGGCACGCCGTTCGTCTACGACTACGTGCGGCCGCTCGCGGTCGGCGGCATCGACTTCTCCCCGCTGTACGATCAAATCGTCGATCCTGACGCCGAGATTTTGGACGTGGGTTGCGGCACGGGGGCCGCGCACAAATACCTGCGCAGCTTCAAGCGATACGTCGGCATGGATACGGATCCGATCGCCGTTGCCCACGCGCAGAAGCGCTACGGCTCGGCCAACGTCTCCTTTCACGCGCAGATCTGCACGCCCGAAGACGTGAAGCGCATCGCCCCCACGGACGTGGTGCTGGCCGGCATTCTGCATCACCTGACCGACGACGAAGCCAAGGGGCTGCTCGCGTCGTTGCGTGAGTCCCCCAAGCTGCGCCAGGTGCTGAGCGTCGACATCGTGTTCTTGCCGGGTCGGCCGGTGAACAACTTTCTGGCCGGCATGGACCGGGGCCAGTATTGCCGGCCCGAATTCGAGTACCACCGTCTGGCCGAGCAAAGCGGATTGAAGCTCGAACGCAGCCAAGTTCTGCGCTCGCACCGCTACACCGGGCTGGCGCAGTACATCTACATGACGCTCCGCCCGCAGGGCTGAACCAGCCCAGAAACGCCGGCGAGCTATCGCCAGATGCGCCGGAACGCGACGCTCGATTTGCCGGACACCGAAGTGATGGTCACACGCACGGGTGTAACGCGCGAGTGCGGCGGCAGTTGAAAGACGACCTCGTGATTGCCGTACGGAACGGCCTGCGGCGCCACCGGCACGCCGCCCACCACGAGACCGATGCGCGCGCTACCGTTGACGCGAGCTTCGAGGGCAAGGCGCGCACCAGGCGCGAGCACGCGCGGGAAGTCGAAATGGGCGCTATTGCCCTGATTCAGGTCGACGTTGATGGCCGGCCACAGGTACGCATACTCCCAGGTAGAGTCGCCCCGACCGGTGGTGCCGAGCAGGCTCGATACCGTCACACCTGAAATCGGCTCGCACGAGTAAAAGCCGGTCTGCACGTCACGCTGACACGGAACGCTCTTGCCGCCTGCCTCAGCGACCACCCGCAGTTGTGGCGCGAACGCAGGAGACAACAAGAGCTCGTTCGAGCCCGTAACGAAGCGGAGCACGAGCAGCAACGCCGCAGCCAGCACCGCCCCGACGATCACCAGGATGCGCCGCCGCCCGCGCGCGCGCCGCTGCACACTTTCGGCCTTGAGACGGAGCCAGGCCAACCAGGTAACCAGCTGGTCGCGGCGCCGCTCCCGCGCGACGAAGAACAGCGCGCCGGCCCCCAAAATGCTGACCAGCAGCCCCAAGAGCTGGCGCGGCATGGGGCCCGTGCAGCTGATGCGAGCCAAGCCGTTGTGCACGCGCACGCCAATCTGCTCTTGGCGCGGCTTGGCACCGGGATGAGGCTGAACCGCCGTGAGCTCGCTGGCCGCACCTGACGCTACCCAGCGCGGGTAATGCGCGGTGCGCACCTTGACGAGCGCGCCGGCCGCGGGGGCGCCGCTCACCTTGAACTCGATATCGTTGTCGCGCCAAACGATGTTCGAGATGCGAACGCCGTCCGGAGCCACGACGTAGCGATCGTCGTAGCCGTCGAACTCCCAGACCGTAAAGCGTCCGGAGCTCATGCGCTTGGTGAGCCCGGCGAACGGCGCGTCGCTGGTTTCGGTGACGAGGAAGCGAATGTTCCAGTCTTTGAAGCCCTCAGCGGTGACCTCGCGCGGACGCGTGCCCAAGAAATTCGACGAGACGTTGATGTAGTCGACGATGGGCGTGCCGTTGATGAAACCTTCGGCCCAAGTGGCGTGGCGCCATTCGCGCGTCCACGTGATGGCGACGCGCCAACGGGTCTTCGACGGATCTTCCTTGCGCTGCTTGTCCAGCCAATCGAAGACCTTGTTGTAGTCGTGCCCGGTGTGCGAGCGCTGGCGGGCGCCACGTGCGGGCGCCTCCACCGTCTGACTGCGCAGCTCTTTGCTCAACGCCGCGCTGGTGATAGCAAGACCGCGCGCCGGACCCACCAGCACGAGCCCCATCACGAACGCTCGCGCCAACACCTGCGGCAAGGCCAGCGACACCGGCCGCGGCAGTCGCGCCATGATGACTTGCGCCAGCCACGCGCAGGCGGGAATACCCGCGCTCTTGAGCACCGTGAACATGCGGCGATGCTGGCCATCGAGCAGCGTCGGAAAGAGCGACAGCACACGCTCTTCGATCAAGAGCTCGTAGACTGGAAAGAGCCAGAACAGCAAGGCGCAGAGCGCGACCGCAATCGCCGCAGCCTCACCGCTGAACAGCGCCGCCAACATGGCCGCGATGGCAAAGCCCGTCCACGCCTTGAACGACGTGCTGGGCGCGGAGCCGTCCACGATGCCGCGCCCAAACTCTTGCAGGCCCAACCCCTGCGTCGCGTTGCTGTAGCCGAAATGCTTCTGCGCGTAGCTGAAGGGCAAGATCCAGACGGCCGCGATGAGCAGGCCGAGCGCGCTCGCGCCTAACGCCCAAATCCCGTTCCTGCGGTCGGCGGGCGACGCCGCCAGCGCCACCAAGAGACCGACACAAGAGAAGCCCGCAAAAAGAATGCCGAGAGGATGAGCGAACGCGGTCAACGCAACGAGTAGCGCGCAAGCAACGATACGCGCCGAGCTGACGCGGCGCACCAGATCCACCTGCAGACCGCAGGCAAAAAGCGCGATGCTGAGAGCGACGTTGCTATGGATCATCCCCCAGTAGATGACGCCATGCCACACGCCGTCCCAAACGTCGGTGCCTACTTCGAGCCCGGAAGCGAGAGCCAGGGCGGAGGACACGAACACCCCTGTAAAACGCCGCGACGCGAAATAGACGCTGCCCACGCGCAGACACCACGCCACCACCACGAACGCGCTGTACGTGTCCCAAAACGGCGTGCCGCGCGGCATCGCAAAATGCAGGAGCGACGTGAGCAGGTTGACACAGTACGGATAGAGATCGGTGAGCGAGTCACCGCCTTGCAGCAGGTGCGTCCAGCGCAGCCACACACCGCGACGGAGCGCTTCCGTGAACGCTTCGGCGCGCACGAACATGACCTGATGGTCACCGGTGTCGATGGGTACGTGGTCTTTGATGATGAAGCCCAGCTTCTGCCAGGCGAGCGCGGCCACGACCACGCTGACGACGCCGACCTCGAGGGCTACGAGCCAGCGAGCGCGGGTGGGGCTCTCCACGGCCTGGACCACGCGCGAAACGAACGGCCAGCCTGCGCTCAGCAGCAGGAGCCAGGGCACGGACCACACCAGCGGCAGAGCGGCGCCCAAGCTCCAGCACAACGCGAACCCCAGGAGCACGGCGGCCAACCAGAAGCCCAGGCTCTGTCCGGAGGGATCAGGGCGAAGAGCAAGCCAGCGGCGCAGGCGCAACCACAGGGCGATGAGCATCACGCTCGCACCATCACGCTCTCACCAACCGAGCCACCAGGGTCGCCGCCATTGCCCGCCGTAGATACCCGTTCGTACCCCGAAGCTCAATGCGGATCGCTGCGCAGCCAGAGGGTTGCCCCCGCGCGTGAGCCGAGGGGCTTGAACGACGAGCGGACCGCCTTCTCGGCCACTTCGTTGCAACCCGAGCGCGTGAGCGCGAATTTTGCGCGCTGCACCAGCTCCGTGGCGTTTTCTGGCGTGAGCTTCTGCTCGGGCGCCGGGAAGGGCGCCCCCGTCTTGCCGCGCAGCACGGGCACGGCCGTGCTCGCAAAACGATAGAGCCCGGGCGCGTAAGAATCCTGGCAACCTTGCACGAGCACCCATTCCTCGCCGGAAGGAGGCACGCTTTGCGGGACGGTCGCCACCTTCAGGTAACCGACGTAGTGGCGGTCGATGCTCAAGGTTTCGGCCAGCTCGAGGAAGCGAAAATCTCCGGCCAAGCTGTCATCGTTCATGGGGCTGCCGCCCCATGCCAGATGCGTCACGCCCATGCCCCGCAGCGTTTGCACCAGCTGCGCCGCCGATGACATGCGGCCGTAGTTGAGGCCACCCTGCAGCCCGACCCAGTCGTTCACCGAGCGGCGCTGGAGACCGACGTGCCAGTACATGTCGTGAACGAGCACCACGGCCTTCGGCGGCAATTGCTTGCCCAGGCTCACCCAAGGTTCGAGCTGCGACGTCGCGCTGTCTTGCGTGCCGTCGTAGGTGGACGACAGCGTCGCCAGGGCTTCTTTGTACTTGTTGACCTGAGCGCTCAGCCCGAACACCGAAGATCCCCAGGCGAGCTGCAGCGTAACCGTGCCAATCAACGCCAATCGTGACGGCCAGCGTTGCCAGGCGGCGTACGAGACCACGGCGACGAGCGCTGCCATGCCAGGTACGTAGGCCTGCAAGTAGCGATCGACGTGCGACTGCCAGTACCAGAAGAACAGCGAGATATACAGGCCGCCGAGCAACACCCAGGCGCGCTTGCCGACCGGTAAGAACGGCACTGCCAGCGACGCAATCGTGAACAGCGCGCCGAAGTACGGCACGTTGCGGTGGTACTCCCAGAACTCCCAAGCCGTCGCAGGAAAGGTGACCGTGGCCTTGGCAGTCTCGATCACACCGTCGACCGTGTGCGGCGCTGGAAACGTGCCTACGAAATTCAGGTACGTGTCCGTGAGCAGCCCAGCGTCGGCGTGCCACGGACGCTCGCGAAAAATCTTGTGCAAGATCGGGTAAACCGGATCGCCGTACCAGATCCAATTTCTGAGCCAATAGCAGGCGGTGAGCGCGAGGCCGGTGCCGAGCGCGGTGGCCAACACCGCACCAGCGTGACGCCACTGTGAGCGCCGCAGCGCTAGCCAAAGGGCTCGGGCGACGAGCGCCACCGCCGGCAGCACGACGATCGGGAAAGCGGTGTACTTGGTGTCGAGCGCACCGGCCGCCCCCAGCGCGACCAGCGCAACGTGCTTGAGATCGAGAGCGCGCCAGCTGCGGAACAACGCCAGATAAACGGGCGCGAACCAGAACGCGGCCACGTGGTCCGCAGCCAGCTGCAGGTCGTGCAGGTACAGCGTCGGAAACGCGAAGCACGCCACCCAGGCCGGGCTCAGCTTGCCGCTGCGCGCAACACGGATGGCCAGCGCTGCGATCCCCACCAGCGTCATGATGAAGACCACCAGCTCCAAATGGTTGAGCAACACGAGCTTGTCGGCGAACGACAACCCGGGCGTGAGCAGCCCCCAGGCGAAGGTAATGCTCGTCAGCTGCGGATACGCCCCCAGAAACCAGCCCTCAGGGAAGCGCACGATGCCGTGGGCCGCGACGTAATGCTCGGCGATGGGCACGTGATACCAGGCCGAATCGAAGCCAATGTGCGAGCGCGCGATGATCGGAAAATAGATCAACGCAAAGCCGACGACGCCGAAGCAAGTCAGCGCGACGCGCAGCGGCGAACGACGACGCCGCGGCGTCCGGTGCCGCAAACGGCGCTTGACGTCGGCTAGAAACGCGCGCGCGCCCGGCGCGAGCATGAGCAGCGGTATCGCGTAATAGGCAAAGCGGTTTAGCAACCCCACGAAACCGAAGAGCGAGATCAGCGTGTGAAACGCCATCCAACCGATGGCAAACGACATGACCAGCTGCTCGTAGGCAGGCAGCGACAGACGCAAGACACGCGTCAAGATCGCGCGCCCGCCGACCATCAAGCTCAGCCACCACACCAGGGTAACCGGCCAGATCACGAGGAAGCGCCAGAGCGTCCAGCCCTCGAAAGGTAGGAAGGTCTTGGTCATACCGACGAAGCGGTACGAGCCATAGGCCAGCACCAAAGCGGCCGCCCAAGGCCCAAGCAATCGCAGATAACGCCGTAACGCAGGGAGCGAGAAGGAAAGCATCGGCCACAAAGCTGGGGCCACACCTCGGGCCCACGCCCTCCCACTAGCACTAATCTCGGCGTCGAGCCGCCCCCGAAGATAGCTTGTTTCGTGACCGTGACGCGAGGCGTGTCGGAGCGTGTCAGGGTGTGCCAACCGCTACCGCGATCGCGACACGGATGGCGCGCAGGCCTAGCCTCTCCGCATGCGCCAAACACTCCAAACCGCCTCCCAAACGTCGCGCGCGCTCATCTTGGAAGCGCCGGCACGCCGATCGACGAACACGATGGGCAGCTCGACCACGCGCAACCCCGCCGCCAGCGCGCGGTGCGTGGTTTCGACCTGAAACGCGTAGCCGTTGGAACGCACCGCCCCGATATCAATCTGCGTGAGCGCGTCACGCTTATAAGCCTTGAAGCCAGTCGTCATGTCGCGCACCGGTGCTCTCAACAACAGCCGCGAATAGAGAGAGCCCCCCCTCGAAAGCAGGTGGCGTAGCGGTCCCCACCCCACCACGCCCCCGCCCGGCACATTGCGCGACCCGACGACGACCTGTGCGCCTCGCTCGAGCTCCGCGATGAACGCCGGCAAGTAGCGCGGGTCATGCGAGAAGTCGGCATCCATCTCGAAGAAGCAGTCGTAGTCGCGAGCCAAGCCCCACGTGAGCCCGGCCACGTAGGCGCTGCCGAGGCCGGCCTTGTGGGGTCGCTCGAGGAGGAAGAGGCGGCTGTCCGTCGCCGCCAACCTGCGCGCGACCGCCGCCGTCCCGTCGGCAGAGGCGTCGTCCACCACCAAGATGTTGGCCGACGGCAGCGTCGACAGCACCGCGTGGACCAACGATTGCAGATTGTCCACTTCATTGAAGGTCGGCACGACGATGAGAGGGCGCATCCAGCTGATTAACTTCGAGGGGTTGCTCGACCCCGGCCCGCAGACCAGAAACGTCCGAAGAGCCAGGTTTCGCGCGCGATAGTACATGCTAAAAACGCACGACCCGATGACGGAAAAGGCCCGGGACACCACCGTTCGCGAGGAGTCGGTCGCCGACGCCCCCCCGCGCCGCCTCGTCTTGGAATGGGTTTGGCCCCGTTTCAGGCGCGACAGTCTCCAGGGCGCACGCTTGAGCATCGGTCGCGACGAGTCAGCCGCAATCTGCCTCGACGGCACCGGCGTGTCGCGCAACCACGCCGAGCTTTACCGCCAGGGCCCGCTGTACGTCATTCGCGATCTCGGCAGCACGAATGGCACTTGGCTCGGCGGTCGCAAAGTCGAGCACGCCCCCGTCGCGCCCGGCAGCGTGCTGCGTGTCGGAGAGTGGGTCGGAGTGTTTGCGGAGCGCGCCGACGATGCCGCCGAGTTTGGTGAGATTGCTCCGGACTTGTTCGGCGGCGCGGAGCTGAGCGAAGCGCTCGTGTCGCTCAGGCATGCCGCGGCCTCAACTTTGCCCGTGCTCGTGATTGGCGAGACCGGAACGGGCAAAGAACGCGTGGCGAAGGCAGCCCACTACCTGAGCGGCCGGGCGGGGCCGTTCTTGGCGGTCAACTGCGCCGCGCTCCCGGAGGCGTTGGCTGAAGCCGAGCTGTTCGGCTATCGGCGCGGAGCCTTCACCGGCGCCGAGCGCGCGAGCCCCGGCTACTTTCGCGCGGCGCACGGCGGGACGCTTTTTCTCGACGAAATGCCCGAGCTTTCGCTCGCCCTGCAAGCAAAGCTGCTCCGCGTCTTGGAAGACGGCAACGTCATGAGCCTTGGCGAGTCCAGCGCCACGACGGTGGACATCCGTATCGTGAGCGCGAGCCAGCGTCCGCTGCGCGAGCTAGTCGCACAGGGACGCATCCGACAAGATCTCGCGGCGCGCCTCAACGGTTTGGCGCTGCGACTGCCCCCGCTCGAGCAACGGCGCGGCGACGTGGCGGCCCTGTTCCGCCAATTCATCGAGCGCCTCTCGGGCGGCCGCCCACCCGTGGTCGAGGCACGCCTGGTGGAAGCGCTCTGCCTCCACGATTGGCCCGAGAACGTGCGCGAGTTGGAGCTCGTCGCGCGGCGACTACTGGCCGTACATGGCCACGAGCCCGGCTTGAAGCGGCACCATTTGCCGGCCGAGCTGCAAGCCCTGAACGAAGACGTTGCGAGCAAGGAACGACCGTCGACGCCACCGCGCGAGCGTCGAGAGCACGACCTCGCTCGCATCAAGGAGGTTCTGGCCGAGAACGGGGGCAATGTGAAGGCTGCGGCCAGCACTCTGGGGCTCTCGAGGCAGCGAATCTACCGGCTGCTCGATCAAGAGCAGGCGCGCGCATTTGCGGTGAGCGGCAGCCATGGCACCGAGGACTGACCCGGGCGAGGTGCCTGAGGGCAGCGCCACGATCGCGCGCAACATCGGCAGCGTGATCGCGGGCACGTACCGACTCACGCGCCACATTGGCTCCGGCGGCAGCAGTCACGTATTCGAGGCCGAGCACGTGCGCCTCGGCAAACCCTTCGCGGTCAAACTGCTCCGGCCCGAGCTCGACCCCACGCGCCAGACCGCGCAGCGCTTCCGTCGCGAAGCCCGCGCCATCGCCAAGCTCAGCAGCGAATACATCGTCAACGTCGTGGATTGCGGCGAGCTCGCCGATCTCACACCCTACCTGGTGATGGAGCTGCTGCAGGGCGAAGACTTGCGCAGCTTGTTGAAGCGTGAAGGCAGCCTGCCCGCGCGTCGCGCGGTGCCACTCATCATAGAAACCTGCCGCGCGCTCTCCGAGGCGCACGGCGCCGGCCTCGTGCACCGCGATTTGAAGCCAGAAAACCTGTTCATCACGCGTCGCGCCACCGGCGAAGACTGGTGCAAAGTCTTGGATTTCGGCGTCGCCAAGATGGATGCCAGCATGTCGACCACGCAAGGCGCGATCGTCGGCACGGTGCGCTACATGGCGCCCGAGCAACTGGCGGACGGTGCCACGGTTGGCCCCGCAACGGACATTCACGCGCTCGGCGCCATCCTCTATGAATGCCTGAGCGGACGCGTGGCCCACCCCGGTGAGACGATTCAAGAAGCGATGTTCAGCGTGCTGAACAGGGAGCCCCGTGCGCTGGAGGACGTACCGGACGCGTTGGGTTCGCTCGTCCTGCGTTGCCTCGCCAAAGACCCTGCACAGCGACCACGCAGCGTTCAAGCACTCCGAGAGCTGCTGGGTGCCAGCATCGGCCTGCGTGTGAGCAGCCCCCCCGAACAGACGCTGAGGGAAGACAGTACGCCCGCGGCCACGCAGTCAATCCCCCAAGGGCCGAGAAGTCGCGGCACCAGCTTGCTCGTCGGCGCAATCGGCGGTGTGGTCCTGAGCGCATCAGGCCTGGCGTGGTTCTGGCCGGCACCGACGCAGCAGCCCCCAGCGCACCCGACCCTTAGCGCGCCAGCCAGCACCGGACCAGCAAGCGTCGCAGTTCCCACGGGGAGCAGCGCAGTTGCTGCCGCGCCGGAGCTGCCAATGCCATCGGCGGTACCCCAACTCAACCGCGAGGTCGCGGTTGCTGGCCACCCACGCCCTCAGAACGCGCGATTGGCGCACGTGGCTAGCCCAGTGCCGCCCCCCGCCCCAGCTGTGCCGCCGGTGGGTAAGCTGGATCCAGCCAACCCCTATTCCGAATGAATCGCTTGTGGAGATTGATGGCGCTACTGCTGATCGCAGCGAGCGCCCGGGCAGAATCCCCGGCACCTGGCGCCACCGCACAGGCGCGGGCCTTATTCCAAAACGGGCTGACCCTGGCTCAGCAAGGCGATCTCAAGGCGGCCCTAAAGGCGTTCGAGGCCGCGTACGCGGCGCGACCGCATTTCTCCGTGCAGTACAACATCGCGCAAGCGCGCTCGGCGCTCGGTCAACCCGTCGAAGCCGTCAATGCGTTTGAGCGCTACCTCACCGACGGAGGAAAGCAAATCTCCGAGACGCGGCGCAGCGAGGTTCAAGCGTTGATAGCCGCCAATCGCGAGCGCATCGGACGCCTGCGCATAACGGGTGGCAACGCCGACGCCCGGGTGTGGCTCGACGGCGTGGAGCTCTCGCCTGAAGCGCGTCGTGACACGGTCTGGCTGGCCAAGGGCGACCACACACTAATTTTCTGGGTCGGTGGCGCGCCACAATCGAGGATCGTGACCATCGCGAGCAACGACGTCTTCGAGTGCACCCTTCCAGAGTCGCCGCCGGCCGTCGTGGCGCCGCCACAGCCGCTTGCACAGATCGCCATCAGCTGCGAAGTGCCGGACATTCAAGTGGAGCTGATCGGCGGCGGCAGCGTCAAGACGCCGCAGGCGCGCCCTTGGCTCACCACTCCGGGTCCCGCAACGCTCCGTTTTTCGCGACCGGGTTACCCGACGCTCACGAAGAACGTGCTCACAGTGGAGAACCAGCTCACTCGAGTGGACTGCGAACAGCAGCCGCTCTCACCCGTTCCGCCGCAACTTGCCGCGACGTTGAACCTGGTGCTAACGCCCGCGGATGCCGGCGTTTTCGTCGACGGCAAGCCTTACAAGGGTGGCGCGCTACCGGCTGGCGTTCATCAGCTACGCGCGCAGCACGACGGCTTCGTGTCATTAGCGCGGCGCATTTCGATTGATCCCGGTGAAACCCGCATCCTCCAGCTTTCGCTGACACCCACTGCCCAAGAACGCGAACGGCTCAATCGCGTTCGAGCTCGTTCTAAAACGGCATCCGTGATTCTGGGAGGATTGGCGCTCGCTGCGCTCGGCGCCAGCGCGAGCGTCTATGCGTGGAATTCGGGGCGCTACGACGATTGGCAAGCGAAGCGCAACCGCGGTACCGCCACGCCAGAGGATGCGGCGCGTATCCAACGCGGCGACGATGCAGCCCTGGGGCTACTGCTCGCGGGCGGCATACTCGGCGCAACGGGAACCTGGGTCTTTTTGAGCGCGCCTTAGCCCAACCGATGCTTGCTACGGGCTCGTCGCGGCGAGACCATATTTTTGGAGCAGGAAGCGTTCCAAACTCTCTTGTTCTCCATCGGCAACGGTACCAGCAATGACGACGAGCTCAGCAAGGTCGCCTGCAACCGCATAGTTCTCCAAGCCACCGATGATCATCGGTTGTCCCTCAGCACTCGTATTGACTCCCGGAGGGATTTGAGCACGAGCCTCGCTGCGGCCATCGATGCGAAGCTCCATCTCCGAGGCTGTCGTGCGCCGAACGACGTAGACTCTAAACTGATTATCGTTCAAATGATTGGAGGCGCCGAGCGCGAACGCAGTGCCTTGCTCGAGCTGCGCCGCAAAACGAGTCATAGCCGGCACGCCACCGAAGATTTGAGGGTAGTTCGCCCATACAGCGATCCCGGCGAACGGGTAGAAGTTGCTCGTCTTGTGAATCAGAAACGCGGTACCGTTGTAGTTACCAGAAGGCTTCTCGTTGTTGTTCCAGCGCGCCACGATCACCATCGAGAACGGAGCGACGCCGAAGTGCAATGATTCAGAGTCGTCTACGACAAGGCTCGATGGGTTGCCCTGAAGGCGCAACGCGGTGTGCCCATTGATGACGTCCTCGACCCGAAGTGGAGCCGACAGAGGATCCGTTTGGAGCGCGTCGTTGCCGTGTCCCGAGGCGTCCGGACATCTGAATGGCCCCGTACCGCCGGCCCCACCCTCGCTCGAATCCGAGCATGTTGACGCTTCCAGCCAGAGCACGAGGCCAGCAAACGCAGAGGGCGCGAGTTGAGCGTCGGTGTTGCGGTCACCGCCGTAGCTGACCTCACCGCCATGGCCGACGTCGCCGCCTTCTTCGTTGTCTCCCGTGCCCCCGAAACTCGGCACCTCTGGGGCGCCACCTTGTGCAGCGATGCCCGCCACCGCTGCGCCTGCGACGTTTGCCGATTTCCCGCCATCCGCGCCTCCAGGCGTGTTCGCTGCGCTGCCGGTATCCGAGGCCCCCCCCAGTGGCGCTCCGCTCTCGCCGTCTTCACGCGGCTTGCTCGACGAGCCGTCGTCGAAATTGCGACAGGCACCCAATCGCAGTGAAGCCGCTGCCACCAGAGCCGCCAAAACCCACGTTTGCTTGCGCATGTGCCGCTTGCCTAACACTGACTGCCTCGATTCTCAACGTACCGGCGGAGTCGACAATGGAGCCACTCGTTCGGCTATCAGGTGGGCCACCCACTGCAACCACCGACGCGAAGCAACCCGCGACGCTCGTCAAGCCCGTCGTACTCGGACCTGCGTTTGCGCGCGCCCCTAGGCGAGCCGAACTCCCCGGGTCGCGGCCCGAAACGCAGCGCCTCCCTTCTACGTCATCTGGCGGTTCGGCACTCAGCCCGCGACTGTCAACGTTCGAGCTTGCATGGTGTCGGTACTCGCAATCTGCGTGCCAGACCTTCGGCCGTGCCCGCCGCCTAGCTGAGGGCACACTTACGACCTTCGCTCCGCGGCCCCAATGATTACCAGACACTCGCGCTGTGGACATGGGCTGTCCAGTCGCAGTCGGACAGATCGCCATCGAACATGCCCGTGAACCGCATGTTGGACATTCACGCGCTACTACTGAATCACCAAGCATGTCTCGTGCGTGGCGACGGAGGGCCCTGTAGTCGCCAGCGGCAGTTGCACGTCGGGGCCCGGACACGTGCACGTTGTTCCAGCATGTGTCCGGGCCCGTGCGCGACAGTTTACGAGCCCCCCTTTCCTTTGCATTTCGCACAACCGTGCACGCGGGCACGACGCTTGCTCAGCGCGGCGCGCGCGCATCGCGCATCGCAAAGGGATCCAAGACATGAATACCGTTCGACGAAGTTTTTTTGTTGCAGTGTTGGGGTGCGGGTTATCGTCACTGGGCTGCAGCGGCGTCGCAGGCGTCGAAGGCGTCGGTGCTCAGCAGGAAGCCATCAACACGGTAGACTTTAGAGCCGTGGGCACGGCGTCCTGGGGCTCGGGACGTGCCGACATCGTGGGACGAAGCACTGCCAATCACGCGGAGCATCAGGCTCACAATCTAGGGGGAAACTGGAGCGGCTATACGGATCAAGGGGTAGTGATCGGAGGCACCCCGGCAGCCGCTTCTTGGGGCGTCAACCGACTTGACTACGTGGCGCGGAGCAGCACGGGGGGCATCGTCTACCAGACTTGGAACGGAGTTGGTTGGATGCAGGTGGTCACGATTCCAAACGGGCAAATGAGCAACTCTCCCGCGCTCGTGACGTGGGGAACCAACCGCCTTGATCTGTTCGTCCGTGGCGCGAACGGCGACAACGCCATCTACCACAACGCCATGGCCGGGGCAGGCGCGGTTACGGACTGGACTGGGTTCACGTACCTTGGCGGCGATACCCAAGGCAGCCCGGCGGCGGTCTCGACCGCGGTGAACCGCCTCGACGTGGCTGCTCGCGGCAGTGACAACCGCCTCTACCATCAGCGCTGGAATGGAACTGCGTGGACCGGTTTCGCCGACATGGGCGGCGATATTCGAGACTCACCAAGTATGGCCGCGACGGGAGCCGATCAGGTAGCGATCGTGGCCCACGGAGGCAATGGCCGGGTGTGGATTCGTTCGCGTGTGGGTACCAGTTGGACTAACTGGGAGGACCTGCAACTCTCGTCGACGGACAGCCCTGTCGTCGTGTCCCGTGCTCCGAACAACGTCGACGTGATCGCCAATACGCCCAACGGCTCCGTCTACCACAGAAATTGGAACGGGAGCTCATGGAGCGTTTGGGCATCAATGGGAGGCAACTGCCAAGGTTCGCCGGCAGCGGTCGTCACGCAAGCCGCGTCTGGTGGCAACTGGGGCACCATCGAAGTGTTCATTCGCGACGCCACAACTGGCAAAACGCGGTTCGCGCGCATTACTAATCAGAAGACGTACACGTCCTTCGCAGACATCGAGTAGCGTGGAGGCTCACGGGGGCGGATTCGCTGCCGTCCCCGCGAGCCGCTGAGCCTGCGTGCAACCAACGCCCGCGCCGTGCCGCGAGCAACTCTGGGTGCCGAGATACGAAGCCACACTCGTGCCTCGGCATCGCGTGCTCTCCCAGTCAGTATCGTCTCCGCCGCCTCACCGACCGGCGCGTTCAACGCGGACTTTGAGGCCGGAAGACGGACCGGGCGGCGCAGATTCCCGGGCGTGACCGCGAAGGCTCAGCGTTAAGCGCCGGCTTCGTGCGCACACGTACGGCGCTCGTGGGAGGCAGCATTTGCCCCGCGCTCTTCGGACTGGGACCGGACAAGCACAACCGCGTACTGAGTGTCCGGTGCTCGGCGAGTCGCATCACCTGTGAGACACGTCCTTGGTTGTTTGGTCGCGCGGATACGCGCGATCTCTCACATCGGCCGAACGACGCCCTGCCGTCCCCACGAACGGCACGCAGCTTGCTCTCTCGCCGCCTCGATTGTGGAGAAAAAGATGAATACCAAATTTGTTTCGTTTGTGCGTGTGGGGATCTTGATGTCGGGCTTGGCGGGTTGTGGAGGCATCAATGGAGCTGACGGCTCGGCAGTGGAGGCGGTTGGCTCGAGCGAGCAGGCGTTCGAGACCGCCAGTGGGACGATGCGTCTATCGACGTACGCGAGCGGCTCCTGGTATTTTGATACCGATGCGGACGGCGCCTGGATTGGGCCCCCCTACGACGCCACACACTCTGGCTTCGGAGCCTACCAAGACATTCCGCTCATCGGATTCGGGTCCGTGGCCTGCGGCCAAGCAGGCGGCCTTAGGGGTGTGTATCGCCCGAGTACCCACGAGTACTTCATCGACAACGGCGACTTTAACTGGGGTGCGGGCGACACGTCCATCAGCAACTTCGTGGTCAGTGGATTCGCGAGCGGCGTGATCCATCCGTTTGTGTATGCGGTTTTCGTTTCCGGGAACAGTTGCAAAGGCGTCGTTGGCTTCACCTGGCAATTCGACTCAACCAGCCCAATGCTCTGGGTAGTCGACCTCAATGGCAACAACGTCTACGACGGCAGCAATGAGATAATCGGATCGTTCGGAGGTGGCGAGGACTTGCCCGTACCGTTGTACAATCCTTCCTTCCATTCCTCGGTCATGACGGTGTTTCGACCGAGCACCGGTCAATGGTTCCAGGACGTAAATAACAACAAGCAATACGACAACGGGTTCGACACGATCACCTCGTTTGGTGCAGCGTACGACTTCCCGTTCGGTCACCCCAACACCGTCATCCGCGGAACTACCCGTCCGGGCGGTGTCAGCTGGCACCGGTTCATCGACATGGACGGCAACGGGTGGTGGAATAACGTCCAGGACAAAGACTTCCCGTTCCGCAACGAGATCTACGCGATGGTCTACTAGGGCCGCGACCACGTACTCGCGTTAACCGAGACCCCGAAGCGCTTCCGACATTCGAGTACACAAGAAGTGCTCCGGGGTTGTTCGGTTCTTCGCGGACCGTAGCTCAGCACAGGCCACACACAACCGCGTCGCCCAGTTGCCTATGAGCGAACGCTAAACGTCGCTCCTCCAAAACCCCCGGCACCGCATACTGCCCCGTCAAAATCGTCTCCGCCCCCTCGCCGAACAGCGTCTTCAACGCGAACTTCGGCACCGGAAGCAGATTCGGGCGATGCAGCGCCTTCGCGATCGCCGCCGACAGCTCGGCATTGCTGGCCGGATTCGGCGAGCATACGTTCACCTTCGTCGGCATCGTCTCATCGTCGATGCACAGCGTGAGCGCGCGCACGGCGTCGTCCAAGTGGATCCACGAGATGCCTTGTTCGCCGCTGCCGAGCTTGCCGCCGACGAAGAGCTTGAACGGCATCGCCATGAGCTTGAGCGGGCCGTCGCCCGGGCCGAGCACGACGCCGATTCGAGGATTCACGACCCGCACACCGATGTTCTTCGCCTTCTCCGACTCCGCCTCCCAGTCGACGCACAGGCGCGCCAAGAAGTCGTCGCCGGGCGCGGCGGATTCGTCGACGCGCTCGGAAGCGGGACGATTGCCGTAGTAGCCGACAGCCGAAGCCGAAACCAAGACCTTGGGTTTCGCGGAGACTCGCGCAAGGGCCGTCACCAGGTTGCGAGTCGTGACGACGCGGCTGTCGTAGATGCGGCGCTTCATCGCTTCGGTGTAACGAACACCAACCGCTCGTTCGCCGGCGAGGTGCACGACCGCATCCACCCCTTCGAGCGCTGAAGACCAGTCACCGACCGCGTACGGGTCCCAGCGAACACGGCGCGGATTGCCGTCGCTGGATTTGCCGCGCGTCAGCACCGTCACGCTGTCGCCACGCTCGATGAGATGACGGACGAGCGCGGTCCCGACATAGCCGGTGCCTCCACTGACGACGATGCGCTTCATGCGAGGTTGTTAGGGCGCCACGGGCCGCTAAGCAAGTTAGACAAGCCTCAAGAGCCCAAGAAAAGGCTATACTCGCTTCCGCGATGCAACCGTCGGCTGTCGTTTCGGTCCGCTACCCGGTTCGGGCCAATCTGGATGCGTGGGTACTTCCGGAGGGGAACGTGCCCGAGGCCACGGCACACGCGTTGGCGGTTTATCGCATCTTTGGGATGCTTCGCGCTTGGGCGATGCGTATTGGCCCCGAACGCTCGGTGAGCATAGCGAGCGAGCTTGCGGTGCGGTGGCTCCGAGAGCATCCGCGCACGGGAGCCGATCCCGACGTGTGCGTGATCGAGCCGCCCCTGCGGATTTCGATGATCTGCGCTCCCCTCAAGCTCTGGGAGCCCGGCAGGGTTCGACCGCGGCTCGCGATCGAAGTGGTGAGCGCGTCGCTACCCCACAAGGACTACGACTCGATACAGGAGCGCTACGCCGCCATGGGGGTTGAAGAGCTATTGGTCTTCGATCCCCTGTTGGAGGGCCCGCGCTCTTTGGGTGGGCCCGTCGCGCTCCAACTCTGGCGACGAGATGCCACCATGGCCTTCGAGCGCGTGCATTTTGGCTTCGAGCCGGTCTACAGCCAGGTGCTCGAGGCCTGGTGCTCGGCCGAAGGTCGTGACTTTCACGTGTCGGACGATCGCCGTGGAACCCAGCGCTGGCTGAGCCCCGAAGAGCAAGTGCTGCAGATCCAAGCCGACGCCGCACGCTTTCAAGCAGAAGCCGAGCGCGCCCAGGCAGAAGCCGAGCATGAGCGTCAGGCGCGGGTCGACCTCGAGCGCAGGTTGGCAGAGCTCGAAAGCAAATTGCAGCGCTAGCCGGCGCGCCACGGCGCGCATTTCCGCGACAAAAAGCCCTGCTGTACATCGCGCGGTACCGGGTCTAAGAAACCCGCATGTCAAAGAAGGTCGCTTTTTGCCTTGGTGTGGGGGCTCTCAGCATGGGCTGCGCGGGTAAGCCGGCAGCGCCGTTCGACACGCTGAAGACGTCGAACCTGACGGCGTACCGTTTGCAGAATAATGAGCCGCCGCCCGTGGTCGCGGCCGTGCCGACCGCGCCGGGCGCGCTGCCGGGCATCCCGGGTGTCGACCCCAACGCGCTGGCCGCGGGCGTCGCCGCTCTGCAGAAGCTGATCCCGCCGGGCATCCAAATCCCGGGCCTGAGCTTGCCGGGCGCCACGGGTGCCGCCACGCCCACCCCCATCGCGGACACGACGCCGCGCTTCCAAAGCTTCCGCATTCTCGCCCAGCAGCAGGTGCTCGACGCCGACGTGAAAGAGAAGCTGGGGGCGCTGCTCGGCGACGCCAGCAACTTCGACAACGCTGCCGGCCGCTGCGCGCCGAACGTCGTTTATCCGGAATTCGGGCTGTCTTTCGCGGGTGCGCCGGGCGCTCCGGCCAACGACTTGCTCGTTTCGATGGGCTGCAACGTGGTGGTGTCGCGGACCTTCAGCTGGCCCCATCCGGCAACCGGCATGAAGCCGTCGACCGTGGGCGATCTGTCCGAGCTGATGACCAAGATCTTCCCGCAGGGGACCTGATCCATTCAGGAAATTGGGCTTGGGGCACGCCACACGGCAATGCCCCACCCCAACCCATCGTGGTGATGCCCACCGTGTGATCGGATCGGTGGTGGTACTTAAATACGTGATCGACAAACCGATCGAGGTTTGATCTAAGTAGCTCTCTGTTGGACGGAGCTGCTGCTGTTTCAGAAGCAGGGCGGACCGAGATAGCTCGGTTCACCCCCTGCCTGCGCTTGTACACGGAACGGATGTGGGTGAGCTCGGGCGATGCCTCCTTCGAGGAGGGCGCCGAGCAAGAGGTCCCGGTCATCAGTCTGTGCTTCGACTACGAAGGGGTGCGCGTACGCGCCGCCGATCGCCGGGAGCGCTTTTTCGTAGCCCGGCCCGCGGGCATGGCCATGGTCGGCCGTGACCGTGTCGGGGAGGCCCGCGCGCAATGCCTGCTGGAGGGCTTCGGTGCCATCGAGCTCGGCCAGTTCGACGAAGAGGTCGCCCCCGACTTCGATACGGACGCCGATTACATCGTGCAGCTCGGCGGCAACCTGCATTCGTACTGTTCGTTCTCGGCGTATGCGCTACCCCAGCTGCGCGCGCTCGGTTGGAACATCGAAGTCGATCCGAGCTACCCCTATCAAGTCGTCGAGACCGACGCTCCTTGGTACGCCGCGATCGAGCCGGACGAAGAGCGGACCGACTGGTTCGCGCTCGAGCTCGGGATTCAGGTGGACGGCAAGCGAGTCAACATGCTGCCCGCCATGCTGGAGCTGCTCGACGGCTGCGCCGATGGCGAGACGCTCGAAGCGCTGCTCAAGCAGCCGGCGCGTTTTCGCGTCGTGCCGGTCGGCAAAAACAAGTACTTGCCGGTACCGCCCGAACGGCTGCGCTCGCTGATGCAGGTGCTGCTCGAAATGTACCGGGGCGAAAAGCTCGAAGACGGCGCGTTGTGTTTCCCGCGCTCGCGCGGCTCCAGCGTGGCCAAGCTCGACGAAGCGATCGGCGGCTCCGGGCGCCTGCTCTGGTCGGGCATCACCAACGTGGTCGAAAAGGCCCGCGAGCTGCACCAAAAGCCCAAGCCGATCGCGCTGCCGCGCGGGCTCCAGGCCAAGCTTCGTCCGTATCAAGAAGCCGGCGTGAATTGGCTCGGTCAGCTGATCGAGCACGAGGCGGGCGGCGTGCTCGCCGACGACATGGGTCTGGGCAAGACGCTGCAGACCATCGCGCACCTGGTTCGCCAAAAAGAGTCGGGCCGCATGGACCGGCCGTGCCTGGTGATCATGCCCACGAGCTTGATCGGCAACTGGCAGCGCGAGCTCGCCAAGTTCGCGCCCGACTTGAAGGTGTGCGTGCTGCACGGCCCCAAGCGCGAGGCGCAGCGCGGCGCCGTGGCCAGCGCAGACGTCGTGCTCACCACCTACCCGCTCTTGGTTCGCGACATCGAGCAGTTCGAAAATCAGCCGTTTTATCTGACGATTTTGGACGAGGCGCAGGCGATCAAGAACCCGCGCAGCCTGGCTTCGCGCACCGTCAAGCGCATCTCGTCACGCCACCGCATGTGCCTGTCGGGCACTCCGGTCGAGAACAACCTCGAAGAGCTGTGGGCGCTGTTCGACTTTTTGATGCCGGGATTTTTGGGCGAGGCCGAGCGCTTCCGCAGCCATTTCCGCATCCCCATCGAGCGCGGCGGTAACCAGCAACGGCTCGAAGCCCTACGCGACGCCGTAACGCCCTTCATTTTGCGGCGCATGAAAGAGAGCGTCGCCAAGGACTTGCCGCCCAAGACCGAGATCGTGCGGCCGGTGGAGCTCGGTGACGATCAGCGCGAGCTGTACGAGAGCATCCGCGTGGCTGCTCACGGCGACGTTCGCCGCGCCATCCGCCAAAAGGGCGTCACGGCATCGACGATCGCGATTCTCGACGCGCTGATGAAGCTGCGTCAGGTGTGCTGCGACCCGCGGCTGGTCACGGTGCCTTCGGCGCGCAAGGTGAAGAGGTCGGCCAAATACGAGTTGTTCTTCGAGCTGCTCACGCAGCAGCTCGAGCAGGGGCGGCGCGTGCTGGTGTTCTCGCAGTTCACGCGCATGCTGGATTTGCTCGCGCAAGGCCTGCAGGAGCGAAAAATTCCGTACGTGGACCTGACGGGCGCCACCGCCGATCGCCAAAAACAGGTGGATCGCTTCGAGCGCCGCGAGATCGACGTCTTTTTGATCAGCCTGAAGGCAGGCGGCACGGGCTTGAACCTCACCAGCGCCGACACCGTCATCCACTACGACCCGTGGTGGAACGGCGCCTCTCAGGCTCAAGCCACCGATCGCGCCTACCGCATCGGCCAGACCCGACCCGTTTTCGTCTACAACCTGATCGTCGCGGGCAGCGTCGAAGAGCGCATGCTGCGCCTGCAGCAGCGCAAATCGCAGCTTGCCAGCTCCTTGTTGGGCCTGGCGGACGCGCCAACAGCGCTCAGTGAGTGCGACCTCGACGACTTGTTCGCGCCGCTGGCCGACTGATGACAAGGCGCGACCCCGGCTAGCCAAGCCACCGAAAGCGGCTAGTCTCCAGGCAAGGATGGTCCGACGGCTGGTGCTCGCGGGGCTCTTGGGGTTGCCAAGCCGGGTGGCTCTCGCGGCGGAGACGCCTCCGCACATCGCGCTCCGTTACAGCGCGCCCGACGCTTGTCCCGACGACGCGCAGCTCGTCGCCAGCGTGGAGGGTTTTCTCGGGCAGCCGCTGCGCGAGGCGCGCGAGCAGCAGCTTTCCGCGAATGTCACCGTGCAGGGCGGCGCGGCTGGCTTTGCGGCCAAGCTCACGTTCACGAGCCCGCGCGGCACCGAAGAGCGGTTCGCCGAAGACCCCGACTGCAGCAAGCTCGCCGAAGCGGCGGCGCTGCTGGTCGCGCTGGCGATCGATCCGGAGCGCGTGCAGGCGCGCCAGGCCGCTTCAGACGCTCCGGAGGCCCCTCAGCCAAAGCCCGAGTCCCCTGCTCCACAGCCGCCCGAAGCTCCGGCTCCGAGCGAGCCGTGCCCGGCGCCGCCGCCACCACCACCCGCGGCGGAGCGCCATGCGGTTGCGGGCGTCTCCGCGCTCGCAGGCATCGGCGTGATGCCGCAGGTCGCTCCGGGCCTCGGAGTGGATTTCGGCGCGCGGTTCGGTGCCTGGCAGCTCGAGCTGGTGGGGAGCTACTGGCCCCACGGCTCGGCCGATGTGGCCACGGCAGCCCCCGCCAGCATCGAGCTATCGCTGGCGACCGCGGGCTTACGAGCGTGTCGCGTGCTGCCTTACTCCGGTTGGACACTGCTCGGCTGCGCCCAAGCTGAGCTCGGCGACATGGCCGGCTCCGGGCAACAGGTCGACGCGGCGCACACGCGGCACGCGCTGTTCAGCGACGCCGGCGCGCTCGTGGTCGCCGAATATTCGCGACTCGAGCCCGCACCGTGGGCAGGCCTTTCGGCGGCCTGGGTTCTGCGGCGCCCGCCCTTTGGGCTGGCAGATACGGACGGCTCGCGCGAAGCCTTCCGCCCGTCCCAGGTTGCCATTTTGGGCTTCCTGGGCGTCGCGCTGGGTCCCTGAGCCCTCGCTGGGCGCCCGCCGCTGCGTTTTTGCAATTTTCCCAAATGAGGCCAGATAGCTCAGGGAACTGATGGGAGTGCAGGCCGCCATAGCGCTCGAGGCCGAGGCCGATTCAAGCCAGCTGGCAGCGGCCGAGGCGCTTTACCGCGAGCACTACGGGTTCGTCTGGCGTAACGCGCGGCGCCTCGGCGCGGCAGACGACTGGGTCGACGACGCGGTGCATGAGGTCTTTTTGGTGGCGACCCGGCGCCTGAGCGAGTTCGAGGGACGATCCAGTGCCAAGACTTGGTTGTTCGCGATCACGTTCCGCATCGTGCAGCGGTTGAGGCGTGACCGAGCTCGACGCCACCAGCACGCGGCGCGCTACGAGCGCGAAACCGAGAGCCCGGTGCGCAACGCTGCCGACGAGAGCGAAGCGGCCGAATACCTGCGCTACCTGCTCGGCCTGCTTCCGGACGAACAGCGCGTGATCTTGATCCTGGTAGAGCTCGAAGGCTTCACGTCGGCGGCCGTGGCCGAATCGCTGGGCATTCCAGCCGGCACCGTAGATTCTCGATTGCGCGCGGCGCGCGCGCATTTGGCCAAGGTCCACGAGCGCGAGAAGGCGCGCGACGAAAGGTGGCGCAAATGACGACCGACGACTTGACGCGCCTGTTCGAGGCCGAGCGCGCGGCGAGCCCGCCTCCCGGAGGGCTGGAGCGGGGGCTCGGCCGATTGCTCGGCGATGTGGCGCGCGGCGCGGCGCCTTTGCCGGTCGCGGCAACGTCGCTGAAGCTCGGGCTTTCATTGGCTTCTAAATGGTTGGCGCTGGGTTTCGTGGTGGGGCTCGGCGGGGCCGGTGCCGCAAGCCAGATTTGGGCGCCAGAAGCCGCTGCCGCGCCCAGCGCCAGGCCGAGCCTGGTTGCAGTCGCGGAACCAGCGCGCGCCGAGCCGTCTCGTGCCGCGCCCAGCACGCTGGCACCGGCTGTTGCCGCGCCGGAAGCGGCGCCGGTGCGTGCCGTTGGCAACGTTGCTCCGTCGCCCTCGTCTCACGCGGAGAGCGAGCCAACGACCGACGAGGCGCGGCTGGACGAAGAGCTGCGGTTGGTCGCCGCCGCCAAACGGGAGCTCGAGCTCGGCAAGGCTTCGTTGGCGACGGCTTGGTTGGCCGAGCACGCCGCGCGTTTTCCGAACGGCGTGTTCGCGATCGATCGCGATGCTTTGCGCATTCTCGTACGCTGCAGTCAAAAGAAGGATCCCGAGCTGGCGCAGCGCTTTGCCGCGGCGCATCCGAGCTCCCCAGTCGTGGAGCGCCTGCAGCGCGCGTGCTCGCCCGGGGCGGGCGCAGCGGAGTCGGCTGTCGATTTTCCCAAGATCGACAAATGAGCCGGGATGCTCCGGGGAACGAACAGTCAGAAAAGCGCCACGATGCGCGGACGGGAGAAGAGATGAGCACAAGGAAATCGGCGTGGGGTTTAGGGGGGGCGGTAGTGATGGCGTTTTTGGCGGGCTGCAGTGGCTCGCTGAACGACGTCGGCAAGCCGATGAGTGGCGGCTCCAGTAACGAGGGTGGAGATCCGAACGAGTCAGGGACCGCAGGGACCGGAGCGGGGGGCTCCGGAGAGGTTGCAGGGACGGGCGGCGGCTACGAATTCGGCGGCACCGGCCCCTACCCGACTGCGGGCACAGCCGGCAGCTACCCGGCCGGGGGAACGGGCGGTGGCTACGAATTCGGCGGCGCTGCAGGCATTGGCGGCTATCCCATCGGCGGGAGCTTCGGCGGCGATACATTCGGCGGCACCGGCGGCTATTTCCCCACCGCCGGCACCGCTAGTGCCGGCACGGGAGGAGGCTTCAATAACCCTCCAGAGTGCTTCGATAGCTTCGAAACGTACTGGGACGACGACCACCTCGATCTGGCCCCACAAAACAGCGTGCTGCTCGACATTCACCAAGCTCAGATGCCGCCGGTGAACTCCGCGAACCAGCTGCTCTTTCCCAACAGCTTCACGGGCCAATGGGAGATGTACGCCAACTTCGCTCCCGTGAGCGCGGATCTGGCGAGCAAGGCCGACATCTCGCTCCCGGCCGAGCTGGCGAGCCTGCCCGATAACCTGGCGCAGTTCTACGTAACGCGCCGCAATTGCGCGGACGAAGTCGTGGGAGGCCACAAGCTCACGGTAGAGGTGTGGTGGAAGGGCGTTGCCGGCGCGCCGCCGACGCACGGCTTGGCGCTCGGCACGTACGACAAGAAAAAGAAGGTGACGACGTGGCTACCCGACGCGACCAAGGCGTTCGTGATCGGAGGCATGGCGTCCAAGCGGCTCACCGATACGCTGAATCGCGTACAGATCAGCCATACCTTTGCCGCCGACGACAAGACGGACGCCCGTCAAATCGTCATGGGGCTCTGGCTGGCCCCCGCCGACGAAGTGCCGACGACGTTCTACGTCGGCAACGTCATCTGGAACTGAACGCGCGCTACAGCGCCGATGCGGTCGGGGCGCTCTGGCAAGCGCCCCGGCTCAGCCCTGCTTCTTCAGCTCTTTGGGCTCGATATAGTCTTCAGGCTTGAGCACCAGCCGTTCCACGCGCTGGTTCGTACGGAAGCCTTCGAGAATTTCGGGCAAATCTTCGCGGCGCACGCGACCGTAGAAGTAGCCGTCCGGCTCTACGGCGATGCAGGGACCGACCCAGCAGGTATCGAGGCAGCTGGACGTGCAGGCGCGCACCTCGGTTTCGGCCAGGCCCTGCTGCTTGAGCATGCCCTTGAGCTCGGCGTGCAGCTCTTCTGCCCCGCGCGCGGCGCAGGAGCCCTTGGGGGTGCCATCCGGCCGCCGGTTGACGCATACGAACAGGTAACGCTTTCGCTCGGCCATTTGCTGCCACCAAACTTAGTGCGGCAAACGGAAGATGACCAGGCGGCGCATCGGGTAGGCAAACGTGACGAAGACGAGCCCGGTCCCCAGAAAGCTCACCAGCTCGGGCGGGAGGCCATGAATCCGCCGAATCAGCAGCTGAAAGGTGCTCCAGTTCAAGCCGAGCGTGAGCGCTTCTGCGGCGACGAAGAGCTTGAGCTGGCGAGAGAGCTTGCCGGCCTGCGCACGGAACGTGAAGCCGCGGCCCCCGACGAACTGCACGCAGGCCCCCGCCATGAGCGCCGGTAAACGCGCGTGAGTCGGCGCGATGTCGATGGCGCGCACACAAGTCGTGAAAATGGAGAAGTCGACCAGCGTGGCACCGGCGCCTACGATCAGGGCGCGGCCGAAACGGTAGGCACGCGTGAGCAGATTCTCACTTTGCAATCCGCACGGACTCTTCCACGATGCCGAGTAGCTCGTCCAGGTCCGCGTCGGGAATGTTCAATGACGGCGTGATGTAAATAGTGTTACCGAGCGGGCGCAGGTAGGCGCCACGCCGCAACGCTTCCGCACAAACTCGGCGCCCGCGCGGCTCGAGGTAGCCGTCGCCACCGGCGAGGTCGAGCGCCGCGACCATGCCCAGGGCGCGCGTCTCGACGACGTCGGGCAAGGAGCGGAAGCTTTCGAACGCTTGCCGCACCCGAGCCGCTTTGCGACCGGCCTCGACCAGCACGTCTTCGTCGCGATACACGCGCAGCACCTCGCGCGCGAGCGCGGCGCCGAGCGGATTGCCGCAGAAGGTGTGGCCATAAAAGAAGGTGCGCTCGGCGTCGCCCAAAAAGCCTTCGAAGATGCGCTCGGTCGTCAACGTGGCCGACATCGGCAGCATGCCGCCCGTGAAGCCCTTGGCGGTGCACAAGATGTCCGGCGCCACGCCGGCGTGCTCACTCGCCCAAAAAGTGCCGGTGCGGCCGTAGCCAGTGAACACTTCATCGCAGATCAAGAAGACGTCGTGCTTGCTGGTGAGCTCGCGCAGCGCGCGCAGGAACTCGGCAGAGTAGATGCGCATGCCCACCGCGCCTTGCACGATGGGCTCGACGATCACGGCGGCGAGTTCATCGGCGTGGTCCTCGAGCAGCCGCCCGAGCACCTCGAACGCTTGCGCGTAGCCGGCTCGACCGGGTGGCACCCTCAAGCAATCGATGATGACGCTACCGAACAGCCGCCGGAACAGCTCGATGCCCGAGACCGACGACGCGGCCATGGTGTCGCCGTGGTACGCGCCGTCGAGCGCCAGAAAGCGCGTGCGCTGCGGTCGGCCATTTTGCGCCCAATATTGCAGCGCGAGCTTGAGCGACACCTCGACCGCGGTGGACCCGTCGTCGCTGTAAAAGATCCGCGAAAGGCCAGCGGGGGCGATGGCGCACATTTCGGCCGCCAGCCCCGCCGAGGCCTCGTGGGTGATGCCGGCCAACGCCACGTGACACATCTTTTGCGCTTGCTCGATGAGCGCCCGCACCAGCCGCGGATGCTGATGACCGAGCGCCGAGCACCACCACGAGGCATTGGCGTCGATGTACGAACGCCCATCGACATCGTACAGGCGCGAAGCCTGAGCGCGCTCGAGCACGAGCGGCTCCGTGCCGGCGTAGGTTTGCATCTGCGTGTACGGATGCCAGACATGCGCACGATCGTGCGCCAAGATCGCCTCACGCTTCATGCCGATTTTTCTTCTTGGAGGAGCACGCTGGGCAAGCCCGGGCTCTGCAGCTCTTCTGGCGGCGGCCCGAGCGGCAGGAGCAGCGTGACGGTGGTGCCCTGCCCTTCTTCGCTTTCGATCTGAATCTCGCCGCCGTGCGCCTCGATGATGCGATGCACGATCGGCAGGCCCAGGCCGGTGCCGCTGGGCCGCGTCGTGAAGAACGGATCCAGCGCGCGCTCACGCACGCCGCGCTCCATGCCCTGGCCCGAATCCGCGATTTCGATGCGCACCGCCGCCTCGCCGCGCAGCTGGCCGCGGTGGACCAGAATCTGCACGGTGCCGCCGCTCTTCATCGCCTGGCAGGCATTTTCGACCAGGTTGTCGAAGACCAGGCGGAACAGGCTCGGGTCGACCCATACCGTGGTCAGCTCCGGATCCTCGTCCATTTGGACGACGATCTGGTGGCCGTCGAGCATGGCCGACGAGCGAGAGCGGTTGGCCAGCTCCAGGAGCGAGACGGGCGAGCGCTTGACGCTGACCGGGCGCGCGAAGCGCAACAGGTCCGTCACCAGCCGATTGAGGCGCGCCGCCTCTTCGTCGACGATGCCGAGCAGCATCGTGCGGTCTTCTTCACGCACCGCGCTGCGGCGTAGCCCCGCGACCGCGTTGACGATGACAGCCAGCGGGTTGCGAACTTCGTGCGCGATCGCGGCCGCGAGCTCGCCGACCGCCGCGAGCTGTTTCTTGGTGACGAGCTCGTTCTGCACCAGGCGCAATTCGGCGTAAGAGTGGCGCAGCTCTTCGGTCTTTTCTTGCAGGCTGCGAGCCGCCCTTTCGAGCTCGTCGCGGCTCACGCGGTAGCGGAGCAGCAGTGTGCCGGCGACGCCGCAAGCGTACAGCAAGAAGGCGTGCGGCAAGAGCGGAATGGCGTTGGCGATGAAGCCGAAGGCCAACGCGCCGTCATTACCGACTGCCGGCAAGATGCACAAAATGCCGATGATGGCCGAGCCGACCTCACGCTGACCCGCGCGATAGGCGGAGACCAGCAGCGCCGCAGCGGCGGCGGTTTCCAGCGCCGCGACCACGTAGAAGCTCTTGCCGAGCCAGGTAGCCTGGCCCACCGTCGTGACCACGATGTGGCCGAACAGGTTGGCGTCGAGCACGCGCGGCGGTCGATGCTGCCACCAGCCACCGCTCACCAGCAGCACCAGGTAAGCGGCCGCCAAGACGTACAACCAGAGCGCACGCACCTTGGCGGTCTCGGAGCGCGAAAAGCACAGCGCAAAGTGCAGGTTGAATGCCGCCGCCAGGATCATGCCGGCGTGTGCGATGTGCTCACCGACCAGGCGCGCAGCGATCTCGGTCTGCGAGTACTCGTAGGCCACGCCGGCGCTGCCCACCGAAAGCGACAGACAAAGCAGGCTGAAAATGGCGTACTCGAGCTCGCGCCGCCCGAGGAAATACGCGAGCGTGAAGAACAGAGACAGGCCCAGCTGGGCCGTCGCCCAAGCCGTCAGTAGTCCAGAGAGGTACTGGGCCATCAAGGGACAGCCTGGCTAGCACGCGATAGCTCGCGATTCACGGTCACCCAGCAAGCGGCATGATTAGAGCCAGATCGTAGGCTGAAATCGCCACTCGGCAGGTCCGGAGGCTGCCACTCGCCGGGCGCGGCCGTCAGCGCCCGGACGACGATTTGCCGGCGCTGGTCGACGAGCTCCACCTCCACCGGACCGGGAGAGGTCGCTTCGAGCGTGAACGTCACCGCTTCATCACCGTAAACGGTGCTCGGCTCTGCGCGGCATGCGGTCAGCACTGCCGGCGTGGGCGCCGCGCCACTCGCCGCGGGCGGCGTCGCTTCGGCGCGCCGCGCTTCGGCCCGCGGTGCAGACGGCGCTCCACCACAGCCCATGAGCACAATCCCGAGCAAAACCAACGCACGCCGCACGGGCGCAGCATACGCCAAAACCCCACGCGCGGCGCTGCCCTACCTGCCCCGCCCCATCTCTGCTAGTTGAATCCCCCCCTCACTCTCGCCCCTCGCCCTTCGCCTCTCATCCCCTCCGAATGAGCTACCTGGTCCTGGCCCGCAAGTGGCGCCCCCAGCGCTTCGAAGATCTCGTGGGGCAGGACCACGTCTCAAAGACGCTGGCCAACGCCATCGCGAGCGGTCGCGTCGCTCACGCCTTCTTGTTCACGGGGGTGCGCGGCGTCGGCAAGACGACGAGCGCGCGCATCCTGGCCAAGGCCCTCAACTGCATGGGCCCGCCCGACGACCCCAAGCACGGCCTCGAGTACGGGCCCACCATCACGCCCTGCCTGCAGTGCCCGGCCTGCCTCGAGATCGCGCAAGGCACGGACATGGACGTGCGGGAGATCGACGGCGCCAGCTACAACGGCGTCGACGAGGTGCGCAAGCTGCAGGATTCGCTGCCCTATCGTCCGGCGCGCGACCGCTACAAGATCATCATCGTCGACGAAGTGCACATGCTGTCTCAAAACGCTTGGAACGCGTTTTTGAAGACGCTCGAAGAGCCGCCGGCGCACGTCAAATTCATCTTCGCCACGACCGAAGTGCACAAGGTCCCGATCACGATCTTGAGCCGCGTGCAGCGCTTCGATTTCAAGCTGATTGCGACGCAGACCATCGCGTCGCGGCTCCGCCAGGTGCTCACGGCCGAGAATATCCAGGCCGACGACGCGGCGATTTCGATCGTCGCGCGCGAGGCCGCCGGCAGCATGCGCGACGCCATGAGCGTGCTCGATCAGGTCATCGCCTGGGGCGGCAACGAGCTCGTCGGTACGGATGTAGCGCGCGTGCTCGGTGTGGCCAGCCACAAGGTACTGTACGAGCTGGCCAGCGCGCTGCACGCTGGCGATGCCTCTCGCTCCCTTTCGATCGTGGCCGACCTGGCCGGCCAGGGCTACGACATCGGGCACGTCGCGCGCGACTTGCTCGTGCTACTCCGCAACCTGGTCGTAGCCAAGGTCGTCAAAGAGCCCGAGAGCCTGCTCGACCTCCCGGACGAAGAAGCCAAGGACGTGAAGGCGCTGGTCACCCAGGCCGACGCCGACGACCTCAGCCGGCTCTACCACGGCTTTTCGCAGGGTTTCGACGAGGTCGTGAAGAGCGAGCGGCCGCGCATGGCGCTGGAGATGCTACTCGTGCGCATGGCGCGCCGTCCCCCGCTGCTGCCCATCGACGACATGGTGGCGCGACTCGCGGCGCTCGAACGTCGGCTCGGCGGCGGTCCCCCTGCGCAGCAAGCGCAACAATCACGCCCGCCGCAACGCCCTCCGCACGATAGCGGCGCCGCCGAGCAGCAAGGCTACGGGGGGCGGCCGCGCGAGCCGCGGAGCTCGTCACCGAGCAAGCCGCAAAGCGACGATCGCGGCGGAGAGCCTCCACCCCGCGCGGCACCACCGCCAGCTCCTGCACCCGAGCCAGCACCGCCCCAACAGGGTGTCGATGAGCTGGATCAAACCTACGCGCAAATCCTGGCGATCCTCGAGGCCGAGCGCGTCGATCTGGCCGCCATGCTGGGCCACGCCATTCCGCTCAAGCTGGTGCCGGAGGCGATTGTGGTCGGCTGGCCTCCGGACGCCGTTTTGGTGGCCCACGACAAGGAGAGCGTCGCGGCGCTGGCAAAAGCGGCCGAGAAGCACTTTGGCAAGCCCTGCTCCGTCAGCTTCGAGTTCGACTGCGAGCGAGCACGCGGTCGCCGCTCGCTGGCCGCCGCCGACAGCGCCGAGCGCGCCGAGCGTACGCGCCAAGCCTACGCCGCGGCTCAAAAGCACGAGCGCATCACCGAGGCCGTCGAGATTTTGGGAGCCAAGCTGAAAGAGCTCAAGCTAGGAGGCGCCGCCTGACATGTTGCCCGATGCATTGCTGCAGCTGACCGAGCTTTTGGCCCGCCTGCCCGGCGTCGGCGAAAAGACCGCGCAACGTTTCGCGCTGCACCTGGTAGCCGAAAAATCCGGCACCGCGCAGGCACTGGGCGCCGCGCTCACCGAGCTGGGGCAGCGCGTCAAAAGCTGCGAGCGCTGCGGCAACATCGCCGAGGTCGACGCCGCGGGCAAAGCGGTGTGTGGCGTGTGCCGCGACAGCCGCCGCGACTCCGCACTTTTGTGCATCGTGGCCAAAGTGCAGGATCTGCTCGCGATCGAGCGCAGCGGTGCCATGCGCGGCCGCTACTTCGTGCTGGGGCGCCTGCTCTCCCCGCTCGACGGCATCGGCCCCGACGAGCTCCCGCTGCCGCGTCTGTTCCAGCGCATCAGCGAAGATGGCGTGCGCGAGGTGATCGTGGCAACTCCGCCATCGGTCGACGGAGAAGCCACCGCGCTGCTCCTGGCACGCGAGCTCGCGGCGCGCGGCGTGGCCGTGAGCCGCATCGCCAGCGGCGTGCCGCACGGCGGCGATCTGGAGTTTGCCGATCAGATCACGCTGGGCCGAGCCATCGAAGGCCGGCGCACGCTGGGCTCACGTTGACTCGTTGATTTCGAGCGCGCTTTCCGGGACCATCCCGGCATGTCGCACCCGCGCTCCGTCGTCACGTCTCCGGACGCCCCCGCGCCCGTCGCCGCCTATTCGCAAGCCATCGCCTGTGGCGGCTTCTTGTTCTGCTCCGGCCAGATCCCGCTCGACCCCAAAACCGGCGAAATGGTCGCCGGCGGCATCGAACAGCAGACCGAGCGCGTGCTCGAAAACCTGAAAGCGGTGCTGGCGGCGGCGGGAGCCAGCTTGGCCGACGTGCTCAAAACCACCGTCTATTTGGCAGATTTTTCGGAATTTCAGGCCATGAACGCCGTCTATGTGCGCGCCTTCCCCACCGATCCGCCGGCGCGAGCGACCGTCGGCGTCTCTGCGCTACCGCGCGGCGCCAAAGTCGAGCTAGAAGCCATCGCCCGCTTGCCGTAAGCGGCACGGGCTCCGCGAGCGCCGCCAGCGCCGCGACGACCCACTCAGGAATCCGACCATGAACGCATCTGCCTCCGACTTCGACGCAAAGCTCCTCAGCGCCTCCGCCGCCGACGCCCTCGCCAGTTTGGGCAAGGCAGGCGCCAAGGCTCCGCAATTGGTCGAGGCTTGGGTCAAAGCCGGCAACGCCGCCGCCGTAGCAGAGGCTGCGGAGCGCGCCGAAGGTGCCGCACGCAAAGCCGCGCGGCGCGGCCTCAACGTGCTCAAGGCGCGCGGCGTGGCCGTGCCGGAGCGTTCGCACGTGGCCGCCGTCGCTGGCGAAAAGTCCGCCGAGCAGACGGAAGCTTTCCTGCTCGCTCCCGACAGCCTGGGCAATGTGCTGCTTGCCATCACCACGCGCTCGGCCACCTCGCGCGGCAAGGTCGCGTTCGTTTACTTGAACGACGAATTCGGGGTGCACCGTGTGGACGTGGGCGAGCTGAGCCAATCGCAGCTCAAAGACGCGCTGGCCAAGGCGCTGCCGGGCGCGCGCTACAAGGCCGTCAGCGTGCCGGTGGACTGGGCTCGTAAGCGTGTGGCCGACGCGCGGGCGCGTCACGCGGCGCAGAAGATCCCAGAGCCGATGGGCTTCGCGCGCGCGGAGTCGCTGCTCACGCCCGTGCCGAACGAAGCGGTCGCGCACCCGTTCGACGCTGAAGGGTTCGAGCTCTCGCTCGAAGACGCCGCCGAGATGGTGAAGAGCTCGGCGGAGCTGCACCAGCTGCCGGAGCTGGCCGGCTGGTTCCCAGAGAAGGGCGCGGTCGACGAGATGTTCTCGTTCATCGGCAAGAGCTTGGCCGAGGCCGGCCACGACCCGACGAAAGAGCCGCCCGCCGAGGCGCTACGCGACGCGCTCACCGAGCAAATCGCCGCGGCCACCGATCGCTACTTCACGCCCGAGCGCCGCGCCCGCCTGGTCGTGGCCCTCAAAGACGCCGCCCTCAGCGCGCTGCCCCGCGAAGGCGAAGAAAAGGCCCTGCAAATCGCCGCCCTCGCCAAGGTCGCCTCCGAGGCCGGGCTCATCACCAACCCCCCGCGTGAAATCCCCTTCCTCCGCGGCTATTTCGAAAAAGCCGTCAGCGTCCTGGCCATGCAAAACCAGGGACGCATCCGCATCCCCGTCCCGCCGCAAGCCGCCGCCCCCACTCCTTGACACGCCAGCGCACGTTCGCGCGCCGTCGTGGCGCACGCGTCTTGTCTTCCTTCGGGTCCCGAGATTTTTTCACAGGGAGATCGGGAGGGCGAGACAGAGGCGAGACGTCGCGGCGAGCGCTGCATGGCGCGTACGAGGGTCCGACGACTGAGGACGCCCACTCACCTCTCACGCGCGCAGAAAATTCTTACGCTCGTAATTAGCTTCGTGGACGTCCGATGATACCTGGGGTCCCGAAGCGCATCGCACGCTCACCCAACTTCTTACGTTCGGAAGAACTTCTTGGCGATGGAACTGGGGACCCGCCGCAATGGGATTGCGACTGCGAAGCGGCTCGACTGCGAAGCGGCTCGGAGAGCGCTCAGACACTGCGATTTCCGCTTCGTGGGCCACTGCGTCAAAGTGTGTAGAATCCTGAGGGGCCGCGGGGGGCAGCCCAACTAGGACGCGACGGAGCGCAGGCAGGCTTCGCGGAATGCCGTCAACAACTGCAGCGTGATGGGGCCGGGCGCGCCGGTGCCGATCTTGGCGCCGTCGATGCTCACGATGGGCATCAGCTCTCGGATGCTGGAGCAGAAGAAGGCTTCGCTCGCGCCCTTCAGGGTGTCGAGCGGCAGGCTCTCGAAGCGCACCGAAAGGCCGAGCGCAGCCGCCACCGCGAGCACGTTTTCACGGGTAATTCCCAGCAGAATGCCGTCGCTTTCAGGTGGCGTTACGAGCGTGCCGTCAGCGAGCACCGCGAATACGTTGGAGGTAGCGCCTTCGACGACGCAGCCTCGGCCATCGACGATGAGCGCTTCAGCGGCGCCGGCCTGGCGCGCTTGGCGGTTCGCCAGCACCGCCACCAAGTAGTTGCCGACCTTCGCGCCGCTGGCGGCATTGCCGTCCGTCACTCGCTCGGTGCGATAGGTGACGACTGACACGCCAGCGCTGTAGGAGTCCGGCGGCGGCGACTTGAGCGGAGTCACGATCACGACGCGCAGCGGGTGCCGCGCCAGGCCTGGGTCGAGCCCCAAGTCGTCGCCCACGCCGCGCGTGAGCGTGAGCCGGATGTACGACTCGGCATTGCCAGCACCAACGATGGCCGACTCCACTTCACGCCCGATCTGCTCGATGCTGACCGGCAAGTCGATGTGCACGCGCGCCGCGCTCTTGGCGAGGCGAGACAGATGCCGCCCGAGCGCGAAGGGCCGTCCGCCGTACGTGCGCAGCGCCTCGAACACCGAATCCCCGTAAAGAAAGCCACGATCGAACACGCTGACCTTGGCTGCCTCGGGCGCCATGGGTCGGCCGTCGATCATGACCAGCGAGGTCAAAGCACGGGCCCTGCGCGCAAGATCTCGCTGCCGCCCGACCACACCAGCTCCACCTCGAGCGGCTGATTGGCGCTGATCGTGACCTGGGGCCGATCCGTCGGCAAGGCGCGCGCCTCGACGCGGAGGTCCGCCAGGCCATCCGCATGAAACGGATAGCGACTCACACCCAGCTCTTCGGTGCGGCGCAGCTTCCACGTCAGGCGGCGCTTGCGTGAGTCGTAGCGCAGACCGAACAGGTACTCGAACAGCACCGCGATCGGCGTGATGCCGGTCCAGCCCACGAAGTTACTGCGACCGCGCCCTTCGCTCGGCTTGTCCGGCGCGTGGTGCTCCCACACGCAGCGCGTCTTCTCGAACGACTCAATCACGTTGAAGTAGTGGTTCTCGGCGATCTGTTGCGCCAAGTCTTCGAAGCCACGCTCACTGAGGCCGCGCAAGACCATGTAGTTGGTGGGCGCCCACACACCGCCAAGCCACAGCCCGCCGTCGCCGTCGTAACCGGGCGTGTCCGCAGAAAGGCTGGGGATCCGGTGCAAGCGCCGGAACTCGCTCTCCACGTCCAGATGCGCCACGAAGCGGGGCAGGCGCTCGGCAGGGACCACGTCCGCCAAAAGCGCCCAGTACGCGCCGATCGTCTTCACCTCGGTCAGGCGCGTTTGGTCACGCCGCAAGTCATGGAAGAAGCCGGTGCTCTCGTCCCACAGCTGCTCGTTGATCCAGGGAATCAGGTGCGCGTTCTCTTCGGCAAAGTCCTGAACTTCGTCGCGGCGGCCGAGCACGTCGGCAAAGGCGAGCACCACGCGGTTACTCAGCACCGCCTGCAACGTGGCGTCGACCCAAGTGCGATGCGCATGGTCGATCTGCGTCTGCGCGCCGACCGGAATGCGCGGCTGGTTGTCCATGCCGCTCGAGAGCCCGGTCCCCCAGTAGCTGCCGTTGGGCCAGGTGCGGTACTTGCGATTCCAGTGCCCGTACGCCACCAGCGCCGGAAACACCTGCGCGATACGCTGGCGATCGCCGAACTGTAGAAAATACTCGTACTCGGCGAGCCCCAACACGTTGGGTCCACTGCCCGCCGGATCGAAGCGGCTGTAGCACTCACTACCGTTGCCTTCGCGAAACTGACGACAGATGCCGCCGTCCGGATGCTGCTTGGCGTAAAAGTTGTCGAGCGTGTGCTGGAACTTGAACGCTCGGTCGCCGTAGCGACCAAAGAGCGTGATGAACACCGAGTCCCACATGTACAAACAGTCGTTGAACATGGTGGACGAGAAGTCCGAGACGAAGCCGTTGTCGTCCGTCGCGCGACGAAAGTTTTGGAAGGCGATCTCCCAGCAGCGCCAGTAACACTCGAGCGCCGCCTCATGCCCCGCCCAGTGCGGCACCGGTAGCAGGTGGGCGCGCGCGTCAGCGAACGTAGGAAATTCTCCAGAGATGCGGCGAGCACGACGCCGGAACGGGTTCTCGTTGGCGTACGGGCTCTCGACGTACGTCGCCACGTAGCTCGTATCGATGGCCCGGTTGCGGAGGTTGAGCGGGTTGCGCATCGTCCGGAATTAGTCCGAAGATTCGGGAGGTTCCGGGTCGGCCCAGAGGCTGAATCGGGGCCAGAACCCGAGCTAGCCGAATACCACATCCGCAGGCTAGGAGCTGCCGCCGGCCCCTTGGCCTGCATCCTGCGCGATCCCCAGACTTCGGAGGCCCTTGCGCTCTGCCGACGCTGACCTAGGTGAGGGCGCACCACCAGTTTTTCCCGAGGATTTGCCGCGGGAACCGTGCTCGACCCTGCGGGGACGCCGGATCGGAGGTGTGGTAGCTCCAGCCGCGCGCATGTCCGATCAGCTCTCCTCCGACCTGGCCTCTCTGAAGATCGACCGGAGCGCCCCACGCCCCAAGGGCAAGAGTCCGCTCGGGACCATCATCGTGGTGGTCTTGCTGCTCGGGGCGGCAGGCGCCGGCTACCTCTACGGCCTACCCGCGCTGTCCGCGCTCGTCTTCAAGACCGAGGTCGAAACGACCGAGGTGATCACCGTTTCGCCGGCTCAGGCCTCGGTCGAGCTCACTTCCACGGGCTACATCGTCGCGCAGGCTGTCTCATCCGTTGCGTGCAAGGTCGCCGGCAAGGTCAAGGCGCAGCACGTGCGCCAAGGCGCAAAAGTGAAGAAGGGCGACGTGCTGCTCGAGATCGATCCTTCCGACATGAATGCGTCGATCGCGAGCGCCGCCAGTCAGGCAGCGGCAGCGCGCGCACGTATCCTCACGGCAAAGGCTGGCGTCGCCGAATTCGAGGTTCAGCAAAAACGCGCACAGGCGCTGGCCGACCAGGGTATCGGCCCCAAGGGCGCCGCGGACGACTTGAACGCGCGCGTCGCCTCACTGAAAGAGCAAGTCAGAGCCTCGGAGGCCGAAGCCAAGGCGGCCGACGCGTTGGTGAGCGCGCTACGCGTCAATCTCGGCAACTTTACGGTGGTTGCGCCCATCGACGGTACGGTCGTGAACAAGCCTCCCGAGGTGGGCGAGTTCGTCGGTCCGCAGCCGGCCGGCATCGCCATCGACATGGGCGGCGTGCAAATCGCCGACTTTACGACGCTGCAGGCAGAGGTCGACGTCCCTGAAAATCGCCTATCGCAGGTGAAGCTGGGCGGTCCTGCCGAGATCGTGCTCGACGCCTTCCCGAACAAACGCTTCCGCGGCAAGGCCGTCGAGATCACGCCCAAGGTGAACCGTACCAAAGCGACCTTGACCATCAAGGTCGCCTTCGTCGACGAGAACGACGGCGTGCTGCCGGACATGGCTGCGCGCGTCAGCTTCCTCAACGGAGAGCTGGACAAGGAAGCAATGAAGGCACCGCCCAAGACCGTCGTCCCGGGTAGCGCCGTGGTCGATCTCAACGGCGCCAAGGTGGTGTACCGAATCGAGAGCGGCGCGGTGCGCATCACACCGGTCACGCTGGGTCCGGCCTTCGGCAGCGGCTTCGAAGTACTGAGCGGTGTCAGCAGCGGCACCCGACTCGTGAACCATCCGCCACAGGGCCTCGCGGACGGGCAAAAGATCAAGGAAAGGAACGCGGGATGAGCGAGAGCAACACAGGCAACGGCAAGAGCGACATCATCACCCTCAAGGGGGTGGGAAAGTCCTTTTGGCGTGGCAAGGAGCGCCTCGATGTCCTCAAGGACCTCGATTTGACCATGAAAGAAGGGTCGTTCGAGGCCTTGATGGGCCCGTCCGGCTCTGGCAAGTCGACCTTGCTCAACCTGATCGCAGGGCTCGACGTACCCACCTCGGGCTCCATCAACGTGGCAGGCTCGGAGCTCGGCAACATGAGCGAGGGTGACCGCGCGGGCTTCCGCGCCGCGAACATCGGCTTCGTCTTCCAGACGTACAACCTGATGCCGGTGCTCACCGCCGTCGAAAACGTCGAGCTGCCGCTGCTGCTGGTCAAGAACATGTCGGCGGGCGAGCGACGCCAGCGCGCCGAGAAGGCTCTCAAGCTGGTTGGCCTGGAAGGTCGCATGGGGCACTACCCGCGCCAGCTCTCCGGTGGACAAGAGCAGCGCGTGACCATCGCGCGCGCCATCGTGACCGACCCGAAGATCATCGTGGCGGACGAGCCGACCGGTGACCTGGATCGCGAGAGCGCCAACGACATCTTGAATCTGCTCGGCCGGCTCAACACCGAGCTGGGTAAGACGATCGTGATGGTGACGCACGATCCAGCCGCCGCCGAGCGCGCCCGCGTTACCCACCGGCTCGACAAGGGAGCGCTGGCACTATGACGCTGACCGGCATTGCGGCCAGAAATATCGGCCGCAACAAGCTGCGCACCACCATCACGGTGATCGTGGTGGCCGTTTCGACGCTGTTTTTCATCATGCTACGCACCGTGGTCTGGTCGTGGACCAGCGCCTCGGAGTTCGCCAAGAAAGACCGCATCGCTACGCGCCACAAGGTCAGCTTCGTGATGCAGCTGCCCAAGCGCTACGCCGAAGAAATCGCGCAGATGCCAGGCGTCACCGCCGTGTCTTACGCGAACTGGTTCGGAGGCAAAGATCCCAGGGACGAGAACGACTTCTTCGCGACCATCGCGACCGATCCGGCGAGCCTGCTCAAGGTCTATCCCGAAATCAAAACACCCGAGGCGCAGAAAGAAGCCTGGCTCTCCGATCGCCGCGGCGCCCTGATCGGCGACGCGCTGGCCAAGAAGAAGGGTTGGAAGGTGGGCGACAAGATCACGCTCGCCGGCAGCATCTACCCCGGCAACTGGGACTTCAACGTCTCGGGTATCTACACCACCACCACCACCAACGTGGATCGTTCGACGGTGTGGTTCCACTGGGACTACCTGAATGAGTCCCTGCCCGAACGCCGCAAGGACATGGTGGGCTGGATCGTTTCCAACATCAGCGACCCGGGTGCCTCGGGTCGCATCTCGAAAGAGGTCGACGCCAAGTTCGAGGAGCGTGATCTGCAGACCATCACCATGAGCGAAGCCGCGCTGAACCAGTCCTTCTTGGGCATGTTTTCGGCGATCTTGAAGGCCATCGACCTGGTGAGCGTGGTCATGATCGCGATCATGGGCCTGATTGTCGGCAACACCATCGCCATGGGTGTGCGCGAGCGCACCAATGAGTACGGCGTCTTGCGCGCGATCGGCTTCTTGCCGAAGCACGTCGCCCAGTTCGTGCTCGGCGAAGCGCTGGTGATCGGCATCGTGGGCGGTCTGCTCGGCTTGGCCTTGGGCTACCCTTTCGTCAACTTCGGTGTCGGGCGGTTCTTGGAAGAGAACATGGGTCAGATGTTCCCGCAGTTCCGCGTGCAGCCGCAGATTGCCGCGCTGGCTTTCGGGCTCGCGCTGTTGCTCGCGGTCGTGTCCGCCATCTTGCCGGCGCGGCGGGCGGCCAAGCTACAGGTGGTCGAATCCCTCCGGCGCGTGGGTTGAGGAGCAGCCGATGATTCCGATTTCTTACAACGTTCGCAGCCTGATGGTGCGCAAGACGACGACGTTCGCTACCGCGGGCGGCATCGCGCTGGTCGTGTTCGTGCTGGCCGCCGCGATGATGCTCTCGGCCGGCGTCAAGAAGACGCTGGTCGCGGGCGGGCGTCCCGACAACGCCATCGTTACCCGCAAGGGCAGCGGTGCCGAGCTCTCGAGCAGCATCGAAAACAACCTGGTGAGCCTGATTTTGAGCGCGCCGGGCGTGAAGAAAGACGAAACCGGCGCCCCGCTCGGCAGCGGCGAAACCGTGGTGGTGATTGCACAAGACAAATTGGGCGGCGCCGCCGGCCAGGTGTCGAACGTGCAGGTGCGCGGCGTACCCGACAACGTGATGAAGGTACGCCCCGACGTGCACATCATCGAAGGTCGTCCGGCCAAGCCGGGCACCGACGAGTGCATCATCGGCAAGAACCTGGTCGGGAACTACCGCGGCATGAACATCGGCGAGAAGTTCGACCTGAAGAAGAATCGCCCGGTCGAGGTCGTGGGTGTCTTCGAAGCTGGCGGTTCTTCCTTCGAGTCCGAGGTGTGGGCGAGCCTAGAAACGGCTCGCTCCTCCTTCGGTCGCGAGGGCTTGGTATCGTCGGTCACGGTGCGGCTGGACTCACCCGCCAAGTTCGACGCCTTCAAGGCCACGATCGAAACCGACAAGCAGCTCCTGCTCGAGGCCGAGCGCGAGACGACGTACTACGAGAAGCAGTCGCAGGCCACGGCGCTGTTCGTGAGCGTGCTGGGCACCGTGATTTCGATCTTCTGCGCCTTCGGCGCGACCCTCGGCGCCATGAACACCATGTTCGCGGCCGTAGCTCAGCGTCGGCGAGAAGTCGGCACCCTGCGCGCGCTGGGCTTCTCGAAATTCGAGATTTTGACGTCTTTCGTGGCCGAGTCGACGGTGCTCACGCTAGCCGGCGGGCTCGTCGGCCTGCTGGCATCCTTGCTGCTCACGTTCGCCCACGTTTCGCTCATGAACCAAGCGAGCTGGTCGGAGATCACGTTCTCCTTCACGCCCACGCCCGGCATCTTGACGGGCGCAGTGGTGGCGGGCGTCCTGATGGGCATGATTGGCGGTTTCTTGCCCGCCATCAAGGCGGCCGGCACGTCGCCGATCGAAGCAATGCGCGGCTAAGAGCTGCGCATGCGCGCCAGCTCCGCGGCCATGCGCTCACGCACGAGGTCGCGCAGCCGATGAGAATTGCCGCCCGTCTCACGCGCGTAGATGGGCGGCAAGATGTGCACGTCGACCTGGTGGGGCACGATACGCGCGCTGTGCTTGGCGATTACTTCTTGGGTGCCGTCGATCACGAGCGGAACGATGGGAACGCCGGCGCGCGCCGCCAACCAGAAAGCGCCGCGGTAGAAGGGGATGAGCTGGCCGTCGGGTGAGCGCGTGCCTTCCGGAAACACGCACAGCGCTTGGCCGGAGCGCAGCATCTTTTCGCTCTTGCGCAGCATGCGTCGAATGCTGCCGAGGTGGCCGCGACGCAAGGCGACGTAGCCGTTGAGCCACATGTTCCAGCCCAAGAACGGCGCGTAAAAGTTCTCGACCTTGCTGACCCAGGCCAGGTCCAGATACGTGCCGTAAACCGCCAGAATGTCGCACATGGACTGGTGGTTCACGACGTAGATGCAACCAGTAACGCCCTTCAGGTGCTCACGGCCGCTGACGCGCACGCCAGCAAACGGCGCCCAGGTGAGGTAGTGCGCGCCCCAATACGTCGTGTAGCGGCGTAGCCAGCGGCGCTTGGGATCCCACCACGCGGTGAGCAAGAAGAGCGCGAGCGCCGGTACGAACAGGGCTGCGCAGGTGCTGACCAGGTAGGGCCAATAGATGAGGTTGTAGATGGTGAGCCCGATCGGGCCCAGCGGTGACACGCGCCGAGCCGGCGCGGGAGCTGCCGCCATCACGAACCGCCTCCTTGCTTGGGCGGCAGCGCTCGGGCGCGCGGCGCGGACGAGAATGCGTGACCGGCGCCGGGCAGCGACACACCGCGCGGCAGGGTCCGGATCTCCACGTTGCCGAGCACGGCCGTGCCCACGATGCGCAGCACCGGGCCGATGGCTTCACCCTCGGCCGGCAGCCGATTGAGCTCGGCGAACGACGCCAGGATGCCGCTACCCTCACACTCGACGGGCAGCGTCGGCGGTACCGTGATCTCGACGTTGCCCAGCACGGCGCGCACGTGAATCTCCGTCACTCCGTCGGGAAACAGGGCGTCGCGCAAGTCGAGCTCGACGTTACCCAAGACGGACAGCACCTGGTAGCCGCTGGCGAGGCGGAAACGACCGCGGCGCTCCACGTTACCCAGCACGGCCATGACTCGCTTCACACGCTCTCCAGGCACCGCCAATGCCGTGGTTGCGCCACTTGAAGTGGGTGCGGCAAACGCAGCTGGCGTCAGGTCCTTGACCAGCGCCCGCAGGCCCTCTTCAGTGGCAGCCTGGTAGGCTCCGTCGACCCGTGCCTCGAACTCGTCGAGGCCGAGCTCGTCTTGGGCGAAGGCGTCGGACAGCTGCTCGAGCACTTGCTCGCGCGCTGCGGCCACTGCCAGCCGCGCAGGGTGCCGCTCACCTTCCATCAACGCTTGAGTAGTACCGCCCGCGCATCGCGTAAACTCACTTCTTCGGGTCGAAGCCGCGGAGGTACGCCACGACCAGCGTGAGCTGGGTGTCGTCGAAAAGCGCGCCAAACGGCGGCATCTGGCCCTTGCCGGCACGGATGACGCGCTTCAGCTCGTCATCCGTGCGGGTCGCTTGAAAGGCGTGGTCGCAGAAATTCCTAGGCGCCGGCAGGCCTTCCGCGGCTGGTACGCCCCCGCGGCCGTCCGTGCCGTGACACTTGGCACAGACGGAATCGAACAGGTGCTTGGCCTCGGCGTGCGTATCGCCCTCGATCTCCTTGCGCTTGCAGCCTGCTCCGAAAATCGCTGCGCCCACTGCCGCCCCAAACGCCAAAACGAGCCAAAAACGCCGCATTGCCGGGACAAGTATGCGAGCCGGCCAGGGCCGCGCAAGCCTCTACGATCACGGCCCGAAATCGGACTATGCTCCGCCCGCCATGCGTATCCGGTCACTCTCCACGGTTTCGTGTCTCTCGTTCGCGGCCCTCATCTTCGGCCTCGCCGCCTGCAACACCAAGACGGAGGAACCTGCTCCCAAGAGCGAAGAGAAGCCGGCGAAGGCGGCGGTCACGAGCACGCCGAGCGCAGCGCCGGCCACAACGCCTGCCGCTCCCGCCAGCGCCGCCCCGGCGACGACGAGCGATCCCAAAGCCATCCCGGCTCCCGCTGACGTCGCGACGCCGCCCGCCGACGCGAAGAAGACCGCCTCCGGCCTCGCCACCAAGGTGCTCACGCCCGGCAAGGGCAAGGACCACCCCAAAGACGCCGATCAGGTGAAGGTGCACTACACGGGCTGGACGAGCGACGGGAAGATGTTCGACAGCTCGGTCGTGCGTGGCGAGCCGACCAGCTTCGGTGTCACGCAAGTCATCGCCGGTTGGACCGAAGCGCTCAAGCTCATGGTCGTGGGTGAAAAGCGCCGCATGTGGATCCCCGCGAAGATCGCCTACGGCGAGACGGCGCGCCCCGGTTACCCCGCCGGCCAACTCACCTTCGATGTCGAGCTGCTCGAGATCGTGAGCCCACCGGAAACGCCGAAAGACGTGGCGGCCCCCCCCGCAGATGCGAAGAAGACGGCATCAGGGTTGGCTTACAAGGTGCTCAAGAAAGGCACCGGCAAGGATCACCCCGGTCCCACGACGCGCGTGAAGGTGCACTACTCGGGCTGGACGAAAGACGGCAAGATGTTCGACAGCTCGGTTACGCGCGGCGAGCCGACGCAGTTCGGTCTCAACCAGGTCATCCCGGGTTGGACCGAAGGCCTGCAGCTGATGGTGAAGGGCGAAAAGACACGCTTCTGGATCCCCGGCAAGCTCGCCTACGGCGACGAGCCCAAGCGCCCCGGGGCCCCCTCGGGTCAGCTCACCTTCGACGTCGAGCTGATTGATTTCTAGTTCGCCTCCGCACTTCGCATCGTGGTCACGCGACTCTCGTGACCCGAACCGCGGCAGGCGCTCCGCTTCGAAGTCTCGAGAGGAGCACGCAGGGCGCGACTAAGCCCTGCGCGACCTACGCGATTCGTCTTCGGGGAGGAGGTGGCCGTGGGCGAGCTCCATCGGTTGGATGTCGAGGCGCTCCATCAATTGCCGGCTGTTGGTGGCGATGACGACGGTAATTTTGGAGTCGTCGCGAAAGCGTTCGAGGCGTTCGTAGACGAGGTGACGCGTGGAAGAGTCGAGGCCGCCGTCCGGATCGTCGAGGAAGACGAAGTTCGGGTCCAGCGCGAGGGCGCGCGCCAACGCCACGCGCTTGCGCACCCCGACCGACAAATGCGCGGGCAAAGCGTGTAGATCGGCCTGGCCGACGCGTAGTTGGGTGAGCGCTTCGCGGGCGCGCTGCGTGAGCTCTTTCTCGTCGATGCCGAAGACGTCGGCGTGGTAGCGCAGCGCCAGCGTGACATTGGCGAGCGCGCTCAGGTTCGAGAGCAAGCCGCCTTGCCCGAACAAGAAGCCGCGCCGCACCCCCTGGCGCATCAGCTCGCTCGGCTTCTTGGCGATTGCCAAATGTCCGTCGAGCCAGACGTGACCCGCGGTTGCCGGCAGCAAGCCCGCGCACACATAGAGCAGCGTCGACTTCCCCACCCCGTTGTCTCCGGTCACGATCAGCGTGCGGCCTGGTGGAACGTGTAGGTCCGTCTCGCGGAGCACCCACAGGTCCCCGTAGCGAAACGAAACGTCTTGCAGCCAGAGCCCGTCTTTCATGGCGCCGGCATCGGGGGCCCCACGAGCCAGTAGAAACCCGCGGTGAGCAGCGTGTTGTAGACGACACAACCGAGCAGGCTGTTGACGACGGCGCGGCTCGCCTGTTGCGGCACCTCGGTGGGAGAGCTCTTCACGCCCAAGCCGAAGTGGCACGATAGCCAACCCACGATGGTGCCCAGGCCCACGCCTTTGGCAAAAAACAGCACCAAATCATGCGGCATCACGCTACCCGCGACGCCCTGCTGAAAGCTCGACAGGCTCGAGCCGCTCGTCAACATGCCGAGCGCCAACGCCGCCGTCAGGCTGACGATGCTGAAGTAGATCATCAGCGCGACCACGCTGACTACACAGGCCAGCATGCGCGGCAGCACCACGAAGCGCATCGGATCGATGCCGAGCGAAGAGAGCGCGAGCACCTCCGAGTTGACCTTCATGTTGCCGAGCTCAGTCGCGATCGCGGTGCCCGAGCGCCCCGCAACGACGATAGCGGTGATGAGCGGAGCGAGCTCGCGCAGCACCACCGCGACGAGCACGCGACCGATCAGCTCGCCGTCGGCCGGCATCATCATGTTGGTCTGGATGATGATGCTCGCGCCGATCAAAAGTCCGATCACACTGACGAGCGAGACCGCCTGCACGCCGGTGAACATCACCTGCGTGACCATGATGCTGTGCACCAACTTGCGCGCTGCGATACCCGGCGCAAAATCGGCCACCGTAGCTTCTCCGAGGGTGCCAAAGAGCGCCCAGATTTCGGACAGTGCCTCGATCGTGCGTCGACCGACGCGCCCTACCCAACCTACCTCCCCGGCGATGTCGGATCGCGGGTCGTACGGCAGGGTGGAGCGCAAGGTCTTACTTTCTCCGGGGTTTCAGCCCTTGAGCGCGGCGATGCGCGCCTTGGCGTCCTCGAGGCCGTCGGTCTGCACGGCGCGCTCGTACATCTGCAGGGCCTTGGGCTTCTCGTCCAGCTGCTCGTGAATCTGCCCGAGCCGGAAGAAGACCATGCTCTTCTTGATGGGGCCGTTCGCGTCGTCGAGCTTCTGCAGCAAGAGCGCGCGGTACATCTGTTGCGCTTTCTTGTGATCGCCGACTTGCATGGCGACGTTGCCGAGCAAGGTGAGCACGTTGATGTTACCGGGCTCGATGCGAAATGCCTTGTCGAGCTCCTCGAGCGCCTTTTGCACCTCGTTGTCTGCCAGGTAAGCAGCCGCCAGACGCCGATGAATTTCACCGAGCTCCTTCGTGCGCTTGGTGCCGAAGCTCTCCACGATGCGCTGCAGCACCTCGGCCGCGGCCTTGCCGCGCCCCGACGCGCTGTACTCGTCGCACAGCTCGAGCAAGATCTCACGGTCGTCCGGCTTGAGCTTGCTGGCGCGCTCGAGCAACTCGGCGGCAGCCACGTGATCCGCGCGCTCCTTGCTCTGAATGCGCGCGGCCTTTTGCAGAATCTTGACCGCTTCTTCGGGCTTGGGGCTCAGCTCGGCGTCGCGCGAAAGCAGCGTCGACAGCTTCTCCCAGGACTTTTCGGCCTGATAGAGCACGCGCAGGCGATCGCGCAGCTCCGTGTTCGACTCGTCGTGGGACAAGCCGCGCTCGAAGGCGCGCGCGGCCTGCTCGGGGCTGCCCAGCTTTTGCTGAGATTCGCCGAGCTCGATCGCCAGCGCCACCGCCGCCGGCCCCGTCGCCACGTCGAGCAAGCGGCTGAGGACGTCGGCCGCCGAGGCCAGGTCGTTCTGCGCCTTGTACAAGCGGGCCAACGCTTCGAGCGCGCCTTGGTGGTTCGCATCGCGTTCCAAGACACCGCGGTAGGTGTCGATGGCGCGCGCCTTGTCACCCAAGCGACCGTCGTACACCTCGCCCAGCCGCACCTGGAAGCGCAGCTCGCTCGTGGTGTCGCCACGATCACGAGCGGCGCTGATTTGCGTCGACAAGAGCTCCGCCAGCTCTTCGTCGCGCTGCGTCTTTTCGTAGAGCTCGGACAGCGCCACCACCGCCTCGCTCTGCCCCGGCTCCTCTTCGAGGATGGCGCGCAGGTGCTCGATGGCCGTATCCATGGCCTCGAATTTGTCGCGGTTGAGCTGCGCCAGCTCGAGGCGCAGCACCGTGCGCGCACTCGGCGACTCGGCCATGTCCACCAGGCGTTCGAGCAAGGTGCCCAAGTCTTGGTGACGCTCGGCCGAGGCGTACAGCGCTCGCAGCGCAGCGGCCGCGTCCTTGTCGTTGGGCTCGTCCTCGAACAGCTGCTCGAAGAGCACCGTGGCTTGGCGCACGTCGTTCAGGCGATCGCGAGCAATCTCGGCAGCGCGGCGGCGCAGGGCTCGAACGCTGGCACCGTCTTCACTCAAATCGGCCTGGCGCACCGTGAGCTTGAAGGTCTCCGCGTAGTCGCCGGCCGCCTCACGCAGCCGACACAGCTCGGCCAACGCCCACAGGTTGGTGTCGTCCTGGGCGAGCAGCTCGCGCAGCACGGCCTCGGCGGCGGCCAGGTCGCCCGTGCCCTCGGCCAGCGCCTTGGCCTGGCGGTACAGCTCCTCGCGGCGTGACTCGTCGACCTGCAGCTTGGCGCGCTTGCGCAGCGTGCCAAACAGATCTGCCTCGCGCCCGGGAGCGCGCTGAAGCTGCTCGATGGCTTGCAGCACCTCGTCGTTCGAGGGGTCGAACTCGAGCGCGCGCTTGAGCGCGGTTTCGGCCGAGGCGTTGTCGGAGGCCTTGTCGCGGTACCAACCGGCGAGGCGCATCGATAGCGCGACGCCGGACTCCGGCGTGAGGTCGTGCTTGACGGCGATCGCGCTGGACAGCGCCTGGCAGGCCTTGTCCCACTCGCCCGTGATCGGCGCGAGCCGCTCGATCTCTTCGAGCAGCGCGCTGTCTTCCGGCGCCTCCGCCAGGCCGAGCTCGATCACGCGCTGCGCGGCGCGCGGATCTTTGCCCTCTTCTTCCAGCACGCGCGCAAGGCTCCTGCGCATATCGATGCGCGCATCCACGCTGTCGGCGAAACCGACGCGCTTCTCGTAGAGCTTGGCCAGCCGATCGGTGAGGCCGCGCGAACGGTACACCGACTCCAGCACCTCGGCCACCTCTTCGAACAGGTCGTCGTGCTCGACCAGCTTCTCGAGCTCGCCGACGGCTGCTTCGTGCGCCGGGACGCGCTCCAGCGCCATGCGCAGCGAGCTCAGGCCGCGCCCCGGCTCCTCGAACTGGGCGATCTGGATCTGCGCCAGCCGGTAATACAGATCGGCCTGACGCTCGTCCGAGCTTTCGACCGACACGCGCCGCTCGAGAATTTCCGCCACGGCTTCGTGCTCACCCAGACGCGTGTGCAGACGGTCGAGCGCGTCCAAGAGCTCCGGCTGGTCGCCGGCTTGCTCCACCGCGCGCTTGTAGGCAGCTACGGCGCGTTTTTCGTCTTTCAGCTCTTGCTCGGAGATGCGACCGAGCCGCACGAATAGCTCGCGCGCTACCTCCGGATCGAAGGTCGAGCCAGCGCGATCCGACAGCGCGTCGGCGTAGCGACCAAAGCCACCTGTCGCGCGCGAGAGCCGCTCGAGCTCGTTGTGGAGCTCAGCGTCGTCGGGGCGCTCGCTGATGGCGCGCAGCAACGCCGACTCGGCGTCGTTCTGCTTGTTCAGGTTCGTCTCCAAGACGCGCGCAATGGTGCGTAGAGTCTGCACGCGCTCGGTCGGCTCGGTCTCGATGGTGAGGCGCATTTCGAGCACGTCGACTAGGTCGGCATAGCGACCGCCCTGTTCGAGCACCGGCACCAAGATTTCGGCCACGCTGCGGCGGAGATCTTCGTGCCCGCTGCCGATCTCGCGAACCGCGGTGACCAGCTCCGCGTCGCCGGGCGCCTCTTGCAGCGCCAGGCGATAAGCGTCGAGCGCGTCCTCGAAGCTGTCGAGCTTGGTGGCCAGGATGTTGCCGATTTCTTTGCGGATTTGGGCGCGTTCGGCGGGAGCTTCGGCCGAGCCGGCCTGCAGCTTGAGGCTCTCGAGCAGCTCCGCCCACATCTCTTCGGCGCGGTAGAGCCGATTCAGCGAGCCGAGCACGCCACTGTCACCAGGCCGCACTTGCAGAGCCTGCTCCAGCACCTCGATCGCCTTGCGCTTGTCGGAGAGCTGCTTGTCGTAACAACCGGCGGCGCTGACCAGCAGCGTGTACTTCAAGTCGTCGTCGTCCTCGGTCAGCTCCACGCGGCGTTGGTACAGCTCGACCAGTCGCGCCGCCTCGCCCTTGGCTTCGTATAGCTCGATCAGGCAGTCGACCGTGAACGCGCTCTCCGCGTCGAGCTCGAGCGCCCTTTCGTAGCCGGCGATCGCGCCAGGCGCGTCGTCGAGCATGTCGCGCTTGGCCTCGGCCACGCGACGCCAAACGCTGGCGCGCTCTTCGTCACTATCGAGCAGCTCTGCCTTGGCCGTGAGGACTCGCACCAGCACGGGCCAATCGCTGAGCAAGGTGGCCAGCGACTCCATCTTGTTCAGCGGCTCGATGTCGTTCTCGTCGACCGCGAACAGGCGCTCATAGGCGGACAGCGCCTTGCGAGGGTCATCGCGGCGGGCGTTGTGCACGTTGGCGAGCGTGGCCAAAATCTCGCGCTTGTCGCGTGTATCTGGGTTCTCTTCGAGCACCCTTTCGTAGGTGGTCGCGAGGGCGTCCCAGGCGCCGGTGCGTTCGACCAGGCGCTCGTACTCCGCGCGCGTGTCCGCGTCGTCCGGATCGAGCTTGACGGCGGCTTCGAGCGCACGCCGGGCACGGTTCAAGTCGTCGCCGCGCTTTTCCCAAAGCTCCGCAGTTTCGCGCATGACCCGTACCTTGTCGGACGTGTCCTGGGCGAGCGCGTAGCGGTCCTCGTTCAGTTGAATCTGGCGGCGCCAGTCGTCGAGCGACTCGTAGAGCGGACGCAAGATGTCGACCACGCGCTCCGTGTGCTCGGGCACCTTACGCAGCTGCTCGAGGGCCGCGATGGCTTCTTGCTGACGCGGCAGCGCGGTCACGATCTCTTGCAGTTGATCGATGGCGCGCTCGACCTGGCCTTGCTCCTGGTGCAGCTTGGCCAGCGCCAGCCGGTATTGCGCGGATTGCTCGGCCGCGCTGGTGCTCTCGGCGCGGCGCAGGTACAGCTCGGCCAGATCGTCCCAGCGCGCGCGCTGGCGATACAGCTCGGTCAGAGCGTCGAGCGAAACGGCGTCGCCCTCTTCCGCCTCCAGCGCTTGCCGGTAGGTCTCGATCGCGTCGTCGGGCCTGCCGAGCGGCCCCTTTTGCAGCGCCGCCATGACGTGCAGCAGCGGCAGGCGCTCGGCGGGCTCGAAGCAATGCTCGAGCCCCTGACGATACAGCTCCACGCGCTCCTCGGCGCGATTGCCCTTCTCGAGTAGCTGGTCCACGGCCTGGAACAAGCTCTTGCTCTCGGGCTCGAAGGCCAAGGCGCGGCGGAAGAACACCAGCGCCTCGTCGTTTTCGTTCAAGTCGCGGAACAGCTCGCCGGTGCGCCGGGCCAGCTTCACGCTCGACTCGTCGTCGTTCTCGATCTTCTTCAGCTCGTCGGCGTAAATCTCCGCCAAGCGCCGCTCGGCCGAAGCCACCTTGGCCAGACGCTCGAGCTCCGAGATGGTGCCGGCGTCGGTCGGGTCCTCGGCGAGCAAGCGCGCTACCGTATCGAGCGCGGCACGGTAGTCTTCCTTCTGTTCTTCGTAGAGCTTGGCCAGGCGCGTGAGCAGGTCACGGCGCTCGTCTGGATCGCCGCTGGCTTCGAGCCGCGCCCGGATCGCGTTCATGACCTTGCCGAAGTCGGCGCGCAGCAGGTACACCGGCTCCAGCAAGGCGGCCGCGCGGGCACGCTCGACCGGATCCGGACCTTCGGCGACCAGGCGCTCGAGCTCGGCGATCGCGCCCTCGTGCTGGCGCTCCACCGACAGGGCGCTCTCGAGCTCGTCGAAAGCGCGACCGACGTTGTTCTGGTGGCGCGCGGCCACGCGCGCGATGGCGACGTGCAGCTCGGCGGGGTCACCGAGCTTGGCATCCAGCTGTCGCTCGTACAGGCCAACCAGCTCCACCCACATCGACTCGGACGTGTAGAGCGCTTCGAGCGCCGACAAGGCCTCCCGCTCCAGCCCGATATCCAGGATGCTCTCGTAAACCTCGATCGCCTTCCGGCGCTCGGACAAGGCCTCCGACAGCAGCTTGGCGCGGCGGAACAACAGCGCCTTACGTTCGTCGTCGTTCTCGGCGACCTCGGTGCGGCGCTCCAAGATCTCGAGCAGGTTGCGCGCGTCACCCGCTTCTTCGTACAGCGATTCGAGCGCGGCCAACGCTTGCTTGTCCTCTTGGCGCAGCTCCAGCGCCTTTTTGTAATAGGTGCGGGCCAGCTCGCGATCAGCCAGCTTGTGACGAGCCAGATCGGCGATCTTCAAGGTGACGATCAGCTGCACGTCGCCGTCGAAGATCTCCGGGACCACGTCGCACAGCAGCTTGACGTACTCGGCCTGGCGCAGCGTGGCCGTCGCCAGACGCTCCAAGTGGGTGAACCACGGAACCATGTCCGAGTGGCCGACCGCCGAACGCACGGCTCGCTCGGCTAGCGCGAAGGCGCGCTGCGCGTCGTTCAACGGACCTTCTGCCACCTTCATGGCCGCTTCCAGGCCGTTCAGCTTGTCGAGCGGATCGTCGGACGTCTCGACCTCGATCAGCAGCGTGGTGAGCAGCTTTTCGTTGTCATTCTCAGCCTCGAAGATCGGCTTCAAAATCAGCGCGGCTTCGCGCTTGGTGGCGTTGTCGCTCGATTCGAGCAACTTGCTCAACGCGTCGCGGCTGGCACTGTGCGTGCTGCGCAGGCCGAGCGCGCGACGGTAGACCTCGATGGCACCCGTGGCGTCGGCCAGGTGCTCGCGTTTGATGTCGCCGAGCTTGGCCAGAATCTCCAAGCGCTCGTCGTCCGTGTCGCACAGGTCGAGGTGGCGTTCGTAGGTGTCGGACAGCTCTTCCCAGCGCTGCGCGGAGGCGAACAGCGCCTCGAGCGCCGAGAGCGCGTCGCGGCTGGGGCCGAACTCCGCGACCAGCGCCTGGTAAGCGTCGATGGCTTCGGACACCGAGTCGAGCTTCTTCCACAGCGTCTCGGCCTCGCGCGTCATCAACGAGCGGCGCAGCTCGACGTCGCTGCTGCCCTCGCGACGACGTTGCAGCACGCTCACCAACTCACGGTAACGGCCGGCGCTCTCGTACAGCCGGTCGAGCGCAGCCAGCGCTTCGGCGTCTTCGGGATTCTCATCGACGCGCGACTTCCACGCCGCGATCGCGCCGGCTTCGTCGCCCAGCACCGTTTGGCTGAGGGTACCGAGGCGGCCGAACAGCTCGCGACGCACGTTGCCGTCTTGCTCGTGCTGCACCTGCAGGCGCAGCATCTCGGCCAGCTTGCCGCTGTCTCCGGCGTTCACGTAAATGCGCTCGAGCGCCTTGGCCGCCGGCAGCACGAGCTCGGCGTCCTTGTCATCGAGCCGCAAGATGCTGCGGTAGGTTGCTTCCGCGCGGGCCGGATCGGCCAGCAAATCCTCGTAGATGCGCGCGACGGCGGTGAGGATTTCGCCTTGGGCGACGGGCGTGTCTGCTTTTTGGCTGGCGCGGGTGAGCACCTCGGCCACCCGCTCGTGCGCCGAGACACGTCGGCCGATCTCCAGCAAGCGCGCGCGCGCGTCGCCGTCCAGCGGATCCATCGGCACCAGCTCGGCCAGCGCGTCGAGGGCGCCCTGATCGTCGTGCAAGCGGTCGTCGCGCAGCATGGCAATGCGGCGCAAGAGGTCGCGGCGCTCGTCCGCCACCTCGGCAGAAGTGAGCGATTCCAGGCGGATGGCCAGCACGCGCACCAAGTCGCGCACCTCGTCGCGAGCTTCGTACACGGTTTCGAGCGCGCGCGCGGCGCGGGGACGCAGCTCACCGATGGCCAGCATGCGCTCGGCCAGCTCGCGTGCTTCGTAGTCACCGACACGCTCGCGCAGCACGTCCTCGACGTGGCCCATGGCCTTGTCCGGCTGGTGCAGCTCCAGCTGCAGCTTGGCCAGGCGAAGCTTGAGCTCGAAGGCTTCGTCGCCGACCGCGGTTTCGAGCCGGCGCTCGAGCAGCGCCGACAGCTCGCGGTTCTTGCCCTGCTTCAAATACAGGCGATCGAGCGCGCGGATCGCCGCGTCGTGCACCGGATCGATCTCCAGGATGCGCTCGTAATACGCGGTCGCTTTGGCGACGTCCTCGATGATCTCTTCGCAGATCAGCGCGACCTCGACCAGCATCTCGATGCGGCGCGCCAGGTCGTCCGTGGCGCGCGACGCACGATCGTAGAGCGCTTCGAGCTCACCCCAACGCTCGGCGGCCGTGAGGATGTCCTTTAGACGCTGGAACGCGACCTCGTTGCTGGGCGAGAGCGCCAGCACGCGCTCGAGGTACGGCGTGGCACCGATGGGATCGCCCAGGCGATCCTCGTGCAGGCGAGCCGCTCGCTCGGACAGCTCCGTTTCGAGCGCGGCGTCGTGCTTACCGCGCAGCACCTCGCGCATCGCCTCCGCCAGATCCGTCGGTCGACCCGACGACGACGCGAGCGCATCGGCGCGCTCCCACAGCGAGAGCTCCGCCGGGAACTCGCGCACCGCGGCCAGCATCACGTCCAGCGCGCTGCCGTGCGCGCCGAGCTTGTGCTCGTTCACGTCGGCCAGGCGAGTGTACAGCGCCAGGCGCTCGCTCGGATCTTTCACCTGCTCCAGCAGCACCGAAAGCGCCGAAGCTTCGCGGCGTGCCTCGCCGCCGCTCGCGTAGCGCTGCGCCAGCACGTCTGCCGCGCGCGCGCGCACCGACTCGACGTTGACCAGGCGCTCGAGCACGCTCATGGCGCGTGCGCTTTGCGCGTCGGAGGTCAAACCGGCGATGGCGCTCTCGAGCGCGTCCACCGGGCGGCTCAGGCGCTCCAAATACAGCTCCGCCAGCTCGACTTCACGCTCGGCTCGCGCCTCACCCGTGACTGCGTCGCGGTGCTGCGCGATGATCTCGGCGGCACCAGCCGCGTTTCCCGCCGCCAGTAGCAGCCGCGGCAGCGACGACAGAGCGCGCTCGTCCGTCGCGGAAATTTCGAGCATGCGCCGGTACAGGCGCACGGCCGCTTCCGGCGACTCGAACACCGCCTCTTCGAGCGTCGCCCACTCGCCGAGCAGGCGCAGCTTGTCGGCGTCGGTGCCGGCGCTCGTGACGCGCAGCTCGAGCAGCCAGCGCAAGTCGTCACGGCGATCGTGACGGCGCAGGATGCCTTCCAGCTCGCTGGCCGCGTCGGCGTCGCCCGGATCGCGTTCGAGCATCTGCTTGTAAACCTTGACGGCGTCGTCGGTGCGCGAAAGCTCCTCGGAGTAAACTCGCGACAGCTTCAGCTCGAGCAGGCGGCGCGTGGCGTCAGTGGCGGGCTTGACCGAGTCGGCGGCGGCAGGCGCGTCCGACGTCGCCTCCGCCTTCTTCTTGCCCTTCTTCTTCTTACCGCCCGCAGGCGCAGGCTCGCCCTTGGCGGCCACGGCGGGCGGCGGCTCCGTCACGTCGCTGGCCAGCGCGGCCAGGCGCGTCTCGAGCACGCTGACGAACGAATCCCACGCGCCCGCGGCTCGCGACGTTTCTTCGAGCAGCTCGAGCGAGAGCGGGCTGTCCGGTGAAAGCTCGTAAGCCTTACGCGCGTAGCCGGCGGCGGCCTTGCGATCGCCCAAGCGCTTGCCCGAAACGTCGACCAGGCGTCCGAGCATCTCCAGCTTCTCGGCCTCGGTTTCGGCCTTCTCGAAGAGCAGCTCGTAGAGCGGCGTGAGGCGGGCCCACTTCTCGTCGCGCTCGTACAGCGGCAAGAGCGCACGCGCCGCGCGCGTATCGCTCGGGTCCACCGACAGCACGCGATCGTACGAACGGAACGCGCGCTCAGGCTGATTCAGCTTCTCTTCGTAGATGCGGGCCGCGCGGTAGCTGAGCGCGATCTTCGCCTGATTGTCCTTGGCGCGATCGGCGGCGTTGCTCAGCACCTCCGATAGACCTTCCCAATCGTTCTGGCTGCCGTACAGCTCTTCGAGCGCGTCGAAGTCGCCGCTGCCGAGGTACGCCTCGCGCAGCACGCGCAGCGCCCGCGAGTGCCCGGGCGAAGCCTCGAGCACGCGCCGCCAGGTGCGCACGGCCTTCTCTGCATCCTGAATGTGGTCGGCGTAAACGGTGCCGAGCTTTTGCAGCGCAGCCAGCTTGCCAGCAGCGTCTGCCTCTTGCTGGACGCGACGTTCGAGCGCCGCAGCCAGCGTGACGAAGTCACGGTTGCGCTCGGCGAGCTTCTCGAGCGCATCGAGCACGTCCGTCTTCGAAGGATCGATCTCGAGAATTTGCTGGTACAGCCCGATGGCGTCTGCCGGTCGGTTCAGGCGCTCGGCGGCGAGCGTGGCCATTTCGCGCAGCAGCGGCAGGCGCTTCTGGCCTTCGGCCTGGGCCAAATCAGCCGCATACAGCTCGAATAGCGGCGCCCAGGCGCGGCGCTTGCGGTACAGCTCCTCGAGCCGCTCGCGCGCTTCGCGGTCTTCGGGCGCCACCTTGAGCAGCGCCGCGTACGCTTCGGTGGCGTTCTGTGCGTTGGAGAATTGGTCGAGCCAGCGACGCGCGGCGGCGCGGTACAGCTCTTTCTTCTCTTCGACGTCCGGCGTGATCTCCGCCAGCTTCACCTGATTGGTGATGAGGTCGCGGTGACGCCCCAGCTTGTCGTACAGGGCGACGAGCTCGCGCATCTCCAGCACGTCTTGCTCGTCGAGCTTGTCGTCGAGCTGCACGATCTGACCCAGCACCGAGAGCAGCGCCGTGTCGCTCTTGATGTACTGACGATAGACGGTAGCGACCTCGCGCAACACCGCCAAGCGCTCCTGGTACTTCTCGTTCGGCAGCCGCTCGAGCTCTTGACGGAGCAGCTCCACCAAAGCGTTGTAACCTTGCGTCTGCTTGTACAAGCGCTTGAGCGCCTCGCGCGCCTCGGCGTTGTCCGGATCTTGGCGCAGCACGCTCTTGTACTGCTCCACCGCTTTCTGAGCGTTGGCTTGGCCCTCGGCCATCTTGCCGAGCTGCGCGCTGATCTGCGTGCGCTCCTTGCTGCCTTCCGGCAGCGCACGCGCGGCGGCCTGCAGCACGTCCATCAAGCGCGTGTCGTCGTTCAAACTGGCGCAGTACTCGCGGAAGAACGACAGCATGCCCGGGTTGGCGGGCTCCACCTTGCGGATGCGCTCGAACCACGGCTCAGCGTCGGCCGGCTTCTCCAGCTTCTTCCAGTGCAGCATCGCGATCTGCAGCATGTCGCCGACGCGGCCTGCGTCGCCGGTGCTGCCGGCGGCTTTCACCTCGCGCTCGTAAAGGGCGACCAGGTCTGCCCAACGATCGGCGCTCGAGTACAGATCCGACAGGAATTCCTTGGCTTCGGCGTGATCCGGCGCATCTCGCAAGACGCCGTTGTAGGCGCGCGCGGCGCGCTCTTTGTCGCCCAGCTCTTGCGCGTAGGTGCGGGCCAGGCGCACGCCCGCCGCGATGCGCGACGCCGGCGTCTCGCCGCGATCGGCCAGGCGCTCCAGCACGCCGGCCACGTCTTCGAAGCGCTCCTTCTGGCGGTACAGGTGCTCGAGCAATCGGCTGGCGGGCTCGTTCGTCGGATCCAGGCGGACGGCTTGCTCCAGGCGATCCACGGCTGCCTCGAAGGCGGCGTCGTCGGAACCGAAGCGCACGTCCATCTCGGCGGCGCGCATCAGCATCGCGCTCTTGTAAGCTTCGTCGCTCGCGCCTTCGGCCTCGCTCACGTACTGCGCGCGCAGCTCGGTGTAGCGCGCGCGGCGGCTCTCTTGCTCTTCGAGCTGAGCCGAGGCGTCCTTGTCGTCGGGGGAAAGCTCCAGCAGGCGTAAGTACGCGGCCGCAGCGCCATCCTCGTCGAACATCTTTTCGGACAGCAGCTTGGCCTGCTCGCGCACGAGCGCTGTTTCTCGCGGGGTACCTTCGGCGGCCGCGATGGCGAGCTCGAGCAGCCGAACGGCGGCCGCCCACTCACCACGCTCGGCGTGCTTCTCACGGGCTGCGTCGAGCAGCCGCGCTAGCTCGTCATTCGAAAGGTCACCGCCGCCCTGTTTGATGGACGATTGCAGCGATTCCCAAGCTTCCTTCGAACCCGGTTCAACCTGCAGTTTTCCAAGCGCGGTGCGGATCGTCTGAGAATCCATTGAGCTTTTCTTTTCCTCGTTCAGCCGAGCCCTCTTATCCACGAGGGCAGGCTGCTCCCGGAGCCGTGCCAGTCGGATTTCGAAAAATCCGAAGTGACGACGTCTCGGAGCCAGATCGCTTAATCAGGCCGGTCCCAACCTCGCCAACGGAGGCGAGGGAGGCCGAGAGTACGCTGCGCAGTCAGGCGTTACAAGCGCTCGAAACCCCTCAGTTTTGGTTCGGTTCCGGAGACGCTTTCGGAGGGGGCGCAGGGTGCGGAGAGGTGCGACGCGCAAGCGCCGAGCGCTGCGCCGCCACGACCTTCGGATCGCCGCCGAGGCGCGCTGCTTCGTCCAGCGCGCGGTGCGCTTCGGCGAAACGTCCGAGACCCATCAGCGCGAACGAGCGGCCCAATTGTGCGTCCGCCAAATTCGGCCGTCGTGCTGCAATCGCGTCGTACTGCACGAGCGCCGACGCGAGATCACCGCGCGAGATCGCGAGCGTCGCGAGCCCCACACGATTTTCGAGCGCCGCTGGGTCGGCCAGAAGGCCAGAGCGATACGCTTGCTCAGCACCCGTCAGGTCGCCGAGTGACAAGCGCACGACGCCGAGCGCATGCCACGCGGCCGGATCCTTTGGGCCCCGCCGCACGGCTTCGGTCAGACGCGGCTCCGCCCACTCGAGCTCGCCCCAGCGCGCGGCCCGCAACCCTCCGGTCAGTGGACCGAGGGCATCTCGAGGCGCGACCTCGGCCGCCTGGTCATAGGCCGCAAGCGCCTCGTCGTAGCGATGCGCCATCTCGAGCGCGTGACCCAGCTCCACCAAAGGGATAGGGCTGTGGGGACCGAGCTGCTTTTCGAGCACTTCGACCTCGGCTTGCGCGGCGCCGAGCTGACCCCGCGCAGCCTCGACCCGCACCAGCAAGCGTCGCTCCGCGAGCGCGTTGGGGTGCTCCTTCAAGTAGCCGCGCAAGAGCGCGCTCGCAGGCTCCGTCTGCCCCTTGTCCATCAACATCGTGGCGCGCAAAAGCGGCGACGGAGCCGAGTGGGCGCAGCCGCCCGCTACGACCAAGGCGCACACCAGCAACAGCGACCTCGCGAGCATCCGGCCGCTATGTTACCTGTGGCGCGCACGCATGAGCAGCGAATCGACTCCGATCGGCAGCGTGGCGGTGGTGGGCGCCGGACAGATGGGCGCCGGCATCGCACAGGTAGCGGCGCGAGCTGGGCTCGAGGTCACGCTGTCGGATCAGAGCGACACGCAAGCGGCCGAGGCGGTGAGCAAGCTTTCGGCGCGACTGCGCCGCCAAGAAGCCGACGGTAAGGTACCGGCCGGTACTACGGATGGCGTCGTCTCGCGCATCAAGACCGGAGGGCCCTTGTTCGGTGTAGCCGACGCCGATCTGGTAATCGAGGCGGCGCCCGAGCAGTTGGAGCTGAAGCTCGCGCTCTTCCGAAGCATGAGCGCGCTCGCCCGGCCGCAAGCCATCCTGGCCAGCAACACCTCCAGCTTGTCGATCACGCGCCTGGCCCGCGAGGCCAAGCAACCCGAGCGAGTGATTGGCCTGCACTTCATGAACCCGGTGCCGGTAATGAAGCTGGTCGAGGTCGTGCGCGGCACCCTCACCTCGGACGAAACGCTCGCCGCCGCCCTCGAGGTCTCCGCGCGCTTCGGCAAGCAGACCATCGTCAGCCAAGATCGCCCCGGTTTCTTGGTGAATCGCATTCTCATCCCGCTGCTCAACGAGGCCTGCTTCGCGCTCGAAGAAGGCGTCGGTGCGAAGGAGCACATCGACGCCGGCGCGCGTCTCGGCCTCGGTCATCCGATGGGCCCCCTCGAGTTGGCAGATTTGATCGGCCTCGATACGGTGCTGTCGATCGCGGAGATCTTGCACCGAGATTTCGGCGATTCGAAGTACCGGCCGTGCACCATGCTGCGCAACTTGGTGCAGGCGGGCTTACTCGGCCGAAAGACGGGGCGCGGCTTCTACGTTTATGATGAGCATGGGAAAAAGAGCTGAAGTCTGCTGGGTGGCGCTGCTGCTCGCGAGCCTTTCCGGCGGCTGCGATGGCTGCCAAAAAGAGAAGCCCTACACGCCCTTCGGCGTCACCTCGGCGCTCCCCGATCCCGAAGCGTCAGCCAACGCGCCGCCGGCGCCGAGCGCAAAGGTGGAGCCCGGCCAGTATGCGGCCGCGCTGGTGGCGCCGCCTGGCTCGCGCAAGCTGCGCATGGGTGAGCTCACGCTCGACGCCCCGCCACGTTACGTCTTCGATCGCGCGCTGGTGCTCGGCGAAGGTCCGACGCAACAAGCCGTCGCCTGGGTCAAGGCAGACGCGGATGCGCTCGACGTGCCCCGCGGCATGCTCATGGCCTACGGCGCGGGCGGCGCGGCGCGCAGTGTGCTCACGCTGCCGAGCTTCATGCCGATCGCCCAGGGCTGCGTAAATAGCACGCGCCTGGTGCAAACCGGCGCTTCGAGCGTGCTGGTCGACACTACCGCAACCTGCCCCGCCGGGCTCATGCAGCGCGTGCCGGTCGAGGCGGTGAGCGTCATCGCGCCGGGCAGCGAGCGGCCGGAGGTGCTCACGTTGCGCCTGGCTGCGCCTGCGTCAGGAGAGGCCCTGAGCGTGGACTGCGACAGCAGCGATCGCGACGGCGACGGACGCGAAGACGTCAAGCTCACCTTCACCCTGCTCGGTCCCGATGGCGCGAAAGCCAGCGCGAGCCTGGCCTACCTGGATCGCGCGGCGGGCGTCTCACGCGACGCCGCGGAGCCGCGCGCGTCGCTGCTGCTCGAAGCCAAGGCGATCTTGGCCAAGGCCGGTCCGACCGCCTCGGCAGAGGTCGACGCAACGCGGCGGCTGCTCGCCTCGCTGTGCGCCGAGGGCGCAACACCGCGCGTGTTCGACGCCGAAGGCTCGCCGCTGCGCTGCGACGATCTGGGCGGTGTCGTCGACACACTCGCGCGGGCGGACGTGCTGTCGCGCTTGGCGGCGAAGGACGCGCTCGGCGCGGTGAGCGTGCTGACGCGCCGCGATTGGTACTTCAAGAAGCTCTCCCCGGACGCCGAGAAGTCGATCAGCAAAGAGCTCGCCAAGCGCCTGCTCGGCGTGTCGCCGACGGCCAGCCTGCTGCAAGCGCGCCCCAAGCAGCCCAAGGGTCCGCACTTCAGCCCGCTCTGGTTCGAGCAAGACGGCGCTCTCTTGATCCAGACCGAGACCGGTTTGGTGCGAGCTTCACGCGATGGCACCAGCGAGGCGCCGCTCGCCGCCGACTCCGGGACCCCTGCTTGGCCGCTCGACGTGACGGACCAGGCCGGCCGACACCTCACCGGCTCGCTCTGCAGTTGCGATTCGTCCGAAGTGCAGCTGGGCCTGAGCGACGCGGCGGGCACGCCACAAAACGGCATTCCGACGCGGATTTTGGCGCCTCGCCCGGGTGGCTGCCACGGCCGCTTCAGCTGTCCGGACCCGACGCCGGTGGCGACCAGCGCGGAAGGCTTTTCGGTCTTGCTTGCCGGCGTGCTCGTCGAGCCGCGGCAGGCCAGCAAGACTTTGCCGAGCCCCGGCTCCGCGCGCTCGCCGGACGGCAACTGGCTCGTCGCCAGCACAGCGCTCGGCCTGGTGGTGACGGGCTCACAGCAAGAGCTGTGGAAGCTGCCGGAGGCTCCTGCAGACGTGCGTCACGCGCAAGACTGCGTGGTCGCAAACGACCGCGCCGCCGTCGCCTGCGTGAGCGACGGCAAGGTCGTCCTCCTGCGACGGCCCTAACGAACTACTGAGAGAGAGGCTGGCCAGCCCACTCTTCAACGGCGGCCCGGCAGCGCGCAACTCACTTCGGGTTGAGCGACGGGGCCTTCGCGCGCTCCATGTAGGCGCGCGTGCGGGTGTCGATCTTGATCCACTCGCCTTCAGTCACGAAGATCGGCACCGCGACCTGAGCGCCGGTGCTGATCTTGGCCGGCTTGGTCACGTTGTTCGCGGTGTCGCCGCGCACGCCCGGCTCGGTCTCGGTAATTTGCGCCACGATGTGCGCGGGCAGCTCGATCGATACCGGGTTGCCGTTGTAAATCGTGATGGTGACGTTGATGCCGTCCATCAAGAAACCGGCGTCATCGCCGACGATGTCTTGGTGCACGCTGACCTGGTCACCCGTGAGCGGGTGCATGAAGACGAAGTTCTCGCCCTCTTGGTAGATGTACTGCAGCGTGCGGTCTTCCACGTCCGCCGGCTCGAAGCGCTCACCCGAGCGAATGTTGCGCTCGATGGTGCCGCCGCTGAGCATGTTGCGCATCTTCGTGCGCGTGAACGCCTGGCCCTTGCCCGGCTTGACGAACTGGAAGTCGGTGACGACGTACGGGTTGCCGTCCATCATCAGTTTCAAGCCTTTGCGAATGTCACTCGAGTCCATCGTTCGGTCCTGGTGCTAGTCCGGGCTACCCGGCGCGGGGCCCTCCTTTACATGACGATCCGGGGTCGCGCAAGCCGGGGACCCCGGCGTCAGCAGACGGCGCGCTGCGCAACCCTTCTGTTCCCCTCGAAAAGTAGGGCACTATCGCGATCCCCATGGACGAGTACGAGCTCGAGCAGGTCAAGCGCGAGATTGTGGAAAGCCGCGCGCTGACCATCAAGACCAATAACTTGGTCAACGCGCTCGCGGCCGACCTGAAGAGCATCTCCAAGCGTCAGCAAGGCTCGGAGCGGCGTGTGCTCGTCACCAGCGCCACCGGCTACGTCGTCACGATCGCCATCATTTTGGTGTTCGTGAAGCTGGCCTGGGACATCCGCATCGACACCGTGCGGGGCGAGAACCGCGAAACGCGCGACGAGCTCGAGCAGCTGCAAAAAGAGCAGAAGGTCATCGTCGCGCGCGAAGAAGCTCGCAGCTCGGCCTCGCGCCAGGCCGCGGAGTTCTACCGCCTCGTGATCCAGAACAAGCGCCGCGAGATCATCGACGGCTACGCGGCGGTCAGCAAGCTCGATCTTTCCCCCACCGAGCGCGCGGTGTTCGAGGCCGCGGTCGAGCGTGCCAAGAACGAGCTGTCGCTCATCGCTTATCAGACTGGCGTCGATCACATCCGCATGCAGCGCTGGCACGAAGCGCAACAGTCGCTACGCGAATCACTCCAGTACAAGAGCGACGCCGCGCACAGCCCGCAAGCCAACTACCAGCTCGCCCGCGCGCTGATCGCGCTCGGCCTGCACCGCGAAGCCATTCCGCTCTTGATGCAGCTCTCGGAATCGTCCGCCGACAAAGAAGTGATGGACGAAGCCACGCTCACGCTCGCCCACGCCCAGCTCGAGATCCAGGCGTGGAACGACGCCAAGTCCACGCTCCGCTCCTTCATCCGCCGTTTCCCCAATAGCGCGCACATCAACGAAGCCAAGGGAAAATTGGCTGAGGTGTCGCTCTATCACTAGGGGTTAGGGGTCCCCTCGCCCCCCTAATCCTTACGGGTTGGATCGTTCTGCACGAGGGCGAACACCGACTCGTTCCACCAGCCCTTCTTGACCAAGAGCGGATCTGGTCCGAGCAGGATGGCGGTGTAGGTGTGGGCGGCGACGAGCGTGGTGATGCCGGAGCCCTCGTAGATGTCGGACCAGGCTTCTTGCGACATCACGTTCGCGTTCTCGTCGAGCGCTTGCAGGCCGTAGGTCGGGTTGTCGGCGCCGAGCTCGATGGGCGAGAAGCGCGTGTCGGCCGGACGCGGACCGATCGTGCCAAAGTCGAGGTTGGGCGCGAAGACGAGCGAGGTGGCGCCGCGATCGCCGGTAACGCGCAGGTCAACTCGACCGGTAGCGGGCGAAGCGTGTACGCCTTGCAGACCGACCTTGTCGAAGCGCACGTCGCGCGACAGCGTCATCGCGATTGGGGCGATGTTCGGCGCGTCGGGCGCGTAATCGCCGCCGCACGCCGATGTTTGCAGCTTGTCGGAATAGTACGCGCCGCCCAGGCACCCGGTCAGCACCATCAAGATACTGCGCCCGATATTGACGGTTCCGGCTGGAAGCGCCGCCAACGCGCGGGCGCGCAGCACCGGCTTTTCGAGCATCGGCGCGGGGCCAGCGCCGCCCTCCCCGCCGGCACCGCCCGTGCCTTCTGCGGCAGGCACGTCCGTCGGCGTCACCTCGGCTTCCAGCGTTTGCGCCAAGTCGACGGCCCCAGCGCAATCGAGCTTTTTGATGCGCGACAGATCGCCCGCGATGACGAACGGCTGGATCTCGTCATCGATCAGCGAAAGGCCGTCTATCGCCGTGAGCACGGTAGAAGCGGCGTACGGCAATTCGGGCAGCGGTGAACCGACGAGCTCGACGGTTTCGCCGCCCTCGGAGACGCGCGCAAAACACAGCGCGACGCTGCTCGCGTCGATGGCGCCGTTCACGATCGTGAGCACGTTGTCGCCCGCAGGCTCCATGTCCGGGTTGTTCCGCCCCCCCTGCGGTTGATCGCCGGTGTTGCCAAAGCCGCCGAAGCCGAAACCCGAGCTGCCACCGGCGCCGCCCCCCGAGCTCCCGGCCGTGGGCTGACGCGCCAACGCGTCGTGGTTCGTCGTGCAGCCACCGCCGAAAACCAGAGCGAGCGCCCCCACAGCCAGCCCGGTGACGGAGCAACCACGGCGCACGAGCGCTACCCAACGCATCCCGCGCAACATAGCCCGGGGCCGCCAGGCCTGCACGTCAGCCCCAGCGCAGCGGTTACTGGAGTCGCCGCCGCGAGGGCGGCTCCGGGGCAGCCAGCAGCGGGTGCGCAAATTCGAGCGGTCCGTGGCCACGGCCGAGCCCCGGAGCCTGCTGGATACCCCGCACCACGTAGTCACGCGCGCGCCCCACGGCTCCGGCCAACGTCAACCCCTCCGCGACACCCGCCGCGATCGCCGAAGCCAGCGTGCAGCCCGTACCGTGCGTCGAGCGACTCATGATGCGCGGTCCCTCGAAGCGGTGCTCGGCGCCGTCGGCGGTGCGCAGCAAATCCAGCACGGTCTCTCCTTCGAGATGGCCGCCCTTCACGAGGACGGCGCTCGGTCCGAGCCCCAAAATCGCGTCAGCTGCGCGCTCCATGTCGGATTGTGTCCGGATCTTCAGCCCCGTGAGCACCTCTGCTTCCGGCACGTTGGGCGTGACCAGCGAAGCGAGCGGCAAGAGCCGCAGAACCAGTGCCTCGACCGCGTCCTTGTCCAGGAGCGAAGCCCCACCTTTGGCGATCATCACCGGGTCCACGATCAGCGGCACTCCTGCCGCGAGGCTTTCACAAACACCCGCCACCGCGTGGACCACGTTGGAGGACCCGAGCATGCCGGTCTTGATTGCGTCCGCCCCGATATCGCTCAAAACGGCCCGCATTTGCTGGGCTACGAAGCGGGGCTCGACCATCAGCACCCCTTCCACGCCCAAGGTATTTTGCGCCGTGAGCGCAGTCACCGCCGTCATGGCAAAGCCACCCAGCATCGTGATGGTTTTGATATCGGCCTGAATTCCGGCGCCGCCCCCCGAGTCCGAGCCCGCCACAGAAAGGACGCGAGGCTTGGTATTTTCCTTATCGGGCCGGGCCTTCATGCACGTCCCCATAGCATCAACCCTGGCAGGCTCGGTACTATGGTGGCTTACTCGTACCCAAGTCCGTTCCGGTGAGCGAATCCGCAGAAGAAAGAGCTCAAGCACTCGTTGGTAAGACGCTCGGAGAGGGCTACCAGCTCGAGGCGCTCATCGGTCAAGGCGCGATGGGCGCCGTGTACCGGGCTCGGGCCAAGACGGGCGCCGAGGTAGCGCTGAAGACGCTCAGCCCCGAGATGATGGGCGAGCAGATCTCCCAACGCTTTCTGCGTGAAAGCGAGCTGGTGCGCGGGCTCAAGCACCCGCACGTCGTGCGCACGCTCGACTCCGGGCAAGACAGCGCGACTAGCTTGATGTTTCTCGTCATGCCCCTGCTCAAAGGGCGGGACCTCGACAAGGTGCTCGACGAGCTGGGCGCGCTGGAGCCGGAGACCGCCGTGCGCATTGCGCTGCAGGCGGCGCGCGGCCTGAGCGCCGCGCATCGCATCGGCATCATTCACCGCGACGTGAAGCCCGGAAACCTGATCCTGGACGAAGAAGAGGGCGAGGTCATCGTCCGGGTCTGCGACTTCGGCATCGCCAAGCAGATGGGCGGCGACAGCTCGCTCACCGAGACCGGCAGTCAGCTCGGGACGCCCGACTATGTCGCGCCCGAGCAGCTGAAGAACGCCAAAAGCGTCGACGAGCGCGCCGACGTGTGGAGCCTCGGCGCGACGCTGTACCAGCTGCTTTGCGGCGCCGCGCCCTACGCGCACATCGACTCGGTCTTCGACTTGATCACGGCCATCATCTCGGAAGACCCGCCACACCTTCAGGATCGCGCCCCCTGGGTCGAGCCGGCGCTCGCGCTGATCGTGCACAAGTGCTTGCAGCGCGACCCCGACCAGCGCTGGGCCACGCTCGAGGACATGGCCGACGCTTTGCGTCCCTTCTCGGGCGGCGACGAGCTACTGGACCAAACGCGCATCGTCGCGGTGTCGGGCGAGCGCAAGAGCTCCGTCGCCAATCGCGCCGACCTCGCCGACGCGCCGAAGCAAGCATCGCTCGCCCCGCTACCGTTGACCGACAACGACGAGCTGCGCCTGGTCGGCCAAAAGCTCGACGGCCGCTTCCTGGTCAAGCGCATGATCGGCAAGGGCGGCATGGGCAACGTCTACGAGGTCGAAGGCGCCAACAGCTGGCGTTTGGCAGCCAAGGTGGTGTCGGCCGGTGTGCAAGGCGCCAGCCCCTCCACCCTGCAGCGCTTCGCCCGAGAAGCCAAAGCGAGCAGCATCATCAACAGTCCCCACGTCGTGCGCACGGTAGACGCCGGCTGCGACGAGAAGCTGGGCTTCCCGTACATCATCATGGAGCTTTTGCACGGCGTCGACCTGTCGACGATCATGAAGAGCGAAGGTGCGCTGGCGCCGGAGGTGGCGGTACGGCTGGTGGTGCAGGCGGCGCGCGGCATCGCGGCCGCGCACGCGCAGGGCGTCGTGCACCGCGACATCAAACCCGCCAACCTGTTCCTGAACCAGGACAAAAAGAGCTCAGAGGTGACCGTCAAGGTCTGTGACTTCGGGGTCGCCAAGAAGCTCGCCGGCTTCGGCTTCGTGACGTCGGGCTCGGGTCATCAAAGCCTCACGCGCTCGGGCGGCGTGGTCGGCTCCCCCATGTACATGTCGCCCGAGCAGGCGCGCAACGCCAAGTCGGTCACCGAGCGCACGGACGTGTGGAGCTTGTCGGTCGTGCTGTGGGAGGCGCTTTCGGGTCAGCGCCTCTGGCAAGGGCAAAACTCACTCGGCGAGCTGATCATCGCGCTCGTCACCGAGCCCATCATCCGGCTGGAAACGGCCGCGCCTTGGGTACCACGGGCGCTGGCGATGGCCGTGCACCGCGGCCTGGAGCGCGATCCCGAAAAGCGCACGCCAAGCATGAAGGCGCTGATCGAAGACATCGAGCTGTTCGCCGGCAACTCCGATCGCCTCGTCACCAGCCAGCTCAAAGGCCTGACGGAAGCGCAGCGCGGCGAGATGGCGCTCAAAGTCAACTTGACCGAGTCGGCCGCGCGCCGCATCGCGAACCTGGGCAAGAACCTGGCGCAAAAGCCAGCACCCCAAAAGGCCATTGCTGAGACCTCCACTATCGGCGGCAGCGCGCACGAGCGCGCCGTCAACCGCCAGGTCGGCGGTGTGAGCCGCGGCGCCATGATCGGCGTCGCGCTGCTCTCCGCGGCCGTCGCAGGCGGCGGCGCTTACTTCTTTGGCCGCAGCCACACCGCATCGGAGCCGGTCGCCGCTGCTGCCGTGGCGCCAGGCGTCGTCACAGCGCACGTGCAAATCACCCCGCCCGACGCGCTGGTGCTCACGGCAGACGGCGCCGTGCCGGTGGTAGCGGGAGAAGCCACGTTGCGCGGCGCGGCCGGCCAAACCGTGAGCGTTACCGTGCAGCACGCCGGAGCCAGCCGCACCTTTTCGGTGTCGCTCGGCAGCGATGGCATCGCCAGCCCGAGCCGTTTGGCGCTACCGTAGGCGCCCATGGCCGCTACAGCCCGGTTTCGTTGGCTGCGCATCGCGCTGCTAGTCCTGGCGACCATCGTCGCGGTGCCGCTGAGCACGATCATTCGCGCCGTCTTCTTCGCGCCCCAATACGACGTCCCGTCGATCAAGGCCGACACCACGTATCAAGACAAGCCGCTGCTCGAGCGCGCCTGGCACGAGCCGGTAGCTGCCACTTACCAGCGCCGCTTGTTCTTTCAGCCGAACGGCTCCGTGTGCGGTCCCACGTCGGTCGCCAACGTGCTGCGCTCCTTCGGCAGCGAAGCCGCATCCGTCGACTCCGTGCTGGAGGGCACCGGCAAGTGCTGGTCGGGCATCTGTTGGATGGGCCTGTCGCTCGACGAGCTGGCGGACGTGGCGCGCAAGGCCTCCGGCCACAAAGTCACCGTGCTGCGCGACCTCACGCTCGCCCAATTCCGCGACGAGCTCCATCACGTCAACGACATCGATCGCCGCTACATCATCAACTTTCTGCGCGCCCCCCTCTTCCAGAAAGGCGGCGGCCACCACTCCCCCCTGGCCGCCTACCTCGAAGACCAAGACCTCGTCCTCGTCCTCGACGTCAACGAAAAGTACCAGCCCTGGCTCGTCAAATCCGACCGCCTGTTCAAAGCGATGGACACTCAAGACGGCGACAAAAAGCGCGGTCTGTTACGGATCGAGTAGCTCACTTTGAGTGGCCGTGCGCCCCCTAGCGATGCTATCCCACCTCGCACCAAGGCCCCTTGGCGGAATCGGCATACGCAGGAGACTTAAAAGAGTCGCCTGCACAGCCTGATGAGGCTCACCGCGGAATTCATGCTGATTCCGAAAGCGAGAGGGAGCCAGCAGAAGCGCAATCGGGGCTGTCAGGGGCGGTCGACGCGGTCGAAAGCGCACTCGCTCTTGCGCTCACGGAAGCCACCAAGGCGCAGCGTTGGGAGCTTGTAGCACAGCTCGCGGGCGAGCTTGAGGCGCGCCGGCGGCAGCGGCTACAGGTGCCGGACCTGAGCGCCGAGCGGGCGAAACGGGGGAAGCGGTGACGCCGCCCTTTGACGGCTTCGCACGGCGCCGCGAGAATCGCGCCGTGGCAGCCAAGAAGCTGGACGCTGACGTGGTGAAGGCGCGACGCCTCGCGGGATTGCTGACGGCGCACGCCGACAAGCTTGAGCAGTCGCGTGAAAGCCTGAAGGCCGCCATCAATCACGACCTGCCAGTGGTGCTGTCAGCTGGTGGGATCGAGCCCTACGTTGACCGACTCCTCGAGGCTTCGCGCCGGGTGATTCGTCGACTCAACGACGCCTGGCGTGGACTCGATGGCAACCGCCAGGACACGCAGAGTGGCCAGAGGCGGGATAGCCTCCTATTGGCGTGCAAGTCCGCGGCTGTAATTCTTGCGCATGCCCAAAAGGTACCGGCGAAGATGCGCCGGCCGGGCTTCGAGGAAGACGCCGTCGACCTTGCCGTGGGTCTGTACGCCGACGACGTCCCCGACCACGCCGAGCTCGTGCGCGAACACCGAGCGCTCGTCGCGGCGGTCGTTCGAGCCCAGGCCCGGCTCAAGGGTGCGCCAGCGGTCGCGGATGCTGCCGAGGCGTTGTTTGACGCTCTTGGTATGCCGGCGAGCTACAGCGACGCGAAGCGATCAAGACGCCGCCGAGGCAAGCCGAAGGCCCCGAAGCGTGCGCACAAGGGAGGACACCGAGTGTCCTCTGACGCGAATCGTCGCCGCGCGCTAAAGAGTTAACTGCAACTCAACGCACCACAGACAACAGCCCTTAGGCTGGACAGTTTCTGAGGAGCGGGTTGCTCAAGGGAGAGCTGTGCCATGCCGCATCCGTTCGTTTCAGTGCGTCAAATTCGCGAAAAAGCAGGCTACAGCCAGACCGCTGCGGCAGCCCTTGCGGGCGTCGCTCCAAACACATGGGTCCGCTACGAGCTCGACCCAGACGACGGCGTTAGCCGTGACCGGAAGTCGCGCTGCGACCTGACAACGGAAAAGCTACTCGAAATTGCGCGCAAGCGCGGCGAGGCAGCGTGAACAGTACGCAACGTCGAAAGTTGCGACGGCTCCGAACAGCCCGCGACTCGAAAAACGGCGGCACTGGGCGCCACAGCGTCGATCTCCGGTTGGTCGCGGCGTGGTCACATCGACCGGCGCGGGACAAGACGATCGCCAGCTACTGCAAGGACAACCCGATGCTCGAAGGCACTGACTTCGAGCACGGCACGTAGAAAAGCGAACGCCCCACCCTGCCAGGTGAGGCGCCGCGCAACGAGCGGAGTGTGTTGTGAAGGACAACGAGCCCAAAATCAAGCCAGTAGCATTGCTGCTCGGCCCGCGTAACTGCGAGGCCGTCTGCGGGCTGCCGTGGCGTCACGTGCGCGACAACGCGCGTCAGCTGGGCGTGCCCGTGCTCCTCGTCGGCCGCAAGGCGGCGGTGCCCGCGGCGAAGTTCCTGGAGGCGCTCGAGCGCCAGCAGAACACGGCGCAGGCCAACACCGACGCGCCGGTCACCGTCGACCCCGCCGAACAAGTGCGGGCGCTGCTGCGCCGGGCGGGTGGGCAATGATCTCCGAGGCTCAGCACGAGCGCGAGCGAGAGATTGCCGAGCGTTTGAAGGCACGGCGGCCAATGCAGACGCGCTTTGCTGGTCGCTGCGTCTGTGGTGCGAGCTGGCAGCCGGGTGCGATCGTGTTCCTGCCGTCGTTCGGTAGAGTCAAGGCCATCTGCTTCGACTGCGGGATCCGCAACGCCGAGGCGAGAAAATGACCGGCAAGGTTCGACACCTGGGCGTTGTACCGAAGGACAATCGCCCAGAGTCAGAGCTTGTCGCCGAACTTCGACATGCGATGGCGACCGAGATCCGGAGTCACAGCTTGCTCTCTGAGCCGCGCCCGCTGCTGCCGCCGCCGGCGAACCTCGATGCCGAGCAGGAACTCATGTGCCTGCTGTTGGCCGGCTACAAAACGCCCGGCGATTTCAAGCCGCTGCGCGCAGAGCACCTCTTCGCCCGCCTCTATCAGCTCATCTGGGAGGCCGCCGAGGCCGTTTGTGATCAGGGCGAAGTCTGCGAACTCGAGACCATTGCTCGCGAGATGCAGCGCCGCGGCTTCGTTGGCGAGTTGGCCCGTGAACTCGAGGCGATTTTTTACACGCCGGCCATCGGCGACACGCATGTGCAGCGCCGAATTGCGCAAGTCATCGAGGCTGCGAAGCAGCGCAAGCTCATCGAGGTCATGCACCGGTGCGACCTGTTGCTGCGCACCGGCGAGATCGACGTTGACGGCGCGCGCGCGCGGCTCCGCGAGTTTTTCCAGAAGGTGAACGAGTGACCGTCGCCAACATCGACGCGAAGCGCAGCACCGCCTGGCGCGGCGGACTCATCCTCACCAAGAAGGAAAAGACACCCAAGAAATGCTTGGCGAACGTGCTGCACGTGCTGGCAAAGCACCCCGAGTGGCACGGCGTGATTGCGTTCGACGCCTTCGCGGAAGCGGTGGTTTGCTTGAAGGAGCCCCCCACGCGCGAGCAGGATCGGCCGCAGGGCAGCCTGATCGGAGATTGGACCGACGAGGACTCGGCCCGCACCGTAGCGTGGATCTCAAGCAACTGCGAATTCGAGCCCAGCGTGGAGATGGTCGAGCAAGCCATTCTCGCGATCGGCCGGAAGCACGAGGTGCACCCGGTTCGCGACTACCTCGACTCACTCAAATGGGACGCCGTCCAGCGCTTGCCGACGTTGCTGGTGAAGTACTTCGGTGCCACCGACACGCCTTACGTTCGAGCCGTGGGCACGAAATGGATGATCAGCGCCGTCGCGCGCGCGTACAAGCCCGGCTGCCAGGCTGACTACATGCTCGTGCTCGAAGGTGAACAGGGCATCGGCAAGAGCACGGGCGTCCGCGTCCTGGGCGGCGACTTCTACGCCGACACGGGCATCGTCGTCGGCGACAAGGACTCCTATCAAGCGCTCCGCCGAATCTGGATCTACGAATTCGCGGAGCTCGCTGCAATCAAGGGGCGCGAGTCGGAGCGCGTCAAGAATTTCGTGAGCTCCAGACAGGACCACTACCGCCCCAGCTACGGGCGCCGCACGCGCGACTTTCCTCGGCAGTGCGTGTTCTGCGGCAGCACCAACGAGACGCAATACCTGCCAGACCGCACGGGAAACCGCCGTTTTTGGCCGGTGCGCTGTGGTCGGGTCGACGTTGCGGCACTGGTCGAGGATCGGGATCAGCTCTGGGCCGAGGCCGTGGCGCGGTTCAAGTCTGGCGAAGCCTGGCACTCAGACACGGCCGAGCTCGTGCAGCTCTGCCAAGACGAACAGGCCGACCGCCAAGCACCCGACGACTGGATCTCAATCGTCGCCGAGTGGTTGAAGGCACCCACGCTCCCGAACGGCCAGCACGAGCGCAGGATCCTCGACATCAGCGACGGCATCACGACCGCTGACGTGCTGCTCGGCGCCATCGGAATGAGAGCGGCCGAGATCAACAACGGCCCTAGCACCCGAGCTGGCCACGTTCTTCGCGACCTTGGCTACAAGCCATCGACGCATCCCGTCACCCGAGATGGGAAGCGAGTCCGAGTCTATCGGTGCACAGCTGGCACACCTGAAAACTCAGGGTGTGCAGGTGAGGGTGTGCAGACAGCACAGCAGCAACTAGGCCTCAAATGAATACAGCACACCTAACACACCCGTATTTGCACGCACGTATAGGGAAGCGCCTGGCGCCATCGCACCACTCTGCAGCGAATGAGGCTGTGCAGGGTGTGTGGTGTGCAGGGGCCGCCACGTCGCTGCTCCCGATCCCGGAATGCAAGGCACCGTGCCAACACATCACCGGCCACGCGTTCGGCTCTGACCACGACGACGCGATCAGAGCGCAACACGGCCCCACTTGCTGGCTCTCCCCGACGCCGAAAATCCGCCCCAATGGGGCCAGTTCTGGGGCAATCGCTTACGCGCGCGTCGACTTTCGCGGCGCTTCGGCTGCGACGCGACGGATCGCGAATCCCCCGCGCCTCACCGAGCCGCGACTCGACCACCGAACTTCGGCGAACTTCGGCGCGCTCTCGAGCGATCCTAGGGCGCTCTGCGAGGCAGGTGGCGCGACGGCGCCATCACAGCGGGCGATAGCAGGTGAACCGATTCGGCGGGGTCTGCGTGTCGTCGCGCACGCCGTACTTTCTGCCGAAGTATACCGCCGCAACGAAGCCGGCCACGATGGCGGCGAGCGCCCAGCGCCTGAAGTTACGCGCCTCGCGCCAGGTCATGCGCTTCGGATGAGCCACCGCTCGACTCTACCCGCGTTCGGCTCGTTGCGCTGCACTGCGGAGCGGCAGGGCGCTGGTGAGCAACACCGCCCAAATGCAAGCGAACAGCGTGTATCCGGCGGCATCGAGCCCGCGCAGCCACCAAGCCAAGGCGGTCACGGCCAGCATTGCCACGTAGGCCATGGCCACCCGCCCGACCCTCTCGGGCGGGATGCTTCGATCACCGCGTCCCCGCATTACCCAAGTCTACACCAGCCCGGCGGGCAGAAGGGGGCATGCTGATGGCCCTCCGCACCGGCCACGGCAACGGCGCTGGCGTGCCGCGCATCGAGGTTTTGCCGGCGAATGAGCTGCCCGAGGGCGTGCCCGCCGCCGCCCGCGAAACAAGCCCGAGCGACCGCGGCGACCGCGGCAAGTTCGCCCGCGGCAACGGGCTCGCGTCTGCCGGCGGCAAGTCACGCGCCGGAAAGACCCGCCTTGCCACCCAGCTCGGGCTGAGCAGCGTCGTTGCCGACCCGAGCTTCCGCCCTTACAAGGGCGCCGCCGAGGCGTTCAAGCGCGCGCAGGTGGCCTCGCTGGCGGCCTCGGTTGGCGGCGGCTACGTCGGGCCCGGTCCCGCCAGCATCGTCGCCAGTGCCTCGCTGCAGCTAGCGGCGTCGCGCTGGTGCTTCGACCGCGGCGAGCATGAGCTCGGCAGCAAGCTCGCGAATGACTCGCGGCAGAACCTGCTGGCAGCGTTCGAGCTCGTGGCCAAGGAGGCCAAGGCCAGGCCAACCGCCGAGTCCGCCACCGCCGGCGTGGTCCGCCGCCTCCAGGGGGGTACCTGATGGCCGCCACGCTCGAGACGTTCACGCGAATGCGAACGCAGCTGTACGCCGCAGGCTTCCCGCCGCCCCTGGCCTGGTGGGACGAGCAGGCCGCGCGCTTCCTGCCCAGCGCCGCGAAGCGCCTCGTGGCCCGCGTGGGTCGCGGCGGCGCCAAGAGCACCAGCATGGTCGACTTCGCCGTCAACGAGACCGTGTGCGGCGACTGGTCAGTCCCGGTCGGCGAGGTGCACTACTTCGCGTTCGTCAGCCAGAACAAGAGCGAGGCAGGCCAGCGCCTACGACAGATTGCCGCCCGGCTCCGCGCGCTCGGGATTCCGTTCGACCAGGCCGGTGACGAGATCGTGCTCCGGGACATGGCGCGCGGGTTCCGTGTGTTCGCCTGCCAGGTGGGCGCCGTCAGCGGTTTCCGCTGCTTCGGCTTCTGTTGCGACGAGCTCGCCAAGTGGACGAACGCTGATCACTCAGCCAACCCCGCGCCGGAGGTCGTTGCCAGCCTGCGCGCAATGACAGTGACGCACCCTGACGCTCGCGAGTTCTACGTGTCGTCGCCCATGGGCACGACCGACCTTCACCACGAGCTCGTGGAGGCAGGTGACCTTGCCGCGTAGTGGCCAGATCGTTGCAGTCGCGCCCAGCTGGGTCGCGAACACGTCGCTCACGGAAGAGCAGACCCGCCGACTTGAGCCCGACGAGCGCATTTGGCGCCGTGAGTACGCCGCGATCCCGCAAGCGCTGCTCTCCAGCGCCTTCGACCCCGACGCCGTTTCTCGTGCTCTGGGCCGCATCGTCAGGATCGCGAGCAGCTACCAGCCGCTCGGCTTCGTCGACCTCTCGAGCGGCCGCGGCGACGCCTGCGCGTTCGGGGTGGCCAGCTGGTGCATGCCCGTCGTCGACGGTCGCGAGATCGCTCGCTACGAGCAGGGCAAGTGGGTGCCGCTGATGGTGAGCACGGTCGTGGGCGGCGTGCCCGTGCGCTTCCCGTCGCCGACCGAGGGCCACTACGATACCGCCCGCGACGCCGAAGGCTTGCCCGTCGAGACCGAGGAGTGGCGGCGCGCGAATCGGCCGGTGCTCGTGTGGCACGTGGTCGATGCGATTGAAGGCCGGTTTAGCGGGACGATCAGTGGCTCCGACTTGGTCGCGCACATCGCTCGCGAATTCAAGCGTCACAGCGTGCGCGATGTGATCGGCGACCAACGCGAGGAGTTCTTTGCGCGCAGCGAGTTCGCGCGTCACAAGCTGGAGTTTCGGTCGCTGCCGTGGACGTCGAGCACCAAGATCGAGGCGGTGGCTCACCTGCGGCGGTTGTTCGCCGAGGATTCGATCGCGCTACCCGATCGCGCGAAGCTCCGGCGCGAGCTGAGCTCGTACACCGAGCGCGTCACACCCAGCGGTTCGCTGTCGTACTCGGGCAAGGGAGCGCACGACGACGAGACCAGCCTGCTGATCACGCAGGCAATCGCCGAGCTTGAACGCTTGATGCCCGGCTCAACCCTACACCTCCCCAGCTACCGCCACGTCGTGAGCGGACGATAAACCCTAGGAGTCACATGAGACCTCATTGGACCACAGCAACAGCCGGCGTGCAGGCGACGATCCGAGCTCACCTTCACGCCGACACGAACCCCGCCGAAGCGCACCGCAATGCAGAAGGCGCCGCCTATTCGCTCGGCTTCGCTTTCGACGCACCTGCGACGCCGACGATGGACGAGCTCGCGAGCCTCACCGCGGCGGGCGACACTGCAGCAATTGCGCGCCTTCGATGCGAGCGATTCTCACAGCTCGAGCACGAGCGCTCGGCAAAGGCGTTTCACGATGGCTTGAGCGCCTGGCGCGCCAGCAAGCCGGGCCCCGGTCGTCCGGGCTTCGAGGAGGCGAAATGACCAAGCCCACCACACCGCCAGCGCCGCACCTGATGACCCGCGAGCAGCGCCTGGCTGGCCTGCGCAACGTTGCCAGCGGGACCGGCAGGACCGTCGCAGAGGTCGCCAAGTCGCTGGTGCCGACGCTCGGCCTCGACGCGATCGAAGCCGCATGGCTTCAGCATCAGGCCGACCAAGAGCCTGAGCGGCTGCCGCCGGACATGCAACGGTCCATCCAGCGTGGCGCTGCGCGTGCCGAGACCGACGCCGCCGCGAAGGGGATGATCGCCGACGTGCGCGCATTCCGGACGTACGAGCAGACCAGGCAGACAGACCCATTTGCCGCCGCTCGCATGCGGCAGGGACCCGACGGCGGCGCCATCGAGCGCGGCCGCTTCATCGACAGTGACGACAGCGGCCCCGATGCCGCGTGAAGGAGAGCAGAAATGATTCAAATCCTCATTGGTAGCGACAGAGTTGAGGTTCGCCGCGACGGCGGACAGCAGGTTTTCGAGGTGATTGCGGGCGAGAGCGTGAGCCTCACGCCGGCCAGCGTTTCGATCGAACAAGTCGAGGGAGAGCCAGCCACGATCGATGGTACCAAGATTACCCCGGCTGGGCTCGGTGCTTCGCGCTATCGGCTCACATCGTTCGACGGAACGAAACTCGACCTCAGTCTGCTCACGGTCGAGAGCGGCTGCCTCGAGTTCGTGGGCAAATCGATCAAGTCGCACGGCTTCGGCGGTGAGGCTGACACAGACGCCCGGCGCCGCAGGATCCTGCGCAGTTTGGCGACGGATCGCACGACCGGCTTCGATGGCACGCTCGCGACGCTCGCCGGTGTACCGCTGCAAAACTTCGGAGCCTGATTGACAGACTTTCGGTCGACCGCGGCAGTCCGAAGTTCTGCTGCGCAGCGCAAAAGACGCGCGCTGCGGCTGGTAGACAGTGGATCAGGCATTCTGGGCCACCAGCTCGACCGAGCGCACCGCAACGCTCACTCGCACCGATGGCTCGCCGTCGTGGCGCGCACTTCAGCCACAGATGGCCGATCGGTGCGAGTGAGCTGAGCGTCTACTTCTGGCGTGCCGAATTGTGCATTGCCTTGAGAGCGGTTGGGCGCAACGCGCTGCGGCCGCTCAGAGAGTGAGTACGTACATGAGTTTCGAAGATGAAGAAGATCCGGTGCTTTTTGAGCGTCCGGAAAGCCAGATCGTGATCACCACGTGCGGCGGCGAGGTCATCGACACGATCGACCTGCCAGCGCTCGCGCTGCGGCGCAGCAAAGTTTCGCCCGCGTGGCTCGCTTTGTACGACGCCGAGCAGGAGGCGAAGCGCAATGGCTGACTTGATTGTTGAGTTCACCGACTTTTCGAGCGACATCAACCTGAAGTCGATCGGCTCTTTCGCGATCGACTCGATCGTCGTGAAGGATGCCGGGGCCGGCGAACTCGCTCTCGAGGGCCGCTGGGGCACCAGTACGCTCACCGACCTGGTTGATGATGAGGTGGTCGCGCTGAACGTGAACAAGGTCCTAGCGACAGGCACCAGCGTCGCGAAGATTCGCGTCTACTACACGAGGAGAGGCGGATGACCGACGCTCAAGCCATCGTAGCCCAGGCGATCGCGGACTTGCTGGGTGCCGTGGGCAAGAAGCAGCACGACGCCGAGCCGACTAGCGCGATCGAGGCACTGACGCAGCTCGAGAAACACGCTTTCGATGCGGCGGTCGGCGCCGTCATCACGTTCGCGCAAATCCGCATGATGCGGGTCGCAACTGAGGGCCAGAAATGAGACTCGAGTATTCCATCGCAACGGTTGGCGAAAAGCAGCTGTTCTCGGTCTTCAGAGGGATCGAGAAAGAGGCCGCCGCCAGCAACCGCCGCATTGCCAACGACTCGCAGCGCTCCGCAGCGCGTGTCGCGCGACAGACGACGGGGCCGTTGCTCGGTCCCGGTCGCAAGGAGCAAGCGGCGCAGTTGCGAGCCAACGAGCGCGCGGCCATTGCTAGCGCTCGAGCCGAGATCCGAGCGCGCCTCGCTGGTGAGAAGGAGCTAGCGCGGGCCAAGGAATCGCTCGACAAGCAGCGCTCGCGTGGGCTCATGGCTGCCTTCAATGCGCAGCAGCGTGAAGAGCGCAGGGCGCTGGCCGCCCAGCGCAGCACACGCGAGCGCATGGCCAGGGGCGTGCTCACAGGCGCCGGCCGCGGCATCAAGAACACGCTCACGATGGGCGGCGCAGCGCTCGGCGTGGCTGGGGGCTTTGCGATTGCCGGGGCGCTCTCCGAGCAAGCAGACATCCGCCGCAGGGCATCGGTGCTGGCCAACAAGGCGGGTAACCCCGCGCTAAAAGGCGAGCTGGCTAGCGAGGCCACCGGCGTTCGCGGCTTCACGGGATCGGAAGCTCTCGGCGCGCTCGATGCGTTCGTCGGAAAGACGGGCGACCTGGCCGCCGGTCGTGCGTCGCTGAAAGAGCTGGGCGATCTGGCGCTCGCAACCGACGCCAACTTTAACGAGCTCGGCGAGGCCGCGGGCAACGCCTTCAACGTGATCGCCGACACCGTGAAGGATCCAAAGAAGCGCGTCGAAGAGCTGCAGAAGGTGATGCGCGGGTGGGCAGGCCAGGGCAACATCGGCGCGATCGAGTTGTCCGATATGGCAACGTTCGGCGGGCGCCTTGGCGGCGCTACGCGCAAGTTCGCCGGCAACCCGTCCGATCTGCTGCTCAGCATGGGCGCGATGTCTCAGGCCGCCGTGCGTGCCGGCGGCGCCTCGGACGCAGCGGAGGCCACGACCGGCGTGGCCCGCTTCGCTGCCGACTTGACGAAGCGTCCCGCGCAAAAGGCGCTCGCGGGGCTGGGCGTCAACATCTTCGCGGACAAGGGCAAGACGAAGATCAAGGATCCGGCGCAAGTGATCGCCGACATCCTCGACAAGACGAAGGGCAATCTCGCGCTTGGCGAGGACGTCATGAACGCCGAGTCCGGCAAGGTGCTTTCCGGCTTCAGCTCGATCTACCTCGACGCCGAGAAGAGCAAGAAGGGCACGGGCAAGGCCGCGGTGCTCGGCGAGTTCCAGCGCTACAAGGCCGCCGGGCTCACCAAAACCGGCGTCGACACGCAAGCCAACTCGCGCATGGAGGAACCGGACAAGCAGTTCAGCGAAGCCATGAAGGCTTTCAACACCGCGGTGGGCAAAGACCTCCTGCCTGCCGTGACCAAGCTGGTGCCGAAGTTCACCGAGCTCGTGCCGACCATCGGTGAGCTCGCGAGCAAAGCGGCCGCGTTCGTTGGCTGGTTTTCCGAGAATCCGGCTACTGGCCTGGGTGCTCTGCTCGCTGCGAACGTGGCGGCCGAGGTCGCGGCGGCAGGGATCGGCTCGCTAGTGGCGACGGGTGTAAGTCGTGGCGTGACGGCGCTGGCGACGGCCTCCACGAACTTCGTTTCCAGCCTCAGCACCGCTCAGATCGGCGCAGCGAAGTTTGCAGGCGCGAGCATGTTGGCTGCCGCCGCGGTGTACGCCGCTTACGACCAGAACGAGACGCTCAAGAAGTACACGGGGGGTCTTGGTATCGGCGACCTCACAACTGGCCTGCTGAGCGGCAAGGGCATCATGGAGCAGATCAACGAAAAGCAAGACGCGGAGGCACGCGAGGATGCTCGTAAGCGCAGCCTCCAAGCTCCTGGCAACGTGCCGCTAGTGGGCAAGGCTCCAGGAGCGACAGCAGCGGTCTCACCAGGCGAGACCAAGACGATCCCAGGCCAGCCCGCGAGCGCTCCGACCACGGGCAACGCGGCGGCTGCGAAGATGGACGCGGCCGTCGACAAGTTCAGCGCCGCAGTCGCCAAGATTCCAACCGGTAGCGGCTCCGGCGGCAACAACGACCCCAAGCGCACGCTGCCGATCGTGGCGCCGAGCAGGACATGACGGCTCAACCGCGGCAACGCGCCGAGTCCGGTGAAGGGGTGAGGTCAGTCGCGCCGAAAAAACGCGCGAACAACGACCGCATCGCCCTCATGATGGGTGACCTCGAGCTTGGTTGCGCCAGCGGCCGCCCTCAGAGCATCTTCAAGCTGTTTTCGCGAGTAGTCACGAAAGTCAATGCTCCAGAGTGGTCCTGTATACAGCCATCCCCGCTCCGATGGAGACACACGCAACACGAACTCGAGATATTGGGAGCCGAGTTTTGCAATGCGCCCCGAGACGATCTCATCGCTCACTTTTGGTCGCCTCTCGTAGGCCACCACGCGGTGAATTCGACCATCGGCACCAGCGGCGTCGCCAATCCTCGCGACTTCCCGTGCGAGATCCTCTGGAAACAGCGGTTGCGCGTTGAACCGGATGGGTGGCAGCAAGACTTCAACCTCGGCGAGCTTGTTGCGTACGAATTCGCGAACCCGATGGCGCACTTGGTCGATGGTCACCGGCAAAGCGGATGGGTTTTCGACGACGAACGTGGTGGGCACGATGTCGTTATTGCTTGGGTCGCGAACCAACGCCACGTCGAAAGCCGGGTATGTGACGCCGTCAGCGTCGCGCGGTTCGGCTTGAACAGTCACGGCACCCGTGTTCGGATCTTTGCTGAGGCTGCCAACGTAGATGGTAATTTGGGACGTGTTCAAGGCTTACTCCTCCGTTCACCACTCGTCGTATTGCGGCAGACCCTGACCGCCGTTCGCCGGGATGTCGAATTCCCCGACGACATAAACCGCCGTGGTCGTGCTGTTCATCCGGTTTGGGTACGTTTGCAGCCCGATCGCGATGCCGCAAAACCGAGCCGGCGTGCTCTCAACGATGCCGGTAGTCGAGCCCACGGCGAGGAAGCGAACGTAGCCGCTATTGTGGGAGATGCCGCCCTCAAAGACAGGCGCGCTCGCAGGTGTCGACTTGTCGCGAGCGATTTCGATAACGGATCCCGTGATGCAGATGCGCTGGCCACGGTAGGGGTCCGGATCCTTCATGATCTCAGCCCGCTTCGTGTCGGGCATTGAAAGAAGCTCCGCCCACAAGTTTGGGTGATGAGCCCACCAAAGAGCGAGGACTACCGCCCCTTGGCTAACGTCGCCGTTCTGCGTGTCGCCCATCAAGGGCTTAGCGATAGGGATCGCTTGCCGCAGACTGGTGGCACTGGCGAGGCGCTCAAGGGGCGTCGGGACGTGAGGGGCTGGCTCTGGCTCGGGCGCTGGCTGGGCAACAGGCACCGGCGGCATCTTCGGCTTGGAGAGAGCGCCAATCAGAGTGAGGCCACCGACCAACACGACGATACTCCCAACGACACCGATCACGATGCGCTTTGCGGATCCAGCTATGCCACCGGGAACGGCCTGAGGCTGTACAACGGGCGCGGCCATCGAGACCACGGATGCGAACGGCGACTGCAAGATCGGCATCCACCCGCCCGCCTCATCGCGTACGTGCATGCTCGGGAACAGCTGGCCCTGTTTGCCCAGTTTGAAGATCTCCTCGCCGTCGACGGGGCCGGCCGTCTTGCCCTCGTGCATCACGTACCACTTCATGCGAGCTCCCTTGCCGCGCAGATTGGCGCGCACGGCTATCCGAGCTTGGGAATGCACTGCACCGAGGCTTCGACGTCAACGCATGAACGGGTGAGCTGGAAAAAGTCACATGCCCCGTCGTACAGCGTTTTCGGGTTTGACAGGTGAAGCAAAGTGCTTCACATTGGGTAGCGCATGGTTGATAGGGAGAAGCGAATCAACATCCGCGTGTCGGAGCAGGAAGCCGAAATGCTGGCGGATCTGGCGGAAGCGGAAGGGCTCAGCCAGTCCGACTTTCTACGGGTCTACATCCGGCGCGCGCATGCAGAGCGCTTCACCCCGAAGCCAGGCAAAGCCAAAACCAAGAAATAGTCACATAGCGGGGCCCGCGCGATTGGCGTCGCCGGACCCCAGACCACCGAAAGAGGAACTTTCAGATGGCATCGACAACCGTAAACGATTCGGCAACGGATAGCTACGAAGCCCGCGAGGCGCGCCGCCTGGCATGCCAAGAGCACGAAAAGCAGGCTCTCTTGCTCGGCGACCACGATAAGTCGCTGCGCAACGGCCTGATGAGCATCCTGACGGCGGGGCGCTGCACGACGCAGAGCGAAGGCGACGACATGACGGCGGAGCGCGCCCTGCTGAAGTGGACCGCGGCCGTCACCAAGGCCATCAGCATCGCGCTCATGCACCAGCCGATGGTCGAGGACAGCCACGACCTGGTGTTCTACGACGAGGACGCGGGGATGGCGCTTGCGGGCGTCTCCTCACTCCTCGAGGTCGCGCCTTCGCTTATCTCCGCCTTCCACCACGCCGACGTGGACGTCGTCAGCGCCATGCGGCGACGGGAGAACGCGACGACGGCGGAGGTGCAGCCGTGAACGCCCCCGTAACCCGCTCCGACCTCCTGATGGCGCTCGCTGGCGAAGACGGCAACAACTACGCCGTGCGCGCGCTCGAAACCTTTGCCGTTGAGGTCACATCCCTGCAGTTCGCGATTCACGAGGGCCTCATCAGCGACCGCGCGTGCGAGATCCTCAGCAAGATGAGCGCGCGCATGGAGCTGGTCGTGAGGATCGCCGAGGCCGACAAGGCCCAGCGTGACCTCGATGTGCTCAAGCAAGCGGCTGCGCAGCGGGAAGGCGGTGCACCGTGAAAGACTTCGACGTGTACGACGAGCGGAAGCGCGGCCCGCTCAGCGCTGGCTTGCGCAAGGTCATCGAGGACGTTGTTACCGGCCTCGACGTGCCATCGAGCGACGTCTCAATCAGCTGGCAGGCGCTCGACACGCTCGCCCGAGAGCTGATGATCTTGGACGTCGCCGCCAATAACCACGACTGCGCCGAACCGGCGATCATGCTGACAACCGCCGACGTGGAAACCCACCTGGCCCGCCTCGTGGTCCGGGCTCGCGCCGTCGTACAGCTGACCGAGCTTTTGGAGCTGCAGCCGGACGCGTCTGCGGAGAGCGAGGCGGCAGAATGAACCTCGAACGCCTCGCACTTGATGCCGTCGCCGGCAACGACGAGGACATCGGGCTCGACACGCTCCGCGCGACGCACGACGACTTGATGGTGCTCTACAGCGCCCTGACGCACCCAGACGGATACCCGTCGACTTCGGTGGTCGCGAACGTCGTCGCACGGATTGCCCACCGCATCGATCTCGCGCTCGCCCTTGCCGGGGATGACGTCGGCGAGAAACCGGAGGCTGCAAAATGAACCGCGCCGACAAGCTCGCCAAGCTGCAACGCGACATGGCACAGCTCCGGAGCCGGCTGATTCGCTTGCAGGGCGAGTCTGACATGGCCGTCCGCGACCTGCGGGAGCTGCAGACCGAGATCGAGGCGCTGATCCGGGAGGAACGGCCGTGAGCTGGTCCGCCCGAATCGAACACGTTGACGGCGGCTTGGCGATTCAGTTCGCCGAGCCGCTTTCGCGGCTGCAGATGACCAACGACGTCGCGGCTCACTTCGCGGCGTTGATCGCGATCGAGGCGCGAAGCCAGGTGGCGGGCGTGGGGCGCACGCTCGAGACTGAAAGGCCGCTGTGCATCCACACTGCGGACGCGCACCCACATTTCTGCGATTGCCTGGATTGCATGTCGCCTGGAGGTTCAAATGCCTAAAGTCCCCGCCGGTGAGGTCCGGCACACAGCCGAGGGCTACGTGAGCCGCATCACCTTGCTCGGGAAGGAGCGGGCCAGCTTGTTGCTGTCGACCTGCAAGACGCTCGACGACGCAACCGCGCGGAGCAAGCTCCTGGCCGGCCTGGCGCAGCGCTTCCGCAAGGCGGGCGTCATCGGCAAACCCGAAGCCAAGACGCTGCTCGAGCTTGCGGCCAGCAGTGACGAGACGCGCTTGCAGGGCGTCTTGACGGTGGCTGGCGAGCTCATCGGCGGCACGCTGCCCGAGACGCTGGCCAGGGTGCCGACGTTCCGACAGGTGGCCGAGGAATGGACCAGCGGCGCTCTGCACAAGCGCTTCCCCGACCACGTGAAGGCCAAGGACTCGGACGCCGACGTTCAACACCTCGAGTACTTGATGGCGCTCGACGTGGGCGGCATCAAGCTCGGCGACGTGCTGATCACGCGCTTCACGGTCGAGCACGCTGAGTCAGCGATGCGGCAGCTGCCGGCGACGGCTAAGCGGCCCGGCGCGCGCCGGCACTACGCACAGGTGATGAGCCGCGTGCTGCGGCTCGCCGCCTACCCGTGCCGGTACATCAAGGCGAGTCCCCTGCCCGTCGGCTTCATGCCGAAGGTCGGCAAGCCGCCCGCCTTCCCGTACCTGTACCCCGCCGACGACGCAGCGTTGCTCTCGGCGCCCGACGACAAGGTGCCGCTCTGCTACCGCGTGCTGTGGGGCTTCCTCACGCGCGAGGGCTGCCGGATCGGCGAAGCCGTGGCAATGCGGCTCGGGATCGAGGTCAACCTGCAGCGCGGCACCATCAGCCTCGACGAGAACAAGACCGACGACGCGCGCGACTGGGCCATGAATCCCGACGTCGTGCGGGCCCTGGCGCAGTGGGCCAAGCTCCGCGGCCTGCAGCGCGGCGACTTCGTGTTCGTCGAGGAGAACGGGGGCGCCATCGACCAGGAGAAGCTCTCGCGACGGCTTCGCTCCCACGTGCGGCTCGCCGGCATCGACCGGCCTGAGCTGCTCACGGCGGGCACGAATCGCGGGCGTTTGCGCGTGCACGACCTCCGCGGCACGTTCGTCACCCTGAGCCTGGCGGCCGGCAAGTCGGAGACCTGGGTCGCCGACCGGACCGGTCACGCCAGCTCGATCATGATCAATCGGTACCGGCGGCGCGCTCGCTCGGTGCAAGAGCTCGGTTTGGGTGGCCTCGCCCCCCTCGACGATGCTATCCCCGAGCTCCGGTCGAACGGGCTGAATGCCCCGGCATTGCCCCCAGAACACCAAGGCCCCTTGGCGGAATCGGCATACGCAGGAGACTTAAAATCTTCGGACCGCAAGGTCGTCCCGGTTCGAGTCCGGGAGGGGCTACCACTCACGCAGCGCGATGAGCACCGCCCGTGGCTGGCGCACCCAACGCATTGCCTATGGACGGTGCCGAAGCGGCTTTCTTATTCTCCCAGCCTGCATGCTGACTTCCGCGTTGCTTGCATTGGCCGCCGCCACCGAAGCCGCTTCCACCCCCGCCGCTTCCGAGCCTGCTCCCAGCCACCTCCACATGGAAGCGGGCCTTCATCTGGGCTGGGGCTCGTACCAGCAGCGTAACTGGTCGGACCGCGACGCCTACGGCTCCGCGAACGACGTCCATTTCGCGATCGGCGCGCGCTTCGCCACGAGCTTTTGGGTGGGCGGCTCCGCCAACGTCTTCGCGTTCGTCGCCAACACTCGAAAGATGCTGCATTCGGGGGCAACCAAGAGCCTCCCGCTCGCCTCCGGCATCTTGGTCGGTGGCATCGCCGGCTGGGCGCCGCCCAGGGGCAACGTGGCCGTCGACCTCACGCTCGGTACGTTCTGGGGCGGCTATCCGGCAGAGTGGGGCGGCTTCGGCATCGGCATCGCTCCCGCGTTCACCTACGTGGTGAAGCACTTCGGCAAGCACGGCATCGGCGTGACCGCTCGTTTGATCTGGATCCCGAAGGTAACCGCAGGTGATCGCCAGAACGACGACACGCGCTACATCGCCGGCCAGCTCGGCGCAGAGTGGCGTTTCAACTGAGCCTCCGCCTCAGGCGTGCAGGTTGAGGCGGGTGCCGACGCTGCCGCCCGGCTCGGGGCGGTTCACTCCGAGCTCTTTCTGGTTGGCTTTGTCGCGGTCGGGCGGGACGTAAACTTCGCCACCGCTGTATTCGCGGCCGGGGTGCGCCGGGTCCATCCCCTTTTTGGCCAGCTCGACATCGGCGCAATTGCGACAGTAGTAGCCGTTGACGATGCTGCTCATGCCCACCCTATGAAGCGGCCTCGGGCGCGGTTACTTGAGAAATGCCAAAAAACGCCGCGCACCTGGTGGGCGTGACGCCGACACACCCCGACAACGGAATTTCGCCCCATCCAGATACCCTGAGGCGAGGGTGCCAGAAACTTCACAGATTGTAAAGCAGAGGCCACCAGGGCGACTCTCGCCGCGCAACATGCTCCAAGACAAGCCCACGCTGTACGCGATCGATTTTGGCACCAGCAACTCGCTGCTGTGCGGTGTGACGAAGACGGAGGTCGACGAGCCGCTCTCGCTCGACCAAGCGGCGGCAGATGCGTCCGTGTTTCGCAGCATCTTGTTCTTCTCGGAGAGCAACCAATGGCACTTCGGGGCGGAGGCGCTGGAGCGCTACGTGGCCGAAGGCATGCGCGGCCGCTTCTTGCGTTCGCTCAAGCGCTTCTTGCCGATGCCGAGCTTCGAAGAGACGCGCATCGGCTCGCGCGCCGTCAAGCTCGAGGAGCTGATCGGCATCTTCTTGCGCGAGATGCGCCAGCGCGCGAATCGCCACTACGGTACGGACGTGCGCCGCGCGCTGTTCGGGCGCCCTGCGCGCTTCTCCGAAAGCGACGAGAACGACGCGCTCGCCGAGGAGCGACTGAGCGCGGCCGCACAGTTTGCCGGCTTCAGCGAGGTGCATTTTTGCCCGGAGCCGATCGCGGCGGCGTACGACTTTCGCAGCCGTTTGACCGAGGCCAAGCTGGTTTTGGTAGCCGATTTCGGCGGCGGCACCTCCGATTACACGGTCGCGCGCCTGCGGCCGGACGAAGACGAGGTCGAGGTGCTGGCAGTGGGCGGCGTCTCCGTGGCGGGCGATGCTTTCGACGGCGCGATCATGCGCCACAAGGTGTCACGGCACTTTGGCGCGGACGTGAAGTACAAGGTGCCGTTCGGCTCCAACGTGCTCAGCATGCCCCGGCCGTTGATGGACGCGCTTTGCTCACCGGCGGAAACCTGCCTGCTGGCGCAGCGCGACATCATGCAATTCTTGCGAGACATCAAGAGCGGCTCGCTCGGGCCCGACGACAAGCAGCACATCGATCAGCTGCTCTGCCTCGTCGAAGACTCGCTCGGCTTTCAACTGTTCGAAACGATCGAGCACGCCAAGCGCGAGCTTTCGGATCGCGACCACACCAACTTGGTCTTCGACTATCCGGGCATCGAGATCGAGCAGCCGATCGCGCAGGGTGAATTCCAGGACTTCTCGGCGCCGCAGACGGACGCCATCCTGACCTCGCTCGACCGCACCCTGGCCAGCAGCGGCATCACCCCTCACGGCATCGACCTGGTTTGCTGCACGGGCGGCACCGCCCGGGTGGCGGCGCTCGCAGCCGGCATCCAGCGCCGTTTTGGCGCAGAAAAGCTGGTCCGGCTGCGCAGCTTGCACTCCGTCATCCAGGGTTTGGGACAGCGCGCGCGGGCCCTCGCCTGAAACTGCCTCAGGCGCGCTAGCATCCAGCGGCGATGGCAGGCTCGGCGGCAGACGCAATCAGTCCGGCGATCGAACGCAGCAAGCAGCTGCTGTTCCCGTTCAAAGCCGAAAAGTGGTTCGCGCTCGGCTTCACCGTCTTCATGGCGCAGTGCAGTGAAGGAGGCGGAGGTAGCGCGTCCTATCGATTCCCGTTACCCAGCGGCAGCGGCCCCAGACCTTCACCCGGCGTCCCCGGCCTGGGCCCCGAGTTGCAACGACAAGTCGACAGCGCCGTACGCGCCTTTCACGCTGATCTGCCGTTTTGGATCGGGTTCGCGCTGGGTGTCGTGCTGGCGCTGTACGGGCTCTGGGCGTTCGTCTTGTGGTTCTCGAGCCGGGCGAAGCTGATGTTCGTCGAGTCGGTGGTTTGGGATCGGGTCGACGTGAGCGCGCAGTGGACCCGCGCCGGTGAGCTGGGCTTCAGCCTGTTCAAATTTCGGCTGGTCCTCACGCTGGGTGGCAGCCTGCTGATGCTCGCTACGATCGGCGCGGGCGTGCTCGTGGCTCTGCCGGATTGGCAGAGCGGCAGATTTTTGGGGCCACAGGCGGTGATCGGCTACTCCGTGCTCGGCGGCGCGGCGCTGCTGTTCGGCCTGCCGCTGAGCATCGCGCTCGCGTTGCTGGATGATTTCGTGGTGCCTTTCATGGTGGTGCGCAATGTGCGGGTGGGCGACGCCTGGCGTGCATTTCGTGCCGAGGTGCTGCCGGGCAACATCGGCGGGCTCATCTTGTTCTACGTGCTGCGCTTCGTGCTCGGCATCGCCGTAGCCATCGCGGTCGCGATACTCACGTGCGTGACGTGCTGCCTGACCGCGATTCCGTACATCGGCACCGTGGTATTGCTGCCGATTTGGGTCTTTTCTCGATCGTTCTCGCTATTTTATCTGGAGCAAATCGGAGTACGGGTGTTTCCGACGCCCGAGCCTTCGTGGGCCCAATACGAGCAATGGCGCTTTCCACAGTGAAGGAAGCGCCATCGGTTTCGGAGCTCGCGTCAGGTCAGAAGAAGCTGGCTAGACGAATCTTCGTGAGACGATGGCTCGCGTCGTAGTCACCCCACGCGAGCGCTCCGTAGCCGCTGTCGTTGACGGTGAGGGGCATCGGGTAGTTCGAGAGGGTGAAATATTCGTTATCGAAGGTGCCATCCGGAATCTCCTTCGTTTCGCCCCAACTACCTTGCGAGTAGCGCTGATAGACAAGCTTGAACGACGGGGCGCTGCCCGTCGTCCAAACCAGGATGAGATTGCCTCGTCTGTCGCCAGCGAGGCGGGGCATGCGGGTCGCGCTCGCTGCATCACCGGCCGCCTGCCGCCGCTCTGGGCTGGACCAGCTCGCGCCGCTCGCGCTACGACGTGCGGTGTAGGCTCCCACTTGGTGACCGTCGGTCGCGGTGAATGCCACGACGAAGTCCTCGCCGTCGAAAACGAGCCCCGGTGCGTCGAACGTGGGGCGGGAGAGCAAGGAGGGAGCGACCTGGACCGGGGTGCCCCAGGTGCCGACCTTGGAACAATCGCTGGCCATCAACGCTTCGGCTGAGCCAGAACCTTTGCGATTGATCCAAAGAGCGACCGCGTTACCTTCGGAATCCATTGCCAGCGCGGGGACTCCCCGCTCGTAGTCGGTGCCGGCCGCGCTGGCCTGGCTGCCCGGAACCACGCTCGCCGGGGACCACTTGCCCGTGGCGAGCGTGAAGCGTGAGCTCAAGATTTCTTCCAACCCGGCGACGGTCTCAGCGCGCCAAACCGCCAAACCGTTGCCCGCCGCGTCGAAGGCAACCTGGGGTGGCCCAAAGGCCGTCGTGGAGGCGCTGAGCGTGTCGGGCTTGGCCCAAGCGCCGTTCGCGTCCGTGCGGTAGGCCCAGCTGCCGGGAGAGCTATTGTCGAAGAACGTGACCATACCGCTGGGAGCGACCGCCACCTGAAAGCGGCTAGATGCCGTGTGAGACGACACTTTGCCCTCGCCCGCCAACCACGCGCCGTCACGGTATTTGTTTGACGTACGTGCCGTGCGTCGCATCCGGTACCGCCCAGCCAACTGCCGCCACGCCAGAAGCATTCGCGCCGACGACCACGGAATCGCACTCAGTCACGCCGGGCGCGGTCAGCACGTCGGCGTCGCTCGCTGTGGCTCTCGAAAACCATTGCCCCAGAACCGGACAAAGAGCGCCCTTGCCGTAGTCGGACCAAGCCAGGAGCACGCGGCCCTGCGCCGTCATCGGCAACGCTTCTGCCAACTGAAACGACGGCTGGCCGACCGCAACCTGTGTGCTGAATCTGCCGTCTCGCACGCTGAAATGCGATTCGAAAGGCTGGGCCAGGTGAGCTCCCATCGGGTCGGTGACGGCCTCCGACACATGGAGCTCGTAGTCTCCGAGCAACCGAAGCGGTGCGTCCGGTTTGAAAGTGACTTGGGAGTCCGCGTAGCTCACACTGCCTGCCACTGGCACTTGGCCATCGAAGAGCTGGACGCTCATGGTGTTCACGGAAGCCGGCGCGAGCGGCTCGCTGAACGCGATCGTGATGACCTCGTCAGGCTCGAGCTCGCTGGCGTCATTCTTCGGTGTAATTTCAACGACGAAGGGAGCCACATTGACAGGGGTGTCGTCGTTTGCCCCCCCTTCGGAGCCTCCCGCTGCTCCGCCCCCGCTCGGCTCACCGCTTTCGCCGCCGTCGGGCAGGGACAGGCCACCGGTGGCGCCCGCTGCACCAGGTTCGGTTGAATCGCCGCCTGCGCCAGCGCTGGGCTCGTCTGCATCCGCGCAGGTGCGGCTGGCTTCACAGTCGCTGGCCGCCAAGCCGCTGCCACAAGCGGTTGCTGCAACCAGCGACGCGCCGCCCACCATCACCGAACCCGCGAAACCGAACCAACGCTTCCTCATGATCTTCCTCCATCGAACGCGATGGCAAACCCATCGGTCGGCGGAGCGCGGCGGTTGCGCAAAAAATCGAGGTGCGGGTCGTTACTTGAGCAGCGGCTGGAAGGAGCAAACTACGACGGGCTTGCCGTCGTTGACTGAGCTCACGCTGTCCGGCACGGAAGCACCAAAGTCGATGTAGTTACAGTCTTTTTTGCCAGCCCGGCTGTAGAGTGCGGCCGTGCCGGTGCTGGCAAATCGCAGTGAATCGACGGGGTCGTCGATCGGCAGCGGTGCAGGTGCCTTGGCGACGCCGTTACGCAAATCGAGATAGTAGCCGTCGGTCGCCGGGCCGCCCGTGCCTTTGGCGTACGCGAAGAACTCACGCCCCGCGCTGAAGCCGAGCATCTTAATGAAGCCCGCGCTCACGGTTTGATCCACGTCCTTGGCGACGTAGTCGGGCGAGGAGACGAGCGTGAGGCTGATGGCGGAGTCGGCAGCGGTCTTGGTCGGTAGCGCCAGCACGGTCGAGTCAGGCGACCAAATCGGATTCGCATCGGTCTTGAGCTGATGGCTTGGGAGCGGATGCCACTTCTCGGCCTCGCTCGGCTGATAGATGACGAGCTGCTTGCCGACGGCAGACTCCTGAAATGCCCAGGCGCGCGAGGAGTCCGGAGACCACGGCGTACCGGGGGAATAGGGTATGACGTCCCTGGCGGCGAGCACGACGCCCGTCTTCACCGAGGGCAGCGCGAGCAGCTGGGCGCGGGTTCCACCCGACACGTTCGTTTTGCCCGTTGCGCCGTTGGTCACAGCCAGCAACAGCTGAGAAGCATCAGCCGAAGCGGAGAAGACCATATCGCTCGCAGGTCCGGCTAGCTTCTGGGGTTGGCTCGCCGCCATTGTCTCGACGACCCAGACGGTCTGCTGGTAGTTGCTCTGGTCGATGGTCAGGTAGCCAAGGAGCGCGCCATCGGGCGTTGGATTGGCGACCGCAACGCTGGGGACTTCGGCGATGAGCTTCTGCGACCAGCTGCTGGGCCCGCGAGTGGCGAGGTAGAACCCAACCTTGCTCGAAGGGATGTTTTTCCCGTAAAAGAGCAGCTCGTCGTCGTTCTTGATCCAGGCGTCGTCCACCGCGTAGCTGGAGCTGGTCGCGAGCGACTGCGTCACGCTGCCATCGCTGGCGACCGAGAGCGCGTGGACGCCGTCGTCGCGCCGGATCACGAGCGTCTTGCCCGACGCCGACCAGGTGACGCCGCTCTGCGCCGAAGCCGACATACCCTCAGTGAGGAAGATGGCCGCGGTCGGGAGCTTGTCGTCGAAACGAATCAAGTACGAGTCGACATGCTTGAGCTGCGTGTTGCTGACGGTGATGATGGCGGCAGAACCATCCGGCGACCAATTGCCGATGGCGGTCACCTGCCAGCCGCTCGCGAGCTGGGGGCTGAGCTTGACGGGCTTCATGGTGTCCAGCAAATCGGATTTGACGCCGTAAGCTTCGACGACGCCCGAGGTGTCCGCATCTGCTGCGTAAACAATCCAGGGCGCCGCACTAGGAAACACGCAAGCGTCGTTCTGCTTCGCCGAGCACGCCAGTCCGGCGGGACACTTTACGGCTTGTCCGGCCGTGCAAACGCTATCGACGCATTTCTCGGTGCCGTTGCAAGAATCCTTATCGTCGCACTCGGCGTCTTTCGCGCACGCATTGCCGATGGTGCTGGGCGGCTCGCCGCCCGCGCCGGCATTCGACGCGGAGCTGTTGCTGCCACCGCTGTTCGCGCCCCCCTCACGTACGGAGTCAGAGCCGGCTTCGCCATCGTTCGACGACGCGCCCGCCTGCCCCGCTGCGCCAGGTTCTTCGGAAAGGCATGTTCTCGACTCGTCGCAGAAAGGTTCCCCGGAGCACGCGAACGCGACCAGCGCGCTACTCGAAATCAGCAGCGAGCCGAACCCAACCCAGCGCCCTCGCTTGCGCTCTCCCACCTGTGTCACGGCCATGGCGTCATCTAGCTCCGCGCACGCGCGTAACCCAACGCAGTGGGAGGGCCAAACCAAATCGAGCTTTCGACTTGGTATTCATTTCATGGTGTCGCATCGAGGTAGTCACCGGAATCGCCGACGGATCCGTCAGGTGCTTTAGTCGGCAGAGACGTCCCACCCAGGCCCTTGGCGCCACCGGTGCCAGGCTTCAACTTCGTGTCGTCTCCGTAAGTGGGCTTGGCGCCTGAGAAAACAATGGCAAACGAGGGACCACCGGAGCCGCCGGCACCGTTGCCACCCGTACCGCCCCCACCACCGTGACCGCCTCCGCCCCCGTTCGATGGCACATTGCCGGGGGCTGCTTTTCCTCCGGCACCGCCTCCTTCACCGGCACCTCCAAAGCCGCCATCACCACCCTTTCCGCCGGCACCACCGACGACTGAACCGATCGTGGTCTGACTGAGTGAGATTTCGCTACTCCAGCTAAAGAGTCCAACGGAGGCGCCGCCGCCCTGGCCCCCCTTCCCTCCGATACCGCCGCACCCCCCCATCCCGCCAGCCCCGCCACTAGCCCCGCGGCATCCGGCGGTACCTTTACTAGCGCCGCCACCGCCACCGCCTTGACCAGGAGCGCCATTGCCGCCATTCGCGCCTGCCGCAGGCGTGAATCCAGTGATGGCAAACACGCCTTGGCCTGGTCCATCCTTGGGAACGGAGCCTGCCTTCCCAGGCGCGCCGATCGTGCCATCGCTGCCGGGGCTGGCGGGATCAGTGGAACCTGCTCCAAAGTTGACATTCTGTAACGGGAGACCTGACGCGCCAGAGCCGCCATTGTCGCTAAGGTAGCCAGTCCCACCGCTACCTCCCTTGGTCTCGCACACAAGCCCCCCCCACTTACCGGGCTTACCGTCAGGTGCAGCCGCCATACATGACGCCGCTTCACCATCTTGTTCGGCGCCTGGCTTCGCCCCATCAGGTTGCTGCTCCGGCTGCTCCTGATCCTCCCCCTTCATCCCCGCCCCCGCCGTCAAGGTCACGCCCTTCAGCACCACGTTCTTGCTGTCCGTAATGAAGGCACCGTAGCTGCTCGCATCCAGCCCCGATCCGCTCGCGTCGGCAGCCTGAAAGCGCATGCTTTCGATCTTTACGCCCTTGGTTACGCCCAACACGCGGAGCGCGATCGCCTTGCTGCTCGGATGCACGAGCGGCTTCCGCTCGGCATCGTACGACCAGTCTTCGCAGCTGAAGCCGCCGTAAATGCGCAAACCGTCCATCGATTTGTCGATGACGAGCTGCTCGTCGTACTCGTCGATCGTGTCGCCCAAGCAGACGTAAACGTTCTTGCCGGCAGCTGTCGCAATGCCCTTTTTGAGGGTAGCGAACGGATTCTCTTTCGTGCCGTCACCGTTCGTATCATTGCCATGCTCGCTCGACACGAACACGCCCAGCTCGTTCGTCGTCCAGCACTCGGCGTCGTCGGCGACGTCGCCGTTGCAGCCTTGCATGCCGGCCCCGCCTTCACCGCCGACGCCCATCGTGCCGCTGGTGCCACCACTGCCGCTGGTGTTTTGAGAGCCGCCCGTGCTGGGCGTGCCGCCAGCGTCGCTACCACCGCCGGATTTCCCGGAGCTACCGGCCGAGGCCGAGCCCGCTGTCGGCGCGCACGTTCCCGTCGCGGAGCAGTCGTCCGTCGACGTGCCGCACGCAGCGAGCTGTACCGAAACCAGCCCGAGCCCCAAAGCCAAAGTAGAAAAAGCCATGATGCGCATGTTGGTAGCTCCCACTCTCAAAAGGTCCCGGAAAGGCTGAGTTTCACGGTGTCGGCCGAGAAGCCCTGCTCGCTGCGCGCGCGGCCCAGGTCGAGGCGCGGCGTGAAGCCGAGCAGCGGGCGGCGGCGCGAGGCCGTGGCGCTTTCGCGGTGCGACAGCGCGTCCCAATAAAAATAGCCGGCCACGACCGCGGCCACGCCGCCGACGATGAACGAGCCGAGCGCGATGTGGCGCGACGAGCTCGCGCCGTCGCGATCGCTCTTGACCTCGGCACAGTCCGAGATCGCCTTCGGGTCCGTCACTTCGAAACAGCCCGACGAGCCGCCGAGCGCCGCCAGCTTGCTATCCGCAGCGTCGTCCTTCGAGCCGGCCCTCAGCATGAAGCCAATCCCCAAACCAACCCCGGCTATCGCGACGCCCGTGGCGACATTCGCGGGCACCAAGCTCTTGGGGTTGCTCTCTACGGTATCGACTGGCTTCTCGGGTGCCGGATGCTCGAGCCCCGAGTCCACCGTGGCCGATGTCGCCGAAGCCGTTGGAGCGGGCGCGGTGTCGCGCGGCGTGAGCGTTACTTCGACGGCTTGCTCGGTGCCTTTGCCGACCATCACGCGCTTGTCGATCGCGACGTAGCCGTCATGCTTGACGGAGACGATCACTTCACCCGGATCGACGTAGACGCCGCCGTTGATCGGCGATTTTCCGAGGCCCTGCTCGGCCACGACCACGTCCGAGCCCTCGGGCTTGATTTCGAGGCGAATTACCGCAACTTCCGCGCGGGAACGCGCGAGCCCGGTTTCGACCGCTTTGCGTTGCGCGTCCGTCGCGCTGGGCAGCAAGTTGGCGAGCGCCCACTGAAAGTGCTCGGCGGCCTTGCGGAACTTTTGCTGCTCGAGCTCGCTCTGGCCGAGGTTGGCGGCGATGTCCGAGCTCTTGCGCAGCGCGAAGGCTTCGCCGAACAGACGCTCGGCTTCAGCCATGTCGCCTTTGGCGAACGCCGCTTTGCCGGACTTGAACAGCTGCGTGACGCGCGCGGTTTCGGAGGCGGTGGTTTGGGCGAGCAGCGACGGCGCTGCGAGCTCGAGCGCACCGAGCGTGGCGGCCGCGAGCAGCAATCGACAAAGAACGGAGGAGCGAAGCATGGCGGTCAAAAAATCGTTTCGCGGGGGGACTTGGCGGGCGTTTGCTTGGGCGGAGCCGGTGGCGCCGCGTTGGCGGGAGAAGCTTGAACGGCGCCGGCGCGCGCCGGCTGCGGCGTCCGCACGGCGGGAGCAGCGGCCGCAGGCGCACTCCGAGGAGTGGCGACCGGGGGCGGCGCTGGCGGCGCGGGCTCTGCTGCTGGCACGAGCGGCGCTACCGGCTTGAGCTCGATCGGCGCCGCGGGCACCGCCGCGGAAGGGGCACCGCCCGGCGCCTCGCGCGCCGTTTGGTGCGACGAGCCGGCACCGGTGAGCCACCAGCCGAGCGCGAGCGCGACCAGCAGCGCCACCGCAAAAGCCGCGGCATTTTGCCAAATGGGGCGGGCCGGAGGGTCTTCGATGATGGAAGCGGTGGTGGGCCGCGGCCCCTCGCTCATCGGGATCGCGCTGTCTACTGCGGCGCGTGGCGACGACGAAGCGGCGGGCGGCGGCGGAGGGCGACTCGCTTCGATGCGGTGCTGCGGCAAGTCGCGCTGCGTCGGGACCGTGCTCGGATCCGGCGGCGGCGGTGGCTCCTCGGAAAGGCGCCGCGCAGCGAGCGGCTCCGCACGCGTCGGCACGCCGGCGTCGTAGTCGTAGCTCGGCTCTTGCTGGTCGCGGAACGGGCTCAGCGACGCGTGAATCTGACCGTCCGCCTCGAGCTCACTCGGCAACGAGCCTGACTCGTACTCGTCTTGGTTCCAGCGTGGCTCCTGCTCGCTCGCTTGCACGTCCAAGCTGGCGGGGCCTTGCGAGAGCGCCATGTTGCCCTCGGACTCGGCCTGCTCCTCGCGCTCGGCGTAACGCAGGAGCGCCGCGCGATCGATGCGTGGCAGCGTTTTGGCACGGCGCGGATCGATTGAGTCGCTGAGCTTGACCGTCTCCGTCTCGATCGTTTGGTGAACGGTTACGGAAGGGATCTTTCCTGGCTTGAAATAGGCCTCGCCCGCGGTGTCGGGCCGGCTGAAGTACATGCGCGGCGTCTCCAGCGTGCGCTCGGTTTTGCCACGTGGATCGACGCTACCAACCGACAGCAGTGTGCCACTGGCAACCGAGCGGCCGCTCGAGCTTGGGGGCTCGGGGCTGCGACCGAGCGCTACGTCTCTCGTGGCGCGCGTCCCAGGTGACTCGGGGGTGACGCTCTCTGGCGGCTGACCGGGCGGGAGCTGATGACCACGTCGGCCCCCCTGCTTGGTGGAGGGGTCGTCGCGCCGTTCGCGATCACGTAGCACCGCAAGCTCGACATTGGCGAGCTCCGCCTCATACGTCGGATCGCGGGGAAGCTCCGCGGGGCGGTGGCCACGTGGCGCTGGTTCCGACTCGCTGCCGGCGCCTCGCACGAACGGCACATCACGCGCGGTGACGCGAGCCTTGGACTCTTGCTTGCGACTCGACTTGTCCCGCTCGTCGGTGGTCATGGGGCGCCCGAGGCGACGGACCAGTCCTGAAGAGTCGACCGAGTGTGGCAAGCCGTGTGACACACGGAGCCTTCGGACAAGCGCCGACCCGGTTGCGCGAAATCGCCTTCGACTTCCCTTTTAGCCGCCAAGAGCCGCTAGTTTATGCTTGGACTAGATCGGGGAAGCAACCTCTTCCCTACATTGTCGCCAAGCATTTCTCGCGGCAGCGCAAACCGTCGCGCCGATGTCAAAGCTGCCACGCAGCCGCGTTTAAGCGCGTGCTTCAGGATTTGGCGGATTTGCGGGCGGGCGCCTTGCGCTTCGGCGAAGGCGGCGGCTCTGACGCTGGGGCCGGCTCAGCCGCGCGCGCACCACCGGCGCTGGCTAGCGGCGCGCGGGTGCTGGTGGGCGTCGACTTCGACTCGGGCACGGACTTGGAATCCGGAGCGGCGGTGTCGGCGTTGGCGCCGTACACGGCGTGCAAGTCGCCCAAAAGCTCCAAAAGGACGAGGTACTGGTCGTCCGGGTGGAGCGAGCCGAGCGAATCCAAGATGCCGAGCTTGGCTTTGCCGCGCGCGACGGCGTTGGGCAGCTGCGGCGGGATGTGCGTGCCGGGCGGAACTGCAGGCGGCGACCAGTGGCCACGATTGCTACCGGGGCCGCTACCAAACGAGCGATTGCCACCGCTGCTGCCGGGACCACTGCCGCCGCTACCAAAACGCGACGAGCCCGGGTTCACCTCGAACACGCGACGGCGCGGGAAGTTGCGCTCCGACTCTTTGGGGCGCTTGGGGTCCGGCGTGGAGCCGGGCGGCTTGGGCTCGCGCGGCATCTTGTCGTTGAAGATGGCGGCGCGCTGCTCTTTGGGCAGCTTTTGGCGAGCAAGGTAGAAGAACACACCGCCTGGCGAGCGGCGACCTTTGCCGTCGCCACGCTCCATGCCGCCCGCTTTTTCGATGCGGTCAGTCTCGGCGAGTAGAGAGAGCGTCGTCTCTTCTCCGAGCGCTTCGATGACGGCCTCGATCTGAGCGAGAGGGCCCTCGTCTGCCTCCCCGAGCGCCTTGGAGATGGTTTGGATAACTGACTCGCTCGCCATGATCTTGATGGTGTTTGCCGGACCGAAACGCCCCCTCGGGTGCGGCTCGACAACGATCTTTGGCATTGCCGCCCACCAACTGCAACAGGATTTGGTGATGGGCTCGCGGTGCGGCGCATGCTCGGAACACCTGGGGAAATGCTCGGCTGTTTGGCCGGTGAAGCGCGCCTTTCAGCGCTGCACCGCGTAGCAACATCCTTGCAATGGTGGGTAGCTCTGACCCGGGTTGAAAGCGACGTCGGGCGCCAGGATCTGCCCCGCGTTGCGCGAGGGCGCACGCCGCCGTGCGCTCACTCGAAGCCGTGCAAGTGGACGACGTACCACTCACCACGCCAGCTGATCATGCTGGTGAGCTCGAAGCTTTGCTCTTTGCCGCCAGGCAGGCGAAAGCGCAAACGGGACCTGAGCACCCGGAAATAGCCGAGGCGATTTCCTTCTTTGCCGGGCTTCATCCATTCGGCGCGCTCTTCGGGCACCGTGATGCCGATGAGCTCCGCCTCGCCGGCGGCCTTGCCGAGCGCTTTGCGGTACTCGCGGATGTCGCGCTCGAAGTTAGACATGAGCCGATAGCGGTAGTCGCGTTCGGGCTTTTGCACGTCTTTGACCTGCGCGTAGGCGACGAGCGGGAAGAAGACGTCCTTCGCTTTCTCCACATCGCCCGAGGTGATGGCGGCGGCCAGGCGCTGGATGCGCTTTTGAAAGCGCGGTGAGGTGACCGAAGGGCGCTCTTCGGTTTGAGGTAGCGGCGAGCCATCCGCGGCGAGCAGCGGCGGCTCGTCCGACTCGGCCGTAGCGGACGGGGCGGGCGTCGCTCCGCTGCTGGGGGCGGCCGAGCTTGCCGCGGAGGCGCTGGGAGCCGCGAGCGGCGGCGCCGCCACCGAGCTCGAGCTGGCCGGCGCCAAGGCTGCCGGAGGCGCCACCACCCCGGACGGCGCAGCAGTGCTGGCGGTACCGGCCGTCGCGATGGGCGCGCCGGACGGCGCGGGCTCGCCCCGGCAGTGGCAGAGGAGGAGCAACAGCAACAGACTCCGCGGGCATCGCTGGCGCATGGCGCGGTCGTCTATAGTCCACGCCGGAGCCCAGCGTCCAATCGTGCCGCCCCTTCCGCGAGACAGTTTTGCGGCGCACGAGCGCTTCTTGAGCACGCGCCACCTGCGCGGGCTCGACGGGCTGCGTTGCCTGGCGATCCTGCCCGTGATTTGGCACCACTGTACGCCGCGACTGCTACCCGGAGTGCTCGGCAAGGGCGCGGTGGGAGTCGACCTGTTCTTCGCGCTGAGCGGGTTTCTGATCACGACGCTGCTGCTCCGCGAGTTGCGCGAGCACGGCCGCGTGTCGCTGCGCGGCTTCTACGCGCGGCGCTCGCTGCGTATCTTTCCGCTCTACTATGTGGTGCTGCTGGCCTACGCCGCGCGCGAGCTGCTTCACGCGAGCATGCCCAGCGCCGCGCATTTTCTGCACGGGCTGCCCTACCACGCGACCTACACCGCCAACTGGTTCTTGAGCTACGACGTGCCCTTCCCGGTGGTGTTCGCGTTCTCGTGGTCGCTTTGCGTGGAAGAGCAATTTTACTGGATTTGGCCGGGATTGGTGGCGCTCGTGCGGCGCCGGCTCGCGCTCGCGCTGCTGATGGCGCTGGCGATCGCGGTCGACTACGGCGCCGAGCACGGATTGTTCGCGCAGTTGTTGCCGGGTGGCTCGCAGGCGGCGCGCATCGTCACCAGCTTTGCGACGCCGATCGGTTGCGGCTCACTGTTGGCGTTGCTGCTCGATTCGCCGCTCGGCTTTCGTTGCGCATCGTGGCTGTTCGGCTGGCGCGGGGCGGCGCCTCTGCTCCTGGTGGCGAGCGTCGGCTGGTTGGCGTTGCCGTTCACGCCATACCTGTACCTGTCGTTCACGCTGGCAGCGCTGGTCGGTGCGGTCGTGCTGGCGCCCGAAAGCGGCTTCGTGCGCTTGCTGGAGCTGGCGCCACTGCGACGGCTCGGCACGCTCAGCTACGCGCTGTACCTGCTGCACATCACGGCAGTCGGCCTCGTTCGGCGCTTCGCGCCCGCGCTCGTCGAGAATGCGCTGGCCGTGTTCGCGCTGAGCTTGCCGATTTCGATCGCGTTCGCCGAGGCTGCACACCGCGCCATCGAACGGCCGTTTTTGCGCCTGCGCGGCCGCTTTCGTTGAGCCCGGCTCACCAGTTGGAGCAGCCCATGGCCATCGTGCAGTCTTTGACCATCTTCACGGTGCCGGTGCCACGCACGCAGCGCACGACTTGCGGCCCCGCGGTGCCGTAGTGGTAGTAGCCACCGGCGTTGAGCATGCCCACCGCGCAGACCTTGTTCGGCTCGCCCGCAGGCGTGGTCGTCCAATAGCCGTCGCCCTGCAAGTCGAAGATGCTCGTGTCGATGGGCCCTTCGGGTGTGTACTTGCCGCAGCGCGTGACGATGGACGCGAACTCGCTCGCGTCGGGAATGCGCCAGTCGTCGAACCCACCCGTCGTGGCGTCGGCGCAGTACATCTCCGCGGCGGCGTAGTTGACGCCAGTCTTCGTCGTCTTCATCCAATCCAGGCAGGTCTTGGCATCGTGGACGGCGTCGCCATTCACCATGAGGGCGCCGTTCGGATCCGGAACGCAGCCGCTACCGCTACCGCCGCCGCTACCGCTACTGCCACCGCCGCCCGTGGCACCGGCAGCTCCGCCGCTACCGCCCGCCACGGTGCCGCCGGCGCTGCTCCCCCCCGAGCCGCCGGTTGTCAGGGCGGCGCCGCCAACTCCGCCGCCGCCACTGGTGCCGGAGCCGCCGACGCCCGCACCGGAGCCGGCCGTCGTGGTCGAGCCGCCGCTCGCCATGCCGGCTCCGCCGAGTGAGCCGGTCGTGCCGCCGCTGCCGGTGGTATCGGGGCTCGCCGCGCTGCAACCCAGTGCCAAACAGCAGCCAATCAGCCACGAGGCGCGCTTCATGCAATTCAAAGCGTATCTCGACCACACCCGAACGCCCGTTCGATTCTTATCGGAACCGTGGCGCGCCCCAGCGCCTGCGGCCCAATCTTGGCGCAGGCAGCGGGTATCATAGGGCGTGACTTCGTTCCCGCTCCGGCTGACCAGCGCGCTGCTCCTGGCGACGGGGCTTTCGTGTGCGAGCGGCACCTTCAAGTCGCCGCCGCTGGTCTACAGCGGTGAGTTTCACCCACCACCCAAGCCCGGCAGTAGCATCGCGAACACGAAGCAGTGCGAGTGCCGTGCCTGCGACCCTGCGGACTGCTGCGGCGCCGAGCGCACCGAGAACGCCGCGGCAGCGCCGGCCGAGTGCAACAGCAGCTACAACTTTTCCGAGAAGTGCGGCATCACCGTCAACACCTGCACCCCCCGTTGCTATTCGCAGGTTTGGCGCGTCCCCAATCAAGAAAGCTGCGAGGTCTCGCGCCCGCTGGTTTGCTGCGAAGGGTGAGCCGCCTATACTGCGGGCATGGCGGTTTTCGGTGGTAAGTCGCGCTGGGCACGCACCTTGCTCGGCGCAGTCGCGTGCGGTGCCTGGTCGGTGCTCGCCTTCACGGCTTGCGGCAGTCGAACGTCGATATTGGACCAAGACCTTTACCTCGATACCGCGGGCACGCCGAGCGTCGGTGGCGGTGGACGCAGCGGCGGGGTCGCCGGCGCCAACGCCAGAGCCGGCGGTGGCAACAGCGGAGTGAGCGGCAGTGGCACGGGTGGGGGGGCCGGTGGAAGTGGCGGCAAGTCCAACGTGGCGGGCGCCGGCGGCAAAACCAACGCCGTGGTGGATCCCGATCTCGCCATCGCCCCGTGCGCCCGGTATTGCCCGGGTTACGGCACGCAATGCGTGGTGCGTCTCAAAGGCGCCGAGTGCATCCCGACTTGCGAGGGTGAGCTCAACGGCTTCGGCCAAACGTGTCAGACGCTCGGCATCAAAGCGCTGACCTGCCTCACTCCGTTCTTTACGCCGGGCGGCAGCAATTGCGACGCCGCCGTGGGACGCGCGCTCGCGAAGTGTAAAAAAGTCGTCGATCAGTTCAACGCCTGCAAGAAAAAGGCGTCCGGCGGCAACAACCCTGGCCCCGGCACCGCGCCCGATTTCGATCCGACGACGTGCGACGCCACCGATCACTACGCCGACCCCTCGACTTGCTTGTACAGCTACAGTTGCGCCTCGGGCGTGTACATCACGACGTGCAGCACGGATCCATCGACCGGCGCCGCCAGCTGCATCTGCATCCAGGGCGACGGCTCGCAGCAAACGGTCAACATCAAGGGCGGGCCCGAGGCCTGCGAAAGAGGCGTGAGCGCCTGCTTCTGAGGCGTACACCCGCTCAAACGCTTACGACGTTTTGTGGTCGCCCCTCGAGGATGCCGCGTACGTTCTGCACCGTGATGCGCATCGCACGGCGCCGCGCAGCCGGCGTCGCCCAGGCGTGGTGCGGCGTGATCACGCAGCGCGGAGCCTTCAAGAGTGGATTGTCGGCGCGCGGCGGCTCCTGAGCGAGCACGTCGAGCGCTGCTCCGGCAATCACGCCGCGCTCCAGCGCGTCCGCCAGGTCGGCTTCATCGACGAGCGGGCCGCGGCCGGTATTGAGCAAAAATGCGCTCGGTTTCATGATCGCGAGCCGAGCGCGATTCACCAACTGGCGCGTGGCGTCGGTCAGCGGACAGTGCAGCGTCACCACGTCCGAGCTTTGGAAGAGCTCGTCGAGCGAGACGCGAGACAGCCAGGGCGGGTCACCGGCCCGGCTCGTGCCGAGCGCCTGCACCCGCATGCCCAGCGCGCGCGCCGCTTCGCCCACGCGCCGGCCGATGGCGCCAAACCCGACGACGCCGAGCAGCAAGCCATCGAGCTCGGTCAACGGCGCGAGCGTGAAGCTGAAGTCGGGCGAGCGCACCCAAGCGCCGTCGTGCACCGCACGATCGTGAAAGCCCACGGCGTTGCTGAGCTCGAGCAGCAGCGCGATCGTGTGCTGCGCGGTGCTGGCCGTGCTGTACGCCGGAATGTTGCACACCACCACGCTGCGCGCGGCCGCCGCCGCCACATCGACGACATTGACGCCGGTGGCGAGCACGCAGATGCCGCGCAGCTCGGGCAGCTGCGCCAGGGTCGACGCCGTGAGCGGCGTCTTGTTGGTCAGCACGATCTCGGCGTCGCGAGCGCGTGAGACGATCTCGGCGCCGCTCGAGCGTTCGTGCACGACCAGCTCGCCGAGCGTGCCGAGCTCGGTCCACGGGTTGTCACCCGGGCTCAACGTTTGGCCATCGAGCACGACGATGCGCGGCAAGCTCAGCTCCGTTTCGGCGCTCAGCGACGGGCGTCGCTCACCGCCGCACGCCCCAAGAATTGCTGGAACGCCGCGCGATTCGCGTCGCTCGGCGGCTTTTCGTACGTGTAGGGCCGGGCGATCTTGTTGGCGAACAAGCAGTTGACGGCCTTGTCGAAGTCACGCGCGGCGGGCGCCAGATCGACGGCCTTGGAGCTGTCGTCCGCCATGCGGCGAACAGCCGATTGGAGCTGCTCGCACCAACCGGCAGATTCCGGGAGCGAGAGCGGCGCCGCGGCGCTGCAGCAATGGCGCCGGATGATCGCCGTGGCCGGCAGCTCGTACCAATCGAGGCCGGAGCCGCGCGCAGTACCGGCCTTCAACACGTCCGCCGGCACACCCTCCGCGACCGGAGCGCTGGCTACGGGAGCGACCCCGGCCGGCGCGCTGCCCACGGGCGCAGCGCCGCCCGTGCCGGAACCTTCGGCCGCGCTCGGCTCCGCCACCATTTGATGTAGCGAGGTCGTGATCTCGCGAAAATCTTTGTCGCTGCAGACGAACTCGAAGTTCTGCCCCGCCTTGAAGGATCCTTCGGGAAAATAGGACACCACGCAGGCGTCGCGCTCTTCCGACGCGCTGAGCTTCTTCTTGCTGCTGATGGATTTGACCGTGGTGGGCGTGGGCGGCGCGGCCGCCAGCGGCGCGGCAGAGGGCTTTGGCGCGGCCGAGTCGGGCGCTACCGCCAGGTAAACGCCGCCGCCACCGAGCAACGCGGCCCCCACAATCAGCGGCCAGATTTGCTTCTTCTTCTCGAACGGATTGATCGAGATGCGCTTGCTGATGCGCTTGCCCCCCGCACCTGCGCCGGTGGCCGCTGCGGGCGTTGCGCCTTTGTCTCCCGGATCGGCACCTGCGGCGGGCGCGGCTGCGGGGGAAGCGGCCGGCGCGGGAGCGGCTGCGGCCGGCCCGGTCGCCGCGGGCGCGCCCGTAATCGCGCCCAGCGGCGGGCGCACCGTGTGCAGCTCCGTACCTTCGTCGTCAGGCAGTACGTCATCGTCGATGACCACGCCGTCGTCGCGCGCGGCGCCCATGGCGGCGCCGCTGGCGATACCCGCGAGCCCGGGCGAGGCCGGTCGCGGCGATGCAGCGCGCTTGGGCGGCATGATCGTGCGATCGCGCTCCCAACCGTCGAGTGTTTGCACGAGCTCGGGCAAATCGGTGACGCGCAGGCGCTTTTCGCCCACGAGGCCGCGCACCAAGATTTCGTCGAGCACGGGCTCGTCGATGCCGAACGACGCGAGCGTCTTCGGGCGCCCCGCGAGCATGCTCTTGAGCAGCGCATCGCGCGCGCCGCCTTTGAACGGAGCCTCGCGCGTGAGCATGGCGAACAGCACGGCATGCAGAGCCCACACGTCGTCTGCCGAGGTTTCGACGCTACCGCGCAGGCGCTCGGGCGGACAGAACGCGCCCACCGGCGGCGCCAAGAGCTGCGAGAGCACGGGCGCGATCTTGCGCCCTTCAGGCTCCGCTACGATGCTGCGGAGCGAGATGGCGCCATGCACGCCGCCCGCCTGGTGCAGCGCCTGGACCGACTCCGCCAAACGCAGCGTCCACGCCACCGCCTTGGCGGGGTTGATGGCGCCGGCCTCGACCTGGTTCCGCAGCGTGGTGCCGGGCAAGTACTCCGCGACAGCAACGCCGCCCGCGGTCGGAATGACGACACCTTCGGGCAGGGCTTGCGGAGCGACGTCGCGCACGACCTCGACGATGCTCGCGAGGTGACGGTGCTTGACGCCCTTGGCCGACTCGAGCGTCGCCAGGCGGCCCGCCTCCGTGGCAACCGCCACGAAGCGGCGGCCCGTCTCGTTCTCGGTCGCGAGCCAACGGCGCGGTCCTTGACTCGTGCGGAGCAGGCCCGCGAAGCTGAAACGACCGGCGAGAGGTAAACGGGGGTCAGGCATACGCGGTGCTAAGGAGCGCTCGCTCCTCGTGTGGAGCAGACAGCATCGAGATTAGCAACCGTATCACCCCGTAGCGAGACGGGATTTTCGGGGCCTAGCCCCGGGGGGTGAGGGCTTTGCCCGCTCGGGAAATGACGCCACTTCGATAAGCCAGCGCACCATTCACTACCACACACTCGATACCGGCCGGCAGCTGCTTCGGGCTGTCGTAGCTGGCTTTGTCCTTCACCGTTTCGGCATCGAACAGCACAAGATCGGCCTTCATTCCCGGCGCCAGTCGACCACGGCCGGTGAGCCCGAAACGCTCGGCGGGCACGCTCGTCATCTTGCGAATGGCCTGGGGCAGCTCCAGCAAGCGACGCTCGCGTACGTAGTGCGCGAGCACGCGCGGGAACGTACCGAACAGGCGCGGGTGCGGCTTGCCGCTCAGGTCGGCCAAGCCATCGGAGCCGATCATCGAGCGCGGGTGGACCAAGTTACGCTCCAAATCTTCGTCGCCCATGGTGAAGGTGATGCAGAGCGTACGCTCGCCGCCGGGCCCGGCCAGGATGCGCGCAACGACAGCGGGCACGGTCGTGCCTTCTTCGCGCGCAATGTCGACCAGGTTACGCGCCTCGAGCTCCGGGTACGGCGGGCAGCTGGCGATGCGAGTCACGTCGAGCAGCTCGAGATCGGGATTTTTGGGGTCGAAGTATTCGACGAGCGGCCCGCTACCGGCGGTGTACGGGTACACGTCGAAAGCCACGTCGACCCCGCTCGCGAGCGCGCGAGCGAAGCGCTGATGCGTTTCGGTGGTCTTGCCCCAGTTGCCTTTGCCGGCGGCCTTGTGGTGCGAGACCTGCACGCGACATTTTGCGCGCTGACCGATGGCGATGGCCTCTTCTACCGCTTCCACCAGGCGCGCGGATTCGCTGCGCATGTGCGTGGTGTAGATGAGACCACGCTGCCCGCACAGCTCGGCCAACTCTGCTATCTCTTCCAAGCTGGCCGAGCGACCGGGTCGGTAGATGAGGCCGGTGGACAAGCCGATCGCGCCATCGTCGAGCGCCTGCTCGGCGAGCGCTCGAAGCTGCGCGCGCTCGGACGCGCTGGGCGTGCGCTCGCCGTCTCCAAGAACGCTGGCCAGCAGGTTGTGGTGCCCCACGAGCGTTGCCACGTTGACGGCGGGCGCGGCCGCCGTGACGGCTCCGAGGTAATCGCGGATTCGCTCAAAGCGACGACGCGCGGCTCCGAAGAGCCCGGCATTGCCGGGCGGCTCGCTGTCACCCGTGAGCGGCGCGAGGCCAAAACCACAATTGCCGACCACCACGCTGGTGCAGCCTTGGGCCAGTTTGAAGGTCATGTCTGGCAGCGCCAGCACGGCCGCGTCATCGTGCGAATGCACGTCGATGAAGCCAGGCGACAGGCAGCGACCCACGCCGTCAATCTCGACAGTGCCGGCCGGCACCGTGCCCACCGCCTCGATCTCCTGACCGACGATGGAAACATCCGCGCGAAACGCAGCCGCACCGCTGCCGTCCAAAACGTTCACATCCCTGAAGACCAGACGCTCTGTCACGCTAGCGAGCTGTACTACAGCGGCCTGCCCTGTGCGACCCACGACTCCACGAGCTGAATCTGCTCGGCGGCGAGCGGCGGCAAACCGAGCGGCATGCCGCGGACGTCCGCGGACTCCTGCCCCGCTTCTTCGCGGTGGCGCGCGACGAGCGCCGCCACCAGGCGCGGCAAGCCCTCGCTGGTGGGCGTGAATAGGCTGACGCGCTCGCCGTGCTGGTCCAGGCCTCCCGACTGGATGCCTTGGTAGCTCGAGAAGTCGATGCGGCGCGGCTTGAAGCCGAAGCCGCCCGTGCTACCCGGGCCGCCATCGCCATCGGCCAGATCCGGGTTGGTGTGACAGTGCCGGCACGTGACCGCGAACACCTGCTCGTTCACTTCGTCGAAGCCGACTCGGCGAGCGAGTAGCGGCAGCCGTTCGAGCTTGGGGCGCGGAGCAGGCTCCGCGAGCTCGCCAAAGCTCAGAAACGCCGCCAGGTCGCGCGCGTCGTCCGGCGCGAGCCCCAGGTTGGGCATGGCGGCGTCGTGCTTGACCTTGCTCGGGTCGAGCAACCAGCGCGCGATCGCGTCCGGCTCCGAGCGTTCTCGGGCAAAGCGCAAATCGGGGGCTAGTCCGAGCGTGCGCTGCGGCGGTTGATTCTGAGGAGGGCTCGCAAAGCCGGCACCGCTCACTTGGTGGCAACCGACGCAACCGCGCTCGCCGAGCAGCTGCTTACCGTGCGCGACTTGCGCGGGCTCGGAGCGGACATTCAGGGACGGCAGCGGTGCTTTGCTGCTACGGGTGAGGTAGGTCGCAATGTCGGTGGCTTGCTCCGGCGATAGCGCGAGGCGCGGCATCGTTTGAGCCAGGCCGGGGCGCAAGTCGTGCGGATGCAGCAAGTAGTCGCGCACCCAGCCGGGTCGCAAGCGACCGCCCACGTCGCTCAGCGACGGCACGTCTCGATAGGGCATGACGTGCGGCTTCCATTTGGCGAGCTTGTCGGGCTTGGCCACGAATTTGTCGGTCGCAATCTGCTCGTGGCAACCCACACAGTCACGCTCAAGCTTCGGCGCGGGAAGGCCCGTGCCGGCGTGACAGCGGTTGCACTCGTGCTCGGCGACGAGCGCCCTGCCGTGCTCGGCATTGCCCGGTTCGAAGGGGGCGGGCAGCGGCGAGGCGGCGAGCGGCGCCGCGCTCAGCGAGGACGGCGCCGCTTTTTCGGGGGTGGGAGTGGCTCGACGCGAGCGGCAACCAGCGCTGGTCAGCACGACCAGCACCGCCAGGCCCATCAGCTGCGCAAGACGCATGCGTCCTGGCTCTTGGCCATGGCTTCACAGCGTTTGAGCGCCAGCTTTTGCCCGTCGGCGTCGCCAGATTGGCTGCGCAGCGAGGCGAGCGCGGCGTAGCCTTCGGGCGACGCGATCAGGTCGCGCTTGGCCAAGTCTTCTAAAATGGCGCGAGCGGCCTCACGGCGCTCGGGCAGGCGCGCCATGGCTTCGGCCAAATCCGTCTTCAGCGAGACGTCGTCCGCCTTGGCTTGCGCTTGGCGCTCGAGCACCTGGACGGACCAAGCCATGTTGGCGGCAGCGTCGCCTTCTTTGTTGCCTTGCCAGCTACCGAGCACGTCCAGCGGGACCTCCGCAGCCACGGGCAACGCACCCTGCGAGCGCGACAGTGCCACCGCCAGCACGCGCTCGGCGCGCCCCACCAGTGACCCGGGCTTGCTCTTGAGCGTCTTGATGTGCGGAATCATTCGAATCACGCTCGCGGCAGCCGCCAGGCGCTTGCCGGCCGCGAGGTCCTTCTCGGCCTGAGCCACGCCGTGAATTCGTGGATCGATCATCACCTCTGGGTACCATTCGCCGCCACAGGCACGTGCATCTTGGCTGAGAACGGAAATACCCATCAGGGCCGCCAGTGAAATCGACCAAACCGCTTGTTTCTTAAAGCTCATTGCCTTGCTCCCTTTTGTACGTTCGTGGACCCAAAAGCTTTCCCGCGCCCGACTCGACACTGTGGCGCGGTCGAAAGTTCCCTCAGCAAGTTGTCTGCCAGCCCAAAAACCCCATAACTTCCGCCAGGTGCGTGGCTGTAGCGTGTCCGCTCCCCCACGCCGCGTGTCAGGCGCCACGCGCGCGGCGATCGCGCGACGATGTAAATACATTTCGCCCAAGCCACGTCTGATACTGACTGCGGGTGTCGCATAGCGACTCATCGCAGCCAGGATACCGAGTGTGACTTACTGACTCGAAATGAAACTCGAAGTTTAATTCACGGCTCATTCAGATTTGAATTGCCGAAAGAGCGAGCTGACCATTGACACTCGCCGTAGCGATGCAATACAGGCTCGCCATGGCTAACTCCCTTGATGATCGAATTCGAGCTCGCGTTGAACAGTTTGCTGCGGAGCTTGCGGAGCTCATTCGCGAATCGGCGATGGAAACGGTGAGCGTCGCGCTCGCCGGGGCTCGCCCCTCTCCTGGTCGTGGCGGTCGCCGCGGCGCCGTCGCGGTGCCGGTGGTGGCGCGTGGTCGTGGTCGTGGCGCTGCCAGCCGCGAGAAGGGCGCCAAGCGTCCGCCGGACGAGATCGAGCGCCTGACCGGCAAGCTGCTCGATTACGTGAAGGGCAACCCCGGTCTGCGCATCGAGCAGATCGCCGACGGCATGGGCACCTCCACGAAGGAGCTGAATTTGCCGGCAAAGAAGCTGATCGCCGGCAAGCAGCTCAAGACCAAGGGTCAGAAGCGCGCCACGCAGTACTTCGCGCGCTGATTCACGATCCACCCCCTAGCAACGAGGGCTCGCGCAAGCGGGCCCTCGGCGTTTTGTTTCACCCGGTGACCATGACATTTTAGAAACTGCCGCTCAGCGTGACCGACAAGCCGTTTTGAGACGCGCGAGCATGAACGGAAGCTGAACTGTCCCCGCGGGGCCACAAGAAGAAGGTGAGACCGAACGCGGCAGCGGCCACACCCGCACCGATGAAACCGACCGTGGCAATGGTCGCGTCCCGGTCGCGACGATCGAGCGCATCGAGCAGAGGGGGGCAGTACTGGGCCGCTTTACTGCCCGGCTTGGGGTCGTTGCACCCTCCACGGTCGGGCACCTGGCTGGCGGCAGCCGTGTAGTCTTCGTTCGCCGAGCTCTTGGCGACCGTGAAACCGATGCCGGTAGCGAGCCCAGCGACCAACAACGCGCCCTCCCCCACTAGCGCGATCGCCTTGCCCGAAACCCGATCGCCCGTGGCCTGCGTCGGGCTCGTGGTGACGGTTGCGGCCCCCGAAGCAGGCTTGCGATCTTCGAAGGGGGCGCTGCGCACGATGACCGGCGCCGTCGTGGCCTCGCTCATGTCGAGGCTGATTTGCTTGACCTCGCCAATCCCGAGCTCCACCTCGCCCGCGAACCGGCTGCTCCCGACCGCCACCGCCGTGACGCGGTGCTTGCCGGGGTTGATCGGTATCGGCTGCCCGACAGCCGAGTGCGCCAGCATCTGGTCGTCCAGCTCGACTAGGGCGTTTTGCACGTCTGCCGGGAGCTTGATGGTGAGTAGCGCGACCTTGGCGCGCACCCGCTCGCGCGCACCGGGCAGGAGCTTCTCCACGTCTGCGGCTTTCACACCGGCGTCCATGAGCTCTCGAGCGCGGTCGTATTCGACCAGCGCCTCCACGAAAGCGCCCTGCTCCTCTTCACAGCGGGCCAGGTGAAAGCGCATGCCCGGCGTGTCTTTGATGGCGATGGCGCTACGGAATTTCTCGGCCGCCTCGCGCCAGCGCCCGGCATCTTCGGCCGCGCGCGCCTCGTCGAAGAGGTGACGGGCCACGCCGATTTCAGAGGGTGAGGGCTCGGGGGCGGCCCAGCCGGTTGAGGCCGGGAGCCACCCCGCCAGGACGACGAGACCGGCGACTAGGGGATGAAAACGGGGCGGCGCCATGGGAACCCGAGGAGCGGATATACACCTCTCGGCGCCAGGCCTCCGCCAGTTGCGTGAAATCTCTGCCGATTTCAGTGTTGCTAAATACTATGGACGCCGGGCCGACCCGGGTTAAACAAGGGGCGTGAGCGTCCTCCGCGCCGTCTTCGCCTCGCTGCTGGTTCTCGGATCGGTCCACACGGCGTCCGCCGCGAGCTCCCCGCGCTACCACACGGTGGCGGCCGGACAGCGACTCGGCTCCATCGCCAAGCGCTACGGCGTCAACGTCGACGCGATCTGCACCGCCAACGGCATCGAGCGCAACCAGCGCTTGAAGGTCGGCGAGAAGCTGCTCGTGCCGGGCAAGGACGACAAGGACGGTACGCTGACGCGCCGCCAGTACGGTCCCCCGGAGGGCAAGGCGGCGCGCGACGGCGCTACGGCCGAGACGCTGCTGGCCAGCACCCGTGAGCCGGCGCGCCCATCGACGCATCGCGTCTACGCCGGCCAGCGCCTGGAGACGATCGCCAAACGTTATCAGGTGAGCATCGAGGCGTTGTGTGAAGCCAACCGCATCCACCGCCACGACAAGCTCAAGCCGGGCCAAGTGCTCGTCATCCCTGGCTCCCTACCGGACGGCGGTTTGTCGCGCGTGGACGACGACGACGATCGCCACGGTAGCAAGCCGACGAAGAAGGGCTACATCGACATGTCGACCTACACGACGCGCTACCGCGGCGTCGTGTTCGACCGCAAAGGCAAGATTGCGCCGGGTACGGTGGAAGCCATCTCACGTTTGTTTGCTGCGACCGGCAGCCGCCCGCGCGTGGATGCTCGCCTGATCGCGCTCCTGGCCGACGTGAGCGAGCATTTCGGTGGGCGTCCGATGCGCGTGGTCAGCGGCTGGCGCGACCATTCGTACTTCGAGGACTCGCGCCATAAGCACAGCCAGGCCGTGGATTTCAGCATTCCCGGCGTGGCCAACACGGTGCTGCGCGACTACGTGCGACGCTTCCGCAACTGCGGCGTCGGTTACTACCCGAACTCTTCGTTCGTGCACCTCGACGTGCGCGAGTCGGCCGCCTACTGGGTGGACTACGCAGGTCCCGGTGAGGCGCCGCGCGGCAAGCCGCGCGCCGAAGCGACCGAGCGCCTCGCTGAGAGCGACAGCTCTGGCCCGATCGAAGAGGCCGGCGGCGACGTCGACGATCGCCCACAAGGTGCGCCGGGTGGGGCCACGCAAAAGCCCGCTGACGTCACGAGCGCCGCGACCAAGGTCGTGCCGGAAAATCCTTAACCAAGCTCGGCTTTTTGCGGTTCCGGGGCAGCTATGCTTTGGTGCTGAGCCGTGCTCGCTAGCTCTTTCTCGCCTCGGCCCACCACGTCGCTCCTGTGTGCGCTGGGCCTCACTGCTTCTCTGCTGAGCTCGGCGTGCGGCTATCCGCCGCCACCCGCCGCGTGGACTGGCGCGGCCGTTCCCACGGCGGCCCCGCCTCCCCCGCCTCCGCCTCCGCCTCCGCCCCCGCCCCCGCCTCCTCCGCCCAAGTGCGAAGACTTGGCCGAGAACTGCTCGGCCGGCGCCGACACCAAGTTGCCGGTGGGCGACAGCGGCGCCTGGTTCACGCCGCCCGAGGGCTGGCACTACGCCAAGACGACCTCCGGCAGCATCGCCGTCAACCCCGACGGCACCGCCATGATCATCCTGGCCCCGAGCCCCGATCCTTCCGACATTGCGCCGGCCGTCGAGCAGATGGTGTCGCAGCGCGGCGTCAAAGGGCTCAAGGTCGACAAGCTCAAGCGCCGCTTGAAGAAGGCGCAGCAGACGTTGCCAGCCGGTGAAGGCACCGTCGACCTGTGGGAGGTCGACAAGAGCCAACAGGGCGAGGCGTTGTCGCTGAACGACAAGGGTAACGGGACCCTCTTGGTGCTGGTCGGCAAGCCCTCAGCCGACCACACCCTGATCGGCATCGGCTTCGTGGTCGAGAGCACGGCCGAGACCGAGGCACCGAAGATCATGCAGTCGGTGCAGACGCTGCGAGGCAAGCCGTGAAGCTTGCCCGGTTCTGCAGCGGGGCGAGCTGATGGCCAAGAGCCTCCTCGCTCCGGGCACGGTGCTGTCGGGGCGGTACCAGGTCGTCGAAGCCATCGGCGAGAGCGACCTCAGTAACGTCTATTTGGCTTCTGATCAGCGCGGGCAAGCTCAAGTCGCGCTCAAGGTGTTCGACACCGCGGTCATGGCGCGCGCCGCCGCGCTCTCCGAGTACCAGACGCTGGCCCGACAAGCCTCGGGCCTCGGCGTCGAAGGCATCGCGCGCGCTTACGATTTCGGCATCGACGCCAACACGGGCGCGCCGTTCAGCACCGCCGAGCGCATCGGCTGGGTGTCGCTGGATCGCCGCGTTGCCGCGCAGGGGCCGCTGGGGGTGGTGGAGCTGAGCCGTGCCTTTGGCGTGCTGGCGCGCGCGCTCGACGCCGCGCACGCCGCGCGGGTGGTGCACCGCGATCTCAAGCCGCAAAACGTGTTCATCTCGCCGGACAACCCCGAGTGGGTGCGCATCACCGATTTCGGCATGAGCGCCGTGCGGCGTGGCGCGCCCGAGGCCATGGGCTGGGGCGGCCCGCCCGGCTACACCCCGCCCGACGCCGTTGACGCGTCGGCGCCCGGCACGCCCAGCGCCGACCTCTTCGCGCTGGGCGTGATTGCGTTCTTCGCGTTGACGCGCGGCACGCCCTTCCGCTCACTGCGCAGCCCGGGCTTCGATCCGAACTCGCACTGGACCGAGCTCAATCAGCCGCTCAGTCCGCTGAGCGAACGCGCCAAGGAAATCGGCGTGGCGCTGGATCCCCTGTTCGACACCTGGTTCGCGCGTGCGCTGGCCATCACGCCGCAAGATCGCTTTCGCAGCGCCGGCGAGATGGCGCGCGATTTGGCGTACGTCGCCGAGCAAGTGAGCGCGCGTGGCGGTGGCGGGCCACGCTCCATGCCGGGCATTGCGGCCGCGATCGCGCAGCCGCTCGTATTCCAACCCGAGCCGTCACCCGCTTCGCTCGGGCTCGCTGCCACGGCGCCGCAGCAGCACTCACCGATGACGGCCGTGGCCGCTCAAGCCGCACCGGCGGCGCCTGCTGCGCAGCCGATGTATCCGCCGAACGCCAACGCCACGCTGCTCTCCGGCAGCGACGAGCACGCGGCGGGCGTGCCCAAGAAGGGTTTGTCGGTGGGTCTGCTGATTGGTGCCGCCGTGTTGTTGCTGGGCGGCCTCGCGGCAGCCGGCTACCTCGTGCTTGGTCGCAGCGGCGCCAAGCCCGAGCCCAGCGCCAGCGCGGCTGTCTCGGCGGCTCCTGCTCCGGCGGTGACGGCGCCCCCTTCCACCGCGCCGGCACGCGCGCGGTTCACCTGCCAACCCGAGGCGTGCGACTGGGTGGTGTGCGACGGCAAGAACGTGACCGGCCTGAACGACGAGATCGAGTTCGTGCCGGGTAACCACGACTGCAGCGCCTCGCGCAACGGCTTCGGCTCCAAATCGCTCAGCTTCACCGCCACGCCGGGGCAGACCACGCCGGTCAATTTCGAGCTACCCCCCTTGCCCGCCGCCACCCAGGCCAAGGCGGCCGCGGCAGCAGCCGCAGCCAAGCCGGCATCCGCAGCAGCGCCCGCGGCAGCAGCCAAAGCAACGCCAGCTCCCGCGACGAAGGCCGCGCCCGCGACGAAGGCCGCGCCCGCGACGACGAGCAAGGCAGCTACCAAAGACACCGCGACCAAGTCGACGACCAAATCGACCAAGAAGAAGTGCAGCGCCTTCTTGGGCTGCAAGTAGCCCGCGCCGACGTCGTGCTCGCTTTAAGGGACTCGAGTCGACCTGCGGGCCAGGCAGAGACCCGAAGCGGTCAACAGTCGGAGGGCTGCCCAGCTGGGCAGCCCCAGCAGGAACGACGGCCTACCCCCGCTTTCGGCCCAGCTCGACGCGGCTCAGCGCCAGCGTTCTTTGAGGTAGGGAAGAAGCAGGTCGCCGAAGGAGTAGAGCTGGTTGGCGTGCGCGGGCTTGTCTTGGCCGGCGAAGCCACGGACGTGGAACGAGCCCTTGTCCGCGCGGGAGATGAGCTCCATATCGGGGCGCGGGCCAGGCATGCTGACCTGAATACGCGGCACGTCCTCCGCGTCCAACAAGTAGGACGAGGTTTCGGTGGTGCTGGCGTAGGGCGTCTGAATACTAGAGTGCGTGATGGCGAACAGGCGCTTGTCCTGCACGGCCTGATCGGCGAACAGCTCGAACGGGGCGAGCAGGGCCGGGTTGATCTGGCGCTCGCGCTCGTTGCCGATGAAGCCGCAGTGCAGGCCGTCAGACAGGAGCACCGAGTCGATCTTGGCCGCGTCGGCGGAGCGATCGAGGATGCGCCACACGGCACCGTAGCCGGCGCTCCAGGCACTGAGGCCAATGCGCTTCGGCGCGGCGGCGGTCGGGCAGAGCTCACGAACACCGTTCGTGATGCTCGTCATCAATTGGTTGAAGGTACCAGGCGCCTGGAACGGGTCCTCATAGGCGCCGGAGCCGATGCCCCAGTTGTAGATGACGAGGACGCCGTCGATGCCCGACTTCTCGAATGCGGCCTCGAGCACCGGCGGCGCACCGTGGAAATGGATCAAGACGTCGTACGGCTTCTGTGCGGCGCGACAGCCGGAGAGCAGCGAGATGACGCGACTGCCTGGAGCCACGCGCCGCCTGGGCGTGTCGAGCGAGGCGTCGAACTCGCGCGGCTCCTCCATCGTCACGCTCAGGGTGCGGTCGAGCTCGGCGCGAGCCGGCTCCATCAAACCTGCGTTCAGCTGCTCGGTAGGTACGCCGCCGCCGAGCTTGCCGACGACGAAGAAGTAACCGAGAGCGATGGCTGCGAGGACGCGCATCGAGTTCTCTGGTTATACCGGCACGAATTTCGATCTGTAAACCCAGATTCTTCGCATTCGATCGCGTTGTAGGCGCGTGCCCTCAGCGTCATGGCGCCATCATTTTCGCGGTTTTCTGGCGTGTTTCTCACCACTTTGCGGGGTGGTGCTCGGAACATGACATGTAGGCGCGTGTCGCGAATGCACATGGAAAAAATCATGCCTACAGTGTGATTCTCCATTTTCAGGGAATTTTCTGCCGCTGCGGTGCACGCATGACGCTGGCTGGAACTAAGCTCCGCGCACCATGAGCACGAGCGTGACGGGGCCGTACATTGGCGGCAAGCAGCGCAGCAGCAAAGCAACGACGACGATCAAGAGCCCTTACGATGGCGCGGTCGTGGGCGAGGTCGGTCTCGGCGATGCGAGCGATCTCGAGAGCGCGATCAGCGGCGCCGCGGCGGCGTTCAAAGACTGGTCACGCAGCGCCACGCACACGCGCGCGGTCGTGCTCGAGAAGCTTTCACAGCTGATTGCCGCGGAGCAAGGCGCGCTGGCCACGCTGATCACGCGCGAAAGTGGCAAGCCGATTCGCTACGCGAAGGGCGAGGTAGCGCGCGCCATCTCCACGTTTCGGCTCGGTGCCGCGGAAGCGCAAACGCTGGGCGGCGAAGTCTTGCCGTCGGATCAATTGGCGGGAGCCGAAGGGCGACTCACGCTCTATCGGCGTGTGGCGCGCGGGCCCGTCGCCGGGATTTCGCCCTTCAATTTCCCGCTCAACTTGGTGGCGCACAAGCTCGCGCCGGCCCTCGCGGTGGGAGCACCGCTGGTCTTGAAGCCGGCCCCGCAAGCGCCGCTCACGGCGCATCGCTTGGCGGAGCTGGCGACGGCTGCAGGCGCGCCGGCGCACGCTTTCGACGTGGTGCACACCCTGCCAGAAGTTGCCGAAAGATTGGCGACGGATGCGCGCTTGCCGGTGCTTTCGTTCACGGGCAGCGACGCGGTGGGTTGGCACCTGGAGCAGGTCGCCCAGCGCAAGCATGTCTTGCTGGAGCTGGGTGGCAACGCGCCGTGCTTGATCGACGAGACGGTGGATCTCGAAGCACTCTTGCCGCGCGTGGTGGACGCCAGCTTCGCCAACGCCGGTCAGGTTTGCATCAAGGCGCAGCGCTTGTTCGTGGTGCGCGAGCGTTACGACGCCTTCGTCGAGCGCTTCGTCGCGCTCACCAAGGCTCTGGTGGTGGGCGATCCGCTCGACGAAAAGACGGTGGTCGGGCCCATGATCGAAGCGCGCCACGTCGAGCGAGTCTTGGATTGGGTGAAGGAAGCGACCAGCGGCGGCGCCAAGCTTTTGTGCGGAGGCAAGCGCGACGGCAACGTGCTCGAGCCGACGGTGCTGACCGGCACCAAGCCCGAGCAGCGCGTCTGCAAAGACGAGATTTTCGGCCCCGTCACCGTGATCGAAGCCGTCGACGATTTCGTAGCCGGCTTGCGTGCCTGCAACGCCTCGCGCTTCGGCATCCAGGCGTCCGTCTTTACTCGCGACCTGGGCCGCGCTCTCATGGCCTACCGCGAGCTCGACTTCCCCGGTGTGCTCATCAACGACGCCCCATCTTTCCGCGTCGACAACATCCCTTACGGCGGCGTCCGCGACTCCGGCACCGGCCGCGAAGGCGTCAAGTTCGCGGTCGAAGAGTTCACGGAGACGAAGCTCCTCTCGCTTCGCGATCTCGGCTGACGGCTCAGGCCTGACGGATGACGCTCCTCACGGCCCCGGCGTCACGAACACGCCGTCCGAATCCGCATCGACGAAGATGGGATTGGAAAAGCCGAAGGGCTTGATCCATTTGCCAGGCAAGGCATCGTTCATGAACTTGTCGCCACGCGCGACCACGACAATCCAGCTATCCGATTTGAGATCGAGATCGACCTCGAGGTTCCACACGGATTCGTGCGGCGCTTCGCGCGTGCGCTCCTCGACTTTGCCGCCATTGGCGTAGACCTCGACGTGCGAAACGTCGACCCAGTCCGGCGCGCGCAGGCTGATGGCGAGCGTGACACGACTGCCGAGCACGGTATCGCCCGGGCCGGCGCTGCCGTTGGCGAGCGGCAGCACGAAAATGCCGCAGGAAACTACAGCGTGGCCCGCCGTGAGCGCCTTGGCCACGTCCAGCGGGTTCACGCGGCTCACGTCTTGATCCGGCACGCGCACGTAGGTGCGCGGCCAGCCCGCCCATTGAAAGACCACGCGGTGCGAGTCCGAATTGCCGACCGCCGTGTAGCGATGCCCCACGTTCAAGAGCTCGAACCACTCGCGCAAGTTGCGCTCGAAGACACGCGGGTCCTCGAGATCGAAGCCGTTACTGACCTCGAGCGTGTCGAAGGCAAAGCTGAATTCGGGCGATTCGGCCACGCCCGTCTTCGTATCGAGCTCGCCGCGGTTGAAGTAGCCGACGCCGGGCATGCGCGGGTGATTCACCTGCAGGACCGCTTGCGGCGCACGCGCTCGCACCACGGCAAAAATCTCCAGCGGCGACGTTTCGAGCGTCGGCGGCACTTCGAGCGACTTGGCGTAGGGGTAAGCGTTGAAGTGCCCCCAGCTCAAGGTCGTTATCTCCACACCCGTCATCGAGGTGATGCGGCCCTGCAACTTGTCGGTGTGAATCGAGTCGGTGTAGTCGGTAACGTGGTTGTGATCCGTGGGCACCGCCAGCTCGATGCCTTCGGCGGCCAGCGTGAGCACGCGCTCGGTGAGTGGGACGTTCGAGTCCTTGCTGGGGGATGCGTGGACGTGAAAGTCCGACGCCAGCCAGCCGCTCGTGTCGACGCTGCGCTTCATCTCGCCGCGGAAGGTGGCGCCCAGGTCGGCGTTCACCTCCAGCTCCTGGCGCGGCATCGTGTATTCGGGGCCGTGCGTGGCCAGCACGTCGTAGCGCCCGGCCGGGAGCTCCACGGTGCCCGAGCCGGTGAGCGAGTAGAGCATGTTCTTGGAGCCGGCCTCGAGAGCCGCCGGTACCAAATCCGGATCTTTGGTGGGCGGCACGCCGCGCACGACGAGGCGCCCGGGCAGAGGCTGCTGCTGCTCGTCCGTGATGAGGTAGGAGAGCATCCCGGGGCGGGGCGGCACCAGGCCTAGAGTCAGCTCGGCGCCTTCGCGCACCGAGCCGATCTCTTCGTCTTCACCGCCGGGCGCCTGCAGCACGAAACGATATTCGCCGACCGGTAGCGGCAGCTCGAAGGTGCCGTCCGGTGCGACCGGCACGCTGAGCACGGTGCGACCGTCCGGGTGGCGTGCAGACACGGTGGCCCAGGTCTGACGCGGATGCAGCACGCCGCGCGCGTAGCCGATCGGCTTGCCCAGCCGCTGCCAGGCTACCTCGGCCAACTTGCCCAGCCCGCCCTCGACCACGATCGCGTCGCGCCGCAGCTCCAAGCTGGCGTGCGCGCCCAAGTCCGCGCTGGCGCCGAGCGCCACCTCACCGGCAGGACCGACCACGTCGAATTGAAACGCCGTTTGCGCCGGCCGCTCCGGAAACACGAAGCCGTAGCTCAGCTTCTTGCCGGCGCGGCCGAACCACGGCACATCGGCGCGCGTCGCCAGGTGCACGTAGCCGAGGCGCGGCGCAAACGCCGTCGTGCCGGGCCAGCGCCCGTGGTCGCCCAGCTCCACCGCGTTCACCTTCTTGTCGCTGGCGTTGGTAACGGTGCTGACCAGCTCTACGAAGCTTTGTCGGGGCGCGACGCGGTACTCGGTGCGCAGCTCGAAACGTCCGTCGCGCGACGCCTCTTCTACGGCCAGCACCGGGCGCTCGCCCGCACGGCTCACCTCGACACCGACGGTACGCAGCGGCACCGGCGCGCCGGCGACGTACAGCACGCTCTCCAGCTCGATCAGCTCGTCTTCGCGATCGTGGGGGGTGCCCAGGTCGATGAGCGCGCCATAGCGCTGGTGGCGCTCGATGCCGCTGCCATCGTTGCTGACGACCAGACGCAGCAGATCCGACTCCACCAAGAAGTCGCGTGTGGCCCCTGCGGCCGGCGCGGTCTGAGCCCAGGCGACCTTCACGCCCCCGCCCTCCTGTGGCAGGTGCAGCTCGTCCACGACCGGTGCGCGAAAGCGCTTGGCCGCCCACAGTCCGCCACCCATCGCGACCGCGACTGCCACGAAGGCGACCAGAGACAGCGCGACCCGGCGGGACACAGGGGCACGATAGCGCGCCTTCCCGTCGCCATGGGAGCGCTCGCCTTGCCGGAGCGCCCGCCCTCTGGTAACCGCCCCGCCCAGTGACGCCCATCGAGCAAGCCGTTTCCCGGCGCCGTACCTTCGCCATCATCGCGCATCCCGACGCGGGCAAGACCACGCTGACCGAAAAGCTTTTGCTGTTCGGTGGTGCCATCCAGCTGGCCGGAGCCGTGAAGGCCCGCGGCGACGCGCGGCGCGCTCGTTCGGACTGGATGAAGGTGGAGCGCGAGCGTGGCATCTCCGTCTCGGCTTCGGCCATGACGTTCGAGCACGACGGCTGCGTCTTCAACCTCGTCGATACGCCCGGCCACCAGGACTTCAGCGAAGACACCTACCGCTCGCTCACGGCGGTCGACTCCGCCATCATGGTGCTGGACGGCGCCAAGGGCATCGAAGAGCAGACGCGCAAGCTGTTCGAGGTGTGCCGGCTGCGCAACATCCCCATCATCACCTTCATCAACAAGCTCGATCGCGAAAGTCGCGAACCCTTCGAGCTGATGGACGAAGTCGAGCAAGCCCTGCAGCTGCAGGTGACGCCGATCAGCTGGCCCATCGGCAGCGGCCAGCGCTTTCTCGGCTGCTACGACTTGAAGCGCGATCGCCTGGCGCTGATGGAGCGCGTGAAGAATCGCGTCGGCGACGAGGGCGAGGTCTGCAACGGCCTCGACGATCCCAAGCTCGATCAGCTCTTGCCCGAGAGCGCCGTCGCGACATTGCGCGAAGAGGTCACGATGGCCCGCGGCCTGTGCCCGGCGTTCGATTTAGCGGAGTACCGCGGCGGTCACATGACGCCGGTGTTTTTCGGCTCCGCCATCAACAACTTCGGCATCCGCGAGCTGCTGCGTGGCGTCGGCGAGCTGGCGCCCCCACCACGCGTGCAGAAAGCCAAAGAGCGCGACGTATTACCCACCGAAGACAAGGTGACAGCCGTCGTTTTCAAGGTGCAGGCCAACATGGACCCGAAGCACCGCGACCGCATCGCGTTCGCCCGCTTGTGCTCGGGTCATTTTCAGCGCGGCATGAAGCTCACCCACGTGCGCTCCGGCTCCGTCATGGCGCTCAACAACCCCGTCAGCTTCTTCGGACAAGATCGCGAAGTCACCGAAGACGCTTATGCCGGCGACATCATGGGCATCCCGAACCACGGCAAGCTCGGCATCGGCGACACGCTCACCGAGGGCGAGATCCTCACGTTTACTGGCATCCCGAGCTTCGCGCCGGAGCTCTTGCAACGCGTGCGCCCCACCGATCCGATGCGCGCCAAGCACCTGTCGCGCGCGCTCGAGCAACTGGCCGAAGAAGGCGCAGCCCGCATTTTCAAGCCGCGCATCGGCTCGAACTACATCGTCGGCGTGGTCGGCGCGCTGCAGTTCGAGGTGCTAGCCGATCGCATCAAGAGCGAATACGACATCCCGGTCGTGTTCGAGAACGCGGGCCTCTATACGGCGCGCTGGGTCGAAGGCGGCGACGCCGCGCTGATAAAAAAATTCGAAAACGGCAACGACGGCTATTTGGCCGATGATCACACGGGTGCGCTCGTGTTTCTGGCGCGCAACTCGTGGCATCTGGAAACCACTCAAAAAGAGTGGCCGGATCTGAAGTTCGCCAAGACCAAAGAGTAGCTGCCTGCCCAGGCTCGTTGCGGGTACTCCCGCTCGCGACGTCGCGCTGAGCTGAGTAAGGGTCACTGCCGAACTGGCAGCGGAGCGGTGGGAAAAAAGCGCCGAAGTGGATCGACTTTTTGGGTCGTCGCGCACACGTCGCGTCACCTGGCAAGAGCCATGAGCCTTCCTCTGTATCGAATCGGCTGCGCCCTTGCTTTGGTGACACTCGGAATCGCGTGTAGCGAAGATCCGCAAAGCCCATTAGCTGCTGCGGGTGCTTCGGGCGCAGTATCGGGAGGCAACGCCGGTGCAGCGTCAAGCTCTGGCGGAGCGGCCGTGCTCGCCGGCAGCGGCGGCATCAGCGGCGCGGCAGCTGCAACCGTCAATGCATCGGCCGGAACCGCGACGACGGCCGGCGCCGCGGGCATGAACAATGTGGCCGGGATGGGCGGCAGTAGTACTGGTGGCGCCGGCGGCGCGAGCGGCGGTACCGGGAGCGGCGGTACAGCAGGTGCGGGTGGCAACGCTTCCAGTGGCGCGGGCAATGGCGGCGGCGGAGCCGGTGGCAACGTGTCGGGCGGCGCTGGCGGCGGCGGCAGCGGGGCGAGCGGCGCGTGCATGCGACCGGTCGGAGCCTGCAGCGCGCCCAGCGTGAAGGTGACGAACGTCGACCTCGGCAGCGCCGTGACGAGCTATGGCTCTCAAGCCGATACGGCGCCGCTGCCTCTGGCGATCGCCGCCATTCCGTCCGGCGGATCGCGGCTCGCCTGGCTCGGCACCGACAAGAAGGTATACATCGGCAAGCTCGGTTGCGACGACCAGCTCGTCGGCTCACCATTCAGTATCCCTGCCGAAGACTTGCAGGACGTTTACGCCGACGAAACGGGCGGCGTGGTGATGATCGTGCGCAATGCCACCAACTCGGGCACCGACAACTGCGGCGGTGGTCAGCTGTGCGGCGGCACCTCGTCACAATGCCAAGCCACCTGGCTGGTCCGCTTTGACGAAGCCGGCAACGTGACGTGGCAAACCCAAGTCACCAATCTCTCGGACGCGCGTGCGGGCTACGACAATGGCGCGATCTTCACCTGGAAGAACTACCAGCACCACGGCCGCATCGCCTTCGACGGCAGTAACTATGCCGCCTACTTCGCCGCCGCCATCACCGTCTATCGCAGCGGCAACAGCGGCTGCATCGACATCCACGAAGGCGACCGAATGCAAGTCGTCGACGGTAGCGGCAAGCTCTTGAGCGGCCACAACAGCTTCGAATGGGGCTGCAGCCATTCCTGGACCACCCGCATCGCCACCGACCCTGCCAGCAAAGCCTTCGTCATGACCTGCGCCACCGACGCCGACAATTGCGCCATCGAACGTCCCGGCACCGGCCAGGTGCTCTTTCAAGCCACCTGCTCCGGACAATTCTTCAACGGCGATTTGATCAACGCCGGCAGCGGCTTCTGGTCCGCCTGGAGCGACACCGGATCCATCCGACTCAATCAATTCGCTGCCAACAACAGCAAAGGGCCGTCCATCTCCAACGCCGGCGCCTCGCAGCACCCTCACCTCGTGAGCTACGGTCCCGGCAAAATGCTGCTGTCCTGGGCCGACGGCCAAGCCATGGCCGCTCAAGTCCGCGACGCCAGCACTGGCGACACTATCGGCAGCCAGCTCGCCATGAGCGTCCGCGATCACGCCTTCCAAGCCTTCAAACCCTTCCCCGACGGCAGCGCCGCGTACCCCGCTGCGGGCGACAACGCCACCTCCGTCAAAATCGCGCGAGTCATGCCGTGCCAATGACCGCCCGATTCCGCAACAGCTTTTGCTGTATTTCACTGCTCGGTCTCGCCATAGCTTGCAGCAGCGATCCACCGTCTGGCGCCGTCTCGGCTGGCGGCAGCTCGGGCACCGCCAGCAGCGGCAGCGCCGGGTCGTCGACGGGCACGGCTGGTGGGGGCAACGCCGCTTCCGCGGGAAGCAACGCCGCCGCGGGCAGCGGAACCAGCGACAACGGCGGCAATACATCAGGCGGCAGCGGGGCGAGCGGCGCGTGCATGAGGCCGGTCGGAGCCTGCACGGCACCCACGGTCACGGTGACGGACGTCGACTTGGGCGTGGCGGTCACGGGCTACGCCTCCCAAGCCGACACGGCACCGTTGCCCTTGGCCATCGCCGCCATTCCGTCCGGCGGATCGCGGCTCGCCTGGCTCGGCACCGACAAGAAGGTGTACATCGGCAAGCTCGGTTGCGATGACGAGCTCAGCGGTGCGCCGTTCAGCATTCCAGCCGAAGACTTGCAAGACATCTACGCCGACGACGCCGGGGGCGCGGTGCTGGTCGTGCGCAACGCCACGAACGCCGGCACCGACAATTGCGGCGGCGGCACGCTGTGCGGCGGCACCTCGGCCCAATGCCAGGGCACCTGGCTCGTACGCTTCGACGACACCGGCAAAGTGCAATGGGAGACACAGGTCACCAACTTGTCGGACGCCCGCGCCGGTTATGACGACGGCGCCATCTTCACCTGGAAACAGTATCAACACCATGGGCGCATCGCATTCGACGGCAGCAACTACGCCGCCTACTTCGCGGCGGCCATCACCGTGTACCGCACCGGCAACAGCGGCTGCATCGACATCCACGAAGGCGACCGCATGCAAGTGGTCGACAGCAGCGGCAAGCTCGTCAGCGGCCACAACAGCTTCGATTGGGGCTGCAGCCATTCGTGGACGACTCGCCTGGCCTGGGACGCCACCACCAAATCCTTCGTGATGACCTGCGCGACGGACGCCGACAACTGCGCCATCGAGCGCCCCAGCCCGCGCGCACTCCTGTTCCAAGCCACCTGCTCGGGCCAATTCTTCAACGGCGACCTGATCGACGCAGGCAACGGCAGCTTCTGGTCGGCCTGGAGCGACATCAACGCCATCCACCTCAACCAATTCGCGTCCTCCGACAACGCCAAGGGCCCCGCCATCGCCAACGCCGGCGCCTCGCAACACCCGCACCTCGTCAGCTACGGGCCCGGCAAGATGCTGCTCGCGTGGGGCAGCGGCCAAACCATCGCCGCCCAGGTGCGCGACCTCACCAGCGGCGAAGTCATCGGCACGCAGCTCAGCCTCAAAGCCCGCGACCACGCTTTCCAGGCCTTCAAGCCCGCGGCAGATGGCAGCGCGGTTTATCCGGCCGCAGGAGACACGGCGACATCAGTAAAGATCGCACGCGTCTTGCCGTGCAAGTGAGGCTAGTGCGCCGCGAGCTCACTGCCGCCGGTCCTCGGGCGTGCCCTTTTCTGCTCCACAAGTAGTCGCAAATGCGACAACGATTCCGCGAGCGGAAGCCGTCAGCCCGGCGTCGTCGCAATTTGGACTAGTGTCCCGAGTCAGCCGCGCAAGCGGCGAGCGCCGCTGCTCAGCCACCCCGGGCTCAGCCGCCCGCGATGAGCTTCATCTGCTTGTCTTTGTCGAGGTAGCCGGCGGTGTAAACGTAGGCGTCGGCGTTGCCGGCAGCGCTGACCACGACCGTCATACCAGAGAGGGCGCCGCTCGTGATGTCGCACACGGAGCGCTTGATGCTGGCGCCGCTGGTCGAGGGCACGTCGAACGTTTTGCTGGCGGTACCGCCGAAATCTTCACACGATACGGGGGCCGGAAACTTGGTCGAAAAGCGCGAGAGCTTGGTGTCGGCTTCCCAGTAGCGGACCGTGAGGGTGTTGTCGCCGGCGGTGCGGGTCGCGGTACACAGGCGCTCTTTGCTCTTTTCGACCGCGGCGGCTTCGGCCTTGTCGGTCGGGGTGTCACACACGGGCGACGCCGAGGCTTTCTCGGGAGCGGCGCGGTTGTCGCCCACCCAGCTCACGAACAGCTTGAGCAGAGCGTCGTTCTTCGACTTGCGCTGGGCGTCGGCGTCGGCCTTGGCTTTGACGGAGGCTTCTGCGCTCGACAGCTCCTGGTCCAGAGCGGTCAGGTTGGCTTGGTCCTGGCCCGAGGCGTCACACATCTTGTAGGCGAACTCGCGCCACTGCTTGGCGAGAGCGAAGTCGTTACTCTGAATGGCCTGACGAGTGACGCTGAAGCCTTGCTCGCATTTTTCCGCGTTGCGGGTCTGACAGCCCAGTGCCAGCAGCACCAAGCCAAGCGCACACGACATTCCGGGTCGCAACATCATGGGCGGCATGTAAGCCGGCCCGGGCCCCGTTTTCAACGACGGAACGTCGGCTGCTAGTTTCCGGCTTCGATCGTCACGAGCTCCGCGGCAAAGCACGACAAGGCGTGCAGACTGCGGCGCTGCCACAAGATGCTCGGATTCGACAAAAACCGGATCCGGTATTGGCCGGAGGTCAGGTCGCTCACTTCGCTGATCCAGCTGACGAAGCTCTTGAAGCAGGAGCTGTTCATGAACTCGAGCTCCCGGAGATCCATCCGCACTTCGGGTATGCCGAGCTCGAGCGCCTTCTGGTGCACGCGACCCAAAATGGCCTCGATGCTGTCGGTGACACGCAGGTCTGCGGTACCGGAGAGCTTGGCTACCAGCGCGGTGTCATCCTGAAGCAAGCGCGCCTTGAGCTCGGCGGCTTGCTCGACGGGCAATGCAATCTCGTTCATGCCGCACCTTCCTTCCGTTGAGCCAGGGGCACTTCTGTCTCCGCGGTCACGGTAATGGTTCCGTTCTTGCCGCACGTCACGCTCATATTCATCTCGGCTTCCGCGTGGATGCGCGCCAGCCCCAACCCCGAGCCGTCCGTGCGGTGGGCGTTCTTGCGCATGAGCTTCAAGTAGTAGACGTTGGCGTCCATCGAGTTCATTTCAGCGATCATCCCGCGGATGTGCTCGGCGTCCTCGGGGTTGCCCCGGTTGCGCGTTCTGATACGCACCCTCACGCGTTCAGCGACGCCGCTGACCTCGATACGTACCTTGGCGCGGCCGTCTCGCGAGTACTTGACCGCGTTTTCGAGCAGCTCGTGCGTGGCCAACGCCACGCGGCTGGTCGCGTCCGGATCGGCCAGCGTGCGGTCGTAAAAGTCACTGACGAAGCGCCGCACGATCGAGACCAGCTCCGGTTTGCGCTCGAAAGAAAGCTCGCAAAAACCCAAATCACGACGCTCGGCAACGGAGGGCATGTGGCCGAAAACTGGGAACGGCCGAACCGGAAAGACCTTAAGGAGCGGTCACGTCGCCGCTCGTACGGGCCCATTTCCGGCCGGGCGCTCGAACCGCCTCGCTGAAATTAAGACATCCGCCGGAGCGGCCGTACAGGTTTGAGACCGGATGAGCCGAGGGTCCACTGCCAAGGCACTCTCTCGCCTGCCCCCTGCCGGGGCCGAGGCGGAGCCCCGCTCGCCCGTCACGCCCGAAGCGCTGCTCGAAGCCGTTACCGCGCTCGAGCTCGTGCTGGCCGGCGCGCGCGAGCGCAAGACGCCCGAAGGTTGGGCCGAGGCGCTGCGCGCCGCTCACCAACTGCACGTGACCGCTGAACAAAGCGCGTTCGCCGAGGTCGCCAACGCCGTGCTGCACGTGGAAGACGCGGTGGCGGCTGTCGCCGAGGGCGAGCTGGCGCCCGACTCCGGCACGTTTCGACAAGTCGACGCCGCGCTGCGCGCGGCGCGCGCTGCCTGCGCGATGCCGGAGGCTCAGACGGCACCTGCCGAGGCACCCGCCAGCCGTGGCTCGGTGTGGATCGTGTGCGAAAACGCCGAGCTTTGCGCCGACCTGGCGCGCGCTATCGCCAAGAAGCGCCTCGACGCGATCGTGGTGCCGCGCGCCGAGCTTCCGCTACGCACGGGCGCGGTACCCAGCGCGCTGATCATCGAGCTGGGCAGCGACGAGCCGGCGGAGCTACTCGAAGCGATCGCGCGGCTCCAGAAGCGCTCGGCGCGCTTGGCACTTTTGGTTCTGTCCGAGGAGGGGGGCTACCGCGCCCGTGGCACCGCGGCTCAGCTCGGTGCCGTGCTGTATTTCGTGTTGCCCACGACGGCGGACAAAATCGCAACTGCGCTGGACACGCTCGACATCGGCACCTTGCAAGAGCGACCGCGCGTCTTGGCGCTGGCGCTCAACGGCAGCATCGACTGGCTGCGCAACCCGCTCGAAGCGGCGCAGATGGAGCTCAAAGTATTTCACCAGCCGGAGCTCGTGCTCGAAGCGCTCGACGCCTCGCAGCCCAGCGCCCTCGTGCTCGATCAGAGTGGCAGTCAAAGCCCAGTGCTCTGTCGGTTGGTGCGCGCCGTGCCGCGCTGGCGTGACTTACCCATCCTGATACGCGCGTCGGCGCCGTTGAGCGGCTTCGAGGCAGGCGCCGACGACGTGCTACCGAGCGACATCGCGCCGACGGAGCTGTTGGCGAGGCTGCGCGTGCGTCTGGATCGCACGCGCGTCTTCCGCGAGCAGAGTAACCGCGATCTGCTCACCGGTCTGCTCACGCGGCGGGCCTTTACCGAGAGCGTGCTGGCACGCGTGGCGGAGGCGCAGCGTTCGCGGCGTCACCTCTCGCTTTGCCTGATGGACGTCGACAAATTCAAGTCGGTCAATGACACCTACGGCCACGGCGTGGGCGACAAGGTCCTGTCGTCGTTCGGCACGCTGCTCGGCACGCGCTTTCGCCTGCAAGACTTGCGCGGCCGTTGGGGCGGCGAAGAGTTCATCATCGCTTTTTACGGCGAATGGGCCGAAAGCGCGCGTGAGATCTTGTCGCGCGTTACGGCCGAGTTCGCCAAGATCACTTTCGACGGCGGTCAGGGACGCAGCTTCAACGTCACCGTGAGCGGCGGCATCGCGACCTATCCGATCGACGGACGCACCCTGGACGAGCTGGTGAACATCGCCGACCAGCGCCTGTACGCCGCCAAACAAGCCGGCCGCAACCGCATCAAGATTTGAATACCCCCGTGGCCGCTCCCGCGTCGCTCCTGCCCAAGAACTTCACCCTGCTGCCTGTCGCAGAGCGGCAGCGCATCTTGTCGGACGCGCGCATCAAGGTCGCGCTCACGGGCTTCATCGCGCTCTTGGTGGCCGCGCTGTGCGCGGTGGTGATCCTGTTCGTCGGTCACATCTTCGACTGGCTCACGCCGCGCATGCAGCAAGATTTGGGCTGGAAAGTGGCGCACGGCGCGGTGGAGGTGGCAGAGCGCGGCGAGCTCGCCCTCATTTTGAAGGACGAGCCGATGCTGCAAGACGCCTTCGACCGCTACGCCAAGGACGAAGACGTGCAAGCCATCGTGGCCGCAGATCCCGCCGGCCACGTGATCGCCACGCACGGGGACCTGCCGATCCCCGCCGAAGAGCTCTTTCGTGCGCCGCGCTCGCAACTGAACCAGAGCGAAGACTACGTGTGGTCCTGGACCCAACAGACCGTCGAAGGCGCGACCGTCGGTAAAGTGGCGATGGTCGCCTCCACGCTGCGGCTGGAAGCCGGCCGCGACCTACGCCACCGCATCTTGATGCTGACGGGGGTCGCCGGCTTGCTCGGCTTGGCGCTGAGCCTGTCGTTCGTGAAGTGGTACGTCGGCCCCGTGCTGAAGGTCACGGGTCGCGCCTTCGAAGGCCTGGAGCGCGCCGCCAGCGAGCTGATGAACAAGCAGCGGCTGGAAAAAGAGCTCGAGATCGGCGCCCGCATCCAAACCTGCCTCTTACCGAAGGCGGTAGCGATCCCGGGCCTCGAATTTTCGGCGAAAATGGTGCCGGCGAGCGAGGTCGGTGGCGACTACTACGACGCGTTCGCGGCCGGCAGCGGCGGCTTCATCGGCATCGGTGACGTGGCCGGACACGGCCTGACGTCGGGGCTAGTGATGTTGATGGTGCAGAGTGTCGTCGGCGCGTTGGGCCGGAAGACGCCGGATGCGTCGCCAAGCGAGCTGGTGAGCGCGCTCAACACGGTGCTCCACGACAATATTCGGCACCGGCTGCAGAACAAGGAGCACGTGACCTTCACTCTGCTCCGCTATTCCCCCGGCGGGCTCGTCACCTTCGCTGGCGCCCACGAAGAGATTTGCGTGTACCGCGCCGCCACCGGCAAGGTCGAGCTGGTGCCGACGCCGGGGACCTGGCTTGGCGCAGTGCGTGACATCAAAAAGCATACGCAAGACTCCACGCTTCGGCTCGAAATCGGCGACATCGTCCTACTCTATACAGACGGTGTCACCGAGGCGCGCGCTCCCAGCGGCGAGCAGTTCGGCCTCGACCGCCTGACGGCGCTGTTCGAGAACTCGGCCGATTTGAGCATGGCGGAGCTGATCGAGCGCGCTTACCGCGCCGTGTCGACGCACGCCAAAGAGCTGGACGACGACGTCACGCTCCTCGCCTTCAAGCGCGTGGCGTGAGCTGCGCGTGTGAGTTATCTTGAACAGCCGGATGGCGACGCAGGTCACCTGCCCTGGCTGCAAAGGCGCGCTCAGTGCGGCACAGTTCCTCGCCGCGTGTCAGACCTGGTTCGCCGACGTCGACTGCGTCAGCTACGTGTGTCTGCACTGCCAGCAGCCGGGCGAAGCGCAGCTAGAAACCGGGCGCATCGTCCACGGCTTCATCTACGCCGCCGGTCGCCCCTATTTTTCGCCGCAACGAGCCGAGCCGCTCCCCAACCTCACGGTTGCTCGCGTCGACGGCGGCTTGCAAGTAACTTTCGAAGCAACGACTCGCATCGTCCCGCGCACGTAACGCTCGCCACGTCGCCGCAAGCTCCCACCGAAAAGGCGGCGCTTGGCAAGCTCTGCCCATTCAAGCTCCCGCCCAGAAGCCGCTGCCGGGGCACCCGCTGCTGGGCGGCGCCGTTTCACGTACCGGGCGCCGGCACTTTGGCCATTGCGCGCTCGTGAGCCCTCGCGGTCAGCGGAAGCGTGACGATCGCACCAATCAGCGCGAGCAGCATATCCCACTGCGCGTCCCACACGTCACCTTGCGAGCCCAGAAACGCGGTGCCGACGTCGGGTGCGGCGAGCACGGCGGTCCACCATTCGAGCAGCTCCCAAAAGGCCGCAAACGCCAGCACCACCGAGCACACCAGGAAGAACAGCCAACCACCGGGCTTGAGCGGCGTGCGCCGCAGCAGCACCTCACGCGTCAGTAGGCTCGGCACCACGCCGAGCGCCACGTGGCCGATGCGATCGTAGTGGTTGCGCGAAAGATGAAACGTAACTTTGGCCCAGTTACCGAGCGGCGTGAGCGCATACGTATAGTACCCCCCGTAGATCAAGATCTGCAGGTGCAGGAAGATGGCGACGTACACCAGATGGGATAGCGGCAAACGGCGGTAGACCGCGATCAGCACTGCGATCTCGATCAGCCCCGGCCCCACCTCCAGGCACCAGCTGGTGCGGCCCGCCGGCGGCGACCAGAGGGTCGCGATGGAAATGACCCCCAAAAGCGCGAGGAGCGCCAGCGGCAGCCGCGCATGCCGCGCGAGGTTCGGGCCCATGGCCGAGCATGATTGCAAACAAGCTCAAAGTACGGCAAGAGGAGCCAGCCGAACCGTGCGTACCGTCCTCGCCATCCTCACGTGTATCGAGCTATTTTTGGTGGCTTCGCTCGGCTTCGTGTTCACGGCGACCGTCTACCTGCTGACGCGCCCGTTCGATTCGCGCCGCATCCTGTCGGGCAAGGCGCTGAGGCTCGTCTCCCACTCTGCGGCCGTGCTCAGCCCCATGTGGAAGTTCCGCATCCACGGCGAGCTGCCGAAGAAGCTGTCGCCCAAAACCGTGTGCGTGAGCAACCACTGCTCACACACGGACGTGTTCTTGATCTGCCACGTACCATGGGAGATGAAGTGGCTCGCCAAGCGCAGCTTGTTCAAGCTGCCCTTCATCGGCTGGGGTATGTGGCTGGTCGGCGACGTGGGGGTCGAGCGCGGCTCCGCCAAGGCGCTCGCCGCGCTCGACGAGTGCAAGAGCTGGTTGGAGCGCGGCGTGCCGGTGATGATTTTCCCGGAGGGTACCCGCTCCAAGACAGGTGAGACGCAGCCCTTCAAAGACGGCGCGTTCAAGCTCGCCATCGAAGCCGGCGCCGACATCTTGCCGATGGCGGTCGCCGGCACTCAGAACGCGCTCTCCAAGAATGACTGGCGCCCCGGCTTCGCGCGCGGCGTGCTGCGCGTCGGAAAGCCCATCCCGACCACCGGTCTCACGGTGGCGGACGTCGGCAAGCTCAAGCAGCAAGCCTTCGACACCATACAAGCGCTGCGAGCGGAGATTTTACCGCTCGCAACGCCTTGAACGAAGGCCGCGGCAGAGCTGTCTCGCTACTGGTGCATGACCAGCGGCATGCCGCTATCGCCGGAGATGCGCTCACCCTGGTGGTAGGTGTGACGCTGCCCGTGCCGTTCACGGTGCTGGGCGCACCACATCTCCGCGCCGCGCGTCGCGAAACGCTCTTGCACGCACAGCGGGCACGGCGGCTCGATCTGCGGAGCCGGCTGGGGCACCGCTTTGGGTCTCACGACCAGCACCGGGCACGGCGCGAGCCGCACCGTCGCTTCGGCGGACGAGCCGAGCAGCACGCGCGAGATACCGCGCCGCCCATGCGTCCCCACGACGACCAGATCCGCCTCCAAGTCGGCCGCCAGCTGCGCGATTTCGTCGGCAATGGCGTCGAAGCGCACGTGCGCGATCACGCGCTCGCACGGCCGCCGCTTCGTCTTATCGACGAAGCTCTGCACCGCCTTGTCGGCGTAGCTCTTGAAGCGCGTCCGCGCTTCGGTAATGGTCAGCACCGACAACGCCGAGCCATCCATCGGCATCTCGTAGGTGACCTGCGGCCCGTACGTCTGGACCACGTTGACGAGGTGCACCTCGGCGTTGGGCCGCTCGGCAGCGAGCTCGAAGGCCCGCTCGACGGCGAGCTCGGAAGCCGGCGAGAAATCGACGCCGACGATGATCAGGTAGGGCTTGGTTGAATCGGCCATGCCCGTAGCCAAAGCATCTGCCGTGCCAAAAAGCCGCTCAGGGTTTGGGGCGCTCCGCCTCGTCCGGCAAGGGGTTGTGGGGTTGGCCTTCGGCGGCTGGCTCGGTGTGCACGACCACGTCCGTAACGCCCGGGAGATGCTGCTTGATTGCGTCGATCACCCAGTGCGTCACACGATGGGCTTGCACCACGTCGAGGTGCCGCGCGACTTGCACGTGCAGATCGACGTGGATATCGCCGGGGGAGCCGCGGGTGCGAATCTTGTGCGCGCTGGCCACGCCCGCTACCTTCAACACCACGGCTTGCACGGCTGCGGTCTCGAGCGCCGCAGCATCCGCGAGGTAGCGCAAATTTTGCCGCAAGACTTGCACGCCCGCCCAGGCGATGAAGCCGGCAATGCCCAGCGCCATCACGGCGTCGAGCGCCGTGTAACCGGCCTGGACGAACCCGACCGTGACAATAACGCCCAGGGTCACCAAAACGTCCGAGCTAGTATGCGCCGCATCGCTCGCCAGAAATGGACTGCCCAGGGCATCGGCCTGCTGGCGCTCGTAGCGCGCCACCAGGAGATTGATGCCTAGGGTTACCGCGAGCACGACGAACGCCAGCGCATCGAGCTTGGGTGGCGCCGCGTGTCCGAGCAAGCGCCCCGACGCGCTGGTGAGCACGTCGTAGGCCATGCCCAAGAGCGACAACCCCACCACGCCCGCTGCCAGCACCTCGAACTTCGCGTGGCCGTAGGGGTGCCCGGCATCAGCAGGGCGCGAAGCGAAGTAGACCCCCAACAGGCCAACCAGGTTGTTCACCGAATCGGTCAGCGAATGGAAGCCGTCGGCGCGGATCGACAGCACGCCGGTCGCGTGGCCGTAGGCGATCTTGGCGCCGGCCACGAGCACGTTCAGACCGAGCGTCACCCACAAAACCCGCGATACTTGGCGCGCGCTCTGCTCACGCGAAGTAGGTGTGTGTGGGCCCTCAGCCATCGTCGCCACCTTTAGCAAAGAAGCGCCGGCGGAGGCTGTGGCGAAACGAGCGAAACGAGCGAAACAAGACCGAGGCGGCTTTACTAAGGATGGCGGCTTTGCTGTTATATTGAGCGATCATGCTTGGTTCCCGGCTCCGCCGTCACGTCGCGTTCTCGCTGCTCGGCCTCGGGCTCTCGCTATCGCCCGGCTTGGCTCACGCGCAAGATCCGGCGCCCGAGACGAGCGCCGACGCGCTCAAGCGGGCACGCGAACAGTTCGGGCAAGCCCTCGCGCTGCAAACTGCCGGCGACTGGGCCGGTGCGCTCGCGCTGCTGAAAGAAGTCGCCGCGGTGAAGTCCACGCCGCAAGTGCGCTTCAACATGGCGCTGTGCGAAGAAAAGCTCGGCAAGCTGGTGGCCTCGCTCGGCGACTACGAGCTCGCTGCCGCTGACGCCCGCGCCGAAAAAGCCGATCAGGTCGCCGAAGAGGTGGAAGGGCGACTCGAGTCGCTCCGCCAGCGCATTCCCAAGCTCACCATCAAGCGCGGCGCCGGCGCCGACGCCGCCAGCATTTCGGTCGACGGCGTGAGCGTCGGTGATCAGGTCATCGGCACGCCCATGCCGACCGATCCAGGACCGCACTCGGTCGAAGCAAAGGCGCCCGGATTCAAGCTGTTCCGGCAATCCGTGCGCGTCGCCGAGCAACAAAGCGAGACGATCGAGGTCGTGCTCGAAGCCGAGCCGACGCCTCCTCCTGGCGTGGGTCCGGGTGGCATCGTGCAGCCGCGCGGGCGCGACAGCGCGCGCACGGCCGGGTACGTGGTCGGCGGCGTCGGCGTCGCCAGCTTGCTGGCCTCCGGCGTGTTCTTTTACCTCCGCCAGCAGAAGATCAACGACCTGGACAAGTCCTGCCCGAACCGCATCTGCCCATCGCACGCTTATGATGCGGATCGCGACGCTGGCAAGACCTACACGCTGATCGCCGACGTGACACTGGCCGTCGGCGTCGCGGCAGTTGCGGGTGGTGTCGTGCTGGTGCTGACGAGCCGTCCCAGCAGCGGCTCCGGCCCCGAGCCGGGGCCGAGCGTCGCGCTGGCTCCCGCGCTCGGCGGCGCGCAGCTGCTCGGCACCTTCTAGGCAGCCGCTAGTGTCCCGAGTCAGAAGTCTGCCAGCTCGAGGCTCGAGCGTTAACAGTAGGGACACTAGGGCGGACGCGAAGCGGACGCGGGGTTCGGGGCGGTAGCCCCGAGGGAAAGGCTAGTGTCTCGCCGCGCAAGCGGCGAGC
>DASZTA010000011.1:0-1099629 GCA_035548415.1 Polyangiaceae bacterium
GAAGTGATCGATCTGCCGAAGACAAAGGTGGTGCTCGACGCGGACCACTCGGGCCTCGAGAAGGCGAAGGACCGCATTCTCGAATACCTCGCCGTCCGCAAGCTCAATCCCGAGGTGAAGGGGCCGATCCTCTGCTTCGCCGGACCTCCGGGAGTCGGCAAGACCTCGCTCGCGCGATCGATTGCCGAGGCGCTCGGCAGGAAGTTCGTGCGCGTTTCGCTCGGCGGGATGCGCGACGAAGCCGAGATCCGCGGCCACCGCCGCACGTACATCGGCGCGCTACCCGGCAAGATCGTGCAGAGCCTCAAGAAGGTGGGCTCGAACAACCCGCTGTTCTTGCTCGACGAGATCGACAAGATGAGCACGGATTTCCGCGGCGACCCCGCGGCGGCGCTGCTCGAGGTGCTCGACCCGGAGCAGAACAACACCTTCAACGATCACTACCTCGATCTGGACTACGACCTCAGCGACGTGATGTTCATCACGACGGCCAACACGCTGAGCGGCATCCCGGTGCCCCTGCAAGATCGCATGGAGATCATCCAGCTGACGAGCTACACGGAGTTCGAAAAGCTGAATATCTGCGAAAAATACCTGATTCCGCGCCAAAAGAAGGAGTGCGGCCTCGAGAACGTGGACCTCACGTTCAGCGAGAACGCCATCCGCACGATCATTCACCACTACACGCGCGAAGCGGGCGTCCGCAATTTGGAGCGTGAGATCGCCTCCGTTTGCCGCAAGGCCGCGCTCAAGGTGGTTCGCGAAGGCAAAGAGCAGAAGATCGAGATCAAGGGTACGGACATTCCGGGCTTTCTCGGCGTGCCGCAGTACCGCCTCGGTAAGAAAGAAGAGGCGGACTCGATCGGCCTCACCCACGGCCTGAGCGTGATGGACAGCGGCGGCGACATCCTCGACTGCGAGGTGAGCGTGGTGCCGGGCAAGGGCAAGCTGGTCATCACCGGCCGCCTCGAAAAGGGGATGGAAGAGAGCGCGCAGGCCGCGATGACCTACGTGCGCTCGCGCGCCAGCGCGCTGAAGCTCGCGCAAGACTTCTATCAAAACATCGACATTCACGTGCATTTCCCGGACTTCTTGCGCAAAGACGGGCCGAGCGCGGGCGTGACGATGGCGACCAGCATCGCCAGTGCGCTCACGCGCGTCAGCGTGCGCACGGACGTCGCGATGACGGGCGAGATCACGCTGCGCGGACGCGTGCTGCCGATCGGCGGCCTGAAAGAGAAGCTGCTCGCGGCGCACCGGGGCGGCATCAAGACCGTGATCGTGCCGCGTGAGAACCGCAAGGACCTCAAAGAAGTGCCGCGGCGCGTGCTGCGCGGCCTGCGCATCGTGCTCGCCGATCACATGGACGACGTCCTGCGCGAGGCCATCAACTTTGCGGACGCCGACGCGCTCTTCGGCCGCCGGCGTACGCGCATGGAATATCGCGGCGGCGAGTACTTCGAAGAGAAGATCGAAGGCGACGATACCGCCGTCAACGTGCCGCCCGGAACACCCGTCCCGGGCAGCCCTGGCGAGCAGCCCGGCCTGTCGTAAGGCTCCATCTTCCCCAAAAATGAGTCGTACGCGAGCGCCGCAGGCGCGAGCTGGAACGACCTAGGCCAGCCTCAGGGAAGCGCTAGCGCGCAAGCGTGGAGGCCCTCAAGCGAAGGTATCGCCGTCATGCCCCCAGAGGTGCCCCTCGGCGTTCACGAATTCGAGATAAATCCGGCCGGGCGCGACGCCGAGGCCTTGTGAAAGGTGTTTGCAGAGTACGGCACTAAGCGCCCGCGTTTGCGATGGTGTGAAGGTGCCAATGTTCTTCAGCACGGCGAAGCAGGCGGGCTCGCTCGTGCCGCCGAACAGCAGCGCAGGTAGGGGCTGAAAGCTCACCATCACGTACTGCTCGGGCTTTTTGAGCTGCGTTGCTAACTCCGCTGAAAGAGCTTTGAGCAAGCTCGCCGCAGCAGGGGCGGCCGACGATGCTTGGATCTGCAGTAACGGCATTGGCGGATGGTACTGCGGCGCAGCTTTTGCGCGCGGAAAAACCTCGGACTTTCGGCCGATTCCATTGACCGTAAGGCAGGCCGAGGGCACGCTTAGGCGTCCGCTCATGAGCTTCAGGTTTTGGGGTATCTCGGTCGCGTCGCTGCTCGCATTGAGCGCGCTGGGCTGTGGGCAATCCAAAGCGCCTCCGGCGATGCAGAATCCGAGCGGCGGCTCTGGCGGCATGCCGATGACGGGGCCGCAGAGCTGCGACGCGCCGTCACCAGGGCCGGCGCCGCTGCACCCGCTCACGCGCTTTCAGTACGACAACATCGTGCGCGATCTGTTGGGCGACACCAGTCATCCCGCGCAGGCATTCCCACCCGAGAACGAGGTGGACGGCTACCGCACCAATTACAACGCCAACCAGGCCAACCCGTCTCTGGTGGAGAGCTACCTGACCGCGGCCGAAGCCGTCGCCGCGAGCGCCGTGACCGATCGCTTGAACGACGTGGCGCCGTGCGCCGACGGCGGAACCACCGAGTGCGGCCACGCCTTCGTGTCCAGCTTCGCGACGCGCGCTTTCCGGCGCCCGTTGACGGATGCCGAGCTCACGCCCCTCACCGCGCTGTTCGATGCCGGCAGCATGCAGGGCTACGCCAAGGGTATCGAGCTGGTCATTCAAGCGGTACTGCAGTCGCCGCAGTTCCTCTATCGAGTCGACTCCCTACGCTCGCCGACCACGGAGAGCGGCGCGATGGTGCTGGGCGGCTACGAGCTGGCGGGGCGGCTGGCCTTCAGCTTGTGGGGCTCGGTGCCGGACCAGGCGCTGCTCGACTCGGCCGCGCAGGGCACCCTGGCGACCCCGGCCGACGTCGAGCGCGAGGCTCGGCGCATGCTCGAGGATCCGCGCGCCCACGACATCGTGCGTGATTTCGGCGAGCAGTGGCTGAACCTTTCGCGCTTGGACGGCGCGGTTCGCAGCGGTACCGACGTGGACGCAGCCAAGCTCGACAGCGCGCTGCGCGCTTCACTCACCAGCTTTTTGGACGCCACCTACTTCAGCAAGAAGGGCACCTTCGAGCAGCTCTTCAGCGACGACAAGGTGTGGGTCGATGGCACGTTGGCCGGCCTCTACGGCGGCAGCGAGCCCGCCGCCTCCGGGCTCGAAGCGCAAACCCTGCCGGATCCGCGCTACGGCCTGCTCACGCAGCCCGCTCTGCTCACTCTGCTCTCGCACGCCGACCAGACTGCGCCCGTGATTCGTGGCGTCTTCGTGCGAGAACGCATCCTGTGCCTGCAGGTCGCGCCGCCGCCGCCCACCGTCAACGCCGTCCCGCCGGATCCCGATCCCAACGCGACGACGCGCGAGCGCTTCCGCCAGCACACCGAGCAAGAAGCTTGCGCGGGTTGCCACAAGCTGATCGACGGTATTGGCTTCGGTTTCGAGCGCTACGACCAGCTCGGCCGCTACCGCGCGACCGAAAACGGGCTCGACGTCGACGAATCCGGGCAGATCCTGGCCACGGGTGACGCGGATCTCGACGGAGATTTCGCCAACGCGGCCGAGATGCTCGACCGCATTGCCAAGAGCCCGATGGCGCGCGACTGCCTGGCTACCAACTGGTACCGCTACACCTTCGGTCGCCAAGAAATGCCCGAAGACACGTGCAGCCTGGCGCAAGTGAAGGATCGCTTTGCCAAGTCCGGCGGCGACTTGAAGGAGCTGATCGTGGGGCTCACGCAGACGGACTCGTTCTTGTATCGCCCGGCCATGGAGGCGCCATGAGCCGTACCTTCTCCCGTCGTAACTTGCTGCGCGCTGCGTCGGGCGCAGCGATCGCGCTGCCGCTCTTGCCTTCGATGCGCGGTCGCGCCAGCGCGCAGACGGCCGAGACTCCCAAGCGCTTCGTGACGATGTACACACCCAACGGTGTCATTCACGAAGATTGGTGGCCGACCAACGTCAAGAACGAGGGTGAGTTCGACCTCAGCGTGAGCCATGCGCCGCTCAAGGCGTACCAAGACAGGCTTCTGATCTTGGGCGGCATCGAGATGAAGGTGGCGTCGACCGGCACTGCGCCGGGCGGTCCGCACCAGCGCGGCATCGGTGGCCTGTTCACGAACATGACGCTCGGCGAAGGCGCCTTCGTCGACGGCTGTGGTCGCACCGCGGGTTGGGCCACCGGCATCAGCGTGGACCAGCGTATCGCCAACGTCATCGGCGCGCAGAGCCCGGTCGCCAGCTTGCAGCTCGGCGTCCGCGCCACCGAAAACGACGTGCAGGGGCGCATCTCGTACGCAGGGCCGGGCATGCCGCTGCCGCCCCTGGCGACGCCGCTCGATGTGTACACGCGCGTGTTCGGCAACTTCATGCCGCCCAGCACCACGCCCGATCAAGACGCGGCGCGCGCGCTCTTGGCCCAACGTAAGAGCGTGCTGGACGCCGTGGCCAGTGAGTTCTCGGCGCTCGAGACGCGCCTCAGCTCGCAAGACAAGCAGACGCTCGACGCGCACCTCACGCTCGTGCGCGACGTGGAGCGCCGGCTCTCGCTCGGTATCGGCGACTGCGCCAAGCCCGACGAGCCGCCCACCCTGGATCCGGTCAGCGAGACCGACATGCCCACGATCGCCAACCTGCACCTCGATCTATTGGCGATCGCGTTTGCCTGCGATTTGACGCGCGTCGCCAGCTTCGAGATCTCCACGGCGCTCAACCGCATCCGTTACCCGTGGGTGAAGAGCATCGGTGAGGGGCACGCGCTGTCGCACGCGGGCGTGAGCGATGCCGACGCGCGCTTGCAGCTCACGGCGCGCCAAACCTGGCACTCGAGCCTCATCGCTCGGCTTTTCGACCGGCTCGCCATCATCGCCGAGGGCGACGGCAGCGTGCTCGACAGCACGCTCTTGTTCTGGGGCAACGAGGTGTCGATGGGCACCACGCACAGCCACGACAACATGCCGTTCTTGCTCGGCGGCGGCACCTGGGCCTTCAAGACGGGCCGCTACCTGCAATACAAGGGCGATTCGCACGGCAACTTGCTGGTGTCGCTGTTGAACGCGATGGGCGTGCCCGATACGACGTTCGGCAACCCTGAGTTTTGTACCGGTGCGCTGTCTGGACTTGCCTAGGTCTGAGCGCCTGGGAACCTCCTGCCTGGGTCTGGTTTCTCGCTGCCGCTGACGACTGATGTCGTGAGCGCGTCTGTGCTGGGCCGTTGAGACAGCTTCGCGCCGGCCTCGCCGGTTTGTTTGATTGGGGTCTACTTGGGCGATCGTGAGCTGCTCGTGGCAAGGTCCTGCGCCCGGGTTCCAGTTTCGCGGCGTAGCCCCGAAAACGTGCTTCGAAAAGGCACTTCACGAGAAGTGTCGGGGCTTGCACTCGAGCCTTCGGTCAGAACCCTTGACTCGGGTTTGAAACCAGCACATTTCCCGGCCACGATGAGTGACGTTAAAACGGCGATCACGCCCCGGCGCGATCAGGACTATCCAGCCTGGTATCAGGAAGTCGTGCGTGAAGCCGACTTGGCGGAGCAGTCGGACGTGCGCGGCTGCATGGTGATCAAGCCGTGGGGCTACGGCATTTGGGAGAACATCCAGCGCGTGCTGGACAAGATGTTCAAGGCCACCGGCCACAAGAACGCCTACTTTCCGCTGTTCATCCCGCTGTCTTACCTGGCGAAAGAAGCCGAGCACGTCGAAGGCTTCGCCAAAGAGTGCGCGGTGGTCACGCACCACCGGCTGGAGGCCGCGCCCGGCGGTGGCTTGCGCCCGGCACCCAGCGCCGAGCTGAGCGAGCCGCTCGTGGTGCGCCCGACGTCGGAGACCATCATCGGTGCGTCGTTCGCCAAGTGGGTCAAGTCGTACCGAGACTTGCCGATTCTGATCAACCAGTGGGCCAACGTGGTGCGCTGGGAGATGCGCACGCGCGTGTTCCTGCGCACCGCCGAATTCCTCTGGCAAGAGGGCCACACCGCGCACGAAACCGAGGCCGAGGCGCGCGCCGAGACCGAGAAGATGCTCAAGGTCTATGCCGAGTTCGCCCGCGACTACATGGGCGTCCCCGTCTTCATGGGCGAGAAGACCGAAGGCGAGCGCTTTCCGGGCGCCGTGCAGACACTGTGCGTCGAGGCGATGATGCAGGACCGTAAGGCGCTGCAGGCCGGCACTTCGCACTACCTGGGCCAGAATTTCGCCAAGAGCAGCGGTATTCGCTTCTTGTCGCGCGACAACAAAGAAGAATTTGCGTACACCTCGAGCTGGGGCGTGAGCACCCGCTTGATAGGCGCGTTGATCATGGTCCACGCCGACGACGACGGCATGATCATTCCGCCGCGCCTCGCGCCCACGCACGTCGTGATCCTGCCGATTACGCCCAAGCCCGAAACGCGCGAGCCCGTGCTGAAGGCGGCGCGCGAATTGGCCGACAAGATCCGCGATCAAATGTTCTTGCGCGCAGGGCTCGAGGTCGAGGTCGACGAGCGCGACCTTCCCGGCGGGCAGAAGAGCTGGGAGTGGATCAAGAAGGGCGTGCCGCTGCGCATCGAGATCGGCCCGCGCGACCTCGAGAAGGGCACCGTCGCTCTCTACCGTCGTGATCAGGGCGTGAAGGAAAAGACCTTTCCGAACGCCGCCGAGCTGCCGGCCACGCTGCCCGCGATCCTGCAGGACATTCAGGACAACCTTTACAAGAAGGCGCTGGCCCTGCGCGAGCAGAACACGGTCAAGATCGATAGTGAGCACGACTTTTACGCCTTCTTCACGCCCCAAAACGCGGACAAGCCCGAGGTTCACGGCGGCTTCGCACTGGCGCACTTCAGCGGCTCGCGCGAGGTGGAAGAGAAGCTCAAGAACGACCTCAAGGTGACCGTGCGCTGCATCCCGCACGAGCTCGAAGTCGAGCCGGGCAAATGCATCTTCACGGGCGAGCCCAGCAAGCAGCGCGTCATTTTCGCGAAGGCCTACTGATTCGGGCGCAATCGTCGCGCGCTGTGCCAGTGGCACAAAGTGGGGGCGCCCGCGCGGCGTGCCAACTACGTCGCTACCCGCTCACGCACGTCGCTCGCCCTTGTTTTGGCCATCGCCGCCAGCCAGCTCGGTTGCAGCAGCAGCTCCGGATCCGGGGACAAGACTCCGGATCTGGTCGAGGGCCAGAGCGACTTCCAGTCAGCGCCTCCGAGTGGCGCGCAGCAGCACGGGGGGCTCGCGGCAGGCGACGCGAGCAACAGCGCGGGAGGGGGGACCTCAGCCGCGCCGCAGGCTCCCGGGAAGGGGGCCAGCACCTCGAGCGCGACCCCGCGCACGGTGGAGGAGACCGACCTGTATCGCCTCGAGGGCGACCGGCTCTACTACCTGAATCAGTATCGCGGCTTGATGGTGTTCGACGTCACGGACGTCGACCATCCGCAGTTACTCGGTCGCTCGCCGATCTACGGCTCTCCAGTCGAGATGATCGTGCGCCAGGGCGTCGCCAGCGTGGTGGTGGCCGACTGGTACGGCACGATGGACGACGGCTCGCCCTTCCACGGCTCGATTGTGCGCGGCATCGACGCGAGCGACCCCGCGAACATGAAGATTCTGGGCGAAGCCAAGCTCGGCGGCTGGGTGCGCGACACGCGCGTGGTGGGTGACGTGCTGTACGCAGTGACCGAGAAATATCCGTATGACTACGGCTGGTACGGCCTGGACGGTGCGAGCAACGGCACCGCGGTGGGCGTGAGCAGCAACACCGTGCACGTCAGCGTCTCGAGTGTGAGCTTTGCCGGCGGCCAAATCACTCAGGTCGATAGCTACGACGTGCCCGGTTACGGCGGCGTGTTCAACGTGACGCCGAGCTCGATCATGCTGGCTTCCGACATTCTCACCGATGTGGACGCCAACGGTTATGGGCAGAGCACCGGCACGAGCGAGCTCAAGTACCTCGACATCAGCGATCCCGCGGGCACGATCGTGAAGCGTGGTGCAGTCACGGTGGAGGGCTCCGTGCAGAGCTGGGGCGCTGACAACGGTCGCTGGAACCTCGATTTTGCCGACGGCAAGACGGCGCACGTCGTGGGCCGCACTTACGATTCCAGGCCTGGAGTTCCGCAAAACAGCCTGATCATCTCCACGGCTGACTTCAGCGATCCGGACAAACCCCAACTGAAGGGGTCGCTTTCCGAAGCCATGCCCGGCTGGGACGCAGCCGTGCGCTTCGACGGCACACGGCTCTACCTGACACCGACGAATTGGGGCTGCCAGTACGAACCCAACGGCTCCACCACCGGTACCGTGCAAACGCCGCTCGACGTCTACGATCTGACCGACATGGCCAAGCCCGTGAAGCTCGGCTCGACCGCGATCGAAGGCCAAATTTCGCTGCTGATGCCCAATGGCGATCGCCTGTTCGCGCTGGGCAATCACTACGACTGCAGCCAGGGCTATCAGAGTCCGATCGCGCTCGCTTACTTCGACATGACCGATCCGACGAAGCCGAAGTCGCTCGGTACCGCGGAGTTCGGCAAGGGCTGGGCGTGGACTCCGGCCGCCGGCACCTTCAAAGCGTTCACCAAGAACGACGCCGAGGGATTGGTGGTGCTGCCGTTCAGCGGCTGGGATCCGAGCGGCTACGCCTACAACAATGGGCTACAGCTGATCGAGTTCACCGACCAGAGCATCGCCACCAGTGGCACCGCCAAGACCAAGGGCTGGGTAGAGCGCGGCATTTTCGTGAAGAATCGGCTGGTTTCGCTGAGCAACCTCGCGCTCTCGGTGGTCGACTACACGGCGCACGACCAGCCGACGGTGGTCGCGGAGCTCACGCTGGCGCGCAACGTCGTGAACGCCAAGCCTTCCGGCAAGAACATCGTCGAGGTTTCCAGCGATTTCTGGGACAACGACACGGATCACTCCGAGCTGCGGCTCTTGCCGATCGCGGAAGCCGAAGAGAACGTCGGCGACGCCACGTTGGCGACGGCCGATATCGACGGCATCAATCCGACCGTGTTTCACGACGGCGACGCGAGCTACGTGGTCAGCAACGTGCGCCACGAAGTGGCGTGCCCCGAAGGACAGAGCGGCCCGTATCCGGGCAAAGAGGCGCCCAGTGATCCCGATGCTCCCGCGCCCAAGTGCTACTCGTGGACGCAAGAAGTCCAGGTCGTGGACACGTCCGGCGGCGGCGCGGGGCTGCGCGGCAAGGTCTCTTTGCCGGACATCGGCGGCGGCTGGTACGGCTGGGGTTGGGGTTGGTACGGCTGCGGCATGTACGACTGGTATTACGGCAGCGACGTCGTGCAGGTGGGCGGCAACAAGCTAGCGTTCCGTCGTTGGCTCCCGCAGTACGACAGCACCGGCATGTATGTGGATGCGCTCGAGTCGCTGTACTTGGTCGACGCCTCGGATCCAGACGCTCCGAGCGTCGCTGCGACGGTGATCACGCACGACAAGAACGGCTGGTGGGGCAACCTGCGCTCGGTCGGCGACCAGCTGTACGCCTCGCACTACGCCTGGGAAAAAGAGCCCAATTACGACCAAACGACCCAGACCTACTTCCCGGGTGTCGTTCGCTATTACATCGATCGTATCGACGTGAGCGACGCCAAGCACCCGCGCGTTTCGGCCAGCATCAACGTGCCTGGCTTCTTGGTGGGCGGTTCGGAAGACGATCCGAGCGTCATCTACACCATGGATTATCACTGGGACGGCCAGTACACGACCAACGACTTGGCGGTGCTCAAGCTCTCGGGCGACAAGGCCTACTTGCAAGGGCACGTCTCGATCCCCGGCTACACGGGCAATGTGTTCGTGAAGGGCAGCACCGCGTACTTCAGCGCGCAGAGCTACGACCAAAACGATAGCAGCGTGCGCTTGTACCAGGTGGACCTGAGCGACCCGAAGCGCCCGGCAGTGCTACCGTCGAAGAAGAGCAAGGGCTGGGGCTGGCTGCTGGGAGTCGAGGGCAACCACGCCTTCGTGACCAGCGGCTGGTACAACCAGGGCGTCGACATCTTCAAGCTGCAAGATGGCCAGGCACCGGCGTACGAGCAATTCGTTCGCACGCGCGGCTGGTGGACGTCGTCGCTGGCCGTGCAGGACAACCAGGCGCTGCTAGCCAGCGGCTACTGGGGCACGCAAGTCATCGACCTGAAGTGAGCGGCCCCGCAGGTGCGCGACCACGGCCGCGATGATGCTGGGGTCGCGCAAGATACGGTTGTGGCCGAGGCCGCGCGTTTTTTGCAGCTCCGCGCCGGGCCAGGCTCGAGCCAAGGCCTCGCCGCACTGCACCGGCACGGCGCGGTCTTGCTCGTCGTGTAGAACGAGCAGCGGCGCCGTCATGTCCGGCGCGAGGCGCAAGGCGTGCAGGTCTTCGATGCGCAAGCCGACGCGGCGCTCGAGCGCTTGCTCCAGAGCGCTCTGGGTGCGAGCGGAAAGCCCCAGCTCGCTCGACACCGTTTGCACGAAATCGCGCACGTCGACCGGCGGCGCAATGAAGGCCAGGCGAGGGGACCGCGTGCCCGGCTCCAGGCGACCGTTGGCCTGCGCGCGGCTGAGCGCGAACGTCACCGCGGCGCCGCCCATCGAGTGGGCGACCACGCCCGCCAGCGGCTGAAAGAACGGCTTGACGGCGTCGACCACGGCGTCGAACGCGTTGGCGAACTGGACCATCGACGAGCTGTTGCCGGTCGAGCCGCCGTGGCCTGGCGCGTCGAAGGCCACGACTTGAAATCCGGCCTCGAGCAACGGGTCGACGAAAGCGCCGAGCTGACTGCCGCGCCCGTTCCAGCCGTGGACCAGCAGAACGAGCGGACCCTTGCCCCAGCGTTGTACGGCGAGGGTGCCGCCCGCCGAGCGGACGCGCAGGGGTTCGGCGCGCGCCAGCACGTCCTGCTCCCAGCGGTCGGGGCGGCGCCGGGCGGTTCGAAACATCGCCACCGCGGCCAGCTCAGCAGCCAATCCCGGCGAGAACGCCTGAATTCCCGAAAACAAGGAACGAACGGTCGTGCTATTTTTGGTCGGATCGGGTCGGGGCATGGGTCATCCCTCACATCAGTTGGCGTTCTCGGGAGCGACGCTGGTTGCCAGCAGGCGCTCGAAAGCGTTCTTGGCGCGCAGCTCCGCTTTGGGGTCACGCAAGAGGCGACGTGCGTGGTGGTACGCATAGACGACGCCCAGCATCTCGAACGCGAACTGGTCGCAGTCCAGATCGCGCCGAAACTCGCCGGCCTCGATCGTGATGCGGGCGGACTTGGCCAGAGCTGCGAGCAAGCCCGCTTGCGTGGTGGCCAAGAAGTCGCGCTGCGGGCCTTCCGTGTCGTCGAGCTCGGCAGACGCCGCGAAAATCACGCAGCCGCCGGGTTGGGCGGGATCGTTCGCCCAGGCCAGCCAGCCCTTGAAGAGCTTGCGCAGCCGCGCGACTCCGCGGGGCGCGGTGAAGGCAGGCTTCATCACCTGCTCGGTGAAGCGCTCGGCGGCCGCCTTCAGCACCTCGAGCTCCAACCCCTCTTTGGAGCCGAAATGCGCGAACAGGCCGCTCTTGGACAGCCCCAGCTCCGTCGCAAGCTTACCGATGCTGAGCCCGGACAAGCCGTCGCGACTCGCTAGCCGAAAGGCTCGCTCGACGATGCGCTCTCGGGTTTCGTCGCCTTTGCTCACGAGCTAAAAGATACGAACGGTCGTTCTATTGTCAAACCGATCTCGCAAATTGCCGCAAAATCCGCCGGTAGCCGGGGTTGACGCGGTAGCCGACCCGCCCAAAACCAGCATTTCGTCGAAATCGTGGGAACCTGAGCGGCCCCCGCGGCTCTATTGGCGGAACCGTGCCTTCCTCACCGTCCCATAAGCTCGAGCTGGTTGACCCGGCGCCAGAGCCGGACTCCGCACCGGCTCACGTACTGTCGGACGACGCGGTGGTCGCGCGCGTCTTGGCCGGCGAGCGGCCGCTCTTCGAGCTGCTGATGCGCCGGCACAATCGGGCGCTGTATCGGGCGGCACGCGCCATCTTACGCTCGGACGACGAAGCAGAGGACGTGATGCAGCACGCGTACCTGCGCGCGTTCGAGCACCTTTCCGAGTACGCGGCGCGCTCACGCTTTTCCACGTGGCTCACGCGTATTGCCGTGCACGAAGCCTTTGCGCGCCTACGCAAGCAAAAGCGCGTGACGCTACTCGGCGACAGCGCAGAAGAGGAGCTCAGCGACGTGCCGCGCGCACCGACCCCCGAGCAACGCCTGAGCGATGCCGAGCTCGGCAGCTTCACGGAAGCCGCCATCGATTCGCTGCCTCGAGATTTTCGCGTCGTCTTCGTGCTGCGCGCCGTCGAGCAACAGAGCGTGGCGGACGTGGCCGAGAGTCTGGGCATCCCCGAAGATACGGTGAAGACCCGCTACTTCCGCGCCCGCGAGCGGCTCCGGCGCAGCCTACTCGAGCAGTTCGACGACGCGACCAAGACGGCGTTCGACTTTCACGCCAGCCGATGCGATCGCGTCGTTTTTGCGGTGTTGGCGGGCCTCGGCGCGAGCTGAGGCGGTCCCCTCAGCGCGGAATCGTGAGCGTTTTGGCCAAGTCGGCGTCCAGCTTCTTTTCGCCGAGGTCGATGCCATTCGCCTTCAGATCGAAGGCCAGAATCGCGAAGTATTGCTCGCTGCTCAGGCTGCCACCCTTGTTCGGCGGCATGTTTTGGACCACGAACGCGCCCACGTCCATCACGGTCGTGAACTGCGTCTTGCGGAACTTGGCTGAAGCTGGCGGGTCGAGCGGCAATGCGCCTTCCTTCAGGCCAACGACGCGCGGTGCGTCGGCGGTGCCTTCGCCGCTTGCTCCGTGGCAGCTCGCGCAATTCCCGCCGTAAAGCTTCTGGCCCAGCGCCACCTGCTCGGTGAAATTCGTCGGCGCTGCTGCAACGCCCACGCCCGGCCCCGTGCTCGACGCATCGCTTGGTGGAGGAGCTTCGGAGCTTGCGCCCCCGCAGGCGACCGCCACCGCCGCGCCACCCCATACCCCCCAAAGCCGCAAAATTCGCACGTGAACGTGGTTCTTCATGGTTCGCGCAACCGAGTCGCGAGCCCATAAAAGGTTCCCGCGGTGTCGATCACATGCCGAGGCCAGAGCTTCATGATTCGGTCGAGCTAGCGTTTGCCGCGGGCGCTACGGAGCTCCTCGCTGCTCCCTTGCACCAATCCGCTCCGAGCTGGACCCGTGAGATTGGGCAGCTCCCGGAGCCGTTCTACGTGGGCAAGCTGGCGCAGATGCCACGCAGCGCAGAGGAGGCGCGACGGAGCGGTCCGGAACCGCTGCGTCGGCGCAACGTCTTTGCTACGCCGAATTTCCTCTCGTTCGTCTGAAGCGGCAAAGAAAAACCCCCGAGCTCTTGCGAACTCGGGGGTTAATTCAGCGGGGCGGACGGGACTCGAACCCGCGGCCTCCGGCGTGACAGGCCGGCGTTATAACCAACTTAACTACCGCCCCGTGAGCGGCGGGGCGGTTCATACCACAGGGATCGGTAATGCCAACGAAAAAGTGCGATTAGTTCCGCGGAGGTGGCGCGAAGCGCGCGAGAGTGCGGGGGAGCCGAAAAAGGCTGGGTTTGTGGGTAAGGTGAGATGGGCCAGCGGGTGTGCTGGCTCGCAGCGGGACGACGTGAGGTGGCGGCCTTGGAGCCGGTGCCTCACATAGTGGGGAGAACTTTGAGTCAGTCTGCTTCGGCACCGCCTGCGCCGCTCGTGGCACCGCCCGAGCGACCGTCCGTTCGGGCACGCCGGCAAGATGCCTGGGTGGGCGCGCTGTGCGTAGTCGGCTCGGCTGTGGCGTTCTCGGCCAAGGCGGTGATCGCCAAGCTCGGCTATCGGCATGGCGCGGACCCCACGACGCTCTTGTCGCTGCGCATGGGGCTTTCGCTGCCGTTCTTCGCCATCGCGGCGTGGGCTACCGGGCGGGGGCGCGCGGCGCTACCGCGCGCGGAGCTGGGCAAGATCGTGCTGCTCGGCGTGCTCGGCTACTACCTATCGGCGGTGCTCGATTTCTTCGGGCTGGTGTACATCTCGGCAGGGCTCGAGCGGCTGATCTTGTTCGTATACCCGACGCTGGTCGTGCTGATGTCGGCGCTCTGGTTCAAGGCGCCGATCACGCGCCGCACGCTGCTGGCGCTGGCGCTCACCTACGGCGGCGTGCTGCTCGCGGTGAAGACGGAGACGAGCCACGCCTCGGGACCGCGCATGTGGCTCGGCGTGGCGCTGATTTTCGGCTGCTCTCTGACGTACGCGGCGTACCTCGTCGGCAGCGGACGGCTGATTCCGCGTGTCGGGTCGCTGCGTTTCACGGCGCTGGCCATGATTGTGTCGTCGGCGGCCATGCTGCTGCACTTTCTGGTGGTGGGCGGCCGCCTCGCCGGGCACGCGCCGATCGTCTATTTCGACGGGGCGCTCTTGGCGCTGGTGTGCACGGTGCTGCCCGTGTTCTTGCTGTCGGAAGGCATTCGCCGCATCGGCGCCGGGCCTTCTGCGATCATCGGCGCGGTCGGACCGGTGTCGACGATCGCGCTCGCTCACTGGATCTTGGGCGAGCCGGTTCACCTCGTGCAAGGTATTGGCACGCTACTCGTGCTGGTGGGGGCGACCGTAGTGGCGCGCGGGCGCTGACCAGCCGGCTTGCGCTCAGGTCATACCCGAGAGCGGCCCCGTGCACCAATCGGCCTTGCCGAAGGTGGTGTCTTCGATACCCATCGAGTTGACGAGGGAAAGCAGCAGGTTGTTGCTGCGTACCGTCTGCTTGTAGTCGAACTGGAGAAAGCGCCCCATGCGGAAGTATTGGGCGCCGCCTGCGACCACGTAGTGCTGGTCGTTCCGCGAGTGGCTGTTGCCTTTGCTGAGCTCGTTGCACCAGTAAACCACGGTGTTGTCGAGCATGGTTCCGTCACCCTCGGGGATGGCGTCGAGACTCTTGAGCAGGTAGGCAAACTGCTCGGCGTACCAGATATTGATCTTGGTCAGCCACTCCACCGTGTCAGTCAGCTCGTCGCCGTCGTGCGACATGTCGTGGTGACCGCGCGTGATGGTGGGGTCGGCCCAGGTGTGTGTCGCGCCGCCCACCGAGCGGTTCCACATGATGCTGCCAACCCGCGTGAGATCGCACGCCAGCGCCATGACCAGCAGATCCATCTGCAACTTGCCGACGAGCGGAAAATTTTCGTTCTTGGTCACGGATTGCGTGTTGTCGCCCAACATCGGCGCGGCGCACGAATCGAGCGCGGCTTTGGGTTTTAGGCCCAGGCGACCTTCGATTTCGTTGACGGCTTGGAGGTGCTTTTCGAGCCGCGCCTTGTCTTCCGCCCCGAGCTTCGCTTGCAACCGGCGAAAATTGTCGGAGACGGCGTCGAGCACGGTCTTGTCGCGCTCCACGGCTTTTGCCGCCGCATCGGGCGTGACCGAGAAGTCTTTGAACAGGCGATCGTAGGCCTTGAATGGGCTGTTTTCGGGCGGTATCGGTTGATCGGGGCCGAGCAAAGACATGCGATTCCAATTGTCTTCGTTGCCGCCGGTTTGCACACCGAGCTCCAGCGAGCGCAGCTTGGTGTCGTTGCCAATCACCTGGGCGATGCGCTGGTCGACCGAGATGCCGTTGGCCCAGCCGGCGGTGCTGCCATCACCCCCTTTGAACGGGCCGGGATTCAACGTTTGCCCGGTGAGCATGCCTTGCATGCCGTTCTGGTGCCCGTCGCCGCCTTCGCCGGTTTGGTCGACGCCGTCGATGATCAGGAGCTTTTTCCGGAACGGCTCGAGCGGCTTCAAAATGCGCGAGAATTGGAAATCCGTTTCGCCGCCGGTCGGCGTCCACGCGCTCGGGATCGTGCCATTGGGGGTGAACCAGACGATGAAACGCTTGGGCGCGCCGCTCGCGGTGAAACCAGGCATCGACTGCGCGAGCGCCGGCCCGGGCTTGCCCATGATCTCGAGTAGCGGTAACCCGAGCGCCACGCCGCCTGCACCGCGCAGCATGGTTCGGCGACTCAGGCGCTTCACGGCACCACCGCCTTTCGGTACAGAAACGCATCGGTTTGAGTCAACGCCAAGACCAGCTGCTTGATGTCGTGATCGGCGGCGCCGAATATTTGCTTGGTGTGCTCGAGCGTGCAGGCATCTTCCGGAGTTTCGCTGCGGCCCAGCGCGAAGCGCGTCCACTCTTTCATCATGCAATCCGCCACTTGTTGGCTACCGGCGAGCTTGTCCGCAAGCTGCGCGGCGCCGTCGAAATCGCCGTCCACGTCCGTGTTCACGAGGTTACCGGTGCTGTCTACCGGCAAGCCGTTTTCGGTGTCGCGCCAGCGCCCGACCGGATCGAAATGCTCGAAGCCGAGCCCGAGCGGATCCATCTGCTTGTGGCACGCCGCACACGTCGGATCTGCCGAGTGTTTGGCGAAGCGCTGGCGCGTCGTGCTGTTCTTGTCGACGTTGGGCGGGGTGATGACCAGGTTGGCCGGCGGTGGGGGCAAGAACTGGCACAAGATGTTCTCGCGGATGAACTTGCCGCGGTGTACCGGCGAGGTTTGCAGCGGACCGGACTGCGTCGCCAGCAGGCTGCCTTGCGAGAGCAGACCCTTGCGCTGCGCTGGGTTCGTCGCCACGACCTGAAACGCATCGCCGGTCGGCCCGCTGAGGCCGTAAAACGTGGCCAGGGCGGCGTTGGCCATCGTGTACGGTGCGGTCAGCAGCGTCGACAGCTTGCCGCCGTCTTCGAAGATGACGTGGTCGATGAACGACTCGGTCTCTTCCTTCAAGAGGTCGGGTATGGCGGCGGTGAATCCTGCGTAGAGGCTCGGGTCGCGCTCGATGGTGCTGGTGCGATCCAGATCGAGCCACTGGCGGTGAAAGCTCTTGAAGGTGTCGCGTGCGCGCGGGTCGCTCAGCAGCCGCTGCGCCTGCGCGAGCACTTGTTCCGGCGTCTTCAGTCGATCCGCCGCGGCCTCGTCGAGTAGCGTCTGGTCCGGCATCGAGCCGCGCAGAAAATACGAAAGGCGCGTGGCCATCTCGTAAGACGAGAGGTGCAGCACGCCCGGCGCGGCCTCGCCGTCGCCGAGCTCGGGCCGGTACAAGAAGTCGGGCGACTGCAGCAGCACCTCGAGCACCATCTTCACGCCGTCGAGCGCGCTCGTATTTTGCTGTCCCCAGGCCCAAACCGCATGGAGCCGTTGTGTCTCGTCGGCGGTGATCGGCCGGCGATAGGCGCGCGAGCCAAAGCGGCCGATGAAGCTGTCGATGCACGCGCCGTCGGTTTCGCTGCAACCGAGCAACGTGCTCAGGTTGCTGGTCGCGCGCTGCGCGACATCTTCAGCCGCGTTCTTGTAGGCCTCGACCAGCAGCGTCGTTACCGTCTGTGCGTCGGCGATGTTGTTGAAGCCGAGCGCGCGCGCTTCGGGGGGAAAGTCGCGGCCCGGTTGTGTGGTGTCGCCGGCGAGCTCGGCGAGGGTGCTGTTGTACTCGTCGCGGGTGAGCCGCCGTAGCGGCGATGGCCCCGGGTTCAAACCGGAGCCAAGCTTCTGGCATTCGCTCTGCGTGTCGAAGCCGCCGCTCGGGGTGCTTCCGGGCTGCATCGGCGTTCCGAGCGGACCCGGCCCGGGGCTACCGGGCGCGTTACCCTCGATGTTGCCCTGGCAGCCCAGGAGCAGCGCGAGGGTGGCGCACGACCCGAGAAAACGCGACGGCATAGAAGAAGTGAGTGCACCGGTGCCGCGGTCCCCTTGTGCTCAACCGGTTTTTCTTGGGGAATTCGGCGCGATTTCGACGGCACGCGGGCGCAAACTTCTCGCGAGCGTGAACGAGCTTCATGTTGGCTGAACTTTGCCAATCTTTGGGCGAATTTCTCCGTACCTCCGCCTACATTGCGCGCGATGCTAAACTGCGGCTCATGGGGTTGCGGGTCGCGATGCTGGTAGGGGCCATGACGGCGCTCGGGTGCTCGTCGGAAGCGAACCCGTGCTTGAAATGGCTCCAAGTGGGAGAGACCTATACGGTGACGGTCGGTGCGGCGGACCCGCTGCCGATGGGCCCAACGAACATCCCGCCGACGTGCGGCACGGGCTTCGACCTAAGTCCAGGCGACAAGCTGACGTTTCACGCGGGCAACGCGAGCTACCAGCCCATCTGCGCGCCGTTGCCGGCGACGGTCGACGCGGTACCGAATGTAAAAACCTATCCCGATGACCGTGACGACTTCGGTGGCAGCGTGATTTGGCCGGACCTCGAAGCGCGCTTCATGAACGTGGAGGTGCAGAACGATGACTGTCACGGCAAGTACCGCATCGGCATCAGCGGCAGCGCGTACCCGCCCGAGCACCTGTATCGGATCTTCGAGGCCTACGAGCCCAAGGGTTGCGTTGGCGAGGGCTCCAGCTTGAGCGACAGCAACAAGATCTGCTCGGACAGCTGGCTCGTACGGATAGAAGGCTCCCACGGCGTCGTCGCCGACTCCACGGGCGGCCGCTGATCCCCGACCGGCCGCTCGACTATTCGGGCCGAAAAAGCAGATGTTTTGGCGTCGGCCCGGGCCGTGCTACGACGCGACCAGCTCAGGCGAGTAGCTCAGCGGTAGAGCTCCGGTTTTACACACCGGCTGTCGCAGGTTCGACCCCTGTCTCGCCTACCACGAAACATGCTGGATTCGTGATCGGAGGGTGAGGGGATGGGCGCTGCGGGTACCTGTGCGGGTACCTCGATCGTGCATCATTCCCCATCGGCGAGCAGGTACTTGGCCCGCGCTTTCAGATCGTCCAGGGCTCGAAGCATGTTCTCGACGCATTGCTTGCCGCCCTCAACGGAGCGCGCGCGGGCCAAGGCAAGATAGATCCGCTTCAGCCGCTCGCGGGCCTGTTCGAAGTCGTCTTCCAAGCCAGCACCACGCGAGGCGTGTCCAGTGCGTTCTAGCTGTGCCAGCTCTGCGGAAAGGTCGGCGTACTCGGCGTTTACATCGCGGAATGCGGGGCCGTCGGGACCCATTGGGGTGAAGGTCATACCCGCTTGTTACGGTGCCGCACTCGAGCGCCTTCCCACTCCGATCCAGCCCCGCGGGCCCGCGCTAGCACAATGGATCAGCACAGCACCGCTCAGGACGCGGCTTGAACGCACGCCCCGCCACGGCCAGCCCACGCGGAGGCCACTGCGCGCGCGCACGTGCGGCACACGGCCGTGGCGAGCACACTGCCCGCCCGGGCGCCCGCTTTCTTGCGGTGCTCCGGGGTCGCGTGGTGTAGCTCCACCTCAACCGCTTCGGTCTGCTGGCCGCACATCCTGCACATGTCGTGGGTGTCGATCATGCCCCATGGTACGGCGGCGCCCCGGGCAAAGTTACCCAACTGTGCGAAATTATTCGTGATTTGGTATACCTAATTCCGGTATACGGCGCGCAAGCTGGCGGAATCGCCGGGCTTTACGAGAGCGTTTTCACAAGCCGCCCCGCCTGAATGACGCCGCTAACCGGGGCCGAGGCAACTTGAAACACCTCGAGCAACGTTCCGTTGGTGGAGGCGTCGTGGATCGCGAAGTAGGTGGCAGTGGGCTGTACCGTCAGGGACAAGTCCGCCGCGGAGATCGCGACACCGCCAACGGCGGCGGCCCAGAAACTGGCTTGAGTCATCGCCGCGCGCGATCCGAGCTGCGTGCCGCCGCTGCGCGGGTCGCCGAGCCAATAGGATCCGTAAACCGTCGCGCGCGGGGTCTCCGCCGCGCCGTTCGCGAAGTGGTTGAGCGTTGCGGCGATCTCCGCATCCACCCACGATCCCGCGGGGAAAGTGATGTTGAAGCCGCTGGCGGGGACCGTAAGCGTCTTGCTGGCGGCTGTCATTGCAACGGGGGTGGCGATGACGTGCGAGCCCCACTCATTACCCTGCCCGAGCGTGGCCGAGTCCGTGAGAAAGATCTCGTCGACCGTGCCGCCCCAGCTACCCGAGGATGTGGCGAACGACTGCGCCACCGCCAGCGTGAGCACCCGCCCGGTGATCGCCGGGAAGTTGGTGGTACCCATGGCCACTTGCTTGCGAGCGTAACCGCCCGTGCTCGGTTCTGCGCCGGCGATGCGTGCGCCGAGGTACAGGTTTGCCGGCTGGGGGAACGTCGAGCGGTTATGCTTGTGGTCGAGGATCTTGTTTTTGAGGTAGGTGGTTGCCGAGCCCATGGGGTTTTCCGAAATGATCAGGGCCGCTAGATCTCGGCCGTTCTGCTGGTAGCCCGGCCCATCGAAGTGCAGGTTGCCGGGCTGGGTTGAGTAAGTGCTGCGGTTGAGTAGGTGACTAGCTTTGCCTTTGATGCCCGCGAGCGCGGCGGTGAGCTGCTCGGTGTGCATCAGCGAGGCCCAGTTAGTGCCAGTGATGTCTGAGCGAGTTTCGTTCACATAGATCTGCATGTCAGACACGCCGATCGTCGCGCAGAGCGCAGCGTGCGACTGCGCGACGTTCTCAGCCCAGAGCGACGGGATCCCGCTCGTGGGGTAACGGATCTCCTCCTCGCCCTGGTCCACCACGTGGATGTGAATAAAGCGATCGTCCGGACACTGGGCTTTGATCAAGCCCCATGCGCGCTGAATCTCCGCAATGCTGCCGGCGTAGTAAGTGCCGGTGCCGGGGATGTAGTCGTTCGAGTACGTCGAGCCCTTGCCGATCGTGTTTATGATCGGGTTGTAGCCGGCTGCGTACAGGGCCGCGCCGAGCTCGTACTCCTTGCCGTGCAAGTCGTTCAAGGCTTCGAGGGGCGCCGTTAGGTCCGGGGTCACGCCAGGGAGCAGCGCATGGTAGAGCCAGACCGAAGAGAGCGTGCGATTGCCCGGCCCGCCCGCCACGATGCCCACGCCGTTGCTTTGGATTGGCAGGCACTGCCAAATGCAAAAGCGAATAACGCCGGTGGCCATCAGAGCACCGCGATCTGCGCCGTCTGCTCGGCAGCCGAGAGGTTGCTATTCCACGCCATGAGCCGGTAGATCTTTCCGCCGAATTGCCGGCGCAAAGCGTTGTCGCGCGTGGCGCCGAGCACGAAGCGCCCCGGCGTGACAGTGCCCGGGTTCCACGTGCCGCCGCTCGGGTTGGCGTTTGCATCGTTGACTTTGCACGTCTGCCCGCCGTTGCTGCCGGGGCCAGCCCAACACAGTTTGACTACACCCCCGTTGGTGAGATCGTCGAGCCCGCGCGTCAGGCTAGAATTGGTAGAGCTCGCCGCATCGTTGACACAAATCTGAGTTAGGCGGCCGGTGCCTGTGGTCGTCTTACCGAACCGACGTTGACCGCTTGTTCCGGTAGTCTGCGACCAGCAGCAAAAATCCTCGACGCGCGACGCAGTGTCCGGCGCGACCTTCGCCATAAGGGTGAGGGCTGGATCGTCTTTGGCGAGGTTGACGAGCGCCGCCGTGGTGCTTTCGAGGGTCAGGCCCGCGGTGGTGGTGCGGAAGTGATAGCCGGTTGCGTCTTTTCCGAGCACCGGCTGGCTTGCAGCGGTGCCCTGCGAGATCGTGAAGGCGCTGGCATCTTGCGTGGTGACAGAGGCTGCCGTGCACTCGTAAGTGTCGCCCGCGGTGAAGCTCGCGCCGAACGTAAAGACGTTGCCAGCGCCAGGCTTGCCGCCGGGCACTGTGTACGTAGAGCTGACCGGGATCGCGATGCCCGTGACGACGTTGGAACCAACGGACCCGTCGTAAGCAATCGAGAACGTCGCGGCGCCTGGTTCGATTGTGATCTTGTACGCCGGCGGGTCGCTCGCGTATGCCAGGCTGCCGGTGCCGGCCGCGAGCGTCATCGCAGAGGACGTGCCCGTTAGGCGCATCGTCGTGCCGAGCGTGATCCCCTTGCTGGGGTCGATGTCCAGCGACGCGGGCACCAAGCTCGATAGGACCGCATCGGCGTAGGCAGTGATCGATTGCGTGCTCGTGATCGGCTCTTCGACGACCGGCGCCGCCTGAAACTGGATTGTTTGAGCCGACGAAACCGACCCCGCATCGGTCTGAGGTGGGGCCGGCGGCAGGGCGCCGAGGCCCATCGCAAAACCCATCCTCATGGCGACACCGCCACGACTAGACCCCACGCGCCTGCGGTTCCATTTCCCGACTGCACCGCCTTCATGGTCAACATGTCGCCCGGCGCCACGCTGACGCTACCAGTCGCAACGGCGGAGGTTGCCCCAACGCCGAGCGTTACTGTCAACCCGGTGTCCACGCCATTCTTGCGCAGCGTGAAAGTGATCGTATTCGACGAACCGAGCACGGTGAAACTCGCCACGCGGATCGTGGTGAGCGTGGTTGCCGTCGCAATGAGCTGACCAGACTTATACTCGTTCGTGTCGGGGACGGCTGCGTAGGTAGGTAGGAAGTTGTCGGAGGTGTTGGCCGCTGCCTGCGAACCGTTCCACGTGAGCACACCGCTATCAGACCCCGCGGGCCCTTGCGGGCCCTGGGTGATAGCCGTCAGGAGAGGCGCGATCCCGATCATGCTGCGGCCAGCTTCGTTGAAGACCGTGGGCTCGGGCGCATGGCGGGAGGTGCTGGGGTGAAGTCGAGTGCTGTCATGTCCTTGAATCGTTCGTGAGAAGTGTTCATTCGGCCGCCCCCGCAAGTGCTGCGGCGATAGACGGGTAAGTGCGGCAGACGCCGTCGGCGCCGCAAAGCACGATCGCGCCAGTCGACAGGACGCGCACGGCGCGGCCGTCGTGGGCGCAGACCCACGCATAGAGCGCGCTCGGCATAGCGAGCGGTGAGAGTGGCAACCCGGGCAATGCCTCGGGGTCTGGCTTCGGTGGGGTCGCTGCGGCCTCTGCCCAATGGGGTGCGGGCAGACCGCGCCTCTCGGCGCTCTCACGGGCGCGGCGCCGGATGGCCCGGCGTTGGCTTGGATCTGCGCTCGCGTCGTGCTCGCGGCGGAGCTGATCGAGGTCGAGGGCGGCCGGCATTGTCACTCCGCCGCCTTGCTGGCCGCTTCGGCGCGCTGGCGCTGGCGCTCGAGGTCCAAACGCCACGAGACTTGGTTGCGATCGATCGCCCACGCGGCCTCGGTGGTGGAAGCAAAGACGGCATACAGGTGCGCGCTCGTGGACAGCTCGACGTCTCGAAGGATCACGAGGCCGTCAGCATCGCGAACGTGCACGCGGCGCGTGGTCGATCTCTCTACCCACTCGCTGAGCGCCGCCGGGATCGGCTTCGGCGCAGTAGTGGCCCCGCGGATCTTGCGCCTCATGGGCGTGCCGCCTGGCGTTGGAGCTCGCGCAACCGTGCAGCCATGTGACCGAGGGCGAGCCCCTCAGCCACGGCCTGGATTAGGTCCAAGGCTCTTTCGTGCTCGCCGCTGGCCGGCGGCGCCGCGAGCACGGCCGCGGCCAGTCGACTTTCCGCGGCTGCCGCGGCGCATACCTCGCGAGTGAGCTCGGCGGCCATGGCTCAACCTGCCGCCGCGACGCGTAGCCGCTCGACTGCAATCCGCCGCTCCGCGATCGGAAGGTTTTCGAGGCGGGCGGCCTCGGCTTCGGCGGCGGCCTTGGCTTCGAATTCATCGCGCTCGTGGCGCAGCTCGCGCAAGCGGAGCTCAGCCTGACTAACCACACCGTTGGGGTTCGCGTCGAAGCGCTGGGCCGCAATCGCCGCGAGGTCGTGATCGATCTCCTCGATCGAGACCGGCGGAGTGGTGTGCAGCGCTCCGCCTCGCGGCGGCGGCACGACGTGCGCGGGAGCGTAGAGGCCGGCCGCCTTGCGGGCGCGCCAGACCATTTGCTGTGCGTCGGCAGCTAGGCGGTACGCGAGCGACAAGCGCTCGTGCGCGGGGCCGACCGCAGCGGCGTGCGCGGCGGAGTCTGCGCGGTACTCGAGCACGCGAGCGACGTAGGCGCCGAGTGCCTCAGCCGTCGCGCTCGCGAGCGGTGCGGGCTCGGCGGGCGCGGGCGCAGTAAGAACCGCGCGCGCCGCGGTGAGCTCGGCCTCGAGGAACATCCGGATCTCCTCGAGGTCACCGGCACTGCGGTTGTATGCGGCGCCGCCTTGCTCGGCGGCGATCAGTGCCTCGATCTCGGCGCACTGGGCCTGGTTGAGGGCGAGGGAAAACGGCTCGCGGTGATCGCGCCCCGCGCGGCGATACTCGATCGCCTCTCGCTCTTTCTTGGCGGCGGCGTGGCGCTCGCGCAGCTCATGATATTTCGTGGCGGATAGTTCTTCGGGTTTGGGCATCGGTCTTTTCTGTCGTTTCAGCGCCGCTTGAGGGCGGCGCGTCGATCTGCGAGGTGCTGGCGGAGCTCGGCGCGGGGCACGCCGTTGCGGTCGCCCCACGAGATCTCCGCGGCAGTGAATGGCGCCGGGCACTCCACGGCGGGGGTGCTGCGCGTGTGCTGCGAGGCAGCGGCGGCCGGCGGCGCCTGATCCACACGGCGCACGGTGCGGGCGCAAAGGGCCTTCCAGCCCGCGAGGGTCGCGGGCTTGCCGTGCCGCCGGCACGCGGCGGCTTGCTCGGGGGTGAGCTCGGGAGCGCTGGGCGCGGCAGCGCGAGAGAGCGCCGGCGGCTTGGGCGCGGGCTTGGGGTCCGCTACGTCCGCCAAGGCCTCGTTTCCGGTGGCACCGCCGGCACCCGGCGGACTTACGAGGGCGTCGATCGCCGCAACGATCTGATCCCGCGTGACATCGGGGGATAAGCCCAAGGCCTCGATCACGGCGGCAAGCGCATCGGTGCCGGCTGGCCCCTCTGCGGAAATCGCAAGCTGGATCAGGCGCCGGAGAACGGCTGCCTGGGTCGTGCCATGGGCGCGGGCTTGCTGGCGCAGCGCCGCTGCGACGGCCAAGGTTACGCGCGTCGCGATCGGCGCGCTGTTCTGGCGCGTGAACAGCGGCGTAGTGATTGAGTGCGTGTGGAGGGTGCGGCCAGACATTGGTGTGTTACACCGAACACACTGACCGACAACCATTATTAGTCTAGGTATATATCATATATGCGGCTTCGAAAATCGCGGCAATATTAGGCACTTGCGGAGCGAATTATTTTCTCACGCTAGCCCGCGGCCGAATTTCACGCTCAAGCTCCTAGAACATTCTGAGCACAGCACCGGCCGCTCGCAGAGCTTCGCGAGCAACGCCGACACGCGCGCAAACTCGGCATCGATCTCCGCCTTGCTGAACGTCAGCACGTCAGGATTGGCAGGCTTGCGCTTTTCGCTCTGCGCCAACATGGCCATAAGCTTGGTGGCGCGCGTCAGGGCAGCTTGCGCAGCACGGGGGTTGCTTGCTTGCGCATGCTCGCGAGCCTCTTGGCGCGCTTCGGCGATCATGCCGCGGAGCTCGCCGTCAAAATCGAGCTCGGCCTCGGGGGCACTCTCGGCGGCCGCCGCTGCCGCTCGCCGGGCTTCGAGGCGTTGGCGCAGCGCCGGGGCTACCGGCGACGGCTGCTCGACGCCCGCGCGCTTGGCCCAAGCCCTGACAGTTTCGTAGCTCACAACCACGCCGCGCGCGGCCAAGGCTTCGCTCACGTCGCGGTATGACTGGCCTTGCCGGACTAGGCCAAGGGCTTCGTTGACGACGTCAGGATCGAATTTCGGTGCGCGGGGCATGCCTGACAGTCTGGGGGCCACAGGCCCCATCGTCAAGCGTGACGGGGCGTGCGGCCCCCGTCACGCGCCGTCGTGTCCTGTCAGGAGTTATTGACTAAGTCACATGACTTGACGCGCTTGTCGTGGAAAATTGTCAGATCTGAGTGCCGACCCAGCCTTCTGGGTGATTAGGGGTCGACGTATATACCCGTATTAATTCGGTTTAGGTCCATGGACCGGCTTGAGGGCCGTCAAGGCGGTGAGAGTGAAAGCGCCTGAGTTAATGACCGAGCCATTTTTGGCTGGGCACCGCTCGCAGGCTAGCTATTGCGCTGGCCTTGGCTGCCCTGGTTTCCCGCGGTGGCCCTTCGCACGGGGGTGCGCATGGCCCCCCTTGGCTTCCGTCCCGCTCGTGGCGGGAGAGAGACTCTGTCTCTCCCTCCCGGCGAACGAAGCGAGAACGATTAGGCATCAACTTGGCTCGAAAGTGTGCGCCCGCCCCGCGTCGGTTCGCCGGGCGCACCACCGGTGGGCGCACCTGATTCCGCATCAACTTGGCTCTAAAAGGTGCGCCCGCGCCCAACGGAAAAAGCACCATTTCGTGGTGGTGTGCTGGGCGCGCCTGATTCCGCATCAACTTGGCTCTAAAAGGTGCGCCCAGCCCAAGGGCGTCTGATCAGGGTTGGGCGCACTTGAGGCGGTACCCAGCCGGGCCGCTCTCGACGTCCAAGCCGGTGCGGGCCTTGAGGCACGCCCGGACCTTCCCTCGGTTACCCCCGGCTGCCGTTTCCACGGCGCGCTGACTCAGCCAACCGTCCCCGGTGGCACTGGCCAGCGCTCCGCGCACGCGGCTCCACACAACGTCATCACCGGGCGGTGGCGGCGGGTCGAGGCGCTGGCTCGCCAGGTCGACCGGGACCTGTAACGTAACCTTGGTCCCGTAACGGTTCTTGGCGACGCGGTAGCTGACCGCTGTCTCGCCAGCGTTGAGCGACGCTACCAGGATCAGGTCCGCGTCGTAGTCCAGCGCGCCGGAGTCTTTCAGGTCACCCGATCCGCGCGCAACCTCGGAAGTGAACAGGATGCGTAGCTTCCCTTTGCCTGCCAGCACTGCCGTTCGCAGCGCTTGGCTCGCAGCCGCTACGCGCTCGCGCGTGCCCATGCCGAGGCTGGCGCGGGTACGAAGTTTTTGCACTGAGTCGATCACCATGTTGACCTGGCGACCAGCGGCCTCTGCGCGCACCTGCTCTAGCAGGTCTTCGAAAGTCTCGTCTGGCTCCCCCGGCACGATCACTAGGTCCGGCTTGATCTCGGCCTCGGCGTCCGTGTTCAGCGCCGCACGCGCCTGCTCTCGATCGAGGCCGTGGCGCTGCAAGCGGCGAGCGCGGATCGGCAGCTCAGGTTCGTCCAGTACAACATACACACCGAGCGCCTCAGGGTCGGCGGCCGTGAGGTTCTCGAGCAACTCGAGCGCCGTGGTTGTTTTGCCTTGGCCATTGGCACCTCCAATTCCTACCAACGCATCGCTGGGCAGGTAGCCTCCCGAGAGGATGCCGTCCAAGGCCTTGACCCCGGTCGGGTGACCCGAGATCGTCGCGGCGCGGCTGGCGCGATCACGGAGGGACGTTGCGGGCGCTGGCGCGGGCAAGTAGATGCCGTACTCGTTGTTCTCGCTGTTGTACCACTCGTCGGAGTAGTCCGGCAGCGTGTAGGGCGATGGCAGGGGCACGAAGCGCGGTTCTTCCGCCCCGCTACCAGCCCATGCGCGCGCCGCTTCTCGCGCGGGCTCGTCTAGCAATACGTCGCAGTGCCAAATCGCAAAGTGAACCTGCTTCCCGGGTATCGCGAACACTGCGAGCTCGCGGGATAGCAGGGCGCGGTGTGACTCGCGCCACGCCTCGACCCATGCGCGGAGGTCCTCAGGCGTTCGGATGGTGCGAGGCACGCGACCTTTCCGCTGATCGTTGTCCCGCATCAAGATCCAACGATGGGGCTCGGGTTCGCGCTCGATCAAAGTGTCTCTCCACTCGCCGCGGTGCCCCCGGCGCGAGAGGAAGCTGAAAAGCAGATGACTATCTGCGGTGGGCGCATCGCGCCAGATCGTGCGGCCGGCGGGCACCGAGCGCGCAAAGTCGCGGAGGTGTCTTAGTGGTGTGTCGGCCTCGATATCCGGGACCCGATCTGGCGTTGGCTGACGCCACCACCACCGGTCAAAGAAATCGTCCTCGTCGGCCGCGGACCACGTACCCGCGGCAATGCGCTCCGCGCGTTCCTCCTGCGCCGCGTGTGCCTGCGCGTCAAACGCGGCCTGCGCCGCCAGCTGCTCTGGTGTTCGCGGTTGGCACTGCCACGCGCGGGCGGCGGCGAGCAGCTCGTCACGCTCTGTTTCTGATGCTAGACTTTTCACTGTCAATTCCCTGCGTGCTGCGAAAGCCGGACTTTGCCCTCCGGCTTTCGCTTTTTCTGGGGTTAGTAACGGGGGTCGAGGCCAGCCTCTCGGGCCGCGGCCAGCGCACGTTGATAAGCCGCGTTCGACGCGATCATCATGTTGCGCGCGCGGGTTAGCTCAGACTGGGCGAGGATCTGCCGCTGCACGAACCAGGGGCGTTCGAGGCGTTGACGGTTCGGGCGGTGGTGGGTGTGGGGGGCATTGCTCATCAGTTTTTGACTCCTGGGGGTTGCTGCTAGGGCTGCGAAATACAGTCTCAAGTGCGAGCCTGGCCCGCGCACGCGCGCAAAAACCTCGCCACCTCCGAGCGCGGGAATAGCACGCGGCTCGACCCGGTCTCTTCGGCGCGGATGGCTCGGAGGCGCCCCGCGGCCACGTGCCGGCGCAGGTTGCGCGGCGTCGTGCGTAGTACGCTGGCGGTCTCTTTTACGGTGGCGAGCGCCGGTAGCTCGGCGACGGTCTCAGCAATCCAATCGGGCGCAGACATGGGGGCGGACCTCGAGTTCGAAGTGCGCATCTCCCCGTCTTGATTCGGCCGGAGGCTTGAAAAAGCCTCATATCCGCTCTGCCCCTCTTGCGCTATCCCCAGCTTCTATCGGTGGCGCTGGGTTTGACGGTGCGTTGAAACCGTGGGGGCTCGACTGGCGACTTGATGCTTGTTGTGATCTTCAGTTGGTATGACCTACACGGCACTACTGCGCAAGGCTGCGGACGTACGAATTGCCACGCGCGATTCTGTTACACGCTCTGTTACACGACTGAGCAGATCCTCGATCTGCATTGCGGCTTCGAGGGTGCGCGCATCTTTTTGAATACCGCGCGCGACGTCAACGTAGTGCCGCTCCGCGACCTGAACGGAATGACCGAGCTGCTTCGCGGAGCGGTAGGCGCTCGCGGCGCCGAAGATGCCCGGTGCGTTCGTGAGGTAGGTTCCGCACGTGCGGCGGAGCGCTTGCCAGTTGCACCCCGCGGGCGCGCCGTACGCGCTTCGCAGGCGTTTCTCGGCGGCCACGGCCTCGCCCCGGGTGAGCCCGAAAACCAGCCCTTTCCCTCCGCTGCGCAGCTTCAGCGCGGCCAGCAACGCGCGCAGCCCCGGCGATACCTCAAGGCCCACGGTGCGCGCGCGGTGCGTCTTCGTGGCCGCCGTCAGGTGGATCTCGCCGACCGCGTTCCCATCATTGTCGAGCGCTTCGAGATCGACTTGCTTCCACGTCAGCGTGAGCAGCTCATCAAATCGCATGCCGGTGAGCAGCGCCATGGCGACGAACGGCGCGATCGCAGGATAGCGGGGCGTCGTGCCTTTGGGTCGCTCGCCGGCAAGCTCCTCGCGCGTGGCTGCGAAGGTCTCCGCGTCGTGCCGTAGCGCGGCCTGCAAGAGGCGCTGAAGCTCGGCGGGCTTGCGGTAGTCGATCCGTGTGGACCCGGTCGGAAGATGCTTTAGGCCGTCGCGCAAATCGTCCGTGGTGATGCGCGGCAACAGCGCGAGGCTACGTAGGTAGCTCAGCACGTTCTGAACGGACTGAAGCTCGCGGTTGATGGTGTACGGGCTGCGCTGTTCGGGCGTCGTCTGCTGGCTTCCACGCTTCGCTCCGCGTGCGTGCTTTCGCTTCGGTTCTTTCACTACCTCGGCGCGGAAGGCGACCAGCCGCGCGCCGGTCACGTCGTCGGCGCTTCGAAGCCCGACCTTGTCCGCCCACGCGAGGAACTTTTTCGAGGCGGTGCGGTAGGTCTCAAGCGTGGCGGCGCGGAGGTGGGGGTGGTCCTCGAAATATTGGCCCACAGCGTCGCTTAGCGTCGTGCCGGTCGCTCGCGGCGCGCCCGCTTCGAGATCCATGCGTCGCTTGCCGAGCGTCTTCGCCTTTCGGATCGCCCAATCGCGGCGCGCCTCGGCCGTGGTGAGCTCGGCGATTGTCAGCTTCACGACGCGCCCCGAGTCGGGGTCCCTGAAGCGCGCGCGCCAGTGCGGGTGCCGGCCGTCAGGATCGGGCCGGAGCAGCACAACGCCGGGGTGGGGGCTTCGGGTCCGTCGCTTGGGGGTGGCCATGGTTGGGGCGCTTCAGGTACCCGCAGCGGCGAGGAGGGCGCCGGCCTCGGGGAAGGTCACCGGCTGTCGCTGGCGGGAGCGTGCGGGTACCTGTGCGGGTACCTGAATCCGTCCGAGTGTGACACTACCCGTCCGGCCCGGTCCACTCAGTTTGGACGAATTTGCGAAGAAAACTAGGCATAGTCGGACGCAGCTGGACACGCCCGGACAGGCGTTTTAGGTTTTACACACCGGCTGTCGCAGGTTCGACCCCTGTCTCGCCTACCACGAAACATGATTGCAGACGGCTGGCTTGGAAGGGTCCTGGCGGTCGTGGCGGGCGCCGCGGTGCTCTCGTGCGGAGCCAGAGACCAGCTGTCGCTTGCCGGAGGTGCTGTCGGAGGCGAGCACGGAGAGCCAGTGGCGGCCAAGGTGCAACGGCAGCCGCCCGTCGACTGCAGCTCGCCCGGAGCCTCGTTCGAGCCGGTGGTGCTCATCAACCCGGGGCAGAGCAACGCGACGGGGGCCGACAGGAAGAGTCTGCCGGCGGGTATTCCCGATGCGAGCATTCCCGAGTGGCTGGACGATCTCTACTACAAGGACGGGGCGCACGCTTTCGGTCCGCTGCGTACCTCGCCACACGGCGCGGTCTTCAGTCACGAGGTGGCGCTGGCTTTGCGACTCCAGGCTGCGGGGTTTCACCCGGCCGTCATCAAGATCACCAAGGGCGGCTCATACTCCAACCGCTGGACGCCGCCCGGCGCGCCCGGTTCGGCCGCGGCGATGTTCTATCCGGAGTTGAGCGAAGCGCTCGCGGCCTTGCCGGCGCAGTTCCCTTGCGCGCGGCACTTTCGCTTCGTCGTCACGTGGGACCAGGGCGAGTCGGAGGCGCGCAGCGAGAAGCTCGAGGTGGTCATGGCCTGGCCCAAAAACTTCGTGGCGATCAAGAACGAAATCTGGGCTCGGGTGCATGCGCAGTTCGCGGACGCCGTTCTGCTCGAGCCGTTCGTGGTTCGTACGTACACGCACATCACCGGCGCCACATTTCCGGACGTTTTTCCGGGCCTGCAAGCGAGCGTCGTCAGCGCCCCCAATCACCTGATCGACAGCGACGACGTGGGGTACCGCAACGACGGCGTGCATCGCCTTGGTTCCGGGCAAATTATCATCGGCAATCGCATCGCCGACGTCGCGATCGGCGAGCTACGGGCGCTGCGCTAGGGTAGGCTACGAAGAACGCCATGAGTCTCCTGATTTTTCTCGTCTTCGGGTTCTTCGTTGGGCTGATCGCGCGAGCCATCATGCCGGGAACGCAGAAGATGGGCATCGTGCGCACGACGCTCATCGGTGCGGCGGGCTCGTTCATCGGTGGCTTGATCGGCAATTTGATTTCGGGCGACGCGCTGCGGTTGCACAGCGCGGGGTGGATCGGCAGCGTCATCGGCGCGATTGTGCTGATGGTGGTTCTCGGCCGCCGCGGCTGAGAGCGCGCGCGGCTGGGCGCCTCAGGCGCGGCACAAATGCGCCGAAATTTGGCGAGCAAACGGGCTGGGGGGCTGGCACGCCGCATGCTCTGTCACCCGCTGAGGTGACAACATGAGTCTTCTGTTGTTTTTGGTGTTCGGTTTCGTCGTCGGCTTGTTGGCTCGAGCGCTGTTGCCGGGTCGTCAGAGCCTGGGCATCGTGATGACGACGGTGCTCGGCATGGTGGGCTCGTTCCTCGGCGGCTTGATCGGCAACATGCTCACCGGCGATCCGATCGGGCAGGTGCACGCCGCCGGCATCCTCGGCAGCGTGATTGGCGCGATCATCGTGCTCGCCGTGACCGGCATGGGGCGGCACCGCTTCAGCACGTGAGCTCGTCCCGGTGCGCGCGGCGCCGCTCAGCCGAGCGAGGCGCCGCGCGTGCGGATGACTTCGGCGTACCAGCGGCCGGAATCTTTGATCGTGCGCCGACCGCCGTTTTCGTAGTCGCAGAAGGTCATGCCGAAGCGGTGCTTGTAGCCGTGGCCCCACTCGAAGTTGTCGATGAACGACCAGTGAAAATAGGCCTCGATGGGTACGCCGTCCGCGATGGCGCGCGCACCTTCGAGCAAATAGCGGTGGGTAAAGTCGACGCGCTGTGGGTCGTGCACCTCGCCGTCGAGTGACACCCAGTCGCGGCAAGAGATGCCGTTTTCAGTCACGACGATGGGCTGGCCGTAGCGCTCGTACAAAAACTTCGGACCCCAGTACATGGCCTCGGGCGTGATCGACCATTCGAAGGCGCTGAGCCTCGCGCCGATCGCTGCGGGGACTTCTTCTGGCTTGCCGCTTTTGCCGGGGCGTACGAACTGCCCCTGATAGATGTTCACGCCGCAGAAATCGAGCGGCTGCTTCATGAGCTCGAGGTCGCCGGCGTGTGGGGTGGGCGCGTTCTTGCCGAACAGCGCCAGGCCGTCTTCGGGATACTTGCCGAGAAACACCGGGTCCATCCACCAGGTGTTGGTCCAGGCGGTCTCGGCGCCGATCGAGAACATGTGCTCGCGCGCGGCCGCCACGTGTGCGGCGGAGCTGGGATCGAACGGCATCTTGGAGAGCGCGACCGGCGCGTAGCCGACGCGGCACGGCTGCTTGCTGCCGGCGCGAATGGCTTGTACCGCCTTGCCGTGGGCGAGCAGCGTGTGGTGCCCGGCGAGCAAGACTTCTTTGAAGGCGAGCCGGTCTCCGGGAGCGTGGCGCCCCTCGTGGTGGCCGGCGCCGATGTAGACCTGCGGCTCGTTCAGCGTCATCCAATGCGTGACGCGATCCGACAGGCGCGCGACCACGTGTGACGTGTAGTCACCGAACCAGTCCGCGCTGTCGCGGTTGAGCCAGCCGCCGCGGTGGTACAAATCCAGGGGAAAATCCCAGTGAAACAGCGTGACCCAGGGCGTGATGCCGGCCTTGAGCAGCGCGTCTACCAGGCGATCGTAAAAGTCCAAACCGGCGGCGTTGGGTTTGCCTACTCCGGTGGGTTGGATGCGTGGCCAGGCGACGCTCAGGCGGTAGGCCTGCAGGTTCAGCTCCTTCATGAGCCCGACGTCTTCCGCATAGCGATGGTAGTGGTCGCACGCGACGTCGCCGGTGTGACCGTTCCATACGGCGTCTGGCTTTCTGCAGAACATGTCCCAGACGCTCGCGCCGCGACCGTCGACATTCACTGCACCTTCGATTTGATACGAAGCCGCCGCCGCGCCAAATACGAATTTTTCCGGGAATTGAGCCATGTCTGCCGGCTACCTTAGCATGCAGGAATTCGACTGGAAACGGTTCCAGGTTCAGTCCAGAAAAAGGGGCGAAAGTTGCTAACTCTCGCCCCTGGGCAGCTCGTCGCTCGCCCTAGCTCATCTCCAATTTTTACCGGAGCCGAACTGCAGCTTCGTGCGGTCGAAGCTGTCCGAGTTCTTGTGCATCAGCATCTGGTACGTGAAGGCCGAGCCCTGCTCGCCGATCAACGCCGACCAGTGGAGGAAGAAGTACCACAGGCGGAACCAGCGCTCGCCGTACGCCTTGATCACTTTCTCGCGGTTGCTGACCCAGTGGTCGCGCCAGGCGCGCAGCGTGATCACGTAGTGCGGGCTCATGTTCTCCACGTCCGTCACCTCGAAGCCGCCGTCTTCCGCCGCGCGGATCATGCCGGAGAGCGTGAGGCTCGCGTCGGCGCCGGGGAAGATGTAGCGGTTCATGAACAAGCCCCAAATGAGATCTTCGGGCCGCAGCGTGAGGGCCGAGAGCGGGTTCTGGGGGTTGTACAGGTTGCGGATGCCCGTCCACTGAATGACGAACAGGCCGTCGTCCGCCAGGAGCTCGTGCACCTTCTGGTAGTAGGCGACCAGGTTCTTGATACCGACGTGCTCCACCATTTCCAGGCTGACAATCTTGTCGAAGCGGCCCTGGACGTTGCGGTAGTCGCACACCTCGACCTTGGCGCGATCGGCCACGCCATACTTGTTGATGCGGTCGGTGCCGAAGTTGACCTGCTCTTGCGCGAGCGTCACGCCGTAGGTCTTGGCGCCGAACTCTTTGGCGGCGCGAGCCACGAAGGTGCCCCAGCCGCAGCCGATGTCGAGCAGGGTCTCGCCGGCCTTGAGCTGCAGCTTGTTACAGGCTCGATCGATCTTGCGGTACTGCGCTTGCTCGAGCGGCATGTTCGGCGTCTCGAACGAGGCGGCCGTGTAAACCATGGCTTCGCCGAGGCACCACTCGAAGAAGTCGTTCCCGCGGTTGTAGTGCTCGCCGACGATGCGGCTGTCCTGCGCCTTGCTGTGGATCGTGACTTCGGGAAGGAAGTTCGTGAACGCCCAGCGAATGTGGGAGTCCGTCAGCCGGAACGACATGGTCTCGTGGCGGGTCTTGAAGAACTCCTCCCACTTGTCGGCCGGGATATCGAGCTTGCCGTCGATGTAGGCTTCGTAAACGTCCGACATCGGGACTTTTTTGCCGTTCCACTTGCGACCAAGGGAGGCGTCCTCGAAGACCACAAAATCACTAACGGTATTTCTGCTCATAGGCGGCCGGGCGGCTTAGTAGAGGAGTTTGCCCCTCGCGCCAAGCAGGGAAGGCATTGAGGGGGGCGAAACCTACAGTTCCCGCGTGGCGGCGGGGTGTTCAAAGGGGCGGCCCGCCGCTTCGTTTCGGCCGGCCCACGGGGCTAGGCGCCGGAAATCGCGGCACAAACCTGCCATCGTCCCCGAAACCGGCTAGGCTCGGCGCATGGAAGTTCGCGGAGGCTCATCCTCAGCAGCCCTGTTCGAAATGTGCGGGCGCTTCAAGAAGGCTTGGATCAAGGGGGGCTTTAGCTGGGACAGCCGCTTCTCGTGCGTGGCGTCTTCGTTCAGCAGCGAGCTCGATGCCGAGGCGCGTGCGGTCGTCTCGCAATACTTTCCGAACGAATGGACGATGAAGACGGTCGTCAACGCCCCGCCGCAGGTGCGTGAGATCGCCGAGAACACGGGCGGCGTGCGCACCGACCAGCGCTTGTTCACGGGCGACACCAGCGGCCGCCTCGTGGTCTTTGGTTTGTGGTGGCCGTGGGGCGACGAGACGACGATCTCGTTCCGCGTCGGCATCGGCGGCTACGTGCTCGAGCCCGACTTGATGCGCTTGCGAGAAGCGTTCGGCGCGCTCGATTAGAGGAACGACAAGATTGCTTCGAGCGACGCGCGATCCAGCGCGATGAAGCGCAGGCCGGTTTCCGCCGGTGTGATGCGTACGACTTCGCACTGAATCGAGACCGAGCCGCGGTCCATTCCCCGCGACAACTCGAACCATACGACGTCTCCGGTGTGGAGCTGCGCGGTCGTGCGCACCGCCGCGCCGCCCATGGAGACGTTGACGCACTCCGCGTGGAAGCGTTCGTCGGCCACCACGAGCCAGGCGGCCGCGCCGACCAACACCCGATGGTGGAGGCGCCTTTCGGGGGCGCGCCCGGAAACGTCGATGGGGGGCTCGCTTGCTCGCACTGAGACTCAACCGATAATCAGCAGAAAACATGCCAGCCGTACCCGGCGGGTGAGCCAGCGAATGCGGCCGGAAAGTCGGTAAGCGCCTCGAATCTAATGCAAGCGACTCCGCAAACTTTGCAAACGTGGCCAAAAATGGGCGTATTTCGCGGTGCTGCTGGTCGTCTGCTAAACCGCAGCGCGTGAGCCTCGTCCAGCTGCGAATCCCCGGTAAAGCCGCGCCCCCCCACCGAGCGCCGCGGCTTTCTGCCGACCACGCGCGCCGAGATGCAAAAGCGCGGCTACGCGGAGCTCGACATCCTGATCGTGACCGGCGATGCCTACGTCGACCACGCCGCGTTCGGACCCATCCTGATCGCGCGCTTCTTGGAGGGGCGCGGCTACAAGGTAGGCGTCGTGGCGCAACCGGATTGGCGCACGCCCGAAGACATTGCGCGCATGGGCACGCCGCGGCTGTTCGTCGGCGTGAGCGCCGGCAACCTGGACTCGATGCTGAACAAGCTCACGGCGCAAAAGAAGATGCGCTCGGAGGACCAGTATTCGCCCGGCGGCCGCACCGAGATGCGCCCGAACCGCGCCAGCATCGTTTACTCCAACTTGTGCCGCCAGGCGTTTCCGGGCACCCCGATCGTGCTGGGCGGCATCGAGGCCTCCCTGCGCCGCATCGCGCACTACGACTATTGGTCGGATTCGATTCGTCGTTCCATCTTGCTCGACTCCAAGGCGGACCTACTCGTATTCGGCATGGGAGAACGCGCGGCCTGGGAGATCGCGCGGCGGCTGGACGCGGGTGAGCGTGTCGAGCAGTTGAAAGACGTGCGCGGCACCGCGCACGTGATCGACGACGCCGAGGAGTGGCAACGCATTGCGGCCACCCCCAGCAAGTTCGTGACCGACGGCTTGCCCGTGGTGCTGCCGTCCTACGAAGAGGTAGTGGCGGACAAGGCGGCGTTTTCGCGCATGTCGCAGCGCTTTCAGGTCGAAACCAACGCGCAAAATGCCCGGCCGATCCTACAGGTGCATGGCCGGCAGGCCGTGTACTTCAACCGCCCGGCGCTGCCGCTGAACGAGAGCGAGATGGACTCGCTGTACGACCTGCCGTTCGAGCGCACCCCGCACCCGAGCTACGGGGGCGAACGCATTCCGGCGTTCGATACCGTGAAAGAGTCGATCGTCACGATGCGCGGCTGCTTCGGTGGTTGCACCTTTTGCAGCATCACCGAGCACGAGGGGCGGGTGATTCAGAGTCGCAGCGCCGACAGCGTGGTGCGCGAGGTGAGGGCGCTCACGCGTATGGCGGGCTTCTCCGGCATGATCAGCGATGTGGGCGGGCCCACCGCCAACATGTACAAGATGACGTGCAAAGACGAGCGCACCGAGAGCGCGTGCCGGCGCCTATCCTGCGTGCATCCGGGGATTTGCAACAACCTGGTCACGGATCACCAGCCGGTGATCGATCTCTTGCGCAAAGTGCGCGAGGTCCCGGGTGTCAATCGCGTGTTCGTGGCTTCGGGCGTGCGCTACGACCTGGCCGAACGCAGCCCCGAGTTCGTGCGCGAGCTGGCCGCGCACCACACCGGGGGGCAGCTCTCCGTGGCGCCCGAGCACACCAACCCGCGCGTGCTGGAAAAAATGAAGAAGCCGGGCATCGAGAGCTACGAGCGCTTCGCCGACTCTTTCTGTCGCGCCAGTGAGAAAGCAGGCAAGGAGCAGTACCTGGTGCCGTACTTCATCACGGGGCACCCGGGCTCGAGCCTGACCGACACCATCGAGCTGGCCTTGTATTTGAAGCGCAACGGCATGCGCCCCCGGCAGGTGCAGGACTTCATTCCGACGCCGATGTCGATGGCGACGTCGATGTATTACACCGGGCTGGATCCGTTCACGCAGGAGCCGGTGCACACGGCGCACGACATGCGCGAAAAGCGCATGATGAAGGCGCTGCTCTTTTATTGGGACCCGAAGCAGCAACCACTGGCGCGCGAAGCGCTGAAGCGCGCTGGGCGCGGCGACCTGATCGGTCGCGCGCCGCACTGCCTGATTCCGCCCGAAGGCGGCTCCAGCTTCCAGTCGTTCATGGCCGGCCGCCCGCAGTACGGCCGACCACAGGCGAAGGGTAAAACTCAGCCGCGCGACGCAAACGCGATGCGCCGCCGGCGCGCCAACAAGGGAAACAAGCGCCCTTCGTAGAAGCGACGCATGTTCTTGCGGCTCATCGCGGGCAGCAGCTGATCGCCAATCAATTTCTGGCAGTCAGACGCCAGGCAGAACAGCGTGAACACTTCGGCGGCTGAAAACACTCGTGCCAGTAACGAAGGCACGCTGAGCGCAGGCTGCCCGCGCTTCAGCACCAGCGCGCGCAGCTCTCGGTAAGTGATGCGGTCGCGGGGTGCCCGCGCGTTGGGTGCCGTGAAGAGCTCTTCGAACGCGACTTCGTCGAGTCGTCCACCCTCACCGAAAACTCCGGACTCGAAAGGGTGCTTGCCGCGGGCAATGTCCGGAACCGAAATACTGAGTGACGCTTTTTGGCGCGTCAGGAAACCGAGGAAGCCGTTGATGACGAGCGCGAGCGGGCCCGCAATGAGCCACGGCAGCCCCAAATCGGTCATGCCTTTCAGTGTTTGTTTCGGCGTGACGGCTTCGTCGTGATCTGGATCAAAATAACGCGCGTGCTTTTCCAGCGCGGTCCGGCCCCGAGCCGGGCCCGCGCCCGGCGACACGCGAAGAGGTTTTTCTCGCTCTGCCACAGTGTGGGAGAAGACTAGGAGATTTTTCTGACCACCGGGGAAAGGTTGAAAGGCCTGGGGCTGGCGGCTAGCGTGGAAGGCCATTTTGGCGACGAAAGTTGCGCTCCGCGAGTTCAAGGGCAACGACCGCTTCCTGATCGAGAGCATCCTCGGTGAGGGGGGGATGGGTGTCGTGTACCGCGCGCGCGACCTCAAGCGCTCGGCTCCGGTGGCGCTCAAGACGATGACGCGCCTCGATCCGGCGGCCCTGCTGCGCTTCAAGAAGGAGTTCCGCGCGCTGGCCGACATCGCGCACCCGTCGGTGGTGCAGCTGTACGAGCTGTTCGCCGAAGGAGACCAGTGGTTTTTCACGATGGAGCTGCTGGAAGGCAGCGACTTCGTGAGCTACGTGCGCGGCATCCGCCGCGTCTCCGGCGCCGAGCTGACCCGCACGGATTCAGGCGCGATTTTGCGCACCATCGGCGGTGGGCGCCCGATGAGCGTGCCCAGCGCGCCCACCATCGAAGCGTCTTTGCTCGAGGCCGATGTCGACGCCAGCTCGCTGCTCGCGATCGCGAATACCGGCGAGCTGGTCGGCGACGAGGCGCGGCTACGCAGCTCGCTGCTCGGCCTGCTCGAGGGCATGCTGGCAATTCACGCGGCGGGGCGTTTGCATCGCGACATCAAGCCTTCCAACGTGATGGTGACGCCCGATGCCCGCGTCGTCTTGCTCGACTTCGGCGTGGTGGGCGAGCTCGGTAAGGGCAGCGAACGAGTGGAAGACCTGGTGCTGGGCACGCCCGCGTACATGGCGCCGGAGCAAGCGCGTGCGACGCATGTCGGGCCAGCGGCCGATTTCTATGCCATGGGGGTGATGCTGTACGAGGCCCTGACCGGGCAGTTGCCGTTCGACGGCGCGCCCGAAGAGGTGCTGTACGCCAAGCAGCAGGGCCGGCCGCGCCCACCTGGCGAGATCGTTGACGGGGTGCCCGACGATCTCGGGGCGCTCTGCCTCGACCTATTGGCCCCGGCACCGCAAGATCGTCCGGACGGCCCGGAGGTGATGGATCGACTGCGCGCGGCACGCCCCGGCACCCGCAACAGCCTGCGCCCGCTGCGTCCGTCCACCACCACCGGCTCGTCACGCGCCTTCGTGGGGCGCGAAGAAGAGCTGTCGCTGCTGCGCCAGGGGCTACGCCGGGCCTCGCGCGGCGAGGCGACCGTCGTGCTCGTGTCGGGCGCTTCGGGCATCGGCAAAACGACGCTGATCCAGCGCTTCATCAAAGAGGTTTCGCAGACGCCGCGCACGTTGGTGCTTTCGGGTCGTTGCTACGAGCGCGAGGCCGTGCCGTTCAAGGGCTTCGACAGCGTGGTCGACGAGCTATCGCGCTGGCTTTCGCTGATGCCGCAGCAAGAGCTGGGTGCCTTGCTCCCGGCTCACACCGCCGAGCTGCTGCGGGTGTTTCCGGTGCTGCGCGGCATACCGGCGCTCGAGCGCCGCGCCGAAGGGCGGCCCGAGACGGCAGAGCCGCAGGAGCTCCGGCGCCGTGCGTTCATGGCGCTGCGCTCGTTGTTGGGCGCCATTGCCGACGACCGACCGCTGCTCGTGCACATCGACGACTTGCAGTGGGCGGACGTCGATAGCGTCGCGCTGCTCGAGCAGGTACTGCACGCGCCCGGCGCGCCGGCGCTGCTATTGGTCGGGAGCTTTCGCTCGGAAGCGCTCGGCAAGACCAACGTGCTGAGCGAGCTGTTGGCGGCCGCCGAGCGACTCGGCAAGGGCGCTCACGTGCAGCGCCTGGAGCTGTCGCGCCTGGCGTACGAAGACTGCGCGCGCCTGGCGGCGCTGTCGCTGGGAGAGCGCGCCGAGTCGTCGCCGGACATCGTGCGCCGCATCGCTGAGGAGTCGCAGGGCTTGCCGCTCTTCGTGTCCGAGCTCTCGGCCTGGCAACGCACGGCCGAGAGCAGCGGCTTGATCTCGCTCGACGCGGTCATCCAGGGTCGTGTCGACGAGCTACCGACGGACGGCCGCGCGCTGCTCGAGCTACTGAGCGTGGCGGGCGGCCCGCTGCCGTGTGCTCTGGTCGACGGTATCATGGGGCTGCAAGAGAGCGACGCGCTGCGCGCGCGCTTGCGCGTGGCGAAGCTGACGCGCAGCGTGGAGAGCAGCGATCGCGATCTGGTCGACATCTACCACGGCCGCATCCGCGACAGCTTGCTCGCGGGCTTGTCCGGCGAACGGCAGCGCTCACTGCACGCGCGGCTGGCCGGCGCGTTCGAGCGAGCTGGCGGCTTCGACCCGGGCGCGCTGGTCGAACATTTCATGGCGGCGGGCGACGCGGATGGCGCGCGCCGGCACGTGCTGCCAGCGGCGGAAACCGCCGAGCGAGGCCTGGCGTTCTTGCGCGCCGCACAGCTGTATCGGCGCGCGATCGAGCTGGGGGTGAGCCAGCCGCGCTGGCAGCTCGAGCGCAGCGTGGGCGACATGCTGCTCTCGGCCGGGCACGCGGCTGAAGCCGCCGCGGCATTCGCCAGCGCCGTGCATCACGCGCCCGCCGCCGAACGCACGGCTTTGCGCCGGCTGGCGGCCGAGCACTTTTTGAAGAGCGGCGGCGAGACCGAAGGGCTCCGGCTGTTGCGCGAAGCGCTGGCCGACGTGAAGCTCGGTTACCCCGAGACCACGGCATCGGCGGTCGTGTCGCTGGTCGGCAATCGGGCGCGGCTCATGCTGCGCGGCATGCGCTTCGACCCAAAGCGCAGTGCCTCGGCGAGCGAGCTCGAGCGTATCGACGTCGCGTTCGCGGCCAGCTCGGGCCTGGCCATGTTCGACGTGGTGCGGGCGGCCGATTTCGGCGCCCGGCACCTGCTGCTCGCGCTCGACGGTGGCGAGCCCATCCGGCTCTGCCGTGCGCTGGCGATCGAGGCTTCGGGGCGCGCGGCCGTGGAATCGGGGGCTCGCGACGGCATCGAAGGCCTGGTGCGCACGGCCGAAAGCCTAGCGACGCGCAGCAACGATCCGCACGCCATCGCGCTGGCGCGGCTGGCGGCCGGCCTGGTGCGCGTGTTTTCGGGCGAGTGGCGCGCCGCCCAGTCCATCCTCGACGCCGCCGAGCAGATCATTCGCGAGCGTTGCCGGGGCGTGCACTGGGAGCTAGCGAACGCCGTTGCCTGGTCCATGAACGCGCTCATCTTGTGCGGCGAGCTGAAAGAAGCCGCGCAGCGCGTGCCGGAGGTGCTGCGCGAGGCGCATGAACGCGCCGATCGCTTCGCGCTCATGCACATGGTTTACCCTGCCGCCATCACCGCTATCGTGGCCGACGATCCGGATACCGCCGATCACATTGCTCGCGAGTTCCCCAAGTTCGGCGGCGAGTTTTCGGACCGCTTCACGGGCGGGCACTGGGGGAGCCTGGTCTCGCGTGTTTCGGCCAACCGTTACCGTGGGCAGGGCCGCCAGGCGCACGCCGAGATGGAGATTGATTTCACGCGCATCAAGGCCGCGCACTTCTTGCGCGTGAACATGATGCGGGTTTGCACCACGTTCGAGCGCGCGCTCTGCGCCCTTTCGGCCGCGCAAGACGGCGGGGACCAGGCAGCCCTTTTCGCGCTCGCCGAGCGCTGCGCCAAAGAGCTACTTGCCGACCGTCCGGACTACGCGGCCCCCATGGGCCACCACGTCATGGGCTGCTTGCTCGCGGCCAAAGGGCGCAAGGAGCAGTCCCTTCAGCACCTCGATCACGCGATTATTGGCCTTTCGCGGGTCGACATGGGCTATCTAGCCAGCTGCGCCAAGGCCAGACGCGGGGCGCTGGCCGGCGGCGAGGCAGGACGAGAGCTCTTGAGATCGAGCACGGAGCAGCTGGTCAAGCAGGGCATCGTGAACGTCGAGCGTTGTCTCGAGATGAGCGCACCGGGTTTCCGCGGAGCCGGGCGTTGAGCGTCGTACGGCAGCAGGCGCTCACGGTCGTGGCGCCCGTCGCGCCTGGCAGCGAGGCGGCGCTCGATCAATGGCTGCGTGACAACAAGCGCGCCTTGCAGCGGGCGCTTTCGCGCTCCACCACCACGCATTTTGCGCGCTGGGTGCTGCTGCCGCCGACCCCCAACGAGTCCGGGCAAATCATCGGCGATCGCCACCTGATGGCGTTCGAAACGAACTTCGACGGCGAGCTGCAAGACCACCTGGCAGACTTGCGAGCTTCGCTCGGCAGCATGCTGAACAGCGCATTCGCCGGGGTCGAAGGCTATCCTGGCGCCGAAGATCTGGCGGCGCTGGCCGCGTTCTGTCGCGGCCACTCGCTGCGCGCTGCCGCCTTTTTCGTGGCGCACCCCGGCCTTTCGGTGCCGGTCGTCCTCGGCGATGCGGCGCTCAAACTAGCGGTCGAGAGCCGCCTCGGGGAGCTCTCGCACGGCGCCAAAGTCGAGGCCAACGACGCGCTCGCGCTCGCGCAAGAGCTGCAGCACACGGCGCTCGCGCTGGCACAGAAAGCCGGCCTGGCGCTCGGCCCCGTGGACCGCGGTTTGCGTGAACAGCCGGGGGTCATCGCGCGCGCCTTCATGCGCCCGTTCGCCGTCATTCTGGCGTTCTTGCTGTCGCCGTTCTTCGAGTGGCGCGACGAGCTCGTGCGCAAGCGCCAACCGAGCTGGAACACTCCAGAGCTGCGCGCCAAACGCGACGGCATCGGGCTGGAGGAAGATCGCGTCGACCAAAATGGGCTCACGCATTTGGTAGCGATGAAGCCGGGGTGGTACCGCAGCTTCACCCTGGGGGTGATGGTGCACCTGGTCACGGCGCTTTCCGACGCGGGCAGCTTGATTGGTCGCCTCGGCGGCATCCAGACCATCCATTTCGCGCGCTGGGTGCTGCTCCCGGATGCGCGGCTGCTCTTTTTCAGCAACTACGACGGCAGCTGGGAGGCGTACCTGGGCGAGTTCGTCGACAAGGCCTCCATGGGCCTGACGATGATCTGGAGCAACACGATTTGGTACCCCAAAACGCGCTTCGTGCTGTTCCAGGGTGCCAAAGACGAAGAAGCGTTCAAGGCTTGGACGCGCGCTTGCCAGGTGCCGACTCAGGTCTGGTACAGCGCGTACCCCACGCTCTCGGTAGGAGACGTGCTGAAGAACGCCAAGGTGCGCGAGCTGCTCGGCCAAAAGCTGGACGTTGCGGGTGCGCAGAAGCTGCTTGCTCTGCTATGAGGAGGCCAGGTGGAACGAGCTGACGTTCAGGGACTGCTGCTGTTTGCCTACCGCCAGCACCCGCGCGCGCGCATCTACCTGCTCAAGTTTGCCGGAGGCGAGCCGCGCGAGTGGCTGCGGCGCGTCCTCACCGACATCACCTCCGGCGCCGAAGAACGCGACGCCAAGTTCCGCTTCAACCTGGCATTTTCGGCGCGGGGCCTGGCCGCGCTCGGGCTCGACGAAGAAGATCTCAGCACTTTTCAGCGCGAATTCGTGCAGGGCATGGCTCACCCCGAGCGCTCGAACGTGCTCGGCGATCGCTATTCGGACGATCCGCAAAACTGGCAGTGGGGAAGCGCCGCCGAAGCGGTCGACGCGGCCGCGCTGCTCTACGCGCACAATCGAGACGACCTGAACGAGCGCGGGGCTGCACTCGAAAAGCTGCTCGAAAAATTCGGCGTCGGCTTCCGCGCGGAGGACATCGCGATCCCGGACGACGGTCGCGAGCATTTCGGTTTCGCCGACGGCTTTGCCCAGCCGTTCGTGCGCGGCAGCGGGCGGCGCCGTCAACCCGGCGACGAACGCATCGCCACCGGCGAGCTGGTGCTGGGTTACACCAACGCCTACGGCAAGATCACCGAAATCCCGACGGCCAGGCCGCGGCGCGGCACGCGCGAGCACCCGTTTCCGCTCTCGGGCGGGCGCGTCAGCTTTGGCTACAACGGCAGCTACCTGGTCATCCGCAAGCTCCGCCAGGACGTGGCGGGCTTCTGGCAATACTGCTGGGACGCCGCGCAGGCCGAGCGAGCGACGGACCTCGCAGAGCGCTCCAAGCTGATCGCCGCGCGCATGATTGGCCGTTGGCCGAACGGCGTGCCGCTCGTCGAAGCGCCGGACGCAGAGCGAGCGCCCGCCGCAGGCCTGAACGACTTTCGCTTCCGTGAACGAGATCCAGACGGCCTCAAATGCCCGTTCGGCGCGCACATTCGCCGCGCCTACCCGCGAGACATGTTCGGCGACGACGCGAAAGAAGGCCTGCGCGACGCCAACCTGCACCGCATCGTTCGGCGCGGGCGCGCGTACGGGCCCAAGCTGCCCGGCGTCATGCCGCGGCAAGACGACGGCATCGAGCGCGGACTGTACTTCATGGCGCTCAACGCCAACTTGCGGCGCCAGTTCGAGTTCATCCAGCAAACGTGGATCAACAGCTGCAAGTTTGCGGGGCTCTCGTCGGAGCGCGATCCGCTGATCGGCAAAGAAGCCTTCGACTTCGACGATCAGCCGGTGCCGCGACGCTTCACCGTGCAGGCGCGTCCGGTGCGGCAGCACTACGAAGGCTTGCCCAAGGTGGTGCAGGTGCGGGGCGGCGAATACTTCTTTTTGCCCGGCTTGCGCGCGCTCAACTACCTTTGTGACGGGAACGACTGAGCGTGCCGCGCGGGCTCCTGCGCGGGCGTGTGGCGGTGGTGACCGGTGCGGCGAGCGGCATCGGGCGCGCTACGGCCGTGGCGTTGGCGGAAGCCGGCGCAGCCGTGGCCGGCTGCGACCTGGACGAGGGCGGCCTCGAGCAAACCCTGCAAGCTTGTCGGGCCCGCGGCGTGGCGACGCTCGGTATGCGCGCCGACGTGGGCGAGGCCAAGCAGGTGCAAGTCTTCGCCGAACGCGCGGAGCGCGAGCTAGGGCCGACGTTCTGCCTGGTCAACAACGCCGGGGTGGGGGTGGCGGGCGGCTTCTTGGATACCGAGCCGGGAGATTGGGAATGGCTCTTGCGGGTGAACCTGTGGGGCACCATCAACGCCACACGAGCCTTCGGGCCACGCCTGTGCGAGCGAGGTGAGGGGCGCATCGTGAACGTGGCCTCGGCCTCCGGTTTTTGCAATCTGCCGGCCTTGGCGGCTTACGGCACCACCAAGTACGCGATCATGGGCCTTTCTGAGGCGCTGCGCGCCGAGCTTCTACCCCACGGGGTGAAGGTGAGCGTGGTTTGCCCGGCCCTGGTCAATACTCCGATCGTCCAAACCGCTCGCATTCGGGGCGCGACTGACGCAAGCGCCGAACGCCAGGCACTGCTGGAGCTGTACCAGAAGCGCGGGGCCTCACCAGAAAGCGTTGCGAACGCCATCGTCGCGGCCGCCGAAAGTGGTAAAGCCTTGGTCCCCGTGTCTTCCGAAGCCTGGCTGCTTTACCTGCTCAAGCGTGCGGCACCGTCCGCCTTGCCGTGGCTGCTCCGGGTGTCGACGCGGCTCTACCAGAAATGATCGACTCCCAGATGGTGAGCACGCCGGGTGGCATGCTCCACGTACGCGTGATCGGAAACGGCAAGCCGGTGCTGCTGCTGCACGGCTTTCCAGATTCCTCGCTGGGTTTTCGGGAGCTGTGCGAGGCGCTCGCCGCCAAAGGCTTTCGCGCCATCGCTCCCGACTTGAAGGGCTACGGGCTTTCGGACAAGCCGGAAGGGCTCGCGCCCTACCGATCCTCGGCTGCGCTCGAAGACTTGGCGGCGCTGGCGCGCTGGGCGGCTGCTGACGCGGGCGGCGACGGCAAGGTGGCCGTCCTGGGGCACGATTGGGGCGGCACGCTGTCGTACTGCTTGGCCAGTGAGCACCCCGAGCTGGTGAGCAAGCTGGTGGTCATCAACGCCGCGCACCCAGAGAGCTACGCCCGCGCGCTCACGCGCAGCCTGCAGCTTCTCCGCAGCTGGTACATCTTGTTCTTCCAGCTGCGGGGCATCGCGGAGTGGCTGGTGACACGGCGCTCGGTTTTTCGCTGGATGATGCGGCGACTGGTGGCGCGCAAAGCGCGAATGACGGAGGCGCGGGTCGAGGCGGCGCGGCGAGAGCTCTTGCGACCCGGGGCAGTGCGAGCGGCCTTGAGCTACTACCGCGCCGCCTTCAAATGGCCGATCAAGGCGCCCCGCCGCATCGAGGCGCCGACGCTCATCCTTTGGGGAGACGCCGATCCGGCGCTCGATCCGAAGCTGCTCGACGACTTGTCCGAGCGTACGACTCAGCTTGCCGTGCATCACGTGGCCGGCGCCGGGCACTTCGTGCACTGGGACGATCCCGACCGAGTTCTGACTGAGCTTCTGACGTTCCTTCAATAAGCGGGCGCAGCCGAGGCTGCAGAGCTCACGCTCTCGAGCCGCCATAAGCTCAGGCTCTCGCGCCCACTAACTGCGCGGTGCGCTGAGTATCCTACCCACGCACCTGCTCATTTGAGCATCGAAGGCGGAAATTTCTAAAGCATCCGTGCTTCCCAAGCCGTGGGTTAGGTCTGTTACGCTTGCGCGCTTCAGCCCCGACTTCGCATGACAACCGTACCTCCGAAGTCCGAGATACCCCCTCCCAGAACCGAAGGCAGGCGTCGACCGAGCGTCGTCGCCGCCAAGCTCTACGAGGTCGCAGAGGCGCTCGAAGAGCGACTGGATGACGCGGGGCAGGTGCTCGAGCTGCTCGTCAACGCGCTGGCCAAGGGCGAGCAACCGGCCGAGGCCTGGGATCGACTTCACCGCGCGGCAGTACGCCACGACAAGATCTCGGATCTGGCGATGGCCTACGAGCAGGTTGCCAGTGAGAAGCGCATCAAGCTCCTCACCGGCGAGCAGCAGGTTTTCATCTACCTGCGGGCGGCCGAGTTTTTCCGCAACGAGCTGGGCGATGTCGATGGTGCCATCGCTTATGCCGAGCGCGCTGCGGCGGCCCTGCCGGGGCACGCCGAGACGTTCGCGCTGCTCGAGCGGCTCTACGCCACCGCCAACAAGCCGGTGCGCCTGGCGGAGCTGTACTCGGACGCCAGCTCACGGGCCCAAGAAAGCGAAGTAAAATTGCAGCTCTTGCGGCGCGCGGGCGAGCTGCTCCGCGACCTGCCGCAGAGCGACGACCTAGCCATCGACGTGGCGCAGCGCACGCTCAAGATCGCTCCCGGCGAAGAAGCCGCGCGCGAAGGCCTGGTGCGACGTTTGCTCGCGCGAGGACGCCACAAAGAAGTGGTAGATGTCTTCGAGCAAGCGTTGCGGCGCGAGCCGCCGCCCGCGCCGGAAGAGGCGCTGCTGCTGCGTGAGCAGCTGGTCGATCTTTGCCTCGGCTCACTCAAGGACGTCGGGCGAGCGCTCGGGCACATCGAGGGTGTGCTGCAGCTTTCGCCCAATCACCCGACCGCGCTCGCGGCCGCCGAAGGCCTGCTCGAAAATCGCGCTCATGCGGCGCGGGCTGCCGCGGCTCTTTCCGATGCTTACGAGCGGGGCGGTCGCACCGACCGCGCGGTCGCGATGCTCAGCTTCGAGCTGAAGAACGTGCGTGGGGCGCGCCGGGTCGAGGTGCAGCGCCGCCTGGGAATTCTGCGGCAAGACGTGCTCGGCGATCCCGCCGGCGCGCTCGAGCTTCTGGCGCCGGTTGTGGCCGGCAATCCCGGTGACGACGAGCTGCGCGGCCGCTTCGTGACGCTGAGCCTGGCGTTGAACCAACCCGAGCAGGCCGCGCGTCTGCTGTCACGCGCGCTCACGGCGAGCAAAGACAACTCCGTGCGCGCTCGCGTCGCGGCGGACGTCGGCCAAGTCTACTTGAAGAGCGGCGACGTGAAGCGCGCCAAGGCTTCGTTCCAGCAAGTTCTGGACCTGGGCGAGCGCGGCCCCGCCACGCTGATTGCCGCGCGTGAGCTGTGCGAGCTATCGACGGAGTCCGCCGAGCTCAAGCAGCTGCTCACCGCGCTCACGCTCGTGGTCGAGCTCGAGCCGGAGCGTGAGCCGCGCCAGGCCGCCGCGCGCCGCCTGGCACGATTGTGCGACGGCGAAGCCAAGGATCCGGAGCGCTCGATCATTGCGTTCCGCGCCTTGATCGGCTCGCCGTGGACGGACGAAGCGCTGCGCCGCCTCGAAGCGCTGTATCGCGACGCCAAAGACGAAGACGGCTTGGCCGAGGTGCTGTTCCACCGCGCCGAGCGCACCAAAGATCCGGAAGAGGCTCGCTCGCTGGCGCTCGCCGCGGCCGAGCTTGCCACCGAAAAGGGGCGCAATCCCGAAGGTGCCATCGAACTGTGGGAAAAGCTCATGGAGCGCTATGGCGCCACGCCCGAGCTGCACCAGCGGCTGATGCCGCTCTTGATCCAGGCCAAGCGTTTCTTCGAAGTGTGCGAGCTGGTCGAGCAGCAGATCGAATGGGCGTCGCCCGCCGATCGCCCGCCGCTTTACCTCGAGCTGGCCGAGTTGCGCATGACCCGCCTGGGTGATCCAGAGGGCGCGCTGCGCGCCTATCAAGAAGCACTGGCGCTCGATCCGGGGCACAAGGGCGCGCGCGGTGCCGTCGAAAAGTTGCTCAATTTGCCGGACACGCGCGAGCTGTCGGCCGAGATTTTGGAGCCCGTGCTGCGCCGTGAGCCGCCTTCGCTCGGGCTGCTCCGAGTGCTGGAGGTGCGGGCAGAGCTTTCGCCGAGCGCCGACCAGAAGCTCGCGCTCTTACGCGAAGCCGCGTCGCTTTCGGCGCTGGCGCTGGGTGATCCGGAGCGTGCTCTCGAGCTGGCTGGTACCGGGCTCGGCATCGCGCTGCGCGAGCGCCGCGAGCAGCTCGGCGAATGGCTCGGGCTCGCGCTGAGCGTGGCCGAGCACGGCGGCGCCGCGCACCGCGCCGCCGTGCTGAACGCGGCGCTGGGCAATGCCGTGGTCGATTCGGCCGAGGTGTTCGAGCTGGCCAAAGCGACGGGCGAGGCGTTTGCGGCCGCCGGCGATCTGGAGCGCGCGGTCGAGCTATTGCGGCGTGCGCTGGTGTTCGATCCCGGCTCGCGCGAGCTGATGGGGCGCGTCGACCGGCTGCTCGCCGAGCAGGGCGCTCCCGAGGAACGCCTGGCGCTCTACCAGAGCGCGCTCGAGCAAGAGGCCGATCCAGTGCGACGGCGCGAGCTGCTCAACGCGCTGGCCTCACTGCAGGCGCGCGAGCTGAACCAGCCTTCGCTGGCGGTGAAAACGCTGCATCGCGCATTGGGCGAAGACCCTCGTGACCGCGCCGCGCACGAGGCGCTGGTCGAGTTGCTGCAGCGCCTGGGCGACTTCGATGCGCTGGCGGCGGAGCTGACGCGCGCCGTCGAGCTGGAAGGCGGCGATCGTAAGACGCTCACGCTGCTACGCCTGGCGGAGCTGAGCGAGCAGCGCGGCAACACGGCGGAGGCGCTCAAGCGCTACCGTGAGCTGTGCGAGGTGAGCGACCTGGCCGACGACGTGCTCGAGGCGATCGAGCGCCTGGCTCGCGACCAGAACGACGGAGCTACCGTGCGGCTCACGCTGGAGCGGCGGCTCAGTCGCACGGCGGATCCTGCACAACGCGCGGCGCTGCTGGAGCGGCTCGGCAACGCCTTTGCCTGGCAGCTTTCGGATCCAGTCTCGGCGGCGCGCGCCTGGCTCGAGGGCGCGGAGCTGGCCGAGCGCATGCCGGCCGAGCTCGAGCGAGCACGGCGGCTGTACGAGCGCGTGCTCAGCGTCGATGCAGGCTCAGCGCGGGCTGCGGGGCGGCTGGTAGAGCTTTCGGCGCAGGCCGGTGAATGGGAACAGGTGCGCGAGGCTTTCGAGGTCGTGCTGCCGACGCTCGAAGAGCGACACCTGGTGACGCTGCTGCTCGGTCTCGAGGCGCGCGCAGAATCGACGGGCGCCGCCAGCGCGTACGTCGAGTTGGCCGACCTGGCGTTGGCGCGTGGTCTGCATCCGGGGCGCGCGCGCCACCTGGGCCTGGCCAAGGCCCGAGCGCTGTCGGCCACGCCGCAAGGCGCCGACGCTGCGGCGGCGCTGTTTCGCAAGCTCATAGAAAACGCCGGTGAAGAGGCGGGCAGCGAGCTGGATTCGTTCAGTGACTTCTTGCAGCGCGCCGAGCAGACTCCGGCGCGCGTTGCCGACTACCGCTGGCTGATGGCCGAGAGCGTCAAGCGCTCGAGCAGTCCCATCGAGCTGTGGTTGAAGTGGGCGGAGCAAGAGGAGCAGCGCTTTCAAGATCCCGCGCGCGCGGTCGAGCTCTTGGAGCAAGTCGTGGCTGCCGATCCGGAGCGTACGGACGCGCTGCTCGAGCTGGCACGCTTGCGCGCATTGACGGGCGACGCCAAAGGCGCCGCGACGGCCTTGCGTGAGCTGTTGCCGCGGGCCGACGCCGAGAGTCGCCCGGGGATCCAGCTCAGGTTGGCCAGCCTGCTGATCGGCTCGCTCGGCGAGCCCGAGGCTGCGCTGGAGCTGGCCGAGAGCGTGCTCGCCAAACATGCCAGCGACGCCGACGCGCTGCGTATCGTGCATCAGGCGTTGAGCGCGCCGGCCACGCGCACGCGCGCCGCCATGTTGCTCGAGCGCATGGCGGAAGGCGCAGAAGATCCGGACGCGCGTGCCGACGTGATCGAGGCGCTGCTCGCGGTCGCGGCGGCCGATCCGGCGCTGGCCGAGGCGCGCTCGCGCTGGATGCGCCAGCTGCTCGACACGAAGCTCGACGAGCCCGAAGAAGCGCTGAAGCTCGCGCTGCGCGGCGCCGAGGCGGCTCCTGGCGAAGAAGAGCTGTGGGGCGTGGCCGAAGAGATGGCGCGCAAGCTCAATCGGCCGGATCCGGTCGCCGAGGCGTATGCCCGTACCATCGAGCGCGATCTGCAGCCTGCCGTTGCCGAGGTGGTGGGGCGCCGTGTGGTCGAGTTCCAAGAAGAGTGGTTCGACGACGGCGAGCGCGTGATCGCGCTGCTGTCGCGCGTGCTGTCGCTCTGTCCCACCGCGGATTGGGCTTTCGACCGTCTGAAGCTGGCCTTCAACGCGCAGGGTCGCTACGCCGAGCTGTTCGAGCTCTATGACGCGCGCCTGGCGCGCGATCTGTCCAGCAGCGAGCGCATCGAGCTGCTGCGCGAGGCGGCCATGGCGGCGCGCGACTTCGCCGGCAACGCCGAGCGCGCCATCGAGTATTTCGAGCGCCTGAACCGCGAGAATCCGGGCGATCAGCGCGTCGAGGCCTCGCTCGAGCGCCTGTACGAGCGCAACGGCAAGAAGCGCCCGCTGATCGAGCTGCTCAGCTTGCGTCTGCGCGGACCTGCCGCAGCCAAGCCTGCGGATCAAAACGAGCTGCGCGGCCGCATCGCGGCGTTGTGGCTGGACCTGAACGAGCCCGGTGAGGCGCTGGCGCTCGCCGCCCGGCTGCTCGAGTCGAGCGGCGGCGAGAAAGACGGCGTGGCGCTGCTCGAGCGCATCGTGGCATTGCCCGGTTCCGACGCGACCGCCACGGCTGGCGCCACCAGCGTGCGCGTGGCGGCGGCGCGGCTCTTGTGCGCGCACTACCGCGCTCAAGAAAGCATGCTCGACGTCGTGCGCATGCTCGAGGTCGAGGCCGAAGGCTCGCAGCCCGAGGAGCGCGTGCCGCTCCTGGACGAAGTGGTGGAGTTGCGGCTCGGCGTGCTGGCCGATCCTGGCGGCGCTTTCGAGACGCTGTCCAGCATCGTGGCGCTGGTTCCCAACGATCGCGAGCGCCGCGAGCGCTTGGCCAAGCTTGCCGGAGAGCTCGGGGCGCTGGATCGCCGCGCCGAGGTGCTGCGCTCGGTCGCGGATGGTCCGGTGCCGGCGGCGACGCGCGGCAGCCTGCTGCTGGAAGCCGCCGAGACGTACCAGCTGGGTCTCGGCAACGCCGAGCGCGCCGCCGAGCTGTACCGCGGCGTATTGGTGCTGACCGACGCCGAACGCGCCGACGCGCTGGCCGCGGCCCGCGCGCTTTCGGGCATCTTGCGCGAGCAGGGTACGCCCGAGGAGCTGGCGAGCGTGCTGGAGCGCCTGGCGGAGCTCGCGCCGGCAGCCCCGGAGCGACGCCTGGCGCTCGGCGAGGCGGCCGAGGTCGCGCTATCGCGGCTGAGCGATCCGGCGCGCGCTATCGTCAACCTGGAAGCGCGGCTCAAGCTCGGCGCCGACGACGTCGAGGCGGTCGACGCTCTGTGCCGCGCTCTCGAGCGCGCGCGCCGCTTCGAAGAGCTGGTGGCAGCGCTCGAACGCCGCGCCGAGCTCAGCCAGGACGACCAACAAGCGAAGAGCGATCGCACGCGCGCCGCCCAGCTTCTGTCGAGGGCTCTCGAAGACCGCCCGCGGGCGATCGCCGCTTTCCGGCGTGTTCGGCAGTTACACGGCCGTTCGCCGCAGCTCTTCGAGTCACTCAAAGAGCTGCTGACCGAAGAGCAAGACTTCATCTCGCTCGCCGAGCTGTACGACGACGAGGTGAAGCACGAAGCCGAGCCCTCGCGCCAGCGCACGTTGTACCTGGAGCTGGGCGCGGTGCACCGGCACCACACGGGAGATCTGCTCGGCGCGCTGCAGGCGTTCGTGGTGGCGCGCGACTGGGAGCGCGCGATCGAGGTCGCAGGCTTGCATCCGCCCGACGCCGCGCTGGGCTTGAAGGTCGTCGAGCAACTACGCGAGCTGTCGATCGCCGCCTACGAGGCCGAAAAAGCGCCCGAGGCGCTGGCCGCCGCCGATTGGTCGGTGCAGGAGCTGTGCGACCGTCGGCTGGAGCGCGGTGAGTTCGAGACCGTCGTCTCCGAGCTGCTCGACGCGGCGAAGCTGCCGTTCTCGATCACACGCAAGCGCGAGCTGCGCCGCGACGCCGCGTGCCTGTGCTCCGATCGCCTGGGCGACAACCAGAGCGCCATTCAGCTGTTCAACGAGCTGCTCGCCGAAGAGCCGGGCGACGAGGTCGCGCGCGCCTCGGTCACGCGGCTGTCGCTCTTGCTCGAAGAGCAGGGACTGCACGCCGAGATCGTCGCGCTCTGGGAAGCGCAGGCGAAGGCGCGCCAGGAGCGCAACGACGCAGCCGGCGCCGCCTTGCTCTACGCGCGAGCGGGCGAAAATGCCGAGCAACGGCTGAACGACCGCAAGCGCGCCATCGTCAACCACGAAGCTGGTGCTCGGCTCGGCGGGGAGGCTTCCCTGTCGGCGCTTTCGCGCATCTTCCGCGAGCAGGGTGAGCTGCCGCGCGCCGCCGACGCGCTGGAACGGCTGCTTTCGCTCGAGGGCTCGGAGCTGGTCGCCGAACGCGCGCTGGAGCTGCTCTCGGTGTACCGCCAGCTGGGCTCGCCCGAGCGGGCTCGCGCCGCTTTGGAGCGCGCGGCCAAGCTCGCCATCGACGCGCAGGCGGTGCGAGCGGCGCTGGCCGAGCTGTACCGCGATCTGCAAGACCACGGCGCCCTGGCCGCGCTGCTCGCCGAGGAGGCGCAGCGCACCTCGGATCGCCGCCAGCGCATCGGCCTGCTGCGTGACGCGGCCGAGATCCACCTCACGCACCGCAATGACCCCGCCCAGGCGGCGCCGCTGCTGCAGCAAGCCATCGAGCTCGACGCTGACGACCAGAAGCTGCGCCTGCGCCTGGCCCAGGCTCTGTTCGCCGCTGGCAGCAACGACGAGGCGCTCGGCGTGCTGCGAGAGCAGATTCAACGTTACGGCGCGCGTAAGCCGAAGGATCGCGCGCAAGCCCATTTCCAGCTCGCCCGCGTGCTGCTGGCCACGGCCGATCAAGCCGAGGCGCTGCGCGAGCTCGACGCCGCCTCCAAGATCGACCCTGCGCACCCCGGCATCATGCAAATGCTCGGCCGCGTGGCGATGGAGCAGGGCGATTTCGATCGCGCCGAGCGCATGTTCCGCTCGCTGATGTTGGTGGTCGGGCGTGACGACGACCCGGATGCGCCCAGCAAGACCGAAGCGCTGCTGTCGCTCAGTGAGTTGTCGGTGCGACGTGGCGACGAGTCGCGCGCCCAAGAGCTGATCGAGTCCGCCTTCGAAGCGTCGGCCGAAAGCGGGCGCGAAGCCGTGGCGCTCGAAGCCGCGCTGCGCAACCGTGGTCGTCACGACCTCTTGGCGCGCGCCCTGCACGGTCGCCTGGAGCAGGTGTTGTCTCCGGCCGAAGCCGCCAGCGCGCTCGCCGACTTGGTGGTCTTGCACGCCGAGCACCTGGGCGGGCTCGAAACCCAGCGCGGTGGTTTCCGCGAACGCGCGCAGGTGATCGAGCGCTTGCTCGAGGACAACGCGGACAAGGGCAACGACACGGCTTGGGCCGCGCTCGGCCGCATCTACGATCATTTGGGCGAGTCCGACGCCGAGGCGCGCATCTTGGAGCGTCGCCTGGCGCGTGCCGGCTCGACGGCGCCACCGGCCGATCCGAACCTGTATTTCCGATTGGCCCGCACGAAGCTCGGGCAGCCGGCCACGCTCGAAGAGGGGCTGCAGCTGCTCACCAAAGCGCTCGAGCTACGGCTCGATCCTGCGCACGCGCAGCAGGTGCTTTCGCAGCTCGAGGTGCCAGAGGCGCTCCGGCCGCAGCTGGCCGAGCTGCGCGAGCGCGTGGTGCGAGCGCTGGGCGACGCACGCGGACTGGCCGAGGTGCTGATCGGCAAGCTGAGTCAGCCGGGCGTCGACGGCCGCGCGCTGCGTGAGCTGCTCTCGGCCACGAGCGACATCGGCGACAGCGGTCTGGCCCGCCGCGGGTTGGAAGCGGCCTTGGGCAACGTGGCGGCCGAGCTGATGCCGACCGAGCTGGCCGACGCGCGACGCACGCTGGCCTCGATTTACGCGCAAGAAGGCGAGCTCGGTAAGAGCTTGGATCTGCGCGAGCAATCGCTCGGGAGCCTGCCGGAGGATGAATGGCGCCAGAGTGCGTTGGAGCTGGCCGAGCAAAGCGCCCAGCTGGAGGGCGAGCTGCCACGCGCCACGCGATTGTACCGAGCGCTGCGCGAAAAGGAGCCGAAAGCACGCGAGCTGTGGCAGCCGCTGCTTTACCTGTTGCGCGCGACTGGTGAGCATCAAGAGCTGGCCGACCTGCTGGGCGAAATCAGCAGTGAGGTCGACGACCCCGCCGAGCGCAGCCAGCTGCGCTTGGAGCGCGCGGATCTGCTCCTGCAGAAGCCGGGCAACGAAAAGCCCGCCATTGCCGCGCTGTTCGAGGTCATCGCCGACGATCCCTCGTGCATTTCGGCCGTCGCGCGGCTGCGTGAGCTGCTGGTCGCTACCGGTCGCGATGCGGAGCTGGCGACGTTGCTCAGCACCGAGCTGGATCGGGCCAAAGATCGCAACGACGTTCAGCGCGTGGTCGCGCTCTCGCTGGAGCTGCTCAAGCTGCTAGCGGCCAAGCGACAGCTGGAAGCCGCCATCGACGTGGTGCGGGCGGCGCTGCAGTGGGCGCCCGACGACGCCGAGCTCTTGCAAGCCTCGCTGCAATTGGCGGAAAAGATGGGCGATCCAGAGCAGATCGCCGACAGCATCGAAGGCCTGCTGCGCGTGCAGACTGGTGCGGACGCCGCCACGCTCGGCCGGCGTCTGGCTGCGCTGCGCGAAGAGCTGGGCGATCGGGAAGGCGCCGAACGCGCGCTCGAAGCCAGCTTTGCCGCCAATCCGCGCGACTCGTCGCTGCGCGATCTGCTGATCGTGCGCTACACCGAGCGCGAGAACTACGCCAAGGTGGCGGGCTTGCTCAACGTTTCGCTGCGCGAGCGCTCCGGCGACGCGCGGCTGCTGGAGCGCCTGGTCGAGGCGTATCGCGCGGCCGATCAGCCCGAGGCGGCGCTCAAGTCGCTCGACGCGTTCATGGATACCTCGGGCGGAGACGCCACGCTCTTGCGTAAGCGCGCCCAGCTCTTGAGCGAGCTGTCCCGCGAGGAAGAAGCCGTAGAAGCGCTCGAGGCCGCTTACGATCTGGATCCGTCGTTGGCCTCCGACCTGATCGACGCCTTGGAGCGCGCCATCGCGCGCGCCGAGCCACCCGAAGATCGCCGGCTCACGCTGCGCCTGGTCGAGCTGCTCGAAGCGGCAGGCGACGCACACGGAGCGCGCGCGCGCCTTTCGGAGTTCGTGCGCGAAATGCCGGAAGACGTCGAGGCGCTGCGGCGTTTGGCGGAGCTGTCGACCCGCACCGGCAACGCCGAGCACGCGGTGAACACGCTGACGCGCCTGGTCGAGGTCGAAACGGGCGACGAGCTGGTGCGCGATGCCCTGCGCCTGGCCGACGCCTGTGAGCAGCTAGGCCGCCCGGAAGAGGCACGCGCCGGCTTGGAACGCGCGCTCGGCGTCGACCGGCGCCGCCCGGATCTGCGACAGCGGCTACAAGCGGTTTACGGCGCCATCGGCGCCGTGCGCGAGCTCGCGGACCTGCTGCTGGAAGACGCGCAGAACGCCAAAGACGCCGCCGAGAAGCGCCGCCTGCTCCTGCGCGCCGGCGAGCTCCTGCTCTCGGCCGACGGCCAGGGGGAGGCCGCGGTGCGCATCCTCGAGATGGTGCGCGAGCAGGATCCGGACAACATCGACGCCGTGGTGCTGCTCTCGCGCGCTTACGCCATGGCGCAGCGCAACGACGACGCGCTGGCGCTGCTGACGCACATCACCGAAACGAACAAGGGCCGGCGGGTGAAGGCGATGGGCCAGGTTTTCCAAGAGATCGCGCGCCTGCACCTGCAAGACGGCTTTTTGTCGGACGCGCTCTCGGCGCTGGCCCGAGCGTTCGAGCTCGACCCCAAGAACGGCAAGCTGGCGATGCAGCTCGGCACGCAGGCGCTCGAAATCGACGAGGACGAGATCGCCCAAAAAGCGTTCCGCGGCATCGCGATCATGAAAGCACCCGAGGCTGGCTCGACGGACGGCGCCACCACCGAGATGAAAGCCGACGCCAACTACTACCTGGCGACTCTGGCCAAAAAGGCGGGCGATCCGCGCAAGGCCAAGGTGCTGGCCAGCAAAGCGCTTTCAGAAAACCCCGACCACGAAGCCGCCCGAGCGCTTCTGGCCGAGCTGTGATAGAGGCGAGCCGCCATGAAGCGAGAGAAACGCCTGACCAAGCGCGAGAAGAAGGCCCAGAGCGGCGGCGGCGGCCATCACCACGAGGCCGGCCACATTCACTGCATCGCCTGCGGTCGCCACATCGATCCGAGCGAGTTCTCGGCAGTCCCGCCCAGCGCCACGGTCATCACCTGCGAGCACAAGTCGCAATTCCCGTCCTGCGCGACCTGTGAGGTCACCGCGCGCTACCTCGTCGCCGAGCACGACCGCACCGGCAAGCCGGTGAACACGGCCGCCGCGTATCACTGACGTTTTGCTCGCAGTGTCCGAGCGCTCTTCGAGCCGGTTCGCAGTCGCGATCCCATTGCGGCGTGTCCCCCGTTCCGTCGCCAAGAAGTTCTTCCGAACGTAAGAACTTGGGTGAACGCGCGCTGCGCTTCGGGACCCCAGGTATCGTCGGACGTCCACGAAGCTCCTGACGAGCGTAAGAATCTTCTGCGCGCGTGAGAGGTGAGTGGGCGACTCAGTCGTCGGACCCTCGTACGAGCCATGCAGCGCTCGCCGTGACGCGACCCGTCGATTGTTGAGAACCAACAAAGCTCCTGATCTCCCGATCTCTCTGCGAAAAAATTTGGGAGACGGACAGCGCCGCGCGGTTCTTCAGCCGGCGTCGAGCCAGGAGAGGGCCGAACGGTACATCTCGGTCTTCTTCTCGAGCGGCGTCTCGTGGCCCATATTGGTGGGCGTGATCACGCGCGTAGGGACGCCGGCTTTGTGCAGCCACTCTTCGACCTGGTGCGTGCCTTCGATCACGCCGTCGTGCTCGCCGGTGATCAAGAACACGCGGCGCACGCGATCTTTGGCGGAGCCGAGCGCTTCGAGACCAGGGCCGCCCCAGTACTTGGAATTGGCGGCGAGGATGAGCCAACGATTGAAGGTGCGCGGCTCGCGCACGCCGACGTTCATGGCGGCGTAGGCGCCTTCGGAGAAGCCGATCAGAGTGTTGCCCCAGAGCTGCACGCGACGACCGTACTTGTCGCGCAGCGCGTTGATGGCGGCCATGGTTGCGTGGTGCGCGCTCGGCCAGTTGTTGTCCCAAGCGCGGCCGTCGCCGTAGGGCACGGGACCGCTCGGGCACACGAGCCAACCGTAACGGCGCGCCAGTGGCGCCCAGCGGCGGCAGTCGGCTTCCGGGTGGCCGCCGCGGCCGTGCAGGTACACCAGCACCGGCTTGAGGCCGAGACGGCCTTTGCCTTGCGGCTCGAAGTAGTAAGCAGGCGCGGCGCCCGGCAGATCGATCTGTCGCAGCCCGCCGCCCACCGAGCGATCGTCCGGATCTTCGCGATCTTTGCGCGCCTCTTCTTTGCGGCTCTCGGGCTCGCGCGCTGGGGGCGGCTCGTGCGCCGGCGCTGCGGGCGCGTCGACTTCACCCACGTCCTTGTACGAGGCGGCTTCGGTCCCGCCGTCGTCGTTGTCCGGGCCGGGGATGGTCAGCCTTTGCCCGGCCTTGATCTTCTCGCGGCGGCTGATGCCGTTGGCCTTACATAAGGCCGCGATGCTGATCTGATAACGCTTGGCGATCTTGCCGAGCGTCTGACCATCCGACACGACGTGCTCTTTGCCGACTGCCGAGCCTGCTGCGAGCAAGAGGCTGCACGACAGCGCGATTCGGGCCAAAAGACGCATCAGACCGTGCGTAGCATATCCGGAAAGCCGCGGTCCAATTCGCGGCGAGGACAGGGGTCAGTCGGGAGATTCGCGAACCGGCCCGCTGTTCAGTCGCGCCACATCTCGACGCCCGTCGCTACCAGACGCACCTCGCGAGCCGAGCCATCCGCCGCCTTGTCGGCGAACTTCGCGCCTTCGCTCTCGAGGTGAGCCACCAGCTCGGGCTTGATGATCTTGCTCTCGACCTTCGCCTCGACTCGGGCGCGCGAGCCGGCCGAGTCCGTCGGCACGAAGAAGCCGTAGTCTTTGAACGTGACGCGGCAGCCGGGCGCTGCTGGATCGTGTGCCTCGCTCAGCTCCATCCAACAGCCCTTGCGGGTGCAGGCGCGCCGCACTTCACCCTCCACAGTCACGGAGCTTTCGCTGAACTTGTCGGGCGTCTTGAGCACGTCCGCCAAGTTGGCGGCGGGGCTGGCTCCGAGCGGCGCGCCAAAGGTCTTACGCGCGGGCTGAGCGGCGGGGGGAGGCGTAGCAGCGGCCGCCGCCGGAGCCGGCTCCTGGTTGGTGTTGCAGGCGACCAACGAGAGCAACGCACACGCCAAGAGTCGTCGACCGAGCATCGGGCTCAGTATAGCGCGAGGGCTGCCGGGCGCTGGTTATTGTCCGCCGGACTCGCTCGCCGCGCCGTCTAGCGCGCCGGGCAGGTGGAACCGGAAGGCGATGGAGCCCGAGATGTACTCGTCGACCGCGCCGCCGGCCACGTACGACTCGTAATTCGGGCGCGGGGGCACCGGATTGAAGTCGAAGGCGTAGCGCAGCCAATCGAAGCCCACGACCAAGTCGAGCATGCTGACCAGGCGGTAGCCGGCCGTGATCCCGGCGTCGAGCGACGAGGTCTTCACGGTCGGGAACCACACCGTTTGCAGGGCGCCGGTGCTGCTCACGAAGCGCTTGCCGACGCGCGCGCCCGCCCAAAAGTCGCCGAAGCGAAGGGTACCCTCGAGCCCGACGCGGAGGTAGCTGTAGCGCACGTCCGGCACGAGCGGCCCCGTCTTCTGACCGGGATAGCCTTCGTCACCCTCGAGGGCGAAGGTCTGCTGACCGTACATGAGGTTAGCGCCCAAGAGATGAGCGCCGAGCGGAATGCGCGCGCGCCCGCCGATGTACCACTGCGAGTAGTTCGTGCGCAGCGTGGTCTCTTCGGGCTTGCCCTCCGCGTACACGGATTGGGTCGCGAATCCTTTCTCGAAGCCACCGGTGAGGCCGAACCACTCTGCCACGCCTTTCGTTAAGAAAGAGCCTGGCCAGATATTCAGATCCGCGAAAATCACCGGGCCGAGCGGTAGCTCGTACTTCAAGAGCTGGCGGAAGCCCTGGTTCGGCCGCACGTCGGCGATGGTGTCGTGGAACGTGAACGTGCGGTGCAGGGGACGCAGACCCGCCATGATCTCGAGCGGGGTCTGCTCGTTTCCCTGGCTCGACGTGTCGCCGCCCGTGTCGGCGCTGGCCTCGGCCGGTTTCTCTTCGTCGCCCTTGTCTTCGGCCTCGGCCGGGGCTTCGTCTTTCTTGGCTTCCGCTTCGGCTTTCACTTCGGGCTTGGGCTGGCCGAGCGCGTCGGCGACGCTGGCGGCGCCCGTGCCTTCGACGGCGCTCTGGAGCTTGGGCAGCGCACCGCCCTTGATCTCGGCCTCGTCGAGCACCTTGCCCTTGGCGTCCATCACCTTGAGCTTCAGGTTGAAGCCCTTACCGACCTTGCCGGTGATCACGAAATTGACGGCTAGGCCCTTCGCTGATTCGGCGATGGCCTTGCCTTTCGCGGAAGGCTTGATGTCCTCCGCGTCGGTCACCTCGTAGTGGCCGTCTTTCTTGAGCGCTTCGATGAAGGCGGTGCGCACCTCGTCGCTCTTGGCGCCTTCGAAGCCGCCGACGGCGACATTCGCTTTCTCGGCTGCCCACACGCGCGACTCGAACGCTGCCTGCGAGACGACGCTCGCGGCTACCAAGGTACTGAGGAAGAAGCTGAGCTGAAGCGGGCGACGAAGTTGTTGCAGCATGCTCATGTCCCCCCCGTGCCGCCGCCGCCGCCCGTGGCGGAGCCGCTGCTACCCGCTGCGGCTCCTCCCGAGCCGCCGCCACCCGTTGCGGCTCCTCCGGAGCCGCCGCCACCCGCTGCTGTGCCGCCGCTGCCAGCGGGGGCCGTGCCGCCCGCAACGCAGTAGACGAAGTCGGATACGCACTTTTGATCGGCGGCGCTGAGCGCGCCGGTGGACGGCATGACGGTGCCGCACGTGCCTTGCTGGCCCGTGATCTTCTTGAGCAGCCAGCTATTCGCCGGATTGGCGCTGTCGATGATCTTGTCGCCCATCGGACAGCCCGACGTATCGCCGGTGATGCCCTTGTGCTGGGACGCCTCGTCTTTGAGGCGTGCACTGAGGCCCGGGGATGCCATGTCGAGAATACCCATGTCGAGCTTGACCATGTCGCTGTGGCAGGTCTTGCAGCCGGTACCGGTGGCGTTGATGATGCTTGCCAAGCAAGCGGTCTCGCAGTTGACCATCGTGCCGCTGCCGCCGGTGCCGCTGCCGCCGCTGCCGGCCGTATTGCCCCCCGGTGGCGGCGGGTAGGCGTTGGCGTTCTCGAGATCACCCGGTTGCGGGCACCCGAGGGCGAAGAGCGAGAGCGCGACAGGGAACGCAACCGCTACCAACCTGAAGGCTCGCTGCCGACCCGAACGGTGGGCTCTGCGCGTGACGACTGTTCGGGGACCAGAATCTGGAAACTGTCGCTCTTGCACTCGAAATCCTCGACCTTACTCTGGCTCTTCGTCGGCTAAAGGCGAGCCAAATGACCCACTGAGATCGGGCGGCGCAGGCACGTAACAACAAACGGCCCGGTCTCGTAAAGCATGAAATGCGCTCGTGTATGCGTTTTCTTCCAAGGATCCGCGAACCGAGTTTGCGTGGCCGCTTCGTGGCCTCAGGCGGGCAAAATGGGTCAGATTTCGTCCGGACACGGATATGCTGAAGCGATCCCATGCATCGCTTCGACCGTGAGGAGCTCAAGCGTTCGAACCCCGCCGCCTTCGTCGAGCAGCGCTCGATTCGATTTCAAGAGATAGATGCTGCTGGCATAATTTTTTACCCGAGAGTCTTGGAGATGTTCCACGACGCCTACGCGGGTTTTTTGGCCTTTGCGGGCTCTCCACTTCGTGAAGTGATGCAGAGCGAGAGCTGGCTCGCGCCGGTCCGACACGCGGAGGCAGACTACTTCAAACCGCTGCGGTTCGGAGACGAGGTGCGGGTGGAGATCTGCCGGGCCTACGTGGCCGAAACAGAGGCGACTCTCGGCTATCGCATCGCGCGCGCTGACGAAGTTTGCGTGGTGGGGCAGGTCGTTCATACGTTCGTGGAGCGGGCGACCTTCAAGCGCACGCCGATGCCGGATTTGGTTCGGCGCGCGCTGCTTCGAATCGAGTCAGGCAGCTAGCCGCTTCTGCCAGCTAACCGCAGAGCAATGGAGACCGGCGCGAGCAATCTTCTAAGTGGGCTCGGCCGGCTCCGCTGTCTCGCTCCCGCTCGGTGCGTGCGCGCGCTCGAGCAGCTCGCGGCAGGCGCGCCGATCGACCTTGCCCGATAAAGTGAGAGGCAAACTCTCCGCGATGAGCGCACGGCGTGGGAGCTTGTGACGAGCCAGGCGGTCACTTAACAGCTCGGCCAGCCGCGCAGGGTCCGCGAGCGCCGGCTCGCGACTGACCAGGAGCGCGCTGACGACCTCGCCAAAACGTGCGGAGCGCGTGCCGGTGACGCACGCGGCTGTCACCCCTGGCAGTTGCAGGAGCGCGGCCTCGACCTCGAGCGGGTCGACATTCTCGCCGCCGCTGATGATCACGTCGTCGCTGCGGCCTCGCACGTACAGCTCGCCGTCCGGGCCGAGCTCGCCCCGATCGCTAGTGACAAGAAAGCCTTCACGGAGCTCGGGGGTGGCGCTGCCGATGTAGCGAGTAAATAGCGACCGCGCTCGCACGCGCAGCTGCCCTTCGTCAAGCGCCAGCTCGACGCCGGGCAGGGGGTGCCCGGAGCTAACGACGCCGCCCCGCACCGGCAAAGGCGCGTAGCGCTCGGCGTAGCGGCGCGTGACCACCTGCGAAGCCGTTTCGGTCGAGCCGTAGCTGGTGAGCAGCGGCCACCTGCCCGCGTGCGCGCGCTCGGCTAGGGCTGGGCTGCAGGCGGCGCCGCCGAGCAGCACGGCGCGCAGGCGTGGTGGCGCTTGCGGTGAAGCGTCGAGCAGCGCCGCCAGCACGCTCGGCACCAGCGACACCAGCGATGCACGCTGCAGCGCAAGAACCAGCTCTGGCAGCCGCGCCATGAGACCAGCACCGCCCGACTCGAACAGCAGCAGCGTGCGCCGAGCGACCAGGCAGCGTGTGACGATGGAGAGGCCACCGGTGTGCGCCAGCGGCAGGCACAAGAGCCAGGCGTCGTTGGCCTCCCACCCGAGGTTTCGTTCCGAGGCCGCAGCTGAAGCGAGCAGCGCACGCCGGCTCAGCTCGACCAGGCGCGGGCTGCCGGTGGAGCCGGAGGTGGGGATGAGCAGCGCAGGCGCTTCGACCTCGGTGGGCGCCGGTGAGGGCTCGGAGCCGCTCGACGAAAGCGGAATCGAGAGCGAGGCGACGTCGACGGCGCCGGCCAGCTCGCGCGCTCGTCGGCGCTCGTCGGCCGTAGCGCGCTGGTGCAGCGTGAGCAGCGGTGTGCCCACGGCCAGCGCCGCGTAGATCCAGAGCAAGCTCTCGACGTCGGCGCGCGGAGCCAGCGCCAGCACGGCGGGGCGAGCGCTGCGCAGGGCGGCCACGAGTGGTCGGCAGCGGTCGGCCACGTCGGCGAAGCTGAGCGAGCTTTCACCGTCGACCAGCGCGGTGCCGAGCGGCTGCTCTCGCGCCGCATCGAAGATCGAGAGCGTGCTCACTCGAAATAGCTCCCCGAAGCAAAGCCCAAGCCGGGCGCTGACCAGGTTCTCAGCCAGCCATGGGCGCACGGTGGCGCGGGGCTCGCCCAGCCCTCGAGGCCGGCGTGGGGCGCCAGACCGTGCGCGACGCCGCTGTCCAGTGACAGGGCGAGCGCGGCAGCTGCACGCAGCGCGAGTGGGCCGTCGAAGCAGTGCGACACGATGGCGCGAACGCCTGCGGCCTGCGCGCGCTCCGCCAATCGCCAGCAATGCTCGAGGCCTCCGAGCGCGGTCGGCTTGAGCACCGCAAAGCGCGCGTTGGTCGTTTCGAGTTGCTTGATGGCGTCCGGCACGTCCAGGCCCTGCAGGGATTCGTCGAGCGCCAGGGGCAAGGTGCGCGGCAACGAGGGGCTGAGCGCGCCCGGTTCCTCGAATAGCTCGACGTCGCTCGCCTCGAGCGCGGTCCACGCTCGCTCGACCTCGACCAGGCTCAAAGCGCGATTGGCGTCGACACGGAGGCGGGCGGCAGCGCCGAAGCGCTCGGCAGCCGACTGCAAGGCGAGCAGCTCGGCCTGCAGCCGGCCTGGTGCGCCCAGCTTGACCTTGAGGTGCCGGAAACCAGCGTGAATCGCGCGTTCGCAGCTCGAGACGAAAGCGACGTCGAGCGGGCTGCCGACCAGCTCGGCCAGCGGCCGCTCGGCGTCGAGCGGCGCGCCGAGCAGGGCGGGCGCCGCTTTGGCGTCACGGTGGCCGACGAAGTCGAGCACGGCTGTCTCGAGCGCCATGCGGGCCGACGGCAGCGTGGCGGGTAGCAGCGTCGCGACGGCGCCGAGCACGGCGCGCGGTGCCCCGGCTTCGAGCGCGCGTTCCACGTTGCCCACTTGGAGCCGCTGCAGCGCGTGCTCCACGGCGTCGAGTGAGTCTCGGCTGTAGCCGGGGAGCGGCGATGCTTCGCCCACGCCGGCGCGGCCTCGAGCATCGGAAAGGCGAAGCAGCAGGCTCTCGCGCTCCGGCCACTGCTGCCGCGCGTTTTTGGCGCGCGGCGTGGGCACCTTCAGGCGCCGGAGCTCGAGCTTCATGCGCTGTGACCAGGCGCGAGGAGCAGCGGTAACAGCAGGCGATCGAGCACGATGCCCAGCGTGAACAGCACGCCGAAGAGCAGCAGCAGCTTGGCGGTTCCGGCCAAGCGCGCGTTGAGCGCGCGGCCGCGCTCGGTGGCCACGGCGCGAGTCAGCTTGCGCCCGAGCGGCAACGTGAGCAGCGGCAGCAGCACGAAGCGGCCGTGCGCGGAGCTGGTCGCCAGAAATAGCGGCACGGCGTAGGAAACGGCGAGCAGCAGCCCATACTCGTAGACCACGGCTCTCACGCCCCAACGCACGGCGAGCGTGCGCTTACCCACCTTCGCGTCTTGCTCGTGATCGCGCAGGTTGTTCACCACCAAAATGGCCGTGGCCAGCGCGCCGACCGGCACCGAGCACCAGACGGCCAGCGCGGGCACTTCGCCGAGCTGCACGAAGACGGTGCCGCACACCGCGACCAGCCCGAAAAAGACGAACACGAACACGTCCCCCAGGCCGTTGTAACCGAGCGGGTACGGGCCGCCCGTGTAGGCAATGGCCGAAATGATCGAAGCGATGCCGATGGCCAAGATGGCGGGGCCCGCCACCGCCGTGAGGTAACAGCCGATGATCAACGCCGCGACGAACACCGCGATCATGCCGCGCTTCATGGCTCGCGACGACAGCAGGCCGGCCTGTACGGCGCGCGTCGGGCCGAGCCGTTCGGCGGTGTCGGCGCCCTTTTCGTAGTCGTACACGTCGTTGGCGAAGTTGGCGCCGATTTGCAGCAGCAGCGCGCCGACCAGCGCGGCGAACGCCGGCCCCAGGTCGAACCCGCCGAGCGAGTAAGCGCAGGCGCTTCCGACCAGCACGGGCATGCTCGCGGCGCTCAGCGTCTTGGGGCGAGCCGCCAAGACCCAGGGAGCGAGGAGCGAGGGGCGAGGGGTGAGGGGCGAAGCAGCGGCGGTCACGACGAAGGGGATCCTTGTAGCAAGAGCTGCGCGACAGCCGCCGAGTTTTCGAGCGGCACGTTGTGCCCGACGCCCGGCACGATCGTCAGGTGCGCGTGCGGCAGGACGCTCACCAGCTCTTGGTTGAGCTTGACGAACTTGTCATCGTGCTCGCCCGCGACCAGCTCGACCTGTGTTTCAACCGTCGCCAAAAATGGCCGCAAATCGGGCATTTCTCCCAGACCATGCTGGAGGAGGCTTTGCGTCAAACCCGCGGCGTCGTGGCGCAAGCGCTGGGCGCGCTGGGCCTGGCGCGCGGTCTCGGACAGCCGGCGCTGGCTCTCCCAGAGCGGCAGCGCTTCCCAGGCGTCGACGAACGCCGCGAGCCCCTGCTCGCGCAGCATGCGGACGAAGCGGCCGTCCGCGTCGCGCCGCGCGGCTCGCTCGGCGCTGCTGCTGAGGCCAGGCTGAGCCGACACCACGACCGCGCGCTGAAAGCGACGCGGGTAGCGCGCCAGGAGCCCGAGTGCGAGCCGCCCGCCCAGCGAGTAGCCGAACAGCCCCGTGCGTTCACCGGCGAGCGCCGCCAGCCGCTCTACCTCCGCCTCGAAGCCGCCCACGACGGGCGTTTGTAGGTGCCCAGCCAGAGCGGGCGCGAGGGAACCAGCAGGCGCGTTCAGCTCGCTCAGGCTCGCGGGCGTGCCGGTAAAACCATGGAGCAGCAGGTACTGCACGCGCTAGCTCCGGCCGGCGTTCGAGCCCGCCAGGTCGGCGCCGAGCGCGCTCAGCACGCCCTGCCGCAGCTCGGCAGCGCTCGTGGGCCCGACGCGCAGGTGCAGCAGCGTGGCGCCACGGCGCTCGAGCGCGTCGCGCGTCGCGGCCTGGATCGCGTCGGGCGTGGTGGGCGCGTGGTAGTGCAGGCCGAAGGCGGCCGCCGCACGCGGGAAGTCGCAGTCGGGCGCGGTGTGCCAGAGCTTGGCGGCTTCGGGCTCGGGGCCGTACAGCTTTTGTGCGGGGAGCTGGTCGAAGATGCGCCCGCCTGCGTTGTCGATGAGCGCGATGACGAGCGGAGAGGGGGCGAGCCGCCAGTTGGCGAGCCCGCTCAAATCGTGCAGCAAGCTCACGTCGCCCAGGAGCAGCAAGGTGGGTGAGCCGCTCGCGATGGCGCTGCCGATCGCGCCGCTGACCAGGCCGTCGATACCGTTGGCGCCGCGCTGAGCGCACACGCGCAGGCGCGCCCCGCGCGTCACGTAAGCGTCTACGTCGCGGATTGGCAAGCTGTTGCCCAGCGCCAGCACCGCCCCGTCTGGCAGGCTCTCGATCACGCGTTTTACCGCTAGACCTTCGCTGAGCAACTCTCGCGGCGCGCTCAGCGCCTCCGCCACGCGCGTGACGCACCGCTCGTGCGCCTGACGCAGCCCGGGTACCCATGCCTGAGCCTGACCCTGACCGTGTGCCCTGCGCTCTCGCTCGACCTCCGCGACCAGGGCGGTCATCGCTCCGTGCAAGTCTCCGCTCGCCACCAGCTCTGCGCTGCCCAGCGCATCGGGACAGCCGTGCTCGGCCAGCACCAGGCGCCGCGGTACGCCCGCCGCCCAGCGCTCGAAAGCCGACGACGTGGGCGTCGCCCCCACGCACAGCAGAAGATCCGGGCGATGCCGCTGGGCGGCTTCGGGCGCGCTCAAGAGCCAGTCGAACAGCGGGAACGACAGCGGCTCGTCAGCGAGCGCGAAGCGGATCTGGCTCGAGGCTTCGGCGAAGATCGGAGCGCCGGTGAGGCGCGAAAGCTCGGCGATGGGCTGCGCGAGGCTCTTGCCCGACACCGGCAAGGGGCCGACCACGAGCGCGGACGAACCGGCCTCTCGCAGCGCTCGTGCCGCTGTGAGCACGGCTTCGTTGGCCAAGACCTGCGCGGGGGCGTGACGGACGAGCGGGCGCGAAAGCAGCGACGTGACGTGCGCGGCGAGCGCGTGCTCGGCTTCGGTTCGCGGCGCGCGGGGCTCGAGCGGCTTGCGCGCGCGTAGGTTGACGTGCACGGGGCCGGGGAGCGGGCCGCGCGCGTCGGCCACGGCTTGCGCCAGAGCGCGGCGGGCGCCGAGGAGCGCCGAGGGTGCGGCGTCGGGCACGCCGAGATCGTAGAAGCGGCGTGCGTAGTCGCCGTAGAGCTTGAGCTGATCGATGGTTTGCGCGGCGGCGGCGTGCTGCACGTCGAGCGGGCGGTCGGCGGTGAGCACCAAGAGCGGCAGGTGCGATAGCGATGCCTCGACGACCGCCGGGAAGTAATTGGCGGCGGCGCTACCGGAGGTGCACAAGAGCGCGCTGGGGCGGCCGCTGACGCGCGCGTGGCCTAGCGCCAAAAAGGCCGCGGCACGTTCGTCGACCACGGCACGCACGGTGATGCCCGGCGTGTGCGCGGCCAGCCACGCGAAGGGCGTCGAGCGCGAGCCCGGGCTCAGCCACAAATCGCCGATGCCCGATTGCTGCAGCGTCGTGAGCACCAGACGCGCCCATTCGCCGAGCAAGCAGGCATCGCCCACGCCGGGCGCGGCTTCAGACGATGGGCTCGCCGACATACAGGTGGCAGACTCCGAAAGTCAGCGCGTGCGAGGCGACGATGCGCAGGCCCGCTTCGACCATGAGCGCCTCGAACTCTTCCGAGGGGGGGAAGGCGGCGATCGACTTTTGCAGGTAGTGGTACTCCTTGGCGCCGGAGAGCAGGGCGCCGATCGTGGGCACCACGCTGTGCACGTGGAAGCGCGCCAGCGGGCCGAGCACGCCGCTGCGAGGCTCCGAAAGCTCCAAGATCGCGACGCGGCCGCCCGCCTTGGTGACGCGCGCCATTTCACGCAAGCCCTGCAGGCGATCGGGCACGTTGCGAATACCGAACGCGATCGTCAAGCCGTCGAACGTGCGGTCCGCAAACTGCAGCGCCTGTGCGTCGCCGACCTCGAGCGTGACGCGCTCGTTCAGCTGTTGCACGGTCAGCTTTTTGTCGCCCACTTCCAGCATTTTTGCCGAAGGATCCACGCCGACCACGGTGACGCTCGGGTGCGTCTTGGCGATCATGATGGCCAGGTCGGCGGTGCCGGTCGCGAGATCCAAAACGCGCGCGCCGGGCTTGAGCTCCAGCGCCTTCACGGTCTTCTTGCGCCAGCTCTGGTCGATGCCGAGCGAGATCACGCGGTTGACGAGGTCGTAGCGAGCCGCGATGTTGTCGAACATCGCGCCCGAGCCTTCGCGCGTGGCGCCGGTGGTGTCAGTCGAAGTCATGAGTCTGATTGCAACTTTTCTAGGCCCTTACGAGGGCCTGTCACGCATGCTGAGGAACGGGGTCGGATCGATGGCCTGACCGGAAACGAGAGCGCGCAAGAGGCCTTCGCCCAGCTGTGAGAGCGCGCGCAGGTGCGCCAGCCGTTCGCGCTTGAAATCGAGCGCCGCAGACTCGCCGGCTGCCTTTTCGGGCAGCTCCGCTTCGGCGCGGCCCAGCGCTTCGGCGAACTCGCGCACCAGCGTGAGCTCGCGCTCGCGCAGCACGCGCTGCACCAGCTTGCCGACGCTGGTTTCGGCTTCGTAAAAGTCGCGGCGCTCACCGGGGCGCCAGCTCTTCTTCACCGCGCCCCATTTGACGAGCTCGCCCAAGGCCATGCTCACCGCGCCCGCGCTCATCTTGAGCTCGGCGCCGATCTCGGCCGCGCCCAGCGGTTCGGGCGACAAATAGAGCAAGGTCCACATGCGACCCATCGGGCGCTTGAAACCCCAGAACTCCATCAGGCGTCCGACGGTGTCGGCTACCTCGAGCTCGGCTGGAAATACGCCGCTGTTTGCGCTGTCCGACATGATGTTTGAGATTTCAAAAAGTCTTGAAACTTTAGGCTCCCCGTCCGAACGGGTCAAGGACAGGATTTGCGTGATAGCGTCACTGTACGCCGCGCGCGCCCATTTTGGCGCCGAAGCGAAGGGAACATGCCTGAGGCCGATCGCCTGAAGGTTGCCGTGGTCGGGTCCGGTCCAGCCGGATTTTATGCCGCTGACGCGCTGCTACGCTCGACCTGGCCTATCTCGGTGGATGTTTTCGAGCGGCTACCGGTGCCGTTCGGGCTGGTTCGCTACGGTGTCGCGCCGGACCATCAGACCATCAAGCGCGTGCAGGCGGCGTTCGAGCGCACCGCGCAGCTGCCGGGCTGCCGCTTCTTCGGCAACGTGGAGGTCGGCCGCGACTTGAGCGTGCAGGAGCTGCTGGCGGGTTATCACGCGGTGCTGTTCGCGACGGGCGCGGCGCTCGACCGACGACTCGACATTCCGGGCGAAGATTTGGAGGGGAGCTACGCTGCGACCTCGCTGGTGGGTTGGTACAACGGGCACCCGGATTTCATCGACTTGAAGTTTCGGCTCGACGCCGAGCGTGCGGTGGTGGTGGGGCTCGGCAACGTGGCGCTGGATGTGGCGCGCATTCTGCTGCACGACCGTGACGAGCTCGCCAAGACCGACATCTCCGATCGCGCGCTGGCGGCGCTGCGCGAGAGCCCGGTACGAGAAGTGGTGCTGCTCGGGCGCCGCGGCCCGGCGCAAGCTGCGTTCGACCAGGGCGAGCTCGAAGCGATCGCGGATTTGCCGGGCGTGGGCGTGGCCATCGACGGCGATGTGTCGTTCGAGGACGAAGCCGATTTGCCGGCGCCTGCGCGCAAGAACCTGGCGTACCTGGCCCGGCTCAAGCTCGAAGGCGTAGGCGACGCCCAGCGCGTGCTGCGGCTGCGCTTCCTGGCTTCACCGCTCGAAATCGTAGGCGCAGACGGCCGCGTGAAGGGACTGCGCGTCGAAGACAACCGTTTGGTTGGCGCGGGTCCGCACATTCGCGCGGAGGCTACCGGCAACGTTTGGGAGCTGCCCACCGGGCTGGTGATCCGCTCGGTGGGCTATCGCGGCGCGGCCATTCCGGGTCTGCCCTTCGAGGCGAAGCGCAACGTGATCCCGAGCTCGGCGGGGCGCGTGACCGATCTGCACGGCGAGCCGCAGCCGGGCCTGTACGTCTCCGGCTGGATCAAGCGTGGTCCTTCGGGCCTCATCGGCACGAACAAGGCAGACTCGAAAGAGACCGTGGACCTACTGTTTCGCGACTTGCCCGAGTTGCGCGAGCGCACACCGACGCTCGACGTGGACGCGCTTTTGCAGCAGCGCGGCGTCAAAGTGGTCACTTTTGCCGACTACCAGCGCATCGACGCGACCGAAAAAGCCCGCGGCGCCGCCCGCGGCAAAGTGCGCGACAAGCTCGAGCGTGTTGCGGACATGCTGGCGGCAGCCTTCTCGAGGGCGTAGGCTTCGCGCATGAATCTCCGCGCTCAGGTGTGCTCTTGGCTCTTCGCCGCGACGCTCGGGCTGGCCCCCGCGGCGGCCTGGGCGGACGCCGATCACCCGGAGCACGTGGCCGCGAGTGAGGCGGGGGAAGATCTGCAGGAGTACGTGCCCGGCGCGGCGCGGCTCGAGGGTCGCATCATCGCCCCGTGCTGTTGGAACCAGACGATAGACATCCATGGCTCCGAGCCCGCGTACGAATTGCGGCGCGAGATCCGCCGGCGCCTGAAGGCGGGCGAGTCGGCGGACGCGATCGAGGCGTCTCTGGTGCAAAGGTTCGGGCCGAAGATCTTGGCCGTGCCCGATTCGAGCCCGCTCGGCGGCCTGGCCACCTTGCTCAGCATCGGCTTTGGGGCAGCCGGCGTGGCCGGTTACTTCATGCTCAAGCGCTGGAGCCGCGCCGGCAAAAAGCCGGAGAAGGTCGCGCCGTCGGCCGAAAAAGGCGAACCCGCCGAACCGAAGCGCGACGCACTCGACGAGCGGCTCGATCGGGAGCTTTCCGAAATCGGCGATCAGGCGTAAAGCGCGTCGCGACATGAACTTGCTCGAGCTTCCGATCGTGGAGTGTCAGGGGGATGCGCGCAACCTGGGCCGCCAGCAGGGTGAAGCGTTGCGCGAGCGCATCATCGCCTTCATCGACCAACGTTTGACGGCCTTCGCCGAGTACTCGCGCGAGCGCGGCGGCCCGAGCGTGGAGCAATTCTTGGCCATGGGCGCGCGGTGCCTGCGCGTGTACGAAAGCTGGGATCCGGACGGCGCCGCCGAGAATGCCGGCATTGCCGAAGCCGCTGGCGTGACGCCCGAGGCGCTCTACGGCTCCACCAACATGACCGACGTGCGCGACGTGCTGCTCTTGCCGGCCCCGCGCGAGGACGAAGGCTGTACATCGCTGCTCGTGCCGCCGGCGCTGGCGCGCGGCTCGCAGGTGATCGTCGGGCAAACTTGGGATCTCAATCCCACCGATCTGGACTTCGTGGTCGCGGTGCATCGGCGCCCCAGCTCCGGCCCGGAGACGTGGTCGGTGACGGTCGCGGGCGCGCTGTCGCTCACGGGCATGAACGCTCACGGTGTGGCGGTGGGGACGACGAACATCAAGACGCGGCGCTCGCGCGTTGGCGTCGGCTATTTGAGCTTACTGCACCGCGCGATTCGCTCCGCGTCGGCGTCGGAAGCGCGCGAGCACGTGCGCTCAGCTCCGCGCGCGGCCGCCCACACGTATTGGCTGGCAGACGCAGCGGGTGCTCTGGAGTTGGAGTGCGATCCGGACAACGTCGTCGAGCGCCGCGCCGAGACGGGGCCCCTGGCGCGGACCAATCACTGCATCGCCGACGTCATGCGCGGCGCCGAAGGCGAGCCGCCCACGGCGTCGAGCCAAAAACGGCTGGCACGCGCCGAACAACAGCTGCGCCGCGGCGCGCAAGACGTGGAATCGCTGCGCTCGCTCATGTGCGATCGCTCGGACGGCGTCGACAGCATCAATCGCTACACCGAAGACGCGCAGGGCACGACCACCAACGCCTGCTTGATCGCCGTCCCCGCCAAGCGTGAGCTGTGGGCCTGCCGTGGACCTGCCGATCGCGGCGCCTGGGTCCGCCTCTCGTTCTCCCACGACGGTTGAGCCGGACCGCTGACGGCTCGGCTCACCACGGAAGCACCGAGCCGTTGGCGTGCCAAAAGGTGCCGGTGTTCTCGAGGCTGAGCTCGTCAATCCGCGTCAGCAGGTCGCTCGCGGCGTCGTCCGGCAGCACGTTACCGTGATTGTCGGTCATCTCGGTTTTGACGTAACCGGGGTGCAAAATAGCGACGGAGATACCGAGCGGAGCCAGGTCGTGCGCCAAGGACTTGCCGGCGGCGTTGAGCGCGGCCTTCGACATGCGGTAGCCGTACATGCCGCCAGAGGTGTTGTCGCCGATCGAGCCCATGCGGCTCGTGATGAGGGCGACTTTGGAGCCACGCCGCAGATTCGGCGCCAGCTTGTGCGTGACCCGCAGCGGTCCGTAAGCGTTGACCTCCATCTGCCGCTGGATCGAGGCAAAATCCAGGCTGTCGAAGCCTTCTGCAGCGAGCAGGCCGGCGTTGTTGATGACGATGTCGAGCGCTCGGCCCTTGAGCTTATCGGCCAGGATGTTGAGCGACTTGTCGCTCGTCACGTCCACCCCCTCGTAAACCTCGGCGCCGAGCGCGGTGAGCCCCGGCGTCTCGCGCCGACAAGCCGCGATGACCTTGTCACCGCGCGCTTTGAGCAACTTCACGAACGAAAGCCCAATGCCGCGATTCGCACCCGTGACCAGCGCCGTTGCCATGACGCGAGGCTAGCAGCCTTCATGCCTGCTCGGGGGGCGTACCGTCGGTGCGCCCGTCGACGGAGCTCCAGCCTCCGATGCCAGAAGTGAGGCGCTCGGTCATGGCGGGGCCCCAGCTGCCAGGCTCGTATTCGTGGACCGGCGTCGCGTCGCCCAAGATGGGCTCCACGATGCGCCAGGCTTCTTCTACGCCGTCTTGACGGCCGAACAGAGTCGGGTCGCCCGCCATGGCATCGCCCAACAGGCGCTGATAGGCGGCCATCTCGTCGGAGCTGCGCCGAGGCATGAAAGCAAGCTCGATGGCTTGACCGGTCATGTCTTCGCCAGGCTTTTTGACCTGGGCGCCCAGCGCGATCGAGGACTGGGGCGTCAGTTGAAGACGCACATAATTGGTGGAGCCCGGCGTGAACTTGGCCAGCGGCGGGCGCTTCAGATTGACGATGACCTCGGTCGACGTGAGCGGCAGGCGTTTTCCTGCCCGGATGAAGAACGGCACGCCTTCCCAGCGCCAGGAGTCGATCTCGAGCCGCAGGGCTGCGAAGGTTTCGACTTGCGAATTGGCCGCCACGCCCGGCTCGTCGCGATAGCCTTTGAACTGCCCGCGCACCAGGTCACGCGCTTTGAGCGCCGGGATTTGACGGAACACCTTGGTGACCTCGTCGCGAAATGACTCCGCATAGGTGGTGGCCGGCGGCTCCATGGCCAGCATGCCCACCACCTGGAGCAAGTGGTTCTGAATCACGTCGCGGATCGCGCCTGTCTCTTCGTAAAAGGCGCCGCGCCCTTCGCAGCCGAAGCTCTCGGCCATGGTGATCTGCACGCTCTTGACGTACTGGCGGTTCCAGATCGGCTCCAAAAAGGTATTGGCAAAGCGGAAGAACCTCAGGTTTTGCACCGCTTCTTTGCCGAGGTAGTGGTCGATTCTGAAGATCGACCCTTCTTGAAAAACGTCGTGCAGTGTGCGGTTCAGCGCGCGCGCCGACGCCAGATCTCGCCCGAACGGCTTTTCGACGATCACGCGCGCGCAATTGGTGCAGTCCGCGCCTGATAGATGAGAGACCACGGTGGCGAACAAGCTCGGGGGAATCGCCAGGTAGTAGATGGGTCGCTTGGCACTGCCGAGCTCTCGTCGCAAACGCGCGAAGGTACTCGGGTCATTGTAGTCACCCGAAACATAGCGGAGCTTCTGGCAAAGCTCGTCGAAGGCGGCGTCGCGGCCGGCACCGTGCGCGACGACGCTCTTGGCGGCGCGCTCGCGAAATTCTCCGAGACCCCAAGACGGTTTTGCGACACCAATGACGGGTACGTCGAGGCGGCGTTGCGCAACCAGCGCCTGCAGCGCCGGAAAGATCTTCTTGTAAGCGAGATCACCCGTGGCGCCGAAGAAGACGAGGGCATCGGATTGCATACCGCATTGCCTTCGCAAATATCGTGCCGGTCCATGTCGCGCTCGCGTGGCGCACTCTGCCTCGCGTGAGTTTGTCCCACTCGACGCGCGCCGCGCGCTTGCGCCTACCAAGACTGAGTGTCACTCCCATGCATGAGCGAACGTTTGGAAGAGTACGCGCTCATCGGTGATTGCCAGAGCGCCGCGCTGGTTTCGCGCCGCGGATCCATCGATTGGCTGTGTTGGCCGCGCTTCGATTCGGAAGCTTGCTTTGCGGCGCTGTTGGGCGGTCCCGAGCATGGCCGCTGGCTCGTGGCGCCGCGCGCCGAGGTGCGGCGCAGCACGCGGCGTTACCTCGACGGCACGCTGATCCTCGAAACCACGCACGAGGTCGACGGGGGCAGCGTGCGTGTGCTCGACTTGATGCCGCCGCGCGGCCGCGACGCCGACTTGCTGCGCTTGGTGGTGGGCGTGCGGGGCGAGGTGCCCATGCGCATGGAGCTGGTGCTCCGCATGGGGCACGGCTGCGTCGTGCCTTGGGTGCGCCAGGTGGAGGGCGCGCTCAACGCGATCGCGGGGCCCGACTTGATCCAGCTCGTGACGCCAGTGGCCACCCACGGTGAAAACCTGACTACCGTGGCCGAATTCGTGGTGCGCGAAGGCGAGCGGGTGCCGTTCCTGCTCACCTGGTTCCCCTCGCACCGCCGCGCGCCGACGAGACACGTCGACCCCAGCGTGGCCTTGCACGATACCGAAGAGTTTTGGCGCGGCTGGTCATCGCGTTTCAATCAACACGGCGACTACTCGGACGCCGCGCTGCGCTCGCTGATCACGCTCAAAGCGCTCACGTTCGCGCCGACTGGTGGCATCGTGGCGGCCCCGACCACGTCTTTGCCCGAGTGCCTGGGAGGCTCGCGTAACTGGGACTACCGGTTCTGTTGGATTCGCGACGCGACCTTCACGCTCTACGCCTTGACGAGCGCCGGTTACGCTGACGAAGCGGCTGCCTGGCGGGAGTGGCTGCTGCGCGCGGTCGCAGGCACGCCGTCACAACTGCAAACGATGTACGGGATCGCGGGGGAGCGGCGCCTGCCGGAGCTAGAGCTCGACTGGCTGCCGGGATACGAGGGGAGCCGCCCCGTCCGTATCGGCAACGCCGCTGCTCATCAGCTACAGCTCGACGTCTGGGGCGAGCTGATGGATTCGCTGCACGTGGCGCGGCAGAGCGGCATGCCGAGCCGCCCCGAGGATTGGAGCTTGCAGCGAGCCGTCGTGGAATATCTGGAAGACATCTGGCAGCTGCCGGACGAGGGCATCTGGGAAATACGTGGCGAGCGACGCGCCTTTACCCACTCCAAGGTGATGGCCTGGGTCGCGCTCGATCGCGCGATCAAAGGTATCGAGCAGCATGGGCTCGCTGGGCCGCTCGAGCGCTGGAAGGCCTGCCGCGAGCGGATTTTCGACAGCGTTTGCCGCGACGGTTACGACGCCGCGCGCAACACGTTCGTGCAGCACTACGGCAGCCGCGAGCTGGACGCGAGCCTGCTCATGCTGCCGCTCGTCGGCTTCCTGCCGCCGCAAGACCCGCGCATCGTCGGTACCGTCAAAGCCATCGAGCAAGACCTGCTGCACGACGGCTTCGTGGCGCGTTACCGCACGCGCAGCAGCCTGGACGGCTTGCCGGAAGGTGAGGGCGTCTTCTTGCCGTGCTCGTTCTGGCTCGCCGACAACTATTTCTTGCAAGGCCGCGAAGCCGAAGCGCGGCAGCTGTTCGAAAAGCTGCTCGGGCTATGCAACGACGTGGGATTGCTTGCCGAAGAGTACGACCCGGTACGAAAGCGCCTGCTCGGCAATTTCCCGCAGGCATTTTCGCACGTCTCTCTGGCGAATACGGCGCGCACGTTGGCGAGCAGGCGCGGCGCGGCGACGCAGCGGCCCGTGCAAGCCAAGCCCGGATAGCGGCCGTCAAGCGCGCTTGCGTCGAGCCGGCTTTTTGGCGGCTTCTTTGGCTTGCTCGGCCTTCTGCGCCAGCTTCTGCGCTTCCATGAACATGGCCGTCGCGGCTTCGGCGGCGCGCTTGGCGCGCTCGGTCTCGCCGCGCATCTCCATCAAGAAGCGGCTCGGGATGGAGGGACGCGGCTTGCCCCATTTCATGCGCTCGCGACAGAACGAGAGCGTGAGCGTATCTTGGGCGCGCGTCACGCCCACGTAAGCCAGGCGTCGCTCTTCTTCGATGCTGCGGCCGTCGAGGATCGAGCGCTGGTGGGGCAGCAGCCCTTCTTCCATCCCTATCAGGTAAACGTGCGGGAATTCGAGGCCCTTGGCGCTGTGCAGCGTCATCAGCGTGAGCGCGTGGCGCTCTTTTTTGTCGTCGTCGCGGTCGTCGCGATCAGACAGCGTTGCTTCTTCCAGAAAGCCCAGCAAGGAGGGGTTCTCGGCGCGCTCCGTGTACAGAGCCGCGGAGTTGATCAGCTCTTCGACCACGTTCCAGCGTGCTTCGACGTCGGCCGGCGTCTTGTAAGCCCGCGTCAGCTCCGACTTGTAGTCGATCTTCTCGAGCAGCTCTTTCATCATTTCCGCGAGCGGCTGCTCGGTGAGCTTGCCGCGGTAATGATCGACCAGCTTGCAGAAGTCGAAAATGCGCTGCGCCGTGAGCGTCGGAATGTCGCCGAGCGCGTTCGGTAGCACCTGCCACAGCGGCTTCCCTGCCGAAACGGCGCGCTCCAGCAACGCCTCGATCGTGCCGGCGCCGATGCCCCGTGACGGCACGTTGATGATGCGCAGCATCGATACTTCATCGTTCGGGTTGGCGATGACGCGCAGGTAGCTGATCACGTCCTTCACTTCTTTGCGGTCGTAGAAGGACATGCCGCCCACCAGCACGTAGGGGACCTTGGCGCGGCGCAGCTCGAGCTCGAAGGCGCGCGGCTGCTCGTTGGTGCGGAACAAGATCGCAACGTCGCTCGGGTTCGTGCGCGGGCCGTCGGTCACGTCGAGCCGCTGGCGGATGTCGCGCACGACCTCTTCGGCTTCCGCCGTTTCGTTGTCGAAACGTACGATTTTTGGTGGAATGCCGCCTTCGCGGTAGGCGCGCAGCACCTTTTTGTGACGGGTGGAGTTGTGCGCGATGAGCGTGTTGGCGGCTTCCAAGATGGGCGCCTTGGAGCGGTAATTGTCTTCGAGCCGCACGACTTTGGCTTCCGGCCAGTCGTGTTGAAAGCTCAAAATGTGCGTCACTTCTGCGCCGCGCCAGCCGTAAATCGACTGATCATCGTCGCCGACGACGCACAAGTTGCGGTGGCGATCGGCCAGCGCCTTCACGATGCGGTACTGCAGGCCGTTGGTGTCTTGATACTCGTCGATCAGCAGGTGATCGAAGCGAGACGCCTCGGCAAAGCGAGCCTCGGGGTGCTTGGTGAAGAGCTCCTCGGTGCACAGCAGCAGGTCGTCGAAGTCCATGGCGCCGGCGGCCTTGAGCGCCGACTGGTACTTGCCGTACGCCATGGCCGCGAGCTGCTGCTTGTCCTTGCCGGCCGCGTCGAAGGCGGCGTCGGCGCGCACGCCCTGGCTCTTCCAGTTGCCGACGTAGCCGAGCAGATCGGCCGGCTTGAGTGTTTCATGGCCGACGCGCACGTCGCGCAGCGCGTTGCGCGCCAGCGTCTCTTGGTCGCCGCGATCGTAGATGGTGAACTCTTCGGGATAACCGAGCAGCCGCGCGTGGCGGCGCAAGACACGCACGCACAGCGAATGAAACGTCGAAATTTCGGGGAGCTGTTGGCCCTTCTGGCGGCGACCGAGCAGCTTCTGGGCGCGTTCGCGCATTTCGCGCGCGGCCTTGTTCGTGAACGTCACGGCCAAGATGCGCTGCGGCAAGATGCCGCTCTGGATCAGGCGCGCGATGCGAAAGGTAATGACGCGCGTCTTGCCGGTGCCAGCGCCCGCCAGCACCAGCAAGGGGCCGGAGAGGGTCGTGACTGCGTCGCGTTGTGGGCGATTGAGCTCGTCGAGGTTCACGGCAGACTACACATCAGCGAAAAATAAGAGCGAGCGTGGTGGAGAGCACGCCGAGCACACTGCCGACGAGCGTCACGATCTTTCCCCATTTGAGCTTGTCCTGAGCGTCAACCGTCAGCCCTTGCTTGGCCGCCTGAATGGCCAGGTAACAGAAAATGGCCCCGATGATGCCGAGGCACAGGCTGACGCAAAACACCGAGCTTGCCAGCGAGATCGCCAACCAAACCACCGCCTGCTGCTCGAGCTCCTGAGCTGCGACCGCCGGCGAGGCGAGGGGCGGGGCTACGGGAGGCATGGCAGAAGATTGCCGTGCAATCGCAGCCGGCGTGCGTCAATGACAACGGCACGCAGTGTTGGCCGGCTAGTCGGCGGGTGCGAGCAAGCGGGTCGCCAAAAGCGCGCGGGCGCTTCCGCTCACCGTGCGCAGCTCGAGTCGCGCGTTGAGCGAGCCCAGTCCGATGCGGCCGTACGCGCAGAGTCGGACGCTAGCCGCGCTCTCGCCCACGGCGGCGTCCAGCTCGACGCCGCTGTCCACGTCGAGCGCGCGCAGCTCCACACCGGTGGCGGAGCCCTCGATGCCGACGTCGACCTCGAGGCAGCGGTCCACCGGCACCAGTACGGGCACGCGCGCGAGCTGTTCGGCCGTGAGCGCGAGCTCGCTGGGCTTACCGATGGCGCTCACGCGCAAGAGCGCACCGCGCGCCACCATGCGCGCCACGAGGCGGCTGGCCGCGAGTGGTGCGCGGCTCAGCTCGGGCGGCACGTCGGCCTCGTGTTGAAGGATCACGTTGACGGGACCGGGGCTCAGCTCGGCGCTCAGATCGAGGCGTTGCTTGCCGTCGCCGCAACCGAACAGCGTGACCGCGCCACCGCCGCTACCTGCGGCGCGCAGCGCACCCGTTTCGCTCCACAGGCGGGCGTTTACGCCGCGAATCGGGCTTGCGCCTACGATGTCGATGCGGGTGCAGCCGCTGGCGAGCGTGAGGGGGAGGCCGAGGCGCTGGCCCACCTTGAGCTCGGCACGCTTCGCTTGCAGTGTCGGCGTGGCGTAGCCCAGGCGCTTGAGCCGCTCCGCGAGGCCGCCGAGCTCGGCGGCGAGGTTGCCGCTCGGGTAAACGTCGCGCCGCACCACCTCGCCTTGGATCTCGCTCTCGGTGCCCGCGACGGAGCGCGACAGGGCTGCCACGGCCAGACCGCGGCCCGAGTGCGGTCGCACCTCGAACGTGACCTCGGTGGCCGTGGGGGAGCAGACGACGAGCGAGCGCTGGCGGCCGCTGCCGACCGCCCTTCCGAGCACGCGGCCCTGGTCGTCCAGCGCCGCCACGTCCAAGTGCGACACGTCGTCGGAAGGGATGAACAGCGCGTGCACGCAGCGCCCCCCTTCGATGCTGGCCGGAAGCGTGGTCGGGATGCCCGAATCGAGCGCCAGCGCGACGCGCCGCAGGTCTTGGAATTTGCCACCCACGCGCGCCCGCTCTCGCACGATCAGCGCGTCCAGCCCTGGCCAGGCCTTGAGCCGATCCGGGTCGCCCGGGTCGCGCGGCTTCACCCTGTAGCGCCGCGCCGCGAGCTGGGCTTGCGCGGGCGCAACACGCTCGCTGCCGAGGGCCACGATGCCATGGCCTTGCGCGATACGGGCCGCGAGGACGATGCGCGCGGGGTGCGGCGGGCAGATCAACAACGAGGGCTCTCGGTCGGGCGCTTCGTCGCTGCCGAGCGCGGAGCCGTCCTCGCCGTAAGCGAGCAAGTCTAGGTCTTCGATCGACTCGCTGCCGCGCGCGATGACGACGGCGCAATCGGCGGCTGGTACCTCGAGCACGCTGACCACTCGGTCACCCGCGATGCCGGGCTCGACCGCCAAAAGCGCGCCATTGCCGAAGGACTCGGCGCCTCTCATGCGCTGAGGATTCAGCGGCTGATTGCTGATGCGGAGCCCGCCTTTGGCTCCGGTAGGTGGAGACGAAAGCGGCGCGGCGTGCGAGCAGCCAAGCAGCGCGCCCACCAGCGCCACCAGGGGTGCGCACGGCCAGCGCCTCATGGCCCCTCCGCGCGGGCGCGCGTGGTCTGAAACAGCGTGACCAGCCACGCGACACCCATGCCGCGCGCCTCGACCTCGAGCTCGGCGTGCGGGCTCGTGCCGGTGCAAAATCCCAAATGCGTGCCCGGCTGGTCGCTAGTCACGTCGGCCTCGACATTGGTGGCACCGGCGCGGGCCCCGAGCGAGAGCATTTGCGCCGACCCGTGCACGGTGACGAGCGCGGCGACGTAACAGGTACCGGGGAGCAGCGATTGTGGCAGCGGCGTGAGGCCTTGCGCGCCGAGCGACGCGAAAACCAGGCTGCCCAGCTTGCGGGGGGCCCCGCTACCGCCCAAGGCTTGCAGCAGCCGTTCGCCCAGCTCGGGGCCGAAACGCTCCGGCAGCCCGCTGGGCAGGCCGTAGTGAGCGAGCGCCAGCGTTTCTTCCACGTCGTCTCCCTCCGCCTCGAGCGCGATGTGGAGTCGGCGGCTACGCAGCGTGCACAGCTCGTAGCGGGCGTCGCCGTTGTCGTCGGGCTCGACCCGCAACGGATGAGTCTCGTCGCTTTCGGTGATGAGCAAGCTGCCACGGGGCGAAGGATCTTCGGCGGTGGCGAGCAGGCGGTGACAGCCTGGCTCGAGCGTGATGCGGGCCGGGCCCGCGGCTGCCAGGCGCGCGCTCTCGGTGGCGCCGGCACCGCTGCCGGCCGCGTCGGCTTCGAAATGCGCCAGGCGCGCCGCGAGGCTTTCGCGGGGCGGTGCGGGACCTGGATCGATGCTGGGACTGGCCGGACCGGTGACGCGCGCCGGCAGCGTGGTTGCTAGGCTCGGTGGCGGCGTGCGTCCCACGGCCACGCGCGCGTACAGCATGGCCCGCGGCGAACGCATCTCGAGCCGCAGGTCCAGCAAGCTGACGCGATCCTTTCCACAGCGCGTGACCTGGAGCGCGCCAGCGCTACTGACGATGGCGCTGGGGAGGCCGGGCCACGGGTGCAAGTGCAGCACGAACTGCGTGCTGGGCGGAGCCACGAGCACGAGGCTCGTGCAGTTGCCCCGGGCTGTATCGATGGACCAGGGGGGCACCACGATCGGAACGACGTCGCCCCGCTCCAGCCAGCGCGGCTTCAGGACTTCGGAGCGCGTCTGGGCCGCCCAGGCTTGCTTCACCCGCTCGAGATCTTGGCCGAGCTCGGCGCGCGCCGAGCCGGCGTTCGACGCAAGCGCGGAGGCCAGCCCGAGCCCCGCCCAGCGCGCTCGCCGCCCGCGCCAACTCAGCCGGGCACGCGGCGGAACGGCGCCTCCACGAAGCTCTTCGAAGCTGCGCTCCAAATGAACAGCTTGTGTGCCGTGACCTTGCCTTCGTCGACCGCCGTGACCAGGTACGCGAGCTCGAACGACGGATCGCCCGTGCCGCCCATGGTCATGCTGGCCGCGTCCTCGGCGCTGAAATAGGCGCCGCAGTCGAGGTGCGAGTGGAAAAAGACTTTGACGGGCCGGCCAGCCTCGGCGCCCTGCTTGATGGCGCGCTCGAACTTGAGCGCGTTGATCTTGAAGTAGTCGTGGCCCGTGCGCGGATGGCCTTCGGGGTCGGCCAGGTGATATTTGTTGGCCAGGTTCTCGAGCTCCACGGCCTTGTCGACAGCGAGCGCATCGGCGGCCGGCCCCTCGAGGTAGCCGCAGGCCTCTTCGTTTCGGCCGTAGGCGGCGACACCGGCCGCCTCGACGACGGCCAGCACGCTTTCGGGGATCGCGACGTTGCCGGAAGTCCACGGAGTCTGCATGGGAGTCACCAGACGTACTTCTTTTCCCACTTGATCGGCGAGAAATAGCGGTCACTGCGATCGCACGCGATTGTCACCACGCAGCCGCCGCCTTGCTCCTTGTGCAAGCGCTCGGCGAGCTTCACCGCGGCGAAGATGTTGGCGCCCGTGGAGTGCCCGATGGGCAAGCCTTCCTCGGCGGCGACGCGATCCGACATGTCCCAGCCATCTTCCGTCGAGATGGGCATGATCTCGTCGGGCAGGCAGGGGTCGTAAATCTTGGGCACGATGCTGGAAGCCATGTGCTTCAAGCCCTCTAGCCCGTGCAGCGCTTCGGCCGGCTCGGCGGCGACGCAGTAGACACGGCGCTTGTGCTCGTGGAGGCGGCGCGTGGTGCCCATCATGGTGCCGCTCGTGCCGAGCGCGGTGACGAAATGCGTGATGCGATCGCCGAGCGCGTTCAAGATCTCGACGCCGGTGCCGTGGTAGTGCGCGAGCGGGTTGCTCGGATTGGAGTATTGGTCCGGGTAAAAATACTTGTCCGGATTTTCGGCCACGATCTTGCGCACCAGGCGGATGGCGCCGTCGGAGCCTTCCATCGGGTCGCTGAAGATGAGCTCCGTACCAAAGGCTTGCGTGATGTCTTTACGCGCCTTGGTGACGTTCTTCGGCATGACCAGCTGCACCTTGTAGCCGAGCGCCGCGCCAACCAGCGAATAGGCGACGCCGGTGTTGCCGCTGGTCGAGTCGATGAGGATCTTGTCGCTCGTGAGGCGGCCGTCCGCGATGGCGTCTTGCATCATGCGCAGGGCGGGCCGATCTTTCACGGAGCCGCCCGGGTTCATGTACTCGAGCTTCACGTACACTTCGACGCTGGGCGCGCTGCGCGCGACCTTCTCGAGGCGGATGAGCGGGGTGTTGCCGACGGCGTCGATGATCGACGAGAGGCGGCGCGAACGAGCGAAGCGCTGAATGACGGTCACGGGGTCTGCTCCTCGCAGGACGAGCGCGCGGTCGAGTCCGACGCGCTCAAGGCGCTCTTGATTTGGATGAGCGCGCGCCAGGTGCCTTCGGCAAATTCTCGCGCGGCGGCATGCTGAAAGACCGCCGCGTGGGTGAAAGGGGCAACCGGATCGCTGGCCACGGCGACCTGCTCTGCTCCGGCGCGAGTCAGGTACTCGCGCTCGATACTGGACGCGAACGCAGAAGCGCCACCGACCGCGTAACGGCCCTTGGCGATGCGTGCTTGCCCGGCATCGCCGACGGCGGCGAGCAGGCGCTGGCGGGCCAACGTATCCATCAGCCGCCGGCGATCGCGGGCACGATGCTGATTTCGTCGCCGCTCTTGAGCTTGGTCTCGAGTCCGTCGAGGAAGCGAATGTCTTCGTCGCCGACATAGATGTTGACGAAGCGCCGCACGCCCTTGTCGTCGAGCAGGCGATCTTTCAGGCCCGGGTGCTTCTGCTCCAGCGTCTCGATCACGGCTTTGACGGTTTCGCCCGGCGCTTGGACTTGCTCTTCGCCGCCGGTGAGGGTTCTGAGGGGGGTGGGGATTCTTACGGTGATCATGGGGACTTTGCTTTCACGCGGCACAGCTCGGAGCTGTGTACCGAGATTCGATGATTTGAGAGATGGTTGGAGAGCTCCCGCAGAGCGGGCACTCGGGACGAGTAGAGGCAGGAACCTGGCGCAGGCGGTCAGCCTGGCCGTCGTAGCTGTAGAGCGCGCCAAAGGCCGTGGCATCCCCCGCGAGCACGCGCAGGGCCAGCTCGGCCATCAGCGCGCCGCAAAAGCCGACGACCGGACCCATCACGCCGGCTTCGGAGCAGCCGAGCTGCGCGCCGGGCGGCACGTCTTCGAACAGGCAGCGGTAGCAAGGCTTGCCCGTCGCGGAAACGGCCCAAGCCGTGCCCACGAAGCGAATCGCCGCGCCATGCACGATGGGGCGCTGGGCGAGATGCGCGGCATCTGCCGCCAAGAACTTGGTCGCGAAGTTGTCGGCGCCCTCGACGACGAGATCGACGTCGCTCGCCAGCTTGACGGCGTTGTCGGGCAAGAGGCGCGAGCGCACGAGCACGATGCGCTCGGTGTCTGCGCCAGCTGCGACCAGCGCCGACTTGGCGGCCGTAAGCTTGTCGGAGCCCACATCCGTGTCTCGATAAAGAATTTGCCGGTGCAGGTTGCTGGCGTCGACCAGGTCGTCGTCGCATAGCCACAGCTCGAGCTCGGCCGCGCGCGCCAAGATGCTCGCCACCGGGCAACCCAAGCCGCCCAGGCCGACCACCAGCACGCGCTTCCGAGTACTCTTAGGCATCTTTGAAGTACTCGTCGAGGCTGAAGTAGCGCTCACCGGTGTCGCATAAGATGGTGACGACGTTCTTGCCAGGGCCGAGCTCGCGCGCCAGATCGAGCGCGATGGCGACGTTGGCGCCGGCGCTGATGCCCGTGAGTAGGCCTTCACGGCGTGCCAGATCGCGCTTGGTCTTGTAAGCGCGCTCGTCGGAGATGGTGCGCACCTCGTGCGGCACGCTGGCGTCGTAGTTCTTGGGCACGAAGCCCGCGGCGATGCCCTGGATCTTGCTCGGCCCGCGCTCGCCGCGCGAGATCGTGGCGCACGTTTCCGGCTCGACCGCGATGATGCGACAAGTCGGAAAACGCTCGCGCAGCACGCGGCCCACGCCGCTGATTGTGCCGCCCGTGCCGACGGCCGCCACGAAGCCGTCGAGCGACTCGCCAGCGAGCGCGTGCAGGATCTCGGCGACGGTCGTGCGCGAATGAATCTCGGGATTTTGTGCGTTTTCGAACTGTTGCGGCATGAACGCGCCGGGCGTGGTCGCCGCGAGCTCTTTGGCTTTGGCGATAGCGCCGTCCATCTGCTCGGCTTCGGGCGTGAGCACCAGCTGCGCGCCGTACGATTCGAGCAGCTGGCGGCGCTCCAGGCTCATGCTCTCGGGCATGGTCAGAATGCAGCGATAACCACGCTGTGAAGCAACGAGCGCCAGGCCGATGCCCGTGTTGCCGCTGGTCGGCTCGATCACCACGCCGCCTGGTTTCAAACGCCCGTCGGCCTCGGCCTGTTCGATCATCGCCAGGCAGATGCGGTCTTTCACGGAGCCGCCCGGATTCATGGCTTCGAGCTTGCCGAAGACCCTGCCTCGCGGCTCTTCGCTGGCCATACGCCGGATCTCGACCAGCGGCGTGTCGGTGATCAGATCCAGGATGCGCCCGTACACGAGCGGGTGATCCGGAAGCGGCGGCAGCGTGGATTCAGATGACGTAGACATAGCGTTGAGAGGACGGACGCTTCATGCCGAACTCTTCGGCACGGGCGCAGATGTCACTGATACTGATCGCGTCGAAGCAAGCTTCGACGCGCGACGAGAGATCGCGAAACACCAGCTCGGTCACGCGTTTGGCGTCGCTCGAAGCTTGCGCGCGTCGGCCCTGTGCCTCGCGGTCGCCGAGCTGAATCGGGCCTTCGAGCGCGCGCACCACGTCTCCCAAGCGAATGTCGGAGGCTTTGCGCGTCAGCGAGTAGCCGCCCTGCGGCCCGCGTTTGGAGCCCACGATGCCGCCGCGCTTCAGGTCTTGGAAGATCTGCTCCAAAAAGCGGGGTGGAATATTCTGACGCTCCGCGATGTCCTTGACCTGAGTGGGCCGACCATCGTTGTAAAAAGCGATGTCGAATAGGGCGCGAACCGCGTAACGACCCTTATTCGAGAGCTTCACGGGGGTGTTTTGTCATTGGCACATCGGTTTTGTCAAGAACCGCTCCTTTAGGCTTTCGGTCCTTTTTGGGTTGGGTGTAAAAACCCAAGGTCCGCAAGGCGCCTTCCGCGCCTGCGCTCACCTTTGCTCAAAGGGGAAACGAATGAAGCACATTGGATTGATCGGTCTCGCCATCCTGGGACTTGCCGCTTGTCAGCAGCAGGAGCCAGCCGCAGCTCCGCTCGCGGCTCCGCCGCCCGCGCAGCCCGTGGCAGCCGCGCCCCCGCCCGCTCCGGCTGCCGCGCCCGCCGAGGCACCCAAGCCCGCGGCCCCGCCACCGGCGACTGCCGATGAGCGCGCCAAGCTCTTCAAAGACTGCTGGGCTCAATTCAACGCCAAGGATTGGGCGAAGTTCCCCGGCTGCTACTCCGAAGGCGCAACGAGCGAGCAAGTCGACATGGGCATGCCGCCGCTCAGCGGGCGCGCCAACATCATCGACAAGAACGCCAAGGTGTTCGCCACCGCGTTCCCGGATCTGGTCGGCGAGAACGAGCTCACGATCGTCAGCGGCAACGACATCTTGTCGGTCGTGCTGCTGAAAGGCACGCACAAGGGACCGCTACCGGGTCCGCAAGGCGAGGTCGCTCCGACCAACAAGAAGATTGGCTACCTTGCGTTGCAGCACATCGTGCTCACTCCGGACGGCCGCAGCGTCGCCAAAGAACGCTTCATGTACGACGGCGGCACTTTCATGTCGCAGCTCGGCCTGAGCCCTGCGCCGGCGCGCAAGGCCCTAGAAACGGGCTGGGCCGACAAGCCGTCGCTGATCAGCGCCGGCAACGACGCCGAGAAGGCGAACATCGCGGTGCTCGGCGCCTACACGGCGGCTTTCAACAAGCACGACGCGCCGGGCATCGCCGCGCTGCTCACCGACGACGTCGTGTTCTCGGACGTCGCGTCTCCGGCTGATCGCGTGGGTAAGAAAGAAGTCTCCAAGTCGAACGAGGAGATGCTCAAGGCTTTCCCGGACGCCAAGATCGATCAGACGGGCGTGTGGGCCGCGGGCGACTACACCATCTCGACGGGTCGCTTCAGCGGCACCAACACCGGCGACATGCCCAGCATGAAGCTGAAGAAGACCGGTAAACCCGTCAGTCTCGAGTACTACATGGTGACGAAGTTTGCCGGCGGCAAAGTGAAGAACAACTGGCTCTTCTCGAACGGCATGGCGTTCGCGGGCCAGCTCGGCCTCTTGCCTCCGCCCAAGGCGGCCAAGCCTGGCGCCAAGGAGCCGGCGAAGGATCCGAAGGCGGCCGCGACTCCGGCAACTCCTGCCACGCCGGCGAAAGAGGCGAAGGCACCGGCGATCCCGGCGACTCCGGCTGCGGCAGCGGCGCCGCCGGCCGCCGCTCCCAAGGACGCGAAGGGTCCGGCTGCTCCGGGCACGCCCGCGGCCGCTGCAGCCCCCAAGGCAGCAGCGCCTGCAGCTCCGGGCACGCCCGCGGCCCCGCCGCCCAAGGCACCGGCCACGCCGGCCGCGCCCGCCAAAAAGTGATCGGCTGAGGTGAGGCAGGGCGAAGCCCTGCCAAATGAGACAACCTACCGGCGGTGTCTGCGAAAGCGGACGCCGCCGTTGGCTTTCTGCTCGCGTGCTGCGCGGACTACACGTCTCAGGGCATCTTCGAGCGGTTCGCGCACGATTGTCGCGCAGGTGGCGCGCGTCGATCACGGGCCCGGTGCCTTCGTGTGATTGCCTGCCGCGGCGCTCCGCGAAGACGGCGCGGTCAGCGTGGATTTGACGCCGCTCGGCGGCTGCCGGCTCGCCCTCTGACCGGCTTGAAATGCCGTTGGGGGGGTGTCAGGCTCCCGCAGCCATGTCGCCGCTCTCGCGTGAAGCCATCCTGACCGTGCTCTCTGGGTTGACCGTGCTCGCCTGCGACAAGGGTGCCGGTGTGGCAGCAGAGCCTGCCGCTTCGGGTATCGCTGCGCTCGCTGCTCCGGCTTCGGCCGCCGCTCCGACCGCTAGCGCCGCCGCTCCGACCGCTAGCGCCGCCGTCCAGGCCAAAGAGGTACCTTCTGGTCAGGGCAAGGCAGGCGGCGCCGAAAAGTCGTGCGCTCCCGGCGGCTGCGCGCCGGGTCAGTGCGGCGGCAGCAAGAAGTAGCGCTCGTGCGCACGCTGGCGCGCGGCATCCTCGAGAATAGGCACGAGCCGTCGTGACTGCCGCTACTGGCGAACGCGAGCGCGTGCTCGAGCTGGTTCAGAAGTACGGCTTCAACGCCACTTCGTTCCAGACGCTCGAAGACGGCTATCGCTATTTCTTCGCGGAGGAAGCGTGCGTCGCCTACGTGGACACCGGGCGCGCCTGGGTGGTTGCGGGGGCGCCGATCGCGGAGCCAACGCGGATCGCGCCCGTGCTCGAGACGTTCTTGGCTGCGGCACGCGCGGCCGGCCGCCGCACTTGCCTGTTCGCGACCGAGCAGCGCCTGCTCGATCTTGCCGGCGACCGCTTGCTCTCCCTACGCATTGGCGAGCAGCCGGTTTGGGATCCGCGCGCCTGGCCCGAGACGCTCCGGCGCCGGCGCAGCTTGCGCGAGCAGCTTCGCCGGGCGCGCGCCAAGGGTGTCAGGGTGCGAGAGGTGACGGCCAGCGAGCTCGAAGCGGGCGACACGCGCCAAGGCATCGAGCGCGTCGCCGAGCGTTGGCTGCGCTCTCGCGGTATGGCGCCCATGGACTTTCTGGTGCGGCTCGAGCTCTTCAGCTTCAGCCAGGCGCGGCGCTGTTTCCTGGCCGAGAGAGACGGGCAGGTGCTGGGCGTAGCCGGCGTGGTGCCCGTTCCAGCGCGTGGCGGCTGGTTCATCGAAGATCTGGTGCGTGACCCGGCGGCGCCGAACGGTACGGGCGAGCTGCTGATCGACGCGGTCATGCGCTGGGCAGCCGCGCAAGGGTCGGGTTGGCTCACGTTGGGCCTAGCTCCGCTCGCTGGAGACGTTTCGCCGCTGCTGCGAGCCGCGCGAAAGAGCGGCGCGCTGCTTTACGACTTCAAAGGTCTGCGCACGTACAAGGCGAAGCTCGAGCCCGAGCAGTGGCTGCCCATCTACCTGTCGTACCCGCCCCGCCAAAGCGCCTGGGTATCGTTGCTCGACGCGCTGGCGGCCTTTACCCGCACCGGTTTTTGGGGCTTTGGTTGGCGCACGCTCACGCGCGGCCCGATCGCGGTCGTGCGCGGCCTGGCAATCTTGCTGGTGCCGTGGACGCTCGTCTTGGCGCTGGCGCCCGCTGAGCCGTGGTTCGGCTACGCCCAGATCAAGTGGTGCTGGGTGGCGTTCGACGTGCTGATCGCGCTCGGGCTCTTTCGTTACCTTCACAACCGCAGCACGAGCTCGCTCACGCCGCTCGCGTTGGCGGTGACGCTCGATGCCTTCGTGACTCCGATCGAGGCTTTGCTGTGGAACGTGCCGCGCGCCCGTGGGCTGCTGGACTGGGCAATCCTCGCCGCCGCGTGCGCTGCACCGGCGCTGGCCAGCGTCGTGCTCTGGGGCGCGCGCCGCTCGCGCCTCGCCGCCGACTGACTAGCCCGCGATGGTCAGCAAAATGCCGGCCACGATGCCTAGAACCGGGCCGAGCTTTTGCTTGCCGTTCCGCTCCTTGAACAAAAACAGGCCGGCCGCGAAGGCGATCAGCGTGCTGCCGCGGCGGATGCTCGACACCAGCGAAACCAGCCCCGCCGGGTCCCGCAAAGCCGAAAAATAGGCAAAATCGGCACAAAGCAGGCAAATCGCGAGCAGCGGAATGGTGAGCCGGAACTGCAGCCGTGGGGCGGCGTCGCCGCGGCGCTTCTGCGCAAGAAACGAAACCGGCACGAACAGCGCCAGCAGGTAAATCGAGAACCAGGCCTGCACGGTCGCGGGGGCCAGCTTCAGCCGACCGAGCAGGAGCTTGTCGTAGAGGCCGCTGGTAGCAGCGAGCAACGTGCCCAAGAGCATGTAGCCGACCCAGCGATCGCGATGAAAATGCACGCCCTCGCGCCGGCCGACCACCGACAAGCCAAAGAACGAAAAGAGCGTCGTGCCGATGCCGAGCAACTGCAGCCACGACGGCCGCTCTCCGAGCAGCACCAGCGCGGCCGCCAAGGTCCAGAGCGGGCTCGTCGCGCGAATCGGCGCTGCCAGCGAGATGGGCAGGTGCTTGACCGCCAAGTAAGTGCAGAGCCACGACGCGGCCACGATGCCCGACTTCAGCAAGAGCTGGGCATGTGTGAGCGCGCCGAGCGGCGGCACGAGCAGGCCCTGGGGCAAGAGCCCCGGTGCGAGTCTGCCGACCAGCAGCAGCAGCCCCCAGATCGTCGCGGACGTACCCGTGCTGAGCAGCAGCACTTGGGCCACCGGGTTGTCACGCAGCGCGTGCTTTTGGCAGATGTCGTACAGGCCCAAGAAGAGCGCCGAAACGAGGCTGAGCAGGGCCCAATGCATGAAGCGGCGCGATGCGTACTAGAGCGCGCGCTGCAGCGCCAGGCGAAACAGACCGTCGGCTGGGTAGCGCTCCAGCACGGCTGCGGCCTCGCTCGTGGCGCGCTTTTCAGCGGCGCAAGCCAGCTCCAGTCCTTGGCTCACGATGCCGAGCGCCTGCTCCACTGCCTCGAGCGGCCGCAAGCGTCGTCCGTCCGGTGAGCCGCCGCTCAGCAGCACGTTGCTCAGGTAAGCCAGCTCCTCGCTGCGCTGGCTGAAGAGCTCGGGGGCACGAGCCCCAAGCTCACGCAGCGCCGTGATCACGAGCGGCTCCGCTTGGCCTTGGGCTTGGGCGTGCCGGCCGCCGTGGGCTTGCCCGCCCAGCAGCGGGGGTAGTGCCTCGGGGATCACGCCTGCCGCGCGCAGCAGCGCGCTCAGCTCACGGCGCGGCAGGGGAGCCTTCTCGGCTGTTGCGGCCGGCGAGCGCGCCAGCTCGCGAAAGTACGCGCGCGTCGTGGGGTCATGCTCCGTGAACGGGACCTGCGGCGCTGCCTTGCCGCGCGCCCCGCGTAGAAAGGCCGTCGCGGTGCTGGGCGCTACGAAACCGCGCTCGGCCCGGCGCGTCTCGCGCTCGGCTGCCAAGTCCGACTCCAACACTTCGTCGGCACTCAGCACGGCGTACAGGCCGCCCTCGTCGTCGATGTGCTCGCGGCTCAGGTGAGCGCAGCGCTCGAGCAGCTCCACGCACGCCGTGTGATGGTCGCGATCGAAGGCCAGGATGGCGGCCAACACGCTGTCCCAACCGTCGCCGCCGCGCCAGATCAGCTGAAAGCCTTCCAGCTCTTCCGAGAGGCAGCTGGCGAAGGCTTTTTCTGCTGCCTCGGCTTCGTCGTCACCCGCCGTGAGCTCGGCTTGCAGATCATCGAACGAAAGCACCAAGAGGTGCCGGTGAAATGCCAGGGTCACCAAGTCGGGCGGCAGCTCCGCCAGTCGCTCGGCCACGAAAGCATCGCCGGCCTCCAGCAGGACCTCCAACCACAGCAAGAAGCGCTCGGAATCGAAGCGTTCGTCTTCGCCCAAGCGCGCCGAGCGCCACAAATCGTCGTCGAAGATTTGCGCGAGCTGCTCAGTCGTGGCGAGCGCGACCAGCTCGCCCGCGTCTTCGAGGCCGACGTGGTCGATCAGCTTGCCCAGCACGGGCGGCGGCAGCGCCTGGATTTGCGCCGAGAGCTCGGGCGTCTCGAGCACGCGTGCCAGGAGCTTCCGCGACGAGGGACGATGGCTCAGCGTGGCGCGACTCAGCATGGGGTTCTCCTTCGTATTCGAACAGGCGCTTGAGGCCGCCCTGGTGCTGGGCGGTGAGGCGAGCGATGACGGCGCGGGCTTGCGCTTCGTCGGAGAAGGCACGCAAGGCGGCGGCCACGCCGCTCACGAAGGCTTGATAGGCGTGCTCGAGCGCGAAGCGCAGCTCTGCCGTGGCGCGTAGCTCGGGGTAGGCACCGCGCGCGTAGTCGAGCGCCCACTTGACGAGCTGGCTCACGAAATCACGCTTGAAACCGGCGAACGGTGTGCCCTCCGCGCGTGCCAGCACCACCACCACGGCCGCACGGTTGGCGAGGCAGTAGTCGAGCAAGTCGCCGGCCAGGGCGTGGTACTCGGCGCGGGGCTCGAGCTCGCGCACGTCTTTCACGGCGCCCAGGGCGCGCATGCGTGCCCGCGTGCGGCGGCTCAGCTCGCGGACCAGCTCCTCTGGCACGGCCGCAGCGAACAGCTGGTCTTTGCTGGAGAAGTACTTGTACAGGTTGCCGATGGACGAGCCAGCTCGGCTCGCTACGGCGCCCATGGTGGTCGCGTCGTAGCCCAGCTCGGCGAAAGTGCGGGCGGCGGCCGCCACGAACGCCTCGCGCACCTCCGGCTTTTGCACCTGAGCCATCTAAAAGAGAACTATATATTCTCTTTTAAGACGCGCAAGGGTTCAGCCAGCTGCTTAGCGACGGTGACGCGATGCTCGTTCTTACGCGACCCGTGGCAATCGAGACACGCTGTGGAGGCGCCGACGACACTCGGAGCGCACCGTAACCAGAAAAAAAGCGGTCATAGTGGCTTTGGTGACGACCATGTTCAGCTGGCACGGCAGCTGCTAAACGTCGCGCACGATGAGGAAAGTCGGGATTTGCTTGGCGCTCGGGATGGTGGCCGCCTGCAGCAAGAAGGAGGCTCCGGCTCCGGCTCCGGCGCCCAGCGCGACGGAGGCTCCTCTCGCCACGCCGGCGCCGAGCGCCGCGGAAGCACCCAGCGCCGTCGCCACGCCGCAGCCGACGCCCAGCGGCGCGCCGGAGTCGTTCAAGGCCGGCACCAAAGAGAACATCGCGGGCGCGGTGGGCTTGGGTTGTGAAGCCACGAGCTTGGATGGCTGGCTGCAGCTGTTGTGTCGCAAGAAGAACGGCACCGGCGGTCACCCCGTGCGAGCGCTGCTGGCGACACCGGGCGAAGCCGCGCCCGAAGGCTCGACTGGTCAGGAGCCGAGCGGTGAAGTGGACGCAGGCGACGCCGGAGCTGGTCAAGAGATCAGCACGAACGAACACGGCGAGCTCACGCTCGTCGTGCCGTTTTCAGGCGACCAGAAGCGCGACGTCACGATTGAATGGACGGACACCACGTACACGCTGCATGTCACGGGCGCCAAGGCCACGCTGGAGTGGGCGGCGTCCGGCATTGCGCACCGGCGCGCTTGCCAGCAAGTGCTCGACGAAACCAAGGCCGTGATCGCGGCGGCGCAAAAGGCCGAAGGCGAGGCGCGCCTCACCACGACCGAGGCTTCCAAGCTGCCGCGCTTCGGCGTCTGCCAACCGGCGGGGCTCGGCTCGTGGGCGGTGGCGCTCAAGGCCGTGAGCGGCAAGGGCGAGGGCAGCGCGCGACGCCATCATTTCGAGCTCGAGGCCGTGCGCGTCGCGCTGGACGGCGCTCGCAAGTCCGCGCCGCTCGGCAACGTGGACGCTGCACCCGGCGGCTTCGAGCTCGCGGGACTGCAAGTGTACGACTTCGACGACGACGGGCGCGACGAGCTGATCGTGCCATACGAGCTCAAGTCGACGGGCGGCAGCGCGCCCCCCGACACCCTCCCTCCGCCGATCTGGTCGTTTTCGGACACGGGCGTCGCTCCTTATGCCAAGGCACCCAACGTGGTGGGTGGCATCGGGGTGGAGCAGCTCGACTTCGATATGCGTCCGGATCTGGGCAGCTACGGCGGCTTCGTCGCTTACCTGGGCGCGGATTGCGGCCTCAGAACCTGCCCGGCGCGTTTGACGGGCCCGAAGCTGTACATGCACGCGACGCCGGAAGGCACGTTCACCGAGAGCGACGAAACCGCTCGCAGCGCGCTCAAGCGCGCCAGCTGCCAGAGCAAGCCGACCAGCATCGTGGTCGAGGCGGGCGGCAGCCTGAACGCCGCGCAAACGGCCAAGAACCTGGTCTGCGCGCGGGCCTACGGCATCGCTGCCGACACCATCTTGAGCGAGCTATCGACCAAGCACGCGGCAGTGTGCGGCGAAGCGGCGACTTGCCCGCTGTTCAGCACGCTCGAGGCGTGGGCGAACCAGAGCGTCCCGCTCGATCTGTCGATCACGCCCGAGCCGCCCAAGAGCGCCAAGGGCAAGAGCAAGTGACCCGCGGTGGCTCGGCTCAGTACAGCGCGTCGAGCGTGGACTGGTAGGCCTTGAGCACCTGGTTGCGGCGCACGCTCATCTTCGGCGTGAGCATGCCGTTTTCTACCGTAAAATCGGCGGTGATCAGCGCGAAGGCCTTGGGGCGCTCGTAGCTGCGGAACGATTTGCTGTGCTGCTCGAGCTCGGCGCGGATAAGCTCCTGCACCTTGGGGTTCTTGGTCGGATCCCCGAGGGTGACGCCTTCGCGCGTGGCCCACTTCTCGAGGTTGAGCTGATTGAGCACGATCAGCGCCACGTTGTGCGGCTTGTTGGCGCCGTGCAGCATCACGTTGCCGATGTAGGGCGAGAGCTTCAGCTCTTCTTCGAGCGGTGAGGGGACCACGTACTTGCCGTTCTCGAGCTTGTACTGCTCTTTGATGCGACCCGTGATGAAGAGGTAACCGTCCTCGTCCACGTAGCCCATGTCGCCGGTGCGTAGGCCCCGATCCGGCGTGAAGATCTTGGCGTCTTCTTCCGGGCGGTTGTGGTAGCCGCGCATCACGTTGTCACCGTAAACGACAATCTCGCCGTTTTTCGGATCTCCGGTCACCAGCGTGTCGATGACGATGCGCACGTTGGGCAACGCCTTGCCGACAGAGCCGATCTTGCGGTTGCCGGGCGTATTGACGGACGCGACCGGCGCGGTCTCGGTCAAGCCGTAACCTTCGTAAACATCGATGCCGAGCGCGTCGATGAACTCCGCCACCTCTTTGCTGAGCGCAGCGCTGCCGCTCACGACCAGGCGCAAGCGGCCACCGAAGCGCTGCCGCACCTTCGTGAAAATGAGCTTGTCCGCCAGCTTGAGACTCAACGACTCACCGAAGCTCAGCTGGTGGCCGCGCGAGCGCCGCGTGGCCGCGCGGATGCCAGCATGAAATAGCGATTGGATCAGCTTGGGGCGATCGCGCATCTGCTGATTCACGCCGTCGTAGATGCGGTTGAAGATGCGCGGCACGGCGATCAGCACCGTGGGCTTCACTTCGGGCAAATTGCTGACCAGCTTCGGGATCTCGTCGTTCAGCGCCAGCGAAATGCCGAGTGACGGCAACATGTAAAACTCCGCGGTTTGCCCGAACACGTGCGCCCACGGCAAAAACGCCAGCGATCGGTCTTCGCTGCCGAGCGGAAACAGGTCGCGCAGCGCGTTGATGTTCGCGCAAAAATTCTTGTGCGTGAGCACCACGCCTTTGGGCTCGCCGGTGGTGCCGGAGGTGTAGACGAAGCCCGCCGGGTCGTCCGGATTCGGTTTGACGGCGGGGCGCTTGGCGGCGCTGCGACCCTTGGCCAGCAGCGCGGCAAAGCTACGCGGATCCTTCGCGTCCAGATCGAAGCCGAACACGTGCTCGAGCTGGGGCAGGCTCGGCTTGAGCTGGTCGAGAGCGGCGACGATCTCGGCGCTGGCGCCGAACACCACCTTGGCCGCCGAATCGCGCAGGATGAAGCCCCAGTCGTCGCGGGTCTGTGCCTCGTACATCGGCACGTAGGCGGCGCCGTTGCCCAGGGTCGCGTGCGCCACGACCGCCCACTCCAGGCGGTTATCGGAGATCAGCGCCACGCGGTCGCCGGGACCGACCCCGAGCTCGAGCAGGGCCAGCCGAAAGGCTTCGACTTGCTCGGCCACCTGCGCGTAGGTCTGCCAAACCCAGCCCGACGGGCTTTTTTTGCCGAAGAGCGGGCGCTCGGCATAGCGGGTAGTGATCCGCTCCCACATCGAGACTAGGTCCGGAAAGTCCTCGTGCATACGGGGCGGCATCAAAACGGAGTCCCGAGCCTCCGTCAACGCCTGGAAATGCTACGTTCCGGCCCGCTCTCTCGTATTGCGGGGCCTAGGCCCCGCCCTTCGGAAATGGCTCGATTTACCGTCATCACTTTTGGCTGCCAAATGAACTCGCACGATTCCGAGCGAATCGGCGAGGTGCTGCGAGGAGCGGGTCATTTCGAGGCAACCGGCGTGGAAGACGCCGATCTGGTGCTGCTCAACACCTGCAGCATCCGCGAGAAGGCCGAGCAAAAGCTGCGCAGCGAGGTGGGCCGCATCGCCCTACTCAAGCAAAAACGGCCAGAGCTCACGATCGCCGTGGCGGGCTGCGTGGCTCAGCAAGAAGGCGAGGGGCTGCTCAAGCGCATGCCCGATGTCGATCTTCTGATCGGCCCCGACAACATTCCGGAGCTGCCGCGCCTGCTGCTCGAGGCCGAAGGCGCCTCGGCGCCGCTCGTGCGCACCGAGTTCGATCTCGACGCGCCGCACTTTCTGGCCGCAGCCGCCGAACCGGGGCGCACGCCGGTCAGCGCGTTCGTCACCGTGATGAAAGGCTGCAACGAGCGCTGCACGTACTGCATCGTGCCGCACACGCGCGGTCCCGAGCGTTATCGCCCGGCTCGCGAAATCATCGACGAAGTGCGGCGCCTGGTCGCGGCGGGCGCCCGCGAGATCACGCTGCTCGGACAAACCGTCAACAGCTACAAAGATCCTCTGGGGACGTTGCCGCCCGCCCCCGGCGCGGGCGAAGCGCCGTGGCAGCACACGCGCGGCTTGCGCGCGCGCGAAGACGAAAGCGAGTTCGCGGCGCTCGTTCGCGCCATCGCTCGCGAGGTGCCGGAGCTGCTTCGGCTCCGCTACACCAGCCCGCACCCACGCCACCTCACGGTGTCGCTCATCCGAGCCCACCAAGATTTACCGCTGCTGGCCCGTCACGTGCACCTGCCGGTGCAGGCCGGTAGCGATCGCGTGCTGCGGCGCATGCTGCGGCGCTACTCCGCCGCCGAATACGAAGAGCGCGTCGCGGCGCTGCGCGAGGCCGTGCCGGGTGTCACCCTCGCGACGGACATGATCGTCGGCTTCCCGGGCGAAACGGCAGAAGACTTCGAGCAAACGCTGCAACTGGTCGAGCGCGTCGGCTTCTCGCTGATCTACGGTTTCAAGTACTCCGAGCGGCCGTACACGGCCGCCGTGAACTTGGGTGACGACGTGCCGGAAGACGTGAAGGTCGAACGGCTGGCGCGCCTGATCGCGCTCGGCGACGGCATGCGTACCGAGATGCTACGCGAGCAGGTGGGCAGCGAGCAGAGCGTGTTGTTCGAGGGCCGCGGCAAGACTGGCGCCCTGCGCGGTCGCACCGAGCGCAGCGAGATCGTGCACGCTGCCGGCCCCGACGAGCTGATCGGCCAGTTGCGCGAGGTCACGATCACCGGCTCGTTCAAGAATTCGCTCCTGGGCGAGGTCAAGGGCGTGGCCGCCGTCGGCCCGCAACCGCGCAAACCCTTGCCGCGCCCGAGCCAGCGCAGCTTGCCGGTCTTGCCATGATCATCCGACCCTACAAGGGCAAGACACCCAAGATCGCTGCCAGCGCCTTCATTGCCGACGGCGTCGTCATCATCGGTGACGTAGAAATCGGCGAGCAGGCGAGCATTTGGTACAATTGCGTGCTGCGCGCCGACGTCGGGATGATTCGGGTCGGCGCACGTAGCAACGTGCAAGACGGCAGTTGTTTGCACATGACGACCGATCTCTCACACGCCATCATCGGCGAAGAAGTAACGGTCGGTCACCGTGCGATCGTGCACGGTGCCGTCGTGCACGATGGCGCGCTCGTTGGCATGGGCGCCATTTTGCTCGATAACGCGGTCATTGGCGCCGAGTCGATCGTGGGCGCGGGGAGCGTCGTCACGGCCCACAAGGTAATCCCGCCGCACAGCTTGGTGCTCGGCCAGCCGGGCAAAGTCGTGCGAGAGCTTCGCGAAAGCGAGCGCAGCGAAGGACGCAAGGGCGCGCTGCACTACGTCGAGCTCGCGGCCGAACATGCGCAGCTCCAGCTGAAATAATCCACGGTCAGCGGCCGGATGACGGCCAATCGTGGGTGGATCATCCGTGGGACTGGGTCAATGCGCTACTGACGCGTCCTCACGGCCCGGTTAGGCTGGTTAAAGAGGTTTACATGCGAACCACGGTTAGCGGGTGCGTTTGGTTGCTCTTGATCTGCCTGGGCGGCGCCTGTTCCAGCAAGTCGACGGGGGGTGGTGGCGGCAGCATCCTGGGGGGAGGCAGCGGCGGCACCAGCAGCACGGCGGGCACTGGCACTGCCGCCGACAATGACAACAAGGCGGGCACGACCTCCACCGGGACCGGAGGCAGGGCGACCTCGAGCGGCGGGACCGGAGGTAGTGCAACCGATGAATGCGCGAACGCTCCCATCGTGTGCGTGGACGCCATGACAGCGTCGACCTGCAACCCGGACACGGGGATGGACATGACCATCAACTGCGCCACCGACCTGAAAGAGATTGGCATCGTCTCGGCCGGTTGCATGATGGATCCGGTCAACGGCGACGGCTGCACCATCGACGACCTGACTGACAAGGGCTGTGCGGACGGCACGGCGCCGTGGGGCGTGTGCCACGACTTGACGTCGGATCAGGCGCTCGACATCTACGTGGGCTGTTTCAAAAACACCAACGGCTATCACGACGAGATCGTCTGTTACGCCAAGTACTACGACGAGACCGCGAACACGCTCGACTGCGTGGGCGCCTCGACCGAGTGCGACGCGCTCACGATGCCGTAGTCGGCGTCATTCAGGGGGAAAAAGCCGCTGGCGTGACCGCGTCCGCGTCGCTCTGCAGCTCGGTGTGGGTGGCGCGCTCCGGCAATGGCGGCAGGCTTTGCGGATCCACTTCACTACCGACCCAATACACCTCCGGTACCGGGTAGTAGGTGCTGGTGTAGTGGCGTACCCGCTCGCTGCCGTCGCCGTAGCGCGTGCGTACGGTGCTGAGCACGTCGTATCCAGGAATGCCCTTTTGGTGGCGCTTCACCTGATCCGGCGGGAGCTCGGGGTGGCGTGCCACCCGGCGGTAGAAGTCTTCGCTCTTGGTGACCGAGTAGCTGTGTTCGATCTTGCCCGGCGGTGCGAGACCGAGCATCTCGACGCGGATGCGCGTGGGCACGGGCAGGAATGCGTGCACGATGATCGGCACCGGGTAGGGGTTCTTGAGCTGCAAGTCGACCTCGCCGTCGATCACGGTGGCGTCGAGCCCGAGCGGCGCGTACCCGCTCGGGCGGCTGTGGCTGCGGCGCTTCACCACGTCCAGCCCGCCCAGGACGCCAGCCGCAAACAGCGTGGTCGCTACCTGGCATACACCACCACCGACGCCCGGCTCCAGCTCGTCGGCCACGATCACGGGCGCGTCGACGAAGCCGCGCTCCAGCGTGCGCGCCCCCACCGTGCGATTGAAGCTCCAGACTTCGCCGGGCGCCATCAAGGTACCGTCCAGGTAGCGCGCCGCACGGGCGATGTTCTTGACGCGCGGGCCGCCGCGCTTGGCAAAATCGGTTTCGTACTCGCTGAGCACCAGCGAAGGGTCCACGCTGCTCAGCTCGCTCGTCGGGATCTGCGGCGGGAGCGGCTTGAAGACGAGCTCGAGACGCTCGCCGCCGCCGAGCGCCGCCAGTCGCGAGAGCGAGGCGCCTTGGTCGAGCTCGCGCCCGGGTTTCGCCTCGATGCGCTCGTGCCCGACCAGGTCGAGCCGAGCGTCGATCGGCTCGCGGCGTAGCCCCGCCGCGATGTCGCTGAGCCAGGCGGCGGCGCGGCCGGCGTCGAAACGGTAGCTGAGCGCGACGTCGAGCGGCGCCGGGGCGTGCCCGCCGAGCGCCACGCGCAGTCGCGCCAGCGCGCCGAGCGGCGGCTGCGGCACCCGCAAGGCTCGCTCCGCGGCCAGCGCATCCAGCCCGATGCCCAGGTCGCTGCGAGGCACCACCAGCGCGCCGTCGGGGTGGACCACTTGCACCGAGACCCGGGCCTCGGCCTCCGCCCGCTCGTCGAGCCAGCCGTGGAGCGCGCGCCCGCCCGGTGGCAGGTGCCCGCCCAGGCTCAGGCGGGGAGGCTCCGGTAACCGCGCCGTGGCCGCGCTCAGCGCCAGGCCGGCGCCGAGCAGCGCGGATCCGAGCACGATGGCCAGTGCCGTACCGGAGACCCTCACGTCGTTCATTTTAGCTCGGGGCTACCTTGCGCCGCCAGTTTCGTTGGTCAAAGCTCGCGGGGCATGCAGCTTACGGTGAACGGTGACACCCGGCAGTTCCCCGAGGGCCTCACGGTGCGCGGCCTGGTCGAGGCGCTCGGCCTCACGGAGGGGCCGGTCGCCGTGGAACGTAATCGTGAGGTCGTACCCCGCGCGCTCCACGCAGAAACCCTGCTGAGCGATCGCGACGTGGTCGAGATCGTTCACCTGGTCGGCGGCGGCTGAGCCTCGGCGGCGGCGCTGGCCGAGGCTTTGGGGGCAGGAGGCAAGCGGCGGCTCGGCAGGCGCAGGCGCTGGCCGGGACCGGCGGGGCCGCGCGCCGCGACCGGCACACGCAGCAGGCTCTTCTCGCGGATCATGGAGTTTTTGAGGCCGTTGACGGCGCGCAGCCGCGGCACTGCAACGCCGTACTTGCGCGAGATCATGCCTAGAGTTTCGTTCTTCTTCACCTTGTGGGTGATGAAGCTTTGCGGAGCGCTCGTGAGCTTTGCCTGAAGCAGGTACGGGTAGCAGCGGCGCGCGGTCTCTTGCGCCAGTGGATTGAAGAAACGAATGTGAATGTGCGTCGCGTGACCGGGTGCGTGGCGAATGATGGGCCGCAACTTCCCGGGAACGCCGCGAAAGATGCCCGAAAGCCAGGTTGCGTCCTCGCCATGGGCACGCGCGTAGTCTTCGAGCAGCACCTGAATCGAATGGTCGATCAGGATCAGGTCGACGTCGGTTTCGACAATCAACGCGCGCACGAAGGCCCAGTTGCGAGCGAGGTCCAGGTTCTGCGCGGTGCCGCGGGCATACCAGCGCGGGCCATCGTTGTAGAAGTACGCGATGTCGACGTCGCGGCCCGATTGATGGGACACGTGTGGGGGTGAAGGGCCGCCGTGGCGGCTGCTGATGTCGCCCAGCGCGAGCGGCGGAGTGCCCGGGAACTCTTGCTGCACCTTGCTCAGTGCCTGGCCGAGGTAGTCGAGCGTTTCTTGTGTGCCCCACGTGCCGCTGGGGCTCACCGGCTTGTACAGCGCGTTTTCCGAAGCCTGGACGCCATTGATCAAGCCGCCCGCGTTGGGTGAGCCGACCGACATCGAGCCCAGCGACGGCAGGTCGTGCGAGACCGCAGCCGCGATCTGGGCGTCGGTTTGGCCGTCGAGCGGGTGCGGGCGCGTGGCGAGCGTCTCGGCGGCGGCGGGCTCGACGGCCTCGCCGGCGTCGTCGACTGCGTCGTCGTCGTCCTGGGCGGGCGCAGCCGTGCCGACGGCTTCGGCGCTCGGGGCGGGCGTCGCGTCGTCTTTCGTGTCAGCCGGGAGCGCGGGCGCTTCGTCGCCGGCAGCCTCGGAAGGCGTTCGCGCGCTGCCGCTTGCGGATTGAGCGGGCGCGCAGCCGACCAACGCCAGCACGCTGACGAACGCCACGAAGGTGCGAGAAGGCAGCCGTTTACTGTTCAAGGTAGTAGCGTGCAGTTTCAGCCAGGCCGACGGCCAGCGGAGTAGGGGTGCCGAGCGTTTGCTCGAAACGCTGGCTGGCCAAGAGCGAGCGCTCGATATCGCCGAGGCGTGGCGCGGCGTGTACGAGCGGTGACGTCGAGCCCGTGAGAGCGAGGATCTGCTGCGCCAGCTCCAGCGTGGTGGTGGGTTGCCCGGAAGCGACGTTGAGCAAGGGATGTGGCACGGCGCCGGTCATGGCCAGCAAGTTGGCGCGTGCCACGTCAGCCACGAAGGTGTAGTCGCGCACGCAGCCGCCGTCTTTGCTGGCGCGGCGCGAGAAGATTTGCAGCGGGCGCCCCGCGCGCGCCTGGTTGAAAAAGATCGCGACCACGCCCGCTTCTCCGTGCGGATCTTGGCGGGGCCCGTAGACGTTGGCGTAGCGCAGCACGCTGCTTTTTAGCCCGTAAGCGCTGGCATACACGCCGAGCAGTTGCTCGAAAGCGAGCTTGTGAATGCCGTACGGACTCTGGGGTCGGCACGGCGAGCTTTCGTCGGCGCGCTCTCCTTCTGGCACCTCGCCGTAGATGGCCCCGCCGGTGCTCGCGAACACCACGTGCTTCACTTGGCTGGCGCGGCAGGCCTCGAGCAGGTTGAGCCCGCCGAGCAGGTTCACCTCGGCGTCGAGCCGTGGATCCTTCATGCTAACGGGCACGCTGGCCTGCGCGGCCTGGTGACTGACCACATCCGGCCGCGCTTCGCGGATGGCGCGCGCGGTTGCTTCGCGGTCGCGCAAATCGCATTCGAAGACGCGCACCCCCGGCGGCACGTTCTCGCGCTTGCCGGTCGAGAAGTTGTCGAGCACGCTCGGCTCGTGCCCGCCCGAAAGGGCCTGGGCCACGACGTGGCTGCCGATGAAGCCGGCGCCTCCGGTGACCAAAACGCGCATGCTCAGGCTGTATAGCCGAAGGCTTGCCGGCAGGCGAAGCCAGGGTCTATTCGCTGGCGGCTTGGCCCTGCGCTTTGAGCAGCTCGGCCCGGGCGCGCGCCAGGTAAGCGCGGGCCTTTTCGAGGTGCTCGTCGGCCTCTTTGCTGCCGCCTTTGACGTCTTTCAGCACGCTGAGCGCGCCGCTGACTTGTGCGCTCGCCTTGTCGATGGGCGTCGCGTCGGCGGCGAGCACGAAAGAAGACAGAAGCAGCGCGGCCAGAGCCGAGCCGATAGCCAGCGGCTTACGAGCGGTGTGGGGACGCGACTTCATGGGCAAAGCTCCTCAATGATACCGAAGTCGTACGCCCGGGCTATTCGCAATCTTCCCGGGGGTTGATAAGTCTGCGCGCAGCGCTACAAGAGACCGAGAAAATGCCCAATTTCGAGGACTTCCACAGCGACGCGGCCGAGAGCGCGCCCGCTGCCGAGCCGCTTTCAGTGCTGAACACCTGGTACGAAGAGGCGGTGCGCGCCGGGTATCCGACTCCCGACGCCATGACCCTCGCCACCGCCAGCGTGCAGGGGCAGCCCTCCGCGCGCATCGTGCTCTTCAAGGGTATCGTGCGTGGCGCCATTTTCTTCGTCACCAACTACCGTAGCCGCAAGGCGAGCGACCTCGAAGAGAACCCGCGTGCTGCGCTGGTCATGCACTATCCGCAGCTCGAGCGACAGGTGCGCATCGAAGGTCGGGTGGAGCGCGCGACCGACGCCGAGTCGGACGCCTACTTCAACGGGCGTCCGCGTGGCTCCCAAGTCGGCGCCTGGGCCTCACCGCAAAGCCAACCGATCGCGTCACGTCGCCGGCTGGACGCGCTCACCGAAGAGGTAGAGGCACGTTTCGATGGTCAAGTCGTGTCGCGGCCCGCGTTCTGGGGCGGCTACCTGGTGTTCCCGTCGCGCGTCGAGCTGTGGCTCGGGCGCCCCGACCGTTTGCACGATCGCTTTCTTTACGAGCGCGAAGGCGACTCGCAGCCCTGGCACATCACGCGCCTGGCGCCGTGATCTCAGCGGGGCTCGAAGCGCTTGGGGCGCAGGGCTTTTTCGATCAGGGGCCAGTGCGGTTCGGGCGCGACGACGCCCACGCCGTGGTGGGTGGGTTCGAGCGATACCTCGACCAGGGCGAGCTCGCCCACGCCGTGCTGATCCAAAAAGCCTTGCAGGTGGCGCTTGAAGTGCTCGGCCGTGGGCTTCGCGCGAGGGCCGAAAAAGTCCCAGAAGTACGTGCGGCGCGCTGCCTTGCTCATCGATTGCCGAAGTACAGCATGGTGACCAGCACCAACCAGACCGCGCCCAGGTAGTGCCAGTACTGCGCGCACAGGCTCAAGCCCTCGTGGCTCGAGCTCGAGTAGTGACGGCGCAGCGCGTGGTGCACCACGAAGCCGAGCGGGACGAAGCCGCCGATCACGTGCAGCGCATGCACCCCGGTCAGCAAGAAGAAGGTAGCCAGGTAGAGCGAGTTGGCCTCGCTCGGCGGTCGCATCGCGAACCAGTTGGCGGTCTGCGTGAGCAGGAACAGCAGGGCCATGGTACCGGCCGCCAAGAGCCAGCGCTTGAGCGCCTCGAGCTGGTTTTTGCGCACCGCCAACTGCGCCTGCCAAATGCCGAGTGAGGTGAGGCCAATCAGCACGGTGCTCAGCACGAGGCCGCGCGGCAAATCCGGCAGCCCCGGCTCGCGGTAGTGGGGCGAGGTGAGGCGGGTGAACCAGAAGCCGACCAGCAGGGCCGTAAACAGCACGCTCATCGAGGCAAACAGCACGAGTACGCCCAGTTGCCTCAGTGACAGGCTGGGCAAGCTGGAGGTCTGTTCACCGCTTTCGGACGGGTGGTGGCTGGGGGTCATCGCGGCGCGTTGCTCGGCGGCTGTCATACCACTATTCTGCGGGTCGACCTGCGACCGGCGTTTTTTCGCACCGTGCTCTCGAGTGTGCTCGCCGGGCAGAGCCTGGTCTGGGTAGACGCTCAGGTACGCGAGGGCTGGCCCTACATCCCGACCGGGCAGCACTGGCGCTGGGCGCTGCTGCTGTATACGGCGGCCGGCGCCGCTGCCGGCGCGCTCGGCTTCGTGTTTGCCTGGCTCGAGGCGCGCTGGTCCGGTGAGCGCTCGGCGGCGCAGCGCGCCGGGTTCTTTGCCGCGCTGGGTGGCTGCGCGCTGGCCGGTACCGCGCTCTCCGCGTTCTCGGGCGACGCGATCAGCGCGACGCGCTGGGCGCAGCTCGGGCCGGTGCTGGCGCTGTTGCTGGGGGCGCTCGGCAGCTACGTGGCCGCGTGGTTGGCGCTCTCGGCTCAAGCTCGCGCCGCGGGCGGAGACGACGGCGTAGCCCTGATCGCGGCGCTGGGCTTCGGCAGCTTGGGGCTCCAGCTGGCGCGCCTCGATTTGACGGAGCTCGTCGCCCTTTACCCGCGCTTGCACAACTTGCTCGAGGCTTGCGCCTGGCTGGCGCTCGCGCTGGGCTACGCCGCGCTCTTGGCCTTGGCCGAGCGCCGCTGGCCGGCGAGCGGCGCCGCGCTTCGCGCTGGCGGCGCTTGCGGGCTCGTCGCGCTGCTCGCGGTCGCGCTCAGCGTGCAGGTGCGCACGCGCATCGAAGGGGCTCTGCGTCACACTTTTCTGGAAGAGGTGTACGTCGGTCGCATGCTGCGCCGGCTGCAGCTGGTCGAAGCGTTTGCTGCGGATCCGCGCGGGTTTCGCAGCCTGTCGTGGTCGCGCCTGCAAGGCTTGCGTAAACGCAGCGGCTTCGACCAGCTGCGCCAAGATTCGCGCTGGGTTGCTCCGGCCGTGCCGCTCGACGCCGGCCAGCAATCGGAGCTGTGGCGACTGCGCGATCCTTTGCGGCGCTACAACATCCTCGTTTACTACGTCGATACGCTGCGCGCCGATGTGGCCGCCGATCGCCGCACCATGCCGAACGCCAGCGCTTTCGCGGCCGGCGCCGTGCGCTTCCCGAACGCTTACTCGGCCGGCTCGGATACCTTGCGCGCGCTGCCGGCGCTCACGGGCGGCGACTACGACATCCTCTCGACGCCGGACAACGACGTGCTGCGGCTGGCGCGACGGGCGGGGTACGAATCGACCCTGCTCATCCCGCAATCGGCCGAGTACTTCTTGGCCAAGCTGCGCCCGGAATTTCGCTTCGACCGCACGCTATCGATCGCGGATCATTCGTCGTCGCGTCAGGTTTGGGGCTACGGCGCCGATCAATCGACGGCCGCGCGCCTGGTCGATCGCACGCTGTCTTTCTTGGACGAGCCGCGCGCCAAGCGTCGCCCGTTCTTGCTCTGGCTGTTCAACTTCGACGTGCACAACTGGCGCGAGCTCGAAAATGCTCACATCGAGGAGGCGATGCGGCGCTTCAACATCGCCGATGATTCGAACGAGCTGCCGTACCGCTACCGCGCGGCCGCAGCGGCCGTGGACGCCGAATTTGGCCGACTCTTGCTGGGGCTCGAACATCGCAAGTTGCTGGACAACACCGTGATCCTGCTCGTGAGCGATCACGGCGAAGCGCTCGGGCGTGACGGCTTTTGGGTACATTCCGTGTTCCTGTGGGAGTCGCTGGTGCGAGTGCCGCTCGTGCTCAAGGCGCCGGGCGTACCGCGGCGCGAGGTAGCGGAGCGCGTGTCGCTCGTCGACGTGGCGCCCACGCTGGCGCGCTACATGTTTCCCCACTCGGACTTGGCAGGCTACGCGGGCGAAGACTTATTGACGCGCCTGCTCGAGAAGCCGCGCCCGCGCCGGCTACCGATCCTGCTCGTCTCGGCCTCGCGCGACGTACTCGTGCGGGTCGGGGTGATCGCTCCGGCTCGCGACTACAAGCTGGTGCTGTCGCTCGAAGCCGCGCTCCCCGAGCTGTACGATCTGCGCGCTAGCGATGCGGACGCAAATAACGTGGCCGACCAGCACCCCGAGCTCACTCAAAAGCTGCTGCGCGACCTGGTTGCATCGCCCGTCTTTCCGCAATCCCTCCGCGATTTCGACGTGCGCGACACGCGCGACCAGCGCGCCGCGGTCGGCATCCCGGCCGATCTGTGAGCAGAGGGCCAACGAAGGCGTTCTCACAGCGGCACGACCGCCGTGCGACTCCGCTTCGCGCCGCGCGCTTTTTGCGCTGCCGAGGACGTCCCCCGGACCGCCCTCTCGTCGCCAGAAAAGCTCTTACGAACGTCTCGAACGTAAGAACTTTTACGGGCGGAAAGGGGCTCGTTCGCAGCAGCTGGCAACGGCGCGCAGCCGACCGCGCCTCCACCGCCACGTCAAAGCGCCGTGACGACTTCGAGCGCGGCGGCCGCTTCGGCGCGCACCTCGGCCGCAGCGTCTTCGCGCGCTGCGCGGCGGAGCGCCCCCAAACCCATGCTGAGGGGTAAGCCCAGCGCGCCCAGCGCCCACGCCGCATGCCCGCGGGTCAGCTCGCTCGAGTGCGTGAGCAGAGCCCGGGCGAGCGGCGCTTCGGCGGCGGGGTGGCGCGTGTTGCCCAGCGCGATCGCGGCGTTGCGCGAAAGCCGCGCCCGACTGACTCGCGACAGCGCCGTGCCGGCGACCAGCCTGCGATAGGCCGCGGAACCCAAGAACAACAGCTCCTCGAGCGCCGGAGTTGCCAGCGCCTCGCGCCGGCCCAGCTCTGCATCTCGCAGGGGAACCCGCGGCGAGTGATTCCACGGACACACGTCTTGGCAGATGTCGCAGCCGAAAACGTGCTGCCCGATCAGCGGCCGCAGCTCGCGCGGCACCCAGCCTTTGAGCTCGATGGTCAGGTACGAAATACAGCGGCGTGCGTCGAGCTCGTAAGGCCCCACGAAGGCTCCGGTGGGGCACGCCTCCAAGCAGCGCGTGCAGGAGCCGCAGCCGCTCGCCACGGCCACCGGCGTCGCTGCCAGCTCCAAATCCAGGAGCAGCTCACCCAAGAGCACGAAGCTGCCGGCGCCAGGCACGATCGTCAACGTCGACTTGGCGGCGAAGCCGAGGCCGGCCTGCACCGCGAAGTCCCGCTCGAGCAGGGGCGCGCTGTCCACGCAAGGGCGCCGCGTCACAGCGCGTCCCACGAGCGCGTCGATGCGCTCACCAACGCGCTCGAGCTTGGTCTTCAGCACGCGGTGGTAGTCTTCGCCCTGGGCGTAGCGCGCGACGCGGCCGCTCAGCGGCAAGCTCAGCACAGGTCCTGCTGCGCTCTGGCGTAGCAGCACCGGCACCGGCTCGGCGTAGGGCAGCGCGACCACGAGCACGCTCTTGACTGACTCCAGCAGCGCGCGGGGTGCGTCGCGCGGCAAGCCACCGGCCATGTAGTGCATCTCGCCGTGGTGACCGGCTGCGAGCCAACGGTCGAGTCGCTCGGCCGCCCGTTCGGAAAGGCTCGGCCGCGTGATGGCAGCGCGCACGAATCCCTGGTCGAGGGCGGCTCGAACGATGCGGCTCTCGAGCGTTGGGTCGGATTGGGCCAGCCGCTCGCTCATCTCGGAAAGCTTCGATGTTACTGCCTCGCGCTCGGACGGCGAGCGCTTCCGGGAATAACTGGGTGAGGTTCTTGGTAACACCGCGCCGAAACTTTGTGGTAACCGCCGAAACCGCCGACGCGGGACGGCATTGCCGCCAGCCAGCCAGGCTCTTCTTCAGCTCGAGGCTCTGCGTGATCGAAATCCAGGAGCTCTATAAGTATTACGGCGACCAGCGGGCCGTGGGACCGCTGACCACGACGATCGAGCGTGGTGAGATCATTGGTCTGCTCGGCCTCAACGGCGCGGGCAAGACCACGACGCTGCGCATCTTGGCGTGCGACCTGCTGCCAACCAGCGGGTCGGTCAAAGTGGGCGGAGTCGACGTCGTGGAAAGCCCCGACGCCGTGAAGGCCAAGGTCGGCTACTTGCCCGATCGCCCGCCGCTTTACGAGGACCTGAGCGTGAGCGACTACCTCACGTTCGCCGCGCGCATTCGTGGCGCCGAAAAGACTCAGGTTGCCAAGCTCGTGGCCGAAGCCATCGAGCTGACCGAGCTGGGCGATGTCTCCAAGAAGGTAATCGGCGCGCTGTCGCACGGCTACAAGCAGCGCGTCGGTATCGCGCAGGCCATCGTGCACGCGCCGGAATTGGTCGTGCTCGACGAGCCTATCTCGGGTCTGGACCCGGTTCAGATCGTCGAGATGCGCGAGCTGGTCAAGAACCTAAAGGGTGAGCACACGGTGGTGCTCTCCAGCCACATCCTGTCCGAGATCAGCGAGACCTGCGACCGCATCCTCGTCATCAACTCGGGCAAGATCGCGTGGTCCGGTACCGAGAGCGCCCTCTCGGCCGAGCTACGCCAGGGGGCGCGCGTGGCCATCACGGTCCGGGTCGCCGGTGCCGGCCCCGATGCCGCTCAGGCCAAGGCCGTCGAGATCGCTGAAAAGGTCGCCGGCGTGTCGTCGGTCGAAGCTCGGCCGGCGAGCGAGGTCGGCGCCGATATCGCGACCATCAGCGTGCGCGGCGAGGGCGATTTGCGCGACACGCTATGCCGAGCGCTGGTGCAGGCAGACGTGAGCGTGCTGTCGCTGGGCCGCGAGCAGGAGCTCGAAAGCATGTTCCTCGAGCTGCTCGGCGAAACCGGCGAGGGCGCCCCGGTGCGTCGCAAAAAGAAGCGCCGCAAAGACGGCGAGCAAGCGGTCGCCGGCAACACCGAAGGAGGTGCGGCATGAGCACCGCGCTTCTGATTGCGCGTCGCGAGTTCGGCTCGTACTTCCGCAGCTGGCTCGGCCCCGTGCTGATGGCAGCGGTGCTGCTAGCCGACGGCATCCTGTTTTATTGGAAGATCGGCCTGGATCAGAAGCTGCTCAGCGCGCAAGTTCTGATTGAGTTCTTCTACAACAGCTCGGGCCCGCTGATGATTGCGGCCATCATCCTGACGATTCGCCTGCTCGCCGAAGAGCGCCAGACCGGCACGCTAATCCTACTCAACACGTCGCCGGTCAAAGACCGCGACATCGTGATCGGTAAATTCCTTGCCGCTTACGGTGTGCTGGCGCTCACCACGCTGCTGTCCGTCTACATGCCGGCCTGGATCTTCGTGCACGGCAAAGTCGCGATCGGTCACATCGTGGTCGGCTACTTGGGTCTGCTGCTGCTGGGCGCCGCCATCACGGCGATCGGCGTGTTCGGCTCGGCGCTGGCCGGGTCGCAGGTGGTGGCGGCCATCTTGAGCGCGCTCATGGCGGCGGTGTTCGTGCTGCTGTGGCTGCTCGCCAAGGCTTCGGAGCCGCCGCTCAACAAGTATTTGAGCGGGCTGGCGGTGCATCACGAGAATTTCAGGCCGTTCATGCAGGGCATTCTGTTGCCCTCTGGAGTGGTGTTTTACGTGGTCTTCACTTACGCATTCCTGTTCGCCTCCGTGAAGGTGCTCGAGGCCCGGAGGTGGCGATGAGCCAGTCGACTTCTCCCGCGGCAAAGCCGGCGGGCTCGAGCCTGGCCGCGGTGGCGGCCGGCAGCGGCGCTCCCGGTTGGCTCTTGCCGCTGTACCTGGGCGGTCTGGCGCTGGTGCTCATGGGCGAGCGCGTGCTCTCCGGCCTAGAAAAGGGCGCCGGCGCGGTCACCTGGTTCGGCGTGCTGGCGATCGTGGCTGCCACCGCGCTGCGCTTCTCGCCCAAGTTCAAGGCGCAGGGCGAGCGCGCCAACATCGAGCGGCTGCTGGCCATCCTCTCGGTTTTGGGCCTGGTGGCGCTGGCCATCTACTCGGCAACGACGGACTCCGGCGCCGAGCGCTTCGGCATCTCCAAGCTCACGGCCGAGAAGCGCGATCATGCGATCGATCTGCTGCGGGTGCTCTGGATTTCGCTGCTCACGCTGGCCGTGGTGCCGCAAATCTTCGCCGAAACGGCGCTGCGCCCGATGCGCCGCGCCGAGCGCCCCGAAGCGCGCCGCGTGAAGGCGGCGGCCATGGCCGGCGCGTCGCTCGCGCTGGTGGCCGTTTACGGCTCGCTCTTGGTTTACGCCTCGGGCGGCATCACCAAGAAGTGGGACTACTCCTACTTCAAGACCTCGCGGCCCGGCGAGTCGACGATCAAGATCGCCAAGAGCATCACGGAGCCGATCCGCGTCGTCGCGTTCTACCCGGACGTGAACCAGGTGCGCGGCGAGGTGGAGAGCTACCTCAAAGAGCTCGGCGCGGTGAGCCCCAAGCTCAAGGTCGAGGTGCGCGATCGCCTGCTCTCGCCCAAGCTCGCCAAAGAGCTGCGCGCCACGCAAGACGGCGTGATCATCCTGTCGAAGGGCACCGTGACCTACACGCTGACCATCGGCACCGAGATGGAAGCAGCGCGCCCCAAGTTGCTCACGTTGGATCGCGATTTCCAGGAGCAGCTGCTCAAGGCCGTTCGTTCGCACAAAACGGTGTATTTCACGGTTGGCCACGGCGAGATCAACGACCCGCCCAGGGGCACCGCCGAGGCCGACGGCCGCACCGCCAACATCGCCAAGCTGCTGCTCCAGAAGCAGAACGTCACCGTCAAAGACCTGGGCTTGAGCCAAGGTCTCGGCAGCGACGTGCCGAACGACGCCGACGCGGTGGTGATCTTGGGCCCGAGCGAAGCCTTTGCGCCCGAAGAGATCGGCGCCTTGCAACGTTTCGCGGATCGCGGCGGGCACCTGTTGCTAGCGCTCGACCCCGAGAGCAGCTCGAACATGAACCTGGTCGGCGCCGAAGAAGCGAAGGCCGAAACGGGCGCGGACAAAGCCAAGCCGGCCGGTTCGGCCGAGCCCGCCGCCAAGCCGGCACCTTCTAGCTCCGCCGCCAAAGCTCCGCCGCCTCCACCCGTTGCCAAGACGCCGGTGCCGGCACACTTGGCCGCGCTGGTCGGCATCACGGGCCTCACCTATTCGCCCGATATTCTGGCCAACGAGACGCAGCACGTGCGCGCTCGTAACAACGACGCGGACCGCACGCGCCTGCAGACGAGCAGCTTCTCGTCGCACGCCTCCGTGTCGACCTTGAGCCGTGCGGCCCCGCGCGCCGCCGTGCTGATGTTCGGCTCCGGCAGCCTCGACAAGCCGCAAAACCTGCAGGGCAAGGTCGACTTCGTGGTGCGCTCGCCGAGCAGCACGTTCAACGACGCCAACAAGAACTACAAGCTCGACCAAAAGGACGGGGAAAGGCCGGCCGTCTACAACATGGCTGCGGCCGTGACGCGCCCGCCCGTCGGCGTGCCGCCGGAGCCGGCGCCCAAGCCCGATGCGAAAGACAAAAAAGACAAGAAGCCGGAACCGAAGGAGATGCGCGCCTTCGTGACGGCGGACGTCGACGCCTTCAGCGATCTGGTGCTCTCGAACTGGGTTGCGAACCAGATGCTGTTCGTCGACGCCATGCGCTGGCTGGTGGGCGAGGAGAGCTACGCCGGCCAAACCAACAACGAGGAAGACGTGCGTATCGAGCACACCAAGCAGCAAGATTTGGCCTGGTTCTACTCGACCATCTTCGGCATTCCGGCCATGGTGCTGGGCGTCGGCTTGTTCGCGCGCCGTCGCGCTCTCGGAGGTGGCAAGTGAAACCGCTCGTGCTTCATGGCGCGGCTCTCGTCGTCGCCGCAGGCCTGGCCTACTCGGTTTGGAACAAGGACGAGCCCACGCCCGAAAAAGACCAGGGCGCGATCGACGTGTGGCCCGGCAGCCAGGCAGCGTTCAACAAGCTGTCGTTCGAGGGCAAGACCCGCAAGGTTCGCCTCGAGAGCCAGAAAGACGCGGTCGGCTACTTTTACCCGACGAGTGTCGACAAAGAAGAGCCCCCGCAGACGGACCCGCACGCCGGCACCGGTGCCGCGCCACTCAAGCCCGAGCCCGCAAAAGAAGGCAAGAAGGAGTCCTTGCGCTTCGTCTCCGTCAAGGCCGGCGAAACGCTGGTCAAATCGCTGTCGCCGCTCAAGGCGGTGCGCGCGGTGGGCAAGGTCGAGCCCGGTCGTTACGAAGAGTTCGGCCTCGACAAACCGGACGGCACCTTGAAGGTCACCATCGACGGCAAGGAGCACACGCTGGTGATCGGCGGCTCGACGCCAGGCGGTAGCGAGCGTTACGCCAAGTATCAAAACACCGGCGAGGTATTCGCGATCTCCGGCGACATCGCGCAAAGCCTGATGTTCGGCGACTCACGCCTGCCCGAGCACGACCTGCACGGCTTCAAGAGCGACGAGATCGTCAAAGTGCGGGTGCAAAAAGGCGGCAAGACGCGCGAGCTCTTGCGCATCAAAGAAAAGAACGAAGGCTGGGCCGATCCCGCCAATCCCGGCAAACAAGACGAGACGGCCGGCAATTGGATCAGCAAGGTCAATCGCCTGCGCGGTGGTGAATTCGTCGAAAAGCCCGCCACGCCGCTCAACCCAGCCAGCGCCATCGTGCGCGTCGAGTATTTCGACGGTGGTAAGTCGGTTGGTTTCGTGGAGCTGTACAAGGTCCCCGCCACCCCTGCACCCGGCGCCGCCCCCGACAGCGCCAAGGGCAACGACTACTTGGTCAAGACCGAGTGGGAGCGCTGGCCCGTCAAGGTGACGCAGAGCACCGCCGAGCAGATCGAGAACGACTTGGCGTCGGTTTTGAAATAGCCGTCAGCCGTCGACGGCGAGAACGTCAACCACTACTGCTTCAGGCAGGCGTCGGCACAACTGTCGGCGCTGGCTTGACATTGGTTGATGCACGGGATGTTGCCGTCGCAGCGCAGGTTGCAGTCGGTCTGCGCGGTCTGACAACGCGTATTGCAAGACTGCACGCTTGCGTTCGCCGAAGCGCACAAGGTAACCAACGCCAACACAACCAACAGCCGGAGCGAGCTCACGAACCAACTGAACGGCCGGGCTCGACCAAACTTCACCCCGCCTGACGGCTGAGGCCTGACGGCTGTCGGCTACTTCTTCTCCGGCCCTGTCGGCCCCCGCGCCGTCCCGCCCTCGTGGAGCTTCATGTTTCCGTACGGCTCCAGCATCGGCAGCTTGTCCCAGAAGGCGTGGTAACCGGCGACCATCTCCTTCAGCCGCTCGGGCTCGGACTTGGCCAGGTCTTTCTCTTCGCCGGGGTCACTCTTGAGGTTGAAGAGCTGGAACTTGTCGCTCGGGCCGCTCCAGATCAGCTTGTAATCCCCACGGATGATGGCGCGGCGCGGCGGATTGTGGCTGTCCTCGGTGAGCTCTGTGTAGATGGGCTCGCGGTTCGCGGGCGCCGCCTGACCGGTGAGCTCGGGCACCAGGCTCTTGCCCAGCAGCTCCGGTGCCGGCTTCTGCCCGAGCAGGTCGAGAAAAGTGGGCACGAGGTCGATGTGCGAGCGGCGCTCCGTGATGCGCTGCGTCTTGATGCCCGGGCCGCAGAACATGAGCGGCACGCGCGTCAGCACCTCCCACAGCTCGAAGGCGTGCTTGTACATGCCGTGCTCGCCAAAAGCCTCGCCGTGATCGGCCGAGATCACGAGGTAGGTGTCTTTGGCAAACGGCTGCTGGTCGACGAAATCGAGCAGCTTCTTTACCCAAAGGTCCGTGTAGAAGACCTCCTGGTCATAGCGATCGCGCGCCTTGTTGCCGAAATTCGGCGCTTCTTCGTGGCGGTTGTACTGGTCATGCGGGTCCATGTAGTGGGCCCACGCGAAGAACTGCTTCGTCTTCAGCTCCGGCTTGCCCAAGAGCTCGATGCCCAGCGCCGTCATCTTGTCGCTGGTGACGTGGTTGTCGGTCTCGGGATCGAAGGTGATGCCGGGCGTGGTCCGCCACTCGTCGAAGCCCTGCTCGAGCCCCTTGGAGCGCGAAAAATACATGTGCCCGAACCAGGCCATCGTGGCCAGGCCACCGTCGTGCAGGCGCTCGGCCAAGAATTCGTTGGCCGTGGCGTAGTTAGCGAAGAAGAACCCGCTGCGGTACAGGGTGCTGGGGTATTGCCCGGTCAGAAACGCCGCGACGCTCTTCGCGGTGTAGCTCGAGACGGAGTAAGCGTTCGTGTAGGTCGTGCACTTCTCGGCCAGCGCCGCGAGGTTGGGCGCGATGGCGCGGGGGTAGCCGTTCCAGGGCATGTCGGCGCGCAGGCTGTCGATCGTGATGAACAGCACGTTGCGCGGCCCGCTGGGCGCGACCGGCGGGGCGGCAGAGGCGCTTGGCGCGGCCACGGCTGCCGCCAGCGACGAGGCCGGCGCGCCAGGAGCGCCGCCAGCGGGAGCGGGCGCAGGCGCAGGATCGGTCTTGGAACAGGCGGTGAGCGCCAGGAGCAGCGCGGGAACGAACGATCGCATGAGGCTGAAGGGTCTTTTACTCGGCTTGGATCGCTCGATCCAAACGAACGCCCTTTGTGGACGCCTCCGCCGGAGCCGGGGCAGGGCGATGCCGGAGCACGCGTAGCCCGATCAGCCCGAGCCAGCCGAGCCCCAGCGCCGGCAACGCCAGCGAGAGCGCGGTCGTGGGCGAGTGCGGATTCATCCGCACCGCGAGCAGACCCGCGATGAGCGCTCCAATCACACCCACCGTGATGAAGAACGCCCGCGCAGCTTGCCGCACCGCCGAGGGCTCGACGAGCGCGAGCGGTGCTTCGCGACGTTGCAGCCGACGACGCACGAGCAGCAGCAAACCGAAGCCGGTCATGCCGGCTGTCATCGCCCAATGGAGCGGAAGATCGGGCCCACCGAGCGTGGGTACCAGGCCTAGGCAGATGATACCGGCGGCGGCCACCGGAACGGCGCTGCGAGCGGGCTCAGTCACGTGCAACGGCTGGAACATATGCCGACTTCGAAAAGACGCAACGATTTCCCGTGATTGTGGCAGAGCATTTCATGCTGCACGGAACTTGAAGGTGGGCGCTGTTTGCCGCTTTTGTTGCGACATTCGCGCTGGCCGTGTCATGTCGGGGCGGCAATGTCCGCGGGCGCCTGGCGTGTCGTGCTTCCGTTGTCGGTCCTGGTCGCATGCTCGAAAACGGCCCCGCAGCCGAGCACCAACGCGGCGGTGGCGCTGTCTGCGGCGGGGCCTGCCGCGGGCGCTTCTGCCACACCCGTGGTCGCCCCAGTTGTCGCCAAGCCAACGACGAGCGTCGGGCTCGATGGCGTGCTGAACCCGGCGCCGGAGGCTTCCGGGCCACGCGTGTACGCACGTTCGCTGCGCGCCTGGATCTACGAGCGGCCGTCGAAGTCGTCGGAGCGCCTGGGCTACTTCCGCGCGGGCAGCGCGCTCGAGCTGCGTGGTCAACGAGCGGCGACCGAGGGCTGCGCCCGGGGCTGGTATCCGGTGGTGCCACGCGGTTTCGTGTGCGCCGAAGGCTCCGCCACGCTCGACGAAAACGACGCCGTGGTGGCCGCTTATCGTGGCCTGGGTCCGGATTTGGCCAGCAAGCTGCCATACATCTACGGCACCGTCCGGCGCCCGGGTCCCATCTACGCGCGCTTGCCGACGCGCACCGAAGCGGAGCGCGCCGAAAGCGATCTGGAAGAGCGCATGACGACCTGGCTCGCGGCCGACGGCGAGGTTGGCGCCAGCTATGCGCAGCACGTGTGGCTGCGCGGCGCGGCTCCGCCCGACGCGCGCGTCGCGTGGGAGAGCAAGACCACGGATCCGTTGCCAGCTTTTCTGGACGCGGGGCGCGCCTTGCCGACGCCGGACGGGCAGGCTGATCACGGCAGCGATTTGGTCGCGGCGCACATGAAGCCTCGCCAGGGGCTCTCGTTATTGAAGACGCTGCTGTTCGAGGGACGCCGCTACGGCGTGACGACGGACTTGGACGTCGTGCCCACCGATCGACTGCGGCCGATCCAGGGCTCCGAGCACCACGGCGTCGAGATCGGCAAAGACGTACAGTTTCCATTCGCGCTGGTGCGCAGCGAAACGGCCAAGCTCAAGCGCTACGAGAAGGGCAAGCTGGTCGACGCCGGTCCCGCCGAATACTGGGGCGTGCTGAAGCTGACCGGCAAACAGAGCTTCTTTCAGCATCGGCTCTATTTCGAGACGCAAGACGGTCAGTACATCTCCGACCAGGATGCTTCGAGGCTGGACGCGGCCAAGCGCATGCCGGCCTGGGGCAAGAACGGCGAGCGCTGGTTCGACGTGAATATTTCCAAGCAAACGCTGGTCGCTTACGAGGGCACGCGCGCCGTCTACGCCACGCTGATTTCGACCGGCGAAGCCGGGCTCGAGGATCCGGAGCGCACCAAGGCCACCAAGCGCGGCATCTTCCGCATCCACACCAAGCACGTCTCCACCACGATGGACTCCGAGACCGTGGGCGAGGAGTTCGAGCTGCGCGACGTGCCCTACGTGCAGTACTTCGAAGAGGGCTACGCGCTACACGGCGCGTACTGGCACGACCGCTTCGGTACGCCCAAGAGCCACGGCTGCATCAACTTGACGCCGGAAGACGCGCGACGGCTCTTCTTCTTCACGGAGCCGCGGTTACCCGAGGGCTGGCACTCGGTCATGCAAAAGCTGACCGGTACCGTGCTCTTCGTTCACCCCTGACCGCCGCCGCCGCCGCCGCCGTCGGGCGCACCACCGAGCGCTGGGGCGCCGCCGGAGTCAGCGTCAACAGCACCGCCGGCACCGCCGGCACCGCCGGCACCGCCGGCACCGCCCAGCGCGGGCCCGTTGCCACCCGCACCGGCCGCTGCGAGCGGAGCACCGCCGGCGCCTGGCGCGCCACCAGCGTCCGGACCGGCGCCGCCCATGCCGCCGGCTGGTTGGGGACAGCCCGCCGGATCCGGCACGACGAAGGTCGGGGCAACGCTGGCCGTGACCTCGGTCTGATCCGGGTTCAGGTAGGGCTCGTCGTCCATGCCGCGGATCAGGCTGGCGCGAATCTCAGCGACCTCGGGCACGGGGTCGCCCTCGTTCGCCGTCAGCCGAAGCACGCCTTCCTTGGCGGAGACGTCGACGTGGGCGATCTCGTCGCCGCCGCTGGTGAGCGCCTGCAGGCGCACGTAACCGCAGCGCGCCAAGGCACCGCAGGCTTGCGAGGGGTAGAGCAGGAAGGGGCGATTCGTGTCATCGGCATCCAGCTCGACCTCGACCGCCAGCGTGCCGTCGCAATGCAGCTGCACGTCCGCTTTCGGACTGTGACCATCGAGCGCGGCTATCTTGACGTAGAACGTGTTTGGCACTTCGGGCGTGGTGTCGTCGCTACTGCAGGCGGAGCCGAGCGGCATGCTCAGCAGGCCCAACACCAACCAACGCTGTAAACGGGGAGAAGAAAGACACGAAAAGAAGTTCATGCTCGGTGCTCGGGGAGCGCCTTCAGCTCGGCTTCGTCCAGCGCGACCCGTTCGGGGTCGATCTTGAAGCCACGCACGCTTTGCTCGAGGGCCTCGGCCAGCGCTTGCAGCCGTTCACCCTCGGTGACGGCGCTCTCGCTGGAGTTGACGACTGAGCCAGCGATGCGCTGCACGGCGTCCATGTTGCGGGCAATTTCGTCGGATGCGATGGCCTGCTCTTGCACCGCCGACGCCGTGTCGTCAATCACGCTGATCAGGGTTTTCAGGTCTGCCAGCGTGGTTTCGACCAGCTGGGTGCCCTCCTCGACCTCGCGGGTGCCAAGTTGCATGCTCTGTACGGCCTCACCCGTCTGGTCGCGGATGGCCGCGATCAGGTCCTCGATGTCGCGGGCGCTCTGGCCGGTGCGCTTGGCGAGCGAGCTGACCTCGTCGGCCACCACTGCAAACCCGCGGCCGTGCTCGCCGGCGTGAGCCGCCTCGATCGCGGCGTTGAGCGCCAGCATCGAAGTCTGCTCGCTGATCTGGCGGATGACCTCGACGATGTTGCCGATGCGCTTACCGGACTCGCCCAGCGCGCCGATGCGTTGGGCGGCTTCTTCCACGCTGCGGCGGATCTGCTGCAGGCGCTCGATGGCGCGCGTGACGGCCTGACCCGACTGCTTGGCGGTACGGGTGGCCTCCGCGGCGTTCTCGGCCACTTGCTGGATGGAGCTCGAGAGCTCGGTGACCGCGGCGGTGCTGCTGGTGATTTTCGAAGCTTGCTCTTTGGCGCCGTCGAGCGTCTTGCGGCTCATGCTCGAGATCTCGGCGCTGCTGGAGTTCACCTGAAACGCCGAGCGCTGCACGCCCGCTGCCAGGCTGTGGATCTTGGCGAACACGCGGTTCAGGTTCGTCGCCAGAGTGCCGAGCTCGTCGTTGCCGTCGACCTCGAGGCGGCGGCTCAAATCGCCCTGGCCGCGGCCCAGCTCTTCGGTGGCGATGATGTAGCGGCGCAGGGGGCGCGTGATCTGGTAGGCCAGAAAGAAGCCCATCAAGATCGACAAGAGCAACGCGGAGCCGAGCACTACCATCAGCCCCATGAAGCGGTCGTCGAGCGTCTTTTCGCTGGCGCGCTCGTGAGCCCGATACAAGGAGAGGGTACCGAACGGGATGGAATCGGGGTCGGTGCCGGCCGAGTACCCGTTCACTCCGAGCTTGGCGAAGTCGTAGTGGTGGATCTCGCCCGAGTCTTTGTCGGCGATGTCGAGCACCTCGAAGCGCTTGCCGTTTTCTTCGAGCTGCGAAGGCTTTTGAAGGGCCTGACTGAGCGCCGGCCAGAGTTGCCGCGGCACGTTGCTGGCCACGATTTGCCGGTCGCCCGTGGTGAGCACCAGCCAATGCTCCTTACCCGGCTCGTTGCCGCCTGTCTTGGCCACCACGTCCGTGAACCAGCGATCGAGGCTGGCGCCGAACAAGACCGCGCCGACCATCTTGTCGCCGCTCTTCACTTGCGAGCCGCTGATACGGTAGCCCTGACCGGAAATCTCGGCCAGGCGAGCGCGGATCGGACGACCGTCGCGCAAGTCTTGAAACAAGCGTGAGCTACGCCACTCTGATTCGCTCGGCGCCTTGATGCCGGGCAGCGTGATGAGCTTGCCATTGATGTCCGAGATCAGGAACAAGTCGGGCACGATCGAGCTCTCGAGCACGTCGGCGATGCGCTTGCTGGCGTCCCCCAAGCCGGTCGAGTCTCCGGTCGCCAACGCCGCCACGAGCGGCGGATCCGTGGCGATCATGCGGGTGACCGCGAATTCACCGGTACCGACCTGGCTGAACGTGTCGAAGTAGCGCTTGAGCGGACGTGCCAGCTGGACGCCCGGCCCCTCGGCAGCCTTTACCTGCTCGGCGGCTTTCCAGGCGCCACCAATCACGACGAGTAAGGTGACGCCGATGATGGTGGCGACGATCTTGGTGCGCAAGCTGAGCTTGTAGCGAATCATCCGGAGCTTCCCGAGCCGGACGCTACCACGACGCCTGCCGCCTTAGCGTAGGCGGTTGATTCGACAAAAATGGGCCGAGAAACGCCCAGAAACCCGGGTTGCAGCGTGCTCGGCGTCGCCCGCGTAATCCAGCTTGAGCAGGCCATCGACCGTGCCTTGCGGGGTCGCGTCGACCTGGTGCAGCTCGAGATCGCCGCCAGGTCGCAGCTCCGTGCGACGGCCGTGCAGGCGTACGCTGGCCAGCGCGTGCGGCTTGTCGGCGACCGGGTTCGCTTCAGAAGGCGGGTTGGGCTCAGCGACCGGATAGCGGCCGGGATCCAGCTTGGCGCCGCCGGGCAAGTGCAGGCGCACGGCCAGGGTGACACTGTCGGGGCTGCTCGTCACCGGGGCGTCGCAACCGCGCTCGACCGAGCTGAAGGTGAGCTGGAGCTCGGATTCGGTCGGGCTGATTTCGATCAGCTCCGCGAGGGCGGCTTTGGGCACGAGCGTTACCTCGTCCTGCGCGGCGGGACCGAGCACGATGCGGATGGGCGGAGCCGCTTCGTCGCGGCAACCAAGCAAGCTCAGCCCACTCAGGAGCGCCAGCACCAGGCGTGCCCTGAGCGGGCGGAGCCGGCTCTCAAGCGCTCTCGGCACGAGCGAGCGGCGACGCAGCGACTGCTGGAACTGCGCCCGTGCTACCGGGACTGGACGAAGGAGCACCGAGCGGGAAGCTCGCCCCCGACAGCTTGGGCGTCAAGTCGCGTAGCGCGCGGCGCGCCTGCGAAGCGGTCGGCCGGTTCTTCGGCTCGCGGCGCAGACAGGCCGCCAGCAGTCGCGCGATTTCGGCCGATTCGGGGATGTGGGCCAGTCGGGCCAGCTTGTCGGGCCAGCCGTCGTGCCCGATGTGCGCGGACAAGATCGACGTTTCGTCTTCGGCGTCGAACAGCAGCTCGAAGGTGAGCGCTTCGAACGCCGTGCACGCGAACGCGTACATGTCGGCGGGCTGCGGCGCCTTGGATTCGACCAGGCCGAGCACCTCGGGCGCGCAGTATTCGAGGGTACCGCAGCCCGGGCGCAGCTGGCGACCGCTCAAGCCGAAGTCCACGAGCACCGGAGTTTGCCCGTCGCGCAAGATCACGTTGGACGGTTTGATGTCGAGGTGACCCACGCCGGCGGCGTGCATGGCCTCGAGCGCCGCCAAGATGCCGTCGAGGTACTTGAGGGCGTTCGCGGCGCTGAGCGAGCGGCTGCGGATCAAGCGATCGAGACCGGCGCCGCGGATGAGCTCCATCACCAAGATCGGCTTCGGCCGCGCCGCCAGGTCGAAGGTGACGAAGCGCGCCAGGTTCTCGTGCGTCGGCAAGCCCAGCAGCGCGCCGGCCTCCTCGCGGAACAGCTGCAAGAACTCTTGCTCCGACAAGCTGCGCGCGGTGGTCGGATCGTAGTCCGGCACTTTCAGGGCGAACCCCTCGGCCTTGGCGTTGTTTCGCTCCTCGATGCGGCGCGCCATGAACACCGAGCTCGCGCCGCCGCTACCGAGCGAGCGCACCACGTAAAATGCGCCAATCGTGCGACGCGGGAGCAGCCAGTCGGGCAGGGGAGAGCGACGGCGCTCGAGCGGGATGGGCGCGGCGTCCACCGGGGCCGCGACCGCGACGGGCAGCTGCTCGAGCCGCGCCAGCACCTTACCGATGGCGGCGCCGATCGGCTGCGGCACGTCCGCGGTCAGCTCGCTTACCGCCATTTGCAGCTGCGCTGCGTTGGGCGGCACGCTGGAGCGCACCGTGCGCTCGACCAGGGCGGCGACCGAAGCGACGTCCGTCACCACCGCGATCGCCATCGGATCGACGTCGAGCACGCGCCGCTGCGCGCCCTGAGTCAGCCGCCGCAAGCCGTCAACGGCCACTTCGACGTCGTTGATCACGTCGGCTGAGCCGCCGCTGGCGTCGACCAGATCGGATTGGCTGCGTGCCGCGGCGACACTTTCCAGCGAACGTGCGAGGCGCTGCACGACCCGGCGCAGCGCCTCGCCACGGTACGAGCCGCCGGCACCCAAGCTGCGCGACAAGCGCAGCAAACGCTGCGCGATCTTGCGCGGCTCTCCTTGCAGCGCCGAGGCCATGCCCGGCTCGAAATGTTGCGATTCACCGGCGCCGTCGGCGTTCTCGGCGTTCGACGGATTCAGGAAGTCGACGTAACCCGATACCGCCAAGCGCACCTCGGGGTTGGTGGAGGCCTCTGCCACGGCCTCCAGGCTCGGCAGCTCGTCCACGTGCGTGGCCAGCGCCAGCAGCAGGTCCGACGGATCGCTCACGCCCTCGCGCACCGCCGCATCGAAGCTGCGCGCCAACGTCGCGCAAGCGATGCGGTGTACGATCGGCTCGGGTTGATGCCCCACGCGGCGCATCATCACGCCCACCGCGCGGCGCACGCGCTTGCGTACGCCGCCCTCGTCTTCACCGCTGCGCGCGGCTTCGAGATCGACCAGGTGCAAGAGGGCCTTCAGGCGGCGTTGCTCGCCGAGCGCCAGCGCGGGCGAGGGCGCGGCTTCGTTGGCGCTCGTTTCTGCCTCAAGCAGGAACGTGCCCAGGCGGTCGTGCAGCCGCTCTACTTCCGGCACGCTGGTGTCGGTGTCTCCCGGGCGCCGGCCGAGCAGCATCAAATCGGTGAGGCGCTGGCTCTCGAGCGCGGCGGCGTCCAGATCCGTCAGCGCACCGAGCACGTACGGCAGCATTTGCTCGTCGTGCGGATCGTGCGACGCCACGAAGTCCATCGCGCGGTGCGCCGTCTGCACGGCCTGGATCGCCAAATCGGTAGCCGCGCGGGCGCCCTTGGCTTCATAGGCAAGCAGCGCGCGCCGCACCGTCGCGACCACCTCGTTCTGCTCGTCTTGATCACGGTCCAAGATGCGCACCGCACGCTCGGCCACGCTGCGCAGCACCGAGCTCTGCGAGTCCGCGCGCTGCGCCAGCGTTTGCTTCAGCAGCTTGGCCGAGCGCTGGCCAAAGCTCGGGCTACTCAGATCGGCGAACAGCGCCGCTGCTGCCTCCGCCACGTCGGGGCGGCGCTTGCTGCACAGCATTTCGAGCAGCGACTCGGCGGCGTCGGGCTCGGCCTCGATCACGCGCGGCAGGCCCAGCACGAGCGTTGCAGAGAGGCCCGGATCCGCCGCCGACACGGGCCCATCGATGAGCTGCTTCAGCGCGCGAAGCGAGCTCTCGGGCTCGCTCACGAGCGTCGCCACCAAGGAGACGCCCGCGCGCCGCCACTCTGTCGGAGACAGGTTCGGATCCAGCGCGACGTCGATCTCTTCGCGCAAGCTCGGTTGAATCGACGACAAGATGCCGCGCGCGACGGCCGCGTGCCGCCAGACCAGCGGCTCGCGATCGTGCAGCAAGCTTTCGTAGATCGAGCGGATCGGCTCCGCGAGCAGCTGATCTCGCGGATAGAGATCGCCCTGCTGCGCGCGAAACACTGCTTCGCGCGAGGCGTGCTCCAGCAATTTGGCCGCGAGCCGGCGCACGGGGAGGGTGCCGGTGCGCGCACGCTCCAGCCAGCGTTCCCGCATTTCACGGCGGGTTACCAGCGTGAGCGCCAGCGCGTCCGCGTTCACCCCGCAGCCAATCGGCAGGTCGAAAACCAGGCCCACGCGCGCACGCACCGACGCGGCTTCGAACGGCTTGCCAGAGCTCAGCGCCATGCGCGCGGCCACCGTCGCGAAGGTCGCGGCCGTGCCTTCGTACAAGCGCGCGAACACGCGCCGACCAAGCTCGCGCCGCTCACGTCCGAGTGGCAGCGCTGCGCTCATCTCGTAAAGCGCGACCGCCGCGGGACCTGGCGCCAAGAACTCCAGATCGTCGGCGAGGCCCGTCTCGAGCGCGATCTGTGCAGCGCGCGTCAGGACTTCGGGCGCGATGCCGTCGAGCGGAGGCGGACCAGCGTTGGCCGTGCTGTAGCCGAGCGCTGCGATCGCTTGACGCCAGCTAGCGCGTCGCTCCGCTTCGTCCGACAGACGGGCAAGGGTGGCGAGGGCTTCGACTGGATTCGGACGAGCGCGCACGGGGGGAAGTTAGGATTGTACGCGCGAGGAGAGGATGCCATGGGCCAAATGTGCGGAAATGCTCGGTTAGTGTGAGGAGGAGGGTGGTGCTGAAGGGTGATGTGGGTCTTTGGGGGCTTCGGGGCGAGAACTGACGTTCATGCCGCGAGGCCGGGCGGTTACGAAGAGCGCGCCGCACCGCTGAGAAGTGCGGGGATTTTGCGTTGGCCCGGGTCTTGTAACTCAGCGGGCATGCTCAAACGGACGTTCATGCCTCAGGTGCTCGGGGTGGCATTGCTGGCGGGGTGCTGGGCTCCGGGCTGCATGCTGCAGAAGCAGGATGACGCTGATGAGTTTCGCGAAGCGGTGCCGCTGCGCGAGGCCGTGCAGGTCGCGGGTCCGGAGACGGACTCGGACGCGACCTCCAGCACCGCGTCGGCGCCGAATGCGTTGCACCCCCTGGCGACGACGCGCCCGCTGGGTCGCGGCCAATACGCCAAATGGTACGGCTTCACGCGCGCGGTGCGCGCGGGCGTGAACGCGGTCACGGGTGTCGTGCTCGGCAGCGCCTGGTACATCGTGCACACCGAGCCCACCTCGGTGAAAGACGGGGAGGCGATTTGGGGCCCGTACACCGACGCGCTCGAGCCTGCGAGCTATCGCTTCCGCGTCACGCGCGTGGCCGAGGCCGAGTACGACTACGTGCTGGAAGGTCGCCCGAAGCAGTCGACCTCGGACAGCGCTTACCGCATCGTTCTCAAAGGACATGGCTTCGGCAAGCGGCACGAGCAGCACGGCGAAGGCGAGTTCACGATCGATCTCGACGTGGCGCGCGAGCTGGATCCTCCGGCGCACCAAAACGACTCCGGCACCGTGCACATCGTGCACCACCTGCCGCACGACATCGGCGAAGGACACGCATTACCGCGCAGCATCATGGCCGAGGTGACGCCGGATCCGGCCATCAACCCGGAGTCGTTCAGCGTGACCTCGAACGCCCACGAAGACGGCACCGGTCAGCTCCTGGTCGACGCCACGGCGGACGTGGACGACACCAAGACGACCCAGCTCGAAGACATCTCGATTCAAAGTCGTTGGCGGGCCGATGGCGCTGGGCGGGCCGATATCGTGATCGCTGGCGGAGACGTACCGGCTGATCCGGGGTCGGTGACCGCTGTCGAGTGCTGGGGCGCCGACTTCATGCGCGCCTACTACTCCGACTCCATCTCCTTCGCGCCGACCGAGGGCGACGCCAGCGCGTGTGTTTACGACGCGCCGTGAGCGCGGTGGTGCTACGCTGTTGGGCGTGTCAGCGCTCCCCGCGAACGAGCCGGTGCTGGACTACGCGCCGGGCAGCCCCGAACGGGCCAGCCTTCGCGACGAGATCCAGCGCCAGGCGTCCGAGGTGCCGGCACTGCCGCTGGTGATCGGCGGAGCGCGCATCGAAACGGGCAAGAGCGTGCCCATGAGCGCGCCGCACCGGCACGCGCTCACCATCGCCCGCCGGGTAGAAGGCGACTTGGGCCACGTCGATCGAGCGATCGCGGCTGCGCTGAGGGCCAAACCCGGCTGGGCGGAGCTACGCCTGACGGAGCGCGCTGCCATCTTCGAGCGCGCCGGCGACTTGCTGGCGGGGCCGTGGCGGCAGCGCCTGAACGCCGCCACGCTGTTGGGTCAGAGCAAGACGCCGCACCAGGCCGAAATCGACGCGGCGTGCGAGCTGATCGACTTTCTCCGCTTCAACGCGCACTACGCCAAAGAGCTGGAGGAATTGCCGCTGCATAGCCCGCCTGGCGCGCAGAACCGCATCGATCTGCGCCCGCTGGATGGGTTCGTGCTGGCGATCACGCCGTTCAACTTCACGGCCATCGCTGGCAACCTCGTGTCCGCGCCCGCGCTGCTGGGCAACACGGTGGTGTGGAAGCCGTCGCCGCTGGCGGCGCTCTCGGGCCTGCGCGTGCTCGAGCTGTTGGAAGAAGCCGGCTTGCCTCCCGGCGTCATCAACCTCGTGCAGGGGGACGCGGCGAGCATCTGCGACCACGCGCTGGCTCATCCAGAATTTTCGGGCCTGCACTTCACGGGCTCGTCACAAGTATTCGACGCGCTCCAGCAACGTATCGCCGAGCATTTACCCGACTATCGCGCCTACCCGCGCGTGGTCGGCGAGTGCGGAGGCAAGGACTTCATTTTCGCGCACCCGAGCGCCGACGTGACGCCGCTCTGCGTGGCCATCGTGCGCGGCGGCTTCGAGTACCAAGGTCAGAAGTGCTCCGCGGCGTCGCGCGTGTTCTTACCGCGCAGCCTGGCCGGGCGCGTGCTCGAAGAAACGGCCGAGCTCATGGCGCAAATCCGCGTCGGCGATCCGGCCGATTTCGGCTGTTTCATGGGTGCGGTCATCGGCCGGGCTGCGTTTACGCGACTGGCGGAGGCGCTCGCGCAGGCTCAGCGCGATCCGGAATGTCGCATCGTTTCGGGAGGCGGCACGGACGACCGCGAAGGTTTCTTCGTCCAGCCCACGCTGATTGAAGTGAAAGACGCGCACCACGAGCTGCTACAGCGCGAGCTCTTCGGTCCTGTCGTGAGCGTCTTCGTGTACGACGACGCACGCCTGGAGGACGCGCTCAAGCTCTGCGACCAGGGGTCGGTGTATGGGCTCACCGGCGCCATCTTCGCGCAAGACGAAGCCGCGATCGACGCCCTGTCGCGCCGCTTGCGCTTCGCCGCCGGCAACTTCTACATCAACGACAAGCCAACCGGTGCCGTGGTCGGGCAGCAACCGTTCGGCGGCTCACGCCGCTCCGGCACCAACGACAAGGCCGGCTCACCGTGGAACCTCTTGCGCTGGACGAGCCCACGCACCATCAAGCGCACGGCCGCGCCGCCGCGCTCCTTCAAGTATCCCTACCAAGAACCCGAATCATGAGTTTTCCCGCGGATACTGGGGTAGTGCTGGTGGCTCACGGCACCGTCGACAACTTGGACGACTTGCCGGCCTTCGTCGCGCGCATCCGCCACGGCCGGCCCGCTCCGCCCGGCTTGGTAGAAGAGCTGCGTCGCCGTTACGAAGCCATCGGCGGCAGCTCGCCGCTCTTGCAAACCACGCGTGAGCAAGCCCAGGCGCTCAGTCGTCGACTCGAGGCGCCGGTGCTGGTCGCCATGCGGCTCTGGGAGCCCGGCGTGGAGCGCGCTCTCGCCGCGGCGAGCTCGCTCGGGCTCAGGCGCCTGGTCGTTATCGCGCTCGCGCCGTTCAGCCAGCACATCTACTGGGAGGCAGCGCAGAAGGTTGCGGTCGCGTCGGCCACCGGCATCACGCTGGTGCCCAGCGCGCCTTACGCCGAAGAGCCGGACTTCGTGGCGGCCCACGTCGATCTGATCCAACGTCATGCGCCGGAGGCCGCCGCGGTCGTGCTATCCGCACACAGCCTGCCGCGCATCGCGATCGAACGAGGGGACCCGTACGCACGTCTGGTCGAAGGCTCGGCCCGAGCGATCGAGCGTTCGCTGGGTCGTTCTGTGACACTTTGCTATCAAAGTCAGGGTGCTGACGGCGGTGAATGGCTGGGTCCCGACGTCCGTCAAACCCTTACGAATCTTGCCGCCGCTCTCCCACCGAGCAGCCGGCGCGAGATCGCTTGGGCGCCCTTCGGCTTCCTCGCCGATCATGTCGAGACGCTGTACGACCTCGATATCGAGGCGAAGAGCATCGCGCGTGAGCTGTCGCTCGAGCTGGTGCGGGTGCCGGCATTGAACCTGCACCCGGGGCTGACGTCGGCGCTCGCCAGCATCGCTATTCGCTCGATTTCCTCGATTTGCGAGGGCGCCCCGGGCTAGGCTGCGCGAGAAAATGACGCCTGTCTTATCCCGGTTGGCCCGGCGCGCCGGCGCGCTGGGGGTGTGCGCGCTGCTCGGCCTAGGTAGCAGCGGCTGCGGGCTGTTTCGCGACTCGATCAACGCCAGCCCCGAGCTGCGCTGGTTCCTCTTCTCCAAATTCGGGGCGCAGCGCATGTGCCCGGAGATGCTCAAGCGCGGCGCGCCGCTCAAGCTGGCGGCGAGCGGCAACGCCATCGGCCGCTTCTTTCCGGAGCGCTGCAGCGTGGTCGTGAACGACGGGCCGCAGACGATCACGCTGGCGTTTTCCGGTACGGGCTTCGCCTGGACGCCCGTGGCAGGTCGCGTTGGCTTCGCGGTGTCCGCGACCGTCGATTACCGCATGGACTTCTTCATGGCCGAAGATTCCACCTATGTTTGGGCTCGCCCGTCGCGCATCGCGTACGGACCGGACTTTCGCATGGGTGCGATCGAGAACAAGGTGGTCGACTGGGCCGCGCAGGGGCCCGCCGGCTACATGGTGTCCACGTTTGGCTCGCAGATCGTCGAAGGCCAGCTTTCCAGCGGCTTTACGGTCGTACACACCGAAGAGGGCGACGAGTTTTCGATCGGTATCTTGACGCCGCCGGCCCGCCCGCAGCGCTTCTTCGCCGCCGCCGGGGGCCGCACCACGCTCGAGCGCGACACCACCGAAATCCGCGTCGATCAGATGGACCTGGTGGGCCCGCTCGATGTGCCGTCGTCGGGGCAGGCACTGTTCCTCCGCTTTCAGGTGACGGGCCCCGCCGTCGACGCAATGGTGATCCGGCGCGGCGCCGGCGACCTGTGGCGCAGCGGCCTGCAGCTCGGTGCCGAGCTCGCGCCCCCGCCCGAAGCGCCGCTCAGCGCCTTCACGCTGCAACCCGGTCAAGAAGCGAAGCAGATCGTACCGCTCCCGCCCGGCCAGTATTACTTGGTGCTCGACAACAGCCAACGCATGGGCGCCGTCAATCCGCCGTGGAGCCCGTTGGGCATCGTGGGCGGCAACGCCGCCGTAGTCGCCTACGCGGCAGAGGTGGGCCCGGCGAGCAGTGGTTTTTGAGGTGTCGGCGTGGGCCGGCGATTGACGGCTCGTCTCTTTAACGCCTCACCGCTATTCACCGCTCTGCAGCGATACGCGCCAGTCCACCGGCAGGTCGAGGAAGCCCTCGAGGCAGAGAAAGTCGTAGAGCTGTTCGCAGACCACAGCGCAGGTTTCGCTGAACACGTGCGGGTCGGTGAAGAACTTTACGGTCTCTTCTTGGAAGGCTTCGCTGCCCAGGGTCAGGCGCTCGAGCAGCTCGTCGCCGCAAAAGAACACCATTTGCTGCATGAACAGGCGCTCCCACTCGGCGCGAAAATCGGGGAATGCGTCGACCAGGACCTTGTAGCCGACGCTGTTGGGGCGGCGGGCGGACTTGCAGACGCGAATCGTCACCTTGCCCATCTGCTCGAGCCGCGGCGGCAGGTGCTTTTGCAAGAAGTCGCCCAGCACTGCCGTATAGATCGTCATCACACGATTCAGCTCGGGGGAGCGGCGCGACAAGAACGCCACCTGCAGGTCGCGCTCCGTCTTGGCCAGTAGCTCGAGCGTGGACTCGCGCACCTCGGGGCTTTGGAACTCGAACCCTTCGAGCTCGGCGCGGAGCCGGTTTTTGTAGCGCGAGAGGACGTAGTAAACGCCTTGCTCGGCGTGGTGGATGACTTTGTCTTTGTCGCCCTTGGACTTTTCGTGCAGCTCGCTCTCGAAGAACAGCTTGGCGATCTTTTTGCCGATCGGCTTCAAAATGCGGGTCGCAAACTGCGATTGCCCGGAAAAGAAGCGAGGGAGCAGCTGCGCCAATGCCCGGGTCTGCTGCTCTTCCATCTCGTCGGGCGTCTTTTGCCCGCCGACGTCCGACGCGACTGCGGCCTGCATGGCCTTGAGCTGAGCGACGACCTGCGCCGTGATGGCATCGAGCTCCGGGCTCGTCTCCAGCTCGCCCTTGTAGTGGACGATGCGAGCCTGAACCTGCTCGTTGAGCAGGCCCAGCGCCTGGATGGCCAACGCCTCTTTCTGGCCGTCGCTCATCGCTCTGCCCGGCACGGGCGGCGGGCGGCGCGGCGGCGGGCCGGGAGGCGAGGCCGGAGGCTTCATGGATGGCGGTGCGGCGTCGGTCACGGCCAGCCAGCTTAGGCGCTCCCGGCGGCGCAGTCATTAGGCTATAGGGGAGGGACGATGAGGGATTTTGCGCGCGCGGCGTTGCCTTTGGCCTTTGGCGTTCTCGGTTTTGGCTGCGCGCGCGGGCCGGACGTCGCGAGCCCCGAATTGCCCCTGCGCCGGGTGGTCGTTTATCGCAACGGGGTCGGCTACTTCGAGCGTGGCGGCGAGGTCGAGGGTGAGCAGGTGTCGTTCAAGATGCGCCAGCGCATGGTCGGCGACTTCCTGGCTACGCTCGCGATCGTCGAGCGCGGAGGCAGCTCGCTGAAGGCCGCCTCGTTCCCGCTCGAGCTCGAGAAGAACGACCCCGTCACGCAGGACCCGCGCTTCGGGCGCATGCTCGAGGCTTGGGAGCACCCTGGTGAGCCACCCAAACCGCCGGAGCCGTCGAGCGAACGGTTGCGCCGCGTTCGGCTGAGCCTGGACGGCAAGGAGCACGACCTGGCCGTGGGCTACGTCGCCGCCACGCCGCTGTGGCGGCCGTCGTACCGCGTCGTGGTCGGGAAGGACGGCGCCGATCTCCAGGTTTGGGGCATCGTTCAAAATCTTTCAGGTGAAGACTGGAAGAACGTCGAGCTCACGCTCGTCGCGGGCGCGCCGATCGCCTTCGAGTCGACCCTGGGGGACGCCATCACCCCGGTGCGCCCGGTCATCACCGATACGGGTGAAATCATCGCGCAAGTGCCGGAAGGCATGACCACGCTCGGCCAGCAGCCGGGCGGCGCGGTCGAGCGCTACGCACCAGAAGAAGCTCCGGCGCCAGCTGCCGAGGCCGCGCCGGCCGATGCAGGCTCTGAATACGACGACGAGCCTCTTGCCGACCGCAAGAAGTCGGACTCGCGCGCCGCCGGCAGCGGCTACGGCGGCGCACGACCGAACAAAGCAGCGAGCCCGAAAGGCATCGCCCCCGCCGCCCCGCCGCCCCCGCCGCCCATGCCGGTGTCAGCCACGGCTGCACGCCGCGCCGCGATGGCAGAGCTTTCGAAGCAGGGGCTGTCGGCGCCGCGGCAGATGTCGGCGCTGGCGGCGGTCGCGGTCGGCGGCGGCAGCACCCGCTACAAGATCCCGGGCGAGGTCACGGTGCCCGACGAGAGCGCCACCATGGTGCTGCTCGTGAGCCGCAAAGTGCCAGGTGAGAGCGTGTTCTTGTTCGCGCCGGACGGCGGCGTGCCGGACTCGAACGCGCACCCGTTTCGGGTGGTGCGCTTCGAGAACGCGACCACGGGCTTACTCGAGCGCGGGCCGATCGCGGTGTTCGGCGAGGGCCAGTTTCTGGGGCAGGGCATGCTCGATGCGCTGCCGCCCAAAGGGAAGGCCACCGTGCCTTTCGCGCTCGATCGCAGCATCGCTGTCACGAGCGAGCGCCAGAGCACCGAGCAGGGGGCGCGCCTGTTCCGCATCGAAGCCGGCGCCCTCTACATCGAGCGCGACAGCGTGACCAAGACCACGTACAAGGTTGCGAGCGGGAGCGACGAGACGAGCAAGCTCGTCATCCGCCACCCACGTCTGTCGAGCGCACGCCTGTTCAAGCCCCCGACCGGCACCGAAGACGATCTAGCGACCTCGACGGCGCTGGTGCCGGTCCCGCTCAAGCCACGCGTACGACTGGAGCTCGTGGTCGACGAGCGGCAGGCCACGCAGCAAGGCATCGATTGGCTGCACCCGCTGGCCGACGAAGCCGTCAAAGCCTACCTGGCGGACTCCCGCGCAGACCGCGGTGTAGCCCAAAAGCTCAGCGAAGCCTGGTCTTTACGCGAGATCGTCAAGCGGCTGAGCGACCAGGTCGATTCGCTCCAGACCGAGCAGCAAGAGCTCGAGAAGTCGTCGCGTGAGACGCGCCTGAGCCTGGAAGCCATCGAAAAGAACAATCAGGCGGCTGACTTGCGAGCCAAGCTCACCAAGCGGCTCGCCGAGGTAACGACCCGTCTCGACCAGATCACCAAAAAGCTCGTCGAGGTGCGTCTCAACCTGGGAGAAGCCCAGGTGCGCTTCAAAGAGGGGCTTCGCGAAATCAAGCTGCCGGGCCCCCTGCCGCCCAAGGACTAACCCCCGGCGTTGACAAGCCGGCCGGTGTGGGTCAGATAGCGACGCGCAAGGCTTGGATGGCTCCAGAAAGCGTTCGAAGGTTGTTGCTTGCGGCTCTGCCCGACGCCGATGTCGAGCTCGTCGATTTGACGGGCACCGAAGATCATTATCAGGCGCGGATCGTGTCGCAAGCCTTCGAGGGGAAGACGCTCATTGAGCAGCACCAGCTCGTTTACCGCGCGCTGGGTGAGGCAATGCATGGTCCCATCCACGCGCTCGCACTAAAAACGTACACGCCCCAAACGTGGGCGAAGGTCGGAGGCTAGGTTCATGGACGACGCATTGAAGCAGCGCATCGAGGGGACAATCGGTCAGAGCCGCGTGGTCTTGTTCATGAAAGGCTCGAAGCACTTTCCTCAGTGCGGCTTCTCAGCCCAGGTCGTGCACATCCTCAAGCAGAAGGGTGCGGACTTCAAAGACGTGAACATCCTCGCCGACGCCGAGCTGCGTCAGGGCCTCAAGGAGTACTCGAACTGGCCGACGTTCCCGCAGCTGTACGTGGGCGGAAAGCTCGTGGGCGGGTGCGACATCGTCACGAGCTTGAACGAGTCCGGCGAGCTCGACTCGGTTCTTGCCGGCGCGTCCTCGTAAACGCGGGGCGAGGCGCTTCGTGGTAGACAGCTCGTCATGAGCCGTCGACCTCTGATTCTGCTGGCAAACGACGACGGATTTCGCGCGCAGGGCATCAACGCGCTGCGCGCGGCGTTGCTGCCGCACGCCGACGTCGTCGTCTGTGCACCCGATAGCGAGCAGAGCGCCTCCAGCCACTCGCTGAGCCTGCACCGCCCGCTGCGCCTCACGCAGCACGGCGACGGCATCTTTTCGATCGACGGTACGCCGGCTGATTGTGTGTACACGGCCTTCTTCGCCGGCACGCGCATCCTGCCGCGGCGTCCAGACCTGGTGCTCTCCGGGCTCAACCACGGCGCCAACTTGGGCGACGACGTCTTCTACAGCGGTACCGTCGCCGCCGCGCGCGAGGGGGCCCTGCGCGGTGTCCCGGCGTTGGCGCTCTCCGCCGCAACCGACTCCGACCGCGAGGCTGCCGCCAAAGAAGCCGCCCGCATTGGCCTGGCGCTGTTCCGAGCTCAGCCCACGGGGCCGCTGCTGCTCAACGTGAACATCCCGCCCGGGGCCAACTGGCGTTGCCGCGCCACGCGCCTGGGCGGCCGCTTCTACACGGACGAGGTCGAGTTCCGGACCGATCCGCGCGGGCGCGAGTACCTGTGGCTCGGCGGGCCGGGTGTGGAGCACCGCCCGGCGGCGGGGTCCGACACCGAGGCCTACGACGCGGGCGAAATCAGCATCACGCCCCTGGTTCTGGATTTGTGGGCACGCGGCGCGGCCGAGCACGCCGAGCAAGTCGTGGCGGAGCTGACGACCGCGCCAGGGTAATGGTAGCGTTCGCCTTCCATGGCGACGCGCAAGGGAAGTTTTGCCAAGGCCTCCAAGCCCGTGCCCGGAAGGCTCTCGCCGACGCCGCGCGGCGTCGATCCGAAGAAACCGAGCACGCTCAAGAGCGATCGCGCGCTGGTGCGACCTCACGCGAGCCCGTTCGATTCCCTGGCTTATGTCAAAGGCCTGATCCGCGAGCTGCCCGACTTCCCGCAACCGGGCGTGCTGTTCCGCGATATCACGCCGCTGCTCGCCGATCCGAAGGGCTTTCACATCGTGCTCGATGCCATTGCTCACCAGTTCGTGGGTGAGAAGGTCGACGCTGTCGTCGGTGTCGAGTCGCGCGGCTTCATCTTCGGCGGTGCGCTGGCGGCGCGCTTGAACGCCAGCTTCGTGCCGGTGCGGCGCCCCGGCAAGCTGCCGTTCCGCACCGACAAGGTGAGCTATTCACTCGAATACGGCGAGAACGAGCTGGAGATGCACCGCGATTCGCTGCGTGAAGGCGCCAGCGTCCTGGTGGTGGACGACCTGCTCGCCACCGGCGGTACCGCCGCCGCCGCCGGGGAGCTGGTACACCGCCAAGGCGCCTTCGTCCTGGCCTACGCTTTCGTGATCGAGCTGGCATCGCTCGGCGGGCGCGAACGACTGTTACCTACGCCCTGCGTCTCTATCATCCACTACGACTGAGCCGAACGCGGGCTTGGGGCCCCAGCCCAAGCCCCACGCGACAGACCCTCGATCATTCACTACGACTGAGGCGGGAAAAGCGTGTTACCGTGATGCTCGCGTCCGGTTGAGGGCGCTGGGCTTCTTGTCGCTTCGCCAGAGGTGCTTACATGGGTCGTTCTTTCGTCTGGGCCGTGTTGGGTGGTGCGTTCTGCCTGTCGCTGGGCGCGTCGGCATGCTCTGACGGCGCGGTAACCCGCGACGCGGACGTCGGTGGGTTCAGCGGAGCTAGTACCGGCGGCACCTCGTCGAAGGCGGGTTCCGGCAACAACGGTGGCAGCAGCGTGGCGGGCGAAGCTGGCGCCGGTAGCCTGCCCACCGGGCTCGGCGTGGGCGAAGCCTGCAGCGACAGCGAGCCCTGCCGCGATGGCCTGACCTGCGGCTCCCAAGGCACGTGCGAGCCCGCCGGCGACAAGAGCCCGGGCGACGCCTGCGTGATCGGCGCCGAGTGCAAAGACGGCCAGTGCGTGGGCCGCATGTGCGCGCCCGCCGGCTCGAGCGCGGCCGGCGAGGGTTGTCTCACGGACGCCGACTGTGGCGCCGGGTTGCGTTGCGCCGTTCAGGGCCTGAGCCTGGCCTGTGCTCCCGAAGGCAGCGGGGACGTCGGGCAAGATTGCGCGACCAGCCTGGACTGCTTCGGCGGCTTGGCGTGCCTGGAAGGCAAGTGCTCGGTGACTCCGCCAGGGATTCCGCCGTTAGGGCAGCCTTGGACGGGCGTGGAATGTGAAAAGCCCGTCGACGAGAACGTCAAAGCCTACTTCGAGGTGCCCGGGGCAGATGGCGCCGAAGAGGGCGACTTCTTTCGCCTGCCGTTCCCCACCGACGTCCGTCGCAGCGGCAACAAGCTGGACTTGAGCGGCTTTCCGACTCCGGGCACCGCGCTGCTCGGGGTCGACCCGGTCCAGCTCTACGTCGACGCCATCACCGAAAACGACTCGGCCTGGGGCGCATACCCGACCGTGATCTTCCGGTTCTCGGGGCCGTTCGATTTTGCGACGTTCCCTGTCAACGCTTTGCAGTTCGTCGACATCACCGATCCGGCCAAGGGCCGAAGCGTGGGTTGGCAGCGCTTCTTCACGGATGCCCGAACCAATTACATTTGCGACAACTTCGTGGCCGTGCAGCCTCCGCTCGGCAATCCGCTCGAGCCGGGGCACACCTACGCCGTCTTCATCTTGAGCGAGTCGACGGACGAGCAAAAGATGCCCGTCACCCTCGCCGGGCGTGACGGAAACGCCGTTACCGCGTCGGACAACCTGAAGGCGGTGCTCAAGGTTACGGCGCCGACGGATGCCAAGCTGAAGGCGGCGCACGCGGCCTTCGCGCCGCTGCGCGACTACCTGGCGGCCGAGAATCAACCGGTCGCCAACGTGGTCACCGCCAGCGTTTTCACCGTGGGCGATCTGCGCAAGCCAATGACGGATCTGGCAGCGGCGACGGAAGCCGCCGACGCTCCCACCGCGGCGCAATGGGTCAAATGCGACGGCAAGGTGGCGTCACCGTGCCCGCAAGCCGAGGGCGATCGCGGCTGCGGCGACGACCCGGCCGGTTACGACGAGTACCAGGCGCTGCTCACGCTGCCCGTGTTCCAGCAGGGCGAGGCACCGTATTCGACGCCCGCAGATGGCGGCGAGATTGACGTGAAGAAGCCGCACACGGAAGACGTCTGCATGTCCATCACGGTGCCGGAGGGCGCGGCGCCGGCGGCAGGTTGGCCCACGGTCGTCTTCGCGCACGGCACGGGCGGCAGCTACCGCGACCATGTGCGCGCCGAGGTGGCAGGGGCGCTCGCGGGCGCCACGCCCCAATTCGCAGTCATCGGGATCGACCAGGTCGAGCACGGGCCCCGCCGCGGCAAGTCGATGGAGTCGCCGAACAATCTGTTCTTCAACTTCTTGAATCCGGCGGCTGCGCGCGGCAATCCGATGCAAGGCGCCGCCGATCAGCTGAGCGTGGCACGCTTTGCCAAGGCGCTGAACATCGACGCCAAGACCTCGACGGGCGCCGCCATCAAGCTCGATCCCGCCAAGCTGTTCTTCTTCGGCCACTCGCAGGGCTCCACGGAAGGCAGCCTGATGCTGCCGTTCGGCGATGACTACAAAGCGGCCGTCTTGTCCGGCAACGGCGCGAGCCTGCGCGACGCGCTGCGCACCAAGACCAAGCCCGAAAACATCGCGGCCGCGCTGCCGCTGGTCTTCCAAGATCCAGCCATGACCGACAAGAACCTCGGGCCCGGCGTCACGCAGTATCACCCGGTGCTGTCGCTGCTCCAGCAATGGATCGACCCGGCGGATCCGCTGAACTTCGCGTCGTCCGTGGGGAGCCCGCTCATGGGTCACAAGGCCAAGCACCTGTTCCAAACCTTCGGTTTGGACGACAGCTACAGCCCGCCGATCACCATGGCCACCTACGCGGTGGCGGCCGGGCTCACGCAGGTCAAGGCGGACAAGAGCGCGGCCACGCCTTTCCTCACCGAACAGGGCATCGACAAGACCGTCGCCGTTGGCTACGCCGCGAAGGCGGGCGGCTTCACGCTCGGCCTGCGCCAGTACGGTGCGCCCAAGGGCAGCGACGGCCACTTCGTCGTTTTCGATACGCCCGCCGCCAACGACGACATGGTGCTCTTCCTCACCGGCGCCACCGGCGCCACTCCGCCCAAGATCGGGCAGTGAGCAGCCAGGTCGGGCCGTGAGGGTTGGGGTGAGCAGGAACGCGCTCGAGCGACGTTGGTACGAGCAGAACTAGATCGAAGATCGATTCGTCGCCACCATCACGAGCCGGTCGAAGCCCAGCGCGTTGCCGGCTGACGGCGGCATGCCTTCGACGAGCGCGGCCAAAAATAGCTCGTCGAGCGGGTAGACGGCGCGGCCGAGGGCTTTGCGGCGGGCGGCCTCTTCGACGAAGCGGCGGCGCTGCTCGACCGGATCGGTGAGCTCGCCGTAAGCGTTGCACAGCTCGACGCCGCCGAAATAGAGCTCCGCCCGTTCGGCCACGCTCGGGTCGTCCGGGTACGGTCGAGACAAGGCGGCTTGCGAGATCGGGTAGTGCGTCAAGAAGACCGGCCGTGGCCGCTCGGCGAGCGCCGGCTCGACCTTCGAGACCATGAGCTCGAAGTAGCGATCCTCGTCGCGAGCCGCGAGCCGCGCGGCATCTTCGACGCCCGCGTAACGCTGAAATGCCTCGCGCACCGTAAGCCGCTCGAACGCCTTGCCCACGTTCACCTTGCGATTTCCGAGCACAAAAACGGTATCTTCGCCGGCCAGGCCGCGCACCACGTGGCGCACCAGCGCCTCGGTGTCGGCCAGCACCGCCGAAAGATCGGCGAACGCGCGGTACCACTCGAGCATCGTGAACTCGGGGGCGTGCAGAGGGCCCTGCTCGTCCGCGCGCGCCACTCGCGACAGCTGAAAAATGCGAGGCATGCCGCCGACGAGCAGCCGCTTCATGTGCAGCTCGGGGGAGGTGATGAGGTACTGCCCGCTGGCGGCGATGGCGTCGACGTGGAAGTCCACGCCCGGCGCCGGTACGCGCAGCGGCGTCGACACCTCGACGAAGCGCTGCTCGGCGAAGAAGCCCCGCAAAAGCTGGGCGGCGCGCGCCCCATCCCGCTGTTTTTCTGCGTCGCCTGCGAACACGGCGCGATAAAACTCGCCGCTTGCGGCAGGGGGCGGGCAGGGCGTGCGCGACACCAGACGCGCGCCCGTAAGAGTACGCGCGTCTTGCACCCGTCCCGATACCACCAGCAAGTCGCCCGGCTCGGGCTGCGGCGCCGCGGCGCGCCCCAGCTCGAAGCTCACCCGCGCAAAGGCATCGGCCAGCGTGAGTCGCTTGCCTTCGACGTGGAAGACGCGCCCCGCTACCTGCACGCGCTTGCCAACGAGCGCGCTCTCGGCCAGATCGCTCGGCGAAAGCGCGGCCACGAGGCCTCAGCCGCTGAACGCGCGCAGCGCGAATTCGGCGATTTGCGAGCCGATCCACGGCCCGGTGGCGGCCAGCACCGCTACCACCACGAGCAGGCGCGGTAGGTGGCCGAGGGTATGATCCTGGATTTGTGTGGCGGCTTGCAGCACCGAAACGATGAGCCCAATCAGCGCCGCAGCGCCGACGACCGGGAGCGCTACAGCAACTGACAGCAGCAGCGCCTGTTGCGCCAACGTGGTCAGCTCACCGAGCGACGCCACGCTTACGCGCCGCCTCGGCCCGCGCTCGGGTCGCTCGAGAGCGCGCCGCCTTCCGACTGGCCGCCGTTACCGCCGCTATCGGGCACGCCGCCCGTCGACATCATGGTGCCGCCCGAGCCGCTGCTACCGGCGGTCGTTCCGCCGCTGCCGGCGGCGGTTCCGCCGCTGCCGGCGGCGGTTCCGCCGCTGCCACCGCTGCCGCCACCCGGAGCCGGCTCGGCGCCTTCGCCTCCTGCGCCGGCAATGTTTTCGAACGGCGTCGCCGGATCGCAACGCGCGTCGCTGCTGGCGTTGTTGGGCGCGCAGCAGCGATCCGTCGAATGGTCGCGCAGGCGCGAGCTGGCCGTGCACACCAGGCCGCTGTCGCAGTCGGCATCGCCGTTCTTGATCAGGTCACAGCGCTCGCCTTCACCTTGCTGAGAGCAGCCGGGTAGCGACGAGGCGACCGCGAGCGAAACCAGGGCGAGCAGCAGGGTGGGTCGAAGCAAGGACGACATGGGTCGGCTGCTTAACACCAAACCGCCGCCGCGGGCGAGAGCCCCCTCATTTCGGCGAAATTTAGCCTTCGCCGCGCTGCCGCTCTTCTTTGGCCTCGACCGCCGCCGAGAACAACCGCAAGTACGAGACAGCGCTCGAAATCGAGAACACCAGCGAGGCGTAGATCAGCGCGCGGCCCACGTACACCAAGTCGACCATGCCCAGATCCAGCCCGGGCAGGGTGAGGTGGTAGGGGTAACCCAAGATCAATGCCAAGATGCCGATCATCTGCAGCGCGGTCTTGCTCTTGCCGTCATCGCCAGCGGCGATCACGACGCCTTCACTGCTGGCGATGCTGCGCAGCGCGGTGACCGAGATCTCGCGCGCCAAGAGCACCGTCACCGCCCACTCGGGGATGCGCCCCATCGGCACCATATAGATGAGCGAGGCCATCACCAGCAGCTTGTCCGCCAGTGGATCCAGGAATTTGCCGAGCACGCTGACGACGTTCATCTTGCGCGCCAGGTAGCCGTCGAGCAGGTCGGTGATGGCTGCGCCGGAATAGACGAGCGCCGCGAGCACGCAATCTTCGGGCGTGCCGCGGTCGAGCAGCAGGATCACGATCGGGATCGCGAACACCCGCGCGAACGTCAGCAGGTTCGGGATATTGAGCGCGTCTTGTCGGAGCGAGCGCCGGCGCCTGAGGCGCTCGCCGCGCGCGTCGACCGCGTCAGTATCGGCCTCGGCGTTCATCGTTTGAGATCCAGGAGCAGGGCGCCTTCACCGCTGAAGGCCACGGCACCGGGCAGCTTTCCCGGCGAAGCATCGACCTCGAGCGCCTGGCCGAGAAGGCGCCCGGTCCAGCCGATCACGTCGTCGACGCGAACCACGGCTTGCTCGTCTTGCCCCACGCTGAGGGCCGAAACGGGGCCGTACGTCTCGAGTACCGCGAAGCCTTTGCCCGAGAGCTGTACCATCGCGACCGGCTCTCGTCCGCCGGCGGCGAGTCGGCCGTTTTCGTAACGAACGCTGCTTTCGAACGCGAGCAAGCTCGCTTCGCGCACGTAAACGAATTCATCCGCCAGCTCGAGCGCCCACAGCGTACGGTCACGCCCAGCCGTGATCACCGCCTTGCCGGCGCCTTCGTACAGGTGCCACAGGCTCGCTCCCGCGCCGAACGGCTCGCTCGTTTCTCGCCCGCGCAATCGGCGCATCAAGCCCACGGGGGCGAGCGAGCGCGTGCCCGACCAGGCGAGGCTCGAAATCACGTCCGAACGCGCGGCGAAGCCTTCTGCGGTGACGCAGGTGGCCACGCGGTCTGCCGTGATCAGCACCTTGCTCGGCTCACCGGGGAACGCCAGGCCGCCTTCCAGCGCCAGAGCACCCGAGGTCGCGACGGGAGCGCGCATCGACGGCGGTGCGCGCAGCGACCCTGGTGGCGGCACCGAGTCACGCCCGAGCTCCGGCGGATCCGAAATCGCCGGCACCGCTGGGCCCAAGCGGCCGACCAGTGACGGAACCCGGCGCTGCTTGGGCAGTGGCGGCACCGAAGCGTCGCCCAGCTCCACCGCGCGCCAGCGCCCCGAGCGCGAAGGATCCGACTCTTCTTCCACCGTGACGCGCGAGAAGCCGCCTTCGCGACCGTCGAGCTCTTGCACGGCGTCCGCCGCGGCCAAGCGCACTTCGACTCGTTCCGGGTCGACCGGCTCCTGGTTTACTTGCGCTTGCTCGGCGAGCAGCCGCTGCATGCGCCTGGCTAGCGTCGGCTGGCCCGCCTTATCGAAGGCGGCTTCGGCCTTGGCCAGCTCGCCCAGGCGCTCGAAGGTGAGACCCAGGTAGCCCCAAGCGCGAACGTGATCCGGAACGCGTTGAATCACTTCTTCGAGCACATCACGCGCCAGGTGGCTCTGACCGGTCTTCAGGTAGCAGAGCCCGAGATTCACCCGAGGGCTGATCTCGTTGGGCATCGTCTTGATGATGTCTTCGTAGATGCCGATGGCGCGCGGGTAGAGGCCGAGCCGAAAGTACACGACGCCGAGCAGGCCCTGGCCCTCGGTGTCTTGCGGCTGGAGCTTGAGCGCGCGCTCGAGCTCCTCTTTGGCCTGCGGGACGCAATTGTCCTGCAACAGCTCGCTGCCACGATACAAGTGGTAGAGGAAATCCTCGCCGTCGAAGCTGCCGGCGGAGGGCGGAGCCTCCGAATCCGGGCTGCGCTGCTCGGCCGCGAGCCGTGCCGAACGCGAGCTCAGCGGGCCGTGTGTCACGCGCTGCGAGATCGGGCCACCGAGGCCGGGCGCTTCATCGGAGTCGTCGCTCATCGCGATGGCCGCAGGCTACCTTGCAAGCTACGCGCCCGTGTGAGTTTTCGCCGCAGCGACCGCATCATCCAGCGAAAAACGGCCTTCGTGCAGCGCTCGGCCGACGATGGCGCCCACGATCTTGGAGCCGGCGGCGGCGAGCGCGAGCGCCGTGAGGTGACCGAGCGTTCCGACGCCGCCGCTGGCGATGACCGGTACGCTCGTTTCGCGGCCGAGCCGCGCGGTAGCCTCGATGTTGGGTCCGACCTCGGTGCCGTCGCGATCGATGTCGGTGTACAGGGCCGCCGCCAAGGCGTGCTTGGAGAGCTCCCGCACCAGGTCGGTCGCCAGCCGCTCGGACTGATCGAGCCAGCCCGCCGTTGCCACTTTGCCGTCGCGCGCGTCAACCGCGATGATGATGCGGCCCGGATAGGCCTGCGCCGCCTGTTCGATCAGCTCCGGCTGCTTGAGCGCCGCGGTGCCGAGCACCACGCGCTCGACTCCCAGATCGAAGTAGCTCTTTACGGCGTCGAACGAGCGCACGCCGCCACCGACCTGCACACCCGAGCCGAACGACTTTACGAGCCGCGTGACCAGCTCGCGCTGCACGGCGCGACCCGCCTTGGCGCCTTCCAGATCCACCACGTGCAGGCGCTTCACGCGCCCGGCCCACCCCGCCGCCAACACCGGCGGATTGTCGTGATAGACCGTCACGTCTTCGTAGCGGCCCTTCATCAGCCGCACGGCCTTGCCATCGAGCAAATCGATCGCCGGAATGACTTCCATGGCGGCGGGCCTTACACCTTTTTACGAGCTGAGAAAACGCCGCAGCAGCGCCTGGCCGGCTGCCTGCGACTTTTCCGGGTGAAACTGCGTCGCCACGACGTTGTCGCGCGCCACGGCGGCCGTGACGACGTTGTCGCCGTGTCGAACCGTGGCTTTGACGACGTCCGCCTCGGTAGCGGCGGCGTGGAACGAGTGCACGAAGTAGACGTACGCGCCGGCGCCGCCGGCGGCTTGCAGCAGAGGATGGCCGCCGCTTCTCAGCTCGAGCTCGTTCCAACCCATGTGCGGGATCTTGATGTCGGGCCCGCCGACGAGCCGTTTGACGGCGCCCTTGAACCAACCGAAGCCGGCCACGCCCGGAGCTTCTTCGCTGCTTTCGAACAGAATCTGCAGGCCCAGGCAAATGCCGAGGTAGGGCGAGCCGGCACGCATTTTCTCGAGCACGCTTTGGCCGAGGCCGCCTTGCGCCAAGCGTGCGGCGGCGTCGCGAAAACCGCCCTGGCCCGGTACCACCAGCCGATCGGCGGCTTTCACTACCTCGGGCGACTGGGTGCGGGTGATTTCGGTGCCTTCAGGGGCCGCCGCGCGCAGCGCCTGCACGACGCTCTGTAGATTGCCCATGCCGTAGTCGACCACGGCCACGCGCGTGGTCATACGAGCATGCCCTTGGTCGACGGCACGCCGCTGGCACGCGGATCCAGCTCGGTGGCCATGCGCAGCGCCTTGGAGAACGCCTTGAAGCTGATCTCGACGATGTGGTGCAGGTTGTGACCGTCGTGCAGCACCATGTGCAAGTTGGCTTGCGCGGTGCGGGCAAAGGCCTCGAAAAAGACCTCGGCCAACTCGACGTCCCAGGTACCGATTTTCGCCTTGGGCAGCGGGATCTTCCAGACGAAGTAGGGCCGACCCGAGAGATCCATCGCGACCGTGACCAACGCTTCGTCCATCGGCAGGGTGGCCGAGCCGTAGCGACGGATACCATGGTGATCGCCCAGCGCCTGGCGCACGGCCTCACCCAGCACGATGCCGATGTCCTCCGTCGTGTGGTGGCCGTCGATCTCGACATCGCCCGTGGCCTTCACGGTCAGGTCGATGCAGCCGTGGCGCGCAATTTGGTCGAGCATGTGCGACAGGAAGGGCAGGGGCGTGTCGATGGCGGCCTTGCCGGTACCGTCGAGATTCACCTCGACCACGATCTCCGTTTCGCGCGTCTTGCGCTCGACTTTGGCGCTGCGTGTCATTTCAAATCCTCGATCTTCCAGAGTCCGCTCTCGCGCACGAGCTCGACCGAGCCGCCCGCGCCGAACGCCAGGCTGGCGCGATCACCGAACAGCTCGACCTTGGCGGTCGGCAGCGACGCCTTCAAGGCACCGGTCAGCCGGTCCATGTCGGCGCGCTCGTCGCCTTCCCAAGCCTTCTTCAGCTCGTCGGCCGTGAGTCCTTCGCGTTGATCCTCGGGCACGAACTTCAGCAAGATGTCGAAGCGCCTGTTGTCGTACGCGCGCAAGAACGCGCGCACCGCCGCTTCGGGCGTGCGCTGGCTGTACAGATCGATCGCCGATGCATCCACCCGCCACGAGCCCTGCTCGTAGATGAGCAGAATTGACGACTCGCCATCCGGCCCCGTGACCGTCGCAGTCACGCGCGGCGGAGCTGCTTGAGGACGCCGGAGGCTTTGCGCGAGCTCCCGCGATTCCTCAGGATTTTCCTTTAAGACACGTTGGAACTGTTCGAAAGATATCGACTTTTTCGACTCGCTGCTGAGCAGCGCATAGGCCTCGGCCGCACGACCCTGTTCGACCGCTACTGAGTAGTCGTGGAGCACGCGGTCCGGATCGGCGCCCGCACTGCCGCCACAGGCGGCGGTGAGGGTGAGGCCGAGAGCGAAGAGCGCGTGGCGCATCGGCCCGGGAACTACCACACCGCGGGCGATCCCGCGACTTTCCCCGTGGCCCTGGACTCGCCAAGCGCTGGTAGTACTGTGGGGATCATGCGCGGTGGTGAGCGCCCCGGTGAACCGGAGCAAATCCTGGTTCTACCCCTGCGGAATTCCGTATTGTTTCCGATGTCGGTCGTGCCGATCAACGTCGGCAGGCCGCGTAGCGTGCGACTGGTCGAGGAGCTGTCCGGAGAGGACAGCGCGCTCGTCGGTGTGCTGACGCAACGCAACGCCGACACGGTCGAGCCAGGGTTCGAAGATCTCTACGCGATCGGCACGTTGGCTCGCGTCGTGAAGGTCATTCGGCTCGGCCCCTCCAACTACAGCGTCGTCCTGAACGGTCTCGGGCGCTTCAAGCTGAAGCAACCGCTCGGGCTCGAGCCCTACATGCGCGCCGAGATCGAGCGCGTGCCGGAGCCGACCGAGATCGCGCCGGACTTGCGCGACCTCGGTCGCAAGCTGCGCGAGAGCACCCGCCAGGTGCTCGGGCTCTTGCCCAACTTACCGAAGGAAACGGCGAGCATCCTCGACAACGTGCGCGAGCCCGGCGCGCTGGCGGATCTCATCGCCTCGAACTTTCCCGAAGAGCACGCCAGCATCGCAGTGCGGCAGCGCATTTTAGAAGCGTTCGACGTGAAGGAGCGCGTGGGCCTGGTGCTCGGCATGGTCGAGCGTCAGCTCGAGGTGCTGCGCGTCAAAGACGAAATCTCCTCGCTGGTGCAGACCGAGCTCAGCCGCTCGCAGCGCGACTACGCCCTGCGCCAGCAGATGAAGAGCATCAAAGAGGAGCTGGGCGAGGCCAGCGACGACGACGAGGTCGAAGCGCTGCGCGATCGCATCGCCCGCGCGGAGCTACCTCCGGACGCCGAAAAGGCGGCTCGCAAGCAGCTATCCCGCCTCTCCAGCATGCAGCCCCAGTCTGCTGAGTTTCAGGTCACTCGCACGTACGTGGAGTGGCTGGCGGACTTGCCCTGGACGCGCACCACGCCGGATCGCATCGACGTGAAAGAGGTCCGGCGCTGCCTCGACGAGGATCACTTCGGCCTGGAGCGCGTGAAGAAGCGCATCGTCGAGTACTCGGCGATCCGCCAGCTCCGTCGCGACAAGAAGGGTCCCATTCTGCTGTTCGTGGGCCCGCCTGGCGTCGGTAAGACCTCGCTCGGGCGCTCCATCGCGCGCGCCATGGGGCGGCGCTACGGGCGCATCTCGCTCGGTGGAGTGCGTGACGAAGCAGAGATCCGCGGTCACCGCCGGACTTACGTAGGCGCGCTGCCCGGGCGCATCATTCAAGCGCTCAAGAAGGTCGGCTGTCGCAACCCCGTGCTGGTGCTGGACGAAGTCGACAAAATGGGCTCCGACATGCGCGGTGATCCAGCAGCGGCGCTGCTCGAGGTGCTCGACCCGGCGCAGAACGACACGTTCCAAGATCACTACATCGATTTGCCATTCGACTTGTCGGAGGTGATGTTCATCGCCACCGCCAACTACCGCGGCAACATCCCCGAGGCGCTCCGCGATCGCATGGAGATGATCGAGGTGCCCGGCTACACGCGCGCCGAAAAGGTCTCCATTGCCCAGCAATTCTTGATCCCCAAGCAGGTGAAGGAGCACGGCCTCACCCCGGCCCAGCTCGAGTTCGGGCAAGACGGCGTGGAGTGCCTCGTCGACTTCTATACGCGCGAGCCCGGGGTTCGTAACCTCGAGCGTGAGGTCGCTGCCGTCTGTCGCGACGTCACCGTGAAGATTGCGGACGGCTCCGCGCCCCCGCACACGCGCGTGTCGGCCGAGCTGGTGCGCGATCTCTTGGGCCCGGAGAAGTACCGTCCCGAGCTTTCGGAGCGAAAGCTGGCGCCGGGCGTCGCCGTGGGGCTGTCGGTTTCCGGGGCCGGTGGTGACTTGCTCATCATCGAAGCCACGCGCATGCCCGGAAAGGGCGAGATCTACATCACGGGCGGCTTGCGCAACGTGATGAAGGAGTCGGCGACCACCGCGGTGTCGTTCGTGCGTTCGCGCGCGGATCGGCTGCGGCTCGACCCGCAGTGGCTCAAGTCGATTGACTTGCACTTGCACGTACCGCGCGGAGGCTCGGCGCGCGACGCCGCCAGTGCCGGTGTGGCGATGTTCGTCGCCGTCACGTCGCTGCTGTTGCGAGCGCCGGTCAAGCCCGAGGTTGCGGTATGCGGCGAGCTCACGCTGCGCGGCTCCGTGCTGCCCGTCGGCGGCATCAAAGACCAGGTGCTGGCCGCCCACCGCGCCGGCATTCGTGAGATCGTCTTGCCCGCCCAAAACGCGCGTGATCTCGAAGAAGTCCCGCCCGAAGTGAAGAACGACCTGCGCTTCCACCTGGTGTCCAGGTTGGATGAAGTGTTGCCGCTGGTGTTGGCGGAGCCTGAGCCGGATCCCGATCAGGATGAGGTCGTTCCGCCGGCCACCGGTGGGGCTCCTCCGGCGGCGGGGGAAGCGCATGTGTGAAGTCAGCCGTCAGCCGTCAGGCCCGAGCCGCCAGCTGGGTTGAGCTTGTTGGTGGCTGAGCTGCCGCGCTTCTTGGGCTCGCGTTTCGAGCGCAGCGCGCTGGTAGTCGCCGCCGCTCTACTCACGGCGATCGGATTTTTGCCGCAGTTCGGCGGGCCCGGCTACGAATCTGCTCTCGCCGGCGGCCTCGTGCTCCCGAGCATAGCCGCCGTCACGATGGCGTTAGTCATCGTGCGGCGACCGCTGGCCGCTGATGGCTCACACCTGACAGCTCTCGCTTGCCTGGGCCGCGGCGTCTCGCTGGGCGCCGTGCTGGCGCTGACCGGCGCCGCCATCGCGACGCTCCACGGCCTCCGCGCGGGCTTCTGCGATGCGCCGCTCGGCTACGAGCTGTGGGCGACCGGTCCAGGCCCGGGTGCGGTGATGGGCGGTGCCTGGGGCGCGGCGGCCGGACTCGTCGCGTTGCGCTTTCGACGCCGTCGCCAGAATGCGGTGCTCTTGGCGCTCCTGGGGCCGCTCGGCGGCATCGCGATTGGGTTTTGGCGCTTTTACACGAGCCCCATGGTGTTCGGGTTCGATCCGTTCGTCGGTTACTTCGCCGGGCCGCTCTACGACACCGTCGTCGATCCAGGAAATCGGCTCATCAGCTACCGCATCGGCTCGCTCGCCACGCTGCTGGGCGCCTTCGTGGCGGCGTATCACCTCGAGCTGGACGAGCGGCATCGGCTACGGCTCGTTTCGCGCGGGCGCCCGGGCTTGGTGGCGGCGGGCGCGCTGGCCCTGGGCTTGAGTATCGCGATCACGCTGTCGGGGCCACGCCTGGGGCACTACGGCACGACCGCGAGCATCGAGGCGGGGCTGGGCCGCAGCGTGAGCGTGGGGCGCTGCCTGGTCGTGTATTCGGCCGCGATCCCCCAACCCGATGCGGAGCGAGTCGGGCGCGAGTGCACCGGACATCTACCGGAGGTCGAGCGTTACCTCGGGGCGCACGGCCCGGAGCACGTGAAGGTGTTCCTGTTCGCGTCCGACGCAGAGAAGGGCGCGTACATGGGCGCGACGCACACGTACATCGCCAAGCCGTGGCGCGGAGAAGTGTACGTTCAGGCGGCGGGCTTTCCGCACCCGACGCTCGGACACGAGCTGGCGCACGTCGTGAGCGGCAGCTTCGGTACGGGGCCTTTTCGCGTGGCAGGGCCGCTCGGCGGCTTGATTCCGGATCCCGGTCGCATCGAGGGCGTTGCCGTAGCGGCCTCGCCCGGGGAGGACGACGACTTCACGCTGCTCGAGTGGTCGCGCGCCTTGCTCGACTTGCAGCTGTTGCCCGACCTGGGCTCCGTGTTCCGGCTGGGCTTTTTGGCGAAGGCTTCGAGCACGGCGTACACGGTTGCGGGCGCCTTCGTGAGCTGGCTGCACGACCACTACGGCGCCGCCGTCGTCCGCGCTTGGTACAGCGGGCAACCGCTCGCAAAGCTCACGGGGGGCAAGTCGCTCGCGATGCTCGATCGCGAGTTTCGAGCCGATTTGGCCAGGATTTCGCTCAGGCCGGAGCTGCTGGCGATGGCCAAGGCGCGCTTCGATCGGCCGTCGATCTTCGGCCGGGTGTGCCCGCGTCGCATCGATCGCGACCTAGCGCTGGCGGAGGCGCGGCTCGGGGCCGGCGATACGCGCGGGGCTCGCGAGGCGTTTCGAGCGCTGCTCGAGCTGGAGCCGGCCAACACGCGAGCGCGTTTTGGCACCGTGCAGTGCGACGTGCGCGACGGCGAGCTGGACCGCGCCGTGGAGCGCTATCAGGCGCTCGCCAACGATCCCCGGCTTTCGGTGCTGGAGCGCGCTTCCGTGCTGGAGGCCCGCGGCGATGCGCTGGTGATGGCCCAGCATCCCGAGGCCGCCATCGAGACCTACGAGCAGGTGCGCAAGCTGGACGCCGATGAGGATCGCCAGCGCACGCTGGAGGTGAAGGTGAGGGCCGCGCTCGCGCGTCCTGGGGCGGGTATTCGTTCGCTGCTCATCGGCGATCCCAAGCTCGGCCCCAGTTGGGACGAAGCGGCGCCGCGCCTGGGCGCCGAGGCTGCAGCCGGGGACCCGCTGGCGCAGTACCTGGTCGGGCGCAACCTGTGGATCCACGGCCGAGCCCGCTCCGCGCTCGAGTACCTGAACGCAGCCCTCGACGATAACCCCACGCCGCCGCGCAGCGCGGCCTACGACTGGCCTCCGGCGCTCAGCGTCGTCCGCGAGGCGTTGCGGCTGCGCCTGGTCATCAGCTGCTCGGATCCGAGCTTCGCTCGCGCCCAAGCAAAGGACGATGCTAGGCGGCTCGCTGAAGATCCGGGCATGCCCGCGGCCAAAAAAGAAGCCGTTGGCCGTTTTGCCCTACGCTGTGGCCTGACGCCATGACACCTGGGCCTTTCGTCGAGCCTCCCTGGGCCGAGCCGCTTGACGTGGCGCGCACGCTGGCCGGCATTCCCGACAGCGCGAGGATTGCCGGCATGTTCTTTCTGGCGCTTCAAGAAGGCGCCGAGCGCCGCCAGGCGACGCTCGGCTTTCCGAAGGCGCGCTACCTGCCGTTCGGCTTCTACCCGGTGCGTGAGTTCGCGCCGCTGCTCGTCGAGGCCGCCGGCAAGTTCTACCCGGGTCTGTCGCTGCGCGAGGGACTGCGCCGCATCGGCACCGCCGGCCCCGTAGCTTTTTTGAGCTCGACCCTCGGCAAGGTAACGCTCGGCGCTTCGGAAGGCGTACACGCCACCGTGGCGGCCATTGCCAAGACCTACGGCATCAACACCCGGCCGAGCCGCTGCGAAATCCTGCACGCCGGCCCTCGTTCGATGACCCTCACGCTAGACGACGTCGTCTACTTCCTCGACAGCCACCACGTCGGCGTCTTCGAAGGCACACTTCATTATGCAGGCGTCGACGGCCGCGTCAAAATTGCTGCCCGCAGCGAGACCTCGGCCGAGCTGCTGCTCGAGTGGTGACGTGCCCTCAGCCAACGTTGCTGCCGAGGCCGCGGAGGAGTTGCTTTTGGGTGAGGGCGAAGAGGGCGAGGGCGGGCAGGCTGAGAATGGTGCTGCCGGCCATCACGATGTGCCAGCGCACGCCGGAGCCTTGTTCGCGGAGCAGCGCCACGCCGAGGGGGAGGGTGCGGACGCTTTCGTCGACGGTCATGACCAACGGCCAGAAGTAGTCGTTCCAGTGGTGGACGAAGCTGACCAGAAAAAATGCCGTCAGCGAAGGCGCCAGCACGGGCGGCAGCAGCCGATACACGATGTACAGCTCGCTCGCGCCGTCGAGCCGCGCCGCTTCGATCAGCGAGCTTGGCACCGCCAGCAGCGCTTGCCGCAGGAGAAAAATGCCGAAAGCGCTGACCGCGAAGGGCAGCACGAGCCCGGGCAGCGTGTTCACGAGCCCCAGGGACGACAGCAGCGTGAAGGTCGGCACGAAGCGCAATTCCGCCGGAATGAGCAGCGCCGACATGAGCAGCGCGAAGGCGGCGCCACGGTAGCGGAAGTCGAGCTTACCGAGCGCGTAGGCGGCTGGCAGCGCGATGGCGATTTGAAGGGCTGCAATCGAGAGCGCCATCACGGTCGTGAGAGCCAGGTAGCGTGCGACCGGTAAGGCGCGAAACACCTCGACATAGGCGTCCGCCCGCAGCGCACCGGGCAGCGCCGACGGCGCCTTCACCAGCTCTTGCGGTGTTTTCAAGCTAGTGAGCAGCATCCAGGCGTACGGAAAGAGCCAGATGATCGCGGCCACGACCGCGAATCCGAGCGCCAGGCGCTGCCAGCTGCGCTCGCCGATCATGCCGGCTCCTCGGCACGAAACGCGCGCAGCTTGAGCCAGCTGAGCAGCGCCAGCACGACGAAGAAGATGACGACCAACGCGCTGGCGCGCCCCACGCGCAGATCACGAAAGAGTTGCTCGTAGATCGCGTAAACGAGCACCGTGGTGGAGCGCACCGGGCCGCCCTGCGTGAGCAATCGCACCACATCGAACAGCTGAAAGCTCGCGATCAAACTGGTGGTCGCGACGAACGCCGCCGTGGGGCGCAGCAGCGGCAGGGTGACGTGACGCAGACGCGAGACTGGCCCGGCGCCGTCGAGCGCCGCGGCCTCGCTCACCTCGGGCGGGAGCGCCGACAGCCCCGACAGGAACACGACCATGGCGTAACCGGTGACCTTCCAGATCACGATCAGCGCCACGGTGAGCGGCGCGAGCGTGGTGCTAGTCAGCCATTTTGCGCCGGGCATGCCCAGCCAGGCCAGAGCGCGATTCACCACGCCCGCGTCGGCATCGAAGATCCACAAGAACAACAGCCCCACGCTGACCCAGGACACTACGTAGGCGCTGAACACCGCGCTGCGCGCCAGCGCCGCCACTCGCCCCGGCCGGTGCACGGCGAGCGCCAACGCCAAACCGAGCACGAGCGAGCCCGTCACGACCACGACGCTGACGAGCAGCGTCGTCCCGAGCGACGAAAGGAGCTCGCCTGAAGCCAGAATCGCCCGGTAGTTGGCCAGCCCGACGAAGCGCGGCGGGGTGAGCAAATCCCACTCGTAAAAGCTGGTTTTGAACGCCGAAAGCAGTGGGTACAAGAAGAAGATGCCCAGCGCGAGCAGCATCGGCGACAGCAGCCACCACGGCTGGGCGGGCCGCGACGGCTTCATAGGGCGCTCTCCTCGGCCAGCGCGCGCGCTTCGGCCAAGACCCGCTCCGGATCGCGATGCTCGAGCAAGGCCGCCTCGAGACGGGGCTGCACGACCTCTCGCTGGATGCGGAACAAGCCCTTCGACCACGGCCAGGGCTCCGCGACCGGCAGTTGAGCGAGCGCCACGCGGTAGTTGGGATGCTTGGCATAAAAGCCGCTCGCCTCGAGCCGTGCTGCGGCGGCCAGCGTGACCGGCAAGTAGCCGGTTTCGCTCGACCAGAACGCTGCGGGCTCGGGCTCGAGCAAGAAACGCACGAAGCGCCACGCTGCTTGTTTGAGCTCGCGCGGCGCGCTCTTGAGCAAGACGAAGTGCGTGCCGCCCGTCGGAACCGAGCCGCGCACACCGTGCGGCAACGGCAGAGCTCTCACCGGAAAATCGGCCGTCTCCTCGAGGTAGCGCACGAACGCGGTAGAGCTCCAGATCATGGCCACGCGCTCCGCCAAGAAGTCCTGACTCAGCTGCTCCCAAGCGTTGTAGTCGCGTCCTGGCGGCTGCTTCATCACGCCGCGTTGCACCAAGCTTTGCCAAAACGCGATCGCCGCCACACCGGCCGCGCCGCCCAACGTGACGCGGCCGTCCGGCTCCACCACGCGGCCACCGGCCTGGCCCACCAGCGCGGCCCAGTACCACCAGTCGATGGGGCAACCGAAGCCGAAGCAGCCGGAGCGGGTGAGCTGTCGGGCGGTCTGGCGCAATTCATCCCAGGTGCGCGGGGGCTCGCGGTCGCCGAACAGCCGCGCGTTGACATAAGCGATCGGTGTCGAGCGGTTGAAGGGCAGCACCACGAGCGGTCGCTCGGCTCCACCGTGGAAGGAGCCTGCCTGATCGAGTCGCGGCTCGAGCGCGAGCTCGTGGGCGCCCGGGTACTCATCGAGCGGCTCGAGCACGCCTGCCGCCGCCAGGTAGGGCACGACTTCGCCCACCACGTGGCTGAGCGGGGGCGCGGCCCGGGCGGCCAGCGCCGTGCGCAGCTTGGCCAGGCCCTCGAAGTAGTCGCCCTGGAAGACGGCCTGGATCCAGATCTCGTTTTGGGCTGCGTTGAAGCGCGCGACCAGCTTCTCGAGCGTGGCGCGGTTGCGGCCGCCGTAAGTGAACCAAAACGGCACCGCCAGCCGCCCCGCCGGCTCGGCTCGGCCGTCGCAGCCTGCAGCCGTCCCGGAAAGCGCGGCGGAAGCGAGCAAGAACGCCCGGCGGTCCATGGCTTAGTGCTATAGCCGGGCAGCTTTCCGTGTTGGGCGCCAAACTGCTCGAAACGCCATCGCTCCGCCTGTTGCTCTTCGCTCTGGCTGGTTCTGGGCTGCTGGCGTGTCGTTCTCACGACGCGCCGACCACCGACGCGCCCGCGACCGAAAAGGCCCCGGCGCCGATTCTGGCGCCGAGCGCGTCCGCGGTCACGCCTCCGCCCACAGCCGCGGTCGTGCCGGTCGAGCTCAGCTGCCCGGCAGGAATGCGGCTCGTGCCGGGTGGCAAGGTGTGGATCGGCTCCGACGCCAAAGAGCATTTTTCGGACGACGAGAGCCCGCGCTACCTCACGGAGCTGGCGCCGTACTGCTTGGGCGAGACCGAGGTGACGACGGCTGCCTACCGCGCGTGCGTGGAACAAGGCGCGTGCACCAAGCCGATCGACAAGCAATTTCACTGTAACTTCCGCTACCCCGATCGCGGCGACCACCCGATCAACTGCGTCACGTGGAAGCAGGCAGATGCCTACTGCCGCGCTCAGAACCAACGGCTGCCGAGCGAGGCCGAGTGGGAAAACGCCGCACGGGGAGGGGACAAATATCAAGAGTACTCGTGGGGCAACGAGTCGCCCGACGGCCGCACGTGCTGGAAGCAGGCCCACAGCTGCGCCGTCAAGAGCTTTGCGGCCGGCGCTTTTGGGCTGTTCGACATGACCGGTAATGTCTGGGAGTGGGTCAGCGACTATTACGGACCGTATCCTTGGCCGCCGGCGAGCGGTTTCTCACGGGTGTACCGAGGCGGCAGCTGGTCCCGGCGCTTCGAGAAGTGGCTGCACACGCGGCTACGCAATCGCGAATCCGAAGGCTTTTCGGGCTCGCACCTCGGCCTGCGCTGCGCTCTGTCACCCGCGGGAGTGAAGTGCCCGTTCGGCGCCAACAACGACGGCACGTGCCTGGCCGGCGTGCTGGAGCGGTCCTGTGAGGCGCCACGCGTCTGGAACGGCGTGCGCTGCGCGCGGCCCGGCGAGCCGCGCTGTCGCGAGGGCTGGGTCGAGGTGCCCGGCCATGGCTGCACGCCCGAAGACGAGGCGCCGCCGCCCGAAGTCGATCTCGAAGCTGAAAAAGCGGGTGTGACGCGCGAGCCAGCCCCCGAGTTCGACGCGGATTGTCTACAGAATTACCACGGCCGCCCCCACGCCTACCGCTATAGCGGTGGCACTCACCGCGGCCGCAATCTGGTAAGCCGGAGCGCAGGATGCAAAAACCGAGACGTTGGCGTTGGCTTCAACTCAACCTGCTGCCCCTAGTTGGGGCCTGCGCGTCGACGCCAGCGCATACCCCCAGCAGCGCACCGGCTGACAGCGCACCGGCTGAGCCAGCACCCGCGCCGAGCGCGGCGGCGCCCGCCCCGCCAGCACCCGCGCCCGCCGAAAGCGCGGCCGCCCCGGCTGCCGCCCCCGCCGAGCCCTCGGCCGTCCCGGCTGACGCTGCCATCGCAACGACTCCCGCGCCGTTACCGCAGGGCACGCGCGTGCTCCAGGTCGGTGATTCGTTCGCGGCGGCGCTCGGCATCGAGCTCGGCAAGCTGCTCAAGCAATCGGGCCTTCGCACATCGCTCGAAACCAAGACACCCAGCTACATTGGGGATTGGGCGTTCGGACCGGTGCTGCGCAAAGCCATTGCCGATTACAATCCCGATCTCGTGCTGATCACGCTGGGCGCGAACGAAGTGGAGATCCCGGTGCCCGCGCAGCGCGTCGGTCCCGTTCAGCGGCTGATCAAGAGCCTGGGCGATCGTCCTTGCGTGTGGATCTTGCCGCCGCTCTGGAAGCAAGACACGGGCGTGATGCAGGTCATCAAAGACAACGCCAAGCCTTGCCAGGTGCTGGATTCCACGCAGCTCGTGCCATCACTTCCGCGCGGTCCTGACCACATTCACCCGAGCAGCGAAGGTCGCAGCATTTGGGCTACAGCAGTGTTCGAGTGGCTGAAGCAGGCGCGCGATCCGGCCGGGCCGCGGCCCTGGTCGCTGCGCGGCGGACCGACGTGAGCGAGGAACGCGAGCGCTCTTACTTGCCGTGGATCATGGCGGCGCTGGTGCTCGTCGTGGGCGGCTCCAAGCTCGACCAAGCCCGCCCGTACATCGCTCGGGCATTGGCGCTCGCGGTGCCAGTAGTCCCAGTCGCCATCGCGCTCAAACGCGTCGAGCCGGGCGGACCCGAGCTCGAGCGCCTGGCCGGCATCGTGGGTTGGGCCGCGATCCTGGCCGCGGAGGCGTGCGTCGGTGGGGCGCTCTTTCACTGGAGCTTGTTCGAAAGCAGCCTCATGGTGTGGCGCGTCGCGCTGTACGTGGTCGCTCCGGCAGCGCTTTGGGTGCACACGCTCGAGGCGCGCAACGTCGGCAAGGCTCGCTTTGCCGGGTACCTGGGGCTGGTAGCGGGCTTTGGGGTGTACCTCTCGTCGCACGCGAGCGGCGACGCTTACGGTAGCGTTTTTGGCGCGTTTTTCGTGGGGCTGGGGCTCGGTGGCGGCAGCGGGCTCCTGCTCGGTGAGCTGCTCGGGCGCGTCTTCAAAAAAGCGTGAGCCTTGCAGGCTTCAGCTCTCGCAAGGCCTCAGCCTTCAGCGAGAGCGATCATGCGCTCGAGAACGCCGCGCTCGTCGTCCGTGAGCAGCCCGCGTTCGCCGCGCAACCCGTCGACGTAGTAAACGAAAAGCTGTCGATCGCAATCACCGATCGAGAGCAGCACGCTTTCGAAATTGGTGAATGTTTCGGCACGCATCGCGCGGCGTGCGGCCAGGTGCAGCTCGACGACGTAGTCGATCCACGTCGACTGGCCGGTCCAGCGCGCCAACGACAGCGAATACCGTGAGGCCAGCGCGCACACGTCGTCCGGCACCGTGAGGCCAGCGGTGGCGCCTTGTAGAATGCGCTTGAGATGCGACGACAGCACGCGGCGCGCTTCGTCCAGATTGCCGGCGCCAGCCAGGCGGTCAGCCAGGGCGCCGATCACCTCGAGCGCGTCTGCGCGCGCCGTGGAGGGAACCCCCGAGGCGCGGCTACGAAGTGACTTCAGATCAGCCGAACGCGATGACGGCGGGCCGTCGATCGGCTCGAGCGAAAGCTCGTCCAAGTGCAGCTCGAGCGTACCAAACGACGGGCGCTGCGCCGGCATCGTCGTCGGCGCGGGACCGCGCACGGCCACGGGCGCCACGCTCGGTGTCTTGACCTTGCTCTCGTCGCGACGCGGGCGGAGCGGGGCAATTCGCGCGTCTGGCCGCGCCTCGAACAGCGAGATCTCGGTGGTGCCGATCAAGAGCCGGTCGCCTTCGCGGAGTAGGGCGCTGTGGGTGATTCGGTTCCCATTCACGTACACACCGTTGGTGCTGTGCAGGTCTTCGACCACCACAGAATCGTCACGAACACTGATGCGGGCGTGCATCCGCGAAACCAGGCCGTCATCGATCATCACGTCGCATTCGGGGAGCCGGCCGCACAGAATCGAGCCCTCGCGCAGCTCTACTTCACTCACGGGGGTGATGATACTCACGGGCGCACGCAACAGCGGTGGCCGCTGCACGTCGGTCGTCGGCGGGATGCTCGGGGCAGGCGCGCGCACGACCGGTGTTGCCCGCGGCGTGATAATCCTCATCGATCCTGCATGTTATCCAGCAAGGACCGAAAGCGAAGCCAAAATTTAGCCGAATCGCTGTCGGATTCGCTCGAGCGAGGCAGGGGCAGCTTGGTAAGGGCAGCTGCCGGTGCATTAATGCAGCTGCTACCGGCGTGGGGTGAGAGCTGCTTGGTGACTCCAGCGAGAATCGAACTCGCGTTACCGGCGTGAGAGGCCAGTGTCCTAACCGCTAGACGATGGAGCCGCTGCGAGCAATCGAGGCTCGCTATGTAACCGTAAGTATTTGCTGGGAGACTAGGATTCGAACCTAGATAGCAAGAGCCAGAATCTTGCGTCCTGCCGTTAGACGATCTCCCAATTAAGTTCCGGGGTTAGCCTTCGTTCCTGTGGTTTATCCGCCCGGGGGAGTGGCGAGGGCGGGGGGCTAACTATCCTCAAAAGTCGTCGAGCGCAAGCAGTTTGAGTCGTTTTTCGAGGAGGGGCAACCGAGCGCCGCTGGAGGCCTGGGAGCGAGACCGAGCCGTCCGGCCGGTTCCGGGCGGGCTTTTGGCAGAACCGGGTCGGGCACGCTATGTTGCAGAGCCCAAGGATTGGATGGAGCTTCGGGTTGTCGGCTGCCACGGCGGTGAAACGCCCAAGCATCGTACCAGCGCATTCGTGGTCGATGAGCGACTCGCCATCGATGCCGGGTCGCTGACGAGCGGTCTCGATTTGGGGGCGCAGTTCCGGCTGCAGGCGTGCCTCGTGAGCCACGCGCACCTGGACCACATCCGGGACCTGGCGACCATCGCCGACAACCGCTGCCAGGCCGACTGTGAGCCGCTGATCGTCGCCGCCACGAAGGACACGATCGCCTCACTCAAAAAGCACTTCTTCAACAACCACCTCTGGCCGGATTTCTCGGTGATCCCGAACAAGGGCAGGCCCACGATTCGCTTTCAGGAGCTGAAGCCCGAAAAGAAGGTGGAGATCGCCGGCTACCAGGTGCAAGCCGTCAGCGTCAGCCACACGATCGATACCGCTGGCTTCATCGTGCAAGGGGCCGACGCGACGATCGCGTACAGCGGCGACACCGGCCCGACCGATCGCTTGTGGGAGCTGCTGAATCAGGAAAAGAACCTCAAGGCGCTCTTGCTCGAGGTAAGCTTTCCGGATCGCGAGCAGAAGCTGGCGACCGTGAGCGGGCACCACACGCCGCGCACGTTGCTCAAGGACTTGAAGAAGCTGCGCAAGCCCAAGGACTTGCCGACGTTGCTCTATCACATCAAGCCCGTCTTTCAACGCGAGGTCGAGCAAGAGTGCGCACGCCTCAAAGGCGTGAACCTCGCCGTGACGGCGATCGGCGATCAGTACGTGCTGTGAGTTGCTCAGCCGCCAGCGCCACCAGCGGGCGCGCCGGCTGCACCGGGGGCGCCGCCAGTGCCGCACTGATCATAAGGAACGCTCACATCGTCGGCCAGGAAGCACAGGCCGGCTCCACGGAACGATTGACCTAGCGCACCACCGGGCAAGAGCTCGCAATCCAAGGTCGCGTCGGAGCACTCTGACGAACAATTGCAGGCGAGATCGCAGTAACCGGTGTCGCCTGTAGCTGCGGGGCCGCCCAGCAGCTGCTGGCTCGCAAAGAGGCAAGCGCCGTCGTACTTTTTGGACGCGCTGTTGTATGCGCAAGGAGCGCCGTACGTGCAGGTGGTGAGGCAGTGGCCCTTGCTCGAGCCGGGCTGATCCGCTGCGCACCAACCCAAGCACTCGTCCGGCTCGGCCGGTTCGTTGGCGGCCGGCACTGTACAAGGCTCTCCCAGGGCTTTGCCGATTTGCTTCTTGGTGACGCAGGTGCCGCCTCCGTATTGTTGATCGCAGTACATGCCGACTTCGCAATCGATGTCGCCGGCGCAGCTGGGCAAGCACGCGGGCAAATTCTCGTAGCAAACGCCGCCACTACAGAGCTCACCGAGCGGACAATCGGTGCTCACGTCACAGAGCGAGTTGGTGGCGCCGAACAGCGCTGGCCGGCAGGAGAACTCGGCACGCCCGTGGCACTTTTGAGGCTCACGCAAGGCGAGCGGACCGAAGTGGCAGCCCTCCAGGCAATAGCCTTTGTTCGAATCATCGAACGCATAGCAAATCGAGCTCGGGTCCAGCACCTCGCAAGGATCGGTCTCCCCACTTTGGGTCGGCACCGTACACGGCATCGTGCACAAGCCTTTGGGCGGAGCCCCGTCGCCGAACAGCGTGTCTTTGCCGGTGACACAGGTGAGGGCAGGGAACTTCGGGTTGGCGCAGTCGGCGGCTTTGGTGCACGCGCTACCGAGCGTACCTACCGTAGCAGCCGCGCCAGCGCTTCCGCCGGCGTGTCCGGCGCTTCCGCCGGAGCCACCGAAACCGCCCGCTGCGCCACCGCGACCCGCCGTGCCACCTTCGTCGTCGGCACCCGCCTGGGGATCACCGGAGTTGCGCGTGCCGCCAGAATCTTGCGCGCCGCCGTCTCCGCCTTCTGCCATCGAGCCGGCCGTCGGCTGCCCCGAGCGACCGCTCGAGCTGCCGCTGCACGCGGCAAAGCCCACCGCTGGCGCCGCCAACAGCAAGGCCGAACGCACCACCCAAAGCGCCCCAAACCGCATCCCAGTCCTCATGTTCGCACGCACCATACACCCAAAACGGCAGCAAAGGGGCCTAGAGCTCGGGCGTGACAGGGCCGAGCGGAGGCTGCCCCTTGAAGAACGAGACTTCGTCGATCCAGACCTCGTAAGCGGGGCCGTCGGTGATCAGGTTGAAGCCCAAAACCTTCGAAGAAACGTAGGAACCAGGCGGCTGCAGCTTGCCCAGGTAGATGACCACGTGCTGCCAACCGGGGGTCAGCTTGATGAGCTGCGAAGGGTGCTGGAAGGCGCACGGGCTCGTCATCGAAGGGCAGTCACCGGACGGGCTCACATCCGCTGGCTGCGTTTGCGCCGACACGATTTGAAGCTCGAGCTGTGCCTCGACGTGGCCCTGGATCCAAAACGAGATGCCGTCGAACGCCGACAGGTCGATGCAATGACCGAGCGCTGGGTCCACGAGCCCGAAGCCGAAGCCGGCTCCGAAACCTTTCTGCAAGGGCGGCACGACGGCCGAGGCCTCGACATGCCCAGCCCAGGCGGTACTCGCAGCGCCGCCCGTCATCACGCGTTCGAAGGGCGTCTGGTTGAAGGGCGCGGTGTCGGCAAAGGAATACCACCCGGCGAGCCGCGTATCGCTTTCGAAGTTGTCGATGTACGCCTGACTCGGAGGCAGCGCGTACGTGCTGCCGTCGCAGACGCTGGCTTTGCTGGGACCGCCGGCGACGGGCGCCATCGCGCCGGCGCCCATACCGCTGCCGCCCGCGCCCATGCCGGTTCCGCCAGTGCCCGGGGGATTGGGATACGCTTGCGTCTGCGTGGCGCCGTTCGTGTGAGCCACACAGCCCACGTAGTCGACGAAGCAAGCCAGCTGCTCGGCGCTCAGCGGGGGCGCGCCTTGCGGCATGGAGTCCCCGCAATCGCCTTGTTGCCCAGTGAGCTTCTTCAGTAACCAACTTTCTGCGGGCTGGCCGGAGTTGATCAGCTTATCGCCGGGCGGACAGAACGATCCGGCGGGAAGATCGGTATGGGCTGCTTCTACGTCGAGCAGACGAAGCCCCAAGCTCGGGCTCACCAGGTCCAGCCGTGAGAATTGCAGCTGCGGGGAGTGGCACAGCTTGCAGCTGACACCGGGGCCATTGATGATCTGATGCAAGCAGTCGGTTTCGCATTCCGTGTAGGACGGCGGCTGGTTCGCGCCGCTTCCACTGTTCGCGCCGCTTCCACTGTTCGCGCCGCCTCCTGCAGCGCCCGGCTCGCGCTCATCGACGAACCGGGGCTCGATGGTGCACGCCGCTGCCAGGAAGGCGAAGGCAATCCAGGGGGTGACCGACCGCTCGCTCACGGCTTGCAAGCTTCGATGAATTTGTCGCCCTGCACGGGCGTGAGACACAAGCCCGGACCGCTGAACTCCGCTCCGAGGCGGTTACCAAGTTGAACGCAGCGCTGGCCAATCACCCGGCAATCATCGCTGCAATTACAGGTCTGATTGCAATAGCCAAAGTCTCCCGGAGTGGCGGACGGTCCTTCGATGGCCTGGCTGATCAGGATACAAGCTCCGTCGAAACGCGCGGTTGCGGTGTCCCACGAGCAGCCTTCACCGTACGTGCAGAGGCTACCGCAGTGGCCGTCGCTCGAGCCGCGCGTGTCCTGTTGGCAGTAGCCCAGGCATTCATCGGGCTCGGCCGGTTGATCGAGGGGCACGACCGCGCACGCTTCGCCCAGCGCCTTGCCGGTGGGCGCCGCCTCCACGCAAGCACCGCCGCCCCAAGACTGATCGCAGTGCAAGCCTGCTGCGCAGTCCAGATCACCGCGGCAGGAGGGCAAGCAGCCGGGCATCACGATTTGGCAGTACCCGTCGCTGCCACAATATTCGCCTGCCTGGCAATCGACGGCGTCGAGACACGGGTAGTTGGTGGGCTGTACCAAGGCCACCTGGCAGGCAAATTCGGCTCGTTCGTGGCACTTGGCCTGACCGGGCTCGCGCGGGCCGAAGCTACAGCCCTCGATGCAGTAGCCGGTCGTCGACACGTCATCGACCGGGAAGCAGAGCGCGGCGGGATCGATGTCTTGGCACGGATCATCCGGGTCTACGACGGTCGGTAACTGACAAGGTAGCGTGCAGACACCCTTGGGCGGCGCGCCCTGGTTATGAAGCACGGTCTCGGTAGAAAGAACGCATTTGAGATCTTCGCAGTCGTCGTCCGAGCTGCAGGCGCGACCTAGCGGCGGACCGCTATGCGTTGGATCCGGTCCCTGAACCGCGACGCCACCAGCGCCAGCGGCAGCGTCGCCGGCAACACCGGCCGTGCCGCTGACCATCGCGTGACCGGCGGTGCCGCCATCGGTGCGGCCGATCGGGACGTCTGCCGCGCCGCCAGTGTCTTGGCCGGCCGCACCGCCAATGGCCGCACCAGGCGGCGACGCGGAGCTCGAGCTGCCGCCACAAGCCGCGAATCCCACCATGCCCACGACTAGCGACAAGACGCCTCGCGCCGCCCAAACCGTAGCCCCGCATAACCGCATCCCAGCCGAGCCCATGCACCGGGATATATCCCAAAACCCGCGAGAAGCAGCCCCTCCTGTACCCTCCGTGGCGCGCATAAGATACATTATGTTAACTCATGGCACCGGGTAGCTCAGGCCGGCGCCAGCAGCTGCCGGCTCGGCCGCGCGCTTTGGTCGGCTCGGCCGCCTCGGTCGCGGACATCCAAGTTGGCGTGGTTGGTCGTTCAGGCGCTGCGCTCGGGTCGTGGTCGTTGGCGTGGCTCGGGCTCCTGGGCGGCGGCGGAGGTCTCGTCATGGCGTGCGGCGGCGAAAAGACGGACGACCAGCTTCTGCCACCGCCGAGCCCGAGCTCGCAGGTCGGCTCGAGCCGCGGCGGAGCTGGCGGTAGCGCGGCCAGCGCCACCTGCCCGGCTTATCGGCCGGACCCGTGCCCCGCAACGGACGGCGCGGATGCGAGCTGTGTGTCGCTCCAGGACGACGCCAAAAACTGCGGCGCCTGTGGCAAGGCTTGCGAGGCTCAGGCGGCCTGCGTCGCCGGCAAGTGCGGAGAAGCCCCCAAGCAGCTCGTGGCGGCCGAGCAGTGCGGTGACGTGCGGCTCACCCTGCACGGAGATCGGCTGTTTTGGAATGAGCCAATGAGCGGCAAAGTGCGGTCCACTTCGATAAGCGGCGGGGACGTCACGGAGCTGGCGGCCAACCAGGCCGGTCCCGGCCAAGTCACGGTCGACGAGACCACGGCGTATTGGGCGGTCGCGGGCGATGGCAGCCCGGCGAGCAGCGGCGTGGCGCAAGTCGCGCTGTCACCCCCCGGAGTGGCGTTCGTCAGCATTCAGGCGCCTGGGACCGATCCCGTTACCGGGGTCGTCGCGGCCGGCGGCAAGCTGTATTACGGGCTCGTTCACGACATTCACGCCTTCTGGACCGAGGGCTCCCTGGGACACGACGAAGTCGTAGGCGTGGCGGTGGCACGCAACGACACGCGCGTGCCCTACGGGATTCCAAACGCGCTCACGGTGCACAGCGACCGCGTGTACTGGATCGTGACCGACGTGGGCTCGGTCGAGAGCGACGACCTGCTGCCCGGCGCGGACGGTTACGCGCGCATCGGGCACAGTGGTCAGATGTGGCCGAACGACGTCGGTTTTGCTGGGGACTACGCCTACTACGCGGCGTTCGGCAGCCTCTACGCGGCCCAAGCGAATCAACCGGCAGTTGCGGTTGCGAGCATCAGCGATGGCTCCCTGGCGGCCTTCGCGATCGCGGAAACGACAGCCTATTTCTCCGACGACGCCGGACGCCTCTTCAGGCATGGGCTCGAGCTGCCGGGGCCGCCGTCGTTCGAACCGACCCCGTCGCTCGAGCTGGCGCAGGATCAGGGCAAGATTACCTCCGTGGTCGTGGACGAGGCCCACGTTTTCTGGGCGGCCGTCGGCGTCAACGGTGACTGCACTATTCGCGCGCTGCCGCTGTGACGGGAATGCTACCGGCCAAAGAATTGACTACGCGCCGGGTAGACATATCTGAGGATCGGAAATCTAAGCGCGTCTCACCACACAGCATGAAGTAAGCTAGTTCTACTCATGGGCGGGGATTCCGTCTTGTCGACAAACGCCGCGATTGACCTGCTCGAGGCCATCCATATGGCTGAGGCAGATTGGCAACGGTGGACGGTGCTGGTGGCGCTTTGCGCGGGGCGCTACTTCACGGGTGGCGGGGCTCTCGCGGTCAGCACGTATCGGACGACGCCCGAGCGGGTCGAGCTGCTCGGGCATGCCCAGGCGGGCGTGAAATACGACGACTCGATGCGCGGCGACCCATTGTCGCAAGCACTGGTCACGGAACGGGACCTCGATGAGCCCGCGACCGCGCTCTCGCCGGCGCTGGTGGAGCATTTCTCTCGGCTGCCGACCGGCTTTCTCGACGTGTTCTTTCGTCACGAAGAGCTCTTGACCTGGCATAGCGAGCTCGCGCCGCGCCTGCCGCCCGGGGTACCGGATTTCAACCGTCCCTTCTTCGAAGCGAACCAGGCGACGGACGCGATCGCGGTGCTGGGCGGCGCGGGCGACTACCACGCGGGCATCGTGCGCATGGTGCCTAGCCGCACGAAGCTGTCGCCGCGCACCCGTCACTCGCTGCTGCAGATCGCGCTGCACTTCGAGTCGGCGCTGCGGCTGCGGACACAGGCGGAAGACGCCGTGGTCGCGGTGATTCGTCCCGACGGGCGGGTGGCGCACGCCGAACGAGCCGTGGCCGAGCGAGCCGATTTGCGCGCCCAATTGGCGCGCCACGCGCGCCTGGTCGAAAATGCCCGCTTGCGCCGGGTTCGCGAAGAGCCCGACGCCGCGGATGCTTGGACGGCGCTGGTCGGCGGCCACTGGGGTTTGCTGGAGCGCACGGACTCCGACGGCTCGCGCTACTACGTAGCCATCGAGAACGGCAGCGAGGCTCAGCGCCACCGCGCGCTCTCGCGCACCGAGGTCGAGGTGCTCCGCCTCTACGCGCGTGGCATCTCCGGGAAGATGGTCGGTTACGGGCTCGGGCTGTCGGGCGCTACCGTTTCGGCCGCGCTGGGCTCTGCTGCGCTCAAGGTCGGCGTGCGAAACCGCGCCGCGATGATTCGCCTGGCCGCTCATCTGCTCGGCTCGCGTAAGGTGGCGCCCACCATCCCCCTCACCCAGGCCGAGACCGAAGTTTTGGGGCACCTGCGCCAGGGCCTCACCAATGCGCAGATCGCGCGGCGCCGCGGCTCGGCCGAGCGCACGGTCGCCAATCAGGTGGCGGCCATCTTGCACAAGCTGCAGCTACCGTCGCGCTCGGCGGTGGCGGCGCTGGGCTCGTTCCAACGCTCGGCGCCGCCGTAGAGCGGCGATCAGATCGGCGGGGCGACGTGCAGGCCGAGCAAGGCCCCGCCGTTCGTCATCACGAAGGCGCGCGAGCCGTAAGCCGCCGGCGTCATGCTCGAGCCATCGGCCACGTGCAGGCCGTCGATCAGCTCACCGCCGAGCGGATTGAGCAAAAAGACCCCCAAGCGGGAGGCCGAAATCAAGAGCACGCCCGACACCACTGCGGGGTGCGAAACGGCCGTGGCCGGGAGTGAGCGGCGCCAGAGCTCCGTGCCGCTCTGCGGATCCAGTCCCCAAAGTCCGGTGGTGCCGCTGGCCGCAATCAGTATGCGGCGCTCGGGCTCGTCGCGCCCATCGCGCCGTACGTGAGCGGGCTGGTCGAACAGCATCACGTCCGTCACCCCGAACACGCCGGGGTTGCTCCAGACTTGCGTGCCGGTTTCGGCGTCGAGCGCGTACACGCCCGCCGCGTAGTTGCTCACATAAACGACGGCGCCGTTGGACGTGACGTCCGGAACCGGGGTCGAGTCGATGTCGAGCTGATCCGGCACCTGGCCCAAGACCTGCTCGGCTTCCGCCGCCAGGTCGACCGGCTGCCAGCGCTCGGCGCCCGTCTTGGCGTCATAGGCGGCGACGGTGCCGTCGCTGAAGCCGGCGTAAACCTTGCCGCGAAATACCGCCACGCCCGAGTGCCCCGCTACTTCCATCCCGGCCGCCGGGGTGCGGTGTTGGTGCCAGAGCAGCTTGCCGCTGGCGGGCTCGATGGCGAGCACGGTGTCGTTGGCGTTAGCCACGTACAAGAGGCCACCGTCCAGCACCGGGCGGCGCGCGACCTCCGCGTTGGTCATGAAGCGCCACACGAGCTGGCCGTTCTTCGCGTTCACCTTGTAGAGCGCGCCGTCGTTCGAGCCGAAATACAGCACGTCTTCGGCCGAATCGTAGAGGGGGGCGCACTGCACGAAGCCGAGCGTCTCGAAGCGCCAGAGCTTTTGCCCGTCGTCGGCGCGCAGGGCGTACAGGCCGCGATCCGACGACCCAACGAAGATGCGGCCGTGCCCGGGATCGATCTCGACCTGGCCACGTTCGTAGGGCTCGCCGCTGCGACGCGATTCAGCGACCAGGGGGCGACGGAACATCACCTGCATCGAGCCGCTCGCGCGATGCACCCAGAGCGGCAGCTCCGGATCCGCGCCGGCGCGCAGCGCGCTGCACGCTACTGATCCGAGTAGGCACGCCGCGAACGCCGCGACGGTGGCTTTTCTCACTGAGCCCCCGACGAAGCCGGCGCCGGCGCGTCCGTCGGCGCCTCGCCAACGGGGGCGTCCGTGGGTGCGGGTGCTTCCGGCGCAGGAGCCACCGGGCCGGGCATCGGTGCAGGCTGGCTCTTTTGCTTGGCCATCATTTCTTGGATGCGCTTCTGCAGCTCAGCGCTGACCTTGGACGCACTCGCGCCGCCCGGCCCCTGCCCCATTTGCTCCTTCGCTTCGCTCGACATCAGCTTGTCGGTGAGCTCGCGCGCTTTCTTGGGATCGATGGTTTCAAGTAGCTCGACTACCTGGCTGCCGACGTACTTGATGGCGCCCGGCGTCTCTTTCAAGGTGGCGAGCTTGTCGCCAGCCTTGTCGAGCAGCTTCAGCGCGTCTTCGGTCTTGCCTTCGGCCTTGAGCATGCGCGCCTGCTGGTACATGCCGAGCGCGGCAAAATTGGCCGAGTCCATGTTGGCCAGCTCGTGAAACACTTTGAGGGCCGCCTCGTCCTGCTTTTGTGCTTCGAGCGCCATGCCCAGGCCGTCGAGCGTGCGCCCCTTGATGTCGGTGTCGGTCGCGTAGGCGGGGTGCTGCTTCACCTTTTCGTACGCGGCTTGCGCCTCTTTGTACTGGCCCAGGTCGTAGGCGATGCCGGCGGCGCCGAGCTCCGACAGTACCGAGCTCTTCGACCCGGAAGCCGCGCTCGCGAGCAGGTACTCGCTCTTGGCAGCCTTGAGCCGCTCTTCTTCGGTCGCAAAGCTGCGGCGCGTGTCTTCGGGGCCGCCGCGCTCGTCGTCGCTGGCCGAAGAGCTGCCGACCTTGCCCATCTCGGCGGCGAGCGCCTTGAACAGCGCGTCGGTCGCTTTCTCGGTCGTGCGCGCGTGGCGCCATGAATACACTTCCCACGAGATCCAGCCGGCGAGGCCCGCCATGATCACCCACTGCACTTTGTTGAAGTGCTTGGTCAGAAAGCCAGCCGCAGCGTGCGTGGAGCGCGCCAATGCGTCGTCCACCACCTCGCTAGCGTCGAGGTTGCGGCGCGGGGCGTTGCCCTGCTCGCGCTCACGGCGGGCACGGCGCTTCTCGGCGGCTTCCGCGCGGACGCGGGCGTTGCGATCGCGAATCGTTTCTGACTCGCTAGCTTCGCGCGCCTTCTTCTTTTTCTTCTTCGGCGTGGCGCTGCCTTCAGCGGCTTCGCTCACCGTGGCTTCCGAGCCTTCGCCCTCGGCGCTCGTCTCTTCACCGGCGGCCTCTTCGGTTGCTTCCGGCGGGGTGCTCTCGCCCTCGTTCGAGCTGTCGGCTTGGGCTTCTGCGCCCGACTCGGTTTCCTTCGTTTCGCTCACGGCGCCGCTCTATACCACTGACCGCCGCGAGGCCAATCCAGGGTGGCGCAAATCCTTGCCTTACCAGGGCTTGGGCGGCGGCGGCGGAAGCTCGTCGGCCAGGGGAACCACCGCCAATGTCTCCACCTCGACTCCGCGCTCCGCATACAGGAGGAAGGTGCCCCGCAGGGCCGCCCGGGCGCCAAAGCTCTCCGGCAGGGTCGCGAACAGCTCGAGCGGCTCGCTGGTCGGCGGCACCATCAGCCGCAGCGCCTGTTTTTCGTCGATCACCGGCAGCTTGGGCAGGGTGATGCCCGTGCGTTTGGGAGCCGCGCCGTCCACCCCGCGCGCAAAGAGCAGCGTGCCCGGCACGGTGCCCAGGTTCTTCGTCCGGACCAAGAGGCGTGCCCCTTTGCCGTTACCGCCCGGGGGGATGGTCACGGTGAGCTTCACGCCTAGGTTCTCGTCTCGGCTGAGCCGGGCGGCGTCCCGCCCCACGGGCCCGCCGATGTGCTCGAGAATCTTGGCGCGCTCCGCCAGCTTGAGCCCGCCCGGCAGCGGGTCCGGCACCCCGAGGAAGCGCACGAGGGGCGTTGCCAGCGCGGGCCCCGCGTCTAGATCCACCAGGGCGCTCGCCAACGCCACACGCGTGCTCTGCATGCGCTCGTCGGACAGTGCGGAGAGCAGCGCTCCGGCTGCCGCCTCGTCGCGGATCTTGCCCAGGGCCTGCGCGATGTACGGGCGCAGCCGCACGTCGGACAACGACTGCATCAGCGGCACCACGGCGTCTTTCGTGCGCAAGGCGCCGAACACCTCGAGTAGCTCGCGCGAGCGCTGGAAGTCGCGCGCCGGCTCGTCTCGCCACCACGCGACGAGCAAGTCTTCTCCACGCTTGTCGCCGCTCTCGCCGAGCGCGAGCGCCGCTAGGCGCCGAAAGTGCTGATCGGGGCTGGTGAGGAGCTCCACCGTGAGCGGCGCCCCCTCGCCGAGCCGCGTGAGCCCGAGGGCCGCGTAGCGCTTCACGTCTTCGTCGTCGGCGCGGCTCAGCGCCAGGCGCAGCGCAGGCTCGCTTTCTTTGCGATGCAGCTCGAACAGCAGCTCGGCCGCTTTACGCCGAATCGATGCGTCGGCGTCTTCGAGCAAGCCTGCGATTTCTTCGGCCGCGTCGCCATCGCCGCCCATGCCGCGCAGGATCGGCGCCGGCCAGCCCTTGCCTTCGGCGCGCAGGCCCGACTGCTCGAAGTGGCCGTGTGAGGCCGCCAGCTCGCGCAGCCGCTGGCGCAGCCGATTCGAAGCCTCGGCGTGGTCCGCGCTGGCGTCGTGCTGCTCGGTCGGGTCCTGGCTCAGGTCGAACAGCTTGCACGCCCCGACGCGTCGCGCGCACAGGAGCCGCAGCGGCCCTTCGGCGTAGAGCGCCTGCTCGTCGGTCTCGGCGTAGGCCATGCCGGGGCCGGGCGGCCGCACGCCAGCCAGCAATTGCCCCAGATCGCGGCCACGAATTCGCGGCGGGCGTGGCACCGCCAGCGCCGAAAGCACGGTCGGCAGCAGGTCGATGGTTTGCACCACCTCACTCACGCGCTGCGGTTTCACGCCCGGGCCCACGACGACCAGCGGCACGCGCACCTGCTCCTCGTAAACGGAGCTGCCGTGGTAGCGGCCGCCGTGATCGCCGAACTCCTCGCCGTGGTCGGCGGTGACGATCGTGACGGCACCGGGCTTGCGCGCGTCCATCAGCTTCACGAGCTCACCCACCGTGGCGTCGGCCGCCGCCACCTCCGCGTCGTAGCGGTCGACATCGCGATCACCGAGCGAGAGGTTCAGCTCGGGGTGCGCTTCGTACGGCTCGTGCGGCCCGAACAGGTGCACCCACAAGAACAGCGGCTTGTCGGCGGGCGCGCTGCTCAGGTAGTCGCGCACCTGCGTTAGTCGCTTTTCGCCCTCCGCGAACTCGACCCAGCGATATTCGAAGTCGAGCGCTCGCTTCTCGAAGCTGGTGAAGCGGCTCTGATCGATGAAAAAGACGGCGGGCGGATAGAAAGCGGCCGTGCGGTAGCCGTACGTGCGAAGTAGGCCAGCCCAGGTATCGGAGTCTTCGCCGCTACCCTGCATCAGCAAGGGCCGCAGGTACTTGCCCGTCAGCAACGACGTCACCGAATACGACGTGTGCGGCGTCGGGCAGTAGGCGTGCTCGAAGACGCTGCCGCGCTTGGCCAGCGCGTCGAAGCTCGGCGTCAGGGGACGCGCATAGCCGTAGGCGCCGACGTGATCCGCGCGCAGCGCGTCGATGGTCACGAGCAGCATGTCGTGCCCTTGAAAGTGCAGCGCGGCTTCGCCCGAGCTCGCGACCGCGTCGGGCGCGACGCCGGGCTCGCCCGGCTCGATGAGCGGCTCCGGCGGTGCTAGCAGCGCGCTGAGTAGCACCGCCTGAGAGGCGATCGGCGCTGCCTCGAGCATCACGAGGCGGAAGTTATCGAAGCGGGCCAGGCGCTGGGCGGCCGGGCGCCAGAGCACGCCGCTCGACCCTACCGCTAGCAACACGAGCAACCCCGCCAGCGCACGGGTTCGCGGCGTTTTTAGCCCCAAGCCGAGCGTGCCGGCCGCCAACCAGGGCAAAAGCACCGCGGGCGCCGCCAGCAACGCCGCCGCCGCCAGGGCCGCATGAAACACCGGATACAAGCGCACCAGCACGAAGCGATTCGCGAGCTCGAGCAGCAAGATGAGCAGTAGGCTGCCGAGCGCAAAAGCACGCGGGGCCGTGCGCAGGCCCGACGAAAGGCGGCGCGCCGTCAGCAGCACCACGGCGCAGCCCAACACCGCCACCAGCAGGGCAAATCCGACGCGCAAGCCCGGCGCCGCCAAGTGGCGACCGCCACCGACCCCGAACGCCGCCAGCGCCACGCCCGTGGCGACGAGCAAGCCGAGCATCACCCGGTGCGGTTGAGACCGCTCGGCGCGCGCCAGAAGACGCAAGAGTAGCCCACCGATGACTCCGAGCAGCGCGCCCAGGCAGAGCAGCCCAGGCAGCATGAACAGAAGGCCGCTTTGTGCTTCCCAGATGCTGGATAATTCCGAGCTGCGCAGCACGAGCGTGAGCGCCAGCTCGACTAGCCCCAGCGCGACGCTGGCCGACGCTCCGAACGCGATCGCGGTCGTGGCGTCTAGCTCGTGCTGAGCCGAGCGAGAGCTCGCCGGTGCTCCCGCCCGCGAGCTCTCCGCGGCGCGCACGCTCATCGAAAATCGATTTCGGCGATCTCGTAACGGCGCTTGCCGGCGGGCAAGCTCACGATCACTTCGTCCCCAATCGACTTGCCGATCAAGGCGCGTGCCAGCGGCGCCGAGACCGAGATCATGCCTTGGTTGATGTCGGCTTCGTCCGCCCCCACGATCTGGTACGAAGTCTCTTCGTCGGTATCGAGGTTGGTGACCTTGACGGTGGCGCCAAAGCGCACGCGATCACCCGAAAGCTTGGCCGGATCGATGATCTCGGCGCGGGCCAGCTTGTCCTCGATGTCCTTGATTTGCGCCTCGACCATGCCCTGGCGATCTTTGGCGGCGTGGTACTCGGCGTTTTCTTTCAAGTCGCCGTGCTCGCGGGCGATGCCGATTTCGCGAGAGATCTTGGGACGCTCTTCTTTGAGGCGGGCCAGCTCGTCACGGAGCTTTTGGGCGCCTCGGGGGGTCATGGGGACCGGCTCGGCCATGGGGCGGTCATCATTACTCCAAGCCTCTCGGTAGGCTAGAAAGTTCGACCAAAAATTGCCCGCCGGTCGTGCTCGAGCGGCCTTGCCTGTCCCGGCTCTTGCCGCCGGTAACGGAGAACGCTACCCAGCGGTGGAAAAATGAAGCTCGTGACAGGTTTCGGTGGTGCGGCGCTACTTGCCACGCTGATGTCGGTCGGCTCCAGCGCCTGCGCGCCCGCCACGTCGCCGGACAGCGCGCTCGACTACACCGACAACGCGCGCCGCGACTACGAAGCGGCCCTCGCCGCCTTCGAGGACAAGAATTGGGAGCTTGCCAATCAGCTGCTCAGCGAGGTCAAGCGCAAGTACGCCTACAGCCGCTACGCGCGCTTGGCCGAGCTACGCCTGGCCGACGCCAGCTACCAGCAAGAGAAGTTTGCCGAGGCCATCAGCGGCTACAAAGAGTTCGTCCACGATCACCCGAACGATCCGGAGGTGCCGTACGCGCGCTACCGCATCGCCAAGGGCGAGTACGACTCGGTCAGCCAGTCCGTGCTGCTGCCCCCGCTCGAAGAGCGCGACCTGGCGTCGGTCAACGACGCGCTGGCGACCTTGCGCAACTACCTCTCGGATTACCCCAAGAGCGAGCACGCCGACGAGCTGCGCTACATGCTCGAGGTGGTGCTGGGGCTCTTGGCTCGCCACGAGCTGTACGTGGCCCGCTACTACCTCAACACCGGCCGCTTCGACGCGGCGGTCATGCGCTGCGAGTACGCGATCAAAACCTTCAAGAGCTCGGGGCTCGAACCGGAAGGTCTGGTGCTCTTGGGCGAGATCTACATGAAGCAAAAGCGCCATAAAGACGCCCGCGACGTGCTGGAGCGCGTGCTCAAGCAGTTTCCGGAGAGCGCGTTCTCGGTTCCAGCCAAAAATTTTCTGGCTGAGCTCGACAAGACATGACCACCGCCGCCCCGCTCACCGAAGCGACGCCCTCGGTTCTGGTCGTCGACGACGAGAAGAACATCCGTCGCACGTTGTCGATGGTGCTGACGGGTGAAGGCTTTCGGGTGCTGGAGGCCGAATCCGCCGAGCGAGCACTGGAGGTGCTGTCGGATCCGGAGCAGCCGGTCGACGTCGCGATCTTCGACCTGAAGCTGCCGGGCATGAGCGGCTTGCAGGCGCTCGAAAAGCTGCGCGCCGACGAAGCTACCAAGCACATTCCGGTCGTGGTCGTGAGCGGGCACGCCACCGTGCACGACGCGGTCTTGGCCATCAAGCTCGGCGCCAGCGACTTTTTCGAGAAGCCGCTGTCTCGCGAGCGCGTGCTGGTCAGCGTGCAGAACGCCATCCGCACCGCCCGCCTCTCGCGCACGGTCGAGCGCATGCGCGCCGAGCTCGAGGCGCGCTACGAGATGATCGGCACCAGCGCGCCGATCCAGAAGGTCTTCGCCGAGATCGACAAGGTCGCGCCGACCAAAGCCAGCGTGCTGATCACGGGCGAGTCGGGCACCGGCAAAGAGCTGGTGAGCCGCGCCATTCACCGCCTGAGCCCGCGCAAAGACGCGCCGTTCATCAAGGTGAACTGTGCCGCCATCCCGCGCGAGCTGATCGAGAGCGAGCTGTTCGGCCACGAGCGCGGCTCGTTCACGGGCGCGCAGGGCCGCAAGCGAGGCTTCTTCGAGCAAGCCCACGGTGGCACGCTGTTCCTCGACGAGATCGGCGACATGGATCTCACCGCGCAGGCCAAGGTGCTGCGCGCGCTGCAAAATGGCGAGGTCGTGCGGGTCGGCTCCGAGCACGTCATTCACGTAGACGTACGTGTGCTGGCGGCCACCAACAAGGATTTGAGCAAGGAAGTGCAGAGCGGCAATTTCCGCGAAGATCTGTTCTTCCGCCTGGACGTCTTTCCGATCCGCATGCCGGCGCTACGCGAGCGGCGCCTGGATGTGCCGCTGTTGGCCGCGGCGTTCGTTAGCTCGTTTTGTAAGGAGAACGGGCTGCGCGAGAAGAAGATCGATCCGGGTGTGTTCGAGGCGCTGCAGCGCCGCAAATTCCCCGGCAACGTGCGCGAGCTGAAGAACGTGGTCGAACGCGCCGCGATCTTGTCGAGCGACGTGATCACGATCGCCGATTTGCCCGAAGATCCGCACCTGAGCCCGTTCGAGGACGAGCACGATACCGAAGGGGACGATCCGGCCACTGCCACCCCCCTACCCACGCCGCTGCCCAAGGTACCGGGCGCTCAGCTCACGCTGCGCGAATACCGCGAGGGCGCCGAGCGTACGTACATCATCGACACCCTCAAATCCTTGGATTGGAACATCTCCAAGGCGGCAGTCGTGCTGGGCGTGGAGCGCACCAACCTGCACAAGAAGATTCGGGCCTACGGCATCAAGCGCGGCGACGCATGAGCCTTCGCGATCGCGCTGCGCTGCTGGGCGAAGGCGTGCCGGACGCGCTCGTCGTTCCCGGCCGTGCGCCGCGCGTACTGGCATTTCACGGCTTCACCGGCACCCCGCAAGAAGTGGCGCTGGTCGTCGACGCTGCGCGCGAGCTGGAGCTCGGCGCCGAAGCGCCGCTCTTGCCGGGACACGGCCACAGCGCGCTGGAGCTGGCGCGGAGCCGCTTCAGTGATTGGCTGTCCGCCGCAGAGCAGCATTACCTGAGGCTGGCGGCCGACGGCCCCGTGATCGTGGCCGGGCTGTCGATGGGCGCCGTGCTGGCGTTCGAGCTGGCGATCCGACATCCGAGCACCACGCTGGGCGTGGTCGCGTTGGCCAACGCGGTCTGGCTCGGCTCACCGTGGCCGACGCTGCCGCTCAAGCTGATCGAGCACCTCCGCCTCCCCGACTTCGCGCTGGCCAAGTCGGGGCCAGATTTGGGCGATCGCGAGCAGCGCGCCGTCCACCTCACCCATAGCACCCAGCCGATTCGCGCCGCCATTTCTCTGATTCGCGGCGGCGAGGCCGTAGCCGAACGGCTGCATCAGGTGCATGCCCCCACCTTGCTCTTGCACGGCGCGCTCGACCGCGTGGCTCCGGTCCAAAATGCCTACCGAGTCGCGGTACGGCTCGGCACCGTCCACAAACGCACCGTCGTCTTCGAGCGCTCGCATCACATCCTGACGCGCGACGTCGAGCGCGCCGCCGTCCGCGCCGAGCTCCTCCGCTTTTTGAGCGAACGAGCTCGCTGAACCAGGCCCCCCAACCCCAACGGCAGACCGTTTCGCCCGCGTGGCGGCGCGACAGCATCGCGACGCGAGCCGCGGGGCTATACACGATGCCCCGCCCTCAGTCGCGATTGCGACAACCATTCCCCAATGATTTCCTCGCCCCATCGCCTCAACGGACCGCCGTCGCAATTGCGACAATCCGAAGCGATTCAAGTCCTTCGTTGTGCACGCCAAGCCTGGCGGTTTTCACCGAGCGTGCTGCGCCGGGAGCTCGTGCCACCAGGCGCCATGCAGTAGTCGCATTTGCGACAGCGCTGGGTCGATGGCCACAGGTGTTGATTTCTTTGGAGAATTGTCGTCGCGATCGCGACTAATTCGGGAATTTCCAACAAGGCATCCGGTATGCGTGCGGCTGCGCCGGAACCGCCAAACACGGCAGAGGTTTGCGCCGCGCTACTTGTGACCGGTCGAACCGTAGCCGCCCGCGCCGCGTGAGGTGTCGCTCACGGTCGCGACCTCTTCGATCTGCACCTGTTCCACACGCGTGATCACCAGCTGTGCAATGCGCGACAGCGGCTCGACCACGAACGGCTCGCTGCCGTGGTTGATCAAAACGATGCCTACTTCGCCGCGAAAATCAGCGTCGATGGTGCCGGGCGAATTGACGATGCTGATGCCGTGCTTGAGCGCCAGGCCCGACCGCGGCCGCACCTGCCCCTCGAAACCGGGCGGGATCTCCATCACCAACCCGGTCGGGACCAGACGCCGCTCGCCGGGCGCAAGGCGCACGCTCTCGGCGAGCGCAGCGCACAGGTCCAGGCCGGCGGAGCCGGGCGTCTGGTAAGCAGGAAGCGGCACCTGTACGGCGCCGACACGGCGAAGCTTGAGAATTTCGGTCATGGCTGCGGGGTCGTGATCGCGCTGCTACCACTGGCTCGGATGCGATGGCGCTCGAAAATCTCGTCGGCCATCTGTGACAGCTTCTGAGCCTCGCGCTGGATCTCCGGAATGCTCTGATAATGCGCCGAGCTGGAGACGTAGCCGGAAAAGGCGCGGTAGCTCTTGGCGACTTCCAGCTCGTTGCCAATCTCTTTACAGATGGCGATCGAGCGCATGAAGTAGTCGACGGCCTTGACTTCGTGGCCGTCGCCCCAAGCGCCGGCGCCCGTGACCTCGCCCAGCGTGCGCAGCGCCACGGCCAGGTGCGGCTTGCTGCGCACCTGCCCGAACAAGTCGACCGAGCGCTTGATGCAGTCGCGGGCCGCCTTCAAGTCGCCGCGCTCCAGGTGGGCCTTCGCCAGGGCGCGTTTTACGTCCGCCAGGTGCAGCTTGTCGCCCAGGTCGTCGCACAGCTGTTCCGCGCGCAACAGCACCTCGATGGCTCTTTGCGTGTCGTGCGTGCGCAGGTGCGCCTCACCGATGTTGGCCAGCACCACCGCGATGCGGTTGCTGTCGCCCAAGTCTTGCGCCAGCACCAGCGCTTCTTCCAGCAAGTCCAGCGCCTTGGGGTGCTCGCCCTGGTCGAGCGCGAGCTGTCCCAAGTCGTTCAAGCTCTCGACGATGCCGAGCGGATCGGTCAGCTCACGCCGAATCTTGAGCGCCGCCTCCAGCGCTTCGCGCGCCTGAGCCTCCTGCCCGTGGTCGCGCCAAACCAGCCCGATGTTGTTCAAGCTGAGCGCTATGGAGCGACCGTCGCCCAGCGCCTTGCGCATTTCCAGGCCGCGCCGCAGCTCTTCGAGCGCCATTTCATACTCGCCGCGCATCCACAAAAGCTTGCCGATGTCGTCGTGGCACGAGGCGATGCCGCGCGTATCTCCGGCGCGCTCGAACAACGTGAGCGACGTTTCGAGGTGCTCTTGGGCCAGCTGCAGTGAGCCGGTGTCGCGGTGCACGCGGCCCATGCGGTTGTGCGCCGCCCCGCCCTTGCCGTGCAGCGCCAGCCGGAAAGCGAGCTCCAGCATCTCACGGAAGGCGGCCAGCGCTTCGTCCGTGCGGCCCAGCAAGAGCAGCACGTCGCCCTGGTTGTGCAGCGCGTCGATGCGGCGGCGCGCGTCGTCCGCGCCGAGTAACGAAAGGCCCTTCTGGTAGTACTCGTGCGCCTTTTTGGCTGCAAAATGCTCGCGCGCGACGTTACCGGCTTCGAGGTACGTGAAGGCGGCGCGCGTCAAGCTGCCGGCGTGCTCGAGGTGCCGGGCCAGCACCGCCAGGTACTCTTCCTGGCTACGCACGGCTTCTTTCTGCGACAAAAAGTCGGCGATGGTCTGGTGGTAGCGCCGCAGCGCGCCCGCGGTCGTGAGCTCTGCCACCTTCTCGCGCTCACGGTTGTGCTTGAAGATGTACTCTTCGTCGTCCGAAAACGCCGAGTCCGGCAAGCGCAGCAGGTAGTCGCGCTCCACGAGCGCCGACAAGATCCGGCGGATCCGTGTGACGTCTTCGGCGGGCGAATCGGTCCAGTACTCGGGCGCCTTGGCGTCGATACGCCCCAGCGCCACCAGCGCGCCCAGCCAGAATACGCTGCCCACGGCCGCCGCATGCTCCAGGACGCGCCGCTCCTGCACCGAAAGCGCCGACAGGCGTGCGAGCACGGCGTCTTCGACGGTGAGCGGCAAACGCGCGCTCTGCAGTCGGTCCAAATCCACTCGCCAATGTGGCGCGCCGGGCGTCCCTGAGGGCACCTCGGAAAGCACGCCCGACTCGAAAAACACGCGCACCATCGCTTCCATGAGCCCCGGCGTGCCGCCCGACATGCCGAGCGCGGCGTCGACCAGCCGCTGCGGCGCTCCACCTTCACACGGCGCGAGCAGCGCCTTCAGAATGTGCGTCGCGCTTTCGGCCGAGACGGGGCCCAGCTCCACCACCTCGTGCCGGGCTCCGCCGAGCTCGCGAAAGCCTTCGTGCCGGCTCAACAGCTCGGCGCGTGTCAGGCACAAGAGCACGATCGGTCCGCGACCATTCTCGAGCACGTGCCCGATCAGCTCCAGCGAGTCGCCGTCGGAGACGTGCAGATCCTCCAGCACGATGCATAGCGGGCGACGGTTGGCGTCCGCCTCGAAGAAGCTGCGCACCACCGAGCGCCGCAGCACGCGCGCTTGCACGGCGTCTTCGGCCAACACGTGGGTGAGCGGCGTCTCCGGGAACGCCACCCCCATCAGCGAACCGAGCAAGAAGCAGACGTCGCCGACGCGACGGTCGTCCAGCACCGTCGACACTTCGGCGCGCACGCGCTCGACTGAAGTCTCGCGATCCTCGCCGTCTTGCACGCCGAAGCGCGCACGCAGCAGCCGCTCGATCAAGCCATGGCTCAGGGCCGGCGGACGTACTCGCGCTTGATAGACCCGGAACGCCTCCGGCGAGTCCGCCAGGAAGCTGCTCAGGAACTCCTCGACGATGCGGGCCTTGCCGATGCCTGGCCCACCCACGAGGGTTACAGCCCGCACCTCGCGCTTGGCGAGCGCGCTCTCGGCGGCGCGTTTCAGGACCAACAGCTCGGCGTCGCGACCAATCAGCGGAGCGCGGAGCTCGGGCGGCGGCGGCTGACTCATGGGCGGCGATGATGGCTTTACTGATCCCGAAGTCTCAAGCAATTGCTGACCCGACCACCGGGCCTGGCGGCGTCAAGCGCCGCATGGGTCCCAATTCGCCGCGATTGTCGGGTCTTGCCGCAGCGCAGCGTGCCGAATTCTCTAAAATGAAGGCTCGTCGCCTTGCTTTGAGGCCGAGCTTGATCGAGTCTCCGCCGATCTTTGCTAGAGTCACGGTTTCCAGTGGCACTACCCGAACGCAATCCAACCCAAACCGATAGTGCCGAGAAGCGCTCCGTAGGACGCGGCCTCTTCAAGAAGTGCGCGGGCTGCGGCCACGTCGTCACTGCGCCGGAGTTCGCAGCACGTTTCCACGTCTGCTCGGTGTGTGGTCACCACCACCGCATGAGCGTCGCCGAATGGAAGGCGCTGTTGCTCGACGGAGGCAGCTTCGAGCCGTGGGACGATCACATCGTGCCGGCGGATCCGCTGCTGTTCGTCGACGACAAACCCTATCCGGAGCGCGTGGCGCGCGCCCAAAAGCAGACGGGCGTGAGCGAGGCGATCCAGGTCGGCCGCGGCAAGCTCGATGGACTGGGCGTGGCCATGGGCTTCTTCGACTTCTCGTTCATGGGCGGCAGCATGGGCTCCGTGGTCGGCGAGCGCATGACGCGCATGTTCGAGCGCGCGGCCGATACGGGCTTGCCCGTCATCTTGCTGCACGCTTCCGGCGGCGCCCGCATGCAAGAAGGCATCTTGAGCCTGATGCAGATGGCCAAGTCGGTCGCGGCGCTGGCCCGTTTCCGCGAGAGGCGCAAGCCGTACATCAGCGTGCTGCTCGACCCCACCACGGGCGGCGTCGCCGCCAGCACCGCGTTTTTGGGCGACATCAACCTGGTCGAGCCCAACGCGCTGGTCGGTTTTGCCGGGCCCCGCGTGATTGAGGCCACCATCCGCACCACGCTGCCAGAAGGCTTTCAACAGTCCGAATTTTTGCTCAGTCACGGTATGGTGGACGCCATCGTGCCGCGCACCGAGATGAAGAAGAAGCTGCGAACCCTGCTCATGCACCTGGGTGTCGAGGCAGCTTGAGCGACTTGAAAGCCACGCTCGAACGCCTGTACGCGCTTGCCCTTCATGGCAGACAGCTCGGCCTCGAGCGCGTGCAAGCCGCCTGCGACAAGCTCGGCAATCCGGAGCGCGCCTTTCAGGCCGTTCACGTAGCCGGTACCAATGGCAAAGGCACCGTCACGGCGTTCGTCGGCAGCATGGCACGCGCCGCCGGACAGAACGTCGGCGTCTACACCTCGCCGCACCTGTGTCGCTTCGCCGAGCGCATCAACATCGGCGGCGCTCCGCTCGAAGACGACAAGCTCGTCTATTACCTGAACCAGGTGATGGACGTCGGCCCGGACCTCACGTTCTTCGAGGTCGCGACGGTCGCGGCGTTCCTGGCCTTCCGTGACGCTCGCGTCGATCTGGCCGTGATCGAGGTCGGGCTGGGTGGCCGTCTGGATGCGACCAACGTCATCCCGCCGCCGCGCGTCGCTGCCATCACGCGCGTTTCGTACGATCACGTAGCCGAGCTGGGCGATTCCATCAGTAAGATCGCGGCAGAGAAAGCCGGCATCATCAAGGCGGGCTCGGCGGTGGTGCTGGGCAAGCTCCACCCGGACGCGCGCGCCGAGGCCGAGCGCAAGAGCGCGGAGGTCGGGGCGCGCATCGTGCCCCTCGGCAGCCCCGAGCCGGTGCCGGGCGCGCCGCTCGCCTACCCGCGCGTGGCGCTCGTGGGCTCGAACCTGGCCGTCGCCGTGACGATCGGGCGCGAGCTCGGTTTCGCGCCCGAGGTGCTCGCCAAGGGCGTGGAGCAAACGGTGTGGCCGGGCCGCAACGAGCTTCTGCACAGAAACGGGCAGGAGCTCACCCTGCTCGACTGCGCGCACAATCCGGACGGCGCGGTGGCCCTGTCGCACGCGCTGGATCCGAGCGTGCTCGGCGACATCGAATCGCGCAAAGAGATCGCGCTGGTGTTCGGTGCCATCAACACCAAGAACTGGAAGGCCATGCTCAAGCGACTCGAGACGGTCGCGGGGCATCGCGTGTTCGTGGCGCCTCCCGTCAAAAAAGCCGTGGATCCCTATGAGATGTCGGCAGCTTTCGCCGGTGAAGTAGCCGAGGGCGTGCCGGATGCGCTGGCGAGGGCGCGCCAGCTCGTCGGGCAGCGGGGTCTCGTCGTGGTAACGGGCTCGATCTTCCTGGTCGGTGCGGCCCGCGCCACGCTCCTCAATTTGCCCACTGATCCGGCCATCGACTTGTAGCCGCATGCCGTCGTTCGACGTCGTCTCCAAGGTGGACTGGGCGGAGTTCGGCAACGCCCTGCTGCAGGCGCAAAAAGAGATCGCTCAGCGCTTCGACTTTCGCAACACCGAGACGTCGCTGGAGAAGAACGATGATGGCATCGTGATTCTGGCCAACGCCGTCGATCGCGCCAAAGCCGCCCTCGTCGTGCTCGAAGAGAAGCTGGTCAAGCGCAAGGTGAGCCTCAAGCACCTCGACAAGCAGGATCCGGGCAAGGGTCCACGAGGCACCGTGCGCCTGCTGGTGAAGCTCAAAGAGGGCATCGAGACCGAAAAAGCCAAGCAGATCGTCAAGATCGTCAAAGACTCGAAAATCAAGGTGCAGGCCTCGATTCAAGAAGACACGGTGCGCGTAACCGGGAAAAAACGCGACGATCTGCAAGAGACAATGCGGCTTCTGCGTGGCGCAGAGGCACTCGACCTCGACCTGCAATTCACGAATTTTCGCGACTGAAGTCGCATCCAAAGAGTTGAACATGAGCGAACGAAAGCTTTTCGGAACGGACGGGATCCGCGGTCGCGCCAACGTCGATCCGATGACGCCCGAGCTGGCGTTGCGCCTGGGCCGCGCGATTGGCCTGGTGGCAAGACGCGGCAAGACGCGGCCCCCGCGCGTCGTGATCGGCAAGGACACGCGCGTCTCCGGCTACATGCTGGAGACGGCCATTTCCGCGGGTGTCTGCGCGGCGGGGGGGCGCGTCTTGATCTCCGGTCCCATACCGACACCAGCCGTTGCCAATCTGACTCAGAGCATGCGCGCGGACGCCGGCGTGGTGATCAGCGCCAGTCACAACCCATTCGCGGACAACGGCATCAAGCTCTTTGGCCCCGACGGATTCAAGCTGCCCGACAGCGAAGAAGCGGCGATCGAGGCGCTGCTGTTCGATCCCAAGCTCGAGACGCAGGGTAAAACCGGCGCTTCTGTGGGCCGCGCCGAGCGCTTCGACAGCTCGCAGGGCCGCTACATCGTTTACGCCAAGAGCACCTTCCCCAAAGAGCTCACACTCGACGGTTTGCGCATCGTGGTCGACGCGGCGCACGGGGCCGCCTACCGCGTGGCCCCCAACGTGTTCAGCGAGCTGGGCGCCGAGATCACGTGCCTGGGCTGCAAGCCGAACGGCGTGAACATCAACCGCAACTGCGGGGCGCTCCACCCCGAGCACGTCGCAGCCGAAGTGAAGAAGCGCAAAGCTCACATCGGTATCGCGCTCGATGGCGACGCCGACCGCGTGATTTTCGTCGACGAAAACGGCGTGATCGTCGACGGCGACGCCATCATGGCTTTGTGCGGCACGCGTTTGCACAAGGCTGGCAAGCTGAACAAGGGCAAGCTGGTCACGACCGTGATGAGCAACATGGGCCTGGAGCGGGCGCTCGAGGCCGCGGGCGGCACCGTGGTGCGCACGAACGTCGGTGATCGCTACGTGGTCGAGGCCCTACGCGGCGAATCGCTCAGCTTCGGTGGCGAGCAGAGCGGCCACCTCATCTTCATGGATCACGCCACCACCGGCGACGGCATCGTGGCCGCGCTGCAGGTGCTGAGCATCATGGTTGCCGAGCAGAAGCCGCTCGGCGACTTGGCGCACGTGATGGAGCGCGTGCCGCAAGTGCTCGAGAGCATCAAGCTGCCCGCGCGTCGCCCCTTGGAGCAGATGCCCGCCCTCACCTCGCGCATCGGCGCAGCCGAAAAGAAGCTCGGTCGCAACGGGCGCGTGCTCGTGCGCTGGAGCGGCACCGAAGCCAAGCTGCGCCTCATGGTCGAAGGCCCCGACCCCGCCGTGCTGAAGGCGCTGGTCGAAGACATGGCCGACGCCGCGCGCAAGGACACCGCCAGCGCCTCATGAGCTAACCTAGGCGGATGCGACTGCAAACACCGGTGGATGCTCGTGGGGGCGGCGGTCCTGAGCCTCACTGTGGCCAGCCAGGCGGCACCGCCCGGTGTCGCTAAGACCACGCATAACCAGCTCCAGCGGACTCCGCAGCCTCCCGCTAGCGGGCCGCGCTAGCGTTACTGGGCTCGGCTTCACGCTCCTGGACATCGGCGCTCAGCGCGTCCCTCGAGCACGCCCCAGCGCGACGCTCGCGCCCTGGCTGGGATCCAACCAGGGCGGGCTCACTCTGCAGCTGAGGCTCTGAGAATTCAGAGCTTCTTGGCGGCTGCGACGACGTTCTCGGCGGTGATGCCGAGCTCTTTCATGACAGTGCCGCCGGGCGCGGACATGCCGAAGCGGTCGATACCGACGACGGCGCCGTCCAGGCCGACGTATTTGGCCCAAGTTGAGGTCACGGTGGCTTCGATCGCGACGCGCTTGCGGCAAGCCTTGGGCAGCACCTCTTCGCGATAAGCCTCGGGCTGCTTATCAAAACGCGCGAAGCTCGGCATGCTCACGACGCGCGTGCCGGCACCGAGCTGCTCGGCGGCCTTGAGCGCGTGCTGCAGCTCGCTACCGGCAGAGAGCAGGATGGTCTGCAGCGCGGCCGTCTCTTTCTTGGCGATGTAGCCGCCCTTGAGCACGCCTTCGCGGCGCGCCTTGACCGGGATCTCGCTCAGCAGCGGCACTGCCTGGCGCGACAGCGCCAGCAGCGTCGGACCTTCGGTGCGATCGAGCGCCGCCGCGAACGCGCCGGCCGTCTCTTCAGGATCTGCCGGGCGAATCACGTCGAGGTTCGGGATCAGGCGCAGGCCGGGGATGGTTTCGACGGGCTCGTGCGTGGGTCCGTCTTCGCCGACACCGACGCTATCGTGCGTGAAGATGTAGATCACCGGCAAGTGGCTGAGCGCTGCCAGGCGAATGGCGGCGCGGCAGTAGTCGGCGAACACCAGGAAGGTGGCGCCGCTCGGCCGGAAAATACCGTGCGCTGCGATGCCGTTCATGATCGAGCACATGCCGTGCTCGCGGATGCCGAAACGGATGTTTCGCCCCGAGCGGTGACCCGGCTTGAAGTCGTCGTTACCGGTCTTCAAGTCACCGATGTAGTTCAGGGTCGAGCCGTAAAGATCGGCGCTGCCGCCGACGAGCAGCGGCACCTGCGCGGCCAGTGGCTGCAGCACGTCTTGCCCGGCCTTGCGCGTCGCGATCTTGGTATCCGCCGGGAACTCCGGGACGGAAGCGAGCAGCGCCGCGACATCGGGCGTCTTTTGCTTGGTGTCGGCCGGCAGCGTGTGCGCGGAGGCGCGCGTCATCGCCAGCTCCTCCGCGAGCTTCGGGTTCTTGGCGCGCCAGGCCTCGAACTTTTGCGTCCACGCCGCATAGCCCGCGTCGAGCTCCTTGCTGCGCGCCGCAAAGAACGAGCTTACCTCGTCGGAAATGTAAAAGTGCTGCTCCGGTAGGCCCAGGCCCTTGCGTGCGGCCTCCGAGAACTTGGCGCCACCCTCGCCGTGCGCCTTTTGCGTGCCCTGCACTTCCGGGATGCCCTTGCCGATCAGCGTCTTGGCGATGATGAACTGAGGCTTGCCGCTGCCGGCGTTCTTGGCGCGCACGAAGGCAGCCTGAAAGGCTTCCATTTCGTGGCCGTCCACCGTTTGCACGTCGAAGCCGAGCGCCTCGAAATGCTTGGCGGTGTCCTGGCTCTGCGTCTCTTTGGCCATTGCGTCGAGCGTCACGGCGTTGGAGTCGTAAATCAGGATCAGGTTGTCGAGCTGCTGGTGACCGGCAAACTCCACCGCTTCGAGCGCCACGCCTTCTTGCAAGCAGCCGTCGCCGGCCAGGCACACGATGTGATGGTCGAAGATCTTGTGTTCGTCCGTGTTGAAGCGCGCTTCGGCCATCTTCGCCGCCAGCGCCATACCGACCGAGTTCGCCACGCCTTGACCGAGCGGGCCCGTCGTCGTCTCCACGCCGTCGGGCGTGTGCATCAGCTCCGGGTGGCCGGGCGTGTTGCTGCCCAGCTGACGGAACTTCTTCACGTCTTCCACCGTGAAATTGGCGTAGCCGCTGAGGCACAGCCAGCCGTAGAGGAACATCGAGCCGTGGCCCGCCGAAAGCACGAAGCGATCGCGGTTCAGCCATTCGGGATGCTTGGGGCAATGCACCAGAGCATTTCCAAACAACACGGCGCCGATTTCCGCACATCCGAGCGGCAAGCCGAGGTGGCCGCTCTGGCACGCATGCACGGCGTCGATCGCGAGTCCCCTCGCGATGGTTGCCGCCTTACCCAACACGTCTTTGTTCAGCTCGCTCGTCATTTTTGTGGCCGGAGTTATCGGCCACCCCGCCCCGAGACGCAAGCGGCAGCAAAGTGACTGGCTGGAGTCGCTTCCAGCCAGTCACTTCATCCGGTGCTCGGCGCGCTTAGCGGGCGGGGCCGCGACGACGCTGAGCGCCGCCGCCACCGCGGCGAGGGCCGCCCTGCCCGGCAGGACGGAACGAGCGCACACCATTGCCATTGGAACGGGCAACGACGCCGCCTTGCGGGCGATTACCAGCGCCGCCTTGTTGCGGCCGCTGACCACCAGCACCGGCTTGGGCTTGCGGGCGATTGCCGTCGCGCGCATCGCGGCGTTCACCGCCGTGCGAAGCACGCGCGTCGTGATGACCACGGCCATGATGACCGCGACCGTCACGACCCTGACCGTCGTGACGCCCCTGCTGCGGTAGCTCCGCGCGCGGCGGCTCGGGCGGTAGCGGCGGCAGCTCCGCCTTGAGCAGCGGAATGCGGTGGCCGAGCAGTCGCTCGATGGCGTGCAGCTCCGAACGCTCGTCGGGCTCGCAGAACGAGATCGCGTGCCCGCTCGCCCCCGCTCGCCCCGTACGACCGATGCGGTGCACGTAGCTCTCGGGAACGTTCGGCAAGTCGTAGTTGATGACGTGGCTGACTTCGTCCACGTCGATGCCACGCGCCGCGATGTCGGTCGCCACCAGCACCGGCAACGTGCCGCGCTTGAAGGCGTCCAGCGCCCGCACGCGCGCGCTCTGCGACTTGTTGCCGTGAATCGCGGCGGCGCCGATGCCCTTGCGCTGCAGCTGGTCCGAAACGCGATTGGCGCCGTGCTTGGTACGCGTGAACACGATGGTGCGCGTCACGTCGTCGCCGGCCAGCACGTGATGCAAGAGCTGGCTCTTTTGCTGGCGCGAGACCAGATACAAGCTTTGCGTCACCGTCTTGGCGCTGGTGGTTTGAGGCTCGACCGCGACACGACGCGGATTCTTGAGGATGTTCTTCGACAGCTCGACGACGTCTTTCGGCATCGTCGCGCTGAACAGCAACGTTTGCCGTTCGTGCGGCAAGGCTGCCACCACGCGCCGCACGTCGTGAATGAAGCCCATGTCGAACATGCGATCGGCTTCGTCGAGCACGAAGTGCTCCACGCCGCTCAGGCGCACGAGACCCTGGCTCATCAAGTCGAGCAAACGCCCGGGGGTCGCCACGAGCACGTCGATGCCGCGCTTGAGCGCTGCTTCTTGCGCGCCCTGACCGACGCCGCCATATATGACCGCGTTACGCAGGCCCAAATGGCGGCCGTAGGCATCGGCGCGCTCGGCGATCTGTGCAGCAAGCTCGCGCGTCGGCGAGAGGATCAGCGTGCGGATCGCATTGGACTTCTTGCCCGAGAGACGCTGAAGGATGGGCAGCAAGAAGGCTGCCGTTTTGCCCGTGCCGGTCTGAGCCGTCGCGAGCAAGTCATGTCCGCCGAGCACTTCGGGGACAGCCTGCGCCTGAATGGGCGTGGGTTTCTCGTAACCCTCTTGGGTTACGGCACGCACTAGGGCAGGAACAAGGCCGAGGGCCGCGAAAGCAGCCCCCCGCTCAGGGGCGTGCACCGGCACGCCCACGAATTGTGGTGAAGTCACTGGTTAGACTGTCGTGGGAAGTGGTTGGAGCGAGCTTGCCCCAACCACTTTCCTAAAGGCTCACCAACGATCGCCGCGGTCACCGCGATCGCCACGGTCGCCGCCGCCGCGACGGCCACCGCCGCCACCGCCGCCACCGCGACGGCCACCGCCGCCACCGCCGCCACCGCCGAAGCCGCCGCCGCCACCGCCGCCACCGCCGCGGAAGCCACCGCCGCCGCCGCCGCCGCCGCGCTGCGGACGCTCTTCAGCCTCGTTGACGCGAAGCGGGCGACCGTCGAGGTCAGCGCCGTTCATGGCCTGGATGGCGGCTTGCGCCTGCTCTTCCGAAGCCATGGTGATGAAACCGAAACCACGCGAGCGACCGGTCTCGCGATCGGTGACGACGTGGGCGTCCGTCACTTCGCCAGAGCCGGAGAAGGCCTGACGCAGAACGTCCGTGGTGGTGTGAAAGGAGAGATTGCCGACGTAGAGGCGATTGCCCATTTGCTTTTTCTCGTTCGTGTGAGGCTCTCGTAACTTCCGCTAGTCGCGGATCGTGCCTGCCATCCAATGAGCCTTCGGGATCGGAAGCGAGGTCGCGATGAAAGAATCTCATCGCATTCCACACCGTGGTCTTCTTTGACTAGTTGACGCGGTCCCGAACAGAACGAGAGAGCGGCGAATCGTCTCGAGTAACGTGGCGTGGCAAAACCACTTGTACTCCAACTGGATTCGCTCTGCAAATCCCTCAAAGTTGGGCACACTTGGGCGGCCGCATCCGGAGTATCCGAACCGACCGCGCCCTACAGTGACCTACCTTGCCGGCTTGTCAAGCTGAGGGCCCAACCGGGCGGTGGGTCAGCGGCGGCGCGCAGGCGGTGGGCTTACCGGCCCTGGAGCCGCAAACGGCAACTCTATCTGCGCGGATTCGGGGCGGCGCGAAGGCTTGGCCGCAAGCAGTGACTCCTCGCGCGCCAGGTCCGCATCGACCACCTCTTGGTTATCCAGCGCGAAGGCCAACGCATCGAAAACCTTGGCGGGACCGAGCTGGGGGTAGCGCTTGAGGATGCGGTCGATGCTGGTGCCGTTGCGGTAGAAGGCCCACAAACGCCGCACGGGCACCCGTGACCCAGCCACGTAAGGGCTGCCGCCCAAGACGTTCTTGTCGACGCGCACGTGGGGATGCGGGACCAGGATGACGGGAAGCGTCACGCCTCGAGCCTTACCGCTGCCGCCGCCCGGCGGGAAGCCTCAAGGCGACTGCTCGATGGCACCGCGGTGCTCGGAGAAGGTGCGGCTGAAACGGTGGCGTCCCCCGCCCTGGGCGACGAAGTAGAGATAGTCGGTCTTGGCGGGGCTCAAGACGGCACGTAGGGCGCCCTCGCCCGGGCTCGAGATCGGACCCGGGGGCAAGCCGGGGTGCCGGTACGTGTTGTAGAGGTTCGTGGCGTCTCTGAGCATGGCAGGCGTGGGACGCCCTACGCTGCAGCCTGCGGGCATGGGCTCTTGCACCAGGCAGCCGTAGATCGCGGTGGGGTCGGACTGCAGCATGCGCAGCGGGCGAAAGGTCGGGTCGAGTAGGCGATTCAAGAAGACGCTCGCGATGAGCGGCTTTTCGTCTGCCTTGGCGGCCTCCTTCTCGAGCACGGAAGCGAGCACCACGACTTCGTGCGGGCTGAGCCCGTATTGGTTTTGGACGGCCAGAAATTGCGCGCTGAGCTCGGTCCTCAGTTGCTGCAGTCGCTTTTGCGCTTCTGTCACGAGCACGCTCACCACGGCGCTTGGATTGCTGTCGGCCAGCAGCTCGTAGGTGGCGGGCCACAAGTAACCTTCGGCGCTATCGGCGGGGATGCCGAGCTCGCGCGCGTGCTTGGCGTCGAGCACGGCGCGCCGAAAATCTTCGGCGTCGCAGACGCCGAGCAGCTGGAGCCGCTCGGCCAGCTGTACGTGGTTGAAGCCTTCGGGCACGATCACGTGCGCGGTGCCGCGACCCGGCGCGCGCGCAAGCCGCCGCACGAGCTCGCGCGCCGAAAGATCGTCGCGCACGACATGGCGGCCGGGCGCGGCCGTGAACGACGGATTGAGCACCCGCAGGTACGCGCCGAGCCAGCGCGGGCTGGACGTGAGCCCTGCTTGCGCAAGCCGCCCGACGAGTGAGCCGGTGCTCTCCTCCGGCAACACTTCGAAATGTTGCACTTGCCCCGTCCCGGGTCCGTGAAAAAAGCTCCACGCGAACAGGGTGAGAGCCAGCGCAACCAGCGCGCTCACCAATCCCAGCCCGAGCGCTGCGACGCGCATCCGGCCCTGCGTCGCTTTGACGCTGGGCCGGGGCGCCGTCGGGGCCTTCGGGGCGGTGGGTTTTCGCGAAGCGCGCCTACGGTTCGCCACGCGGCCCCCGCCCGGCACCAGCCTCTCGTTCGAGCCAGCTTTGCAGCAAGATGGCGGCGGCCGCGCTGTCGATGCGGCTGCGCTGCTCCTTGGCGTTGAGGCCCTGCGCACGCAAGCGCCCGGCCGCCTCGCGCGTGGAGAGCCACTCGTCGTACAGCTCCACCTTGGCGGGTGTCGCTCGCTCGAGCCGCGCGGCGAAGGCTCGGGCGCGCCGGGCTGCGGGGCCTTCGCGGCCGTTGAGCTCGCGCGGCAGCCCCAGCACGAAGACCTCGATCTGCTCCGCCTGTTGCAGGTCCTTGAGCTTTTGCATCAGGGCAGCCTGGTCTTTGCCGTTCAAGAACGGCCGCGGATGGGCCAGCAGGCCGAGATCGTCGACGACCGCCAGGCCGACTCGGACGGCACCTAGGTCGATTGCGGCCGCGCGCACGGCCTCGCCTTTAGCACCTTTGGCGCCGAGCTTGACCCAATCGCTGCGCCCGAGCATAAGCCCGGGGCCGTTTCGGTGACCTCGCCGCGACGGGCCCTGCCTCCTCTCCGAAAAGTCATGGAATTTCGCGCCATCAAGGGGATGTACGACATCCTCCCCGACGAAGCTCGGCGCTTCGCGCTGGTCGAGTCTGCCTTCCGTCGCGCGGTGGAGCTGCATGGCTTTTCCGAAGTGCGCACGCCGGTGCTCGAGCACACGGAGCTGTTCGTTCGCTCGACCGGCGAAACGAGCGAGATCGTCGAAAAGCAAATGTTCTCGCTCCAGCGCGAGACGGAGTCGTTCACGCTGCGTCCGGAGGGAACGCCCGGCGTGGCGCGCGCCTTCCTCAACGGCTCGGTGCACGCGAAGGAGCCGGTCTCGCGCTGGTACTACATCGGGCCGATGTTTCGGGCAGAGCGGCCGCAACGCGGGCGGCAGCGGCAGTTTCACCAGGCTGGTTGTGAGGTTTATGGCGACGCGGGTCCGGTCGTCGACGCCGAGATCATCGACATGCTGGTCGGCTTGCTCGCCGAGCTGGGGATCACCGACGTCGAGGTGCGGGTCAACTCCATCGGCGGTCCCGGCACGCGCCAAAAGTACCGCGACGCGCTGCTGGCGCACCTCACGCCTCGCAAAGATCAGCTGAGCGAGCACGCGCAGAAGCGCCTGCTCGATAACCCACTGCGCATTTTGGACTCGAAAGATCCGCGTGATCGCGAGGCGGTAAAAGACGCCCCTTCGATCTTGGATTGCCTGGAGCCCGACGACAAACAGCACTGGCAAGGCTTCTTGGCGGCGCTCGATGCGCTCGGCACCAAGTACGTCATTTCACCCGAGCTGGTGCGCGGTCTGGACTACTACACGCGCACGCTGTTCGAGCTGGTCAGCAACCAGGGTGAGCTGGGCGCTCAAAACACGATTCTGGGTGGAGGTCGTTACGACGGCATGGTGCACGAGCTCGGCGGTCCCAAGCTGCCGGCGATCGGCTTTGCCATCGGCCTCGAACGTCTGCTGCTCGCCTCTCCCTTGCCGGCGCCCGAGAAGGCCGCGCGCTGTTTTATCGCGCCGCTGGGCGACAGCGGCTTGCACGAAGGTTTGAAGCTCGCGCGCGAGCTGCGCCAGGCCGGCATCGGCACGGATCTCGACGGTCGCGGTGGCTCGATGAAGAGCATGCTGCGCCGGGCAGATTCGCTGGGCGCGCGCGTTTGCCTCGTGCTCGGTGACTCCGAGGTGCAAAGCCAGCAGGTGCAGGTGAAGGACCTGCCGTCGCACACGCAAGAGCTGTGCAACCGTGCCGACGTGGTCTCAGTCGTGAAGGGCATCCTGGCGAGCGCCCCGAAAGTGAGCGAGGCCGCGCGTTGAAGCTTTTGCCCGGTCTGGTGTGCGGCGGCGCGCTGTGCGCTGCCCTGTCGATGAGCACGAGCGCCTGGGCGCAGGATCCGTATGGTCCCGGGCTTTCGCCGGGGTTCGGTCCCTCTCCCGGCATGGGCGGCTCGCCCGGCGGTGGTAAGAAAGCGGCGCCCAAGCTTCCGCCCGGCACGCCCGAGACGCACGCTGCTTCCGGCGCCGACGACTCGGTCAACGCGCCGGGCAACGAGCCGTCGCTGCCCGAAGATCCGCTGGCCATCAAGAAGAGCGCCTACCAGCGCATCGGCAGCGACCTGAGCCCGGACCTCGAAGAGCAGGGCCAAAATCCGCGCTTCGACCGCAAGTTCTACGGCCCCTATTACTCCGAAAAGAGCGGCGAGTACGGCTTCAAGCTGGCGTTTCCGATCTGGGCCGAGCGCACGCAGCCCTCGCGCACCAACAAGCTGAAGCTCGACCGGGCGTCACTTTTTGGCGGCCTCTACTACAACCGCCGCAGCGCCGAGCGCTCGGACGACGTGCTCTTTCCGTTCGTTTGGAACCTGAACGACCTGCAGCACAAGAGCCGCACCACCATCGTGGGGCCGCTCGTCAATCGCGTCACCGCAGAGGGCCACGACAACTGGCTCGCGCCGCTCTACTTCACCGGCAAGCACGGCGACGGCGGCTACACCATCATTCCGCCGCTGCTCACGTACATGAACACCGACGGGCGCAGCGGCCTGAACCTGGTCGGGCCGATGTTCTGTTCGTGGAAGGGCTCGTCCAGCTGCGACGCGCGCACCTCCGAGGACATCGACCTGGGCGTGGCGCCCCTGTACTTTTTCGGCCAAAACGCCGATCGCAAGTACGAAGTCATCCCGCCCCTGCTCCACTACTACAAGTACAACGACCGCGACTTGTCGTGGCTCAACGTGTGGGGTCCTTACTACCGAGAGCACACGCAAGAGCGCGAGATCTTCCACCTCTTGCCGCTTTATTACAGCTTGTGGGGCAAGAACGAGCGGCACACGACGGTGTTTCCGTTCTTTCACTACGGTTACAAGAAGAACGAGTGGCTGCTCGTTAACCCGCTGTTTTTGGCCGCCAACGGCGAAAACAACGAGTCGACGTTCGCCACCTGGGGCTACGCGCGTTACCGCGGCCGCACCGAGCTCGACATGATCACGCCCTTGTTCTGGGCGTATCGCGATCCGGATATCGGCCTAGATCAAAAGCTCTTGTTCCCGTTCTTCTACAAGCGCACGAGCCCGCGCGAGTCGAGCTGGGCGTTCTTCCCGCTCTACGCCAAGTTCGAGCGTTTCGGCATCAGCAAGAGCACGTGGATCACGCCGCTCTTCAACCATCAGACGGACCTGCGTGGCTGGTCCACCAACTTGCACCCGCTTTTCTACGTGGGGCGTGAGGGTCAGAGCACGCACACGGTCATCGCGCCGTTCTTCTGGGATTTTGCCGATCCGGGCTCCCGCACGACCGTGGCGTTCCCCATCTACTGGCGCTTTGCCGATCGTAAGAGCGTGTCGCAGCTCGTGGGTAACGTTTACTACCACGAGGAAACCAAGAGCACGGGCAGCGAATGGGAGATCCACGTCTTCCCCGCTTTCTCCTACGGCGAGACGCCCAACGGCCACTGGTGGAACCTGTTCTACGGTCTGGCCGGCTACACGCGGCGCGGCACGTCGACGCAGATGCGCGCGCTGTGGCTGCCGATCCAGCTCAGCGAGTAGCCTTGCCGCTCGACCTCGAATCACTGCGTTGCTTCGCTCAAGCTGCGCAGCACCTGTCGTTTCGGGTCGCGGCCAAGGCTTGCGCGCTTTCGCCGGCCGCGTTCGGTGACCGCATTCGCCGGCTCGAAGACGAGCTGGGCGCGCCGCTCTTCGAGCGCACGACACGCAAGGTCACCCTCACCCGCGCCGGTGAACGTCTCGTGCCGCAAGCCCGTCGTTGCCTCGAAGAAGCCGAGCGTTGCCGCTCGATTGTGGCCAGCAACGAGAGCGCACCGTACGAGCTCTTGTTGGGTACGCGCTTCGAGCTCGGCCTCAGCTGGGTCGTGCCAGCCTTGAGCCGCCTCGAAAAGAAGCACCCCGAGCGGCGGCTACACCTCTACTTCGGCGATACACCCGACCTCTTACCGCGGGTGCTGCACGGCGAGCTGTCGTGCATGATCACGAGCGCGCGCTTGACGCACCCCGGCCTGAGCTTCGCGCGGCTGCACGAAGAAGAATACGTGGTCGTGGCGGCCGCGGGCTTGATCCGGCGAAAGCCGTTCGCAACACCGGACGACGCACGCCAGCACCAGCTCCTGGACGTGCACGAAGACTTGCCGCTCTTCCGCTATTTTTTGGACGCGCGCTCGGCGCGCGAGGTCTGGCAGTTTCGCGCGGTCCAGCACCTGGGCGCGATCGCTGCGGTGCGAGCGCGCGTGCTAGCAGGCGCGGGCATCGCCGTGCTTCCGCTGTATTTCGTGCGCCAAGATTTGGCGAGCCGGCGCCTGGCGCGCTTGATGAGCAATACCAAGCTGCCGAGCGACTGGTTTCGCCTGGTGTGGCGCACGGGTCACGCGCGCGAAGCCGAGCTGCGCGCGATCGCCAGCGAGCTGAGCGAATTGCCGCTGCGTTAGGCTCAGAGCTCCACGCTGTCGCCCAACGTGCCGTCGTTGCCGGGCTGACCGTCGTTGCCGTCTTGATCCGGCGCGTTCGGTGCCGAGTCGCCACCGGCGCCACCCTTACCGGCAGAGCCGCCGGTGGCCGCGACGGTGCCGGTGAGCGAGCTGCCGCTGCTCAGCACGACGCCGTAAGCATCGCCGCCGTTGCCGCCGGCGCCGCCACCGGCGTGCCCGCCATGGCCGCCTTTGCCGCCCATGCCGGGTGTCGTCGATTGCGGGTGCGCGCCGCCGGCTTGCCCGATGCCGCCCGATTGGCCCTGGCCACCGACGCCGCCTTTGCCACCGATGCCGGCCGCGCCGCGCGTGACAGAGACGCCGTTCGCCTCGATCGTGGAGCCGACGGCGAAGATGCCAAAGCTCCCGCCACCGCCGCCACCACCGCCGCCGCCCGCGCGCGCCGCGCAACCACCGGCTCCGCCCCCACCACCCTGACCGCCGCGCGCGTCCGCGAACACGCCCTGGTAGTCGCAGCCGCCACCGCCGCCGCCGCCACCACCGCCGCCACCGTTCTGGCCGGTGCCGCCGCTACCGCCGGGCAAGGCGTACCAAAAACCCGCCGTGACCTTTCCGCCGCTCGCGGCTTTGGTGCCAGCCGCGCCATTCGCCACGACGCCGGGTTTGCCTGGGCCCGACTCGTTGCACGAGTCGCCACCGCTGCCGCCGGGACCGCCCACGCCGGCGGTAGCGCTCGTGGTGGCGGCGTTGCTGCCGTCTTGCCCGGATTGGGCGGTGTAGTTGGCGCCTGGTCCGCACTTGGTGTCCGGCGCACCACCGAGGCCGCCCTTGCCGCCTGTCATGTCGACGTTCGATGGGCTGGAGGCGCACGTGTTGGTACCCGGCTCGCCAGCGGGGTTTTGCGTAGGCTCGACGCTGCAAACGATCTGCGAGGTGTTGGCGCCGGCCGCGCCGACCTTGCCGTTCATCGCGTCGTTGGCGGCCGTGCTCTCGGCGTCTTGGCCCGCGCTGCCGTCGGCGCCGTTCGCCCCTTTGCCGGCGAGAATATCGACGTCTTTCAGCTTGAGCTTGGCCGAAACGGCGTGCACGCCGTAGCTCGAACGGCCATTGGCGGAGCCATCTTGCTGGCCCTGCGCGTCGGCACCGGCGATGACCAGGTTCTCGAGCGCGGCTGCGCTGGCCAGATCATGCGCCCAAACCGTGACGTACTCCTTGGTTTGCTCGTCGAGCGCGCCTTGCAGCACGACCCGGTGGGCGTTGTCCGTACGGGCACCCGGCTGCCAATCGGTGTCGAAGCCACCGACGACGGAGACGCCCGCCTTGAGCACCACCAAGCCGTCGTACTTGCCGGCTTGCACGTAAACGGTCGCGCGGTTCGCGGCTACGGCGCGCGACACACCTTGCGTCACGCTCTTGCAAGCGGTCTGCGGAGTGAGCCCGCAGTCTGCAGCATCGGTACCGGCGATGGAGACGTAGATCACTTCAGGTCCGGTCGGACCCGTGCCCTCGCCGCCGTCACCATTGCCGCCGCTCGTGGCATCGGTTCCGCCCGTGTTGCCGGTACCACCGTTACCGGTACCAGCGTTGCCGCCGCTGCTACTGCCACCGCCCGGATTGTCGGTGCCGCCGCTGCTGCTGCCGGCGCTCGACGTCCCGCCGCTGCTGCCGCCCCCGCTGCCTGAACCGCTGACGCTGGTTCCTCCGCGCCCGCCGGTGTCGTCGAAGAGCGCGTTGCCGTTACTGCTGCAGCCAACCGAGAGAAGCGTAAGACCGATAAGCCCCAACACCGATTTCATGGATCTACCGTTCTGAACAACAGGTTGAGCGCTGTCAAGGCGCGCACTTTCGAGATTCTGGGTGGCTGATGTAGGCAAACGCTGCGTAAGAAGTGCGAGCGTCTTCGCGCCGCCACTGGCATTTGGGTGACCGCCCGCGCCGTTTCCGTTGCGGGCATTGACGTCTGCGGCTCGGAAGACTTCGCTGGGGGTTTGGCGTCTGCGGGAGGCGCTGACGGAAACTTCCAACGTTCTCGAGCGTCCAAGGTCGAACATGACTCAAGCCGCGGGACTGGTGGGCCAAAGGTCACGTTTTCTGGTGTTAATGGCGAGCCTCGGCCTCGCGCTTCTCTGCTTGGCAGCCGTCGGCTGCAGAAAGGCAGACGAGCGGCTGGAGCCACGCTTTTTGACCTGGGCCGAGCTCCGGGCAGTCAAAAATCCCGTATTGGTCACCCCTCCGGGTGAAGGTGAGCGCAGCACCTACCCTCGCGAAAGACTGGCCGACGGGACGAAAGTGCGGATACAGGCCGGCGGCCTGGCGTGGTTGCGCCGCGATGGCGGCGCAACGTTCTTGGTGCGTGGTCCGGCGCTGCTCACGCTGCGCGCCCGCTCGCTGAGCGTCGACGAGGGTCGAGTGTTCGTGGACACGCCGCCCGACTCGAGCAGCGAGCTGACCACTCCGAGCGGCAAGCTCGCGCTCTCCGCCGTGCGCGCCAGCCTGACCGTGCCGACCGATGGCGCCACGAAGGCGTACGTGCTCAGCGGCGAAGTGCGAGCAGAAAAGGGCCGCGCGCGTGCCGGCGAAGAGCTCACGCTGGAGCGCGGCGGCGCAGCCCACGTCGCTGCGGTGTTGGGCTGGGAAGATTGGACGGGCGGGCTCGCCACCACCGATCGCGCGGCCGCACCAGCACCGTACGGCGTTGGCACTGTCGGCGCGCGCAGCCCCGGCAATCAAGGAGCACCGCGATTTCCGCTTTCGATTCAGCGCATGGATGTGCGCGTCTCCATCGAAGGGGACTTCGCGCTCACCGAGGTGGATCAGTCGTTCTTCAATCCGAGCTCCGAAACGGTCGAAGGCATCTACGGCTTTCGCACGCCCGAGCGCGCCATTTTGCAGCGTTTTGGCGTGGATCGCGACGGCGTGCCCGTCTGGGGCCGCGTCAAAGAAAAGGCTGCCGCCGCCGCGCAGTATCAGGCGAATGTCTACCAAGGCAGCACTGAAGATCCGGCGCTGCTCGAGTGGGATGCGCCGGGTGCCTACCGCGCCCGCCTGTATCCGATCGGGCCCGGTGAGACCCGGCGGGTGATCGTGCGCTACGCAGAGTGGCTGGACCGCACGGGTGAGCAAGGCCGCCGTCGCCTCTACACCTACCCGATGGCCGCCGACGGCTCCGAAGACAGCCTGCCCCACGTGGAGGAGCTGAAGGTGTCGTTCGACCTGTCACGCGCTGGTGCGCGTGACGTGCGCGTAGGCATGGCCGGCGTCCGTAGCGGCGACACGCTGGTGGTGCAAGCGCATGATTTCGTGCCACGCGCCGATTTGGCGTTGGAGCTTTTCGACGAAGGCGTGCAAGAGCAGCGCGCCTACCGGGCCGCGCACAGCGTCGACCTCGCGGCGCTCCCGCCCGAAGCACGCAGCGCCGCCGCGCAAAAAGCCCAAGGCGAGGCCGATTATGTGCTGATTCCGGTGCGTCCTCAGGAGGTCAAGCTGCCCGCTGGTGGGCTGGATCTGGTCGTGGTGATCGACGCCTCGGCCGCGACGGAACCAGCCACCTTGTCGATCGCCCGCGCCGCCACCACCGCGCTGCTCTCGCATCTCGGCGAGGAGGATCGCGCGCTGGTGCTCGCGGGCGACGACGGCCTGCGGCCCGTCGTGCCGGACCTGAGCACGCTGGCCAAGCTCGACGCTGGGGCGCGTGGCCAGGTGGAGCAAGCGCTATCGAGCGTCGCACGGGGCGGAGCCACCGACCTGGGCGCGATGTTGAGTGAGGCTTCGCGCTTGCTGGATCCGAAGCGCCGCGCGGCGCTCGTGTATATCGGCGATGCGGCGCCCACGGTCGGCGAGCTGTCGCTCGCGGCGTTGCGCGAACGGCTGGCGAAGCTGCCGGCGCCGGTGCGGATCTTCGGGCTCGGTGTGGGCGACGATGCGCGGCTCGATCTGCTGTCGGGGCTGGCACAAGGCGCCTTTGCCGAGCGGATTGGCGACGGCTACCAGGCCGCTCGCGCTGCGCTGCGCGTACTCGAGGAAACGGAGCGCCCGGTTTGGCTCGGGACCAAGGTCGATCTGGGGCCGAGCGTGGAGCGGCTATTTCCGCGCCAGGCCAGCGCGCTGGTTTCCGGCGAAACGCTGTGGCTGGTCGGACGCCTGGCTTCGAGCAAAGAGCCTGAGCGGCTGAAGACGACGGGACCCGCCGGCCAGCGTGAAACGGCGCTCAAGCTCGAGCGCATCGATGACCGGGGTGATCTCGGGCGTCGCTGGGCGGAGGCTCGCCTGGCGCAAATGCTGGAAGACGGCGAAGGCCGCGCGTCACTGGTCGATTTGGGCATGAAGAACGGCATCATCACGCCGGTCACGTCGTTCTACGTGCCGACCAAGAACGAGATGAGCTCCGATGAGCGCGAGGAGCTTCAGGCCCGCAGCGAGCAGGAAAAGCGCGAGGCAGTGGGGTCGTTGGCCAAGCGCGACGACAGCCACGATCGGGGCGGCTTCTTTGCGCGCAAAGAAGAGGCTGAGCGGGCCGAGGCCAAGGTCGAAGCCTTATCGGCGGCTGTGGCTGACAACAAAGAAGGCGGAACCGGCACGCGGGCAAAAGGCGAAGAAGGCAGCATGGGCTCGCCTTCGGCGGGGCCGGGTGCGGCGGGTGCCGTGCTCGCCGCGCCCGTCGCGCGACAGATGGCGCTGAAGGATGCGCAGGAGTTCGGCATGATCGGCGTGCTCGGCGGCAAGTCAAACGATGCTCCGCCTCCGGCCGCTGCCGCACCCTCCCCAGCTCCAACGGCCGCCGTAGCGGCTTCCGCCGCCCCCGCAGAGCCGGCGCCACCAGCAACGACCGGCGAAGACAAGCCGACGGAGGATTCCAAGGCAGCCAAGAAGACGGAGCTCGAGAGGAGCGACGAGGCAGGGCTGGCGTTCAATGACGGCCTCGGATTGACCGGCACCGGCTCAGGAGGCGGTGGGCGCGGCGATGGCATTGGCCTCGGCGCGATCGGTAGCCAGGGCTTCGGCGCTGGACATGGCCGCTTGGGCGGCTCGCACGCGACGAGCGCCCCCCAAGTGCGTATGGGGCAAACGACCGTCGCCGGCCAACTCCCGCCCGAGGTCGTGCAGCGCATCGTGCGGCAGAATTTTGGACGTTTCCGCCTTTGTTACGAGAACGGGCTCCGCAACGATCCGAACCTGCAGGGCAAGATCAGCGCGCGCTTCGTGATCGGCCGCGATGGTGCGGTCTCCAACGTGGCCAACGCCGGTTCGCAGCTATCCGACAGCACGGTCGTGAGCTGCGTCCTCGCCAGCTTCTATGGGCTGACCTTCCCGCAGCCCGAAAGCGGCATCGTCACCGTTGTTTATCCGATGACGTTCGAGCCCGGCGCGGTGTCCCCCGCGCGCGCCAACGACCTCAACGTGAATATCAACCTTTTCATCGGCAATTTGCCGCGCAAAAAGCTCGGTTGTAGTGCTGCCGCTTCCGCTCCGCTCGCGGAGCGTGCCGGGCTCTGGCGCGAGCGGTTGAGCAAGGTCGCTGGCAGTCCCGAGGCCGTGGCCGCCGTGTACCGCGGCGCTCTGGCCGCCTGCGAGGCGCCGACCTACCGCGAGCGCGCGCAGCTGCTCACGTTGATGCTCGATGCGATGCCCGGCGTGAGCGGCAAAGTCTCGCTGTACCACACGATGGCGCGGGACCTGGGCGCCGCCGACGTGCTCTACCGCGGCATCTTGGCGCGCATTCGTACGCCCGAAGACATGCGCGAGCTGCATCGTGCGCTCGGTCTCGAAACGGTCGACCCCGGATTGCTCGCCAAGCTCATCGACAGCACGCCCGAGGCCGCTGAGCGCAGCAAGAAGCTACACGAGCTCGCTGCGCAATTTCCCGACGATTTGGCGCTCGCGCTGGCTCTGCTGGACGCCTACGAGGACGCGCCCGACGACGGCGCCGCACGCGATTACGCGCGCCAGCTGCGCGAGCGCCCCGACGCCGACGCCGCGGTGCGCACCGCCGTGGGCGAGCTGTACCTACGCCTGGCCGACCGCGCGAGCGCCGCCGGCGACAAGGCCGAGCTCGTCGCTGAAGGCCGTCGCGCGTTCGGCGAAATCGTCGAGTTTGCTCCGGAAGATCCGGTTGCCCGACGCCGGCTCGGCGACTTGCTGCTCGCTCATCGCTTTTTTGCCGAGGCCGCGCGCCAGTACGAAACGCTCGCGCGCCTCACGCCCGACGATGCCAAGGTGCTGCTGCTCCGCGCCGCCGCTGCCGAAGGCCAGGGCCTGCTCGAAGAAGCCCTGAAATGGGCCGAAAAGGGCGGCGCTAGCGGCGCGCCCGACGGCAGCTCCGGCCCCGCTGTCACGGCGCGCGCGCTGGCGGCGACGCACCTGGCCTGGGCGCGCCTGGCCGCCGCACAAGCCAAGCAAGCCGAGGAGCTCGAAAAGCTCTCGGCGCGGGCGGAGCGGCTGCTCGCTGGTTCGCGGCTCGACCCCGATAAGCCCGCGAGCATTCGCGTGAGCCTGGTGTGGTCGCACCCGGAGCTGCACCCCAGCCTTTGGACCAACGCGCTCGGCACGCCGATGCCGGCGCCGGACGGCGACGTCACGCTCGGCATCTCGCAGGCGCTGGTACCGGAGCGAGCGGACAGCTTCGTCGAGGTGCGGCTGGAGCCAGCCGACGTGGCGCACGCGGCTCGCCTGGGCGCGAGCGCGGAGCTCACGGTGGTGTTCGACGAGCTGGGCAAGGCCGAAAAGATCGTGCGACGGCAGATCACGTTCCAGCGCGGGGGGCCGCCGACGCAGCGCTTCGCGCTCGCCGGCAAGGAGGTGCACGGTGGCTGAGCGGCGCTTCGAGCGCTGGCTCGCAAATGCCGGACCCTTGCCAATCGTGGCTCTGCTCTTCGCGCTCGCCGGAGCCCTGATTGGGCTGGGGCGCAGCGCCCACCACGCGCAGAGCCAGGTCAGCGCGACGCTGGCCGACCTCAAGCCAGTGCACGCCGGCGTGAACGTCGGTGCTGATAGCGTGCGCTGGCTGCGGCGCGTCGCGCTCGGCGAGCGCGTGAGCACCGACGCCGACGGGCGCGCTCGCCTGCGTCTGGACGACGGCAGCGCCGCGGTGCTCGATCGCGAGACGCGGCTGGTGCTCACGGCCAAGGGCCTGAACCTGGAACAGGGCCGGCTGTACTTGTCGAGCCCGGCCGGTTCTCACCCAGTGCTCGAGCTCGGCGGACTGTCGGTGTTGCCCAGCGGCGGCAGCGTCGGGTTGGAGCTGCGCGGCGAGCGCGTCAGCGCGTTCTCTGCCGACAGCGAGCTCACGGTGCGCGGCCCCGACGGGAAGGAAGCGCGCGTCAATGCCGGCGAAACCGCGCGCCTCACGGGCGGGGCCCTGAAGGTCGCGCCCGAGCGCGCCTACGACGACTGGACGCACGGCCTCGCTCAACCCTGGGCCGCTCGCGGTGCACCACGCCGCTCGCTTGGAGAGCTGTGGGGCAGCACCGACGCCGCGGGTGGCGCCGGCTCACCGCTTACGATCCGTTCGCACAGCGTCAGCGCGCGCATCGATCGTGAGGTGGCCCACACGACCTGCGAAACAGTGTTTTTCAACGCCGGCAGCAGCAACGTGAACGGTGACTTTCGCATCGCGCTGCCGCCGGGCGCGTTGGTTTCGGGGTTCGCGGTCGAGCGCGGGGGTTCGCGGCAAACGGCGCAAATCGCGCTGGCTTCGCGCAAGCGCGAGGAGCTCTCCTCCGAAGGTGGCGTGCTGGAATGGGCTGGCGACGGCTGGCTGCGCGCCGCGCTGCCAGCCATTGCCTCGGGCGAAGAGCTGAAGGTCGAGGTCAGCTACGTCGAATGGCTGTCGCCGCGACAACAGGGAGAGACGCAGCTCGTGCAGTACCGCTATCCGCTCGTGGGCGACGGCGAAGCGCCGCTCATCGGCGATTTTCGCGCTCGCGTCGACGCCAGCCCGTCCGCGCCCACCGCCGTGGCAGCTGGCTACGGCGCTACGAGCGATGGCGGCGTCGTCAGTCTTCACCGCTCCGACTTCCGCCCGGCCGCCGATCTGGTCGTCGACGTCGAAATGCGTCGCCCCACCGGCCGTGCGCGACTGTACGTCGCCCCAGCTAGCGCCGAGGATCCGAGCGCCGGTTCCGCCGTGGTGCTGCGCGCCGAGCTCCCGCCGGCCGCCACCGCGGACGGCGTCACGCTCGCGATCGTGGTCGACACGTCGGGCAGCATCGAGCCGGCGCTACTCGATGCCGAACGCTCGCTCGTGGAGGCTTTGCTGTCGGCGCTGGGTGGCCGCGATCGCGTGGTCGTCGTGGCTTCCGATCAGAGCGTACGTCCGGTCGGCCCCGAGTCGCTCGGCGCCGTCGACGCCACACGGCGCCAGGCCATTTCGAGCGCGCTCGGTCGCCTCTCACCGGGCGGCGCCACGGATCTAGGCCGCGCCTTGGAAGCCGCGGCGGATCTGCTCCCGGTCGATGCGCCCGCCGGCATGGTCGTTTACGTGGGCGACGGCTGGGCCACGCTCGGCGACTCCAATCCGCAAGCGATCGCGGCGCGCCTCGCGCGTCGCGAAGCGGGGGCACCGCGCCTGGGTGCCATCGCGGTCGGGCCGCTCGCCAACCGGCGCACGTTGTCAGCGCTCACGCGCGGCTCCGGGCCCCTGCTCGAGATCGCCGACAGCCAGGATGCCGGCCGCGTCGCCGTCGAGCTGATGTCGGACGCGCTCCGCCCTGCCCTGGCCTCGGTCGAAGTCGATCTGGGGCCCGAGGTAGATCAGGTCTATCCGCGTGCGCCGCGCGCCATCCCCGCGGGCGAGACGCTCACCAGCGTCGGGCGAATGCGTGGTGACGCGCCCAAACAGGTGACGATTCGCTACCGTGATGCTCGAGGCAGCCACGAAGAGCGGCGCCCCGTAGATGTGCTGCGCGCCGAAGATCCGGAAGACGTGCGGCGACGTTGGGCGTCCGAGCGCGTCGAAGATATCGTGCTGTCGGGTCGCGGACGCGAAGCCGCCACCGACGTGGCCCTCAAGGCCGGCCTGGTCACGCCCTGGACGGCGCTGCGCGTGGGCGGCTCAGGCGAGTACCTCGCGCGCGCCTTCGAGACGCGCGTCCTCGATCTGTCGTCCGACGGCCAGAGCCTGGTCGGCCCCGTGCTGGCCACGGCCGTCGACCTGAGCGGCACCTTGGCGGCTTTCGACGACCAAAGCGCGCGCGCAGGGTCGCTGGCCGAGGCCATCGAGCAAGCCGCCGGGCGCGTCCTCGACGAGGCCGCACCAGCCGTGCGCGCCTGTCGTGACTCTCGCGCGGCGCTGCGGCCGGAGCTGAGCGGCGCGCTCGACATCGCCTTTTCGATCGACGGCGATGGTCTGCCACACGACGTGGTCGTCAAAGGCGCCTCGGCGGCGTCGAGCGATGAGGCGCTCAGCCGCTGCGTCAAGCTGGTGATCGAAGGTCTACGCTTCCCGAGCGGCGCCACCGGCCGCGTGAAGGTCGAACGGCTCGTGCAGCTGCCGCCCGCGCCACCGTCGCTCGGTGCCCGGCGTTGCTCGGATTTGTCGCGACTGCCGATGCCGCTACGGCGGGGGGCGTGGTGGACGCGGCTTTCGCAAGGCGAGGCCTCGGCCGTCTACGTGCAGGCCAAGCGCCAATGCGAGCTGCCGACCTGGACCGATCGACGCGCCCTGCTCGAGCTGATTCTCGGCTATTTGCAGGACGGCGTGGCGCGCGTCGACCTGGCGTCCCGGCTAGCGCTGCTCGGCGAGGCCGACGCCGCGTCGCTATTGCGGCGAGAAGCCGTACGCCGCGTGCAGAGCCCCGAAGAGCTCTCCCAGGTGCGCCGCGCGCTGATCGGCAGCGAAATTTACCCAGGATCCTTGTTCGAAGAAAAGTACAAGGCAGCCGCGAACGACGCCGAACGCCTGAGCGTGCTGCGCCGCTTCTTGGAGCTGGCGCCGCACGACTCACGCTTGCGCCGTCGCCAGCTGGCCTTGCTCGAAGCCTTGAATCGCCCCGCCGAGGTCACGGAGCTTGCGCGCCAGCTGCGCTCGGACGCTTTCGCCGATGCTCCGCTCTTGGCCGATGCCGCCTCCGCGTTGCATCGGGTGGGCGCCGATCTCGAAGCGCACCGCACCTTCGGCGAGCTCTGCGAGCGCGCCCCGAAGGATCCGTGGGTGCGCGGGTTGCTCGGTGATCGCTTGCGCGCCGAGGGCTGGTACGACGACGCCAGCGAGGCTTACGCCACTCTCGAAGAGCTGGTTCCTGACGATGCGCGCGCGACGCTGCGCTCGGCCCTGGCCCACGCTGGCGCCGGGCGCCTCGACATTGCGGAGCGCCTGCTCACCCGGGTGGCGCGGACTGGCGGGCGCGGCGGCAACGGCGAGCTGGCTGAGCTCGGACGCCAACTGGGGCGCGTGCTTGCCGAAGCGGCGCTTGCAAACGCTGCGCGGCGCCCCTCCGCCGAAGAGGCCGCGCTGCTGCGGCGCCTGGCCAGCGAGCTCTCGCAGGCCGAAACCAGCAGCATCTTGCTGGTGCAAGCCGAGGCCGGTGCTCCGGAGCTCAAGGTGCGGCTCGGCAACGCGACCGACAAGACCCTGCGCGAGCCCGATCTGGCGGCGCCCTCGCTGGGGCTCTACTTGTTCCGCAGCAGCTCTCGCGAGCCAGCCGCCAAGTTGCTGGCACGCCTGAGCATCACGGCGCCAGGCGAGCTGAGTCCGACTCGGCCGCTGCATGCGCGCATCGACGCGCTCGCCCCGCCGGGCCGCGAGACGGCGCTCACCACGCGCGAGCTGGTCTTGCCGAACGACGGCAAGGCGCTGGCGCTCGGCGAGTAAGGCTCACGGGTACGGGCCCAGCTCGTCGAGCGTCGTCGCCTCGTCCACCCCGAGCATCAGGTTCAGGTTTTGAATGGCCTGGCCGGCGCCGCCCTTGATCAAGTTGTCGAGCGCCGAGAAAACGGTGAGCACGCGCTGCCCCTCCTGCGGCGCTCCCAGTGAAATCCCCACCTCGGCATAGGGTGAGCCGCTCACGGCCACGACCTCGGGCAGGCGCTCGCGCGGCAGGCGCACGAAGCGCTCGTCCGCGTAGCGGCGTCGGTACAAGTCACGCAGTACCGACTCGTTGGCCATGGCCGGCACGTGCACGAAGCAGGTCGCAAAAATCCCGCGCGCCAGCGGCGCCGAGACCGGCACGAAGCTCAACGACGAGAGCCGTGCCCCCGCCGACGCCAGCGCCGCCACGATTTCTGGGGTATGCGGGTGCTCGAGCGGCTTGTACGTTCGCAGGTTGTTGGCGCGGACCGGGTGGTGCGTCGTCGGCAGCGGCGCGGCGCCTGCTCCGCTCGAGCCGGTAATGCCCACCACCTCCACGGCGCCGTCGAGCATGCCAGCCCCGGCGAGCGGCAACAGTGCGAGCTCGATCGTCGTCGCAAAGCAGCCCGGCGACGCCACCCAACGCGCGTTGCGGATCCTCTCGCGATTCAACTCCGGCAGGCCGTATACGAACTCGCCCAGTAAGTCGGGCCGCGGGTGCTTGGCCCCGTAGTAGCGCTCGAACGCCGCCGCGTCGGGCACGCGAAAGGCGCCCGACATGTCGATGATGCGCGCCCCGGTTTTTTCGGCGGCCGCCACGACCTCGAGACTGGCCGCGACCGGCAAACCCATCATCACCACGTCAGCCCCCGCGATTGCTTCGTCGGCGGGCAAGTCTTGGAAGGTGAGCTCGGTGGCACCTTCGAGATTGGGGTGAGCGGTGGCCACGTTTTGCCCGACGTGATCCTTGGCGACGACGCGCAGCACCTGAGCTTCCGGATGCCGCAAGAGCCTCCGCAGCAACTCTGCTCCGGCAAATCCAGAAGCACCGAGCAACGCAACCTTGGCTTTGGGCATTGCCGCTAGTTTGGTCCGCGGCGCCCGGCACGACAACCGGCTACGAAGCCGCCCAGTCCGTCGGCATGATCACGCGCTGAATCCCGGCGATCGTGAGCCCACGTGCGCGCCGGCGCTGCACCAGCTCCACCTCGACCGTATCGAAACGGCTCCACATGGCCGCGCGGCGAATGCCGGCGATGAGGTGATCCGCCGCGCGCGGCCCCAAATCGCGGATGATTCCGGACAGCACCACGCGCTTGAGCCCGCAAACGTTGAGGATAGCGGCGATGCAACCGGCCGTGGCATCGAGCGCCTCGATCAAGAACTGGGGCAGCTCGGGCCCGAGCGCGGCGCGGCACACGTCCGCGAACGTCACATCTTGTTCGCCGGTGAGCTCCGCGTAGTTGCGCACCAGCCACGGCTCGGCGACCAGCGTCTCCAGGCAGCCGCGGTTGCCGCAGCCGCACTGCCGGTCGTTACCCGCGATCGGCGTATGACCAATCTCGCCCGTGGCTGGAACGTTCCCTTCGTACGGCCGTTGCCCGACCACGATCGAGCCGCCGACACCATCGCCAAAGTCGACCAGCAAGAAGTCACCGGCGCTCACGCGCGTGCCCACCTCGGCCAATGCCAGCGCGCGGCTCTCTTGAATCAGCCGCACCGGCGCGCGGAACACCTCGTGAAAGGCCGCCGGTAAGTCGGCGCGCTCGCACCAATGCAAGTTCGGGCACAGCAAGATCTTGCCCGTGGTTTCATCGACCAGGCCTGGCACACTCACCATCACTCCCCAAGGCCTGCGGATGGACAGGGCCGCGGCGTGCTGACGCAGGCGCTGGCGCCAGGTCGCCTCGCTGCCCGGCGTGCGGAACTCGACGTCCCAACGCTCGTCGTCCGGCAGCGCCGCCGGAACGGCCGAGAGGCGCGTGCGCTCCACGCCGAGCTCGGCAATGACCAGGCGGGGCGGGCTTTGCGACAGGCGAAGCTGCTTGCCGGGCCTACCTACGGACGGGCGGCCGCGCGTCACCTCGTTGCTGCCGCTCAGCTCCTCGACGACGCCCGCGGAGGACAGCTCGTCGATGATCTTGCCGGCGGTGGGCTGGCTCATGCCGCCGGCCTTGGCCAGCTCCGCCCGCGTGGCCACCCCCCGGCGGAGCAGCTGCTCCACGAGCCGCGCTTGGTTAGTTAAGCGCAATGACTTGGGAACGGCTCGCATTTACGTAACATAGTTACGTAAAGCCCGTCCCGCTAGTCAACTTTCGGCTAATCGGCGTCTGGCGCGTCCGAGCAGCAACGGAAACCCGTTTCGGTGCCGTTGTAGTAGCGGTCGTGGGCGGTCTGGGCAGCCCGGCAGAAGTTGCGGCTCGGTTGCCAGTAGGCCCCCTTCATGGCCGGTTGCGGCGGGCCTTTGATGTCCATGGCCACGAACTCTTCGAGGTTGCCGGCCATGTCCATCACCCCGAACGGACTCTTGCAGCGCGAAAACGAGCCGCCCGGTGCGCGCAGGTCGCGCAGCTTGCCCTCGGGGCTCACCACATCGAAGCGGTCCGCGTTGCAGGCGCTCGCGTCGCGCGCAAACCCGTAAGGGTAAGGCCGCATCTCTTCACCTTCGCAGGCGAAGTTCCATTCGCTCTCTTTGCACATGCGCTTGCCCTGGGCGGCGCAGGCTTTCTCGCCGTGCGTGAAGCTCTTGTGATTCGCGGGCAAGGTTTCGCCGGGCTCCGCGAACTCGGTGCGGTCGATGCAAAAGCGCAGGTGGCGGCGCTCCTTCGATAAGCATTGGCTGGGTCCGTACTCGGCGCAGCGGAACTGCTCGTAGCGCCCCTTCGGGTCCAGGTACTTCTTGCAGTTGAGCTGCACCTTCGGGCAGTACTCGCCTTCGACCAGCACCATGTTCTCCGCGCACACCGACGGCTCGGGCGGCGGCTCGGTCACGGTTTGGCGTAGTGACGCGAGAGCCACCTGATCGTCGTGTGCAGCGCTCGCCGCCGCTTCGTTGGATGCCGGCTGTGCAGCCGCGCTGCTCGGCGCCGCTTCGCTGCGCTGGCAGCTGCTGAGCAGCACGAAGCCCCCCGCGAGGACCAAGCAGGCCCGCGCCCAACGCGCTTGCCGCGACAACGCGGCCGAAATCCGGACGGCAAACGGCAAGGCAGCGACTCTTCAGAAATCCGGCCGATGCGTCAACTCAAAAGCCGCAGGAGGCGGCTGGTTCTGCGCCTATTGAAGTAATTTATCGTCAAATATCTCACAGCGTTGCAGCCGTACATTTAACGTGAATCATCGCCGGAATTGTTCCGGCTGGCGGGTAGGCCAGGGCCGAGGAGTACCACCGGTACCGCGCACTTCCCCTGACCCTCCGCTGGCTGACTCCCGACCCCCTCACCGCGAGCCTCTCAGTCCTAACGCCTACTCCGGTCCGGCGCTGTCGCAGCAACGCACACCGATCTGAATGTCCTTGAAGTAGTCGTCGTGCGCCGTCGTCGCGGGCCGGCAGCGGTTACGCGCGGGCATCCACCAGCCGCCTTTGAGCGCGTTGCGGAACGGCGCGTTCTTCTCGAAGCCCTCGCGGGCGACTGGCTCGTCCATGTTGCCGGTCATGTTCTCGACGCCGAAGGGACTCGTGCACTCGGGGCGTGCGTCGGCCGGCTCGCGCAAGTCGCGCAGCACTTGCATATGTGGGTTCTTCTCGAACAGCTTGGTCTGATCCTGGTTGCAGACGGCTTTGCGTTCGTAGCCGTACGGGTACGGCAGCATGTCTTCGCCCTCGCAGGCGAAGTTCCATTCGTTGTCGGTGCAGATGCGCTTGCCCAGCCCCTTGCAGGTCTTGCTGGCAATATCGAAGCTGGCCTCGTTCTGAGGCAGCTTCTGCCCGGGCGGCGTGTACTCGCGGCGGTCGATGCAAAAGCGCATCTCTACGCGCTTGCCGACGCAGCGCGACTTATGTGAGTACTCGGCGCAGCGCGCGAAAGGCGAGCCCTCGGGATCCAGCCAACGCTGGCAGTCTTGTCGCACATCGGTGCAGTAGCTGCCCTGGACCAGCACCATGTCCGCGGGGCACGCGGCAGGCGCCGGCGCGGCCGAGACGTCCGGCGCCGGCGGCGGATCGAGCCGCGGCGCAGCAGGCGCTTTCGGCTTGGGTTGTGCGTCCGCACCATGCGAGCGCGCGGCCGAAACGAAGAAACCCAGCGCGCCCAGCGCCAGCCCCACGAGCAGCCAATGCTTCAGCCCGACGTTGGCGGACGGCGCGCGTGCCGGCGCGGCAACGGCGCCGTCGGTCGGTGTGCGCGAGCCGTCGGGGGATGACACTCGCACAATTTAAGCATCCTCCGCGAGCCTGCGCACCTATTCGCGGATTTCGACGGCCGTACCCTCGCCCATGTCGCTACCTACATTGATGCCATGCCAGCCCGCAGGCACCGGAGGATCGGTCCACAAGAACACGTAGCGCGCATCGATCGGCGCCAGGTTCACGCAACCGTGGCTGCGCGCGGTGCCGAACACGTCGTGCCAATACGCGCCGTGCAGCGCGTAACCCGAGGCGAAATATTGAATCCACGGCACATCGCGCAGCTCGAAATCAGAGGCGCCGCGGCGCGTGGTGATGCCGTATTCCGGGTCGCGCCCCTTCTTGATGTTGAGCAGGCGCCGCGCGTCGTCTTCGCCGAGCTTTTCGCCCTTGGCGTCGGCCGCCTTGAGCCGCTCGATCGTGGCGGCGCTAGCGGCGCTGGTCGGCGCGGCGTGCGCGCGTGCGCCGCCGGAGACGCTCGAGTTCTCTTCGGAGTCCATGGCTGCCGCGATGTGCTTGCTCGTCAGGTGGAACGAGCCACGCGGCGTGGAAAGCGTCGTCTTCGGATCACCCAGGCGATCGCGCCCGGTCGACACCAGCGTGGCGTACACGGGCTTTTTGCCCTCGTAGAGCACGAGCGTCTGCTGCGTGATGCACACGTCGATCCACTTCTCGCCTTTTTCGGCCGGCGCCGGTAGCACGGGTGGTGCCTCGGCAACGGCGAGATCACGCGCACGCAGCCAAACCGTCTTGTCTTTGAGCGTCTGGTAAAAACGCTCGCCGCCCTTGATGCGCGCCTTGCCCGAGAGCGGCACCACCACGCGGAACGGCAGCTGTTCGTCGGGGCGCGCCTCGTCTTTGCCTTTGATCAGCTTGTACGTGCGCGCGTCTTGCACGTTGACCCAGCCAATCGGGAGCGTGAGCTTGTCGTTCAGGGGGATGCCATGAAACGCCGAGCCCGTGTCGGGCTTGAGCTTCGTGGTCGGGATGAGCCGCATGTCGACCGTAACGGCGAAGCGGCGCGACAGCCCGTCGCTCTCGGTGTTGAAGGCGCCGACCAGCGACAAGCCGGTCTTGCGCCGGACGCGATCCGCGAACACCGCGTATTCGGGCACGTCGTAGCCGGAAACGTTGGGGATCTTGCGCCCGCCCTCGAGCCACCAAGGCACCGGATCATTCGCGGTTTGGCCGCCGAAAAGCTCATTTTCGCTGAGCTCGGTCGAAGGGCGAAAGCCGGCAGCTGGCTTGGCCGACGGCAATGCCGCGCCGCGCGCGTCGAGCGGTACGTCGTTGGCGCCCAAGATCACCTTTTGCACCTCGGCGTGGTTTTGTTGAAACCACTCCAGGTGCTCGTCGAGCTTGAACTCGCTCTTTTGCTGCTCGCTCTTGCTGGGCACGCGCAAGTACTGCGGTGCCGTGGCGCGCACGAAGCCATACTTGTAGGGCAGCGGCTTGCTCAGATCCGGACGGCGCGAGGCGGCGCGCAGCATCGCGTCGTTCATGTCGATGGTGGCTTCGTCCGTGCAGACGTGACCCATCGGATACACGTGGTACCATTTGCCCTTGCAGCCCTTACCCGAGCCGACCGGCTCGGCATCGCGCGCGACCGTGCCGCCGAGACGGATGTAGCCCAGCTTGCGTGAGCCGGTGTCGGGCAGCTTGTAAACGGTCGCCGCGATCACCAGCGAGCCGATGCGCGGCGAGTCCTTCGGCGCCTGCGTATCGAGCTCGCCATGATCGACCGCGGGCGCCGCCGGCGCTTGCTCGGCCGCTGCCGAGGCGGAAGGTCCGGGCACACCGCCACCTGGCGCGTGCTTGCACGAAGGCAGCAGCGAGAGCGAAAGCAGCAGGGAAAGCCGGGCGCGGCGCGACAAGACCCGGGCGTCATACCCAAGGCCGGCGGTTGCCTCAACCCCGACGAGTACCTTCGAGCTTGCCCTCGATCAGCGAATACAGGATGGCGACCGCCGTGTGCAGCCGATTCTCCGCTTGATCGAAGATCACCGAGCGCGGGCCGTCCGCCACCTCGGCCGTCACCTCTTCCCCGCGGTGCGCGGGCAAGCAGTGCAAGAAGATGGCGTCGCTCTTGGCCTTGTCCAGCAGCGCCTGGTTGATCTGGTACGGGCCGAGCGCCGCGTGCCGGGCGGCCTTGGTGTCGTCCGAGTCGCCCATCGACAGCCAGACGTCGGCGTAGAGCGCGTCGGCGTCGCGCACGGCTTCCTCGGGATCGACGGTTTGGAGCACCTCGGAGCCCGACTTCTTGGCGACCGCGCGCGCCTCTTCTACCAGCTCCTCGGCGATCTGATAACCGGGCGGCGCCGCGATGGCGAAGTCGGTGCCGGCCAGGGCGGCGGCTTGCATCAGGCTGATCGCGACGTTGTTGCCGTCGCCCACGTACGCCACCTTGCAGCGATCCAGAGGGCCCCGGTGCTCGGCCAGGGTCAGCAAGTCGGCCACGCTTTGGCACGGGTGGTGACCGTCGGTCAGCGCGTTGATGACGGGGATGCTGGCCGCGGCGGCCAGGCGCTCCACGTCTTCATCCTTGAAGGTGCGGATCACGAAAGCGCGCGAGAAACGGCTGGCGACCCGGGCGGTGTCCTCGATCGTCTCGCCGCGCCCGAGCTGCACGTCACTCGGGCCGAGCGTCACCGGCGTACCACCCAGCCGCGCCACGGCGGTCTCGAAAGAAATGCGGGTGCGGGTGGACGGCTTGTTGAAGTAGAGGCAAACGGTCTCGCCAGCGAGGGCGCTGCGGCGGGCGTGCGGCTTGGCCTTGAACTTGGCAGAACGCGCCAACAAGTACTTCAAATCCGCTCGACTCAAATCGCTGGTCTTGAGAAAATCCTTCATCCGTAGCCTCGAAGGCGCGGAAGGGTGCCTATGGCTCTGATCGATTGCAAGTTCTTCTCCGAAACGCTCGGAATGTGCAGCTCGTTGCGGGTGATCTTGCCGGAAACTACCGCGCAACGGATCGGTGACACCGGGGTGAGCCGCGCCGGCGAGGCCGGCTTTCGTGGCCACCCCACCCTGCTCTTGCTCCACGGCATGTCGGACGACGAGACGATCTGGACGCGCTCCACCAACATCGAGCGCTACGCCGCTGCGCTCGGCCTGGCCGTGGTGATGCCCAACGTGCATCGCAGCTTTTACACGAACATGCTGCACGGCTATCGCTACTGGGATTTCGTCAGCCAAGAGGTGCTGAGCAAGGCGCGCAGCTTCTTTCCGCTCTCGCCCGGGCGTGACGACAACTTCGTGGCGGGCCTGTCGATGGGCGGACACGGGGCGTTCAAGCTCGCGCTGCGCATGCCCGAGGCGTTCGCGGCCGCTGCGAGCCTCTCGGGCGTGGCGGACGTCGCTGAATTTCGCGAGTCACGCGCGCTCGACTACCAACTGATCTTCGGCGACGCCGGCCCGGCGCGCGGCTCGGAGCACGACTTGTTCGCGTTGAGCCAAAACCTCGCCGACTCGGGTCAGCCGCGCCCGCGTCTCTACCAATGCTGCGGGACTGAAGATTTCCTACTCGCTCAGAACCGCAAGCTGCGCGCGCATCTGCAGCCGCTCGGCTTCGACTATCTCTACGAAGAGGGACCTGGCGATCACAACTGGGAATACTGGGAAAAGATGATTGCCCGAACTCTGCGCTGGCTCGGCCTCGACCACTGATTCGGTGGGTGCCTGGTACCGGTTCCAGAAATCGCTGCTAAGCTCGGCGCATGCGTCAGCTCTCGCTTGCGGCCGGTATCGTCTGTCTTTTGGCTTGGGGTTGCGTGGACGGCAGCGCCGACGGCAATCCTTCCGGCGCTGATCCTGGAACCGATTACACAAGTAACATCAGCGGCAGCGGCAATGCCCAGGCCGGCAGCGGTGTGAGCGCGATGGCGGGCAGCGCCACGAGCGCGAGCGGCGCCGGCAGCGGCGGGACGAGCTCGGTCGGCAGCGCGGGCACGAACAGCAGCGCCGGGACTGCCGGCAGCGCAACCGCTATGGGCGGCGGCGCGAGCGCCGGCAGCGGCAACGGCACCGGTGGCACCAACGGGCCCGCGGAAGGCGGGACGGGCAGCACCGAAACCAATCCGGGCAAGGGCAACGGCTTCTTTCCCCAGACGCTCCTGCCGAGCCACGCCAAGTTTGCGTACACGACCTGGAAGGGCAAGTACCTCAAGATGTGCAGCGCGACGCGCTACCGCGTCGCCTCCAACGGCGAGGAGACGGTTTCGGAGGGCATCGGCTACGGCATGCTGCTCACGGTCGCGCACGGCGATCGCACCGAGTTCGACGGCTTGTGGGGCTACTACAAAGATCACTCGAGCGGCGGCGTGATGGGCTGGAAAGCCAGCGGCTGTGGCAACAACGTCGTCGACGGCAACTCCGCCAGCGATGCCGATTTGGACGCGGCCATGGCGCTGATTCAAGCGAGCTGCAAATGGGGCGGCACCTACCTGGCCGAAGCGCAGACCTTGATCGCCGCCATCAAGAGCAACGAGACGATCGAAGGCGGCGAGAACTTCCTCAAGCCCGCGCACCAAGGCCTGGATAGCTGCCAAAACGTGTCTTACGCTTCGCCTGGCTACTACCGCGCGTTCGCCAAGAAAAAGCCGGACCAGGCCGCGTTCTGGAACAAGCTCGCGAGCGACAGCTACACGCAGCTGTCGCGCACCGCCAACGGCTCGACGGGCCTGGTGCCGAACTGGTCGAACATGAGCGGCGGAGCCGGTTGTGGCGGCAAGCCCGACGGCGATCGTTACGGCTACGACGCGGCGCGCACGCCGTGGCGCGTGGCCACCGACTACGTCTGGAACGGCACACCTGCCGCCAAAGATTGGCTCACCAAGTTGGTCACCTGGGTCGACGGCCCCGCGGGAGGCATCACCACCATCGGCGACAAGTACCAGCTGAACGGCACCAAAGAGAGCCCCAACCACAACTCCACCTTCACGGGCGCCCTCGCTCTCGCGGGCATGTCCCAAAGCCAATCCAAAGCCGACCAATATGCGACGGCCTTCAAGGCCGTCTCGGACGGGGCTTACTTCGAGGAGTCGCTACGAGCCGTGTACATGCTGCTGGCGTCGGGCTTGTTCTTGAATGCGTGTGATTGATTTTTCTTATTTGCACCTCGGCGGCCGCTAAGCCCCGCGTCCTCCGCGATCGAACTACGGCGTTTGCGCCCGGTCTCGCCGGGTTCTCGAGACCTTCGCTTCTGTTCCGATCGTGATCTGCTCACGCCAAAGTGTGGTTGGGCGCATTCCAACTCGCGCTTCGCGCTCGTGTTCAGCCTCCGGCCTTGACCACTTCCCCCTCCCGCCCCTAGCCTGCCCGGCTCATGGCAAACCCGACCGCAACCCTGAGCACTTCTTTGGGCGACGTGGAGATCGAGCTCTTCACGGACAAGATGCCGATCACGGCAGGTAACTTCATCAAGCTCGCCAAGTCGGGCTTTTACGACGGCCTGCACTTTCACCGCGTCATCAGCAGCTTCATGATTCAGTTCGGCTGCCCGCACAGCCGCGACCCGAATAGCCCCCGCGCCGGCACTGGCAACGGCCCCGACGGCACGATCCAAGACGAGCATCCCGAAAACGCCAAGCTCTCGAACGAGCCGGGCACGCTGTCGATGGCCAACACCGGCCGTCCCAACAGCGGCAGCTGTCAGTTCTTCATCAATACCGTCCACAACCACTACCTGGATTGGTTCACCCCCGGCGCCTCGAAGCACCCCGTGTTCGGCAAGGTCATCAAGGGTATGGAAGTGATCAAGAAGATCGAAACCAGCAAGACGGGCGCTGGCGACCGCCCGGTGACCCCTATCCAGATGGTGAAGATCACCGTCCACGACTGAGCCGTGCCTGGGGCGTGGCGACACTGTAGGTGTTAGCGGCAACGCCCGTGAAACAAGCTCATCTAACCCGGCAGCCTCGAGCTCCCTGGAGCTTGAGGCTGCGTCGCTTTTGCTCAAAGTTGCTGTCCAGTAGCCCGCGTCCACTTTGAGCTGACAGCTCCAGGCTGTAACATTGAAGGGAAGCGTGAAACAGGCTTCGCTCGCTCCCCCCGCCCCCACCCAACACGAGATCGGTCCCGGTCACGTGCTGGGCCGTTACGAGTTGCTCATGCCGATCGCGGCGGGCGGCATGGCGATGGTGTGGGCTGCGCGTCTCAAAGGCACGCGCGGATTCCAAAAGATCGTCGCCGTGAAGACGATGCTGCCGAAGCTGAGCGAAGACGATCAGTTCGAGAAGATGTTTCTCGACGAGGCATCGCTCGCTTCCAAGATCCGCCATCCGAACGCGGTCGAGATCCTGGATCTCGGTGAGCAAGACGGCGTGCTGTTCTTGGCGATGGAGTGGATCGACGGCGTTCCGCTCAACCAGTTGATGAAGGCCGCCAAGAGCAAGGGCGGCGTGCCCCCCACGGTGGCGACACGCATCGTGATGCAGGCGTGCGCGGGCCTGCACGCCGCGCACGAGCTGCAAGACAAGGGCAAATCGATCGGCCTGGTGCACCGCGATATCTCGCCGCAAAACATCTTGGTCACCTACGACGGCGTGGCCAAGGTGGTGGACTTCGGTGTCGCCAAAGCAACTGCATTGGGGGACGGCGCCACGCAAGCCGGCCAGCTCAAGGGCAAGGTCAGCTACATGGCGCCCGAGCAAGTACGCGGGGAGCCGATCGATCGCCGCGTGGACGTGTTCGCGATGGGCATCGTGCTGTACGCGCTCACCACCGGTAAGCACCCGTTCCGCAAAGAGTCGGAAGGCGCGACACTGTTCGCGATCACGGCGCCGGAACCGGTGGTGCCGCCGCGCAAGTTCGTGCCCGACTACCCGCAGCCGCTGCAAGACGTGCTGCTCAAGGCGCTCGAGAAAGACCGCGATCAGCGCTACGCCAGCGCCAGTGAGCTGCTCAAGGCGCTCGACAAGGCGCTGCCCGCCGGCGCGCGCGGCTCGGAAGAAGAGGTGGGCGCCTTCGTGCTCAGCCTGTTCGAAGAACAGCGCAAACAGTCTCAGGCGGTGCTGGGCGAGGCGCTCGAGCGCGCCGACAAGCACCAGCTCTCGCCCAAGAGCGGGCCCAAGTTCGCCGAGGCCACGCTCAGCGGCCAATCGGGCGTGAGCGGCATGTCTACGGTCGGCGTCGCCGCTAGCCTGGCGCCGCCCAAGCCCTCCATCGCAGACATCGACGCCAAGTTTGCCGGCCGCGATGGCAAGCGCGTGGTGAAGTGGGCGGTCATCGCCGGGCTGTGCGTGGTGGGCGCGCTGGTAGCCGTGCTGTTCGCGAGTGGCAACAAGGCCCCCGAGCCCGCAGCGGCCGCCAAAGTCTCAGCGCCGCCGCCCGCCGTTCACGTGGACACGCAGGCTGCACCAACCACGACACCGGCTGCACCTGCCGTCGACCTGGACGCCCTTCCGGTCGAGCCCGCTGCCGCCGTTACGACGGCGCCCAGCACTCAGGGCTCGCCATCGCGCAAAGGCGCTGTCACGAGCCGCCCGGCACCGGCGGCCGCGCCCAGGCCTGCGCCGGCCGCCGTCCCCGCGCCGGCGACCAAACCCTCGTGGAAGCACGACCCGGGCTTTTAGAAGGTACCGAGCACGGTCGCGCCGAGCGGCTCTTGACGTGAAAGCGGCATGCTGGGGACGAGCTGCAGCGCCACGCTGTCTTTGTCTTTGGCGGGCTCTTTTTTGCGCTGCAGCACGAGCAGCGCCGCGGCGGTTCCCACCGCAGCAACACCGACGCCGAGCGTGACCATCGAGCCGTAGTGATAGAACTTGAGGTCGTCGTATTTCGACTGCATCGAGAGCGGGCAATGCTTGCCCTCGGCGCCGCACGCATCGTTGAGCTCCGAAAGTGTCTTTTGGCGCAGGCCAAAGAGCACGCCCGAGCCGACCAGACTGACCACGCCGACGCCGCCTATCACCAGCGGCACGACCTTGCTCGGTGGCTTGTCCGGCGCTGCAGCTCCCCCGCCCGTGCGCAAAAGCTCGGGCGGTAGCTCCTCGAGCTTCACCTCGAGCCGTGTCGTCTCTTCTTCTTTCAGAGTGACGCTGGTTTCGAATGGTTTGCGGTTGGGGGCTTTGGCCGTGACGGCGTGCGGCCCGGGGTCGAGCGGAACCTCGACGCCCACCGAGCTGTCGCCAACCGCCACGCCGTCGAGCTCGATCGCGGCCGCGCTGGCACCGGCGCCGCGCTCGATCACCAGCTTGGGGATGCGCGCGCGCAGCTTGGTCACGTTCTCTTCGACCTCGCCCTTGAAGTCGGGATTCACCTTGTCGGCGTCGGCGAGCGCGAGCTCGTAGCCGCCGAGCGCCGCGACCAGACGGCCCAGGTTCTCTTCGCAGACTGCGATGTGGAAGCGCACCTGAGGCGTCATCCTCACCTGGCCCACTTCGCGGAAGGCTTGGAGAGCCGCCGTCCAATTGCCGGCTTGCTCGAGCTCGGTCGCTTGCTGGAACTGCGCGCGAGCCTTTTTCAGCTCGCTCGCGTCTTGCGCCTGGGCCGGAAGCTGGCTCGAAAGCACCACACCGGCGAGCGCGAGGCTCGAGAACATGCGACGCAGGCGCATCATGAGAAGAGGCTCAAGCATATAGCATCTACGACATCGTAAGCGGCCTTTACCTACTGGCATCGATTACCGTTTGCGTTGCCATGAGCGCTCGCGCAGCGGTCGCACGTTGCGTACACCGCGCACACTCAGCACCTCTCTGCCTACATGCTGTACGGACTCGCTCAGTAAAGTGTCTACTTTGACTACAAGAAGCACGGAGCATCGTCTCGAATAGCGGGACGCTGTGGAACACCGATGATACGTTTGAGGTTGCCGTGACTCTTCGAGCGCGCGTGTCCCGCTTGCTGGCGCCGATCTGCTTGGGTGCGACTTTGTCGTCGCTCACCGTAGCGGCGTGCAGCGTCCCCCAATTCGAGTTCCCGCCGGATCCAACGCCGACGCCGAGCAACACCACGAACGCCATGGGTGGCGACGGCAGCGTCGTGCCCGTCGTCGACCATTGCGAAAACGGGCTCTTGGATGCCGATGTGGGGGAATCCGACTTCGACTGCGGCGGCGGCTGTAAGCCCTGCGGCGCCGGCCAGCACTGCGCCGATGTCGCCGATTGCACGGAGGGCCTGCTGTGCCACGAAACCGTGTGCATCGAAGCCGGCTGTATGAACGACGCACAAGACGGCGCCGAGACCGACGTCGATTGCGGTGGCGGAGGCTGCAAGGCGTGCATCACCGGCCAGGCCTGCGGCGTCAAGACCGACTGCGACAGCGGCGTGTGCGACGACGGCAAGTGCATGGCGCCTGCCTGCGACGACAAGACGCTGAACGGCAAAGAGACGGGGCTCGATTGCGGCGGTGACTGTGGAGGGTGCCCGGCGGACCAACCGTGCGTCGCCAGCAAGGACTGCATCAGCAGCGAATGTAACGACGGCGTGTGCGGCTCCGAGTGCGCGGACGGCTTCGCCAACTGCGACAAAAAGAACGACAACGCCTGCGAGGTGAGCCTCAAGACGGACGCCAATAACTGCAGCGCTTGCGGCCACGTCTGCCAGCTGCCGCACGCCACGGCCGAGTGCAGCGCTGGCGAGTGCCGCATCGCTACGGACGGCTGCGCCAAGGGCTACGCGGACTGCAATGGCGACCCCAAAGACGGCTGCGAGATCAACCTCGACCAAGACAAGCTGAACTGCGGCGCCTGCAACAAAGCCTGCCCCGAGATCAACGGCGCGCCCTTCTGCATGGCAGGCGCCTGTCAGATCACGTGCACGCAGGGCTTCGACGATTGCGACGACAAACGCGAGAACGGCTGCGAGAAAGACGTCAGCAAGGACGTCAACAACTGCGGCATGTGCGGCAAGAAGTGCACGGCTGCGGCCGGTGGCACCCTTTACTGCAAGGCCGGAGTCTGCGGCGAGACCGTCTGCCCGGCGGGCCTGGGCGACTGCAACGGCAATCCCGACGACGGCTGTGAAGTCGACCTGCGCATCGACAAGAACAACTGCAACACGTGCGGCAACCTGTGCCTGGCCGCCAACGGCACCGCCAGCTGTAACAACCGCGTTTGCCAGATCGCCACGTGCGACAAGGGCTTCGCGAACTGCAGCGGCGGCTATGCCGACGGCTGCGAGACCAATACCGACACCAACACCGACAATTGTGGCGGCTGCGGCAAGGCGTGCACCATCAACAACGGCTCGCCGCAGTGCAACGCCGGCGTGTGCGGCGTGAACAGCTGCAGCGGCTCCTTCCGGGATTGCAACAATGACCCGAAGGACGGCTGCGAGATCAACATCGCGACCAACACCACGAACTGCGGCGGTTGCGGCAACGCCGGGCAGAACTGCAACACCAAGTACGCCAACGCCAGCGCCACCTGCTCGAACAGCGCCTGCTCGAACCCCATCTGCGACTCCGGCTACGGCGATTGCTCGGGCGGCATCGCCGATGGTTGCGAGACCAACACCACCAATAGCCCCGGCAATTGCGGCGGCTGTGGCACCGTCTGCAGCACCTCGGCCAGCGCGCACGTCAGCTCAAACCTTTGCAACAACAGCCAGTGCAGCCCGGTGTGCTCGGGCACCTACCTGAGCTGTGACAACAACAAGCCGAACGGCTGCGAGGCAGACACCTCGAGCGACGCCAACAATTGCAGCGCGTGCGGCACCGTGTGCAGCACGGCCGCCAACGCCCACGTCATCAGCAACGTTTGCACTGGTAGCAGTTGCTCCCCCACCTGCAGCGGCACCTACGGCGACTGCGACAGCAGCCGCACCAACGGCTGCGAAGTCGACACCGCGACGAGCGGCGCCAACTGCGGCGGCTGCGGCAAGGTGTGCGATACCGGCGTCACCGCCCACGTTTCGGCCAACACCTGCAGCGGCAGTACCTGTCACCCCACCTGCAACGCCGGCTACAAGGACTGCGACGGCGATCCGCAGCATGGCTGCGAAAAGGACGTCACGTCCGACAAGAACAACTGCGGCGGCTGCAACGTGGTGTGCGGAACGACGCACGCCACGGCTGGCACCAGCTGCAGCTCCAGCACCTGTAATCCCACGTGTGATGCCGGTTGGGGCAAGTGCTCGAACCCCGATCAAGGCTGCATCACGCCGCTCGGCACGACGTCCAACTGCAGCAAGTGCGGCGAGTCGTGCAGCGGCGGCACCCCGTTCTGCGATCCCGGCGGCTGCGTCGATCACCGCGATATCGTCCAGGTGAACGCCAACGCCCACGCCGTTCAAGGCTGGGATGGCGGCCAGAATGCGCCTTCGCAGATCTCGCTCGCCCACTCACTCGCTACCGCCAAGGGCAACAACCGCATGGTGCTGGTCGGTGTCGGCGCGACCGACAACTTCACCAACCCCGACACCACGAGCGTGACCTACGACGGCGTGGCCATGACGCCCGCCGTCAAGATATTCGATTCGGCGACGCAACACTCTCTGGCAGCGGTCTACTACCTGCTCGACGCCAGCCTGCCGGACACACCGGGCAGCAACCAGGTAGTCGCCAGCTTCGGACCCACGTTCACGTGGGGTCACGGCGGCGTGCACGTCGTCGAGCTCAAGAACACGATGCAAGTGGCTCCGATCGCCACTGGCGGCCAGGGCAATGCCGGCAACTGCGGCTCTTCGGCGAGCCGCGCCGGCAGCATCACCTTCAGCCAGACCGGCTCCTACGTTTACGGCTTCTTGTCGGCGCGCGGCGCTAACGCGGCCACGTTCAGCGCCTCCGGCTCGCAGACCTCGCTCTGGATCCAGAACCAACCAACGCCCGACAATCTCACGGTGGGTGCCACCTCGGTCATCGCCAACGGCAACACCACGATGACCTGGACCGTCAACAACTGTTACAACTCGGCCATCGGCATGGTCGCGGTCAAGCGGCTGAACTGGAACTGAGCCGAGCCGCTGCGCGAGCCGACTAAAAAGTACGGCTGTCGCAGAACTAGCGACCCAATCTGGGGCTTTGAGGCGCCCGCCTGATGGATGGCCACGGTTCACCTGCTCCGACCCGCGCAGTCCGAGGCGTCGGAAGCTGGCGACCACGAGCTGGCTCTGGTGGCCCGCGCTGGGCAGGTGGCCGCGCAGGAGCAGCTTTTTCGGCGACATTCGAACGTCCAGGACTACGTGCCGCACAATCGTTGGCTGCACGCTTTCATCCAGGCCATGGGCTACGACCCGCAAGGCTTCGACGCCGCGCGCTACGGTGGTGAGCTTAGTGAAGTAAAAGCGTAGCCTGCGCGCTCAGTCTTTGCGCGGCGGCACGACGCTACCGGCGAGCGGCGTGCGAAACGCGCTGGACGGCGTGACCGTGGCGCTGGGCGTCTCGGTGGTTGACGGCGGCGGCGCGGCGGAAGGCGAAGTTGGGGCGCTCGGTGGCACCGACGAGCTGCGCGGCGGCGGCACCGAAGGGCCATGAGCCGGCGGCGCCGAGGAGCTCCGGAATGGCTCGGCAGGCGGAATGGAGCGCAGCGAGGCCGGGCCGTCCAGGTACAAATCGCTCTCGTGGTAGATGTCGACCGCGCGCGTCAGGAAGATCTTGATCACCGCCGCGGCGGGTACGGCCAGCAGCACGCCCAAGAAGCCGAAGATCTCGCCGCCCACGAACAGCGCGATCAGCACCCACATTTCCGGTAGCCCGACGGTCTTGCCCATGACGCGCGGGGCGATCACGAACCCTTCCAGCGTTTGCACGATGGCGTAGGCGACCACGACGCCGAACAGCTGCCCCGGATTGAAGCCGCCCAAGAGCGACATGAGTAGACCCGAGGTGAGCGCGAAGGCGCTACCCAAATACGGAATGAAGCTCAACGTGCCGGAGATCAGGCCGATCGGCAGCGCCAGGCGCACGCCGAGGATGGCGTACGAGCCGCCGTAGAGCACGGCCATGATCGCCATGACGGTGAGCTGGCCGCGCAAGAAGTGGCTGAGCGCCGCGTCGATCTCGTGCGCGTACTCGATGACGACGCGCCGGTAGCGCCGGGGCAGATGCTTCTTCACGCCGGCCGTGATGCGGTCGAAGTCGTTCAGGAAGTAAATCGACAGCACCGGCACGACCAACGCCGCCACGACCGAGCCGGCCATCGACAGGCTACCCGCCACTACGGCACTCAGAATGCCGCCCGCCGGGGCGAGCACGGAGCTTGCGACATCGCTGGCATTGGTGCCGAGTCGCTCCATCCACTCCGTGGTCGTGTGAGGCACTTTGACACCATGTGCCGTCAGCCATGGATCCGCCGAAGCGATGAGCCCCGAAATCTTCTTGGGGAGCTCCAGGGCCACCATCGCCACGTCGCTCGCGACCACGGGCAACACCAGCGCGACGAACGCCGCAATCGAGCCGAGCAGCACGAGCAGTACGATGGCGATGCCGGCGGGGCGTGGGATCTTCCAGCTCTCGAAGCGGTCGATCACCGGGTCGAGCACGTAAGCGATGGCGAAGGCCAAAAACAGCGGCGTGAGCACCGAGCGTGCGGCGTACAGCAGGTAGCCCGTGGCCAACACGCCTAGCACCACGTAAAACTCGCGTGGAAACGCTATTTCTCGACGCTGGGGCTCCGGCGTTTCATCCACTCTGGAGGCTATACCGGCCCGAGCCGATGAGCGCAACCAGGCCTGCTGCTCAGTCGCAGGATCCGACGTCGGCGATCGACGTGCGCAGCGAAAAATTCGACGCCGTGGTGTGCCGTTCGGCGAAGAAGAAGTCCAGGTGGTACACCTCGCCCCGCAGCAGGCCTAGCTCTTCGGCGCTCTGGTCGAGCGCGATGTGGGCCGAAAGCGATTGGTGCAGGCCGCCCAGGTCGATCGCCAACTGGTGATTGATGAAGACCCACATGTCGTCGTCGCCCGAGAACGAAAACTCCTCACCACCGCGGTACTCGAATTGAGTGTGCGCCTCGAGCGTGAAGTGAAAGTTGTGGACGCGGCCTTCGTTGCCCAGCAGCTGCCCATCAATCGGAAAGAAGGCGTGGTTGTCGTAGACGAAGAGTCCGGCGTCATCGGGCGAAGCCTTCAGCTGCAGGTCGAGCGGCGCGGAGCGATTGACGGGGTCGTCGTGGTACCACTTGTCGAAATTGCCAGCGCCGGAAGTGCTCGGCGTGCGGGGCATGCCGTTGTAAACCGGCTCGTCGTCGAGCCCCAAGCGCCGCTGCACGATGCCGGCATCGAGCCCTCCCGGATAGGCGGCTTCGAAATCTGGGTGAGTCTTGGGGGAGAAGTCGCGAACGGTGGCGTGGAGCTGCGGTGGCCGCGGCTGGGGCGCGTCGCAAGCTCCCCACTTTCCGGCGCGACAGGTTTCGTGCCCTGGACCACATGCGCTGGCGCAGTCGCGCTGCACGTCCGGCACCTGGCAAACGCCCCACGTGCCTTGCACGCACGACGCTTGCCCGATGCCGCAGTCATCCGCACAGCTGCGCGTGGCCACCGCTACTTCGCACTCGCTCCACACGCCCCCCAGGCAGCGCGAAAGCCCCGTGCCACACGCGTCAGCACACGAGCGAGTGAGACCCTCTTGGGGGCAAATGTCCGCGGTGAGTAGCTCCGTTCGAGCACCGCACGCTGTGGCGAGCACGCATCCGATCAGCAGGAGGCTGCGAGCCATCCCCAGCCGACACGCTCTCTTATTTCTGGAAAAGCTCGGCACGCGGTCGCCTCCAACCTGGCACCCAACGCGGACAACCGTCGGTCGTCGGCGCTACTGGCAGCTCGATATCGGAGAAATCCATGCCGGGGACGCGATCGTAACGCAAGTCCCCTGCGTAGCGGACGGCGCCGTGCACGGCTGTGAAATAAGGCAGGCGAGCAAAGTAAAGCATCGCACCAAACCGGCAGTCACGAGCCGCCAGCGCCCGCAACTCGGTGACTGGCGCGCGGTAGACGGTGCGAAAGCGCACGCCGCCGTGCGTCGCGCGCGACACCGGGACGACCGGCGCGGTCGGCGCCACGTCGTCGCCGGCAGCGCAGCGTTCAGCGCTGAGCGGTGCGAGCGCCACGCTGGCGCGGATCACCTGGTACGAGCCGCCCTGCTCGCCCACGACGAAGCCCTCCCAACACGTGGGATTGGCCGGCATCGGCGTCATCGCCAGGTCGTGGATTTCGAGCGCGGGGAAGGCTGCTTCCGTAGCTTGGCGCAGCTCCCGCTGAGCGTGGCGGGACGAAGTCGCGAACACGGCCGCGACCGTGAGGCAGCCGCTGACGGCGTAGCCGGCGCACTGACGGGGGGAGCCGAAACGCGCGACCGCGAACGACAGCGCGCAGAGCCCGAGCAGCGCGACGCGCGAAGCCGGTAGCACGAACGGCACGAACCAACACACCAGCATCAGCGCGAGCAGAAGCGACCACAGCACCAGCTTCAGCCAGCGCCGCTCGAGCCAATGCGCGGTGATCGGGATCGCGATCGCCCACCACGCCGGCTCGACGATGAAGATGCTGTCGCCGTAGAACCAACTCCCCGACCAGGGCCAGAGCGGGTGCACGCCGTAGTTGTTGCCGAAGTCCATCAGCAGGTGCATGACCACGCCCACCAGGGCGAGGCCGAAAATGAGCTGCTTTTGGCGCGCGCCCACGCGTGGCTCGCGACGCGCCAGCCGGCGCCACATGCCCGCCGCCAAGAGCGCCGCGCCCGGCAACGCCAAGAGCAACGTGTGCGTGTGCCCGCGGTGGTGCAGCAGATTGCCGAGCGGCTGTGGCCCTATGGCCCAAGTATAAGCAATGTCGATATCGGGCAGGTTGTTGGCCAGCGTCGAGACGAGGTAAGCCGTGGAGCGCACTCGGGCGCTCGCTTCTCCACGCGCCTGACAAGCGACCTCGGCGAGCAGCATGCCCGCCAAGGCGTGAGTGATGTTATCCAACGCTCGCCTCGCCTACGTGGCGCGTCACGCGCCCTCCAAGCGAAAGCGACCCGCATAAACGGTCAGGTTGCCGCCACGCGCAAAGCCGACGAGCAATACCCGGAAGCGCTCGGCCAGCTCGACCGCCAGCGAGCTGGGCGCCGAGATGGCGACCACGGCCGGCACGCCGGCGGCCACGGCCTTTTGCACGATCTCGAAGCTGGTGCGGCCGCTGACGGCCAAGAAGTAACCCGAAAGCGGCAAGAGGCCGTCGAGCGCGGCACGACCCAGCACCTTGTCGACCGCGTTGTGTCGCCCCACGTCCTCGCGCGCGATCGTCACGTCGCCGGTCGTGGTGACCAGCGCGGCAGCGTGCAAGCCGCCGGTGCGCGCAAAGATCGGTTGATGCTCGGGAAGACGCTGCATGGCTCGCGCCAGCGCCGCGCGCTGAAAGCTCGTTTCGGCAGGTACGGCGCTCAGCCGCGCAACCAGCTCCTCGATGTCGTCGCGACCGCACACGCCGCAGGCCGCGCTACTCAGTGTGCCGCGCTTGACGACGCGCGCGGCGGCCGTTCCGCGCGGATCGTGCCCTTCGGAAAGCAAGAAGCCGGCGGTTAGCTCGGCGTCGTGCCCGGGGGTGCGCATCGTGATCGCCAGGGTTTCGCCGGCGAGCTGGATCGCAAAAGGCGCTTCGACCGCGACTTCTTCGCGGCGCTCGCGCGCGGCGCCGTCGGCGCTCAGCTGCAGCGCCGCGACGGAATGAATCGACTCGTTTTCGCTCATGGCGCGCGCTCGATCCGGACGGCGGTGTTGTAATCGGGCTCGCCCGAGGCCGGGTCGTATTTGCGGCCGAGCAGCGCGTTGCATTCGGGCCAAAAGCCTTGCGCGTGACCGCGCCGGCAAGGGCCGCTCCCCGCGGTTGCCTGCAGGGTGCCGCTCGGGCTGCTGACCTGGATGCGATCGCCTGCGCGCAGCCCCAGCTCCGCCAGATCGCGCGGGTCGAGCAAGATGGCTTCGCGCGGCTGACCCGCCGTGAGCGGGTCGCGCGCGCCGTAAGTCATCGAATTGAACTGCTTACCGCGGCGCGTGGTGAGCAAGAACTGCCCGAGCGGCACGTCGACGCGCGGCACGCCAACGGCGCTGAAGTGAGCGCGGCCGTCCGGCGTGGGAAATTCGCTGCCCAGCCGCGGGCCGCCCCATTGCACCCAATCGCCTTCTTTTTCGAGCCGATCGATGCCGCGATAAAGCGGCATCAGCTCGTTCATCTCGGCGCGAATGGCGGCGGTGTCGGCGTAATCGAACAGGTCGGCGCGCTCGGGCCGGAGCGCGCGGCCGATGAGGCATGGAATTTCCCATTCGGGCTTGGCTTCGGCCAGGCGCGGCCCGGGAATTTCAGGAGTGAAGCGGATACGTCGCTCGGTGGAGGTGCTGGTGCCGCCGGAGCGCTGCTCGTAGCGAGTCTGCGCGGGCAGCACGAGCACGGCGCCTTCGGCCTCCAGCAGCGTGGACGTGTTGAGCACGATGTCTTGATGGATGCGGAGCTTGACGCGCGAGAGCGCGCGCTTGGCGTGCTGGCGATCCGGCATCGTCTCCAAATGATTGCCGCCGATCAGGTAGAGAACGTCGAGCCCGTCGTTGCCGGCGCGATCCAAGAGCTCCGCAGCGCGCAGCCCCTTGTCGTGGGGGATGGCGTGGCGCCACGCGGCTTCGAAGCGCGCGATATGCTCGGGCTCGAGACTGACGGCGCCTGGTAGCTTTTCGGGATCGGCGCCGCACTCGGCCGAGCCCTGCACGCCCGAGTGACCGCGGATGGGCATGATGCCCGTACCCGGCCGGCCAATCATGCCCCGGGCCAGCGCGAGATTGACGACCATGCGCACGTTGTCGACGCCGAACTCGTACTGCGTGAGCCCCATCGAATAGACGAACACCGCGCGCGATACGCCGGCGTACATCTGGGCAAAGCGGCGCATTTCGGCCTCTTCTACCCCCGCGTCGGCGGCCAGCTCCGCAAAGCTCTGGGCCTGAAGGCGCGCCCGAAGCTCGGCGGCTCCACTCGTGCGTGCGGCCACGAACGCTTCGTCCCACCCGCCGAGCTCGTCGAGCGCTTTGAGCACACCGCTCATGAAGGCGATATCGCCCCCCGGCCTCACGGGAAAGAAGTCGTCCATGAGCGGGGTGCCGAACACGGCCGAGATCGGCACGCTGGGGATCCAGTAGCGCTCCAAAGCGGGCTCGCGAAACGGATTGATCACCACGATGCGTGCGCCGCGCTTCTTGGCGGCGCGCAGGTACTTCGTCGAGACCGGCTGGTTGTTGGGCAGATTGGAGCCGATGATCACGATCAGCTCGGCTTCGAGCCAGTCGCTGAGCGACAGCGTCGGCGCGGCGTAGCCGAGCGTCTGCTTCAGCCCGACCGACGAGGCGGCGTGGCACAACCGCGCGCAGGTATCGACGTGCGGGGTGCCGGCGATGCGTGCCAGCTTCTGCGCGGTGTAGTAGGTTTCGTTCGTCAACCCGCGACTGGTCAAGAACAGGCCGATGCGCGACGGATCCGCCTCGCGCCACGACTCGGCGACGAGGCTCAGCGCTTCGTCCCAGCTCAGGCGCGAAAAGCCGCGTTGTCCGGCGCGGCGCAGCAGCGGGTACGGAACGCGTCCAAGCCGGTGCAACGCCTCGTTGGATAGCCGCCCGAGCGCGCCGATGTCAGCCAACAGCTCGTCCGGAATCGCGCCCATGGTGTTCAGCCGCAGCAGCTTCAGGCGAGACAGGCAAAGGTGCACGCCGGGCAGCACGTCGTCTCGCAGGCCACGCGGCCCGAGCGAGCAGCCGTCGCACACCCCATGACGCAAGATGCGCCAGGCGTAGCCCCAGCGCCCGCGGTTCTCCCAGGCCACCCTGAGCATTTCCCGGAAATGGCGCGGCTTGGTCCGCGACAGCAGGCCAAACGGCACCAGCACGATCAACAGCCGTTTGAGCCTACCGAGCAAAGCCGCCAAAACGGGAAGAGCCTACCGAAACTGCGCGTTCTCTGGCAGTACAATCGCGCTGTGCCAGCTCTGTTGTCGGACGTTCTCCAATGCCTCGAGGATTTCGCCCCGCTCCGCTTCGCTGAGCCGTGGGACAACGTCGGCCTGCTCGTGGAGCCGCTGCCGCTGGCGAGCGCGCCCAACGTGGAGCGCGCGCTCCTCACCATCGACCTGAGCGACGCCGTCGTTGCCGAAGCACGAGAGCTCGGCGCCGAGCTCGTCATCGCCTATCACCCGCCGATCTTCTCCGGGCTCAAGCGGCTGCGCAGCAGCCAGCCAGGCGAGCGCGTGGTGCTGGCGTGCGCGCGCCTCGGTATCAGCGTGTTCTCACCCCACACCGCGCTCGACGCAGCGCCTGACGGCGTGAATGCCTGGCTGCTCGACGCCTTTGCGGCAGGCTTACGTGCACCGTGCGTCTCCCACCCGCTCGACGTGCGTTTCGGACAGGGGCGCTCGGTCGCGCTGGAGGCGCCTCTCACCCTGGCCGACGCCGTCGCCCGAGTAAAGCAGCACCTGGGCCTTTCGCAGGTGCGCGTCTCCGCGGCTCCGGCTCACGTTCAGGGCGCAACCATTCGGCGAATTGCCGTGTGCGCCGGCGCCGGCGGGGCCGTCTTCGAGAAGCTTTCGGGCTATGATTTGTACGTGACCGGCGAGATGCGCCACCACGACGTGCGCGAGCGCGCAGCCAGCGGTGCCAGCGTGATTTTGTGCGAGCACACCAACACCGAGCGCGGCTTCTTGCGCGTGCTCGCCGCACGGCTCGCGGCCGCCTTGCCCGGCGTTCGCTTCGAGGTTTCGTCATGCGATCGGGATCCGCTGTCCATCGTTTGAGGCGCCGCACGCTCGCCTGGGGCGCGCTGTCGCTGAGCCTGGGGCTCTGCCGTTGCGCGAGCACGGAGCTACCCCCACCCCGCGCTGACGCGCCGCTGCGACAAGCGCCCGCGCCGCTGGCCATGCCGCGCCTCACGCTGCCCCCCCTGGCGCTGGTTCCACGACTTGCACCGCCCACCGCCGCTCCGAGCGACGCACCAGCCGCGGCGCCTCCGAGCGACGCCGCACCAGCGCCGGCTTCCACACCCACCGACGCCGCCACACCTCCGCCCGACCCGAATGTGGACCGCTGTTCATCGGTGCCGCCACTCAACCCGGACGGCTCCGTACCGCCGGCGCCGCCCCACCCCCCGCTCGGTATCGACGTACCGGTCGACGGTGATCGCCCCGTTTACGTGCTGCCCGGCGACGCGGGCGATGCGCGCGTCATCGTCTACCTGCACGGCATGTGCGGTGACGCGACCGCGGCCGACTACTTTCGCGAAGCCGTGCGTGCCCACGGCACGCTGATCGCGCTGCGAGGTGACACCCCCTGCGACAACGGCCGCTTCAAGTGGCGGGATGATGCGTCAAAAATCCAAAAACGCTTGCTGGCGGCGTTTCAGCGCGTAAGCGTCGAGTTAGGCGGCAAGCTCTCGCTCGAGCATGCGTTGCTCTTTGGCTACTCACAAGGCGCAGATCGCGCAGAGAAGCTGGCAGCGCGCTTTCCCAAGCAGTACCCGCGCGTCGTGCTGGGCGGCCCGCCGATGAAGGCGTCGCCCAGCAAGCTGGGGCACGCCGAGCGCGTCGTCATCTTGGGCGGCGAGCTGGAGACGACCGAGAACATGCGCGCCGGCTTCGACGCACTGCAAGGCGCCGGCATCGCCTGCCGCTACTTCACGCTCGAATGCGCCTACCACGGCTACTTCGGTATCCACCCCGAAGCGCAGCTCGGTGAGGCACTCGACTGGGTCAGCGCCGGACCCTAAAGCTTGCAGCGCGCCTGCATGCAAGCAAATTCGGTGGGCGCGTTGGCGCGCTCGGCACGCGCACGGCGCTTGACGACGTCGCGTGATTTCCGCTCCGCCAGGTGCGGACGTTGCCAGCTGCACCTGCTTCCGAGCAGGATTGGTGCGCATGTCACGCCCGAGTCGCCGTCCGGCATCGCAACCCGACACCGAGGCCAGTGAATTCGAGTCGCTGCGAGACGAGCTGCGCTCGCGCTTGAAGCTGGCCAGCAAAGAGGCTCAGAAGCAGTGGGAGCTGATCGAGGAGCGGCTGATCGAGCTCGAGCGCGGCTTGGAGCATCAGAGCGGGGGCGTCAAAGAGACCGCCAGCGACGTGGCGGTCTCGGTCGCGCGCGTCTTTCGCGACTTCATGCTGCGCCACCTGCCCGACAGCGGTCCGTTTCGGGCGCCGGTGCACGACGCCATGCGCACGCGCGTGTACGTCTGCGCGCCCGACGACACGCTGGCGCGCGCCGCGCAATTGATGTGGGAAAAAGATCTGGGAGCGCTGCCGGTTTGCACCACGGAGCGTAAGGTCGTCGCCATGCTCACGGATCGCGACATCTCGATGGCCGCGTTCATGCAGTGGAAGCACTTGGCCGAAGCCAGCGTCGAGAGCGCGATGTCTCGCGGCTTGTGCACCTGTTCTCCCGACGATGAGCTGGGCTTGGCCGAAGACATCATGCGTAAAAACCAGGTGCGCCGCCTACCGGTGATCGACGAAAGCGGCGTGCTGGTCGGCCTGCTCTCGCTGGGCGACATCGCGCGCTACGTGCGCCAGCACGCGCGTGGTAACGGCAACCAAGCGCAGCAGCGCCTGGCGGACACGCTGGCCGCCATCTGCGAGCCGCGCTTCCACTCGATTCCGCCTCCTCCCCCGCCATCCACCTGAGTCAACGCGGGCGCGCGTTGTAGCGGATACCGCCACGTGCCGCGTAGTCGCGCAGCACGCTCTCTGCGCTCTCTGCACGGACGCCCGTCAGCACCGGAGTGCCGCGAGCCGCCAGCTGCACCTGCCAGTCTTCCGCTCGGGGACCTTCCTCGAAGCCGGCAAGCTCCGCCGCGGCGACCGGCGCGCCGCACACGAGCCGCGACAGCCCTCCCCAGTGGCAGGCGCCCAAGCATTGCACGCACGGCTCCGAGCTCGCGAACAGCTCGTGCTGCCCCACCGCCAACGTGAAGCTCGCCAGGCTGGCCTGCGCAAACATGAGCGCCACAATCTCGGCGTGCAGCAGCGAGCAGCCTTGCGGCACGACCAGGTTCACACCGGGCGCCACCACCACCCCGCTGGCGGCCTCGAACACGACGGCTCCGAAAGGTCCGCCACCGTGCTCCACGTTGCGACGCGCGAGCTCGATCGCCAGGTCCATGCGCGCTTCGTCGTCGTGGCGCGGGGTCTGTAAATCACAGTCGCGAAAGATCCACTCCGGGAGCCGATATTCGACCCGCTCAGGTAGCTGCATGAGGCCACACTAAGCCGGCCGCGCCAGCCGTTACAAATCCACGCGCAGCCGGAGCCCGCCGGAGGTCTGCGTCGCCCAGGGCAGTACGTGCACGTTGCCCGTGCGCGTTGGCGCCGGCAGGCTCTTCGCGCCGTAGATGATGAGCGGCACGCCGCCCACCACCATGACCGCTCCGGTGATCAGCAGCGCGTAGTAGGGCGCCGAGTAGTCGTCGCAATCGTCCGCTCGGTAGCGCTCGCTCGTGGGCAAAACGTGGTTCGGGTACTCCGACGCCAGCTGCTGATCGCACTTTTCTTGCGAGCTCTTGGCGCCGAGCGCACCGAGCAGCGCGACGGGAGCGATTGAAACCATGATGATGCCGGCGACCAGGGCCGGCTTGCTGCGCCGCACCGTCGCCGGCTCGTCTGCTTGCGGCAATGGCTCGGTGGCGGCGGCGGGCGCTACTGTCATCACCGGCGCGGGTGGCGGCGCCGCGACCGGCAGCGGTGCGACGGTGCCAGGTGGCGGCGCGACGGTGCCAGGCGGCGGCGCAACGGGCGGCGGCGCCCCTTCAGGGGCACCGGGCGGTGTGGTGGGCGGTGGCGGGGGCAAGGCGGTCGCGGGGTACGTGCACTTGCCTGCGTCGCACACGCGGTCGCCCTTGCAGTCGGTGTCCTTCGTGCACTGTGCCTGGGCCACAGCGCTGAACAGCAGCCCTCCACACAACAGCAGCGCCCGCAAAACCGCTCGCTCGGTCCCTCGCATCAGTGACGGTACCCTAGCGCAGCTGCTGCACGAAGCCCAGCCGATCGACCACCTGCCAGTGCCCCGCGATCTGGCCGCCGCGAAGCTCGTAGATCGATTGCCCGGCAAAGCGCAGGCGCCGGCCGCTCGCCGGCAAGCCCGGTAACGCCCCGAGCTGCGTGCCCGCGGCGCTCCAGCGCACCGCCACGCGATCTCCGGCTGCCACGAGATCGTGCATTTCGAAGCGCAAATCGGGGAACGCAGAACGCGAAAAACCCACGCGCTCGACGTACGCTTCGCGATCCAGCGATTGCCCCTCCCAGGCGTCGCCGGGATCCGAATGGATGGTGTACCTGGGCGCGATCAGGCGCTCGACGGCGGAGTAGTCGCCGTCGCTCCAGACCCGACCGTAGAGCTCGCTGACCATGATCTCGTTCGTCGTCATCGTTCCTTCTCCTGCTCGGCTGCTGCGGCAGCGTGAGCCTGCTGGGTTGCGTGCTCGCGAATATCTTTGGGCCAGCGCTCGATGAGGCCCACGAACTGCGCCGTCTCGCCCGCAAACAAGGCGCGACAGGCTTCTTCGTAGTGGGGTCGGTCGCCGGCCATGGCCGACAAGAAGCGACTGAGCGCCGCGCGAATACGCCGCGCCCGCTCTTTGCCAGGCTCCTGCTTGATAGCCGCCTCTACCAGGCGTCTCAGCGCGGCCGAGGCGCCGCTGGGCTGCTCTTCGAGCCAATCCCAATGTCGCGGCAGGAGCGACACCTCACGGCTGGTGACGCCGAGCTTGGGCCGCCCCGGTCCGCGAGCCGCTGAAGGCGCATAACGCTCCAGTACGTCTTCCGGTGTCCCGCGCAGATCGAGGTCGATTTGCCGTCCGGTCTCGACCTCGAAGATCAAAACCAGCTCGGACGGGTCGCGCTCGAAGCGGTCTTTTAGCCCGGGTAAAATTTCGACCAACGAGCCGGACGCAACCCGACGCGGGCCGACGAAGGCCAGATAATTCAGCTGTTTTTCCACGTCAGCCAATATTACCCGGATTTAATAGATCGTCAATATCTCCCGGGTAAAATTTCTACAATTCCGCGTGGAATGGCACAAAGCGGGTAAGGTACCCCCCAAGTATGGAAGACCACGACGAAGACGACGAGCTGGTGCTCGAGTTCGACAGCGAAGCCTCGGGGCGCACGGCCGTGATCGCCGATGAAGGCGACAGCGTCTGGGTCTACCTCACCCGCCCTGACGACTCGGCCATCGAGCGCGATTGTTGGTTGTTCAATAAGCCTACGGCACCGACCGAGCCGGAGTCCGACGATTACCAGGCGGAGGGTACGCCGCCGCCCGTGCCGGCGCGTTTTCTCGTTGCTGAAGGCCCCCGCCCGTTGCCGGACGAGCGCAGCTTTCGCGTACGTTGGTCGAAGGACGGTCACGCCGCCGCGGTGTTGATCGACGGAGTGCCCATCGGCGTCGTGTCCGCCGATCAGAAGCGCGGCATGTCGCGTTTCTTACGCGAAGCGTGCCCCTGGGGAAGGCCCTGGGATCAAGCGGAGCTCAACGTGCTCTTCGGCGACATGGCGTAACCGTCTCGCCAGCGTCGGCAATCGAAGAGGGGCGTACAAGCACGCTGCGCCGCTACTTGTTTTGCGTTGCCTCGGCCCAGCCCCACGAGCCGCTCGGTCGGCGCACGGACGGCTCCGACTTTTCGTCAGCCACACGGAACTGTCCGCTGCTCTTTTCGACTGCCGCGCCGCAACTGGGGCAGCTGTCGAAGGTGGTATCTGCGGTCTCACACCACTCGTGACCGCAGGTGGAACATTCGAGAGAATAGCTTACCGACGACGATTCGAGCTTCGTCATGACATCCGCCTCTGAGATCGGATTGTGAACTCGAACCTCGAGGCCGCGCCATGGGTAATCTTCGCCCCACTTTCCTGAGGGTGACACGCGACTGCTTTAACCTCTGGCGCAGAGCGGTCAGCGTGAGCTGCGCGACATCGTACCGACACGGGGGCGTCACGCCACGTCAAACAAGGACGTTGCGCGAGTCGCGCAAGTTGCCCCCTGTCGGCGGTCGCGATTCGTCCCGCTGCGAGACGCGAGCGTCATAGCCAATTCTGTTCTAAGCCATCGCGAAACACCCGTGCTGCGCGCCGAGGGCTTGTAAAAACCACGCGCTCGCAGCTATCGTCCGCGGTTGCACGTACGGGAATATCGCGTGTTGCTCGCCGCCGAGCACGCGAGAGGGATCTGTCTGCTCGAGCCCCGCCTTGGGGGCCCGGTCGAAGGGAGAAAACCTTGAGAGTCAGGCTTACGCTGAAGGGTTCTTTTGCACTGCTGCTCCTCAGTCGCGTCGTGCTTTCGCAACCGGCACAGCCTGCAGCTGCGGAAGCTCCGGCCGCTCCCCCGCCGCCTGACGCTGCACCTCCAGCTTCACCCCCTGCTCCGCCCGCCGACAGCGCTCCCCCTGCGGCTGCAGCCGCCCCCGCCGAGCCGCCCCCGCCCCCGGCAGTACCGCCCGGGCTAGCCAGTCCGACGGACGCTGCGCCGCTCACGGCCCCCAGCGCCACTACGCCCGCGCCGGCGGGCCCCGCGCTCGATGTCGAAGAGCTGGATTTGGGCGAGCTCCTCAACATGACCACCACCGTTACGACCAAGCAGGCGGCGCCCATCTCGCAGAGTCCAGGCATGGTCACGGCGTACAACGACGCCGACATTCGGCGCACGGGCTACTACACGCTGGCCGATCTCGCCGACATTACCGCGGGCTACAGCAGCTACTCCATCTTCGGCGAAAAGGTGTTCGAGACGCGCGGGCAAAAGGCCGGCAGCTTCAACAACAATAAGCACCTGATTTTGCTCGACGGCATCCCCGTCAATCACGGCAAGGGCAACAAGGCCATGATTGACGAGAACTTCCCGCTATTCTTCGCCAGCCGCGTGGACTTCTTGCGTGGTCCCGCGTCTGCGCTCTACGGCACGAGCGCCTTTTTCGGCGTGGTCAACATCGTGCCAAAAGAGCTCGACGCGCCAGGCTTCCATGCCGAAGGGCGCGCTGGAATGGGCAATCAGCAGACGGACAAGCGGGTGGCCGCCAACATGGTCTATCGCGACCACGACCGCCACGCCGCGGCGTACGTTGGCTTCTATGAGAAGGGGCCCTCCAAACAATACACCGGCACCGTCGACAACCCCGCGAATCGCTACTGGGACGATCAACGGAGCGAGTTCATCTACCTGACCTACGGTGCCGACAGCGGCGTGCTGCAGGGCCTCAAAGCAGGGTTCATCTACTCGACCAAGAACGGCGGCCTGGGCGAACATTGGCTCGGCGGCTACTCACCCGAATACAACGATCTCACCTGGGTGCAGATCATTCCGTACCTCAAGTACGAGCGAAAGCTCGCCGACGACTGGTACGTGGACGCTTACTTCAAGGCCGATCGCGACATCGAAAAAGGCACCGCGGCCAGCACCGCGGGTCCTACTTACGACGGTACCGGCAGCCCGCTGCTACTCTACGAAAACCGCATTTCGGTCTACGAAGGCCAGGCGGAGCTGCGCTGGAATCCGCTCAAGGATTTGAACGTCATCGGTGGCGCCAATGTCAACGTGAGCTACCAGAACACCGGTCACAGTGACTACGGCGGCACCATCTCCGCCGATCCAGGGCCGGTATTCGTAGTCAGCACCACGACGTTGCGACCGCGCAACACTTTCAAGACCTACTCGCCCTTCCTGCAAGTGACGCACACCTTGCCCCTGCTGGCGGGCTTGCACATCACGGCCGGCGCTCGTCTCGACGCGGGTAGCGCGCATCTGGACGGCGCGGACGCAACGTTTTCCCAGATTTCACCGCGCGCCGGCCTGGTGCAGGAGCTGACTCGTTACCTGAGCCTCAAGCTGCTGTACGGCACCGCCCTGCGCGCGCCAGGCAACAAGGAGATCGGGCTCAACAACGAGAGTCGGCCGTTTTTGGCGGATCCGTCGCTCGCGACGCAAGTCAAACCAGAGACGATCCGCTCACTCGAAGGCGGCATCGCCTTCAACACGCGCAATGTCAGCGCCAACGTGGCCGGCTTCGTGAACGAGACGCGCGACGCGCTCGACGGTACGGCCGTGGCGGCGGCGGATGGCGGTCCCGACCGCAACGTCTTCCACAACGCACCGGGCAAGATCGTGGCACGCGGCACCGAAATGGAGGTCACGGTAGCCGCCGACGCCGATACGCGCCTTTTCGCGAACTACGCCTTTGCCAAGGCGCTGCTCTACGCCGACACCTCGGACGAAACCGGCTCCGAGCTGGCCGACGTGCCGATCCACAAGGTGAATCTGGGCGCGAGCTACCGCCTGCATGCCCCTATCGACGTGACGGGGTCGCTGATCGGCAAGTACATCAGCGGCTACCGCACGGGGCCGCCTTCGGATCCCGCCAAACCCGAGCTGGATCCGCTGCTCACGATCGACGCCAACGTTATCTATCGCACGACGGAGCATTTGAGCTTCGAGCTGATGGGGCGCAATCTCTTGGATTCGAGCTACAAGTTGCCCCAGGGCGGGGTTGCGTTCGTGCCGCTGCCCCGCCGCAGCTTCCACCTCACCCTCGACTACCGTTGGTAGCCCCTTCGTCCGGTATCCGTGAGTCCATGAGCTCGTCCGCTCCTTTCCGGCGCCGAGCCCTCGCGGCCCTCGTATTGGGCTCGGGGGCGAGCTGCCTTTGGCCGGGGCTGGGCGAGCGCTCGGCTTACGCCGAAGCAAGACTACGCCTCAGCGTCTTCGTACCTGCGGACGTCTCGAGTCGCGTGCTGCAAAAGTCGTTGAGCGCGGAGCTGCCGAGCGTCGAGATCACGGTCTTCGGTCGTTTTCCGGACTTCGAAACCGCGCTCACCGGCAAACCGGACGGCGCGCTCACGCTGCGCCCGGTGCTGCAGGCCAAGGGGCTGCCGATCAGCCTGTCTGGCACGTACGCCGGCGCCTCGAGCGAGCCCTACTCGCTGATTGCCTTGGGCAAGCAGGTCGTGCCCGAAAAGGTCACCACGGTGGGCGCGGTCGATTTGATGGGTCGACAAGGCATGAAAGAGCTCGTCGCACGGCTGCTCGGCACCACCGCACAGATTGAGCGCGTCACGAAGCTGGAGGACTTGCTACCGTTGTTGCAGCTGAACATGGTCGAAGCCGTGCTGGTGCCCAACCGTTTGACGGAGGCATTCCGCGCTCGCAGCAAGCTCGACCTGCGCGTCACGCCCGCCCGCGGCGCAGTCGGCTTGCCCGCGCTCTCGATCTTGACTCCGTCCGGCGCGCCGCTCGCTCAGGGTATCAAGGCGCTCAGCCCCAATCTTTCCCTGCAACTGGGAGTGAGCAAGTGGGAATGACCAGTATGCCGCTCGCCTTACGGCTCTTGCTGCTTTTGGTGGCCCTGCTCGGCATGGGCTGCGGCGCAGCGGCGAATCAGCCTGCTACGGGCGCTACGGGCGCATTCAGGCCCGTGCCGCGCCGCCCATCCAAGCCGGCGGTGCTCGTGCTGATGCCGGACACGCCGCAAGCCGCCCAGGTATGGACGGGGCTCCAGAGCGAGCTGGCCTCGGACTTCGACGTCATCACCAGCCGTATCGAGAAAGACAGCACGCTCGAAGAGCTCACGGCCGCGATCGATCAGACGCGCCCGGCGTGCCTGGTCTTGCTCAACAACCCCACGTTGCGTCTGTACAAGCACTACCAACAGAGCCGTCCCAAGGGCACGCACTTTCTGCCCGCCATCGCCGTCATGACCTCGTTCTTGGAGGAGAGCGCCCGCGACGTTCAGAACTTGACGGGCATTGCCTACGAGGTGCCGGGCGTCATCCAATTCGTCAAGCTGCGCTCCATCGTGGCCAGGCCGGTCCGTCGCGTCGGGGTGGTGTATCGCCAGCCGTTCCGAGCCTACGTCACGCGCGAACGACAGCTCGCCAGCATCGAACAGGTCGAGGTCGTCGGCAAAGAAGTGCCCCGCGATCCGGACCAGGGCGCCGTGCAAACCGCGCTCACGGAGCTGCTCGATCGCGACCGCGTCGATGCGCTCTGGGTCCTCAACGACAACGCTTTGTTGAGCCCCGAGCTCATCTCTTCGGTGTGGCTCCCCTCCGTCAACGGCTCAACGCACATTCCCGTGATCGTCGGCGTGCCCACCCTGCTCGGCAAGAGCTACCCGGTCGGCTCGCTGGCGATGGTCCCCGACCACGTTGCCCTCGGCGTGCAAACCGCCAACATGGTGTTCGACCTGGCCGACAAGCACTGGCAACTGGGCGACCACGCCATCAAGTTGCCCATCTCAATCAAGACGTTGGTGGAGGTGCAGCAAGTTCGCGATTACTTTGGCCTACAACCCGGCGGCCTGGACAACATCGACGAAGCCGTGGAGTGATGTCACAGTGTCCTCCCGTGTCACACCCTTATCAGGTCTTTCGCGCGGCATTTGCTCTGAGTGGCCTTTTGGGGCTCCTGGGGCTCCACGGTTGTAGTGCAGGATCGCCCCAGCCTGACGACGGACGGGTCGAAGACGAAGCCCTCGGCAGCGCGACAGAAGGGCTAAAAAAGGGCTTCGGCGGCGTCAATTGCGACGGCAATTACTGCAAAGGCTCGGTGCTGTGCGGCCTGGGTGAAGGCGACTGCGACCTGACCTCGCAGTGTGATCAAACGACGGCCGCTGGGCCCCTCGTTTGCGTTCAAAACAACGGTGCCAAGTACGGCTGCCCCGCGGGCATGGACATGTGCGCCCCGGCGACGTGCAACAACAAGAAGCTCGACCCGGGTGAGACGCAGATCGATTGCGGCGGCCCCTGCGGCTCCATCTGCCCCGACCTTTGCGCGGGCCTGCCTGCCAACGGTCTGCCCGGCCACTGCACGGACGGCTGTCCCTGTCCTTCGGGCCAGGGTGACTGCAACGCTGCCTCCAACTGCGTTCAAAACGGGCCGCTCGGCGCCCTGGTTTGCCCCTCCGGAAACGGCGTCAAATTCGGCTTTTCCTCCTCGATAGAGATGTGCGTCCCCGCGCACTGCACCAACAAGATCTTCGAGCCTACGCTGGGCGAAACCGCCAAAGATTGCGGCGGCGACTGCGGCAGTGTGTGCACCAGTAGCTGCGGGTCGTTGCCGGCCAGCGGTAGCATCGGTCATTGCACGAGCAGCTGTCCTTGCGCCTTCAAAGACGGCGACTGCGACAGCGCGTCTCAGTGCCCGCCGCTCAGCGTTTGCTTGCAAGATCGCGGAGACCTTTTCGGCTTCAGTGCGTCGACGGACGTGTGCGTGGCCAGCCATTGCCACGACGCCGCGCTCGACGGGGGGGAGACGGCAATCGACTGCGGTGGCCCCGATTGCGCGGCTTGCGGGGGCGACGCCGTCAAGGCTACTCGCTTCGGCGGCGCCAGCTCCGACTACGCGCAGGGCATCGGCATGGACGGCAGCGGTAACTACTACCTGGCGCTGCGCTACGTCTCTTCGCCGTTCGACATCGGCCTGGGCAACGTGGGCAACGCCGGCAAGTACGACATCTTGGTCGCCAAATTCTCGCCGCTCGGCGTGCCGCTCTGGAACACGAAATTCGGCAATGCCGGCGCCGACGGCGACCACAACGTCGCGCTAGCGGTCGACAGCAGCGGCAACTCCTACCTCGCCTCCAACTATTACGAGACCATCCACCTGGGCGGAACCGACTACACCGCCGCCGGCTCCACCGACGTGCAAATCACCAAGCTCGACCCCAACGGCGGCCACGTCTGGTCGCGCTCGCTGGGTGGCCCGAATGTCGACCGAGTGCGACGCATCCTGGTGGATCCCAACGGCGATCTGCTGGTCGTCGGCTACTTCTTGGAGTCGATCGATCTGGGCGGCCAGGTCCTCACCTCCGCCGGCAACAACGACGCCTTCGTCGCCAAGCTGCGAGCGAGCGACGGCGCGCTGGTGTGGAGCCGACAGTACGGCTCCACGCAAGACGATCGCGCCTACGGCCTCGCCACCGACTCGGCCGGTAACGTCTTCGTCGCCGGACAGATTGGCGGCACCGTCGACCTGGGTCTCGGCACCTTCACGACTATCAACAACACGGTCGACGCCTTCTTACTGAAGCTGAGCAGCGCCGGCGCTGCGCTGGCGGCTACCACCTTCGGCGGCACCACACGGGGCGACGAAGCCGCGACCGTCGACGTCGACGGCCAGGGGCGCCCGGTCATCACCGGCTCGTTCACGAGCAAGATCGACTTTGGCTCGGGGCTCTTCACTCCCGCGCTGGCGGACGTGTTCGTGGTCGCCTACGACGCGAACCTCAACCGCCGCTGGGCGCAGCATTTTGGCGGCCCGGGGTACGACTACGTGAGCGACTCCGCCATCAATTCCGCGGGAGAGCTGGCGCTTGCCGGCTATTTCAGCACCAGCATCGACTTTGGTAGCGGTACCGTGGCCGCGGCCGGCACGCGCGACATCTTTCTCCTCCGTGATAGCGCCGCGGGTAGCATCGTGTGGTCCCGCACTTTCGGCGGAGGCGGCCTAACAGAGCCGATGGCCCTCTTGTTGAGCTCGAACACGTTGAGCCTGGTGGGCTACTTCGAGCAAACCGTGCCGTTCGATCCGCTGGCGGTCGGCCCGGCCAGCGGCCGCGACGCCTTCTGGACGCGCTTCACGTTCTGAGCACGCGCTGCAGAGCGTGAGCGAGTCCTGAATAGCTCAAGGGCTTGCTGAGCATCTCCGAAATTCCCAAGCTGCCGAGGTCCGTCTCCGACAGGCCAGCGGCAGAACCGGAGACCAGAATGACCGGCAGCTCGGGCCGAATCACACGCACCGCGCGGATCAGCTCCGCTCCGGTCATTTCCGGCATCGTGAGATCCGTCACCAGCACCGAGAACCTGTCGGGCGTTTGCTTCAAGGCCGCGAGCGCGGCCATGGGCTCCTGAAAGCTCCTGCCATGATAGCCGAGCTTGCCGAGCATTTTGGTGGTCGCCTCACCGAGCACCCGCTCGTCGTCGACGACCAGGATGTGCTCGCCGCTGCCGCACGGCACGTCGGCCTCGCCACCGGCGTGCTGCTGGGCGGCGGTCGTGAGCGGAAGATAGATATCGAAAGTGGTCCCGCGCCCGGGCTCGCTGTCGACTTTGATCGCCCCTTCATACTCTTTCACGATGCCGTGAACCACGGAAAGCCCGAGCCCCGTGCCCTCGCCGGCGGCCTTGGTCGTGAAGAACGGCTCGAAGACCCTGGAAGCCGTCGCCGCATCCATACCGTGGCCGGTGTCGCTGATCGACAGCTTCACGTAATCGCCGGGAGCTAGCGCGACGTGCGGTAACAGGCTCGCATCGAGCCTCTCCGCCACCAGGGCTACGCGGATCTTCCCCGTTTTTCCCCTCATGGCGTGGGCGGCATTGGTGCACAGGTTCATCACGATCTGGTGAACCTGCGTCGCGTTGACGAGCACGTCTCCGACCGGATCGAGCTGTTGCTCGAGCGCGGTCGTCGCCGGCAAAGTCGCCCGCAGGAGTGACAGCGCCTCCTTGACGATCGGCGCCAGCTGCATCACTTGGCGCTCTTCTTTTTGGTGGCGACTGAACGACAAGATCTGGCGCACCAATATCGAAGCGCGCTGGCTGGCTCGCAGCACCTCGCTCAAGTTGTCCGAAAGCTGGCGGTTGTCCGGATTGTCGAGCCGTGACAGCTCCGCGTACGCCATGATGGCGCCCAAGATATTGTTGAAATCGTGCGCGATACCGCCAGCCAGCGTGCCCAGCGCGTCGAGCTTTTGAGCCTGTCTCAGCTGTTCTTCCAGCTCTTTCTGCTGGCGCGCCGCGGCCTTCTGTTCGGTCATGTCCAAGGACATCACCAGGATGTACTTCTCGGACTCGATGGTGAGAATCTCGAGCCACAGCATGACGTCACGCGTGGCGCCCGACTTCGTAGCAAACGTGAGCTCCATCCCGTGAATGTGGCCCTCACGCTGTAGCCGCTCCAACAGGCTCTTGCGCTGATTCGGGTCGGCGTACAGGTTGAGGTCGAGCGAGGTTCGGCCCAACGTCTCCTCACGTGAGTGGCCACTGAACCGCACGAAGCTGTCGTTTGCCGCGACGAACTTGCCGGTGCTCAGCCGGACGAGCGTCATCGGGATTGGGCTGCTATCGAAGATGTGCGTGAAGCGCTGCTCCGACTGGCGTACCGCCGACTCCGCCAGGCGGCGGTCGGTGACGTCCATTTGGATGCCGTCCCAGACCACGCGCCCGCCAGGCGCATCACGTGGGGCCGAGGCGAACTCGAGCCAGCGAATCTCGCCATCGCTGCGACGCGAGCGCGCGACGGCCCGGAAAGGCACGCGCCTTTCGAGCGAATCTTTCTCTGCCGCCTGCAAGGCCGGCACGTCCTCCGGCAGCAGCAGGTCGTAGAGCTGTCGAGCATCGGCCAGCACGGCCTCGGCCTTCACGCCGTGGATCCGCTCCACACCGGCGCTCACGTAAAGAAAGCGCATGGTTCCATCGGGCTCCCGTGCCACCTGGTACGTCATGCCACCCGGTAAGTGGTCGCCCAAAGCTCGCAGCTGCTCTTCTTTGGCGCGCAGCTCGGACTGATTCTCGAGCATCTCTCTGGAGCGCGCCGCGAGCAGCCCACGGATCATCACGCCCAGCACCAGCGCGGCGGCCGCCAGCGTGGCAAGGATGACGGCATAAGCGCGGCTACGTTGCTCACGAATGCTTTGCAACCGCAGCTCCAGCAAGCGATCGAGCTCCCTGGCGCTGCTTCGACCCAAGCCAAAGCTCGCCGTTCGAGCCCGCTGCAAGGCACGCACAGCTTCGTCACTCGACAGCGAGTCGTCGTGGCGCGCTCGCTCCAAGAGCGTGATCAGGTCCTTGGCGGCCGCTGAGTATGCGGCCACCGCCGGCGGCAATTCAGCGTGCAGCGAGGGGCTCTCGCCGTTGAAGCGCGCGTCCTCGCGCAGCGCGCTCTGCGCGTCACGCTCCAGCCGCGCGAGATCGGCTTCACTCAGCATCTCGCTCAGCACGGCCAGGCGCGCGGACTTCTCGCTGGGCGAGCTCTGCCACCAGCCTTGCAGGGCAGCAGCAGCACGGACCAGGCGCTCTTGCGTCACGGGCAGCGCCAACACGATGTCTGCCAAGTAATAGCTATCCAGATCGGGATCCAGGATCAGGTTCGAGGTATCGCCGACGCGCTCCATCCGCGCTCGCAGGCGAACGGCTTGCTCGATTTGAGGCGGTGACGCGCCCCCGTCCTTCGACAGCGCCTCGAGCTCGCGCTCAATCTCGCGCGCCGCCACCAGGCCGCGCTGCTCTTGCAGCCCAAACTCCAGCGGCTTGCTGAACACCACCCTGATGAGCAGCAGCGCCACCACGAACAGCGGAATCACTCCGGTGAGCGCGACCAACACGATGCGCCGGCGTAGCTTCGCGTCACCCACTGACTCCGCTGGCCGCCGCTTCATTCGTTCCTCGAACGGGCGAGCATACAAGACCGGGGGCGCCCCCCGCAGCCCGGGAATTTGGTGGCCCGTCGGGGGTCGCAAGCTGCCGTTCGGACAAGCAAAGTCCGCCATCCGTTGACGCCGCGGCCTGACGGTGGCGCCTTCGATAGGTGCCGCGCCCCTTCCCCGCTCAAACCGTCCGTGACTTGGTCGGCATCGCGCGCCTGCTTTATCGAACCTGGGCCACCCACGGCATCGCGAACGACGGTCGCCTACCCGAGCTGGTGGCGGTCGGCAAAGACCTGCAAGAATCACTGCGCATGGCCAAAACGGCGCAGAGCCCCCGGCAGATGCGCCAGGCCTGGGAGCGCGCCGAGCTGGCGACGCGCCGGCTCGGGTACTTGATCGATGCGTACACGGGCGTGAAGCCGCTCGTCGAGTCGGCGTTCACGCTGGTCGATCCCACCGCCGAATTGAGCGAGCGCGAAGCCAAGCGCGTCGCCAGGCAGCGCCGCTGAGCTTCGCTCGCGCGACTAAAACCGACAGGTTTGGGTGTAGTGGTACAGGCCGTCCACCTGGCACCTCGCGACGAAGGCCGAATTCTGGGTGCCTAGGCAGATCGAGTAGTAGCAATCGTACTCGAAGTCGGGCGTGGGCATCGGGCAAGGCTGGCCATCGTTGGGCGGAATGGTTGGGGGGCAAATCGACGCGGCAATATCGTGAGCGCACTGCCACTTGCCGCTCTGCCCCACTGCTTTGCAGTAGCAAATGTGCGAAGTCTCGTTGCGACAGTACGACTGCGCGAGCGGATCGCACTCGTGGTCTTCCTGGAAATACTGAATCTTCTCGCAAATCGCGAGCTCCGGACACTTAGGCTCGCTCAGCTGCCATCGCCCGCCTTCGCAGCGCGCGCTCACGCGGCACCACGGCCGCAGCTCGTCTCCATAGCTGCAACTGAGATCCGGCGTACACCTTCCACGTCGCGCGGGCGCCGTTGCCGGGCAGCTCATGTCGAAGGTGTCGGGCGGGCTCCCGGCTTCTCCGCCTGCAGCGCTCGAATCGGCCTCGTCAGCCATACCTCCTGCATCGGGAGCGGCCGCAACGCCCACGTTCGCCCCCGCTTGGGGATCCGCGCTGCCGCCCAGCCCCTCACCACCGCCCACGGCGGAGGTAGCGCTCGCAGCAGCGCCAGAGGTGGGCTCCGACTGGCCCCCGGTCGTCGAGCCGCCGCTACCCCGCTTGGACGTCGAGCCGCCGCACGACAGCGCGACGCCACCAACCAAAACCCAACGCAAGGCCCGCGACACCCTCACCCCAAACAGTCTAAAGGAAAGCGCCCGCTGCGTCTTCATTGACCCTAGGAGGCGGTCACGACTCCAGCCACCTAGTCGATGACGCTTGGTCTAGACCTCATCCCCGATTTTCGCTAGAAGGCCCCTGTGGAAGACGCGGGGGGTTCCTGCGCTTCCGTGAGGAGAAAAACATGAAGACGGGTTTTGGGATGGTCTTGGGCGTTGCTGTTTGTCTGCTCAGCGCGTGCGGGGGCTCGCCGAGCACCAGCCAAAGCGAGCCAAGCGGCTCGGAAATTCAGCTCAATTTGTCGACGACCGGTTCGAGCGGCACCGAGTACCGCCTCGGGCCCGCCACCTTCGACATCTTCAACGATTACGGCCCCGATCCGATCCAAACGCTGACGACCGAGGGAGCCGAGCAGGCCCTGCACATTCCCCTCGCCAAGGGCTACTACAACGTCAAGCTTCGCCCCGGGTGGACGCTCGCCCGCATCAACGGCGAAACGCGCACACCCATCGCCGCGACGCTCACCTCGCGCGACTCGCAAGACGTGTACGTCCAAGACTTCGAAACCGTGCGCGTCAACTACGCCTTTCACCTCGGCGAATCCGGCATCGACATCGGCGTCACCGTCGACGAAGGCATTCCGGACGGCTACGACGCCCGCCTCGTCCCCAGCTCTCCCGGCTCCTCCCAATACAGCCTCGAATGGCGCGGCGGCGGCGGCGACTGCTGCTTCACCAGCCTAGCCGACGCCCAGGCCCGCTACCCGTACGCACACATCTACGCGCCTTGAGTGCCCATTTCGCCTAAGCTTCTCCGCCGGGCCGCATGGGCAAGCTCGGGCGCTATCTGATGCAGTGCAACCGCGCCATCGCCGAGCTCGCTCCCGCGCTCATCGTGAGGGTCATGCGCTCTTTCCCCTAGGCCACGTCTCGTCGCAAGCCGCCAAATCTACCGACGGCCGCCTCACCTTTGCCCAAGGCGTGGCGGCCGTCTCCTGCGTGCTCTGTTTGGCGTCCCCAAGGGGATTCGAACCCCTGTTACAGCCTTGAAAGGGCCGTGTCCTGGGCCGGGCTAGACGATGGGGACGGGTTTTGCGAGGGGCGGGAACATAGTGTGCGAATGGGGGTTCGACAACGAGAAAAGGCGATTTCTTGGAGCCTGCCTAGGCCTAGCAGCCGGCGGTTTGTGGACGCCTCACGCGAGCATCGGGTTATGGTCCGCCCGTGCAAACGGCGACGAAGCAGGAGGTTTCACGGGATTCTGTGGCGACGGCGAGCTCGTCGGGCGGAAAGGATGCGCCGTTTGGGCTGATTTTGACGCTGTTCGTGCTGTCGGGGGCGACGGGGTTGGTCGATCAGCTGTGTTTTTCGAAGTACCTCTCGTACGTGGTCGGGGCGACGGCGCACGCGGTGAGCGCGGTGCTCTCGGCGTTCATGACCGGCCTGGCGCTCGGTGCGTTCTTGGGTGGTCGCTATTCGCGGAGGGTGAAGCGGCCGCTGGTCGCGTACGGGGTGCTGGAGCTGGTCGTGGCGGTCACGGTCGCGCTCTCGCCAGCGGCGTTTCAGGCGCTGGCGCCGCTCTACGCCGCCATCGCGCGTAGCGCGCCGGGCTCGCTGGCGCTGCTCAGCGCGGTGCGCTGGCTGGCGGCCTTGCTCATCGTGGTCGTGCCCACCACCGCCATGGGTGCCACCCTGCCCTTGCTGTCGCGGCTCCTGCCCACGTCCAGCGACGAGGCGGGTGCGTCGCTGCGTGAGCGTCGCTTGGGTGCTCTCTACGCCTCGAACACCGCCGGGGGCGCATTGGGCGCCCTGGTAGCCGCCTACGCCATCTTGCCGGCGCTCGGCATGTCGAAGACGGTGCTGGCTTCGGCGCTCGGCAGCGCCACCATCGGCGCGCTGGCCATCTACTTTGGCCGCCGCGCCCCCGCTTCGGCGCCACTGGCGGATCCGGGAGTTTCTGGCGTGCACAGCGCGGGGGGCGTGGTGCAGCACGCCTTCACGGCTTACGTGGTCGCGGTCGCTTCGGGGGCGCTGGTATTCGCAGCGGAGGTGATCTTCACCCACCTCTTGGCGCTCATCATTGGCAATAGCGCTTACGCGTTCGGCCTGATTCTGGCGGCGTTCTTGTCGTGCTTGTTCCTGGGTGCGTCGCGCGCGGCCTGGGTGCGCGGGCGCTTTGGCGAGGCCGCGCTGCCGTTCGGCCTCGTGCTCACCGGCCTGGCGCTCGTCGCCATGCTGCCGGTTTGGGACAAGCTGCCGCTCGTCTTCAACAACACCGGCCAGGTCTTCACCGGCTTTGCGGCGCGCGAAGCCACGCGCGGCCTGATCGCTTTCGTGGTGCTGTCGATCCCCACCGTGTTCATGGGCCTCACCTTCCCGCTCCTGCTGCAGCGCGTGGCCGCTTCGGACGACGTGGGCTGGTGGGTCGGGCGCCTCACCACCGTCAACACGCTGGGCGCCGTGGTCGGCTCGCTCGCCACGGGCTATGTGCTCTTGCCGCTGCTCGGCTCGGAGGGCTCGCTGGTCGCGGTCGCGGCGGTGTTCATCGCCGTGGGCCTGCTCACGACGCAGTTCATTCGCGGACGAGCGCGCCTCGCCGCTTACGCGCTCTCTGCCGGCACTGCGCTGCTCTGGCTCTGCCTGCCGCGCTGGGATCTGGCGCGCCTCACCGCCGGCACCAACGTTTACTTCGAAGGTTGGGACAAGCCCGAGTCAGTGCCATTCGTGCGCGACGACGTGCATGGCGGCGTGACCACCGTGACCCAGTTGCGCGGTGTGTACACGCTGTACACGAACGGCAAATTCCAAGGCAATACCGGCTGGGAGATGAAGGCGCAGCGCTTCTTCGCGCACTACCCCTCCATCTTCGTCAGCAAGTTCGATCAGGCGTTGATCATCGGCCTGGGCACGGGCACCACGCTCGGCACCATCGCTTCTTATCCCTGGAAGAAGCTGGAGCTGGTCGAGATCTCGCCGGCCATCGTCGAAGCGGCGGACCAATATTTCAGGTCGGTCAACGGCGGCTCGCTGCACGATCCGCGGCTCAGCTTGCACCTGGGCGACGGCCGCAACTTCTTGCTCGTCGAGCAGCGCCGCTACGATCTCATCTCGATGGAGCTGTCGAGCATCTGGTTCGCTGGCGCTTCCAGCCTCTATAGCCAGGAGTTTTATCAGCTGGTGAAAGAGCACCTGGCCGAGCAGGGCATCTTTCAGCAGTGGGTGCAGCTGCACCACGTGCGGCGCCGAGATTTCGCGACCGTCGTGCACACGCTGCGCAGCGTGTTCCCGCACGTGGCGCTGTTTTACGGCGGCGGCCAGGGTATCTTGGTGGCGTCGCTCGAGCCGCTTCGCGCCTCGGCTTCGCGCGTGGCCGAGCTCGAGAAGCTACCGGCAGTCGCGGCCAATACGCCCGACCAACGCCCGCTGATGAGCCTGCTCGACGACGTGCTGGCGGCCGGCTCCGACCTCGACCGCTTCTTGGCAGCCAGCGCAGAAGACGCTGGCGAGCCGCTCGCTGAGCTCGTATCGACCGACGGCAACCTGTACCTCGAATACGCTACGCCGCGCGGCAACGTGCTGCCCTGGTCCGCGCGCGAAGAGCTGGTCGGCAAGATTCACGAGTTCAAGAGCGAAGTTTCGATAAACGGCCTCAAAGCTCCCTAACGCGCCGGCGCTACCGCCAGACCGGTAACGTTTTCCGGCTACGGCCAGGAAGACAGAGACTCCTAGGAGCCGGCGTGTTACCAACTCTGGCTCATGCGTGGGATTTGTGCGCTTGTTTTGGTGAGCTTGGTGAGCGGCTGTGCAACCACCGTTCACCGTATGGATGGCGAGTTTCCAACCCCGGCGGGTGTCGCCAAAAGCGATTGCGAAAAAGAAGACTGGCTCGTCGTCTCACCCACGCGCGCCGAGTTCGTCGACAAACACGGCATCACTTCAGAAACGCGGGACGACGGCACGGCGTTCTACCATATCGGCAACTCCAAGCCGGTCTCGATCCCCAGCCTGAGCGACGAGCTCGGCGGCGGTGAGCGCTTCGTAAAGCACAATCAGGCCGTCAAGAGCTACGACACCAAGCGCACGATCGCCACGGGCCTGGGCGTCACGGGCGCGCTCGCGGTCGCGATCGGCACCATCCTGTTCGTGTCCGCGTTCGGCACCGAAAAGAGCGCTTCGGGTGACGAGCAGCAGAGCATCGATAAAGCTCGACTGATCGGCGGCGGCGTCACCGTGGGCCTCGGCTTCGGCCTGGGCATCGCCGGCATCGCCATCAATCCGGGCCAGGCCGATCGCTCGCGCGCGGAAGCCTCGCGCTACGTCTTCCTACCCCCCGATGACCCGAAGGCCGACGTCGTCGACCTCGCCGGCCGCTACAATCAGGCCGTGCGCGACCGCTGCGAAGCACGCCCGCCGCGGTAACGCACGACGACGCTATCCTCGTCGGCGGTCTCGAAGGTAGGCGCTGGAGCCGACTGCACCGCGGAGCGCGGCTCGGACTTGCGGGTGTGCGTCTTGGCGCCCGAAAGGATCGCCATGCATAGCTCCCCAAAGCTGTAGCCGGCGGCACCGGCGATCTTCGGCAGCAAGCTGGTCGGCGTCATGCCCGGCAGCGTGTTCACTTCGAGCACGTACTCGTTTTGACCCTCGGTCACGAGCAGGTCGACACGCACGGCGCCGCTCGTATCCAGCGCCTCGGCGGCGCGCTCGGCCAGGTTCAGCACGTTCTTGTAGCGCGCAGCCGCCAGTCGCGCAGGCATGTAGTAGTCGGTCATGCCCGGCGTGTACTTCGCCGTAAAGTCGTAAATGCCGTCCTTCGGCGCGATCTCGATGGCGCCCAGCACGCGGCCGTCCATGATGCCGACGGCCACTTCGCGCGCGTTCACGAAGCGCTCGACCAGCACCGACGAGTCGAAGGCCAGCGCCAGCTCGATGGCTTCGTGCAGCTCGGCCATGTCGTTGGCGCGACTCACGCCGATGCTCGAGCCTTCGCGGCGCGGCTTGACGATCACCGGGAAACCGAACGAGCCGTGCTCTTCTTCGATGCTACCGGCATTGTTCTGATCGTAAACGTAGTACGGCGGCGTCGGCACGTTGTGCAGACGGAACAGCTCTTTGCTCTTGAGCTTGTCCATCGCCAGCGCGCTCGAAAGCACGTTCGAGCCCGTGTACGGAATGCCCAGCAGCTCCAAGAGCCCCTGCACGCAGCCGTCTTCGCCCAGCTTGCCGTGCAGCGCGAGGAAAGCCGCGTCCATGTCCGCGCCCGCCAGCATCGACAGCGCGTCGTCGCCCGGGCCCAGCACGATGGCTCGCGCATCCACACCTTGATCCCGCAATGCTTCCAAGACCGCCTCACCCGAGGCCAGCGAGACCTGCCGTTCAGACGACGTCCCGCCCATAATCACGGAAACTTTGCGGTAGCTCATGTCCTGCTTCGGTATCTAAAACGCCGCGTTTGGGCCAAGTAATCCGAGGCTCGTCGCACGCAATCGGGGCCAATCGCAGGCCTCCGCTCGTTCTTTTGGGGTAGGCCAAGCATCAGGCTGCCCAGCTGGGCAGCCCAACCAGAAACACGGCCTACAACCCCAAAGCTCCCGATTCTGCTCCGGCTCGACTCCGTAGTCCGCACGGCGCCATCGAGTCGTCCGCGAGCGCGCTTGCGCGCGAGCTGGAGCGCCCTCACCCGACCTTGGCACCAGCAGATCACGATCGAAATTGAGAGGAGGCCAACGAGAACCCGGCGAGGCCGGGCGCCAAATCCGTGGCCAAACCCGCGCAATACGCAGGGCGCCCGGGCCGCCGAGGTGAAACCCCTACCCTGCGACTGGGCAGCCCCTACGAGACTTCGACGATGACCGCCGTAATATTGTCTTTGCCGCCGCGGCTGTTGGCGAGGTCGATCAGGTGTTTGACGGCGAAGTGGCCGCCTTGAGCGATGATTGCGGGGATTTCGTCGGTGCGCAGGTAGCCGTGGAGGCCGTCGCTGCAGATCAGGAAGGCGTCGCCGAGCTCCGGCTCGGAGACGGTAGTGTCGACCTGCACGTAGTCGCGGCTGCCGACAGCGCGGGTGATCACGTTGCGCTGCTTGCTGACCTTCGCTTCTTCGGGCGTGATGATGCCCTGCTTGAGCTGCCAGTTGATGAGCGTGTGATCTTCGGTGAGCTGCTCGGCGTCGTGGCCGCGCACTCGGTAGATGCGACTGTCGCCCACTTGCGCGGTGACGAGCGCGCTGCCGAAGCGCATCATCGCGGTGATGGTGGTGCCCATGCCGGCCTTGCCGCGATCGATCTCGCCCATGGCGTACACGATATAGGTGGCGGCTTGCACGGCGCCTTCCAGCAGCCGGGCGGCCGCACGGCTGCGCTCTTCCGTCAGCGGGCCATCGAGCTTGAGGCTCGTCTTGCCGCGCTTGACCATGCCATGGACGGTGTCGATTGCCTCTTGGCTGGCGATCTCGCCGGCTGCATGCCCGCCCATGCCGTCAGCGACGACCCAGAGCCCGATTTCGTCGTCGCAGAGGTAGGCGTCTTCGTTGGTGGTCCGGCGGCGCCCGATATCGGAAGCGCCGTACGAGTGCATGAGGAGAGCCGGACCCTCGGACATTCCCTCCCAAAATAGAAAATGTTTTGGCGGAGCGAAAGGGCGTAAGCTTTGCGCCATGAGCGCGGCCCAGAGTTTCAGCTTCGCCGGGGACGACCCCGACAAGGCGGCTCGGGCTTTTTCGCAGGCTGCGCGGCGCGTTACCCGGCCCACTGGCGCATTGGTTTTCGCGGCAGGCGCGCTGGGAGAACGCCTCGTGCAGCTCGGTCGCGCCATCACGCAGGCCGCACCCGGCCTGCCGGTATGTCTGGCGGCGGGTGCCGGCGTCGTCTCAGAACGGGGCGAGGTCGAGGGACAATCTGCCGCCACCGGTATTGTATGGAGTGGTGGGAGCGCGCACGCCTTCAGCGTGACGGGGCAGAACGCCGAATCGGTCGGCAGTCAATTGTCGCAAGCCATCCGCAGCAACGAGGGCAACAGCCGCAGCACCACCGCGCTCGTGTTTGCGCGCCCCAACGGGCTCGCGCCTCACGTGCTCGAGCCGCTGAGCGAGCTCCGGCGCACGCGCGTGATCGGCGCTGGGACGGTCGGAGAAGCACCGGTCGTTGCCGTGGGCGCGGACGGCAATCTGAGTCCGGGTCCGGCGGGCGGCATGGTGCTGAGCGGTATGGCCGCGCCGCTCGTGCGCGCCTCTGCAGCGTGCCGGCTGCTGATGCCGCTCAAAATTATCTCCAAGACGCGCGGCTCGATGGTGCTCGAAATCGAGGGCGCGCCGGCGCTCGAGGTGCTTCGCTCGGTCGCCGACAACCTAGAAGATCAACCGCTCGTATTCGTGGCGCTCGCGCCGCCTGTAGCAGCGGATCCGAGCGTGATGGATCCCGCGTTGGAGCGAAGGAGCGAGCGCGCCTCCGAGCGGCCAGAAGTATTGATCCGGGCCGTGCAAGGCGTCGATCCGGTGCGGCGCGGCTTGATGGTGTCGGATGAAGTGAAGCCCGGGATGCGCCTGGCCTTCGCAGTGCGCGACGCCAAAGCCGCGCGCGAAGACCTGCAAAGCGCCGTGCGCGAGCTCTTGCGCGAAGCCAACGGTGCGGCCCCGCGTTTCGGCATCTACATCAACTGCGCCGGCCGCGGCTCCAGCCTCTACGGCCAACGCGACGTCGACTTGAAAATCCTCAAGGCGCGCTTCGGCGAAATGCCGCTCGCAGGCATGCAGTCCTCGTTCGAAGTATCCGAGGTTGGCGGCAAGCCCGCCTTGCAGCTGTATACGGGCGTGCTGGGGCTGTTTACGGCGCCTTCGTAACGGCGCCGCCCCTCTGGCGGGGCTTGACGCGCCCTTGTCCTTGAATTGAGCTGCGCGCATGGCGGCACAGGCGGCTCCGGCTGCGGCGGCGGGGGCAACGGCTCCGTCTCAAGCGCTCGGGCTCTCGGCGCGGCGACAGCGGTTCGGCGCGGCGGAAGCGGCGCTGGCGTTCTTCGTGATCGCGGTGGTCGGTCTGATGGTGGTGCCACTGCCCACGTGGCTGCTCGACTTGCTGCTGGCCTCGAACCTGGCGGCCTCCGTGGCGGTGCTGCTGGTCGCGCTCTACGTCAGCGAGGCGCTCAAGATCGCGGCGTTTCCGACGCTACTGCTGATCACGACGCTATTTCGGCTCGCGCTCAACGTGTCGTCGACACGCTTGATTTTGCTGCAGGCCAATGCGGGCGAAGTGATTCGTGCTTTCGGGCAGTTCGTGGTGCGCGGCAACTACGTGGTCGGCGCGGTCATCTTCTTGATCCTCACGATCATTCAATTCGTGGTGATCGCCAAAGGCAGCGAGCGAGTCGCGGAGGTGGGTGCGCGCTTCACGCTCGACGCCATGCCGGGCAAACAGATGGCCATCGATGCCGAGCTGCGCTCCGGCAGCATCGACGGCAACGAAGCCCGGCGCCGCCGCCGCTCGCTGCTGCGCGAGAGCCAGTTTTACGGCGCCATGGACGGCGCGATGAAGTTCGTGAAAGGCGACGTGATCGCCTCGCTCATCATTACGATCGTCAACATTTTGGGCGGTCTGGCGATTGGCGTCGGCCAGCGCGGGATGGAAGTCACCGGCGCGCTCAAGCGCTACGGTTTGCTCACCATCGGCGATGGCCTGGTGACGCAAATCCCGGCGCTGGTGATGGCGACGGCCGCCGGCGTGCTGGTAACGCGCGTCGCCAGCGAAGAAGCCGAAACCCCGCTCGGCTCCGAGCTGGCGTCGCAGATCTTCGGGCAGCCGCAGGCGCTGCGTGTCGGCAGCTTCTTCGTGCTCGGCCTCGCGCTCGTTCCGGGGCTGCCCAGCTTGCCGTTTTTGGTGATTGGCGGCCTGCTCTTTGCGGCGTCGCGCGCCCGCTTGAAGAGCCTGCGCGCCGAGCAAGAACGCCTGCAACCGGAGCCGATTCAGCGTCGCCCCGGGCCGGAGGCGCAGCCGCGCTTCGTGCCGCTGGTGGTGCCGTGGGCCGTCGAAATCTCGAAAGACCTGGAGCCGCTGCTCGACGACGACGTGCGCGGTAACGACGTGCGCCGCCCCGGGCTCCGCGCGGCGCTCACGGCGGCGCGCGAGATCGTGTTTCGCGACCGCGGCGTGCCGTTGCCGGCCGGGCGCATCGCCGTGTCGGCAGGGCTGCCGGAGCGCCACGCGCTGCTCTCGCTGCACGAGGTCCCGGCGGTGCTCATCACCTTCCCCAAGACGATCGCCGACGAAACCTTGGCGCAGCAACTGCTGCTCGAGCTCCTGCCGTCGCTCGATCAACGCGCTCAGGACTTTCTGGGCCTGTCGGAAACGCAAAACCTCCTCGACGAGCTCGAGCAAATCGCGCCGGCCAGCGTACGCCAAGTCGTGCCCAAGCCAATCACGCTCGTTCAATTGACGGACATCCTGCGACGCCTCGTCGAAGAGCGCGTGAGCATCCGCGATTTGCGCGCCATCCTCGAGGCGCTCTCGCTCGTCGGTGCCGCCGAGAAAGACCCGCTCACCCTCGCCGAGTTCGTCCGCGCACAGCTGCGCCGCCCCATCACGCATTCCCTCACCCGCGGCGCCCGCGAGCTGCCGGTCCTCCTGCTCGACTCTCACATCGAAGAAGCCGTGCGCGGCGCCATCACGCGCACCGCCGCTGGCGCCTTCCTCGCCCTCGCCCCCGCCGCCAGCCGCGACATCGTCACCGCCGTCCGCCGCGCCATCTCGAGCCACGCCGCCGACGTCGCCCCCGTTATCATCCTCACCCAACCCGACATCCGCCGCTTCATCCGCAAGCTGCTCGAGCCCGAATTCCCGGACGTCCGGATCGTCAGCTACGCCGAGCTATTGCCAGAAGTAGCCGTCAAGCCGCTCGGACGCGCAACGGTCGTGAACCTCTGAATCAAGCCGCGCGCGAAAGAACACCGGGGCTCGCGCAATCGCACGTTCCGCCCGTTCGAGCTTGGCCAGCGCCTCGTCATTCAACAAGATCCGCTGCGACCAACCCCAGGCGTCGAAGCCAATATCGACGAGACCGCGCTGATACAGCCGCAGCATGGCGACGCAAACGCTGCCCTCGTCCATCTCAGAATGTCTTGCGACGACCTGCTGGCTGACGGCATCTCGATGCTCACGCAGCGCTCGGTGCATCGCTCGAAGCACACGCCACTCAACGAACGTCAGCTCCTCGTCCCGTAGCAACCGCGTCACCCTACGTCTAAACCGCGCTGCTTCATGCAAAATGGCGAGCATCGCATCCACCCTCATTTCGTCCCGCGTCAGGTCTACCGCGCGCGGTTGGGGAAGCAGATCTGCGTCTTCGTCGAGCTCTTTCGGTCGCCAGCCACCCGTCATGGTCGTAGCGGCGTGCATGTCGCATGCCCCGCCCTCGTGAGGGCAATTCAGTACGGTTTGCCAAGAGTTGCAGCGGCTTCTCCCGAATGAAGGCCAGGCCGCCAGTCGTCTTCCGGCCGCCACCCCAGCCGCCACCCCAATCCTCAACGCAAGGCCTCGCGCAAGACCTACCGGCAACGCGGTTCGACTTGGTGAACCAATCCAACAAGCGGCCCCAAAACCCACTTGTGGCCGATTTTAAGCGATTCCTGTGCCGCCACTTGGATTGGGGAACCAATCCAACAAGCGACCCCAAAACCCACTTGTGGCCGATTTTAAGCGATTCCTGCGACGCCACTTGGATTGGGGGCCCAAGTCGAAATTGAGGGTGATGAGGGGCTTGTTTGATGTCGCTCACGGCCGACGCGATTGGCATCGGCCTCACAGCAGAAGGCATCTATTGCGCGCGCGGTCTCACGAGTGCGCTACACGCGGCGCTGCACGACCATCTTCTTCGGAACTTGGCCGCTTTGCTCGAGCATCTTCTTTGCTTCTTTTTGGAGAAGCGGATGAGTCTTTTTCATCATGAAGCCGCCGAGCAGGCGAACGTCGATGCTGAGCAGCTTGCGCAGCGCTTTGCGGATGCCGCTGATGTCGCTTTCATGAGCGGCGGCGTAGGCGAGGGCGCGGTACAGCTGCGGCTTGATCTGCTCGTAGGTGGCGTCTTCCGGATCGTACAAGGCCAGGGTTTCGCTGGCTTTTTTGGCATCGCCGGAGCGGGCCCAGGCTTCTGCCACGACCGAGGCGAGCATGGCGCGGGTGCGCGCGTCCTGGTGGCGCGAGAGGTCGATGTTGTCGGCGAGCTGGCGAGCAGGGCCGACTTCACCCTGCGTGAGGTGAATCATCGCGCGTTGGCCGCGCGCTTCGTCGGCGACGGGCGCCATCACCTTGGTGAGGTCGATGCTCTCGAGCGTGGCGAGCGCCTTCTTGGGGTCCTCTTGTAGCTCGAGCTGAGCGCGTGCGAAGACGGCCGCGGTGTCGCCCTTCTTGAAATCGGTCGAGAGCTTTTCGAGCGCTGCCTTGCGGTCTTCGTCCGTTTCCACTCCGCTCAAGATGCTGGCGACGCCGCGTGCGGTCTTGGCTTGGCGTAAGGTCCACACCAGCATCGCCACGGCGACCCCCGTGAGCACCAGCGCGAGGCCGAGCACGATCTTGTTCCAGGGTGAAGAAACGAACGCCGCGATGGAGCCGAGCAAGATCCACACCCCGAGCACGATGAGTCCCAGGCGCGTCATGAGCGCGCGCATCTGCCCGCCCGCCAGAGGGTCGGGAATGTCCCCGCGCTTCATCGCTCCCTTCGTCGCTTCGCGCGCGGCCTTGCCGGCGCTGGGGGCGGTGCTTTGAGCTCTCTTCAGCTTGCGGGTCTCTCGTGCCAACTCAGAAGTCTCTCTTTCTCGTGCCGCGGGGCATGGCCCAGCGAGGGCGGGGCGTCGTGTTTAGCACGCAATCCAAAGCCTACGAGATCCGGGAGGTACCGGGAGGCGGTAATAGGCTATCGGGGGGCGCATCCGGCATCGTCTCGAAGCGGAAGTGGTTGAAAATGCTTTGCAGAAGCGACAGTACGGGTACGCCCAGCAATGCGCCCCACAGCCCGAAAAAGTGCTCGCCGATGATGAGCGCCAGCACCACCAGCACCGGGTGAATTTTCGCCGCCACCCCGATGATCTTCGGGTTGAGCAGGTTGGCTTCCACCTGGTGAATGCCGACGATCCACAACAGCACCCACAGCGCCGTCCAGAAGTTCTGGGTCAAACCGATGAGCACCACCGGCACGCTGCTCAAGATCGAGCCGAAGATCGGGATGATGCTCATCACTGCCGACAAGATGGCGAGGATCGGCCAGTACTTGAGATCGAACATCCAGTAGCCGAAGGCCGACAGCACGCCGTTCACGCAGCAGATCAGGAGCTGCCCACGCACCACCCCGCTCAAGCCGCGATCGACGCGCCACAGCAGGCGATCGAAGCTGATACGCGACCGCGCCGGGAGCAAAGAGCGAAAGAAGCCGATGATGTGCTCGCGCGTGCCCATGATGTAGCCGGCGACCATGAGCGTCATGAACAGCAAGAAGATGCCGCGCGCGACCGCGCTGACCAGCGCCTTGCCGAACGTGAACAGCTCCAATCCGTTGCGCTGCACGTAACCGACGGCCTCGTTCACGCCGCGAGCCGTGAGGTCGCTGACCTTGAACTTCTCGGCCTTGTGCACGGCCGGACCAACCCGCCAATGCCCGGGACCCTGCTGCACGACCTCCACACCGCTACCGACGCGAAACTCGACGCTGCCATCGGGCTTGTTGAGGACCGAGACGGCGGCGGGATCTTCGGCAGCGCCGGGCGTTTTCGGCCGCGAGCGGCTGCGAATGCCCTCGACCCACGCCTCGAGCTGGGGGCCGTATTCACCCGAAAATTTGTCGGCGAGCGACGGCGCGTCGCGCACGAACTTCGCCGTCTCCAGGTAAATGCGCGGCGCGATCGTGGCGACTGAAAGATAGATGCTGCCGAGCGTGACGACGTAGACGATGAGAATCGCTGCGGCACGCGGCACGCGAAAACGCTCCACTCGTTCGACGAGCGGCGCGAGCACGTACGCGATGATGAGCGCCAGGATGAACGGCAGCAGCACCTCGTGCACGAGAAAGAGCAGCGTGGCGATCACCACGCTGCTCACCGTGAGGAACACGACCCTCTCTCGGGTCCAGCCGCCGCTACCTCCTCGAGTAGACGGCGGCTCTCTGACGCTGACGGGGACGGTCACGCAGTTTTGGACCTACGGCCGTCCCCGGTTTTCTCAGCTCTCGTCGTCGGACGGAGCAGGCGGCGGCACCGATGCCGGCGTCGTCTTGATCGAGCCGAGCTTGTCCTTGAGCAGATCACCCAGGGTTGCGCCCTTGCCAGCGCTCTCGCGCTTCAGCACTTGCACGTGCTCGGCTTGATCGCTCTCGCCGGGGTTACGCATGCTGAGCGTCAGGCGACGATCCATCGTGTCGACGTTCGAGACCTCGGCCTTCACCTTGTCCCCACGGGACAGGTTGGCGGAAGCCGGAATCTCGTTGTTCGGGATGATGCCTTCGACGCCCTCTTCGAGGCGAACGAACGCACCGTAGTCGGCGACGCTGAGGATCTCGGCGGCCTCGACGACCACGCCCGGCTTGTACTTGTCGAGCAGCGTGGGCCAGGGGTCGTCCCACAGCTGCTTGACGCCGAGCGACACCTTCTTCTCGTCGTGGTTGATCGAGAGGATGATGGCTTCGACGTCGTCGCCCTTGTTGTAGAAGTCAGCGGGGTTGTTGACCTTGACCGTCCACGACAAGTCGGTCTTGTGGACCATGCCGTCCACGCCGTCTTCGATGCCGACGAATACGCCGTAATCGGTGAGCGAGCGGACCTTGCCGGCGATCTTGTCGCCCGGCTTGTACTTGTCGGTGAACAGGCTCCAGGGATCGGGCTCGAGTTGCTTGAGACCGAGACTGATGCGCTTGGCGCGCGCATCGACCTCGAGCACCTGGCACTCGATCTCGTTGCCGATCTCCATCAGCTTGGACGGATGCTTGACCTTCTTGGTCCAGCTCATCTCGCTGACGTGGATCAAGCCCTCGACGCCGGCTTCCAGCTCCACGAACGCGCCGTAGTCGGTCAGGCTCATCACCTTGCCGCGGACGCGCTTGCCGAGCGGATACGCCTCTTCGACGTGGTTCCACGGATCTTCTTGCGTCTGCTTCAGGCCCAGGCTGACGCGCTCGGTTTCGGCGTTGTACTTGAGCACCTTGACCGTGACCTCGTCGCCGACCTTGAACACCTCGCCGGGGTGATTGACGCGACCCCAAGACATGTCGGTGATGTGCAGCAGGCCGTCGATACCGCCGAGGTCGACGAACGCGCCGTACTCGGTGAGGTTCTTGATGGTGCCCGTCACGACCATGCCCTCTTCGAGGGTCTGCAGCGTCTTCGTCTTCAGCTCGTCGCGCTCACGCTCGAGCAAGACGCGGCGGCTCAGCACGATATTGCCGCGCTTCTTGTTGAACTTGATGACCTTGAATTGGTAGGTCTGACCAATCAGCTTCTCGAGGTTGCGGATCGGACGCAGATCCACCTGAGAGCCGGGCAAAAACGCCTTCACGCCGCCGCGGATGGTGACCGAGAGGCCGCCCTTCACGCGCTGGCTGATGGTGCCTTCGATGATCTCGTCGCGCTCGCAAGCGGCCGAAATCTCGTCCCACACCTTCATCTTGTCGGCCTTCTCCTTGGACAAGGAGATCAGGCCATCGTCACTCTCGCGAGACTCGATGAACACATCGACTCGATCGCCGGCCTTCACGTTGATGGCGCCGACGGCGTCGACGAACTCGCTCTTCGAGATCACGCCCTCGCTCTTGCCGCCGATGTCGACTACGACGGTGTCGCGATTCACTTGCACGACCAAGCCGCTGACGATCTCGCCCTCGCCGCCCATTTGGGCATTGGGGGTCGCAGCTTGCGTGGCTTCGAACATGGCAGCAAAGCCGGCCAGGCCGCCGCTCTTGTTCTGGTTGGTGGTTTGGGTATCAGTCATTAGTGGTAACAGTGCCTCCTTGCGTCCCGCAGACTGTGTGGGCGCCACTGACCTGAGGACAGACGGCGGGCACACGCCTCGCGACGGACGCGCTCTGGTAGCGCACGGGGGACCTCACGTCAAACGTGTTTGCTGAGGCGTTTCAGTGCCTTGGATAGCCCATGACACGAAGATCAGGGGTATTGGGAGAGCAGGCGCTGGGCGAGCAGCGTCGCCTCACGCCCCAGCTCGTCGGGCTTGGGGGCCACGCCACGCACCGAAGGACCCGAAAATCCCAAGCGATCTCCGAGATCAGGAGTTCCGAGCAGGTCTTTGACCAGACGCGCGTCGCTGGCCACGACCACGGCGCCCTCTTCGGTGGAGGTCACGATCGCGCTGCCGAAGCGACATCCCGTCGCGGTCGGCTCGGGGTGGATTCCGTCGCGACCCAGAGCCTCACAGACGGCTTTGGCTGGGGGTAGGCCTGTCTCGGCCTGCAGCTGCAGGCCCAGCACCACCACGAAATCCGGCGGATTCGGGCCGGCCCCGAACGCCACCTCGTGCACGACTTGGCGGGCTCTCACGCCCAGCGCCTTTTCGATCGCAGGCAACCGCACGTGCCGGGGGTCCATCGCGGTGAGCAGCGGTGCGATGGCCTCCATGCGTGGCTGGTCGCTCGTCTCGACCCGGGCGCGGTAACGCATCGTTGGCGGGACATGCGCCAGCGCCAGCGGCCGGTAACCGCCATAGCGCACGAACACGTAGCGCCCCGCCACCACCGCCACCACCGAGATCCCGAGCACGATCAGCATCAACGTGCGGAACGAGACGCGCCAGGCAGGACGCTCGGCAACGGCGGGCTCGCTCGACGTGGCAGCAATCATGGCCGGCCTATATCACGCCCCAGCGCGGGCGCCCGCGCTCCGGCCCGCACGTCGGCGGTGCCGCCTAGTCACCGCGAGCCTGGGCAAACAGCGCCAGCAGCTCATTGCGGCTCAGGCGCGCGTCGAGCAGCACCCGCTCGGCGTCTGCACGTAGCTCGAGCTTGCTGGCGTGGTCGCCCAGCACCTTATCGAGGACGAGCCGACCGGCGCTGACGAGATCCGTAGCCTGGTCCGGCGATTCGAGCACCAGCTCGGCTTTCAGGCGCGCGCCGTCCGACTCGAGATCGGCGACGGCGCTCAGGCTCTTCGAGCCCTCGAGCAAGTCGCGCAAGATGCCGTTACCGGCCAGCCGCGCCAGCAATGCGGGGCGCGCCGCGAACGACAACGTGCCCTCCGCCGGCGGCTCGAGCCGGCGCGCGCCGCCGCCACCCGCCAGGCGCAGCTCCAGCGCGTCGATCTCTGCTTCCGTCGAGAAGGCGCGCAGGCGGTCGCTGAATGCGTAAATGCGCGCCACCCCCTCGCGCGGCGGTCGCACCTTGGCGTCCCAATAACGCACGTCGGCGCCGAGATCCGTAGCACCCGAAAAGCCATCGGGCGGGTGCATCAGCTGCGCGAAATGGCCCTGCAAGGCGAGCACGCGATCCAGCGGTGCCCCGAGCCGGCTCGGGCGATAGCCGAGATAAACCAGATCCGCTTCGAGCAGCGACGCTATCAGCAGCTCGTCGGCGGCTTGCTTGGCGGAGCCGCGCGCCAGCACTTCACCCGCGAGCGTCGAAACGGTAGCGGCCCCGAGCGCTGCTTTGACACGCCCCAAATCGAGCCGCACCACCACGTCGAGATCCGACGGAATCAGGTCGACCGGCGCGGTAACGCGCGGTGCGGGCGGCAGTGGTGGGAGTGGCTTGGGTCCGCACGCCGCGAGCGCGCCCAGGCTCAGCAGCAGCGCGCGCCGTTGCATGCGCTCAGCCCTTGCTCGACAGCTCGCGCTCCACGCTGCGCACGGTTGCGACGATGAGCTCGACCACTTGTTCGACCGAAAGCAGCGAGCTGTCCACCAGCTTCGCATCTTCGGCCTGGCGCAGCGGAGCGATGGGACGCGTGCTGTCGCGCCGATCACGCTCGTTGACCTCGTTCAACACCTCTGCCAGCGAGGGCGGCGTGCCGCGCGCCGCCAGCTCGTCGCGCCGGCGTTGGGCGCGCACGTCGGCGCTCGCGGTGAGATAAAACTTGGCTTCGGCATCGGGAAAAACCACGGTGCCGATGTCGCGCCCTTCGAGCACCACGCCGCCTTCCCTACCCTGGCTGCGCTGCAATTCGAGCAGTGCCGCGCGTACACCCGGATGCGCGCTCACCTTGCTGGCGCCTTGACCGATGGTCTGCGCGCGAATCGCCAGCGACACGTCTTGGCCGCGCAGCAGCACCTGATTGGCGCCATCTTCGCCGCGGCGAAGCTGCACGGCGTTCTCGGCCACCAGCGCCTCCGCCAGCGCCGAAGCCTTGACGGCGTCGTCGAAATCCACCCCGGCGCGCTCGGCAGCCAGCGCCACGACCCGGTACAGCGCGCCCGTATCTACGATGACGTAGCCGAGGCGCTCGGCCACCTTGCGCGTTACCGTACTCTTGCCGGCGCCGGCGGGCCCGTCGATGGCGACGACCGGTCTTCTGCGGGGGGCGGAGCTCACTGTTACTGAACCTCGATCTCGGCTCCCAACGCGCGCAGCGTGCCCACGAAGCGCGGGAAGCTGACGGCGATCGGGTCTGCGTCATCAATCACGCTTTCGCCCTCGGCGGCAAGCGCCAGCAGTACCGCAGCCATGGCTACGCGGTGATCGCCGCCCGAGCTCACCCGGGCCGCCGTGAGCGGGCGCTCCGGCTGCCCCTCGATCAGCAGGCCATCCGGCTTTTCGCTGACACCCAGACCGAAGGCTCGCAGCATGCCGGCCAGCGCCGCCAGTCGGTCCGAAGACTCTTCGCGGAGCTCCGCGACGTCTGAAATTTCGGTGACGCCGCGGGCGCGCGCGCCGAGCACACAGGCGACCGGCACCTCGTCCATGCCGCGCAGCGCCAGCTCTCCGGAAATCTTGATGCCACGCAGCGTGCTCGGGCGGGAGCTCACCTCGCCGAACGGCTCACCCAGCGAATCACCGGTCGGAGAGATGCCGGTGCGCCCGCCGAACAGGCGAATCATATCCAGGATGCCGGTGCGCGTCGGATTCAAGCCCGTGCGGCGCGTGCTCACGCTGCTGCCCGGCACCAGCTGCGCCGCGGCGAGCACGAACGCGGCCGCCGAAATGTCACCCGGAATGTCCGCGTCGAAACCGCGAATGGCAAGCGGGTCTGCCGGCGGGTGCAGCGCTACCATCGAGCCCGCCGCCTGCACCGGCAGGCCAAGCGCATCGAACATGCGCTCGGTGTGATCGCGCGACAGCACCGGCTCATGGATGAGGGTCGGCCCCGACGCGAACAAGCCGGAGAAGAGCAGCGCGCCCTTCGCGTGATCGTTGGGGCGGCTCATCACGTAATCGATGGGCTCGAGCCGCTCGCCTTCGAACGGCCCCACTTTGAGCGGTAAGCACAGCTCCCCCGGCTCAGTGGGGTGCGGTGTGCCGCTGATTTGCGCTCCGCGGCGCACCAGCGGCTCGGTGACGGCGCGCATCGGCCGACGGGAGTTACTGTCGCTACCGTAGAGCTCGGTCATGAAAGGCTGCGCGGCGAGAACGCCGGTGAGCAGCCGCGCGATGGTCGGCGAGTGCCCGCAGTTGATGGGCTCTCGCGGCGCAGTGAGGCCACGCAGGCCGCCACCGCGAATCCGCAACGTGCCCTTCTGATCGTCTTCATAGCGCACGCCCAGCGCCGCGAGTGCCCGCAGCATGCCCAGGTTGTCGCTACCGTAAGCGAAGCCTCGCAGCTCGCATGGCCCATTGGAGAGCGCCGCGAGCAGTAGCGCGCGGTGTGTGATGCTGCGATCACTGGGCACAGGTACGCTGCCGCTGAGCGGCTTGAGCGCGGGACGAACGATCAGACGGGACGGCATGCTCGAGCGCTATTCATTGTGACACGGGCGCGGCGGTGGCTTTGGGCAACGCACCGAGCAGATCGTCGAGGCGCGTCAGCAGGGCCGAGAACGCCACGGCGTCGATACCCGCCACGAAATGCCCTTCCTTGCCTACCGCGTCGGCCTCGAGCTTGCGCACGGGCTGCGGGATGCCCAGCAGCGCCAAAAAGGGCGTGTAAGTATCGAGCATTGCGCGGGTTTCAGCGACTTTGCTCGCGCCGGTCTTGGCAGCGGCCTCGTCCGGATAAACGAGGGTACCCGCCAGGTTGACCCCGGGGGCTGAAAAGTTACCCACCACCGAGACCGTTTCGACGCCGTCCAAGAACGGCAGCTTGGCGCGCATGGCGTTGGGAACCGGATTCTCTTTGAGGTTCGAGCCGAAGGCGAACGGCACCGACGATTGGCTCAGCACTTTCTCAGCCCACGGCGCGAGCTGCCGCTTGGCCGTGCCCTCCTTGATGCGATCCAGGGCGCGGCGAATGCCCGTCTGGTTACCGAACAAGGCCGTGCGCGTCGTCAAAACCGTGAAACCCACGCTTTCGGCGGTGTACAGGGCGCGACCGGCGTATGTCGACTTGGTGACAGGCACGCCTTGCGGTGTCTTTTGAATACCGTCGGCTGCCGTCTCGATCTTCTTCGGGTCGAAAGTACCGACGGCTACGCCCGCCACGTCGGCGCCCTGCATCGAGTACACGCCAAAGTAGACCTTCGTGATGTCACGCTTCGGGTCGAAGCCGGCGCTGTCCGGCACCGGTGCGCGGCGCTTGGCGACCTCCAGCAGCTTGTCGCCGAACTGCGAGCCGAACAGCGCCTGCGCGTCGAGCACACCGACCGTGATGGCGCCGCCTGGCAGCAGCGCCAACGCGTCCGCGTCGATTTGCTGCGCCGTCTTCTCTTTACCTTGGCCGGTGTGAACGATGACGTCTTCACTCTTGGCGCAAGCGCCGAGCGCCAACGCCAGCGCACCGAGCAGCGCGAGCGCACTCCGGCGAATCACGACAGCACCTCCGCCAGGGCGGTGAGGAAGCGATCGTTCTCGCGCTCGGTACCGAGCGTGACGCGCAGCGAGGTTGGCAAGCTGGCAAACGGCCGAACAATCACACCTTTTTTCAGCAGCGCGTCGTACACGGCGCGCGCCGGGCGCTGCACGTCGACCAGCACGAAATTGGCCTGGCTCGGCGTGACCGCGAGACCGCGCGTGGTCAGCGTCTCAGTCACGCGCGTGCGCTCTTTTTGATTGAGCGCACGCGCCGTCTGCACGTGGTCGTTGTCGTCCAGCGCCGCAACCGCTGCTACCTGCCCCATCGTGCTGACGTTGAACGGAGCCCGCACGCGATTCATGTAATCGATGATCGGTTTGGGGCCGATGCCGTAGCCGACCCGAAACGCCGCCATGCCGTAGATCTTCGAAAAAGTCCGCAGCACGAGCAGCCGTTCGCGCAAGCCGCGCAGCTGCAGCGAATCCGGATAGTCCGGCGCATCTGCGTATTCCAGGTACGCCTCATCCATGACGATGATCACCTCCGGCGGCACCTCGCGCAGCAGCTTTTCGACGGCTGTGCGACCGACGTGCGTGCCGGTGGGGTTGTTCGGATTGGCCACGAACAGCACCCGCGTCTGCGGCGTGACTGCGGCGGCCATGGCGGGCAAATCGTGCACCAAACCCGGCGCCAGCGGCACGGCCGTGAACGGCACGCCATAGCTCATGGCCGCGATGCGATAGACGACGAAAGCCGGCTCCGCGAACACGATGTGGTGCTCCCGGGTGCAGAACGTCCGCACCACGAGATCGAGCAACTCGTTCGAGCCGGCGCCGAGCAGCACTTCGTCCATGGCGACGCCGTGCTTCTGCCCGAGCTTGGCGCGCAAATTGAACGCCGCACCATCCGGGTAACGATGCGACTCCCCGATCACGCGCCGCGCCGCCTCGACGGCGCGCGGGCTGGGCCCCAGAGGATTCTCGTTGGAGGCCAACTTTACGGCGTCCATGATGCCGAGCTCGCGCGAAAGCTCCTCGATGGGTTTGCCGCCCTCGTACGGCGCCAGGGCTTCAATTGTCGGGATGACCAGGCTCATGCGAGGCGGGAGCCTAGTATAGATTCCCGCGTCACGCTTCTTGCGGAAACGAGCCGAGCACTCGCAAATAGCGTGTGCTCTTCTTCACGGCTTCGAGCGCGGTGATCACGGAGCGCTCGGTCGCGTGACCGCCGATTTCGACGTAGAAGACGTAGTCCCAGGGCTCGCGACCGGCGGGGCGCGAATGCAGGCGGCGCAGGTTGATCCCGCGCTCGGCAAAGTGCCGCAAGATGTCGAAGAGCGAGCCAGGTTTGTCGTCGATGCTGAAGAGCAAGCACGTGACGTCCGCGCCGGAGCGGCTCGCTGGGCGCGGCGCCGCGATCGCGTAGCGCATCTTGATCTCGGCGACATCGCCCACGTTTTCGCGCAGCAGCCCGAGCCCGAGCTCCCGGCCCGTCGGCTCCGGCACGATCGCGGCGCTGGTGGCGTCTTCTTGCGCGAGCTCGGCCGCAACTTTCATCGAGCGCACGTCGATTACGCTCACGCGCGGCAGCTCCGAATCCAAGAAGCGCTGACACGCCGCGTGCCCAGCGGGCGTCGTGTAGACCTTTTCGAGATCGGCCAGGCCGGCAGCGCGCCCCATGACCTGAAACGTCATCGGCAGCGTCCGTGCGCCCACGATCACCAGGTCAGTGTCCGTAAGCGCCGTTACGGAAGTCTGTACTAGGCCGTCCGCCGAGGATTCGAAGGGAAAAACCGCGCAAGCGGCGCGACCGCGCGCGACTTCTTCGAGTGCCTCGCGCACCGACGGCGATTCCGTGAAGGAGCCCGCCGCGCCGAAGTGGGCGCGCGAAAGCACATGGCAAAAGCCTCCCTCGGGCCCGAGATACGCAACGCGCGGCGCTTGCTCCAGCGCGCGAGCCGAAGCTCGAATCGCCGAGAAGATCGCTTGTAGAGACTCGGCGGGCAAGTCGCCGCTGGCAGCCGCGCTGAGCGCCGCGAGGGCTTCGCGCTCGCTACCTTCAGGTCCGGGATCGCTCTCGGCGCGCGCGCGGATCTCTTTGGAGGCGCGCGCCCGGGCTTCTAGACGTTCGAGGATTTCGCGATCCAGCCGCGCGATCTCCGTGCGGAGCTCTGCCGTGCTGCGTCGCGGATCCATGGTCAAGTACTCGAGGCTCCCGTGCTGGGGCCGCTGCTGCTCGACGACGTGGTGCTCGCGCTCGCGCTCGACGTGTCCGTCTTCTTGCTGTCGCTGGAGCTCGATGACGACGACTCGCTCTCGGTCTTCTTCGAGGAGCCTCCGCCGCTGCTAGCGTACAAGTCCGAGTACCAGCCGCCACCCTTCAGGATGAAGCCGGCTCCCCCAGAAACCTGCCGCTTGGCTGTCGCCTGATGGCACTTCGGGCACTCCGTGAGCGGGGCCGCGCTGATGGACTGCTCCGCTTCCCAACCGTGGCCACAAGCGGTGCAGGCGTATTCGTAGGTCATGCGTCTCTGGGTTTGAAATGATTCCGTAGAGCGCGGTTGTCAACGTCGCTGTTGGAGCATTGTCCACGAGCCGTTGCCGTTGGAGCGGCGGCTTGTGGAGCGCGCCGGCGGTCCAACAACGGCCCAGTGGCCAATCTACCGGTCCGGCGAGCCGGCGCCGGCGGCTGGTAGCCTGCCGCTTATGGCCCCAATGTATACGACTGAACACAAGTCCACTGCCCAAGCAGTAGGGGTCATACGGGAACCGCTTAAAACTTGACGAACGCCCTTGTGCACGGCCGTTCAGGGGCGTAGATCCGGAATTGGCGACGTGACGATACATGTAGTGACGTACGTTGCCACGGCGTCCGACCCGGTCGGAGCGCCGACCCACATGGGGTAGCATACGTAACATCCGAGTCGTTGAGGACAGGCTGAAATGCATATCAAGAAGCTCGAGATCACCGGATTCAAGTCCTTCGTGGACCGCTCGGTGATCCACTTCGATCACGACATCGTGGGTATCGTCGGCCCGAACGGATGCGGCAAGTCGAACATCGTCGACGCCATCCGTTGGACCTTGGGCGAGCAGAGCGCGAAGCACTTGCGCGGCCGCGCCATGGAAGACGTAATTTTCAACGGCTCGGAGTCACGCGGTCCGAACGGCATGGCGGAGGTGACCCTCACCTTCGACAACACCAACCCCGAGTACGCCGAGACGCTGCCGCCCGAGTACAAGGACTACCCGGAAATCGCCGTCACGCGCCGCCTGTTCCGCGACGGCACCAGCGAGTACCTGCTCAACAAGACCCAGGTTCGCCTGCGCGACGTGACCGAGCTCTTCCTCGGTACCGGCGTCGGCACCAAGGCTTACTCGATCGTCGAGCAGGGCCGCATCGGCCAGATCGTGAGCTCGCGCCCCGAAGATCGCCGCCTATTCATCGAAGAGGCGGCGGGCGTTACCAAGTACAAGCAGCGCCGCAAGCAAGCGGAGCGCAAGATGGATCTCACGCGGCAGAACCTGCTGCGCATCACCGATATCGTGTCGGAGATCGATCGCTCGCGCGCCTCGCTCAAACGCCAGGTCGCCAAAGCCGAGCGCTTCATCGAGTATCGCAAGGAGCTCGACGACCTGTCGCTGCACGACGCGACGCACCGCCTGCTCGAGCTGATCGTCACCGAGCGCGTCGAGACCGACGGCTTGGCAGAGACCAGCGAAAAAGCCGGCGCATCGCGCACGGCGCTGCGCGAGCGTGAGGCCGAGATCGAGGTCGTGCGCGAGCAGTCGAGCGTGACCGAAGCGCGCACCGACGAAGCCTCGCGGCGCGCGTTCGAGGCCGACAATGACGTCAGCACGCTGCACGCCGAGATCGAGCGCTCGCGCGATCGCTTGACGCACCTGGGCGATCGCATCGCGGCCGGCCGCACGGAGCTCGACGACATCAAGACGCGCGTGCTCACGCTCAAAACCGAGCAAGCGGACTTCAGCTCGCGCATCGAAGACTTGTCGCAAGACGAGCGCGCCCGCGAAGCCGACGCGCTCGCCGAGACGGAAGCCCTGGCGGAGTTGCAGGGCGAGGAAGCGCACGCCAGCGACGAAGTGCTGGAGCTGCGCCGCAAGACGGGCGAGCTCACGGCGCTCGCGGCAGGCGTCGAAGCACGCATCGACGGCGTGTCGCAGCGCATGGCAGACGGCCGCAGCCGCCGCGACAAGGTATCGAGCGAGCGCGAAGCGCTCACGGCCGAGCTCGCCGATCACCAGGCACGCAAGCTGGCGCTCACACAAAGCGTGCAAGAGCTGAGCGAAGGCAAGAAGCTCAGCGGCGAAGAAAAGGCTCAGCTCGAAAAGGAGCTCGAAGGCTTGCGCGCCGGGCAGCTCGAGAGCGAGCGCGCGGTGGACGCCGCCAAGAACGAGCTTTCAATCAAGCGCAACCGACTGCGTGCGCTCGAAGACCTGCATCGCCGGCTAGAAGGCGTGGGTGCCGGCGCCAAAGCCATCTTGGGCAAGGGCGACGCGCGCGTCCTGGGCCTGGTCGCCGATCGCCTGGACGCCCCCGAAGAGCTCACGCTGGCGGTTGCCGGCTTGCTCGGTCGCACGCTTCAAGCTGTCGTCGTGAGCGAGGCCGGCGCGGGGCTCGAGCTGCTGGCCGAGCTGCAAAAGGGCCAGCGCGGCCGCGCCGACGTGATCGCTCTCTCGGGCGGTCAGGCGACGCGCGAGCTCAAGACGGTTTCGGACGAGCGCGTGCTCGGCCGCATCGCGGACAAGCTCAAGTTTGCCGAGGGCGACGAAGCCCTCCGTACGCTCGTGGGCGACGCCGTCTACGTGCAGAGCGCCGGCGACGCGGTCGAGGTCTCGCGCAGCGCCGGAGTCACGGCGGTCGCGCTGGACGGGACGGTGGCCCGCCCGGACGGCGTGGTGAGCGGCGGCAGCGGCGACGACGTCGCCAGCGGCATGATCGAGCAGAAGCGCGAGATGCAGCAGCTGCGCGCCGAGGTGACACGGCTGGAGGCCGAGCACGCCCGCGTGCAGGCCGAGCACACCGCCCTCCGCACCCGCATCACCGAGGTCGGCACGGCGCTCGAGCGTGCGCGCGAGCAGGCGCACGTCGGCGAGCTCGCCCATATCACCGCCGAAAAGGATCTTTCGCGCAGTGTCGGCGAGATCGAGCGCTGCGAGGCACGCATCGCCAAACTGGCGGGCGAGCTCGCGGATCTCGACATCTCGCTCGAGCAAGCCGCGCTGCAAGAAGGCGAATCGCGCGCCCAACTCGATGGCCTGCGCTCGCAGCTCGAGCACCTCAACGCCGAGCTGGCGCGCGCCGAAAGCACGGCCGCGGCCTGGCGCGAGCGCGTCGCCACGCAGCTGTCGTTGGTTACCGAGCGCAAGGTGCGCCTAGCGCAGGTGAAGGAGCAGGTCGAAGCTGCCCGCGCTGCGCTCGAGCGCGTCGCCACCTCGCTCGCCGAGCTCGAAGCGCGCGGTACCAAGCTCGACGAAGAGCTGAACGAAGCCTCGGTCGCATACGGTGAAACTGCCGCGCGCATCATGGTCGCCCGCGAGGCCCGCATCGAAGCCGTGCAGGCGGCCAAGCTGGCTCACGCCGAGCTCGACGAAGCCCGCACGCTGCTCGAGCAGGTCCGCCAGACACTGTCCGGTCAAGAAGCCGAGCTGAAGGCGCTACGCGACGCGCTCGAAGTGCTCGACGAAGCCGTGCGCAAGCACGAGATGGCCGCCCAGCGCATCGGGCTGGAGCGCGAGCACTTGCTGGCCAAGGTCCGCGAGCGCTTCCGCGGCTTGGACCTGCGGCGCGTGGTCGGCGACTACCACATGCGCATGCCGCCGGACGCCGAGCAGCGCCGCCGCATCGACGAGCTCACTCAGCTGATCGACCGCATGGGTCCGGTAAACCTAGACGCCAAGGCCGAGCACGACGACGCCGAGCGTCGCTTCAAAGAGCTCAACGACCAGAAGGTCGATATCGAGAAGGCGCTCGTCGAGCTCGAGCACGCCATCAAGCATATGAACAAGGAGTCGCGTCGTCGCTTCAAAGAGACGTTCGACGCCGTCAACGACCTGTTCAAGAAGACGTTTTACAAGATGTTCCGCGGCGGCAAGGCCGAGCTCATCCTCACCGATCCGGACGACTTGCTGGGTAGCGGCGTGGACATCATGGCCCAGCCGCCCGGCAAAAAGCTCGGCAATATCGAGCTCATGAGCGGTGGCGAAAAGGCGCTCACCGCCGTGTCGCTCATCTTCGCCATCTTCCAGCATCGCCCCTCGCCCTTCTGCATTCTGGACGAGGTCGACGCGCCGCTCGACGAGGCCAACGTGTCTCGTTACAACGAGGCGATCCGCTCGATGACGCACAGCTCGCAGTTCATCTTGATCACGCACATCAAGAAGACCATGCAGAGCGTCGACGTTCTTTACGGCGTCACGATGGGCGAGCCCGGCGTCTCGCGTGTCGTCAGCGTGAAGGTGAACGAGAACGCGGTCAGCCGCAGCGACTCGCTGTCCTCCGCTCCGCGCGAGCGCGACACCGCCAAGCCGGAGAGCGCATCGGGTGGAAACGCCGAGTCGTCGACTGCAGTGGCATAACGTGCACGAAGACGCTCACCAGTAGCACGCTCGCACGGCTCGTCTGCCGAGGTGCAAATTCACGAGCTATTCACGCTCTCGAACACCGCGATCTGGTGCTTTTGGCCCGCGCGGGTGCCGATGATGCGTGACACGACGCGCGGTACCTGCGCCGCGAGGCGCGCCAGGTGGCCCTCGCAAACAGCGTACATGGTGCCGTCGTCAGGATCCCAGCCGACATCGCGGAAGGTCTTGAGCTCGGTGCCATCGGGCGTTTCGACGACGACGTCTACCGAGTCATAGCCGCGTACGTCGACGGCGACGTGCGTGATGACGATCTCAGCGTCCGGATCGAGCGGCGGCATTTGCACCGACGGCGCGGGCGCAGGCTCGATCAGCTGCACGCGTAGACCAGAGCCGAGCAATTGGTCGACACGGGCACGAGTGCTACCGATGTCGAGCCCTCCGCGCGGCTCCAGGTAGCGACCTATCAGGGCGACGCGGTCCACGAAGCTCGCCTCCTCGGCCGTGCCGGCGGCTGCCGCCGCGAACAGCTCTTCTTCGAAACCGGCGGCGTCGGCATCCGGCATGCCGCCGCTCTGGTACTCTTCCAGCGCCTCGAACGGCTTGCGGGGCTCGCTCATGCAGCCTCCCACGACATGCGCTTGGACATGCATTCGCGGAGGCTGGCGAGCGTGCGGTGGCGCAGCACCCGCGCGTTGCCTTCGCTGATGTTGAGCGCTCGTGCCACCTCGTCGTGACCGCGCGATTCGATGTAGCCTAGGCGAATCAGCTCACGAGCGCGCCCCGACAGCCGGCTCATGCAATCCTCGAGGTGGCTCACCTCGTAAGTCTCAGTGTGCACGGCCTGCACACTGACGGCCTCCAGCGCAGCGCCGTACATTTCCCACAGGGTGCGGCGCCGCTCGCGCTGGCGGGCGCGATCGAACGCCAATGTACGGCAAATACCAAGCACGAAGCCGCCGAGACGCTCCGGCTCCTGCACGCGGCCGCCCCGCAGCGCTTCGATCGTCAGGAGCAGTACGTCTTGCGTGAACTCGTCGACGGCCTCGGTGCCGCGGAGGCGGCGCCGCGCGAAAGCGCGCACGACAGGCGAGAAGCGCCGGCACACCGTCTCTTCTGCGGTGCGCTCCCCGGCTCGCGCACGATCGACCAGCTCGGCGAGCGATTCGGACGAAACCATCACCCCCGCAGGTTAGCAGGTCTACGGTAGCCGCAATCCATCTCGGCCCGGTGTTCGGCGATCCAAAATGTTTTCCGGCTCGTAACGGGTTGGCCCCACGCGCCACTTGGGGGAGCAGCCATGCAGAAGTCCTGGAAACGCACGCTTACTCGGGTTGGCCTCGGCATCGCCGCATTGGTGGCGGTTCTGGAGGTGGTCACGTACGTCCGCGCCAACCGCACGGTGGACGCCCCCTATCCCAATATTCACGCCAGCAAAGATCCTGCCGTGATCGAGCGCGGTCGCTACTTGGTGGAAGGGCCGGCGCACTGCGGCGAATGCCACGGTGCCGTCGACCCGCCGGCGGTTTCGCGCATGGGGCGACCGCTGGTGGGCGGACAGGAATTCAAGCTCCCGGTCGGAACCTTTCGCGTTCCGAACATCACCTCGGACACTGAAACGGGCATTGGAGCCATCAAAGACGAGGCCTTGGCGCGAGTGATTCGCTACGGGGTCAAGCCGGACGGACATACCGCATTACCGTTCATGCCTTACGCCAACCTGAGCGACGACGATCTCACGGCCATCCTCTCGTTCTTGCGCACGCAGGCGCCGGTAAGACACCAGGTGCCGGAGCACGACATCAACCCCCTCGGCCGCTTCGTGCAGGCGTTCGTGCTCGAGCCCAAAGGTCCGACGCAAACGCCGCCCAAGAGCTTCGAGCCCGAGCCGACAGCTCGCTACGGCGAGTACATCACGCACAACATCGGCAACTGCGTGATGTGCCACACCCAGATCGACATGCGTACGGGCGCTTTTGCAGGGCCGATGTTCGGCGGCGGCGCCGAGCACGAAGCCATCGGCAATCCGGCGAAGAAGTATGTCACCCCCAACCTCACGCCCGATCCGCGCTGGGGCTGGCTGCAAGGCTGGACCGAAGACGCATTCGTGACGCGATTCCGAGCCGGGCGCGTCCACGCCGACTCACCCATGCCGTGGGAAGCATTCCAAAAGATGACGGACAACGACTTGCGCGCTGTTTACCGTTACTTTCAAACCCTCGCGCCCGCCCAGACTGGCCCGGATCCCAAGCGCCGCGAGGTCGTGCTCACTGCTTCTAATCCGTGAGCGCGGCGGTCAGGGCGTCGCCGTGCAGTCGCGGCGCCCGAGATCGGCGAAGGTGTCGGTGCCGAAGGTGATCCATTCGGCATCGACATCGAACGGCTCGCTGGCCGCGCGGCCCTGCGTGACGCTACAACGGCGACGCAACGTATGATCCAAGGTAGCGCCATCGGCCCAGCTGTCTCCGGGATCGACACCGATTTCACCAAACACGTCGAGCGTGACGGCGCCGCAGCTCAGGGCGAGAGCATCGTCTCCGTTGAACGTGAGGCTGGTCGAGCGATTGCAAGCACTGGGCTGAGCCGCGGCAAGTGTGGACGAACACAGCACATGCGTTTGCCCCGCCAAAAGCGAGCCGTGAAGCGCCAAACGCGATGGCTCGGCCTTGCCGTTGGAGAACGTTTGTAGCTCGCAACCTTCGAGCGAGCAGGCGGCTGCGGCGTAGATTTCGAGCGCCTTGAAGCTGCCCGAACCCTCGACGTATTCGCTGAAATACAGCTGTGGCAGGCCGGATTCCGAGGCAGAGCCGGCTTCGCCGCCGATGCCAGCGGTCGTCATTCCGCCGGCTCCGCCCGCGCGCTGCGTGCCACCGGCTCCGGCTGCTCCGCCCAGGGTGGAGGAGCCGGAGCCGCCACCAGCGCCGCCACGAGGTCGAGTTGCTTCCATGCCCATATCCTCGGCGAGGCCCTGTCCGCCTTCTCCGCCAAAGCTCGTGAGCTGCGGCTCCGTAGGAAGCGGCAAACGTTCGGGCGGATCGCCCTCCTGAGTCATGCCGGCCGCACCGGTAATGCCATCGCTCGGACGATTCGCCGCCGCTGACGTTGCTCGTTTTGTGGGCGCTTGCGGCAGATCCAGCTGCTGATCGCACGCGCACGCCCACAAAACGCCGACCACGAACCACCTCTTTCGAATGCCCCTTTGCCTCATGCTCCCCTATCGACCAGCGGCCCACCGAGTTGCGAAAATTCGTCGAGGCCAGCCTCAATGAAAGTCGCGCGACACCTTCTCGATGTCGCGACCCGGTACATCCAAGCGCAACAAGGCTTCGACGATGACGTGAATCACCGGGGCGACGTCGGCGGCTTCGTCCACCAGCGGATCGTGCGGTGTGCTGACGCGCACGCCGGGTGGGCGCCCTTGCCGCTCGATCGTGCCGCGCGCGAGCATGATGGCCGCGTGCCGCGCCGGTAGCCGGTACTCCTCGTAGACGCGCTTCCACAAAACCAGGTTCAAGAAGCCGGTCTCGTCTTCTAGCGTGATGAACACCACGCCACTGGCGGTGGCTGGCTGTTGGCGACAGGTGACGACCCCCGCGACCTCCAACCGCTGCCCCTGCTGACAATCGAACAGCTCCGCCGCGGTGACGACACCGCGGCGCTTGAGCTTGTCGCGAAAGTGCCGCATCGGGTGGTCGCCCACCGACAAACCTTTGTGACGATAATCGAGCAAAAGCCGCTCGCCGGCCCGAAGCTCCGGCAATTTCTCGGCTGGTTCTCGCAGCGAGCGTTCGCGGAACAGCCCCGGCGTGCGCGGTGAGCGCGCTTGCCACAAAGCTGCGCGGCGAGAAGTCGTGAGGCTCTCGAAAGCGCCGGCTTCGGCCAGCGCCTCCACGTCGTCTTTGCGCAATTCGCAGCGCCGCACCACGTCGTCCACGTTCGCAAAGCGCCATTCTTTGCGCTCGCTCTCGATGCGCTTGGCGACCGCTTCGCCAATTCCCTTCACCAAGCGTAGTCCCAAGCGAAGCGCCGAGCTCGCAGCCGGATCGGGCAACTGTCGCCCAGCTTCGTCCGTCATACGCTCGAGCGAGCTGTCCCAGTTGCTGTGCGTCACGTCGACATCGCGCACCAAGACGCCGTGACGCACGGCGTCTTGGATGATGGTCGAAGGTGTATAGAAGCCCATCGGTTGAGAGTTCAGCAACGCGCACGCAAAATGCGCCGGAAACTTGAGCTTTTCCCAGGATGAAGCGTAGACGAGCAAGGCGAAAGAAGCGGCGTGCGACTCCGGAAAGCCGTACTCGCCGAAGCCCTTGATCTGCTCGAACAGCGCCTCGCCGAACTCGCGCTTGATGCCGCGCTTCTCGAAGCCGGCGAGCAGCTTGTCGCGGTGGCGCATCAGCCGCCCGCTCTTTTTCCAGGCCGCCATGTCACGACGCAGCTGATCTGCCTCGCCGCCGGTGTAGCCGGCGCCCACGATGGCGATCTCCATCACCTGCTCTTGAAAGAGCGGCACGCCGAGCGTGCGGTCCAAGATCGGTCGCAAAATTTCGTGCGGTGGGTCGGCAGATTCTTCGCCGTTTCTGCGCTTGAGGTACGGGTGCACCATGCCGCCTTGGATCGGTCCGGGACGCACGATCGCCACCTCGATTACCAGGTCGTAAAAGGACTTGGGACGCAGGCGCGGCAACATGGCCATTTGCGCGCGGCTCTCGATTTGAAAAACGCCCACCGTATCCGCGCGGCTGATCATCGCGTACACCGGCCGTTCGTCGGGTGGGATCCGCGTCAGCGCCAGGATTGGGTCGAAGCTCGTCATCGGCTCGGCGCCGACCGGCACGGGCAACGCGCCGTCTTCGTGGATCATGGCCAGCGTCTTTCTGATCGCCGTCAGCATGCCGAGCCCCAGCACGTCCACCTTGAAGAACTTCAACGTGTCGATGTCGTCTTTGTCCCACGGCACCACCGTGCGGTCCGGCATGCGCGCCGGCTCGATCGGCGCCACGCTGTAAAGCGGCTCCGCCGACAGCACGAAGCCGCCCACGTGAATCGACAAGTGCCGAGGAAAACCGTTCAAGAGCCGTGAAATCTCGATCACCTGGCTCAGGCGCTTGCCCTCGACGTCGAGCCCCAAGTTGCGCGCATGCTTCTCGCTCTCTTCGGCGCTATCCCAATGGCCAATCGACGCGCTCAGGCGATCGACCGTTTCCGTGGGTAGGCTGAAGGCTTTGCCCACCTCACGCAGCGCAGACTTGCCGCGATAGCTGATGACCTCCGACACCATCGCAGCCTGCTCGCGCCCCCAACGCGCGTAGATGTCCTGAATTACCTCTTCGCGGCGTTCGTGCTCGAAGTCGACGTCGATGTCGGGCGGCTCGGCACGCTCCACGCTCAGAAAGCGCTCGAACAGCAAATTCGAGCGCGCAGGATCTACTGCGGTAATGCCGAGCGCATAGCAAACCGCGCTGTTGGCGGCGCTGCCGCGCCCCTGACACAAAATTTTGCGCTTCCGCGCCATCTCGACCACTTCGTGCGTGCTCAAAAAATAAGGCGCCACCTCCATCTGCCGGATCACGGCCAGCTCTTTTTCCACTTGGGCGCGCACAGCCGGCGTCACGCCGGCCGCAAAGCGCTCACGCAGCCCCTGTTCGGTCAGTCGTCGCAGCTTGTCGTCCGCGCTCTCTCCCGGCTCGAGGGTGCACGGAAACTGGTACTTGAGCTCGGTCAGCGAAAACGTGAGGCGCTGGCCTACTTCCCCGGTGCGCTCGACCCACTCCGGATGGTCGGGAAAGCGCCGCCGCATCTCGGCCTCCGAACGCAGGGCCGCCTCGGCGTTCGGCGAGAGCGCGGTGCCGGCGCGCTCGAGCGTGGTGCCCTGGCGGATGCAGTACAGCACGTCGGCCAGCGCCTTGCGCTCCTGCTCGTGGAACTGCGGCCGAGCGCTGGCCACCACTTGTAGCCCATACTCCCGCGACCAACTCTCGACAGCTTCGATGCGTTGGTGATCGAAACCGTCGCAATGACGATGGGCCGAAAGGTATCCGCGCTCCCCGAACACTTCTCGAACCGTTTGCAGAAGCGCTGGCGGCGGCGTGCTCTCGTCACCGGGGCGGCGCGGCGCTGGCACGACCGCCACCAAACCTTCGTGACAGCGTTCGAGCCAAGCGAGCTCGAGCGCGCTCGTACCCTTCTCGCGCCCGCGGTGGGCCTCCGTGAGCAGCCGGCACAGATTCTGGTAACCGCGGTGCGTCTCGACGAGCAACGCGAGCACGGGTGGCTCGACTTCTTTCGGGTGCTCACCCACCGTGAGCTCCGCGCCGACGATCACGCGCTGCTCGAGCTCTTGCGCGGCCCGCAGCGCACGCACCGAGCCATAGAGGCCGTCACGATCGCAGAGCGCGATGGCATCGAGCTTCAGCTCCTTGGCGCGACTGACCATCTCCTCCGGGTGCGAGGCACCGCGGAGGAACGAAAACGAAGTGCGACCCAGAAGCTCCGTGAACACAGGACTGAACACGCTATCAGTACTCAGTCGCGCGCCAAGACGATTCTAAAAACTCTTTGGATTACTTGAGCTTGAACCTACCTCTCAGAGGTAAATTCTCAGAACGCGGTGTTCTGGTATTGCGTCCAAAGCTCGTCGGGCCCCTTGCCGAAGTCGGCCATGAGCAGCGCGCTCACCGCGTTGTAGGCGGCGTCGCCACTCTTCCCCGCCAGCGCCTTGTTGAGCTTGTAGGGGAAGTCCAGATCGTTCATCGGATAGAAGGTGCTGTGATACGAGCAGGGGCCCGTGAGCCACGAATAGAAGTTGCCTGAAGCCGTGTACGCGTCCTTCCACGTGCCCTCGCCCTTACGGAAGCGACTCTTCGGGTAATAGCCGGTGCGGGCGCGCACCAGATCGGCCGCACCCTCACCCGTGCCGCCGTTGCCGTAGTTTTGGTAGAGGTGCACCGTCTCGTGCTGCAGCACGCCGAGCATCTCTTGCTTGATCTGGTCGGCAGGCCTGCCCTTGTAGCTATTGATGTAGTCGAGATCGAATTGGATCTGGTCGCCACCGGCCTGGGCCACGCCACCGTGAAAGTCGAGCACGATCTTGATCTGGCTCGGGTGCTTGTTGTTCGGGATCTCGCTCGGGTCGCGGTAGAGGATCGAGCAAGCCGTGCACGCGATCTGCTGCTCGGCCGCAGTCACGTCCGGCACGGCGTCCGTGAAGACCTTGCCCTTGTCGGCGGGATCGCCGTTCGTGAAGATGATCGGCGGCTTGCAGGCCTGTTCGAACTTGGCCTGGCACGACGTGATGCCGAACGGGCCCAGGCCGCCGCCGCCCGAGCCACCGCTACCGCCCGAGCCACCGCTGCCGCCCGAGCCGCCGCTACCGCCCGAGCCGCCGCTGTTGCCACCCGCACCACCACCGGCAGCGTTGGCGCCGCCGCCGGTACCGGTACCGCCCGAAGAGCTGCCCGCAGCGGCAATGCTGCCTGCCGTGCCCACACCGCCGCCACCCACCTGCACGCTATTGCCGCCGCTGCCTCCTGCGCTGCCGCCGGTCCCAGCCACCGCCGTGCTGCCGCCGCTCATACCCCCATCGCCCGGCATACCGAGATCGTCACCGCACGCTACGGACAGCGCGCCGGCACAACCGACCAGCGTTACCAACCAGAGCGAAAGCGTGCGTTCTTGCTTCATGCGTGTGCTCCGAACCACAGCGGGTACCAAGCTGAATGCGACGCGCGAAGCGTTTCGGCTCACGCATTTCCGCTGAAACAACGCGGGGCTGACGCTGATCCAACGCTGATGAAATAATGCCGCTTTACGCGCATTCGCCGTGGAGGCACACGAAGATCATGGTGGAGCGGTTGTCGATGCACGAGGCTATGCGCCGAGGGTTATCGCTCACGTGACTGCTTCTTCGCATCCGCCGCCCACGTTGCGCGGTCGAGTGATCGAGTCGGAAGTGCAGCCGGGAGTGCGCTACCAGCTCGAGCGCCACGTCGGCGAGGGCGGCATGGGCATGGCGTACCTGGCCTGGCGCGAAGCCCCCGACGGCGTACAGCCGGTGGTGGTGAAGGTCGTCACTCCCGGGGCTTATGGCGACCAAGTCTCCCCCGAGCTGGTGGCTCAAAAAGAAGCCGTCGCGCTGGGGCGCTTGAACGAGTGCGTGCCCGCTTGCCCATTCGTGGTGCGCTTCGTCGACACCGGCAGCACCCAGTTGTTCGGCCGCCGGCCGACGCCCTGGATCGCGATCGAATACGTGCACGGCGGCGTCGAGGGCACAACGCTCGACGATCGCTTGATGTACTCGATTCACAAGACGGGCTTCGCTTTCGACGCCCGGCGCGTTGCGCACGCGCTGCGCTGCCTGAGCGCGGGGCTGTCGGCCATTCACGGTGTGGGCGTGATCCATCGCGACCTCACGCCGGGCAACGTGCTGTGCTGCGGCTTCGGCGAGACCGAGATTTTCAAAATTTCCGACTTCGGGTTGGCGCGTCCGCACGGCCTGGGGCGCACCTTCGCGGGGATGGGCTTGGGGACACCGGGCTTCGCGGCGCCCGAGCAAATCGTGCAGGGTAGCTCGGCGCTCGGCTTCCAGACGGACGTGTTCGCGCTGGCCGCCATCTTGTTCACGATGCTCACGAACGAGGCGCTGTTCGAAGGTGATTCGCCGCTGATCGTGTACGAGATGACGCGCGGGCGCGAGCGCCGCAGCATCATGTCGAGCAGTAATTTGAGCCCGGAGCTGCGCGAACGGCCGGATGCTTGCCGCGCCATCGACGCGGCCATCGCGCGCGCCACCGCGCTCGAGCCGGAGCTACGGCCGGCCAGCGCGGAAGAGTTCGCGGCCACGGTGCTGCCGTGGCTCACCGATCAAATCGGTGCGCCGCGCTCCAGCCGGCGCTTGATGAGCTCGATGCTCAGCCTTTCGGCGCCGGCCGATCTGGCTGGCTTCGAGTGGAAGATCCGCCACCGCCCGCGCGAGGACATGGTCGTGCAGAGCGCCGCCTGGGATACCGACGGGCATTGCTTTGCATTCACGCCACGCGGCCCCTTCTTCTGGAGCGGTGAAGCCTGGCTCGGCGCCAAGAGCGCCCTGCGCGATTTGCCGCGCGGCATGACCTTTACGCGTCGCTACGAGGCCGGCGGCTGGCTGGTGGGCGGCTCCAACGGCACGCTGGCGGTGTGCACGACCGCAGGCGTGCGCGACCTGGTGCTGTATCCCGATTCGGCGGTCGAGTTCTTGGACGCCAACGGCCGCTTCGACGATCTGATCACGGCGGTCGGGCGGAAACCTGGGCAGCCGCCGTGGCTCATTGCCATGTCGTCTCGTCGTTGGATGAAGCCGCTCGTGCTCGAGGGCGTGCAGAACGTGTCGGGCTTGCTGCGGCTCGACGACGCGCGTTGGGTGGTGTGTGGGCGCTTGCTCGACGGCAACGGCTTTGCTGCGATTTATGCGCCGATGCAGTGGGAGCTCACGCCGCTGATGGTTCCGCAGACACGTGCCTTCGTGGGCGGCTCCAGCAATGTCGAGCGCGAGTTTTCACTGGTCGTCGGTAGCAGCGGCGTGGTGCTGCGCATCGAGCGCGATCAGTGCAACATTTCGGTCGTGCAGGGCGCGCCGGATCTTTCTGCAGGCGCCGTCGATCTGTTGGATCGCGAGTGGGTCGCCAGCCTGAGCACGCTGTGGACGCGCGATCCGCGCACCGGCCAAGATTACATGCCAGCCTGGAAGGACCCAGGCTTTCAAGCTCCCTTCATCAGCCTGATCGCCGATGCCGGCCTCATTTTGGCGATGAGCGCCGACGGCGGCATCGTCGAAGGCCGCCGCGCCGTAGCCGCCGAGCGCGTAGAAGTCGCGCTGTCTCGACGCAGCCGCTAGTCACCGACGGCTTGCAAATAGCGGCGGCCGGTGTGGCGGTCGACGTAGACGAGCGCTTCGAGGCCGCCGCTTTCGCTGCTGAGCCAAAGGCGTAAATAGTCGCGCGCGACGGGCCAGCTCCACCATTCCACCGCGTCGAGCCGTTGCTCGAAGCGCAGGCGTTCAATCGTGTAAAGGGTGTGACCGAGCACCAGCGTGCTGCCGGCGCTGATCACCGAGCTGAGCTCTATCGGGTTGGGCAAGAGCCGCGTGGGTGGGCTGGGTAAACGCGACCAAATCGGCGGTTCTGTTTTGCGCAGCGATGATTTGGGTGCAGGGCTGTGCGATTTGGCTCTTTTGCCTTTACGCTTGGGGTGCCCCGGTTGCTCCGGCAGCGCGGCGCCCAGCGCGCTCTGTGCTTCAGGCCGGTGCGCGTCGACCAGGCTGAGCACCCCGACTCGATCTTCTCCGATATCTGCCGTGAGCTCGGCCAGGACCAGCGGCAGGTCTTCTTCTCCGCTGGTGGTATCGCCAACGAGTAGCTCGGACAAAGAGAGCTGGCGCTGCACCATGGGCCCGAGCCGGGGCACCGACAGCTTCATCCCCACGCTGGGGGCGCCGAGCGTGAGCCGCTCCAGACGTGAAGCGACGATGCGCCGCAGCTCTGCCTCGCGGTGCAGAGGCTGCGAGAGCTTGAAATGCAGCACCGTTTCCGTCGGCACCCCGCGAAAACGCGCGATGACGGGATCGTGCAGCAGCGTGACATCCAGCAATTCTGCGGCTTCGCCACGGGCGCAGAGCCGTGCGGAGATGCGCGCGGCGAGGCCGCGAAGTACGAAGCCGAGCGGCTCGGTCCCGCTCACCGCGTCGTCCCAACTGCTCGCTTCTTCTACCGTGCGGGACGGCTGGTAAGGCACGAGCGGTGCCGAATCTACGCCGGAACAGAGCTCGAGCACGCGCGCGGCTTCTTTGCCGAGACGGGGCGCGAGCGCCGAGCGTGGCTGGCGGCCGAGCTCACCCCAAGTGAGTAGGCCGAGCCGCATGAGGTAACCCAAGTTGTCTGGCCCCAATGGCAAAGCTTGGATGGGCAAGTCCGCGACGGCGACGTCCGTACCGGACGGAGAGATGATGCGAACACCTGCATTTGCCTCTTTGCGGTGAGCCGGCGCTGACCAACGCGCGAACGCCCTCGCCAGCTCCGGCCCCCCCGATACGGCGACTTTGGCGCGATGCCCGAGCTCACGCACGCGCTCCGCCAAATCGAGGGCCAGCGCTTCTTCTCCCCCGAAGAGGTGGGCGGAGCCGGTGATGTCTACCCACACCGTATCGGGTGCGGCGAGCGCCACGGTGGCGCCGTAGCCGAGCGCGACCTCTGCCAGGCAGCCAAGCGTTCGCTCGACCTCGACCTGCCTGACTTTGACCACCACCAGCTGCGAGACCAGCGCCGACGCCTCGGCGATGGTTTGCCGAGCGCGCACCCCGAAACGCTCAGCCTCGCGATTGACGGCTGCCAGTGGCTCCGATGCGGGTAGCTCTGCCTCGGGGGCCAGCGGCTTTCCGCCGATGTTGAGCGACAGCTGCGCTGGCTGCCTTCGTTCCGGTTCTTGGACGAGCACGACGCCGAGCGGCCGAGGCTCGATGGCGTCCGCCAAGCGCTGGCGCTGTGCGAGCTCCACCAGCAGATCTGGCAAAATGAGCGCTAAAACACGGCGCGCCTTGCCCTCAAGCGAGGCGCCGGACATGGCGCACCTCCGCCGAAACCAGGTGGAGGTTTTGAGGTGCGGCCGCCCATGCGCCCGAGCGCGCCCACACCACCGGCCGCGGCGACGACACGCGACCGCGCTGATCTTTAGCGAGGCGTACGAGGAGCTTGTCGGCGGTGGGCCGTGATACCTCGAGCCGTTGAGCGACAGGTAGCGGCAACGGGCGGCGATCGGCTTCACGCGTGAGCAAGAGCACGCTGTGCCCCGTGCCCTCTACCGCGAGAGCCAGACGACGCACCACGCGCGGCCAGGTCCCGAGCGGAACCGCCACGCGCTCTCCCACCACCCCTGTCAAGTCGACGACGACGACGGCAAATGCTTCTGACTCGGCGAGCCGCAGCGCGACGCGTGACAGCGCAGCGAGCGGAGGACGCACCACGAGCAACCGCGAAAGATCTACCCCGGCGGCGGCGACGCCAGGGCCGTACAGGGTGCTCGAAGGATCGATGAAGGCACACCACGGGGTGCGTGCGCCACGCGCGCGTGCCTCTGCCTGAGCTTGAGCACAGGCTGCGAGACCGAGCGTGGTACCTAGAGCCCCCTCTCCTGCTGCGCACAGCTCGATGACGCCGCCGCGCACGAGCCCGCCGTCAGGCAAGACAGCATCGAGCTCGGCGATGCCAAAGGACAGGGCCGAGGTGGCCACCGCAGGCCCTTCAGCCGGGCGCGCGAAGCGGACACCAGCTTGGGAAAAAGCGGGGGAAAGTCGCTCGAGGAGGTGCGCCGGAAGAGCCATGTACTGAACATAGTAGCAGCCACCAAAAAGGGAAGCCACAAGCTCTGCAATTTGGCCTCAGCCCGGACAATCAATGTCCGAGTCATGCCGCCCGCTGCGGGCGTCAACTCCGCGGACCGCCTTGCCAAACGGCGCGCGGTCGGGGAGAACCTGGCTCGCCGCCGTGCTTCGGGCGCGCTGATCGGGTGCTTGCTTGATGGGTCTCTGTCGACGACATGGCGCGCTGAGCGCTGCCCTCGCGTTCACACTGTGCGCCGAGCGCGCACACGCCGAGCGCGTGGACCTGCCGAGCGACTGCGGCTCACCCGCCGACTTCGAGCGCGAGCTACGCCAGCGCCTCGGTGAAGACGCTCCGGTGAGCAGCGTGCAAGTCTCGATCGCGCCTGGCAGCAAGGGCTACCACCTGCGCGTGCAGATCGGTAGCGAGCTGCGCGAGCTCGACGACGCCAGCTGTTCCGAGCTGTTTCGCGCCTCGATCGTGGTGGCCGTCGCGGTCTTGATGCACGCCCGCGAAGCCAAAGCTCATGAGCAAGAGCCGCCGCCCCCTGCCCCGCCGAAAGCTCCGCCGAGCGAGTATCCGAAGCTCACCCTCACGGGTGGTGTCGGCGCCGGCATTGGCACGCTGCCCAAGCCCGTGTTGGCTTTCGAGCTCGAGGGCCAGAGCCTGTGGCGCTCGTGGGGCATCGCGCTCGACGCGCGCTACCTGCTGCCTGCCGACAAGCTCGAGCAGAACGGTCAGGGGGCGACGCTGAGCGCCTTGGGCGCTGGCGTGGCTGGCGTCTTGCGACCATCGCGCTTCTGGCAGGCGCGCCTGGGATTTGCGGCGCAGCGCTTGTCCGGCAGTGGCGTGGGCATCAAAAGCCCCAGCGACAGCAGCGTTTGGGCCGCTGGCCCCACCCTGGGGCTGGGCTGGTACCCCATGCAGCGCGGAGCCTTTTGGGCTGGCCTCGGAGCCGAGGGCCAGCTCAACGCAATTCGGGGCAAATTCCAAATCCTCAATTATTCCCGAATGATATCTAGCGAACCGCACGTTATTTACCCCGTGCCGTGGCTCGCCGGCTCGGCTTTCGTACGCTTGGGAGTGGTCTGGTGACGGATTTGCCGACCATCACGGATACACGTCCATGGTTGCTGAAGCGCTGGGTCGCCGCGAGCTACCGCAGGGCTCTCCTGCGGACGAGCTCGGTGCTACTCGGAAGCCGATCGACCTAGCCGCCGCTTACGAAGCTCACTTTCGCTACGTGTGGCGCTGCCTACGCAGCCTCGGCGTGCGCGACGCGCAGCTCGACGACGCTTTGCAAGACGTGTTCATCGTCGTGCAGAAGCGGCTGCCGGAGTTCGACGGCAACGCAAAGCTCAGCACTTGGCTCTACGCGATCGCGCTGCGTATCGCGCGCAAGTACCGCGAGCGCCTGCGACGGGAGCCCGTGTCGCTCGACACCGCCCGCGATAGCCAGCCCGAGCTCGTGCTCAGCCATTCCGGCGAAGGCCAGGCGCTGCAGAGCGAGCGCTTGGCGCTGGCGCGAGCGGTGCTCGAGACGCTCAGCGACGAGCACCGCGAAGTCTTCGTGCTGGCGCGCGTCGAGCAAATGTCGGCGCCGGAGATCGCCGAGGTCGTCGGCGTCCCGCTCAACACCGTTTACTCGCGGCTGCGAGCCGCGCGCCTCGCTTTCGAGGCCGGCATTGCGCGCCACAGAGCCTCAACCAGGAACAAGCCATGAGCCACGATTTCGAAGATTCCGTGCTGGAAGAGGCGCTGCGTAGCGACTTGCCGTCGGCCGATACCGAGCGGCGGTTGCGGCGGCGCTTGCTGGCGGCGGGCGTCGCCGTCGGCAACGGTGTGGCGACGACCACCGCGGCCGCCGGCACCGCTGCGGGCAGCGCTGCCTCTGGCGCCGCCGCCACGGGCATGATCGGCAAGGCGCTCGGCCTGTCTTGGGGCATCAAGCTCGGCGTGGCCGCCGCGATCGCGATCCCGAGCGTCGGGCTCTGGCTCGACCGCGGTGAGCCGGTCACGAATGCGCCCCACGCTGCCGTCGTGGCGCCGCCGGCGCCAGCCGCCGTGCCGCCGACTCCCGCTGCGGTTGCGGCTGCCGCAGCGCCCGCCATCGCCGACAGCCCGGCCAGCCCGGAGCCGTTGCCCGAGCGCACCGCCGTGCGCGGTCCGCGGCCGAGCGCGGCCGAGCCGGCAACCCCTGCCGCCGTCGAAGCCGGCGCGCCTCACCCGTCGCAGAGCGACTTCGCGGCGCTGGACCAGCCGCCACGCGCGCCGGAGGTCGGCAGCACGCTCGCCGACGAAACACGGCTGCTCGACGCGGCCTTTGCCGCGCTCGGCAAGGGCGAGCGAGCGCGCGCGGCGCAGCTGATCGCCGAGCACGAATCTCGTTACCCCTCAGGGTTACTCAAGAAAGAGCGCGAGCGCGCCAAAGCCAGACTTTCGGATCTGTCTCGGGGTGAATGAAGGAGGAAACTGCCATGCTTAAGAAGAACAATCATCGTACAGGCCGCGCCCATTGGACCTGGCTCTTGCCCATTCTGGCTCTGTCGCCGCTGTCGCTGGCGGCCAAGGGCTGCAGCAACGACGGCACCGTCGGCAACGACTGTCCCACCGCCTCCGACTGCATGAACGGCGAAGCCGGGAGCTCCGGTAGCGGAGAGACTTGCGGCGGGCTCTTGGGCAAGGGCTGCGCCGAGGGCCAGTTTTGCAAATTCGAGGCGAGCGCCATGTGTGGCGCCGCCGATCAAACCGGTACCTGTGCAGCCAAGCCGCAGGCTTGCACGCTCGAGTACGCGCCCGTTTGCGGTTGCGACGGTATGACCTACGGCAACGAGTGCGGGGCCGAAGCGGCGGGCGTCTCGGTCGCCAGCAAAGGCGAGTGCGGCGGTGGCAGCGGCGGCAGCAGCAGCACCGGCGGCACCGGCAGCGGCGGCTCGAATCCGGGCGGCTCGGTCTGCGGCGGGATCACCGGCAAGCAATGTGCGGCCGGGCAATTCTGCGACTTCCCGGCTGCCACCAAGTGCGGCTCGGGCGACCAGCAAGGTACGTGCAAGCCCAAGCCCGAAGTCTGTACCGAAATTTACGCCCCGGTGTGCGGCTGCGACGGCAAGACTTACTCGAGCGACTGCACCGCCAACGGCGCCGGCGTCTCCGTCGCGAGCCAGGGCGAGTGCGGCGGCAACAGCAGCAGCTGCGGCGGGCGCGGCGGCGGCACCTGCGCGGCCGACGAATACTGTTTCTACGAGCCTGCCGACATGTGCGGGCGCGCAGACGCTACCGGCACCTGCACCAAGATCCCGAAGGGCCAGGCTTGCGACGCCATCTACGCGCCCGTTTGCGGTTGCGACGGCAAGACTTACAGCAGCGACTGCGTGGCCACGACCTCCGGAGTGTCGATCGACCACGACGGCGAGTGCGGCACGAGCACTGGCACGTGCGGCGGCTTGCTCGGCACCCAGTGCGACGCCGGCTACTTCTGCGACTACGCGCTCGCGGCCATGTGCGGCGCGGCGGACCAGCAAGGCGCTTGTACCAAGATTCCGCAGGGCTGCACCGCCAACGTCGACCCGGTGTGCGGCTGCGACGGCAAGACTTACAGCAACGCCTGCGGCGCCAACGCTGCCGGCGTGTCGGTGGCCAGCAAGGGCGCCTGCAAGTAACGCCGGCGCACCAGCGCTAGCTAAATAGCGTTGCGGCGAGGATCGGTTTAGTGATCCTCGCCGCTTTACTTTTGTCGCGCCAAAGACCCGTCCGAAGACGGGCCCGAGCATCACCACCACATGTTGGCGGAGATCGACACCATGTCGGCATCCGGATTGATGTTCGGGGCGTCGACCGGGGGGTAGCCGTCGCGCACCAACGGGTGCTTGCGGTAGAAGAAGTGCGAGTACTGCAGGACCACCTGGTCGCGGCTCTGCCAATCGCTGCGGAAGATCAGCCGCGGCGAAACGATGTCGAAATCGCGCTGCCCATGCTTGCTGTTGGGGCTCACGTGGTCGAGGCGGCCGCCGAACGCGAACCACGAGGCCAACGAGTAGCCGGCCTCGGCGCCGAACTTCGTCATGTTGACCTTGTCGTAGGTGTCGTCTTCGCTCTGTGTGCGCGTGTACATACCGAACAGCGAGAGCACGAGGTCGTTGGACTTACCGTCGAAGGTGCGCGGGTAAAGCAGCAGATGCGCCAGGCTCAGGTCGTACTGACCGCCGATGGTCATCAGCGAGCCCGACACGCCCTTCTTGTTGTCCTGGCCGAGGTAGTTCTGCATCAAGCCGAAGCCGCCCTGGGCGTTGTTGATTTCGATGATGCGACCTACCGATTCCGCGTGGTCCGCCTTGGTATAGGCGCCGCCCACGTAGAGGTGACCGAGGTGGCTGGCCGAGAAGCGGAAGTCGGCGCCCAGGGTGGTGATGGTGCCGTCGGCCGTGCTCACCTGAGCGGCGCGGTCGTCTTGCGTCCAGGCCTGGATGAAGTGCAGCCCGAGCGTGGCTTGCCGGCGATAACCGATCCCGAGGTGCTCGTGATGCGCCAGCCCGGTGCCGACCTCTGGCCGGGCGAAGCTGTTCCAGCCTTCGGATGCGATTCCAACGGGTGCCTTGTCGAACTGCATCTGGATGCCTTGTTCGACAGCGAGCGTGAGGTCGCCCAGCGCGAAGCGCCCCCCGATGGTCTCACCCACGCCGTTGATGCGAGCGATGATCGGCGTGCCGTAGTGGCCCAAGTCGTACTCGCCCATCTGACCGTAGGCGTTGGAGAACGCGCCGACGTTGGCCTCGACGTGCATGTTCTTCGCCAGATTGGGCAGATTGAACGTCACGAAGGCGTCGGTGATGCCCGACTGCAGCGGCGGTTGAAAGAAGCTGGTGGCGGTGCTCGCCGTGCGCGCCACGATCGACGCGGTGCCGGTCACGATGTTGTTACCGTACGAAAACATCAGCTGCGCGTACGGCTGCGGCACGACCGTGGTGTAGTTGAACGAGTCCTGATAGTCGGGCACCACCGGCGGCGCGTGAATCACGCTGGTGTGCTGGTCGGGGGTGACATCGCCGGTGCGCTTGTTGAAACCAGCACGCAGCGGCATGACCAGGATGCCGTGGTAATCGAAGCGGTAGTCTTGCTCGTCTTCGGAGCGTTGGCCGTAGGACGGCTGAATGCCACCCGGCAGCGAGCCGACCTGCGGCGAGCCAGGGGCCAGACCAAGACCGACGTCGTCCGAGTCCTTCTTGGCCTTGTCTTCGGCGTGGGCGGCGGGCGCAGCAAGCAGCGAAGCGCTCGCCAGAGCGCCGAGCAACGCGTGGCGCGCTCCGCGTGAAAAACCCAGGAGTTTGTTCATGTTCTTCACCACCACATCCCGAAGTTGAGAGCGAACATCTGATTGTCGAGCTCCGACGGCATGTAGTCGTTGGGAGCCTCACCGTGCGTGTGCTTGCCGAGCAACCAGCGCGTGTAGCTGAGCACCACCTGCTCGTGGCTGTTCCAGTTGCTGCGGAAGATCAGCTTGGGGCTGATCACGTCGAACGTTTCTTTCTTGTCTTTCGAGTTCGGCGCCACGTGGTCGTAGCGGCACGACGCTGCGAACCACGGCAGCATGACGTACGTGGCCTCCGTACCGAGCTTGTAGATGAGCTTCCCGTCGAAATTCGGATCGTCGCTCTTCACCTTCACCACGTCGGCGAACACGCTTTGCTTCAAGTCGGGGCCATCGCCCCAAAACGCTTCGGGGTACCAGAGAAACTTACCCCAGCTGAAGTTGTACTCGGCGCCGACGACCATCACCTTGCCGGTGCCCCCACCTTGCTGTCCGAATAGACGCTTGGCCAGGAGCTCGCCGCTGTCCGAGCCGAAGTAGTTCATGCCGCTGAGCAGCTGTACGTACTTGGCGTCTGCGTAAGAAAAGGCGATCGCGCCGTTGCCCAGGTAGTTGTTGATCATGCGAAAATCGACGCCATAAACGTCCATTTTCGGGTCGGGTCGGTGGCGCTCGTTGATGAACGGCGTCTTCGGATCGTCCGCCTGATCGCGCTCGTCTTGAGCCCAATTGGTCAGGTAGTGAAAACCGCCCTGAAGCGGCACCTCACCCGCCAGCGAGAAGCCGACGTGCGCGTGGTGAACGAAACCGGAGGGTTCGTTCGGGCTTGGCTCGTGATCCCAAACGTTGGGCCCCTCACCCGGCGAGAACTTGCCGGTACGACCCATGATGCCGTGCTCGACCGTGATCGAAAGGTCGTCGGTGAGCGCGTACTGCCCCGACAGGGTCTCACCGACGCCGAAGGGCGAGCCAATGATGGCGGCGTTGTATTGACCAACGCCGTACTGGCCCAGGCCACCGTAGATGTTGCGGAACGCACCGACCGTCCAGCGCAGTGTCAGGTCGCCGATGGGCGCGGGCGTGAACACCAGAAAGGCTTCGTTCACCCAGTTCTGGCTGCTGGTCTCGATCCAGTTCTGGCCACGCGACGGCTTCCACGTGCTCAGCTTGACGACCGATTTGACGATCGAGTTGCCGTAGTCGAAACGCAGCTCCACCCAACTGCCGGGAGGGGCGTTGGTCCCCTGCAGTGCGCCGTACGAGTCGACCGTCTGTGGCAGACCGTGCAGCGTCTGGTTGTATTGCTGCGTGGTCGGGCGAGCGCGCGTGTTGCTCGACAAGCGCGCTGCCGCGCTCATGTACCCGCCGAAGTTGAATTGAAAGCCTTCGTCTTCTTGCTCGGGCGCGCTCCACGGGATCACGGTGCCGGGCATGGCGGGGCTGCGCGGAGCGAAGGGCGAAAGGCCCAGACCGATGGAGCGGCGCGAGCCGGGGATGTAACCCTTGGGCGGAACCGTCACCTCGACGTCTTCGTCGGCAGGCGCTTGCGCCTTGTCGTCGCCCTTCTTGGCGTCGGCCGGCGGCGCTTCGTCGGCCAGAGCCGGGCGCGCGGCGAGCGCTGCGGGCAGAGCCCAGATCAGCGCGGCAAGTTTCAGGCAGCTTCTCATAGTTGTTCCTTGAACGTGCTGCTTTCGCGTAGAGCGCGCCCTCATCACTTGTCGGCGTAGAAAGACAGGTTGTCGACGAAGAAGTCGATGTTACCGACCGGGAAGACGAAGACGATCGTTTGCAGCGCCGACTCCGGAATATCCGTCTTGTTCGGGAGCCACTTGCTGGGTGGCACCTTCTTCCCGAACCCAACTTGTTGAAAGGCGCTGAACGGGACCTTGTAAAACTGCCAGTCCGTGCTCAGCGAGATGTTCGAGACGAAGCCGTCACCACAGCGCTGATCCGGATCGGCTGGCGGCGTGTCGCCGTAGCAGAAGTAGTTCTCGTCCAGCCCCGTGAAGTTGTAGGGCTTGCACTGCGTGTTCTCGAAATCGATGTCGGGATCGTACGAGGGCGGCGTGCATGCGCCGCCGATCCGGTTGGGATCGTCCGGCTTGGATCCTTCGCCGCAAGGCGGGTAGATTTTCTGCGCCAGCGCCTTTTCCATCTGGGCACTGGTGGGATCCACGCCGGGCGGCACGCAGCGCGCGACCGGGTATTTTTCGTCTGAGAATTGGACCGGCTTGCACTCCGTACCGTCCGCGCAGCTCGGGTAGCACTGCCGGTAGCGCTGACAGTAACCGACACCCGGGCTCACCGTGCCATCGGGCAATTGTGTCGTGCGCGCCAGGCGATCACTCGTGCACTTATCCTGGAAGGCGACCATCAAGCCGCTGCCACTGTCGGGCCCGCGCCGCGCCCAGAAAGCGATACCGGTGTACTTGAGTCCGTCCGGCCTGACGACCTTCGTCATGTCGAACGCCTTGTCGGTGCGGCCGTCGCCGACGGCATCGACCAACAGGTTGCAGGCTTCGATCTGACCGGCGTCGATCAAGGGGTCGTCGGGACCGGGACAGTCCAGACCAATCGTGTGCTCGGCGCCGCCGCCAAAGTAGTTGAAGCGGCCGCCACGCACGTGCAGCGCCCAGCCGTTCGGCTTGTTGCCCCAGCTCGCTGGCAACGTGTCGCACGCCGGACCGCCCGTAATCGGGCTGGCCGCGGTGCCCCAAATGCTCGAATCGCGCTTGGCACCGAACGAGGGATAGAACGCGGCATCCTCCGGCGTGTGCCACGAGCCTTCGGTGTGGTCGTCGTACACCGCGAAGAACGGCGCGACCCCGACCGTCGCCTTGCGATACGGCTCGAAATCGAGGTGCCAGTCCGAAAGCTCGATGCCGTCGAGCGCCGCACAGGCCTGCGCGCGCTGCTTGTCGGTGTCGAACTGCACGCGCGAGCCCGGGTCGGGCGTGTCCACATGGGCGCCGGTAGCCGGATCGACGGGCCCGATCGGCGGAAACATCGGATCCGGCGGGATGTACGCCTGCGCCGGCGTCACGTTGGGATCGACGAGCGGCCCCGCCCCGTTGACCCACGGCACCTGCGCGATGAGCGCCGGATCGATGTCCTTGCGCCCGCTATTGCCCTTGCCGGAGCACGCCGCGACCAACGCCAGCGGCAACAACCACGACGCTCGTCTCACTTGAGCTTCCCTTCTCGCGCCTTGCGGGTGACGCGCATGAAGTAGTCCGGCCGCTGCCATTGACCGTGGAAGTAATAGTCGTAGGCGCGATTGAAGCCGGTGCCTTCGCCCAAGTCGTTCCAGGTCGCGATCACGAGGACCTCGGCATCTTCCGACTCTTTCAAGATCTTGCGCAAGAAACGGTCGTCTTTGACGATGAGGTCGCTGGGCCGCGGCGGCTCACCGGCGTGGTCACGGCCGTTGGCGTCCCACTTGACCATGCAGTGATCGATGATGTGACCGTTCATGGTCGAGCGGCTGCGCTTCTCGGGCGTACTGAACGTGAACCACTGGTACTTGGCGTCCGCCACGTGGTCCATCTCCGGATCGTCGAAGTAGGCGCCGTCGGCATCGACGAACGGCTCCACGCCGAAGTCCGCCTTGAACTTCTCTTTGAGCAGCTTGACCGTCGCGGCGCTCTTGCTGCGCGGCGTGAGCGAACCGGCGTTGTAGAAGTAAATGAAGGGCCGGCCCTGGAACAGGTACCAGTGCTTCTTATCGATTTGCGAGAAGAACGCCTTCCACTTGTGCTCGTAAATGAGTGCCGCGGCCTTTTCGGGATCGTTGAGGTCCGGCTTCGTCTTCCAGAATTCGGAGAAGTACGGCTGACCCCACGTCCACGTGTCGTCGAAGAAGCCGATCTTCACCGGATCCTTCAGGCTGTCGAGCGCGTCCTCGAGCGGCTTGAGCTTGCCGTCTTCGATGTCCGGGCCGTAAGTGTTCGGCATCAAAAAATCGAGGCCGGCGAATTTGGCGTCCATCAGCTCGCGGCGCCAAAAACCGGGGCGCAGCGGCGAGTAGTAGTCCTCTTTGGTGTCACCGAACGCGAGCAGCGGGCTCTTGGTGTCCATGCCCGGCGCGTGGGTGTTCGCCCAATCCATGCCGCAGTTCGTGTCGTGCGGGCAGCTGAAGAAGAACATGAAGACGGCGCCCAGATCGCGCTTCACCTTCTTGACCGGCGGCGGCCCGAGCTCGTCGGGATCCTTCAGCCAGGGATCCGAGTAGTTGAGCTCTTTACACTCGCGACCGGCTTCTTTGCAGAAGGCGTACACGACGTCGACGCGGCGGACGCGATCTTTGTTCTTGAGCCGGCCTGCCCACTGGCTCACTGCGTCCTTGCTGGGCTCGCTGCCGGTTGCCTGACAGTGAGCGGCGCGCACGAACACTTCGGGCGCGTTGCCCAGGTTCACGTCGATCTTTTCGGCGCGCTGACAGGGGCCGTTCCACTCCGGCTTGAGCTGGAACGGCCCCAGGTCTTGCTCTCCGCCCTCCGCGCTTTCGTCCGATTCGACGGGTGCCAGGCGCCGGTCGAAACAACCGGGCAAGAGCAAGAGCAGAATCGGTGCGAGCGCGGCGGCGAAGGATTTCATTGGGGTGAGATGAGAACGAGACTAAATCACGGAGCCGCGCCGCCCGCACCTTCGTCGGGAGCGACCGGGCCGGTCGGGGCCGTATCCGTGAAGAACGTGACCTCGTCGATCGACGCCGAGTAGTCTGGGCCGTCCGTGATCATGTTGAAGCCCATGACCTTGGTGGGGTCGTAAGCCGTGGCCGGAGCCAAGTCGGCAAAGTTGATGACGACCTGCTTCCAGTCGGCCGTCAGCGTGATGGTCTTGGCCGGGTGCTTGAACGCACACGTCGCCGAGCTCGAGGGACAGTCGCCGGCCGGCATGCTGTCTGCCGGCTGCGTCAGCGCAGAGACGATCTGGAACTTGAGCGTGTTGTCTGCGCCCGCGGTGCCCTTGATCCAGAAGGACATACCCTTGAAGGCCGAGATGTCCACGCAGTTGCCTTTGGCCGGGTCGACGAGGCCGAAGCCGAAGCCGGCGCCGTAGCCCATGGCCTTGGAGGACTTGATGCCCGTCGCACCGACCTTGCCCGAAGCGGTCGTGCTGAGCGCGCCGCCGCTGGTATCGCGCATGGGCAGCGGCATGTTCGGAACGGTCGTGTCGGAGAACGCGTACCAACCGAGGAAGCGCGTGTCGGTCTCGAAGTTGTCGATGTACGCCTCGCCCACCGGGAGCGCGAAGGTCTTGCCGTCGCACACGCTGGGGCCACCGATGCCGGTGGTTCCGCCCGTGCTGGTGCCGGCAGTGCTGGTGGTGCCGGCGGTGCTGGTCGTACCTGCCGTGGGGCTGGCCGTGCCGCCGGTGGTGATGCCGGTGCCGGCCGTGCTGGTCGAGCCGCCGCTGCCACCCGTCGGCAGCACGCTGGAGCCGCCCTTGCCGGCCGACGAGCTGTCGTCGTCGTCATCGCCGGAGGAAGAGCACGCCGTGCCCATCGCGAACAGCGACGCAACCGCACCCAAAGTTAGCCAGGTAAAACCAATCCGCTTCATATTCTCACCCGTGTTTGCTCGAAGGCGCTCGAGCCACCGCCCGGCCCAAAGCCTGACGTAAAGCCGCACGCCACCACGAGGCAGCGGCCCGAGACGCAGTTTCACTGCTTGCGAAGTTGGAGTCGGCTGTCGCAGCTGACTGCAGAAGCGACGGTCACTCCGAGATCACGTTTCGCACTGATGGATTGACCGACAGCGGCGCTCGGGTCAAAGAAAATCGTGGTCAATTCCCGCGTTTTACCGCGAAATACTGCAAACTTCCGCGCTGACAACGTTCGTCGATCACGCTGGTAAACAGCGATATTTGCCTACGTTTTCGCTTGCTCGCGACTCGCTACGTGATAGTTCTAAATCAACCGCTCCGCGTGAAAGCGCGCCCAATCAGCCTAAATCAAGCGTCTTGGCGCACTCGGAGCAGACCCAAAACATCCACTCTGTGGGACGGCGTTTGCCGACCGACGCGCATTTTTCGGGAAATTTCATGAGCTACAAGCGATTCTCGGTGTCAGCTGCTGTTTGGCTCGCGCTCGCCAGCGCTGGTTGTATCGGCCCGCAAGGCGCCCAACCGTGCGCCGAAACCGCAGATAGCGCTGCAGCCAGCGATGGCGGCGGCGACAAGGGCGGCGAGGAGCAGCTGATCGAAGCCGTGGTGCCGACGGGCACGCTGATCTGGGACGGCACGAGCATCTCCAACAACGGCGAGGCTCTCAGTCCGCCCGGTAGCTGGTTCGTGTACAGCGACAAGAGCGCCAAGGGCGAGAAGATGCCGCCGTCGGTCGAGGAGTTCATGAGCGCCGTGAAAGACGGCGTCCTCCACACCACTGGCAAGGGTTACACCGAGTGGGGCGGCGGCGTCGGCACCAACCTGATCGGCGCGCCCATGCTCACGCCGGTCGACGCCAGCAAGTACAAGGGCGTCAAGTTCAAGATGGCCAACAAGACGCCGATGAAGTTCCTGGTTGGAACCGTTGCCACCATGCCCGAGTTCGGCAAGTGCAAGAAGTGCTACGACCACTACATGAAAGTGATCAAAGACACGAGCGACGAGCCGCGCGAGGTCACGATCACTTGGGGCGAGCTCAAGCAGACCGGCTGGGGTGACAAGGTCAAGTTCGACGTCAAGACCATCGTGGCGCTGAACTTCACGTCGAAGGACGCCGCGCCCTGGGATTTCACGCTCGACGACGTGGCATTCCTGGAGTGACCGCATGAAGTTGGTCGTTTCCTGGCTCGCGCTACTGCTCGCCGCACTGCCTGCCTGCTCACGCGGGGGCTACGACGCCGGAGACGACGACACCACCGATCGCGGCGGCTCCGGCGGTAGCGTCAGCGCGCTGGGGCCGCTACCGGTCGACACCGAGTTCACGCTACGGGACGAGTTCGAGGGACCCTGCAGCAAGGCGACGTCGATCGACGTCAACCTCGGCAACTCGCCCGAAGCGTTCGTGCGGGCCGCGCAGTGCCAAATCACCGGCAACGAGCCCGACGCAGCAACCGTCAAAGAGCTCACCGAACGGCTGCGCACGCTGCCCTACGTGCGGCGTGTCGACGTCGTGCGCACGCTGTGCATGCGCGCTAACCAGAATTGCATTCTCAACTACACCGACCCCTGGCAAGCGCAGGTGGACTTGACGACGCCCTGCGTGCGCAAGGGCACTCGCGACCTCGGCGCCGTGCTGATGTACTGGAGTGAGTGTCCGAGCGGCGTCAACTGCGGCCTCGACTGGGCCAACACGCACGTCCCCGGCATGGGCACCGCCAGCCAACTGCTCTCGTTCGGCGAGAGTCGCGTTGGCTACTACAACCCGAAGAACGGCGGTTTCTGGCGACGCGAGCTGCTGGACGCTCGCTGGAGCGGGCTGCAATTCCTGCTACTCAACACGTTTGGTCCCGACCTGGCCCAGCTCCCGCGCCTGGTTGAGGCGCTCGATGACATCGGCGGCGGCATCCAGGTCGCTTTGTTCGACGACACTTGGGGCTGGGGCCGCGGCGGGGCGCCGTGGAATCAGATGCCGACTTTCAACGATCCCGAGGGCGCCGCTCAGCTGATCTACCAAAAGTGGCATCTGTTCTACACGGCCGTGCCGAGCCAGTACTGGTACCGTTACAATAACCGCCCGCTGATCGCCTTCTACAACGCCGGCACGCTCAACCCCCAGACCAAGTCCGCCGCAACGCTCGCGCGTCTGCGTGAGCTGTTCAACGCGGAGTTCCACGAAGATCCGTTCCTCGTCATCGATCGCGCGTTCTTCCAAGATCCCGGCACGGTGGACGTGGCGGACGCTCAGTTCCGTTGGAACACCTTCGACTTCGGTGACATCAGTCACTACGAGACCAAGGGCGTCACCTTCGACCACTTCATGGCCAAGTGGGACTCGATCGGCCGCGAAAACAACGGCCGGCTGGCGGAAGCAACGGACCGCGTCATCAAGGGGCCGGAAAAGCTCGACGAGTACCTCGAGAAATCCGCCGGCTCCAACCTGGCGATGATGGCGACTTGGAACGATCTCGGTGAAGGCACCGGGCTCACGCGCAATTTTGATTACTACTATCAAGGCGCGTGGCTGCCGCCGAACGCGTTCATGAGCCACATCCGTCAATCGCAGTGCCAGTAGCCATTCGGCCTCTGGGCCGCCTATCTGACGCTGGCGTTAGGGCTGACGCGGAACCGACACATTTACACCGCGCCCTCGCGTCGTAGATGAGCCGCCTCTTGTCTCGACACAAGGAGACTAGCCGCGGTATGGAGCAGGCTTCTCGATGAAGAAGATTTTGGTAAGCGGCGGGGCAGGTTTCATTGGTTCTCACCTTTGTGAGCGGCTCTTGGCCCGTGGCGACGACGTCTTGTGCGTCGACAACTACTTCACGGGCACGAAGAAGAACGTACAGCACCTGCTCTCGCACCCACTGTTCGAGATCATGCGCCACGACGTGACCTTCCCGCTGTACGTGGAGGTGTCGCGTATCTTCAACTTGGCGTGCCCGGCATCGCCGATTCACTACCAGTTCGACCCCGTGCAAACCACGAAGACGAGCGTGCACGGCGCGATCAACATGCTGGGCCTCGCCAAGCGCGTGAAGGCTCGCATCCTGCAAGCCTCCACCTCTGAGGTGTACGGCGATCCAGAAGTTCACCCGCAGCCGGAAGACTACTGGGGTCGCGTGAACACGATCGGCATTCGCAGCTGCTACGACGAGGGCAAGCGTTGCGCAGAGACGCTATTCTTCGACTACCACCGGCAGCACAAGGTCGACATCAAGGTGATGCGAATCTTCAACACCTACGGCCCGCGCATGCACCCGAACGACGGGCGTGTGGTGTCGAACTTCATCGTGCAAGCGCTGCGCGGCCAGGACATCACCATTTACGGCACCGGCTCCCAGACGCGCTCGTTCTGCTACGTCGACGACTTGGTCGAGGGCATGCTGCGCCTGATGGACACCGAAGACGGCTTCACGGGTCCGGTCAACATCGGTAACCCCGGGGAGTTCACCATGCTCGAGCTGGCCGAGAAGGTCATCTCGCTCGTCGGCTCCAAGTCCAAGCTCACGTTCATGCCGCTGCCGCAGGACGACCCCAAGCAGCGCAAGCCGGTCATCGAGCTGGCGAAACAAAAGCTCGGCGGCTGGGAGCCCAAGGTCAAGCTCGAGGACGGTCTGAAAGAGACCATCGCGTACTTCCGCAAGACGCTTGCCGAGTAGTAGCTCCAACGTATCGATCTCATGGCGCTCCTCGTGCAGGCCTTCCAGCAGCACCGCACCAGCGCTATGACCGGCCCACCCCGTTGACGGAAACAGCGCAGACCGAAGACGCCAACCAGCAGGTACCGGCGTTCTACAAGCGGCGTCGCAAGCGCGGCGACGAGCTCGGGCAGGTTCTGCTCCGGCGCGGGCAGATCACGCCCGAGCAGCTGCGCGAAGGCCTGCGTCTGCAAGCCGAGCAGGGCGGCCACCTCGGCGCCATTCTCAAGCGCATGGGCGCTTGCGACGGGCGCGCCATCGCCGAAGCGCTACTCGAGCAGGTGCGCGTCACGCGCGACAAAGGCAAGCAGCGCGATCTCGAGACGCGCGCTCGCGAAGCTCCGTCGCTCATGGGCCTCACGGTGCACTGCCGTCCTGGCTTGACCAAGCTGGCGGTCGTTACGTCGGACCTCATGGCGCTCGGCATCGCGACGGGCTTGGCGTGGCTGTTGGTCACGCACGACGCACCCGGCCGGGTGCAGCGCTACGGCATCTTGTCAGTGCTGCCGCTGTGCCTACTGATCTTCACCTACGTTCAACTGTACGCCGCCACGCCGCCGAGCCCGCCTGAAGAGATCCGTCGCAGCACGCTCGCCATCACCTTCGTTTGCGCCGGCTTGTGGTTGGTGGCGTTTCTCGTTCGTAGCGGCGGGTGGGACGGCGTGCAGCACCTGGCCTGGATCCTGAGCTGGTTGGTAGGCATCCTGCTCACGCCGGTGTTCCGCGCGGCGCTCCGCTGGAAATGCGCGTCTCGCCGCTGGTGGGGCCAGCCCGTCGTGGTGCTCGGCGCCGGGCGCGTGGGGCGTGCCGTCGTCGGAACGCTCCAGCGCCGGCCCCAGCTCGGTTTGAAGCCGGTCGCGGTGCTCGACGACGATCCGCTCAAGCACGGCACCTTGCGCGCCACCTGGGGCGACGACGACATCGAGGTCGAGGCCGTCCCCGAGAGCACTGGCGAGCCTCCCAAATCGACGCCCGATAGCCCCTCGACGCGCTCCGCCTGGGCCAATTTCTCCACAATCGAAGAAGTGCCGGTGCTGGGCGGCCTGGAGTTGGCGCCGGTGTTGTCGCAGCGTCTCAAGATCCGCTTCGCCGTCGTGGCGATGCCGGAGGCCGACTCGTCGGCGCTGCTGGGCATCATCGAGCGTTACGCCGAATCGTTTCAGCGCGTGCTCGCCATTCCGGATTTGTTCGACCTCACCTACTTCGGCGCAGCTACGCGCGACCTCGGCGGCGTGCTCGGCATCGAGGTGCAGCGGCAGCTGTTGCTCACCGGGCCACGACTCGCCAAGCGCGCGATGGACGTCATCATCACGGGCCTGGGCCTGCTACTGGTGAGCCCACTTCTGGCGATCATCGCGCTGCTGATCAAGCTCGATTCGCGCGGCTCCGTCTTTTACAACCACAAGCGCCTCGGCCAGGACGGCGTGCGCTTCCCGGCGCTCAAGTTTCGCACCATGCACGGCGACGGCGAGCAGCGGCTGCAAGCCGTTCTTGCCCGCGATCCCAAGCTGCGCGCCGAGTACGATCAGTTCCACAAGCTCACCGTCGATCCGCGCGTCACGCGCGTCGGTCGTTTCTTGCGCAAGTACAGTTTGGACGAGCTGCCCCAGCTGTGGAACGTGCTCGTCGGTGACATGAGCTTGGTCGGCCCGCGCCCTTACCTGGAGCGCGAGATCCCGGAGATGGACCAGAAGGAAGCCATCATCTTGCGGGTCAAGCCAGGCATCACGGGCATCTGGCAGGTCACGGAGCGCAACGCCTCCACCTTCGAGCGGCGCCTGCATATGGATGTGGAATACGTACGGAGCTGGTCGCCCTGGCTGGATATCTACGTCTTGGCGCGTACTATCCCCGTGGTATTGGGCGGCACCGGCTCCTGAGCCCGGCCCGGCGGCTCTCCGTTCGGCGGAATGACGAGAGCCGTTACTTGGCCGCCCCACCCTTCAGCGTGCAAAATTGCCGGCCGGAAGGCAAACTGCGCCCTCGCTGGTTCCCGCTCCTATGACTCAGAGTCCTCCGAAAGCTTCTGCTAGCTCGCGCCCACCCCCGGCGCACCCTAGCTCGGACGGAGGCAGGCGGATCACGGCACTGGCGGCCGGCGGCTCGGTGCTCCTGTTGTCGGCAACGGCGGTAGCGCTGTGGCCCCGCACCTACGGCACCGAGGCGACGTTCGTGCTCGATGGCGCCGCCAACGTACCGAACCCGGTAGCGCTCGCCGGTCGCATCGAAGCCGCGCTCTTGGAGCGCGAGGTGCTCGCCAGCGCCGCGATGGATCTCCCGCCCGAGCAGCGCGCACCGGATCCGATCGGCCGCTTGCGAGCCGGCATTCGCGTCCAGTCACGCAGTGCGCTGGGCTACGTGGTGGAATTTCGCGGTAGCGATCCGCACAGCGTACAGCGCATCGCCAATCGGCTCGTGGATCGCGCGGTCACGCTGGTGCCGAAAGTCACACAGGCGCCGCCAGACCACAAAGCCGAGCAAGAGCTGATGGCGCGCACCCGCGCCGTGACCGAGTTCTTGACCGCGCATCCCGAGATGACCCTCGAGCAGCCCGGAGGCAAACCCAGCGCCGGCGCGGACAGCGGCCTCGAGGCGCTACGCTCGGAGAAGCGGCAGCTCGAGCAGCGCCTCGCAAGCGGCGTCACCGACAATCCGTATGCGGATCAAGAGCAGAGCCCCGAGGTTTTGAGCCGGCGCCTGACGGAGATTAAGAATACCATCTCGCGCCGCGAGGCGGCCCTCAAGCAACCGCGCGCCACCACACCGCAAGTCTCGCCCGAGCTCACGGCGCAGTGGCGAACGCTCGTGGCAGATCTCGCGGCCGCGCAGACGCGCGCCACGACGCCCGCGCCTGCGCCGATCACCGGTCACGTCACGGCTCGCGCACCGCTGCCGAGCACCCCGCTCACTCCGAACCGACTCGTGCTCAGCCTCGTTGCTGCTCTGCTCACCATGGCGGCGGCGATGGTGGCTTACGTGTTGCCGCGCAAAGCGGACTCGCCGCGGCCGCGCTCCAGCCCGCCCGGTCCGCGCCACGAGCGCACCGGCGCCGCCGCGGGTGCCGCCGAGCCGGCGCCGCGTGGCGGGTCGAGCGAGCCACCGCCGGGGCTCGGGGCTACGGCCCCGCTGCCGCGCAGTGATCCCCCACCGCCGCGCCTGGGCTCGGAACCGCCGGGGCCCATCGCGGTGCAACGCACGGTGGTGTTGAGCGGCGGCAGCGAGCCACCGCGTGTCGCCGAGGTGCGCCGCACGCAAACGGATCCCGGTGGCATGCAGGCACCGGCGGACACGTCTCTGGCCGCGCTGGCATCCACGGCGCTGGCGCCCGCATCGGCAGCCGTTCGCCCGTCGCAGGCGCCCGCGGCGCCCCTGTTCGGCTCGCGCCCGTTGCCGGGCGCCGGGAGTTATTCCGTGTCGTCTTCTCATCCGCCTCCCATGGAGGGCGGTGGTGGGGCGCGCACGACCGTCGAGCGGCTGTCGCCCTTGCAGTCTCAACACCCGCCCGCTGCCGCGCGCCGCTCATCGCCGCCGCGCCACGAGAGCACGGCGCCGCCCCCGCAGCCGATCGTAAGCCGCCCGCCCGCCTTGGATCCCGAGGCCGAACGCTGGGCTGCGCGTTTCGAGACGGTGCCGCCTCCCGCCGAGGCACCAGCAGCAGAGGCGGCTACGGTGGTCGAAGAGGCGCCGCGCAAGCGCGCCGGCCGCTGGAAGACGCAGGCCATGGGCTCGATGGTGCCGCTCGAGGTGAGCTCGATGCGCGAGGAGCGCCCGCCCCTCAGCGAGCAACCGGAGAGTAGCGTGCCCTACGTGCCAGCGGCCGCTCCCGCCGCAGCGGCTCCAGCGCCGACGCCACCACCCACCGCCACGACGCTCATCTCGCACGACGTGCCTTCGGGGTGGCGTCCCAACGTCGACCCGCAAGCGCCAGGCATCGCGGCTCTGCGCGATGCGGTGCTGGCTCAAGTCTCGCAGCGGCGTCTTTGCCTGGTCACGACCGGCATCGCCGGGCCGCGCCGCGCGCAAGTCGCGGCGGAGCTGGCCATGGGGTTGGCTCAGGTCGGGCTGCGCGTGCTGCTCGTCGAAGGCGATCTCGAAAATCCGGGGCTCCACCAGGTGCTGGCCATCAACATGCCGCCGGGTGCCGGCTTTTCGCAGCAGCTCACCGCGCACCGCGCGGATGCCGCACGCCCGTGGACTGCCGTGCGCTGCTCGCAGAGCTTGCACGTGCTCGCGGAGGGGCGCATGCGCTCGCCCGGGCTCTCCACGTCGGGTGAGCTCGAGCGCGCCCTCGCCGAGCTACGCGAGCAGCATCACGTGCTCGTCATCCACGCGCCCTCGCTCCAGCACACCGCCGAGCTGAAGCACCTGCGCTCGATCACACAAGGTGTGGTACTCGTCGACGCAACGCAAGCCCGCCTCGAGCTCGGTGACGCCGGGCTGCGCCAGCTCGGCTGAGGCGCACCGCTACGGACGTGACCAGGCCTGGCTGGCGACGATCTTGAGGAATTCCGGATCGCGAAGCAGATAGCGCGCCGCCAGACGTCGCGGCTCACGCCCGAGTCGGAACGCCCACTCGAGGCCCATCCGTGACATCCAGCGCGGCGCACGCGGCATCGTGCCGGCCGCAAAATCGACGGCTGCGCCAAAGCCGATGAGCACCGCCGGCGCTAGCGCTTCGCGGTTGCGATCAGAGAACAGCTCCTGTTTGGGAGCACCCAGGCACACGAAGACGATGTCGGCTTTAGCCTGCTTGATGCGCTCCACCGCAGCCCGCTCTTCATCTGTCACGGTAAGGCCGAGGCGTGGCGCCAGCGTATCGACCACCTGCAACTGGGGCAGCCTTTGGCGCAGATTTTGGGCAGCCAGCTCCGCCACGCCGGGGCCGCCACCCAGCAGCACGACGCGCAGCCCTTCTGCGGCAGCACGCTCGATGAGCGGCTCGAATAGGTCCGATCCCGAAAGCTTTTCGGGCAGCGGGGTGCCCAGCAAGCGGGCTGCCCACAACACCGGCGTCCCATCCACCAACGACAACGAGGTACGCGAGTACGCCTCACGGAAGGCGAGGTCGTGCTCAGCTTGCACGATATGGTCGACGTTGGGCGTGAAGACCGTGCCGCCACGCCCCTCGCGCACCAGCTGCACGATGGCGTCGATCGCCTCGGATTGCCGCAAAACGTCGAGCTCGAGAGCCCCTACCCGCACGCGGCTCGGGGACGGCGACGCTGCCTGAATGTCGCTTGTACTCACGCGAAGCTGAGACGACCGACCCAGCTGGTCTTGCCCCACTTGACGGCAGCCTTCGCGATTTCGGCGAGGGTGTCGTCCGTGGTGGACGAGGCGGTTACCTCGACGCGCGGGATCGTTCGGAACTGACCCACGCGCTGGTCGTCCAAGATGCGAACCACGTCGTACGTGCCCCGCTCGATACGAACGATGCGGTACGTGACGCCGGCAACCTGGACCATACCTTTGACGTGCATTGGAATGCGCTCTCCTGTTTGCGTGTGCAGTGCGCCAGAAGTGTCTTACAGTGACTCGGTAGGCGCGTGAAGGGAAAAAACGCGGGGTGTAGTTAAGCCTAGGGGCGAGAGTACGCAACCCTCCTTTCGGAGCCGTTTCGGCCGCGAAAACTTCTGGTGTCGCCCGCTACGCCCGCTTCCTGGTGGCGCGCGGGTGAGCGAATCTTCATCGCGGCGGGGGCCAATACCCCCGGATGGGATCTGAGACGGCGCGCGTGGTATGGGAGCGGCTGCATGCAAGAGGCTACGGATACGCGGCTCGAGCGGCTGGTAGCGCTGCTCGCCGACGCCGGCTCGGTGCTGGTCTGCTATTCGGGTGGCATCGATAGCGCCGTGGTGCTTGCTGCCGCTCACCGGGCTCTAGGCGGCAAGGCCATCGGTATGACTGCGGTAAGCCCGAGCTTGGCCGAGCACGAGCGCGGCGACGCGCAGCGCATCGCGAGCGAGATCGGCGCCGAGCATCGCTTCGTGGAGAGCGCGGAGCTGGAGCGCGAGGGCTACGTCGCGAACGGGCCGGACCGCTGCTTCCACTGCAAGAGCGAGCTCTATGACATCGCGGCTCGCAAGCGCGAGGAGTGGCAGCTGCGTTTCATCGTGAACGGAACCAACACGGACGATCTGGGCGATTACCGACCCGGGCTCGAAGCCGCTTCACGCGCTGGTGTTCGCAGCCCGTTCGTCGAGCTGGGCTTCAACAAGGCCGACGTGCGCGACGTGGCGCGCCAGCTTGGGCTCAGCGCCTGGGACAAGCCGGCCGCCGCCTGCCTTTCGAGCCGCATCCCCTACGGAACCAGCGTAACGCCCGAGCGCTTGCGCCAGGTCGGTGGCTTCGAAGCCGAGCTACGCGCTTTCGGGTTTCGTCGCAGCCGCGTCCGCTACCACGACAAGATCGCGCGCATCGAGCTGGATCTCGAAGAGCTGCCGCGCATGCTCCAGCCAGAAATGCGTGAAGCCGTGGTCAAGGCTGGCAAGACTCACGGCTTCACTTACGTCACGCTCGATTTGGCGGGCTACCGGACCGGCTCGCACAACGAAGTGCTCGCCGGTCGGTCTCTGCGCATCGTCTAGCGGCGATCGCGGCGTGGGCCGCGGTCACGGCCGCCGCGGTCACCACCGCCACCACCGCGAGGCGGACCACCACCCTGCTCGCGAGCGCGGGCGATGCGCTCCTTCGCCGCCTCGCCTTCCGGACCTTCGGGGAACGGAATCAGCTCGCGGCGCGTGAGACGGACCTTGCCGTCGCGCTCGACGCTGATCACCTTCACCTCGATCTCGTCGCCCTCTTTCAGGACGTCGGCTGGGTTCTCGATCCGCTCGTGCGCGATCTCGGAGACGTGAAGCAGAGCTTCGTTGTTCGGCAAGATCTCGACGAAGGCGCCAAAGTCGACCAGGCGCTTGATCTGGCCCTTGTAGATGCGACCGACTTCCGGCTCGGCCGTGAGGCCTTCGATGATCTGGATCGCGCGCTTCACCGCTTCCGAATCCGCGCTCGCCACCGCCACGGTGCCGTCGTCGTTCACGTCGACGCTGCAACCGGTCTGGTCGATGATGCCCTTGATGGTCTTGCCACCGGGACCGATGATGATGCGGATCTGATCCGGCTTGACCTTGACGGTGGTGATGCGCGGCGCCCAACGGTTGATCTCGACGCGCGGCGTGACGAGCGTCTCCGCCATCTTGCCCAAGATGTGGATGCGGCCTTCGCGAGCCTGCTCCAGCGCTTGCTCGAGCACACGACGCTCGAGGCCCTCGATCTTGATGTCCATCTGGATGGCGGTGATGCCCTTGTCGGTACCGCAGACCTTGAAGTCCATGTCGCCGAGGTGATCTTCGTCGCCCAAGATGTCGCTGAGGATCGCGACTTTGCCGCCTTCGGCGATGAGACCCATCGCGATACCGGCCACCGGCTTGCGAATCGGAACGCCGCAATCCATGAGGCTCAAGCTGGCGCCGCACACGCTCGCCATCGAGCTCGAGCCGTTCGACTCGAGGATCTCGCTCACGATGCGGATCGTGTACGGGAACTCCTCGTGCGTCGGCAACAAGCGGGTTACCGCGCGCTCGGCGAGCGCACCGTGACCAACCTCGCGGCGACCCGGGCCGCGCATCGGCTTGGTTTCGCCGGTGCTGAAGGGCGGGAAGTTGTAGTGCAGCATGAAGCGCTTCCAGCTCTCGCCGGTGAGCGCGTCGATCTTCTGTTCGTCGCTGGCGGTGCCCAGCGTGGCCGTGACGATGGCTTGCGTCTCGCCACGTTGGAACAGCGCCGAGCCGTGCACGCGCGGCAGCAGACCCACCTCGCACGAAATCGGGCGGATGGTCTTGGTGTCGCGACCGTCGATGCGCTTGCGCTCGTCCAGCACCATGGAGCGCACGACGACGTACTTGCGGTTCTCGAACTCTTCTTTGACGAGCTTTTCGACGCCCGCGAAGGCCTCGGCGCCCATCTCGGTCGTGAGCTCGGCCACCATCTCTTTCTTGATGGAGCCATAGCTTTCGTAGCGCGCCTTCTTCTCTTTGATGACGCACGCCACCTTGAGCTTGGCGTCGACGAGCCCGGCCACCTTGGCCGCGATCGCCGGATCCAGCTTCGGCACCGCGAACTCGCGCTTCGTCTTACCGACGGCAGCGCGCAGCTTCTCGATCAAGCCGATGATCTTCTGCGCCTCGTTGAAGGCGAAGTACAGCGCGTCGATGACCTCGGTCTCGCTGGCTTCGTCAGCGCCGCCTTCGACCATCACGATCGCGTCTTTGGTGCAGGCGACGATCAGCTCGATGTCCGCTTTGGCGCTCTGCTCGAACGTCGGCAGCGCGATCAGCTCGCCGTCGACGCGGGCGACGCGCATGCCGGCGATTGGGCCGCTCCAGGGGATGTCCGAGATGTGCAGCGCCGCGCTCGCGGTCGACATCGCCAGAACGTCGGTCGGGTTCTCCTTGTCTGACGACAGGATGGTGGCGATGACCTGGGTGTCCTTCTTGTACCCTTCCGGAAACAAGGGACGCAGCGGGCGGTCCATCAAGCGCGAGGCGAGCACCTCGTAGTCGCGCAAACGACCTTCGCGCTTGAAGAAGCCGCCGGGGATTTTGCCGGCAGCATAGGTCTTTTCCACGTACTCACAGGTGAGTGGGAAGAAGTCGAGGCCGGGCCGCTCTTCGGTCGAAACGGCGGTCACGAGCACCATGCTCTCGCCATAGGTGGCGAGGACGGCGCCGTGAGCCAGCTTGGCGAGGCGACCAGTTTCCAAGGTGAGCTGGCGCCCACCGACCATCACAGATTCACGTACGAACATGTTGCTCCCTCCAGCGGGATAGGTCGCAAACATGCGACCCAACGGATCGGTCGCAGACGTGCGACCAAACGCCGGGGCGGGCGCCTCCTTCAGCCTCGATTCCTGGAGCGATGCCGAGCAGCGCTACACGAAGCGAAGATGAAAGCGGGCAGGCCCGCACCCAGAAATTGACGAGCGGGGCGTATGCCCCGCGCTTCGAGAAATGAGACGCTCGAGCGCCTTACTTGCGCAGGCTGAGCGCGCTCACGACCTTGCGATAACGCTCGACATTGGAGCGCTTCAGGTAGTCGAGGAGCCGGCGACGTTGACCCACGAGCTTCAGCAAGCCGCGACGCGAGTGGTGGTCCTTCTTGTGAACCTTGAAGTGCTCGGTCAGGTAATCGATGCGCTGGCTGAGGAGCGCGATCTGCACTTCCGGCGAACCCGTATCGGTGTCGTGCGTGCGGAACTTGGTGATCGTGGACGTCTTGGCCTCGGGCGCGAGGGGCATTGGTTTCCTTTCGAATTCCTTTTAGAGCGCGCGAGTATACGCACGGCGGCCTCTCGGTCAACCGCGGGAGGGCGTATCACCCGTTCAGGGCTTGTAGCGTACGGGATATCCGGGATCTTCCGGGAGTTTGCCGTCCACCCGCACGGCGCGGACCTCGTTCGAGAGCTGGGCCGGGCGGATATAACCGATGGCTCCCGGCAGCTTTTCTACGACGCGGCGCAGCGTCGCCAGGCTCTCCACGCTGCGGGGCGGGCCGCTGCCGCCACGGATCTTGCGGTCGATCCAAAAGCGGCCGACCGCCTCGGCGTCCATCCCCAACACGACCTGATCGAAGCCGACCCGGTCCACGGTCTTGGGCGGGTGGTTCAAGGCGATGAGCTTGTTGCCGTCGGGGTCCGTCTGGCGCTCGCTTTGAAAGATGCGCCGCAAGTCGGCCATCGAAATATTGGTGAGCTTGCTGGTCGGCGCCACGATGACGGCCAGGGCCACGTCGTTGCCGGCGCGCACGGGGCGCGGCGCCAGCGCCAGCAGCGCCGCGGCGACGAGGCCCAAGAGGGCGAGCAGAGAAGCGACGCGCCGGCGCATGCTCAATAGGCCCAAGCTGCCTGCGTACCGATGTACGACAGGCCGTCCTTCCCTGCCCCAGTGCTACCGCGCCCGTAGAAATGAGCCGTTGAATACTCGGCCTTCAACACCACGTTGGTCGTTGGGCGCATGTTGATGCCCGCAGTCCAAGCCGTAACCGGCGGAACGAAGTCCGTGTCGGTGTACGACGAGTGCTCGGCCATGCCGTACGGCATCAAGTTCAACCAGGGTGTGCGGTAGCCGAGCAGCACGTAGCCGCCGATGCGGCGGTAGTCGGCGACGAACGCGGGATCCGGACTGAAGCCGATCACGCGCGGCCGCGCCTTCTCGTCGTAGGCTGCTTCGTTCTCCATCACCTCCGCCTGCAGGTGCAGGCCCTTCCACTGCCAGCGCAGGTCCGCGGCCAGGCTCAGCTCGTCGTATTGCTTGTCGACTTGCCGATACAGCTCGGCGACCGGCTCCGAGCCAGTGGTGTCGACGCGGTAGCGCTTGGTCGAGGCCGTGTAACGTCCCTTGTAAGCAGAGACGCCGAAATCGAGCGAGCCGAGCACGTTGCTCTCGACGTACAGGCGTCCACCGATCGCCTTGTTGTTGTCCAAATCGCGGATCGCGTCGTACGGGCCGCGACCGTTGGAGAGCGTGAGGGCGTAGCCGATGGCGGTGGAATCGATGAAGTACTTGCCGTGCGCCTCGAGCCCCGTCTGCTTCTCCGGAAACATCTGATCGCCGATGGGAAACGGCTTATGAACGGCGATGATGGTCGGTGAGCCGTGATCGTCGTTCCAGAAGCCATACGGCGTGAACCACTGACCCGCGCGCAAGTTCAAGAAATCGAGCGGCTGATACTCGATCCATACGCGCTGCATCTCGATGCCGCCCCATGAAAACGTTCGCTGCAGCTCCGCATAGTCGGTGGCCGTGCTGTCCGTGACCGGAAAGTTGCCGTCTGCGGCCTGCCGATCCTCGTCGCCGAGCGGTGAGTACACGAAGCGTACCTCCGCGAGGCTGCGCCAGTTCTCACCGAGCTGCGACGACAGGTAGAGGTTGAAGTGCCCGACGAAAAAGCTCGGGTAGGCAGAGACGTACTGCCGCAGCACGTCCTTCTGCGAGTTGAGCACGTGAAAGTACGAGACATCGGCAAAGCCATAAAGCTCGAGCTTCGGCGCACCCTCGCTCGCGACGATGTCGCCTGCAGCAGAGTCCGCGCTGGCAAACGAATCGTCCGCGCTGCCTTCGGGAAGGCTCGGGGCCGCCTTCGCGGTTGGCGTGGCGGCGGGAGTTGGCGCGGCGGCGGGGCCCGGCGCGCCGAGGTCCGGCCCGACGGCGGGAGTCGGCGCGGCGGTGTCCGGCGTGGCCGTTTGCGCGCGAGCCGAGACGCCTACCACCAGCGTGGTAAGGGCGAATCGAGCCAGCAAACCTGCCCGCAAGCTCACTGCACCTCGGTGCCGCTATTGGCGGTGCAAGCGTCGGACGGCACGCAGATCGGCTGGAAGACGACGAAGTCGCAGCACACCTCACCCTCGAAGCAACCGTCGGTGTGCCCCTTCGAGCACGGCACCAGGCAGATGTTTCGCTGCAAGATCTCGCAGTAGGTCGCTTCGCCGTCGGCACAGTCATCGTCAGTCTCGCACTTGGCGCCGTAGCCGAGGGGCGGCCGGCGACAGAAGCTGTCGCTGCCGGCGACGTGACAGCGGTAGCCGCCATCGCAGTCGTCAGAGGCGTTGCACGCCTTCGTGCAGTAGCCGGAAGTGCCTTCGGTGACGTGGCAAAGCGGGTAGTCTGGAGACGTGCACGGAGCGCTCTCGGTGTCGCACGCGACGCCGAGCTCCTCCGGAATCGGCTCGCAGGCTTCGCCCTCCGCCGGGCGCGCGTAGCCGTCGACACAAACGCACTCACCGTTCGCCACGCGCTCGTGTTTGCCACAAGGCACGCAGCCGCTATCCGAAGCCGCGAAGCCGTCATCGCAGATACAGCGGTCATCGCTGATCTCGTGCTGATTCGGACCGCAGCGCTGCGAGCCGTCGTAGACGCACGCCAGCGGCAGCACACCCATGAGCGCGCCCAAGCAAACCAGGCCAGAGAGACGCTTCAATCCAAACGGATCATACGGAAAGCCCAGGCCAGTCTTAAGTCAGCGGCGTTTCAGGGCAGGAATTGGGCACCGTCCGCGCGGCCGGGGCGAACGCTGGACGCTCAGAAACGGGCCTGTAGGGCAGCGCCGAGCCGCAAGCCATCGGGACGCGCGAATACGCGAGTCACACCCGAGGTTGACACCTCGAGTCGGCTCGCGTTGGCGTCGCGCACGTAGTCGAGCCAGCCCGATACGGTCACTGAGCGCGAGAGCGGCAGCCGCAAGCTCAGGCGCGCCGCGAGCACCGGGAGGCGCCCCGCCCCCACCGGCAGCGGCTCGAAGCCGCTGCTGCCCCCGGCAACGAAGGTCTGATCGTAGCCGTCGAGCTGACTCGTCGTACGCAGCGCCGCGGGAAGCTCGAGAGCGAGCTCCAGAGCGGGCACGAGCCCGAGTGGCGTCGTCCAGCTGCCACCCAGCCACGCACCGAGCTCCGACAGCTCGGCTGCCGCTAGCGGCAAGGTTTGGTCGGCGGCGACGCGCGTATCGTCTCGCACGACGAAGCCCAGACTACGCCACGTGACCGCCGCGTGCAGGGCCATGGCGCGGCCCCGGAACGATGCGCTGAGCGCCGCCGCCGGCGCCCAAGTGAGCTGCTGCGCGGTGGCATCTTCGAAGCGACGTTGCCGCAGCACCAACGCGACGGCTTCGAGCGCGATGGCCGCGCCCGGCTCCGCGGCGGCGCTGAAGCTCAACGGCTCCGCGCTGAGCGGCGCGGCTCGCAGCGGCTCCGCGGCGAGCTCCGGCTCGCTCGGGCCGCGGTGCCATACCAAGCGCAGCGACGCGCCCTCGACGAACGGCGCGCCCTCGACGAGCCCGCGCGGCGCGCTGGCGCGAGGCCGCTGGAAATAGCCGAAGCCCGCATCGAGGCGCAGCTCGTGCAGGATGTCCCAATTGCCACCCCCCAGCGCGCCCCAGAGCCGCTCGCTAGCTCCTCGATCGCGCGGCGCCTCAGCCCATTTCAGCGCCGAAAACAGGCGTAGCCGGGGGAAGAGCCATGTCAGCTCGAACCCTGGTGCCGGACCGCTCTGCGTCAAGAAGACGGACTCGCGGCCGGCGCGATCCGTGCCGCCCCAATCCAGGGTATGCAGCCAGCCGACGCGCAGGTAATCGGTATCGAAAGGAAACGCGCGCAGCTCGCAGCGGGCGCGACCTAGCGCGACCGCAACGCCCACGAAGCTCGACAGATCGCGCAGTCTCGGCGCTGCGCTCCCCTCGCCCCAGCCCGGCGCCAGCTCGAAGCGAAGCTCGGCGCGGGTGTCCACCGCCTGCCACACGCCAACATCCGCGCGCGAGGCTCGCAGGCGCAGCAGGTTCTCCCGCCCGCTGCTGCGCACGGCCGTGCGCTCCCACACGGGGCTGCGACGCGCGACGCTCTCGGCATTCGCGAGCTGCCCGCTCTCGATGAGCGCCGTCAGCTCGGCGGACGTGAACGTTGGCTCTTCGGCATGCGCCGCGCGGGCTGCGAGCGCGAGCGCGAACGCGAGCGCGCTCGGGTCAAGGAATCGCCACGATGCGCTCATCCCGCGCGACCTCCAGCTGGGGCAAACCGAGGCAAATCGCCTGCGTGCGCTGCGGGTCGAGCGGGCAGCTCCACGGCCCGAAAGCCTCGCGGCAGCGCTCGTCGTCGATCCGCTCCAGCGACGCTCGGCAACCTGCCACGGCATGGCTCGGTGGGAGCCGCTGGAGGTACTTAGCCAGCGCGTCGACGACGGAGCCGTCGATTTCGGCGCCGCGCCCCGCGAGCTCCCGAAAATCAGCGCCGCCCAACGTGAGATACTTTGGCAAAGCGACGCGCAACGCTTCGGCGTCGCCGAGCAGCGTGACCCCGCCGATGCTGCGGCGCCGCACCTCCACGCAAGCCGACGAATCCGCCAGGCACGCGGCGCAGTCGAGCTTCAGCTCGAGACCTGCGACCTGTAACACCGACGTGCAGTCCTGCCCGGCGCTGCGCCGCGCCGCGCGCTCGAGGCCACGCCTCAAGGTGCCTCCATCTACCAGCGCCAGCCGCCACGGCTCGTCGAACGGAAACGCGAGCTCCAGATCCGAGCGCAGCAGCTCGCCCGCTTCGAGGTCGGCGCGCAACCCGGACGTATTGAGCAGCGCCACGTCGGCGCCCGTGGCCGCTAGCATGGCGTCGGCGGCCAAATCGCCGAGCGGCGCGTCACCGCCCAGGGCTGCGCGGCGCGCCACGGGCTCGGGCAGAAAAGCCCAGGGCGGCTCCGGTTCCGGCCGTTTCGGCTCGAGATATTGGTCCACGCCCGGATCGCGCGCTACCGACGCGCCCAGTGGCAATTGGCTGAGCTTCAGCGCGTCGAGCTCGACGTGTTGGGGCGGCCCCTGGTCGTCCGACAGCGTGAGCTCGAGCCGTGACAACCAGCGCGCGTACGCGCCGCTGTGCACGATCGGCACGCGCCGCGCAGAGCAGCCGCGCTGCTCTCGGAGCGAGGCACTTTGACAATCGTCTTGCCACTCCGGCTCGGCGCTGACGATGTGCTGGTGCCCGCCGAGCAGCAGATCGATGCCGCTGGTGCCCGCCACCAGCTCGCGATCCTGATCGAGACCCAGGTGGCTGAGGACGACGACGAACGCGGCCCGTCCCGCGAGCTCGTCGAGCGCGAGCTGCAAGGCCCCAGCGGAGGGCAACGCTGCCAGCCCCCAGGCGTTGCCCGGTGCTGCAACGCTAGGCGGGCTGGATGTGTTGGCCACGCCGATCACCCCCACGCGCAAGCCTTGCAGATTGAGCACGACGCTCGGCAAGAGCTGGCCTACCAGCGGCGAATCCGGCTCCGGCTGCAGGTTGGCGCTGAGCACCGGGAAGCGCGCCTCTTCGGCCACGTGCGCCGCGAGCTCTTCGCCCGAAAGCGACAGCTCGTGATTGCCCAGCGCCATCGCGTCGAGCCCCAACGAGCTCATCAGCTCGAGCTCTGCGGAGCCGCGAAACCGCTGAAACACGGCGGCTCCCTCCAACACGTCGCCGCTATCGAGCCAAAGCGCCGGGCCACGCTGCCTGACCTCGTTCAAGCGTGTCGCGAGCCGCGCGACGCCGCCCAGCTCCGCCAGCTCGCCCTCCGGGCCCAGGCCGAGCGATGCCTCGAACCGAGAGATGCGGGAGCGAAACGGCCAGAGTCGGGAGTGGATGTCCGCGGTGTGGAGTAGCGTGACGGCACGAGGCGCCTGTTCGCGAGCCGGCGCGTCAGTGCAAGCCCACGAGAGGACGCCACTCAATCCCAGCCAACCGAATCGCCCCCGCATGCCCACTCATCGGGCAGCGGCGCGGGCGGTTGCGTAAAAAGCTCAGCCTTCGGAGAGCAGGCGCCCGAAATGGCGCGTGAGCGCCGCCTGAACGCCGGCCGCCGTCAGCTCCGCCATGGCGTCGGCGGCTGCGCGCTCGACTTCATCGAGTGTCACGTTGGCCAGCACCTCTCGCACTTCTGGCACGGCCGCCGCCTCCATACTCATTTCGCGGAGGCCCATGCCCACCAGCAGCAGCGCCGCCATGGGATCACTGGCCATCGCCCCACACAACAGCACCGGGCGCTGGCGCGCTTTGCCCGCTTCGATCACCCCGCGAATCAGCCGTAAGATGGCAGGGTCGAAATAGGATGCCAGGTAGGCCAGCTCCGGTGTGGAGCGATCGACCGCCAGCGTGTACTGCACCAGGTCGTTCGTGCCGATGCTGAAGAACTCCGCGTGCTCGGCGAACTCGTGCGCCATTACGGCGGCCGAAGGCACCTCTACCATGATGCCGAGCGAGATGTGCTCGGCGCGGGGCAGACCGCGGCGGTCCACGTCCTTGACGGCTTGATCGAACAGCTCTTTCACGGCGAACAGCTCGCCCAGCGAGGCGATCATCGGCAGCATGATGCGTAGCTTGCCGTGCGCGGTGGCGCGGACCATCGCGCGCAGCTGCGTCATGAAGATTTCGGGACGCGCCAGGCCGAGCCGCACGGCGCGCAGCCCCAGCGCCGGGTTCATTTCCGACGGCATCTGGAACACGGATACGAATTTGTCGCCGCCGATGTCGAACGTGCGCAGAGTGACCGAGAGCGGGTTCATGATCTCGGCGACGCGCCGGTACGTGTCGTACTGCTCGTCCTCCGACGGCGGCTCCGTGCGGTCGACGTAGAGAAATTCCGTGCGATACAAGCCGATGCCGCGCGCTCCGTGGCTGAGCGCCGCCAGCGCCTCGGCTGGTAGCTCGATGTTGGCGCGTAGCTCGATCAGCTCGCCGGAGCCGAGCTTGCTCGGGCGATCGCGCGCTTCGCGGCGCAGCCGCTGGATATCGCGAAAGCGGGCGGCGCGCGTCTGGTATTCGGCCGTCGTTTCCGGACGAGGGTGCAGCAGCAGCTGCCCGCGCAAGCCGTCGACGATGATGTTGTCGCCGCTGCCGATGCGCGTCAGCGCGCCGGCCACGCCCACCACCGCCGGGATCTCCAGCGCACGCGCCACGATCGCAGTGTGGCTCGTGCGGGTGCCCACCTCGGTGATGATGGCCAGCACCTTGTCGCGCGTCAGCCCCACCGTCTCGGCCGGGGAAAGATCGTGCGCGACCAACACGCGCGGCTCGCTCGTTTCGGGGACGACCGCCGCGCTGTTGCCGCTGATTGCCTGCCGGATGCGCGCGCCGACGAACTCGAAATCGTGGCTGCGCTCGGCCAAGTATGCGTCGCCGGCGCGCCGCAGCTGAGCGGCCATCTCGGTCACCGCGAGGTCGAGCGCCCACTCGGCGCACACGAGATCTGCCCGGATGCGCTTGACCACCTCCGCCAAGAGCAGCTCGTCCTCCACCATCAGGGTGTAGGCTTCGAGCACGGATATTTCGATCTTGGTGGCGGTCGGCCGAGCCTTCTCGGACAGGTCCCGCAGCTCGGATGCGGCGCGCCCGACGCCGGCCTTGAAGCGCTCGATCTCCGCGTCCACATCGGTGGCAACGACGTGGCGGTGCACCACGCCGGTGCGCCCGAGCGCCACGACCACGGCCTTACCCAGGGCAACGCCCGGCGAGCCCGGCAACCCGGACAGCGCGATCTCTGCGCGTGTTTCGGCCTGCCCCTCTACCTCGTTCATTCGTCCTCGCCGAATCGATCGTGGATGAGCTGGCCGAGCTTTTCGACCGCCTCGGCCGCCGAAGGGCCGCTCGCCTCGACGTCGAGCTTGGTGCCCTTGGAGCCGCACAGCAAGAGCACGCCCATCACGCTCTTGGCGTTGGCGGTCTGGCCGGCGCGACCGACCGTGATGTCACACGGGAACTTGGCGGCCAGTTGCACCAGCTTCGTCGCCGCGCGCGCGTGGAGGCCCAGCTTGTTGCGAACTTCGAATGTGCCCCTCGCTGTCGTCATGTCGAATGGCCTCCGTCCGGATCGCCGCCTTTGCCGATGATGTTCACGCGGTCCACGTCGCGGTGCAGCACGTCCATGGGCAGCCCGGTGCCGCTCCGCAAGCGCTCTGCCAGCTGTTCTGCCACGACGACGGAGCGGTGCCGCCCGCCGGTGCAGCCGATGCCGATGGTGAGGTAACTTTTGCCTTCACGCTCGAAGCGCGGCAGGCAAAATTCCAGCAGCTTCGTGGCATGGTCGAGGAAGTCCGCGGTGCCGTCGCTGCCGAGCACGTAGTCGCGCACGGCGGGGTTCGTGCCAGGGAGCTTGGACAGCTCCGGTACGAAGTACGGATTGTCCAGGAAGCGCACGTCGAGCACCATGTCGGCGTCGACCGGTGGCCCGAACTTGAAGCCGAACGACAGCAATCTCACCTTGAGCCGCGGCGCGCCACCGGCCGTCGACCCAAAGTGGGCAATGACCTCGCGGCGGAGATCGTGCACGCTCATGCGCGTCGTATCGAGCACGAGCGAGGCACGCGCCCTCAGCGCCGTGAGCAGCTCCCGCTCGATGCGAATGCCGTCGAGCACCGCCAAGGCGCCCTGCTCGCTGCCTGCTTCGGAGCTGGTCGTGAGCGGATGCGGCCGGCGCGTGCTGGAAAAGCGTCGCAGGAGCGCCTCGTCCGACGCGTCTAGAAAAAGGATCGTGAGCTCGCGCTCGCCGGGCACGTTCAGCTGTGAGAAGACGCTCTTCACGTCGTCCAGAAAGCGCCGCACCCGCACGTCGATGCCGAACGCGATGCGCCGGATACCCGCCGCCGCGAACGCTTCGAGCGTGCTTGGTACGACCGGCGTCGGCACGCTGTCGACGCAGAAGTAGCCCAGGTCTTCGAGCGCAGCGACGGCCGTCGATTTCCCGGCCCCGCTCAGGCCGGTCACGACCACCACCTGAGTGAGCGGCTTCTTGGCGACCGGCGAATCCATCATGGTTTGCGCTCGGGAGGAGCTGGCAGGGACACGGGGGGTGGCGCCGAGCTCTCGTTCGGTGAATACGCGCGAAACTGACTACTTGGCGGGCGAAAGCTGCGCGTCTCGCCCGGCTCCGAGCGCATCAGACCTTGTTCCAGGTTCTTCACGAACTCACGTGCCGGGTGATGCCCCGCCTGGCGCAGCAGCTCATTTCTGGCCGCAATTTCGATGATGCTGCTCATGTTGCGGCCCGGCCGCACCGGCAGCACCACCTCTCGCACCGAGACGCCCAGCACGTCTCGGTAGCGATCTTCGAGCCCGATGCGATCGTACGGCGCGTCGGGTTGCCACAGCTGCAGCTCCACCACGAGATCGACGCGCTTGCGCTCGCGGATGGCGGTCACGCCGAACAAGTCTTTGATGTTGAGGATGCCCAGCCCGCGTACCTCGATGTGATGCCGCAACAGCGCCGCGGGCTGCCCGAACACCATGCCCGGCGGTCGGTAATCGCACTCGATCACGTCGTCTGCCACCAGGCGATGGCCGCGCATCACGAGCTCGAGCGCGCACTCGCTCTTGCCGATCCCGCTCTTGCCCAAGAGCATGACGCCGACCTCGAACACGTCCACCAGCACGCCGTGAACGCGCGTACGCGGAGCCAGCCGTTCGTCCAGCAGGGTGTGCAGCGAGGCGATTACCTGCGACGAGCGCTCCGTGCAAACCACGAGCGGCGTGCCCGTGCGTTCGGCCTCCAGGCAGAAAGGGCGCGGCGGATCCACCCCGCGCGTCACCACCACGCACGACAAAGGCAGCGAGAAAAATGCTTCTGCTGCGCGATCTTGCTGCGCCTCGCTCAGGCTCTCGGCGTAGCTGAGCTCGGTCTCGCCGAGCACCTGAATGCGCGACGGCACCACGCCGTGCAGATGCCCCACCAGCACCAGGCCGGACTTTTGGATCCGCGAATGCGCTATCTCGCGGCCCAGCCCAGCCGCCCCGGCGACCAGACGCACGTTGAGCCCCAAGTGGGGATCGTCGAGCAGCTCTCGCACCGACAGGGAGCGGAGCGTTTGCGACGGGGGCTCGTAAGTCACCCTCGCCTACCTCATTTCGCGGCCGCGTCGTGCGACTCGATCAGGCTGAAGGCGGCTTCCGAGCTCTCGGCGTTGGCCAGCTGTTTGCGCGTGCCTTCGTCGCGCAGCAGCCGGGAGATTCGCGCCAAGGTTCGCAGGTGCTCCCCCGTGGCGCGCTTGGGTCCAACCACGCCGAACACGATGTGCACGGGTTGTCCGTCTATCGCGTCGAAGTCGATACCGTTCGGGAACAGCAGCACCGCCGCCGCCTGCCCCTCGGCGTGCTCCAGCGCGCTGTGTGGAATGGCCACGCCGTCGCCGATGCCGGTGCTTTGAAGCTGCTCGCGCTCCAAGAGCAGCGCGAGCACTTCTTCTTGCGGGGCCGACACGGCGCCGCCGAGCAGGCCAGCCAGCGCGTGCAGCGCCTGCGACTTGCTCGGTAGCTCGCCGTTGCGATCCACCAGGATGCGATCTTTCGTGATGATGTCGGACAGGCGCATGACGTGCGGGCTTGCTATGGCTCTCGCGGGAGCGATCATCGCTTGGTTTTTTTCGCGACCTTCTTGGCGGGGGTCGCCTTCTTGGTCGTCTTCTTGCCAGTCGGAGCGCTGACCGGCGGCAGGTCACCCGAACGCGCCGAGGTCTTGGCGACGCGCCGACGCGACTCGGCGGCGCCCTTGGTCGCGCGGATCTGATGGTCGAGCTTCTCGATCATGCGATCGATGGAGGTGTACATGTCCTCGCTGCTCTCTTTGGCTTCGAGGTGGGCCCCGCCACTCGAGATGCGGGCCTCGGCAACGTGCTTCAGCTTGTCGACGGAGATGGTCACTTTCGCAGTCATGGGTTGCCGCAGAAACTTCTGCAGTTTGCCGAGCTTGGCGGCGGTGTGCTTCTTGATGGCTTCACTCGCGTCCATGTGGCGAAAAGTGATGCTGACGTTCATGTTCTGTGGGGCTCCTTGTGGCTTCACTCGCCATTAGAGCCCAAGTGCCTGCCGCCCGCCAGAGGCGGTGCGGCGGTCAGGTTGTCGTGTTTGGTGAGCCCGGTCTTTGGTCTCACCTCGGTGGCCCCGGCATCCTGCGTCTCGTGTGCACCCGACCACGGTTTTTGCGCCCGGCCTCGCCGGGTCTCGTGAGGCCTCCTCTCAATCGCGGATCGTGATCTGCTGGTGCCAAGGTTGGTCGAGGGCGTTCCAGCTCGCTCACAAGCGCGCTCGCGGACGTTACGTTCGAAGAGAGCGTACGGAGCGGCTCGACGGCCGTTTGAGGCAGGGTCTGGTTGGTAGGCCGAGTTTGGAGGCTGCCCAGCTGGGCAGCCCAACAGAACCTACGGCCACCCTAAAACAAACGTTTGCGCTTCGAAGAAGCCAAGATTCCGAGCATCTCGCGGTACTTTGCCACTGTACGGCGCGCGATCTTGATGCCCTCCGTCTTCTCCAGCATCTCGACGATGGCCTGGTCGCTGACGGGGTTGCTCTTGTCTTCTTCGTCGATGAGCTTCTTGATCGCCTGCTTCACGCTCTCGCTCGCGATGTCCTCGTTGGCGACGCGGCGGATGCTCGAATTGAAGAAGTACTTGAGCTCGAACAGGCCTTGCGGCGTGTGCATGTACTTGTTCGTGGTCACGCGCGAAATCGTCGATTCGTGCATGCCCACGGCCTCGGCCACGTCCCGCAAGATCATCGGCTTGAGGTACGACACGCCCTTTTCGAAGAAGTCGCGCTGTTTTTCGACGATGCACTCGGAAACGCGGATGATCGTCTTCCTGCGTTGCTCGATGGCGCGAATCAGCCACTGCGCGTTGCGCAGCTTTTCGCCGATGAACTCCTTGGCAGAAGGATCCTTCATCAGGCGCTTGGTCAGGGCTTCGTTGATGAACAGGCGCTGGACGCCGCGATCGTTGTCGAGCACCACCCACTCCGCGCCGTCTTTCAGCACGTAAACGTCGGGGGTGATGCCGATCGTCCGGTCGTCCTGGTCGGAGAAGTTTCGAGCCGGGCGGCTCTCGAAGTCTTGAATCTCTTTGGCGGCCTCGTACACGTCCTCCAGCGTCAGCTTCACCTCGCGCGCGATGGCCTGATAGTTGTGTCGCTCGAGGTGGTGCAGGTGGTTCTGGATGATGGCGACCACCGGCTCGCCCTCTTCGTACCCCGCAGCCTTGGCCTGAATCAGCAAGCACTCGCGCAGGTCGCGCGCAGCCACGCCGATGGGATCGAAGTTCTGGATCATCTCCAGCACGAGTGGCGCGTCTTCGGGGTGGAGACCGGACTCTTCGGCCAGCTCTTCTATCGTGAGGTCGGGCGTGCGGGTGCCGTCCGGCCGCTCGACGCCGGCCAGATCCAGGTAGCCCTTGTCGTCCAGGTTCCCGATGACCAGCTCCGCGAAGCGGCGCTCCACGTCGCTGAAGTCGCTCATCTGCAGCTGCCACAGCAGGTGGTCGTGCAGGTTGCGCGGCTTGGTCAGGTTTTGCTCGATGGGCGGCAGCTCATCGAAGCCGCCGCGGCCACCTGGGGGCGTCTGCAGCGTGCGGTTTTCTAGGAACTTCTCCCAGTCGACCTCGCGGGTGGCCTTCTCGTTCGCGTTGGCTTCGCTGGTGCGGGAAAAGGCGTCCGGCGACTCGAGCTTCGCCAGTTGGCTGTCGCTCTGCTGACCATCGGCCCGGCCTCGCGGCTCGTCTCCCCGGCTGCGCGACTCCCCCGCGTCCTCGTCAGAGAGGACGGGATTGTTGTCCATCTCACGCCCGACCTCTTCAATCAGCTCCAGGCGCGAAAGCTGCAACAGGCGGATGGCCTGCTGCAGCTGGGGAGTCATGACCAGCTGTTGGGACAGGCGTAGCTGCTGCTTGATTTCCATGAGACCCGAGTTGGCTCCCAGCCAACATCCGGAGTCTAAACCACATAGCAAGAAACGCGCCTCACAAAAAAGACGCCGCGGCCCCGTTTGTTTCGGCTGACTCTGGTGAAACCCGCCCCACCTTGCCCCAAGGCAGCGAGGCGCAGAGGCTCAGCGAGCCGGCGCTTGTACCGGGATGGAACCTTTGACGTCGTCGAGCGTGACGTGGCGGGTCGCGATGTCGATCTGTGCGGCCTCGGCGGTGACCCAACCGCGGCCACGGCTAACCTTGACCCCGCCCTGCAGGCGCACGCTGCGTCGCGCGACGTCTACCTCGAGCGCCGCCGCCTTTGCTTCGATGCCTTTGAGGCGCACCGTGACGTCGTTCGAGCCGCGTGCGTAACGCACGACGGGCGCTTCATCGTAGCGCACGTCGATCTTGCCGCATTCGACCTCGAGCTCACCGAGCACGGCATGCACGTTGCCCTGCAGCACCGCAGTGCCCTTGGCGATGTCGACGTCGAGATGATCGGCTCGCACGTCGAGCGATTGGCCCTCGACGACCGCGAGCGGATCGGCATGCGCGCTCTCGGTGCCGCTCAACAGAAACGGTGACAGCGCGACGGCAGACAACACCGCCCAGCGCTTTGCTGCGCTAACGCGGTTCAGTGCCTTGGCCAGTCGCTTCATCCCTATACCCGGAGGATAACACTTCGAAGCTGCCGTGCACGCATCAATCGCCCAGGATTTCTGCGTCGGCGTCGTGCTGGTGGCGCTGGGCCGACCCTTGCTCTGTCGTCATCGAGTACGCAGGAGTCGGGCGAGGTGGTTGGCCGCTCTCGTGTTGCTGTACGCTGCGACCGGCCGAAACCTTCCCGCCACGCCCCAGAAAAATGAACGTTCCGGCGCCTGCTTGTCGTGCAGCCGGACAGCCAGTAGGCTTTTGCCGTGCATCGGCGCGTTGGTGGAGGCCAGACCACAGCCTCGCGGATCAAGAGCCTGCTCGGCTACGTCCAGGCGGAGCACGGCCGTGCGCAAGCCGATGCCTTCTTGGCCAGCACCAAGCTCGACCGCGACTACCTCGAGGACGAAACGCGCCTGGTGCCGGTGGAGCTCTGGCATTCCGCCCTCGTCGCATTTGCGTCGCGCTACGGGCGAGAGGCGGTGCTGCAAACGGCGCCGCACATCGTGGGCTCGGAGAATTTGGGCGCGTGGGCCCACGTACTGCGAGGCACAGCGGACCCGCCCGCGGCCTTCCGGCAGCTCGAGCTGCTGGGCGGCGAACAGGGCCGGACGGAGCGTTGGCGAACCCTCGATTCGGGGCCGAACTGGTGGCGCGGCAGCATTCGCGTTCGGCGCGATTCAGCCGAAGAGAGCGACGGCCTGTGCTCGCTCGCGCGCCAGGCCGAGCTCGCGAGCGTGCCGCTGTTGTTTGGTTTGCCCGTCGGTCAGGTCAAAGCCACCGCCAGCACCGAGGGACCGCAATCGGACACGGAAGAGTTCCTGGTCACCTGGCGCACTCCGGGATTGTGGCCGGTCGGTATGGGCCTCGCTCTCGGTGGCCTGAGCGGCGTCACGGCGGCCACGACTTCGCAAATGCTCGAGGTATCGTTCGGCGCCGGCGCGGGACTGGCCATCGGCCTGGGTCTCGGCTTGCTGGGCACGCACGAGTGGCGCCGGCGCATTCAGGCGCGCGCGCATCTGGTGCGGATCCACGCGCTGGAGCGGTCGCAAACTTTGCGCGAAACGCGCGATCGCGGCACCGCGGGCTTTCAACAAGGCCTGGTGGTGGCGGGGCAATATCGCCTCACCGAAAAGCTGGGCGTCGGAGCGAACGGCACGATTTGGGAAGCCGAGCGGCTCTCGGACGGCAGCCTGGTGGCGGTCAAGTTGCTGCGTGCCGCCGTGGCGCACGACACGGTCGCGGCCGATCGACTGCGCCGCGAAGCGGCCGCGTTGGGTCTCGCCTGGCACCCCAACGTGGTGGAAGTTTTCGAAGACGGCTACCTACCCGACGGCACCTGCTACCTGGTGATGGAGCGCCTGCACGGCGAGTCGCTGGCCAACCGCCTGCACCGCGTGGGCCCGCTGCCGCCGAGCACGCTGCTGCCGCTCGCCCTGCAAATGTGCGACGCGCTGGGCGCAGTGCACGCCGCGGGCATCGTTCACCGCGACATCAAGCCGAGCAACATCTTCCTCGAGCAGCTGCAGGGCGAGCAGGGCCAGCCGCAAGATCACGTCAAGCTGCTGGACTTCGGCGTGGCGCGCGTGGAATGGGCGGAAACGCGCCTGACCAACGCCAACTCGCCGCTCGGCACGCGCGGCTACATGTCGCCCGAGCAAGAGCAAGGCCTCGAGATCGATCACCGCAGCGACATCTTCGCGCTGGGCAGCGTGCTCTACGAATGCTTGACCGGCGAGCCTCCCCCGCTCAGCCCGTCGTCGTTGTGGAGCGGCGAGCGCGGCGCCGACAGTGGCGTGCACCGCGCGTCGGTCGACATGCCGGAGGCGTGGCGCGCGTTGATTCAGCGCGCGATGGCGCCGCTGCCGCAGCAACGTTACGCCGATTCACGCGCCCTGCGCGAGGCACTGGTGGCGCTCGGGCGCGAGCCGAGCGAGAGCAGCGCCAGCGCCTGACGCGACGACGCTACGGCTTGCGCAAAACGACGTAGCTCTGGGCGGTGCCGCCGAGCGGCAGGCGCGCAACGACCCGGAACTCGCGCACGCTGTCGGCCAGAGCGACGCGCCGTTCGACTTCGCGCACGTAGTCGTCCGGCGTAGCTGTGTCGCGATCGCTGAGCAGGACCAGGGCGTCCACATTGCGCGCGCGCAAGAGCGCATCGCTGACGCGCTTCGACGTGTGCCCGCCGGGCAGCATGGCCACGCCCTCGTCGGTGACGCCGGCCAGGTCGACCACCGTGAAGTCGGCGACGGCGCCGACCCAGCCGACGTCGAGCGTCGCCACCGTCTTGGCACCGGCGAGCGGCGCTGCCGCCTCCGCAATGAGACGCTCGCGCGCGGGGCCGACCTGGCGCGCCGTAGGTCCGAGCGCTCGCGCGACGTAGAGGCTCATCGCGGTGGCGCAAGCGAGCCGTAGCCAGCTCGCCCACGCCGGAGCGACTCGCCACAGCTCGGCGCCGACGAGCACGAAGCTCGGCAACACCGGAACTGCCAGCCGATACAGACTCATCCAGTCGCCGCCCGCGAGCGCCAGTGCCGCAAAGTGCACGAGCCCGGCGCCGACCAGCGCTCGCGCCAGCGGTGCTCCGCGACGTAGCGCAAGCGGCGCGACGCCGAGCAGTGGTAGCCCGGTTTGCACGAAGGCATGCAGCGCGTAGCTCACGCCGTGCTCGAAATCCGAAGGCTTGGCGAAGACGGCCAGCGGCGCGGGGCGCCCGAACCACAGCGCGCGCAGGGCCGCCGCCAAGAGCGGCCCTGCCAGCACCACGCCAGCCCCAGCCAACGCGCGCGAGAAGCGGACGCCCTGCGCGACCCTCAGACCGACGCGAACCGTCACGGCCCAGGGCGCGAGCTCGGGTCGCAGTGCCGCCGCGAGCGCCGCCGCCAGATCTGCCCAGCGCCCGTTGCCGAGCGCAGCGACGGCCAGCGCCGTCACGGCGCCGGTCTCCATGCCGGAGACTGCCCAGGCCGCCAGCGGTGCGCACAGCGCCAAACAGAGCACCAAGCCCCCGGCGTAAGCCGCGGATGCGCGCGTGAACGCGCGGCGACCGGCCGCGACCCCGGCGCCCGCGACCGCCAACGCTCCCAGCCACTTGGCCGCCAGCAAGGTCACGAGCGGCCCCGCGGTCCCGCCGACGAGCGCTAGCAGGTGCGCCCAGCCCAGCGGCGTGACCGCGTCCACGACCGGACCGGTCGCGTTGAAGCGGTACCCGAGCCCGCGGGCGAGGTGCCAGGCGACCCGGCAACTGATCAGCGCGTCATCGACCGTGTAGCCCCAAAGCCACGCCATCTCGCCCGCGAGCAGCAGCGTCGCGAGTAGGCCGCCGAACAGCCCGCGCGCGGCGTTGGGAGCGGGCGGCGTCGGGGTTTCGAGCGACACCGGCCCCCCTAACCTCCTTTGTCATCCACTGTCCACAACTCTGCGAAAGGCACTGAAAAGTGTCGTTCTTGCGCGCCGGTTTCTACGATTCGATTCACGTAATGACTGCGATCGACGTCATCGTTCGGCCCACCGCCGCTGCCCCGCTCCCCGAAGCCCTTTCGCCGCTTCACGGCCTGTTCGACCTGTTCGTCGACGGCATCAACCTGACGGCGCGACTTACTGAAGCACCGCAAGCCGCGCTGCTCGTCGAGCTGGGTCACGCCCTGTCGCAGCTCAACCGCGGCAAGCGCGCCCGCGCGTGCTTCCCGCTGTACTCGGAAGAAGAAGCCTGGGAGATCGGCCTCGAGGCGGACGGAGTGGACGCGCTGCTCAGCGTGTACCGGGTCGGCCCGAGCCCGCGCGTTGCCGTGTTCGACCGCCGCGTGCCGCTCTCGACGCTCACCGCGGCGGTTGCCCGCGCGCTCGAGCAAGCGGAGACCGACGGCAGCTCGGCCGCCGTCGGCCCAGCCCGGCGCGCCCTGGGCTTGCCCTACCCAACTTACGCGCACGCGCCGCTGGAGCGCAAAAAGGTGAGCGTCGCTCCCAAGGCAGCCGCGAACGTTTCATTCGGTGCCGTGGTCGAGCTCAAGCAACGCCGCACCGCGACGGCCGAAGCGCCGAACCTCGAGCGCGCAGATCTGCACTCGCTGCTCGCCACCGGCCGGCTGTCGCTCACCGTCAAGAACCGCACGCTGGAGCTCTCGAGCGTGCAACTGTTCTTGATGGCCGAGCGGCTGCTCACGATCGCCGAGGACGTGCTCGACGCCTGGCGCAGCGAGCGCGCCGTATTCCGCCGCGCGGAGCTCGACGGCGCGCAGCTGTCGGTGCGTCGTGGGCCGGGCTCGGGTCCGCTGCGTGTCACGCTGAGCGGTGCCGGCAGCTCGCCGGACAACGAAGGCACGACGCTGGCCGACGTACCGGCGCGCGGCTTCGTCCTCTCTTGTGCCCGCTTTGCCCAAAGCCTCGCCGAAGCCCTGGAGCGCGCCGATGCCTCGCAGAACAAAAACCTGCGCCTGCGCGCGCTCGTCCGTATCGCTCGCGGCCTGATCGACGTCGTCAGCGAAACCAACGCCAACGACTCCGTGCAAAACCCCGAGCCCGAAAGCTACAAGAGCTTCGGCTTGCCGCGTCCGATCACGGGCCGCGGCACGTGGGAGCACGGCGGCAAGATGCGCTTCGTGCCCAAATGGGTCGCCACCGTGCCGAACATCGACTTGCGCGCCACCTTTCAGTGCGGCGACAAGATCATCGTCGGCTCGCAGCGCGAAACTGCCTGCCTGCTGCGTGACAGCGGTCGCGTGCTCTGGCGCGTCGCCGCCAGTCGCGCCGCCAGCGTCGTGACGCCGTTCGGCCTCGCGCGCCTCGGCTACGACGGCCGCGTGGAGCTGCACGATCTCGAGACCGGCGGCGTGCGCTTCACCACGCACATCGCGCCGCGCGCTGCCGGCGGCGCCACGGGTGCGCTCGTCAATGGCCCGGCCCTGCCCAAGCTGCTCATCGTTGCCGAGGGCGACCGCGCCGTGACGGCCGTCGACCTCGTTTCCGGCGAGGTGCGCTGGCGCTACAGCGGCCGCCGGCCCGCCAGCTACCGTATGCGGCGCGCCGGCAAGCTATTGATCGTCGCGGGCGGCGACTCCGCGCTCGTCGCGCTCGACGTCTTCACTGGCGAGGTCGTGTGGCGAGTGCGCGACCGCCTGCCTTTCTCCGGCGACATCTGCATCGACCACGACTCCGCCTTCGCCATCGCGGGCGGCCCGGTCGGCCCGTGCAAGCTCATCCACGTCGATCTCTGGACCGGCGCGCTGCGTTGGGCCCGCGAGCTCGAAGAGCGCCCCTGCACCGGCCAGGCGCCGCTCGTCAGCGGTAACACCGTCATCGTCGCCACCCGCGACAAGCGCGGCGTCGGAGCCAGTGCCCTCGCGCGCGACACCGGCGCTCCGCTCTGGGAGCAACCGCCCGGACTCGCCTCGCCCACCACCGCCTGGCTCGTGGTCGACGACGCGCTCATCGCCAACACCGCCTCCGGTGCTCTGATGTGCCTCGAGGCCGCCACCGGCCTCCCGCGCTACAGCCACGTCTTCTCGCGCCACGTCGAAGCCGACCAACCCCGCCGCCTCGAGCCCGTCCTCCGCAACGGCGCCCTCTTCGTGCCGCAGCACCAAGTCCACGTCATCCGCCCTCGTGACGGCGAAGTCCTCGGCACCCTCCCGAGCGACCTCATCCCCGATTTGCTGCGCGTCGACGAGCGCTGTGGCGCGTACATCGCCGAAGAATCCGGCCACGTCGCGGCCTTCTCGGTCGCGCCTCGCCTCTCACTCGTGAAGTAGCACCCACAGCGGCGCCGTCACACGCCTCCCCTGACAGCTCAATCTTCGCTTGGGTCCCCAATCCAAGTAGCGCCGGGGGAGGCCGCTTACGTTGGCCTGGATTGCCCGCGCGGCTCCGCTCTTGGATTGGGTCCCCAATCAAAGTAGCGCCGTGGGTGGCCGCTTTACGTTGGCGATATGCTCCTTCGCGATTCTCTTCTTGGATTGGGCAGCCAAGTCGAGATTCGCGACCGCGAGGGACCTCCGGGCGGCTGAGCGAAAGGGCTGGAGGGCCGAGTTACCCGCGCCCAGCTGGGCGCGCAGGCCTGGCCTTCCCCCAGGAGATGGTGACGGCGGCTTACGACGCCTGAGGGGGGCGGAGTGAGTCGATGCGCGGAGGCAACGGCCAGGGGCCGCCGACTTCGTTGGCTTTGGCGCGCAGGAAGCGGGCGATGCGGCGCATGGGGACGTTCGCGGGGCAGGCGCGTTCTTTTTCGGCCAGGGCTTCGTCGCTGATGAAGCTGAGGCTGTACGCGGCGGCGCGGAAGTCGGGCATGCTGCGCGAAGCGGAGAGCATCAGCGGCATGACGCCGCGGTAGGCGCCACCGGAAGCGGCGATGCGTTCGCTCTCGCCGCGATCGCAGATGCCGCAGGCGATGCAGCGGCTGAACGATGGGAGCTCGGCGCGCTCCTCAGCGGTGACGGGCGGCAGGCCGTCGGCGTCGTAGGCCGCCCGGAAGGCGGCGATGCCACCCTTCTTGCCAAACAGCCGCGCGAGCAGCGACTTCAATAGAGCCCAGGTGAGCAACAGCCAGGCCTTCAAGCGCGGGGGCACACGTTGAGACTGACATGGCTTGCCGGGGCTAGGGAGAAGTGCGCGGCCCCGGCCGTAAGATTGAGTAACGAGCAGGGCGTATCGTGACGCGTCACCGTCACCTGTTACACCCCGCTCGACACGCGTAAACCATTGTAACTATTAGCCAATAATAGCGGCACAGCGTCTGCAAGACAGGTCTCCGTCCGCGGCCAAGCCCGCGAAAGGAGCCCTCCGATGTGGTCCCCCGTTGCCGTCAAGCCCGCCCCCTTCGTTCAGTTCCACAGCCAACGCCCCGCGCTGGTTGAGGCGCCGGTTCGCACGCCGAGCACTTGGTCGGAGACGGAGCTGCTGGAGCGCTTGCTCAAGAGCGACGCCAACGCCTGGCGCGAGTTGAACCAACGCTACGCGCGTCTGGTGACGAGCTGCATCCAACGCGTGGTCGCGCGCTTCTCCAAGCGCGTGAGCGTGGACGCAGTTGAAGAAATCTACGCCACGTTTTCGCTGAAGCTGCTCGCCAACGACAAGCACAAGCTGCGTAGCTTCGAGCCGAGCCGCGGCAACAAGCTGGGCACGTGGCTCGGCATGCTGGCGACGCACTGCGCTTACGACTACCTGCGCAGCGTGCGCCGTGAGCCGAGCTCCGTGTGCTTGACCGAGGCCGAGTCGCTGACCAGCGAGAGCCACGACCCGTGCGAGACCGCAGTGCTGAGCGAGCGTGCCCAGTTGGTGCGCGAGCTGCTGGCCGACTTCAGCGAGAAGGATCGCCAGTTCGTGACGCTGTACTACCAAGACGGCCTGAGCCCCGAACACGTGGCCGAGCGCCTGGGCATCAGCGTGAAGACGGTGTACTCCAAGAAGCACAAGATCCAGCGCAAGCTGAGCGAGATCGTAGGCACGCCGGCCTGAATGTCGTAAAAGCGGGCCCGTGCTGCGGCTCGCGCCCGTGCTCGCGCTACTCGCTTCGCTGAGCGTCTGCTGCGGCGGCAGCGCGCCTTCCGCGAGCGAACGCGCCGCGCAGAGCGGTGGACCGAGCAGCCGCATCGAGCAGCGCTCGCTCTCGGATCGCCCGCCACTTTCGGTGATCGAGCGCGACGGCGATCCCGAAGCCGCCATCGCCTTTGCTTCGCTTTCGTCGGGCAACGCCGACCTGCACTCCGCTTTGGGCGAGCTGTTGAACGAGCGCATGAAGCGCGCCGGCTTTCAGACGCAGCTGGTCGTGCACGGCCTCGGCTTCGAGCTCATGTTGCTCGCCGACGGCCACGATGCCGCCCGCGGCGCGACGCAAGCGCTGCTCAAGGCGCTGGCCACGCCAGTGAGCCCCGGTGAGGTGCCGCCCACCACCGCGACGGCAACGCCCACGCCTCCCAGCGCCGTGGCTGCCTGCGCGGGCGAGCTCGAAGCGCGCGGGCGCCAAAGCGACGCCGGCGAGCTCGACCGCGAGCGCGTGGCCGCCTTCGCGCGCGACCGTTCGGCTTGGGCCGTCGTTGGCGATGGCGCAGCCGCCAGCGCCGTGGCGCAGGCGCTCTCAGCCGGTCCTGATTGGCCCGAGCTCGGCGGCGTGCGCTCGAGCCTGCCGGAACGGCCCCAGACGCAAGTGCTGCGGGGCGAGCGCGCCGGGCTCTCCGTCGCGCTCACGCTCGCAGATCCGAACCGCGCGCTCGGCGCGGCCGCCCAGCTCGCGGAGCCGGACAGCGCGCTTTCGGTGCGCCTGGCGGCGCTCGGCGCGGGGCTACGCCTACGGCGCGTCGCCGCCACCGCTCACCCGCACGGCGCCTGCTTGCGTATCGACAGCGACGTCGATGCCTCCCCCGTGCCCGAAGCGCGGCGGCTCGGCTTCGCGATCCAAGTCATCGAGGACGAAGCGAACCTGGCGCTGGGCCGAGTCAAAGCCGAAAATCGGCTGGAAAGCAGCGCTGTTTCGGCAGCGGATCCGCGCGCCGCGGCTCGCGCGGCGGCGTACCGCGCGCTGATCGAGCCAGGCAGCAACGTGCCCGGCGTGCGCGTCGTGGCGCTCACGGCGCCGGCAGAAGCCCCGCTGTCACCCAGCATCGACGCGGCCGTCGAGCAAGCGCAGGCGGAGGCGCCGCAGCTGGAGCCGTTGGTCAAGGTCGAGTCGGGCCAGCCTGGCGTCTGGGCGCTCGTGGCCACGCCGTGCGCCACCAACCTGGAGCGTGCCGACAACGCCGGGCACGCCGCGGTGCTACTCGCCGCCGCGGCCAGTGGCGGCTCGACGCGCCACGTGCGGCTCGAGCCGTGGCTCGGCGCAGAGGGCGCGGGCCTGCTCGGCTTCGCCGAGCGCTTGCCGGGCGAAACCGAGGCCGACGCAGCCGCGCGCCTCGGGGACGCATTGGGCCGCGCGCTCCTGGCACCACCGACCGCCATCGACGTGGCGAGCGCCCGCGGCGAGCTGATCAAGGCCGCCGGCAGCGAGCCACACCCACTGCTGGACGGCTTGCTGGACACGCTCGCGCCCGGACATTTCGGCGCGCTCGCGCCGCGCGGCAGCGTCACGTCGCTGCAAACGGCGTCGCGCGAGGCCGTGCTCACGCGCCAGCGCGAGCTGCTACGTTTGCCGCACCGGCTCGCGATCTTGTCGCCCAGTAACGCCGCCGACGCAGGCGCGTTGACGCGCAGCCTCTCCCGGTGGCTCAAGACGCCCGATGCCTCGCGCAACTCGCCGTGCGCCAGCGAAGTAGCAGCCCCGGCTCGCGGAGACGTCGCGCTCGGCGCCGGTGTGGACACGCGCGAGGGCAGCTACGTCGCCTTTCGGGTACCCGCCAAATCGGGCCCCGAGGCGGCGGCGCTGGCCGAGATCTTGAACCTGCCAGGCGGCGCGCTCGCCCGTGCCCTGGCCGAGCCGGACTTGGTCGGAGCGGCGCGGGCGTTCTCGCTCGGAACGAGCTCGGCACGCGCTTTCGTGGTGCAGGTGAGCGCCTTCGAAGGCCGCGACGCTGAAGCGGTGTCGCGCGTCCAAAAGCTGTTCGAGCGTGTCGCGAGTGGAGGAGCGCTCGTCAGCGCCGACGTCGAGCAGGTGCTCGGCAAGCAGCGCCATGCTCGCCGCCTCGCGGCGCTCGATCCGCGCTACCGACTCCTGCAGCTACTCGAAGCAGCGCCGGCACCCGCCGTCGACGCCGCTGCCTTGCGCCGCCTGGCCGCGAGCCTGCGCCCCGAAACAGCCATTTTGGCGCGGCCGGCCCCGCCCGCAACGCCCGCGCGGCGCTAGGGATTCCGGGCCCTTTGCGCTCCCCAGCCAACGTGATAGCGAAGCGCGATGGAAGCCCGCCAAAGCGTTCTGATTCTCGATTACGGCTCGCAATACACGCAGCTCATCGCGCGCCGCATCCGTGAATCGAGCGTTTACTGCGAGATCCATCCCGGCACCATTCCGGTCGACAAGATTCGCGCCATCGCTCCGACTGCCATCATCCTCAGCGGCGGTCCGCAGAGCGTTTACGGAGCAGAAGCGCCCCAGTGCGACCCGGCACTGTTCCAGCTCGGCTTGCCAGTGCTCGGCATCTGTTACGGCGAGCAGCTGATGGCTCAGCACCTCGGCGGCAAGGTCGAGCCATCGAACGAGCGCGAGTACGGACCGGCCGAGCTCGAGGTTGGCGAGCCCGTCGGCATTTTGGGCAGCTTCAAGGCCGGCGAAAAGCTCAACGTGTGGATGAGCCACGGCGATCGCCTGACGCAGCTGCCGCCCGGTTTCCGCGTGATCGGTAAGAGTGGCAACGCTCCGCTCGCGGCCATCGCCGATCCGACCCGCAAATTCTACGGCATCCAGTTCCACCCGGAGGTGGCGCACACCCCGCGCGGTATGGAGCTGCTCAAGGCGTTCTTGTTCGACGTGGCCGGCATGTCGCCGAGCTGGACGCCCGGCTCGTTCGTGGACGAAGCCATCGCCAAGATCAAAGAGGCGGTGCCCGAGAATGCGCGCGTGATTTGCGGTCTGTCGGGGGGTGTCGATTCGTCCGTCGCGGCGGTGCTCTGCCACAAGGCGCTCGGCGATCGGCTCGTGTGCATCTTCGTCGACAACAGCCTGCTCCGTGAAGGCGAGTTCGAGAGCGTCACCGCGATGATGCGGCAACACTTTCACCTGAACCTAATCCCGGTCGACGCGCGCAAGCAGTTCTTGAGCGAGCTCGCCGGCGTCACGGATCCGGAGAAGAAGCGCAAGACGATCGGCCGCGTCTTCATCGACGTCTTCGACGAGCACGCCTCGCGCGTCGAAAACGCGCAATTTCTGGTACAGGGCACGCTCTACCCGGACGTGATCGAGAGCGTGAGCGTCAAGGGTCCGAGCGCCGTGATCAAGAGCCATCACAATGTGGGCGGCCTGCCGGAGCGCATGAAGCTCAAGCTGATCGAGCCGCTGCGCGAGCTCTTCAAAGACGAAGTGCGCCGTGTCGGCGAGGCGCTGGGCATGCCGCACGACGTGCTGTACCGCCAGCCGTTCCCCGGTCCGGGCCTGGCCGTGCGTTGTCTCGGCGACTTGACGGAGCCACGCCTCGCCGTGCTCCGCAAGGCCGACGCCATCGTGCAAGAAGAGGTGCGCGCTGCCGGTCTCTACGAGTCGCTGTGGCAAGCCTTCGCGGTGCTGCTCCCCGTGCGCAGCGTGGGCGTGATGGGCGACGACCGCACCTACGACGAAACGTGCGTCATCCGCGCCGTCTCCTCGAGCGACGGCATGACCGCCGACTGGGCGCGCCTGCCCCACGACTTGCTCGCGAAGATGAGCGCCCGCATCACCAATGAAGTGAAGGGCATCAACCGCGTGGCTTACGATATCAGCAGCAAGCCACCGAGCACGATTGAATGGGAGTGAGAAGCGTCGTCTCGAATCCACCACGCCGATCCCGGTAGAAACCCTTGGCCATCGTTCCCTTTTCTCGCTCCGCTGAAGACGGCAGCCTCGTGGCGACCCACGCGACCCGAACCACAGCTGGCGCTCGGCCTCGCCGAGTTGGTTCAACCTACGAGGTTGAAGCGTGACCGGAGTACGCGCACTGGTGGCGTTGGGGGCGCTTGCGCTCGGCGCAGCCGCTTGCGGCCCACCGCTCTATGCGGCCGTCTCCATGAGCGTGAGCTACGCCCAGAAGACGCCGGCAGACGCGAGCGTGGTCATCGACGAGCAGTACGTCGGCCCGCTCGGCTACGTGGCCGCCCACGGCGTGCGCATTCGCGAAGGCGAGCACCGCGTGAGCGTCACCAAAGCCGGCTACTTCCCCTGGGATCGCCTGGTCACCGCCGGCCGCGAGCCCATCAAGCTCGACGTCACCCTCGAGCCAATTCCCGATTGAGGAGCGGCGCACGCCTGCTATAGTCCGCCGCCTTTCAAACTAACTTCACCTTCGGGGTGTACCTCAACCTGGTAGAGGGCCGGCTTTGGGTGCCGGCTGTTGGGGGTTCAAATCCCTCCACCCCGACCCACTTTTCTCATCACGTTCTCGATACATTGAAGGTTGGGAAGGTCCGCGAGCACTACGTTGCTCAGACCACGAAGGCCAGTGAGGTCAGTCGGCAGTTAGCGCTGGCAGGAATTGGTGTTGTCTGGGTCGTCAAAGGAAGCGGCCAGATTGGGCCCTTTTCGGCGGCAGCAATCGGGGCGTTTGTTATCGCTCTCGCTTTCGACCTCACCCAGTACTCAATAGCCGCGCGGGCCTGGGAGACAGAAGCCGACAAGGTCTCTGAGCTCGAGGACGACGACTTTCACACTGTAACGTCGGATCTCAACCACGGGCCGCGCAATCTCTTTGCGTTGAAGATAGTGGCCGTGGGGCTCGGCTACCTCTGCTCACTCCTTGGCGGACTCGCTGGCAGTTAGATCGTATCGGTAATGATCGACCTGGACGACTTGCCCGAGCTTCCAGCTCGACCCGCACATCGAGCCATCTCGGGCTCATCGTCTCCACCTCCATTGGTGTCTCGATGCGCCAATCGGCTGCGTGATTGCGGCCGACTTGGCGCACTGCCACGTCTGAAACAGATCCGACCCGGTGGCCCAAACCCCGAATTTTACTGGGGCTGAACGCCATTTCCGAACTGTGAGCTGTGTCGGACGCGGAGCGTCAATCAGCGCGGTTGATTGGCGCCTGGTTCGGGTCTACTGAACCGTGCCGTGAAGATCGATTTCACCGGCAAGAGGGTCTTGGTAGCGGGCGTCGCTGACGACGTCGGGTTCGGGTTCGCGATCGCGAAGCAGTTCGCCGAGGCGGGGGCCAAGGTGTGCATCGCGGGCTGGCCGCCGGCCCTCGGCATTTTCGAGACGCTGCTGCGCCGCGGAAAGCTCGACGAGTCGCGCAAGATGAGCGACGGCAGCATGCTCGAGTTCGAGCGCGTCTACCCGCTCGACGCCGTGTACGACACGCTGGAGCAGGTGCCGCAGTCCATCCGCGAGAACAAGCGCTACGCCGAGCGCGGTGACTTCTCCATCCAGGGTCTGTTGGATCGCATGCTCGCCGACTTCGGTGCGAACCCGGTAGACGTCGTCGTGCACTCGCTGGCCAACGGCCCCGAGGTCGCCAAGCCGTTGCTTGATACCACCCGCGAGGGTTATCTGGCCGCGCTCAGCGCCAGCGCTTACTCGATGGTGTCGATGGTGCGCCGCTTCGCACCACACATGAAGCCCGGCGGCGCCTTCATGTCGCTCACGTACATGGCCAGCGAGCGCGTCATCCCGCGCTACGGTGGCGGCATGTCGTCCGCCAAGGCCGCGCTCGAGGCCGACACCCGCTACCTCGCGTTCGAGGCTGGCCGTCGCTACGGCGTGCGCATCAACACCATCTCGGCGGGTCCGTACGCCTCGCGCGCGGCCAACGTCACCGGTGCGATCGCTACCATCGTCAATTTCTACGAGCAGAACTCGCCCCAACCCGCCCGCCTCACGCCCGAAGACGTGGCCAACTCCACGGTGTTCTTGTGCAGCCCGCTCGCGCGCGCCATCACCGGCACCACCATGTACGTGGACAACGGCTTCCACTCGATGGGCAAGGCCCTGGGCGAAGGCGATCTCGATTGGGTGATGAAGGCTGGCGACGTCCCGCGCGAAGGCTGATAGCGTTCCCGGCGCATGAGCATCGCCCTCAGCCGCTGGGTCGTTCTGAGCCTCGTCTCGTTCTCCGTCGCCGCCTGCGAGGATCCGCCAAAGTCGGAGCCCAAGGCAGAAGAGTCGGCGGCGGCCGCCAAGACGCCGCCGCCCAAGGCACCTGAGCCGCCGCCGGCGTCTACGACGCCCCCGCCCGTCGCCAAGAAGCCGAAGAAAACGCTCGCAGATTGCCCCAAGGGTCCCGCGGTCGTGTTCGAGCAGAAGGCACTCGAAGAAGAGGTCCGGCGCAAGCTGCCCAAGCCCACCGGCGACATCACCGTGGCCGACTTGAAGAAGCTCAAGTCGTTCAACGCCTCGCAGGTCAAAGGCATCGACCAGCTGGATCCGTGCATTTTTTCGAACATGACCGGCCTCAAGGAGCTCTTCTTGGGTGAAGGCACCTTCGACGACTTGTCGCCGATCGCGGGAGCCACGCAGCTCGAGTCCCTGCGCGCTTCCATCAACCAAGTGAGCGATCTCTCGCCGCTCAGCAAGCTGAAGAAGCTGGATCGCCTGGATTTGGGGCGCACGCAGGTCAAAGACATCGCGCCGCTCGCTGAGCTCACGGCGCTCACCGAGCTTCAGCTCGACGGCACGCAAGTCGAAGATATCAAGCCGCTCGCCAAGCTCACCCTGTTAGAAACGCTCAGCTTGAAGGGCACCAAGGTCAAGGACCTGTCCCCGCTCGACGGCCTGAAGAAGCTCAAAAGTGTCGACGGTCGCGACACGCCCGCCGACGAAGATCCGATGAACTTTGCCAAGCTGCGCGGCCGCGGCGTGAAGATCGTCAACCAGTAACGTGCGTTACGCGCTGCTCGTCTCGCCCTCCACCAATCGCGTCTACGCACAGCAAAGTAGCGCGCTGGCACGGGCCGAGCTCGGCGCCGTGAGCGAGCGCGCCCTGGGCGGCGCCGTGGCGGATATCCGCGAAGAAACGCTCGGCGCTGTGCCCTACCTCACGTTCGAAGCAGCCGAGCTGTCGCCGCTCGCGCTCTCGTGGTTGTCCAATCTGGCGGCCACGTTCGCTCTCTTTCGACGCGAAGGGGATTGGCTCGCCCCTCTGGCCCTGGCGCGCTGGGACGGGCTCGAGTCGGACCTGGTGACGATTCAAAAGTACACGGGCAAGACCAACGAAACCTTTACCAAGCTGCTGCTCAACGTCACCCTCGCCGCGAGTGCTTTTGGCGCCGAAGAGCGTCGACCGCTCTCGCTGCTCGATCCATTGTGCGGCCGCGGCACGACGCTCAATCAGGCGCTCACTTACGGTTTTCACGCCACCGGCGTCGAGATCGACAAGAAGGACTTCGAGGCTTACTCGCTGTTCATCCAGCGCTACGTCAAAGACAAGCGGCTGAAGCACGACGCCGTGCAAGGCAGCGTGAAGGGGCACCCCAAGCTCGACATCACGTTCGCGCTCGACAAGGCACGCTACAAAGCCGGTGACGTGCAGCGCCTTTGCTACGTGAGCGCCGACACCCACGCCATTTCCGAGGTCTTTCAACCACGCAGCTTCGACCTGATCGTGACGGACGCGCCCTACGGCGTGCAGCACGGCGCCCATGTCGGCGCCGCGCCCCAGCGCAAGCCGCACGAGCTCTTGCTCAGCGCGATTCCGATTTGGCGCGCCGCCTTGCGCCCCGGCGGCGCTATCGGCATCTCCTGGAATACGCACGTAGCGCGCCGCGACGCCATCGCCAGGCTCCTCGCAGACGCCGGCCTCAGCGTCTGCGATTCGCCCGCCTACGGCGCGTTTTCACACCACGTCGACAGCTCGATCGAGCGCGATCTCATCGTCGCCACGGCTCCGTGAGCCGGCTCACATCACCGTGACGGACTTCGCCAAGTTCCTCGGCTTGTCGATGTTGTAACCCTTGGCCAAGGCCACGTGGTACGCGTACAGCTGCAGCGGTACTGCGTTGAGAATAGGCGAGATGGCGGGGTGATGCGGCGGCATCGGGATCACCTGATCGACCAGGCCCTTGGTCTCGTGGTCATCCGCCGCGGCGACGGCCATGATGTACGCGCCGCGCGCCTTGAGCTCGCGCAGGTTGCCGAGCATGCGCTCGCGCGTCTCGTCGGGCGGCACCAGCGCCCATACCGGGCTGCCCGGCTCGATCAACGCGAGCGGGCCATGCTTCATCGCCGCGCCGGACAGGCCCTCTGCCGGCAGGTAAGCAATCTCCTTGAGTTTCAGGGCCCCTTCGGCCGCAACCGGCACGTTGGCTCCGCGCCCCACGAAGAGCGTGAATTTCGCGTCGGCAAAGCGCTCAGCCAGCTTCTTGCAAGCCGCGGCGTGCTCCAGCATCAAACGCAGCTGGCCCGACGCGGCTTCGAGCCCCGCGACCCAGGCGCGCCCATCTACCGCCGAAAGATCGCGCGAGCGCGCGAAACGTAGCGCCAAGAGCTCCGTCGCCAGCACCTGCGCCGTGAACGCCTTCGTGGAGCACACGCTGATTTCTGGCCCTGCGTGCACGTAAACGCCTAGGTCCGTCTCGCGTGACAGCGAGCTACCGACTACGTTGGTGATGCCAGCGACGAGGCCGCCGCGCAGCTTGATCTCGCGCAGCGCCGACAAGGTATCGGCCGTCTCGCCACTCTGCGAGATACCGATGTACAGCGTCTGTCGATCGACGATCGGGTTACGCACAGCCAGCTCCGCTGCGTCCTCGGCCGAGGCCGGTACGCGCGCGTAACGGCTCATCAAGTACGCGCCAACTTGCGCGCTATAGAGGCTGGTTCCGCAGGCAAAAAATACGATCTGACGAATGTCGAACAGGCGCTGCTCGTGCTGCTGCAGGCCGCCCAAGCGCGCCGAGCCGACCACCGCGTCCAAGCGACCGCGCATCGACCGATCGAGCGCCGCCGGCTGCTCGTGGATCTCCTTGAGCATGAAGTGCGGAAAATCGCCCAGGTCCGCGTCGTCTGCCTGGTGCAAGATCTTCTCGATGCGCTTCTCGCGGCTGCGCTGCTCGAGGTCGACCGTCTTGATGCCGCTGGCCGTGATCTCGGCGACCTCACCCTCGTCGAGCACCACCATGCGATCGGTGTACGGGCGCAGCGCGAGCGCGTCGGACGCGACGTACGAGCCGCCCTCACCCAGGCCGATGACCACCGGGCTACCGATGCGCGCTACCACCAGGCGCTCCGAATCCTTCTTGTCGACCGCGACCAGACCCGCGGTGCCTTCCACGCGCTTCATCGCGGCCACGACCGCGTCGCGCAGCGAGAGCCCGGATTCCACCCCGCGACCGATCAGCTCCGCCAAGACCTCGGTGTCGGTTTCAGAGCGAAATTTGGCTCCCGCTTGCACCAGCTCGGCGCGCAGCGCCTCCACGTTGTCGATGATTCCGTTGTGCACGATGGCCACGCGCTCGCGCAGATCCACGTGCGGGTGACAGTTCGCTTCGGTCACACCGCCATGGGTCGCCCAACGCGTATGGCCGATGCCGATCTTGCCAGGGAGCCCCTTGGCGTTCGCCTCTTGCAGCGCCGCCAAGTGACCCACGCGCCGCGCGAGATGCAGGCCCTTGTCGGAAACGGTGACGATGCCAGCAGAGTCGTAGCCGCGGTACTCCAGCCGTCGCAGACCGCTCACCACGATCTCCCACGCTACTTCACGTCCGACGTAACCCATGATGCCGCACATATTTGCCTCCTCAGCTCTCCCGCTACCGCTTAGCGCTCACCGCTTACCCATAGATACGCCGGCGGATCTGCCGCGCGCTCAGCTCCGGTGCCTTGAAGCGCAACGCCCGAAGCTCTTCGGCGATGCGCTCGAAAATCTCGTTATTGGCGGCGCCTTGCGCCTGCAGCTCTGCGTGCCGCCGCGCGATGAACTCGTCGACCTCGAGCCCGAGCGAGTCCAGCACCTCGTCCACCGCGCGACTGGCCTGCATCCGGCTGAGCCCCAGAACGCTCTGGAGCCGGGCCCGTACTTCGCCGACCGAGGTGCTCACTGGGGTGAGCCTGACAGGGTCGGCGTGACCCGGCAAAGTTTTTACCCGAAATCGGGCAAAGCGGCTTTTTAGCTGCCGGACATGTTAGCCCGAACACAGGCCCACAGGCCGATCATTTCGGGAGGTGCAAGCCGCACTCACGCTTGGTCGAGTCTTCCCACCACCAGCGGCCGGCACGCTCGTGCTCGCCGGGGCGCGGTTGGCGAGTGCAGGGCTCGCAGCCAATCGAGATGTACCCCAGATCGTGCAAGGGGTTGTACGGCACCTGCTCGTCTCGGATGTAGCTCCACACGTCGCTGAGGCTCTGCTCGGCCAGTGGATTCAGCTTGAGGATACGACCGCTGGCGCCCTGGTTCGTGTCGAGCTGCACGAGCGGCACGTCGGCACGCGTCGGGCTCTGGTCGCGACGCTGACCGGTGATCCATGCGTCGTAGCGCGTGAGAATGCGCCGCAGCGGCCCGACCTTACGGATACCGCAGCACTCGTGGTGGCCATCTTCGTAAAAGCTGAAGAAGCCTTTCTTGCGCACCAGGTCTTCGACCTCGACCATGTTGGGGGCGGTGACCGAGATCTCGATGCCGTAGTGCTTTCGGACGCGCTCGATGAAGCGGTACGTCTCCGCGTGCAGGCGCCCCGTATCGAGCGAGAACACCGCGAACGGATGGCCGGACTTGGCGGCCAAATCGATGAGCATCACGTCTTCAGCGCCGCTGAACGAGATGGCCGCGCGAGCGCCGTACTGCGAGAGGACGCGCTTCATCACGTCTGCTGGTGACTTGCCCGCAAGCTCGGCGCCGAGCGCCGCGACGGCTGCGTCGTCGAGCGCGCCGACGGGCGCCGCTGGCACCGCGTCGTTCGCCGACGACAGCCGCTCTTTGATGAAGCCCAGCGCGCTCGTGTAAACCTGCTCGCCGGCGTCGTCTTTCACGATGAAGAAGGGCGCCAGCGTGACGCCCTTCTCCTGCGCCAGCTTCATGCCCGCTGAATCGGCGTCGTCTTCATCCGCCCAAATCACCTCGTCAATGCGCTGCCAAAGCCCGCGCCGCTTCAGGAGCTCTTCGGCCTGGATGCATTTCTCACAAGGTCGCCCACCGGCGAGCCGCTTCTTGACCATCGTGACGTGCATGCGCGGCGGAGAGTATGGGGCCCGCCCTTACTGAAGCAAGTGCCTAAGCCTTTTTGGGCGGCTCTGTCTTGAACACCACGGGAGCCTCGGGCGGCATCGTCTTGCTGACCCCCCGCGGCACGTCTGCCCACACGTCGAGCCGGCGCAGCTCCTCCCAAACCTGCGCCGGCGAGGTGTACCGATATTGCTCGTTGCGCCGCAGCAGCACGCTCACGATGTTGCCGATTGGGGTGCCGAGCGCCTCCGCTTTGAGCCGTGGCACGCCTTCTTTGATCTGTTGCAGCATCGATTCATAACCCTGCGCCGGATCGAGCGGGTACTCGCCGGTGTGCATTTCGTACATCAACAGCCCGAGCTGATAGAGATCGCTCTGCTTGGTGCTGTAGCCACCGGCGACGAGCTCGGGCGCCATGATGCGGTGCTGGACCACCTGCGGCCGCACCGCGCGTTGCCCCGACAGCTCCTGCGCGATGCCGAGATCGCTCAGCTTGAGCAGGAGCTCGTCTCCTTGTTGGACCAGGATGTTGCCGGCGTGCAAATCGTTGTGAATGATCTCACTGTCGGACAGGTACTGCAGCGCGAACAAGATCTGTCGAGACATGTCCACGACCAGACGATCCGTGAAAGGTCGCCCCAGCATGTCCGACAAGCTGTGGTCCATGCGCTCGAGCACCAGGTAGAAGAGGCCCTGCGACTCGAAGTAGTCGAACACGTAGACCACGTTCGGGTGTCTCAGCCGATACAGCCGCTCGGCCTCACGCTGCCACTCCTCACGTACTTGTGAGTAAGGGCGGTCGCCGGGGCGGAACATCTTGAGCGCGAAGGGCTGGTCGAACGGACCGATGCAGTCGAACACCGCCCCGAACGAGCCCTCACCCATGAGGTCGCCCAGCAGGTACGTTGCCCCCCGCGGCGAGCGCACCGATCCCCCGGGAACGGGGAGAATCGGCATCTGCCCGGTTACCCAACGGCCAGTCATGGACAGTCCTCCTTCGAAGGCCAACCGCGCGCCGAGTTTGGGGTTGGGGCCCCAAACTCCACGAAAACGGACACCCAGCGGCCGGTCATCTGCGCCTCATCCTACTCGTCCCGGGGTTTCCAGGCTCGGCAGACTTGCATTGGGCGACCTGTGCGGCTAAAGACCCGGCCGCTTCATGGCTAATCGATCGATCTGGAACGTTCGCAAGCGTCACGAGTGGCTCACGACCCCCCTCAAGGGCAAGCACCTGAAGGCGCGTAAGCGCGCTCGCATCGGCATGCAGGCTGCGCTGGACCGCAAGGCTCCGGCGGCTGCCGCTCCGGCTGAGACGCCCGCAGCTGAGTGAGCTGACGACGCGTAACTTGGCCGCCTGCGGCCGAACCAGCTAACGCCTCGGGCATGCGTGCGTCCACGCGTGCCCGTTTTGCGTTTGTGTGCGCCAGCACCTGCCTGGCGTTCGGTTGTGTTCAACAGCCGCAAGAGGGGCTCGACGATCAGGATCCGCATTCGCCGGGCGATCTGATTGGCTTCTTCAGCGTCACCGGCAAGCTCGACGACGACTCGTGCGGGGCCGAGAGCTTGAGCGCGCCAGCGAAGTGGGACTTCAACGTGAAGCTCTCGCGCGAAGGCGAGACGCTGTATTGGCTCAACGGTCGCGAAGCGATCGTCGGTGACATCAACAGCAAGGGGGCGTTCTCGTTCGCCACGCACTTGGACTTGCCCATGTCCCAGCAGCACGGCGCCGTAAAAGGCTGCACCGTGGTGCGTGGCGACTCCGCTTCCGGCACGCTCGTGAACGGCGACACGCTGAGCGGCACGCTCACGTACGCTTACGACGCAAAGCAGGGCAGCGACTGCAGCGCGCTCCCACTCGGTGCCGACGGCTTGCCGCTCGCGCTGCCCTGCGCGCTCTCGTATCGTTTGAGCGGCGCTCGCAACGAGTAGTAGAGAGCGAAGGGGGCGCGCCGTAGCCCCCGTGACGCGAGACAGGCACGATCCTGCGTCAATGACGTTTCAGCCCTGTGGCGATCCTCTTGCCCCTAACCCCCAATAATTTTTGAGGAAACTGCGCCGCAGGGTCTAGCCGTTACGCTCGCTGCGTGCTACGTTCTGAGCAAGCGTGCAGGTTGGAGTCTTCTCCCGGAATCATCCGGCAGGGGGCCTACCCCGGCGCCTGCACCAAGGCCGAGACCTATGGTCTCCTTTCGGAAGCGCCCCAAAATGCCGAACGTGGCGATAGAGTCGAGAGGCTCTCGTTCCACGACCTCGGCTAGGGCGTCGGGCTATTGCCCGAGGAGGAAGTGCATAATGAACAGTACTTGTGCCCCTAAACCGGAGGTGGACCCTCGGACTTAGTCGGGATGCTTCGTTCGGCCAGCGAGCCATTCTTGCTCCTGTCCTAGCGAAATCCGGCTGAGCGGTGACGGGTACCTGCGCGTTGATCGCGCGGCACACCGCGTCACCAGAGCCCGAAAGTTCCTCCGGGAACGGGTGTCGGTTGAGACCGGCGCCTGGGGCTAGCTGGAAAGGGCCGGGCGGTCCAAAGAGCCGCCCGGCTCTTTTTTCTTTTGTGGCCGCCAACCCCTGGCCCGCGCTACTTACCCCTCCCGATGACGCTTGCTGCGCTTCTGGCGGATGCTTTGGGTGGGCCGGAGAAACCGGGCCCTTGGTTGTTCGAGCTGATCTCCGGCAAGAACGCCTTCTGGCAGGCCAAGCCCCTGCAGAAGGAAAACTGGGAGATGTTCCTCAAGGGCACGCGCACGACCCTCACGATGGTCGGCGCCGCGCTGCTCATGTACCAGGCGCGCGCTTACAAGCTCGGCACGCCGGTACCGAAGCGGTGGACCAAGTGGGTCTCGATCTTCTTCATCGTCGCGGGCTTCGGCGTCTATTTCGACTACTTCAACCCGAACACGCGCTACTCCGAGTACTACCACCGCCACGAGTTCTACCACTACTACCTCGGCTCCAAGTTCTTCCGCGAGGTGGGCTACACGCGGCTCTACGAGTGCACGGCGATCGCTGAAATCGAGCTGGGGCGCGCCGCAAACGTGCGCAAGCGCGACATCCGCGACCTACGCGTGAATCTGATCAAGCCGATCATCGACACCGAGGTCGTCAAAGATCCGAAGCATTGCACCGACCATTTCACGAAGGATCGCTGGGCGTCTTTCAAGAAAGACGTCGACTGGTTCTATCACTCCGCAGCAGGCAGCTACTGGGAGAACATGATCAAGGACCACGGCTACAACCCGCCGCCGGTCTGGACGATGACCGGCAAGTTCTTCGCCAACATGGGCGAAGCCGGCGACGCCTTCTTCAAGTATCTCGCCAGCATCGATTTGCTCCTGCACGTCGGCGCCGTCGCGCTCTTGATTTGGGCCTTTGGTTTGCAAACGACCGCCGTGGGCGTCGTCTTTTGGGGCTGCAACAAGGCGGCCGACTTCTATTGGACGGGCGGCGCGTTCTTGCGCCAAGACTGGTGGTTCTTCCTGGTTGCGGCCCTGTGCCTGACGAAGAAGCGGTTCTACTTCTTGGCGGGCTTCGCGCTGATGTGGTCGGGCCTGCTGCGCATCTTCCCGGCCATCTTCTTCGGCGGCTGGGCCATCGCCATTTTGATTCACTTTGCGCTGCGCCTCCGCGGCGTCCGCCAGGCAAGCACCGGAGCCGAGGGCATCGACGGCTGGCTCCAGCGCAAGAACGTGATCAACCTGCTCGAGCCGAAGCACTGGCGCCTGATTGGCGGCGCCGTGCTGGCCCTGGCCGTGCTGGTGCCCACCAGCATGGCGGCGACCAAGAGCCCCGGGGAGTCGCCCACCGCCCCGTACGTCGACTTCTACGCTCACACGCTGAAGACGTTGCAGAACACCGCGCTCACGAACCACATGGGGCTCGAGAGCGTGATGGTGCACAACTGGGACGGCCGCATGCGCTTCTTGCGCAACGACAACCAGGACGACCCGTTCGAGGGTTGGAAGGTGAACCGCGGCACGCGATTCAAGCAGATGAAGCCGATCTTCCTCGCGATTCTGGCCGGCGTGCTGGCCTGGACCGCATGGGCCATGCGCCGCACCAAGCTGCTGTGGCTGTGCCTACCACTCAGCTTGCCGCTCGTGTGCACGCTGTCCAACATGACTTGCTACTATTACTCGCTGTTCATCACGCTCTGCGCGCTGGTGCACGTGCGTAAAGAGCTGGGCCCGCCCATGCTCGTCACGGCCGGGGTGAGCTCGTTCATGCTCTGGCCACCCTACGGCTTTTACTGGGTCGACGATCGCTTCGTCGCTCAGGCGTACCTGTTCATCGCCCTTTCCATCATGGGTCTGTGGATTTACTCGCGCCCTTTCTCGACCGACCGCCTGAAGAACTGGTGGAACGGCAAGCCCGACGTGCCGCGCAGCCCGCGCCCGACCGTCGAGCTCGGCGACAGCGCCGCTGAGTAAGAGCTCGCTGCAAGACAAAGAGGCCATCGGGAGCCGGAAGCGCTACCGATGGCCTCTGCCTTTTTGTCGAGGCTTTTTGACTAGCCGAGCATGCGGCGAATGCCGCCGACGGCTTCGCGCAGGCCTTCCGGGAAGACGCGCAGCGCGACGTCGAGGTGCTCGGAGTCCGACTCGATACCGGCCACGGTGAGCAGCGGCGCGAGCAGCGCGACCGTGCGGATGGCGCGCGGGTTCTTGGCGATCTTGGGGTGGCGCATCAGATCGATCACGACGCGATCGTCTTTGGCGTCGACCAACAGCGCGGGGCGCTTGGGCATGTACGCGGCCAGGTTGCCCGGCCTGCTCAGATCGAGCGCGCCAGAGCGCAAGAGCGCGGCAATCGGCGACTCGGGTGCGTCGTCCGCCACCCTGAGAGAGACCTTGTCGAGGCGGATCTCGAAGCGCAGCTCTTCTGGCGTGATGCTGACGCGCTCGATGAAGATGTCCGCGCCGGCGCGCACCGGGGTGCCCATCAGGTCGACCGTCGCACCGACGCGCAGACCCGGCGGCACGGCCTCGAGCAACAAATCCTTGGGCGCCTTCTTGCCCTTGGCGCGACCGGCAAAGAAGCGCAGAGCGTCGAGTGGCACCCCAAAGCGCAGCGCGAGCAAGTTGCGCAGCGCGCGCAACAGCTCTTCTGGGTGATCGCGCAGGTACTTCGAACCCGCTTCGAGGACGGCCTTCAGCTCTTGCATCGCGCACAAGTAACCACAGCTATTCGCCAGACGCACGAGCGGATGCTACATTTCAGCGGACTATGCCCGCGTATCCGGTCGCACCGGCAGACGTCCACGCCACCTTGAGCCGCCACCTGCTCACCGTCGGGCACAGCTTCGTGCTCGACTTGGAAAATAGCTCTGGAGCGTTCGTACGCGACGCCAAGACGGGGCAAGAGTTCCTGGATTTTTCGAGCTTCTACGCCAGTAACCCGCTGGGGTTCAAGGCACCCGCGCTGCTCGACCCGCAGTTCCAAGAACGGCTCGCCAAGGCGGCCACGCTCAAGGTCGCCAACCCGGACTTCTACACGACCTACTTGGCCGAGTTCGTCGAGACGCTGGCCAATACCGCGGCGCCGCCCACGCACCCTCACTACTTCTTCGTCGAAGGCGGCTCGCTCGCGGTCGAAAACGCCATGAAGGTGGCGTTCGACTGGAAGGTCCGGAAAAACCAGGCCGAGGGCCGTGGCGACGTCGGTAGCCAGATCCTGCATTTCGAGCAGGCGTTCCACGGCCGCAGCGGCTACTCGCTCAGCGTTACCAACACGGATCCGGCCAAGACGCTCCACTTTCCCAAGTTCCCCTGGCCGCGCCTGCCCAATCCGGCCATGCGCTTCCCGCAAGACGAAGCCGCCGTGAACGAGGTGCGCGAGCTCGAGCGGCTCACGCTGGCCAAAGCCGAGCGCGCCTTCGACATTCACGCAGGAGACATCGCCGCGATCCTGATCGAGCCGATCCAGGGGGAAGGCGGCGACAACCACTTTCGCCCCGAGTTCCTGCAGGCCTTACGCAAGCTGGCGGACGAGCGCGGCGCCCTGCTCATTTTCGACGAAGTGCAGACCGGTGTCGGGCTCACCGGCAGCTGGTGGGCTCACCAGCAGCTCGGCGCGGTGCCGGACATCATCTGCTTCGCGAAGAAGCTGCAGGTCGGCGGCATCCTCGTGAGCACACGGGTAGACGAGGTCGACAGCGTGTTCAAGGTGCCGAGCCGGATCAGCAGCACCTGGGGCGGCGCCCTGGTCGACATGGTGCGTGCCACCCGCATTCTGGAGACCATCGCGTCCGACCATCTGCTCTCGAACGCGACCCAGCGCGGGCTCGAGCTGCAAACCGGCCTGGCTGCGCTGGCCGAGCGCTTCCCTGCCCTGGTGCGCAACGTGCGCGGCCGCGGCTTGATGTGCGCGCTAGATTTACCCACCCCAGAACAACGCAACGCCGTCATCAGAGCCGCATTCACCGAGCAGCTGCTGCTGCTGCCGTGCGGCGTGCAAACCGTGCGCTTCCGCCCGTTCTTGAACGTCCCGAGCGATGTCGTGCAAGAGATGTTGAAGCGCCTGAGCCGAGCGCTCGCCAAGGTTTAGGGCGGCTTATTTTTTGGCGGGAAGCTCAGCCGCCTGCTCGGCCTCGTGGGCCGCGACCTCCGCCGTAGCGACGCCGCGCGACGAAAGCTCGAGCCGCACGCGATCGCCGACGGCGTTGGCCAGGCGCGACACGATGTCCGGCATCTCTTGCAGGAGCGCGGACCAGCCCGCCTTTTCGTCACCTTCCACCGTGAGCAGGTGCGCCGTGCCGTCTTTGGAGACGGCGATCGCGGCCACCGGCTCGAGCTCCACTGCGCCACCAGCGCCGTGACCGCCCGAATCGCCACCTACCTTCGCGCCGCGAGCCCCGGCGTTGGCGCTGGCGGCGCCGAACGCGATCTTCAAGCGGTGGACTGGAATCACCGTGGCGTCACCGGCCTGCTGGGGCGCGCCGATGATCGTCTCGCTCTTTGAAATGCCCTGCACTCCCTGCAGCAGGCTCTCCACGACCTCGGCGATCTTGCTCTCGCTCATGGCGGATGGCTTGTCTTACCACGTAACCTGCGATGTCGAGCAGGGCGAGCCAGGGGCGCACGATCGCACGGCCGTCCAAGCTGATTTCCCAGCCATCTTCGAAATCCCAGCGCGGCGCCTGACGGATCTCGATCGGATGCGGCAAAACCGCCGACAGGACCGAGAGCGCCCCCACCAAGCGCCCCGTCAGGAGCGGATCGCGAAAGCCGTAGACGAGGTCGAGCACCAGGTAGCGAAGCCGCACGTGGCGCCGCTCCTCCACCACCTTCAGCGCGAGCCCCAAGGGATCCACGCGGGCCCAGGCCCGCCCCGACGCCTCTTTCACCCGTTTCGGAACCGGCCGTGCCAGTTGCTGGCGCCAGCTCGGCTTCCACGACAGCTTCTTGCCAAAGAGCTGCACGCTGATTTGCGGCTTGATCCCACGCGCCCACACCAGCGCGATCGACAGCCCCGAAAGTGAGCAACCCGCGGCGACTACCCAGCGCCCGTCCGCCTCGCCGCGTGCGCGCCCGCTGATATCGAGCCGCAGCGGCCACCACGCAAACGCAAGCAGCAGCAGCGCCAGCGCCAGCAGCGCCCCCAACCAGGGCAAGGCGCCGTAGGCCCAGAGCATGCTGTCCGTTATTCAGCTCTTGCCGTCGCCCAGGCGCGGCGTGGCGCTGCCGTTGAGCGCCGGCGGCGGCTCCGAAGGCGGCAGGATCTTCACGCCGCGCCGCACGACAGCTTGCTTGCCGTTAGCGAGCGCGAGCATGTGCGGCTCGCCGTCTTCGCCGACGACCACGAAGGCGCGCGGCTCGATCACGACAGCCCCACCGGCACCGCCAGCCTGCGCGCCCGCGTCGCTCTCTTCGCCACCGCGCTTCGACTTGCCGTCGAGGCTGCCCATGGCCGTGCCGAAGCCGACGCTGATTTTAGCCAGCGGCAAGACCTTGGCCTTGCCCGCATCGCGCACGCCACCGACGACGGCGTCGGCTTTGGCGACCTTGCCGAGCTCGTCCAGCAGCTCTTGCATCAGGTGCTTGAGATCCACGGCTTTAGGGAACCACGCCGCCCGCTTCCCGTCAAAGCGAGATCGAGCCGAAGCGCCTTGCCAAATCGGCTAGAGTGCGCGCGTGCGACGGCTGAAAATCGCGGATCTGAGCGTGGTCTTGGCAGGCGGCCCCGACGGCAACGGCGGTGGCGACGGCCCTATGGTGGTGTTGATGCACGGCTTCGGTGCCCCCGGAGACGACCTGGTGGCGCTAGCTGAGCACGTCCAGGTGCCGCGCGAGGTGCGCTTCGCGTTTCCGGCAGCCCCGCTCGCGCTCGAAATGGGCGTGCCCGCGGAGTACGCCGGGCGCGCCTGGTGGCTCATCGACATGATGGAGCTGCAGCACGCCGTGATGACACGCGACTACGCGACGCTCACGGGGCGCGTACCGAACGGACTTACGGAAGCGCGCGCCCGCGTGGTCGCGCTGCTCGATGCCTTGGAGAAGGACCACGGCGCCGCGCGCAACCAGCTCGTCTTGGGCGGCTTCTCGCAAGGCGCGATGCTGGCAACGGACGTCACGCTGCGTACCGAGCGGCCGCCTGCTGGGCTCGCCATCTTGAGCGGCAGTCTGATTTGCCGAAACGAGTGGTTGCCCTTGATGAAGGCGCGCGCCGGCCTACCGGTCTTGCAGAGCCATGGTCGCGCGGATCCGGTGCTCAGCTACGAGATCGCCGAAGAGCTGCGACGTGAGCTCGCCAGCGCCGGATTGGCGGTCGAGTTCGTGCCCTTCAACGGCGGGCACGGCATTCCGCCAACTGCGCTCGCGGGGCTGAGCCAGCTGGTGCAGCGCGCGACGGCTAAAGCCGGATAACCGCGGAGCCCGACAGCCTCGAAGCGCGCAGGTCGTCCAGCGCGCGCGGCAGCTCGCTCAGGGAGTACGACGTGATCTCACTGTGCACGGGCACGCGCGGCACGAGCTCCATGAACTCCACGCCGTCGCGCCGTGTGAGGTTGGCGACCGAGCGGAGCGTGCGCTCGCCCCACAAGAGCTCGTACGGGAACGCGGGTATCTCGCTCATGTGGATGCCGGCGCAAATCACGCTGCCACCCGGCCCCACCGCGGCCAGCGCGCGCGGCACCAGCGCGCCGTTCGGCGCGAAGATCAGCGCCGCGTCCAGCGTGACGGGCGGCGGTCCATCCGAAGGCCCCGCCCAATCGACGCCCATGCTGCGAGCAAAAATGAGCTGGTCGTCATTGCCAGGGCGCGTGAAGGCGTACACCTCGCGCCCCTGGTGGCGCGCCACCTGCGCGATGATGTGCGCAGCCGAGCCGAAGCCATAGAGCCCGATACGCTGCGCGTCGCCCGCCATGCACAAGGCGCGGTAGCCGATCAGCCCGGCGCAGAGCAGCGGCGCGGCCTGCAAGTCGGGATAAGAGCCCGGCAAGGGCAGCGCAAACTGCGGTGAAACCACCGCGTATTCCGCGTAACCACCGTTACGCTGGTAGCCGGTGAACTCCGCCCGTTCGCATAGGTTTTCGCGACCCATGCGGCATTGCCGGCAGTCTCCACACGCCCAACCGAGCCACGGCACGCCCACCCTCTGACCTTCGGCGTAGCCCTCGACGAGCGCGCCCTGAGCGACCACGGTGCCGACGATCTGATGGCCCATGATGAGGGGCAGCCGAGGTGACGCCAGCTCGCCGTCGAGAATGTGCAGGTCGGTGCGGCACACGCCGGTGCAACGCACTTTGAGTAACAGCTCCATCGGCCCGGGCTCGGGGATGGGAAGTTTCTGCTCGGCGAGCGCACGCGACGCCCGCTCGAGCACCATGGCGCGCATGCTAGGTGCCAAAGCGTCAGATCCCTCGCTGGCAAAACGAGTCTGCCAGCTCAGTCAGCTTACGCGCCGCGCACCGCTTGGTCAATCGAAGCGCGGACTCCAACAAACTTTCTGAAACGCCGTTTCAGCCCGTTTTCGCGCGTTTTTCGCGACTCCGCTCCCGTCTCACGCCGAGACCCTTTTCAGACGCCGCCGCCGATGCTACGCGCTACAGCCGCATTTTTTAGGGCGGTGTGTGAAAAATGTCAGAAGCAGTCGAAGATTCCGAGCGTGATGCCGTGGTGGCCGAAGAGCTCGCGTGCCTCGAGCGAGTCAATTCGCACCTGCGCGAGCGCAGCCAGCGCCCCTCGGATCGCCCGGGGTCGGCTGCCTCGGCCGACTACGAGGCACGTTTGCTCGACCTGCGCGACCAGATCAGCAGTGCGCGCATGGAGGACGTGCCGCCACTCGTCCAAGAAATGGAACGTCTGCAGAGCCTGATGGTGCATCGCCGCGACACTACGGCGGTCACGGTCGATCCACGCTCGCCCTACTTCGGCCGGCTGGTCATCGAAGAAGGCCCCAAAACACGGGAGGTTCTGATCGGCCGCGGCACCTACCTCGACACCAAGAGCGGCGTCCGCATCGTAGATTGGCGAGACGCGCCGGTCAGCCGCCTCTACTACCGCTACGAAGAAGGCGACGACTACGACGAGGTATTTGGCGACCGAGAAGTCACCGGTGTGGTGAAAACGCGCCGCAGCCTCAGCATCATCGACAGCGAGCTGCGCCGCATCACGAGCCCGCAAGGCACGTTCGTGCGCAGCAAAGACGGCTTCCGGCGCGTGGAGTCGCAGGCCTTCAAGCTGCATGGCGGCGCCGGCAGCGCCATCCGTGCCGAACAGCATCATCGCCCCGGCAAGCTGGGCATCGGGGCCGATGGCGGCGAAGACAAGCACCTGCGCGAAATCACGGCGCTCATCGATCCCCGCCAGTTCGAGCTCATCACACGCTCCGACGCGGGTCTGGTGGTGATTCAGGGCGGTGCCGGCTCTGGCAAGACGACCATCGGTCTGCATCGCCTCGCCTACCTCGCGTTCCACGATCCGCGCCGCTTTCGCCCGGACAAGATGCTGGTCATCGTCTTCAACGACGCGCTGGCGCGATACGTGGCGCGCGTCTTGCCGGCGCTGGGCATCGAAGGTGTGGCAATCCGCACCTACGAAGATTGGGTGCGCCGCATTCGCCAGTCGCTGTACCCGCGTCTGCCCTCGCACTACCGCGACGACACGCCGACGGTCGTCACTCGCTTCAAGAAGCACCCGCTGCTGTTGCGTCTGATCGAGCTGCACATCCAAAAGCTGGCCGCCCCCATCACCGCGCGCATCGAGAGCCTCACGGCCGACGCCGGTGAGCCAGGCGAAAAGCTGCGCAAGCTCTGGGCCAAGAGCGCTGATCGGCCGCTCGCCCATCGCTTGCATGGCATGATCAACCAGGTCGAGGGCGAAGGCGCGCGTGGCCTTCCGACCGATCTACGTGTGGGTATCGAGCGCAGTTGCCGCTCGCTGCTCAAACAAACGCGCGACGTTGCCACGACTTGGGCCGAAATCCTGACCGACCGCGTCGGCCTGGCTCAAGCCGTCGATCAGCTGGCGCCCGGCAGCTTCACGCCCGGTGAGCTGGACCGCGTCGTCAGCTGGTGTAGCGCTCGCAGTGCCGAAATCGTGGGCGAAATCGAAGCTCGGCGCGAAGACCTGGCCGAAGCGCGCGACCGGGCCGCCTCGAGCGACGACGACGACAAGCGCGCCCGCCGCAAAAATCGCGACGAGGAGAGCGAGCGCGAGGACGACGACGACGACGACGAAATGCGTCGCGGCATCGACGGACTCGACGTGACCGAAGGCGCCAAGCTCGACGCCGAAGACGACACCATCTTGCTGCGGCTGCACCAGCGCCTGCGCGGCCCGCTCACGCGCGGCAAGCTCAGCAAAGATCCCATCGTCTACGAGCACATCCTGGTCGACGAGGCGCAAGACCTGAGCCCCGTCGAAATGTCGGTCGTGCTCTCGACCACCAGCCAGGCCAACAGCATCACGCTCTCGGGTGACGTTCAGCAGCGGTTGTTGATGGACAACGGTTTTTCGGACTGGAATACCGTGCTCGGCGAGCTCGGGCTCAGCCACGTGGAGGTCGAGCCGCTCAAGCTCAGCTACCGCTCCACCAAGCCGATCATCGACTTCTCACGCGCCGTGCTGGGCCCGCTGGCGAGCAAAGATGCTCCGCAGGCGACGCGCGAGGGCACGCCCGTCGACCTGTTCCAACACGGGCACACCGGCGACGCCGTCGCCACCCTGGCAGAGGCGCTACGCGATCTGATGCAGAGCGAGCCGCAAGCCTCCGTGGCCGTGATCACGCGCTTCCCGGAGCAGGCCGACCTGTACTTTGGCGGATTGCAACGCGCCGAGGTGCCGTACCTGCGCCGCGTCGCCGACCAAGACTTCAGCTTCAAAGCCGGCGTCGACGTCACCGACGTGCGGCAGGTCAAAGGCCTCGAATTCGACTATGTCGTGATCGTAGAAGCCTCCGACTCTTCGTACCCCGACGACGACGAAGCCCGCCATTTGCTGCACATCGCCGCCACTCGCGCCGCGCATCAGCTTTGGCTCTTCGCGGTAGGTCGCCCGAGCCCCCTCATTCCGCAAGAGCTCAAAGACCGAAGTTTATAATTTTGCTTCACCTCGGCGGCCCAACCGCCTTGCGTCTTTCGAGGCCAGAGCCACGGATTTTGCGCCCGGCCTCGCCGGGTCTCGTGGGCGTCCTCTCTTTTCCGATCGTGATCTGTTCTTCCAAAGTCGGTCGAGCTCGTGGCAGCGTCCGCGGCAGAGCCGCATCCGCATTCCATTCTGGAAGCCCGACGAAACCGCGCGTCTCGCCGCGCCGCACAACTCGAGCCGAACCCGAAACTCCCGCTAAGCGACGGGCAGGGATGTGTGGTCGATGTGCGACTTCGAGATTTGCATGCGGCTGTCGACGCCGACGATGTCGCCCGGCGAGAGCGGGAGCCAGACGTTTTCACCCTGGAGCGGCTCGCTCGAGACGATGAAGTGATTGACGATGCCGCTGGTGGACGGCGCCTCGCACACCGCCGACAGGCTCGGGCAATGCTCGCGATCCGAGCAGCGCGTCTTGTAAGTTGAGAAATACAGCTCTTTTCCGCCGTGAGTCGCCACCAGGTTCTCGCCGTCGGTCGCCATCAACGTGAGCAAAGACGGCTCGAGGCCAGGTCGCCCGTCGCACAGCTCGCGCACGCGCTTCACGGTGCTGCGCAGCGCCGACATGGCGTGCGGCAGCTCCGGCCGCACCCCCGCCCCCGCCGCACGCCCGAGCTCGCTCAGGAACACGAAGAAGACGACCTCGCTGTCGGTATCCCCCATCACGAAGCGCCGCAGGCGCTGGTCTACGAGCTCCAGCAACGCACCGCGAATCTCTTCGAAGCGCGGAATATCGCCGTTGTGGGCGAACACCCAGCGGCCGTGCTGGAACGGGTGGCAGTTGAAGACGGTCTTGTCCCCTTGCGTCGCTTTGCGCACGTGCGCGAGCACGGTTTCAGACGCGACCACACCGCTCAATCGATGAAAGAGCGCGTCGCCGAGCGCCGTGCTCGGGCTGCGCGTCACGTGCGGGGCGCCGTCGATATAGAAGGCCACGCCCCAACCGTCGGGGTGGAAGCTGCTCTGAACTCCGAGCGCGTTCTCAGCCGCCAGGAGTGAGCGGTGGACTTGACTGGGGATGACACTCCGAAAACCGAACAGGCGGCACATGAACCGTACAAGCATAGCCCAGTCGGCCAAAACCCACACATTTCCTGGCATTTGCGGCCAAAGTAACCGCGGCGGCGGGCGCTACGTACTAGCTGCACATGGACTCCGACCGTCGACGACTGATGCGCTGGGCAGGCTCGGGCACCGTGGTGGCGATTTTGGGCGGCTACTACGTGCTGGACGACGACGCGACACGCAGCGCACGCGCCGAGACACGAAAAGACGGCCGGCCACGCCTGCCGCCCGGGCAGCGCGTCCTCAAAGCCTGGAAGCCCATGGGCGGCGAGCCCGGCGATCCGAGCCTCGAGCATTTCACCCTCAACGTCTCCGGGGAGGTCGAGGCACCGTACACCCTCCGCTACGCCGATTTGCTGGCGATGCCGCAGACCGAGCAAGCCGTGGACGTTCATTGCGTCACCGGCTGGAGCGTGATGGGCGCCAAAGTAAAAGGCGTGCTCGTCTCGGAGCTGGCGGCGCGGGCCAAGCTCAAGCCCAGCGCGCGTCACGTCATCTTCGAAGCCGCGCACGGCTACAGCGCCAACGTGCCTCTGCGCGAGGCGCTGGGCCCGCAAGTCATGGTCGTGCGCGAGCTCGAAGGCGCGCCGCTGCCGCGCACTCACGGTGGACCGCTTCGTGCGATGGTGCCCGAGCTCTACTTTTGGAAGAGCGCCAAGTGGCTGACGGGCATCCGCTTCGTGCAGCGCGACGAGCCGGGCTACTGGGAAACGCGCGGCTACCACAACCACGGCGATCCCTGGCGCGAGGAGCGCTATGGCTGACGGCATGTCCGAGCCGCTGCCTGCCCGCGTCAAACGCCGTCTTCAGCTACGCCCGTGGGTTCGCGCCATCCACCGCGACGCGGGTTACTTCGGTGTCGGGCTCACGCTCGTGTACGCACTATCGGGTCTGGCCGTGAACCACATCGCCGATTGGGATCCGAGCTTTCGGCAGATTGCCGCGACTCACCAATTGCAAGGCCCGCTGCCGGCCGACGCCGAAGCGACCGGCAAGCGCGTGCTCTCGGCGCTCGCGATCAGCGAACAGCCGAGCGAGGTCTACGCAGCCGGCGAGGACGCGATCGACGTCGTGCTGAGCCATCGCACGCTGCACGTCACTCCCTCCACGGGCAAGGTGATAGAAGAGGGCCAGTCGCCGCGCTGGTTCTTGCGCGCCGCCAATTGGCTGCACCTCAATCGCGGCAAGAAGGCGTGGACCTACGTGGCCGACACCTACGCCGTGATCTTGCTGTACCTGGCGATTTCAGGCTTGTTCATGATTCCTGGCCGCAAAGGGCTGCTCGGGCGCGGCGCGCTGCTGGCAGCGCTGGGTGCCGCAGTACCGATTGGCTACGTCGTGTGGTCGGGTGGGCCGGAAGCCAAGAGCGGCGCCGCTGCTAACGGCGCAGGAGCGCCGAAAGCTCCGTGATGTGTGGGTCAGGGGCGCCGAGCTCGGCGAGCGCCTGTTCGAGCCGATATACGTAGTCATCGTTGCGTCCGCTCGGCCCCACTGAATCACGCACGTGCTGCGCCAGCGCTTCGAGCGGCATGGCTCCGACATCGTATTGATTGCCGGGTGGAGCGATCCAGGTCACCGCGTCGATGGCGCCCGCCGTAGTCGCCACCGCGAGCTGCACTCGCTCGTAGCCAGCGCGCTCGCGGTAGTCGAGCTCACGCAGCAGCTCGAGCGCGGGCGCCGCCACGAAGTAGACGGCGCCCCCAACGCTCGCCCCTGCCTGCTCGACGAGCGTCAGCACTCGCCCCGGTCGCTCCGGCGTCCCGCGATGATCGGGCGACGCCTGACTGAAGCTCCGCGCGTATCCCGCGAGCCACGCCGGCTGACGTTCCAGGAAGGCAAAACCGGGCCTGAATAGCAATGAGCCGTAAGCAAAGATTGCCAGTCGATTAGTGCTAATTCGAGAGCTCACGTCGGCGCGCAAGCTTAGCAGACGCCGCACCAGCGCGTTCGTAAGGCGTCTTGCGCGCGAGACCCGCGCAGCACCTGGAACCGGTCCCCGCGAGTACGCTAGCGGCGCTGCAAAAATCCTGGATTTCGTGCAACGAGACGCTCCCCGGAGCTGAGCTTTCTGGAAGTCGACTGGAACTGTTTCCACATTTGCCTTTCGCGACCTCATCGAACCTGCTACCTAATAACCAATCGGCGCCGTGAAACTGGTTGCGCAACCGAGCGCAGCGCGTTGCGGCAGTCCTGGCCTGAGGAATCAGATGAAAATCCGCACCATTCTCCCCGTCGTGGCTTCCCTCTCGGCGTTCACCGTCCAGGCTCTCGCGCAAGACGCGGCACCCGCAGCAGACAAGGCACCGCAGGCCGAAGAGCCGGCTCAGGCGCCCGATGCGCCCAAGGCCGCCGATGGAGCAGCGGCAGCAACACCCGCCGCCAAGGCGGAAGCAACCGTGAACATGGGTGGCAACGCAACGGCGGCTCCCAAGCGCAACAGCCTCGCCGCTTCGCCCTCACGCGGCGGTGGCGAGTCGGAAAAGGCCAGCTCCGAGTGGAAGACGGACTTTCACGGTTACTTCCGCGTGCCCTTCCGGCTCGGTGTCGGCCACCGGCCCGCTCCGAAGCAAGTGTTGCCCATCGGCGCCGCGCAGAGCGAATCGACGCCAGAGAACCCGAACGGCATGGGCAGCAACTACAACGACGTCGCCCCCGGTCAGAGCCAGACGACCTTCCACGCGCCGATCATTCCGGACGGTCAGTACCTGAGCTGGCAATCCACGTCGCACAACCGCAGCGACTGGGCGGAGCTGTTCTTCGGCATCGGCAACTCGTGGGCCAAAGCCACCGTCGGCCTGCAAGGCTACAACTTCACTGACGCGAGCTACAACGACCCTCAAACTCAGTACGGCATCGGTCAGGCCTACGTCACTCTCTCGCCTGACCTTGGCTACGAAGACATGCGCTTGAGCCTCAAGGTCGGCGCCTCGCAAGACAAGTACGGCGCCGCCGGCAAGTACGACGCCGGCGAGTACGATACCTACCTGTTCGGCCGCACCCACGTCATCGGCGAGACACTGCGCGCCGAATACGACCTGTCCCCTTCTTGGACGCTCTGGGGCGAAGAGGGCGTCGGTGGCAAGCGCGCCGACCCGAAGTCGTTCAACAACTCGCGCTTTACCATGCTGGCCCACGCACACGCCGGCTTGAACAGCGGCAACGACATGCAGTTCTCGGCGCACATGCTGTACAGCTGGGCGCAAGAAGAAGACCGCCCCTACGACATCAGCAAGGCCAACACCTACTATGCGAACTCGGTGGTGGACGCGCCGGACGGCAATATGTGGGTGGCGGGCGCGGACGCTCGCTTCGATCTCGGCGCCTTCGGCTACTTTTACGGCGGCTATTCGCACATCGGTGCCAAGCACGCGCTGGTCGTCGGTCGCGCGCTCGAGGTGCTGCACGCCTCGGGCGGCGGCGAGTACCAGCTCGGCGTCGTCGACAACTACTTCGGGCCGGGCTGCGTCGCGGCCGTGAGCACCGTTCTCGGAACGGATCCGCCGACCGAGCGCACCAACGCCCTCGCCGGCGTCGACGGCACCCCGGCCCCCGAGGGCTGCAGCGCCGGTACTGGTAGCGTCGACTCAGTGCTCGGCCAGTACGAGTTCTCGCTGACCAACTTCTTGCAAATGAGCGAAGAAGGCGGCCAAAAGTTCTGGGGCGAAGGCGCGGACCTCAAGGTCGTGCTCTACGGCATGTTGAACAAGGTGCACAGCGACTACAAACCGATCGACAAGACGGTCTGGGGCCCGACGGACGGCAACCTGAAGCTGAAGTACGGCGCGGACATCCAGTACCACGCGACGCCGAACATCACGGCCGCCATCCGCGCGGACCGCCTGCAGCCGAACAGCGAAATTCCGGAGCAGTCGTTCGCGATCCTTTCGCCGCGCATAGTATTCACCTCGAACTGGGTCACGCGCGAGCAACTCACGTTCCAGTACTCGCGCTACATCTACAACCAGCGCGAATGCGCGGACGGCGTGCCGCAACCCGGCGGCTTCGCGCGTGCCCGTTCGACCGGCTCGGCTCTGTGCGTACAGCCGCCGCCCGCCGCGACTCCGCCGGACGGCTTCGGCATCAACTCCGAAACCCAAGACGTGACCCTACGCAGCGCTCCGACCACCCGCCCCGACGTGAACGTGTTCAAGATCGAGGCTACATTTTGGTGGTGAGCTCGTCCTGAAGGTTACTTGAATCCCCCCTAACGGGCGTTGCCAACGGCGACGCCCGTTAGTCTTTTGTGCCCCGAACAGGAACCGCTTCCATATCCCACAACCATCACCATCTGACGCGTTTTACGGAACCGCTGCCATAGTCTCTCGTGGCTGAATTTAAGCCACGCTGCGCTGGTAACTTCGCTACAAAAAGTATCGGTTCCAGCTCTTGGCCCTCGCCAACCCCAACGGCTCTGCTACCTTGATTCGTATGAAGGCGAGAGCGTGGTCGTCGTCTATCTTGGGCAGTGCTTTTTTCTTGGCCGTGGTCGGCTGTAGCGCAGGCACCAACGGCACGGGCGGGGTCGAAAAGGGCGGCAGCAGCAACAACGGCGCCGGTGGCAGCCAACCCAACCTGACGAACGTCATTGGGGGCAGCAACAGCGGCATCGGCAACGTCGGCAACGTCGGCACCGGGGCGGACGGCACGGGCGCCACCCCCGGCATGGGCTGCCAGACGGGCGGAGCCGTGTTCGTGCCCAAGGTGCCCACCGTCATGCTGATGGTCGATCGTTCCGGCACCATGTTCAAAGACGCGGGCAATCCCTGGAACACCTTGCGCGACGGCGTGCTCGAGGTCGTACAGCAGATGAACAACGACGTGCGTTTCGGCCTGCTCGCGGTAACTGGCGAGCAACAAGCCGGCATGTGCCCCTTGCTGGACGAAGTGGCCCCCGCCGATCACAACTACGACGCGCTGGCCGCCAAGTACATGTCGCTCCAGGCTCCGACCAAGGGCGAATCGCCCGGTATGCGTGGGCTGGATCGCGCTGCCGAGATTCTCGCAGCCGACCCAACCGAAGGCGACAAGTACATCCTGTTCGTGACCGATGGCGAGCAGGACTACTGTAACGACGGTGACTTCGCATGCCCCACCGATTCGACGGTGTATCACCTGCAAACGTTGGCCGCGAAGGGCTTCAAGACCTTCATCTTCGGCCTCCCGATGAAGTCGGACGACGTGCAGCAGCAGATGCGTTACCCAGCCGTGCTCCAGGCCTTCGCGGATGCAGGTATGGGCGTGCCGGTCGCGCCGGTGCTCCCGCCGGGTGGTACCGGCCCGGTGAACATCTACTACAACTGCCAGGGCGTACCGGAGTGGACGGCCGAAGCCACCGCCGCGGGCACGCCCGCCATGCAGCCGCTAGCCACGTACGCGACAGCCTCCGGCGGCGCCAAGGTGTTCACGCCCGATCCGACGAACAAAGACGCTTTGCGCGACGAGATCGCCAAGGTGCTCTCGGGCGTAAAGAGCTGCACGTTCGACATCGGCGGTGGCATCAAGGTCATCCAAAGCCTGCTGACCGAAGCGCACGTCTACGTGCAAGACCAAGAAGTGCCGCTCGACACGACGATGGCGAACGGTTGGTACATGCCGACGGACACGCAAATCCAGCTCGTTGGCGCCGCGTGCGACAATTGGCGCATGCCCCAAAACACCAAGATCGACTGGGACTTCCCCTGCGAGATCCTCGTGCCGAAGTAAGACGACTTACCGCTCCCCCGGGGGAAGGCGTTCGCACGCAGCCACGCCGGCGTCAGATGTGGAACCGATTCCACTTTCTGCTTGCTCGCAGACATTCGCGCACCCTATAACGCCCATTGAGACGGGGTCGCGCGCCGCAAACTGGCGCTGGCCGTGGTGGTGATTGGGTGGCGGAGCTACGGTTGGTTTACCCGCCGTCTTGGGGGCCAGGCGGCAGACCGCCTCGAGGTATGAGGTGAAAAATATGGGAAAGCATCTTGGGAAGGGCGCCATCACGGTGGCGGGGTTGTTCGCGGCAATCGTTGGGGCAGCCGCTACGGCGCAGGCTACGACGCACAACCTGCAGTACACGCCGTGGAGTCACTTCGTTCACCCCGGTAGTGACGCTCAAGCGGCGTCCGGAAGCGCTTCGGAATACACGTGCATGGGCGAAGGCGCCCTCGGCAGTCTGAAGATGGTGTTCAACCAAGGCTGCGGTAGCGTGGCGGGGACCTGGACTCCTTGGAGGCGAGCGTACATCGATCTTCCGTACGCGCCGAATCCTGGCACGACGGAAACAATCCAATGGACTGGCCAACAGCCTACGAACACCCAGCTTGCCGCACGGCCGGTGTCGTTCAACTCGGACGGCACCTTGTACTTGACGTCGAGCTTCGTCTACGGCGCCGGCTGGCAATCGCAGTACGTGGGGAACGCTTTCGGCCCCGTCGTGCTCGACGTCGCGATGCGCACTAAGGCTGGGGCGATTACGCCGCAGCTCGATGTGGTAACGAGCGAAGTTTACGCGAACTGAACGAGGCGAAAATGCGGCGCGGCGTGCAGATTTCCGTACTTTTGGCACTTGCCGCGTTGGCGTGCGGGGTGTGGCTCATCGTGGAGCCACACCCCAAGACGGCGCGGTCGAGCAAAGCATCAACGCATGTCGAATCATCAACTCGACCTGCGCAGGCGACCCAACCACCGTTACCCGAGATGGCGGCAGCGTCGCCACCTCGGGCTGAGGCCACGCCTGCGCCGCCCACCAAGGCTGCCGCGCCGCCGATCTCGGCGGGCGCCGAGCGCGCCGCCGCCGAAAAGGCTTTCCACGAGCAAGCCTTGTTCGACATGGAGCAAAGGTTCGCGAACGACGCGCGCGGAGATGGGCGTTCGGCGCAAGTTCAGGCAGCGCTGACTACGGAGCTAGAAGTCGTGCTTGCCCCTGACTCGCGAGTGCAAACGCTCGATTGCAAGCTCAACACCTGTCGTATCGAAGTTTCTTTCCCCAGCCTGGACGCGGACAAGGCTTCATTTGCCCGCATTTTGCAGCGAATGGACGGACCGTTCGCTCAGTACGGTCTCCAGGTCGATCACCAGCAGCAGGGTGACGGCAAGGTCAAGACGGTCTTGTTTCTCCGTCTCGGCTGACCTCGAGCCGGCAACGCACCTCGCATCTGGGTTGTTGGCACGCGACTAGCGAGGGGGCCGCGACGCGGCGGCTCCCTCGCTTCGCTCGCGAGTCAGGCCTCGACCTCGACGGCCACGATTTCGCCCGCAGTGGCGTACGGCACCAGGTGACCTGCGATCGGCTTGCCGTTGACGGTAAGCTTCACGTCGCCATTTCCGCGCACGTTGCGCACCTTGATGTTGTAGGTGGCGCCGCGGCAAGTGCGCGTGACCGTGAACTCGGGGACCTCGGTGCCGATGCAAGGCTTGACGGAGAGGCCTTCGAATTCGGGGCGCACGCCGAGCAAGTATTGCGAAATGGCAACGAAGTTCCAAGCCGCGGTGCCGGTGAGCCAGCTGTTTTTGGCTTCGCCGTGGCGTACGGCGTCCTTGCCCGCGATCATTTGCGAATAGACGTAGGGCTCGGTGCGGTGCACTTCGCTGATGTCTTCGAGGTAGGCGGGTGCGATCTTCTTGTAGTACTCGAAGGCGCGGTCGCCGCGGCCGATCACCGTTTCAGCGATCATGACCCAGGGGTTGTTGTGGCAGAAAATGCCGGCGTTCTCTTTGTAGCCGGGCGGGTACGACGAGATTTCGCCGAGCTCGATGTGGTACTCGGCGTACGGCGGGTTGTTGAGGACGATGCCGTAGCGCGTGTCGAGGCGCTCCTTGACGGAGTCGAGCGCCTTCTTGGCCTCGCCGGTTTTGACACCGATGCCGGCCATGACGCAGAAGCCTTGCGGCTCGATCAGAATCTGCGCGTCGCCGGGCGGGCAATCCTTGCTGCCGACCTTCTTGCCGAAAAAGTCGTAGGCGCGCAGGAACCATTCACCGTCCCAACCGTCACGCAGCACCGTAGCTTCCATCTTTTGGATTTCGGTGCGGGCGCGCTTGGCCTCCTCGAACTGGCCCTTCTTTTCGCAGAGCGCCGCGTATTCCGGGCCGATGTGCACGAACATGCCGGCGATGAACACCGACTCTGCCGTGCGCCCGACGCGGTTACCAGTGGTCTGATACGATTCGTCGGGCGTCTCCGAGAAGCAATTCAGGTTGAGACAATCGTTCCAGTCCGCACGGCCGATCAACGGTAGCCCGTGCGGACCGAGATTGTTCAGCACGTGGTCGAAGGAGCGCTTGCAGTGCTCGAGCAGGCTAGCCTTGTTCTTGTCGTCGTTGTCGAACGGTACCTGCTCGTCCAAAATCGCCCAATCGCCGGTTTCTTTGATGTAGCCGGCCACACCCAAGATGAGCCACAGCGGGTCATCGTTGAACCCCGAGCCGATGTCGTTGTTGCCGCGCTTGGTGAGCGGCTGATACTGGTGATACGCGCTGCCGTCGGCAAACTGAGTCGAAGCAATATCGATGATGCGCTCGCGTGCCCGCTCGGGCACCAGGTGCACGAAACCCAGCAAATCCTGGTTGGAGTCGCGGAAACCCATGCCGCGACCAATGCCCGACTCGAAGTACGAGGCGCTGCGCGACATGTTGAAGGTGACCATGCACTGGTACGGATTCCAGATGTTCACCATACGGTTCAGCTTCTCGTCTTTCGACGAGAGCGCGTACAGGCCAAGCAAGCCGTTCCAGTGCTCGCGCAGCTTGTCGAGCGCCGCGCTGACCTGAGCGGGCGTCGAGAATGCTTCGATGAGCTTTTTCGCCGGCTGCTTGTTGATGACGCCGGGCTTTTCCCATTTCTCGTCTTTGGGCACCTCCACGTAGCCGAGCGTGAAGACGAAGGTCTTCGTCTCGCCGGGCGCGAGCTCCACGGCCAGACAGTGCGAGGCGATCGGCGACCAGCCACTGGCGACGGAGTTCTTGGATTCACCCGCTGCGACCACGTCCGGCTCGCCGAAGCCGTTGTACAGGCCGAAGAACGTCTCACGATCGGTATCGAAGCCGGCGATGGGCGCGTTGACGTGGTAGAGCGCGTAATGGTCGCGGCGCTCGCGGTATTCGGTCTTGTGGTACAGGGTGCTGCCGTCGATTTCGACCTCGCCGGTGCTGAAATTGCGCTGAAAGTTGGCGCTATCGTCCTGCGCGTTCCACAGGCACCACTCGGCGAACGAGAAGAGCTTGAAGGTCTTCTTCGCGCTGCTCTCGTTGGTGAGCGTGACCTGATGCACCTCGGCGGTGTGACCGAGCGGCACGAAGAACAACAGCTCGGCCTTCAAACCGTTGCGCTTGCCCGTGATCTTCGAATACCCGAGCCCATGGCGGCACTCGAAGAACTCGAGGTCGCGTTTGACCGGCATGTAGCTGGGGCTCCAGTAGTCCTTGCCCTCGCTGATGTAGAAATAGCGACCACCTGAATCGGTGGGAACGTTGTTGTAGCGGTAGCGCGTCAGCCGGCGCAGCTTGGCGTCGCGAAAGAAGCAGTAGCCACCAGCCTGGTGCGAAACGAGCCCAAAGAAGCTCTCGCTGCCCAGATAGTTGATCCACGGATACGGCGTCTTCGGGGTGGTGATGACGTATTCGCGGTTCTGATCGTCGAAATGTCCGAATTTCATGGTGGTCTTTCTGCTGCTGCTGTTCGGCTATCGAGCGTGAGCTTGTTCGTCGAGCCAGGCGCTCACCCAGGCGAGCGGGGCATTCCAATTGATGGTGATCTCGTTGACCGAATACGCCTCGATGTGGTCGACGAAGCATTTTTCAGGAGCGCAGCCTTTGAGGCCGGCGGCTCTGGCGTAGGGGTCGTCGATGCTCGAGTTGGGTCCGCCACTGAGCGCGCCGGGCGGAGCCGACGGGTACTTGGCGTTGGCCTGGTGCGCCCAAAAGCGATGGTGCGGATTGCTGAGCGGCTTCTGCCCGTAACCCGTGACGTACGACTGCCCGAGCGGGTTGTTGCCCAGCAGATAGCCCATGCCGGTAACCACGCCGTCGAGGTACTTTTGCTGCTTGCTGAAATCGTACGCCAGCGCCAGCACGATCAGGTTGTTGATGACGAACGAGTTCGAGCCCCAGATGTACTTATTTTCCGCCGTGGGCTTGAGCGGAGTGCGGTAGCCCTGCCCTGCCTCCACCTTGAGGTACTCGTCCGCGCCGCCCAACAGCAACTTGCGAGCGTTTGCTTGGAGGCCAGCGTCGACCCCGGGGGCCGTCGCGAGCGAGATGGTGCCGAGCGCATCCGTCTCGGCCCAGTTCATCGTCGAGGTATGGCCGCCCGCGTCCATGCGCAGGCGGTGCTGCGAGGGTGAGCTCTCGACGAGTCTCTTGTATTCGGGTTTACCGGTCGTGATGAACAGCTCGGCCGCCGCCCAGTAGAAGTCGTCGTCGACGTGCTGATCGCCGTAAGCGCCCCCGCCGCTGATCTCTTTGCCGGCGAACAGCTTGGGGTTGGCTTTGGCAGCGACAAACGCCTTCTCAGCGGACATAAGGCAACGCGCCGAAAAGGCCGGGTCGAGCGCCCTCCACAGCCGTGCGCCTTGCGCGGCCGTGGCGGCGAGATTCAAGGTAGCGGCAGTGCTCGGTTTGAAGAGCACACGCTGCTCGTGATCTTCGTGCGGAGCGGTGGCGAGCGCCGTCCAGCTCACGTCGTGCAGCTTGTGGTGCACCATACCGGCCAGCGGCTGCCCTGCCGGCACCTGCATCTTGAGCAAGAATTCGAGCTCCCAACGCGCCTCGTCCAAGATGTCGGGCACGCGGTTATCGCGCTCGGGAATGCGCAGCGTGCCATCGCCCAGCGCCGCCGCGTTGCCCAGCGCCGCCGCGCGCTCGTACTCGTTCAGCAGCGTCCACAGAGAAATGCCGCCGTTCACGACGTACTTGCCGTGATCGCCGGCGTCGTACCAGCCTCCGGAGGCATCGAGCGAGTAGTCGCAGCCCGCCGCTTTGCCGCATTTCACGCTCTTATCGGAAACGTGGCCCGCGGGGCGCGCGAGCGCGGGATCCGGAACCAGGTCGGCCCGGATCGGAATCCCGCTACGGTTTTGGTAGAAATAAGACAGCGCATCTTTGCGCAGCTGAGCGTAGATGTCGCCGCCAATGGCAAAGCTAAAGCTCTGTTCGTTCCCGACCTTGAGCCGAAAGCCCTGCCCCACCGTCTTGAAGGTGCTGAAGTCGACGAGCTGCACGGAATCGCCGGAGGCCGCGTCAGGGCCAAACGGCGTCGTCTTGCCCTCGGCAACGACCCTGCCCGCGCCGTCGAGCAGTTGCCACTCTTGGGGCGCGGTCGCGCTCGTGCGCAGAGTCGCAATTTTGGCGGCGTTCGGCAGATAGCCCAGTTGATTCACGGCCAGCCCCGGCGCAGTGAGCTTCGCGGTAACGGATGCTTCGGGCGTGAATTCGGGGTCGGTGAGCGAGATGTCGTCGACGCAGATCTTGAACGGCAGCTCGGCGCGGGCCATCGCGCCGCCGATATGAAACGCCAGCTCCGCGGTGGCGTCGTCCGCCTGATTCATGGTGAACGCCCCCTGGTAGTTCTTCGGCTGCTTGCCGATATCGATGGTGGCGTTCCAATACTCCGCGTAGGGCGGACCGCTCATACCGACCTTGGGGCGCGCCTGCGTATCCGCGCTGGCCCAAGCCTTGAAGCGGAGCGTGTACGTGTGCCCCTGCCGAATCACCATCTCGCGATGACGAAACTGGGCGTCCCAATTGTTCTTGCCCTTGTCGGTCACGCTAACGCACAGCGCCCCGTCCTGCACGTCGGCGTTGCCCGAGGCCGGCTCCGTGAAAGAAGTCGTCCACGGCACGCTGACGCCGTCGTCGAAGGTGCTTGCTTTGAGCAAGTTCCCGCCACCGTTGCCGGCCGCGCTCGAGGCCCCGGAACCGTCACCACCACTCGTGACGGGGATGGCAGCGCGCGGCGTGCAGGCGAGCAAGCACGATACCGCCACGCAGCTTCCGAGGGCCTCATACGCGCGCATTCGCGTCAGTTTCCGCAGCCCGTGAACTCGACCTCGTCCAGCCACATGTCGAAATTGGTGCCCGGCGTATTGAACTGGAACTGCACGCCATAGATCTTGCTCGGATCGATGGCATCTGCGTGCGGCGAGCCCCACGTCTTGTCCTGTTTCATCGCGCGGAACGGGATCGTGTACTTCGTCCACTCGTCGGTCAGCGTGATATCCATGCCGAAGTCGTTGAAGCACTCCTTGCAGATCTTGCCGTCCGGGTCGGTGGAGACATCCGGCACCTTCATCTTCACTTTGTCGGCCGAACCGGGGCCTTTCTTGGCCCAGAAGGTGATGCCTTTGTACTTGCTGGCGTCGTATTGACCTTTGGGATCGACGAAGTTGAAGCCCATGCCGACGTAGACCGAGCCACTGCCCGCGACCGTGCCGGTCATGTGCGCTGCGTACTTGGTGCCGTTGGCGCCGCCTGGAGTCATCTGGAACGTACCGCCGTTCTTGCCGGCTTCGGGCACGACGGTCGAGCCCGCGTCGTCCACGAACGTGTACCAGTAGCCGCCGCGGTTCTGAATGTCGGCGATCTGATTGCTGTTGTTTTCTCCGTCGGCAATCAAGCCCACGTCTTTGGGGCAGGCCTTACCTTCCGGCGAGTTTTGGGCATCGGCGCCGGTGATGGCCACGCGCTTGTGGCAGCCGCCGATGCTGAGCGAAAGGCCCACGATCAGGCCGAAAGTCAACGTGACGCTTGTTCGCATTTTGCTCTGTCTCCGTGGTGAGGATCCGAAAATGTGCCGAACGATTAGCGCTTCAGCGAGTCACAGTCACGCTTTTTCCGGAACCGGTTCCAGATTGTAGCATAAGGATCCTGGAAACAATTCCTAGGCGCCCGCACTTTCGGCTCAAATCTGACGACCGTAGGGCTAGCCGTCCGCTCGGGACCACAAAACGCCGCGAGGGCCAGCTCCGTGGAGCTGACCCTCGTGGGCCCAATCTTGCGAGCGCGACCTCACTCCGTGAGCGCGCGCACGTTGGCGATGCAGAAATCGAAAGGCACCGTCGAAGTCGAGTTGGTCACGACCTGCCAGGCGATCTTGAGCATGCTGCTCTTGGTCGTGCTGGCCGTTGCGGCACCCATGACCGGCTTCCAACAAGCCGTGATCAGGTCGTCGAGCATGAAGGTGTTGGGACCGGTCTTGATCGGCTTCGTGCCATAGACACTGCAGAATTCGCCGCTCGGGCCCTCGACCTTGAAGCGGAAGTCTTTAGGAGCCGGGACCATCGTGCCGCTGACCTCGAACGCGAAGCCCTTGATGGCGCTGCCGTCGAACGGCACCGGGTCCGAGCCCATCATGGTCGTCATGTCGATGGGCTGATTCAAGTTCAGGCCGATGGCCGCGCCCCAGAACTGGCCGTAACAGTCCATCGCGGGGGCCATGGGCGTACACTTGAGGTCCACCTTGGCCGCGGTGCCCTTGATGCAGGCGTTGCTGCCCATGAAGTCGTCGGTCAGGCCCATCTTCGACGTGTCGTCGGCGTAGGAGAACATGGCGCCCTGGACACCGAGCGTGTTGCTCGCCTTGTCGACCCAACCGTCCGTCGGGGTGAGCGGCACGCCGGGCGGGAGGTCGCCACCACCGCCGCCGGCGCTGGTGCCGGCCGTTGCGTCCGAGCCGCCGCTCGGCAGCACCGTGCTGCCCGCCGTGCTGCTGGTGCCGGCCGCGCTGCTGTTGCTGCCGCCGACGGCCTTGGGACCATCGGTGCCGTCGTCACCGCCGCCGTCGCAACCGACGAGCGTGGCCAAAATCGAAACGCCCAGAATCAGACCAAGTGCCGACTTCATGAATGTCAGCCTAACTCGCGCCCTGACTCCTTTCAAGTCGATATTTGCAAATTTCTCGACTGGAACCGAGACTCACAGCAAACAGGCACCGGTTCCGCATAGTTACACAACTCGATTTTTCCCGGCTCCCACGCTCGCCGCGCGAGGCGTCGGCGAACTCTGCTGCTCCGCAGGAGCTGCGTGCTAAACGAGTAGCTCAAGCCGATCTGGCCGTGCGCGACGCGGGCCGACTTCTCGCTTCCTAGGCCAAAGGGAGACTCAGGGAGCCGCACGGCGCAAGCCAATGCCCGCGATATCGTCGAGAGCAGCAGTCTCCGATACGAAATCAGCGCAGGTACTATTTTACGTCGACGTAGAAGTCGTCCGTCACCAGGTTGGTAATCGGGCCATTCCACACTTCGAAACCGACCGCGACCGCGATGATGTTCGAGCCGGGCAGGCTGTAGTTGCGTTTCTGCGCGTCGCGATAGACGTCGAGCACGTCGTACTCGAGCTCGCCCAGATCCGAACCCTCGTGCTTCACGTAGTTGACGATCGGGTGGCCGTTGACGTTGCCGGTCCACACGTCCCACGTGCCGGGGATGCCGTCGACGGTAATGCCCGAGATCGCCGCGCTACCGGCTGGTTGCTGGCCGGGTGGATCACGCAGCCAGACCATGAGGTACGCCGACAGGCTGTTGCCGTTGCCCAGCCAGATGTCCCAAGCCGCGTTGTACTGACCGGCGTTGCCGTTGGCTTCCCAGCGCCAGCCCGTCTTCACGGATTTGAGGCTGCTGATGGCAGCGGGCAGGCCACACGAACCGGCTGATTGCTTCATCGAGTAGTAGCCGCAGAACATCGTCGGGTAGCCGGCGGGCGAGTAGTTTTGGCCCTGGCTGCCGTTGAGCGACAGCACCTTGAACGACGTGCCATTCCACGAAATGTTGTGGCTCTGCCAACCAGAGCCCCAGCCGTTGGCGATGAACTTGTAGCCCACGCCGTCGCGATAAATGTCCGACTCGGCGTACTGATCCGTCGACGTGCCGGTGCCCTGGTAGCTGCCCTTGCCCAGCTCGCTGGCGCCGCCGCCTCCGCTGCCACCGCCGCCGGTGCTGGAGCCACCGCTGCCGCCCTTGCCACCGCTGCCGCTGCCGGCGCTGCTGCCGCCGCTCGCGCTACCGCCGCTACCTCCGTGCGAGCTGCCGCCCGTCCCGGAGAGACCCGGCAGCATGCAGTCGGCCACGACTTCCGGCGGCTTTTTGGTCGAGACGAAGTCGGGTTTGCCATCGCCGTTCACGTCGTCGGCCTCGAAGAAGCCGTCGCAATCGGTATCGAGCGCCAGCGCGTCGGCTTTGCCGTCGCCATCCGTATCGATACCAAAGCCGTCGGGCTTGCCGTCGTGGTTGATGTCGATCTGGTCCGCCTCGCCGTCGTGATTGGCGTCGACGACGTTGCCGAGATCGTCGGCCACGTTGTCGTGGTTCTTGTCGGGGCCCGAGCTACTGGAGCTACCACAGGCGGAAACGAGCGAAAGAGCGGACACGAACCAAGCGATACGCTGCGGCCGAAGCGCCATGCAGCAACCCTACACCAGATGTGAGAACGGTTCCAGTCGCGGGCTCCCGAAATCGCCTCTAACGCATTCTCGGATCCTCGTACCAGCCGAAGCCATGCTCAAGAAGCGTGAACTTTCTTTACCTTTTGGAGCAGGTGCGCACAGCTTTCCTGCAATTCGCGAGCGGTAGCCGAATCTGCAACCGGTTCCAGTTTTTACGTGCAACGTCCGAGATCACGAGTAAGATACTTACCCACGACGGCTACATTTCGCCCGATTTCGCCGGGACCCGTCGCGGCTCGCTCGTACGGAAAGGTCGGCATCATGAACAACGCTCTGCCCTCGAACAGCAAATGGATCGGCCTCGGTTTGGCCGTCTGGGCCGTGCTCGCCTGCAGCGCAGAGGCGTCGGAGCCGCCGGTGAACGGCAACGGCAATCACAGCTCGAATACGGGCGGCACGGGCAGCGGCGGCACCCTGAGCATCGTGCCCAGCGGCGGCAGCAGCGCTGTCGGCAGCAGCGGCTCGGCAACGACGGCGGCCGGCCAGAGCACGACGGCCGGCGGCAGCTCCCCGACCGGCACGGCGGGCACCGGCACCGCTGGTACGGCCCCCGCCGGCACCGGTGGCCAAATGGGCGGCGCACTATCGGCTTGCCCATCGCCCCCTGCGGCGGGCGCCATCGGCGACACGCTGATCGACGACTTGGAGGACAAAGACAACGGCGTCGCCAAGGTCGGTGGCCGCTCCGGCTTCTGGTACACGTACGTCGACGCGCTCGGCAGCACCATCACGCCGAAGCCGGATTCGACCGGCGCTGCCCCGCTACTGCCCGGGACGACCAACTGCCACGGCGGAATGGCCTGCATCATCGTGTCCGGCACGACGGGCGCCGCGGATACCGAGGCCATGAAGTACCCCTACGCTGGCGTCGGCTTCGACTTCAGCAACGCCAAGAAGCCGTGCGTTTACAACGGCAGCGCCTACAGCGGCATCAAGTTCTGGGCCCGCGGCGACGTCGAAATCACCATCAAGGTGAACATCAGCGCCACCGCGGACGCGGCCGGCGGCGGCACCTGCACGACAGGCTGCAGCAACGGGCACGGCTTGAAGGTGGTGCTCACGCCGGACTGGGCGCAGGTCGACGTGCCCTTCGCCACGATCATGCAGGATCCGACTTGGGGCACGCAGGTGCCGTTCGACAAAGCGTCGCTGCTGAGCTTTCAGGTGCAATTCCCCTCGGGCGGCCCGTTCAACGCCGCGCTCGACGACCTGACCTTTTACTGAGCAGCCCCACCCGGCGCGCTACAAGCCGAAGCCATAGCCAAAGCTGAGGGCGCCGCCGGTGGCGCCGGCACCGAACATCTGCAGCAGGCGCAGCTCGATGAGGAGCTGTTGCTGGCTACCGATGCCGTAGGCCAGCCCGAGCTGCAAGCCGGCGAACGTGTTGCCGGTCTTGCGCCAGGCGTCCAGCTTGCCCTTCTGGTTCTGCTGGTAGCCCGCGGCGTCTTGGTAATATTCGACGGTGACGTGGCCGTCGAGCTCCGCCAAGCCGGCGGCGAGACCGACGTACGGTCGTAGCCCACCCGCCGCGAACGGGCTGGTACCCAGCCAATAGTTGCCGCGCAGCTCGAGGTGCACCGGAAAGAATGCCGTCCCGGAGCCCGTGGTGGCTTGGGGACTGCCGCCGAATGCGAACCCCGCGCGCGCTCCGAGCGTGATGTTCTCACCGAGCAGCATGTCGTAGCCGAGCAGCACACGCTTGGTCGCGATGCCGACGCCACCCTGCACGCGATTGCCGGCATCCTCGTAGATCGGCCCTGGGTAGGACTGCCCCTGCAGGAAGCACTGGTACTGAGCGGCGCCGCTGCACACGTGATCGACCTGCGAGTACATCAAGAAGTCGAGCTGAAATGCCGCGGTGATCCAATGGTGTCGGGCCCCGGTGTCGGGCTCCGGCTCGGGCTCGCTCGGCGCTGCCGCCGCGGGCTCCGGCTCTTCTTCCGGCTCGGGCGCGGGCTTTTCGGCTTCGTGGATGACGCCGCCGGCGGCCACAAAGGCCTTCTTCACTTCGGGCGTGGTGAAGTCCGGACTGAGCTCGACATGAGGGTCGGCCGCAAGGGCGGCCTGCATTTCCTTTTTGCCCTTGTCCTTCTTCTTGGTAGCAATCTGCACGATGGCGAGGTCGAGGTGCAGCTCGGCGCGTACGGCCGCGGAGCATGCCTTCTTGCCGCAAGTCTTGAGCGCCTTCTGCAGGTTCTGCTCGGCCGCTTTGAAGTCGGTGCCGAGGTAGTCGCCTTGCATGGCTTGCTTGGCGAGGGCCCGGGCGTCGTTGTCTTTGGGCTCGGCGGCAGCGCTCGCGGCCAAAGTCGATAGCGCCAGCGTGAGTCCGAGCCTCGTTCGAAATGTAGAGCTCAATTTTCGGCTATCCAGGGCTGCGCGGGGCGCGTCAGCGCGCCGACGATACCGAACCCGGAAGGCATCGGGCAATCGTCAAACGTGGTCGCGACGCGCGGCGCGCTTTGTCGATCTGCCCGAAATTTCCGCCGAAACAGCGATTGGCAATCAGAAAAACTCGATCTGATCAAGCCACAGATCCACTTCGAGCTTGGCCTTGGCCGTAAGTTGGAGCCCGTAGAGCGCGCTCTTGTCGATGCTCGGCGCGGCGTTGCCCCAACCTATCTGGGTGAGCTCGTCGAAACGCACCACGTACTGGGTCCAGACCGTGGTGAAGGTTTCGTTGATGCCGAAGTGGTCGTCGCACTTCTCGCCGTCTGGCGCGTCCGCCGCTGCGTTGCACTTCCCGCCTGCTACGTCCGTCGTGGCGTCGGCCAGCTGGAGGCGGTGGCGCGTGTTCTTGCCCGCGCCGACGCGCGCCCAAAAGCGAATGCCGGTGTACTTGCTCGCGTCGTACACCTTCTTGCCGGCACGAAAGTCGACGCCCAGACCGGTGCCCCATGAGGTGAAGCCGGTGGCGGTGATGTGCATCGCGTAGGCACCGAGCGCAGCAGGCGCGCCCCCGAGCGCGCTACACTTGAACGGCGTCGGGCCCGCCGTGCCTACCGTTCCGTCGTCGAACAGGTACCAAACGCCGCCGCGACCGCCGCTCTGCTCGAGCGTGATGTCTCCGTCTTCGAAGCCATCGATCAAATCGCCCGTACCAGGAGCGCTACCGCCGCTGCCACCACCCGAGCTCGTGCCGCCACCAGCCGTGCCATTGCCTGATCCGGCCGCGTTGCCGCCTAGCCCCGAGCCGCCAACGCTGCCAGACGTGCCGCCCGTGCCGTCGCCACTGCTACCCGCATTCGGGGTGGTGCCGCTACCGGCTGTACCGGGGTCGTCGATCGAAGGCTCGCCGCCCGCGCCCGGGGCCGCCGTGTCGTCGCTTCCGCCGCCCGAGATCGCGAGCTTGCCAGCGCTGCCCGTCGCTGCTCCCGCGCCGCTGCCGCCGCGCCCGCTCGAGCTGAACCCACTGGAGCTCTCGCCATCGACGAGATCGCTCGAGTAGACGGAGCAAGCGCTCACGAGCGCGAACCAGGCCAGCGAGGCGCAGCGCATGCGCGGGAGCATACTCGCGCTTTCGTCAGATACAACTGGTACCGGTCCCAGAATCAGCGAACCAGCACCCTCGCTTGCGCTCACCGCTCCGCGTCAATTCAGCCGCGCATGAAGGCTTGCGCATTACTGGAAGCGGTTCCAGATACCAGCCAGCGGGCGGCACTCGCCGCGCGGCGGCAGTGCTCAAGCCATCAAGGCGCGGTACTCCAGCTGGTGCTGGTACATGGCGTGGAAAACCCGATACTTGCGGCTATGGTACTGGCTCACGGCGCCGTGCTGCGGCTCGATCACGCTACCAGCGTGGCTCATGGCCCCCATCGCGCTCAGCACGCTCGGCTGGTCGCCGGCGGCGACCGCGCCCAAGATCGCCGAGCCGAGCAAAACCGCCTCGGGCTCGCCCGGGAGCACGATACGGCAGCCGGTCGCGTCGGCGTGCTCTCGAACGAATACGGGATTTTTTGTGTCTCCGCCGGTCGCGAGCAACGTGTCGATGCGATACCCCTGCTGGTTCATGGCCTCGATGATATGGCGGGTGCCGTAGGCGACGCCCTGAATCGTCGCCAGGTAGAGCCTGGCGAGCGCCGCTACGTCCGTATCGAGCCCAAGACCGCTCACCACGCCGCGCAGGGTCGCGTCGGCTCGGGGGGAGCGGTTGCCATGGTGATCCGGCTCCACGTGCAGGTCGCGCGTGAGCTCGGCCGGAAAAGCGACGCCCTCGGCGACAGCCAGGCGCTCGAGCTCCGCGTTGAGCAAGGCATACGGGCTCGTGCCCTCGGCCGCGGCGCGCGCCACCAGCTCAGAGCTGCGTGCGTGCCCGAACACCGTGGCATCGATCAGCGCGCCGGTTGCCGACTGGCCACCCTCCGTGAGCCAAAGGCCGGGCAGCATGGCCGAAAAATAGGGTCCCCAAACGCCGGGTACGAAGCGCGCGGCTTTGGAGACGGCCATGTGGCAGCTCGAAGTGCCTCCGATGAGCGCCAGGCGGCGCTCCAAGTCGGCCTCGCTGAGGGCGGCGTCGCCCGTCGTGGTCCCGAGCAGGCCAATGCCGCCGGCGTGCGCGTCGATGATGCCTACCCCGACTGCGATGCCGGGCACGAGCCCCAGCTCGCGCGCCGCAGCCTCCGTGAGCGAACCGACACGCTCGCCCAGTGGCTTGACCCTGGAGCCGATGCGCCGCGCGCCGTCGGCCAAGAGCACACCCAAGCCGATGCGCTCGAAGTAGGACTCACTCCAGCGCCCTGCTCCACCATTTTCGTGGCCCAGGTAGGTCCATTTGCAGACGGTCGTGCAGTGCGAGCGCGTGTCGTCGCCAGTGGCACGGTAGGTCAAGAAATCCGGCAAATCGAGGAAGCGCGCGGCTTTGCCGAACGCGCTGGGGAGGTGGCGTGACAGCCAGAGCAGCTTGGGCGTCTCCATCTCGGGCGAGATCACGCCGCCGACGTAGCGCAGCACGTCGTCTGCGGTGGCGTTGATCTCGGCGGCTTCTGCCATCGCGCGGTGGTCCATCCACACGATGACGTTCTGCTCGTCGCGGCCGGTCAGGGAGACGCTCACCGGGCGATCCGCGGCGTCTAGCAAGACGAGCGAGCACGTGGCGTCGAAGCCGATACCGCGCACGTCTTCGGGGCGAACACCGCCTTCTGTCAGCGCCGCGCGCACAGCGGCTCCACAAGCCTGCCAAATGTCTTCGGAAGACTGCTCCACGAAATCCGGCCGCGGCTTCCACGTCTGAATGGCGCGCACGCCCATGCCGATACGCCTACCGTGCGCGTCGAATACGCCGGCGCGGGCGCTGCCGGTCCCGACGTCGATGCCGACGTAGAAGCGCGTCATTGGTCGGCCAGAATCCGCACCTTGAAGCCGAGCTCCAGCGATAGCGCGACCATCTCGTCGAAGATATCGCCGTAGGCGACAGCCACGTGATTCGACAGGTAGTGCGCCATCAACGTGTCGCGGCCGATGCCCATGTCGGCGGCCATGAACGGCCATTGGCGCGTGGTACCCTCCCACCAGGCGTCGCGCGTGGCAGGCGGCAGCTTGACCACCTCGCCCTTGCCGATGTCCATCCAGAGCTCGTCGTTCAAGATGTAGGTGCGAGCCCAGGTCATCTTGCCGGGCAAGCTCTCGCCGGCGAGTGTGCCGCCGGGGGTCGGGAAATAGAGCGCTGGTTGCCGGTAGGAATGCGCGCCCTGCAGCGTATTCGGGTCGTGGTTGAAGGCGTAGGCGCCGCACGACCCCGAGTTGAGCAAGACCCACAAGAAGCGCCCCTCGTGCTCGGCGCCCCAGCGCACGTCGTGGAACATGACCGCTTGGTGCAGCCCCTTCTTCTTCAAAAGGCGCTTCATCAGCTCCATTGGCACCACGTTGCCCTGGTCGGCCTCGGTCGAGCAGATGATGTTGTCGCCGTTCGATTCGGGGCGGCACACCGAGTTGAACAGACCTTCGGCCAAGTCCGACGGCGGGCGGAGCGGAATCAAGCCGAGCTGATACTGCCAACCAATGCAATCGGCTTTGAACTCGCTGACCATGTCCAGCACGGCCAGGTAGTCTCGCAGCTGCTCCCGGCTGGCGTTTTCGTCGAAGTCTTGCGCGTCCCCTTCTTGCCAGTGAAACGTGAGGCCTTTTTCGCGCACGAACTTCAAGGCGGCGTCGATGCGCTTTTCGTCGATGCGTCGGCCGCGATCGATGATCCACGCTTGGTCGACCTTGTGCTCCGTAAAACCATGCTTGTTGAGCAGGCGCGGCCCAAAGTAGCCGTTGATCATGCCCATCGAGGTGTCACCGAGCATCAAGGTCAAAATACGGCGCGCCTTGATTTCGTCAGCCACCTCGCGCGCCAGCTTCAACGCCGGGGCCGAAACGGGCGCGGCGTAGCGGATCGCGCTCTCTTCGTAGGCGATTTTGCCGGTGGTGCACCACTCGCGCAGCCGGTCCATGAAGACTTCGTCCGTGGTCCAATCGGGCGCGTCCGTCCAGGCGCGCGAGAAAGGCCGATTGAGGCTCGCGAGGCAGGCGCCGGTGTTGAGCAATCCGACCAAGCCCGGCCAGCGCCCGGAGAAGTTGCTGGCGAGCAGCAGCGGGTTGTCTTTGCCGACCACGCCGTCCGTCGTGTGCGGGCCGTAAAACCAGTGCACGCACACGCCCACCATCGGATCGCGGATGGGCCCGAGCTTCTCGATCGCGTGGTGCGGCTTGGACAAGAAGCCTTCCACCAGGTAGGGCGCGCGGCCGAGCTTCTTGAGGGCGGCGACGATCTGTGTCGTCGCCTCTTGCATGTTGGGCGTAGCGAGCTGGTTGGGGATTTCCCGCGCGTCACCCGGCCAAAAAACGGCAACCTTGTTCGACATCCGAGCAGCCTCCGTCACGGTCTTGGACCGACCCGGGAGGCTAACAGAGGCCGGCTACTCGCGGCGAGCGCCTTCGCAGGCCGTGGAAGCGAACAGCTCCGGCTCGTTCCAGCCGCGCGCCGCAAACGCGGCCTTCACGGCCGTTGTCACGCGCTCGAGCGCGCTGTCGTCGACCAACGTGACGGTACACCCGCCGAAGCCGCCGCCGGTCATGCGCGAGCCGTAAACACCAGGCTCGGCGGCTGCTATGTCGACGGCTACGTCGAGCTCTTCGCAGCTGACCTGGTAATCGTCGCGCAGCGAAATGTGCGACTCGCTCATCAGCTTGCCCATCGTGGCCAGGTCGCCGGCGGCGAGCGCTTGTACGGCCGCGAGCGTCCGCGCATTTTCGGTCACGACGTGCCGGCAGCGCGCGCGTACGACTCCCGGTAGCTCGGTAGCGTGCGCTTCGAACTCCGCGACGCTCACGTCCCGCAACGAGCGCACTCCCGGCAACGACTTGGCCAAGATGTTCGACGCGCGCAGGCACTCGGCACGGCGCAGGTTGTATTCCGAAGACGACAGCTCGTGCTTCACACGCGTATCGCAGATCAAGACGCTCACCCCGCTCAGCCGTATCGGCACCGTTTGCGTCTCGAGGCTGCGGCAGTCGATGAGCAGGGCGGCGTCCGCCTTGCCCATGGCGGCAATGTACTGATCCATGATCCCACACATGGTGCCGACGTACTGGTGCTCCGCGGCCTGCCCGGCCAGCGCCAGCTTCACCCGATCCGGCTCGGCGGTACCGCCCAACATCGCGAGCGCGATGCCGACCGAGAGCTCGAGCGCCGCGGAGGCCGATACCCCCGCGCCCGTCGGCACGTTGCTGTCGATCAGCAAATCCGTACCGAGCACCGGAAAGCCACGCTCGATGAGCGCGCGTGCCGTCCCCTCCACGTAGTCGAGCCAGGAGCCGCGGCGTTTGGGGCCTGGCCGCTCCAGGTCAATCTCGAGACTTTGCGCCAGCGCGAGCGACTTGACCCGCAGCCGCGACGTGCCGTTCAGCGCGCCGGCGACGTACGTGCGGCGCTCGATCGCCATGGGCAGCACGAAGCCTTCGTTGTAGTCGGTGTGCTCACCGATGAGGTTGACGCGGCCGGGAGCCGAAAAAACCTCGGGAACCTTGTCGTAAAGCGCCTGAAATTGGGTTTTCAGCCGCTCGTTATCCACCACGGGGGACCTCAGCATCAGCGTATCACCGCTCTATGCGGGGATGCCGACTGATGCTTCGTCTTAATTTTTCCTGAATCGCGGGATCGGCCAAAAGGCCAACGGCAGGGCAGCGGGCGGGCGGTGCCTTACCACCACATGCTGCCAGAGAGCGACACCATGTCCTCGTCGGGTACGACGGTGACGTCTTCGTGGGCGGGATAGCCGGTCTTCACGGTCGTGTACTTGCCGTTGAACCAGTGCGAGTACTGCAGCGTGACCTGATCGTGTGCCTGCCAGCCGGTGCGAAAGATGACGCGCGGCGACAGTACGGCGAAGTTGTACGAATCGTACTTGGTGTCGGGCTTGACCATGTCGTAGCGCACGCCCGCGGCGAGCCAGGGCAACAGTGAGTAAGACCCCTCGGCGCCGAATTTGACCTTGGTAAAGTTGTCCTTGAAGGGGTCGTCGCTCTTCACCTTCACGCCCATACCAAACAGGCTCAAGAAGATGTCAGGGCCGTTGCCAGTGAAGTTGTCGCTGCGCATCAAACGCGCGAGCGACAGGTCGTATTGGGCGCCGAAGATGGTGAGCTTGCCATTGCCGCCGCTGTTCTTACCCAGGTAGTTCTCGATCAAGCCGGGGCCACCGCGCGTGTTGAGCACCTCGACGATGCGGCCCACGCTGCCGACCGCCTCGGCCTTGACCATCGACGCACCGACGTAGAAGTGACCGAACTTCTTCAGGGTGAGCCGCAAGTCGCCGCCCAAGATGTTGATGGCGCCGTCTTTGCCCAACGGCCCGGTGGCGCGGTCGTCTTGCGAGAAGGCGTTCATGTAGTGCAGGCCAACGGTGGCCATGCCCATGAACCCAGCGCCGATGTGCGCGTGGCTCACGTAGCTGGTGCCCACGTTCGGATCAGCAAAGCCGTTCCAGCCGTCGCTGACCAGGCCGGTCGGCGCCTTGTCCGATTGGCCCTGAAAGCCTTGCTCGACGAACAGCGTGACATTGCCCAGCCGGTAGCGGCCGATAATGTTTTCGCCGGCGCCGTTGGTGCGCGCGATGAGCGGCGTGCCGTAGCGGCCTTCGTCGTACTCCCCCATCACGCCGTAACGGTTCGAGAATTGGCCGAGGTTGACCTCAAATTTCAGATCCTTGCCGATGTCCGGCAGGTTGAAGTTCAAGAACACGTCATTGACGCCCAGCTGCGACGACGGATCGAAGAAGCCGGACGAAACGTTGGCGACGCGCGCCAGCAAGATCACGTTACCGGTGACGATGCTGTTGCCGTAGCTGAAATTCATCTGCGCGTACGGCAGCGGCACCACGCCCGTGTGTGAGAAGGTATCGAGGTCGTCCGGCACGACCGGCGGCGCGTGCAGCACCAGGTTGCTCTGATCATTCGTCGGTTGCGCTTGGCAGGTGGCGCCGTTCGTTCGCGAGCAGAGGTTGTCGCGGTGGTTCAGGCCGACCCGCAGGGGCGCGGTGAAGAAACCGTGAAAGTCGAAGCGCCAGTCTTGGGGGCCACTGGCGGGCTGACCGTAGGCCGGCTGCGTGCCGCCCGGCAGCGCATCGGCTTGGGGAACGCCGGGCGCCAAGCCCAGGCGATCCGCGGCCTGCTCCTGCTCTTGCGCTCGAGCTGGCATCGACACCAAAGCGCCGAGCAGCATCAGAGAGAGTTTCAGACCGCGCTTCATTCGCAACCTCATTTCCTTTGCCGAACGATCCGTCACGTTGAAATCCTTGCCGCTTGCCATGCTCACCACCACATCCCGAAGGCCAACCCGAGCATCTGATCATCGAGCTGCGCGCGGGGCCGAGCGTCCCAGGCGTCGCTGTGGGTGTGCTTGCCGTAAAACCATTTCGAGTACTTGAGGGTCACCGTCTCGTGGCTCTGCCAGTTGCTGCGGAACTGCAGGCGCGGAGCGATGGCGTAGAAGGTCTCTTCGGGATCCTTCGAGTTGGGGGCGATGCGATCCATACGCAGACCGACCCCGAGCCAAGGAATGAACGTGTACAGCACGTCCAAACCTGCCTTCTGCTTGAAACGCCCGTCGAAACCCGGGTCGTCGCTCTTCGTCATGGCGGCTTGGAACGCCGCTTCGATCACGAGATCCGGCGCGTCGCCCCAGAAGGGCGTGGGCGCGCGCATGATCGAGCCGATGCTGAACTTGTAGTTGACACCCGCCACCAGCAAGCGGCCTGTGCCACCCGTCGGCGCACCGAACCAGTCGTTGGTGAGCGATACGCCGTCACCCGCGTAAGTGTTGAGGCCGCGCAGGCGGAAGGCGTTCTTCGCGTCAATCATCGTTCCGGCCACCGAGAAGTAGCCGTAGGTCTGGCTGATCGCCTTGGCTTCGATGCCGACCACGTGAATGCGGCCGTCCTTGGGGTAGCGCTCGTCCCACTGCGGCGTGTCCGGGTTGTCGTACGGATCAGCGGGGACCTGGTCGGTCTGGCTGAAGTTGGTCATGAAGTGGCCTTGCACTTGGATAGTGGTCTCGCCCTTCTTGCGGATGCCCAAGTGCGCGTGATGAATGAACGCGGGTGGCAGGTTCGAATCGGAGAAATTCGAGCTGCCGATGTTGAGCGCGCCGTCCGGGATCTTGCCCAGGCGGTTGCCACCACTCACGCCACCGCCGCTGAAGCCATCTTCAGCGATCAACGTCAGGTTGTCGCTCAGGTCGTATTCGGCGGTGAGCACCTCACCCGCGCCGGCGACACGGCCGAACATGGGCGGTGTGTACAAGCCGCCGCCGTATTGGCCGAGGTAACCGTAGGGTTGACTGAAGAAGCCGACGTTGGCCGCCAGACGCAATCTGTCGAGCGGCGGGATGCGGATCGCCAGGAACGTATCGTTGATGAAGTACTGCGAGCCGATGATCTCGTAGCCGGCGGCACGCGACGGGTTGTGCGTGTCGAACGACATGTACGCGGTGACGTAACGGTTGCCGTAACCGAACAGGAGCCCCACCCAGTTACCGGGGGTCGACGCCGTATCGTTGAAGGAGCCGTAAACCTCGACGGTCTGGGGCGTGGAGTGCAGTACCGTCTTGGACTGCCCATCGCGGGGAGTTTCGCGCGTGTTCATGCTCGCGCGCACCGACGCGCTCATGAAGCCGGAGAAGCTGAACGACCAGTCGTCGCTGGGTACTTGCGAGCCGAACGACGGCGTCATGCCGCCGGGCAGGGCGCCGACGCGCGGAATGAACGGCGAAGAACCGACACCGACGTACGTGCGGTAGCCTGGAATGTAGCCCGGCGCGGTTGGCGGCAGCTCCGTCGGCTTCTGCGCTTGGGGCGCGACCAAGCTCTCGCTGCTCGCCTCGGCCTTGGCCTCGGTAACGCTGCCCTCGGTCTTGGCAGGGCCCGCTTCGCTCGTCGGTTCGACCGGCCTTTCGGCGGCACCTGCTTCGGCGGCAGCGTGCTCCTCTTCGGTCGCGCCGGACGTGGGCGGCGCTGGTGCCTCGGCCGGCGGAGCTTCCGCCGCCTGAGCGAGCGCGAGGCGCGGCAACACCGCGACGCACGTGCTGGCCAGGAGCGCCGAGATCTTGAGGCGGCGTTTCATCATGCTTTCTCCGTGCGAGCACTCGCGTGCGCGCGCACACCACTTCTGTCCAAAGCCCGGATTACGACCACGCGGCAGCTGGGCGCGGCGACTTCAGTCGGAGCTCGCAGGCTATGCAACACCCCATTGTTTATCGCGTCCGAAGCCGATGCGTCCTATCCGCTCTGCTCGGAGGGATTGCCAAAACTTCTCACTAATATGAACCGCTTCCTCTCGGGGCCGGAACTTTCCAGCGGCGGACACACCCGGGCGCCAGCGTAGCTAACCCCGGGACCCTCCCCGCCTTTTCGCGACGCGCGAATTCGGCCACCTGGCCGATTCATCAGCCTTTGACGGCGCCGGAGGTAAGGCCGTCAATGAGCTCCCGCTCGAGCGCGAAGAACAGGATCGCCGGCGGCACGATAGCGAGCAAAGTGCCCGCGAGAAACACGCCGTATTGATTCGTGTACACCCCGAGATAGCGATTCAAAATCACCGGCAGCGTGAGCTCGGACTGCGCGTGCAAAAAGACGCTCGGTCCGAAGAAGGCGTTCCACGTCCCCAAGAACGTGACCAGGCAGAAGGCCGCGCTCATCGGACGCACCAGCGGCATGACCAAACTGAAGTAGATGCGCAGCTCGCTGCAGCCGTCGATGCGCCCGGCGTCGATCAGCTCACTCGGCACCGCCAGGCACGCTTGTCGGAACAAGAAGCAACCGTAAGCCGTGGCCAGGCACGGCAGGAGCAAGCTGCTGAACGAGTCCACCAGCCCCACCGTCACCATGAGCTCGTAAATGGGCGATAGCAGCAGCACTCCGGGAATCATCATCGAGCCGAGCATCATCCCCAGGAGCCAGCGCTTGCCACGAAACTCGAACTTGGCGAGCGCGTAGCCCGCCATCGAGCAAAACACCAACTGTAAAGTAGTGGTTGCGCTGGCCAGAAACAGCGAGTTGAGGCCGTATTGCCAGAAGCGGACCGTGCCTTCGACGCCTGCGTCACCGGCGAAAAGTGCGCGAAAATTGTCCAGATTGAGTGTCTTTTGCGACCACTCCGAGGGTGGCGGGAAGAACACGTATTCGTTGAGCACGGCCTTGTCTTTGAAGGCCGCCGCAATGAGCCAGGCGAACGGAGCCAGCACCGCGCCCGCCGCGCTGAGCAGCACGGCCAGGCGCAACCAGCGCCAGATGACGGCGAGCCTCATACCTCCTCCGCTCCCGTCAATCTCAATTGCAGAGTGCTGAACAGCAAGATCAAGAGGGCCACGACCCAGCCCACTGCCGAGCCCAAGCCTAGATCACCGGAGTTGAAGCCGACGTCGTAGAGGTAGCCCACCACCGTGAGCCCCGCGTTGTCGGGGCCACGCCCCGCCGTGTTGGGCAGGAGCGCCAGCGGTAGCTCGAAGAGCTGGAACGAGCCGATGATGCTGGTGATGACGACGAACACCAGCACGTGCCGCATGCTCGGCAGCGTGACGTGCCACAACACCTGCCACGCCGTGGCGCCGTCGATGCGCGCCGCTTCTTGCTGGCTCCTGTCGACGCTTTGTAGCGCGGCCAAGAAGTAAATCATGTTGAAACCAACGTAGAGCCAGAGCGCGGTGAGCACGATCGCCGGCATCACCAGCGCCGGGTCGCCCAGCCACTGCGCCTCCAGGCCCCAGCCGATGAACGCCTGCAAGAAGCGGTTGATGAGCCCGTAGCGCGGCGTGAGCAGCACACCGAACAAGATGCCCACGAAGATTTGCCCAACCAGGTTCGGAGAGAACAACACCAGCCGGAAGACGCTGCGCCACGGCCCGCGGATCGAGGTCACCAGCAGCGCCAGCCCCAAAGACAGCGGCAACTGGACGAATACCGAGCACAGCGCGAACACGCTGGTATTGGCGAGCGCGCGATAGAACGTCGCGTCGGTCAGCAGGAAGCGAAAGTTATCGAGCCCCACGAACACACGCGAAGCGGGGCCGTTGGTTTGATAGAACGCCAGCACTCCTGAGCGCAGCAGCGGGTACCCGACGAAGCACACGGCCACCGCCAAGTACGGCAGCAAGAAGAACCACGGCGCCCGACCGCGGTAATATTGCACGGCGCGCGTGCTCATGGCTCCGCTTCGCCTCCGAGCACGTTGCGCTCCATCACCCGGGCGACGTACTCCGCCGCCTCCGTCAAATCTCGCTGCACGCTTTCGCGTAATCCCCGCTCACCCTCCCGGTCGAATCGAGCGCCGCTACGCAGCAGCACCTCGCTGAGCTTGGCTTCGACGGTCGATGAATAGGCGGAGTCCCGCACGGTGGGCGTTTCTGGCGCTAGCCGCGCGTATTCGGCGCCGAGCGGCTGACCCGAGAAGAACGCGTTCGGGGCCTGAAACTCCGGCCGCGACCAGACCGCCCTGAACGGCGGCAAGATACCGGTCGCGGCGAAGCGCCTGCCGAGCTCGCTCGGGTTGAAGTACAGAAACTTCGCAAGCTGCCAAGCCAGCTCTTGATGGGCGCTTTGCTTGGTGATGGCCAGCCCCGTGCCACCCCAAGTGCTGGTGCGGCGCCCGCCCTTTTCCCAGGCGGGCAGCGGCATCAGCTTCATCTTGCCGGCCAGCTGCGGCACGTCGGTCTGGATCAAGAAGCTGCGCCAGTCTGAAGCCAGATAAAAGAGCGCCACCCCGTCGCTCATGGCTTTGGCGAGCGGTTGGCCCCAACCACATTCGGTGGAGATGCGCTGGGGGCCGTGCACCTGGTGCAAGTACCAGAGCAGCGTATCCACGGTGCGCGGCTCGTCGAACGCAACGTGTCCACGCTCGTCGAACAGCGCTACCCCGCGCTGCACCAAGAGCAAGCTCAGGCCAAAGCCACCCGCCGAGGGCAAATCGATCATGTAGCGATCGAGCGCCCCGTCGCCGTTCACGTCCGCCGTCACCTTTCGACCCTCCGCCGCAAAGGCTTCCCATGTATCGAGCTGGGTGACGTCAATCCCCAGCTTTTCTACGAGATCCGCGCGGTACGCCAGCATCACGGGGTGCACGTCGTGCGGCACCGCGAACAGGCGCCCCCGCGACTCCCACTTGCTGAAGCGCGATGCCACCATCTGCTCCCGGTAGCCTTCGCGCTGCACGCGCTCGGTCAAGTCGACGAAGCCGACATCGTTCAGCGGGCCGCGCGTGAAAAAGCCGATCGTGCCGTCCATGATCTCCACCAAGTCCGGCACGGCGGCGTGGGCCAACATCGCATTCTGCAGGCGCGTTTGCAGAGCGCGCTGATCGACCAGCTCGATGCCGACTTTGACGTGATGCTGTCGCTCGAAGTCCGGCAAGATCCGGCGGTAAGCGGAGTAGTGCTGGACCGCGAAGGTGGCGATCGTGAGATCGGGCCGATCAACGGCTGCCTGGCGGCGCGTCGCCACGAGCAGCACGCTCGAGGCGATCGCCAGCGCAAATAGCCAGAACGGCGCTTTGCCGTACGGAAAACGCTCTATCATCCTGACACTCGGGAGGAAGGACGAGATTCACCCTACGCGCGTCGCCCCCTCCCGGGGAAGCGAATTCGATAAGCTTCTTAAGTTTTCGAACCGGTTCCTGTTGACGCCGAAATCACTGGATTTATCGAAAAGGTATCGTTACCATATGGCATCAAAGAAAAAGGCCAGAAGCATCTACCTCTGGCCTTTGCGGAGCCATGCCCCGATTCGCAGAATCCGAGTTACTGCGGCAACTTACGGTAAAAGCCGATGTTGGCGACCCAGAAGTCGATCCAACCGCCGGTGAACGTCATCGCCAGCTGCTTCACGCTGTGCAGGTCCATCTCGTTGGCGACCAGCGATTCGTCCGCCTGGCGCAGCTCCGAAAACGGCACCTTGATCAGTTGCCAATCCATCGTGACGGTGATGCCACGCGAGAAGGGGTTGTTGCAGCGCTCGCGCTTGGAAGGCGGCGTCGGGTCCGTGCCCGGGTTGTAACAGTACTTCTGGCTGTGGCCCTCGGACGTCACGGCGTCCGAGCAGGACTTACCGAAGAAGGTCGGATCCGCGACGGCCGTCGACGAATTCGCCTCGTTGCAGCGCGTGGTCATGCACGACGGGTACTTGATCGGGTCTGCCAGAATATCGGTCAGCGTCGGCTGCTCGATCGCCGGATCGTAACAGCGGAAGTTGTCGGTAGTCCCTGGCGCGAGCGTGCACGGCGTGGTCCCCGAACAGCCGCAAACACGCCAGCGCTTGCAGTACTTGCCTTCGACGACGCCCGTCGCCATGGTGTCCGCCAGCGCCTGCGAATTCAGGTCCTCGGCCGAATTACGCTCGGTGAGCGCCACGCGCATCGTCGGTTGACCATCGGGCCCTCGGCGTACCCAGATGGCGATGCCCTCCCAGCTGCTGACGTCGTACGCACCACTGGTGGGGTCCGGAAACTCCATGCTGGGCGTCTGCTCCAGCAGTTGAATGCTCGGGTTGGCGGCACGCTGCGTGGCGTTGTTGCTGATGGTCCGGAAGCTCATGCCGATACCACCGCCGTACTCGGTGAATGGACCGCCATGAAAGCGCTCCGCGAGCGCAGGCCCTTGGCCGGCAGGCACCATGTCTGGGATCGGCTCCCACGCGCCGCGGCCGTAACCCGTCGTCGAACCAGTGCGAAAGGGACAGACGAAGTCCGTCGTGTTGTCATCGTAAGTGTACGTCGACCAGGCCTTACCTTCGCCCGCCAAGTCCCACGCCCAGGCAAACTGGTAGCCCTTCTCGGCTGCAGCCATGTCGACCGGCTTCGAGCCAGGATCGGGCTTGCACGACCCGATGCAGGCGGCCTTGCACGCTGGATCGAACTCCGCAGCAGTTGGGTACTTCGACGCGTCGAACGGCGGCACGTAGTCCGGATCTGCCGCGGCCGCGGCCTTGCGCTCGTCGTAGTTCTTGTTCGAGCTGCAGGCGAAGAACGGCAGCGCGAAGAGGGCGAGCGGGGCGAGCCTGAGCAAGCTTCTCATGCGGGGCATCATTTCTTGAGGGTGATGGCTTTGCCGTTTTCGTACACGAACTCGACGTCGTCGACCCACAAGTCGAAGGGCGCCTCACCGATGGTGGGCTGGAATTGAAGCGACGTGGCGTCCTTCCACCCCGGCTCGACCTGCTTTGCCCAGTCGGGTTGCTTGAACTTACTCATCGGCACCGAGTACTGCTTCCAGTCTTTGCCAGGCGAGAAGGAGTAAGCGAAGTTACCGTAGTCGGTTACGGCCTTGCGCGTGAAGGCGACCTTGTACGGCTTGCCATCGCCCTTGGCCTTGAAGCGGATGCCTTTCACGTTCGTGAGATCGACGGGGCTGGCGTTGGGCTCCAGGTTGACGGCGAGCGTGGCCCAGGGCCAGGGCGGGCCGTTCTTGCCCAGCTTGCCCGTGAGGTGCATGGCCATTTTTTGCACGCTGGCCGTGTCCTCGGCGCGCGCCACCGCGATCGTGCCGAGGTTGTTCATGTCCATTTCGGAGCCCCACACGGCACCGTTGGCAGGCGCCTGGCCCTCGAATTGGTCCAGCACGAAGGTGGTTCCTTCCAGCGCGGTCTGCGGCTCGTCGATCACCTTGGCGTTCTCGCCGAAGGGCGGCGCGCCGCCCTTCGCCATCACGAACTCGACGTTGTCGATGCGAACGTCGTAGTCCTGCTCGGCGTCGAGCGGAGCGAACTCGATCGACTTCACGTCGTTCCACGCGCGGTCGACCTTCTTGCCCCAATCGGCCTGGCGCAGCTGCGAAAGCGGGATCTCGATCTGCGTCCACTCTTTGGGAGCTTGGAACGGCTTGGCGAAGTTCGCGTAGTCGGTCACTGCTTCGCGCGCGAGCGCCAGCCGGTACTTCTTGCCGTCGCCCTTCACCCAGAAGCGCACGGCCACGACTCCGGACAAGTCGCCCTTGGCACCCATCGCGACGCCCGTCGACAAGCTCGCCCAGGGCCACGGTGCGACGTTCTTACCGAGGTGCCCGGTGAAGTGCGCTCCCTTGCCAGACTTGCCGCCGTCTTCGACCGCGTACGTCGCCGTCGAGCCGAGGTTGTTCGAGTCGGCCGAGGCGGACCAAGGCTGCCCGGCCTTGGTGGTCCCGCCCTCGAAGTCGTCGAGCAGCAGCGTTTCGCCGCTGGACATCTGCTGGCCGCCGGAGCTGGCGTCCTCGGCTGGAAGCGGGGCCGTGATGCAGGCAGGAGCCAAAATCGCCAGGAGAATCGGGGACAAGCGCAGGTCGGTCATGGGAGCTCCGGAGGTGCGTCAGCGAAATGCACCCGCTGAATGATCCGAATCTACGGGACCGGGCGCCTCCGGGGGCGTCCGTTTTGTATCATTGAAATGTACGTCTTTTGCGCAACCGATCCAAGACTCCAGCGGCATTTCAGCCTGCGCAGTGGGGCGAACCGCTCGTGTGAGACGTGGCACCTGGCAGTGCCGAGCGCTGCCAAGGGTCGCGAAAGACGGCCCTGTTACGGGCTCAAACTGTACTAGCAAGACTGATTTCGGTGAGTATGATGCTTGCACTCCTCCGCCAGAGCGGCGCTCAGCAGCGTCGATCGGTCGACGTGTAGCTGAAGAAAAGAACATGGCAGGCGTAATTCTGAAGGACGTCGTCAAGGTCTACGAGAACGGCGTTCGGGTCGTCGATCGCTTCAATATGGACATCAAAGATCGCGAATTCGTGGTCTTGGTGGGCCCATCGGGCTGCGGCAAGTCGACCACCCTGCGCATGATCGCCGGGCTCGAGGAGATCACCAGCGGCACGATTCAAATCGGCGACCAGGTGGTAAACGACGTTCCCCCCAAAGACCGCGACATTGCCATGGTCTTTCAGAGCTACGCGCTCTACCCGCACATGACCGTGCGCGACAACATGGCTTTCGCGCTCAAGCTACGGAGCACGCCCAAGGCGACCATCGACGAAAAGGTCAAAAAGGCCGCAAAAATCCTGATGATCGAGCACCTGCTCGACCGCAAGCCCAAGGCTCTTTCTGGAGGCCAGCGCCAGCGCGTCGCGCTCGGGCGCGCGATCGTCCGAGACCCGAAGTGCTTTTTGTTCGATGAGCCGCTCAGCAACTTGGACGCCAAGCTGCGGGTCGAGATGCGCGCCGAGATCAAGCAGCTGCACATGAGCTTGAACGCGACTACGGTCTACGTCACTCACGACCAAGAAGAAGCGATGACGCTCGGCGATCGCGTGGTGGTGATGCACCAGGGCGTCGTGCAGCAATGCGCGGGCGCGCTCGAAATCTATCATCACCCCACCAATCGCTACGTGGCCGGCTTCCTCGGCAGCCCGCCGATGAACTTCTTCAACGGTAAGCTCGTGGAGCAAGACGGAAAGCTTTGTTTCGACGAAGGCACGGGCAAGCTGCCCGTCGCCGATTGGGCGAAAGAGCAGCTCAAGCCGCACCTCGGTAAAGACGTGGTCATGGGCGTGCGCCCCGAAGCCATCGCCGATAAGAGCCACGCGCGGTTCAAGACGGACGGCGAGAACGCCCTCAGCATGCGCGTCACCCTCGTCCAACCCCTCGGCGACAAGATGGACGTCTACGTCGCCACCGACAAACATCCCAAAGCGGTCGCCCACGTCGACGCTTTCTCGGGCGTGCAAGCCGGCGACACGGTGAACATGTTCTTCGACATGGCCCGCGTCCACTTCTTCGAGCCCGGCGAGATCGGCCCCAAGCTCGCCAAGAATCACAGCATCGCGCCTACCGGCGCGCCGCTATGAAGCTTTGGTTTTCACCTAGGTGTCCCAAGCGCCTTGCGATAGTCGTGTGCTGAACCACGGATCTTGCGCCCGGCATTGCCCGGTTCTCGAGAGTCTGGTCTTCACTCGCGATCGTGATCTTTCCTGATCAACGTCGGGTGACCACCTTGCAGCTCCTATCAAACTCCGCGTTTGCGGAATTCGCCGGGGGAAATGCCGCATTCGCGGGTGAAGGCGGCATAGAAGCGAGCGAGGGAGCCGAACCCCGATTCGAGGGCGATGGCGAGCACGGTCTTGTCGCTGGTGAGCAGCATCAGCTGGGCGTGCGCCAGACGAAGACGAATCAGGTATTGCCAGATGGACATGCCCGATTCGCGACGGAACAGCGTCATCGCGTAGTTGGGGTGCAAGCTCACGGCGCGGCCGATATCGGCGGTCGAAATGTCGTCGCGGTAGTTTTCGGCGAGGAACGCGGTGATGGCCTCGACCTGCCGGCGCGCCTTGTGCTCCGAACGCGGCGCAGCCTTGCTGGCGCGCTTGGCCGATAGCCGCCGCAGTCGCGCCTCGACCTCGAGCTCGCAGGTGCGCAGCGTGGAGCTGTCTGCGCTGCCCACGTCTGCCAGCCAGCGCCGCGTGAGATCGGCGTCCCAACCGGGGCTTTGTAGATCCGCCACGAGCTCCCCGCCCAGCACCTTGCGAACGAAGCTGCTGCTGAGGTTGAAGCGCAACAGCGTGCTCAGCGGCACGCGCAGGGACATGAGCTCGGTATCGGGATCCGACTCCACGATTTGATGCGGCAGTGCGCCCCAGAACGCCGCCAAGGCGCCCGCGCCGACATCGACGAACCGACCACCGACGAAGTAGCAGAGGTTGCCGCGATAGACGAAAATCAGCTCCAGATCGCCGTGCGCGGGCGGCTCGCGCATGGGCGTGGGGTCGGCGAGAGCTGCCTGCAGCCCGAGCGACGCTTCTTCGATCATCACGGCGGCGGCCCTCTGCGACATCTGCTCTCAGATTAACATTCGAGAACCGCGTTTGTGAAACCGGTTCTACATCGTAAAGCGACTTTACCTAACGTCCGACACCGAGCGGTGCGCTAGTACGGGAAGCCCGGCACGTTCATCTGCGCCTTGAACAAGCCCTTTTGCATGCCGCTGCCCTGCCCGGAAATGTAGAGCGTTTTGTGGTCGGCTCCGCCAAAGGCCACGTTCGTCACCTGCCCGAGCTCCGGCACCGTGATGGCACCCAGCTTGGTACCGGCGGACGAGTAAACGGTCACGCCGTTGGAGGCGGTGTAGAGGTTGTCAGCGCAGTCGATGACCATGCCGTCTGCGTTGCCGCCAGCGACGAAATCCGAGCCAGCGCCGAGCGAGCCATCGGCCATGACCGGATACTTCTTCAGCTGATTGCCGCCGATGTACAAGACGGTTTGGTCCTTGTTGAGCGTGATGCCGTTGGGCTGACTCAGCGCCTCGATGGCTTGCGGCTGGCCACCGGGCGGAACCCGGTACGCGCGCGTCTGTGCCTGTGGCGTCGGCTTGACTGATTGCCAATCAGGATCGGTGAAGTAGATGGTGCCGTTCTTGTGGATGGTCAAATCGTTGGGCGAGTCGAAGCGCATGCCCATGAACATGCTCACGATGGGCGTGGCCGCGCCGTCCACCAAGCTGAGCTTGGAAATAGAGCCGTCTTTGTGGAGAGCGCCGAAGAGCTCGCCGGCGTCGTTGGTGGCGAGGCCGTTGCTGCCGCTGTCCGCGGCGACGATGCTGACCTTACCGTCCGAAGTGATCTTGAGCAGGCGCGCCGGCGGCGGAGCAGGCTTGTTCGGGTTGATCTCAGACACGTAGAGCGCGTCGCCAATCCACACGTCACCTTCGATGTTGGTAAAGTCGTTGTTGTTGTTGTTGAAGTCATCTGCCGGGGGCACGCCGACGACGCGCGTCGGCGTCACGTTGAGGGTGGGCATGTCGAACGGCCCGGCCGGGCACGTGAAGCCCATGGCCGTGCTGCCCGCGCTGCCGCCGCTGCTCGTCCCGCCGCCGCCGCTGCCGCTGCTCGTGGCACCCCCGCCGCCGTCCCCGCCGCTCGCGCTGCCGGCACCGCCGCTGCTCGAGCCCGCCTGGGTGGAGACCCCGCCCTGCCCCGCGCCGGCGCTGCCGGCTTGCGTCATGCCGCCGCCGGAGCTGCTGCCTGCGTTGTTGGCAGGCTTGTCCGCGCCGCCACCACTGGCACCACAGGCGGAAAGCAGGCTCAGGGCGAAGGAAAAGCATGCGATCTTCATTCAGAAAGTCTCCAACTGCGGGGGCGCATAGCTTAGCGCACGAGAAACGTCTACGGGGCACCGGGCGCGGTACTGGGACCGGTTCCAGACAGTGTGACACACATCGCGGACGGTCAACCCACAACAATGACGGTCCGCCATTTTCGACGATCAATCGCGCAAAAATCTTCTAGGCCAAAGGGAAAGCCGGAGACCCATCCAGGATGCTTGGCGGTGGGCCGCGGACCGAATAGCTTCGACACTCAGCATGGCGGATCAAAACAAGCTCGCAATCGTGGTCGGCGGCGGCCCGGCGCCGGGCATCAACAGCGTGATCGGCGCGGCGACCATCCGCGCGTGCCTCTCCGGCATTCCGGTGGTCGGCGTGCGCGACGGCTTCCAATGGATCATGCGCGGCGACCTGCAGCACACGCGCGTGCTCGACATCGAAGCGGTGTCTCGCATTCACTTCCGCGGTGGCTCGTGTTTGGGGACGGCGCGCGCCAACCCCACCAAGGACCCAAAGACGCTGGACACGACCGTCAAGACCCTGCAGCAGCTGGGCGTCACCAAGCTCATCACCATCGGTGGTGACGACACGGCGTTCTCGGCCATGCGACTCTCGGCGCACTCTCAGGGAGCGCTCAAAGTCGTGCACGTGCCGAAGACGATCGACAACGACTTGGACTTGCCGGCCTGGATCCCCACCTTCGGTTACCAGACGGCGCGCCACGTCGGCACCGGCATCGTGCGCGACCTGCTCACCGACGCGCAGACTACCTCGCGCTGGTACTTCGTGGTCGCGATGGGCCGAAAAGCCGGGCACTTGGCGCTCGGCATCGGCAAGGCGGCCGGCGCGACCCTGACCGTGATCCCCGAGGAGTTTCCGAGCAAGCAAATACCGATGCGCAGCATCGTAGACGTGCTGAGCGGAGCCATCATCAAGCGCATGGCCTACGGCCGCTCGGACGGCGTGGCGGTGCTGGCCGAAGGCTTGGTCGAGTCGATTCCGGAGAGCGACCTGGCCGAGCTCGAAGGCGCCGAACGCGACGAGCACGGGCACATTCGCATCGCGGAAATCGACTTCGGTCGCATCATCAAGAGCGCGGTGACCGCTCGCCTCAAAGAGCTAGGGTTGAAGGCGACGATCGTCTCGAAGGACATCGGCTACGAGCTGCGCTGCACCGACCCCATTCCGTTCGACATGGAGTACACGCGCGATCTCGGCTACTGCGCGGCCAAGTACCTGATCGAGGGCGGCTCGGGCGCGATGGTGACGGTGCAAGAAGGCAAATTCAAGCCGATCCGCTTCGAGGACATGCTCGACCCGGTCACCGGCCGCACCCGCGTGCGCATGGTCGACACCGAGACCGAGTATTACAAGATCGCACGCCGCTACATGCTGCGCTTGCGCCGCGACGACTTCGCGGATGCGGGTGAAGTGGCACGCTACGCCGCCGTGACCAAGCTGTCGCCCGAGGAGTTCCGGCGGCAGTTCGAGTACTTGGTGAACGCGGAGGCACCGCCGCTGGCTCTGGGGCGCTGAGCTGCCGTCAATGTCAGCGCGATTTTCAGCGCGTCGCGAGCTCGGTCGCACCGGCTTCGTCGCCACCCAGATTGGCATCGGCGACTTGGCAGACCGCAGTCTGCCGCTCGAGCAGTGCGTGGCCACGCTGCGGCGCGCCCTCGATTTCGGGCTGAACCTGGTCGACACGGCGCCCAGCTACGAAGACGGCTACAGCGAGCAGGTCGTTGGTCAGGCGCTGGCGGGACGGCGCGACGGCATCTTCATCGTCGACAAGATCGATCATTTCGATCGGCCGGTGCTGGAGCAGGCGGGCGCCAGCTTGGAGCGGCTCGGGCTGAGCAGCGTCGACGCCTTCGTGATGCACGGCGTCGGAAAACCCGAGCAATGGCTGGAGCTGGCCAAACCTGGCGGCCGTTTCGCCGAGCTCGAGGCCGTCGTCAAGGCCGGCAAGGCGCGCTTTTGCGGCATCTCGGCGCATCACCCCGAGGTGTTGCGCCTGGCCATCGAGTCCGGGCGCTGCGACGTGGTGTTGTTTCCGATCGGCGCGTTCGCGCACGAGCGCTACGCCGACGAGATCTTGCCGCTGGCCAAAGCGCGCGGTGTCGGCAGTGTATGCTTCAAGACCTTCGGCGCGGGCAAGCTGCTCGGCGACACCGCCGGGTACGGCCGGCCGCTCGAGGCGCGCCCGCGGGGCAAATGGAGCTCGGGCGGCCAAGACTCGAGCGGCGACGGCTCACTACCGCGGCTCTCTGTGCGAGACTGCGTGAGCTACACGCTGACGTGCGATCCGGACGTGGCGCTGTTGGGCATGAGCTTTCCCAACGAGCAAGACGCCGCGCTGGCAGCGGCCGAAGCCTTCTCGCCGCTTTCCGCGCAGGAGCTGTCGCGAATTCGTGAGCGAGCCGCCGTGGCGATCCGCGGCAAAGGTCCGTGTTGGTGGAACCCGGATCCTCATGCCGGGACCGAGCTCTAGCGCTCGAATTTTCGGGCGCGGCTAGAGCCGCATGATTTTCTGATCGGTGCGCCAGGACGAGCCCACGCACGCTCGATGCGCGCTTTCTGCATTCTTGCTCTCGCCGCTCTCGGTCTGTCACCCGCGGCGTGCTCCTCGGGTGAAGGCAATGGCGGGCCAGGCGCGGGTAACGGAGGCGGCGGTGCAGCGCCTGCGGGAAGCAGTGCAGGTGGCGGTCAATCCACCGCCGGTGGTGGCGACGGCGGCGCGGCGGGCTCGCTCACGAGCACGGGCGGAGGCAGCGGCGGCACAGGCGGAGGCAGCGGCGGTGCCGGCGGCACGAGCGGCGGCTCCGGCGGCTCCGGCGGTGGCGGAGGAAGCGCTCCGGACATGAAGAGCACCGGCTGCGGCAAGGCGGCGCCCGCCGAATTCACGCCAGAGACGTACATCCGCCAATCGCTGCCAGACGTCGCCAAGACCCCCAAAGGAGCGGAGCGCGTTTACGAGCTGAGGCTGCCGAAAGACTACGACATGAATCGGCCATATCCCGTCGTGTTCGAAGATCACGGCTGTGACGGCAGCATCCCCTTCCACATCGAAAAGGCAACTGGCACGGACGCGATCGTGGTCGCGCTGCGCGCAGCCAGCAATCAGGACAACAACTACATGGGTGGCTGCTTCGCCACAGGTCCAAACGATGCCGAGCTCACTGAGGTGCCGTACTTCGACGCGGTCGTCACTACCGTCGAGATGAACCTGTGCGTCGAAAAATCCAAGCTCTTCATGGAGGGTTACAGCAGCGGCTCCTGGCTCACCAACCTGCTCGGTTGCGTACGCGCGAACGTGATTCGCGGCCAGGGCAACGCCACCGGCGGCTTACCGAAGGTACCAGACGCTTGCCAGGGCCCTATCGCCGCCATGTTGGTGCACGACGACACCGATACGATGAACACCATCGAAGAAGGCATGAAAGCGCGCGATCGCATCAAGGCCATCAACGGTTGTACGGATGAAGCGATGCCGTACCAGTGGGACGTGAACCCGAGCACCATGTCCACGTGCCTCGCCTATCAAGGCTGCGAGCCCGGTTATCCGCTGATTTGGTGCCCCACTCACGACAAGGGCCACTCGGATCAAGTACCGATCACGACCGTCGGCCTGTGGAAGTTCTGGTCCAGCTTGCCGCCGCGCCCTTGAGGCTAGCGGCGGGGCGGCGGAATGCGCGACGGAGGTCCGCGGCGCTGTGACACCGCGAGGGGCTCGACGATGACGATGAACAGCTCGTCGCCACGCGCCGCCTCGTCGAGCAGCTGGGCGTAGCCTTCAGCCCCTTCTTGCACGAGGTCCGTTACCGTGTAGCTCTTGCTGTCGTGCTCGATCACGTCGCCCACGTCGGGCGGGGTCGCGACCGAAAGGGCTCCAATGAGCTCTTCATCGAACAGGCTGCCTTTGAGCAGAAGCGAGGTCGCCACGTGCGCAGAAACAAGGCTAACGGCTCATCCCCGGCTGGGCAAGTCTCCGTCTTGCCACACCTCGCTCTGACCGGAGCTGCACGAAGCAGCCCCGGGGACACCGAACCTGGAGCGGGACACGAGGCTCGAACTCGCGACCCCGAGCTTGGGAAGCTCGTGCTCTACCAACTGAGCTAGTCCCGCAAAGACCGAGCGCAGCGTAGTGCCTGGCGGCGGTGGTTTCAAGGGCGGCGTGACCTGGGGCTTGACCCGGCCCGTGATCCGCCGCTATGCCTGCCGCGTCGATCATGAAGATTGCTCGAGTCGAATCGCGGTGCGAATGTCAGGCGCAGCTGGTTGCGGAGCTCGATGAGGCGCGGTCCGTCGTGCGCGGGTTCGTCAACGATCGTGCGCGCGGCCGAGAGATTCAAGCCCCGGCCAACGCCACCAAAAAGATTGGCGACAAGCAGGTCGACGTCGGTTGGTCGTGCCCGATGTGTACGCGCAACACGCTGCGCACCTTCAACGTCGAGACCCTGGCTTATAGCTGAGCTCGCGGCAAACGGTTGACGCCGCGTGCCGCGTTTGACTCCTCGCGTGGGTCCGCTAGGCGGCCTTGCGCACGGTCATGGGCAGCGCGTCGCCACCGCTCAGATGCGCGATCAGCTCGCGCATGACGCGCACGCGCGCGTCGTCACGAGCACGCTCGCGCAGCCAGAGCGCGTGAGCGAGCGCGCGAAAGCCTTCGTCTTTTCGGCGAGCGCGTAGGCAGGCAAGGCCGTAGTGCACCCAGAGTGGTGCGTCCGACTCGGCGGCGAAGCAGGCTTCGCGCAAAATCAGCATGGCGCGACGCTCGTCACCGCGGTCCGATTGGCGACGAGCACGCTCGACGGCAGTGACTGCCGGTTGGCGAGGCTCTTTGACGAGGTATCCCATGATGCCGTTCCCCGTAGCGAGACCCGTGCCAACTCTGTTCCTGACGTCAGCGCTGACCCAGGCGCGTCCCGCGCGGAGACAAACGCCTGTCATTTCGAGTCGGGGCGAAGGTCGGATGAGGTAGTTTTACCGGGTTTTGACCCGGGTCCTCAGCTACCCGGTGGGTGATCGCCGAGTCATCCTCAGGCCTCGCTCGGTCGAGCGGTGACGTCACGCCCGGCCAAACGCGTCACGCTCAGAGGGATGCGCGGTACAGCTCGAGCAGATCCTGCTCCGTGCAGGACCGCGGGTTGCTGCGGTGACACGCGTCTTCGAGCGCTTTTCTGGCGAGCGGCGGTAGGTGCTCGGGCTTGATGCCGGAGCCGGCGAGACCGCCAGTGATGCCGACGCGAGCGCGCAGCGCCGAGATGGCCTGTACGGCGTCGGCGTTGCCGAGCAACGTGCCGACGCGCTTGACGCGATCCGGCACGGCGCTCGCGTTGAACCCGACGACGGCCGGCAAGCAGAGCGCGTTGGCCAAGCCGTGGTGCAGACCATGCTCGCTCGAGAGCGGATGCGCCAGGGAGTGGCAGGCCCCGAGCCCCTTCTGAAAAGCGATCGCCCCCATCATGGCGGCCTTCATCATGCCGCCGCGCGCGTCGAGATCGGTCGGCTCGACGACGGCGCGCTCGAGGTGATGCGCCACCAGCTCGATTCCGCCCAGCGCGATCGCATCTGCCAGCGGGTGATCGCCCGTCGCCAAGTAAGCTTCCACGCAATGCGTGAGCGCGTCGAACCCCGTCGCAGCCGTGACGCCTTTCGGCATACTGACCGTGAGCTCTGGATCCAAAATCGCGACTTTGGCCAACAGGCGCGGCGAAAAAATCACGGTCTTTCGGCCCGTGGAGCGCACCGTGAGCACGCCCGAGCGACCGACCTCACTGCCGGTGCCGGCCGTCGTCGGCACCGTGATCACCGGTGGCACATTCGCGGGCACGTGCACGCCGCCGTCGATCGCATCGTCGAGCTGCTCGAAGGGTAAGTTGCACACGGCGCGCAGCGCGATGAGCTTCGCGGCGTCCATCGGCGAGCCGCCGCCGACGGCGACCACGGCTTCCGCGCGATGTGCGGCGTAGGCTTTGGCGCCGTCTTCGATGTTTTGCTCGGTGGGATTCGGATCTACCGCGCTGAAGACGTGCGTGACCAGCCCGGCCTTGGAGAGCGCAGCGAGCGGGGCGTTGAGCAAGCCGTTCTTCTCCACGCCCGGGTCGGTCACCACCAGGACGCGCGACACGCCGAGCGCGCCGGTTTCCTGCCCGAGTCGCTGGATTTCACCTTTGCCAAAGACAATCTTCGTCGGAAAGCTCCAAATGCTCATATGACCTCGAAGTAGCGACTCAGCTCCCAATCCGTAACCGCTTTATCGTATTCGCGCGCTTCCCAATCGCGCGTGCGCACGTAATGATCCACGAAGCCTTCTCCGAAGAGTGCACGTGCGGCCTTGCTCGCCGCGAGCTTGGCGTTGGCTTCGCGCAGCGTGCGAGGCAACCGGCCCGCGCCGTCTGTACCGGCGTCGCCGCGCGTTTCGGGCGGCAGTGCCAGGCCCTTTTCGATGCCCCACAACCCTGCGCCTAGCGTCGCGGCCATGGCGATGTAAGGGTTCATGTCCGCAGCGGGCTGGCGGTGCTCGATGCGCAGCGCGCTCCCCTGCCCCAGGCCGATCACGCGACACGAGCAGGTCCGGTTTTCGGTCCCCCAACACGCAACCATCGGCGCCCACACCCCTGGAACGTAGCGTTTGTAGCTGTTGATGGTGGGCGACACCATCGCGGTCAGCTCGGGCATCAGCGCGAGCTGGCCCGCCAAGTAGTGCTGCATGACCTTTGACATACCGCTGCCTTTGGCGTCGATGAACGCGTTTTGCTCGTTTTGCCAGAGGCTTTGGTGGAGGTGGCCGCTCGAGCCGGGCAGCGAGGCATTCCACTTGGCCATGAAGGTGACCGACACGCCGTGCCGATGCGCAATCTGCTTCATGGCAACCTTGAAGAGCGCGGCGCGATCGGCGGTCTTCAGCGCGTCATCGAAGCGTATGGCAGCTTCGTAGACGCCTGGGCCGGTTTCGGTGTGCAAGCCTTCCAGCTCGATGTCGAACTCGCGCATGCTCTGCATGATGTCGCGCATCAGCTCGGAGTCTTGCCCGCTGCGGACCCAGCTGTAGCCGAACATGCCCGGGTCGAGCGGCGTCAGGCGCCGAAAGGCCTTTTCTTGCAGCGAATCGCGCGTTTCTTTGAAGAGGTAAAATTCGTACTCGGCGCCCACCATGGCCTTAAAGCCGAGCTTTTCGGCGCGGGCGATGACGCGCTTGAGCAGCGAGCGGGGACACGCTGGGTGTGGCGAGCCGTCGTCGACACGAAAATCCGCGAGCATCGCAGCCGCGCCGGGCTCCCAGGGAATCGTACGCAGCGTGCTCGGATCCAGCACGGCGTTGGCATCTGGGTAGCCGGTATGCCAGCCCGTGACCTTGGCGTTGTCGTAAAGCACGTCGGCCACGTCCCAGCCAAAGATGACGTCACAGAAGCCGAAGCCTTTGCTGAGCGCCGACTCGAGCTTGTCGAGTGAGACGTACTTGCCGCGCAGCACGCCGTCGATATCGAAGCCGCCGATCTTGGCGCGGTCGACGCCGCGCCCGATCAGGCCCTCGATCAGCTCTGCGGCGGCGCGCTTGGCGTCTTCTTTCGCAGTACCGTTGCCCGCATCCGCTGCACGTCGCTGCTTGCGCTGCGCCATGATCGACTTTTCTACCACGGCTTTTGGCCGCGACGGGCTCAGTCTCGCTTGAGGCGATAGAGGCAGAGCGCGACGCCGATGAGCATGAAAAGCCCCGCCACGACGCTCGTGCGAAGCCCGGCGAGCATGAAGATTTCGCCGGAAACCGCCGAGTAGACCTGATCCAGAATCGTCACCAGGATGGCACCGCCCACCACCAGCCCGCCCGGCAGTAGCCGCTGGGCCAGCGAGGCATCGGGGTCCGCCTTGAGGTGCCACACCGGCTTTTGGTCCGGTGTTGGTAGCGCCACCGTTGCCGGCGGCGGCGCCGGGTGTGGCGACAGCGAGGCCGGCGGCTTGAGCGAGGCGGGAGGCAGCGGCGCAGAAACCGCGACCGGCGGCGGCGACAAGGAGCTGTCAGGCGGCGGATACGACGAACGCGGCGGCGGTACCGGGGTGCGGAACGAATGGGGCGGCGGCGGCTCCGAGATGCGCACTGCCTGCATGCCCGCCGAGCTGATGCGACGCGCCAGCGGCTCGTCTTGTGGCAAATCGAGATCGAGCGCCGCGCCGGCACCGAAGTCACCTGTCACCTCGTCGAGCTCGAGCGGCGGCGCGACGGCCTGGCGAGTGCCGCTCGAGGTGCGCTGGGGCGCGGGGCGCGAGATGGGCGCCACTTCTAGATCCGGCACTTCGAACGAGCCGCTCACCGTGGGTGGGAATGGAGCCGGCGAAGGCGAAAGCGAGCGCAGCTCCGGCGCCGCGCTGGAGGCGACGGGCGCTGCCGTTGGCGGCGAGACCAGCCCCGGGCGCGACATGCTCGGAGGCCGCACGCTCGGTCGTCGCCCCATGTCGACGCGCTCGACGCGGGTGCCGCCACCCAGCTCGGCCCGCGCGTCGCGCGGTAGCCGCACCTCTTGCAGCTCACCCGAGGTGATGCGAGCGGCGCTCAGCAGCTCGTTCCAGAACACGCCGGCGTCTGCGTAACGCCGGCGCGGATCGAGCGCGAGCGCCTTTTCGAAAACGCGCTCGACCTCGTCGGACACGATCACGCCTTCACTCCCCGGGGTTGGACGACGACTCGGGTCCAACACGGTGCCCATGATGGCGGCCGGGTCACCGTCAATCAGCGGATGGCCCACCAGGGTTTCGCTCAGCGTGAGCGCCAGCCCCCACACGTCCGTCCACGGGCCCGTCTGGCCGTAGTGCTTCGGCGCCCACTGCTCGGGAGAGCCGTAAGCGGGCGTGAACGTCGAAATGCCGCTGCCGCTACCCTGACTCAAGCGGCCCGCGACTTGGCTTACGATGCTCTTGGCTTTGCCGATGCCGAAGTCCAAGATTTTGACGATCTCTTCGCCCGCCACGCTCGCAACGAAGATGTTCTCGGGCTTGATGTCACGGTGGACGATCGAGACGGAGCCGTCGGGCCCCCGAAAGTTGTGCGCGCGTTCGAGCGCGCGCGCCACCGGCGAGAGCAGCCGTACCGCTTTCTTCAGCGGCAGCGGAGCCTGGCCTTCATTGCGGCGCTTGCGGATGAGCGCATCGAGGGTGCTGCCCTCCAGCCATTCGAGCACCAAGTACGGCACGAAGCGGCCGTCTGCCGCCGTGAAGGCGTCCACATGGAGCGGCCGCACCACGTTCGGGATGCTGGCCGAGAGCCGAAACAACAGCTCGGCCTCGGCGCGGAACGAATCCAGAAACTGCTGCCGTGCCTCGTGAATGATGCCGGGTGGCAAGCGCAGGCACTTGAGCGCTACCGGCGCACGAAACCCGCCGTGGTGCGCCCGATAGACGGTGCCGAAGCCGCCCTCCGCCACCACGGACTCGACGTGATACGCCGAAGCGATCACCGAGCCAACGATGCCGAACGCGTCTTCTGCCATCTCTTGCCGCCGCCCGCCTAGCTCGAGGCCGCCTTGGCCACGCCCAGCTGACGCCTGAGCTTGCCATAGCGATCGCTCGCTGAAAACCAGAGCAAGTCTTTGGCCAGGTCGCCCTGTGGCCCTTCCTCGGCCTCCAAAAGGGTCAGGGCCGTGCCCAAATCGCCGCACAACACCAGGCCGGCACGGGCGGCCGTTTTGTCGGTGGCGGCGCTCCAGCGCTGCAGGTTCGTGCGCCCACCCTCCTCCACGAAGCGCAGGAAGCAGCCGCGCAGCGCGTCCACGTGCTGCGGTTCCAGCATGGGTTGGATGGCCTGGGCGATCGGCGTGACTCGACGTTTCATGTCCTCGGCAATGGGGAGGCCCGGGTTGCCGATGGTCAGCGCTGCCAGGAACAGGTCTTCTAGATCGGGCACCGCGCTGAATAGGGTCTTCACGTACATTTCTTGGCGGTACCAGGTGAGGTGGCGGCCGACCAAGAACGCCTGCTCGAGTTGTGATTTGCCCGAAAGCACGCGCTTGCCGATCACCGTGCACGGGGGCACGCCCGGAATGTGCTCGAAGCCGCAGTCACGGGTCTTCTCCACGTACAGGGCCGGGCACGCCAGGCCCAAGATCGCGGCAGCCCAGGGCACGGCGCGCACGGCGGTGATCGTGGCCTTGGCGGTGTCTTGCTTGGTTTCGGGCGACGGTTGGTGCAGCTTGCCATCGCGCCGCAGCGACGTGACACGGCCGACCAGAACGGCCGGTGCGATCAGGCTGAAGATCTGCCCGGTGAGAAGCTCTTGCTCCGGATGGAACAAGAAGTCGTGCCACGCGGCTTGCGACAGACTGCCGCGCGGCGCAATCAGGGTTTGAGCGCGGCCGCGCTCGAAGCAAGCCTGCTCGTCTGCGTTGGCGGCGCCGAGCGCGACCAGCGCCTCGGAAGCTCGGAACGCTGCGTCCGCGTCACCGCGCGCGCTTTGAATCCGGAATAGTTGCCGGTACCCCTCGGCCGAGGTGGGGTTGCGGCGCAGGCGGCGCCAGACTTCGTCTGGATCTTCTCCGGCTTCGAAGGCGTTGCTTTCGAGGTCGGTCAAGTCGACCTCGACGTTCACGGCGGCTTGCGCCCGCCGCAGCTCTTCTTCGAGCTCGCGAACCCTGGCTTCGAGTTGCTCCACCCGCTTGAGCAGCAGGGCGCGCCCGGCGTCCCCTTCGGCCTCGACGCGCAGCGGCGCGAGTGATGGGGCGGCTTCTTCGTAGTGCTCGACGATTTGGACGCGGTGCCGCGACTGGTACGCGGCGACCATCGCCTGCTCGAGCTTGAACAGGCGCGAACGATCCAGCCCGAGGTTGTCGGCGGCCTTCTCGAGGCGAGAGCGCTCCTCGGCCGTGATCACGCCGTCAGCCAGCGCCTCGGCGAACAGCTCCTCGTACTGCATCTCGAGCGGGCCCAGGCCCAAGCTCCCGGAGACTTCTCCGGCGACGAAGTTCTGCGCATGCTCGAAGCCACCAACGTCCGCTCTGTCCTCGCTCATCCTCGCGTACCTCCAAAGCAGTCCAGTAGCGCTCAATCTCTCCCTCCCGGCGCAGCACAGCAAGTGATATCTATCCGCGATGCGCGCGCCGCGATTCGTCCCTGGCCTCGTGCTGGTGGCGGCCTGCAGCGCGCGTGAAGCGCCGCTCGCGCAGCTACCGCAGGCCGAGCCGCGTCGCGTGACGATGACGGGCGGCCCCGGTACGGTCGTGGTGCCCGCAACTGCTCCGAAGGCGAGCGACAGCGCGGCTGCTCCACCGTCGAACGCGCGCGATTCCGGCCCGGAACCCGCGCCCGGCGAGTCTTCCGCCGAGCCCGAAGCCGAGCCGCACGTCGTGCTCGAGCGGCCCTACTCCGCGCTCGGTCATCCGCGTCTCGCGACCGAGATGCTCACGCTGGCGCGCGACGAAGAGCTGTTCCAATGGGCGCTCGGCGGCAGCTCGGATCCGAATCATCCTCGTAACCACCCCGGTTATCATCCGGCAACGCGCGTCGTGATCGACGTGGAGCTGCTATCGCGAGCACCCAAGGGCTCGACCAAGCGACTGCAGGCGCTCGCGCGCAGCAGCGGCTACTGGCCCGTGCGCTCGTGCTTCGAAGCCGCGCAGCGGCTCGCCGTCAAGCTGGAGCGCACGGCGCGGGTGCGTGTCACGCTCAGCGCCACGGGTCGTGTCCTCGGCGCGCGCTCGTTCGAAACCGGCGCGGAGCGAGCCTACGCGCGCTGCGTGCTGGAGCGGGTGCGAGCGCTCGATTTCCGCCCGGGCTTCACGCGTAAGCTCGATTTCGAGCTGCGCCTCAAACAATGGCCCGGTCATGCCCCAGTGCCGCCGCGAGCGCCTGAAAAAGAGCCGCCGCTGAGCGTCTCGAGCGAGGCTCGCGCGGCGCTCGAGGGCGTCACGCCGGCGCTGACGGCTTGCTATCGGAGCGCGCTCGCCAGCGACGGAGCACTCTGGGGCCGCCTCGCGCTGAAGCTACGCCTCAGTGACGGCAACGTCATCGAAGCCGAGCAAGTAGAGACACGCTTACCGAGCGATACGCTGGTCAGCTGCGCGCGCCAAGCCGTGCTGGGCGCGCGCATTCCCGGTTTGACGGTGAACGAGCTGACCTTTGCCGTGCGCTTTGGTCAGCCGCCGCCGGCCGCGCCAGCAGCGCCCGAGGGCGTACCGGGTGCGCCGCCACCACCCGCGTCACCGGTCGGCGGCATGTCCGGCCCGGCACCGCCAGCGGCGCAGTGATCGTACGGCACGCTCGTCATTGGATCCGCGAGGAAGCACAGGCCGGCACCGCGGAACGAATCCGAGAGCGCGCCGTCGGGCAAGAGCTCGCAATCCAGCGTCGAATCCGAGCACTCCGACGAGCAGTTGCAGGCGAGGTCGCAGTAACCGGTGTCGCCGGCGGCGGCGGCCCCGCCGAGCAGCTGCTTGCTCGCGAAGACGCACGCTCCGTCGAACTTTTCCGTCGCGCTGTTGTAAGCGCAGGGAGCACCGTAAGTGCAGGTGGTGAGGCAATGACCCTTGGTGGAGCCCACGTCGTCCGCGGCGCACCAACCGAGACACTCATCGGGCTCGTCGGGACCGTTCGGGTCGGGAACCGTGCACGGCTCGCCGAGCGCCTTGCCGGTTTGCTTCTTGGTGACGCAAGTACCCACACCGTAAGACTGGTCGCAGTACATGCCGTCTTCGCAGTCGATGTCACCGGAGCAACCGGGCAAGCATGCGGGCCAGATCATGTAGCAAGAACCTTGGCTACACAGCTCGCCGGGCTGGCAATCCGTGCTCACCTTGCACACGTCTTGAGTCTTGCTGAACGCAGCTGGCCGGCACGTGAACTCCGCCCGGCCGTGGCACTTCTGAGGATCGCCGAGCGCAGGCGCACCGAAGGTGCAACCCTCCATGCAGTAACCGGTGGTGGCGTTGTCTTCGAACGGGTAGCAGATGGCATTGGTGCCCAGCGCTTCGCAAGCATCGGTGTCGCCGTCTTGCATGGGCACGGTGCACGGCATCGTGCACAAGCCCTTCGGCGGTGCGCCGTCGGCAAACTTCGTGTCTTTGGCGGTGACGCACGTGAGATCCGGAAAGTTCGGATCGGCGCAATCGCGCGCTTGCGTACAAGCGCGACCGAGCTTGGCGTTGGGGGCTGTGGTGGAGCCGCCGCTTCCACCTTCAGCGCGCGTGCCTGCGCTGCTGCCACCGGTACCACCCGTGAGGATGCTGCCGGTGCCGCCGTTGTTCCCACTCGTGCCCTCGTCGCTACCGCAGCTCACCGAAGAGAGACCTGCGACGACGAGAAGACCCGCAACCGACCACGCCTTCGTTGCTTTCATCGAACCGAAGCCTCCAATAAAGGGCCCGCACTCGAGCCACCAAGCCGACACGTAAGCATTTCCGTTTACACGCCTGAGCGCAAGCTCGAAACCGCGCCTTTTTCGAGGAAATTTCGTGCGAGGTCGGAGAGCGCCTGCCGTGGTCGCGCGCCGCGCGTTGCCCGATAGGTTAGTGGCTACGGTGTCCGGATCTTGCTCAGTTTTTGAAACCGTTCGAACGACAGACGCAAATGGAGCCGACCAGACCCCAACTTCATCTGTCTAGCTTTGCCCTGGCTCACGCCGGTCTCGGCGCAGTGGCCCATGGCGCATCGATTCAGCCCGCTCAGCTGACCGGTGAGCAGCCGCCGGCCTCGGAACCCGCGTCAAAAGACCCCAATCGCGACGCCCAACGAGCCACCGAAGAAAGGCTGACCGTAGTCAGCGACGGGCTGCCCTTCGAAATGCACGCCCACACGCGGCGAGCACGCGCCGACGAAGCCGCTCACTTCGGCGGCGACGCGCGGCGCGACACGCAGCGTCACACCCGTTTCGAACATTCCGGCAGCCACGAGCACCGAAACCTCGCGCCCCTTGCCTGCGGAATCCGCAGCGTGGCCGGACATGCTCGCGTTGACGAGCAGCGCGCCCAGCCCAGCTTTGAGGGCGAAATCGCGCGCGCGCCAGGGGTAAGCGTCGATCAGGACCCCGCCGGAAACGAGACGCACGTCGGCGGAGCCGACATCCGAGCGCACGTTTGCGGGCGAAAGCGACCATTTACCGAACGCACTGGTCGAGACGAAGCGCGCCGGAAACGCACGGAGCTCGAGCGCGGCTTCCGGCACCGCACCGAGCCCGCCGCTGGCGACGCCGAGCGCCGCGGCGAGCCACAGCCGGCGCTCCGGCTCGGGTGCAGGACGCGGCGGTGGCGGGGGCGGCGGCGGCAAGGGCGCTTCTTCCGGGCTAGCGGACGGCGCGATGCCGAGCTCCGTCAGTCGCGCACGAAAGCGCTCGGCCAATACGGCAGCGTTGGTATCGGCACGACGGCGCGGATCGAGCCGCTCACGCTCGCGCCGCGCGGGGCCGCTCACGGCGCTCTCGCCGACGACGACTTCAGCCGTTTGGCTGCCCTGATCGACGGCGATCAGCGCCGCGCCGCCCGAGCGCGCCAGTAGCTCCAGCAAGTCACCGTCCATTCCGGCGCGGGGTTGGAGCTCGACACGATAACCGAACAGCGCCAGCTCGGCCGCCAGGCGGCGCACGAACGGCGCATCAGGATTGCTGGTGACCACCACGACCAAGGGCGCAGCCACTTGCGCGTGCGCGCTGACAGTGCCGAGCGCCCAAGCCAGCGAGCAAGCAACGGCGAGCGCGCGCCCCCGCTGCGCCCTGCCCCATCGACTAGTGGCGGGCGAGCAACTGGCGCGCGACGCGCTCGTGCGGGCCGTGCGGGTACTTGGCCAGGTAACCTTCAGCCACGCTGCGTGCGCCCGCGCGATCACCCGCGCGAGACAGCGACTCCATGAGTCGACCTTCGGCTTCACGCGCGAGAGGTCCCCCGGGCTGCTCGGCGAGGTAGGTCCGGAACCATCGGGCCGCATCAGCATACGCCGCTCGCTGGTCGAAGTGCACGCGCGCGATCGAAAACGCAGCTTGCTTGGCGGCGACCGTACCGGCGGCGCGTGAGCGCAGGGTTTGATAGGCCGTCAGCGCGTCTTGCGGTTTGCCGGCGAAGCGCGCCGTGTCACCCAAAAGCGCGAGCTCGACCACCGATGCGCGTGCCAGCACGGCGCCGAAACCCTCGGCCTCTACGAGTCCGTAGGCGTCCGCGAAGCGACCTTGTTTGGAGAGGATTTGCCAACTGGCTGACGGCGCCGTTTCACGCGCGAGCGTTCGTTCCGGCGTCGGCTCGGCCTCCGTAGCCTCGACCGCGGCTTCGCTCGGCGCCTCGCCGGGCGGAATGGAAGATGCCTGCGGTGCGGTGACCGCGCTGGGTACAGCCTGCGAGCCAAGCGCGCTGATCTCGAAATGCCCTGCGCGACACGACGCGCTCAGCGACTCCCCCGCCAGCAGCGTGCGGCCTTCTCCCAGCACGCAGCCGGAGACGACGACTTTGCCTTCGTGCAACGTGAGCGTGAACAGCTCGTCGGCGGGTCGGAAGCCTACGTCGAAACGGGTGCCCGTGACGTCTACCGCGAACGGACCGAGGCTGACGCGATAGCGCGCGCCGTGATTCGGTGTCACTCGCACATCTGCCGTACCGGACTCGAGCACGAGGTGGGCGCCAACGCCGTCGAGGGTAGCGAGGCGAGCGCGCGAGCCGGGTGAGAGCGCGACGTCCGAGCCGTCCGAAAAATGGATGTGCGGTGTGTCCCCTTCGGTGGCGCTCACCCATTCGCCGACGGCGAGCGGATGGTCGCCCAGCGTGGCGGCGAGCGGAGCGTGGGGCCGCCAGGCGACGAAGAGCGCAACGGCCGCCGCAGCGGCCACCAAGGCGGCCACGGCCAGGCCGGCTCGAAAACGCGCAGGCGCCCGTTGCGGCCGCGCGAGCACTTTGGCGCGCACGCTACCGAGCGAGAGATCTTGCGACAGCGCGCGATCTTGCTCGGCTGCGACCTCGCGACCCAGGCGAGCGAAGCGATCGGCCATGGCGCTCATGGGACCTCACCCGCTGCGGTGCCAGCGACGAGAGCACTGGCCGACAGCCACTCTGCCAACGCCGGCTCGCGCGCTGCCGCTGCTCCGAAGATGCCTTGCGCACGCGACAAGCGCCGCTTGATGGTCGCCAGCGACACACCACACGACGCCGCTACCTCCGTGAGCTCCATGCCTGCGATGAAGCGCAACGCGAAGGCGATGCGCTGGTCGGTATCGAGCCCGCCCAGCACGCGATACACGGCCTGCATCGCCTGGCTGGCCTCGAAATCAGCCGGCGGCAGCTCCGGCTCGGGCAAATCGTTGAAAGGCAAGAAGCGCAGGATACGACCGCGTACGCGACGACGGATGCGTGCGCGCGCCGTGAATACGGCAATCTGCGTCAGCCAAGCGCGCAGCGCGCGCGGGTCGACCAGGCGATTCACGGATTCGAGTGCGGTGACGAAGACGTCGTGCACCAAATCCAGAATCTCCGAGTCCGGCCCCATCACTCGCACGAGCACGCGGCGCACGTGAGGAGCGTAGCGATCGAACAGCTGCGTGCCCGCGTCCGGATGGCGCGCGCGTAGCGCGAGCACGAGCAACTCGTCGGACTCCGGCGCCGGCAGCTCGGCCTGGCTCTTGCGCAGCGGCAAAAGCTCGGCGATCGCCTGGGAGTCCTTCTTGGCCATGCTGACGGGTCCGACCCAGGATAAGTGTCCTCCACGGGCAGAATCGGCTCACCACGGGCGAATTTCTCGGCAATTTGCCGAGGCGAGCCGCCGCGGGCGGTGTATGTTTCCGAAATGTCGGGCCGCCCTGTCGGACCTGGTGCGCGGGCCACGGCGCTGCTGCTCGCCTGCGGCGCGCTCCTCGCCTGCGGCGAACGGGTGGGCGAGCCGATCATCGCCACCGTGACCGCACCAGAAACCCCCGATGACTCGGCGTCGGGGGCTGGCGGTGGCGCCGACATGACGCCCATGACCTCGCTCGGCGGCGAAGGACCGCTCGAGACGCCCGGCGAGCTCGTCGGTCCCGTTGGCTTGTGCGGCGCCTGCACCAGCAGCGACGCCTGCGGCGACGCGAACGATGCGTGCATTCGTCACCAGGATCAAAGCTTCTGCGGGCGTGACTGCGACGAGCAGCGCGGTTGCCCCGACGGCTACACTTGCGTCGAGCTTTCGAACACCCAGCTGTGGCAGTGCGTGCCGCAGACGACGTGCCCGCAACCGAGCCCGCAGCCAACGCTCGCCGACTTGCGCGACTACCTGCTCGCCCGCATCAACGCCGAACGGCTCAGCCGCAACATCGCGCCGCTCAAAGCGTCCAGCTGCCTCGACGACTTGGCGCAAGCCAGCGCCGTCGATTTTGCCCGCACGGACGAGCCGCTCGGCAAGTACGTCAAGGAGTGCGATCCCGTCTGGCCCAACTGCGCCTGCGGCTGGAACGCCGAGGCGGAGATCTCCATCGCTCGCTACGGCCTCGACTGGCAAGCCGCGGTCGAGCGGGCCGTCGGCCAATCTCGCGACGCTCCGGCCGATCGCTTTTCTCAAGCCTTCCTCGCCAGCGACTTCGGCAACGTCGGCATCGGCTTCTGGCTCTCGGCCGACGAAGCCTGGATCGCCCTCTCCTTCCGCTGAGCGGAGCCTCGCCGCGCCGAAACGGCCCCGCGGCCAAGGCGCGGCGCCCCGCGCGCTCGAAAACATCACGCAGAGGTGGCGCGCCCTACCCCAGCTGCGCTAAGAAGCGCCTCTCTTTCGGGTCGATAGCTCAGTCGGTTAGAGCAGCGGATTTTTAATCCGTTGGTCCTGAGTTCGAATCTCAGTCGACCCACCAGTTTGGAGCCATCGGGGCGAGGCAATCGCCCCGCTAGGCTTTGCGATGACGACCTCCGCAAACGTCAAGCTCCGAGCAGCCACGGCTGCAGACGCCGAGCTACTCGGCAATTTGCTGGAGCTCTACATTCACGACCTCAGCGCGTGGTTCCCGCAGGTGCAGCTGGGGCCGGATGGGCGATTTGGGTATCCGGCGTTGCCCCAGTACGTTGCCGGTCCGAGCGATCGCTGGGCGTGGCTGATTGAGCACCAAGGCCAGGTTGCCGGGTTCGTGCTGGCGCGGCGCGGCTCGCCCGCGGCCGACGATCCTGCCGTGCTCGACGTCGCTGAGTTCTTCGTCTTGCGCGGCTTTCGCGGCCTGGGCGTCGGGTTCGCGGCGGCCCACGTCTTGTGGAAGCTGCTGCCCGGCACGTGGACGGTCCGCGTTTCCGCCCGCAACACGGCGGCGCTCCCGTTCTGGCAGGCGACCATCGCCGGCTACCTGGCGCGGCCCCTTTCTCCAGTCGAGCGCTCGATCGCCGGCAAGCCATGGCTCGTCTTTCAATTCGGCTCCTGATCGCGGCGCCAGCGGAGCCGAAGATCTACTCAGGGCGCCTGAGTGCAGCGCCAAACCAAAACCTAACGTTCTTCTCGTCCGAAAATCGGCGGCGATTCCCCCAGCTGAGCGCTGGGCGAGCAGCCTCTGACTGCTATAGTGCCCGCATGGTTGGCGGTCGGTTTGGTTGGGTGCGTGGTCTGAAAGGCTTCGGTTGGGGGCTGGTCGTCGTTTCGCTCGCGGCGGCCTGCGGCGGGCGCACTTCTATGCTCGATTCGGATGCGTTCCTCGAGCCAGGCGAGACCAACCCCGAGGGGGGAACGGGTGGCACGGGCAATACCCCTCAGGGTGGTACCGCGACCGCGGGCACCATCAACGTCCCCGTCCCGGTTGCGGGCACGACCAACGTGCCCCTGCCTACGGCCGGCAGCGGTGGCACCGGCACCACCACGCCGACGCCGATTCAGACGGGCTGCCAGAATTATTGCAACGGTTACGCGACCAAGTGCGCTGAAAAGTTCCAGAACGTTCAAGAGTGCATCAACACCTGTCAAAACGAGCTGGGCGCCACCGACCCCACTTGCCAGAAGAAAGGCATCGCCGCGCTGCGCTGCCTCACCCCCTTCTTCGGCAACAAGAAGCTGAGCTGCGACATGGCCATCGGCAATGGCCTCGCCAAGTGCAACAACCAGGTCAAGGCCTTCAAGGTCTGCAGCGGCGAGATCGACGACCCGACGCCCACGCCGGATCCTCCGGATCCGGGCACGCCCATTTGCGGCGGCTTCGGTGACGTGGGGCCCAACTACTGCAAGTCGAGCTACATGTGCGCCGACGGCTCGTACACCGTGAGCTGCTTCCTCTCGAACATGAGCGGCAACTACGACTGCACTTGCTACATGCCCAATGGCACGAGCCTGCCGGTGAGCCTCGGCGGCTTCATGACTCCGCCCTGCAACTACGCCGCGACACTGTGCGGCGTGGAGCTGGGGAACCAGTAAGCGCGGGCTCCGAGTCCAGCGCTCACTTGACGACGACCGGAGGCTCCGGCGTCTGGTCTTCCTGCATCACGCAGTTCGAGAGATCGAAAATCATGAAAGCCAACGCCTTCTCTTCGGGCGTGAGCTCGCCGCTGTCGCACGCTTGCGGAAACGGCGTGTTCTGATCGGAGAAGCTCTTGGAATTTCCGGCCACGTGCAGGTCGGTGTGGATGAAGCGGCCGCACTGATTCGCAGGCGTCGCGGCCATCTCGACGGGGGTGTTCACACTCATGTACTGGATGGCGCCGCTAGTTTCGACCCACGGCTGAGCCAGCGGCGCATTGGCGACTTTCGCCGATTTCTGCGCCTTCGCGATCACGAGCTGGCCCTCCGTCTTGGAAGCTCCCACGTTCACGAGCCACTTGGAGAAGGCCGCGCCCTTCGGAAACCCGGTCTGGACCGTGAAGGCAGTGTCGGGTGGAAAGTCGTCGCCGGTATCGAACTCGCCAATCTGCTCCCATGCCTCCACGGCCTTCACGAACCAGCGGAAATGCATATGGTCGAACAAGATGCGACCGCCGGCATCGGCATAGCCCTTGAGTGTCGCGCCGTTTTCGGGAGTCTTTTGCTCGTCGCAGCCGTGCCCTTCGCACGAGAGCACCAGCATGTCGTAACCGGCAAGCTTGGTCGGGTTCGCGTAAAGTGAGCTGACAGCGTCCGCGAAGGCGCCGCCCCCGAGCTCGGGAGTGAATTTATTGGCTCCGTAAACGCCGCTCTTGGAGGCGCAGCCGTAAAACATGTTCACGCGTCCGTTGCCGCTATCGAGCGTGAACTCGCTGTCGTCGATACCGAGCTTGCGCAGCAAGCACTCGAGCGCGTCGGAATGGCCGGTGACCATGGCGATCTTGGGCAGATGCCCCTCGCTCTGGTTCTTGGGTAGTCTGGTCAGATTCGCGTCGTCGATGTTGGTCGTGGTGCAAGCCCCAACGTGCGGCACCGTGACTTGGCGACGCCATTTGCCGACCTGGATCACCAGCGGCACGTCGTCCCCCTCCGGCACGCCCTCGAGGGTGAACTTGCCGGCTTCGTCGGTCAGCGCCACCGCCCAGCCTCTCGCCATGGAGCCGGAGCATTTGTCACACGACGCACCTTCGGCGATGGGCGGCTGCTCTTCACCCGCAACCGGCACGTAAACGACCACGTTGTAGAGCGGCAAATTGCCGGCGGGGCTGTACACGGTACCGGTGAGCTTCGTCTGCTTGGGGTCGTCGCAGGAGCTGGTGATGCCACCGCCCAACGCCGGCATGCCGCCGGTGGCTAGGTTGAGGGTGCCCGCCTGGCCGTTACCGATGTTGCTGGTGGCACCGCTGCCACCGCCCTGTTTTCCAACACCTCCAACGTCCTTACCGCCCGCCGAGCAGGCCAGCACCAGCGCACACGCGGCTAACGACCCGAGAATTCGCATGACCGATCTCCGACCGCGTAATGCGCGCCCGAAGGCGATCGATCACGACGGGTCGGGACTCGACGCTCAGCCTTGCGGCTTCAAGCTCGCCAGCGCTGGGCCCACCTGCTTGGTGAGCTCGGCCTCGGCGCTGGAGCCGAGCGCGGCACCTGCGCTGAAGAGCGCGAACGCCACGTACTCGTGCAGCATCTGCTTCAGGATATTGTCGGGCTCCGCGCCGCCCGCCACGATGTGCGCGTTCTGCGCGACCGCTTCGGCGTCGAGCGCGCCGGTTTCGTCGGGCCCGGCGTTGCGGAACAAGATGTCGTAAACGCCCGCGCCCACCGCGAACGACGACAACCCGGAGCGCACTTCGTCCACGTGCCCGCCACTGGCCGCCGCGCGAAAGATTGCCGTGAGCGCACCGTTGGCGGCCGCGACGAGCGAGGTGGGGCCCCCCGCAGCGCGCGGCGGATGGATCGCGACGTGGCCCGACTGCACGAGGCCATAGATCTGCTTGGTGGTCTCGAACTCGCCGAGGCCCGAGCTGCGCCCGATATCGCCGACGTTTTGCCGCCCGTCGATGGCGTCGAACGCCGCCTTGAACTCTTCGTCCGGGTTGCCGCGCCCTTCGTTCTTGACCGGTACGTGCTCGGCCGACGGGATCTTTTGGCGAAAATAGCGCATCTCGTCCATGCGCGTCACGCCGTCCATCAAGAGCGCGTTGGCGCTCACCATGTGTCGTGACACCAGCCGCGATTCGTCGAAGCCGTCCAAAAAGAAGAAGGTGCCGTCGCCGACCGTGAGCGTCGCGAACACGATCTCGTCGACCTGTTTGCCGATGTACTTGAAGATCTGGTCCTGCTTCAGTACACCGAGCTCGATCGCGGCTTCGCCGAAGCGCTTGCCCGACTTCACCAGCGCCATGATGCGGTCGCGCGCCGATTCGTCGATCACGCCGTAACGGTACAGCACCGCACCGAGCCGTTCGTCTTCGACATTGGTGAGCGCGCCGACGACGTTGCCCTGGTCGAAGAAGACCGAGCGCGCGTCCTCGCCGTCGAGCACCACGAGCTCGCCGCGCCAGCCCGCCTGCCCGACGAGCGCCAGGATGTCGCACAGCGCGCCCGGCGCTGTGACCTCTCCGGCGAGGCGCACGATCGCGCCGTCTTCGGCGTCGCGACGGCCGTCTTCGCCCGTGTAGCGCATGAACACGACGTGCCCGGGCGCGGGCAGCATGCGGTATGCGCCCTCGCGCGCGCGCAGCCGCTGGCTCGCAATCGCTCCGATCGGATGCGCCTCACCACGGCTATCGATGCGCACCAGCTCGGGTTTTCCGTCGCGCATAGGCTCCAAACCATAACACGCCCAGACCCGACCAGCCGATTTCGCGGGATTTATTGAAGTCGCAGCCACGGCCGAGCGCGGAAGGCGGGGCACCGCTCGAGAGCTCGGGCCCCGACGAGGCCGCCGTGCCGCCGCTCCGCGCGTTCCCGCTGCCCTGGCCCCAATCCAGGCAGCTTCTTCCGCCGCGGCTAGCGCAGCTCGGCGACGGGGCCGCCAAAGGTGCGCTCCAGGCCGCCCAGCAGCGTGCCGTCCGGCGTCACGCGCGTCCCCGGCAAATCCAGGATGGCTTGCGCGCCGTCCTTCATTTCGAGCACCAGCTCGACCGGGCAAGAGCCGGGCGATGCGGCCAACAGCTCCTTCAGTTTTTCGAGATCGTTGCGGCGCGTGCGCTCCGCGTCGAGCCGGATCGAGATGGCGCGGGTGGCGCGCAGCGCGGCGTCCGACAGCAGCTCGACGCCGTCGACCAGCAGCGTGGGCTCGCGCTCTTCGTCCGCGTCTTCGCTCATCGGGAAGCTCACCTTGCCGCTGACGATCACGGGCTCGCCGCACGTGAGCAGCGCCGCGTACGTATCGATGCGATCGCCGCGCACCTTGGCTTCCACGCGCCCCGACGCATCTTCGATCTCGAAAAAGGCAGCGCGACCACCACTGCCACCTTTGAACAGGCGCTCCTGGTAGTTCTCCACCATGCCCGCGACACTGGCCGCCGACCATGGCTTTTGCCCGGCCAGCTCGTGCGTGCCCAGCGCGCCGATGCGCGGCAGCTTGCTCTGGTAGCGAAACAGCGGGTGCCCCGAGACGTAGCAGCCGAGCGCCGCACGCTCGCGTTTCAGCATCTCCATGCGGTCCCACTCGGTGGTCTGCGGGTACTCGTCCCCCGCCGCGGCTGCCGCGCCGTTGGCCTTACCGTTGCCGCCGAACATGCCGAATAGGTTCGTCTGGCCGCGCTCGCGATCGCGGCTGGCGGCGCGAGAGCGCTCCAGCGCGCGGTCGACGGCCGCGTAGGCGCGTGCGCGCGTGATGCCCGCGGGATCCAGCACCGTGTCGAACGCTCCACATTGTACGAGCGACTCGAGCACTCCCTTGTTCAGCTTCTTGGCGTCGACACGGGTCGCCAGGTCGAACAAGTCCCGGAACGGGCCGCCGCTAGCCCGGGCCTCGAACATGGTCTCCAGCGCCGCCTCGCCGACGCCGCGCACGGCGCCCAACCCGAAGCGAATTTGCGGCCCAAAACGATCGCGCAACTTGCCGGGGCCGCCGCGCGACTGCGGGCCGCGCCCGTCGGGATGCTGATACACCACGGTAAAGTCCACCGCGCTCAGGTTGATGTCCGGCGGTAGCACGCTGACGCCCCAGGCACGCGCCTCGGCGATGGTGCGTACGACCTTCTCGATTTTCTCTTTGTCGGCCGTCATCAGCGCCGCGAAAAACTCCGTCGGGTAATGCGCCTTGAGGTACGCCGTGTGGTACGTGACGAGCGCGTACGCGGCCGAGTGGCTCTTGTTGAAGCCATACGAGGCGAAGCCTTCGATCTCTTTGAAAATGGCCGACGACTGCTCTTCAGAGACGCCCTTCGCGAGCGCACCCTTGATGAAGGTTTGCTCCTGCTTCTGCATCTCCTCCGCTTTTTTCTTACCCATCGCGCGGCGGAGCATGTCGGCGCCGCCCAGCGTGTAGCCGGCCAGGTGCTGCGCGATCTGCATCACCTGCTCCTGGTAGACTGGCACGCCGTAAGTCGGTGCCAGCACGTCGTCGACCAGGGGGTGCAGCTTGCGGATCGGCTTCTTACCGTGCTTGCTGAGGATGAAGTCGTCGATCATGCCGGTGCCCAAGGGACCGGGGCGATACAGCGCCACCACGGCGACGATGTCTTCGAAAGTGTCGGGCTGCAGCCGCTTGAGTAGCTGCTGCATGCCGCTCGACTCGAGCTGGAAGACGCCCGTCGTTTCACCGCTGGAAATCAGCTGGTACGTGGGTTTGTCGTCCAGACCCATCTTGCTCAAGTCGAGCGGGTTGTTTTTGCGATCGGGACGCGCGTTCACCAGCTTTTGCGCGATATCGATCACGGTCAGGGTCTTCAGACCCAAGAAGTCGAACTTGACGAGACCAGCCGCTTCGACGTCGTCCTTGTCGTACTGGGTGACGATCGTGTTGGCGCTCTGAAAGCACGGCACGTGCTCGGTGAGCGGGCCGTCGCTGATCACGACGCCGGCCGCGTGCATGCCGGCGTGGCGCGTGAGGCCTTCGAGCTTTCGGCTGTAGCCGAGCAGCTCTTTGACGCGCGGATCGCTGTCGTGCAGCGCCTTGAGCTTCGGCTCCACCTCCAGCGCTTCGTCGATGGTGTAGGTCTTGCCCTGCCCCTTGTCGGGTACCATGCTGGCGATGCGCTGCGATTCGGTGGCCGCAAAGCCCATCGCGCGCCCCACGTCTTTGATGACGCTGCGCGCTTTGAGGTTTTGGAAAGTGGCAATCTGCCCGACGCTATCGACGCCGTATTTCTCGGCCACGTAGCGGATCACCTCGTCGCGCCGAGCCATGCAAAAGTCGACGTCGAAGTCGGGCATGCTGACGCGCTCGGGATTCAAAAAGCGCTCGAACAGTAGGGCGTAAGGCAGCGGGTCGATCTCGGTGATTTCGAGTGCGTAGGCCACAATCGAGCCTGCTCCTGACCCGCGCCCCGGCCCCACCGGAATGCCGCGCGCCTTGGCTTCGCGGATGAAGTCCCACACGATCAAGAAGTACCCGGGGTACTTCATCTTGATGATCACGCCCAGCTCGACCTCGAGCCGCTCGCGATACTCGGCTTCGTTCACCTTCTTGCCGAGCGTGCGAAAATGGGCGAGCCGTCGCTCCAAACCCTCGGCCGCCACGTGACGGAAGTAAGTGTCGGTGTCGTAGCCGTCGGGCACCGGAAACTGCGGCAGCATGGGCTTGCCGAGCTCCAACTTGAGCGCCGAGCACATCTCGTTGATTTTGAGCGTGTTCTCGAGCGCGCCCGGGATACCGCCGAAGAGCGCGGCCATCTCGTCCGGCGTCTTCAGGTACATCTCGAACGAGTTGTGGTGCAGCGGCTGCTCTTCCGCGAACGTGCGGCCCTTGCCGACGCACTCCAGGTAGAGCTGCGCGACGCCGTCGTCCTTCGTCATGAAGTGCACGTCGTTGGACGCCACCACGGGCAGGTTGAGCTTGCCCGCGGCCTTCAACAATATGTCGTTGAGCACCGGCTGCTCCGGAAACCCGTGATCTTGCAGCTCTACGAAGAAATGCCCCGGCTCGAAGCGATCGCGGAACTCGGCCAAAGTCGGCTCGGCCTGGTCCACGCCCTGCTCCAAAATACGCTGCGCCACCACGCCCGCCATGCAGCCGCTGAGCGCCACCAGGCCCTTGCTACGCTGCGTGATGAAGTCGAGCGACACCGCGGGCGCGTAGTCGTGCGCCGAGCGCAGCTGTCCCTCGGACACGATGCGCACCAGGTTCTTGTAGCCCTCGTGGTTCTCCGCCAAAAGCACCAGGTGGTCGACCGCGCCCGTGCGATTGGTGCGCGGAATGAACACCTCACAACCGAGGATGGGCGTGAGCCCCTTGTCCTTGCACGACTTGTAGTGACGAATCGCGCCGTACATGTTGGCGACGTCCGTCAGCCCCACGCCAGGCATGCCGAGCGTCTTCGCCTTGCTGGGCAGGTCCGACAGCTTCACGGCGCTCGTCAAAAACGAGTACTGCGAGTGGACGTGCAGGTGGACGAACTCCGCGGGCATTACTGAACGGCTTACCACTGATGGCACGCCACGGCGCCCAGCTCGCGCGACAACCGGCCCACTGGCCGCCCAGGGGTTGAACACCGACGGGCGGTGCTACGTCGATCCCCGTGGGCTGCATCGCTTGCGCTGCAGCCAAAACTTGGACTAGCTCACTCATCCAGGGAGTTGTCGCGCCGGAAAGTCGGCCACCTTCCTTTCGAGGTATCAGACAATGCTGCAGAGCTCTCGTTTCTTGGCCGTGATGCTTGGTGTCGCGCTCGCCGTGCCGGTCGCCGTTGGTTGCACCGCGTCGGCGTCGTTCAAAGCTGGAGGCGAGGACGCCAAGGCTCCGCCGCCTCCGCTGCCTCCGCCGCCTCCCGCCACCGCCGAGCCTGCTCCCGCTGCCAGCACGGCCGCTCCCGCTGCCAGCACGGCCGCTCCTGCCGCCAGCACGCCCGCGACCGACCCGAACGCCGCGCCCAAGGTCACCAGAGACCGCCTGGATCTGCCTGGCCAAATCGTATTCGAGAACGCCTCGGCAGTGCTCAAGCCCGAGAGCGAGCCCGCCATCATGCAGCTCAAGAACTACCTGGATCAGACGCCGCGCGTCACCAAGCTACGCATCGAGGGCCATACCGACAACGCCGGTACTCCGGCCGGCAACGAGACGCTGTCCGGTCAGCGCGCGCTGGCCGTGAAGGCCGCTCTGATCGCCAAGGGCATCGCCAAGGAGCGCCTGCTCGCGGTTGGCTTCGGGCAGAACAAGCCGATCGCCGACAACGCGACCGAAGAAGGCAAGGCCAAGAATCGCCGCACCGAGTTTCACATCGCCGAGCTGAGCGGCAAAAAGTATTTGGGGCTCGACCCGACGGGTGGCGGTAAAGTCTTCGAGTGAGAATGCCCCAGTGCCAACGCGCCAGAGCCCAAGCTGCCTGGCGCGTGTTTTTTCCGGCCTGCTTACTGTTGACGCTCGCTTGTAACGAGCGCCCGTCCGACCTGCGCGAGTGGAAGCCGAGCGATCACGCTCAAGAAGAGAGCCCGAACGCGGCCGCGCAGCAAAACCAGGTCGACCCAACCAAGGAGGCCGCCAACGCCATCCCGGGTTTGGAAGACGTGACCATCGTCGCCTGGCAACAGAACTGCACGCAGTGCCACGGCCAACTCGGTCGCGGCGATGGCCCGCGCGGACCGATGCTCAAGGCCACCAATCTCTCGGATCCCGCGTGGCAAAGCGCGCGCACGGACGAGCAGATCGCCCAAGTCATCAAGCTGGGCAAGGGTCTGATGCCGTCGTTCCAACAATTGCCCGACGTCACGATCGCCAAGCTCGTAATGCTCGTACGCATGATGAACGTGGCGCGCTTGCAGGCGCACGCAGCTGCCGCTGCCAGCGCTTCGGCCGCTGCCGTAGCAGCCCCCGCTGCGAGCGGCGGCGCGGCACCGCACGCCAGCGCTACGCCAAAGGCCACCGCCGCCGCGCCGAAGGCCAGCGCGGGGCCGTGAGCCCCAAGCTCAAGTCGTTACTCGCGCGTATCACCCTGGCGGTTGGCGTGACGTTCGTCGCATCGTACGTCGCGCGGCAGGCGCCGCACGAACAGGCAATCGTCTTGCGTTTGCACGATCGCGACTTGAGCCACATCGAGGGTTTCGTCACCCGCGAAGGAGACGATGAGCCAACAGCTGGTTTCTCCCGCGATTTTCCCACTGGCACCCAGGCACCACCCAGTGTGCGACACACGTTCTCCGCTGCGAACGGAACCTACATCGTAGTCATTAGCTTGAGAGCGCGCGCCACGGGGCCTGAGAGCCCCATTGAGACCGAGACAAGCTTTCAGCGACGGGTTAGCCTGGCTGGTGGCGAAGTGATCGTCTCGCCGGATTGAAGCCTGCCAGTGACTCAGCCGTCTCCGCACCCGGATATCGCGACTAGGGCCCAACCGCTGGGGGATGGACTCCCCGAAGAACTGATGGTCGTCGTCCTGTCCGGCGGCGCTCGGGGCAAACGAGTCAAAATGGGACAAAAGCTGCGCGTCGGCAAAAGCCAGGACAATGACCTGGTTTTGCCCGACGACACGGTCTCGCGTCACCACTGCGAGCTCGAGCGCACCAAGGCAGGCATCCTGGTGCGCGATCTCGGCTCCACCAATCACACGCGCGTCGGGCGCACCGCTATTCGCGAAGCGTTGATCGATCCAGGCGCAACTCTCACTGTCGGTAGCGTGGAGCTCGTGGTGCGCAGCGATCCGAACCGCGCGCAAATCTTGCCCAGCGAATCGCCGATCTTCGGCGACGTGCTCGGCCCGAGCCTGGCGATGCGCAGTATCTTCGGCGTTCTGGAGCGCATCGCTCCGACCGACGCCTCCGTGCTCATCGAAGGTGAGACCGGGACCGGCAAGGACATGCTGGCGCGCGCCATTCATCAGCAGAGCGCGCGCAAGGATCAGCCGTTCGTGGTCGTGGACTGCGGCGCCGTGAGTTACAACTTGATCGAGAGCGAGCTGTTCGGGCACGAGCGCGGTGCCTTCACCGGTGCGGTCGCTACCCGTCAGGGAGCCTTCGAGCTCGCGGGCCGCGGCACCGTATTCTTGGACGAAGTGGGCGAGCTACCGATCGACGTGCAGCCCAAGCTGCTGCGGGTGCTCGAGTCGGGCGAGTTCCGGCGCGTCGGCGGCAACAAGACCTTGAAAGCCGAGGCGCGCATCGTCGCGGCCACCAAGCGCAATTTGAAGGACGAGGTGGAGCGCGGCAAATTCAGAGAAGACCTGTATTTCCGCCTCTCCGTCGTGCCCATCACGGTGCCGCCTCTGCGTACCCGTCGCGAAGACATTTCGGCACTCGTCGAACGCTTTGTCGAGGTTGCCAAAAAGCGCGATCCGGCCGCGAGCATCACGCTGAGCCGTGAAACCATCGCCGCGCTGTCGGCTCACGATTGGCCCGGCAACGTCCGCGAGCTACGCAACGTGCTCGACCGCGCCATCTACATGGCCACCGCCGGCGGCGAGCGAGAAGTGCGCCTGCTCGATCTCCCCGTTTCGGCGTCCGCCAGCAGCCCGGGCTCCGCTCGCGAGCCCGCCAGCGAATTCTCCGCCGGCAAGAGCTACCGCGAAATCCGCACCGATTTCGAAGCCGAGTTCGAACGGCGCTACGTCTCCTGGCTCCTCGACCGCCACGCAGGCAACATCAGCGCGGCAGCGCGCGAAGCCAAGATGGATCGCAAGCACTTGTACGACCTCGCCCGCAAACACGGGCTGCGGGGCGATCGCGGGTAAGGTTCGCGCAAGCTCCGCTCCCCAAACCCAACCGTCGGCCCGCGGCAGCGAGCGTTCGGTCTCTGAACCAATTGCCTGCGCTCGCTTGCGAGCGCAGTGGAACCACGCCCCAAGACTTTGACACGATCAGATCCCGATCGCCGCAGAGACCCCGCTTGGGACAACCGGCGGGGCCGGTGCAGTTACCCTCTCAGCCCACGATATTCGCGGGGCACATCATGCAAGGCGCAAATGAAACCAAGCCCACGAGCTCAAAACCCGGCTCGAATTCCCAGCGACACCAGCCCCGCCAGCGTATCGTCCGGCTTGTAGCCACCCCACGTGAAGTCACGCAGCGAGGTCTTCATGATGTCCACGCTGAAGCTCGTTTCGAAGCTGAGCATGATCCCGGCGAGGCGCTTGGCGGGGTCGGCGTTGCGTTTGAAGACGAAGCGGCCGCCCACGAGATAGCTCGAGAGGGGGGACAGCTCGCGGTCGCCGCTCCAGTACTGGCCGCGCGGGCCGTCTTTGGGCTCGCCGCCGGTGTAGTCGTCGCTCCAAAACAGGGCTTCGGTCTGCGTGTAGTAGCGACCGTGCACCATCAGCCGCAAATTCGGCGTCATGAAGCGCTCGACCTCGAGCTCGTAGGTTTGCCCCAGGATGTCCCAGGTGTCGCGGTACAGGCGCGAAGATAGCGTGAAGGCGGTCGCGACAGCTCGCAGGTAGTATTTGACGCGCAGCGCTGCCGCCAAGCGCAGACGATTGTCGGGATGATTCTCGAGTGCCTGATCACCTGCCGGCGCAATCACCACCGAGCGATACGGATTCTCCAAGAAACCGTGTTGGAGCGCGCCGTACGCGACCAGCTGCGTCGCGAGCACGGGCGTCCACGATTGCGTCCAGGCGGCCTGAAAGTTGTCGAGGTCGACCTCGCGTGAGGCGCGATCGGCTGCCTTGGTGAAGCAGCCCTTGGAGCTATCGAGCGGTTGCCGCAACGACGCAGAGTCCGCGGCCTGAAACGCCGTCGTACAGACTCGATCCCAACCGCGGCCGTAAGCCAGCGTCAGCTCGGTGTTCTTTTGAAAGAACGCGGTGCCCGCCTGCACCGAGATCGCGTTGGAGCGATAGTCGTTTTCGGTGCCGTAGCTGGTGGTCGCGCTCAGCTTGGTGTTGTCGCGCGACAGCCCCAAACCCAGCGCCGCCTGATGGCGCACGTCGCTGAACTTCGTGGCGCTGCTCACGATGTCGACCGTGCTCAGGCGGCCACCTTTTAACGACTCGGTCGCGCCCGACACGATGTCGGCTTCGTAGGCGGCGTGCGCCTCGAACGTCTCGTTGGGCGTCACCGACAGCTCGGCAGATGGATTGATGACCAGCAGCCTGCTCGTCTTGGACGGCTCGATGAACACCGAGCCGCGCGGAGCGATCTCGACCACTTGCGCGGACGCGCTGGCAGAGGCGCCGACCAGCGCCAACCCGAGCAGGCCGGCGAAAAGGCGGCTCAGTTGCAACCGCAACCTCCGCCCTTGACGCTGGTGCCACCGCTCGAGCCCTCGCGGTTCTCGAGCACGTGGTCGCGCGCGGCGCCGTCACCTGGATCATTCTCGAATTGCATCGTCGGATCGGCGAGCACCGCGCGCTGCTCGGGACGCACCGTGACGCAGGCCGAAAGGCTCAGCAGCAACAGCAAGACAAGGGGGGTGAGCAGCGTTCGTAGCTCCATCAGAAATAGGTCCCCAGGCCCGCGGTGATGGTTTGCACGTTCTGGTAGTCGTCTTCTTCGAACAGCACCAGGTTGTCCGCCTCCAGCCGCACCGACACGCGGAGGCGAAAGCTGAACAGGAGCCCGCCGCCAGCCCTTGCGTGGAACCACTTGCGCGACGGCCGCACGAACTCGTCTTTGGGCTGCTCGTACATGCCGCCGAAGCCGATGTTGACGAAGGGCGTGATGGCTTTGTCAGGCAGCAAATTCAGGGTCCCGGCGCCGCCGTAGATCAGGCGCCGGCTGTCGCTCTGCAGCGCGACGCCGACGTACGGCTCGAGCGCGATGGCAGGCGAAATCACCCAGGCGGGCCGCAGCTCGACATAACCGATGCGCTCGCGGAAGCCATACAAGCCGGCCATCATCGCGAAGCCGCCGTGAGCATCTTGCAAAGCCGGCGGCGCCAAGATGCCCGGCTTGCGCGCGCCTTCCGACGAGTCCTCCGTCGCCGAGACCGGCTCGACGGTGTCGCCGAGCACGTAGCCGATGCGTCCATCGGGCAAAGTCACCTGCAGCCAGAAGCCGGCTGTCTCGCGGGAGGAGATGAGGAAGGTCTCGCCACGCGGCGCGCGGTAGATCACGCGATGCGAGACGCCCGGTCCGGCGCGTAGCTCGGCCTCCGCCACCACCACGCGCGCGTACGCGTCTTCTTCATCGGCCGCACGCGCCGCAACCGGCATCGCCAGCACACTCAACAAGACCGGAAGCGCGTACCTCATTGGCTCGAAAACTGCGTGGCCCATTGCCGAATCACGTCGGCTTCCGGGCTATTTTCTTCGAAGATCTTGCGAGGATGAGTGGCCTTCGCGGTGGGACGGAGCAAGAGCTGCGCAAGCTTGGGATCGCGTTTCATGCGCGCCTGAGCAGCGGTGTAGTTCTGCTGCGCGGCCACCGGGCGCAGGGTACCGGGCGAGAGCGCATCGCCGTTGCAGCTCTTTTCGTACAGCCGCGGCATGTAGTCGGTGAGGCGAAACTTGGTGACGCTGAAGTGGCAGCCGTTGGCGGGATCTTTGCCGGAAACGCCCGATCCGCAGCTCTGCTCGAACAGCACCTTCTCGACGCGGCAATAGTAAAACTGATCGTCGAAAACGACGTCCTCCTGCACGAAGTCCGCGCCGGGCTCCACCGTGGTCGGCAGCAAGCCGTCGTCACCGCAGCTCGTCGTCGCGAGCACGACGCCCGCAAGCGACGCGAGGCCTAGCAACGAAGAACGACCCAACACGGCGCTGACGCTACCAAAACTCGAGGCAAAACGGGTCTTTGTGCGGCTGCGGTTTCAGCCGTCTTTCAGCTTTCGCATGGTGGCGCCGGGCTCTGGCTCACCCACCCCGCGGAGCACGCGAGCAGGTGAGCCGGCGCCTCGCAAATACCCACATAAATAAAGCAAGGCGTCGATTGGGGCTTGAACGCACGGGGCCACCTGGCTAACTCTTGCCCCTCTTCCCGCCCCTGTGGCACCTTATCCTACATCAACTTACCTTCGTCGCGGCTTCACCCTTTACCTCAAAAGTAACCCTCTGGAGCGCCTGAGCATGAAGCTTTCCCCGTGGTACCTCGCAGCATCGATTCCCGTGGCCCTGCTGGCCGGTGGCCAGTTTGGAGCCCAAATCGCAGTTCTCGGGGTCACCATTGGCATCTTCCTCGGCACGCTCGCGCTGGGTCGCCCGCAAGCTAGCGCCACCACGACGCAACACTGACCGCTCCGGACAGCGAACCGCCGCGCTCCGGCGAGCGCAACTCGGCCTTGCCTCACCCTCCACGGCTCAAGCGGCTCGAGGATTTGTCGCTCCACGACGTGGAAGCGCTACGCCTCATCTTGAGCGGTGGCTCGGTGATCGATTGGCACCGGCTGAACCTGGTAGATGAGCCCGACGCACGGCGCTTCATCGAAAATCACGAGCTGCGCTTAGACGAGCCGAAAGACCGTGCATTCATCGATCACGTGAAGCGCGAGGCGGTCAGCTACTTACGCCGCCATTTCGCCTTCGCGATCCCCAAACCGGTCGAAGAGGCGAGCGTCGAGCAGCTGCTGCTTTTGGCGTCGGGCAAGGGCCACCGCCAGGTGTGCGCCTGCACGATCTTGAAAGTGGTGCAGATCATCAACCACATGGCCGGGCGCGAGCTGCTGTTCCGCTTGCCCGTCTCCGATCGCGATCTGTTCCATTTGGTGGAAGAGAAGGTTTATCGCGTCGTCGGCACCATGCTGAGCGAGGGCTTTCCGATCACCGAGTTCGTCGGTGGCCGAAAGAACCTCGACTCGACGTACACCAAGCTGCTCTCCAAGCCGGAAGCAACCGCCGCTGCGCTCTACGACAAGTTGCGCTTCCGGATCGTGACGCGCACTCCGGACCACGTGCTACCGGTGCTCAACTACCTGACCGAGCAGCTGTTTCCGTTCAACTACGTCGTGCCCAAGCAGAGCACGAACTCGATCTTCGACTTTCGCTCGTATTGCCTCAAGAACCCGGGCCTAGCGCAGCTGGTGCCGCAGTTCCAGGGCGATCCGGACGGCCCGCTGCCCAGCGACAACCGCTTCAGCGCGCCGACTTACCGCGTGATTCAGTTCGTGACCGACGTACCGGTGCGAGTCCCCCCTCACCTCATGGAATTTGCCCCGGCCGGCTCCGAAAACCTGGGGCCCATCGTGTACATGCTCTGCGAGTTCCAGGTGCTGGACGCCGAGAGCGAGGCGCACAACGAGACGGGCGACGCCAGTCACGACGCTTACAAGCACCGGCAGCGAGAAGCCGTATTCCGTCGCCTGCGCCTGGGCGCCGCCGCAAAAAAGCCTGAATAACGCACACGCCGCGGTGCGCCTTTGCGTTTTTCGAACGCTTTCGTCGGCTTGTGCTGTAACCGCCGCTGAAACTGAGGTAATCAGAGCGCCTTATGCGTTTGCACGCCGCCAAGGTTCCCGAGATCTCGCACCAAATGGTGCACGCGCTCACTTCCGCGGGTGACATCGAAACCGAGTCCCCCAAGGAAGTCGAGCTCGATGTGCAGGCCGTGCTGAATCAGTTCATCACGGACGAGCAAGAGGTCAGCGACAAAGCGAAGGACGTGCTCGCCCAACGAGGCCTCCCGCCGACCGAGCTCGGGCGAATCAAGAAGCTCCTGGCCGACGAGCGCAAGCTCAAGCTGGGCGACGATGCCATCGACTACCTCCTCGATCAGCTGGTGGAGATGCTGATGCATTCGGCCAACGTCGACGAAATCTTCGCCGAAGATTTCGAGCTACGCCGCAAGCTGCGTGACCCGCTGCGCAAGCAAGCCGCGGTCGATCAAGAGATCGACACCGAGGTGCGCGCCAAGATCAAGCACGTCAAAGAGGGCACCGCCGTTTGGGAAGTGGAATATCGGCGCATGATGGACGACATCAAGCGCCGTAAAGGAATCTGAGCCCCGGATGCAGCCATGCGCAGCATGACCGGCTTCGGCTGCGGCGACGCGGACCTCGACGGCAACAAGCTGACCTGCGAGCTTCGAGCGCTCAATCACCGATTTCTCGACGTGCGCGTGCGCATGCCGGACGAGCTGGCCGCTCACGCTTTCTTCGTGGAGCAGCTGGCACGCGAGCACCTGTCGCGCGGCCGTTTCGACATCGGCGTGCGGTTGGACGAGAGCGGCAGCGCCGTGCGCTTCTCCACGAGGCGAGCTCGCGCCGTGTACGAGAGCCTGCTCCAGCTACGCGACGAGCTGGCGCCGGGCACGGAGGTCCCAGTCGCCGCCCTGGCTTCCCTGCCCCAACTGCTGATGCAGGACAGCTCCCGCGCGACCAGCGCCGGACTCGAGCAGGCCCTGAGCCGCGCCTTCACGGCTGCGCTCGCGCGGCTCGACGAGATGCGAGAGCGCGAAGGCCAGGCTTTGACGCGGGAGCTCAGCGATCGGCTGGAAAGCCTGCGCGCGCTTGCGGCCGAAGCCAAGACCCTCTGCCATGGCGCCGCCGAGCGACAGCTGGAGCGGCTGCGCGAACGCGTCGGCCGGCTGCTGGAGGGCGCGGGCGCCAATCCCGACCCAGGCCGGCTCGAAACCGAGCTGGCACTGATCGCCGACCGCAGTGACGTGACCGAAGAGCTGGTGCGCCTAGCCAGCCACTTCGATCAATTCGCCGCGCTGCTCCGCGACTCGGCGCCGATCGGGCGACGCCTGGAGTTTTTGCTGCAAGAAATGTCGCGCGAAGCGAACACGCTCGGCTCCAAAAGCCAAGACGTGAGGCTTTCGCACCTCGTGGTGGACATCAAGAGCCAGCTCGAGAAGATCCGAGAGCAGGTCCAAAATGTCGAGTGACCACCCGCTTCTGCTCATCATCTCTTCGCCCTCGGGCGCCGGCAAAACGACGCTCACCGCGCGCCTGCTCGCCGAAGTCAAAGGCCTGACCTTCAGCATCTCGCACACCACGCGCAAGCCGCGGCAAAACGAGACCGACGGCAAGGAATACCACTTCGTCTCCCGCCCCGAGTTCGAGAAGCTGATCCAAGAAGGCGCGTTCTTGGAATGGGCCGAGGTACACGGCAATCTGTACGGCACCAGCAAGGCCGAGATCGATCGCCGCCGCGGCGACCGCGGCATCGTCTTCGACATCGATCATCAAGGCGCGCGGCAGATCAAGTGCGCCGCCCCGGATTCCGTGGCCGTGTTCATCCTCCCGCCCAGCATGCAGGTGCTCGAGCAACGCTTGCGCGGCCGCGCGAGCGAAGACGAAGAGACCGTGCAACGCCGCTTCAGCGTCGCCAAGGGCGAGATCGCGCACTATGGCCTGTTCGACTACGTGCTGGTCAACGCCGATCTCGAAGAAGCCACGCGCAAATTGACGTCGATTTTTTTGGCGGAAGAATGCCGCCGTAGCCGCGTAGCCGCCCTCGCCGAGCAGTTCTTGGCCGAAGGGCGCCTGCGCTCCACCCCGAAATCCTGAGAACGAGCCATGACCTACGCCACCCGCAGCAAAGAAATCGCCGACAACGTCCTGATCGTAGGCTCGATGGCTTTCGACGACCTCGAGCTCCCGAGCGTCAACGCCAAGGACGTGGTCGGAGGCGCTGCCACCTACGCCGCGTACGCCGCCAGCCTGTTCTCGCCCGTGCGCATCGTGGCCGTGGTGGGCGAGGATTTTCCGAGCAGTGTGCTCGAGGAGCTGAGCGAGCGCTCGGTAGATTGCGGCGGCGTCGAGCGTGCCAAAGGCAAGACCTTCCGCTGGGCGGGCCGCTATGCCGCCAACCTAGCCAGCCGCGAAACGCTGGATACGCAGCTCAACGTTTTCGCCGATTTTCGGCCCAAGCTACCGCAGACGTTCGTCGACTCGCCGTACGTGCTGCTCGGCAACATCCAGCCGCAGCTGCAGCTCGACGTGCTGTCGCAGGTCAAGGCGCCGCGCTTCGTCGCCGCGGACACGATGAACTTCTGGATCTCCGGCGAGCGTAAGAAGCTCGGCGAGGTACTGAGCAAGATCGACACCTTGATGATCAACGACGAGGAGCTGCGCCAGCTCGCCGAGATCCACAACATTCGCCGCGCGGCGGCCGCCGTGCTCAAGCTCGGCCCCAAGCGCCTGGTGGTGAAGCGCGGCGAGTATGGCGCGATGCTCTTCGACAGCGACGGCGTCTTCTTCACGCCCGCCTACCCGCTCGAAGACGAGATCGACCCGACCGGCGCCGGTGACAGCTTCGCAGGAGCGCTGCTCGGTTACTTGGCAGCGGCAGGCTCGCTCGACGGGGCCACCCTGCGCCGCGGCCTCACGCTGGCCAGCGCCGTCGCCTCGTTCTGCGTGGAAGGTGTAGGCCCCAGCAAGCTCAAGGCCGTGCAGCGCGCGGACGTGATGATGCGCCTCGAGGCGCTCCGCACGCTCACGCACGCCTGAGCCCCGGCCAAGTCGACTGGCGGGATCATCGCCGGGCAGCCCCACGGCTTGCCCTCGGCAAAGGGGTAGCGTCTCGTCCGCTTACTCTACAAAGGCGCTTGACATTTCAGACGCCCGCCATCAGTATACCTCTTAGCTAGGGTTTACCTGATAAACCGCAACGCCCTCCGGACATCGCGAATTGAGGGCCATTCGGCCGCAGTCTCGCGTTCGGGCGCGCGTTGCCGTCGCTAGTTTGAGGCTGCTCCGGCCTCCCAAATCGGCTCTCCCGGTTTTCGTTTATCCAATCTCTCTACTTTTCCGATAGAATTATGGAATCAACGCTTGCGCATTGGCTTGGTCGGTGGCCTGGACGGAGCGAAGCCCAGTACCGGCAGCTCGCGGAGCGCGCCGGGGATTCGATCGAGCGGCAAAGCTACGCCACAAGCTACGGCGCTGCGGAGTCTCGTAGTTCGGGGTTCGGTGCTCGACGAACTGTCTGCGCCAGGAGCGGCGTGGAAGCGCGTCAGTCGGTGACGCGCTTCACGGCGACGTCGCGGATTGGATGACTTGGATGGTTACGCGAAAAACCACCTACGCGCTTCGGGCGCTCAAACACCTCGCGGCGCGCGGCGGTGGGCTCACGCTCACCTCCCGCATCGCTGAAGAAGAGGGCATTCCGCAGCGCTTTCTCGAAGCCATCCTCGGCGAGCTGGCGCGCCACGGCGTGCTCGAGGTCAAGCGGGGTCGCGGAGGCGGCTACTCGCTGCGCCAGGCGCCCCAAGCGCTGAGCATTGCCCGCATCATCGACATCGTCGACGGGCACGCTTCGCAGTTCGCGTGCCTCGACCCCGTGCGGCCCGAGCGCTGCCGAGAGTGCCCAGGCCTGGACGTGTGCGCGGCGCAAGTCGTGCTCAACCAAATGGGCGACGCCTCTCTACGGGTGCTGCAGAGCATGACCCTCGCCGACCTAATTGTTCCCCGGCTGGAAGCATCGAACCAATGACATCCTCTTCGTTTTCGCCCCTATTCGGTCCCACGCTTCGCGGCCTACTGCTCGTCTCCCTGGCGCTCGCTGCCGCTGGCTGCAATAGGCCCAGCAACGCCACAAAAGCGGCGGCGGCGAGCGGTGGCTCCGCGGCCCCAGCTGCGCCCGCCGCGGTCACGCTGCTCAACGTGTCTTACGATCCAACGCGCGAGCTCTACACCGACTTCAACGCGCATTTCGCCAAAAAGTGGCAAGCCGAGCATCACCAAAAGGTGACCATCAACCAGTCGCACGGCGGCAGCGGGAAACAGGCCCGCGCCGTGATCGACGGGCTCGAAGCAGACGTGGTCACGCTGGCGCTCGCCTACGATGTCGCCCAGCTCGCGGCGAAGGGCAAGCTCATCCCGGAGACGTGGCAATCGCGACTCGAGCAGCACAGCGCCCCGTACACCTCCACCATCGTGTTCGTGGTGCGCGAAGGCAACCCGAAGCAAATCAAAGACTGGAACGACCTGGTCAAGCCGGGCGTCCAAGTCATCACTCCCAACCCCAAGACCTCCGGTGGCGCTCGTTGGAACTACTTGGCGGCTTGGGGCTACGCCCTGAAGCAACCGGGCGGCGACGACACCAAGGCGCAAGCCTTCGTCGAGAAGCTGTACAAGAACGTGCCCGTGCTCGACTCGGGCGCCCGCGGGTCCACGACGACGTTCGTCGAGCGCGGCATCGGCGACGTACTGGTCACTTGGGAAAACGAAGCCATCCTCAGCGTGAAGGAGTTGGGCAAGGGCAAGCTGCAGATCGTGGTGCCGTCCGTCAGCATCTTGACCGAGCCGCCCGTCACCGTGGTGGACAAGGTCGTGGACAAGCACGGGACGCGCGCTGTGGCCGAAGCCTACCTGAAGGAGCTGTATAGCCCCGAAGGCCAGGAAATTGCCGCCAAGCACTACTACCGGCCGCGCAGCGCCGAGGTGCTGGCCAAGCACAAGGACACGTTCCCGGACGTGCAACTGTTCACGGTCGACGACCTGTTCGGCGGCTGGTCGAAGGCTCAGCCGACGCACTTCAACGACGGCGGCCTGTTCGACAAGATCTACAAGCCGTCCAAGTGACGACCATGAGCGCCTCGACCGGTAGCACTCGTCAACGTTCGTTCTCACTGCGTCGTCGCGGCGTGCTGCCGGGGTTCGGCCTCACGTTGGGCTACACGATATTTTACGTGGGCCTGCTGGTCATCTTGCCGCTGGTCGCGATGGTGCTCAAGGCTAGTACGCAAGGCGGAGCGGCCTTCGTGAGCGCAGTGACGGACGATCGCGCTCTGGCCGCCTACTGGCTCAGCTTCACGACCGCGCTCTCCGGCGCCGGCATCAACGCCGTGTTCGGCGTCGTCGTGGCCTGGGTGCTGACTCGCTATTCGTTCCCGGGCAAGAGCCTGCTCGACGCGTTGGTCGACTTGCCGTTCGCGCTGCCGACGGCCGTGGCGGGCATCGCTTTGACCGCGGTTTACAGCGAAAAAGCCTGGCTCGGCAGCCAGCTGATGAGCTTGGGCGTGAAGGTGGCGTTCACGCAGCTGGGCATCATCGTGGCCCTCACCTTCATCGGCATCCCCTTCGTCGTGCGGACGGTGCAGCCGGTGCTCGAAGAGCTGGACGCCGACGTCGAAGAAGCGGCGGCGTTACTCGGCGCCGGCCGCTGGTTCACCTTCCGGCGCGTGATCTTACCCAGCTTGCTACCGGCCATCCTGACCGGCTTCGCGCTGGCGTTCGCGCGCGCGCTCGGTGAGTACGGTTCGGTGGTGTTCATCTCCGGCAACATGCCGATGAAGACCGAGATCGCGCCGCTGCTGATCGTGACCAAGCTGGAGCAGTACGACTACGCGGGCGCCACTGCAATCGCGACGGTGATGCTGGGCGCCTCCTTTTTGTTGCTGTTCGGCATCAATCTTCTGCAGCGCTGGGCTCGGAGGGCCGAGGCATGAGCGGCACCGTCACCAGCCGCCTGGGCGCGAGCAGCAAACGCCACAGCCAAGTCGCCACCGAGTCGCCGTGGGTGCGCCGGCTGCTGATCGCGATCGCGGCGCTCTTTTTGGGCATCGCGCTGCTACTGCCACTCTCGGTCGTATTCGCGTCGGCCTTCTCCAAGGGCCTCGAGCCGTTCTTCGCGGCGCTCACGCAACCGGAAACGATTTCGGCCATCGAGCTCACGCTGCTGACGGCCGGCATCGCGGTGCCGCTCAACGCCGTGTTCGGCATGGCCGCTGCCTGGCTCGTCTCGCGTTACGATTTTTGGGGTAAGAGCGCGCTGATCACGCTCATCGATTTGCCGTTCAGCGTGTCGCCGGTCATCTCCGGTCTGATTTTCGTGCTGCTGTTCGGCGCGCAGGGCGTGTTCGGCTCCTTCTTGTCGGCGCACGATCTGAAGATCATCTTCGCGGTGCCGGGCATCGTGATCGCGACCACGTTCGTCACCTTTCCGCTCGTGGCGCGCGAAGTGCTGGCGGTCATGCAGGCACAAGGTAGCGACGAAGAAGAAGCGGCGCTCACCCTGGGGGCGAGCGGCTTTCGGATCTTCACACGCATCACCTTACCCAAGATCCGCTGGGGCGCCCTCTATGGGCTAATTCTGTGCAACGCGCGCGCCATGGGGGAATTCGGTGCAGTTTCCGTCGTTTCCGGCCACATTCGCGGGCAGACGAACACCCTGCCTCTGCACGTGGAGATTCTGTACAACGAGTACAACTTCGTCGGAGCGTTTGCGGTGGCGGCGCTGCTGGCGTCGCTCGCGCTCGTCACCTTGTTCGTCAAGAAGGGCATCGAGCTCAGCTCGGCACTCAAGGCGCGGCGCTTGACGCGGAGGGTGGAGGAGGCGCGCCTTTCCCTGTTACCCGCGTCCCACTCCGCCAGCACGGCTCGCAGCTCCGCAGAACAACGGTCCCTCGCATGAGCGTCAACGCAACGAACCTGGTCAAAACCTTCAGCTCCGGCACGGATGTCGCCGCCGTCGGCGGAGTCTCCTTCAGCGCGCCGGAGGGCAAGGTCACGTCCCTGCTCGGGCCATCCGGCTCGGGCAAATCGACGCTCTTGCGCCTCATCGCCGGTCTCGAAGAGCCAGACTCCGGCAGCATCGCGATCCAGGGTAAAGACGTCACGTCCCTACCGGTCAAGAAGCGCGAAGTCGGCTTCGTCTTCCAGAGCTACGCGCTCTTCAAGCACATGACGGTGCGCGACAACATCGCCTTCGGCATGGAGATCCGCAGAGCCAGCCGCGCGCGCATCGACGAGCGCGTCAAAGAGCTGCTGTCATTGATCCAGCTCGAAGGCTACCAGCACCGCTTTCCGTCACAGCTCTCGGGCGGCCAGCGCCAACGCGTCGCGTTGGCACGCGCGCTCGCGACGGAGCCGAAAGTCCTCCTACTGGACGAGCCGTTCGGTGCGCTCGACGCCCAGGTACGCGTGGAGCTCCGCGGATGGCTGTCAACCTTTCACGAGCAGACCGGCGTCACCACGTTGCTCGTCACGCACGACCAAGAAGAGGCGCTGGAGCTCTCGCACCATGTCGTGCTGCTGAACGGTGGCCTCGTCGCCCAGGGCGGCGCACCGCACGAGCTCTACGATCACCCGGCCAGCCCCTTCGTGGCCTCTTTCTTGGGGGGCGCCAACGTGCTCAAGAGCCGCGCCCAAGACGGCCGGCGCGTGTCCACCTTCGTGCGCCCGCACGACGTACGCCTGGCCAAGGCCACCACGGATTCTGCCGACTTGGAGCTCGGCACCGTGGACCGCCTCGCGCGCATCGGCGGCAACGTCAAGCTCACCGTCACGCTCCCGAGCGGGGACGCCATGAGCGTGCAGCTCTCGAAACTGGAGCTCGACAGGCTGGGTCTACAACTCGGCGACCGCGTCGCGGTAGACGTCACGTCATCGAAAGTCTTCGTCGACGACTACGCTATTTAGCAGCCGCGGGGCACCGCCTCGCTCTCGAGCTCGAGGCAGAAAAGCGCAGCGCTCCTGCTACGGCGCGAGCTCGCGCAAAGCGCGAGCCAGGACCACCTCAACCGACTCTGCAGGCTCAGATCACGCCGCGATGATGCGGGCGTCGCTGATGGATTCGAGGTCGGCTTCTTCGGCCGCTGCGACGGCGCTCGTGGCAGGCCCGTCGAACTTGCGGCGTTCGTCGGAGACGAGGGCCAAAAGTTCTTTGTGGTCGGCCGCGCCGGTTTCGAGCAGGACGCGCATGTAGCCGTCGACGTAGCCGTGAGCGCGGGCGAGCTTCGCGTAAGCTCCGCCTTCGCTGCGCAGCCGCAGCATGTCGCGCACCATGCCCCTGAGATTCTCCAGCAGCTCGGTCTTGCTCTGCGTCGCCATGTTTCGCTTCGCTAACTGAAACGAAACAGCAGGGCCAACTTTCGTGAATCATCGGCGCACGCCTGCCGGGGGAGCGTAAATGGTGCTACCATCTGGCTTCTTTCAACTGTCGGAGCGTGTAGTCGATGCGAGTACCTTGTCGGCATTTCGGCTATTTGGCGGCGGTTTTGGCCCTCAGCGCCTGCGGCAACAGCGCGGACGGTAGCGGCGTCAACAGCGGCAACAACGGCGCCTCGTCGAACGGCACCGCCGGGAGCGTCATCCTCAACGTCGGCGGTACGGCCAACAGTGGTGGCAGCACCGGCTCGACGACAGGCGGCGGCGATCACCAAAACGAGGTCGTGACCATGCTGCCGCCCGGCTTCACGGCGACCGACCTCGGCGGTTACCAGCTCGGCGCCGAAGACACAGGCATGCCCATGGCCGGCTCTGGCGGCATGGGCGGCGGCGCCGCCAACGGCAACTGCGGCAACATCTTGCTCGGCCTCTCGCGCGATTTCAAAGGCGCGGACGAGCCCGACGGCCACCCTGATTTCAACGCCGATATCGCAGGTAACGACGTCACTCCCCATCTGGTGAGCGACACGCTCGGCACCGATCAAAAGCCTGTCTACGCTTCGCAATGCGAGATCGGGAACCCCGGCAACAAGACGGTTTGCCCCTTCGGACCGCAGACGACCAACAAAGCCAATTTCGACCAGTGGTACCGCAACACGGATGGCGTGAACAAATCGTACCTGGTGTCCATCTGGCTGCAGCCGCAGAACAACGGCCTCTTCACCTTCCAAAGCCTGCACTACTTCCCGATGGATGGCGCTGGCTTCATGGGCATGGCCGACGCGAACGACGGCAAGCCCCACAACTTCGGCTTCACGACCGAGCTACACACGCAGTTCTTGTATCAAGGCGGTGAGCGCTTCAATTTCCAAGGTGACGACGACGTGTGGGTCTTCATCAACAACAAGCTCGCAGTAGATCTGGGCGGCTTGCACCCGATGCAGCTCCGGAACGTCGACCTGGATCAGTCGGCGGCCATGCTGGGCATCAAGACTGGCACCATCTATCCGCTAGACTTGTTCCACGCCGAGCGCCACACGAACGCTTCGACGTTCCGCATCGACACCAACCTGTCCTTCGTCGACTGCGGCACGGTCGTCCCCGAAATACCGAAGTAGGTCGGAGGGGGCTCGGCTCCTTCCGCAACTGTTCCGGTCCAAAACGGTGCCGGCCGGCCTTGTCCGGACGGCTGGCAGCCCCTATGCTCCCCCTAAGTCCGCCAGCTGGACCCATCTCGGGCCGGCATGACGCGACGCATCAGGAGCTACCCATGCGGCTCAACGTGTTCAAATCCAAGATCCACCGTGCCACCGTCACGCACGCCGACTTGGAGTACGAAGGCAGCGTCACCGTCGACAGCGACTTGCTGGATGCCGCCGAAATCCTGCCCTACGAGGCCGTCCACATCTGGAACGTCACGCGCGGCTCGCGGCTCATGACCTACGCGCTGCCGGGGCCGCGCGGTTCCGGCGCCATCTGCGTGAATGGCGCCGCCGCCCACCTCAACAAGCCGGGGGACTTGGTGATTCTCGCCACTTTCGCCGAGATGACGCGGGAAGAAGCGCTGAAGCACCGCCCGATCGTGGTGCGCGTGGACGCGCAGAATCGCCAGACAGAAGACGATTCGGAAGAGCTGCCCGGCCCTGTGCTCAACTCGCTGCGAATCGTCTCGTAGTGTCAGTTTCCGAATGGACGCCAAAGACGGGCGCGAACGCTTTGGCAGTTTCGAGCGTTTTCGGATAAGACGGCGCTAAAGATGGTGGTTGATAGCGCGTCCGAGGTCGTGGACAAGCTCCGCGAAGCGTCGGACACGGCGGCGCTTGCCGGGTTGGTCAAGCGCTTGGCGCTCGCATCCGCGGCGCTGCGCCGCCCCGATCTAGCCTCCAAGTTTCACGCGCCGGCCGCGGAATCGATGGCCACCATTCAGGCCGCAGAGCTGACTCCCGAGCAATGCCAAACGCCATTCGGCAACCCGCTGAACGCGCTCGAGCACGGTCCCGAAGGGCCCGCCGAACGCCAGCTGCTGGGGGCGCTGCTGGCGCTCGGTGTCGCAACCGAATTGCCCGAGGGCGAGCCCGAGCGTGACACGCTCGCCGCGGATCTGGTCTGGCTGGCGACCCATACCACCATCGACGCGCTGGGCTTTTTGGACGCCGCCCTCGGTGAGCGAGCCGCCGGGATGTGGGAAGCCGTCGCCCACGTCGCGCGCGATCCCGAAGCCGTGGCACCCGAATTTGGGCGGGCAGAAGGCCTGATCGCCGCTGCCGCCATCGCCAGCAGCAAGAGCGAGATCGCGCATCGGGCACGCCTACACCTGAGCCACGCCGCCACCGATACGGGCGTACGCGCGCTAGCCGCCGGCGCCGTCACTGCCAACGCCGATCGGCTCGAGGGCGAGATGTCGCTGGCCCCGTTCGGCCCGGTGGTGACCACGCTGCTCACCGTCACGCTCGTGCTGTTCGCGCTACAGGTCGGGCGGGCGCTGTTGCGCTTCGTTTTGGCCTTCAAACGCCCGGCGTCGATCAGCATCGGCCCCAATGGGCTGGAGCTGCAGCAGCGCACGGAGCTGCTCGGCAAGGTGCTGCGCGAGCGCTCCGTGGTCGTACCGCTCGGCAACCTGGTGCGCGTCACGCGCGAGACCCGCTACGCGCGGCTCGGCATGTACGTGGGCCTGGTAGCGCTGGTCGTCGGCTCGTACCTGGGCATGGGCCTATTCGTAGACGCCGTGCGCGTGCCGGGCGGCTCCGCATCCTTGTTTGGGCTGGCGGTGCTGATGATGGTGCTCGGGCTCTTGCTCGACTTCACGTTTTCGAACGCAGCCGACACCGTGCGCGGCAAATGCCGCATGCTGGTCGTGCCGACGCGCGGCCGCAGCTTCTGCCTCGGCTCTCTGGATCCAGCGCGCGCCGACGCAATGCTCGCGACCATCGCCGAAGCCGCCCGCGCCTGAGCGCGTTTACGGCGTCGGTGACGGCGGCGGGGTCGGCGTCGACGGAGCGGTGCTCGATGGCGGGGCATTCGACGGCGCTTGACCCGGAGTCGCGACCGCGGACGCCAGAGGGCGCGGCCGCGGTGCGCGCCCGGCGAGGAAGCTGCCGGCCAAGTCGAGCAACGTCTCGGTCTGGGCGCGAGTCAGCACGATTTCTCCGCGAACATCCGAGCCGTCCGCCTCGAAGCTGCTCTTTTGGATGAACTTTTTCTGACTCGAGCCGAACAGCACGGAGCCGAATAGCCCGAGGTCGAGCGAAGTCGCGGCGGTGAGCGCCGACGTAAGCGCCTGCGCATCGCTCTGAGCCGAGGCTTCGTTCTCATCGTGCGCCAGGACGTCGATCACGACGCCCCCGTCCTCGGTCGCTGACAGTCGCAGGTTCGCGGATTGTATGGACTTCGGGATCTGCACCGGCATGCCCAAGAACGCCCGCCAAGGTGTTGCCAGGTGGGCGATTGCTATCTCGTCCGCTTTGGGTCCAGGCAGCGTCGCGCGCCGGAATCTCTTGGCCGACTCGAGCGCGCTTGGCGGCGTGACGATCAGCAGCTTCGCGGAGGGCAGCACGAATGCCCGCTCGCCACGATCGGCGTGCGCCCTGGCGACCGGCACCGGACCATCTAGCCAGGCGCCTTCCGGATCGCGCTGAACGAGCGTGTCGACGGCGCCTCGAACCCGCTCTTGAGCAATGTTGAATTGTAGGATCGCGACCACATCGCGCGAGTCGCGTAGCTGCGGGCCGACGAGCATCATGCGGTCGATGTCGCGCACTGGATCGATCGCGGTGGGGCCGAAAAAATCGCGCCACTGGTACACGTTGCGCAGCAGCGGCCCCACCCTGCCCCCGAGCGGATGCTGGCGAACGCGCTCGTTGTAGACCATGACCTGCACGTTGGCGTTCGGGTCGACCACGCGCTTGTCGGCAATACCTGCCACGGGGCTGCCGATGCCCTCGCCCGGCTTGTGCGGCGGCCCCGCGTCACCGCCGCCCTGCGATGAGCCGGCGTCACTAGGGTTCGCGGCGTCCGGCTCTCCCGCGTCCTTGTCCTCGCGCTCGGCGTCGGCGCCCGCGTCTTTGGGCTCCGGCTTGGGCTTGGGTTTGGGTTTGGGCTTCGGCAGCTCCGGAGCTGGCTCAGCCGGCGCCGACTCGGGTTCGACCGTGGGCGTCTGCTGCGCGCCTTCTGGGGTGTCGCCCGGCGCCTTGGCGGGAGGGGTGTCGTCCTCGATCAAATCGAGAGGAATCTCCGTGACGGGAGGCAAGGCGGGCGCCTCGGTCTCGCCCCCCATCAGGCGTATCAGGCCCAGCAGGCCCAGCACCGGCGAAAACGGGACGTGGAGCGCAACCGCTAGCGCAAAAAAGCGGCCCAGCCGCTGGGGCGTCGTGTCGAGGTGCACGCGCCAGCGCGTCTTCCGTTCCACGCTCAGACCATAGCCTCTCGCGGAGAGCTGCGCGAATTCGGCCCCTTGGCCCTTGGCACGGGCGTCGCACTGCGGAAGGGTGCCGCGCCGGCGCCGAGAATTGGCTCGCGCGCCGCGGCTGTGGAAAGACACGGACCAGAGTGCTCGCTTCGACCCGACTCAGCGCCCGCACCAGGCGCCCGCTCGCCCGCACTAGCGTGGGCCTCCTGCTTCTTGTTCTCGCTTGCGAGAGGCAAGCGCCCCCCGGCGCCCAAGACGAAGGCCCGGCCGAGCCGCAGCGCGCCGAAGCGCCACGCGCCGGCTCACCGGTGCTACCGCGCGAGCTGACGCCACCGACTTCATCGGCCGCGCCCGGTCGCGCCGCTCCCGCGCCCTCGGCCGGCGAATTGACGGCGCCCGCTACGCCCGACGCGCCGTACACCGGGCCCTGGTTCGCCGTCACCTCACCGGCCGCTGGCGTCTACAGCGAGACCTCGTTCGAACGCAGCAAGAAGATCGGCTTCATTCGCAGCGGTGGGCGCACTCCCGTCGAGGCCGCCACCATCTCGAAAAAGAACTGCACCGCCGGTTGGTACAAGGTGCGAAGCGGCGGCTACATCTGCGGCAACTATGGCACCACGGATCTCAACAATCCCGAGGTGAGGTTTGCGACCTCGCAGCCCAACCTCAAAGAGGTGCTGCCGTATCCGTACGCTCGCAACGCCAAGAACGGCACGCCACTTTACAAGACGGTCCCGTCGCGCGAGCAGATGGAGCGCTACGAGCCCTACCTGAAAGAGAAGGACAAAGAGAAGGAGAGCGAGAAGGACGCCTCCGCCAAGCCCGCAAGCGAGCGCCCCGCAACCGCTCCCGAAAAGACCGAAACGGCGTTGCCCGTCGCCGCTACCGACCCAGCCGCGACGCCGGTGGCTGCCGCTGCCGCACAAGATCCGGAGCCGGACAAACCCTGGTGGCAGCAAGAGGACATCAAAGATCGCCTGCACGAGATGAAGCTCGACTCGCTCAGCGCGGACTCGGACGACATCCTCGCCAAGCGCATGGTCTCGGGCTTCTACGTCGCGGTCGACAAGACGTTCCGCTGGAACGGCCGCAGTTGGTACAAGACCACCAAAGGCCTCGTCACTCCCAGCGATCGCATGTGGCAGACGAGCGGCCCGACCTTCAAAGGTATCGAGCTCGACGGCAACACCTACAAGCTGCCGATCGGTTGGGTGTACGGCGGGAACAAGAGCGCCGGCACGTACACCATCGACACGGGCGCCAACACGATCAAAAACGCCAAGTCGATCGACAAGTTCGTGGCCATCCCGCTCACGGGCAAGACCATCGAGTTCCAGGGCAAAGAGTACGTCGAGCTGAGCGACGGTAGTTTCATGAAGAAGTCGCAGCTGCGCATCACCGAGCCCGGGCCGCCGCCGCAAGGCGTAGGTGAGAACGAGCGCTACATCGACGTCGACCTCAGCTCACAGACGCTGGTCGCGTTCGAAGGCGCGCGCGCCGTCTACGCCACCCTGATTTCGAGCGGCAAATTCTCGAAGATCAAAGACAAGGATCACAGCACTCCGACGGGTGAGTGGCGCATCCGCGAAAAGCACATCACCACCACCATGGATGGCGATGGCACCGCCGCGGGAGACTTGCCGTACAGCATCGAAGACGTCCCCTTCGTGCAGTACTACTATCGCTCGTTCGCGCTCCACGCCGCGTTCTGGCATTCCAATTTTGGAGTGCAGATGAGTCACGGTTGCGTGAATCTGTCGCCGCTGGACGCCAAGTGGTTGTTTTTCTTCACGGGCCCACACTTGCCGGAAGGTTTCCACGGCGTCTGGTCGACCGACGCGGAGCCCGGGACCCGCGTGATTGTCCACGACTGAGGGCCGGTTGGGGCCGGAGCCCCGACCTGACGCGCGAGAGCGCGGCTGACGATTCCGGTTGACCGTGCGTCCCGGGCACGTCAATAGCCTGGGCCAGACCATGGACCAGTTCTCGGCCCACCTCGATCGCGGTTGGGATCTCGTGCAGCGCGGCGACCCACGTGGCGCAGAGCTGTCGGCGCGACGCGCGCTCGAGATCGATTCGCAGTCGCCCGAGGCTTACAACCTGCTCGGCTACGTCGCCGCGCTCAAGGGCGAGTTCGAAGAGGCCGTGGAGCACTACCGCCAGGCGATCGCGCTGGACGACACCTACCTCGAAGCCATGCTCAACGCAGCCGAGGTCTACGTCCACCCGCTGGCCGATTTCGACGAAGCCATTCGTTTGTGCGAGCTGGCGCTCGACCTCGCCGAGACCGACGACGAGGTGGTGGACGCGCTGCTGCTGATGTTCGACGCCCTGCTCGGCAAAGGCGAGGTCGACGGTGCGACGGAGCTCTCCAAGCGTTTTCCGGAGGGGCCGTTCGACAACCCCCAACACACCTTCCTGGTGGGCCGCGCCCTTTACGAGGTCGGCAACCTCGAGCAAGCCTCGCCCCTGATCGAAGAAGCCGTGAAGCGCTCTTCGAAGAACGCCGAAGCCTGGTACTACCTGGGCCTCGTGCGCGACGAACGCGGCGAAACCCAAGCCGCCACCGACGCTTTTTTGCGCTCGCGCGATCTGGATCTCACACAGCCGTCGCCGCCTCCCGTGCTCACGCGCGAAACCTTCGAGCTGACGGCCAAGCGCGCGCTCGCTTCGCTCTCACCCATGCTGCGCGCCTACGTGCGCGAACAAGAGGTGTATGCGGCCGACGCCCCCGGGGTCGAAGTCGTGGTGGACGGCGTGGATCCGCGAGCGCTGTTGCTGATCGACGCGGTCGGAAGCGAGGGCCAGCCTAGCTCGGTCAGCGCGCGCGTGTTCGTGTATCAGCGGAATGTCGAGCGCCTCGCCGCGTCCGTCGAACAGATCGAAGCGGAAATCCGTGGCGCGCTAGAGCGCGAAATCACGGCGACTTTCATCGAACCGCAGCGCAGCGATTCCTCATCGCCCGGCACCCTCAACTAACGGCATGACTCGGCGCGGGTAGGATCCCGAGCGCCAACACTATTGAAGTGGATGCCGCGATCGCGATACAGATTGCGATCGTGAAGTCTTCAATTCGCTTTTGTTTGCTGGGGGCATCGGCCGTCATTCTCGCGCAAGCCTGCGGTTCGGCTGACGACAAGAAGAAGGCCCAACCGACCACCCACTATCAGGGCGGCGGCGAGGGCGGCGAAGGCAACTCCTCCACTGGGGGCAGCAAGCCCACGGCTGGCAGCGGTGGCCGCGCAGGCGCGAGTACCACGGGCGGCAGCGGCGGCACCGAGAACGTCAGCGGTGGCGAAGCCGGCCAGAGCTCGACGACCGAGGGTGGAACCGCTCCGACCACCGGCTCCGGCGGCGAAGGCGGCATGAGCCTGAGCGGCACGGCTGGCGCCGCGGGTGCGGACGCGGGCCCGACCTGCCCGACCGGCTTCGGCGAGTGCGATGACGACCCGGGCACGGTGTGCGAGCAGAGTCTCTCGCTCGTTACCAGTTGCGGAGACTGCGATACCAGCTGCACCTCGACCAACGGCACCGTCGCCTGCGAGGACCTGAAATGCGTGCTCAAAGGCTGCAATTCCGGCTTCGGCGATTGTAACAACGACGCCAAAGACGCCTGCGAAACCACGCTGACCGACAACTCCAAGAACTGCGGCGTGTGCGGGCGCGATTGCTCGGCGCTCGGTTCGACGTGTAAAGGCAGTGTGTGTCAGGACATTGCGCTGCAGACGGGACAACCGGTCGGCAGTGACTCGGGCGGCAACGTCAATTGGACGTTCAGCACTTACGGACTGATCCACACCCCGTTTTACGGCTATTTCGTGCAGCGTTACCCGCTCGACGGCGGCGCCACGCAGAGCATCTACACGACCACCAACAAGCAAACGGGCACTCAGGCCGTGCTCGCCATCGGCGACGAAGTGTACTGGGCCGAGCTCGGCACGGGCGGCGACGATTTCACCTCTGCCGTCTACAAAAAGAACATCACTGACGCGGTCGACGTGCTCCCCACCCTGGCCTTCGGCCCCGAATGGAAGCCGCAGTTCTTGCGCAAGCAGGGCAACGCCCTCTACTGGTTCTCTGGCGATTACCAATCCGGCGATCCTTCGGCGTTCATCTACACGCGTGCGCTAAGCGCAACGCTGGCGGATCACGGCACCAAGATCATGTCGGTCGATCAAGGTACGCACAACGGTATCTTGGGCTTCAACGTCACCTCCGATGCGCTGTATTGGGTGAGCACCAAGGCCTTGACGGGTACTGCGAACGAGCTACGGACCGCTCCCATCGCCGGCGGCGCGCCGAGCGCCGTCCCCGCGGTCAACGAAGCGTTCCCGACCACGGTCGTCGCCAGCGGCTATGTCCCCGTGGATCTGGAGGTTTCGGGCAACACCGTTTACTTCAACCGCCACGCCGGGGACGCCGTGGACGGCATCTACAGCTACAAGGCGGGTGACGCCGCGCCCACGCTCGTCGCCAAGGCCGACGCCGTGACGAGCTTCGTGTTGGACGACACGTACGTTTACTACCTGCGTCAGAACACGGCCGGCATCTGGAAGGCCAAGCTGAGCGGCAGCGCGGGCACGCAAATCTCGACGTCCAACTTCAGCAAGCTGATCGCGCAAGACGCGCAATTCGTCTACGCGATCCAGAGCGGCTGCTGCAGCGGCAACATCTTCAAGGTCATCAAGTAGCGAAGTCTACGCGGCCCGGCGCGCCAACTCGGAGGCTACGTTCTCGAGCAGCACGCGCGCCGGACCGGGCATGAGCGAGCTGAGCGCCTCGACCGCGGTCTGCGTATACAGCCCGGCGCGGCGGCGTACCTCTTCGCACGCACCCGTTTCGATCACGGCCTGGCTAACGAGCTGCACCGGCTCGCGATCCCCGGCGTGAATGCGGCGCAGTGATTGCGCCAGCTCCGGGCGGCGCGCCACCGCGAGCACGAGCGGCAAGGTGAGCTTGCCCTCTTTCAAGTCCGCGAGCAGCGACTTGCCGGTCTGCTCGCCCGAGTAGTCGAGCACGTCGTCTACCAACTGGAAGGCGATGCCGAGCCGCTCGCCGAAGCCGCTCAGGCGCTCTTGATCCGCGGGGCTCGCGCCAGCCACGCGCGCGCCGTTGCGGGTCGCCCACGCGAACAACGAGGCGGTCTTGTCGCGCAAGATGCGCTCGTAAGTCGCCTCGGTGACGTCCAGCTCGCTGCGACCGCGGAGCTGCACGATCTCACCCTCGACGAGACGCCGCAGCGTGGCGATCAAATCGGTCATGGCTTCGGGCGCGTGACGTGCCGTACGGTCGAGCGCGTTGACCAAGAGCAAGTCGCCAGCCAGCACGCTCACGCCGTTACCCCACTGCAGGCGTGCGGTCGGTGCGCCGCGCCGCTCCATGCCCTCGTCGATCACGTCGTCGTGCAGCAGCGTGGCCGAGTGGACCAGCTCCGACACGACCGCGAGCTCGCGGGCCCGGTCGTTGATGCCGCCGAAGCAAGCCGCGCTCAACAGCAGCGCGATCGGGCGCACGCGCTTGCCGCCGCGCGCCACCAGGTGCTTAGCCGCGTCCGTCCCGGGTGCCGGGCCATCCGCCACGGCGCCTGCGAGTGCGGCCTCCACCCACCTCAAATCGTCCGCCAAAAGCTCTTGGACGCTCTGGATCCGGCGCTCCAGCCGGGCATCCTGCGCGTGCGCGGACGCTGCGGCACCGAGGGTGCCCACGGCGTGCTCGAGGCCCGGCGCCGAACTATCTTCGAGTTTCTGAGGTTTCAAATTCTTGTGAAACCAGTATGGAGTACGCCGCTCCGGAGGTCAACGAGGGGTTTGACGGGGGCCGGCGCTTCCGGCACAAGGCCCATCTATGCCGACCGCCACCGCCAGCCCCCAACGCCCGGAGCCCAGCGCGGCTGAGCGTTACCGGCTTGCAGGCCGACGCTGGGGCATTGCGGCGTTCGGAGGCATCTTTGCGTCGGCTACTCTGTGGTGGACGGTGCAGATTCTCACGACGGTTTGGGGGGGCGCGCCGCCCAGCCCCGCGGGCTGCGCCGGCGGTACCGCCAGCCTGCTCCAGGCAGTCGAACGAGCCCGAGACGCCTACGAACAGAAGGCCGGCGAAGAAGACGAGCGCACCGCCCTGGCGCGCTATCGCGGTGCGCTCGAGCCCGAGTGGAGCGACCGAAAAGGTATCGAAGCCGCCTGTAAGGGCGACGCTACCGGTGAAAAGCACCTGAAAGACGTGATCGCGTTGCGCTATGCCGAGGAGCACGCGGTGAGGTATGAGTCCCTCGGCTTAGCGCCGCTACGGCGCCGACTCCAAGGGACCCGCGGGTCCCCGAACGACTTGAACCGATGACCCAGCCTGCGGAAGAAACTGCGCCAGTCACCTTCGATGCACTGCCCCTGACGAGCGACGTCCGCAAGGCGATCGATGACCTCGGCTACACGCATCCAACGCCGGTGCAACGCGCGGTGTTCGAGCCCGCCACCCGCGGACGCGACCTGGTGGTGCAGGCGCGTACCGGAACCGGAAAGACGGCCGCCTTCGGCCTGCCCCTGATCGACAACCTGGTCAAAGCCAACAAGCCGGGCGTTCAAGCCATGGTGCTCTGCCCGACGCGCGAGCTGGCTTTGCAGATCACGCGCGAGCTCACGAACATCGCGAAGCATCGTGGTACCAAAGTCGTGGCGGTCTACGGCGGCGCACCGATGGGTAAGCAAATCGACCAGCTGGCGGACGGCGCGCAGATCGTGGTCGGTACGCCGGGTCGAGTGCTCGACCATTTGCGCCGCGGCACCCTCGAGCCGAAGACCTGCAAGGCCTTCGTGCTGGACGAGAGCGACGAGATGCTCTCGATGGGTTTCTTGCCACAGATCAGCGAAATTTGGGGCTATTTGCCGGAGCAACGGCAGGTGCTCTTGTTCAGCGCCACGCTGCCGCCGGATGTAAAGCGCGTCGCTGAAACGCGCCTCAAGAATCCCGAGTACGTCACGCTCAGCAGCGACGGCGTGGGCGCGCTGTCGATCAATCATTTCGTCTACATGACGATGTCCGACAAGGTCGCGGAGCTGATCGCGATCATCGAGACCGAAAATCCCGAAAGCGCCATCATCTTCTCCAACACGCGCGACGACACGAAGCGCGTGGCCGCGGCCCTGCAAGCGCAGGGCTACTCGGCGGATTGGCTCAACGCAGACCTTTCGCAGAACGAGCGCGAGGCCGTGATGGCGGCGACGCGCAAGAGCGAGCTACGCTTCCTGGTCGCGACGGATGTGGCGGCGCGCGGCATCGATATTTCGCACCTCACGCACGTCATCAATTTCGATTTTCCGGAGAGCGCCGAGAGCTACGTGCACCGCACGGGCCGCACCGGTCGCGCCGGCCGCACCGGCACGGCCATTTCGCTGATCGCGCCGGGCAACATCGGCGCGCTGTACCTGCTGCGACTCACCTACAAAATACGCCCGATTGAGCGGCATTTGCCCTCGGCGCGCGAGCGCAAAACACGGGCCGAAGCCGACCTGGTGACGATGTTCGTAGAGGCGGCAGCGGCTCGCTCCATCCACTCGGAAGATCTCGCGCTCGCGCGTCGCCTCCTGACTCACGAAAACGGCGACCGAGTCGTGGCCATGCTGCTGCGCGATCATTTGGGCGCACGTCCCGACGCCGCTGAAGACGCGACCGCCGCGCGGCGCGCCAAGGCCCCCGCCCCCGCTCCCGAGCCCGCCAAGCCAGCGCAGCTCGAGCGCGCGCGCGAAGAACGTCCACGGGTTCGCGAAGAGCGACCTCGTGAAGAGCGACCTCGTGATGAGCGACCTCGTGATGAGCGACCTCGTGAAGAGCGACCTCGTGAAGAGCGACCTCGTGACGACCGCTATCGCGAAGAGCGACCGCGCGAGCGGCGCCCACAGCGTCTGCGCGACGAGCGTCCTTCGGAGCGCCGCGAAGCGCATCGCACGCTGGAGAGCGCGCGCCTCGACTTACCGCCGGCCGCACGCAAAGAGCCGCCTCCGCCCGAGGTCGTACAACCTTCTTCACATTCGGCCGAGACCCGGCAGGCTGGCCAGGAGCCGCCCGCCGACGAGCAGCAGCCCGCCGAAGGCATCCGCGAAATCTTCGTGAACGTGGGGCGGCGCGACGGCGCCAAGCCGAGCGACTTTCAGAGCCTGCTCGAAAAGCACGGCATCGCCGGTGAGGCCGACTACATCCGCGTGCGCCACAGCCATGCCTTCGTCGGGGTGCGGAGCGAGTTGCTCGAGCGCGCCGTCGCAGCGCTGAACGGCGCGCAAATCGCTGGTCAGACGGCGAGCGCTGAGCTCGCACGCCGTCGCTGACGCCATTTTCGGACGGGGCGGGGGTTCCCGAGCCGAGCACTCGGAACTATTAGACGGCAGCATGCTGAAGCGGTCCCTCGGTCTCTGCCTGTTCTTCGCCAGCCAAGCGGCGCTCGCGCAACCCGCTCCCGCCCCCAAGGCCGCGCCCGCAACCAAACCGGTCACGGCGCCTCCGGCGGCACCACCTACCGCTCCCGTCGCAACGCCGACGCCCGTCGCGCCGTCACCCGCCGAGCCCACGCTGCCGCAAGTGACGGACGACATGTTGGCACCGGTACCGCCAGCCACCAACGTGCTTTCCAACTGGCGCGACGCGCTGCGCTTGCTCCGCGAAAACTCGAGCCAACTGCGCACCTTAAAAGCACAAGAAGACGTGGCGCGCGCCCAGGCCCGTCAAGCTCTGGCGCCCGCGCTGCCGTCGCTCACCGCCCAAGGCAGCGTTACGCGCCAATTGCTCAAGGGTAAGCGAGAGTACCAAACCATCACCACAGACGCTATGGGTATGCCCAATGGCTTCGAGTCGGGCACTGTCACCGTGCCTGATCCGGCCACCACCTGGCAGGCAGGCCTGAACCTGCGCGTGCCGCTGGTGAACTTCTCGGCCTGGCACGAGCGCGGCACGGCACTCGATCGCATCGAGGTGGCCAAGCTCGACACGAAGGCTGCCGAGCGCGTCAACATTGCTGCCGTTGCCAACGCGGTCGTCACCGCCGTCACGGCCGAACGCCTGGCAGAGGTCAGCCGCGTTTCGCTCGAAAGCGCGCTCTCCAACCTGGATTTGTACAAGCGCCGCGCCGCGCTCGGCGCCGCCAGCGCGATCGACGTCTTGCGCATCGAGCAAGAGGTGTCGCTCTCACGAAGCCAGGTCGTTTCCGCGAACGACGGCGTGCTGCGCACTCGCGAAGACTTGGGCGCCGCGCTCGGCTCGCCCGAACCGTACGGCGTGGTGCCGGCCATCAACCTCGATCAATTGGCAAGCGACGCGAAGACGAGCTGCCAACCCGCAGATGTCGACTCGCGCGCGGACGTGCGTGCCGCCCAGGCAACCATCGCCGTCTCCAAGCGCAACGAAGAAGGCGTCAACAAAACCTACCTGCCCACGCTCGACGCGGTGTCCGCCCTCACCTACTGGTCACCGGTCTCGGTCATCAACAACGAGCACGTCACTTGGTCGGTCGGCGGCGTCTTGAGCTGGACGCTGTACGACGGCGGGCTGCGCTACGGCACCAAGGAGCAGCGCATCGCCGAGACACGCATCGCCACCGAGCAGCTGCGCGAGGCCAAGCGCGTCGCGCGTCTCGAGGTCGCCCAGGCCTTCCGCGCCGTGCGAACGACGGAGGCCACGCTCGCCGTCGCCGCCAAAACGCGCGAGCTGGCAGCAGAAACCGCCCGACTGACGAAGCTGTCCTACCTGAACGGCAGCGGCACCACGTTCGACTTGGTGGACACGGCCCGCAGGCAACGCGAAGCCGAGCTCGATTACACGATCAAAGAGTTCGACGTGCTGCGCGCGAAAATTGCCGCCCTGCTCGCGCTCGCCGCCTGCGACGTCTGAAAAAAGCGTCGCCAAAGGGAACAAAATTGCAGTTGTCCGCGCTATGGTCGGCGCATGCGCCCCCGCGGGTTGATTGTCGGTACCTGGGCCGTAACCGCCCTCACCTTCATTGCCCTCATTTTGTTCGTGTTCCTGAAGGTTCCGGTGGCGCAGCCGCAAGCAGGCGGCCTAGCGCAGAAGATCTTCTACTTTCACGTGCCGGCGGCGTACGCGCTCTACCTCTGTGGCGGCGTCTGCTTCATCGCCAGCGCCCTCTACCTGGCTGGCCCTTCGGATGCCAAAGACGCCTGGGCCAAAGCCGGTGCGGAGTGCGCCAGCATTTTCGGCGCCATGGTGATGGTGAGCGGTCCGCTCTGGGCCAAAAAGGCCTGGGGCGTTTATTGGACGTGGGACCCGCGCCTCACGACGCTGCTGCTGAGCATTCTCATCTACGTCGCGATCGTTCTGCTCAGGAGCTTTGCCGGCGGCGGAGACGCCGAGCGTAAGTTCGCGGCCGCGTTCGGCGTGCTGGGCACCGCCAACCTACCGATCATCCATTACTCCGTTCAAAAGTGGGGCGGCAATCACCCCACCGTCATCGGCAAGGGCGGCGGCGGCTTGCAAGATCCATCGATGGTGCAAGCCCTGCTTTCAGGCTTTTTCGCGATGACATTGCTAGCTGCTTTACTGCTCACGCTACGAGCCCAGCTCGCCCAATCCCAAGCCAGGCTGCTCCGCGCAGAAGAAGCGGCCCCGGACACCAACGGTTGAGTTCATGACCCAAGCAAGCCCCGCCCCCGCTACGGTCGAAAGCCGCTCACAAGAGTTTCGCCCCGTACCAGGGGGCTCGACCGACAGCAGCAGCGCCGGCGCGCTGCTCGTCACCGCGTATGTGCTGATGTGGGCCATCTTGATGGCCTTCTTGTTCATGACATTCCGACGCCAGGCCGCTGTCGACAAGCGCCTCGCCGAGCTCGAGCGCGCGCTGCCCAAACGTAGCGATTCATGACCATCGAGCACGTCATCTTCATTCCCGGCGTGCTTCTGGTAGGGATAACAATCGGCTTCGTGTTCGGCGCCCGTGCCGTTCGTAACGAAATGGCGCGCATGAAAGAGCGCGCCAAGAAGTGAGCGACTCGAGCTAACGGCTAACGGCTTTTGTGCGCTAGGCTCGCGGGTCTGGTTGGCGAGCCGCCAGCCTTTTTCCGGAGAATCAGCATGCTGAGCTTCCAGCTGTCGGATGAGCAGAAGGCCCTGGTCGAAACCGCCAAGCGCTTCGCCCGCGAACGCATCGCACCCATTGCGTCCGAGTGTGACCGTGACAGCCGCTTCCCGAAAGACGTGTTCGAAGCCGCGCACGAGCTCGGCTTGGTCAACGCCACGGTACCGCCGGAGTACGGTGGCGCCGGCTTTCCGGAGCTCGACAACGCGCTGATGGCGGAGCAGCTCGCGTGGGCTTGCACCGGCATCCAAACCAGCTTGCTCGCCAACACCCTCGCAGCAACGCCCATCATCCTCGCGGGTAACGACGAGCAGAAGAAGAAGTACCTGGGCATGCTCACTTCCTCCCCCGTCTTCTGCAGCTACTGCACGACGGAGCCGACGGGCGGCAGCGACGTCGCGGGCCTGCGCACCACCTTCAAGGCGGTGGGCGACGAGTACGTGCTCAACGGCGAAAAATGCTGGATCACCAACGCCAGCTTTGCCTCGTTTTACGTGGTGTTCGCGACGAGCGATCCGAACAAGCGCCACAAAGGCATCGCCGCCTTCATCGTCGATCGCGACTCGGCCGGTTTGAAGGTCGGCAAGCACGAAGACAAGATGGGCCAGCGCGCGAGCGATACGGCCGCCGTGCATTTCGAAGACGTGCGTGTGCCCAAAGCCAACCTGCTCGCGTCCGAGGGAGAGGGCTTCAAGCTCGCGATGGAGACCTTCAACCAGACACGCCCCGACATCGGCGCGATGGCGACCGGCTTGATGCAGCGCTGTCTGGACGAATCGGTGGCCTACGCCAAGGAGCGCAAGGCCTTCGGCGTACCGATCGCCGAGCACCAACTCGTGCAAGCCATCTTGGCCGAGATGGCAATCAGCACCGAAGCCACGCGCCTGCTCTACCAAAAAGCGGCCTGGAACTTGGGCAACGGCGTGCGCGACCCGATCGTCTCCAGCTACGCCAAGGCCTTCGGCGCCGATCGCGCCATGCAAACGGCGGTCGACGCCGTGCAAGTCTTCGGCGGCAACGGCTACGTGAAGGACTACCCCGTCGAAAAGCTGATGCGCGACGCCAAGGTGCTGCAAATCTACGAAGGCACGAGCCAGATCCAGCGCCTCGTCATCGCGCGCAGCTTGGTGAAATAGCGGGGCGTAAACGCCATACCAGCTGACTACGAGGGTCGGTCGCTCCTCGACAATCGCGGACTTCGATGAAGCAATGCTGACGCCATCGTAAGATGGTGTCGTTTCCGAACGCCACGGCGTGGTTCTGATCGGAATGCGAGACCCAGCGTCCGCCGGTGTCCGGTCCTCGCTAAGGCCGGCTGAGCCCGAACGTGCCAGCGTGTGCCACGTTCTCGATGCGACCGTCGCTCAATGTCTCACCCTCGAGGGTGCCGAGTAGCGTCTTGCCGTCATCCAGCCGAAGCGAGAGGGTAACGCGGTGGTTCGCGACGTCGATGCCGAAGTAGCCGTCCACAGCGCCGTCGAAATACGGATTCTCGGAAGTGAGCGAGCCGACGACGCCGAGGCGCTCCGCCGTGCTCGTCGCGCCGCGCGGCTCGAGGCTCAGCGAGAACGGAATCGTTTCGCTGTCGATCTCGGCGCTGCCTTGCCAGGTGCCAACGAGCTTGCTCCTCAGCTCGTCCGGCGTCTCAGCTGAGTCGGAGACCTTGTCCGAGCTGCTGCATGCCAGGTAGGGCGTGACCAGGAGCGCCAGACCGAGGGCCCCGAGCAGCAGCTGGTTGCGGCTGAGTTTAGCGAGCACCAATGAAGACTCCGGCTTGGTTGGCGACCAAGATGCGCTGACGCAGCTCGTGCTCCCGGGCGTCGAGCTCTTGACCGCGCTCGCCGCGGCGGCGGCGGTGCTTCAAGAACGACAGCTCGATCAGGTCGAGCTGCTTGCGGCGGGCTTCGCCGTAGCCTTTGGGGCTCCCCAGCAGCGAAAAGAAATTCCAGAGCGGCACGAGCATCCAGTAACTGGCTGTACGCTGCAGCTCGCGCGGGTGGAGCGAGCGCCCAGCTTCGTCGATCAGACCTTTGAGCACAATCGCGCGATCGCGGATCGCGAGCGTCAGGATCACGAAGAAGAACAGCGCGTCGAACGTCCAAAAGAGCAGCAGCTTCAAGACGAAGCCGCTGCCATCGTCGTAGAGGAACGTGACCAGGTAATTGTGCACGAAGTGCAGCCCGACCGCCGCGCACCAGCCGCCAATCGGCGCCAAGAGCTTGATCAGGCTGCTCGAGCTCTCGGCAGCGATGCCGACCCCCAGGCCCGTCATGGCGGTGAACGAGGCGTGGCTGAGACCCGCCAGCACCGTGCGCATCACGTACACTTGAAAGAAGGCTTGGCCGCCGTGCTGAGCGCCCGCGCTCGAGATGTAGAGCACGTCTTCGGTCATGGTGAAGCCCAAGCCGATGACCCCGCCGTAGATGGCGCCATCGAGCGCTCCGTCGACCTCGCGCACCCACAGGCTGGAGATGGCCCACAGCACGAGCAAGCCGAAGCCCTTGCTGCTCTCTTCGACCAGGGGCGCCACGAAGGAGGCCGTCGAGGCGTCGACCAGAGCCGCCTGCCCGGCCCCCAGGCTGGCCCGAATCGCGCCTTCCCCGACTTCGTTAAATACGAGGGCGGTCAGGGTACTGACGACCGCCCCCCAAAAGAAGGCCACCGAAAGCAGCCAAAAAGGCTCCGGTTCATAGCGGTCGCTGCCACGGATGATGAGAAAGTAGAAAAATACCGTGGGTGCGACGACGAGCAGCGCGAGCAGGGCCAACGCGCGAACGGTACCAGGCTCGGGCCAGACTGCCCAAGTATGCTAAGACGCCCGGCAGGAACTAGCGCGTGTTTGGGTTCTCGTTCGGCGAACTACTCGTGATTTCCCTGGTAACTCTGGTGGCTGTCGGGCCGCAGAAGTTACCGGGAATGCTGAAGACCATGGGTCATTGGGCGCGCAAGCTGCGCAAGATGACCATCGATGTGCGCCAGCAAACGGGCATCGACGAGATGCTGCGCGCCGAAGGCATTCAGATTTCGGAGCTGCGCAGCCTCATGCGCGGTTACCACGGCGGCTTCCCTGGCCCGGCACCGGCCCCTGCTGCGGCCGCGCCGGCGCCGGTGGTGACGAGCACCCGCTACGAGGATCCGTACCAAAACCTCGAGCCCGATCCGACGCGTGAGTACCCGCTCGAAGGCTGCGACGCCTACGGCGCTCTACCCGACGACTTGCTCGAGCCCGCGCCGCCACCTTCCGAGCCGGCGGTCGCCGCTGCGCCGGTTGCTGCCGCCGCTCCCGCACCGGCCGTGGCACCCATTCCTGCTGCCGCTCCGGTGCCAGCAGCTGCGCCCGTTCCGGCTGCAGCCAAGCCCGACTCGCTGCCGGAGATTGAGCCGGAAGCCGAACCCGTGGTCGCCAAGCCGGCCGCTCCGGTCCGCTCCGTACCGCCACCGCCACCGCGCCGCTCGGGTCCACCCCGCCCCGCGCCCAGCAGCCCCGTAGCGGCCAAGCCGGAAACACCTGCCGTGCCGTCTCCTCAATCCACCGGTAGTGCGAATGGCAACGGCTGAGGTCAAGGGCTTGAGCGAAGAAGCCGAAAAGCAAGCAGCCGCCGAAGACGGCTCGATGACATTGTGGGAGCACCTCGAGGAGCTCCGTTCGCGCATCGTGCGCATGGCGCTCGCGTTCTTGGCCGGCAGCATCGGCTGCTGGATCTACAAGGAGCGCCTGCTCGCCTGGTTGATCCGTCCGTTTCAGGACGCCATGGCCAAGGGCCATCACCCGGGCAAGGCGACGCTGCACTTCGGCACGCCCACGGCGCTGTTCATCGGCTACGTGCACCTGGCGGCGCTCGCCGGCCTGATTTTCGCGCTGCCCATCATCCTCTATCAAGTCTGGGCCTTCATCGCGCCCGGCCTGTATTCGCGTGAGAAGAAGTACGCGATCCCGTTCGTGGTCTCGTCCGTGGTGCTGTTCTTGCTCGGCGGCTGGTTCGGCTGGGCGGTGGCATTCCCGGCGGCGTTCGACTTCTTACTCAACCTGTCGAGCGAAGGGCTCGTCGAGCCCACGGTGATGATCGGTGACTACATCGATTTCATCACGCGCATGTTCATCGCCTTCGGCGCGACGGCGGAGCTGCCGATTATCGCCCTGTTCCTCAGCGTGGCCGGGCTCATCACCCACCGGCACCTGATCAAGTTCTTCCGCTATTTCATCGTGGTGGCGTTCATCCTGGCCGCGGTGCTTACTCCACCGGATCCGCTGAGCCAGGTGCTCATGGCGGTGCCGCTGATCGGCCTTTACGGCGTCTCTATCCTCGTCGCCTGGTTCATTACCCGCGCCCGCGAGCGCAACCAGGCGAACGAGCCGCCCAGCGACCCGCCGGCCGCTAGTTGAAGGCTACGCCGCTCACTCCTCGCGAGCATACGGCTCGCCACGCAAGATACTGAGAGAGCGGTACAGTTGCTCGAGGAGCAGCACGCGCGCCAAACGATGCGGCAGCGTGAGCTTGGAGAGGCTGATGCGCGCGCTGGCGCTCTTCGACAAATCCTTCGGAATGCCCTCGGCGCCGCCGATGATGAAGGCGACCACGCCTTTGCCCGTGCTGCCCCAACGCTCCACCCGCTTCGAAAGCTCGGTGCTCGTGACGGTATCGCCTTCCACTTCGAGCGCGACGAGCAGCGCGCCGTTCGGCACCGCGGCGGCCAGGTCGTTGGCCGATTTGACCTCGATTTCGTCACATTTTACGTAGCGACGAATACGTTTCAAATAGTCGTCCGCGATCGCGCGGACTTCTTTCTCCTTGAGTCTGCCCGCGGCGACGATGACGAGCTTCATTCGAAGCTCGCCAAGTCACACGCCAGGAACGCGCACACGTTTGGCGTCCATCCACAGGCCGTCCAGATCGTACAGGGCGCGCTGCTCGGCCAAGAAGACGTGGACAACGACGTCGACGAAGTCGAGCAGCACCCATTGGCCGCGCGGCAAACCTTCGATCGAAATCGCATGCCAGCCCTGCTTGCTGAGCGCTTCGTCGACAGCGTCGGCGATGGCGGCCACGTGGCGATCCGCGTGCCCGGTCATGAGCACGAGGTAATCGGCGTAGTCGACCTTGCCGGCCACATCGATGATCTCGACGCCCATGGCCTTCTTGTCGAGGGCCGCCGCCGCAGCGGCCAGCGCCATGCGTTGGCCTTCGCTCGAATCGCGGACTGGCTTGGTGGCGGCGCGAAGCGGTGTGGGTTTCGCGGCAACGCGGACTGGTTTTTTGAGTGCCTTGAGCTTTTTCTTCATTTTTTGGCGGCCACGGTCACACGAACTCCACGCGCGAGCTCAGCCCCGCACGTGGCCCTCTCCAAAGACCACGAACTTCTCGGCGGTGAGGCTCTCGAGCCCCATCGGTCCGTAAGCGTGCATCTTGGACGTAGAGATGCCGATCTCTGCGCCGAGCCCCAGCTCGCCGCCGTCGTTGAAGCGCGTGGATGCGTTCACCAGCACGCAGCTTGCGTCTACCTCGCGCACGAAGCGCTGCGCGTTCTCGTACGAATTGGTGACAATCGCTTCGCTGTGATTGGAGCCATAGCGCTCGATGTGGTCGATGGCGGCCCCGATGTCTTTGACGACCTTGATCGCCAGGATCTTCGCCAGGTACTCCATGCCCCAGTCGGCATCCGTGGCTGGCTTGGCGTCGGGCACCAGGGCACAGGTTGAGGCGTCCCCCCGGAGCTCTACCCCTGCCTCCACGAGCTTCTTGGCCACAGCCGGCAAGAGGCGCGCTGCCGCGGCCTCGTGCACCAGCAAACACTCGAGAGAATTGCAGGCGCTGGGTCGCACCGCCTTGGCGTTCACGGCGATGGCTGCCGACTTTTCGACGTCGGCGTCTTGATCCAAAAACAGGTGGCAAACACCCTTGAAGTGCTGAATCACCGGCACGCGCGCGTTGTCGGTCACGAAGCGCACGAGACCTTCGCCGCCGCGCGGAATGACCAGGTCGAGCAAGCCAGAGAGGCCGATCAGCTCACGCACGCTTTCGCGATCGCCGGGCGGAATGATCTGGACGACGTCGCCCGAAATACCCGTGGCCTCGAGCGACTCTTGCAGGATGCGGCCCAAGACGGCGTTGGTGTGGGCTGCCTCTTTGCCACCGCGCAGCAGCACCGCGTTGCCTGCCTTGAGGCAGAGCACCGCTGCGTCGATGGTGACGTTGGGGCGCGACTCGTAAATGATGCCGATGACTCCGAGCGGCAGCCGCTCTTTGCCGGTCATGATGCCGCTGGGCAACCGCTGCATCGGGCCGCGAGCGCCCACCGGATCTGGCAAGCCGATGATGTGCTCGACCGCACGGGCGGTGCCCTCCACCGTCTTCGGATCCATACGCAGGCGATCCAACATGGCCGGAGCGAGGCCCGAGGCGGCACCCGCCTCGAGATCGCGAGCGTTGGCGTCGCCAATCGCAGCCGTGGCGGCGCGCAGCCGGGCTGCGACTTCTGCCAGAGCCTGGTCTTTTTGTTTACGGGGGGCCAGAGCGAGCGCCTTCTTCGCGGCGCGGGCCCTGACGGCTTGTTCACGAACGGACGTCACGGGGTGCCTGGGCTCAGAGTAGCACCACTTCCGCCCGAGCCACCGGCGGGGCCGGCCGGCGCCGCGGGCTCGGGCTCGGCTGCGGGCGGCGCCGCTGCCGCTGCTGGAGCCGCACTGGCGGGAGCCGGCGGCCAGGGCTCGGCGTGCGGCTCTTCGTACTCGGGTGGCGGGAGGCCCGGCGGCAGCTTGGCTGCGCCGCACGCCGAGAGGAGCCAGAGCGAGAGCCACAAATCGCGCGATTTCATAGTGCCATTCCGGCGTCTGGCGCAGCCGCGGGCGGCGCCGGTTCGGGTTCGGGTTCAGGGGCTGGCGCGCCGGCGTCCGGCGCACTGCCCGCCGGCGGCGGAGCTGGGGCGGCCAGCTCCCCTTCGGCCTCGGGCACGCCGTCGGGTTTCGGCGCGGCGTCGGTGCCGGCCGCGAGGGCACCCCGGGCGCGTGGCGGCGCCATCGGGATTTCCAGCTTGGCGGCGGGCGGAGGTGGATCGCTCGGGCTGGCGGGGCAGCCGGCAAGCAGCAAAGGCAGAAGCCAGGTAGCGCGGTGGCACGTCACGCGAGCCAGCGCTCCTCGTCGACCGCTCGCAGCGTGGCCTCGAGACCGTGCCGGGGCGCATAGCTCAGCTCACTGCGCGCCTTGCTGTCGTCGACCATGCACACGTAGCGAATGAAATCGAGCTCGGGAGCTGGGAATGACGTCAAGCGGAAGCGAAAGAGATTCTTCACCGCGGCTTTGGCGAGCGAGTGCGGCACCGCCATGCCTCGGCGACCCAAGATCGCGATGGCTTTGGAAAGCGCCAGCGGCTCCGGCCCGCCGATGTTGAAGATGCCCCGCACTCCCGGCGCGAGCGCGCGCTCGATGGCTTGCAGGACGTCGCGCTGGTGCACCACCTGCATCATCGGATCGAAGCCGAGCAGCGTGGGCACCACGTCGAGTCGTAGGTAGTTGCTGGGCGCGTTGCGGACGGTGCCGAGGATGTGCGCGGGCCGTAAGATCACGGTTTCGGTGCTGGGCGCGCGCCAGAAGAACGCGCTCACCAGCATATCGAGCTCGACTAGATCGCGAATGTCGCTGAACGGGCCGGCGCCGAGCAGCGGCGCATCTTCACGGATGAGCTGCGGGTTGTCGGGGCGCGGGCCGTAGACATTGGCGCTGGAGAGCAGCACCAGCTTGGGGATCTTGTAGGTATCGACGTATTCGAGCACCTTTTGCAAACCCACCACGTTGAAGTCGTGGTGCTCGATGGAGCTTTCGTGCGGGTCGTGCATGACGCCCAGGTGCACGACCGCGCTCACCCCGTGGCGAAAGACCTCGCGCGCGCGACTGCTGCGAATATCCATTTGGTGGTGCTCGACGTCACCCGGCGGGTCGATGAACGCGCGGCGGTCGACGCCAATCACCTTGCGCTGGCGGTGCAGCAGCCGCGACAAATCACGGCCGAGCCGCCCGCAAATGCCCGTTACCACCACCGGCCCGTGGTCGCCCGACACCACCGTGACGGCCGTCGTCACACGAAGACTCCGCGCCGCTCGCGCAGCCCGCGCCGAAGCAAGTCGTTGATGGTTTGCTGCACGAGCCACACTTTGTCGGCGATGACGCTGTCGTCATCGTCGGCGTCGCCGTAAAAGCGCATGGGCTCGCCGAAATGGAGTCGGTATTTGGTGGGCAGCGGCATCGCCCCGCCCGGCAAGAGCAGCTGCGGAACCAGCGGGAAAGCAGGCAAACCGAGCGCGCGCGCCGCCCACTCGATATTGCCGAAGCTCAGGTATTGCTCTTCGGCGCCCACCACGGCGACCGGCACGATCGGTGTTTGCGTGCGCAAGGCCAGGCGCATGAAACCGTGGCCGAACGGCTCGAGCTGGTAGCGCTGCGCAAACGGCTTGTTGATGGCCTTCATGCCCTCGGGAAAGGCCAGCACCAGCTCGCCCATCTCCAGCAAACGCACGGCGTTCTCTTGAAGGCCGACGACCTGCCCGACGCGACTGAAGAACGCGGAGACGAACGGCAACGTGGCCGTCCATTTTTCGACCATGGCGCGCGTCACCCGCGGCGGCCGCGCATCGAAGAACATCGACGAACCGATGATCGCGGCGTCGATTGGGATCTGCCCCGAATGATTGGCGATGAGAAGCGCGCGCCCGGCCGGCACATGCTCGATGCCGAACACCTCGGTCCGGAAATACAGCCGGTGAAAGACCGCGATCAGCTTGGCGGCCTGGCGCGCCGTTTCTGGGTCGAAGCCGAACGGATCGCCGCCGAGCGTGACGTAGCGATGCCGCAAGCTGTGCACGCGCTCTTCGAAGTCGTCGCCGAGCAAGCGCAGGCGCAGCTCGTCCTTCGCGCGCGAAGCGGCGCCAGCGACCCGCGCCAAAAACGGGAGGGAGCTCTGAGCGACGTCCGCCAGGCGGGCCAGGGCATTGCGCTGCGTGACCAAGGGGGCGCCATGTTAACTTGAGAGCGCTTGGCTCCGCTCGTGATTCCCCCTCCGCTTCGGCCGGGCGCCACCGTGCGCATCGTGGCCCCCGCAAGCCCGTTCGACCGCACGCTCGCGCTGTGCGGCATCGCGTTTCTGGGCGAGCGCTACCACGTGGAGTTCGACTGGCGGATGTTCGAGAAGGACGGCTTTCTGGCCGGATCAGACGAGCGCCGACGTGACGAGCTGGCCCGGGCGTTGGCCGCGTCGCATGTTTCGGCGGTGATCGCCGCGCGCGGTGGTTACGGCATCACGCGCATCGCGCAGAGCGTCGATTTTGGCGTGCTGCGTCGTGCGCCCAAGTGGCTCGTCGGTTTTTCGGATGTGACGGCAATGCATGTCGAGGCCCAGGCACTCGGTTTAGCCTCGCTGCACGCCCACCATGCGGCCGGCCTGGGCCGGGGTGATGCGCACGCACGTGAGCGCTGGCTGCGCGCGCTCGAGGAGCCGCTGGCCCCTCGCACCCTGCGGGGTCGCGCGTCCAAAGGCGGCGTCGTGCGCGGCCCTCTGGTGGGCGGCAACTTGACGGTGCTGTTCACGTGCGCCGTCACCGGGCGCTTCAAGCTGCCGCCGGGTGCGATCCTGGCGCTCGAAGACGTCACCGAAGCGTCCTACCGCATCGATCGCATGCTGAGCGCTCTGCGGCTCGGAGGGCACTTGCAGGGCGTCGCAGGGGTGGCGCTCGGCGGCTTCACTGATTGCCCGGCTGGCGTGCACGGCGTGGCGGTCGATCGCGTGCTGGAGCGCGAGCTCGAAGCGCTCGGCGTGCCGATCGTCAGCGGACTACCGTTTGGGCACGATCTGCCGAACGAGCCGCTGCTGCTCGGCGCCGAGGCAGAGCTCGATGCCGAGCAAGGCTGCTTGCGCCTGGGCGCGCTCGACTGAGCCGCTTTGCAGCTCAGTTTGGCTGTTGATCGTCGATCAGCTCGTCGTCGTCGACCGAGAATTCGCCGCTGTCTTCGTCCTCGTCGGCGTCGGCAAGCTGCACCGGCGGACGGATCTCGGTCACGTCCGAAGTCCCGGCGACGTAGCCGGGCTCGGGTTGCGCTTGGGCCTGAGCAGCACCGCTCGTTGGCTTGGGTGGCGGCACCGCGCGCCCACGTGAGCCGGGCGGAGGTGGCGGAGGTGCCTTGGCGCCTCCTTTGGGCGCGGGCGGCGGCAGCGCTTTGGCGCCACCAGGCGGCGCAGCACCGCGGGCCGTGCCAGGCGGAGGCGGCGGCGGATTACGACTTGGCACGGGTGGACGACTGCTGTGCGCTGCAGTGCCCGGCAGCGGTGGAGGCTGCGACGTGCGCGACGGCGGCGGAGCCGCTACCGGAGCCGAGCCCACGTCGACCGGAATGTCCAGAGACGGTGACGCGGTAGCGGGTGACGAGGCTTCGGCGATCACCGGAGCCGGCGGAGCGGCGGCATCGACGACGGCGGGGGCCGCGACGGGCGGTGCCTCGACCGCGGCCGCCGGCGCGGCGGGGGCCGCTTCGGCGGCGGGAGCCGGCGCGGCTTCGGGGCTCGAGCCCTTTTTGGGCTTCGGTGGCGGCGCCAGTTTGCCCTGCTTCGCTACCGGTCCCGGGGCTGCTGCTTCTGCGGCAGCAGCGACTGCGGCCGGCACGGCGGCTTCCGGCGGCGCGACGGGCACCGCCTCCGGGATCTTCGCTTGCGAGTCGACCTCGGATTTGGACGCCAGCGCCTTCAGCGCGTCCGCCGCCATCGCCATGGTCGGTTCTTCGTCCTCGACGATGCGGCGCGCGGGCGCAGGGGCCGCCTCTGCCGTGGGCGCCTGCGGCGCTTCGGCGGGTTTGGCCTCGACGGCGGGCTCCGCGGGCTTATCGGCGGTTGCCGGCTCTGCCGCTGCCGCCTCGGGGGGCTTGGCCTCGGCCGGCTTCGGCTCAGCGGGCTTTTCTTGGACGGGCTTCGCAGCGGCCTTCGCGTCCGAGTCTTCTTTCGGGCGCTTGAGCATGCCTTGTTTGGCGCGCTCGAGACCTTCGGTCGCTTCCGGGTCGCCGGCTTTCATGCGCAGCACGCGACGCCACGCATCCGCCGCTTCGCGAGGGTCGTCCAGCTTTTCTTCCCAGAGGCGCGCGACCTTGCGTGCCAGCTCGGCGCGCGAGGCCGGATCCTTGCCGCGCAAGATCTGGTCTTCGAACAGCTGCACCATGCCGCGGTAATCAGCAAGCTCCGTATAGAGCTCCGACAGCTGCTCCATCACGGCCGTGTCCGACGGCGAGAGGTCGTGCAGGCGCTTCAAGTCCGCGGCGGCGCCGACCTTGTCGGCCAGCTTGTCGCGACGCAGTGAGGCGCGGCGCGCCAGCAGCTTGCGCACGAGCGGGCCGTCGAAGACCTCTTCGAGGGCGCGCGTGATCACGGTCTCGGCGCGGCGCAGATCGCCCACGTCGCTCGCGAGGGCTTCTAGCGCCTCGAGCCGCTCGTCGTCCACGTGCGTCACGATCGCGTCGCCGAGCCAGGTGAAGGCCTTATCGACGTCTTTCAGCTCGCGGTAGACGAGCGAAGCCGCGCGACCGAGCAAGATGCCGCGCGTGCGGCCGCCGTCACGCGAGCCCTGTCCGCCCGCTGCCATGGCGTCGGCCAACGTGCGGCGCAGGGTGTCGACGCCCTTGGCCTTGTCGCTCTTGATCGCGACGTCTTCCAGCGAAGACAGCGTTTCGTCTTGCGCGCTCGAGCCGAGCGCCAGGTCGAAGAACGCACGCGCCTTTTCGTACACGCCGTGCTCGGCGGCCACCGCCGCCGCGCGCCGCAGCGCCGCAAGCTTATCGGACGGCGCCTTGCAGCGAGTCACCTGCCGTTCGTAGATGCCGATGGCTTGCTCGGGCCCCGGCGCGAGCTTGGACAAGCGCTGGAGCAGCGGCTCGACCTCGGTCGGCGACACGCTGGTCAGCGCCTGCTCGCCATGCTGCAGTGCTTCGTCCAGCGGCACACCGGCGCTCAGTAGCACCTCCGCCTGGCGCACCATCTCTTCGGCGCGAGACGGGCCGGACAGCTCCGCCACCATCAAGTCGTGCGCGATGCCGAGCGCATCCAAGTCCTTCAGCTTGACGGCGATGTCCTCGAGCTGTTTGGCGATGTCGGCGTCGGCGCCGCGGGTGCGCGCCAGCTCTTTGGCGACGGCCGCGGCGTCCGCTTCACGACCCACGGAGACGAAGCGTTCGAACGCGCCTTTGAGGGCCGTGTTGCGGGCAGCGCCAACCGGCGCCTCCATGTACCACTCGACCAGCTTGGTCGCGACGACACCCTTCCAGCCGAGCTTGTCGCCGAGCGCGACGTACTCCTGGCGGCACGGCTCGTCGCCGCGATCGGCAACCTCCATGAGCGCCGCCAGGGCTTCGTCGCTCTTGCCGACCTTCTCGTGAAGTATCTCCGCCATGCGGCGGATCATCTTGCTGACTTCTTCGTCGTCGCCCTCGACCTCGGCCAGAACACCCAAGAAGCTGGCGACGCGCGGCCAATCTTCGAGCTTTTCGCACAGCTCGCACAAGCGCTGCACGGCGTCGAAGTTCTCTGGATCCAGCTCGCGTACGATGTCGAGCACGCGCACGGCAGCTTTGTTGTCGTCGAGCGGCCCTTCGTAAAGGGATGCGAGTGCTTCCGCAACTTCCAGCTTTTGTGCCGGGTCTTGCAGGATGGCGAGGCGGCGCTCGAGCGCTGCGGCGCGCCCCTTGGCGTCATCGAGCTTTTCGTAGAGCGCGGCGATCTTGCTCAGCGCGTCGTCGTGCTTGGCGTCGTGCTCGCTCAGAACCTTTTCGTAAAGGTCGATGGCGGCCCTGGCGTCGTCCAGCCCCTCGGCGGTGAGCTCCCCCTGCTTCATGAGGTGCGCGATCTTGTCGGCGGGCTCGGGGCTGGCTTTGACCAGGCGCGCCAGGTAGTCGACCGCCTCCTGGAACTCGCTACGCCCCTGGGCGTCGTCCGCCAAGTAAGCGAGCGCCTCGACGTCGTCGCCGTCTTGCACGAGCTCGGTGAGGGTGGCGCGCGCGCCGTCCGCGTCGCTCAGCTCTTCGCGCTGAATCTTGGCGACGCGACGGCGCAGGCCCGCGCGTGTCGCCTTGTCGTCGAGCTTTTCGGCGCGTTTGAGCAAGTAGGCGGCGAGATCCGCCACGCGCTCGGCCGTGCGGTAGCGCTCTTCGAGCGCTTGCGCGTAGGCGTCGTTCTTCGGATCGAGCTCGGTGGCTTGCTCCAGGCGCAGCACCGAGCTGGCGTCGTCGCCGGCGCGGCTCAGGTACTCGGCCTCGGTCGCGAACAGCGCAGCCTTGGGGCCAGCGTCGCCGGCGAGCTGCGCGCGCTCGTCCACCGCGGTTGCGGCCTGATCCCAGGCTTCGGCGGCAACGAATGCGTTCTGTGCCGACTCCCACAGCGCGGCTTTTTTGGTGAGCGTCGCCGCTTCCGAAAAGGCCTCGCCCGAGCCGAGCGCGTCGCCCGTGCGGCCGCGCAGGCCACCGAGCTTGGCGAGGAGCTCCGCTCGGGTGGTGTCGTCCGAAACGCTGGGCAGATTCTCGGTCAGCACCGCCACCGCTAGATCTGGGCGCTCGCCCTTCTCGAAATAGCCCACGGCAGTGTTGATGGCTTCGTCGTCGCCGCCAGCCAGATTCGCGATGCGCGCCCAGGCCTCGCCCGTCGCGACCGGATCCTTGCGCTTCTGCTCGTGCAGCTTGGCCAGCGCCTTCTCGAGGGAAATGCGTGCCTCGACGTCGAGCACTTGCTCCGCCTCTTGCGCCATGACCGCAGCCAGCTCGTCCCACTGCTGGGCCTTCTCGAGCAGTCGCTTGAGCTGCGTGCGGGCGCCTTCGTCGGTCACGTCGACGGCGAGCAGCTCTTTCAGCGCAGTCGTGGCGGTCTCGGCGTCGCGCAGCTGCGTTTCGCACAGCCCCGCCACTTCGCGGAAGTAGCCTTTGCGACGCTCTTCGTCGGCCTTGCTGTCGCGCGCAGCGGCCAGCAGCACATCGCGCAGCTCTTGGAACTTGCGGGTTTGGCGCAGGTACGGCTCGAGAAACGCGACGGCGTCTTCGTTGGAGCGATCGAGCGTGAGCACCTCGCGGTACTTGGCGGCGGCCTCGTTCTTCTTCGCCTTGCGCACCAGCGCTTGGGCTTGTTCGACGAGGCCCAGCACCTGGTCGCTCACGTCCGCCCCTGGCGCGGGCGCCAGGGCGTCGATCAGCGCTTCGTCCCCGCCCTCTTCGGCCGCGCTGGACACCAGCTTGCGGGCCTCGGCCGCCATCGCACCGGTCGGATTTTGCTTGAGATAAGCAGCAGCCTTGTTGGCCGCCTCCAATGAGCGCCCGGTTTGGTCGCCGTAATACAGCGCCAGCTGCATCGCGCGATCGTTCTTGGCGTCGATCTCGAGCGCGCACAACGCGTAGCTGAAGCCGTGGTCGCCCGGATACGCTTCGCTCAGCTCGACGAACAGCTCTGCGCCCTCGGCGGCCTCGGCCGGGCTGATCGGCTTCTGCGCCTGGACGCGCTCGAGCGCCACCGTCGCCAGCTGTTGCTTGAGTGAAGCGTCGTTCGGATCCAAGCGCCGCGCGCTGCGCAGCGCTTCGGCGGCACCGGCGAAGTCGCCCGCCTGCTTGCGCACGTCGCCTTCGTCTTGATAGAGCGCAATCTGTCGCTCGCTATCGCTGACGAGGCGCTGTTCGAGCTCGAAATACGGAACCGCCTCTTCGAAGCGATTTTCGGCCTTGAGCAGCTCGCGCACCGAGTAAATCGAGAATTGACTCGTCTCGTCGAACTCGACAGCTCGCTTGTAGGCTTCGATTGCTTTTTTCGGCTGCGACAGCGGCGGAGCAGCCCACAGCTGGCCGAGCTCTTCGTGGATGCCCGAAACTTGTGGGCGCAGCGAGGCGTCTTGCTGCGCAACGGCCGCCAAGGCCTTGGCGCGCCGCTCGAGTAGGGCGACCAGCGCTTTGGTATCGCCTTTTTCGCGGTACAGCTCGGCCAGGCGCTCCGCCGGTGTGGCCTGCGTCGGGTCGCGATCGATAGCGATCATCAGCGCGCGCGCCGCGCGGTGCGCGTCGCCCAACGTGGTCGTCCACACGTTGGCCGACTCCGTCAGCCAGTGGCAGGCAAAGGCAGGATCGCTCGTGGCGGTGCCGACCTTTTCGAGCAAAAGCGCGTACGCCTTCGGGTCGCTCTGCCCGGCCGAGTGAGCCTGGTTGATCGCGTCCTGGTCGTGCGGATTCTGGACCAGACGTTGGACCAGAGCCTCCGTTTCCCGAGGGTCCATATTGATGAGTGACGCTAACACGCTGCCGGAAGCGGCCGCAACGAAGCGAAATGCCGGCGCGACAGCCGACGCGACGCGTAGTCAGTCGAAGCGACCGTAACGTTCGTTGCCGCGGCGCTCGAGCGGTGTCGCTTTCGCCGGCTTCGGAGCGCTTTTCTTGAGCGGAGCCACGAGTGGCGCGCGCGTCGTCCGTCCCGCCGACGCAGCGCCGACCGTTGGGTCTTTTGTCACGTTGCTGCTTTGCGGCGCGCTGCCCGAAGATCCCGCGATCTCGGCGGAATTTTCCGCTACTGGTCCCGGTCCCGCATTTGGCGCCGGTGTAGGTGCGACGGTCGCCTCGGCACCCGGCGCGAGCGCGCTTGCGGCCGCCGGCTGCGAGGCCGCGACTTGCTTCGTTAAGCGGTCGTCGCTGAGCGGCACGCCTGTCGCAGCACGACCGGCGCCGGAGCGCGACCACATCGACGAGCCGAGCACCACCAGCACGACGAGCGATGCCGCCAACAGCGCTCCCAGCATCCACATGCGACGCGTCGCGAGCCGCAGGCTCTCGGGCAACCCCTCAGCCTCCACGTGTGGGCGCACGCCGCTCTCGACGGCCCGCGATGCCGACAACGCCTGCTCGAGCTCGCTCAGCATCTGCTCCGCGCTCGCCGGGCGCTTTTCGGGCAGCTTCTCGAGCGCCCGGCGCACCACGGCCTCGATGGGCGCGGGCACCTCGACGCCCGGCGCGGCTTCTTCGAGCTCGGGCGGCGGCTCTTTGATGTGCTTGGCCATCACCACCACCGCGTCATCGTCGACGAACGGCGCGCGACCGGCCAGCATTTGGAACAGCAGCACGCCGAGTGAGTAAAGGTCCGAGCGCGCGTCCAGCGGCGCGCCCTGAGCTTGCTCGGGTGACATGTAGCGCGGCGTTCCGAACACCGTACCGGCGAGCGTCTCGAGCTGATCGACCGGCGCCTCTTCGTCGCGCACCCACTTGGCGATACCGAAATCGAGAATCTTGCAGACTTCGCGATCCGCCCCCGGATCGTGGACGCGCGCCAGGAACAGGTTATCCGGCTTCAGATCGCGGTGGATGATGCCCTGCGCATGCGCCTCGGCCAGGCTGCGCAAAGCGTCTTTGGCAAAGCGCACCGCGTCCGTAAAGTGCAGGCGTTTTTCGCGGCGCAGGCGCTCGCCCAGGGTTTCGCCCTCCAGCATCTCCAGCGCAAGAAACCAGGAGCCATCTTCCGCCTCGCCGAAGTCGAAGGCCGTCACGGTGTGCGGGCTCTTGAGCAGCGAGACCGCGCGCGCCTCGCGTTCGAAACGCGCCTTCGTTTCCGGATCGTAAGCGCGATCGCGACGCACGATCTTCAGCGCCACGTCGCGCCCGACGGCAGCTTGTCGGGCGCGGTAAACCGAGCCCATCGAGCCACTGCCGATGCGCGAGAGGATCGTGAAGCGCCCCGCGAGCGTCGTCCCGAGCAACGGGTCCTGAGCGCTCTCGGCGAGCGCGCGCGGCTCGACGTACGCGAGCGCATGCTCGGGACACGTTGCGTCCCAACGGGAGCCGGCAGGCGCGGGCGTGCGACAGCGCGGACAAAGCCTCAACGCCCCGCTCGAGACGGGCGGAAGGGTCGAGTCGTGCGCGCTGGCAGGCATCGGCAGGTAAACCCAGGCGGTTCGGCGACCGCCCGACCACGGGCGTTCGTCCATCTTTGAAGGGGGTTTCGCCAGACTGCAAGAGGCATCCTTCCCCGCTCTCCAAACCCCGTCCTTCAAAGTGGCAGGCCCGGCGCTCGCCGCACCGGGTCCGCTCGACTCCGGTCGACCCCCGTCTCAACTCGCCGATTTAGCGGCCGGGCGGGGAAACCCCCGCACCTCCAGGCGAATCCCCGGCCGGCTCGGCGGCGTCCACAGGACCCGTTCCACCCGCCGTCATCGCAGCCTGACAGATGCCTGCCCGACATTGAAGACCAGGATCACAAGCCGGAGGTCCCAGCACGCCCTCTTGGGTGCAGCGCAGCGGCGACGGCTCGCCGCCGACGAGCAGGCTGCACGACAGCGCGGCCGCGCCCAACCAGACCAGCGCCGTTCTCAAAAATAACCCTTCAGGGTAAAGCCCGCGGCGCGTGCGCGCGGCTCGCTGGGCGTGAGCACCCAAACGCCCGCAAAGGTGGCGCCAGAAGCCAGCGCCAGCGCGAACGCCACGTCCGCCACCAAAGCCTCCCTCTCGGCGCGTCGGCCGCGCTCACGCAGAGCTGTTGCCGAAAGCGAGGCCGAAGTGCTCTCGTCGCTCACGTCGTCCGAAAGGGCTTTGACCCCGAAAACGCTACCGACGATCACGGACACCACCGCCACCGATGCCGCGCCGATCAGCACCGGGTTCGGCCCCGCTGGCGCGGGCTCGACAACCGGAGCCGCCGCGGGCGCCGGGCACGGAGCCGCCGCGGCGGGCGCCGGGCGCGCTGCCAGCTCCGCGCCGCGCAGCCGTTCGATCGCCAAGTGCGCACGCTCGCGCTCCGTGGGATCCGTCTCCAGCTCTTGAAACCGCTCGAGCGCCGCGATCGCTTCCGGCAGCTGGCCCAGCTTTTCGTGCACGAGCGCCAGATTGAAGAACAGGTCTTTGCCGTGGGGATCGAGCGCGGCGGCTTGCTCGAGCTCCGGCAACGCCTCGGCATAGCGCCCGGAGCGATACAGCTCGAGCGCGCGCTCGAAGTGTTTGCGCGCGCCCGCATCGCCAGCGTCCACGCTGCTCCCAGCCGGCAGCTGTGCCGCCGCAGGCGCCGCTCGGCTCGCGACGCCGCACGCGACGGCCGCGGCCAGCGCCTGACGCCACCAAAACGACGAGACCTGCACGCGCCTACCTTAGCCGAAGCGCGGGCAAATCCAGCGGACCTGCTGCGCTTTCGCGGGGGCGATTGTCGCGGGGCCGGTCGGGCCTATACTGGATAGATACAAAGCGATGTCTGGCGCATTCGGCGGTCCTGAAGGTTGGGGAGAACCGCCGGAGGTTCAGCGCACCAGTGGCACTGCGTCTCTCGCCCTCGCTGCAGGCATCCTTTCATTCGTGTGCTTGTTCGGCTTCGGCGGCCTGCTGGCCATCGTGCTGGGTTGGATCGCATACGGCGAAATCGAGCGCTCGGGCGGTCGTATCGGCGGCAAGGGCCTGGCCGGAACCGGCATCGGTCTCGGGATCGCAAACCTGGTCGTGAGCGTCGTCGCCGTGGGCGTGCTCGTGGCGCTCGCCGTGCGGCCCGACCCGCCGTCGGCTGCCTTGGCCCCGCCCCCTCGCCCGGTGCCGACCGTCGCCCCGCCGCGCGTGCCGCTGCCATCCCCAGCTCCCTCGGCGCCTAACGGCCCAGAGGTCGCCGCGGCCGATCCTCCCCTACCCACGCTGCCACCGCACGTCGGTAAGATCTCCATCGTAGAGGCAGCCGACGGCGAAGGCGCACTCGAGGCCCAGCTGCTCGATCAACTGCACGAATCCGCCAAATCGGGCGAACAGGTGGTGCTGTGGACCGTCACGTCGGACTGCGAGCCATGTGCGGCCGTCGGGCGGGCCCTTGCGGATGCGCGCATGCAACGGGCACTGGCCAAAGTTCGCCTCGTCCGGGCGGACGCCGCCAGCTTCCCGGTGGAGCTGCGCCGGCTGGGCGTGCCGATCGACAACGTCCCCGGCTTCACCTTGCTAGATACCCACGCGCACGCGCTCGATCACATTCACGGCGGTGAGTGGGACGACGACATCCCCGCCAATATCGCACCTATTTTGGATCGCTTTCTGCGCCACAGCCTTTCGACACGCCGCCACCCCTGGGCACGCCCGCTGCGCGAAGGCGAGACGCCGCTGTAAACTTCCACGAAACCACGCATAGGGCCGGGCTAGAAAACGCTCCGGGGCAGCGCTAGCATCCGCGCCCCTGGAATGACGAGCGCTCAACATTTGGTCACGCCCCTCCCCGTCGGCATGGCGGTCACCCCGGGCTCACTCCGCGCCCGGCTCGAGGAGCTCCGCTCTCGCGGCACACAGCTGAACCTCAAACAAGCCGTCGGCATCGTGGTCCCGCTCTGCGTGCAGCTGGCCGACCTGCACCGCGCTGGTCACAAGCTGTTCCTGCATCCGTCGATGCTGGTCGAGGATCAGTACGGATTCTTCGCCGTCGCGCCGCAAGCCGCCCAGCAACCGCCGCTACTGCCGCGCGACAAGGCGTGTCTGCCGCCGGAGGCCAAGGCCGCCCCAGGCGGTGCGCGCGCGAGTGTCTTCGGCGTCGGCGCCATCCTTTATGAGCTGGTTACGGGCGCCGCCGTAGGTCCGGGCATGCGTCGCCCGAGCGAAGTGGTTTCTGGTTTGAGCGCCGAGTTCGAGGCCGTTCTTGCCAAGGCGCTGGTCTCGGATGCCGCCCATCGCCCCGACGACCTGAACGCTCTCGCGGCCGCGCTCCACCAGTTTGCCCCCGCCGGGAGCGTGGCCCCCCCGCCCCCCGCAGACACCTCTCACCTGGATCACGACGCCGGCTTCGAGGTGGACGTCTCGATGTCGATGCTACCGCCGGTGCCCAAGCCGGGCGGCTACAACATTGGCGTCAAAGACGCGCGCCCCGCCCCGGCGCGGCCGGCGGACGCGACGAGCGAGCTGGCGTCGCTCAAGGCGCGCCTCGAAAGCGACCCGCGCCCCCGCTACGTCGCCGTGAAAGACGGCATGGATCACGGCCCCTTCAGCGCCGTCGAGCTACTGCAGCAGATCGCCAGCCACACCTTCGTCGAGAACGACATCATTCGCGACGCGCTCAGCAAGGACGAGCGCTCGATCAAGGATTGGGACGAATTTGCTCCGTTCGCCGAGCACGCCAAGCTGCACCGTGAGGTCAAAGCCGAAAAAGAGGCGATCGAGCGCGTGGTCGTGGCGGAGTCGCGGAGCACCCGCGGCAAGGCGTTCGTCGGTGTCGCGGTGGTCGGTGCGCTCGTGGTGGCGGCCGGCATCTGGTTCTTGACGGCGCGGGGTCGTCGCAACGACGAAGTCGCGGTCCAGGCTGACTCGCAGACGAACATCGAGGTCAACGGCGGCCTCACCTCCACCAAGAAAGGCGGCGGAGGCGGAGGGCGCGTGGTCGGAAAGAGCGGGGGCTATCCGATCCTCGGCGGCGGCATGAGCTGTGAGGCTGCCCGCAACGCCTACGTGGAAGAGATGTCGATGGGTGGCCCCAAAGGCCAGGCCGATCTCACGCAGGGCCAATACGCCTCCGTGCTCAACCGCGGCTCCTACTTCGGCCACTGTGGCGTGCCGGACTCGATGCACCTCACGATCTGCGCTGCGGTGCAGAACGGCCGCGCCGTCGGCGTGACGGTCACAACCACACCGCGCGACGGCCGCATCTCGTCCTGCGTCGCAGCGGGCGTCCGCGGGTTGAGCTTCCCCAGCAACCCGAAGCTCGACGTCGCCACCACCAACTTCTGAAGCGAGCATCACCGTGAGGGAAAGAGGCGGGATTGGCTGGACGACGCTAGCAGCGCTCGCCCTCGTTGCGTGCACCACGCCCGTCGCGAGCGACTTGCCGGAGGCCGAAGCCAATCGTGCCGTGGTGGCGCTCGAGACCCACGGCGTTTCCGCCGAGAAGGAGCGAGACCCAGAAACCGAGGGGCGCTTCCGCGTCAACGTGAGCCGCGACGAGGCCGCAACCGCCGCCGGCGTGCTCGCGCAAGAAGCCTTGCCGACTCACGACAACCCGGGCGTGCTCGCCAGCCTCGGCGCCGGCTCGATGCTGCCGAGCCGCCTCGCCGAGCATGCGCGGCTGCTGGCCGGCATCAGCGGCGAGCTCGAGCAATCGCTGCAGAGTGTCGACGGCGTGGTGGCAGCGCGCGTGCACCTCGCCGCGCCCGAGCAGAGCCCGCTCGACGACCAACCGCCGACCAAACCCTCGGCATCGGTGCTGATTCGTCACCGCGGGGCGGCACCGCCGCTCGCCGTTTCGGACGTGCAGCGCCTGGTGGCGGGCGCGGTGCCAGGGCTGGCCCCGGCGGACGTGTCGGTGGTGTCGACACCGGCGCCGGCCAGCGCGCGCTCTTCGGAAAAAGAGCTGCGGCGTGTCGGGCCGATCACGGTTACACGTGGCTCGCTCTCACCGCTACGCTTCGTGGCCGGCGGCGCGGTGCTGCTCAATCTGGTGCTGTTGGGGGCGGTGCTGCTTCTCTGGTCCAAAGTGCGGCGCACCGAAGACGCGCTGGGGCAGGCGCGCACTGCCGACGACGCGGCTGCGCGGTGACCAGCGCGGCGCCCGCCCCGCTCGCTACAGGCCCGGCGCTGCGGCTGCGCGGCGTGAGCGTCGCCTTCGCGCGGCCAGTGCTGCGCAAAATCGATCTCGAGATCCCACGCGGCTGCCTGTACGGGCTGATTGGTCCCGGCGCGAGCGGCAAGAGCGTGCTGCTCAAATGCTTGGCGGGGCTGGTGCGGCCACAGGCGGGCGAAGTCGAGGTGCTGGGCCAAAACCTGCTCAGCCTCGATGAGCTGGGCCTGGCAGCGCTCCGCCAACGCATGGGCATGCTGTTCCAAAACAACGCCCTGTTCGACTTCATGACCGTGGCCGACAATATCGGCTTCCCGCTGCGCCAGCGCGGCGCCGCGGAGCCGCAGGTGCGTGAGCGCGTCGCCGAGCGGCTGGCGAGCGTCGGTCTGAGCGGTTTCGAAGAGCGCCTGCCGTCGCGACTGAGCGGCGGGCAAAAGAAGCGCGTCGGTGTGGCGCGCGCCACCGTCGCGGCCGCCGAGCTCGTGCTCTACGACGAGCCCGCGGCGGGCCTGGATCCGGTGACTTCGCAGCGCATTTTCGACCTTTTGCGAGCCGAGCAGCGAGCGCATGGCACCACGGTGGTGATGGTATCCAGCGACCTCGATCGACTGCTCCCGGTCACCGATCGCATCGGCGTGCTGCTCGAAGGTAAGCTTGCCTTCGACGGCAGTGTCGAGGGCGCCAAGGGGTGCGACGACGAAGCCGTGCGGCAGTTCGTGACCGGCTCGCCCGACGGCCCGCTATAGCGATTTGAGGTACGTGAGGCTGCGGGCGATGGCGGCGAATGGCGCCTCCACCTTGCTGCCCTGCCCGACTACGTACCAGTCACACGCGGCTGCCTCGGCTTCACGCAAGATGCGCGACAAGCTCAGGTTGCCGTCGCCTAGCGCGGCCTCGAACGGCTCGTTTTGGGCCGAGATGGCGTAGTCCTGCAAGAGCAGCAGCGGCAATCGGCCGGACAGGCGCGCACAATAGCCGGCCGGCTCGGCGCCGCCGGCTTGCACGCCGTAGGTGTCGAGCGCGCCCTGCACCAGAATCGGATCCGTCCGCTCGTAAATCCAATCGAGGATCGCCTTGCCTCCGAGGCGGCGAAATTCGAGGGCATGGTTTCTGTAGCAAAGTTGCTGCCCGCGTGAGCGCAGGACCTCGCCGGCGCGCGACAGCTCGTCGCACAGAGCGAAAACTTGGTCGAGCGTCGCCAGCGGCACGTGCGGCTGCGGGAACACGACCAATCGGCAGCCGAGCGTGCTCAGCATGTCGGCAACCCGTTGGGGCTGCTCCACGATTTCGCGAGCGTCCGCGTGTGCGCCCACGATGGTGAGGCCGGCCGCGTCTGCCTGCTGCTTGAGCGTGACCGCGGCGGCGGTAGTCACGCCGAGAGTGACGCGCTCGAAGCCGATTTCACGCACTTGCGCGAGGCTGCGCGCCGCATCTTCAGTCGTTTTCAGGTGCTCGTGGAGTGTCGCGAGCTCGAGCGCGACGCGGCGCAGATCGACAGCCATAGGGGCGCGCATCCTATACCGGACGGCGTGCTTGGCGGTAGCGGGCCGGAGCTGTAGGCTGCCGACCGTGGCTGGCCCCAGGCTCAGCGAAGATGCCCTCGCACCGTGGTCGTCGCTGTTCGGCAGCTTCACGGATGTCGTGGCCGTGGTGGGCGCCGAGGGTGTGCTGCTTTCGCGGATTTTCAGCCGTACCGTGGGCCGCCAGGTGGATCGCGCCGAGCTCGTGCGCAGCCTGTACCGCATGGGCATCCGCTCGGTGCCCATCGTGGCGTTCACGGCTCTATTCGTCGGCGGCATCATGGTCATTCAGGCGGCGCCCATCGTGGAACGTTACGGGGCGCATGGCTTGCTCGGCTGGGGCGCGGGTTTCGGCACGCTGCGCGAGGTCGCCCCGCTGCTCACCGCGCTCATGATCTCCGGCCGCGTGGGCGCCAACAATACCGCAGAGCTCGGCACCATGACCGTCACCGAGCAGGTGGACGCGCTGCGCGCCATGGCCATCGATCCCGTCGGCTACCTGGTGACCCCACGCTTCTACGGCATCGTGATCACCCTATTTTTGTCGACGATTCTGTCCGACGTGCTGGCGTTGTTCGGCGCCGCGCTGGCCGGGCGCGCGCTGCTCGGAGTCGAGCCGGTGATCTTCTTCAACGGCCTCACCAGCGGCCTCCTCGGCATCGGCGACGTCGTGCACGGCTTGATCAAGAGCGTGGTGTTCGGTGTCGCGATTGCCCTCTCCAGTTGTCATTATGGGCTCGCGACCGAAGGCGGCGCTCCCGGCGTTGGCCGCGCCGTGAACTCGGCGGTCGTGGTCAGCGCGGCCGGCATCTTCGTGATCGACTACCTGCTCTCGTTCGCCATCGCATGAGCACCAGCGCCGCCAGCAACAACGACCCGGGCCTGCTGACGACGTTGCAGGAGATCTACCGTTTGCTGCAGCTCACCGTGCGCTGCTCGCTCGAGGGCGGCCTCGAAAAAGGCGCCGTTTTGCGGCAAATGTACGAGATCGGCAACCGTTCGCTCGGCTTTCTGTGCATCGTGATGGGCTTCATGGGCATGATCCTCACCTACCAGGCGGGGCTCCAGACCCAGCGCGTGGTGCCGGATCTGAGCCTGCTGGGCGCCACATTTTTGGAGCTGTTGGTACGCGATCTGGCAGCCAGCATCTGTGCGCTCATGCTGGCCACGCGCGTCGGTGCCGGCATCGCCGCCGAGATCGGCAGCATGGTCGTGACCGAGCAGGTGGACGCGCTGCACATGTGCGGGGCCGATCCCATCAAGTACCTCGTCTGCCCACGCTTCTTGGCCAGCTTGGGCATGTTCGCGATGCTGGTCGTTCTGGCCGCCTGTGTGGCCATGGCCACCGGCACCTGGACGGCCTCGGCGTTTTTCGGCCTCAATCCCCGCACGTTCATGAATCTGTCGCTGCTCTCGGCGGGCGACATCGTGATCGGGCTCACCAAATGCGTGGCCTACGGGGCCGCTATTCCGGTCATCAGCGCGCACGCCGGGCTCACCGCCTTCGGCGGATCCGAGGGCGTCGGCTCCGCCACCACGCGCGCCGTCGTCGGCTCGTCCCTGGCCGTCATCGTGCTCAACTTCTTCATCAGCGGCGCGGGCTACCTGATCTTCGGCCCCTGATTCAGCGAGCGCGGCGGCGCACTCGTTCGTCGTCGAGGTGAACGGGCGCCTGAAAGTAGCTACTGGCCAAGTCCAAGAACGCGAACGGCTCGCCTTCGGCCGCCGCCAGGGGCTTGAAAATCAGCTCCGAAAGGCTCAAGCCCACGCCGATCGTGAAATGCGCGCTCTTTTCGTCGGCGTGCGCGTACCGCGGAAAGCCGCGCGTGTAGTAGCCGGCGAGCAGCTCGAAGTAGCGCAGCGGCGTGCGCTCCACCCCTGGAATCCCCGCCAGCTTGAGCACGCCAAAAAACTTCTGCCCCTCGTAGTCGATCATCGGCTGAAACGAGCGACCGCCCGACGGGTAGTAGAACAGGCGATAGTCGAACAACCTGCGCAGCCGTGGATAACGATTGCGCAGGAGCGAGAGCGCCACTCCCACACCGTTCATGATGGTGTCTTCGTACGAATAGCCGTGGTCGACCGAATAACCGTCGAAGAATTCGATATATTGGTAGAGCAGCGTGCCAAAAAGGGCGGGATAGAGCGAAGAAACCCAGCGATTTCCGTGGGTCGCGCGCAGCCGCCAAAACAATAGCTCGCTAGTCATGTACGAGCCGTAAGCGTGGCCGAGCTTGTCGAGCCCCCCGCTGCCCGTATTCATGCCGAACCAACCTTCCGAATTGAAACGAAAAGACGCCGAGCCCCATTTCCAATCCTTGAAGCCGGTATATGTAATGAGCGCCACCAAGCCGAGCGATTCGAGCGGCACGCTCCGCGCGGCTTCCAACAGCCCCACTTCCTCCGTCTCGGGCTCGCCCGTGGCACGCGGGCTCTCACCGAGCCACGGCTGAGCTGCCGATTGCGCTCGCGCCGGAGCGCCGAAGGCCCAGCACGCGACACCCACGGCACAGCAAAGAACGCTTCGCATCAAAACCGCCATACTGCGGAGACGCCGCGCTCCGTGGCGCGCGCCGTGCGCTCGAAACCAGCCACTTCAGAGTGGAAACGCCGCTTTCCGAGCTCGAACGCCACGGTAAGGTCCGGGCGCGGCGCGACGCCCAACGACGCCCGATAACGCCAGATATCTCCGCGAGCGGGCACATCGACGCTGAGTTGCTCCGGGTGGCGATCCCAACCATCTTGCGAGTCATACGCGCCGTACAACAGCTCGACTCCGCCACGAAAAACTCCGAGCGCCAGGCGCGCCGAGAGCGTGCCGACACCGCCCCAACCATAAAAATAGCCTTGCCGGTGCAAGATGTGCTTGCTCACCGCATCCGGATTTTCTGCTGACCAATCGTAGAAGGCCACCGCGCCCACGCCGGCGAAGCTCGGTTGCACCCGCGCGGACGCTTCGAAGCTGCCCCAGCTGCCGAGCAGCCGCACGTCGAGAGCCAGCCCCGGAAGTTGCCAGGCTCCATACTGCTCGCGGCGATTCGGCACGTGATAGCTCAAGTCCGAGCCCGGCTTGCTGACGGCTGCTTCGACGCTGGCATAGCGATTGGCAGCCGAGCGCAAGTAGGCAAAACCCACGCTCGTGCCGATGCTGACCGAGCCCCCGGAAAGCCCGCTCGGGCGCTGTACGAAGCGCTGCGCGTGATAGCCCGCGAGCATCGTGTCGGCCGCGCTCCACAGCCCCCAGCCGTAGCGCGACGCTTCGGCCTCGAGCTCGAAGCTCGAAAGCTCCGCCCCGTAAAAGCCACGACCGAAGCTGCTGGCCTTTCCGTAACCCTCGAGAGTGACGAGTCGCCCCGTGACCCCCGCGCTGTAACGAGCATAGCTGGACTCGCCGGCGCTCGAGACCTCCGTCGCTCCGTAGCGGGCTGAAAAATCGTGCCAAATCGCCGCAGAAAAGCCTAAGTTGTCGCGCGTGGCCACCTTCGGGGGCGGGCGCCCGTCCAGCCAGCGATCGAGCGCTACACCGCTGCCGAGCAGGGCGCGGGCCACGTCGTAGCCCCACGAATCGTGGTGCCCGCTGTCCAGGTACAGACCCAGCTTGTAGAAGAACTCGCCCAGCGGTAGCCCCGCGCCCGGTGTCACGAGCACGTCGTTGAAGCTCACCTTCTCTTTGAATTCGATGATGAACTCCCACAAAAACGAGGTCGTGAAGCTGTAAGCGAAGCTGGCTGGGACGCCGTAGTGATTGGCACGAGCGAAGCTGTAAGAGAGTCCTCCGCTCGCGGGATGACCGAGAAAGTTCACGCCAATGCTGTTGTTGTCCAGCACCCACGACGAGCGCTCGAAGCGCGACAGGGGCCGGGGATTGTCCCAATCGGCCGCGTTTCTGCGCATCAGGGCCCAGTAGCCGGCGGTGCCGAGCAACAACCCCCCGCCCATCTCGGCCCAGCTTCGCAGGTGGTGTGAAGGGAGCGCTTCGTCGTCGCGGGGCGACCATTCGGCGCCGCGGCTCTGCGCGTGCGCGGCTGGCACCGGCAGCGCACAGGCAAGCGCGGCCCCCACTGCGAGCGACGGCCAGCCGCGCATCAGCCGCGTCTACTTGGCCCCGAGCCCGGTGCCGAGCGGCGCCTTGCTGCACCAGCCGTAGCAGCACTCGGCCAGCCCCTGACTGCGCTTTTCGGCCGTGGCACCCAGGTCGAGCGCGGCGGCTTTGGGCGGCGTGAAAGCAACACCGGCGGGCGGCGTGACCGCTGCGGCGCAGTTTTCGTTCGGCGCCGCCGCGGCATCCGAAACCCCTGCTTCGGCCGCGCTGATGCATAGCCTTTCGGGCATCGCGTTGGGCTGGCTGCACGCCGTCGCGTCCACCTGATCGACCTCGGCCACCACCAGCTTGGAGCACCACGAGTAACAGCAGGCGTGCCCCGGCGGCACGCGCTTGCGAGTCCATTCGGTGCGCGGAATATCGAAGTGCGCCCAGCTCGAGGTGGGAACAAACACGTTACCCTTCACGCCCACGCTGTTCGGGCATGTCTGGTAGGGCTCCGGTGCCGGTTTGTCCGAGCTGACAGGCAGCAGGTCATCGCAAAAGTACTCGCGCACTTCGTCCTTGTGGCAAGGCGGCGGGGGCCCGTCTTGCTCGCTCGCCGCGGACTGCGCCTCTTTCTGCTTGCTACCCGAGCAGGCCGCCATGAGCCACAGCGCGCCCAGAAACGCACCCGCCCCCAGCGCGTGACGCCCGCTCGCCCATCTCGAAAAAACCATGCATGTTTCGCTACTTTGCCCTAGCGCAGACGTCAAATCTGGCAGAGTAGCCGCGCCGTGATCTCCTTCCGTGACGTCAAGAAGTCGTTCGGCGAGCGCCGCGTGCTCGACGGCGTCAGCTTCGACGTGCATCCGGGTGAAGTCTTTTTTCTGATCGGCGCCTCCGGCGTCGGCAAGAGCGTGCTCATCAAGCAGCTGGTCGGCTTGCTCCGACCGGACACCGGCGAAATCTGGCTGGACGGGGAGGAAGTCTCGCGAAAGAGCGAAGACGAGATGTACGCGGTGCGCAAGAAGTGCGCGATGGTGTTTCAGCACTCCACGCTCTTCGACTCGATGACCTGCGTGGACAACGTCGCGCTGCCCCTGCGCAAGCACCATGGCTTGAGCGAAGACGCCGCCCGGCGCGAAGCGCTGAACCTGCTCGACCAGACGCAGATGCGCAAGTTTGCCGAGCGCTTTCCGAACGAGCTGGGCGACGGCATGAAGAAGCGCGTCGCCATCGCACGCGCGCTGGGTTTTCAGCCCAGCTACGTGCTGTTCGACGAGCCCACCACCAGCCTCGACCCGGTGAGCGCCCGCCGCGTGGACCGGCTAATCCGCGACCTATCCGACCGCCTGAAGGTGACGAGCATCGTGGTTTCCCACGATTTGCCGTCCATCTTCGGCATCGCGGACCGCATCGTGATGCTGTACAAAGGTAAAGTGCGGCTACTTGGGACGCCCGGCGACTTCAAGAACAGTGCAGATCCCGTGATTGTCCAGTTCATCAACGGCCGCGCCGAGGGGCCAATCGAGTGAGCCAGAGATCGATCGAAGTCAAAGTCGGCGCGCTCATTTTGGTGGCGCTCGGCCTACTGGGGGCATTCGTCGTGGTGATGGGTGGGCTCAGCTTCGAGCCGACGCTCACCGTTTACGTCACGTTCCAAAACCCGGGCGGCTTGCAAGCGGGCGCGCCGGTGCGCATCTCCGGCGTCAATGTCGGCCGCGTCAGCGAGCTCGAGTTCCGGGGCGGCAAGGTGGACCCGAAGAGCCACGAGCCCGAGCCGCCGATCCGCGCCGTCGCGCGCATCGAGCGCCGCTACCAGAGCTCGATTCACGACAACTCACGCTGGTTCGTCACCAGCCAGGGCGTGCTGGGCGAAATGTTTCTCGCGATCGAGCCGGGCTCGGCAGACAGGCCCACTTTGGCCGACAACTCGACGGTTCAGGGCATCAGCCCGCCCCGCCTCGACTTGCTGCTGAGCGAGAGCTACGAGCTATTGCACAAGGCGTACACGGGGATCGCCAACAACGAGCAGAAGATCTCGGAGACGTTCGACGGCTTGCACCGCACGCTGCGCGCCAGCGGCAACTTCTTCGAGCGCAACAGCGACAAGCTCGACCGCATCGTCGACAACGTCGACAAGCTCTCAGTAGATGCCGGCGACACGATGAAGGCCGCGCGCGATCGCTACATCGACGGCCCGCAAGTCTCCCGCATTTTCAACGATGTCGAGCGCAGCAGCAAAGTGCTGGCCGAAAACCTGCCGCCGATCGTCGAAGACGGGCGCAAGGTGCTGAGCGACACCAAAAAGATCACCGGCAAGATCTCGACGGACGAGCAGCTCACGCGGCTTGACGGCATGACCCGCGATCTGGCGGACGCCAGCAGCCGCGCCAAGGGCTTGGCTCAAGACGCCGAGGGCCTGATGAAACACGTCAAATCGGGCAAGGGCACCGTCGGCGCTTTGGTGATGGACGAAGCCATCTACGACGACCTGCAGGAGCTCTTGCGCGACCTCAAGCACAACCCGTGGAAGTTCTTCTGGAAGGAGTGAGCGCGCGCGATCGGGGCGCGCTCGGCACCTAGAAGCTCAGGGTGGCGCGCCGCCGTCGGGGGCCGTGCCGCCGCCGCCGGTACCGGCGCTGGTGCCGCCACTACCGCCGCCGCCCGTGTCCGTGCCCGCGCTGGTGCCCCCGCTGCCGCTAGCGCTCCCGCCGTTACCGCTGCCTGCCGCGGTCGAGCCGCCCTTCCCTCCACCGCCGGAGCCGGCCTTGCCGCCATTGCCAGCGCCGCCGCTGTCGGCGCCGCCCATCACCGTGCCTGCCACGCCGCCGCCACCGGCGACAGCCACGTCACCTGCCGCCGCCGCCATGCCGGCGGCCCCCGCAGCGCCACCGGTGCCTCCGCCCATCATCGCCGGAGGTCCGTCGACCATCGAGATCAACGGCGACACATCCGCGCTGCACACGCGCTTCGGATCCATGGCCGTCGGCGCGACGCAAGCCAGGCCTGCCTGGCAATCGTCGTCGCGAAAACAGGTAGCGCCCGGACCACCCAATTTTTGGGGTCCGCCACACGCGAGCGCCGCCAACAGCGCGGCGCTCGCGTAGCGCAGCACGCTACCCGGACGCTTCAACTGCTCTCCAGGGTCAAGAGTACATCGCCTTCATCGACACTGGCACCCTCCGCCACGGCCACGGTCGCCACCCGCCCCGCCTCGGGCGACTCGACCGGCATCTCCATCTTCATCGACTCGAGGATGACGAGAGTCTGATCTTGGGACACGGTGTCGCCCGGCTTGACCAGGATTTTCCAAACCGTACCGGTGATGTGCGCCTGCACCTCGGTCGCCATGAGTCCACTCTAGAACAGGCCGGGCGTCGTTCGACCCCGTTAATCTTCCGGCGCTATCTCAGAAATAACCCGCCTACTCGAGCACCTATATCCCACATTGTAGGCGCCGATTTTAGACGGACCCAAGGACGATAAAGGGCAACTGTCGAAAGCTGACAGGACTGGAAAGGTCCGTTACATTCACCCTTCCCTTGGTTTTGCATGCGTTCCCTTGACGAGATCGCTTGCACGTTGGTATTCGCCTCCACGCGGGCTCGCCCCTCCTAGGAACAGTCATCGAATGGCCGAACAGAAAGAAAGCTCGGTTCTCTTCTCCCTCAAGGAGCTGATGAACCTCGAGGAAGACCGCATCAAGCAAGAGGAGGCGGACAAGGACCGCCGCGCTCGCCAAGAGGCCGAAGCGCGGGCTGCGGCTGAGCGCGCGGCGCGCGAAGCCGAAGAGCGGCGTATTCGCGAAGAAGAAGAAGTGCGCCGCCTCGAGGAGCAGCGCCGCAAAGAAGAGGCCGCCCGCCTCGAAGCCATTCGCCACGCCGAAATCGAAAAGGCCAAGGCCGAAGCCGAGCACAAGTCGCGCATGGAAGCGCTCACGGCGCAGCAGGCCCACGAGCAGCAGCTGGCCGCTCTTCAGAGCGACCAGGGCAAGAAGCGCCTGAAGATGATCGTCGGCATCTCCGTCGGCGTGCTCATCGTCGCCATCGTCGGCGGCGGTCTCGCTTTCAAGAGCGCCAGCGACAAGGCCGAAAAAGAGAAGGCCGCGCTCGCGGCCCAGGCGGCGGCCGCCGAGGCCGAATCGAATCGCCTCAAAGCCGTGCAAGACGCCGCGCAGAAGCGCGAAGAGGAGCTGAAGGCTTCACTCGCGAGCGCCAAAGACGAAGCGACCCGCGCCAAGCTCGAGGCCGAGCTGAAGAAGGCCACCGAAGAGAAGACGCAAGCCCAGCGGGCTGGCGCGGCCGTACGCGGTGGCGGCGGTGCGAAGGCTGGCGGCGGTGGCGGCAAGCCCTGCAACTGCCCGCCCGGCGATCCGCTGTGCAGCTGCTTGTGAGCCGCACCCCATAAGCTGGGCCCACGTGCGAGGGCTTGTGCTAGGCAGGCGCTCATGCGTGAGCGTTTAGCCTTCGCCCTCGACTACCCCACCCTCGCCGACGCCGAGGCCGGCGCCGCGCGCGTGGCCGAGGTCGTCGGCGTGTTGAAGGTGGGGCTCGAGCTGTTCGTTGCCGAAGGGCCCGCCGCGGTACGGCTCGGCTCGCGGCTCGGCAATCGCGTATTCTTGGACCTGAAGCTGCACGACATCCCCGAGACCGTCGAGCGCGCGGTGGCGACTGCGAGCCAGCTCGGCGCCAGCTACCTCACGCTGCACGCGGCCGGCGGCCCGCGCATGCTCGAAGCCGCCGCCACGCGCGCTCAGCGTGAGGGCGCGGGCCTCAAGTTGCTGGCCGTCACCGTCCTCACCTCGCTCGACGCCGCAGATCTGCAGGCCACCGGCGTGAGCGCGACGCCAGCCGAACACGTATTGCGGCTCGGCGCGCTGGCTCGCGGGGCGGGCATTCACGGACTTGTTTGCTCTACCGCGGAGGTCGGTTCGCTCCGCCGCGCGCTCGGGCCCGACGCGATTCTGGTCACGCCAGGCATCCGCCCGGCGGGCGCCGCTGCAGGCGACCAGAAACGCGTCGGTACGCCCGCCTCTGCGCTCAAAGACGGCTCGAGCTTGCTCGTGGTAGGTCGCCCCATTCGCGACGCCGCGGACCCGGCCGCCGCTGCGCGCGCCATCCTGGCAGAAATGAGCGAAGCACTTGCGCCGGCGTCCTGACTTCGGCCGGCGACCGCCCCGCGAGCGCGCGCCCCTGCCCGAGGTTCCTGGTCGGCTGGTGGCCGGACTGCAGCCGGTGCGCGAAGCCATCCTGGCCCACGGCAGCGCGCTCAGCCGTGTCAGCATCGAACAGGGAGACAGCCCCCGGCTCGAGGCGCTGTCGCGTTTCGCCAGCGATCACGGCGTGCGCGAGATCACGCGCGAGCCGCGCGCGGTGCTCGACGGACTTACTGAAGGTACGGTTCACCAGGGGGTGGTCGCCTGGGCTCCGGAGCTCGAGCTGATTGACTTTGCCGATCTGCTGGCCGACCCGCAGCTGCTGGGCATCGTGCTCGACGGAATTTCGGATCCGCAGAACTTCGGCGCCGTCGTGCGCAGCGCGGTCGGCATCGCTGGTGCTGCCGTGATCTGGGGCGAGCACGCTTCAGCGCCACTGAGCCTGGCGACGTTCCGTGCTTCGGCCGGCGCGGTCGAGCACGCCCGGTTGTGCCGCGTACCATCGCTCACCGCGGCGCTTACGGAAGCGGTCGCGGCGGGTGTGCAGGTCGTCGGGCTCGACGCCCAGGCCGACCACGCCCTGCGAGAACAGCCGCTCGCGGGACCAACGTTGCTCGTGCTCGGCTCCGAAGGCGAAGGCATGAGCCGTTCGGTAAGACGCGCTTTGAGTGCCACCGCTCGACTCGCGCAATCAGGCCGAATCGGCTCGCTGAACGCTTCGGTGGCAGCCGCCATCGCCCTCTACGAAGCGTCGAATCAACGTATAAAAACGACTACTTAGAATCGATATCTCGTGTGAAGCACGAGGCACTAGGGCTTACTGAACAGTTGCCAAGTATTCGAGGCCGCGCCTTTCCATTCAATGGAACGCGGTTTTGGGCCAGCTCGAGCGCAAACTCCCGAGCAGTTTGGATCGCTTACGCCGTGCTTGCTCGCGCAAAGGTCCAGACAATGGACGCGAGGATCATCCAGCACTTGAGCTTTCGCGACGCGCGCCCGTAACTCCGCGACCTCACGTGCGAAGCACGCGCACGAACGCCGCGAGCGCGAGCTCGACATCGTCGCGCGTCGTGGTGTCGCCCAAGCTCACGCGCACGGCGCCGCGCGCGCGCTCGATGCCGAGCATGGCGCTAATGATTTTCGACGGCTCCGTGGTACCCGCGCTGCAGGCGCTGCCACTGGCGATGGCGACCCCGAGCAGGTCGAGGCCGGCGACGAGCTCGTCCCCGGCGTGCCCCACGAACGAGAGGTTGGAGACGTGAGCAAGCCGCTCGACCTCCGCGCCATTGACGAGCGCGCCCCGGCCGATCAGCTGGCCCTCGAGGTGATCACGAAGCTCGGCGAGCCCCGCCCGACGCGATACCTGCTGGCGCGCCCAAGCCGCCGCCACCCGGAAGCCGGCGGCGGCCACCGGGTCGACGGTGCCGGGCCGACGGCCCCGCTCCTGACTGCCACCGACGAGCAATGGACGCGGCGCGCGCTCGGGCCGATGAACCAAGGCACCGATGCCTTTGGGTCCGCGGATCTTGTGCGCCGCCAAGCTGAGCGTGTCGGCTCCGGCCAGCACGGCGGCAGGCAGCTTGCCGACAGCTTGTACCGCGTCGACGTGAAGACGCGCGCCCGCCGCGCGCACCACTTCAGTAACCGACTCGAGCGGCTGCACGACGCCCGTTTCGTGATTGGCTGCCGCCATCGCCACCACGGCTCCCACCGGGAGCTCGAGCAGCGCCTGACGAATCGCTTCGGGCTCCAGGCGACCGCTCGCGGGGACCGGCAACCAACGCACCGGTTTGCCCTCGCTCTCGAGCAACTCGGCCACGCGTGTCACCGAGGGGTGCTCGAGCTGACTGGTGACGAGCGCGCCCGCCTGGCGCAAGGCCAGGTTGTTCGCCTCGGTCCCTCCCGACGTGAAGATCACATCGCGCGGGCTCGCCTCGACCAGCCGCGCCACCTCTTCGCGCGCTGTTTCGACCAAATCACGCGCGGCCCGACCGGTGCCGTGCACGCTGGCGGGGTTGCCCCAGCTCTCGCGCGCGGCTCGAGCCATTGTCTCCACCACCTCCTCGAGCGGCGGCGTCGTGGCGTTCCAGTCGAGGTAGACGCGATTCGTCACAGCGGTCGTGACGGGGGCTCGCTCGACGGACCGACACGCTCGGGGATGACGAAGTAAAAGGCGGCGCCGTTCAGGCGCACGCCCATGATCTCTTCGCCGGCGGGCGACGCGACCCTCACGTCTCCGCCGTGGCCGCGGGCCACGCCGCGCACGATCGCCAGGCCAACGCCCGTTCCTCCGAAGGAACGGGTCGGCGAGCCATCTACCTGGTAAAACGGCTCGAAAAGCCGGCTGCCTTTTTCTGGCGGAATGCCCGGCCCCGTGTCGGCAATGCACACCTCGAAGTGGCCGCTCGGTAGCCGCCGCGCACGCACGCCCACAGTTCCGCCTTCTGGCGTGAACTTGGTGGCATTGTCGAACATTTGGTCGAAGGCGCGGGCCAAGCGCTCGACGTCGCCGGTGCCCATCAGCGTGCCGCGCTTGGGCAAATCGGCGACCAGGTGGATGCGCCCGTCGTCGAAAGCCGGCTGTTTCGACGCCTTTTGCAGCAGCTCTGCCAGATCGAACTCACGCTGCGCAAAGCGCATACGCCCCGTTTCGAGCGCTGTTACGTCGAGCAAGCTGTCGATCAGCCGGCGCAAGCGGTGCACGCAGTCGCTCATCGCGCGCAGGCTCTTGAGCTGGGGCGTGGTGAGGTCGCCCAGCTCGCCGTCAATCAGCAACTTGAGGTAGCCGACGATCGGCGTCATTGGCGTCGCCAGCTCGTGCGAAATGTTGCGATAAAACTCCTTTTTCGCGGAGTCCAGCTCGAGCAGGCGCTGGTTCATCCCGCTCAGCTCGGCCACCTTGGCCTCGAGGTGGCTCACGATGCGCTGGCTCTGGGCGCGCAAGCGCTGTCCGGTGGCGTCCGGGTTCGTCGTCTCGCGCCAGCCGTCGAGATAACCGCGCAGCTTGTCGGCAAACGAGCGGGCGTCGATCGGCTTCTGCAAGAAACCATCACACCCGACCGCCAGGCTCGTGTCTCGATCGCCTTCCGCGGTGATGGCTACGATCGGCATGCCGCGGAGCTGGGGCTCCGAGCGCAGCCGGAGCGTGACCTCGTACCCATCCAGCCCCGGGATGGAGATGTCGACCAGCACCAAATCGGGTCGTTCTTGCATGGCCTTGCGCACGCCCTCGAGCCCGTCCGCCGCCTCGACCACCTCGAAGCCAGCCGAGCTCAACAGCTTGCGGACCAGCAGTCGGTTGGCCGGATCGTCCTCGATGTGGAGGATTTTCGCCATGCAGGCTGTCACTATGGCGCCCGCGTGGCATCCCCCGCAAGCTTTGGCCTCTTTCGGCGCTTGAAATCAGTCGCGGTCCGTCATTACGTAGGCGCCCTGAATGTCGCAGCTCACCTTTTCCGTCGGCTCCGTCGGCTCCGTCGGCTTGGCTTTGACTCTGTCGCTCTCGGCGCTCTGCGGTTGTGCCGATCTCACGGCTCCCGGCAATGGCGCGCCGCCGCCCGCACCGCCTGAGCCTGTCGCCGAAAAGCCGGCAGAGCCGGCGCCTACGCCCGCGGCGGCTCCGACTCCCCCGCCCGCGCCCGAGCTGCGTATCGGCGCCAGCCACGTGCTGATTCAGTACAAGGGCTCGTTGCGCGCCGCGCCCACCGTCACGCGCAGCAAAGACGAGGCGAAGAAGCTGGCCGCCGACATCTCGGCCAAAGCCAAGAAGGGGCAAGATTTCGCCGCCCTGGCCAAGCAATATTCGGACGAGCCGGGCGCCAAAGATCGCGCGGGCTCACTCGGGAAGTTCGGCAAGGGCCAAATGGTAAAACCCTTCGAGGACGCCGCCTTCGCGCTCAAACCGGGGGAAGTGAGCGGCGTGGTCGAGACCGACTTCGGCTTCCACGTCATCAAGCGCACCGAGTAACCACCTTGTCTGGCGCTCCCAGCATCCGCAAACGCATCGTGATCGCCGAAGACGATCCGGCAATCGCGTCCATGCTGCAAAAGGTGCTCGCGCAGCACTACGACGTGACCGTGGTGCACGACGGCAAGAGCGCCCTCGCTCAAGCCGCCACCCAGCCGCGCCCGGCCCTGCTGCTCCTGGACGTGATGATGCCCGGCCTCGACGGCCTGGGCGTCGCCGCCGAGGTGAAGAAGAGCACCGAGCTCAAGGGCATTCCGATCATCTTCTTGACCGCGAAATCGGGCGCAACGGACGTGATCAAGGGCATCCAAAGCGGCGCTCGGCACTACATCACGAAGCCCTTCAAGATCGACGACGTACTGGCCAAGGTCAAAAAGGCGCTGGGCGGCTGAGCCATGGCCGCAGGCACACCGAAGCTGCCGCTTCCGCCGAAGCTCGCCTACCCGCTCAGTTTCCTGTCCGGGCTTTTGTATTGGCTCGCGTTCCCGGGCATCGACGTGTGGCCGATCTCGTTCGTCGCGCTCGTGCCGCTGTTCGTGGCGCTCGCAGGGCAGACACCCAAGCGTGGACTTTGGATTGGTTGGACTGCCGGCTTCGGCATGACCATCACCGGCTTCTATTGGCTCAGCTACACGCTGCAGGTTTTTAGCGGTTTTCCGCTACCTCTTTGCTGGCTGTTCCAGGGCATCTTGTGCGCCTACCAGGCGGGGCGCATCGGACTCTTCGGCTGGCTCGCGACCCGCGGCGAGCAACGGGGCTGGGGGCGTGGGCTCACGCTCTGCCTCGGCTTCGCGGCGAGTGAGCTGCTGTTTCCGCTGCTGTTCCCGTGGTTCTACGGGGCGACCGTGCATCAGGTGCCCCCGCTGCTGCAGCTGGCCGAGCTCGGCGGACCCATCGCGGTGTCGCTCGTGCTCTTGGGCTTCAACTACGCCCTAGCCGAGCTGATCATCGCGCGGCTCGAACAGCGTGGGCCCAACCGCTGGGCGCTGGCGGCCGCGGCCGCGCCGGTTTTGGCAGCCATTTATGGCTTCATTCGCATCCCCAGCGTGGACGCAAAGAGCGCCGCGGCCGAAAAGCTCGAGGTCGGTCTGGTGCAAGCCAACATGAGCCTGATGGGCAAGCGCAAGAACAAGCGCGAAGGCCTCGATCGCCACTTGCGGCTAACGCAAGAGCTCAAGTCCCAGGGTCGGCTGGATCTCGTGGTGTGGAGCGAGACATCGGTGATGTCCGCGGTCTTGGAGGAAGACGCCGACCACGCGATGCGCCAGCAGTTTTCGCGCAGCCTCGGCGTGCCGGCGCTGTTCGGCAGCGTGCTCGTGCGCCACGTGGACGACGCGCGCGAGTACGTGCTGTTCAACTCCGCGCTGCTCACGAACAAGAAAGGCTCGGTCGTCGGCCGCTTCGATAAGCAGCTCTTGCTCGCTTTTGGCGAGTATCTCCCGTTCGGTGAGACGTTCCCCAAGCTGTACGAGTGGTCGCCGCATACCGGCCATTTTCAGCCCGGAACCTCGTTCAAGCCGCTCTCGCTGGGCGACCATCAAATCGCGGTCGTCATCTGTTACGAGGACGTGCTGCCCGCCTTCGTCAATCGTGAGATGCACGAAGGTGAGCCGGAGCTGATAGCCAACCTCACCAACGACGCCTGGTTCGGCGACAGCACCGAGCCGTGGATCCACCTGGCGCTCGCCAAGTTCCGCGCGGTGGAGCAGCGCAAGTTCTTCGTGCGCTCCACCAACAGCGGCGTGAGCGCCTTCATCGATCCCGTAGGTCGCGTCATCTCGCACACGAATACGTTCGAAGAAGCCTCGCAGCATGCCACCCTGCGCTGGCTCAAGGGTAAGACCCTCTATACCCTGCTGGGTGATACTCCCTGGTGGCTGGCGTCTCTGGCCAGCGTCGTCCTCGCCTTCCGACGCCGCCGTGGTGCCAACACCGCCGGCTCGGAAGCGGCCTCGCCCCCGACTACCGCCCCGACCTCCTCGGCCCCCGCCACGACCGAAGCCGAAGCGACCTCAGCACCGCCGTCGGCCGAAACCGGGCCCACGCCGTCCGCCGTGAGCGCACCAGAACCGGCCCCAGAGCCGGTACCCCAAGAAGCCGCGGCGCCTCCCCCGCCCGGATTCCCTAAGCCATCAAAAGCACAAGAATAATTTCCCCGCAGGGAAGGCTCTCCGAGCGCAGGGCGAATAACGTGTAAAGCTGGTCGTCGATCCGGGTAACCTTCCTTCCCCGTCGACGGACGGCGCTCACCACGCCTACGTGCGGCGCCCTACTTTTTCGGAGAGCCCTGAAATGCAGAAGATGTTTCCTTACAGCGTGCTGAAGTGGACCCTCTTGTTGGGCGTCGCATCGTCCCTGGCCACCGCGTGTGTAGTCACGAGCGGTGACGGCACGGACATCTCCTTCGGCGGCGAAGGTAACAACACGACAGATGGCGGCGAGGCCAGCGGCGGCAGCACCAGCACCGCGGGCAAGGGCGGCAGCGGCGGGTCCACCAGCACCGCTGGCAAGGGCGGCAGCGGCACGGCCGGCACCACCGCCGCGGGCGGCGAAGGCGGCACCCCTGCCGCTTATGAGCCGGGCGTCTGCGACAGCGACACGGCTGTCCCGAGCATGAAGCCCGAATGCAAGGCAGCTGCGGGCGGCAACGCCTGCGACGAGTGCCTGAAAGCCAAATGCTGTAACGAGTGGCAGGAGTGCAACGCGACCGAGCCGCGCTCCGCTTGCAGTGCCGGCGCCAAGGCGGGCGACGCGGGCCAATTCGAGTGCATCCACAAGTGCTTCCTCGACGGCGCCATGAACGCCACCAACGCGGACGACCTGCTGGCGGATTGCGCTGGCCAATGCACCCTGCAGTGCGATGCCGATGGCGCAATTCTCAACGCGACTTCGGACTTGGTTGGTTGCGCCAACGACCCCGACATGGGCTGTCAGGCGGAGTGCTTCCCGTTCAACTGACCGCTGTAAACATTTAAGGCCCGTCCGGCCCCCCATCGCGCCCGAGAGCTGGTCTCTCGGGCGCGTCTCATTTTAAGCGAGGGTCGTTTCCAGCGTTTTTCAGCTGCTTCCTCGAGCCATGGCTGGGAAAATCGGCGTCGGAAGGCGGGCGTGTATAGCTCCCGTGTGTTAGCGTCTGCCCCAATCATGATGGTCGTTGGCTGCGCTGGATTTGCCGTTCCAGCGACGCGCTATTTCAAAGAGTACCTCTTCGTCGAAGTTCAGGAGACGCACATGGCGGTGCCGGGTCCCGGCACCGTTCGTCGCTGGCGCCGCGAGGCCCCTCAAGGCTTCGAGTTCGCCCTGCTGGGCCCGCGCCAAATCGCTCAAGAAGGCTTCCGCGAAGGCAAGGTCATCGAGACCGCCCTCAAGACCTTGGGCGAGGTCGCCAAGGAGCTCGAGTCCAAGGCCGCCGTGTTCATTGCCCCGCCGGACTTCACGAGCAGTCGTGCCAACCGCACCGCGCTGCGCGACTTTCTGAAGAGCGTGCGCAAACAGTTCGACACCGTCGTGTTCGAAGCTGGCCCCGCCTGGAAGGCGGACGACGCCGACGACCTCGCCGAAGAGACGAACACACTTTCGGCGCGCGATCCGCTGCATCAGGGCCTGTCGCAGCGCAAGGTCGCCTACTACCGCTTGCCTGGCCCCGCCGGCCACAAGTCGCGCTACGAAGACCCCGCGATCGAAAAGCTGGCGGAGATCGCCGCTGGCGGCACCACCCAAACCGCCACCTACGTGTTCACCAACGTGGACATGTTCGCCGACGCCAAACGCTTCAAGAAAGCCGTCGGAATCAAGTAAGCCGTCAGGCCTCAGCGGTCGGCTGGGCAAGGACCCGAGGGGCCGTGTGCTGCCCGTCGATCAGACTTTTGACACCAGCATTATAAGTCCACTCAATGGCTAGCGCGGCGCTGACGAGCTGGGCCTGACGGCCGCGGGCTCTCGTCAACCCTCCGCCGGCTCGGGCATCCCCAACACGACGCGGCCCAGCGCCTTCCCGAGGCTCCTCGCCGCGTCGCGCACCGCCCGGCTGCGCGCCGCCGCATCCGCGCTGGGCGTGCCTCCGGCGGCGTACTGAGATGCCCGGCTCATGTCCCCGGTGTCGACCCGGGCCGCGGCTTCCCGCTTGTCTCGAACGAGCGCGCGCCCGACGACGACTACCTCGGCGCCGCGCGCCAGCGGCCCTGCGCTGCTCATGGAGCGCACGCCAATGCTCCGCTCGTCAACGCGCAGTATTTCGACCGTAACCTGCGCCGGACCGGCGCCCAGAGCCTGGGCGGCGCCCAGCTCACTCCGTACCCCTTCGAGTGTGCTCTGCACCACCTCGAAGCTCGCCGTCGAGAAGCGCCCTGCCACCACGGCATACTGGGGCTGCCGGGCTCCGTAGACGGGCTCGTAGCCGCAGCCGAAGGCCAAGCCGGCGAGGACCAGTAGGCAACCGGCCGCTACTCCGGTCGACCTCCGAAATCGGCTAGCGCGCCGGGGAGTTTCCCCCAGGTGCTCAAGGTCAAATTCCCGAGGCACATCCCATATTTCCGGGCCAAGTTTCACGGGAAACAACAACCTATCCACATCCGACCAGCCGTTCAGTGAGGCACTATCCGACGATAAAATTAACAATCTTTCCGGGGACGTAGATGAACTTCTTCAGCGGCTTGTCGGCGATGAAACGGGAGACGTTCTCGTCTTTGAGCGACTCCGTTTTCGCGACTTCTTCGCTCGCGTCTTTGGCGAGTTTCACGCGACCGCGCGCCTTGCCGTTCACCTGCACGCCAATCTCCACCACGTCGTCCACGCAGAGCGCTGGCTCGTAGGCGGGCCAGGCCGCATCGGCGATGAGCTCTTCGTGGCCGAGCTGGCTCCACAGTTCCTCACACAGGTGCGGCGCGAACGGAGCCAGCACTTGCAGCAGCTTCTCGAGCGCGCCACGCGGTACGCTTTCCAGGCCTGCCAAGCGATTCGCCAGGATCATCATCGTGCTCACCGCGGTGTTGAAGCGCATCGTTTCGATGTCTTCGCCCACCTTTTTGATGGTTCGGTGGAGCAGCTTGCGTGTCTCGTCGTCGCCCTCACCGTCGATGAGCGGCTTGGTGGAGACGGCGTGGACCTTGTCGAGGAAGCGGCGGGTGCCTTGGATGCCGGCAGTTTGCCAGGGCTTGGTCTGCTCCAGCGGGCCCATGAACATCTCGTAAACGCGCAGGCTGTCGGCGCCGAACTCGGCCACCACGTGGTCTGGATTCACGACATTGCCGCGAGATTTGGCCATCTTCTCGACCGAGACGTGCAGCTTGACCCCGTGCTCGGGGTGGACGAATGCGCCGTCTTTCGAGACCACGTCGGCCGGTCCCAGGTAGCGTTCCACTACCTTTTCCCCGCTGACAGTGTGGATGTTGCCCTCGGCGTCGCGCACCACGCTCTTGTCGTCGCCATCGAGCGCGCGCAGGAGCTTGTTGTCGGCGTCTACCACTGCGTACCAGCGGAACGCGTTGCCCAAGATCATGCCCTGATGCACGAGCTTCTGGAACGGCTCGGGGTGCTTCACGACGCCGACGTCGAACAAGACCTTGTGCCAGAAGCGCGCGTACAGCAGGTGCAAGACGGCGTGCTCGTTGCCGCCGACGTACAAATCGACCGGCATCCAGTCGTCGTAGGCTTGTTGCGAGAACGGCGCCTGCTCGTTCTGCGGATCCAGGTAGCGCAGGTAGTACCAGCACGAGCCCGCCCATTGCGGCATGGTGTTGGTCTCGCGCGCATACCATTGGCCGTTCTTCTGGAAAAACCGCCAATCTAGCGCTTTGACGAGGGCGCCCGCGGGGTCGCCAGGACGGTAGTCCTCGAGGTCCGGTAGGCGCAGGGGCAGCTCATCATCGGCCACGGCCAGGGGCTTCGAGTAGTCGATGACGTGCGGGTCGCCTTTGCGCGGATCGCCCTCGCAGCTCACCGGGAAGTAGATCGGGATCGGCTCACCCCAGTAGCGCTGACGTGAGAAGACCCAGTCGCGGAGCTTGTAGTTGACCTTGCGGGTGCCGAGCTTCTGCTCGTCCAAGAAGCGCAAGACGTTCTGCTTCATCTCGGGCGTGCGCTGGCCATCGAACTGGCCGGAGCGCACCGCGATACCGTCACCCGTGAACGGCGCATCCACGTTGTCGTGCAGCTTGCCGTCCGGGCTCACGACTTCGACGATCGGCAGCTCGTATTGTTTGGCGAACTCGAAGTCGCGCTCATCGTGAGCCGGCACGGCCATGATGGCGCCGGTGCCGTAGGCGCCCAGCACGTAGTCGGCGGTGTAGATCGGAATCTGCTTTTGGGTCAGCGGATTGATGGCATAAGAGCCGGTAAAGACTCCCGTTTTTTGCTTGTTGAGCGCGGTGCGCTCCAGGTCGCTCTTGCGGGCCGCGGCGGCCACGTACTCGGCGATGGCGGCGCGCTGCGAGTCACCGGCGAGTGACAGAGTGAGCGCGTGATCGGGCGCAATCACCATGTAAGTGGCGCCATACAGCGTGTCGGGGCGCGTCGTGAAGACGCGGATCTTTTCGCTGCGCCCGGCCACGGCGAAGTCCACCTCGGCGCCTTCGCTCTTGCCGATCCAGTCCCGCTGCTTCTGCTTCGTTTCGGGCCAGTCCAGCGGCTCCAGCTCCTCTGCCAGGCGGTCGGCGTACGCGGTGATGCGCAGTTGCCACTGGCGCAAGGGCATGCGCACGACGGGGTGATTGCCGCGCTCGCTGCGGCCGTCGATCACCTCTTCGTTGGCCAGCACGGTGCCGAGCGCAGGGCACCAATTCACTGGGATTTCAGCCTGAAATGCCAGACCGCGCTCGTACAGCTTGAGGAAGATCCACTGCGTCCAGCGCACGTATTTGGGGTCGGTGGTGTCGACCTCGCGTGACCAGTCGTAAGCGAAGCCGAGGCTCTGCAGCTGGCGCCGGAAGGTGTTGATGTTCTCGCCCGTCGTCTTGGCCGGGTGCTTGCCCGTGTTGATGGCGTGCTGCTCGGCGGGTAGCCCGAACGCATCCCAACCCATGGGGTGGAGCACGTCGAAGCCCCGCGCGCGCTTATAGCGCGTCACGATATCGGTCGCGGTGTAGCCCTCAGGGTGCCCCACGTGCAGGCCCGAGCCCGATGGGTACGGGAACATGTCGAGCGCGTAGAACTTGGGCCGCCCCGGGCGGCGAACGGACTTGAAGGTCTGCCGCTCTGCCCATACACGCTGCCACTTCGGTTCAATCGCTCGGTGATCGTAAGCCATGCCTAGGCGCGGGATATAGCACCTCAGGGGGGCTTTTTCGCCTTGCGCTGCAGGCGCTGACGCCGTTTTTCAGTCGCGGGATCCGATTCACCCGTGCCCCGCTCCAGCAGCTCCAAAGCGCGGGCGGGGTCCTTGACGAAGTGCTCGTAGAGCTTGGCCAGCTCCAGCCGGAGCGCGGGGTCGTCGACGTCTTGGGCGAGTGACTCGAAGTCGTGCAGCGCGCGGGTGCGATCGCCACGGGCCTTGTGCACGGCGCCGCGCACTCGTAGCGCCGCGGAAGCACCGAGCTCTAGCGCGCGGTCGGCAGCGCGCTCCGCTACCGCGAGAGCGCCCGCGCGCTTCATGGTGCTCGCGAAGCCGACCAGATCGTCGCCATGCATGAGGTCGAACGGTTCGCCGTAAAGGCCGACGAGAGCGGCCATGCTGACGACATCCCAACAATTGTGCTCCACGACCTGCGCGAGCGCTTCTTCGTCACCGGTGCGCAGGAAATGCGAGTAGCGCGCCGGCACGTCGCCGCCGTCGACGTCTTCGCCGCGCTCGAAGCCGAGCACCTCGCTCTCCAGGGTCTTCAAGCGGCAAGCGCCGAGGCGTGCGCGGTGCAAGCGTCGGCCGATGTGGAGCAGATCCAGGTGCGGCAAATCGCGCGGAATTTCCCGGCGATTCATGACATATCGAGTCTTGAGCAGAGGCCAATCGAAGGCCTTACCGTTGTAGGAGACGAGCAACTGACACTGCGCCAGGCGCTCGCTCAAGATGTCGAGTTGGGCGGGCTCGTCGGCGGGGCTGCGCAGCAGCAGCTGCTCGACGTTGAGGCGCCCTTCGGCGTCGAACCAGGCGAGGCCGAGCAAGAAAGCGATGGCGCCGGTGCCGCCGAGCCCGCTGGTTTCGGTGTCGAGAAAGAGGGCGCGCGATAGGTCGAGCCCGGCGAGCCCGGGATCGAGCGCCAGCAGGGCCAGTAGCTCCGCGCGGCTGTTACGAGCCGAATCGACAGGGATACGCCCGACGTGATGCGATGGCGGCAACACCAGGTGGCGCCGGTACACGGGGCCGTTCGGCGATTCTTCGCGCGCGAACGGGAGGATGGTTTGGCTGGGATCGGCGGGCGGCCGGGGCGCCTCCTGGTAGCGCGGTTTGTCGAGAATTTCGGCCATTTTGGCGCGAAGCTGCTCGATGATGTCCGAGCCGACCGGAGCTGCGGGCAGTGGCGCCGGCACATTCACGGGTGGTGTGGACGGCGTCGGCAGGAAGCCGAGCTTGCGCTTGAAGTCCATCAGGGTGGCCCCGGCAACTCGAGCGCCGTTACGGAGCCGGTGGCGGTCGAAAGCACCAGGCGCCGGCGCGCGGCGTCCCAGATCGGCCGTAACGGGGACGCTCCGAGCGCGATGCGCCCGCTCTGCCCGTCTGCTTGGACGAGGCGCACGTCGCCGGTTGCTTCCGCGATCGCGAAGAAGCCGTCGCCCCGCACGGGCGGCGACAAGCAGTCGCTCTCGAGCTCGAGCAGGGGCGCCGTCGCCGAGCCCGAAACGACGCGCGCCAGGCCATTTTCGCAGGCAAAAACGGCTCCGTCGGCCCCCAAAGCAAGCTTGGCGGCGGCGTCGAAAACCCCGGGCAACGCCGCGCGGGCGTAGCCATAACCTTTGAGCGTCGCCACGCTATCGCCCAGCACCAGCGCGGTTTGCCCCCCCTCGAGCAAAACTGGCGCCGAGCGCGCAGCCGTCGCGGCGATGCGCAGGGTGAGCGCGCCGCCTGTCGTTACACCGTAGAGCGCGTCGTCTTGCCCGACGAAGTAGAGGGTGCCTTTGGGGGTGAGCGACAACTCACTCTTGGGCGCGACGGGCAACGGGAAGACCCAGCGCAGGTGCGAGTCCGCCTCCAGCGCGTACAGCTTCGACTCGCTCGTGGCCACGAAGACGCGGCCACTGGCCGCCTCTTCGACGGGCGGCGCGACCACGCGCCCTTTGACGGTGTAGCTCCAGCGAAAGGTGCCATCCGCGGCCAGGGCGTGCACATAGCCATCGCCCGAGCCGATATATACGGCCCCGCCCTGCCCCACGCCGGGCCGCGCGAACAGGGACGACGATGCGCTGAAGTGAAACACCGTGCGCGGCTCCGCCCGCGCCACGGAAGCACCGAGCAGCGCCAGAGCGAGGCAGCCGAACCGAAGACCGAGCACGCCCCCACCTTGCGGAAAACACCGCTCGGGGGCAAGGTCCTTCGAGCCGCCCGCCGGCTCCTCATGACTCTGCGCGTCTTCGGTCTCACCGGCGGCATCGGCTCCGGAAAAAGCACGGTGGCACGCCTGCTGCGCGAGCGCGGCGTGCCCGTGGTGGACGCGGACGAGCTGGCGCGCGAGGCGGTGGCTCCGGGCAGCGCCGGCCTGTCCGAGGTCGTGGCGGCTTTCGGCGCGGACGTGCTCGACGGCGCGGGGGCGCTCGACCGGCAGCGCCTGGGCGAGCGCGTGTTCGCCGACGCCGAGGCCAGAAAACGCCTGAATTCCATCACGCACCCGATCGTCCGCCGGCTTTCGCAGGAGCGCTTTGCCGAGCTCGATCGGCAGGGGGTCGAGCTGGCGGCCTACGACGTGCCGCTGTTGTTCGAGGTGGGGCTCGACACGGTGCTCAGGCCCACGGTCGTGGTGGCGAGCAGCCAAGCGACCCAGCTCGCTCGCGTGAGCGCGCGCGACGGCTTGAGCGAGGCAGCCGTGCTGGCGCGCATCGCGGCGCAAATGCCGCTCAGCGAGAAGCGGCGCCGAGCCGACCACGTGCTCGAAAACGACGGCACACTCGAGGAGCTGGGGCGACAGGTCGACGCGCTCTTGCTCCGGCTGCGCGATTCAGCGCCGGGCTAGGCGGTCAGCGGCCGCGCGCTTGGCGCATTTTGGCGGCTTTCAGCGTGTTTTCGAGCAGACAAGCGACGGTCATGGGTCCGACGCCGCCTGGCACCTTGGTGATGAAGCCGGCGACTTTTTCGGCCGCTTCGAAGTCCACGTCGCCGCAGAGCTTGCCGGCCGCGTTGCGGTTCATGCCCACGTCGATCACGGCGGCGCCTGGCTTGACGTAGTCACCCTTGATGATGGCTTCACGCCCCACGGCGGCGATTAGCACGTCGGCCTGCCGGCAGACCGCGCCGAGATCGCGCGTTTTGGAGTGTGCGATGGTGACGGTGGCGTTCTCGGCGAGCAGCAAGGCGGCCACGGGCTTGCCGACCAGGTTGCTGCGCCCGACCACGACGGCGTTCGCGCCGGAGAGCTTGACCCCGGCCTCGCGCAAGAGGCGCATGCAGCCGGAAGGGGTGCACGACACCAAACCGTCGGCGCCCGCCCACAGCGCGCCGGCGCTCAGCGGGTGCAGGCCGTCCACGTCTTTTGCGGGCGAGATGGTCTCGATGACGCGCGTTTGGCTGATGTGCGAGGGCACCGGAAACTGCACCAAAATGCCGTCGACAGCGTCGTTCTGGTTCAGCTCCTCCACCAACTCGAGCAGCTTTGCTTCGGTCGTGGCGGCGGGCAAACGGTAGACCTTGCCGGCGATGCCGACCTCGGCCGCGGCCTTCTCTTTGTGCCCGACATAAACCGCCGACGCCTGATCGTCGCCAACCAGCACGACGTGCAGCCCCGGCGCGCGGCCGTGGGCCGCCCGGAACGCCTCTGCCCCCGCCCGAACCTCGTCTTTGACCTTTTGGGCGACTGCCTTGCCGTCGATGATCTGCGCCATGGGCGCGCGCTCTAGCAGGCCCGGCGGCGCGCGGCCAGGGCCGCCATCTCGCGGCTCATTTGCCGGTGACCATGGCGTTGATGACCGTAATGGCACCGCTCTTGAGCTCGACGTCGATGCGCGATGTGGTGGTGCCGGCGAGCGCGACGCTGGCTTTGGTCAGCGACGAGCCTGCGACCACATTGCCGAAAAACAGCATGCCTGTGTCGTCGGTCACGCTGGTCGCGCCGTCGTCCGGTATCCAAGCGCCTGCCATGCGGTACTCGGTGACCTCGGCGATGGCGCTGAGGGTGCCCCGAATGCCAGGCACCGAGCGCAGCTGCGTGTCGACGACGTGAACCACCAACTGGGCCCGCTCGAGCGAGCGATCCGTCCCGGAATTGACGAAAATGCCGTCGACCGCGGTGGTATTGGCCAGCCCGAGCCGCAAATCGGTGGTGGCGATGCTGCGCGTCGGAATGGCCCCGAGCGTGGGCATCACGCCGTTCGCGGTGGGCTCGACCAGGAACCAGTTGGCGGGAGCGAGCAGCACGTCGGCCAGCTCGAAGGATTTGCCGTCGTAGCTCGTGCTGGTGCGTAGCCCGCCGTCACCCGTTGCCGAGATGGTGGCCGGGCTCGGGAAGGCCGTGCCCCGGTCGAAGTAGTCGTCGTCGAATTGGATGACGAGGCCGCTGAACGTCGCAAGACCGGTGTCGGAGCCGGCGCCGCCGCTGCCCTGCTGGTCGCCGGGGCTGCTGCCGCTACCGCTGCCGGGTGCCGTGGTTCGGCAATCCATGGTGGCGGGATCGCAACTGGGCGCGAGCGCCGGGTGGTCCAGCTTTTGGCCGCAGCCCGCACAGCAGGCGATGGCAGTGAGCCAGGCGGTGACGCGCATGGCGCAAGCCTAAGGCAGGCGGCGGGAGAGCGCCAATTCGAGGCTCAGGCGGCGGCGGGCGCAGCTGGCGCCGCGGGGGGAGCCGGCTTGCTCAGCCGGCTGTGCAGGTACGCGCCCGCGCCGATCAGCACCACGCCGATGAGCTGCGAGGTGCTTAGCCCGAAGAGAGCGCCGCGGTCGTCGCTACGCACGAACTCGATGAGAAAACGTGCGGCCGCATACAGGCACATGAAAGCGATGAACACCTGCCCGTCGTACTTCTTACGGCTGTGCAGGTAGAGGGTCAGGAACGCGGCGATGAGCAGCGATGCGGCCGACTCGTACAATTGCGTGGGGTGCACGGGCAGCGAGGCCTCTGACGGCTGCTGCAGGAGCTTGTCTTTCCACTGCGCCTCGCTGGCCGGGCTGTGACCAGGAAACGACAACGCCCAGGACGAATCCCAGACCTTACCGAAGCAACAACCAGCGAGCGTGCAGCCCATACGGCCGAAAGCCAGCCCGACCGGCACGACCATGCCGGCCATGTCGGCGGCCTTCCAGAAGGGAAAGCGATCGGCCTTGAGCAGGAACCAGGCCGCCACCGATGCGCCGATGAAGCCGCCGTAGTAAGCGAAACCGCCGCCATAGAACTTCGCCCAGGCCAAGCAGTCTGCTTTGCGCGGCCGGCAGACTTCAGCAACGGCGTTCCAAATGCCGTCGTAGTTGGCGACGCACTCGTTGCGGGTGACGTGCCAGTCCACCTTCGTCGGATCCGTGCACAGGTGCACGTAGTCCCAGAAATAGCCGTCGGCGAACACGTGCAAGAGGCGTCCGCCCGCCACGCCGGCGAGCAGCATGGCCAGGCCCAAGTCCACGATGACGTCCGGATCTTGACCGACGCGCTTGGCCCACACGCAACCCATGATGGTCGCGAACAGGAAGCCGATGAGCAGCAGGACGAAGTAGCTCGGCGCCGGTACCGTGTAGTCACCCCCGAACGCGGAGAAATCGAGCGTGAACAAGCGGCTCTGCATGGGCCGAGACTTTCGAGCTTTATGCTTCGGGCTTCAAGGGCGGAGTGGGCTCCGCGAGCGGCGGAGCAGGCTGGGCAACCGGAGCGGGCTCGGCCGCCGCGAGCGGGGTCGGCGGGCGTGGAGGCAACGAGGCCGAGGCGCCGCGGCGCGAGGTGAACATATCCACCGCCATCAGACCGACGCCCACGCAGATGGCGATGTCAGCGACGTTGAAGGTTGGCCAGTGATCGGTGATGGCCCAGCCGCTCACGAACTTGGCGATCGTGCGGTTCATCGTCTCGATCCATTTGGCCTGGTAGTCGATGAAATCGATGACGTTCGAGCGCACGATGCGGTCGGACAGGTTGCCGAGCGCGCCGCCGAGCACCAGCGGCAGGCCCCATTTCAGGGCTTTTTGCTGCGGTGTGAGGCGCCCGTACAGATTGATGATGAAGGCGATCGCCAGCAGGCTCACCAGCAAGAAGAACGGGCGGCGCACGTACTCGCTCTGCCGCTGAAAAAGGCCCCAGGCACCGCCCGGGTTGTACGCCAACGTGAAGCCCAGGTGCTCTTTGACGAGCTCGATGGACGGCAGTAGCGGGCTTCTGCGCGAAAGCGTGATCTCGGCCCAAGCCTTGGTCGAGACGTCGGCGATCAGGGACACGGCAGCGACGCAGCCGAAGAACAGGAAGGTCGGGCGCGGGCCCGGCGGCAGCGAAGCCGGCGCGGGCGTTCCCGTCGCGAGCGGCACGGCAGACGGCGTGGTCGACTCCGGGAAAGCCGTCAGCTCGGCTGCCGCGGGAGCGGCGGTCGGCTCCGGCGCAGGGGCCTCGGCAAGGTCAGCGGGGGGCGCAGGCAGCTCAGGCCCGTCGTGCGGATCAGTCATACGGGAAACCAGAGCGCCGTTTACGACAGCTGTGGGGAAAGGGCCAGTCGCTTGCTCCTCCATCGGGCGCCCAACCCCTGCCCGAAGCGGCCTATTCCCCGGGGCCCGGCGCGAGGTTGGGGTCCGCGCCCCACGAGACAGCCAGCCGACCGGATTTGCAAACTACCGCACATCTGTTTAGCCTTCGCGCATGCCTCAACCGCCCTGGAGCAATCCCACCGGCGTCCGTGCCGTGCTCGAGCAATGGCAGGCCAGCGGCGCGGTGAAACGCTGTTTTGCCGCCGAGCGCAGCATCCCGCCCGCTTCGCCGGCCTACGGCGAGATCCCGGCGAGCCTACCAGAGCCGCTGCACCAAGCGCTCGGGCGGCGCGGCGTCGCTCAGCTGTATTCGCACCAGGTGCAAGCCGTCGAGGCGGCGCAGAGCGGGCGTCACGTGGTGATCGCAACTCCCACGGCGAGCGGCAAGAGCTTGTGCTTTCACCTGCCGGTGCTCGCGGCGCTGGCCGAGGATCCCACGGCGACCGCGCTGTTCGTCTATCCGACCAAAGCGCTGTCGCGCGATCAAGAGCACAACCTGCGCGAGCTGATGAACGACGCCGGGCTGGGCTCCAGTGCGATGGTGTTCGACGGTGACACCCCGGGTGACGCTCGGCGTGCCGTGCGCGAGCGCTGCCGCATCGTGCTCACGAATCCCGACATGCTGCACGCCGGCATTTTGCCGAACCACGCGCGTTGGGCCAGCTTGTTCCAAGGCCTGCGCTACGTGGTGCTCGACGAGCTGCACACCTATCGTGGCGTGTTCGGCTCGCACATGGCGCACGTGCTCGGCCGCTTACGACGCGTGGCCGCCTTTCACGGCTCGCGACCCACGTTCATCGCCGCCACGGCGACCATCGGCAATCCGCGTGAGCACGCCGCGCGCCTGATCGGCGCGCCGGAAGAGCAGGTCGAGCTGGTCGACAAGTCGGGGGCGCCGCGTGCGTGCCGTGAGGCCTACGTCTACAACCCGCCCATCGTGAACGAAGAGCTGCAGGTGCGCGCCAGCACGCTGAAACAAGCCGTCAATCTGGCCGCCGATTTGGTGCGCGCGCGCGTGCCGACCATCGTCTTCGGGCCTTCGCGCAACTCGGTGGAAGTGATGCTCAAGTACCTGCGCGCCAAAGTGGGTGACGTCGCCGGGGCGGACGCGGTGATGGCGTACCGCGGCGGTTACTTGCCAGAGACGCGGCGCCGCATCGAAGCAGGGCTACGCGCCGGCCAGATCTTGTGCGTGGTCGCCACCAACGCCCTCGAGCTGGGTATCGACATCGGCGACTTGTCGGCGGTGGTTTGCGCGGGGTATCCGGGCTCGGTCGCGGGTACCTGGCAGCGCTTTGGTCGCGCCGGGCGGCGCGGCGAGACGAGCATTGCCGTGTTGGTGTGCGGCAGCGACGCCCTCGACCAGTACCTGGCGCGCGAGCCCAAGTACTTGTTCGAAGCCGGCGCCGAAGAAGCTCGCATCGACCCCGGCAACGTGGAGATCCTGATTCAGCACCTCAAGTGCGCCACGTTCGAAGCGCCGTTCGAGATCTCGGCGCCGGGCACGCGCCACGCGGATCCGGCCCCTGCGCGGGGCGAAAGCTATCTCACCCTCGACGCTGCCGCCACGCGCGATGCGCTCGAGTACTTGCGCGGCCACGGGCTCGTGCACCAGGCGGGCAATCGCTACCACTGGGCCGGCGAAGCCTACCCGGCGAGCTCGGTTTCACTCCGCAATATCGGCTGGGACAACTTCGTGATCATCGATGTCGCGACCAACAAGTCCATCGCCGAGCTCGATTTCCGCGCCACCCACACCATGCTCCACGAGCAGGCGATCTATCAGCACGACGCCGAGCAATATCAAGTCGAGCGGCTCGACTACGACAACCACAAGGCCTTCGTGCGCAAGGTGGAGCCCGACTACTTCACCACCGCCCTCACCTACCGCACCGTGGGCGTGATCGAGCCGCGGCAAGATTGCCTGCTCGGCCGCGCCAAGGCCGGCTTTGGCGACGTGAAAGTGATCGAGAAGGTAACGGGCTACAAGAAGATCAAATTCTTCAGCCACGAGAACGCCGGCTACGGCGATGTGCACTTGCCAGAGATGCAGATGCACACCACGAGCTTCTGGCTCACCGTCCCCGAGTCGGTGCTTGAAGAGCTGGGCCACCCGCGCGCGACGCTCATCGACGGGCTGCGCGGGCTGGGGGCGGCGCTCGAGACCGTGTCGACGCTGTTCTTGATGTGCGATCCGCGCGACATCGGGCAAACGCTCGGTGACGGCGGCCAAGCGGGAGATAGCGAAGCGCCGCCCGTCGCGCCGGGGCGTGACCCGCATGCGGGTCGCACCGGCCAATTCGACCCGACGGTGTTTCTTTTCGACGCGCTCCCCGGCGGCGTCGGGCTGGCTGAAAGAATTTACGAACGCGGGCGCGAGCTGTGCTGGGCCGCCGGCAGGCTCATTCGCTCGTGCAAATGCCCGGCGGGCTGCCCTGCCTGCGTGGGGCCGAGCTCGGAATCCAGCGAGCGCAAGCGCGTTGCATTGGAGCTATTGGCTGCCCTCGGGCTGACGGCCCACGACGTATCAGCCGGGCGCGGCGGCGCTATTTTGGCTGGCTAGGCGAAACGGGTTTGCCGGAGCGCCGGGGCGCTCGTAGCCTTGGCCCTGGATGCGCAGCCGTTTGCACGCGCTGGTTTGGGTAGGCCTGCTGGGTGGCGTTTTCGTCGCCAGCTGTCTGGCTCGGCGAGACAAGCCTTACACGCGCATCACCGACGACGACGCGGGCGCGCCCGATGCCAAGCTGCTGGACGGCGACGTGGCCGACGTGTCGCCCGACGCGCTGGACCTGGCACCGCACGCCGTGCTGGGCATCGACCCGCCGCACGGCCCGTACGCGGGCGGCACGCTCACGATGATCCGCGGCAACGGCTTCGACAGCAACGCGCGCGTCTGGTTCGACGATGTCGAGGTGCCCAAGTCGAGCGTGACGCCGATCGATCCGCAGCGCATCCAGGTGGTCACGCCGCCCGGTCACGCCGGCGCGGTCGACGTGAAGGTGCAGAACGGCGACGCCGAGTCGACGGCCGGCACGCTCACGGGCGGCTTCAGCTACGATCGCTTCTTCGCCACGCCATCCAGCGGTCCGACCTCGGGCGGCACCATCATCACTGTCGAGGGTGATGGCACGAGTTGGGACGACCAGACGCGCGTCGAAATCGACCGCCAGCCGTGCACCGAGCTCAGCGTTTTGAGCCCACAAAAGCTGACTTGCACGACGCCCGCCAGCGACGCCGGCGCAAAGGTGCTGACCGTCATCACGGCCGACGACGTGAGCGAAGACGTGCTGGACGGCTTCACCTACGGCAACAGCGACAACGGCTTCCGCGGCGGTCTCTCGGGCCAACCGCTCAGCAACCAGCTCACCGTGCTCGCTTTCGACAACATCGAGGGCCAGGCGATTCCTGGCGTGAGCGTGCTCTTGGGCGACGACGTGAGCAGCGGCAAGGTGACCCACACCGACAAGAACGGCGTCGCCACGTTCTCCGGCAAGCTCGGCTCCAAGGGCACCGTCACGCTCGCCGTAAAGTGCTTTCAACCGGTCACCTTTTACGACGTGGCCGTCGATCACGTGACGGCCTACCTCGATCCGGTGCTGTCGCCCGACTGCGGCAGCCTGGGTGAGCTCCCGCCCGGCGGCGGCACGCCCGGCGTCGGCTCCGGCGTTTCGGGTGAAGTCGTGTGGGCACCCGACGAAGAGCTGAAGCGCCAGGGTTGGAGCAACGTGCCGGATCCGGTCGGCGACAGCGAAAAAGAAGTCGCCTACGTGTTCCGCTTGTCGGACCAGGCCGACGACAGCTTCCGCCTGCCCTCGCTCGGCCAGGCGATCACGCGCGATTCGATGGGGAGCGCCGGCTACAAGTTTTACCAGTCGACGACGCCAGGCAACTTCACCATGTACGCCCTCGCCGGCTTGGAAGACGACAGCGGGCCTTCTCGCGTCTTCACCGCGTACGCCATGGGCATCTTGCGCGGCGTCGCGGTAAAACCGGGCAAAACAGCGGACTCTATCTTCATCCAGGTCGATGTTCCGCTCGATCACGCGCTGAAGCTGCAGCTCGATCCGCCGACGCCGGGTCCGCGCGGCCCCGATCGCATTCGCGCCTCGGTCGCCATCCAGGTGCAAGATCAAGGCTTCGCGATCCTGCCGAGCGGCGTGTCGGAACATTCACTGCCGGGCGCGAGCGACTTCTCGTTCGTCGGCGTCCCGCCGCTGGTCGGTACGCTCGCCGGCAGCAAGTACGTGCTGGGCGCGCGCGCCGTCACCGGTGCGGGCGGTGGCGAGCCGCTCTCGGTGATTGGCACCTTCGTCGCCAACAGCAGCGCTCAGTCGCTCGACCTCGGCGGCTTCGTGCCGCTGCCGGTCGTCACGACGCCGGCCCCCAATACCAAGTGGGACCTCCGCACGCTCGGCCTCAAGCAGGCCAAAAATGGCCAGAGCGTGGATCTCACGGTGGTGCGAGTGCAGGCCGGTGGCGGCCTGTACGAGTGGACGTTGGTGGCACCAGGGCCACGTGACAGCCTGGCGCTACCGGACCTCAGCCAGCTCGCTCCAGAAGGCGCGCTGCCGGTCGGATCCATGATCGTCACCACGACGCTCGCGCACATCGACGGCTTCGACTACGGCAACTTGCGTTACCGGCAGTTGAGCGAGCGCGGTTGGAACGCCTACGCCACGGACAATTTCCTCACGCAGCATTGACGTGTTCCCGCGCTTTCGTCCACGCACCATCACGCTCGCGGCTGCGGTAGCAGCGGCGCTGGCCGCCTGCGGCTACGATTCCGCCGATCGCTGGGTGCCCGGCGCTCCGCCCCCGCCTCCGCAATGTGAGATCGGTCGGGCGCGCTGCTCGGGGGCGCGGCTGCAGCGCTGCATCAGCGCCATCGGCGGCCCCCTGTTTCAAACCGAGGACGACTGTGGAGCCCGCGGCCAGCAATGCAATCCCGACGGCTTCGTGTGCACGCCCTGCCTCCCGGGCACCGGTAGCTGCGATGGCCTCAAGGCCTACCAATGCGACGCCGCTGGGCAAAAGCGCATTTTTCAGCAGGAATGCGATCCCGAGCAGCTGCTGGGCTGTCGCGAGGGCAAATGCCTGAACCTGTGCAGCGAGGCTCGCAAGAGCCGCAGCAACGTGGGCTGCGAATACTGGCCCGTCGACTTGGACAACGCGCGCGTCGACGACACCCTCAACGCGGCGGCGCAGCAATTCGCCGTCGTCGTCTCGAATCCCGAGACCGACATCACGACGCATGTCGTGATCGAGCAAGACGACTCGCAGCCCGGCGACCCGGCGAAGGTCGTCAAGGTCGCGAGCGCCGACATTCCCCCGCTCAGCTTGCGCGTGTTCAAGCTCGGTCCGCGCGAGGTCGACGGCTCGGCGGACGGCACGTTCGATACGGGTACCAACACCGCCCTCACCCGCCACGCCTACCGGCTCACTTCCAACTTTCCGGTCGTCGCGTACCAGTTCAACCCGCTCGAGAACGTGAACGTATTCTCGAACGACGCCTCGTTGCTCAAGCCGGTCGAGGCTCTGGATCCCGACAGCGACGCTGAAGCCGTGGCGTATGCGGTCTTGGGCTGGCCGCAGACCATCGCCACGACGAGCGACCCGGACACCAACTTCAGCAGCACCAATCCCTCGGATTTGCGCGCTTTCCTGACGCTCGTCGGCACGCGCCCGAATACCCATGTCACCGTCAAAACCACCACGCGCATCCTCGGCGGCGGCGTCATCCCAGCCACCGAGGCGGGCCAGGAGCTCACGCTCACGTTGAACCCGTTCGACGTGGCGAACCTCGAGACCGACGACTTCAACGCCGACTTCACGGGTAGCATCGTCTCGGCCGACGCGGCGGTCGTGGCCTTCAGCGGTAGCGAGGCGAGCGACGCACCCTTCTTCAAGACGCTGAGCGACCGGCAGTGCTGCGCCGACCATTTGGAAGAGCAGCTCGATCACGTACGCACCGCCGGGCAGCGCTTCGTCGCGACGGTGTCTCCGAATCGCGCCAAGGCGCTCAAGGCGGCCGGCGCCGAGATCGGCGTCCAGGACCAGACCGAGTATTTTCGCGTCGTTGCCACGAGCGATCGCGGGGCGCACGTGACCACGACGCTCGACGGCAAGCAGCATCAGGTCACGCTGAGCGGTCTCGGAGACTTCGCAAACCTCGCGAGCACGCACCATTTCATGCTCGAGAGCGACGCGCCCGTGGCGCTCTCGAGCGTGTCGCCGAGTCAAGAAGACGCCAACATTCCCAATCAGTTGCCGGGCGGTGATCCCAGCCTGGTCATCATCCCGCCAATCGAGCAATTTCGGAATAATTACGTATTCTTGACGCCCGACAAGTACGCTTTCGATTTCGTGCGCGTGATCGCGGCACCGGACGCGAGCATCGGTTTGGACGGGCGGCTGATCACCGAGAATCCCCATTGCGAGGTCGCGCCGGCAGATGGCCTGACCGACCTGGAGCGCGGCGGACCGGCTCCGTTCGTCGTCTACAGCTGCCAGCTCAGCTTTCCGACGATCGACATGAGCAAGCCGCGCCCCGACAACCTCTCCCTCGGTCAGCAAAACGACGGCGTGCATCGTATCCTCGCCAACCAACCGGTCAGCTTGATGGTCGACGGCTTCGACTACTTCGTGAGCTACGCCTACGCGGGCGGTACCGAGCTGAGCTTCATCGTGCCGTTGTGATTCAAAACGGCCGCGGCTCGAGAACGGGGACCAGCGACGCCGGACCAGTTTGGGTCAGCGCGCGCCTGCAGTCCTGCAGCGAGAGCCGGCGTGGGCCGAAGATGGTGGCGTCGGCGACGTCGGAGTCCATCAACGACGAGGGTTGGTCGACACCGAAGTCGTCGGGATGTCCGGGCATCGCGAGCAGCACGTGCCCCAGCTCGTGGGCCAGCGCGAACGAACGAGCGCCGGCGGCAATCGCCGTGCGATCGATGATCACGGCGTTGGGCAAGCTGGAGCCGGGGCTCACGATGAACGACTCTCCGATGCGCTCGCCCCGCTCGAAGCTCGGCACCACCAGGACCTCCACCGTGCGCGCGTCACCATCGTCGAGCCCGCGCAGCAGCGCTCGCTCTTCGAGCGTGCCCGAGAAGGCGTCACCGTCGGCAAAGTGCGTCAAGCCGTCGTTCAAATCGACGCGCCCGACGCACACCGACAACGTCGCATCGGTCGAGCTAGCGCTCACGACGCGCGCCGCGGCCCGGCCTTCGAGCAGCAGCTCGGCCGTCGGGAGCGCGTCGGCCGTAGCGCGTTCGTTCTCGAACACGCGCGGCAAAGTCGCGCCTTCTTGCATGGCGCCGGCCAGGCGCAGTGCCAGTGAGACCGGGCTGTCACCGGCGCGCGCGTCGAGCACCACGCTACGCGTTCCGAGCGCGAGCCGCAATTGCCCGCCCGACGCCGGCTGTCCGATGCCGCAGCCGAGCTCGACGATGGCGCTGGCAGGCGGATCCACCACTTCGATGCTGCTGTTGGCCGCGAGTCCCAGGTCGATGCCACATTGCCCCCAAATGGCGGCTGCACTCGCCAGCTCGAGCCGCATCAGGCGCTTGGCCTCCGCGTCACTGCCGCCCAGCGCGGGCGGGCCGCCACGTTTGCGCCGCAGCACCAAAACGCGCAGGCGTGCCAGGTAGCGCGCTGCCGTGCCCAGCTCGCGTGGCGCCGCGACTGGTAGCTCCAGGCGCACCTGCGGGCCGAGACCGACACGCAACACCCCGCCCAGCTCCGCGAGGATCGCACGCTGGCTGATCGCGGGGTGACGTCGCTCGACGTCGTCGCTCACGAGCCGAAGCGGCTCGGTTTGGCGGCACGCCAGGCCCGCTGCCACGTCGCGGGGACAACTGATGGGCTGTGCGGGAAGGCTGGCCAAAACGTCGAGCGGGTTGCCGCGCGCGTCCAACGTGGCGACGGCGACGGGCTCCTTCACCTGCTCGGGCGCGCCCACCACCAAGAAGCGCAGCGAAGCCTCCTCGGGCTCCGGTCCTCCGAGCTCCGGCGGCAGGCTGCGCGCGAGGCTGGCTCGCAGCTCTGCAGAAGCAAGAGCTCGTCCGTTCTCGTCGAGAGGCCGCAGCTCGGCCGGCACCGGCGATTCGGCAATGGCCAGGCGTCCTCCCAGCAGGGCCGATACGAGCAGTCCCATCAGGCGCAGTCTCATTCACGAGCTCCTTGCTCGATGCGACGAAACGAAAGCTCCGACACCAAGGCGCCGGGGCGCGCGCCGCCTTCGGTCAATCGCAGAAGGCCCGCCCAACACAAGCCGGAGAGCGGGCGCGCCGCCTCGAGCTGAGGCGCGAGCTCGAGCGCTTCGGCGCGACGTCCACAATCGAACAGGGCGGCCGCGGCGAGCCCGCGCAGGGCGTCTTTGCGCGGTGCCCGAGCGGTCGTGAGCAGCGCCTGGCCCCACGGCTCTTGCCCGTAGTCTCGACAAAGGTGGAGCGCCGCGCGCAGCGATTGCGCATCCGAAAGCTTCCGCGCCTTGACCATTCCTTCGAGAATGGAGCGCGCCGCGGGCGCGCGCGCCGAGGCCAACCGAAACAGAAACGTGGCATCGCGGTCGGCGCTGGGACGATCGCTGAGCCGAGCCATGAGCTCCAAGCTGGGGCGAATGACCGGCGGTGGCGTGGTCTCGCCGAGGGCCCAGGCCACGAACGCCCAGGCGCCACGGGCGCTGGCGGCCCCACTTTTGGCGCGCGTGCGAGCCTCGGCCAGCGACGCCGAATCGCCGGCGCGGGTTGCCAGCTCTGCCAAGAGGAGCCAGCGCCCGAGGTGCCTTTCTGCGTCGCGCAGCACCGTGAGCGCGGGGCCGATGTCGCGCGGCAAGGGCTTGCCCGACAACAAGGCAACGAACAGCTCGCCGCAAAGCGCGATGCGATGCGCCTCCTTGATTTTCGGCGCCAACGCCGCCAGGCGCTCGCCACGTGGCTCACCGCGAGCTAGCCGCGCAACCTCAGCCGCGAACGCCGTGACCGGATGTCGGCTGTTCGCGGCACGGGCGAGTGGCTCCGTGAGCGAAGCTTGGCGGATGAAGCAAGCCGCCGAGAGCGACGCCAGCCCGCCCGCGTCGTCACTCGCGAGCACCCGCGCCAGCACGCTCGCTGCGCGCTCGTCGTTGCGTTCGCTCAGCACGCGCACCGCAGCCGCGTAGAGCGGCCTATCGAAGGAGCCGCGGCGCGCCGTGACCTCCATCACCTCGCCCAGCTCGCGGGCCAGCTCTGGCTCGTGAGGCGCCAGAGCTCGGATCGCGCCGGCGAGGTGTGCCTCGTGAGCGGGCCGACGCCGCAGCGCCGCGCGGACCTCGCCCAACAGGCGTCCGATCGCCGCCGCCCCGATCACGCAGAGCTTGGCCTTTTCATTGCCGAGCGCCGCAATATATCACCCGCCAGGCTCGCCTTCTCGCCGTTGACCTCTGCAGGCGGGGCCTGTAGGAGCGAGGTGGAGGCTTTGTCCATGAAGCTCAACAAGTTGGCGAAGTTCGGAATGGCCGCGGCGCTGCTTAGCGTGGGCCTCGAGGCGTGCAAGAGTGAGGAGCCGGCGCAGCAAGGCGGCTACCCCCAACAGACGCAACCCGCTGGTGTCGGTCAGCCGCCCCAACAGCCCGGGTATGGTCAACCTGCCGCCGCTCCAGCGCCCGCTGCCGCACCGGCCCCTGCCCCCGCACCGGCCCCTGCCGCGCCAGCCGCTGCGCTCTCACCTCCAGGCCCGCTGGCCCTGCCCTGCACGACGGACGCGCAGTGCGCCACCGCCCATTGCAACACGCAATTCGGCAAGTGCGTTTTCCCCTGCCAGAACGACAACGATTGTATCGCTCCCAACCGCTGCATGGCCGGAGCTTGCCTGCCGCCGGTGCCGGGTCAGTAGCAAACACACCCCAGCGCGGTCACACTCGGTGCACATGACTCTCAGCGAACAAGACTACGAGGCGCGAGCCCTTCCAGAGCTGCGCGCCCTCGTGGACGCGCTCGACGCGTTCGATCTCAGCGGCATCGAGTGCGAGCTATCGAGTGACATCCTGACCATCGAGCTATCGGGCGGCGATCGCTACGTGGTCAACAGCCACCGTGCGGCGCGCCAGATCTGGATGGCTGCTGAGCGCTCCGCCTGGCATTTCGATTGGGACACCGAACGTTCCGCCTGGATCGCCAAAAAGACGGGCGACGAGCTGTGGAGCACGCTATCGCGCGTGCTCTCTGCCAAGCTGCAAAAGCCCGTCGCGCTCAGCCGTTAGCGAGCGATCCCGAGCGCGCCCAGGAGCGCGCTCGGGTCGGACGCAAGGGCCGCTCCGATCGCCGCCACGCCGCTCGCGCCAGCCGCAAGACAGCTCGCGGCGTTGTCGCTCGTCACGCCCCCGAGGGCGTAGACCAGGACGGACTCGCGCAGGGCGGCTGCCTGGCTGCAACGTGCCAGCGCGTGTAAGCCCAGCGGAGGGCGGCCCTTACGTTCGCTCAGCACAGGCGAGAGTAACAGCGCATTCACGCCTTCGAGCTCGGCCGCGTTGCTCAGCTCGGCACGGTGCCAGGCACGCGAGAGCCAACGCCCGATGCCCCACAGCTTGCGCGCTGCGCTGGCCGGCACGCTGCCCTCGCCCAGGTGCAGGCCGTCTGCCTCGAGCAGCAGAGCCAGGTCGATGCGATCGGCGACCCAGAGCGCCTGAGACGTGCTCCGCGCGAGGGAGGCCATTTCTTGCCCCAAACCCAGCCGTTGCCGGCCAGTGGCAGCGTGGTCGCGGAGCAGCAGAGCAAGGCTCCCCGGCGTCGCGGCTTCTGCCAGGCCGCGGAGCCGCGCCAGCAGCGTTACCGGATCGAGCTGGCTCAGATCCGTGATCGCGATCAGGCGCGGCGCCTGCATCATCGAGCAGCGCCTTCTGCAGCGACCCCTTCTAGTGTGCGCAGCAGTGCGTAGGCCACGGCGGCACCGACGGCGTCCGCGATGAAGTCGAGCGGATCCGCCGAGCGGTAGGCGGTGAAGCTCTGAAGGAGCTCGAGCAAGCCGCCGAGGAGCACCGCGGCGAGCGCGCTATCTCGCGCCGCCAGGAGCGGCGCGCGACCCGCATGCTTCAGCGCGCGGCAGCCCAGGCCCGCAAGGCCGCCGAACGCGACGGCGTGCCACACCTTGTCCGCCGCCTCGAAGTCCGGCCCGGGCAGCGACTTGAGCGGGATCAACCCGGCCCAAAAAAGCACGCCGCAGTAGAGGAGCGCCGGCAGCACATCCAACAAGAATCCGCCGCGCTTTTGCCAGATTCGACGCAGTAGGCTCACCCGGATACTCCCGGCGAAACGGCGGCGCGAGACGACTCCTCGAGCTCGAGCGCGTTGGTCTCGGGCAGCCACCAGAAGATGAGCAGCAGGGCGACTACCAAGAATGCCGTGCTGGCTCGCAGCGGCAAGCCCCAACCATATTGGTGCTGCAGCGCCCCGATCGCGAGCGGCGACAACACGTAGCCGATCCGCCCGATCAAGTTGTTGGACCAGGCCACAGCGTTGCCGCGCACGGCGGTCGGGAAGAGCTCGGTCATGAAGGCGTTCAACACCGTGAGCACGGCATTGATTCCGAAGATTCCGACCGTCATGCAGAGCATGAGGGGCCCAACGCCCCGCAGCGTGTAACCGCCCAGAATTCCGAGCACGGCGGCTGCATAAATGACTGCGGCGCCGCGCTTTCTGCCGATGGCGTCGAGCATCTTTCCCGCGAGAAAGACCAGCGGCATCGACACGAGCGCGGCCACGGTGATGACCTGGCTCACCTGGGAGTGCGTGAGCTGCCGCTCGCTGAGCGCAAATTCCTTCCAGAACGTGACGGCGTTGTTGGTGCAAACGTACGACAAGAACCAGATCGCGCCGAGCTCGAGCACGCGCCGCCGGTGCGGCCCCTTCAGGATGTCGAGCAAGGGCGCAGCCTGCTCGGCGGGCGCGCTTTGACTGAAACGCTGCGTCTCTTTCAAGCCGCGACGCGCGAACATCATCAAGAGTAACGGCACTACCCCGACCAGGTAAACGGTGCGCCAACCGAGCGGCGTCTTGAGCAGCAGCGGCACCACGCCCGCACAGACGATGGAGCCGAAGCCGCCGAAGGCGCTGACCACGCCGATCACCATGCCGCGCCGCTCAGCCGGATATTCTTCGGCCGCCACGACCATGCTGGTCGCCCACTCACCGATCAAGAAGATGCGCGCCACCATCTGCAGCACGCCGAACACGATCGCGTTCGGGGCCCACGCCGACAGAAACGTGAACAACGCGTAGCCGGCAATGGTGACCGCGAGCACGCGCTTTCGACCCCATTTGTCGGCGCGGCGCACCAGCAGGTACGCCAGAATCGTGCCCGCGTTGATCAGCGTGATGAGCCAGGTGCCCTCCACGGGATCGAGCCCGAAAGTCTGCCTGATGCTCGGTAAGAGCTGGCTGATGGCGAAGAAGTCGTAGCCCTCGAAGAAATTCGCCACGCTCAAGAACGCGAACAGGCGTTTTTGGTACGCCGTAAGCTCGAGCTTCACGGCGTTACTCGATCAGCCCGGCTTCGGGACTCGAGGCGTTGGCGTACAGGCGCTTGGGCATGCGACCCGCCAAGAACGCCTTGCGTCCGGCGCTCACGGCTTCGCGCATCGCCTCGGCCATCAAGATGGGGAGCTTGGCGCCGGCCACGGCCGTATTCATCAGGATACCGTGACAACCGAGCTCCATGGCGATCGCTGCGTCGCTGGCGGTGCCGACGCCGGCGTCGACGATCACCGGGACCGTGGAGTTCTCGAGGATGATGCGCAGGTTGTAGGGATTGCGAATGCCGAGCCCGGAGCCGATCGGCGCTGCCAGCGGCATGACCGCCGCACAGCCCACGTCTGCCAGCTTTTTGCAGATGATGGGGTCGTCGATGCAATACGGCAGCACGGTGAAACCCTCTTTGACCAGCAATTTGGCGGCTTCCAGCGTTTGCTCGTTGTCCGGATACAGCGTCTTGGGATCGCCGATCACCTCGAGCTTGACGATTTCGCCGATACCGAGCTCGCGAGCCAGGCGCAAGGTGCGCACCGCTTCGTCAGCCGTGTAACAACCGGCCGTGTTGGGCAGCAGTGTCCAGCGCTTCTCGAGCAGCAGGCTCATTAGTGAGCCGGCAGCGCGGTCCTTCAAGTCGACGCGGCGGAGCGCAACCGTGATGACCTCGGCCCCGGACGCTTCGAGCGCCGCGCGCGTTTCGGCCACGTCCTTGTACTTGCCGGTACCGATGAACAACCGCGAACCGAAGCTGAAGCGACCAATCTGCAGCGGATCTGCCTGCGACATGCGCTTCTCGCTACCCCGAGCCCTGAGCGGCGGCAACCGCGCTCGAGCGCAAAAACTGCGGCTGCGCCTAGCTCGCGCGAAACAGCGTGATATTGGGGGCAGCCTCGTGCGGGGCGCCGCCGGCCGCGCGCACGATCGGTACCTCGCTGCGCGCCACGAGCAGCACGCCCTCGTCACTCAGCGAGCGCAAGAGCTCCTGGGCGAGTCGTTCTTGCGCTTCGTCACCGAAGTAGATGAGCACATTCTTGCAAACGATCACGTCGTAGCGCCCCGCCGGGACCCCCCGCGTCAGGTCCCGACATTGAAACGTCACCAGCGAGCGCAACGCTGGCGCCACCTGCACGCTGCCGTCCGGCGACGCCATCAAGAAGCGCTGCCCGAGCTCGCGCGGCAAATGCCGCTGGCTGCCCTGGTCGTAAGTGCCGCTGCGCGCCGTGACCAGCGCCGCCTCGCTGCGATCGACGCCGACGACGCGGAAGCGCGGCGGCTCTTCCGCGTCGCGTGGCGCCGCCTCGCCGAGCAGCATGCCGAGCGTCCAAGCTTCTTCGCCGGTCGAGCAACCCGCCGAGAGCGTCATCAGTCGCCCCGCGCCCTGGTGGCTCTTCCAGAGTGCCGGGATCACCTCGCGCCGCAGCGCCTCCCACTGCGCGGCGTCGCGGTAGAAGCGCGTCTCGCCCACGCGCAGCGCGTTCGCGAGCTCGACCAGCAACGCCGGCTCGCATTGCAGTGTTTCCCAAAGTGCTGACAACTCCAGCCCGCGCGCCACCAGCAACGCGGTCACGGCTTTCGTCAAGCGCTCCTCGAGCCACAGCGGCAGCTCGGCTCCCCTCACCCCAACGCCATGGCGCTCCTCCAAGAGCGCCACCACGCGCATCAGCTCAGCGCGAAACGCCTCATTCAATCGCAGCCCCCGACAGCTCGCGCAGCGCGGTGGCGTTCAGAATGCCTGCGACAGATAGCAGCGCAAACGCTGGTTCCGGCTCGCTCACGACGCCAGTCACGAGATCGCCCAGGCGCGCCGCGATGGCGGGCGGCACGTCACGCTGCGCGGCCGCGGGCGCCTCCCGCAAGCCGAGCAAGGCGTCGACCTTGAGCCCCGCGCGGCGGCGCGCGCCGCTGCGCTCGCGCACCACCACGACGCGCGGCTCCGTCGGCTCGGGCCGCGCCTCTGCCGGCCCTTCGAGCAAGTTCGCCAAGTCGATGATCGGCAGCACCTCGCCGCGCAGGCTGGTGATACCGGCCAGCGCTGGAGGCGCATGAAACACGCGCGTGGGCGTGCGGTAGCCGACCACTTCTTGCACGTCGGCCACGGCGAGCCCGTACGCGGCTCCGGCCACCTGCACGCAGATCACGCCGCCTTCGGCCAAGCGCGCCTCAGACGAAACCGGCTTTGCGCGAGGATCCTTGCGTCTCTTCGACCGCGCCGGCAAAGACGTCTTCGAGCGCGAGCACGAAGGTTTCGCCCTTCTTGGTGCGGGCGTGGACTAGGCCGGCCTCGTGGCGTACGGCTTCGATGCGCTGGACGCTCAGCGTCGCGCCGCCCGACGCCACGTACAGCGTGAGCAGCTTGCCCTCGGGCGGAGTCAGAAAGCCCTTGTCGTCCTTCTTGGCACCCGAAGCTTCAACCAGCGCGGCCCAGTGTTCTTGCGTCATCCTCGCGGCTCCTTTACCCCCTGGTTATGCGAAGGCCTACCGGTAGACGTCAAGCGCCAAGGCGTCTGCTAAGGTGCCTGGCCGATGCCGGAGCCACAAATACTCGTTGAAGGGCTGGAAAAGCGCTTTGGCGACAACGTCGTGCTCTCCGGGGTCGATATGCGGGTGGAGCGGAGCGAAGTGGCCGTGATCATCGGCGGGTCCGGCGCCGGCAAGACGACGCTGCTGCGCGTGCTGATCGGCCTGGAGCGCCCGAGCGGCGGGCGCGTGATGGTGGGCGGCGTCGACTTGGCCGCGCTGTCCGAGCGGCAGCTCAACAGCGCACGTCGCAAGTTCGGCATGGTCTTTCAATACTCGGCGCTGCTCGACTCGATGAACGTGTTCGACAACGTGGCGTTCCCGCTACGAGAGCACACCAAGCTCAAAGAGAAAGAGATTCGAGACAAGGTGCTCGAAAAGCTCAAGGTGCTCGGCCTGGAGGGCACCGGCCAGCGTTTTCCGAGCCAGATTTCCGGCGGCATGCGCAAACGCGTCGGCCTGGCGCGCGCGCTCATGCTCGAGCCAGAAGTGCTGATGTACGACGAGCCGACCAGCGGGCTCGATCCGCTCACCAGCCGCAAGGTGGACGAGCTGATCCTGGAGACGCGCGATCGCTTCGGTGTCACCAGCATCGTGATTTCGCACGACATGGCGGGCGCTTTACAAATCGCGGACCGCATTTTCGTCCTCGCCAAAGGCCGCGTGGCCGCATCGGGCACGCCACAGCAGCTGGCCGAAGGAGAGAACGAAATCGTGCGCGAATTCATCGCCGCGAGCGGGATCGCTACGGCAGAGCTGCTGGCGGGCCGAGCCCACCGGGTGCCTGCGGGGCCTTCCTAGCCGGCCGCGATGGTGTAGGCTCGCGCCGTGACGGGAAAAACGATCCTGGTGACCGGCGCCGCCGGTTTCATCGGCAGCCACACGGCCCAAGGTCTGCTCGAGCGCGGTGATCGCGTCGTTGGGCTCGACAACCTCAACGATTACTACGATCCAGCGCGCAAGCGGGCGAACCTGGCCGAGCTTTCGGCCCTGCCCGGCGCCGACCGCTTCACGTTCGTGCAAGGCGACATTCGCGATCGCAAACTGGTCGACGAGCTCTTCGGCAAACACCAGTTCACGGCAGTCGCACATCTGGCCGCCATGGCCGGCGTACGCGTCTCCGTCGAAGACCCCTGGCTTTATTACGACGTGAACCTGACTGGCACACTGAACTTGCTCGACGCGGCGAGCCGCCACGGTAAGCCGAACTTCGTGCTGGCATCGACCTCGTCTGCTTACGGTAACACCCAGGTGGTGCCCTTCATCGAAACGGACACGGCCGATCGTCCGCTCGCCCCGTATCCGGCTAGCAAGAGGGCGGCGGAGCTGCTCGGACACTCGTACCATCACATCCAAGGGCTAGACTTCACGGCGCTGCGCTTCTTCACGGTGTACGGACCGCGCGGCCGCCCCGACATGCTGGCCTACAAGCTGCTCGACTCGATGCGCCTGGGCCAGCCCATGCCGCTCTACAACGGCGGGCAGATGCACCGCGATTGGACCTTCGTGTCCGACATCGTGCAAGGCGTGGTCGCCGCCACCGATCGCCGGCTCGGCTACGAAATCATCAATATTGGCCGCGGTGAGCCAGTGCTACTGGCCGACTTCGTGCGCAGCATCGAAGCGCTCGCCAAGAGCACCGCGCCCGTCCAGTCCGAGCCGATGATGCGCGCGGACATCAGCTATACGTACGCCGACATCGGCAAGGCGCGGCGCCTGCTCGGTTACGAACCGCGCGTGAGCGTTGCGGAGGGCGTGCAGCGGTTTTACGACTGGTATTGCCGGGCTGTCGGCAAGCCAAGCTAAAGCCGGCGGCGACGCGGGCGTCGTAGCGCGAAGGCAAGCCCGAGCCCTACCGCAACGAGCGCCTCGTCGGCGTGGCCACCCCTCGCGACGTAGCACCCGCAGCCGCCGTCGTCGTTGGGCGGCGTCGGGCTCGCCGAGGGAGCAGCGCCGCCGCTTTCGTCCCCACCTTCGGGCATCGCGGGTAGCCCGGCTTCGCCGTTGCCGTCGTCCGGCAAAGACCCGTCGCCGCCCGCCGCCGTGCTGCCCGCCCGCGAGCTCGAGGGCTCGCCGCCTTGCGCGGGGACGCCGCCGTTGCCCGTGCTGAGCTCACCGCCCGAGCCGGCCCCCCCGACGCCACTGACGCCGCCCCCGCTGCCGAGATCGGTCACGTCGACCTTGACGGTCACGGTCGAAAGCTTTGTCGCGCTGACTTCGAGCGTCGCGTGATCCTGATCGCGGTCTTCGTCTGCGGCCGCGGCCACGAGCACGCGCTGCGGCGTTGACCAGTTGCTCGCGTCGAACAGCAACTGCCAGCCTTCGGCCAACGATACATCGCCGTCACCGGAGGCCCGATTGACTTGGACTCCCACCGTCGCAGCGGGCGCGGTCGCCAGGCGCACCGAAAATGCGGCCTTACCGCCTTCGTTCAGGCGCAGATTGAGCTTCGAAACCACGAGCGCTTGGCCCGGCGCCTTGTACGAGGCCCGGAACAAGGCGCCGGTGTAGCTTGCGTAGTAGAGGTCGCCGTCCGGGCCCTGAGCCATATCGATGACGCGCGTGACGCCGGAAGCCCAACGCTCGATTTGGTGGACATGATTTTGCGCGTCGAGCGTCGCGCGCCAAATCGCGGCGCCGTTGTAGTCGCCGAAAAAGAAGTTGCCCTCGTAAGCCTTGGGACCAGACGAAGAATCCCAAAACGTTCCTCCCGTGACGCAGCCTCCGATTTTGTCCGGCGTCGCGGTGCCTCCGCCGCTGCTCGCATTGGCACCCACCTGCGCGTAGGTGAACGTCGTTGGCGTGACGCTCGTGATGAACGCCGTTGTATTGAAGGACGCGTTCGTCACCCCCGCGATGGTGACGTGAGCGCCCGCACGGAAGCGGTGCGCCGTCGTGGTCGTGATCGTCACCACACCGCCCGCCCGCACAGCGCCTGCGGCGGCAATGTCGCGCGCAGGCGCGCTGTCGGTATCGTACGCAATCACGGGCTGCAAGAAGTCCGCTGGTTGGTTGCCCTCGTAGTTGTCCCAGCCCCCGTTGTCGCCACGCTGAGGCGTGAACACTTGCTCGGTGTGCGAGCCGACGACGTCGAGCCAGAGCCTGCCGGTTGCGGGCTGGAACGTCAGCGTGAAAGGATTCCTGAAGCCCCGCGCCCAGATGTAGTCGTTGTTGGGCCCGTCCCCGTCGAAGAACGGATTGTCGGAAGGCGCGCTACCGTCGGCATTGGCACGGCCGACTTTGGTCGCGAGCGACAGCAAGTCGCCGTCGACGCCGGCTCGGGGCGAGAGACCATTGTCACCAATGGCCCAATAGAGCTTGCCGTCAGGCCCGAAGCCGAGCGCGCCCCCGTTGTGATTCCGAGCCTTGGTCGGTAGCCCCACGACGATTGGGGTCTTGTCGACGCCGGTGTTGCCTCGCGCCGTATAGCGAATGATCTGCTGCTCGGTTTTGCTCACGGTGACGAAAACGTAAAGGTAACCGTTGTCGATGAAGTCCGGATCGAACGAGATGCCCAGTAGCCCGCATTCGCTTTCGGTAAAGATCGGCGCGAGCGTCGCAAATGGCTCCGGCGTGAGCATTCCGTGCTCGAGTATTCGGATTTCGCCCAGCTTGGTCGTCAAGAACAGGCGATCCGACCCATCGGGAGCCCAGGCTATCGACGACGTGTAGCGAAGCAGCCCGAGCTTCGTTTCTACGAAGCTCGGATCGTCGACGAGCGCGTGTGCGTGAGCCGAGAATAGCCCGAGCAAGCCTGCCAGGAGGAGCGAAAGGCACCGTCGCTTCACCCGCTGATGGAAGCGTGCTTTGGCACCGAGTCGCAAGACCAAACCCCGTTTTTGCGCTTGCTGGTCGGGACCTTTTGCTAAGGTGCGCCCCCGCCCGATGGTATTCAATTCGCTGCTTTTCTTGGTGTTCTTCACGCTAGTCAGCGGCGCCCAATACCTTCCGCTGAGTTGGACTGGACGCAAGCTGGTGCTGACGCTGTTCAGCTATCTGTTTTACGCCGCGTGGTACCCGCCGACGATCGTCATTCTGTGGGCGAGCACTTGCCTGGATTGGATCGTGACTCGAGCCATGGTGCGCACCGAGAGCCGAAGCAAACGGCGCTCGCTGCTGCTCGCCAGCTTGGCCTTCAACCTCGGCGTGCTCGGCTACTTCAAGTATAGCGGCTTCGTTCTGGACAACTTGTCTCCTGCACTGGCGGCCCTGGGCCTGCATGTACCAGCAGGTCTCATCCCGCACGTGCTGCCGGTCGGCATCTCGTTCTATACGTTCATGTCGCTGGCGTACGTGATCGACGTGTACCGCGGGGACACCAAGCCAGTTGGCTCGCTGATCGACTTCGCGCTCTATCTCACCTTCTATCCCCACCTCGTGGCGGGTCCCATCGTCCGCTCGCAGGATTTTTTGCCGCAGCTTGAGACTCCGCGCAGGGCGACGACAGCAGACTTTGGCTGGGGTCTGCTGCTGCTGCTTTTCGGCCTCTTCCAAAAGGTCGTCGTGGCGGACGCGCTGCTCGCGCCAATCGCCGACCGCGTCTTTTCGGGCGGGGCATCCGGTAATGTGGTGGAGTCTTGGGCCGGAGCCTTGGCATTTTCGGGGCAGATTTTCTGCGATTTTGCCGGTTACTCCACCTGTGCGGTCGGCGCGGCTGCTTGCCTGGGCTTTCGGCTACCGGAAAACTTCCGCCGGCCTTACGCGGCGCTCGGCTTCACGGATTTCTGGCGACGCTGGCACATCACGCTGTCTTCTTGGCTTCGCGACTACCTGTACATTTCGCTCGGTGGCAACCGCGCCGGCAAGGCGCGCACGCTGTTCAACTTGATGGTCACGATGTTGCTCGGCGGTTTGTGGCATGGGGCCGCCTGGAACTTCGTGATCTGGGGCGGACTTCACGGGCTGTTCTTGTGCGCCGAGCGCGAGCTGAAGCCGCTGTTGACGCGATTGCCTGCTGCCTGGCTGGCTGCAATGCGCCCGCTCGGCGTCGCCATCACCTTCGTATGCGTGACGTTCGCGTGGGTCTTCTTCCGGGCAAGGACCTTCCACGAGGCGATCGGTGTCGTACGGGGGATGATCGGCCTGGGGCGTCACGGCTCGACCGGTGCCCTACTGCACCCGCTACAAGTCGCCACGGCCGTGGTGGGGGTCGGCACGATGCTGCTGATTCATCAGCGTTACCGGGACAGCTCGCTGCGCCAGGCCCTGGAACGCAAGCCCTCTTGGGTCGTCGCGGCCGCGGTCGCTTGCCTCATTTTCGTCACCGTCACCACCGCAGGGGAAGATCGTGCCTTCATCTACTTCCAGTTCTGAGCTGGTCGTCGATCGCCCCGCGCGGTCGTTCCTGGGGGCGGTCTGCGTCGGTCTGATCCTCGGCGTTGCCGCGCTCGCTGCCTACGAAGTCTTTTGGCGCCGAGTCGGGCTTCGCTCGGAGCTGCAAGACACAGCCGAGCTTTGGGCAACCAAACGCATGGCGGCAGACGACGCCGGCCCGGCCGCGCTCGCGATCGTGGGCTCGTCTCGATTTCAAGTCGGCATCGATCCGGAAGCGCTCGCGGCGGAGCTCCCGGGGGCCGTTCCGCTGCAGCTGGCGATCAGTGGCTCCCCGGGCCTGCCCATCCTCCGCGACCTCGCCGAAGATCCGCATTTCCTGGGCACCGTGCTGTGCGAGGTCACGCCGACCAGCACCTTTACACCGCTCCGGATTACGATGAAGGGACGGCCAGTGGAGTGGGCAGACTACGCGCGCACCCGCCCAGCTGTGGCAGCTTGGGAGGGCCAGCTGCGCGGGTTCGCACAATCGCACTTGGTCATCTTGAGCTCTGGCCTGAACACGGTCGAGCTGATCGAACGGCTCGCCAAAAAGCGTGGCTTCCCCACTCCGCCGTACGCAACCTTTCGCAGTGATCGCTTTCGAGACGCAGACTACTCGAAGGTCGACACGAAGGCGATGCTGCAGCACTGGACATCCGGCTTCGCAAAAGGCGTGAACCCGCCCAGCGCCAAAGACGAGGCCGCGCTGTACTCCGCGATCGGCAATTGGGTGCGGCAGATCGAGCGCCGTGGGGGGACGGTCATTTTCGTGCGCATGATCTCCTCGTACAGCGTGCTGGAGCTGGAGGAGCGCAACCTGCCGAACGTTCGCTATTGGCGACGCTTCCTCGAGCAGGCGCACGTGCGAGGCATCCATTTCTCGGAGATCCCGGGCATTGAAGCGTTGCGTTGCCCGGAGGGGTCACACCTCAGTGGTGATGGTGCCCGGCTCTTCAGCCGCGCGTTGGGACGCGAGCTCGTGGCGCGGGGCTGGCTCACCCGCACGCGCTAAAGAGGGCTAGCCCGCGCGCGGACCGCCAATTCGTCGTGACGCACGCAACGATAGCCCTTGTGCGTGAAGACGCTGACGGCGGCATCGAACGCCTCCAGCTTGCGCTGCCACGGCACACGCAAGTCGCGCTGGTGCGCGGCCAAATCTTCGAGTCCGTCGCTGCGATCGAGCGCGTCGATGCCGTGCAGCTCGAGATTCAACAGCGGCTCGCCGAGCAGAGTCCGCGCCAAAAGCTGGGAGCCGAGCGGGCCCGCCAAGGCGAGCGAGGTTCCGATGAACGGCAGGCGCACGCCGCGCGTCACCTGCACCGGCAGCTCCAATATCCCGCTGCCCCGGTACCAGTAGGGTTGCCCGACGCGATACGGTGTGGTGGGCGCGCGCAGCATGTCGGGTGCGTCGAGGATTGCTTGCGAAGGGCGCCCGCGCGCCTGCAACACCGCCAGCTTGGCCGCCTTGAGCGCGTAGTACGACGGGCACGGAAACACCGAGCTGTCGTAGGCAAACCCGCACTCGTCGAGCAGTCGCAAAAGCGTGTCGCTTACCGCGTAACCCGGCGCCCGAAAGCCCGCGACTTTCACGCCCGAAGCCCGCTCGATGGCCGAGACGCCGCGCTCGATTTCGAGGCGCATTTCCGCCGCCGGGCGCCGCGTCAAATCGTAGTGGTGCGAAAAGGAGTGGCAGCCAAGCTCGTCCCCCCCAGCCGCGAGGCGCGCCACAGCCTCAGCGTTGGCGGCGTCTTCGAGATCGCGACCAACGACGAACCAGGTGAGCGGTATGCCACGCTGGCGTGCCCAGTCGCTGAGGCGAGGCACAGCGCGCGCGTAAACCTCGCCGCCACCAGGCCCGCCGTCCAGCCCGTGAATGCCGCGGTACAGGTGAGTTTCGTCGAGGTCGACGGAGATGGCCAGGAGCACGCGACCGCCAGCGTACTATATGCTGGACGGATGAGATTGCTCATCTTCGGCGGCGGCGGTCAGCTTGGGCGCGAGCTTTCGCGCGAGGCAACCCGAACCGGGCTCGTGTCGACGAGCTTCGAGCACGGCCAGGTGAGCATCACCGACGCCGCGCTCGTGTCGGAAACCATCGCCACGTCCGACACCGATTTCGTGGTCAACGCGGCCGCGTACACCGCCGTCGACCGGGCCGAGAGCGAAAGCGACCGCGCCTTTGAAGTCAACCGCGACGGACCAAGACACCTCGCTCGGGCGTGCGCCCAGCGTGGCATCCCGTTGTTGCACGTTTCTACGGACTACGTATTCGACGGGAGCAAGGCCAGCGCGTACGTCGAAGACGACCCCATCCAGCCGCTCGGCGTCTACGGTGCGAGCAAGGCCGCCGGGGAAGCTGCGGTGCGAGACGCGCTGCGCGAACACTTCATCTTGCGTACTTCTTGGGTGTTCAGCGCCTTCGGCAACAACTTCGTCAAGACCATGCTGCGGCTGGCGCGCGAACGTGACGAGCTACGAGTCGTCGCAGACCAGCATGGCCGCCCGACCGCCACACGCGACCTGGCTTTGGCCATTCTGGAAGTAGTGCGGCAATATCGCAGCGGCGGCCGTCAGTTCGGCACGTTTCACTTCGCCAACGCGGGCGGCACGACCTGGTACGAATTCGCCAATGCAATCGTGCAGCAACAAGCACCGCTCACCGGGCGCGCCCCGCGAGTAGTACCCATCACCACGGCCGAATACCCGACGCCGGCGCGGCGGCCAGCCAATTCGGAGCTCGACACCAGTCGCTTCGAACGCGCCTTCGCGCATTCGCCTCGCCACTGGCGCGCGGGCCTCGCGGAAGTACTCGACGAGCTACTCGGCGCGCGCGCGACTTAGCGAGACCGCGCCAACACCGGCTCGACCACTTCTTCACGCAAGATAGCCGTAAAGTGTTCCGCGCCCGCGCGCGTGAGGTGATCGAAGTCGTAAAACTCGGCGTCGCTGAAGCGTTCGTCGGTCATGTAGTCGGCCACTTGCACACCGTAAGATTGCTGCAGTCGCGCCACCTCGGCGTGCATTCCGTCGAGCTCGGGGCCACTGACGGCGCGGGCGTAGTCGCGCGTCACTGGGCTCACGAGCAGCACCGGCGTCGCCCCGCGCGATTTCGCCCATTCGATCATCCCGGAAACGGCTTTACGCGTCTCGGGCAGAACCTCGGCTCGCATGTTGCCCATGTGGTTACGGACACGGCGCACCAACGCGCTCTGTCCGCGCTCGCGTTGAACTAGCGTCGAAACGTCGACATCGCCGCGAGCATCGGCCCGCGCCGCGCCCAGCTGGACCGGAAAGCGTTTGAGCGCCCAGTCCAACGTCGTCTGGGGGGGATAGGTCGCCAGCAACAAGAACCGGCGCGGATCAAAGAAAGGTAGCGGACGTCGCTCCCCATCGATGCCGTAGGCATGCCAGTACTCGAACTCACGCCAGCCCTCGATGGCACCCAGCGAATACTTGAACGAGTAGAAAGATAGGCCGATCAGCAGCAGCCGGGGCTCGACGAAACCCGCCTGATAGCGCTCGATCAACAGGTGATCGTACAGCACGCCCTGGGAGCCTGCGGCCAGCTTCAGGCAGGGCCGGCCGAGCTTTTGGCAGATCACGCCCACGGTTTCGTGTGAATTGCCGGTCACGAGCACCGTCGCGGGCAGGTTCCCGGCGGCGAAGCGCTGCGCTCGGCTGTGATGCAGCGTCCCTACCCGACGCAGCCCCAGCTCCAGCCCGGCCGTCACGCCGAACAGCGGCGCCGCAAACAGTAACAAGCGGACCAAGTAGCGAAGCAGGGCGCGGGATTCGGAACGCAAAGGTCGAGCCTCAGAACTGGAAGTAGATGAATTGCTGCGGGGAGCTGCCCAAGCTCGACAACAACAGCAGGACGCCAGCGTAATAAGCCAACCAACGCGGTGCAACCGGCGCTCGCTCGAGTCGTGGCCAGAGATCCAGGCGCTTGTTCAGCGACTCCAGTCCCAGCACTAGCCCGGCCACGCCGAATACGAAAAGCAGCTGCAGAGGACTGCCTAGGTTGTGCCCGTGCGACGACCTCAAACCAACGCCCGAGACGAGCCGGGTCAAGTACAGAACGGCCTCGGCCAAGTTGCGCGCGCGGAAGAAGACCCACGCCAAAGTCACGCCGTGAAAAACTAGCCCCCAGCGCACGACCGACCAGAAGCCTCCGCTGAAGGCGCGACCACGCAATGCACGTTTGAGGAGCAGCTCACCGATGAGGAAGCAGCCGTGGAGCGCGCCCCAAACCGCGAACGTCCAATTCGCGCCGTGCCATAGCCCACTCACCACGAAGACGACCAGCAAGTTCCGGATGTTCCGAGCCAGCCCGGCGCGACTGCCGCCGAGCGGGATGTAGAGGTAGTCGCGAAACCACGTGGAGAGCGAAATGTGCCAGCGGTGCCAGAATTCGCCGAACGAGCGCGCAGCGTATGGTCTGTCGAAATTTTGCATCAGCTCGACGCCCATCACGCGAGCTGCTCCGCGAGCGATGTCGGTGTAGCCCGAAAAGTCGCAGTAGATCTGCACGCTGAAGGCGTAGGCGGCCATCAGCAGCGCGGCCGAGTCCGCGTGGCCCACGTCTGCGTAGGTGCGGTTGACCAGCGCTGCCAGGCCATCGGCCACCGCCACCTTCTTCAACAATCCCCAGAGCATCAGGCGCAAGCCCGAGGACGCGCGCGTAGCGTCGAACTCCACGCTCGGCAGCTCGTGCAGCTGAGGTAAGAGCCTCCGCGGGCGCTCGATCGGCCCCGCCACGAGCTGCGGATAGAACAACACGTAGAGCGCGTAGACTGCGAAATTTCGTTCGGCGCGCTCGGTGCGTCGATACACGTCGATGGTGTACGCCAACGACTGAAAGGTATGAAACGAAAGACCGACGGGCAGCGCCAATTTCAGTGCCGGCAGCGCCCAATGAGCGCCCAGCCGCCCGCTCAGCCAGCTCACCTGCTCCAGCGCGAACCAGAGGTACTTGAAGAAAAATAGGATGGAAAGGTTGGCGGTCAGGCTCAACCACAACCACAACTTGCGTTTGGCCCCTTCGCTCTCGTCAATCTTGATGCCCGCGGCAAAATCAATGGCGATGAGCAGCAGCAAGATCACGATGTAGGCGGGCACCAGCGCCATGTAGAAATAGGCGCTTGCCACCAAGAGCAGCGCCCAGCGCGCCCTGCCCGAAAGCAAGAAGAACGCGATCGTGACAATCGGAAAGAAGAGCGCGAAGTGGAGTGAATTGAAGAGCATGCCCGCTCAGCCTCGTCCCAGAAGCCGAGTGTAAAACGCTTCTACGTCGGCGGTGTAGCGCTCGGCGCTGAAGCATTCTTGTGCTCGGAGCTTTCCCGCTCGACCGAATTGCTGGCGTCGTTCGCGGTCCAGCCGCAGTGCCAGCATGGCCTCGGCAATACTGGCAGGCGAGCATGGCGGCACCAGCAAGCCGGTCTGACCCTCGAGCACGATGTCGGGGATGCCGCCGACACGACTCCCGATTACCGGCAGCCCACAGAACATGGCCTCCGCCACCACCAAGCCGAACCCCTCCCAGGCAGAGACGAGCGCAAAAGCATCCATGATCGCGTACATATTGCCGACATCCTCGCGATTGCCGGTAAAGGTGACGCGCTCGAAGACGCCGAGTGAGCGAGACAGCTCGATGAGCCCAGGCTTGGCCGCGCCCTCGCCCACCACCAGCAGGCGTACGTCGGCGGCGCTTTCCGGCAGCTGCGCCAACGCGCGGATCAGGTCAGAGGTGCGTTTGTTGTGGTCCTGTTGCAAGCGAGCGACGGTGCCGATCACGAACGCGTCGCGCGGAATTCCGAGCTCGCCGCGTAGGGCCTGGGCCGATTCCGCGGATGGTAAGGTCGGTGGGGTCGCACCGTTCATGATCGTGGTAATCTTGCCGCTCGGTACCCGCGTAGCGGTCTCCAGTTGCCGGCGCACGGCCGGCGAGATGGCGACGCACGCATCGCTTGCCGCCACCAATGCACGAAAAAGCGCGTGACCGCGCGGGGACCGATTGGTGGCAAAGGACGTTTCTTCGATCACGACGCGCGCGCCACACGCACGGCCCGCGACGACTGCCAGGCTGAGGCCCTCGAACACCGCGCCATGCACGATGTCGGGCCGCCACTCTCGCGCCAGGCGCGCCGCACGCCACAACGCTCCCGGATCGAACAGGCGGCCCTGCCCTACGGTGGTCACGGGTACGCCAGCTGCCTCGAGTGCCGTCACCACGTCGCCTCGCGCGGCTCGTGCGATGATGCGTTGCTCGTAACGGTTCTTGTCCAAATTTCTCGCCAGAATCAGGCGTCGGCGCTCCACGCCACCGCTCGCGACCGATGACAAGCAATGCAGCACGCGAATCGGTCGGCTCACGACAGACTCACTCTCGCGCGCTGGAAGGTCCGCCCGCGCTGGGCCAAGAGCTCGCGGTACATGGTCTCGAGCGTGGCCACGTAAACACGTGGCGAAAACTCCGCGTAAGCGCGTGCCTGCGCGCGGCGCGTTACCGCCAGCCGCTCCGCCGCGCCCAGCGAGAAGGTGCGCCGGAGCAGTCGCTCCCAAGCCCCGGCGTCGCTTGGCGGCGCCGTCCACTCCGCGGCTAGCGGCCCCATGACCTCGCGAATGCCGGCCACATCGGAGCCGATGGCGTGGGCCCCGGACGCCATGGCTTCGATCAGCGACACGCTGCAGCCCTCGGACAGCGACGGCAGCGCGAACACGTCCGCCCGTGAAAGCAGCGCCGGCACGTCATCCCGCGCGCCGAGCAGCTCCACCTGCGCGGACAGGCCGCCCGCCACGCTACGCGCAAGCTCCGCGCGCAGCGGCCCATCTCCGGCGATCTGCACGCGAACCTGGGGAAATTCTGGCAATAACCGCTGCAGCACGCCCATGAAGAACAGGTGATTTTTTACCGGCACGAGCCGCCCCACGAGCAAGAGCGTGAGAGTCGGGCCGTGCCGTTCCGGAAGCTCGGGACGCGGCTCCGGAAAGTAGCGTTGGCCCGCGCAGTTGTAGATCAGCCGCACGCGATCTTTGGGAGCGTTATCCACGTCTCGCACGTAATCGCAGACCGCGCGACTCACGCCCACCACGCTGCTGGCCAGCTGGTACACACCCCGGTAGACGTTTCGCGCCACGCGGCTGTGCTCGGGCATACCCGTCTCTTCCGCGATCCGTACGGGAACGCGCGCGAGCGTGCCGGCGACCAGCGCGTGCAAATTGGCTTCGGCGATGCTGGCGTGCACGACATCTGGCTTCAGCCGGCGCAAGTAGCGCGCCAGTGCGAGCGGCGCCGCGGGGTTGCGCGGCGCCGGGCTCACGCCGAGCACGTCGACGCGCAGCCCTTGCTCGCGGATGTTGCGCGCCGCCGCGCCGTCCTTGTGAAAGGCGCACACCGAAAGCTCGTAGGCGTCGCGGTCGTGCAGCATGCTTTGCACGCTGACGCGCGACTCGACACCACCGAAGTCCAGCTCCGGAAGCACTCGCACCACTCGCATGCGTCGTTCAACCATGTTGAACAGCGCCGACGGACTTGCGGCGCGCCGCGATCACGAAGTTCATCGCGAACAAGCTCGGCCAGGAGCCGGCCAGCGCGGTCAGGCGCTTGGGGTGGCCGACGTGACGCTCGTCTTCAATCACGTAGCCGGCCGCCTCAACGACTTCTTTCAAGTAAGCGTAGGTGAACCATCGAATATGCCCGAAGTCGAACAACCCATAACGCTGGTAACGAAAGCGTCCGAACAGCACCTGTAATCGGGCAATCCAAACCAAGAAATTAGGCGTGGTGACGATCAGCCGCCCATTGTCGCTGAGAACGCGTGACGCCTCCCCCAACACCGCGACCGGGTCGAAAACGTGCTCGAGCACCTCACCGAGCACGATGCGATCGAACTTCTTTTCACCGAGCGACGGCCACGGCGACTCGATGTCGAAGACGTGCACGGAGTCGAGCAGCGGCCGCGCCTCGGCTGCGGCCGCCTCGGAGATCTCGGCGCCCACGACCGTATTGCCACGCTCGCGGATCAGCGCGCCGATGTGCCCCCCGCCGCACGCCACGTCGAGCACGTGGTAACCAGGGCCACCCACGAGGTCCAGCACGCGCTCGGCCCGCGCGCTGCCGATGTGATACCCCCGCGACTTTTGCGCGTAGTGCCCTTCCTTCGCGCTGGGTGCCTGCGTTTCCATGCGGCATATCAGGTACACGCGCACGCCGTGCGGTTCAACTGCTGGACCGATACTGAGGCGTTTTTCTCTCGGGTTTGCCAGCGTGCCGTTCTTGACTTTGCTGCCCCCCATTGCTACCTCCCGCTCTTCAGCGTCGGGATGAACAAGCCGCTCGTTTCCGTGCACATCGTCACGTACCAACAACGTGACTTGATCGCGGAGACGCTCGAGAGCGTGCTCCAGCAAGACTACGCGCCACTCCAAATCGTCGTTTCGGACGACGGTTCGACCGACGGCACGGCGGACGTCGTCGAGGACTACGCCCGGCGTTACCCCGACAAGATCATCGCCATCACGGGCGGCCCCAACCTCGGCATTTCGGGTAACTCCAACCGTTGCTTGCGCCGCTGCACCGGTGAGCTCATCGCGTTCTTGGCCGGTGACGACCTCATGTTGCCAGGCAAGATCGCGGCGCAAGTCGCCTGGTTTCAGGCAGACTCGGCGCGCGTGCTCTGCGCCCACGACGTCGAACATTTCGACTCTGCAAGCGGGCGAACCTTGCGCCTGCATAGCTCGATCACGGCTCCGCGCTCCGGCGCGGGCGTTGGCGAGTTCTTGGGGCGCGGCTATTTTTCCGCCACGTCGTCGATCATGGTCCGCGCGTCCTCGCTGCCCAGCTACGGCTTCGACGAGCGCATTCGCGTGCACTCGGATTGGAAGCTCGCGGCGGATTGCCTGGTCGGCGGCGGCAAGTTCGGTTACGTGCCTGGGGTGCTCGGTCGCTACCGGCGGCACGACCGCAACGCGACGAGCGTCTTTTCCAACCTGCGCTGGGTGGAGCGCCACGTCGGTCTCGGCATCCTCGAAGCCGAGCATCCGGAGCTGATGGCGGCTTGCGAGTTGGCGCGCGCTTACGCTTACCTGCAGCGCGCAGTAGCGCTGGTGCAGGCGGGCCAGGGCCACGAAGCACGCCTGGCTTTCCGCAACGCGGTGGCCCACTCACCGACTGTGTCGTGGAAGCTCCCCGCGTGGTGGGCCCTCAGCTTCGTGCCTAGCTCGCTATTGCCCCGGCGACTGCGTGGAGGCACGGGTGCCTGAAGGCGTCGCGCCCCCACTCCGGGTCTGGCTCACCATCTCGGCGTTTCGCAGTGACGATGCGTTGGCTCAGCTGCTGGAGCAGGCCAGCCAGCTCGTCCCGTTGCCATTCGAGCGCGTCCTGGTCGTCGACTCGCTCGGCAGCGGCGCCATTCCCAAGCTAATTGCCGAACGCGGCTGGTCCTGGGCCAGCTACGAATCAGCCGACGAGAACCTGGGCTCGGCCGGTAATTTGGCGCGCCGCCTCGCGCGCGCGGCGGCGGCCGGCGCCGACTACGCCTACGCGCTCAACCATGACGGCCGGCTCGACGCCGAAACCATCTCGGCGCTGCTCGAAGAGGCGCGCCGTAATCCCGATCTCGGAGCCTTGTATCCGCTACGCCGGTTGGTGAACCGCGGCGGTCGCTTCGACGTGACGGGTCGCCTGCCGTGGCCCGTGCCGCGCATCGCCGTGCGCAAGCCACCCAGCGCACCGACGTTCGGCGTCTTCTGGGGCAGCAGCAACGGCACCCTGTACTCGCTCGCGCCGGTGCGAGCCGGCCTCACGCCGTGGGCCGATCTGTGGATGGGCTTCGAGGACCTGGGCTACGGCTGGCTGCTGACCGAAAAAGGCTACCGGCAGGTCGTAGTCAAGAGCGCGCTGTTCGAAGACGGCTACGAGTTCAAGGCCGTGATGGGCGGCGCGGTGCACCGTAGCGACAAACCGGCCTGGTATTCGTACTATTTCGCCCGCAACCTGATCCTGGTGGCGCGGCGCACGCATCAGGGCGCGGCTACTTTCGCCGCGCTCGGGCTGCGCATCGCGATGGAGAGCGTCGTGAGCGCGACGCTGAGGCCCAATCGGGGCGAACGCCTGCGGTTGATTGGCCGCGGCCTGCTCGACGGCCTGCGCGGAAAGAGTGGCTTCACCCACTCACCCCGGCGCTAGCCGTTCGGTGACTTCAGACCGTCTCCGGGTTGAGCTGCAGCCCCTCGTTCGGGGCCGGAAGTGACTTCGGTTCGCTGTCCTCGCGATTGGGGCGATACTCCACGACCAGCTCTCCGAGCACCTGCACGAGGCGCCGCGCCTCGGCGTTCTGCAAGGCTTGCGAGAGTAGCTCGAGCTTGCGCACGACCTCCGGCAACTGCGGCGCTGAAGTCTGGCCGACGAAGATTTTCGGATGGCGGGTCTTGTCGGCCTTTTCTTCGTCGGCCGATAGCTCTTCGAATAGCTTCTCGCCGGGACGCACGCCGCTGAACGTCACCTCGATCTCGTCGGCGCGAAAGCCAGACAGGCGAATCAAGTCGCGCGCCAGGTCTACGATTTTCACGGGCTCGCCCATGTCGAGCACGAAAATCTCGCCGCCGCGACCCATCGTTTGCGCCTGCAAGATCAATTGGCACGCCTCAGGGATGGTCATGAAGTAGCGGCGCATCTCGGGGTGCGTGACGGTGATGGGCCCACCGCGGCTCAGCTGCTCACGGAAGATCGGCACGACGCTGCCCGCCGAACCGAGCACGTTGCCGAAGCGCACGGTCACGAAGCGCGTGTGGCTGCTGCTCGCCAGCGCCTGGATGTACATCTCCGCAGCGCGCTTGGTGGCGCCCATGACCGAGGTCGGGTTCACGGCCTTGTCGGTCGAGACCATGACGAATACGGGCACCTTTTGCTGGTGCGCCACGTCCGCCAGCAGGCGCGTCCCGAACACGTTGTTCTTGATCGCCTCACCGGGGTTCCACTCCATCATCGGCACGTGCTTGTGCGCGGCAGCGTGAAAGATGACCTGCGGTTGGCACTCGGCGAAGACGGCCTCCACACGCGCGCGATCCGTAATGTCGCAAATGCACGGGGTAATGTTGAGGTTCGGGTACTCGCGCAGCAGCTCGCGGTGGATCTCGAACAGCGCGTTCTCGGAGCGCTCGACCAAGAACAGCTTGCCGGGATTGAAGCGGCAAATCTGGCGGCACAGCTCGGAGCCGATGCTGCCACCAGCGCCCGTCACGAGCACGGGCGCGCCGCGCAAGTCGTGCGAGATGGCCTCGCCGTCGAGCACCACCGGCTCACGACGCAGCAAGTCTTCGATCGCGACGTCGCGCAAGCGGGTGAGGTTGAGCTTGCCGCCGACGATTTGATAAAGGCCCGGGATGATCTTGGCCGGCAAGCCCGCGGCCTGACACTGCTCGGAAATCTTGCGCACCGCCGCGCCCGGCGCATTCGAAATGGTGATGATGGCCTGCACGGCGCCGCTCAGCGCCGCGAAGCGCTCCACGTCTTTGATCGCCCCCAGCACCTTGAGCCCGTGCACGACGCTGCCGTGCTTGACCGCGTCGTCATCGAGAAAGCCGACCGGGCGAATCCCTAGCTCGGGGCGATTGGCAATCTCCTTGGCGACCAACAAGCCTTCTTGCCCTGCGCCCAAAAGCAGCGTCGGCTTGGCATCCGTATGGCGCACCAGCTTGCGGCGTTGCACCTCCTCCGAACCAACGCGCCGCACGACGCGCACGCCGACCACGCCCAGGAACGCCAGCGCCGAGTCGGCGGCGATGACTCCCAACGGCAAGAGCGCGTACTGCGCGTAGCCCCAACGGTACTGCACCACGCCCGCGACCAAGCGCAGCATGAAAAAGAAAGCCGTGACGGCGCCCACTGCGCCGAAGATGCGGATGGCTTCGCGCAGGCCGACGTAGCGCCACGCGAAGCGCGGCACGCCCATCAGCATCAACGAGAAGTACTGAAGGCCGACCACGTACGGCCACAGGAACATGGCGCGCTTGAGCATCTGCGTCGGCAGCTCCCAATCGAAGCGCAGCAAGAACGCCAGCCAGAGCGCTGCGGAGAGAACCAACAGATCGATGAGGATCTGTGCGGTGCGAAATACCAGTATTCTCGTCATTGGGCCTCCTGGCCGCAGCGCCGAACGAGCGCGATGATGCGCTCGCGATCGGCCTCCCGCAAGCTCGAGCCGCTCGGCAAGCACAGCCCGTCGCGAAATAGCGCCTCGGACACGGCGCCACCGACGCGCGGAGCGTCACGGAACACCGGCTGCAGGTGCATCGGTTTCCACAGCGCCCGGCTCTCGATGTTCTCCGCTTCGAGCGCCAGCCGCACGCGTTCGCGATCCACACCGAAGCGCTGCGGGTCGATCCGCGCGGTCGTGAGCCAGCGGGAGGGCGTGCCGTAGCTCGCCTCCGCCATGAACGACCAGCCCGGCAGCTCACCCAGGGTGCGCCGGTAGTGCTCGAAATTCGCGCGGCGCGCGGCGACGCGCTCGTGCAGATGGCGCAGCTGCCCGCGGCCAACGGCCGCCAGCAGGTTGCTCATGCGGTAGTTGTAACCGATGAGCTCGTGCTCGTAGTGGGCGACCGGTTCGCGCGCTTGGGTCGACAGCTTGCGCGCCAGCTCGATGTAGTCGCGACGCGGTGACAGCAACATGCCACCGCCGCTGGTAGTGATGATCTTGTTGCCATTGAAGGAGAGCGCTGCGAGCTCCGCTTGAGTGCCGGCAGCGGCGCCGCGGTGCGTCGCGCCCAGCGCCTCGGCGGCGTCTTGGATCAGCTTGATGCCGGCGGCCGCGCAAATATCGGACAGACGCGCGTAGTCCGCGCACTGGCCGTAGAGGTCGACGGTAATCAGCGCGCGCGGCGGCTTGCCGTGTCGGGCGCCGTCGGCGATGGCTTCCGTGACCAAATCGGGCGACACCTGCCAAGTTTCCTCGTCACAGTCGACGAACACTGGCGTCGCCCCCACGTAGCGCACCACGTTGGCGGTCGCGGCGAACGTCAGTGTCGGTACCAGCACGCGATCGCCCGGGCCAATGCCCAGGATGATCAGCGCCAGGTGCAACGCGGCGGTGCCGCTGGAGAGCGCGGCGGCGTGCGTTTTTCCACCGAGAAGCTCGGACATTTCGCGCTCGAAGCCGTCGACGTGCGGCCCGAGCGGCGCGATCCAATTCGAATCGAAGGCCTCGAGAAGCAGGCCTCGCTCCACGTCACCCATGTGCGGAGGAGAAAGATAGATACGCTCGCTCATGTTCGGGTTCTCTGCACGCGCGCCGGAACACCGTACGCGACGGCCCGGCTTGGAATGGATCTGGTCACGACCGCTCCGGCGCCGACCACGGCACCCTCGCCCACGCTGAGCCCCGGCAGCACGCAGGCTGCGAGCCCTAAATGAACATAGTCACCGAGCTCGACAGCGCCGCCCAACGTGGCGTTGGGCGAGACGTGTACGAAGCTACCCAGCTTGCAGTCGTGCTCGATGACGGCTGCGCTGTTCACGATCGAGCCTTGCCCCACCACGGCACCGGGGTTGAGCACGGCTCCGGCGCACACCAGGCTACCGGCGCCAATGCGCACCGAGCTGGCGATGATGGCGCGCGGGTGCAGCGCCGTCATCGGCTCCAGACCTTGCTCGATACAGAGCTGCGCCAGGCGCGCGCGGGCGTGATTGTCACCGATGCCCAGCGCCACCCGCAGTCCGCGTGCGTCGCTCAAAAAGGCTTCTCCGCCGAGCACCGAAAAGCCGTCACGCCGCTCGCCGACGCCCAGGCCGTCGTCGACGAAGCCCAGCACTTGATCGCCGAGGCCGGCGCTCACCAGCGCATCGAGCACGACTCGCCCGTGACCGCCGGCTCCGTAGACGATGATGCGGCCGGGTTCGCTCAAGGGCTGGCTCCCGTGAACTTGGGCATGGTGGCGTGGCCCTGCGAGCTGATGCCGCGCCGAGCGAACAACTTGAGAAACGTCAGACCCAAGATCCTCAAGTCGAGCGCGAGGCTCCAATGGTCGACGTACCAAACATCGAGAGCGAACCGCTCTTCGTGGCTGAGCGCGTTGCGCCCATTGACCTGAGCCCAGCCAGTCATGCCAGGTAGCACGTCATGCCGCCGCGCCTGCTCGGGTGTGTACAGCGGGAGGTATTCGAGCAGCAACGGTCGAGGGCCCACCAGGCTCATCTCGCCGCGCAGCACGTTGAACAGCTGCGGGATCTCGTCGATGCTCGTCGCTCGCAGCAAGCGGCCAAGGCGGGTGAGCCGCTCCGCGTCCGAACGCGGCTCTTCCCCCTCCTTCGGCTCGACCATGGTGCGCAGCTTGATGATGTCGAACGGCACGCCGTTCTTGCCGGGCCGCCGTTGCCGAAACAGCACGGGCGGCCCGAGCGTGAAGGCGACCGCCAGGGAGGCCACGGCCAGCACGGGGGCCGACGCCGTCAGGACAGCGACCGCCACCGTCAAATCGATGGTGCGCTTGGCCCAAATGCGGGGACCAGCCTGAAGCATGGCTGCCATTTACCACCGTTCGCCGCGAAACCATCGGCCTCTTGCTGATGCGTTCCGGCTCGTTGACATTCATTCGCCAGGCTTAGAGGCTGGGGCATTCAGCCACACTAGAACGCCCGATTCAGGCGCTGCCCGACCTAAGTCGCAGCGAGGCGCTGCTTGAGCGCCCGCAGACTCGCCCGAGACCCCGGGCGCTGAAGCACCAAGAGCGCTCCTAAAGCGTAAATCGCAAACGCTGCTCCAAGCCGCAGCGGCACGCCCTGGAGCCAATGGCAGGCAGCAAATGCGGCGACCGCGAAGGCGCTGGAGAGAACGAGCGGCTTGGCGAGCAGCAAGTAGACGTCGCGTTCGGAAATGGGGCTCCCCTTCAGCGCTAGCCGGACACCGATCGGAACCAACAAACACGTGGTGAGCGAATACGCCAGCGCAACGCCTGCGGCTCCAAACGGCACACCCACCACGAAAGACAGCACGACCGCGCTCGAGGAAAACAAGCCCCAGCGCAGCATGCGCGCGCCTTCGCCGCGCGCCGTGTACACCCAGCCCATCGTATTGCCGATCGCCTGCCCGAACCCGCAAATCCCCAACAAGCGAAAGATCGGGATCACATCGTGCCATTTTTGGCCGAGCAACGCGGGGATCAGCGGGTCGGCCACCGCGATGAGCGCCATGCTGAGTGGCACGCTCAACCACACGACTATCTGGACCGCGCCCAAATAGATTTCGCGGAACACGGCCGGCTCGGACTGCGCGCGGCTCATACCGGGGATGACCGCAGCCCCGATGGGACCGTTGATGTTGGACAGCGGCAGCACGAACAAGCTGTACGCCCGCGAATAAAGGCCGAGCACATGCGGCCCATGGACCCTACCGAGCAGCACGTTGTCGAAGTTGCGCGCCAGGTAGTTCACCAAGCGAAAGCCGGTGACTTGCGCGCCGAAATGCAGCATCTGCCTCACCTCGGCCGCCCGACGCGGCAGGTTGGGAAGCCAGTTGCTGAATAGCCAATAGCCGATGGTCGCGAGCAGCGCCGAAGTCAGCTGCTGAGCTACGAGCGCCCACACGCCGAGCGGCCTAGCACAGGCGATCGCCACGATCACGGCGCCGATCATCGCGGCGATATCCGTGACCACGATGTGCTTGAAGCGCAGGGCGCGGCGCATGACCGTCAAGTGTTGGCCGCCGAGGGAAGCGATCAAAAACGTGCCGGACAGCGCCGCAACGATGCGCGTCACGATGGGCTCGCCGTAGAACCAACCCGCGAGCGGAGAAAGCAGAAGACCCAACAGCGTGAAGCAGAGGCCGGCCAGCACGTTGACCCAGAACAGCGCCGACTGCTGCTCCTGACTGATGTGCTCACGCTGCAGCGCCGCCTGATTCAGGCCCAAATCGGCGAACATCGCCGCGAACCCGGTCAGTACGGCCGCCATGCCGAACAAACCGTACTCGGTCGGCGACAGCAGGCGCGCCAGACACACGGTCGCGACGAAGTTCACGCCGATGCGGCAGGCCTGACCAGCGAAGGTCAAGACCCCGCCGCGCACGGTCTTCCGCACTAAGGGATGTGGTCCGGCCGGTTTGGCTTCGGTTGTGCCCGTCAAGCTTCGTTGTCACCCATTCGGCGGCGGAGGCTAGCATCACTGGGCCGGGCCGGTTGCGCCGTGCTAGCGCTCTTCCCACGCCTCGTCTATGAGGTCGGAATGAGGGTCGCCGCGCTGATGGAGACGTTTCCGGCGTGGTCCGAGACGTACATCCTTTGGCACATCTCCGAGCTCGTACGAGCAGGCGAAGACGTCAGCATCTTCCCGTCGACGCGCGGGCAAGCCAGCGTCGTCCAGCCCGAGGTCAGCGAGCTCAGGTTGCTTGATCGCGTGATTGCGCCGGAGCACTCGGCGGTCGAGCACCGAGCGGTGCTGCGTGCGCTCGCTCGTTCCTTGCGCCGGCATCCTCTGAGCACGCTGCGTCTCGCGCGCGAGATCGCCATGGCGCGCGACGCACGGGGCTGGACGCAAAGCCTGAGTCACCTGGCCTTGCCCGGGCGCGTGCCCTCGCGCTTCGACGTGCTCCACGCCTACTTTGGGCCGGCTGGTCGGCGCGCCGACACCTTACGCGCCATCGGTGCACTCAAGGGAGCGCTCGTGACGAGCTTCCTCGGCTTCGACGCCAACGTGCTCGGCGCCCGTCTGGGCGGGCGTTACTACGAGGACCTATTTCGGCGGGCTGAGGTCATCGGGGTGTCATCGGAGTTCATGCGGCGCAAGCTGCTGGCTCTCGGCGCTCCGGAAGCGCGGCTACGCAAGCTCCCGCTCGGGCTCCCACTCGCGCGCTTCGAGTTCCGCAGCAAACCGTACAACGGTGGGCCGCTGCGCTTGATCAGCGTCGGACGCCTGGCCGAGGTCAAAGGCTTCGTTTGGGGGCTGCGCGGGGTCGCGCTCGCCGCCGCACGCGGCCACGACGTGAAGCTCGACATCGTGGGTGACGGCCCGTTGAAGCAGGAGCTGTTGGCTGAGACAGCGGCGCTCAAGTTGGGCGAGCGCGTCACGTTCCACGGCGCGCTGCCGGCTGAAGCGACACGTCGACTAATGCACGACGCCGACGTCGCTCTATACAGCGGTGTTCGCGCCCGCGATGGCGCCGAAGAAGCGCTCGGTGGTACCGTGCTCGAGGCTCAGGCCATGGGCTTGCCTGTGATCGCGAGCGAGGTCGGCGGTGTTTGCGAGGGCCTGGTGCCGGGTAGCTCCGGCCTGGTGGTTCCGCCCGAGTCTCCGGAGGCCGTCGCCACCGCCATCGAGGAGATGCTCGCTCGGACCAACGAGTGGCCGGAGATGGCCCGGCGTGGCCGCCAGCACATCGAGGAGAGCTTCGACTCGGCCCGGCTACACGCCCGGTGGCTTGCTTTGTACCGCGAAATTGCAGGGTGACTTCAATTGGGTAGGTTTTTGCGCCTTTTGTGGTTGACGGGGGGGCGCGTGAATGCGGGACACTGCCGGGCCAACTAACTTCGGCCTGCCCTTGGTCTGCCTGCCCTTCCGATGAATAACTCGCTGCCTCCGCCTAGCCTGGCGCCCCGAGCGCCCGCCCGTACCGCCGAGTCCGGATTCTCGCCGATGAGCGTCTGGCGCACCGTGCGCAAGCACTGGGTCCTCGTCACCGCCATCGCGCTGTCGGTCACGCTCGGTGCCGGCTTCTACGCCATCGGTCAGGTCAAGATCTACAAGGCCTCAGTCAGCATCCAGATCGATCCGAATCCCCCCCGCCCCCTCGGGACCGAGGTGCAGAACGTCGTGGACATGGGCGCGGGCACTTACTGGTCGAACAAAGAGTACTACCAGACGCAGTTTCAGATCATCCGCAGCCGGCGCGTCGCGGCCGAGACAGTGCGCGTGCTGGGCCTCAACCACGACGCTGGCTTCATGCAGAACCTGCCCGCCGGCAAAGCCGGCCGGGTCGCGGACGCCACGGTCGAGCGCGCCGCCGACGTGCTGCGGGCGCGCCTCAGCGTGGATCCAGAAAAGAGCACGCGCATCGTCGTGGTCAGCATCGAGGACGCCGACCCGGCGCGTGCCGCGCGCATCGTCAAGACCCTGATTGACGTCTACACCCAGGAAAACTTGGATGACGTGCTCACCTCCGCGGGCAACGCCGGCGAGTGGCTGCGCACCCAGCTCGAAAAGCTGAAGATCGAGCTCGAGTCCAACGAAATGGCTCTGCACGACTACAAGAAGAACAAGAACATCCTGTCCGTCTCGATCGACGACCAGTCGAACATGCTGCGCGGCGAGATGACGCTGCTCAACAACGATCTAACGGCGGTGCGTACCAAGATCGAGGGCATCGCAGCGCGCGTCGCGGAGCTGAACAAGATCGATCCATCGGACCCGGTGAACCTGCCAGCGACGGAGCTTCTGACCAGCACCGTGCTGACCTCGCTACGCGGCGACTACCTTACCGCCAAAGAGACGGCGAGCACGCTGGCCGCTATGGGCAAAGGCGCCGAGCACCCGGAGTACAAGGCAGCGGCGGCGCGCATCGAGTCGACTCGCGCCGCACTGGTGGCGGAGATCGGCAATGTCAAAGGCGCGCTCGAGGGTGATCTCCGCGCGGCGCGCGCACAGGCCGCCGGCCTGTCGGGCTTGTTCGAGCACGCCAAGAGCCAGGCGCTCGACCTGAACTTGCTCGAGATCGAATACAATCGTTTGGCGCGCTCCAAGAACAACACCGAGCGGCTTTACTCTCTGGTGCTCGAGCGCTCCAAAGAGAGCGACCTCACCGGCATGATGCGGTTCAACAACATCCGCGTCGTCGATGCGCCCGTGGTACCCCGCGCGCCCATTCGTCCCAATGTGCCGGCCAGCGTCGCGGTGGGTCTCCTGTTGGGCCTGGGCCTGGGCCTGGGCGCCGCCTTCGGGCGCGAGAGCCTCGACCGAACCGTCAAATCGCCGGACGATCTCGAGCGCGAAGTGGGCTTCCCCTTGCTCGGCTTGTTGCCCGAGATCGACGGCTCGACCGTTGGCTATGGCGCGCGCGCTCGTCGCCGCCGCGAGGCCAAGCGCATTGCCGCCGGCGAGCCAGTGGAGCTCACCGTGTTCCGCGAGCCGACAAGCGGCCTCGCCGAGGCGGCGCGCGCGCTGCGCACGAACATCATCTTCATGTCTCCCGACAAGCCGCAGCGCCGCCTGCTGGTGACGAGCGCCGGGCCGGCGGAAGGCAAGACAACCGTCGCTTGCTGCATCGCGATCGCGATGGCCCAGGCCGGTCAGCGCGTGCTGCTCGTCGACTGCGACTTGCGCCGCCCGCGCCTGCACCGCGTCTTCTCTCGCAACAACGAGCTCGGCGTGACCAGCGTACTGCTCGACCTAAAGACGCTCGATCAGATGAATCTCGAGACGCCGGTTCCGAACCTCTCGTTGCTGCCCTCGGGGCCGATCGCGCCGAGCCCCGCCGAGCTGCTGCACAGCGACCGCTTCGGGCAACTGCTGGCCGAGCTCGAAAGCCGTTACGACCGCGTTATCATCGACAGCCCACCCGTGGTACCGGTGACGGACGCAGCCATCTTGTCGAAGCGGGTCGACGGCACGGTGCTGGTCGTGCGCGCTTTCGACACGCGCCGCGAGCTCGCGCGGCGTGCGGTGCGCGCGCTGCAAGACGTGGACGCCAACGTCGTCGGCACCGTGCTGAACGCCTTGAACCCGGGCCGCGCCACCGGGGGCTACCAACAATATTATTATTACCACTACTACGGTAAGGGCGGTTACTCGTCACAGCCAAGTGCGGCTGCGAGCGACGCTGCATCCTGACGCCCGGCAGTCTCCGTGGAAGACATCGTCGATACTTCGCTGGTCGTGCTGGGAGGCATCGGGCTGATGCTCCTGATCCAGGGCACCTTGCGGGTGCAAGATCGCGCGCTCGTCTGGCTCGCGTTCGTGCTGCGGATCGTGTCTGCCGTCGCCATGGTGCAGCTCACGGTCGGCATCCTCGGCGGCGGCGACATGATCAACTACCACAAGGTCGGTGTTGCGCTTTCCGATCGCTTGGGCCAAGACTTCGAAACCGTGGCGCCGGTCATGGCGCGGGTGCTCATCCATGAACCGATTCCGCTGCCGGTCCCCGCGCACGGCATCGGCAGCGCTACCGGCGCGATGAACTCGGCTTCGGGCTTCGTCGTGTTCTTGGGCGGGCGCTCGATTTACGGCGCGTGTGCCATGGTCGGTTTTGCCGCGTTTTTTACGGGCCTGGCGATGTATCAGGCGCTCCGCGAAGAGTTGCCGGAAGCGTCGGCACCGCGACTGCTGGTGTCGTGCCTGCTCGTGCCATCGGTGGTGTTCTGGTCGAGCGCGTTGCTCAAGGAGTCGATCGTCCTCAGCGGCGTGTTCGCGATGGTGGTGGGGGGTCAGTGGATGGCCCGGCACCATCGCTTCATCACCGGCGGCATCGCGATGGCAGCCGGTGCGTTCATCGTGGCCATCCTCAAGGCCTACATTTTGGTGCCCTTCGGCGTCGCGGCCGGCGTTTGGTTCTACATGATCGCGCTGCGGCGCGAGGGCGCGCCGCACCTCAAGGCAATCAACCTCGTGCTCGGCTCGATCGTGGCGGTCGTGCTGATCTTGGGCACGGGCAAGCTGTTCCCCGAGTATTCGATCGAGACCTTCCCGGAGGAAGCCGCCCGTCATCAGGAGATCGGCACGCGCTTCAGCGGGGACGCCGACTACATGCTGGCCGACGAGGTCGGGCTCGAGAACGCCGACGATCGTTCGATGCCCGCGCAGGTAGCCCTTGCCCCACTAGCGCTCGTGACGGCACTGTTTCGGCCGTTCATTTTTGAAGCCAGCAACGCACAGATGTTGCTGAACTGCACCGAAACGAGCGCCATCCTCGGCCTGGCGATCCTGGCCGGATACCGTCAAGGGCTGCGCGGGATCATAAAACGGCTGTCGAAGAGCCCACTATTGATGTTCTGCTTGGTTTTTGCCTGCGGCCTCGGCCTCGGTGTCGGTCTGGCGACAACGAACCTCGGAACGTTGTCTCGGTACCGCATGCCACTGGTGCCGTTCTTCGTCATTTTGCTATTCGAATTGGGGGCTCCCGATGCGGCATCGGACGACCTGCCTGCAGCGGACCGGCTCCAGGTACCAGATCCCGTATCCGCTCCAGCGGAATGACGGGGCGCGGCCAAGGTAAATCCGCCCGGGGCGGCGCCCACGAGCCACCAGGCTGAGCCGAAGCGGCAGCTAAAGCGATCAGCACCAACGACCGTTCGAAATGCTAGGCTTTCGAGATTCGGGAGAGCCTGCTGGCTTTAGGAGACATCGATGCGACTGCGAAACATCACCTTATTGCCGTTCGTTTTGGGTAGCGCGTGTGCCGTGTGGGCCTGCAGTGCCGGCGACGTGAGTAACATCGACAACGGCAGCGATGCGGAGAACGTTGGCGAGGTCGAACAGAGCATCAAGAAATGTCTGCCCGGCGCCATGAACGGCGCGTACGACTACTGCACCAACACGACACCTGGTTGCCAATGCATCGCAGGAGAGGGCAACTGCAAGGCGAACACGCAGTGTGTGACCGGCCTCGTCTGCGGTACCTACAACGGTCCGCAATTCGGGATGCCTACCGGCTATCGCGTCTGCGTCGCCACGCACTGCAACAACAAGGTCAAGGACACCGCGCTGGGTGAGACACAGGTAGACTGCGGCGGTGAGTGCGGCACCATCTGCCCCGCCGTCTCCTGTCCGCCCAACTCCAATCCGAATATCGGCCACTGCACCCAGGACTGTCCCTGCCCGAGCGGCGAAGGCGACTGCAACGTCGACGCCGAATGTCAGACAGGCCTGGTGTGTGGGAAGAACCAGGGGACCCGGTACGGCCTTCCCAGCGGCTACGACGCCTGCCTGCTCGCCAGCTGCATGAACAAGGTGAAAGACGGCGCCGAAACCGGAGTGGACTGCGGTGGCACCTGCGGTCCGTGCCCGCCCACTGCCAGTTTCCGGGGCCTTGGCGACCTCGCCGGTGGCACTGTCTTCAGCGAGCCGAATGCCGTTAGCAACGGCGGTACCGTCGTCGTGGGCTACTCGCAATCCACGAACGGTCCCGAAGCATTCCGTTGGACGGCAGCGGGCGGCATGGTGGGCCTCGGCGATCTCGCAGGTGGTACGTTCAGCAGCATCGCCTACGGCGTCTCCGCCGACGGATCGGTGGTCGTGGGCCGCGGCAAGGCCGCTACGGGGAACATGGGTTTCCGTTGGACATCGGGAGGCGGCATGGTCGCGCTCGGCGACCTACCCGGCGGAGGCACTCAAAGCGAAGGTTGGGGCGTCAACGCGGCGGACGGCACGGTCGTGGTCGGCCCCAGCTCGTCTAGCAATGGTGGCGAAGCTTTCACTTGGGTCGGCGGCACCATGACCGGCCTGGGCGACTTGGCCGGCGGCACCTTCAACAGCAAGGCCTACGCCGTGAGCTCGGGCGGCACCATAGTCGTCGGGCGCGGGCAATCCGCGAATGGAGCCGAAGCATTCCGCTGGACCGGCGGCACCATGACAGGGCTGGGCGACCTGGCTGGTGGCAACTTCGCCAGCATTGCCCTCGGCGTCAGCAGCAACGGCGGCACCGTGGTCGGTTACGGCACCACCGCAGCAGGCACCCAAGCCTTCCGCTGGACGACGAGCAGCGGCATGGTCGCGCTGCCCCTGCCCGCCGGTACCACGCAGAGCTTTGCGCAGGGCGCAAGCTCGGACGGCAGCGTCGTGGTGGGCACCGCCACAGGCGCCTCGAACGTCGCCTTCATGTGGTCGTCTTCGACCAACACGTCGACCAGCATTGCCTCGATTCTCACGGGCGCCGGGGTTTCGTTGACCGGCTGGACGCTGGAGACCGCCGTCGCGGTCTCGTTCGACGGCAAGTACGTGGTGGGCCGCGGTCAGCACAACGGCAACACCGAGGCTTGGCTAGCCCAGCTGCCCTGAGCCCAGCTCCGAAGCCGCAACGCCCGGGCTTGCTGTTCGTTCATTCGAACACAGACCGGGCGTCGTTACATCCAGGACCCGAGTCGTTTGACGTTCGCGGTCCGAAAGCGCCGAGACCTGCCGGCAGTTAGTACTCAGAGCGAGAAGCCGGGGCCTTCGCCGCGCTGTTCTTGATCGCCGCCCTTGGTGAGCTGCGCCAGCGTGCCGAGCTCCGTGAGCTGGGGCGTCGAGTAAGGCTTTCGGACGGGCGCCTGGACGGGCTCGTTCGCAAGGGCAACGCTCGTGGCTGACTTCTCCTCCGACATCGTACTCGACTCCTCTACCACGGTCGGCCGGGCTCCGGGACTGCCAATTTGAACCGTGGGGTTGGTTGCCCGGCTGGGGCATTCATTCAAACGTGGGGCGTTTCGTGCCTGCCGGCCCATCAGGTGCGAAAATAGTCGATCGTTCGACGCAACCCCTCGCTCAGCGGCACCCGCGTGCGCTCGCCGAACTCCTCCGTAAAGCGCGAGACGTCCGCCCGGATGCGGCGGGTGTCGTTCGGCCAGGGTGGGAGCTGGCGCTTGCTGAGCTTCACTCCTGACACCGACTCCACCGTCGCCAGCATGTGATTGATGCTCACGTCCGTCCCGGTGCCCACGTTGTACAGCGACTGCCGCGAGCCGCCCAGCACCGTGAGGAACGCCGCCACCACGTCGTCCACGTAAACGAAGTCGCGTGACTGCTCGCCGTCGCCGTAGAGATCGATCGGCAGCCCGCGTGCCGCGGCGTGCGAGAACTTGCAGGTAACGTTGGCGTAGGGATGATTGGGATTTTGGCGTGGGCCGTAAACGTTGAACAGCCGCAGCGAGACGTGCGAGTAGCCGACGAGCGGCGCGTACATGCCCAGTAGGTGCTCGCAGGTCAGCTTGCTGGAGGCGTACACGGTTTTTGGAGCCGGCAGGTTCGCCTCGCTGGCGTGCTCCGCCTGACTGTAAATGGTCGAGCTGGAGGCAAACAGGATGCGCTCGACACCGGCGGTGCGCGCGAAGTCGATGACCTTGAGCGTGCCGCCGACGTTGATTGCCAGGTAGTCGTCAGGAGCCTTGAGGCTGTCGTAGCCGCTGATCAACGCGGCCAGGTGAACAACGACGCGCGTTTTGTTCAGCTCTGGGGCGAGCTTCGCCAGGTCGTCGAGGTTACCGCGATGGAGCGAGGCGATGCCGACCCCCTCCAAATTGCGAGCGTTACCGGTCGAAAAGTCATCGAGCACGTGAACCTCGTGCCCCGCCGCCACCAGCGCGCGCACCAGATGAGAGCCGATGAAGCCGGCGCCGCCGGTAACCAGAATGCGATCTGCGCTCATGTTTTGGCTCTCGATTCCTCGGCGCGCATCGCACCACGAGCGCGCAAGTAAGGCAACCTCTGGCTACGGGGTGCCAGGTTGCCCCATTTCGGCACGGCGCAGCGACTCTTGCACATGGGGCGCCGGCTGACCGGCGGCTTTGCTGGCAGCCGCTACCTTGCGCCAGACAGCCGGATCCGGTCGATCTTTTGCCGCACGCGAGTAGTAAGCAAGCGCGCCCAGGGCGTCGCCGTGCTCTTGCATGCGATCACCGACCCAGAGTGACGCTTTGGCACACGCTGCCGCCGAATCGCAAGCTGCAGCGAGGTAGGCGGTAGCCGCGTCTCCCGAAGCCTTGGCGTTGCCGTTGCTGAGCGCATACAGCACGCGCTCACGCAAGCAGCTGGTCGGGACGGTGAGCTCAGGGCAGTGCTCTGCCAAGTATTGGTCGGCTTCGCCGATACGCCCATCGAGCGCGCGGCGCTCGGCCTGCGCCAACACGATTTCGGCCTTGGGCTCCTTGGCGTTCTGCTCCAGCGCGCGCAGCGCGACGTCCGCGCGCGAGAAGCAGGCAGCCCGGCGGTCGCCCGCGCAGCGCCCGCTACCAGCTTTTATTTCGGCAAGCAGGCTCTTCACCTCGGCTTGTCGGGCAGGCAGAGACTGCGGGTCGCGACGCACGGCTTCGTCGATGAGCCCCGCGCTGGGCACGATCGACGGTACCTTGTTTCGATCTGCGGTGAGCGCCAACGCTAGCAGCATGGGCACGCCTGCCGGGCCGTCCGGAACGGAAGCCATGACTTGCTCGAGGCTGCGCGCGCGCGTCTGCGCCAGAGCAGCGGCGCGATTCAAGAACTCGGGCTGCCGTTCGACCGCGAACTTGAGCGCGAGCATCGCCTGCCCTATCGAGCCTCGCTCGAGCAGCACGCGAGCGAGCACGAAGTGGGTCGCACCGCGCTCCGGGTCACGCTCGAGCGCGCGATTGATCCAGATCACCGGATCGTGACCTTCACGCCGAGCGGCCAACGCGCCGAGCAGCGGCAAGTATGCGTCCCCCGGGTGCCGCAGGATGGCCGCGTGCAGCTGCTGCCGAAAACCTGCCGTTTTGCCCTTGTCGTGCGCTAGCTCGTCGTAGGCGGCGCGCATCTCCCGGCGATCGGACAGGGCGCTATGCAGGCCGTGACTCCAGCCCAGCCCGTTGGCGAGCAGCGCCAACGAAACGGGTGCCGCCAGCCACAAGTCCCGCCGCCAGCTCAGTGCGCTGACTGGGCCGAGGCTCGCGTCCGGCCGCGAGCTCTCGTCGTGTCCGCCGCGATCGCGCCGCGCGACGCTGCCGCACAGCGTGCCGAGCGCGACCGAAAACGCGATGCCCACGGACATGACCTCGAGGCCTAGATCCACCAGGTTTTGCGCGAGCAAGGCGAAAGCGCCGATCGCCAGCGCGGCGCTACTGGTCGAGCCCGTGAGGTAGCGCCAGGGCCGCATCGTCTTCAGCAGCCAGAACGCTGCCAGCAGCGAAGCGACGACGCCCCACTCCGACAGCCATTGCACGACGAAGTTTTCCGGATATTGAAACAGCATCCGGCCAAGCCCGAGCCGATACGGCGGGAACGCCGTTTCGAACGCGCCACGGCCCACGCCCCACAGCCAATTGTCGCGCACCATCGTGAGCGCCCAACGCGCGACCGACAGCTTGGAGAAGCTCTCGTCTTGCAGCGCAGTGCGGGTCTGGTCGCTGGCGGCCATGAGCGCGAAAAGGACGCCGCCGCCGGCAACCACCGCCACGGTCGTCACGGCTGCCCAGCGCGGCAAGCTGGGCACCAGCCGGCTCGAGGAGCGCTTCGCGATCAGCAAGAAGCCGAGAAACGACACCAGGCCGAGCGCGAGAGCCGCCACGCCACCACGCGAGCCGGTCAAGATCAACACGCCGAGAACGCCCGCCATCGGCACGAGCAGCACGAGACGCGGCAGCGGCGGCCGGCGCGAGAACAGTACGGCAAAGCCGGCGAAGAGGCCGAGCAGCAGGTAGCCGGATAGGTTGTTGGGATTGAGCAGCGGAGCCACGCGCCAGGGCGTGACCGCGAGCTGCGGCTCGTAGAGGCCGTAGAGGCGCGTCGCGCCGACGGCCAGGTGAGCCGCAGAGACGAGCGCCGCCAACGCCGCGGAGCCGAGCAAGCACAGCCAAAGCCAGAGCGCCTGACCACGCACTGCCAGGAACAGCGCGCCCGAGAACAAGGCACAGTAAGTGAACCACTTGTTGGCCTCGAGCCAGGTCGCGCCGGCGTCGAGCGAAAGCGAGTGCCAGGCCGGAACCAGCTCGCCGAAGGGTCGCAAGCTGTCGGCCCAGACGTCCTGCACGTGGGGCGAAAGCCGCCTCGTGAGCGCGTCGGGCAGCGGCAGCGCCTGCACCACGCAAAACACGGCTAGCCCGAACAAGGCCCATACCGGATTGCCACGCGGAAAAACGCGTTCGCTGTACAACCGATGGAGCGCGAAGGTTCCGACGGGCAACGACAACAACGAAAGCCCGAGCACGATAGGCGCGTGCACCGAGCCAACCAGCAACATCGACAGCACGGTCAGACCGATGACGCCGCCCAGAATCCAATTGTCGCCCGCGTTGAAGGGCGCTGCCCCACGGCTACTGCGGCGTCGGCGCCGTCGTTGCGATCGCATGGCGGTACCTGAATCCGCGGGCACTCGGCGCATCAAACCAGAAGCGAATGGGCGAGTTCAAGGCATATTCTGCCAAATCTCTTGCAATAAGCGGGGGTACGGCAGTCTGCGCCGCCGCTCCTCGAGCAGGGCCCGACCACGCTCGCGTAGGCGATCCCGCAGCCCCGCATCCGCCAGCAGCTCGCGAGCTCGAGCCGCGCACTCGCGAGCGTTGCCTGGTCTGAAGTACAAAGCCGCGTTACCGCACACCTCGCGCGCGTACGGCAAGTCCGCCGCGACCACGTTACAGCCCATGTCGAGAGCCTCGAGCAAGGGCAACCCCACCGTTTCGGCGAGTGAAGGCATCACCAGTATGCTCGCCCGCGCCAGGAGCGCGCGCACCTCCCGGCGTTCGAGCCGACCGACCGCCTTTGCCCCGGGCTGCTCGGGGACGCTGCCACGAGGTAACGTCAGCTCGAGTTGGAGCTCGGGTGAGTCCGCGCGCAGCTCGGCGAACGCCGCCAGGAGTGTGTCGAGCGACTTGTGCGGTTGCGCGCTGCCGACGTACGCCAGCAGCAGCGGCTCGCGCCCTGGTAGCTCGGGTGCGGCGCCGGCTGCACCGTCGGGCCAGGTAATGTCGGGCAAGACGCTGCGCACGCATTGGGGCGCAACGCGAAAGTGCTCGACGACGTTGCGGCTGACGTGCTCTCCCTGGGTGAACACGAGCCTCGCCGAGCGGCAGGCGCTCCGGGCCAACCGCGAGAGCAGCCGGAGCCGCAGCCCAAAAGCGGGCCCGAGGCGTGCGACGGCGGCCGGCTCGAACATGAGCTGCTGTTGAAACAGCACGAATACGGGTAGTCGGCGCGCTCGGCCGAGACTGTTGAGGCTGAGGATGGCCTGCGCCCCGAGCCGCTCCGCACGCGCGCTCAAGCCGCGTAGGTTCCACCACAGGAGCTGCGCGCGGTTGCGGGGCGCAACGGCCTCGACCTCGAGCGGCGCGTCGGCGCGCATTTGCCTGCACGCCAGGAGCTGTGGGCTCGCAAACAAGATCGTTTCGAACCGCGCGTCGGACGCGCTCGCACGAAGCAAGTCGGCGAGCACGGTGGCGCCCCCCGAATCGGCGCGCACGCCAACGGCGTCGATCGCGAGCCGGAGGCGCGGCTGGTTGGCGTCGGACGCGCTCGGTGGCACCGGTGCGGACTCTACCCGGACCGGCTAGCGGAGCGAGGCCCGAAATGCCCGCTCCTTCGCGAGCGCAGCCTCGAACAGCGCGAGCTGCGTCAATTGGCGATGCTCGGCTGGTGCCAGGTCGCGGGCCCGGCCGTGGAAGGCTTCGTCCACACAGCCTGCGAGCAACGACAACTCCCCGTGCCAGGCCGCGCGATCTTGCCTCCGAGGTCGGTGCCAGTGCCCCTTGTCTGGGCGCTGGAGGTAGCGCGCAGGCACCCAATCCGCGAGCGCGCGGCGCAGGATCTTCTTGTGGCCGGGGCCATACAGCTCGCTCGGATGACATTGAAATGCCAGCTCCAGCATGGCGCGATTGAAGAAGGGATGAACGGGGACGACACCGCGCGTCGAGGCTACGTCCCAGTGCATGGCCACCCAGGCGTCGAGCTCCGTCCACGTTGCCAGCTCGCGCAGGGGGCGCTCGTCGGCCAGCAACCGTTGTCGCGTGGTCTCCACCCAAGCGTCGTGTTCCGCACGCACGTCAGCCGCGAAGATCTCGCCGAGCGGCCGCGGCAGTGGCAAGAGCTCGCGTCCGATGGCGCCGAGGACGCGGCGCTTGGCCCAACGCAGGTAGTCTCGCGGCCCGTACGCGAGCGGCAACGACGGCACGAGTAACCGGGCCAGGCGCGTGTGGCGAACCCAGTCTTGCCTTCGCTGCGAGTAGCCGCAAATTTCATCGGCAAAGTGGCCGCTAACCAGACTGGCGTACGCGCCCAACTCCGGCAGCACGCGCAGCGCTGGATGCGGGCAATGGTAAAGCGTCGGCAAGGACTTGGCGAAGAGCCGATCGAGCGAGTCGTTGTCGGCATCCCGCAAGTGGGGCGAAGCAATCTCCAGCTCTTCCAGCAGCGGCTGGACGTAGCTCAGTTGGCGCGTCCGCGCAGGGCTCCCCTGGGGTGCGACGAACGTCAACGTCGAGAGCGGCAACTTCAGACGGCGCGCCAACACCGCAACCGACGACGAATCGACGCCTCCACTCAAGGTCAGCAGGTTCTGGCGCACGGGGCTCAAGCCCTCGCGCAACGTGTCGAGCACGACCCGACGCAGCTCGCTCACGTGCTGTTCGGCGAGCGCAGGCGACGGCTCGCGCAGCTCGTTCGGACGCGGCTCCCAGTAGCGAGCGGTACGCGCTCGTCCGGGCCTCGCCTCGAGCCAATGCCCGCGCGGTAGGATGCGTACATCACGAAAGAAGGTGCGCTCGTCCGGAAAGACGGCATTGGCGCTGCTCCAGATGGCGTGCACGAGCGGATCCAGCTCGAGCTCGGACGGGCACAGCCAGTACAGGTCGCGCAGGCGAGTCGCGACGCAGACGGTGCTCGCGCTGACGTGAAAATAAAGAGGCACGAGACCGCCGCACGATCGAACGGCCGTGACTGCCCCCCCCGCGTCGAACACGCAAAACGCCAGGTCGCCTTCCAAGCGAGCCAGGTCGGTCGTTGGCTCGCGGAGCGCCCGAGCCGCGGCCTCCCGCGGAAAGGTGCCGCGCCCCGGCGCCTCGATGCTCAGTAACGATGGGTCGTCACTGTGCTGCGCTGGGGCCGCCTCACACGGCTCTACGGCGATGAGCCAGCCGGCAGGCGCGCCCACCACGGGGCGATAGCCGCTATGCCCAGAAAGCTTCCGTGCCAGCCGCGCGATCTCGTCCCCTTGCCGCCCCTCGACATACACGGCCAGCACGTTGCGCGGGCGACTCATCGGCCGCTCACCTGACGCGCCAGCTCGGAACGCAGCTTGCGGGCGTCGGCAAAGGGTGGTCCCGTCGGAATGGTTGCCTCGAAGCACGGTAGCGCGCGCACGAGCTGCGCCGCCTTCTCGAATTGGGCGCGCAGTAGGTCCGGGGCGACGAGCCCGCGCACGCGTGGGCCGAGCAAGAGCCGGCGCAAGCCTTCCGCGGCTGGCAAACGCTGCACGTCGAAATCCCGCGCGGCGGCGTCGAGTCGGGGCCAAAGCAGCGCGTCGAGTGGCCCCGATTCCAGCAAAGTGGCTTCCCCTGGCTCGAGCACCCAGCGGCCGTCCTCTTCCGCGTGGCGCGCTCGGCCTGGCCAGGCGTCGAGCAGCGACGACGAGCCCTCGCGCAGGCGCAGCCAGCGCGCGCCTGCGTGCCACCGCGCCGTTTCACCGTCGAAGGCGACTCGAAGCACGTCGTCACCCACGAGATAGGCACCGGCGATCACGCACTGCGCCGCCAGCGTCGTCTTGCCGGCACCGCTGCCACCGACCAACGCGACGGAGCAATCGTCCCAAGCCACCGTGCTCGCATGGAGCACCAGCTGGGCGTGTGCCACCAACCAGAGCGCCAGCGCGCTGCCCGACAAGAGCGCACGTGCCGTCTCCGACTGAGCCTGTGGCACCCCCAGCGTCCCCAGCGTGACGCTGCCGTCCGCGCCAAAGAGGACTCGGCCCCACTCTGCATAGTCGCAGCCAACGCCGAAAGGACCACGCCGCGCCACGTACCTGGCGCCCGGCACATCGAGCTCCGCGAAGACCTCGCCGGCCCCAGCGAAAGCGAGCTCGGAAGCCGCGGGTTCTTGCACGCGCAGCTCCGGCTCGGCTCCCGGTCGCGCGCGCAGCGCCGGCAATGTCAGCGAGGACGCCAGCGCTACGCCGTGCAGCGCGTAAACGCTCATGCCGCTCGCGCTCGACGCAACGCAACGAAATCAGCATTCACATCGGCGTCGGTGATGTGAAGGCGCGCGCCGTTTACCTCGAGCCAGGCGTGGGCCGCAATCTGCGGTGCGCGGCCGCGCACGCCGATCAGCAATTGGGGGCGCTGCCTCCGGAGCAAGCAACCAGCGGCGAGGGCCCCCACCAGGCACTCGCTCTGCGAGGGCCAGCGAGCCAGCACTCCTCGCACGCAACGTGCCACCGCCAGCGCCTCCGCCTGGGTACAAAGCGACTGCGCCACGGCCGCGTCGCCCACGCTGAGACCCATGATGGTAGCGAGCTGACGTAACGAACAAATATGAAGGCCGACGCGCACCGCCGCGACCGCGCCCAGCGTGCTCACCCAACGCAGCTGCTCGGCGCGCTCGGCGTGCCAAAAACGCGAGACATCCGTGGCTCGCACCGAAACGCGCATTTCAAGGCCGCCCGGGCTGAAGCAGGCCACGCTGCGCCAAGTCTTCGACGAGTCGTTCGAGGTCGCGCCCGAGCTGGTCGGGGGTCACGTCGTATTCTGCGAGCAGGCACTCGCGGGCGGTAGCTAGATCCGAACCGGCGCGAAGCAGCTCCCAAAAACGCGAGCCGACGGGGTCGAGCGAGTAATACACGCCCCGCTTGAGATCGAGCAGGACGGCTTCGCCTTCGGCGACTTCGCACACCACGTCCTCACTGATGCTAAAGTTCATCGCACCGTGAGCCTAGCATCGCAGCGGAACACCGCGCAAAACCTGCTGCTCGAGCGCGAGCTCTGCCAGATCGCCGGCAGCTTCCAGCGCGCCGGTGTACCGCTCTTGGTGCTCAAGGGCGTCCCGCTCACGCGCCGGCTACACGGCGATCTGGGAAAGCGCTACTCCGTCGACAACGACCTCTTGGTGCGCCGCGCGGACGTACCCCGCGCCGAACGGCTGCTGACCGAGCTCGGCTACGCGGCGTCGCCAGGGCGACAGCTTGCGGTGGATCTCGCCAGCACCTTTCAGCACCCGATGCGTCGGGGCTTGGCGGATGGTGCGCTCCTACGCGCCGAGCTGCATTGGCAGGCCTTCCCGCCCGAGCTGTTCGCGGTGCCCGAAGAGGAGCTTTGGCGTCACGCCACACAGTATTTTTCAGGAGAGCAGGAGCTTCTGGTTTTCGACCCGCTGATGACCCTCCTGCACTTGGCGTCGCACCATGTGCAACACCGCTGCGCCGAAGCCAAGGTGCTGGACGACGTGGGTGCTGCGTGGCGTCGCTACGCGGCCGAGGTCGACACCAGGGAGCTGGCTCGGCTCGCGGCGCGCTTCGGCTTGACCGGGGCGCTCGCCTTCTCGCTCGACGCGGCCTACCGCGCGGGCAGCTGTGACGCACCCTCACCCATCACCTCGCGACGTGCGCAGCTGCTCGGGCGTTGGCTGCCGCCAGCGACTCACGCCGCCGAGCCCAGTTACGGCAGCATTTTGGGCTCCCTGCTGCTGGCTAGCCCCCGGAAAATCAGCGGCGCGCTGCTGCGTGAGCTCTTTCCGCCACCGGCGATCTTGGCGCGTGTCTACGGTGTCGACCCGAGCCCCAGCCTGCTCTTCCGCTATCCGCTGCGGCTTCTGCGCCCGGCCAAGCGCTGGCTCAGCCTTCCACGTTCGGCTCGACGTTAGCCGCGCGCGCCAGCCGTCGGTACTCATCGGCCAGGGCTTGCCACACCACCTCGCGACGGAAACGGCGCTCAACGCGAGCTTGCGCGGCGTCGCCGTGCTGCCGCCGCAGCTGCGGCGCCCGCGCGTAACGCAAGACCGCAGCCGCGAGCGCCGCCTCGTCTCCTTGAGCGATCAAGGTGCCGGTCTCGCCGTCCACCACGGCGTCGACCGTGCCGGTCGCGCGGAACGCGACCGTCGGCAAGCCAGCAGCCGCTGCTTCGAGCACAGCGTTCGGAAAGCCCTCGCGGTAACTGGGAAAGGCGAACACATCCATCAACGCATAGTAAGCCGCCGGCTCTTCGACGAAGCCGGTGGTGACGATGTGCGGATCTTCGGTGATGTGTCGTCTCAGCTCGGCGCTGATCGGGTCCGTGGCGTCGTCGTCTCCGACCAGGAGTAGGCGCAGTCGTGGCTCTTCCGCCGCCGCCTGGCGAAACGCCGTTACCAGCTCCGACAGCCCCTTATCGACGACGAAGCGCCCGACGAAGCCGACCACGATGGCATCCGCCGGGATGCCCAAACGCCGTCGCTCCTCGCCGGCCCAGGCGCGTCGCTCCGCGTTCGGAGCGAACAAGTCCGCGTTCACGCCGTTCGAGCTGCCCGAGCCAGGCACCCAAGTTTTGGAAGAGGATGCGCAGCCGAGCCCCACGAAGCGCTCCCGGAGGCTGTTGCTATTGACGAACACGCGGTGTGCCGCCGCCGCCGTGACATGCTCGACACCTGCGAGGATCAGGCGAGCCGGGCCGCGGGCGCCCTCGAAACGCAGACCGCGCAGCAGGTAGACCACGACGGGCACGCCCACCAGCCGGGCCGCCAGCACCCCAAGTAGCCCTGCCTTGGGGGTGCCCGCGTTGACGATCGTCGGGCGCAATCGGCGCAGCTCGCGCGCCAACCGCAGCAGCGCCACGACATCTGCCGCGGGCGAGATAGCCCGCCGCATGGGCACCGCGACGGCCCGTACGCCCTCGCGCTCGGCTGCGCGCTGTAAGAGCGGGCCGGGTCCCGTGATCACCGTCACGTCGAAGCCCACGCTGCGCATGTACGCCAGCTGGCCGTCCATGAGTCGAAAGGCCGTGATTGGATCCGTCGCGATGTAAACGAGCCTCATGGTGACGACCGCGCAGCGTGCCCGAACATGGCGGCGTACGTGGCAACGCATTGCTCGAGCGCGAACCAGCGGAGCCCCAGCTCGCGCGCCGGAGCGCGCAATGCGTCGCGGTTGCCCAGGACACGCCCAACGATCCACGCCGCGATTTGCTCGGCAGCACCGCGATCCGCCGTGTCGACCAGCAAGGCGGTGTCGCTCGCCCCGAGCTGCTCTTCCAAATCTCCCACCCGCGACGCCACTACCGGCAGCCCGCATAGCAAGTATTCGCCGACCTTGATCGGCGAGATGCCTCGTTGTGACGGTGTTTCGCGGCGGAGCGCGAGCCCCACGTCCGCGGCGGCCAGAATCGCAGGTACTTGCGCTGGTGCGGCGGGACGCACATCGACCTGCGCCGCCGACAATCCGGAGCGTGCCAGTAGCGGCCGCAAGGCGTTCTCGTGCAGCGTGAAGCACGACAGCCGCGCGTCGGGGCGCCGCTCGAGCACCCGAGCATACGCGTCCAGCATGAGCTCTGGACAGTATTGGGGCCCGATCGAACCGACATAGACCAGCCACGGGACCTGTGCGGGGATGCCGAAGGCCGCGCGCGTCAGCGCGCGTGATTCGGGCGTACCGGGCGTGAATTCGCTCGCGTCTTTGGCGTTGGGCGCGACGAAAATCTTTTGCTGCTCGGTCTCCGCCAGTCGCGCGCGCTCGCTAAGAATTCGTCGCGCGGCCTGACTGCGACAAATGACCGCGCGGGCCGCGCGCACACCGTTTGCCTCGACGCGGCGGAGCACGCGGTAGGGCGCGCCGCTCTCGCTCCAGCCACCGAAATCGAGCCGTTCGTCGGCCATGAAACCGTCGGCGTCGAAGAGCAGGTCGAGGCGGGGCCGCAGACGCCGCACGACCAGGGCCATGCTCATCGGGATCAGGCTGCGCGGAAAGAGCGTTTCGATATGCTCCTTCCGCAAGTGCCGCAGTGTCACGGCGGCCCCGTACGGCACCACGGCCGGCAGCGCGAGCGTGCGCAGGCGCGCGGGCGTAGCCACGCTAACGTAGGGAATGCCGCGGCGCTGCGCCGCCGCGCGCGTGGGCTCGAGCTGCGCGGGCGTGGCCCAGGTGAGCTGCAGCACCGAAAGCTCGACGCCGCGCGCGCGAAGCCCCTGGAAAATCGGAAAAAAGAGCGACTCCAGGTAGCTCTGCTGCGGGCCGTCCCAGGTCAGAAATAGCGCGCGCAAGGCGGTTACTTCGTGACCTTGAGCACCGCCAGCGCTTCGTGCCCGTAGGATGCAAACTCCTTGAGCTCGTAGCCCAAACCGAGCACGCGCTTACCGCGGAGCAGGAAGTCGACGAACGACTCCGCGTCCCAAACGTGAAAGTGCGTGTGTGCGTCGGTCGACATCTGCTCCGACACGAAGCGCTCCAGCTCCTCACCCGCCAATTTGCGGCGGATGGAGCCGACCTCACGAAAATGATCGGCCCAGGACCACGCCGGACCCTCGCGGAAGTCGCGCTCGAAGTGCTCGAACGTGGTGAGCGGACGCTCTCGGTCCGGTCCGTAGTAGCGCTTGTCGGGCACGGACACGACCACGCTGCCGCCGTTTCGTGTCACGCGAACGAAGGAGCGAATGGTGCCCAGCGCGTCTTGCACGTGCTCGAGCAACGAGAACGCCAGCACGAAGTCCTGACTGTCGTCGGCCAGCGTGGACAAGGTCTCGGCGCTGTCGATGATGTCGGGCTCGTTCACAGTCAGGCCGCGCAGCTCCGGATCTTTGCGCAGCACCGAGCCTGGATACTTGTCCACGTACTTGACGTGGCAGCCCAGGGGCACGAGCGCGGGCGTGGCAGCCGCCCCGACCTCGATGCCCGAGCCGCGTACGTGTTTTTCGGCCGCAAACGAGCGCCGAAAGCGCGTCTCTGCGAGGCTGCCCGCCATGCGAACGCCACGCACGACCGCGGGTGCCACGTAGCGCAAGACAGCGAGCCGCGCCGAATGCTCGAGCGGTGAGATGCTTCGCATTCCGCCCTGGTAGCGCGAAACGCACGCTGCGCCTAGAGCCCATCCGCGCGGGACAGGCTCTAGGCACCAGTCGGCTCAGGCAGCGCGGCGGCGCCGCACGAGCGCCAGACCCGCGAGCGCGAGCAAGAACAGCGAGGACCGTGCGGGCTGCGAGCTCTCACCGCCCACGCGGCAGCCGCAACCACTCGAGTCGCCCGAGCTCGACGCGGGCAAGCCGTCGACCGCACCGCCAGCGTTGCTCGTGGCGCCCGTATCGGTGCCGCCATTGGAGGTCACGCCGCCCGTCGCGTTGCCGCCGCTGTTCTGGGTGCCGCCGCCCGAGTCGTTTCCGGCGTTGCTCGTGGTGCCGGCGACCGGAGCAGTGCCGCCCGTGCCCGCCTCGTTCGTCGAGCCTCCGCTACCGCCCGAAGAAGGTGCGCCGGCATCGCCGTTGCCAGGAGCGCCGGCCTCAGTCGAGGGCGCGCCGGCTTCGACCGAGCTGCCGCCATTGCCCGCAGTGCCGCCACCACCGGTGCCACCGACGTCCGTGCCGCCTGCCGCGGTGCCGCCCACGTCCGTGCCGCCGACACCGGTGCCGCCCGTGTCGGTGCCACCACCTGGCAGAGTGCCACCGACGCCCGTGCCGCCGGTATCCGCGCCCGCGGCTCCGCCCGCATCAGCTCCGCCCGCGTCCGTGCCACCCGAAGCGCCGCCGGCGCCCGTGCCGCCGCTGCCGCAGCCCAAGATCGGGGTGTGCGAACAACCCGAGCCCGGTGCGCAAGCGTCGTCCGTGCAGGGATCGTTGTCGTCACAGCTCACCGTGGAGTGCGTACAGCTGCCTGCGCTGCAGGCGTCCGCCGTGCACGCGTCGTTGTCATCGCAGTTCTTCTTGGTAAACACGCAGCCGGTAGGCGACTTGCAGCTGTCGTCCGTGCACGGGTCGCTGTCGTTGCAGACATGCGCGTTGTGAGCGCACGTGCCGTCGGCCGGATCACAGGTATCGTCCGTGCACGCATCGGCGTCGTTGCACGATTTGGCAATGTGAGCGCAGCCGGTGTTCGGGTCGCAAGTGTCGCTCGTGCAAGCGTTGTTGTCGTCGCAGTCGACCGGCGTGGTGCCGGCAACACATTTGCCCTTGCTGCAGTGCTCGCCCGTCATGCAGGCGTTGCCGTCGGTGCAGGTGTTGGCGTCGTTCGGCGTACCGACGCAAGCGCCATTTCCCGCGTCACAAGCGTCGTCCGTGCAGGAGTTACCGTCGTCGCAACCCTTGGTGGGCCCCGCCGTGCAGACGCCAGCGCTGTCGCACAGGCCGATCGAACAGGCATCGGCGTCGGAACAACGCGTATTGCGCGAAAGGTTCTTGGTCAGGCACTGGCTGGCGTTGGCGAAGTTGCAGGTGTCGAACTTGCAGAGCTGACCCTCACGGCCAAACGTGCAAGCTGCGACTCCGAGCTTGTCGCACTTGCCCGCGCCATCGCAGGCGCCGTCGCAGGGGCTATCTTTGTCGGTGGGCCGGCAGGCAGCGCCCGCTGGGGCATTCAAGGCAAGGCAGGTCTTACCGTTGCAGAACTTGGCGCAGGCGGCGTCGCCCACGGCATTCGCGGTTCCGCACACCACGCCGTTCAGAGCGCCCGCCGCCACGGCGCGGCAACCGATGAGACCCGTCGTGAGCACCTGACATTGGCCTTCACACTCGAACTTGGGTCCCGCAGGCCCATCGGGGTCGCAGGGCAAGCCGATCGTGCTCGAGTCGCAGAGGGCCGTGAGCGCCTCGCTCACCTCACCCGTGCGCTCCGCTACCGAGCCCTGAGGCGAGCTCGTTCCCGAGCTGCAAGCCGACGCCAGGGCTCCGACGCCCACGAATAGCAATAAGCCACCAAGCCAGCGCATATCGAACCTCCAAGTCTACCGAGACAAAACCCGAGTAGTATCACAACGCAGAGCGGCCGCTCCGTGGAGATGTTGATCCCACGCTGGGCTCTTTTGTGCCTCGGCGTAATGCCTCAGCGCTTTTGCCGCACGCCGACTCTCGTAAGCCTTGGAAGTTCCGCCTTGAAAACTGTAGGCGCTCGTGCAACGAAGCCAGTGAGGAAACGAGGGAATGTCCGACCTTCTTGCAAAAATTGGCTCAAAGCAGGCTCATGTCGTCGTCATCGGCATTGGCTACGTCGGTTTGCCGCTGGTAGCGGAATTCGCGCGAGCTGGCTTCCGAACGACTGGCCTCGACAACGACCCGCAAAAGGTCGAGCGGCTGAATCGCGGTGAGTCCTACATCGCGGACGTCCCCACGAGCGACCTGGCTCCGCACGTCAAATCCGGGCGGCTCGACGCCACCACCGATCGCTCGGTGCTGGCCAAGGCCGACGCGGTGATCGTGTGCGTCCCCACCCCGCTCAACAAAACAAAAGACCCGGACATGCGCTTCATCGTTTCCGCGACGGAAGCGATCGCGCAATACCAGCACCCCGGCATGTTGGTGGTCCTCGAGTCGACCACGTATCCCGGCACCACGACTGAGGTGCTCGTGCCCAAGCTGACCGAAAAAGGGCTGCAGGTCGGCAAAGACGTGTTCGTGGCTTTCTCGCCCGAGCGCGTGGATCCCGGTAATGAGGTTTACAAGACGAAGAACACGCCCAAAGTCGTGGGCGGCAGCACGCCGCGCTGCCTCGAGGTCGTGCAGTCGCTCTACTCGCAGATCATCGACAAGCTCGTGCCCGTCTCGTCGCCCGAGGCGGCGGAGATGGTCAAGCTACTCGAAAACACCTTCCGCGCCGTCAACATCGGCCTGGTGAACGAAGTGGCGATCATGAGCCGCAAGCTGGGCATCGACCCGTTCGAGGTCATCCGCGCTGCGGCCAGCAAACCCTTCGGTTTCATGCCGTTCTACCCTGGCCCCGGCCTCGGCGGTCACTGCATCCCGATCGATCCCCTCTACCTGTCGTGGAAGCTGCGCACCCTGCAATATCAGGCGCGCTTCATCGACCTGGCCGACACCATCAACAGCGGCATGCCCGGCTACGTGATCGATCGCGCCGCCACGGCGCTCAACGATCAAGCCAAGGCCATTCGCGGCTCCAAGATCTTGGTCTACGGCGTTGCCTACAAGAAGGACGTGAGCGACGTCCGTGAATCGCCGGCGTTCGCCATCATCCACGGTTTGATGGACCGCGGTGCCCAGGTCTCGATCATGGACCCCTATGTCACGAGCGTAGACGAAGAAGGCGTCGTGCTCGATGCCACGCCCCCCGAGACGAGCTTCGCCGGCTACGACCTCGTCATCGTCGTGACGGATCACACCAAGCTCGATCGCGAGCGGTTGCTCCGCGAGTCCAAGCTGGTGCTCGACACGCGCGACGCGCTGCGCGGCATCGCCGGCGATCGGAAGCACGTCTACGGGCTGTAAGGCATGCTCCGGCCGCGCGTGGTCTTGCTCGCGCTGATCTGCGCAGCAACGAGCCAATGCTCGCGGCCGGAGACGCAAGCCAACACTGCCGGGGCGCCCCGGGGCAACGTGCCCGCGGCGCCCTCGCCTTATTTGGCGGCCCCCGCCACGAGTCCGGCGCCGACGGCCAGCAAAGAGCAGCACAGTCGCGGGGTCGGTGAGGTCTTGCTCGCCGACGCCGGCCGCTCGCACACCGCGATTTACGCGCCGGCCCGTCTCTTCGACGATCTGACGCCCGTCATCGGTCGCAACGGCAAGCCGGTCCCACGTCGAGCGCCGCGCGACCCCGTCGGGCGGCTCAAGCTGCAGCAGGCCAAACGCCTGCTCGCGTCCGCGCGTGACCTCGCCAGCTACTTGTCTCGTATCTCCGGTGCGACGATCGAGTTGCTGCCCGGTCCGGCGCCGCAGTCCAACACCACCTCAGCGACGCCCATTTTGCTCGCCGAGCTGGCGCAAGCTCGCTTCGGTCCAGTCGGCGTGCACGCGGCAGGCGACCAAGGACTGCGCGTCGCGGTAACATCACAGGCGATCGGGCTGTACGGTGAGTCGGATCTCGCCACCAGCTACGCCATCTACGAGTTGCTCGATCGCCTGGGCTGCCGTTGGTTCATGCCTGGCGAGCTGGGCGAGGAAATTCCGCGCACCAGTCGCATGAGCGTGGCCGCTGCAGACGACGCCTTCGCGCCCAGCACGCTTTACCGCGGCGTCTGGTACGGCGACGAGGATTTCAAGCGTCGCAATCGACTGGGCGGCGTGGAGCTCGCAGCCGGTCACATGCTCGAGCGCTGGATTAGCGAAGAGCAACGCGCCCAGCACCCCGAGTGGCGCGCGCAGATCAAAGGTAACCTCGACGCCAAGCGCCTGCGCTGGAGCAATCCCGAGCTAGCCAAAGCCATCGCCGACTCCATCGCGGCGAAGATCGCGCAGCGCGGGCTCCAATCCGCGTCGCTGTCACCAGGCGACGGTACCGATTTCGACGAAGTCGATGATCGTGCCCTCGACGCGAAAGATTGGGATCCAACGACCAACTCCGTGTCGCTAACCGATCGACTGCTGGTGCTGGCAAACCGCGTTGCGACGCAACTTGCGCCGCAGCATCCCGATTTGATGCTGGGGCTGCTCGCGTACGTCAACTATTCGCGACCGCCCGTGCGCGAGAGCCTGCACCCCAACGTCGTCCCCGTTCTGGCGCCCATCACCTACTGTCGCGAGCACCCGCTCTCGGACGACAACTGCCCCGGCGCCAAGGATCTGCGCGGCATCGTCGAAGGCTGGAGCGCGCGGGCCACGAAGCTGGCTTTTCGCGGCTACGTCTTCAACCTGGCAGAGCCGTCGGCCCCCAACCCGATGCTGCGCAAGTACAGCGAGGACCTGCCGTTTCTGCTCGCGCACAAGCTCCAGTTCTTTCAGCCAGAAACGATGCCGACCTTCGAGACGACGCTGCCCGCGTTGTACCTCGGTATCAGGCTCTCTTGGGATGCCAAGCTGCAACCGGCAGCCGTGTTCGACGATCTGTTCGCGCGCTTTTACGGTCATGCCGCCGTCGCGACGCAGCGCTACCTGGAGCGCATCGATCGCGCCTGGATCGATACGCCCGAGTACTCCGGGGGCAGCTTGGGCTACGCGCGCATCTTCCCACCCGAAGTATTGGCCGAAGCTCGGCGCTTACTCGACGAGGCTCGCGCCGCATGCCGCACGCAACCCGAGCGCGAGCGCGTCGAAATGCTGAATGCCTCGCTGCAGCAGCTCGAGCGCTACATGAAGATGAACCGCGAGCTCAGCGACGGCACGCTCGCACCGCTCGCAGGCGAGCTTGCGTCGTGGCTCGGCACTGCCCACGATCTCGCCGAAAAATACGAAAAGAACAGCGCATTCGGCAAGGCTCGCTGGGCCGGCGACGTGGGCATCTACGGTAACTATGTGCGCCGCTACCTCGATCCCGTGTACACCGAAGCCACGCGCATCGCCCACGACGAAGTGCTGCTCACGCCCAAGCCTGCTTGCCAATTCGACTACTGGCTCGAGCCCGACGCCAAGCTACCCGAAGCGGCGCCACGGCCGCCTATCGCTGCCAAGACGATGAACGTCTGCCGCGAGACCTGGTCGTCGGTCGGCCTTCACGACTACTTCGGCGCCATGTGGTACGAAACGAGCGTCGACGTCGAGGCGTTGCCGCCGTCGAAGCGCGCCTGGCTGTGGCTCTCGAAGATCGACGGTGTCGTTCAGGTCTGGTTCAATGGCACTGCCGTGCTCGCCGAAGCCGCCACCCCCACGCCGACCGCCGAAGGCCACCTACGCTTTCAAACCTACGACGTGACGCGAGCGCTCAAGCCTGGCAATAACCGCATCACCCTCGTGATTCGTCGCACCCGCCTGGCCGAGCTCGGCGCCGGAGGTCTGCTCGGCCCGGTCTACGTCTACCGGGAGCGCTAACCTCGCCGCGGGGCGGCCCGGCCCGGGTGGTCTGTGCCAGTGTGCCACTGGCAGAACCGGCGCCGGCCACTGCTCGTCAATTTTCGGCTATTTCCAGGGTAGGCTTTTCCCGGAGGCCGTGACACAAGGTTTGGCACAGTTCGTGTAGCTCTGGCGCCGAGGACTGACCATGCGCCAAAGCTACTTGGGGCTCCGCTCCCTGCGTTCTCTCCATTTTCGTTCGGCTCCGTTTGCGTTGCTCTTGGCGGCGTCTTTTGCCGCCGCCGTCGCTTGTGGCTCGAGCTCGAAGCACCCGACGAGCACGGTCGTGATGTCGGGAGCGGGTGATCGCAGCGAGAACGGCGTGGTCTCGGTGGACGAGACGAAGCTCCGCGGCACCATCGAGGACGGGACGCTGAGCGTCGACATTCCGGTCAAGTCGCTGGTGACCGAGCGCGCGAGGGGTAACCTCAAGCTGCACCTGACGAGCGTGGACGGCAAAGACGAGCTCGGCTCGGTCGACGTGCCGTACGAGCTGGACGCGGAAGAATCTGCGACGCTCAGCGCAAGCCTTGCGGCGCCCAAGCAGCTGGCCGAGCAGCAAGATCTGGTGAGCTACAGCGTGCGGCTCGACGACGGCGCCCAGGACGGCCTGCGCGTCACGCGCAGCTTGATGTATGTCGTGCCGCTGGTCGACTTGAGCGTCGAGGGTCCGTCCACGCTACGCCCGCTGCGGAATGCCTACTACCGCGTGCGCGTGCAAAACCAGCTCGAAGGTGCGCCGGTCGAAGGCCAGGCCGTGACCTTCGAGCTGATGGAGAACGACGCGGTCGTGCAGACGCAGGACGTGGAAACGGAGGCCACGGGCGACGCACAAGTTCAGCTGCAGGTCGATCATGCCGGCGACTTCAAGGTCCGCGCGCGCATCGCCAGCAACGCTACCAAGACCAAGCTGGAAGACAGCGTGCACGCGGACGCCGGTCTCGGAAAGCTGCTGCTCACCAGTGACAAGCCCATTTACCAACCTGGCCAGCGGATCTACCTGCGTGCGCTGTCGCTGGCGCGTGACGGCAACAAGCCGATGGCTGGGCAAGAAGCGACGTTCGAGGTCGAAGACGCCAAGGGCAACAAGGTCCTCAAGAAGGTAATCCGCTCCGACAAGTTCGGCGTCGCTGCGACCGACTTCTTGCTCGGCAACATCGTGAACGAAGGCACGTACAAGCTGCGCGTCGTCTCCAGCGAGGTCACCAGCGAGAAGACCGTCAATGTCTCGCACTACGCGCTACCCAAGTTCGACGTGGCCGTGAAGACCGAGGATCCGTGGTACGCGCCGGGCAGCGAAATCAAGGGCGCCATCGACTCGAAATACTTCTTCGGCAAGCCCGTGACAGGTTCGGTCACCGTCGAGGCCTACTCGATCGACGTCGGCACGACGCTCTTTCAGCAGACGATGGGCACGCTCAGCGCCGACGGCCACTATGACTTCTCGCTGATGTTGCCGGCGACGCTGCCCGGTACGCCGCTCGAGCAGGGCAACGCAGCTATCGAGCTGCGCGTGACCGTGACCGATAGCGCGGGCCAAAAGGTCGAAAAGTCGCAGCTCGTGACGGTCTCGGCACAGGGCGCCAACGTCGCGCTCGTGCCCGAATCCGGGGCGCTCGTTCCGGGTATCGAGAACCAGCTGCTGCTGTTCGCGACCGATCCGCTCGGTTCTCCGCTGGCCAATGCCGAGGTGCAGCTCACGGTGGGCGACGACGCGCCGCTCAGCGCGACGACCGACGACTACGGGCAAGCCAGCATTGCTTACACGCCGCCGATCAAGAGCGCCGCGATGAGCCATTTTCAGGCCGTCGTCACGCTCGACGGCGGCAAAACCGTAGCGTCCACCTTCGATTTTGCCGCGCAAACTGGCGCGGAGCATCTGCTGCTACGCACGGACAAGTCCGTTTACCAACTGGGCGAAACCGTCAAGGTCGACATCACGTCGACCGAGGCGAAGGGCACCGTGTACGTCGACTGGATCAACGGCGGCCAGACCGTAGACATGCGCACGCTCACCGCCGAAAGTGGCGCCGCCAGCTTCAGCACCACCGTCGACCCGTCGCTCGCCGGCAGCAACCGCATCGAGGCCTACCTGGTCGACGACGACGGCCAGATCGTTCGCACCGGCCGCACCATCTTCGCGCGCAACGACGCTGCGCTCAACATCGCGGTCTCGACCGACCAAGACGTGTACACACCGGGTGCGCCGGCCAAGCTCAAACTCTCCGTTACCGATGAGACGGGCGCGCCCGCGGTCGCCGCGCTGGGCCTGCAAATCGTCGATCAGGCCGTATTTTCACTGGTTGACGCCAAGCCAGGACTCCTCCGCACCTACTTCGAGATCGAGGACCAGCTCGCCAAGCCCACCTACGAGCTGCACGCGCCCGCTGCCGATTTCTCGAGCTTGCTGTTCCAGGACACGGCCCAGAAGAACAAGGCCGCCAGCCACGCTGCGCAAATGAAGACGAGTGCGGCGCTGGCAGCGATGAAGAACACGTCCCTCACCGGCATTCAACACGACGCGCTGACCGAGATCTTGGCCGCTGCGCGCGGTTTGCTACAGCCCGCCTACGACGCGCTCCAGAAAGATCTTTCGCCGGTCATCGCGCAGGCGACGGAGAATGCCGTCGCCAACTTGAAAGCGCGTGGTTGCGAGCCGTATTCCGCTTGCGGCACGAGCAATTTTTTCACCGAGCTGAAGAGCGAGCTCGAGCCGAACGTGACCGTGTACGACTTTTGGGGCAACCGCTTCGAGCCGAGCGTCGACTACACGGCCCTCACGCTGAAGGGCGCAGGCGCCGACGAAAAGCTCGGCACCAGCGACGACGCATCGCTGGTCTTCCAGCTGCCTCAGCTCTCGAAGAACCTCGAGATCGATCTCAGCGGCGGCTTCGACAACGGAGCTCCGCAAGCCACGGGCGGCACCGCTTCGGCCGGATTCCCGGGCGGCGCCGGTGCCTCCGCCGGCGGCTCCACATCGACGAGCGGCGACGACGCGGGACCGCGGGTGCGCCGAGATTTCCCGGAAACGCTGTACGTGAATCCGTCGGTGATCACTAAGGCCGACGGCACGGCCACCATCGATCTGAACATGGCCGACAGCATCACGGAATGGCGCGTGTCGGCTCTGGCCAACTCTTCCGACGGTCGCTTGGGCGGCAGCGACAGCGGCATCAAGGTCTTTCAAGACTTCTTCGTGGACGTGAGCTTCCCCGCCGCGCTCACGCGTGGGGACGAAGTCACCTTCCCCATCGCGGTGTACAACTACCTCGACACTCCGCAAACGGTGGATCTCGAGCTCCAGGCGGGCAGCTGGTACACGGCTCTCGGCGGTACCACGACCAGCGTCGACCTTCAGCCCGGGCAAGTCTTGGGCGTGAGCTTCCCGGTGAAGGTGAACGACGTGGGCTTGCAAACGCTGACCGTCATCGCCAAGGGCAGCAAGAAGAGCGACGCGGTCGCGCGCAGCGTGCGCGTCGTTCCGGACGGCAAGGCGTTTCCGGCCGCGCTCTCGGGCAGCCTGGATACACCGAGCGCTCTGCACAGCGTGAGCTTCCCCGCCAACGAAGTGCCCGGCTCGCAGCAGCTTTACCTCGACATTTTCCCGTCATTTTTGTCGCAGGCCGTGCAGGGCATGGACAGCATTTTGGCGGAGCCCAACGGCTGCTTCGAGCAAACGACGTCGTCGGCATGGCCGAACGTGCTGGTCACTCAGTACATGAAGGACACCAAGCAGATCACGCCCGAGATCGAGATGAAGGCGGAGGCGTTGATGTCGACCGGCTACCAGCGCCTGCTCACCTTCGAGCACCAGGGCGGTGGTTTCTCGTGGTTCGGCGAACAAGATCCGGCGCCTTACCTGTCGGTCACGGCGTTCGGCATCATGGAGTTTTCGGACATGGCCAAAGTGCACGAGATTGACGAGGCCATGCTGGCCCGCACCGTGCAGTGGATTGTCGGCCAACAGCAGGCAGACGGCTCGTTCAAGGGCGACATGTCCGAATTTTTCAGCTTTCACACCAGCGTGGTGCGCAACACGGCGTTCACCGCTTGGGCGCTGGCCACGGCGGGCGAAACCGGTCCCGCCGTGCAAAACGCCCTCGAGTACGTGAAGCAAAATCTCGGCAAAGACAACGACCCTTACACGCTCGGCATCGTCGCCAACGCCTTGGCTGTTGGCGCCCCCGACGACGCCGCATTGACCGAAATTTTGGCCGAGCTCGACGCCACCAAGCAGAAAGACGACAGCGGCATTCACTGGGACAGCGGGGGCACGCAAACGCAATTCTATGCAAACGGTGACGATGCCACCGTCTCCGCCACCGCTCTGGTGACGCACGCGATGCTACTCGATGGCTACGCTCCGGCCACGGTCGAGGGAGCGCTCAAGTACATCACGAGCAAGAAGGATCCGAATGGCAACTTCGGCTCCACCCAAGCCACCATCTGGTCGTTACGCACCCTGTTGCTCTCGGCGAAGAAGGGCAACGCGGGCGCGGTCGGCACGTTCAACGTATCGGTCGACGGTAAGGCGGTTCAAAGCGTATCGTTGACTAAGGCACAGAGCGACGTGATGACCCGCGTCGACCTCAGTAGCCTGGCGACGGTCGGCTCACACGACGTGTCGCTGCTCTTCACCGGCACGGGCAAGCCCAGCTACAATTTGGTCAGCAGTCACCATCTGGCTTGGGCCGACGTCCCCGCGGAGCCGAAGGGCCCGCTTTCCATCGACGTCGCCTACGACAAGACGGACTTGTTCGTGAACGACACGGTGAAGGCCTCGGTCACGCTGCAAAACAACGAGGCGTCCGTCCAGAACATGGTCTTGGTGACGCTCGGCGTCGCGCCGGGATTCAGCGTAAATACGGACGATTTGCAAAAGTACCTGAGCGATGGCTCGCTCTCGAAGTTCGAGATGACCGCCCGACAGCTCATCCTCTACATCACCAAGCTGGATCCAAACGCCAAGCACGTCTTCGAGTACTCGCTGCAGGCGACCATGCCGGTCACCGCTGTCGACGGTGGCGCTGAAGCACGCATGTACTACGAGCCCGAGAAGCGCACCAAGGCGCCGGCCAAGACGATGAAGGTGAAGGCGCAGTAAGCTGCGGCTACTTCGCCACGCTCTTCAGCTGCGGGGTGAGCGGATGCGTCGGATTCTTGCCCGTAAACTCGTTGGCGAGCTGCTTGGCTTCGGTGGTTCTCCCGCTGTTGCTCAGCGCCTGTACACGCAGCACCGTCGACTCTGCTTTCAAGACGCCGCTAGGGTGCGTCTGATCGTATTGATTCAAAGTGGCGATGGCGCTGGAGTTGTCACCGCGGCTCACGGCTTCGCGGGCGGCTTGGATTTCGCGCACTTCTTCGAACGAGGCGGAGCTGGGGCGCGCGGGTTGCGGGGTACCCACGGCGACGGGCTCGGGGCTCGTCGTGGCTTCGGCCGGGCTCGGCACCCAGGGCACGATCGAGCCGAGGGGCTTTGCAGCGGGCTGAACCGGACTAGCCGCGACATGAACGGCGGTGCCCGGCTCTGGCTTGATGTCGCTCGGGCGCGCGGCTGGCCGAGCGGGAACGGGCGAAAGCTCCGCCATCGGCGCCGCCGATGTGGGTGCCGATGCCGCTGAGGGGCCACCGCCACCTTCCAGCAAGCGCGAGGCCGCGAATGCGAGCGCGACGCTGGCGGCGGCGCCGATGAAGGCCCACGTGACGAGGGTCTTCGCGAGACTTCCGCCGCTTTGCTTACGCTGCACCCCGCTATCTGCGGCCGTGCGCGAGAACGAGCTGGCGGTACCGGCGAAGATTTCGGCGCGTCGGCGCGCAGCAACGCTAGGCCGATCGATCGACGCGGAGTCGAGTAGGCGTTGGGCAACGCCGCCGCTTTGACTGAGCCGACGCGGTTCGTTCATGACGCCATCTCCCTCACCGCTCCCGCGGCCATGCTTTCGAAAAGCTCCCTCGAACGGCGCAAGCGCGACGCCACCGTGCCCGCCGGCAAGCTGAGCGTGTGCGCAATCTCGGCCATGGTCAGCTCCTCGAGCTCGTAAAGCACGAAGACCGCGCGCAGCTCCATCGGCAGCTGGTTCAACACACCTTGCAGGATTTGACGGAGCCGTTGCTTCTCCGCCAGGGCCTCCGGATCCAGGTCAGTACTGGCGAGCTCGACCAGGCCGTCGTCTTCGACCTCGCGGCGGTTGCGGCGCGTACGACGAAAACCCGATGCTACTCGCACGGCGGTGCTCAAGACGAACGAGCGCTCACGCCCGACCTCCACCTGATCGAGCTTGCGCGCGAGCACGAGGACGACCTCCTGAACCGCGTCATCCGCGTCAGCGTCGCCAATGCCCAGCCGGCGCAAGAAGCGCCAGAGCACCTCGAAATGGTCGGACACGATTTCGCGCAAGCGGCCCTCGTTCACGCCGCCCAACGTCGTGACGGGGGCTGCGTGGCCGAACCCGAAAGACCTTTCGAGCACTCGACTCAAGTGTATGGCTCCAACTCCGGAGTTTGATCACGTTTGGCCGCGGGCCCCAAGGCCGAATTTAAAAACCACCAAATTTCTGGGGGTTTCGCACTGGCTAAAGAAAAGTATCTCGGGTCGTGATCAAAACACCTAGCTTGCTGCCATCTACGGGGGAGACGCTGATGCTGCGGAGGTTAGGAACCGGGGTGGGCGGGTCTTACTACCGGGGGGCTCTCACTGACGACGTGACGAGTCGACGGGTGGAGTGGGGACTGGAGCCTTCGGGTGGGTAGTGGGCGGGCTTTGCCATCGGGGGATGGCGACGGTGGGGAGTCGTGTGTTCGGGGTAAACGTGGGGTTGGGGGGAGTGTGCTGGGGGAAGCAGTGACAACGCGCCCCGGGTCCGGACATGAAGGAAGGACCCGGGAGCGCTCTTTTTGTCCTATTTTCGCCTCACTACCCTGCTCTGCGCCACGTCGGTTCTCGTCGCTCTCGCTTGTAGCGAGTCCTCTCCGTCGGCAGGCGGCTCGTCCGCGGGCACCGGCGGAACGACCGCGAGCCAAGGCGGAATGGCAGGTGGCGCATCGGGCTCGGCGGGCACATCGCCAGCAGCCGCGGGAACCTCCGCCGGCACCACCAGCGCGGGCACGGCTGCAGGTGGCGGCGCTGGCGCTGGCGGAACGGCTCCAGCGGGTGGTACCGGTGGCAGCAGCCTGAGTGGCGGCGGCGGCGCGGGCGGTAGCGGTGGTGGCAGCATCGGCGTCGGCTGCACCGGCAAAACCATCTGCTGGGACTTCGAAGAGGGAAAGATCCCCGACGGCTGGAGCAAGCACTTCGACCAGCCGAACGGCGAGCTCTTGGTCGACAACACCAAGCCGTTCGGAACCAGCAAGTTCTCGCTCCACGCCAAAGACATTCAAGGCGGGCAGCCGCAAAAGAGCATCATCTACAACCTGCCCGCAAACTTCGGACCGGTGCTTTGGGGTCGCATGCATTTGTTCACCGCCGGCACGCGCCCGGATTCGCACGCCGGTTTCTTCGCCGCGTACTACTTGCCCGTCGGCTCGGCAGACACGGCTATGAACAAGCTCGATTGGTACGAGGTAGCCAGCTACACGCAGAACTACATGAGCATCTGGCATCCGCCGTGGCCGCCCGGCTTTCCGGAGCACGTGCAGGTTTCCGACACGCCGCTCACGCTCGACAAGTGGACGTGCGTCGAGTGGCAGTTCGACAGCAAGAACGACGCGGACGCGATGCAAGCCGGCACGCCGCGCACCTGGCTCGACGGCGTCGAGCTCAAGTGGCCGATGATCTTCGCCTACGACGATGTGAACATGCAGAATCAGAATCTGCCACAGCGCGCCAAAGGCACGAGCTTCACGGTCGTGGAGACGGGCGTGACCATGTGGCAGAAGCTGGACACGCCGAACAATTACTGGATCGACGATCTCGCCGTAGGCCCCGAGCGCATCGGCTGCGACTAGCTGACAAAACAGCGAGCCCCGCGACGCGCTGAAGCGTGCGGGGCTCGACGTTGCGACTAGCTTCGCCGGGGGGCGGCGTCGTCGCGGGGCTCAGCCGCCGGCCATCTTCGCGACTTCGGCAGCGAAATCGTCGCCTTGCGGCTTTTCGATGCCTTCGCCGCGCTCGAAGCGTACGAAGCGGCTGAAGGTGACGTCACCGCCGAGCTCTTTGGCGACGGCCGCGCGAACCTGTTCCACGCTCTTGTCGGTCTCGAGCACGCTCGGCTGATCGAGCAAGCAGATTTCCTTCGCCCACTTGGCCAGCTTGCCTTCGATGATCTTCGGGTGCGAAGCGGCCGGAGGCGCCTTGGGATCCTCCGCCAGCTGCGCCTTGAAGATGTCGGCTTGCTTGGCCTTGGCGTCGGCTGCGATCTCGCTTGCCGAGAGGAACAGCGGCGCCATCGCGGCGATTTGCATCGCCGAGTCGTCGGCCAGCTTATCGAACGCGGGAGCCTTGGCAATCGCGTCGGTGCCAGCGCGGACGGCCAGCAGCACGCCGATCTTGCCGCCCATGTGCACGTACGACTGCACTTTGCCGGCGCCGTCGACGCTCAGGCTCTCCCAGCGGCGCACGGTGATGTTCTCACCGAGCTTGCCGACGAGCGCCGCACGCGTCTCTTCGACCGTGGCTGAGCCACCCGGGAACTTTTCGGCGCCCAGGTCGCTGCCCGGCTTGGCCGCCAGCGCGGCCTTGGCCACGTTGTCGGCGAACGCGAGGAACTCGGGGTTGCGAGCGGCGAAGTCAGTCTGAATGTTCACCTCGACGATGACGGCACGCTTGCTGTCAGGCGTGGTCGCCGTGACGACGACGCCTTCAGCAGCGACGGCACCGGCGCGCTTGGCGCTCTTGGCGAGACCCTTCTTCAGGATGATCTCGACGGCCTTTTCCATGTCGCCACCGGACTCGGTGAGCGCGCCCTTACAGTCGCTGAGCCCCGCCTGAGTGCGGTCACGGAGCTCCTTCACTTGCTGCATGCTGGGTGCGCTCATGATCAGTTGTCTCCGCCGCGACCGCGGTTGTAGATGACCTGAGCTTCGATCTTGCCGGGTTGGGCTTGCGGGGCGTCGCCACGCTGAGCCTGGTAGTCACGGCGACGAGCGGCGCCGTACACGCACGCATCCGCCACGGCGCTGGTGATGAGGCGCACCGAGCGGATGGCGTCGTCGTTACCCGGGATGATGTAGTCGACCATGTCGGGGTCGCAGTTCGTGTCGGTAATCGCCACGATCGGCACGCCCAGGCGCTTGGCTTCGCTCACCGCGATCGTCTCTTGCGCGGGGTCGATCACGAAGATGGCTTGCGGCACGGTGCCCATGCCCTTGAGGCCGCCGATGTACTTCTCGAGGCGCGCGCGCTCTTTCTCGAGCTGAACGGTCTCCTTCTTCGGCAGTTGCGAGTAGGTGCCGTCTTCTTTCATGCGCTCGAGCGTGCGCAGGCGATCGAGACCGCCTTTGATGGTGCGGAAGTTCGTCAGCGTGCCGCCGAGCCAGCGGTTGGTGACGAAGTACATGCCGGCGCGACGCGCCTCTTCACGCACGATTTCTTGAGCCTGGCGCTTGGTGCCGACGAACAGCACGCTGCCACCGCGCGCGACCGTCTCCGACAAGAAGTCGAAGGCGCGCTTGAACAGACGAGCCGTCTGGTCGAGGTCGACGATGTGGATGCCGCTGCGCGCGCCGTAGATGAACGGGCGCATCTTCGGGTTCCAGCGCTTGGTCTGGTGACCGAAGTGAACGCCGGCCTCGAACAGCTCCTTGACGCTCAAGGGCTCTTCGGAGTTACGGATGGTGCGATTCATTTCCGGGGCCGCTTCGAAGGCGCCCGGCTGGGTGTTGTCAGTCATGGGGTGCGTTTCCTTTCGGTTAGGCCGCCGTCCCTCCGAGCGCCAACCTCGCTGCTTAGGCGAGGCACCGGACGCTCTGGTTACGCTTAGGGACGTGTGGTGTTCCCCGCTCGATTGCGAGGGGCGCGGAACTTACGCGCGGCTCGCGCGCTGTGCAAGACGATTTGGCTACAGCCCGGAGCTCGGCATCTCCGCGCGAAGCCGCGCTTTCGGCGCCGGTCGCGGGGGCGGCGGCAGCGCTGGGGCGACGGGCGCCTTGCCGGCAATTTTTTTGGAGTCATTTCGAGCAATTACAGGTGTCGGAACTGCAACCGGAGACTCCGTGGCGACCGGGTCGACGTTCGCGACCGGCGAGGCTGTCGGGCCTGCGGGGGCACTTGCCGGGACCGCCGGAGCGGCCGCAGGCTGTATTGCGGCGGCTGGGCGCGGCGGTGCGCTGCTCGAGCTGGAACGAGGACGGAGCAGCGCGATCGCGGCAACGGCGACGAGAGCTCCCGCCACCACCGCGACCGCTCCTCGACCTCGGCGTGCAGGTCGCGGGGGCGGCAGCGATGCGCTCGGCACCACCGGCGGCGGTGTGACATTCGGTGCTTCGACCACGGGCACTGCCGTGCGCGTCGGCCCTGGATCGGGGAGCGACGCCTCGCCGGGCGCGGGCGGTACGGCGAGCAGGCGCTCCGTGCGCTCACTGACGGGCTCGGCCCCCGGAACGGCGGTGGGCGCTTTGCTGATGGGTTCGATCAGCGTCTCGGAACCGTAAAACGAAGGCGTCGGGAGGGCATCGGGCAAGCGTTGCGTGACGCTCGCGCTCACCAATGGCTGCGCAAGCGTCGTGGCAATTTCGAGCGCGGGCTGCAGCGTGGTCGTGTCGCCCTCGACCGCGCGACGCGCGCCCGCGATGCCGTCGGGCCGCGTGGCAGCGCCTGCAGGCTGCGCAGCGCGCGGGCCGTCGATGCGCGTCGGTGGCTCCGAGCTGCGCGGCCGTGGTGTGGCGTTCAACGTCGGCGTTTCGGTGCCGGCGTAGCTCGCATAGCGCTCGGCGAGCGCGCGCAGCGTGTCCGCCACTTGGCGCGCGTTACCGGGGCGCTCGCGCGGATCTTTGGCGAGCATGGCAGCGACGATGGCGTCGAGCTCCGGCGCGACCACGGACAGGCTCGACAGCAGCGGCGCCTTGCGGCCCAAGTGCGCGAGCAAGAGCTCGCTGTGATCCTTGGCGTCGTCGAAAGGCCCGACGCCGCTCACCATCTCGAACAACATCAGGCCGGTGGCGTAGATGTCGGAGCGCGCATCGACTCCGGTGCCCTGCGCTTGCTCGGGCGACATGTAGCGCGGCGTGCCTACCGCCAGGCCGCGCGCGGTGATCACGTCTTTGGCGTCTTTGATCTTGGCGATGCCAAAATCCAGCACTTTGACGCTGGTTGGCCCGGTCAAGAAGATGTTCGGCGGTTTGACGTCGCGGTGCACGACGCCAATCTGATGCGCGGCATGCAGCCCCTCCAAGATGCCGGCTGCGATCGGCAAGGCATGCTGGGGGAGCAAGCGCCGGTAGCGGTGCAGCACCTGCGCGAGCGTCTCGCCCTCGAGCCGCTCCATTACGTAAAAGGGCACACCCGTGTCCGACGTGCCCGCGTCCGTCACGTTGACGATGTTGGGGTGCTCGAGCCGGGCGAGCGCGCGCCATTCATTGCGCAGGCGCGCCACCAAGTCGTTACGGCGCGACAGCTCGCGTTGCAGCGCCTTGAGCACGAAGCGCTTGCCGAGCTCGACATGCTCGACCTCATACACGCGGCCCATGCCGCCCGCGCCGATCAGGCGCAGCACTTGGTAGCGCGTGCCGGGGACCACCTCCCCGTCTTGGAACTCGCGGTAGTCGCTCACTGCTCTGGGTGCGTGCGGGCTCGGCCTGCGAGGCCGTGGCGGCAGCCTAGCCAGCACCACGTGGCGCGTCGAGTCGGCAGAGTCCGGTGGGCGAGTGGGAACAGGTCGTGCCACGCGGGTCCATCGGACAACGCGCCGCGCGAGTTGCGCGCCAAGCACACGAGACCGCGGAAAAACCGCGGGACTGAACGTCTGTCACTCGGCGACCGTCAAGTAGTAAACGAGCGCGCCCGCGGATACGCACAGGTTCAAGACCCCCAACAAGATACCGGCGAGCGCCATGCCGCGACCGCCGACTGCTTGCGGCCTGCGCTGGGCCTGGCCGCGCGCGACGAGCCCCGCGACGATGGCCGTGAGGCCGGTGAACGGACCGAGACAAAGCAGCATGCCGCAAACCAAAGACAACACTGCTGCAGGGCCGGCCGGCGGTTTCTCGCCTTTGGGCAGTCCCGTCTTGGGATCGATGGTCATCGCGTGCAGCGCCATTGTTTCGGCCGACCCGGTGATGGGCTTGTTGGGCGCCGCCGGTTGCTGCTGCCCCGGATAGCCGTAGCCGCCGGGGTAGCCGCCTCCGGGAGGCCCATAACCGCCGGGCGGTTGCTGCATGACGGCCAGCATAGCTGATCCCCCTCCGAAATGAGCTAGGCTCCGCCGCGCCCGTCCTTGGGGCGCATTTTCACCATGGCCATTACTCGCGACAACGTGCTTCACGTCGCCAAGCTGGCGCGACTCGAGCTGACCGAAGCCGAGATCGACCGCATGCAGAGCGACCTCAGCGGCATCCTCGACTACGTCAACCAGCTCTCCGAGCTCGACACCAGCAACGTCGAGGCGACCGCCACCGTTGCGGTGGTTGCCGCCCCCTTCCGTAGCGACACGCCAATCCCGAGCTTGCCGCATGACCTGGCGCTCAAGAACGCGCCCCGATCTTCTTCGGACGGCTTCGCCGTTCCCGCTTTCGTGGACGAATGATGAGCGACGTACTCGACCTGACCATCGCGGACCTTGCCGAGCGCGTGCAAGACGGCTCGCTCAAGGCCCGCCAAGTCACCCAAGCCGCGCTGGATCGCATCGAGGCCACGCGCGACCTGAACGCCTTTTTGTACGTGGCGCGCGAGGCTGCGCTGGCCGCCGCAGACGCGGTCGACGCCAAGCGCGCTCGCGGTGAAAAGCTCGGCAAGCTGGCTGGCGTTCCAATCGCCATCAAAGACGCGCTGTGCACGACCGACGCCCCCACGACGTGCGCCTCGAAGATCCTGACGAAGGTCGGCGAGACCAACAGCGGCGGCACCGATCCGGAGCACGGCTTCCGCGCGCCGTACGACGCTACGGTCGTGGCACGCTTGCGCGCCGCCGACGCGATTCTGGTCGGCAAGGCGAACATGGACGAGTTCGCGATGGGCTCGTCCGGCGAGAACAGCGCCTTCGGTCCCTCGCGTAACCCTTGGGACAAGGCGCGCACCGCCGGCGGCTCCAGCAGCGGCAGCGCCGTCGCAGTGGCGGCCGGGCTCGCGCTGGGCTCGCTCGGCAGCGACACCGGCGGCTCGATCCGCCAACCCGCCGCGCTCACCGGTATCGTGGGCGTGAAGCCGAGCTACGGCCGCGTTTCGCGTTACGGCCTGGTGGCGTTCGCTTCCAGCCTCGACCAGGTGGGCCCGTTCGCGCGCGACGTGAAGAGCGCCGCGCGCATCCTCGAGGTCATCTCGGGGCGCGACCCGCACGATTCGACCAGCTCCGAGCAACCCGTGGGCGAGTACGAAGCCGCTTGCTCGCGCGATGTGCGCGGACTGCGCATCGGCATTCCGGAAGAATACTTCGGAGAAGGCCTGGATCCCGCCATCGCCGCAAGCGTGAAGAACGCGATCGGCGAGCTCGAAAAGGCCGGCTGCAGCGTGAAGCCGGTTTCACTGCCGCACACCAAGTACGGCATTGCCACGTACTACGTCGTTGCGACGGCCGAGGCCTCGAGCAACCTGGCGCGCTTCGACGGCGTGCGCTTCGGCCTGCGTATCGAGAACGCCAAGAGCGACCTCACCGCGCTGTACGGCAAGACGCGCAACGCCGGCTTCGGCGCCGAGGTGAAGCGCCGCATCTTGCTGGGCACTTACGTGCTGAGCGCTGGCTACTACGACGCCTACTACAAGAAAGCGCAGCGCGTGCGCACGCTGATCAAGCGCGACTTCGATCGAGCGTTCGAAGCCGTGGATGCGATCGCGGTGCCGACGAGCCCCGTGCCAGCCTTCCGCTTCGGCGAGAAGGTGAACGACCCGCTCGCAATGTACCTGGCCGACGTGTTCACGCTGCCGGCGAGCTTGGCGGGCATCGCTGGTCTGAGCGTGCCGTGCGCTCCCACGCCTGCGGCCGGCAACCAGCCGCTGCTGCCGGTGGGCTTGCAGCTGCTCGGGCCGGCTTTCGCCGAAGAGCGCCTGTTCTCGCTCGCGGCCGAAGTCGAGCGGCGCATGGGTGGCGTGCGTCGCCCACCGTCGGCATGAGTGAAGGCGCCTATCTCTGCGAGCGTGCCTCCAGCGCGCACGCCGACGAGCTGCTCGCGCTCTTCGAGAGCTCGGGCAATGGCTGCTATTGCGGCTTCTGGTACTTCCAGGGTGACAAGAACGCCTGGCTGGAGCGCTGCTACCTCAAGCCCGAGGAGAACCGGCGGGCGCTGGTGGCGCGCCTCTCGGCCGACGAGCTGTGTGGCGTCGTGGCACGCCCCGTGGCGGGCGCGACGGCCGGCTCGATTTGCGGCTGGCTGAATGTGAGCCGTTCCGTGCGCCTGGCGCGACTTTACGACCAGCGAATCTACAAGGGCCTGCCCTGCTTCGAGCCAGACGCCGGAGGCGGGGCCCGGCGCGAAGCCGTCTATGCAGTCGCCTGCAACTACGTGGCCGAGCACGCGCGGGGCCGCGGAGTCGCGCGCGCCCTGCTGAGCTGCGCCATCGAAGAGGCGCGCCGAGCCGGCGGCACCGCGCTCGAAGCCTTCCCCCGCGCCACGCCCCAAGGCGAGCGGCTCCGCCCCGACGAGATTCAGATGGGACCCGAAGCACTGTTCCTCGCGGCAGGCTTCACGCCCGTTTCCGATTTCCGCCCCTATCCAGTCCTGCGCCTACATCTGACCTGAGCTCTCGCGCGCGAGGCAGCCTCCGATTGGACACGAGCCGGAGGGGCGCGTTATGTTGAGGAGGCTGTCCCTGGTGCGCCGTGAGCGCACCGCGAAGGCTACATGGTTCAGGGTCTACGGCTCACTCGTCTCGACGTCCTCCACGATCTTTCGCACCGGTTGGCGGGTGAGTCGGTAGGTGGCTACTTCGGGGATTGTTTGGACTCCTTGCTTTCCAGCACGGGGGCCAAGAGCGCGATCGCGTTCGCCAAGGATGACCGCTTGGAGCTCATCGCCGATCGCGGCCTCGACGGCACCAGCCGTCCCCTTTCGGCATTGCTGCGTGGCGCAGGTACGGTGGCCGAGCGCTGCCTGGCCATTCGCAAGCCAATCAGGACGCCGGACCTGCGGGTCGATCGCGACGGCATCGACGACGCCGGCGAGTTCTTACTGCTGGGCACGCCCTGCCTGCTCGCGGTGCCGGTGCTCGACTTGCGTACGCCGATTGGCGCGCTGGTGCTGCTCTTCCCCAACCCGGCCGACGTGGACGCCGAAACGATCTTGTTCGTCAGCAGCGTGGCCAACCTGGCGGCGCTGCGCGCCCAGCGAGACCGCCGCGCCGAGGCCAAAGTCTCCAGCGAGCAACAAGAAGAGACCGCGCACATGGTGAGCCTCGGCTTGCTCACCGCCACGGTGGCTCACGAGCTGCGTGGCCCCGCCGGCGCGCTGATTTTGCAGCAAGAAGAGCTCAAGCGCCTGGTCGAACAGCTCGATATTTTGGACGGCGGCGCCGACACCGCCATGGGCGAAGCGGTCGCCGAGCTGTCCGAGCTTTCGACCGACATCGGCACGGCGGTCGCACGCGTGCGCGACACGGTCGAGCAGCTGAGCATGGTCAGCCGGCGCGAGATCGCTCCGGAGCATGTCGAGCTCGGAGAGGTCGTCGAAGAGTCGCTCACGGTTGCCAAGCCGCACGTGGAGCGCCGAGGTATCACGCTCAGCACCAGCTTCGATCCGGGTTGCTTCACCATCGCGCGCCGCGACAACCTGGCGCAGGTGGTCTTGAACTTGACGCTGAACGCGATGGACGCTTGCCAACACGCCGCGCAACCCACCGTGACGGTGCGCGTGCTCGAGGCCGGCGATCACGTGGCGCTGGTCGTGGAAGACAATGGGCCTGGCGTGCCTGCCGGTGCCATTCCGCACATCTTCAAACCGTTTTACACGACCAAAGAGCGCGGCGCTGGCACGGGCCTCGGCCTCAAGATTTGCGCCGACGTGGTCAGCGCGCACGGCGGACACATCGAGGTTCACGAGCGTACGGGCGGTGGAGCCTCGTTCCGTGTGCTCCTGCCGCGCGCGCGCGAAGACAGCGGGCTGCTCGCCCTGCCCTTACCAACGGCGCCGGCCAAGACCGCGCTCACGCCTGCGCGGCGCAAGCAAGTGCTGGTCGTCGACGACGACCCGATATTTTCGCGGACCATCCGCCGCTCACTCAAGCCACACGACGTGAGAACGTGCGCGGCCGCGTCCGAGGCGCAGGCGCTGCTGCTCGACGCCGCCTACTCGCCCGACCTGGTGCTGTGCGACGTGTTCTTACCCGGGGCCAACGGCAACTTGCTGCACTCGCGCGTCGCCCGCCAAAGGCCAGAAGTCGCGCGCCGCTTCGTCTTCGTCACCGGCGGCGCCCTGGGCAAAGAAGAGGCCACCTACCTGCGCCACTCTGGCTGCCGAACGCTGTTCAAGCCCGTTGAGTTGAAAAGCCTGCTCGAGCTGCTCGACGATCCAAGCCCCGCTTCGAGCCCACCCAACACAGTGAAGACGCTCCTGCAAGATCCGCCGTCGTCGTCGAACAGATCGCCTTCCGTCCGCTGATCTTACACAATCCCTCGGCCCTACCCGCCCTGCGTCCACGCCCAGCCCGGCGCGTTGAGCAGCCCGAGACTCAAGCCGAGGAACACCCCCCGCATCACTTCGGCCGGCTCGGCCATGCCGGCGGCAGCCAGCGAGCCGCCGAGCTCGTCGAGCGACCGCTTGTGCGGGGCTTGCTCGATGGCACGGCGTTCGCCGAGGCTGAGGCCGAACTCGGCGGGGTCGCGGCGAAGTGACGAGCCCCGGTTCAGCGGCAAGCGCCGGATCGGCGCGAGCCAGGCGGCGATTTCGTTGACCGTGAAGCGCTCGCGCACGATGCGACACACGACGGGCAAGATCGAAATACGCTGCATGTGCACGGGGTGATTGCTGCGTGCCGCCGTGAACGTGAGCGTGCCGTCACCAAAGGCGAACAAGCCACGCAGCTGCATCTCGGCTGCGTTGCCGTGCGGGGCCACCAGCTTGCCGTCTTCGAACGCCAAGCGCAGCTCGCCGTGGGTGCCTTCGACGTGCAGCTCACCCGTTTCGCCGTTGAGCGCGACCGCGAATGCCAGCGCCGGCAGCTCTGGCCGTACCAACGCGCGCCGAAACGGCATGCCGGGCATCGGCGCCGCGGGAATACTGTTGCGGCTGGACGCGGGCAGGCTGGCGCGGCCCGACGCGGGAACGGTGGCCTGGCTCGGCGGGGGCGCAGCCGTCGTGGGGCGCAGCACCGGACGCGGCGTGGGCGCGCGTGGCGGCGGCGTCTCGATCGGCGCCTGCAAGCGCGTTACTTCGTGCGTGCCGCTGCGCGAGGGCAAGACGCCCAGCGCGGAGAGCCAGGGCACCAGCTCGGAATCGTCCAGCGCAATTTGGTGAGCCTGCGCGAGGCGACGCAGCGCGGCCGCAAATTCACGGGCGTTTTCGAAGCGATCCGCGGGCGCCTTGGCGAGCGCCTGGCGCATCATGTCGCGCACCGCGGGCGACAAGTCCGCCCCGTACTTGTCGAGCGCCGATAAATCGGCTTCGTAGATCTTGGTCAGGATGTCGAACTCGTTTTGGCCGGAGAAAAGCGGCCGCGCGATGAGCATCTCCGACAAGATGATGCCGACCGTGAACAGATCGCTGCGTGGGTCGACCTCGATCCCCATCACCTGCTCGGGTGACATGTAGCCGACCTTGCCCTTGAGCTCTCCAGGGTAAGTGCGACGGTCGACGTAGGCGCTGCGCACGATGCCGAAGTCGGCCAGCTTCACGTCGCCGGCGCGACCGATCAGCACGTTGCCCGGTGACACGTCGCGGTGCACGATGGACAGCGGGTTGCCGTTTTCGTCGCAGGCTTCGTGCGCAAAGCTGAGGCCGCTCAGCACCTCGTGCGCGATGAAGAGCGCTGCAGCGAGCGGAAATCGCTCGCGACGGCCGGCCACGTAGCGCAGGAGCTTGGCGAGCGACACGCCCTCCACGTACTCCATGGCCATGAACAGCTCGCCCTGGCTCTCGCCGAAATCGATGACCTGAACGATGTTCGGGTGGCAGAGCGGCGCCGAGATGCGCGCCTCGTCGCAGAACATGGCCACGAAGCGCGGGTCCTGGGCCAGCTCCGGTAAGATACGCTTGAGCGCGACCTTCTTGGCGAAGCCGTGAGGCCCCGCGCGATATGCCACGAAGACCTCGGCCATGCCGCCGAGGCCCAGGCGTTCACCGAGCTCGTACGGTCCGAGCATCGTGCGCACTGGCCGCGGATTTCCTTGCATACACGGCTCAGCGTAGCGCGGAAGCCGGCGCCTTCCTCACAAAAATCAAGATCATTTGGGCAGCGCTATGGATTACGGTTTGGGAAGTGAGCGAATCGCGCACAGGCACATACCCGCCACAAGCTATCCGTAAAGCCAGCGGAGACGTCCTCAAGGTTTCCGCAAAACGTCGCGTGGTGGCCATCACCGGCGCCTCGAGCTTTTTGGGATTCAATCTGATCGGCTTGCTCGAGGATGATCCGCGCGTCTCCAAGATCGTGTGCCTCGACACGACATCGCCACCCACGGTGGGAGCAAAGTCGCGTTTTTACGAGCTCGACTTGGTACATCCTGCAGCCGAGGAGCGGCTAGCAGAGGTCTTCGTGGCCGAGGCCGTCGACACCGTCGTCCACCTGGCGCTGCTCGAGTCACCGACCCGCGAGACGACCTACGGCCACGAGCTGGAGGGCGTCGGCACCATGCAGGTGCTCAACGCCTGCCGCCGCGCGCGCACGCACAAGCTCATCGTCAGAAGCTTTACCTGGCTCTACGGCGCACGGGCCACGAACCCGGCGTTCTTGTCGGAGAAGCACGCGCTGCGCGCCAATGCGAGTGACCCCTATTTTCAAGACAAGCTCGCGGTCGAAGAACAGCTGCTGCGTTTTCGTCAGCCCGGGCAGGGTCGCGTCGTCACGGTGCTGCGCACGGCGCCCATCATCGGGCCCACGATCGACAACTTCGTGACGCGCTACCTGCGCCTGCCGCGAGTGCCCAGCGTGCTCGGCTTCGATCCACTGTGGCAGTTCTTGCACGAGGCCGACGCAGTCGCGGCGCTCAAGCTCGCGGTCGACCGCGACGCCCCCGGGGTCTTCAACCTCGCCAGCGAAGGCGTGCTGCCGTTGAGCATGGCGGTGCGGCTGCTCGGTCGGCACCGCTTGCCGCTGCCTCGGCGCCTGCTCCGTCCCACCCTGGGCGCGCTGTGGTTCACGAAGGTGGGCGAAGCGCCGCCCGCGCTGCTCGACTACCTCCAGTACGCGTGCGTGGCCGACACCTCACTGGCCAGCAGCCGGCTCGGTTTCGTTCCGGTATTCTCGAGCCGCGAGGCGCTCAGTGATTTCGGAGGCGCCGAGCAACTGCGCGAGGCCAAGCTGCTTTCGGAGAACCCGGCGTGACCCGCAAAGACAAGAAGCAAAACAAGCCGACCTCGGCGGCCAAACGCGCTGGCGACAAGAAGCGCAAGGGCAAGGGCAAGTCCGAAGTCTCGCTCTCGGTCACCGAGCTACGCGCGCTGCGAGCCCGCAGCGAAGCCCCCAGCCCCCGCGGCAGCAAAGGCAAGACGAAGAAGCGAAAAAAGCGCAGCGAGGGCGAGCAGCAAGCACCAGACAGCGGCAAGCGCCCGAGCGCCGCGCCCGCCAGCGCGCCGCTCGTCGACGCCCAGGTGTTGCCGCAAGTCGAGCTGGATACGAGCTACGAGCTCACGGCAGACGGCGACGATCTGGATCAACTCAGCGCGGACGCGCCGGAGCTCGGCATCGGCTCTCGCGTCGTGGCGCCGAACGTGCGCTTCGAAGAAGACGCACTCGAGAGCTTTCGCCCCAGCGCCTCCCCGGGCGGCGACGTCGAGGCGCAAATCCGCGCGCTCGAGGCGCGCCTCGACGGCTTGATCCAAGGCGCGAGCCGGGGCGAGGCCGGCGCGAGCAACGCTCCCGCCGACAACGCCCTCGAGCTCGAGGGCGACCGAGCGTCGGGCTCGGCGGACGCGATCGCGCTCGAGAGCGCAGCCGAGCTCGCCGACAGCAACTACTACGTGAAAAAGTGGGGCCGCAAAGGCCTGCGCAGTCGCGCAGAAGAGGTGGACGAGTTCGGTCTCGACCGCAGCTTCGACGCGCGGCTGCGTCCGGTGCTCGACTTCATCTACCGCCGTTACTTCCGCATCCAAACCGAGGGCATCGACAACGTACCGCGCGAAGGACGCGCTGTCGTGGTCGGCAATCACTCCGGTTCGATCCCGATCGACGGTTTGATGTTGCGCACAGCGCTGCGCACCGATCATCCGGCGAGCCGCGACTTGCGCTGGCTAGCAGAAGACTTCTTGTTCTACCTGCCGTTCGCCGGCGTGTTCATGAATCGCGCTGGGGCCGTGCGCGCCTGCCAAGAGAATGCCGAGCGCCTGCTCTTGCGCGACAACCTGATCGCGGTCTTTCCCGAAGGCGTGCAGGGCATCCGCAAGCTGTTCCGCGACCGCTACCGCCTGCAGCGCTTTGGCCGCGGGGGGTACATCCGGCTTTGTTTGCGCACGCGCGCCCCGCTCATTCCCTGCGCCATCATCGGCGGAGAAGAAGCCAGCCCTCTGCTTTACCGCTTCGACGCCCTGGCCGATCTGCTGCAGATCCCTTACCTGCCCGTCACGCCCACGTTCCCGGCGCTCGGCGCGCTGGGGCTGCTGCCGGCCCCCACCAAGTGGCGCATCAAGTTCGGTGAGCCGATCGCCTTCGACAACTACGGTCCAGAAGCCGCGGACGACGACTTGTTGGTCGGTCGCCTTTCGGAACGCGTGCGCAGCACGATCCAGAGCATGCTCGAAATCGGGCTAAAAAAGCGCAGTAGCGTCTGGTTCTGAGCTCACGCGACAATGGCAAAGGTTCTGCCTGGAGGGTCTTCTGGCGTGGCCGTCGTGGACAAGCCGCGCGGCGTGACGAGCCACACCGTGGTCGCGCAGGCGCGCCGCTTGTTCGGCCGCAAAGATCTCGGCCACGCCGGCACGCTCGATCCGATGGCGACCGGCGTGCTCCTGGTCCTCGTGGGCCAGGCCTGCAAGCTTTCCGGCTACCTTACCTCCGACTCCAAACGTTACGACGCCGAGATCACGTTCGGGTGCGCCACGGACACGCTCGACGCCGAGGGGCGCATCACGCGAGAGGCGCCGTGGACCAGCGAGCAGCTTTCGCGCGCGCGCGTCGAAGCGGCGCTCGCGGGCGAGCGTGACCGTGTCGGGCAGGTGCCGCCCGCCGTCAGCGCCATCAAAGTCGACGGCGAGCGCTCGTACGCGCTGGCGCGCGAGGGCAACGCTCCCGAGCTACCGCCGCGCGCCGTCCGCGTGCTGGAGCTAGCGCTCGTGGAGCTCCAGCCGCCGCGCCTGAGCGTGAGCCTGTGGGTCTCCAAGGGCTATTACGTGCGGTCGTTGGCGCGCGACCTCGGGGAGCGGCTGGGCGTTCCGGCACACCTCTCGGCTCTGCGCCGCACCGCCAGCGGCCCCTTCACGCTGGCGCAGGCCTGTACCTGGCCCGCCGAGCAAGCGCCTCGCCTGTTGAGTGTCGCGGAGGCCGCGGCGTCGGTCTTGCCCGCCTGCCGCATCGCGACCGCCGAAGCAGTCGGCCGCGCTCGTCAGGGCAAGCGCTTGCTCGAAAGCGACTTCAGCGAGCTGCCGAAGACGAGCGGCCCCGGTGCGTGGCTCTCGCCCGAGGGTGAGCTGGTGGCTATCGGTAACGTCGAGGGCGAGCTCAAGGTGCTACGCGGCTTCAACAGCGAGCCGCCCCGCTAACGCACCACGACTTCGGTCTCGAAGCCGCGCTGCTCGAGGCGCCGGCGCAAGCGCGCGCCGAGTCCGCCCTCCACTTGCCCCGGCGGCAGGCTCAGCTCGACCGAGACGTGGCTCGCCTCGGCCACGACGGTGAGCTCGGCGCCCGCAAGGCGTCCCGAGCCGATATCGAGCCGCGCGACCCCACGACGACTATCGCCGCCGAGCGCCACGCGGCGCACCCAGCGCTCCACGAGCGCCGCGGCGCCCACCACCTCGATCGTAACGGTCGGCGCAGGGGACTGGCCCGCTGCCCCCCCCGCTGCCACCTCCCCACCCTGCGGGCTGAGCAAGGCGAGCAGCTCCGCCGGCTCGCCCCGACCTCCCCCGCCGGCTTCTGGCTCCGGGGCAAGCGGTTCGGGAGGGTCCTCGGCCCCGTCCCGACGCCGACGTATTTGCTCTGCATCGCGTTCAATCGACCGACCAGCCGACTCCTTCGCGATCGTGCCCCCATTCAGCTCCGAGCCGCCGCGCAGGCACCGTCTAAATTCTAATCCTTTTCCAATACTTGAACCTGCTGAGCCAGGTCGGACTGGCAGCGTAGTGACGGGTGGGTCGCGAACGGGGGCACGCACTGGATCGACCATGTTGGTCCCATCGGTCGGCAGCGGCCCGGGTTGCGTCCCCAGCTGGCCGTCCGCTAAGAACTCGGAGAGGAGGCTCGGCCCCAGACCGGGCATGGGACTTGGATTCGGCTCCACCAGCATTTTCACCCGTCATTTTCGTCGCGATCCTGCCGGCCCTCATCGCGGCCACGTTTGCCGCAGCCAGCTGGTCCGTCGGAGCTTTGTCCGACGCCCGTCGTTCAGCGCTACGAGAAGCCCTGACCGGTGGCGCCCGAGAAGCCCTCGAGCGCTACGAGCAGAACGGCGATGCCATGGAGGCACGCTGGCTCGTGATCCGAGCGCTGGGTATCTCGCTCACCGCGCTGCTCATCGGCCGGAGCCTGCCCGAGCTGCACGGTTGGATGCCGGTCGTGGCCGCGCTCTGCTCGCTCGTCGTCTACGGGATCCCCACGGAGATCGGGCGCGTGCTCTCGACGCGCAATCCGGAGTGGACCGCACCGTTGCTGCTGCGGCTGGTGGCCCCGATCGAGCTGCTGTTCGTGCCCATCGCAGCGCCCATCGTTTGGATTGGGCGCGCGTTCGAGCACAAGGCCGAGACCCGTCCGACACCGGCGCCGGGCCTGGTCGAAACTGAGGTGCAGATGCTCGTCACCGAAGGTGAGCTGAGCGGCTCACTAGGTCACGAGCAGTCGGAAATGATCCGCAACGTGCTCGATTTTGGCGACATCACCGCCGGCCAGCTGATGGTCCCGCGCACGCAAGTGCACGCCATCGAGATCGACACCGAGATGACCGACGTGCTGCGCCTGATCGCCGAGAGCGAGCACTCGCGCTACCCTGTGTACCGCGAAAACATCGACAACGTGGTCGGCGTGCTGCACGCCAAAGACTTGCTGCCGCACCTGGCGCGCGGCGGTTTCGACAACGTGAGCCTGCCCACGCTGGTGCGACAACCCGTGGTTTTCGTGCCCGAGAGCCAGCCCGCCGACACGGTGCTGCGCGAGATGCGGGCCGGGAAGCACCACCTGGCCGTGGTGCTCGACGAGTTCGGCGGCACGAGCGGCATCCTCACGCTCGAGAATTTACTCGAGCAAATCGTGGGAGACATCCGCGACGAGCACGACGTCGACGAGCCGCCGATCGCCGATCTGGGCGACGGCAAGCTGCTGGTCGACGCCAGCGTCTCGATCGCGGACTTGAGCCGCTACCTGGGCGCCGACCTGCCCACCGATGGTGACTACCATACGCTGGCAGGCTTCGTCGTGGCCGAGCTCGGCACCGTGCCCGAGGTGGGCGCGCGCCTCAAAGCCTTCGACCTCGACTTCGAGGTAAAAGAAGCTGACGAGCGCCGCGTGCTCAAGGTGGAAATCACGCGCCGCGCCGCACCGCCAGAGTCGATCTTGCCCAGATCGTCGTCGCGGATTCCGGTCGCTAGTTAGCCGGGAGCCCAACGCAAACGGGCCGCCCTAAGGCAGCCCGTTCGCGATCACTTCGGCAACGCACACCTTACGGCGCGGCGGCGCCGATCTGCTTCAGCTTCTTGGCCAGGGCTTGGCCGGTTTCGAGCAGCCCCGTCTTCTCTTCGCCCGGCGTGGGGTTGCCACGCAGCGTCTCTTCGAGATCGCTGAGCTTGCTACGCAGCTTGACCAGCACGTCCGACGGGCAAACCAGCGGTTGCGTCGACGGATCGACGGGGATGAAGAGCGGATCGTCCGTCGCCGCATCACCCTTGGTGTAGCGCTTGACGACCTGCTTCTTGCCTTGGCCGGCGGCGACCTCGAACTGGTCGGGCCATTTGTAATCCTTGGCGTCGGTCGTAAGCGCGAAGGGCGCGGGGATGGGCTGCATGGCGGCGATCGGGCCGAGCGGCGAGCCGCCGACGATCACCGACCAGCGCACCTGCGGCTTGGTCTGCGAATCCAAGAAGTCTTGCACGCCCTTCTTGTTGCCGCTGAGCACGCGCTGCAGATCGCCCTTGTTGTCGTTCGCCTCGGCGGCGGCCGAGGCGAACTCGATGAGCATGGTGACCACGTCCGCCTTGAAGCGACCGATGCCCTTGCCGCTCAGGTTCGTCCCGCTGAAGGGAATATTGAGCGCGCCCAGCTTGGAAACCTCGTCGTCCGGGAACTGCGCCTTGCCGAGCTTCTCGCGGGCGCTCTTGAGGGTGTCCGCCAGCTCGGCGATCTTGACGTTGGCGGCCTCGACGTCTTTCGTGAGGTCCTTGGCGCCTTCCATGGCTGCCTCGGTGCCCTTGTTGCGCTCCGAGATGCCACCGAGCGCAAAGCCGATGCCGATGCCGATGAGCGCCGTGACCACGGCCAGCACGAGCACCTTGGTGCGCCCACCCGCCTGGGCTCGAACGACGTCGTCGCTCAGCTCGATGCGGATGGCCGCCGGGGCGGCCGACGCGGCTGCAGGCGCCATCGCGCCGTAGGGGTTGGTCGCATCAACCACCGGCGCCGCGGGGCGCTGGGTGGCGGTCTGCGACTGGAATGGCGGCGCGGGAATGGCTCCCCCGACACCGCTCGGCTTCGGAATACCGGCAGGCGGCGGGATCGAGCCACCCGGCCCTGTAGCCGGAGCGCTGACCGTTTTCTTACCGAGCCGGGCCTTTAAATCGATCTTGGGCTTGTTGCCTTCGGACATGTAGGTGTCTCGCCGGATGTGGGATCAGTGCGCGAAAGGCGCTGGCCAGGTGGGCGACGGGCCGGGACAGTACAGGTAGCAAACCGCCCGAGCAAGGTTGAAATTCCGCTTCCAGCGTGAGACGGGTCGGGCCGGTCGGGCGGCTCGATGGCGCTCCGCTCGTTCGACGTGATCCCCTGTGGCAGGCTGCGCGGCTCGATGACTGTGGCCGAGCGCTCACCCCACGTGCTGGTGGTCGATAACTACGACTCCTTCACGTTCAATCTGGTGCAGTGCCTGACGGCGCTGGGTGCGACCTGCACGGTGCAGCCGTGTGACGCGACTTCGCCCGACGCAGCGCGAAGCGGAGAGTTCGATGGCGTGCTCATCTCGCCGGGGCCCGGAACACCCGAGCAAGCCGGGCGCAGCCTCGAGCTCATCGCCGCTTCAGCGGGAATCGTGCCGGTGCTCGGCGTGTGTCTCGGTCACCAAGCGCTCGCCCAGACGTTCGGCGCGCGCGTCGAGCGCGCTCCGCGCCCCGTGCACGGCAAGACGTCGCTCGTCAGCCACGACGGCCGCGGCGTTTTTCGGCACCTGCCGAGCCCCTTCCCGGCGACGCGCTACCACTCGTTGCTGGTGGCACGCGAACAGCTGCCCAGCACGCTCGAGATCTGCGCCGAGGCGCCCGACGGCGCCATCATGGGCCTCAGACATCGTGACCTGCCCTTAGAAGGCGTGCAATTTCACCCGGAATCAATCCTGACTGAGCACGGCCCCCGGCTCGTGCAAAACTGGCTCACCTCGTTATGACCGACGCTTCCCTGCCTCCCCCGAAGTTCAGCGACGTGTACGCCGAGCTCATGAGCTCGCGTGGCCTCTCCCAGGCAACGACGCGCGCCGTGTTCGACGCCATCTTCGCGGGGAGCTGGACGCCGTCGCAGATCGCCGGCTTCTTGGTGGCGCTGCGACAACGCGGCGAGACGCCCGAGGTCGTGGCCGGCGCTGCCTCGGCCATGCGCGCCGCGATGGTCCCGGTCGCGCACGACTTTCCCAAATTGCTGGACACGTGCGGCACTGGAGGAGACGGCTCGGGCAGCCTCAACCTGTCGACAGGCGCGGCGCTCGTCGCCGCGGCCGCGGGCGTACGGGTCGCCAAACACGGCAACCGCGCCGCCACCAGCCGCTCCGGCAGCGCGGACGTGCTCGAGAGCCTCGGCATCGCGCTCGACGTGCCGCCCGCACGGCAGGGCGAAGTGTTGTCGGAAGCCGGCATTGCTTTCCTGTTCGCGCTCGCCCACCACCCGGCCATGCGCCACGCCATGCCCACGCGGCGCGAGCTCGGCATCCGCACCTTGTTCAACTTGCTGGGTCCGCTTTCGAACCCGGCTGGTGTCACCCACCAGCTGCTGGGCGCGCCCGACGACGCTTCGCGCCAACTGCTGGCGCAGGCGCTGGTGTTGCTCGGGGTGACGCGCGCCTGGGTCGTGCGCAGCAGCGATGGCCTGGACGAGGTGAGCCCGTTCGCCGAGACGCGCGTCACCGTCGTGAGCGACGGCCAGCTACGCGAGCACGTCATTTCGCCGGAGAGCTTCGGCTTCGAGCTGAGCCCGCCCGGCGCCATCGCGGGCGGCGAGCCTGCCGAAAACGCCCGCGCGCTCACGGCGATCTTGAGCGGAGAAAAACATCCAGCCGCCGACGCAGTCGCGCTCAACGCCGCCGCAGCGCTGGTCGTGTTCGACGGCATGAGCGAGCGGGAAGCCGGCGCACAAGCGCGCGAGGTCTTGGCTAGTGGCAAAGCGCTAAGCACGCTGCGCTCCTGGAGCGACGCCGCTGGCAAGCGCCGCCCGCAACACGCGTAAACGGCCATGGGAGTCCTGTCCGATATCGTGGCGCACAAACAGCGCGAGCTCGCGTCGCTCCGAGCGCGCCCTTTGCCTGCTCCGCCCGCGCTCCGCCCCGTGCAGCTGTCGCGCGCACAGAACGGCGGGCGCCTGAGCCTGATCACCGAGAACAAACGCCGTTCGCCGTCGGCTGGCAAGCTATCCACGAAGCTGAGCGTCGCCGAGCGCTGCGCAGCGTATGAGCGCGCGGGCGCGTCGATGCTCAGCATCCTGTGCGACTCACACTTCTTCGACGGCGAATACACGCACTTGCAGCAGGCCCGCGCCGTCACGACCGTCCCGCTCTTGTGCAAGGAGTTCGTGATCGACGAAGTGCAGCTCGACGCAGCGCGCGCGTTCGGTGCCGACGCAGTGCTGCTCATCGTGCGCTGCCTCACGCCCGCGCGCACCAGCGAGCTGGTCGCCGCCGCCCGCAGCCGCGAGCTCGTACCCTTCGTCGAAGTCGCGACCGAAGAAGAAGTGCCGATCGCGCTCGACGCCGGCGCCGAGCTGATCGGCGTCAACGCCCGCGATCTCGACACGCTCGAGATGGACGCTGCCCGCGCCGCCCGCATCCTGGCCGCCATCCCGGCGGCAGTGACGAAGATGCACTTCTCCGGCCTGTCCAAGCCCGAAGACGTGCAGCGAATCCGTGCCAGCGGCGCCGATGCTGCCCTGGTCGGCGAGGCGCTCATGCGCGCCGACGACCCGGAGCCGCTCCTGCGCAGTCTCGTCGCCGCCGCCGACGGCTGAGGCCCGGCGGCTCACGGCCCAGCCACCCAAGTTGGCCCGGCGGCGCAAACCGGCGTAAATTGAGAGCACATTGCGTTTGGACGCCGCCCTCGACTTTTACCTGCAGCACCTGCGAGTCGAGCGTGCGCTGTCGCAAAACACGGTGCTGGCCTATGGGCGCGACCTGGGCAAGCTGATTGCCCACGCAGAGAGCGCGGGCGTGAGCGAAATCGAGCACGTCGATCTCGGTGTCGTCTCGGGCTGGATCCGCGAGATGTCTCGCGCTGGTTTGGGTCCGCGCAGCACGGCGCGGCACCTCTCGTCCGCGCGCGGCCTTTGTAAATTCCTGATGCGCGAAGGCGTGCTGCGCGCCGACCCGACCGAGCTGGCGGCCCGGCCGCGCTTCGGTCGCAAGCTGCCGCGCGCGCTGGGTGAATCCGAGATGCTCACGCTGATCGACGCGCCAGCGCCCAGTACGCTGCGCGGTCTGCGTGACCGCGCCATGCTCAGCATGATGTACGCCGCAGGGCTGCGCGTGAGCGAGCTAATATCGCTCACGATCGGCGACGTGGATCGCGCGCGCGGCATCGTCTCCGCTCTCGGCAAGGGCAAGAAGCGGCGCCTGGTGCCGCTCGGCGAAGTGGCACTCGACCACCTGGCCGCCTACCTCGAGGCGCGCGAAGCCGAGGCAGCCGCCGTGGCAGCTCGCTTGGGCGCGAGCAGCGTCAAGGTGTCCCAACTTTTGTTTCCTTCGCCGCGCGGCGGCAAGCTCACGCGCCAGGCTTTCTGGAAGATCGTCGGCAAGACAGCACGCGCCGCCGGCATCCGCGGGCATGTCCACCCGCACCAGCTGCGGCACTCGTTCGCCACCCATTTGCTGTCCGGCGGCGCGGATCTGCGCAGCGTTCAAACGCTGCTGGGCCACGCCAACGTGACCACCACCGAAATCTATACCCACGTTTCGCAGGATCGCGTGCGGCAGGCCTACCGAAAGGCTCATCCGCGCGCCTGAGCCAGTTTGGCCCAGCCTGAGCAGCGCGCCGCGCTGCGAATCCCGCGCTGCAATCATGCCGAACTGCTTGAACGGCCAGCGCCTGCAAGTAAAGTGGTCATAGAGTGTCTTTCGTCCTGACCGAGCCACGCGCCCCCGAGGTGCCCGTCATCGTCGAGGTGCCACACGCGGGGCTCGAGCTGGACGCCGAGGTGCTGTCGACGCTGGTCGCGCCCGCGCAGGCCGTAGGGCGCGACGCAGATCTCTACGTCGACGAGCTGTACGCGGACGCGCCCGACACCGGCGCGACCCTGATCGCCGCGCGCATGAGCCGCTACGTGTGCGACCTCAACCGCTCGGAGCACGACGTCGATCGCGAGACAGTGCAGGGCGCTTCGGGTCGGCCTAGCCCGCACGGCTTGATCTGGCGCTCCACGACGGACAACCGCGCCGCGATCGCCCGCCCCCTCCCCAAAGCCGAGCTGGAGCGACGCCTGCAGGCCTACTACCGGCCGTACCATGACCGACTCGACGAGCTGGTGCGGGACCGCCTCGCGCAGCATGGCTTCGTCATCCTGCTCTCGGGCCACTCCATGCCCAGCCGGGGCCGCGATGGCCACGACGACCCCGGTCGCGAGCGCGCCGACGTGGTGCCCGGCACCCGCCAGCGCAGCACCGCCGCCGAAGCCGTGATCGAAGCGACCGAGCGGGTCTCCGCCCGCTTCCACCTCGGCCTGGCCCACGACGACCCCTACCGCGGCGGCCACACCACCGTCCGCTACGGGCGCCCCGCAGCCGGCATCCATGCCATCCAAGTCGAGCTGAACCGTCGCCTGTACATGGACGAGATCACCCTCGCCAAAAAGACGAACGAATTCAGAGTGACGCGCAGTTTTTGTCGCGCTCTCGTGCAAGAGTTGGCGCTTTTGAAGCCCCAGCCGGTCGCGCGAGCCGCGCGCGGCTGAATGCCTGATCAGCATGCGCCGGCGATCCAGTCCTTGACTTGGGCCGGCCATCTACTACGTTCCGCGGCCTTCCCATGGCCCGCAGCGAAATCACCGGCAAGCGCCGCATGGCAGCGCAAAACGTTTCTCACTCGAACATCAAGACCAAGCGCTGGCAGAACGTGAACGTGCAGCGCCGTCGTCTGTGGGTTCCCGAGCTCAACCGCCACATCTCGCTCAACCTGACGACCGGCGACTTGCGCTCGATCGACAAGGTTGGCCTGCTCGCCTACGCCAAGAAGCACGGCATCAAGCTGGCGTGAATCGCGCGGCTCGTCTCGGCGAGCCGCTTCGTCTCTGTCGCAGTCGCCGCGCTCCTAAGCTTCTACGGCTTCGACCGTGCGTGCCGCGCCGTTTCGGCGAATGCCGAGGCGGCGCGTTTCTGCTTCTGCGATGTTGCGCGCGTTCGGCGCGGTCCAAAGCGTGTGCGCCGAGCCGGCGGCATCGTAGGTGATCCAGATCGGTGCCGGCGCGGGCAGCGCCGTGCCCGGAGCCACGCGCGGCACGCCACGCAGCGTGGGCTGAGCAAGCATCGGCGCCGAAAGCTCCAGCTCCTCCACGTAAAGCGCTTCGGGTTGGCAGTCGAACGCCGCTGCGACGAACATGCCGTTGACGTCGACCGCGCTCACGGTCGCGCCACGGGCGAAAGCCGCGGCATCGTCGCTCGCCCACGGCGCCGTCAGTGCTTGTCCGCCGTCGAGCTGGCTGCGTAGCGCCGCCACGTCGAGGTCGCTCGGCTTGGCAAAGTCGCCGGGCGTGACCAGGCCGCCGTTGGGCGCACCGAACGCACGCACCAGGGCCCGCGATAGCTCCGGCTCCGAGAACGCCAGCGCGCCCACTTCGCCCACGCGGTTGAGCACTGCCGCCCGCCGCTCGGCGCCGCGCTCGAGCGCCAGGGCGACGCCCGGCTGCACGAGTCGCGACAACGACGCAGTGGCGCCGTAGCTGGCGGCGACGGCCAAGGCCGGGACGGAGCTCGGCACGCCCACGCGCGCCGCCTTCGGCGGCTCCTCCCCGGGCAGCGTGCCGCGCGGTCGCTTGGCGCTCTTGCCCGGCTGGCGCACGCGCCCGTCGAACGCGCGATCACCCGTGCCGGTGCCACCGAGCAGCAGCGTGACCGGCCCGAGCAGCACGCCCGGGTACGCGCCAGCGGCCGCGAAGTAGCCGGCCAGGACGGCGTCGAGTGCCGTGGTGCCACGCGCGATCTCTTCGGCGGCCACGGCCTCGCAAACCGGATCGCTCGACCGCGCGAGCGCGCGCAGACGCCGGCTCATTCGTCTTCGTCCTCGTCCTCGAAGTCGTCCTCGTCTTCGTCCTCGAAGTCTTCGTCTTCTTCGTCGTCGAGCGTGGCGGCGCCGCCCGGCGCGTCGGCGCCCAGCAAGCTGCGCAGATCTTTGGCGGCCTGCAGGGCGTTGTCGCCTTCGATCACGACGTACGCCTCTTCGAACGCGGACAGACGATCGGCGGCGCGCTCGATGGCCGACCCGCGCACGCGCCCGCCGGTTCCGAGCGACGAGATACGGCCGTACGCCACCTCGCCTTCCGGCAGATCGTCGCGCGCCGGATCACGCGCCAGCGTGACCCCCAGCTCCGCCGCCACTGCTTCTGCTTCAGCCTCGGCCAGGAGCCCGCTCGGCTCCCACACCACATCGATCTCCGCCGCCTTGAGCAGCTCCACCAAGCGCGTGAGGCGCGCCCGCGTGCGCGCTCCAGGGCGCGCTGTCGGCGGCGTGCGCACGACGATGAAACGTGCCGAGAGCCCGCGCGCGGTGTCGAGCGTCGGCGTCACGTCCGCCTCGGTCGCGTCGCTTTCGAGCGCCGACACCTGCTTCGGTACCAGAACCGCGAAGGCCATCTGGGCGGGCGACTCGCTCTTCATCGCCTCGAGGGTGCGCTTGCGGGGAGCGCCGTTGTCCAGGCGCACCTCCATCAAGTCTAGGTGCTTGCCGTATTTGGCTATCGAAAGGGCCGATGGGCTCTGGCCGACGCGGAGAATCATGTGAGCCGCGCGCTATAGCGTATCCCGGGCCCCTGGGCCAGGCTGCGACGTCAGCTCCGGCGCTCGCTCCGTGGAAAGTGGAACCACTGCGTGGGCGAACGCGCCACGAAGTCCTGCATGGCGTGGGCAGCCGTCTGCGCCGCGGCCAGCAGCTCTTCGGGCTTGGGGCGACGGCTCAGCCGAATCGGCTCCGACACCTCCAGCTCATAGTCGAAGAAGCCGAGCCGACGGGTGAACACCGGTACCAGCGCCGCCTCCCCGATGCTGGCGAGCCGGAACGGCCCCTCCGGCACCTGGAAGGGCTGGCCGAACAACGACACCTCGAGCGCGCGGCCGCTGGGCGGAATGCGGTCCAGCTGCATGGCGGCGAGCCCGCCTTCTCTCAAGTGGGCGATGAGCGGGATCGCGTCGGTCGGGTGGTCGCCGATGTGAAACACCCGCATGCCGCGTTCGTCGCGGATGCGATCCTGAAACGCCAGCGCCTCCGCGTTGGCCTCGCGCTCCATCACCACCACGGCGTCTGCTTCGACCTTGGTCCGGAGCATCTGCCCGGTCAGCTCCCAGGGCCCCACGTGCGCGGTCACCGCCACCACGCCGCCGGCGCGCAGCGAGTCGTGCATGCGCTCTGGGTGGCGGTGGTGCAGGCGCAGCTGCACGTCGCTGCGACCCGACGCGATGGCTTCCGCGAAACACGAAGCGTAGTTGGAGAGCGTTTCCAGAGCGTCGAGCTGCTCTCGCCACGCCGGACGCAGGCCGTGAATGCGGCGCAGGTTACCCACCACTTGGCGGCGTACGTCGGGCGCCGCCAAGAATGCAGCGCCGATGGCCGCCGGGCTGTAACGCACGAACGCGCGCGGCCCCCTCATCGCTCCCCAGTGCGCCATGCGGCGGAGCAAAGCGCTTTCGCGCCGGGGCGCCGTGACCTCACTCATCGCGGCGTGATTGTCACGGACTCCGGGCTCCCGCAAGGCTTTCTCGTCGACACTTGGCAGCCCGGCGCGCCCGGGCGAAAGTGCCTCGTGGCCAGTCTTTCCACCACGACCGACACGCTGCTCGGCGGGTCGCTGAGGCTCCGGCAGCCCAAGACCGGTTACCGCGTCAACGTGGACTCCCTACTGCTGGTGGCGTTCGCTGGACAACGCCGGGTGGAGCGACTGCTCGACCTGGGTGCGGGTGTTGGAGCGCTCGGGATATTGGCTCTGCACCAAGGCCTCGCGAAGCGCGCGCTGCTGGTCGAAACGGACGCGCAGCTAGCCCTTTTGGCGCAAGAAAACCTGGAGCGTGGCGGCTTCGCGGGTCAGGCGCTGAAGCTCGACATCACGCGCGAGCGCCTACGCGAGTCGGGCGTGCCGCTCGTGTTGTGTAACCCACCGTATTACCCGGCGCACAGCCACCGCCCGGCACAGTCGGCGGCCAAAGCCGGCTCGCGCAACGGCGAGGTGGAGCCGTTTCTGGCGGCGGCGGCCACCTGCCTCGCTCGCAAGACCGGTCGCGCGCTCTTTTGCTACCCAGCCCCGCAGCTGCCGGAGCTCTTGGCCTGCGCGGCCCGCCAGCAGCTGGTACCCAAGCGCCTGCGGTTGGTCCACGCCAGGTCCGATGAGCCAGCGCGTTTGGCGCTGCTCGAGCTACGGGTGGCGCGGCCGGGCGGCCTCGTCGTCGAGCCGCCGCTCTACGAGTGGCACGGCCGCAAGCGCTCGCCGGAGCTGCTGGCGCTCAGCGCTGGCCCAGCACGCGATCGAAAATGATCGCGGCTGCGGCGCGTACGCTCAGGTGATTGAAGCCGTCTGCGCGCGGCGAGCGGATCGGATCGAGCAAGGCGTCGGCACGGCGCATGACCTCGTCCGCCAAGCCCCAACCCGTCCCGAAAGCGAGCAGCACCGGCGGCCCCTCGCCACGCAGGGCTTCGCGCGCCGCATCGTGGCTGAGCGTGCTGCCCGTAGCTTGCGCGCTCGTCACCCACAGCTGCGTGCCCGGCCCGGAGCTCTCGAGCGCCTCGTCCAGCGAAGTTACCACGCGCAGGTCGCGCATGGGCGGCACGCGATCCGGAATACGCCGCGCGCCCGAGCCGGTCAGCCAGTGCTCGCGCACGCGCGTCGCCAGCTCGCGCTGAGCGGCGATCGGGTGCGCCACGTAAAAGGCGGCGAGCCCGTAGGTGTGCGCGCTGCGGCTGATGTCGTGCAAGTCCAGGTTGGTGATCGCGCCCGTCACGACCGCGCGCTCTCGATCCAAGATCGGATGGTGAATCAAGATCGCCGAAACTCGTCTCATGTTCGTTCTCTTCGCGCCTCGCGCGCCGTGCGCGACTCGACCTCGGCCACGAGCTCCGGTCGGCGCTCGGCGCTGCGTGCACGCGCCTGCTCCTCGCGGTAGCGCTTGATCTTGGCGTGGTCACCGCTGCGCAAGATTTCCGGCACGGACATGCCTCGGAACTCGAGCGGCCGCGTGTAGTGCGGATACTCGAGCAAGCCTTGGAGCTCCTCGCTGAACGACTCTTCGCGCGCAGACTCGTCGTTGCCCAGCACCCCCGGCAAAAGGCGAATCACGGCCTCGAGCATGCACATCGCCGGGATCTCGCCGCCGGTGACGACGAAATCTCCGAGGCTGAGCTCCTCGTCCACGAACGAGCGCACGCGCTCGTCGAAACCTTCGTAGCGGCCACAAGTCAGGCAGAGCCGGGACTTTTGCGCCAGCCGCCGAGCGTCGACCTGCGTGAAGCGCTTGCCCTGCGGCGTGAGCAAGATGCGGTGCACCGGCTCACCCTCACCGAGCGCGGCGCAGGCCGCCTCCATCGCCGCCACCGTGCAATCCGGCCGCATCACCATGCCCGAGCCGCCGCCGTAGGGCGTGTCGTCGATGCTCAGGTGCTTGCCCAGGCCATGTCGACGCAAGTCCTCGTAGTGCACGCTGACGACGCCCGCCTCCGTCGCGCGCCCCATCAAGCTCGTCGCGAAGAACGGCGCGAACAGCTCCGGGAATAGCGTGACGATCGCGACTTGCATGGCCACTCTCAGCCTATCAGGCCTTCGAGCGTCGACAGCTCGACCAGCTTCTCCGTCACCGAAACGCGCGAAATCCAATCCGGCACCAGCGGCTGCTCCAACGTGCGGCCGTCGGTGGTTCGAATCACGAGCGAGTCCACGCTGGGGTGCGTGGCGATCTCGACCACGGTGCCGATCACTCCCTCGGGGCCCGTGACCTTGGCGCCGATCAAATCGACCAGGTAGTACTCTTGGGCGTTGGTTTCGGGCAGCTCGGCGCGCGCGACCCACACGCTGCGCCCACGCAGCGACTCCGCGCCGTTGCGCTCGTCTATCCCCTCGAGCTTGAGCAGGTAGGCCTTGGGCACCGCGCGCGCCCAGTCCACCACGTACGCGGCGGCGCCGGCGGGGCTGTCCGCCCTTTCCGAAAGCCACACTCTGTCCACGTGCTCGAGCGCGTCACTGCCGTCGAAGTACAACTCGACGCGCAACTCCCCCTTGAGGCCGTGGGCGCGCGCCACACGGCCTATCGACAACACCTCGCCCGCTTTGGGCTCGGTCAATCGATGATGTCGAGGTGCGCGCGGCGACCGATCTTGATCGATGCCGCGGACACGATGGTGCGGAGCGACTGGGCGGTGCGACCGTCTTTACCGATCACTTTGCCGATGTCGTTCTTGGCGACGCGCAGCTCGAGGATGATGTTGTTGTCACCCTCGATCTCGGCCACGTCGACGCTCTTGGGATCATCCACGAGCGCTTCCGCGAGAGTCTGAACGAGTTGTTTGAGAGCCATGACGAAGAGGCGCTGCGGCTCAGGCCGCGGGTTGCGCCGGGTTCTTCTTCAACAGCTTGGCAAGCGTGTGCGACGGCTGTGCGCCCTTGCCGGTCCAGTAGTCGAGGCGCGCGCGGTCGACGGTGAAGGGACCCTTCGGATCGAACGTGCCGATGTTCTCGATGTGACGCCCGTCACGCGGAGCGCGGTGGTCGGTCACGACGATGCGATAGAAGGGGGCCTTGTTGGTGCCGTAGCGCGAGAGGCGAATGTGAACAGCCATGAATCCTCAGAGACGAGACAAGAAACAAACGGAGCGAAGCTCCGCGTTACGAGACAGGGCGCGCACCGTAGCATGCGACCGGCCCGACGCCAGAGCCGAAAAAAGCCCAAGCGATGCGGCTGTTTAAAGGAAGCTTCCCAGACGGTCAAGCCGTGATAGCGTCGGAATTCCCCCATGCCGGCCCCAAAGGACGAGATCGTCCGTGTCGTGCGCGAAATCCTGGCGCCCCTGGTGCAGGCTGACGGTGGCGAGCTCTACCTGGTTTCCGTCGATGATTCGGGGGTTTCGCTGCACCTGGCCGGGCGTTTCTCGGGCTGCCCCGGCAACACCCTGGCGCGCCGCCGGGTTCTCGAGCCGCTGATAGCCTCCGCCGTGCCGGGGGCCTACCTGACGGTGACCACCGGCCCGCTGGTGCCCAAGGGCGCCCAGCGGGTCGTAGCGGCCTAGGCGGTTACTTCTTCGCCTTCTTGTCCTTGTCCGCCTCCTTGGGGGGCGGACCAGCCTGGGTAGGCGGATTGGCGGTAGCTGCCTTCACGTCTTTGTCCAGCGCGTGCTGATCGACCATCTGGTGCGTGCGGAGCTTGGGCAGCTGCTCCTGAATGGACTTGTCGACGAACACCATGCCCAGCGTGTCGCCGCGGTCGATGGCGCGGATGATCTTCTCACCGTCGCTCCACTGCGCTTCGTCGAAGCTGCGGCCCTTGGCGAAATCGGCAGGCAGCTTCTGTGGCTCGCCGCCGAACATCTTGGAGATCTTCTTCACGGCGGCGTCGAAATCCGCGCCCAGGTTGGACTTCGGACCGAGCTTGTACTCTTCGTAGATCTTCCACAGCTTGTCGTTGAAGAAGAAGAAGTTCCGCGCGGGGATCTCCTTGCCGTCGTCGCGCGTGCGCGCGGGCAGGCGCGCCAGGCTCTCTTTGTTGCCGTAGCTGTATTCGCCTTTGAGCGCCGATTGGTCGATGCCGGTGGGCGTATCCAAGAACTCGATGCGGCTGCGGCGGAACACCGCTTTCTTGTCACGCAGCTCATCTTCGATCTGCAGCGAGGCCGAGGGGCTCGCCGCCAAGAACTTCTTCTTGAACTCCGTGTCGAGGTCCTTGTCATTGAGCTTGGCAATCTGTTCCAAGCTCATGCCGAACTTGAGGCCCGGGAACACCGGCATCGGAATGCCCTTGTACGCGGCGGCCTCTTTCTTTTCGGCCTTGGGCGCAGCCACCGAGCTGGACTGAGCCAAAATGGAAAGAGCCCCGAGGCTCGTAACGGCGAGGGTGGCGATGAGTTTGAGCTTCATGGCAATTTCTCCAGGCGCGGGCGGCAACGTAACATCCGAGCTCTGACGGGCTCAAGGCTCCGCAACACGCCGAGGTTACGGGAGTCTCGAAGTTCGACGAGGCTCGCTGCTCGGTTATTCTGGCCCACGAACGCCCGTCAGGACAGCTTGCAAAAAAAGCCCCGCCCCGCTTCGAGGCGGCCCGCCGGTGGCGGTCCGGGCCATGATGAGCTAGGACCCGCCAGCAGCGATGGACATGTACTCACGTAGTGGATCAGTCGAAATCAAGGGCGAGCGTGAGATTTCGATGATGCGCGAAGTCTGCCGCATGGCGGCGGGCACGCTCGAACGCGTGGGCCCGATGCTGCGCGCCGGCATCACCACGCAGGAGATCAACGACTTCGTCCACGCGGACACGCTCAAGCTAGGCGCGCGCCCGGCGCCCCTGAATTATCGCGGCTTTCCGAAGAGCGTGTGCACCTCGATCAACGAAGTCGTCTGCCACGGTATCCCCTCGCAGAATCGCGTGCTCAAAGACGGCGACATCATCAATGTCGACGTCACGCACCTTTACAAGGGGTACCACGGCGACACCTCCGCCACCTTCTACATTGGACAGCCCAGCGCCGAAGCCAAGAAAGTGGTGGAAGTGGCGCGCAAATGCTTGGAGCTAGGGATTGCGCAAGTCAAACCCGGCGCACGCCTGGGCGATATCGGCGCTGCCATTCAGGAGTTCGCGGAGGGCCAGGGCTGCTCGGTGGTGCGTGATTTCGTGGGCCACGGCATCGGCCGTAAGTTCCACGACGAGCCGCAAGTGAAGCACTACGGCGACTGGGGCAAGGGCAATCGCCTCAAGCCAGGTATGACCTTCACGATCGAGCCGATGATCAACATCGGCGGTTGGGAAGTCGAAGTACTCGACGACGACTGGACTGCGGTCACGAAGGACGGCTCGCTCTCCGCGCAGTTCGAGCACACCGTGCTCGTCACAGCAGACGGCTTCGAGATCCTCACGCAGCGTGCGGCCCCGTTGGTCGGCAGCGAGCTGTTCCCGAACTACTTCTCCAAGTAGTCATTCAAGAGTGGTAATCGAGCGTCATTGGCTCTGAGGCGTCTGCGCGCGAGTTCTTCGGCCGAGCGGCTGATTTCAGTCTGAGCGGCCGACCCGCCTCATGTGTGGCTTGACTCATTAGGTGGCGCGCGACTAGGTTGCGCAGGGCTTAATAGCCCTGGGACCCCGGTCCCGCCGCCCACCACCCTAAAGAGGGTAGCAGGCGCGCCCGGACGTGTAGAGGTGTGTGCCTGATGCGCAGCTCGGGCGGGCGGGTCCGTCTGATTTTTGGCTGGAAATGTCGCTTCGATCCAAATCGCGCCCCAAGAAAGCGGGCAAAAAGAGCTCTAAAGCCCAACCTGCCAAGCGAAAGGCGCAAGCCAAGCCGCAGAAATCGAAAGCCAAGGGCAAGTCGAAGAGCGCGCGTCCCAAGCCGAGCAAGGGATCTGGCAAAGCTGCGGCCAAGGCCAAGAAACCGGCCGCAAAGCCGGTAGACAAGGCCAAGCTCAAAAAGCTGCAAGCGGCCGAGAAGGCCAAGCTGCAAAAGGCTCGCGAGGCCGAGCGCAAGGCCGCCGCCAAAGCCAAAGAGGCAGCCAAGCGCGAGAAAGAGCGCGAAGCCGCCGCCAAGGCCAAAGCCAAAGAAGCCGAGAAGAAGGCCAAAGAGCGCGAAGCGGCCGCCGCCGCCAAGGCCAAAGAGCGCGAAAAGAAAGAGAAAGAGCGCGAAGCCGCCCGCCTCAAGAAGGAGCGCGAGCAAGAGAAGGCTCGCGAGCAAAAAGAGCGCGAAGCGGCCCGCGTCGCCAAAGAGAAAGAGCGGATCGCGGAGCGTGAGCGCAAGAAGCGCGAGCGCGACGAAGAGCGCGAGCGCATCCGTGCTGCCAAAGAGGCCGAGCGCGAAGCCGCGCGCAAGCTGAAGGAAGAAGAGCGCGCCAAGCGCGACGCCGAACGCGAAGCCTACCGCCGCGCCAAAGAAGCCGAACGGGAGCGTATTCGCGCCGAGAAGGAAGCCGCCCGCCGCGCCCTCGAGGGCAAGGTGGCGCGAGCCTCCAAGCGCGCCGCTCGCGATATGAGCCGCGGCGCCAGCACTCGCGTTTACCGCCCGGACGCGATCCCGAACCAGTCGGGTACCACGCGCCGGCTAGACACGCCGAGCGGCCAGCAGAAGCTGGTCGGCGTGCGCGCGTTGGAGCCGGGACAGATCCCGCCCGAGCCCGAGCCGCAGCGCCCGGTCGCGCCTCCCCCAACCCCGGTCGCGCCGTCCCTGCCGATCGAAGAACGCTACGCGAAGATCTTGGTTCGCCTCAACGGCGCCGATCCGGAGTTCCGCCGCGAGTACCGCGAGAGCTTCGATATGTCGTGGGTCTACCACGACAGCGCGCTCGAAGGCGTCGTCTACACTTACCAGGAGCTGCGCACGGCGATGGATCCGTCGGTCGGCAGCGTGCCGGACGGCATGCAACCGGTCTGTGAGGAGATCCGCCGACACCGCCAGGCCATCGAGTACGTGCGCGAGCTGGCCGAGCGCAAGCGCATCCCGATCACCGTCGACACCATCAAGAAGCTATACGTCATCTTGCGGCCCGACGAGGGTGACGTGAAGTCGGTCAAGTACCGCAAGGACATCCCCCAGCACCGCCTGTACTTCCACGAGTACGCGGCGCCGGACAAGATCGCCTACCGGGTGCGCCAGGTCATCGATTGGCTGAACGGCCCCGAACCGAAGAAGCTCAAGAGCCCGATCCGCATCGCTTCGCGCGTGCACTACGACCTGGTGCGTGTGTTCCCGTTCCCGAACGACAGCGGCAAGGTCGCGCGCCTGTTGATGAACGCGCTGTTGATGCGCGCCGGCTACCCTCCGGCCATCATCCACTCCACCGAGCGTCAGCGATATTACGAGGCGCTCAAGGGCCAGCTGCCGATCATCCTGCAGATGGCGAACGACTCGATCATCAACGCGCTGCTCAGCATCGAGAAGCGCTTCGACGAGTACGACGCCACCCACCCGAGCCAGGCTCCGGCCGCGGATCCTAGCGCAGTGCCGCCGACGCCCTCGCTCGTGCAGCGCGCCACGTCCGCCAATCACGACTTGGACGACCTGAGCGATCTCGGCGACGACTCCTCGAGCGACGACGACGACGACGATTCGGACTCGGACGACGCGGCCTCGGGCGACGATTGAGAGCCGTCGGGCCTCAGCTCTGAGGCCTCGGCCCCGATTCTTCTCGAGGGGGACTCAGGCGTCACGGCTGACGGTTCTTCAGCGGCTGGCTACGACGCCTTCCCAGCCCGTCACCATCGCCAGCTTGCCGACCGCGACGTTGTAGTCGTAGGTCGCCGCCATCACGGCGAAGCGCTTGAGCGCCCACTCTTTGGCAGGGTCGACGATGTCTTCTTCGTCGTTGGTGCCGACGTCGATGCCTTGCTGCACCAAGATCAGCCACTTTTTGGCATAGCTGGCGGCCTCGGCATAGGCATCCAGGCGACGCTCGGCGTCTTCGGCCTCGCGAAAAGCGGTTTCGACTTCGACCGCCACGCCACCGAGGGCGTAACGCTCGGTCGCACGGAGCTCCTCGAGCTGAGCCTGGGCCTGCGCCACGCGCGCTGCGGTGGGCAGGAAGTCGAGCTTGTAGCGCAGCACCAGCGCCGCGCCGTACGCGATCACGTTGGCGGTGTCGTGCACGAACGGGTTCGTCTGATCCGTGACGCCCGGCGCTTTGGCCCAACGCGCCGAGACGCCGAGCCCCAGATCCGGGTAGTAGCGCGCCTGCTCCATGCGCACCTGAGCCTCGCGCGCGATGAGGCCCGCGCGCGCCATGTTGATCTCAGGTCGGTGCAGGCGCGCTGCGCTCAAGTAGGTGGCGAGAGGGCTGAGCGCTTGGCGTACGCGCACCAGCGGGCGCTCCGGCAACGTGAGCTCGCCTTTCACGCCAGTCAAGAACTTGAGGCTTGCCAGGGCGATGGCTTCTTTCTGGCGTGCTTCGCTGTGACGCGCCGTCAGGTCGGCGCGGTTCATCTTCAGCTTGTAGAAGGCGGCTTCGTCGGCGTCGCCCGTTTTGACCTTCTTTTCGAGCGTGCCCAGGTATTTATCGACGCGGCTCTCGGCCTCGCGCATCAGCGCCATGGCGTCGCGCGCCAGCTGCACGCCGTAGTAGGCGCGCCGCACGTCCAGCTTGATGTTGTTCTTCTCTTTTTCGATGTCTTGCTCTGCCACCTTCACCTGGGCGTCGGCGGCATCCCAAAGGTTGGTGATTTTTCCGAAGGTCCAGAGCGGGATCACGCCGTCGATACCGATGCTCCAGCCGAGACCCATGTGGCTGCTGAACGCGACGTCGGTGTCGGGGCTGTAAATCGTCGTACCACGCACTTCTGGCGCGATACCCAGGCCACCGGTGACGTTGAACTCGCTGTACGGCTGAGTCCACGACTGCAAGCGCTGGCCCTTGCGATACTCCAGACGCTGACGAGCTTCGTGGATGCGCGGGTAGTTCTGGAGCGTGAGCGCTATACAGCGCTCCAGCGAGTAGCCCTGCGCCCCCACCGACGAGAGCGGCCGATTCTCGAAGTCGTTGATGTTGACGCCCAGCGCACGCGCCGCCGCCGGCTCGCTCGTGGCGGCGGCAGGAGCCGGCGCCGGCGGAGCGGTGCCAGCGTCAGCAGGCGCGCTCGGGACCTGCGCGCTCGCCGCACCCGTGAGCAGCAAACACGCGGCCGCCCTCGCCCAGGGGCGCCGCCGAAAGCACGTCTTCTTGGTCATCGCCTCAGTCGTCGTCTCGGGTTTTTAACCCCGCACGCTTCACGGCGCGCCTAAAATTCGAACGGTCGAGCCCGGCTTTGCGGGCGGCCTCGGAGACGTTGCCCCCCGTCTGCTGCAAAAGCGCCGAAAAGTAGGCATGCTCGAAGGCCGAGAGCGCCTGCTCTTTGGCGTCTCGATACGGCAAATCGAGCCCCTCGAGCATCAGCACCGGGGAGCTTCCACCCTCGTGGTAGGATCCGTTTCGGCCGCGAGCGAACGGTAGGTCTCCTGGTTGGAGCGTATCGTCCTTGCAAAAGACGATGGCGTGCTCGATAGCGTTCTCGAGCTCGCGCACGTTGCCCTTCCACGGTTGGGCCTGGAGCAGGCGCATCGCGTCGGTCGAGATCTTGCTCACGCTACTGTTACTGCGCACCGCGTACTTCTTCAAAAAGTGCATGGCGAGCAGCGGGATGTCCTCGCGCCGCTCGCGTAGCGCGGGCAGGTTGATGGGGACGACGTTGAGCCGGTAGTACAGGTCTTCGCGAAACTTTCCCGCCGCGATGCGGCCGGTCAGGTCCACGTTGGTGGCGGCCACGACGCGAACGTCGACCGTCTTGGTATCGTTGGAGCCGACGCGCTTCACCTCACCCTCTTGCAAGGCGCGCAGCAGCTTGACCTGCGCCAGCGGCGGCAAGTCGCCGACCTCGTCCAGGAACAGCGTGCCGCGGTCGGCGGTTTCGAAAAGACCGGCGCGCGTCGCCGTGGCACCCGTAAAAGCGCCGCGCACGTGTCCGAACAACTCGCTCTCCACGAGCTCCACCGGAATCGCCGAGCAGTTCACGGCCACGAACGGCTGCGCCATGCGCGGCGAATGCTGGTGGATGGCGCGCGCCGTGAGCTCCTTGCCGGTGCCGGACTCGCCCAAAATCAGCACGGTAGAGGACGTCGGCGCTACGCCCACGGCCAGCCGATACACCTCTTGCATGCTCGCGGAGTTGCCGATCAACTCGCCGAACTTCTCGATCTGGAGCAGTCGCTCTTCGAGCGCCGCCGCGCGGTCGACGAGGCGACGCCGTTCGGCCGCCTTGGTGACGGTGAGCACGACCTCGTCGTTCGAGCGGAACGGCTTGGTGAGAAAGTGATACGCGCCGGCGCGCACGGCTTTGACGGCGGTCTCGACGTCACCGAAGGCCGTCATCATCACGACCTCGACGCCGTCGTGCTTCTCCCGCACGTGCTCCAGTAGCTCCAGCCCACCGACCTTGGGCATCATCAAGTCGACCAGCGCCACGTCGACGTGCTCGCGTTCGAGCAGGCCCATCGCCTGCTCGCCGTCGTCTGCCGTGAGCACGGCGCAACCGCGGCTCTGCAGCAGGCGCGAAAGGCTGCGGCGCAGCGTCGGTTCGTCATCGACGACCAGCACCCTCGGCGGGCCCGATTCCACCCGTACCGCTGTCAGCTCGCCCGAGCGCGACGCTGACAAGCTCATGGAGCACCTCGCCGCGGCGGCCGCTCGGACCCGCGCGTCCCGTCAGGCTTCAGGGTGGGCTCGTCTCGCGAAGCGCCAGGGCCAGGGCGATCCGAGCGCGGGCGCGGTGGCCGGCTGCCGCTGCGGCTGTCGCTGGTGACCGGCGTATACATCTGGTTCTGCTGCTGGAACACGCAAATGCGCCCGCCGCCTTCGCGCTTGGCGCTCGAGAGGGCGCTGTCCGCGGCGCGCAGCAAGGCGTCCTTCGTGCGCACGTCACGCGAGGGGTAAAGGGCCACGCCCATCGAGAGCGAGACGCGCGTGCTGCGTCCGGAATCCATCGTGAACGGGCGCTCCACGACATCGCGAAAAATGCGCTCCGCCACGGTCACCGACCCGGCAAAATGCGTGCTGGGCAGCACCACCAGGAATTCATCGCCGCCGAAGCGCGCCACCACGTCGACCTCGCGCACGCTGCGCCGAATCGCGTCGGCCACGAAGCGCAAGATCGCGTCGCCCAGCGCGCGACCCTGGGCTTCGTTGTGGGATTGCAGGCGGTCGATATCGATCACCATGCACGCCAGAGGATCGTGGTAGCGCTCGGCGCGCTTGAATTCTTCGGTCAAACGCGTGTGCAGGTAGCGGTAGTTGTAGAGCGACGTGAGCGTGTCGTGCACGCTCAGCTGCTCGAGCTTGGCGCGCGCCTCCACCACGTGATCGTGGAGGCGCTTGATGCGCAACATGGCCTCCACGCGCGCGGTCAGCTCGCGCTCGTCGAATGGCTTGGAGACGTAGTCGTCGGCGCCGATCTTCAGGCCCTCGACGCGGCTCGCCGTGTCCGTCTTTACGGTGACCAGCACCACCGGTAAGAAGTTGTCCTGCGTCATGCCTTTGAGCAGGCGGCAGGCCTCGAGCCCGGACAGACGGGGCATGAGCACGTCCAACAGCACGAGGTCGACGCCGCCTCGCGCGACCCGCTCCACGGCGGCCTGCCCATCTGGTACCGCTTCGACGGTAAAGCCGTGGGCGCGCAAGGTTTCGGCGAGCAGCTCGCGGGTGAGACGGTCGTCGTCCGCCACCACGATGGTCGAGCCCTTGAGCTTCTGGGAGCCGATGGGCTGGGAGCGCGGAGGATCGCTATCCGGCACGGCCCATCAGCGTATCAGGGCATTAGGTCCAAGCTCAAGCCAGCATCAAAGCCACCGCGCCCCTCACGGCGCGCGGCAAACCCGCTGACGGCGACACAGCCGCAGCTGTGGCGGTAGCGGGCGAAGGAGCGCACCGCGAGTAGCTCACCTGCGACCGGGTCCACGTCAGCTCCGGCGCCGAGCCACACGACGCTCGGCGCCAGGGCGAGGGTCAGGTCGCCGCCGGTCGTGAGCCCCTCGCGATCGTAACCACCGAAGTCCAAAAAAGGCGGTAAGACGTCGTTCAGCTCGTAGCTGGGCGACGTTCCCGGTGAGCGGTGGGTACGAGCTTCCGCATAGCCGGTCAGCGCCGTGCCGCCCCGCGCGCCGAGCCGAAGGCGCGCAGTCGTTTCGGCGGCGCGGGTGCGCGGCTCACCCACACCGGTGACCCGTAAGCCGATCAGGCGAGCGTCGCTGGCAAGGGTTGCACGCGCGAGCGGCTCCAAGGATTCGGGGCGCCCCGCAACACCGCCGGCCAGTTGCAAGCGCGCCGCCGCGCCGCGCCCCACGCTTCCGAACGCCGTCGAAACGCCGCCGGTCGCCACTAGCTGATTGTCTAGCTGGCCGTCCCAGCTTCCGCGCTCGAAACGCGCCAGGGCCTCGGGCGCGATGACATGCGCGAAGTTGTCGCCCCGCTTCGCCAGCGGCAACGACAACGCGGCGCCCGCTCCAACTCGCAGCACCGAAGCCGACGCGTGCGGCTCCGACAAAAGCTCGCCTTGCTCGAAAGCTCCAACTCGCGCCAGCACCGGTCCCCAAAGCACCGATGACTCCAGGCTGCCTCGCTCGAGGCCACGCGTTTCGGCGTTGTCGTGACGCCCCTCGCCGGCGCGCAGCGCGGAGCTGGCGGCGAGATCCAGCGCGTAGCTGGTGCGCTCGCCCAGCGCGCCACCAATCGCTGCCAGCGCGAACGGCCCAACATCGAGCGGATCCGAAAGCCACGCACCGCGCGTCGCGTCGACGCTGGCGCCGAGCGCAAACAGGCCCGCGCCCGTGCTAGCCACGCCCGCCCGCGCGTGATCGTAACGGCGCGCCGCGGCCTCCAGCGATGAAAGTGCCGTGCGGCCGCGCGCACCGAGCGACGCATCGGCGTCGTAGGCCCAGATCGCGGCGGCGCGCCCGGAGCCGGCTCCGTGCGCGTCGATGCCGAGAGCGGTTCCGTCGCGGTAGTCCCAGCGCACGAGCGACGTCGTCGCCGGAGTCAGCAAGCGCGCCTCCACGCGCGCGCCGCCCTCGATGTAGCCGAAGCCCGAAATATCGAGCGCGCGCGCCGCCGGGCGACCTTGATTGGAGTCGAACGGCACATGAATGCCGCTCCCCAGCAGCAGCCCATCGTCGCCGCGCCATTCGACGCTCGGAAAAATCAGACCCACGCGATCGGGCGAGCGCAGCCAGAGCCACGGCAGCCAGAAGACCGGTACCCCTCCCACTCGCAACACCGCGCGCTCGATGAGCACGTCACTGGGGGGCGCGATCGTCACCGTGCGGTAGCCGAGCGTGACCGGCGGCCTGTCGCAGCTGCAAAACGCGATGTCTCCCCCGCCTTCCACGCCGATGCCGTGGGGGCCGCGCTTCAAGCGCACACGTTCGCCGCCGAGCCGGTACCGTCCCACCGTGACTTCAACGTCTCCGGACAAGGACAGCTCGCCCAGATCGGCGTCCACGTCCAGGTGGCGCGCCGAAAAGTCGACACGAAATTCGCGGCCGCGCGCCGCCGGTGCACCCGGCACCTCCGCGCGCGCCGGCACCGGAGCCGCGCCGAGCCCGACGAGGGCGGCAATGAACCCGAGCCAACGAGCGGCGCGTCGTTCAGAGCACGGACGGAGCAAAAAGGTTCTTTGCAAGTTGCTTCGAACCGGTCGCAAGCTCATGCGGAAAGAAGCTGACGGAGGCGTAAAATACGGCTTCTGGACTGTAGAAGAAGCTGCGGCGGCGACCATCTGGCCCCAGCTGATTGGCCGCGTTGCCGTAGCCGACGTCGAGCGAGAACGCCTTGGCGAGCCGCAGCGAGACTTCGGTGCTGAACGAAGTGCGCACCAGGTAGCGCGAGTCGTCTTCGGAAACCGGAACGTCGGTGCACCCCGTCAGTACGACGCCGCAAATCGGCGCGTGCTTCTGCACGTCGTACTTCCACGCGGGAGCGAGCGCGGCATCGGTCGTCCAGAGCACGTTTTCACCCAGCGAGAGCCGCACGCGAGCACTGAACGCGAGCTGGTCGCGCACCAAGCTCGAGCCGCTGAGCGCGTCGCTCGGCAAGCTGCGCCCCTCGGGCGAGAGCCGCACGCGCTCCAGCGACTCGTTCGTCGGCACGGTGGCGCGCGCGAACCAGCGCTGGTAGTTGACCAGAAGCAGCGTCGACACGCTCCAATGTTCGAGCTTCCCGACGAAAATCGGCGAAACGGTGCTGACGCCGACGCCCGGCCCCACCGCAAAATAACGCCCGGAGTCGTAGCTGATCTTGGATGTCGGCAGCGTGAGCTTGACCGGTATCAGCTGGGCGTACGCGCCCTCGGTCTGAGACTGCCCCCAGAAGCGACGCGCGTAAACCAGCGAGAGCTCGGTGTCCGCAAAGTCCCACTCACCGCGCTGCGTGGTGACGTCACTGTTCGTCCATTCGCGGTAAAGACCCGCGTCGAGCGCCATGCGCAAGTGCTCACCCTTGAGGTTGTTGTCGACGAAGTAGTAGCGAGTCCTCGCGACGAACCCCATGGTGTACGTGGGGTCGTACGACAGCGGCTTGTCGCCGACGCCAAGCGTGGCCGCCGTCACCGTGTGCTCCCAAGAGAAGATGCTGTGGTGGTAGGCGGGGAGCTCTTCGTCTTCAGCGGGGGCCGTGGACTGAGCGCCGGTATCCGCCGGGGGAGCGGGCTGAGCGCGCGCCGGGCGGCTCGAAATCAGCACGCACGACGTGACAGCGGCGACGAGCGATCCAGCAAAAAAGCGGTACACGCGAAACACCTCGGCGCAGGCTAACACGCAGCCCTGCGCTCAAGTCACGCTACAGTCACGCGACCGCTGTCGCTTCCGCCCGCGCCGCGCTAACATGCCGCCGCCCATGTCTAGCGCCCTCCCCGCGACCGAAATCACTGCCCTCCTCGGGCGCGGCACGCACTTCGAGGGCAAGCTCTCGTTCGACGGCCGCGTGCGCATCGACGGCAGCTTCCGCGGCGAAATCAGCAGCAACGACACGCTCATCGTCGGAGACGGCGCGGAAGTAGAGGCTGAAATCTTGGCCGGCACTGTCATCATCAAAGGCGGCAGCGTGAACGGCAACGTCAGAGCGCGGCGCTCCATCGAGCTGTATGTGCCAGCGAAGGTGTCCGGGACGCTGCAGGCCCCCGAAGTATTCATGGATAAGGGCGTGCAGTTCTCCGGCAGCTGCACCATGGCTCCCATCGAATAGCTGATTCCAGCGGCATCAAAACGCGGCCTTCGGCCCCGTGAAGTCAGGGGTGTAGTCGATTTGCAACACCCTGACAGCGCTTGCGGGAGCAGGCATCGAGGCCCATGTCTAAGCGCGCCGGAGCGCGCGGTTTGTGCGCAAAGAACGGCGCATTTCGCGTCGTTAAGAGTGCTCGAGCCCGTCCGTCTCCTTCGCGGCCTCCCGGCACGCTCCCTGCAATCTCTCCGATGCACGCCATGAACACCTTCCGCGCCCTCCCGCTCGTCGCCTTGTTCGCGCTGGCTTCCGGTAACGCGCTGGCCAGCTCCCCCACTGACGTCACGCGTTACGACTGCAAGCTGCCCGAAAGCGATCGCCCGGCAGGCGGTGCGCGCACGGTAGTAACGGCGTCGCCCGAGCTCGTAAAATCGGTGGTGCTCGATTTCGAGCACTACGCCTATTACTTCGACCCGGACAAAGGCAAGAACCCCAGCCGCAAGTGGGCGAGCCACGTGGTCGGCAAATCCGGCGACAAAACCGATCTCTACTTGGAGGTGCCAATCCTCAAGGGCGCCGCCAAGATTTGGGCCATCATCCGCTTCGATCCTCCGAAGAAGGTGGGCGATAGCGAGGTCATCACGGGCCGCATGCTCAAGGGCAACGTGAGCCAGCTCTCGGCCAAGTGGAAGATGCGCCCCGCTGCCGACAACACCACCGAGCTCCAACTCGAGTTCTTGGTGGTGCCCAAGGTTCCGATCCCCGACTCGCTCCTTGCGGATGAAGCGCGCGGCGCCGCGGGCAAGGCCGTGCGCGGCATGCAGGGCGAAGCCCTGCGGCGCGCCTCGGGTAGCTAAAGCGAGGCTGAGACGCGGGCCGGGTCAGACAATGACCGGCCCCGGCTTGACCGTGCGCGCGCATGCCGGTAGCCGAAGCGGGTGCGACTCCAGCTCATGCCCAGCCAGCGCCAAGTCGAGGCGCTGGCGCGCGAAGGGCGTCAAGCCAAGACGCTGCGCGAGCTTGTGCTCGATTTGGCGAACGCGGCCGCCACGGGCGCCGAGCGTGCGGGTCCCGAAGTCACCCGCCTGATCGCAGAGAGCATCACGCCGGATCCGGCGCTGGCCGAGCTCATCGACGCGGGCATCGGGGCGCTACGCCAGATTGGCGTGGATGCGGCACAGCTCGCGGCGTTGCCGGGGCCACGCGCGCGCCTTCTGGGCCAGGCGCTCGAAAAGGCAGACGCGATGCTGACCAAGGCCGGCCTACGCGACGAACGCGGCGACGCTTGGCTGGCTCAGCGCGCGGTGGGTGCAGCGTGTTTGCCAGGAGTTTCAGAGCTTTCGGTGGCCGCCTGGGCCCGCCTGGGCACGGGCGAGTTGGCCCTCTTGGAGCGACTGCACCTGGAGCTGCGAGGGCGCGGTGGCGGCGTGAGCTTGCGTTTTCCTGGCGTGAGCGGCGACGACTCGCGACGCGCCGTGGAGAGCGAGCAGGCGCGGCTCGAGGCACGCTGGGCCGAGCACAACGACGCGCCGAGCGTGGTGCGCGACGACGACAAGCCGCTGGGCACGCTCAGCTTGCGTTTCACGCGTACCCCCAACCTGGCAAGCGAAGCGCGCGCCGTGGTGCGTGCGGTGCAAGAGGCGCTCGCGGCGGGCAAACAGCTCGATCGCATCGCGATCGTGCCGCTCGATCTGTCCGAAGCTTTCATGGAGGAGCTGCGCTCGGCGCTCGGCGCAGCGCGGCTGCCGTTCAGCGAGCCGCGCGGGCGGCCGCCGATCGCGGGCCCCAACGTGCACGCCACGCTCGAGCTGCTGCGCCTGATTGGCGGACCATTGCGCCGAGACGCATTGCTGGACGTGCTGGCCGCGCCGGGGCTACGGGCCAAGCGCTGGTTCGGCGCCGGCGGCTCCAGCACGAACCACACATTGCGCGAGCTGCTCGCGCGCACGCCGGTGGGCTTCGACCGGGACGGCAGCCTGCTCCTCGCGCAGGCGCGGCGCGTGGCCGCGCTCAAGCCGAGCGACCGCAACGAGCCGGCGCTGGCCGCGCTCGAGCGCATCCTCTCGGATCTGAGTCGCCTGGCCGCGCAGCCCACGCGCCGCGAGCTGGTGCGCGAGCTGATGGAGCTGGTCGAAGACTTGGGGCTCTTGCGCGTGGCGCCGGTCACGCTCCGCGCCGCGCTCACGGCGCGCGATGCGGGTGCGCCAGGCCTGCTCAACGCGCTTTCCGACGACGCGCGCGGCGGCGCCACGCTGGAGGTGGCGCTCGAGCGCCTGGTGAAAGCCGCCGAGCAGCTCGGGCTCGCCGAGCAGCCGGTGAGCCCGCGCCAGCTTTCAGCGGAGCTGTTGCGGGCCATGGAGGGCGTGGGCCAGAGCCGCGGAGCCGCTCGCGCGGCCGCCATCGCCGTCGCGCAGCCGGCGGAGCTGGCAGGGCTCGCGCTGGATCTCGCGGTGGTGTGCCGGGCGTCAGCGGCCTGTTTCACGCAGTCGGGCGCGCGCTCTGCGACGCTTTGGCTCGGAGCCGAGCTGTGTGACGCGCTACCTCGGCTGCAACTGCCGCCCAGCGCGCGAGACGAAGAAAACGCGACGCTGGTTGCGCTCAACGCGCTGCTCGGCAGCGCCCAAGCGTGCGAGCTGGTGTGGTCGACCAGCGATGGCAGTAGCGACACGCGCGAGAGCCGTTTCGTCGAAGCGCTGCTGCTGGGCCAGGGCGCCACGCCACGCCAGGAGCCGGGCTCGCCCTTGGCGCCCGGGGCGCGGCGCATTCAGCCGCTGGCCCCGCCCAGCGAGCAGATCGCCCTCCGGGTTGCGGCCGAGCAGGCGCGTCACGCCTTCTTCTTCGGCCAGGGCACGCGCTCCGCTCACACCGGTCAGGTCACGGAGCTTTCCAGCTGGGTGGCGCCCGGCTTGCCGGCGCTCCCGGTCACGCGCCTGGAGCGCTACGCGGACTGCGCATTCCTCGGCTTCTCCACGATCGTGCTGCGTGCGACGCGCGACGAAGCCGTCACCGACGCCTTGGGCATCCGCGAGCGCGGCATCTTGATTCACGCGGCGGTAGCCGACGCGCTGCTCGCCATCGCCGGGCTCGATCGGCCCGATGACGAGCTGCTCGCTCTGGCGCTGGGCGCCGCCGACAAGGCGCTCGAGCGCCACAGCGGCTCGGCGCTCCGCGGCGCGGCGCTCCGCAGCACGCGCGGCGACGTGCGCAGTTTGGTGCGCTGGTCGCTCGAGCACCGTGATTTCAGCTTTCGCGAAGCCGAAAAGGCGTTCGGCGACGGCGAAGCCTGGGGGCCGCTGGAGCTCGGCCCCTACCGCCTTTCTGGCCGCGTCGATCGCATCGATGTTTCGGCCGACGGCAAGCGCGTGCGCGTCATCGACTACAAGTCGGGGCAGCCGCCGTCACGCAACGACGAGCACGCTTTGCAGGGCTGGCTCTACGCCCGCAAGGTCGCCGCTGAGCTCGGAGCCGGCGAAGTGCAAAGCTTGTACTTGGGGCTGGCCCGACGTGTGCCCTTGCCGCGCGAGATTTATCAAGGCTCGCCGGACGCGGCGGCGCTGCTCGAGAAGGAACAGTTCGCGCTCGGCCAGCTCGAAAACCTGCGCCGCGGCCTGGTCGCGGCCGAGCCTTCGCGACCGGGCAAGTGCGAGCGTTGCGACGCGCGCGACATCTGCCGGCGTCCGCTCTCGGCACCGCCGGGCGAAGAAGCCACGGAGGAAACGTGATCCCGGGCCTGCTTCAGAACGCGGTCGTGGCGGCTAGCGCGGGCACCGGCAAGACCGAGCTTTTGACGAGCATCTACCTCGGCCATTGTTTGGGGCTGCATGGGGCTGGCCTGGTCGCACCGACGCGCATCGTGGCGACGACCTTTTCGCGCGCTGCGGCGCGGGAGATCCGCGAACGGCTCGAAAAGCGCCTGATCGGCGTGGCCGGCACCGACGCCGCCGAGCACGAGCGGCGACTCGGGCAAGGCCTGCTGGCGCTGGCGCGCCAGCAAGGGCTCTCGCGAGCCGAGCTGGGGCGCCGCGCCGCGCGCGCGCTCGAAGAGCTGCCCGACGCCGCAATCGATACGCTGCACAATCTGTGCGGCCGCATCCTGCGCGAGCACGGTTTGGAGCTCGGAATCGCGCCCTCTTTCACCATCCTCGAAGAGCAGCGCTCGCTCGAAGACACCGAGCAAGCCATCGACGAGGTGCTGAGCGAAGCCCTCGGCGACGACGGTCTGCCGCTGCTCGGCGCGCAGCAGTTGCTGGACGCATCGGGCGGGCTCGAGCGCCTGCGCGGCTGGATGCTGGCGCTGCTCTCGCGTCTCGACGACGAGGGGCTCGACGCCAGCGAGCTCGAGCGAGGCAACGAAGGCGCCGCCGCCGAGCGCGCGCGCCAGGGGCTGTACGAGGTTTGCCGCGAGCTCGTGAGTGATCCGGATTCGCCACGCGCCCCGCCGGCCCGCGCGGTGCTCGACGCGCTGGCTGCCCCCGCGCTCGACGCCGACCGGCTCAGCCGAGCATTTGCGGCTCTGGCCAGCGAACGCAAGGGTCGCAATGCGCCCGGCTCAGAGGCGCTCAAGCTGCTGTTGGAGCGCACGCGCGGCTCGAACAATGGCGAGCGCGCGCGCGCCATCGTGCGCCTGATCGTGGAGGGACCGACGCTCGATGCGCGCCTCGAAGGCGCGGGCCTCGTGGTGGGCGAAATCCAGCGCCGCTTGCGCGAACGGCACGTCAGCCAAAACAGCCTCGGCTTCGGCGACCTGCTGCGACTGACACGCGACGGTCTGCGCGATCACCCCGAGGTGGCGCGCGCGGCCGCCGCTCGCATCGAGCTCTTGCTCGTCGACGAATTTCAAGACACCAGCCGCGTGCAGTGCGAGCTCTTGCTGCTCCTGCGCGAGCGCCCGGAGCTGAATCGGCAACGAAAGCCGGGCACCCTACCGAACGCCGCCGACATCTTGCCTCGTGGGCTGGTGGTGGTGGGCGACCGCAAGCAGTCGATTTACGGCTTTCGGGGCGCCGACGTCTCGGTCTTTGCCGAGCTGTCCACGTCGCTGGCCGGCGCTCGAGCCGCGCGCCTGCTCGACCTTCCGCCCAGCGCTACCCCGCCCGACGACGCGCCAGCGGTGGCCGAGGTCTCCACGCTCGTCGATAGCTACCGTTCGGATCGGGCGATCGTCGAAGCCGTCAACCGCATCGCCGAGCGCGACTTCGTGCCCAAGCTCGATCGCAGCTTCGAAATTCGCTACGCGCCGGCAGAGGCGCTGCGAGTGCCCGAAAGCCGCCAGAATGGCGAAACCGGGCGCCTCACCCTCCTCATCGACGACAGCCGCACGCCCGATGCGGAGCCGCTAGTGGCGCGCGCGACCGGCGCGATGCGCAGCGCCCTGGCTATCGCTGGCTTTTGCGCCAACGCGGTGCGCGACGGCCGCAAGCTGGGCAGCCTGGCGGTTTTGGCGCGCCGTCGCGCGACACTACCGCTGCTCGGCTTCGCCCTCGACCATTTCGGCGTGCCGTACGTAGTCTCGGGTCGCGATCTGTACGGGACGCCCGAAGTGCGCGACGTCTTCGCCGCGCTCCGGCTGAGCCAGATGCCGCGGGACCGCCACGCCCTGGCCGTCGTCGCACGCAGCCCACTGGGCGGCCTGTCGGACCAGGCCCTGCTGGAGCTGAGCGATCCGAAGCGCGGCCTGCTCCCGATCGGCGATTGGGCGCCCGAGCGCCTGACCCGCCCCGAAGACGTCACGCTCACGCAGCTGCTGCGCGAGCGCTTGAGCGATTTCCTGCGTCTGGCCCCGCGGCTGTCACCGCGCGACGCGATTTGCGATGTCGTCGAGCGCTTCGAGCTGGCGACCGTGCTGCACGACCTGCCGCGCGGCGCGGTCCGGCTCGCCAACATCGGCCGGCTGCAAGAAATCGCAGCCACGCACGGCGGCAACCTGGCGGCGTTCGTGCGCTTCGTCTTGCGCCAGATGGCGCTGGAAACCGACGAAACCGAGGCCGCCGTCTTCTCGGCGGACGACGACGCGGTCAAGCTGCTCACCATCCACGGCAGCAAGGGCTTGGCGTTTCCGACGGTCATTTTGGGCGATGCCGAAGCCGTGGAGCGCGCCGCCACCGGCCCGATCGGCCTCTTACGACGCGCCGTCGGCAAGCCGCAGCTGGTCTTGCGCCACACGGGCGACGACGGACCGATCGTCACCGACGCGCAAAACGAGCTCACGCAAGACGGCAGCGCGCGCGCCTTTGCCGAGCGCCAACGCCTGAGCTACGTGGCGCTCACGCGCGCCCAGCACGAGCTGGTGCTCGCCCTGCCCGCGCGCGCCAACGCCGGCTCGCTCGCTCGCACCGTGCTCGATTTGCACGCTGAGGGCGCGTTCGCGGACATCGCCGGCTTCCAGCAGCTCGCGGTGAGTGAGCTGCTCGCCGCTCCCAAGCTCGCGCGGGAGCAGCAGGCTCCGGGCAGTGAGCCGCCACGGTTGCCAGAGCCGAACGCGACCGGCGTGGTCTTGGGCGTGACGGCGCTCAGCGACTTCCAGCTGTGCCCGCGACGCTTCAGCCTGCTGCAGCTGCATGCGCTCGCCGAGCCCCGCCGCGGCGGCGCCACCTCGGAGCCCGAGCCGGAGGCGGATCCGCGATTGGCCGGCATCGCAGCTCACCACGTGCTCGAGGTGTGGCCGCTCGAGCTCTGGGGAGACGCGCCGGATCCGGACGCGCTTGCGGCCGCGCTGACCGAAGGCGGCGTGTCACCACGAACCGCAATTGGCAAGAAGACCTTGGCCGGTTTGGCGCGCTTTCTGGGCGGTCCTTACGCCGCACAGGTACGGCGCGACGCCGTGCGTGTCGAGCGCGAGCTGTCGCTCACGGTGGCGCTCCACGGCGCCCGGGCGGCTGCGTCGCCCCCCAAACGCATGGCCCGCCGCAACCCGGCTCAGCTGGAGCTTTTCGCCTTGCCGCCAGCCCAAAGCCCGGACGCCGCCGAAAGCGCGGGGCCCGCGCTCGTAGTCAAAGCCACGCTGGATTTGCTGGTGGAGCTCAAAGACGGCAGCCTGCACGTCGTCGATTACAAGCGCACGGCCGGCGGCGACGACGCCCGCTACGCTCCGCAGCTGTCGCTGTATCGCAGCGTGGTGGAGCGCCAATTCGGCAGGACCCCGCGCGTGGGGCTACTCCACCTGTTGGGTGATACGGCCGAGCCCGAGTGGCTGACCCCGGAGGCTGCTGATCCGGGCGCCATCGCCCGCGCGTTCCTCGCCGCGCGCGCTCACGACCGCTGGCCGAGCATCGCCGAGCCCGCGTGCCGAGCGCTGCGCTGTGGCTTCATCGGCAGCTGTCATTCTAGTAGCGCCAGCCCCTGACCGCGCTCGACGCGGAACAGCCGTTTTTTCGGGCGTGTTTCAAGTCTCGATCGAAGACGTTGATGCGGGCCGTGCTCGTGCTAACCAGCGCGCCCTGCCTCTCTCCGTCTGTGCTGGTCCTGGCCAGCTTGCGCGTCGCGTCAATCCGTGCGACACGCGCCCTAGCGCCGAGCGGCGCCTGACCAAAGCGCCTCTTCACCTTATACTCCACGCCCGCCAGCGCTCTGGCGGGACCCTCACCAAGTCACCCTCTAAAAGCAGACAAGCAGACCAATGCCCCTTCCGTCTCGACAAGGACTCTATGACCCGCGCTATGAACACGACGCCTGCGGCGTTGGCTTCGTAGCGAACATCAAGGGAGAGGCCTCGCACGATATCGTCAAGAAGGGTGTCGATATCTTGCTCAACTTGGTGCACCGCGGTGCGTGCGGCTGCGATCCGCTCACCGGTGACGGCGCTGGCATCTTGCTGCAGGTCCCGCACAAGTTCTTCAAGCGCGCGTGCGAGTCGGCTGACATCGAGCTGCCGGAGCCCGGCCGCTACGGCGTTGGCCTGGTATTTTTGCCGCGCGACAGAAATGACCGCCGCCGCTGCCAGCAGATTCTCGAAGACAAGATCTTCGGCACCGGCCAGCGCCTGATCGGTTGGCGCGACGTGCAGGTAAACGAAGCCGCGCTCGGGCCGATGGCTCGCGCCAGCGCGCCGGTGATCCGCCAGGTTTTCATCGGCTCCAACACGGACGACCAGGCGGCGTTCGAGCGCAAGCTGTTCGTGATTCGCCGCTGGGCGGAGCGCACCGTGCGCGAGTCGGGCATCGCCGGCAAGGGGCAGTTCTACATGCCCAGCCTGTCGTCGAAGACGATCGTCTACAAAGGCCTGCTGCTCGCGGAGCAGCTCACCGGCTTCTACCAAGAGCTCGAGGATCCGGACATGGCGAGCGCGCTGGCCATGGTGCACCAGCGCTTCAGCACCAACACCTTCCCGACGTGGGAGCTAGCTCAGCCGTTCCGCACGCTGGCGCACAACGGTGAGATCAACACCGTGCGCGGCAACGCGGCGTGGATGACGGCGCGCGAGCAGCTCTTCAAGGGCGAGATCTTCGGCGAAGACATCCGCCACATTTTGCCCACCATCACGCCGGGCGGCTCCGACTCGGCAATGCTCGACAACACGGCCGAGCTCCTGTTGCAGGCCGGCCGCTCGCTGCCGCACGTGATGATGATGCTCGTGCCCGAGGCCTGGCAAAACGACGAGCTGATGCCGGAGCACAAGAAGGCCTTCTACGAGTACCACTCGTGCCTGGTCGAACCTTGGGACGGCCCGGCCGCGCTGGCCTTCACGGACGGCACGCGTATCGGCGGCTTGCTCGATCGCAACGGCTTGCGCCCCGCGCGCTGGACGGAGACGAAAGACGGCCTGGTCGTGCTGGCCTCCGAGACCGGCGTGCTGGATTTCCCGCCTGAGAGCATCGAGCGCAAGGGCCGTCTCGAGCCCGGGCGCATGTTCCTGGTCGACACCGAGAAGGGTCGCATCGTCGAAGACGAAGAGATCAAGGACGAGATTTGCCGCAAAAAGGCCTACGGCAAGTGGATCCGCGAGAACAAGATCGCGCTCGCCGACATCGAGGCCTCACCGCCGACCGCCACCGCGCGTGAGCACATCTCGCTTTTGCAGCGTCAAAAGGTGTTCGGCTACACCCAAGAAGACCTGCGCTTCTTGATGGCGCCGATGGCCGAAAAGGGCGAAGAGCCGCGCGGGTCGATGGGCACGGACACGCCGCTGGCGGTGCTGTCGGATCGCCCGCAGTTGGTGTTCGCGTACTTCAAGCAGCATTTCGCCCAGGTCACCAACCCCGCGATCGATCCGATCCGCGAGGAGCTGGTGATGAGCCTCAAGGCTTACATCGGTGGCGAGGGCAACATCTTGTTCGAGCTGCCCGATCAGGCGCAGATGCTCGAGCTGCCGCACCCGATCTTGAGCAATCAAGATCTGGCCAAGCTGCGCGAGACGCCGATTCAGCAAGTGCGCACGCCCCCGACGCTGCCCATGCTCTACCCGGTCGCCGAGGGCGGCGAGGGCATGAAGAGCGCGCTCGACGAGCTCTGCCGCCAGGCGTCGCTGGCCGTGCTGGACGGCCACGCCTTGCTCATCTTGAGCGACCGCGGCTCAACCGAGCACATGGCGCCCGTGCCGAGCCTGCTCGCGCTCGGCGCTGTGCACAACCACCTGATGCGCAACGGCACGCGCATGAAGGTCGGCATCATCGTCGAGACCGGTGAGGCGCGCGAGGTGCATCACTTCTGCCTGCTGCTCGGCTACGGCGCGGGCGCGGTCAACCCGTACCTGGCCTTCGAGTCGATCCACCAGATGGCGCAGAACGGTACGCCCGGCCTCAAAGATCCGGAGCAGGCTCGCCAGAAGTACATCAAGGCCATCAACAAGGGCTTGCTCAAGGTCATGAGCAAGATGGGCATCAGCACCCTCCAGAGCTACCAGGGCGCTCAAATCTTCGAGGCGATCGGCCTATCGGCGGACGTCATCGATCGCTACTTCACCAACACTGCGAGCCGCATCTCGGGCGTCGACCTCGACGTGATCGCCGAGGAGTCGCGCCGCCGCCACGAGTTCGCCTACCCCAAGACGACCGAACCGACGCCGTACCTGGACCTGGGCGGGCAGTACCACTACCGCGCGCAAGGCGAGCGGCACCTGTGGGATCCGGGCACCGTCTCCAAGCTGCAGCACGCCGTGCGCATGGAAGACGTGAAGAGCTACAAGGAATACTCGAAGCTCATCAACGACCAGAGCAACGGCACGATCACCCTGCGCGGTCTGTGGGAGCTCGCTCCGCACGCCGCGCCCGTCCCGCTGGAAGAGGTCGAGTCCGCCGCGGACATCGTCAAGCGCTTCGCCACCGGCGCCATGAGCTACGGCTCGATCAGCGCCGAAGCCCACGAAAACCTGGCCATTGCCATGAACCGCATCGGCGGTCGCAGCAACACCGGCGAGGGTGGCGAGAACGACGAGCGCTTCAAGCCGGACGCCAACGGTGACCTGCGCCGCAGCTCGATCAAGCAGGTTGCGTCGGGTCGCTTCGGTGTCACCACCTACTACCTCGTCAACGCGGACGAGTTGCAGATCAAGGTCTCGCAGGGCGCCAAGCCCGGTGAAGGCGGCGAGCTACCCGGTCACAAGGTCGACGCGATCATCGCACGCACGCGTCACTCGACGCCGGGGGTCACGCTCATCTCTCCCCCGCCCCATCACGACATCTACTCGATCGAAGATCTGGCACAGCTGATCTTCGACTTGAAGATGACGAATCCCAAGGCGCGCATCAGCGTCAAGCTGGTGGCCGAGGCGGGCGTCGGCACGGTCGCGGCCGGCGTCGCCAAAGCCCACGCCGACGTGATCCTGATCTCCGGTCACGACGGCGGCACGGGCGCTTCGCCGCTCACCTCCATCAAGCACGCGGGCATTCCGTGGGAGATGGGCCTGGCCGAGACGCACCAGGTCCTGGTCAAGAACGACCTCCGCAGCCGCGTCATCTTGCAGACGGACGGCCAGATGCGCACGGGCCGCGACGTCGTGCTCGCCGCGCTGCTCGGCGCGGAAGAGTTCGGCTTCGCAACGGCGCCGCTCGTCGCTTCGGGCTGCATCATGATGCGCAAGTGCCACCTCAACACGTGCCCGGTGGGCATCGCCACGCAAGACCCCGTCTTGCGCGCGAAGTTCGAGGGCAAGCCGGAGCACGTCATCCGTTTCATGTTCTACGTGGCCGAAGAGGCGCGCGAGATCATGGCATCGCTCGGCTTCCGCAGCATTCGCGAGATGGTCGGCCACAGCGAGCGCATCCAGCTCCGCAAGAACGACCACTGGAAGACCTCGCGGCTCGACTTCTCGGACGTGCTCACGCCGATCACGCCCGGCCCGGGCGTCGGCGTGTGCAAGCTGCAGGAGCAGGACCACGGCCTCGACAAGTCGATCGACAACAAGCTGATCGAGCTGTGTGCTCCTGCGCTCACGAACAAGACGCCGGTTTACCACGTCGTCAACGTGCGCAACGTGGACCGCACCATCGGCGGCATGCTCGCCGGTGAGGTCGCCCGCCGCTTCGGCAAAGAGGGTCTGCCCGAGGGCACGATCAAGTTCGACTTCAAGGGTTCGGCTGGCCAGAGCTTCGGCGCCTTTGCGACGAACGGCATGGAGCTGAATCTCGAAGGCGACGTGAACGATTACGTCGGTAAGGGACTGTCCGGCGGCGTGCTCACGGTGCGTCCGCCCAAGGGCGCCACCTTCCGCGCCGACCAGAACATCATCCTGGGCAACACGGCGCTCTACGGCGCCACGTCGGGCAAGGCGTTCCTGAACGGCAAGGCGGGCGAGCGCTTCGCGGTGCGCAACAGCGGCGCCATGGCGGTGGTCGAAGGCGTGGGCGACCACGGCTGCGAGTACATGACCGGTGGTCGCGTGGTCGTGCTGGGTCGCACGGGCCGTAACTTCGGCGCCGGCATGAGCGGCGGCTTTGCCTACGTGCTGGACGAAGACGGCACCTTCGCGCAGCGTTGCAACAAAGCCATCGTCGAAGACGTCGAAGAGCTGAGCGCGGACGACGCGGCCTTCGTGGCCAGCATGATGGAAGAGCACGTCAAGCGCACCGGCAGCGTCAAAGCCAAGGAGCTGCTCGCCGATTGGGAGAACACCGTGCAGCGCCTGGTGAAGGTGTTCCCGGCCGAGTACCGCCGCGTGCTCGAAGAGCAACAACTCAAGAACAAGGGACCGGATCGTCCGTCGATGATCCCCGCCATGCAGGCGGAGCCCAAGTCGGGCGTCATCGCCGGCGGCTGAACAGAGCCGCCAAGGTCCTTCCCTTCCAGCTTTCAGACACAGGTAGTCATCGTGGGTAAAGTTACAGGTTTCCTCGAGTTCGAGCGGCAAGATCCTTCAAAGCGCCCCGCCGCGGAGCGCGTGCACGACTACCGGGAGTTCGAGCTCCCGGTGCTCCAGGACGACCTGGTCAAGCAGGGCGCGCGTTGCATGGATTGCGGCATTCCGTTTTGCAACACGGGCTGTCCGCTCGGCAACCTGATCCCCGACTGGAACGACTACGTTTACCGCACGGAGCCGCAGCGCGCGATCGACGCGCTGCACGCCACCAACAACTTCCCGGAATTCACGGGTCGCGTTTGCCCGGCGCCGTGCGAGGCGGCCTGCGTGCTCGGCATCAACGACGATCCGGTCAGCATCAAACTGATCGAGCGCAGCATCGCCGATCGCGCGTTCGACGACGGCTTGATCAAGGCCCAGCCGCCGCGCCAGCGCACCGGTAAGAAGGTCGCCGTGATCGGCTCCGGCCCGGCCGGCATGGCCGCCGCCCAGCAGCTCAATCGCGCGGGGCACACCGTCACGCTGTTCGAGCGCGACGACCGCATCGGCGGCCTGCTCACCTACGGCATCCCCGACTTCAAGATGGAGAAGTCGCTGGTCGAGCGGCGCGTGAAGCAAATGACGGAAGAGGGCGTCAACTTCCGCACCAGCGTCGACGTCGGGCGTGACATCACGGCCGACCAGCTCCGCGCCGATTTCGACGCCATCGTGCTCACGATCGGCTCGCGCAAACCGCGCGATCTCGAGGTGCCCGGGCGCGAGCTCAGCGGCATCCACTTCGCGATGGATTTCTTGACACAGCAGAACAAGCGCGTCGCCGGCGACACCGTGCCGGACAACGAGGCCATCCTCGCCACCGGCAAGAACGTGATCGTGATCGGCGGCGGCGACACGGGCAGCGACTGCATCGGCACCTCGCACCGCCAGGGCGCCAAGAGCGTCACCAGCTTCGAGATCATGCCGCGCCCGCCGGAAGAGCGCGCCGGCAGCACGCCGTGGCCGCTGTGGCCGCTCATGCTGCGCACGTCTTCTTCTCACGAAGAGGGCGGCACACGCGACTGGAGCGTCTCTACCGAGCGCGTCAGCGGCGAAAACGGCAAGATTACCAAGCTACACTGCGTAAAGGTGGAGCTGAAGGGCGGCAAGTTCGAGCGCGTCGCGGGCAGCGAGTTCGAGATCCCGGCGGACCTCGTCCTGCTCGCGATGGGCTTCGTGCACCCCGAGCATCCCGGCCTGGTCGAGGGGCTGGGCCTGACCATCAACAACCGCGGCAACATCGCGGTAGACGGCAACTTCGCCACCAACGTCAAAGGCGTCTTCGCCGCCGGCGACTGCCAGCGCGGCCAGTCTTTGGTCGTCTGGGCGATCGCGGAAGGCCGCAAAGCCGCCAGAGCGTGTGACCTGTTCTTGATGGGACGTTCCGAATTGCCTTGAGTCGTTGGGGCTGGGGCCCCGACGACCACGAGACCGATGGCACGTTCCGAGCTGTCCTGACGGCCATTTCCAGCCATTTCCGGGTGTAGGGCAGCGGAGCCCTCGCAGCCACCGGCGCGGCTCTGTTAGCTTTCTGGGTCAAATTGTCACCGACCAAGAAGGCTAGCAAGACGACCACGGGCAAGCGACGCAGCGTCGCGCCATCGGCGCCCGAGGTGAAGCTCACGTACGCCAACGCCGGGCGCGACACCATGGCCGCCATCGAAGAAGAGCTGGCGGCGCCGAGCCTCAGCACCGCCGAGGCACCGGTGATCGAAATCTCCGAGACGCCGGCGGGGCGCGAGACCATGGCCGCAATCGCCGAAGAGCTCGCCGATGCCATGCGTCCGCGCATGAACACCCTGCCCTACGAGGACAAGATCAAGAACGCGCCGGGCGCCAGATCGCCGAGCAAGATGCCGGCCCCGCGCGACACCGCTCCCCCCGCGGAGCCTGTCGCTACCGCGCACGACGACGGCCCCGAGGTGACCGTCACCACCAGCCACCTCGAAGCGCCCCCGCCCACGCCGCGCCAGGCGCCCGAAGAGCTGGAGATCTTCGAGCTTCTCACCTTCATCATCCGTGGCAACAAGGTGGGGGATCTTTCGACCGATGCGCTGAGGCGCCGTTTCGTCCAAGAGCACCTGCTGCACCGCGTGCCATCCGGATCCATCGACGCCGTCGAGCGCATCGAGGTAACGCCGTGGACCGCCAAGGGCACCATGGTGGTACGCGTCTGGTGCCGAGCTTGAACGGGCCGTCCGCCGTCAGGCCTCAGCCGTCAGCGCGGAGCGCCGAAGCGATCGACTCTCGCACCGCGGCAATCAGCTCGTCGCGACGAGCTTGACCGTAGGCTTGGGGGTCGATCGGCGGGTGAATCACGACCCTCACCGTGCAGCCGTCGGTGATGTGCGCCCCCTTCGCCGGCAGGACCGCGCGCGTACCGATGATGGTGATGGGCAGGATGCGCGCGCCGCTTTGCAACGCCAGGTGAAACCCGCCCTTGCGGAACTCACCGAGCTCGCCCGTCTTGCTGCGCGTGCCTTCGGGAGCGATCCAGATCGACGTCCCATGGTGCAGCACGTCCGACGAAGCCAACAGGGTTTCGCGAGAGCGCTCGCGATTGGCGCGATCGAGCGAGATGAAGCCGGCACGATGCATGGCGCGACCCCAGACTGGCACGCGAAACAGCTCCTTCTTCGCGACCATACGGATACGCCGTTGTAGCGCCTGGTAAATGACGGGCACGTCGTACAGCGACTGGTGGTTCGACATCAGCACGAAGCTCTCGCCTGCCACGGCGTGCTCGGCCCCTTCCACGCGCAGGTCGACCGCGGCGCGCGCGAGCAGCGCGCGCGACCACTCGTCCAGCCGCCGATCACACGTCTCGGGCGTGAGCACGCCCCGCACCCCTTCCCATATCGTCGGCACGCTGATGCGCAGCGTCTGCCAGACGGCGTGGGCAATGTGGGGCGCGGTCACGCGCGCCTATTGTGCCCGAGGCTTGGTCGTTTTGCCTTTCGAGTGAGCGGGCGGCGACGGAGTGCCTTCTTGCGGCACATAGCTGCTCGAGAAGAGCTTGCGACGCTCGGCGGGCGGGGCCTTTTGTCCGGGAGCAGCGAAGGCCTGGGTCACGTAATAGGCGTCGAACGACACCAGCTCGTCCTGATCGCGACCCGTGAGCTTGTGGTGGCTCATCACGAAGTCGCGTACGCCATTCCAATAGGTTTGGAAACGCTCCTCGGCGATACGGATGTGAAAGTAACCCCAGAGCAAGTTGTGGCGCGGGCTGCCCGCGGGATGCACCTCGAAGACCGGCTCCGCGCCGGTGAGCGGATCGAAGCGGCGGCCGTCGCGCGTGCGACCGTCGATCACTAGCCGACCATCGCTCATCGGCGGCATCGGCGCGAACATGCTCCACCCCTGGAAGATGCGTGGGTACGCGACGATAGCCTGAAAAACCCGCGGAGCCGCCCGCGGCTTGAGCGCGGCCGGCACGGCACGATTCTCCAACAGCAGCTGGGTGCCGCAAGCGCAGAGCAGCAGCACCACGACTGCCTCACGCAAGCTACTCGCGAGCGTGCCGAAGGCTTGGCGTGCCGCGCTCGGCGGTTCGGCATGGGCATCGTTTTGGCCCGGTAGGTGCTGGAGCCCGAAATCCTGGTCCAGCTCGCTGGGATCGTTGGCCAGTTGCGCGAAGCGCCGCACCAGGCGTCGGCGTACGAAGGGCGCCAGCAGCTGCAGTGGCCGCCGCCCGAACCACATCGCGTCGGCCGTGGCGAGCACTGCTTCCCAGCCGACGACCGTCTTTTCGCCCTCCACGCTCACGCACAGGCTCCGCTCGACCTTTTTGGGAGAGGTGTCGTCGATGGCGCGGAAGGTCACCAGGCCCAAGGCGTCCAGCCGTTTCACCAGCCGGCACCAGGCGAGCGACGCACCGCTCTCAGGATTGAAATGCACGACGCACGCGACGCGCCGCGCCTGAAAGCGCCGCAGGGCCCAAGCCCAGGCCTGCGGTGGCACGAAGGCGAAGAACACCGCCAACATGGCCCAAGAGAACGAGCCCAGCTGCAGCACCGAGTCGATCGACACGTGCAAGAGCAGCATCAGCCCGAAAGCGACCATGCGCGTGATGTGCGTGGCCCGAGGCAGCAGCAAGAGTAAGGGCAAAAGGCCCTCGATCGCCAACGTGCCGAAGGTGAGCATCTTGATCAGGCCAAGCGGCAGCGCTCCGCGCAGCCAGGCGCCGAACCAAGTCACCAGCCGATCTTGCTGCAAGAAGTAGTAAACGGCCGTGCCGTCCCGCCACGGCAGCCCGTTCTTCTGCACCGCGTTGAAAAAGTAGATCGCCGACCACTGCAGCAGAAGCGCCGTGACAGCCAGCGAGAGCACCGGACGGGCATCGCGCTCGGGATCGAGGCGATCGTTCAGCGCAGCTTGGCTGGTCTCGTGGCGTTGCGCGAGCGAGCCGCGCAGGGCGTCCACACTGAAGCGGCGACCCAGCGGCAAGAAGACCGTCCACGTCAGCAGGATGTCGAGCACGACGCAGCCGCCGTTTTCGAGCATCAAGTTGCGGCTGTTCAGACTGGTGGTGAAGACCAGCACCAAGATCTGCATCAGCTTCGTGCGGTAGCCCACGAGCAACAGCAGGCAGGCGAGCAGGTGGATCGAGAGCATCAGGTCCACCTCGAGAGGTGAGCCAAACGCGAAGTACACCGAGAACAAGTGGTCGCTCATCGGCCGGAAGAGCGCGAAGTGGTTCGTCAGCCAGCCGGTGTTCGAGTAGTGCGCCTCGACCTCGGGAAACTTGAGCAGCACATCGACCGCGGTGAGCAAGCCGAGGGCGATGCGCAGGAGCCCCAATGAGCGCGGGTCCGCAGTACCGTAGAGACGGGCCAGCGACTGCCAGAAACCGCGCGGCGCCGGCCACGAAGCTGGCTCGGCCGGCGCCGTGAGCTCGTAATGGCGCTTCACGGCCTCCTCCCGCCAGGGCGACCGGCTGCCAGCCAGGGCTTGGCGCCCGAGTCGGTGATGTTGCCGTAGCTCAGCAGCTTGTCCGGCGGCATCACCACGCCGTGTTTTTCGCCGGGTTTGGGCGACTTGTCTTGGATGAACCAAACGTCGAACGCCACGAGCTTGTCCTGCGGGCGATGCAAGTAGAGGTGCTGGTTGATCAAGTAGCTGCGCAAGAATTGGCGACGCCCCTGATTGTGCGGCCAGCGAATGTGGTTGCTGTAATCGCACCACAGCTGGTCATGCCCCCAGCCACGCGGCGACTCGGGATCGAACTCGGGCGTGTCTTGCGTGAACGGATCCCACTTGCGACCGTCTACCGTGCGACCATCGACGACGAGCCGTCCATCTTCGTAAGGTGGCTCGGGCGCGAACATGCCCCAGCCTTCGAGCATGCGCGTGTAGCCGATCGCTTCGGTCATCCACTCCGGGCGCTTCAGCTGGAAATGCCGCGAGATGAAGGGATTCGATTTTACGACTTCGGTCGAGAGCGTGACCATCAGCAGCAGCACCGCGGTCTCGCGGCCGATGGCCCGAAAGTTGCGCCATTCGTCGCCTACCCGGCCCAGAAACGGAACAGGCTTGGCCGCAACTCGAGGCGCGGCGCTGGGCACGCCGCAGGCGCCGAGCCCGAAGAAGCTCGAGATCGCCAGCCGGTTGTTGGCGACGGCCCGATACAGCGCGCGACCGAGCTGCTGCAGCCCCGGGACGTAGAGCCAGGCCACGGCCACGACGCCGAACGGCAACGCCCGCGCCGCACGAGCCACCGCCTGCTCCTCGAGGTATACGCGCCCTCGAGCGTCCACCACCACTACGCTGGTCTCGGTCAGCTTGGGGTCGAAGCCCTGAGGTAGCTTGGCCAGCACCTCTTCGTTGGCCAGCTCGTCGTTGCCGACGAAGGTGATGCGCTGCCACGGGTCCAGACGCTTGAGCAGCCGGCACGTCCAAAGGCAGATGCCGCAATCGGCGTCGAACACGACCGTGACGGCGCGCTCGGCCCGACCAAACCAACGTCCGAGAAAATCCAGCTCTTCTTGCCCGAACCACATCAAGAAGAACATCACCATCACGTACGAAAACGGCCCCAAACGCGACAGCATCGCGATGTTGCCGTGCAGACCCAGCGCCAGCAAGAAAGCCACCCGCCGGAGCCACCGCTGGTTGAAGGGCATGAGCAAGATCACGGCTAAAGTGCCCTCGATCACCAGGGTCGCGCGCGTCAAGATCGTGAACACGACATAGGGGACGTGGTTGCGCGCCCAAACGCCGACCCAGGTCACGATGCGATCTTGATAGAGGAACCAGTAGATGGCGCTGCCGTTCTTCCAACCGACGCCGTTCTTGTGCACGGCGTTGAAGAAGTAGATGACGCTCCACTGCAAGAGCAGCGCAGTCACGACCAGCGAAACGAATGGTTTCACCTCTTGTGCCTTGCGCGCGTTGAGCTCCTGCGAGCTGTGCTCGTGCTCTTGCGCGAACGAACGCCGCAGCGCATCGATCGAGAAGCAACGGCCGAGCGGTAAGAACATCGTCCAAATCGCCAGTGAATGCGTGACGACCGAGCCGCCGTTTTCCGTGAACAGGTTGCGCGAGTGCAAGCTCGTAATCAAAAACGCCGACAGGATGTGAAACAGGCGCGTTTTGTAGCCAACCGTGAAACAGGCGAAGACGACGAACGTGAGCGCGAAGGCGACGTGTACCTCCTCCACCGTGGAGAACACGTGATAGATCGAGAACATGTCCTGCCCCATCGGGGCAAACAGCGAGAAGTGGTTGGGCAAAATGCCGTCGTTCGAGAACATCAGCCGCGCGTAGCTCCAGCGCCACAGGAGCTCGGTGATGAGCAGCGTGCCGAAGCAAATACGGAACAGGCCGAGCCAGCGCGGGTCGGCGCTGCGGTAATGCTGGTTGAAGAACTCGAGGATGGGCGAGGGCTTCGTTTCCGCCTGGGCCGTGCTCCCACCCGGAGCGCTCGGCTCGCTGCTGTCGTGACTGGGCTTTTTGGAATCCATGTGCGTCGCCGTGCCCCTCCCGCGGGCGGCCGGCTGGCGCGGACTGTATCAAACGCCTCCTGCTCAGCCAGCGCGCAAACTCGCAAATCGCCCAGTGCAATCTCGAAGAATCAGCGCAAAATCCGCGCAAACGCAAAGCCTGCGAGGCGTCTCGCAAAGCCGTCACCCGCAAAGCCTTCGCCCGCGGCTCCGCGCCGCACCTACATCTGAGGCGCAGCCAGCCGTATTGCGGAGCCGATCCGCTTACTTAAGGAGGGTCGCTCGGCTTGGCGATTCCGGTAGGAGCATGGTATTTCTCCCCGATTGTGGCAGGCCCTCGAGTTGGTTCGCCAGACTGCCGGGCCCTAGGAACAACCTAAATGAACGTTAGCTGCACGTCTTGCTCGGCCAAGTATTCCCTCCCTGACGAGAAGGTCCGCGGCAAGAAGGTCAAGATCACGTGCAAGCATTGCGGCACGGGGATCATCGTCGACGGCACCAAGATTGATGCTGCCGGAGGCTCCGGCGCGCCTGCCGCAGCACCAGCTCCCGCTGCGGCCGCGCCGGCTCCTGCTGCGGCCGCACCGGCACCCGCCGCGGCCGCGCCGGCTCCTGCTGCGGCCGCACCGGCACCTGCCGCTGCCGCGCCGGCTCCCGCTGCCGCGCCGGTACCCGCTGCGTCGACCGAGCTGAGCTTCGACATCGCCTACCCGGACGACCGCCAAGAGACGCTGCCAATCAGCGAGATCGTCGATAAGTACGCGGCGGGCACGCTCGACGACGACGCCTTCATCTGGCGTGAAGGCATGGCGGACTGGAAGGCACCGTTCGACATTCCGGAGATCGCGAGCGCCCTCACCGCGCGTGGGCTCAAGAAGAAAGCAGCGGCGGTGCCAGCCGCCGTGCCGGCCACGCAAGCTTTTACGGACGATGACGAAGCCACCAAGGTTCAAGATTCACCGTTCGAAACCATGATGAACGACGGCGGAGGCGCGCCCGGCGTGTGGCACGAGCCCGGCAAAGAAGCCACGAGCTCGCCCGAGGCCGCTTTCGATCTACGCGCCCCTGCGGCGCTGCCGTTCGAGAAAGCGGAGTCGGCCGCGCCTGCCGCAAGCCCGAAGCCCGCGCCGGCCACGAGCCCCAAGCCAGCGGCCGTCGTGCCCAAACCTGCCGCGGCACGGCGCACCGCCGCGCGCGGCGGCGGCGACCTGTTCGGCGATCTGGCGGGCGCCGGCAGCGAAGCCGACGAATCGCTCGGCAGCAGCGGCGGCGACGCCGCGCCGAAGATGACGGGCGCGCGCAACGAGAGCTCCGTGCTCTTTTCGCTCGACGCCTTGGTCAAGCAAGAGTCGAAGCCCGCCGCCAAGAAGGCGCCCGCCAAGCAAGAAGACGCTGCTGCGTTCTTGCTCGGCGATGCAGCGCCGAGCTCACTCGCCAACCTCGGCGGCGGCGGAATCAGCGGCTCGGCGTTCGCCGCGCCCGACTTCACCGCGCCGGTCTTGGCGCCGCCACCGTCCGCTCCGCGCGCCAGCGATCCGGTCGAGCTGCCCACGGCACCGGCCGCAAAGAAGAAGGGCGCGGGCTTGTACATTGCGATCGCCACCGTGCTGGTGCTCGGCGGTGGCGCCGCCGCGATGACCTTGTCTGGCAAGCTCAGCGGCGGTGGCGCGACCGCCACCGCGACTCCGCCGAGCGCCACCGTCGCTGCCACCAAGCCGGATGCCCCCGCCCCGACACCTCCGGCGGAAGCTGCGCCGCCACCACAGGCTTCGGCCGCGCCCGCTGCTGGCGGCGCCGCGGCGACGGCGCCCGCAGCCGCCACCGGCGGCGCAGCAGCAGCTGCGCCCGCGGCGGCTACCCCGACACCTGGCGCCGCAACCCCCGGGACCCCCAAGCCGACCGAAGCCGCCAAACCCACCGAAAAGCCGGCCGAGAAGCCCGCTGAAAAGCCGGCCGAGGCCGCCCCCGCGCCCGCTGCGGCCAGCGACGCTCCGCCTTTCGACAAAGCAGCCGCCATCGCCGCCCTCTCGGCGGCCGCCGGCAACGCCCAGAGCTGCAAGACTCCCGACGGCCCGACCGGCAGCGGCAAGGTCTCCATCACCTTCATGCCGAGCGGCCGCGCCACCAACACGCAAGTCTCCGGCGATCTCGCCGGCACCGCCGTCGGCGGCTGCGTTGCCCGCCTCTTCCGCAGCGCCAAAGTGCCTGCATTCTCGGGCGACGCCGTCACCGTCTCGAAGTCGTTCAGCGTGCAATGACTGGCGGAGGCTCTGGGGGCTAGAATCACCTCACCCGACTCTCGCACCAGCAGCTCACGATCCGCGATCGAGAGCAGGACGCAGGGCGGTCGGGACACCGAGGTGAAACCCAAGACAGCCCGGGCCATCCGGTAGCTTGGCACTACTCGCTCGCGGCCAACGCCACCCTACGGATGTACGTAGACCAAAGTCCCCTCTTCGAACCCGCCCGCTCCCGAATACGCTGCGTGCCAATGCTCCGGAACCGAGGGCGTGCTCCAGAAGAAGACGTAGCGCGCGTCGATGGGAGCGAGATTGATACAACCGTGCGAGCGCGCGTGGCCAAAGTCGTCGTGCCAGTAGGCGGCGTGCAGGGCGTAGCCGGCCTTGAAGTACATCACCCAGGGCACGTCGCGCAGCTCGAACTCGTGATCGGCCACGGCTGAGTCCATGGTGGTCGTGATGTGCTTTTGGTAGATGCGAAACTGCCCGGTCGGCGTGCTCAGGGTCTTGGCAGGATCGCCCAGGCCGTCTTTGCCGGTCGAAACCAGGGTCACGTAAACGGGCTGTGCGCCCTCGTAGAGCACCAGCACTTGGTTTTGGATCGAAACATCGATCCATTTGCTGCTGCCGCGCGCCCAGCCCGGCAGCTTGCTGCTCTTGGCGGCGGTCTTGAGCTCCGCGCTGGGCAGCCACAGCCCCTCGCGCGTCTCGACCATGCGCTCGCCCCGGAGCTCTTTGACGCCGCCGGTAAGCGCCACCATCGTGCGGCCAGGGATCGGCTCGGCCTCGACCAGCTGGCTGCCCTCGAGGCGGTAGCTCTTGGCGCCGTCCTTGCGCGCGAACGCCACCGGCAAACCAATGGCCTTGATGTCGTAGCCGTGAAACGGCGAGCCCGAGTCGGCCTTGAGCTTGTCCGCCGGAATCAGCCGCGCGTCCGTCGACACCGCGAAGCGACGGTTCTGCGACTCCGCGCCTGCCACGAAAGTGCCCACCAGCGAGACGCCGGTGTGGCGCTTCATGCGGTTGGAAATGACCGCGTAGCCCGGCACCTTGAAGGTCGAAACATTGGGGATCTTGCGGCCACCCTCGAGCCACCACGGGACCTTGTCGCTACCGTCGCCGCCGAAGCGCTCGCTCTCGCCGAGCGGTTGGGCGTGGTCCGGAATGCCGCCAACGGCGAGGCCTCGCTCGTCGAGCGGGACGTCGTTGGCGCCTACGTCCAGCTTGTCCCACTTTTCCTTGAGCTTGGCGTAATTGCGCAAGTGGCGCTCCAGCCGCATCTCGTACTGGAACTGCTCGTCCTTCGACGGCACTTTCATGTAGCTCGGCGCGATCGAGCGCAGAAAGGCGTACGGGTACGGCATGGGCTTGCGGCGGTCCGGCTCCACCGAGATCGCGCGTACCAGCGGGTGGTCGAGCTTGATGGTGGCGTTGGGGCCGGCACAAACGAAGCCCAGGGGACGGACGGCGTACCAACCCTCGGGGCACCCGTCCTTGGTGACGGGCGCGGCGGAGCGAGCCACCTTGGCGCCGAGTCGCAAGTAGCCGACGACCTCGGCCTTGGGGTCAGGCTTGGCGTAGACGGCTGCCTGCATGACGATGGGTGCCAATTGGGGCCCGTCCGCAGGTGGCACCGGGACGTGGGACCAGTCGTCGACCGGTTGGCTGAGCCCGCCGTTTTCGGGTTTGACCCGCATCGCCGCTGGATCTTTTTTGCCTAGCCAGCTGTTGCCGTCGCAACCGACCAGCGAGGCGGCCAGAGCGGCCAGCAGCGAAGCGGCTCCAAGAACGGCTTTCGGCTGGTTGAAGGGGCGGAGGGATCGGGCCGAGCTGAGCCTAGCCATCCCTCTGCCCATGCCAAAACCCGCCAGGGTGGCCAAGAAAACGGCAGAAAAAAGCCGCGGAAAGGCTTGCGCTGCCGCGCCTATCGGGGAAGGCTCGCGTACCCCAAGCGCACGAGTCGATAGGAAGATCAGAGCGAGCGAAATATGGCCAAGGACACCCTCAGCATCACCGACAACCGCACGGGCAAGACCTACGAAGTGCCGATTCAGGAAGGCACTATCCGCGCTACGGATCTTCGTCAGATCGTCGTCGACAAAGAAGACTTTGGCCTGATGACGTACGACCCGGCGTTCATGAACACCGCGTCGTGCCGCTCGGCGATCACGTACATCGACGGTGACAAGGGCATCCTGCGCTACCGCGGTTACCCGGTGGATCAACTGGCGGAAAACGCCTCGTACCTCGAGGTCGCCTACCTGCTCATCAACGGCGAGCTGCCCACGCAAGCTCAGCTCGACAAGTTCACCGACGACATCACGCACCATACGTTCGTGCACGAGAACGTGCGCACCTTCATCGACGGTTTCCGCTACGACGCACACCCCATGGGCATGCTGTGCGCCAGCGTGAGCGCGCTCAGCACCTTTTATCCGGAAGCCAAGCACGTGATGGATCGCGACATCCGCCGCGCGCAGATGGTGCGGCTGATCGCCAAGATGCCGACGCTCGCCGCGTGGAGCTACCGCCACGCCATGGGCATGCCGTTCGTCTATCCGTCGAACGAGCTCAGCTACTCCGCGAACTTCTTGCAGATGGTCAAGCGCATCGCCGAGCCCAAGTTCGAGGTGCACCCGGAGATCGTCAAGGCGCTGGACGTGCTGTTCATCTTGCACGCCGATCACGAGCAGAACTGCTCGACGAACGTGATGCGCTCGGTCGGCAGCTCGCGCGCCGATCCGTATGTGGCCGTGGCCGGCGCGGCGGCGGCCCTCTACGGCCCGCTGCACGGCGGCGCCAACGAAGCGGTGCTGCGCATGCTGCGCGAGATCGGCTCGCTCTCCAACATCCCCGCCTTCATCAAAGAAGTGAAGAGCGGCGTCGGCAGCCGTCTGATGGGCTTCGGCCATCGCGTGTACAAGAACTACGACCCGCGCGCTCAGGTCATCAAGCGCCTGGCAGATCAGGTATTCGACCTCATCGGCAAGAAGAGCCCGCTGCTCGCGGTCGCGCTCGAGCTGGAAAAGATCGCACTTTCAGACGAGTACTTCGTCTCGCGCAAGCTGTACCCGAACGTCGACTTCTACTCGGGCCTCATCTACGAGGCGCTGACGATCCCGGTCGACATGTTCCCGGTCATGTTCGCCATCCCGCGCACCTCGGGCTGGCTCGCGCAGTGGGAAGAGATGCTGCTCGACAAGGACCAGAAGATCGCGCGTCCGCGCCAGATCTACACGGGTTACGACGAGCGCAAGTTCGTGCAGATGAAGGACCGTACCGCTCCCGCGCTGGCCCCCGAGGCCAAGAGCGGTACGCGCGAGACGGATTAGGCACGATTTGGCGGGTGACCGGGATTCGAACGGGCCGGGCGTCGAGAGGCGCTCGGCCTCGCTCCACGAGTTTCGCCCCTCGGAGTCACAACTCACGGGGATGGTGCTCAAGGATCGCTACAAGGTCCACGGCTACCTCACGCGCGGCGCCACGGCGCGCGTCTACCTGGCAGAAGACGTACTGGACGGCGTGCCGGTGGCGATCAAGATGCTCGCTCCGGAGTCGCTCAAGAGCCATGAGCTCTCCGCGCGACTCTTGCGCGAGGCCGACGCGCTACGCGACATCGACCATCCCAACGTCGTCAGGGTGCTCGACACCGGCGAGACCGGCAGCGGCGTTCCGTACCTGGTGCTCGAGGCTTTGCCGGGCGAAACGCTCGGCGACTACCTGCGGCGCCAAGGCACGCCCCCGTTCGAGCTTTCGCTCTCGTTGGTGCGCCAAGCCGCGCAAGGGCTGTGCGCCGCGCATCGCGCCGGCATCGTGCATCGCGACGTGAAGCCCGACAATTTCGTGCTGGTCGGGCCTACGAGCGATCCCTACGGCCTCAAGCTGATCGACTTCGGCATGGCCAAGGTCGACGGCTCCGGCGGCACCAGCGGCACCCACACCATACTGGGCACCGTCGAATACATGGCCCCGGAGCAGATTCTCGCCGAGCCGGTGGACGCCCGCACCGACGTGTACGCGATGGGCGTGGTCATGTTCCGGCTCTTCACCGGGCACTTGCCGTTCGACACCACGGCGCCCGCTGACCTGCTGCGCCATCAACTCTTCAGCTCGGTGCCGCCCCCTTCCTGGCTGACAGAAGATCTGGATCCGCGCATCGAGCGCATGATTCTCACGGCCACGCGCAAGCATCCGGGCAACCGCTACCCGAACATGCAGGCCCTGCTCGACGACCTGGACTCGATGATCGGCGTCTCCGAGGCCGAGGTGAGCCAGCGTCCGCCACCGGTGGCACCCGACGTCTACTCGCCCAGCACCACGCGCGGGACCGAGGCTCTCACGGTCCTGGCCGAGAAGTTCGGCCGATATGCCACGTTGCCGCCGAAGCCCCCAGACCGTGATTGACGCTCGGCGGCCATCGCTATGATATTCGAGGACTTCGACAGCTAGAGGAGCCCCGAACATGACGACCGCCAGCGACAAACTCAAGGTGATGGGCGCGAAGATCGCAGAGAAGAAAAGCCAGGCCAGTGCCATCGGCGCGATCTTCAAGTTTGCCCTCGAGGGCGACGGCGGCGGGACGTACATCGTCAACCTCAAGGACAACCCCGGCATCACCGAGGGCGACGGCGCAGCGGAGTGCATCATCCGCATGACCGCGCAGGACTTCGTCGATTTGACCGAGGGCAAGGCCAACGGCCAGCAGCTATTCTTCACCGGCAAGCTCAAGGTCGAAGGCGACATGAGCCTGGCGCTGCGGCTGCAGCCGCTGATGGACATCTTGAAATAGGCGCCCTTTGCGCCTGCCGCCCCATGCAGAACAAGCAGCGTAATCTCGAGATCACCTGGCCGCTGTTTGGCGACTCGCAGCCATTTCCGGCTGATGCGTCCCGCACACTCACCGACTTCGAGCCGCCGGCGTCCGATCTGCAGGCGCTGAAAACCAGCGTCGATCCGCCCGATTCCACCGAGCAAATCGAGCGTGAGGTACGGCAGATGCGCGAGTCGCTGCCGCCCGCCGCGCCCGAATGGATGCGAGCGGCACGCGCCCTGGCGGACTGGCTCGAGACGCGCATCAAGCGCGGCCACATCGAGCCGGTGGAAGAAGCCGCCATCGCGCGCACCTGGGCCGCGTTTGCCCTCGGCGGCGTCACCGAGCAGGAGATCTTCAAAATGGCGCGCGTCGTTCAGCGCGCGCACGCGGCCATCCGCGATACGCCACGCAGCTCGCAAGACTTGCAGAATGCCATTCAGGCTTGCGCGGGCGTGCTGTACGGCGGCTTGCCGCGTTCAGTGCGCGAGCGGATGCCGCTCGAACGCGTCGCAGCCACCGTGCGCGAGCTGCACAAACAAGCCGACGGCTGGGCTGCCATCGTCGAAGGCGTGGCCGACATCGCCGGCTGGAAGGACTACGCGCGCATCCACGCCGCGTCGGTGCTCCGCGCCGTAATCGAAGCACGGCGCTGATGGCAGACACCGCTGCCTCCCTGCGCGTCGCCTACATGGGGCCGCCGCGCAGCTTTTCTCACGCTGCCGCGCTCCGCCGCTACGGCACGGAGGCGGAGCTCGTGGTCACGCGCACCATCCCGGACGCCATCGACGCCGCGGCGGACGGCAGCGCCGACTATGCGATCGTCCCGCTAGAAAATTCGATCGAAGGCGGCGTCAACGCCACGCTCGATGCGCTGTTCGAAAGCGACCTCACCATTTCCGGTGAGCTCGTGCTCGACGTCGAGCTTTGCCTGCTCGCAAGATCGGCAGATCTCTCGCAGATCCGTCGCGTCACCTCGCATCCGCAGCCGCTCGGGCAGTGCAAGCGCTGGCTACGCGAGCACCTGCCCGATGCCGAAGTGGTCGTCGCGTCATCGACGACCACGGCCGCGCAAGAAGCCTTCGCGGATCCGCAAACAGCAGCCGTGGGTAGCCGGCTCGCCGCCGAAATCGGCCTGCTCGTCGTGCGCGAGGGTATTCAAGATCACGCCGGCAACGCCACGCGCTTCGTGATCGTCGGTCGCGAGCTCACCAAGCCTACCGGCAACGACAAGACCACCCTGGTGTTCAAGACTCCGCACGAGCGCGGCGCCTTGCGTCGCGTGCTCGAGGTCTTCGATCAAGAGGGCTTGAACCTCACGCGCATCGAGTCGCGCCCCTTGCCGGGCCAGCTGTGGGAGTACGCCTTTTTCACCGACGTCGAAGGCCATCGCGAGGACCCCCCGGTTGCCCGCTCGCTCGAGCGGCTTCGCGCTGGCGGCGCGATGGTGAGGGTACTCGGCAGTTATCCGCGCGCTTCGGCCGTGGCGGAATAAGGCCTCTTCCGGTTTCGTAACGCGCCGCATCACCACCTTAGAGCGGGCTCTGACATGTAGTTGTGTGTAGACATGGGTGGGCAAATCCTTTATCTGAGTAGATCTGATGACCGGCAAGGCGCTCGATCTCGATACGCCCGCGGATAGCGGTCTGCGCGAGAGAGCCCGTCCGGCCTATGCGTTGCGTTTTGGCACACGCGAGATTCGCCTGAAGTCGCGAATCACTACGGCGGGTCGCAGCTCGGCGGCCGACATCCCGCTCGTCGGTGAGCTGGTGTCGCGGCGCCACGCCACTTTCGCCATCACCGATAGTGGCGTCGAGGTTTCGGATCACCAGAGTCGCAACGGCGTTTACGTCAACGGCGAGCGCATCACGGGCACGGAGCTGCTGCGGCCCGGAGACATCATCACGATTGGCGACGACTCTCTCACGCTGATCGAGCTCGAAGAGCCAGGAGAGCGCCGCACCGAAACCATTTCCGAGATGCGTCCCGTGCGCGCCGAGCAAACGCCGCGCCTGCCCAGCTTCTCGGATGACGATGTTTCGATAGCCACGCGCCGCGCGGACGCATTCCAATTGCTGAGCGGCGTGGTCGACAAAGCGCTCGCGCTCGGCCGTGGCGAAGAAGCCGAGCACCTGATCGGTACGCACTTGGTGGCGGCCCTCGCCGACGCCAGCACCGGCCGCGGCGTTCCTGCCGATATTGCCCGCACCGCCGCGCGCTACGCGCTCAAGCTCTCGGCCGCGACGAACAAGAGCAACTGGCTCGATTTCGCCGTGCGGCTCTACCGCGCGCTGGCGCAACCCATGCCGCTACCGATCGTCGACGAGCTGTACACGCTCGTCGGTCGCGTGCGCGGCCTGGATCGCGCACTCTTGCGAGACTATTTGGACTCACTGCGCGCGATCTCCGAGGCGCTCTCGCCCACCGAACGCTTCGTGCTCCAGCGCCTCGAGGGTCTCGAGCGCATGGCGCGTTTGCAGTCCGACAATCCGTGAACGAGCGCAGCCTTCGCTACGCTCTTCTGGTGTCGATCGTGATCTGAGCGTGCCAAAGTCGGTTGAGGGGATTCCAACCTCGCGCCTTGCGTGAGCGGTGCGGCGCAGGGATCCGTGAAGCTCGAGCGAGCGAACCGCCCCCCGACCCTGCTACAACTCGCGCCATGGGCAAGCGAGTCATTCGCTACTTCGTTCGCGGGTGTCTGGTTTCGGTTCCGTTGGCCGTCACGGGTTGGCTGATCTTCGTGACGCTGCGCTTCATCGACCAGCTGCTGCCGCTGGGGATTCCCGGACTCGGCCTGGTGGTGACGTTGACGCTCGTCACGCTGATCGGCCTGCTGACGAGCAACGTGATCGGTCGTAGTGTCTTTCAGTTCACCGATCGTCTGCTGAGCGGCATGCCGCTGGTGAAGCTGCTCTACAACTCAATCAAGGATTTGATCCGCGCCTTCGTCGGCGACCACAAGAGCTTCGATCAGCCGGCGGCAGTAGCGCTCACGCCGGGCGGGGCGCGCGTTTTGGGCTTCGTGACGCGCGACGCGCTGCACATGCTGGGTATGCCGGACTTCGTCGCCGTCTACTTTCCGCAGTCTTACAATTTTGCGGGCCAGCTCGCGGTGGTGCCGCGCAGCCAGGTCGAGCTGCTCGACGCTCCCAGCGCCGAGGTGATGACCTTCATCGTGTCGGGTGGCATCTCGGGCTTCGGCCGAGGTCAGTCACTCGTGCCGCCACCCACGCTGACGAGCGTCAACATCAAGCCGGAGCAGCGGGGCTGATTGGATTCGCTTGCGCCGCGATGTCCCGAACGCCCAGCGTCCACCGCGACTGAGCCTCCACGCGCGCGCGTCGCGGGCGCCGCTAACCCTCGAGCGCTTTGCTCGAAAGCGTGAGCGCGCCGTCTTGGACGGACTCGAGGATCTGCTTCGCGTCGTCGTCGGAGATTTCGAGCAGGCCGATGAGCTTGCTGAGCAGAGCTTGCTCGGCGTCGCTCTGCTCGCCGTCGGCGTGCGTGAGCAGCGCGGCGTTGGCGAGGAGCAGCTCGCGATCCTCGCGGCTCAGCTCTTGGATCGGAGCGTCGTCGCTGAGCGTACGCTTCTGCTTGGCGTACTGGAGGATTTCGCGCTCCTCTTCTTCGCTGGCGTCGAAGCCGCACAACATGCCCTCGATGACCCCGGCCTCGGGAGCCGCGACCTTGCCGTCGGCCCAAGCCACCGCCACCAGGGACTTGACGATGTTCTTTTCGCTCGGCGTCATCAATCGAGGAAGATAGCGAAACTCACCCGGCGAATCGAGCGGCGCTCGCCGAGCAGCCAGAATCAAGCTTTCCGCGCATCCGAAAACCCGGAAATTGCCTCCAATAGTGCCGCTGAAGGCCCAGCGCCGGGCGCCCATTTCTACTTTGAGAGGAAAACTGACCATGCGAACGATCTTGGGCCCCGTAGCCGCTGCTTTGCTCTTGGGGCTCGTTCCAACGGGCTGCGGCGGCGCAGACGGGAGCACCGTCGACGGCGGAAACGGCAACGCCGGCTCCACTGCCACTTCCACGGCCGGCAAAATCTCGATCAACACGGGCGGAAGCAACTCGAGCGGCGGCAGCAGCAACGGCAGCAGCGGCAGCGGGGTCGTCATCAATCCGGGCGACGCCTGTGCCACCGGCAGCGCCAACGCGACACTGTCCGGCGTGAACCTGTTCGTGATGTTCGATCGCTCGTCCTCGATGACCCAAAAAGTCAACGGCGGGCCCGACACGCGCTGGAGCCTGACCTCCGCGGCCCTCACGGACTTCTTCAAGAGCTCCGACGCTGCCGGTTTGTCGTTAGCGCTGCGCTTCTTTCCCCACGACAAGCCCGCGCCTGGCTGCAACCAGGAAACCAAAGACAAGACGATGCCCTTTTGCGACGCGGCAGCGTGCGGCATGCCGCTCGTCCCGCTCGGGCCGCTCACCGCAGAGGCTGCCCCGATCGATAAGCAAGAAGACGCACTGGTCACCGCCACCGCCGATTCGGCTCCCGGCATGGCCGGTCAAGGCACCCCCATCTACCCCGCTCTCGACGGCGCTCTGCGCTGGGCGGCCGCGCAGCACAAGGCCACGCCCGACCAAAACAGCGTGGTGGTGCTCGTCACCGACGGCCAGGCCAACGGCTGCGAGCAAGACATCGGCAAAATCGCGATGCTCGCTTCCGACGCCTTGGCCGCCGACGGCACTCGCACCTACGCGATCGGCCTCACTGGCTCGCAAGAAGCGGACCTCGATCAAATCGCCATGGCCGGCGGCACCACCAAGGGCATCTTCGTGGCCGATGGCGTGAGCACCAAGCAAGACTTGCTGGACGCGCTCGGCGCCATCCGTGGCCAAGTGCTCGACTGCGACTTCGCCATGCCCACTCCGAAGGCTGACCAGGTCGTCGATCCGGCGCTGATCAACGTCAACTACACGCCCGGAGGCGGCATGAAGAGCACGCTGCCTCAGGTCGTGAATGAAGGCGCCTGCGCGAACGCTTCGGGCTGGTACTACGACAACCCCGTGAGCCCCACGCGCATCACGCTGTGCAAGTCCACGTGCGACGCGGTCACGGCCGACGCGATGGCCTCGCTCGAAATCCTGCTCGGCTGCGCCACCGTCACGGACGTCCCGAAATAAGCCCAAATCTGCGTCTGAGCCGCTCGGCCGCGCCGCGCTCCGTTGTCCACTGGCCTAGGGTCGTTTCAGGCATTACATTCGCGCGCCTTAGCCATGTCTGACGCTGCGAAGTCTTCATTTCAAAAGCCCGTTGGCGAGTTTCAGTTGCCGAAGCTCGAGCACGAGATTTTGGGACTTTGGGCCCAGCACGGCACCGAGCAGAAGAGCCTGGCCGGTCAAGGCCGCAAGGCGTTCGTCTTTTATGACGGGCCGCCCTTCGCGACCGGTTTACCGCACTACGGCCACCTGCTCGCCGGCACCATCAAAGACATCGTCACCCGCTACTTCGTGATGCGCGGTTTCGACGTCGAGCGGCGCTTCGGCTGGGACTGCCACGGCTTGCCGGTCGAGAGCCTGATCGAAAGGGAGCTGGGGCTCGACGGCACCGCCGCGATCGAGGCGTTCGGGGTTCCCAAGTTCAACGCCGCCTGCCGCGCCAGCGTGCAGCGCTACACGCGCGAGTGGCAGACCACGGTGCGCCGCATGGCGCGCTGGGTCGACTTCGAGCGCGAGTACAAGACCATGGATCCGGAGTTCATGGAGACCGTGTGGTGGGTCTTCAAACAACTCTGGGCCAAGGGCTTGATCTACGAAGGCTTCCGCATCCAGCCGATCTCGCCGGCCCTGGGCACACCGCTCTCCAACTTCGAGGTGGCGCAAGGCCCGCAAGAGCGCGACCCCGTGACCAAGAAGGAGGGTCACAAACGCCGGCAAGATCCCAGCGTCACCCTACGCTTCAAGCTCGAAGACGAAGACGCCTACCTGTGGGCTTGGACGACCACTCCCTGGACGCTGCCGAGTAACCTCGCGCTCGCCGTACATCCCGACGTCGAGTACGTGAAGGTGAAGCTCGACGACACCGGCGAGGTCGCGTACCTCGAGCCGGGGCGCCTCGCCGACTACCAGGCGCGCGGCCGCGTCGGCAAGACGACGGAGCTCGGTCGCCTGCGCGGCGAAGAGCTGGTGGGGCGCCCCTACGAGCCCCTCTTCAGCTATTTCGCCGACAAGAAGACCAAAGACGACGGCTCGCGCTGGTGCTTCCGCGTGGTGGCCGCCGAATACGTCACGACCGACTCCGGTACCGGCATCGTGCACCAGGCACCCGCCTTCGGTGAGGACGACTACCAGGTCGGTTTGAAAGAGGGTCTACCCGTGATCCGCCCGATGGGTCTCACGGGCGTCTTCGACGAGCGCGTGAGCGACTTCGCCGGGCAATTCGCGAAAGACGCGGACAAGGGCATCATCCAAAAGCTCAAGAGCGAGGGCAAGGTCGTCGACCAAGATACGATCGTCCACCCCTACCCGCACTGCTACCGCACCGATCAACCGCTGCTCTACATGGCGCTTTCGACCTGGTTCATGAAGGTCGAGCAAATCAAAGAGCAGTTGGTCAAAAACAACGCTCCCATCCGCTGGGTGCCCGAGCACGTCGGCAGCGGCCGCTTCGGCAACTGGCTCGAGAACGCGCGCGATTGGAACCTCAGCCGCAACCGCTTCTGGGGCACGCCCATCCCTGTCTGGCGCTGCGACAAGGATCCGAGCGAGCTCGAGTGCATTGGCTCCGTCGAAGAGCTGGAGAAGCGCGCCGGCCTGCCCGCGGGCAGCGTCAAGGACTTGCACCGCGAAACGGTGGACGGCATCACCTTCCCGTCGCTGAAAACGCCGGGTGGGCAGATGGTACGCATCGTGGAGGTGTTCGACTGCTGGTTCGAGTCGGGTTCGATGCCCTACGCGCAAAACCATTACCCCTTCGACAAGTCGAAGATCGAGTACGTCGAGCACAACTTGCCGGCGGACTTCATCGCCGAAGGCTTGGACCAGACTCGCGGCTGGTTTTACACGCTGCACGTCTTGTCGACCGCGCTGTTCGGGCGCCCGGCGTTCAAGAACGTGATCGTCAACGGCATGATCTTGGCGGCCGACGGCAAGAAGATGTCGAAGCGCCTCAAGAACTACCCCGACCCGAACGACGTGATGGAGAACTTCGGGGCGGACGCCCTGCGCGCCTACCTCATCGACAGCGCCGTGGTGCGCGCCGAGCCGATGAAATTCGGGAAAGACGCGACAGACACGACCGGCGAAGCGGTGAAAGACACCGTGCGCCTGGTCGTCTTGCCGCTGTGGAACGCGTACGTCTTTTTGGCGACGTACGCGGTGGCGGACGGCTGGTCTCCCAAGCCGGCAGATCTCGAGGCGCGGCCCAGCGGTGATTTGGATCGCTACATCCTGAGCCGCGTCGAGCGCTTCGTCGAAGAGCTCACCCTCGAATACGAGCGCTACGAGCTGAGCAACTTGATCCCCGCCTTCACGCGGCTGTGTGACGACCTCAACAACTGGTACATCCGCCGCGGGCGCCGTCGTTACTGGCGCGCCAAGAACGAGAGCGCTGCCGGCGACAACGACAAGCAAGACGCCTACGCGACACTGCTGCGCGTACTGACGACGCTGACGCGCGCCATGGCGCCCGTGATGCCGTTCTTCTGCGAGTACTTGCACCAGCGGCTGATGGTCGATACGGGCCTGGCACCCGCGGGTGACAGCGTGCACCTGCGACCCTTCCCGCAAGCGGACAAGTCGCTCATCGATCTGGAGCTGGAGCAGCGCATCGAGACCGTACGCAACGCCATCGCGCTCGGGCTCGTGATCCGCGAGCGCGAGAAGCTCGGCGTGCGGCGCCCGCTCGCGCGCGTCACCGTGGCCAGCCCGGACGCCCTGGTGCGCAGCGCCATCGAGCAGCTGTCGGACGCGCTCCGCGGCGAGCTCAACGTGAAAGAAGTCGTGGCCATCGCGGACGACTCGGCGCTCTGTTCGCTGTCGGCCAAGGCCAACTTCAAGCGCCTCGGTAAGCGCCTCGGCCCGAAGATGAAAGCCGTGGCCGCCGCCGTCGAGAAGCTCGACGCGGCCGCCATCGCACGGCTGGAGCGCGGCGAGACGCTCGAAATCGACGGCGAGCCATTGAGCGGGGAGGACATCACGCTGTCGCGCCAGGCTCTGCCCGGCAACGCCTCCGAATCGCAGAGTGGCGTCACCGTGGTGCTAGACACCAACGTCACCCCGGAGCTCGCCGCCGAAGGCCTGGCGCGCGAGATGGTGAGTCGCATCCAAAACCTGCGCAAAGACGCGGACCTGAGCGTGAGTCAGCGAATCCGGCTATTCGTGGACGCGCAGGGCCCCGTCGCCCAGATGCTGGATAGCGCCGAGCTCCGCGGCCTGATCCAACGCGAAACCCTCGCGACGTCGCTCGATCGCGCCGCTGCCTTCCCCAGTGGCGTTCACACGACTCAAGAAAGCATCGACGGCGAAGCCGTCAAGCTCGCCCTGCTGCCGGCATGAGCCTCGTCTCTCCGAGGGCCGAGGCCTCACGGCTGTCCGCTATTGAGCGACCGAGATCTCGTCGATCTGCCAGGTCTTCTCGCCGCCCGTGACGTCGAAGCGCAAGCGCAGCTTGGTCACTTTGTCGAGCGCCTGGTTGAAATCAGCGGTCGGCACTTCGATGGTGGCGTAGTTCCCGGTCGGGATCGCGGCGTACCCGCCGAGCGCCTTGTCACTCCAAGCAGCGCCGTTCCAGGTGCCCAAAAACACCATGTTGCCGGTGCCGGCCTGGGCGGAGCGGATCACGATGCGCACTTTGCCGAGCCCGACCATCGACGCGAGCCCAAACTCGATCGAGCCCGTATCGGCCTCCGCCACCCACAAGTCGGCGTTGCCCTCGAGGTTGCTCGCGTTGATGCCCATGATCGCAACGAGGCGATTGTCCGGGCTCGTCTTGCTCGCCAGCCAGTCGGCTGACGAGTTGAAGCTATCGACCGTAAACGGTGTTCCGAGACCGCAAGTGCCGTCGTCTTTGTGGGTGCATTTGCCAGCCGCGCAGACATCGATGGTGCAGGCCTTGTTGTCAGTCGCACAGGCGGCGGTGTTGTTGGTGTGGCTGCACTTGTTGCTGGCGCACTTGTCGTCCGTGCACACCTCGTTGTCGTTGCAGTCCGCGTCCTTCTTGCACTCGCAGGTCTTGTTGTCGGTGTGCAGGCACTTGCCGACCGCGCACACGTCGTCGGTGCACGGATCGTTGTCGGTGGCGCACGCGGCGTTGTTGCTCGTGTAAGAGCAAGTGCCTTGCAGGCAGTTGTCGGTCGTGCACGGGTTCTGGTCGTCGCAGTCGGTCGCGAGCTTACAGCCGCCGCCACCGCCACCCTCGCCCGCACCGGCCATGCCGCTGTCACCACCGGCCGCCGTCGCGGTGCCCGCCGTCGCGGTGCCAGCGCTGGTGCCGGCTGCTGCCGTACTGCCGCCCCCGGGGCTTCCGCCGCCGCCCGTGGCGTTGACGCCGCCCCCACCGGTAGACTTGCCTGCCGCGGCCGAGCTGCCGGCGTCACTGCCGCCGCTCGCCCCGGTACCCGCCGAATCGGCAGCGTGTTCGACCGCAGCGCTGTCTTCTTGCGTTGCGCAGCCGCTCCACGCCGGAAAACAGGCCAAAGCCAGGGCAATCAGCCGAGCGAGATGCCGCTGCATGACGCCTACTTGTCCGGAAATGTGAGGCCGGATCGAAATATCTCGGGCCGGAGATGAAGATTCGACCCTGAAACCCCGCATTTTGACAGCAGCAGAAGCGTATCAGGCACGGAATTTGGCCCCGTCGGGCATCCCGAAAGCGGAGCGCTCGACGGCTTCACCCACCTCAAAGCCAACCGCGGATTGTGGACACCAACTCTGAGCGGTTATCGGCCGTGTGGTGTGGTCACGATGAGTTTCGGATCAACGTGCAAGAGAGTTTTGTCGATGTCGATTCCGAGTCAGCGCGGAGCTCGCACGAGGTTGAATAGCGAGATCAACCAGCTGACGGCGCGACATGACGAATGCGATGCCATGGCGGCCCGAGGATGCTCAGCAATGACTCTCACCAGGGGCGCGAAAGCGCGACGTGCAAGCCTCGCCGAGAGCGGAGTGAGCGCGTGCGGAGGTCCCGTTGGGACTGGTTTAGTGTCCGGCGCGTGGGCCCTCCATTTTGAATTGTCCCGCGGCAAATCAGGCCCAAAAAGCGCCGCTGAGCGCCTTTACAGATCGCTCACGGTAGGGTTTACTCCCGCCGCCTTCAAACGCCGCTTCGGCTTCACAGTCGCGGCTTTTCGGTGTTTGGGCAAAAGTGACGTCGGCGCTCGGCCAAGCTTGGTGCCAGCGCCCACTCGGAGGCCAGTAGCATGCGTTTAGGTTGGTTTGGGCTAGCGTCGGTTGAACGGCTCGCGGCTGCAGCGGTGGCCAGCATCGTCGCGACGCTGCAGCTCGGTTGCTCCGAAAGCAACGAAGGCAACGTGCGCGTGGCCCCGCCACTGAGCTCGCTCATGAGCTCGGGTGGCACCTCGGTGATCCCCAACGGTGGGAGCGGCAACCCGACCGCGGGCAGCGGTAGCTCGACCGGTGGCAGCAGCAACGGCGGCCCTGGTGACATCGACAAGCCTTGGCCCTCCACTGGCTGCGGCAAAGACCCGCCCGCCGATCAGGTGCCGACCGTCGTCGGCAGTCGCACCGGTTACACTGAGTACTGGGTTAACGAGACTGGCGCTACGCTCGGTGCGGACCAGCCAACCAAGGCCAACCCACGGCAGTACTTCGTGCGCGTGCCCCCCGACTACGACTCGAGCCACCCCTACCGCATCGTTTACATCGGTCAGGGCTGCGGGGCGAGCCACGCCGGCAAGACTGCCACCTACCCGCTCTTCGACGAAAAGCAGGGAGGTTCGGAGCAGGCCATCTACGTGGGTGTCTCGGTGCCAGACGACGGCTCGAACCCAGGCTGCTTCGACAACAACAGTGGGCCCGAGTCGCAAGAGTGGGAAGCCTTCGAGCTCATGCACACGGCGATCGAAGGTGCCTTCTGCGTCGACAACAACCGTATCTTCGTCGCGGGGTACAGCACCGGTGGCTGGCTGTCCAACATGTGGGGCTGCTACTTCGGTGGAACTCCCGCAACGCCGCTCGACAAGACAACCGTGGACACGGCCCGCGCGGCCGAGGGTAAACCCCGCAGGTTTTCGCCCAAATGGGCGATGCGCGGTCACGTCGGCGTCACCGGCTCGCTACCCCCCAACCAACCGCAGCCCTGCAATGGTCCATCTGCCGGTCTTTGGATTCACGACGCGACGGACCCGTCGAACCTCATTGCCACCAACATCAAGTCGCTCGAGCTCAGCCTGGCCACCAACGGCTGCACCGGCAACTACATGGATGGGCCGAAGCAACCGTGGCAACCGGCGGAGATGATCCCGGGGCTCGGTGGCGGCATCTGCCAGGAGTACACCGGCTGCGATCCCGAGGTCGCCCGCAAATACCCGCTCGTCTTCTGCACCACGAGCGGCAAGGGTCACTCTGATCAGAGCGTGAGCGCGATTCCGGCCTTCACCAAGTTCTTCGAGCTGCTCGACCCCCAGTAAACTACTCGGAAGCCAAGCCGCCCAATGCCCCTAGCCTCGCTCCTGCCCAGGCTGCCGTCGGTGCTCATCCAAAAAAGCTGCCTCGGCGGCGCGCTGCTGTACACCGCCGTCGCCACCGGCGCTTGCACCACCAAGCCGTACTGCGAGCCACTCAGCCGGTGCGGCGGGGACTTCATTGCCGGCGGTACGGCACGCGCCGACGGCGTCGTCGAGAGCGAGTGGGTGACGCTCGGTGAGGGCACGTGCACCGACCAGATCCAATTGCCGGTCGTGGTTGTTTCGACCAATCAGCAGCGCAGTCGCACCACGGTGACCAAAGGGCCGCCCAACACGACGGTCGACTGGTGCTCGAGCCTCAAGGTGAACCCCAACGGTTCGCTCTCGTACCTGCCGTTCTTCCCCGTCATTCCGATGGACAACGTGCGCCTGGCGTTCGATTCGGACGGCACCTACCTCGCGCACTTCGTTACCGCCGCGCCGACGCAAATCGGGTTTTCGGCGGCCTGTCTCGCAGCGCAGGGCGTGAGCTTCAGCTGCCAAGAGCTCGGGCGCCACATCAACAACGCCATCCGAGCGGAGTCGAACGTCAGCAACACCCTCTGCTACGACGACGGCGAAGGCGGCTGCCTGTGTGATCAATACCTGCGCATCTTCACTGGTCAGCCCGGTACGTGGGGTGCGGACGGCGGCGTCATCACGTTCTACGACGGCTCGGGCGCGAACGTCCCGCCATCGTCCGTCGACTACTGTGTGAAGGGCGACAAGCTCGAGCTCACCGGCCACGCCGGACAACAGCTCTTCAATCGGACTGGGCTACGTACGCTAAGCCTGACCCGCCCGAGCTGCTCCGACGGCATTCAAGACGGTGACGAGAAAGGCATCGACTGCGGGGGTGCCTGCGGCGGCGAATGCGGCAGCTGCGTCGACAACATTCGAAACGGCGACGAAGAAGGCGTCGACTGCGGCGGCAGCTGCAAGGATTACTGCGGCTGTTACAACGGCGTGCAGGACAAGTACGAAGAAGGCGTCGACTGTGGCGGCCCGTGCTCCTTGCCTTGCACCTGCAAAAACGGCAAGCACGACGAAAACGAAGGTGACGAAAAGGACGACCAAGGCGTCGATTGCGGTGGCGATTGTCAGGAGCGCCTGGAGAGAAAGGATGCCATTCCGTGTCCTTAGTCAGGCGCAAGTGCCGCCGAACCGCCGGATGGCGGACGGCGCTCAAAGGTAAGCTCATGAAGTTCGGACTGTTCCAGACGGCTCTGCTCGGCGCAGTGGCGCTCAGCGGGTGCACCACCCCGCCGCACTGCGACGCTCTCGGCAAGTGCGGTGGCGACTTTCTGGCCGAAGCGAAGGACTTGGGTGGAGGCGTGGCATCGCAAGAATGGGTCGCCACCGTCCCCGATGCGTGCGTTGAAAACGTCCCCACTCCGCCCGATCCGCCGTCGCTGGCTTTGCTTCCCCCTCGCCCCGCCGGGGTTCGCCCGGTAGAGCCTTCCACCACCGATTGGTGCGGTGGCCTGGTGCTGTCCAGCGACGGCCAAGGTGGTTATAAGGTCGCGGCATTCGACGACGGCTGGGTGGAAGCGCTGAAGCGATACAACGGCTGGTTCCCCTCCATCCCGCTGTGGACGGCCCAGCTCGAGGTGGGGCAAGGCAACCTGTATACGCTGCAGACCACACAGCTCATCTCCCAAGATATCGAGCTGTCACAGAATTGCGTCGCCGCTCAGGGCGTTCGCCTGAGCTGCGGAGATTTGTCGACGCTGCTCTACACGGCCGTGAACGAGAAGCTGAACGGCAAGTCGGCTGGTAACAGCAAAGGCACTCCGCTGATTCCAGGCCTCAGCGCGGTCGTTTACGACAGCGCCGGCAAGCCGGCGGTCAGCTGCAGCGACGACGGCCAGGGCGGCTGTTCCTGCAAGTACAACCTGTCGATCACGACGACCAACAGTGGTCCCTGGGCGTCAAGTAACGGCAACATCTCGTTCTTCGATTCGCTGGCCGCGCCCGTCTCGCAGACCGACTACTGCGTCAAGGGAGACTCGCTGCAACTGTCGGGCTCCAAGGACACCGACCTTTTCAACCGCGGCGCGCTCAAGACCATCACCTTCCACAAGCCCAGTTGTAGCGACGGCGTGCAAAGCAAGACGCTCGGTGAAACTGGCGTCGACTGCGGGGGCGACTGCTCGCCCTGCGCGACCAAGTGACCGCTCGTGTGCACGCTCATCGGAGAACGCAAATGACCCATCGTACGTTGAGGAGTCTTACTGCTGGTGTGGCCCTCTTGGTCGCGCCCGTGGCACACGCGCAGGGTGACGAAGCGCCCGCAGAAAAGCCCGAAGGTCAGCCCGCCAGCACGGAAGAGGCTTCCGCAAAAGTCGAGCCCGCTAAGAGCGAGGTGAAGCTCTCGACAAACGCTGCCAGCGCAGAGTCCACGGCCGTACCCGCGGCTTCGGCCCCGACACCGGCAAGCGAAGGGCTGAGCTTCGAGACGCACGGCTGGTCGTTCGGCGTCTACGGATATGCGGCGCTCAACGTGATGCACGACTCGACGCAAAGCTTCGGTCCCGCGGCGGGCAACACGGTCTTGCAGCGTGTTGGCACCTTCAGGGGCAACAACGATCAGCTGCAGCTCACCGCGCGCGACTCGCGTCTCGGCTTCAAGATCGGGGCACCGGAGATGTCCGGCGTGAAGACCTCGGCCGTGATGGAAGCCGACTTCAGCGGCACGCAGCCGACGGAGTCCAGTGAGCAGACGAGCAACGTGCAGAACCCGCTGCGCATGCGTCACTACTACCTCAAGGCCGAAACGCCGGTGGTAGACGTGCTAGCGGGTCAGTACCACGACTTGTTCGGTTGGGGCGGCAAGGGCTTTTATCCGAGCACGCTGGCCTTCTTGGGCATCACGGGTCAGATCTACCACCGCCAAGCGCAGCTCCGAATTTCCAAGACTTTCGCGAGCAGCGCGCTCGACTTCGAGATCGCGGCGGCCGCCGCCAGAGGCGTGCAACGTGCCTCTGGCCTGCCGGACGGCGAGGCGGGTCTGCGCGTCGCGATCAACGGCTGGAAAGGCATCGGCCAACAGGCGTATGGCCAACCAGGTTTGAGCCCCTTGCAGATCGGTCTCTCCGGTATTGGGCGTCGCTTCGAGGTCGCACAGTTCGTCGAGTTTCCCGGCGGCTCCAACATGGTGAACGGCTACGGCGTCGCAGCCAACGTGTTCTTGCCGGTAGTGCCCGCGCGCAGTGTCTCCAACCGCTCCAATGCGCTCTCGATCACGGGCGAGTTCTCGACCGGTTCCGGCATCTCCGACATGTACAACTCGGACCTCACGGGCGGCGTGCTCTTCCCAACGCTGCCCAACCCCGAGGGTCGTGGCGTCGATCCGGCCAAGCCACCGCCCGTGTACTCGCCGAACATCGACAGCGGCATCGTCACCTACGACGGCAACGGCAAGGTCCAGCCCGTCAAATGGCAGGCCTTCGTGGTGGGCCTCCAGTACTACCTACCGGTGTTGGACGGTCGGATTTGGCTGTCCGGAAACTTCTCCCAGCTCAAGTCCTCCAACGCCGTGAAGCTGACGCCGATTGCGGGTCGCTCCGCCGTTTACAAGCAGGCACGTTACGTAGACGGCAACTTGTTCGTCGCGCTCACCTCCACGCTACAGGTGGGATACTCGTTCCAGATGGTCGAACAGACCTTTGGTGACGACGTAAAGGCTCGCAATTACCGCAACGAGGGCGCGATTCACTTCTTCTTCTAGCGCTTGAATCGCCCTCATTTAGAGTTACCGAGGTTCGATTGTGTGCGCATTCTCGCGCGCTGTAGACATGGAGTTTGCACATGCTGGCCTTTAACCGCTTTTTGGCGCTCGCTGGTCTTGGTCTCGTCGCTGCCTGTGGGTCTGGCGGTGAAGGCGGCGGAACGTCGCCTGGTCCCAGCACCGGGGGGAGCTCCACCGCGGGCACGACTGCCAACCCCATGGGCGGCTCCAACACGGCGGGCAGCGTTGCGGTGGCCGGCGGAGGCGCGGGCGGCTCCGGCACGGCGGGTAGCGCGCCCATCGCGGGCACTACAACGGGCGGCACCGGCATGGCCGGCAGCGGGGGCGGTAGCGGCGGAGGCGCGGGCGGCAGCGGCGGCAGCGGCGGCGGCGGCGGCGGAGATGATGTCGCGCACCCGCTGAAGATCGACGCCACGATGGATCTGCACACGCACACGGTCGATCAGCGCGCAGCAGGTGTCGACACGCGCCTGCCCACCATCCCCGGTAAGCTCATCGTCAACGTCGAGGTCGACGACGGTGGCCTCTACGACTACGGCCTCAAGCACGGCTACCACGTCTTGGGCGAGAAGATCTTCCACTGCGAGGTCGCGCAGGACAAGAACGGCTACATGACCAAAGGCCGCGATTTCAACGGCAATTGCCGTCTGGAAACGCTCGATGGCATGGATCACGGCGCGAGCTCCGGCACGACGCCGGCCACCAGCATCATGGGCAAAGTGAAAGCCCATCTCACGACGCTAGCGACGATGTACCCGGAAGAGGGCTGGCCCTACTTCCTCAATGCCGCCGGCGATGTGCGCTGGTCGGATGTCGGCTTCACGGGTTACTCACACGGCGGCACCAGCGCCATTCGTTGGGCGAAGAAGCTCAAGGTCTGGCGGGCCGTCGCTCGCTCGGCCCCACGCGACAACATCTGCGGGCAATATGCCGACGGCCAGTGCCCGGACACGGTCGTGAGCTCCTGGCTCGACGAGCAATCTGCTACGCCGGCCGATAGCCTCTTCGGCATCGATGGCACGCAAGACGGCGAATACAAAGACATCATTTTCGCGATGGAGCGCATGAAGTTCATCGGCATGCCGACCGACATCGGCAAGACCGCCGCCCCGTACGGCGGCTCACACCGGCTCATCGCGACCGACGCCGACAACTTCGGTCACGACGACTTCGTCGAGAAGAAATGGTGGCCGGCGCTGGATGTGATGTGGGGCACGCCCGCCGACAACATCGCCTACGCCAACAGCCACTGATTCGGCGTTTTCCAATGAGCAACGCCCATCCCGCCTGCGTGGCGCGGATGGGCGTTTCGTTTCAGCGGGACGACCTGGGCTAGAGCGGGAGCTTGCTGATCACGCAGTCATCGGTGATCCAGTAGACGTTGGTTGCGTCCGTCGTGATTGAGCTCACGCCCATTTGGTCGCGCGCGATGGGCGACGGTCCGTCTTCTCCTGCCACCGGTGCCACACCGTGGGCGTAGACCTTCCCCGAATCATCGGCCAGGTACAGCTTCGTTCCAGCGAGCGCCAAGGCCGTGAAGGTTCCGCTCACCTGCGTGACGACGTCGTACAGGCCCTCGGTGGAGGTGAGCGGACCGAACTCGACCTTGCCGCCGTCCAACCAGTAGCCGTTCTTCGCATCGAGGACGACTGCGCCCGCCGGCAGCAAAGCGCCCACGGACTTGCCGAGCTTGCCGTAACCGGGCTTGTTATCGGTCGCGTTGGTGACGGCCTCGATCTTGTGGCTCTCGACGCCGCCACGATCGAGGGGCGAAGTCCAGACCACGAAAGCGTCGCTGGCCGCGAGCCCGACGGGTGTCCCCTCCACCACCATCCCGCCGTTGTCGTAGTTCACGGCGATGCCAACCATGATGTCCTTAGTGACCTTGTCTTGTGCGTCGAGCGTCACCTGGTGCACGACGCTCGTCTCCGAGTAGTAGACCATGCCCTTCTGCACGGTCAGGGCAGGCAAGGCGACAGCCTTACCCTTGTTGGGATCCTGGGTTCCCATGCCGGTGACCAGGAGCGTCGGCGCGTCACCCGGAGCGGCGTCCAACGCCTTCTTGACGATGGTACCCGTCTTCCCATCCGCACCCTGGTTGGCCCAATAGACCCCGGACGAGTCGACGGCGATCTGCGTCGGCTTCATTTGGCCCGTGGCCACATCGGCGATGGTGCCGCCGCCCACCGGCACCGAGCGAATCTTGCCTGCGCTCTCGAGCCAGTAGAGGTTCTTACCGTCGGTCGCCATACGCACGCCGCCGCCGCAACCTGTCGCTGTCGCGACCATGGTCGGCTTGGCTCCGCACTTACCGGCCACGCAGGTAGCGCCCGCGTCACACTTGGTGTCGCAATCGCCACAGTGGTCGGGGTCAATCATCTTGTTGGTGCAAACGGCGGTCGCTCCGGTGCCGCAAATCGACGGCTTGTCGTTGGAGCAGGTGCACACGTTGCTTTTGCAGACGAAGCCGCCCACCGGGCACTCGCCTGTCTTCGCGCACGCCATACCGTTGTCTTCAGCGCTGCCGCCGCTGCCGCCGGTCGCGCCGCCAGTGCCACCCGTGCCTGCAGTGCCGGCGCCGGTACCGCCGGCCGTCATCGACCCGCCGGAGCCACCAACGGGCGCCCCGCCAGAGCCGCCCATAGCGAACGTCGTGTTGCCGGGAGGGCCAGGAATGGTCTTGTCCGGACCGACATCGGAGGAGCAAGCCAGGGGCAAATAGGCCAAGGCGCCAAGCGGAAGGGCAAATCGCGCGAAGTTCATCCCACTCTTCATGTCCGCACTTTCGCGGGTCGATCAACCGATTGGCAAGAGACCCGGCAAAAGACCAGGTGGCCCCCAAAATTTTCGGACTTTTCGCTATGCTCGGAGGCGTGTGGGACGAGGAGCTAAAAAGGATCACTGCTTTTCGGCGATTGTCGCCCCGGCTGGCTACGAGCGGTCAGCCCGCCGGGGGTGACCTCGCTGTCATCGCGCAGGCGGGGTTCGAGCACCTGATCAACCTGGCCCTGCCCACGTCGCCCGGCGCCCTGCCCGATGAGGCGGCGGCAGCGGCGGCGTGCGGCCTCCGCTACCTCCACCTGCCCATCGATTTCGAGCAGCCCGAGCTGGAGCGCGCGTTGCAGTTGTTTCGCGCGCTGGACGAGCGGCGCGACGCCCACGTGTTCGTGCATTGCGCCGCGAACAAGCGCGTATCAGCGCTGCTCTCCGTCTACCGCACACTGCGCGGCGATGTTTCGTTCCGACAGGCCCGCGATGACTTGAAGGCCATCTGGGAACCGAACCACACCTGGCGCCGCTACCTCGTGAACGCCGCCGTGCGTGCCGTCCCCCGCCCCGTTCGCTTCGAAACAGCGCGGCTCATCCTGCGAGACGCGCTGCTCACCGACGCCGAGGCCGTTCAGCGCTACGCGGGCGATCCCGAAGTCGTGCAGCACATGATCTGGGGACCGAACACGCCCGCTCGCACCCTGGAAGTCCTGCAAGCGCGCGTCAACATTCACCAACCCGACCCGGAACGCCGCGCCTTCGAGCTCATGATCGTCGAAAAGCAATCGGGCGAGCTGGTTGGCAGCGCGGGCCTGCGTGTCGGCGACAACGCCGCGCTCGACGCCGACCTCGGCTACGTGCTGGCCCGCGCGCACTGGCACCGCGGCATCATGCACGAAGCCTGCACCAAGCTCCTCGAAGTCGCCTTCGGCCACCTGCAGCTTCACCGCGTCTGGGCCAGCACCGACTCCGAAAACGTGGCCTCGCAGCGTGTGCTCGAAAAGCTCGGCCTGCGCCGCGAAGCGCACCTGGTTCAGAACGACTACGTGAAAGGTCGGTACCGCGACACGCTGATCTACGCGATCACGGAGCGCGAGTACTTCGAACACTGAGCCACCTTTCCCCTCCCACGCGGGCGAAACGCCCGCGTCGGGGAGGGGCCGCCCGCGCGCAGCCCGAAGGGCGAGCACGGACGGGGGGTGGGCAACTAGCGAATCAGTAGCGGTAGATCTCGGGCTTGTACGGACCGTCGACGGCGACGTTGAGGTACTGCGCCTGCTTCTCGCTGAGCGTGTCGAGCTTGACGTTGAGCTTGCCCAGGTGGAGGCGCGCGACCTTCTCGTCGAGCTTCTTCGGCAGGATGTGCACGCCGGCCGAGAGCTTCTCGGTCCAGAGCGTGATTTGTGCGAGCACCTGGTTGGTGAAGCTCGAGCTCATCACGAAGCTGGGGTGACCGGTGGCGCAACCGAGGTTCACGAGGCGGCCTTGGGCCAGCACGGTGATGCGCTTGCCGTTCGGGAACACGAAGTGATCGACCTGCGGCTTGATGTTCTCTTCTTTGATGTCCTTGCGGCCCTTGAGCCAGGCCATGTCGATCTCGCTGTCGAAGTGGCCGATGTTGCAGAGAATCGCCTCGTTCTTCATCTGCTCCATGTGCTTGCCGGTCACGACGTCGCAGCAACCGGTGGCGGTGACGAAGATGTCGCCCACGCTGGCGACCTCGTCCATCTGCCGCACTTCGTAACCTTCCATCGCCGCCTGCAGCGCGCAGATCGGGTCGATCTCGGTGATGATGACGCGCGCGCCGAGGCCGCGCATGGCTTGGGCGCAGCCCTTGCCCACGTCGCCGTAGCCCGCGACCACGCACACCTTGCCCGCGAACATCACGTCCGTCGCGCGCTTGATGCCGTCGGTCAAGGACTCACGGCAACCGTACAGGTTGTCGAACTTGCTCTTGGTGACCGAGTCGTTGACGTTGATGGCCGGGCACTTCAGCTCGCCCTTGCGGAACATTTCGTACAGGCGGTGCACACCCGTGGTCGTCTCTTCGCTGATGCCGCGGATGGGATCCTGGCCCGAGAACAGCAGCGGGTGCTTGTCGTGGAGCCAGATGGTGAGGTCGCCGCCGTCGTCCAAGATCATGTTCGGGCCTTTGCCGCCCTCGAAGGCGTAGATCTGCTGCTCGAGGCACCAGTCGTACTCTTCGTTGGTCTCGCCCTTCCAGGCGAACACCGGGATGCCCGCCTTGGCGATGGCGGCCGCGGCGTGATCTTGCGTCGAATAGATGTTGCAGCTCGTCCACGTGACCTCGGCGCCGAGCGCCTTGAGCGTCTCGATCAGCACGGCGGTCTGGATCGTCATGTGCAGGCAGCCGGCGACGCGCGCGCCCTTGAGCGGCTGCGAGGCGCCGTACTCGGCGCGCAGCGCCATGAGGCCGGGCATTTCGGTCTCGGCGATGGCGATCTCTTTGTGGCCCCACTCGGCGAGCGACATGTCCGCCACGCGGTAGTAGCTGCCCGCTTCGGTACGAGCCTGGGTCTTGATGTCTTTGCCTTTGGGCGCGCTGCCCGAAACAACACTCTGCGTCATGACTTGTTACCTTTCACTTCTCGTTACTGTGCGCGCTGGGCTTGCTCGCGACGAGCATTTGCCAGCCTACGTGTCCGTCCATCGCCTGCGCCGCATAGCTTTGCGGTATCGGAAAAACTCTAGCGTCTAGCAGGCCCGCGTCGCGACTCAGCTCCATCAACTCGGCCGCGTCGAAGCCCATCCACACGTCTGCCTGGGCCGCCGCCATTTGTTCGTCCGTATGGCGCGCGTAGTCAATCACCAGCAATTTTCCGCCGGGACGCAGTAGACTTGCGAGCTCCGCCAGCGCCACGCGCGGCAGCGGCGCATGGTGCAACACACGCGCGGCCACCACCACATTGGCACCAGCCCCCACACGCGCGCGCAGCACCGCGTCACCTAGCTCGGCCTGGAGCAGCTCCACGTTGAGGTAACCGCGCTGCTTCAAGCGGCGTGACGCGCGCTCGAGTTGCGCGGCGCTGCGATCGACCGCTACTACGCGCCCGAACACGGGCGCCAGCAAGTCGAGCAGAGCGCCGTCGCCGGTGCCCGCGTCAATCGCGAGCTCTCGATCCGGCAGCAGCGCACCGAGCGCCGCCAGGTAGGCGGGCAACTCGGGAGCGAGCCCGAGGTCTGAGGTTTCACGCGGAGCCTTGGCGAAGAACTCGCGCGTCTTTTCGTCGCGACCGCGCACGATGTCGGCCACGCGCGCCAGGCTGCCGTCGGCCTCGCACAGCGCGCGGCCCGCGGCAACCGCGTCGCGCACCACCGCGTCCGTCAATGCTTCTGCCGGGAGCCGGACGAGCGTGCGCGTGCCCTGCTTGCGCTCGGCGAGCAGCCCCGCCTGGCGCAAGGGCGCGGCGTGTCGGGAGACGTTCGGCTGCGACTCGGCAAGCAGCTCGCCCAGCTCGCCCAACGCGAGCTCCTCAGCGCCCGCCAGCGCGAGCAGGCGCAGGCGGAAGGGGTCGCTCAGCAGCCGATAGAGCTGCCACCGACCGTCCAAACCAGGCGCCACCGCGTGCACCGAGCGATCCTTACATACTTTCACATATTCGCAAGTAACAATAAAACTAGGGAATACAGCGAGTTGCAGGGGCAGCGGGAGGCCGGGCTGCGGTCCGATGTGGCGAGGGGCACCGCTTTGCGTGTCCGGTCAGACAAGCGCTTCGCCTAGACTGGCCCGTCATGGATCGGTTCCGGCGCTTCGACGAAGCGTACTACCACCGCTTTTACGAGTCGCCGCAGACGCGCGTCGTATCGGCTGAAGAGCATCATCACTTGGCGGCGTTCGTGTTCGAGTTCGCCGAATACAACAAGGTCGAGATGAAGAGCGTGCTCGACATCGGCGCCGGCGTCGGCCTGTGGAAGCACTGGATCGAGAAGCACAAAAAAGGGGTTTCTTACACCGGCACGGAAGTGAGCGCCGCGATGTGCAAAAAGCACGGCTTTCAGCATCGCGACATCGCGCGCTGGCGCGACCGCAAGAAGCACGACCTCATCGTGTGCCAGGGCGTGCTCCAGTACTTGCCGGATCCAGATGTCGCGCCTGCGATCGCGAACATGGCCGCCATGTCGCGCGGTCTCGTGTACGTGGAGGTCGCGACGCGCGCAGACTTGCGCGACCGCGCCGACAAGGCCAGGACCGACACCGATATCTACGTGCGTAACGGCTCGTATTACCGCGGCATCCTGGCCAAGCATTTCACCAGCGTAGGCTGCGGCCTGTGGTGGGCCAAAGATCGGCCCCCACCCTTTTGGGAGCTCGAAGTCGGAGGCTGAGCATGGAAGGCAAAAGCATGCTGCGGGCTGCGATCGTGGTCAGTTGTCTGGCGATCACGTTTCTCGGCTACCAAAACGCCAGCGGAGACAACAGCGACGTCATCCCGATCGCGAGCCGCGCCGCGTGCCCGACCCCGACCACGTGCAGCGCGAGCTTGAGCCAGACGGCGCGCTCGTCGTTCAGCCAAGACTATTCGTTCCAGGTGCAAGACGGCGTGGGTCCCAAGGCGCCAACGCGCACGGTCGTGGTCGAGTGCAAGCGCGCGCTGATCTTCGTCGGCGACTGGAGCTGCGCGCCGAAGACCAACTAGCGCGATCGCTTCGCTAGTTGAAGGAGCCGCCGACCCGCGTATCGAGGCGCTGCACGGCGCTACGCGCGCTACGCGAGCCCTCGCCGTCCGGATCCACCTCGAGGTAGCGCTTGTAGTCGGCCAGCGCGGCGCCGGGCGCGCCGAGGCGCTCGTACAGTTGAGCGCGCTCGAGAAGCTCGCTCGTCAAATCCGGCAAGAGGTCGATCAGGCGATCGAGGATGACCAGCAGCTTTTGCGTGTCTCCCTGGCCCGTGTAGATGCCGCGCAAGTTCATCAGCATGCGCGCCACCACGTGCCGGGTGCGCGCCGGCTCGAGCATGGCGCTGGACAGGGGCGCTTTCACTTTCGCGCGCCGCAGCAGATCGCTCAGCGCCGACTCGTCGAGCAGTCGGCCGTGATGAAACGGATCGACGATCACCGGCTCGTTGCGCTCGGCCGCGGGGTCGCCGGGCTGGGCGTCGAGCCGCACCAAGAAATGGCCGGGGAAGCCGACGCCCAAGGCATCCACCCCGAGCCGCCGCGCGACCTCGATGTAAACCACGGCGAGCGTGATCGGGATACCTGTCTTCCGGTCCAGGACGTCGTTCAGAAACGAGTTACGCGGATCGTAATAGTCCTTCTTGGCGCCGTGAAAGCCGCAGACGACGTACAGGTAGTCGGAGAGCAGGCGCGCCTGAACCGTCGGAGGCATGCGCGAGAGCCCGTGCTTGGCGAGCGGCCGGGCCAGCTCATCGAGACGCGCGCGTTGCGCGGCGATGTCGAGCGCCGGGTGGGCGTCCCGCGCAATGAGGAGGGCTCCGGTCAGCAGGTCGAGCCGGTCGTCGCTCGAACGCGCGTAGTCGCGAAACTCCACCCGGAGATTATACCGCGGCTGTAGCGTTAGCGCCGGAATTTTGGAGGTTTTCGGCTGGGGACAAATCCCGGGCTTGCTATATGCTGCGGCGCGGAAGGAAACCGAAGAATGAAGGTCGAAGACATCATGACCCGAGACGTCCGTAGCTGTGCGCCCGACGAGAGCCTCAGCTCAGCGGCTCAGATCATGTGGGAGGTCGACTGCGGGGCGGTTCCGGTGGTGGATTCCGAGCGGCGAGTGATCGGCATGATTACCGACCGTGATATTTGCATGGCCAGCCACCTGCAAGGCGTCACGCTGGGCGATGCCAGCGTCGCCAGCTGTATGGCGCGCGACATCAAGTGTTGCGGGCCGCAAGACACGCCAGCCACCGTGCAGGCGTTGATGCAGCAGCACAAGATCCGCCGTGTCCCCGTGGTCGATAGCGAACGCCGCCTGATCGGCATACTGACCTTGGCGGATCTGGCCTACATCATGGGCAGCAGCCAAACCTTGGGCGGAGACGGCATGACCTGGAGCGCCGTCGGCCACACTTTGGCGGCCGTCTGCGAGCCCCGTGGGGCCCGTTACGCATCGCGCTACGGCTCGCGCTAACGCCGGGCGGCGGAGCCGGCTGAAGGGCCGCTTTGCGCGGAGTTATAACGATCTCCTGACACGGTCGTGACTAACCCTCCGCTATGACAGTCGTTATCACTGTCATGTCGAATACAGCCGCGCATTCGCACCGGATCGACGTCGCTCGCAGCACCCCGTTCTTCTTGGTCCACCTCGCGGCCGCCATCGGAGTGTTCTGGCTCGGCTGGTCGTGGTCGGGTCTGGCGCTGGCGCTCGCGCTCTATGCGGTGCGCATGTTCGGCGTGACGGGCGCCTACCACCGCTACTTCTCGCACCGCACCTACAAGACGAGCCGCTGGTTCCAATTCGTCTTGGCCATGCTGGCCATGACGAGTGTGCAGAAGGGCGTGCTGTGGTGGGCCGCGCATCACCGCCATCACCACCGGATGTCGGATCAACCGGGCGACACGCACTCGGTGCTGCAAGACGGCTTCTGGTACAGCCACGTGGGCTGGATCCTCACCCCCGAGAATGCCGAAACCGATCTGGATCGCGTGAAAGATTTGGCGCGTTATCCCGAGCTGCGCTTTTTCGACAAGTACTACTACCTGCCCGCGATCGCCTACGCGGTCGCTCTGTACCTCATCGGCGGCATGTGGGCGTTGTACTGGGGCTTCGCCGTCTCCACAACGCTACTGTGGCACGGCACGTTCACCATCAACTCGCTCACGCACGTGTTCGGCAGCAAGCGCTACGTCACGACCGACAACAGCCGCAACAACCTGTGGCTCGCGATCATCACGCTCGGCGAGGGTTGGCACAACAACCACCACTATTACCAGCGCGCCACCAACCAGGGCTTCTTCTGGTGGGAGATCGACGTCACGTTCTACGTGCTCAAGGTCATGTCGTGGCTGGGCCTGGTTTGGGATCTGCACACGCCGCCGCCTCACGTGAAGGGCGCCAACTTGATTGCCGAGCAAGCGCCGGTGTCCGAGCCGGCCGCCGCGCCGGTGCTGGCGCCCGCACCGCTCGCGGCTGTCAGCTTGCCCAGCTCTCCTCCCTGATCTTTCTACCGGGCCCATCTGCAGCGCGGCCCAAGAGACTCGGCCTGCTGGGTGTTGTAGACAGCACTCATGCTTCGAAAATGCGCGGCGCTCGGGCAAGCTCTGGTGTTGGTTGCGTGCGGCGGCGGTGCGGTCACGCCCGCGCAGAGCCCGACGGCCGGCGGCGCGCCTGCCCCCGGCGCCACGGCTGACAAGCCCGGCACTCTCAGCGAAAGCAAGGTCAGCGGCAGCGGAGAGCTACCGCCCGGCCTGCCGCCGCCCGGCCCCGAATGCGCCGCGTTCGCCAGCGAGGCACCGCTCACGTGCGCCAATGGCGACTTCAACGAGCGTCTCGCCGTGGCGCTCGAAGCGCCTGCGGACGAGCGCAACCGGTTGCTGCGTTGCCTAGAAAAAGCGCCCGAAGCGCCGGGCGGGTTGATGCGCGCGCTGCGCGCCGATCTGGCGCCGCGCGGCTGCGCCGATGACGTGCTCGGCTCACGACCCGCGGATGCGAACACGCCGCGCGACGTTTCGGAGATGCTGGTCGCGCTCGCGGTAGGCGCGCGCCTGTATCGCAGCGTGCGCCAGCCGCCGCTGCCGCACCCGCCGTTCAGCAAGGCGGAATTTTCGAAGCAATTCAAAGAAGTGCTCACGCCGTGGATCAGCGCACAAGCGCACGCGGTGGATGTGCTGTCGCAGGTGGGGCCGCGCCTGAGCGGCTACGCCAAGGCCATCGTGGCGCTCGAAGCGGGGCTCGCCGACATGCGCTTCGTCAACGTCGCACGCTCCATCGAGTTGCCCGACGAGATGAAGGCCGATCCCGAAATCAAAGAGACGTACCTGGTCACGTTGGAGCAAGCGCTCGAGCCGCGCGTGCTACGCGGCCGCGACGCGGCGCTCGTCGGGCTGGGCGAGCTGCAACGGCTGGGCATCTTGAACGACGTGCGTCTGAACGACGCGCGCAAGCTCCTGTCCGAGCTGTTCGCGGGCCGACGCATCGATGCGCTCGACAAGCTGCTGCTGCCTGCCCTGCCCGCACTGGATACGAGCTCGCCGGCCCTCAAAATCGCAGCCAAGTTGCCGGCCTTTTACATGCTGAAGCTCGCCGCGAGCCCGAGCGTCGACGACCCCAAGCTGCTGCGTGCGCGACTCGAGCAAGGCGCACCGCCCGCGCTGTGGCTGAACGCGAACAGCGGCGGCCCGCCCGCGCCCGAGCTGGCGAGCTTGAATCGCCGCGCGCTGTTCTCGCTCGGGCAGACGTATTTCTGGGCGGAACCGTTCACGCGCTCCGCGGGGATCGCTGCGGCGCCCGGCGACGCCGAGGGTGCGCTGGTGGTGGCGCTCAGCAGCCTGCTCGCGCACGGTCCACGCAACGCCGCTGCTCTCATGTTGGGACCACCCACCTTGCCCGCCGAGCTTCGCGAGACGAGCGGCCTCGACGCGCTCGCCAAACAGAAGGGCCAAGTGGCCGGGCTAGCCGAGTTCGACGCCGCGTACGTGCGGTCCTTGGCGCCGCCGGCCAACGATCCGGCATTTTGGAGAGACGAGGCACAGCGCTACCAGCGCGCGCAGAAGAAGCTCACCGAAAAGGACGCCAAGCTCGCGGCCGATCTGGCCAAGGCCGCCGGGGACACCGAAAAAGCCCTGAAAGATGCGAAGAACGGCGCGCCGCCAGCAGCCGCGACGAAGGCTCCCTGAACGGCCTCAAATCAGTCGCGGCGCCACCATTTGGGGTTGCATTCCGTTCCGAAAAGGCTACGTTCCGCCTCGCCTTAGGTCGGCCTAAATCGCTTGCAGAAGGCGGTTCGGGGCGTAGCGCAGCCTGGTTAGCGCACTTGACTGGGGGTCAAGGGGTCGTGAGTTCGAATCTCGCCGCCCCGACCAAACTGAAAAGGTGGCCCCTGTCGCTGACGAAGGCGACCGGGGCCTTTGTGTTTCACACGCCTGGCGGGCGCGGTAGCTCGCCGGGGCCGGGAGGCTTGCCCGATCCGGGCGTCTTCCCGCTCGCGCCGCCCTTCACGGCGAGGCGAGCCAGGTGCGCTGCGAGGCGCCGATACAGCTCGGCGGCGTAACGCGGCTCGCTACAGATTTCCGCAAAGTCGTCGGCGCGCACGCGTAAAAGTCGTGAGGTTTGCGTCGCTTCGGGCGGCGCCGCTTGGCCCCAGACTCCGACCAGCGACTCTGGATAAAGCAGCGCGCCGGGCCCCACGCTGCGGCCGTCCGTATGCTTCACCAGGCCTTCGAGCACGATGTACGCGACCAGATCGTTGGCCACCGTGCGCGGGACGGTGGCGCCTTGCGCGACCTCGATTTCGACCGCTGCGGACAGCGCCGTGAGTGCGAGCGGCAACGGCAAGTCGACGAGCAGCGGGCTCTGACGCGCGCTCTCGAGATCGGCCGGGCTCAGCCCGCGGTCGCGATCCGGACGTTTGACGAAGCGATCGGCGATTTCGACCACGAGCGCGGTGGCGTTGTCGCGCCCGCTTTCGCCTGCGCGTTGAATCAAGGCGCGCGCGGCGGCTTCGGGCGTGCCGGTGCGGATCAGCTCCGAAATTTCTTGCTCGCCCTCCAGCTGGCCATGCACGCCGTCCGTGCACAGCATGAGGCGATCGCGCGGTCCCAAATCGACGAACAACGTATCGACCTGCACGCTGTCGGACAGACCGAGCGCGTTCGTGACGCCTGAGCCCGTCGGCGCCTCGGCCACCGTGATGGCAAGACCGTCGGGCGCGCGCGATTGTCGCGCTGCCAACGTGTGGTCGTGCGTGAGCTGCAGCACCGCACGCGCTCGCGCCAGGTACACGCGGCCGTCCCCCGCGTGGGCGATGAACGCGTGATCGCGCGCCAGCCACACGACGTCGAGGGTCGTGCCCATGCCGGAGTAGTCCGGGTTCTCCAGCGCCTCGCGGCGAATGCGCGCGTTGGCTTGCTCGACCGCGCGTCGCAGAAAGGCCAGCACTTTGCGGCGCGACTCGAGCCCCGCATTCGACACGTAGCGCTCGACGGCGCGCACCGCAGTTTGCGTGCTCAGCGCCGCCGCGATCTCTTCGCAGGCCAGGCGCGCCGCAACCTCTCCGGCGCGGTGGCCACCCATGCCGTCGGCGACCGCGAACACCGCGTGCTCCGGACTAATCAGGTAGGCGTCTTCGTTGGTCCTGCGCTTGGACCCGGTGTCGGTGGCCACACCGAACTCGGCGCGAAAGTCGAAACGCGGCAGGATCGACGGCACTCGCCTCAGCCTAACACTGCCTTCGTTGCTCCGGGCCCGCTTTCGAGCTAGCGGGCAGAGCGCGTGCGCGTCCTCGGCATCGATACATCCGCCAACCGGGCCTCCGTGGCGCTCCTCGAGGGGAGCAGGCTCGTGGCCAGCCGCGAGCACCCTGAGCCCAAGCAAAGCGCAGAACGGCTGCTGCCGCTGATCGCGGAGCTCTTGGCCGCAGCCGGTTGGTCGCGCACCAGCCTTGACCGGCTCGGAGTGGCGGTGGGCCCGGGCTCTTTCACCGGGCTCCGTATCGGCATCGCCTGCGCCCAGGGCCTGGCCCTTGGGCTGCAGGTGCCTTTGGTCGGAGTCACTTCGCTGCGGGCGATGGCGCGCGCTGTTCCGGACGCGATCCCAGGCGTGCGCTGCGCCGTTCTCGACGCCCGTCGCGGAGAGGTGTTCGTCGCCGCCCACGAGTCCGGCCCGAGGGCTCGTGAGGTGCTGGCAGCCAGCGCCCTGCCGCTCGAGAGCGCGCGCGCGACCCTCGAGGCGGAGCTGGGGCGGCCTCCGATTTGGATCGGCAGTGGTTTGGCCCTGCTCGGCCTGAGCCCAACCCACCTTTCGCCGACCAGTAACGAGCCCCACGCGAGCGCCGTTGGACTGCTGGCCGAAGAGCTCGAGCCGTCGGAGCATCCACCCCTGCCCGTCTACATTCGCGACGCGGGCGCCACGCTGCCCGATCTGGGCGCCCCCTCGCCGCACTGAATGATATAGATCGCGGCGTGACGGATACTGGTCCCGGGAACGAGGCTCAAGCGCGCTTGCTGTCTCGCTATGGGCGCCGCTTCGGAGCTGGCACAGTGCTGTTTCGCGATGGCGACCCGGCCACTGAAGCCTTCTTGCTGCAGGACGGCCGGGTTCGGCTGCTCAAGCAAGCTGGCCGCATGGAGCGCAGCTTGCGCGTCGTGCGGCCCGGTGACCTCTTCGGTGAATCCGCGCTGCTGCGAGGCGCGGCCCGCAGCTCGACTGCGGTCGCGCTCGATGACGTCGTCGCGTTGGCCTTCGATCACGCGACTTTCGACCAAGTTCTGGCGACGAGCCCCGAGGTCGCGGGCCGAGTTCTGAGCCAGCTCATCCGGCGTCTGCGCGACGCCGAGGACCAGATCGAGATCCTGATGCTCCGCGACGCGCAGTCGAAGGTCGTAGTCGCCTTGATGAAATTCGCCCAGCAAGAGCAGCTGGCCCAGGGCGGCGAGAACGGCAGCAACGGGAGGGCAGAGCCTGGTCAGATCTCCCTGACCCTCTCGCCGCTCGAGCTTTCGGCCCAGGTCGGCCTGGACGTCGACACCGTGAAGCGCATCGTGGCCCAGCTGCGCGAGACGGGTCACATCCGCATCGCCGACGAGCGCGTCGAGGTGCCGAACCTCGATACTCTGCGCGACCTCTACAGCCTGCTCGGCATCAAAGACCAGCTGCGGGGCCAAGCTCAAAGCGCTCCCCGAGCCCGCGGACGATGACAAAACCCGCATTTTGGCGTGCCCCCGTTCGAGCCTGGTGGCTGTTTCTGGCGCTCGGAACGGCCGTTTCGGCTTGCGCTGGCAACACCGGTGAGGGCGCCAAAGACCCCCTGCGCATGAGCGACTCCGAGTACGACGTCGCGCGTGACCTGTGGCTACGCCGCAATTCACCGAGAGAAGCGCTGGCCCACGCTCTCAAGGCGGTCGACTTGAACGAGGAGAACGCCGACGCCGCTCACCTGGTAGCCCTGATCTACATGGATTTCTGCAGTCGCAGCGCCGACGAGTGCCGGCTCAAAGAAGCCGAGAAGCACGCGCGCCTGGCCCTGAAGGCCAAGAGCGACTACCGCGAGGCAACCAACACGCTCGGCGTGATCCTGATCCACGAGAAGCGCTACACCGACGCGATCCAGGTCCTCAAGCCGCTGACCGAGGACATCCTCTACCAGACCCCGGAAAATGCCTGGGGAAACCTAGGGTGGGCCCAGCTCGAGGCGGGTCAAACCGATGCAGCCGTCGAATCGCTCCGTCGGAGCATCGCTGCCCAACCACTGTTCTGCGTCGGGCTCTACCGCTTGGGCCTCGCCTACGAGCGCCGTCACGAAGACACGGCCGCGGTCGAAACCCTTACGCGCGCACTGGAAACGCAGGCACCCGGCTGTAACGGGCTGCAAGACGCCTATTCCGCGCGCTCGAGGCTCGAGGCGCGCGCGGGCAATGCCGACGCCGCCAAGAGCGACCTCGAGCGCTGCGTGGAGCTCTCGAGAAAGACGGACGTGGGAAAAGAATGCAGCTCCATGCTGCAAAAGTTCAAGTAGTCTCGCGTTCCCCCGATGGCGACCGTTGGCCAGTACCTCCGCGAGCTGCGCGAACAGCGCAAAATGAGCGTGGAGGAAGTGTCGCGAGCCACGCGGGTACCCGTCGCCAGCGTCGAGCGCATCGAGACCGACCGCTTCGACGAGCTGCCCGGTGAAGTGTTCGTGCGCGGCTTCTTGAAGAGCTACGCGCGCGCGCTCGGCGTGCCTTCGGACGACGTGCTCGCGCGTTACACCGCGTCGCGCCGTGTGGCGTGGGTCACGCCGTTGCCCATCTCGGCGCCCAGCAAGCCCGCGCGCGGCCGCCGCCTGGGCGTGGCGGTAGCGCTGGTACTGCTGCTCATCTTGTTCACGTTGGCGCTCAGCATCGTGCTCAAGCCCCGCGGCGACGACATGCCGCAAGAGCTATCGCAGCTCGGCGCAGTGCGCACGGCCGCAGCGCGCATCGTCGGCTGACGTGGCATTCCGCAAAGCCTCCGCGCGCGTCAGCACGGAAGCCCTGCTCCTCAGGCGCGTCGAGTACGGCGAAGCCGACCTCGTGCTCACACTGCTGACCGAGAAGCTCGGCAAGGTGAGCGCGCTGGCGCGCGGCGCGCGCAAGAGCAGCAAGCGCTTCGGCGGCGCCCTTGAACCCATGCACACGCTCTCGCTCGAGCTCGACGAGCGCCCCGGCGCCGAGCTGTTCACGCTGGTCGAGGCCAAGCTGCAAGAACCGCGCGCCGCGATCTTGGGCAGCTTGCCGGCGCTAGAAGCAGCAGGAAAAGCGCTGTCCTGGGTGCGCCGCGCCGCTCCCCCACGCACGCCGGAGCCGGAGCCTTATCGGGTGTTGTGCACGCTGCTGGATCGGCTGGCGCAAGCAGGCAGCGCAGAGGCGTGCGGCGTGGCGCTGGCCGAAGCCGGGCTGTGCCTGCTCTCGGCATTTGGCTGGGGCATCGATTTCGAGCGCTGCGTGCGCTGCGGACGCCAAGCGCTGCCGCAGCAGTCGGCGAGCGTGGACGCGGCGCGCGGCGGCCTGATCTGCCGCAGCTGCGGAGGCGCCCGACTGCGCATTTCGGCGGCGGCGCGCGAGCACATGGCCAAAGCCGCGACGGGCGAGACCAACGTGCTTTTACCCGACGAAGCGCAGCACGCGCTGAGCATCGTCGAAGCAGCCCTGGGCGCGCACGCCGGCATCGAGTAGAAGAGACGCGGCTTGAGCTCGACGAACCTGGCGAAAACGACCGCGCACGAGAGTCCGCGCAGCGAGCAGAAGCAGATCGCGCGCCGCGCCGGCGTGGTCGCGGCAGGAACGCTGGCCAGCCGCCTGCTGGGCTTGGTGCGCGACCAGACCATCGCGGCCGTGTTCTCGCGCGCCGTGACCGACGCTTTCTTCGTCGCCTTCACCATCCCCAACGTGCTCCGCCAGCTGCTGGCCGAGGGCGCGGTGCAGAGCGCGGTGCTTCCGGTCTTGACCAAAACCCGCGAAGAAGCGGGCGAACAGGAGGCCAAGCGCTTTTTCAGGGCCGCGCGCGGGCTCTCGCTGAGCGTGCTTTTGCTGGTCAGCCTGCTGGGCGTGCTGCTGGCGCCGCAACTGGTCGAGCTGTTCGCCGCCGGCTACGACGACGTGCCGGGGCAAACCGCGCGCACCGTTCTGCTGACGCGCTGGGTCTTCCCGTACATCTTCTTCATGGGAACGGCGGCGCTAGGTGTGGCGGCGCTCAACACGCACCAGCGCTTCGTGGCGACGTCGTTCGCGCCGGGCTTGCTCAACGTGGCGTTCATCGCGTGCGCCTTCACGCTGCCGGCCTGGCTCACGGCGACGGGCTGGGATGGCGCCATGGCGCTCGCCATCGCGGTGCTGCTCGGAGGCGTGCTGCAGGTCGTGGCGCAGTGGCCGAGCCTGCGCGCGATCGGCTACTTCGAGCGACCAAGCTTCGAGTTTTCTCACCCCGGGGTGCGCGAGGCGCTCGGCCGTATGCTCCCGGTGATGTTCGGCATGGGCGTCTATTACATCGACGTTGTGCTGGCGCGCCGCTTCCTGTCGGAGCTGGGACTCGGGGCGCAGAGCTATTACGGTTGGGCGCTGCGCCTTTGCGACTTTCCACAAGGCATCTTCATCATGGCGCTGCAAACTGCAGCGCTGCCGAGCCTGGCCAAGCTGGCGGCCCGTAAAGACACCGAAGAGCTGAGCCGCACTTACGCCTTCGGCATGCGGCTGACGTTGTTCGTGTCCATCGCGGCCACCGCGCTGTTCGTGGGTCTGGCGGAGCCGCTGGTGGTCTTGCTGTTTCAGCGCGGCGAGTTCGACGCCCTTTCGGCTCACGAAACGGCGCGCGCGCTGGTCGCGCAAGGCGCAGGTATCTGGCTGGTAGCGAGCGTGCGCCAGCTCACCTCGACCTACTACGCGCTCGGCGATACGCGCACCCCCGTCACGGTGGCGACCATCGACCTGTGCGCGTTCATTCTGCTCGCCGTCGGGCTGCGCGGCAGGTTCGGTCACGTGGGCATCGGCATGGCCGTTACCGGCTCGAGCCTCGTGCAAGCCGTGCTGCTCTTCGGCTGGCTGAAGAAGCGGCTGCCCAACTTGCGTGTGCGCGAGATCGGCTTGTCCGCGGCGCGCACCCTGCTCGCCGCCGGAGCCGCGGTCGTGGTAGCGCGCCTCGTCGCCGCCGCCGTAACCGGCCACGCCGGAGCGCTGGGGCGGGCGCTGCCTGGCGCGCTCGGCTCGATTTCGTTCGTGTCGACCTTCTTGGCGTTGGCTTGGGGGCTCAGAAGTGACGAGCTTTTGCTGGTGGCTTCCCCGATCGCCCGCCGCTTGCGCAACAAACCTGCGGCGTGAGCCGCCAAGGCGTGCCACAAGTGGGCCGCCGTGCAGACCGTCAAGCCCCCAACCTTCGAGGTTCGCAGCGCCGAGTTCGTCTACGCCGCGCGCCGTCCCGCCGAGCTACCTCCGCCCACCAAGCTGGAGATCGCGTTCGTGGGGCGATCGAACGTGGGCAAGAGCAGCATGCTCAACAAGCTGCTCAATCGCCGCGGCCTGGCCCGAACCAGCTCGACGCCCGGCTGCACACGCCAGATCAACTTCTTCGACATCAAGAGCGCCACGGGCCTGGAGCTGATGTTGGTAGACCTGCCCGGCTACGGTTACGCCTCGCGCTCGAAAGGTGAGCGCGAAGAGTGGGCTCAGCTGATCGAGCACTACCTGCTCGAGCGCTCGACGCTGCGCGCGGCCGCCGTGCTCTTCGACTCGCGACGCGGCATCGAAAAGGACGAGACCGACGTGCTCGAGCTGATCACGGAGCACGGCAAGGTGAGCCGCAGGGTGCCCGAGGTCGTGCTGGTCGCCACCAAGGTCGACAAGCTGCCGGCGCGCGATCGCCCCAAGCTCCAAAACCTACGGCTCGACTCGCGGCGCGTGATCCCGTTTTCGGTGGACGAACCGGACGCCACGCAAGCCGTGTGGCGCGCGCTGCTCAAGGCGGCAGAGCTGGTTTAGCGGCGGCGCTCAGGGCACGGAGCCGTGCGTTTCGGAGCCGGTGAGCTCACGCTTGCAGTCGCCGTACATGATGAAGCGATGCGCGGTGCCGCTGATTTCGAAGCGCCAGGCAGGACCGGCCTTGGCTCGATAATATTCGATGTGGGCGCCGCGATCGCGCGGCACACGGCGGCGCTTCGCGAGCTTCCACAGCTCTTTGAGCGTGCACTGCGGCTCGGGTAGCGGCTCGACGCCGCCGGGCGGACACGGGTAGTCGGCCTGATCCGGCTCTGCCACGAGCCCCTCTTTACGAAGCACGACGTTCTGTTTGCCGCAGGTAATGCGCTTGGGCAGCGTGCCCGGCTCGCGCGGCGGTTGGGGCCCCTGACCGGCCTCGCTCTGGAAGGTGTAGCGCACGCGACCAGGGCCTTCGCTCACGTCGATGGTGCCATCGCTCTGCACGCCGTCGAACACGATGCCGCGCAGCTGCGGCCTTGGCGTGAGCTTGCGGGCCGGCCCCAGCGTCGCCAAAGCATCGACGGCGTTCGGGTAGCCCACGATGCCCGCGACCGTAGGCGGCCCCGGCGGCAGACTCGTTTCAGGTCGCGATTTCTCTTTGGCCCAAAGCGACAGTCCAAGGCAGACCGCGAACGAAGCGGCGACCAGGATCAACCCCAGCATGCGATCGTGACGACGCTGCGGGTCGAGCGGCGGCCTCGACGGCGTCGCGAGAGCGGCTGGCCCCGCCACCGGCGGAGCGCCAGCCGCAAGCGGAGGCACGGCGGCCGGCACGCCTTCAGGCGCGGCGGCGGTGGAGGCCGTATCGCGGCCCTGTTCGGGGCCGGCGCTGTCGGTGGGCTCGTCCGGGCTGGGCGGTGCGGGTTCCAAACGCGCGCTTCATACCCCGGACGGCTGATTCGCCGGAAACATTTTCTTCCGTTGCAGGTCCGCGTGGGACGCGCTATCAGGTCGCTCGCTGTTTCCGCGGCGTGGCGTAAAAGCCCCGCTCAGGAGCCAGCTTCCGAGCAGTTTCGGGCGCATAACTCAGCGGTAGAGTGCGTCCTTCACACGGACGAAGTCGCAGGTTCAATCCCTGCTGCGCCCACCCCGAAACGTCACCCCGGCTCCGTTCCCCTCGGCCGCTTCCAGCGGCCGGGCTCACGATGCAGAGCGGTCCGGCGCCGACGCGAATGCCAAGGTCACGCCCGGTTGAGGTAGCCTCGCCGCGTGCCGACCCGCGCCGTGCTCGCAGCTCTGTTCCTGAGCCTGACAGCGTGCGCGGCGCCGAGCAGAGAAGTGCGCCGCGTCTGGCTGCCGGCGTACGGCTTCGGCGCCTTCGGCGGCGGCGACGTCGACGTGCGCGATGTGTGCGGGTCCGGTCGTGCCAGCGAGATCTCGGTGGGCTCGACATGGCGCACGTTGGCGGTCTCCGTCGTGACGCTCGGTGTGTACACCCCACGCGAAGCGAGGCTGCGGTGCGCGCCACCACGTTGATGCTGTGTGCGCTGCTGGGCGGCTGCGCCAGCACGACCCTGCGCTCCGGCGAGCCTCCGGGTCGAACCGCGACCGGCTTCGACGAGCGCTGGCATCCGGGCTTCTTGTTCGGCACCGTGCGTGGCTTCGAGCGCTACGACTTGGCTCGGGCTTGTCCGCAAGGTTGGGCCGAAATCCGCATCGAGCCTGACCCCTTCACGCTTCTGGCGGGGGCGGTCACGCTTTTCGTCTACTCGCCATCGCGGGTCACCGTGGTGTGCGCCAAGCAGCCGGGCGATGAAGAAGCGCCTTTCTGATAGCCTGCCGGGCGTGAGGCCTCGGCTCTTTTTGGCGGTGCTGCTCGGCACCGCCGTCGCTCGCGCAGCCGACGCCCCTCCTCCGCCCGCGGTCACGACGCGCATCGAAGAGTCGGTGGCGCTGCCGAGCCCAAAAGCCCGCGAGCCCGAGCCGGAAGTCGACGCCATCAAGGTGCGGCTGAACGGCGAATACGAGGCGCGCCAGTCGTTCCTCACGGCGCTGCCCGTGGCGGCGATCGGGCCACGGGCAACCGGACGAGAGAGCCTGGGCCAGACGTCGCGCCTCTACCATTGGCTGCGGCTGCGCGGGCTAGTGCTGGTGGACACGCACTGGGAGGTGCGCGCCGAAGCCGACGCTCCGCACGGCATGCTCTATGGCCAAGAGCTGGACAACGTCGCCTACAGCGGCAGCGACTTCGAGCGCATCCAACCCTTTCGCATGCAGCCGCGCGTGCTCAAGCTCACCCTGCGCGGCCAGGTGGGCGAAGTTTCGCTGGGCCACACCACGACCCAGCTCGGGATGGGGCTCATCGACGCGGACGGCGACCAACCACGCTACTTCGGCGGGCGCGAATTCGCCGCCAGTTACGAGCGCCTGCAGCTGTTGAGCGGCACCGCCGACTCCACGCTGCGCGTCGGCGCCGCGGGCGACCTGCTGTACGACGACGGCCGGCTCTCGCTCAGCCACGACGACCGCTTGCTGCGCGTCGGCTTGAGCGCGCGCTACGCGCCAAGCCGTGGCTCGCATTTGAACCTTTTGGCGCGCTACGAGGCGCTCGGTAAGAAGTCCGACCGCGCCGGCGCCCAGGCGTTCGTGCTGGACTTGTCGGGCAGCTTTCGCCGCAAAATCCGCGGCCACTCGGGTGAGGTCTTCGCCGACTACGAAGCCGCTTACCGGGTAGGTACCGTGAACGAGCCCACCGACTTCGCAACGGGCGGTGAACAGACGCTCGCGGCCGCCGCGTTCGCCCTGCGCGGCGGCGTCGCGCTCGAGCGTGAGCACGACTACCGGCGCTACGCGCACTTCGTCGCCTCGCTGGAATGGGGCATGGCCTCTGGCGACGCCGACCCGACCGACGACGAGCTGCATCGCTTCGTGATGAATCCCAACCACGGCGTCGGCTTGCTCTTGTTCAGCGAGGTATTGCGCTTCAAGACGGCGCGCGCCGAAGCATCGCTCGAGAGCTCGCGCGGCAACGATGGCGCACGTCTCGAAGGGCTGCCGACGCGCGGCGGCGTAGCCGGCGCCAGTTACTTGAACCCTGTCTTGCTGTACCGGCCCGACCCCGACCTGACGCTCAAGCTCGGCGCGGTGGTGGCGACCGCGACCAGCGGCGTGGTCGATCCGTCGAAGCTCGCGGCGACCGGGGCGCGCAGCAATTTCGACGGTGGCTCTCCCTTTGGCCGCTCCCTCGGCAGCGAGCTCGATTTCGGGGCCGAGCTCAGCGTGCCACTTTCGCCACCCAGCGCGCTGCGGCTGTCGGTGGAGGGAGCCGTGGCTTTTCCGGGCTCGGCGTTCGATGATGCGGACGGCCATGGCTTGGGCACCCAAGCCATGACCACCCTGGGCGCGGGCGTGACCTTCTAGAAGAGCCTTGCTCATGAAGTACCGAATCGAAAGCGGCGGGAAAACTTACGAGATCGACGTCGAGGTCAGCACCGCCGGCTTGATTTTGCGCGGTCCCGATGGCTCCCCGCAGCTGTTCCGTATCGAAACGCGCAGCGACGGCAGCCACAAGGCAACTACCCCTTGGGGTGATATCGAGCTCGAGAGCGCGCGGCGCGGAGCCGAGACGTGGCTCAAGGCCGCTGGGCGACGCCTCAGCGCTCGCGCCGAGCGAGCCAGACCGTCAGGCGTGGCCGGCGCGAACGGTAGCTCCGCGGGCGCTTTGCTGGCGCCCATGGCCGGCAAGCTGCTGCGCGTCGACGCCCAGGTGGGCGATCAGGTCGAAGCCGGCAAGCCGCTGGCCGTGATCGAAGCGATGAAGATGGAGAACGAGCTCGTATCACCCGTGAGCGGCGTCGTGGTGGAGATTGCGGTAGCTGCTCCCGCGGCCATCGAGCGCGGCACGCTCATCTTGAAGGTCGAAGCGTCGTGAAGCGCGTCGCGCTGTGCAACACGCCCACGCCGATCTGGCACCACCGCGGGCTTTCGGCCCTGGTCGGTTGTGAGCTGTGGGTCAAGCGCGACGACATGAGCTCGGGAGCCGCGGCCGGTAACAAGATTCGTAAGCTCGAATACCTGCTGGCCGACGCGCTGGCTCAGGGAGCCAACGCCGTCATCACGTGCGGCGGAGAACAATCGAACCACGCGCGCGCCACGGCGCTCGCCGCGCGCGAGTTGGGGCTCACCCCGGTGCTCGTGCTGCGCACCCAAGACCCCGCGACACCTCCGGCCGCTACCGGCAATTTGCTGCTCAATCGGTTATGCGGCGCCGAGCTCCGGTTCATCACGCCGGCGCAGTACCGCGAGCGCGAGCGTTACATGTCGGAACTGGCCGACGAGCTGCGCCGGCGTGGCCTGCGGCCGTACATCATTCCCGAAGGCGGCTCCAACGGCGTCGGCAGCTTCGGCTACATCTCGGCGCTCGAAGAGCTGGCCGAGCAACAAGCGTCGGGCGAGCTGCCTCGAGAGCTCGACCTGATCGCGGTGGCGTGCGGCTCGGGCGGCACGGCCGCCGGCATCGCGCTCGGGCTGTCGCGGTTTCCGATCGCAGCTCGCGTGGCCGCGTTCGCCGTGTGCGACGATCGCGCGTATTTCGAGGCCACCGTGTCCCGTATCGTGGGCGAAGCTCGGGCGCTCGACCCGTCGCTTGCCGAGCCTGCGCCGCTGGACATCTACGATGAATTCAAGGGTCCGGCGTACTCGGTGCCCAGCGCCGAGCAGCTCGCGTTCATCGGCGCCGTGGCGCAGGCTTCGGGGCTGGTGCTCGATCCGGCCTACACCGGCAAGGCGCTGTTCGGGCTGTCGCGCCTCGCAAACAAGCCTCGGCGCGTGTTGTTCGTGCACACCGGCGGGCTGCCGGGTCTGCTGGCGGCCGCGCCGCTCATGGCTGGGGCATGGGCACCGGGCGCAGCCGCGACTTGAAGGCCGAAAGCTTGTCGCGCATCGCGGCGACGCGCGACTTGTCGCTCGACAAGTCCAGCTTTTCCCCCGGATCTTGCGCGAGATCATACAGCCCGAGCACGCGCCCTTCACTGACCGTGAGCTTCTGGTCGCCGTCGATGAGCGCCTGACGCTCGGCATTGTAGGGACCACGCGCCATGTCGATGAACACCGGTTTGGCCGGCTCCGCGGCGCCGGGCGCGCGCATCAAGTCCGCGAGCAACGACTGACCGCTCACGAAGTCGGTGCCGCTGCCGGCGGGCGCAGGCAGCTTGAACAGGTCGAGCAACGTCGGCACGACGTCGATCGCGCTGCGGCGCGCGTTCACATGGTGAGGCGCGAAGCCCGGCACCTTTATCAGTAGTGGCACGTGCACCAGCTCCTCCCACAGCTCGAAGCCATGGCGGATCATGCCGTGCTCGCTGAAGGCCTCGCCGTGATCGCTAGTCACGACCACGGCCGTGCGCCCCACGAACGGTGACTTGTCGAGGGCATCCAGCACACGCCCGAGCTGCTCGTCGACGAATGCCACTTCGCCATCGTAGCGATCGCGCGGCTTGGGCCCGAAATCGTGCTCCGGGTGCGGCGCGTACTCGGCGTGCGGATCGACGAAATGCATCCACAAGAAGAAGCGCTGCTGCGACTGCTCCGCCGACGCTAGCAAACGAATGGCCGCATTCGCCTGCTCGTCGCTGTTGGAGGTCTGGTCGCCCTCGATGGCCGCCACCTTGGGTGCCGCGCTCGAATCGATCACGTCGAAGCCGCGCTCGAAGCCGGCATCTTTGAAGAAGTACCAGTAACCCTGCACGCTCAGCGTGCGCACTCCGGCCGCTTTCAGGCGCTCCTGCACGAAGGTCTCGCGCTTCGAATACTTGTTGAAGTGCGAGAAGCCGCCGTCGACCTCGCTCGAATACTTGCCAATCATCAGCGGGCCCATGCTCTTGCCCGTATACGAGGCGAGCGAGTACGCGCGGTCGAAGACGACGCTCTGCTGGGCCAGGGCGTCCAGGTGGGGCGACACGGGTCGCGGATTACCCGCGTAGCCGAGGTCGGCACGCAGCGTATCGATCGTGACGAAGATCACGTTGAGGTCTGCGGGCAAGCGCGCGCGCGCGTCCGCGCTTTGCGCCTCGGTGGCCTCGTCGTGCCGCACCACCACGGGCGTGGCATCGCCGCCCTGGCAATCTTCGTCCTTGCCGTTACCCGGTATGTCGAGCGCGCGCGGGCTCACGCTGGGGTCGTGATCGTCACAGTCACCGCCGGCGAAGGCCGCGCTCACGCCGTCGTGGTCGCGATCGCTCAGCTTGCGAAGGAGCGCCAGCGCCACGTGTCCGAGCGGTGCTTGGCGTTCGATGGCCAGCGCCGCCCGCTCGTCGAGCGTGACTCCGCGGCCCGCCAAATAGGTGAGCGCGAGCGGTCCGAACGCCAGCCCGAGCGATGCGACCAGCGGCAGTAAGCGCCTGGCGCTCGGGAGCAGCAGCGCACCGGCCGCCATCATCAGCAGCAGGCCCGGCCCGCGTAGATCCAGCTCTTGGCGCCGCAGCACGCCCAGGATGCGTAGCGCGCCGCCGCCGCCACTCGTTTCACCGAACGCAATCAACAACCCGAGCCCCAGCGCGAATACGCCCAGCGAACCGAGCAGCACCGTCACTGGGCCGATTCGCCACGCGCTGGCGCGCCCCGCAAGGCTGCTAGCTCCTGTGCGAAGTGCAGCCACGAGCGCGAGCAGCACCGGAATCACGGCCAGAGGAGATTGAGCGAACGCGGCCGGACCCCGCGCCTCGGTCGCGAACAGGCGCGCCGAAATGCCAGACAACGCCAGCAAAGCGAGCAGCGCCAAAAAGGCGAGCAGCGGCGGTGTCACGAGCCAGGCCGCGCGCGCCGCGCCGCGTAGCTCGCGCAGGTGGCGCACGAGCGCTGGCGGCGACCAAGCCTCACCGCGGAGCAGCACGAGGCGCAGCCCCCAAACCGCCGCTCCGACCGGCAACGCCAACGCCACGGCCAGGCCCACACAAGCCGCGAGCGGGCTCGGGCCGTCACTCGTCGCCGCCACGCTGCGTGCGTCGAGCAGCCCGCTTCCGAACGCGCCTAGCACCGCGCCTGCTAGCGACGCGGCCAGGCCGCTCGCCGCGCTCGAGCCCAGCTTTTGCCAGGAACCGTCACTGGATGCCGTCACGCGGCGGAGCCTACCCCAGAGTCTTGCGCTTCGCGCGCGCCAGCGGGTGGGCTTTGTCGTAAACCGAGAGCAATTGGTCGAGCGACACGTGCGTGTAGCGCTGCGTGGTCGCCAGGCTGGAGTGGCCGAGCAGCTCCTGAATCACACGCAGATCGGCTCCGCCTTCCAGCAGGTGGGTGGCGCAAGAGTGGCGGAGCGCGTGCGGGTGCAGGTCAGGGCGCCCTCCGCCCAGCGCGCCGTAGCGTTGGACCAGGAACTGAATGCGCCGAACCCCCAGGCGCTGGCCACGCAGGGTCACGAGCAGCGCGCGCGGGTCGAGAAAACCCGTTTTCGGGTGCTGCAGCTCACTGCGCCGCGGCAAATACTCCGCGAGCGCTTCGAGCGCCTTGCCGCTGAGCGGCACCAGGCGTTCCTTGCGGCCTTTACCGACCACGCGCACCTCGGCCTGGCGCGTATCCACGGCCTCCAGGTCGAGCGCGAAGAGCTCGCTCACGCGCAGCCCGGAGCCGTAGAGCAGCTCCAGCAGCACGCGATCACGCAGCTTTTCGATTTCGGTACCGACGGGCGCAGCGGCGCAGGTGTCGATCACCTCGGCCGTGGCTTCGGGCCGCAGCACCAGCGGCAAGCCGCGCGTGAGCTTGGGACTCTGCAGCAGCGCAGCCGGATTTTCACGCACGTCTCCGGTGCGTCCCAAAAACACGTACAGCGCTCGTACGGCCGAGAGCTTGCGCGCAATGCTGGCGGGCGCAAGCTTGTCTCCCACGCTGCCAAGCCAGCTGCGCAGGCTCAGGCGCGACACGTCGCTGAGCAGCGGCTCGCGCTCCAAGCGCTCTTGCAGAAACGCGACCAGACCGCCGAGGTCCCGGCGGTAGGCGCTCACGGTGTTGGGCGAAGCGTGGCGCTCCAGCGCCAGGTACTCGGCGAAGCGCTCGACCTTGGCGCTCAGTGTCGGTCCCGAGTTTTTTCGCGGCGCAGCGCCAGGCACGCAGCGAGCTTAGCCGCGAAAGGCAGCCAGGGCCCACAAAGCCGCCCCCAGGCCGAAGGTCAGCAGACCCCAGCGGCCGCGCAACCATTGGATGCGCCCGTCGGGGCCCAGCGCCGCCTGCGCGAACCAGCCGAGCCCGGCGCCGGCCACCAGCAGACCGCCAGCCAGGAGGCTACCCCACGAGGCTCGCGCCGCGCTCTCTTCCTGGGCTGCCTTGAACAGGCGTTGGGCGAGCTCACTGCGCTCCGGCTCGGCACCCGTCTTGAGCGCCGAAAGCCGCGCCAGGTTGCGATTGGCCTCGTCGAGGCGCTCCGGAAACGGGTGCAGGATCGACGTGCTCTCGAGCACCGCGGCGCGCTCGGCCTGCCAGGCGAGCATGGCGATATCGGGCTTGCCCGCCGCCTCGGCTCCGCGTGCGACTGCCAGCAGGCGCGCGTAGCCGCGCTCCACGTGGGAGGCGCCAGGGGCATAAGCAGATGCGGCGCGGCGGGCGTGCTGAATGGCCCCGTGCAGGTCGTTGGCGTCGAAGGCGGCGTCGCTTTGTGCCAGCTCGCGCTCGCCATCGAGCACGGCGCGCAGCGTGGCGACACCGACGAACAGTACGAGACCGCTGCTGCCCCAGAGCGTCCACGCCAGAAGCTTGGAAGCGCGCGACCGCTCGCTCATATGAAGTCACGGCGCCGGAAGATGAAGCTGGCCGCAGTGAGCAGCAGCAGCGCCCACGCCAGGGCGTGCAGCGCGGCGCTACCCATGTAGGGTCCTAGCGCCACACCGCTCGCTTCGCCCGTGAGCAGCGGCCGCGGCGGCACGTACAGCATCAGGTTGGGAAACACCCTGGCCGCACCAGCGCCGAGCGCGTGAATCGTCGGCCCAAAGACGCGCTCGGGCAGCCCTGCCAGCGTGTCCGCGGAGCGGCCCACCAGGAACACGCCGAAGGTGAACACGGCCGTCAAAAACGGCGACGAAAAGGAGGAAAACAGCGTCGCAACGCCGACGACAATCGCGACCTCGCACAGCGTGAGCGCGCCGAGCCCCACCAGCACGCGCCGGTCGTCGGGAGCACCACTCGCCAGCAGCGCCCCACTGACGGCTACGAACGCCGCCCACACCGCGGGCAAATACGTGATGCTGCGGCGCAGCAGGAAGCCCACGCCGCCCAAGGCGACGATACTCCCGAGACCCAACCCGAGCACCAGCGCCAAGCTTCGACCCGAGATGACCGCGATGGCCAGCAGCGCGATGCCACTGTTGGCCCCGACGAAGACGAGCAGCACCAGCAGCGTGCCCAAGTACTTGCCGACCAGGTACTCGGTACGGCTGAGCGGTCGCGCCAAGATCGGAAACAGAGTCTTGAGCTCCAGCTCGCGATAGAGCGACGTTGCTCCGAGCACCACCGCGACGATCACCGAGTAGAGCGAGACGGTGGCGGCACCCAGATCGCTCACCACGCGCAGCTGATTCTTGGCGGTATAAGCACCGACGACGAGCGAGTAGCCGCAGGTCGCCAGCGAGAGCGCCAATAGGCCATGCAGAATCCGCGCGCGCACCGCCTCCCGGTAGGAGTTGAGGGCGATGACCCAAACGCGCGCCAGCATCAGTGCCGTTTCTACCGCAAGTCTCGGCGGTCGGCCCAGGGCCTTGCCGGCGGGCCGGGGAGCCGGGTCAGCGCGGCCGCTGCTCAGCGTGCCGGGCCGCCGCCGAGCGCGAGCGCGCGCGGCTCGACGAAAGCGCGGATGTGCCTGGGAGCGCGCAGCATGAGGCTCGCGATCTTGTCCTCGAATAGCATGCGGGCCAGGCCGTCACCCAGGTCCAGCGCAGCGCCGACCGTGATCAACGAGCGCCCGCCCGGCATGGGTCGGATCCGAAAGAAGCCCCACACGTCTCTGATGTCGTGAGGCCTCGACGGATCGAGCCAGAAGCGAATGGTGTCGCCACCTTCTCGCTCCAGCACGACGGTGTAGCGGGCGTCGACCAGCGCGCTACCTTGCACCAGCTCCACCCGTGACAAGCCCCGCTCCGAATCGGCGGAAGTCGCGCTGGGCAGCAAAGTAGCGCTCTTGGTGCGGGGCAAGGCCTCCGACCAATTCGCGACGTCGGACAGCGCGGCCAGCACCACCTCCGGTCGAGCATCGACGATTTGGTAGGAAACGCCGCCCACATAGTGCCCGCCCGCGTCGTCGAAACGCATCGCCCGCGACACCATCTTGCCGGCGCTGAGCACGTCCTGATCGTGCCGGGTCAAGCCGGCCACGGCCGCCGACGGTCCCTCGGCGCGGGCCGGCGTCGTCAGCAGGAGCGCGAGCAAACAACTCGACAGCAGACCCGCGGCAGCGTGGCGCATCGCGAGCAAGCCTAACGTGGCTTCTGGCTCGGAGCCAGCTTCGTGGCGGCGCCTACAGCTCGGCCGTGAAAACATCCAGTTTCCACGCACCGGAATCGCCATCATAGCCATCGATTTGCACGAAATAGTCACCTGCCTGCAAATCGAGATCCAAGTAGCTGCGAGACGCCAAATAACCCGGCGCGCACGCCAGCGGCAGCTCCACCCCGGGACAGATTTGACCTTGCCGAACGGACAGGATCGTCTGGTAGCTGCTGCCTTGCATGTCGAAAATCACGCGATGTGGCGAGCTCAGCGACAGCTTGAGTATTTGATCGGGTGCGCCGCCCTCGTCTTGACCGCCCACATCGCAGCCGGCTTGAAAGTCCGCGAACGCGTTGCTCGTGTTGCCCGTGAAGCGCCCGCCCTGCTCAGGGATCGTGACTAGGCCATCGCAGTTGTCCGCGAATGGCACGTGCACGGCAGGAAGAGCTGCGCGCTCGAACCGGCTGAGGCCGACTGGATTGCCACGCGTTGATTCGATGATGGCGCGATAGCTACCAGCCGGTAGCGCGTAGCGAACGGCGCGCTGGGTCGTCAGGCCTTCTCTACAGATGTCGTTGCCGTCGCAGCTCGTATCGCTGAGGCTCACGGCGCCATCGTCGCCGTCGGAAAAACGCCCTATCAACGCCACGTCGCGCTTGTCCTTGAGCTCGAAGCCAAAGGTCGCGTCCGGCGCCCCGACCAGGCACTTGGTGTAAACGGCGTCTTCGTGGTCGGACAAATCGACGATTTGCTCCACCCCGGCCACGAGCGGCTGCGCGTCGTCGCAGCCCTCGCCGGGAGGCGCGTCCGACACCGCAGCGGTTTCGAGACGAATGCTCACGTCGTCGGGAGCGCTGCCGGCGACGAGCACGTTGTATTGCCCCGCCGCGAGGCCTCGCACGAACAGGCGCCCCGGCTGGCTGTGTCGGCACGTCAGCTCGGTCTTACAATCCGCGCCGAGCAGCGAGATGACGGGCACGCCGAGATCGTTCTGCGCTTCTGCGACCAAGGTGACGTCCGCCGGTTGCTCGAGCGAGAAGCTGACGAAAGCGTCGCCAGTGAGCGGCTGGCAGAGTGACTTGGCGTCCGGCTTGTAACCAGCCAAGCGCAAAAGCACCGGCGCTCCGCCGGCTACGAGCGGTACGGCGTTTTCGCAGACGTCCCCCAGCTGCGGCTCCGCGGCGCGCTGCTCGACATGCACTTGCGCGGTGGCTTCGACATCCGCCGCCACGTAGATTGGGTAAGTACCCCCGCCGACGCCGCGCAGCATCAGCCGTGCGACAGCGCCGCCGTTGGGCGCCGTGTACGACGGCTCGCAACTAGCGGACGCTGCGTCTCCACAGCTGGTGGCCGTACCGAGCGCGAGGTTGCCGGAGTCGAGCTTGCCCGTGATGTCGAGATCGTAGGGGCCTGCGTCAACCACCACGACCTCGAGCACCGCGTCGCGAAAACCCGTTGCCTCACTGGCGCACTTGTTGGGATTGTCGAGCTTGGTCGCGGTCAGGTCGACGTCGTAGAAACCGGGTTCGGTGACCTGCAGCGCGGTCTGGCAGTTGTCGTATTCAGGCGCCGTGCAGTCAACCTCGTCCGTCTGCCCGTCGCAATCGTCGTCGCGCTGGTTGCCGCAGACCTCGCTGGCCTGGCTGCTCACGAGCGGGTTCGAGTCATCGCAATCATGCCCGCCGCAGTTGCGGGTGGGGTCGCCGTCGCCGTCGGCATCGCGCGGATCGTGGCGGCAGGACTGCGTGTCTTCGATGCAGGTATCGATGGTGCACGTCGAGTTGTCGCTGCAGGCCACGACCTCACCCGCCATGCAGCCGCCCCGGATGTCGCAGCGCTCGGCCCCGTTACAGTAGACGCCGTCGTCACAACCGGCGTCATCGGGTTGGAACCGGCAGCGCCCCAGGTCTTGGTCGCAGGTGTCGCTCGTGCAGTCGACCCGGTCGTCGCATTGGCCGTCATCCTCACAAGGACCGCCCAGGGTCGGATCGACCTGGTCACCCCCGTCGATGCTCAGGCGAAAGCCCGCGTCGCCTTGCATCCCTGCCTCACCCCCGCCCCCCCCGGCTCCCGGCCCGAACGAGCTCTTGACGCTGTCAGACCCACACGCCAGCGGTAGGGCGCCGAGGGCGAGGCCCAGGATGAGAGCGACCGGAATCAGGCGAATGGGGGCAGCCGAGCGCAACGACGCTGTTGTAGCGCGCCGCTGTAGTCATGCGTGCGAACTTTTGGCATGATCAAAGAATCGTGTCCCAAGAACGTTTGACCCGACACGAAATTTCATGGCTCCTGGCTCAGGAGGCGCGCGGGGCGGCGCGGGCGCTGCGCGAAGGCGTTAGCCAGATGCGCCAGCCCTCGGGTGAGACACGCATCGTCACCACCGGAGAGACGCCTGGCGTCGAAACCACGCTCGACGCGCTGGACGACGCCATCAGCATGCTCAGCGACCTCAACACGGGGGCGCGCGGCGCGGGCAAGGCCCGCCGGGGCCGTATCGACCTGGCGGCCCTGCTGATGGACCTGTCGCCCAACACGCGCCTCGCCATCGAACCCGGCGCCGGCACCGAGGTATTCGGCGACGAGCAGGATCTCCGGCGCATGCTGAATCTGCTCGTCACCCAGGCTGGGTCGACCCAAGGCGGCGCGGCCGAGGTCAAGATTCGCCGCCAGGCCGAGTGGGTGAAGATTAGCGTCGAGCTGGGCCCGGACGCGGGCGCGCAAGAGCTCGAGCGGCGTTGGCTCAGTCGCATGGCGACGCGCCATGGCGGCTGGGTCGAGCTCGAAGGCGGAACGCAGTCGATCTTTTTGCCGGCCGATGGGGCGAGCGATCAGCGTGAAGTGGTGGAGCTGCGCAAAGAGCTCGAGCAGGCGCAGCAGCTCGGCGAGGCCTACGCGCGCGAGCTCGCCAGCGTGCTCGCCGCCGGCGACATCCGCACCGAGCCGCCCCCACCGGTCGCGCCGCGCGGCGGTTCGCAACGCTTCGAGACGCTCCAGTGCGCGGCGCTCGGCATGTCCCGCGCCCTGAAAGGCGTGATCGACGGCTTGCGCGCCGACGCGAGCCTGGCCGCCAAGGAGCTGGGCGAAGCCTCACCGCTCGCGCAGAGCCTCAGCAAACGCGCCGCCGGGCTCGCCGAAGTGCTCGCGGATCTGGCCATCGCTTCGGAGTGTCCGTTCGACGAGCCCAAGTCCGAGGCCTCGGTGGCGGACCTGGCCAAGGCGGCCGTGGCCGACGCCGAAGGGCGCGCGCTGCGGCACGGCGTGAGCGTCGAGCTCAAGGGCCCCGCCCACCTGAAGCTGAGCACGCGCCCGCGGACCTTGCAGGCGCTGCTGCGCGCCCTCGTGCATCACGCGATTTCGGCGACGGCGCGCGATGGGACCGTCATCCTTTCCGTCTACGCCGTCGAAACGGGAGTGTTGGTGTCGGCCCAAGACGGTGGCCCCTCGGTCACAGAAGCGCACCGCGCCGATGTGCTCAGGAATCGCACCGACCCGAGCGCATTCGGGCGCCCGTCCGGGGTCGCGCTGCTGATCGCCGAAGCCGCGGCCGAAAGCCTTGGCTCGACGCTCGAGCTACGCGACGGCCCCGACGGCCAGGCAGAAGTCTGGACGCTCCTCGGCCGTTAGTTGGGTTAGTATCGCGGGCTGATGCGGATTCTCGTCGTCGAAGATCAGGACTCGATCCGGCGCATGATCGAGGCGCTCGTCCAGGCGCGTGGCTACCAAGTCACCGCGGTGAGCTCCGGCGCCAAGGCCATCGACGTGGCCATGACCGACACGCCTGACATCGTGCTGCTCGACCTGAACCTGCCGGGTCAGTACGACGGCTTCGACGTCTGCCAGAAGCTGCGCTCGGATCCCAGTACGCGCCTGGTGCCGGTCGTCATCATCAGCGCCATGGATGACGACGAGTCGCGCGCGCGCGCCACCGCCGCCGGGGCCACCGCATACTACACCAAGCCATTCAGCCCGATCGCCTTGCTCAAAGAGATCGACCGGCTGAAGTCGCTGATCGCGACACGCGCCTGAGGCGCCCTACAGCAACTTGAGCAAGGACTTGGCGCGGTCCTCGGCTTCGCGCATCAAGTCGCGCGCCTCGATCGCAGGGATTTCGAGCGCGATGACCAGCTGCTCGAGCAGCGCCTTCTCTTTGTCGTCCTGCTTGCCGTCGACGTAGCTGAGCAGCACGGCGTGCTGCAGCAACTGGCGACGCGCCGCAAATCCCAAATCGGCAACGGGCACGTCCGCCAGGCTACGCGGCGTCTGCGCGAATTTGCGAAGCTCGTATGCTTCGCTCGGCAGCGCGTGAAACGCTTCGAGCAGCGCGTCGAGCACCTCTGTCTCTTCGGCGCTGACGTGGCCGTCGGCCCAAGCGACGCTGACCAAGCCCTTCACGACCGCGAGATTCTGAGCCTGCATGCCCTCGATACTAGCGACGAGGCGAACCTGCGCGCCATCCCTATCGGCAGCGCGCGAAAAAGCTCAGCCTTCTTCAATCAGCGGCACGGGCATGGGCGTGAGTGAAAGCCCGGCCATTTCCTTCAGGGCCGAGCGTAGCTCATGCTCTTCGGCAGCGCCCGACACGTAAAACGAGTCGAGCAGCTCCGAAACGTCGCTGCTGCGCGCCTCCAGGACCGCCGGCGCATAGGGCGAGGGCTCCGGAGCCGGTTCGGCGATCAGGAATGCGGGCGGCAGTGAGCTCACCACGTCGGCGCTCGCCAACGGCGCCACAGGGCCCGGATTCCAAGTCAGAGCGTCGTGCACGGCCGCGTCCGCCAGCTCCGACACGAAGAGCTGGACGGCAGGTTGTGCGACGGCCGGTGCCGGAGTCGCCTCGATGACAACGGGCGCTGCGAGCGATTCGACCACCGGCGCTGCAGCGGATTCGACGACGGGTGCCGGCAGCGACTCCACGACGGGTGCCGGCAGCGACTCCACGACGGGTGCCGGCACTGACTCCACGACGACCGGTGCGGGCGTCGCCGCGATAGCCGTGACGACATCGCGCAGGCGCGTCGGCGCTTCGTCCGCATCCACGCCTGTATGCAGCTCCACCATCGCCATGACCACGTCTGGCATGCGCGAGGGCTCGGGATCGACCAGCGGCTGCGGCATCCCCACGAGCTGAGCGGAGAAGACGTCTTCCTCTTCGACGTCGACGTCGACCTCGATCTCCAGCTCCTCTTCGCTGACGACGGCGGGCGCACGCTCGGTGAGCTCGCTTTCCTCGCCCGGCAGCGTCTGCGCGGTGATCAGCGTCCCGAGCTGCGGTGTGCGACTACCGCGCTCGCGCTTGCGGAGCACCACCGGCTCGGGCTTGGTGAAAGCGGGCTCACCCACGGCAAGTTGCGGCTCGGGCGTGAGCGTGAGCACGGGTAGAGGCGCTGGCGCCACGGCTCGGGGCGCGGCCGCGTGTGGCGCGGGAGTCGGCGCTGTCTCGACGGCTGGCAACGCGAGCGGCGACGGCTCGGGGAACTCGGCCGCGACCAGCACGTCCTCGGCGACTGGCGGCGCGACGGCGATGCGCGAAGGCGCCACGACCGGCGCGGCCGGCGGCTCGATCATGAGCTCTGCGCGGAGCCTGCCGGCGGCGCGCGCGCGGTCCGTCTCGCGGTACAAGCGCGCCAGCGCCCGCTTCGCCGCAGCGCGATTCACGGGAATGAGCGCGTTCTCCAGCTCGCGCACCAGCGCCGGAAGCCCTGCCTCGTCGCGCCGCTCGCTGGCCCGACGCAGCGCCGGCCCCACCGAGCTCGACACCGAAAGCGCGCGCGTCAGCAGCTCGCGAACACCGCGCTCGACGCTCGCGTCTTCGCCGGTGCCTCGCCGCGACCGCAGACGCACGGTGCCATCTTGCAGGAGCTCCACGTCTTCCGCGCTCACGGCGCGCGGCGCCAGCGCCACGTGATCGGCGACGGCCAGCAGCAGGTAGCCCGCGCTTTCCGCAGCCAGGGGCGCCACGTGGGCGCGAGCAGCAGCCAAGATTTCGAGCAGCGAGACCGTCACGCATCGCCTCCACGCACGTGCACGCCGTGCTGACGCAGGTATTTTTTCGCATCGCCGACGGTGTGCTCACCGTCGTGAAAAATCGAAGCAGCGAGCGCCGCGTCGGCGCCGCCCTCGCACAAGCCTTCGCGGAGGTGCTCGAGCCCCCCCACACCGCCGGAAGCGATGACCGGGATCGAGACGGCAGCCGTCACGGCTTTCAGCAGCGGCAAGTCGTAGCCGCTACGCGTCCCATCGCGGTCCATGCTCGTCAGCAAGATCTCACCAGCCCCGAGCTCCGCGCCGCGCCGCGCCCACTCGACAGCGTCGATGCCCGTGCCACGGCGCCCGCCGTGCGTGAACACCTCGAAGCCGCCCTGCCCGTTCTCTTTGGCATCGATCGCGAGCACCAACACTTGCCGGCCCCAGGCGTCGGCCACCTCGCTGATCAGCTCGGGCCGCGCCACCGCAGCGCTGTTGACGCTAACTTTGTCGGCGCCGGCGTCCAGCAAACGGCGCACGTCTGACGGTTCACGAACGCCTCCCCCCACCGTGAGGGGCGCGAAAACAGCCGCGGCCGTGCGCTCGATGATGTCGAGAATTGCTGGGCGCGCCTCATGGGAGGCGGTGATATCGAGAAAGGTGATCTCGTCCGCGCCCTCCGCGTCGTAGCGGCGCGCACACTCCACGGGGTCTCCGGCATCGCGAATATTCACGAACTTGACGCCTTTGACGACGCGCCCGTTGCGGACGTCCAGGCAGGGGATGATGCGTTTGGCGAGCATTCTGAGCCGGGTCTTACCCCCATAAGCCAAAACGGCGAATTGGGACAAAACCACGGCCTTTCGGCCCGGCCCCCCGGCTCGCTCCGACGCCCCCTGGACCCCCGCGACACGAGCCAGAAAAAGCTATAGTGCAAGGCGCAATGAAGCAGTGCGGCCGGTGTGGCACGCAAAATCTCGACCAACAGGCGGTCTGCACGGGTTGCGGCCAGGCCCTTCCTGTCGCGCCGCCGGTCGGGTTGGGCGGCACCATGGTCATGGCCCCTCCCGATCCGCCGCCCACGGCCGCAGCCGCCCCGCCCGCTGCTCTAGCGGCGGCTGCGCCTCAACGCGCGCTGAAGGGCACCATGATCGGCATGGCGCCGCCGACCTTCACGCCTCCGGTCGCCTCGGCTCCGGCCGCGAACGCCAGCCAGCCGCCGCCGGCCGGTGGCAGCGTGCCTCCCGCGCGCGCCTTCGGCGGAACCATGCTCGGCATGCCGACGCCGACCGTTCCGTCGTCGCCTCCCGCCCCAGTCGACGCGGCGCAGCCACCAGCACCCACCGCCGGTGCTCCGCGCCTCGCCTCAGCCCAAAAAACCGTACTGGGCGTCGCTCGCCCGGGCATCGCACCGTTGAATCCAGGGCAGGCGAAGCCAGCCGCATCCGCGCCAGCACCGGCCGCGGCCCCGGCCCAGCCGGGCGCCGGCGTGAACTGGCAACCCGTGGTGCCGCCCGCATCGGCGCGCAGCGCCGGCCCCGCGTCACCGCGACAGCCCGCGACGCGCCGCATCTCGCTCGGCGCCACCCTCGCGATCGTCGCGGCGGCCATGCTCCTGGTCATGGCGGTCGTGGCCTTCCTCATGTTGCGCGGGCACGGCGCCGTCACCGCGCGCGCCAAGCTCGATCCACAAGGTAACGAGCTACTCGAGCTCTCGTGCACCGAGTGCCCCGACGGTACCAAGACCTGGATCGACACCGCGCCGGTGGCATTCCAAGGCGGCAAGGCGACCTTGCGCCTGCAGACGCCGCTCAAAGTCGGAGACAACCCGATCGTCTTGGTGCTGGAGCGGCCCGGCCGCAGCCGCGAAGAGATCGCCTTGGCCCTGCCGATCGAGTTTCGCGTCCGCGGCAGCACCGAGCAGCTCTCGCAAGACGCCCCCAAAGTGTCGGTGCTGGCGAGCGTGCGCGCGGGCACCAAGCTCGAGGTCGACGGCAAAGTGGTGCCCTCCGATCCGAGCGGTACGGTCCGCTTCGACTACGAGGTCACCACGGATCTCACGGGCCCCGAATCGACGGTCAAGACTCTGGAGCGCACCGTACCCTACAAGGCCACGCCCACCAGCGGTCCTGCCGAGGCTGGTGAGGTGCAGATCCGGATCGGCATCACGCCGCTGATCGTGGACGCGCCGGGTACCAGCATCGTTGTCGGCAACAAAGACGTGGTGATCGCCGGTCGCACGGCGCCCGGCGCCGTCTTGCAAATCGGCGCGCAGACCGTGACGCTCGATCCCGAGGGGCGCTTCGTGAGCAAGCAAACGCTGAGCCCCGGCGAGAACTCGTTCGTCGTCCGCTCTACGCTGAAGGACCACGCGCCGCGCCTGGTGCGCGTCAGCGTGCGCCGCAGCGACAACTTGGAGCGTGAGGCAGCGCTGGCTCGCTCGATGACACAAACGTCGTATGCCGAAGCCATCCGTCAGGGTGAAGGCAGCGCGGGGCGCAGCATTTGGCTACAAGGCCAGCTGTTCGACGAGCGCCACGACGGCTACACCAGCGTCTTTTTGCTCGACGTGAAAGACGGCTGCAAGAAGGGCCCTTGCCTGACGAAGGTCGTCTACGGCATCCAGCTCGAAGTCGACAAGGGCCGGCAGCTCAAAGCATTCGGTAAGGTGGTGCGCTTCGTGGATGGGCCGCGCACTGGCGAGCGCATCCCCGAAGTCCGCGCAGACCTGGTCGTACCGGGAGCGCCGTGAACCCGATCGCGCCGGAACCAGCGCATTGTTGCGTCGGCTGCGGCGCCCGCAACGCGGTCGACGCTCGCTTCTGCAATCAATGCGGCATGAGTTTGGGCCAAAGCTGGAGCGCCACGACGCTCACCATCTCGTCGCCGCCCATGTCGATCCCCATGTCCACGCGCACGCTGGGCGTGGCCGACACACGGCCCCCGCCTTCGCTGGCCAGCGGCAGCGCCTCCACACGGCCGCCCCCCCCCGCGCTGCAGGAACGAGCCACCGACGCGCGCGAGCTGGCCGACCCGCTGATCGGCGTCGTCGTCGCCGATCGCTATCGCATCAAAGAGCCGATTGGCCGCGGCGGCATGGGCGTGGTCTATCGAGTCGAGCACGCGCGCATCGGCAAACTGATGGCGCTCAAGCTGCTGACCGGCGAGCTCACGCGGGATCCGCAGCAGGTCGCGCGCTTCAAGCGCGAGGCGCAGCTCGTCAGCCGCCTCTCCCACCCCAACACCGTGCAAGTCTTCGATTTCGGCGCTTCCGACGGCCTGGTGTACCTGGCCATGGAATACCTGAAGGGCGAAGATCTCGGTCACTTGATCCGTCGCGTCGGCCCGCTCGGTGTCGAGCGCACGCTACGCATCGTGATCCAGGTCTGCAGCTCGCTCAGCGAAGCACACGACAAGGGCATGGTGCACCGCGACCTCAAGCCCGAAAACATCATCGTGATGCAGGGCACCGAAGAAGACGACCTGATCAAGGTGCTCGACTTCGGCCTGGCCAAGCTGCGCGAGTCGAACGAGCTGTCCGAGGTCACGTCGCGCGGGGCGATCGTCGGCACGCCGTACTACATGTCGCCCGAGCAAATCCGCGGCGACGACGTGGGTCCGGAGAGCGACGTGTATTCACTCGGTGCGCTCACCTATGCCTGCCTGACCGGCACCGTGGTGTTCGACGCGAACACGCCGATGGGCGTGCTCACCAAGCACCTGACCGAGCTGCCCGAGAGCCCGAGCCAGCGCTTCCCCGCGCTCAACATCCCGCCGAGCGTGAGCCAGGTGGTCATGCGCGCGCTCGAGAAAGATCCGAAGAAGCGCCTGCCCAGCGTCACGGAGCTCCAGCATTCGCTGGTGAGCGAGCTCGAGCACGGAGGCCAACAAGACGCCGTCGGGCGGCTGCTGGACTCTTCCCACCTGCGCAAGGCCGCCAACGCCGCCGAGGCGGATGGCGGCGCTGCTACACGCGACGAAGTCGAGGCCTACGAACGCACGCTGCGGCAGCGCGGGCGAGCGCTGTGGGGTGTACTGGCGGCGCTGGTGGTGGCACTCGCCGCGCTCGGCGTTCGCACCTACCAGCGGCTGAACGAAGCGCCGGTGTTTCGTGGCGACGAGCTGGAGCCGAACGACGCTGCCAGCAGCGCCACCGACGTGCCGTTTCCGTTCAACGCGGCCGGCGTGATCGGTAAACGGCTCGACAAAGAGCGCAGCGACCGCGACTTTTATCGTTTCAAGGTGCCGTCCGGTACTGCTGCCGTCACGCTCGAGGCAAGCCAGGTCGCGGGCCTCGCTTGGTGCGGCTTGCTCTACCCGGCCGGCTCCGAAGCCCCGCTCGGGCGCTATTGTCCCGGTGGGCCCGATCGCCGGCTGCACATCGACGCGCTGCGGGTGGCCCCCGGCGAGTACGTGCTCGGCCTGATGCAAGATCGCGAGGCGTACACCAAAGAGCCCCCCCCGCCGACGTTCGAATCGATCTCGGAGCCGTACCACCTCAGCGTGAATGCAGCGAGCGAGAGAGACGCCGAGCTCGAGCCCAACGATTTCGATCGCGATGCGACGCTGGTCGCCCCTGGCCAAAAGCGCTCGGGGCAGCTGGCGTGGATGCGCGATGTCGACGTATTTTGCTCGAGCGCGCCGGGCAAGGTCGTATTCCACGTTACCGACGCGCCAGCACGCGCGCGGGCGCACACCGCCGTGCTGCAAGTAACGCCACTCGCCGGCGACGACTTCGAGGTACCGGTGCGCGTGCACCACGGTGGCGCGCGCGACGTCCAAGCATCCGCCCGCGACGTGATCGGCACCTGGCACAGCACGGTGATGGATCCGACGTCGGGGCGGCGCGCCTGCATTCAGCTCGTGCTGGTGCCGAATCCCTGGGCGCCCACGCCACATCCGCTGTTGGCGCCTGCGGGAGAAGAGCCCTATTTCGTCGAGGTTGCCTCCGCGCCATGAAACGCCGGCCCCTCACCGCTCTGACGGCTCTGCTCGCGGCCTGCGCTCTCCCGGCAAAGGGCCAGCTCTCGCACGCCGGCCTGCGCGAGCACGTGGGCCCGCCGCTCGCCGCGCACGCCATGCCGGGCGTCGACGCCAGCCGCTCGCGGCGCTCCAAAGCCCAGCTCTCGGCCACGCCGCACGTCGCGCGTCGGCTGCGCGTCGCCTATGGTATCGGGCGCGGTCTGGTGACGCGCGACGATGGTAGCGTCTTCGTGCTCCACCCCAGCGCTCGCGCGTCGCGCTTCGACGCGCAGGGCAAGCTGCTCTATTCGCTCAAGCTCGCTGCCGAAGCCGCCTCGGCGCCCGTCGTCAGTAGTAGCGGCGGCAGCGCGTTCGTCACCGCAGGTGCACTCACGCTGGTCGACGCGCAAGGCCAGAGGCGCTGGCAAATCGCGCTCGGCGACAGCGACTTCGCGGCCCGCAGCATTCTGGCCAGCCGCGACGGCAGCATCGTCGTGGCCAGCAACGGCGCGCTCCTCTCGATCAGCGCATTCGGCGAGCTGGTCTGGCGCCGCAACAGCCCCGAAACACCGCTCGAGCTGCTGGAAACGGACGCCGGCTTGCTTTGCGTCACCTTACCCGGCTCGGTGTTGCGGCTCGACGCTTCGGGCCGCAGCAGCAACCTGGGCGAGCTAGGCGCCGCCACGCAAGCGGTCACAGCGGACGCGAGCGGCCAGCAATTGCTCGCGCGCACCGGCAACCACCGCCTGGTCACGTTCGACCTGCTCGAGCATCGCACGCGCGCCTCGATCGAAGACGCCACGCTCGATTTGGACGGCCCCGTGCTGTTTGGCAAAGATCAGCTGATCCAGGCCTTCACCAGCGACGGCCTGCTCGTGCGCTACCGCCCCGACGGCAGCGAAGCCCAGCGTGTGCCCATCGACCCCGGCGCGCGCAAGGCGCCCGGCAACGACGACGTGCTGGCGCTCGCCGACGGCCGCTTGCTCATCGCGCGTGCGGGGGCAGACGTCGCGCTCGTGACGGCCACGGGTGAAGTCTCCAGCATCGCGGGCAGCGCCTGTCCGGATCCGGTCGGCATCTTTGCCGTCGGGCCTAGCGCGGCCCTGCTGGCGTGCCGCTCGGGCAACCTCGTCCGCCTCGAATAGCGCTCCCTTTCAGTGAAAGGCGGCCGTGAAGTTGAGCGAGAGCGCGTAGCCGTCCGCCGTGCGCTTGATGTTGTCTTTGTCTTCTTTGACCCAACCAACACCGCTCAACTGCAGCAGCCCGCCGAGCGACCACTCACCGCCGACCCAGCCCTCGTAACCAACCCAAGCCGAGCCCCCCGCGCCGCTTCCTTGGAGATCAGTGACGTGAAACTCGTCGGCGAGCGCCTTGCTGTTGCCCTTCGCGTTGACGCCACCGAGGCCGGCCCCCAGCCCCAAGTGAAAGCCGCGCAGAGGATCCGGATAGACGTCGACGAACGGCCCGATCACCGCCATCGACCCCTGCAGCTGCTGATCCGAGCTTTGGCCGTCGACCTCGACGTCGGAATCGTTGATGGTCTGGATGCCGATCAGGCCGCCGATCACGACGCCGCGCCACGGCGTACCGCCCACCCAAGCGCTGAGAGAAAGCCCTCCTCCACCGAAATTGAAGGCGCTGGCGTCCTTGGAGTCGGTGTGCACACGGACAGGTCCCCCGCCGAGACCGAGCGCGGCGCGCAAGTAAAAGCCGTCGTGCGTGTGGTAACCGGCGCGCAGGGTGGGTGGCGGCACCGGCGGCGCCGAGATCACCATCGAGCCTTGGGGCGGGGGCGGGGGTGCACCGCGCGGCGGCGGGGGCGGCGGCAAATCCGCTGGCGGTGGAGCGGCAACAGGCGCTCCAGGAGCTGCGGCAGGCTGTGCTGGCGGCTGCTCCGGCGCCGGCGGTTGCGCGGGCGCCATCGCCGCGGGGGCCGTGTCAGGCGCGGGGGTGGCGGTTTGCGCCCCGGCGGCCGACGTCAGAGTGAGCCATCCAAGCGCGAAAGCGGGCGGAATAAGCTGGGCTGGTTTCACGGTGTACTCGTGCCTATACTACCTCTGCCCCGGGAAAAGCTCCCGGGCTCGTGGAGGCTCCGCAGTTTCGATGATCTCAATTACCCCCCTCGCCGCAGACAAGGTTCGTGAAATCTCTCAATCCGAAGGGCTGGAAGGCCAAGGTTTGCGGCTGCGGGTGATCGGGGGCGGCTGCGCAGGCTTCCAATACGACCTCTATTTCGAAGATAAGCCGACGGATATGGACGAGCGTTACGAGTCGCACGGCGTCGCGCTCTATGTCGATCCGCTCAGCTTTCAGTATCTGGATGGGACGGAGATTGACTACGTCGAGGGGGCCCACGGCGCCGGCTTCAAGTTCGGCAACCCGAACGTCACGGGCTCGTGCGGTTGCGGGTCGTCCTTCAAGGTCTGAGTCGACGATTGCCTGACGCTGAGAGCGTCAGAGAGGGCGCTTGCGGTAACACTGCACGCGCCCTCTTTCGTTGCCGGACGGCAGCCCGGCTCACGCTCAGCGGACAACAATCCGGCCCGAAGCGTGTCCCGCCGTCCAGCCCGCGTGCCCTGGCGTATCGAGTTAGCGCTTAACGTAACTTCGCGGAACTTCGAAGCGCACGACCCCGTAGCCCCAGTTGCGAGGCAAGCCCTCGCCCGAGGTCGTCATGACAAGCCAGGACACGTCCTTTCAGACATACGTTCGCACCGTTCAGAGCTACCCCCAGCAAACTCGTGAAGAAGAGCTGGAGCTCGTCAAGGCCTACCGCGCCGGTGACGAAAATGCTCGCGAGGCGCTCGTGCGCGCCCACCTGCGTCACGTCGTCGCCATCGCGCTCAAGTACCGCCGCTATGGCCTGCCCGTCGCTGATTTGGTTGCGGAAGGCAACTTCGGCATCGTGCACGCGCTCGGTAAGTTCGAGCCGGAGCGCGGCACCCGTTTCGTTACCTACGCTGCGTATTGGATCCGCGCGTACATCCTCAATTACATCATTCGTTCGTGGAGCTTGGTCGGCGTCGGCTCCGGCGCGCTGCGTTCCAAGACGTTCTTCAAGCTGCGCCGCGAGCGCGTGCGCATCACCAACCTGGTGGGTGAAGGGCCCGAAGCCGACGAGCTCTTGGCCAAGACCATGAACATGCCCACCGAGAAGGTCACCGCCATGGTTCGGCGGCTGGAGGCCCGCGATCTGTCGCTCGATGCGCAGGTCTGGGATGACTCGGCCACCACCGTGCTCGACACGCTGGTCTCGCCCGGCAACGATCAAGAAGCGCAGCTCGGCGACAGCGAGACGCGCGTCAACGTACAAGCGATGGTGCGCGACTCGCTCAAGCACCTCGACAAGCGTGAGCGCTACATCGTCGAAAAGCGCTTGATGGCCGATCGCGAAGAAGAGCTTTCGCTCGCAGAGATCGGCCGGCGCCTCGGCGTGTCGCGCGAGCGCGCACGCCAGCTCGAGGCGCGCGCACGCCGCAAGCTGAAGGGCCGCATCAGCCAGCTGTCCGAAGCCGCCGGCGTCGCGATCGACCTCGACGCCGCGTAACTCCAACCAGAGCGGTTCTCCTCCTCCCGCTCGCATCGACGCCCCGACTTGCTTGACGCAAGCTGGGGCGTTAGTGTTTGCCCGTCCGAGAGCTACAGGCGCTCGCTCCGGTTTCGGTCGGAGAGGAAAGTCCGGGCTCCGCAGGGCAGGATGCCGGGTAACGCCCGGTGAGGGAAACCTCGAGGAAAGTGCCACAGAAAAGCGAACCGCCTGACCGACTCAACATCGCCATCAGGTAAGGGTGAAACGGTGGAGTAAGAGCCCACCGCGTGGCCGGCAACGGTCACGGCACGGCAAACCCCATCCGGAGCAAGGCCACGTAGAGAGGCGTTCGAGGGCTGCCCGCCCGAGCCTCTGGGTAGGCCGCACGAGGCGCGCGGCGACGCGCGTCCCAGAGGAATGACCGCCACGCTTCCGAAGGCAACGGAGGAAGCGCACAGAACCCGGCTTATGGAGGTCTCGGACTTGTCCCCGGTGATGAAAGTCACCGGGGACAATTTTTGTCGAGGCTGCCCAAAGGCGGCTCGCCTGCAGTCGATCTCGAATCTCGATCTCGAGGCTGGAGAAACCCCTACTGCCCCGCGAACACGAACGGCACGTTTGCGATCGTCTGCCCGCCCGCGGCTGGGAACTGCCAGCTGCGCACGCTGCTCGCGATGCAGTTCGCCAGGCCGCTGTAACCGCGCGGATCGCCGCTGGTCGTTGCGTTTTGCACGGTGCCGGTGCCGCCTACCGTGATCGTCACCGTGACCTTGGCGGTCATCGGCGCGTCCTTGGCGCGCGCGTCGAGCGCGGGCTGCCAACAGCGGCGCTTCACGCTGCCCGTGTAGCGGGAGACGGTAGATTGGATTTGGCCGCCGTCGAGCTGGCCGCCGCCACCCGTATTGCCCGAGGGGCCACCCGTCGAGGGACCGCCGGAAGGACCGAGGCCACTCAAACCCGTGAGACCGCTCAAGCCGGTATTCGGCTTTGCGTCGCCGGTCGAGGCAGCAGTGGCGGCGGGCTTGCCGGTGCCGGTCTTCTTCGGGGCGTGGGGATCGGCCGCGACGGTTTCGCCAGGGTTGTCGTTCGCGGCGACCGGCGCGTTCGGGTCACCCTTCGCCGGCACTTCTTTCTCGACAATCTTTTCGACGATCTTCGTTTCGCCCGGCTTCTGGCCGCCGAAGAAGACGAAGCCGAGCGTGAGGCCCAACCCGATCGCGATCACCATCGCGACCCACACCATGGGCGAGGTACCGCGCTGCGGCGGCACGAACGCGGCGATGTCGTCCGTGACGACGGCAGACCCCGTGACCGCGCTCGGCGACGGTTGCCCGGCGAGCACATCGCTACCGACAGCCCCGGGCTTGGCGCTGAAGTCTCGTGCTTCCGCGGCGGGCGGCGTGAACGGCGTGAGCGACGCGCGCGCGCTCGAAACGCCCTCTTCGACGATCGCCACGAGCTCGGGGTACGTCTTGAGTGGGCGCCAATCCTCGAAGCCGTCGCGCCAGACCAACGACTCTTTGTTCACCGCGCCGGACGCCGCTTTGGAGCGCAGCTCGCTCAGGCGAATCGGTCCGACGGGCACGCCGTTGATACCCACGAACCATTCGTCGCCCGGCATGCTCAGCGTCGTGTCGGCCTCGACCGCAGGCGCTTCCGCACCAGCGCCGCCAAAAGCTTGCGTGAAGGCGCCGGCGAGCGCACCCGCATCGGCCATGCGCGTGACTTCGTCGTCGCCTTCGAAGTCGCGCGGCGTCTCGACAGGTGCCGCTGCCCGATCTGGAACGGGTGCGGGTGCAGCTGCGGGTCGCGCCGCGGCAGGCGCCGCCGGCTTGGGTGCAGCGGTTGGTGCGCTGGCACGTGGCGGCGGTGCGGCAGGCTTTGGTAGCGAGCCCGCGGGCTTGGCCGGCGCTGGCTTCGGCGCGGGCTTGCCCGCGATCGGCTTGGAAGCAACCGTCGGTACGGCGCGAGCAGGAGCAGGAGACGGCGCCGCAGGCGGGGCGTTTTCAGGAGCACTGACGGCAGGCGGCGGAGCGCTCGTGCCGTCGGCTTCACCCGCTTCAGGCGGTTCGCTGCCGGCTCCGCTCGGCGTCGCCATGGCGCTCGTAACCTGAATCATGAAGCCGCACTTGCGACACTTCATGCGCACGGACCGCCCGGCAACCTTCTCGTCGGCGATCTGGTACTTCGCTTTACAGCTGGGACAGAGAAACTTCATTCAGCGGAGCGCCGTCGCACGATGGGCTTTGGTGTTCGAAGAAGCGAAGGATTCAGAAGAAACTGACCCAAGAAAGAGCGGGCACTGAGCTTAGCCCGGGGTCAAAATGGCGCGCTTCAAAAAAGCGACCGCTGTCTCGCGGTGCTGGGCCAAGCCCAGCTTTGCTCGCCGTCCTGCCGTACGGCTGGTGACCCGGTTAGAGCAGGTTCAGTAGGTGCTCACGGATGGACTGCTTGGTCTCCTCGTCCGGGGCCAACGACAGGGCCCGCTCCCACATTTCGACTGCTTTATTACGGAATCCAGCCTTCTGGTACAGAATGGCTAGGTTTTTGACGGCTGGAAAGTGGCGAGAGTTAATCTCTACTGCGGTTTCCAGCTCGCTCACTGCGTCGTACACCTGACCCTTCTTTCCGTAGAGGAGGCCAAGGTGGAAATGCAGGCGATAGGCCAGCGGATCGATTTTGACCCCGCGACGAAGATGGTCGATCGCTTCGTCCAGACGACCGGCCTTATAGGCTTCCACCCCCGCGTTGAGCGCCGCCTCGGCTTCACCCGACACGTCAGGCACCTCCACCGGCGGCAGCTGGCGCAGGCACTGGTCGACGGCGGAGAGCACCTCGGCAATGCGAAACGGCTTTTCGATGAAGTGATCGACGCCGCAGCTGGCTTTTAGATCTTCGGCGTAGCGCCAACCGCGATAGACGGCGCTGACCATGATGATCGGGATCTTGCCGTAGCGCTGACTGCCTTTGATGCGCCGCGCGATCTCGAAGCCGTGCACCTCGGGAAGCATCGCGTCCAGCACGATCAAGTCCGGGTGGCGCTCTTTCACGAGGCGCAGCGCGGCGAGGCCCCTGTCCGCTTCGACCACATGGTGGCCGGCGCGCGTGAGTAGGCGCACGAGCATCTTGCGGATCTCGGTCTCGTCGTCCACGACGAGGATGGTTTTTCCGGAGGCCTCGGTCGCGGCGGGGCTCGAGTCGTGCTCGGGTAGATCCGTCACCACGCTCAACTCGGGCGAGGTTTCACCGAAGCCCGTCTCCTCGACGTCTTCTTTGCGCGAGAGCGCTTCCACCTCGTCGTCGACGACCACGCCGGGAGCGTCGAGCGGGCGCGCGTGCGTCTCCAGGGGCGGCAGCTCGTTGCCCTCCGCAGGCTCAGCGCCGATTCCCAGCTTGCGTCGCGTTTCTTCCGGGCAATTGGGGCCGATGTAGTGGTCCTCGCCACGCGCTTTGCGATCGTAAGCTTCTTCGATGACGTGTGACAGCGGACCTTCGAGCGCGACGTAAGGATAGACCTTCTTGCCCGTGACGAACTCGAGCTCGTCGATCACCTTCTTTTCGCGCGGGTTGGCCATCGCGATGAACAGGCGATCGTCACGCACCAGCACCGGTAAGATCAGGTGCTTCTCGGCGATCTCGCGTGGCAAGAGCTCGAGGTCGTCGAGCTTGAGGCAGACTTGCGCCAGGTCGATGCCCGGAATGCCGTGTTGCTCGCTCAGCGCCTTGAGCGCAGCCACGTCCGAGATGGCGCCGGATGCGGCCAGCCGCGACGCGAGGCGGCCGCCACGATTTTCTGCGAGCGCGCGTTCCAGCTCCTCGGGGCTGAGCGCCCTTTGGCGCAGCAGGATCTTGCCGAGTTGCTTCTTTTCGCTCATCCGAGACTTCTAGTATCGGGCAAGTCTCGGAAAACTGCGAGCCGTTCTGCGGCAAAAGTCGCGTAGTCTCCGGCCAGGATGGCGGCGCGAGCCTCGCGCAAGAGCCGCGCATACAGGGCCAGGTTGTGCTCGCTGAGCATTCGCAGGACCAAGATCTCGCCCGCCACGAACAAGTGGCGCAAGTAGGCGCGGCTGTAACCACCCCGACAAGCCGAGCAGCTGCAGTCCGGGTCTAGCGGGAGCGGGTCGTCCCGGTAGCGCGAGTTCTTGATGGTCAGCTTGCCCTGCCAAGTGAAGGCCTGGCCGTTTCGGGCATTGCGCGTGGGCATCACGCAGTCGAAAAGGTCGATGCCCGCGCCGACCGCGACCAGCAAGTCCTCGGGCGTGCCGACACCCATCAGGTAGCGAGTGCGACTTGCGTCCAAGCGGTGCGCGATCTGGCCGAGCGCCGCGTGCATCGACGCCGCGGGCTCACCCACGCTGAAGCCGCCGAGCGCCAGCCCCTGGAACGGCAGCTTGGCCAGAGTTTCCGCGTGCTGGAGCCGTAGCTCGACGTTCGTTCCTCCTTGCACGATTCCGAACAACGATTGTCCGGGGCGCTGCGCCGCCAGGCATCGTTCGGCCCAGCGCGTGGTGCGCTCCACGGCTGCTACCAGCTCGGGCAGCGCGGAGTTGCCGGGCGGACAGACGTCCAGCTGCATGGCGATATCGGAGCCCAGGAGCCCCTGAATACGCATGGCCTCTTCAGGCGTGAGCTTCAGGCGTTTGCCGTCGAGGTGCGAGGCGAACTCGAAGCCGTCTTCCGAGACCTTGGTACGCTCTGCCAGAGAAAATGCCTGAAAACCGCCGGAGTCCGTGGTGATGGCATGCGGCCAACGCGAAAAAGCGTGCAAGCCTCCAAGCTCCGCCACCCGCTCTGGACCAGGCCGGAGCCACAGGTGGTACGTGTTCATGATCTGCATGCGCGCGCCCGTGGCCGCGACCTCTTCTGACGACAGCGCCTTGACGCTGGCTTGCGTGCCCACCGGCATGAACGCCGGTGTCGGCACTTCGCCGTGGGGGGTCGAGATACGCCCGGCGCGCGCGTGCCCGGATTGCGCTTCGAGCTGGTAGCTCACGAGTGAAGGCGCTTCGCTCATGCCCGCCTCGGCAGCCACATGGCGTCCCCGAACGACAAGAAGCGATAGCGCTCGCTCACGGCGGCACGGTAGGCCGCGTGCATGGCTTCGAGTCCCGCAAACGCGGCGACCAACGCCAGCAGCGTGCTCTTGGGTTGGTGAAAATTAGTCAACAATGCGTCTACCACCCGGAAGACATAGCCCGGTTGAATCAACAAGCGAGTCTCCGCGCTTTGCGGCAATACCAGCCCCGGTGCCTGCGGATCTGCGGCCGATTCCAGAGCCCGCACGACCGTCGTCCCCACCGCCACGACGGCCCCGCCCCGCGCTCGCGCCGCCGCAACGCGCGCGCCCAGCTCTTTGCCCACACAAAAGCGCTCCTGATGCATCACGTGGCCGGAGAGATCGTCCGCCACCACCGGCTTGAACGTCCCGAGGCCAACCTCGAGCTCGAGCCGAGCCACCTCGATGCCGCGCGCCCGCATGCGCTCGAAGAGCGCCGGTGTGAGATGCAAGCCTGCGGTGGGCGCCGCCACCGAACCGGTGCGCTCCGCGTACACCGTCTGGTAGCGATGCACGTCGTCGGCGTCGTCCTCGCGCCCCAAGTACGGCGGAATCGGGACCCTGCCCTCTTGCTCGAGAATCTGCTCGACCGGTGCGCTGGCGCGGATGGCGACGAACAGCGTGCCCTCCTCACCTCGCTCGATCACCTCGCACTCCAGCTGGCCCGCGTCGATCATCAGGCCTGGTCGCAAAGGCTTGCTGGCACGTCCGAGCGCTTGCCACAGCTCGCGCCCGTCGCCACGCTCTCGCGCCGGCTCACGCCCAATCAAGAGCAGCTCCACGCGCCCACCACTCTCGCGACGCTTGCCGAACATCCGCGCCCGGCGCACTCGCGTGTCGTTGAGCACGACCAGCGCGCCTTCCGGCAACAGCTCCGGCCAATCGCGGATGCGTCGATGTGCGATCGACCCCTGGTCGAGCACCAACAGCCGGCTGGCGTCACGCTCACTCAGCGGGCGCCTGGCAATCAGCTCGTCGGGTAAATCGTAATCCAGAAGCTCGGTGCGCAAAGGCTAACGATTTTCGTAGGAAATCCCGAGCCGCGTCATCTTGCGCCACAACGTGGTGGGACTGATGTCGAGCGCTTCGGCAGCGCGCTCGCGACTGCCGTCGGAAGCGCGCAGCGCCATTTGCAGTGCCTCGCGTTCCGCATCGTCGACGATGTCTGCCAGCGTACGGCCGGTAGCGCGCGACTTCTTCGGCATCTGCGGCAAGATGTCGTCGGCCGTAACGACGCCGCCGGAGCACAGCGCCACCGACTGCTCCACCATGTTCTCGACCTCGCGCACGTTGCCCGGATAGTCGTACAAGATGAGCTTCTCCATCACGCCTTCGGCCAGGCGCGCATGGGCGTTCATCTTGCGGTTGTACTTGTCGAGGAAGAACTCGATGAGCAGCGGAATGTCTTCACGCCGCTCGCGCAGCGGCGGCAGGTGAAAGCGCGCCACGTTCAGGCGGTAGTACAAGTCCTGGCGAAAGCGGCGCTCCTCGACCGCTTGCGCCAAGTCCACGTTGGTGGCCGCAACCACGCGAATGTCGACCTTGACCGGCTTGTTCTCGCCGACACGGCGGATCTCGCCCTCTTGGATGCTGCGCAGCAGCTTGGCCTGGAAAGCCGGCGTGGTTTCGGCGATTTCGTCGAAGAAAAACGTGCCGCCGTCGGCTTCTTCGAACAAGCCTTTGCGCGCCGAGATCGCGCCGGTGAACGCGCCGCGCGCGTGCCCGAACAGCTCGCTCTCGAGCAGCGTTTCGCTGATCGCCGCGCAGTTGACGGTCACGAATGGGCGGTGGGCGCGCTTGCTGTTGGCATGCACCGCGCGCGCGATCAGCTCCTTGCCGGTACCGGACTCACCAGTAATGAGCACGATCGCGTCCGTCGGTGAAATCTTGACCACGCGCGTCAAGACGTCGCGAATCGGCTGAGAGCGCCCCACGATGTTCTCGAGGTGATAGCGCTCCTTGAATTCGCGGGCGAAGGCTTGCACCTGCCCCTGCAGCTTGCGGCTCTCGAGCGCCTTGCCGACCTTGACGATCAGCTCCTGCTCGGTGAACGGCTTCTGGATGTAGTCGAAGGCGCCGACGCGCATGGCCTCGACCGCGCTCTCGATCGTGCCGTACGCCGTCATCACGATCACTTCGGTCATCGGCTGCGCTTCTTTGGTGGCACGCAGCACCTCGATGCCGTCGTACTCGCCCATGCGCAGATCGGTCAGCACCACGTCGAACGCGCCCGTCGCCCCCAGCTCGCGCCCCTGTGCACCGTCGGCCGCCTCGTCGACCTCGTAGCCTTGCCCGCGCAGCATCATCGCGAGCGTGGTGCGCATGTTGCGCTGATCATCGACGACGAGAATTTTTCCCATAGCGAGCTCGGAGGACGTTACGAGATCTAGCACTAGATGACGCCAGATGGGTCAATCAGAACAGCCTGGTCAAACCAACCCGAGACGCCCTTCTAATCTCGGCTGTCCGCTCGCTCTCCGACGCAAGCCGGTCTTCTGTTGAGACGCGAGCGCGGCTCATCTGCGCGAGCTGCAACGACCTCACCAAGCACGCAGGGCGGCCGGAACACCCAGGTGAAAACCCAAGAAGCGACCGCGCTAACGCCTCATGAAGAGTAAGACGAACAGCGCCACAAGTAGCCCCAGGGCCCCAATCGCGTAACCAATGATGCTGCCCACGGAGAGCCCGCTGGGCTGCGGCTGTGAGACCTCACGACGCAGCCCCGAAAAGCTGGAGCTCGGACGGCCGACCGTGCTCGGTGACGTGATGTTCGAGAGGCCGGAGAGGTTGCTGCCGGTTACCGAGCTGACCGAGCTGACTCCGCTGACCGTGATGCGGTCCTCCTTCCCGGTGGGCGTGAAGGCGAGCTCTCCCGACAACAGGTCCGCTGGCGGAGACTGTCCGCTGCCGAGCGCCTTGAGGGCCGCACGCACCGCCTTGCGCCGCTGCTCGATGCGCTCACCGAGCACGCGCTTCATCAGCCCCGAGAGCGCGCTCTGCGCGACCACCGTGCGCTCCGACTTCAAGTACGCGCGCAGGTCGTCGGCCAGCTCTTGCGCGGTCTGGTAGCGCGCCTCCACGTGGCGATCGAGCGCCTTGAGCACGATGCGTTCGAGCCCGGGCGGATACTTGGGATCGATGCTCGTCGGCCTGGGAATCGGCCCGCCAATCACCAACTTGAGCGTGTCGATGTCGTGCTCACCGCGGAACAGACGCCGGCTGGTCGTGAGCTCGAACAGCACGATACCGAGCGAAAAGATGTCGCTGCGGCGATCGACCTGTTTGCCCAGCGCTTGCTCGGGCGACATGTAGCCGAATTTGCCCTTCAGCTGGCCGGCGCGCGTCGCTTCGCTGATGCGCCCCACGGCCTTGGCCACGCCGAAGTCGACGAGCTTCACGACGCCATTGGTGCCGATCAGAATGTTGTGCGGCGACACATCGCGATGCACGACGCCGCGCAGGCTGCCGTCGAGATCGCGCAGCTCGTGGGCCGCGTGAAGCCCCGACGCCGCATCGGCGATGATCTTCACGGCGAGCTCCGGTGGGATCGCACGCCGCTTGCCGGCCTCGGCGATCACGGTGTGGAGGGACTCGCCCTCCACCCATTCCATGCTCATCCACATGATACCGTCGGCGTCGCCGACGTCGTAAATCTCCACGACGTTGGGGTGCTTGATGGCTCGCACCAGCCGCACCTCGTCCAAGAACATGGTGACGAACTCGGTTTCGTCGGCGAGCTCGATCAGCATGGCCTTCACGGCCACGAGGCGATCGTCTTTGGGGTCCTTCTTGCGCTCGCGCGCTACCCAGACGGTCGCCATACCGCCACGGCCGATCCTGAGCATGAGCTCGTTGTCACCGAGCTTTGATCCTTGCTTGAGGTCTTCCGTCATCAGGCGGGGTTCCGAGACACGACCACCACAGATGGCATCGCATCCCGCGGCTTTGGCACTGGGTTTGTACTACCGTGACAGAGCCCCGGCCAAGTGAGTTCCGGGTCCCAAGGAGCTTTGGGTGGTCCCGTTGGCCTGGTATAAGGCGCCCCGGAACGGAGCCAAAACGCCATGTCGAGTTTGAAAGAGCAGCTGGGATCGGGCGAAAAGCGCCAGCAAGTGATCGAGGACGCCATCAAGGTGCTGGATGCAGAGGTCGCGGATAAGGGCGGTCTCACCGGCCTCGCGGTAAAGGGTGGCTACAAAGTCGTGCAGGGCGTGCGCCCCGGCTTCGTGAAAGACGTCGTTACCGGCCTACTCGAGGACTTTTTGGACGCGATGGACCCTCTCTACCAAGAGGCCAAGCAGAAGAACCGGCCGGCGGGCGCCTACCTGATGGAGAACAAGGGCCGAATGGCCGAGGGCCTACTGGGTGTGACGGATCGCAAGGCGCAGCGCGCCGACAACGTCGTCCTCAAGAAGGCCTACGAGAAGCTGCGGCCGCTGGCCAAGGGTCAGGTGGAGGCCGCCGCGCCCCGCCTCGCTCAACTGCTCGAAAAACACGCCGAAAAGACGGGGTAGGACTGGCCGCCAGCCCAACGCTGTGGTGAGCTGACGTCGGCCCCGGCGCCAGAGGCTTCGCGCCGAAGGCAGGGGCCGCAGCTCGTGGGCCGCCGAGCTTTCAGGACGCGGCCCTTTTTCCGTGTTTCTTCGCCTTTTCGGCAATTCCGCTATTCCCGACCGGATGACTTGACAATCTCCCGAATTGGGCGAGATTTCCGGTCCTAACGCGCGCTCCATGACCACCAGCACCCCCGCTACGGAAACCTCGACCCCCACTCGTCACGTCATCAAAGGTGCCGTCGTTCGGTTCGCCGGAGACTCCGGCGACGGCATGCAGGTAACGGGCGATCAATTCACGGCGGCCGCCGCGCTCGCGCAAAACGATCTCGCGACGTTCCCCGACTTCCCCGCCGAGATCCGCGCGCCTGCCGGCACGCTCTACGGCGTCTCGGGTTTCCAGATCCACTTCTCGTCGCAAGACGTGTTCACGCCCGGCGACGCGCCCGACGTGCTGGTGGCGATGAACCCCGCGGCGCTGAAGACGAACCTCAAGGATCTCAAGAAGGGCGGCTTGCTGATCGTCAACGCCGGCACCTTCAACGCCACCAACCTGAAGAAGGCGGGCTACGAGACCAACCCACTCGAAGACGGCTCGATGGACAACGCGGGCTTCTCGCTGCTCGCGATCGACATCAGCAAGCTCACGCTGGCCAGCGTGAAAGACACCGGGCTCTCCACGAAGGAGGCCAACCGCTGCAAGAACTTCTGGACCCTCGGTCTGATGTTCTGGATCTACGGCCGTCCGATGGAGCCTTCCATCAAGTGGATCGAGGGCAAGTTCGCCAAGCGTGCGGACCTAGTCGCGGCCAACATCGCGGCGCTCAAAGCCGGCCACGCCTATGGCGAAACAGCCGAGGTTTCGCACTTCAGCTACGAGGTGCCGAAGGCGCCGGTCGCCAAGGGCAAGTACCGCAACATCGGCGGCAACCAGGCGACGGCCTGGGGTCTGCTGGCGGCCTGCGAGCTCAGCGGTCTCGAGATGACTCTCGGCGCCTACCCCATCACTCCCGCAAGTGACGTGCTGCACGAGCTGTCCAAGTTCAAGCACTTCGGCGTCACCACCATTCAGGCCGAGGACGAAATCGCGGCGGTCTGCGCCTCGATTGGCGCCTCGTACGCCGGGCGTATCGGCGTGACCTCCACCAGTGGCCCTGGTGTGGCACTGAAGATGGAAGCGGTCGGTCTCGCCGTCTCGACGGAGCTGCCGCTGGTGCTGATCGACATCCAGCGCGGTGGTCCCAGCACCGGCCTGCCCACGAAGACCGAGCAGGCCGATCTGCTGCAGGCCGTGTACGGCCGCAACGGCGAGGCGCCGGTGGCGGTGATCGCGGCGGCCACGCCCGGCGATTGCTTCTACATGGCGATCGAAGCCGTGCGCCTGGCCATCAAATACATGTGCCCCGTGTTCCTATTGACCGACGGCTACCTGGCCAACGGCGCCGAGCCCTGGCCCATCCCGGATGTCTCGAAGTTGCCGAAAATCGAGGTCAACTTCCGCAAAGATCCGGAAGGTTTTCACCCGTTCTTGCGCGATCCGCAGACGCTGGCCCGCAACTGGGCCATCCCGGGCACGCCGGGCCTCACGCACCGCATCGGCGGCATCGAGAAGGACTTCAACTCGGGTCACATCTCGTACAACCCCGACAACCACGAGAAGATGACGAAGACGCGTGCCGCGAAGATCGCCGGCATCGCCAACGACGTGCCGGAGCAGAAGATCGAGGTCGGTAACGACTCCGGCAAGCTGTTGGTCTTGGGCTGGGGCTCCACTTACGGCTCCATCCGCGAGGCCGTCAGTCGCTGCCGCGAGCGCGGGCTCGATGTGTCGCACGCCCACGTGCGTTACTTGAACCCGCTGCCCCGCAACCTGGGTGAGCTGCTGAAGCGCTTCGATCGCGTGCTGGTGCCGGAGCTAAACAACGGCCAACTGGTGAAGCTCGTCCGCAGTCAGTACTTGGTGCCGGCCGAGAGCTTGCCCAAGATCCAGGGCCAGCCGTTCAAGATTGCCGAGCTAGAAGAGAAGATCCGTCAGGTGATGGAGAGCTGAGCCGCAGCTCCGAGCCACTACGACAGCGAAAGTCTTTGGAAGAAAAGATCACGATCGAAATGAGCAGCCTCACACTAACCAGCACAACCGGCGAGGCCGGAGCAGTTACCGTGTTGGTACCAACGAGTCGCAATGAGCTCGGTGCGCAACTGCAGGGCTGCTCAATTAGAAGCACAGAGAGCCCCCATCGGGACGGTTGAGGGAACCAGAGAAAATGTCGAACATCATCGAACCCTCCAAGCTGACCAAAAAAGACTTCGAGACCGACCAGGACGTGCGCTGGTGCCCGGGCTGCGGTGACTACGCCATCTTGGCGACCGTGCAGCGCGTCATGCCGGAGCTCGGCGTTCCGCTCGAGCAAATGGTGTGGGTGAGCGGCATCGGCTGCAGCAGCCGCTTTCCGTATTACATGAACACCTACGGGTTTCACACGATTCACGGCCGCGCGCCGGCCTTCGCGATGGGCATCAAGACCGCCAATCCCTCGCTCAGCGTGTGGATGGCGACGGGCGACGGCGACGGCTTGAGCATCGGCGGCAACCACCTGATGCACTGCTTGCGCCGCAACCTCGACATCAAAATCTTGATGTTCAACAACCGCATCTACGGTTTGACCAAGGGGCAATACTCGCCCACCAGCGAGCTCGGCAAGGTCACCAAGAGCACGCCAGGCGGCTCGGCAGATCAACCGGTCGATCCGGCCGCGTTCGCGCTCGGCGTGAACGGCAGCTTCGTGGCGCGCTCCATCGACACCGAGGCTCAGCACCTGAGTGAAGTGCTGCGTCGCGCCGCCAAGCACAAGGGCACCGCCTTCATGGAGGTGTACCAAAACTGCAACGTCTTCAACGACGGGGCGTTCGACTCCTTCCGCGAGAAGGACGTGCGCGCCGAGCGCCAGGTGCGCGTCGAGCACGGCAAGCCGTTGCTCTTCGGCACCAACAACGACAAGGGCCTGCGCATCAATCCGAAGACGCTGCAGCTCGAGGTCATCCAGCTGGGCGAAAACGGCATGACCCTGGCGGACGTGCTGGTGCACGACGAAACCAACTCCACGCTGGCGTTCATGCTCGCCCGAATGCCCTACCCGCATTTCCCGGTCGCGCTCGGCGTGCTGTTCGCCGAAGAACGCCCCACCTACGACGGCGTGGTCGCCGACCAGCAAGCCGCCGCCGTGCAAAAGCTCGGCAAGGGCAGTCTGTCCAAGCTCCTCAACAGCGGCTCCACCTGGGAAATTTGATTTCCGGTAGCCCTAGAGCCCTCCCCACCCCCCGCGAAAGCTGCTAGGAAGCGCGCCACCATGGGAAGCCCGCAAGACCCCCGCACTGCTCGTCGTAAGCGCGAACGCGCCGCCAAGAAGAACGCCCTCTGGGACCAAAAGCGCGCCGCTGAAAACGCGGAGGCCGCCAAGCCCAAGGCGCCGCCGAAGAAGGCGACCTGAGCGGCCTCGGGCGCGTCCCCGGTTGGCGGCGCCAATCGCCAATATGCCTACGTGTGCTCACTTACGCGCACACGTAGGCATTGCCGCGTTTTGCCCTCATTTTCCGCTTGGTTGCCTGAAAAGTCAGCGCCGCCACTTAGCCCCTGGCGACGCGCTGACGTAAAATGAATCGTTTGTTTCGATCCCGAACATTCATCGGGACAAGCGATCATGGCTGCACCTACCAAGCATCCGTTAGCGACCTGGGCTCCTATCGTTGTGGCGTGCGTATTCGGCTGCGCGACTGAAACGCAGGGCGATGGCCTGCTGCTGAACCCCGTTGGGGACGGCGGCTCGGGTGGCGCAGCTTCAGCCGGAACCAGCTCGACTGACGGTGGCTCGGCCGCCGGATCCATGACCGCGGCCGGCACGTTTTCGGAGGGCGGGACCACGTCCACCGGCGGCGGCGGCTCGTCGTCCGCCGGCACGTTCACGTCGGGCGGCTTCAGCTTTGGTGGCACCTTCTCGACGGCGGGCACCGATGCCGGTGGCACGGGCGGCACGAGCGGTGGCGCGGGCGGCGCCAGTGGCGGCAAGGGCGGCAGCGGAGGTGCGGGAGGCTCGGCTGCCGGCTCCGGTGGCAAGGGTGGCACCGGCGGCACCGGCGGCACCGGCGGTGGCTCCGGAGGCACCGGGGCGGGCGGCACCTGCAAGAGCGTGAAGCTTACACCCCTGGCCGCTAGCGACGCGGGCAACTACGAGTACGCCCCCAGCCAAGCCATCGACGGCGACGTCGGCACGCGCTGGTCGAGCGAGCACATGGTCGACACCGGCTACTTGCAGCTCGACATGGGCCAGGCGGTGCTGATCAACCACGTGAACATCGTCTGGGAGGCGGCGTACGCGACCGACTACAAGCTGCAGGTGGCCGACGCGGCCAACGGCCCCTACACGGATATCTACGAGAACAAGGCCGGCGCGGGCGGCACTGAGGACATCCAGGCGCCGCCCATCGTTCCGAAAGCCGGACGCTACTTCAGGATGCAGGGCGTGACGCGCAAGACGCAGTACGGCTACTCGATCAAAGAGATCGTCGTTTACGGCGACACCGACCCAAGCTGCAAGTAGCGCCCGCCGGCGCAGGCAAACTGCCCGTTCGGGCAGGTCGAAGTGCGGCGCAAATCCGGGGTATTCGTCGTTCTTGCCCTGCCCCCTCGACAACGGGGGGCAGAGTGCTCAAATTGCCTCGTCCACGTCATGGCAACTGACAGGCCGAAGGTCACGCCCGAAGAAGAGCTGGACGTAGCGACGCGTCCCAAGACCGAAAAGCCGCGCAAGTACGTGGTGGTCTTGCACAACGACGACTACACCACCATGGAGTTCGTGGTGCACGTACTCGAGAAGTTCTTTCACATGGGGGAGACCGAAGCGACGCGGGTGATGTTGCATGTCCATCACAAGGGCTACGGCATCGTCGGCACTTTTTCGCGAGACGTCGCCGAGACCAAAGCCGCACAGGTCACGGCATACGCCAAAGAGCACGGCCATCCACTGATGGTCACGGCCGAACCGGAAGGTTACGGGGGTGAAGCGTGAAGGTCAGCGCTGAAGTCGAAATTGCCTGCTCGCTCGCCCAAAGCGAGGCGGCCCGTCGTCGCCACGACCTGATCACGGTCGAGCACCTGCTCTACGCCCTGCTGCACGACGACGCGACCTCGCGTGTCGTGCGCGGCGCCGGCGGCAACGTCGATCGCTTGAAGAAGGAGCTGGATCGGCTGCTCGAGACCGAGCTCAACAAGGTGCCCGGAACGGAGCCGGTCACCCCTGCGCCGTCGCGCGGCTTCCAGCGCGTGCTACAGCGCGCTGCCATCCACGTGCAGTCGAGCGGCAAAGAGGAGCTCAAGGGCTACAACGTGCTGGTGGCGATTTTCGCCGAGGTCGACTCGCAGGCGGTGGAAGTGCTCGCGGCGATGGGCATCACCCGCTACGACGTGGTGAGCTACGTCTCGCACGGCGTGTCGAAGGACGGCACCGACGAATCCGCGCTAGAAACGGCCGGTTCCGACGACGAGGACGAAGAGGGCGACGGCGACGGCGAGAAGGTGAGCGACCCGCTCAGCAAGTTCGCCATCAACTTGAACGAGGCGGCCGCCGCCGGCCACATCGAACCGCTGGTCGGTCGCGAAAAAGAGCTGCGCCGCGCCGTTCAAGTGCTGTGCCGCCGGCGCAAGAACAACCCGATCTTCGTGGGCGACGCCGGCGTCGGCAAGACCGCCATCGTCGAGGGCCTGGCCGCGAAGATCGTCGCGGGCGACGTGCCCAAGCACCTGCTCAGCGCCACCATCTACGCGCTCGACATGGGCGCACTGGTCGCTGGCACTCGCTTCCGCGGTGACTTCGAGAATCGCGTCAAGGCGGTGCTCAAGCAGATTCAGAAGCAAGAAGGCGCCATCCTGTTCGTGGACGAGCTGCACACCGTTGTCGGCGCGGGCGCAGCCAGCGGCGGCACGCTCGACGCCGCCAACTTGCTCAAGCCGGCCCTGTCCAATGGCACCTTGCGCTGTATCGGCGCCACCACGTTCGAAGAGTACCGCAGCCACCTGGAGCGGGACCGCGCGCTCGCGCGCCGCTTCCAGAAGATCGAGGTCTTGGAGCCAACGCTCGAAGAGACGAAAGAGATCCTCAAAGGGCTCAAGCCCAAGTACGAGGAATTTCACAAGGTCAAGTACGCAGCCGACGCCATCGACGCCTGCGCGGTGCTGTCCGACCGGCATTTGCGCGACAAGAAGCAGCCCGACAAAGCCATCGATTTGCTGGACGAGTCGGGCGCCGACACCAAGCTGGATTCGGGTGACGACGCGACCGTTACCGTGGAACGGGTCGAAGCGGTGGTCGCGCGCATCGCGCAGATTCCGCCGCGCCAGGTGTCGACGGACGACAAGAGCGCGCTCAAGAACCTCCAGACGGACCTGCACAAGGTCGTGTTCGGGCAGGACCGCGCGCTCGCGGAGCTGGTCACGGCCATCAAGCTGTCGCGCGCCGGCCTGCGCACGCCCGAGAAGCCCATCGGCTCTTATCTGTTCACGGGCCCGACGGGTGTCGGCAAGACGGAAGCCGCCAAGCAGCTCGCCAAGACCCTCGGTATCGAGCTGATTCGCTTCGACATGAGCGAGTACATGGAGCGGCACACCGTGTCGCGCCTGATCGGCGCGCCCCCCGGCTACGTCGGCTATGACCGCGGCGGCTTGCTCACGGAGGCCGTGGCCAAGACTCCGCACGCCGTGCTCTTACTCGACGAGATCGAGAAGGCGCACCCGGACGTGTTCAACGTGCTTCTGCAGGTGATGGACCACGGAACGCTGACGGACAACAACGGCAAAAAGTCGGACTTTCGCCACGTTATCTTGATCATGACCAGCAACGTCGGCGCGCAAGACTTGCAGCGCGGACTGATGGGCTTCGGCGGTCGCGACGAGCGCGGCCGCGACGACATCGCGTTCAAGAACACGTTCAGCCCCGAGTTCCGCAACCGGCTGGACGCGCGCATCGCCTTCGATCCGCTCTCGCCGGATACCATGTCGCGCGTCGTCGACAAGTTCATCGCCGAGCTGGGCAAGCAACTGGCGGAGCGCGACGTCACCATCGAGCTGACGACCAGCGCCAAGGCCTACCTGGCCGACAAGGGCTACGACAAGAACAACGGCGCGCGCCCGCTCGGCCGCCTGATTCAAGACGAGGTCAAGAAGCCGCTCGGTGACGAGCTGCTCTTCGGCGCCCTCGAGAACGGCGGTCACGTCATCGTCGACACCCAAGGGAGCCTGACCGACAAGGATGGCGCCACGCTCCGCTTCAGCTTCAAGTCGAAGTCCGAGCCGGGTCCCAAGCTTTTGAACTAACGTGCCGCCGGCTATGGCACGGCCGCTGGCTGCTGACGATCGCTGGCAATTCTTCATCGACCGCGGCGGTACCTTCACCGATTGCATCGGCAAGGACCCGGCGACGGGAGCGCTCTCGGTCGTCAAGGTGCCTTCGACCGACGACGCTCCGTTGATCGGCATTCGGCAGCTGCTCGGGCTCGCGCCGGAGCAAGCAATTCCGCCCTGCGAGGTGCGCCTGGGCACCACGCTCGGCACCAACGCGCTGCTCGAGCGCCGCGGGGCGCGCTGTGCGCTGGTGCTGACGCGCGGTTTTGGTGACCTGCTCGAGCTCGCTGACCAGACACGCCCGGACTTGTTCGCGCTCCGCATCGAACCGAGTGCCCGCTTACCGGAGCGAACCCTGGAGGTCGACGCGCGGCTCGACGCCGATGGCAACGTGCTGGTGCGTCCTGACTTGGAGCGGCTCGCCACGGAGCTGTCACGCCTGAAAGAGGCGGGAATCGACAGCCTCGGCATCGCCGTGCTCAACGACTACCGCGCGGGGGTGCTGGAAGCCGAAATCGCGGGCGTAGCGCGCGCTTGCGGATTCAGCCACGTCGCCAGCAGTCACGAGCTCTCGCCCAGCATCGGCTACTTGGCGCGCGCGAGCAGCGTGGCGCTGGACACCTACCTCACGCCGCTGCTCGCGAGCTACCTCGACAAGCTGCGCGCAGCGTTACCAGGCTCACGCCTGCTGCTGATGCAATCGAGCGGAGGTTTGTGCGAGGCCGCTCGATTTCGTGGCGCGGCGTCGGTGCTATCTGGCCCCGCCGGCGGCGCGGAAGGCTTCGCGCAGGCCGTGAGAGACGCCGGCATTACCTCGCACGCAGTCGGCTTCGATATGGGGGGCACCTCGACCGATGTGACGCTGATGCAGCGCGGGACGACGCTCGCACGACTCGACGAGAGCCAGGTGGCAGGCGTGCGCATCGTGGCCCCCATGGTCGCGGTACATACCGTCGCGGCCGGTGGCGGGTCCATTTGCCGCTTCGACGGTGAGCGTCTGCGCGTGGGACCCGAAAGCGTGGGCGCAGAGCCTGGCCCACTCTGCTACGGGCACCCTCGGGCACGCGAGCTGTCGATCACGGACGTGAATTTGGTGCTGGGGCGGCTGATCGCCGACCGCTTTCCCCTGCCCCTGGCCGACAAAGCTCCTCTGGCGCACCTCGAGACACTGGCGGCCGAGCTGAAGCAGCGCGGGCACGCTTACACGCCGCTGGACGTGGCCGAAGGCTTCTTTCGCATCGCCAACGCCAACATGGCTCAGGCCATCCGCGACGTGACTGTCGCGCGCGGGTTCGATCTCCGCGAGCAAGCGCTGGTGGCGTTCGGCGGGGCCGCTGGCCAGCACGCCTGCGCGCTCGCACGCGAGCTGCAAGTGCGCGAGGTGCTCTTTCATCCTCAGGCAGGCGTGCTGTCGGCATGGGGTATCGGCATCTCCGGGCTCACCTGGGACGGGAAGCGCGACGCAGGCGGGCAACCCTTGAGCGATTCAGCGCTCCTGGGACTCGCTGCCGCCGTCGAGCGGCTCGAAGCCGAGGGCCGTACGGCGCTCGCGCGCGACGGCGCCGTCTCCGAACGCGTCCGCGTGAGCGCCTCCGTGGGGCTGCGCTACCAGGGCACGGAAACGGTGCTGCCGGTCACGCTGCCGACCACGGCCGCGCGCGCGAGCGAGGCTTTCGAGCAAGGCTTCGAGGAGCTGTTCGGCTACCGGCACCGCGAGCGCGCGCTCGAGCTCGTCGATGTGCGAGTGGAGGCGCGTGAGGTACCGCCACCCCCAGCGCGGACCATCGCCGCAGCCGTTGCGGCTGCGGCAGCCCCGCTGCGGCATACGCGCTGGTACTTGAACGGCGCCTGGCTCGAAGGCGTACCGGTCTTCGCGCGCGAAGCGCTGATGCCCGGCGTACGTCTGAGCGGCCCCGCGATCATCGTCGAGCAGACCGGCACCATCGCGCTCGAGCCCGGCTTCGAGCTCGTGGCGGAGCCGCACGGACACCTGCGCGCTCGCTCTGAGACTGAGCTCCGTGTCCCACCAGCCACGTCGCGCGCCGTGGCGCCCGGATCTAGCTGCGGCGCCGACCCGGTACTTCTCGAGCTTTACGCCAATCGCTTCATGGCCATTGCCGAGCAGATGGGGCGCGTGCTGCGCCGCACCGCGCTCAGCGTGAACATCCGCGAGCGCCTCGATTTTTCATGCGCCGTTTTCGACGGCACCGGCGAGCTGATCGCCAACGCGCCGCACATTCCCGTGCATCTGGGCGCCATGAGCGAGTCCGTCAAGGCAGTGCTGCGGGCTCACCCCGGGTTGGCAGCGGGGGATGTGTTCGTCAGCAATGACCCCGCCTGCGGTGGCTCGCACCTACCCGACGTTACCGTGATCTTGCCGGTGCACGACGCCGACGGTCGGCTCAGGTTCTTCTCGGCCGCGCGCGGCCACCACGCCGACGTCGGCGGCACCACGCCTGGATCCATGCCGGCATTTTCGCGCTCGTTGGCGGAGGAAGGCGTCGTGCTGAGCGCGTTGAAGATTGGCAGCGCGGGTCGCCTCGACCACACGCTGGTCATCGACGCGTTCTCGCGAGGACCGCTACCGGCGCGCCGCATCGCCGAGAACCTTGCTGACCTCGACGCACAGCTCGCCGCGGTAAGAGCAGGGCAAAGCCTGCTGCTCGAGCTTGCCAGCGAACGCGGCCTCGACGAGGTCGAGCAGTACATGCAGTTCGTGCAGGACAACGCGGCGTCCGAGGTGCTGCGCGCCCTGCGCACGCTTTCACCGGGGCGCCACGAGCTGCGTGACGCGCTCGACGATGGAACCCCGCTCGCGGTCACGCTCGCGGTCACGCCCGAGCGCCTGCGCGTCGACTTCGGCGGCACGGGGCCCGAGCACCCGGGCAACCTCAACGCCCCGCGCGCCGTCACGCTAGCTTGCGTGCTCTATTTCTTGCGCGTGCTCGTGGGCAAGCCGATCCCGCTCAACAGCGGCTGCCTGCGCCATGTGGAGCTCGTCATTCCCGAACCGAGCTTGCTCGCGCCCAGCCCCGGCCGCGCCGTCGCCGGCGGCAACGTCGAAACCTCGCAGCGCATCGTGGACTTGTTGCTCGGGGCCGCGGGGCTATTGGCAGCGTCGCAAGGCACCATGAACAATCTGTCCTTCGGCGATGGTAGCTACGGCTACTACGAGACCATCGCCGGAGGTGCAGGCGCGGGACGCGACTTTGCCGGCGCCTCCGCCGTGCACACGCACATGACCAACACCCGCATCACCGACGCCGAGGTGATGGAGCGCCGTTTTCCGGTGCGGGTGCTCGAGCACGCCGTCCGCCGCGAATCTGGCGGCAACGGCCGCTTTCGTGGCGGCGACGGTGTTCGGCGCCGTCTGCTGTTCTTGCGCCCCGCGCAGGTATCGATCCTCTCGGAGCGCCGGGTCGAAGGCGCGTGGGGTCTTGCCGGGGGGTCGCCCGGTGCCGTTGGGCAGAACTTGCACAACGGCCAGCCGCTGGCAGGCGCCGCTGCTTTCGAGGTCAGAGCAGGAGACGAGATCGCGCTGCTCACGCCGGGTGGTGGCGGGTATGGTCGCCCGGACGCTTGACTAAGGCTTTTCTTCAAGCTCGGGCGTGATGCGACCGCGCACCGCGAGCGCCAGGGCGCAGCTGTTGGCCTGGCGTGACTGCGCGTTCATGGTCTCTTGGCTGACGGCAGCGTGTCCCCCCATGGCTACGAAGTCAGCGGCAGCCTGAGCTCGCAAGCGAAGCAGCGGCGTCTTCGTGGCAATGTCCCAGACGCCGACGCGCGCGAAGTGCGGCAACGCTTGCAGCTTCTGCTCGGGCGTTTCCGGATCCTTGGGGTCGCTTTTGGGTAAGCCTTCGGCCGGCTCCTCGTCGATGACCAGGGTGAAGAAGCGCGCCTTGTTCATGATTTCGACGGCGACCGGGACGTCGTGCTTGGCGACGCTGTCCAGATCGCGGTCGTAAGCGTTCACGGCGAGATCGGTGTCCGCTTCGTGCAGCTCGTCGCTCCACTCCGTGGACAGCACGCGCAGGGCGCGATACGCCAGGCGCATGTTGTAGGGCCGCGGCGGCGGGGCGCAGACGTTCCACTCGTTGCAGAGCTGGCCGGGCAGGCATTCGCTCGTGACGTGACAGGCAGCGCCCTCGGTGGGTAGCCCGGTGGGGCTCACGAACAGGCACGAGGTGAAGCCGTCGTGCAGCGACGCTTGAGCAGCCTTGCGGATCTCTTTGGGTGTTTTGGCGGCCTGACGGCGCAGTCGCAAGTAGACGCCAGGCGCCTCGCGCAGCCCCTGGAGGCCGTTGCCAGGCGCAACGAAATCGCCCGGGCCATCTGCCGAGAGCTCGCGTACCCACCCCTCGACTTGGTCGCGGAAAGGTTGGATCTTCGGCCCCAGCGCGACGGCAATCGCACGCTGCTTGGCCATCACGGCGCTCTTGCGGCTCTCGAGCTTGCTCGCCGAGATGCGCCAGTAAATCACCGCAAAGCCCGCCATGCCGACTACCACCCACAACCAAAAGTGCGGCGGCATCGCGCGAAAAGCGACCTTGCCATAAACCAACGCGCGCCGACGTTCGGCGCGCGCCTGGTTTAGCGAAGGGAGCCCACGCTCCCGCATGTCCAAGGACCTCAGCCGCCTTGAGCGCCGAGGCGACCGACCATGAAGCTCACGTTCGGGTAGCCCGCGAACGCGGCGGTTTGGAACACGCTCTTGACGACCAGAGCCTCGACCTTGCGATCGACCTGAAGCACCACGATGCCGGAGAACTCCTTGCCGGGGTTCAACTGCTTCCACAGCTCACGCTTGTTCTTGAGCACGTTGAAGAGCTCATCGACGCGCTGCAGACGGTTGGCTTCCACGATGGCGCGGGTGTTACCGGCCGGCGTGCCGTCCACCAAGATCTGCGTGCCGGTGATGGCGACCATCGGCGCGTCGGTCATGTCCATCACGTTCTCGGCGTTCGGCAGCTTGACGTTCTTGTCGACCGGCAGCTCGCCGCTGGCGGAGAAGCTCGCCAGCAGGAAGCACACGATGCAGAGCAAGAAGTCGATGAACGGGATCAGCGGGATCTCCTGGTTCACCGAGCGCGCACCGCCACCGGACACCTTCTTGCGCACGAACTTGAGCGGGACGTGGTGGAGCAGGCGACGGCCGGGAACGGCAATCGGCTGATGAAAACGGCTGAGCGGTTTTTCCGACATGTCAGTTCACCGAGAAGGTCACGTTGAGGCCGGGGATCTTCTTCTGGTTCGGACCGCACACGGAGCAGTCACGCTTCGGCGTGTAGATGGCGTCGATCACGGCGACTACCTCGGCGAAGGGCGTGCTGTTATCCGAGTGGAGCACCGCTTGATCCGTCTTCTTGTCGTCGCGCAAGTCGCCGCGGTGAGAACCATTCTGGTTCCACTCGTCCACAATCTTCTTGGCGAGATCGGGGTAGCGAATGTCACCCTCGTTGCCCACCGGCACGGCCTTCTTTTCGACGTCGATGGTGCTGACGACGGTGTTGCCCTCTTTCCAGATGAGGACGAATTTCGTGTCCTTCATCTCGACGTTGAGCTGCTTCTCCTTCTTGACCTCTTCCGGCGGCTCGTCCTTGGGCGGCCCCGGGACGCGAGCGTCCGCGTTGATGCGCGCCATCTGTGACCAGACCGCGGTCACCAGCAGGAACGCCACCAGACAGAGGAGGAAGTCGATGAACGGGATCAGCGGGATTTCGTGGTTGGTGGCCCGCTTGCCACCGTGTCCGCCGCCGACGTCAATACCAGCCATGCCGATGCTCCTTCAACCAACCGACGCCTTCAACACAGCGAGGCCAAGAATCCTTGGCTCCGCGCGTTTCGTGGCCGGCGGGGTCCAATCCTCGCCGACTACGAGACAGAGCTAATCAGCCCTCGAGACCCTGGAGGTTGACCTTCTGGCGGTTGGCAACGACGAGGTTCAGCACCTGGACCGACGCCTCGTTGATGTCGTCTTCCATCGTCTGCGTCTTGCCGTTCAAGAAGGCGAAGCCCATCAGCGCCGCGATGGCCGAGAGCAGGCCGAACGCGGTGCAGTTCATGGCTTCCGAGATACCTTCAGCGAGGATGCGCGCCTTCTGGCTCGGATCCACCGACTCACCACCGACCGCGCCGAACGCCTTGATCAGACCGACGATGGTGCCGAACAAGCCGCAGAGCATGGCCAGGTTGGCGAACAGGGCGAGGAAGCCCGTGCGCTTGGCGATCTTCGGCATCTCGCGCAGTGCCGCCTCGTCCATTGCCGCCTGAACTTCTTCGTCGGGGCGATTCACCTTCACGAGGCCAGCCTGGACGATGCGGGCGAGCGGCGCATTGGCGGCCGAGCACATCTTCACGGCCTTGGCGATGTCACCGGCCAAGATGCACTTCTGCATGGTCGCGAGGAACACCTCTTTATTGATCGACGCGCCGAACAGATACACGGAGCGTTCCGCGATCGTGGCGATCGAGCAGATGAGCCAAAACAGGATGAGATACATCGCCCATCCGCCTGCCTGGAAGTGATGCCATGCGCTCGACATTTTTACGTTTACCTTCCGCCTGATGCTTCGTTGAGAGACCCCAGGGATTCGGGCTACGCTCCGAATTCCTGTGAGATTTTGCTACTTTAACCGTCGACTCCGGTCACCGTGCCTCACGCCTTGGGGTGTGCCCCCAAGAGGTGGCTGCACAGCCCCGCTGGACGAGAGTGCGGGGCATCTTGCTCAACTGGAACCCCGGCAGTCAAGAGAGATTGGATTTTACGAAGCTGTTCGCACGCCATTTAAAAATTTTCCCCTCGCGCACGAATGTGTGTTTCGGGCGTACATCGCGCTCCAACTCCGGGCTTCGACTTCGCTAGGCGCTTACACAAGCGCTCTCGGCCGCGAGCTCCATTCGCAATTGCCCTTCACTCACTCGGCGGCCGGTCCGTACGCCGCCCCGCGACCTAGCGACGGACAGCTCGGCAAAAGAGCGCGCCAGCGCGACTACGGCCCGGTGGCCATGAGACCGAAATCGCAACAAAAACAGCCGACTTGTAAAACGAGTTTTTGCCCGGCTATAGTCCTCGGCTCAGTCGTGATCGAGCGCCAATTTTTGACGCTCGACCACCATCAGCACCCAAAGCAACAGAAGGGACTTGGGGAATGCATCTCCTGCTTCTAGCGGCCGAAGGCGGACACAGCCAACTCGTCGAAGCGTTCAAGACGAACCCGACCTTCATGGTCCTGAACCTGTGCACGTCCGCAATCGTGCTCACGATCGTGATCGAGCGCTTCGCTTTCCAGATGACTCGCTACCGCGTTAACTCCAAAGAGTTTTTCGCGCAGGTGAAGAAGCTGGTTGCAGCGGGCAACATCGATCGCGCCATCAAGCTCTGTGAGGCCGACGACTACCCCATCCTGCAGCTGGTCAAGGCGGGCCTGACGCACGCCAACAAGGGTGCGGACGAGATCGACGCTTCGCTGAGCGAAAAACTGTCCGAGCTGAAGCCTCAATCTGAGAAGCGCATTGGCGCTCTCTGGTCACTCGCGAACATCGCGACCCTGATCGGGCTACTCGGTACGGTGTCCGGTCTGATCGCTACCTTCGGCGCTATCGCGGCTCCCGGCCTCAGTCAGGCCGACAAGCAGCGCATGCTGTCGAACGGTATCGCCGAAGCCATGTACAACACCGCGCTCGGTCTGGGCATCGCGGTGTTCTGCATGATCACGCACATCATCTTGCACACGCGCGCCAAGACGATTCAGCACGACCTGGAGGCAACCATGGAGCGGACCTTCAACATGCTGACCATCTCCAAGTCCGGGCAGTTCTGAGCTCGGGTAAGGAACCATGTCCCTCAGCGCAGCACAGCGCAGCAAGGTTCGCCGCCTGAGTCAGCCGGCGGAGCTGTCACCGGACGAAGAAGGTGGCGAGCTCAACATCGTGCCGTTCTTGGACATCGTCGTGAACATCCTGATCTTCGTGCTCGCCACGGTGGCGGTGACCTTCACCTCCAGCATCGAGACGAACCCGCCGGCGAGCAAAGGCGCCGGCGTGCGTCAGGAGATTCAATCGGAGGCGTTGAACCTCTCGGTGTTCATCGTCAGCGACGGCTTCTCGCTCAAGGCATCGGGCGGCAACATCGCCCCCGGCTGCCAAGATCGCGGAGCCGGCATCGCGGTGCCCAAGGCGGGCGGCAAATACGACTTCGCGGCCCTCACGGCGTGCGCTGCGCGCCTGAAGGGGCTTTCACCGGAGTTCGCGGACGAAACCCAGGCCACCATCACCGCCAACCCGGGCGTTGAGTTCCAGACCGTGATCGCGGTGATGGACGCTCTGCGTCGCTCTCCCGCCGGTGATGCGCTGTTCGAAAACATCCAGTTCGGGGTGCCCCGATGAGCCAGCCACAAGGTCCCGGTGGAGCTGCTCCCGCGCCGAAGGGCGCATCGGTAGTTACGTACAAGGCCGAGCTACGCAAGGCCATCCGACGTAACGCTCACGAGCACGAGGTGAACTTCCTCAACATCACCGCGATGCTCGACATCATGACCATCATCCTCGTCTTCCTCCTGAAGACCCTGGGTGAGTCGAGCGCCGCGGTGCCGCAGAGCGACGACTTGCGCCTGCCCGCTTCGATCATGAAGACGGCACCCGCGCAGGAAGGCGTGCTCGTCACCATCTCCAAGAGTCAAATCTTGGTCGGCGACGACAAGATCCTCTCCCTGCCGGGTCGCGAGTCGCTGGCCCAGGCCGGCGTCGACGCCCGCTACAAGCGCAGCGGCCCGAACGACCTGTTCATCGTTCCGCTCGGCAACGCGCTCATGGCCGCCCGCAAAACGGACATGGCCGTGCGCCGCGCCAAGGGGCTCGACCCGTCGTCGTCCGAGGCCATCGTCATCGCAGACAAGGGCACCCCCTACCGTCTGCTGATGGAGGTGCTCTTCACACTTGGCCAGAGCGAGTACGGCAAGTATCACCTCATGGTGATTCAATCCAAAACGCTCGGCGGCTGACGTCAGCCAGGAGTTGCCAAGAAGGGCGCCGAAAGGCGCCCTTCGGCGTTTGTGGGCGTCTCAGCGGCGGTCGGGCTGGCGGCTAGGCCGCAGGTTCCCCTAACCCCAGTAGCCGCAGGTTCGCCTAACCCCAGTATTCGGGCCCCCGCCCCCTCCAAAACGCCTTGCCCCCCGGCCGAACCGCGTGGTACGGATCCGCTCGTCTCATCGAGGCTAACTCCCGGAGGGAGTGCCGAGAGCCACCGGTGGCCGTGCTGCCGGGCGCTGCTCCGCGAAGCCAGTGATGGTGGGTCGAGACCTGCGGGCACACTGAAGCGCGGTCCACTCACAGAGTCCCTGAGTATAGCGGCGAAAGCGCTCGGTCACGGGCAACGTCAGGCCCGAGGACTCGTGAGACGGACTGGAGACGGCGTGGCGGCGGAGGTGTCGCTCACCGCCCAGTCGCACACCCGGTCCACCCCGGCCGCCCCTCAAGCTCCCCGTGACCCAGCTCGCGCTCCTGCTCGCACTCAGCCTGATCGGCTCGGTGCTCTCTTACGCCTTCGGTAGGCTCGAGGTGCGGCGCGTGGGGATCTCGGCGACGATTCAGCGCGCCGAGGGTGCCTTGGAGCGCGCCGCCCTGGGCTTATTGCGCGTAGGTGCGCTGCGCGGGCTGGTGCTGCTGACCGCGCCAGCAGTCGGACTGGTCGGGTTCGGTCTCTTGGGAGGCCCGCGCGCTGGGGTTTCGGGCCTGGGTCGCGGCGCCTTCCTCTTGTTGGCGCTCGTGAGCGGTGCGCTCAGCACGTTGGCGCAAGCGCGCGTGACACTGACACTTGGCGCTCGTGCGAGCGCGGCAGGAGCGAGTGCCAGCGCCCGCGGCTCGACGCGCGCTTTGCGCCCGCTCATCCGCGCGGCGGCTGCCGGCGCGGTGTTCGGCGAAGCGCTGGGTTTGCTGGGTGTGAGCTGCGCGTTCGCGGGCCTGTTCGCTGTGCGGGGCGGCTTTGCGGGTGCGAGCGACTCCGCCGAGCTGGCGATCGAGGTCGTCAGGCTACTGCCCGCGTTCGCGCTCGGTGCCGCCGTGATGGCGCTCTCGCTGGCGCATCTCGGAAGCGTCTCGGCCGCTGCAGCTCAAGCCGGTAGCGCGGTCACCGGCACCAAAGAATTCGGACTGTCCCCTGGCGACGCGCGCGACCCCGCGCTCCTGGCGAGCCTCGTGGGCCAGCTCGCCGGAGAGCTCTTACCGCGCGCTCTGACGGCGTATGCGGCCAGCGTCGGTGCCACCATATCGCTGGCGTTGCTGGCAGTTTCGGCTTCGGCCGGCGCGGCTGCGCTGACCGGCCTCGTGCTGGTGCTGCTCGTGCGCGCCTTTGGCGCAATCGCATCGGTGTGCGGCGTCTTCGCCGCACGCTCCGCGGACGACGAGTCCACTTTGCGCGCGCTGCTGCGCGGCCAGGCCAGCGCTCTATTCGTGGCGTTGTTCGGGCTCGGTGCGGCCTTGTTCTGGCTAGAGCGAGACAAGATGCCGGCGCTGTTCGTGAGCGGCGCGCTGGGGCTGATCTTGACGACCCTGCTCGGGCTGCTGGCTTGGCTGCCGCTGCGGCGCCAACAAGGCAGGGTCTCGCGCGAGCCAGCCGAGCGGCACGCAAGCAGCGCCGCGGCGGTCATCGTTCGCGGCGCCGGCACGGGGTTCGGTTCGTTGTGGTCGGTATTGCTCGCACCGGCGCTGCTGCTCGCGGTCGCCGAGCGCCTCAGCCAGCTGGCGCCGGGGGCGCTCCTGCTCACCACGTTTGCCGCGGGCGCCCTGGCGCTCGGCCCTTTCTCGCTCGCGCTAGGCGGCTTCGGCGCGCTCGCCAGCCCGAGTCGCAGCGTTGCGGCGCTGGCGCGGCTCGAGCTCGAGCCGACGCGCCGTCACAGCGGCTTCGACGAGGCCGTGCTGCTCGGCGATCGCGCGGGTGCCGCTCATGGTGCTGTCTCGCTGGGTCTCGGGCTATGGCTCGGACTGCTGGCGTTCCCGAGCGCGAGCGTGGCTGCTGCCAGCGGCAACGTCGGACTGGCGGCGCTTGCGACGGGGCTGGGCGTGGCTATCGTGGTGTCGTTCGGTGCTCGCGCGACGCGGGGAGCCATCACCACCGCGCGCTTGGTTGGGGCTGAGGTCGAACGGCAGATGCCCGACGCCACTCGCTCGGGCGCTCCGACTTTACCTGCGGATTTCACGCCCAGCTACAAGGGCTGCCTCGAAGCGCTGACCGAAGGCGCTCGCAAGCTGCCCATCGTTGAAGTCGCGGCGCTGCTGTTGTCTCCGTTCGTGCTGGCCGCGGTGCTGCGCGAGGGCGGCCTGGCGCTCACCCCCACCCTCCTGTCATTCGGGTTGGCCAGCTTGCTCACGGGGGTGGTCGTCTCGCTCGGCGGGCGGGCCACGCGCGCCGTTCTGGCCGAGCAGCGCAGGCGCGCGCGCGCCGACGCCAGCACCGGTGCGCTCGCCGACGCCGACACCTTCGGTGCCTTTCTGGGTGTTACTGCCACCGCCAACATCGAAGGGCTGGCCCTGGCGCTGGCGCTCACTGTCATCTGTCTGGCCCCGCTCCTGCGTTAGGCCTGCTCGCTACTGTCGAAAACGAGGCTACGTTGTCATCACTTGCAGACGCTCTCTCCACACTCTCTGATCGCGGTCTTCGCCGCTTGCTCGGCGCCCGCACTTTCTTGCGGGGACTCGACTACGAAAAGCGCAAGGTCGTCGATGACGTCAGTCTGAACGAGACGCACGCGCAAGGGCGCGTGAAAGGCTCCGATCCCGAGCCGTACGAGGTCACGATTCGTCTCGGCGGCGAAGGCATCACCTCGAACTGCACCTGCCCCGCGTTTCAAAAAACCAACCAACACTGCAAGCACGTCGCCGCACTGCTCATCACGGTGCGAAACCGCGCACGCGCGCACCTACCGCGCCGTGAGCAGCAACAACCGCAAGCATCCGCCCCGGTCGCTCATGTTGCGCACGCTGCCGCCAATGCCGACGGCGGCAAGGGTGGCCGCCGCCGCGATCGCAGGCGCCGCGGTGGTCAGCCAACGCCCGTTCAAGCTCCTTCCGGCAGCGCGCACTATGCGCCCCCGCCTGCCGATGTGAGCGCGCGTCCCACCGGGATTGGCGCCTGGCTTTCACCCGAGGGCTCGAAGCGCAGCCTCAACCTCGAATTCCGGGTGCACGTCCGCCAGGGCGGCCTGACCGTCACCGTGCTGGACGTCGACAACCGCACACCGATGTTGCCCAGCCACGCGCTCACCTGGCAGACCCTGTCCCCGACTGGAGACCGCAATGCGCTACGCGTGCTGTCGCGCTTCGAGTCGGGCAATCCGCGTCACCCTGCCGTCGACATCCGCGGCGAGGACGCGGCCGAGCTGCTGCCGCAGCTCAAGGATCGCCGGGTCTTGCTCGAGCCCGCGCTCATGCAGCTGCGCTTCATCGACGATGTGCTCAAGCCCCGCTTCGATCTCGAGATGGTGGGCTCGGATACGATTGTGGCCAAGGTGACGTTCGAGCGCCAGGGCGACGGGCGGCGGTTCAGCCTCACGCAGGGCGGCTGGTTCGAAGGCGCTCCCGGCTGGCACATCGACACGAGCGAGGGCGTGGCCAGGCGCCTCGATCATCGCGTTTCGCCGGCTGCCTTGCGGCGCCTTCTGCGTAGCCCGACCATTGCAGAGCCGTCCTCGGAGCTAATCAGCATGATCACCTACGGGCTGCCGCGCGTGGCGCTCGAGGTCGGCGCCGAGCTGCCCGAGCTTTCGCAGGTGGCGGACGTGATCGACCTGGAGCCCACCTTCCACATGCGCGCCGCCGGTGGGCTGACCGAAGCCGAGATTTTCTTGAAGGCGGCTTACGGCGAGCAAGAAATCGAGGTGCGTGCCGATGGCATCTCACCGCCGATCCTGATCTCGCCGCCCGAAGAGGGCCAGAAGCGCGCCCGCTGCATCCGCTGCGACATCGCGGCCCAGCAAAAAGCCGTGCAGCTTTTGCTCGACCTCGGCCTGCAGCCGACCGAGAGCGGCGACCATTTCGTCGCGCACGGCGAAAAGGCGATCACGTTCTGGTCGGAGGGTGTGGGCCAGCTGCCCGAGGACTGGGACCTGTACGTGCCCGAGCACCTGGTCGGCACCCACGTGCGCAGCAAGCCCGTGTTGGCACACGCGCGCGTCTCGAGCGGCGTCGACTGGCTCAACGTGCAGATTTCTTACGAGGCCGAAGGTGTCGGCGTCGACCGCGAAGAGCTCGAGCGTTGCCTGCGCGAGGGTCGCAAATTCGTGAAGCTGTCGGACAATTCGTTCGCGCCCTTCGACGCCAATTCGATCCAGCAAATGATCGATCGCGAAGTGGAGCTGATCGCTGCCGGCGGCAAGAACGGCAAGATCCCGCTGTCGCAGGCCGGCAGCGTGCAAGACCTCATCCAACAGGCAAGCTCCGCCACGGTTGCCGCGAGCGCGAAGGGCCTGTTCAAAAAGCTGGCCGACATCGACGAAATCAAAGCCGCGAAGAAGCCCAAGGGCCTCAAGGCGACGCTGCGGCCCTACCAGGAGCAGGGCCTGTCCTGGCTGCAATTCTTGGACGAAATCGCCTCCGGCGGCGTCTTGGCCGACGACATGGGTCTCGGCAAGACCATCCAGACGATCGCGCTGCTGCTCGCCATCAAGCAGGAAAAGAAGACCGAGCCGCTACGCGCGCTGATCGTGGCGCCGACCAGCGTCGTGACCAACTGGGTACGCGAGATCGAGCGTTTCGGGCCGTCGCTCACCACGGCGCTGTGGCACGGCGCCGGGCGCAAAGAGCAAATGTCCGAGATGGAGAGCGCCAACGTAATCATCACGAGCTACGCGCTTCTCCGCCGCGACATCGACCTGCTCAAGAAGCTGCGCCTCACCTACGCTATTTTGGACGAGGCGCAGAACATCAAGAATCCGCTCAGCGCCACCGCTCAGGCCGCCAAGGAGCTGGACGCCGAGCGCCGCTTGGCCCTGACCGGCACGCCAATCGAGAACCGCCTCAGCGAGATCTGGTCGATCTTCGAGTTCGTCAGCCCGGGCCTGTTACCGCCGTTGCCCAAGTTCGAAGAAAAGTACGCCCGTCCGATCGACAACGGCGACTCGAAGCAAGCTTCCCGCCTGCGTTCGATCATCCATCCCTTCATCTTACGCCGCACGAAGATGGAGGTGGCCAAGGACCTGCCGCCCAAGATCGAGGTCGACAAGATCATCGACATGGCGCCGGATCAGCGCGCCATCTACCAGCAGGTACTGCGCGAGGTGCGCGCCACCGTCATGGGCGAGGTGGAGCGCGTGGGCGTGGCCAAGAGCCAACTGCACATCTTGGCGGGTCTCACCAAGCTGCGGCAGGCAGCATGCGATCCGCGCCTGCTCGGCTTGCCGCGTGAGTTCAGCCACGACGACAGCGGCAAGCTGTCGGCGTTGCGAGAGCTGGTCGAAGAGGTCGAGTCCGGCGGACACAAGGTGCTGATCTTCAGCCAGTTCGTGTCCATGCTGAAGCTCGTGCGCGAAGCGCTGGACGAAGACAAGATCCGCTACGAGTACCTGGACGGCAGCACCATCGACCGCGCCGAGCGCGTCGATCGCTTCCAGGAAGACCCCACGGTGCCGGCCTTTTTGATCAGCCTCAAGGCGGGCGGCTCCGGTCTGAACTTGACCTCGGCCGACACCGTGATCCACTTCGATCCGTGGTGGAACCCGGCCGTCGAAGATCAGGCCTCCGACCGCGCGCACCGCATCGGCCAGAAGAAGGTCGTCACCGTGTACCGCCTGGTCGCAGCGGGCACGATCGAAGAGAAGATCCTGCAGCTCAAGGCGAAGAAGAAAGACCTGGTCGCGTCGGTGTTGAGTGAGGACGCCGGCGGCGCGAAGACGTTGACGAAGGAAGACCTGAGCGACCTGTTCGCGATTGATTGAGGCCAGCCGCCGCGGGGCCCCCCGGGCAAGGCACGGAGGCGAACGAGACCTAACGCCGCATCGAAACGTTCATCAACAATCCGAGGCCAACCAGCGTCGTCACGACGCTGGAGCCGCCGTACGAGAACAGCGGGAGAGTGACGCCCACGACCGGCAGCACACCGATGGCCATGCCGATGTTGAAGATGGCGTGCCAGAAGATGAGCGCACCGATCCCGGTAGCCAGCGCGGCGCCAAACCGATCTTTGGCCTGTGAAGCGACGTGGATGGCGTAGACGCAAATGAAGCAATAGACGCCGATCAGCAGCAAACAGCCGAAAAAGCCCCAATCTTCGGCGAAGACGGCGAACGGAAAATCCGAGAACTGGTCGGGCAAGAAGCCGAACTGGTTCTGGGTGCCTTGCATGAAGCCTTCGCCCAAGAGCTGGCCGTTGCCGATGGCGGTCTGGGATTGCAGCGCGTGCCAGCCGATGCCCGTCTTGTCGTGCTCCGGGTCCAGAAAGCTCGTGATGCGGTCTTTCTGGTACTGCTTCATGCCGTGGTTCCAGGCCAGCCAGACCACGCCCACACCAGCGGTGACGATCGCAGCCAGCGTACGACGCCGAATACGCGTCATCAGCAGCATGGTGGCAGCCGTTAGCGACAAAATCAGGCCCGTACCCAGGTCGGGTTGCGCCATCACCAGACCAACCGGCACCAGCACGAGCAAGCCGGGTATGGCCAGATCGACGAGCGTTCGCGGCTCGTTCTTGTGGTCGTTGTGGATGTACTTGGCGATCATCAGCACCAAGAGCACCTTCATGAATTCGCTGGGCTGAATGGTGGCGCCGCCGATGTTGATCCAGCGCACGGCGCCGCGCGTGCTGTTGCCCAGCACGAACACCAGGCTGCACGAGAAGACGCCGCCCGCGTAAACGAGGTTTGCGAAGCGCTCGTAGTGCCGGTAGTCGATGGCGGCCACCAAGATGGCGAGCAGGCCTCCGACCACCATCCAGTAAACCTGGGTCACGTAGATGTCGCCCAGCCGCGCGCGCGTCTCGGTGTCGGCGTACACGCTGGTAGCGCTGTACAAATTGACCAGCCCGAGTGTGGCGATGGCCACCACACCCAACAGCAGCTTCATGTCCACGGCCGGCCCGCGCCGGAACATCATGCGCGCCGCCGCCATCAGTTGGCCTTGTCCGCGGTAGCTGCGGCGTCGTCCTTCGACGACAGGCGCTTTTCTTTCAGCTTCTGCCAGTCGCGCACGACACGCATCGCGACGGGGCCAGCGTTCTTACCACCGCCGCCGCCGTGCTCGACCAAGACCACGATGGCGATCTCCGGTGAGCGGGAGGGCGCGTAGCCAGAGAACCAGGCGTGGTCGCGGTTGAAGTACCAGATCTTGCCCGGGTCTACGCCGCGCGGTGTGACGTGGCTGACCTGCGCCGTGCCGGTCTTGCCCGCGATATCCACACCGGCGATGCGCTCCTTGTAAGCCGTACCCTCTTTCTCGTTCACGACGCCTTCGAGCGCCGACTTGACCCACGCCAGGTGCTCCGCGTTCGGCTCGATCAAGCGGCGAACACGCGGCGGAAAGTCCTGCACGACCGTGCCGTCGCTCGTCTCGATGCTGCGCACGACCTGCGGCTGATAGAGCGTTCCGCCGTTGGCCAGCGCCGCGTACGCGAGCGCTAGCTGCAGCACCGTTACGGTGGTCGCCCCCTGCCCGATCGCGGAGAGCACCGTAAAACCGCCGCGGAAGGCCTCTTTGTAGCGGCGCGTGTACCAGCTGCGCGTCGGCATGCGACCGCGCGCTTCGGGGTTGATGCCGATGCCCGTCTTGACGCCGAATCCGTAGTCGAGACCAATCGCGGCCAGCCGATCGATGCTGATGCGCGAGCCGAGCTCGTAAAAATACGTATTGCACGACTGCACGATGGCCGAGTGCAGCTTCACTTTGCGGTGCACGCCCGTACAGCGGAAGAAGCGCTTACCGTATTCGTAGCCGCCGCGACAGTCGACCTCGGTGTCCGGATCGATCACGCGATCCGACAGCGCAGCCAGCGCGCTGAACGGCTTGTAGGTGGAGCCGGGCGGGTACGCCGCCGAGATGGTCTTGTCGAGGCTGGGCTTGAGCGGATCGGCGTACAGGCGCTTGAACGTCTCGGCCGCGGCTTTCACCCCGTTGCCGCCCGAGACCACATTGGCGTCGAAACTCGGCTTGCTGGCAGCAGCGAGAATGCGCCCGGTGCGCACGTCGACCACGACCACCGCACCCGCCAGCTGGCCGCGAAAAGCCTTGTCAATCGACGTGATCAGGTCGATGTCGAGCGTGAGCGAGATATCGCGCCCCGGGATGGGCTCGACGCGCCGTGGCTCTTCGAGGTAGCGCGCCTCGACTTGTTGAACGTCGTCGCGTCGCGAGACGCCGCGCACGATCTTTTTGAAGCCGCGTACGCCGCGCAGGTAGCTCTCCCAGCGCCGCTCCACCCCGATCGCGCCCAGCCGATCGCCGGCGCGGTAACCCCGCTCTTCCAGCTTGACCAGATCTTCGGTGCCGACCTCGCGCATGTAACCGATCGAGTGCGCGCCTAGCTCGCCATAGGGGTAGTAACGCACCGGCTGCGGAGAAACCTCGATGCCCTTCAGCTCACGAGCGTGCGTTTCGAGGTACGCCACGGCGTCGCGATCCACATCGACCTTGAGCAAGATCTGTTGACCGCGCTTCTTCTCTTCTTTGGGGGGCAGCTCCTGAATCTCTTTGATCTTGCGCTCGAGCTCGGACTTTTCCGGCTCGTCGATGCCGAGCAGCTTCACCACCGTCGGCCACGTTTCGGTCAGGTCGACGTCCGCCGGGGTCATGTGCACGTTGTACGAGGGACGATTGGCGGCCAGGACTCGCCCTTGCGTGTCACGGATGACCCCGCGCGTCGTGGCCAGGCTGCGCTCGCGAATGATGTTCTTGCGCGCCTGCGCGCGGTGCACGTCCCCCTGCACGATCTGCAGTTGCGCCAGCCGTCCCACCAAAACGAGGAACATGCCCACCGCCGCCAGCACCAGCCAGCGGTAACGCCTGCGGAACTCGCCGACGTCCGAGCGCTGGCCGAGGAGCGCCACTAGCCCGTGCCCTCCGTCGGCGCGCGCGACACGCCGCCCTGACGCAGCCGCTGCGCCAGTTGAAACAGCGCCGGCGAGAGTAGAGCCGTCGCGATCGCATTGGGCAGAACGGCGCTGGCCATGCTGACGGGGCGGCGGTTATCGGTGCCGAACACCGCGATCAGAATCACCACGACCGCGCCCTGGACCAGCGTGAACACGAAACCCAACGTGGCGCGCGTGAACCACGTTTGCGCCGTAAGCCTCACGCCGGCTACGCGCGACAGCCACCAGATAGCGACATAGACGAAGCCGTACAAACCCGTCGGGGCCGTGCCCAGGATATCGAGCGCGTAGCCCATTGCACACGAAAGCGCCGCGCCCTTGGCCATGGACGGCTCGTAAACGCCGAGAAACACCACCATGGGCAAGAGCAAGCTGGGCGTGACGCCGTGCACGAAGCGGTCGCCCACGAGATGCGAGAGCGGCCCCAAGACGCGGAACAGGTTCGACTGAATCAGGATGAGCAGCACCGCGACGCCGAGGTAAGCCGCGCTGCGCATGCTCAGCCCCCCTTGTTCTTGCCGCGCCGCGCCGCGGCCGCGCCGGTGTCGCAGTCTTTGGCGTCGGTCAGGATGATCAGCACCTCTTCGAGCCGCGAAAAGTCCACGGTCGGCTCGGCGGTAATCGACTGGTACACGCCGAAGTTCTTCTTCTCGATGGTCTTGATGCGAGCCACCGGGATGCCCTTCGGAAAGCGACAGCCGACGCCGCTCGTGACGAGCACGTCACCGACATCGACTTCATCGCGCCGCTCCGCCCACTCCACGCGCACCATGTAACGCGAGCGGTCGCCCTCGCCGCGCATGAAGCCGCGCGCGCCCGTGCGCTCGACCACCACGTCCACGCCGAAACCGCTGTCGATCGTGAGCTGCACGTCGATCTTTTCGCCGGCCACGCGCTGCACGGTGCCGACCGCGCCATCTAGGGAGATGACCGGCATGTTGGGACGAATGCTGGCGTGCGGGCTGTCGAGCGTGACGTGCGCCACGCGGAAGAACTCGGTGGTGTCCTTACCGACGACCTCGGCGCTGACCATTTCGTACGGGATGGTGTCGCGCAAACCGAGCAGACGACGCAGCCGACGGTTGTCGGCTTGCGCTTGCTCTAGCTCGCGCACGCGCGAGGTGAGCCGCGCGTTCTCGTAAGCCAGGCGATTGTTGTCTTGCTTGACGTCGACCAGGTAGACGTACTGGCTGACGCCGCTGGAGACGAAGCGCGCGACCGCGGCGGCGGCGTATTCGAGCGGCGCGCCCAAACGCGACAGCGCCGACACCACCGGGTTCGTGTCCTGCGGGTTGCGGATGCTCGCCCTCAAAAAGAAGAACGGCACCGACAGCAGCACCACGACGATGAACGTGTCTCGGAGGCGTTTGAATGAGCCCACGGCGCGGGCCTCAGCCGATCGTGACTTCCTTCAGAAGCTCGATGTGATCGAGCGTCTTGCCACTGCCGAGCACGACGGCACTGATCGGATCGTCGCCGACCATGACGGGCAAACCTGTTTCTTCACGCAAGAGCACGTCGATGTTCTTGAGCAGCGCACCGCCACCCGTGAGCACCACGCCCTTGTCCACGATGTCCGCCGCCAGCTCCGGCGGCGTACGCTCGAGCGCGAGCAGCACGGCCTCGACGATGGCGTTGAGCGGCTCGGCCAAAGCTTCGCGAATTTCGTCGGAATTGACGGTGACCGTCTTGGGCACGCCGGCCACCATGTCGCGGCCTTTGACCTCCATCGTCATCTGCTGCTCGAGCTGATAGGCGTTGCCGATGGTAATCTTGATGCGCTCGGCGGTTTGCTCGCCGATGGCCAAGTTGTACTTGCGCTTCATGTAAGCGACGATGGCTTCGTCCATCTTGTCGCCACCGACGCGCACGCTCTGTGAGTAGACGATGCCAGCCAGCGAGATGACCGCGACTTCCGTCGTGCCGCCGCCGATGTCGACCACCATGTTGCCGCTGGGCTCGGTGATGGGCAGCCCCGCACCAATGGCCGCTGCCATCGGCTCTTCGATCAGGTACACCTCGCGCGCGCCGGCGCTCTCGGCGCTTTCTTTAACGGCGCGCTTTTCGACCTCGGTGATGCCGAAGGGCACGCAGATGATGATGCGCGGCTTGACCAGCGTCCGTCGATTATTGGCTCGCTGGATGAAGTAGCGCAGCATCGCCTCGGTGATCTCGAAGTCGGCGATCACGCCGTCGCGCAGGGGCCGGATAGCCTGAATGTTTCCGGGCGTGCGCCCGAGCATCTCTTTGGCTTCGCGGCCAACGGCCAGAACACGCTGCTCTCCGCGCGCGTCGCGCTGCACCGCCACCACCGACGGCTCGCAGCTCACGATGCCCTTACCCTTCAAATAGATGAGGGTCGTGGCCGTGCCGAGGTCGATGGCCAGGTCGCTCGAGAACAGGCCGTATAGCCAGTCGAAGATCATCGAATCGTGAGGAGAGGGTGGGTGGAAGCCGCGTCGTGTCCGGGGCCGGTTTCACCCGTCCGCCACAGTGAGGGCCGGTCGTAGCATGCAGCTCGGTTCGGGCGCAATGCGTCAGGCGAGCAGTGGCCGGCCACGGAGCCGGCAACTGCTCAGCCCCGGCCATCAATCATCGTCCGGATCGTTGCCCCAGTGACGGCCGCCGCCGCCGCGTTCGCGCTTTCCGCCACCGCCACCGCCACCGCCTTCACCGCCGCGGCCCTTCTTCTTTTTCTTGTCGGCCCAATCGCCGCCCCTACCGCCGGGCGGCGCGGGAGGCCCGAAGTTGCGAGCGCGGCGAGCATCTACCGGGGGGCGTGCTGATGAGTCACCGGCGGGCGGCTCCGGCGTGTAGCCACCGCCACCGCCACCGCCACCACCACCACCGCCGCCACCACCGCCGCCACCGCCGCCGTAGCCACCACCGCCGCCGTAGCCACCACCACCGTAGCCGCCTTCGCGCGGAGCGCGCGGAGCACCTCCGGCTGGGCGCTCACCGCGCGGGTGCGCGATGTTCACCAACAAGCGCCGGCCGCGGACGTCGAGGTTGCGCAACGTGTTGAGCGACTCGTTCGCGGCGTCTGCGCTCGCACAGGTGACGAAACCAAAGCCGCGCAGTCTGCCGTCCGGACCGACCGGCAAATGAATGCGCACCGGAGCGGCGAGGCTGTTGTCCGTGAAGAGCGACGTCACCTCTTGCTGAGTCACGTCGTAGGGCAAATTACCCACGTAAAGCGTGCGATCTTCTTGCCCTGCAGCGCCGCCACCGCCACCGCCGCCACCTGGCGCATCGCCGCGATCGCGCGACATGCCACCACCTTCGCGACGCGGAGGCTCCGACGAGAAAGGCCGCACCGAGATCGGTCGCCCCGCTTGCAGCGAGCCGTCGAGTGAATCCCGTGCAGCAGCTGCTTCTTCGGGCGATGCAAACGTGACGAAGCCGAAGCCTCGTACGCGACCTGTCGCGCGATCGCGCGGCAGGCTCACATCAGTTACTTTGCCACCTGTCGCTTCGAAAACTTCACGAAGGGCATCCTCCGTGATCGACTCGGGCAAGCCCGCGACAAAGAGCTTGCGTGCGTCCTCAGCGGCCATTTGATTTAGCGTTCCTATTGACTGACGTAAGTGCGGCGCTCCCGTGGCCAAGCCAAGGAAAGGCGACGGAAATAGCCCGCGCTCGACGATAACTTTCATGGAATCGGCGTTCAAGTGCCCCCCGCGACAAGGCCGGATTTTCCGGCCAAAGAGCCGGCGCCCCAAGCCAGGTTCCCGGGGCCTGGTGGCGCCCGGCGAATAGGAACGAAGCGCCGAATCCGCCGAGCGATGGCCAGCTCGGGGTAGATTCCGCCCGTGCATCTGCGCGTCATCTTGAACCCGACCGCCGGCAGCGGCGCCGCCGCCCGGAAGAAAGCTTCCATCGTCCAAGCCCTCACGGTCGGCGGCGTAGCCCCGGAAGTGGTTCACACGGAGGGTCCGGGTGATGCTGGCAGGCTGGTGAGGAACGCGCGCCGCGACGGCGTTTCGTGCGTGGTGCTCGTTGGCGGCGACGGCACGTTGAATGATGCGGTGCAGGGCTTTCTCGAGTCTGACGGCAGAGTCGCGCAGGGGCCTGACATAGGGCTCATCCCTTCCGGAACCGGCGGCGACTTCCGGCGCACCTTCCAGCTCGGAGACTCGGTCGAAGAAGCCGCGGCTCGCATCCTGAGCGCGTCCCCTCGCCCGCTCGATTTAGGACTATTGACGGTCGCCAGCCACGACGGGCAGTCGCTGCGGCGCGCTTTCATCAACATCACCAGCTTCGGGATCGGTGGGCTCACCGATCGTATCGTGAATTCGACGCCGAAGTGGATGGGCGGCAAGGCGGCGTTCTTCACCGGCACGCTGCGGGCGATGCTCGTCTACAAAAACGCACCGGTACGCATTCGCGTCGACGGCAAGCTCTGGCTCGAGAGCCCGGTGTTCAACGTGGCGCTCGCGAACGGCCGTTTTTTCGGCGGCGGTATGATGATCGCGCCGGAGGCCGATCCTGCGGATGGTCTGCTCGACATCGTCGCGCTCGCTGATCTGTCGAAGCTCCAAGCGTCGCTTTTGTCTCAGTCGATTTACGACGGCAAGCACCTGTCGCGACCGGGCGTAAGCGTGACGCGCGGCCGTGTCGTCGAAGCCGAGCCGCTCGCTGCCAGTACGGAGGTGCTCATCGACATGGACGGCGAAACTCCAGGCCGCTTGCCGCTACGCGCCGAGCTGGCCCCGGGGGCCTTACGTATTCGAGTCTGACGTGGCGGTGGGAAGCGCATCGAAGGCGCTCGGCAGCACGGGACGCTCGAAACCTTCACCTCGCCCCACCGCCGACATCACACGCGTCAGCAGGTAGATCCCGAAGCCGAGTAGCGCGAAGCACTCCCACTGCGCCGGCGTGAGGTAGAAGTAACGGGGATCGATGGCGCCGTGCAGGTCACCCGGGACGCTGTCGTGCTCGCGCAAGAAGTCGAGCGCGAAGCGCAGCGGTGCGTAAACCACGCAACCGAGCGCGGAAAAGAAGCCCCAGGGCCGCGGCTTCTTGCCCAGGTACAGGAAAGCCAGTGCTAGCGGGATCGTGAGCAGTAGCTCCAATAGGCCGAGATCGAAGCGACTGCCGCCAGGGTAGCGCACCGCGAACAACGAATCGCTGAGCAACCCTGGGTGATCGTGCGCAGTCGAGCAGCCCGCACGTCCGAAGACCCACCCCACCGGAAGCAGGGCCATCACGTTGTCCGCATAGGGCAAGACGGGCACTCGGTAGCGCGAGCGCCAGATCAGCATGCCGATGAAGGCGCCGGTAAAGCCGCCGAAGCTCGAGAGGCCGTCCCACAGCTTGAAGAGGGAGAGCGGATCTTGAAGCAGTCGTTGCGGGTAGTAGAAGACTTCGTCCAGCACGTGGCCACCGACGAAGCCGACACCAACGACCCAGGCGATGAACGAAGTCATCACGCGCTCGTCGAGGCCGATGCGGCGCGCGCGCTTCACGGTCAGGTACGAAGCGAGGTAGACGCCGGTGGCGACCAGCGCCCCGAACGGCTTGATTGAAATCGGCACCGGCGGGAATGCCCGGAATGCGTGCGCGGGCACGAGCGTGAGCTCGGGCAAAATGATGTATGGAAATAGTGGGGCCGCCGACATGCCGCGCGCAGCTTAGCTCAGGGACCGAGTGGCGCTATCTCGAGCACGTCGTCTTCCAGGGGCGTGCGGCCCGCCTGCATGACTGCCGAAAGCCCGTGGCAGCGCCGCAGCACCACGGCCGGCGCGACTGCGGGCGCGTCACACTCCGCGGCCGGGAACCTGCCCTCCAGCAGCGCGCGCATCAACATGGCGGCTCGATTCACGGCATCGGCGCGCTCTTCGGGGGTGGGGCTGGGCAGCGGCTTGAGCGACAACGCTTCGGCCAGGCGCGTCCACAGCTCGGGCCCAGCGAGGCGGACGCGTCGCAGCCCGCCCGACTCCAACTCGAGCTGGATCTCGACGACGGCCGCACGGTCGACCAGCTCACGCTGCCCCGGCACCGGGTAGCTGAGCTCGAGCAGCTTGCGACAGTGCTCCCCCTGGCAAGCACCCCGGGGCTCGCTCAGGCGAAAGGCGAAAATGGTTTCGTCGGAGAGCTCCGAGGTCGGCTCCCCAAATGTCTGAATCTTGATCAGACGCGCGGCCCAATCCTTGACGACGCCCACGAACGCACGTCGCTTCGCGTCAGCGTCGGTCAGCTTCGACAGCGTTGCTGCGGCCTTGGCGTCATCCTCCACCTCGCGGCGCGAGCGCGCCTGCAGCTTGCTCTCCAAGAACGTGATGCGCGTGCGCACGTCCTCGATGTGTGGACCATTCGGCAGCGCTTCGGCGTAAGCGTAGAGGTTGGAGAGCCGATCGAAGGAAGCCAAGAAGTACTTCTCTTCTTCTTTTTCGTAGAATGCGCGGACCTGCTCGGTGTGCGGGCCGCCCGGAACCTCGTGCAGGTAGCGATCGGCAGCGCGCAGGCGCTCTTCGAGCGTCGGTGCCACGCGGGTCGCGCGGTAGAGGTGATACGCCTCCGGCCGCTCGGTGAGCGTGGGCATGGCGGCACAACCGCTGACCGCGAGGCAAACTGCGAAGCAACCCAGGCCGAGTCCAGCGAGCGAGCGTGTCATGGTTGCTTCCCCGCCGGGCAGAAGTTGCACTCCGTGGGGATCGTCGGCGCGCTGTCGCTCATGTACTCGTTGAAGTCGTCGCAGCTGCCGTTGTCGAGCGCGCGCAAACAAACCTCGCCGTCGTGCACCAGCGGCGAGCAGCCGTTCGGAAACTTGGCTTGCACGAGCTCGTCGCCACAGGAGCGGTCGCAAGCTTTCGTGTGCAGATCACAGCTCCGGCAGTGCTCGCACTCGTATGCCTGCTTGCTCCAGAAGAAGGTTTCCGGATCGAGATCTTGCGCTTCTTGGCCGCAACCGCCGACGTCTCCCGGCACTGGCGCCGCGCAGAACGCCAGGGCCACGAACCCGACCGCCAGCTTCATCCAGCGCAAAGCTCTCTCGCTCACGGCAAATGCTCCCAGTCGAAGAACACCCCGAGCGCCAGCGACGCCACCGGGATCACGGTCACGGCGCGGTCGAAGGTCGCAGCCCCGTAGAAAATGCTGAAATCGGCCTCGAGCCCCAGGCCGAGGTTGGCGCTGAAGAAGTAAGCCGTACCGAGGCCCGCTTCGAGCCCCACGGCGGCGTCCGGCTCGAGCACGATCGGGAAGCCGGCGCGACCGTAGCCCAGCACGCGCGAGCTGACACGCCGCAGCAGCAGGTACGACGGCGTGAGCACCTCTTGACGAATGCCGTCCGTTGCGATCGAAAGGTGCAACGACAGGCCATGCTCGAAGCCGTCCGGAGCGCTGAAGGTGCGTGCGACGTGCATGTCGAAGTACGTGGCCGTGAGCGACAACGAGCGCGCGTCATCGCCCAGGATACGACGCAGCCGGTACGGGTTGTTGAAGCGAACACCGCGCCCCACGTACATGCCGCCCAGCCAATGCTGGTAACCGACGCTGCCCCGCGCGGTACGCGCCGGCCGCGGCAGAAGCGGCGGCGTGGGCTCTGGCGGGCGCTCGGGCAGATCGACGAATGGGTCCTCGGCTCCGGCGGCGAGAGCGCCCGGAGCCCAAAGACCTATCGACGAAAGCGCCAGCGCAAGGCGCCTAGCTTTGGCAAGCGCGCTCGACTGCATCCACCGTTCTCGGAATGTGCGCGGTCAGCACTTCATTGCCCGATTCGGTGACGAGCACGTCGTCCTCGATTCGAACCCCAATACCCCGATAACGCTCGGCTGCGCCGCTGGCGTTCTCGGCCACGTAGATGCCCGGCTCCACGGTGAGCACCATACCAGGCTCGAGCGGTCGCCCCTTGCCGCTTTGGTAGTACGCCCCCACATCGTGAACGTCCATGCCCAGCCAGTGGCTGCAGCGGTGCATGTAGTACGTCTTGTAGCGCTGCTCCTTCATCGCTTCCTCGAAAGGACCTTCGATGAGTCCCAGCGCGAGCAAGCCGCGCGTGATGACCTCCGCTGACGCGACGTGCACCTCGTCCAGCGTCGCGCCGGTCTTGGCTTTGTCGATGGCGCGCTCTTGCGCCTCGAGCACGATGTCGTAGATGGCGCGCTGCTCGGGGCTGAAGCGGCCGTTCACCGGGAAGGTGCGCGTCACGTCGGAAGCGTAGTAGTCGAGCTCGCAGCCGGCATCGATGAGCAGCAGCTCGCCGTCCTGCATGACGCGGTTGTTCTTGTGATAGTGAAGGATGGTCGCGTTGACGCCGGAGCCGACGATGGGCTCGTAGGCGGGCCGCTCGCAGCCGTGCTTGCGAAAAATCCCGCGAAAGAGCGCGTCGATTTCGCACTCGTTCACGCCCGGTTTGGCGCTTTTCATGGCCGCAACGTGCGCCTCGCCGCTGATGCGCGACGCCTGGCGCATGATCTCGAGCTCCTCGGGCGACTTGAACAACCTGAGCTCATGCAGCCGCTCTTCGGCATCGATGATGCGCGTCGGGTACGTCGGCCCACGGCGACCGCGACGGCGCGCGCCTTCGAGCGCCGCGAGTAGCACGTCGTCTTGCTCCCGGTGTCGACCGAGGGAGTAATGCAGCTCACTGGCGCCCATCAGCAGCTCCGGCAAACGCTTCGCAAGCTCCCCAATCGGGTAAGCCGCGTCGGCACCGAAGTCCCGCACGGCGCCCTCGACACCTGCGCGGCGACCGTCCCACGTTTCACGCTCCGGATCGCGCGGGCGCACGAACAGGACGAACTTCTCTTTTTCGGCGACGCTCGAAAGCACCAGCACCGTCTCCGGCTCGTCGAAGCCACTGAGGTAAAACAGATCGGAGCTCTGGCGGTACTCGTGCTCGACGTCGTTGTTGCGGATCGCGGTCGGCGTCGAGAACAGCACCAACACGCCGGGGTGCATGGCGGAGAGCAGGCGCTGGCGGCGCTCGCTGAAAGGCTGCATCGTGCCGATACTATGCCCGAGCCCAGAGGCTTCGGCCGGCCCAAGCTCGGCGCGCCCGTGCGGCCACGCGACCGCACGGATCCGCACGGTTTACAGGGCGTCGGTTTGACTGACGCGGTGCGGCAAGCTACAAAAAACGTCCCTTGCCGACCGAGCCTCCGCCCCCACACAGCGACGAGCCCGAGCGCGAAGAGAAGCGGCTCGAGCGCGCCCTGCGCGAGGTCGTGCGCAAAGTGATCGAAGCCGGCTACGAGCGTCTCAGTGAGGGACCCGAAAACGTACGTCATCTCATGAGCGAGCTGAAGCTCCCCAAAGAGACGCTCGGCGCCTTGTTCGGGACGTTGGACGACACCAAAAACGGGCTGTATCGCGTGGTCGCGCGCGAGGTTCGCGACTTCCTCGAGCACAGTAACCTCGCCGAGGACCTGATCCGCGGACTTACGGCGCTCTCGTTCGAGATCAAGACCGAAGTCCGCTTCATCCCGAACGATGCGCGCCCCAACCGACCAACGCCGGACGTCCGTTCCAAAGTGAGCGTGAAACGCGGGTCGGCCCCGCCACCCCCCTCCTCCTCGCAAGAGAGGGCTTCACATCCGGGCGAGTCTGAGAAAGATTCGGACCCTTCCCCGGAGAGTTAGAACGTGAAGTCACTCACAGCTGGCAGTGAAATCGACGCCTATTGTACCCGCTGCCGCATGGATCTCGGTCACCGTATCGTCGCGATGGTCGGCGGCGCGCCCAAGCGCGTGATTTGTCAGACCTGCAATTCAGAGCACAACTACCGCGAGCCGAAGACGCTGAAGACGGCGTCATCGGTGTTCATCCGCAACAAGAAGAGCGAGCCGAAGCCCACCGCTGCTCAACGCGTGACGCAGAAAGCGCGCGCCGAGCAGGAGCGGCACGACACCTGGGCCACGCGAGCACTGGGGAAGCCGCTCGACGCGTTCACCAAGTACGGCATGGATCGGCACTTCCGCGAAGGCGAGCTCGTCCTCCACTCCAAGTTCGGCGAAGGCTACGTCGACGCCGTGCTCGATGGCGGCAAAGTCAGCGTGATGTTCCGAGATGGGGCAAAAACCCTGGCGCATAGAGCTGCGCCCTAGCAGGGTGTTGATAAACGCGGGCGAGTCGGGATCGTACAACGGCGGCTGGCGGTTGTGATGCCCACCCCCGTCCGTGCTCGGCCTACGGCCTGCGCGCGGCCGACCCCTCCCAAATCGCGCGCGTGGCGCGCTCAGGGAGGGGTAGCCACCGGATCGACATCGGGATCGAGCATGGATAGGCTCGGCCCATGCGCGGCCAGGAAAGAAGCAGACGTCGATGCTGGTGCTTCGCTCGCCGGAGGACTTCGTGCCGAAGCAGCACCCGATTCGGCGCATCAAGAAGATGGCCGACGAGATTCTCCAGTCGCTCTCGCCAACGCTGGGGGCGATGTACGCTGAGGGCGGGCGGCCGTCGATCCCGCCCGAGCGCCTGCTGAAGGCGACGATCTTGATGGCGCTGTACACAGTGCGCAGCGAGCGGCAGTTCTGCGAGCAGCTCAACTACAACCTGCTCTTTCGCTGGTTCTTGGACATGGACATGACCGAGCAGGGCTGGGAGCACAGCTCGTTCACGCGCAACCGCGAGCGCTTGCTCAAGCACGACGTGGCAGCGAAATTCTTCTACGCAGTAGTCGAGCAGGCAAAACGCGAGCGGCTGACCAGCTCCGACCATTTCACGGTCGATGGCACTCTTATCGAGGCTTGGGCATCGCTGAAAAGCTTCAAAAACAAGGACGGTGTCGACAAGGACCCGCCAGACGACTCGGGCAATCCGACAGTCGATTTTCGCGGAGAAAAACGCAGCAACGACACGCATGCCTCAACGACCGACCCGGAGGCGCGCCTCGCCAAGAAGAGCAAAGGCAAGGAAGCAAAGCTTTCGTATTCCGCACACGCGCTGATGGAGAATCGCAACGGGTTGCTGATGGACTTCCGAGGCCGACGGCCAAGCCGAATGGCGCAACGCATTGACGATGGTGGAGCCGGTGGCCGCCACGCGCCGAATCACGGTCGGCGGTGACAAGGGCTACGACGTCCGCGGCTTCGTCGAAGCTTGCAGGAAGCTCGGCGTCACGCCGCACGTCGCCCAAAACCTCGAGCGCAACGGCGGCTCTGCCATCGACGGGCGCACCACTCTCCCAGCAGGCTACGTCGTTAGCCAGCGCATCCGAAAGCGCGTCGAAGAGATCTTTGGTTGGGGCAAGACCGTGGGCAATTTCCGCAAAACTCGCCTCGTCGGCTTGGCGAAGAACAAGCTCGCCGGTTTCATGGTCGGGGCTGCGTACAACCTGGTCCGGCTCGCCAAGCTTCTACCCCTCCCTGAGCCGGCGTAGCCGGCGATTTGGGAGGGGTCGGCCGCCCACAGCCACCGCAGGTGGCGAGGACGGACGGGGGTGGGCAACACGAACAGACCTTGACGCTGCTCGCAGCCTTCCAACCTCTACTTTCTCAACGCCCTGCTAGCTAGCTCAACGCACCATCGCTGGTCTCCTCTGCACTTGGCTCAGTGCGTTCGGCGACCCTTTCGACTCGATCCGCGATCGGCGCTCGGCCGCTGGGCTCGGGTTTCCTCCGCACTTCGCTTGGTCCGCCCCGCGAACGTCGAGGACTTTGCGCCACGGGCAAGTCCCCGGTTGTTCTCGGGCCTCGCCTCGATCGCGGATCGTGATCGGCTCCTCCAAGGTCGGTTGGGCTCCTCGTGGCGCGTGGTTTGCGCGCGCTCTCCTTGAAACGGAGCTTTGCGGCTCGGCGATCTCGCGCCGCCCGCTGGCCCACGCGTTTCGCCACGCTCGCCGCGGTAGGGGGATTTGTTGCGGTTGGAGAAGCGCTCTCCTTGTGCGGGGCCGCGCGCTTCGCCTTCGGTTTGGAACACTGCCTTGCCGCGCTCGCCCGCCCTGCTCCTCGACTGGCCGCGGGCCGTCTTCTCTTTCGCCCAGACGCCCGCGCGCGGACCTGTGCGCTCCGTGCGCTCGGTCTTGCCTGCGTCCCACGCCAGCTGCGGCGGGCGCACCTTCTTCGGCACGCCAAAATCTTTCTTCAGCTGTATGAGCTCGTCGACCGTGAGCGGGCGCCATTGTCCAGGGCGCAAGTCCTCGCTGGTAACGCCGGCGTGTGAGACGCGTGCCAGCCGCATCACCGGAAAGCCCGTGAACTCGCCGAGCTTGCGCACCTGGCGGTTCCGCCCTTCGCGCAGCGTGATCTCGAGCCAGGTCTTGTCGCCTTCGTAGCGCAGACGCTTCACCTGCGCGGGCGCCGTGCGTCGGCCCTCGATCTCGATGCTCTGGCTGAAGCGTGGCAGCGCATCGTCGTCGACGGTCCCCTTCACCTTGGCCACGTACACCTTGGGTACTTCTTTTTTGGGATGAGCCAGCCCCTGGGCGAATTCTCCATCGTTGGTGCAGAGCAGCGCGCCGCTGGTGTGAAAGTCGAGTCGTCCCACCGGCACGACGCGCGCGCCGGCGTCTTTGAGTAGCTCCTTGATGGTCGGACGCCCCTCGGGGTCGCTCAGCGTGCACACCACACCGCGGGGTTTGTGCAGAACGATGTACACCAGCTTCTCGGCGACGATCTTGGTGCCGTCCACCTCCACGCGGCTGCGACGCTCGTCTACCTGCGTCCCGAGCTCGCGAACGATCTTCCCGTCCACGCGCACGCGCCCGGCGAGGATGATCTGCTCGGCAGCTCGACGAGAGGCGATACCGGCGCGGGCGAGGACTTTTTGAAGGCGTTCCATGGCTACGTCCGCCCGTGCCTAGCACGAGCGGAGCCGTTAGCCGTGGGCCGTGGGCCGTTGACCGAGAAAACCAGCGGAATCGCGTCAGCGATTCCGCGGAGAAACGTGACCGTCGACCGGCTTTCCCTCGGCCTCGTCTTGCTTCTTCTTGGCTTCCTCGAGCTCTTTGGCCTTTTGCTCTTCGGCCTTTTCTTTGGCCTCGATGTCGCGGAGCGCCAGCTCGTCGCGATCCCAGCGATCGACCCGGCCGTCGAAGTCGAGGTCCACGCCCAAGCGCTGCAAGCGCCCTTCGTCGTAGATTTCCCACTGGTCGGGCTTACCGTCGTGGTTGGTGTCGCGCTGAGCGCGGGCCAGCTTGCCGCCGACGTAGAACTTCACCTCTTCGGGTTGGCCCTTGCCGGTCTTGTCGAGCTGAACCTTGGCGATGCGACCGCGCGAGAAGGTGATCCACGTATCGACCTTGCCGTCGAAATTCGTGTCGGCCAGCTCGTTCAGCGGCTCGCCCTTGTCCGTGTACGTGCGCATCACGTCTTTGGCGCCGTCGAGGTTCGTGTCCACCTCGCGACACAGCAAGATCTTCTTGCGGTCTTCGCCCTCGCCGACGATCGAGAAGACGCGGCGAATGTTGGCCTGCGTGGCGCCTGGACCGCGAACCTCCTGTACCTCGCGATCGGCGCGCCCCTTGTAATCGCAGCGCGAAGCGTCGTCGGAGGCCACGCCGGACACCTGCTTGTCCGACATTTTTGGCGGCCCTTGTTGCGTCGCCGACCCGCCGCAGGCAGCCGCCAATAGGGCCGCCGCCAACAACCCCGCTCCAGTCGAAACTCGCGCGTTCACTTGTTGGGCTCCTTGCTATCGGCAGGTTTCGCTTCGTCGGACGCTTTGTTTTCGAGCTCGGTGGGTGTCGCCGTCGCCTTGCCGAAGTCCGGGCTCTGCGTCTGCGCGGGACCTTGGCGTTCGGGCGGCACGTAGCCCGTCTCTTTGCAGTAGTCGACGGTCGCCCCCGGATCGGGCTTGCCGTCGTTGTTGACGTCCGAGTGAATCATGGGGCAACCCGGCTGCGTGTACTCCCACCACTGGTCGACCACGCCGTCCCCGTTGGAGTCACGCTCGCTGCGAGCGATCACGCCGTTCTGATAAAAATCCCAGGTATCGAGCTTGCGGTTGAGCGACGTCGCCTGATCCTTTTCGGTCAACACCCCACTGCTGTAGGTGGCGATCTCGTCGATCAAGCCGTCCTTGTCGTAGTCGTATTCGCGGCGACGCAGGCGACCGGAGCTGTCCATGTATGAGTAGGAGTCGATGACGCCATCGAAATTGAGGTCGATGGCGCGGCACTCTTTCGAGATGAAGATGTCGGGGCGCCCGTCGTTGTTGGCGTCGATTTTCTCGGGCGCGCCGGCGGTGTCGCAGCTCTCGTGCTTGATCGCCGTGTCCCGCTTCGTGACGCCGCCGGTGGCTGCGCCCCCGGTCGCTGCCGTGGAGCTCGAGCACGCGGCGAGCAGCAGCACGACCAGAGCCCAACTCCTCGACTCCTCAATCTTTTTCATCTGCTTCTATCCCTAAGCGTCAGGCTTCTAGCGAAGGCCCGAAGCCGTGGTTTTACTCCGCCCCACCGCCTCCGTACAGCTAGCGGTGCCGCCCTCGCGTCCCCTGCAGCGTAGCCGGCCCGCCAGTCAGCAGGCATTACTGTTCCGCCACACTTCTTATAACCAATCAGAACTATTGGGTAAAGTTGTGTCACTTAGCGATGTGTGGCGTTGACAACATGTGTAGGGTCTTCTATTGTAACGGCTGGTAATTCGGCCGGCATGTCACGTAACAAGATCTCCACGACCGTCTACATCACGCAGGAACAGAGCGATAAGCTCCGCCTCCTGCACGACCGCACCAAAGTGCCGGTCGCGGTGTACATTCGCGAGGGGATCGACCTGGTGCTCAAACGCTACGAGCACAACCTGCCCGGCCAAATGAGCCTGACCGACGCGGCGCCCCCAAAGGCCGCCAAGAAGTAGGGCAAGCTCCAACCGGGCAGCAGTGGATGAAGGAGCGCTGGTCGCGCCGGGCACTCGGCGCTAGACAGCCCGCGCCATTGGGGCATCTGCCCTGCCTGCAGCCCCGGCTGCCCTCGTAAGCTCCATGCCGACCGACCCCAGCAAGATCCGAAACTTCTCCATCATCGCTCACGTCGATCACGGGAAGAGCACGCTGGCCGATCGCATCCTCGACGTGACAGGAGCGATCACGGCGCGCGAGCAGGTCGACCAGTTCTTGGACAAGCTCGAGCTGGAGCGCGAGCGCGGCATCACCATCAAGGCACAGTCCGTGCGTCTGCGCTTCAAGTCGCAAGACGGCAACGAGTACCAGCTGCAGCTGATCGACACGCCCGGGCACGTCGACTTCAACTACGAAGTATCCAGCAGCTTGCGAGCTTGCGAAGGCGCCTTGCTCGTGGTCGACGCCACGCAAGGCGTGGAGGCGCAAACGGTGGCCAACGCCTACTTGGCCATCGAAAACAACCTCGAGGTGATCCCGGTCCTGAACAAGGTCGACCTGCCGTCCGCGGACGTGGATCGCGCGGCGACCGAGATCGAAGAAGTCGTGGGCCTGGACTGCAGCGGCGCGCTGTTCGCGAGCGGCAAGACCGGCCAGGGCGTGAAGGAAGTGCTCGAGGCCGTCGTGGCGCGCATCCCTCCGCCCACCGGCGACGCGAAAGCGCCGCTACGCGCGCTGCTCTACGACAGCTGGTACGACAGCTATCGCGGCGCCGTCATCCAACTGCGCGTGATGGAGGGCACCCTGCGCAAGGGTGACCGCATGCTGTTCATGGCGACCGGTCGCACTTACGACGTGACGGAGATGGGCTGCTTCTCGCCCCACCCCGTCGCCATCAACGAGCTCGGTCCCGGCGAGGTCGGCTTCGTCGCAGCCAACATCAAGACCACCGAAGACACCAAGATCGGTGACACGGTGACGACCTTCCACGGCGCCGCCACCGAGCCCTTGCCCGGTTTCCGCGAAGTGAAGCCGATGGTGTTTGCCGGCTTCTTCCCCACCGACCCGGCCGACTACGAGAGCATGCGCGACGCTCTCAGCAAGCTGCACCTGAACGACTCGTCGTTCCAGTTCGAGCCCGACACCTCGGACGCGCTGGGCTTCGGCTTCCGTTGTGGCTTCTTGGGCCTGCTGCACATGGAGATCATCCAGGAGCGGCTGGAGCGCGAGTACGACCTGGACCTGATCACGACGGCGCCGAGCGTCGTCTATCATGCGTTCACGAAGACGGGAGAGATGGTGCGGGTCGACAACCCCTCCAAGATGCCGGCGGTCGGCAACCTCGAGCGTATCGAGGAGCCAATCCTGAAGCTCACGGTGCACGTGCCGTCCGAGTACGTTGGCGCCGTTGTGTCATTGTGCGAGGCGCGCCGCGGGCGCCAGCTCGGCCTGCAGTTCGCCACCAAAGATCACATCGTCATCACCTACGAGCTACCGCTGGCCGAGGTGATTCTCGATTTCCACGACAAGCTCAAGAGCGCCAGCCGCGGCTACGCCAGTATGGATTACGAGCTGACGGGCTATCGCGCCGACGACCTGGTCAAGCTGGACATGCTGCTCAACGGGGAGCCGCTCGACGCGCTGAGTGTCATCGTGCACCGCGAAGGCGCGTACGTGCGCGGCCGCGCGCTGGCTGCCAAGCTGAAGGAGCTGGTGCCGCAGCAGCAGTACGAGGTCGCGATTCAGGCGGCCATCGGCTCCAAGATCATCAGCCGCGAGACCGTGCGCGCGCTGCGCAAAGATGTCACGGCCAAGTGCTACGGCGGCGACATCTCGCGCAAGCGCAAGCTGCTCGAGAAGCAAAAAGAAGGCAAACGGCGCATGAAGGCGGTCGGCAGCGTGGAGTTGCCGCAAGATGCCTTCTTGGCCGTGCTCAAATTGGAGGAATGAACGCGATGCAAGGCACGAGCTCCCGTCAGCGCCAGGCGATCGAAAAAGCGCTCGACCCCATCAACGCCCAGGCGCCGGAGCACGGCCGCATCGAGTTCGTCGAGAGCATACCTTTCGGTGCCTCGCTCAGTATCGAGCGCTTTCGCATGCAAAATGGCCTCGCCATTTTGCTGTGCGAAGACAAGAGCGCACCGGTGGTCAGCGTGCACACCTGGTTCCGCGTCGGCTCGCGCCACGAGCGTGAAGGTAAGACGGGCCTGGCTCACTTGTTCGAGCACCTGATGTTCAACGAGATCGAGGGCCGCGGTGCCGGCTTCTTCGATCGCAAGCTGGAGGAAGCGGGCGCCGAGAGCAACGCCTCCACCTGGCTGGATTGGACGCAGTACAACATCGCGATCCCCAAGGATCAGCTGACGCTGGTACTGGAGCTCGAGGCCGAGCGCATGAGCAAGCTCGTGCTGCGGGAGCCGCAGGTCACGAGCGAAAAAGAGGTCGTCGCCAACGAGCGGCGCTACCGCGTGGACGACGACGTGGAAGGCGCAGTGAGCGAGCTGCTCTGGGCCACGGCGTTCACCAAGCACGCCTACAAATGGCCGACCATCGGTTGGATGAAGGACATCGAGGGCTTCACCACCGAGGACTGCGAGGCTTTTTATCGGGCATTTTATGCGCCCAACAACGCCGCGCTGGTCATCTCGGGTGACTTCAAGCTGCCGGACGTGCTGCGCACGGTGTCGGCGCGTTACGGCGTCTTGCCCGCCTCGGTGCTGCCGCTGGAAGACATTCAGCCCGAGCCGCCGCAGACCAGCGAGCGCCGGCTCGAGGTGAAGAAGCCGACCAGCACCGAAAAGGTGGTCGTCGGTTACCACGCCCCAGCGCTCGGCGATTTCGATCATCCGGCGATCTCGCTACTCTCCGAAGTGCTGTTCGGTGGACGTGCCAGCCGACTGCACCAGCGCCTGGTGCGCGAGCTCGAGCTGGCCAGTGAGGTGCGTGCATTCGTCGGCCCGTTCCACGACCCCGGGCTATTCGAGGTGTACGTAGCGGCGCGCGAAGGTCACACCGCCGAAGAGCTGCTGAGCGTGCTCGACGAGGAGCTCCGAAAAGTCACCGAGTCGCCCGTGACGGAAGCCGAGATGGCGCGCGCGTCCGCGCGCTTCGAGCTCGGTTTGCTCGGAGGCCTCGAGACGGCCGACGGCAAGGCTTCGACCATTGGTTTCTACGAGGCCGTGCTGGGTCGTCCCGCCGCGGCTTTCGAGCGCCTCGAGGTGACGCGGCGCCTCACGCAGAGTGATTTGCTGCGCGTGGCGCGGCGTTACCTGGATCCCTCACGCCGCAGCGTGATTCTGGTGCGACCCGAGCTGGTCAAGGCCGGCGCGGAGGCTGCAGAATGAGCGCCGCCGTTCAGCCCGGTGCGGCCGGCCCGCAAGTGCTCGTCGAGACCAGCCGCGCGCTTCCGCTCGTCTCCTTCAGCATCGCGCTCAAGACGGGCTCGGTGCTGGATCCGGACGGCTTGGGCGGCGCGACGCGCATGCTCACACGCTGGATGCGTCGCACGGCGGGCGGGCGCGAGGCGCACGTGATCGACGCCGAGATCGACGCGCTGGGCGGCGCTTTCGGTGCCGACGTGTCGCCGAGCACGCTCGTGTTTCAAGGCACCGTCATCACCCGTTCGCTCGACGGCTTGATGCGCATCGCCCGCGACGTCATCGCCCGCCCCGGTTTCGCCGAAGAGGAGCTCGAGCGCCTGCGCCGTGAGACGCTGGCCGAGCTCACGGAAGCGCTCGACGACGATCGCGGCCTTTCGCGACGCTGGTTCCGGCAACGCGTCTTCGGAGCTCACCCGTACGCGCGCTCCGTCACCGGCACGCCGTCCACGCTCGCCCGCATTCGAGCCAGCGACCTGAAGGCGCTGTACGCGCGCGTCGTCCGCCCCGAAAACCTGATCTTTGCGTTTTCGGGCGACGTCGAGCGCCCGCGCGCCGAAGCGCTCGCGGCAGACCTGTGCGGCCAGCTGACGTCAGGCCCGGCCCCACAAGAAAGCACGCCCGAGCCAGTCATCATCCCTGGACGTCGCTTGGTCTTCGTCGACAAGCCCGATCGTACCCAAACCCAGATCCTGATCGGCGGCCTCGGTACTCACCCCCAAGACGACGATCACCTCGCGTTGCACGTCGCCAACACGGTGTTCGGCGGCACCTTCACCGCACGGCTAACGCAAGAGGTACGGGCCAAGCGCGGTTGGTCCTACGGCGCATACTCGAGCCTGCCGATCGACCGGCGCCGCCAGGCCTTCAGCATGTGGACGTTCCCGAAGGCGGAAGACGCGGCCCCGTGCATTCAGCTCGAGCTGTCGATGCTGCACGACTTGCGCGAAAAGGGCATCACCAAGAAGGAGCTCGCCTGGGCCAAGAAATACCTGGTGCGCTCGCACGCCTTCGCGCTCGACACCGCCTCCAAACGCGTCGGGCTGCTCTTGGATAGCGTGCTCTACGGCCTGCCCGCCGGCTACTACGAGAACTACGTGGAGCACATCAAGGCCATCACGCTCGAGCAAGCGAACGCCTCCGTCCAGAAGCGCCTTTCCGAGCAAGACTTGCTGGTGACCGTCGTGGGCACCGCCTCGCAAATCGGCGACGCGGTGAAGGCGGCGATACCGGAGCTTTCGAGCAGCGAAGTCGTGGCGTTCGACGCCGAAGCCAGCTGAGCTACGGCGCCGGCAAAGCTTCGACGACGTGCAGCGCGCGCGGCGTGATGCGCCAGCTCACGTAGCGACGCGGCAATTCCGCCGGAAACAGCTCGGCGGTCCCATGATCGAGGACGGTGACGGGCGGCCCGGCTGCGCCGAACAGTCCCTGCCCCAGCTCTTCGTCGCCGGGACGCGCCGCAAAGCGCAGCGACGGTGGCTCGCCCGCGTTGGCCTTCCAGTCGAGTGACCAACGATCGTGAAAGCTCGCCCAGGCGCGCGTGGCGAGGCGCGGCACGATGCGCTCACGAAATGCCTCGCCGAAGCGCTCGTGCCGCGCTTCGGTGAGCTCGAAGTGAAGCTGCCCGAGCACGTTACAGAACAGCACGGTCGCACGCGGCCGTTCGTCCAGCAGCGCATCGAGCCCCGCGGTTCCGTTCAGTAGCGGTGCGAGCAAGAAATCGCGCGCCTCCACGTCCACGCGCAGGTGGTGATGCTGCTCGAGCAGCCGGCGTCGCAGGATGAAACGCGCAACGGGATCCGGCTCGAGCAGCGTGACACGCTCGAAAGCCGCCAAATGCGCGAGCGGCAGGCAATGACCAGCGCTCGGCCCCACCAGGACCAGCTCGCCCGTGGCGGGCAGCCTTTGCTGCAGCCAGCGCGCCATCTCGGCCCGAAAAGGCTGCCACAGCGCGCGGGCCCGACGCCACGCGCGCAAGTGGTACACGAGCCCGCCGCTAGCCGAAAACAAGGGCACGCGGAGTGACCGCTCGGCTCAGAACCAGCCGAGCAAGCCGGCGTTCAAGCCGAAGCTACGCATCGTCACGTCGACGCTCTGCCCAGGTTGGTTCTTGACGCTGCCGAACATGTCGATGTCGAAGGTCGGGCCGATGTGGAACGCAAAGTGTTGCGCCGGTGAGATCGTGACCGGGCATTCGGCGGTGAAAGCAAGCGCCTTCCAGGTCCACCCGCCGTCTTCCGATAGTGAGTGGTAGGTGACGCCGCCACGCGGCCAAATGCCGATCGTCTTGTTGAAGGAATACATGTAGCCGACGCGCGGCTCGAACAAGAACGCGGTCACCGTGCCGCCGCGATCGGGATCGATCGATGAGAACGCCAGCGAACCGCCGAACGTCAAGTGCTCGAGCGCAACGTAGTCGATGCCCAGCCGGGGCATGTCGAGCGTGTTCGGCCCCGTTGGCTGCTTCCAAAGGAAGTTGATCGAGGTCCACTCGTTGTCGAAGACGTTGTTGAAGTACGGATTGACGTCGTAATCGACCTTGTTGGCCGTGATACCCATCAAGCGGTCGGCGGAGAAAATCAGGTCGCCCTTCTCGCCCAGCTCTTGAGCGTGAGCCAGAACCGGCAAGAGCAAAGCGCACGACGCGACGAGTGAAGACAGCACAAACTTCATGTTTTCTCCCTGGTTTGAGCTAAGGCTGGACCCTACCGCGGTTTTTTCTCGAATACACGGCTCGCGCACGCGCTCTGGCCGAGCGTTCGGCCCGCATTCCCGAGATCCCGCGGAAATTTGGATCAGAGCTGGAGCGCGGCTTCGAGCGCCAACAACTGTGCCGCGGCAAAACGACGCGCCTCGCCGAGCTCGCGCTTGAAATCACTCCTACGGGTGACGCTCCGCCGCACGTGCCCGTAGAGCTTGAGCTTCGGCTCTGTTCCGCTCGGCCGTACGAGCACGCGCCCGCCACTCTCGAGCTCCAGCTCGAGCAGCGCAGCGGCGCCGAGCCAGACCGGTCGCGTGCTGCCATCGCGGTAGTCCACGACTCCGGTGACGATGTCGCTGCCCAAACGTAGCCCCGGACGCGTGAGCGCGTCGAGCACGCGCGATACACGTAACGACGCCTCGGGTCCACGCAGGGCCACGTTGCGTGCGGCGCTGGCCCAGAGCCCATGTTGCGCGTAGTGCTCGAACAGGCGGTCGTAGAGGCTACTACCGCGCGCCGAAAGCTCAGCGGCGAGCTCCGCCAGCGCGCGCCCCGCGGCAATGCCGTCTTTGTCGCGCACCGCCGAGAACACCGAGTATCCGAGCGCTTCTTCGTAGGCGAAGCAGAATTTTGCCGCTCCGCCCGCTTCGAGCGCGAGGGCGGCGTTCCACAGCCACTTGAAGCCGGTGTGCGTTCGCTCGTGACGCGCCCCGTGCTGCGCCGCGATCGCGGCGACGAGCGGCGACGACACGACGCTGCTCAAGACGAGCGGCTGTGGGCTCGCCGTGCAGCGAGTGAGCATGAAGTCCGCGAGCAGCGCACCCACCTGATTGCCGTCGAGCACTTCCAGCGCACCCTCCAGACGAGCGGCTGCCGCCAGGCGATCGGCATCCGGGTCGCTCACCAAGAGCAACGCTGCGCCTTGGCGCTCGGCCTCGGCCAAGGCGAGATCGAGCGTGCCCGGCTCTTCGGGGTTGGGAAAGGGCGTCGTGGGAAAGCTGCCGTCCGGCTCGGCTTGTGACGACACCACCGCAACGCGTTGGAAGCCGGCCTCGGCGAGCGCTCGGCGCATGGGCAACGTGCCCACGCCGTGCAGCGCGCTGTGCACGATGCCGAGCTCGCGCCCCGCCGTGTTCGCTGGGATCGCCCGTGAAATGGCGTCGAAATAGCCATTCAACGCGGTCCCGTCGCGTAGCTCTAGCCCTGCGGGCGGCGGCGCGTCGAAATCGACGGCAACGGCTGGGATGTGCCGGGCAGCGGGGGCTTCTGCAATGTGCTCGGCGATCGCGCGGTCGACGGGCGCGATGATTTGCACGGCATTGGCTCCGTAGACTTTGTAACCGTTGTCGCCGCGTGGGTTGTGGCTCGCGGTGACGACGATGGTGATCGGCGCCTGCAACTCTCGCCCCAAGAATGCGCACAGCGGCGTCGCCGTAGGGCTCTTGAACGCGACGACGCGAAAGCCGGCGGCAAGCAAGACACCAGCTGAGGCCTCTGCAAAGCCACGACTGCTCGGCCGCGCATCGAAGCCGATCACGATCGGTGCTTCTGTCGGCGGCTGCGAGGCCAGGTAACGAGCAATGCCGTGAGCTGCGCGGAGCACGACCGCCAAGTTCATGCGCCCGGGTCCCGCAGCCACGGCTCCGCGCAGCCCTGCCGTACCGAAGCTGAGCGGATGCAAGCGCTCCCTGAGCTGCTCGAGATCTTGATTCGCGATCAGCGCCGCGAGCTCTCGCTGGGTCGCCGGATCGGGATCGGCGTCGTGCCAGGCTCGGGCTTCGGCGAGCAAGCTAGCGGCGTCGCGCGTCATGCGCGTTTGACCAGCTTTTCCGCCAGGCCGGTGTCGTAGTCGCCTCCCGCGAACTCCGCGCTCGCCAGGACTTGCCGCAAAAACTGCAGGTTCGTGACCCGGTCACCCTTGGGCCCCACCAGCTTGAGCTCGGTCGCGGCCAGCGCCGCGTCCAGCCGGGCGATCGCCTGGGGTCGATCGCTGCCATAGGCGATGATCTTGGCCAGCATCGGATCGTAGTGGGGCGTCACTTCCAACCCTGCCGTCACGCCGGCGTCGACGCGCACGCCCTCCCCGCTCGGCCAGCTGAGCGAATCGATGCGACCGGGCTGCGGCATGAAGCCGCGACCGGGGTCTTCGGCGTAGACGCGCGCCTCGACCGCGTGGCCACACGACGCCGCCGCCATCACTTCAGCCGAGAGCCGCTCGCCACAGGCGACCCGCAGCTGCTGCTCCACCAAGTCCAAACCAGTGACCGCCTCGGTAACGGGGTGCTCGACCTGGAGCCGGGCGTTCACTTCCAGAAAGTAGAGCTCGCCTTGCGCGCTCGACACGAACTCGACCGTGCCTGCGCCGCGGTAGTCCACGGCCTTGACGACCTCGAGCGCCGAGGCGTGAAGCTTTTTGCGCCGCTCCGCACCGGCTGCGCCGCCGAAGAAGCTGGCCGGCGACGGCGATTCTTCGATGATCTTTTGGTGGCGCCGCTGCACGCTGCACTCCCGCTCGCCGAGGGCGACGGCCTGACCGTGCGAGTCGCACAAAACCTGCACCTCGATGTGGCGCGGGCCTTCCAAGTACCGCTCCATGTACACGCGCTCGTCCGCAAAAGCGGCCTTGCCGCGATCGGAGCAGGTCTGGGCTGCGCGCGGCAAATCGGCTGCGTCGCGAACAATCTGCATGCCGATGCCACCGCCGCCACCCGCGGCCTTGATCAGGATCGGAAAGCCGATGCGCGACGCCTCGGCGTTGAGCCGCTCCACGTCGCCGGGCGCAACCGGGCCATCGCTGCCCGGCGGCGGCTCCACCCCGACGGAGCGCGCCACGGCGCGCGCACGCAACTTGTCTCCCAGCGCAGCGAGCGCCGTGCCGGGCGGGCCGATGAAAATGAGCCCCGCTGCGCGCACCTTCTCCGCGAAGGCGGCGTTCTCGCTGAGCAAGCCGTAGCCGGGATGAATCGCCTCCGCGCCGCTCTCCAGCGCCGCGCCGAGTACCAGGTCCGGATTCAGGTAGCTCTGCGCGAGCGGCGCAGGCCCGAGCCGAAAGGCTTGATCGGCCGCAGCCACGTGCGGAGCCGCCACGTCGGCGTCCGAAAACACGGCCACACTCTCGATGCCGAGGCGCTCGAGCGTTCGGAAGATGCGGCAGGCAATCTCACCGCGGTTCGCGACCAGGACGCGTTTGAACATGACAGTGCCTCATTCTCCCCGGCCGCTTGCGGATGGTCCAGGGACAAATCCCGCGACGGGCTAGCTCTTTTTGGCGGCGAGGGCGTCGCGTTCGCGCTTTTTCTTGACCAGATCGTCAGCGATGGCGAGCTGGCCGCAAGCAGCCGAGACTTCGTCGCCCCGGCGCGTGCGCACGAAGCAGGAGACGCCGCCTTCGGCGAGCACGCGCTGAAATGCGGCGACACGCGCGCCGCTCGGCGCCTTGAGCTCCGAGGCGCTGATCGGATTCATCGGGATCAGGTTCACCTTCACGCGCAGACCACGCAAGAGCTGCACCAGCTCGCGCGCCTCGCTCTCACCGTCGTTCACGCCATCCATCAAGGTGTACTCGATCGTGATGCGGCGACGCTGTGGCAGCGGATATTCGCGCAGCGCACGCATCAGCTCCACGATGGGGTACTTGCGGTTCATGGGCATGATGCGATCGCGGATCACGTCGTTGGGTGCGTGAAGCGACACGGCCAGGCCCACCTTGCCGGCAAAGTCGGCGCCCAAGCGCGCGATGCCCGGCACCAGGCCCACCGTGCTCACGGTGATGCGGCGCGGGCTCATGCCGCGCGCCACCGGGTGGGTGAGCAGACGAATGGCACGCGCGGTCTCGTCGTAGTGGTGCAAAGGCTCGCCCATGCCCATGAAGACCAGGTTCTTGAGCTCTTCGTTGGGCCCCAGATATTGCCGCGAAATCAGCACCTGGGCGACGATCTCGGACGCGGAGAGCGCGCGCTGCAAGCCCGCCTGACCGCTGGCGCAAAACACGCAGCCCATGGCGCAACCGTATTGCGTCGATACGCACAAGGTGACGCGCGTCTTTTCTGCGGCGGCCGGCTCCGCGTCGTCCTCGTCGTCTTCCGGTGCGGCGCTGGCATCCGCATCGACCAGATCCGTCATCGGGATGATCACGCATTCGACGCGCGCGCCCTGTGCCAGCTCGAGCACCAGCTTGCGCGTCCCGTCCGAAGCCGAGTGCACGTGCGCCACCTTGGCAGGCGGTGCGAAACCAGCGTCTTTGAGCTGCTGGCGCAGCGCCTTCGACAAGTCCGACATCTGGTCGGGGTCGAGCACGCCGCGCTCGTGGATCCAGCGGAAGATCTGCTCGGCACGGAACGGTTTTTCACCTAGCTCGCCCATGGCGTCGCGCCATTCCTCGGGAAAGCGCCCGACGGGATCGATGGCGGTCGTCACAGCCCGCGCTCCTTGGCTTCGTTCCAGTAGCCATCCAGCGTTTCGAGCGCCAGACCGCGCGTCGGCTTGCCGTCTTTATCGCGCGGAAAGCCGCCGTGGTGTTCTTTGACGCGCGCCTCTACGTGGGCGAATCGGCCGGAAAAGCGATCGGCCGTCTTGCGCAACGCCAGCTCCGCGTTCACGCCTTGATGCCGCGCGAAGTTGACCAGCGCGAACAATACGTCCCCGAGCTCCGACTCGATGCGCTCGGGATCGCCGCCCGCCACCGCTTCGTCCAGCTCGCCCAGCTCCTCGCTCACCTTGTCGCGGGAGCCGCGCGCGTCGGGCCAGTCGAAGCCCACCTTGCTCACCTTTTCGCTCATGCGCTGCGCGCGCGCGAGCGCCGGAAACGAATGGGGTAAACCGGCCAGGACGCCGCGGTCGCCATACTCCTCTGTCTTGATCTTGTCCCAGTTGCTCAAGACTTCTTCGCTGCCGCTGACCTGCACTTCCCCGAAAACGTGCGGGTGCCGGCGCACCAGCTTCTCGACGATGGCTCGCACCACGTCGTCGGGTCCGAACTTGCCGTCTCGACGCGCCAGCTCGCCCAAGAACACGACCTGGAGCAGCAGGTCGCCCAGCTCGTCCGCCAGCGCTTCGGGGCGACCGGAGTCGATGGCGTCGATCACCTCGCACGCCTCCTCGAGCACGTATTTACGGAGCGAGGCGTACGTCTGCTCGCGATCCCAAGGGCAACCGCCCGGAGCGAGCAGCCGCTGCATGATTGCCACAAGGCGCGGGTAGGTCTGGCCGTCTTGCTCATCGAGCGCGCGCCGGGCGGGGACTTCGAAGGTTTCGGCCATGCGCGGCGCTCTAGCACGCCCGGGAAGGGTCGGGCATGCTGGGCTCGATGACTGAAGCCAGCCCCGAGATCCTGGTCCAAGATCACGGCGCCGTACGCCTGATCCGCCTGCAGCGCCCCGCCGCCAAGAACGCGCTCACCCCAGACGTGGTCGACGCGCTGCGTGAGGCCTTCGACGCCGCCGGAACCACCCAGGCGGTCCGCACCGTCGTGCTTTCGGGGGTCCCGGGGGCGTTTTGCTCGGGCGCGGACGTACGGGTCATCGCCAAGGAGCTGGAGGCGGGCGGGGAGGCCGTGCAGCAGGTGCTGGAGCGCTTTCAGGCGCTGAGCCTCACCATCGTTCGGCTCAGCAAGCCGGTCGTCGCCGCCATTACCGGGCCGGCCGTGGGCTTCGGCGCCGACATGGCCTTGGCCTGTGACTTTCGGGTGATCTCCGAGTCGGGCTATTTGCAGGAGAAGTTCGTGGCCATCGGCTTGATGCCGGACGGCGGCGGCAGCTACTTTCTCACGCGCTTGCTTGGGCCGGCGCGGGCGCTCGAGATGCTCATGCTCGGCTCGCGCATCGACGCGGCGCAAGCCGTATCGCTCGGGTTGGCCTCGAGCATGACCGCCGACGCAGACACCGAAAAGGCGGCGCTGGCGCTGGCGACGACGCTCGCGTCAGGTCCCCCGCTCTCGCTCGCTCGCATCAAGCAAGCCGTACACGAGAACGCCGCCGCGCTCGAAGCCGCGCTCTTGCGTGAGCGCGAAGGCCAGCTAGCGCTGCTCGAAAGCGCGGACGCTAAAGAAGGTGTGCGCGCTTTTCTCGAGCGACGCAGCCCGGTTTTCAAGGGGCACTGAATTTCTCGGCGGCTTGTCCGCGACGCCGCCGCGCTCCTATAGTCGGGCCTTCACCTTTGGAGGCGCCATGAAGCAATTTCTTGCGGGTTTGTTGGTGTTCGGAGCGTTGGGCAGCGTCGCGTGCGGCAGCGACGACGACGGCAACGAGACCGTCACCCCCGAGGCTGCTTGCCAGAGCGAGGTGGCGACGATCTGCTCCAAGATCTGGGGCGGGTGCGTCGACAGTCCGAGCTCGACGCCGGTGCTCTGGGGTCTGAACGAAGCGGACTGCCGCACGAAGTACGAGCAAAACCGGTGCAGCGCCGCGATGGTCGAGTGCGGCGCCGGTGAGACCTACAACCAGGCCAAGGCTCAAGAGTGCCTCGACCAGTACAAGGCCATGAGTTGCGATCAGCTCAAGAAGCTGGTCCCGCCCTCGGCGTGCGGCGCCACGTGCCAGTGATTCAGAACAGGTAGCGCTCGCCGGAGTCACACAAGATGGTGACGACGTTCCCGCTACCCAGCTCGTTCGCGGCTTCTACCGCGGCGTGAACGTTGGCACCCGAGGAGGGACCAACCAGCAAGCCTTCTTCGCGTGCGAGGCGGCGCGCCATGCGCTCCGCCGCGACGTCGCTCACCTCGACCACTTTGTCGATCAGCGAGCGATCCAAAATCTCGGGCACGAAGCCAGCGCCGAGGCCCTGAATGCCGTGCATGCCCGGCGGTTTGCCCGAGAGCACGGCGCTACCCGACGGTTCGACCGCGAACACCTTGACCTTGCTGCCCAGCTTCTTGCGCAAGGTGCGCGACACGCCGGTAATCGTGCCACCGGTGCCGACACCAGCCACGAAGCCAGCCAGGCTGCCGCCCACCTGTTCGAGGATTTCGAGCGCGGTGCCGTGCTCGTGGCTCTCGGGATTGGCCGCGTTGGTGAACTGGCTCGGCATGAACGACGACGGCGTGTCTTCCAGCACGCGGCGCGCTCGGTTCACGGCGCCCGCCATACCCTCGGTGGCGGGGGTGAGCACGATCTCGGCGCCGTACGCGCGCAAGATGTAGCGGCGCTCGAGGCTCATGTCTTCCGGCATGACCAGCACGCAGCGGTAGCCGCGCACGGCCGCGATCATCGCCAGGCTGATGCCGGTGTTGCCGCTGGTGGCTTCGACGATCACCGAGCCGGCTTTGAGGGCGCCGCTCTTCTCGGCCGCCAGAATCATCGAGAGGGCCGGGCGATCTTTCACGCTGCCGGCCGGGTTCATGTACTCGACCTTGGCCCAGATGGTGGCGCCGCCTTGGGGGCTGATGCGCCCGAGGCGCACGAGCGGAGTCCGCGCGATCAGACTCAGAGCGTCGTCGGCGACGCGCAGACCATTTTCGGTGATGCGGCTGGCAGGCTTATCCATGGGGCAAGCCCCAGCCTAGCTCAAGTTAGAGGCAGAACCGACGGCAACCCGCACCGGCCTGCCGAGCAGCGACAGCGCCGCTTGCGACTCGAGAGCCGGCGTCGAAATGCTGGCCAGAATCCGCACGCCGCCCGCGTGCTCGTGCACGCTGGACACCTGGCCAACGGCGCCGCCATCGGTCCCCAACACCTGCACGGGCTGTGGCGCGCTCTGCAGCGCCCCGAGCAGCGCGGCGTCGGCATCGAGCGCGACCAAGCGGCGCTTCACCTTGCCGCGCATGTCTTGCATGCACACGACCTCCTGCCCGAGGTAACAGCCCTTGGTCCAGCACACCGCGATGCGATCGAGCGAAGCCTCGTGCGGGTTGTCGCGCTCGCCAAAATCGACCCCGTAAACGCCCAGCCCGTGCTCGGCCAGCAGCGCCGCAGCGTTGGCCAAACCGCCGGAGGCACCCGACGCAAGCGCCAACTCGGTTTGCCAGCCGCCCAGCGCGAGCGCCCCCGAGGTGAGCGCGCCCGCTGCAGCCTGGTCGCCGATGCGCCACGACAGCGCCTCCGCCGGTTGCTCGAGCTCCGCGTCTTCCATCACCAGGTAGCGGTCGAGCAGCTCGCGTACCTCGGCGCCACGCCCAGGCGCAACCCCCACGAACAGCTCCTGGCCGTTGTCGAGCAGGTACGCGTCGCTCACGATCTTGCCTTGCTTGGTGAGCAGCAGGCCGTAGCCGGCGCTGCCCGGCGCTACCGCGGTGACCGCACACGTGAGCAAGCCATCGAGCCAGGTCTTGCGATCGGGCCCCTTCACTCGCAGGGTGTCGCGCGGCAAGTCGCGCAGTGGGCCCATGGGCGCATCAGCCATCGATCGGCACGTCCTCATCGACCATCGGATAAATGGCGCCCTCTTTGAGGGTGATTTCGCTCTCGCTCTTGTCGCGCTTGCGCACCTTCAGCTGCACGCCGGTGGCGGCGTTGGCGTTGATCAAGCTTTGCGCTTCGCCGTCGGCCATCGTCTTCACGTCCTTGCCTTGAATCTTGAGCAGTTGATCTCCGAACGCCAGCCCCGCACGGGCCGCAGGCGATTCGCGCAGCACGCGCGTGACGAACACGTCCTCGCGGCGCAGCTCGTAATACAGGCCGAGGCCAAGACGGCCGTGCGCCGGCTGGATCACGAGGCTCAGCTCGGCTCCGCTGCTGCAGCTGACCTTGTACGGCGTATCCATCGAAACCTCGCTGTGGAGGTCGGGCACATCGGCCACGCAGATCGGGTGGTTATTGATGGGGTTACTGTCCCAGAGCTCGACCTTAACCGAAGCGCCAGAGCGCACGTGGTAATTGGCCTTGCGTTGGTCGGGCCAGGTCGGCGTGAGCGAGTTGCTCTGCACGGGCGTCTCCAAGATCACTTGCCCATCGACGAACAACTTCGCGAATGCGTCCGGCAGCGAGCCGCCCACGGAGTCCCAGCTGCGTCCGTCGCGCGTCTTGCTCGGGATCACGGCCCCGCCGAACTTCAAAAACAGCAGGTCTTCAGGCGGTGGCGGCGCGAGCGTGATGTGGGCGGGTGGCGTCCGCACCGGCGTTCCGAGCTGGGGATACACTGCGCCACAACCGAACAGGCATAGGCCGAGCACGAGCGGGAGCGAAGACTTCGACATCAAGCGGCGGACTTTAGCCGCGCTCGCCGCCTCGTACAATTCCGCACGCGGCCGCTACATCATCACGGTAACTCAGCCAGCGATCGAGCATGCCGCGCATAGCCCCCACCACGGCTTCCTGACGGTCCGGCTCCTTCACGTGGTCGAGCAGGCTGCGCCAGGCGGCCGCTCGGTGACCACCTTCCACGCTGCGGTGGGCCCGGGTCAGGGCCAGCGCCTCGAGAGGCAACCCATAGTGCTTTACCAGCGGGTGCTCGCTGAGGGGCGTTTCGGGCCGGCGCGGGGCGTCGGGCGAGAGCTCGCCGCGGTCGTACTTGGTGCCTTCCAGGAACAGCGTCGTGACCGCGGCAGCCACGTCCCAACCGTCGTGCAACGTGCAGCGATCCAAGTACGCTCGATACGTGCTGGCCGCCGGAAGTAGCTCGACCCGCTCGAAGCGCGACAGGTCCATCCCGAGGCCGCGCGGGTATTCCAGGAACAGCTCCGGGTGAGGCCGCCCTGCCCCCAGCCGGCCGGTTTCTTCTTCGAACACGTTTTCGATCAAGTCTCGCCGCACTTCGGCGATCGGGCAGCTGATGTATGCCCGCGCCACTAGCACCGGAAAGTCACGCACGTAGGTGGCGTACTCCTGCTCGAGGTGGATGTGGAGCAAGTCGCGCGCGACCCTACCTTCGGTAAAGTGAGGCCAGGCCCAGTGCTCCTTCGCCTCCATCACTCTCAGCAGTGCTTCCGTGAACGCTAAGCGGTCCATCTCGTCTCACGATGGTAATGGCTGGTTGGCTGCGCGGCCAAATACGCGTTCTTCCGCTTTTCGATTGTTTCTGATGACAGTGGGAGGAAGCACCAAAGGAGAGCGTGCGGACATGCCGGTGGAGCGGTATGCTTCTTCTTGGCGCCGGCTCTCACCCTCCGGCACCAACCCCAAGACCATGGCACGCATGTTCGGCTTTATCGGGAACCGCGCTGACCTGGGAGCGCGGGTGCTGGAGGCGAATCGGTCGCTGCTCAAGGCACGCCGGCCCGAAGGCGAGCCGCTCGGCTGGGGCCTCGGCTTCTACCAGTCAGGCGAGGTGCTCTTGCGCCGCCGCCCCATCGACGACCGCGCCGAGATCGATCTGGTCGAGGCCGCCGAAGACATCCGCACGGACGTGATGCTCGGCCACGTGCGACGCGCCAGCGTTGGTGCGCTGCGGACCGAGAACACGCATCCTTTTCGCTATCGCGCCTGGCTGTTCGCGCAGACGGGCACCATCGTCGGCTTCGAGCGTCTGCGTTCGCGGCTGCTGGAATCGCAGCCGGAGTTCTTGCGGCGCAACGTGCGCGGCGAGACGGACAGCGAGTGCTTCTTCTACCTGTTCCTGTCGTTCTTGCACGACGCTGGCCATCTGGACGACGCGCACGTGCAGGGCGACCACGTAGCCGCAGCGCTGCGTGCCTCCATCGCGCTCGTCGATCGCCTGTCAGCCGAAGAAGGCCACGCAGAGAACACCGGCGACATCCTGGTCACCAACGGTGAGCAGCTGATCGCCGTCAATCGCACCGGCTCCGTCGTGTTTCGCCGCTGGAAGGGCCGCTACGAGATGGAAGAGCTGCTGGGTGAAGAGGGCTTGCGCAAGGCTCGCATTCCCAGCATCGAGAGCTCCTGCTTTTCGCTCGTCGCGTGCGATGTCGAAGGCGTGCCGGCCGGCTTTCAGTCGCTGCCGGCGCGTTCGATCGTGCATCTCAGCCGCAGCGACGAACCACGCATCGAGCCGCTGTGAGAGCATGGCTCTGCGCGGCGGCGCTCGCGCTCGCCTGCGGCGCCGAGCGTGGTCCCAACTTTGCGACGTCGGAGCGTTTTCCAGACGCGCCACGACGCCCGCCCACGTTCGCTGCCGAGCCCGTGGTGACGGCGGACGAGCTCACGCCCACGGAGGGCCCGACGCCGACGCTCGTCAACGGCGCCGAGCCACGCAGGCTCTCCTCACCGCTCGACTCCGACGCAGCGCGCGACCTCGTGAGCCGCTTTTTCATGGCCGTGCTGGGAGAGTCGACGCACGAGCTGTTTCAGATGTTCGCGACCCAGGCGTGGGTGCTGTCGGAAGGCAGCCGCCAATCGGCACAAGCCGTGTGGCGTACGCGATTTGCCCAGCTCGATTACGGCACGCTCGCCGGACGCCTCGTGGCTCCGCCGCAGACCCTCCGCACCTACACGTTTGCCGCGGCCGAGCGAGCCAAGCGCGACGGGGTGCCGGTCCCTCAAACGCCGAACGAGGTGGTGGTGGTGGCGCGGCCGACCCTGTCCTGGACGGGGAAAACGCGGCTTTTTGGGGACCAGTTGGCGTTTCGCCTCAGGCCCAAAGCCGACGAGCCCGGCTTCGAGATCGCTGAAATCGCGGAAGACTTTCGGCTACCATGAGCTCTTCGTGGTCCTGATTGGGACCCGCGAGGGAAGTCTATGGTCGCGCCGCTCGCAATGGCTCAGACATGTCCACAGTGTGGGGCTGACGTGCGTGCGTCCGGCGCGCGCTGTCAGAGCTGCGGCTTTTGGTTGCCGTCCACGCCGGCGCCGCGCACCGGACCCCCGCAACCTCGACCGACGCCCGCCGTGGATGAGTCCGGACGCACGATGGCGCTCGTGCTTACGCTCGGCGGCGCCGTGGTGCTCGGGCTCTTGGGCGTGGGCGTCATGGTTTGGCTGCGGCGTGGTGACACCGAGGCCAACGCTCACCCCGCTCCGGTAGCGACTGCCGCACCCGCCGTGAGCGCGGCGCCGGCCCGGCTCGAGCCAAGCCGCCTTTTAGCCGACGCGCGCCGGCAGGCCAGCGCCTGGCATCGCGACGCAGTCCTGGTCAGTCTCAGCGCCAAACCACTCGACGCGCACGGCGTGGAGACGGGCGGCTCGGTCGAGCTCGTCTACGCCAAGCCCGCCGGCTCGAGCGTGGCGGGTGGAGCTGACGCCGGTGTCCAACGCCTCGTTTTACGCTCGAACGGTGACGCCCTCACGAGCAACGAGGATCGCGGTGGAAAGGGCAAAATCGCGCCCGAGCCCAATTGTTTGTTCGAGGATGCTTGGGCGGCAGCCCAGCGAGCGGGCGCCGACGCGAGCGCGGGGCTTGGTATGCGCTACGGCTGGAGCGACAAGCAGGGCCGACCGGTGTGGGAGGTCATGACGAGCGACGGTCAGGTGCAGCGACGCCTGGACGGCGTGAGCTGCAGCATCCTCACGCGCTGAGCGCGGGCCCTGCGCTCACATTCCGGAGAGGATGTGGAACTTGTTGCCCTCACCGGCGTCGCGTGTGAGCTCCAGCCGATTGTCGGCAACGCGGCGACGCCATACTTCCTCGCCCGTCGGTGACGGTACCTTGTACGAGGCGCTGTAAGTGTAGTCGACGAAGATCTGGTTGTTGCGACCGATGCTGACGTCGCGATAAAAGATTTCGTAGCGGATCTGCGTCGTCTTGTTGAAGCGCTCGTTGAGGTACTTCTTCAGGCCCTCGAGATCCAGATCGTCGCTCGTGTCGACCGTGGCGCCATCCTCGTAATACTTGGGGTCGGCCATCTTCAGCAGCAGCTCGGTGTTGCGGCGCTCGACGGCGTGCCGGTAGTCCTCGCAGTAAGCGATGACCTCACGGTTGAAGTCCGAGTCTTCTACCTGGGTGTTGGGGATGAATTCGTGAGAGCAACCGCCGAGCGCGAGCGCGCTGAAGCAGGCGGCGAGGCAGAGGCTGGACTTCATTAAGGGGGACACGAGCTTCACGGGGGTCGAAACGCCGGGGGCCACAAGCCTATTCCGCGCCGGCGCACACTGCCAAAAGCCCCCGCCTCGGGCAAGCCCGGAGGCTCAGCTGCTGACTTGGCGCAGGATATTGGCCAGCACGTCGGCGTCCTTCACGCCGTCCACCTCGGCCCGGTACGACAGCACGAGCCGGTGCCGCAGCGCCGGCAGCGCGATCGCGCGCACGTCGTCCACGTCTGCCGCGGCCTCGCCGCGCATGGCAGCATGAGCCTTGGCCGCCAGCACCAGGGCCTGGCTGCCGCGCGGGCCGGAGCCGAAGCGCACGTAGCTCTTCACGTCGGCAGTCGCGGACTCGCCGGGCCGGGTGGCGCGGGCCAGGCGTACGGCCGTTTCGACTGCGGCGTCTGTAACCGGCATGCGCGGAATGAAGGTCTGCAGCATGCGCAGCTCGTCCGCGGTGAGCACGCGCTTCACCTCCGGGCTCTGGCCAGAGGTGGTGCGGCGCGCGATCTTGCGTTCTTCGTCCTCGCTCGGGTACTCGACGTGCACCTCGAGCATGAAGCGATCGAGCTGGGCCTCGGGCAACGCGTACGTGCCCTCTTGCTCGATTGGGTTTCTGGTGGCGAACACCTGAAAGGGCAACGGCAGCGGGTGCGTGTTGCCACCCACCGTGACCGCTCGCTCTTGCATGGCTTGTAGGAGCGCGGCTTGCGTCTTCGGGGGCGTGCGGTTGATCTCGTCGGCCAGCACCAGATTCTTGAAGATGGGCCCCGGCAAGAAGCTGAGCTCGCGCCGACCATCGTGCTCGGTCAGCACGTCCGTGCCGGTGATGTCGGCGGGGAGCAAATCGGGCGTGAACTGGACGCGGCCAAAGCTCAAGTCCAGCACCCGCGAAAGACTCGAGACCAGCAGCGTCTTTGCGAGGCCGGGCACGCCGACCAGCAAGGCGTGGCCCTGGGTGAGCAGCGCCACAATCAGGTGATCGACGACGGCCGTCTGCCCCACGATGACATGGCTCACCTCTTCTCTCAGGCGCGCACAGGCCTCGAACGTTTGAGCCAAGAGCGCCGCGTCCTGGGATTTTGCTGGATCGGAAGTCACGGTGAAGGGCGCGCAGCTTAGCACCATGCGCCAGTTGCGGGGCGGAAGGAGCGAGGCTATCAGCCGTCCGCAGCCTTGGCCTCGATCGCCCCCTCACCTGCCGCGCCGACGACCCTGCTGGAGCGGCCGCCCCCTGGCCCAGCACGCGGGCCGGTGGGCGCTCCGGTGTGGGTCGTGGTGCTCGTTACGCTGGCGCTGGTGCTGCTCGCTGCGCTCAGCCTCAGGCGCGCCTGGCGACGGAGACTGAAATGAACAATTTGGTGCGGCGCGTGCTGCTCGTCACCTTCGTGGGTGTCCTGCTCTATGGCCTGTTTGCGGTGTACACGGGGGTGCAGCAAATCGGCTCGAGCCTCGCCAGGTTCCACGCCTCCGCGCTCGTCTTCGCGCTCAGCCTCGCTTGCCTCAACTACCTGCTGCGTTTCCTGAAATGGCAGTACTACCTGGCAGAGCTCCAGATTCGCAACATTCCCTGGCTCGACAGCTTGTTGGTGTTTCTCACCGGCTTCGTGCTCACCATCACGCCCGGCAAAGTGGGTGAAGTGTTCAAGAGCGCAGTGCTCGCCAAGACCCACGGCATCGCGATGGAGCGCACGGCATCCATCGTCATCGCGGATCGTCTGACCGACGTGATTGGCATCGTGCTGCTCATCGTCGCCGGTGGCGCTACGTTTCCCAAGGGATTGCCCTGGGCGGTTGCGGGCGTCGCGGCAGTCAGCATCGGCCTCGTATTCATCCTGTGGCAAGCGCCGGCACGCTGGCTGTGCGATCGCCTCGAGCGCGGAAGCGGCAAGCTCGCGGCCGCCGTCCCCAAGCTGCGCCAGGCGCTCGACAGCTTGCGGCTCCTGGCGCGACCGCGCGTGCTGGTGGTGCCGGCATTGCTTTCGGTGTGTGCGTGGGGCGCCGAAGGCACCGCGCTGTACGTGTTGCTGCGCGGCTTCGAGCAGACTGTCGGGCTACCGCTGTCGGCCATCGTCTACGCGAGCGCCACGTTGGCGGGGGCGCTGGTCCCCCTTCCCGGTGGTCTCGGTATCGTAGAAAGCCTGCTGCGCGCAGGCCTGGTGGGTTGGGGTCACCTCGAGCAAGGGCCGGCCACGGCGGCCATGATTTTGGTTAGGTTGTGCACGCTGTGGTGGGCAGTCGTCGTGGGCTTCGCGGCGTTGTTCGCGCTGCGACTGCGCTTCAAGAGCGCCCTGGCGGAGGCCCCGACTTCGGATGCAGCCGGCGTGAGAATCGGCTAGCTTGGCGAGATTATCCCGCACATGTCCGGCGCCAAGGTCCCGTTCTCGCTAGCCGTCGTCACACTCGTCGCTCAGCTCGGTGTTGCGTGCGGCGGCAGTGCGGGTGGTGCTCCCGGTGCGGAAACGGCGGTTTCGAGTGGTAACCAAGGTGAGCCCGCCGCCGGCAAAAAGCCGCGTGGAGACGGCGAACTCGACTCGCTCGACGCACTTCGCCGAAAGCTCGAGGCATCGGCCGGCAAGGAGCTGGATCTGGCGGCCAAGGGTTGGGGGCTGGAGCTCGGCAAGCTGCTAGGCGGCGCCACAACTCTGGAGGGCCTCGAGAAGCTGGACGTCAGCGACAACGATCTGGGGCCAGAAGGGGCGCGCGGGCTGCTCGGCTCCACGCACCTCGGAAAACTGGCAGTGCTGGATCTGGGTGGCAACGAGATCGGCGACGACGGCGCCAAAGCGCTCGGAGCCGGCAAGCTCGAGCACCTGACGACACTGAACCTGAGCGGCAACGGCATCACCGCGCAAGGCGCCGTTTCACTGGCCCAAAGTCACGGCTACCCCAACCTCGCGTCACTCGACCTGAGCATGAATCCCATCGGGGCCGACGGAGTCAAGGCCCTGAGCAGCGGCTCGCTCGGCAAGCTGAACGCGCTGTTCTTGCTGGGCAGCGAGATCGGCGCGGACGGCGCCAAGGCGCTGGCCAAAACCAGCCTCAAGCTCAAAGTGCTGGCGCTCTCGGGCAACTCACTGGGCGACGACGGCGCGAAGGCGCTCGCCGGCTCCGCCAAGCTCTCGAGCCTGAGCACGCTGGACCTGAGCGCCAACAGCATCGGCGACGCTGGCGCCAAGGCGCTGGCCGCCTCCCCTCATTTGAAGGGGCTGAGCAAGCTCGAGATGTTCGCCAACGACTTGAGCGACGCCGGCAAGAGCGCGCTCAGCAAGCGCTTCGGCGACGCCGTCAAGTTGTGAGCGCGCGCAGGGCGATGAGCGCCGTCTGCAAATCGGCCGGCAGCGGCGACTCGAAACGCAACTTTTGCTGCGTCAGCGGGTGCACGAAGCCGAGCACAGCGGCGTGCAACGCTTGCCGCCCGAGAGCCTCGGCAACGGCCAGCAGCTCGGGGCTGCCCGGTTTCTTACCGTAGAGCCAATCGGCGAGCAGCGGCGTCTTGGCTTGTTCCGAAAGATGAACACGGATCTGATGCGTGCGCCCGGTCTCGAGCCGACACTCGACGAACGCCGCCCGCCCGCCCGCCAGCACCTCGACGACCCGCACGTGCGTGACCGCTCGCTTGCCGCGCGTGGTGTTGGACGTGAAGCGCAAGCGCGAGCGCGGGTGTCGGTCGTAGAGCGTCTCGATGACCGCGCTCGGCGGCACGCCTAGCGTGATGGCCCGATAGAGCCGCTCCATGGTGTGCTCCGACAGCTGCTTCTTCAGGCCTTCGCGCGTCGGCTCGTCTTTGGCCACCACCAAGATGCCGCTGGTGTCCTTGTCGATGCGGTGCACCACGCCGGGGCGTACCGCGGCGTTCGGGTCGCGCGCGTCCGCACCAGCCCGCTCGAAGCCGCCGCGCGCCAAGAGGCCGTTCACCAGCGTGCCCGAAGCATGCCCCCGCGCGGGGTGCACGACGACACCGGCAGGTTTGTCGACCACGATCAGGTGCGGATCTTCGAAGAGCACCTGAAACGCGACGCTGGCGTCCGGTACGGCCGTGGACGGCGGTGGCTCGCTGGGCTCGACCTCGAGCCGCGCACCACCGCGCACGAGTTGTTTGGGGCGACAAATCTTGCCGTCGATTTTGACGCGCCCTTCGCCAATCCAGCGCTGCACCGTAGCGCGCGACACGTCCGGCAACAGCCGCGCGAGCAGCTTGTCTACCCGCTCGGCGGGCTCGTGTGCTGCGACCTCGAACAGCTGTTTCAGCGGCGGCGTTACCAGAGTCGACTTTTGATGTGGCCCTTGGACTTGACCAAGATGTCTACCAGCGCGCGATCGTAAAAGTTGCGGTGGTAAAGGTCGGGCGACACGCGGCTCTTGTACAGCGCGCGTCCCTCTTCGATTTCTTCAGCGAGCTCGTCGAACAGCGAGTCCTGCTCGATGCCCCGGATGATCTTCTCCTCGTTGTAGAGAGAGAGGTCGCTGGCAATGGCACGGGCAAGGCGACGTGCGGCTTCTTCGGTTTCGATCAGCGGCATCCGGAGGCTCCTTAGCGGAGCCGAAATTATCGTCCGCTCGGGATGCCGCTGTCAAAAGACTCGGTACGCAGTTTCGTGACGCCGCCGGGCCGATGGCCCGCGGGCAGGATCATCAATAAGGACAACCAGGGCAGCCAGGGCAGGGCGTAGCGAGGCGCGCCGAAGAAGACGATGTGCGTAAGCACACACAGCCCGAGCAACCCGGCAGCAAGAAACGGAAGCGGCCGGCGGCCCGGATCCGGGCGTTCTACCAGCAGACCGGCAAGCACGCAGAGCTCGGCCATGTAACCCCACGGACTGAGCGCGAACGCTGCCGCAGCCAGCGCAAGTCCCTGCCCTGCCCGCCGGCTAGCGGCCCTGAAAAGCCCCCAACACGCCCCGAGCAAGAGCAGACGCCCATAGAGCGTCTCCAGCGTCGCAATGCGATGACGGGTCGAATCAGTCACGAGCGTCGAGTTGGAGGTGGCGAGGTACGAGCTGGCGACCGCCCCGTGGTTGAAGAGCTGGCCGAGCTTGCGCGGAGCGAGCCTCAGCCAGGCGGCGGGATCGGCCTCGATGCGTCGCATGCCCGCGTGGCCAAAGCAGCGATCTTTGCCGGCCTCGCCGAAGACGTTGCGACACTCGATCGGTACGGTCGGGCCCGCGATCGGGGCGAAGCTCCCGTCACCCTCGGGCAGTGTGCCGATCAACAGGTTCCAACCGCCGTTGGCGCTCACGAAGACGCAGCCGTCCATTTTGGAGCAGTTGCGCAGTGTCCATGGCAAGCACAGCAGCACCGAGAGCAGCAGCACCTCGGCGCCGCCGCGCGACCAGCGGAGCCATGAACGAAGCGAGCTCGCCTCGCCGGGCCCTTGCACCGCCACTGCACCGACCAGGGGCAACCAGGGCAGCAGCTGCGGGCGAATCAGCAACAAGCCCGCACCCAGTGCCCCGAGCAGGACCCGCCAGCCCGCGCTGCGCCCACGCGCCCAGAGCGCCACGGTAACCAATAGCAGTAGCACCGCCGCCGCCACGGCTTCGGTCATGAGCGCGGCCGTGTAGAGCACGAACGTCGGATGAAGCGCCATGGCGAGCGCCGCGAGCCGTGCGCGGCCCGGCGTCGTGAAATTCAAGGCGCAGGCATGCACGGCCAGCACCAACAGCGCGCCGAGCAGGGCCTGAAGCAGCATGGCGCTGCTCGCGCTCGCACCGAGCAGCGCGTAGACCGCACCGAGTAACGCTGGGTAGCCAACGGGGTAGTGCGCCGCGAAAGTGACGGCACCGTCGGGCCAGGCCCAGGTGTAACCGAGCCCTTGCGAAATGCGCAGCGCGACCGCGTGATAAAAGATGCCGTCGTCCGCCGGCGGGAAGCGAGAAGCAGCGAAGGCGGCCATCGCCAGGCGCAGCGCGAGAGCCAGGGCAAACAGCCAAGCGGCTTGCCGACGCGCCGCCCGACGCGCGGCATCGGCTCCGCTCACACGCGCGCCTTCACTGTCTGAAACGCCAGCTCGCCGACCAGGCCCAGCGCGCGCAAGTCGGCGAGCACCTCGCACGCCGGTAGCCCGACCACGTTCGAGTAGGAACCGACGACACGCTCGATGAAGAACGAGCCGATGCCCTGAGCAGCGTAGGCGCCCGCTTTGTCGAGGCCCTCGCCGGTGGCCGCGTATGCGCGAATCTCGTCGGCGTCGACGGCGCGGATGTGCACCTGAGTCTCGACGGTGTGGGCGCAGCTGGCGCCTCCCTTCCCCGGGAGCCCGATCGCGTAGCGCGTGTAGACCGAATGGACGCGCCCAGCGATGCGCCCAAACAGCCGCGCGGCATCCTCGACATCGACAGGCTTGCCAAGAACGTCGCCATCGATGACGACGGTCGTGTCGGCCACCAGGATCGCACCAAAAGGCCGGTCCCCCACCCGTGTGCGCACTGCCGCGAGCTTCTCGGCCGCGATCCGCTCGAGATAGGCCAGCGGCGTTTCGCCGGCACGGTGCTCCTCGTCGATGTCGGCGGCCAGCACCTCGAAGGGCAGCCCCAGGGCCGAGATAATCTCACGACGCCGGGGTGAGCCGGAGCCGAGCACGAGGGGGCGAGAAGCATCGATCAACACGTAGAAGGTACTCTGCTAGGTTCCAGCGCGTGCGTCACGTCGCGCTCTTGTGGATGGTTGCCGTTTGCGCGGGCGCGACGCTCGCTACCCCGGCGGCGTACGCCACCTGTTCGCAGCCGCCGTGCGTGGACGCCGAGCCGATGTGGCTGCCGCCCGCAAGCAGGCAATTCTCGCTGGTCTCGGACACGAGCGCGCTGCCCGCCGCCCAGCTCGCGGCGAGCCTGTCGCTCCTGCTGCGTTGGCGCCCGGCTGCCCTGAACGTGCCAGCCCCGAGCCAAAACGGGCGCGACGTGAACCTGCTCGCGTACGCGATGGACGCGGCGCTCGGGCTGAGACTCGGGCTGGGGCAGCGCTTGGAGCTCACGATGGTGACGCCGGTCGGGCTATACCAGCGCGGTTCGGGTATCAAGGGCGTCACCGACCAGAGCGCCGAAGAGGTACCGGCGCAGAGCGTGCACGACCCGCGGCTCGGCTTCGGCTACGCCTTCGACACCCACTCTGCGAGTTTCGGCGCCAAGCTGCGCTTCGAGGCCAAGCTTCCGCTCGGCAATGGCGGTGCGCTCTCGGGCGAGACCAGCGCCGTGGGCAGCCCCAGCTTGGCGCTCAGCGCTCGTCACGGAGGCTTCCGTGCCGGGCTCGAGCTGGGCGCGAGGCTGCGCCGTCCCGTCGATTTCTACGGCGCGCGCGTCGGCAGCCAGGGCACGCTGGCGCTGGGGCTCGGCTACGAGCTTCCGCATCCGCGCTTGGGCCTTACCCTGGAGGGATACCTGGCACCGAGCCTAGTTGCCGGCAGCTTCCGCTACCTGCCCGCAGAATGGCTCGCCACGGCGCGCTGGACCCCCGCGGCGTGGAAAAGCTTCTTTGTCGGCCTAGCTGGCGGAGGTGGCCTGCCCTTGTCCGACAGCCCAAGCGGCGCCGTTTCGGGTATCGGTGTCCCCGCCTTTCGAACGCTGCTGTTCGCTGGCTACGCGCCCGGCCAGCCCTGACTCAGAACAACCGTTCGTGCACGAAGATGCGGTCGCCCGACTGCAGCGGTACGTCCGCCGCGCGACCCTCCATGATCACACCGATCGATAGCACCACGGTGCGTGATCCTTTGCCGACGTGGCGCGTCAAATTCACCCTGTCCAGATTGGCCAGACCCGTCAAACCACCGGCCTGGGACAAGGCCTGGATGAGAGTAAGCCCTGGGGTATACGGAAACGTTCCGGGCTTGGCCACCTGCCCCATGATGGTGATGCGGCGGCTGTTGTACTCTTTGACCTGAATCACCACGCTCGGATCGCTGAGCACCTGCTTTGCGATCAGCTGCGCGCGAATCAACCTGGCGATCTCCTGAGGCTCCAGACCCGCCACGGGAACCGTGTGCAGGTATGGCAGATCGACCGTGCCGTCGGAGGCCACCTGGTACTCTCGTGGCAGGTCGCGCTCCCCGACCACGTCCATCGTGAACACGTCGCCGGGGCCCACCGTCGACTTTTCGATGGGCGCGGGCAGGTTGAGACGCTGGTTGTCGTTCGAGCCGCTGCAGCCGGTAAGCAGCAGGCAGACGCTCGCCTTCAAGAACTTCCGCCGAGTATCGGGGCGGACATCGCCGAACTTCGTCATTTCACGCTCGAGCGTCGTCACATGAACCAGCGCACGCCGATGTACGCCTGCCAACGACGATAGTCGAGGTCCTCATTGTTGACCTGGTCGCTGTTGACCTGGTCGTACATGACGGTCGCGTTCGCAGCCAAAGTATCGGTGAAGCGGTACTCGGCGAACGCTCGCGCGTCCAGGCGCAGCTGGGCGAACGACGCTTTCTGGAACGTCGGGGTCACGACGTCCGGATACGCCACCCGCGAAACACCGAACTCGAGACCACCCGCCAGCGCACCGAGCAAGAAGGCGTTGAACTGCAAGTAGCCGCGGTCACGTTGGTAGAACGAGCCGTAGTAGCTGTTGTTGAAGGTTCGGTTGTAGCCGAGAGCGAGCGACGACAAGCCGCTGGTGATACTTGCCGAATCGAGATCAGGCTGCGGCTGAATGAACCAACGCGCTTCGGCGTTGGCAATCAAGCTGTCGTATTGACGCGGCTCGATCGCGCCGGCGCGCGGCTCGTAAAAGCTCGCCGCCCAGCCGATGATGCCCAGCAGCGACAGGTGGTAGGTCACCAAGCCGTGGAAGCCGACGCGGGCACGAATCGCGTCGCCGTCAGTCTGCTGCGTGTCGTTGTGCGTGTAGCGGATCAACGTGTAGCCGCTGTCGAACAGCAGCGCCGAGCGCGGCAAGAAGCGCCAACGACCACGCGTGCTGATGTCGTGATGCACGTTCGTCAGCGGGTCGTAGGTCGCGTTCTCGAACCAGTGGTACGTGAGCAAGTAGCCCAGGCGCCACTCGAACTGGCCGCCACCGGGACGCCAGGTAGCGCCAGCACCGCCGCGCGCGGTATCGCGGTTGAAGCCTTCACCCGCCAAATCATCGGAGCGGCCTTCGGTATCGATGGTCCGCACGTAGCCGGCGAGCGCGTCGAAGCCCACCTTGCGGTGCTCGAAAGCCGCCAAACGAGCGTTGACACCAATGCCGACGTTGCGACGGGCGCGGACGCCGTCTTCGGACGAGTCCAGCGGAAACAGCTCGTAATAAGAGGCATAGGCATCCGCGCTGAACGAGACATCGCTCGGACCGGCACCAGCACGGCGCGCACTACCCAATGTGCTGAGCGATAGCGAGGGCGTCACTCGCAACTTCAAGACGTCGATGACGCCTTCACGCTCCGAGGCGCGGAAGAAGTTCGAGTCGTAGCCAAACTCCGCACCCACGCTGGGATGCAGCTCGAGGTTTCCGACACGGATGCCGATGCCTTCCGAAAAATCGGGATTGCTCAGCCAGGCCTGTGCCGAAGCCTCCAGGGGACAGAGAGCTACGGCCATGGCCGCAATCAGCGGTATTCGAGCTTTCATCGCGACTCGGTAAGTAAATCGAAATCTCAGGCGCTAGGCCGACACTACTCGGTCTTCAGCCAATTACTACAGTGTTGGGCTGCTGAGCACCGGAGGTTCACTCACCAGTGGGTCATCCGGAAAATCCGACGGATCGGTGTTGGGCACGGCCGGATCGATCTCGACCGTGACATCGCTGTTTCCGATGAAGCCAGTCTCTTCGCCAATGCACTGCTGTGCCTCGGCGAGCAGCGTCTGCACGCGCTCGCGGAGCACCTGAACGACCGTAAACTCGTGTTTCGATCGGTCGGGATCGTTTTGGCTCACTGCCGACGTCAGATCGACGACGCGATCTTTTGCGGTTTCGGTCGCCAGCTTCATCTGCTTGACCTTGTCGTCCAGACACAGCGCCTTGACGACGTCGCGCTTCTTACGAGCATCCGCCAACTGAGCGGCAACGATGCCCCGCGTCTTGTCCATCTCCGGCACGGCGGCTCGCGCCTTGTCGAGCATCTGAGCTGGGCTCAGGCTCACGTCTTCGCCGCCGTTGACATTCTTGTTGGGGAGGACGGCGGCTGGGTCGTCGCCCTCTTGTGCAATCGCCACCCCGACACCCGTCAGTGTGACGAGCGCCAGACAGGCAATTGCCCATGGCTTTGATGTGAAGCGCATTAGCTAGAAGCCCTCCTAGAAGCCGGGGCAGTATAGGTGGCTGTTTCGCAGCGTGTCAACGCACCGTGAGCCAGGAAAACGTGGCTAGTTTCCACGGCTTCGGCCATCGGGTGGGCCAGGCGATCGCGCCTGATTCCGTCGCAGCTCGAAAGCATCCGGGGTCCGTCCGAAAAGGTACAGACCACTTCGATGCCGAGCCTACGGTCTCGGTTCAGGACAGATCGCCTTGTTACGCTCTTTTCGGAGCGGTTTACGGCGCTGCTACTGCTTGACGAACGTGACGGGCACGGCGATCACGGCGCTCCCGCCTTCCGGCGGGTCGAATTGCGCCGCTTGCGCGCGCGCCACGACGCAGGAGATCACCGAAGCCGGCAGACTGCCAGAAGGCGCGGGACTCACGCCCGCCACTTCACCACCGGCGCCGACGCGAATGGTGAGGCGAATGCTGCCGGCAGCATCCGGATTCTCGGCCAGACCGCGCTGGTAGCAGTTGCGGAAACCGGCCCGCATGCCGGCCACGACGCGCGCCGCGTTGCTGACGTTACCGCCGCTGACTGCGGCGCCGCCGACCGAGGCGTTGCCTTTCGGCCCTTCGACCTTCGCGCCAGTACCGCTGCCTTCAGTGCCCGCACCGCGACCGGTGCTACCGATGCCGGCCAGGCCACCGCCAGCCGCGCCGGGCCGAATGGCTCCGCCGCCTCCTTTGAGGTTCAAGTCACCACCACCGGCACCGACTGCCGCCGCGCTCGCTGCCGCTTGATCGAGCGAGCCGGTCGGAACCTCACCGCTTTTGAGCACACCAGCCGTGGCGGGCCCAGTCCCGGCGAAAGCCAAGACGGCCATGTCGATCTTGTCGAGCTCGTTGGAGAGGGCGGCAGTTTCTTTCGCGCTCATCGGCGCAGCGGGCCCCTTGGGTCCCGGTGCGGCCGCGGCGGCCGCCTTGACCGGCGTGGGCTCGGCCTTCTCGGGCTTGGCGGTTTCGTCTGGCTTCTCCGCCGGCTTTTCTTCGACTGGAGGCGGTGGCGGCAGATTCTTGAGCGAGTCGATCAAGCCGGCGACGCTCACTTCGTCGTCGATGACCGGATCGAGCCAATCGGAGTAAATGGCGCCGAGCGCCATGAAGTGACAGAGGAACGAGAGCGCGGCGATGATCGTCGTGTTCCAGTCGATCGAGCTGGCGCCCCGCAGCACTGCAACCGGCAGTTGTGGCTTGGGCTGCACCGGCGGCGGTGCCACGAACTGAAACAGGAACGTCGTGTCGCCGATCACGGCCTTGCCGCGCGAATCCTCCGTCAGCCGAACCTGGTAAGCGCCTTGCGCGTTACGCTTCGCCTGGCCCTTCAGCATGCTCAAATCGGAGATGCCGGTCGGCAGCGCGATGCGGCCAGTCATGCCGTCGAGAAAATTCAGGTGGTAGTCGTTGCCGACGAGCTCGAACAAGCGGAACGTCGGCGGCAGGTTCTGCGTCGACACCACGAACATGTTCTTTTCGCTGGCGCCCACTGTCACGTGAGTGCGCTGCTTGATGATGCGCTCTTCAGCGACACGCCCACCCTGAACCACGCCGATCCGGAGCACCTTCGGGCCTGCGTTGGCCGCGACCGCCCGCATGACTGCGGTCATCTGACCAGGGCGCTGCGAAGTTCCGGGCTGTTGTTGCTGGGTCATCCGATGTTCCCTCTAAGGAGCCGTGTACTACCTACGTACGTGCCAAATCGACTTTGGTGCTACCCGATGCCGACAACGGCCACTCCACAAAGTTCCATGAGGCTAGCCAGTTGCGGCGGACTGGTCCACTCCTTGTCGACGCCGTCTGCGGTTGGTCTCACTTCGCCAAGAGTCGGCCAACGAGCCAATCCTGCGATGAAATTCCCTACATCCACCCCACCCCGCCAGGCCCAGGGCGAAGGAAGCGAAGGTGAGCACCGGTTGCGTCGCAAACGCGCCGGTGGCGTACGACCAGATGGCGAGGCCGGTGCCGCCGAAAAGCGAGGTGCGTCCGAGACCCTTCACGATGCGGCCCGCCAGGTTGAGCTCCAGGTTGAGCTCACGTTCGGCCAGCCTCAGCTCCAGAGGGTCGTCCTCCAGCTCGGCCTGTAATGTGCCGCCGTGAATGGCTCGGCAGCGACGCAGCGCTCGCCACGAAAACCACAGACAGAGCGCCGCGAGAATGCCCGCGAGCACACGACCTCAGAACGGATCGTTATAGACGGCCTTCTCGATGCGATCGAGAAAGGGCTGGCGTAGCTCAGCCAAAGTGAGCTTTGGCTGAATGCGGCTCACGTCGACCGCCGCGATGGGCTTTTGCACGCGGCCGACGATCGTGACTTCGCTGATGGTGACCACGCGCGGCTTCTTCTGGGCGGCGGCGGCGGCGGGCAAAGCGAGCACGGCCGCGAAGGCGGCGAGGAGCGCAAAACGATGGGGCAAAGAGCGGTGCGACATGGATCTCCTCGGTTACTTCTTGGGGGCGGCCGGTGCGGGTGCGGCCCCCGCGGGCGGAGCAGCACCGGCGGGCGGAGCAGCACCGGCGGGTGTGGTGCCCGCAGCAGGCGCGGCCCCCGCGGCGGGCGCAGCAGCCGCGGGCGGCGGCGCCGCGGCTTCGGCAGCCTTCGCTTCGGCCAGCGCTTTTTGTGTCTTCGCCCGCGTAATGAGCTCGTCGGTGTCATCGGGCGCACCGCCTGCGCTACGCGGCTTGAGCTTCTTGAACTGCTCGAGCTCGCTGATGGCCTTGTCCGCCGCTTGCCCAGCGGTGAGGCCCGGTACGCTGGCAGAGAACAAGTAGAGCAAGCCCAGGTTGTAGTGCGCCTGCGCCACGCTGGGATCGGTCTTCACGACCCAGTCGAGCTCGCGCTGCGCGTCGGCGGTCTTGCCGAGCAGTCGGTATGCATCGCCCAAATTCAGGCGCGCGAGCACGTTGAGCGAATCGTACTTGAGCGCGGTTTCGAGCAAGCCCGCCGCTTCGGTCGCGTTGCCGGACTCGAGCAGGTAGTTGGCGAGGTGCACGCGCGCCTCGACCAAATCCGGACGTAGCTCGATGGCCTTCTGCAGCTCGGGAATGGCGGCCGCCTTCAGGCCTTGCTCCTTGTAGATCAAGCCGCGAAGCAGGCGTGCTTCAGCGTTGTTCTTGTCGCGCGGCGGGTTCTCGTCGCCGTAGCCGTCGAGGATGCCCTTCAGCGCGTACAGCGCCAAGTCGAGGCGGCGCGAACGGTAGTGGTCACGCGCCAGCGTGATCATGGCCGGGCGGTAGTCGGGATTCTTTTTCAGGGCTTCTTGGGCCAGCCGCTGCGCGGCGCCGGAGTCGCCTTGAATCGACTTCACCTCGGCCATGGCGGCCGTGACAGCGGCGCTCTTCGGCATCTGCGCTTGGCGGGCGTTCAAGAAGTCGTTCGCTTCGTCGGGCTTGCCGGTGCGAGCGAGCAGCACGGCGTAAGCGACGATCGCCGGTTCGTAGTCCGCGACGATGGTCGTCGCCTGGCGATAGGCCGTGAGCGCGCCGGCCGTCTCGTTCAGCCGCTCGCGCACGACGCCGAGCGAATAATAAGCCTGATACGCCTTCGGATCCGCCTGCGTGGCCGCCACGAACTGGTTCTTGGCACCTTGCAGATCGCCCGCCTGGAAGGCTTGCATGCCCGCCTGGTACGCGCTCGCTGCGGAGCCGCTGAGCGCGGGACGTGACGCCGCGTCGCCGCTGGTCGGCGCGTCGCTGACCGCGAACTGCTGCCCGGCTGGCGTCGCCGCTACGCCGCCGTTGGTGCTGGCGGCGGGCGCTGCGGCAGCTTGAGGAGTCTTGGCTCCGGCGCCCTCGGCCGCGCCGCCACCACAGGCGACGCACAGGGCCAAGCCACCGAGACCGACCAGGTAGAAACTCTTGGGTGCTTTCATGGTCGAGCTCATTGGACGAACGCGGGTAGCGGCGCCGGAGCGCCGTTCGGCGGCGGTGCGGAGGAAATGCCGGGGCGCATGCGCGGGAACATGCCCTCGGTGTAGTTGAGGTCTTTCACGGTAGACGTGTACTGCTTCATCTTGGCCTCGCCGATGACGTCCGTCAGGAACGCCAGGCGGCGAATCGCGCGGATGATTTGCGGATTGGACACGTTGTAGCGCTTGGCCAGCACCACCGCGTCGGCGTAACGCTCGACGACGATGGAGTCGGCGCTGCCGAGCTCCTGGTCTTTCTTGTCGCGCCAGGCCTTGTTCGCGGAAACGCGCGCCGCATCTGCCTTCTCTTGCAAGTCGGGGTTGTCGCTGTTTTCAGCGCGTTTGAGCAGGGCTTCGGTCTTCGCGTCGAAGATCTTCAGCTCCGGCGGGCGCGTGTTGTAGAGGCCGGTGCGCAGCGAGTCGTAGAGCGAGCCCTGACGGGCATAAGACGCCGTTGCCCATTCGGGCGACACGTAAGCGTCGATCACGTGCTGCAGCTTGTCGAACCACTTCTTGGCATCGACAGCGTCCTTCGAATACTGCGTGATGACCTCTTGCATCGTGCCCTTGTAGCGGTGATGCCCGGTCTCGTAGTCGAACTGGCTGTTGATCTGCTGGTCGAGCATCGTGAAGTCGGCTTCTGCAGCCATGCCGGCTTCTTTCGAGCCGAGCGCGCTGTTCTTGCCACCTTCTTGCGGGGCCAGACGTTTCCACTTTTCGAAGGCGTCGATGGTCGTGTTCCACCACTTGTCGGTGTCACCCGCCAGCACTGCCTTACGCGTCTTGGCCGACCAGTACGCCGCCTGCACCACGTACTGCGCCGCGGCGTCCTTGTTCTTGTTGACCGTGTAGTAGTCCTCCATCGCGTGCTGCGCCGAGCGACGCGCAGCGCCGTTGGCACCTTCATCGCCGCTGTAGGGATCCCAGCGCTTGAGCTCCGCTGAAGCGACGATGAAGTCGGCTTCGGCGGTCTCCTTGGGCGACGCCCCCAGCGTGGCGAAGCGCTCCCGAGCGCGCGTCATGCCGCCGCGATCGCCGAGGCTGGCGTACAGCGACAAGCCCTGGCGCGCGGCGTCACGACGATCCTTCTGCGGGAAGTTCCCGTTATTGCTGATCTTGTCGTAGGTCTCGGCAGCGCGTGGGTAGTTGAAGAACAGCACGTAGGCGCCCGCCAAGGCGTCGTAGGCGTTCTGCAAGTATTTCACGCGCTCTTCGTACTTCTTCGGGTTGGCGACGACGGGCGGCTTGGCCTTGGCGTCACCGTTCTTGAGGGCGCTCAGCGTCTTTTCGTTGCCGTAGCGCGAGATGAACAGCTCGTACATCTCGATGGCCTTGTCATATTCGCCGACCTGCTTGTAGGCGAAGGCACCGTTCATCGCAGCTTCAGGCGCTTCGTCGCGATCCGGTGCTGAGTCGAGCGCCACCTTGTAGGCGGCTGCCGCCTCGCGCCACTTCTTGTTGCGCTCTGGACCGTCCGGCATCTTCTCCGCTTCTTCGTAAAGCTTGCGCGCGTCGAGGTACGCGACGCCCTGCTTCACCGGCTTGCGGATGCTGTCTTCGGCTTTCTTGGTCTCGGCGTCGTACGCGCAGCTCTTGCCCTCCGCGAGCTTGCGGCTCTCGGCCGCATCGCCCTCGAAGTTGCTCATGCTGATCAACTTTTCCCAGGACTTGTAGCCCCACTCGTTGACGCCGCAGTACTGGTCGTAAAGTGGCTTGAAGCGCTTCTTGGCGTTTTCGAAGTCGCCGTAGACGAAGAACAAGTCCGCCGACTGGAAGGCGTACAGCAAGCCGTTCTTCTGCGGGTCACGGTCGAGCGCGATGCGATCGTTGTATTCGTCGCGCGCTTTTACCGCGTCCAGCACCGCTTGCGGAACCGGATCTTTTACGGGCTTTCTCGCGTCCCCTTCGCCCGTGAAACGCAGCTCTTCGCGCTTCTCGATACCCTGCTTGCCGTTGCTCTCGTTGAACTGCCGGTACTGATCTTCGAGCACCTTCTCGGCAACCGTCACCACGTAATACGCAGCGGGTTGCAGGTATTTGTCGTCTTCGTTGGAGTCGCGCACCATCGCGGCGCTGTCGTGCGCGGCCTTCACCTCGGCCGGCTGCGGCGTGCGGCCGATACCGGCTTGCAGAACCACGATCCAAAAACGCGAGTCCGCCAGCCAGAAGCGGCTCTCGTAGGCGTCCATGGCCTGCGGATCCTGCTCCAGGTAGGCGTTCCAACCCGTCTCGGCCAGGCGATACTCCGCGATGGCCTTTTCGACCAAGTTGCGCTGCTCGCCGGGATCGTTGAGCTCGAGCGCCTTGTCTTTGTAAGCGCGTGCGTAGTTGGTGTGATCAGCCGCGGCTCGCTTCAAGCCGCCCTTGACCAGCTGCTCGGCAGTGGTGAGGGCCTCCGGATCGTCGCGGTTGGCGTCGACCCACGGCGTGGTACCCACGTACGCCGCCAGCTTGGTGCGTGCCTCGAGCGCCTTCCCGGCGAACTCGGCGCGCGCCGCGGAACCGTCTGGCGCCAGGCGCGAAAGCTGATCGTACAGCTCGGCGACCTTGTTTTGCATGACGGGCGCGTCGCGATCCATCGGGAATTTCTGGAGCGTGAGCTCCAACGTAGCCACCGCGTTGCGGTTCTGCGTGATCTCGATGAACTCTTGCGCGAGCGCCTTGTAGATCTCGACTGTCCACTTCTTGTCTTGCGGAATCAGCTTCGGGTCCTGCACGCGCTGGATGGCGATGGCCATCTTTTCTTCGGCGCGCACCGGATCGGGCTCCGTGTCGAGCACGTCGCTGCGAGGAATGTAGGGGTGCTCGGGTGGCGGACCGTCGAAATCGACGTAGGTCAGCGAGCCCGCGATGTAGGTGAAGGCTTCTTGCCGGAAGTCCGCGCCGGGATCACCCGTCTTCGCTTCTTGCTCGTCCGCATAGGCCAGCAGCTTGACGAAGTTGTCGACCGCGGTGCGGTAGCGCTGCTGCTTGAAGAAGGTCCAGGCCAGCTTGTACAGCGAGACGCCGTAGATCGGCGGCTTGGTGTACTGCATCGAGTTTTGATACGCGACGACGGCGCGGTTCAGGTTGTAGGGGCCGCCGTGCGGATCGATTTGATCGAAATGGAAGTTGCCGAGCTGCCACCAAATTTCCGCGAGGTAGCGCGGGTCTTCACCGGGCTCCACCTTCTGCGGTAGCGGCTTGCAGCCCTCGTAAGGGTCCGCGAACGTCAGCTCTTCGGCATCGACGGTCTTTTTGTCGACGCTACCCTTCTTGCCGACCGGTGCGCGCTTGCCCTTGGCTTGATCGAGCGGAACCGGGTTCTTGTTGTACCAGTCGTTCCAAAACTTATCGTCGTGATCTTGCGGCATGGGCTGCAGCAAGATCTTGCCGGCGTCCTTCGGGTCGTCCTGCACGGAGTAGCGCGACGCGCACACGATCGTGCGCCAGGCTTGCTGCCCTTCTTCGATGCGGCCGGCGTCGGTGAAGGAATGGCCGAGGTAGTAATGAACGGCCGCGATCTCTTCGTACTGCGGGAACTCGCGGATGATGCGCCGGTACATGGCAATGGCGGGTTCCAGGCCCGTCGACAGATCCGCGTCCGTCTTGGCGCGCGCCTTTTCTTCATAGAGGGCGCCGAGCCGGAACATGGCGTCGGGGGTCGCGCGTGGATCGGCGTTGCTACCCGAGTAGCGCGCCACGAACTCTTCGAGACGCGTGATCGCCTCGTCGCGTGACTCGTCGAGACCGCGCTTTTCGACGGACAGCTCGCGATCGAGCGCCGAGAGCACGCGCTTGCGCCGCTCCTCGTAGTGGTGGCGCACGATCATGGTCAGGTTGCGACGGAAGTCCTTGGTGCCCTTCTCGTAGTCCGCCGCTTCTTGCTGAAGGATGCCGAAAGCCTTGAGCTGGGCGGGCGTCGGAGGCGGCGAGGGCGGCGCACCCTTTTTCACCTTCGGCGGCGCGGAGACGGGTGCCGTAGAAGGAGCGGCGGAAGTCGCCGGGGCGGCAGCCGAAGCTGCTGGGGCCGCGGCTGAAGTCGCGGGCGCCGCGGCCGAAGTCGCGGGCGCTGCGGATGCCGAAGCAGCCGGAGCCTGAGCCACCGCAGAGTGCGGCAACACGACGCCGGAAAGCACGGCCAACAGGGGCAAGAAAGCCAGGCGGCGCGTTCTCATTGTGCGTCCTCCGAGTCATCGAGCACTTCGCGCAGCTCGTCGTTGAGGTTTTGCTCCTCGCGGGCGCGCTCGCGCTGCAGGTTGCGCACGCGCACCCGCTGCTCTTCGCGCACCTCCCAGGCTTGCTGCACGATGCCGACGTCGGCCCTGAGCACGATGTTCTTCACACGATCCCTCACCAAAGCGAAGTTCTTCATGGCGATCTCGCCGACGAGCAGGCGCGCCTGTTGGTCGAGCGAGTCGAGGTTTTGAGCGTAAGTTTCGAGCGCGGCGACCTCGGCTGCGATCTTTTGGCGCAGCACCTGCGCCTGCTCGAACGCTTGCTTCTCCAGCTTGCCGCGCGTGGCTTCCAGGCGCTGCTCGTCGATATCGATGCGCCCCAGCAAGGCTTGAATGCCCTTGGCGTAATCGACCGCGCCCCCGGAATCCTGCCCGGAGGCCACCAGCGCCACCTCGCGCGCGAACAGCTCCCGGAAGCGCTTGCGCGCGTCGTCGTCGTCGACGTAGCGCTGATCGCCGAAGCCAATCTGCGCACGCCCGTTGTCGATCGCGTCGCGATACTCCTCGATGCGCTTGTTGTAGGTCACCAAGTCGCGCTCGTTGGCCTCGATTTCGAGCTTGAAGCGCTCGCGGCTGTTGGGGTCCGCCGTAACGCCGTACTGGTCGGCGTCCTTCATCACGCGCTTGAGGCCGTTGACGATCGCCGCCAGCTTGTCGGCCTCGATAGTGAGGCTCTGCAGCACCTGCGACACCTTGTTCCATTGCCGATCGCCCACGTCGTCGCGACGCAGGAAATCGCCGTCGGTCACCGGCAGCCAGCCGAGCCGCTTCTGCAAGGCGCGACGCTCGCCGCGAATGCGGCCGAGCTCGCCGCCCGCATCGCCCGCCGCGTCGTCCATGCCGTCGGCCAGCGTGGAGCGAGCCTTGGCAAGCTTGTTGAGTAGCGACATCGAGTACTGGATGCCGTTACGCAATTCTGGAAATGCCTTGGCGCGCGTTGGCACGGACAGCACCGCGTCGAGCTTCACGGCCAGCTTGCGCGAGCGCTTCACCAGATCGCGAGAGCGCGTCACGTCGTCGATCATGCCGAAAACGTGCTGGTCTTCGGCCTGCTCGCGCGCCCACTCCAGCACGACCTTCGGCAGCTTCGTCTCGGTCGCCATGGTGGCTTCGTCGGCGGTGAGCTTGTCGTAGTAGACGGCCGGGTCCGTGGTCGAGGCGAGGAACTCGTCCACGCTCTTGCGGATCGGGTCGAAGTGCTCGCGCACGTTGCGGTACAGGTTGAGCGCGTTCTGGAAATCGCCCGAGCGCAGCATCAAGTCCGCACGCAAGAGCGAGCCGTCGGCCAGCTCCAGGTTGTTGGGGTCGGTGATGGTGAGCACCTCGAGCGCGCGCTGCGCACGCGAGAAGTCGCCAAGACGCACGAATACCCAGGCGAGCTCGTACAGCGTGGTCGAGAACTCCGGCGAGTTGCGGCCCACGTGACTGTAAGCTTCGACCGCATCGAGGTAGTTGTTGGTTTCGTAAAAGAGGCGGCCGATCGCCATCCACGCCAGGTCGACGACGTGCTCTTGGTCCGGCGTCGTCGCCGGCATACGTGTCACTTTGCGGAACTGCTCGATCGGCTGCACGAAGCGCGCGTCGGGCGGTGGGGTCGGCGCCGGTGCGCCGCCCGCGGCCGGTGTCGCGGCCGCAGCCGCGGCAGCCGGGGGCGCAGCCGGAGTAGCAGCCAGTGCCTCCTTCAACAGGACGACACCCAGGAGGTATTGAGACTGCAGCGTGTACGGCGAGCCGGCCGGCACGGCGTTCACGGCGTTCTTGGCGGCGCCATAGTCCTTTTTTGCGTACAGCGCTTTGGCGCGAGCGTACGCCAATGAGCCCGAGCGATCCGTGCTCGGTAGCCGCGCCAGGCGCTCGAACACGTAGTCGAGACCCGGTAGGTCGTCGGTCCGGAGCGCGATGTCGACCAGACGGCTGAGCGCCTTGCCGACGAAGCCGTCGTAGGGGCTGCGGGCGCCGTTGTCCAAAATCTCGCGGAAGTGACGGCGCGCCGAGAGGTACTGCTTGGTGGCCATGTAACCCTCGCCGATCAGCAGCGAGGCGTCGGCGTAGGCGGCCTCTGGCGCCTTACCTTGACGGTAGAGCTCGAGAACCTTGCTCAAGGTCTCGATGGCGCGGTCGTAGTCCTTGTTGCGCAGCAGCATGTCGCCGGCGGCCACGCGCTCAGCGGGCGTCGGCGGCTTGACGATGAGCTTGGAATCCGGCGGCGTGGTGGTCATGCTCGACTCGACGCCCTGCACGGCGAGAGTCGCGCGGCCCTGCGCCTCACTCGAGCTGAGCGCCCAGGCCGAGCTCGAGAGCGCGATCGTGATTCCGAAAGCAGCCCCTGCTGCTCCCGGCACCCTTAGACGCTTCATCACTTGGCTCCTGCGCCGACCGACACGCTCCCACCGGCTTCGGCCTTCGCCGGCGCTGCAGGTGCAGCACCCGGCGCGCTCTCACCCGTCACGCCTGCGCGTAGGTTCTCGACGTAGCGGATCGACGGGCGCTGCTCGAGCGCGGTGGTCACGTCACCTTTCTCCCACGCGACGACGTCGAGCTTGAGCGTCTTGCCTTCAGTGATGGTGAAGGTGTGGCTGGAAGGAACCTGGAACTTGTAACCGCGCAAGTAGGAGAAGACGCCGTAGCCGTGACCGCGCAGGCGCAGCACGATTTGGAGCGTGTGGTCACCGGGCGGAATCGAGCCGCTGAAGACCGGAATCTCTTTTTGAGCCGCGAGCGCGCTGTTCTCGGATTCGTCCGTCTTGTTGTACTGCACCGCGCCGTCGAGCACGAAGGTCGCGCCCGTCACGCGGAAGGCGCTCGACAAGTCATTTTTGAAGGTAATTTCTGCGCGCGCGCCGCCGACGCCACCCGAGAGGATGGTGTCGCTGAGCAGGCTCAACCGCGTATGGCTGCGGCGAATCTGCTCTTTGAGCTCGTCGATGCGCTGCTCCAAATCGCGCAGGCGCACCACGTAGGTGGCGCCGTCGAGCGCGCCAGCATCGCCGCCAGCAGCAGCGGGTGCTGCCGGCGCTGCAGTCGTGGACGGCGCAGCGGTAGGAGCCGGCGTAGCCGCGGCAGGAGCGCCTGCCGGCGTAGCCGCGGCAGGAGCGCCTGCCGGCGTAGTCGCGGCGGCGGGCGCAGCGGCAGCCTTCGCATCAGCGGGTTTGGCTGCGGCAGGCGCGGCAGCAGAAGCGGCCGGCGCAGCGGCGGGCTTGGCCGCAGGTGTCTGCGCAAATGCGCCAGACGAAAAAATGGTGACGGCTGCGAACGCTGCGAGGCGGAAGCTATTCATGAGTCGCATCGGATTCCCTCGTGGTGGTCTCCGGAGTGTGCGTGCGTAAGCGGTGCACTTCTTGCGCTGGTGTAGCGAAAGCCGGACTTCCTCCAGGGGACGCATCTTCCTCTGACCGAGCGCGCTAGCCAAGCCGCATTTTGCCCGCGGGGGCTTTGGCCCCCACCAAAGAATCATCAACGGTTTGATGGCCTTTGAGAGGCGTCGGGCGCCTCTCGCTTGCCTCGTGCCCTTGCCCAGAGGCTCTGCCGAGCGCTACCTTGGGCCCAGGTAAACGGAAGATCGATCCGGGCGCTCGTGCGTCTGAACCTGAGGCCCGGAGCACCCGGCTCCGGCCCCACGAGCCCGGCATCTTCCGCTCCCCTAGAGTTGAGACGGAACGGGATGGCGGCCGTTCGCGGAGATGCCTCTGACGAGGTGCTGATGGTTCGTTACCAGCGTGGCGATCGGGATGCGTTCGCCCTGTTGGTCAAACGTTACAACAAGCAGGTCTACAACTTCGTGCTCCGCCAACTGCGAACCCCAGCGCTCTGCGAAGACGTCACGCAGGAAGTGTTCATGCGCTTGGTGCAGAACGCCGCCGACTTCAAACACGAGGCGCGCTTTTCGACTTGGCTGTATGCCATCGCGCGCAACCTCTGCATCGATCAGCTGAGGCGCCTGCAGCATCGTCGTCACCCGTCGCTCGACCAGCCGCTCGGCGGAGACGACGACGGTCGCACGTTGGGTGACAGCGTGAGCGCCCAGCACCCGACCGCCAACGCCGAGCGCTCGGCCGTCGGCTCGGAGGTGCAGGCCAGCATCCTCAGAGCGGTCGACGCGCTGCCTGAAGATCAACGCGAAGTGTTCTTGCTGCGCGAGATCGCCGACCTGCCCTTCAAGGACATCGCCGAGATTACCGGCGCCTCCGAAAACACCGTCAAGAGTCGCATGCGCTATGCGCTGGATCGCCTGAAACAAGCCCTTTGCGAGTTCGAGGAGTACGCCCGTGCGCTGCGCTGAGATCCGCCTCGATTTTCGGTACTTGCCGGCTACCTTAGGAGGTACGCCCGCCGCCTGAGCAGGGCCCGTCATGGACTGCGAGAAGTTCGATCGCATCGTGCTCGACCTCCTGTACGGAGAGCTCGATGAGCTCACCGAAGCGGCGGCTCGTCGACACATCGAGCACTGTGCACGTTGCAAAGGGGTCAGCTCCGGTTTGCGCGCGACGCGCGAGGTGGGCGCGCTCACTTTGGTAGACCCACCCGACAGCCTCGAGCTTGGGATTTTGGAAGCTGAGCGTCGCATGAACGCGGCGCTGCCCCTCGGCAAGCGGCTCGGGCGGGCCGTGTCGATCCTCGCCGTGTACGCCATGCGCCCCCAGCTCGCGATGGCGGCGCTCTTGCTCTTGATGATCGGCTCGAGCTTGTTCTTCTTACGCTCGCGCACGAGTGCCGAGGACAGCGTGCTCGTTACCGAGCGCGGCGTGGCCGAGACCGAAGCCGAGCACGTCGCGATCTTGGCGCCACCGGATCGGCGGGTGACGGAAGCGGCGGCTCCCCTCGCCTCGGCGGTACCGAAAGCTGCTGCGAAGGGTGAAGCCGTGGCGATGCGCGGCCGAGAAGAGCAAGCCAAGGCGGCCGAGGTCGCGCCCGCGCCGGCCGAAGCCGCGCTCGACCAGGCGGCGCCCGGTGCCGCCGACGCCGAAGCGCCCGCCGGCAGTGAGCCCGTCGACTCGATGGAAGCCGCAACGGCCGCATTTCAGGGCGGTCGCTACGTCGAAGCGCAACGGCGCTTCGAGGAGATCGCCTCGCGTGGCGGAGCCGACGCGCCAACGGCTGCCTTGCAAGCCGTCGAAGCGCTACGTCGCCAGCGCGGCTGCCCCGCCGCGGCTCCGCGCTACGACGACGTTCACTCGCGCTATCCCGGAACCTCCGTCGGCAGTGAAGCCGCGTGGCAAGCCGGAGACTGCTACCGCGCCCTTGGCGAGCTCACCCATGCGCGCCAAAGCCTAGAAGCTTTGCTCGAGGTGCCCGAGTACCGTTCGCGCGCTCAAACCGCGCTGCAGGAGCTGAGCGCGCGCGAGGAGCAGGTCGCCAGCGCCGCCCGCAAAGCCAAAGCCGCCGCTCCGCCCGCCGCCGCCGCCGCACCGGCGCCCGCGAAGCCGAACGCCACGGTCGACGCCGCCCACTGACGCGTCTCGGGTCGACGCGCGCTGAAGCGCCCTTGCGAGCCGATCTCCCTGTAAAAAGATCTCGGAGGGACAGGACACCAGACCACAGGACGGAAGCAGCCCGAGGCGTGACGTCCGGTGGGACCGAGAGCCGCTACGTGAGCTTTCTGCAAGCGGGCTGCGGTTGGGCAGCCCACTCGCGAATCAGACGCCGAACATCTGTGCGTTGGTGCCGGCTTCGGCCTGATCCACGTCGTCCGACGTGAGGTCGACGGCGCGGCCGTCCGGCGGCTCGAAGCCCGGGCGCCCCACCTGCTTGGTGCCGAGGCTGGGGATGAACGTGGCCAGGAAGTACTGGCGGAAGAAGTAAAACCACATGCTGTAGTGCATCAGCTGCGGATCGATCTTCGGCGCCAGAGCCGCGTGCACCTCGGGCAGCTTGCTCCAGTGCGTGCCGGGGTGCTCGTGGTGCGCGGCGTGCAGGCCGTTGTTGAACAGCATGAAGTTCAACACCTTGCCGTAAAAGCTGCGCGAGTGGTTGTGGTCCGACCACGGGTCCGTGTGCACGTGCTGCTCGTAGTTGAAGAGCATGATCGTCCACAGCGCGAAGAACGCCGGCACGAAGCAAACCATGCCCCAGACGTACAGCCCCTGCTTCCAGCCGTGGAGCGCGATAGCGATGGCGCACAGCACCACGTGTGAGCCGCCCCAGAACAGGTACTGACGGATGATACGCTTGTAGAGCGACGGGTTCTTGTCTTTAGCCTTGGCGATGAAGGCCTTGATCGGGTCGCTCTGGAAGTAGCTGGACACGAAGAAGTACGTCAACGCGACGAGCACGTTGTGCTTGTTGGTGTAGCGCCAGGTGATGGTCGCATCGCCCGCGCGATTCACCAGCTTGTGGTGATTCAGGTTGTGGGTCGGAATCCAGGCGAAGGTCGGGTAGCCGTACCAAACGCTGATCCAGTTGCCGAACAGGTTGTTCGCCCACTTTTCGGGGAACGTCGGGCAATGATTGTGGTTATGGGCAATCACGCCGCACGAGAGCGCGAAGTAGCAGCTGACCCACCACAGGTACGGAATCAGGTCCGGCCGGGCGAATTGCAGGGCCACGAAACCGGGCGTCAGAACCAAAGTCCAAAGCAGGGCGCGGTAGTCAGCGGCGAACCGGGGCTGCATGCGAGGCGGACTGTAGCAGCCCAACCGCAGGCTGTCGTCATGACTTGGTCAGCAAATCTGCTTATTTTGCGCAGGTTTTGCGGCGCGAACTCCAATTCGCACGCTGATTTTGCAGGCACGACACGGCCACGCCCCTTTTCTGGCTGCGGCGCGGCACGGCGCGAAGCTCAGTTCACGTTGTCGCGCACGTACGCGATCGTGCGAACCGCGTCGATCAGCCGCGAGCGAGCGTCCGCGTTGAGGTCGACGAAGCGGATACCCATACCGGGGTTCGGATTGTCGGCCAGCATGCGGACCGCGTTGACCCACTGAACCTGGCCATGCAGCACGAATGGCTCGTCGGAACCGGGCGGTGAGAAGCGCAGGATCAGTCGGGTACCGACCTCGAGGGGCTCCTGGGTTCGCACGAAAATCCCGAACTCCGAGATGTTCGCGATGCTGGCGTACAGGAAGGTGTCCCGCGACTCGCAGTCCACCGACCAGGTCACCTCGATTCGATCCGAGCCGCGCCGATCCGATACCGGCGGACGCTCCGAGGGCTTGGGCTCGTCGCTCACGGTCCCGCTCTACCGCCGCGCGCCGTGGCTGTCACGCCGAAAAGCCTTCAGCATCAGCGGACTTGCAACGTTCCAGCTTGGATTCGATCCTCGGCCGCAGGTCCCTCGCTGACCGGCAAGCGCCGTTCGCCGATGAACAGGCCAAAGTAGAGGCGATAGTCGCCCGGCGAGAAGTTGGGCTCGAGCCGGATCTCAGTGGCGTCAGCGATGATGTCGCCGGTTCGCCACAGCCGCAGCGGGTACTTGCCGTCGACCAGCTCGTGGTCCGCATTGAAGCGCCGCTGCAATCCGTCCAGGTGGACGAAGGATTGCCAGGAGCCGCTCAGGCCGTGAAGCACTCGGTAGTAGACGGTGAAACGGTACGGCTCGCCAGGCGCGAGCTGCCTCTCCGCGACGCCGGCGGCGGAGCGCAAGTCGAAGCCTAAGACCTCGAGCTTCTGATCGAGCACGGCATGCAGCGGATGCTCGATTTGAGGAGGCGCGTCGAGCACGCTGCGCGCCAGCGGCGAGTCGTCGTGCTCCCCGGCACCCAGCCGATTCGAGGCCAGCAGCACCTCGCTCGAGCGCGCGTCGAGCACCGGTAAGTTGCGGCGCGCCCGCTCGCGAAAGCACGCGTTGAGCTCGGCGAGCTCGCTGCTCTTCAGCACGAGCCAGCGTCGTTGGGCACCGCTTTCGGTGAGCCAATCGCAGGCGGCGTCGGCGCCGTCGAGCGCCAGCGCGCCGGGCGCGCCCTGGTAGCGCGCCGCGCCGCTCTGCTCGCCCAGCACACCGAGCGGCTCCGACCCGCCACTGAGCGCGCGATAGCGTTCGAACGCTTCTTTCGGCGAAACCTGCGCCGCAAGCGCCGGGTAGAAGCTGAGGCTACCGGCGAGGCCCACCGCGGCGAAGCCGAGTAGCAACGCCTGCGCGCGCACGCGCTCTTTAGGTTCGTCCGCCCTTGGCGACGAAAAAAGCGCGCGCGCGGCATCGCGACCCAGCATGGCCAAGAGCGGAACCAGCGGCGTGAGCGGCAGCGTGATGGCGCCCCAAGCCACGAGCTTGCGCCAGAACGAGCCGAAGCCATCGAGCTGCGGCAACGGCACGAGTCGCTCACTGATCGCCGACAAGAGCAAAAAGCCGACCAACATCGTCTCGAGCAGGAGCATCGCGAACAGCAGGTTGCCGTCCCAGGCGCGCTGCCAAGCGGCGAGCACGCGAGCGTACTCGGCGCGCTCGAAGCGCGCCCCCGTGCCGTCGTCGCGCTCGTACAAGCAAAGCGCGGCCGTGACGGCGAGCGCTCCCCCGCCCGCCAGCCAAACCGCCGACGAAAAGCCCTGCAAGCTCTCGGGCAGGCTCAGCGAGGGGAGCTCGAACCCGCTCAAAACTTTCTCTGAATTTTCGCGCAAGTCGATTGCTATCACCAGCACGGCTGCTGCCACCACGAGACCGAGCAGGGGCGAGGCGCGCTCGGCCTGCTCGAGCTCGGCCACGGCGACGGCCACCAGCACCGCAAAGCACGCCACACTCGGTAGCGCCAGCGCGCCGACCGACGCCGAAAGCCAGCCCACTGCACACAAGCCGAGCCCCAAGCCGAGCGCCGCGCTTTGCACGGCCGCAGTCCGGGGGGCGCTCGCCTTCGCTGCCGAACCCACGCCGCTCGCGGTCAGCACGAGCGCGAGCGGAAGGGCGGCGCTCCAGGGAAAGAGCGCATGCGCGAGCTGCCCGAACGGCACGTCGAACGTCGGCAGCACGGCGACGGAGCGCGTGGCAGCGCCGACGAACACCGAATAATCCCCACTCTGCGTGGCGAGGCTCAGCGCCTTGGCACCGAGCCCGAGCGCCAGCAAGCCGAGCAGCGTGGTAACGACGCCTCCCACGAAGCCGGCGCGCGTGTGCCGACGCCAGAGTAGCGCCGGCACGCCCACCGCCAGCGCCGGCACCGCCACGCTGACGATCGCACCTCGGCACCAGAAGCCGGCATAGAGCCCGACCGCTCCGAGTAGCGCGAACCCGGCACGCACACGGCCTGACAGCTCGCCGGCCAGGCACGCGACCGCCAGCCCCGACCAGGCCATCGCGAAGCAGGCCAAAGTCGCGGCTTCACCGAGCAGCGTGCGCGCCTGCAAGAAGTAGAGCGGCGTCGTGGCCAGCACGAGCACTCCGTAGAGGGCGACACGCCGATGCCACAGCGTGGCCAGCCCCGCGTAGAGCGAAGCCAGCCCGACGAGCGCCGTGAGCGCGAGCGGCAGGCGCCCTGCCAGGGCCGAGAGCCCCCCGATTCGGAAGCCGATCGCCACCAGGGTGAAAGGCAGCTCCCCTCGGCCCAGCTCGGACCGGACGGGCACACTGTTATCGGCGCCGGGGAGCCTGAGCTGGCTGCCTCCCCACAGGTTCAAGGCGAGACGACGCCCGAATTCGGCCACCGTGACCTCGTGCGGGTCCCAGAGGGCGCCCGCGGTCAGGCCTCGAATCAGCCCGAACAAGGCGAGCGCGACGGCCACGCCGACCAGCCAATTCCTGCGCACCAAGCCCGGTTACTCCCGGGGCGGAACGACCGCAACTTGCGCGTGCGTCCGGATTCTGGGAAATGGGGCCGCTCCGAAAGCCTTATTCATGCGCGCAGGAACGATTGCCATCGTCGGCCGGTCCAACGTCGGGAAGTCGACGTTGCTCAACCAGATTCTGGGGGAGCGCCTGGCGATCGTGTCGCCCCTGCCCCAGACCACGCGCGACGCGCTGCTCGGCATCGTGCGGCGCGAGAACGCGGAGCTGGCTTTCTTGGATACGCCCGGCATCCACAAACCGAAGACGGAGCTCGGCTCGCGCATGAACTCGTCGGCGGTGTCGGCTGCCGAGAGCGCCGACGTGGTGGTATTCGTGACCGACGCCACCGTCGGCGCCAAGCTGGTGACGAAGAAGACGAAGCGCAGCGATCAGGTGCCGCCGCTCGCCGAGCTCGCGCCGGAAGACGCCGAGCTGCTCAAGAGCTTGAAGTCACTGCAGAAGACGCCCGCTGTCTTGGCGGTGAACAAGGTCGACGCCATCCGCGACAAGGGCCTGCTCTTACCGCTCTTGCAGAGCTACCTCGACGCGGTGCCGTTCAAGGCGCTCGTGCCGATCTCGGCGCTCAAGAACGACGGCGTGGATCGATTGCTCGACGAGATCGCGCAGCTCTTACCCGAGGGTGAAGCGGGCTATCCTGAGGACACGCTGACGGACAAGCCTTCCAGCTTTTTTGCCCGCGAATACGTGCGCGAGCAGGTGCTGCTCAGCTTGAAGGGCGAAATCCCGCATGCGGTGGCGGTCAGCATCGACAGCTTCGACGAGGCGTCCGACAAATTGCGCATCGCCGCGACGCTGCATGTCGAGAAGGTGGGACAACGCAAGATCATCGTCGGCACCGGCGGCACCGTGATCAAGGCGCTGCGACTCGGCGCCGAGAACCGGTTGAAGCGTCTGCTCGGTCGCAAGGTGAAGCTGGAGCTATTCGTGCGCGTCACCCCGCGTTGGAAAGACGCGCCACGTATGCTGGCCGAGCTCGGCTACGAGCGCGTCACGGGAGACAAATCGTGACCACGCCGATCGTCGCCGTCGTCGGCCGACCGAACGTCGGCAAGAGCACGCTGTTCAATCGCCTGGCTGGTAAGTCGCTGGCCATCGTCGACGACGCGCCGGGCATCACTCGGGACCGTCACTACGCTCCCGCGCACCTGGCAGGTCGTGAAGTCACGCTGGTCGACACGGGCGGCTTCGATCCGGCGAGCGGCGACCCCATGCAGCAGGGCATCGCCCGGCACGTGGAGGCCGCGATCGCCGAAGCCGACGTGATCGTGTGCGTGCTGGACGGCACTTTGCCGCCCACCACGCCGGATCGCGAAGCCGTGGCGCTGCTGCGCGGCAGTAACAAGCCGGTCGTTTACGTCGCCAACAAGGTCGACAACGACGGTCGGGCGCTACAGGCCACGGAGCTGTTTTCGCTGGGCGTGCCGGAGCTGGTGAACGTCTCGGCGTTGCATGGCCGCGGTACTGCCGAGCTCGCGGTGAAGGTCGTGCAGGGCTTGCCACCGTACGCCGAAGACGAGCCGCAAACCGACGACCTGCCGCGCATCGCGCTGATCGGCCGCCCCAACGCCGGCAAGTCGTCGTTATTCAACCGGCTGAGCGGCGAAGAGCGTGCGCTGGTCGACGATCGCCCTGGTACCACGCGCGACGCGCTCGACGCGCGGGTCACGTACGACGGCAAGGAGCTGTTGGTCGTGGACACGGCCGGCATTCGACGCAAGTCGCGCGTCGAAGAGAAGGTCGAGCTGCTGAGCGTGATGCAGGCGCTCAAGGCGGTGGAGCGCGCGCGCATCGCGGTGTTGATGTGCGACGCGACCGAAGGCGTGGCCGAGCAGGACGCGCGTCTGCTCGGGCTGTGCATGGATCGCAACCGCGGACTCATCATCGGCTTGAACAAGATCGATCTGCTCTCGCGGGAGGACCGCAAGAAGGCGCGCGAAAAGGCCGAAGATGCGCTGCGCTTCGCGCCCTTCGCGCCCATCATGGAGATTTCGGCCAAGACCGGCCTCGGCGTGTCGGAGCTCGTGAGCAAGGCGATCCGCATCTCGCGCGAATGGAATCGTCGCGTCAGCACCGCGGAGCTCAATCGGTTCTTCCGCAACGTGATCGAGCGGCAACCGCCGCCCACCGACGGCGGGCGGGCGCCGCGCATCTTCTACGTCACGCAGGCCGAGTCGGCGCCGCCGTTGTTCGTCGCGATGTGCAGCGGAGCGGCGAACATCAAGACGAGTTACCAGCGCTTCGTCGTCAATCAGCTGCGCAAGACCTTCAACTTCGAGGGCGTACCGATCCAGGTGCACTACAAGGAGAAGTCGAAGAAGATTTTGCCGCCCAAGCCGGCACGGCCGCGCAAGGGCGATCGCAGGCGCCCGACGAACCGAGAAGAATGAGCTAGCCGAGCAGGGCGCGACTGACTTTGGCGAGGTCGGTCAGGCCTCGAACGTCGCCGGCCATCACGGGCACGAGCCAAAGGCGCTCGGGCGTGAAGAGTTTGCGGGCCTTGGCGAGCTCAGGAGCTTCGGTTTGCGCGCGAGCGGCTTCGTCGGCTTGGGCCGCGAGCAGGTGCGCGGCGTCGACGGTGAGGCCGCGGGCGGAAACCAGGCCGGCGAGCGCGCCGGGCTCGGGCGCGTCGTTGCGCTCGGGGTGCACCCGATTGAGCACCAGCGCGTCCGCGTTCATGCCCAGCTTGCGCAGGCGCTCGGCGAAGAAACGCGCTTCTTCGACCGCGGCGGCGCTGGGAGCTGCCACCAACAAATAAGCAAACTCGGGCGCGCGAAAGGCCCGTGACACTTCGCCCGCGCGTTGCTTGAAGCCGCCGAACAGCTCGTTCAGCTCGCCGACGAACGCCGCCATGTCTTCGAGAAAGCCGCGACCGGTGAGGCGCCCCATCGTACGCAACAACGCCGCCACGCCGCGGGCGAGCAAGCGCATGCTCAAGCCGCCAGAAGGCTCGAGCGCTTGCACCAGCCAGCGCATCGCGGGGCTGTCGAGCGTTTCTACCAGGCGCTCCGGTGCGTCCAAGAAATCCAGAGCTTCGCTCGTAGGTGGCGTATCGAGCACGATCAGGTCGTAGCGGCTCGATTTCAGCAGCCCCAGCACCTTCTCCATGGCCATGTAGGACTGGGTACCGGCGAGCTGCGTGGAAACGTGGCGGTAAAATTGGTTCTGCAAGATGCGCTCGGCCACCGCCGGCGACGAGGCGTTGCGGGTCACGAGCTCGTCGAACGTCTGCTTCGGGTCGAGCATCGCGACGCTCAGGCTGCCGGTGGGGGCGCCGCCCAAGCCAGCCAGGAGCTCGGACGAAACTTCTGCTTCCACGCCGGGTCGAAGCTGCAGCCCGAGGCTATCGGCCAGGCGGCGCGCCGGGTCGATCGTGAGGCACAGCACGCGCCGGCCACGCCGCGCCGCCGAAAGCGACAACGCCGCGGCGATAGTCGTCTTGCCGACGCCCCCCGCGCCGGCACAAACGATGACGCGCCGTTGGGCCGCGAGTCGTTCGAAGCGGTCGTCGTGCATCGGCAGCCCGCAATTCGTAGCATGCCAAACCGCCTCGTAACTCCACGAAAATTTGTCCGGGTCAGGCTGCGTCTACCAAGCTATGCCGACAATGTCCCACCGTCCGCTCGAGACCGAACGCCGCCATGGCCGCTCCACCGACACCTTGGTTTCGCTCTGCCGCTTGCTCGATGCCACACGGCGCGATGCTGGCCTGGACGCGCTGGCGCTCGCGGATGAATCGGGCTGCCTCGTTGCGGGCTCGGGTGCAGCGCGCCTTTGTGAGGAGCTGGCAGCGATCTCGACCCTCCCCGCGAATGATCCCCGCCTGGACGAGCTGGGTTTCCGCGGCGCGAAGCCGCCCGTGCGCCGGCTGCTGATCGACGGCTTCGAAGTTTCGATCAGCGCGCTCGGGGAAGCGGGCGACTCCGACTACCTGCGCATCAGCGACGGTTGCCGTCGCATTTTGACCGAGAGCGCCGGCCGCACGGCCCGCGGCTGAGCCGGCACGAGCTACCGTCGGTTCCCCGGCGCCCAGCAGTGCTAGGACAGCGCGCGTGCTCGATCTGCATTGCCATTTCTTGCCCGGCATCGACGACGGCGCTCCGACGGTCGCTGACGGCGTGGCCATGCTCGAAGGGCTACGCGAGCTCGGCTTCAGCGAGGTCGTGGCGACGCCGCACATGCGGCCGGGCATGTTCGACAACGAGAAGCAGGGCCTGGAGACGGCGTATGCCGATTTCTTACCGCACGTGGCCGGGCGCCAAGTGCCTGCGCTGTCACTGTCGAGCGAGCACTACTTCGATGAGCGCGTGTATACGCGCCTACTGAACGGCGAGGCGCTGCCGTACCCCGGCGGCCGCGCGGTGTTGCTCGAGTTCTATGAGATCGACTTCCCGCAGTACATCGAGCAGCGGCTGTTCGACCTGCGTCGGCGCCAAATCTTACCGGTGATCGCGCATCCGGAGCGCTACCGAAAATTCTGGGATGCGCCGGAGGCGCTCGAGCGCCTCGTGGAACAAGGCGTTGCGACGCTGCTCGATTGCATGGCGCTGGTCGGAAAGTACGGCCGCCGCCCGCAACGCGCCGCCGAAGAGCTCCTGGAGCGGGAGCTGTACCAGGCAGCGTGCACGGATCTGCACCGACCCGGCGATATCCCGACCGTCGCCAAGAGCTTTACGGTGATCGAGAAGCGCTACGGCAAGGACGAGCTGCATTTCTTGTTCGACGAGGGGCCGCGCGCCCTGCTTGCCGGTCGCATGCCGAGCTTCGACTGAAAACTTGCCCGCCAAGCGCGTGTAGGGCTAGCCCGGGAGCATGCAGCCTCGTTCCGTCCGTTCCGCACTGGCTGCGCTCGCGCTGCTCGGCTGCGTCGCGCTCGCCCCCGGCGCCAGCGCTCGCGTCGACGGCGCTTCTTCGTACAGTAAAGCGCAGACCTACAGTGGCGCGCTGCGCTACGTGCGTGTCGACATGGGCTACGAGGTGGTCGAGAAGGACTCCGACGCGGCGTACCTGATCTTCAAATATGCCCCTCCCGGCGCGAGCAAAGGCGCGCTCGTCACCGGGACGCTCGAGGTGATCGAGGCCGCTGGCGGCGTACGGCTCTTCGTGAGTCTCCCGCGCATGCCCGAGTATTACGAAAGAGTCTTTCGCGACGGCTTATTGAAGAAACTCCGGGAAGAATATGGTGCTCCCCCGGCAGCAAAGAAGCCCGCGGAGAAAGCACCCGCGGAGAAGCCGGCGCCGCCGGACAAGGCTCCCGAGCAGCCGCCGGAGTGACGGGCGGCTGGTTTCTCGCCCTGCGTCCCTCGCTCCTCGTCCCTATGTTATGCCTTCGGCTGCCACTGTATGGACGCCGACGGCGCTCAGAGCTTCGCCCCCATCGGGCGCTACCAACCCGTGCGGCTGCTCGGACGGGGCGCCATGGGGCGCGTCTTGCTCGGTCACGACCCGGTCGTCGATCGGCGCGTGGCCATCAAGCTGCTGCGCGACGACCTGGTCATTCCGCCCGAGCAAAAAGACGCGCTGATCGATCGTATGCGCCAGGAGGCACGCGCCTCCGCGCGAGTTTCGCATCCGAACATCGTCGCGCTCTACGACATGGGTGAAGACCCGGAGCTCGGCCTGTACTTGGTCTTCGAGTACGCCGAGGGCATGACGCTCGAGCAGCGCATCAGCCGGGGACCGCTGGGTCCGGAGGCCGGTGCCAAGCTGGCTCGCGAGCTGGGCGACGCGCTCACCACCGCCCACGCGGTCGGCGTGCTCCACCGCGACGTCAAACCGCAGAACATCATCCTCACGCCGACGGGCGCCAAGATCGCCGACTTCGGCATCGCACGCGTGCCGGACTCCACCTTGACGCGAGACGGGGGCCTGCTCGGCACGCCCGCGTACTCCGCGCCCGAGTGCATCACCAAGGGCACTTTTTCGCCGTTTTCTGACCAATTTTCGTTGGCCGCCACGCTCTACGAGGCGCTCAGCCAGCAGCGCGCTTTTCCGGGCGAAGATGCCGTGTCGGTCGCGACCCGCATCACGACCGACGTGCCGCCCGGAATCGCCGAGCTGTGCGGGCTCGACGCGCACGTCGACGCGATCTTGCTGCGTGGCTTGGCCAAAGTCCCCGCCGAGCGCTTCCCGAGCGCACGCGAACTCGGTGAGGCGCTGGGCGAAGCGCTGAGCATGAAGACGCGCAAGATGCAGGCGACCCTACCTGACGAGCACCATCGCCGCGCGCCGTGGCAGCCGCCACCGGAGCGCTCCGGCCTGCGCACCTTCGTGGGCGGAGCGGCCGTAGGCGCGCTCGTCGGCGTCGCCGCGTTGCAGCTATCGACGATGCTGCGCGAGCCCGACTCGACAGCGTCGGCGGCGGCCGCCGACACGGCGCACGCCCCCGTTGCCTACCTGAGCGAGCACGGCGCCGCGCGCCACAATGCCGAAGCTCCGGCGCCGAGCAGCAGCGCCCACCGCAGCGTGCATCCGGTGCCGAGCGCGGCGGTGTCGGCCGAGCCACCGCCGGTGGCGTCCGCGCCCACCGCGGCCACGTCTCCGCCCGCCGCATCCGCGACGCCCGCCGAGCACACCCCAGAAGCCACCGAAAATGCGCCATGACCCGGCGAGCCTTGCCGTATCTTGCATGTTTCGTGGGCCTGGGGCTGGGTGAGTCCGCGGCGTTGCCCCACGCCAACGCCGCGCGCCCCGGAGCTCGCGACGCCGGGGTGGTGGCGCTCTCCCCCGAGCGCAGCTCGGCCGTGTACCTGCGCCCGCTCACGTTCGAGATGGGCTCGAGCGAGACAGAAATCGTTTCCGCGCTGGTGAGCTGCAAGCGTGAGGCGCTGCCCGACCGTTGCGACGAGACGACGTTCGAAGGCGAAACGCCGCCACACCGCGAACAGGTCGCCGGCTTCTGGATGGCGCGCACCGAGGTGACGGTCGCCCAGTACGCGCGCTGCGTGGCGCTCGGTCGCTGCGAGCCTGCCGGCTACGAGGGAGGAGGCGTGCGCTTTCAACAGGCGAGCTACCCGGTCACGTTCGTCACCTTCGCCAACGCGCGCCGCTACTGCGCTTTCCGTGGCGGACGCTTGCCCAGCGAGGCGGAGTTCGAGCGCGCCGCGCGCGGGGCAGGCCGGCGCGCCTACCCTTGGGGCAACACCTTTCACGGCAAGCTCGCCAACCACGGCCGCCTGGGCGTCGACACCAGCGACGACAGCGACGGCTTCGCCGAGTTGGCGCCGGTCGGCTCGTTTCCGGACGGAGCGACGCCGGAGGGCATCCTCGACCTCGCTGGCAACGCCGCCGAGTGGACCAACGACGCCTTCTGCCCGACCTACGGCGCCGAGCCCTCGCGCAACGGTGAGCGCTCCGTGCGCGGCGGCAGCTATGCCAGCCCGGCCGCGTTCGTTCGGGGCGCGGCGCGCTCGAACCGTCTGCCCGAAACCCGCGAGCCGACGCTGGGCTTTCGATGCGTCTGGTCGGTCAAGCCGCTCCGCGAGTAAAACTCCAGCCCCGTACGCGAATGTTAGAGCTACCGATCCACCCGCTGCTGAAGTTCGTGCTGGTCCGCCCGCACTACCCGGAAAATGTGGGAGCTGCGGCGCGCGCCATGAAGACGCAAGGCTTCAAGCGCCTCGTGCTGGTCAAGCCGGGGAAGATGGCCGAGCCGAGCCACGTGATGGCGATCAAGATGGCGGTCAAGTCGCTCGACGTGCTGCAATCGGCGCCCGTGGTGCCCGACGTGAAGACCGCGCTCGCCGACGTCGACTTCACCTACGCCACGACGGCCCGGCGCGGCGTGTCGGGCGTGTGGTTGGCGCGGCGCGCCGCGCGCGATGCGATCGAGCGTGCCGCACGCGGAGAGCGCCTGGCAATCCTGTTCGGCAACGAAAAGACGGGGCTGGCGGAGGAAGACTTGCTGGGCGCGCACGCGCGCGTACGCATCCCGATGGCCGCCGACCAACCGTCGATCAACCTCGGACAAGCCGTGCAGCTGTTCGCCTACGAGCTGTTCGTCGCCGCGCTCGAAGCGCGTGAGCGCGCTGGCGGCTCTCCGGCAGACGAGCCGCCGCCGGAGAGCCCGCCCGAGGAGGGCGACGAGGGCGCGTGAGCTCCCGGGCCGGCTATCGACTCGGCTGCGCGCTTTTGGCGCTTACGGTCGCGTGCGGCTCTCCGCCTGCTCCCGCGTACGTGCGCGAGAACGAGATCGCGCTGGCACAGAGCAAACGCGGCCAGCACGCGCAGGCGGCTCAAAGCTACGAGCGCGCGGCGGCGGCGGCTGCCGGACAGCCGCGCGACGCGGAAGAAGCGCGCTTCCGCGCGGCCGAGAGCTACGCCCGCGCCGGTGACGAAGAGCACGCACGAGCGTTGCTCGAAGCGCTCGCCAAAGACGCGCGCGATCTCGAGCGCCGGGCGCGCGCCGATTTCGCCGTCGCGGACTTGCTCGAGCACGCCGGACAAGACCAGGCCGCCGACGAACGGCGCGTAGCCGCTCTGGGCCGGCATCCCGCTTCGGGCAACGCGCGCGCGGCCTTGACCCGGCACCTCGACTACCTGCGCGAGCACGGCGGTAGCACCGCGGTGCTCACCTTCTTGGACGCCGAGCACACCCGCCTGGCGAACAGCGAGCTGGGCGAAGCCGTCTGCTATTTTCGGGCGCGCGAGCTCGACGACACGGGCCAGACCGTCCAGGCGCGCGACGGCTACCTCGACTGCGCCGACCGTTACGGCTACCCGCGCGGCTTGTATTGGGACGACGCGCTGTTTCGCGCCGCCGAAAAGGAGGTAGCGCTGGGAACGCCCGAGCGCGCCATCGCCCACCTCGAAAAGCTGCTGAGCGAGCGGGAAAGCGCAAACCTGGTGGGCAGCTACGAGCGCGGCCGCTACGCCGAAGCGCAGCTCAAGCTGGGAGAAATCTATCGCGATGCCCTGCACGATCCGTCGCGCGCGCGACGCGAGCTACGCAAGGTGTGGAGCAACCACCCCAAGAGTCGCTTGGCCGACGACGCGCTGTTCGAAGAGGCGCTGCTCGCTCACGGCCAGCAAGACGAGCCGGGCACGTGCGAGCCGCTCGCGATCATCGTGCAGCAGCTGCCGGACTCACGTTACGCGGCGTGCGCGCACGACTTGTGCGCACGCCTACCCGCCGGCGCTCGGCCCTGCCACGACTACATCAAGCGCGCCGCTGGCATTCCGTAAACGGAAGCAGCGGCGCTTCGCGACCGAGCGACGCGAGCCTCAGGGCTCGTCGTCTTCTTCTTCCTCTTCCTCGTCATCATCGTCGTCGTCGTCATCATCGTCGTCGTCATCGACGTCGACATCGTCGTCCTCGTCTTCGTCCTCGTCGTCCGACTCGCCGCCGCCCTTTTGGTCGGTCTTGAGGTCGATGCCGACCTCACCCAGCTGCGTCTCCAGCAGCTCGAGCAGCTCGTCGACGTCGTCCCCACCCCACTCGTCGAGCACGTCGGTCAAAAATTCGAAGAAGTCGCCGGCATCGAGGCGCCGTTCGATCTCCTCGACCTGGTCTTCGGTGAATGCCTCGAGGATGTCTTCACGGAGGGACTCCATGTCATCCTCTTCGATGGCTTCTTGCGCCGATAAACGAATCTGTTTGACGGCGCGCTTGTCGAGGTAGATTTCCATCGGCTTGGTCCTGATCGGGCTTGCCCCGGCTTTAGACGAATGGTTTGGCGTTCGTCAAGCCCGTGGAAAAACAGATGCCTAAGGCGCGCTCAGACAATCGACGAAAATCAGCTTTCGCTGTCGCCCTGAGCGTCTGCGCCGGCCTATTCGTCGTGGCTCTGGCGCGGCCGGCACACGGTCAAACCACCGCGGTGCTCCCGCCACCAACCAGCATGGAGTACGTCCAGTACGGCGTCTCGCTGCACACCCTCACCCTGCTCGACGGCGGCGACGTTTGTCCCAAGCATGCTCCGACGCCCTGCATCCTGGGCTCGGGGGGCGGCCTCGGTCTGCGCGCCGGTTACCGTACGCGCGGCCCGTTCTACGTGGGCGCGAGCTTCCAACTCTCGCGGCTGAACTCCTCGAACCTGCTCCGGCTCGCCATCTTGCAGCGCTTGAGCATCGAGGGCCGCTACTACTTCGACCGGGGCAACCGGCTCACGCCGTACCTGCTCGGCGGCCTGGGCGGCGCCATTTACGGCAACGAATGGGGCGCGAGCTCCGGTGGCGCCGCTCTGAGCTTGGGCGTCGGCGTCGAGTATCAGATCAGTGAGCGAACGGTCGTCGGCTTCGCGCCCACGTACCAGCCAGTCGTGTTCCGTCGTTTCCACGATTCGACGGGTCAGCTGCGCGCCGCAGGCCCCCTCGGTTTTGGCCTCGCCCATTGGCTGGCCGTCCAGGTGATCATCGAAGTTCGCGACCCCCTATCTCGCTGGTAGGCTGCGGCCTTGTTGCCGGGAGAACCCGGGTCGGGTAGCGTCGCCGCCTCGTAGGGCAGGAATCAGTGCGAACGGCACAAGAGGCCACGACGTCGTGAATTGCAGCCGCTGCGGCCGGGACAACCCGGACGGTCTCAAGTTCTGCCAGGATTGTGGGAATCGCCTGAATGCGCCGGCGCCCGCCGCGGCAGCGGCGCCGGCCGTTGCCTCCGCCCCGCCTGCTGCGCCCCGCCCGGCGGCACCGCCCCTGCACTTCGCCGCAGGCACGGGTCCGGAGAAGCGCTGCGTGCGCTGCGGCACGAGCAATCCCTCCAACGGGCGCTTCTGCGCCAATTGCGGGTCGCCGTTGCCGGGCGACGCGCCTGCTCCCGCTCCTCAGCCGCCGCCACCGGCGCAGCAGGTCGTCGCGTGCCCTCGTTGTCGGGGCGCCAACGCCGCGCACATGGGGTTCTGCCAATACTGCGGGGCCAAGTTGGGAGAAGGGCCACCGGGAGCACCGGGCATCATGCCCGCCACTGCCGGCGCGCCAGCGGCCTTAGGGCCGGCCCCCACCGCATCCGGACAGTCTCCGCCGCACGGAATGGCCCCTGCTTTCGGCACCAGCTTCCAGTTCGGTGCCGGCCAGCGCCCCGAAGACCGCGCCAAGCTCGTGGTGATCGGGCAGGACGGAAAGCCGGGGCGCGAGTACGAGATCGAAAGCGACCAAACCGATGTCGGCCGCGAGGAAGGCTCTATTCTCCTCGTGAACGACCCTTATGTATCTCCCCGCCACGCTCGCCTACTCTTCCGGGAGGGTCGATTTTTTATCCGGGACCTCGAATCGGTGAACGGGGTATATGTGCGGCTTCGAGCGCCAGAACGACTGCAGCACGCAGACTTGGTGTTGGTAGGTCTTGAAGTGTTAAGGTTCGAGGTCGTGAGCGACGCAGAGCGTGGGCTAGGCCCTGCAGCAGAGCGCGGGACCCAGGTTTTCGGGTCACCTGCGGCGCCGCGCTACGCGCGCCTGTGTCAAAGGACCGTGGAGGGCGTCACCCGCGACGTCTATTATCCAACCCGAGAAGAAACCGTCATCGGGCGCGAAGTGGGGGATGTGGTGTTTACGACGGATCCATTCATGAGCCGCAGACACGCCGCCATCGTTCGTGATCCCGCGACGAACACCTTCAGCCTCAAAGACCTAGGGTCCTCCAACGGGACGTACCTGGCGATCCGCGGCGAGCGCGAGCTGGTACAGGGTGACCACGTGAGAATCGGCCAGCATCTGTTCCGGCTGGATTTCGGCGCGGGGTCCAGAGCCCGATGAACGGCGAATCCAACACCGGCTCGGGCATTCGTGTACGCCTGTTCGGGCGCACTGACGTCGGACAGATCCGCGAGCACAATGAAGACAACTTTCTCGTCGCTGATCTGACTCGAAAGAGTCGCAGTCTGATGGAGAGCGACCGCCAGCAAGCCGTGGCGGAACGCGGCACCGTGCTGGGCGTGTGTGACGGCATGGGCGGCGCCGCGGCAGGTGAAGTCGCGAGCCAGCTCGCCGTCGACATTATTTACGAAAAGCTCTCGCAGGGTGACCCCCCGGGAAACCACGACGACCTGGCGCGCCGCCTCGTGCACGCGGTCGAGGAGGCCGGCGGCCGCATCTTCGGCGAGGCTCGGGCGGATCGCACCCGTCGCGGCATGGGCACGACCGCGACCATCGCGGCCTTGCTCGACTCTCGCTTGTTCGTGGCCCAGGTCGGCGACAGCCGCGCTTACGTCTTGCGCGGCGACAAGTTCGTGCAGGTGAGCCGCGATCAGTCACTGGTCAACCAGCTGATCGAAGCGGGCCAGCTCACAGAAGAAGAAGCGGAGACCTTCGAGCACAACAACATCATCTTGCAGGCGCTGGGTACCGCCGAAACCGTTCAGGTCGACCTCACCTACGTCGACCTGCGTAAGGGCGATACGTTGCTCGTGTGCTCGGATGGCCTGAGCGGCATGGTGCGCGCGGACGAGATGCGCGAGGTGCTGCTCAGCCACCGCGAGCCGTTCGACGCCTGTAAAGAGCTGGTCGATCGCGCCAACCGCGCCGGCGGTCACGACAACATCACGGTCATCGTGGCAGTGTTCGAGGGCCCTGCCCTCAGCGAGCCAGGCCCGCAAGACGTGCTGGCCTACCAGAAGTACGCGCTGCCGGAAGCCCCTGCAGAAGCCACGGTTCGCGCCCCGAGCGTGCAGCACTCGGAGGTCTACGCGCCGCCGGCCAGCCAAGAGGCGCAGCGTGAGTCTCGCCGCTTGCGCGTGGGTCACACGATGGTCGGCATGACGAATCCGCTGGCGGCCACGCCCGCCACCGGCACGCCGCTCACGCCGCGCGCCTCCAACCCACCACCGACCTTCAACATCGAAGACGACCCGGTTTCGTTACCGACGACCGGCTTGCCCCCGTCGGTGGTCGGCATGGTCGTGCTGGCCGCCATGCTGCTCGTGGCCGTTGCCGGCTTCCTGCTCCTGCGCTGAGCCAGCCCATGGTCTTCGCCCGCGCGGGCAGGTTGACGTTCCGCCGGGTCTTTCCCAGGCTGCTGCGCCTGCTGCTCACCCTCACCGCCGTGGTGCTGGTGGGGTTTTACGGTGCAGCCAACGCCGCCAAGCGCCCGAGCTCTGGCTGGGCGTTTCGGCAACTGCCGGTGTTCGTCAACACCGACCCGCAGGACGTGCGCGCGCGCGCCCTGTCCGCGATGCGAGCCGTAGCGCAGGGCGACGAGGCGCTGGCCGAGCGTGGACGGACGCAGCTGCTGCGCCTGGGCGGAGCTGCCCTGCCCCACCTGTTGCCCCAGCTCGATAGCCTGGAGCCGATGGCACGCGGTCGCGTGGCGATGGCGCTCGGCCCCGTGGCGTTGCGCATGCGCGTCGCCAACGTCGAAGACGTCGCGACGCCCGAGCACGCCCTCTTGTTCTTCGGACGATTCTGGCAAGACCGCTCCATCGAATTTCGCTCGACCACGGTCAGGCGCGCGGTCGAGCGCCTGGCCGAGCGCTCGCTCACGCTCCGTCGCGACGACGTGATTCACGCCGACACCTACGCGCTCGAGGCGCTGATCGCGGCGCTGGGCAAAGTCCGCGGCGCAGACGACGTGGCGCGCGTCACGCGGCTGCATCCGGTACTCATGCACATCACCGGGCGCGGTGAGGTGCTGCCGCACACACCCAGCATCGAACAGGCCCAGCGCGCCGTGGAGGGCTGGCAGCGCCTGTGGCTGGAAGAGGGCGCGGACTACCTGGTGCTCGAAGGTCCGCGCCGCATCGCCGCGCTCGTCACGGAGACGCAGTTCGGAAAATGGTTCGCCGCTGCCGCGATCTGGCAGCTCGGGCGGGCGCGCGACGGCTCCAGCGTCGTCACGACCGTGGTCGACGCCCTGCCGGGTAGCGCGCTGCACGTGCTGCTGCTGCTGGCGCTCGCGCTCTCGATAGCGGCCCTGAGCGCGCTGCTCGATGGGCCGGAGGGCGCGCCCGCGCGTGCCAAGGCGCGCGTGGCGGCTACGGCGGCCTCGCTCGTGGCTTCTTACCCGGTGCTGCTCACGCTGGCGCTTGCCTTCGAGCTGAAGACGCTGCGCGGCGGCGTGCTCGAGCTGTGCGCCGACGCGCTGCGCGCCGGCGACGTGAACCTGATGATGGGCGCCCTACTCGGCGTGACTCTGCTCTCCGAGGTGCTGGTCACGTTGCCGTCGCGCCTCGCCGCCATGGCTCACGCCGCCGACGAGGAGGACGAGGCTTGAAGGGTCCCAGCGCGGCCACTCAAGACCGCTCGGCCCAGCTGCTGCTGGCGTTCTGGCTGCTGCTGGGTCTGCTCGGCGCCGTGCTCCCGCACGCGCCCCTTCTGTTGGTTGCGGTGGAGCACGATCTCATCGCGCTAGCAGCCGTGCTGCTCCTGTCACTGCTGGTCGGCGTGCCGCTGGGGGCGCTGGCCGGCAGCGGCCCACGCTGGGTCGATGCATCGTTGGCGTTCACGACGGACTGGATCGCCGCGGTGCCGGTGGTGCTCTTGCTCGCGTTCGTGCGACCGGCAGGTGTGAGCCCGCTCGGCGCGCTGGTACTGCTCGGACTACTCCGCTCGCTGGAAGTGGGCTGGGTGGTGCGAAGCGCGCTGCTGCGCGCGGCCGTGCTCGATACGACCTGGGCCGCACGCAGCCTCGGCTACATGCCACTCGCCGTCTTCTTGAACCGGCGACTCCCGGCTGCTGCCGGCCCCGCGCTCGCCCACCTGGCCGTCACGCCGCTGTGGACGTTCCTGCTCGACAGCGTGGGCACGGCCGCGGGCCTGGGCGCGGCGACCAGCGAGCAGAGCCTCGGTGCGCTGGTGGCGCGGCCGGGCAGTACGCCCGCCGCCTCGGCGCTCGCGATTTTCGCGGTGGTGTCCCTGACTTGGGCGCTCCACCGGCTGGGCCAGCAGTACGGCTTGCGGCTCGCGCGGAAATGGCAATAGTAGCCCCCAAGCACATGGCAGCAGCCGGCCTTCCCGTCGTGACCGAGCGCACCTTCGAGCAAGAGGTGCTGATGAGCGAGCTCCCCGTTCTGCTCGAGTTTTCCGCCGAATGGTGCGGTCCGTGCAAGCAGATGGCGCCCGAGCTGCAAGCGCTCGCGAGGGAGCTCGAAGGCAAAGCCAAGATCGTCACGCTCGACATCGACAAGTCGCCGAACATTCCGCGACAGATGGGCGTGCAGTCGGTGCCCACCTTCGTGGTCTTCCAGGGCGGTCGCCCCGTGGGGGGCAAGGTAGGCGCCATGCGCAAGGCGGAGCTGCGCGGCCTGCTCGAGCCGTTCCTGCCGCGTGCCGAGGGCGCCATCCGACCAGACGAGCTGGTGCAGCTGCTGCAAGCCGGCCGCGTGAGCGTCGTCGATACGCGCGAGGCGCCGGTCTTCAACCGCGCCCACCTGCCGGGAGCCATCAACCTGCCGATTGAAGAGATCGAGACGCGCCTGGCGGAGCTGCACATGCTGCCCGCCACGCCGGTGCTCTACTGCCGCTCGGGCGACAAAACCAAAGAGCTGGCCGCCAAGCTGGCGGAACAGGGCGTGCCCGTCGCCTTCCTCGAAGGCGGCGTGCTGGCCTGGGAAGCATCCGGCCACAAGCTGCAGCGCCCGGACTAACGCGGGGCTGCGGCCGCCAGGGCGGCGGCCAAGACGACGCGCACCGGGACGCCATGCAGGCGCGCTGCCTCGGCGCAGGCGTCGAACTCCGGCTTGATTTGCGGCGGGCCGTAGGGACCGCCCGACACTTTAACGGGGAGCTTGCCGAACTCGGTGTCGACCTCGACCAGCTCGCGCGGTCGCTCGCTGCGCGAGACTCCGTAGCGACGCAAACCGATACTGCTCGTCTCGCGCAGCAGCGTCGCCTCGACCGCCGCCGAGCCGGCGACACCGGCAAGCGCCGACAGGAGCAATCCCGGGCGCCCCTTCTTCATGGTCGCAGGAACCGCCCAGGCGTCGAGCGCGCCGGCCTCGAGCAACTTGGCGATGACATGCCCGCAAAGCTCGCCGGTCATATCGTCGACGTTGGCTTCGATCACGAAGTGCGTGGGCCGGCCCGGCTCCGCTGTGTGCGTCGCGGGCGTGCCGAGCACCGCACGCAGCGCGTTCAAGCGATCCGGCAACTTGCGTGTGCCTGCCCCCCAACCGATGGCCAAAGGCTCGAGCGCGGGCCAGCGCTCGAAACGGCTGGCTTGTGAGGCCACGATGGCTGCACCCGTTGGTGTCACCAGCTCGGCCTCCACGCCGGCGTCGTAAGTCGGCACCCCGCGCAGGCACGCCAGGGTGGCGGGCGCGGGCAGCGGCAGCACGCCGTGGCGGCACTCAACACTGCCGTGCCCCAGGGGCAACGGCGCACACACCAGCTCGGCCCCCAAATACGAAAGGCCCGCAGCCGCCCCGACCACGTCGGCGATCGCGTCGACCGCGCCGACTTCATGAAACGTGACGCTCGCGAGCGGCGTACGATGAACGAAGGCTTCGGCCTCGGCCAGGCGCTGGAAGATGGCTAAAGCGCGCCGTCGCGTATCGTCGTCGAGCCGTGCGCCCTCCAGCAGGCGCACGATTTCCGTGTAGCTGCGCTCGGGGTGCCGACCCTGCTGCTCGACCACGAAGTGCACGCCGCCAATCACACCCGTTTGCGCCGGGCGAACGCTGACGGCGATACCCGCAATCCCCACGGCCGCGATCGCCTCCGCAATCGCCTCCAGCGGCACCCCGAGATCAACGAGCGCGGCGACCGTCATGTCGCCGGCCAGGCCGCTGAAGCAGTCGAAGTAGAGCAGCTTGCCCTGCCCCGCACCGCGCGAAAGTCGCGGATTGCCGTACGCGAGAGCGTCGCCCGAGCGGGCGTCGTCGTGCGTGTGCTGCCCAGGGCCGTGACCGTGGCTGTGGCCGCCCGCGCCGAGATACTGCCGCAGGATCCCGCGGAAGCGCGGCTGGTTTTCGCTCACCGACGCTCCTGGCTCTTGAGCTGGCGCATCACGGCCATCGCAGCACCAAAGCCGTTGTCGATGTTGACCACCGTCACGCCCGAAGCGCAGCTCGTGAGCATGCCGAGCAAGGCCGTGAAGCCGGAGAGCGCCGTGCCATAACCGACCGACGTGGGCACGGCGATCACCGGTGCGGCAACGAGCCCGCCCACCACGCTCGGTAGCGCACCCTCCATGCCGGCAATGACGACCAACGCTTCTGCGCGCGACAGCTCGGGCATCACCGAGAGCAAGCGGTGAATGCCCGCCACGCCTACGTCGAAGAAACGACGGCAGCCGATGCCCGCCATGCGCAAGGTTTCGATCGCTTCTTCCGCCACCGGGACATCACTGGTGCCGGCCGTGACGATCGCGACGCGATCTTCATTCGTGAGCTCGCGCGGCTGGTGCTGGAACGATGCGGTGCGCGCCGCAGCTCGGTAGGTGAGGCTCGGCACTTGCGCCGCAACGTCCACGAATACCGAGGCCTCGAGCCGCGTGACCAGCACGTCTTGCCCGGCCGCGATCAAGCGCGAGGCCACGCCCGCGATCTGCTCGGCGGTCTTGCCGGGCGCAAAAATGACCTCGGCCATGCCCTGGCGCAGCGCGCGGTGATGGTCCACACGCGCGTAGGACAGATCCGCAAAAGGCAGCTGGGAAAGCTGCGCGAGCGCGGTGGGTACGTCGACCTGCCGAGCGCTCACGGCCTCCAGCAGCTGGGCAAGGCGGGACCTGTCCATGAGCCGAGGTAGTAACGTGAGAGTGCGGCCTCGCCAAGGGTGCGCGGGATATTTCCTCGCCCGCCCAGCCGTGCTCTGCTCGGCGGATGCCGGTGCTGATCGCGCTCCCTTTCGGGATTTGCCTGGGCCAGGCCTTCGCCTGGCTGGCTCGCCGAGAGCTGCGACGCGTCACCCCCGGACCGGGCAAGGGACTGGCGATTGCGACGCTATTCGGCCTGCTCGTATTTGCCCCGGTGTCGGCCTACTTCCTGGCTTTCGAGCCCGATTGGTCGCTCGCGTACCTGGTCGACACGGCGCAAGCCTCGGCCGCGCTCACGCCGGCCCTACTCTTGCTGGAGGTGGCCAGCGTTCCGGGTGGATTTTTGCTCGGGCGCTGGTTGCTGGAGCACGGCAGCGAGGAGGCAACGCTGCTACGCGCGCTGTCAGCCGGCGCTGTGCTCACGCTGGGCGCGGTGATGCTCGGCCTGCGTCGCTTCGCCGTCCAAGGAAGCTACGCGCAATACCACGGCGATTTCGGCACTCAGCCGCTCGCCGGCAGCTCCCTCGGCTACGCGATTCTGCTGCTCGGGTTCTGGCTCACCGCCGGGCTCGGTTTCGCGGTATGGAACCTCCGTCGTCTGGATTAGCGCCTGATAGATCGTCCAACAGATGTCAGAAAAAGACTCCGATCCGACTCCACGCCTCCTCGAGCTGGCATCCGACCTGGTAGCGCGCGCTCGGCGCCTGGGCGCCGACGTGGCCGAGGCCAGCGCCCGCACCGGCTGGGAGCTTTCGGCCAAGGTGCGGCTCGGCAAGACCGAGTTGGTCGAAGAGGCGGGCCACCACGGGGTCTCGTTGCGCGTGATCCGCGGTGGTCGCGTCGCCACGACGTCCACCAGCGACCTCACGCCGCGCGGCATCGAACGCTGCGTGGCCGATGCGCTCGAGCTGTGCGCCCTTTCGGAGCCGGATCCGTTTGCCGGTCCGGCAGCGCCCGAGCTGCTGGCCAAGCCGCCCTACCCGGAGCTCGAGCTGCTGGATCCGAGCATCGACGCCATAGACGCCGAACAGGCCATCGCGCAAGCGCGCATCGCCGAGCAAGCGGCGTTCGACGCGGACCCGCGCATCACGCTGAGTGAAGGCGCCACCTACTCGCGCACCAGTGGCGCCAGCGCGCTGGTGCTCTCCTCGGGTTTTCAGGGCGCGGTGCGCGGCTCGTACGCCGCGCTGGCCGTCGCTCCGGTCGTCGAAGACGAAGGCGGCAAGAAGCGCCGCGGCCACTACTATTCGGCCAGCCGCCGCCACCAAGACCTCGAGAGCGCCGAATTCATCGGTCAAGAAGCCGCCCGCCGCACGCTACGCAAGCTGGGCGCACAAAAGATCGCCACGACCGAAGCGCCCGTCGTCTTCGATCCGGATGTCGCCCGCTCCCTGATCGGCAGCCTGGCCGGCTGCATCGTGGGCGGCGCGTTGTGGCGTAAGTCGAGCTACCTGCTCGAGCGCGAAGGTACCGAGGTCGCAAGCTCCCTGGTAACCATCGTCGACGATCCGCTCATCTTGCGCGCTCCGGGCTCACGCCCGTTCGATGGCGAAGGTTTGCCGTCGCGCAAGAACCTGATCGTCGAGCGCGGCACGCTGAAGGGCTTCTTGCTGGACTGCTACAGTGCCCGCAAGCTCGGCCGCGAGTCGACGGGCTCCGCAGGACGCAGCGGCGGATCGATCGGCGCATCCACCAGCAACTTCATCTTGCAAGCCGGCGCCACCCCCCATGCCGACATCGTCAAGAGCACCGTGCGCGGCCTGTATGTCACCGAGCTGATGGGCTTCGGCTTCAACCCCATCACCGGTGATTTTTCGCGCGGCGCGGCCGGCTTCTGGATCGAAAACGGCGAATTCACCCACCCGGTGAGCGAAATCACGATCTCGTCCACGCTCGACGCGATGCTCAAGGCCATCGACGCGGTCGGCGACGATCTGGAGCTGAAGACGTCGACGGCAGCGCCCACCGTGCGCGTCGCAAACATGACCATTTCCGGCAAGTAAGCCTTCTTCTCAAGGCGCGTCGAAACGGTTCGCTTCGCCGGGCGATGCGCCTGGTCGAGGTTGCTCGGCAAAAGACGAGGCCTGATCGTCCGGCGCGTCGGGCGTGCGGCGTGCCCAGCTCACGCCGGCGTGCGCGGCGTTGAGCGCCGGGAAGCGCGACACCACACCTTCTTCGCCGACGAGCAGCAGCGTTTCGCCCGAATTGGCCAGGCCCCGCTCGCCAAGGCTCGACAGCTCGAGCACGCGCGTGTGCGCGGGAACCAACACGTCCGGCGCCGTCGCGTGAAAGCCGGGCGCGACGAGCAGCGCCAGCTCGCCCGGTTCGAGCTCGGCCATGGGCAGAGCGGCGTGCCCCGTCGTGTCCTCGAGCCAAAGACCGCCCAGCTGTGCCACTGTCGCCGAGTCGTTGATGATCTCGATCCATTCACCGCTGGCTTCGTCGCGCAGCGGGTTGGCGAGCACTTCATTCAGCACGACGTGGCGGCGCGCCGGGCCGAGCTGCACCGACAGCTCGAAGTCGTCACGGCGCCCCGAGCTGGTCAGCACGCTGCCCTCCAGAATCACGCTGGTGCCCGGCAGCTGCTCGCGAAGCAGCTGAGTTTGCTGCCCGGCGGGCGCCACGACCAGCGTCGGCGAAGGCTTTCGCACGAGCCAGAGCTGATCTTCGACCAACGGCGTGATGCTGATGCGATCGTCTTGCGGCTGCAAACAGGCGTCGTACAGCGGCTGCCCCTCCGCGCAAGAGGGTACGGACGTGCGGATCGTGGGCAGCCAGGGCGCGGGGTCGAGCAAGGCGCCGGCCACGGCGGGCGGCGCGACGCTCGAAGCTTCGAGCGCCGCAGACGTGAAGAGCACGCTGCAGCCCGGTACGATCGGGCGTAGCCAATCCGGGTCCTGCACGAGAGGTAGCTGGCTCGGCTCCAGCAAGAGCTCGGTGCTCACCGCCTCGGCTGGCATACCGCACTGCACGGATACGGAAAGCTGCGGGCGACCTGGCGGGGGAAACAAGCGGCGGAGCGGCGCCGGGCCATCACTCGCCGCGCGCAAGGGCTGCACCACACCGAGGCCGCTCACGCCCAGGGTGTAGCTCGCTCCCGGCTCGAGCGGCTCGAGCGGTTGCAGCACGCAGTCATCACCCTCTTGCCAATAGCGTAGGAGCACGGCGCGAGCTCGAAGCGTTGCTGGCAGCTCGCCGCGCTGCAGCGCACGCGCGTAATAACTAGAGAGCTCACCCGAAAACAGCCAGGGCTCCCCGGTCGGGGGCGCGTGACGCAATCGCCCGCGAAACACGACCGGGACCGCATTCGGGCTGGCCGGAGGCTCTAGCTCGAACGCGAGGTCCGAGCCCGATTGCTGCGGAACGCTGATGTTCGGTCCGGAGCAAGCGACGGCCCCCCAGGCGGTGAGTCCCGCTACCGCTCGTCCCACACGTCTTGCCAGGATCGCCCTGCCCATGGTCGCCCATCGGCCAGGCGGCGGCAGAGTTGCGAAAAATGCTATCCATCGCCCCGTGACGCCCGAAGACATCAAGGCTTTGCGCAAAGAGCTCGGCTGTACGGCGCGTGATCTGGCGACCACGCTCGGCATCGAGCAAAAAGAGGTGCTGGCCTGGGAAGCGGGAGAGCTGTTCCCGACCAAACGCTTCGTCGATCAGATGCAGACGCTGCGCCAGAAGGGCCCGGGCGCGGTCTTGAAGAGCGCCAAGGGCAAGGCCGTTGCACCGACGGACCGGGTCTCCGACCCGGCCTTCTGGGCGGTGGTGAAGAAGCTGCTGCTCCATCCCGCCCTTTTCGATCAGGTCGCCAAGCTTGCCGAGACTTACGGGGACGAGAAGAAGTAGGCGCTAGCCGCTAGCCTGGGGGAGCGCGACGGGTCATTCGTCGTCGTCGTCGTCGTCGTCGTCGTCGTCATCGTCGTCGTCATCGTCATCGTCGTCCGACCCCTCGTCGGAATCGCTATCCTGCGCTGACGGTGCGTCGTCGTCGTCGTCCGAATCGTCGTCGTCGTCGTCGTCCGAATCGTCGTCGTCGTCGTCCGAATCGTCGTCGTCGTCGTCCGAATCCTTGTCGTCGTCGGACTCGTCCGAATCCTCGTCGTCGTCGGAATCCTTGTCGTCGTCGGACTCGTCCGAATCCTCGTCGTCGTCGTCCGAATCGTCGTCGTCGTCGTCGTCGTCGTCCGAATCGTCGTCGTCGTCCGAATCGTCGTCGTCGTCGTCCGAATCCTCGTCGTCGTCGTCGGAATCCTTGTCGTCGTCGGACTCGTCCGAATCCTCGTCGTCAGATTCGTCTTTCTCGCGCGACTCCTCGCCTTCGGCGCTCTCGGCGGATTCGTCTTCGATTGCCTCTCCGGCCGCTTCGTCCAGCAAAGCCGCCTCAGCGGCGTCCGCTTCGCTTTCGGGCGCAGGCAAGTCGCTGTTGCCCATGTCGATCGGCCCTTCGGGAGCAGCCTCGCCGATCTCGGCTTCGAACGACTCGCGTGACTCCTCGCTGAGCTCCGTAAATTCCTTGAGCGTCGGCAAATCACGCAGCGACTTGAGGCTGAAGACCTCCATGAACTGCGGCGTCGTGCCATAGAGCATCGGCCGCCCCGCTTCGTCCTTCTTGCCGAGAATACGGATCAGCTCGCGCTCCATCAAACCCTTGAGCACGGGACCCGAGTCCACCCCGCGGATGTCGTCGATCTCCGGGCGCGTGATTGGCTGGCGATACGCGATGATAGCCAAGGTCTCGAGCTGCGCGCGCGAGAGCCGAACCGGCTTCATCGACAAGTAGCTGCGCACGTACTCGCCGTATTCCGGATTGGTACGGAACGCGTAACCGGTCGCCACCTCATCGAGCTTGATGCCGCGCGCCAGGTATTCTTTCTGCAGCTCTTCGACCAACTCTTGCGCGCGCTTCTTGTCGATCTTGGCGGCGCGTGCCAGCTCCTTGATGTCGAGCGGATGATCGGAGACGAAGATCAAGGCTTCGACCAGGCTCTTCAAGTATTGCGACGCATCAGCCGACTGCTCTGCGTCCGTCGCCTGCCCCTCGCCGACGGCACTGCCATCTTCCGGGGCGGCTTCGCCGCCTTGCGTCGCCTCACCTTCGCCCGAATCCACGCCATTCCAGCCCGAATCGACGGCCTCGGCGTCCGGCTCGGCAGCAGGCGCCTCTGCCGGGGCCGAAAGCCCACCCGAGCCACCACGCCGTGCACGCGCAGCGGCCTGGCGCTCGCGATCCTTCTCCATACGCCGCATCTCGGCGGCGTTGCGCTCTTGCAGCTTGGCTTCGTTCTTCACGCGCGCTGCCTCGTCGCGCTCGGCCTTGGCCGCCGCTTTTGCTTCCGCCTCGAGGCGCTTCTGCTCGTCGCGCTCGGCCTTGGCCTTGGCGCGAGCTTCGGCCTTTTCGCGCGCGATCTCGTCTGCCTTGGCCTTGGCTTCGGCGCGCGCCTTCTCTTTTTCTTTCGCCTTGGCCTTGGCCTCGGCATCGGCCAGCTTCTTCGCGGCTGCCTTGGCCTTGGCTTCTGCAGCCTTCTGCTTCTTCGCTTCGGCCTTGGCCTTGGCGGCGGCCTTGGCCTTTGCCTTGGCTTCGGCTTGCTTCTGCTTGCGTGCGGCCGCTTTGGCTTTCGCCTCGGCGGCTTTCTGCTTCTTCGCTTCGGCTTTGGCTTTCGCCTTTGCTTTGGCTTCGGCTGCCTTCTGCTTCTTCGCCTCGGCGTTGGCCTTGGCGGCGGCCTTGGCATCGGCTGCCAGCGGCCGGGATTTTTTCGAGGGCTTCTTCGCGGCGGTTGCCGACGCCTGCTTGGAGGCCTTCTTGGCGGTTGCTGGCGCCGCTTGCTTCGAGGCTTTCTTGGCGGTTGGCGCCACCCGTTTCGAGGCCTTCTTGGCGGCTAGCGCTGTTTGCTTCGAGGCCTTCTTGGCCGCGTCCGGTGCCGCAGTCTTGGGAGCCTTCTTCGCCACGACCGGCGCGCCCTTCTTCGCAGCTTTCTTCGCGGCTGCGGGCGTGACCTTGGTAGCCTTCGGCGTGGCCTTCTTGGCGGCGGCGGGCGCCACCTTCCCAGCCTTCGCTGCGGCCTGGTTGGGGGCCTTCTTCGCAGCTTTCACTGGCGCCTTCTTCACGGCCGCAGGCGCGGCCGTCTTCGCGGGTTTGGCGGGCTTTTCAGCCTTCGCGGGTGCCGCCGGCTTGGCGGAGTTGGCGGCCGGTGCGGGCTGCTTGGCCTTCACGCTCGACTCGGACTTCGACTTACCGCCTGACGCGGCTTTTGCGGGTCGCTTCTTCGCTGCCATTTTCGATTGCTCAGGGGAGCTCAGGGCTCGTCTTCGGGCTCAGGATCCAAAAGCTCGCCCGCCTCGTCGTCGTAGCGACTCGGCGCAGGTGCGTCGCGCTCGCGACCGATGGCGAGCGCATTCTCTTCGTCGGCTTCGGGATCATCGTCCAACACGTCGTCAGCCAACTTGGAGCTGAAGCTCGCTTCGGCCGACTGCGCTGCTTCTTCCATCACGCCCGCGTCCACCAACGCAAGCTCGATCGTGATCGGCTCGAGTGGGGCCTCTTGCTCGAGGCGCGTCATACGCAGGCGCGTCATCTCCAGCAGTGCCAGGAATGTGACGATCAGATCGGCGCGCGACTTTGCGCCCTCGAAAAGTTGCTCGAACGTGCACTTTTTGTGCAGCTGCAGCAGGTCGACCAGCTGATTGATGCGGTCGGTTATCGAGAACCGCTCCAGATCGATCTGATGATCCACCTTGACGGTGGCGCGCGAAAGCACGCTCTGGAACGCATCGAGCAGCTTGAACAGGCTGAGGCCAGCGAGCGGTGCGGGCCCCTCCACGCTCGGCGCCGGGAGGCCGCGAACGAACACGTCGCGCCCGAGCACGTCTCCACCACCCAGCTGCTCGGCCGCTTGCTTGTACTTCTGGTATTCCAGCAGACGACGCACCAGCTCTGCCCGCGGATCGAGCCCGAGCTCTTCGTCGTCTTCCTGATCGGCCGGCGGCACCGGCAGCAGCATCTTGCTCTTGATGTGAGTGAGCGTCGCGGCCATCACGAGGTACTCGCTCGCGATGTCGATGTTCAGCTCCTCCATCAACGTGATGTATTCGACGTACTTCTTGGCGACGAACGCGATGGGGATGTCGCGAATGTCCAGCTCGTGCTGCTCGATGAGATGCAGGAGCAAGTCGAGCGGGCCTTCGAACGTCGGCAGGACGACCTGGTAACCCCCGGGCACGCCCTCCGGACGGGGAGCCAAAGGCGGCTCGCCCGGTGGAGAATTGCTGGGGTTTTCGTCCGTCATCAGGGGGGCGCAGCGTACATGACCAATAAGGCTTTGGCGATGCTAACTTGGGCCTTTCATGACAGGCCATGGCGGGCCCGGCCGCCGCTGCGTAAGCTGTGGAGAGCGGTACGATGCCGCGGTTCTGTTTTGCCCAAAAGACGGCACGCCAACCGGCCTCGAGCACGAAGTCGCTGCTCGCGGCCCCCAGCAGCGTGACCCGTATCTAGGTCGTGTCATCGCGGGACAATTCCGCGTCGAGCGCCTGCTCGGACTGGGCGCGATGGCGCGCGTGTACCAAGCGCAGCAGCTGGGTCTCGACCGCGCCGTGGCGCTGAAGATCTTGCACCGCGAGCTACTGCAAGACGAGAGCGCCGCAGCACGCCTGCGGCGTGAAGCTACCATCGGCGCGCGCTTGCGCCACCCGAACGTAGCCGAGGTGCTGATGATGGGCAACGTGGACGCCAGCCACGACCAGCCCGGCGGCGAGCCGTTCATCGTGCTCGAGTACTTGGACGGCATGTCCCTGACTTCGGCGCTACTCGCCGGCGGTGGTGCGCTGGGCCTCGTGCGTTCGGTCCACGTAGCGCTCCAGCTGTGCGATGCCCTGGGCGAGGCCCACAGCCTGGGCATCGTGCACCGCGACTTGAAGCCCGACAACGTGCTGTTGGTTCGCCGCGGGGCGGACAACGACTTCGTCAAAGTGCTCGACTTTGGCATGGCGCGAGCCGGAAACGACCCCGATTTCGCGACCCGCGACGGCGCCGTGCTCGGCACGGCGCGCTACATGGCGCCAGAAGGCGCGCAGGGCGCGCGCGTCGGCCCCGAAGCGGACGTGTATGCGATCGCGACGCTCTTGTTTCAGTGCATCGCGGGGCGCACGCCGTTCGATGGCGCGAGCGCGGTGGCAATCTTGGTGCAGCAAGTCAGCGCGCCCCCGCCGGACCTGCGCTCCGTCGGCATGGGCCACGACGCGCCGCAGCCCCTCGCGCAGCTGGTCGCCCGAAATCTGGCCAAAGATCCGCTGGATCGCTGCCCCGACGCGCGCGCTTTGGGGGCCGAGCTCAGCGCGGTCATGTTCGCGGGCAGGCAAGACGCGAGCATCACCGCCCGGCTGGTGGGAGGTCACCCCAAATGATGCGCCGCGTGACGGCGCTGGCCGTGGTCGCGTTCGGTCACAGCCTGGCGCTGCCTGCGCACGCTGCCACGCCCGAGCTCGGCGAGCGCAAGGTGCTGACCGGTTTCGAAGCGCTCGACCGCCCCACCGGCATCGCCGAAGCCGGTTTCGGCTGGCTCACCCTGCCCGGCGCCAACGTCTGCAGCTCGTCGGCTTGCAAAGGTGGCGACACCAGCTTCGAGCTCGACGGCTGGCAACTTTACCGGCGAAATCTGCGACTGGCGTTCGGTGCGGGCTTCCTGCTGGGCTTGATCCCAACCACCGACGCACCGCAAAGCGATCCCAGCGGCATCGAGCGCAGCCACACTCGCAAGTACCTCACGCTCGAGGGCATGCTGCGCTACTACCCGTACGTGGGTCAGAGCGCGGAGCTCTGGGTCGGTCTCAGCGGCGGACTCGTCGTGCTGAACGATCGCTTCCAGGTGGTCGACGACTACGACAAGCCCCTCATCGGTCCTGCCGGCGTCACCATCCGCACGGAAGGCGGCACTCTGGGCCTCGCTTTCGGAGGCGACTACCAGTTGTCGCGCAACTGGTCCGTGGGCGGCTCACTGCGCTTCGGCAACTGGTTCCTGCCCCACACCGCAGCCAAAGATCCGTTCAAAGACCAAGCCTCGCTGAGCGGCCGAAACTCCGTCTTTTCTCTGGGTTTCAACGTCGCTTACCGGATCGGTCTGTAACGCACGCCATCGCTCAGGGATACGCGCGACTCACCACCACCAGCAGTTCGGCGATGCGCTCGAACACCAGCGCGAGCACGCCGAGCAGCGCCAACGATTTGAGCGGCGCGAGCACCGGGCCCACGAACGCGGGCGTCGCCGCGCGGGCGATCAGGGCGCTGGCGGTTTCGAGCACCACGCTGGCCACCACCAGCGGCGCAGCGATCGCAAACGCCAGATCAAAGGAGCTGGCAAAGGCGCGCGCCACGGACGAAAACGTCTGATGCTCGAACGTCAGCGGCTGAGCGAGCGCGCCCGCGACGCGCGCGGCGCCCCCCGTCTCCAAGAATGAGATCGCAGCTACGAGGGCGAACAGCGTGGCCACCGGCGGCAATTGCTCGGGCAGCGCAGGCAACGTGATGCTCTCCTTGGCGCCGCGCAGATCGTCGACCAGGCCGCCGGCAGTCATGGCTGCGTAGACGGCCAACGACGCGAGCAGCGCGACCGGCACGCCGCGCAACGCCTCGGCCGCCATCGCGAGCACGAGCGGCCCCTGGCTCGCCGTTGCGCCGAGCGCCGGGGCGATGCAGGCCCCCAGCGCCAGGCCGAGCACCAGCCGTGTTTGCACCGGTACGGCCCCAAGCCCAAAGGCCGGAACCAAAGTCACGGCCGGCGTCGCCCGAGCAAGCCCGAGTGCCCAGGCCCGCGGATCAACGCCATTCGAGGCGAACACCTCGCGGAGAACGTCGAGCAGGGTGGCTGGGGAGGAAACAGGGGCCATGGCGATTGACGCGGGAGCGGAGGGCGCGTTAACGGTGGCGCGCCCCGAGGATTGCGAATGGGCCTGGATATTTCCACAGTCGGATTCGAGACGGAACCAGTCAGCTTCAGCTACGACTGGAAGACAGTAGCTCTCTACGCGCTGGCTGTCGGCGCCACCCCCGCCGAGCTCGACTACCTGTACGAAGGCCGCGGCCCGCGCGTGCTGCCGACGTTTGCCGTCATCCCTTCGTACGCACCGGTAAGCCAGCTCTTCGTGAAGACCCAGTGCGACATGACGCGCCTGGTTCACGGCGGACAAACGCTGCGCTTACATCGGCCGTTGCCGCCCGAAGGCACCTTGCTCACCACCGGCAAGATCGAGGGCATCTACGACATGAAGAAGCTGGCGAAGGTCGTGCTCAGCACCCGCACGACCCTCAAAGGCGAGCCCTGCTTCGACACGGAGTGGGAGCTTCTGATCCGCGACGCCGGCAACTTCGGCGGTCCTCGGCCGCCCAAGAGCGAGGTACCGAAGCTTGCCGAAGGTCAGGCCGAGTCACCGAGCTTCCGCGCCGAGCAAGCGACGCGCCCCGAACAAGCGCTGCTGTATCGCCTCACCGGCGACCTGAATCCGCTCCACGCGGATCCCGAGTTCGCACGCGTGGCCGGCTTCGAGCAGGGACCGATCCTGCACGGCCTGTGCACGTATGGCTTCGTCGGGCGCGCCTTGCTGCAGCACGCGTGCGGCGGCGATCCGGCGCGGCTCAAAGCGTTCAGCGTGCAATTCCGCAAGCCGGTTTGGCCAGGGGACGTGCTCTCCACCTTGGGGTTCGACGTCGGCGCAGGGCGCTACGTGCTCGAGACGAGCGTCGTCGGCCGCCCCGATGCAGTGCTCACCTCGGCGTGGGCGGAAGTGGCTTGAGGAGATCGACTCATGACTGACGAAGAGAAGAAGATTGTTTCCGTACCGCCGCCTCCGACCGACGAGATCGACGGAGAGTGGGGCGACGACGATCAGACGCTGGTGCGCGAGGCGCCCGTCGCGAGCTCTCATCCGCCCGCCGCATCGTCTTCCAAGCCGCCCGCCGCTGCCGCGCCCTCGAAGCCACCCGCTGCCGCGGCCCCCGTGCCGGAAGCGGTGACCAAGTCTCAGCCCGCGCCAGCTCCGGGCGCAGTCGCCGCAACGGCCGCTGCCCCAATCAGCGTGCCTGCCAAAGCCGCCGAAGCGTCCACGCCCCCGGAGATGAAGGCGGCTGCCCCGGTCACCGCTGAAGAGGACGACGAAGAAGACGACGACGAGGAAGAAGAAGGAGCGGCAGAGCAAGACGAAGCCGCGTCCGAAAACGAAGACGACGAAGACGACGACGAGGAAGAAGACGACGACGAGGAAGAAGCGACCGCTGCCCCGGTGGCCGCGGCCGCCAGCGACTGGCTACCGGATTGGGCGCCGTACGCGGTGCTCGCGTTGCTCGTCGCCGTCAGCATTCTCGTCGGCTTGGGTCTCGTGGGCGGCGGCTCTGCCGAAGCCTCCGAGAGCGAAAAGGCGGCTGAGCCCGCCGCCGCAGCGGCCAAGCCCGCGGTCAAGCCGAGCCCCCACCCGTGAAACGCACCGCCCTGGCTCTCGCGCTGTCGTGGTCGCTCCCCGGCTGCGTGGTCTCGACGTTCGAAGGTCCGGGTGAGCCGCCGCGCGTGGCGAGCTCGCCGCAAGCCGAGGCGGCAAAGGCCAACGCCGCCTCGCGCGAGGCCGCCTCGGCCGAGGTCGCCGGGCAGCCCAGCGAAATCGCCGCGCGTCACTTGCTGGTCGCGTACCAGGGTGCGCTGCGTGCGTCGCCCAGCGTGACGCGCAGCAAGGGCGAGGCTCAGGCCCGCGCCTCGGAGGCGCTCAAGCGCGCCAAGGCCGGCGAAGACTTCGAGCAGCTCGTCAAAGAATTCTCGGACGAGCCCGGCGCCGCCGACCGCGGCGGCTCACTCGGTCGCTTTGGCCACGGCATGATGGTGCCCGCCTTCGAAAAAGCCGCCTTCAAGCTGGCTCCCGGTGAGATCTCGGACATCGTGGAAACGCAGTTCGGTTTCCACGTGATTCAGCGCACCGAATAGCGCGCCACGCTCAGCCGCGCAGCAGATGCTTGGAGATGACCATGCGCTGCACCTGGCTCGTACCCTCGCCGATTTCGCACAGCTTGGCGTCACGCAGGTGTCGCTCGATGTCGAACTCGCGCGTGTAGCCGTAGCCGCCGTGAATCTGCAGCGCGTTGTTGCAGACGCGCGTGGCGACCTCGCTCGCGAACAGCTTGGCCATGGAAGCTTCTGCCGTGAAGCGGCGACCATTGTCCGCCAACCACGCCGCACGGCGCACCAAAAGCTCGGCCGCGTCGAGCTCGGTCTGCGCATCGGCCAGCATCCACTGAATCGCCTGAAACTCGGCGATCGGCTTGCCGAACGCCTCGCGCTGCTTGGCGTAGTTGAGCGCCATGTCGAGCGCCCCACGCCCGAGGCCGAGCGCCATCGACGCGATCGAGATGCGCCCGCCGTCCAAGATGCGCATCGTATCGAGGAAGCCTTCGTCGACCGCGCCCAGACGCTGGCTATCGGGAACACGCACTTGCTCGAGCGTGACCTCGGCCGTATCGCTCGAGCGGCAGCCGAGCTTCTTGAGGTGCTTGCTCGCCGAATAGCCGGGCGTCGACGTCTCGACGATGAACGCGGTGATGCCACGCTGCGCGGGCACGCTTTGGTTGGTGCGCGCCAACACCACGCAAAAGCCGCCAACCGCGCCCTGGGTGATGAACATCTTGCTGCCGTTGATGACCCAGTCGTCACCATCGCGGACCGCGCTCGTGCGAAGCCCGGCGCTGTCCGAACCAGAGCCCGGCTCCGTGAGCGCCCAAGCGGCGAGCCACTCACCCGTCGACGCGCGCGACAAGTACTTTTGTTTCTGGGCCTCGCTACCCACCGCCAAGATGTGCCCCGTGCCGAGGCCGTTGTGGCTGGCGATGGTCAGCGCCAGAGAGCCGTCGACGCGCGCGGCTTCTTCGACCGCGATGGCGTAGGCAGACATGTCGAGGCCGGCGCCGCCGTACTGTTCCGGGATCTTGATGCCGAGCAGGCCCAGCGTCGCGAGCTCGGGCACGATCTCGATCGGAAAGCGTTCGGCTTCGTCCCACTCTCGAGCTCGCGGGGCGACGCGTTCGCGGAAAAACTGCCTGAGGCTGCTACGGAGAATTGCGTGCTGTTCGCTGAGCTCGAAATCCACGAGTTACAACTCTAGTACCGCAGCACCGCTCACGCCAACCGCGCCGCTGTCTCGTGGCCTCCGCAGCGCCACGCGGCAGCCCCCCTAACCGTCGCTCACTGCTGTACGGGGAGCTTGGGGTTGAGCGCGCTCTTGAGCAGCGCGAGCCGCTTGTCCGCAGGAAAATGGGCCGAAGCGTCCGCACCGGCCTTCAGCTTCAACGGCTCGTCGCCGACGATGATGACGTTGCTACCGGAACGGCCCGCGAGCCACTCGGCCTGCTGCGCGCCCTCGGAATCGCGCGTCGTGAACGAGACGGCGTCGAACCCGAGATCCTTTTGCACTTTGGCTCCGGGCAACTTCTTGAGCGTGCCGATCACGTCTTTCGCCGAATCCTCATCGGCGCGCGCCAGGCCGACGACCCGGTAGCGCTGCGCGCCGTCCTGATAAAAGCCGACCGCGCCCGACCCGAGACCTGCGACACCGAGCGCGTCGCGGTGCGCGTAGCTGACGCCCATCGGGACCAGGCGCTCTTGCGGAAGCAAGCGCACGGCGGGCAACGGGTTCACCTCGCCTGGCAAATGATCGCCAATCTGTCGAGCGAGCTCCGGCAGCACCTTCGCGCTGCTGGCTTTGATCTGATCGGGAGTCTCCGCTTCGTTCGAGTAGCTGAGCTCGGCCACCAGATCCCCGCGCCACACGTAGGCGATGCCGGTCCCCATCGCGCCTTCGGCTCCCGCGGCGATCTCCTTCGGCGCGTTGTCGGCGGGATCACCATCGGCGACTACGCGCTTGGTGAAGAATGCGTACGCGCCTTCCGCGCTCCCGAAACGCGAGGTCGTGACGTTCACGCTGCCGGGTGACCCGGCACCATCGACGTAGCGCAGCGTGACGACCCGCTTGAGGCCAAAGCTCTTGTAAACTTCGCACTCGCCGTCGAGTAGCTCGGTGCACACCGTCTCGAGCGTGCCTTTGGCAGCTTCGCCGTACGTGCGCGCATCGCCGTTGGGATCCAAGCAGTAGCCGCCCGCGAGCTTCGGAAAGTAAGCGCTGCTCACGACGTCGCTCACGCTGCCGCCACCACTCGTGCACGCGCCCGGCTTGGAGCTCACCACGGGTGGCGGCGCGCTGCCTTGCTCGAGCTTCTCCTCCTTCTTGGAGCAGGCGATGAGCAGCGACCAGGCGACGACCACGGCGAGCGAGCGGCAATGCATGGCGCGCGTTTTAGCGCGGCCACGAGCCCCTGTGGGCGCAGTCCGCGAAGGCTCGGCGCGGGCGGCTGCCTCGGCGGCCTGCCCCGCAACGTTTACACAGCGCCGCACTTCTTACCGGTCGTCAGACCCCCTACATGGGAATAATTACCTGTAATTTCCGCCACCTAGAAACGCTGGGCGCGGGCACGTACCTTGCTGTACGTTCAGGGTTCTCGTGTTTGTGCAACGTTCCAACTCAGCCCTGAACCCAGCGCGACCGGAGCGCGAGCTCCTGCGCGCCCGGGCACGCGCTCTCGGCTTCACCCTGGTGGAGTTGATGGTCGTGGTGATCATTATTGGCGTCTCCGCGGCGCTCGCCACCCCGGCCGTCTTCAGCCAAATGCGCCAGCGGCGTCTACGCGAAGGCGCCCAGCAGTTGGCGGCGCTCTACAGCGGCGCGCGCATGCGAGCCCTGTCCCGCGGCGCAGCCGTCAAGGTGAACTACCTCGGCAATGGCCAGTTCGAGGTGCTCGAGTCGGTCGACGGCGCAACGCTCGCGGCGGCGCGCAACTCCCCCGCTTGCGGCGACGAGCCTGGCCTCGGTTGTCTGTCGAACAACTGGAAAACCGGACAAGACACGAGGCGTCAGGTCACGACTCTCGCGCTGCAGTCCGAGCTGGCCGTGACCCTCAAGGACCCCGCCGGCAACGTCACACCGACGATGAGCGTGTGCTTCACACCAATGGGGCGAAGCTTCGTGGCTCCCGACAATGACTCACTGCTCCAGCCTCTGGCTGGAGCGCCCATTTTCACCTTGGAACGCACGGGCAACTGGGGCGGAGGCTACGGGTACTACGTGGCCCTGCTGCCCAACGGCATCGCACGTGTCGCGGACGTAACCCACGAGGCCGCGCCATGAGCCAGCGAGCCTTCGCGCAAGGTCGCAGACAACGGGGCTACACGCTGGTCGAGATCATGATGGCGCTGGCCATCTTCATGGTCGCGATGCTCGGCATGTTCACCATGCAGAAGGCGGCCGTCAGCGCCAACATGCACGCGCGAAGCGCAGGCCTGGCGCAGCACCTCGCCCGTTCCTGGGCCTCGCAGCTGGAAATGGACGCGACGCAGTGGCGCGCGACCCAGGCCGGCGATTGGGTGAATGGCGTGGGGCAAGGCAGCTGGTTGCGCCCCGCGTACGTCGTCAGTCGCAACTTCGGAGCGCGCTTCGACGCCCTGGGCAATCCACTCAAGGACACGCCGGAAGACCAGGCGCTGACTCGTTTCTGCACCAACGTGCGGCTGACCCCGCTGCCGCTCGACACGATGGGCTTGGCCGGTAACGGCGTGCTGCGCGCCGAAATTCGCGTTTACTGGCTGCGCGATGGCGCGAGCCCGACGTTGCCGTTCTGCACCGAGGACGCCGCTCAAGCCGCGCTCCTCGGCCTGCGGTCGGACCTCTACCAGTTCGTGTACATCACTACTGCGGTGCGCCAGCACTCGACCATCTGATGCGCACCTCTCCTCGTATCCAGACGGCCATCCGAGGCCACCTCGCACGGCGCCGCTCGTGCCAGGGTGGCTTCACGCTCACCGAGCTGATGGTCGCGCTCAGCGCCGGGCTGTTCCTGGTCATCGTCGTGTTCGCGCTCTCGCGCGACGTGACGCGCTTTTATCAACGAGAAACGCGCGTGGCCAACGCGACGTTGTCCGGCGTCTCGGGCATGGAGCGGCTGGCGGGTGACTTGGCGCTCGCGGGTCACCTCTCGACGGCGAACATCACCACCGACCCACACGTGTGTAACAAGCCCGCCCCGGGCTCGCCGCTCTTCAACGTGCGAGCTCTGACCATCACGCCGACGGACGCGACCGTTATCGGCCCGGGCGAGATCGGTCCGGCGATCGCGAACATTTCCCCGCAATCGCTGACTATTACCGGCGCGATCAGCGTGCCCGAGGTGTTCACCACCGCCACGGTGGCGGCCGACGGCCCCAACGGTGCGTGGAAGATCGCGCTGGATCTGGGCACGGCTTCGGCGCGGCGGGCGGGGCTCAGCGAGCTGCCAGGCTCCGACCCACACAATGACGAGATCATGAAGAGGCTCTTCATGAACGCCGCTGGTGGTCGCATCATCCGCCTGCGCAAGGGCGGGCAGGACCAATACGTCTTGGCCAGTGATGCCCAAGCCTCGAACGGCCAGGCCTTCATCCTGGTGGCGAACACCACGCCGCTACAGCGCGTCGCTGCGGGCGGCACGCAATGCGGCGTCTCCGGCTTCGGCGAGCAGATGGCCGTGAGCGCGATTGACATCGTGCGCTACGAGATTCGCTCCATGGTCGACGACCCGGCTTACAAGTCGCTGTTCGACGCTTCCGGCAGGGCCATCCCCTGGGAAGCCGGGCGTACGGAGCTGGTGCGTGTCGAGCTGACCCCCGCCGGAGCCGACGTGGCGGGCACGCGCGAGATCGTCGCCGAGTATGCGGTCAATCTGCAGTTCACGGCGTGGCGCGCCGAGAGCGCGCTCTCGCCGAAGCCGGTGCTGGCGGTGGCCGCGGCGGTTCCGGCCAATCCGATCGGCGTCGACTACGGTTTCACGCAGTTGATTCGCGGCGTGCACGTGAGCCTCAACGTCCGTTCGCGCGAGCCGGACCGTGAGGTCGATATCCCCGGCGCGCCCGCGGGCTCGATGTATCGCATTCCGCTGGGCCCGGGTGGGACCAAGCCGTTTGCGCGCGTGCGCACGCTGCAGAGCGACGTCGCGCTCAGAAACCTGGAGAACAACAATTGGTGAAGGTGGCGTCTGCCTGTTGTCGCGGGACCAACCCCGCTCGTCGGCTACTGCGTCGCCGAGCGCAGCGTGGCAACGCCGTGCTGGTCGTGGTGCTCGTCACCATGCTGCTGGCAGCCATGGGCGTGTACTCGGTGCGCAACATCAGCCTGGTCGACCAGGCCGTGGGCTATGGCCGCCAGGCGGAACAAACCGCGGCGCTCGCCGAGCTGGGCACCACCAGCGCCATGGCCTACATCGCCGGCCTCAATCGAGACCAACTGCAGCGGACCTCGCTCGATCCGAACTTGCGCTGTGTGACCAACGGCGTAGTGCCGTTGGGCCGCGCCAGCACCTGTTACCCGTTCACCGGCGACAGCATGGCCACCGTCTCTACCAACAAGGGTGGCCCGCCGTTGCTCGAAAAGGCGAGCGCCACCGAGAGCGGCAGCTTCGGCGTGAGCGCCGACGTGCAGGGCGTGGTCGATATCGAGCTAACCGACGTGCAAGAAGCGCCGTTTTACCTGAAGGGCCGGGCGCTCTCGGAAAAGCCGCTCGACGCGACGGTCACGACCCGCGCCCGCGTCATGCCCAACCAGACCAGCGGTGACCCGTGCGGCCCCAGCGTCTCGAGCATGACGGCCAAGAAGGTCTTGCGTGCGCACGCGATCTTTTGAGGACCCAAGCCATGAAACACGCCCCCACATTCCCCGCTCTCCCACGCCCGAAATGGCTTCGTGGTCTGCTCGGTGCGGGCTCGCTCTTGGCGCTGTCGCTCTGGCCAGGCCAGGCGCGCGCGCAAGCCGACATCTCTCCGCCCCCGCCCAACGTGCTGCTGCTGGTCGATACGTCCGGCTCGATGGACTACAAAACGAGCAGCAACTCGTTTCCGACTTGCCACTACGCGGGCTCCACGACCACCGTGGCGACCAGCGAGCGCAGCCGCTGGATCGACCTGGTCGAGGTGCTGACCGGCTCGATCAAGGATTACGACTGCCAGCGGCTCGATCGCAACTCCGCCGGCTTTCGCTCCGAATACGCGTTGGGTGGCTCCCCCCCTTACGACGCCTTGTACGCCAACCCATACAATCGCCCCACGAGCGCGGGCTGCGTGGCGGGACCAGGCTCGCTGGATCCCGTAAATCAAGCGCTCTTCCCGGCCAACGCGATCAAGTTTCACCCGTTCGACAACACGGCGGGCAGCTGCACCTTCAACCAAGCGACCGATGGCGTTCTGGATGCCTTCAGCAGCGACGTGCGCTTCGGCTTGATGACGTTCGACACCGAACCGCGGCCGGCCAAGGACATGAGCGGCTTGTGGAGCTACTTCCTCACGACCTCCAAGCAGGGCGAGCCGATCGGCTGCACCACGCTGCAAGACCAAGAGGTCGGCGTGCGTAACCCGCTGGCGCCGCCGTGGGAAGGTCGCGCCGTGGGCTTCGGCAATCCGGCGCTGGGTAGCCTGGATTACAAGAACCGCAACGACATGATCCAAAAGGTGCTGCTGGCGACGCGCCCGTACGGCGCCACGCCCATCGCCGGCATGCTCGACGATGCGCGCACGTTCTTGATCAGCGATCAGACCGATGACCCGATCGACTCGAGCTTCAAGTTCGGGCCGCAAAACGACCCGGCGAGCAAGTGCCGCGGCGGTTCGATCATCCTCCTCTCCGACGGCCAGCCGAACATGGATCTGCGGCCGTTCTGCGAGCCCAACGGCTGCCCCTACGAGAAGCCCGAAGACATCGCGCAGGATCTCAAGGCTCGCGGCTTCGAGATTTACGTGATCGGCTTCGCGCTGCCGACCGTCAACGTCAACGGCACGCCCGTGAGCTGCGGCGACACGCAGTTTGCGCAAACCAGCACGGGCCCGTGCAAGGACTTCCCGAACGACGCCTCGATTCAAGCCTGCTGTTCGCTGAATCGCATCGCCGCAGCCGGCGGCCACGCTCGCGTCGACAAGGGTGATGCCGACTGGACCCACGCGCACTTCGCGGACAACCGCGCCACGCTGCGCTCCGAGCTCTCTCAGGCCATTGGCGGCAATTTCAAGACCACCTCGCGCACGCCATTCGTCAATGCCAGCGGCGCTGGCTTCGTGAACCAGGGCGCGGATCTGGATTTTGCCCGCAGCTTCCGCTTCTCGGCGTCGTTCAAGCCGGGCAAGCTCGACAGGCCGTGGGTCGGTCAGCTGAACCGCTCGCGTTACCAGTGCATTGCCGACTCCAGCGGCGTGGTCCAACCCGTCCTGCAAAAGTCCGACGAGTCGCTGGGCGACATGTTCGTCAGCAACGTCAACAAGGGCGGCGCGGACGCGCGGCAAATCTTCACGGTCGTGGGCGCCGCGCCGGTCAAGTCGAGCGCCAGCATGCGCCCGAACTTGCCGCCCAGCGTGGTCGACGGCGTCGGTAGCTACTCCGGCACCATGAACACGACGGCCTACAAGTCCGACCAGTTCGTGGCCAACGTGCCGCCCGACGCGATCGGCGTCAACGACACGACCTGCGACACGAGCACGGTGAATCTCAATGCCGCCCAGTGCCGCGATCTGTTCCTAAATTGGCTCACGGGCATCAAAGACGGCAACACTTACTCGCGTTGCCCGAGCGCAGACGACTGCAACCTCGTCTCGGAAATTTACCACTCCGTGCCGCGCGCAGTGCCCGGACGCCCCGCCCAATTCCTGATCGACTCGACGTACCAGAAGTTCATCAAGGACCAGGCCAAGCGCCCGTCGATGATCTACGCCTCGTCGAACGACGGCTTCTTGCACGCCTTCAAGATCGGCGCCGTCGGCTATGCCAATGAGCCGACCCAGGTAAAGAGCTTGGAGTCGAACGAGCTGTGGACGTTCGTGCCGCCGGGCGTGCTGACCGGCATCCCGTCGCTCTACCCGGCCGCTCACCAGCTCTTGCTCGACGGCTCGCCGACCATCAAAGAAGTCGTCGCCAGCAAGGACGACTCGCTACCCGACTACAGATACCGCCTGCAACGCACGCTGACCCAGGCGCAGACCGGCGCCAACGAGTGGCGCACGATCTTGGTGCAAAGCTACGGCCAACAACGCCCCGGCTACTTCGCGCTCGACATCACCAATCCGACGCTCGACGCTGGCGGCCCCAAGTTCCTGTGGCAGCTCTCGACCGACTCCGCGGGTAACCCGCTATTCGGCACCGGTGGCGCCACCCCGCTCATCACCACCGTCTTCCTCGACGGCAACGAGGTTGCGGTCGCGGTGCTGCCGGGCGGCTACACGAACACGCCGGGCACCAACAAGATTGGCAACGTCAACGCTGGCTGCAGCCGCAAGAAGACGGATTACGACACGAATTGGCCCGCGGGGGTGCCCGCGCCGCGCACCGACGTAAAGTGCTACTACGGCGACGACGCCAAGCGAGCTCGCTCGGTCACGGTCGTGCGCCTGGATAGCGGCGAAATCCTGCGCACGTTCCGCCAAGATCACAACGAGGTGCCGGGCATCCCCAGCGCGCTCGTGAGCGAGGTACCGCTCGACTCGCCGATGACGGGACAGCCCGTGGCGTACCCACCCGACGTCGCCGGCGTGGCCGACCGCGTCTTCATGGGCGACCAAGACGGCACGATGTGGCGTCTGAATTTCGCTTCCGAGAAGGGCAAGGTCAGCGATTGGACGATGGACCTGTTCTTCGACGGCTTCCCCAAGGACCTCGCCGGAGACCCCACCAAGGCTTGGAAGGCGGGTCAGCCCATCATCGCCGCGCCCGTGATGTCGGTGGACGACGCGGGCAACATCACCATCGCCTTCTCCACGGGCGATCAAGAGGCCGTGGGTGCCGACCCGGGCATGGTCAACTTCGTCTGGTCGCTGCGCGAGAAGCCGAACGCCAATCGCACGATCTTGAACCCCGAGGTGCTGTGGCACCTGGATTTCAAAGACGCGCCGCTGGCGGGTGACCGCGTGATCGGCGAGATGGCCCTCTTCAACGGCGACCTGTTCTTCACGACGCTCGGACCGGGAGTCGCCAATGACGCCTGCGGCTCCGGCAGCGGCAAACTGTGGGGCATGCACTACACGGAGCCGAACACGGCAGGCGCGGGCACGGGCGGCAAGGTATCCACGACGCTGTCCAAGTTGGTCGGCTCCGGCGGCTACGTCGACGCCACCACGCTGCTCGGTAGCGACGTGAGCGCCTACCTCTCGGGGGCCATCGTCTCGCAACAGCCGACGTGCGAGAAGCCGGGCACCGTCAACGACCCGGGGTACTCCGGTTACGGCGTGGTGTCGACCGCCGGTACCGCGCCGGCCGGCAAGTTCCAGCTCCTCATTCCTACGGGCAATCGCGTCTCGACCAGCACCAAGCCGGGCGTGAACATCATCGAAAACGGCGGCAGCAACGCCGTGGCCATCGACTTGGACACGCCAGCGGTGACGTTGGTCGTGGACTCTTGGGCGGCCATCGTCGAATAATCTCGACTCGTGCGAACCTGGGCCTGGTTGCTGCTCGCCAGCGTGAGCCTCCTTGGAGGTTGCTCGAGCAAGAAGCGAGCACCGGCGGCGGTGCGCGCGCCGGCAATGGCCAGCGCGACGCCGCTCGACCACTTGGCGGCGGACGAGCTCGCGCCGAGCAAGGTGCTCGTTTACGGCTTCATCATCCCGCGCGACATGGCGCTCGAGAGCCAGCTCCCCGACCGCGCCTACATTTCCGGCCACGTCTCCCCGGAAGCGCTGGCCAACTACGTGCGTGACCAGGTCACGGTATCGCACGTCGAGATCGGCGCGGCGCGCACCTTGTTTCCGACCGCACGCATCAAGGGCGGCCCGACGGACCGTGTTTACAACCTCGAGGTGCTGCCTGACGGCCCGCGCACACGCCTCGTGATCACCGACGTCACGCCTCCACCGCCCCCGCCGCCGGGGTTGAGCGATGCCGACCGTTGGCGCGCCGCCGGCCTCACGCCGGACGGCCACCCGCTGGATCCCAAGAAGCTCGAATGAGCGCGCGCGGCGCCGCGCACGCGCTGCTCCTGGGGCTCGCCTGGCTGGGCGCCAGCGGTGGCGCCCTAGCCACGGAAGCCAGCAGCTTTGGCGTCGGTCCGCGCAGCCGCGCGCTGGCCGGCGCCGGGGCCACGCAAGACTGCGGCTCCGAGGCGACCTTCGTGAACCCGGCTGCGCTCGCGTTCGCCGAGCGACCGACAGTCACGGCCGGCTTCGGTGTTCGGCGCGCGTGGCTCTACTGGCAACGCAGCGGCGGCGCCGAGCAGCGCACGGACGCCGCGGCGGTCTCTCTCAGCGAGCTCGGCTTCACGTTGCCGCTACCGCTGCTCGAGCTGCCGCTCGTGCTCGGCTTCGTCAGCGCGAGCGCCAACGGCAGCGTGGCGCACGCCCGCTTGCCGCTCGCCGAAGAGCCACAATTTCCGCTAGTCGGCGCCCGCGCCCGCGCGGTGGACTTCGACCTCGCCTTGGGACTGCAGGCCGCACGCTTCCTGTCGCTCGGTCTCGGCGTACGCGCGCTGTCGAGCTTGTCCGGCACCACGGAGGTCGTGCGCGACGAGAAGACGACCAGCACGCGCGTGCGCGATACTCTCGAGCCGGTGCTGGCGCCGCTAGCCGGCATTTCTGCGAAGCTCGCCGACACCAGCCTCGCGTTGGTGGCGCGCGCGCCGCTGCGTGCCGACTTCGCCATGCACCTGAGCGCTGTCGACCTGGGAGCCAGCCAGCTGCCGCCGCTCGAGCTCGCAGGCGTTGCCGCCTACGACCCGTGGACGTTCGCGCTGGAACTGTCACGGAAGCTGGGCGCCGTGACCGCGCTCGTGAGCGGCGAATACCAACGCTTCCGCGACACGCCGCCGCTATTGCCGGCTACCGTGCGCTGCGCCGCAGAGCGCCCCGACTGCGGCGCCTTGCCGACGGAGCCGGCGAATTTTCACGACACGGTGAACCTGCGCTTCGCCGCGCAGTGGCACGTCCCGTTGCGGCGCGGAGCCGAAGGGCGCCTGAGCGCCGGCTACGCTTTCTTGCCAACACCGATTCCGGAGCAGACGAGCGACGCCAACTTCCTGGACAATTCGCGTCATCGTTTCGCGCTCGGCTACGGCATCGAGCTCGACGCCCCGCTGCCGCCGGTAGCGCTCGACGCTGCCGCCAGCTTCGACCAACTCTCGGCGCGCACCTCACACAAGGCAGCGAACGTGCCCGAGAGCAATCCGGGCGCACCCGAGCTGCGCTCGCGCGGCCACTTGCTCGGCCTGTCACTGGCGTTGACGGTGAAACTATGAGGCGCTCGCAGCGCCTGGCAGCGCTGCTCGCCGGCGTCACCTGGTCGGCGCACGCCCTGAGCGCTCCCGGGCATTCTTACGGCTTCGGCGCGCGCTCAACGGCGCTCGCCGGCGCCACCAGCGCGGACGTGGGCGACGCCGGCTCGCTGTTTTACAACCCGGCACTCTTGGCTCGCGCCGCACAGAGCGAGCTGGCGCTGGGGTACAGCGGCGTGAGCCCCAACCTACGCACGAATCACCAGGACGCAGGCGTGCCAGGCGTCACCAGCCTGGGCGCCGCCGCGCTGGGGCGAGGCACGTGGCTGGGCATCCCGGTCGCTTTCGGGCTCGGGCTCTCGCTGAGCAACGGCCACTTGTCGCGCGTCGATTCATTGCGCGCTGACACGCCACGCTGGGCGCTCCGCGACCCCTTGCCGGAGCTGTTCGATCTGGCGACAGCTCTGGCATTCGCCCCGACGCGCTGGCTGGCGCTCGGCGGCGGCGCCGGGTTCTTGGCCACGACACGCGGCAGCTTCGAGGTCACCGGGACTGCCAAGATTTCGGACGGTCAGGGCGCCGAATACGACTCGCAGCTGCGGCATTCGGTCGACGCCGAGCTACGGAGCGTCAGTTTTCCGCTGCTGGGCGCGCGCGTCGACTTGCCGAAGCTTCTGCCGGGTTCTGCGCATCCGCTCGACTTGAAGCTCGCGCTGACTTACCGCGGCGAGGCCAAGCTCGAGCAAGATCTGCGCGGCGTGATGCTCGGCGACGTCGACGCCGGCTTCGCGAAAATTCCGGTGCGTTACACCTTCGACGCGCAAAGCGTGATCGCGTTCGTGCCTCGCCAAGTCGTGCTCGGCGTTTCCGGGCAGAGCGAGCTCTACACCTTGAGCCTGGACGTCGGCTTCGAGCAGTGGTCGCGTTGCCCGAGCCTGGTTGCGCGCTCAGGTGCCCATGTGGAGGCCAATCTGCCACCGGGCCTGCCGCTTTCGCTGCCACCGGACAGCGAGCTAGCGCCCCGTCAGAGCGCAGGCTTCTCCGATCGCTCGACCTGGCGAGTCGGGCTCGAGCGCCGCTTGCCGCTCGCGGCCGGGAAGGCGCTGGCTTTGCGCGGTGGCTACGCGTTCTTGCCGACACCGGTACCGCGTAGCTCGAGCAGCGACGAAGTCATCGATGCCGCGGAGCACGTCGTGTCACTGGGGGCTGGTGTACGGGCGGAGCCGGGCAGCGCGGGGCGTTTGCCCGGAGGCTTTGCGCTCGACGCTTTCGCGCTTTACGGCCGGTCCTCGCGTGAGCGACTGGAGCGCCGCGGCGGCGTGTTCATCGCGGAGGGGCACACACTCGCGGCAGGCTTTACGCTCACCTTGCTCGCTGCGCCAGGCCCGGACTAACGCCGCGATTCGTCCTCGAGACGCATGGCCTCGAGCAGCAACCCGCCGATTTTTTGCTGTTCGCCGGAGTCGGACGTGAAGCCGCCTTGCGCGCCGCGGAAGCTAAAGCTGCCCTTCTTCCAGCGCAGGACCTCGCGCAGGAGCTCCGTCGAGTTCCACGGCTTGTCATCGAGCGTGCCGGAGGCGAACTTGCCGTCGGCCAGCTCGAGCAGCGCGACGCGCCCGCCTTCACCGCGGACCTTGAGGCGCCCGCTGCGGCGCTCGAGCTCCAGCAGCGTCAGCACAGTCGCGACGGACATTTGCGCCACGTCACCACTGAAGGCCGCGCCGGCCACCGACGACGCGGGGCCGTCGGATGAAAACGATTCGCGCTGCTTGCGCAGGCGGTTGGCCATGTCGATCAGCGCACCGACCTGCGCCACCACTTCTTCGTTGCGGAAGGGCTTGGTCAAATACAGATCCGCGCCCACGTTCAGTCCCTGCAACCGCGACTCGGCGTCGTCGGCTTCCGTCAGAAACAGGAACGGCGTGGTCGCCACCTTCGTCGGCTCGGTGCGCACGCGCCGCGCGACCCAGAAGCCGTCGATGTCCGGCAGGTTGACGCTGCACAAGATGCAGTCCGGCTGCAGCTCTCGCACCTTGTCGAAGCCCGCGCGAGCTTCACCCGCTACATGCACTTCGTAGCCCGCTTCACTCAGGAACTTGCTGAGCAAGGTGGCTTCCCACTCTTCTTGCTCGATGATCAGGACTCGGCCACGCGCCACGAGCAAACGCTAGCATGCCGCCAGCTAAAGCCCGAAATTACGAGATTTTGTCGCGGAGCCGCGAGTGGGGTTGCTCGCTGGAGCCGGCCGGCGGCCCCAGGGCCTGGGCTGCACACCGGGAGCGAAACGCCAGGTCTTGTCATGGGGCAAGCCCCGCGCTACTCGGCCTTCCTTGGCTGACGAAACGCTGTCGCGTACCCCCCTTTTCGCTGACCACGTTCGCCTGGGCGCCAAGCTGGTGCCCTTCGCTGGTTGGGAAATGCCCATTCAGTACAAGGGTATCGCCGCCGAGCACACCGCCGTCCGCGAGCGCGTCGGCTTGTTCGACGTAAGCCACATGGGTGAGCTGCACGTCACGGGCGCGGGTGCCCTGGCGGCGGTCAACGCGCTCATCACGAACGATTTATCGAAGGCTGCCGACGGGCAAGCCGTCTACACCTGCTGCTGCAACGCCCGCGGCACCATCTTGGACGACCTGATCGTCTACCGCCGTAGTGAGAGCGACGTGCTGGTCGTTTGCAACGCCAGTAACCGCCCCAAAATCTCGGCCCACTTTGCGCAAGCTCTCGCCGGTAAGGCGCAGTTCAAGGACGAGAGCGACGACACGGCGCTGATCGCCGTGCAGGGTCCACGCGCGCTCGAGCTTCTGCGCTTGCTCGGTGCGAGCATCGACGTGACCGCGCTGCGCTCGTTTCGCTTCGCCGACGCCCAGCTCGCGGGGCACGCGGTCACGATCGCGCGCACCGGCTACACCGGCGAAGACGGCGCGGAGCTCTTCTGCGCCAACGCCGTGGCGGCACCGCTGTTTCGGGCTCTGCTCGAGGCCGGCGCCCCGCTCGGCGTCGAGCCGATCGGACTCGGAGCGCGCGACACGCTCCGCCTCGAGGCGCGCCTCTCGCTCTATGGGAACGAAATCGACGAGACCACCAACCCGATTGAAGCCGGCCTGAGCTGGACGGTGAAGCTCGACAAGCCAGGGGGCTTTTGGGGTCACGACGCCATTGCAAAGGTCAAAGCTGCCGGCCCCGAGCGCAGCATCGTCGGCTTCGAGATGGTCGGACGAGGCATCGCTCGCCACGGCTATCCGCTCCTCGCCAATAGCGGTGAGACGGTCGGCGTCTGCACCTCGGGGGGCCCATCGCCGACGCTGGGCAGGAGCATCGGTCTCGGCTACCTGCCGAGCAACATGACCGCCGAAGGCACCACGTTCCTGGTCGACTGTCGCGGCAAATCGATCGAAGCCAAGGTCGTCAAGACACCGTTTTACAAGCGCAAATCTGCTTGAGCCAATAAGCCATGAGCAACGCCAAAGAAGTCAAACAAGACCGCAAGTACACCAAAGATCACGAATGGGCGCTGAGCGAAGGCGCCGAGCTTCTGATCGGCATCACCGCCTTCGCGGTGGATGCGCTGGGCGACATCACGCTCGTCAGCCTCGACGTGAAGCCCGGCGATCGCGTCGAGGCGCACAAGGCGTTCGGCACCATCGAGAGTGTGAAGACACTCAGCGACTTGTTCGCGCCCGTCACGGGCAAGGTCACCCGCGTCAACCCGGCGCTCGAGAGCTCGCCGGAGCTCGTGAACGAGGACTGCTGGGGTAAGGCCTGGATGATCGCGATCGCGCCGGACGACGCGAACGCTGCTGCAGGCCTGCTGGACGCCGCCGCTTACTCCGCCCACCTCGAGCAAGCGGCCCACTGATGCGCTACGTGCCGCATACCGACGCCGAGATCGCGGAAATGCTGCAGGTCGTCGGCAAAAAGTCGCTCGACGAGCTGTTCGTGACCATCCCGCCGGAAGCGCGCTTCGAGCGCCAGCTGGCGCTCGAGCCCGCGCTCGCCGAGCCGGAGCTGATGGCGCACCTGAACGATCTCTCGAAGAAGAGCGGCGCCAGCGGGCTGCTCTCGTTCCTCGGCGCCGGTATGTACACGCACCACGTGCCGCCCGCGGTGGACCAGCTGCTGCTCCGCAGCGAGTTTTACACCGCCTACACGCCGTATCAGCCCGAGGTCGCGCAAGGCACGCTGCAAGCGATCTGGGAGTTTCAAACCATCGTGAGCGAGCTTTACGGGCTGCCGCTCGCCAACGCCAGCCTGTACGACGGCGCCAGCGCCACCGCCGAAGCGGCGCTGATGGCGTGCCGCCTGACCAAGCGCGGCAAGATCCTGCTCAGCGGCTGCGTGCACCCCGATTACCGCCGCACCACGCACACCTACATGGCGGGTCGAAACGACATCTCGACGCAAGAGGTCGCCATCGGCGCGACCGGCGCAGCAGACGCCGCGCTGCTCGGCCCGGCATTGGGCGACGACGTGGCGGCCATCGTCGTCGGCTACCCGAGCTTCTACGGCGCGCTGCCGGATCTCGCGGCGCTCGCCAAGCTCGCCCACGATCGCGGCGCGCTGCTGATCGCGACGGTGAGCGAGCCGTACGCGCTGTCGGTGGCCGAGTCGCCGGGCGCGCTCGGCGCGGACATCGCCGTTGGCGAAGGTCAGGCGCTGGCATGCCCGCCGCAATTCGGCGGCCCCGGCGTCGGCCTGTTCGCTTGCCGCGACGACCGCAACTACCTGCAGCAGCTACCAGGGCGCATCTGCGGCGAAACGGTGGACCACGACGGCGAGCGGGGTTTCGTGCTCACGCTGTCGACGCGCGAGCAGCACATCCGCCGCGAGCGCGCGACCAGCAACATCTGCACCAATCAGGGCCTGCTCGCGCTGTCCCTGGCGATTCGCTCGAGCTTGCTCGGTAAGGCAGGCTTCGTGGAGACCGGCAAGCAGTGCCTGGCCAAGGCCCGCTACCTGAAGTCCGCGATCACCAAGCTTGCGGGTTACTCCGCCAAGTTCGCGCCGGCGCCGTTCTTCAACGAGTTTGCGGTGCAGGTGCGTGGCGGTGACGCCGGCGCTGTCTGCAAAAAGCTCGAGGCTCAGGGCATCATCGCCGGTTACGATTTGGGTCGCGCCGACAGCGCGCGCAAAGACAGCCTGCTCATCGCCGTGACGGAGAAGCACCGCCGTGAGGATCTCGATCGGCTCGTGCAGGCGCTCGCCGCGGTTTGAGGATCATGAAACGACTCGTCTCCTGCCTCGGCGTCTGTGCGGCGCTGGCTGCTACCGGTCATGCTCGCGCCGATGTGTCCTCTTGGGTGTACGTGGGCGGCGGCGCGACGCGGCTCAAGCAGAACCACTTGCAGCTGCACACCGATCCGACGCTGGCCATCGAGGCCGGCATGGGGACCAATCCCAAGAACGCGCTCATCGTCGGCGGCATGTTCAAGCTCGCGACCCTCTTCGGAGACGGCGCGGATCTGGGCTTGTCGCTGCGCGTGGCCAGCCAGGGCTTCGTAACCGGAAGATTCGGTCTGGCCGTGGACGCCGGCGGCTACCAGCGTTTTTGGGGTGAAAAGTCGAGCGGCGGGCAAGCTTCGCTCGTCTTGGGCGCCCCCTGGGGCCTCACGCTTTCGCTGGGCGGTGGCTTGGGGACCAACGGCGCGAGCCATTACGGTGCCACGCTGGGTATCGATTTGGCCCGCCTGACCGTGTACCGGCTCTCGGGCGAAAACTGGTTCCCGAATCCGAGTCCGGCCTATCGACCGAAGGAGTGAGCGTTTCGGTTGAAGTTGGGGTAGCCTTCGCTCCTACTTCATGGAGGCTCCGGTTCAAGAGGGCGACCTACTCGCCGGTAAGTACCGCGTAGAGAAGGTCCTGGGGTTCGGCGGCATGGGCGTCGTCGTCTCCGCGTTTCGCGGTGACCTCGAACAGCGCGTCGCCGTAAAATTCCTGAGCCAAGCCGCGGCCGAACGCCCCGACGCAGCCGAGCGCTTCCGTCGAGAAGCGCGCGCTGCCGCCAAGATCCGCAGCGAGCACGTCGCGCGCGTGCTCGACGTCGGCACGCTCGACACGGGCCTACCGTACATGGTGATGGAGTTTCTCGAAGGCAACGACATTGCCGAAGAGCTCCGTCGCTTCGAACGGCTGCCGATTACGGACGCCGTGGAGTTCATTCTGCAGGCGATCGAAGCGCTGGCGGAGGCGCACGCCGCTGGCGTCGTGCATCGCGATCTCAAGCCGGGCAATCTCTTTCTGGCGCAGCGCGCCGACGGCTCGCGTCGCGTGAAGGTGCTCGATTTCGGCATCTCCAAGGCGCTCTCCGGCAGCTCGGTAGAAGAGCTGTCGCTGACCAAGACCGCGGCGCTGATCGGCTCGCCGCTATACATGGCGCCCGAGCAAATGCGCTCCGCCAAAGATGTCGACACGCGCGCCGACATCTGGTCGCTCGGCGCCATGCTTTACGAGATGCTCACGGGTCAACCGCCGTACCTCGGCGAATCGATCCCGCAGCTGTGCGCGGCGTTGCTGCACGACGAGCCGATCCCATTGCGCCAGCACCGCCCGGAAATCCCGGAAGGGTTGGAGCAAGCGGTCTTGCGTTGCTTGATGAAGGATCGCAACCACCGCTTTCCGACGGTATTCGAGCTGGGGCGCGCGCTCTTGCCGTTCGCCATGCCCGATAGCCGAATTCACGTCGAGCGTGCCGAGCGCGTGCTGCGGGTGACGGACGCGACCATCTCGAATCTGCCGCCGATGACCGAGCGCAACTCGCTGGCGCAGGCGCAGAGCTCGATGCCGGCGATCTCGATCCCGATCACGCCGCTTGCCGCAACACCGGCGGCGGTCATGCAACCGATCGAGCCCACTGTGAACTCGTGGGGGCAATCGGGCATGGTGAACCCGCCCAAGCGGCGGGGCGCGCTGGTGGCGATCGGCCTGATCGCGGCCCTGATCGCGGCGATCGGCGGGTTGCTCGCCGCGCGTGCGTCTTCTTCTTCGGATGCCAAGGGACCTGCGCCCGCTGCTTCGCCGAGCCTCGACGCCAAGTCGGAGCTGAAGCCCGCGCCGCCCCCAGCACCGCCGCCCGTCGAAGTGGCCCCGCCGCCGACGGCAGAGCCCACCAGTGTCACCTCGGAGAAGGCCGGGCTCGCGGCCGCCCCCCCCACCCCTCCCGCGCCCGTCGCCGCGTCGCTCAAGGCCAAGCCCCAGGCCCTCAACAAAAGCGCGCCAAAGAAGCCCGACGCCAAGCCCGAGCCCGCGCCGCCACCCGCCGCGAAACCGGGTGGAATCACCGATTTCGGCGGCCGACGCTAACCGCCGCGAATCTTCCGAACGAGCGGGCAAGATGGGCTAAAAACGGAGGCCATGGCCGGTCCCTTACGCCTCCGCCGCCTTGCCTGGCTTGCCCCTGCTTGCTGCCTCTACACAACGCCCGCACTGGCTCAAGACAAAGCCGCCGCTGAAGCCTTGTTCGATCAGGGTGTGCGCCTGATGAAGCAGAACAGCTTCGCCGACGCCTGCCCCAAGCTCGAAGAGAGCGAACGTATCGACCCCGCCGTCGGCACACTGCTGTACCTCGGCGAGTGCTACGAGCGCGTCGGCAAGACCGCGAGCGCCTGGGCGACCTTTCGCGAGGCCTCTTCTTTGGCCACCACCAGCAATCAGCCGGATCGCGCGCGCATCGCCTCCGGGCGAGCGCAGGACCTCGAGCCGAAGCTCAGCCGCCTCTCTATCGAGCTGGCACCGGAGGTCGCGCGCATCCAGGGCGTGGTCGTCAAGCGCGGCAGCCAGAAGCTCGACGCTTCGCTCTACGGCACCGCGTTGCCCGTGGATCCGGGCGAGTACCGCGTCGAGGTCTCCGCGCCGGGCTACGAAGTCTGGAGCACGCCGATCAAGGTGGAAGCGGGTGGCGCCAGCGCCAGCGTGCGCGTGCCCGGCCTGGTGAAGGCGCCTGAAAGCGCCGAGGTCGCGAGCACGGCGCCCACCGACAAGACCAAAGCGCCACCGGTTGCGCCCCCTCCTCCACGCAACGCCGCTGACGGCATGACCACGCAGCAAACGCTCGGTCTGGTCGTGGGCGCGGTGGGGCTCGTGGGTGTCGGCTTGGGCAGCTACTTCGGCATCCGCGCGATCAAGCGCAACAGCGACGCCGACACCTACTGCTCCGACGCCAAATGGTGCCAAGAGCAACAAGGCGTGGACTTGAACGACAAAGCTCGTCGCGACGCGACGGCTTCGAACATCGCGTTCGCGGCGGGCGCGCTGCTGATCGGCACCGGCACGGTGCTGTACTTGACGGGTGGCCGAAGCGACGCCGATCGCGTGGCCCTCGTACCGCTGCTCGGACCCGGAACCGCTGCGGCCGGCGTTTCGGGGAGGTTTTGAGTCATGAACCGCTTCAGCCCCTTGCGCTTACTCTTCGCTCTGTCGCTCGTGCCCGTGTGGCTCTCCGCCTGCCAGGTGGTGGCCGGCATCGAGGAGCGCAAGCTGGATCCGAACGCCGGCAGCGACAAACTCTGTAACGAGTACTGCGACAAGGTGATGGCGTTCTGCACCGACAAGCACGGCGTCTACGGCAACCGCGAGCAATGCATGGGCGTGTGCCGCACGCTACCGCCCGGCGACGAGCAGGAGATCGTCAACGAAAACTCCGTCCGCTGTCGCATCGACATCCTCGACAAGTCCAGCGAGCAGGACGACTGCAGGTACGTCGGGCCCGGCGGCGGTGGCCAGTGCGGGACCGACTGCGAGGCTTACTGCACGATCTATCCGAAGGTTTGCCCGGACGACTACAAGTACGGCGAATACGCGAACTGCCTGCAGAATTGCCAAGGCCTCAAGGATCAAGACAGCTACAACCTGAAGGACGATCACGAAGGCGACACCATCGAGTGCCGCCTGGTGCACAGCTCGTCGGCTTCGGTGGATCCGACCACGCATTGCCCCCACGCCACGATCTTTCCGGCCGAGCCCTGGTGCATCGGCAAAGCGACGGACGCGCCCAATTGCGACGACTACTGCAAGATCGAGCTGGCGGCGTGCCAGGGTTCGCTCGCCCAATACGTCGACGAGCCGCAGTGCAAGGCAGCCTGCGCGGCGCTGCCCATCGGCACCAACGCCGACGAGACGACGAACAGCATCGGCTGCCGGCGCTATCACTCGTTCAACTCGACCCTGCTGCCGGAGACCCATTGTTCCCACTCCGGTCCCTCCGGCGACGGACACTGCGGCGGAAACTGCGAGGCCTATTGCGGCATCGTGCAAACCGCTTGCCCGACCGGGTTCGCCAAAGCCTTCGTGGACGCTGGTGCCTGCAACGAGGCCTGCGAGAAGCTCCCCGAGGCCGCCAAGGACTCTGTCTACACGCTGGAAAGCGCCATGAGCAGCAAGGACTACAAATGCCGCATGCTGCACGCGGTGCAGGCGCTCTCGGCGACGGACGACGCGGCGCTGTGTGAGTCCGCGCTCGGCGGCGGTGACTGCCAGTAGCCACCGCCTCGAGTGAACGGCGCTGCGGGCGGCCTCAGCCGACGTCGCGAGCGTCGCGCACGGCGGCCGCCGCCTGCACCCCTCGGATGCGGGCCACCACCTCTGCCACCGCTTGCGAATGGTAGATGAGCGAGTTGTGGCCGCAGCCGGCTACGCTCAGGCGTTCGCCTGCCGCCAGGTACGCACCGCTCGGCACCACGTGATCCTCGAGCGCGAAGATGGACAGGTGGGGCACGACCAGCCGCTTCCGTGCGCCTTGCGCCAGCCGCTCGAGCAGTGCGCTACCGGGTGCGATGTCACGCCCCACCGGCGCCGGAAAGAGCCGCGCCGGCGGCGTGCCGCTGAAGGGGCTACCGATCGATATCGTCTGCACGACGCGCGGATCCGAACCGAGCTCTTGCACGAAATAGCGCACCGCCACGCCGCCGATGCTGTGACCCACGAGGTGGATGCGCACTTCACCGCGAATGGCATGTACGGCGGCGCGCACATCCCGCGCGATGCTGGGGATGCCGGGACCAGGCGGGTGCGTGAAGCTCGCGGTGTGCGCGCCGGTCCTGCTTTCGATGTCACGCCGCAGCGGCCGGAGGACGCCGGCGGTGGCGAACAGGCCATGAACCAGCAGCACCACGTCACGATCACCGTGCACCCACATCGGGCGCGCGCCACGCACATCGCGGTAGATGAGCGTAGCCTGCCGCGCGAGCGCCGCCGCTTCGCGGCCCACGCCTTCCAGCGAATTTCGCACGCTACTCTTGCGCTCTTCGCTCACGACACTCTCGTTCTAACTTCCGAGGATGAGTTGGGGCAAGATCGCAGCGGGGCAGACTTGATAATTCGCGCCCGAGCGAGGATGATCCGAGGCCATGGGGAAAATTTTCCGCCTGACATGTGCGCTTGGCTTGGCTTTGCCCTTGGTCGGCTGTTCAAGCAGCTCGAATGGCGACGAGGCGGGCGGCGGCGGCTCGAGTGGTTCCGGTGGCTCAGGCTCCACGAGTGGCGGCCACAAGAATGGGGGCGGCACCTCGAGCAGCGCTGGCACCAGCTCCAGTAACGCCGGCACCAGCTCGACCAGCGGCGGCTCGGGCACAGCAATGCCAGGCAACCCGGGCGAAGTGGGCGCCTGCAAAATGTTCCCGGCCGCCGACGATTGGAACCTCGATATTTCGGCGGTCGCGGCCGACGCGACCTGGACGGCCAAGTTGCAGAAGCTGGTCGGAGCGGCCAAGATTCACCCGGACTACGGCGTGGACGGCACTGATCTCTACGGCATTCCGATCAACGTCGTGCCCGAGAATCAGAAGCTCGAGCCGGTGACGTTCGATTGGTACCCAGAAGAGAGCGATCCCGGGCCGTACCCGTTCCCCGGTCCCGACGACGTGATCATCGAAGGCAACAGCCCGCGCGCTTGCGACGGCGATTGCCACCTGCTCGTGGTGCAACAGGGCGCCTGCATGCTCTTCGAAGGTTACGCCTGCGAATACCAAGCGGACGGGTGGCACTGCGGCAACGGCGCCAAGTGGGATCTCACCAAGGTCAGCTACGGCCAGCGCACGGAGGGTTGGACCTCGGCCGACGCCGCCGGCCTCGCGATCGCCCCCGGCATCTTGCGCTACGACGAGGTGCGCGCCGGCGAGGTGACGCACGCCATTCGCTTCACGCTCAACTGCACCGCAGACAAATACGTCAAGCCCGCCACACACGAAGCCGTGCCGGACGGCTGCTCGCCGAGCAACGGCTTGCCGATGGGCGCGCGCGTGCGGCTCAAAGCCGACTTCGACATTTCCAAGCTCAGCGAGAGTGCTCAGGTGGTGCTGCGCGGCATGAAGAAGTACGGCCTCATTTTGGCCGATAACGGCTCGAACATGTATTTCCAGGGCCAGGCCAACCCGGGTTGGACGGAAGACGACATCGAGCCGCTGAAGACGGTGCCGGGCAGCGCCTTCGAGGTGGTGCAGATGCCGCCGCTGATGCCTTGAGCGGCGCGTCAGGCGAAATCGTCGCGCAGGCTTTGCAGCGTCGCTGGCGACAGGGGCGCGATGGCGCTGTACGCGGGATGCGCCACCTCGAGCGCCACCGGTTCGTGGCTCGTTCGTAGAGTCGCCAAGGCCGACTCGCTGAGCGGAAATTTCAAGTAGTGCACGGCCATGGTGCGCTCGGGATCCGTGGCGCGCGGATCCGGCGTGGCCGCGATCAGCTCGGCGCCGACACGCAACCGGAATTTGTCCTCGAGACCGGCCAGCGCCACCAGCATCCGCTCGCGTTCCTCGCGCTCCTGGTACTCGATGAACAAGGTGAGCGACAGCTCGGATGCGCCGGGCACGAGCGCGTTGTACGTCTCGAGCTCGTGTGCGATGGCCTTCTCTTGAGTGATGCGCTCCGTGCGTAGCATCTCCTGAATCTGCAAGAGCACGCTGTCGCGGTTCTCGAACAGCGCGGTCATGTTCGGTCCGAGCTTGACGTAGCGCGGCTTCTTGCGCTCGATGACGCTGCGCAAGAACTGCTCACGAACGCGCTCGTAGGCCGCCAGATCCAATAGCTCTTCGCGAGTGATGGGTTTCATGTCGAAAAGCCCTCCAGTCCATAGGCGGCAGCCAATAGCTCGATCGGGTGCCTGGCCTCCGCGCCGTTCTCTTTCTTGATGCGCAGCGCCGCCAAGCTGCAATCCGTCACGACCGTGAACGGCTTGTCGTCTTCTCGTTCGTTGTCGATGGCGTCGGCCAAGCGCCGCGCGTAACGGCGCCCCTCGTCGTAGTAGGCGGCCTTCATGCCCCAAGTTCCGTCGACCGCCGAGCAACGCTCGATGATGCGCACCTCGGTGCCGGGCACCTGTGACAACACGCGCGCCCCCGGCACGGCTATCTTCTGTGCGCGCAAGTGACAAGCGGCGTGGTACGCCACCTTGCCGAAATTGCCACTCAGCTCCTTGTTCAGCTGTTTCTTCTGGCGCAGCTTGTCCAAAAACTCCATCAGGTCCTGGGTAGCGGCGGCCACCTGGCGCGCCTCGGCGGTCCCCAAATATTCCGGCCATTCCTTGCGCATCGTGTAGCCACAGGTGGGCCCGGGCACCACGATGGTGAGTCCCTGCTGCACCAGCGGCAACAGAAGCTCGACATTTTGCTGCATCTTACGCTTGGCCGCCTCGACATCGCCGCCGTCGATGTTCGGCATGCCACAACAAGTGAGCCCCGCCGGCAGCTCGACTTCGAAACCGTTCTTCTCCAGCACGGCCACGGCCGCCTGCGGCACGTTCGGAAAGTTGTACTCGCCGTAGCAGGTCGGAAAAAGCGCGACGCGGCCGGCGTTGCCCGCTTCGGCGGCTGGCCGATGCTCGGCATACCAGCTCGAAAAAGCGCGCGTCGCGATGGGCGGCAGTGGAAACTCGGCCGATATACCAAAAGCCTTTTCGGCCACTTTGCGCACGAGACGGCTTTCGTTCACCACGTTCGCCATGCGTGCCGACGGCCCGGCACCGAGCTTCCCGATCAGCTGCGGCTCACCCAACACCTGATCGACCACCTTGATCCCGTGGCGGCGCGCGCGTTGGGCCTTTTCGCGCGCCATGAGCCGCGGAAAGTCCAGCGCCTCGTACGCACCTTCGTCCGGCGTGTACGGGCATTTGATGTAACAGAGCTTGCACTGCCAGCAGTGGTCGCTCACCGCTTGCATGGTGGCGCTCGTCACGTGCTCGGCACCTTCGGCTCGTCCCGCTTCGATTTGCGCGTCAATGGCGGCGAACAAGATCGGAAAGGACCCGCAATAGGTGACGCACATGCGACACTCGTGGCAAACCTGGAAGGTGCGCTTGAGCTCGGTTTCCAGATCGCGCTCATCCCAATAGCGTGAAGCATTGGGATTGAGCTCGGGCGGGCGCGCAGGTGCGCGCGCAGGTGCTCGGTGCATATCGACCTATCTCTCGTGTCGGATGCGCGTCGGATGAAATGGGCACGCATGCCCCGCGCGCGAGCGATTCGGCGCGGGGCACGCTCGTGATCACTCAGCCTAGGGTCTGAGCTGCCTTCTCGAAACGACCGGCGTGGGACTTCTCGGCTTTGGCCAAGGTCTCGAACCACTCCGCGATCTCGGAGAAGCCTTCTTCGCGCGCAGTCTTGGCGAAGCCCGGGTACATCGACTGGTACTCGTGAGTCTCGCCGGCCACTGCCGACTGCAGGTTCTTCAGCGTGTCGCCAATCGGTTTGCCCGTTGCGGGGTCGCCCACCTGCTTGAGGAAATCGAGGTGGCCGTGCGCGTGGCCAGTCTCGCCGTCCGCCGTATCTTTGAACAGGCCCGCGACCTCCGGGTAGCCCTCGATATCGGCCACCTTGGCGAAGTACAGGTAACGGCGGTTCGCCTGCGATTCTCCGGCGAACGCTTCCTTCAGATGCTCGTGCGTCTTGGTTCCATCCAGCTTCGGCATGGTCATTCCTCCAGCGCCCTTCCCTGGCGCTCGTTCACGAGAAGGCGTTTAGACTTAGTCTAGGGCTAGAGATAGTCAATACTGAACGGCGCAGGGCACCGGGAGCATCTGCCCAGCTCGTTACTGCTGGTCGGCGCGCGTCAGCGCCTCGGTGATCTCGGCCCGGGTCGTCGCTCCCTCACTGCGCGCGATCAGGCGACCGCGTCGGTCGAGCACCAGCAGCGTGGGCACGCCGACGATGCGGCCGAGCTGGCTCTCGCCCGCCAGTAGCGCGGGGCTGGCCATGGCGATCGGCAGCTTGACTCCGATCGAGTCGGCCCAGACTTGCGCCAGGGGCGCCGCGCGCGGCGGCTCCATCATCACGATCGCGGCGTTGGCCAGCGGCTTGTGGGTCGAGAGCACGTCGCGCAAGAGCTGCGCCTCGGCCTGAGACGGCAAGTCGTACGTCGTCACGAACAGCAGCGCGGTGGTTCGCCCGCGCGTGGTGTCGCTGGACAGCTCGCCCCCTTCGATGGTGCCGAGCGTGAACAGAACCGGCTGCCCGTAGTCCGGCTCGTTGCTGTCCGCACTGTCGACGTCGCGCGCGTGACAGCCGCTCAGCGACAGCACGCAGCAGGTGACGAGCAGTCGACCGAGCCGCGAAGCGTTCACGGGGCCGAGGAAGGCGGCGGGGTGGAGCCCCCGATGTTGGGCCCGAACAGATCCGCGAACACGCGCAGCGCCTCGGGCAGCTCACGGCCGCTGCGGCGGTGGGAAAGCACGGCGTGCGACAGCTCGTCGATCAGCGCCTTGAGCGGCGTGCGCTCGAGGATGGCGCCCTCGAGCAGCTGCCCCGGGCCGGGCGCACGCTTCAGCTCGACGATGGGATCGTGGCGAACCCAAGAAAAACCCGCTTCGGGCCGGTAAGCGCAGGCCAGCACCTGAACGAAGTCTAGATACAAAGGTACGATGATGGTGGCGATGCGTAGCCCGTCTGGCCGCCGCGCTCCGAGCGCCTGAATCGCGGCGCGCGGGGTGGCCTCGAAGTCGGCCGGGCCCATCGCAAAGGTGATGCGCTCGCGGCGCTCTGGATCCGATTCCACAGCCAAGAGCGGCGCGTAAACCGCGATGCGCGGAACCTTGAGCCGCACGCTGTCTTGCTCCAGGGCGTTGAGCCACGAGGTGCGGCCCTTGGCGTCGAGCTCGCGGTACGCGATGGCTGCAGCGAGCGCGGCCTCCGCATCGGTGGCGAGCGCGCCCAACCATTCGCACCACGCATCGAGCACACGCGTGTCAGTCGCGCGACCAACGTCGGGCAGCGGTGTGCGATCGGCAGACGCTCCGACGAGCTTCGCGGAGACAGATGGCTCGAGCGGAGGGTGGGCCACGGTGGCGAGGACGCTAAAGCATCAGCGCACGCTCGGCAACGGGTGATGGCTGACCTCGGCCTGCAATTCGTGCACGAGATCCGTGAGCAATTCATCCAGCTCACGGACACGCGACAGCGGCGCTGAAATGATCAGCTCACCACCGCGCTCCGCAAATAGGGCGCCCAGCCCTTCACTCGCTTCGAAGATCCCCTTGACGAACACGACGTCCTTGTCTCGCACCAGTACTTTGCGACAAACGAGGTCGTGATCGAGGAGCGGAGCGACCGGCACGGGGCTCGCATAGCTCGACCACGGCCGCGTGACCAGCTCTGTCCACAGGTCGGCGCATGGCGCGGAGTCTGCTAGCCTCGGCTCGTGCCCGGGCCGCGCGTACCCCAAGCCGAGACGTTGGAGCTGCCTATCCTCGACAAAGAGGACGACAGCGACGAGGTGGACGTCGGTAGTTTCGACCTGAGCATCGGCGACGAAGAGGACGAGGTCCCGGAGCATGAGGTCCAAGACGCTTTCGAGGTGGACATTCAGCTTTTGACCGATTCCGGTAGTAGCGAAGCGGCTTCGGATCTGGACGTCGGGGTCGAGGACCTCCTGGGCTCACTCCCCGATTCGCCTGCGGAGCGGGACGATGACGCCCTGCCCCCCGCTACCGGCGAAGAGCTGGACGATCACCTCGAAGCTCCTCTTGGAAACGACGACCCGAGCAGCGAGGCCGAGCTGGGAGACGACGGCCTGGAGGCGTTGCCCGAGCTGGCTCGCGACGAGGGGGACGAAGGGCCGGAAGTCGAAGGCACCTTGCTCTCCGCGGCTCCGGAAGGTGCCCTCGCCAAAGGCCCGAGCTACACCGCCGAGTGGCTGCTGCTCGGCAGCCCGTGCAGCGCGCTGTGGAGCAGCGCACATGAGGTGCTCGGTGCTGCCGAGCACCTCATGCGTTTCGGTGTGGAGCGTCGCAGCGATGAGCTCCCCCGCGGTACGCACGTGACGTCGCTCGTGCTTTCGGATGCCAGCGATGTCGTCATGGCGACCACGCGCGGCTTGCTAGAGCAAGCCTCGGACGGCACTTTTGCGCAACTGGCACCGCCCGAGGTCGCTCGCGGTAGCCACGGTGACGTGGTGGAGCTGGCGGCGGCACCAGGTACGCCCGGGCTCTGGGCTCGCCTCTCCAGCGGCGCCCTGGTGCGGCGACGCGGCGCTGATTGGGAGCGGCACGAAACGGGCGGCGACGTCCGCTCGCTACGCGGTCAAGGAGCGCAGCTCACGCTGCTCGTGATCGCGCGGCGTCCGACGCTGCAGTTGTCTTCGGATGCCGGCAGCAGCTTTCGCGAGCTGATCTTGCCGGAGCCGGCGGCCAGCGTGGCGCTCGGCGCCGCACCCACGGCGCTCGCCCGGGGCGCGCTGATCGTCGTGGCCGACACCGAGCGGGGCCTGTGCTTGTCGAGCGATGGCGGCGAAACGTTTCGGTGGGTTACGGGCGCCGTCAACGTAACGGCCGTAACCATCGGCGAGCACGCTGGCGCCCCGGCGATTTTCGCCGCACTGCATCGTGAAGCGCGCGACGTCTCGGAGCTGATTTTGGTGGAGCCGAGCAGCGCGCGAGCGCTGAGCATCGCGGAGCTATCGGCCGAAGCCGACGAAGACTCGGAAGAGATCGGCCGTACCACGGCGTTAGTGTTCGAAAATGGCTACCTCTGGGCCGCCGGCGGCTTCGGGCTCGTTCGCCTCAAAAGCCAGTAACTTGGCCGCGCCAGCCGCGCGCGTTTATGGGTGAAGCGTGGCGATCATCGTCCAAAAATACGGAGGCTCTTCCGTAGCGGACCTCGCCAAGCTCTCGCGTGTCGCCGATTGGGTGGTGGCGACCAAGCGCGCGGGGCATTCGCTGGTCGTGGTCGTGAGCGCGATGGGTAAGACCACCGACGAGCTGCTGGGGCTCGCGCAGCGCGCGGCCCAAACCGCAGGCACCGACAGTGCGCCCGCGCGACGCGAGCTCGACATGCTGCTTTCGGTGGGAGAGCGTACGACGATGGCGCTCCTTTCGATCGCCCTGCAGGCGCGCGGTGAAGCCGCGGTGAGCCTGACCGGCTCCCAGTCGGGCATCATCACCAACGATCGGCACTTCGACGCGCGCATCATCGAGGTGCGGCCACATCGCATCGAGGATGAGCTTTATCACGGCAAGATCGTGATCGTGGCCGGCTACCAGGGCATGAGCTACCGCCGTGAGATCACCACGTTGGGGCGCGGCGGCTCCGACACGACTGCGGTGGCGCTGGCAGCCGCGCTCGGCGCCGAACGCTGCGAAATCTACAGCGACGTTGACGGCGTCTACTCCGCCGACCCGCGCAGCGTGCCCGACGCGCGGCACCTGCCCGAGCTCGACTTCACCACGATGCAAGAAATGGCGGAGAGCGGCGCCAAGGTGCTGCACGCCCGCGCGGTGGAGTGGGCCCGGCGGCAAAACATCGCGATTTTGGCGCGAAAGACCGAAGATTTTGCGGTGCATGGCGGGGGCCGCGAAACGCGCGTGCACGAACAGGTGAGCGAGCACGCCCATGCCGTCGTCGTCGATCGCAAGCTGGCGCTATTGCGCTGCCCGGCAGCGCACGCTGCCGAGCTACTCGCGGCTTGTGACGAGCTCGAGCTGTCGCTACGCGACAGCGTCTACTGCGACGGCGCTTTCAACCTGTTGCTGCCGCTCACGGGCGTACCCAGCCCCGACGCGACACTCGCCGCGCTCGCCTCGCGCATCCGCGGGCTCGAGGTGGTGCGAGGCGTCGGCAGCGTGAGCAGTGTCGGCGTGGGCAGCGGCGCCGATGCGGGCGCCGTGGCCCATTTCGTGAGCCGACTCGGAGTGGCGCCGCTGCTGCTCGTCGCCAGCCCGCTACGCGTCACAGCGCTGCTGAGCGAGAGCGATTTGAGCGCGGCGGAGCATGCGCTGCACGCCGCTCTGCCGCGCGCCAGCTAGCGACGCCGGCGCTTGTCGACGAGCTCGGCCGCGTGCCGGTATTCTGCCGCGATTTCGGCGTCTTGCGGGGCGAGCCGCAGCGCCAGCGCCAGGTGGCGCTCGGCCAGCGCCGGGTCGTCTCGCTCGAGCAGCTCGAAGCGAGCCGCGTCGCGCAGTCGCGCCAAGCTGGGCGCGCTCTTGGCGCCGCTGAGCTCGATGGCCTCGCGCAATTGAGCAAAAGCCAGAGAAGCGCCCACACGATCGCCAATTTGCGCGCGATAAAGCCCTTCCAGATGCCGCGCCGCCTCAGCCTCCGCGGCTTGCGGCGGGACCTGACGTAGGCGCGCGATGGCTTGCGGCAAGTCCTTCAGCTTGTCCGCAACCAGGCGTCCGAGCTCGAGCACCGCCAGAGCATCCAGCTCCCCGCGGCGCTCGGACAGGGCGATGGCGCGCTCGAACAGCGTGATGGCACGGGCGCTGAGGCCTGCTGCCAACAGCGCGCGACCGAGGCCCGCCGTGGCGCGCGCGTCGTCGGGCATGTAGCGCAGAGCCCGCTCGAAGACCTTGCCCGCGTCTTTCACATAGCCGGCGTCGAGCAGGTGCCCCGCCGCTTGCGTGCACGCCGCATGTTTGGCGGCCGCGCCCGTGGCCATGGCCTCCAAGTGCTCGGCGTCCGAAAGCGCGCCGCCGACGTCTCCCCGAGTCAGGCGCGCACGCAGGCGCGCTTGATGCGTGCTGGTCAGCGTCGGCGCGGCCGCCACCGCGCGATCCAGGTAGAACAGGGTCTGCGAGCTGTCGGCGAGCTCGGCCGCGCGCGCCAAGAGCAGCGCGGCCAGCGGCGCAAAGGACTCTTCGTTGGCAGCACGCTCCAGCGCCACCAGCGCGCCGGCCCGGTCACCACTCGCGGCAAGCAGCGCCGCGCCCACCGCGCCAGCCGCTGCCGCCGGGAGTGTCTCGACGAGCAACCCCAGCGCGGCTTCGGCGCGCCCGGGCACCGCCATGTCGAGCTCGCACAGGCTGCGCACGATCTCGGGATGACGCGGCGCTTGCTCGAGCGCTTCGAGCAGCTTCTCGCGCGCCGAATCCAGATTCGATTCGGCGAGCGCGTCGTCCGCCTCGCGGGTGAGACGAGCCAGCTCGAGCGCGCGCGCCGCGTCGTCGCTCAGCGCCGGCGGCGCGAACGTCGCGTCCAGCGCCACCACCAGCTCGTCCAGCTCTTGAAACAGCTCACCGAAGCTGACGCCGGTCGCGCTCGGCGCGCGCGCGCCGACGGCCGGCAACAGCGCCCTGCCAATCCGGCCACCGGCGTCGCTCAGCGTGATGACGCGACCGCTGCGCGTGCCGACTTGTGTGGCCATGGCATCGCACACTCGCAGCGCGACGCCGAGCGCTGGACCCGCAAGGCCGATGCCGCGCGCGCGCGACACCACGAAACGCGCCGAGCCGCGCTCAGCAGCCCACAGCACGTCGAACGCCAAAGCGCTCTGCTCGCCGACGAGCCCGACGCCGATACCGCCCTCGATGCTCCACACCGCGAGCGGCTTGACCAGCGGGGCAAAGGGCTCCCCCACCCGCTTGCTCAAGTAGCGGGCGAGCTCCGGCAAGCGCAGTCGAAGCACCACCTCTTGCAGATCGCCGCGGCGACTGCGGAAGCGCGGCACTCCACCCGAAAGATCGACGGGGAAGCGCAGGCCCGCGAACGTGAGCGACAAGCGCTCGACGCTGAGCGGCCCGATCTCGATCGGCTCGTACAGCTCCATGCCGAGGGCACCACGTGTCACCGTGAGCCGCAGCGGAACGCGCGGATCCTCGGGCGGTCCAACCAGCGCCTGGGCGCTGGCTTTCAGCCGAGGTGGGACGCTGGAAGGTCGGGAAGTGCCCACTCGAGGCTGAAATCGTAACAGCCCCCGCCCCCGCTTGAACAAATTCCGCGCGAAAGTGCGCGAAAACGCCGGGGGGCGCCGCGTCAATCCGCGGCCGTCGACCCGGAATCAGCCTTCTTCCGCATACGCTTCAATACCTCGGGGAAGCCGCCCTTCTTCATGATGCGGTTGAAGCTCGAGCGGTAGTTCATGACCATGCTCGAGCCTTCTGTCACCACGTCCACGATGCGCTGACCGGCGCTTTCAGCGCGCACCACGTAGTCGATGCTGAGCGGCTCTTCGCGCGCGTCTTTCGTGCTGGTGGCAACGGTCCGCACCACGTCTCCGTCTTTGCCCTTTTCAGTACCCTTGTACGTGACGTCGTAGCCGAGCGTCTTCTTGAGATTCTTGCGGTAGCTGTTGCGCACCAGCTTGGACAACAGCTGCGTGAACTCCTGCCGCTCGGCGTCCGTGCGATCGGCCCAGTGCTCACCCAGCGCGGCCTCGGCCAGGATGCGGTAATCGAGCACTTGGTCGAACACCTTGTCGACCTCTGCGTCCGGCCGGCCCTGCTTGACCAGCTTCATCAGCTCGGTCTGCTTGGCCTTCACGAACTCTTCAGCCGGATTGGCTGCCCAGACCGCGGGCGCGGCGGAGAGAGCGAGAGAAAGCAGGGCGGCGGTCACGAAAGATCGGCGGGAAGTCACGGGAGGCCTCGACAGGGTTTTGGGTTCTCCTGGCGTTATACGCAAGGGGCGGGCCGAACTTTTCCCGACATTGGCGCAGCAGCAGCATTTTGCCAGTTTATCTAATCAAATTGACCAGTTGCGCTGCGACCAACTATCCGCCCTCACGCGAATGCCGCGCCCGAGAAGGTGTTGCCGCGAGGCACGCCGTCGACGGAGGTTCACGCTGCCGCGGTCGGCATCAAGACACGGAAGGTCGCGCCACGCCCGGCTTCGCTCGTGACGTGAATGAGAAAGCCATGCTCGTCCGCGATGCGTTTGACCACGGCCAGGCCGACGCCCGACCCCTGGCTGCGCGTGGTGAAAAAGGCGTCGAAGAGCCGTGGCATTTGCGCCTGGTCGATGCCGACGCCGTGGTCGATCACTTCCAGCACGACCTGTTCGCCGCTGCGGTTTACCACGACTTTGACCACCTGCCCCGCCTCGCTGGCCTGAACGGCGTTGCGCACCAAGTTCCAGATCAACTGCCGCAGCTGCGCGTTGTCGGCGTGCACCGTGGCGCCTTCCGCGCCTTCGAACCGCACGTCCACGTCCGACACGGCTCGACCGGATTTACCGGCCAGGGCCACCACCTCACGCGCCACGCTCGCCACATCCACCAACGAGGGCGACGGCTTGCGCGGCTTGGAAAGGTCGACCATGTCGGTGACGAGGTCGTTCAGGCGGTTGGCCTCGCGCTGGATGATCTCGCAGAGCTGACGGTCTTCGTCGTCGAGGTCCTTGCCGGTGCGCAGCAGCTGCACCGACCCGGCGATGGATCCGAGCGGGTTGCGAATCTCGTGGGCGAGCCCGGCGGCGAGGCGCCCGAGCGCCGCCATGCGCTCCGCCTGATTGGCGCGCTCGGTTGCCGCCAGCAGCTCCCCGCCCGTCCAGCGCAAGCGATCTGCCAGCGTGCCGGCGAGCAGCATCACGACCATGAGCACCAGCAAGTTGATGGTGACGTAGAAAGACAGCTCCTCCGACGTCGGCAGGTAAATGCTGATGGGTTGGTCGGGCGGAGGCAGTAGCCAGCGCTTGGCCAGCGCGGTCACCAAGAGACCGTAACAAAGCCCACCCGAGACGGCTGCGACGCTCGCACCGCGGAGCCCCGTGAGGGCCGCGCCCACGAGGCAGCTCAAGCCGTAGAACGACGTGGCACCGCTGGCGGCGCCGCCGGTCAGGTAAACGATCACCGTCCAAGTCAGCTGGTCGAGCACCAGCTGCGCATCGGCCAGCAGATCCAGCTGCTTGCCGCGACGCAAGACCACCGCGTACAACGCGGTCAGCAAGAAGCCGACGCCGAACGTGATGAGCCCGAGGCGCAGCGTGTAGTAACGGCCGGCGTACTGTCCACCGAGGTAGAGCGCGCCGACCAACGCCAGCGCCAGGCTCATGAACAGGAGCCGCACGCCGGTGAGCCACGCCAGCCGGCGTGGCAGCGCCGCCGAGCCGACGATTTCCGGGATGCCCAGGGTCAGCTTCACGGCGAAAACCGCGCGGCGCTCAGTCGGCCTTGATGTTGCCAGCCAGGGAGAAGATGGGCAGGTACATGGCGACCAGCACCACGCCGACCATGCCGCCGACGCCGACCATCATGATCGGCTCGAGCGCCGAGGTGAGCGCCGCCACCGCGACGTCCGTCTCTTCTTCGTAGAAGTCGGCGATCTTGTTGAGCATCTGATCGAGCGCGCCGGTCTGCTCACCGACCGCGATCATCTGCACGACCATGTCCGGGAACACGCCCGTGGCCGACAGCGGCTCGGCCATGTTCTTGCCTTCGCTGATGGCCTGCCGCACGTTCATGATGCCGGTTTCGATCACGACGTTGCCCGACGTACGCGCGCAGATCTCGAGCGCGTCGAGGATCGGCACGCCTGAGGTCAGCAAAGTACCGAGCGTGCGCGTGAAGCGAGCCACGGCGATCTTGCGCAGCACCGGGCCCATGATCGGCAGGCGCAGGTAAGTCTTGTGGAAGAAGCGCTTACCGTTGGGCTGCCGGTTGATGTACGTGACCGTCACTACCAACGCGATGACGATCGTGATCGTGAACGGCAAATAGCTGACGAAGCCGTTGGAAAAGGCGATCAGCACGCGGGTGAGCACCGGTAGCGCTTCTTTACCGCCGCCGAACTCGGCAAACATGCTCTCGAAAGCCGGGATCACGAAGGTGAGTAGCACCGTCATCACGCCAATCGCGATCACGACGACGACCGACGGGTAGACCATCGCGCCGCGAACCTGACGGATCAGCTTCTGCCGCTTCTCGAGGTAGACCGAGAGGCGGGCCATGATGCTGTCCAAGATGCCGCCGACCTCGCCGGCGTGCACCAGGTTGGTGAACAGCTCGTCGAACACCTTGGGGTGACGTTTGAGGGCTTCGGAGAACGTCGCGCCTTGCTCGACGTGGTTCTTGATGTCCTTCAATACGCCGGCAAAGTTCTTGTTGGTCTGCTGATTGCTGAGGATGTCCAGGCACTGGATCAGCGGCAAGCCTGCGTCGATCATGGTCGCGAACAGGCGCGTGAACGTGACGAGGTCTTTGGTGTCGACGCCGCTGCCGAACTTCAGCGATAGCAGCGCGCTCTTCTTTTTGACCTTGACCGGGTTCAGCTGCTGCTGGCGGAGCTTGGTGTTGACGGCGTCTTCGTTGTCCGCCTCCATCACGCCCTTGCGCAGCTCTCCGGACCGTGCGCGGGCTTCCCAGGTAAACTCAGCCATGAAATTGCTAGCCTGAAGGGGCCACGTAAGAATAACGGCCACAGTCAGCAGCGGTCAAACTTGGAGACCCATCAGCTCGCAGAAGTGCTCACCCGCCGGGTGATCGAGCCCGGCGTGGCGCCCGCGGCGAGCGCGGGCTTTTGCCTGAGCGACGGCGCGCCGTGCGCTTCTGCAGCAGGGCGATTGCCCGAGGCAGCAGCCAGCACCGCGACTATCTTCGACCTGGCTTCCGTAAGTAAACCCGTAGTCGCATGTACGGCGGCGCGCTTGGCGAGCCGGGGTGTGCTCGAGCTTTCGACACCGCTCGGGCAGCTTTTGCCGGTCGCCAGGGGCACGCGCTCCGAGCAAGTGCCGCTCGAGCTCTTGCTGGCACACCGCGCAGGGCTCGAGGCGCATCAACCGCTGTTCGCCCCGCTCTTTGCCGGCCGCGCCTTGCAGCGCGACCAGGCGCTCGCCGCCGCCGCCAACTCGCGGCGCCCCGAGTGCCACGGCGCGCCGCCGGCCGCCGGCTTCGCCCCCGTTTACAGCGATATGGGTTACGCGCTCGTCGGGGCCGCGCTCGAAGCCGTGACGGGCCTGCCGCTCGATGAATGCATTCGCCGCGAGGTAAGCGAGCCGCTCGGGCTTGCGCTCGGCTCCGCGCGACAGCTGCGCGAGCGCCTGCGCGACTTCGATCGACGCGTCGCGCCCACCGAGGTCGTGCGGGCGCGCGGAGGCTGCCTGCGCGGCGTCGTGCACGACGAGAACGCCTGGGCGCTCTCGGGACACGCCTGCTCGGGGCACGCGGGCCTGTTCGGGACGATCGAGGACGTGCTCGGGTTCGGCCGGGGGCTCCTGCAAGCGCTCGGCGGCAGCAATCAATGGCTCACGCACGCTGCGCTCTGGCCGCTGCTCGAGCCGCGCCCCGGGGGCTCACTGCGAGCCGGCTTCGACGGCAAGTCGGAAGTGGGCTCGTCGGCGGGAGCCCTGGCGGGTCGCCAAACGTTCGGCCACCTCGGCTTCACGGGCACCAGTCTCTGGTGCGACCCCGGGGCCGGTGTCGCTGTCGCCCTGCTCACGAACCGTGTGCATCCCACACGTGACAATCCCCGTATTCGGGCGGCCCGGCCCCAGGTGCACGACGCCCTTTTCCGAGCCGCAATGCCGGTGTTGCCCGCGCCCCCCGACCCATGACAGGCTAGGGCGTTCATTTCTGGTCGGGTCTGGCGTGAGCCAGTCGGCCCAACCCGTCGGAAATGCTCAAGCTACCGCCCTCTCATGTGGAAGCTCACCATCGAGGATGACCAGGCGAACCGTACGGTCGTCCCCCTGGCCCGTGACGAGTATTCGATCGGTCGGGGAGAGGACAACACGGTACGTCTGACCGAGCGCAACATCTCGCGCCGGCATGCCCGTATTGCACGCGAGGCCGAGCGCTGGGTCGTGTTCGATGCAGGCAGCTACAACGGCTGCTACGTCAACGGAGCTCGCGTCAATCAACGCCAGGAGCTGACCCACGGCGACCTGGTGCAGCTCGGTGACTACCGGCTCGAGCTGGTCGACGAAGCGCTCGAGCAACCCGCCGCCGGCTTCGACAGCAAGGCCACCGTGCCGGCCGCGCCGCGCTCGCAAGCCTTGCTCGGTCAGCCAGACCGCCTGGTCATGTTGGTGGGGCCGACGCCCGGCGCGGAGTACCCGCTCAACACGGGTCCGCGTCACGTCATCGGTCGCGGCGAAGAGTGCGACATTTCGGTCAACCACCCCTCGGTGAGCCGCGTGCACGCCGAAGTGCACGCGCTGGGCGACGGCCGCTACGAGATCGTCGATCGCGAGAGCGCCAACGGCATCCGCGTCAACGGCGTGGAGCTACCCCGCGGCTTGCTCGACGCGCGCGACATGGTCGAGCTGGGAGACGTCGTCTTCAAGTTCATCCCGGCCGGCGACGTGTACGTGCCGGGCGCGGACGAGAGCCAGCAAATTTCGTCGCTGGGCGCGTTCGAGGCCGGCGCCGGCGATCCGCGCGGCATGAGCCTCGGAGCCAAGGTGCTGATCGGTCTCGGAGCCGCGGCCCTGCTCGGGACGCTGCTGGTGGTGGCGGCCTCGCGCGGTGACGAGCCCGCCGACGTGAACCTGAGCGCGCCCAAGAGCGAACAGACCGACGCCAGCGCCAAGCTGCTGACCGAAGCCAAGGCCTTGCTCGACAAGGGCGACCCCGCGGCGGCGCGCGCCAAAGCCAATCAAATCCCGGAAGACAGCAACCTGCGCGATACGCCCGAGTTTCGCGCGATTCAGGCGACCTGGGCGGACCAGCTGCTCGACAAGGCGACGCAGAGCGGCGACCCTGCCGAAAAGCGCAAGCTGCTCGAAGAGGTGGCGCGAGCGACGGCGGTGGATTCGATCCGTCGCAAGCGCGCCGCCAACGACCTGGCCGCGCTCGGCGGCGAGACCATCGACGTGACTGATCTGCCGAGCGCGCCGCGCGCCCAACAGCACACCGATCGCCCAACTAGCGGCAGCGGGGCCAAGCCGAGCGAGCCGCGCGCCCCCGAGCCCACCCCCGAAGCCTCTCCAACGAAGGCCCTCGCCGCACCCGCCACCTTGGTGCGAAAAAATCCGTTCGACGATCCGGGCGCCAGCGAGATTCCGGCACCACCGCCGGACGCGGGCGGAGCTTCCGATCGCAGCAAGCTCACGCAGGCCAAGAATCAGCTGCTGGCCAAGTCGCGCGCCGGCACGGCCTCGGACAGCGACCTGAAGCGGCTGCACGCTTTGTGCCGCACGCTCGGCGATGCCTCCTGCAGCAACTGAAGTAACGACCGCGCGCGAGGTGTTTCGCTCGCGGCCGGTCGTGGCCGTGCTGTTCGTGGCTGCGTTCGCGGGCGCGCTCGAGCTGGCTCCGGGACTTTCGCGCTTTCGTCTGTTCGGGAAGCGCCCCCAACGCGATGCCGTGGTGAGCGCGCCCGTAGCGCCCGCCGCTTCGGTGGGCGAAAGTCGTTTGGGCTTGGAGACGACGGCGCCGCAGAAGGCGCCCGGCGCGACCACGCTGGCTCCGGCGGAGGCGCGTGAAGCGCAGGCGCTGGAGCAGGCCCCGCCGGTGCCTCTGCTCGATCCCACGAACAAGGCGCTCGATGGCTTTTTTGCGATGCTCTCGCGCACGGAGCGCAAGCAACCCGGGGCGATCACGCGCATCGCCCATTTCGGCGATTCCATCATCGTCAGCGATTACGTGTCGGGCACGCTGCGTCGCAAGCTGCAAACGGCCTTCGGCGACGCGGGTCACGGTTTCGTGCTCGTCGCCAATGCCTGGCCCGCCTACTTTCACAACGACGTCAGCCGCTACGCCACGGCCGGCTTCAACGTGAGCCGCATCGTGGGGCCTTACGCCGCGGACGGCCTGTACGGCCTCGGCGGCGTATCGTTCTCGACGCCGCCCAACGTGCTATCGCGCGTCGGGACCGCCGAGAGCGGTGACTACGGGCGCAACGTCGGTAGCTTCACGCTCTACTACTTGGAACAGCCGAGCGGTGGCAGCTTGGAGCTGTCGGTCGACGGTGGTCCGGCGAGCGAGCTCTCGACGTCTGGTCCCTCGATCTCGAGCAAGACTCACACGGTAAAGGTGCCGGACGGCGCGCACCAGCTCAGCTTGCAAACCAAGCGCGGCACCTCGCGCTTGTTCGGCGTCGTGCTCGAGCGCGAAGGACCCGGCGTGGTGCTGGACGCGCTGGGCGTACAGGGCGCGCGCATCCGCTTCATGGACAAGCAGGACGACCAACACTGGGCCGACCAACTCAAGCTCCGCTCACCGGATTTGCTCATTTACCAATTCGGCGCGAATGAAAGCACCGACGGGTTTCTGTATTCGATGAGCGACTACCACCGCACGATGCTCGACGTTCTCGACCAGGGCAAACGTGCCCTGCCCCGCTCGTCGTGCCTGGTCATCGGGGCCATGGATCGCGCCGCGAAGGTCGGCGACGAGATCGTGAGCCTGCGCGTGATGCCGGAGCTGCTGGCGAACCAAAGGCAGGCGGCGCTCGACGCGGGCTGCGCATTTTTCGACACTTGGACGGCCATGGGCGGCAATCGTTCGATGCCGCGCTGGGTCAGAAAGGGCCTGGGTCAAGCCGACATGACGCACCCTACCGCAGTGGGGGCCGAAATCATCGGCACCTGGATCTACCGCGCGCTCTTACAGAGCTACCAGGCCTACAAGGCCAGATCGCCGGGCGCCGAGTAGGCGTGCAAGATGCGCGCGGCCAGCGCCTGACCGAGCGTGCGATAACCCAGCGGAGTTAGATGAAGCTTGTCCGGCTGCGCCAGCCGCTCCTTGGCTTTCATCCCGAGAGCAAAGCTCCCCTCGCCTCCCATCAGCTGCTGCAAGCTGACGAACGAGCAGCCGATGTCTTGCGCGGCGCGACGCAGCACGTCGCCCACTTCGGCCACGCGCGGCACCGAGGCCTCGCCGAGCGGTGCGTCGGTGGGGCCGAGCACGAGGCAAGAGGCGTCGGGCGCTCCCTGACGTAGACGCGCGACCAGGCTTTGCAGCTGCGGGCCGTATTTTTCGACTTTGCCAGCGTCGAACGCTTCGTTCGTGCCGTAGGCCACGACGAGCAGCTCGGGCGCGCGGCGCGCTACCTCGGCAACGAACGCGGCTTCATTCCAGGCCAGCGGCGTCTCCAGGCGCGCCCCGTCGATTCCGGCCGCGTCGAGCACGACGCCCGGCGGCTCCGCGCGCTCCACCACGGCGTTGAATAGGCGCGGCGTGCCACGCACCGCCTTGAGCGAGAGCTGGCTGCCGTAAGGCGCCGTGAGCGTGAGGTGCGCAACGCCGGCGGGGGTCATTTCGCAGGCGCTGGCGGCGTCGATGCGCGTGGTCTTGCCGGCCAGCTCGACCGTGAACGTGTTCTCCGGCGGCAGCGTGTAGGCGAGCTCGAAGCGAGCGGGAGCCGCGGCGTCGGCGCCCGACGCAATGGCTTGCAAGCTGAAGGCAGCTCCGCTGGCGGGCACCGCGCGCGTTCCACCGAGCCCGAACACGCCGTCGTCTTGCAGGGTGCGCCGAGCAGGCGGATCTGGATCGATGTTCCACGAGCCATCGCGGCCGAGCTTCACGCCGTCGTGGCGGTAGGGTTTGCTGCCGATGCGCACGAAACCGGGGCCACCGTTGCCAAAGCGAGCCTGGAGCTCGGTACGCACGCTGCCGCTCAAAAAATCGGCGTTGGTGTGCGAGTCTCCCAGCCACAAGACCCGCACGTGCTGCGAGCGCGCATGCGCCTCGAGCGCGCGCAGCGCGTCGAAGAAGTGGCCGAGCGGCCTCGATTCGGCGGCGGGCAGCGCTCCGGGCGAGCTCGCCACGTTGTCGACGGTGCTGGCTGGGCTCGCCGCTGCGGGCTTTGGGGGGGTGCGCGTGCTGGGCGGCGGGCGCTGGGTGAGCCTGGCGGCCGGGGGCTGCGCCATTTGACTCGGAGCCGGGCGAGCGCACGTGATGGTGAGACTCGCGAGCGCGACGAAGCGAAAGCCGCGCCTCATGCGATGGCCTCGAAGGGCGTCGCCAGCGGCCCGCCGTCGAGCAAGCGCTCGCGCTCGAGGAGCTCGGTTTCTTGCAGCACCGAGCCGAGATAGCTGAGCAAGGTGGGTGCCCGGAGCCCAGCGCGCTCGAGCAAGCGGTCGCCCGAACGCGTCGCCAGCGTGGGCCCTTCCGCCCACTCCGAAAGCGCTCGCGCGCTTTGCTGGGACAGCCAGAACCCGGGGTTGTTGAGCAGCAATCGCCCGAGCGCTCCCGCGCCCGGCTCGAGCCGCTTGCCGAAGTGCGCGCCGGCCTGCTCCAGGACGTCAGCCAGGGGCGGCGGCTCCGGATCCGCAAAATGGTAAGCATGCCCGCGCATGCCGAAGAGCGAGACCGCGTACAGCGCCTGAGCCACGAAATCGGCGGGCAATGCCTGCACCAAGCGGCCCGAGCCAGGCGGCAACGGTAAGGAATCTCCCGGTGCTGCCGAGACCAGTGCCAGCAAACGATGCAGGCCCGTCGCCCGTACCGGCAGCGCGAGCCCTCGCGCGCCCAACACTTGCGGCGTGCGCACCACCGAAACGGGCGTCTCGGCAAGGCGCCGCTGCAGCAGGGCCTCGCCGCGCGCCAGACTCTCGGCCGCTGGCGAGTGAAAGCTCTGCCCGACGGACAGCGCTTCTTCCGTCGCTTCGCCCTGATGGTTACCGAAGACGATGGCGCTCGACAGAAACGTGACGTGCGCCAGGTTCTGCGCCGCCTTCGCGAGCTCGGCGATCTCTCGTGCGCTGCCGAGGTTCACACGGTTGGCGAGCTCCCGCGACGCGCGCACGTCGGTCGTCTGGTAGAGCGCGAACCAGCGAGCCACGCGAGCGCATAGCTCGGCGTAGGTTTGGCGAGAGAGCCCGAGATCGATCGCACAGGGCTCACCCGGAATCAGCCGCAGCCGTGCCGACGGGATGCGCGTCGCTGCCAAAGCTCGCGCCGCGGCCTCGAGCTCGGAGGGCGGCACCACCAACCACACGTGCACCCTGGGTTCCCGCTCCGCCAAGAGATCCACGAGCGCGCGTGCGCGAAAGCCCGGAAAGCCAGTGACGAGCACGACTTCGTCCGCGAGCTGGTCGCGGGGCTCGGCCGCGGGCCGATGCGGGTCCGGCGCGGCTCCCGGTGCGTCGCTGGTCACGGAGATCTATCTAGCGCAAAAACCCGCGCCAAGGCGGGTAGCGCGGCCGTCGCCACGTCCAACGTGACCACGATCTGCTCGCCCTTTTTGCCGAACGAGGCCAGGAGCGGTGCGTCATCCGTTCCCGCCGCCAGCAGTCGCGCGTCGGCGACGAGTGCCGCCGCGGTGTGCTCGCCCTGGCCGAGCTCGGCCGAGCCGAACCACGACGCCTGCTCGAGGCGCGGCAGCTCCGTGAGCGCCGCGAATCCGGTCGCCTCGTCGGCCGAAATCAGCAATTGGCCTACGCCGTCCTTGGCTTGCCACGACAGGGAAAGCGCGGGCGGCAACGCCGAGCGCGCCGCGGCCCCGCGCTGAAAGCGCACGCGCGCCCGGTAAACGCCCTGCGTCGGTTTGGCTGCCAGCACCAGTTGCGGTTTGCCCCACACTCCGGCGAGCCAGCCGCTCACCGGTGGCAGTTGCACCAGCGAGATCACATCTCCCAACGAGCGGGAAAACGCCTCGGCGTCTCGTGTTTCGAAGGTGAGCAGCATGCTCGGAGCTGGCAAGGGCACCAGCGCCACGACGCTCGCGCCGTGGTGCGCCTGGCCAAAGTTGCCCAGGGCATTCGTCATCTTCGTGGCTTGCTCGGGGTTCAGCCGCGCGCCGAACAGCTTGGTCAGCGAATCGGCCAGCGTGCTCGGCTCGCCGGGATGCCCTGCTGCATCGCCCCGCAGCAGCAGCGCAGCGCTCGTCTTTTGCGGCAATGCGAGCAGCGGCGCGATCGAGCCCACGGCCAGGTCTTTCGACAGCAGCGCGGCCGCGCCGGCTGCGCCGGGCGTGAGAGCGAGCTCCGCGCGAAAGCGATCGACTTCGGGGCTGAGGTTGAGCGAGAGCGCTTTCGAGCTGTCGAGCACCGCCAACCACGAGTCCACGACGCCGTCGGCACCGGCCAAGAGCGCCTCGGGATCTGCGAAATCAGCCGGGCGGCCCTTGGCCTGCCGCTCCGCGCGAGCACGTTCCGCCAAGGCGGCGCGACGCGACTGCCAGAGGTCACGCAGGCGCCGAGACAGCGCCCCGCCCACGACGCCTTGGCTGGTGCTCAGCGTAAAACCGGGCTCACTGCGCGCGCGCTTGGGCACGCTTTCGGCAACGAATCGCCCAGCGTCGCGCAGCGCATCGACGCGCGACGCCACGAGCAAGTAGTTGCCCGAGACACCCAAGGCACCATCCAGCTCGGGCGCGCCCGGCGCCGAGACGAGCCGGACCACCCGCGGTGCCAGCTCCACCCGACGGAACTTGGCGGCGTCACCCAAGGTGAGAGACGCGACCAGCTCCGGACCGCTCGTGACGTGCACGCCGAGCACCAAGTCGGGCTCACTGCTGCCAGCCTGACTCAGCACGGCGCCCACGAACGGCACGCTCTCGTCTAGCGTGCCGGCCGCTGCGGGCGGCAACGACAAGCTCGTCGCCAACAATACCGGCAAGCTGCTGGGGAGGGCCTGCGCGAAGCTACCGCCCGCTCTCAGCAGCCGCGACCAGGTTTCTTTCGGATTACCGAGTGACAGCTCGGCAACGAGGCCGGCCGGCGCCGACACCTCGGGCAAGCTGGCAGTAGCGACGGGCGCTGGCGCCTCTTTGCCACGGCAAGCAACGGCGAGCGCCAGCGCCGCGGCAAACCACAATGGGCTAACGCGCACCGCGGGCTCGCTCAGAACGGGATGTCGTCGTCGCCGCCACCGGCTCCGCCACCGCCACCGCCGCCGCCGTAGTCTTGGTCGTCGTAGCCGCCGCCGCCGCCGGTGGGTGCATCATAATCGTCGCCGCCGCGACCACCGCCACCGCCGCCAGCGTAGCCGCCACCGCCACCGCCACCACCACCGCCAGCACCACCGCCGCGACCACCACCGCCACCGCTGCCAGCGAGGATGATGTTCTGCGCGACGACCTCGGTGCGATAGCGCTTGTTACCCTCTTTGTCGTCGTAACTGGAGGTGCGGAGACCACCCTCGACGAACAGACGCGAGCCCTTGGTGAGGAACTTACCGAGCGCTTCGGCTCGCTTGCCCCACACCACGACGCTGTGCCACTCCGTACGCTCTTGCCGGACGCGGTTCTTATCCAGGTAGGTTTCGCTGGTGGCAAGACGGAGCTTGAGCACCGATTGGCCCCCGGACGTCACGCGCAGCTCCGGATCTGCGCCAAGATTTCCCAACAACAGTACGCGATTCAATCCTTCGGCCATGGGTTCCTCTGCATGGACCCATGGCTTTGGCCGCTCGAGGCGTCAAGCAAGGCTAGGACATTGTTTGGTCGGCTGCGCGCCGCTCAGCCTGCGCTCGCGCCGCGCGCTTCTACCGCAACGCCGGATTCGAGCTCGGAAAGGAACGACACGACTTCGCTGCGCAGCTCGAGCAGGCGAGCACGGGCCGAGATTTTTGGCTGAGGCTCGGCGGCCACCGGCTCAGTACCACCTTCGCGCAGCTTTTTGCGGGCGCCGGCGATGGTGAAGCCGTGGCTGTACAGCAAATCTTTGACGGTGATGAGCTTCTCGACGTCGCGTCGCGAGTAGATGCGCTGCCCCTTGCGCGACTTCTGCGGCCGAATCGAGCGAAACTCGGTCTCCCAGTAGCGGAGCACGTGCGGCTCCACCCCCACGATGTCGGACACTTCGCCGATGCGGTAGTAGAGCTTTACCGGGTGCTTGAGGCGATCCACGTCAGGCGTCCTTGGCCGCCACTGCGTCCGACGCCGCGTGCGAGCCGTCTTCGGCGCCGTTGAGCGCCTGCTTGAGCAATTGGCTCGCCTTGAAGTTCAGCACCCGACGCTCCGTGATCGTGATCGGCTCACCGGTCTGCGGGTTGCGGCCCTGGCGCTGACGCTTGTCCCGCAGCACGAAATTGCCGAAGCCCGAGATTTTGATTTTCTCCCCACGGCCCAGCGTCTCTTTCATGGTCTCGAAGACCAAGTCCACGAGATCGGCCGACTCCTTCTTGGAGAAGCCGCCCAGCCGTGTATACACGGCGTGCACGATGTCTGCCTTGGTCACGATGGCCTCGCTGCGAAGTGGGGGTTTCGCGTCCCTCGAAGCGAAAATAGTACCGAGCGACGCCCGGAAGTCCATGGGGATTTCCGAGCGACGCGCGCGGTCTCGTAGCGATTGGGGCCCCAAGCCCCAATCGCGGCGTGCCGAAGCCGCTCGGAGGCCGGATTACGCCGCCAGGCCGGGCAGGTCTCCTGCTTCTACCTTCGTAGCGATAGGGCGTCGCCGCCCCACCGCGCTCGACTGCGGCCCCGGGGATTAAGCTGCCAGGCCGGGCAGCTCTTCTGCCTCTGCGGGGGTGGAAATGCGGTCGGGAGCCGGGACCGGACGGCCGAGCTGCTCGAGCATTACCTGGCTGGCGACGTAGCCGTAGCCGAGGGTGAAGAGCGCCGCGAATGGCGTGGCGAAGTAGTGAGAGGTCTTGAGCGACGCCACGACGCTGGCGGCGCTGAGCAGGCACAAAGCGATCTCGGCCAGCGGCAATTTGGCATGCTGGAAGTACCGACCAGCAACGCTACCGCGCTTGGGCGTGCGCACGAACTCGCCGGCCATCTTCGTCAGGCCATCGAACACCGCGGCGGTGAGGTGCGGAGCCAGACCAGCACCGAGCGCGATGAGCGCGGGAAGGCGCTTGGCGGCACCCCAACCCGAGCGGCCCTGCGCGACCTCGGCGGTGATGTAGAAGGTGGCGATCGAGCCGGTCGCGCCGAAGCACAGCGGCAGGTCGATGATGAGCATGGTGCGCAGGTCGGTCGCCGGCATACAGATGAGCGCCGGGAGCAGCAGCAAGCTCAACATGACCATCATCGGGTACGCGAAGTGCGGCAGCATGTGGAAGCACGCCTCGATGCGCTGGCTGAGCGAGAGCTTGGAGCTCACTACGCGCTTCAGCAGCTTGCGCGCGGTCTGCACGGTGCCCTTCGCCCAGCGGAACTGCTGCGCGCGGAAGGCCGAAATGTCCTCCGGCAGCTCGGACGGGGTCAGCACGTCGCTGCGGTAAACGAAGCGATAACCGGCCATTTGCGCGCGGTACGAGAGGTCGAGGTCTTCCGTCAGCGTGTCGTGCTGCCAGCCGCCGGCCGCATCGATCGCCGCGCGGCGCCAGATGCCACCCGTACCGGAGAAGTTGAACATGTGCCCCGCGCCGAAGCGCGCGCGGTTTTCCACCATGTGGTGGCCGTCGAGCATGAGCGCCTGCACCTGCGTGAAGAGGCTGTGGTCGCGGTTCATGTGACCCCAGCGCGTTTGCACCATGCCGACGCGCGCGTCTTGGAAGTGACCAACCACCTGGCGCAAGAAGTCCGCCTGCGGCACGAAGTCCGCGTCGAAGATGGCAACGAGCTCGCCCTTGGCGGTGGCGAGACCGAAGTCCAGCGCGCCGGCCTTGTAACCGTGGCGATTGGGGCGACGCACGTGAACGGCGTCGATACCGCGCGCGACCAGCGCCTCGACCGCTTCGCGAGCGATGCGGAGCGTTTCGTCGCTCGAGTCGTCGAGCACCTGGATCTGCAACTTGGCGTGGGGGTAGTCGAGCTTGCCGGTCGCTTCGATCAACCGCGCGGCGACAGTGGCCTCGTTGTAGATGGGCAACTGCACCGTGACAGTGGGCAGCGCGTCTTCCGCAATGGTGACCGGGCGCTCACCCACCAGGATGCGGCGGCGATGCAGCCAGCACTGGTAAACGAGGGTCGCGCGATGGGCACCGTAGGTACAGAGGACGATGAGGACCGAGCAGTAAGCGGCCAAGAGCAGGATTTGCATCTGTTGCCCAGGCAACTAGCAATCCTCGGATCCCAGATTGTCACGCAGATGTAATTCAGTGTACGCGGCTGTCGTTGCCGCGGCGTTGGCTCAGAAGCCGACGTCAGCGCCGCCGGGGGCGGGTTGGCCACCGGGCTTGCCCGGCTTTCCGCCGGGTTTTCCAGGGTGCGCCGCCGGAACTGGTGCCGCGGGGCGGGCTGGCTTGGCAACCGTGACGCTCGCCGCCGGTGTGGCCGAGGGGCTCGGCGTGGCTACAACCTGAGGGGTGACAGGCTCAGCCGGCCTGGGTTCGACGGCGGCCGGGGGCTGGGGCACGACCGGTGCGGCGACCGGTGGCGCGGCGGTGACCGGAGGCTCCCCGCCGCCACCGAGCACTTTGACCAAAACCGCAGCGCCGATGCCGAGCACCAGCACGGCCGCCGCCGCGGCGGCCACGAGCGCGCCCGTGTTGCGACTCGGCACGGGCGCTGGCGTGTTCGTGGTGGGGGCGCCCGTAGCGGCCATTTGCAGGGTGGCCGCGCTGTTGCCCAAGAACACCGCCGGATTCGGCCCGGTGCGATCCGCGGTTTGATAGGGCGCAACCGGCATGACTCCCGGAGCTGGTGTCATCGCGCCCGGACCAGGCGTGATGGCTGGTGATGAGTGCCCCATCGGGCCGCTCGCAAAGCTAGGGATCGGGATGTCACCCGTGGAGTAAGAGCCGCGCACCGGGATGCCGCACACCGCGGCCAGCGACTCCGCCAGCTCGCTGGCGTTCGAGAAGCGACCTTCGGGCTCGCGCGTGAGCGCGCGGGCGAACCACGCGTCGAAGCCCGGCGGAATATCGGGAGCGAGCTGCGACGGCACGGGTAACGGCGCCGTGCACAGCTTGACCAGCAAGTCGCCAACGGCTTCGCCCTCGAACGGCAAAATGCCGACGATGCAGCGATAGGCGATGACGCCGACGGACCACAAATCGGAGCGAAAATCCACGCTGCGCAGGCCACGCGCTTGCTCCGGGCTCATGTAGTAGGGCGTGCCGAGCACAGAGCCCGTGCGCGTCGCCGAAGAGTTACCGAGCTGCTTGTCGGTGAATTTGGCGATGCCGAAGTCGACCACCTTGGCCACATCGGCGCCGTCTTCGTCGTCCCACACCAAGAAGACGTTCTCCGGCTTGAGGTCGCGATGCACGATGCCGGCCGCGTGCGCTTTGGACAGCGCCCGGCACACCTGCATGACGATGCGCGCGGTGTCTTTCGCGGGCAGGCGCCCCACGCGATCGAGACGCTTGTCGAGCGGCTCGCCCCGCAGGTACTCCATCACGATGAACGGACGCCCGTCGTCCGTCATGCCATGATCGTAGACCTCGACCACGTGCTTGCTGCGGAGCTTGGCCGCGGCGCGCGCTTCGTTCTCGAAACGGTTACGCGCCTCGGGGCTCTCCGCGTACTCGGCCTCGATGAACTTGACCGCCACGTGCGTGCCGAGCGTGGTGTGCGTGCCCTCCCAAACCGAGCCCATACCACCGCGCCCGATCAGCTGCGTGAGCCGATACTTCCCCGCGACGAGTCCTGGAGGAGGGACGTCCTGTGCCACCTTGCAACCTAGGGTACAGACGCTCGGTCGCGAGCGCCAGTTAAGCAGCTCACACGGCAGCTGGTTATTTGGTTCGGGTCCTCGCCGTTGGGGGCGCAGGCCCCGAGGCCGGAGACGCGAAGGCGCAGCGTGTGCGCGAAGGTGTTAAGACGGCGCAGCGATGGCGACGCGGCTGTTTCCACCGGGCTCTGACGATGTGATCTACGTCGTCGATCTTTCAAGCTACGTGCTACGCGCGTACCACGCAGTAGCTCCCCTGCTCAGCCCGAGCGGCGAGCCCACCGGCGCCGTGCACGGCATGGTGAGCATGCTCGACCTCATGCTGCGAGAGCAGCGACCTCGGCTCTTGGCAGTGGCACTGGACTCTGGGCGCGAGACCTTCAGGAAGCAGATCTATCCCGAGTACAAGGCCAACCGCCCACCGGCTCCCGACGACCTGCGCAGCCAACTGCAGCGCTGCGAGCAGATCGTCAACGGTTACCACGCCGCGATCTACAAGAAGGAGGGCGTCGAGGCCGACGACCTGATCGCTACCGTGGTGCGCCGTGCGCGCGAGCAAGGCTTGAAGGTCGTGATCCTGGCCGCCGACAAGGACCTCATGACCCTCGTCGGCGATGACGTGATGCTGTGGGACACGATGCGCAACCGCGTCATCGGTGCTCCAGAGGTCGAAGAGCGCTTTGGAGTGCGGGTCGACCAGCTCCAGGATCTGCTGGCGCTGATGGGCGACACTTCCGACAACATCCCCGGCGTGCCCTCCGTCGGTCCCAAGACCGCCATGGAGCTGCTCAAGGCGTACGGCACGCTGCAGGGCATCTACGACAACCTCGACAAGATCAGCAAGAAGGGTCTGCTGCAGAAGCTGACCGAGCACCGTGAGCAAGCGTTTTTGAGCAAGCGCCTGGTCGCGCTGAAGGACGACTGCGAGATCGACGTGAGCCGCGAGGCGCTGAGCTATCGCGGCCGCGACCTCGACAAGCTGCGCGTCGTGTACACGGAGCTCGGCTTCACGCGGCAACTCGGCCTGCTCACGAACGACGCGCCGGGCGCCATCCCGGTGCTCACGCCCATCGTAACGGCAGCCGGGCCGGCCGCCGCTGCCACGCCGGGACGCGGAGAAATGACGCAAATCGGCCTCCCGCTGAGCGCGCCGGTGCCCGCGCCCAGCGGCGCGCCCGCGCTCAGCGGCGCGTCCGGCCCGAGCGCCCCCGCGACGATCACGGCGGACTACGGCACGCTCTTCACACCGCGCGAGATCGCCGAGTTCGGCGCCGCGCTCGCCAAAGAAGGCGAAGCGGGTCTCGAGATCGTGACCACCGAAGAGAGTCCGACACGCGGCGCGCTGATCGGTTTCGCGCTCGCGAGCAAGACCGGCAAAGCGCGCTACGTGCCGCTCGGCCATCGCTTCATGGGCGTGCCCAAGCAGCCGAGCGTCGCTGAGCTGCGCGAGGCGCTGGGGCCGCTGTTCGCGGCTGGCGGCGCGGCCTTCGCTGCGCACGACTTGAAGCGCAGCGACGTGGCGCTGGCTCAGGCGAGCTTGCGGCTCGGGCGCTACGGCTTCGACGCGGCGCTGGCCAGCTATTTGCTCGATCCCGAAACGCGGCACGACCGCGTGTCGTTGGCGCAGCGCGAGCTCGGGCTCGTGACCGGCACGCTCGACGAGCTGAGCAAGCCGGCGCGCGGTAAGCGCATCCCCATCGACGAGCTGCCGATCGAGCCGGTCGCCAGCTGGGCCTGCGAAAACGCCGACTACGCGCTGCGGCTCTCGGCGCGCATGCAAGAGCAGCTCGATCGTCACGCCTTGACCTCGTTGTACCGCGAGCTGGAGCTGCCGCTGGCGCAAGAGCTCTCGGATTTGGAGTTGAACGGCGTGCTCGTCGACGCCGCGCGCCTGGCCGAGCTGGGCCGTGAATGCGACGCCGAGATCAATCGACTCGAGCAAGAGGCGCAGCGCGTGGCCGGTCGCCAGTTCAACGCCAACTCGCCGCGCCAGCTGGAAACATTGCTGTTCGACGAGCTCGGGCTCAAGCCGGTGAAGCGCACCAAGACCTCGCGCAGCACGGACGCCGAGACGCTCGAAGCGCTGAGCGACAAACACGAGCTGCCGCGCGTGATCTTGGAGCTGCGCCAGGTGAGCAAGCTCAAGGGCACCTACATCGACGCGCTGCCGAGCTTGAGGAATCCGAAGACGGGGCGCGTGCACAGCTCGTGGGAGCAGGCGGTCGCTGCCACCGGCCGGCTTTCCTCCACCGATCCCAATCTGCAAAATATCCCCATCCGCACCGAGCTGGGGCGGCGCATCCGCGCGGCCTTCGTGGCGCCGCCCGGCTTCCAGCTCGTGAGCGCCGACTATTCGCAGATCGAGCTGCGCGTGCTCGCGCACCTGTCGCAAGACCCGGTGCTTTGCGAATCGTTCCGCACCGGCGAAGACGTGCACCTGCGCACCTCGATGGAAATCTTCGAGGTCAAGGCGGAGGACGTGACGCGTGAAATGCGCACGCGCGCCAAGGCCGTCAACTTCGGCGTGATCTACGGGCAGGGCGACAGCGGTTTGGCCAAGGTGCTGAACATCCCGCGCGCCGAAGCCTCCAACTTCATCGCCGCCTATTTCCGGCGCTACCAGGGCGTACGCGCCTTCATGACCGCCACGTTGGAGCGCGCCCGCGCCGGCGAAGCCGTGCGCAGCCTGCTGGGGCGTCACCGACTCTTGCCCAACATTCGCAGCGCCAACCGCGCCGAGCGCCTGGCGGCCGAGCGCATCGCCATGAACATGCCCATTCAGGGCAGCGCCGCCGACATCTTGAAGCTCGCGATGCTCGCGCTGCGCAAGCCGCCGACTCCGGGGGCGCGCATGGTGCTTTCCGTGCACGACGAGCTCGTGTTCGAGGTGCCGGACGCCGAGGTCCCGGAAGCCGAACAGAAAATCAAGGCCGCGATGGAGGGCGCCTATAGCCTGTCGGTGCCGCTCGAAGTTTCGGTCGGCCATGGCGTGGACTGGAACTCCGCGCACTAGCCATGGCGGGCGAGCGAGTGCGCGTGCTGGTGCTGGGTGCGGGCCTGACGGGGCTCTCCGCCAGCTTGCATTTGACTCGCGCCGGCGTCGCCCACCGGCTGTTCGAGCGTGAGGCGGTGGCGGGCGGCCACGCCGTCACCATCGAGGAGCAGGGCTTTCGCTTCGATCGCACGGGGCACCTGCTTCATTTGCGCGACGCGAGCATGCGCGCCCTCGCGACGGAGCTTCTGCCGGCGGAGCGCTACCGCAAAATCCAGCGCAAGAGCGCCGTCTTTTCGCACGGCGTGTACACGCGCTACCCGTTTCAGAGCAATTTCTACGGGCTGCCGCCGGAGGTGGCCTACGAGTGCCTGTCGGGCTTCTTGTCGGCGCACTTTGCGAAGGACAAGCCCGAGCCCCAGAGCTTCGAAGAGTTCTGTCAGGTTCATTTCGGTAGCGGCGTGAGCCGCCACTTCATGCTGCCGTACAATTCGCGGCTATGGGGCGTCCCCCCGAGTGAGATCACCAGCGAGTGGTGCCAGCGCTTCGTGCCGCTACCGCAGCTGTCGGATGTGCTGCGTGGTGCCGTGGGGGCTCAGGCGCCCGAGCTCGGCTACAACGTCGACTTTTGGTACCCCGAGCTCGGTATGGGGAGCTTTGCGGCCGCCCTGGCCGAGCGCACGCCGGTCGAGCTGAGCCGGGCGCCGCTGCGCATCGATCGCCAACGTCGGGAGCTGGTCTTCGAAAACGAAACGCTGCCGTTCGAGGCGCTGGTGAGCAGCATCCCTTTGCCCAAGCTGCTCGGGCTGCTGGCTCCGCTGCCGGCGCCCGTCGCTGAAGCCGCCGCCCGCTTGCGTTCGACTCACTTGCATTACCTGGATCTCGGTCTACGCGGCCCGAATCCCAATCCGTATCATTGGATCTACGTGCCCGAAGCCAAGTACCCGTTTTACCGGGTCGGCTGTTACTCGCACTTCAGCGACAGGCTCGCGCCGCCCGGTAAATCGAGCCTTTATGTGGAGCTGGTGGATCGCCGCACGCCCAATTTGGAGCGAGCCTTGTCCGAGGTCGTGCCGGGGCTCGTCGAGCTGGGGCTCGTCCGGAGCGAAAGCGACATCGAGCTGTCACGGCTACGCACCATCGAGCACGCTTACGTGATTTACGATCACCACTACCGCGCTGCGCTCGACGTGATCGAGCCGTTCTTGGTCGCGGAGCGCATCGTCAGCAGCGGTCGCTACGGCGCCTGGAACTACTCTTCGATGGAAGATGCGCTGCTCATGGGGCGTGACGCCGCTGCGCGCGCCCGAGGTCTGCTCTCCGCATGACCGAGGCGCCCGAAGTTTCGTTCGTGATCCCGGTCTTCAACGAAGAGGCCATCCTGCGCGCGGCGGTGGTCGACCTGCGCGAGCGCCTGGCTCCGCACGCCCTCAGCTACGAGGTCGTGCTGGCCGAGAACGGCTCACGCGACGCGACGGCTCACGTCGCGCGTGAGCTGCACCAGCGCTACCCGGAGGTGCGGCTGGTGCAAAGCCCGGCGCCCAACTACGGCCAGGCGCTTCGTCTCGGCATTCAAAGCGCGCGCGGCACCTTCGTTATTTGCGAAGAAATCGACCTCTGCGACGTCGACTTTCACCTGCAGGCTTTGCAGCTGCTGCGCGCGGATCGCGCCGACTTGGTGATCGGCTCCAAGCTGCTGGGCGGCGCGCGCGACGAGCGACCACCGCTGCGCCACGCCGCCAGTCAGCTTTACACGGGCGTGCTGAGGCTACTGTTCGATTTTCGAGGCAGTGACACGCACGGCTTGAAGGCATTTCGGCGCGCTGGGTTGTTGCACATCGTCGACAGCTGCCGCGTCGAGGGCGACGTGTTCGCGAGCGAGCTGGTGATCCGCGCCTATCGCGAGCCGCTGCGGGTGCTCGAGGTCCCGGTGCGCGTGCTCGAGAAGCGCCCGCCTTCGATCAACCTGCTCCGCCGCGTGCCGCGCGTGCTGCGCGACCTCGCTCACCTCACACGCTCCATCGGATTGCGCCCCTGAGCGCCGCTGCGCGTTACCAGGCTTCGATTGGCCAGCCGCGCTTCTGCGCCACGCGCCGCAATCGACGGTCGGGGTTGATGATGACCGGCGCGTGCACGACCTCGAGCAGCGGCAGATCCGTGATGCTGTCGCTGTAGAACACGGCCTCTTCGAGCCTAAAGCCGTGGCGCTCGGCGATGCGCGCGGTGCGCTCGATTTTGCCCGGCCCGTAACAAAGCGGCTCGATGACTTGGCCCGTGAAGCGCCCCTCTTCGATCTCGAGCTCCGAACAAATCACGTGCTCGATGCCCAGCTCGGCCGCGACCGGCTCGGCCACATAGCGCGTAGCGCCAGTGACGATCGCTACGAAGTCGCCCGCTTCGCGGTGTTGCTGCACGGCGCGTCGCCCCGCCTGCTGCACTTCAGGAAGCACGTATTGGGGGAACCACTCGGCGCAGCTCTTTTCCAGCCACGACTCCTCGCGGCCCCGAAAGCTCTCCAGCGCCTTGCGCGCCACCTTGGGCGCATCGATGACGCCGAGCGTGTATTGCATGGCCCAAAGTGCCACGCGCAGAGCGTCCATGAACGACGCTTCGCCTCTATCTCTGCGAAATCGCGTGTAGAGCCGGGCGGAGTCTACCCGCAGCAATGTGCGATCCATATCGAACAGCGCAGCCCGTTTCGCCACGACAAAGGGTTGTAACACGCGCCGCTCGGTTGCACGATGCGCCGCTCAGTCGCACGATGCGCCGCCTCGTCCACCTCGACATCCGCCCCCGCTTGCGGCTCCCGCCCGAGCCGCCGGCCGCACCGCGCAAGCGCTGGCGCCTGCCGCCGCTCGCCGTGCCCGCCGCGGGGTACTGGGTGCTGATGGGTGGCCTCACGTATTTCTTCGCGCATCTCGGCCCCCACCCGCTCGAGGCACTGGCCAACCCGCTGGACCCCGCGCCGAGCGAGGCGGCCCCCGCTCCACGAGAGATTGCCCCACCGGACCCGGCACCCGTCGCCGCGTTGACGCCTTCCATTGCGCCTTCAATCGCCGAGGCAGAGCTCGCTTCGGAGCCGCCGCCCGCCCCCCCGCGGTCCTTTCCCGCTGATGAGCCTCCCCCCGACGACGAGCACGGCGCGCGTCGTTCGGAGCCCGAAATCGCGCACGGGCCGCCCGAGGCAGCGCCGCGAACCGCGACTTCGCCATCTCCTGGCCCCCTACCTGTGCCTCTCTCCTTCCCCGAGTTCACGGATTCGTCGCGGCCGGCCCCGCGCGTTCGCGCCGCCGATGGTCCACGTATCGATTCGCTCTTCGAGCGCGGCGGCGACCGCCCGGCGCCAACCGAAAGTGAGCCCGCGCCGCCCGAGGTGGGGGCGCCTGTCGCCGTCACGAGCTGTGAAGCCGCCATTGCCCGCAACAACGAGCAAATCGAGCTGGGTGCGCCGCGCGGCCCCGCCGACGTCACGCGCGAGGCCTACGCCAGCATCCTGCAAAACGGACGTTACCTGGCGGGCTGCAGCATGCCCGACCGCACCGTGCTGCAGGTCTGCGCGGCCGTCAAAGATGGCCGCGCCGTCGGCGTCACGGTCTCGAGCAACCCGCCGAGCTCCGCGCTCAATGCTTGCGTCAAAAGCGCCGTTTCGCGGCTCAAATTCCCCGCCAGCCCCAAGCTCGACGTGACGCACACGCGCTTCGACGCCGTCGGCCGTTGAGCTTGGAAGCGATTGCGACTTGCGGCACGCAGCACTAGAGCGACTCGCACGTGCTGACGCCGCTACCCATCGACCAGGTGCTGCCCGACATCGTCGCGGCGCTCCAGAAGGGCGCGCCGCTCGTGCTCGAGGCGCCCCCCGGCGCCGGCAAAACGACACGCGTTCCCTGGGCGATTCACGAAGCCTTCGCGAAGGGTGAAGTCATCGTCGCGGAGCCGCGCCGGCTCGCGGCGCGCCTGACCGCGGCTCGCGTCGCCAGCGAACGCGGACAAAAGCTGGGCGACAGCGTCGGCTACAGCGTGCGCTTCGAAGAAGTATCCGGTCCGAATACGCGCGTGCGCTACGTCACCGAAGGCGTGCTGTTGCGTCGCCTGCTTGCCGAGCCCGACCTGCCTGGCGTAGCGCAGGTCGTGCTCGACGAATTTCACGAGCGTAGCCTGCTCACGGATTTGCTGCTGGTGCTGCTCGTCCGCTTACGCCAACGACGCCCCGAGCTCGGCCTGACCGTGATGAGCGCGACGCTCGACGCGGAGCCCGTTGCAGCCCTGTTGGGTGCCCAACGCGTGCGCAGCGAAGGCCGCACGTTTCCGCTGGAAATCGAGCATCTCGCGAGCCCCGACGACCGCCCGCTCGACAAACAAATCGTCAGCGCGGTACGCAGCGCTACCTCCGCGGCGGACGGCGGCGACGTGCTGGTGTTTCTGCCCGGCTCCGGCGACATCCGCCGCGCGCTCACGGCGCTCGAGCCGCTGGCCGCCGAGCGTGACTTGCTGATCCTGCCACTGCACGGTGACTTGCCGATCGCCGAGCAGGCGCGCGCGGTCGAGCCGGCTTCGCAGCGCAAGGTCGTGCTGTCCACCAACGTGGCTGAAACGTCCGTCACCATCGACGGCGTCACGGTCGTGGTCGACTCGGGGCTTTCGCGCCAGGCGAGCCACTCGCCCTGGAGCGGCTTGCCGACGCTCACCACGGCCAAGATCAGTCGCGCGTCCGCCACACAGCGCGCCGGCCGCGCGGGCCGTACCCGCGCCGGCCGTGTGCTGCGGCTCTACACCAAAGGCGATTTCGAATCGCGCCGCGAGCACGATTTGCCCGAGGTGGCACGCGCCGATCTGAGCGAAGCGCTGCTGGCGCTGGCCGGAGCCGGTCTCAGCGACGCGCGCTCGCTGCGTTGGCTCACGCCGCCGCCCGAAGCGGCGCTCAGCGCCGCGCAGGAGCTGCTCGGTTGGCTCGGCGCGACCAGCGAGAGCGGCAGCATCACCGAGCTGGGGCGCCGCTTGCTCGAAATTCCCTTGCATCCGCGGCTGGCGCGCGTCGTCACGCGGGGCGAGGCGCTCGGGGTCGCCAGCGAAGCCAGCCTCGCGGCAGCGCTACTATCGGAGCGCGACATCCGCAGCGACGCGCGGCTCAGGCTCGCTCCGGGTGGACGCAAGGAGCTCGGCGCCAGCGGGCCGTGTGACGTGCTCGAGCTGATGACGCGCTTCGCCGAAGCCGAGGCCGTGAATTTTCGCGCCGACGGCGTGCGGCGCGCAGGTCTAGACGTGCGCACCGTGCAGTCGGTCGCCACCACCTACCGCAAGGTGTCGAGCAATACCCGCAAGCAAACGCGGCGTCCCGACGATCCGGACGCGCTCGACGCAGCCGTGCGCCGCGCGATCCTGGCCGGCTTTCCCGATCGCGTCGGCAAGCGGCGTCGCGCTGGCCAACCGGACATCGTGCTGGCGCAAGGCGGTTCGGCCAAGCTCAGCGAGTCGAGCGTGGTGCACGAGGGCGAGCTGCTCGTGGCGGTCGCCGCCGACGAACAGTCCAGCGGTGGTCGCGCGCAAGGCTCGGTGCGGCTCGCCACCAGCATCGAAGCCGATTGGCTGCTCGAGGACTTCGGCCAACGCATCACCATGAAAGACGAGCTGACGTGGAACGCCGACGCCGAGCGGGTCGAGCGCCGCGAAGGCATGGCGTTCGGCGCCATCTTGCTGGACGAAGCGCGCAGCGTGGCGCCACCGTCGCCAGAAGCCTCACGACTCTTGTTCGAGATGGCGAAGGCGCGCGGCGTGCTCGCGGCGCTGGCAAGCTCCAGCTTGGGAGGCCTGGTCTCGCGGCTCGCGCTGCTGCGCGAGCATTTCCCGGAAGCGGGCATCCCCGAATTCACCGCGGGCCTCGACGACGCGACGGCCGAGAAGCTGTGCGAAGGCCGCGTCAGCTTCGCCGAGCTGCGCCAGCTCGATCCGGCGCAAGAGCTGCGGCGCTCGCTCGGCCCGACCGTCGAGCGCCTGCTCGCCAGTGAAGCGCCCGAATCGTTCCGCTTGCCCGGCGGTCGCAGCACCGAGATCCACTACGAGGCTGGCAAGCCTCCGTGGATCGAATCGCGCCTGCAGGACTTCTTCGGCATGAAACAGACGCCGCGCGTGTGCCGCGGCAAGGTCCCCCTCACCTTGCACCTGCTCGCCCCCAACGGCCGCGCACAACAGGTCACCAGCGATCTCCCCGGCTTCTGGGAACGCCACTACGCCACCGTCCGCCGCGAGCTCATGCGGAAATACCCGCGCCACCCGTGGCCCGAAGACGGCGCGACGGCGACGCCACCCGTCTGGTCGCCACGGCCGCCCAAGCGCTAAAGCTTCGCTGAACGTCCTGGCGTTTTCGTGCACGATCCGCTAGGGTAAGTGCCTCATGTCAATCCTCGTGACCGGTGTCACGGGGGCTAGAAAATCCACGATTGGACAGAGGCTAGCGGGTCGCCTCGGTCTCCGATTCGTCGAGTCGGATCACGGCCCCCCTCCCATCCATTCTGCCACCACGCTCAGCGTGCATGTCGGCCCTACGCCGCCGCCGATCGCGGCGACGAGCGCCACTGCCTTCGCGTTCTCGCCCGAGCTGAGCGATGCCGAGATCGTCGAGCGCGTCGCGCGCGCCCACGTGCGCAGCGGCGCTCCGCGCGGCTCGCTCCGCACCTCGGCCGCCGACGCGGCTCTGCCCCTCACCAGCGCCGAGGTCGAGCGCGTGCTCGACGAGCTGGTGTCGAGCCTGGGCTCCCCGCGCCGCGTGCTCTTGCTCCCGCCGGACGCGACGCGTGCGCACTCCGGTGCCGGCGAGCTGACGAGCGCGCTCTACCGCCGGCTCTCGCCCAGCGCCGAGGTCAAGGTGCTGCCGGCGCTCGGCACCCACGAGGCGATGAGCCCGAGCGAGCTTTCGAGCATGTTTCCTGGCGTGCCGCACGAGCAGTGCCTCGTACACGACTTCCGGCGCGGCGTGGCGACGCTCGGCGAGGTACCGGGCAGCTTCGTCAGCCACGTGAGCGACGCTCGCGTCGACTATCCGGTGCCGTGCCAAGTTAGCCAGCATTTGGCGAGTGGCTACTACGACCGCATCATCTCGATCGGTCAACTGGTGCCCCACGAAGTGATCGGTATCGCCAATCACGCCAAGAATGTGTTCGTGGGCACCGGCGGCAAAGAGAGCATCGACCGCTCACACTTCTTGGGCGCCGTATGCGGCATGGAGTCGATGATGGGTCGCGCGCACACGCCCGTGCGCGACGTGCTCAACTACATGTCTGCTCAGCTCGCGGCCGAATTGCCGATCACCTACTTGTGCACGGTGCGCAAGAAGGACGCGCAGGGCCAAATCCAAACCCACGGTCTGTATGCGGGAGACGACGAGGGCTGTTTCCTGGCAGGCGCGCCGCTCGTGCAGAGGCTCAACCTCGATTTGTTGGAGCGGCCGCTCGAGCGGGTCGTGGTGTACCTGGAGCCACACGAGTTTCGGACCACCTGGCTCGGCAACAAAGCGATCTATCGCACGCGCATGGCCATCGCCGACGGCGGCGAGCTCATCGTCTTGGGTCCCGGCGTGCGGCGCTTTGGTGAAGACGCCGGTATCGACCAGCTGATCCGCCGTCACGGCTATCGCGGCACCGCTCACACCCTGGAGCAGGTGCAGCGCGATCCCGAGCTCGGCCGCTCGCTCTCCGCCGCGGCGCACCTCATCCATGCCTCGAGCGAGGGGCGATTTCGGGTACGCTGGGCGGCCGGTGGCCTGAGCCGGCAAGAAGTCGAGTCCGTCGGTTACGAATGGGCAGACGTGGGTGAGCTCCTTCAACGCTACGCGCCAAATCGCCTGCAAGACGGCCCGAACACCCTACCAGACGGCGAAGAACTCTTCTTCGTCTCCAACCCTGGGCTCGGACTCTGGGCCCTCCGCCAGCGCTTTTCCACCTGACAGACTTTGCACGCAAAAATCTCGCGTTGATCGCGGCCGATTAAGGTCGTAAGTAGGCTCGCGATTTTTTCGCGACAGTTTTCGTCGCTTCGCGACATCTAGCAGGAAAACCGACCATGGCAGGCTTGAATATTCGTCCCGACGGCGCCCTCGACATCGTTTCGCTCGGCGCTCTGGTTCACCGCATCGACCCCGGCGTCATTCCGTTCCGCAAGGCCACGGAGTGCCACATCCACGTGAGCGGCGGTGAGTTCAACGTCGCGGCCAACCTCGCCGACGCCTTCAACATGAACGCCGCCATCGCCACCGCCATGGTCGACTACCCGATTGGCGACTTGGTGGCTGAGCGGGTGCGGGCCATGGGCGTGAAGCCGCTGTACAAGCGCTTCAAGCACAACGGCGTCAACGGCCCGAACATCGCGGCCGTGTATAGCGATCGCGGCCACGGCGTGCGCGCCCCGGTCGTCTTCTACAACCGCTCCAACGAGGCCGCCGCCCAGCTGAAGCCGGGCGACTTCGACTGGAACGCCATCTTCGCGGGCGGCGTGCGCTGGTTCCACAGCGGCGGCATCTTCGCCGCGCTCAGCGAAACCACCGGTGAGCTGATCATCGAGGGCATGAAGGCTGCGCGCAAGGCCGGCGCCGTCACCAGCTTCGACCTCAACTACCGCGAAAAGCTGTGGAACGTCTGGGGCGGCCAGCAGAAGGGCGTCGAGGTCATCAGCCGCATCGTCGAGCACGTGGACGTGCTCGTCGGCAACGAGGAAGACCTGCAGAAGGGCCTGGGCATGGAAGGTCAGGACGTGCACGCCCAGTCGAAGCTGGACCCGAGCGCGTTCTTCGCCATGATCGACAAAGTGGTCAAAAAGCATCCTGGCGTGAAGGCCGTGGCCACCACGCTGCGCGAGGTGCACCACACCAACCACCACACCTGGGGCGCGGTGGCTTGGGTCGACGGCAAGACCTACCAGTCTCCCACCTGTCAGTTGAACGTCATCGACCGCGTGGGCGGCGGCGACGGCTTCGCGGCAGGCTTCATCTACGGCCTGCTCAGCGGTGAAGCCCCGCAAGAAGCCGTGAACCTGGGTTGGGCGCACGGCGCCTTGCTGACGACCTTCCCGGGCGACACCACCATGGCAACGGTCGAGCAGGTGCGCGCGTTCGCCAAGGGCGGCTCCGCCCGCATCCAGCGCTAACCCAGCGCCGTTTGGCTCCGACTCGGCTTCAAGCGACGAGCGTTGCCGAGTCGGTGCGCACGAGCGCGATCAAAGTCGCGCCGTGACCGTCGAGCTCCACGTCGATGGATTGAGCGCGCCAACCGACGCGCGGTTGCACGGTGCCTTCGAGGAAGCAGGGCTGGCCAACCATGATGGCGCCGGCAGCGTGCAGCCGGCGCCGGACGCCACCGCCCAGCAGGTAGGCGAGCTCGCACATCGCGCCGCGAATCACGGGTGCGCTCAAGTCGAGCAGATCTTGCTTACCCAGCAGGCGCCCGGTGAGGAAGCGGCAACCCGCGTCACTCGAGAGCACGCCCACGTGCATGGCCACGTGCTCACCACTCAAGTAGACGAGGCCGCCCATGCGCGGCAGCTGCAGCGCCGTGACCTCGGGCGGACGTGATTTACAGCTCTGGCAACCCAGAGCCAGCTCGGCCAGATCGCACAGCGCATCGAACAATTGAGCCATCTCGCTCAGCGAGCATTGCAACCGCCGAGCCACCCGGTCTCCGTCCAGAGACCACAATGATTTCCAGCAGTTGCGGGCCCGGACTCGAACCGGTGCTTCTAGGAACCCGGACGAGCGTCGCGAATCCCGGAACGCGCCTGATCAGCGCGCCTCGCCCAGCGCGCGAGAGATGCCTTCAGCGAGCGCGGCAGCGCTGAGGGGCTTGACCAACATGTCGACCAAGCCGAGCAGGCGCACCGACGCCGGTGTCCACGTACCGCTGAAGCCGCTCATCAACGCCACCTTGGCGCGCGGCTCGATCGACAGGATCTGTTCGGCAAGCTGCAGCCCGGTCATGCCCGGCATGGTCAAGTCAGTCAGCACGAGCGCAAATTCGGAGGGACGCTCGCGGTACAGGGCCAGAGCGTCTTCGGGACGCGACTTGGCCACGACCTGGTAGCCGAGTCGCGTGAGCAGATGCGTGAGCGAAACGCACAGCGCTTCTTCGTCGTCGACCACCAGCAGACGCTCGCCATGCCCCTTGGGGAGCATGGCCGGAGCCGCTCGTGTCGCCGCGGGCTCGCCGATGTGCTCCGGGAAGAATACCTCGACGGTCGTACCCTCACCGATGCGGCTCTCGACTGCGATGGCTCCGTCGTGGTCGCGCACGATGCCATGCACCACGGCCAGCCCCAGGCCCGTCCCCTCACCCTGCTTCTTGGTCGTGAAGAAGGGCTCGAAGATGCGCTTGAGCGTGGCGTCGTCCATACCCTGTCCGGTGTCCTTCACGACCACGCGCGCGTAGCGGCCGGGGCGCAAATCCGGCCGCCGGCGAGCCAGCTCGTCGTCGACCACGAGGGGCTCGACGCGCAACGTGAGCTCACCGCCATTGTCGCGCATGGCGTGGGCGGCGTTGGTGCCGAGGTTCATCACCACCTGATGCACTTGCGAGGCGTCGGCGAGCACGCACGGCGCTTGCTCGTCGAACGACGACTGGATCACCACCGAGCTGGGCAGCGACGAGCGTAGTAGCTTGACGGCTTCGCGCACCGCCAAGTCCAGCTTGGTCACGCTGCGACTGGGCTTCTGCGCGCGGCTGAAGGTCAAGATCTGCTGCACCAGGTCCCGCGCTCGCTGCGACGCCGTCTTCAGCTCACTCACGTGTCCCAGCACGGCCATGCGATCGTTCACGTCGAGCCGGATCAAATCGATGAAGGCGACCATCGCGCCCAGAATGTTGTTGAAATCGTGAGCGATACCGCCCGCGAGCGTACCGAGCGCCTCGAGCTTCTGCGCCTGGCGCAGCTGAGCCTCGAGCTCGGCTTTAGTGCGTTCAGTGTCCAGCGTTTTGGTCACGTCGCGCACGTTGACGATCAGGTGCGACTCGCCGCCCAGCATCACCATGTCGCTCGAGATGAGCACGTCACGAAAATTGCCCTTGAACGTACGCAGGCGCGCCGAGTGCTCGCGAATGCTACCGTGCGCGCGCACGTTCTCGATCAGCTGCCTGCGTTCTTCGACGTTGGGCCACACCGCTTGCTCGGCCTCGCGCGAGCCAATCACCCGCGAGCGATCGCACTCGAACAGCTGCTCGAAGGCGGCGTTGACGTCCACGTAGGTGCCGTCGGCGGAGCGCACGATCAACATCGCGTTTGGGGCATACCGGAAAGCCTTGGCCAGCACGTCTTGCGACTCGCTCAACGCGCGCGCCGCCCGACGCTGGTCGCTGATGTCGCGGGCGATGCCCACGATGCGCGTCACCTTGCCGCGCGCCTCTTTCGCCGGAATCAGCGTAGTTTGGAAGGTCATGTCCGGCTGGACGGCGAAGGGCGTTTCCTCGTAGCGCTGCGTCTCGCCGGTCTCGACGCAGCGCCGGTAGTAGACGGCAACGCGCTCCGCCTCCGCCGCCGGCAAGAAGTCGCGCAACCGCCGCCCGCGCACGGCCGCGCTGGTCGTGCTCAGCCACTCCGCGGTCTTGGCGTTGATGGCCTCGAACTCGAAGTCCGGCCCCTCCACCACCCTGACCACGAACATGCCGTCGGCCAGATGCTCGAAGATGGACTGCAGCTGGAGGAGGGAATCCTCGCTTCCCTCCTCCGTACGCACGCTCTCGTACGCTGCCATGGAGCGCTCAGCCTAGGCCCTGTAACCCAACTATGACAAGAGCGGGCGCAGCGCCGACTCGAACTGCTCGGGAGTGAAGGGTTTGGCGATCAAGAACAACGCGCCGGCTTCGTCGGCCATGGCCCGCATGTCCGGTGTGCCTTCCGTGGTGACGAAACCGAAACGCACCGAGACCTTGCGCGCGTTCAGCTCTTTGAGCAGCTCGATGCCGTTCATCTCCGGCATGTTCCAGTCGGAGATGACCAGCGCCGGCGCAGCCTGGCCGATGCGTTCGAGCGCCTCGAGGCCGTTGGCGGCCTCTTCGACCTCGTAGTCGCCAAAGCCGGCCTGCCGCAGCGTGCGGCGCACGATCAAACGCATTGCCTTGCTGTCGTCCACCACCAAAATCGTCTTACTCACGCGCTTTGCTCCTTCGCCAGCTTCGTTGCCGCGATCTGATTGACGCCGCTCTTCGAAATCGGCTCGGCGTTTTCGCGCTGGGTCAGCAAGAGCACGACCACCTGCACGTCGCCGAGCGAAAGCGCGCTGCCGTGCACCTGCTGCATCTGGTTGGGCATGAGCGGGCCGGCCACGAACAAGGGCAGACCGAGCGTGACCTTGAGCTCGGCGCTCACGCGGCGCTTCAAGCCCCCGGCCACGATGTTGATCACCTCGCACATCGCGTCACTCACGTCCGCGTCCGGCAAGTCTTCGTCGGCCGCGTCCATGCCGAGTAGCAACTTGGACAGCGTCTGGCAGCCAGCGGCATTGGCGAGCAACGCGACCTGAATCGGCTCTTCTTGCGCGACCAGCGCCAGGTAAGCGCCGTGGCAGCTCGCGGGATCGAGGTTCTCGACGGCGGGGGCGGCTGCGACCGGCACGCCGCCGAGAACGGTCGCGGCGACCTCGCCCACGGCGTCGCGCAGGGCTTCGAGGCACGTTGCCTGGTGCTGGGGATCCATTGAGCGTAAATGCGGCCAATCCCGACCAGAATTTAGGTTCCACACGCGAATTTCTGGCCCAATGCGCGCCGCGCACGGCGATGGCGCAGCCGAAACCCGTCGCAATTTGAGAGCGCCGGCCTTCAATTGAGCTGCGCTGATCCGTTATAGTGATCGCTTGGTCAGGATTACCAGGCGCGAGCAAGGAGCGAGCGGTCTTGGATAAGTTACTGCTGGTCGACGACGACGTGCAGATGCGAAGCGTCCTCGCGATGTACCTTCGGCGCTGCGGCTTCACCGTCCTCGACGCCGCCAACCTCGCAGACGCGCGCGCGCTGCAGGCCAAAGAGTCACCGGACCTGACCATCGTCGACTACCAGCTGCCGGACGGCACCGCCTTCGACCTGCTGAGCAGCACGCGCGAGCGCGAGAGCCAAGAGGCCGTGATCGTGCTGACCGGGCTGGGTACCATCGACCTGGCCGTGCGTGCCATCAAATCTGGCGCCGAGCATTTCTTGACCAAACCAGTGGATCTGGAGTCGCTGGAAGTCTTGGTGCGCCGCACACTGGAGCAGCAGCGCGACCGCCGACAGCGAGCGTTCACGGCCGCCGTCGCCAGTGCCGCGCCGACGCCCTTCCTGGGCAAGAGCCGCGTCATGCGCCGCCTGGAAGAGATGGCGGCGGCCGCCGTCGCCTCGGACGTGCCGGTGCTCATTCTGGGCGAGACCGGCACCGGCAAGGGCGTGCTGGCGCGCTGGATTCACGAGAACAGCGCCCGCAAATCCGAGCCGTTCGTCGACCTGAACTGCGCCGGCCTTTCGCGCGAGCTGGCCGAATCCGAGCTATTCGGTCATCAGCGTGGCGCGTTCACGGGAGCCGTCACCAGTAAGCCTGGCCTGATCGAGGTGGCCCACAAGGGCACGCTGTTCTTGGATGAACTGGGCGATCTGGACTTGGCAGTGCAGCCCAAGCTGCTGAAGGCCCTCGAAGAAGGCAGCTTTCGTCGCGTCGGCGAGCTCAGCGCGCGCGCTGCGGACGTGCGGCTGCTCGCCGCCACGCACCGCAACTTGGCCGGTATGGTCAAAGAGGATCGCTTCCGTGAAGACCTGCTGTTCCGCATCAACACGCTCACGCTGGAAATCCCACCGCTACGCGAGCGGCCCGAAGACATCCGCGCCGTGGCCGCGACCGTGCTCTCGGATCTGTGCCGCCGCCGGGGACGCGTGACGCCCGAGCTGGCCGAAGACGCCTGTGTGGTGCTCGAGCAATACCGCTGGCCCGGCAACGTGCGCGAGATGCGCAACGTCTTGGAGCGGGCGCTATTGTTCTGCAAGGGCGACGCCCTGGACCGCAACGCGCTCCGCTTCGATCGCTCCCTGGCGCCCGACACCGAAGGCGCCGAATCGCAAACGCTGGATGACGCAGAACGCCGCCACATCGCCGCCGTGATGTCGCGCGCGGGCGGCCGGGTGGACGACGCCGCGCGCATCCTGGCGCTGTCGCGCAGCTCGCTCTACGCCAAGCTGAAAAAGTACGGCATCAAGACGCTCAGCCCGTAAAAAGCGAGGGCGCGTATCACGCGCCGGCCGCCGGCAGGCGGCTTCGGCGGAGGGCCGTAGCGTGTGCTTCCAGCGCCCTCACGAGGCGCGGCGCCATTTCGTCGAGGCTGGCGACTTCGCAGGCAGCACCGAGCTCGATGGCGGCGCGCGGCATACCGAAGACGACACAGCTCTTTTCGTCCTGTGCCAGCGTGTAGCCACCTCGCTCGCGAATTTCGAGCATGCCTTGCGCGCCGTCTTTGCCCATCCCGGTCAAGAGCACGGCGACGACGTTGCCGCCCACGTTCTTGGCGACGGAATGGAACATGACGTCGACCGCCGGACGGTGGCCGTTGACGCGCGCCTCGCCGTTCAAGCGACAGCGCAGCTCCCGACCCACGCGCACGATCTCGAGGTGGTGATCACCAGGGGCGATCAACACCTGACCGGCTTCGAGCACGTGGCCGTCGGGAGCCTCGTTCACTTCGAGCCGCGATAGCCCGTTCAAGCGCGCCGCAAACGCCTTGGTGATGTACGCGGGCATGTGCTGTACCACCACGATCGGCGGCATGTGCGGCGGCAAGCGGCTGATGATGGACTCCACCGCCGTGGTCCCACCGGTGGACGCCCCGATCAAGACCAGCTCGACGCTCGTGGCATTGACAGCTTCTACCGGCCTTTGTGCCGTGACGAACGACATGCGACGTGACGCCGCAGCACCTCGCACGGCGCGCAGGAGCTCGGTGCCCAGCTCGGCCAAAGCCGCAGGGGTTTGCGGCTTGCAAATCACCTCCAGGGCGCCGGCGTCGAACGCCTCTAGTGCGAGCTTGCCGCCCGCTTCGGTGACGGAGGAGCAAACCACCACCGGGATCGGAAAATGCTTGCTGAGCTTACGCAAGAAAGTGATGCCGTCCATGCGCGGCATCTCTACGTCCAACACCACCACGTCGGGTTTGTGCTCGACCACGAGCTCGCGCGCCACGTAGGGATCGGGCGCCTCCGCAACCACTTCCACGTCCGGAGCCGAGGACAGCGCCTTACGGAACAGCTTGCGAACCGTGGCCGAGTCGTCGACGAGCAAGACTCGAATCATGCGTCTCTCCGCGAGAACGCCACCGCTGCGACGAACGGACGGCCCTCCATGTCTTGCAGCAGCGCCGCGCAGTCCGCGCCGGGCGGTGCGGTGACGACCGCCACGCTGGCGCTCTTCGGCAGCCCGATCAGCGGGCACTCGGCCGCGCCAAACGCACGCTCGAGCAATACTCCGAGCAGCACGTTGGCCAGCTCGTTCAACGCGGCCTCTGCTTGGGCTGGCAGGGACTCGTCATCGGGGGGCAGCCCGAGCATGTCCGCCGCCGCGCCGATGAGCATCTGGCGTGGCGCACACAAGGAGAGCTCACCGCTGTGTGCGCCCGAGAAGGCCAAGGTGGTGCGCACGGCATCACCTTCGAAAGCGGCTTCCGCGGCGGGATCGAGCAGCAAGAAGGCGCAATCTGCCAGCACGGACGCCGTGGTTTCGCTGAGCAGCGAGCCGGTGATGCCGCTCATGACGCCTCCTTCTGGGTCAGCACCGTGCGGATCAGCTGGCCGAGCGCCTCGGGATAAAACGGCTTGTGCAAGAAGGCGCGCGCGCCCAGGCCCTCGAGCTCGCTTTGCGCGGCGTCGTTGCGCTCGGAGCTGATCATCACCACCGGTAGCGTCGCAATGCGGCCTGATTGCGCCAGGGCACGCACGAACGCCAGGCCGTCCATCGACGGCATGTGCACGTCGCACAGCACCAGATCCGGCGTTACGCGCGCCAGCACCTCGAGCGCCTCTCCGCCATGCGCGGCTTGCTCGATGCACGACAGCTCGATTTTCGCCATCTTGAGCGAATGAATCACCATCTTGCGCATGATCGGCGAGTCGTCGACGACGAGCACACACAGCGCCCGCTCGGTTTTGTCGATGTTGTCGGTCTCGTGCTCTGCCAAAGTCACAGGTCCATCTCCTTGAAAGTATCGCTGGCGCGAACGGTGACGCGGCCGTCACCTACGAAAAGACGCGCGGTACGGGCCACGGTTCCGCCCACCGATTCAGCGCGAATCGCGACCCCAGCCGACCACAGCAGCTTGCGCAAGATTACGTAGTTGCGCTTGCCGATCTCGAACGTGCCGTTCGAGTCCTGGATGCTGGCACCGCCGATGACCTTGACCACCAAGTCGCTCTTGTTCGCCGACAAATCCGCCAGCCGCTTGAACAAGAGCGGTACGCCGGTGTCGCCGAACATGGCTGGGCGCTCTTTCGATTTTTCGGGCGTGAGCGACGCCAGGGGCAGCATGTAGTGCACCATGCCGGCGATGTGCCGGACGGGATCGTAAGCAAGCACCGCGATGCACGAGCCCAGACCGTAAGTCACGATCACGCTGTCCGGGTCACGACTGACTTGCAAGTCACCGACTCCGACGGTGATGGTGTTCATGCGCTCACCGGCTTTCGGTACACCGACGGGCGCACGGTCTTGAGCCCCGTGCGAATCCCGTTCAGCGTCTCGGAGTGGGCCACCACCAGCAGCCCTCCGGGCCGCAACAGCCGCTCGATCTCAGCAATCAGGCGCTGCCGCACGGCGTTGTCGAAGTAGATCATGACGTTGCGACAGAACACGGCGTCCAAGTCGCCGCGCATCGGGAACGGCGGCGTCGACAGATTGAGGCGCTTGAACATCACGCGCCTGCGCAGCGACTCGACGACGCGGCTGGTCGCCTCACCGCTCTCGTTCGTGATTTCGGGCTCGAAGTACTTGCGCCGCAGCTGCGTCGGCACCTGCGCCAGGCGGCTGCTGTCGTAGACGCCTGTCGTCGCGCTCTGCAGCGCGCGCACCGAGATATCGGAGGCGAGCAGCTTCCAGCCCGCTCCGCGCTCATCCAAATTCTCGGCCAACGTCATGGCCAGCGTGTACGGCTCTTCGCCGGTGGCGGCGGCGGCGCACCAAACGCGTACGTTCGAAGCGCCGCGGCGCAGCCAGTCCTGGCATTCTTCCTTCAAGAGCGCGAAGTGATCGGGCTCGCGAAAGAAGCTCGTGAAGTTGGTGGAGATGGCGTCCAAGAACTGCACCATCTCCTCACCGCTGCTGTCGCCACGCAGGTAGTCGAGGTACTGGCGCTCGCTCTGGAAGCCGAACTTGCGCATGCGTTTGGCAATGCGCGCCGACACGAGCGTCTCCTTGTTCTCACGAATCGCGATCCCGGCCTGGTCGTAGGCGAGTTGGCGAAGGGCGTCGAAAACGGAGGCGTGCATGTCGGCGTTCCTCTTGCTTGCTGGGCTCGGGGCTCGTTCAGAACGAGGCCAGGTCGGAATCGTTGTCGAACGGGATCAGCGACTCGGCACGGACGTGACCGCTCGCGGCGGCATGACCGTTTGCATGACCGGCACGCGGCGTTTTCACCACCGCGCGCGGCATGGGCGGCGGCGCGGCGACGCGGCGCACCGGCTTGGCCGCGACGACGGCGCTGCGCTTCGCGCCGCTGAGCTGGAACCGGCCGACGAGCGCCGCGAGCTCCTGAGCCTGCGCGGCCAGCTCTTCGGCCGCGCTCGAGGTCTCTTCGGAGTTGGCGGCCGCTTGCTGGGTGACCTGATCCATCTGCGACATGGCCTTGTTCGACTGCTCGATGCCTTCGGCCTGCTCTTGGCTGGCCTGGGCGATCGAAGCGACGATCTGGCTCACCTTTCCGACGGCTTCGACGATCTCGGACAGCTTGACGCCGACCTTGCCCGAGAGCTCTTCACCCTGCTGGGTGAGCGTCATCGATTCACCGATCAAGGTCTCGGTCTTCTGGGCCGCTTCTTTGCTGCGCAGGGCCAGGTTGCGAACTTCTTCTGCGACCACCGCGAAGCCACGACCTGCCTCGCCAGCGCGCGCCGCTTCGACCGCGGCGTTGAGCGCCAGCAGGTTGGTCTGGAACGCGATATCGTTGATGTCACGGATGATGGCTGCCGTGCCCTCCGCCGCCGAGCGGATGCGGTTCATGGCCTGAGTCATGTCGGTCATGGCCGAGCCGCCGCTCTGCGAGGCGTCGCGAGCCTGCTCGGCGAGCTTGCTGGCCGTTACGGCATTTTCGGCAGTTTGCTTGGTGGTCGCGCTCATCTGGACCAGCGCGCTCGAGGTCTCTTCCAGAGCGCTGGCTTGCTCGGAGGCGCCTTGCGCGACCGATTGGCTGCTGCCAGCTATCTGCGAGGAGGCGGCGGCGACCTGCTCGGAGGTGGTGGACACCTGCTGCAGGCTCTCTTCCAGGTTTTGGGCGGCCTGGTTGAGCGAGCTCATCATCTTGCCGTAGTCGCCTTCGAAATCGGCGCGGCCGCGCGCCGTGAGATCACGATCCGCCAACTTGCCGAGCGCGCGCCCGGCCTCCAGCATCGGCGCCGCGACGGCATCCATCATGTCGTTCAAACCGCTGACCAGCTCGCCGTAAGCCCCCTGGAAGGCCCCGGAATTGCCGCGCTTCGACAGGTCGCCGGCACGGGCCGCCGCGATCAACGTACGGCTCTCGCCCAGCAGCTGGTTCAACACCGCAACGGTGCCGGCCATGCTGCGCGACAGTTGGTCCGCGTCCGACTTGGGCTGCACCTTGACCAGCACGTCTCCGCGACCGAGCGCGGCGGCGTGGCTCGCCACCTCCTTGATGTACTCGATCAGACTGCGGAACGACTGAGCGAGTTGCCCAATCTCGTCCTTGCCCTCGTGCGTGATTTTTTGGTCGATGTCGCCGCGAGCGATGCGCAGCGCGGCCTCGTTGAGGGCGCTGACCGGGCGCGAGATGACAGCCGTGATGAAGAGGCCCAGGAGCAGCGCGCCCAACGCGGCTAGCGCGGTGACGGACCAGATTTGCGTGTCGGCGCTGGCAACGTCTTCTTCCGCGTGCTTGCTGGTCACCTTGAGCAACCCGCGCTCGGCTTCCATCAGGTTGTGCAGCGAGTCGATCATGCCGCTATCGGCCTTCTCTTGCTCACTCGACTCGGCCAAAGACCAGGTCTTGTCGCTATCGCCGGTGTCGATCGCGCTCCACAGCTCGTCGTTGCAGCGGCGCCAGCTCGAGTTCGCCGCCTTGAATGCTTTCCAGGGCTCGACCTCTTCCGGCATCAGCGGCAGCGCCTCGTAGTCGGCGATGGTCTTGTCCAGCTCGGAAAGCGCACTCTGGTGTGCCTCGCGCGCCGCCTTCAAATGTTTGTCGTCTTTGGCCTGACTGGCCGCGACGCCCTCGGTAGATTGCCAGGTAGCGCGAGCAAAGTAGTAGCGAAGCCGCCCCACTTGCTGGAGTGTCGGCGCCAGGTTGTTGGCCGTGTAGTCGAGGGTCTTGGCGGTAGCGGCGAGCGAGCGGGTGGCGATGACGCCTACCACGGCCGTAAACAGCGCCACCGTAGCGAACGCGACAATGAGCTTGGTACGAAGTGTGTTGAACATGTGAAATATCCCCTGATTCAGGCAGCCGCGGAGCCGACGCCTTCGACGTCCCGGCGCTCCGCTTGCGACAGCACGCGGTCGATATCGAGCAGGAAGATCACGCGCTTGTCCGCCTTACCGACGCCGCGCACGAAGTTGTTGGCGACCTCACCCTGCAGGTTGGGCGGAGGCTCGATGTCCTCGGCCGTGATGGCCCGCACCTCGAGCACCTCGTCCACCAGAATGCCCATGGTGAGCCCGCCGTTCTCGGCCGAGAGCTGCACCACGATGATCACGGTCTGGCTGGTCGGATCGGTCGGATCCATCCCGAATTTGAGCCGCAGGTCGACCACCGGAATGACCTTGCCACGCAGGTTGATCACGCCGCGTACGTGCGGCGGGGCCTTGGGCACGCGCGTGATCTCCATCAAGCCGATCAGCTCGCGCACCTTGAGAATTTCGAGCCCGTATTCCTCGCGCGACAGGCGGAAGGTCATGTACTTGCCGGCGAGCGCGATATTCGAGCCACTTTGAGGGGTAGATTGGTTCTGGGTCATGCTGCATTCTCCGAAGTTTCGCGGCGCGCGCCCGTGCTGGCGCCGAAGAGCTCACTCATGCGATCGACATTGAGGATCAGGCCGACGCGGCCGTCGGAGAGGATCGCGGCTCCCGACAAGAGCTCGGCGTTACCGATACCGCCTGACAGCGGCTTGATCACGACCTGTTGTTGGGTGAGCACGTCGTCGACCATCAGCCCGATCTTGCGACCGCCGCTCTCGACCACGACGATGCGCGCCTGCTCTGGATCGTCCTGACCGCCCGGCACCTCGAACAGCGATTTGAGGCGCTGCAACGGGAAGATCTCACCGCGCACGTTGACGAGCTCGCGGTCACGCCCCAGGACGCGCACCATGCTCTCGCTCGGCAGCAAGGACTCGACGATCGCCAGGCTCGGAATGATGTAGCGCTCGTCTCCGACGGAAACGAGCATGCCGTCGATGATGGCAAGCGTCAGCGGCAGCACCAGCTTGAAGGTGGTGCCACTGCCCAGCACCGAGCTCAGCAGCACGCGCCCGCGCAGCGACTCGACGTTGCGCTTCACTACGTCCATCCCCACGCCTCGACCGGACAGCTCGCTCACGCTGGCTGCTGTCGAAAAACCGGGTAAGAAGATCAGCGCGTGCACGTCCGAGTCGGGGAGTTGCTCGGCGTTTTCGCCCACCAGGCCGCGCTCGCGCGCTTTCTTGAGGATACCGTCGCGCGACAGGCCACGGCCGTCGTCGGTCAGCTCGATGACCACGCTGCCGCCTTCGTGCCGGGCCGAAAGCATGATCGTGCCCTGTTCGGGCTTGCCGGCTGCGCGGCGCACGTCGGACGTCTCGATCGCGTGATCGATGGCGTTGCGGATCATGTGCACGAGCGGATCTTCGATGCGCTCGACCATGCTGCGATCCATCTCCGTGGCTTCGCCCACCTGGACGAGGCGCACGCTCTTGCCTGTCTTGAGCGAAAGGTCGCGCACCAAGCGCGCCATCTTCTGGAACACGCCGCGCACCGGCACCATGCGCATACGCATGGCAATGCTCTGCAGGTCCCGGCTGATCTTGGAGAGTTGACCCAGGTAGTTTCGGAAGCGCAGCGACGCAACCGAGCGCACCTCGTCGGCGTTGGTGATCATGGACTCGACGATGATCAGCTCACCAATCATCTCGACCACGCTGTCGATGCGCTCCAGGTCGACCTTGACGGTCTCACGGATGCGTCCACCCTGCCCCTTGGCGGCGGCGGGCTCGCTGGCCTCGTCTTTGGGGCTCTCGTCGTCGGCGGGCGCGGGCGCGGGCGCCTCCTCGACGGGCGAGGTCGTCACCTTTTCGATGCGCTCGCAGATGGACGCCGTGGCCGCGTCGAGCGGGATTTCTTGGTCGTTCTCGACCGCCGTGTGCAGCACGCCGAGTAGCCGCCGCAGCTGCGCGGTCGCCTCGAAGACCACGGCCAGCTCGCGCCCCGAGAGCTCGCGGACGCCGTCACGGATACGGCCGAGCAAGGTCTCGGTCACGTGGGCCAGCCCCTTCACGTCGTCCGCGCCCAAGAAGGCCGAGACACCCTTGATGGTGTGGAACACGCGGAACAGGTGATTGATCTGCTCGGGCGTGGCCGGCCGCTGCTCGGCTTCGAGCAGGATCTGATCCACCTGATCCAGGCCTTCGTTGCTCTCCTGCAGAAAGCCAGCGAATAGCTCGATCGTGTCCGCGTCGCGTAAGGCCATCAGGCCACCTCCCCTTCCTCGAGGCCGGGGGCGGGGCGCCGGCTGCTGCGCGTCCCCGCCGCGGCCCGACTGAACAGAACGACCAAGACCAAGCTACCGCCCAGCGCTACTTCGGCGCAGTGGACGTCCACGTAGCGACAGCTGCTAACCATGCCATCGGCGAACAGGGGCACGCCGATGATCGCCGCGTCGGCGCCTGGCAGCTGTCGGCGCAGCGCATCGGCGACGATGCGCGACAGCTCACACGCGCCTTCCACCAAGCCCCGCGACTCGTCGCGCGGCAGGTCGTGGTCGAGAGCGCGTGCCAGCGCCTCCCAGCCGAGCGGGTGCGAGAGCATGCCCACGATATGCTCGGTGCCCGCGCCGGTGATGCTGACGAAGCTGCCGCACAGACCCTGCGGCACCGATTCGCGGTAGGCGAGCACGCGACAAGGAAAGCTGCGCAGCCGGCGGTTGAGCTGAGTCATCACGCTCACCAGCTGGTTCATCGAAGGGGACGAGTAGGGCCTGGTCATGCTGAGATGCGCCGCGACTCGGCGCTCGGCCCCGGCTATTGCAACGGCCGAACCAACCCTGAAATCGCCGAAATTTGGCGAAGTTGGACGCTATGCCGTCCACGTTTCCGGAATCCAATCCGGGATTGTGGAAGGTCAGCGCAACCGGCACGAGCGTGGCAACCCGCCTGAATTACCGCTGGCGCGGGTCGTGCAGCTGCGCCCCACGAACGACCGACACTGCCGCAAGAACGCGCTCAAACACCGGCTCGCCGTGGAACTCCCGCTCCGGAAAGCAGGAAATGGCGTCCCGAAATCAGGACGAAGAACGAACCATGAACAACCTCAAGCTAGTTCACAAGCTACTCGGCCTCAGCCTGATCGCGATCGCGGCGCTCGTCGTCGTGACCTATGTCGCTTACCACGGGCTGGCGAGCAGCGATGCGAGCGACCGCTTGGTCACCGCCAACGCCGTGCAGCGCGCGCAAATGGACGGCGACATGATGCACGACGCCATCCGCGCAGATGTCGTATTGTTCACCACCAGCGCCCAAGAAAACTCCGTCAAGAGCGCGTTGACCGACCTGCGCGAGCACAGCGCCCGCATGCGCGAGGATATCGCCGCGGTCAGCAAGAGCACCGAGCCCGAGGTGCTGGCGGCGTTGCGGTCGCTGCGCGGCCCGTTCGAAGCTTACCTCCAGGAAGCCGACAACCTCGAGCGGGAGATGGCTCGCAGCGGCAAGGTCGCGTCGACCGACGCTTTCATGCGCGCGTTCTCGACCCTGGAGGGCGAGATGGAAAAGCTGGGCGACTCGATCGACGCCGCTACCCGCCGGATCGCTGCCGAGGCGGCGGCCGCCCGTGGCATCGCTACGCGCACCAACCTCAGTGTTTCGGCGGTGTGCGGCGCGCTGCTCGTGGCGCTGTCGTTGCTGCTCGTGCGCGCGGTCGTCCAGCCCTTGCGCAGCATGGCGCAGGTGGCGCGCCAGGTGAGCCAGGGCGACGTGCAGCAGCGCGTGGACTACCAGTCCGGAGACGAGCTGGGTGAGCTGGCCGAGGCCCTGCGCGCCATGGTCGCCTACATGCGGGACGTCGCGGAAGCAGCCGCGCGGCTCGGTCGCGGCGAGCTGAACGTCGAGGTACGCACGCTCTCCGCCCGCGATGCCTTGGGCAATAGCTTCGTCGAAATGAAGAGCAACCTGGCGCGGCTGGTCAGCGACAGCAGCCAGTTGATCCACGCCGCCCGGGTCGGTGACTTGTCGGCGCGTGCCAATCCGCAGGGACTTTCAGGCGCGTTCCTGGAGCTGATCGAGGGCGAGAACGCACTCTTGGCCGCGGTGGACGCGCCACTGCGCGAGGCACAGAGCGTGCTGCGCAGGGTCGAAGCACGCGACCTCACGGCGCGCATGCGCGGTGAGTACCAGGGCACCTATTCCGACATCAAGACGTCGCTCAACAGCGCGGTCCACACGCTGGAGCAAGCCGTGGCCGAGGTCGCGGTGGTGGCCGACGGTGTGGCCACGGCGGCCCAGCAAATCATGACCGGCAGCTCCAACCTGGCCGAGGGCGTCACCGAGCAGGTTGCCACCATCGAGAAAGTCTCGGAAGATTTGGCCTCGAGCACCCAGATGAGCAAGCAAAACGCCGCCGACGCGCGCCAGTCGCGTGCGCACGCCGAGCAAGCCATGGCCACCGCCGAGCAGGGCGCCGCCAGCATGTCGCGCCTGTCGGCGGCGGTCGAGGCGATGAAGCTCGCCGCGGACGAGACCGCCAAGATCGTCCGCACCATCGACGAAATCGCGTTCCAAACCAACCTCCTGGCGCTCAACGCCGCGGTCGAAGCGGCGCGCGCGGGCGACGCCGGTCGCGGCTTCGCCGTGGTTGCCGAAGAGGTGCGCACGCTCGCCATGCGTTCGGCGGACTCGGCTCGCAATACCACGGTCGTCATCGAGCGTTCGCTCAAACAAGCCGAGCAGGGCGTGACGCTCAACCGCGACGCGAGCGTCGCGTTCCAGGGCATCGCCACTCAGATCAAGCTGATTGCGCGGGTGATGGCCGAGATCGCGGACTCGTCGCAAAAGCAGCACGGAGGCATGGCGCGCATCAGCTCGTCCTCCGACGCGATCCGCGAGCACGCGCAAAACGGCGCCGCGACCGCTGAAGAGACGGCCGCCGCCGCCGCCGAGCTCGCGGCTCAAGCGGAGGCCATGCGCAGCCTGACCTCGCAGTTTCGCTTCGGCGAACAGCAGCTACAGGCCCGGAACGACACCCGCGAGCTGCCGCAGCTACGGCCCGCCCCCGCCTTCGCGCACGAGCTCGCCCTGCGCGCCAGCTAGCCTGCAGCAGCGCAAGCGACCAGGACGCGCGCGGCCCGGCCCTGCATAACGCGAGTTATGCAGCCGCTTTGGGGCGTTGGCCCGGCATCGGGGCTGGGCGCTCAGCGGCGCAGCCCGGTGGGCTGGAAGCTGCTGCCACCCACGAGCTGTAGCGTGACCGTTCGCAGGTCGCTGTCCAGGCTCTGTTCGTACACGGCGCGCACCTCGCCCTGAGGGAAAATCTCCACGCCAGCGCCAGCCGAGATGCGACGGTCCACGGTCGTCGAGCCTTGGAGCACCGTGTCGTAGCGTGCCACCAAGAACGCCGGATCCAGGTGCAAGAGCGCACGCGAGTATGCGCCGTGGGTCAGCTCCGCCACGTCGGGAGCGTCGACGTGCCTCAACAGGTATTCGCCGCGTACGTCCAGGGGACCGAGACTCAGGCTCAGATCGCCGCCGCCAAAGAACATCACCGGCCCTTCGTCGGCAAAGTCCCACGCCGCTGAAGCGCCGACCTCGAACAGATCGTCCACCTTGCCGCTCACTCGTCCACCCGCTGCCGTGCGCGCTGGAGCCGTCTCTTCGGCGTTCAGCGGGTGCTCGAGGCCATTGACCAGGTAACCGAGCGTCGTCCAATGCTCACCGACTGCGTAGAACTGCGCGCCCGTGTCGTTCCAGGCTCCGTGCGTCGCCAGCACCGCCTCTGGCTGCGTGAGCAGCCGATTCTCGACCGACGGATACTCGAGGTAAGCGATACCGAACGGCACGTCGAAACGTCCGAAAGTGACGCCGGACTTCTTGACCAGCTTGGTCTGGAGTGGAAACCGCTCACCCTCGCCCGCGATGCCGCAGTCGATCACGAACGCGGCCAACCCAAAGCCGTTCGACTCGCCGTCGTACGGGATGGCGGTCGAGACATTGACGAAGGACGTGAGCGAAAGCGACGCGTCGAGCTCGGCAGAGCCGATGTGAAAATCGTCGTTCGCTGGCCTTTCGAAGCGGTAATGAAGGTCGCCGAACGCGGTAAACTCCAGCGGCAACAGACTCGCTTTCGCGCTCTGTAGGGCCTGGCCGGCCTCTGCCACCCAACCAGCCGGCGGTGCCGGTTGCGGCTTGCTCTCCGGGCGTGGCGCGAGCGTGTGGTCGAGCGCGTTCGAGACCTCGTACAGCGTGTGCGGAGCCTTGGCTTCGGCTGCTCGCTGCGCCGTCAGCGCGCGCTCGAGCTCATCGATGCGCGCCTTTAGCCGTGCCTCGGAGGCTGCCAAGGCCGAGGGATCGAGCCCTGCCTCCACCGCGGCGTCGAGCGCGGCCAGGCTCTTGCGGGCCGCCGTCAGCTCGACCTCGAGTCGTGCTCGCTCCGGCGATGCCTCGGGCTCACCCACGGCTCGCCGGAGCTCCGCGCGCAGCTCGCGCACCTCGTCGCGCAGCGCTGCGACGTCGCTGCTCGGCGTCTTGGCGTCCGTTCCCGGTTGTTCTTTGCTTGCGCCAAGCGCAGGCGTCGCGAGTAGCAACGACGTCAGGCCGGTGCCCCAGAGCGCTCCTCCGCGCCACCCGCGCGTCACGCCGCATCTCCCTGCGGCGACGGCCCCGTCCGCTCCGAGGCAGGCTTCGCCTCCAAGCTTCGACGGAAGAGCACCAGCAGCACCGGTTTACCGGCCAGCACCACATCGCAAACCTGCAGCTGCAACCGGCGGCCGCCGCTCACCATGCCTTCGGCGAAGAGCGGCAAGCCAATCACACATTGGCTGTCGGGCAGCGTGTGCCGAAACGACTCCGCCAGCGTTCGACTCACCTCGCAAGCGCCTTCCACGACCCCGCGGGGCTCACGCCTGGGGCGGTCGCGGTCCAGCGCCCGGGTGAGCGCGTCCCAGGTGGTGCCCGGCGCCAGCAGCCCGATCACCTGCTCGGTATGCGCGCCGCACAAGCTCACGTACACGCCGCAGAGCCCGCTCGGCACGGACTCGCGGTACGCGAGCACCCGACACGGAAAGCTGGGCAGGCGACTGTGGAGCTCAGTGACAGCGGCGAGGAGCTGGTTCATGAGCAGAGCAGGTTGCGGTGAAGTCATGGGGGAGCGCGCGCGACGGAGCCGCGCTCCAGCCGGTCCACTGCAACCGCCGAACCAACACCAAGCGCCCAAAAAGCACGGCTATTTCAGCACGACACGTCCGAGTTTCCGGAATCGTGTCCGAGATTCGAGAAGCGCTTAAAGGCCTGCCGAGCTCGAGCCGTTGAGGCGATCAAGAGCCCCAAAGAGCCGCAATGATCGAACCCAACACGCCCCTGCGACTGCGGAGACAGAGCGGACGCTGGACCCTCGAGGTCACCAAACTGGTGACCATCGATCGTCACGTTCTGAGACCAGAGCGCCGACAGGTGAGCGGCACCGAGAGCGTGGTACGCCACCTCAAGGAGCGCTGCGCGCCGGCACTGGTTCGAGAAGCGTTGGACTTGATCGTCGGCGAAGACGACGGCTTCGACCGCTCGTTCGAGCTAGACGGCGATCATTGGATCCAACTCGCCGAAGAAGATCGCGACGACGCACCGGGCCACGCCTCGCTGCTCGCCACGGTAAACGAGCTGCGCGCCGAGCTCACCACGATGCGCGCGCTGCACGAGGCCCTGAGGAGTCGGCTGGCGGTTCTCGAGCGCCGCTCGCTGCAGTTGCCGCCCGCCGCCAGCGACTACACCCGCGCCAGCACGCGCGGCCCCGCGCGACGTGAACCTGGAGCCTCGCTGCGCCCGGCGGCGCGCCTTCGCAGTGAAGCCTACGGCGAGCCTGAGCCAGCTTTGCCGCTGGCCGAGGACCGCACCCAAGCGGCCGTCGCCCCGCCTGCCCCGCCCGCCGCCGTACCTGCCGCACCGGCCGCACCGACTCCAGCCGAGCCCCCGACCCCTCCCGCTCTGGCCATGCCGAGCCAGGCCGACGTCACCACCTGCTTGCGCCAGCTGCTTGGCACCGATCCGGAGCTGCGCGCCGAAAAGGGCAACCTGCCCCAAGACCTGGACGCCTTCTTCGTTTCGCGCATCGTCGACGCCAACGATCGCGAGGTGGGCGCGATCTTGTTCGACCTCGCCGGGGGCGCGGAGCTGGGTGGACGCCTCTTGGGCTTGCCCGCCGCCACCATCGCCGAGCAGGCCAAGAGCGAGCCGAGCGCGGATCTGCTCGACGCCATGAACGAGGTCATCAACAACCTGGGGGGCTTCGTGAACCGCGCCAACCCCGAGCTTCGCACCCGCGTGCGAGCGCTCGAAAAGTTCAGCGTCCAAGAGTACGACTGGCTACCGAAGAACGCGGGGCGCATCGGCGTGACCACCAAGACGGGCGGCCGCCTGTGGCTGGCGACCCGCTGAATGAAACGGCTCAAAGCTTCGACTTCAAGCGCTGCAACAGGCTCAAAGCTTCGAGCCCGGTCAGGCGATCCAGATCCAGGGCGCGCAGGGTTTCCACCACTTCGCTCTGACTACGCGACTCCGCCGAGCGATCGCCGAATAGCGATAGCTGCGGCGCCTGCTTGCCCTTGCCGCGGCGCTCGCCGGCGCTCTCGTCCTTGCGCTCGAAGCTGGTGAGCAGCGCGCGCGCCCGCGCCAACACGGGCTCCGGCAAGCCCGCCAGCTTGGCTACCGCGACGCCGTAGCTGCGATTGGCGGCACCCGGTACCAGGCGATGCAGAAAGACCACGTCGTCGTTTTGCTCGCGCGCGCTCACGCTGTAGCTGCCCACGTGCTGGCTCTGCTCGGCCAGGCTCGTCAGCTCGTGGTAGTGCGTCGCGAACAGCGCACGGCAGCCGACGACCTCGTCCAGGTACTCGGCTACCGCCCAGGCGATGGACAGGCCGTCGAAGGTGCTGGTGCCACGACCGATCTCGTCCAAAATCACCAGCGAGCGGCGCGTCGCAGAGCGCAGAATTTCCGCCGTCTCGCGCATCTCGACCATGAACGTGCTCTCACCGGCCGAGAGGTTGTCGCTAGCGCCCACGCGCGAGAGCACCCGATCGACCACGCCTAGCCGGGCGGCGCGCGCCGGCACGAAGCTGCCCATTTGGGCCAGGATGGCGCACAGGGCGACCTGGCGCAGCAGCGTGCTCTTACCAGCCATGTTGGGCCCGGTCACCAACCACAGGCGCTCGCCACCGAGGTCGAGCTCGACGTCGTTGGGCACGAATTTGCCCCGCGCCGAGAGTCGCTCCACGACCGGATGCCGTGCGTCGCGTAGCGACAGCAAGTCGGACTCATCGACTTTGGGTCGTACGTAGTCGTGGCGGTGCGCCACGTCGGCCAACGCGGCCGCGACATCCCATTCCGAGAGCCGCTCGGAGAGCGCCGCGATGCGCGGCGCCGCGCGGCCGGTTTTGGCAACCAGCTCGCTGAGCAGCAAAAGCTCGCGTTCGCGATGACGCTCTTCCGCGTGGCTGATCTTGTCGGCGAGCTCGTCGACCTCTGGCAGCGTGTAGCGCTCACCACTGGCGACCGTCTGCTTGCGCCGAAATTCGGCCGGAACGTTGCCGGATTTGCCGCGACTGACCTCGATGTACCAGCCAAAAACGCGGGTAAATCGGATGCGCAGCGTGGCGATACCCGTGCTCTCTCGCAGGCGCGCCTCGAGCGCCACCATGTGCTCGGTGCCGCTGCGGCGCAGGGCGTCCAGCTCGCGCAGCTCCTTGTCGAACTCGGGCCGGAAAATCTCGCCTTGTTTGGCCAGCGGCGAAGGGCGCTCGACCAGAGCCGCCGCCAGCTCTTCGGCGAGCTCGGGTAGCGTGTCCAGCGGCGCGCGCTCCTGATCGAGACCCAGCACCTCGCACAGCTCGGCGTCGCGCACCTCGCTCAGTACCTGCACGGCTCGCGCCGCCGCCGCCAGACCGTCGCGCAGCCCTCCCAGATCGCGAGGCGTGGCCTCACCGAGCGACGCGCGCACACTGAGCCGCTCGAGATCGCCCAGCTCGTCGAGCGCGGCGCGCAACGCCTCGCGCAGCCGCGCGTGCACCACGAACAGCTCGACCTGGTCGTGGCGGCGCCGGATACGCGCCACCTCCGTGAGCGGCGCCAGCAGCCGCCGGCGCAGCAGCCGCGCACCGGCGGGCGAGCACGTAGCGTCGATGACGCCGAGCAGCGTGGCTTGTTTGTTACCGGAAACCGACTCGGTCAGCTCCAGGTGCTGCTGCGCCACGCGCTCGATGAGCAACGTGCTGGCGGGCTCGAAACGCGCGATGCGCCGCACCGGGATGCGTCCGCGCGGCAGGCAAGCCTGGGCAAAGCGTAGCGCGCGCGCCACGGCGCGCCGCACCTCGGCGGGCAGCTCGGCGGCCTCGGCGGCGACTTCGCGCAGCGCGGCGGGCTCCTCGGCCTCGGTGAGCTCGGCATCTTCGCGTACGGCTACCCGCGGCAGGCTACCCGCAGCCGCCAGCGCCGAGGCGTGAGCCTCTTCGGCACCGGGCGCCGCTCCGAGCAATACCTCGCGCGGGGCCGCGCGGCTGAGCTCACCCAGCACCCGGGCCACGTCGGGCAAGCTGCCGGCCTGGAGCTCGCCGGTCGAGAGGTCGTACAGCGCGACCCCCACCTCACGTGGCGTTACCTCGATGGCGCACAGAAAGTTGTTGGTGGTCGCCGGCAGCTGGTCGCTATCGGTGACCAACCCGGGCGTGATCACACGCACCACTTCACGCGGCACGATCCCCTTCACCTTGGAGGGATCGGCCATCTGCTCGCAAATCGCTACCTGCTGCCCCAGCTCCAGCAGCCGCGAAATGTAGCCGTGTGCGGCGTGGTGGGGCACGCCCGCCATCGGAATCTCGTCGGGTTTGCCGCGGTTGCGCGCCGTGAGCGTGAGCTCCAGCAGACGCGCGCCCACGACCGCGTCTTCCCCGAACATTTCGTAAAAGTCCCCCATCCGGAAGAAGACGATGGCGTCCGGATAGGCGCGCTTCGCCGCCGCGTGCTGCTGCATCACCGGCGTCGGAGAGGCAGCCATGGCCAGGCTCAGTAGAAGGGCGACGGCTTGACCACGCTGAACGTGTCCAAGCTGAACAAGGTGAGGCCGAGATTCGTGCCGTCGACGACTGCCAGGTCCTCGAGCGGCCCCAGGTATTGAATGGACTGCGGCGAGACGGAGCTCGATAGCTGCCCCATGCTCATGATCAGCGGCGTGAACCCACCGGTGGTCTGCCAGGTGAACGTGGCATCGGGCGGCGTTTCGACCCGACCACGATACAGCGCAAAGCGCTCGTTCAACCCGTTGAAGATGCAACGAGCAGCCGCGTCGGCCAGCGATACGCCGCGCCCTTTGCCCTTGGGGCCCTGGTCATAGACGCACGCCACTTCGCCCTCTGCCGCGCAGCCGACGCGCAGCTCGAGCGGGTCGCCGGGGTCGTCGGTCTTGCGACAATTGTCGGCGCTGCTCGAGATCTCGAAGACGCGCCCCTTGCTCCACTTTTTGAGCGGACTGCAGCTACGAACGCAGGCGCTATTGCTGCCGCTAGCGACGATGTCGTGAATGAAGGAGTCGTTGTGCAGCACGACCCAGTGGCCGCCGGCGCGGAGGCGGTACGTCATCGCGCCGGGGAAACACTCCTGAAAGTCCCGCAAGCGGATCTTCTTGCTCACGGGCGTCAGCACCAATCGACCATCGAACGCCGAAACGATCTTGAGGTTGCGGGATTTCGACAGCGGGTCGGCGTCCCAGGCCAAGAACAAGGCGTCACAACGCTCGCGCGAGGCCTTGGGCAGCGAGGCGTCGCGGTCGCGATTGAGGTAGGACCAGTACTCGGGGTCATCGACGGCGGGAAAGTCGCTCGTGATTTGCACGTAGTCGGCATGCTCCACGCCAAACGCAGCCGCGTCCTCGCTCCTTAGCCCTAGCTCGTTCTGGCCGTAGTCGGCCATCGCGGCCTGGTCGTAAACGCCCGCGCTGCAGAAGGAGAGAGAATCGTCTCTGAGCGCAATGGAGCCCTGGTCACCCTCCTGGAGCTCGTCCCAGAACCCTGCGTTGCGGTTGCCGGCGTACGAGCCCTCGTACACGACCTGCACGCGGCTTTCGGAAGCGTAGGAGCGCGGCTCGAGAGGCGGCAAAATCACCGCGTTTTGCGACTCCATCAGCTCGGAATCTCGACCGTTCGGGTTGGTCTCGAGCTGCTGAGCAGCCATGCGATTGGTCGAGTACACGGAGGCGCCGATGAGCACTTCGGCGTCCACGAACGCGCCCTTCTCCTCGAACGGCACCGCCAACAGGCGCGGTCGCTCGACGCTGTCGGCCGTCGGGGCCGTGGAGGGGACCGTGAGCTGCGGGAAGGTGCGTAGCGACGGCTCGCGGGCGGCCGAAGAGGAGGTGTTGTTGACGATCGGGTGCGCGCTGCGAATGCGGTTCGGCTCCACCACGCGACAGCTGACCTCGCCGGTCACGAGCTGGTGGCTGTTGTCGTCGGTCTGGATGGCGCCCGGCTGAGACCCGGTGAAGTCGGTTTCCCACAAATCGCCCTGACAACCGCGGAACGACTCGCCCACCGTCGCGGGGCGACGACAGTCTGCGTCGAAATCGTCGACGTCGATGACGGCGATCTTTCCATCCGTTTGCAGAATGAAGCCGAACAGGCCGCGTAGCAGCCCGGGACGTGCCCCCAGCGAAAGGTCCGTGCTCGGTCGAGCCAGGGCCGCCGGCAACTTGGTGTCGAGCGCAGGATCGGGATTGCAGCGGTCGCCGAACTGCGCGGCTCCGGTATCCGGATCGACGTACGGGATGTCGCGGTAGGCGAAGGTCACGTCGCGCGCAGGTCCGTCGAGCGACAGGCGATCGGGCTTCTCGCCCGGTAGCTCGGGGGCGCCGGAGCGCACGATCGGCGTTGGGTCCGTCGAGCCAGGGCTCACGTCGAACGCCATCACGCTCGCAAACGGGCGGTCCTCGGCGTCGATGGCGTAAACGAAGCGCTTTCCGCCCGGCGTGAGCGGGCTCACGGCTACGCGCCGCGTCGTCACCATGCGCTCGGGCTCGCGCAACGACATCGGCAGCAGCGACGGCAGCTCGGTGAGGTTGCACGCATCGGACGTGTCGACGACGTGAATCACCGGTGCGGCGCGATCGGCGATGTAAAGCTTGCCGTCGGAGAGCGCGAAGCCGGCGGGTCGCGGCGCCATCGCGCTGGGCACCGGCGCGCTGGGCGGCGGAACCTCCGTGCACTGCGTCTGGAGGTCCGGCGGCAGAGTCTGCGTGATACCCGCCGGAATCTCGGCCTTGAGGGACAAGCGCGGGATGGTCTCGATATCGCAGTCCGGAAATTCACCCGGCACCGTGTCGAGCACCTTCTGCGCATCGACCACCGCCACCTCGCCGGTGTCTGGAAACGACACCAGGAGCAAGCGGCGACCTTCGACTCCGCCGTCGTTCGCCAGGTCGGCCTGGCAGGTGGCGTCGTCGGACGCCTCGGCTTTGGGCACGTACTTCTGGTCGCAGTCGCGATCGCCGAACGGCTGAACCACCATGGCGATTTCGCCCGGAGTTTGTGGCAGGCGGCACGCGGGCCAGGTGGTCAGGTCGCGGGGAGGCTCGCCCGCGGCAGGCGCGCCCAAACACGAGGTCGGCAGAGCGAACAACCCATTGCGCCCCACGTCGGCGGTGGCAACGAACGAAGCCGTGCCGCCTGGCGTGGTGGCCATCGCGACGGGGCGGCCCCCCACGCGCAGGAAGCCGAAGCCCGGCGTGCTCGGATCCGCATCGACGACGTTGCCGGACGACACGTCGATGACCGCGACCTCGTCGCTCAGCGTCTGCGAGACCAGAGCGTAAATGGAGAGGTGCTTGCCGGGCTTCAGGTCGTCCGTGGTGTCACGGTCCGGGCACTCTGCGTAGGGGTGGCCGTTACCGGCGTCGTCGCGGCACAGGAAGAGCGCGTCCTCACTCGCCGAGAGCGAGCGAAGCTGCGCGACCACTTCTTGATCCGAGCATCCGAGCGTGGGCGCCAAGAGCGCGCCGGCGCACAACGCCAGCACCAGGGAACGCAACATTTTCACTTCGAAGACCTCGGAGCCTTGGGGGTGCCCAGCGCGCCGAGCATGGTGCCGTAGGTTTCAGGAAACGCGAGATCCAAGCTGTAGACTCCGAGGTACGAATCCGTGAAGTGGCCCACGTACAGCAGCTTGCGCTCCGTATCGACGGCTATGGCGTGCGGGCCGCGCGCGGTGAAGATTTCGGTCTCGATGCGCAAGCGCAGCGGGTCGTAGATGAAAATGCGCCGCGAATCGAAGCAGATCACGAAGACGCGGGTCTCGTACTCGCCGCTCGGGGTCTTGATCTTGCCTACCGTCACTTTGGATGGACCAACGGTGAGCGGCACCGTGTCGTAAAAGTAGGGAAACTGAGAGGGCGGATGCGTGCGACCGATCAGCAAGCTCGCCGGGCTGCGATTGGCGACGTACACGTCGAGCGGCACGAGCGCGGCCTGAGCCAGGCACTTGTCGTCACCGGCGCAGCGTTTCTCGGCGTCTTTCCGTAGCGAGTCGTCGATCGCGATACCGCGCGAATCGGTGCCGGACGAGTTCGCGTCGATGCCCACGCCGCCGCCGTCCGACAAGAACGGACGGTTGGGATCGGAGCCGAAGTCGGGGGCGAAGTGCATGAGCCGCACCTGCGCGGAGTCGCGAAACGTCACCATGTACGTCTCGCCGTCGGCGTCCGTCGCGGAGTCGCCTTCGGCGCGGGGAACGTTCACGACGCCGATCGGGCGCTGGGGGATGCGGTCGGAGCTCAGCGCGAATTGGAGCTTGGGTCCCGCGCTCCAGTCCCCGGTAACGAACAAGGACGCCGTGCCTGTGGTCTGGTTGGTGACCACCAGCGTTTTCCCCTTCGGATCGGCGTCGACGCCGAATGGCTCGGCGGCCAGCTTGAGCCCGCGGACATTGTCGCTCGGCTCTTCGCCGGCGCGATGGGCCTTGTCGCAAGCGCCCTCGTTGTTGAACTGCCCGCAGTCGAGGCCGCCATCTTCATCGACGTCGATGAAATGGAGCGTGGCGTCACCGCGAACGGGAACGAACAATCGTGGCAGATCACTCTCGGCGTCGTTCTGTCGGATGATCGCGTCCGTCGCGAAGGCGCCGATCTTGACGGTGCCCCTCTGGTAGTCGCTCGGCGTTAACGACTTGCAGGGCCCTGGGTACAGGAGTCGATCGGCATCGTCCTGCTCCCCCTTGGCACAAACCTTTCTACTCTTCGTCGCAGGACAAAGACCATCGGGACAGGGCTGCGCCAAGTCCCCCTCGAGCGTGCGCAAGTCATACGACTGAACGGCACCGCCGTTGTACTGCAGGTCGAAATCGCTGGAGACGACGTAGAGGAAGTCAGGCTTCGCGGCGCGCGGATCCAGCGCCAACCCAACCGGGAAGTAGATCTCGTCTTGCGGGACCTCGACGCCTTTGTCGGTCCCGTAGCAACCGCTGAGGACCGTCAGACAAGGAACGACTAAATGAAGGAGCCGGCGCATCGGCGCCGTGGCTTGTACAACGCCCCTGGGGGGTTGGAAAGCTCAGCCGAGGTCCAAGATGACCACGCCGCGCTCGGGGTCGTCCTGCTCGTCGCCTTCGCGCTGAGGCTGCGGCGCGGGTCGGTAGGCGTCTACGGGGAGCTCGACGCGCGGGCGGTCGCGCTCGATACGGCGGCGTTCCTCTTCTTCTCTTCGCCGAATTTGGTCGATGATGAAGGGAGGAAGCATGGGCGGCCTCGCGATCGCGACGGGGGACCGGTCACCTGGCGTAACACTAGTCCTTGACAGAAATCTAGCCGGCATGGCTGGAAGGTCAAGCTCCGAGAGATGAGGGGTGGTGGCGCCAGGTACCTCGCCCGTCGAGTCCGGGCGGGCCGCTGGCCGAAATGCGCTTTTAGCCTTGGCTCCGGCTCGGGTTAGGCTGCGTGGGTTCGTGTCTAACAAAGCGGCCACCTCCGTCCTCGGCTTTAGCGATCCCCACGCGGCGCGTGGCGTCATGCTTCGCGTCGTGAGGCTTGCGGCTCACTTATTCGTAAGGCGTTTCTGGCTCAGCGCAACGGCCCTCGGGGTCCTCCTCACCTACAGCGTCCCAACTCGAGCCGCCTTCGACGCGAACGACACCACGTGGGAGGGGGGCAGCGAGCTGTTCGAGCTCGCGAAGAAGCGCCTCGGGCGTGACCGTCTCGAGATTGCAGCGACGCTCGACTACTCGAAGCTCACGCCCAAAGACGGCGTGGTCGTCCTGCACCCCGAAGTGCAGCTCGACTACGCCGAGCTCAGCGCGTTCTTGGGCGCCGGCGGGCGACTCGCGCTGCTCGACGACTACGGCACCGGCGACAAGTTCCTGCAGCATTTTCAAATCGGTCGCGTCCGTGCACCGCTATCGCCCGCCAAGATGCTGCGCGACAACCCCAACCTGCCGATTGCCGAGCCCGCCGTGCAGCTCGTGGCGGGGCAAGAGCAGAACCGGCATCCGATTACCCAAAACGTCGACAGCGTCGTCACCAATCACCCGACTGCCCTCACCCACCCCAACCTGACACCCGTGCTCACGATCCCGGCGCGAGGTGAGCCCGACGCAACGCTCGCGGTGACGGGGATCATCCACAACCGCGGGCGTTTGTTCGCGATGGGCGATCCTTCTTCGTTCGTGAACTTGATGCTGCGTTACCCTGGCAACCGCAAGTTCGCCGAAGGGTTACTCAGCTATCTGGTAGAGCCGGACAGCTGGGGCGAGCGGGGCGGCAAGCTCTACTTCGTCAGCAATCGCTTTCAACAGAAGGGGCAGTTCGGCGATCGCGGAGGCCTGCTATCGGGGCTCGGTCAGTCACTGACCGACGCCCTGAACGACGTGCACGACCACGGCTTGCCCGAGCCGCTGCCGCTCCTGCTCGCCGCGATCGGCTGCCTGGCGATCATGACGTGGGCGCTCTTGTATGCAGCCCGGCCGCGCACCCGCGTGACGCCTCGCTACTCTTCGGCCGAGCCGCTCGTCGCCCAAGGGGGCGTGTCGGGGCGCGTGGCGGTACTTTCGGCGCCCACGACGGACCCGGCCTTGGGTCTGTCCGAGCTCCGCTCGGCTGCGCTCGACCTGCTCGGCGACCGTTTGGGCCTCGGCCGGGGCCCCTCCTACAAGCTGGTGCTCGCCGAGCTTCGGAGCCGGAATCTGCTTTCGGACCACACCTGGCGTGAGCTAGAGAGCGCCTTTTCGGAGCTGCGGATCGTGGAAGAGCGCATCGTCAAGAAGCAGCGCCGAGTGATCCCGGCGACCCACCTGGAAGCCCTCCGCAAAAAGTTGATGGCGGCCGTGCTTGAAATCGAGGAGCGTAACGGGGCCGTTTGATGCACGCACTTCAGGTTACTGAGATTGAGGCGGCGCGCGAGCGCCTGATGGAGCTCAAGCGTCAGGTATCGCGGGTTTACATCGGCGACGCCTCCGCCATCGATTTGCTGACCGTGGCGCTACTTTCGCGCGGCCACGTGCTGCTCGAAGGCGTGCCCGGCATCGCCAAGACCACGCTGGTCAAGAGCTTCGCTTTGGCGCTGGGTAGCTCGATTCGCCGCGTGCAGTTCACGCCCGACCTGCTGCCGGCCGACATCACCGGCACCTACGTGCTGAACCCTCGCGACGGCACGTTCGCGCTGCGCGCCGGTCCTATTTTCGCCAACGTGCTCTTGGCCGACGAAATCAACCGCGCGCCCGCCAAGACTCAGTCAGCGTTGCTCGAAGCCATGCAAGAGCGCCAGGTCACCATCGAGGGCGATCGCTTCGAGCTGCCCGATCCGTTTTTCGTGCTCGCCACGCAGAACCCGGTCGATCTCGAGGGCACGTATCCCCTGCCCGAAGCGCAGATCGATCGTTTTTTGGTGCGGGTCCCCATGGGCTACCCCAACGCGCGAGACGAGGTGGCCATGCTGCGGACGCATGGCATCGCGCCGCCTCCCGTGGGAGTCGTGCTGAGCCCGACGGACGTGCTGCAGCTGCAGTCAATCGCGGCGCGTATCCACGTGGAAGACGACCTCTACGAATACGCCGTGGGCCTGAGCGCCTTCACGCGCTCGCATCCGCGCGTCGTGCTGGGCGCCTCCCCGCGTGCCACGCTCGGCCTGCTACGCGCCGCCAAATCGCTGGCCGTACTGGCCGGTCGCCCCTTCGTGACGCCAGACGACCTGCGCTTTCTAGCCGGCCCCGTGCTCGCCCACCGCCTGATCCTGGTGCCCGAGCTCGAAGGCGACCCCAAAGCCCGCGCCGCCATCGTCGAAGAAGCAACCGCCAAGGTTTCTTACCGACGCGCGGCGCGTTGAAGCTGGGGCTGCCCAACCGCCAAACCGCAGCCCCAGAGCTGCGTTCGGGCCTTGGATGCGCTCAAGCCGCGTCGGCGATGACCGTAGCTTTGGCGGCGCGGCGGTAGGCACCGGGGGCGCTGCCGACGGCGCGTTTGAAGGCTTTGGAGAAAGCCGCTTCGGAATCGTAACCGACGCGCTCGGCGATGTCGGCCAGCGTGGCGCTGCTTTGCCGCAGCAGTCCGGCGGCCTTTTGCATGCGCCAGCGCGTGACGTAAGCGAGCGGAGGCTCGCCCACCAGACGAGCAAAGCGCGACGCGAACGCCGAGCGCGACATGGCGACACGCGCGGCGAGCGACTGCACCGTCCAATCGAGCTCCGGGCTTTGGTGAATGAGGCCCAAGGCGGTGCCGATTTGAGCGTCTCCGAGCGCACCTAGCCAGCCGCTCGCTCCGGGCGGGAGCGACGCCAGGTAGCCACGCACGATTTGGATGAAGAGCACGTCCGCCAGGCGACTGACGACGGTTTGCGCGCCGGGACGACCAGAGGCTGCCTCACAAGCGATGAACTTCAACGTGGGCTCGAGCCAGTGCACGTTTCGGCTGAGCTCGCCAGGCAGAACTATGACGGGTGGCAAGACCGAGAGCAGCGGGTTGTTGCGGCGATCCTCGAAATGAAAAGAGCCGGTGACGAGCGTCGCGGCTGCCCCCGAGCCGCCCGTCGTGATGGACGATTGGCACTTGCCCGACGCGGGCACGATGAGCTCGCTCAGCGGGCGGATGGGCGACTCGAGCACGTCGCGCAGCGCGTGGGCGTGACCGTGCGGGAGCGCTACCAGGTCACCGCCGTGCAGGTGCACCGGCTCCTGCCCTTCGACCTCGAGCCAGCATTCGCCGGTCAGGACGACGTGGAACTTGGCGTCCTCCTCGTCGGCCTCCACGCCGATCCCCCACGGGGCCGACGCCTCGACGCGCCCATAACAAGCCGCGCCCACCCGAACCGTCTCGAGCACATCCGTCAGCACATCAGTCGTCGGCATCGTACGCCTAAACAGAAAAGCGGGGTGAATTGCCGCTGACCGTCCAGTCAGCGTTCAAGAGAGGTAGCAGTTTCGATTCTGACCGTCCAGTCAGAAAACCCGGCGCTCCTTCCGGGGCACAATTCGCGGGTCTCAGTAGGCTCGGCCAGCCTTGTGGCACCTAGTTCCCCGTGAGCCGAACCGTCAGGGGGGGCTGGGGGAAAAAACCAAAATCTCGCTCCAATGCGGTGCGATCCACCAGAGCCCGGATAGGCTCGCCGGGACACCGGGCCGGCGAGTCCGGGTAGAACCGCGCCACGGTGGCGGCTGGGCTGAGCCCTTCGAGCTGGAGCGCCTGCGCTGGAAAGTACTGGTGGTAACCCGGCGCTTGGCGCTCGAGTACCAGGGCGACCAGCACCGCAGCGTCCGGCAGCTCGAGGTAGGTCAGCGCCTCGCCGAAGTTGAGGCCGCTGAGCGGCAACGGCTGCTGCACGCGCTCGCGCAGCCAATCGCCGGCCAGCATCGGAAAGCGCAGCGACGTGCAGCGGCGCTCGGGCTCCTGCTCGCTGAGCAACCGCAACATGCGCTCGCCGAATTCCTTGCTCAAGCCGTAGTAGTTGCGCCCCGGGTTGGTCGGCGCGTCACCGTCGAGCGGGAAGTACGGAATGGTGTACGGCGGCGCGGTGGGGCGACCGTCGTCGAGCCGAATCATCGCTTGCAGCGAGCTGGCGAACACGATGCGCGGCACACCGAGCTCGCGCGCCGCCTGGAACACGTTGGCGTTCATGGCGACGTTCTCGGAGAGCACCACTTGCGGCGACACCCCCACCCGCAAACTGGGAATGTTGGCGAGGTGCACGACCGCGTCTTGCCCGCGCAGCAGCGGGTAAACCGCCGCCGAATCGCGCAAATCGACTAACTCGAACGGTACGCCCGGCTCGACCTCGGCCTCGCTGCTGGCGGCACGCAGATCGGTCGCGACGACGGCGTGCCCGCGACGCAAAAGCTCTTTACGAACGACCGAGCCCAAGCGCCCCATAGCACCGGTGACCAGAACCTTCATGCGCCGGCCCGCTTGTAGCACAGCGGCATCAAGCGCTTCGAGCCAGGCGCGACAGGTAGCTGAGCCCGGAGGCGATCGGCTGCCGGTATTGGTAATGGACTTCGAGCTGCTCCAGCTCTCGCCGCAGCTGGTCGCCGAGCGGCACCCGGAGCCCGAGCTTTTGCAGACTCTCGAGCAGGTTCCAGCGCAAGAGCCAGTCGTGCTCGAAGCGCTCGCTGAGCGCGTCGTGGATGCGCTCGAACACCGGCACGACATCCGAGCCTAGCGACGAGCGCAGCACTCCGAGCGCGGCCTCATACAGCTCAAGCAGGTCGTTCTCGCGCGGCCTGATGCTGTGAAGCTTGGGCACGCGCGTCTGTGGCAGCTCGGTTTCCGGGTAAAAGTCCGAGGGCGCGCCAGCATGCGCGCCGAGCGCCGCCGGGGCCAGAACCACCACTGCGCCGGGCTCGAGTCGCGCGTCGAGCTTGGAGGCCGCGTAGAGCTCACCCGCCTCCATCACCAGCACGGCGCTCCCCTCCGAAAGCCCGAGCTGCATGCGCCGGACCTTGCCGCGTAGCCGTACCCCGTGTGCGAGGGTGAGCTCCACTTCGCCGGGCCAGGCGCGCGCCAGGGCCGCGCGCGAATCGCCGAGCACCGCGTAGAGCTCAGACGTCCGCAGCGTGAGCCCCGGCACATCGACCCGCGCCGGCCCTGGCACGACCAGCAGCTCACTCGTGCCCTCGGAAGCCACGCGTCGCGCGAGCACGCCGAAGAGCCTGATATCACCCTCTAAAGTTACCGTAGCCACCTCCTGCGCTGCGTGCGCTTCGGCGAGCGCGGCTTCTCCTCCTCGCACGGACGGTAACTGCCGCACGACATCGTCGAGCACGTCGTGCAGGGCTTCGAAGCTGGGGGTGACGAACAGCTGCGGTTGCGGACGGGTGACGTCGTAGTCGAACTCGGCTGCCGCCGCCGTGAGCTTGAATTTTTTGACCTTGGGATCGTGACACGCGAAGCTCTCCCACAGCGAAGAGAGCAAGCCCGCGCCGTACAGCTTGTACTCCGTGGGGCTGCCGATCAGGCCATACTCGGCCGTCCACCAATAGAGGCGCGAGAGGCGCGCCGCTTCACTGGTGCGGGCCACGCCGCCGCGCGCATCGACCAGCGCCTGTTCGGCGTTCGCCACCTGTTCAGCGCTCGCCGACGGCAGCTCTTTGATCTCGGATAGCGCGTAAATGGCGCGATCGACCGCGCCGTCTTCCGGCAGCGTGAACGCGCGCGCGCCGGCCGCGCCGATGCGTCGCAGGTAGGAAGCGTAGACGGGCTCCGGCAAGATTGGGGCGTGCCCGGCGGCTTCGTGGATGATGTCCGGCGCCGGCGTATAGACCAGGTGCTCGGCGGTACGCATGTCGGCCGCGATCGGCAAGATCGACAGCGACTGCAGCTCTTGAAAGGCGCGCGGCGGGATGAAGCCGTCGACGCACACGGCGCCCCAACCGAAGGGCGCGAGGTGCTCGTCCATCTCGCTGATGCTGGGGATGCGCTCGACCGAGATGCCGGTTTGGCCGAGCCCTTCGGCGTAGGCAGCGTGAGCGCTGGCCTTGAGCCGTGCGTGCGCTTGCAAGAGCACGAAGCGCCAAACGGCCTGGTCAACCGCGGTGTAGCGCCCATATTCCTGCTGCACGATCAGGTGCCGCAGGTGCGGAGGGACACGCGCGAGCGTCGAGCTGTCGGCCAATACGATGAGTTTGGATCGATCCGCCCGCCCGAGCCAAGCGGCTCAGCGGCTGGGCTGCAGCAAGCTCGTTTCGGCGCCAAACAGACCAGGCAGCCGCAGCCCCGGCATCTCGAAGGCCTGGCCGAACGAGAAATAAACGCTACCCGGCAGCGGCTGATCCGGAAACCTGCCGCGGCCCGGCGTGAGCGGCGCCGCCCAGTCCACACGAAAGACTTCGCGATTGAGCTGAGGCAGCAGGATGCGCACACCGGCGCCCAGCGACTGGTGGAGCGCGATGTCCTCGACCTGCTCGCCCGTACCACCCAAGTCGTAGAACGCCACGGCGCCAACCCGCGCCGACAAAATGTTGATGGCGCCGGTGCGTAGCTCCAGACTGCCCGCGAAGGCGCTACCACCGTTGAAATACGAGCTCACGTAGCCACGTGGCCGCGTATCACCGCCGAGCAAGAGCTTGCGGTTCAAGTAGTTGTAGTAAGCCGAGCCGAGCGCGCTATCCACGACCAGACGCCCAAAACCGCCGATTTTAGGCGAAACGAAGCGCACCGCCCCCTGTGCGCTGGCCTGGTGACGGCTTTCATCGGCGACCTCGATGCTGGAGTTCGCGACCACGCGCAGCAGGCCCGTGTCGACCGGCCAGGTGTAACCGACCCAGGCTACGCTGCCGAGCAGGTCGCGGGTGGAGCCGGCCGCGTGCAGAGCCGGGTACAGGCGCAGCGCCGCGAATTGTTCGAGTGAGAAAGACTCGCGGAGCTCGAGCGTCTCCACGTCTTGCGTGGCGAGGTAGCGCGCGGCCTTGTGCTCGAGCTGCACGAACGGGCTCAGCCGCGTGTCGCTGAGCGGCACTTCCTCGTGTACGAAGCTCGCGAAGTCTTCAGCCGTCGTTTCGGCTGCGCGCTCGAACTTGCGCTGGCTGTACTCGACGCCAACGGTCAGATTGAACTTGTAGACGAGCCCGAACGAGCGCGTGACTTGCGCGCCCGCCCTGATCACGTCGGTGTGATAGGCAATCGGTACGCCGGCTGCGGTGCGCTTCGGGTTCTGATCGTTGTATTTTCGTGTTTGCTCGTTGGCCCAAAAAGCGCCCGTCACGAAAGCCCATTTGTCAGCGAGCGAAATCAGGTCGCGGTACAGCGCGACCTGCCCAGTGGAGCCCTCGGCTTTGTCCGAGGCGCGATTGACGTAAACCTGACCCTGGACCAGCGCGTCCATCTTGGTGCCGGCAACGCGGGGGTGAATCACCATGCCGCCCAGCGAGTAGCGGTCGGGCGCCAACGTGTACACGCCACCGAGGAGCGTGCGCGTACCGAACAAGTTCCACTCGCTCGGGTTGATCAGCAGGTAGTTGATGCTCTTGAACGTGCCACGCAGATCGTAGGCGAGACGCAAGCTCCACACGTCACGCACGATCACGACCAGGCGCACTTGGTCGGGCGAGCTGCCTTTGAGCGCGACCACCACGACCACGCCGAATTGCGGCAAGGCCTGCAGGTTGCGCACGGTCTCCAGGATGATTTCGGAGCGGTAGCGGTCGCCGGCACGAAATAGTAGCTCGCGCCGGATCACCGGCTCGCGCGTCTGGCCGTGAAACACGTTCACGAAGTCCGGCACCGGGTCGTCTTCGTCGAACACCGGCAGGCGCACGATGTCGACGCGCTCGATGCGCTTACCCTCGGGTGCGGCTTCGCGATCCGGATGGTCGCCCAGTGCCCGCTGCACGCTGCGCTCTTCGAGCGCCGAATTGTCGAGCGCGCGCGCCCGCGCCGGAACGAGGAAAACGGCCGCCAGGCACAGCCAAAGCGCCAGAAACCGACGGCCTCGAACCACGGCCTGGAGGCTAGCCTTTTCGCGGGCGCGTCACTGGTACTATCGTCTGCCCGTGCAGATCCATCCCACCCGAGAGAGCTCGGACCTGGCGCTCGCCGGGATGGCCGTGGTGCTGGGAGGCCTCTTGATCCAGTCCGGCCCCGTGGTGGCTTGGGGCGGCGCGGTGCTGCTCGGTTTGGCGATCGCGCGCGCGGTGACGCGCCTCGGCGTCGCTCGGGTCAGGACCGCAGGCCTGGAGATGCTCTGGCGCGGCGAAGCACGCAGGCTCACGGTCGCGCGCGGCACCGAGCACGTGCTGCAGGCGGAGCTGCGCAATCGTCACAATGCCGCTGTGCGCTTCAGGGGGCTGCGCGCCGTAGCGGCGCCCGAGCTGTCAGTCACCGTGAGCCCGGAGAGCGACGAAGTACCCGCAAACACGAGGCTGTGCGTGACGGTCGTCGTCAAAGGGCTGCGCGTCGGGCGCCACGGAATTCACGGTTTGTCACTCGAGGTGGAGTCCGGGCCGAGCCTGTTCGAAGTGCCGCTCACCTTCGCCAACCCGTTCGGCATCGAGGTGATGCCGACGCCCTATTCAGTGCTGGTCCGCTCCGCGCGCGGCGGCCGTAGCCGCCAGCAAGCGGACGAAGGCCGCCCCGGGCGCCTGCGCGGCGAAGGCGGCGAGCTGCGCGAGCTGCGCGAGCACCAAAGCGGCGATCCCTTCCGTCGCATCGCCTGGAAAGCGTCGGCACGGCGCGGGCAGCTGCTGGTGCGCGAATACGAGCGCGACGAGCGCGACGTGGTCTGGCTCGTGCTCGACGCGGCCGTGGATCATTGGGCAGGGCCGCCTGGCGAGTCCGCGCTGGATCGCGCGATCGACGAGGTCGCGTCCGTCGCGCTACGCCACGCCAAGTCCGGCGATCGCGTGGGCCTGGCGATCGTCGGCACGCGCACGCTGTGTTTCGAAAAGCCGGAGCGCGGTATCGCGCACGCACAGCACCTGATCTCGAAGCTGGTGCAAGTCACCGGTTGTATGGACGCGGATCGCAGCGGGCTGGACGAGATGGAGCTGGCGCTGCGCGTGATCGAGCACATGCGGCCGCTGGATCCAGCGCTCTCGGCGCACGTACACGCCGCCGAGCTAGATCGCATCGCGCGCCGCGCCGAAAAGCTGCGCCAGCGTGCCCCCTTCCCCGACGTGCTCACGCAGGCGGCCACGCCGCGCGAGCGCTCGCTCAGGCGCTACCTGGCGGCCTTCGGCATCAGCTCACCTGCACGCGTCGACCCCGAACGCGTGCGCGTGGACGTAGAGCTGATTCGGCTCATGGAACGCCTGCGGCACCAGCGCGTGCGCCCCAGCCTGATTTACATGTGGTCCGAGGTGCCGGACGAAGCGACGCGCCCGGTGATTTCGCGTTCGCTCAGTGAGCGTAAGCGCCGCGGCGTAACCTGGAAGTGGGTGCTGCTCCGGCCGTCGCTCGGCAACCTGAACGACGAGTCAGTGAAAGCGCAAACGGCGCGCGACGCCTTCGCGATCCGTCAGAAGCTGGCCAACGAAAGAGGCGAGCGGGCGCTGCACCGCCTGGGGATCCGGCTCGAACGGCTATCACCCGGCGTCCGGGGCTGAAGCAGCCGTCAGCCGTTAGCCAGCGGAGGCAGGACCGCGAGGCACGAGTGGCTTCGGGGAGGACCTGGGTGGTGGCGGCGGGGCCACGAGCGTGAAGTCGCGGTCGATCACGACTTGCTGATCGGCGGTGACTTTGGCATGCCATTGCCCGAGCGGATCGTTCGGACGAAAGGCGAGCGGAACATCCAGTACATTTTGCCCGGGCCTGGCGCTCGTCTGGCCGACCACGGCGGGACGCGGGCCGCCCTTGTCTGGCGCCGGCAACGAAATCTCCCAGGTGACCGGTACCTCGCGCGCGAGCGCGCTGCGGAAGGTGAGCCGAAAGCCGTGCTGCTGCCGGGCCGGATCCAGCTCTTTTTGGATCTCCTTCAGCTCCTGCACCTGCCCGCCGAAGAAGACGCCGAACTCGGCCTCCTGCACCACACCCTCTGGGCGGTGGCACGACAGCGCGAGCAGCATCGCGAGCGAGATCTCGAAGAACAACCGCCGCGTCACGCGCGCAGCTCCTCGGCCATGCGCACGAAGTCCGCGACCGCGAGCGTCTCGCCACGCAGCGACAGATCGATTTGTGCGCGCGCCGCGGCCGCTTCCAAGTCGATACCGCGCGCGCCGAATAGGCCAGCCCAGGCGTTCTTGAGCTTCTTGCGGCGCTGCGCAAAGGCGCCCCGCACCACCTGCCGAAACTCTTCGCTCTCGGCGGGCGCGCCCCGCGGTTCCAGCACGACCACGGCCGAGTCGACGTTGGGCTGCGGATAGAAAGCACCGCGCCGCACCACGAACGCTCGCTCCACCCGGAAGGCGCGCTGCGCGAATACGCTGAGCGCACCGTAAGGGTCGCTGCCCGGCGCTGCCGCCAGGCGATCGGCGACCTCGAGCTGCACGAGAAAGACCGCGCGCGCGATGCTCGGCGCGCTGTGCACGGCTTTTTCCAAAAGCGGGCCGGTGATCTGGTACGGCAGATTGCCGGCCACCACGTGTGGCGTCGGCCGTCCCGCGAGCGCGGCGACGAAGTCCACGCTCTTGGCGTCGTCTTCGCGGATCTCGAGCCGCCCTGCTTCGACCTCGCTCGCCAGCTCGTGCCCGAGCGCCGGCACCAAGTCGCGATCGCGCTCGACCGCGAGCACGAACGATACGCCGCTCGCGAGCAGCGGCCGCGTCAGCGCGCCGAGCCCCGCGCCCAGCTCCACCACGCTGCCACCGCTGGCCGCGCACGCTCCCGCGATGCGCGTCGCCAAGCGCTCGTCCGCCAAAAAGTTCTGCCCAAAGCTGTACTTCGGCCGCAGGCCGTAGCGCTCGAGCAGAACCTTGGGACTATCGGCAGACACGAGAGCCGCACCCTAGCAGCGCTGACGCCGCGAATCAGTGCTTGGGTGCGTCTTCGGCGTGCTCGGCGGCTTCGGCTTCGTGGTCGCCTTCGGCCTGGGCCGTCTTGGCGTAGTCTTCGACCGCGCCGAGACCCGACGTGTTGCGGATGCGCGGCGGCGGCGGGTCGCCGTGCAGCTCCAGCTGCGCTGCGGCCCACAGCTCGCGCTCCACCAGCTCCGCGTACTCGGCGCTGTCCGGGTCGCCCTTGAAGTTGTCGAGCTTCTCGTCGACTTCTTTCAGGTCGAGGCGAACGCGTACGGCGTCGACGTCGTCTTTCTTGATGAAGCGATCGGTGAGCAACATGGCGCGGTCGTTGGCGACCTCCACGTAGCCGGGACCTACCGCCACCGAGAAGGTCTTGCCTTCTTGCGTGTAGGTGACGATGCCGGTCGCCAGCGCCGCCAACATGGGCCGGTGCTGCGGCAGCACGCCGAACTCGCCCTGGACGCTCGGCGCCGTGAGCTCGTTCACGGCCTCTTTCAGCTTGGGGCCGTCGGGCGTGATGATCTCGAGGGCGATCGTGTCTGCCATTTCAGGCCGCCTGCGACTTCAGCTTTGCGCCGGCCTGCTTGGCCTCTTCGATGTTGCCAACCATGTAGAAGGCCTGCTCGGGCAGGTCGTCCAGCGCGCCCGAGAGGATCTCCTTGAAGCCCGCGACGGTCTCCTTGAGCGGCACGTATTTGCCGGAGCGACCCGTGAACTGCTGGGCTACGAAGAACGGCTGCGACAGGAAACGCTCGATCTTGCGAGCACGCGCCACGACCGCGCGGTCGTCTTCGCTGAGCTCGTCCATGCCGAGAATCGCGATGATGTCCTGCAGATCCTTGTACTTCTGCAGCGTCTGCTGGACCTGACGAGCCACCGCGTAGTGCTCCTCGCCCACGACGTCGGGCGCGAGCATGGTGCTGGTCGAGTCGAGCGGATCTACCGCCGGGTAGATGCCCTTCTCGGAGATGGCGCGCGAGAGCACGGTCGTCGCGTCCAAGTGGGCGAAGGTGGTGGCCGGCGCGGGGTCGGTCAAGTCGTCCGCCGGGACGTAAATGGCCTGCACGCTGGTGATGGAACCCTTGTTGGTGGAGGTGATGCGCTCTTGCAGGGCGCCCATCTCGGTGGCCAGCGTCGGCTGGTAACCCACTGCGCTCGGAATACGACCGAGGAGCGCGGACACTTCCGAGCCCGCCTGGGTAAAGCGGAAGATGTTGTCGACGAACAGCAGCACGTCTTGGCCTTCTTCGTCGCGGAAGTACTCGGCGCAGGTGAGAGCGGAGAGCGCGACGCGGGCACGGGCGCCCGGCGGCTCGTTCATCTGGCCGAAGATCAGGGCCGTCTTGCTGAGCACAGGCTCGCCCGTCTCGAGCAGCGACTCCTTCATTTCGAGGAACAAGTCGTTGCCTTCGCGGGTGCGCTCACCGACGCCGGCGAAGCAGCTCACGCCGCCGTGTGCCTTGGCGACGTTGTTGATGAGCTCCTGAATGAACACCGTCTTACCGACGCCGGCGCCGCCGAACAGGCCGATTTTGCCGCCCTTGCGGTACGGAGCCAAGAGGTCGATCACCTTGATGCCGGTCTCGAAGATTTCGACCGTCGTGTTCTGGTCCACGAACAACGGAGCGGGGCGGTGAATCGGCGAACGCTTCTTGGCGTTGACGGGACCGGCCTCATCCACCGGCTTGCCGACGACGTTGAGGATGCGGCCGAGCACCTCGGCGCCCACCGGCATCATGATCGGGCTGCCGGTATCCGTTACTTCGATGCCGCGCACGAGGCCTTCCGTCGCGTCCATAGCGATGGTGCGCACCATCGACTCACCGAGGTGCTGCGCGACCTCGAGCACCAGGTTGTCCTTCTCGTTCGAGATGCTCGCGTTGCTGACCGTGAGGGCGTTGAGGATTTTGGGCAGCTTGCCGGGCGGGAACTCGACGTCCACCACCGGACCAATCACCTGAATGACCTTGCCCTTACCGCTCGCCGTGCTGCTCATCGTCGTAGGATTCCTTCAAGCTCGGCGCCCCTGAACGGGCGCGCGGGCCGCGTCTACCACGCACGCAAATGCTGGGCTAGGGGTTCCGTGAGCAATTGCTGAAGTGGACATCCACCTTGGCTGGAAGCGTCACGGCAGGCGGTCCCCCACCCCCAGAATGACAACGGCCAACTGGCCGAGGGAGACAAAGCACAGCGCGTCCCAAAAAAGTGGCCGCTCGTACAGTTAGCGCGGTTGCTCGCCTTGCCGAGCCGCAGGCGCGGCACCTACAGATCCGAAATCATGCGGTTAACAGCTTCTTTCAGGGCTCTCCTCGCGACGCTCGCTCTAGCGGGCCTAGCAGCGTGCGGAGGGGGCGGTCCCGGTAACGCGACGGCCAGCACTTGCCCGACGACCCAAACCCTCACGTACGACAATTTCGGCAAGCAGTTCTTCCAGACTCGTTGCTTGGCGTGTCACTCGGCGAGCGGCCCCGAATCGCCGAAGTTCGACACGGTGGAGCAGATCCGTGGCGCTGCGAGCGACATCGATCGCTCCGCCGCGGCCGGCCCCGCGGCTGTCAACACGTACATGCCCGACGGCGCGTCGGTGGACGAGGCCGAGCGCCGCAAGCTCGGCGAGTGGCTCGCCTGCGGCGCGCCGTAACCGCGCTCGACCGAGCGTGTAGGGTCGCACGAGCGCCTTTCGGTGCCGCCCCCGGCTGCCGGCACGAAGACGGCCGCGAGCGCCACCGGCACCCCAGGTTTTCCGGGGCTGCATCGACCGGCTCCAGCTCAGCCGGCCAAGCGACTAGCTTCAGTTACCCGGTTCCGGCGCCGCAGCGCGACGGCGCCGAGCAACAGCAAGGCCGCGGCCGTGCCGCTGCGACCGTTCGAGCTGTCACGCCCCGGTGTCCGGCAACCGCAGCCCGAGTCGTCCGAGGGCGTTTCCACCGGGCTGGCTTCGCACACCTTGCTGACCTCGTTGCACACCGCCCCCGAGCCGCAGTCTTCGGAGTTGCCACAGACCTCGCGGCAGGTGCCCGTCTCCGGGTTGCACAAGAACGGCGCGCAGTCTTTGAGCTTGCCGTCTTTGAGCGCGCTCTTCGTGTTGTCCGAGTTGCACTCGGCGCTGGTGGTGAGCGCCTTGCAGGTACCCGCGACACAGTCCAGATCGCCCTGGCAGTCGTCGCGCGTTTCGCACATGGCCTTGCACGACGTCTCTCCGCACACGTAAGGGTCGCAGGCGTTGTCTTCGACCTTGCATTTGCCGTCGTCTCCGCAAGAGCCGGCGTGCTCGATGTTCGCGGTGCAGCTCGGCGTACCGCATGCCGTGCCGGAGTCGGCTTGGCCGGTGCAGGCGTCGCGCGTCTTGCCGTCGCAGCTGCCGCGGCAACCATCGTCTCCCGTGCAGGCGTCGCGGTTTCCGACCGGATCGCCTTTGGTAGCGACGCATTTGCCGTCGCCGCCGCAGTGCTCGCACTGGCCGTTGCAGGCCGACTCGCAGCACACGCCGTCCACGCAATTTTGCGTGGGGCATTGGTCGTCGGCTTTGCAGGCAGTGCCGTTCACGCGGGGTTGGCAAGTGTTGTCCTGCACTCGACAGAAGAACTGCGGCGCGCAACCGTCGTCGTCCGTACAGGTGTCGGGACACGTGCCGGATGCGCCGTCGCAAACGAAGGGGCTGCAGGTCGGCGCGCCGTCTTTACCCTTGTCGAGCGGCGAGCACTTGCCCGAGCCGCCCACGTCTCCACAAGACTGGCAGGCGCCCGTGCAGCTGGAGTCGCAGCACACGCCACCCGCACAATGACCGGTGGTGCATTGTTCGTCGGCGGCGCAGGCATCGCCGCGCGTGCCGAGCGGCGAGCAGGTCTTGCCGGCGTTGCAGTAGGCGCCGGTGGCGCAATCGGCCTTGACGTTGCAGCTCGTACCGCAAGAGCCGCCGCTGCACTGAAACGGCGCACAATCGACGCCGGTGGGGTTATCGTTGCAGAAGCCGTTACCGTCACAGACGCGACCCGTCACCTTGCTGTCCGAGCACGTGGTGGCGCCGCAGCTCTTGCCGGCCGGCGCGTGAGCGCGGCAGACGCCCGTGCCATCGCACAGGCCATCTTGCAGGCACACGGTTCCGCCCAGCGGGCAAGCACCGTTGATGTGCGGGGGCAAGCCGTCGAGCACGTTGTCGCAGACGCCGTCGAGGCCAGTACCCTTGGCGGCCGTGCTGCACGCCTTGCAGCCGGTGTTGCACGCCGACTCGCAGCACACGCCGTCGACGCAGTTCTTGTTGCCGGTGCACTCTTGGTCGTCTTTGCACGACGCACCCTGCGCCTTGTCCGGCTCGCAGGTGCCGCCCGACGCGCAGTAAAAGCCCGACGCGCACTGTTCGTGCTTCGTGCACTTGGTCGGACAGGTTGCGTGCGTGCCGTCGCAGGCGAAAGGACTGCAAGAAGGGGTGCCGGCGCTACTCTCGGCGGCGAAGCCGCAAGTGCCGGTCGCGCAGCTATTGCAGGCACCATTACAAGCAGCGTTGCAGCACACACCCCCAGCGCAGAAGCCGCTGGCGCACTCGCTGCCGTTGGCATTGGTGCACGACTGCCCGTTCTTCTTCTTGCAGCTTCCGCTGCCGTCGCACACGTTGTTCCCGCTGCAGGCGGGGCTGCCGTTCGTGTCCGTCGTGCCTTGCGCGATGTCGGTCGAGCAGGTACCGGCGGCGTTGTTACAAGACTTGCAGGTCGTGGTGCAGTCGCTCTCGCAGCAACGACCGTCCACGCAGTAGCCGAGGGCGCATTCGGTGCCGTCCGCCTTGGTGCAGGTTTGGCCTAGCTTGAGCTTGCAGCTGCCGGCCCCGTCACACAGGTTGGGGCCGCCACACTGAGGCACCGAGTTCGCATCCGGCGCGCCCTGAGGGACGAAGCTCGTGCAGGTACCGGCGGCGTTGTTGCACGATTTGCACTGGCCCGTGCAAGCGGAGTCGCAACAGACACCGTCGGCGCAGAATCCCGTGACGCACTCGGGTCCAAAACCGCAGCTCTGGCCCTGCTTCTTTTTACACTGGCCGGCGCCGTCGCAGGCGAGGTTCCCGTCGCAAGTGACGGTGGAATTGGTGTCGGGCGTATTTGCGGGCACGTTGCTGGTGCAGGTGCCGGCCGCATTCGCGCACGACTTGCACTGGGTGCCGCAGTCCGACACACAGCAAGTACCGTCGATGCATTTACCCGACGCGCATTCGGTCGAGAGCACGCAGGCTTGGCCCGGGAGCTTGGTGCAGTTGCCGGCGCCATCGCAAGAGTTGTTGCCGTTGCACAAGGGGCTACTGTTGGCGTCAGGCTGGTATTGCGCCACGTTCGTGGTGCAGGTGCCGTTGACGTTGGCGCAGGAGTGGCAAGGCGTCGTGCAGCTGTCCACGCAGCAGGTGTTGTCGATGCAGTTGCCGCTCGCGCAATCGGCCGCACCGCCGCAAGTTTGACCCGCTTTCTTCTTGCATTTGCCGGCGGCATCACAGGTATTGTTGCCGGTACAGCTATTCGGATCGTCGGCGCTGGTGATTGCGGAGCACTTACCGGGCGTCGCCTGATCGCAGCCCTGGCACGACGGGCAGGCCGAGACCTCGCAGCAAACACCATCGTAGCAGTACCCCGTGTCGCACTCGGAGTCCGCGCTGCAGCTGGAGCCATAGGCGTGGTACTCGCTGGCAAGCGGCGTGTAGGTACCTCCATTGATCGAGCCGCCATAGGCTACGGCACGCCCCCGCGAAGAATCGTAGGCCATGGCGAATTGGCGTCGCGCGGTCCCGGCGTCGGCGGTCTGGGTCCAGCTGGTGCCGTCCCACTCCCAGGTGTCCTTGGCTTTGGCGGCGCAGGTCGCGTCCGTGCAACCGCCGTGCAGCACGAGCTTGCCGCGCGCGGTGTCGAAGACCATTTGGTGGTCGTAGCGGGGTCCGGGCGTCTTGTTCGAGCAAGGGGCGATGGTGCAGAGCTGTTGCCAGGTGTTGTTGCCCTTCAGCTGCCAGAAGTCGCCCGCACCGGCGTTGCCAGCGTTGCCGTGGCCGCCATAAATCAAGACGACTTGGCGAACGCTGTCGTAGGCCATGGCGTGGCCGTAGCGCGCGGACGGAGCGCAATTCTTGCAGGTGCTGCTCCAGGCCGTGCCGTTCCAAAACCAAACGTCGTGCAGCGCATTGTCGTTCGCACCGTCGGAGCCGTAACCGCCGAACATCACCGTCTGGCCAAGCGCAGCGTTGTAGGCCATGGCCGTGCCTTCGCGTCCGGTCGGTAGGGCTGCGTTGGCGTCACAAGGGTTGGGTTGGCTCTTGGGCGTCCAAGCGGTGCCGCTCCATTCCCAGGTGTCGCACGGGTGCTCGCTCGAGTCGTCCCTACCGCCAAACAGCACCGAGACGTGGCGAGCGGCGCCGGAATCGTAAGCCATGGCGCCATACGAGCGCGCGGAGGGCATGCTCGTGTTGCAGGGCGCGGTCGTGCAGCGCTGGGTCCACGCTGCGCCGTTCCATTCCCAAGTTTGGTTGAAGTTGGCGGCAGGCAGGCCGCCGTAGCCGCCAAATAGCGTCGTGAAATTGCGTGAGGAGTCGAAGGCCGCAACCGGCCCGGTGCGCGCGGCCAGCGAGCCCGAAACGTCCTCCCACACGCTCGTTTCGAGCGCGGGATCGAGCAGCAGGGGGTAAGCGAGGCCGTGTGTGTCGAGCCGCACTTGCAGCTCCTCGCCGTGGAGACTGAGCTCGGCGTCGCGCCGCACGCCCTTGGCGTCGAGGGCGTACGGGCGAGGAACACGACCGAGCTCGAGCCCCTGGGGTCCGTGGATCGCCAGGCCGTGCTTGCCGTCTTCGGTCACCGTGACCTCGGATGGATGGCTCACCTTCCACGAGAAGACCTGCGGAGCCTTGGCGCCTCGCAGCACCAAGAGCGCTTCGGCGCGTCGGTCTCCTGCCGTCCAAATCAAGTCAGTTGACTCGAGCGCGTCCGCGTACACGACCTTGCCGCCCTCGAGCTCGCCCGAAACCGGGGCGGCTCCCAGCAGCTCCAGCCCGATTTGATACGAGCTGTTGCCGAAAGCGAGCGTGACCGGCTCCGTGGCCTCAGGCGCCAGCTTCACCCGCAAGTCATGCAGGCGTTTGGGATGGGCGGGCTTTTCGTCTTGCTCGAGCTCGAAGCCGGTTTCGACGGCGGTGAGCCGGCCTTTCTCGGCCAATGGCTGGAGCAACTGCCAGTCTCGCTCGGCCAGCGGCAGCGCGCGCGACAGCACGGCCTTCGCCGTCGTGTGGCTCGATTCACGCTGCGGCGCGGGCGCGCTGACCTCGCCCGTGGAGCACCCCGTGCCCACGAAATAAGCGAGGAGCGAGACTCCCGATACCGCCCGCCCGGCACGCAGCATGTTTTTGATGTCCACCGTCTGGCTCCCCGAGCATTCGCTCGCAACTACAGCGCCAGCTTCGCCAACGCTGTCGCCAGGAGTTACCGATTCTGGCTGACGGACGCAACATGAACTTCAAAGAAGGTTGGTGGCTTGTCCAGGAACTCACCCGTTGACATGTAGAAAAACACCATTGACGCGCGATGTCGTGCGCGAGGAGAGTGCGGCCCGACTGGGCTCGGGGTTGGGCGCAGCACTCGAGCCTTGCCTAGGGTTTCGTGCGTCAACGGGAGAAAGACATGTCCATCATGCTGGAAGCGGGCCTCGAGCAGATTCGTATCGTGCATGGAGCCGAGGAGCTGATCGGGCACGAACGCCTGCTGCTGGTCGAATTCGACCCGCGCCAGCGCCCCGACGACGACGAGCTGAGCGCGCTCGGCGAGAAGCTCGCTCTGCGGTTCCTCGGCCACCGCCATCGCCACGGGCAGCTCGAGCTGCCGCTGAACCGCGGCGAACGCCTGGCCTGGTTTGAGGCCCCGCGCAAGCTCGACGCGAAACAACTCAGAGACACCGAGCTTGGCCTCGAGCATCTCGGCGCCCACGTCTCGCTGGTATTCAGGGACCCGAGGCACGATGATCCACGCGCCTTCAAGGCTGCAAGCTCGCGCGTCTTACTGGTCCAGCCTGCGCCGGGCCAGGCAGAGCGTGTGCAAGCCGTGGCCAGCGCGAGCGGCCTCTCGCGGCTCGAGCGCGGCCGCCCTCAGCCCTTCTTGGAGCTGAAGTGCTCGGCTCATGCCACCAGCTACGAGCTCGCCGGGCGCCTGAGGGCGCAGCTGGGCGAGGCGGCGCTTTGGGTCGGTTTCGAGAGCATCCCGTTCGTCAATCAACAGTGCACCTTCACGCCAACCGACCCGCTGTTCGCGGCGCAGTTCGATCAGACGTTGATCGGCCTGCAACAGGCGTGGGATCTCAAGGATTCATCGAGCGTCAACGTGCCGGGACGACGCGGGAGCGCGGCCGTCAAGGTGTTCATCGTGGATCGTGGCTGCTTGCTTTCGTACAACGACGGCACGCAGCACAACAACCACGAAGATCTCTCGATCGACCAGAGCCAAAGCTACAACATCGACGAGCCGAGCGGTGGCGGCTACACGCTCGGCGGCTACACGAGCACGCCGAACCGCGATCCGCACGGCACGCAGCTGGCCGGCGTGATCGGCGCCAAATTCAACTCGGTCGGTATCGCCGGCGTCGCACCCAGTTGCACGTTGTGCTCGCTGCGCTGCAACAACTCGACGACGACCGAGATTGCCCACGCCATCACGCAGGCCGCCGCGCTAACGCCGGCCGGCACTCAGAGCGTGGTGTGCGTCGGCTTTGCTCCCACTTGCTTGACGGACGCGGCGGTGATCGCGGCCATCACGGCCCCTGCCGCCGTGAGCAAGCTGATCATCGTGTTCCCGTCCGGCAACTACCCGTTGGCTGGCTCGACCGCAATCGGTGCCGGAGCCGTCGATTATCCGAACGTCATCATCTGCGGCGCCACCGCACATGCCACGCCCGAGGTTCGCCTGGCCGCCGTCGGCGGCGTCACGGCCCACGAAGGCTCGAAGTACGGCGGCCTGCTCACGCTGGTTGCGCCCGGCCAAGACATTCCGACGACGAGCGTGGACCCGACGAACGACGAAGCCGTCAACTTCTACGACAGCGCCGTCGTCGGCACGTCGATCGCCGCCGCACACGTGGCGGGTGTCGCCGCGTTGATGCTCAGCGTGCACGTCGCCGCAGGTCCGCTCAGCCCCGCACGTATCAAGAAGATCCTCCGCGTCACCGCCAAGAAGATCAACACCGCTACTTACACGTACGGCGCCGGCACGGACTACCTCGACGGCGATCGCCACGACGAAGTCGGCAACGGCCGGGTGGACGCGCTGGCCGCCGTCGAGCAAACCTTCAAGGCGCCACTCGATGCCACGCCACCGAGCTTGGCCATCGGCGACATTCACGCCGGCCTCACGCGCCTGGCGAACATCACGCTCACGAACCACAAGGGCGTGAATTTCGACCGCGCGGTGCGCTGCCGGCTCACCATCACGGGCTTCCCCTCGGTGGGCAGCTTCTCGTTCGATCCGCCTTCTGCCGCAGAGAACCACAGCATTACCGTCGAAGTCCCCTCCCCCGCGGCGGCCACGACGACGCTCACCGTCCCCGTTTACTATACCGCTCCAGACGGCAACCTGGTGACGAGCAGCAGCGCCGGCTGCACGGTGACGGTCGACGTGGACGACGGCTCGCAGTTCACGCACGCCGTGACCGCCAACATCGTTCAGGCCACGGTCGTCTCCGAGCTCGTCGTGGATCGCTCCGGCAGCATGAGCGAAACGGCGGGCGACACCGTCGACACCGCGTATCGCAAAGCCGACGCCGCCATCGACGGCGTCAAGCTGTACATCGACTTGATGCGCAACGGCGATCGCCTCGGCATCGTACGCTTCAACCACCAGTCGACATCGACGGACGTGGTGCAGAGCCTAGTCGCGCTCAGCAGTAGTAACCGCGCCACCATCAAGGGTAACCTGGCAGCCACTTCCAGCACCGACACACTCTACCCATCTGGCAGCACCTCGATCGGCGCCGGTGTGGAGAACGCCGTAAGCGAGCTGAGCGGCGACTCTTCGGGCTTGCCCAAATCGATCGTGATTCTGACCGACGGCCTCGAAAACACGGCGCCCACCATCGCCAGCAAGATCCCGGCCGCGACCGTGGCCCATTGCTGGGGCATCGGCTTAGGCTTGAACCAGGTCAACCCCAGCCTGGTCACGCTCACCAACGTGACCGGCGGCTTCATCTCCATCGTCGGCAAGCTCGAAGGCACCAACTATTTCGACCTCAAGAAGCGCTTCGCCAAGATTCTCGGGGACTTTACCGGAGCCGCGCTCGCCACCGATCCTTACGCGCTGATCCCGCCGGGTCAGGCCCACGCCACGGAGGCACGCATCTCGGACGCGGACGTGAACGCCGACTTCATTCAAATGTATCGACCGACACCGGCGTTCCCGAAGTACCTCGATACCTGGCTCGAGGCGCCCGATGGCACGCTGATCACGCGCCAGGACATCAACGACGGGCTCTACCCCACGATCGAGCTGATCGAGTCGCCTGGACACGTGATCTTCCGCGTCGGGTTCCCGTGCTTCGGGGGCGCCCCGTCGGCTCACGTCGGCACCTGGCGTCTGTGGGCGAAAAACGGCCTGCGCCAGGCGCAAGACGAGCTCAAATACACGGCGGTCGGCGCGCTCGACGACACCAAGCGGGCTGTGCTCGAGACGGACGCGCTCGTCCAGGTCAAGAGCAACCTGCAGCTGCAGGCCACGTTGGGCCAAGCCAGCTACAGCGCAGGCTCCAGCATGGTGCTGAGCGTCCGAGGCGAGCTCTTCGGCCAGCCCCTCGCGCTCGAGGAAGCGCCCCAGGTCACGCTCGTGCGCCCCGACGGCACGCAAGAAGCCGTTCTGCTCAGCCTGGGCGCGAACCAGACCTGGAGCACCACGTACGGGAGCACTTACCTGGTTGGCGCCTACCGTTTCGAGGTTTCGGCGAGCGTCAAGTCACCGCTCAGCGCGCGCGTCACCCGCTTTGCGATGCTCACCGGTATGATCGCGGCGCCGGGAACGGACCAGCCCGTGCCAGTACCCGTGAGCGAAGGCGGCAAGCCCGGCGGCGGCACCGGTGGCACGGGCACGAGCGGCCACGACCCGTGCGATCGTGGGCCGTGGAAGGTGCCGGAAGGCGAGCTCGGCCGCTGCTGCCGCGCCTTGTTCGGGATTCTGCGCGGACACCAGCGCTGCGGTTGCCACGCGGCATGCCGCTGCCATTGCCGGCACTGCTGCGACTGCCGCTGAGCGCTGATCCGGCCCGCTCGCCAAACCATGAGCCCGGCGGCCCGAGACGAGCGCACCGAAGCACGCCCCTATCGCACCTTTCGCGCTCTATCGGCTGTCTATCAAGCGTTTGTACCAATAAAATACGGGGGACAACCCCACAGAGTCGGTTACGCTGCTCCTTTGGAGCGCGCGAGCGAGGATGTCGGGACAGTCGGCAGAGAACTTGGGAGCTGGCGCGCCCAATGTGGGCGACGTGATCGCCCAGAAGTACCGGGTCGAGGGCCTGGTCGGCCGGGGCGGCATGGGCGTAGTTGTCTCCGCGCGCCACGTGCAGCTCGGCCAAAGCGTCGCCATCAAGCTGCTGACGCTGCCGCCCGACGAAGACCGGCGCGACGAGGCCATCGGCCGGTTCTTGAACGAGGCGCTGGCCGCCGCGCGCCTGCGCAGCGATCACGTGGTGCGCATTTACGACGTGGGCCAGCTCGAAAGCGGCTTGCCGTTCATGGTGATGGAGCTGCTGAGCGGCGTCGACCTGGGCAGCATGCTCGACCAGCGTGGCCCGCTGCCCGAGGCAGAAGCGGTCGACTACGTGCTGCAAGCCTGCGCCGGAGTGGCCGAGGCGCACCAGGCGGGCATCGTGCACCGCGACCTCAAGCCGTCGAACCTGTTCGTCACCCAACGGAGTGACGGCTTGCCCCTGCTCAAGGTGCTCGACTTCGGCATCTCGAAGCAGCTGAGCGATCCCAATTCGGGCGAGCTCTTGCCGACCTTCACCAATACACGCACGCTGATGGGCTCGCCCAACTACATGTCGCCCGAACAAGTGCGGGACGCTCGGCGTGTCGACGCGCGCACCGACATTTGGGCGATGGGCATCATCTTGCAAGAGCTGATCACGGACGCGCCCGTATTTCGGGGCGAATCCTTCCCCGGCGTGTGCGCGGCGATCGTGGCCGATCCCCCGATGCCGGTGCGCACCATGCGCCCGGACGTGAGCGACCGCCTGGAGGCGATCATCGAGCGCTGCCTGCAAAAAGACGTGCAGAAGCGCTACCAGAGCATCGCCGAGCTCGTCGGAGATTTGGTGCCACTGGGTACGCGCTCAGTGAGCGGGCCGCAAGCCGTCGTTTACAGCTCACACCCGCGCATCGTGTCGGCGGGGCGTCGGCAAGACAGCAAGCCGAGCGGGGCGGCCAGCATCTCGGCGCACGATCAAACCCTCGCGATGCCGTCGGGCACGCCGCATCCCGGCGGCACGCCAGACTCCACGCTCGAGTCCGCGCGCCTTCAACCGCCCGGAAACACCCACAGCGCGCTGTCGTCGCCCGACTCGCGTATCGAGGTCGTGGCGGGGCCGCCGATCGCGCCCGCTCGTTCGGGGCTGCGCTGGATCGTGCCCCTCGCGGCAGGGCTCGTGCTGGCAGCTGGCCTGCTTTGGCTGCGTGGCCGTCCCGAAGCCGTTTCAGCGGTCGCCAGCAGTGAGCTGCCTTCCGTAAGTGCGCCGCCGTCGAACGCCGCCCCTTTCACGCTCAGCATCGACTCCGACCCCGTCGGAGCCAGCGTGAGCGAGGGCAGCGTGCGGCTCGGTACGACTCCGTTCTCGCTCACGCTCGACTTGCCGGAGGGGGCGAGCCCGCGTGTCTTCGTCGTGGAGAAAGACGGCTACCAGCCTTATGTGGTACGTCAGGGTGCGGCGCACGGACAGGTGCGGGTGATGGCCGCGCTCTCGCCGAAGCTCGAAGCTCCGGCAGCAGCGGCGGCCGTGCCCGAGCCAGCTCCCGCTCTGTCTCCCAAGCCCGCTCCCCAGTCGAACAGGCCCCATGCTGCTCCTGCCCCGAAACGCCCGCCGCCGCCGGCTCCCGCCAAACCGCAGAGCGACATCCGACTCGAGCGCTGAGCGCAAGCTGCACCGCGGCGCACGCCTGGTGGCGCTCGGTTGCCTGCTGCTCAGCATCGGCCGCCCCGCCCTCGCGGACGACACGGCGGACGAAGCCGACTTGAAGTTCCGGCTCGGTGCCGAAGCGTACCAGCGCGGCGACTACAAAGCTGCGCTCGAGCAATTCCTGGGCTCGAATCGGCTCGTGCCCAATCGCAACGTCACGTACAACGTGGCGCGCTGCTATCAAGAGCTCAAACAGTATCCAGAAGCATACCGCTACTTCACGCTAGCCCTCCAAGGCGAGAACGATAAGGACGCGCGGGCTCGCATCGAGAGAGAGCTCAACGGCATCCGTCAAAACGTGGCCGTGCTCGAGGTAGAGAGCCAGCCGCCTGGCGCCACCGTGTACATCGAGCGCCGCGATCTGGGGCCGCGTGGTAACACGCCGACCTCGCTCGGCCTCAAGCCGGGAGCCTATGTGGTGCTGGCGGAGCTCGCCGGTTACTACCCGGCCCGGCTCGAGGTACCCGCCATCACGGCCGGGCAAAGCCGCAAGGTAACGCTCGAGCTCGAGCCGATCCTGGGCCAGATCAGCATCGACGAAACGCTCGCTGGAGCGACCGTGCGAGTAGACGACACCAAGGCCGCGCCCGCCTGCGTCGCACCCTGCAAGCTCGACGTCTCGGAAGGTCGCCACAAGCTCTACTTCACGCGTGCCGGCTACCACCCGGCAGAAGCCGAGGTCGACGTGCACGCCAAACAGCAGAGCTTGGCCCGCGCGGAGCTCTTGCCCATCACCGGCTCACTCGTAGTCAGCACGGACGAGCCCGGCGCGCTGGTCGAGGTCGACGGGCGACCGAAAGGCTTCACGCCGCTCGTCACCACGGCCACGGTCGGCCCGCACCGGCTCCGCCTCTCGCTCGGCGGCTTCCACCCGATCGAGCGCAAGGTAACCGTGCAAGACGGCCACGAAGAGCGCGTCGAGGTCACGTTGACTCAGGCCGAAGAAGTGAACGCCGCGTCGCGCAGCACGGAAGGCGTCGAAGACGCGCCCAGCTCGGTCAGCATCATCCCGAGCCGCGAGCTGCGCGCGATGAATTACCCGACCATCGCCGAGGCGGTGCGCGGCGTGCAGGGCGTTTACACGTGGAACGACCGCTCGTATCAAACGGTCGGCTTTCGTGGCCTCGGACGGCTGGGCGGCTACGGCAACCGCGTGCTGGTGCTGGTCGACGGGCACCCGCTCAACGACGACTGGCTCGGCTCGTCTTACGTCGGTTACGACGCGCGCGTCGGGCTCGACGACGTAGAGCGCATCGAGATCGTGCGTGGCCCGGGCTCGGTGCTGTACGGCACGAACGCCTTCAGCGGCGTCATCAACTTGGTGACGCGCAAACCCACGACGCGCGGCGGCGAAGCAGGGCTCTCCACGGTCGAAACGGGCGTGGCGCGCGGTCGTGTGCGCGCCAACGTGCCGCTCGGTAAAGACGGCGGGCTGTGGACGAGCGCCTCGGTCGCCCACGGCAACGGGCGCAACATCTACTTTCCCGAGCTCGATCAGACCTCGCGCGGCGCGGACGGCTTCGAAGCCGGCACGCTCGAAGGGCGTTACTACAAGAGCTGGTTCAGCGCCGCCTGGTACCTGCAGTCGCACCACAAGCGCTTGCCTACCGGTGAGTACGACACGCTCCTGGGCGATCCGCGCACCGAACAGACTGATTCGCGCGCCTCGCTCGAGCTCAAGGCCGAGCCACGTTGGAACGAAGTGGTGCGCACGATGACGCGCGTGCACGCCAACCACTACCGCTTCGACGGCGGCTACGCGCGCCTGCCGGAAAAGGGCGGGCTCGAGACCGACACGTTCCGTGGCACCTGGTTCGGCGTCGAGCAGCGCATCGAGATCGAGCCGTCCAGCCTGTTCAAGCTCACCGTCGGTGGTGAAGGTCAGCTGCACGTGGAGGTGCGTGAGCGCGCGCGCGACGAGTCCGGCTCTTTTCTCGACGACAAGCGCCCGTACCAGGTCGGTGCCGGCTACGCGCTGGTCGACCTGAAGCCGAGCGAGCGCTTTCACGTGTCTGCCGGCGCGCGCCTGGACGCGTATTCCACGTTCGGCCGCTCCATCAACCCGCGCCTGGCTCTCGTGGCCAAGCCGTACGATGGCGGCAACACCAAGCTGATGTTGGGCAAAGCCTTCCGTGCGCCCAGCGTGTACGAGCTTTACTACAACGACGGCGGTTTCACGCAGATCCCGAGCCCGAACATCGGACCCGAAAACATCTACTCGGCCGAGCTCGAGCATGCGCATCGCTTCTCGCCCACGGTGGCGGGTACCGCGGCCGTCTTCTGCAACTACGCGCAAAACCTAGTCAGCACCGCCGGCGCGGCCGAAGAGGGCGACCCGCTGCGCTACGTGAACGCGCGCGCGCCCATCGCCACGCTCGGCGCCGAGCTCGGTCTACGACGCGACTGGCGCCAGGGCTACATGCTCGCGGCGAGCTACAGCTTCCAACGCTCACGCTTCCTCGACGGCGACTCGATGTCCTCCCTGCTCGGCTTCAAACAGAGCCCTGATTTCCGGCGCGTCGCGAACTCACCCGAGCACCTCGGCTCCATCAAAGGCGCTCTGCCGCTGCTCGGTCGCGCGCTCACACTGGCTTCACGCTTGACGCTCGAGAGCGGTCGCTTCGACCGCAACGAAGGCGCCGCCGACGAGCCGCAAACCAAAGGCGACGCCTTCGCGATCTGGGACATCGTGATCACCGGCCGCGAAGAACGCCACCGCTTCTCCTGGTCAGCCGGCGTCTACAACGCCTTCGACTGGCGCTACTCCCTCCCCGTCTCCGTCGAATTCCCCCAACGCTCCATCTTACAAGACGGCCGCACGTTCTTGTTCAGCGCCGACGTTGCGTTCTGAACGGCTCGAGAATTTCACAGGGAGATCGGGAGATCGGGAGTACCGCGAGCGTGAATTTTTGGGGTTTCAAACGCGCGCCAGCGTGCGAAGACTTCGCAGTCTTCGTTCGGCGTTCGTAGTCTCGAACGACAAAAATCTCGCACGACTCCCGATCTCCCGATCTCCCTGTGAAATCTCGATTCGAAACTCGGCTTCGGCCGAGCCAACGAGAGTAACAGACCAACAGCTAAAACAGCCGCAATTGGCCGTTCTTGTCGGTTGGTCGGCGGAAGGTGTTGGGGCGGTCGTAGCGGTGGCCTTCGTTCTTGTTCAGGCCGAGGCGGGCGCAGGTTTGGTGGAAGAAGCGCTCTACCGTCTGGAAGTGCACGCCCTCGCCGCTCATGCGCGCGCCGAAGCGTGAGTCGTAGAGCTTGCCGCCGCGCATCTCGCGCGTGCGCCGCAGCACCTTTTCGGCCGCGAGCGGGAAGCCAGCCTGCAAGCGCTCGCTGAATACCTCTTTCACGGCGCCGGGTAAGCGTAACGGGATGAGCGATGCGCCGACCGCACCGGCGCTGGCGGCGGCTTCGAGGATGGACGGCACGTCGCGATCTCCCAAACCCAAAATCAGGGGCGCCACATTCACCGTGACGGGGATGCCGGCGGCCGCCAGGCGCTCGACCGCCTTCATGCGGCGCTGCGGCGTCGTCACGTACGGCTCCATCTTTCGCGCTGTCTCTGCGTTCCAAAACGGGATGCTGATGGACACGCCTACCGACGCCTCGGCCTTGAGCTTTTGCAGTAAGTCGATATCGCGTTCGACCAGCGCGCTCTTGGTGATGATGTGAACGGGATTGCGGTACTCGGCGCACACCTCCAGAATGCTGCGCGTGAGCCGGTACTCGTTTTCGAGCGGCTGGTAACAATCCGTATTGCCGCTGAGCATGATCAGCTCGCCTTGCCAGGATTGCTTTTCGAACGCGGCGCGCAAAAGCTCCGCCACCTGCGGCTTGAGCACGATTTTGCGCTCGAAATCGGTACCTGCGCCGAAGCTGAGGTACTCGTGCGTGGGGCGCGCGTAGCAGTTGTGGCTCACCACACCGTTGGCCACGAAGTCGCCCGTCTCGGTCGCGATGTCGAAGAGGGGCAGCAGCGCGCCGAGCGCTTCTACCGCGGCGACTCCACCGGCCGCGGTGCTCGCGACGTCTTTGGGGCCGGACTTGAACAAGCCGCGCGTCTTCAAGCGGGCCTTGCCGGGGCCCAGACACGTGTCTTTCTCTTGCAGGTGCAGGCGGGCCCGCTGGTTGCGACCTGGTGCGATGACATAGCGATAACCCTGCGGGGTAAGAAAGCGATGATCCCCGCTGGCCACCAGCTCGTCTCCGCTGTCGAGCCGGACGCGGTAGGCGCGCCGCACGGTGGCCCAGCGATCCAGCACGAGCGACGGGACGAAGCGGCGACCCGTACCGGCACGCGCCGTGCCCACGACTTGCTCGCCAGGCTTGATGTCGGCCAGCTGCTTGCTCGAGCCGTCTGCCATCAAGATGGGCGTCTCGCCCGCCAGGCAGTAGGCGCAGCCGTGGAAACAGCCGCGGTAGGGGTTGATGCTGTAGCGAAAGCCCAAATCGGGGCTGTCGTTCTCGGCCAGCACTTGCTTGGTGTGATCTTCGAAGAGCGAGAGCTCGACCTCGGGCCCCGGTAGGTCGTCGAAGTACTCGACCAGGCTCGCCGAAAAGCGATTGCGCGGGTTGGCGGCGGGGATCGGCCTCACGCCGGAACCATAACTGAACACCTGAACAGTGTCTAGCCGCTGGGCTCAGCGCGGCGGTTTGTGGCCGTAGCTGCCTTCCCTGACGCTCAGCAAGTGGCCTTGCTCGAACGTGAGGTACTCGATGAAGCGGTTCTTGCCGAAGTCGTAGATCCACTCGTCGATCACCACCTCGACGACTTGCTCGCGAGTCTGGCTACAGCGAAGCTTGCCGTTCTCGCGCACGCAGGGGCCGGCGACGCGCCCGCTCACCGTGCGGTACTCGACGCGCTGCGACGCGTCGTCGGGCTCACCACAGATCGATTTCACGTCGTAGCGACTATCGCCGGTCGAGACGATGCGACCGTCGCAGCTGAGGCTGTCGGCGCGCGCGCTCGCGCTCACGCTCAACCCAGCGACGACGAGTAACGCGGCACGGACCCAGTAGTCATTCTTTTGCGCCTGGCTCATGGCACGAAAACCCTCCAGTTTGGCGCAGGATAGCAGCAAAGCGGGGCAAAGCCCGCCGCAACGAGAGCGAGCGGCGTTTACAGAGAGGAAAAACCCACCGCTGCAAGGATATTTCGACGGGCTCCGCGCGGCATTCTGGGGTATGGCCAGAGCTGGATGATCGGCCAGGAGACGATTGACCGTGTCCGGCGCGAGACCAAGATCGTCGAGCTGATCGGCGAATCGGTCAAGCTGCAGCGGCGTGGCCGAAGCTTCACCGGCCTGTGCCCTTTTCACAAAGAGAAGACGCCGAGCTTCCACGTCAACGCCGAGCGCGGCTTCTATCATTGCTTCGGCTGTCACGCCTCCGGCGACGCCATCAAGTTCATCCAAGAAACGGAAGGGCTCGATTTCGTCGAAGCCGTGCGCTCCCTCGCCGAGCGCGCCGGCATCGACGTGGTCGAAAACGAGTCCGACGCCGAGCGCAAACAACAGCTCGAAGCCAAGCGTCGCCAACAAGAGCTGTACGATCTCAACGATCGCGCCGCTGAGTACTTCGAGCGCATGCTGCGCGAGCACCCGCTGGCCGGCCACGCACGCGCCGAGCTGGCGCGCCGCGGCCTCACTCCCGCCTCGCCGACGGACGAGATGGCGGACGCCCTGCAGGCTTTCCGCCTCGGCTACGCGCCCTACGGTTGGGATGGCCTCGCCCAATTCTTGAGAGAGTCCGGGCTTTCGGCGCGCGCGGCGGAAACGGTCGGGCTACTGGCGCCACGCAAGACGGGCAGCGGCTACTACGACCGCTTCCGCCACCGGTTGATGTTCGCCGTGCTCGACGTGCAGGGCCGCGTCGTCGCTTTCAGCGGCCGCGCGCTCGCCGAGCCCACCCCGGAGGAGCTGCGTCAGGTCGGTGTCGAGAGCATGGGTACGAGCGGGGGCGAGGCGCCCGCCAAGTACTACAACTCGCCGGAATCGCCCGTTTACCGCAAGCGCGAGGCCGTGTTCGGGCTCTACCAATCGCGTCAAGCGCTGCGCGGCGGCGACCCCTGTCTCATCGTCGAAGGCAACTTCGACGTGGTGAGCCTACACGCGCGAGGCATCAAGAACGTGGTGGCCCCCCTCGGCACGGCGTTCACGGTCGAGCAGGCCAAGCAAATCCGCCGCTTCACCACCGACGTGGTGCTGATGTTCGACGGCGACTCGGCGGGCAAGCGCGCCACCAACGCCTCGCGTGAGCCGTGCTTGCAGGCCGAGCTCACGGCCAAAGTGGTGTCCCTCCCGCTCGGCAAAGATCCGGACGACTTCGTGCGCGAGCGCGGCGCGGACGGCGTGAAACATTTGCTGAAACATTCGCGCGGTATTCTCGAATACCTGATCGACCTAGCTTTGTCCGAGGAGCTGCTGGGCGAAGGTCCGGAAGCACGCGCCAAGAGCGTGCAGTACGTCACGAAGCTCATCGCCGCCGAGAAAGACACCACGCTGCGCTCACTCGCCGAAACGTACGCGGACGGCCTCGTCGCCAGCCGTTTGAAGATCAATCCGGACAGCGACGAGCAGGTGCGAACGCTGCGCGCGCTGTCGCGCGCCATCCAGTCGCGCCCAGGCACCGTTCCCAGTCGCGGCGTTTCGGGGCCTCCAGCCCCCCATCGAGCCCGGTCACGCGACCGACGGCAAGAGCTCGGGCTCGAGGTGCTCGGATCGCTGCTCGACTTCCCAGAACTGGCTGAAGATGAGGCTTCTGACACGGCGGCGGCCGTTATCGACGGCGACGTGGCGCTCGCTTTTGCCGCAGTGCGTCAAGCCATTCAGGGCGGCCGGCTCGAGAATCCCGAAGATGTGCTTGCGAAGCTTTCGCCGCCGATCCATCCATTCGCCCTCGCTCGCCTAGCGGCCCCCAGGCACGAACGCCTCGAGGACGCCAGGGACGAGCTGGTGAAGAACGTGAGACAACTTCAGACTCTTGAGCTCAAGCGGGAACTGTCAGAAGTGACGGATGAGCTCGCCGCACTACAGCGCATCGGTGACGCAAAACAGGAAGACGCGCTGCTTCATCAGTTGTTTGAGAAAGCTCGACGCACCAAAGAGCGCGAGCGCGCCTAGCGAGGTTCAGAGTGGGATCGAAAAAGTCGGACTCGCCAAAGAAGACGATCGCTGCTGCTGCCAAGCAGCCCGCCGCTGCCAAGGCAGCCAAAGGCAAAGCTGCAGCGCCTGCGAAAAACGGAGCCTCCACGGCCAAAGCTGCGCCGCGTGACGAGGATGAGGATGAAGACGAGGACGAAGAGCGTTCCTCGTCTGCGCCCCCACCCGCCGGCGCCAAGGCCAACGGCAAGACCAAAGAGCAGCTGATCAAGCTGGGCAAGAGCAAAGGCTTCCTCACGTACGACGACGTGCACGAAGCCTTGCCCGGTGAAGAGACCGGCCCCGATCAGATGGACGACGTGCTGAGCGCGCTCGACGACGAAGAGATCGAAGTCGTCGACGACGCCAGCAACATCAAGATCGCTCCCCACCTGCGCGGCGGCGAAGAAGAGGGCCAAAGCAAGCCCGCGGCCAAGGCCGAGTCGGAAGAGACGGACTCGGTGGCGCCGACCTCCACGGCCACGGCTCGCACCGGCGACGACGAGTACTTCAAGAGCAACGACCCCGTGCGCATGTACCTGCGCAAGATGGGCAGCGTCGCGCTGCTCACCCGCGAGGGCGAGGTCGAGATCGCCAAGCGCATCGAAGAGGGTGAGAACGAGATCCTCTCGGCCATCCTCTCGAGCCCGGTAGCGGTGCGCGAGATCATCGAGATCGGCGAGCGCCTGCGCAACCACAAGATCCGCGTCAAGGACATCGTCCGCGACGCCGAGGACGAAGAGCACGAGTTCGACGAAGAGGAGGCGGACCGCCGCATCATTCGTCTGATCGATCGCGTCAAGCGTCTCGACAAGAAGAACGCCGAGCTCGCCGAAGAGCGCAAGGCCGCGGTCGACGCGCGCCGCAAGCTCATCGACAAGGAGCTGTCCGACAACAAGAAAGAGCTGGTCAAGACGCTGCAAGAGATGCGTCTGAACAAGAAGACTATCGACAAGATCGTCGCCAAGCTCAAAGCGATGATCGACCGCGTGCATCGCGCGCAGGGTCGCGTGTTCGAGCTGGAGCGCATTACCGGCCTTTCCAAGGCCGAATTGAAGAAGATGATGCGCGAGGCCAAGGAGGACGCCGAGGCGTTCGCCGCGCTGGCCAAGAAGCTCGGCGTCGACGTGGCCGAGCTCGAAATGATGGACGAGACCTTGAAGAGCGCTCAGAAGGGCGTGCGCAAGGTCGAGGAAGAGCTGAAGATCGACGTGGGCGAGATGCTCAAGACCTATACGGCCATCCGTACGGGCGAGCGTCGGGCCGAGCGCGCCAAGGCCGAGCTGGTAGAGGCCAACCTGCGCCTAGTGGTGAGCATCGCGAAGAAGTACACGAACCGCGGCTTGCAGTTCTTGGACCTCATCCAAGAGGGCAACATCGGCCTGATGAAGGCCGTCGACAAATTCGAGTACAAGCGCGGCTACAAGTTCAGCACGTACGCTACGTGGTGGATCCGCCAGGCCATCACCCGCGCCATCGCCGATCAGGCCCGCACCATCCGCATCCCGGTGCACATGATCGAGACGATCAACAAGCTGATCCGCACCTCGCGTTACCTCGTTCAGGAGTTCGGCCGCGAGCCGACGCCAGAAGAGATCGCCGAGAAGATGGAGCTGCCGCTCGACAAGGTGCGCAAGGTCCTGAAGATCGCCAAGGAGCCGATCTCTCTCGAAACGCCGATTGGCGAAGAGGAAGACAGTCACTTGGGCGACTTCATCGAGGACAAGAGCGTCGTCTCCCCCGCCGAGGCCGTCATCAACATGAACCTGAGCGAGCAGACCCGTAAGGTGCTCAAGACGCTCACGCCGCGCGAAGAGAAGGTGCTGCGCATGCGCTTCGGCATCGGCGAGAAGAGCGACCACACCTTGGAAGAGGTCGGTCAAGACTTCGAGGTGACGCGCGAGCGCATCCGCCAGATCGAAGCCAAGGCGCTACGCAAGCTGCGCCATCCCAGCCGCAGCAAGCAGCTCAAGAGCTTCATCGAGAGCTGAAACGGCTCGAAACAATCGCGAGGGCGGCCCGTCGACACGGCAGGTCGCCCTCACTTGCGTTTGTGCCGCCGCCGGCTGGCTCTTGCTATGCTGCGCGCCGATGCAGCTCTGGTTCCCGCTACTCGCCGCCAACGCCATGTCGTTGTTGCTGCTGATACAGACGCTGCTGACCAAAGATCCCGAGCGGCTGCGTTGGCTGCGCAGGCGCGCGCTGCTCACGGCGTGGGTCGCCTTTTTGGGGGCGTTGCTCATCGTCGGGTTCGCGGCGAACAGCGTGTACAGCGCCTACCATCAGGGCATCTCGCCGGAGCTGGCGAAAAAAGGCATCAACCCGGTCACGGGCGGCATGCGCGCTATCTTGGTCGCGCTGCTGTTGCTGTTCTTGCCACTCGCCGCGCGCACCGTCGTCAATGGGCGCGTCAAGCGCGACGGAGCTTGACGCGCCTGCCGTTGGAGGCGCGTTCAGCTACGGGGAACAGCCGATCGCCTGCTCCAGGCGCTCGACGCAATCAGCAAGCGTCACGGTCACGCTGAGGGAAACGGAGCCACTGCCGGAGGCACACACGAAGCTGGTTTCGGCAGCTTCGGGCTTCAGGAATTGGCCCGCCGCGGAGGGCTGAGCCTGCCACACGACGCTGGGCGCGCTGTCCAAATCAGTCGCGCGAGCAACCCGGACCGGAATCGCCTCGCCAGCCGTCGCGGCAGCGCGCGCCACGCTCATCCAGTCCACCAGCCAATAGCAGTCGCTGGTCGCGCGGGGCGGCACATAGCCCGTGCGCTCACCACAGCGCCAAGAGAGCACCTGCAGGTAGGCGGTCGCAGCGCCCTGCACCAGGACATCTTCGATCTCGGCGTGGCAAACGCTCGGCTCCTGCTCGGTGCTTTTGGCCTCCAGGCGGATGCTGATGCTCTCACCGGCGGGCACGTTCAGCGAAAGCTCGCCGCGCGCCGTGCCGGCGACGTCTGCATTCTCGTCTTCGTCGGCGCCAGCGACGACCTCGCCCGCGCCGTTCCGAGCGACGGCGTGCACGCTGCCCAAATAGCTCGGTGCCTCGCCGCGCGTCGCGATCACCAACGTGCCGGTCGCGCGCGCGTCGCGGGTCGCGGAAGGCTCGACCTGCGCGCGTCGCGCCGCATCGACATCGATGGACGCGCCGGCGTCATCGGCCGGGGCCGCGTGCTCAGGAGCGCCGCACGCCATGAGGGCGATTGCCAGCGGGGTCACCGCCATCACGTACGGGTATCGGCCGAGGCAACGCACCGCGGCGCACCTTCGCCTACATGGGCGCTGAGATCCAGCGACGAATGTAAGACGCTGAAACCAATATGCTTATTGATTGCCGCCGGTCGAAAAGGTGCCAGCGCTGGAAAAGGTCCCGCCGCTGGCAAAGGTACCTGCGGTTCCGAGCTCGCCGCCGTTGCCGCTGACGCCCACGGTGCCCGAGAAGCTCGTGGCGGTGCCGCTTTCGCCCAGGCCGAGCGTTCCACCGCTGTCGCCACCCGTGCTCAGTGTTCCGCCGAAGCTGCTCTCGACGCCCGAGCCACCCTGCCCACCCCCCGATTGCCCGCCGACCTCGACGATGATCACGGGGGGAACCCCGCTGCGCCCGCCCTGCCCGACCGGCGGCGGGTGCTGGCTGTCACTACAAGCAGAGAGCGAGAGCACGAGCAGGGACCAGAGCGCAGCGCGCCCGGAAGGAAACCAGGCCATGCCCGCCCACCAAGCAACGCTGGTGCCAGCGCTCAGAGCGCGCGCAATTTGTCGAGCCGCGGCAGCAGACTCTTGAACTCCAAAGCCTCGAACAGCCCCCGTAGCGCCGTCAGTTGCTGCTCGTTGGCCGAGGCGAGATACGGCGGCTGAGGCAACGCTGCGTCGGTGCGCAATGTCGCGAGCTGGGCGGTGGCGCGGATTTGTTCGGCGTGCGCCAGCAAGAGCTCCCCAACGCGACCGCCGATCGCGGGCGCGTCGCGCAGCAGCTCTTCCACGTCTGCGCGGCTTTGTAGCAGCCTTTTGGCCGTAGCAGGGCCGATACCGGGTACGCCGGGGAGATTGTCGGAGGTGTCGCCCAGCAGCGCCACGAGCGCCGGCAGGCGCCACGGCGGCACGCCGAAGCGCTCGACGACGGCCGCCTCGTCGTAGTCGACGGCGTCCTTGCCGCGCGCACCGACGAAGTGGACGCGCACCGAGCCGAACGCGGTTTGCAGCAAGTCGCGATCGCCACTGACGACGAGCGTGGGCCGCGCTTCGGCGCGCAGCCGCGCTGCGACACTGGCCAGCACGTCGTCCGCTTCGAAACCAGGCACGCCGAGCGCGACGCCGCCAAAGCCGTCTAGCAGTGAGTCGAGCCGACGTAGCTGCTCGACCAGGGGCGTGGGCGCGGGCGCGCGCTGAGCCTTGTAAGGTTGAAAGGCCTGGTGACGAAACGTGGGGCGCCCCGTATCGAGCGCAAAGCAAAGCTCTGCCCCGGGGTGCAGGCGCAGCAGCTTGAGCAAGAGCGAGCTGAAGCCATACAGAGCGGACGTGGCCTCGCCGCGCGTGGTGCTCATCGGCGGGAGCGCGAAGAATGCCCGAAAGAACAGCGAGAACGTGTCGAGCAGTAATGCGGGTCGGGCCAAGGCTGAACTATGCTCCGGCGCCGGTAGTATGACGCAAGCTTCTGCGCGCAGGCTCGAGCGGTGGATCATGCCGTTGCTGTTCGGCGCGGCGTCGTGGTTGGTTGCGCCGAAAGCGCACGCCTGGGGAGACGAGGGCCATCGCGTCGTCGGCGAGCTGGCCTACCGCTGGCTCAGTCCGCGAGCTCGCGCGCGCGTGAACGAAACGCTGACCGAAGCCGGCTATCAGTCGCTGGCCGAAGCCGCCACCTGGCCGGACACCTACGCACGCCGCCACCCCGAGTACGACGCCATGAAGCCGTTCCACTACGTGAACGTGCAGCCAACCGCCGCGCACTACGACCGCGATCGCGACTGCCCGAACGGCTGCGTCGTCACGGCGCTCGCGCAATTCGTCAGCCTACTCGGCGAGAGCTCACCGTCGCTCTCCGAGCGCCGCCGCTGCATCTACTGGGTCGCGCACTTCATGGGCGACATCCACCAGCCGCTCCACATCGCTCATCCCGATGGTAAGGGCGGCATCGCCACTCTGCTCTGGTTCTTCGACGCCAAAGACAAGCGCAACGCTCACTGGATCTGGGACAATGGCTTGATCGAGCGCCGCCCCCCTCCAAGTCCGGAGGTCAAAGACCGCGTGGCGAGCGATCAACCGGCATATCGTGCCCTGGCCGACGAGCTCGCGGTCGAAATGACCCCGGCCCGATTGCGCGCATTTCAATACACGACCGCACCGGAAGCGATCGCCGACGAAGGCCTAAACATGGCCCGGCGTTCCGCGTATTTGAAGAGCACGGATCACGTGGACGACGCTTATGAAGAAGCCCACTGGCCGCTGGTCAAACAGCAGCTGCAAAAGGCCGGCGCCCGTCTGGCCGCCGTGCTCGAGCGAGCCCTCGGGGCGCCCGAGTAGTAAAGTAAGTCTAGCTCCGCAATAGCGGCCATGACCGAGCCCTCCTCTCCTACCGCACCCGAGCTGCCGCTGATCGACCCGCTCAGCGTCATCGAGCACGTGCCCATGACGGCCTACGTCGTACGCGCCGTCGATGAGGACTTCGTGCTCGAGGGGGTGAACGCCGCGGCCCGCGCCAAGACCCCCGCGCTCAGCTCGATGATCGGGCGGCGTATCTCGCTGCTCTATGCGGACCAGCCGGGCATCATCGCCGACGCCCAGCGCTGTCACCGCGAGCGGCGCACCGTGGTGAGCGAAACGACCGTGCGCCGCCACGGCCGCGTCGATGTGGCGCGGCAGAGCGTCGTCTTCGCGCCGCTCGACGCGGAGCGCATCGTCATCTACGGCCAAGAGAGCAGCGACACCGAGAACCAGAGCGCCCAGCTCAAAGAGGTGGAGGAGCGCTACCGCAGCCTGCTGGCCTCCCTACCCGAAGCCATGCTGCTGCGCGGCGCCGACGGCCACATTTTGGCTTGCAACGACGCCGCGGCGAAGATGTTCGGCCATGCCCAGGCCAGTGATCTGTGGGGCAAGGTTAGCGCGCTCTTGCCGGGCCACCACATCGAGACCGAGGGGGGCGAACGAGTGCCCGCCGCTGAGACCGCGAGCCAGCGTTCGGCTCGCCGCGGGGAGGTCGTCCGTGGAGAGCTGTACCGCACCGTGGGCCCCGATGGCCCGTCGCGCTGGCTCCGCGTCTCGGCTCAGCCGGTGTGGAAGAGCGACGGCTCCCTCGGCGGCTCCGTCACACTGTACACGGACGAAACCGAGCGCGTGGCCGCGCGGCTCGCCGAGCGAGAGGCAGCGACGCAGCTGCAAATGGCGCTCGACGCCGGGCGCATGGGCACCTGGCTCTACGATCCCATCACCGACACGGGCGAATGGTCGCCGCAGCTGGACCAAACCTTCAGCTTCATCCTCACGGGTAGACCCCGCGGTTGGCAGGCCTACCTGGAGCGCATGCACCCGGAAGATCGCGCAGGCACCAACCAGGTGTTACAAAGCATGCTGGCGCGTGCCGACGGTGACGAGTTCGAGCACGAACACCGGCTGATCGGCGACGACGGCGTCACGCGTTGGGCCCGAATTCGCGGGCGCCTCGAGCGCAGCGGCGCGCGCGTGCGCCTGCGAGGCACCGCGATGGACGTCACCGAGCGGCGCCGCATGCAAGACGACCTGCTGCGGGCCAGCCGCCTCGAAAGCCTCGGGCGCCTCGCCGGCGGCCTCGCGCACGACTTCAACAATTTGCTGGCCGCGATGCTCGGGTCGATCGAGCTGCTCGGTGACGTTTGCCCCGAAGCGGGGCAAGACGACTTGTCGACGCTACGCCACGTCACCCTGCGCGCGCGCGATTTGACGGCGCAGCTTCTGGCCTTCGCGCGCCAGCAGCGCATCGTGCTAGAGACGCTGGAGCTCGTCGCGCTGGTGCGCAAGGTCGAGCGCCTGTTGCAACGCCTGGTGGGTCCCACCATCGACCTCGTGCTCGAGACGCACCCTTCAGCCCTCGCGGGCCTGCACGTGCGCGCCGACGCCGCGCAGCTCGAGCAGGTGTTGGTGAATCTGGTGGTAAATGCGCGCGACGCCATGCCCGAAGGCGGCCGCGTCAACGTCCGCTCCTGTCTGGAGACGGACGAGGTCACGCGCCTGCAATGGGCCGTGCTCGAGGTCGAGGATCAAGGGCGCGGCATCGAGAGCTCTCACCTGGCGCACGTTTTCGATCCGTTCTTCACGACCAAAGAGACGGGAACCGGCCTGGGCTTGGCCAGCTCGTACGGCGTGATCCAAACGCACGGCGGAAACATCACGGTCGATAGCGAGCCCGGCCGCGGCTCGAGCTTCAAGATCCGCTTGCCAATCGTGGCCCCCGAGCCGCGCGTCGGCGTCGGCGCGCGCAGCAGCGCGAGCGGCAAGGGTCGCGTGCTGCTGGTCGACGACGACGACGCCGTGCGCGTCAGCACCGCGCGCATGCTGCAAACGCTGGGTTACGAGGTCGTTTCCGCCGCCGACGGCTCCGAAGCGGAAACCCTGGCGCGCGAGCGGCTCGGAAAGCTCGAGTTATTGGTGTGTGACCTGGCCATGCCGCACAAGAGCGGACCCGAAGTGGCAAGCTCCATCAGAACCATTCATCCGGATATAAAAGTTCTGTTCGTGTCGGGCTACCCGCGCGGCGCCGAGCGCGAATTGCCGGCCGAGAGCTTTCTGCAGAAGCCCTACGATCGCGAAGCGCTCGCGCGAAAGCTGGCAGCGCTCGCGTCGCACAGCGCTGGCCCGCTTGAATAAGCGGCCGCGCGAGCGCGTCTGAAAAGCGCGTCGAACTGCGCCAGGAGCCCATCGGCCGGAGAGTCGGCCCCGATCCGATCCACTGCCGTTTCCTGCGGCTCTTGACGCGAGGCGACGAGGGATGACACAAGTGACCGCCTATGGGGAACACCCCACACGCTGGTGCGCAGCACCAGGGGAGACCACCGATGCAGGATTTTCGCACGGGTCCGAGATTCATCACACTGACCGCATTGCTTACTGGCGCACTCGCTCTGACCGCGTGCGGGGGTGGCACGCTGGCATTCCAGGGTGCAAGCGCCATCACCGTCACCGGGACGCCGCCGGCTCCGCCCCCGCCCCCGCCGCCTCCGCCAAAGAAGGAGGAGCCGCCGGCTCCGCCGCCCCGCGTCGAGGTGCGCGACAACAAGATCGAGTTCAAGGAGAAGATTCAGTTCGAGAACGCCAAGAGCGTGATCTTGCCGCAATCGTTCTCGCTGCTCGATGACATCGTCAAGGTCATCAAGGAAAATCCCCAGGCGAAGAAGATCGCCATCGAGGGTCACGCCAGCGCCGAGGGTGACGCGAAGAAGAACCTCAAGCTGTCCGACGATCGCGCCAAGGCCGTGATGAAGTACTGCGTCGATCACGGGGTGGACGCCAAGCGCCTGACCGCCAAGGGCTACGGCATCACCAAGCCGATCGCCGATAACGCGACGGAAGAAGGCCGCGAGAAGAACCGCCGCGTCGAGTTCAACATCATCGAGCAGGACATCACCAAGAAGAAGGTCGAGATCGACCCGAAGACCGGCAAGGAAAAGGTCGTCGGCGAGACCACGACCACGGTGAAGGAGAAGGAGGCCGAGACGCCCCCGCCGCCTGCCGATCCCGCCGCCGCCAAGAAAGCAGCCGCCGAGAAGGCCGCCGCCGACAAGAAAGCGGCTGCCGAGAAGGCCGCTGCCGACAAGAAGGCCGCTGCTGACAAGGCTGCTGCCGACAAGAAGGCCGCCGACGAGAAGAAGGCCGCGGACAAGGCCGCTGCCGACAAGGCTGCTGCCGACAAGAAGGCTGCCGACAAGAAGTGAAAGGCATTCAGGAGCTTACTATGACGAAATCATTCGTTCTGATTGGGTTTGCACTGGCTGCCATGACCGGCTGCAGCGTCGCCGTGCGCGACGCCAAGACGTACGACGACGACGTCCGCAAGGTGATGGAGACCAAGAGCGGCGACGTGAAGGCCTGCTACGACACCGCGCTCAAGGCGAACAAAACGCTGGCTGGCAAAGTGACGGTGCATTTCACGGTCGCACAGAAGACCGGCGCCTTCACGGACATCAAGACCGAAGGCGACGCTGCGCTCGGTACCTGCGTCACGAACGCCCTCAACGGCCTCGTGCTGCAACCGCCGGATGACGGCCACGTCGGCGACGCCACCTACGTCTACGACTTCGTCGTGGGCGAGCCCGCCAAGAGCTGACCAGCTCCTCGCGGTAACGTAAGGCGCCGTGCGGTGAAGACCGCACGGCGTTTTGCTTTTTGTCGCCTGCGTCGGTCCATCCGCCCGACGCTCCGCCTCTCAGTCGCCGATCCAGGGCTTGCCGGCTTTTTCCAAGAAGGCCTTGGCTTCGGCTCGGTAGGGTGAGTCTCTGGGCCCGAGCCGCAGGAATTGTTCCCAATGCTTGGCGGCTTCGGGGTTGTTGCCGAGGGCGCGGGCGAGCGCGTGATGCGCCTCCCAGCGCCAGCGCGGCGGAGGATCGACGGCGTCGACCAAGGCCAGAGCTTTGGTGAGCTGCTCGACTGCGGCGTCGTTCTGGTGATTGGCGACCAGCAGCTTGCCGTAGCGGAAGCGCCAGGTCGCGTTGTCGCCCTGTGCGGCGATCGCCAGCTGCCATTCTCTCAGGGCATCGGCTTCGCGCCCCAAGTCGTAGTACGCATCGGCCAAGGCGGCGTGCGCGTCGTGGCGGCTCGGGCGGAGCGCCAGCGCTTTGGTGAGATCGGTGATGGCGTCGCGCACCGCGCCCTGGCGTTGGCGCAGCACGCCGCGCTGCCAGTACGCATCCGCCAGGCCTTGATCGAGGCGCAGCGCTTCGGCCAGGGCCTTTTCGGCTTTGGGCACGTTGCCGGCTTCGTTGGCGGCCCAGCCGACGTACAGGAAGTACTCGGCGCGGTTGGGGTCGAGCTCCACGGCGCGCTCGAGCATGCGCAGCGCGTCCGCCAGCCGCGTGCCCTGCACCAGCAGCGCCCGGCCCAAGCAATGATGCGTTTCGGCCGAGCTCGGGCGCTGGCTCAACACCTTGCGCAGTAGCTCTTCCGCCTGCTCGGCGCGGCCGGCGGCGACCTTGCCACAACCGACACGCAGCATCAGGTCTGGATCGTTCGGCGCCTTGGCCAGCGCGTCTTCGTACTGCTTCAGCGCTTCTTCGGTGTGACCGGAAGCCTCGTAGAGGAGGCCACGCTCCAGCGCGAGACCGGGGTAGTCCTTGTCGATCGCAGCCACGGCGTCGAAGGCCTTGCTGGCTTCTTCGAACTGGCCGTCGCGGCGCAGCGCACCGCCGATGCGGAACTTCGCGCCGAGGTCGTCCGGGTCGAGCGCGGCGGCGCGCTGGAAGTGCGCCAGCGCTTCTTTGTAGCGACCTTGTGATTGCGCCACGTCGCCCAACGCGCGCCACACACCGGGTACGTTGGGCATCAGCTCTTTGGCGGAATCGAGCGTCTTTTGCGCGTCTTCGGGCCGGCCTTGCTGGTTGAGCAAGAGTGCCAGCGCGATGTACACGTCAGCCGACGCCGGATCGGCCGGCGCGTTTTTGAGTACCTCACGGTAGACGGCCTGCGCCTGGTCGCGTGCCCCCAGCGCCTCTTGCACGCGGCCGAACCAGTAGGCCACCACCGCTGACGTCGGGTTAGCTTCGCGCAGCTTCTTCAGCAGAGCGCTGGCTTCTTGCACGCGCTCGAGCGACAGCTTGCTCTTGGCCACGCCGATGGTCGCCATCACGTCGCTCGGGTCCGCCTCGGCGCCGGCTTTGAAGCGCGCTTCGGCTTCCGAATAGCGGCCGGCGCGGTACAGCGAGTCACCCAGACCAACGAGCGCCGCGCCCGCCTTGGGGTTGATCTTGAGCGCCGCGCTATAAGCCTGCTCGGCGGCAGAAATGCGCGAGCGGCCGAGGTGCACGTTGCCGAGCAGCGTGTAGGCTTGCACCAGCTCGTCGGGGCTAGCAATGCTCGCGTCTTTGATCACGCTCTCGAGCAGGCTGAGAGCGCGGGTTTCGCTTTCGCGCGTGCCCGAAGAAAGGCGCGCCACGAGCACGCGCGCACCGACGTGACGCGGATGCTTGGCAAGCACACCTTCGGCCGCGCTGAGCGCCGCTTTGCTGTCGCCGGCTGCGAAGCGCGCGCGGGCCAGGCCGTACTCGAAGCGGGGCGTGTCGCCATACGACTTGGCTTGTTCCCAGGCCGCGAGTGCCGCCTTGGCGTCCTTCGCGCGCAGCTCGAGCTCGGCACGCAGCAGCACGGATTCGACCGACTTGCCGTGACCCTCCGCCACGCCGAGCAGCTGGCGGGCGCGAGCGATCTGGCCGTCGGCAGCCGCCTGCGCGGCGCGAGCCAAATCCAGCATGTCGATATTGCTCTCTTCCGCTAGCTCGTTCAGCAGCACCGAGGCGCGCGCATGCGCGGCCGCGTCGGCACCGAAGCGCAGCTCCGAGACGAAGTCGACGTACGCGGCCAGCGCCGAAAGTCCCTTGGCACGCCGCGCGCCTTGCTGCGCGAGCGCCACGACTTGCGCGGCCTTGGACGCGTCGGGGTACGTATCCTGCGCGAGCGCCGCGTTGGCGCTCTTGGCCGTGGACAGCACCAGCTGGTGGTACTGCTCGGCATTCAGGTGATCCATCACGAAGAAGGCGCCGAAGGGGCCCACCGACGGCACCAGCGCGAGCGCCGCGCCGCCGAGCCCGAGCACGAACGTCGCCACCAGGATCTTGAGCCCGAGCCGGCGCTTGGGCTTTTGCGGGGCGAGCTTGGCACCGGGCATGCCGACGCGCAGCGACTGCGCGCTGCTGCCGGTGGGCGCTTCTTGCGGCACCGCACCGAATTCCATGTCGTCTTCGCGCGCAGCGGCGATGGGCGCAGATGCGGCAGGCGGGGGTCCGTCGAGCGCGACCTCGGCGTCCCCTCCTCCGCCGCCATCGAGACTCACTTCGCCGTAGTCCGTACCGCCGCCGCCGGTTTGGCGGTGCAAGGCCGACGCGGCGGCGGCAGCCTCGGTAGCGGCAAAGGCGCGCGGCTGGGGCGCGGGAGCTTGCGGCTCGCGCGACGACATGGGGCCGGGCAGCGGAGCTTCGCCGAAGGGATCTGCCTCGAGATCGCTCAGCGCGGGCGCGGCGGGTCGGGCCGCAGGAATCCCGCCCAGCAGATCGACCTCGCCGAAGCCGCCGCCAAACGCGGGCGGCGGCTGAAACGGCGGCTCGGGCGGGGGCAAGCTCTCGCTGGGGGGCAGGTCGATCTCGCCGAGCGCGCCCGGTGCCGGACCGAGCGAGGGCGCGCGCATACCGGGCGATGAGACGCTCGAGCCGGACGGGAACGTACCACCGAGCGCAGGCGGCAAGCTCGGGCTGGCCGGTGCGGGCAACGAGCCGCCCACGGCGGGCAAGCCCTGATGACTGCGCGACGGCAAGTTGCCGCCGAGCGACGGCAGGCTGCCGCCGAGCGACGGCAGGTTGCCGCCGAGCGACGGCAGGTTGCCGCCGAGCGCGGGCAAGTCGCCAGCTGGCGACGGCAGCTCCAGCTCGATGGCTCCCGGATGCTCGCCCGCGCTGAGCGGCAGATCGACGTCCAGCAGACCGGGCAGATCGGCGCCAGCAGGGCTGGGCAAGTCGACGCCACCCCGCGGCGACGGCAGCTCGATTCCGAGGGGGCTCGCGCTGCGCGCAGCGGGCGCGCGCGAGGCCGCGGCCGGCAAGCCCACGCTGGGCATGGCCGGTAGATTGGGTTGGCTGCGCGACACCGAGGGCAAATCGATGCCGCCGCGCTGCGGAGCGGTCGCGGGCAGGCCCGTGACCCCTTTGGGTGCACCGCCCACGATCGGCAAGTCGTCCAGCTCCAGGCCGCTGGGCGCGGTGAACGGCACGGAGGAAGCAGATTGCGGCGCAGCCGGCGAAGTGAGAGGCGCGGTGCGTGTAGCAGCCGCCGGCGATGCCGCGCGAGGCGACGGCAAGTCGAGGCCTTGCGGGCGACCGACAGCAGGTAGATCCAGATCGAGCTCCGCAGAAGACACGCGGGGCGCGGCGGCCGCGGGCGCGGTGGGCGCCGCCGCGCCGGCGCGCGGCACGGCGGGGCGTGGAGCCGAAACCGAGGGCAAGTCGATGCCACCCGCCGGCGCACGCGCCGCGACTGCCGGCAGATCCGCGGCGCCTCCTGGAGAGGGGGCAGCAGGTGCGGCGCCGCCGGCGCGCGGAACCGGCGGGCGACCGGGAACGGGCGGACGGGCTCCGGCCGCAGCGGCGGGGGCAGCAGGAGGCGGAGCAGCGGGCGCTACCGGAGCGGCGGGAGCGGCGGGACGCGGCGCAGTGGCCGCGGCGGTAGCGGCGGCGGCAGCGGGCGCGACGCCCAGCATGGTGCCCTTCATCGCGGCGGAGCGCGCGGGGGCGACGCCGAGCATGGTGCCCTTGTGGGCCTCGGGCGGTGCGATGGCCGGTGGCGGAGCCGACTCTCCCAACCCCAGCGCACCACCCAAAACCGGGCTGGGGCCGGTCCGCCGTGCGTCCGACGGTGGGTCGACCTTGAAAGAGGTCCCGCACTTCGGGCAGCGCATCTTGAGCCCGCTCGACGGGATTCTGCGCTCGTCTACCTGGTAGGGAGCTTTGCAGCCCGGGCACTCGACTTTGAACATGTACCCTGAACCGCTGTTCTAGCAGGACCTTCGCCCAAAACGAAACCCGTGGCGGCTCATTTCGTGGTAACGGCGGCGGGAAACTTATGCAACGTACCACCAGCGTCACTGTCGGGTTGCTCTTTGTCGCGGCGATCGCGGCTGCTCTGGTTTTGGGACGCCCGAAGCGGGTGCCTGAGCCGGCGCCGCACCCGAAGCCCAGCGCCTCGGTAGCTCACGTTGCAAGCAGCGCGGCGCCGAGCGCGAGCGCGACCCCGGCGCAGGCGCCTTCGGTGGACGAGGCGGCCTCGGGCGGTGGCGATCCGTTCGTGACCGAAGGCTTCGAAAACTTTCCGGACGGCGGGAAGGTACCCGAGCTCCCGGCCAGCGCCCCGGCGCGCGTCGGCTTCGGGGCCGTGGTGTTTGCGTACCGTGGCGCACAAGGCGCGCCTGCCGACTCGCGCAGCAAAGAAGAAGCGAAGAAGAAGGCCTTAGAGACGATCGAGCTGGCGCAGAAGGACTTCAGCGCGGCCGTCGCCAAAGGTGACCACGGTTCCACCACGGATGCTGGCCGAATTCCCCGCGGCGTCATCGAACCGCCGATTGAGTACGTCCTTTTCACGCTCGAGAAGGGCAAAGTTCACCCCGAACCGATCGATACACCCCGCGGTTATTGGGTAGTGCGTCGTAACGAGTGACACCGTCGAGCTCACGGGACTAAAGTCCCGAGGATCCCCCGGGATTCATGGTGAGCACGAGCAAGCCTCCTCAGGCGCCCACCGCGCCGTCGGACTTGGCCCTGGTGACTTCGGTCATGCAGCGGCTGCGCGCGGAACACGACGCCACGGAGTCGATGGCCACCAAGGCCGTCTTGCTCCACGAGCTGGGTGTCCTGTCCGAAGCCCTGGGCGACGAAGCGGGTAGCGCCCGCGACCAGCTCGGCGCCGTCAACGCCGACCCCGACTTCCGCGAGCCGCTCGAACGGCTGATCGCCATCATCGAGCGGCGGCAGTCGTACAAGAACCTCGGCAAGCTGCTGGAGCGCCTGGTGCGTGTGGCAGAAACGCCCGAAGAGCGCGCCCGAGCGCTGCTCGATCAGGCCGCCTTTGCCAGCGATCACGAGGGGGACGACGGCACCGCGCGCATGTTGCTCGAAGGCGCCGCCGACGAATCACCGGACGACGCGGCGCTGTGGCTGGCGCTCGAGCTCTCGGCAGGCAAGACGTCCGACGCGGAGCTCCGCGATCGCGCCCTCGGCGCCCGGGCGCGGCTGGCCCGCGACACGCTGTGGAAGCAGCTGCTGCTGATCGACCTCGGTGACCTTCGCTCTGCAGGAGGCGAATCCGTCACCGCACGCCAGGCGTTGGAAGAAGCCGTCGGTCTGGGCGGCAAAGCCACGTTCGAGGCGCTGGAGGCGCTGGCGCAATTTGCCAAAACCAATGGCGCCCCCGACGTCGAGGAGCGCGCGCTCGAGGCCCTGGCGGACACCATCGCGCTCTCGCTGACGAGCCCGGAAGGCGCCGACAAGGTCGGAGTGCCTCGCTATAAGCGGAGCCCCGCCCAGGCTGCCTACGCCTGGCTCTTGGCGGCCGATCGCAAGCGCGCCCGCGGTGATGGGGCCGGCGCCACCGCCCTGTTGGATCAGGCGCTCGAGCTTTTGCCGAGCGAGCCGCTGCTCGTCCGAGCCCGCATGCACAGCGCCGAGGTCGCCGGCGACACCGCCGCAGCTGCGCGCCTGGCCAAGGCGGAGCTCGCGCGGGGCGTGAAGGGCGAGCTCGCGGCCGCGCTGTCGCTGCGCGTCGCGGAAGCCGCCGCAGCAGAGGGCGACGCCGCGGGCGCACGCGCGGCCATCGAGCAAGCGCTCACTGCCGACCCCGCCAGCATCCCCGCTCGCGCGCTCTATCTCGACATTTTGGGCGGCGGTGGCGATCCGCAAGCGCTCGCGGCCGCGCTCGAAAGCACCGCCGAGCACCTGCCCACGGACGACGCGAAGGCGCGCTACTACCTAATGAGCGCCGAAGTGTTCGCGCGCTCGGTCGGCGACGCGCAAGGCGCCAAGCTGGCGTTGTCCCAGGCGGGCTTGTCCGGAGCCACGCCGGCGCTGGTTGGCCGCTTGGCGCGCCTGCTGGCGGCTTTGACCGGCGACAGCGCCTGGTACGAAGAGGCCACCCGGCGGCTAATGGCTCAAGGCGCGAGCGAGGGCGAGCCGGTGGAGCTGTGGCTCGAGCTGGGGCGCGCGCGCGCGCTGCGTGGCGATCGCACCGGCGCCCTGGCCGCATTCCAAAGCTTGGGCAAGCTGCCGGAAGGCACGTGGCTCAGCAGCGTGCTCACGAGCTGCGTGGCACCGCTCATCCCCGGCGCGGAAGCGACGGACGAGCGCAGCCAGCTTAGCGAAGCGGTCGCCCAGCTCGATCAGCTTGCCGAGGTCGTGCGCAAGTCCAGCGAGCCGCGCGCTCGAGCGCTGGCCACGGTCGCAGCCGCGCTGCTGCGCAGCGTGGGCGATGCGCCCGGTTACCTGAGTCGGCTCGTCGCGCTGCACGAGGCGGACGCCACCGATTTGGTGGTAGCGCGCGCGCTTGCGAAGGAGCGGCGCGATGGCGGCGACGTGGCGGGCGCCTGCGCGGTGCTCGAGGCGAGCGCCGGCGCCCTGACGGATGGCGAAGACGAGCTGGCAGCCGCGCTGTGGCTCGAAGCCGGCTTTTTGCGCTTCCGTTCCGGTGATCGCAAGGCAGCGCTCGCCAGCTTCGAGCAGGCGGAGCGACGTAGCGAGGCCGCGGGCGGGCTCGTTACGCGGCTGGCGCGGCGCGCCACGGCGCCAGACGATCTGGCAGCGCGACGCCAGGTGCTCGACGCCGCTGAACCTCAAGAGCGCGCCATCGCGGTCCTCGAGCGCTTCGGTTTGGAGTCGGGCAAAGACGGCAACGCCGCTGCCGCCGCAGACGCGCTCGATACCGTGGACGACGAGAGCGCACCCGACGAAGTCGCAACGGCGCTGTCGCTCGGCCGCGCCTTGTGGGGCAGCTCCGCGCGCGATCTCGAACGACGCCGCGAGGCGCTCAAAGAGCTGTCCAAGCGCAGCACGGCCGCTGCCGCCGCCTGCGGCGCCGCGCTGTTCGTGCTCTCGCTCGGGGCCGAAAAGGCGCTTGGCTCGAGCGAGCTTCTCGACGCCGCTGCGGCCTGGGCCAGCGCCGACGGCGCCCCCACGGCGGCGCTGGAGTGGCTGGCGGCTGCCACCGCTGCCGGTGACCTGAGCGCCGAAGTGCAGGCGCGCCGCACGCTCGCGAGCCGCGTTACCGGGCCGAGCGGAGCAGCGCTCGCGGCAGGAGCGGAGCTGGTGAGCTGGCTTGCCGGCATGGAGCTCGAGCCGCCTGTCGAATCGCCGGACCCAGCCGTGCGTCTCGCCAACTTGGAGCTGGCCGGTCCTGGCTGCGATCCGCGCCGCCGCGCCGCGGGCTTGCTGGACGTGGGTGAGCTGCTAGGCGCCGAAAGCACGCCGCTCGCCACCGCGCTGGCGGGCATGAACCAACTCGCCTACGGCGACGTCAGCTCCGCGCTGGCTTCGTTCCGGCGCGTGGTCGACGCGCACCCCGAAGATCTCGCCGGCTGGGAAGGTCTGCGCGCCGCCGCCGAGGCCGCGGGCGATCGCAGCACCCTGGCGGAAGCCTGCGCCGCCCTGGGCGATGCCGTGAGCGATTCCGCTTCGGGCGGGCGCCTCTGGGCACAAACGGCCAGCATTTTGCTCGACGAGCTGAACGATCCCTCGCGCGGCGAGTTCGCGTTGTCACGCGCGGTGGAGCGCGACATCAAGCAGGCCGAAGCCTTCGATCGGCTGTTCCGCATCGTGCGCCAGCGCAAAGACGACGACCGTCTGCTCGACCTCATCACGAAGCGTCTGGCAGTGGCCGAAGACCCGGACGAGATCGCCAAGCTGTTCTGGGAGCGCGCGCGGGTGCTGCGCGGCAAAGGTGATCGCGAGGGCGCACTGGCGGCGCTCGAAAACGTGCGCATGCTCGAGCCGGATCACGTCGGCGCGCTGGCGCTCTCGGGCGAGATCTTCATCACGGTCGGCAAGTTCGAAGAAGCCGCGACCCACCTGGCCGAGCTGGCTGCACACCCGCAGGCTCCGACGCAGCAGCGCTTGATGAGCGGCGTGGCAGCCGTCGATTTGTTCGAGAACAAGCTGGGCTCCCCCGAGCGGGCGCTCAAAGTGCTCCTGGCGCTGCACGCCGCCAAGCTCTCCACGTTGCCGGTGCGCGAGCGTCTGGCGAAGGTCGCCACCAAAGCCGGCGCCTTCGAAGAAGCCGTGAGGGTGCTCGAGCTGCTCATGAACGAGCGCGACAACCGCGACGGCCGCATGCAGGCGGCGCGGCTCGCCCTGGCCATTTACCGCGACAAGCTCCGGCGCCCACAAAACGCCCAGGCAGCGGTAGAAAAGCTACTCGCTGAAGCGCCGGACGACGGCGAAGCGATCGATCTGCTGCTCACCGGCGCCATCCCCGAGACGCGCGCCCGGCCCCTGCTGGCTCGCGCGCAGGTCACGCTCGTGCAGCGACTGACCGACAACCCGCTCGATGCGGACCGCGTGATGTGGCTGGCCAAGGTCGCGCACTACTTGGGCAACATGCCGCAGCGCCAGGCCACGCTGGGGGTCCTCTCGGCGATCGGCCGTGGCAGCAGCGAGATCGACAAGGAGCTCGCCTCACTGGATCGCCGCGTCTCCAACTTGCCCAAGATGGCGATCGACGACGCCGCGCTGCCCAACCTGGCCGATCCAGATGATCGCGGCGCCCTGCCGGAGCTGATGCGCGTGATGGCGCCGATCATCACCGAAGCACTCGGTCCCAACCTGCAAGCCCTCGGTGTCGGCAAAAAGGAGCGCATCGATCCGCGCGCGGGCTTGCCCATCCGCAGCGAGATCGCGGCTTGGGCGGGCGCGCTCGGCATCGGTGAGTTCGAGCTGTACGTGGGCGGCGCCGATGCAGGCGCCGTGCGCGCGCTGGCGCTCGAGACTCCGACGGTGGTCGTGGGCAGCGGCGTCACCGCGCCGCTGTCTCCGATTCATCGCCAGGCGGTGGCCCGCGAGCTGTACGCGCTGCGTCGCGGCACCACCGCCCTGGGCCATCGCGAGCCCGACGACGTGGCGGCCATCATCGTGGCGGTTTGTCGCGTCGGCGAGGTGGAGCTGCCCGCGCCCGCCTTCGCCATGCTAGGCGAATTTCAGCGTCTGATCGCCAAAGAGGCGGGCAGCTGGGCGGCGCGCAAGGTGCGCAAGATGCTGCCAGAGCTCGCGCGTGCCGTGGAGCAAGAGTCGCCCGACCTGCTCGGCTGGGTGCGCGCGGCGACGTCCAGCCTGGATCGCATGGCCGCGATCGCCGCCGGTGACGTGTCGTGGGTGCTCGGTGGACGCTCGCGCGCGCCCATCGGCGAAGGCCGCGAGGAACGAGCGCGAGCGGAGCGCTTGTTGTCGTTCGTGCTCTCGCCAAGCTACTTGGATCTGCGCGAGCAGCTCGGGATGGGAGTGCGATGAGCGGGACGGAAGACGGCGACAAGCGCTCGCGCGGTGCAGGCCGCAGCGGTAGCGCAGGCAGCATCGGCAAGGAGCTGGGCGACGACCTGGACTTCGAAGCCGACGCGCTGCTCGACTCGCTGCTGTCGGACATTCCACCAGCGCCCAAGCCGAAGAGCGCGCGCCCCGGCGCGCCGAGCGACGCGCCCCCGCCCTCGGAAGGGCCCATGCTACACGCGCCCGCGTCGCGCGAATTCCCCGACGACGAGCCAACCTGGGTCGGCAACATCGAAGCCGCCACGGGGCTCGAGCTGCAGGCGCTCGCGACCAAGATGGGCCTCGAAAAGAAGCCCGCCAGCGAGACCATCAAGCCGGCGGCCGAGGTGCTGCCGCCGCCGCGCCCCGCCAGCAGCGCTACGCCCGAAATCCCGGTGCTCCCGCCGCCGCCCGCCTTCACGGCGCCGAAGCCGGCTGGGATCCCGCGCCCAGGGGCGGGCACGTCGTCGGTGCCGCGACCGAGCTCGGGCGTGTCGTCCGTGCCCCGCCCCGCCTCGCGCGCGCCGACGCCGCCGCGCCCCGTGCCCGCGCAGCAGCCGTCGCGCGAGCTGCCGACATTTGCCGAAGACGACGAGGTCACGCGCGTGCACGGCATGCCGACGCTGCACGACATCGACGGCTTGATCGAGCGTTCGGCGCAAGAGTCACCGCCGAGCGTGATGCAAACCGCGCGCCCGCCCGCTGGCGTCCAAGAAGCGCACATCCAGACCAGCGCCGCGCCGCTCGAGGAGCTCTCGCTCGACGACGACAGCCTGCCGAGCTCGTCGAGCGCCACCGCCATCCACAGCCTGAGCGAGCTCAGCTTCGAAGAGCCCCAAGAAGGCATCGAAGAGCTGCTCGACGTGGCAGAGCTGCCGAGCCAGACCTATGCGCCGGGCCCTCCGGCTCCAGGCGCCGCCGAGATCGGCGACGGCGAGCTGAGCGAGGCCGAGCTCGAGGCGCTGGCCGCCGCCGAAGAAGAAGAGCGCCGGCCCAGCGCGCCGCTTTCGCACGTGCCACCGCCGCCCGACAATCGCTCGCCACAATCGCTGTGGCCTGACGAGCGTCCGGCCGCGTCGCACCTGGCGCTCGACGCCGATCGCTGGACCGAGCGCGCCGAGTGGCTCGAGAGCGAGGCGCACGCAGCCAGCGATCCGATCGCCAAGGCGCGAACCCTGCTCGTGGCGAGCGAGATTTGGGCGCTCGTCGGTGATACGGCGCGCGCGCGCGAAGTCGCGACCGAAGCCAGCTCCCTGGCGCGTGCGCTGCCGCTCGTCGGTCGCCAGCTGCGGGCGCTGGCCGCGGCCGAGCAAGACTGGAAAGCCGTGGTCACGGCGCTGGACTTGGAGACGCGCGGCGCACCAACGCCGGAAGCGCGCGTTCACGCCGCGTACCTCAACGCCGAGGTGCACCGCCTGGCGCTGAAAGACGACGCCACCGGCAAGAAGAAGCTCGAGCTCGCCGTGCGCGCCAACGTGGACGACCCGCGCGCGCACCTGTCCAAGCTGGTCGACTTGCTGAGCAAAGGCACCGGCCCTGCCCGCATGCGCTGGCCGGAATCGGTGGCGCTCGCCGAGCTGGTGCAAGCGACCGAAGAGAGCTCGCGCCTGCGCGGCGCGCCGGCTCCGGCAGGCCCCGCCGGAGCGCCGAGCAGCACCGTGAGCCCGAGCCTGGCGCTGGAGCAGGCTCGCAAATCCTTTGCACTCGGTGAGCGCGGTCAGAGCGCTGCTTCGGTGGCGCGCCTGGCCGAGATTGACGGCATCGGTCCAGCCGCGCTCTGGCTCGCAGCGTCACTCGCAGCGCACGAGCAAAAGACGCGCCCCGACGCCATCGGCTGGCTCGAGCGCCTGCTCGGCGGCGGAGCGGACGCGCTGGCCCGCCGAACGCTGGCAGCACGTTCGCTCGAGCAAGGCTCGAAGCAAGGCATCGCCAGCGCCAGCGAAGGCGAGACCGAAGCCTTCCGCGCGCTCGATCGCGCCGTGCTGGGCGCCTTGAGCGGCGAAGGCATCGAAACACTGGGGCCGCTCGCGCTCGAGCTTTCTCAAACCGAAGCGCAGCGCCCGCTCGCCGCCGCCGTGCATTCGGCGGTTTCGACCGCCCAGCAGGGCGAGCTGCTCGCAGGCAGCGCCAGCGCGCGCTCGGCGCAGCTGTTGGGCTTGAGCTTGGCGCCCGCGACCGGCAGCGAGCCCGCCGCCACCACGCCCCACCTGCGTGCTCCCACCGAGCGCTTCGTCGCCGACAACCCCGAGCATCCGCTGGGCGGCGCGTTCGGACTCCGCTTCGCACAGAGCGACAAACAAGCCGCAGCGCTCCTGCGCGGCATCGCGCTGCTAGCCGGCGGTGAGCAGGCCCGCGACGAGAACCTGGCCAGCGCGCTCGTCGAAGAGCTGTCCGGCAACGGCGAGCTCGCCCGGGCCCGCTATGGCGCCGCGCTCGAGGCCGATCCGCGCTCACCCCTGGCACTGCGCGCACTGCTGAGCGGGGCGGACCGCGACGGCATGCTGCGGCTGCTCACCGCAGCCGCCGAAGCCGGAGGCGACCCGGTGCAATCCGCGCTCTACCTGCTGGAAGCCGCGCTCAGGCTCGGCCCAGAAGACGCCGAGCGCTACGAAGAGCTCTTGCGCAAGGCTTCGGGCGTGCTGCCGTCGCTCTCGCTGGTACATCGGCTGGGCGAGCAACAGGCTCGCGCGCGCGGTGACGCCGAGCAGCTGCTGAGCTGGCTACGCGCCCGCCGCGCCGAGAGCCAGGATCCGCTCGAAACCGCGCTCGACCTCGTGCGCGAGGCCCTGCTGGTCGCCGAGAACGATCTGGCGCTGGCTGCCAGCCTGCTGAACGACGCGCTCGCGGCGCGCCCCAACGACATCGCCTTGCGCGAGCTGCACGAGCGCATCGCCGGCAGCAGCGACGATGATCGCGCCGCGTGGCGCGAGCAGGTGGCAGAGCAATCCGGCGACGACACCAAGCGCGAGCTGTACGCTCAAGCGGCGCTCGAGCATCGCCGTGCGGGCAACGTAGAAGCCACCGGGCGAGCCGCGCAAGCCGCCGTGCAGCTCGGCGGCAGCGAGCTCACGCGCGTACTGGCCGACGAAAGCGCGACCGGCACGGGCGCAGCCGCGCGCGTCTCCGAAGCGCTGCTCTCCTTGGCGCGAGCCACCGAAGACCCAGCCGAGCTGAGCGAGCTGTACGAACGGCTCTCCAAGCTCGACCGCGCCCGCGGCGACGCCTCGAGCGCGCTACTCTGGCAGACGGCGATCTTGGAGCGCGCGCCCGACTACCTGCCCGCGCTCAGGCGCGTGGAGCACCACTACATCGGTGCCAACCGGCTGGAGGAGCTGGAGCCGATCGCGGCGCGCCTGGCCACGCTCACCAGCGGCGGCGAAGCCGACGCGCACGCTCGCCTGGCTGCACGCATTCGCATTCGTAACGGCGCCTGGCCGAGCGTGCGCGAGCTGGTCAGCGGCGCGCTCACGCAAGAGCCGCCGCGGCTGTGGGCGCTGCGCATGCTGGAAGCGCAAGCCCGCGCCGCCGACGACTCGGCCACCACGCTGGCCGTAACGCAAAAGCTGCAAGAGCGGGTCGAGCGCCCCGTCGACAAAGCCACGCTGCTGCTGCGCAGCGCCGAGGCCGCAACGCGGCTGGGTCAGCTCGATCAGGCACAGTTGATGCTGGAGCGCGCGCTGGCGCTGGTGCCTGACCACCAGGTCGTGCTCACGACGCTGGCTGAAGTGCTGGAGGCGCGCGGCGACTTCCGCGCTTCCGCGCGAGCGCTCGAGGCGTTGGCCGAAGCCAGCCTGCTCGACGCGCACAAGGTCAACGCCTGGCACCAGGCCGGCGTGCTCTGGCTCGACAAGGGCAACGATACCGAGCGCGGGCGTAGCGCGCTCGAGAACGCTGTCGCGCTGGACATCACGAACGAAGACGCCGTCGTGCGACTGCAGGCGCTGTACGTCTCCGGCGGCGATCGCGAGAAGCTGGCCGCTCTGCTCGAGCGCCGCCTGTCGCACACCACCGATCCCGAAGAGCGCGTCGCGCTCGAGGTCACGCGCGGGCGCGCGCTGGCCGACGTCGGTGAGCGCGCTCAGGCCAAGGCGGCCCTCGCTGCCGCGCTGGACGCCAACCCCGACCATGTCGAAGCGCTCTCGGCGTTCGCCGAGCTGTGCAGCGAAGAAGGCGACTGGAACGCCGCCGAACAGGCCTACATTCGCCTCGTCCGGCATTTGCCGGAGCCGGCGCGTCAGGCGCAAATCTACCGGAAGCTGGGCGAGCTGTACGACACCTCGCTGCCGAATCCCGAGCGCGCCGAGCTCGCCTACCGCGAGGTCTTGAAGCGCGACGCAGAGGACGCCGACGCGATGTCGCGTCTCGTGCAGGTGCTGGGTCGGCGCGGCATGGCCGACAAGGCCGTCGAGCTGCAGACCGAATTTTTGGGCCGCGCCACCACACCCGAAGCGAAGCGCAGCCGCACGCTCGGCCTGGCGCTGGTCATCGAGCAGCTCGCGGGTGACCGCAAGAAGGCCGAGGCGCTGCTCGACAAGGCCCGCAAAGAGGCGCCGCTCGACCACACGGTGCTACGCGCGCTGGTCGAGATGCACCAACGCGCGGGCGAGCAGCGCGCTGCCACCGTGCTGCTCGACCGGGCCGCGACGGATGCGCGCCGCGCGCTCGCCACCGGCCGCTTCGACCCTGCCCTGTTCGAGATGCTGGCCGCCGTGGCCGAGCTGCGCGGCGCAAGCGACGCCGCTTCGCTGGCCACGGCCACGCTGATGTCGCTCACCGGTGAGGACATGCCGGTGGCCGCAACGGGCCAGGCCGCAGGCGACGCGCGCTTGGACGATCAGCTCGCTCCCGATCTGATCACGCCCGCCCTGCGCGCCCTGCTCAAGAAAGCGGGCGATCTGCTGGACGCCGCGTACGCCGTAGATCTGCGCGCCATCAAGGCCGCTCCGCTACCGGCGGGCGCGCAGCCGTTCGTGGCGTTCGTGCAGAATGTCGCGCAATCGTTCGGGCTGCGAGGGCTCGAAGTGTTTGCATCTCCCGCGCTCGGCCCGGTGTGCATGCCGGTCAGCGCGAACCCGCCCATCATCGTGTTCGGGCAGACCCTGCTCGACCACAGCGACGACGCGGCCCGCTTCTTCTTGCTCATGCGCAGCTTGAAGATCTTGCAAGGGCGCGCCGCCGCGCTGTCGCGCATCCCACCGATCGAGCTTCCGGCGGTGGTGAGCGCGTTCCTCTCGCTCTTCGCCGCCAATTGGACGCCGCAAGGTGTGGACGCAAAAAAGCTGAGCGAGGCTCAGGCCAAGCTTCGACAAGCCATGCGTACGCGGCTCGACGACGACGTGCCGGTGCTGGCGCTCGAGGTCATCGGCAGCCTGGGCACGCGCGTGAGCCAGCTCGGCACGGCGCTGCTGCAATGGGGTGATCGCTGCGGGTTGCTCGCGGTCGGCTCACCCAACGCGGCGCTGCGCGGCCTCGCGCTGGCGGCGGGCCAGCTGGCAGGGCCGCCGCCGGGCCCCGAGCGCGTGAAATGGGTGATCAGAAACCCCGAAGCGCGCGACCTGGCGGTGTTCAGCGTGTCGGAGGCTTATGCGGACGCACGCAGCCGCCTCGGTGTGGGCCACTAAGGGCCCGGTACGGCGGCGCTGACTTCGAAGCGCAGCGGCGGGCTGAGCCGGCCCTCGGCTTCGACGACCACGCTGTGCGAGCCGGGCGTGAGGCGCAACGTCTGCTGGAACGGCGCCGGGCGCTGCGGCCCCGGCCGGCCGTCGACGATGAAACGCAGCTGCGCCGCGCTGCTGCTCGCGCCGAGCGCGATCTCTTGGCGCTCGGGCCCGTCCGGGTCCAGCACGAATACCTGGCCGTCGCGCGGGAAAGTGACGCGCGGAGCCGACCTATCCCGTTCGGGCGGGCAGGTTGCCGAAACCGCGCGTCCCGCGAGCGGGCGCCCGGCAGCTTCCGCCCAGGTGCGGAGCGTGTCCGGGTAGCGCTCCAAGATGCGCGTGCCGACACCGCAGCGCGCCGCTACTTCCCGCCCCTGCGCGTCGACTTGGGCCAGCGCGTGCATGTCGCAAGCTTCGGCGGGCTCGCTGCCCCGCACGAAGCGCTCGCGCCGCACGTGCTCACAAGCGGCGCCAGGGCGCTTGCCGCTCAACGTGCAAACCTCGAGCACACTCAAGAGCGAAGCATCGAACAGTGGCTTCGGCTCGCGCCCACGCATCGCGGCCAGCATCAAGTCGTGAAAGGCAGGCCCGGCGGCGGTGATGCCGCTGGCGTCGCGCAGCGGAGTCCCGTCGAAGTTGCCGACCCATACTCCCACCGTCACCTCGCGCGTGTAACCGACGGCCCAGTTGTCACGATAGCCCTTTGAGGTACCCGTCTTGGCCGCAACCGGAAACGGCAGATTGAGCACTGAATCGCGCCCAAAACCGGCGGCGCGCGCGCCGTCGTCCGCCAGCACGTCGCTCAAGAGCGCGGCGATTTCCGGGCGCAGTACGCGGCGGGCGGGCTCAGGCGATGCCGCTGCCTGCTCCGCGAGCACCAGCCGCGACGGCAACAGCTCACCACCGCGCGCCAGCGCCGCGTACGCCGTCACCAGCTCGAGCAGCGTGACCTCACCGTCGCCGAGCGCGAGCCCGACACCGTAGTGCTCGGCGGAGCGGTCGAGCGACGCGAAGCCAAAGCGATGCAGCATTTCCAGCACGCGCGGCGGACCGACGCGCGCCGCCACCTCCAGCGCTGGCATGTTCAACGAGCTACCCAGGGCTTGGCGCAGCAGCACCGGGCCACGAAAGCGCTGGTCGTAATCGCGCGGCGCGAACCGGCCGCCCGGCACCAAGAAGTCTCTGGGCACGTCGGGCAGCAGCGTGGCGGCGCCGTAACCCAGCTCCTGCATGGCCGCTGCGTACACGAAAGGCTTCAGCGCCGAGCCGGGTTGGCGCCGCGCGCTCACGCCGTCGTTGGCGCCGTGCTTGCGGACGTCGAAGTAGTCCGCTGAGCCAACGTAAGCGAGCACGTCAGCGCTTTCGTTGTCGACTACGAGCAGCGCGATGGCGCTGCCACCGTGCTCGGCCAAGCTCGGTAGTGCGGCATCGGCGATGCGTTCGGCGCTGCGCTGCAGCTCGGCGCTCAAGGTGGTGCGCAAGAGCCGCGTCTTGGGGGCGTCAGTCGTGGCAAGGCGCTCGGCCAGCTCGAAGCTCAGGTGCTCGGCTCCCCAGGCTTTGGGCAGCTGCGCGATGCGAATCGGAGTCAGCTCGGCGCGCGCCAGCGCCCCGGGCGGGGCCAGGCCGAGCGCCGCCATGCGGCCCAGCACGCGCAGCCGCCGGCGCTCGAGCAGTTGCGGGCGCCGCCGTGGGTCGTAGAGGGCCGGGCCGCGCGGCAACGAAACCAGCGCCGCTGCCTCTGCCAGATCGAGCTGAGCCGCCGACTTGGCAAAGTAGTGGCGGCTGGCCGCGTCGATGCCCCGCAAGTTGGGCCCGAACTCCACGCGGCTCAGGTACTCTTCCAGGATTCGCTGCTTGGAAAACGACGCCTCGATGCGCAGCGCCAGCGCCATCTCGTTCAACTTGCCGAGCAAGCTGCGGCGTCGCGGTACGAGCGTCCGCGCCAGTTGCTGCGTGAGCGTGCTGCCGCCGCTGACCACCTGCCGTTGCCACACGAGTTGACCGAACGCGCGCGTCACGGCCAGGGGGTCGACCCCCGGATGCTCGAAGAAACGCGCGTCTTCGGCCGCCACCAGCGCCGGTACGACCCACGGTGACAGCTCCGCGAGGCTCACCGGATTGGCGACCGCAGAAGTGCCGGCCAGCGTGACCTCGTGCAGCAGCTGCCCATCGCGATCCACCACGAGCACATTGCTGCGCACCGGCGTTGCGAGCGCTGCGGGCAACGGCTGCAGCGCGGCAGAAAGCGCCAACCCTGCCCAGGGCAAGAGCAACACCGACACCAGCGCCAGCAGTAGCCAGCGAGCGCGCGAAAGCGTTCGCCTAACCGTCGCGTGGGTCATCGCACCACCACCTCAGCGGCGCCCGTACGCCCGAACACTTCTGGCTCGTACATTTCCAGGACGCGCGTCGGCGGCAACACGAAGCGCCCGCGCGTCGTGGCGCGCGCCAGGTAGCGATAGTGGTAAAGGCCCGGCTCCAGCTCGTCGGCGAAGAACAACATGCGATCGTCTCGCACCTCGCTGCGATCGTACGCAGCACGGAAGGCGGGCGCTTCGCCGTCGTCACACGCTTCGCAGCTCGCCTCGCCCGCGTCAGAGCTTGCACTTTTGAGCCAATCCGCCGTGGTGGAAAGGCGCGGGTCGATGGCTTCGAGCCCCGCGGGCAGCGCATCGTCGAGCACCACGAAACGCCGCAAAGCGGGCGTCACCACCGTCAAGTCGACCAGCACCAGATCGCCCGCGGCAACCTCGCGCGCCACTCCCGGCGCGGAAGCGATGCGGTGCGCCGGGTCCGCACTGACGGTGTGCAGGCTCTTCTCGACGAAGAACCCGGCATCGAGCGGCTGTTGCGGCAGCTCGCGGCGCACGTACTCGAGCCGCGCGGAGTAAAAGAGCTTGCCGGCGCCGTGCTTCTCGAACACCAGGTCCGCGCCGCCGCGCGCCAGCAGCTTGTCGAGCGGCAGCTCGACGCTCTTCGATAGCGGGCGCGCTTGGTGGAAGCTCGCCGCAGCGAGCTTTTCGTCGCCCAGCATCACGCTGGCATCGAACGCCGGGGCTTCCGGCTCCGCCACACGGCGGTAGTCGTCGAGCGCCAGCAAGGCCCAGGCGCCTTCTTGGGTGGTGCGCAGCTTACCTTCGCGACGCGCCGCCAGCAGGCCGCGCGCGAGCGGCGCCAGCAGCGGGTGCCGGCCGCGCGCCGCGAGCGCTCGCAGGACGAGCGCCTGCGTACGCGCTTCGGAGTCGAGCGAGTCGCCGTACCGGCCGTCGCCGTCGTCGACCACCACGGCCTGGTCGCCCTTCACGTGCACGCCTGCTTCCAGCTGTCGCGTCAGCTCGGCGGGCACGTCCGAGCCTAATTTGGCTGCCAAAGCGGCATGCAGCAACAGCGCTTTGGCGAACAGCGGCAGCTCCTTCTCGCGTCCGGACAGCTTGCTCACCGCAGCGGCGTCCGGCGCTCCGAGCTCGCCCAGCACGTCGAGCGCCAGAGCCGCCGCCGGCAACCCCAGCGGGCGCGACGACGAGCTGGCCACGACACCCCGCAGGTATTCACGAGCTCGCTCCAGCGCCGGTTTCGGCACGACGATGCCGGCGCGCGCCGCACGTGACAGCGCCAGCGCGGCATATGGAGAAACCCAATCCGACGAACGCGCCGACTCCGGCCACATCGCAAAGCCTCCGTCGCCCTGTTGGCGCGCCAGCACCTCGCTCACGGCCGCTTCGGCTCGGCGCCGCGCGTCGGCCGGTGGCGCGAAGCCGAGCGCTTTGCCGAGCTCGCCCAGCGCCACCAGCGGCAGGATCCGGCTCGAAAGCTGCTCGGTGCAGCGGTACGGGTACTCGATCAAATCGAGCGCCGTCTGCTCGATGCCGACCAGCGCCGTAGACGCCAGCGACAGGGTGAGCTTGCCCGTATCGTCGCGCGCTCCGGAGAGCAGACCGAGCTTTTCGCTGCTGGCCCCGCTGGTTTCGCCAAAGACGGCCGCCGCCTCCGGCGCCATCGGGGCTGCCACCACGAGCTTTTGCACGACCACGTCGCGCTGCGTTCCGGCCGTCACCTCGAAGCGCACGCTCGCGTCGCCGGGGTGGGGGGCGCTGGCCGCAAAGTGTGCTTCCAGCGAGCCATTTTCGGGCACCATGAGCTCGCGCACGAGCGGCCCCTTGGCCTCGAGCCCGCCGAAGGTCGCGCTCACTTTCACGTTGCCGCCGGGCAGGCCTTTCTTGCTCACGATCACGGAGGCTTCGAAGCTGTCGCCGGCTCGCAACAGACGCGGTAGCGCCGGACGCGCCATCAGCGGCTTGCTGGTGGTGACCCGCTCCTGCGCGAAGCCGTAACGATCGTCTTTGGTGACCGCCACGGCCATCAACCGATACGTGGTGAGCGCTTGAGGCAACTGAAAGGTCACCTTCGCTTCGCCCCGCGCGTCGGTGATGATGCGGGGGTTGAAGTACGCCGTCTGCCGGAAATCGCGGCGGATGTTGCTCTCGCCGCCGCCGCCGCCATCACGCCCCTTGTCGCGTCCGCTCAGCGACTCGAGCAAGATGCGCCCCTCGGCGTCGCGGCTTTCGAGCGTCGCGACCTGGAGCGCGCGCGCTCCCGAGAAGGTTTGGAGCGGATCGGGCGTGTGGTAGTCGATGAGCGAGAGCACGCCTTCGTCGGCCGCGTACAACGTGACCTCGGCGTTGGCGACGGCCGAACCGCGCGCGTCTTTCACGCCCAGGCTCACCTCGATGGGATCGCCAGGCAGGTAGTCGCGGCGTCCCGGCGTAATGCGCACGCCCAGCCGGCGCGCTTCGCCGTTCACCAACAGATTGGCGTAACCGTTGCGGTAGCTGCCCGGCTCGAGCGGCGCCGCCTTGCCGGTACGGCGCGGCAGCAGATGCACGCCCACGAAAGCATTGGGCAAGAGCTCGGCCGTGACCGGCAGCTCGAAGCTCGGCGCGGTGCCACGCAGCACGCGATGAAACGACTGGTAAATGCCGGAGCGCTCCACCGTGATCCAAGCTTCCGCTTCCTTGTAGGGAGACTTCACGAGCACTCGGGCGCGCTCGCCGACCGCGTACGACTTCTTGTCGAGCACCAATTCGACGCTACGGCGCTCGCTGTCTTGCCAGGTGGGCTCACCCGGGCCCGAAGCGTACACCGAGAGCGCCGCCTCGCCGGTGTTGCCGCGCTCGTCTTTGGCGCGTGCCAGCACCACGTAGTAACCCGCAGCAGGCACGCTGAGCGAGCACGACGTCGGTTCCGCGCCGGTCGTCACCTCGCAGCGCCCCAGCGAACGATCGACCACCCTGCTCACGCCACGGTAGTCTCCGCCCGAAGCTTCGCGCGCAAAGGTATAACGCCGCTCGATCAGCTCGAGTCCCACCCGCTTGCCGCCGAGCCGGCGCCCGCCCGGCTCGAACGCCAGCACCTGCGGCTTCAAGCTGCCCGGCGCCTCGACGAAGCCCTCGCGATCCAGCTTGAGCCCCACATAAAACGCCGCCGGATGCACGAGCGCGCTCGTCGAAGTGGCGACGCTGCGCCGGGACACGTCCGTTACCTCGGTGTCGACGCGCAGCAGCTCCGTGCCGCGCTGTCCCGGCAAGTCCAGCTTCTCGCTCCAGCTCACGCGGCCCTGCTCGTCGAGCTTGCGCTCTTCGCGCCGCAGCTCGCCGGCGGGCGACGTTTCCGGCAGCGCGTCGTAGTAGCTGGCTGCATTCGTCGTGAAGTCGCCGGCGCCCGGCACCTCGAACCAGGTCGGCCCGCGTGAAACCGCGAGCGTCGTCGTCAGGCCGGCGGCGGCGGCGCCGAACAGGTAATCTGCCCGCACCTCGAGCTTGGCGGTATCGCCGCGCACGTAGCTGCCGTGATCGGCGCCGGCATTGACGCGCAGCTCGACGGGGCGGTACTCGGCCACCTCCAGCGATTGCTCCAGAAAGCGCTCGTCACCCAAGCCCGAGACGCTCGCGTAGTAGCTGCCGAGCTCGGCGCCCGCCGGCACCCGCAGCTTGCACGACAACGTCCCATAGGCCGTCAGCATCGCCGGCGCGCTATCCAGCTCGTCGCCGCTCGGCGAGCGGAGCGAAACTGTGACGGGCTTCTCGCCGGGTAGCGCGTTGCCGGTCGCGGTCGGCTGGCGCACCACGCCCTTCAGCCAGAGCTCGTCGCCGGGCCGATAAATGCCGCGATCCGTGAACAGCACGCCGTAAGGCCGCAGCGTGCCGGTAAAGTCGGTCGGCACGTCCAGACGCCAACCTTCGAGGTACTCGGAAACGGGCGCGAACACGCTGTCTTGCCCGCGGCGGGCCAGCAAAATCGCGTGCGCTTCGGGGCTATCGCTTTCGAGGTTGGGCGCGAAGTCGGCCGCTGGGATTTCCGCCAGTCCGTCCGAGCGCGTCGTGTACACGTGGTCGGGGCGCCCCGGAACCGCCAGCACGATCTCGGCGCCTGCCACGGGCGCGTTGCTGCCGCGCTCCGTAACCCACGCTTGCGAGCCGAAGCGCGAGAGCTTGGCGCTGAGCGCGAGCTCCGAGAGATTGACGACCTTCAGGTTGGCGGGTGCCTCCCAATCATCGGAGTCGGCCTCGTAACGAGCTCCGATGGCCAGCGCGCCGCGCCCGCCGGGCAGCAGCTGCGCGGGGTCGAGCAAGGTGCGCTCGATCTGGTTTTTGGCGGCGTGCGGCGCAATGTGCCGCACCTTCTTGCCTTTGAAAGCCGCCAGCCAGTCGAGCTCCTTCGCGTTCTTCGAGCCCGAGCGACGCGCTTCTTGCCAGTCGAGCAAGTCGTGGGGCGCGAGCGCGGCGGTGAGCAAATCGAAGGCCGCGACGTTGCGCGACGCAACCGGCAACGTGAGCTTTTGGGAGCCGAAGTTGCGACCTACCGCGCCAATGTCGACGCGCGGGTGGTGATCCGAAAAACGGAACGACACCGTAACGGGCTTGGCCAGCGTTTGCCCGAACTCGTCGACCACGCCCGGATCGAGCTGCAGCTGGTAGCTCTGGCCGGCGGCGTAGCGCCCCGGCAGCGGCAGGTACGTCGTGGCGGCCCCTTCCAGGTCGGCGGCCGTGAGCTTCAGCCCGACGTCGGGCGTGACGTGCAGCTTACCCAGCAGGCTGCGTGGCTGGACCGAGTTGTTGAAAACCAGGGAAACCGAAGAGTCGGCCTCGCACGGGCCACCGTCTCGCGGGCGTGCACACGCCACTTCCGTGAGCGCGAGCGGCTCGTACGTGTGAAACGTCACGCTGCGCTCTTCGCCCGACTCGAGCGGCCCCTCACTGCCCCGTAGCGAGGCCGCAAGCCGCAGCGTCACAGCGCCGTTCGGCGTGAGCGGCCGCTTGAGCCGGAGCAAGAGCACGCGCGCCTGTTTCGGATCGCGCGCGACTTCGAACGGTACCGCGCTCGTGCCGCGCGGCGTCTGCATCTGCAGTTGGGTGGCCGCCCGCAGCGCCTCGGGAGTCACGGGCTGGTCGAGCTCCACGCGCAGTACCGGCTCGAGCCCGATGCCGCGTTCACCATCCGCCGGCGCGGTGCTGATCAGCCGCGGCCGGCGCGTCTCGAACTCGATTTGCCGAGCCTGCTCGAGCTTGGTGCCGTCGAGCGCGACCAACCCCGCCGGAACCTCGACCGCAAAGTGCGTCCCCAGCGGCAAGCGCTTTTGCGGCGTGAACACGGCGGCGCGCGAGCCCACCCAGTGGAAGCTGCCGGGCAGCTCGGGGGTGATGCGAAACGCAGCGGGGCCCGTACCCGCGAGCTCCAGCGGTCGCACCGGCCGATCGAAGACGACGCTCACCTCGGTCACGATGCCGACGCTGCCTTCCGGCGACGCAAACGCCACCTGCAGCGGTCCGGACGGATGCTCGCGATCGGCTCGCTCGCTGCCGAGACTCAGGGTGCCGCCCGGCACCGGCACCGGTCGGGTCGAGCCGCCCAGGCACGCGACCAAAAGTCCCACGACCGAACAGCCCGCGAGCAGGCGCTGGCGCCGTGACCCAAACACTTGAGCTACCACGCGCGGCAGTCAGCAATGGCCGTGCCGGCGCAGCAAGCGCCGTGTGCTGCTGCTATGCTGACGGCTCGTGCAGGGCTTGTGGAAACTCGGACACACCCGCTGCGTGCGGCACGCCACGCTGCTGCTCGTGGCCACGCTCGTGTGCCTGCTGCCCCAAAGCGCCCACGCCGAGTCCTTCGTGCGGAACCTGGCGCAGCGCGCGCTCGAGCGCGGGATGGCGCAAGAGGGACGCGGTGACATCGCGCAAGCTCTGACCAGCTACGACGAGGCCGTGCGCACCGACACGACGCTCGGCCTCGCGGCGCTGCGCCTGGGCAGCTTGCGCGAGCGCATGGGCGATCGCGAAGAGGCGGAGCTCTTGTACTCGCACGCCACCTCCTCGGCCGACGCCGCCAGCGACGCCTACTTCGCCCGCGCGCTCTTGCGCAACGCCGCTCACCGTCGCAAAGAAGCCGTGCTCGATTTGGGTGAGGCCGTGGCGATCGATCCCCGCCCCGAGCGGCTGCGCCTACTCGGCAGCTGGTACGTCGAAGCCAGCTTGTGGCCGGCCGCGCTGGCCGTCTACCGCGCGCTGGTGGCGAACGCCGAGGCGCAGGCAGACGAAACCGCGCTGCGCGACGCGCGCCTCACGGTGGCCGCGCTCTCGTGGCTGGCGAGCGACACGGATCCCGTGCTCTCGGGCGTCACGTCGCCGGATTGGGCGCGCCGTTCGCTGGCCCGCGCCGCGCGGCCGCGCAAACGTGAGGCTCAAGGCGCTCGAAAGCTCACGCCCTGATCGTCCGAGGCGAGCAGCGGGTAGGCGTCGCTGCCCTTCACCGGCGCGCCGAACAGCAGGAGCCGCTCACCGAGCGCGAGCAAACGCGTCGGCGCTCGCCGGCCGAGACCGAGCTCCGGGTACTCGGCGGCGTCGAACGCCACCACGGCGGGCGTGAAAGTGCGACCTTCGTCGCGGCTCGAGAGCACCCGCACCACGCCGTCTTGCGCGACGCTGAGCACCACGGTGCCCTTCAGCTTGGCCACGTCCACGGCAGCGGCGTTCGCGCCCTCGAGCGCAGCAGGCAACGGCAGCTCGCCACAGCGACCGCCGAATGGGCAAAGCCGCAAATGCAGCTTCTGCTCGCGCTCTGCGGTGAGCGCAACCAGGCTGCGCTCGTCGCAACCCGTGCCGAGCACGCGCTCACTCGTGGCCGCCAGCTCGCTGCCCAGGCCGTCGGTGCCTTCGAGGTTGAACTGCACCTGCACGGCGCTACCGTCCTCGCGCGGGGCTAGGCGGTATTGCTTGCGGCCGTCAACGCTCGTGCAGCGCTCGGCATGGGTCTCGAGCACGTCGCCGTGGCGCGCCAGCGGCCGAAACGTCACGCCGCGATCCGCGGTGACGAACAGCGCCGTGTCGGAGCCCGCACCCAGCGCGACCCCGTAGCCGCTGCCCTCGCGCCAGACGTTCCGGTACAGACCGCTCTTGGCCGGCAAGCCTCGCCCGGCGACTGGCCGCGGTGGAGCCGGCACGTGTGCGGCCTCGGCCGCGCCGAGCGAAGACTTGATCAGCTGCGTGTAACCGCCGCGCGCGAACGGCCAGGCGTCGGCGAAAATCTGCGCCAAAGGCGCCGCCGAAACGCCGAGCTCGGCCAGCGAGCGACCACGGCCGCTGTACTCGCGAAACTCCGCGGCGCTGAGGTCGTGCATGCGCTCCGCCTCGATCTGCCCCGTGATCGTGCGAGCCAGCTTCGCGCAGCGATGGAAAGGCCGATCGCCGGGCGCCGACGCGATCAGTCGGCGGCGCACCAGACGTTGAAAATCGGCATCGCGATCGCGGATCAGCGTCGGCCCCGTCGGGCCCACCATGCACAGCCCGTAGTCGGCGACCGCGACCGTCACGTCGTGCAGACGAAACGCCGACTGCATACGCGGGTAGCCGCTCCAGATCAGCGCGGCGACGCCGAGCACGACCAGCAGGAAGCGAAGCTTGAAGGGCGGCGCTGGCGGAGCCGCAGGCACCGCGGGGCGGGGCGGCTCGGAATAGCGCGACTTGGTCCCCGTCGCCGCGGAGACAGCAGCCGAAATGTGCATGAGCCCCCTGAAACTAAAGAGCTTCAGAGGGCTCGGCCAACAATCTTGCAGAGTTACGCGAGCGGCAGCTCGCAGCCGGGCGGAGCCCAGCCCCTGCCTCACGCCATGGTGCGCGGCAGGTCGTCCGTCTTCAGGCGCTTGCGGCGACGACGAGCGGCCTCGCTCATCTTCTTGCGGCGCTTGACCGACGGCTTCATGTAGTGGCGGCGGCGCTTCAGCTCGCGGAGGATGCCTTCACCGGCCATCTTGCGCTTGAGGTGCTTGATCGCACGCTCGATGCCCTTATCGCCGACTTGAACTTCAAGCGGTTTGCACTGAACGGATTCGCTGGGATTCGCCAAGGGACGGGGGATATGGCAGACCGCTCCCCGGATTGCAAGCTTATCCGGGGGATTTCTGCTAACTCGGGCCTTCTGAATGACGTCTCCCACCGACGCTCCGCGCACCCAGCCCACCGGCGTGAAGGCGCCCCATGGCGCCAAAGACCTCGAAATCGGCTGGGCCGACGGGCACCGTTCGCGAATTCCTCATGAAATTCTGCGGGGTTACTGCCCCTGCGCCGGCTGCCAAGGCCACTCGGGCATCATTCAGTTCCAGGAGGGCGGGAACCTGGATCTGCGAAACTTGGAGCAGGTCGGCAACTATGCCCTGGGGCTCACCTGGGGCGACGGGCACGACTCCGGTATTTATTCGTTTCGATACCTGCGCGCTCTCGGTGACTTGCTCGACGCGCAGGGTGCGGAAGCCGTGAAGGGCATGGGCACGCTGCCGAGGATTTGATGGCGGGCGACCGCTCGCCTCACGTCGTCGTCGTCACGACCTCGTATCCGCAATACGAAGGAGATGCGCAGGGGCACTTCGTGGCGAGCGAGGTGCGGAGGCTGGCAGAGCGAGCGCACGTGACCGTGCTGGCGCCGGGCGAGCGCCGTCGCGCGCTCGGCGCTGAGCGGGTCGTGAGCTTGGGGGGTGGCGATGCGTTCGGATTTCCGGGAGCGCTGGCGCGACTCCGTGAGTCGCCGCTGCGCGTGCTCGGCGCAACGCGCTTCGTGCACGAGGCGTGGCGGTGGCTGCGACGGGAGCCGCGACCGGCGCGCTTGATAGCGCACTTTCTGTTGCCTTGTGGCGTACCGATCGCGACGCGCGGCGCTGCCAGAGGTACTGAGCTCGAGATCGTGGTCCACGGTAGCGATGCGCGCCTGTTCGCGGCTTTGCCTGCCAAGCGCTGGCTCGGCGCTGAGCTCACGCGCTCCGGTGCGCGCTTGCGCTTCGTTTCGAGCGAGCTCGAGCGGCTGGTTTTGGGGGGTCTGGGCGACGCTCAGCGCCAGCATTTGCAGCCATTTTGTCGCGTCGAGCCGTGCGCGCTCGACGTTCCGGCACAGCTCACGCGGCAGCAAGCGCGCGCCGAGCTCGGCATTGCCGCACAAGCTCGCCTGGCCGTCGTGGTCGCGCGACTGGTTCCGAGCAAGCGCGTCGACATCGCGCTCGAAGCGTGCTCGCGCCTGCCCGGGCTCGACTGCGTCGTGGTCGGCGACGGCCCCGAGCGCGCACGCCTCTCCCAACGTTTTCCGCGCGCTCGCTTCGTTGGCCACCTCGAGCGTCCACGCGCCCTCGCCTACCTCGCCGCCGCCAACGCCCTGGTCTCCGCTTCGCTCCAAGAGGGCGCTCCCAGCGTGGTGCGCGAAGCGCGCGCGCTCGGTACCGATGTCGTATGCCTGTCCGCCGGCGACCTCGCGCGCTGGGCCGAGCACGACGCCGGCATCCACGTCGTCACCTAGCCGTCGCGCGGCCGGCTCCGTGCGCCGCGCGGCCGGCTCCGTGCGCTGCGACAATTGTGAGGTAGCTTACAATTGTCGCGTCAGCTTGGTGCGCCAGAGGCGCTCTTTTTTGAGGGGGCCGGGCTCGTAGCTGCCCCGCTTGGGGGGCACGTAGCTCACCCACCAAGCCTCCAAGGCGACGAAAGGATCGCCGGCAGGGGCGTGGGGCGAGGCGCGGACGTAGCGGGCCAGATCCAGGCGGTACCGGCTGTTGCGCGAGCTGCGCATGGCCAAGAAATAGTCGCTCTGCGCGATCGAGTGCGGGGCGAGGCCGCGGCGGATCTGCTCGAAGTCGGTGGCGCGGCCGTTGAACGGATCCAGGTGGCGGCCGCTGCGCGTCACGGCGTCGACCACGAGCGTGCCGTCTTCGGTCGGAGCGTCGGGCGCAAACATGGACCAACCTTGAAAGCCGCGCACGTAGGGCTTGTAGCCATCGATCACCGGTCCAGGATGAATGCGCAGCGCGCGCGGCACGCCCGGGTTGGAGCAAAGCACGCTGCCCGCCTCGACCAACAGCATGTAGCCCAAAACGACCTCGCGCAGCGCTCGACCCCGCCGCTGCCACAGCGCCGGGAGCGTCAAGCGCGGCAGCCGCCAGCGCGACAGCGTCGCCACCACCCGAGCGCGCACGCGCGCCAGGCGCCAACCGAAGCCGCGGAAACGCTGCGTTCGCAGCACCAGCTCGTCGAGGGCGGCGCCGGGCATGGCCAACCAGACCAGGCAAATCATGGCGTACGAAAAGGGCCCCAAGGTGAGGCAGAGCGCGATACCCAGGTGCAAGCCCAGGGCGAGCACGAAGGCGATCGGGCGCGTCAGCTTGAGCTGCGTGGGCCACAGTAAAAGCACCGGCAGCAGCAGCTCCGTGCGCTTGGTCATACTGCTCGCAAACGGAGAGAACCACGCCGGCTCGTGCTGGGCGAACCACAGCGCAAACGGCGTGTTCACGCGGTGTTGCCAGAGCACTAAGTGCACGGCGTCACCGGCTCGCCAGGTATGCCCGTTCTTGTGTACGGCGTTCAGCAGGTAAATGACCGAAGCTTGCAGGAGCACGCACAGGGCCGCGAACGTGATCAGCGGCAAGCGCGCCTCGGCGCGGCTCCGGCAGCGCGCGCGCAACGTGGGCAGCGCCGCGTCGCGCCGTAAAGCGTCCAGCGAGAAGCGATCGTTCAAGGGCAAGAGCAGCGTCCAACCCAAGAGCAAGATGGTCGTGCCGGTGCCGCCGTCTTCGAAGAAGAGGTTACGTGCGTTCAAGCTGGAGTACAGAACGAGCGCCAGCACCTGCATCCAGCGCGTGAACAAGCCGGCGCCGTACAGCACGAAAACCACGCCCATGGCCGCGAACGCGAGCTCTACGCTGGGCCCGCTTTCGAAGCCGAACAAGAACGACAGCTGCGGCGAGCCTTGCGGCACCTTGCGTAGCGATGCCGTCGTCAACACGCCGTCGTTCGACCACAGCAAGGCGGCATCCGGAAAGCGTCGGCCGAGATCGTAAAGGAGCACCAGGCTCAAACCGATGCGAAACAGCCCGAGCACGCGACGATCGAAGCGCAGGTAAGTCTGCTGGAATGCGGGCCAAAAGCCGGTCACGCGCCCGACCGTCTAGCACGAGCCCGGGCGGGCTCGCGCGGGCTTCAGCCCTTGTGCGCCAAAAAGCTCAACACGCCCTCGTGCTTCCCGCGGCGCGTGAGCGGCGAAACCAGGTACGGCAGGGAGGCCAAGCGGTGCGCCACCGGCTGCAAGCCGTGGCGCGTGGCCAGCTCGAATAGCTCCGCGCGCGCGTAGCGACGCTCGAACGGAACCTGCTCGGGGAAGATGAGCGGACCGTGATTGAGCCACAGCCCGCCGGGTCGCAGCACGCGCGCCACCTCGCTCAGCAGCTCGGGCAAATCGCGCGGCACCTGATCGATGAACCAGGGCGTGAGCACGCTGTCGAAGCTCGCGTCGGCGAACGGCGGGTGCAGGCCATCCGCGAACAGGCAACGAAACGCGCTGGGCTCGAGCGCTCCCGCGCCGGCCTCGAGCGGCCAGGCGCGCGCGACCTCGGTCGCTTCCAGCACCCCCAACGCGGCCTCCGTGAGCCGCACCCTCTCGCCGCGCAGCACGGCCTGCGCGGGCACCAGCAGGTACGGATCGATGTCGAGCGCGACCGTTTCGCTACCGCCGTGACGCCGATGAAGCTCGTACGCCAGGCCGCAAGCTCCCGCGCCCAGCACCAGCACGCGCCCCAAGCGCCGCTCGCCCAGCAGCGCTGCCAGCTCGCCGAGCGCCGCGTCGTTCTCGCGGTAGCCGGCAGAAGGCCAGCCCCAATCACGGTACAGGTAGCCGATGTGCTCGACCACGCCGCGCGGCAAGGCCTTGCCCGGAGCGGCGGCTCCGCCCAGCGCCGGCCCCAAGAGCGCCGCAACATCCGCGACCTGATCTTTGACGGCGTCTGCGAGCGCGAGCAGCCGCGCGCGTGTCGGCTCGAGCAGCCCCTCCCCGTTCGCGGTGGCTTGCAGGGCCTGGAGCGTCTGCTCACCACGCTCGAGCAGCAGCCCCAGCTGGCCCCGCCACAGCGCAACATGCGCATCCGGCTCGCGCAAAAGCACCGGCATCCCGGCAACGTTTGGGTAGCGCTGGCCGCACGCCACACAGGCAATTTCCGCCGCCGCGACGTCGAGCGGCGCACGGCACGTGGGGCACAGCACGCCGGTCAGCGGCAACATGCACCCAGCCTAGCAAGCTCCGCGCACCGCGTTAAGGCATCGCACCGTGCACCGCGAACGAGCAGTGGCCGGCGTCGCACTTGGCGCCCTCACCCTTGCACCAACAGTCGTCGTCGCTGGCGCACGAGCCCCGGGCGCCCGTGACCGCGAGCACGCAGAGCTTCTTTTCGGCGCTGCACACGTCACCGCCGCACGCCATGCCGCTCTCTTTGCAGTCGGTATCTTTGGCGCACACCGTGTCGCCACCGAGCTCGCCGCCACCCATCGCGCCGGAGCTGGCCATGAGCTCGCCGCCACCCTCGAGGTCGCTGATGCGAGCGATCTTGTTGGCGGAGATTTCGGTGAACCAGACGTTGCCGTCCGGCCCCGACACGATGTCGTACGGGTCGCTGCCGGCGGTCGGTACTGCGTACTCCGAAACCTGACCGAGCACGGTGATGCGACCGATCGAGTTGGCGGCGCCGCTCTCGGTGAACCACAAGCTGCCGTCGCTACCGCCCGCGATACGCCCCGGATTGTTGCCGGACGGGATACCGAACTCGGTTATCTCACCCTGAGGAGTGATCTTGCCGATCTTGGCGGCATCGTGCTCGGTGAACCACACGTTGTCGTCCGCTCCGAGCGTGATGCCGGAGGGGTTGCTGTTCGCGGTGGGGATCGCAAACTCGGTAAATTCGCCGGCTGGCGTGAGGCGGCCGATCTTGTTGCCGCCGACGGCCGCTTCCGTGAACCACAGGTTCCCGTCCTTACCAGCCGTGATGGCGAGCGGGCCGCTGTTGGCGGTAGGCACGTTGAAGTCTTTGAATTGCTTGTCGGTGCCGACGCGCGACACCTTGTTGTGCTGCTGCTGGGTGAACCACAGCGCGCCGTCCGGCCCCAGGCAAATGCCGGCCGAATCGCCGCCGTTCGGTACGCCGAACTCCTCGTAAGAGCCGGAAGGCTGCATTTTGCCGATGCCGCCCTGCTTCGTGTACCAAACGTTGCCGTCGGGTCCGGGAGTGATGCCGCGCGGTCCAATGTTGGTGACGTTGACCTTGTACAGGTCGAACGGCATGCCCTCCTTGGCGACGCGACTGACCGCGCTGGGTGCCGTGCTCTGATGGGTGTACCAGATGTGCCCGTCGGGGCCCGCCGCGATCCACCCCGGCTGGCTCGGCGTCGGAATCGCGTACTCGGTGATCGTGATGGCGGGCGGAGGCGGTCCGCCAATCACAGCCACCGTGCCGCCCGTGCCCGCGCCAGCGCTCCCCCCTGCCCCCGCGCCGGCGCCACCTGCGCTGCTGCCGGAGCTGCCGCCACTCGTAGCCGACGCGCCAGCGGTGGGCGTGCCGCTGCCGCCGGCCTCCACGTCGGCACCGCCACTACCACCGCCAGGCGCCGCCGTTCCCCCTGCCCCGGCGGCGCCCGGCGCTGCTCCGGGGCTGCTCGGGTCCCCGCACGCTGCGAGCACGAGCGCGAGCGTCGCGTAGCGTGCCCTCACGCCAAGAGCTCCGCGACGCCGCTGGTGACCTTGCCTTCGCTGTCGCCGAACGACTGCGCGTTGGCTCCGAAGGCCGTGAGCAGCGAGAAAGGCACCTTGCTCACGTTCTCGTCGAGCAGGCGCACGTGCTGGTCACCTTTGATTTTGCCCCCCGCTTTGCCGGCTACCAGAAGCGGAAAGTCGATGCCACTGTGAGTCTGCGACTCCGAAACGCAGGAGGTCGAGTACACCGCAGCGTTGTCGAGCAGGTTGCCGGCACCGTCGGGCGTGTCTTTCATGCGAGAGAGCAAGTCCGCAAAGTTGCTCATCGCGAACTTGACGCCGGTGTTGAAGCCTTTGGTAGCCGCGCTCACGCCTTCCTTGCCGTTGCGGTGGCCGTAGTCTTCGTGAAAGCTGCTCGGGGTGAGACCGCAATCCGTGTAGTTGCCGTGGCACGCGGGAGACGTGAACATCACCGAGAACACACGCGTGATGTCGCTGGCCATGGCGAAGACGAGCAAGTCCGCCAGCGCCTGGTGACGGGCGCGGGAGATGGCGCCGTCGGCACCGCGATCGGGGTACAGCTTGTCTGGATCCGGGATGGGCCCCGTGGCAACGGGCATGGCTTGCTTGCTGATCTGACCTTGCAGCTGGTGAATCCCCTCCAGGTGCTGATCGAGCCGCACCTGGTCTTCCATCCCGAGCCGCGCGCGAAGCGCCGCCGCGTCTTGTGCGACGGCGTCCAGCACGGCGTTGCGGTTGAGCAACTCTGGATCGACCGGCTTGGGCATGCCGGGCTGGCCCTGGTTGGTGAAGCCCAGAAAGTCTTTGAATACCTGGGCGGGGCTGTATTGCGGGGGATTGGGCGCGTTGGGGCCGCGAAACGAGACCTGGGTACCGAGCGCGGTCGCGCCGGACGTGTTCGAGACGCCGACGTGATAGCCGTTCGGGTAGGCGATGCCCTGGCTGATCACGGGCGCAATCAGCTGATCGATGCTGGCCAGCTTGACGGTGTTGCCGTTGACCTGCGCGCCCGTGAGCGCCGCGCACGGCATGCTGGCGTGCGGCGCGTTGTCCGGAACCTTGATGGTGAAGCCGCTGAGCACCGACAAGTGCGACTTGACCTGAGTCAGCGGCGCCAATTGCTCGCTGAGCTGCCAGTCGTCGCCGCTGCCCACCTGGTGCGGCACCCAGCGATCGGGAATGATGCCGTTACCGAAGAACCACACGCCGAAGCGCAGCGGCATGGCCGCGCCGTCCGCGTAAGCCGTGCCGGATTCGTTGAGCATGCCGCCCAGGCGCGGTAGCGGAATGGCCACGGCGACCGTGCCGCCCAAGAGGCCACGCAGCACGGTGCGACGCGGGATGATGAAACGCTTGCTCCTCATACTGCTAACCCTTGCTCGGCTCCACGAAGCGGAACGACTCGCTTTGCACCATCGCCAAAATCAACTGATCGACCTGATGACCCGCAGCAAAACCGGCTGAAAGCTGGTTGATGGTCGCGCGGTCGAGCTCCGTAGCGGTTCGGCCTTGCGACTCGGAATACAGCTTGGTCACCAGGCAGGGTCCGAGCACCGGCTGCTTGCGCAACGCCGCGCCCAGCTCCGCCAGGCCCCTGAACGCGGAGCCGTCGAGGCCCGCGCCCGTGAAGGTTCCGGTTGGGTCGAGCGGACTGCCGCCGTCCATCGTGCGGTAGAGACCGACGCCGTCGAAATCCTCCATGCCGAAGCCGAACGGATCCATCAGAGCATGACAGCCCGAGCACGCCGGGGACGAGCGATGCGCCTCGAGCCGCTGGCGCAAGGTTTGGCCCGGCAGCGGCATGGCCGGCAGTGGCGGCACGTTGTTGGGAGGCGCCGGCACGATGCGGCACAGCAGCGACTCGGCCACGAACTTGCCGCGCTGAGTCGGCGACGTGCGCTGCGGCAAGGCGTGCCCCGCCAAGACCGCGCCGGTGCCGAGCAAGCCAACGCGCGGCGAATCAGCCGGGAGCTGGGTGCGAATGAAACCTTCACCCTGCACGTCTGGCAAACCGTAGAACTTGGCCAGCTGGTGATTGAGGAAGGTAACGCGGTCGTCATACAGCGAGAAGAAGTCGCCCTTCTGGCTGAAGACCATGTCCTCGACCTTCAGCTCCAGCTCTTGCTGCAGGGCCGGCTTCAAATCGTCCGTCCACGTGGGGAAGAGGGCCGGGTCTTTGACCGCCTCCGCAAAGCGACTCATGCCGAAGAGCTCGTCCGTGAAGGCGCGCAGCGCGCGGTGCGCCTTGGGATCCGCCAACAAGCGCTCAGCCTGCGCCTTGATGCCGTCGGCCGTGGCGAGCAAGCCGGCCTGAGCGGCATCGAGTAGCGCGTCGTCCGGCACGGAGTCCCACAGCGTGGCGGCCAGCCGCGAGGCCATCTCGAAGTCCGTGTATTTGAGCTTGCCGCCATCCGCCGCGCTGGGCGCACCGAGCTCTACCCGGTAGATGAAGCTGGGCGACTGCAAGATGGCATTGAGCGCGCTGCGCAGACCCGCGCCCACGCTGCTGCCGTCTTTGGCGGCGATGGTCGTGGCCAGCGTCGTGAAGCGCGTGACCTCCGCGTCCGTGAGCGGACGACGGAACGCGCGGCGGCCAAAGCTGCCGATCGCCTTGCCGAGACAAGCCGCGTCTGCTGCATTTTGCGGTGCGCACGCCAGCCTGGAGAGGCGCGTGGGTTCGGCAAACACGAAGTCCGTGGCCGCGCGCGCCGCGCTTTCGTAAAGTCTCACTCCCGAGGGTGATACCGTCACCACGCCAGCGCCAATCGAGGCGAAACCGTCCACGACGTTGTCGGGCTCGAGCTCTTTGAGCGGCACGTCGTCGCCCAGCAGATCGCGCAGGCTGTTCTGCAGCTCGGACGTCGTGAGACGATGTAGGCGCGGCGACGGGGCGTTGCCGCTCGGCAGCGTTAACCCGTCAACCGTCATGCCCGGCACTTCAGGTTGGCCGCCGGTGGTGCTGCTGCCGCCGCCACTCATGCCGCCGCCAACCGTGACGCTATCCGGCCCGGTCGGGCTGGGCTTACGGGTCGGATCCGAGCCGCACGCAACCGCGCTTGCTCCAAGCGCCGCCAGCAAAATTGTCGTGCGGAAGTAGAAAAGTTGCTGCCCGCGCATGACCTTGCCGTTTCAGTGGAAGGACCACCACGCAACGATCACCTGGCAGGTCAAAACCGCAGTCAACTGACCACTTTCGGTGATCGAAGCCGAGCGCGGCCTCCACCCAGGCGCGATGCACTCTGTCGTGCGCGCCGGGCTGGCGTTGGTCTGGGTCGTCGGGTGCACAGGTGGTAACGACGACGTGACACCCGCTGCCGGCGGCAACGCGATGGCGGGAGGAACGGCGAGCGGAGGCAGCGGCTCCGTGAGCGGCGGAGCCGGCGCTGGCGCGACGAGCGGCGGCTCCACGGCGAGCGGCGGCACCGCTGGCAGCGCTGGCACCAGCTCGAGCAGCGGCGCTGGCGCCGGCAGTAGCGCGGGCAGCGCTGGTAGCGGCGGCGTGGGCGGCAGCGCGGGAGCAGCGGGTGGCGGAGCCGGCGGCAGCGCTGCAAGCTGCACGACTGCCGGCAACGAGCTATGCGAAGACTTCGAAGCCGGGCAGCTCGACGCGCAGAAATGGAAGCTCACCAAGAATCCGGCCGCCGTGAGCATCAGCGTCGACGGCGAGCACGTTCACGGGGGCAAGTACGCCGCGCACCTCGAGATCGAAGCCGGCAAGCAAAGCACCGCGATGCTCACCGAGTCGCTCACCTTCCCGGCTGCCTCGAACTCGTTTTACGCGCGCGCTTACATGTACTTCACGCCCGAGCTGCCGACAGCACCGGGCGGAGACTTTCACATGGGCTTCATCCTCGGCGTCGGCAAGAACGACGCGGGCGACGTGCAAGCTGGCATGGGCATGATCGGCGGCGAGAAGCAGTACCTCGGTTACTCCATCTTCTACGGCCCGCCAAAGTACGAGTTCGGTCCGTGGTCGAAGGCCAAGGTGGAGCCCAACAAGTGGGCCTGCATCGAGCTGTTCGAAGACGGCTCGAGCCCGAGCGAAGAGAAGCGTCAAGTCTGGCTAGACGGCACGGAGCTCACGGATCTGCGCAGCACGTCCGCCAATCCAGGCGCACCAGCGAATCACAAGCCCCCTGCCTTCGACGGAGCGTCATTTGGCGTTTGGGAGTACCACCCCAGCCCGCTTCTCTCCGACATTTGGCTGGACGACATCCGCGTCAGCAGCAAGCCCATCGGCTGCAACTGAAACGAAACCATTTCCGGCTCCTCGGTCGAAAGCGCATGGGCTAGGGTCCCGGCAGTTTCGAACTGGGAGGCATATCGTGATCACTCAACGAATCGGGCGTCGTGACGCACTCAAAGTAGCAGGCGCGACGGCGGTCATCGTCGGCTTCAACCGAGAAACAAACGCCTGGGCAACGTGCGGCGACGCGCCCTTCGATCACGTTCCGCACCTCGACGGCGAGCTCGTGACCGACCCGGCGTCGCGCGCCGAGAAGGGCACGGATCTCGGCAGCATCGTCTTCAACACGCCCGCGGCGGTGTTGCGCCCCGGTTCGATCGACGACGTGGCCAAGATGATCCACTTCTGCGCCGCGCGCGACATCAGCGTCGCGGCGCGCGGTCAGGGCCACGCCACGCACGGCCAGGCGCAAACCAAGGCCGGCCTCGTGATCGACATGAGCTCACTACAAGAGATCCACGAGATCGGTACAGGTTTCGCGGTGGTGGACGGCGGCTGCACCTGGCGCATGCTGCTCGAAGCGGCGTTGCCCGCGCAGACGCCGCCGGTGCTCACCGGCTTCATCGGCCTTTCCGTCGGCGGCACGCTGTCGATGGGTGGCATCAGCGGCATGGCCTACAACCAGGGCGTGCAAGTGCAGCACGTGCACGAGCTGACGGTCGTGACCGGCAAAGGGAAGGTCGAAGTCTGCTCCGAGCAACACAACCGCGAGCTGTTCGATCACGTGCTCGCGGGCCAAGGCCAGTGCGGCATCATCGTGCGCGCCAAGGTCAAGCTCGTGCCGGCCAAGGCGCTGGCCCAGAACACCACCGCGCTCTACTTCGACATCCACGCCTTTCAGGCCGACATACGCACGCTCGTGTATCGCAACGAGCTCGATGACATTTACGGGCTGAACGTCGTCGTGGACCCGACGACGGGAATGCGCGCTTTCGTGCTCAACATCGCGTCCTTCCACGACGCCTCGACCACGCCGGATGTCGCCGCGCTCACGAGCGGCCTGTCGTACGTGCCGGGCACTCTGCAAACGGTGGACATGCCGTACCTCGATTTTCAGCTTCAGGTGGACGACCTGATCGAGTCGCTGCGCGACATCAACATGTTCGAGGGCGTCATGCACCCGTGGTTCGACGTGTTCGTGCCGGACAGCGAGCTCGGCGACTACGCCGGGGACATCATCAACGGCTTCCAACCGGACGACGTCGGTCAATTCGGCTTCGTGCTGTTCTTCCCGCTGCTGACCTCGACCATCACGCGGCCGCTCTTCAGGCTACCGAACGAGGAGCTGGTCTGGCTGTTCGACGTGCTGACGGCGCGCGACGTCCCCGGCTACGACGCCGACTTCGCCGCGAACAAGCGCGCGCGCAACAACGCCTGGTTCGACATCGCGCGTTCGCTCGGCGGCACTCGCTACCCCATCGGCACCATGGACTTCACGGCGTCCGACTGGCAGCAGCACTATGGTAGCGAATGGCCTGGTCTGGTGGCCGCCAAAGCCAAGTTCGACCCGAAAAACATCTTGACGCCGGGTCCCGGGATCTTCCCGAAGGCGTGACGCCTAACCCCGCGCCGTACCTCGAACCCGTGGCAGAAGCTCTGCGAAGTTGCAGGGCTTCGTGCGGATGTCGAGCTGTGGCAAAATGATCTTTTCGAGCGCGAGCTTCACCGCGCCCGTGCTTCCGGGCAGCGCAAAGACGAGGGTGCCGCCGCACAGCGCGGCTTCGGCGCGTGACTGGATGGTGGCGGGGCCGATGTCGGCATACGACAAATAACGAAACAGCTCGCCGAAGCCGGGGATCCATTTGGTGACGAGCGGGGCGAGCGCCTCGGGAGTCACGTCGCGCTGGGTGATGCCGGTGCCGCCGGTGGCGAGCACCACGTCCACCGCCGGATCGGCGATGAGCGCCGAGAGCGTGCTTTGCAACAACGTGAGCTCGTCTGGCACGATGCTGTGGAGCGCCAGCACGTGGCCTTCGGCCTGGATGGCCGAGGCGATGAAGCCGCCACTCTTGTCGGTTTCGAGCGTGCGGGTGTCGCTCACGGTCAGGACGGCGATGCGCAGTGGAGAAGGCGTGGACAAGGCGCCCGAACGCTAGCATTTTTGGGGGCATGCCACGCCGCGCCGCTCTCTTGCTGCTCCTTGCGGGCTGCGCCGCGCCCCACCCCGCGCCCACACGCCCCGCGGCGGCAAAAGCAACGTCGAGCGCGGCGGCGCTCGCTGCCTCGGCGCCTGCGAGCGTCACGCCGCCTGCTTCGGTAGCGAACGCACGGCCCTCCGAAGCGGTAGCGCCCCACGTACGGAGGCGATTTGCAGGCGGTGGCCCCGGCAGCGTGAGCGGTCGGGCGGGGCTGGTGACGTCGAGCGAGCCGCAGGCGACGCGCGCCGGGGTCGCCATGCTCGAGCAAGGTGGCAACGCGGTGGACGCTGCCGTCGCCACGGCGTTTGCGCTCGCGGTCACGCACCCGAGCGCCGGCAATATTGGCGGAGGCGGCTTCCTGCTCGTACGGTCCGCCGAAGCGGGCGCCGTCACCTTTGCGCTCGATTTCCGCGAAACCGCCCCGGCGGCGCTCACCCGTGAGGGCTTCGACAAGATGCAGCGCGGCGGCGCGAAGGGCGGCGCCGCAGCAGGTGTGCCCGGCAGCGTCGCGGGCTTATTGCTCGCGCTGGAGCGCTTCGGCACGCTCCCGCGCGAGCAGGTGCTGGCCCCCGCCGTCGCGTTGGCCAAAAACGGCTTCGTGCTCGGCCGCCGCCAGGCCGATCTGCTCGCCGGCAGCTACGCGGAGCTGAAGAAGGACAAGACGCTGGCCAAGCGACTCGGCGGCGATGCCGGCCCCAAAGCGTCCGGCAGCCGCATCACGATGCCGGAGCTGGCCGCCAGCCTGGAGCGCATCCAAAAAGATGGCGCGGCCGGCTTCTACAGCGGCCCCACGGCACAAGCGCTCGCGCGCGCTCCCGGCTCACTCATTCGCCCGAACGATCTCGCGAGCTACCGCCCCATCGAGCGCAGCGTGCTCAGCTTCGAGTACCGCGGGCTCACGGTCGAAACCATGCCGCCACCCTCAGCGGGCGGCGTCGCTCTGGCCGAGATTCTCGGCATGCTCCAGGCGTTGAACGCGCACGAAGCGCATGGCGCCGAGGAACTGCATCTGTTTTTGGAAGCGTCACGCCGCGCGCAAGCCGACCGTCGCTTCAGCGTCCGCGATCCAGACGCCGCAGCGCCCTCCGCCAACGAAGACTCGATGCGCCGCTTCATCTCGGGACCGCTGCTGCTCGACCGGGCCCCGATCGACCGCGACCACGCGACCCCGTCGAAGAAGCTGGCGCCGCTGTTCCCCGGTGCCGTGCCCGAATCCGAGCAGACCACGCATCTCAGCGTCGTCGACGCGCAAGGCATGGTCGTGAGCCTGACGACGACACTATCCGCTTCATTCGGCGCCAAGATCACGGCGCCCGGCACCGGCATCGTACTGAACAACACGGTCGCCTCGTTCAGCAGCACCGGCGAGAACCAGCCCGCGCCGGGCCGCCGCACCACGAGCAGCATGGCCCCCACCCTCGTGCTCGACGCCGGCCAAGTGGCGCTCGTGCTCGGGACGCCCGGCGGCGACACTATCCCCAGCACCATCGCCCAGGTGTTGCGCAACGTCGTCGATCACGGCTTCCCCCTCGATCAAGCCGTCGCAGCGCCGCGCATTCACCAGGGCTTCTTGCCCGATCGCGCCCGCTTCGAGTCGCGTCGCCCCCTCGACCCGAGCTTGCTCAAAGCGCTCAAAGCGCTGGGCCACGACATCAGGGGCTCCCACATCGCCATGGGCGATTCGAACGACATTTTGCTGGAAGACGAGCTGGCTTACGCTGTAGCCGACCCGCGTGGCGGCGGCTTGGCGGCGGCCGCGAAATCTCCGTGATGCGCTACTTGGCCAAATCTGCCGGCAAACACACCTTCGAATTGGGCAGGTTCGTCATCCCGACGCCGGTATTCGTCGAAAGGTCGATGGCCATGCACTTGGTGCCGTTGGGGCAGCTGTCCGCGCAAAACATGCTGCAAAACGAGCGACCATCCACGCTCAAGCAAGAGTCCGCCGGCGCCTTGCACTCGTCGCGGTTGCTGCACTGGCCGCCTACTTCGACGCTGTTTTGCTTCATGATCCCGCGACCGATCATGAACAAGCCGAACGGCACGATCAGCGCGCCGAACAACCAAGGCGGGAATTTGAGCTTCTTGGGCGACGCGGGTTGCTGCATGGCCGGACAACCCGCGAGCCGCGTCAGCTGCGCAAAAAAAATCGGCGCGGGAGTCAGGAACAGCTGTTGTAAACCACGCCGCCGCAGGCTTCGCGCAGGATGCCGGGCTCGTTGCGCAGCAAGGTGTGGCGGACGCCGCTTTCGAGCTCGTTCGGAGCGAGGTCGGAGCTGAGCGCCTTTTGCGGGGCGGCGCCGGGCGTGAGCGTGAGCACCTTCTGCGGCGCGGGCGCCGCCTCGGCCAGCGCCGGCGCCGGGTTCAACGGGATCAGCACCGGCGCAGGCGTGGGCACGGGCGCGGCGGCTTCGGCCTTCGGCTCCACTCGCAGATGCGGCATCGACAGCACGCCGACACTGATTTCCGGCGCGTCGTACGACGGCACCATCGAAGCGGGAGTCGGTGTATACGGCGGTTCCGCGGCTTGCACCGCGGAGGCCTCGGCGGGCGGCGGTACGCTGGGCGCCTTCGGCATCACGCTCGACGCGCCCGCTTCGTCTAGTTGCGCGTGCTCCTCGCGGGGTCGCTCGGAAAGCGCGCCGCCCCCCAGCGCACGCGCGATGGCAGAGAGCTGCCCGTCGCTCGTCGGCAAAGTCGACTCGAGGCGCGGGCTAATGCTGGCGCTGGCAGCCGAGAAGCTTGGCACCTCGACGCGAATCACCATCGGTCCGCGGCTCGAAGGCGGTGGCTCGGAAACCGGCCTGCGCTCGCTAGGCACCGGGTTGCGCTCTTCAGCGGGCGGCAGTAGCGCCGCCAGCCCGGCCGCGAAGGGCTCGACGGGCGGCGCGACGGAGGTGTGCAGTGTCGTGCGGTCGTATTCCGGCACGATGCTCGGCATCGACGGCAGATCCGCTTGTCCGTCGATCGGCATCAGCTGCTCGGGCGGACCTTTGACCGGTTGGCCACTGGTGTCGATACTCGGTTGCGGCGCGGTGCGCGGTTTGAGCTCACGCATGAAGCGCAGCTTGACCCAAAGCTTGGAACCGATGGGCAACACGATGGCCCAGACCACGCTGAGCAAGAGCGGCGCGAGCAGCGCCGAAAAGCCGGTGTTACCGGCAGACCAGGCGCTGGCGACAGAGCCGATGAGGCTGACGACCACGACCGCGGCCGCACCGGTCAGCGCGCTCGGCGGCAGCCGGTAGCGCAGCTTGAAGTCGGCGAACTCTTCTTCACAGAGCGAACACCATTCGTCCGCGCCGACTTGGTGGCTCGGGCAAACGTGACCACCGCAGGCTTGGCACAGGTTGCCGTAGCTGCCGGTGCCGCACACCACGCACGCCAGCTTGTCCGGCACCTTCTTGGCGTGATCGGAGGGTGGCCGCACCGAGCCTGGGCCATCCTCGCTCGGCATCAGTGAGCCGCGCGTGGGCGCCAAGCTCGGCTTCATCGAGCGCGGAGAGAGCGAGCCACGCGGCCTGAGCGATTGCGGCACTTCGAGGCGCGGGTCGGCTGCTTCCAGCTCGGGCTCACCGTGCGAGCGCGCCTTGCTGCGATCGCGTAGGTTTGCCAGATCGCGCCACATGGCCGCCAGCTGCGGCTCGGAAATGTCCAGGTATTGGGCGGCCTCGCTGGCCGCGACCAGCGAGATACCTTCTTGCTCCTGCCGCCGGCCGAGCTCGTAGGCGAGCAAGTCCGCGAGGCGGAGCGTCTGCACCATGGCAGACAAGAGACTGTCTTGTAAGGCGCGCGCGGGCTGATGATGCCAGCCGATCACCTTCGGCACCGGCTCCGGAATGTTCCACGCCGTGAGCACGTGCGCGCCGAGCGTAGCGTGATCGAAGCCGAACACCCGCCGCTCCTGCTCGTGAACGCTGTCCGCGTTGCCGCCGAACTCGCGGAGCAGCGCCGGATATACCTCACGCTCCGTGTCGAGCAGCATGATCTTGCCGATGTCGTGCAAGAAGCCGCACGTAAAAAGCTCGTCTTGCGGCAACCCCAGATGCACGGCCAAGTAGCGACACAGCGAGCCCACGATCGCGGCGTGCTCGAGTAGCTCCGCAGCCAGCGTGTTGCTGCTCTCGAACAGATCCAAGATCGCGGCCGTGGTCGCCACCTGATTCAGCCGGCGCGTGCCGACCAGCACCGCGGCGTGCCGCACCGAGGTGCAGCGCACCTTCAGCCCATAGCCGGCGGAGTTCACCAACCTGAGCAGGCGGGCGGAGAGCGCAGGATCGCTCTCCAGCACCACCACCACCTGCTCGATGCGAACGTTCGTCGTCCGCGTCAGCTCTTCGAGCCGCTTGGCAGCGATGGGAAAGGGCTTGGCGCCGACGACGCGCGCTGCGGTCGCCGCCAGACTCTTGCTCGCCGCCTCTTCGGCATCTTGATCGCGACTACCGAACCAGTCGTTTTCGTCGCGCCCGAAGTTACCTGGAGATAGCGATGCCGACACTGCTGCTTGCCCTCAGCCGAAAAGGACTCACTCAGCCGCGTGGGTGGCGGCGTCTTCACCATTCGCCGGCGCCTGGGCGCGGGCGGCGTCCGGCAGCACGAACAACTCGCGGGTCGAAAAGCGCGTGCCCTCGAGGATGACCTGCGCGCCTTGACGCGTCGTCGCGTTGACCACGATCGGCGCCAACAGGTTGACGGTCGCCGGCTGCCCGCTGAGGGCGCACAGCACGACCATTACGGCCAGAGCTTCTTCCGGGCCTTGGATGCCGGCTTCCGAGGCGGCGCCGCTGACCGGGACGTCCGGATACTGCTCGCCGAACGCGTGCGCCGAAACCACGGGAAAAGCTAGGCCCGGCGTCGACACCGACTGCAGCCAAGCGATGTAACCGCTGCCGTGATGCGGGACGAGCGCGAAGCGCTGCTCCGTGGGGAAGCCGATCACGCCCGCCGGGAAGGAGAGCAGCTCGTCTTCGTTGATTTCGAGGGTTCCGAAACGCTGGCTTTCGATGTTCATGGGATCCTGAAGTGGTGGTTTTGTGTTGGCCCGTTGACGCTTGGTGACGTTCGACCGGGCTCTGGTTCAGGTTCTTGCAATCAAAGTGCCAGCCGTCCTCTGCCGGCCGGTGCCGTGCCGACGCACGAGTATCGCGCCTCGACACCGCTCCGTAAGCGCTGAGAACGGCCAGCGCAGGAGAAGCTTAAGGGCTTCGTACGCCGCGGTGAGCGAGCGCGCGAAACGCTCGTTTTCTCGCCTCAGACGCGCGGGCGCGGTGTGGTGCGACGCTCGAGCCGCGCGCGAATCAGATGCACGGCTTCGGCGTGCAATTGGCAAACGCGCGACTCAGTAACACCCAACACCTCGCCGATTTCGCGCAGGCTGCACTCTTCTTGGTAATGCAAACCGAGCACGAGCCGCAGGCGCTCGGGCAAATCGTCGATCGCGTGCGCGATGGAGTCCACGAGCTCCGCGCGCGAGGTCTGTACCTCGGGCGACGGATCCAGATCAGCGGGCTCCGCCGCGGCAGACAGCTCGAGCCGCGCGAAGCCGGCGTCCGAGATCTCCGTCAGCAACTCTTGATAGGCCGTGAGCGAGAGACCGAGCTCCGCGGCCATCTCGTCTTCGTTCGGCGTGCGACCGAGTCGCTGCGTGAGCTCGGACGCGGCTTCGGTGATGCGCCGCGAAGCGCCGCGCAGCTTGCGCGAGAGCGGGTCCAGCACGCGCAAATAGTCGAGGATGGCGCCGCGCACGCGATACGACGCGTAGGCCTCGAAATGCTCTTCTTCCATCTCTCCGGTGCGGCGCTGCAGCGCTTCGGCCATGCCTACCCAGCCCGCCGACAAGATGTCGTCGAACGTCAGCGTCGAAGGCAGCGTGCGGATCGTGCGCATCGCAATGCGACGCACGAGCGGCATGTAGCGATCGTAGAGCTCACGATCACCTGCTACTTTCGCAGCGCTGCGGCTGGGGGCCTGACTCACCAAAGACTCCAAAGAACGCTCATGCTTCTGCGGGGAGGACCGCGTCGACTACAGCTTCCACCGATGCTTCGCGAATGTCCTCGGGTACGCGAGGCCCATTACAAAGGTAGGCGATCGGAATATCGGAGGGAAGCGCCGCGTGGAGCACGCCGCCGGCTTCCAATGTTTCGTCGAGCTTGGTGATGACCACCTCGGTAGGCGCGGGTACCTCGTACAAGGCGCCGATGCGTGTCACGTCGCTCGCGCGCAGCCAGGCCGGCAGCACGAGTAGCGCGTGCTTCGCGGTCTCGGTATCGCGGGGGCCCAAGCCCGCTAGACAATCCGGAAGCACCCAGCTCGTCGACGGTGTCGACCGCCCTGCCGTGTCCACCAGCACGATATCAGCTGTCATTTCGGCATAAGCACGCCGAAAGCTGGAGACGTCGGAGGCTACCTGGAACGGGATGCCCATCAGCGCGGCGTAGCGCTGCCATTGCTCCACCGCGCCCACCCGAAATGTATCCAAGCTGATGACACCGACGCTGCGTCCCAAGTCGAGACGCGCGCGCGCGGCGAGCTTGGCCAACGTAGTAGTTTTGCCAGCGCCCGTCGGGCCCATGCAGGCGATCATCGTGCGCCGCGGATTCTGCATCAGGCTGCCGCTCACCCGAACGCGCTCTGCCAGCCGCCCGCGCAGAAACTCCGTCAGCGGTCCCTTGCCCTTCTTGGCCGCCTTGGCCGCACCCTGGGCGACTTCGCGGGCCAGAGCGCCCTCCACGCCCTTGCTGTGCAAGAGCGTCAACGCGCGCTCGCGCGGCGGGCGCTGCTCGTTCAGCTCCTCGAGCATGGCGCGCAGCGAGTTGAGCTCACGCTCCACCTCGCTGCCGTTCATGCCGAGCACGGTGCCGTACTTGTTCTTGGTGCGAAGCGAGCGTTGCTCGCCGGGGTGAGCGCCTTCGGCCCCACGCTCGCGCAGCGGCAGCTCTGCCCGCTCCCGCAGCGGCAGGTCCACTGGACGCGCGTCGCGCGAGGCGAACGGCCACTTCAATCCCTGGGGCGGCGCCGCCGTCACTTCCACGTATTCCTGAGACAGCGCGCCTCCACGACCGTTGCTGACCCGCCGCGTACCTTCGATCAGGGCGTTGGGCCCGAGCGTGGCCTTCACGGCGGAAAGCGCTTCTTGCAGGTCGGCTCCTCGGAAATTCTGGTAGTTCATGGCTCAGGCGGCTCCTACGCTGGGGCGAGCGTGGTCGGGGTCAGGGGATGGAGTAACGGTCGGTCAAGCTGCAGCCCTCCCGAAGCCAACCGTCTCGAACGGACGGATGGCGACGTCGGGTTCCAGCTCGCGGAAAGACAGAACAGCGAGCGTCGGACAACGGCGCTCGGCGAAAGCGCGCAGGTAGCGGCGCACGTCCGGCGCAACTACCACGCAGGCGGGGCGGCCCGCTTGGGCCATGCGCTTGACAGCGGCTTCCAGCTGAAGGCCCAGCTGCCGCGCCATTTCCGGATCGAGCGCCCCGCCAGTGCCCTGCGCGATCTCGCGCAGCGAGCGGCGGAACATGTCCTCGACCGGGGCGTCCAGCACCAGGGCCGACAGCGTGCCGTCGTGACCGGTGAAGGCGGCGGTGATTTGACGCGACAAGCGTTGGCGCGTCATCTCCGTGAGCTGTTCCGGGTCGCGCGTCGAAGGAGCGATCTCGGTCAGCGCCTCCAAAATGGAGCGCAAATCCCGGATGGAGACGCCTTCCTTCAACAGATTGCGCATCACTCGCAGCACGTCGCCGTTGGAGAGCAAGTTCGGGACCAAGTCCTCGACCAGCTTCGGCGTGGCACGGCCGAACACCTCGAACAGGTGAGAAAGCTCCGTGCGGCCGAGAATATTGTGAGCGTTGCTGCGCACGACCTCGGACAGGTGCGTGGCGATGATGGTGGTGTGGTCGACGACGGTGTAACCCAGCGCTTCGGCCAGCTCGCGGTCGCGCTGCGGGATCCAGCGCGCCGGGGTGCCAAAAGCCGGATCTTTCGTGGCTTCGCCGTCGATTGGCGGTGCGCCCCCCGTGGCGTCCATGGCGAGCAGGCGCCCGGCGCGCGTCGTGCCGCGGGCGATTTCGGTGCCGAGCATCAAGAAGCGGTACACGCCGGGCGGCAGCTGCAGGTTGTCGCGCACGTGCACCGGCGGAATTACGATGCCCAGATCCAGCGCCATTTGCTTGCGCAACGCTGCAATGCGGTCGACCAAGTTGCCGCCCATCGTGGGGTCGACGGCTTGCACCAGCTCGTAACCGACCTCGAGCGCGAAGATGTCGAGCGGCAGCGCGGCGTCGATCTCTTCGCTCGACCCCGGCTTCTTGGCGGGCTCCTTGGGCGCGGCCGCAGCGGCCTTGGCTTCCGCTTCTTCCTTCTTGTTGGCGGCTCGCACCGACAGGCCCAGGGCCGCGGCCAGCCCCAGAAACGGCAGCGCCGGCATACCGGGCAGCAGCGCAAACAGCGTCAAGACGCCGGCAGTTGCGGCGACGGCTCGCCGACTGCCGAGCATCTGGTTGCGCAAGGCGCGACCCAGCTGGTCGCCCGTGGCAGAGCGGGTCACGACCACGCCCGCGGCGGTCGAAATCATCAGCGCCGGCATCTGCGAAACGAGCGCGTCACCGACCGACAGAATCGAGAACGTTTCCGCGGCGCTGGCGAACGTCATACCGTTGGCCAAGCCGATCATCAACCCACCGATCAGGTTGATGAACGTGATGAGCAGGCCGGCGATCGCGTCGCCTTTGACGAACTTGCTGGCGCCGTCCATGGCGCCGAAGAAATCCGCCTCGCGCTCGAGGTCCTTGCGGCGGGCGCGCGCGACGTCCGCGGTGATGTTGCCGGAATTCAGATCGGCGTCGATCGCCATCTGCTTGCCGGGCATACCGTCGAGCGCGAAGCGCGCCGCGACTTCTGCCACGCGGCCAGCGCCCTTCGTGATCACGACGAAGTTGATCACGACCAAAATCAAGAAGATGACCAGGCCGACGACGACGTTGCCGCCGACGATGATGCGGCCAAAAGTCTCCACGACGCGGCCGGCGGCGCCGTGCCCCTCGTGGCCTTTCAACAAGACCAGGCGCGTGGTGGCGACGTTGAGGCTCAGGCGCAGCAGCGTGGCGACCAAGATCACGGCCGGAAACGCGCTGAACTGGAGCGGTTGCTCCATGAACAGGCCGATCAAGAACACGCCGATCGACACTGCCAAGCTGATGGCGAGCATCGCGTCAACCAGCACGCCCGGCAGCGGCAACACCATCATCAGCACGATGCCGACGATGCCGAGCGCGATCGCGAGCTCCGCGGCGTTGCCGCGTTGGCCGCTGGGTTGGGGCGCCGATGGCTGGCTCACGGGGGCCAACGGCTGCGAGAAGCGTGCCAGCTTGTTCAGTGATCCGGCTCGCCGCGCGCTCGCAAAAGTCAGCACTTTTCGGGCCGCGCGCGAGCCCCTACCCTGCGCCACGTCTGACCACAGCCAAGCAACTGGCACCGAAGGCGAGTCTCGGAATGACACCGCGTCAATGCGCTGACACCCTCTCATACTGCCTCGCGCTCGTGCTCGCGAGCGCTCCCGTTCACGCCGGCATCGCGCTCGAGCGCGTGCTCGACAAACCGTGCCGCGCGCTGGCGCTCGACCAGGAGCCGTACGTCGCAGCGTTGGGTGACGACGCCGTCACGGTTCTCGACAAGCGCGGCCAGCACGAAGAAAGCCTGCCCGAAGCGCTACGCGGCCCGAGCGTCGACCTCGGCGTCTTCTTTGGTCGCGACTACCGCGTTCGGCTGGCCGGCACGGCGCACACTCCACAGGGTGATCAGGTGCGCTACTACCGCTCACTGCCAGGCGGGCTGCGGCCGGCGCCGGACGAGCTCGGTCCGTTGGGCAAGCGGGGCGCGCCGGGCCTGGTGGCGTTGCTCGGTACGGCGGATCCGGAGATTGTGTGCCGGCCCGGGCAATCTTGCTTGATCAAGAGCGTCACTGGTTGGGCCAAGGCTTCGGCGCCGGTCGGGCTCGAACGCGTCGGGCTCTCGCTCGGCAGCGGCTGGGCCATCGCAGGCCGCAACTTCTACGTGCTGCAAAAGGATTGGCAGCTCTTGCCCGGCGCCGGCCCTTGGCAAAAAGCGGAGCACGCTTTCGTGCGCGGCGACCACGCTTGCGTCGTCGAGCGCGCGGCCAGTCGCCTGCACCACTTCGACGGCAAGGCCTGGCACAGCTCTCCCTCGCCGGTGGCCGGCCCGCGCTCACTCTGGGGCACGGACGACGCGCTCTGGATCGGCGGTGACGGCGGCGCCGCGGTGCTGAAAGACGGCGTTTTTCAGGCCGTCGGCGGCGTCAAACACGTCGCGCAGGTGCTCGGCCGCAGCGCGAGCGACGTGTGGCTGTGCAGCAGCGACGGCGTGTACCGAGCGCGCGCTACTTCGGGTTGACGCAAACGCCGGCGTTGCACATGGCGTCTTGCGAGCAGTCATCGTTCGCCAGGCACTGAACGCACCGATGTTGTTCGAGAGAGCACAGCGGCGTCGGCTCCGCGCAATCGCTATTTGCCACGCACGGCACGCAAGTCTTGGTCGCCATGTCGCAATGCGGTGCTTCGCTCGGGCAAACGTCGTCGCTCAGGCACTCGACGCACAGGTTACGCTCGGGGTCGCAAAAAGGAATGTCCGGATCGGCGGCGCAGTCGGCGTTCTTTTGGCAAGCCGGCACGCAGCGGTGCGCCTGGCGGTCGCAAACCTGATCGACGCCGCCGCAGTTGGTCGACGAAAGGCACTCGACGCATTCACCGCCGACGGTGTCGCAATACGGCTTCAGGCTCGTGCAATTCTTGTCGCTGAGACAGTTGCTGCAGCGGTAGTGCTCGAGCTCACAGTACGGGCGACCACTGCCCGAACAGTTCTTGTTCGAAAGGCACTCGACACACTGGCCCAAAGCGCCCACGCAGTAAGGGGTCGGCGACGCGCATTCCCCCGAGGTCCTGCACATGGCGGCCGTGGCGCCCGAGCCCGTCCCCGCCTCGGCGCTGCCACCCGCCGAGCCGCCACCCGCGGTACCGGAGCCGCTCGACCCCGCCAGGTCGAGCCCCCCCGTGCTGCCAGAGCCCGTGCCGGCCTCGCCGCCTGAGCCGGAATGGTAAGGCTCCTGAGCCACGCAGCCCCCGAGCAGCGCCGCGCTCAACCACGCGAGCGCCCGCCGGCGCGCCCAAACCCAAGAAGGCAGCTCTGAAATACCCATGCGGCGTTCCGATGCTCGAGAAGGTCTAACTGTTTGTGGCGCGCTGCCAATGAAAAGTTCTATCACAAAAATCCCGCACTAGAGGGCACCGGAGAGCAGCATGGAGCCCGGTCCAAGGCTCAAGCGGAGCGGCTTTCGCTGGGCGGACTGGACCCCAACCACATCGTGAGCCTCGGGTAGCAGGAACGAGACCCCGATGCCGGCGGCCCCGATCCCGACCAATGCCCAAGCGATACCATTGAACACGACCAAGCGATTGTAGCTGTGCTCCGACAGGTCTTGCGAGCTTCTGAAGGCGGACCAGGTCACCACCACCCCGACCGCACCAGCAGCCGCCACGCCCATACCAATGTTGCGCAGCGTGTGCGCGTCGTGAGACGTGCCATAGGTGTAGCGCTGCGTGAGCGCGTACGGCGGATCGTCCGTATCGCGCACGTAGCTCACGTCCGTCGCCGGCGCAGCGCCGTAGCGAGCGGCCAAGCGTGGATCGGTGATGGCAGCCGGCTTGATGTTCAACGCCACCAGCGCGCTCTGCACGTCGATGGCTTGCGCGCCGGCGTGGGCCGCACTGAGCAGCTGGGCGGACACCAACGCAGCCAGACGACCGGAGCTATCGATCAGCGGCGCACCTTCGGCTTGCGCGATCCGCGAGTCCGTCCGCACGAGCGTATGGCCGGCACGTCGCACGAGGCCTTGCACGACACTGCCGGTCAGCGACGTCGCGCGTTCCTCGCTCAATGGCGACGAGACGCCGAACACGGCTTCGCCCGTCTCCAGCGGCGACTCGCGGAGCGCCAGACAGGTGGTGTCGAAATGCCCGCCGACCTGGATCAGCGCGACATCGGCCGCGCCGTCCACTGCGACAATCTCGGCCGGTAGCTTTTGCTGCGCAGAGAGCCGAACCTGCAGCGGCGCGGCTTCGTCCAGCCCGGAAGCCGCGGTCAGAATGAAGCCGTCGGGCGAGAGGATTGCGCCACCCGCGACGTGGCTACCGGACTCGACCAAAACGTAAGAAGCCGCCACCGAACGCGCGGCCTCGGGCAGGTGCAACGCGGGGCGGGCACACTGCTTGAACCCGAGCGGCTCCGATACCTTGCGCGGCGCGTCGGCGGCGTCGGTCAACTGAAGCGCGAAGCGCGGCCGCTGCAAGAGCGAGCGCAGCGCGCCGGAGATCACGCTGCGGCGCTCCTTTTCGACCGACGGCGCCTGATCCACCGCACGCGTGAGCGCTCGATAAACGACCACGCCTTTTTGATTGCGCAGCTCCCAAAGCAGCGCGATCCGGCACTGGCGGGGCTTTTGGTCGTCACAGATCTCTTCTTTGACGATACCGACCAAGGTGAGCGGCACCGTCGACAGCTCGCGCTTGCCGGGGGCGGCTCCCACGTCGACCACGTGGTAGCCCACCGCCGCCAGCTCGCTGGCGATCACGCCCTGAAACTGCACCCGCGCCAGGCCAAGCAGGTCTTCGTTGTGAGGATCGGAGACGATACCAGCCACGACCACCGGGCGCGTCCCCGCCACCTTGCCGAGCTCCTGCGCCGCCGCCGGCCGCGCCCACAAGGCCGCCCACGCACCGAGCACCGCACCGAAAAGTCTGGCTCCTGAGTCGACCGACACACGCATCGCGCCGCAGCATAAGCACGAGGTTTGTGCCCTCCCAAGCGCGTGCGACGCCCAGCCACAAAAAAGGGGTGACGCGCCGGTCGCCCCCTTTTTTCTGAATGCGCCGGCTCGCCCGCGCAACGAAATTTCGGGAGCCGGGGCCGTCGGCGCGGACAATGATGATGCACATGGACCGAAGCCCATGAACGTCGTCCTGCTCATCGCCCAGATCGTTCGTCAAACCACGGTCCTGATCGCCCAGCTGTCGACCGCGGCGGGTATTCGCGCCCCCCTGGCCGACGTGGCCGATCAGGTATTTTTGAAGCTCGCCTCCGAGATTGAAGCGCAGGGCGTGCCGCGCAAGGTGGTGGCCGACATGTTCGGCCTGGCGCTGCGCAGCTACCAGCGCAAGATGCAGCGTCTTACAGAGAGCGCGACCGAGACCCAGCGCACGCTGTGGCAAGCGGTGCTCGAGCACCTCACGACGCAAGGCTCGTGCACCCGCCAAGCGATCATCGAGCACTTTCATCGCGACGATCCGGACGCGGTCGCGGCGGTGCTGAGCGATCTGCTCCGCAATGGGCTCGTCTACAAGACCGGCGCCGGCCGCCGCGCGCTGTACGGCGCCACGCGCGAGCAAGAGTACCGCAAGCTCGTCAACGCCGACGACCTCGACGCCACCTCGGCGCTCATCTGGCTCTCGATCCACCGCCAACCTGGCCTCACTTCGGGAGACATCGCGAGCAGCCTGGGTATTAGCGGCGAGCTCACCGAAAAAGCGCTGCACGGCCTGCTGCGGCAAGGTCGCATCACCGGGCAGGGTGACGGCTTTCGCACGGACGTGGTGAGCATCCCGGTCGGGGCCGAGCATGGCTGGGAAGCCGCCGTCTTCGACCACTACCAGGCGATGGTCACGGCGATTGGCAAGAAGGTCACGTCGCCGCGCTCGCTCGAAGGAGACCTGGTGGGCGGCGCGACCTTGGTCTTCGACCTGCACGAGCAGCACCCCCACCGCGAGCGCGTTTACGGCTTGCTGGCAGCCGTGCGCGAGCAAGTGAGTGAGCTGTGGCATGAGGTCCGGCAGCACAACCAACAGCACCCCGTGCCTGACGACCAGAAGCAACGCGTCGCCTTCTATTTCGGGCAGTCCGTTACGCCGGCCGCCGATCCAGAGTAACGGCGACGGCTGAGACATGGGCGCACGCTCGCGCGTGATTTGCCCCGGCGAACCGTGGCCGGCCACGGCATGTCGCGCGCAAACCTCGAAGAAGTCTCAGGAAAATGGTGCAAGCACCCGTGCACCGTGGGGCACGCGCGTTGCTTGTCTCTCGGCATGTCCTCTCCATTCGCCGCAGAAGACGAAGGTGCCTTCCACCCCGATGACCGCGCGCGGCTGGCTAACGCCTGGCCGCGCTATGTCAGCCTATTGATGGGGGCCTGGATGTTCGTTTCTGCGTTCGCCTGGCCACACTCGCGCGACGCCTGCGCGGCCGCCTGGATTTCCGGCGCCGGCATCGGCATGAACGCGTTCGCTGCCATTTGGGCGAGCCAGGTACGGTACTTCACGATGCTGCTCGGCGGCATGTCGCTCGTCTGGCAGGCCAGCGCCGCGGGCAACGACCAGCTCGCCTTGATCAGCGGCGTCGTTTCCTCGGGGCTGGTGATCGCGATGTCGTTCGTCCCGCCGCAATACCCGCGACGCGAGGCGGCGAGCGAAAGTCACCTATCCTAGGCCGCGCAGCGAACGGGCACGTGCGACTCGCGGAAATGCCGCGGCGCCAGCCCGTACTGCCGCTTGAAGGCGCGACTGAACGCGAACTCGCTCGTATAGCCCGCGCGCGCTGCGACCTCGACCACGGTGGCGTCGCTCGCCAAGAGCAACGCGCAGGCGCGCTCGAGCCGCCGCGCGGTCAGCCAGCGCTGCGGTGAGCTGCCGGTCGCGGCCCGGAATAGGCGCACGAACGAGGCGCGCGAAGCTCCCGCCAGCTTGGCAAGCTCGCGCACGCTGTAGCGGCGATTGGGCTCGGCCTCGATCGCGCGCAGGACCCGCTCGATGCGCAAATCGACGACCTTCTCGGAGCGACGGAGGCGGGCGCGCAGACGCAGCATGGGGGAAAGAATGCGCGCGGCCCCGCGAGCTGTCCACGTCTCGGCGCTGCCCCGGCGCACAATGAGCGTTTCGGCTATGGCACTCCGCGCTCCCGGCGACAAAAAAACGGGCATGCCCGATCCCGTGCCGTCGCCCGACCCCGCATCGCCGCTCGCCAGCGCGCTCTCGCTCAGCGCGCGCCAACTCTACGCCTCGCGCACGGTATTGATCTTCGGTGAGGTAACGACCGCGCTCGCCGAAAGCGTTTCCACGCAATTGCTGGCGTTGGCGGCAGCGGGTCCTGAGCCGATTCGCGTCTTGGTCCATTCACCCGGCGGCCACGTGGAGGCAGGCGACACGATTCACGACGTGATTCGCTTCATCGGTCCCACGGTGCGCATGCTGGCTAGCGGCTGGGTTGCCAGCGCCGGAGCGCTGATTTTCGCGGCCGCCCCCCACCCGCATCGGTTGGCGCTGCCCAATACGCGCTTCTTGCTGCACCAGCCGCTCGGCGGCATGGGCGGCCCCGCGACGGACGTGGAGATCGAAGCGCGCCAAATCCTGCTCATGCGCGAGCGACTGAACCGCATCTTCGCCGAAGCAACCGGCCAACCCTACGAGAAGCTGCTGCGCGACACCGACCGCAACCACTGGTTGAGCGCCCGCGACGCCCTCGAATACGGCCTGGTTTCGCGCATCGTCGCGCACCATAGCGAAGTGGACGCCGCGTAGCGACGCTGCCGTGCTAGGGGAGGCCGTGGTTTTCGAGCCCCTCACGCGCGACTACGCAGGTTACATCTTCGATTGCGACGGCACGCTGGCCGACTCGATGGTCGTGCACTACCGGGCCTGGCTGTCGGCCTTGGCCGAGCACGGCGCCAGCTTCGACTTTCACTGGGATTTGTTCACGAGCCGCGCCGGTATGAGCACGCCCAACACCGTGCGCGAGCTGAACCAGCAATTCGGTTTGGCGCTGGATCCGGACGCCGTAAGCCTCAGTCAACGGATCGAGTACGAGCGCTTCTTGGAAACCGTTCAGCCCGTCGCTGAAGTGGTGGCGCTAGCGCGCCGCGTCGCGGCGACCCATCCCGTCAGCGTAGCGTCCGGCAGCGAGCGTAAGGTCGTTCTCAGAACCTTGGAGCTGATCGGGCTGGGGCAAACGTTCCCGATCGTGGTCACGCCGGAAGACGTGCTGCACGGCAAGCCTGCGCCAGACATGTTCTTGCTCGCAGCCGAGCGAATGGGCGTCCCAGCGCGAGACTGCGTGGTGTTCGAAGACAGCGTGCTCGGGCTCGAAGCCGCGAAACGCGCCGGGATGGCCTCCGTGCTGGTGCGGCCACCGAACGTTCGATAAAGTTCCCGTTTCGATGCCGGTCAGAATGCCGCGGGGCTATTTCGGGGAGGATCATACGACGCTCGGCTCGGACATCCTCGCCGCGATGAAGATCCTCAAGCTGCCGGAGCAGGTGCTGGGGCAGCTCGATCTGGATCGTGTTCGGCGGGTGCACGCCGAGGGCTGGTACCCCATCGCCTGGCTCCTGGATTTGACGGAAGTGCTCGAAGCGCACGTCGGTCGCTACGGCTTGATGCAGATGGGCCGCCGCGTGTTCGAGATGTCGCACAAGCAGCGCATCACGCCGGTAGCCAAGAGCGCGAAAGACATCTTCTACGCCCTCGACGGCATGTACCACCACAGCAACCGCGGCCGCGGCATCGGCGGGTGGCAGGTGCGAAAGTTCGAGCCGGGTGTGGCCGAGGTCGAAAAGAACACGCCCCAGCACTGCCTGGTCGATCAAGGCATGCTGACCGAAGCGCTGCTCGCCATGGGCTGCGCCTGCAACGTCACTCAGATCACCTGCTTCCGCGAAGGCGCGAACAGCTGCGTCTACGAAATCACCAGCGCGTTCGTGGATAAGCGCTGGGGCGGCTGAGCCGTTTACGCTTCCGGCGCGCCCTTCAGCGCGCTTTCGGCGGCTTCGCCGGCTTCTGCCAGCCAGGCGTCGCGACCGGTGAGCTTCAGGTAGAGCAGCACGACGCCACCGAGCGCCGTGTAGCCGAAGAAGAAATAGACGGCGACGACCAGGCGCGGATCAGGCAGCGGGAATAGGGACTTGTAGGCGACGACCAGCATCGCCACGATCGACAGAGCGGGGCAGACGACGTGCTTGAAGGCGCTGCGCTCGGCGCGCCCTTCGCTACCGTAATATTTGAGGACGCCCAGGCTCGCCAAAATGTACATGGCGATGAGGCCGAAGGTGAGCGCGAACGCCCACACCGGCAGCGCGGAGTCGGCGTCGATGCCGACGACCGTCAAGCCGCTCAGCAGCTGGCAGGCGAGCATGAGCGAGATGGCGTTGTCGGGCGTCTTGCGCTTGGGGTGCACCTTCGCTAGCGACTTCGGCAAGCTGCCCGAGCGAGCCATGCCGAACCAGGTGCGGGTACCACCGTTGAAGCAAGCTGCGCTCGCGGCCAGCGCGCTGTTGAGCATCGCCAGCGGACCGAGCACCCAGGCCGGGCCCCACACGCGCTTCGCCAGCTCGAACACGGGGAACTTCTTGGAGGTCGCGATGCTGGCCACGTCTTCCGTGCCCAGACCCACCAGGTAGCCCCACACGCTGAGCACCAAGAACACGATCATCGCCAGCACCGAGCCCGTCAAAGCGCGAGGTACGTTGCGGCGCGGCTCTTTGCTCTCCTCCGCCAACGGCGCGACCGCTTCCCAGCCGCTATAGGCGAAGATCGAGAATACGACGGCGACGAAGAGCGAGCCACCCGGCGGTACCCGGCTCGGATCGAACGGCGCCAGGTTGAGGCCGCCACGCCCCGGATTGAGCAAACCCGTGACGGCCAGCGCCAACATGATAGCGATCTCGGCCAGCCCGGTCACGATGAGCACGCGCTCCGAGACCTGCACCCCGCGGTAGGCCGCCAGCGCGATCGCCCCGACGCCGACGCTCGTCCAGAGCCAGACCGGAATCTGGACACCGTATTCGGCCGACACCGCGGGCATCAGCACCGTGCTCGAAACGTACGCAAATATCAGCGTCGGCGCGAGCGGCAACCAGAGCGTGACGTACCAGCCCGCAAAGAAGCCGGCGCGCGGCGACAGCGACCGCGCAATCCACGTGTACCAACCGCCCGCAGAAGGAAAAGCGCGCGCCAGCTCACCCGCCGCAATCGTGAGCGGCAGTAAGAACACCCCCGCTACCAAATAGGCCACCGGCGCCGCGAGTCCCGCGAGCCCCACCGTGAACACGAAGGTCGAAAGAATCGCAAACGCCGGCGCGATCGTGGCCAGGCCCTGCATGAGCACCCCTGCCAGGCCGATGGAGTTTGCGCGGAGAGTCGGCGCTTGACTGGCTTCGCTCATGCGAATCGATCACTTTAAGGGCCGAAGGCCGCTCGCTCAAGCCCTGACGCCGCGGCCGCGCAGGCGGTAGACGAAGGCGAGCACTTCGGCGACGGCCGCGTAAAAGTCAGCGGGGATGTGCTTGCCGACACGGCATTTTTCGGCCAGGCCACGCGCCAGCGGCACGTTTTCGACCATGGGGATGCCGGCTTCTTTCGCGAGCTTTTTGATGTGCTGCGCGACCTCGTCGTAGCCCTTGGCGACCACGATCGGGGCGCCTTCAGCCGGGTGGTAGCGCAGCGCCACGGCGACGTGAGTCGGGTTGGTGACCACGACCGTGGCCTCTTTGATGGCCTTTTTGATGCCGCGCTTGAGCATGTCGCGAGCGCGCTGCCGTTGACGGGCCCGAACTTGTGGGTTGCCGTCTTGCTGCTGCATCTCTTCTTTGAGCTCTTGGCGGCTCATCTTGATCGACTGCTCGTGCTTCCACCACGATTGCGCGTAATCGACGACCGCCAATACCCCGAGGGCGAACGTGCACCAGGCGGCCACCTTGAAAGTGACTTCGCCAATCTGCACCGCCGCCAGCGTGAGCGTGCCGCGCGACGCCACCGCCAGGCGCGGAAACTCCTTTTCGAGCACCGAATACGCCACGGCGCCGACGATACCGACGCGCAGCAGCGAGAGCGCCGTATTGACCAGCCCCTCTTTGGGGCTGAACAGCTTCTGCAACTTGCCGAGCGGCTCGAGCCGTTCGAACTTCGGCTCCAACGTCTCGAAATTGGGGTGAAACCCGGCTTCGGCGAAGCCCGCTGCCATGCCCGCCACGCAGGCAAAAGCCGCGAGCGGCATGCACGCCATCACCAGGACCTTCACCGTCTGCTCGAACACGGTGGTCATGTCGCCGCGCACCAGCATCAGCGGCTCGTGAAAGCATTGCAGGCAAAAGTCGCGCACCGTGCTGACGAGGTCGCCCCACATGCCCATCAACCCGAGCAGAATCGCGACCGTCGCCGCCACCGCGCCGGTGTCGCGCGCGCGGGCAAACTGCCCGTCTTCGCGGGCCTTCTTGCGTCTTTCTGGGGTAGGTTCTTCTGTTCTCTCGCTGTCGTCTTCGCCGGCCATGGCTCATGGTCCCTTCACGGCGAGGACGAGCGCCTCGATGCGCTCACCGGCGCGCGACATTTCGGCCGCCACGTCGTAACCGAAGTCGGGCAGCGTGGCGATCAAGATCACGGCGCCGACCGAGGTCGTCACCGCGAAGCCGATCGAGAAGACTTGCATGGCCGGCGCTGCGCGCGACACGAACGCGAGCGCCACCTGCGTCACCAAGAGCACCGCGATGAGTGGGATCGCCAATTTGACCCCGGTGCCGACGGCGTCGCTGGTGAGATTGAGCATCAGCTCCGTCAGGTTGCTGGTGGAGCCGATGGTGCCGGCGGGCACGGCACGAAAGCTACTGATCACGGCGCCGATCACCACGCGATGGAGCCCCACCAAAACCCCGAGCAGCATCGCCAAATTGCGCAGAATCGACGTGATCACGTTCTGGCTAGCGTGCGCCATCGGGTCGAAGATTTGCGCCACGCCCATGCCCATCATCGGCGCGATTTGCTCGCCGGCGATCTCGACGGCGGCGACAATCAACCGCGGCACGAGGCCGATCGCGACGCCCAGCACCATTTCGCTCGCTGCCGAGAACGCCAGGCCTTCGAGCGGGCCTTCGATGACGGGGGTCTGGCCGAACTCGCCGTGAGAGGCCAGCGTCAGGAGCACGACCAGCGCGGCTTTCACACGCGCCGGCGCCTGGGTGAAGCCGAGCGGCGCCACGATGATCATGCCCGAAATGCGAATCGCCTCCAGCACCACCAGGGCGGCTTCGTTCCGGATCAAGAGCTCGAGGCCGGTCATGGCAGCTCGCTCAGCGCGTCACGTCGGCGATGCTTTGAATGGTGCGCGTCGTGTACTCGACCAGCTGGTTCATGCTCCAAGAGCCCAGCACCGCGAAGGTGATGCCCACGGCAATCAGCTTGCTCACGAAGCTAATCGAAGCCTCGTTCACCTGCGTCGCCGCCTGCAAAACACCGACGATGAGGCCCGCAATCAACGCCGCGAACAGCGCCGGCCCCGCGATGAGGCAGCAGACGAAGAAGGCATTGCGAAAAAGCTCTACCGCCCCGTCGGTCGTCATGACCCGCTCCTCGAGTCTCGAGATTTTTTCACAGGGAGATCGGGAGATCGGGAGTCGTGCGAGTTTTTTGGGGCGCCAGGCCGCTCAGTCAATTGCGTTGCCACGAGCGGATTCGCAACGACACCGAGCAGAGCGACGCGAATGCCGTTCCAGTACGGCGCCCCCAATTCTGAGCTCGCAGAACTCCCGATCTCCCGATCTCCCCGTGAAAATCCTACGAAGGCCGTGACTGTCACGTGTAGCTCCGTAGAATTGAGCCGGCGACGAGGTTCCAGCCGTCGACGAGCACGAAGAGTAGGAGCTTGAGCGGCAACGAGATGGTCGTGGGCGGCACCATCATCATGCCCATGCTCATCAAGAGCGAAGCGACGGCCAGATCCACGATCAAGAACGGCAGCAAGATGATCACGCCCATTTGGAAGGCGGTCGTGAGCTCGGAGATCACGAACGCGGGCATGGCCAGGCGCAACGGGACGTCGTCCGGGCCTTGCGGCAAGGCAGTGCCGGTGGCGTCGTAAAACAACTTCAGGTCGGCCTCGCGCGTCTGGCGCAGCATGAAGCGCTTGAGCGGCACGCTGCCGGCTTCGAACGCCTGCACGTCGGTCATTTTGCCGTTCATGTACGGGTCGACGGCGACCGTCTTGATCTGATCGACGACCGGCGACATCGTGAACAGCGTGAGGAACAGCGACAGGCCGATGATGACCTGGCTCGGCGGGCTCGACTGCGCGCCGACACCCTGGCGCACGAACGATAGCACCACTACCGTACGCACGAACGAGGTCGTGGTCAGGATGATGGCTGGCAAAAGCGCCAGCACCGTGAGGACGAGCAGGACCTTCAGCGGCGGCGCCAGAGTCGCCTGCTCGAGCAGCTGCGGCGCGTTCGCGATCGGAATGGTGGGCGCGGTGGTCGGGTTCATGCGCGCGGTCCGGACAAGCGGCGAATCAGCCCCTGGGCTTGGCCTTCGACGTCGAGCATGCGCACGTTGGAGGGGCTCGGCGTCACCGGCTTGCCGCCCACGGTGTCTTGCGTCTCGGCCGCCAGAATCGAGGCGGCGTCGGTCGCCGGGGCCGGCGCGCGTTTGCCGAACGCGGTCTTGAGCAAGTCCGCAAAGCCGGCCTTGGGCGGCTGCGGCGAAACCGTGCGCACCGCGATCGCGGCGGCGCGGCTCGCGAGCGGGTTCGGGCGCACGGCGGGCGCGCGCTCGACGACGCTCTCGGCAGCTTCTTCTTCCAGCTCGTCGATGAAGGCGAGGCGCTTCACGGACGAGTCGGTCACGCCGAGCAGCATTTGCCGCCCCGCGACCGACAGCACCACGGCGTGGGCCTTGGGCCCGATACGGGTCGAAGAAACGACGCGCAGGCGCTGCTGCACGGCCGGGCTCTTGACGTCGACCTTGCCGCGACGCCTGAGGTATAGGGTCGCGCCACCGAGCGCGCCGAGCACGAGCAACAAGCCGATCATGCGACCGCCGCTCGGCAGCGCCGACTTGCCGGTCGCGGCGCTCGCCTTGGGTTGCGGCCGCGTGGCGAGCCAGCTCGGGGGCTTGACGGGAGCGGGCGCTGCCTTGGCCGCGGCTGCCGCTGCGGCCGCTTTGGCTGCGGCTTCCGCCGCCGCGGCGTCTTCCGCCGTGGGCGGACCCATCGCAGCCAGCGGCTCCGCCCAAACGGGCGTCGTCACCGCCAAACCCGCAGCCACCAGGGCAGCGTGGAAAGCTTGGCGCAGGGGTGTCATTCCTTTGAACCTCGACCCTGGCGTTCGTCCCCGACCAGGACCTCGGTGAGGCGGATGCCGTAGCGCTCGCCGACCACCACCGCTTCGCCGCGGGCGATCAGCCGGTTGTTCACGTACACGTCCAGCGGCTCGCCGTTGGACTTCGACAGCTCCAGGATCGAGCCGGGGCCGAGCCGCAAAACCTCGCCAATTTTCGCGGTCTTACGGCCCAGCTCGATGGTGACCTCCACCGGTACATCCATCACGAAGCTGAGCGTGTCGCCGCCGCCGCGGTTGGGCGTGAGGTCGGCGGGCGGCGCCGAAAGCGGCGTCACGTTGCGCGGATCGGGTTGGTCGGGACCGGGAAATGCACCCTTGTCGCCGGGGCCGCGCGCGTTCGGTTCGTTCATACCGAAGCGCTAATTCAATCTTCGTGCCGACCGCGGATCTCGACCGAGAGCTGTCCCCGCGAAATCACAGGCGCTCCACGGAACTTTTCTACACCGCCGACGCGTACGATCACGGGGTCGTCGACCGCGGTCGCGAGGCGCAAGACTTGTCCTACCTCGAGCGACAGCACCCGACGTAGCCCCAGGCGGACGCGGCCGAGCTCGGCTACGACTTCGACCGGAACCTCCGTGATGGCCTCGGCCATGCGCGGGTCGTTCGACTCTTGTTCCTCGTCGCCCTGGTCCTTGGCGGCGTTCTCGAGCGCTTCAGCGCCCATGGCGATGGCAATACGCGCGTCGCCGGAGATGCCTTCGAACGCGCACTCGGCGCGCAAGCCGTCGGCGAATGCGGCGTCGCGCTCGTCGCCGGCCGGAATGCTGCGAGCGGAGGTGGCTTTGAGGCTGATACCGACCTCGCTCTTCACCGCCTCGGCAAAGTCTTCAGCCAGCTTGCGCGCGAGCTTGCCGACTAGCGCGGCCTGCGCAAGCGTCAAATCGGCACCAATGCCGCTGCTCTGGTTCTTTTCGCTGCCGCCGAGCGCACCTTCCAGCATCACGCCGAGCGCTTCGGGGCCGAGCGTCAAGCACGCCCAGGCTGGGCCCTCTTCGGCCTCCAATAAGATCTCGAATACCGGTCCACGTTCGACGACGCGTTCGGCGCCGAGGTCGACGATGCAAACCGGCTCGGGTACCAGCCGCGCGCGCCTTTTGACCAGGAACGGCAGGGTCTTGCGGGCACCGCGCGCGAAGCGCTGCGCCACATGACTCATCGCGTACATGGCACCTTTCAGGTGCCGTTCTCGCCCCGTGAGGTCGACGCGCCTTAGATTGTCTTCTGCTTCTGCGAAGGCTGGCATCGCGCGCTTTCCAAGACCTGGACGAGGCTTACTGAGCTACGAAATCAGTTATCACGACGCGCTTCGCTCGTTTCTTACCCACGGCCGCGATGATCTCTTTGTTCAGATCTTTCACGACTTGGGTAAAATTCTTGGGGTCCGACAGCTGCTCGAAGTCGCGCGTGCGAAAGTATCCAATCGCGGCTTCTCTGGCTCGGGGCACGTAGGATTTGAACTCGGCTTCCTTCGTGCCTTCCACGAGCTCTATCGTGAGTCCCACTTTCACGTGACGAATGTTGCCGTCGGCGGAGCGGGTGTCGACGACGATGGCCTCGAGGTTTTGCACCTCGTGCACCTCGCCGGCCGACGCTTTACTGGGCTTTTTATCGCCCTCTTCCGCGTCCTTCTCTTCGTCGCCCGAGGCTTCGGCGTCTTCGCCTTTGGCCTCGCCGTCGCCTTCTTCTTCCGTCGCCTCGGCCGGTTTGTGGGCGGACGCTTTGCCCCCGCCAAGGTACTTGGGAGCGAGTACGGCACCGGCCGCCCCAGCACCCAGGATGAGTGCTAGGGCGACCAAAATACCGACGAGCTTTCCCTTGCCCTTCTTCTTCTCCACCGGCTTGTTGGGCTCCGAGGCTTCTTCCGACATTTCTCCGTCCTCGTAAAGAGCGGGGAACTACGCTCGGCGCCTATCAGCGCTTGATGTTGATGAGCTCTTGGAGCATCTCATCAGCCGTGGTGATCGTCTTGCTGTTCGCGGAGAACGAGCGCTGGTGCTGGATCAGCCCGACGAACTCCTCGGCCAGATCGACGTTCGAGCCTTCGAGCGCGCCGGCCGAGGTCGCACCGCGACCGCCGCTGCCCGCCGTGCCCATCGCCGCCGTGCCCGAGTCGCGCGTCTCGATCCACAAGTTCTGACCAGCGCGGCCGAGGCCGTCGTTGGAGCGGAACTTGGCGATCGCGAGCTGCGCCATGGCGATTTTCTGGCCGTTCGTGTACAGGCCCTGAACGACACCGGTGCCGTCGATGGCGACGCCCGAGAAATCGCCCGAGGCGTAACCGTCTTGCGACTGGCTCGAGACGTTCGAGGCGCCCGCGAACTGCGTGGTGCCGTCGAGGCCCGTGCCACCCGCGCCGATCGGCGTACCGAAGTCGAGCGCGATGGCTTGACCGGCCGTGGCGTTGTTGAAGTCGACCGTGATGTTGTTGCCGGTGATGGTGTTGAGCGCACCGTTGGTGGTGAAGTTCATGGTGCCGCCGGTGCCGATCTCGAAGTTCTGACCGGGAGTACCGCCGACCACGTCGTCACCCTTGGCCAGCACGTGGTAGTCCCAGGTGTTGGCGACGGTGTCGCTCTTGCGGAAGTAGATGTCCATCGTGTGGCCGTTACCGAGCGAGTCGTAAACGGTCATCGTGGTGGAGAAGTTCGAGGTGTTGGCCGGGTTCTGCGCATCCCAGGGGTTGGTCGCGGTGTCGATCGGCGTGGCCGCTGCGTCGAGGTTGGCAGTCACCTCGATGTTCTCGGTCGCGCGGGCCGGCAGAGCCGCCGTGGGCGCCTTGACGTCCGAGATCGAGGCCGCAAAGGTGCCGTCGCCGTTGGCGGCGTAACCCTGGACCTTGAGACCGGCCGGGTTGGTCAGGTAACCGTCGCGGTCGATGTTGAACGTGCCGGCGCGGGTGTAGAAGTTCGACGACAGGCCGTCGACCGTGCCCTTGACGACGAAGAAGCCGTCGCCGTTGAGCGCGACGTCCGTCGACACGCCCGTGTTCTGCAGGGTGCCTTGGGTGAACATCTGTTGGATGTCGCCCACTTTGACGCCCGAGCCCGGCATGGACGAAGCCGTCCCTGCGAGGATCGAGTGACCCAGCACGTCCTCGAACAGCGCACGCTGGGACTTGAAGCCCGTCGTGTTGACGTTCGCGATGTTGTCGCCGACGACACCCAGGGCTTCGCCCTCGGCACGCAGGCCAGATACGCCTGAATACATTGCTCTCAGAACCATGGAGCCCTCCTAAAAAGGCTTGTTGTTGTTACGGTGTTTTGGGTGGAGATTCGACCCGGAGAAGGTCGGATACTGGTGCACTTACTCCGTTCGACAGTTGTAGAACGGGGTAACCTTTGTCGAACGCAACGCCAGTCACGGTGGCGCTCGTTTCTTGGGAGACAATCACGGTGCCTCCATCCGCGTCGCTGGCTTTGACGGACACCGCGTAGGTGCCTGCGGGCTGCACGAGCCCATCGTCGCTGCGGCCGTCCCAAGTGATCTTGTTGATACCGGCGGGACGCGAGCCCATGTCGAGCGTGCGAATCACCTTGCCGGAAGCGTCTTGAATTTGAACCACGGTGTGGTCGCTGGCGCGGTCTTGCGTGAACGCCACCGGCTTGCCGATACCCGAGCCGTCGACGGTGATCAGCGAGCCTTTCACGGTCGCGACCTGGCCCACCATGTTGATCACGTTCGAGTTCGCCAGGCCCTGGTTCTGCAGCATCATCTTGTCGAGACGATCGTTGACGCCCATGCCCTGCTCGAGCGAGGAGAACTGGGCCAGCTGCGCGACGAACTCGGAGTTGTCTTGGGGCTTGAGCGGATCTTGATTTTTGAGCTGCGCGACCAGCAGCTTCAAGAAGTCGTCCTTGCCCATCGCCTTGCCGCCCGTGGCGCTGCTCAAAGCATTGCCGAGGCCTGCTGCGCTGGTTGTCGTGTTGTTGACGGGGGCGACCATTTGCTTAACCGATCAGAGTCAGGCGTTTGTGATTCCGCTTTTGAGCTTTCTCGTTCTCTTGCTGCTCGGCGCCTTCGTCGGCGGCGGGCTTGGGTCCCGATGGGCTCAGACGTCGTTGAGCAAGAACGGTGCCGACCTCCGAAGCAGGCACGACGTTCAGTGATTGAACGTTGACGCCGGCCCCCTCGAGCGCGGCTTTCAGCGTGTGGGCATCGGGCAGCACGGAACCGACCAAGTGTTGGTTTTCCATGCCGATCACGACGCGCATGCCACCCTCTTGGCGCTCGAGCGTGACCTCCAGCTCGCCCAAATGGCCGCCGTCGACTCGCAGCACGAGCCGCTCGGGAGCCTTGGAGTCGGCCGCGGCGCCGCTCGCGGCGCCGCTCGCGGCGCCGACCGCGGCGCCGGCAGGTGTCAGATCTCCGGCACTCGGGTGCCAAGCGCTCGTCGTCCCGCTTTGACCCAGCGACGCGGAAGGCGCGGCCTCCCCCGAAAGCGGCAGGCTCTGCGAGCTCGTCACCTTTTGAGCGAGCGCGACCCACAGCGCAGCGGCTTCTTGGCTGCCTTGCTCGCGCCGTGACTCGTCCCGCTCGACTTGTCGTGTGGCCGAGCTCAACCCACCGGCCGAAGAACCGCTATTCACTTCTTATCCTCGGTGCGACGAAAGCGCATGCTGGTGAGCTCGTCTTCCAGTCGACGCTCGAGCATCTGCGCTTCGCTCTCTTCTTGTTTGGCGATGCGCTCGGAGAGCAGCTCCACCTTCTTCAGGTCGGAGCGTGCCGTCATCACCGCGCCTTGCGCCTTGCGCGTTTCCAGCTGGGCCTTTGCCGTCTCGACGCGCGCATGCTCGACGTGCTTGAGGCGGCTGTGCAGCCATTCGTTCGCTTCGATCCAGCTCGAAGCGCTCAGCGCCTCGCCCTCCTCCGCCAGCTTCAAGCGCGACTCGGAGGCTTGCTCGAGCTCGAGCATCTTCTGCTCTTCGAGCGACAGCGCGCGAGCCTCGGCCACGCGCGAGTCGGCCAGCTTGGCCACGCGCTGATCGAGCTCTTTTTCTCGGATCGTGACGACCTTCTCGATACGAGTGCGGCGCGGGCTCATTTACGACCCCCTCGGGCTTGAGGTTGCTGCTGCAGTTGAAGCGCGGCGAGCTGCGCCAGCATCTTCAGGCTGAGCTCGGGCGCGGAGCCTTCGGTCACCTTCTGGCGCAAAAAAGCGTCGATCGCCGGCTGCGCCGCGATCGCGAGGTCGATGCGCGGATCGCTACCGGAAACGTACGCGCCGACTTGAATCAGGTCCTGCGCATCGCGATAAGTGGAGAGCATGTCGCGCACGCTGGCGGCGGCGCGCATCACCGGCTCGGGCGCGATCTCGGGCGCCAGACGCGAGATACTCTTGAGCACGTCGATGGCCGGGAAGTGCCCCTTCTCGGCCAGACCGCGCGACAGCACGATGTGGCCGTCGATGATGCTGCGCACCGAGTCGGCGATCGGGTCGGACAGGTCGTCGCCCTCGACCAGCACCGTGTACAGGGCGGTGATGACGCCGGTACCGGGGCCGGTGCCGGCGCGCTCGAGCAAGCGCGGCAAAGCGGCGAACACGCTCGGCGGGTAGCCCTTGGTCGCCGGCGGCTCGCCCGCGGCCAGAGCCGCTTCGCGCAGCGCCATCGCGTAGCGTGTCACCGAGTCCATCACCAAGAGCACGCTCTTGCCCTGGTTACGGAAGTACTCGGCAATGGCGGTCGCCGATTCGGCGCCGCGCGCGCGAACCAGCGGCGGCATGTCGCTGGTCGCCGCCACCACGACGCTCTTGGCCAGGCCTTCTGGGCCCAGCGAGCTGCGGATGAAGTCGTTCAGCTCGCGACCGCGCTCACCGATCAGCCCGACCACGTTCACGTCGGCTTGCGAGGTCCGGCAGATCTGGCCGAGCAGCGTGCTCTTGCCCACACCGGCGCCGGCGAAGATACCCATGCGCTGTCCGACCCCGAGCGGCAACATGGCGTCGATCACCCGCACGCCCGTCGCCAGCTGGTGGTCGATCGGTTTGCGACCGAACGCGGGCGGCGGCGGCGCGTTGACCGGCATCACGCGTTCGGCCTCGATGGCCGGGCCGCTATCGAGCGGACGACCAAACGAGTCCACCACGCGCCCCAGCAAGTCGAACGACACCGGGATGGTCGCGCCACGCATCAACCGCACCGCGCGCGCCCCCGGCCGAATCCCGACCAGCGGCCCGAGCGGCGTGGTGAGCAAGCTACCGCCCCGAAACCCGACCACCTCGACGTCGAGCCGCGCGCCCGAGGAGTCATGCACGCGCAGGGTGTCACCCACCGCCGCGCTCAAACCTCCCACTTCGACAATCAGGCCTACAACGTCCGACACCAGGCCCTCGGGCGAGTGCACGGGAGCGGTCCGGCAACGCTCAATCAGTCGGTCGAGCACGGTGGGAGCGTTTGCAAGCACCGGGCCGTCGCAGCGCCGGCGCGCGCGCTGCTCCAACCCGAGAAAGTCAGCTCACTCCGCCGGCTGCGAATCCGGTCGCAGCGCGTGCAGCAGCGTGGCCAGGCGGGTTTCCACCGACTCATCGACTTGGCCCAAGTCCGTTTCGACGAGGCAGGCGTGCTCCGGCAGCTGCGCCTCGACGCGCACTTCGGCGCGACTCCCGCGATCCATCAGGCGCTGCTCGAGCGCCGCGCGCTGAGATTCAAAACCCTGGCCGAGCCGGACGACCACGCGGTCATGCTTGCCCAGCGCTTCCAGACCCTCGCGCACCAAGTCGAACACCAGCTCGGGGTGAAGGCTGATTTCGCGGGCGATCACGCGTCGGGCGATCACGGCCGCGAGCTCCGCCAATTGGCTGGCAGTCTGCTCGAAAACGCGTTGACGCTCGTGGGCCAGCAGCTCGACCGCCTCTTCGAAGGCGTGCGAGAGCTCGGGATCTACGGTGTTTGGCGCCACCGGCGCGGCCGTGATCGGGTTCGGCTCGACCGCCGCGAAGATGTCGGGGGGCGGCATCGTGGGGGGCCGGGGGGCCGCTTGCGGAGCGCTCGGCTGCTGCGCCACCTCGCTGGGTCGCAGCGACCGCCGCTCTTGCGGCGGCATTTCGCCCAGCTCCTGGCGCACCGCGTCCACGAACTCCGCCGGCAAGCGCGGTGGCTTCAGCGACGGCGACTCGCGCTTTGCCTTCTGCGCCGAAGGCAGCCAGCTGGGTTGTCGACGCGCGCTCGTCGGAACCTGGGCAAACTTCGCGCGGCGGGGAGCTTCGGCCATCTGCTCGGCTTCAAACCATCGCATTCTTGTTGTTCTCGAGTGAAATCGTGCCCTCGGCATCCAACCGGAGCGCTACTTCCACGATCTCGCGCTGCGCGGCTTCCACGTCGGAAAGCCGCACGCCGCCCATGATTTCCATATCTTCCTTGATACGTTCGGCGGCGCGCTTGCTCATGCTGTTGAAGATGTGCTGGCGCAGGCCTTCCGAAGCCGTTTTCAGGGCCATCGTGAGGCGTTCCACCGGCACCGACTCGAGGAGCGAACGCAGCGCACGTGCGTCGAGCGCGTTCAAATCCTCGAACGTGTACATCGCTTTGCGGATCTCGCTGGCGAGCTCGGAGTTGCCCTCTTCGATGGTGCCCAGCAACTGCTCACCCGTTTCACGGCCGAGGCGGCGCACCAGCGCGGCCGACCGCGCAATGCCGTTGATCTCCATGACTGCGCCCGACTGAGTGACCGGCAATTCGGCGGAGAGCGCGCTGGCCACGTCCTCGAGCAGGCTGGCCGGCACCTCGCTCATGGTGCCGAGGCGCTCCAAAATCGCGGGGCGAACGTTCTCGGGCAGGGCTTCGAGCACGCGGGCGGCCTTCTCGTTGTCGAGCTGCGACAAAATCGCGGCCACCAGCTGCGGGTGCTCGTTTTCCATCACCGAAGCCAGCGCCCCGGGCTCCGCCTGCGCCAGCCGCTCGAGCGCCGTGGCCTCGGTTTCGAGGAAGATCTGCTGCGCCGCCGGCTCACCCAGCGCGCTGCCCGCGAGCTTGCGGAGGTAGCGCATCCCGCCTTTGGGCACCGCCACCGCGCTCTTGCTGCGGTCGATGAACTCCGCGTACAACCCATCCAACGCGCTCGTGGGCACCGCGCGCAGGCCCGAAGCGGCGTCACGGAGCTTCTTCACGTCCTCCGGATCCATCTCGGCAAGAATCGGCGTCGCCGTCGCTTCATCCAGCGACAGGAGCATCAGCACTGCCTTTTGGGGTCCGGTGAGCGCCAAGGATTGCATTCCGCCTCCCTGGCTCTTGCGATTTACGTGCCGGGTTTAAGCGGCACTCGAGGCCGGAAGGGCGGGCGCCTCCTCCGACAGCCAGGCCTTGAGCACGACGGCCGCGGTCGCCGGATCCTTAGCCGCCAAGTCGAGGGCGTGGGCGCGGATTTCACCAGCGATCTGCGGCTCTTCGAGCAGGCGTTGGCGCTCGGCTTCGGGTAGGGCGGCAGCGGCAGCGGCCAACTCGGGACCGCTCGCGAGCTCGCCCAGGACCTTGACCGGGTCGACCAACGCGGGAGCCGGAGCCAGGGCCGGGGCGGGCTTCTTCGTGCGGAATACCAGGACCAGCGTCCCCAACACCGCGACCAAAGCCAGCGCCGCGGCCGCGTACGGCAGCCAGGGCTTGTTCGAGAAGAAGCTCACCGGGCCGGCTACCTCGTCGAGGTCGAGCTTGGCGAACTGCGTGGCCTGCACGTTCACGGTGTCGCCGCGATCCGCGTTGTAACCGACGGCACGCTTCACGGTCTCTTCCAGCGCCTTCACCTCGTCTGGGGGAATCGGCTGGAAAATCGACTTGTCGCCCTTCTTGATCGAGCGGCCATTGAGCAAAACCGCAACGCTCAGGCGCCGGATGTCGCCGGCCGGCGTCGAGGTTTTCTGAGTGACTTTCTGCACTTCCCAGTTGCGGGTCTGGCTGCGCACAGCACCCGTGCCGCCCCCCGCCGGCTTCTCGGCGGCCACCGGCCCCTCGCCCGCGTCCGGCAAGTTCGTCTTGGCGCCCGGAACGCCAGCCACGCCGGCATCACCGTTGGCGACCCCTTCTTCGACCTTGTGCTCGCTGCGCAGGGCCGTCTTGGTGGGCTCGTAGAGCTCTTCGGTCTTTTCCCGGGTGGCGTTCTCGAGCCAGAGGTTCACGCGCACGTCGGCGTTGCCAGGGCCGAGCACGCGCTCGAGCTGCGCCTGGGCGTCGCTCTCGAGCTGCTGCTCCATCACGCGCGCCTGCTCGGCCGACAGGTCCGCCAGATCTCCGCCACCCTGAGTGTCAGAGCTTGGACGGTGCAAGGTCACACCTTCGGTGCTGACCACCGACACGCGATCCTTGCTCAGGGTAGGCACAGCGGCCGACACCAGGTGCACCACCGCCGCGACCTCTTTGCGGCCGAAATTGTGGGCATTTTCGAGCTTTACGACGACGCTCGCGCTGGCGCTCTCTTCGCGCGCTGCGAACAGGCGGCGCTCCGGCAAAACCAGGTGAACTCGCGCTTGTTTGACGCCGTCGATGCTCATCACGCTGCGCGCCAGCTCGCCTTCGAGCGCGCGGCGCAGGTTCACTTGCTGCTCGAACTCGGTCGCGCCGATCTTGCTGCGGTCGAAGATCTCGAAACCCACGCTGCCACCGTGGGGCAGGCCGCCCGAAGCCAGCTCCAAGCGCAGGCTCGGAATGCGCTCTTCCGGCACCTCGATGCGGGTACCGCCGTTCTCCAGGTGATAGGGAACCTGGGAAGTTTTCAGCTTTTCGACGATCGCGGCCGCGTCTTCGGTCGCAAGCTCGCTGTACAGGGTACCGTAGGTTTCGCGGCCGGAGAGCACGCTGATCGCGATCACACCAATCAAGACCGCGCTCATCACCGCCACGAGCGCGATGCGCTTGGGCGTCGGCAAAGACGCCCAGAAGTCGGTGAGCTGTTTGAGGAATGCGCGGGCCTGATCGGGCATTTTCTAGCGGTTTCCGGGGCTAAATCTGCATACGCCAGAGCTCGTAGAAAGCGTCGATCACCTTGTTGCGGACGCTACCCACCAGCTTCAGCTCGATATCTGCTTGGCTAAGCGCAAGCATCGTGCCGTGAATGTCGTCGGTCGAACCGGCCGCGAACGCTTCGCCCGCCGCCTGACCCTGATTGATGCGCTGGTTCGCGGTCGCGGCCGCGGTGGCCAGCATCTCGCTGAACATGTCCCCACCCTCGCCGGTTCCCGCGACCTTGCCTGCATCGACGGGCGCTGCCTCACCTTGAGGCAGAACCAGCGGCAGCGTCGGGGTGGCGGAGACGGGTGCCATGACTAGCGACCGATACCGATCGCGCTCTTGGCCATCGCCTTCACGGACTCGATCGAGGTCACCCCGGCTTCGTAAGCACGCGAAGCCGTGATCATATTCACCATTTCCTCGACCGCGTTCACGTTCGGGTACTCGACGTAACCGGCCTGGTTCGCGTCGGGGTGCCCCGGCTCGTACACCAGCATGCCAGGTCGATCGTCGGCCTTGATCTGCTGCACTTTCACCAGCGAAACGCCGGCGTCCGCGCCCACCACGCCCTGCTCGCGATCCAGCGGAACCGCCTGAAAAACCGGGTCGAGGCGCTTGTACGGCCCGCCGCCGGCCACTTGCGTGGTCTTGGCGTTCGCCAGGTTGCTGGCGATGGTGTTCATGCGGATGCGCTCGGCCGAGAGACCCGAGGCAGCCACTTCCATAGCGCTGAAAACACCGAGCATTTACTTAGCCTCCTTTGGCGTCGCTCGCCGCGTAGCTGAGCTGGTGCAGCTCCGCGGTGACGACAGCAGACACGACGTCGTAACGAAGTTGGTTTGCCGCGACCTTGGCGGCTTCCCGGTCGAGCGAGACGTAGTTCCCGTCGTTACCGGCACCCGACGAAAGATCTTCGAAAATTCGGCCTTCCAGGGCGGCCGCGTCGGCGTTGGGAGTCTGAAAGTGCGCGGCGTTGGTGCGCTCCATGGCCACGCTCAGCGCCTGGTTGAAAGCGCCGGCGGCGTCGACGTTGTCGACGCGGCGCAGGTCGTGTGGGTGATACCCCGGCGTGTCTACATGTGCGACGTTCGACGACAGCACCGTGTGCCGCTCGAGGTGGTAGTCGAGCGCGGCGTGCAAGGAGCCAACGGCGCTGAACAGGTCGGACATGGGTCGCAAGCTCCTCAGCAGGAGGCATGCCAATCTCGCGCGACCGATCTTTTTTTCTCAAGGGTCACCAACCGCCTCCGTTCAGCTCTGACGAAGCCACCGAGAAGCCCTGGTGTCCGTCCAGACCCAGGGGGGTCAAGCGCGACTTTCGGCCTTTGAACCCGGGTTTTTCGCTGTTCTTGCGGTATTTCTCGGATTGAAACACACATCGCGTGGGGCGCTGCTGACCCGGAGCCCGGGTAGGAGCATGTAACCCCGCGACTTTGTATAAGTCCTGGCCGCGCGAGCCCGACCTTACGCATTCGTCGAGGAAGCCGCGCGGAGCGCCAAGCGATCGACGCGCGATCGCCCGAACTCTGACGCTTGGCCCGACCATTGCTTTAGCGCCCGTCGACTTCGAGGAGGAACCAGGAACATGTACGACAGCGAAGCGCCCGCAGCCGATGCCACGACGATTGAGTTCAGCGCGATGGAATCACCCTCAGGTGTGATGCGCGCGGTGAGCGAAATCGGTTTGGACGAGGCCGAGGAGGGCGAAGGCGCGCTGGCTCTCGAGGCCGCCGAGCTTCCGGAAGCGCCGGAAGCGGCCATGCTGCCGGAGAGCATGCACGGCGTGATCGGCCTCTCGGAATCGCTGGTCGAGGTCTACCGCGTGATCGATCGCGTGGCGGACACGACCTGCACCATTCTCATCACGGGCGAGTCCGGCACCGGCAAGGAGCTCGTGGCTCGCGCGGTCCACAAAGCCAGCCCCCGCGCGAGCAAGGCGTTCGTGGCCGTCAACTGCGGCGCGATTCCGGAAGCGCTGCTCGAGAGCGAGCTGTTCGGCCACGCCCGCGGCGCCTTCACCGGCGCGCACGCCAACAAGGTCGGTCGCATCGCGCTGGCCGAGGGCGGCACGCTCTTCCTCGACGAAATCGGCGAGATGCCGATGAGCCTGCAGGTGAAGCTCTTGCGCGTGCTGCAGGCGCGTGAGTACTCGCCCGTCGGCGACAACCGCACGCTCAAAGCCGACGTGCGCATCGTGGCTGCCACCAACGTGAACCTCGAGAACGCCGTGGCCGCCGGCACCTTCCGCGAAGACCTGTACTACCGCCTGAACGTGATTCACCTCACCGTGCCGGCGCTGCGCGAGCGCTCGGAAGACGTACCGATGCTGGTGCAACACTTCTTGAAGAAGGCCAAAGAGCGCGTCGGTCGCACCAAGATCACCGGCGTGTCGCGCGCCGCCGCGCAAATCCTGGCTGACTACCAGTGGCCCGGTAACGTGCGCGAGCTCGAGAACACGGTCGAGCGCGCCGTCCTGCTCTGCCAGGGCGAGCTGATCGAGCCGAAAGACTTGCCGCAACGCCTGTGCGGCCTCGGCGTCGAAAAGCGCATGTCGCCTCGCCTACCCGACACGGGCCTGGATCTGCGCAACGCCGTCGAGTCTTTCGAAAACCAACTGATCCGCCAAGCGCTCGAGCGCACCAAGTGGAACAAGAAGCAGGCGGCTTCTCTACTTGGTCTGAACCGCACGACGCTCGTGGAGATGCTCAAGCGCAAGCGCATCAACCCGCGCGCTGCCTGATACGCAACTGGCCGGATCCGTCCGGCCGGAATGCAACGCGAAGACGCGAAGACGCGAAGGTCGAGCAGGTTGGGGTTCGATCCGTTCGTCGACCAACCATGGCTGCTTCGTCGATCGCGGCGCCGTGAGCTGCAAGCCCCAAACCCTTCGCGTCTTTGCGCCTTCCTGTGGCATTGAATGCTCGAGTCTCAAGTTGGCGCGGGAGTTGCTGAGCGGGGGGCGTGAAGATTTGGATGGTTGCGGCCGCTGCCGCGTTTGGGCTGGTTGGCCTGGCGCGAGAAGCGCACGCCGAAGAGCTTTTGATGGATGGCAACTTTGGGCTAGGGACGGGGCTCGAAGGGGGCGATCCGGGGACGGGCATGCAGTGGCGGCGCGCGCGCTTGCGTGTGCTCGGCGGCGTCGACTGGCGCAGCGACGAAGACAAGGCCGACGCATTCGGTCTGCGTGCGTTCGTCGAGGTCGAAAAGCGCGCCAGCGTGGGCGCCGAGGTGCGCTACGAGCGCTGGATGGCCCGCGACTTCGGCGTGTGGGCGGGGTTGACGGGCACCATCGCGCCCGAGACGCTGTTCGGCGGTGGCTTCGGCTGCACTGCCATCATTCCTTTCGGCAAGAAAGTCGGGCTTTTCATCGAGCCGTCGTTTCAAGCCATGCCGCTGGGCAGCGACACGCCCGGCGATAGCGTCCTGATCTGGGCCCTGCTCAACGCGGGCGTGAGGTTCGGCCTATGAGGCGCTGGGCAATCCTGATTTTGACGTTCGCGATGCCGCTGACCTCGCCGATGGCGTGCGGCGGCGACGGCTGCTTGCGCAACAGCGACTGCACCGCCGACAAGCAGTGCAGCAGCGCTGGCCAATGCGTGCTGCGCGACGCCCCCGCCGCCAACGGCGGTGAGGGCGGCGAAGACTCGACTCCGACGACCGGCGGTAGCGCCAGCTCCGGCAGCGGCGGCACAGCTGGCGTGTCCGGCAAGGGCGGCAACGCCGGAACGACGACGCAAGCCGGCACCAGTAGCGACGAGCACGGCGGCGCGGGTGCGGGGGGTGAGGGTGGTGCGATCGGTGGCGAAGGGGGCGCAGCAGCCGGCGCGGCGAGCGACATCTCGCTCGGCGGCGCGCTCTGAGCCAAAAGCCTGACACGCTCAGCGCGCTGCTCTTGACGCCGAAATCGCTCCCTCTCGTGCACGTCGTCGCGCGGCGCGCTCGCAAATTCGCGGCTCGGCCCTGACGGGTGACGGCTCTCTGGCCCGGCACGACTCCTGCTACGTCACCGTCGTATGTTCCGCTCCCTGAACATCGCCGCGACCGGCATGGCGGCCCAGGAAACCAACCTGGAAGCCATTTCGCACAACATTGCCAACGGCAACACCGTTGGCTTCAAAAAAGAGCGCATCGATTTTCAGGATCTGCTCTACCAAACGGTGCGCCAGGCGGGCACGCCGACGGGTCCGACGACTCAGTCGCCTACCGGTTTGCAGATCGGCACCGGCGTGCGCGTCGTGAGCACGTCGCGCATGTTCCAGCAGGGCACCGTGCTGCAAACGGGTAACCAGCTCGACGTCGCCGTCGAAGGCAACGGCTTCCTGGTCGTGCAGCAGCCGGACGGCACGCTTGCTTACTCGCGCAACGGCGCGCTCAAGACGGACGGCGACGGCCGCATCGTCAACGCCGAAGGCTTCCCACTCGATCCGCCGATCACGATCCCGCCGGATGCGACCAACGTCGCAATCGCCTCGAACGGCACGGTTTCGGTGACCATGCCGGGGCAGACGCAGCCCAGCGACATCGGCCAAATTCAGCTCGCAAACTTCATCAACCCGGCGGGCCTGCAGGCGGTCGGGCACAACCTGATGACGCCCACCAAAGCCAGCGGCGAAGCGCAACTCGGCGAAGCCGGCACGGAAGGTCGCGGCACCATCTTGCAAGGCGCGGTCGAGCAATCGAACGTCGACATCGTCGAAGAGATGATCGGCCTGATCAGCGCGCAGCGCTCGTACGAAATCAACTCCAAGGTCATCACCACGGCCGACGACATGCTGCGTGCTGCCACGCAGATGCGGTGAGCTGCCCCATGAGCAAGCGTCCCCTCGCCCGCGCTCTCGCTCTGTTGGCCTTGCCTCTCGCGCTCACGAGCTCGCTCGCGCGCGCGGACGAGGCGCGCCTGGTGCGCGGCACGGCGGTGCGTTTGTCGGACGTCGTCAGCGAGCTACCAGCCGAGGTTACGGACTTCGAGATCGGCGCCGCGCCGCCGCCCGGCAGCTCACGCACGATCTCGAAGGGCGACATCGTCGACGCCGCCAGCAAGAGCGGCGTGAGCGTGAAGCAGGTCAAGCTGCCTCTAACGGTGCGCGTGACGAGCGCCGCCAAGCGTTGGAACGTCGAAGAGCTGGCTGGCGCGGCCACGCCCGAGCTCCTCAAGGCGCTACCCAACGGTGTGAGCGTGAAACACGCCAAAGCGCTGGCCAAGGCCGTCACCTCACCGAGCGCCACCATCAGCGCCGTGCGCGTGCCCAAGCTGCCGCGCCGTGAGGGCGAGTACCTCACGACGGCCATGATCGAGCTGTCCAACGACGGCCAGGTGGTGGCGCGTATTCCGCTCCAGCTCGCGCTCGACATCAGCGGCGCCGCCGCGATGCCGACGGTAACGAAAGGCGCGCGCCTGCAGCTCATCATCGAGATGGGGCCCGCGCGCGTCAGCGCCACCGCGATCGCGCTCAGCGACGGGGAGCTCGGCGACACGCTGCAGTTCCGCGTCGCGGCGACGCAAAAGATCCTCTACGGCAAGGTCGAGCAGCCTACGCTCGCGCGAGTCGTCCAATGAAGCGCGCGCTGTGGCTGACGCTGCTGCTGCTTGGCGCGTGCGGCCCGAATCACATCACGCCGTTCACCGCGCGCGAGCGCACCTACAAGGCCGGCGAATATGCGGCCTCGCAGCGCCAGAACAAGCCGGCCACCGGCTCGATCTACAGCGAAGCGCAGACCGGCTACCTCGAGGATACCCGCGCGCTGCGCGTCGGCGACGTCGTGCTGGTTCGCATCAACGAGAAGGCGGACGCCCAGGGCGGCGCCACCACGAATCTCTCGAAGGAAACCAAGCGTTCGGCAGGCGTGGACTCGCTGCTCGGCCTGGTGCCCGCGATCCAAAAGGCTTACCCGAACATCGACCCCAAGACGCTGCTCGAGCTCGCCTCGCAGTACGACTTCAACGGCCAGGGCAAGACTCAGCGCGCCGGCAACTTGACCGCCATCATCGGCGTGCGCGTCAAGCAAGAGCTGCCGAACGGCGACCTCTACGTAGAAGGTACGAAGGTCGTGATGATCAACTACGAGGAGCAACATCTCTACATCTCCGGCGTGATCCGCCCGCCGGACATCGCGCCCGACAACTCCGTCGACTCGAACCTCATCGCCGACGCGCGCGTCGAATTCACGGGCCGCGGCGACATCAACGACCAGGTCGAGCGCGGCTGGCTCACCAAAATCCTCGACTTCGTCAACCCCTTCTGATGCCCGCCGATCGCAACCGCCCCCGAGTCTTTTCGGTTCCTTCGCCCAACCGTCTGGGCGGCGCGAGATTTTTTCACAGGAAGATCGGAAGATCGGAAGGCGAAAATTTTGGGGTTCGATCCGTTCGAATCCGCGAAGTGACGGTTGCGGAAGCGCTCGACCTCGCGCGAGGCGCAACCCCAGAAACGTTCGCGTCTTCGTGTCTTCCTGTTGCACCCAAGAAGGCCCTCGCCGGCACGAGGCGTGCAAACCCGGCACGACGCATCATGAGGCTGCTCGCTGGTTTGTTTCTGGCCCTCATCGTCTTGTTGCCCGGTACGGCGCGGGCCGACAAGGTGCGTGACCTGGTCGACATCGTCGGCGCGCGTGAAAACCAGCTCGTCGGCTACGGCGTCGTCACCGGCCTCAACGGGACGGGCGACGACATCGCGTCGCCGTTCGCGCTGCAGTCACTGCGCGCGCTGTTGCGCCGCCTGGGCGTACAGGTCGACTCCAGGCAAATTCGCCTCAAGAACGTGGCCGCGGTGATCGTCACCGCGAACATTCCACCGTTCGCGCGCAACGGCTCCAAGCTCGACATCGTCGTCTCGTCGATGGGCAACGCCAAGAGTCTGCGCGGAGGTGTCTTGATCCAGACGCCCCTGCGCGGCGCGGATCGCAAGACGTATGCAGTCGGTCAAGGCCAGCTGGTGCTGGGCGGATTTTCGGCTTCGGGCGGCTCCGGCAGCTCGGTGCAAGAGAACGTCACCACCACCGCGCGCATCCCGAGCGGCGCGCTGATCGAGCGCGAGATCAAGACCAGCTTCGCCGACGAGGGCAAGGTCCAGCTCGCCATCCGCGCCCCGAATTTCGACACCGCCACCCGCATCGCCGAAGGCCTGAACAAGGCCATGGGCGAAGGCACCGCGCGCGCTGTCGACGGAGGCACGGTCGAGATCAAGGCCCCGAGCGAGCTCAAGAACAAGCCGGTCGAGCTGATCACCAAGCTGGGCGACGTGGACGTAGAGCCCGGCAGCATGGCGCGCGTCGTCTTGAACGAGCGCACCGGCACGATCGTGGCCGGCGGTGACGTCCGGCTCTCGCCCGTCGCCATCGCGCAAGGCGGCATCACCATCGCCGTCAAAGAGAGCAAAGAAGTCTCCCAGCCGAACGGCGGCGGCCTGATCAACGCCGGCACCACCGCGGTCGTACAGAAGACCGACATCGAGGCCAGCGAGCAGAAACCACCGGCCCTCACCTACGTGAACGGCGCTGCGTCCTTGGCCGAGGTCGCCCAGGCGCTCTCCACCTTCGGCGTCACGCCTCGCGAGCTCGGCAGCATCCTGCAAGCACTGAAAGCGGCTGGCGCGCTACGTGCAGAGATCATCGTGCAATGACACTCCCCGTCTCCGCCCTCCAAGGACTTCACCAAGCCGGCGCTGCCAAGCAAGCCGAGCCGGTCGATCCCAAGGCGCTGAAGGCGGCCAAAGACTTCGAAGCTATCTTCCTGCGCACGCTGCTCAGCTCGTTGGAGAAGACGACCTCCATCAACGGCGGCGGCAAGCTGAACACCGGCCAGAGCACCTACGGCGGCATGGTGGTCGGCGCGCTGGCCGACAACATTTCCTCGAGTGGCGGTATCGGCCTTGCCGACATTGTCGCCAAGAGCCTCGCGACGCACCTGCCGTCCTCGACTGCGGAGCCTAAGGCACCGAAATAACAGACAATTTACCTACTTTGTCCGACACGCGATTTTTTCCTCAAGCCCCCTCGGTCTCAGCCGTTCACTCGGATGACGACCTGCGCGCGGACACGACGCGCGCCCGGAGGCTTGAATGAAAGGAATCACAGGCAACCCAGTTCTCGATGCCTACGGAAGGATGGCAGTCACCCCCGTCGGTGCTGCACGTCCGGCCGAAGCAGCAGTCGAGGCGGGTGGCGGCGCGTCAGCCGCCAGCACACCAGCCGCAGAAGTAACGATCTCCTCGCACGCCCGAGACATGGCGGCGGGCGGAAAGTTCGACGCGGAAAAGGTTGAGGCCCTGAAGGCTCAGATCGCGGAAGGAAAGTTCAAGATCAACTCGCAGGACGTGGCACGTCGCATGCTTGATGCGTTGGGGTAGCGGCCAAGCTTTCCCAAAAGCATTGCGTATTGCCCGTGCCGCGGGGCGAAGGCTAGGACCACGTGCAGGCAGACGCGCAAAAAACCGAACTGAAGGCGACGCTCGACGAGCTGGAGCTACTCCATCGTGACGAAGCCACGGCCCTGCGCCGCCTCGCGCGTGATGAGATTGACGAGCTGACCGACAAAAAGCTGGCGCTTTGGGAGCGCCTGCGAGCCGTCAGCAGCCAGACCAAACCCGGTCCCGAAGAGCGCGCGTCGCTCGAGCGCATTCGCCGCGCCGCGATCCTGAATCAGATTCTCTTGCACCACGCGCGAGACGCCGTGCGCACGGTCCTGCAAGCGGCCAGCGGCCAACTGCCGGGGCCGCCCAGCGGGCGACCTTCCGCGGTGCAAGACGGCCTGCGAGTGGATTTTCGAGGCTGATTCATGGGCTCATTGACTTCACTCCTCTATACGGCTCGTGACTCGCTCACGGCGCAGTCGTACGGGCTGAACGTCACCGGCCAAAACATCACCAACGTGAACACGCCCGGCTACGTCCGGCGTGATCCACTGCTCGAGACGCGCGCGCTCGGCACCGCCACGACCGGCTCGGTCGTGGCCACCGGCTTGCGGCGCGCCACCGACATCTACATCGAGCGCCGGGAACTTTCGGCGTTGGGCACTTCTTCGGCCGCCAGCGAGCACGACAGCCAACTGGCAGGCGTCGAGGCGCTGTTCAACGACTTGTCCGGTACCGGCATGGGCTCGGCGCTGGACAACCTGTTTTCGTCGTTCTCGGCGCTGGCCTCCAACCCCAATGACCCGACCACGCGCGCGGCCGTGTTGGGCGCGGCCGGTGCCTTCGCCGATCGCGCCAACGCGCTCGCCAACGCGCTGTCCGACTCCAAGAACGAGCTATTGAAGCAAGCTCAGGAGACGGCCGCGCAGATCAACGAAAAAGCCAACAGCATCTCCGAGCTCAACCGCCGCATCGTGGCGGCCGAAGCGCAGGGTCAGGATGCAGCAGACCTCAAAGATCAGCGCAACAGCGTGCTGCTCGACCTGGGCAAGCTGGTCGACATCCGCACCATCCCGGACGACAAAGGCAGCATCATCGTGCAAGCCTCCGGCACTTCGCTGGTAGACGGCACCGACGTACGGCCCATTTCGGTGGATCTGAACGCGGACGGCTCGCTCAAAATCTTGAGCAACCGCGGCAGTACTTCTACCGAAATCACGCAGTTTTTGAGCGGCGGCAAGCTGGCCGGCATCAAAGAAGCGCGGGACGTGGACATCTTCGACGTAGCGAGCAAGCTCGACAAGCTGGTGTTCGACGTCGGTACCGCGATCAACACGCAGCACGCCGCCGGTTTCGGCGCGGACGGCGGCACCGGCCGCAACCTGTTCGACCTCGGCCCCACGGTGGACGGCGCGGGGCGCGCGATTCGCCTGGGCGCAGCCGTCGCCGGCAATCCCGCGGCCGTCGCCGCCGCTGCGGATCCCGCAAGCGTTCCGGGCGGCACCGGCAACGCCGTCGCGCTCGCCAACATCTGGAAAACCCCACTCAGCGACGGCCGCACCGCCTCGGAGAGCTACGGCGATCTGGTCGGCGGCATCGGCCAGCGCAAGAGCGCGGTCGCGCAAGCGGTGGAGACGCAAAACGCCATCAAAGAGCAGATCCAAGCCATGCGCGAGGCCATGAGCGGCGTCTCGCTGGACGAAGAGATGGTCTCGCTCACCAAGTATCAACGCGCTTACGAAGCCGCCGGCCGCGTGCTCAGCACCGTGGACGAGCTGATGCAAGACCTGATCAACCGAGTCGGCCGATGAGAGTCACCGAAGGCATGAAGTACTCCCAGGTGCTGCGTAACCTGGGCAACATCACGTCACAGCACGCCGAAGCGTCGCAAGAGGCGTCGACCGGCATCCGCGTCAACAAGCCGTCGGACGATCCCATCGCCGCCGCGCAGATCGCGCGCCTGCGCGCCAACTCCAGTCAGACCGACGCGCACCTGAACACGATCAACACCGTGCGCGGCGACGCCGAGCTCACGGAAGCGACGCTGGCCAGCGCCACCGACATCTTCGCGCGACTCAAAGAGCTGGCCGTACAGGGCGCCAACGGCAACAACAGCGCCGAAGACCGCAAGACGATGAGCGTCGAGGTGGCGGGCCTCAAGGAAGCGCTGATTCAACTGGGCAACACGCGCGGCAACCGCGGCTATCTATTTTCGGGCAGTCAGGTGAAGACGCCGGCGTTCGACGGCAACGGGGTCTTCCAAGGCGACGACGTCGAGCAACTGGTGCCGATCGGCAACAGCACGCCTACTTCCGTCAGTACCAGCGGTTCACAGGCTTTCGTGGTGGCAGGCGGACGCAATGTCTTCGCCGACGTCGACGCGCTCGTCACGGCGCTTTCGACCAACGATCAGCTCGGGATCCAAGCTTCGGTCGACGATATTGGCGCCTCACACGCGCAGCTGGTCGACGCGCAAGCCCGCTCCGGACTCGTGCTCAGCAAGCTCGACGCGAGCCAGAGCGTCCTCGATTCAGTCGACACCGAGCAGCAAAAAGCCGCTCAAGCCGCCGGCGCCGCGGACCCGTACGAAAGCTACACGCGCTTCACGAGCCTCGGGCAATCCCTCGAGCGCGCCATCGCGGTCTCGAAGCAGATTCTGGACTTGGGCGGTCAAAACCGCTTCTAAGGTTCCTCTTTGCTCGGCTTCATACCGGGCAACTCGTCGAGCGAGGTCGTGGCGGCGGCGCGGTTGGCGTCGGCCACGTCTTTCGTCTCGCCGCGCAAGATGGTGCGCGAAGTCGGCGCCACGATGCCCAGCTTGACGACGCCCTTGGTCAGCTCGGTGACGATGACCTCGACGTCGTCGCCAATCAGAATGCGCTGTCCTTTGCGCCGAGCAATGATGAGCATGGGCGCATCCTAGATCAAGTGTGGTTTGGATCCGTGCAAATCGCTGGATAGGGCTCGAACTTGAAGCAGGTCCACGTGTCCGGGCAGACGCCGGCGTTCGCCTCGCCGTCCTGGCAGTCGATCTGCGAGCAGTAGTTGAACGGCGCGGTGGCGCAAATGGGCGCGTCGGGACCGCAATCTTTGTTGCGGTCGCAGTGGCTGCCCCACGTTGCGTCCGGGTTGCCCCAAGGCTCCACGCCTGCTGCGCCACCCGCGTCGGCCCCGGCGTCACCGGTGGAGCCAGTATCGCTGGACATGATCGGGAAACAGCCCGTGCCTTTGATCTCTTGCCCCGGGTCGCAAGGGTCGGTGTCCTTGCAAGCGAGCGGCAGGAGCCCGAGCACGCCCAACGTGAACAGTGCGAGGTATTTCACGGTCCGCTCAGCCTTCCGCCGCTGATTTTGGCGACGACTTTGACGCTACCATTCACTTCGCTGAATCGCACGTAGCCGACGGCGCCCGTCTTGGCCGCGACCGCACGCAGCACCGCCGCAGTGTTCGGAACCCGCACCGGCGGGCGCGCGCCGCCGCGCACCTTGCGATCGGTCCAGTAGCGAGCGACGCGCTCCGGATCGAGCCCCAACACGGCTTGGTCGAAGTCGTTCCGAAGCGGGCTGTCTTCGGGCAGGTTGATGGGGATCGCGTCCTCACCGAAGCTCCACACCTTCTTGGTGGTCTGGAAGATCGGCCGAAGCTCGTTCTGGCCGAGCGACGTGACTGGATTGGCCTTGTTGACGATCACGGCGAGCACATCGCCACCTGCTTCGGAGCCCTTGGGCCAGCTGAAGCAGAGCACCGCCACGAGCGATGTCAGGACCAGGTTTCGGCGTGTCGCCTGCATGATCAAAACGCCATCACGAGACGTGAGTAGAACTGGTTGAGGTCGTTCTTCGAAGTGTCGTACGGGCTCTTGTACATCCAGTCGAAGAACTTCGCGTGCGCGTACTGGTTCTTCCAAGTAATGGCCGAGTTGAAGCGGACGTTGAGGCCCGCCGAGCCCATGAAGATTCCGTCACCCACGAGGGTGGGCGTTTCGAACACTTCCCCCCATAGGTAGGGCTCGAACATTTCTAGTGGGTGGGGCAGCTGCTGAGCCACCAGCAGATAGACGGTTTGTTGCCATTTGTCAGGCTCCTGCCCGCCCGGAGCCAGGAGCTGGTTCTCGGGCTCGCGCTTGCCAGGTGTGTAAACGATGCGGCGCAGCACGCCCTCGCTGCGGATGCGGGTACGTCCCACGTCGACCGAGACGTCGGCCCCCATCACGTATTCGTTGTATTCGAAGGTGCTGCTCGTCTTCCAAATCACCTCCGGTTCGTTGGCCGTGATCGACACGACTTTGTCCCGCGTCTTGCCGGTGAAGAACGACAGCCCGAGCGTACTGTTGACGTCACCCGCGTCGCGACGTGCGTAGAGGCGCCCGCCGTAACCCAGGTAGCCGTCGATGTTGAGCGTGGACGTCTCTTGGCGGCCGTTGGTGAGGGTGGCGGCGTAGCCGAGCTCCCAACTGCCAGCGAAAGCGTTGCCATAGGCCATCACCCCCGTTTGACGGAGTGGCATCCAGCGCTGCGTCATGAACTGCGGCCAGGCCAACGAGATCAGCGTCGGCGTACCGTGATCTTCGTTCCAAATGCCAAAAGGCGTGAAGAAGTTGCCGAAGCGGAGCTTCAGCGCTTGCAGCTTGTTGTACTCGATCCAAGCTCGTTCAATGACGACGCTACCGCCCCAAAGCGGAGCGTTCAGCGCGGCGCCGGTAGAGTCGTCGGTGAACGTGCTTTGGCGCTGAAAGCTGCCACCGAGCCCACCAAATCCGGTAATTTTGCCCTGCGGCGCGTTGGTGAAGCGCACCTCCATCAAGCCGCGCCAGTTTTCGATCGGCTGGGCGTCGAAGTACAGGTTCAGGTTGCCCAGCACGAAGTCCGGTTCGTTCACGTCGTAAACGTTCGCGAGCAGACCCTGCTTGTTGATCTGGACGTACTGGAAGCCCACGTCGGCGAAGCCGTAGATCTTGAGCTTCTCTTGCTCGGCGACGGGCTCCTCGGCAGGTGCGGCAGCGGCCTCGGCCTGGGCCGCCTTGAGCTCTTCTACCTCTTTTTTGGTGGCCTCTACCTCGGCGCGCAGCTGGGCGAGCTCGCTGGCATCGGCGGTGGGCGCGGCAGGCGGCTCGGCCACGGGCGGCTTGGGGTCAGGCGCTACGGCGGGCGCGGCAGGCGGCGCCGGCGCCGGCTGAGCCAACGCGGATCGCGCCAACGAAGACCCGAAAAGGCTGCCCAGCAGCGCCACACGCGCGAGAGCTGTCGTGGAAGGCATGATTTGAAGAGGGGCCAAGCCGCCCAACCTACAATACGGTTGGGGATAACCTCACATTATAGCGCGACGCGCCGTAATGCTGGTTCAGAACATCACGAACGCGAAGCGCGAGCCCTCGAGCGTCAGGTCCAGGCGCGCTCGCGGTGGAGGCAGAGCGCTTACATCGGCGGCGCTCAGCGCCGTCGACCGTACATGCTGATTGCCGGCGACTGCATTGACGGGCCCCGTGAGGTTGTTGCAGATCTCAGCCATCGCCAGGAGCGCATCTTCGCTCGGATCGTTGTCCGCCACCTGACGAAGCGCCTCGTCGTGAGGCAAGGCGAGCAGCCCCGCGCCGAGCAAAACAGCGGCCTTGATCTCCAAGACGACCGCGCCGCGTTCGCGGCCTTCGTCATCGAGCAGCTTGCAGATTTGGGGGCGGTCGAACTTGTCCAACGGCTCCTCCGTGGCGCGCTCGACCGCGGGTGCCGAGCCCATCAGCGTGGCCAAGCAGTCCAGCAGCGCCGGCAGCGCCGGCAGCGTCAGCAACGGCAGCGGCTGCTCACCCACGATGGCTTTGGCGAAATCTTCGAGCGACTGCAGTGGTGGAGCCGGCGCCGGCGCAGCGGCAGCAGCGGGCTGTTGCGGCGGCGGCGCCAGGCCGGGCGAAGCCTGAGTCGCGGCAAATGCGGCCGGGTTGGCCAGCGGCTCGCTGCTCGCTTCAGCCGATGAAAACGCCGGCGGCGGCTCGCTGCGGCGGCGGCCAGCACGGCTGCCGCGCGGTGCGCGCGCGTTGTTGGGATGGGGCGAGCCACTGAGCGTTGCCTCGAGTGCCATGACCCGCTCCCGCAAGCGCGAGTGTGCGCCGCGCAACACCAACAGCTCGGCCCGCAGCTCCGCGATGGCGCTCGCATTGTCGGCGGCGTCGTTCTCGAGCTCGCTGAGCTTGGGCGCCGCCATCGAACCGTCGTTCGACGGCACCCAGTCGCCCTCGTTCACTTCGAACGCGCGGTCCTCGTCGCCGCGCGGGCTGCGCATGATCTGGGCGGCACCGCTGGCCAGGTGCTGCCCCTCCTCGCTGCGGCGCAGCGCGGCCAAGATCGACTCCGCCCCCTCCAAGCGTGTCAAACGCGGTTGATAGACGTCGCGGTCGACGGCCTCCAGTCGGGTGAGCTCGAGCGTCCAGCGACCCCCGCGGCAAATCAAGCGCGTCGGAGTGGCCCGGCTCAGCAAGTCCGCAGACAGACTCATTCAGGCCGCAGAACGACCGCTCACGCGCAAAGCTTTAGTGGTTGTCGCCCCCGGGTCGGTCCTGGCAGACGCGTCAGCGCGGTGGCGCACCGGGGTCAAGCGCCAGACGCACCGCGCCGCGGTCCGGCGCGCCGAGCACGCGCGAATTCCGCGACAAAACTCGGTTTGGGGCGCGCGGAGGACTTGGCATGGAACGTGAGATGGATGCGACGCCACCACCATGGACGGCGTCCTCTCCCTACCTGCTCGAGATCTGAGCCAAGCCTTCCTGCAGTCGAACCTCAAACGACTGTGGTTGGGGGATCGCACGCGCGAGCGCGTCGAGTCTGCCGAGCCCTTGGGCGAGGTGCAAAGCCTGCCGGACGGCACGCCGGTGCTGCGCCACCGAGGCATGTTGCTCGGCACGCCGACGGATGATTTGTGGCTCGACCGCACGGTGCGCGAGAGCCCCGGTGGCAGCGCCTACGTGGTGTTCGGGCTGGGCTTCGGCCACACCGCCCGCGCGCTGCGCGCCATGACCGACGCCCCCATCCTGATCTACGAGCCCGACCCCGGGCTCGCGCGGCGAGCTTTGTCGGTGGGCCCTAGTGACCTCGGCGGCTTTCCAATCGTGTGCACGTCACAAGACCTGACCCAGCTCTGGCCGACCTTCAGCGGAAATCGAGACCATGTCACGCTCATCTCTACTCCCGGATACGTTTCTCTCTACGACCGCGAAGATCGCAGCCTGCGCGAGACGGTCACCCAGCTTGTTCAGCGGCGCAACGTCAACGACGCGACGCACCGCGTCCGATCGCGCGAGTGGATATCCGACGTGCTCGAGAACCTCGAGCTGCTCGTCCAATCCCCCTTCTTCCTGGGCCTCGCAGAGAAGTACAAAAATGTTCCCGCTTTCATCGTCGGCGCTGGTCCGTCGCTTGGCAAGAACGGGGACCTTCTCGCCGACGCCACGAAAAAAGGCCTCGTCTTCGCCGTAAATTCCAGCGCTCTGGCGCTGGCCAAGCGCGGGGTCACGCCGCAGGTCGTCGCCTGCATGGAGTCGATCGACGTCTCGCATCTGCTCGAGCAGGTGCCGTACCTGAACGACGTCGTGCGGGCCTTCAGCATGACGGCGCACCCCAAGACGATGCGCACGGGCACGGGGCCGCTGTTGCCCGTGTTCGAAGGCTTGCCGCAATTCGCGCCGCTGATCGCGCTGGCCAAGCAGAACGGCCTGGCGGTGTGCGGCAGCGTCTCGACGCTGGCGTTTTCGTTGGCGCAGCGCCTCGGCTGTTCGCCCATCGTCCTGGTCGGGCAAGATCTCGCTTACACCAACGGCCAGACCTACGCCAACGGCACGCCCTACGAGGGCTCGCGCGTCAAGCTCTCGGCCGACGGCAGCGAGCTCGAGCACGAACGCTCGGCGGCGCTCAAGGCTACCAACGGTAAGCTCATCTCCAAAGAGCCGCTCTTGCCCGCTGCAGCCTGGGGCGGCCAGGGCACCGTGCACTCGACGTTCGGTTTTGCCGCGGTGCGCAGCTGGTTCGAGCTGGCGGCAGACGTGCTTCGCTACGACCGCCCTGAGCAGCGCCTGGTCAACTCGAGCGAGGGTGGCGCCAGCATCGCGGGCTTCGAGGAGCTGACTTTGGCCGAGGTGCTGGCTCCCCTGCCCGAGCTCGGCATCACGCCCGCCGCGCTGGCCGAAGCCGCGCGAGCCGCGCAACCTCCGCACTCGCCGGCGGAGCTTGCGAGCTGGCTCGAGCGACAGCTGCAAGGAGCTCGAGTCACGCGGCACGCCGCGCGCCGCGTGCGGCGTATGTGCCGCGCCGCCGAGGAAGCGGTGAAGAGCGACGACCCGCGCCGCATCACACGCAGCTTTGCCAAACTGGAGGAAGCCGAGCGCGCGCTACGCACGGCCGTCGCCGCTTCGCCCTTCGTCGACGGATTTTCGTGGACGGAGGTCGACGATGCCATGCGCGAAAGTAGCGTCGACGGCGACGACGCGCTGCAGAGCGCGGAGCGCGCGACCGCCGCGGAATCACGGGTAGCCAGCGCCATCGAGCGCTGCACCAAAGAGCTCGAGCAGAAGCTCGAACGACTCATGCAAAGCTTCGGCGCCGCAAGCGCCGTGACCTGACACACACGGAGACACAAATCACCATGGCACTCGTAATACCCACAAACACAGCATCTCTCGATGCGCAAAAGACCCTGACGCGTAACTCGGCGGCGCTTGGCAAGAGCTTCGCCCGCTTGTCCAGCGGTTTTCGCATCAACACCGCCGCCGACGACGCCGCTGGCCTCGCCATCAGCGAGTCGATGAAAGCCCAAATTCGCTCGTACACGATCGCCGAGCGCAACGCCAACGACGCCGTCAGCATGACGCAGACGGCGGAAGCCGCGCTCGGCTCGATGCACGACATCTTGGGCCGCATGCGCGAGCTCGCGATCCAGAGCTCCAACGGCTCGATGACGGGCACCGATCGCGGCTACCTCGACACCGAGTTCGAGGCGCTCAAGAGCGAAATGGGCCGCATCCAGGGCTCATCGAAGTTCAATGGCAAGCTGCTCGTCTCCACGACGGCGCAGTCGATTACCTTCCAGGTCGGACTGAACAACACCGCCAGCGACCAGATCACGCTGACCTTCGGCGGCCTGGCCCTCACCCAGCTGCTCGCTGCGACCACCAACGTCGCCGGTGCCACCGCCGGTAACGCGCTGGGCTCGATCAGCCGCATCGACGCTGCCATCGGCATCATCTCCACGGAGCGCGCCAAGTACGGCGCCGCCATGAACCGTCTCGACGCGACCGTCTCGAGCATCCAGACCATGCGCGTCAACCTCTCCGCCGCCAACTCGCGCATCCGCGACGTGGACGTGGCAGAAGAGACCAGCCAACTGGCTCGCAACCAGGTTCTGTCTCAAGCCGGTACATCCGTGCTGTCGCAGGCGAACCAACTGCCGCAGATGGCGATGCAGCTGCTGCAGCACTGAGCCGCGGACGCGGGAAGATGCCAATCGCTTCCGTGTCAGGTCGAGATCCCCCTTCGGAGCCGGAGCCTGGTTGGTCGGCTCGCTCCGGAGGGGTCTTCCCGCACGAAAAGCGCCGGGGTGGGACACGCGCTCACCAAACTGGGCTGGCCCCCAGAGTTTTGTGTTCAAGCGTTCCGAGGGTCCTCCGTTCACTGGAGCCGACGGGCAATGACGCCCTGACACGACGCAAACATCGCGTCGTGGCCTCCAAGAAGGAGAATTTCGATGGCCCTAGTTATTCAGACCAACGTCGCCGCCATGGCGGCGCAAAAGAACCTCCAGACCAACCAAAAGATGCTCGCCGGCAGCTTCCAAAAGCTGTCCAGCGGCTTCCGGGTCAACACTGCGGCCGACGACGCTGCCGGCCTTGCCGTCAGCGAGTCGATGAAGTCGCAGATCCGCTCCTTCACCGTGGCGGAGCGCAACGCGGGCGACGCGATCTCGATGGCGCAGACGGCAGAAGGCGCTCTCGGCGACGTCCACGACATCTTGGGTCGTATGCGCGAGCTGGCTGTCCAGTCGTCCAACGGCTCTCTGACCAACAACGACCGCGGTTACCTGAACACCGAGTTCGGGCAGCTGAAGTCGGAAATCACCCGCATCCAAGGCTCGGCGAAGTTCAACGGCGTCACGTTGCTCCAAGCCACCGCGGCAGCGGTGAAGTTCCAGGTTGGTCTCAACAACGCCGGTTCCGACCAAATCGACGTGACGTTCGGCGGCGTGAGCCTGACGAACGTGGCCTCCGGCGGCTCTGCCGACGTGAGTGGTCAAACGGCAGCGCTCACCGCGCTGTCGACGATCGACACCGCGATCGGCAACGTTTCGAACTACCGTTCGAAGTTCGGTGCTGCCATGAACCGTCTCGATGTTGCGACTTCGAACATCCAGACCATGCGCCTCAACATCTCGGCTGCGAACTCTCGCATCCGCGACGTGGACGTGGCGACGGAAACGTCGTCTCTCGCCCGCAACCAGGTGCTCAGCCAAGCCGGCGCCTCGATCTTGGCGCAGACGAACCAGCTGCCGCAGTTGGCCTTCGGCCTGATCGGTCGCTGATACGAAGTCGGCGCAAGTGGGCGGCGCGTCAGGATTTACCTCCGCGCGCCGCCCGCCGCGTTTTTTCTGACCTCGATCAGGGAGCTAGCTGATGTCTGGTACGATTTCGCTCAACGGCTTGGGTATCGGGTCCGGCTTGGACACCGAAGGCATCGTCACCGCCCTCGTGAACGTCGAGAAGGCGGGCGAAAATGCCATGCAGTCCAAGCTGACGGCGAACAACTCGTCGATCTCGAACCTTTCCAGCGTTTCGACGCTGCTGGGCAAGCTCAAGGCGGCATCCGACGCGCTGGACACGACCAGCGAGGTCGGCAGCTACAAGGCGACGTCTTCCAATACCGCCATCGTGGCCAGCGCCGCGGGTAATGCCTTACCCGGCAAGTACTCGATCAAGGTCAACGCGCTCGCGCAAGAGCAGCGTAACTACTCGAATACGATCTCTTCCGCCACCGCCGCGATGGGCCAATCCGGCACACTGCGGCTGGCCATCGGCAGCGGCACCGCCACCGACATCTCCATCAGCGCCACCGACACGATCGATGACGTGATGGGCAAAATCAATGCGTCGGGCCTGCGCTTGACAGCGTCTTCGTTCTACGACGGCAAAGACTACCGCATTCAGCTGCGCGGCTTGGACAGCGGCGCCGCCAACAACATCAACATCACCGAGCTCGGCACGACCTTCGGCTTCAACGACGCGGGCAACGTGGCCCAGACCGCGCAAGACGCCGAGATCGAGATCGACAAATTCAAGGTCAAGAGCGCGACCAATCAGGTGACCGGCGCCATTCGTGGCGTCACGCTCGCGCTCACCGCGACCACGACCGACGCCGTAACGGTCGGCGTGGACAACGACCCCGACGCGCTCAAAACCAAGCTGAGCACGCTGGTCGACGCGTACAACGGCGTCGTCAACAAGATCAAAACGCTGACCGGCACCGTGGGGGCGGCCGCCAGCGACCCCAACCTGGCGGGCGACTTCACGCTGCGCTCGGTGATCAATCAACTCTCGGGCGCCCTTCACAAAGTCAACGGCACCGGCACTTACAACACGCTGGCCTCGATCGGCCTCACGCTCGACAAAACGGGCAAGCTTTCACTCGACTCCGACAAGCTCAACAAGGCCGTCACCGCCGACGCCAGCAGCGTCACCAAGCTCCTGGCCGGCGTCGACGGGGGCGCGGGCGGGGTGATGGACGCGATGTCCTCGGCCGCGGATCTGTTCACCCGCACCGGCACCGGCCTGCTCGCGGGTCGCACCGACGCGCTCACGTCCCGCAACAAGACCCTGCAGAAGCGCATCGATTCCGAAGACGCACGCATCAACCGCTACGCCGACCAGCTCCGTAAACAATTTACGAACATGGACACGCAAGTGGCCGGTTCAAACTCCCTCTCCACCTACCTCGCCAAGCTCGGATAGTCCGTCATGACCTCGCCCTTCGCCGCCGTCGAATCAGCCGCCCAGCGCTACAGCCAAGTTCGTATGACGACGTCCACGCCGGGCGAGCTCTTGCTGGCCCTGTACGACGGTCTGTTCCGCTTCCTGAACGGGGCCAAGATTTGCATGGAGCGCAAAGAGGCGGCGCGCGCCCGCGAGCTGCTCTCCAAGAGCTATGCCATCTTGTCCGAGCTCTACATCGCGCTCGATCACGCCATGGCGCCCGAGCTGTGCGCCAACCTCGAGGCGCTCTACGGCTTTTGCATGGATCGCGTGCAGCTGGCGTCGCGCAAAGGCCTGGTCGAGCCCATCGACGAGGTCGTTCGCGTGCTGAGTCCGCTGCGCGAGGCCTGGCAAATCGCGGTACCCCAAGCGGTCCGCGAGCAACACGAGGCCGCCAAAGCTGCTTCCGAAGCGGGCCGCTAAGATGACCACCGATCGCATCCCGCAGGCGGCGCCCTCGGCCGTTTCCACGACCCCGACCTACGCGGGCGATCTGCGCACCGGCTTGTTCATGGCCGAGTTTCAGAGCGGCGCGAAGGTACCGGTCAGCGTCTCCCGCTCGCGTGCCTACCCCGGGCTCACCAGCAGCGCGCCCAGCATGGTGCCGTTCTACGCCGCGGTCGAAGACCTGAACTTGCGCGGCCCCGTGCTCGACGCCGGTGCTGGCGCGGGCGAAGGCACACGCACGCTGCGCGACGCCGGGCGCGAGGTGGTGGCGATCGAGCTCGATCATTCTGCAGCGCACTTTCTGCGCGAATACGTGCCGGGTGCCCGCGTGATAGTGGCCGATTTGTGCCTGGACGCACCGGTGAAGGGCATGGCCGCTGCGGTCGTTGCCGACGCCCTCGGCCACGTCGCCGATCCGGAAGCCTTCTTGCGGAACGTCCGCGCGTGTTTGGCGACGGACGCACCTCTGCTGATCGCGGAGCCCTTGGCTCAGCTAACGCAGCGGCTGAGCGCCCCCGCCCGCCGCGCCTTCACCAAGCCCGAGCTCGGCGCCGCGCTGGTGCGAGCCGGGTTCGCCGTCGACGGCTGGCTCGCAACCGGGGGCACCTTCGTTGCCTGCCTCGCGCGCCGCATCGAAGATCCTGCCCTCGACGCGCTACGCCGCGCGGGCGAGCTGGCCGAGATTGGCCAGTTCACGGCCGCGCGCAAGCTGCTCGAAGGCGCGCGCACCGAACGCCACGCGCTCACGCTCGAGGTGCTGCTGGGTCAGGCTGAGCTGGCCATGGCCGAGCGCGCCGGAGATATCGCGGCACGCGCCTTCATCCAAGCGCGCGAGCTGGCGCCGAACGACGCCCGTGCCCTCACCGGTCTGTCACGCATCGCGATCAGCATCGGCGAGAGCGAGGACGCCCTGCGCCTGGCCATGGACGCCGTACGCGTGGAGCCGTCTTCGGCGCTGGCCGCGGCCACGCTCGCGATCGTCGGCGAGCGGCTCGAGCACCCGGAAGCCTTCAACGCCTGGCGCGCCGCCGTGAATCTGGCGCCCGACGACGTCGGCATCGTGACCGGCTTGGGGCGCGCCGCCGCCGCTCGCGGCGAGTACCACTACGCGATCTGCGCCTTCGATCGCGCGCGCGCTTACGGTGACGAGTTCGGGCCCGAGTTCCACGTCACGCTCGGTTGGCTGCTGCTGGCCGACGGCCGCCGCCACGACGCGGTGCTCGAAGCGCGCCACGCCCAAGCGCTGTCTCCGGAAGACGCCTCGGCGCGCGAGCTGCTCGAAGCCGCCGCGCTACCCAAAGTGGACTGAGCCGGATGGGGCCAACGAAAGCGTTCGCACGGCGGCACGACCGCCGTGCGCCGCTGATTCGTGGCTCTACAGCCGGCGCAGGATCGCTTCGGCCATGCCGTCGAGCGAGGCGACTTCGTGGGCGGCGCCCAGGTCGATAGCCGCCTTGGGCATGCCGTAAACGACGCTCGAAGCTTCGTCTTGCGCAAACGTCGACGCGCCGACTTGCTTGAGCGCCATCAGGCCGCGCGCGCCGTCGTCGCCCATGCCGGTGAGCAACACGCCCACGGCGGCCGAGCCGACTTCTTTGGCCACGCTCTCGAACAGCACGTCCACGCTGGGGCGGTGCCGCGAAACGAGCGGGCCGCTGGTGATATCGGCGATGAAATGCCCGGCGGCACGGCGCAACGTGAGGTGCCGCCCGCCGGGCGCAATCAGCGCCAGACCCGGCTTGATCAGGTCGCCCGCCGCCGCTTCGCGCACCTCGATGCTGCATTCACGGTCGAGCATGTTGGCGAAGGCGCGCGTGAACCCGGCCGGCATGTGCTGCGCCACCAGCACGGGCGGCGAGTCTTTGGGCAAGCCGCTGAGCAGGACACGTACGGCTTCGGGGCCTCCGGTCGACGCACCCACGGCAATCAAGCTGTGCTGCGCGTTCTTGATCGATAGGCGCCGTTCGCTCGGCGCGCTGGACAGGCGCGGCTGCCGCAACTTGGGCCGGGTCGCCGCGGCCGCCGTGACGGCGTCCACCAGCATCACCGACGACTCGAACAAGAACTCGCGCACCGCCGTCTTCGGCTTGGTCACGACCTCGATCGCGCCGTGCTCCAGCGCTTCGATGGCTTTGGCGCCGCGCCCGTCCGTCGTACCGGAGCAGATCACGACCGGGATCGGGCGCTCACGGTTGAGCTGCTTCAAGAAGGTGATGCCGTCCATGCGTGGCATCTCGAGATCGAGCACCACCACGTCGGGCTCGGACTTCTTGAGCTTTTGCAGCGCAAACAGCGGGTCCGGCGCCACCCTCACGTCCATGCCGGCCGCCCCGAGCACGGCGCTGAGCACCTGACGCGCGACCGCCGAATCGTCGACGATCAACACCTCGAGCCGGCCGTTCACGCGGCGCCTCGTGCCGAGCCTTCGCGTTCACCACGCAAATGGTACATCGCGGGCGCTACCGTCTCGAGCCCGAGGTTGAAGCCGTGCAGACTCTCCGAGTGGCCAACGAACAGGTGCCCATTCGGCACCAGCCGGCGCACCAACTTTCCCACCACCTCGCGTCGCGTCTCTTCTTTGAAGTACATGAGCACGTTGCGGCACATGATCAGGTCGAAGCTCCCGAGCGGCGAGAAATCGGAAGTAACCAGGTTCTCGCGCTGAAAGCGCACGGCGGCGCGCACGTTGGGCCCGATGCGAAACGAGCCCTCGCGCGAGCCCACGCCGCGCAGTAAGTAGGGCTTCTGCAGCTCGCTCGGGATCTCGCTCACGCGGCTGAGCGGGTAAATAGCTGCCAGCGCCCGCTCCAGCACCTTGGTGCTGACGTCGCTCGCCAGCACCTCCACCGACCACTCCGGAGGCAAGGCAGACAGCAGCGACATGGCCACCGAGTAGGGCTCCTCTCCGCTCGAGCAGGCCGCGCTCCAAACCCGCACGCGCCGCGGGTGCCGGCCCATGCTGGCCTCCGATTGCCAGTAAGGGATGAGCGACCGACGCAGGTAGTCGAACTGATTCGGTTCGCGAAAGAAGCGCGTCTCGTTGGTACAGATGGCATTGATGAAGCGGATCAGCTCGTCGTGCGGACTCTTGATCACGCAGTCGTAGTATTCGCCGAACGTACGCAGACCCAGCTCACGGATGCGCGCCAGCAAGCGCGCGTTGACGAGCGCCTGCTTGACCGAGCTGAGGTGAATGCCCACCTGCTGCTCGACGAGCTCGCGAAACTGCCGAAATTCTGGCTCCGTGAGCGGTCTGATGCCAGCGTCCAACATCGAATCACTCCTGCGCGTGGGCTGCGTCCGGCGCTTCCCAGCCTGCGTCATCCACGACTTCGGGCGCGGCCGCGTCGTCACCGTCGCCGTTCGCCTCGGTCGCCGTCTCTTCACCCGACGCAGTGACCGTAGACAGCAGCTCGTCTTGCGAAAGCGTGCGCTGGATATCGAGCACCAGCGCGAACTTCTTGGCGATCGGCAGCATGTACGCCAGGTAGTCGTTGTGAATCGGCGTACCGAAAGCGGGCGGAGGCAACAGCTCTTTGACGTCGACGGCCAGCACCTGTCCGACCTCCTCCGTCAAGAGCCCGAGCAGCAACGAATTGCCGCCGACCTGCGCGTCCACGAGCACGATGCAGGTACGTGACGTCACCTCGATAGCCGGCAGCCGAAACTTGATGGCCAGATCGATGACCGGGACCACACTGCCGCGCAGGTTGGTGACACCGCGCACGGTGCTGGGCATGCCCGGCACGCGCGTCACCGTGTCGTAGGGGATGACTTCACGCACGTAGTCCAGGCTGACCGCGTACTCGACCCCGGCGATGAAGAAGGTCAGGTACTCGGCCGTGCGCTGCGACTGGCTCGCTTGCGCGTGCGTCTCAGAACGGCTGGAACTCACGATCGCCTCCTTGAGCGGACGACAGATTGACGACGTGCCCGCCGTTCAGGTGACGCGGCCGGGGTGAGTCGCGCTTGATCAGCGGGTGATGGTCGCCACGGCCGTCACCACGACCTCGCCCCTGGGGCTTCGTGCTGTGGCCTTCTTCGATGGAGAAGAAGTCCGACAGCTGGCGCAGGGCGTCGGCTTGCGTGCTCATCTCCTCGGCCGCAGCGGCCAACTCCTCGGAAGCGGTGGCGTTGCGTTGCGTGATCTGGTCGACCTGCAACATCGAGCGGTTCATCTGCGCCACGCCCGCGGCTTGCTCGTTGGAGGCGGCGGCCACCTCTTGCGTGAAGTCGGTCGAGCGCTGAATGCTCGGCACGAGCTCGTCGAGCCGAGCACCCGCGCGGGTCGCGACGTCGACGCTGGAGCTTGCCACCGTGCGGATTTCTTTGGCGGCGACCTGGCTGCGTTCGGCCAGCTTGCGCACCTCGGTGGCGACGACCGAGAAGCCCCGGCCGTGCTCCCCCGCACGCGCCGCCTCGATGGCGGCGTTGAGCGCCAACAGGTTGGTCTGGTAGGCGATTTCCTCAATCAGGCCGATGCGACCGGCAATGGCGTTCATGGCCGAGACGGACTCGCGCACCACGCCACCCGCGTCGCCGGCGTCACGCGCGCTCTGCACGGCCATCTGCTCCATGCGCTTGGCATTGTCGGCGTTCTGGTTGATGCCGCTCGAGAACTCCTCGAGGCTCGACGACACTTCTTCGACCGCCGCCGCCTGCTCGCTCGTGCCTTGCGAGAGCGACTGCGACGTGGCCGAGACCTGCGAGGCTGCCGAAGAAAGCGCGCTGGAGCCGCTGCGAATTTCACCGATCACGCGCGTCAGGCTCTTGAGCATGTCGCCGATCGCGACTTGTAGCCGGCCAATCTCGTCGCCGCGACCTTCGCCCACCTTCACGCGCAGATCGCCTTGCGCCACCTTTTCGGCAACCGCGACGACCTCGCTCAGCGGAACCGTCACGCTGCGCGTGATAATCATGCTGAGAAGCACGCTGATCAGCGTCACCAAAGCTACGAAGATGCTCATGGCCAGCGTCGAGCGCGAGCTCTGGCGCAGCATTTCTTCGCGGGTACCCTTCAAGTTTTCACCGCGAAAGACGCGCGCGTTGACTTCCAGCGCTCGCACATGCTCTTTGAAGGGCTCGATGGCGTGATTGGCTGCGGCGGGGTCGGTGATCGTACCCTTGTCGATAGCGTCGCGAATCTTGTCGAAGCCCTCGTCGTAGCCGGCTAGAGCCGTACGCATGGCCGTGATCTTTGCGCGTTCGCTGTCCTCGTGCAGCATCGCGGCGAGCTTGTCGAGCAGCGCCAGCGTCTCCTGGTACGCGGTCTTCCACTTGGTGAGGTACTCGCTGCGCTTGCCCGGGTCGGCCAGATTCAGAAAGTAATCCTTCTCGTAGCGACGCAGGTTCAAGGTGGCCGCCTGGACCTGGCCCGAGGTATCGGCCGCCACCACATCCACGGACAAGATATCGTCCGCAGTAGCCGTGACGTTGGCCAAGCCCCAATACCCCGACGCCGCGAGCGCCAGCGCCAAACACACGAGCGTCGCGAAGGCGAGGCCCATTCTCTTGCCGATATTCATACTCGATAACATGTGTAACCTCCGGGCCCAGAGGGCCCTCGTCGAATTTTCCCGTTCAAGCAGCTAGCGTCCGCAGCAGGCTGCCGACGTCCAAAACGAGCGCGACGCTGCCGTCATGCAGCACCGCCGAGCCCGCCACGTTCTTGCTCCCCGCGAACAGCGGGCCCAACGGCTTGATCACCGTTTGCACTTCACCGAGCAAAGTGTCGACATCGAGCCCGGCGCGCTTGCCACCGTGCTCCAGCACGACGATCGAGCGGCGCGCCGCCGGCTCGCGGGGGGCGCCGAGCTGCTGCGCCAGGTCGACGAACGGCAGAGGCTTGCCCCGCAGCTCAATCACGCCGCCGACGGGCGAGGTCAGCGTGCGGTCTTGCTCCAGATCCAGGCACTCGCGGATCGAGTCGACCGGCACGATGTACGTCTCTTCGCCGACCCGTACGCCAAAGCCCTGAATCAAGGCCAGGCTGAGCGGGATGCGGATCCACACCGTGAGCCCCTGGCCCGGCCGGTTTTCGAGCGAAATCGTGCCGCGCAAGGCCTCGACGCTGCGGCGCACGACGTCCATGCCGATGCCACGTCCGGAGATCTTGGTGACCTCCTGCGCGGTGCTGAGGCCAGGCCGGAACAAGAGCTCGTGCAGCGACTCGTCGTCGTGAATCGTGCTCTCCAGACCTAGCTCCCTGGCTTTGTCGAACAGGCGCGCCTCGTCGAGCCCGGCGCCGTCATCGGAGACAGCCAGCACCACGTAGTTCCCATCGTAGCGGGCACCGAGCGTGATGCGGGCCGGCCAATGCTTTCCCGCCGCAACGCGCCGCTCGGGTGCTTCGATGCCGTGATCGATGGCGTTTCTGATCATGTGCATGAGTGGATCGCGAATGGCCTCGGCCAAAGTCACGTCGACCTCCACTTCGCCGCCCTCGATGATCAGCTCCACTTGCTTGCCCGTGTGTTGCGAGAGCTCGTGCACCGCGCGCCGAAAGCGCTCGAACGTCGGCCCCAGCGGCAGCACGCGCAGCCGCATCACGCTTTCTTGAAGCGACTGAAAAAGTGCCTGAAAGGCCTGGAGGGCGGACTGCGCGGGCGACGTGGCTTCCACCAGGGCGGAGAGCCGGCCCTGCGCCACCGCGACCTCGCCCGCCAGGTTCAACAAGCGATCGAGCTTGTCCACGTCGACGCGCAAGCTGCGACCGCTGCCGCGCGCGTTCTTGTCGCCCTGCCAGGCGGCCGCGTCGCGAGCGCCGTCTTGCTCTTCTTGCTGCGTGGCGAGCCAGACTTGAATGCGCTCCCGCAGCTCTTCCGCCCCGGGGATGGTTGCCTCCCGCTCGTCGTCGGTCGCGCGACAGCCGGCGCGCAGCACGTCTACCGCTTCGAGCGCCAGACCACACAAGCTACGGTCACTGGCTCGACCCTTGGCCGTCACCGCTTCGAACAGCGCTTCGAGCTCGTGCGCAGCCGCGGTGACGCGCTCGAAGCCGACGCAAGAGGCGGCGCCTTTGAGAGTGTGCGCGATACGGAACATCTCGGAAACCAGCGCGCGGTTCTGCGGCGAGGCGTCGAGATCCAGCGCCAGGCGCTCGAGCTCCGAGAGCAGCTCGTCCGACTCATCACGAAACGACAGCAAGAGTAGGCTGCGATCGACTTCCATCAGCGTGTCCCCAGCAGTTGTTCGGAGCAAGCACCGCTTGCCACATCCAGGTCGAGGCGCCGCGCCCACGTCCCGAGCACGCCGCTCGAAACGATGGTGATGCCGCGCTCATCCAGCCAATCCAGCGCAAAATCGACGTTACCCTGGCCCAGGTGCGTCATGCCCGAGATGGCAGCCAGCACCTTGGCTCCGCCGTACACGTGGGCACACAGCTGGCGCGGCTGACAACCGAGCCGCTGCATGCGCTCGAGCAGGCCGTGCATGGCGGCGTCGCCATAGCGAAAGCCGCCGCCGCTGCCGCCTGGCGCGCGCGGCAGCATGAAATGATTCATGCCGCCGATGCGCAGCTCCGGGTCATAAAAGCAGACCGAGACGCATGACCCGAGGATCGTGCGCAACCGCTTGGGCTCGGCGCACACCAATAGTTGTCCCGGCTCGACGTAAAGCACTTCTTGAGGCGCGAGGCGCTCAGCCAACACGGTTGTCACCCCCGGCCGTTACGGCACCCGAGACATGCAGCGCCGCCGCCGCTTGCGTACCAACCAGGCCGAACAGCTCGTGATCGAGCGTAGACAGATCGTCTTTCTGCGGCAAAAAGCTGAAGATCAGCACGAAGCCGTCGACCCGATCGCCGAGCACCAGCGGAATGCACACGCGAACCCGCGTGGAGTCCGTCGGCATGCCGTGCGGCAAAGCCAGCGGCCGGCCCTCGTTGTAGGCGCGCCCGATGATGCCGGCGCTGCGCGTGAGCCCGATCAGCTTGTCCTGATTCGCCATGCCGAACGTGGCCAGCGGCGTGAGCTGCTCATCGGCGGCGACGATGGCGAACTCTTCCGAGCCCACCAAGTTGATCACGATTTCTTGAATGGCCGCCAGCACGGTGTCGCGGCTGAAATTGGTGTGCAGCGCATGGCCGGCCGCATACAGCGTCGCCAGGTTGGCGTTCTGGCGCTCTACGTCGTGAAACTGCTCTTCGAAGCGCTTGTAGTCGCGATCGATCGCGCCCAGCATCTCGAGCACGCTCTCTTGTTCCGAGCGCCAGCGCTCCGAGCGACGATTCAGCTCGTTCACGTCCTCGCGCGAGGCCTGGTCGCGCTCGTTACCGAGCACCGAGATGGTGAGACCGAGGCGGCGATTGGACTCGAGCAAATCCTCGAAAAGCGCGCGCGTCGCCTCACGCACCCGCTCGACGTAACGAATCCGAATGAGCTCGCTCACTTTTGGCTCCCCAGCAGGTTGCGGATCTTGCCGAGCAGCTCGGCGCTGTTCACCGGCTTGGTCACGTAGTCGTTGCAGCCGCTGCTGTAACCGGCTTCCATCGACTCGGCCTCGCCGCGCGTGGTAACGAGGATGATCGGAATGTGCTTGGTCGAGGGATCGTCCTTGATCGCGCGGCACGCTTGAATGCCCGTCATTTTTGGCATCACGATGTCCATCAAGATCAGGTCGGGCAGCTCTTCTTTGGCGCGCTTTTGAGCCTCCTCGCCGTTGGCGGCGGTCACGACCTGGAATCGCTCGGACGCCAGGATCATTTTTTCCATCATCAGTACCGTTGCAGAGTCATCCACGAGCAAAATCTTCCTCGACATCAGTCTTCCTTTCGCTTCACACCGCGACGCGGTCCAAACGCTCGATCTGCCGACGCAGGAGCTCGTTCTCGAAAGCCAGACCCACCTGGGCCGTGGCCAGCTCCATCAGCTCGACGTCCTGAACGCTCGCCGAACGCCGCCCGTTGTCCGCATAAATCAGCCCGATGGCGCGACGCGCGCCCAGCACCGGAAACAAGACGCCCTGGCCCGAGCGCGGACGATCCATCACCCGCTTGAGGTCGGCGGGCAGCTCGCCGGAGTCATATTCCAGGGTGAGCGCGTGCCCGTCGATGATGCAGCGAGACAGCTGCGTCGCGGCCTCGGCGCGCAGCGTGAGCCCGCGCGTGAGCGCCGCCAGCGGTTTGCCCGCCTTGGTCATGCCGAACGCGCCGAGTGCTACCAGCTGTTCGCCCTGCTGCACGAACAGCACCGCGCGCTCGACCGAGTCGGCGACGATCGTCATCAAGTTGAGCGAAACGGTCGCGGAAAGCAGCCCGGAGCGCAGGTCGCCGAGCACGCGGCGCAGGCGGCCGAGCCCCGAGCGCAGGTTGGTCTCCACCGGATCGGCGGGCGCGTGCGTGCGCAGCAGGTTGGCGCAACAAGCCGACAAGTAGCTCGCTTCTGCAACCGCCGCCGCGCCGTCCGCAAAGGCCGCCGCCATGCCCTCGGGCGAGCCGACCAGAGCCACCACCAGAGCACGGGAGTGCAGCTCGCGCACGCGGCGCAGTGCCTGCGACGCGCCGCTTTGGCGCAGGTCGACCACGACCAGCGGGTGCGGCTGTCCCGGCTCCGGTGCGCCGGCGTCGCGCGCCTCGACCTGCCCGACGTGAACCCGGTCTCCGAGCGCGCCCTGCAGCTGCTGGACGAGCTCGGCTTGCTTGGAGAGCACCTGAATGCGCCCCGGCGGTTTGGCGCGCGGAGCCGTGGGCGCCGGGCTGGGGCGGGCCATGCTGGGTGGCGCTTCTTCCGCGGTCTGCGCTGGTTGTTGCGCCTGGCCCTTCTGGTTGCGCTCGTCGAACAGCCGCACGGCTTCGAGGAGAATGCCCTGGGTGTCGACGTCGATATCGGGCAGCACGTCACCGGGCGCGAAGCTGATTTCATCGTCGGCTCGCACCTCGTCGGCGATCAGCCGAAAGGCGCCCTCGTTCCAGTGAACCAGCTCGAAGATGGTGCGCTCGATCTTCGCGGCCACTGCGTCGCGCAGCTCGTCCCAGGCTACGCCGCCCTCATCGAGCAGCGCCTGCCCCAAGCTGAGCGGAGCGGTTGCTTCGTGGCGGCGCTGCGTCGCGCGCTCGAGCTCGGCCTTGCTGATGCGCCCCTGCTCCAGCAGGTGCTGCGCGACAGAGGGCGAACCGGGCGCCCACGCGCTGGCGATGCGGCCACGGTGAAAGGAGATGTGCGCGACCTCTCCGCGGCGCTCCAGCAGCAGCGTGCCGGAGCGTTGGCTCATGTGCACGAACTGCAGCAAATCGACGATCGCGATGTCGGCCAGGTTGCCGCTGATGCTCACGAGCCACCTCCGCGCAAAAAGCCCAGGAGGCCCTCGTAGGCGTTCAGCTTGCGTTGGTTGATGTGGAAGGCGCGCGCGGCGATCAGCGCCGAGGCAGCATGGGCCGCCATCAAATCGAGCAGCTCATGGTCCGAAGCTTCGAGCCCGGGTTTGTGGCGCAAGAAGGCTTCGACCACCAGCACGCCCACCGCCTCACCGTTGCGCACGAACGGCACCGCCACCATCGCCTCCGAGCCCGGCCGGGGGCCGAATTGCGGCGAATTCTGCACCAGGCAGGCGTCAATCAACGCGTCGCCACCCGGGTACGCCGGCGTCGTGGTCGTCTGGGCGGCGCCGCCCTCGGGCGCCGGCCACAACAGCCCGGCGTCGTCCTTGAGTAAGATCGTGAAGCGCTCGGCCCCGAGCAGGTTCACCGCGATGTCGGCGATGGCGGCGCGCACGTCGCTCGTCTCGAGCGAGGCGTGCAGCTGATAGGTCGCGACGTACAGGTTGATCAGCTGCGATGCCTGGCGCTCGGTGCGCCCCAGCAACTGCTCCATCTCGGCCAGGGTGCCTTCCAGATCTTGGATGCGGCGGGCGAGCTCTTGGTGACGACTATCCGCCTCATCGCTCGCGCGCTTCAGCAGGCGCTGCGCGTCGTCGAGCAATCGCGCCGCCTTACCGAGCTGCGAGGACTCGGCGGCCTCGCTATTCGATGAAGGGGCCGGATGAATGTGGAGAATCGACATGATGGAGCTCCGCCTCGCCGCCGCTCGGCTCCCTCTCGAATCAGGAAGCGCTCAGCTCGGTCCGCGTGACGAACCGGCGACAGGGGAAGAAACGGCACCGAGCTGACGCTATTAAGTAATTAAAATGCTTGATGAAAATGTCGCACACGGATCCCGGAAACCGGATTTTGAGTCCAGAACTGGCGACCGTAGAAAGCGCCACTGCCGCGCAGGCTTACGACCGAGCGCCTTCCGACTCGTACGAGCGCGTCCTGATATCCGGACACGACATCGTGCAGCGCCCCTTCAGTCGCGAGGGCTCGAGACCACGAGCAGCCTAGACACTAGATGCTGTAGCGCAATGCCGCGGGTGACGACGCTGTTTGCTGACGCATCACCATGTCGGCAAGTGTGGTGCTCTCGAGCACGGCGACGCTGGCGGCGTGGGCTTCGCGCAGCGCCAGACGCACGCCACAAGTTGCCTCATCTTTGCAGCCTTCGCAACGGCGGTATGCGGTGCGACTGAGGCATGGCACCGGCGCAATAGGGCCGTCGAGCACGCGCACAATCGACGCCAGCGTGATCGTGTCGGGGCTACGCGCCAGCAAGTAGCCACCACCGCGCCCTTTGCGGCTCCGCACGAAGCCGTGCTGCTTCAGCTCGGCCAGAATGGCCTCCAAGAACTTCTTGGGGATGTCTTCGCGCTCCGCGATATCAGCGATGAGCATGGGCTCGCCTACTGGCCCCGACGCGAGCAGCGCCAGCGCCTTGAGGGCGTACTTGGTCTTCATCGTGATCAAGGCGGCGGAGAGTGTAGTGCGAGTTGGGCGGTGGCGCAGGAAATCGTGGGGGATGCCCACATGCCCACCCCCGCCAGCAGAGGTGGCTGCCGACGGTCGCCCCCTCCCCGAGCGCCGGGCAAGCCGGCGCAGGGAGGGGTCGGCCCGCGCTCAGTGCGCGAGCACCCACAGAATACGAAGGATGCTTCGTAGCAGCGCGGCCGCATTCGCGGCCTCGGCCTGCGCGAAGTAGCGCCGCGCCACCGCAACACGGAGCGCCAGGCGCGCCTCATTGGCGCTCCCCGCCGCCGTGAACCAACGTCCCCGCCGATTGCCCGGGTCCGAATAGTTCCCCTCCCCGATGTTGAGCACCATGCTGCTCGACGCACGCAGCAACTGGTCCGCCAACGCCCGGTCACGTGCCTTGATGGGCTTCAACAGCGGCTCCAGCTCCTCAATCAACCGCACCGCAATCTCCTCGACCTCGAAAGTCATTTCTCACGACCTCTCTGCGCCATGAAACTCGAGCGCAGCCCCCCCATCGGCAGTGCGCACAGCGCGTGTCTAGGGCGCGGGCCCCCGGCCCGCGTCGCGCGAAGCGCGAGCGCAGCCCCTAGACACGCGCGAGCACACTGCCATCCTCAAACAGCGGAGCCCCCCCCTACCCAGATCCAGATCCCCAAAACCCTCGCCCCCCAAATCCAGATCCAAATCCTGAAAACCCTCGTCCCCCTAAATCCAGATCCAAATCCTAAAAACCCTCGTGCCCCTAAATCCAGATCCAGATCCAGATCCAGATCCAGATCCAGATCCAGCGGCAGCGAAGCTGCCGTTCAGCTCACAGCTCGCACCCCGTGGCCTTATCCACCTTAGTGCCGATACAGATATCTCCATCGCTCGCCCCGCCGTTCAACGTATTTTTGCCCTCGCCGCCGTCCAGCAAATCGTCGTCGGCGCCGCCGTCCAGCTCGTCATCGCCCTCTTCGCCGTAAATGTAGTCGTTGCCGGCGCTCCCCGTGAGGCTGTCGTTGCCCTTGCCGCCGACCAGCGTGTCGTCGCCTTCGCCGCCGTCGACGACGTCGTCTTCGGGACCGCCCCAAATGGTGTCGTTGCCGGCGCTGCCTGTGATCTGATTCTTGGCTTGACCACCGTAGATATTCTCGACGCTACCCGAGACATCCACGTCCTCGCCGTCTTCGCCGTCGTCCGCGCCCTGGCCCAGGGTGACGGTGAGCGGCTGCGTGCGCGCGCTGAAGTCGATGGTGTCGGTGCCGTCGCCGCCGTCGAAGCTATCGGCGCCGCTCGGAGCTTCTCCGGCATCGAACCAATCGTTGCCGATACCGCCGAACAGTCGATCCGCCGCAGCACCGCCCACGAGCTTGTCGCGCGCGCCGCCGCCATAGAGTGCGACCGGGATTGCCACTGCATCGACTTTGAGCGCGGCGCCGTCGCAGCGCACCTCGTCGTCCTTGGCGCCGGTGCTGAACGTGAGCGCCGGTGCACCGCTGATCGACAAGTCGATGCGCTCGTCGTTGCTGAGGTCGATCACCACCGTGCTCCCGTCACTGCCGGCGTGAATCACGTCGGCGCCGTTGGTTCCCAGCACCGTCACGCGATCCTTGCCCTCGCCCAGGTCGACCGAGATGGCGCCCTCGGCCGACAAGCAGCCCGCAAAAGCCCCCTCGGAAAGGTCGAGGTAAAGGGAGTCGTCTCCGGTGCCGCCGCTCACCTGAAGGGTCAAGACCTGGTCGGCTTTCGCTGGATCCCCGGCTTCTGATTCGCAATCGACGCCGTTGGCCTGAACGACTCCATCGTGCACCGCCAACCGCACGACGCTCGCGTCGCCGCCCACTTCGATCGCCAACGTGCCGAGCTTCGGGTCGAAGCCGCCGACGCAGCCGCCCGGCGGCATTTCCGAGACGTCCGTAAGATCCACGCCGTCGAAATCGGGCGCATCGGCCCCGCCGCCACCAGCACCGGGCTGGTCGGGAGTGTCCGGCCCATCGTGCCCCCCCGGATCGACGTTGGGTCGCGCTCCCATACTCGCCGCGTTGCCGCTGCCGTCACCCGCGTGTGCGGCGTTGCCCGAGTCCGCGCCACCTACATCCGTCCCGTCGGCTCCGCCGCTAGCAGCACCGGCCGCCGCCGGGTCCTGTCTGGAGGAGGGCTTCGAATCGTCCCCGCAAGCGGCGACCAGCAGCGAGCTCGCGAGCATCCAGCTACCGAAGAGACACGTGAGCCCGAGCTTCGTTTCCATCACCAACTTCCTTTCCCGATTCGCGACACTCGATACGGCGCGGGGCCGCGCGATGTTTAGGCACGCCTGCGCGCCCCGTTCGGCCCCACAACCAAGCTCTGATTCGGCTCGATTCGTCTTCGCCCGCGCCGTCGGAGCGAGTCGCAGCGCTACCGGCCCCTGTGCCGATCCACTCAATCACTCATTTACGCCTACTCATATTTTTCTTGACACGATCGAATAGCAACGGCGGGCAGATCACTCGAGTTAAGAGTCTCGACTGCGCGAAATTGAGAATGTTTTCGCGTTAAAAAAGTGCCTCAAGGGGGATAGCAGCGCGTCGTTCCCTCACCTCGCAACACGAGAGTGTTGGCTGGACGAAACAGGAACACCGCCCAGCTGCGCAGACCGAGGCCTCCGCCAAGGTCATGCCGAACGTGCATGTGCACACCTTGAAGGAGAGGAACATGATCAGGTCGAAGAACGGTTTGTTGAAGGGTCTCGCGGTTACGTTGAGCTCGGTCCTGCCGGCCGTGCTGCTCGCCGGCTGCTCGGTCGAATCGAGCGATCCGGCTCCTGAGCAGGTCAGCGAGTCGGCGGCGGACCTCGGCGTGGCCGTGGCCAGCTGCTCGACCTCGGCTTCGTCCGGCTACAACGCCACGACCTCTGGCCTTGCCATCGCCATGACCACCCCGAGCGTCGTGATCGGTGTCGTGGGCGGTTACATCACCGTCAACGGCTACGCTTGCGTCAAGGGCGTGGCGGCCGGCGGCGCCCAGCTCACCCCGAGCATGGTGAAGAAGATCACCATCACGGGTACGAGCGCGAACAACGAGAAGGTCGTCGTCGACAACCTCTCGGGTAGCTTCGGCCCCACGGTTTTGGCCACCACCGGTGGCATCGTGGTCGACCTGGGCAGCGGCACCGGCGACTCGTTCTCGCTGCGCGGTACCTCCGGCGTGGACAAGTACACGGCCGGCAAGAGCGGCAGCGACGACTACTTCGAAATCAGCGGTGACACCGTAGCCGATATCCGCGTGATCGCAGCGGATAGCCTGGCCGTGTCGCTGAGCGCGGGCGCGGACGTGTTCAGCGCGCGTGGCGGCACCTTCACGGCGACCCACCTGGCTGGCTCGACCGTGACCACGCTCGCCGCCATGACCGACGACATCACCGTCAACGGCGGTGACGGCGACGATACCATCACCGGTGGCGACGGCGACGACACGCTCACCGGCGGCAACGGCAACGATCTGTTCAAGACCGCCGCCGTCGCGGACGGCGCGGACCACTACTCGGGCGGCGCCGGCACCGACAAGATGGACTACTCGACCCGCTCCGCCGACTTGACCGTCGTCATGGACGGCGCGACGAACTCGGGCGCGGGCGTCTCCGGCGCCGAGGCCGACATCATCGACACCGACGTAGAAGATCTGACCGGCGGCGGCGGCAACGACGTGCTCTCCGGCAACGCCAGCCCGAACAACATCAAGGGCGGCCTCGGTAACGACACGCTGTGGGGCGGCCCGGCCGGCACCTGCCTGACCGACATCGACAACCTCGATGGCGAAGCTGGCAACGACACGTTCGCCATGACCAACACCTCGGACTGCGGCGACAGCCTGACGGGCGGCGCCGGTACCGACGTCGCGGACTACCAGCTGCGCACGAACATCCTCGGCATCTCGCTCGACAACGGCGCCAACGACGGCGAAAGCGGCGAGAAGGACAACGTCAAGAGCGACATCGAGGTCGTGCTCGGCGGTACGGCCGCGGACGTGCTGACCGGTTCGTCCGCAAACGACGAGCTGCACGGCGGCCCTGGCGCCGACGTCATCTCCGGCGGCGGCGGCGACGACAAGCTGATCGGTGACTCCGGTAACGACACGCTGAACGGCGAAGCCGGCAACGACACCTTCGACGACGGCGACGTGGACAGCTATTTCGCCAGCGGTACCGAGCTGAAGGGCGCCGGCGGCGACATCATGAACGGCGGCACCGGCACCGACACCGTGACCTACACCGAGCGCACAAACGCGGTCACCGTTACGATCTGCATGGACTCGGCCAAGCTCACCGGTAACACCACGCTGACTGCGGCGAACTGCACCGACAGCGACGGCGAGTCGAGCGAAGGCGACAAGATCGTCAACATCACGCACGTCATCGGCGGCGCGGGTGCCGACACGATCACCGGCTCGACGGGTGACGACACCCTCGAAGGCGGCGGCGCCAACGACACGCTCCACGGCGGAGCGGGCGCCGACACGCTGTTCGGCGACGCCAACGACGACAACCTGTACGGCGACGCTGGCGACGACTACCTGGACGGCGGTGCCGGCGACGACATGTTGAACGGCGACACCACCACCGGTGCGTCGGCCAACATCGCGGACGGCGACATCTGCATCTCGGACACGTCGGACACCACGACGGCGGCCGTGAACTGCGACCTCTAAGCAGCGCGGACGGGTGACGCGGGCTGGCTCTCGCCTGCGTAAGATACGGTGCACAGTGCGAAGCGTCCGGCCCCAGGCCGGGCGCTTCGTGCTTTTTGTGCACGCTCGACTAGGATGCGCTGCCATAGATGGCCGACGGTTCCATCCCCACCCTGGCAGCCGCGCACCTGCGGCTCGGGCGCGCTGCGGTCGGCATCTACCTGGCGGCGTCCGCGGTCGCGTTGTCGCTGCTCGTAGCGTTCTTGTTCACCGAGCATTCGCACACCCAGGACGAGCTGCGTAAGCAAGTGCTGGTACAGGCGGAAGATCGAGCCCACGCGCTGCAGAACCACCTGGAGCTGCTCACCCGCGAGCTGCGCCGCCTCGGCCTGCGCTCGGAGGTCGACCTCTTCGACCAGAACCTCGAGCCAGAGCGCAGCCTGCTCGGCATCTCCCACGGCAGCAGCACTTTCTTCAATTTGGGCGTCGCAATCCTGGGCACCGACGGCGCCGTGGTCTGGGCCGAGCCCAAGCGCTTCTTGTTCGTGGGGCAGTCGTTCGCCGACGAGCCCTGGTTCGCCGGTCTGTCGCGCTCGCGCACGCTGCGCATCGTGGCCATCGCGCCCGAGCGCGCGGAAGACGCCGCGCTGTACGTGGTGTCGCCGATCCTGCGCAGCCACCAGTTTCAAGGCGCGATCTTGGGCGGTATCGACCTTGCGACCAGCCACGTGCTCAGCATCGAGGATCGCTCGATCGCCGGCGCCACCACCATTTTGACGACGCTCGATGGCAACGTCGTGTTCCCCGCCAAGCCGCCCGACTTTGCCGCCGGCGAGCACTGGCGGAAATTGTTCGCGCGACGCCTGCGCCCGGGGCAGCTCGCCGGCTTCGAGCTCGACGGCCGGCGCCAGCTCGTCGCCACTGCCCGGCTCGAAAACACGGACCTGATGCTGCTCCTGGCGGTGAGCGAAGACACGCTGTTCCGCGACGCCCGTACGCGCCTGCGTGAGCGACTACTGATTGGCCTGGCGCTGGCGGTCTTGCCGCTCGTCGCGCTGGTGGCGCTCTTGCGCCACTCCCTCAGCATCTTCCAGCGTGGCGAAGAGCTGGCGATGCGCGAAGAGCGACTGCATCGCGTCGGCGAGGCAGCCAACCTGATCGCTCATGAAGTCAAAAATTCGCTGAACGGCATCCGCATGGCCGCCGAGCTGGCGTGCGGCCCCCCCCAGCCGGGCAGCCGCGCCGAACGCGCCCTGAGCGAGCTGCGCGGCGAGATCGAGCGGCTCAGCAATTTCACGGGCGATTTGATGGCCTTCTCCAAAGGCATCAAACCGCGGCCGGTGCGGCTCGAGCTGAACGAGCTCGCGCAGAAGCTGCAACTGCTGTTCGAGCTGCCCGCGAACGAGGCCGGCGTCACGCTCGAGGTGCGACTCGCTCCGGCGCCGGTTTGGGTGAAGGCGGACCCGCAGCTGCTGCGCGTGGCGGTATCGAACCTGATTCAGAACGCACTCGACGCGCTCGCCACCCGGCGCCAGAGCCCCGAGCCACCCCACATCGAGCTCGCGGTCGACGACGCGGGGCCACTGGCGCGCTTGAGCGTGTCCGATAACGGCGACGGCGTGACCGAGGAGCTGAAGTCGCGACTGTTCGAGCCCTTTCAGTCTGGAAAAACTAGCGGCGTGGGCATCGGTTTGGCGCTAGGCAAACGCATCGCCCAAGCGCACGGCGGAGAATTGCAGCTAAGCTCCGTAGGCCTCGGCGCCAAGTTCGTGCTCAGCCTGCCTCGAGAACAAGCATGAAAGCGAGTGTCCTGATCGTCGACGACGAGCGCGTGTTCCGCGTACTGGCGGAAGAGGCGCTCACCTCCGAAGGCTTCGAGGTGCGAGGGGCGCCCAACCTGGCCAAGGCGCGTGCGGAGCTGACGCGCTCGCAGCCCGACGTCGTCGTGCTCGACCGTCGCCTACCCGACGGCGACGGTCTGGATTTGCTGCGTGAAGAGCGGCGCACCAGCGGCGATGGCCCGTTGTTCGTGGTCGTGACGGCCTACGGCGACATTCAAAACGCGGTCGACGCCGTGCAGGCCGGGGCGGTGGATTACCTGGCCAAGCCCGTACAACCCACCGATCTGGTGATGAAGCTGCGCAAGGTGCTCGAGGTGCGCGGCCTGCGCGATCGCCTGGCTCGCGCGCGCGGCGCTCCAACCCAGACCGAAGAATCGCAGAGCGCCAAAATGCGCGCGGTCATGGACACGTTGCGCCGGGTAAGCCAGAGCCCGCTGACGCCGGTGTTCATCTTGGGTGCCTCCGGCTCCGGCAAGCAGTACGCCGCCGAGCAACTGCACGCCATGTCGCACGGTGGCGCAGGCAGCGACGCGCCGTTCATCGACGTCAACTGCGCGGCCTTGCCCAGCAACCTGGTGGAGAGCGAGCTGTTCGGCCACGAGCGCGGCGCGTTCACGGACGCCAAGGGCTCGCGCCGCGGCTTGATCGAGCTGGCCGACGGGGGCACCTTGTTCTTGGACGAAATCGGCGAGCTGCCCGAGGCTTCGCAGGCCAAGCTGCTCAAGTTCTTGGACTCGATGCGCTTCCGCCGCGTCGGCGGTGAGCGCGAGCTGGAGGTCGCGCTGCGCGTCATCGCTGCGACCAATCAAGACGTGGAGGCGCTGGTCAAATCCGGGCGTTTCCGCGAAGATTTGTACCACCGTCTGAGCGTGTTCGTGGTGCAGGTGCCGCCGCTCGCCCAACGTCGCGAAGAGGTCGCGGCGCTGGCCGGGCGCTTCATCGAGCAATGCGCGCGCAAGACGAAGAAGCGCGTAGAAGGCATCAACGAGGCCGCGCTCGCCTTACTCGAAGCCTATGAGTTTCCGGGCAACGTGCGCGAGCTGCGCAACATCATCGAGCGCGCCGTGATCCTCGCGCGCGGCAGCGAAATCACACCGGAAGACTTGGTCTTGCGTCCACCCGCCGCCCGCCCCGATCGACCGCACGCCTTCTTCGAGGTAGAGCTACCCGAAGGTCAAGCGCCGCCTCCCATGCACGCCGTCGAGCACGCCTACGTCATGCGAGTGCTCGAGCATCACGAGGGCCGCCGCATGCAAGCCGCCCAGGCGTTGGGCATCAGCTACCCCACGTTCTTGAAGCGTCTGCGCGAGCTCGGCATCGCGTCGGAGTAGCGCTCAAGTACCCGTCTTCTCGAGCTCCGCGCGCGAGACCATCGCCGCTTCGACCACTTCGCAGATGCCGTGCCAGGCCAGCAAGTGCAACTCTTGCACGCGCGGGGTAGCAGCGTCGGGGGCCTTGAACGAATGGTCGGCGGCCTTGGCTACGGCGCCGCCGTTGCGACCCGTGAAAGCGATGGTAACGGCGCCGCATTCGCGCGCCACTTCGAGGGCGCGGACCACGTTGGCGCTCTTGCCGCTGGTGCTGATGCCGACCACCACATCGCCCGGGCGAGCGTGCGCGCGCACCTGGCGCGAGAAGATGTCCTTGAAGTCCCAGTCGTTGCCGACCGCCGTCAAAATCGAAGTATCCGTGGTGAGCGCGAGCGCCGGGAACGGCTCGCGCTCCAAGGCGAAGCGCCCCACGAGCTCGGCCGCCACGTGCTGCGCGTCGGCCGCGCTGCCGCCGTTGCCGCAGAACAGCACTCGCCGGCCCGCCTTGAGCGCGCGCGTCACGACCGCGGCGATCTCGGCCAAAGTCGGCATCGACTCGACGATCAGCTTTTCGTGAGCACGCAAGCTGTCTTCGGCGATGCGGCGCAGCGTGTTTTCGAAGCCCGGGCGCAGATCGCCCTCCTCGCTGTCGGCCAGCAGAATCTCGACCGCTTCTTCTACCGCGCCCGCGCCGCCCTTGGCGGTCAGTACGCGCGTGGCCGTGCGACGCGCAGCGCGCGAGCCGTTCGCAGGGCAAAGCGAAATGCCGACCATCGGAAATGCCAGCGCGTCGCGATCGGCGTCGCCGACGAAGCAGATGCGACCGAGCGGTACGGCAGCGTTGGCGGAGAGAGCTTCGAGCGCTGCCACTTTGTCCTTCGCGGCGGGCAGCACGAACTCAGCGCCCGCTTTGGCTGCGATGGCCATGACCAGCGGCCCCTCCTCGCCCGTCACCAGCGCAATGCGCAGGCCGGCACGACGTGCCCGCGCCAACGCGTCCAGATCGCGGAAGGCGATGCCCTTCGCTTCTTCGCCGGAAGGCGTGATGGTCACCGAGCCGTCCGTGAGGACACCGTCGACGTCGAGGGCGAGCAGCAAGATTTCGGAGCTCATGATTTCACCAGCAGGTCCTTCCGCCGTCGATGACCAGATTCGAGCCAGTCATGTACGAAGATGCGTCCGAGCACAGAAAGACCAGAGCCGCGCGGTACTCGCCCTGCCTGGCCATGCGCCCCATCGGGATGAGATTCGTCAGCCGTTCCACGAAGTCTTCCGGCTGCCCGGCAAACACGCCGCCGGGGACGAGCGCATTGCAGCGCACGTTCGCCTCGGCCCAGTAAGTCGCCAGGTATTTGGTGAGCATCACCAATCCTCCCTTAACGACCGAATAGGTGACGGGCTTAACCGGTTGTTCGTGAGGCTCGAGTCCTGCTCGCCGATAGATGCGCTGATCCGGCGCTATGAGTCCCAGGTCGGAGGCGACGTTCACGATCACGCCGCCGTCGTGTGCGGCCATGTAGGCCCCGAAAACCTGCGCGCACAAGAAGGCGCCGGTCAGCCCGACCGCCAGCTCCCGATTCCAAAGCTCGAGCGCATAGTTCTCAAATCGAGTCGCCGACAAGCCCGCGCCTTCGACCTTGGGATTGAGGGCGGCGTTGTTGACCAGGCCGTCGAGACGACCATGCTCTGCGAGCACCCGCTCGAGCGCCGCCCGACAAGAGCCCGCCGACGTCACGTCCAGCTCGACCGCGCTGGCTTTGACGCCAAAGCGCTCGCTCGTTTCGCGCGCGACGCGCTCGGCCTCGCCAGCCCGCAAATCAGCGACGACCGGCACCCCGCCGGCTTCCGCGATGGCCGCGGCGTGCTCGGCTCCGAGCAAGCCGGCACCGCCCGTGATCAAGACCACGCGCCCGCCCAGCTGGAAGGCCGAAGCCCGCGCGCCCGCGGTCATGACGCGTGCCTCGGCTCGTGCGGCTCGGTGGGCGCCTCGCCGTCGAGCCAGGATTTGACGGCCTCTTCGAGCGCCGGGATCTGATCGACGTAGTCGAGCTCGTGGATCTTGCCTTCCACCACGAACGGCAACACCACCGCGCCGACCATCGACGACAACTCCAAAACGGTGCGGGGCCGCACGATGTCGACGTAGCCATTTTGCCAGTACGCGGTCGGCAGCTTCTGGCGCGGCATCGAGTGCGCCTCGGGATAGCCGGGCAGCTCGATCAACGGGCGTAACAACGAGCCCTCGATGCGCCACATCTTGTACGGCGTTTGCTCGGCGCTGCCGACGCTGCGCAGCGCATCGGCCTCGGGGCTGCCGAGCATCAAGCCGATGGCGCGTTCGATCAGCGCAGCCTCGCGTACCGGTCCGGTCGGGCGCAGGTGCACCACCAGCTCCGGAGAGTAGCTCTCGTGGGCGGCGAGCCAGCTCAAAGCGTGTTGAAAGACCTGCAAATCGGTGGCGGTATCGGAGGCAGCTTCGGCCGGTCGCTTGAACGGCACCTCGGCGCCGTACTTGCGCGCCACGTCCGCGATCTCGTCATCGTCGGTCGACACCACGATGCGCGTGATCGACGGGCACGCCTGCGCGTGCAGGATCGAATAGGCGATGAGCGGCTTGCCCGCGACGGGGAGCAGGTTCTTGCGCGGCACCGACTTGGAGCCACCACGCGCTGGAATCAGCGCCATCACTTCTTTTCGGCTCATGAGCTGCTCCCGGGCAAAAGCCCTGCGCGATCGAGCACGGCGCCAACGTTGACCGGCATCCCGCTCTGCTGCGACTCCAAGATGGCGAGCGCCACCGCGAGGCTCTCGGCGCCCGTGCCGAGCGACACGTTCGGCGTCGCGCCGCGCTCCACGCACTCGAAGAAATGGCTGAGCTCGGCCAAAAACAGCTGATTGCGGGGAAACTCGCTAAAATCGTGCGACTCGCACAGCTCGCCCTGGGCGTTCCAGCGGCGCAGGCTGCGGCCGCTCAGGCTCCACTCGAGCTTGCCCTGCTCGCCCACGAGCACGCAGCGTCGCTCGCCCGGGCGCTGCAGAAAATCTTGATGCAAGCGCACCGGCAGCACGCGGCCTTCCGCGCCGCGGAACTCGAGCAAGGAGCTGGAGACATCGTCGACGTCCACTTCCAGACTCGACAGCTTGCCCCCGAGCGAGAACACGCGCTCCGGCCGCCCGAGCAGCGCGATCAAAAAGTCAATCTCGTGAATTTGCGAGAGCGTGACGCCGCCGCCCAAATCGCGCCGTGAGGCGTACATGCGCCGGTAATCTTCGTACGGGTGAAAGCCAGGCAGGTACTCCCCCACCACGGCCTCGGCAAACAGCGGGCGACCGATCAGGCCCTGCGTCAGCACCTCGCTGGTGCGCACGAACCCCGGGTGAAAGCGCAGCTGGTAAGCGACGTAGCCAACCAGTCCGCGATTTTGGCTCTGCTTCACGAGCTCGCCCACGCCGTCGAGCGAATGCGACAGCGGCTTTTCGACGAAGACGTGCGCAGACGCTTCGAGCGCGCGGCGCGTGATCTCGACGTGCAAGCTGGAGGGGTTGGTGACGAACACCACGTCCGGCCGTTGCGCGAGCGCGGCGTCGAGGTCATCGAACACGCTCACGCCGTATTTCTTCTCCACCTCTTCGCCCGGTACGACTTGCAGCGTGTCGTTAACTACTGCCTGCTCACGGCGCACCCGGTAAGCATCGACGGCCACGCCCTCGCCCCGCAGCTCGCGTAAGTTGCGCAGGTGGCGCTGACCAATGCCGCCGAGCCCCACGAACAAGCAACGCTTGACGCTGCTCTTGCCGGCAACGGCGCGCCGCGCACCCGGAAAGTCCACCACCACGCTCATGCCGCCTCCGCCTTGGCGCTCTCGAGCAGCTGCTGAAGAAAGCTCTGGCTGCGTTCGGTTTCGACCTCGGGCTGCGCCTCGAAGTAATGCTGCAGCACGAAATCGCCACGAAAGCCGGCGCGCAGCAGCTTGGGAAAGAAAGCCTGAAAGTTGGTATCGCCGGTACCGAGCGGCTTGCTGCCGCCGCCACGCACGCGGTCTTTGATGTGCACGGCGTGCAGCATCGGCAACAACGGCTCGACATCTTCGGCGATGTCGAAGCCGGCGGCGGTGGAGTTGCCGGTGTCGTAGTAGGCGCGCACGCGGCGGCTGCCCACGCTCTGCACGACCTTGGCGTACTCGGCGCCCGCGATCTCCATCTCGAGTCCGAGCGTCACGCCGTAGCGTTCCGCGAACGGCACCGCGCTCTTCAAGCTGACGGCGACCTCGCGCTTCAGCTCCGGTGTATCGACGGCCGAGCTCTCGAGCAACGGAATCAGGATTCTGTCGGCGCCGATGGCGTGGGTGTGCACGATCAGCTCCGCCAGCACGTCGCAATTTTCGACCAGCGCGGCCGCGCTTTCTCCGGCCAGGCGATGGACCATGAAGTAGTCCGCGCACACCGACTGCACACGCACGCCACTTCGCGCGACCAGCTCGCGAATTTCCTCGCGCCCCTGTTCGGTCCAAAGCGGGTTCTGCTCGAAGCGCGGCGCCTCGAAGATCCATTCGATGGAGTGCAGGCCGAGGCGGGCGGCCTTCGGGAACTCGTCGGCGTAGCTCTGCCACGGAAACTCTTGCAGCTTGCCGGGTGGCCGCGGCGACAAGCGCCCTTGCATCACGCCGATGCGCAAGCCTGCGCCCTCTGCCGTCGCCAACACTGCGCTCTGGTGCGCGTCGCTGTCGGACATGAAATCCTCTCAGCCGACGCGGCGGAGCTTCTTCATGATCGGAACTTCGTCGTCGGTGATGCGCTTGACACCGTCGCCGAGCGCGCTCTCGATGGTGCGCACGTCACGCACCAGCTTCATCAAGCCCTGGGGCTCGACGCTGGCAGCCTGGTCGCTGCCCCACATCGCGCGATCGAGCGTGATGTGCCGCTCGATCATGCAGGCGCCCAGCGCAGCCGCGGCGTAGCTGGTTGCCAGACCGACCTCGTGTCCGGAGTAGCCGACGGGCACGCCGTAGCGAGCGCGCAGCGCCGGGATCATCTTCAGGTTCAGGTCCGGGATCTTGGCCGGGTACGCGCTGGTCGTGTGCAGCACGATCAGGTTGTCGGTGCCGAGCACGTCGACGGCGTGGTCGCATTGAGCGAGCGTGCTCATGCCGGTCGAGATGATGATCGGCCTGCCCGTCTTCTTGTGGTGACGCAGCAGGTTGTCGTCGGTCAAGCTCGCCGAAGCGATCTTGTAAGCCGGCGGCGCGAACTGCTCCATGAAGTCGACCGACGCCTCATCCCAGCACGACGCGAACCAGGCGATGTTCTTGTCGCGGCAGTAGCGGTCGATGTTTTGGTACTGGTCGTGACCGAACTCGAGGCCGCGCTTCAGGTCACCGTTGGTCGCCCCGAACGGGTTTTCGCGAGGCTTGGACAGCTCTTCCGGGGTGTAAACCACGTCCACGGTGCGCTTCTGAAACTTCACGGCCTGCGCGCCGGCGATCAACGCGACGTCAATCAGCTTGCGAGCGAGACCGAGGTCGCCGTTGTGATTGATGCCAATCTCGCCCACGATGTAGCAGGGAGCGCCATCACCGACCGCGACATCACCGATTTTGACCTGGACCATGATTTTTTCTCTCCGTGAGACGATGTTTGCAAGCGCCTTGCCAAGCTCAGCCGACTCGGTCAGCGACCACGAGCAGCATCCACTCCTTGGAGAAACGGACGAACTTGGAACGTTTGAAGGCGCTCGGTAAAAGCGCGGCCGCGTCCGAGAGCGGGCTCAGGTACGGGTGCTGCCACAAGAGCGGCAGTTGCCGAAAGCGCAGCGCCTGGCGAATCTCGAAGCCGTGGCTATGAATGCACTCGCGCAGGCCGGTGAGCGTGAACGGCCGCACGTGGGTCCAGTCGTCATAAAAGTGACGCCACTGCGCGGTCCAATCTGGCACCAGGCTGACCATGCGCCCGCCGGGCTCCAGCACCCGATGGCACTCCTCTAGCAGCGGCGTGATATCACGCACGTGCTCGAACACGGACTTGTTGAAAATCACCGAGAATTCGCCGTCACGAAAGGGCAGGCCCGACTTCTCGTAGTCGCCCACCACCACCGGCTCGGAGAAGCGCGGCTGCTCCGGGCGCGAGCGGTCGAAGCCCGTCGCACGAAAACCGAGCTCGGCGAAACCGTGGAGGAATTCACCGCGACCACAACCGAGGTCGAGCAACGCTCCGCCACGATAGCCGCGCAAATACTCGTCGGTCAGGTGAGCCGTGAGCTTGCTGGGGTAATCGGTGTAGGGCCGCTCGCGCTCGCTGTAGCGCACGTCGAGGTAGCGAAACGCCGCGTCCAATCGGGCGTTCACGTGTCCTCCCGCGAGCCCGAAAACGCGCGCAAGGCGGCGCGGTTGATCTGGTCGGTGATGCTCAGCGCGTCCACGTACGAGTCGGGCGACGGCGCCATCTGCGCATACAAGCCTTGGAGATCGAGGGGCGCCGCAGCACCCGCAGCGCCCTGATAATCCAGCAGCGGCGGAGGACCGCCCTGCACCTCGAGCGGTTCGCCCAGGTAGCGCGAGGCAATGCTGGCTACGCTGTTCAAGTACGCGCCCTCGTGACCGGTGAAGTAGCCACGGGACTTGAGGCCACGCACGAACGCGCCCGGATCGCCCTGGCGCGCCCCCTCTACCGCCTCGGGGAAGCGCTTGTTCAGCAGCTGCACGTAGTCGGTCGCGCCTTCTTCGGCGGTGCGATACGCGCGAAAGTTGTCGACGATGCGCCGCTCGCTGGCGCCGTAACCCTCGCGCGTGTGCTGCGCGACGCTGAGCCCGCCCGGGCCCGCGCCCTTGATGCCGGCAAAGTTGTAATTGTACATGGAGGCGCCGTTGCCGGTCTCGTGCGCCCACTGAGCCGTGATCAGCGCCAAAGTTTTGTCACTCGGCGCCTCCCCGGTGACTTTCTCCCAGGCGGCGCGCAGGGCCTCTTGCGCCTGCCCCGCGTCCAGCTTGGTGCGCACCACCGGCACCAGTCCCGGCGTATTTTGAGCCGCTTTCGCGCCGTCCAGCGTGTCCGCGAAGCGCGCGCCGTCGGCGGCGCTTGCTTGGACTTCAGGCTTTTCGCGAAGGCCCGAGATGCTGATGGGAGCTACTGCCGCCACGCCCCCAACCTGGCAAGAAGCCTGCCAGCTAGCGTGGGTCTTCCGCTTCGGCCTTCTTGATCGTCAAATCTTCGAGCAGCGTGAGCAGCTCGCTCTCCAGGCCGCGATTGCCGACCATGTTGATGGCCTGGTCAATCGAGTAGACCTCTTTCTTGCGCGACTGCGACAGCGCGCGCTCCACCAGCCGCGCCGCCAAGACGGGGATCTTGGTCACCAGCTTGCCCACGTTCTTTCCACCCGCCAGCGGATCGTTGAGCGCGTGAAGCAGCTCCATGATCTTGGGCAGCTCGGACAAGTGCTTGATCGTCACCTTGCATTCAGCAGGGTCTACGACCAAGAGGCCATCCGGCGAAGTGCGCATCTTTTGGTAAGTCTTGCGAAATCGGGGCCACAATCAAGGTAGGCTTTTTTCGGTCGCCAGTGGTCACTCGCAACGTCTCAATTTGACGCCATCGGCGTCAACTCGTTGACGCCCCGCGCCCGCGGTTCCCCCACCGCTCGCCCCTTTCGCCTTGGCCCGCCGCTTGCTCTCCCCAAGGCCAACATGAGCACCGGCATTTGGTCTGCAGCCTCGGGAGCCGTCGGCAAGACCACCGCGCTCGACGTCGCTGCCGACAATGTCGCCAACGCAACGACACCGGGCTTCCGGGCGGAGACCGCCGTCTTCAGGCAGACCTTGAGCCAGGCCGTCGACAAGACGCGCGGCACCGAATCGCTGCACTACGCCATCACGCGCACCAACGTGCCGCACTTCAACCCGGGCCAGATCGTCGAATCGGGCAAGCCGCTCGACGCCGCGATTCCAGACGCCAACGGCTTCTTCGTCGTCTCCACGCCGCAGGGCAACCGTTACACCCGCGCCGGTAGCTTTCGGCTCACGCAAGACGGTGCGCTGGTGCTGCCGGACGGCTCTCCCGTCGTGGGCGACAATGGCCGCGCGCTGCGCATCGACGCCACCCAACCCAACATCCGCATCGACGGCCAGGGTCAAATCGTCGCCGGCGACGCGCTGACCGGTGAGCAAACGCTGGGCAAGCTGCAACTCGTCAAGTTCAACAACCTCTCTGGCCTCCAAAAAGAAGGCCACGTGCTGCTGCGCGCGCTGCCGCAAGCCGGTGCTCCGACCGAGTACGACGGCGGCGTTTCACCGGGCTCGGTTGAGCAATCCAACGCCAACGCGGTCCAGGGCATGACCCAACTCGTGACATTGAGTCGTGAATTCGAAATGATCACGAAAGTGATAGAAGCTTTCAGCACCATCGATCACAAGGCCGCGACGGACATCGCCAGCAGCCGATAATTGCCCGTTTCTCAGGCAAAAACCCACGCCATCGATACCGATCTTATCAATCGAATGGCCGGAACTTCTCCTCGCGTTGACGCTGATACTCGCGAAGTGTCATTACCACTCGCATGCGCAACGCGACTTCGATTGGCCTGTTCGGAGCTTCGGCTCTAGCTCTCATCCTGGGTGCTTGTGGTGGCGGCAGCGGCGATGGTCGCGACGACGGCACCTCGGGCTCAACCAACACCGGTGGTACGAGCGTGCTGCCGACGGCAGGCAGCGCCACGACTGCCGGTACGACCAGCACCGCTGGTACAACGTCGTCAGCCGGCACCAGCGCCGGCGGCACTGGCACGGGCGGCGGCGCCCCGACGTGTGACCCCAAGCCGGGCACCAAGGCGGGCGACGGCATGAACACGACCATCGACGAGCTCGACGACACGAACACCATGTTCTCCCCGGCCGGGACCGGCATGGGCTCGTGGGACTTCGGCAAGGACACGGCGGCCACCGCCATGGGAACCATCATGCCGACGGGCACCATGACCCTGCTGCCGGTCACCGGCGGCCACATGGGCAGCGCCCTGCACGTCACCGGCACCGGCCTCACCGGCTGGGGTGCGTCGCTGGCAGCGTTCCTCAACGGCGCCACCGGCTCGTTCGACGCCTCGTCGTACGGCGGCGTGGCTTTCTGGATCAAGGGCACCACGACGGTGCAAGAAGGCATGAACAAGCTGATGGTCCAGGCGCGCATGCCCGACGTGCTGCCCGGCCCCGGCAGCTGCTGCAGCGACAGCGTCGTTGGCTCCGAGTGCTACAGCGGTCACCGCACGACGATCGACGTACCGGCGGATTGGACCGAGGTGAAGATCCCGTGGACGGCGTTCATGGGTCCGGCGTGGGGCCTCGGCTCGACGCTGGCCTTCAACCCGAATCGCATCCGCGACATCAACTTCTCGTTCAACCACGACACCATGACGATGGGCGCTCCGGCGACCGCGTTCGACGTCTGGATCGACGGCATCCGCTTCATGAAGAAGGACGAGATGGGCAACGTCGGCGGCGGCACCGGTGGCTCCGGCAACGGCGGTAGCGGCGGCACGGGCGCCGGCACGGGCGGCACGGGCGCCGGCACGGGTGGTGGCGGAGCGGGCGGTACCGGCGGCACCCAGTAAGCGCAAGGCTCACGGGCGACGCTCACCGCGACGCCCGTCGCCCCTCAACGCCGGCGAGCGAAAGGATCGTCTTTCTTCGCCGGCGTTGCTGCGCCTGGCGTGCCCTTTTTGCGACGCTCCCGCGGTAGCTCTTCGATTGAAACCTGGGGCACCGCGCTCGGCAAGGCGACAGCGGCTGGTGCCGCCGCTGCTACTACCTGGGTCGGCCCGCTCGAGAGGCTGGGCGCGGCCTGCGCCGGAGCGCTCGACGGCCCAGCCTGGCTGCAGCTGCGCGCGACGAGAATCAGCATCACGAGCGTGAGCGCGGCTGCGGAGGCGAGCAGCAGCGGGCGCTGCTGCGGCGAAGCCCACGCCTCACGCAGCGGCGCCGGCAATCCCGACGCTGACACACCGCGCGCCGTGGTGGCTCGAAGCCGTGGGTCCGTCGACGGCCGCGGCGCCACCGCCGGGCCCGACGGCTCGGGATCGGGGACCGAGAGCTGCACCGCCTGGCTCACGTCCTGTCCGGACAGCTCGGCGTAAATGAGCCTTACCTCGGCCTGCATGGCTCGAGCGTCTGCAAAGCGGCTGGGTTTGGCGTAGGCCAGAGCCTTGTCGACCATCGCGGCTACCCGCGGCGGCAAGTCGGGCTGCAGCTGCTTGATCGGCCGTGCAGGTTGGGTCACTGCCAGCGCTAATGTTTCGTTGACGGTTCCGCCTTCGTGCACGTACTGGCCCGTCAGCAGAGTGAAGAGCGTGGCGCCGAGCGCCCAAAGATCCGTTTGCCCGTCAACGTCATCCCAGCGGCCTTTGGCTTGCTCGGGCGCCATGAACGCGGGCGTGCCCATCGTTGCACCCGAGAGGGTGTTGGTTGGAACCCCCTTGAGCTCTTTGAGGCGGCCAATGCCGAAGTCGAGCAGCTTGACCACGCCGTCTCGCGTCAGAAACAGGTTCTCCGGCTTGAGATCGCGGTGTACGACGCCCTTGTCGTGAGCCGCCGCCAACGCGTCGAGCACCTGATCGGCGACGGCTAGGACTTCTTCCAGCGGTAACCGATGTCCCTTTCGCCGCCAGCGTTGCTCGAGCGTCTCGCCATCGAGCAGCTCCATGACGATGAACGCCGCGCCGTCTTCGGCTACGTCGTCGTCATCGACGATGACGACGCCGCGGTGCCCTACCGAGTTGGCGAGATAGCCCTCGCGCAAGAATCGTTCACGGATGGCGCTGTCGTTGGAGTACTCGCGGTGCAGCATCTTCACCGCCGCGCGCTTGTTGTTGCGGTGCGTGGCCGCGTACACACACGCCATTCCACCTACGCCAAGCAGCTTATCCAGCCGCCATTTGTCTTTGATGACACTTCCGATACGCGCTTCCGCGCGCTCAGTGGCGACTTTGACGTCCACGGACATGGCGAGCTCGCCGCGCTGCGGTCGGCGCGAAAAGCCACACCGAGGCTAGCATGGAACCGGTGCGATTCCCTACGTTCCCAAGCGCAGCATGCGATGTGGGTGAACGGCGCTAATCCGTCCAAGTAGCGCGGGGCTTTCGCCCCGCTCGGTAAATGGGGCCGAACATTTCACTCCTGAGAGGAGTCATCTTTCAAAGTTGTAGGGCAGCGTCCTTGTCGCGTTTCGCACGAACATGCGGAAAGACTGATCTTTGTTGACGACCCGTGGGGATTAGCATAACGCCTGATAGACGGTAGGCGCAGCGTTCGGAATGGGGCGCGCGGCGAGGGTCCCCGGCGAGCTGTAAGGCAAAAGAATTCTTGCCGCGAGCCGTAAGTAGGAATCAAAGTTAGTAATAGACGCTTGCGTTAGCAGGAGTCGGAAACCAAAAGAACGCAGCGGACGGACATCTCTCCGGACGCAAGCGAAACGCATGTGTGAGGCTGTAAATGTCAGACGTTGAGCGGATCTTCGACCGCTTCATCGACGCCTTCGCTGATGATCTGATAGCGATTGCCCGGGCGTACATCGATGTCGAGTTGGGTAAAGCGCTGGCTGTCGCCGAGCGCTCGAACAAGAAGCAAAGTAAGGTCGAGCTCCGCGCCCAGAAGAAGGCCGATCGCCTGGCCGCCAAAGAGGCGCTCAAGATCGAAAAACGGCGCAAGCGCGAAGAGAAGCGCGCCGCCCGCCTGGCAGAAAAAGAGCGAGTCAAAGCCGAGCGCGCCGCTGAAAAGCAGCAGCGCCAGATCGAGCACGACCGCCTGAAGCAAGAGCGCCTGGCGCTCAAGCAAGAGCTCGAAGCCGAACGTCGCCGTTTGCGCGAAGCCACCCGCAAGAAGCCGGCGCGCCAACTGCCGCTGGACTTCGACGGCTTGCGCACCCCCAAGCGTCGAGGCGTCCCCGATCCCAAGGCTCCCCCGCCCCTGTTCGTGGTCAAGCGCAAGCGCGACGGTCAGATCGAAAAGCTCGAGCGCGAAGCCGCCGCAGCACCCGCAACGAACGGCGCCGCCCCAGTGACGAACGGCGCCGCCCACACGAACGGCGCCCCGGCCTCGCCCGAAGCGCCCGCGCCCGCCGAGTAGCCAACCAGCAAGCGACGTCAGCCGCCAAGCGACGCAAGCCGCCAAGCGACGTTAGCCGCCCGGCTCGTCGTCCAAGCGCTCAGGCTCCTTTACGTCGATCGCGAGCGCGCTCGCGCGCGAGCTGGAACGCCCTCGCCCGACCTTGGCACCAGCAGATCACGATCGGCACCAGAGGACCGTAGTGAGCAAACCCGGCGAGGCCGGGCGCAAAATCCGTGGTCAAGCCCGCGAAGGTCGCAGGGCCCCCGGGACACCGAAGGGCGACCCCAACAAACAAACGAACGCCCTGGCTGGGGAGGAAGCCAGGGCGTTCTACATACCCAAACGAAAACGTCGCTTAAGTCGGCAGGGGGCGCCGCGCCGGGAGCACAGCGCCGCGGTCACTCACCTCTTCAGCCGCTTTGGCGGCGCTGGAAGGCGGGCGTGTCCCAATCGGTGTCGAGGTTCGACGGGAAAGTGATGCGGTCGCGCACCGGCAGCGACATCTGGCTGTCGCGGCTGGAAGCGGCGCCGTGCGCGTGCACCTGGATCGACGGAGCTTGCGGGCGGCGCGTGGACAGAGCCGGCAGTGCCTCCCGCAGCTCGGGACGCGACGGCTGCTGCGAACGCGGCGCGGGGACGACCGAGCTCACGGCTTGCGCGCGCTCGAGCGGACGCCGCGCCTCGCGCGCGATTTCGACCGGGATTTCAGCCTCGACGTGCTGGAAGCCGGTGGCGATGACCGTCACCTTCAACGTGTCCGACATCGATTCGTCGATGCTGGCGCCGAAGATGATGTTGGCGTCCTCGTGCGCTTGCTCTTGAACCAGCGAAGCTGCTTCCTGGATTTCGCGCATCTTCATGTCGGGGCCGCCGACCACGTTGATCAAGACGCCCGTGGCGCCTTCGACCGAGATGTTGTCGAGCAGCGGCGAGCAGATCGCCTGCTCGGCCGCGAGGCGAGCGCGACCCTCGCCCTTGGCGCAACCGGTGCCCATCAAGGCGCGGCCCATGCCGGCCATTACGGTGCGCACGTCGGCGAAGTCCACGTTGACGATGCCGTCGAGCATGATCAAATCGCTGATGCCCTTGACGGCCTGGAACAGCACTTCGTCGGCCTTGCGGAAGGCTTCGACGAAAGTCATGTCCGCATCCGCGATCGTCATCAGCTTCTCGTTCGGAATCGTGATCAGGGTGTCGACGTGCTCGGTGAGCGCGAGCAACCCCTGCTCGGCGCGGCGAGCGCGCTGACGGCCTTCGAAGCCGAACGGCTTGGTAACGACGCCGACCGTGAGCGCGCCGGCTTCGCGAGCCAGCTGGGCAATCACGGGCGCCGCGCCGGTGCCGGTGCCGCCGCCCATACCGGCGGTGACGAACACCATGTCTGCACCTTGCACGACGTCTTTCAGGCGCTGCACGTCTTCCAGCGCCGCCTTTCGGCCGCGCTCGGGGTCCGCGCCGGCGCCGAGACCGCGCGTCACGTTCTGGCCGATGGAAATCTTTTCAGCGGCAGAGTTACTGCCGAGGGCCTGCGCGTCGGTGTTCACGGTGATGAACTCCACGCCTTCCAGGCCGAAATGAATCATCGTGTTGATGGCGTTTCCACCGGAACCGCCCACGCCGATGACCTTGATGCGCGCATTGTAGGCGCGTGCTTCGTCTGCAAACTCGATTGAGAAACTCATGGATCCCTTGCCTCCCGGGCCCGTCCGCCTCACGATTCTTGCGTTTTCGGGTCTGCCTTCCCTAGCCATCGCTGGCCGCGCCGCTATCGTGTTTCGTCCGTTTTTCTGGGTTCGTCGCGATTCGTTTGGGTTGTGTCGTTAAGTCAAGTCACGTAACTGGAGTGACGCCGTTCGGCTCAGAAAGCCGCGCGGAACCAATTCCAAAATCCACTCTTGCCGCCGGCCGGCGCCGCCATCTCGGCGTCGTCGGGCTGGCTCTGCATGCGGCCGCCAGCGGTGGGCGCCTGGTGCATCGAACGCTCCATCAGCTGCTGCGCGCCGTAGCGGAGCAGGCCGACGCCAGTCGCGTATTGCGGGCCCTGCACCAACTGCACGATGCCCTTCACGCCCACCGGAAAGCCGAGGCGAACCGGCATACCGAGGATCTCCTCGGCGCACTCGACCATGCCCTCCATCAAGGAGGCACCGCCGGTGAGCACGCAGCCAGAGCTGACCTGCTCGAGCAGGCCCGTCTCTTCGATGCGGCGGCGAGCTTCGGCAAAGATCTCCTCGACGCGCGGCTCGATGATGTCGCTGAGCAGGCGGCGCGCCACGCGGCGGGGCGAATGACCACCCACACCGGGAACCTCGATCTCTTCTTCGTCGGAGATCATGCGGCCCAGCGCGCAGCCGTAGTTACGCTTGAGGCGCTCGGCCTCGGCCATCGGGGTGCGTAGCCCTGCGGCGACGTCGCTGGTGATGTTGTTGCCGCCGGCCGGGATCACGCTGGTGTGCGCGATGCCGCCGTCCGCGTACAGCAGAAGGTCCGTCGTGCCACCGCCGATGTCGATCACGGCGACGCCGATCTCTTTTTCGTCTTCGCTCAGCACGGCGTCCGCGCTGGCCAGCGGCTCGAGCACGACGTCGGCCACCGAGAGGCCGCAGCGTTCGACGCAGCGGATCACGTTCTGGACGCACGAGGTGGCGGCCGTCACCAAGTTCACGCGCACCTGCAGGCGCACGCCGCTCATGCCCACGGGATCACGGATGCCGTCTTGCGCGTCGACGACGTACTCGCGCGGCAGCGCGTGGAGGATCATGCGGTCGGCGTCGACCGGGATGGCGCGAGCGCCTTCCAGGACACGGTCGAGATCCGTGCGGGTCACCTCACGGCCCGAGATGGCGCAGACACCGTCCGAGACCTGGCTGCGGATGTGGCTACCGGCGATGCCGGCGTAAACCGTCTTGATCTCGACGCCCGCCATGGTCTGGGCGGCTTCGATGGCCTCGCGCACGCTGCGCATGGTCCATTCGATGTTCGAAACCACGCCCTTGCGCAGGCCGCGGCACGGCACGTTGCCGACCCCGAGGATCGTGATGCCGTCGGCATCGACCTCACCGACGACCGCCGAAACCTTGGTGGTGCCCAGGTCGAGGCCGACGACGATTTCGCTTTGGGGGAGCGGAGCTTTCATGGCTGCTTCTTCGAGTCCAGGGCCGGAGACGGTGTCCCGAGGCTGGTGCCGACGCTGCCATGCAGGGTTTTGCCTGGCCAAGTTTCAGCGCACGAAATCAAGGGGTTGGGCGTCAATTGGTAGGTCATGGACACACCCCTCATTTCATCCGAACCACGACCCGCTCCGGGTGGGCCTGGTTGTCGAGGAAAACGATGCCGGGCGAGCGGCCTTTGCGGCGCATCTCGCCCACCACCTGCTCGCCCATCAAGAGCTTGCGGCGGTAGGCGTCTTTGCCCAATTCGAAGGTGATGCCCTCTTTGCCGGCCGTGAGCGTCACGTCGCCCGAGTCCGCCAGGTGAACCTCTTGAGCCAGCTGGGTCTTGGCGAGGGCGACACGGCCGTACTGCTCCAGAACCTCGAGCCCCTCGCGCACCCGGTCGAGCTCGCGCTCGCGGTCGCGAGACAGCCCCTCCACCGAAACGCCGCTGATGATCGGAAAATCGGCCGGATCGCCGGGCGATAACTCCTTGAAGGGCTCGCCGTTGGCCGTCACCAGGTAGAGGCGATCGGCGAACGCGGCCAGCGCCACCGGCTCGCGCTCCTTGATTTCGATGCGCAGCGAGCGGGGCAAGTCGCGGGTGACGCGAGCCTCCGAAACCCAGGGATTTTGCAGCAGCTTGCGCTCGGCCAGGGCCGTATCGAGCGCGAAGATGTTGGAGCCGAGCACGACCCCGGCCTCGTCGCGCGCCTGGTCGGGCGAGACGCGCTTGCCCCCCTGCAGGTTCACTTCCTGAATCGAGAAGCGAGGGCTGGTGAGCGCGTAGTGGCGAACGCTGTACGCGACCGAAACCGAGGTGCCGACGACCAGCGCCAGCCCCAGCCCCAAGCGCAGCGCCGTGAGCACCTTGCCCCACGCACCTGCGGCAGGAGCCGGCGGAGCCTCGCTCGAGCTGGGCGCGTCTTCGCCCAGGTCTTCGAACGAAAACGACTCTTCGGGGGCGCGAACGCCGCCGTGGCGGGCTGGGGGTTTGGCGCTCATGGCGTGGCCTTTCCGGCCCGGGCGCGGATATCGGCCGCGACGGGGCTCAGGACCTTGTTCACGTCACCTGCGCCCAGCGCTATCACCACGTCCCCGGGGCGGGCCATTTTTGCGAGCTCCGCCGCCAGCTCGGCGCGATCGCGCACGTAGCGGACGGCGCCGTGGCCGTGCTCGGCGATCGCCCTGGCCAACTTTTCGGAGCTGATTCCCGGAATCGGCTTCTCGCCTGCAGCGTAGATATCGCAAACCAGGACGACGTCGGCCTTGTTGAAAGAGCGGGTGAAGTCGTCCCACAAGCTCTCGGTGCGGGTGTAGCGATGCGGCTGAAATGCCACCAGAACACGTTTGTCGTAAGCATTGCGGGCCGCCGACAGGGTGGCTTCGATCTCGGCCGGATGGTGACCGTAGTCGTCCACCAGGGTGATGCCCTCGACTTGATCGACGATGGTGAAGCGGCGGGCCACGCCGTGAAAGGTCGCCAGGGCGTCTTTCATGGCGTCGAGCGGGACCTCGAGCTCGTCGGCTACCGCGATGGCCGCCAAGGTATTGAGCACGTTGTGCTGGCCCGGCATACGCACCGTGAACTCGCCGAGCGGCTCACCGCGTCGGTACGCGACGAAGCTGGTGGATAGCCCGCGGAAATTGATATTTCTGGCCGAATATTGGGCCTGCGGCGAGAGCCCGTAAGTCGCGTAGCGGCGGTGCACGCGCGGCAGCAGGTCCTGCACGTGTGGGTGGTCGAGGCACAGCACCGAAAGGCCGTAAAACGGCACCTTCTCGAGGAACTGCACGAAGGCCTCTTTCACGGCTTCGTGCGACTTGTAAAAGTCGAGGTGCTCCGCGTCGATGTTGGTGACGACCGCGATCGTGGGCGTGAGGCGCAAGAAGGAGCCGTCGCTCTCGTCGGCCTCGGCGACCAGCATGTCGCCGGCGCCCAGCCGCGCGTTCGAGCTGAGCGACGCCATGCGGCCGCCGACCACCACCGTGGGGTCGAAGCCAGCCGCACGCAGGATGGTGGCGACCAGCGAAGTGGTCGTCGTCTTGCCGTGCGAGCCAGCGATGGCGATGCCGTATTTCACGCGCATCAGCTCGGCCAGCATTTCGGCGCGCGCGATGGCGGGGATGCCCAGCGTTTTGGCTTCGACCAGCTCGGGGTTATCTGGATTGACGGCGCTCGTGTAGACGACGACGTCCGCGCCGTGGACGTTCTGGGCGCGGTGCCCGACGTCGATGCGGACGCCGAGACGCTGCAAATTCCGCGTATTTTCACCCTCGCGCAAGTCCGAGCCGGAGACGTCGAACTCGAGCGTCCGCAGGATCTCGGCCAGCCCGCTCATGCCGATGCCGCCCACGCCGATGAAGTGGACGTGACGAACGCGACCGCGGAACATCAGGCCACCTCGGTGAGCTTGATGAAGCCGTCGTGGGACTGGGTTTTCAGTGGCCCGTCGTCGATCGTCAGCGCAGAAGTGACTCCCGCGAGTAGGAGGAGATCCTTCGCGATGGTGCGGGCGGCTCGAGGGCGGCCGAGGGTGCGGGCGCGCTCGGCCATGGCGATGAGCTTGGCGGGATCGTTCATGAGGGTGCGCAGCTCTTGCGCGATGCGGTCGGGGGTGGCATCCGCGCTGGGGAGCCAGAGCGCGGCGCCTTCTTTGGCGATGGAGTCGGCGTTCATCTTCTGATGGTCGCCAGCGAAGGGGTACGGAACGAGCAGGCTCGGGCGGCCGACGGCGCAGATTTCGGCCACGGCCGAGGCTCCGGCGCGGCCGATCACGACGCCCGCCGCCGCCAGCGCTGCGGGCATGTCTTCGATGAAGGGCTGGATGCGAGCGCGCTCGCCGAAGCCGAGCTCGGCGTACAAGCTGCGCGCGGCTTCTTCGTGGGCGCGGCCGCACTGGTGTACGACGCTCACGCCTGCGCCCAACTGCGCGAGCGCGCGCGGCACGGCCTCGTTCAGCGACTTGGCGCCCTGGCTCCCACCGATGACGAGCACCTTGAGGCCGTCGCGGGTCGGCGTGTACGGCACGGCGTCGAAGCCGCCACGGATCGGCACGCCGGTTTGCACCGTGATGCCCTTGCCGAAGTAACGCTGGCTCTCCGGAAACGCGATGTAGGCGCGCTGCACGAACGGCGCGATCAGGCGATTGGCGAGCCCGGCTTCGGCGTTCGGCTCCGCCAGCGCGAGCGGTACGCCGAGCGTGCGCGCGGCCAACGCCACCGGCCCCGCCGCGTAGCCACCGATCGAGAACACCGCGTCCGGCGCCACGCGCGACACGATGGCGCGCGCATCGGGGATCGAGCCAGCAGCGCGACCGATGCCGCGCAGCGCTCCCGAAAGACCTCCGCCGCGAATCGGCAGTACCTTGACCAGCTCGAGCTCGTAGCCGCGCTCCGGCACCAGCTTGGTCTCCATGCCCTTGTCGGTGCCGACGAACACCAGACGTGCGCTGGGCATCAGGCTGCGCACGGCGTCCGCCACCGCCAACATCGGGAAGACGTGGCCGCCCGTGCCGCCACCTGCGAACAGCAACGTGGTCACGAGGTCGCCTCCGCTCGCTTGCGACCCTTGACCGTCTCCGGCGCGAATCCGGCCTCGCTCACCAGCATGGCGCTGGCTTCGGCCGGTCGGGTGTCCCCGCTCGAAACCCGGACGTTGCTGCTCGACTCGCTGCGACGCGAGATGCTGAGCAGGATGCCCATGGCGGCCGCACACACCAAGAGCGACGAGCCGCCGAAGCTCACGAACGGCATCGTCAGGCCCTTGGTCGGAAAGATCGACATCGCGACGGCGATGTTGATCAGCGCCTGCGCGCCGAACAGCACCGAGATGCCGATGGCGATGTACTGGCCGTACTCGTCCTCGGCCTCGAGCGCGATCTTCACGCCGCGCGACACGATGACGAGGAACACCGTGCACAGCGCCAAAATCCCCAAGAAACCCAGCTCCTCACCGATGATGGCGGTGATGAAATCGGTGTGGGCCTCGGGCAGGTACAAGACCTGCAGCCCCTTGCCGACGCCCATGCCCGTGGCCTGGCCGGAGCCGAAGCTCATCACGGCCTGAAACGGCTGATATGCCAGGTCTTGCCGGTGCTCGGCCATGTTGAACCAGGCCAGCATGCGTTCCCAGCGGTAAGCCGTGAAGCGCACCGCCCACACCGCGAACAGCGCACCGAGCATGCCGGCGCCGAGCAGGTAGCCGAGCCGCGCGCCCGCCACGAACAGTAGCGTGAAGGTGAGGAACAAGAGCACGGAAGCGCCGCCGAAATCGGGCTGCTTGAGGCACAGGATCATGAGCAAGCCCGCCATGAGCAGGTGCGGCAGCATGCCGATCGAGAAGCTCTTGACCTTGTCGCGCTTCTTTTCGAGCGAGTAAGCGAGCCACAGCACCAGCGCCAGCTTGGCAGCTTCGGAAGGCTGGATGTGAATCGGGCCGATCGCGAGCCAGCGCGCCGCGCCGCCGCCGGTGTGACCGAAGCCGATCACGCTCAAGATCATCAAGAACGTGACCACGCCCAGGATCGGGTACGTGAAGCGGCGGTAGTGGTGGTAGTCGATGTGCGACAGCACCAGCATCAGCGCAAACGACGCGCCGGCGTACACCGCTTGCCGCTTGAGGAAGTACTGCGGGTCGCGGAACACGACCGTGGCCTCGATGACCGACGCGCTGTAAACCATCACCACGCCGAAGCCGAGCAAGGCGATGACGACGGCTGCCAGCGTGACGTCCATGGCGCCGCGCTCACGGGTGCTCGGTTTGATGAGCGCGTTCAAAAAGCTCATGACAGTTCCTTCTTCAACGAAAGGGCGGCCTCAGCGAAGCGATCGCCGCGCTCGGAGTAGCTCTTGAACATGTCGAAGCTCGAGCAGGCCGGGCTGAGCAGCACGGCGTCGCCCGGCTGCGCCAGCTCGAAGGCCTTTTTGACGGCAGACGGCATGTCCTGAACGCGCGCCACCGGCACGGCGTCCCGGATCGCCTCTGCGATTTTGTCGGCGGCTTCACCGAGCAAGACCGCCGCGCGCCCCTTCTTGCGTAGGGCGTCGACCAGAGGCTCGTACGAGCCGAGCTTGTCGCGCCCGCCGGCGATCAAAACGCCGCGCGTTTCGGTCAGGCCGAGCAGCGCCGTGACGGCGGCACCGACGTTCGTGCCCTTGGAGTCGTCGTAAAAGCGCACCCCGCGCGCTTCAGTCACCAGCGCCATGCGGTGCGGCAGCGGCTTGAAGTCGAGCAAAGCCTGCTGAATCGCCAGCGCCGGCACCCCCAGCGCGCGCGCCGCCGCGATCGCGAAGGCAGCGTTTTCGTGGTTGTGGCGGCCGTGCAGGCGCGTGCCGCCGAGCTCGAAGCGTTGTTCGCTGGCTTGCTCGATGACGGTGTGTCCGACCACCGCATAATCCGCGCCGGCGCCGCCGATCTCGAGCACACGCCCCTTGCCGCGCTGGGCTTGCCGGCGGCACTCGTAGTCGCCCTCGGGAACGAGCGCGACGTCACCCTCGGTTTGGTTCACGAAGGCGTTGCCCTTGGCGTCGGCGTAGTCCTGGAAGGTAGCGTAGCGATCCAGGTGGTCCTCGGTGATGTTGAGCAGGATGCTGACGCGAGGCTTGAGGCCCGCCGCGCGCTCGAGCTGGAAGCTCGAGACCTCGAGCACCGCCACGTCCAGGCTCTTGCCCACGGCCTCGGCGGCCGGAATGCCCAGGTTGCCGCCCACGAAGGCGTTGAGACCGGCTTCTTTGACGAAGTCGCCGAGCAGCGAGGTCGTGGTGCTCTTGCCGTTGGTGCCACCCACGACCAAGAGCGGGACCGCCAACTGATTGGCCGAAAACGCCAGCTCGCCCATCACCGGCACGCCGGCCGCTTCCGCGTCGGAGAGCGCCGAGAAATTCGGGACGCCCGGCGAGACGATGATCAGATCCGCCGCCGAGAACGCGACGCCGATGTGGCTGCCGACCACGACTTTGGCGGGCAGGGTCGCCACCTCGGGTGCGAGCTTCTCTGCCGGCGCGCTGTCGGTCGCGATCACGCTGGCGCCGAGCCGGTGACACAGACGCACCGCGCTGATCCCGGACTTACCGAGGCCGACCACGATCACGTTTTTGCCAGAGAGCTGCATCAGCGGAGCTTGAGTGAGGAGAGCGCGACGAGCGCGAGTAAGAACGAGATGATCCAGAAACGCACGATGATGCGCGGCTCCGGCCAGCCCTTCTTTTCGTAGTGGTGGTGGATGGGCGCCATCAAGAACACGCGCTTGCCGAACAGCTTGAAGCTGACGACCTGCGTGATGACGCTGGCGGCCTCGACCGTGAAGATGCCGCCGAGCACGATGCTCAAGAGCTCGGTCTTGGTGAGCACCGCCAGCATGCCCAGCCCGCCGCCCAGCGCCAGCGACCCGACGTCGCCCATGAACACCTGCGCCGGGTACGTGTTGTACCAAAGGAAGCCGGTTCCGGCGCCGATGGTGGCGGCCGCGAAGATCGACAGCTCGGTCATCTCAGGAATGCCGGCGATGTCGAGGTATTGTGCGAGGGGGCGACCGAACAGCACCGAGCCCGCCACGTACGCCCAAATCAAATACGTGCCGGCGCTCATCATCACCGGGCCGATGGCCAGGCCGTCCAGACCGTCGGTCAGGTTCACGGCGTTGCTCATCACGACCACGAACAACACCGCGAAGGCTACGTACAGCCAGATCGGCAGCGACACCGGGTGCTTGTCGAAGGCCAAGAACGGGATCGCCAGGCGATCGCGCATCGCCAGCCAGCCCTTGGGCAAGTCGGTGCTCAAGAACAGGTACGACATCGCGAAGCCGGCGATGGTGAACTGGCCCACGAGCTTGTAGCGCCCCGGCAGGCCGCGCGTATTCTGGCCCGTGATCTTCAGGCGGTCGTCGATGAAGCCGACCATGCCGTAACCGGCCGTAACGATCGCGGTCGAGAGCACGAACACGTTGTGCACGTCGGCCCAGAGCACCGTCGGCACGAGCACGCTGAGCAAGATGAGCGCGCCGCCCATGGTGGGCGTGCCCTTCTTGGCAAAGTGCGAGGCCGGGCCCTCTTCGCGGATGATTTGGCTGATTTGCTTGCCGCGCAGCTTTTGGATGAACCAGGGCGCCACGAAGAACGAAATCACCATGGCGGTGATGGTGGCCATGATGGCGCGGAACGGCGTGTAGCGAAGCACGTTCAGCCATGACAGCCACGACACCTTGTGGCTCAGCGGGAACAGCAGCTCGTACATCATGCGGCACGTCCCTTCGCCGCGATCAGGTGCTCGACGACGCGCTCGGCGCGCACGCCCCGCGAAGCCTTGACCAGCACCACTGCCGGCGCCGAGAGTTGCGCGGCGAGGAGCTCGCCTGCGGCGGCCGCGTCGGCGCAGAACCGGGCCTGCACCCCGCGTGCGCTGGCGGCATCGCACAAGAAGCGCGCGTCGCCTGCCACGGCGACGAGCAGCGCGGGCCGCTGCGCAGCGGCGGAAGCGCCGATTTGCTCGTGGAGTGATCGAGAGAGCGCCCCCAGCTCGCGCATCTCGCCCAGCACCAGCACCAGGGGCGCGCGGCGTTGGTCGGCGAGCTGGCGCGCGGTGCGTAGCGAGCTTTCTACACTCTCGGGGTTACTATTGTAGGTGTCGTCGAGCAGCAAGATGCCGCCCGTTAGCTCGACTGGGCAGAGCCGACCAGCCTCACTTGCAACGGTCGAAGCGAAAGCGCGGTTGCAAATTTCTTCGCTGATTTCGCGGCCTAGCAGCGCCTCTACCGCGCAGAGCGCCGCGACGGCTGCGTAGGCGCCCGCATCACCCAAGGTCGTGGTGTGAAAGCGCGTGGTGACGGCGCGACCGCCCAGCTTGCGTCCCACTTCGAGATCTGAGCCGCGCTCGCTGACGCCGAGCACCCGGAAGCAGTAGTCGGCGTCGGCCCGCTGTCCGTAGCTGAGGCGGCGCCCCGGAGCTTTGGCCAGCTGGCGGCGCACGCGCTCGTCGTCCGCGTTGCCGACAGCGACGCTCGTCGCCGAGAGGTGAGCAAACGCCGCGCCCTCTTCGGCTTCCACGCCGTCGAGATCGCCCAGGCCCTCGGTGTGCTCGTAACCAATCAGGGTGAGCACGGCCACGTCCGGAGCGGCCATGCGCGTCAACGTCTCTACCTCGCCGGGTTGGTTGGTCCCGAGCTCGGCCACCGCCAGGCGCTCACGCTCGCCTAGCGAGAGCAGCACCAGCGGCACGCCGATCAAGTTGTTGAAGTTGCCGCGCGCGTAGTGCACGGCGCCCGGCTCGGCAGCTTCGAGCAGCGCGGACAGCGCGGCGCGCGTCGTCGTCTTGCCGGCCGAGCCCGCGACCGCGACCAGCTTGCCGCCCCAAACCTTGCGGCGGTGCGCGGCGAGCGCGCCCAAAGCGGCGAGCGTCGACTTCACGCGTACGCTGGGCAGCGTCGTGGGCACATCGCGCTCGACGAGCAGCGCGGCAGCGCCCGCTTCGCGAGCTTTTTGGACGAAATCGTGGCCGTCGAAGCGTTCACCCACCAGCGCCAAGAAGAGCTTGCCGCGCAAGTCGGCGCGCGAATCCGTCGCCACGCCACGCACCGTGAGGTCGCCGCCGCGCAGCTCTCCACCGCTGACTTGAGCCACCTCGGTCAGCGTCATCGCCACGTCGTTCGTCGGCAGGGCTGCGCCAGCCATCAGCGAGCCCTCCGCCGGGCGAGCGCCGCGCGCGCCTGCTCGCGATCGTCGAAATGGCGCTTCTCGGCGCCGATGATTTGATAGTCCTCGTGGCCCTTACCGGCGACGAGCACGACGTCGCCAGGCGCTGCCGAAAGGATCGCCTTTTCGACCGCGGCGGCGCGATCCAACTCGACCTCGTACTTGGCCGAAGCCGCGTTCAAACCGGGCAAGATGGCATCCACGATCGCTTGCGGCCGTTCGCTGCGCGGATTGTCCGAGGTGACGAACGCGTAGTCGGCGCCACGGCCGACGGCTTCGCCCATCGGCGCGCGCTTCTTCGGGTCGCGATCACCACCGCAGCCAAACACGCACAGCAGCTTGCCCTGCCCGAGCTTGCGGACGGCTGCCAGCACGCGCGCCAGCGCGTCGGGCGTGTGCGCGTAGTCGACCACCACCAGGATGTCGTCGCCCGGACCCTCGCAGCGCTCGAGCCGGCCCGGCACTTGTGGCGCGCCGGAAAGAGCGCGCGCGGCGGCGTCCGGAGCGCGCCCGAGCCCGATCAGCACGCCCAGCGCGACCAGCAAATTCTCGAGGTTGTGCTCCCCAACCAGCGGGCTCGAAAGCTCGCAGTCACCGGCGGGCGTCGCAATCGTAGCGGCGATACCGCGCGCCGAGAGCTCGCTCTTGCGGACGCTCACGTCCGCGTTGCTGCGCCCGACGGTGAGCAACCCCGAGCGGATCTGCGTCGCGAGCTTGCGCCCGAAGGCATCTCCCACGTGCACCACCGACGTCTGCGGGAGCAGGCGCGTGAACAGCTCTGCCTTGGCCGCGCCGTAGGCTTCGAGCGTGCCGTGAAAATCCAGGTGGTCTTGCGTGAGGTTCGTGAACGCGGCCACCTTGAAGCAGAGGCCCGACACGCGTTCCTGCACGACCGCGATGCTCGACACTTCCATCACCAGGTGCGAGCCGCCGCGCGCCTTCACCTCGAGCAGGCAGCGCGCGATGTCGTCCGCTTCCGGCGTGGTGAGCGTGTCGCCGAACTGGTGCCCGCCCATTTCGAAGCCGAGCGTGCCCAGGCGCGCCGGCACGGCGCCCGTTGCCGCCAAACCTTGCTCGATCAAGAAGGTGGTCGTCGTTTTGCCGTTGGTGCCGGTGACGCCCACCACGTCGATGGCGCGGCTCGGGAAGCCGTAAACAGCCTCGGCCGCGAGCGCCAGGCCCAGCTTGGCGTTTCGAACCTCGAGCACCGGCAAGCGCGTGGCCGGCAGCGGCTGGCCACGCTCGACCAGCAGCGCCGCAGCGCCCTTGGCCGCCGCGTCGAGCGCAAAGCTCGCCCCAGAGGTCTTGCCCCCGGGGCGTGCCACGAACAGCTCGCCGGCCTCGACCTGGCGCGAATCCTGGCGCACGCCGCGCACGCGCACGGCTCCGTCGCCGGCGTCGATGAGACGCGGCGACAGCGCTGACAGCGCGGCGCTGAGCTCGTTCAAGCTCAGGCCTTGCTCCGGATCCGCTGCGAGAGTCATCGCCAGGTCTTTCATGAGGCGGGCTCGAACACGAGCGAGAGCGTGGCGCCCTTTTCCATCACCTGCCCGGGCGGCGGCTGCTGCGTCACCAAGAGGCCCGTGCCCGACATCTTCGGCTCCACGCCCAAATCCAGCGCCGCCTTGAGCGCCGCGCGCGCCGGCCAACCCGTCATGTCGGGCACGCGCACCTTGCCGGCAGGCACCGGACCGCTACTCGCCACCAGCTCCTGCAGCGGCGGCTTCTTGCCGGCAGCTTCACGCAAGAGCGCGTAGGTCGCGTTGGCGGGGTCGGGGCTCTTGGCCAAAACCGCCACGTCCGCGCGATCGGTGCCCTTGGGAGTCATGCCGCGGTACTTGAGCGCCATCTGCGCGACGCGGCGGAAGATCGGCGCGGCCACGTTGCCGCCGGCGTGATCGACCATCGGCTCGTCGACCATCACCGCGATCGCGACCACCGGCTTTTCGGCAGGCACGAAGCCGATGAACGACGAGATGAACTTGTCCATCGAGTAACGGCCCGTCGCCGGATCCGTCTTCTGCGCCGTCGCGGTCTTGCCGGCGACGCGATAGCCGTCGATGGCGGCTTCGACACCGGTGCCCGGACCTTCGGTCACGGCAACCAGCAGCTCGCGCACCGCGCGCGCCACATTCTCCGGAATCGCGCGGCGCCGCACCGTGGGCGCCGACTCGCGCACCAGCTCGCCGGTGGCGGTCGTCACCTTCTTGACCAGGATCGGCTCGTACAGCTCGCCGCCGTTGGCGATCGCCGACATGGCCATCGCCAGCTGCAGGTTGCTCACGCTGATGCCCTGCCCGAACGCGGCCGACGCCGTCTCGACCTGCACCCAGCCGCGGCCGCGCGGACGCAGCGTGCCGGTCGACTCACCCGGCACGCCGATGCCCGGCTTGTCGCCGAAGCCAAAGCGCCGGAACGCGTCGTACAGCTTCTCTTCGCCGAGCCCGAGACCAATCTTGGCCGCGCAAATATTGGAAGAAACCGCCAGAATTTGCGAGATAGTCAGCCACTCCGACGGGTGAGTGTCGCGGATGACGACGTTGTCGACCGGCATCATGCCTTTTTCGCAGTACAGCTTCTGCGTCGGCGTGATGACCCCCGCGGCCAAGCCCGCCGCGATCGTGAACATCTTCACGCTGGAGCCGGGCTCGTAGGTGATCGAGGCGGAGCGCTCCTTGCGATCTTGCGGCTCCGAGTCGCCGTAGTCGTTCGGGTTGTAGAAGGGCCAGCTGGCCAGCGCCAGAATCTCACCGGTGTTGGGATCGACGACCACCACCGACCCGCCCGCGGCTTCGAATTCGCGCGCCGACTGCATCAGCTCGCGCTCGGCGGTATATTGAATACCTTGGTCGATGGTCAGGTAAACGTTGTGCCCGGCCAGCGCTTGCTCGTCCTCGATGCCGTCGGCGAACAGCAAGCGACCGGAGCGATCACGCAAGCCGCTCAGCTTGTCGACGCGGCCCTTGAGGTCTTCGTTCAGCGCGAATTCCAGGCCGTCTTTGCCCTCGCCGTCGGGCGCCACGAAGCCGAGCAGCGGGCCAGCCAACTCGCGCCGCGGGTAGTAGCGACGACCCTCGCCTTCCACGACCAGGCCGCGGATGCGCGATTCGAAGGGACCGTCGTTGGCGAGCGCGCGGATCTTGTCCGATTCTTCGGCGCTGATCTGGCGCTTGAGCCAGGCAAAGCGACGCTTCTGCAGGATGCGGCGCTCCACCTGCGCGGCGTCGAGCGACAGCACCTGGGCGATGCGGTTGGCGGCGTCACGCGCCACCACCGGAACCTGCCCCGGAGAGACACCGCGCAGCAGCTCGACCGCGTCCATGCTCACGCTCGGAACTTCCACGCTGACCGCGAGCGCGCTGCCGTTGCGGTCGTACAGGGCGCCACGCTTGGGCAGCACGTGCAGGCGACGTTGGCGTTGGCTCTCGGCCAGCTCGCGCCAGGCCGGGCCATCTTCGACCATCAGCGAGTAGCCAGCCGATACGATCAGGCCCAGCCCAAGCGCCAAGAAGCCCGATAGAATGCCCATGCGGATGCGGATCCAACGCGCGCGCGCGGGCGAGTTCGGCGCGCGCGTTTCCACCGTCTCCACGGGAGCCTTGGGCGCGGGTTTCGGACGGCGGACGTTCACGGGCCGTCGGCCTCCGGCGCCTGCGCTTGAGCCTGGGCCGCTTCGGGTGCAGGGCGCCGCCCCGCCGGCAAGATGCGATCCGGCGTAGGCTCGCTCATGCCGAGCAGCGTGCGCGCCACGAAGTCGACGCGCTCCGGCGTCTTGTGGCTCGCGACCTCGAGCTCGAGCACGTGTTTCACCTCACGCAGCCGCGCCACGCGCGCGTGCTCACGGCCTAGCTCGTAGCCGAGCTCGACGCTCTTCACGCGCAAGGCCAGGTGCAGCACGAAGGCCGCGGTCGCGCCGAGCACGGCCAACGTCCACAGCGTCAAGAACACACGCTCGGCCCTGCGTTCCTCGCGGAGGCTCGCGGCGCCGCTCATGCGTCACCGCCCTCGCCCGGGGCCAGGCGCCGGGCGACGCGCAGCTTGGCGCTGCGGGAGCGCGGGTTTTGTGACTGTTCCTCGTCCGTAGCGATGATCGGCTTCTTGCTGATCGGCGCCCACAGGTTGCGGTTTTGGAACTCGCGCTTCACCAGGCGATCTTCCAGCGAGTGAAAGCTGATCACGGCGAGCAGGCCGCCCGGCTTGATGCGCGTACGTGCTAGCTCGAGCAGCGCTGACACCTCGTTCAGCTCCGAGTTCACCGCGATGCGCAGCGCCTGGAAGGTGCGGGTCGCCGGGTCGATGCCGCCCACGCGGCGCGGCCCGACCGCGCGCACGATTGCGCGGCGCAGCTCGATGGTGTCGTTGAGATTGCCCTCGGCCAGCGCTTGCTTGATGCAGCGTGCGACGCGACGCGACGCGCGCTCTTCGCCGAGCTCGTAGATCACGTCGGCCAGCTCGTCTTGCTCGAGACGCTCGATGAGCTCGAGCGCCGTCTCGCCGCGCGAGGTGTCCATGCGCATGTCGAGCGGCCCCTGGTGACGGAAGCTCATGCCGCGCTCGGCGGTATCGATCTGGAACGAGCTCACGCCCAGGTCGGCCAGGATGCCGTCGACCTCGCTGATGCCGGACTCGTCGAGCACGGCCGCGATCTCGCTGAAGCGCGCGTGCGCGACGCGAGCGCGCTCGCCGAACTCGGCCAGGCGCTCGCGCGCGGTGTCGACCGCGGTGAGGTCGCGATCGGTCGCGATCAAGCGCACGCTCGGCGACGCCGACAAGATGGCGCGCGAGTGACCCGCGCCGCCCGCCGTCGCGTCGACGAACACACCGCCTTGCGCTGCTTCGAGGCCGGAAATCACCTCGGCCAGCAGCACCGGCAAGTGGGAGAAGCTCGCCTTGGGATCGAAAGGCAGTTCTGACATCGTCATATCTTCAGTTGCTCCAGAGCAGCTCGGAACGAGTCCGCTTCTTCGGAGGTCATCGTGAGGGCCGCATCCCACGACGACTTCGCCCATAGCTCGAGCGTGCGCCCCATGCCCGCCCACAGCGCGTCTTTCTCGAGCTTGATCTTCTCGCGCAGGTGCGGTGGCACCAGCACGCGCCCCGAAGAATCGAGCTCGCACTCGACCGCTGCCGACACGTACAGGCGACGAAAACGAATCGCCGTCGCGTCGAGGCTCGGCAGCTCCGAAACTTTGCGCTCGAACTCCTCCCACGCTTTCATGGGATAGAGGTGCAGGCAGGGGTCGAACACGGCGGGCGTGAGCACGAAGCGGGCGTCGCCATCCGCCACGAGCACATCGCGGAAGCGCGCGGGCAGGCTGACGCGCCCTTTTGCGTCGACCGAATGTGAGAACTGCCCGCGGAACATGAGGTTTTGGGAGGCTTTGGGCGCTTACTGCACTCTGCGCCACTTTCTCCCACTTCTTGCCGCGACGCTAAAGGTCTGGGATCAACAAGTCAACAACTCGGCCAGCCGAAAGCTTGAGAAAATACTTGAACTCTTGTAGGGGCCGACTCGCACTCACCTGCAAGCTTGTTCAGGCTTTCCGCGGGCCGGGCAGCGGCGGCAAGAGCGTCGCTCGGCGTGCCGGCGGGTGCAGGCGCAGCGTGCCGACGAAGAGACCGACAGAGATGAGGGCCGGGACGATCCAGAGCAACATGGCGAGCGCTCGCAGCTGCATCGCCAGTGCCGCGATCTAACTGCGCGGAACTGCAGGCGTATGGATCGCCGGTGCGTGGGCCTGGAGACGCAGCCTGTGTCTGAGAGAGGCCGTCGGCCTTCAGCCGTGAGCCGCTACGACGGAGAGCGCCGCGACCGCGGCCAGCTCCGTGCGCAAGACGAACGGCGCCAACCGAACGGGCTGGAAGCCGGCCGCGAGCAAGCGCTGCGTTTCTTTCTCGGAGAAGCCGCCTTCAGGGCCGACCGCAAGAGCCACGGGGTGATCCGGACCGAGCGTGCGCAGTGTTTCGACGAGCGAGGGCTCGGCCGTGGGATCGAGCAAGATGCCGAGCCCGTCGGAGGCTTGTACGGCGGCCTCGAGATTGAGCAAACCGCCGAGCGTCGGCAAGTCGCCCCGACCGCACTGACGTGCGGTGTCGAGCATCACCGCGCGCAGGCGATCGCTGCGAAGCTCTGCTCCGGGCACGCTGCGCTCCGTGCGCAAGAACGTGACGTGTCGCGCTCCGAGCGCCACGGCCGCGCGCAGCACCTGCTCGGGCTTGTCACCCTTCGCGAGACCTTGCAGGAGCGTGACGTCGCGGCGCGCCGCGCGCGGCGCAGGCCGCGGCTCGCTCACGCGCGCGATGGCGGGTACGTCGCGCAAGAGCTCCGCGTCTGCCTCGAGCGCCGCTTCGGGATCGAACAGCACGCAGCGATCGCCGGCACGTAGTCTGAGCACGCGCACCAAGTAGCCGCCGAGCTCTTTCGAGAGCTGTTGCTCGCCCGCCAGCAGTGGGCTCAATGGGGCACGCGGAATCTGCGTCATGGTAAGCTCGAGTTACTCCGGAAGGCCACGTCCGTAGTCGGAGTATTCGTGCCGAGCGGGCACCGAAATCAGGCTATCTCCACGCTCGGCGATCGGAGGCGGAGCTTCACCGCTCGGTAGCACCATGGCCGTCAAGCGACCGCCGTAGACACAACCGGTGTCGAGCCCGGTCGCGAACGGATGCAGCTGCGGATGTTTGCGCGCGTTGTGTCCGAACACGATGTGACGAGGTCCGAAGTACAGCTGTCCCCACGGCGTGCCCCATTTCTCGCTCGGCTTCCCTTCCGAGTCGATCGAGCGCACGTGCATGAGCACCCAAGGGTCTTGCTCGGAGAGCGGCAGCCTTGGATCGATGCCGGCGTGCACCAGCACCGTGTTGTGCTCCGGCACCTCGATCAGCAGCGGGAGCTCGTCGAGCAGCGCCCAATCTTCGTCCGTCAGCTCGTGCACGATCTGCTGGTGCGACGAGCTCAAACGCGGCCCCTTTTCGCCCTTCTCGTGCGCGTGGTGCGCATCGAGCAAGCGCCGCTCGTGATTGCCGATGGGCGCCCGTGCCCCGACCTCCCGGAACACCTTGAGCACGTCATGAGGCTTGGGACCACGGCTGAGCAGGTCCCCGGTCAAAAGCACGCGGTCGTCGGTGGTGAGCGCGACACGGTCGAGCAAGTCCAAAAGCTCGTCGGCACAGCTGTGCACATCACCGATGAAGACCGTCCTGGGCATGCTCGGGCGTCGCTTTAGCGCTTTTCGTCGGCGGGTGGGGGCACAAGCCCAGCTTACCGACCGGCCGGCAATCCAGTATCGTCCAAAAACCCGCTGCGTGCTCTTGCAGTGGCGGCAGAACGCAAGCTAAGGTCGCGAAAGTTTCGAGGAGGCCCCCAGTAATGTCGCAACGCGCTCGTTCCGCCGCCATTTCAACGCTCATCTCGGTTCTTTGCTTGGGAGCCTTTGGCTGCGGACAAGAAGAGGTGAAATACACCCCCCGGGGTGCGGCGAGCGGCGCCAAGGCGTCGCTGCCCCCGGCCGCCAACCTCCCCAAGCGCCCGCTGAAGAACGGCGACGTGTGGACGGTCTGGGGCGCCAGCTACTCGCTGCGCAGCCGCGTGCACCGCAAAGAGGTCGCCAACAAGCGTTTGAGCATCGCTGGCTACATCGTGAAGAGCAACATGGCTGACGCGCCCGCGTGTGCCGTGCACAAGGCCGGCAAGGCCGACCCGGAGAACTGCAAGGCGCCGGTGCCCGCGTTCTGGATCGGCGACGCCAAGGACTCGCCCGAAGCCGATTGCATCAAGGTGATGGGCTGGGCCTCGAACTTCGCGCAGATTTTCGACGCCATCGACGAATTCGACAAGGGCAAAGACAACGCCGAGTACAACGACTCCAACTGGGGCGTGAAGGTACCGAATCCCCTGCCCGCGGTTGGCTCCAAGGTGACCGTGACCGGCAACTACGGTGTGAGCTTCAGCAAGGCGTCGTCCGGCGCCGAAGCGGACCCGTTCATGGGCGTCCTCGACTTCCAGGAGATGACGGTGCAGGAGCCGGGACCGGAGCTGGCGACACTGCCGGGCAAGAAGCGCAAAGAGAAGAAGTGAGCCTCGTCCCGCGGGCGTAAATCCGCGGGCGGCCCGTCAGCAAAACGGGTAATGGTCGAGCGGCCGATGATGCAGCAAGCGTTGCACCTCGGCCGCTTCTCTTTTTGGCGGCTGCTCGTGTCTTGTGTAACGACCGCGCTGTTGCTCGGCTGCGGCGCGGAGCTGCGCGAGCGCACGGTGAGCGACGTGCGCGTGGTCGAGACCGCGCCCAGCGACGTCGACTTGGACGACTTGCTGGACGGTTTGGTCACGGCCAAGCCACGCACGCTGTTGTTCGTCGAGCGTGAGCGCGATGTCTACGATCCCAACCTGGTGGCTCGAGATCTAGAGCGCATCGAGCGCTTCTATCGCGCCCAAGGCTACTACGACGTGAAGGTGGTGGCGGCGCGCGTTGAGGCGGTGGGTGCGCGCAAGGTCGAGATCGAAGTGCACGTCACACCAGGGCCGCGCGTGACGGTGCGCCAAGTGGTCGAAGATCAGGCAGCAATCTTGAACCTGCCGAGCGACGTGCAGTTCAAATACAAGCGCGTGCACCAGCCGGGACTCGGCCGGCCCTTCACCGAGGCCATGCTCGACCGCTACGAGACCGCGCTCCTTCAGACGCTGAAGGAGTCGGGCTTTGCCTACGCCAAGGTCAAAGTCACGGCCACTGTCGATTTGAATGCGGGTGCCGCTGATATTGCCACCCGAATGGAGCCCGGAAAGCGCGCGCGCTTCGGGCCAATCCGCATCAGCGGCTTGAAGCAAGTTCCCGAGAGCAAAGTACGCGCCGCCCTGGATATCAAGACCGGCGACCAGTACTCGGATGCCGAACAGGAAGACGCTCGCGACGCACTGAGCGACATGCAGTTGTTCACGCGCGTCGAGGTCACGCCCGACCTATCGGATCCGGAGGTCGAAGACGTGCCGGTGCTGGTGACGCTCCAGGAAGATTCGCTGCGCAAGATTCAGCTGGGCGGCGGCGCCGTGATCGATGCGCTGAAGCTCGAGTGGCATCTCACCTCGGGCTGGGAGCACAAGAACTTCTTGGGTGGCGCGCGCCGGCTCTCGATTCAAGGCACCGGTGGCGTCGACTTTTACCCGACGCGCCTCGAGAATTTCGACACCCTGGGCAAGGTGACGAACGTCTTTCCCATGGCGCAGGCGTCAGTGACGTTGGAGCAGCCGTCGATCTTCGGCGGGCGCGCTCGCGGCAGCGTACAGGCCGCCTATTCGCTGCGACCATTGCTCTATACGCTGGCCCCGGAGGACGGAAGACCCGAGGATCAGAAAGTGCTCGGGTACCACGAACCGCGTGGGCAGATCGCGCTCGAGCGCAATTTCGTCGGCAAGCGTATATACCTCAAAGGTTCTTACAACCTCGTCGCGCGCATCCCGCACTGGTACCAAAACGAGGACAAGGACGCCAACCTGCGAACGGTGTTCGTGTCCTACCCGCGCCTCGAGTCCGTGTTTCAGTTCTTGCCAGGCGACCTCTTCCAAGACCGCTCGAAACGCGATCTGGTGTTTTCGTTCCGCAACTCGCTGGAGATTGCGGGGCTCAGCATCAACGGTACGCGCTACTTCGGCGGCTCCGTCTCCGACGTGAAGATCGAACCCGAGCTGCGCGGCGCCGTGCCGATCCTTGCGCATCGCAGCAGCCCCGAGCAACGCGCCGGCAACCTGATGCTGGCGGGGCGCATCAAGTTCGGGTTCCTCTTGGCTGCCGACTACGGCGGGAGCTTGCGCACCGACACGCCCGGCTCAGGGGGCGACAACGCCGACCAGCAAAAGCTACTCACGCGCGCGTTGTACTCGGGTGGCTCCACTTCGAATCGTGGCTACGCCTACAACTCCATCAGCCCTTACGGCCCGATCGGCTTCTTGGCTCCGACCACCATCAACTGCGGCGATCCGCTGAAGGCAAACGACGCGCGCTGCCTGCGCCCGCTCGGCGGCTTCACGGAATGGGAGGCTTCGATCGAGCTGAGATATGCTGGATTGTACCCGCTTTCCTTGGCTATTTTCGCTGATGCCTCGGATGTTTCTCGCGACGTCGGCCGGTTGAGCTTCAGCTATCCCCACCTTTCCGTGGGCCCTGGTGTGCGCTACGAAACTCCGGTGGGGCCCATTCGGCTCGATATCGGCATTCGCGTTCCCGGCGCTCAGGCGTGGGGGCAAGCTCATCTGCCGGACGACCTGAGCCATGGCCAGGAGCGCCCGTCCTTGTTTGGGAACGGGACGAAGAACAGTGGGGCGCCCGTGGCCATCCAGCTCGCCATCGGAGACGCTTTCTAATGGCGCTCTGGGCAGTGCGCGGTCGGCGGCTCTTGTCAGGCCTGGGCACCATCCTGTCGGTGGTCGGCGTCACGGCGCTGTTCGGCGGCGGAGCCGTCTTGGGCCTCGTCGCACACCTCAACCAGCCGGCAGGCAGGCGGGTCACGGCCTCGTTTTTGACCAGCACGCTGGCCGATATCTTTCAGGGCACCATCACGGTCGGAAGGATCGTGCAGGTGACGGCCGGCGAGGTCGAGGCCGAAGACTTGGTGGTGCGCGATGCGCAGCAGCACATCGTCTTGAAGGTGACGCGCCTCACCGCGCAAGCCAATGTGCTCGACATCTTGAAGCGCGTGCTGGGCGGCGACGAAAAGCTCACCATCGTCGTCGACCACGTGCGCGTCGAGCGCGCCGAAGCGGACCTAATTCCGGCTGGGGACGGCTTGCCTACGCTGGCGCATGCCCTCACGCCGCGCCCGCCGACCAAGCCCAGCACTCCGGGTGAGCCCTCGCGCTATGTGCGTGTCTGGCTCCCGGCAGTCGAGATTGGGCAGGGCTTTGCGCGCGGACGCTTGAGCGACAGCCCCACGCTCGAAGCCGATATCAGCGGCGTTCACGGCAGCTTGCTAGCCACACCGAAAGGCGCCGCCATCGACGTCGAGCGCTTCTCGCTCTTGGCGCGGGGTCTCGGCGGCGCGGACGCGAAGGGCGTCGCCACGTTGCACATCCGCGCGCCGGGCGCGGTGTGGGCCTCGTTCGATGGCTACATGGGCGACGTGCAGTTCGGCAGCACCGTGCGCTGGCACGAGCAGCTCGACGTCAAGGTCGATCTGCCGAAAGCCGAGCCCGCCGCGGCGCGCGCGCTGCTCACCCAATGGCCGCTGATCAAGCCGGCGGAAGCGCGCCTGCATTTGCACGGCAGGCTGCCGGATCTCGACGTCGATCTGCAGGCGACGGTCGGTGACGCCTCCAAGCTCAGCACGAACGGCAACCTCAACGTCGCGACGCCCATGCGGCTTCGGCTCGGTGTCGAGGGCCGCCAACTCGACCTGCGCGCGCTCTGGCCACAGGCGCCCGCTACCAGCATCGACGTGGATACGGACCTCAGCCTGCACAGCGAAAAGGGGCAAATCCTGGTCGACATCGGGGGTTCGCTCCAGCCCACTACCGTGGGTACGTTCCCGATCCCCGCCATCGATTTTTCGGGCAACGCCGTGGGCGCCGCCTTCACGGGCGAAGCGAAGGTGCACGACCGCGGCCTACCGCTGGATTTGGGCTTTTCCATCTACCCGGACGGCAAAATCGAGCTCAACGCCGAGGCCAAACGCGTCAACTTGGCCGAAGTCGAGCGCATCAAGCCGTACTTCGACGGCAGCGGCAGCGCCGACATGAAGGTGCACGCCGCGCTGGACCACGGTCGGCTCGACACCAGCCTGACGCTCGACGTACGGGGCGTCAGCTACCAGGGCGTAGCGCTGCAAAGCGGGCGACTCACCGCGGGGGCGAAGGGCTCGCTCGACAAGGTCGACCAGCTGGCGCTCGATGCCAGGCTCACCGGCAAACAGCTCACCGCGGGGCGCTTCGCGTTCGCCGACGTGAGCGCCAACGCGCACGGTCCCCTGCTCACTCCGCAAGTCAGCACCACGCTCAAAGATCCGAACGGCCCGAGCGTGGACGCGCACGCCACCGTCGCGATCGCAACGCCGCTCAGCATGCGCGAGCTCTCCATCGGTGTCTCGCGGGACAACGTGGAGATCCGGGGCGACGTCGCCCGGCTGGATTTAGCCACCGACCGCGTGCTCATCTCGGAGCTGAAGCTGCGCGGCGCCAGCGGCGAGCTGCAGGGCAACGCCGAGATCACCCCGACGCAGCTGAGCGTCAACGCACGCGGACAGAACCTGGATTTGTCGGCATTTTCTCGGGTCATGGGCCTGCCGCGCGGCACGCTGGAAGGGCGCGCCAGCATCAACGTCGACGCCGTCGCCGGTCAGCACACCCAACGTGGCAACGTGGAGCTCTCGGTCAGCAAGGCTTCCGTCGCCAATCTGAGCGGCATCTCGGGCCAACTGAGCGCACAGCTCGATGGGCGACACCTCAAAGGCTCGAGCAGCGGCAACGTCGAGGCCCTCGGCGCCTTCTCGGCGGATTGGGATACCCAGCTTGCGGGCCCGCCCACCGAGCGCGCCTCGTTCGAGCATGCCATTGGTGAGGCCACACTCTCTCTCGAGCAGCTGCAGCTCGCCTACGCCGCGCAAGCATTTCCAGGTCAGGATCTCGACGTCGACGGCACCGCCGCGCTCAGCGTCACGGCCAAGCGCAGCGACCCCAAAGCGATACCCGACATTGCGGTTGCGGCGCGGACCCAGGGGCTGGGCGTGCGACTGGCTCGCCCCAAAGAGCCGCCGCTCACGATTTCGGGCATCGAGCTCTCGGCTTCTGCCAACCTCGACGGCGCGAGCGGCAACACCTCCGTGGCGTTCAGCGCCGACCAGGGCGCCGAGCGCATCTTGACCAGCAGCGCCGACCTCACGCTCGACGTGGCCGCCGCACTCTCGGGAAAGGCGCCGTTCGAAAAGCAGATTCAGGAGCGCCCGCTCTTGGCCAAGGTCGTGGTGCCGCGGCTCGACTTCGAGAGTCTGCCGCCGGCCGTGCGCATTCCGAGCCTGCACGGCGTGGTGCGGGTCGAGGGCACCGTGCGCGGCAGCTTGAACGAGCCGGTTGCGTCACTGGGTATTCGCGCCAGCGACCTGCGTTTCGGGCTCAACGGCCGCTCGGAGCCGATCGACGTTTGTGGCACGGCCGAGTACGCCAAAGTCGGCGGCGCTTTCAGCGTCGGCGCGGAGGTGTTCTTGCCAGGGGGCTTCGAGGTCACGCGCAGCCCCTGCTCCGGCAAACGGGTGGCCAACGTGCGGCTCACCGGCAACGCGCCCTACGACGGCAGGCTCGGCCGCTTTACCTGGAGCGGCACCGCGCTGGCATCGCTCGAGCAGTTGCCGCTCACCACGGTGCCGCAGCTGGCAGACGCCCGCGTCACCGGCACTGCCAGCGGCAAGCTCCTGCTCGACCGCAGCGGCCAGCACCCCAACGCCTCGGGGCAAATCAGCCTCGCCGATTTACGCGTCGATCGCTTCGAGGTCGGCAGTGGCAGTCTCAAGCTGCGCAGCGACGCCGAGCACGCCCGTGTCGACTTCGAGGTCCAACGCAACCAAACCGAGGTGAGCGGCAACGTGACCGCGGGCGTCTCCTGGGCGAGCGAGCTGCCCGCCCTCGACGACGCTCAGCCGATCGACTTCGGCTTGCACGCCATCAACCTCGAAGCCTCCGCGCTCGAGCCATTTTTGGCTGATTTCATGAGCGAGCTGCGAGGCCGGCTCGACGGCGATCTCAACGCTCGCCTGCAGCCGCTCGCCAAGGGCGAAACGGCGCGCAAGGTCGACCAGCTGGGCGGCAAGTTGAGCATGCAGGGCGGCTCGCTGGTGCTGAGCGGCTTGGGTTACCGCCTGCGCGACGTCGATTTCAGCGCCACCGCGCGGCGCGACGGCGCGACCACGCTGGTCGACATTCCCGATTTGGCCGCCAGCGCCGGCAGCAAAGTGCAGAACCTGCGCGCGAACCTGGCCCTCCGCCTGGCCGGCTTCGACATCATTTCGGGGTCCGGGCGCGTGCGCATCAACGGCTTACCGCTCGTGGTCGACGGCATCACGCGCGCCAACGCCGACGCCTACATCGACAAGCTCGACATCAAGCGCTTCCCCGAGAAGATGTTCGTCGACATTCATTTTCAGGAGCTGACCGCCCGGCTGCCCGAGCAGGAGTCGCGCCAGCTGATCGAGCTGAACGAAAACGAAAATGTAACCATCCTGCAGCCGGTGGCGCAGCCCAAGGCCAGCCGAGAGGACTCGGTGCCCTGGCAGTTTGCGATTCACCTCGGACAAAACGCCAAGGTGGAGCGCGGCGCGTTGCTGGACCTGCCGATCAGCGGCGACCCCAACGTCGTGCTGGCGAGCGGCGTAGGCGTAACCGGCAGCGTCATGTTGGAGCGGCGCGGCGCCGTGCAAATGCTCGGAAAAATCTTCCAAATCGAAGGCGGCGCGCTCGTGTTCGATACACCCGATCCGTCGGATCCGCGCCTCGACGTGCGCGCCAGCTGGCGCTCGCCCGATGGCGACACGCTGTTCATGTACATCTCGGGTACGATTTCCAAGCCGCGCGTGCAGTTCGATCGCCCGCAAGATCAAGCTTTGGCGCTCTTACTCGGCGGCAGCGACAGCGGCAGCACCGCCAACATCGGCGTCGGTGCGCTCGACACGCTACTCGCCGACACCCCACTGGCCCGTGTGCAGCTGCGGGGCAAAGACAGCGACGACGTCACCAAGGGCGCCACCTACACCGCCGCTTACCGCGCCTCGGATCGCGTGATCGTCGAGGGCAACTACCAGGCGGCTGCCGCCAACAGCAACGAGCAAACCGGCGGCACGATCGGAGCCGCCGTGGACTACCGGATGACGAAGACGATCTCGGTGCGCGCCCAGCTGGGGACGATCGGGACGGGCGTGGACTTGCTGTATCAGTATCGCTACTAGCCGCTGCCGTGAGCTAGGCGCAGCACACGAAGTCGCGAGATTCGGTGAAGCCCATTCGAGCGAGGGCTTCGCGGATTTCAGTGCGAGGCTTGAGACCAGCTACGGAGACGAGCAACGGTTGCCGGGGAAGCGCGGGCAGCGCCTCGGGCGGAATGACGCGCACGCCGCGGATGAGTTGGCCGAGGCGGCCGGGGTGGAGCTCGACGATGGCGGAAGGGTGCTTGCCGCGTTGAGCGAGCGCGTCGGCCAAGGCCTTGCCGGTGTCGCCGTAGCCCCACAGTACGTAGCGCTCGACCTGTTTCAAGTAACCTCGCGCGAGATACTCGGCTTTGCACGCCGTGAAGGCGGGGATCGAATAGCGCGCCGAGCTGCGCGAAAGGCGGCTGCTACCGTCGCGCCAATGGAGGAGCCGCTCGGGAACGGTGCCGAGCTGCTTGCCCGCGCCCAGCAGCCGCAGCACCAGGTCGTAGTCTTCGGGCCAGGGTGCGTCGTGGTAACCGAAGCTGGCCAGCACCTCGCGCCGCAACATCAACGTCGGGTGCGCGAGCGGACACTCGACGAAGGCTTCTCGCGCCACGTCTCGTGGCCCAGAAATGGCCGCCAACCATTTTTCGTAGGCGCGCAATCCGTCCGTCATGTTGCGTCGAGGGAACAGCCGTACGCCGCAGCCGACGCCGCACCATGCCGGCTCGGCCTGGAGCACTGCGCGCTGCTTCTCGAGCCGGCGACGCTGCATCAAATCGTCGGCATCCAGACGTGCGACCCATTCACCGCGGCAGGCTGCGATACCGGCGTTGAGCGCCGCAACGATGCCGGCATGCTCGATCGAGACGAGCCGAAAACGCGCATCGCGCCGGGCGTGCTCGCGCGCCAGCTCGGCCGTCGCGTCGGTCGAACCGTCGTCGACGATCACGCACTCCCAGTCCGTCTCCGTCTGCCGTACGATGCTACGCAGCGCCGGTGCGAGCGTCGCCGCGGCGTTGAACGCCGGCAATAGCACCGAGATGGCGGGCCTGGTCACGCCCGCCGTCTAGCACGGCGTCAGGGGGCTCGTTCGGCGAAGCTGGGCGAGGCCGCCAGCTGCGCAAAATAGTCCAGCACGCCCATGTCACCTTCGGCGAACGCCGAACGCGCGTCTTCTGCCAGGCAGGTGCGGCCACCGGCGCCTGCGAAGGCGTAAGCCGCGGCCAGGCCGCTCACGCAATCGGCAACCGCGGGCTGCGCCGCGAGCTGCTGGGCCAGGTCTTCGGCGCCGTTGAAGCTGAAGACCACGCTGGTATCCGGGAAGGCCAGCGCCTGTCCGGTGGCGTCGATGTCCAAGCCGTTCTCGTTGGCGCGGAACCGCCCCGCTTCGTCGAAATGCTCGAAACCGAAGCCGAGCGGATCGAAGAACTGATGGCACGAGGCGCAGCTCGCGCTGTTGCGATGCGACATCTCGTAGCGCTGGCGCGTCGTCTTGGCGCCGGGCATGGGCGCTTCGATGCCGGGCACGTTGGGGGGCGGCGGCCGGCGCTGGTGGCACATGAGCCGTTCGTACACGATGAGGCCGCGCAGCGTGGGCGACGAGCCGTCGGCATGGGCAGCGCCCGCGAGCATCGAGCCCTGAGCCAGGATGCCGATGCCCTGCCCTGCCGGTCGCTCGACTTGCGCAAAGCCACTGGCTGCGCTGCCAAAGCCGTAGAGGCCGGCTAGGCTCGCGTCGACGAAGGTGTAGCTGGCCGTGAGCAGCTCGCGCACCCCGCCTTTGCGGTTGAACACGGCTTCGTCGAAGAACAGCTTCGTCTCTTGCTGCATGGAATCGCGCAGCGCCTCGAAATTCATGACCGTGGTTTTGGTCTTGGAGGCGACGCGACCGTAGCCGGACCACTCTGCCAGGAATTGCTGCAACTGCGCGTGGCCGGCCGGCGTGCCCAGAAGCTCTTTGGCCTTGGCAACGCGGGCTTCTGGCGTCGCCAGCTCGCCGCGCTGGGCGGCTGCGAGCAGCTCCGCCGACGGAGCGGTGCCACCGTAAGTGTAAGAAAGCTCGCTCGCCAGCTCTTCGGGCGTGAGCTTGCGGGTCGCGCCGTCGGGCGTGCCCAGCTCCGAGCGGTACACGGCGCTCGGCGACTGAATCATCGCCACCAGCAACCAGTGCAGCCCCGTCGCGAAATCGCTCTTGACGGCGACGCTGTCGTAGAGAGCGCCGTAGTCGGCGGCTTCTTCGGCGGTGAGCGCGCGGCGAAACAGACGCCGGCCAACGCTTTGCACGACCTGATCCGCACAGCTGCGATTGGCAGCCGCGTCGCCCGTGCATGGCACCAGCGCGGCCAGGGCGGCGGGCGTCACGTTCGCCGCCACGTCGTCGGCCGTCGACAGCAGCTCTTGCGCGGTTTGGCTGGCGACCACCAAAGTGCGAGCGTCGTTCGAGAAGCCGAGCGGCGACACCGGGTCGGCGCCCAGCCGTACTCCGGCCCAGCCGCTGGCCAAGGACGGAAAAACATCCCGCAGCGTGCGCTCGAGCTCCGGCGCCGTCAGCCGGCGCAGCTGCGGTGGCGCGAATTGCGAGCTGTCACAGCGCTGCGCCACGGCGTCGCGGCCGAGGGTCGCGGTGTTGGGGCCACCACCGGTGCTGCTGGCGCCGCTGCCGGTGCCGCTGCCGCCGACACCACCGCTGCCGCCGCGGTGCGGCCCAGAGGTACCGTCGATGCTGGCCTGGCAACCCATCAGGGTGAGTAAGCCGAGGAGCGCCGTTCCGGCGCGCGCCCGGCTCACGCTTTGAGCTCCGCCAAGGGTTTCATCGAGACCGCGCCCATGCTCGAGACCGGCGCGCCCATCGCCTCCGCGAAGGTAGCGAGCAAGTCGGTGTGCAGGGCCGTCACGTTGGCGACGCCGCCCGCCGGCTTGAGGTAACCGCCCGCCCCGCCGATCAGCACCAGCGGCAGGCTCGTCGGGTACTCCTTGCCTTCTACCCAAATGTGCTCGGTGCCCGAGTTGTGGTTCGCGCCGTCGGACACCTCGCTCAAGATGGCGACGAGTGAGTTGTCGAGCGCGGTGTGCTCCGGATCTTGCGGATCGGTCTGGTTGAGGGTGACCAGCAGCTTTTCTGCCAGCCGGCTGTAGAACCAGCGCTGCACCAGGGCGAATTCGGCACGGCCCGCGGCGTCCCACGAGTGTGACACGGGCTCGTGGTGGCCCTTGGGTATGCCCGGCCCCCCGGGGAAGCCCATGTTGAGGTCGGCGTTGGTGTACATGTTCTGCAGCGTGATCACGCTGGCAGTGCCGCAGGTGAGCGCGTGGGCCGCGACCTCGAGGTGCGCGTCGAGCACCTTGCCGAGAGACGTCGGGTCCAACACATCTGCTCCCGCGAGCGCGGCCAGCGCTGGCAAGGCTGGGCGCTCTTTGCAGGAGATTTGCAGCGAGCCGTTCGTCGGCCCTGCTTTGAGCTGGCGAATCGCGTCGAGATGAATCTGGAGCTTGGTTTGCTCGTCGGTCAGGTCCGCCGTCGCGGCTTGCAAGCGCTGCAGCTCTTTTTCAGTCAGCGCCAGCGCGGCCGTGCGGAACTCGACGGCCGGATTCGGCCCAGCGTCGGGAGTGCTGCCGAGTCCTTGAAAGAGCGCGTCCGCGGCGCGCGCCGGATCTTCTTCGGGCCGAACCCAGGACCCGTGCTTGACCAGGAACGAATCCGACGTGAAGCCCGAGCCTTTGGCGTACGGAACCGCCCCGAGCACGTAGGCGGTAGTGTTCAGCTGCTGGGCGATCAGCGCGTCGATCGAGTCCGAGCCGGCGCCGTCGGCGTTACCCGTAAGGATGGTGCGAATCGCAGCGTGGTTGCTGGCGCCGTTCATCGAGATGCCGCGCAGCACGCTGACTTGGCTCTGGTACGGCGCGAGCGGCCCCAGCACGCCAGAGCCGGCGAGATCGAGGTCACCCGTGGGGCTCGGGTCGAAATGCTCGACCGGCGCGCCGTGCGGCAAATAGAAGAGAAACAGCCGACGCGGTCGCGGGGTGCTTTGTGCGATCGCCAACCGCGCGCTGCTGGCGGCGAGCGGCACCGATAGCCCCAAACCCAGCGTGCGCAAGAACACGCGGCGCGCCAGGCGACGTCGATCTCGTTCGTCTTTCGCGGCGAGCAGGCCGCCGGGTACACCACTGCCGTTGGGGCTCTTCTTTGATTCGTTCATCCCACATGCACCTTCATGCAGGGCCAGCGCCGGTCGCGCTCCGGTTGAGCAACGCGTTTAACTATGACGACCGCCCCCAACCCAGCGTGTGCGCTTCGTGAAAATTCGCTGGGCGTTTCGGTTCGTCGTCGCGAAGGCCAACGGCCACGCCACAAATTTCTTTCCGGCCTGCGTCACGCTGCTTGCCCGCGTCGTCCGCAACGACTGTCGACGCTGCCCTCCCGACTATCATGGCGCCCATGCCGACAAAGCTTCGCTTCGGCGTGCTCGGCGCCGGTCAAATCAGTCGTACGGCCTGCCACGAGATCAACCAACATCCACACGCGAGGGTGATGGCCCTGAGCGACCCGCACGGCCAGCGCTTGGCGGAGCTGGCCGGCGCGCTCGGAGACGTGCGCACCTACGCCGACAACCAGACCCTGCTCGCCGATCCCGAGCTCGACGCCGTATTCGTCGCCACCCCCAACGCGCTCCACGCGCCGCTGGCGCTGCGTGCGCTAGCGGCCGGCAAACACGTCATCGTCGAGAAGCCGCTCGCCAGCAGCGCGAGTGAAGCCGAAGCCTTGATCGAGGCCGCCGAGCGCGCCGGGCGCACGTTGAGCGTCGCTATGAACCAGCGCTTTCTACCCGACTCGCAGCGCCTCGCCGAGCTCGTGCAAAGCGGCAAGCTCGGGCATGTCTATCAGGCCAAAGCATTTTGGTACCGGCGCGCCGGCATTCCCAAGCTGGGCACCTGGTTCGGCAAGAAAGAGCTGGCCGGAGGCGGCGCCCTGTTCGACATCGGCGTGCACCTGCTGGACTTGGCGCTGTTCTTGATGAACCGCTTCGATCCCGTCAGCGTGAGCGGGCAGGTCTACTGCAACTTTGGTCGGCGCGGTCTCGGCGAAGGCGGCTGGGGGATGTCGGAACGCGTGCACACCGACTTCGACGTCGACGACGGTGCCACCGCGCTGATTCGCTTCGGCGACGGCGCGACGCTCTCGCTCGACGTGGCCTGGGCCATTCACCAGAAAGAGCCCGATCGCATGAACCTGCTCCTGCATGGCACCGAAGCCGGCGCGAGCTGCTTCCCCGGCGAGCTCTACCGCCAGGGCGCAGAGGCGGGCGCCTACGAGTGCGTCACCCTGCCCGAGACCCCATTGCGTTATCCGCACGCAAACCGCTTTCACCACTTCATCGGCACGATCTTGGGCAGCGAAGAGCCGTGTATCACCCTGGCTCAAGCCCTCTCGGTTCAGCGCATTCTGGACGCCATCTACGAAAGCTCGCGCCTCGGCCGCGAGGTGATGCTAAGTCAGCCCTGATCCCGGGAATGCGCCGTTCGTCGAGCCAGCTTTTTGCCTTCTTGATTCCGCTCGCCGCGGCCCTGGCTCTGGCGCTGCCGATCGCCAAAAATGCCGAGGCGGACTACCGCGGCTGCCGCTACCAAAAGCCGCAAGCCTTCCTGATTCGCAAGAATTTCATGATCGGCAAGGCGCTCGACGGTCGCAAAGCCAACCAGGCCATTCGCTACCGTGTGGAGCACTACGGGCGTGTCGAAGGCGCACCCTACGAGCAGCTCAACGAAAGAACGGCTTACTCGCAGGCCAAGAGCGTGCACTTCATGGGGCTGCCGCTGCTCGTGCACGAAAAGATCGCACCCGCTCTGGCATGCGTCGAGCGCCGCATCAAAAAAGATTGCACGAAGAGCGCCGACCGCTATCACGCGCGCGCCGTGGGTGGCTTCCGCACGGAAAACAGCTACCGCGGGGCGGAGGTTTCGAATCACCTGTTCGGCATCGCGATCGACATCGATCCGAATCGCAATCCTTGTTGCGGCTGCGTCGCGCCCTGGCCCGAGCACAAGGCTTGTCAGGGTTCCGCCGACTCCGTGTTCGAGCGCACGGAGCTGACACGCTGTTGGATCGACACCTTCGAGCGCTACGGCTTTTACTGGCTCGGTCGCGATCCGCAGCTGCGCGACACGATGCACTTCGAGTTTTTGGGCAACCCCGACCGCATTTTGCCGGATTAGGGAGTGTCCCTAAATTGGGATCGCTCACGCGTGCCCGTAAACGTGCCCGTGCCCGTGCCTGACGGTCCGTGAGGAGTCGTTGGGCCCGTTTGTTTGGTAGGCCGAGGTTTGTGGCGCGGGCCTGGCCCGCGCGCGCCGCGCCCAGCTGGGCGCGCAGCTACGGGCGTTGCGAGTAACGTGCTTTCCATTGACGCGAAGATG
>DASZTA010000012.1:0-254488 GCA_035548415.1 Polyangiaceae bacterium
GCGGGGTGTTCACGTCGGCCGATTTAGGCGTTCACGACGCCGATTTGGCCGTTCACGACCCCGATCCAGGTGTTCACGATGCCGCGATTTGAGCGTTCACGATGGGCCGATCTCGGTGTTCACGATGGCCCGACATCCGCAATCAAGCGTTCACGCTGACGCGCAACTCGGTCGTGCCGAAAGTCACGCCTCTATATCCACCCAACGCGGGTGTGGACCCGTCTAAAGAAGACCGAGGACAGTCAAGCGAATGGTCATCGCTTGCTCGCTCACGGCAAAACTCCGCGCCAGCTTCGTAACGGCCGTATCTGCCACTGGAGCACCGCCCTCTCGCTCGACTGCGGCGCGAACACTCTTCTCTGGCATCAGCAGAGAGGCGGCAAACTGATTTGCCTCAATCTCCATGCGATCGACCCCCGTCGAAGACTCGGGACTTCTCATCCGAATCACGTGACCCCGGTCAACGTGTATGTGTTCCTCTTCCGCAAACTTGTGTGAGAGGTGGTAGTGCCCGATCTCGTGCGCGATAGTGAAGCGCTGGCGGACTCGCGAATCCTGCTTCCTCACGCAGATGCGAGTACGGCTCCCATCGGCCACGAGCAATCCCGACACATCGTCGCTCAGGTCAGTCCTGATCAGGTCGAGCCCAAGCCCACGCGCAATCTTGTCGACGGGTACCGGAACGGAGTCTTGCTCGCCGCATTCAGCGAGAAGGGCTTCCGCCCGTCGCCGAACATGGTGGAGATTCATTTTGTTCTGCCGCGCTGCAAGGCTACGGCCATCTCACGTGCTCTCGCTTTCGATAGCGACAGCTTTGTCGCGAGTTCCTTCTCGAGATTCGCGCGAGCGGGCTGCTGACGCGGCAATGAGGGAAGCAGCGCTTCTATCGATACACCTAACGCCGCAGCAATCATCATGATGGTGTGCGTGAGCACGCGCTGTTTCGCGTTCTCGATGTTGGCAACGCTCGCTCGCGTCAGCGGTGGAACAATCGCAGCGCCAAGGTCTTCCTGAGTCATTCCCGCCCGCTTCCGAAATCCTTGGATTCGTTGGCCGAGGTCTACGTAGAACGGCTCCAGTTCGCTTGCCATTGCGGGACCGATAGTAGCTTCCCACGGATGTTGTTGTCAAGTAATACTGTCCATGATCCTTGCCGTTTTGCGCGGAGAACCGGCCAGGGAGGCGTAGACGCCACACGGATTGTCGTTCCTACCTCGCTGGGTTTTCTAGCGAGAGTAGATCCTGCTCACGACGTTCGAGCGAGTTTGATTCATCCTCCACGCACCAGCACACGGAACAAGCGATCGAGCGTGCGCTTGAACTGAGTCGTCGAGCTACGCGACCCGGCTTCCAGTTGGAGGCGCTTCTTCAACCCGGACGAGCGTTGCCATGTCCTTCTGAAACTTCAGCGGTGGAGGCATAGCTTCTCCGTCGTAGCGAAGCAGCCATCCGGTGAACAACTGAAGCTCCGGATCAACGGCGTACGCGCCGTGGGGGTCGCTCTTCGTGATGAACGTCCCGTCTTTCACGAGCGCAAGAGCCGTACCGGGTACATGACCGCCGAAAGTCGCCGCGCGGGGATGTTGCTCTTGCTCGATCACGGTGAACCTGCCGATGCGCTCGGGATTCTTGTCAGCAAAGACATAGTAGATGTGAATCACGTCGCCGAAGCTATCATCGCGCTCCATGATGATGATGGTGGTGTCGTCTTCGGCGCCACGACTATCAAGCTGGGACCCAACGCCCGAGCTCTGTTCCGACCTTCAGGCGATCCAGGTACGCGCGGTAAGAGAACGAGCGGTCGCGTTTTTTGCCGGTGACCTCGACGAGCACGCCGGCAGCCACGAGCAGCTCGACGGCCTTGCCCGCCGTCGGCTTGGTGGTGTCGAGTAGCTTCGTCGCGGAAGCTACGGTGACGATGGGGTGGCGCGGCAAGAGCTCGAAGAGCCGCACCCCGGCGACGGAGGCCTTCTCGCTCGCCAGCAAGCGCGCCCGATCCTGTGCGACGAGTGCGAACAGCTCGCGCGCGGATGCGACCGCCTCGTCGGCAATCGTGGCGACGCCGTCGAGGAAGAAGTCGAGCCAACCTTCCCAATCACCGTCACTCCGCACGGCGGTGAGGCGGCGGTAGTAATCGTCGCGGTGCCGTTTGAAGTGGAGACTCAGGTAGAGCAGCGGTTTCGTGAGCAGCTTCCAGTGCTCGAGTAGCAGCGTCACGAGCAGACGACCGATGCGACCGTTGCCGTCGAGATACGGGTGGATGGTCTCGAACTGAACGTGTAGGAGGCCAGCGCGGAGGAGCGGATGCAGCGCGGCCGCTTGGTGAAGGTATTTTTCGAACGCGGTGAGGACTTCGCCCAGCACGTGGGGGGGCGGTGGGACGTACATCGCATTCCCCGGTCGGCTACCGCCAATCCAGTTCTGGCTGCGCCGCACCTCGCCCGGGTGCTTGTCGGCGCCGCGGACGCCAGCCATGAGCCGCCGGTGCGTCTCGTTCAGGAGGCGCATCGAGAGCGGTAGACCGCGTGCCGCGGCAAGCTGTTCGCGCGCATACGCGAGCGCGTCGAGGTAGTTGCAAACCTCCTCCACGTCGGCGGTCGGCGACACCGCGGTCTCAGCCCCATCGGTGGCGTCCTCGAGCGCCTCGAAGTTGAGCAGGTCCACGAGCGTGGCCTGGGTACCCTCGATTTGTGATGAGACGACCGCCTCCTTCCGGACGAACGCGTAGATGAACCAGTCGAGCGAAGGGACCATCTCGCCAGCCAGCTCGAGTCGGATCAGCGCCTGCTCGGCGGCGCGCAGCCTGGTAGTGAGCGCCGCCGAGAGCTCCACCGCCGGCTCCGGCGGGAGAGCGAGCGGTACGAAGGCCGCAACCTCCTCACCACCCACGGTGGTCCGCTCGTATCGGCCGGTGACTCGCTTCGACATCCTGTTCCCCGCTGAGAAAACTCGCTTGGCCAGCTCATCGCGCTAGGAAGCCTTCCTTACCCAGCTCGACTTACTAGGAAAGAACTCTTTCTTAGTGAGCCGGTCTCGTCAAGGATCCTTTCTTAGTGCCGTTGCACAAACATTAAGCACCGCTTAAGTTTCGTGCATGGAGGGCGCACTCACTAGGCCAAGCTGGCACCGCCTGTTCGAAACCGCGGCCGGTCAACAGGGCCTATTCACGACCCAGCAGGCCGCCGAGGCCGGCTACTCGCCCCAGCTGCTGGTGCATCACCTCCGCGCCGGCAAGGTGCTGCGCGTGCACCGCGGCATCTACCGCCTCGTGCACTTTCCCGCGGGCGAGCATGAAGAGCTGGTCGGCGCTTGGCTGTGGTCGGAACAGGCGGGCGTGATCTCGCACCAGACCGCGCTGGCACTTCATGGCCTTTCCGACGTGCTGCCGGCAAACCTCCATCTCACCCTGCCGGCCGCTTGGCGCCGCCGCCGCTTCCGTGTGCCTCGTGGCGTCGTGCTTCACCACGCCGACATCCCCGTTGAGGATCGAGCGTGGGTCGGTGCAGTGCCGGTGACGAGCCCTCGTCGCTCTCTCAACGACTCCGCTAGGGACGGCATCTCGCCCGAGCTGCTCAAGCAGGCCGCGCAGCAAGCCATTCGTCGCGGACTCGTCGCCGCGGATGACCTCACCGATGTCGAACACGCACTCGCGCCCTTCGGAGGCATCGCCGCATGACACCGCGCACCTCACGCTTTCGCGGCATGCCCGCCGCGCTTCGAGCCAGCAGAAGCGTCGAGCACTAGCTCCACAAGCTCGACCGCACGCACCAACGCCAGCGGGCTCTGCTGGCGCAGCAGCTCGTCGAGCGCCGCCCCTCCGCCGATAACTCCCGGAGAATCCCTCGTCCGGCGCGGCTCGCAGGGTCGGGATTCGTCTCAGCGCTCGACGCTGAAATCGGAGCTGGCGGCGCTCGGAGCGGTGGTGGCGAAGGTGAGTCGGTTGCCGAACGGATCTTTGATCGACATTTCGCGGCTGCCCCACGGCATGGCTTCGATGCTGGGGCGCGCGTAACGGTAGGGTTTCGCGGCGAGCTCGGCATGGAGCGTGTCGACGTCGTCGGCCTCGATGCGGAGCGCCGCGCCAGGGCAGCAGTCACCGTGGTGCTCGCTCAAATGGAGCACGCAGCCGTCTCGCGACACCTCCATATAGAGGGGGAGGTCCGGCGCTGCGCGGTGGCGCCAGCCAGGCCGGAAACCGAGGTAGTCGACGTAGAACTCGAGCGCCTTCGCTTCATCGAAGATGCGCAGTATGGGCACGACCCTTCCCAGTGACATGATTGGCCGAGCTTAGCAGGCGCCCGTACTGCCGCGCGCCTCTAGCGAGCTTTGCGGCTAGAAGCGACCGACGGCGCCGGCGGTGCCAAAACCGACATAGGGCTGCACGAACGCTTCGTTGCTCGAAGAGCTGTCACCCGAGAGCACGAGATAAAGGCCGGCGCCGAACGCCACGACACCGACGCCGCCGCTCACGATCGCCAGCAGCTGATTGGTTTGGTACGTGTCGTAGTACTGTTGGTACGCGGACGAGCACTTTCCCTGCGGACACCGATCTTCGTACAGGCTGTGTTGCTCGATGGCCTTGGCGCCCAGCACGCCAGCCGTGACCAGGCCGCCCGCACCGAGACCGAGCACGATCCAGCCCGCAATGTGGCGGCCGGTGCTCGACTTGGCGGCTGGGTGCCGAGGCGCTTCGTCGCTCGCTGGAGCGGCGGCGGCTGCTGCTCCCGGCGAAGCTGGGGGCTCGTTGCTGGCCGCGGTGGTCGCAGGCGCGGCGCTGTGGAGCGACGCGACGTCGAGGACAACGCGAGCGGAGTCCCGCTCGGCGATTGCCACGTCGCGATCCACGTGGTCGGCGCCGGCGCGTGCGGAAATCGAGTGCTTGCCGGGGTTGACCTGAAACGGCACCCCCACCAGCGCGCTCTTGAGCGCCACGTGGTCGAGCTCTACCGTGATGTCGGTGCCTTCGGCAGGGTGCACGAGCTCGACCTTGAGCTGCGGAATGCGCGGCGCGAGCGCGGCTTGCATCTGCTCGGCGTCGGCCTTGGCCTGGTTGAAGACCTCGGGATCCGTGCGCGCCACGTCATAGCGACCCACGACCATGAGCCGCTCGTTCGCCTCGACCAGCTTGCCCGCCTTCTCCAACGCGCGCGCCGACCACAAGCCGATGGTCGGAATCGAGGCCAACTGAAAAGCCCGCTCGAGCTTGTCCAGCGCCTCGGCGTTTCGGCCACTCTCGAAGGCGTTGATGCCTTCGGTCGCCAGGTTTCGGGCCGCGGCTCGCTCTTGGTCCGTGGGCGCAGCAAACGCCGTGGAACAAGTGAGCATCAGCAAACCCATCGACCAAAGACCCAACCCGCGCACGTTGGGCGACACCCTAACTTGACGCCCAGAACCGAGCAAGGGCCCGGCGCTGGCGCGCTACGGCGCCTTGACCGACACCGTGTTGCGCTCGCTGTAGAGCTGCCAGAATTTGGCTGCGACGCTCGAGGCTTCGAGCGTCGCGCTGCCGCTGTCCCAGGCTGAGCCTTTGACTGCTTCGAGCACGATCACCTCGCCGACGTACACGCCTTCGGGCTTGAGCTGAGCCGCCAGCAGGCGCACGAGCTTGTGCTTGGCGGCGTTGGCAACAGCAAGGCCCATCGCCTTCCAGCCCACGGCGCCGGCGTCGACCTGGTCGTCGAGCAAGCCGAGGCCACCGTTGGTCACGAGCACGGCACCCTTGTTGGCACGCAAGTCGGGGAGCGCCGCTTGCACCAGCGCAACCAAGCTCGGCACCGCGATTCCCAACACTGCGTTGACCTCGGCCGGGTCCGCCGCCAACAGGTCGCCGGCACCACTCGCGTAGGCGTTCCACTCCACGACGTCGATCGAGCCGAGCTTCTCGCGTACATCGCTCACGAGCTTCGGGATCGCTTTGAGATCCGAAAGGTCTGCTTGGAACGGCACCGCGCGGATGCCCTGCGCCTCGAGCATCTTCACGCCCGCGTCGAGTCGCTGACCGCTGCGCGCCACGAGCCCCACGCCGAACCCCTGTGCGCCGAACTTTTCGGCCAGCGCCAGCGAAATACCCGAGCCGAAACCATTGATGAGAATGTTCTTCGCCATGGGACGAAGGCGTTACGCGCCGCTGAAGCAGCCGCAAGCGCCATGCGTCTCAACAAGGCGTACCGGCCGTCTCGGGCCCTTGGTAAGCTGCGCGTCAATGCTGGCGGGCCTCGAAGCTTGGATCCGTGAACCGATTGCCGTGCAAGTCGCGGCAACGGCTCCCGGGCATGCGCCCGAGTCGGCTCGCGGCTTTGCCATCCGCCTTCACGGCGAATCGCTCGCGGTCGGGCTCGTCGACGCTCAAGCTCCGCGGCTGCTGGCAGCGCTGCGCAGCGCAACGGCCGTCGCCATCAACTTGACCCATCCTCTCACCTTCCATGGACGCCAGTTCAAAGGCCCCCTGGTCGACCTCGAGGAACCGTCCGCCGAAGCCGCCGAGGCCGCGCACGAGTACTTCCAGAGTTTCGCTCTAGCCCTGGCGCAGATTGGCCTCACTGCCGAACAATGTCGCGGCATGTTCAAGCACGGGCCAACGCGCTGGGTCCGCATTCGACCGACCGAGATGTTCAACCAGACCCCCGGACCCGGCGCGGGGGCGCGACTCACGTGAGCTCACTGAAGCTCGATTCGTTGCGCGACTGCATGGAGGGCGTGCTGCCGGCCGTCATCGCAACGGTCGCCGCCGATGGCACGCCCAACGTCACCTACCTATCGAAGGTCGCCTTCGTCGACTCGCAGCACGTCGCGCTCTCGAACCAGTTCTTTTCGAAGACGGTCGGCAACGTCCGCGAGAACCCGCAAGCACAAATCACGCTGATTCAGCCCTCGACCGGGCGTCACCTCCGGCTCGACGCACGCTTCGAGCGCGATGAATGCGCCGGCGAGCTGTTCGAGCAGATGCGCGCCGAAATCGATGCCATCGCCTCGCTGATGCACATGGAAGAGGTCTTTCGGCTGCGTAGCGTCGATGTCTACCGCGTGCTGCACGCCGAGTTCATCCCCTCCGACGTCGACCCGGCATGAGCGCCGACGCTGCCGCCAAGCTCGCGGCGCTGGCCGAGCTCGGCCAGCTGCTGGGGCAGACGCTGGACTTGGACGCGCGCATCAGCCGCACCCTCACTTGCCTGAGCACACGACTCGGCTTCGCCCATGCGATGCTGCTGGTGCCCGCCGACACACCCGGCTCGCTCGTGATGTTGGCGTCGCAGGGCTACGCTCCTGGCGTCGGCGCGCAGGTGAAGCTCGGCGAGGGCGTGATCGGCATCTGCGCCGAACGTCGACGCTCCATCCGCATCAACGGCGTCAAGCGGGCGATCGGCATGGTCCACGCCGCAAGGCTACCCAGCCAGGGCGAGGCCGAAATATCGCTTCCTGGCTTGCCGGGCGTCGAAAGTCAGCTGGCCTGTCCGGTGCTCTTCGACGATGAGTTGGTGGGCGTGCTCTACGTCGAGGACGAGCGCCAGGGCCGCTTCGACGTGGACGACAGCAACGCCCTGCAGGTGATCGCCAGCGTGCTCGCCCCGGCGCTGGCACGGGGTGTAGACGAAGAGGCTGCGCTGGCCGATCCGGGCCCCGCGTGCGCGGAGCCCTCACAGAGTCCGCTGCGGGTGCGCTACTACGCCGCCGACGGCAGCGTCTTCTTCGACGACGAGTACGTCATCAAGTCCTTGCCCGGGCGCCTGCTCTTCAAGTTGCTGACGGCCAAGCGCGACCAGGGCCGGGACGAGTTCAGCAAGAAAGAGCTTCGGCTCGATCCGGCGCTGCAGCTACCAGCGGTGCGCGACAACCTGGACACGCGCTTGATCTTGCTGCGCCGCCGCTTAGCCGAGCGTTTTCCGTGCGTGCAGCTCGAGCCGGTGGGGCGGGGGCGTTTCAAGCTGCTGATTGCGCGGCCGTTCGAGCTCGTAGCCGTGACGGCCAACTACCCCTGATTCGGCAGCCGCTTTCGGCTCGATTGGGCGCCTTAGCAATCATTTAGCAAATCGTGAGCGATCTCTTAGCCCTCGCTGATTCGTAGTTTCCTTACTCTGACTCTCGGAAAGTCGAGACACGCCGCTCCTGCGGCAAGGGAGACCCACATGGCTTCGGATCACGTCAACCCCAGCAAGATCATGCAAGTAGGCAGCGGCTTCTTTGCGACCAAGACACTACTGTCCGCGGTGGAGCTCGGCTTGTTCACGGCGCTCGCCCGCGAGCCAAAGACGGGCTCGGCCCTGCAAGGGCAGCTCGGCCTGCACCCCCGCGCCGCTGCCGATTTCCTGGATGCGCTCGTCGCGCTCGGCTTCTTGGAGCGCGACGGAAAGAGCATGAGTGGTAGCTACCGCAACGCTCCCGACACCGACCTGTTCCTCGACAGGAACAAGCCGCAGTACATCGGCGGCATCCTGGAGATGATGAACCATCGCCTTTACGGCTTCTGGGGCAACCTCACCGAGGCGCTCAAGACCGGGCAGCCACAGAACGAGGCCAAGTCAGGGGGCGATTTGTTCGGCACGTTGTACGCCGACGAAGCCCGCCTAGAGGGCTTCTTGCGTGCCATGAGCGGCATCCAAATGGGCCCTTTCATGGCTCTTTCCCAGGCCTTCGACTTTTCGAAGCATCAGAGTGTGTGCGACGTGGGCGGAGCGAGCGGCGCCCTTTCGATGGTGCTCGCGCGGGCGTACCCCAAGCTCACGCTGACGACGTTCGATCTGCCGCCGGTCGCGCCGATCGCCAAGCGTAACGTTTCTGCGGCTGGCCTCGGCGAGCGCATCAACGTGGCCAGCGGTGACTTCTTCAAAGACGCGCTGCCCAAGGCCGATGTGCTCACGCTGGGCAACGTGCTCCACGACTGGGGCACGGAGCAAAAGCTCCACATCCTCCGCGCCGCCTACGCCGCGCTGCCGCCGGGCGGCGTCTTGATCGCGATCGAAAATGTCATCGACGATGAGCGCAACAAGAACGCCTTCGGCCTGCTGATGTCGCTCAACATGTTGATCGAAACCCCTCACGGCTTCGATTACACCGCCGCAGATTTCAGCGGTTGGGCACAGAGCGTTGGCTTCAAGGACACGCAGCTCTTGCCGCTGGTGGGCCCGGCCAGCGCTCTCGTAGCCTACAAGTAGCGCCGCTCGAACCACGGCGCCCGGCACGGCGACAAGACGAATCGACCATTGCGAGCTGCCCGCGGCCCTGGCCGGCCAGCTCAGTTGGTGCGCTGACGAAGCGCGCGCTGGACGATGCGTTCGGCGCGCTGCAAATCCGTGCGACGGAAGGCGTGACCAGGGCGCGACAGCTCGAGCATCGCGGTCAGCTCTTTGCCGACGAACACCGGAATCATGGCAACCGCACCGGAGCCACCCTTGCTGCTGGCAAAGCGCATGGCCAGCGCGTCTTCGGTCGGGCCGTAGGGCGGACCGAACACCGGCTTACCGAAGCGCGCGGAGATCAGCACCAGGTCGCTCTCGGGGAGCGGGTAGTTGAGGCGCTCGGTCGACATGGGACCGAGCACCGAACGGGTCACGAGCGAGCGCCCGAAGCGCCCGCGGTAGTGGAACATCGCGCTCTCTGCGCCGGTCGTCACCATCGAGAGCCAGGCCACCGTGTGAGCCAGCTCCATCTCGTCTTTGATGCGCTCGATGGGGCGGCCCCATTCGGCCAGCTGATCCTGCGAGGGAGCCTTGGCGAAGGCTTTGCTATTCAGCGCCGAAATCTCGCGCACCGAATTCAGAGTGCGCCAGTCGCCACGATACGTGCGGACGTGGCAGAAGTCGGGCACCCGTCCTGCCTCCACGCCGCGGAGCAGTAAACCGGTCACCACCGGACCCACGGTGAGGTCGCCGTTCGTGACGTACCAGAGCGGCGGAGGTTCGAGCCTGAAAACACTCTTGGGGAATTCTTGGAGCTGCATGGTTCTTGGCCTGAAGCTCCGAGGATTGTTGCTCCGCTACACCTACATGGGCCAACAAACAGATGCACATTGCGCGGGCGATCTACGAGGCCACCGTCACGCGCCATGCGCAAGACCAGCGGGCTAGCGGTCGCGGTGTTGCGGGCAGTGGGCCACGGGCGACCTGTGCCTGGTCGGAGCTCCTTTTCAGGAACAGGTTGGCATCAAAGACTCGCCCGCTATCGCCTACCAAGACTTCATGAAGTGGGGCGGCGTTTCAGCTCCCACATCCCGCAGCCAAGGACGCGCACGCAATTGCGACAAAAAAGGCAAATACCCTCTTCATGGCATTTATAGCTATCACGCAGTCTTGGCTTTGCGAATCTTCTGCGCGACCGTGCGGCTCAGCTCCGCGACTCGATACGGCTTTTGTACGAAGCCGACCGCGCCGCGCTTGAGCATGGCGCTCACGTCTTGCTTGGCGCCGTAACCGGACCAAATCAACACCGGTAGCTGCGGCTCGAGCTCACGGAGTTTGTCGAAGGTTGCCTCGCCGCTCAAGCCCGGCATGCGCAAATCGAGAAGCGCCAGCTGAAAGCGCTTGGGATGCGCGCTCACTTGCTCGAGCGCCCCTTTGCCGTCGACAGCGTGCGTCACTCGGTAACCAAACGACTGCAGCGTCGCAATGGCCGTCAGGCTCACCATCGGGTCGTCTTCGATGAGCAAGATTTCGCCCTCGCCGTGCACGACGCTGGCGTCGCTCGTCTGTGGCTGCTCGCCGTCGACGTCAGCGCACGGAAGGTAAATCCGAAACGCGGTACCGCCTTCGAGGTCGCTGTTCACCTCGATGCTACCGCCGTGCGCTTTCACGGTGCCGGAAACGGCCGCCAGTCCCAGGCCCGTACCCTTGCCGACGGGCTTGGTCGTGAAGAACGGATCGAAGACGTGCTGAACCTGATCCTGGGGGATGCCGCGGCCGGTATCGATCACCTCCAGCACCAGGCACAGCCCAACCGGCAAACCCTTGGCGCTGCTTCGCGTCAGCTCCACCGAAGAGCTGGCGACCGTAACAGTGCCTCCTTGCGGCATCGCGTCTCGTGCGTTGACGAGCAGGTTCAGCACCGCGCTCTGCAGGAGCGCCGCGTCGCCGTTGACGTAAAAATGCCGCGCGTTCAGCTCCGTGACGATGGTCACATCGGGGCCCATCGAGCGGCGCGCAATCGAGACGGCTTCCTTCACCACGGCGTGCAAATCGGTCGGAGTCTGCAGCATGCGCGCTTTGCGCGAATACGCGAGCAATTGCCGCGTAAGCTCGGCCAGGCGCTGCGACGCCGCCAAGATGCTCTCCGACAGCTCGCGTGCGCTGTCGTGCTCCGGCAAGTCCATCTTCAACAGCTCCGCCGAGCCGATGATGGCCGTGAGGTTGTTGTTGAAGTCGTGCGCCACGCCGGCCGCCAGGCGCCCCACCATCTCGAGCTGCTTGCTCTCGACGGCTTGGAGCTCGGCCTCGGCGCGTTCACGCTCGGCTTGCTCGCGCCGCAACGTCTCGCGCCGCGCCAGCCGTAGCGAGCGCTCCATGCGCGTCACCACGGCCACCAGCATCCCGCCAAACAGGCTAATCGCGAGAAAAGTCACGCCCAGCGAGCGCACCCAGGTCCGCCACGAGGTCATGTCGATATCGGTCGCGGCCGGCGCCGAGATGCGCCCTGTCACCATGGCCCAGCCCACGAACGTGAGCGCCAGCGCCGAAGCGACGGTGACTCCAATCATCGCGCGCCGACCCAGCAGCAAGCCGGCGAGCATGATCGTCACCGCCAGGCACACCCCCGGCCCGGAGAAGACACCGACGTTCACGTAACCCATCCATGCTGTCAGCAGTGCCGGGATGATGATGATCCAACCGCGCGCGGTGCCGCGTGGTCGACCCAGGTAAGCCGGAACCGCCAGCACCAGAGCACCCGCGGCGGCCACCAGGGTGAGCCGATCCCGGCCGCCGCCAGCGGCCATCGTGAACCAGACCACGGCCGTGCTGGCGATGAAGATCACGAGCAGCGCGCGGATCAGCCGCAGCGCAAGCTGGCTGCGCCACGCCAATGCTTCGTCATGCTCCCCCTCGGGCGCTGGCCCTGCCTGCTGCATTCGCCCGGAGAATAGGCCGATTCGCGCCAAAATCCAAAGGGCTAGCGATACTTGAGGGGCTCGCTCATTGGCAAGTATCGGTGCAGGCCATACGCACCGTGGTGCCGCACTGCTTGCACGCCGCCAGGTCTCCGGTGGTGGCGATGCCGTCGCACGCGTTGTTGCGCGTGAGATCGACGTCCTCCGGCTTGAGGCAGCTCGCGGTCATGTCGGCGCACGGATAGTCCAAATCCTGGTCCCAGCGGTAAAAGCGCACGAAGTCGTATTCCGCTCGGAAAGGCAGCAGGTTGTTTGCGCCCATCGGTCCGCCAAAATCGAAGGTGTCGTTGAACATCCAAAGGTTGGCGAGGATCTTCGCCGACAGCGTCGGCACCTTGGCGCCCGTCAGCTCACGCAGCTGAACGACTTTGCCTTGGGCGTCCAAGTAGTAAAACTTGATGCTGCCTGGTAGCCATTCGAAGCCAATGGTTTGGAAGTCGGTCCGAAAGTTGCCCGGCAGCTCGAAAACTTGCGGCTGCTCCTTGTCCGCAGAGAAATTGCAGTCTTTTTCCGCGGTAATCAGGTTCGTGCTCAGGCGCGTGGCCGTATCACCGGTCACCTCGAGATCGATCTCGCGCCACTCCTGACACGCGGGCTGACGGTACGTGAAGAGCGAAGCGATGTAGTTGCCGTTCGTCACCGGATCGTTGGGCTTGACGCTCGGCGCTTTCAAGCGCGCCTCGTAGCGACCGTAACGGAACCAGTTGTGCTTGGTGCGCAGCTCTCCGGCTTTGCGTTTGCGCTCCATCACCAGGCCAGTGTTCGCGTAAGCACAGCTTGCCGGCACGGTGGTGTCGCTCAACGTCAGCACCATCTTGCCGTCTTCGAAGGTGATGGCGTCTTTGGTGAAGCGATGGGTCTCGAAGCCGCCGTCGCTGTACGTCCAAATCGGATCGGTCGCGAGATCGAGCGGCTGCGTGAAGTCTTCTACCAACCACAGCGTGAAGCCGTCGTATTGCGGCGCGACGACGGAGGGATCGGGATGGCCAAAGGGCGGCCCCTTGACCGGCGCGCCGCCGGCACCGCCGCTGCCTGCCGAGCCTGCAACCGCGGTCGAGCCACCGGCGGCCTGCCCGGGCAAAGAGCCATCGGCGCCGGTGCCGCTCGAGCTCCCGCCGCTCGAGGCGCCAGCTACCGGGTTCGCCCCTGCGTCGCTCGAGCCACCCGAGGTCGCACCGGAGCCGCCGCCGCCCGCAGGCGAATTGCCGTGAGCGGGTTCGCGGGTACTGCAGGAAAAAATCGCGAGTGGGGCGAAGATGAGAGCAAGGCGAGGCAGGCGCATCGGACGCGGCACCTATGTCGTTAGGCACTGCGTGCGATCACGCCCACCCGCGCCTGCTCCGTTTCGCCTGCCTCAGCGCACGGCAGCGCGGGCAGCGCGCGCCGAGGGCGAGCTGACTCGGCGCTTCTGCCGACGGGTCAGCTCCGACGCGGCCTTCATGTGCCCTGAGCTCTTTCGCGTCGACTTGCGAGAAGGCTTGCCAGTAGCCGAGCTCTCCAAAACAGCGCCGCCGCGGTTGTCTGAACGCTTCGTAAAGTTGTGCGGCAACGTCCCCATGCCATCGAGCAGAGTCGTGTCGATCGTTTCGTCGCGCGTGGGCCGCTTTACCTTCTTGGGGCGCGGCGGTCGACTCTGCCTCAAGAGCTCTGACATGTACGCTTCTGCCTTCGTCGCCATACGGTCCCTCTTCCTTTCAGGAGCCTTGTCGGCCCCGATGAGAACGTGACTGCACTGAAACGCCGCGAGCGCCCCTCTCGTCAAACGTGCTCATGATACACGCCTTCTACAGGCGTACTAGTCGAAGCATTCCGTTCGAGGGAAGGATTTGCGCCCCAACGCGGCAACTGATCACGAGCGGTAACGGTTTGAAGCCAACGAGAAACGTCCGTGACCGAATGGCGTGGCCCGTGTGGGACACGACAGGAACTACTCGCCGTCTGTTCCGTCTTCCGTGTCGGCATCTGCCCCTTCCGGCGCGCGAGCGGGCCCACGGAACGTGATGACGCGGAGCTTGAAGCTGCGATCTTCGCCACGGAGCAGCGTGTAAGTCGAAGACTCCTCACCCAGCGTGCGGTCATTCTGGTCCAGGTAGGGCCAGCGCACCGTGGCCATCACCAGCTCCTCGTCGATCCAGTCCAAATCCACGATTTCCGCGCGGGTCCCGACGATGCCGCGACGATTGTAGAGTTGCTTGGCGCCGCTGAAAAATTGCTCGATTTCGGCTTCTGACTGCACGACGCGCGCCTCGTGGGTGCCGATGACGAAGGCCGGAACGCCCCACAGCCGCGTCATCATCTTGAGGTCGCCGGAGGTCATGGCCGCCGCGAAGCGATCGAAATACTCCTGCACGCTCGCTTGCTCGCGTTGCTCCGTTGGTCTTTTTTCGATCGCACTGGGTCCTTTGGACACGACTCGGTGCTCCCCGCTCCCCGCAGATCGCGCGCCCTCGGACGCAGACTGCGCGGCTGCATCATTTCGAGCTGACCGTTGTGCCATGTGTCGATTTCCTCCATTGCGAATTGTTGCTGACTCGACGTGCCGAGCGGGCCTTGCCCCGCGCTGCAGGAACAAACAACGTGCAGCACCCGTGCCAAGAGCCCCGCTCTCGCGCAATCGACACGGCGCGAAAAATTTCCGTCTCGTCGTGGGAATGAGAAAATAGAGAACTAGGTTGTTCGCACACCCATTGGGCTCCTGAGGTGGCCACAATGGTCCATACTCGACACCGAGCGGGTCGCTTCACGGCGCTCACTCTCACGGCCGGCAACGCGGGGGCGGCCTCACTCTGATTCTGCCCCCGGAGGCGCTGTGGGAACCGATCGACGATGTAGAAAGACAGCAGGCCATGGCTAACCTGTGGCCGAGCGCAACGGTAGAAGTATCCGACGAGCTGCGCCGGCTCGCGCGCGACGTGTCTGACAGCGTGCGCGTCAACGCAGCCGTCTCGTTGGCACGCGCCATCGAGCGCGCCAGCGCTCCCGAACGTATCGACCTCGTGTGCACCTGGGCCCTCTCATCCGAAAAGGACGAACGCCTGGCGCTCGCGCGCGCGCTCACGTGGAGCACACCTGTGTTCATCGCGGACCTGGTGCTGGAGCAACTCGCGGCGGACGACCACACCGCCGTGCGTGCCGCGGCGCTGGCTGCGGTGGCCAAGCATTTTCACGAGGACTCGTCCGCTTACGTGCGCATCGTCAGCAAGTGCGTCGACGATCCTGATGTCAACGTGCAACGCCTGGCGCGGGCGCTGTTCAGCCGCGCTCGCGGCTAGCGCCCGCAGCCCCAATCCGCATCAGAATTTCATGCTCGGCGGCGCCAGGTCGTAAGACTCCTGGTAGTCCGAGAGCGCTGCCTGAACGACCTCGATGGCGTGGTCGCGACCGTAGATGCCGGAGACGCGGATTTGATTCTCGGTGCCCGGCATCAATTTGTACGTCGAGAAGTAGTGCACGAGGCGGTCCACAATCGCGCGGGGCACCTGCGAGATGTCCTTCGTCTCCGTGTAATACGGGTCGTTGTCCAGCACCGCCACGATCTTGTCATCGGCCTCGCCGCGGTCGATCATGCGGATGCCGCCGACGACGCGTGCCTCGAGCAGGATCTCCGAGCGCGTGATGGGACGCTCGCTGATCACGCAAATGTCGAGCGGGTCGCCGTCCGCCGTGTCCACGCCACTCTCCGACAGCGCCGCAACGCGCTGCGCGCAGTAGGTACGGGGAATCAAGCCGTACAGCGTCGGCGGCTGGGCGGAACCGCGCTGTGGCCGATCCACTTTCAAGTAACCGGTCGACTTGTCGATCTCGTACTTCATCGTGTCGAACGGCGTGATCTCGATGTAAGCGTTGACCACGTTCGGCGCATGCGTCCCGGCATCGAGCCCATGCCAGGGGTGCGGACGGAAACGGTAGAAAGGAGGAGGGGGCAAGGTCATGAAACCCGCGGAGCGTAGCTACATTTTTCCGGCGCACACGCTTCGGCGAAATTGCACCGCAGTTCCGAGTGGTTTTCGCCCTCAAAAAAAATAGCCGGGGCTGTCGATCCGACCGCGCGCCGTTCGATTACACGTTACGAGCGGCCATTGTTCAGACGATTGACGGGCATCCAGCCCGGTTCGGCCCTCGGTCCGGAGGAACACCCATGCAATACATCCTGCTCATCTACGAGAACGAAGCGGAAGCAAAGTCGCGCAGCAAAGAAGAAGGCCAACGCATCTTCGGCGAGTACATGGCGTTCACGGCCGCCATCAAGCAGAGCGGCCACATGCGCAGCGGCGAGCCACTCGAAGGCACTGCGACGGCAACCACCGTCCGCGTCAAGGGCGGCAAGACCGTGCGCACGGACGGCCCGTTCGCCGAGACGCGCGAGCAGCTCGGCGGCTTCTACATCGTCGAAGCAAAGGATCTGGACGAGGCCGCGGGCCTGGCAGCGCGCTTGCCGGCCGCCAAGACTGGCTCGGTCGAGGTGCGGCCAATCATGAAAATGCCGATGTGAGCGAGTTCGAACGTCTCTATCGCCGCGAATCAGCCGCCCTCACCGCGCGGCTGATTCGCTCGTTCGGCGGCGACTTCGCGTTGGCAGAAGAAGTCGTGCAGGAAGCGTTCGCGGCTGCGCTCGAGCAATGGCCGGTGCACGGCACGCCCGAGCACCCGCGCGCGTGGCTGCTCCAAACCGCACAGCATAAAGCCATCGATCGCGCACGGCGCAGCCGGCGCTTCGAGGCTCCGCTGGACGAGCCTGGGCTGCTCGCGCTCGAAAGCGAGCCGGTCGAGCCTGGCAATGTGTTCGCCAGCGAGCAAGACGACTACCTGCGGCTGCTTTTCACCTGTTGCCACCCGGCGCTCTCGCTCGAGGCGCAAGTAGCGCTCACGCTGCGCACGTTGTGCGGTCTGTCCACCGAAGAGATCGCGCGCGCCTTCCTGGTCGAGCCGGTTACGATGGCGCAGCGACTGGTGCGCGCCAAGCACAAGATCAAGGTCGCCAAGATCCCGTACGTCGTGCCGGAGCGCGCGGAGCTGGCGGAGCGGCTCGACGCGGTGCTGGCGGTCGTTTACCTCGTCTTCAGTGAGGGCTACGCGGCCACTTCGGGTGATGCCTGGATTCGCCGTGACCTCTCGAACGAAGCGATCCGCCTCGGGCTGCTGGTCGAACGCTTGCTGCCCGACGAAACCGAGCCCGTCGCGTTGGTCGCGCTGATGCTGCTGCATGACGCGCGGCGTGACACGCGCGTCGACGCCCAGGGCGACCTGGTGCTGCTCGAAGAGCAAGATCGCTCGCGCTGGGATCGAGCGCAGATCGCGGAAGGCGCCGCCCGAGTCGAGCGCGCGCTGCGCGCAGGCGGAGCGACGCCCTACGCGCTGCAAGCCGCCATTGCGGCGCTGCACGCGCAGGCGCCGACCGCTGGCACCACCGATTGGCCCCAAATCGTGCTGCTCTATGAGGCGCTGCTCAGGCTTTTACCAACGACCGTGGTCGCGCTGAATCACGCCGCCGCCGTCGCGATGGCGCACGGAGCCGAAGCCGGGCTGCGCCTGGTCGAGCAGCTCGCGGATTTGGAAGAGCTGCAGAGCTATCAACCTTTGTTCGCCACGCGCGCGGAGCTACTGCGACGACTCGAGCGCCATGCAGAGGCGGCGCTCGCCTACGAGCGTGGCCTCACCTTGGCGAAGACCGAGCCCGAAAGGCGATTCATGGAAAAGCGTTTGCGCGAGACGCGCGCCCTCACCAGCACGTGAATCAAGGCTCCCAGGGCAAGCCGACGCGCAGGCCACCGTGCAAAAAGTTGATCGGTCCGCGCCCACCGCCGTCGAAGTAGTGCTCGTAAGCGACGGCGAGACCCGCCCACGGTAGGATGTTGCGCCGCCGAAGCGTCGTGAGCCCGAATGAGGCGCCAACGCGACCGCCCCAGCTCAACCGGGTATTGTCCGCCTCGAACAACACCACCGGCGCCACCTCGACATCGATGTGCCACGTCGGCTGGCGCGTGCGGAGGATGAGCGGAACCGCCGGAAAGTAGTTCACGATGAACGACGAGGCGTTGCTGTTGGGGCGCAGGAGCGCACCGCCGCCGAACTCCGGACCCGTGAGCAGCGTGAACACGCCGTCGAGCCCGTAACCGAACAACAGCCGTCCCACGCCACCACCGCCCGCGGAGACGTGCTGATGCGCGACACGCAGACGCACGTCTCCGCCCGACTCCACGCTCAGCGTCACCCGCTTGCGGTCCGACTGCAGCCCATGAAAGCCCGGCTCGGCCTCGATCCAAAACGGACACTCGTCTTGTCGCGCCAATGTGACCGACAGCGCTTTGAGCTCCCGCTCCGCGGTCAGCGCTCGCGCCACAGCGCCCGACATCGCGCCGCGCTTGGCGTAGAGCCCTTTGGCGTCGCCGAGCGCCGCGTGCTTCGCCTCGAGCGCGCTCAGCGCCGCCGCTCGCGCTTGCGGTGAAGCGCGACATACCGACGGCAGCAAATGCATCTCGATCGAGCGCATGGCTTCGCGATCGGCAAACCAATCGTCGACCTCGTGCGCGGCCACCACCCGCTCGACGTCCAGCACCAGGGATTGCGCGCCTTCCGGATCCGGCCCGGGCGTGGGCGTGGCGGACTGGGCCACGGCGACAGCCGGTAATAGGCAAAGGAATAGCCCTAACGCACCGCACCCAAGTCGGAGCATGAGCCCTTGTCATTGAGGGATAAGGCACGGTCGTCAAGCCCGAACACCGCGCAATCACCCGGAAATTTGGCGTAGCGTGTCTAACTTTGGCCAGCAGCCCGCGGGCGCTACACGGCCTGAGTCGCGCGTTCGTCGGCGCGAGTGGGCCCTTACGCCACACGTACAACCGGCCGTTTTGTACGCGCATGGGTAACTCCGAGGCCATGGAGCGGGCGCTCACCGACGTCGTCTCACGAGGGGATTTCGTGGTCCCACCTTACCCGGCGGTGGCCATGCGTCTGCAGCGGCTGCTCGCCAAGGAGTCCTACGGGGTCGGTGAAGTCGCCGACGTGATCGCGGCCGACGCTGCCCTCGCGGCAACCGTCCTGGCCGCCGCCAACTCAGCCTTGCTCGGCGCCACAGAGCCGATCTCGAGCCTGAGCCGAGCCGTCAATCGCTTGGGAGCACGCACGGTGGGCGCAATCGCAATCGCTAGCGGCGTCGGCGCCGTGACCGTCACCACCGGCGTGCTGCTCGACGTGAAAGCGCGCGTCTGGCGTCGCTGTATGACCTGCGCGCTGGCTTGCCAGAAGCTCGGAGCCGGCCGTGGTGGAGCAGCGGAGGAGGCATTTCTCGCCGGCTTGCTGCACGGCTTCGGTCGCTCGATAGCCGTGGCTTCACTCGAGCAACTGCTCAAGACGCAGCAACCGCCGCGACCGCTCACCGTCGCGGAGTGGCTGGCCATCGCCGAGCAGCACCGCGCGGCGCTCGCGCAGGCGGTCGCCAAGAATTGGCAGCTTCCGGAGCAGATCGCGGAAGCGATCGGCGCCGGTACGAGGGGCAAGTCCGCGCTCAACGATCTCGTGGCGTATGCCGATCGGGTCGCGGCCGACCTCGACGCTGGTCGTATTCCGCAAGCCGAGCAACCGAGCGAAATCCGCGTCCTCGACGAGCTCATTGCGGGCCTGCCGTTGGCGCTCGAGGCGTTTGCGCCGCCCGTACCGCTGCCCACGACCAAGCCGATGCCTCCCAGCGCGGCGCTGCAGAAGCCGGAGCACGCCATCGCGGGCGAGCTGCGCCGAAAGCAACTCAAGGTGGTCGATCGGCGGGCGAAGGGCGCAGCCGAGCTCGTCTGTCTTGCCATGGGGCCGAGCGGCATCGAGGTGGAGAGCAACAAGCCCTTCTCCGAAAGCGCCATGGTGCGGTTACAGCTCGGCGGCCCCGAGAGCGAGTTCGAGCCCTGGCTCAGCGTGGCGCTGTGCGTTCCGAGCGGCGCACGCTTTCGCGTGGAGCTGGAGCTGTTTTCGCCGACGCGCGAAACGCGCGAACGCTGGCGCATCTTCTACGACCAGCCCTGAATCCGAGCCGAGGCTCACCTGTAAGGAGCGGACGATCGCGACGTTGTTTCGAACGTCATGCGCCCCCACCTCCCCGGTTTCGGATTCGCTCTTGGCTGTTCTTCATTGCTCTGGCTCAGCGGTTGCGGTGCTGCTGCATCGATGAAAGTCGCCGCGGCCGACGCGGCCGCCCCGCCGCCCACCGACCGGGCCATGGCGTCCGAAGCCATGGCCGCCGACGGCGCAGCCATGCCCCCATCGGCGCCGGCGCCGGCCTCGATGCCCGCCGGCTCCCCGCCGGTTGCAGGCATGCCGGGAAACGCGACGCCGCCCAACGCGGGCGCGGGCGTCGCCATCGCGCCTAGCCGCGAAATGCTCGACATCGAAGCGCACGTCACCGTCCAGGTCCCACGAGTGAAGAACGCCGTGCGCTCGCTACACGAGCTCAGCGCGCGCGTCGGCGGCGTAATCACGGCCGAGCGCGTCGACACGGCCAATCGCTATGGCTCGGCCGAGCTCACGCTGCGCGTCCCGAGCGGCGCGGCCCAGGACGTGCTCGAGGATCTCGAGAAGCTGGGCAGCGTGCTCGACCAAAACGTGACCGCACGCGACATCGGCAAAGAGTACTTCGATGCCAACCTGCGCCTTTCCAGCCTCGAAGCAACGCTGCATCGCTACGAGGAGATCTTGAAGCAGGCCAGCAAGGTCGAGGAAGTCCTGCGCATCGAGGCGGAGCTTTCGCGAATTCGCGCCGAGATAGAGCAGGTGAAGGGCAACTTGCGCTGGCTGTCCGATCGCGCCGCCCGCGCCACGCTGCACCTCACGCTGCGCGAGAAAGTCCCGGAAATCGTCGAAGCTCCCGTCGATCCGGAAGCCAAGTTCTTCCCGGGTCTGCGCCTGCCGGCCTTGGTCGATTTCGGCAAACACAGCACCGAGAGCTACGCCGGTGGCGGTTTCTCGCTCCGCTTCTCGCGAGCCATCAGTCTCGACCTCGACGTCCTGAAACACCCGGGCTCGACCGAGCGCGGGCCCGATGCGGTGCTCGCCAGCTTGGGCGGCGAAATCTATTCGGACTTGCTAGGCGGCGGCGAGCGACGCTTCTTGAATCCGTATTTGGGCTGGCGCGCCGGCTACGCCCGCTTCGGCAGCGACAACCAGGCTCTCGTCGGCGCGACGCTCGGCTTGGAGCTGTACAAGAATCGCTGGTTTGGGTTGGACCTCGAGGGCCGCAATTACCTGGCTTTCGGCGGCTCAAGAGGCGGGCACTACCTGCTCGAGCCGGCGCTGGCGGCGCGCATCGCCTTCTAGCCATGAGGCCCCGGGCGTGCAGTCCCATCGAATCCGTTGTTCACAAGCAGTCGGAGTGCGGGGCGTTCTCGTTCCGGGACCGGGCTCGGTCACGTAGGGCGCCGTCAGCCAAGGGCGACTCGCTGACGGCACGCCCCCGCGCCGTAAAACGGCTGTTTACCCGGCTCCATTGCAAGTTGCTTTTCGATGCAAAGCGCGTCATGAGTTGTCCGGGCAAAGCGCTTCGGATGGCGGCGACGCGTCTCACAATCTCGATCGAAGAGCGCACGCGCTTGGCAAGAGCGCGGTTGGGCCAGTCCGTGCTCGGCAAATGGCAGCTCGAGCACTTGATCGGGGTCGGCGGCATGGCCGCGGTGTTCGAAGCCGTGCATCGCAACGGCAACCGCGTCGCGATCAAGATCCTGCACCCGGACCTGAGCGGGTTCGACGAGCTGCGTGAGCGCTTCTTGGCGGAGGGCTACGCCGCCAATCGCGTCGCGCATCCCGGCGTGGTCACCGTCCGCGACGAAGGCACGACGGACGACGGCGCCGTATTTCTGGTCATGGACTTGCTGCGCGGCCAAACCCTGGCGGAGCGGCTCGAGGCACGGACCGAGCTCTTCAGCGTGGGTGAGGTGCTCGACATCACCTCACAGTTGCTCGAGGTGCTGGTGCAAGCGCATGGCCGCGGCATCGTGCACCGCGACATCAAGCCAGAAAATGTGTTTTTGACGAACGAAGGCCGCGTCAAGCTGCTGGACTTCGGCATCGCGCGTGTCGAGGCTTCGACCCGAACCCACGCGACAGAAGCCGGCACGACGCTCGGCACCCCCGCGTTCATGCCCCCCGAGCAAGCGCTCGGCCGCTGGTCGGAGCTCGACGGCCGCAGCGACCTGTGGTCGCTCGGCGCCACGATGTACCTGCTGCTCTCCGGCAAGCCGGTGCGGGAGCTGGGCAGCGTCACCGAGCAGCTGCTCGGCGCCATGACGCGGCCCGTACCTTCGCTGGGTGAGGTCGCGTGGCTGCCTCGCTCGGTCGTCGCCGTCGTCGATCGCGCGCTGGCCTTCGACCGCGACGATCGCTTTCCGGACGCGCACTCGATGCAGCTCGCCGTGCGAGCCGCGCAGGGCGAGCTGAGCACGCCCGATGCGCGCGCTACCTTGCCGCCGCCCTCGGTGGAACCGATGGCGCTATCGCTCCGCACGCCACGCCCGGGCACGCCGCGCCCCGGAACGCCGCAGCCCGAGAGCCGCCACAAGCGCCCCAGTATTCCCACGGTGCGGCCCGTCGCGGCCACCGCCACGCCCCTGCCAATTCCGGCAGAAAAGCCGGCCAACGGCGCACTCTCGCTTTACGTCACTTTGGGCTTCGCCGTCGGCATCGGCATCGTGGTCGCAGCGCGACTCACCGTCACAACCAGCGTTCACGGCTCGGCCGCGGCAGAACCGATTCGCGCCGAGAGCACGACGCTCAGCGCGCCGTCGCCCAGCGCGTCTGCTGCGGCGCCCGCGGCAGTGCCGCCCAGTGCTTCCGCCGTCAAAGCCTTACCGGTACGTCGCGGTACGGGCTCGCGCGCTCCGCGCCCAGCCAGCAGCGATCCGCTGAGTCGTCGCAAGTAAGATCGATGCGCGCGCGACTGGTGACTTTGACCTTCATGGGCTGCCTCGCCTTGGCGAGTTCAGCCACAGCGCAGCGTCCCGCTGACGCTGCAGCCGCACAAGCATTGTTCGAGCGCGGGCGGCAAGCCGCGCAACACGGCGACTGGGCCGCTGCCTGCGCCGCGTTTGCCGAGAGCCAACGCCTCGACCCCGGCGCGGGCACCCTCATGAATTGGGCAACCTGCGAAGCCCGGCAAAATCAGCTGGCTTCCGCCTGGCAGCACTTCAACGAAGCCGCGGCGCTACTCAAACCGGGCGACGACCGCGCCGCCTTCGTGAACGCGCAGATTCGTAAGTTAGCCCCGCGCCTGCCGCGGCTCACTGTCCGGCTCGCCGCGAGCGCACCAGCACAGACTCGCGTCCTGCGTGCCGGTGCCGAGCTCGGAGCCGCGAGCCTCGGCGTGCCGACACCCGTCGACCCGGGTGAGACCGAGCTGCTCGTCGTATCTCCGGGTCGCGAGACGCGGCGTTCGCTCGTGAGCGTGCACGAAGCCGAACAAGTCGACGTCACGCTCGAAGCAGGTGACGCCCTGCCAAGCCCACCGCGGGCGCCGGCTCCGCCTGCCGCCAAATCGACGTCCAACCTCAGCCATACATTGGGCTTGTCGCTCGTGGCGGTGGGCTCGTTGGGCGTCGGCCTGGGCGTCGCCAGTAGCGTGCTCGTCGCGCAACGCAAGCAAACAGCGCAGCAACATTGCCCGAGCAACACTTGTGACGACCTCGGGTATCAGGCGGCGGAATCAGGCCAAACCTGGCTCATCGTCAACACGCTGGCCTGGAGCTTGGGCGGTGCCGCGCTCGTCGGCGGCGCCACCCTGTTGGTCGTCGGCAAAGAAGAACAACCGCACGCCAGCGTGGCAGCGTGGCCCGGCGGAGCAGCTGTCTCGTACACGGGGCGCTACTGATGAACGTGCGGAGCGCGGCCCTTTCGCTCTGTCTGATCGGTCTCGGACCCAGCGCGTGCGCGCTCGCCGGCTACGACTTCGGCGACTACCGGCGCGCCAGCGCTACGGACGGCGGCAGCGCCAGCGACCAGCAAACGACCGCAGGGGCCGCAGCGGCCGGTAGCCCCGACGGCGACCACCACGACCAGGCACCCAAGGGTGGCACGAGCCTCGGCACCAGCGGCGAGGCGAGCACCAGCGCGGGCGGCGGCGAGGCCGGGGCCAGTGGCGCGCGCGACAGCGGTGGCGCGCGCGACAGCGGATGCGTGCCGGCCAGCTGTGGCGACCGGGCGGTCGAGTGCGGCAGCGCTGACGATGGCTGCGGCAAAGAGCTGGACTGCGGCGGGTGCTTCTGGTGGTTCCTGGAGTGTCGCGAGAACACCTGCCAATTTACCGAGTAACTACAGCTCGTTAGGCGCCAAGTTGCATGTGCCGTACATTGCGACTAGCTTTCCGCTCCCCTTTCGTTCCGTCTGGAGAATTCATGGCCCGCGTCACCGTCGAAGATTGCTTGGAGAAGGAAGAGAACCGTTTCGCCCTCGTGGTGCTGGCTTCCTCTCGCGCTCGCTCGCTGATGAAGGGCAACCCCTCGCTGGTGAACGCCAAGAACAAGCCGCTGGTGATCAGCCTGCGCGAGATCGCGGCTGGTAAGGTGCGCTTCAACCGCCCGACGAACGACGCGGTGCTCGAGTACATCAACGAGCTTGGCCGCGCCAATTACTGAACGCTGACGCGCAGGGTAAGCGCGTGAAGATCAAGTCGCTGGGCCGCGCGGGCGACGCTGGTGCCACCGAGCACTACGCCGATCCTTCCTACTACACCAAGACGTACAAGGAGCGGACGCACGACGTCGAGTACTACGCCAAGCTGGCGAAGCGCTCGAAGGGGCCGGTGCTCGAGTATGGCATCGGCAACGGCCGGGTTGCGCTGGCGGTCGCGAAAGCCGGGGTGCACGTCACGGGCATCGACCTTTCGCGCCCCATGCTGGATAGCCTGGCGGCGACGCTGAAAACGCTGCCCAAACAGGTACAGGGGCGCGTGACTTTCCACCACGGCGACATGCGCGAGCTCCAGCTGGGGGAGCGCTTCCCGTTGATCATCGCGCCGTTCAACTGCGTGCTGCACCTCTACACGCGCAGCGACATGGAGCAGTTTCTGCTGCGCGTGCGAGAGCACCTGGCCCCTGGCGGCAGCTTCGTCTTCGACTTTTCGGTGCCCCATGGGGAGGACCTGAGCCGCGACCCCGACAAGGCGTACAGCGCGCCCCGCATCCGTCACCCCACGACGGGCGAGCTCACCCGCTACGCCGAGCGCTTCGAATACGATCGGCTACGGCAGCTGCTGCTGATCAAAATGGAGTTTACCCCCGAGGGTGACAGCAAACCCTGGACGGTGCCGCTCACGCATCGCCAATACTTCCCGCGCGAGATGGAGGCGCTCCTCCACTACAACGGCTTCGAGAACATCTTCTTCACGGCAGATTTCTCCGATCAAGCCGCCGACCAGCACGTCGACTCGCTGGTCGTGAGCTGCACCGCGCGCAGCTAGCGCCGGCCCGCGGGCGCAAACCGTCGCCCCCCGCTCCGCTGCCGGCGGCGGCCGGGAAAGAATTGCGGCGGCCGGCCCTTGCGAGCCTGGGCGGCGGCGCTTAGCTTGAGGAGTCGGCAATGGCTACCGATCTATACAAGGAGCTCGGCGTTTCGAAGGGCGCCAGCGCCGACGAGATCAAGAAGGTCTACAAGAAGCTCGCCAGTCAGCTTCACCCCGACAAGAACCCGGGTGACCAAAAGATCGAGGCGCGCTTCAAGGCCGTCAATCGCGCCTACCAAGTGCTGAACGACCCCGAAAAACGCCGGCTTTACGACGAGTTCGGCGAAGAATCGCTGCGCGAAGGCTTCAATGCCGCTGCCGCCCGGGCCTACCGCAACGCCGCGCAAGCCGCCGGGGCGCGGCGCGCGCGGGGCGGGGGCGTCCATTTCGAAGACCTGGGCGGCGCCGGCGCCGGCGGCTTCGGAGACCTTTTGGGCGAGCTCTTCGGCGGCGGAGGTCGCAGCAGTCGGCGCGGCAATGCCGTGGGCGCCAAGGGCTCGGACGTCGCGAGCGAGGTGGCGATCGACTTCGTGTCCGCCATCCGCGGTGCCGAGCTCCGGCTACGACTGCAAGACGGCGGAGACGAAGTCACCGTGCGCGTTCCACCCGGCGCGGGTGAGGGTGACAAGGTCCGCGTGGCGGGCCACGGCGCACCTTCGATGATGGGCGGACCGCCGGGAGATCTCGTCATCAGCGTGAGGGTGAACCCGCACCCCTACTTCGAACGTGACGGCCTGGACTTGTATTTGAACCTGCCCATCACCGTGGCCGAGGCGCATCGCGGCGCCAAAGTTCGCGTCCCCACGCCGGACGGCCCCGTGACGCTCAGCGTGCCCAAGCACGCGCAGAGCGGGCAAGAGCTGCGGCTCAAGGGCAAAGGCGTCAAACGCGGCCAAAAGCAGGGCGATCTGTACGTCCGCTTCTTGGTCAAGCTGCCCGCGCAAGACTCGCCGGAGATAGAGGCCGCGGTGGCCACGCTGGAAAGCGCAATGAGCGGCGACGTTCGCGGCGGCATACATTTCTAAGCGCGTGTCGCCAAACGACGCGACTCGTAATTCGTTGTCAGCAATCTTCCCGGCCGCGCGCCTGTCGAAGAAAGCGTGTCAGGCTTGAAGTATGAGCAAGCTCTCGTGGCGCTCTAGGGTGCTGGTGGTCGCGCTGCTCGCGGCCGTCTTATCGGGGTGGGGACCTGCTGCGCGCCACGTGCGCGCCGTGCAGTTTCTGGAGCGGCTGGATCACAAGCCCGCCACGGCCGAAGCCAACATCTCCACGGAAGACGTGACGATCCCGGGCAAGAACGGTCCCATCCGAGCACGCCTCTACTACGGGCGGACCGGCGCCACGGCCCCGGGCATCGTGGTCGCCCACGGCGTGCATTACCGTGGCATCGACGAGCGACGTCTGGTGCCGTTCGCCCGCGCGCTGGCCGAAAGTGGCCACACCGTGCTCACCCCGGAGCTGAGCGAGCTTGCCGACTACCGCATCACGCAAAGCGGCGTGGACGTCATTCGCGACTCGGTCGCGTACTTGCCGACGCGGCACGATCGCGTCAGCGGCGACAAGGTCGGCCTGCTCGGCTTCAGCTTCGCGGGAGGTCTCTCGCTCGTAGCGGTGGAAGATCCGAGCACCGCTCAGCGCGTGTCGTCGGTGACGAGCGTCGGTGGGCACCACGATTTGCGCCGCGTGCTTCGCTTCTTGATCCACAACGAAATCGAAACACCGCAGGGTGTCGTGCACAAAAAAGCGCACGAGTATGGCCTCGTCGTGCTCGTGTACGGCCATTTGGACGAGTTCGTGCCAGCGCAGGATTTGCCCGCTCTGCGCGAGGGCTTCAAGGCCTGGCTGCACGAAGACCAAAAGGCCGCGCGCGCCGCCGCCAAGGCCCGCACCACACCCGAGGCGGATCGGCTTTGGCAACTGCTCGAAAAGGGCCAGCTGCAAACACTCGCGCCCGAGCTCGACGCCTTGCTCGAGAAGCAAGGTGCCGAGCTCGCGGCGCTGTCGGCGAGCGGGCACCTGCGGGCGCTACGAGTCCCGGTGTACCTGCTGCACGGCTCTCACGACTCCGTCATTCCACCTTCCGAGACGGACGCCGCCAATCTGGAGCTGGATGGCGCAGAGCATCAATCCCTGGTTTCGCCGCTGCTCGAGCACGTAGAGGTGAGCCAGACGGCGGGTCTCGCGGACAAGCTGGCGCTGGTCTCGTTCATGGCCAAGTTGCTCTGAACGACTGCCACACCGGCGCCGCTCAGGCTAAACTGAGTCCATGTGGCGGGTGCTGCGGCGCTTTGGGTATTGCCTGCTCTTGGGCTCGTCATTGGTCATGGCGTGCGGCGAGAGCACGCGCAGCGCCATCCACCAAAGCGCGGGTGGCGCCGGCGGCGCGGGTGGCGCGGGTGGCACTAATCTGATCAACGTCGGCGGCGCCGTCGCGGTCGGCGGCGCCGTCGCGGTCGGCGGGTATACGTCCAACAACTTCTCGTGCCCGCTGGACCTCTCGCCGGACATGCCCGCTCAGCGCCTCTCCGTCCTGGATATCGACGGAGCGCTCACGACGCTCTTCGGCGAGGGGCCCACGCTCGCTAGCCGCGTCACGTGGCACGAAATGGGCTACGCGCGCGTGATCAACACCGCGTTCGTTTCCGCTTTGCATCAGGTGGCCGTGGCGCGCGCCAAGTCGGCTGTCAGCAACGAAGAAACCTTCGAGCTGTGCGACGGAGCGCCCGCGCAGGACGGCGAATGCGCGGAGTCGTGGCTGCAGGACTGGGGCACCCGCATCTATCGCCGCCCGCTCGCCGACGAACAGCTCACGGCGTACGTGGCGCAATTCCGTGGCGTCATGCGCGACCGCGGCGGCGTGGCGGCCGCCCGCAACGCTCTGGTTTCCATGCTGATGTCGCCCTACTTCGCGCTGCGCATCGAGTACGGCGGCGGAAAATACAGTGAATACCTGGACTTATCGGAGCTGGCGGCTCGCATCAGCCACTTTGCTGCCCGTACCACACCCGACGAAGCGCTCCGCGCCAGCGCCGCGAGCGGCGCGCTCGCCGATCCCGACGAAGCGCTCGCGCAGTTTCAGCGGCTCGTCGCGACTCCTCGGGGCAAGCAGGCGCGCGCCGCGTTCGTGCTCGAATGGTTCGGCATCGACAAACCCGTGCCCCATCCATCGCTCACGCAAGAGCAGCAGGCGGAGCTGGTGGCGCGCGCCACGCAGCTCGCGAGCGACATCTTCGCTCGCGGAGCCATCACGCTGGACGCACTGCTGACGAGCCCGCGTAACCCGGACCTGCCGCCCGAGCTGTCGGCGGGTATGCTCGCGAGCGAAGCCTTCCTCACGAGCTATCCGCGCCCAACATTTCGCGGCGTTCAGATCCAGCTCGCGCTGTTGGGTAACCGAGTGCCGGATTCGCCCTTGGGTGTCTCGGAGACGCTGGGCGCTGGCGACACGCCGCGCGCACGCCTTCAGGCAGTCGTGAAAGACAATACGCCGTGCCGCAATTGTCATGACCTTTTCGATCCGATCGGCCTCGCGCTCGATGGCTTCGATGATCTCGGGCAGCCCAGCGGCTTCGACTCCAGCGGTTCCGTGCCACCAGGTGGCGCCCTGGGCGCGACTCTCGTGGTCAAAAACCCCGCAGAGCTGGGGCACGCCCTGGCGACGACGGAAGCCGCACGCAACACTGCCGCGCGCCGCTACCTCGAGCTCGCCCTCGATCGGCGCCTCGACGACGATCCCGGCAGCGCCACGCTCGATCAGCTCCGCAGCGACCAGTCGCAGGGCCTCGCCGGCCAAGGGGGAATGCCGAACCCAGGTATCCCACCGGTTCCCAACATCCCCACCGATCCGGACACCACGTGGCTCGCCTGCCTGCAGCATTCCAGTGCGGTCAATCTTCCCCTCGATCTCGCGCAGCTAGCGAACAACATCGTCCTGAGTGACGGCTTTCGTCGACGGTCGACGCCGCCACGCGCCATCCTGGCCTTCGACGTGAGCGCCGACCCCGTCGAGCACGCCTTCCAAGAAGCGACTGCGTTGCTGGGTGCATTCTACATCAGTCCCGACAACGAGCCGCTCGGTCGCTATCACGCGGCTCTACGCGAAACGATCCGAGTCGGTCCGCTGCCAGGCGCGGGCGGAGCGGGCTCCGGGGACGGAGGTGCGCCCGCTGGCGACGCGGCAGGCTCCGCCGGCTCGAATCAAGGCGGAGCGCCCTAACCGCACCCCCGCGCTATTCGGCGCTGGGAATCACGCTCGCTGAGCCGCGGCGCACGGGCCTTTCGGCGGCGTTTGCGGCCGGCTTGAGGCTGCCGTCTTCGTCCGAATAGCGCTCGAGCTCGGCGGCCACGCGCCGCACGGAAGCCTGCTTCTCGTGGAACGGCTGGAAGCTCGATTTCACGCCCGCCAAGATCATGCTCTTGATGTCCACGAACGGCACCCCGAGCTTGGTGTGCACCAAGAACAGCTCTTTGGACACGGACGTATCAGTGATCAGGCGATTGTCGGTGTTGATCGTCACACGCACCCCCAAGTCGAAGTAGAGCTTGAGCGGGTGCGTCGCGAGATCTTTCACCGCGCCCGTCTGCACGTTGCTCGACGGGCAGCATTCGAGCGGGATGCGATGATCCGTGATGTAGTGGAGCAAGTCGCCGTCTTCGCGTAGGCGGCAACCGTGGCCGATGCGGTGGGCGCCGCAAACGTGAATCGCCTGCGCAATGGACTCGGGTCCGTAAGCCTCACCGGCGTGGATCGTGCAGTTGACGTTGTTGTCGCGCACCAGCTGAAAGGCCGCGCGGTGATGCTTGGCGGGAAAATCAGCCTCGGCGCCGGCTAGATCGAAGCCGACCACACCGCGGCCCTTGTACGCCACCGCCAGCTCCGCCATCTGATACGACGACTCCGCCGAGATGTTGCGGATACCGCAGACGATCACGTTGGCTTTGATACCGTAGGTCTCTCGCGCGCGCCGCAAACCGGCGAGCACGGCCTCGACCACCTTCGTGAGCTTCAAGCCGAGCCGCGTGTGCAGCATCGGCGCGTAGCGCACCTCCATGTAGCGCACGTTTTCGCGATGGGCGTCCTCCGCGAGCTCGAAGGCGATTCGCTCCAGCGCTTCTTCGGTTTGCATCACGCGCAGCGTGATGTCGAAACCGCGCAGGTATTCGACGAGCGATCCGAAATTGCGACCGCAGCCGATGGCCGCGTTCAACCCCGGCACGTCGATGGCCGGCAACTCGACGCCTTGCTGGCGCGCCAACTCCAAGATGGTCTCCAGCCGCAGCGAGCCATCCAGATGCACGTGAAGATCGGTCTTCGGCAGGGCCCTGAACACTTCGAAGGGCACCTGTCCCGGGCCGGGGACGAGGGCTTCGTCGTTCGACAACTGAGCCATGTAGGAGTGTAACACGCGGCACGACGAGCGCCCGTGGCTAGGAGGCGCTGCTTCTTATGTAACGGGACGCCGAACACCGACCGAACGCCGAACGCCGAGCCGCAAGGTTCCGAGAAGCGCGAGCGCGACGAGCGCCGAATACACGTAACCAGAAATACCCGTGTTGCCCTCGTTACGCGCCGCGCGCTCGAGCGCATCGCGCACCGTTTCTGGCGGTTGCACGCCGAGCAGGCGCTTGCTGCCAATGTAGGTCGTTGGCAGACCCTCCAGCTCCGGCGGCATCAATAGCGCCGATTCGCGATTGACGCGTGCCTCGGTCGCGGCATCCAGCATGCAGTTGCGGAACGCTTCTTCATTCAGGCCCAACGTTTGGGCCAGCTTGTCGATGCCCGCTGGAGTGAGATCCGGCGTCGCAAAGAGCGCGTCGGCCATGGGTTCGGCTTTGCCTTGCGCTTCGCCGCACACGGCTGCGCGCGCGGCGTCACGCGAATGCGGATGCATGTCGAGCGGCTTGTTGAGCCGCACGAAGTGCACGCGCTCGCCGAAGGGCTGCAGCGCCTCCTTCAAAATGCCCGAAAATCGCCGACAAGCCGGGCACTCGAAGTCGGCAAACTCGACCACGTTGATCTTGCCGGCCTGGTAGCGGGCCAGCACCGCCGCCGGCACGGCTGGCGAAAGCTTCACCCTCGGCCAGGTGAGCGGCGCGGCCAACGCCAGCGCGCCGAGCGCCCACCATGCCGCTGGTCGCAAGCGCGAACGCAGCTCGCTCTCCCAAATATCGGGCCCCAGCCCGAACGCGGCGAGGGCCGTCACGATCGCCGAAACGTCCGTCGTGACGCACAGCCAACACAGGTGCCCGATCACGAAGATCTGCACGTACAACAAGTACACGGCGCCAGCACCCCCGATCCAAGCCCCGACGCGGGTGGCGAGCCGTGACAGGAGCGATGCGACGAACAGCAGCACGAACCCGAGCACCCCGAACAACGGCAGCGGCAGAAAGCGCCCGTCACCCAAGATCACGTGACTGAGCGGGTGTTGGCGAACGATTGCGCAGCCCGAGACAGCGCTGCAGAAGCTGGGCGCATCCGCCGTGTAGTCGCTGAGCAGCGCGCTCGACGCTGCCAACGCCAGGAGGGCGGCCACGCGCAACACCACGAGCCACGGCAATTTCGGCACGCCGGCTCTATACCCAAACTGCGCCAGCGCGAGGAGCGCGCCGCAAATCATCGCAGAAACGCCGCAAATTGCGGCTGGTACCTCGGCCGCGGCGTTTCGGGGCGACGGCCGGGGCGCGGCGGGCTATGAACCCGCCCTCCATGGCCCGCAGAAAGCCCGATAAATCCGCCCCTTCTCGGCCCAGCCGCGGCTTCGAGGGCTTGCTCAGCATGAACCCACGCGGGTTCGGCTTCGTCGGCGGCGGCGTGGCGAACGACGACGTCTACGTACCCCCCGAGGCCATCGGCGGCGCGCTGCATGGCGACCGCGTACTGGTGACGGTGGTGGCGCAGAGCGACCGCGGGCTCGAGGGACGCATCGAAAAGATCGTGAAGCGGCGCAGCCCGCGCGTGGCGGGTGTGCTGCGTCGCAAAGGCAAGAGCTCCTGGCTCGAACCGGACGACACGCGCCTGCGCGGCCCGATCGTGGTCAGTGACGCCGGCAAGCAAGCCAAAGACGGCGACGCCGCCGTCGTGTCCATCACCCGCTTCCCCGAGTTCGCCGACGAGAACCCCGAGGGCGATCTGGTCAGCGTGCTCGGCCCGCCCGGCGATCCGAACGTCGAAATCGCCAAGATCCTGGTGCGCGAAGACGTGCGCGAGTCGCACTCCGACGGCGCGCTGCGCGAAGCCGAGCTGTTTGCCCAGCAGCTGCAAGGCACGCTCACCACGGGGCGCACGGATCTGCGGCAAATACCGCTGCCCACGATCGATCCCGAAGACGCGCGCGACCACGACGACGCGGTTTGGGTGGAGCGACAAGGCGATGGCTATCGCGCCTGGATCGCTATCGCTGACGTGAGCGAGTTCGTGCAACCGGGCAGCGCGCTCGACGAAGAAGCGCTGAGCCGCGGATGCACGGTGTATCTTCCGACCCGCGCGATTCCGATGTTGCCGGCCGCGCTAGCGGCAGACCTGTGCTCGCTGTTGCCCGAGCGCGAGCGGCTCTGCCTGTGCGTGATCGCCGACCTGGATCACAACGGCACGCTCAAGAGCTACGAGATCGTCGAAGGGGTGATGCGCTCGGCGGCGATGCTCACCTACGGCGGCGTTGCGCGCACGCTGGGCTTCAGTGAAACGCCGCCCAAGAGCGCGGCCGCCGAAGCCTTCAAGAAGGACCTGAAGGTGATGGACGAGCTGACGCGCAAGCTGCGCAAAGCTCGCATGAATCGCGGTGCGCTCGACATGGACCTGCCCGAGGCGCGCGTGCTGGTAGACCCGCAAACGGGCGCTCCGACGGACGTGGTACGGCGCGCGCAGGACGCGGGCGTCAAGCGCGCCTACTCGATGATCGAAGAGCTGATGCTGCTGGCGAACGAAGCCGTGGCGCTCTGGCTGGGGGCGCGCAAGGCGCCCACCGTGTACCGCATCCACGGCCAACCCGACGAGACGAAGCTGGAACGCCTGGGCGAAGTCGCCTCGCGCGTTGGCGTCGAGTTCGATCCGGAAGAGATGAAGGAACCTCTCGGCGTGAGCCGCTTTCTCGCGCGCATCCAAAAGCACGAGCGCAAGCAGGTGCTGGAGATGCTGCTGCTTCGCTCACTGAAGCAAGCCGCTTACGACACCAACAACATCGGCCACTTCGGCCTGGCATCGAAGAACTACGTCCATTTCACGTCGCCCATCCGGCGCTACCCCGACGTGCAGGTGCACCGCGCAGTAAAGAAGATCTTGCGCGGCGAAAAGCCGGATACCAGCCCCGCGGCGCGCGAGGCGCTGCAGCTTTCGGCCACGTTGTCCTCGGCGCGCGAGCGCTCGGTGATGGAAATCGAGCGCGAGGTCGTGGATCTGTATCGCTGCCTGCTGATGCGCGAGCACATCGGCGAGACCTTCGAAGGCACGGTCAGCGCGCTGGTCGGCAGCGGCGCCTTCGTCAGCCTCGACGCCCCGTTCGTCGACGTGTTGATCCGGTACGAAGCGATGGGCCCGGATCAGTACAACCTGTCCGAGGACGAGCTGTCCGCCGTCGGCGCGCGCTCGGGCGACACCATTTCGCTCGGCGACCGCGTGCTCCTGACGATCGAAGACGTCGCGATTTTGCGCCGGCAAACCTATGGTCGTCGCATCCCGCCCGAAGCGCTGCTCAAGCAGCTCAAAGACGCGCCCGAGATGCCGCGACGGGAGCAGCGTCTGGGCACCTCCCACGGTGGGCCGCACGGAAAACAGCGCTTTCAGCCGCGCACCGACGCCCGCGTAGGCAACGACCGCAGCCGTGGTCGCGGCAAGCCGCGCAGCGAGCGCGAACGCAGCCCAAAGCAAAACACGTCGAAGGACCGCACGCCGCGCGCCGAAAAGCCCAGCCGTCCCGGCAAGGTGAGTGGCTCCTTCCCGCGTAGCGACGCCACGGGGCGCGGCAAGCCCGCTCAGAAGCGCAACAAGCGCCGCAAGTAGCCGTTACTTGGCCGGCGGCGTGATGCGATCCGTCCCCATGAACGCGCGCAGCGGCTCCGGGATGATCACACTGCCGTCGGCTTGCTGGTACTGCTCGAGGATCGCCAGCCAAGTGCGGCCGATGGCGAGACCCGAGCCGTTGAGCGTGTGCAACAAGCGCGGCTTGCCCTTCGGCTCTGGGCGGTAGCGAATCTTGGCGCGACGTGCCTGAAAATCCCCGAAAGTGGAGCAGCTGGAGATCTCGCGGAAAGCTCGCTGCGACGGTAACCACACCTCGAGATCGTACGACTTGGTCGATGAGAAGGTGAGATCGCCCGCGCAATGCTCGACCACGCGGTAGTGCAGACCCAGGCGCCGCAGCACCTCTTCGGCGTGGCTCGTCAATAGCTCGAGCTGCTCCAGCGCCGTCTCGGGCGTGGCAAACCGCACGAGCTCGACCTTGTCGAACTGGTGTTGGCGAATCAAACCGCGCACGTCGCGCCCGTGCGAGCCCGCTTCGCTGCGGAAGCAGGGCGTATAGGCGCAGTAGGCGCGTGGCAGGTCCGCGGCTTCCAGCACCTCGTCGGCATGCAGGTTGGTGACCGGCACTTCGGCCGTGGGCACGAGGTAGAGCGCGCTCGGGTCGTTGGGATCGCTGCGCTTGGTCTTGAACAAGTCGTCTTCGAACTTGGGCAAATTGCCGGTGCCGAGCAGCGCTTCGGCGCGCACCAAAAACGGCGGATAAACCTCGGTATATCCGTGATCTCGGGTGTGCAAATCGAGCATGAAGTTGATCAGCGCTCGCTCCAGGCGCGCGCCCGCGCCCCACAGCACCGAAAAGCGCGCCCCGGAGAGCTTGGCAGCGCGCTCCAGATCCAAAATGCCCAGTTTGGTGCCGATGTCCCAATGCGCTTGCGGCTCGAACGAGAACTTCGGCGCGTCGCCCCAGGTGCGTACGGTCGGGTTCTGCTCGTCGCTCTCGCCATCGGGAGCGGACGGGTGCGGTACGTTCGGAATCGTGAGCAGGCGATCTTGCATCTCTGCTTCGATCGCCGAAAGCTCACTCTCCAAATCCTTGATTCGCTCGCTCAGAGCCTTGAGCTCTTCGCGGCGCTGACCCATGGCGGCTTTGTCGCCGCTCTTGGCGAGCGCGGCCATACCGTCGTTGGCTGCGTTGCGCTCGGCTTGCAGGCCCTCGGTCTTGCCAATCAGCTCGCGGCGTTTGCTCGAGAGGCTGGAAATGCCGTCCAGCAAGGCGGCAGCCGCCGGCGAGCGCCGCGTGAGCATGCGGCGAACCTCATCCAAGTTGTCGGCAACGTAGCGAGCGTCGAGCATGGCGCTCCCGATTTAGCACGCTCAGAAGCCGACGCCGACGCCGACGCCCACGCCGATTCCCACCCCCACGCCCGGGCGCACGCCGCGGTAGTTTTGGACGGCCAAAAGCTGAGTCACGAGCGTGCAGGTACGCAGTAGCGGACCCGTGCAGCCCTGCCAGGCGCCACCCGAGGTCCGCTCGCCATCTGCGTCGAAATAGGTGACCTTGCCGTCCGGCATCACGGCAAGCCAGGCTTCGACCGCACCGGGCGGTGACGCGTTGGTCGTTCCGACACGCCCCAGCGCGAGGTCCCCGTCGCCGATGAGGTGCCCGTCGGGCTCGAGCACCGCGAAGGGGTCGTAGTCGTCGTTCACGACGCGACCGACGCGATCGATGACGAAAACGAGGTCGCCATCGACCAGCACCTGTCCATCAGGACGAAGCTCGACCGGCCCGCCGCTTTCGCGTTCCCAGCGCGCGGACCCCAGAGCCAGGGGCGCTCCCCCTTCGGCCCAACGCGGCGGAGGAGAGCCATGACAGGCCACACCGAGCAGCCCAGCGGCCGCCAAAGCTCGCATCTTCCAAGCACCAGAGCTCGACACGGCTCAACCATAGCGCACCCTTCCGTCAGGCTCGACGCGGTCGGCCCGGTGGCCGCAAATTGACGGTTCTTATCACTTCAATGGCGCGCTACCGAAGCCGCTACCGAAGCGCTACACCGGCGCGGCCGTTCCATGGCATCAATCGGCGCATGATTCGCTCGCGCCTCGTCGTGCTCTTCGGTTCTTCCGTCGCCGCCTTGGCCCTCGCCCTTGGCGCCTGCAGCGCTACGCCCCTCGGCGCCACGGAGCCCAACCTGGCCAATGCCCAGAAGAAGGCCGCTCCCGGCAACGAGCTGTTCGAGAAAGAATGCGCCGGCTGCCACGGCAAGCGCGGCGAGGGCATGGCCAACGCGCCCGCCATCATCGGCGCGACGGCGCTGCCCGAGTATCCCCGCGACAAGTCGCTCTCGACGAGTCCCGCGCTCAGCAACAACGCTGCCCAGCAAGCTCAAGACTCGAATCGCCCGCCCGGCGCTCCCTCGCGCGACCCGTTCCGCACCGCGCAGGACTTGTTCAACTACGTGAGCACGAAGATGCCGCTACCCAAGAGCCGTGCCGGCACGCTCAAGCCCGAAGAGTACTGGGCTATCACGAACTTCATCCTGGTCGCTCACGGCGCCAGCGTGCCGGACGGCGGCGTTACGCCCGAAAACGCCGGCAGCGTCCCAATCGCGGCTAAATAAGCGTAAGCCGCTTTTGGCGCCTTTTTTGGCCTAAACAAGGGGATAGGACTAGCCCTGTCGACGTGGGCTGCACGTCGCTTGCGTCCGAGTTCCCCAACGACAACGCCGAAATCTCGGGCGGAGGCTTTTGGGTTTGCGAAAGCCTGACGGGTCCAGCGACCTTCGAGCCTCCGCTGTTCGAAGCTCCTGTGCTCACCCCGCCGACGTTCGCACCAGTCGTGGCGGAACCGTTCGTGCTGTGGTTCGACGACGACGAAGGCTATGTGGACGGCCCGGTCGAGCTCGAGCTTTCGGATGGTGCCCTGAGCGTCGCGGTGCACGCACCCGCCGCAGAACAGGCGCCCGTCGCCCTCGAAGACGCGCCCGTCGAAGACGCGCCGATCGTGGTCGAAGTCCCGCTAGAGGCAGGGCTCGCACCTGCCTTCGCGCATTTCGAAAGCGCGCTCACCGCCGCGTTGATGGCGCAGGGCGCGAGCCGCTCGGCTGCTTTGGTGCCCAAGCTGCTCCGACTCGAAACGCTGCCGGGCGACGCCTTGGCCAAAGACGTACAGCTCACGCTGCAGAGCCGGGGCTACCTCGACGGCCACGGGCGCTACTCGCAGAAGTACCGCGACTTGTGCGGCGCGTGGTCCGCCGTGCTGCACGGCTCCTCTCAGGACTTCGCCGCCTGCGGCACCACCACCCTCGACCGATTCGGTGCCGAGCTTCTCGCGGCGCTGCTGGCCGTGCCGGCCACGCGCGCTGACGAGCTGCGACGCGAGCTACGCAAGGCTGGAATCGCCGCGTTCGGCGTGCTCGAAGCCGCCTAGTGTCTCGCCACGCAAGCGGCGAGCGCCGCGCAGCAGCGGTCAGGAATTCCGAAGGAATTTCTAACTCAGGACCCTAGCGGGCCGCGCTCACCAGGTACTCGAACAGCTGTTTCTTGCTGGTGCGGCGTCGCAGTACGCGCACACGCGCGCGCTCGAAACCGTGCCGCTCGAACAAATCCGCGAACAGCTTTTCGGCCGGCACGACGACGTCGAAGAACTTGGAGTTGCCGACGACGTAGTGAGCGTGACCGCCCCGAGCGAGCACGCGCGATAGCCCCCGCACATGCTCATCCATGTCGACGAAGTAGCGCTCCACGTAACGAGCTAGGAGCGGGCTTTCGCGATGGATGCGCGTCAGCAGCGGCCGCAACCGCGGGAGCTCGAGCTGCGACGCCGGCTGCCAACGGTTGAGCTTGCTCGTAGCCACGCCCCAGGTGCCACCGATCGCGCGCCAATCCAGCTCGCCGGCTTGCCGCCCATCCTCCAGAAAACCGAGCCAGTACATGTACGGCCGCAGCTCGCGGATGTAGCTCATCCGGTTGACGTACGGCGGCGACGTGACGACAGAACCGACGGACTTTGCCGGCAAAATGTCGGTTAGGCGCCGCGAGTCGCCCAGCAGCACCGTGCGCGCCGATGGCGCGAGGGGCTCCGCCGCGGCGGCGCACAAGCCGTCCACGGCTTCTCGCAACAGGCTGCTGACGGCGGGCGCTGCCTCACGCTTGCGAAACGACATGGACTGGTGCGCAAAGGTCACGTTGCCCGCGTCAACGAGAGCTCGACAAAACGCCAACGCCGCCAGGTCTCTAGCCTTGCCGCGCTTGCCAGCGAGCTCCGCGAAAGCGCGCGACAACGCCGCGAGCGTCGCCTCGTCCCACCACTTCTCGATTCGGTGCAACGACGGCACCCAGCCGCTGCCCTCGCCGCGCTCGGCCGCGCGAGCCATAGTCGTAACGAGCGCGCGCGCTTTCGTGCAGTCAGCAGGCGTGTAGGAGCGGCTCTTCACTTCTGTCAGCCAGCGCAAGAAGGGATTGATGTCGACCGTAACGCCGGCGATGCCTTGCTCGGCGCACGCCGTTAGGGTGGTGCCGGTGCCGCAAAATGGGTCCAAAACCGGCAGATTCGGCAAACTACGGGCCGCGAGTAGCTCGCGCACCAACGCCACCGAGTAGGCGGGCGTGAGACGCAACCAACCATGCCGCGTCGAGCGCAGGTTGCCCCGAAAGGTGACGTGCGGAGACAGCGCTGCGCGCTCGGCTCGCGCCATCAGGCCGACACGTTCTCACCCAGGTACGCGCCCTTGATGCGCGAGTCCTCGCGCAGCTCGGCACACGGACCCGAAAGCACCAGCTCGCCCGTGACGAGCACGTAAGCGCGAGCGGCGGTCTCCAGGGCCAGTCGGGTATTTTGCTCCACGAGCAAAATCGTAAGACCGCCACGCGCGATCTCCACGATCGCTTCGAAGATCTGCTCCACCAGCTTCGGCGCCAGGCCCAGGCTGGGCTCGTCGAGCAGCAGCAGCTTCGGGTCGCTCATCAGCGCGCGACCGATGGCGAGCATCTGCTGCTCGCCTCCCGAAAGCGTGCCGGCCTCTTGCGCCATGCGCTCCGAGAGCCGCGGAAATAGCCTCAAAACGCGCTCGAGACGCTGAGCGCGCTCCAGCGGCTCACGCTTCAAGAAGGCGCCCAGCTCGAGGTTCTCGGCGACCGTGAGGTTGCCGAAGATGGCTCGTCCTTCGGGCACGAGCGCCACGCCGCGCCCAACGATCTTGTGCGTAGGCACGCCGCGCAAGCTCTCACCGAACAGCGTGATCTCCCCGCTGCGCGCCGGCACCAGGCCGACGACCGACTTGAGCGTGCTCGTCTTGCCGGCGCCGTTGGCGCCAATCAAGGTCACGATCTCTCCGCGCGCCACCTCGAGCGAAATGCCCTTTACGGCCGCGATGCCGCCATAACTCACGCGCAGATCTCGAACGCTGAGCGCCAGCTCGCTCATGCCACGTCTTCCGTCGATTTGCCGAGGTAAGCCGCGAGCACCGCCGGGTGCTGCTTGACGTGCTCGGGCGTGCCGTGCGCGATCGTTTCACCGTGGTCGACTACGTGCACGGACTCGCACACGCTCATCACCACCGCCATGTTGTGCTCCACCAACACCACCGTGAGCCCCATTTCATCGCGCAAGAAGCGGATCTGCCGCTCCAGCTCGGCCGCTTCCTGGCTGTTCATGCCGGCCGCAGGCTCGTCGAGCAATAGCAGCTTGGGGTTTAGCATCAGCGCGCGCGCAATCTCGAGCCGGCGCTGCGAGCCGTAAGGCAGTGAGCCCGCAACATCGCTGGCGTGCTTGCCGAGGCCCATCACGTCCAGTAGCTCGCGGGCGCGCTTTTGCAGCCGCGCTTCGTCTTCTGCCTGGGCGCGCGTGCGGAGCATGGCGCCGAGCACGCTGGATTGGTGCAGGTGATGACCCGCCACCATCACGTTCGCTTCGACCGTCATCGCGCGAAACAAGCGAATGTTTTGAAACGTACGTGCGATGCCGCGGTGCGCGACGCGCGCGGGCGGCTCGCCGCCAATCGACTGACCCTCGAAGTGAATCGAACCGCCGTCCGGCGTGTACACACCGGTGATCACGTTGAACAGCGTGGTTTTGCCAGCCCCGTTCGGACCAATGAGCCCGAAGATGGAGCCTTGGGGCACCTCGAACGACACTTCTTTGAGGGCGCGCAGGCCGCCGAAGATCTTGTCGACCTTTTGCAGCGAAAGCAGGCTCATTTGGCTGCCTCCGGCGCCTTGGCACGGCCGAGGCGCGCGCGAATCACGTCGCCCAGCTCGCGCGAGCCGAGGAGCCCCTCTGGCCGCACCAACATGATGATGATGAGCAAGAGCGCGTACAGCACCAGCCGGTACTGCTGAAAGTCGCGCATCAGCTCCAACGTGACCGCCACGAAGATGCCGCCCACCACCGCGCCCGAAATCGAGCCCAGGCCGCCGATGATGATCATCACGATCATGTCGATCGACTTGTCGAAGCGGAAGTCTTCGGGGCGAATACCCGACTGCATATAAGCGAACAGACCGCCCGCGATACCGGCGCTGGCCGCGCTCAGCGAAAAGGCCAAGACCTTGAGCCGGGTGGTCGGCGTCGCCATCGCCTCGGCCGCGATCTCGTCCTCGCGGATTGCGGCCAAAGAGCGTCCCGTCTGCGAGAACGTCAGGTTGCGAATCAGAATCACGATCGCGATCGCCCAGGCGTAAACCCAGAAGAAGCTGGTGTACGCGGGCAGCCCGGCAGGACTGTCACCAAAATAGCCGGTGGCGGCGCCCAGGAACTTGGCGTTATTGAAAGAAATCCTAATGATTTCGCCAAATCCCAGGGTCACCACGGCCAGGTAGTCACCGCGCAGTCGCAAGCTTGGCGCGCCCACCAAGAGCCCTGCGATCCCAGCCAGCACCGCTCCGATGAGCAGGGCGATGTTGAACGCCAAAGCGTCGGCTACGGCGGCGACACCCAACAACCGCTGCAAGATGGGAGCGAGCTTCACCCCGAAGAACGCCGCGCCATAGGCGCCCACCGCCATGAAGCCGGCATGACCGATGGAGAATTGGCCCGTTGTGCCGTTGATGAGGTTGAGCCCCACCGCCAAGATCACGTTGATGCCAGCCAGGAGCACGATGCGCTGCACGTACTCGATGAGGCCGTCTTGCAGCCAGGCACCGATGCCGTAGAGCACCAGCCCCACCGCGAAAGCAACCGCGAAGCGACGCGCCAGGGCCATCACACCTTCTCCGGTCGAACCACGCCGAGCAAACCCTCGGGACGCAGAATCAGGACGAAGATCAAGATCACGAAAGTGATGGCGTCGCGGTAGTCCGGTGACAGGTAGCCGGCCGTCAGCTGCTCGGCCAGGCCGATGAGGATGCCGCCCAGCACGGCCCCCCGAATATTGCCGATTCCGCCCAAAACTGCGGCCACGAAGGCCTTGAGCCCGGTCAGCACGCCCATCAGCGGGTTGATGGTGATCTGGTCGAGCCCGAACAGGATGCCGCCAGCGGCAGCCAGCGCGGAGCCAACCGCGAAGGTGGCGCGGATGATGCGATTGGTGTCGACACCCATCAAACGCGCCGCGTCGAGGTTCGTCGACACGGCGCGCATGGCCTTACCGGTCCAGGTACGCTGAATGAACCAGTTGAGACCGATCATCAGCGCAATCGCGACGACGAAGATCGTCAGCTTCACGTTGGTGACGATCACCCCGCCCAGCTCGAACCGCACCTCGCGCAAGATCGGCGGATACGGGCGCGGGTTGGGTGAGAACACCAACATGGCCGCGTTTTGCAGAAATAAGCTGACGCCAATCGCGGTGATCAACGGCGTGAGGCGTGGCGCCGAGCGCACCGGCCGGTAGGCGAAGAACTCGATGCCGACGCCGAGCAGCGCCGCCACCGCCATCGCGAAAACCAGCACCAAAACGGCCAGATACAGCGGCAAGCCCGCCGCACCGTAGCGCTCGACCCCGAGCCCGATGGCGCCGTAGTACCCGGCGTAGGCACCGATCATGAACACCTCGCCGTGCGCGAAGTTGATCAGCTTCAAAATGCCGTACACCATCGTGTAACCGAGCGCGATCAAGGCGTAGATCGAGCCCAGTGACAGGCCGTTCAGGATTTGCTGGAGGAGCGTGCTCACGGCGCGGACACGCTCACGGATTTACCAATGCCTCGTACTTGGCCTTGCCGGCGTCGATCTTGAGCACGACCACGCTCTTCTCGGGATTGCGATCCTTGTCCATCGTGATCTTGCCGGTAACGGCGTCGTAATTCTTGGTCGAGGCAAGCGCGTCGCGGATGGCAGCCGGGTCGACCTTGCCGGCGCGCTTGATGGCATCCGCGATTACCATCACGCCGTCATAGCCGAGCGCACCGAGGCCGGTCGGCTCCTGGCCGTATTTGGCCTTGAAGTCCGCGACGAACTTTTGCGCCTGGGGCGAGGCCTGGTCGGGCGCGAAATGATTGGAGAAATAAGAGCCGTTCAAGGCATCTCCGCCGATCGTGAATAGCTCTGGCGCGTCCCAGCCGTCACCACCGAGTAGTGGCACCTTCACGCCCAGGCGCGCGGCCGTGCGCGCGATGGCGCCCACCTCGGCATAGTAGCCGGGCACCCAGATGGCCTGCGCGCCCGAGCTCTTGATGGCCGTGAGCTGCGCGCTGAAGTCGGTGTCGCCGGCGGCGTACGACTGCTCGACCGCGATGGTACCGCCCGACGCAGTGAACGCCTTTTGGAACGCGTCTGCCAGGCCGATCGAATAGTCGTTCTTCACGTCTTTCAAGATCGCGACCTTGTCGAGCTTCAAGGTTTGCCGCGCGAACGTCGCCATCACCTTGCCCTGGAAAGGATCGATGAAGCAGACGCGGAAGATGTAATCGCCGATTTGCGTCACCTTCGGATTGGTCGAGGACGGCGAAACCATGGGGATTTTGCGGCGCTGCGCGATCGGGCCGCCTTGCAACGACAGGCTCGATGCGACCTCGCCCAAGATCGCAGTCGCCTTCTCCACGTCGATCAGGCGCGTGACGGCGTTGGCCGCCTCGGCGCCGTCTCCGCGCGTGTCCAGCGTGACGATGCGGAGCTTCTTCCCTAAGACCCCGCCGGCGGCGTTGAGCTGCTCGGCAGCGAGGCGCGCAGCCTTGTCGGTGTCCTGGCCGAAATGCGCGGTCGCACCTGTCATGGACGCGTAGTGACCGATCACGATCTCGCTCGACTCCGCCTTGCCACCAGAACCGCCCGTGGCGTCGTCTTTCTTTTTGCAGGCCGAGCTGGTGGCGGCCAGGGCGAAAGCGACGAGCAGGCTGAGCAGAGGTCGGCGTTGCATGCGGGCTCCTTGTAGCGGCCGCGACGCTAACACAATTACGGCTGATTTCGGCTCAGCCGGGCGCGAATCGGCCCGACCGGCAGCCTCCCGACCATGAAACCAGACCGCACTCCGGCGAGCGTCTGGAGCATGAGCCGGCGGCTGGGGCCAAAGCTGCAAAGTGACCCCATGGCGAGGTCGCGCAGCACGGACAGCCCCTGCCAATCCGACTGAAAGAACGGCGTCAGGCCCCACGAAGCGCGTTGGTAAAAGCGGACGTGCGCCCGGCGCGCTCGGCTAAATCTGGCGAGGCAGCTCGGCAAATCGCGACTTGCCGAAACACAGGCGGCGAGCACGCGCGCGTCTTCGAGCGCCAAGTTCGTACCTTGCCCGAGCTGCGGGCTGGTAGCGTGCGCGGCGTCGCCGATGAAAGCCATGCGCGGCGCATCGAAGCGCGGCAGGTGCACGTCGAAGTAGCTGGCTGGGAGCAGCTGCGCGGCATCCTCTATCTGCGACAGCACCTCCTCGGCGCGCGCGTCCAGCGAAAGCACGCGCTCCTTCCAGCGCGGCAGATCGAGCGGCTTGCTCAAGTCGCGCACAGGCACGCTCCAAAATAGGCTAACGAGCGGGACCTCGCTCGCGCTGCGCGGACCCAAGCCGCACGGCAGAAAGCCGAGCAGCGTCGTGGTGCCGTCCGCGACCTGCTCGAGCGCGGCCGGAAACACGCCGCGCGGGTCGCGCGCCACGAACCACAGGGCGCCCCACGGGTACGGAGTCGCTGCGGCGCCCGGCACCGCGCGCCGCAGCGCCGAACGTGCACCATCGGCGACGACCAGCAGCTCGTGCTCGCCGGGCTCCCCACCATCGGCCAAAATCGGCCGAATTCCGCGAGTCGTCAGGCGCGACGCCCTCACCGAAGCACCCGTCACGAGCTCGACTCCGCGCGCGCCCAGCTGGCTGTGCAACAGCTCGAATAGCGCGCCACGGTGCATGCCGAGGCCGAACCAGCCGGCCTCCAAATCACGGTACGCGAGATCGAGCACCGCGCGGCCAGTAGGCGTCTTGCACACCAACGCGTCGATGCGACTGCCGCGTTCGAGCGCGCCTCGAAGCAGGCCCAAGTCTGCCAGCACGCTGAGCCCCGTGGGCTGCATCAGGATGCCGGCGCCGACCGGTGCGGGGCGCTCGGCTTCTTCGTAGAGCCGGACGCGGTGGCCACGCTCGGCCAAAAACAACGACGCCGCAGTGCCCGCGAAACCGGCGCCCACCACGCCGATGTCGAGCGATTTCACGGGCAGGGCCGCAAGATCTTGAGGCCGTCTACCTCGACCTCGCACATGCGCTGCTTGGGCGGCGCAGCGACGGGCGCCGCCAGCTTGATGGTGACCTTCTGGTCCTTTTGCGCGAGCACCTTGGCCTTGCCTTTGAGCGGGCCTTTTTCGCCGGCAAGCTCCAGCGTTTCGTTGACGCCGGCCGTGACTTCGCAAGGCGTTGCATCGCACACCTGGAAGCCATTCTTCATCAGCGTGGCTCCCGGCGGATCCGTGATGACCTCGAGCTTGACGCCAGCGGGTGTGGCCACCGACGGCGTCGGCGGAGGCGTTACGACTGCGACAGAAGGAGTTGGCGCCGGCTCGGGGGCAACGGGCGGAGGCGGCAGGGGCTCGGCCGGCTTGGCCTGCGAGGTTGGCTCGACAGGCGGCTCGCCGTGCGGGCGCAAAAAGAACGCGGCAGCGCCGCCGCCGATCACGAGCACACCGAGCAACGCCGCGACAATTGCCCCGCTGCTGCTCGACTTGGTTGGCGGGCGTGTCGCCGCTTCTCCACCGAGTTGCGTTTCGGCGCGTTCGGCCGCGGTGTCTTGTCGCGGCATCGTGACGGCGGCTCGCGCCGCATCCGTGAATTGCGGGCTCTGCGCAGTTTGGGGCGTGGGCGTACCGGGCGCGCCGGTGTTGCCGCCGGCACCGCTCATGAACTGCTGCGCGGTGGGAGTCGGCGCTGCGCCGGCTGGCAAGGCCGAGGCGCGCCCATCGGCGGCCACCTGGCTATACGGACCCCGAAGGCCGGCATATTGGCCTTCGGGCGTGGCGGCCAGCGCGGCCGCGAGCTCGTTCATCGTCTGGAAGCGGTAGCTCGGATCTTTGGCGAGCGCGCGTTGCACCACGCCCTCGAGCTCCTGCGAAATCTGCAGATCCGGATACACGGCGCGCATCGGGGGGGGCAGCTCGTTCAGGTGCTTCGCGAGCACGCCCAGAAAAGTCTCTCCGGTGAACGGCACGCCACCGGTGAACAGCTCGAACAAGATGATGCCCACTGCGTAGATATCGCAGCGCAGGTCGGCGTGCTTACCGCTGGCTTGCTCGGGCGCCATGTACTCGGGCGTGCCGAAAATCATGCCCGTGCGGGTGAGCCGGCGGGCCTTCGACGCGGACTGGGCCTCCGCCTCTTCATTCGTGGGTTTGAGCTGGGCGATGCCGAAATCGACGATTTTGACGATCTCTTCGCCGTCCGCCGTGCGCTGCAAGAACACGTTCTCCGGCTTCATGTCGCGGTGCACGACGCCCTTGGCGTGCGCGGCCGCCAGCGCCCGGCAAATCTGCATCGCGACCGGCAGGGCGCGCGGTGGTGTGAGCACGCGCGAACGCTGCAGCTCGTCCGCCAAGTCGTTTCCTTCCAGAAACTCCATGGCCAGGTAGAAGCAGCCATTCTCGAGCTGGCCGAAGTCGAACACGTCGAGCACGTTGGGGTGCTTGATGCGCGAGGCACTGATGGCCTCCTGCTGGAAGCGCGTGACGATGTCACCCTTGTGGGCGTATTCGGCTCGCAGCACCTTGAGCGCCACCCGCTTTTCGATGGCGAAATGCTCGGCCAGATACACCTGACCCATGCCTCCTTCCCCGAGCAGCTTGATGACCTTGTAGCGTCCCGCCACGGTCGTGCCGACCAGCGGGTCTCCGGAGGATTGGGATTGCATGGGCGAAAGCGGCCCGTCCGGCCCGTAAGACCCGAAAGATAACACGGCCCCCCACGATCCGACCCCGCCAAGTGCCAAAAGCTCTGGTACGGTCTTTTTCCCCATGATCGTCGTGATGGAGCCGGACGCGACCGAGCAGGCTGTGGAGAGCGTGATTTCGTTCTTAGTGAACGCCGGCTTCGACGTGCATCGCTCGAGTGGCAACACGACGACCATTCTCGGCGTCGTCGGCGACCTCAGCGGCAACGACGTCTCGGTCGTCAGCGAGTTTCCGGGGGTTTCACAGGTCGTGCGCGTTAGCGAGCCGTTTCGCCTCGCCTCGCGGCGCTTCCGCCAGCAATCCACGGTCTTAGAAGGACCTTGGGGCAGCATCGGCGGAGACAAGCCCTGGATCGCGATCGAAGCAGTGGGGCCGGGCAACGCCGTCGCCTCGGCGTCTGGTGGCAGTGAGCCGCCGCCCGCGTCGAAAGATCTCGCGTATGAGGTGCGGGCCGGGCGGCCTTTCGATGCCGCTATCACGCGTTCGCCGCGTGCGGTGGACACCATCGGTGCGCTGGTATGCCTGTCGGTGCATCCCCAACCCACCGACCAACGCTTTGCCGTGCATTTCGTCGAGCGCGGCCCGAGCTGGGGCGCCAACGCCTGGATCGGCGCTGCGGAGCGCGAGCTCGCCCGCGGAGACAGCGCGATCGTCTTGCTCGAAGCGGGCGGCGAGTACCCGAACGGCGCCCGAACGCTGGAAATTGCCGCGATTGCACGCGCCAAGCAACGTACGCACCTACCGATCGTGGTCGACGCGCCCTCCATTGCGCAGCGCGCTCGCTACGTGGAGTCGGTGGCGTGCGCCGCGATCGCAGCCGGCGCCGACGGCGTCATCCTCCGAACTTTCATCGGCCGAGCCGGCGAGACACCGCGCGTACCAGCCACCTTGAGCTGGAACGATGCCGTGCGGCTCGCCGAAAAGCTGCGGGCCATCGGCCAGGCCATCCGCGGATGAGACGCATCGCGATCGTCGGTTTCGGCCTCATCGGCGGCTCGTTGGCGTTGGCGTTGCGGCGAAGCGGCGGCATTCACGTCACCGCCATCGACCGCGCCCCGGTGCTCGCGCGCGCCGAGGCCAAGCACGCCGCCGACGAGCTCTTACCGCTCGAAGAAGCGGAGGCAATGCAGCAAGCGCTCGAAAAAGCCGACCTCACGGTGCTCGCGGTACCGGTCGGCACCATCGTGCGTCTCTTGCCCTGGAGCTTGAGCCACGCGCGTGTCGTCACTGACTGCGGCTCGACGAAGCGCGAAATCGCGCATGCGGCGGGCGATCACCCGCGCGGCGCCAGCTTCGTTCCAGGCCACCCCATGGCCGGCCTTCCCGACGGTGGCATCGAGAATGCACGCGGCGACCTGTTCGAGGGGCGCACCTGGATCGTCTGTCCCGAGCACTCGGAGCTCGGCGCGCGCACGGCAGTCATGGAGATGATCCGGCTGACCGGCGCCCATGTCGTCGAGCTTTCGCCCGAGGTCCACGATCGTGCGGTGGCCATCACGAGCCACCTGCCCCAGCTCATAGCAAGCGGCCTTTACGCTATGGCCGAGGGTGAAAACGCGCGCCTTGCAATGGGACCGGCTTTCGAGCGCGCGACGCGCGGCGCGGGCGGCCTCGAGTCGATGTGGAGTGACATCTTCGAGACCAACGCCGACGAGGTAGCGCGCGCGGCTGACGCTCTGAGTCAAGAGCTCGCCAAGGTTGCCGCCGGACTGCGCCAGTCTCCGCCAGACATCCACCCGGCGCTCGGGGTGCTGGCCCGCGCCCGAGGCCGCCGTCAAACTCGTTAGCCCGAGCCGAGTGCTGCGTGGCGCGACTGTTGCTATAATGAGCGCGTGTTGCTGAGCGCACGTTCTTGGGCATGGCTCGCGAGTGGTGCGCTCGCGTTCGCTTGCAGCCTAAATCCGCAGCCTGATTTGCCGGGTGCGGTCAGCGGTAGCGCCGCCGGCACGGCGATGAGTAGCGGTGGCGCTGCCACGAACAGCGGCGGTAGCAATTCGACGGCGGGTTCGCTCGATTTGGGCCAGGGAGGCAGCGGAGTCATCGCGTCCCCTGGAGGAGGAGGACAGAGCGATGAGCCCGGCGGTGGGAGTCAGGGTGGCGCAGGCGGTGCGGCCGATACCGAGGGCGGCGCCGGCGGCGAAACCAACGGCGGCGCCGGCGGCGCACCTGCCGTCAAATGACGGGTCATTCGGTCCAGCGTCCGGATCAACCGATCGCGGATTGTGCCAACATGTGCCATGCGCGGTTGACGCCCTTGCTCGCACGCGCGCCGTTGGCCTAAAGAAAAAGCCGGTTCGGCGTCGCGTTTCGGATCCTGGCGTGGCGCATGCAACATAGCTTTCCGGATGCTCTCGCGCTCGCTCCGCCGTTGCTTTGCGGTAGCCGCTTTTGCGGTGCCGGGCGCGTGCAACCTCAATCCTCAGCCTGACCTACCCTTCGGAGGTGGATCGGCCGACGCCCACGATCCCAGCTCGCCCGCCATCGGCGGCGGCACGAAGTCGACCGGTCCGGACAGCGGCGCGGGCGCCCAAAATACCGCCGGCTCGCTGCCGTCGTCCTCGGGCGGCAGCTTCGCGACTGGCGGTCTCTCGGGAGGCGGCACCTTCTCGGCGGGCGGCACTACTCCCGGCGAAATGCCCGGTGGCGCTGCGGGCGAAAGCTCGGCTCCGCTCGGCGGAGAGAGCTCGGGCGGCGCTGCACCTGACGGCAGCGCCGGCGCCGGTTTCGGCGGCGCGCCCTGACTCAGCCCGCGGCGGGGCGCGTCAGGTACTGGTCCATCACGTTCGAGATCAGGTCGGCCAAAATGCCGTCGGCCACGCGCAGGCGGCGGCTCAGCTCGCGCGCGAGGTTCAGGATGATGATGGCGTAGCTGCGCAAATCATGCCGATACAGCGCGTCCAGATCGGCCGATGAAACGCGCAGCAGGCGGCTCGGTGCGAGCGCGCGCACCGTGGCGGAGCGCGGCTGGATGTCGACGATGCTCATCTCGCCGAACCAATCGCCTGGCCCGAGCACCGCGACGCGCGCTTCGACGTTGCGCTTGCTCTTCTTCAACACCTCCACCTCGCCGCTGATGACGACGTACATGGCGTTCGCATCCTCACCCTCGCGAAACAAGGTGGAGCCCGCGGGCGGCATTTCGACCGTGAGCATCGTGGACAGGTGCTCGAGCACGTCGTCGCTGAGCGCTCCGAAGAGCCCGATGTTGCGGAGCTCGGAGGGGCCGATGGCAGAGTCGCTACTCATCGCCTACCACCACTACTACGGAAGGCCTCAATCGTCGAAGTAGAGCGGCGGCCGGCTCGCGCAAAAGGCGGCGATATGCGCGATGGACTCGCTGGAAATGTGCACGAATGCGACGCCCATCCCAGGAGGAGCATCGCTGGTAGCGGCGCGCGTCCAACGCACGACACCATCCGCGTTGACCACGTGGCCGTCGGGAAGAACGAAATAGAGTGACACCGACGTTCCGGGCGAGGCCGGCTCGTACGTCGCCACGAACACGCCCCCCGTCGAGACATCGAGCGAAAGCCCGGTGTAGATGTGCGACTCCGAGCTGAGGCCGATCTCGACCTCGATGAACACGCGCGAGTCGTGTTTCCGCCGGTCGTGGCCTTCGAAGCCGCTTGGCCGTTGGAAGCGACCCGTCGGCGTCGGCGCGCGCGGAAAGCCGGCCATCGTCCGCAACTCGCGAGCGTCCGAGTCCGAAAGGCCCCCCGCAGGTAGGCGCGCCCGGCGTTGCCGCAACGAATGCTGCAGCACCGGATAGAGCAGAGCGAGCGTGCGCGCAATGGACGTCGCCGCGACCTCGAGATCGTGATGCTGCCGGCGCAGCCGATTCACCTCGTCCATCGCGCGCTGCAGCGACTCGGTAGCGCTGTGCACGAAGCTGGCGCTCGCTTCTTCCGTCGGAGATTGCGCCTCGGCGTTGTAGAGCGCGCTCGACGCAGCGGCGGTGGCTTCGACCGCTGCATCGACCAGCTCGTCCGGCAACCCAGCTGTTTGCAGCGACAAAAGCGCCGTCGCCAGCGCTTCCCTCCCCTGCCTTGCGGCCGCGATGGTAGCGCCGCCGGGGCTCACAGCGTCTTGTGGAAGACCACACGTGGACGTGCGGGACCAGCGTAGTCCTCGATGTTCGAAACGCTCCAACCCGTAGCGCGGTGGAAAGCGATCGAACCTTCGTTGCCGGTCGTCGTGATGGCTTTGAGGCGCGTGCAACCTGCTGCGCGCGCGTCTTCTTCGAACGTCTGGTAGAGTACTTTACCGACGCCGCGGCGGCGATAGTCCGGGTGAATGCCGACGAGGTGTACGTAGCCGGTCTTGGGCGGGCCGGGTGCAACGAAGCCGAGCAGGAAGCCGACGAGAATGCCGTCGTGCTCGACGACTCGCGCCATGGCACCGAGCTCGTAGAAGAAGATCGGGTGGGCGAGCGCTGTCGTCGGACCGCCCCACCAGCGATCGATGATCTGGACGATGTGATCGTAGTCTTGCTTACCGAGCGGGCGCGTAATCATGGGACTGTAGCGAGCAGCTCCGACTGGAGATTCCTAGAGTAACATGTGATTTTCGACTCAGGATGGGAAGTGGCGTAGAACTCGTCACGTTATGAAAACGAGACAACCGGTCCGCCTCGCGCCGTCGATTTTGAGCGCGGACCTAGGACGGCTGGCCGACGAGGTGCGCGAAGTCGAGGCGCTCGGAGCCGAGTACATCCACGTGGACGTCATGGATGGGCGCTTCGTGCCCAACATCACGCTCGGTCCGCCCGTCGTCAAAGCGGTGCGGGCCGCGACCAAGGCCATCGTCGACTGCCATCTGATGATCGTCGAGCCGGAACGCTACGTCGCCGATTTCGCCAATGCTGGCGCGGACATCATTAGCGTCCACGTCGAGGCGTCGCCCCACCTCCAGCGCACCCTGCAGTCGATCCGCGCCCTCGGAAAACGTGCCGGGGTGGTGCTCAATCCGCACACACCGGAAGATACCATCCGCTACGTGATGGGCGACATCGACTTGGTGTTGGTCATGAGCGTAAACCCGGGTTTTGGCGGGCAAAGCTTCCTGCCGCTGGTCCTCCCCAAGGTAAAAGCCTTACGGCAGATGATCGACGCTACCGGCCGAAACATCGACCTCGAGATCGACGGCGGCATTGGGCCAGAGACGACGCCTCAGGTGACACAAGCTGGCGCAGACGTGCTCGTCGCCGGCAGCGCCATCTTCGGACAGAAGGATCGCGGCGCCGCGATGAAACAAATGCGCGCTGCCGTCGCCGGATGAGCCCGCTGCGTTGGGCGACCGCGCTCACGCTTGCAGCCAGCATCGTCAGCTGTGCGCCAGTTACCGCGCCAGCGCCCGCAAACGCCGCCCCCGCAAGCCCAGCACCCGCAAACCCAGAGCCCGGGAGTCGTGGGGCTGCCGTCGAACCCGCGCCCCTGCCCCAAGCCGGTGCTGCGCCGAATGCTCGCGAGCGTGCCCTGCAACAAAAGCTCGGAGAGGCGCTCCGATACGTTTCCGCAGTGCGCGGACTTTCGGCCAGGACAGAAGTCCGCGGGCGACTGATCTCGCGGACAGAAATCGAGCGCTACCTCAGCCAGCAGCTGGACGAAGAAACGCCGAAAGACGTGCTCGAGGCGACTGAAGCTCTCCTCTATGGCTTGGGCGCCGTGGACGCTGACTTCAACTACCGCTCGACCGTCATTGGGCTCATGACCTCCGAGCTGCTGGGGTTCTACGACCCGAAGCAGAAGACCTTCTTCGTCGGCGGCGACTTGTCCGGAGAAGAAGCCGACGTGACACTTTGGCACGAGCTGGTGCACGCGCTTCAAGACCAGCACTACGACCTGACCCACGTGACCGACTGGCAGCCAGATCAGGGTGACAGCCAGGCGGCGGTCCATGCACTTGCCGAAGGTGACGCGACGAGCGCGATGCTCGACGCGATGCTCAAGCCCCGCGGCATCACCGCGCTAGATGTGCCCGACAGCCTGATGCGCACGCAAAGCGTGCTCGGAGCGGCAGCGCTCACGGCGCCCCCGATTTTGGTGCGCTCTCTGCTCGCGCCGTACGTGGACGGGCTCGCATTCACGAACGCCCTTCGGCGCCGCGGCGGCTTCGCAACGGTCGACGAGGCCTGGAAATCGCCTCCGATCAGCACCGAGCAGCTGCTGCACCCCGAAAAGTTCCTGGCCCACGAAGTGCCACTGGTCGTACCACTGCCCGTCGCGCCTGCGCACGCTCCCGCACTGCAGGAGCGCTTCCACGACGTGATGGGCGAGCAGACGCTGCGCGTGCTCCTCGAGGAGTGGCTTCCGGCCAAGACCGCGGCCGAGGCGGCGTCGGGTTGGGGTGGAGACCGCATTAGCGTGTTCAGCGACGAGGCGCGTCAGCGCTGGGCAGTCGCCTGGCATCTGCGCTTCGATTCGGAAGCGGCATCCAAGCGTGCTTTTTTGGCTTTGGTTCGCTCGGCCCCATTAACGGAACGCGGCGCGGATCAACCCAAGCTGGCGCCCGCCGCCGCGTCGCCGGCCAACGACAAACTGTGTCGGCCGAGGCACACCCAGGGCCCGCTTGCCCTGGTGCGCCGGGGCCCTGACCTCGCGATCGCGGTGGGGCCATTCACGCGGACGCGCGTGCCGGTCGATAAAGACCCGGGTTGCTCGGATGCGCTCGCGTGGGCTGCTCAGATCGTAACCAACTAAAATCTCAGCGTTTGCAGCCATGTCTTGGGCACAGCGAGGCAGGGTTGCCGGCCGGTTCTGGGGTCCATCTGACCTCATTGCCGGGTCTGAGTTGACCCCAGTGTCTCGACTTTAGGCGGTCCAAATGACTTCAAGTCGCTGCGTTAGCGCATTCCCGCCCATGGCATGAAACCTGCTTAGGTCCTCCCACGTAAGCATTGGAGAGACTCATGGCAGACAAGAGCACGAGCAAGGCACCGAGCCGCGTCAGTCGCGCTGCAACGGTCGTGGCGTCCTCTGCTGCCGTCGGTGCTTCGTGGATGGCGCTCGTCGCGGCCACCACGATTGGGCTGGGTCATCTGGACCGCGTTCGCGCCGAGGTTTCAGCCGACAAAGCGTCGCTCGGTGCGGCCGGGCGCTACCGCCTGGTCGTGCAGTCCTATGCGCCCGACAGCGTGCCTGCCGGTATGTTGCCAGGCGCCCGCCAGAAGCCGTTGGCTTCGGCGCAGCGCTCGGTCACGACCGAAGAGCTTTCGCGCGGAGTAGCCGTCGACGTGCTGCGTGTCGGCGAGGCCGCGGGGCCGTCGCCGCTCATCGTCGCCTGGATCGAGCAGGGCGAAGCGGATCTGGAGTTCGACGGCGCCGAAGCGCGTCCCAGCGAAACGGCGCTCTTCGGTTCATCGGAATCGCGCGAGCTCGGCGCCGCGCGGCTCGTCCTCAAGCCGCGGGCGTGAGCTGCTGCTCCCGCGGCGGCCTCGCCAGCTCGCGAGCTTCGCGCAGAAAATCCCGCCGTTCGTCGGGCGTGAAAGCCTCATGACCGAAGCGGGCGCGCAGGTAGCGCTCCGTCAGGCGTAGCGTCGCCTCTGCGACGGGATGCCCGAGCAATTGCAGAGCGCGTGCGTGGGTGAGCGGTGGCGTTCCGCTCGGCCTTGGCACGCCGCGCGTCGAGAGTGCCATGTCCAGAACTCGATAGAGCTCGGCCGTCTCGCGCTGCCGCACCTCATTGGGACTAGGCGGCGTCTGTTGCGGCCGCGGCTTGCGTCGGCGCCGAAACCAATACACTCCAAAGCCAACGAGCCCGCCTGCGATCGTCAACGTGAAGAAGGCGCGCCGCGGCGAAGCCAACACAGTGGAAGCGACCTTGCTGCGGCTGCGAAGCTCACCATAACGGTCGCGAACGGCGCGCAGCAGGCTCACCTGCTGGCGCATGTCGTAGCCGATGACGTTGCGGTCCCAACGCTGCGCGGCGGCCTCGACCATGTCGCGCACGAACGCCAGAACACCCGTAATTTCGCTCTGCGGAGCAGCGTCGGCTGGCGGCGTAGGGTCGAAGCGCACGAAGCCCTTGCCGTCCACGTAGACCTCGACCCACGAATGCGCATCACCTTGGCGCACGGCGTAATAGCGCCCGAAGCGGTTGAAGGTCCCGCCAATGAAGCCGTTCACGTTGCGCGTCGGCACGCCCTGCGTGCGCAACAGGATTGCCATCGCGGTCGAGTAGAACTCACAGTGCCCTCGCTTCGAGACGAACAAAAAGTCGTCGAGCGGGTTCTTCGCGCCACCTGAAGGCGACTCGAGATCGTAGCGATAGCCTTTGCGGAGCGCGCTTTCGATGCGCTTCGCGCGGCGCTCGGCGTCGGTCTCGTCGCCAATCCAACTCTTGGCCAGCTCGGCGACGCGCGGCGGTAGGTCGCCGGGCAACGCCAGGTAGCGGGCCCGCGCCGCCGCATCGAGGGCGGGCACTGGCGGCTCGCTACCGTCAGCCAAAATCACATCGTAACGGAGACCACCCTCGCTGACCGAGCGGTAGCTGATTTGGCCTTCTTGCCCCGAATAAAGGGCCGGAACGGAGCTCGGAACGGCATTGGTCGGCGTCCAAATGGTCAGGGCGGCTGCGTCCGGCGGCAGGAAAACAACGGCCGGATCAATGGCTTCGAGCTCGATGCGCAGCCGCCGATCACGCGCGGGATCGGGCCAGCGACGCAGCTTGACGTTGTTGCCAATCTGCTCGACGCGCTGCTGCGCGCCAACGACGGAGCGGGACCAGGAGTGACCGTTGTAGCGATCGAACGCCGCACCCCGCAAGTAGAGCGCCAGGCGCATGGGCGGATCCGCGGGCAGGTTGGGGTGCTCGACGCGCATCACGATCGTCGGATCCGCCCGGAGCTTTCCCACTCCACCGAGGTCGACGCGGTCAGAGAAGCCGACCACCCGCTCGCGGCGATCCGGCCCCATGAGCAGCAGCGACAACCCCACGCGCGGGAACATCACGAACACGAGTGCCGTGAACAGAAAAATCGGCACCGAGAGCAGGCAGGTGAAGACGAGAAACGGCCGCCCGATCACGCGCCGGCTGCGCAAGATGCGCGGTACATCCACCGGCAAACCCGTGCGATCGCGCGCCCCTTGTCGGTAGTTGCCCTCCACCTCTCGCCGCAAATGGCTCAGCACTAGGGCACCCGGCGCCACCACCAAAAAGCCCAGGAAACACAGGCCGTAAGAGAGCCCTCCGCCCAGCACGGTACCGGCGATCAGGTGCATCAACGCCAGCACCACCACCTGTTGGTCGTGAGCAGCCCCCCGACGCGTGGCCAGACGCACGACCTGAAGCGCCGCGGCGAACTCCACCGCCAGCGGCAGCAGGCTCTCGCCCGAAAAGAGACGCGAAATCTGCAACGCGAGCAACGACAGCGGCAGCGCCACCGAGATGCGGCGCAGCACGCCGTGATCCTGGTAGCGCTGCGGCAGCACGATCGCCACCGCCAGACCCACGAGCGTGGCGATCACGAACCAATGATTCAGCTCGCCGCTTGCCAGCAGTGAGAGCAAGCCGAGCACCGCGAGGGCGTCGGTCATGATGCGATGAATCAGCCCGAACCTCATGCCGGCGCCCGCATTTTTTCGACCTTTTCCGGCTTCTCCCGCGGCTTGGCCGCCTCGGATAGCGGCTCCAGCAGCGCCAGAAACCGCAAGAGTGGATCCGCGCCGACGGAGGAGTTCGCCCGCACCCGCTCACCACCGGACGCCTGTACGGCCACGCCATCGCCGCGCTTGAGGTGCGCGACCGCACGCGAGGCCACGTCACGGATGCGCCGCTCGAAGCGCAGCGACCAATCCTCGTCGGGCGAATCGCCCTGATGCGTAGAGTCGATGATGAAGGCCACGTCGCGCCGCGTGTCGGTGGCACGCTCGCGGAGCACCTTCTGGTCCGGAAGCGTACTCTTGCGCCAATAAATGTCGCGCGGATCGTCGCCTTCACGCATCAGGCGCAAACCGTGGATTTCGTCACCGTTGCCGCGACCGAGCGAGCTCTCACCCCCCATGCGATCCCCAGCGTCGGTTTGCGGCAGCCGCACCGGGTCCACCGCCGGATAGATGATCAGCTCGTCGTCGGCGCTCACCTCCCGTGATTTCTCGAACAATCCGAAGGGGAAGCGCGTCGCAACGCGAAAACCGATGTGATGGTCGCGACCACGTCGAGCGGGCGTGCGTCGATAAGCAGCAACCTGGGCAGAGCGGGGGCTGATCTTCAAGAAGAAGCAACGCTTGTCGGCGGGTTGCCCGGCGCGCAAGTCTTCGACCTCGATCGCATAGGAGGGCACGCGCTGCTTGTGGTTGTAGACCTCGATTTCGACGAGGTGGGGCCGGCCCACTTGGGCGCGAGGCGGCAGGCGGCGCGTCACCGTCAAGTGTCGCAGGCTGAGCTCGCTGAGCACGCCCGACACGATGATGAGCGAAAGCAGCATGCCGAGCAGCAAGTACAGCAAGTTGTTGCCGGTGTTGATGGCCGCGACGCCAACACCGAAGGTGATGAAGATGAAGTACTTACCTTCGCGCGTCAGCTTGAGCCGGCGCGGCCATTTGCTCAGGACGGTGGAGCGGGGCGAGCCCTTTGCTTTCGCTTTGGCGGAGGGCAGAGGGGGCTTGAGCGGCGGCGGAACCGCGGGCGCGGCCGACTTCGCCTTCGAGACCGGCGGCTGCGGCTCCCCAGCTTTTTCCACGATTTAGAGGGGCACTGGCACGCGCGCGACCACATCGCGCACGGCGGCTTCGGATTCCTCACGGGAGGGTGCGTAACCCTCGGCGTGCGCCGCTAGCCGCACGCGGTGCGCCAACACCGGAACGGCGAGGCCGTGAATGTCGTCGGCGATGCAGTAGTCGCGACCGCTCAGCAGCGCGCGTGCTCGAGCGGCGTGCGCCAGGTTCATGCCTGCGCGCGTGGACGCACCGAGCGACAGCGACGGGCTGGTGCGCGTGGCCGTGACCAGCGCCTGCAGGTACGCGCCGAGCGCGCCATCCATGGATACGCGATCCACCTCGCGCTGCAATGACACGAGTGATTGCGGATCCAACACCGGCGTCACGAGCTTCACACGATCGACATCTGGGTCGAGCATCAGCCGAGTCTCGATGTGCGGCGGCGGGTAGCCGATGTGAATGCGCATCAAGAACCGGTCGAGTTGGGACTCCGGCAGCGGAAATGTACCGGCAAAATCGGTCGGATTTTGCGTCGCCACCACCAAGAATGGTTCTGGCAAAGGCAACGTCCGTCCGTCAATCGACACCTGCTCGTCGCTCATTGCTTCGAGCAAGGCCGATTGCGTACGCGGGCTCGCGCGGTTTACCTCGTCCGCCAGCAGCACGTTCGCGAACACCGGACCTTGTCGGAGCACGAACTCGGACGTCCGTTGATCGAAGATCACGACACCGACGACGTCGCTCGGAAGCAAGTCGCTGGTGAACTGAACGCGTCGCATCTCGCCGCCCACAGCGCGAGCCAACGCGCGTGCCAGAGTCGTCTTGCCAACGCCCGGAACGTCTTCGATCAAGATGTGGCCACGCGCCAGGAGCGCGACCAACGCTAGCTCCACGACCTCCGCCTTCCCTTCGAGCGCGCTCTCTACGGCATTGCGCAGCTGAGCCACGCGCGGGGCCTGCTCCGCTGGCAGGGCCAAGACGGACGAAGACATATCAGCGGCATCGTAGCATGGCTTCTCGACAGCGAAACACGGCGCTCACGAAACGCGAGGTCAGTCTTACCCACTCAAAAAAGCCGCGCTATTGCCGCTTCGGGCCAAAAGCCGGAAGCTACGGCGCGGTTTCGACGCTGGCGGCACCTTGCCAGGGCCCGCCGAGAGTGGTCACCTGGGCCGCGATGCAGGTCTCGCGCATCGACGTGCGCGGCGTAACGCGACGGTTCGGAGCCACGCTCGCTCTTCGACAAGTTTCGACTTCCTTCGAAGCGGGAACCCTCACGTTCCTCGAAGGCCCAAACGGCGCGGGCAAGAGCACGCTGCTGGCCATCATCGGCACGGTGCTTCGTCCGAGCTCGGGTAGTGTTTGGTACGAACCTTTCGGCGACGACCAGGCACTGGCACGCAGGCATATTGGCTGGGTTGCCCACGAGTCACACTGCTACCGAGAGCTCTCGGGCCGCCGCAACATCGAGCTGGTAGCGCAGATTCACGGCGTTGCGGAGCGTGCTCGAGTCGAACGAGTGATAGCGCGCGTCGGCGCCGAAGCGTTCGCCGACCGACCGGTGGGAGCACTGTCGCGAGGTCAGCGTCAGCGAATTGCGTTGGGGCGCGCTCTGGTTCACGACCCTGGGGTGCTGCTGCTCGACGAGCCTTGGACCGGTCTGGACGTCGCCAGCGTCGAGAAGCTCGAAGCGGTCATCCGCGAGGAGGTCGCACGCGGCTCCCTGGTCGTGGCCGTCACGCACGGAACCGGCACCGCCGAGCGGCTTGGCGCCCGCCGCGTACGCATCGAAGGCGGACGAGTCGCCCAATAGGCCCTCTGGCCGATCTACTAACCCTCATTAACTACCTGACCTATAAGTCTAGCGTCCCAGCAGCCACGCGACGGTGCCGGGACAGCTCGTAGCTCCTTCGGGAATCACTTCGAGTACTTCGGCAATGCCAAGGCGCTGAAGCTCGAGCGCGTTCGTGCCGGTGCTCGCATCGGCAGGTCGCGCCCGCGAGAGCACGACCGCGTCGGGAGGCCGCGGCAAACAACGGAGCGTCGCCGTGAGATCGTGAAGCACGCCGAGAGAGTCTGGTGCGACGAGCAGCCAAACCGCTGGGCCCAGCCCGAGCGCGAGCTCGACGTTGGTCACATCGGCGGCCAGCGGAGAAAGAGCACCTCCGGCAAGCTCCACGATTGTGACTTCAGGGGACTCGAAGCGCTCCTGGTCGGCAACCCACTGGGCCACCTGCGCAGGGTCGATCGAAGTGCCAGCCATGCGTGCCGCCAGGTGTGGCGACACCGGCGGCTCGAAGCGCCAGCGCGAGTGCAACGGCGCGTGCCCAGCCGCGGCGGCGATCGTTCCCGCGTCCCCCGGCGCGTGCGGGTCGACGCCACTTTCGATCGGCTTGAGGGCGAGCACCGAGCGATGCTCCGCGAGACCGCGCGCCAAGCACGCCGTCACGTAGGTCTTGCCGACATCCGTTCCGGTTCCGAGCACGACTATGCGCACGCTGCCTCCACTCCTTCCGCGATGCGCTCAATCGCCTCGCGGGGCCAATCAGCGTGCGCCGTCAGTCGCAGACGTGCTTGCCCGACAGGGACCGTTGGCGGTCGAATCGCTTGGGCTAACACTCCGCGCTGCCGAAGTTGATCCATAGCCAGCATCGCCCTTTCGTTAGTGCCGAGAAGTACCGGCACGATGGGCCCGGCGGCTGCCGTCGGGCTCGGGACTGTCGAGGCGGGAAGCGGGCAGCGACTGAGTGCCGTTCGAAGAGCTGCGGCATGTTCGCGCAAGCGAGCCCGTTCGGCGTCCGCCTCTCTCGCGGCGCGCACCTGGCCGAGCATCAGACTCGCGAAAGCAGGGGAGACGCCGGTCGAGAAAACGAAGGACCTGGCCCGGTTCCAGAGTAGGGAACGCATGACCGCGGAGCAGGCGATCATCCCGCCCTGCCCGCCGATCGCTTTTCCCAGCCCCGCCACGTAGACGTCCGCTCGAGCTCCTGCTGCCGCCGCAGCGCCGGAGCCACCCGGCCCCAACACCCCGAGCGAGTGTGCTTCATCCACCACCAGGCCCGCCTCGTAGCGATCGCAGAGAGCCCGCAACCGAGCTAAGTCGGGCGAGTCGCCGTCCATGCTGAAGAGCCCCTCGGTCACGACCCAGGCCGGCGCATGAGGGTCTCGCCGAGCGAGGGCATCCGCGACAGCGTCGAGCGAAAGGTGAGGGGTCACCACCGTGCGACCTCGCGCCAGCCGGCAGCCGTCCACGATCGAAGCGTGGTTGAGAGCGTCGGACACGACCAGGCTCTTCGGGTCCGAAGCGAGAACCGGAATCAGCCCAACATTCGCGGCGAAGGCGCTCGGGAGCATGAGGCAAGCCTCTGTCCCAACCCAATTCGCCAGCTCTGCCTCCAGCGCTTCGTGCTCGCGGAAAGTGCCCTGGACCAGCCTTGATGCAGCGGCCCCCACTCGCGCCCCGTTCATCGTTTCACGTGAAACAAGCCGCGCCGCGAGCCCGAGGTAGTCGTTTGAGCAGGCATCAACCCAGGGCCCGCCGCCTGGCGCCTCGTGCTGGTGTAACGCCGAATCGACAGGATCGCGGAACAGCCCCGAGCTGCGTAGCTCATCCAGCGTTTGCTCAGCCCAACGATCCATCGCCTCCTCGATAGCGATGGATCGCTGCGGCGTCGAGCCACCGGGTCAACGAAGCGGCAAATGACCCGACCAAGCCGGGCGACTTCGCCTGGCTCCCGATCCGCCGCCGTGCGAAGGCCGACCCGCTCGGTGAGTCGTCGGCCATTGCACAGGACACGTTAGTTCAACCCTGGCGCCGTGTGGTCGGTACCGCGGGCCGCCGAGGGCCTGTGCCAGAGCGTTCCAACCCGCCGATCGCGAGTGGACGGCTCGATCGAGCCGAGATCCATCCACGATCCGGCGGGCGAAACCAAAGTTCGGCGGAAGGGCCTCGCACCTTGGGCGAGCTCATCTGATGACCTACGAGTCAGGCCTGCCCGGCCGCCGTTGGATGAAGACCCCGCGCTAAGCGGCAGGCAGCGCTGCCGGGATACGCGCAGAGCTCAGACTCACGCGGAGGTGGGCGGAGCTTGGAGTCACCTCGCCCGTGGGGGCGCGCAAAGTCTCGAGTAATGACCCATAAAGGGGCTCTTCCAATGGACCGAACCCCAGTCAGGGGGTGGCGGATTGACGTACTCACCGAGCTGAAAAGGATCCACACGCCCCTAACCCCATCGTCGCTGAGTGCGCCCCGCGGTAACCCGCAGTTGCCCCTAGTCTGGTCGGTTGAGCCGCGGAAACGACCCGAGCACGGGGAGTCCTCGCTTGAGTCCGCTCTGGCCGCCCGCTCCGAAGCGATATCGAGGCGTGAGCACTAGGCCGGCGGCCAACGTGAGCAGGAAGTGAGCAGGCGCCGGATCGCTCCCCGCAGGCCGACCCTGCTGGATTCCTGACCGCTTGGCGACGCCGCATCCGAACTCCGAGCGACTCCGCGGCGGAGGCGGCCCCAGGGCGGCCTTTGAGTGTTTCTTCAATCCCGTCGCATGGGTCGCGGTTTCACGTGAAACATAAGTAACTTATTGTTCTTTTATATGAGTCTAGTGATATCCACTACTTACGCATGTCGTCATTGCGTCGCGGTGAGTCAAAAGAACTCGTGCGTCTTTATGATGTCGAGGAAGCACGTGGGCACCGGTCAGGCATTCGGTTGAACGGCCAAGCGTTCCCGGCTTCGGCCAATGGGAGGGCGATTTTGTGCTGCCGAAACAGCCATTGCTGCCACAATTAGTACGGTCAGTTCTTAATGGACCGCTCCCAGCTCATCCCAGCCCCCGGTCGTGGCGCCTACGATCGCTCGCTGAGCCGCACCGAAAGGCACGCGGAACATCGAGAAAGACTGCTTTTGGCGACGGCCGAGGTTCTGAAGGAGGGACCGCTCACGATCGCCAAGATTGTCGAACGCGCGGGCGTGAGTCGCAGCACTTTTTACGAATTTTTCGACAGCCCCGAGCACATCTTGGCTCAGCTCGAGCAGCGCGCGATCAAGGCCCTGGAGGCAGCGCTCGAAGAAGCTTTGGCGCGCGCGAGAACACCGCTCGAGCGCGTGCGCGCCGTTGCACGCGCGTGGCTCGATGTGATCGAAGCGCAGCGGAGCGAAGCTGTCGTCGCACTCTCGCGACGCGTGGGCAATGAGCTGCTGTCGCCAGCCGCACAAACGCTGCTCGCGGTGCTGGCTCGTCTCGCGCAAGCGGCGCGTGCCGAAGGAGCCGGATGGGTCGGTGCTGCGGACGATGTGAGCTTGCTCGCAACAGCCGCCGCCATCGAAGCGATCTCGCGCCGGCACCTGCTCAACGCGCCACTACGCGACGCGCAGCGCACTTTGAGCGACACGATTTCGAAACTGTTGCGTTGACTCGCGCCGGTGCCACTAAGCGTGCTGTCAACTCAAACCGAACAGCGCGTGAACCCAAAACTTGTGGGCGGCCTGTGGAGAATCTGCGTGATTCACGCGCGGAGGCGGATTTCACGCTACGCCTGAAACGGGCGACACCGCGAAGGTTCACTCTGGCCATTTCCATGCGTGCAGCGTGGTGCTACGGTCGGGCTCGAATGGCAGGCAGCCCAGTCGAGCTCAAGGTGGGGGGGCAGACGTATCGCGTCGTCGCCTCCGCCGACGAAGCCGAGCTGAAGCGCCTGGCCGACTTGGTCGACACACGTCTGCGCAGCATGAGCGCACCGGGCCGGCCGATCTCGCCGCAATCGTTGCTGCTTGCGGCCATTTCGTTGGCGCACGATCTGGAAGACGAGAAGCGCAAGCGCGCCCAGCTCGAAGCCCGCTCGAAAGAGATGCTGCGCAGCGTGCTGTCACGCATCGATGCCGCGCTCGAGGCCAGCGACGAAAAGGCCGACGCCGACGCCGACGCGGCGGATGCTTCCCCGCCGGTCGAGCTGCTGAACGACGAGTTCGAGCTCTAGCCGCGATTACAAGCCTGCGTCACTACGCCGCTCGATCGGAGCGAGCGGCGGAAGCTCCAACACGACGCGCCATTTGCCGTCTTCGCGGACGCACTTTACGCGATCGGTCGTGGCGTCCTCGCCGGTCACGGTGACCTCAGCCCAGTCTCCGTCAACCCTGGCTTCGTAGCGCAGCGGCTTGTGATGAAGGGTGAAACGGGACGGCGGCAGCATCTCTTCGGGGGCGATTTCGCGCCCGGCGACGTCGCTGGCGCGCTTGGCTCGCTCCGCCAAGTTGCGGCGGGCGTCGCTCCACAACAGGTCGTAGGCAGCTCGAGCGGCTTTGCGATCCCCGTGCACCCGCTGCATGCGCGCGACGAACTCGGCGACGAGCCGGTCGGGCTCGTTGTCACTGCCTTCCTCTTCGCAGCCGGTCAGCGTCGTGAGAGCCAGCCCGACGAGGAGCCGGCAGGCACGCGACAACAACAGCCGACGCGAGCTCATTCAAGCGCCGGTCTTGAACGACGAAGTGCCGAGGCCCATGGCGGCCCGCACTTCGGCGATGGTTTTTTGCGCGATGGCGCGAGCTTTGCCGGCGCCTTCGCTGAGGACGTCTTGCACGATTTGCGGTTTGCTGCGCAGCTCGATCAGGCGTTCTTGCAGCGGCACCAGGTCCTTCAGCATCGCGTCCTTCAAGCGAACTTTGCACTCGCCGCAGGGCAGGGCGCCGCTGCGACAGTCGCGGTCGATGGTCGCCACCGCCTCCGGCGCCGAAGCGGCCTTGTGAATCGTGAAAATGTTGCAGACCTCGGGCCGGCCCGGATCGCCGAGCTGGAGCTTGAGCGGGTCGGTGAAGGCGCTCTTGATCTTCTTTTCGATGACCTTGGGCGGATCCTCGAGATCGATGCTGTTGCCGCGCGTCTTGCTCATCTTGTGTTTGCCATCGACGCCCATGATGCGCGGGGCGGACGACAAACGCGGTTGCGGCTCGGGAAATATGTTGCCGAAGCGGTGATTGAAACGCCGGCAAATCTCGCGTGCCAGCTCCAAGTGCTGCACCTGGTCTTCGCCGACGGGCACGACCGTGGCTTTGTAGAGGAGAATGTCGGCGGCCATCAGCACCGGGTACGTGAAGATACCGGCGTTGTTGTTCTCCTTATGCTGCTCGCTCTTCTCCTTGTACTGCGTCATGCGATTCAGCTCACCCATCATCGTGATGCTGGTCAGGTACCAGGAGAGCTCGGTGTGCTCGCGCACGTCGCTCTGCACGAAAATCGTCGCGCGCGCCGGGTCGACGCCGGCAGCTAGGTAAGCTGCGGCCACCTCGAATACGCGGCGCGGCAGATCGTGCACGTCGTATTCGACGGTAATGGCGTGCGCGTCGACCACGCAGAAGATGGTCTCGTTGGCCGGATCCGTCGCCATCGCGACGAAGTTCTTCATCGCGCCGTAGTAGTTACCGATGTGGAGGCCGCCCGTAGGCTGCATACCGGAAAAGATGCGATTCATCGCGGGGGCGGGAGGGTAACAGCCGGCTCGGAGGCTGCAAATGCGCGCAGAAGTTGGCCGAGCCGGATCTGCCCCCGCTACCATTTCACGCGAGCATGCCCGCGCGTATTTCGGCCGCAAAAGACCCCGATTTCCTGACGGCCGACCGTCACTCAGCCGAGCTATCCCTGGTGCGAAAGGGCGACCCGGACTGCGTCCTGATCGGGGGCGACAACCTGACCGCCCTGCGGCTACTCGAGCGTGAGCCCACCCGCTTCGCGCTGGCCTATTTGGACCCGCCCTTTTTGACGGGGCGCGAACATGCCCACGTGGAGCGCAAGCGCGGAAAAGGCGGCGAGATCGTGCGCACGTTGAAGCCAGCCTTCGACGATCGCTGGGATTCGTTGGAAGACTACTTGGCGGCGCTGAAGCCGCGCATCGCGGCCACCCGCGACTTATTGATGGCAGACGGTTGCTTGGTGCTGCACGTGGACCCGAAGACCTCGCATTACTTGAAGGTGATGTGCGACCAGATCTTCGGACGCGACTGCTTCGCCAGCGAAATCATCTGGCGCTACCGGCGCTGGCCGGCCAAGACGCCGAATTTTCAGCGCGTGCACGATGTGCTGCTTCGCTACGTGAAGGACGCCCGTCAGACTCCGCGCTTCCAACAGCTTTACGAGCCGCTAGCGCCGTCCACGCTGGCCACTTGGGGCACCAAAAAGCAGCGCGCTGTTACGGATTCGAGCGGGCGCCGAACGCGCTCGAGCACTACCGCCGAGGCGACGCCCGGTGCGCCGCTCGGCGACGTCTGGGAAATCGGCATCGTGGCGCCGGTCGCCAAAGAGCGCACCGGGTATCCGACGCAGAAGCCGGAGGCCCTGATGTCCCGGCTGGTCGAGAGCTGCTCACGCCCCGGTGACGCGGTTCTCGACGTGTACGCGGGCAGCGGCACCACTGCGACGGTGGCACGGAAGCTGGGGCGAACCGCGGTGTCGATCGACGCCAGCACGCAGGCGCTCGATGTGGCGCGCCGGCGGCTGAAAGACGCTGGCTTTCCGGCGCTGGAGCTGCAGGTGAGCGCAGCCGAAAAGCCCGGCCGAACGCCGCGACTCGGCGTCGCTTAGGTCGACTCAGCGGGTGCCGTTTTCGCCCGGACGCGGCGTCTCCGCGCCCGCCGGTGCGGCCGCGCTGCTCGGAAACGGCGGCAAAGAGCGCGCTGAAGATTCGGGCGGCGCGAACGTGGCATCGGGCAATGTTTCGAGCAGCTGGGGGTCGTAGGTCTTGAGGTACTGCGCACGCAGCTTCGTGACCAGCGCCTTACGGGCGGCCTCGAGCCGCTGGCGCGTCAGCAAGGTGCGAATGGCTGGTGTCTCTTGCTCCACCGTGCGTGAGATGGCGGGCAAGCTGCCGCGGCGCCAGACCACCGCGATGCCGCTCGAAAGCTTGAGCGGCTCGGGCACGATCTGGCCATCCGCAAGCTTGTCGACGGCGGCAAACAACGCCGGGTCGACGCGCAACGTGGGGGTTTCGGTCCTGCCGTCGGGGCGCACGAAACCGAGGTCGCCGTCGCGAAACTTGGTGGCGGCGTCGAGCGAGTTGTCGCGCGCGAAATTGCGCCATTTTGCCGGCCCGCCGGCGCCCTGACATTCGCTGATGATCTTCTTGGCGAGCTCTTCGTCGCCCACGACGATGCGCCAGATGCGGACGCGCCGCGGTGTCTCGAAGCGCTCGCGGTGCTCGTCGAAATATTGCTTTACGTCGGCGTCGGTCACCGGCTGCTCGCGTTCCGTGACTCGCGCCAACTCGGCGTCCATCGCGCGCGAGTAGAGCTCACGCAGGCGATCGGCGGTGCGCGGACGTTGCTCGAGCTTGCGGGCGCGCGCCTCGGCGGCCGCGCGCAGCTCCGGCACCAGCGAGCGCTCGACGATCGCGCGGCGACGGGCAGCGTCGTCATCGGCCAGTGCGGCGAGCTGAAATGCCGGCACGCGACCGAAGGCGCGCGCCACGCCAGCCGCATCCACGCTTTCGTTGCCGATGGTCACGACGGGCGCGGCCGCGTCTGCAGCCAGCGCCGTGGCGCTCAGCAGCAATGCCGCGACAAAACCTCGAGAAAATGCGGTCATTTGAAGTCGGGCAAAGCCCAGCCCAGCTGCTTGAGCACGCCCCGCAAAATGACTTCTTCGTCGCGCGCGCGCTGTTGGTAGATGAGGAAGCGTTCGTTGTGCCCTTCCACGGCGGCGTCCGCCGAGCGCTCGTAGTTCTCGAGGGCGAGCAAGAGGTGCGGGTGCGCCATCACCACCTCTTTGGGCACGTTCATGCGCGAGGCGGCTTCGAGGCGAGCCGCCGCAACTTGATGGACGAGCTCCGCCAGGTCTTTGTCACTCACGCGACCCCGCAGGTACTCGGATTCACGGCTCGCTTGAATCACGAGCATCGCGGCGCGGTTCAGGTAGCTACCGGCCTCGGCCGAGCCGACGACCAAGAGCGGGGAAAGCCCGGCCAGGGCCAGCAAATGGCGACGAGCGATCATGGCTGCTCCTCGGGAGACGAAGCCTGGGTTTGCTGAGACAGCGCTTGAGACGCCGCGGCGCGCTCCGCCGCGCGCTTCGATTTACCGCGTCCTTCCCCGAGCAAATTCCCCTGGTGACGCACTTCCACTCGAAACCAGCGATCGTGCGCGGGGCCGCCCGTCTCCACCAGCTCGTAGCTGGGCGCCACGCCGGTGCGAGCCTGCAGGCGCTCCTGAAGCTCGCTCTTCGGATCGAGCTCGGGTCCCAAGCTAGCAAGCGCCGGTGCGGCGATCGACTGGCAAAGCGTGCGCGCCGCTTCCAGGCCGCGTTCGAGAAAGACGGCAGCGACGAGCGCTTCGACCGCGTCTGCCAGCACGTTCGTCGCGTCGGCGAGGCCAGCCGCCTCGGCACCGCGCCCCAGCCGCAGGGCTTTCGACAGCTCGTGCTCGCGCGCCCACACCGTAAGGGCTTCCGCGCTGACCAGCTGCGCGCGCATGCGCGTGAGCACGCCTTCGTTGGCGTTGGGCTCGCGGACGAACAAGAGCTCCCCGATGCAGAAGCCCAGCACCGCGTCACCCAAGAACTCCAGGCGCTGGTTGTCCTGGAGCTCACGGCGCTCGTTGGAATAGCTGGGGTGAGTCAGCGCCTCCTCGAGGCGGGGCGCAGCCGCATCCAAGCCCACCAGGGCGGCGATGCGCTCACGTTGCTCGGGGAAGTCGCTTTTCACGCCGGCCGGACCTTAGCATCGGGCGCGGGCCGGGCGATCGTGACGCAGCGCGTTATATGCCCGCGGGAACTCCGAGGGACGGCACTTGTCGGAAGCCAAGATGAGCCTCGGCTATTCTGGCGCGATGGCGGCGCTGCGAGCCTGCCCATTCTGTCGAAAGCTCTACACGAGCGGTGAGGGGAACACCTGCACCGATTGCGACGTCGCGCTCGTTGCCATGAGCCAGCTGCCGCCGTCGCTCGACGCGCTCGAAGACGAAGTGGAAGAGGGCAAGATCACCTTCCCGGAGGATCAACCTCTCCCTGCCTCGTACATGGGTAGCGGTCGCGGCGCGTTGCTCGCGCTGTCCGTGCTCGGCATCGCAGCGTTCTTTTTGCCGTGGGTCCAACTCGAGGCGCCCGAGTCGGTCGTGTACAGCGCCTTCGACTTGGCGCGCGGCCGTGCGGGGTTCTTGTGGGGTGGCGCAACGGCCTGGCTGGTGATGATTCCGCTCGTGCTCACGCGGCGCACCATCAACCGTATGCGCGGCGTGCGCATCGTCACGGCAATGTTCGCGGCGATGACCTTCACCGAGGCGATGATGCTTTGGCTGATGCCGCCGCACCGGGGCAAGGCCCCACTGGAGCTGCATTTTCGCTATGGCCTGTTCGTGAGCGCAGTGATTTCGTTGGCGGGCGTGGCGGTGGCGGCACGCTTCGGTGGAAGCTTGGACAAGCTCCCGAAATTCCTGCTGGATACGCGCCAGCCGCCTGAACGCGTGCGCCCGACGAAGCGCGAGACGAGCGAAGGCCAGACCCTGCACTGAGCGTCGGCGCGTTGCTGGCGGAGCACCGTATGCTACTAGGCAGCATGGGCGCGCTCCGGACACCGGTTCCGCGGTCTCCCTCACGTCCCGATCGCGAGGTCGATGAAGGTGCGCTCGAATTGGTGGAAGTACCCGCCGCGGTCGTGTGCGCCACGTGCGGCTTGCCCGAGTGCAGCTGCGAGATCGACCGCCCGAGCTCGTTTTCCGGAGTCGTCGCCATCGTGCCGTGGGAGCGCCCGGGCGGCACGTTACTGTCGCGGCTCTGGGCAACGGCCAAGTTGGCGACGTTGTCGCCAGAGCCGTTCTTCTCGGCGTTACCACCAGGAGGGGTAGCCGCGCCCCTGGCGTTCGGCGTGCTGGCTGAGACATTGGCGGGCGCCGGCCTGTGCGCGACGCTGGGTGGGCTCGCCGCTCTGCTGTTTCCGTCCCTCGCCGCAGAGCTTTTCGCCAACGCTCTCTTACGCGGCTTGGTAGTGGAGGGCCTCTGCTGGGGCGTGCCGGCGCTCAGCCTGGCCATGGTGCTCTTGCATGCCGCCCATGGCGCCGCGCTGGACGCGGCGGCGCGTCGCGCGGGATCGCTGCAAAAGGGCCGCGGGCTGCGCTTTGGCTTGTATGCGTGCGGTTGGGATTTGGTGACGCTCCCGCTGGGCTTGCTGGTGCTGACTTTTACCGACGGCCCGCTCACGGCGCTGCGCTACTCGGCTCGCGGCCTCACAGCGCCGAACAGCGCGGCGGTCGCGTACGTCGCGCACGTGCATCGCTTCGAGCGTGACCTCGCAAGTCGGGCCGCGCGCCGTGCCGTCGGCATCGTCTTCGTGCCGATGGTGGCGCTCATCGTCGCGGGCTTCGCGATTGGGCTGCTGCTGGCAGTGCGCTGAGCCGCGCGCTCACCCTCCGAGCGCGGCTAGAACATCGCGCCGAGCTCGAACGACATCGTCCACTGCCGAGCCTCGTCCTTGAGGATGGCCTTGTCGGCGGCGTCGTTCTGGGCGTCGGCGGGCGGCACGGCGTCGATCAAGAACTGGCCGCCCAACATCACCATCTCGTAGCGGTAGTTGAGGCCGAAAATCAGGCGGTGGCGCTCGAGGCGGGCGTTGTTGAAGACCACGTTGTTGTTGAACTCGACGGGCGAGCCACCACGGCACACGGGCTGACCATCGTTGCCGACGGAGTTGTCCTTCCCGGGATCCGAGTTACCAGGAACGTTCTGACCGCCGTAGTTGCAGTAGCGCAGCGCGTCCGTGCCGGGCGTAAGGTCGATGAGGCCGGAGTCGCCGAAGATCCACAAGTACTGGTAGCCGACGTAAGGCGTGATCACCGAGGAATCCGCGATCGGTAGAGGCTTGCTGATCTGCGCGTCGAGCGCTGCGATGGTGAGCTGGAATTGCGGCGTACCGGTGATAGTGCGGACGCCGCCGCCGACCGCGATGTCAGGCAAGATACCGCCAACGCCGGTGCGAAACCCCTCGAGCAGGCTGAGGCGCACGTCGGCACCACCGGAAACGATGCTGGTCTTCGGCATGAAGCCAACGAGGCCGGTGATCTCCAGGCCAAAGCCGAAGCTCTTGCGAAACTTCAGCGAATAGAGCTGGAGCAGCGACGGCACCGAGCCGTTCGATGTCGACGACTGCCCATTGGACGGATCGGTCGCGCCCTGGGTTCCGCGTTTCCAGTAATAGGCGCCGCTCGAAATTTTGGTGTAGTCGGCTTCGATCGAGAGGTGGAAACCGCCGTAGCCGGTGGTGCGCGCCGAGTGCATCGCGTTGGGCGCGAGCGCGAAAGCGTACTGGCTGATCAGACGCTTGAACGAGGCGTTGTCCGCGCCGCACGGTGACGAGAGACCGACGCGCGGGTCGTTCGGATCTGCGACGTCCGCGGTGGTGAGCGGCTTGTCGTTCCAGACGCCAGGCGCGGCCAGGCACGGGCGGTTGATGCCCGTTGGATTCATGGTCAGGCGCTCGAGCGCCGGATCCAGAGGCTCCGCACTCGCCACGGCGCTGACGCAGGCGACTAAGGTTGCAGCGACAAAGGCGGCTAAGCGTACGCGCATCGGGCGGTCCGTCGGGCGAGGCTACTTGCCGGCACCAATCCACGTCAAGCTAGCTGTCCGGCGCTCTCGTTCTGGCATGCTGGGGCGGCCGCACCCACCTTTTCAGGCTTGATGGCCGATATGACGACCCCCCCGCAATCAAAGCCCGCCGAGCTGCGGCTCCGCAGTCAGCCGATCGAGCGACCATTCCACATCGTGCTCGTGGAGCCGGAAATCCCCCCCAACACGGGAAATGTCGCGCGCCTATGCGCCGCGACGCGCTCGCCCCTCCACCTGGTGGGCAAGCTCGGGTTCCGCATCGACGAGCACGCCGTAAGGCGCGCCGGGCTCGACTATTGGCACCTCGTCGACGTGAAGACGCACGAGACCCTTGCGGAAGCGGAGCGCGTTATTGAAGCGCAGCGGCCGTTTGGGCGCAGCCCACGCCGCTACCTGTTCAGTGGCCACGCCGAGAGGAGCTACCTCGACGTACGCTTCGAGCTGGGGGACGTGCTCATCTTCGGCAAAGAGAGCGTCGGGCTGCCTGAAGAGCTGTTGCAGGAGCGCCCGGACGAGGTTGTCGGGATCCCGATGTCGGGTTTGGTGCGCTCCCACAACTTGGCCAACTCGGTCGCCATCGCACTCTACGAGGCGTTGCGCCAAACCGGCGTGCTCGACACCACCCAACGCGCGCCCTAGCGCACCACCACCGTCGGCACTGCCGCTCGAAAATCGGCGTGCACGCTGCGAAAAGCACCCGCCGCCAAATCGACGCGCGTCGCCACCGGATCCCCGAACGTGGGCGAGCGAAACGTCACCGTGTAGCTGCCGGCCGGTAACGAGAGGCTCGCAATGGGCGTGCTGCGAGTCTGCGTGATGCGCCCACCAACGATGGTGACCGAAGCCTGCGGATCTGCCGTGAGACGCAGTTGCGCGGCGCCGGCGTCGGCGCTTGGAGCTGCGGAAGCCGAGGGCAGCGGCTTGGCAACACTGGCGCGCGGCTTCGGCTGAGACGAGGGCGAAGGCGAGGGTGGCCGGGTCGTTTCAACCACGGACGGCGCCAAAGCGGGAGCGCTGAGCACGCTGGGCTTAGCGATGCTCGTCGCCGCGTGCGGCGGAGCAACCGCCGGCGCACCAGCGCGCAGGGCCGCGAAAGCGAGCGCGCCTGCCGCAACGACGAGCGCCCCGATCAGTGCCCGGAAGCGTGGATTCTCGCCGTTCTTACCGTCGGCCGGCGGCTTGGAGCGCGGCATCGCGCGCGTGGCAGGCTCGTCATCGGCTTCCAGCACGGAGGGCGGCGGGCTCGAGCGTCGCAGCACGACGTCCGCATCGGAGGCGGCTTCATCGGCCGCAAACGCCGCCGGCGGCGTGCTGTTGAGCTTGCGTGTCCACTCCACGAGATCGTCGCGGGCGGCGAAGGTACGGGTGATGGGCGGGGTGCCGGGCGGAGTGGCGGGCGTGAGCTGCGCCATCGGCGGAGTGGCGGGCGTTTGGAGCGATTGTGGTGAACGACTCGAAAGCAACGCTCGCGGCGACGCGGCAGGGGTGAGCGGCGCGCCGGTGCCTTCCGGCAGCCACGAGTCCGAACCGTGCGCCCGGCGCCGAGCCCGACGCACGCGCGCTCCGAGCCGCTTCGCCACGTCTCCGCTGTCGAAAGGACGCGAAAATTCGCGCAGCTTGCGGGCCAGACTCTCGGCGTCTTGCGGGCGATCAGCGGCGGCTAGCGCTACCGTTCGTTCAATCACGGCAGCAATCGGCGCGATGTCCGGCTTGAGCGTGCCGAGCGGCGCGAGCGGCTCTTTGAGCGCGGCGGCGCTGGCCTCGAAGCTGCCACGACGAAACGGTGGTCGCCCCGTCCAGGCTTCGATGAGGAGCGCGCCAACCGCGAACACGTCCGTCGCTGGTGTGAGCTGCTCGCCGCGGATCTGCTCAGGTGGCATGTGACCCGGCGAGCCGAACACCTCCACGCGAGTTTGACCGGGCGCAACCGGAGCCGCGATGCCGAAGTCGATCAAACGAACGGCCCCCTCTTCGTCGAGCAGCACGTTGCGCGGGGTGACGTCGCGATGAACGATGCCGCCGCGGCGGTGCGCATAGTCCAGGGCGCGGCAAATCTCGATGCCCAGGTAGGCGCCTTCGGCGGCGTCGAGCGGGCCCGTATCCATCAAGACCTCGGTCAGGGTGAGCCCCTCGCACAGCTCCATTGCGATGTAATAGATGCCCAGCTCGACCCCGAGCTCGTAGACCGGAACGATGTTGGGGTGGCTGAGCTCGACCGCGATTTTCGCCTCTTCGACGAAGCGCCGCACGAAGGCTTCGTCGAGCGCCAGCTCCGGCCGAATCTGTTTGACGACGAGCCGCTTCTCGAAGCCGACGGCGCCGCGTAGAGTGGCCAGGTAAACGCGAGCCATGCCACCCGAGGCAAGCTCTCGCTCCAGCACGTACTTGCCGAAGATCTGAGGGAACATCAGCGCGTTCGGACTTTGCCAGCGTAGCCTACAAACCGCGGCGGTGCTGTGCCTTTTGGGCTGTGGCGACGGGGGCGAACAGCCGGTGGTGCTCCCGCTACGCTTGCACAGCATGCCCAATTGCGAGGTGCCGAGCGGCCTCGCTCGCCCCGAGCTGGAGCTGCTGGCGCTCGGCGACTTCGTGCCGACCAACGACTCGGCGGAGGTGCTGCCCCTCGAAGCTGTCGGTAGCGCGTTGCCATTCCCGTCCGGCACCCGGGCCGTGCTCGCGCACGTCACCAGCGGTGCCGCGACCCTTTCAGGCTACGGCGAGCGACACGGGACCGCCGGGTTGGACGTGCTCTTGTGGCCCGACGGTGCAACGTGCTCGGTCTGGCCTTCGCGCCGACGCGCCGCGTATCCGGGCCGCGGCAGCGGGCACGCGCTGGGCTACGACCCGAGCCTTGGACTAATCCTGATGGCCGGTGGAGACGATCCGCTGAGCAGCGACGCACTCGTCGGCGCGCTCGCATTCGACGTGAACAGCGGTCACGTGCGCATGCTCGATACCACGACCGACGGCGCGCTGCGCGAGCCGCGCGCCTTCGCCAGCGTGACGCCGTTCGCCGGCGGCTTCGTCGTCGCCGGCGGTCAGCGGCCCGTCGCAGGCGTGAACGAGCTCGAGCTCGAAGTGAGCGCCACGGCGGAAGTGTTCGACTCTGCGCAAGGTCGCTTCGTGGGTGAGCCGATCGCGCTGCTCGGTAACCGCACGCACCACGCGGCCATTGCGCTGGATGACGGCCGCACGCTGCTGATCGGTGGCCGCAGTAAGTTTCAAAGCGCCAGCATCGCGCAATATCAGCTAGAAATCGTGGACCCGGCCCAGCGCCGGTCCGTGATTGGCGACGCGCTCACCCCGCGCATCGACCCGCGTGTTTTGCGGCTGAGCGATGGTCGCATCTTCGTCGGCGGCGGCACGAGCAGCGAGGGCGCGCCCAGCGAGCCGGTCGGCGAGTGGCTGAGCGCGGCTGGCAAGCTTACCAGCACGCGCCTGAGCTTGAAGGTTGCGCCACGCTTCGAGCGCGCCTTCGTGGCATTGAGCGGTGGCGGCGTGCTCGCCGTCGGCGGCTGCGAGGACCGACCGCCCGCTTCGGATCAAGATCGCGAGGCTTGCTCAGCAGCTTGCACTCGAGGTTGCCCCCCGCTCGATGGCTACGATGCTTGGTGGATCGACGAGAACGGCGAGGCGGCGCGCGTCACCCTCCCCGGCATCGTGGCTTCCCGTCCGATCTTGCTGCCGGGCAGCGACGGCAGCCCCTGGCTGATCGCTGCTAACGACAGCTCGCCCGACCAGCCGCAGCTGTTCCGCTTCAATCCGTGGTCAGCGCAGTTCGAAGCTGTTTTCGTGGCAGATTCAGTGCAGCTGCCACGCCCCGATCGCCCGCAGCCCGTGAGCTTCGATGTGGATTCCTTCGCCTGGCCCGACGACATGGCAGGTCACGGTAGCTTGCTCGGCCTGCGTCTGGGCAGCCGCAGCCGGTTCGCACAAGACCTGGCGCTCGTCATCACGACCGCCGACGACGACCCAACTCGCCCCGCGCACCTCGTGCCCAGTGGGCCGCCCGGCGACGCGGTGCTGTACGATGGCAAGCTACGGCTCCTGTCGCCCGAGGTGAGCGTCCAAGTGGCCGACACGGACTACGCCGACGTCTCGATCGAGCTCACGTTGGACAGCGGCGCACCGCCGCTGGTCGTGCTCGGCAGCAGCGTGCTGGGCGGCAGCGAGTGCCCATGGCCCGACGGCCCGCAACGCGGAGATGCCTTCGACCGGCCCAGCGTGCTGCGACACGACAGCCACGCCGAGCTGCGTTTTCACGGCGGAAAGACCAGCTGCCAAGTTGCCGAAGGGCGACTCACCCTGGCGCTGCGCGCGGGTGAGCACCGATCCGTAGTGCGGCGGCTCGATGCGCTGCGTAGCGTCGCTGAGCGGTAACGCTTACGGTTTTTTGAAGAGCTTGTTGAGCAAGCCGCCCGGCTTGGCGGGTGGGCTGCTCTTGCGACCGCCGTGCGAGTCGGGGCTCGGCGGATGGCTGCCGGTTCCAGGCGGATCGCTGGGCGGCCGATTGCCGCGACGCATGGCGTAGAGCCGCACCTCGCGGTGGGCGTCGGTGTGGCGTGGATCGCGCTCGACGATGAAGCGAAAGTCGTGGAGCGCCTCACGCGCGCGGCCGAGGCGCTTGAGCAGCTGGCCGCGGTACCAGCGCACACGCAAATTGTTGGGCTCGGCCTTGGCCGCTTTCTCGAGTTGAACGGCGAGATCGGTCAGATTCGCGTCGGGTTTTTGAGCCTGAATCCACACGTGCAACGCCACGTGATCGGCCTGCGACGGATCGTTTTCGAACGCGATCAACGCCTCTTTCTCCGCCAGCGCGAGGTTGCCGCGCTTGAGCAACACCTCGGCCTTTTGGAAGGCGGTCGTGGCGCGAAGCACCTTCTGCACTTGCGCCACCTCGTCGGCGCCGTCGCCTCCACCGGACAGCGACTGATCGTACTCGCGGCGCGAGGCGGGGTCGGCCAGCACCTGGCTCGCCTCACTGATGCGCGCGAACAGCCGCGTCGCTTGGTCTTTGAGATCGGCCATCTCGGGGCGCAAGCGATCCGGGTGCCACTTCTTGGCCAAGCCAAAGAAGGCATTTTGAATGACGGAGGCCGGCGCGTCTCGCGGCACTCCCAGTACTTCGTAGTGAGTACCGCGCGCTCGAGCTGTCAGCGTCTCGAGCTCGAGCCGTTGCTCCGCGCTGCCGGTCCCGACGGGTGAGAGCGATTGCGGCGGCGAAGCGGGTGCCACCGAAATACCGGGCGAAGCCGGCGCCGACGAAGAAATGCGGGGCGAGGTTGGAATCGGTGAGGAAAGGCGCGGCGAGGCCGGAATCGGCGAAGAAATGCCTACCTGTGGCGGAACCGAAGATGCGATGGGTGAGGGCGCCGCCGGCACGGGCGAAGCCACGCGATGCGCGTCCGAGAAGCGCTGCGAAGGCACGACGTGCTCGACGTCGGGAATGGATCCGCGTTCCACCGGTTGCGGGCGCTCGATTTCGGCGAAGCTGCCGCGACCCACCGGTGCGATCGGGATGCGCGACGAAGACGGCGCTTCGTCGACACCCACCGGCTCGGCGCCGGGTACGCCCAACTCGAGCTGCCGCAAGATCACCAACACATACACCAAGCGTTTTACGTCTTCGGGCGCAGCCAAGCCCGACGCCACGAGCGACGACAACGGCTGCGGCTTGGCGCGCAGCACGTCTACCAGCGCCTGCTCGCTCGACGCGAACTTGAAGCGCCGAATCGGCGCGTCCACGTGCAGCTCGATCGGGCGGTCGCCGAGCCGAGCCGTAACGGCCTCGATTTCGGGGACGCTGGCGTGACGACGCAGGCCGCGCCAGATCAGGGCTAGCGGGCGCGTTCGCAGGCCTTCTGGTGCGCCCCAGCGCTCGAGAAAATTGACCTGATCGTAGTAGCCGTAAGCGGTGCTCGGCGCGAGCTTGAACAGCCACAGGACCTGGCGCGCCAACTGCTCGCGTAGCGCGTCGCGCAGCACGCGCTGGTCGACAGCGCCCGTCTCCAACAAGATCTCTCCGTGGAGTCTCCGCTCGTGCAGCGCGCCTTGCAAGGTGCGCTCGTAAACCTCACGGGTGATTGCGCGCTGCTCGACGAGCACCTGGCCGAGGTAGGTGACGGGCGTGGCCGTCTTCACCTTTGCGGGCGCGCCGGTTTCGAACCAGACTGCGTGCTTGTCGCCGGTGGCTTCTTCGAGGACCAGTGTCCCAGTGAGCCCACGATCGAGCAGGTACACGAGCAGGTGGCCAAACGGCGTGGCCTGGAGAGTTCCGGTGGCGGTGGGTTCGAGGCTCATCGAACGGAAGCGGACGCCCGAGGGCGGGCGTCGGCGGAGCGGTTCCGAGCATACTTGGGGTCGGGCGCCTAGGGTCCCAGAAACCTACTCAGTCGTGCATTCTCCTACGACTGCAGCGACTACTCGGGAGCACACGCCGAGAATGCTAGGTTGCTAACGATGCCCCGCGCCCAAATTCTGGTAGTGGACGACGAGCCGTCGATCCTATCGACGCTGAAGAAGGTCCTATCCCTCGAGGGTTATGGCGTCGATGTAGCCGGGGGTGTGGCGGTCGCCGAGAGCAAGCTGGCGAAGCAGAGTTACGACGTCGTCATGCTGGACGTCGCGCTGCCGGACGGCGACGGTCTTTCGTTGCTGTCGAAGTTGATGGCCGGCGGGCTGGACGCGCAGGTCATCATGATGAGCGGCCACGCGACCATCGACGCTGCGGTGCGCGCTACGCACCTCGGAGCGCTCGACTTCTTGGAGAAGCCGCTGTCGACGGACCGGCTTCTGGTCGTGCTCGACAACGCCCTGCGCCTGACCCGCGCCGAAGCCGAAGCCGAAGAGCTGCGTCGGGCGGCGGGCTTGGGAGACGAGCTGCTCGGCCAAAGCCGGCCGATGCTGGCGCTGCGCGAACAGGTGCTGCGGGCCGCCAAGTCCAACGCGAGCGTATTGGTGATCGGTGAGCGCGGCACCGGCAAGGAGCTGATCGCGCGCGCGATTCACCGCGCTTCTCCTCGCGCCAAAGGTCCGCTCGAGCGCTTGAACTGCGCGGCAGTGCCGGCGGACCTGATCGAGAGCGAGCTGTTCGGTCACGAAGCAGGAGCGTTCACGGGCGCCACGAAGCAGCGCCGCGGCAAATTCGAGCGCGCCAGCGGCGGCACGCTTTTTCTGGACGAAGTCGGCGATATGCCGCTGCCGATGCAGGCTAAATTGCTGCGCGTTTTGCAGGAACGCGAAGTGGAGCGCGTGGGCGGCAGCGAGACCTTCAAGGTCGATGTGCGCGTCGTGGCGGCGACCAACAAGGATTTGCGCGCTGCCTCCGCGGCCGGCAGCTTCCGGGCAGATCTGTACGATCGCCTCAACGTGCTGCCGCTCGACTTGCCGCCGCTGCGCGCCCGTCGCGACGACGTGCCGTTACTCGCGAGCGCTTTCTTGGAAAGCGCGCGCGTCGCGAATGGTCGGCCGGGGCTCATCCTGAGCGAGGGCGCATTGAAGGCGCTCGCGGCGCACGCTTACCCCGGCAACGTGCGCGAGCTGCGTAACGTGATCGAGCGCATCGTGATCCTCAACCCCGACGATGAAGTGACCGAGGCCGACGTGAAGCGCGCCATCGGCATGGCTGAAGCGACGCAAAATGCCGGACTTTACCGGCCCGGCATCCCCTTCCGCGTGCTGTCCGAAGAAGCCGAGCGCACCATTTTGGAAGAGGCGCTCGCGCACCACGCCGGACAAATGGCCGCCACCGCGCGCGCGCTAGGGCTCGAGCGCAGCCACCTGTACAAGAAGGCCAAGGCGCTCGGCCTGCGTGGCGACGACGGCGGCGGCGACGACTGACTCACTGAGCGGGCGGCGCTGCGGCCAAGATCTCCTGCGCCTGCTTGCGCTCGCGGGCGGCGTCTCGTGCGCGCCCCACGGCGCCGTAGATCTCCGCGAGCCGCGTGTGCGCTTCGGCCAGTTGCTGCGGCTCGGCTTGCGACAAGGTCGCGCTCTCGAGCTCGAACGCCGCGCGTTGCTTGTCGCCAGTCTGCGCCAGCGCCTCGCCAAACAGACGGTGCGTGGTGAAGCCCTCGGTGTCCGCGTAGATCGCGACCTCGCCGACCTTGACCGCTTCTTCCCAGCCCTTTTTGGCGGTGAGCAGCGACAGCAGCCGGCGGTAGACTTTGTTCTCGTGCTGCTCGAGCTCGCCGAGGCGACGCATGGCGGCGAGCTCCGCGTCGTCGTCGGCCCGGTTGTGCGCGATCTCCGCCAGCAGGTAGAACGGCGTCGCCGAGAGCGGGTCGAGCTTGGCGGCTTTCTCCAGCGCGCCGCGCGCGCCTACCTCGTCGCCGGCGGCGGACAGCAACTTGCCGAGCATTAGCTCCACCGCGTAGCCGTCCTGGCCGGACTGCGTCATCTTGATCAGGGTCGCGACGGCCTTCTCGGGGTGTTCGTGCTGGTCCAGCTCGGCGCGCAAGAAGCGTAGGTCGGGGTTGTCCGGTTGCAGCTTCTCGATGGCGTCGAGCACGCGCTGCGCTTGCTCGGTTTCGCCGCCGCGTAGCAAAGAGAGCGCCCACTTGAGCTGCTTTTTGACGTCTTTGGGCGCCTGTTTCGCTTCTTTTTCGAGTCGCTCGGGTCTGCCCTTGCGCTGCATGGGCATGAACTGACTGGAGAAGCGCGCGAGCTTGCGCTCTGCCCACTGCCGAAATTCCTGGTCGAGCTCGGCCGGCTTTTTGCCGAGCACACCGGTCATCACTTGTTCGCTGGTTTTGCCCGCCCCCCACTGCCGCAGCATCTCCGCCAACTTGTCGTGACCGTAGTGCTCCGCCAGCATCACCAGGATCTGGCTCGAGGCATAGTACGCGGTGCCCACGTCTTCCAGCTCTTCGGCGCGCGTGAAGGCGCGACTCATGTTGCCGAGCGCCGGCAGGCGATCGCTGCGCAAGGCTTCGAACAACTCTTGATCGTTTTCTCGCACCCACTCGGGCCGCGCGATGATGGTCTCGTACTCGGCCAGGCCCTCGGTGAACCAGCGCGGCACACGGCTACGCGACATCTGAATGTGAAAGACGTGGCTGAGCTCGTGCCACAGCGTCATGCCCAGGTTGAACGACTCGTTGGCGGGACTCATGGAAGCCAAGGTCTTCCCGAAGCAAACGCCCTGGATCGCGATCTGCGGTAGGCCCCCGGTGCGAATGCCGAAGTTTTCACGCTCGGCGTACAGCTCGACGCCGACCGGCGTCTGGGGCGTGAAGCCGTAGCTCTTCTTCATCGCTTCGAAGGCGCGGTCCATCAAGTCCGGAACGTAGCGCTCGAGCAGATCGCGCTCGGTCTTGTTGTAGCGGATGGCGAAGCGCGGATGATTCACCGTCACGTAATCTTTGGCGATCGCGCCTTCGTACATCTCGAGCGTGTTGAACACGCGGACGTTGAACGGGTCGAGCCGAAAGCTGCGACCGAGCGCGGCCACGCCCTCTTGATCGTTCCCGGAGCGGATCAGGTTGAAGCCGAGCTCACCCTCGGCCTTGGCATCCTTGGAGTCTAACGCCACGGCCTCCTTCATCAGCACGACGATTTCGTCGTAGCGGTGCTCCCAATCCGCAAACTCACCGACGATCGAGTAGAGGCGCGAATACTCCGGATTCAACTTGAGAATCTGCTCCTTCTGCTGCTCGAAACCGCGCGGATCCTCGGCCAAAAATCGCACCGTCGCACGCATGCTGAGCAGCGGCAGGTCGCGCGGGTTGCCACGCAAGCCGTCGTTCACGTAGCGATCCGCAGCCGCGAGATCTTGATCGCGCACCGCGATACCGGCGAGCACGAAGTAGGCGTGCGGCAGCTGCGGATTTTGCGAGAGTGCCAGGCGCGCGAGCCGCTCGGCTTCGTCGAAGTCGAGCGCTTGCGCGAGGCGTACCTCGGCGAGCAGCATGTTCGCTTCGGGGTGGTTGGGTGCCAGCTGGAGCGCCTCGCCGAGCACTTCTTCGGCGTGACCGGGGTCGTACTTCTCGAGGTACAGCTCGGCGCGGTACAGCAGCGTGCGCACGTTGTCGGGCTCGGCCTGTTCGGCGCGGTCGAACAGCTCGTTCGCGTCTTTCGGGTAGCGCAGCAGGTGCGCGGCGCGACCGGCCCGCGCAATTCCGACGCCGTCCTTCTCGCCGATGCGGTCTTCGTTGAAGTCGTCGACGAGGCTCAAAAGCAGCGGTTCGGCCTGGCTACGCTTGCCAACCTCGAGCAGCAGCTCTCCCAGTAGCAGTCGCGACTCCGGGCCGGCGCTTTTGTCGCCGATGCCACGCAGCAGACCTATTGCGGCGTCGACCTCGCCGGCAGCGCGCAACGCCTTGGCCTCCGCCAGCGCACTGGCCTGGGCCTCCGCTCCAGCAGACTTCGCAGCGCGCGCACGCTCCGCGGCTTCTGCATAGCGACCCGTGATGAGTGACAGCTCCGACAGGCCGAGCAGCGCGGCGGCTTTGTTGGAGCCTTCGAGCGCGGCAGCAAAATCCGCGGCCGCTTCGGCGTAGCGACTCTGCGCGAGCCGCGTGAGACCACGAGCCAGGCGGGCGTCGGGCGAAAGGTGCGCCTCCGCTTTGGACGCCGCTGCGGGATGTGTTGGGCCGGTCGCAACGGCTGCCGTGCCGCAACCAGCCGATAGTCCACCCAAGAGGCACACGCTCGCGAGCAGGATCGGACGCATCGGCTTCATCATGTCCGACACGGCCGGGCGGAGCTAGCTTGGGAAAAGCTTCACGCTCGCGCCGGGCACGGGCTGCAGCCGCTCGAACGCGCTGCCGTCACGAACCGCCAATTCTACCGCGCCAAAAGAGCCCACCAGCGCCACCAGCTCTCCCACCTGGGCGTCGGAGTAAGTGCGCACCGAGCGGATACGCTTGCCCGCGATGGCTATGTGAAAGCCGGCGCCTTGCCCCGGCAGCACTTCGGAAGCGCGCAGAGACGTGATGACGTTGCCGAAGCGATCGACCGTGAGCACGTTGCCAACGAAACCGTCCGCCTCCGTCACGACGCCGGGGATGGGGCTCGGCACACTCAAATGCACGAGCGAGCCAACATCGGCGAATGCGAGCTGACCAGCCGCGAGGCGCCCCGCGACGACGGCGAAGATATCGCGCCCGTGAAAGGTGTTGCTGGCGCCGAGCAAGCCGTGTGTGCCGAGGTTGATCTCGCGCACCTCCACGTGCGGTGCGTGCAGCGTGACCTCGGCCAAGAGACCATTGTCCGGACCGACGAAGAAATGATGCTCCGCCGCAACCGCCACCGCCTTGCGAGCCGAGCCGACGCCGGGGTCGACGACCGCGCAGTGCACGGTTCCGGGGGGAAAATAGCGGTAGCTGCACTCGAGCCAGAACGCGCCCTCGCTGATACCGCCCGGTTTGATGCCGTGGCTCAGGTCGACGATGCGCAGCCTTTGGTCGGTGCCGAGCAGCACGCCCTTCATCACACCCACGAACGGATCGCCGAGGCCGAAGTCGGTGAGCAGGGTGACCAGGCCGCTCGGCGTTTGCATCAGCTCTCGGGCTCCGGGCGCCAACGCGTGATGCGGCGTGGCCAACGGCCTTCAGCTTGCGCGGTGCGGAGCGCGGCTTTGAGCGCGGCGCGAGCATCCGCTGCCAACCATTCCGGTGGCTCCCCAGGCGCGTTCGCCTGCCATTCACCGAGCTCGACCTGCTTGGCACCGGCGCTGTGCCCGACCCGCGCGCGACCTTGAAAGCTCACGCCCGCCGCGTGCAGCTCCGCACGGTACTCGACTGAATCGCTGGTCGAGGTGTCGAGCCGCAGCTCGATCTTTCCGCCGTTTTTAGGGGTCATGTCGGGGGCTGGCAGCCAAAAAAGCGCCCGCCACGCCGCAGCATAGCCGGCGCCCAGGTTTTGGTGATTAACCAAACAATGTCCTATCGTTAGAAGATTTACTGTTTTTCCGTTCAGTGCCCTGATATCGGCGATCGCATGCCTCGCCCCAGCCCGTCCGCGTCCACCCCCCGCTCCCCCTCCACCGCTCTCATCCCCCTCGATCCCGCCCCGATGAAGCTGCTGGTAACCCCCAGCGGCTACCGGGTCGCCTGCTACGCCGTCGCGCTCGATCAGTTCCCGGTCGACTTCTTCGCCGATCCGGACGGCCGCTGGACCTACGAGGGTCTGGCGGAGGCGGCCGGCTTCGCGCTGGAAGATGGCGTCGCCATCGGTGTGCTCTCGCGGGACCATTTCGGTCACCCCGAAGGCTCGGCAGTGGTGACGCTGAACGCCGAGTCGCGACCCTACGTCGCCATCGTCGAATGCCCGATCGCGTACGCCTGCGCGTCCGAAAGCGCGCGGGCGGTGCTCGACCGCGACGTCGGGTAAGCTTTGGCAGATGCCGACGCGCGTGTTTTCACAGCAGCCTGATTTGGTGGCCGCCCTGCCTCAGCTGCTGCAGCACGCGCGTCGTTTCTTTGCGGCGCAAGTCGAGGTGCTCGCGGCTTCGCCTCCCGAACGGATCGAGCCGCTCACGGCTTTCGTGAGCTTGCGTCTCACGAACGCGCGCTACCCTGGTGAGGGCCAATTCCGCATCGAGTCGCGAGCAACGAACGACGACGATCGCTTCGCCGCCGAGGCTGCAGAAGCTCGCGGAAAAGCGGGCGGCATGGCCCTCTTGGCGGCGCGCTGCGGCGCGGTGTGGACGCTGCTACCGGAAGGCGCTGCCAGCGGCAGCGCCGAGCTTCAGCTCTCGGCGCTGCTGGCCTCCGTGGCGCTCGGTCCAGTACTCCCCAGCGACGAGAGCACGCTCTACGGAGTGCGCGGCGCGATGGAGCGCGCCGAGGCCGCTCAGTTGGGCAAATAGAGGCTGCGGGTCGCACGCGCGGTCGTGGTCAGGCTGGTTTCGAGCATGGGGCTCGTGCCATCCATCAAGCGCAAGAATTCTTCGGGCGTCTCGGCGGGGCCGTAGGTGTCGACGACCCACGGCGCCAAGTCGTCGCCAATGTCGTAGACGATGCCGGCGGTGCGGAGATCCGGCAACTTGAGCTTGGTTTGGTCGGTCACGTGGACGACCATCCAAGATCCAAGGGCCCACCAGACCGCGGCCAGCTTGCCCGGTCGGGTGAAAATGAACTCGGTGTTCAGGTCGACCTTGGCCTTGTCGATGGGCAAGATCAGCTTCGGCGCGGCGGGGATCTCGAGCGCGAGCGGCTTCAACGTCGCTGGCGCTTTGACGGTCGCGTAGGCATCCCCGACGGGCGCAGCGACGCTGATGATGGGCGTGACGCCGATTTCGGGCACCACGACTGCGATCGAGCCTGCCTGCAATGTCAATTGGATTTGGATCGGGCCAAAGTTGAGGAAGCTGTCGAGCGGCGGCGCGCCTTCCGCCGTCAAGGTGCCGGCCACGGTCTTTTGGGTGGGCTTGACGAGCGTGAGGTTGGCGATGACGCCCGTGCCGTCAGGAGCCTGCATGCTCTTGCGAGCGAAGCCCGTGTAACTGCTTGGCCCCGTTTCGCCGATTGCCCATTCGAGCCCGACGAGGTCGGCCACGCCGTCGCCGCCACCTTCCCACTGAAGCTCCATATCGTAGTCGGTCGAGCCGGCTGGCAAGCTGTCGGACGGGGACGTGGTGTGCTCACCCACGAGCTGGACGACCGCTTCATGCCCTTTCGCGACAGCCGCGGCGAGCTTGCCGAACACGCTCGCCGAGCTCGCATCGTTGCGCACCTGCCAGAGACGCAGCGAGAGATCGCGCGTGGTGAGGTCGTCGACGAGCTCAGCGGCCTGGAGACCTCCGGCGTCACTGCTGTAGATGACCGTGACGTCGTACTTGGGCGGCACGTCGTCGAGCGTGAATGCGCCGTTCTCGTCGGTGAGCGTGCTCTCGCCGTTGATGGTGACGACGGCACCTTCGAGCGCGACGCCACTCATGCTGAAGATGTGGCCGCTCACGGGGGAATTTGGAAGCTGCGGGGCGCCACCATTGCCAGTCATCTCGCCCGGGGCACCGCCGAGAGCGTCGGAACGACCGCCCTGGCCAGAGATCGTGCCACCTTCGGAGGCGTCGCCGCCTTGCGTCGTCGGAACGGTGCTCTGGCCGGCTTCGCCTGCCGAAGTCTCGTTGCCCGAATCGGCGCCGCCGCTATCGACACCGCCGTCGTTAGCACCGGGCTTGCTGGGAGCGTCGCTCGAGCCGCCATCGCCGCCGCAAGCCGCGAACAACACCAACGGAACCAGAACCGCGCCCAAGATCGTCGTCTTCATGCGTGCTTTCCTCCCGCGGCGCGGAAGCTCTCACGAGCCGGCGTGATTCGCAATCTTTGAGCCGTCAGCTTTGCGTCGCTTGTCGTGCCGCCCGCAACACCGCGAGCACGTCACCCGAGCGCGCGCCGTCGAGTGGGGCACCTTGCAACGGCGCGAGCACACCCTCTTCAAGCGACCGCCCGTTTTCCAAAGTCTCTTGCGCGAGCGCTTCCACCCGCGAAAGTGCGCTCGTGCTGACCAAGAGATCGCCGCCGACTCGCACGCGCGGCGCCGCGACCGCTTCGACGACACCCAGCGGGATGGCGACGTTCGCCGGTACGCGCGAATCTTCCGGCGCGACTGCAGTAGCGGAGCGGGGTGCCGTTGCGACGGCTGACAACTCGATCGCGACATCGCGCGCAGAAAGGCCGAGGCGTTCCACGGTACCGGCGACCGCGCGCCCCAAGAAATCGCGCGGTGCTTCCGAGCTCTTCACGAGCTCGCGCAGCGCCGCCGGCGGCTCGCGCCTCAGCGCCGGCCGCACCACGCACGGCTTTTCCAAGCCCATCAGCACCTCGATCAGCACCGCTCCGTTCGCACTCTGCTCGTAGCCGACGAGCGCCACCGGGTGACCCAGCAGCGAGAGCACCTCCGTGCCGAAGTAGCGCAGCGGCACGCCCGCCGCCGTGTAGCCGCGCAGGATCGCGCGCAGATTGCGATTCAGAAGCGTGCGCGCCGTAGCGTCGGCATACAGCGCGTTCAGACGCGGCAACGCGAGCGCATGGTACAGCACCGCGCCGTCGAGCTCCGCTTCGGTGCCCGTCGTCACCCGCCGCTTCAACCCGAGCGAGAAGCGCGCCGTCGAACGCCTTCGCAGCGTGTCCTCGCGTTGCAGAGCGCCGAGCACCACGGCGCTGGCGTCGCAACACGCGCTCGCCAAGAGCGGCACGCCGTGCTGCTCCGTCCACGTCAGCGCGCGCGCACCGAGCTCGAGCGCGCCGTCGAGCTCGGTTTCGAGCGTCGCGACGCCGAGCGCGCTCACGACTTCGCTATCAGCAGCTGGTCGAGCTCTACACCGGCCAGAGATAGCGCCTGCCGCTGCACCTCGCACAGCTGGGCCACGCCTTCGAGCGCCAAATCCGTCATTTTGTCGATGTCGGCGCGCGGCACCGCGGCGCCCTCGGCCGTACCCTGGATCTCGACCAGGTCGCCACGACTCGTGGCCACCACGTTGAGATCGACACGCGCCGTGGAGTCTTCTTTGTAGTTGAGGTCGAGCAAGAGCTGGCCCGCGACGTGACCGACACTGACGGCAGCTACCTGGTCGCGAATCACCGGACCGCGCAACTTGCCGGCGCTCGCAAGCTTGGCGGCTGCGAGCGCGAGCGCGATGAAGCCGCCCGTGACAGAAGCCGTGCGGGTGCCACCGTCGGCTTCGAGCACGTCGCAATCGATGTGGATCGTGCGCTCGCCAAAGGCTTCGAGATCGATCGCGGCGCGCAGGGCGCGACCGATCAGCCGCTGGATCTCGCGAGCGCGACCGCCCAGCGGGCGATCACGGCCGTCCCGGTTCTCGCGCTTCTTCGGGTTGGCGCGCGGGTGCATCTGGTACTCGGCAGTGAGCCAGCCCTTGCCGCGCCCCTCCAAGAAGTCCGGCACGCTCGCGTCGATGGAGGCCGTGCACAGGACCACCGTTCCACCTGCACGGTACAGCGCCGAACCCTCGGCCAGACGGTGGAAGCCTGGTTCAACACCGACGGGTCGGATAGCTCGAGCGTCTCGATCCTCGCGCATGGGCCCCCTTTGTACAGGAACTTTCGGGTCCGTGGCACGTAGGAACTGGTTCTGAGACACCCACATCGGGCCTGGGGCCGCAGTTTAGGAAAACCCAGGGAGCCCGTGCTACCGTAGACCAACCCTAAGGCGGTGGGGCCGCTGGGTCCCGCCACGAGAACGCGCGCATGTCACTTAGCACCGGCGACATCATCGACGGCAAATATAGAATTGTCCGCTTGCTCGGCGAGGGCGGCATGGGCGCCGTCTATGAGGGCGAGAACATGCGCATCCATCGCCGCGTGGCGATCAAGGTGCTGCACGCGGGCGTGGCCGCCACCGGTGAGGCCGTCGCGCGTTTCGAGCGTGAAGCGCAGGCCGCCGGGCGCATCGGCTCCGAGCACATCGTCGAGGTGCTCGACCTCGGCAACTTGCCGAGCGGCGACCGCTACATGGTCATGGAGTTCATGGACGGCGATTCGCTGTCCGCGCGCATCCGGAGCAAGGGGCGTCTGACTCCGGGCGAGGCATACCCGATCCTGCACCAGCTGCTCGAAGCGCTGGCTGCGGCCCACGGCGCCGGCATCATTCATCGCGACTTGAAGCCGGACAACGTGTACCTGCTCAAGAGCCGCGGCGGCAAAGCCGACTTCGTCAAGCTGCTGGACTTCGGTATTTCGAAGTTCAATCAGATGAGCGGCGACAGCGGCTTCAGCATGACCCGCACCGGCGCCGTCATGGGCACGCCGTACTACATGGCGCCCGAGCAGGCGAAGGGCGCGCGCGATCTCGATCATCGCGTCGACCTGTATGCAGCCGGCGTCATCCTTTATGAGGGCGTGACTGGTGAGGTGCCGTTCAACGCGGACACCTTCAACGAGTTGCTCTTCAAAATCGTGCTCGAAGCAGCGCGCCCGGTGGAGCAAGTGGTGCCGGGCATCGATCCGAATTTCGCGGCCATCGTGAACAAGTCGATGGCCCGTGAGCCTGCGGCGCGTTTTCAGAGCGCTCGTGAGTTCCAGCTGGCTCTGGAGCAGTGGGCCGCCGGCGCAGGTCCGCAGCTCGCGGCCTCACTGGGCGCGGGTGCTCCCGCTCCTGCACCTCATGCGCCCATGGGCACTGGTGCGTACGCAGCCGCTGGCACACCGCCGCAGGGCGCGATGGGCACGGGTCAATATCCCGCAGCCAATCCCAACGCCGCACCAGCGCACACGCTGGGTACCGGCACACCGGGCAACTGGGCCAACACCGGCGCCTACGTCCCGGCGGAAGTTGCTCCGAAGAAGAGCAACACCGGCTTGTTCGTGGGCCTCGCCGCTGTGGGCGTGCTGCTGCTCGGCGGCGGGGCATTCGTCGCCATGAGCCTCGGCCACACTAAAGACGATGCGGCAGCGGCGGCAGCCGGCAAAGCGGAAGCCGATAAAGCGGCGGACGCAGAGAAGGCCAAGGCGGAAGCCGCCGAGAAGGCCGCACAAGACATCGCGAGCAAGGCCGCCGCCGAAGCCGAAAAAGCCAAGGCCGAAGCTCAAGCCGCCATGAGCGAAGCCGAAAAAGCCAAGGCCGCCGCCGAAGCCGAAAAAGCCAAGCTTGCCGCCGCAGCGGCCGCACCCGCACCGCGCGGCGCGCGCCCCGCGCCCGCGCCGGCCAAGACCGAGCCCAAGCCGGCCGCAGCACCTGCGCCGGCACCTGCACCTGCGCCCGCCGCTGCGCCCGCTTCAACGGGTCGCCGCATCCGCACGTCGTTGTGAAGGAGCACGCGGTCGAGTCCGAGGGCAGCAGCGCTCGGGTGCTGCGCCTGTCGGAGATATTCGACAGCCTGCAGGGCGAGGGCGTGAACATGGGCAAGCCGTGCCGCTTCGTGCGGCTGGCACTGTGCAACCTGCACTGCCACTACTGCGACACCAAGTACACGTGGGACTTCGAGCGCTACGACTACGAGCGCGAGGTTCGTGAGGTGCCGCTCGACGAGGTCGCGGCTCAGGTGGCGGCGGCGCCCGGCGCGCACGTGGTGATTACGGGTGGCGAGCCACTCCTGCAGCAGCGCGCGCTCGCCCAAGTGCTGGAGCGAGTGCCGGCCGAGCTGTTCGTCGAGATTGAGACCAATGGCACGCGCACCCCGCTGCCGAGCCTGCTTTCCCGAATCAACCAGTGGAACGTGTCGCCCAAGCTGGCATCCGCCGGCGACGCGGATGAGCTGCGAATTCGACCCGACGCGCTGGCGGCCTTGCGCGACACCGGCCGAGCTTTCCTCAAGCTGGTTGTCAGGACCGAGCGCGACCGCGACGAGGCCGAGGCCTTGCGCCAGCGCTTCGGCTTCGAGCGTGACCGCACGCTGCTCATGCCGGAAGCAGCGACGCGCGAAGAGCTCGAGCAACGAGGGCCGTCGGTCGCGGCCTGGGCGCAAGCGCTCACGGTGCGTTACTCAGGCCGGCTGCACGTCGCGCTGTGGGGCGGGCGTCGCGGCACCTGACCGGCGCCGTGGTCAGCGCAAGTCGCCCCAAACCGTAAGCGCGGCGAGCGTGTCTGGATCGAGCTCGGCGCGTTGTCTCGGACCAAGCTGAGCGGCGCTGCGCGCATCCTTGGTGGCGGCGTCGAAGGCAGCGAGCCACAGCGCGCGGGCGGCGGCCGGGCGCTGGTCGATGAGGTCGTTGATGCAAGCTGGATCGATATCCGAGGCGCACAATCGCGGCGTTTTTCCGGCGCTTCCGCGCATCAACCAGCCGCCCAGCCGCGCCGAGTAGTCCGTGCCCTCCGCCGAAACATCGACGTCTCCGGTGAGCGACCCGACGCCGCTTCCGCGCACGAACAAGTCGCCATAGATGCCGGGCAGCGGCTCGAGCCCGAGGGCCTTTTGGATCGTCGCAGCCACGTCCGCCGCGGTCGTCGGCAGGGTGACCTCTTTGCCAGCCAGCGCATCACCGGGAAAGTGCACCAAGAGCGGGAGCAGCAGACGATCCTCGGTGAGGGGCGCCGCCGGGTCGAACGGGATCTCCGGCCCTGCCCCCAAACCCACGTCCGAAGTCACGACCAGGAGCGTGTCGTTCCAGGCGCCCTTCGACTTGAGTGAGGCGATCAGCTTCGCCAGCGCGGCGTCTTGCTTCGTCAGCGCGGCGTCGTGCAGAGCACGCAGCCGAATCCAGTCGTCGTCGCCGATCTTGCGCGCCGCCTTTTTTGACTTCTCACGCAAGGCGCCGAGCACGATGGCGCCGCGCCGCGGATCCAAAATTCCGCTGTATTCCTGAGGCTTGAGCGCCGCCGTCTCTTCCCGGGTCAGGTCCCACGGTGGATGACCGCCGCGTAGCGCGACCACCACGAGACGCTCGGCATTCGCGCCACTCGCGAGCTCCTGCTCGAGGAAGGCTTGCGCGCGCGCGAGCGGTTCGGTCGCCGGCAGATCCGCGACCGGCGACGATACCTCGAACACGTCGAAGCCCGCGCCAAAGCCAAACGGCGCAAAGGTCGTGGGCACACCGGTGAACAACGCCGTGCGACCGCCCGCCTCCTTCAACGTCGTGGCGACGGTGGCCAGCTTCGGCCGCAACTTGTCGAGCGGTCGCTCGATGCCGTGCACCGCCGGCGACACCCCCGAAATCAACGACGCAAACGACGCGGCGGGCACACCCGATGGCGCGCGGTGCGCACTGAACACGACTGCGTGCTTCGCCAGATCTGCCAGCGCCGGCATCGCGGCCGTCGGACCCCAAGGCGGCACACGTCCGCGATCGACCGCCGACAGCACGACCAGCACCACCGTGCGAGCGGGCGGAGGCTGCGGAATTTCCGCGGTTGCGCGGCTGATCATCGGGTCCCCGAAGACGACGCGGCCCCCTTTGGAGCCCTCGACCGCTCGCAGCTCGAGGCCCACGAGCTCGCCCGCGGCCGGAGCAAGGTCGAGCGACACCGGCAGAAAGCTGCCGCCGTCGCCGCCGGAGATCTTGCGCGTCGTGAGCACGCGCGGCGGTTTCTCGTCGCTCACGAGCGCCACCTCCGCCGTGCCGCGGCCGGAGCCCCAAAAGCCCAAACCGACGCGCAGCTTCGCGTCCGGGGACGGGCGCACGAAGCAACGCACGGTGCTGGGAGCGCGCAGCACGATCGAGCGCTTGGGCACGTTGTCGAGCACCACGTCGCTCACCACGTCGCGCAGAGTTGGAGCTGCGTAGTTCGAGCCGCTCTCCAGCGTGGGCCCCACGCGCACCCAATCCAGATCCGCTATCGGCTCCTTGGATGCGCGCGGCGCGCCCGAGAGGCGCAGGCTCAAACGGTGCCGCCCGCGCGCGTAATTGCCGGAAAGTGCTGGGAAAGACAGCGCACGCGTCTCGCCCGCGACCAACTTTTGCGAGCCGAGCCGCTTCTCGTCGATGGCGACGTAAATCCACTTGGCGAGCAATGGATGCAGTCGCACCGTGACGGCCAACGCAGGCGCCGGCTCATCGAGCCAGAAGTCGATCAGCGTCTCGCGCGAGAAGAGCCGTTCAAAAGTGTCGCCACCGCGATCGATCGAGGGCGGCGGCTCGGCCTGGGGTGCGGCAAAGCCTCGCAACGGCGGCTGCGTGCCGCCGAAGTCGAAGAGGCGACCCAGGTGCTCTATCTCGCAGCGCGGCAGCTCCTTGAGCAGATCGATCCGCTCGGGTGGCGCTGCGATGTGGGTCGCTGCGGCTGCCACCGCGGCAGGCGTCGCCGCGCCGTGATCGGAGCGCGTCGGCGACGGCGCTGACTTGCGGCAAGCTGAACCGGCGAGCAAGAGTGCGAGCGCGAACGCCGCCGAGCGCGATTTCACGGCGATCCAGCGGGAGCAGGCGTGGCCGCGCCCGCGGCGGCCGCCAGGGTGCGCTGACCAGCCTTGATCGTCACGGTTTGCGGCGGAGCGTCGCCGAGCGACACGCTGTGCGGACCCGGCGTGAGCGGCACGCGGCGACCCGGACCCATGCCGAGGTACTCGTTGTCGACGCGGATTGGGGTGCCATCGGGCACCTGGATTTCGAGCAAGCCGTTGCCGGCGGGCAAGTCAGTGCCGGGCGGCAGCGCAGAGTCGGTGGTGGTGATTTGTAGCTTCGGCGCCGGGGCGGCCGCGCTGGGCGTCACGGGTACGGGAGCCGGTGCGACGACGGCGGGAACCGCGGGTGCGGGTGGCGGCGGGGCGCCAAATAGCTTGGTGACGCCGTAGTAGGAGGCGCCCGCGGCGAGCACTGCGAAGACCGCCGTGCGCAACCAGCCACCCTCTGCCTCGGCCTCAGGCTTTGCGGCAGTCGACGTCGGCGTGGGACGCGAGGGCGCCTTGGAGCTCGTGCTGCGCGGCGCAGCCTTGGGCGGCTGCGTCGAGACCTCAGAGCGCTTCGGTTCGCGCTGCGACGGCGGGGCTTTGGCGGGCGCGGCCTCAGCGACGGCGGCCGGCGCCTTCATCGCGGCGAGCGGCAGTGTGTGCCCGAAGGTGGCGGGTGTGGGTGCCGGCGCAGGCTCGGGTTCCGGGTTCGGCTCCGCGGGCGCTGGCTCCGGTGCGGACTCTGTCGCGGTTGCCACGACTACCGGCGCGGGCGCCGCAGCAACGGGGTCGGGAGACGGCGTCTCGTCGCTCAGCGCCGCCGCGAGCGCGTCGTTCTCGACGACGGGCGGAGCCACGGGCGAAACGGGACGCGGGATCTTCACGGCCGGGCGGGGCGGTGACTTCTCGACCGGTGCTGGTAGCGGACCCGGAACGACCACGGCGGCGGCCGCCACCGCAGCCTGGGCCGCGGCCGCCTCGTTCCCGGCGCTGCCCAGCGTGTCGGTGCGCAGCGGGGGACGATGGCCGCGCTCGACCGGTACCGAAGTGCCCGGAGCCGCCTCTTCTTCGTCCGACGCCGCAGGTGCGGTCGAGCTCAGAGTCTTGCGTAGCGGGTCCTCGGCACGCGGCACGGGCGGGCGCGCCGGCTGGGCAGCAACAGCGGGCGCGGGGTTGGCCGTCACCGCCGTGATCTCGTCCGCCTCCTCAATCTTCGGCGGCTGCGCGCTCGATTCTATCTGAAATGTGAACCAGCCTGCGTCGGCCGATTCGAGCTCCGAATCCGGCGGCTGCGAGTAAATGGCCGGCGGTTTACGCTGCGAGACCGGCGGCGGCTCGGGCTCCCGCTCCGCGACGACGGGCTCTCGCTCCGCGACGACGGGCTCCCGCTCCGCGACGACGGGCGCGGCTTCCGGGAGCGGCACCGAAAGCGCCGTCATGTTCGGTGTCGCGGCCGGCGGAATGCGAGTCTGTGAGATGTCTTCGACGCCGCCAGCGGTCTCGACGAGCAAGACGCCGCCCCGACGCGCAAAGTCGGATAGCACCGCCTCGAGCAAGCGCGCCGGCGCGCGGCCGGTCGTGAGAAGGTCGCGCGGCGATGCACCAGTGATGAGCTCGCGTAGCAGGCTCTGCGCCGGCTCGGGCGTGCACTCCAGGTAGCCACCAACGCGCGCCGCGTCGAACGCAACGCGCGTCACGCTCGCCAGAGCACCCGCCGAAAGCGCCCGCTGCGCCGCGCGCGCGCGCGCCACCGGGCCCGCCAGCTGCTCGTGCAAGCTGCCTGACAGCTCGGCGCGGCACGGAGAATCGTCGGGCTCGATCACGAAGCGCCCGGCGCTCACGCCGAGCAGCATCGCCAAAACGCCTTCGCCGCGCTCGAAGCTGCCGTCACTGGCGCTGCGGATCGCGGTGCGGGGCGCGCCCTGGCGAACCTGCACCTCGTACAAGAACGAGGCGTCACGGATGCTGACGCGCACGTCGCGCTGCGCCCGGCACGAAAGCTCGAGCACCAGGCGCGGCGTCAGGCCATCCAGGCGGCCACGGACCTCACCGCCGCTGGCAACGCGTTGTTCCACGCGCGCACGCGGCCTCAACACTTCGCGCAGACGCTCGACCACGGTGGAAGCCGCAGCCTCTTTGCGCAGGTAACCGTCGGCGTCGCCACCGAGCTCACGAACGCGCTGCAGCAAGTCTTCTTTCCACGACAGTAAGATCACGGGCACGTCGCGCACCGCGACGTCGCGCTTGATCTCGTGGCAGAGCGAGAAGCCGTCGAGCTTGGGCATCAGCACGTCGCTCACCACCAAGTCGGGCCAGAGCGACGCCGTCAGCTCGAAAGCGCGCTCGCCATCGTGCGCCTCGAACACCTCGGCGCCCACGGCTTTCAAGATGCCGCTCAAGAACCAGACCACCGCCGGGTCGTCGTCCGCGACCACGACGCGGCGGCCTTGCAGCGACACTCCTTCCGCCGTGCGATTCTCTCGCGAGCCGCGCTCGCCGACGCGCCGGTCGTCGTTCCACGGCGCGAACGGCACGGCGCCTTCCGGACCCGTCTGTTCGAAGCGCACGTTGCCGTCGGAACGCAGCGTCACCAGCTCGCGCAGGCGCGCCACCGTGCCCCACACCGCGCTCATCACGTCGGTACCTTCGCCGAAGCCGACGCTGGAGCCGCGCGCCGAGGGATCCACAGCTTCGACCAGCCCACGCCGGATTTCCAGCGCGATGCGATCGACCAACTGATTCACGTTCAGCTCACCCAGCGGCTCACGCGCGTGCACCGTGGGGCTGGCATGGTCGCGCAGCTCGAGCAAGGTCCGCCGGAGCACGTCGGGGCTCACCGGCTTGGGCAGGACGCGCGTCGCGCCCAAACCGATGAACGTCGTCGAGATCTCGGAGCTCGCGAAGTCGCCCACCACCACGATCGGGATCGGCTCGACGACGGGATCTTTGACGAACAGCTCGACCAGCTCGCGCGCGCCTTTGCGGTCCGCGTCGATGACCGCAACATCGGGCCCGAAAACCCGCGACAGCTCGCGTGCCTTGCCCAGTTCTTCGGTGCGCTCGCATTCGACGCGCAGGTCGCCCTGCTGCATCAAGGCGTCTGCCAGAGGCTGCGGGCCGAACACCAGCACGCTCAGCGGAAAGTCAGGCTGTGGCGCGGCCGCTTCTTGCTGAGGCACGGCCCGGATCGACACCTTGGCCCCGAGCACCAGCGACGGCAAAAGATCGAGGGCACGCGAGACGTCTGCGAGGTCGGTCGGCGCCGGGCCGCTACGGGCCACCTTGCGCAGGGTCTTCTCGGCCTCGCCCAGCGCCTCCGCCACGCTGGCGAAGCCGAGCACACGGGCGGCCGAGCCGAGGGCGTGCAAGCGCCGCAACAGGCCGTTGATGCGGCCGGCATCGCGCGGCTGGTCCTCGACGGCGCGCAGAGCGCCACGCAGAACCTCGAGCCGGCGGGGAAGGCTGGCCACGAAGTCGCCACGGGCGCCGGACATCCGGGCTTGCTCCTCTGGCGTGGCCCCGATCATGGCCTCGGCCGTACCACAGGCGCCGCGAGTAGCCGAATTTTCAGCTGCCGAGCGCCTTTTCGAGGAGCATGCGGAGCAGACCGGCCACCTGCTCAGGGTCGGACTCGTCGCCCTCACGCAGGAGCGCACCGGCCTCGAGCACCGGCACCGCCGCGACGGAACAAGCCGTGTCGAGCGCCTCGGATGCCGTTAGCTCGATGCGGGCGAGCGCGGCGGCACCAGGCAGCACCAGGCCCCAGAGCGGCGCGTAGGCCTCGACCAGGGGCAGCCCCATGACTTCCAAATCCGCCTCACCCAACCGCAAGGTGGCGAGCGCGTAGGGTACCGGAGCGGCGGGCACCATTTCGGTCGGCACGATCGCGTCGGCGATGCGCCCGGTCGCGTGCATCAACGTGACCAGGCGCTGCATGGTGGCCGCGACGACGACGCGGGCGGCGCCGCGGTAGCCAGGGCGGGCGGCGCGCTTGGCCAGCGCCGCGAGCACGGCCATGCGTTCGGGATCGGCGAGCTCGACGCGCACCTGACTCGAAGCGATACGGCGTACGAGGCCTTGCTCGAGCAGCACCTTGAGGGCTTCGAGCACAGCCAAGTCGAGCAGGGTCGTCTCGTCGAGCAGCTCGGACAGCGTGCGCGGCGTGGTGAGCGTCTCGAGTAGGCGGGCCGAGGTCTCGTTGCTGTCGGACGCGGGCGGCGCGATGGCGAGCAGGGCGGTGCCTTCGAGGTCGAGCTCCTTGCGCAGGCGCGCGCCCTCGTCGAGCTGGCGCAGGCCCTCCATCAACAGCGAGTTGGTGGGGGTGCGGATGCGCTCGAGAAATTGGGGCGAGCCCCCGACGAACGAGAAGGTGCCTTCGGTCTCGCCGAGCAGGCGATAAAGAGCCTTTTCGCGCTCCAGGCGCCGGAACACGGCGTCCACGATTTCGCCGGTCTTGATGCGAACTTCACCGGCGCCGCCCGGCGTGTTGATGGAGAGCGTGCCGCTGCGGCGGTTCATCGCCAAGAGCTGCAGCAAATCGACGCTGCTCACCTGCTGCAAGTCGCCGCGGAAGTCGCCGCCTTCTTCGGGACCCACCGAGACGCGATTCGGAATCGCGTACAGCCGCCGCGCGATCAGCTCGATGTCGTGGTGCGGCAGCTCGTCCGGCGCCAGCGATGCACCCACCGGCTTGTCGACGAGGATGAAGAACAGCGCATCTTTGAGAGCACCGACGTTCTTGAGTCGATCGAAGCCGTCCGCGTCCGACAAGAGCGAGCTCGAAACCAGCACGGCCACCAGATCCGCGCCCGCGGCGCGTTCGACCGCGCCGTCGATGCCGTCGGCGATCAACACGGAAAGGCCGCGGGAACGCAGGCGTGAAGCCAGCGTGCCCAGCACGTCGACATCCGGCTCGATCAGCAGAATCGGCCTCATTCGAAGGGCCTCCCGGCGATCTCGGACAGCCGCGCCACCAGCAAGTCGCTGAGCAGCGGATCGGCCGAGTGGATGCAGCGCACCAGGCTGCCTTCGGTGCGGCCCACGAGCGTGTAGGCGCCGTGCTCGGCGATCACGATCAGCACGTCCACCCGCTCACAGCCCGCGATGCGCGAGACGTCGACGGTGTCGACCTTGAGCACGTCGCTGTTGCGCGACATGTCGGCGCGTACGGCGCTGCCCACGCTCAGGCCCGCGCGCTGCGTCGCCAGCACGCGCGTCTGGCCACCGCGCGTGGCTTCGGCCACCGTGGAGCTGACGAGACCCATCAAGTCGGTGACCGGCAGCTCGATGTAGTGAGGCGTCTCCAGCGGCGCGAGCTTGCGTGCTTGCGGGTCCGGCACCGCGCCGAGCAAGGCATCGACCAGCTGCGCCAACGGCAAGCTGCCGAGCTCCATCGTGTGCACGCTCGAGGTGCGGCTGGCGTCGGCGCGAAACTTGGCGACGCGCAGCAGCTGCGAAAGATCGCCACCGTCGTGCGGAAAAGTCGCGACGCCGACGGACGCGCTGAACGGCGACGCCCCGGTCACCGCGCCGAGCTGAGCCAAGATCCGGCGTCGGCAAGCGTGCGCGCCGGGGCCGCCCGTCTCGGGCAGGAGCAGGTAAAATTCGTTGGCATCGACGCGGGCGAGCACGTCGGTATCGCGCACTGCGCCCAGCACGCGCTCGGCCCCGAACACGGTCGGCTCCGTCTCGTCGCCCAAGCCCGACTCCGGCGAGAGCTCGAGCCCCACCGTGGCGAGCGAAAAGCGCCGGCCATGGCGGCGCGCCATGGCGATCTCGCGCCCGGCCACATCGACGAAGTAGGCAAAGGTGTAAGCGCTCGAGCTCGGATCCTTCATGGCGCCGCGATGCGATTGCTCGCGCGCGCCAATCAGCGACAGCACGGTCGCGGCCTGCGTGGCGACCAGCTCGACCAGCGGCTGTTGCTGCGAACCGGGACTGCCGACGTCACCACCGCCGATCAGCACCAGCCCCGAAAACTCGCGCAGGAGCGCGAGGCGCACGACGGTCATGTTGTGCTCACCCGCATAGGTGAGCGCTTCCATCTCCTCACAAAACGTCGGGGCGGTGCTGCCGTCGCCCAGCACGGCGGCGCGTAACAGTTGGCGCGCGCCTTCGGCGGCCGGCAGGTACACGACGACGTCGAGCGCGCCGGCCGCGAGCGCGATCACCTGGGCAATGCGCTGCGCCGCCTCGCGCCGCGATTTGGCCGAGGCAATCTCGGCGATGTCCCCCGAAAGCGTGGCCCCGCGCGCGGCGCTGCGAGCTGCCCGGAGCAACTCCGCGCGCTCCAGCCGCTCGCCGAGGCGTGTGCGCACGTCGGACAAGGCGTTGAGCAGCTCATCGCCGGATAGCGGCTTCACGAGCACGCCTGCGCCGCCGAGCGCGACCGCCTGCACGCCCAGGTCCAAGCGGTCGGCTTCGGTAAGCGCGAATACGGCAACGTTTGGAGCGAGCGCGCGCACGTGGTGCAGCACTGCCAGGCCCGCGCTGTCGCCCAAGGTCACGTCGACGAAAGCGATGTCCGGCACTTGCGCCGAGACGCGTGACAAACCCTCGGTCAGGTCGGTGGCGACGCTCAGACGGTCGCCGCTGGCCTTCAACGTGGCGCTCATGAGCTCGATCGTCGCAGCGTCTGGGACGATCGCGACGACGTTGAGCTCGGGCGCCGGACGCTGCAGATTCACGGCTCGGGAACCTCGCCCGAGAACACGTACCGAGCCGGGCCGCGTAGCGTCACAGCCAGGTCGTCTTTGCGCACCGTGAGCTCCAAGGGACCGCCGGGCAGCCGCAGCGTGATGGGGGCGTCGAAGGGCGCGCGCCCGGAGATGCAAGCCAGCGCCGCTACGGCTGCCGCGCCCGTGCCGCAAGCGAGCGTCCGTCCGACGCCGCGCTCCCACACCAGCACGTCGAACGCGGCCGGACCGGTGGCGCGCACGAACTCGATATTGCTGCCACCGGGCAGCGACTTCGACATGCGCGGCCCCAGCTCGTCGAGCTCGCTCTCGGTGATAGCCACGTCGAACACGATGGCGTGCGGATTGCCCATCGAGATGCGCTGAAAAGTCAGCTCTTCGCCGCGGTGCTGAGCCTTGACCTCGCCCTCGCGCGAGGCCTTGCCCATGCTGACGGTAACGTCAGCCAGGTCGCCACGAGCTTCCACGAGCGCGCTACGCGGCCCGGCGTCCGTGTCGATGAGCAGCTCTGCGCGCGTCTGTCCCAGCTTGCGAGCCAACGAAAGCGCGACGCAGCGCAGACCGTTGCCGCAACCCTCCGGGCGTGAGCCGTCCGAGTTCAGCACCACCATGCGCCCATGCGCACCGGCCGTGACCGGCGGTGCCGAGAGCAGCACGCCGTCCCCGCCCACGCCGTAGTGGCGATCGCAAAGCTTGCGCGCTTGGTCCGGACTGAGCGCGCTGTCGCTCGGGGCATCGACTACCAAGAAGTCGTTGCCGATGCCCTCGTACTTGCCGAACCGAACCGCCATGAAGCCCTCAGCGTAGCGAGCTTGGCCGAAAGCCGCCAGAAGCACGGCGTTTTCCCGGCGATGTGGTAAGGACCGGCCGAAATGCGCAGAGCTCTCGTCGTCAGCGGCTTCATGGCCAGCGGCAAATCCAGCGTCGGCAAGCGCGTGGCCGAGCTCGCCGGCCGGCCCTTCATCGACCTCGATTCCCGGATTGAGGCACGCTTCGGCGCGCCCATCTCGCGCATCTTCGCTGAGCATGGTGAGGCGGAGTTCCGTAAAGCCGAGCAAGAAGAGCTGCTCGCGGCGCTGACACCGGCTGCCGCGCCGCCCGTGATCGCGGTCGGCGGCGGTTGCCTCGTGCGCCGCGAGCTTCGCCTGCGCGCCATCGACGAGGCCGTCGTCGTCTCGCTTCAAGTCACCGCAGACGAAGTGGTCGAACGCGTCGGCCAAGACACGAGTCGTCCCAATCTAGCCGGTGACACGCGACGCCGCGCCGAAGAGCTGCTCGAGCTGCGGGGAAACGCCTACGCCGAAGCGCACGCGCGCATCGAGACACGCGGCGCCTCGACGCACGACGTCGCGCTCAAGGCGCTTGCCGTCTGGCAGCGCGACCCGCTCGGCGTCGCTTCCGGTGAAACCTCGTACGCCGTGGACGTGGGCAGCAACATCGCCAAGAGCCTGCTCTTGCCGGCGTGCGAGTCGAGCACCGGCGTCCTGCTCGTCAGCGATCAAAACGTCGCGCCCCTACACGCGGCGCCGCTGGAAAGCCTGCTCACGACCGCCAAAAAGCGCCTCGCACGCCTCGATTTCGTGCCCGGCGAGCAGCACAAGACGCTGGCTTCGGTACAGCAAGCGCTAGAAGTGGCACTGGCGGCCGGCCTGGATCGCAAATGTCGCTTCGTCGCGCTGGGTGGCGGCGTCACCACGGATATGACGGGCTTTGCCGCGGCTTCGTACTTGCGCGGTGTGAGCTGGGTCGGCCTGCCCACGACGCTGCTTTCGATGGTGGACGCCTCGGTGGGCGGCAAGACGGGTGTCGATCTCGGCGCCGCCAAGAACGCCGTCGGCGCCTTCTGGCAACCGGCGGCGGTAATCTGCGACGTCGACTACCTCAAGACAGAATCCGAGCGCGGCTACCTCAGCGGTCTGGCGGAGGTCGTGAAGACCGCCATCATCGGCGATCCGGAATTGTTCGACCTGCTCGAACGCGAAACCGCGGGCATCGCTGCGCGTGATGCCGCGCTGCTCACGGATATCGTGCGCCGCTGCATCCGCGTCAAAGCTCGAGTCGTGAGCGCGGATCCGCGCGAGGCGGGCCTACGCGCTGTCTTGAACCTCGGGCACACCGTCGGCCACGCCGTCGAAGCCGTCGCCGGCTACGAGCGGCTCACGCATGGCGAGGCCGTCAGCCTCGGCCTGGTCGCGGCGCTTCGCATCGGCGAAAAGCTCGGCCACACGCCGCGCGAGCTTGGGGAGCGCACCTACCGGCTGCTCGGCGCACTCAAGCTGCCGATCGCGATCGAAAAGGAGCCGCTCGCCGCCGCCGCCGACCTGATCGGCCACGACAAGAAGCGCGCGGGCTCCAAGGTGTCGTTCGTCTTTGCCCGCGCCCTGGGCGATGTCTCGACGAGCCCGCTCGATCTCGGCGAGCTACGCGAATTGACGCGCGGGCTTGCCGCGTCGTGAGCGCCTACTTGATGCGCTCTTTTTGGCAAACGGCGCTGCAGCCGTCGTGATTCTTGAAGTTGCCGTCGTCGCAGCCTTCGCCTTCGTCGACGTGACCATCGCCGCAGGCGGCGGCGCGAGAGCAATCGGGATTACAGGTCCCGTAGCTGCCGTCGTTCGTGCCGTCGTCGCAGGCTTCGTCCGGCGTCACGATGCCGTCGCCGCACATGCTCTTGCACGTCGACTTGGTGAGCTCGAAGTCGTCCAGCGATAGGCCGTAGGTCGAAGCGCTAGTGTTGCGCTCGGCTTGAAACACGACGATTTCGTAGATCTTGCCTTCTTGCAGGTTCAGCAAGTTGCCGTCCATGTCCTTGGTATCGGCATTCACGGTCACCGCGTCTTCGGTACGACCGTGGGTGCCGCTGATGTCGACCGTTAGCTTGCCGTTGACGAACACCCAAACGTCGTCGTCACCGTTGAACGTGAGCGTGGCGTTCTTGGCTGCGTGGTACTCGAACCAGTAACGAACCTCACTGGTGAAGTGGAAGTTGTGGCCGGTGTTGCCGAAGTTGCCGAAGCCTTGCCCGTCGATCGGAAAGAACTTGGTGTTGTCGTACGCGAAAACACCGTTCGCGCCTTTGGTCAGCGTGAGCGTCGAAAGAATGGTCTGGTTGACGTCCGGCACGTCCAGGTACCACTGGCTGAAGCTGTTGAAATCGCGGTCACCGTAGCCGCAAAAGTAAACGTTGCGGTTGTCGGTGTTGATGAACCGCGTGCCCGTGGCAGCGCCCTTCACGGCGTTGCAAGCGGCGGCGCCGGCGGTGCCGGCGGGCTGCTTGACCGGATCCACCGGCACGATGTCTTTGCAACCCACCGCATCGCAGGTCGCGTACCACTTGAATACGGGCCGACCGAGTAGCGTGGTGCCGTCGCTCGTCGTGTCGTCCTTCGTACCGAGCGTGGTGCGGACCCAAATGTCTTCTTTGGGTGTGCGATCGATCGGGTCGTTGCTCGTCCACTGAAACGCGACGTGCCCGCCGTCTTGATACGCCTTGAAGTCACGGTACACGATCGGAATCACCAGATCGCCGCCCGCCTTCTCGGCGCACGTCCAGCCAGGCTCCACGTCGCATTTGCTCGAGCAGCCGTCGCCGTCGCGCGCGTTACCGTCATCGCACTGCTCGGCGCCGAGCTTCATGCCGTCGCCGCATTCACTGCTGCACGGCTCCGGTGGCGCGCATTTTGGCTCCTTTTCGCAGTCGATCGAGCAGCCGTCGCCCAGATAGTGGTTGCCGTCATCGCAGCCTTCACTGCCTTCCACCTTGCCGTCACCGCAGTTCGTCTTGACGCACGGCTGGCCTGGAGTCGGGCAGTCGTAGTTCTGCTCGTAGGTGCACGCTTCGCTGCAACCGTCACCGTTCATGGTGTTGCCGTCGTCGCACAGCTCCATGCCCGCCAAGATGCCGTCACCGCACGTCGCCGCACGACACGGCACGCCCGGCACAGGGCAGACGTAACCAGGCTCGACCGTGCAGGTATCGCTGCAGCCGTCGCCTGGCATCAGGTTCTTGTCGTCGCACTCTTCGCCGGCCGGTTGGAGCACGCCATCGCCGCACACGATCTTGTCTTCACAGCTGTCGGCGCACGCTCCGCCCTCGGGCGGCACCTCGATCGTTGGCCCGCTGCCGCCGCTGCTCACGGCGCCCGTGCCCGCCGTCGTGCTGGTGCTGCCGGCCTTGCTCGTGCTGCCGCCTTTGGTGACGACGTTCGAGTCACCGGGACTGACCGTCGGATCGCCGCCGCCGCTGCACGCCACGGGCGCGGCGAGCGTCAGAGCCAGAACCCCACCCAAACCTCTGTGGTGTCGCCGAGCATTCTTGAAAAAGCGCATGATTCCCGTCTTCTCAGTGTGCTTTAGCTACGGCCACCCTGCCATCAGCTTCAGTCAGCTACATAGAACATTTGTTCTTTGGCTGTAAAAGATGGAATCGGTATTCCAATGCGGTTTTGTGCGCGCGTGTGCGCAAGCAGCGCCGCTTCGAGGCACCTACCTAAAGCGCCCGGGCACGCCGCCGTACGGGCTGCATGGAGTCACACTGAAGTAGATGGAGCGGTTCAAGCGCTTCGCTTTGCCGGCCGTCGAGAGTCCGAGCACTTCCAGCCACTCTCGGCTCCGAACCGCGCGCGTGACGCCAGGCAGCGGCGAGCACGCCTTGCGTTACGAGATGATACGCGAGGTGATGCTGCGCTACCTGAGCCCCATCCTGGTCGACTCCGTGCTGGATCGCGCGCTGAAAGCGCGGAAGCTGAGCTCCAGGTCGTTGACCGATTCGGAGCTCGAAGAGCTGGTGAGCGACATCATGGTCGGTCTGCGCCTGTTCGTCGATGAGGAGCGCCTACCGAAGCTGATGCTCTCGTTGGCCGAGGTCTTGGGAGGCGAGTCATGAGCGCGGCCCCCCAACTGATTCCACAAACTCTGGAAAATCGGCTGGCCGCACTCGAGAACGAAGTGCGTGCGCTGGCCCAAAGCGCCTTGCACCAGTCTGCCCGGCTCGACGCCACCGCGGAGCTCGTGCAGGGCGCAAGCCAGCAAGAAAAGCTGTCGCTCATCGTCTTCAGCGGCAGCCTCGACCGTCTCATCGCAGCCTTCGTGCTCGCCACCGGCGCCGCCGCGATGGGCATGCAAGTCAGCATGTTCTTCACCTTCTGGGGTACCGCCGCTCTGCGCCGCGAGAACGTGCACGTGAAGAAGAGCCTGCTCGAGCGCATGTTCGGTTGGATGCTGCCAAAGGGCGTGAAGAAGCTGCCGCTGTCGCAAATGAACATGGCCGGCGGCGGACCGGCCATGATCCGCTACGTGATGAAGAAGAACGGGGTCGCTTCGGTCGAGGACATGATCGAGCTGTCGAAGGAGCTCGGGGTCGAGCTCAACGTCTGCACGATGAGCATGGACTTGCTCGGCATGAAGCCCGACGAGCTCATCGACTATCCGGGTCGCTCGTTCTGCGGCGTGGCAAAATTCCTCGAAACCGCCGCGCCCGGTAAGATCACGATGTTTCTTTGAGGACGAGCCGATGCAAACTTCCCTCGATGCCCGCGGCAAATCTTGCCCTTTACCTATCGTACTAATTGCAAAGAGCTTTCGTGAGGCCCAGTCCGGCGCGCGCATGACGGTCCAAGCCGACGACCGCGCTTTCCCGGAAGACGTGAAAGCCTGGTGCAAAAAGACGGGGCATTCGCTGGTCTCGCTCGAAAATAAGCCCGGTTATTACGAGGCGGTCATCCAAAAGCCGTGAGCTGAAGCCCGTTTCCCGACGCGGCATTCGTGCCGTCTGCCTGGTTGAACCAGTCAAATATCGATTTTCGCACTCGAATGTTCGGGAGTGCGGCTAGTGTCGACTCCCGCGATGGCATCCGGGACGCCTCTGGTCGTGCTTCGACCGCAACGTGTTTCTCTGACGATGCGTAAAGACAAGTGGTGGCTGCCGCCACTTGCCACCTTCATCGTCCTCACCACCTTCATCGTGTACGCGACCTGGGCTGCGTTCCAGAACGCGCACTACACGTACGGGAACTACTTGTCTCCGTTTTACTCCCCCGTGCTGTGGGGTGATTCGGAGCACGCCTGGTTCGGGCCGAAGCCGGATTGGTTTCCGAGCTTCATGCCGTTCTCACCGGCACTGCTCATCTTATGGGCGCCCGCGGGCTTCCGGCTGACTTGCTATTACTACCGCGGCGCCTACTACAAGGCGTTCTGGGCGGATCCGCCGGGCTGCTCCGTGGGTGAGCCGCGCAAGAGCTACCTGGGCGAGAACTCGCTGCCGCTCATTTTGCAGAACGTGCACCGCTACTTCTTGTACCTGGCGCTGCTGTTCCTGGTCTGTCTGTCCTACGACGCCTGGCGCAGCTTCCACTTCGTAGCAGCCGATGGCAGCGAGCATTTTGGTGTGGGATTGGGATCGCTCGTGATCACGGCGTGCGTCGTGTTCTTGGGCCTGTACACGACGAGCTGTCACTCCTTCCGCCACTTGGTTGGCGGCAAGCACGACACGATGGCGCACAAGCCGCTCACCACGGCCTGCTACGGCTGCGTGAGCTCGCTGAACAAGCGCCACATGAACTTCGCGTGGATCAGCCTGTTCGGCGTGATGAGCGCCGATCTCTACGTTCGACTCTGCTCGATGGGCGTCATCAGCGACCTCAGGATCATCTGAAAACCATGGACTACGAGACTCACGAACACGACGTGATCGTCATTGGTGCAGGCGGAGCAGGCCTCAGCGCGGCCATCGCCGCCGCGGCGGAGGGTGCCTCCGTCGGGCTGGTGTGCAAGTCCCTGCTCGGTAAGGCGCACACCGTGATGGCCGAAGGCGGCATGGCCGCCGCCATGGGCAACGTGGACGACCGCGACAATTGGCGCGTACATTTTGCCGACACGATGCGCGGCGGCCAGTACGTCAACAACTGGCGCATGGCCGAGCTGCACGCCAAAGAAGCGCCGGAGCGCGTCAAGGAGCTCGAGAAGTGGGGCGCGGTGTTCGACCGCACGCCGGACGGCCGCATCTTGCAGCGCAACTTCGGCGGCCATCGCTACCCGCGCCTGGCGCACGTCGGCGACCGCACCGGCCTGGAGATGATCCGCACCCTGCAGGACCACGCGATTCACCAGGGTATCAGCGTGTACATGGAGTGCACGACGCTCGAGCTCCTGAAAGACGGCGGGCGCGTGATTGGCGCGTTCGGCTACGACCGCGAGCGCGGGCGTTTTCGAGCCTTCAAAGGCAAGGCGGTGGTGCTCGGCACCGGCGGCATCGGTCGCGGCTTCAAGATTACCAGCAACAGCTGGGAGTACACCGGCGACGGCCAGGCCATGGCCTACCGCGCCGGCGCCGAGCTGCTCGACATGGAGTTCGTGCAGTTCCACCCCACGGGCATGGTTTGGCCGCCCAGCGTACGCGGCATCTTGGTCACGGAGGGCGTGCGCGGCGAGGGCGGCGTGTTACGCAACAGCGAGGGTCGTCGCTTCATGTTCGACGACATTCCGGACAACTACAAGAACCAGACCGCCGACAACCCGGAAGAGGGCTGGCGCTATACGCAGGGCGACAAGAACGCGCGCCGTCCGCCAGAGCTGCTCACGCGCGATCACGTCGCGCGCTGCATCATGCGCGAGGTGAAGGCCGGTCGAGGCAGCCCCCACGGCGGCGTTTTCCTGGATATCTCCTGGATCAAGGAGAAGCTGCCGAACGCTGCCGAGCACATCAAAAAGAAGCTGCCGAGCATGTATCACCAGTTCAAGCAGCTGGCGAACGTCGACATCACTACCGAGCCGATGGAAGTTGGGCCCACCACGCACTACGTGATGGGCGGCGTGCGCGTCGATGGCGACAGCCAAATGACGAACGTGCCCGGGTTGTTCGCTGCCGGTGAGGTCGCGGCGGGCTTACACGGCGCCAATCGACTCGGCGGCAACTCGCTTTCGGACTTGCTCGTGTTCGGACGCCGCGCAGGCTTGTACGCCGCCAAATTCGCCAAAGAGAACGGCAACGGGAGCGTCGACGCCGCACAGGTCGAGAGCATCCAGAAGAAGGCTCTCACCCCCTTCGAGCGCTCCAGTAAAGAAGGCCCGTATCAGGTCCAAGAAGATTTGCAGGAATCGATGCAAGCGCTGGTGGGCATCGTTCGCAACCAGGGCGAGATGCAAGAAGCCCTGCAAAAGCTGGGCGAATTCAGGCAGCGCGCGGAGTCGGTCAAGGTCGGCGGCAACCGCGAATACAACCCCGGCTGGCACACGGCGCTGGATCTCGAGAACCTGCTCACGGTCACCGAAGCGGTCGCGCGCTGCGCGTTGGAGCGCAAAGAGAGCCGCGGCGGCCACTTCCGCGAAGACTTTCCGGACAAGGATCCGGAGTGCGCCAAGTGGAACTCGGTGGTGTCGCGCGGCGCGGACGGCTCGATGCAATTCCGCAAGGAGCCGATCAAAGAGCTGCCTGCCGAGCTGAAGCAGGTCATCGAGGAGAACAAGTAATGCCCAAGGCGACGTTCCGCATCTGGAGAGGCGACCGCACTTCGGGCAAGTTCGAGGATTATCCAACGGAAGTGTCGGAAGGCATGGTCGTGCTGGATGCGGTGCACCGCATTCAGGCCGAACAGGCCAACGACCTGGCGGTGCGCTGGAACTGCAAGGCCGGCAAATGCGGCTCCTGCTCGGCAGAAATCAACGGCATGCCACGGCTCATGTGCATGACCCGGCTGGACGAGCTCGATCTGAACGAGATCGTGACTATTCAGCCCATGCACGCCTTCCCGATGATCAAGGATCTCGTGACCGACGTGTCTTGGAACTACGAGGTCAAAAAGAAGCTGAAGAAGTTCAAGCCGCGCGCGCCCGACGCACCGGACGGCACCTGGCGCATGCAGCAGGCGGACATCGATCGCGTTCAGGAATTCCGCAAATGCATCGAGTGCTACTTGTGCCAAAATGTGTGTCACGTCCTGCGTGAGCACGACAAGCACGAGGAGTTCATCGGCCCGCGTTTCTTCGTCTACAGCGCGGCGCTGGAGATGCACCCGCTCGACACGGAAGATCGCCTGGACGATCTCAAGAAGGACAACGGCATCGGCTACTGCAACATCACCAAGTGCTGCACCAAGGTCTGCCCGGAGAGCATCACCATCACGGACAACGCGATTATCCCGCTGAAGGAGCGCGTGGCCGATCGCTTCTACGATCCGATCAAGAAGCTGTTTCGCGTCTTCAAAAGCTGAAGGAGGCCGCGCATGCCGCAGCTCAAGCCCATTCACAAAGACACGATTGCCCGCGCGTTCGAGAAGGCCGAGCGCTATCGCTTGCTGAACGAGCCGTTCGAGGCCGAGAGCATCTGCTTGGACATCTTGGCGGTGGAACCAAACCACACGCAGGCGCTGAGCTGCCTGCTGCTGGCCCTGACCGACCAGTTCAGTCACAGCGCGGGGCAGGCCATGGAGCGCGCCAAGGCGCTCCTGACGCGTTTCTCAGGCGACTACGAGAAGGCGTACTACGGGGGCATCATCAGCGAGCGCTTCGCCAAGCGAAAGCTGCGCGACGGCCACCCCGGCGCCAAGGCGCTCGCGTATGGCTACCTCAGCGAAGCCATGGCGGCCTTCGAAAAGGCTGAACGCCTGGCCCCGAGCGGCAACGACGACGCCGTGCTGCGCTTCAATGCCTGCGTCCGCATGATCGAGCACCACGGTTTGTCGGCACCCCACGAAGGGGAGCACGAGCTGCCGCTCGAGTAGCCAAAATCGCGGCAAACTGCGGGCGAGACCAGGTCTGGCCCACAACGTGAGCCGACTTCCCACAGCGGCCGCTTATCGAAGCGATCGCACATTGTTTGGCGTCTGCGGGCACCGGCCTCTAAGCTTCGAGTGTTGGTGCGCGAGCCGCGCGCCACGAGGTAGCCATGCGTCGCCCCTCCTTCAAGACTTTGCTCGCCTTCGGTGCCGTCGCCTTCACGGCAGGCGCGCTGCCCAGCTGCGCCACCAACGACAGCATGATGTTCATCATCGGGGTCGCCGTACGCAAGGCCGGCTCTTGCACGGTGAGCGCGTCCCTCGACAGCCCGATTCTTGCCAAAGGCACGTTGGACCGGGCGCTCGCTACGGACTACGTAGCGGGATTGCTGGTAGGTAACCAGGTCACGCAGCGCGGCTCGCGCGACCGGATTCGCACAGAAACGTCGCGCATCACGCTCAAGGGTGCCGAAGTACACCTCGAGTCGACTCAAGGCGCCGAGCTCACCCCGGCGTTCTCTTCAGTCGGCACCGGGTTCGTCGACGCCTCGGAAGGTACCGACGCTGCGCTCTCTGCCATGTTCGCAACCCTGATCCCCGGCTCTGTCTCGGGAAAGCTGCCGCTAGGTACGCTGGTCGCCAAGGTGCGTGTGTTCGGCACGACGCTCGGTGGCGAGGATATCGAATCGGCGGAGCTCGGATTCCCGATCGAGGTCTGCGATGGTTGCCTCGTGTCGTATTCGGCTGCCGATCGTGATCTGACCTCGGACAGCCCTGACTACCAGTGCAAGGTTGCAACCGACATGGCAGGCGCCGCCGACACCGACTTGCCCTGCTCCCTCGGCATCGACATACCCGCCCCGTGCACGGTGTGCTCCGGCGTATACAAGGTCTGCCAAAGCCCCACGTTCAACTGCTACTACACCGACTCCGCCTGCAAGTGATTCGGCGACTGGCCGCGCTCGCGAGCGCTGCCCTGGTCGCAGCTTCGAGCGCCGATGCGCGCGCGGTCCAACCGTGGAGCGTCGGCGCCGAAGCGGGTATGTGCTGGAGCGGGGACGCGCTTTCCCTCCACCGTCCCGGGTTTTGCGGCGCGCTGCACGCGGACACGTTCTTTCTGCGCCAGCGCGGTCGCGACATCGGCGTTGGCCCTTCACTGCGGCTCGGCACGGTTCGTTTCGACGACGTGCGGCTCGATGGCGGCGTCAGCTTGCTGCTGCCCGTGCTCAGCTCATTTCCGGTCGTGCTCGAAGCCGGGCCGCACCTGCGAAACTTCCACGAACCGGGCGTCTACGGCAGCGTGTTCTTCGGGCTCCGAAGCTTCAACTATTACGGCAGCTACGAGCCCGCCGCGGGCCTCGTCGTCACCGCCGAACGCGCCTTCAGCGAAGGCACGCCGTCGGCCATCTGGATCACCGCTCGCATCGACGGCTCCTGGCTCATGCTGCCTGGCATTTTCGTACTCAACGGGTTGAAGTAACGGCAGGAGCAGCTGCACAAAACGAAAAAGGCGCCATGCGAGTGCACAGCGCCTTTTTGGTTTTGTGAGGCGAATCAGTTCGAGAAGAAGATCGCTTCGATCTCGTTCTTCACGTCCTCTTCGGTCTGCTTGCGCGCGATCGCGATCTCTTTGACGATCAGCGTGCGGGCCGTGTCGAGCATACGCCGCTCGCCGAACGACAGCTGCTTGTTCGCCTTCAGGCGGTACAGATCGCGCAGCACCTCGGCCACGTCGTAGATGCTGCCCGTCTTGATCTTGTCCATGAAACCGCGGTAACGGCGGTTCCACGTCTGCGTGTCGAAGCCGATCGTGCGCTCTTTCAGGATGTCGAAGATTTCTCGGATCTCTTGCTCGCTGATGACCTGGCGGAGGCCGACCGCGTTGGCGTTCGACACCGGCACCATGATGCGACGATCCGTGTCCAAGATGCGCAGCACGTAGAAGCGCTGACGAGTCCCGGCGATGTCCTTCTCATCGATGCTGACGACTTCCGCGACGCCCTGCGCCGGGTAAACCGCCTTATCGCCGACCTTGAACTCAACTTCCTGGCTAGACTGCATGACGACTCCTTGTAACGCGACGGTCTCGGTAGACCTTCGCCCGCTTCGTGGTGCTAGAGAGGCACGCGAAGCGATGATTTGTTCCCAGCTGAACGAGCTACGTCCCGGTGTTCCCTTTTCTCGGCGTAAGTGATTGGCGCGAGCTGAACGGTCGGGGCATGAACTTCATTCCACTTGGGGATCCGCGAAACTCAGTGGAAAACGAGCTTCGCTACCTGGCACCCTGATTTTGGTCAGGATTCGCCAGGCGCGGCACTGTAGTTCCTGGCGGCGAATGTGTCAAGAAAGAGCCCCAAAATCGCAAGTTTTTAGGGTCTTTTTGTAGCACGCGCTCTGGTTCTTTCCACTGCCTGACCGGTTAGGTCGCGGGCTTCGGTGCACGGCGGGGTTCGGAAATTCTGTCCGAGACGTAAAGCAAAGACTGCCTTGCCGCGAGTTTCGCCGCGGCTTCGGCCACGATTCCAAGACGCTCAAGCAGAGAACAGGGCCTCGAGCAGTCCAAAGCGCACGCCGCGATCCGAAACGATCGTCTGCGAGGCGCCGACACGGCGCATGAGGTCACGGACAATCAAGGCGCCAGCCAGAATCACATCGGCGCGCTTGGGCTCGAGGCCGGGCAAGAGCTTTCGTTCCGCCAGCGGCAGAGTCGCTAGTTTTGTACACAGCGCCTCCACAGCGCCGAGCGTCAGTGCAGCGCCGTGGACACGCGCTCCGTCGTAGGGGTCGAGCGCCAGCTCGATCGCCTTGAGGGTCGTCAACGCACCAGCGACACCCACCAGGGTGATCGCTTCGCCACTGACGAGGCTTGACAACGGCGCCGCTGACGAGAACGCGTTGGCGATGTCCTGCTCGACGCGCGAAAGCTCGTCGGGCGTCGGCGGATCGCTTTTGATGTGCCGCTCGGTCAGGCGCACGCTGCCGATGTCGAGACTCACTCGAGCGCTGGTCTGCTTGCTGGCTGCGTCGCCGACAATCAGCTCCGTGCTGCCGCCGCCGACGTCGAACACCAACAACGGCCCCGAAAGCGCCAGGCCTGAAAGCGCGCCACGAAATGTGAGGCGTGCTTCTTCGTCGCCAGCGATCACTCGCGGGCGCACACCGAGGATACGCTCCGCCTCGTCCAAGAACTGCGCGGCGCCTTGCGCATCACGCAGCGCGCTCGTTCCCACGACGTCGAGCCGCGGGTTGCCGTGGGCGCGCAGGTCGTCGGCGTACGCACGCAGGCAGGCCAGGTTGCGCTCCACGGCCGCAGGAGCCAGCCGCCGCGTTCGATCGACGCCCTCGCCGAGGCGCGTGATGGTGGCGCGCTGCAAGAGGGGCTGCGCGCCAGTGTGACTGGCAGCGGCGATCACCAAGAGGACCGAATTGGTGCCGATGTCGATCGCCGCAACCTTGTTCGCTTCAGCCAACCCTCTGGCCTACTTTACTTGGCCAGGCTCTTGAGGTTGAGCATCTCTTCGACGTTGGGCTGCACCACGAGCTCGACGCGGCGGTTCTTGCTGCGACCGTCGTCGGTGTCGTTCGATGCCACCGGGCCCGTCTCGCCGAAGCCCGCGGCGCTCCAATTCTCCAGCGCCAGGCCGGCGCCGCCCTTGTCTTGCGGGCTGGTGAGGAGCACGAGCACGCTGCGCGCGCGCATCGCCGAAAGGCCCCAATTGTCCTTGAAGGGGCCGCCGGCGAGCGGCTTCGAATCCGTGTAGCCGGCCACCTGGAATTGGCGCTTCGAGAGATCGGAGTCGCTGCGGATCACATCGCCGACCTGCAGCAGGATCTTCTTGCCTTCGTCCTTCAGGGTGTCCTTACCGGAGTCGAACAGCACGTCGCCCGGCAGCTGAATCAGCATGCGGTTGTTGCGCACCTCGACCTTCAGACCCAACTGCGTGAGCTTTTGCAGCTTGCTCTGCAGGAGCTCGAAGCGCTTACGGATCGCGTCGAGCTGCTCGGTGCGGCGCGCGTATTCTTCGAGCGCCTTGCGCTGCTCGGCGATGCTGGCGTTGGCGTTCTCGAGGTTGATGCCGCGCTCGGTCAGCTGCTTCTTCAAGTCCTCGATCTCTTTGACGGCCTCGGCGTTGTCGGCTTGCGCCTTCTTGTTCGCTTCGCGCTGCGCCTTGAGCTCCGCGGCGAGCTTCTCGTTCTCGCGTAGCTTCTGATCCCACTCCTCTTGCGAGTAGCCGCACGCCGACAGCGACATCGAGGTGATGAGAAGGAAGGGCAGCGAGCTCAATCGGGCTAGACGTGAAAGTTGCATGAGTTGCTTCTTGCTCCGGCGGATAGGTGAGTCAGTGACCACGCTCGAGAACCTCGCGCTTCGTCATCGTGAGGCGGTCGAGCGAGACGAACCTAGTGGCAACGCCAGGCCTCTGGAAGCGTGAACCGAGCCGCGACACGCGACCGAATTTGCGGAGTTGGAGGCGCTTGGAAATCGGACCGATGCGCAGCCACAACTACATTGTCTAACCGGTGGATTTAATTACGAAAATCAGTTGTTGATCTCGGAAGATCCGAGACAATTGGGAGGATCGTTCGTTCACTGCACAAGTGCGTGGTTCGCAACGATTGCATACCCAAGTCGTCGGTTTCTCTTGACGATCGAGATCGCAACTGAATTTTTTTCGTTGACACATCACACTAGGTGGCAATATACGTCGTGCAACATACCCTCGGGTTGTCGGCAATCGAGCCGCCTTCCCGAATGCCTGGGAGGCAAACGAAAATGGCTGCTAAGAAGACCAAGACGAAGTCCGCTCGTAAACCCGCTGCCAAGAAGGCCCCGAAGGTCGCCAAGAAGCGCGGCGCCAAGAAAGCTGGCAAGAAAGCCGGCAAGCGCCGCAAGAAGGCCGCCAAGAAGGCGTGAGCCACGGGTTCTGAGTAGGCGGCTCGCCTTCGGGCGACGCTGCTAGCTCAGACCGGGTTGCCGGTGTCTCCCGTGAGCCTTCGCGCTCACACCGAGCCCGGCACCGAGCACGCGGACGGAAACCCTGTCCGCGTGCTCGGGGACCGAATTCAAAGCATCGAGCCGTATCCGGACGAAGCGTCCGCAAGCTGTACGGATTCGAGCATGAACGAGCTCGCGCAAGAGAGCGTCCAGACGGACGCGAATGTCGCTCTGCCGACGCGCCAAGAGCGCTCGATGTTCGACTACGTGCACGGCGTGGAACGCGACGTGCGTAGAGGGCAGCCCTGCTGGGCTGCCTGATGGCTGGGCCTCCCCAACCCCAGACCTTGCTCAATCACCGAGATAGAGCTTGAGCGCGGCTGCCGCGGCACGCCTGTCGAAGGCCGCACCGGCGAGCTCCGTGCGTCGGGAGATATCGTCGAAGAGCTTGATCAGGAAGCCGTGGAACGCGACGCATTCGTCGATGGCGGCCTCGAGGCGAGCGGGGTCGACGAGGTCGGTGTCTTCGAGGCCGGAGAGCGCGGCCATGAAGGCGTCGAAGCGAGGGTAATCGCTGGAGCGCAGGAGCGGGTAGCCCATGGCGCGGAAGTAGGCCAGGAACTCGCGTACGTATTGGAAGTTGGACAGCGCAGCCCAGCGATCTTCAGTGGGCGAGTGCTGCGCCTTGCTCGAGAAGGCGCGCACGATTTGGGCGAACATCCAGACGTCGCGGCGGAGGCGTTCGCTCGTTTCGCGGCGCTCGGCTTCGGCGTCGAATACGCCGCCCTCTTCGAGCGTGACGCCGAGCGCCTTGCCCAGGAACAACACGGCGTTTTGCAGCGCGGGACGCAGCGTGCCCACGCTGGCCAACACGCGCTGTTTGAAGTCTTTGGCGCTGAGCTCTTCTTCGGTGCCGGGGATGTCGTGCTGGAAGGCGCGGCGCAGCTCGAGCCGTAGGCTGCCGGCGATGCCCTCGAGGGCGCTCTTGATGCCGATCAAGCGGTGACCGGACGCACGTAGCGTCGGCGTGCGCTCGCGAATTTGCGACGCCGGTACGCCCATCAAGTCACGCTCGAAGCTCTCGGCCAGCAATTGGCCGGAACGTTGGCGCAGGTAGTCGCTGAGGGCGCGCGCGTCGGAACGCAGCACGCTGAGCACCAGGTAGGTGCTGCCCACCTGTTCTCGACGCTTGCCCGGATCCGACAGGATGCGGTTGATCAGCGTCAGGTAGCGCAGCATGCGGAACAGCGACAGGAAGGTGAGCGCTACCAAACGGTGCGCTTCCGCCCCTGGCACGCTGCGGATCAGCTCGAGCACCTGCGCGCTCTTGATGCGATCGAACTCGGGGCGGAACTCGAGCGCCGACAGCGGGTTGAAATACTGGCTGCGGTCGATCTCGCGGTACACCTGGGAAAGCGCGGCGTGGAAGAGCCGAAACGGCACGCGCTGCGAGCGCAGCAAGCCCTCGATCACCTCGGCGCCGGCCGTGAGCCCGTGCCGCAGCGTGGTCAGGCTCTCTTCGGGGGTGCCCTGGTGCGAGCCCTGGCTGATCAAGCGCGTGCGCGCGTTGTCTTCTGGCAGCACCGTTTCGAGGTAACGATGGAAGACGAAGGCGCGGTCCGCCGGCCCGAGGAGCTGGCGAGCAAGCGAGATCGAGCGTGTCAGGCCGTCGTGGAACGCTGCCAGAGCGTGGCGAAAGTCCAAGGCGACGATGGCGGTGCGGCGCGGCGGCCCCGGATGATTCCGCGGATTGGAAAAACAGGCGGCGGCTTTGAGCAGCACCTCGAACTCGAACAGAACGTCGTCCCGCCCTTCGAGCTCGAGCTGGGTGAGCCAGCCTTCGCGCTGGGCGCGCTGCTCGCGCTGCAGCGCGCGCGTCTCGCTGAGTAGCGTTTGATAGGGATCTTCGCCCGCCGCCGCGACCGGGAACAAGCTTCTGCGCGGCGCGAGCGAATTCACGTCAGTTCAGGTTGAAGGGGTAGTTGACGGTGGTGTCCATGCCGCGCGACGAGGGCGGAAACTTGATGGCCGTCAGCACCTTGATCGAGCAGTCGACGACCGCGGGGGACTTGAGCGTGGAGCGCTCCACGTTCAGGTCCGCCTTCTTCACCTTGCCGTCGGGATCGATGACGAAGTGAATGACCATGTCGCCCTTCAAGTCGGGCAAGTCTTTCTTGGCTTTCTCGAAGCAGTCGCGCACGCCCTTGCGGTTGTCTTTGATGATTTGCGCGATGACTTCCATCGTGCGCGTCTCGGTCTTGCCGCCGGCATCCGGCGCCTTTTGGGCCTTGGCTTCGCTCTCGCCGGCCCAGGCGTCTTCGGCCTCGGGTTTGGCGTCGCCGGCAGGCTTGGCGTCGCCGGCGGGCGCCTCGGCAGGTTTGTCGGCGTGTGCGGCGTCGCCAGCCGAATCAGTAGCCGCCGTCGCGTCTGCGGCGCTTTGCGGGGGCTTTTCGCCGCCCTCGCCACCACAAGCCCAGAGCACGAGAGGCATCGCGACCACGACGAGAGCGCGCTTCATGGCGCACCACTAAACACCGCGCGTCAGCTCAGCACAAGCCCCTAGCCGGCTTTCAGAAACGGATCCCATTCCTCTGTCTCGAAGCGCAGGGCAAAAGCCCCGCGCTCGCATTTGCTGCGTTCCTCAACCCGCTTTGAGAAACGGGTCCCACTCTTCGTACGGCGTTCTGGCGACGAGGAGGATTTGGGTGGCGGTGGACCAACGCGGGCGCAGCGGTTGACGCAGAAGCGCCATGCCCGCTTCTAGCGGCGTACGACGGCCCTTCTTCAAGTTGCAGAAGCGGCACGAAACCACCAAGTTCTCCCACGAATCCGCGCCACCGCGCGAACGCGGCATCACGTGATCGACGTTGAGGTCACGCTGGCTCGGGCGCTTGCCGCAGTACTGGCATTGAAACTGATCGCGCAGCATCAGGTTCTTGCGCGTGAGGCGCACGATGGCGCGCGGCGTGCGGTCGTAGCGGAGCAGGTGCAAGACGCGCGGTACGCGGATCTCGCGGCCGATGATCGGCAAGCCGTCGTCTTCTTTGCGTACGGGCAGGCTCAGCCAGTCACTGAACTCGTACGTGTCACCCTCGTGATCGACTGCGTGCGCCGCGCCGCCATACAGGAGACAGAAGGCGCGCTTGGCCGTCGCCACCGTGACGGGCGCGAAGTGGCGGTTGAGCAAGAGAACAGGCAGGCTCAGCACATCGCGATTGGCGGGTCGTGCTAGGGGCTCTGTGCCCGTGGGCTCCACGAAAGCTCAATCTAGCTCGTTCTTTCGGGCTTGGGGCAAAGCTTGCGAATTTGCCGTAAGATTTGCATAAATGCCCGGCGCCGGAGGGGGGTTTGACAGGCGCCCGAAACAATCTCTTCGCCAAGGCCGGGAACCTGAGCCAGAGTGCCGCCCGTAACGATGTTCCGCCTCGGTTTTGCCCCCCCGTCCCTCAATCGCTGGTTGTCGCTCGCTCTATTGGGAGCGCTCGCCGGCGGCTGTGCTGCCGCGGGCCCGACCGAGGCAGAATGGCCCCCGCTGGCCAAGAAGTGGTACGAGCGAGCCGACGCCAGCTTCAAGGGCGGTGACGTCGAGGACGCCGAGACCGCCGTCGAGAGCGCCCTGCACGCCGATCCGCATCGCGCGGAGATCAAGCTGCTGGCGGCGCGCATCGCGCTGTCGCGCCTCGAATACGCCAAAGTAGGCACGCTGCTCAAGGGTGTCGAAGGCACGGAGGCCAGCTCGATTCGCGGGCGCGCGCTGTGGTACTCGGGCGAGGTCGAGCAGGCCGCCGACGAGCTCGAGCACCTGGTAGCCGATCCGGAGGTGCGCGATCCGTGGGCTGCTGACATCGCGAAGCTGTCGCGCCGCGGTACGGGTCGCAAGCCGTTCTCGATGAGCGGCGGCATGGTGGCGGTGACCGAAATGCCGCGCGTCGGTACGGCCGCGCTGATCGTGCCGCTGGAGATCTCGGGCGAGCCGGCGCTGGGCCTGATCGCCACCGGCACGGCCGAGGTCGTGCTCGACGCCAGCAAGGGCGCAGAGCCGACTTGGGTGTCGATGCGCTTCGGCGAAAAGATCGAGGTGCGCGACGTTCCGGCGCTTTCCAAAGACCTGTCGGGTGTTTCGCGCCAGGTGAACGCGCCAATCCGCGCGCTGCTCGGCGTCAATCTGCTACGGCACTTGCACCCGACGTTCGATTTCATGGGCGGGCAATTCGTGGTCCGCAATTTCGAGGCTCCGCCGCCGCCCGAAGCGACGGCCGTGAAGCTCAACTACGTCCGCGGCGGCGGCATGCTGCTGCGCGGCGCCGTGGGCTCGACCGCCTCGCAGCAACCGGCGTCTTTCTTGATCGACACGTCGATCCCGTTCCCGGTCGCGCTCGATGACGGCGGCTGGAAGAAGGCGGGCGTGCCGCTCTCGAGCCTGAGGGCGGTGCCGAACCAGGGCACACTGCGCCAAGGTGTGCTGCCGCTGCTGCGACTCGGCGCTTTCGACGTGCCCAGCGTCCCGGGCCTCGCCGGCAACGAGCCCGTCAAGGAGCGCGAAGACGGCCTGGGCATCGAGCTCGACGGTTTGGTGGGCTCGGGCTTGTTCGCCAGCTTCCGCGTCACACTCGTCGACGGCGGTCGCACCATGTGGCTCGAGGATCTGCCGCGCGAGGCGCTCAACCAGCAGCCCATCGACTGGACGACCGACGAGCCGCCGGTCGACGACAGCGTGTACGACGAGCTCGACAAAGAGGACAGCGCGCCGGCCAAACCTGGGGCCAAGACGCCAGCCAAGCCGCCGGCGACGGGAGGCAAGGCGGGTGCGCCGCCCAAGGCCGCCGGAGCGAAGCCGTGAGCGAGACGCAGCTCGCCATCTACGCCGGCAGCTTCGATCCTCCAACCTTCGGTCACCTCGATCTCGTCGAGCGCGCCTCCAAGCTCTTTCCGCAAGTCATCGTCGCAATCGGCATCAACCGTACGCGCTCTCCGCTGTTTACGGTCGAGCAGCGCCTGAGCTTGATGCAGCAGATTTGCGTGCCCTACAGCAACGTTCGCTGCGAGACTTTCGAGGGCCTGCTGGTCGACTACGGCAAGCGCGTCGGCGCGCGCGTGGTCGTGCGCGGGTTGCGCGCCGGCACCGACTTCGAATACGAGCTACAGATCGCTCACGCCAACGCCGACTTGCGGCCCGAGATCGACACGGTATTTTTGCCGACGCGCACCAACTACGGCTTCATCAGCGCGTCTCTGGTGCGTGAGATTGCGAGCCACGGCGGGGACGTGAGTCGTTACGCGCCCGAAGCCGTGTGCACCGCGCTGAAGACGAAATTCGGCCGATAGCGGCTGCGCGTCCGGTATCGATCAGCGTTTGGGGTCGACATAGTCGACCTCGACGCCGCGCGGGGTGCGAAAACGTGTGACGCCTTGCTCGGCGTCGCGCGAGAGCACGTAGCTGGGCCCGTGCGGCACTTTGCCGAAGCCACCCGGCGTATCGACGATCAGCTTGGGCAAGGCGATGCCGCTCAGCCTACCCTGCAACTGCTCCATGATTTGCACGCCGCGTTCGAGCGGCGTGCGCAGATGCGAGGTGCCGCGCACCGGATCCATTTGTAGCAGGTAATAGGGGCGAGCGCGCTCACGTACCAGGCCGCGAAATAGCTCTTTCAGCGTCTCGGCATCGTCGTTCACGCCACGCAGGAGCACGCATTGATTCATCACGGGAAAGCCAGCGTCGGCTAGACGTCGCAGACCCGCGCGCGCTTGCTCGGACAACTCTTTGGGGTGGTTGAAATGCGTCATCACCCACAGCGGGTGAAAGGGCCGAAGCGCGTCGAGCAGCTCGTTGTTGATGCGCATCGGCAACACCACAGGAACGCGCGTGGCAAGCCGGATGGTCTCGATGCTCGGTATCGCGCGCAGCTCGGCGAGCAGCGTCGTGAGGCGTGTCGTGGCCATGGCCAGCGGATCGCCACCGCTGACGATCAAGTCACGCACCTCGGGATGCGCGCGCAGGTAGGCAAACGCCGGCGCCAGACGTTCGAGTGAGCGGGGGCCACCGCCGTTGCCGACCAACCTGCTGCGCGTGCAGAAGCGGCAGTAAACGGCGCAACGATCGGTCGCGAGCAGCAGCGCGCGATCCGGGTAGCGTTGGATCAGCTCCGGCGCGACTTCGTGCGCTTCTTCGCCGAGCGGGTCACGCAGGTCACCGCGGCCCTCCTGCGCTTCTTCGGCGCGAGGCACGATTTGCCGCCGGATCGGGCAATTCGGGTCGCGTCGGTCGGCGAGGCTCGCGTAGTACGGTGTCACCGAGATTGGAAAACCCTCGGCCTCGGCGCGACGCGCGCCCTCACGCTCGCTCGGCGTGAGCTCGAAGTGCCGCTCGAGATCGGCCAGCGAGCGCAGCGCGCCGCGAAGCTCCGCTTGCCACCCCGGCTCTGCGGCTTGCACGAGAGGCAGCAGTGTCACTTGGGTGCCGGCGTTTTGGTCGAAGCCGCCGGCAGCGGGATCTTCGCAAGTTGGGTTTCGTCGATGGTGACCGGATACTTCTGCTTCAGCTCGGCCTCGAGCTCGGCCTCGCGCTGGCGGATGCGCTCTTGCACCAGCGCCACGCGGATTGCCCGCTGCGCGTCGGCAAAGCTGCGGTCACGCGCGTCGGTCTTGCCGGTCATGCGCAGCACGTGAAAGGCACCGTCCGCCGCCACGACGCGCGGCAGCACGCCGCCGAGCTTGTCGATTTCGAACACGGCGGCGCGCAGCGGCTCGGGCACGCTGGGGTTGTCTCCCCGTGGATGACCGGGCGGACCGACGATGCCCAAATCTCCCGCGAGCTCGGGCGGCAGCGAAGCGCTGGGCTTGGTGCGGGTGTCTTTCGATTTCTCGGCAACGAGCTTGCCCCAATCGGCTGGCGAGGCGCCCTGTGCCTTCTCGAGCACGGCTTTCGCCTCGGACTCGCTGGCGAGCTGAATGTGGGCGACGCGGCGGCGCTCGGGCTCGCGGAAGTCGTCGCGGTGGTCGTCGTAGTAACGCCGTGCGTCGGCGTCGGAGATGTCGCTCGGGGCCGGCACGGAGGCGCGCACCTGTGTCAGCAGCTCGTCGCGCAGCATCTGACGGACCCGCTCCTGCGTCTCCGGCTGTTTGTCGAGCCCGCGACGCTGCGCTTCTTCGGCCAGCAGCTGCAGATCGATCAGCTCGTCCAGCAGCTGCTTGCGGCGATCGGCCGATTGGTAGCGGAGGCGCTCGTAGGGATCCATCCGGTCGAGCGTGGCCGCGAACTCCCCCAGGGTGATGTCCTTGTCGCCGACCTTCGCAAGCACCCGCGCCGCTAGCTCGGGCGTGAGGCCCGCGGCAGGCGCGCTGACCGAAGCGCTCGGCGCCGGCCCGCCTTTCGTCGCCGACTTGTTGTCACAAGCTAGGGCGAGGAGCAGCAGCGCCCAAGAGAAGGCGGCGTGGCGATGGGCCGAGGCGAGCATGCGAGGGCTGAAGGGTTTTCGTTACCAGAGCAGGGGCCTTGACCCCAGCGACACGAGACAGCCGATTACTACGAGCCCCTGCTGCGCGCCAGAAGCGGTTGCGTCAATGCTGAACCGGGGCTACGTGTCCCGATCGTGGAAAATAAATCCGCCCCCCATAACGCTGGAACCCTGCGCTACAAGCGCGTCATCCTCAAGCTTTCCGGCGAGGCGCTGAGCGGAAAAGAGGGTGGCTCGGGCATCGACACCCAGACGCTCAAAGAGACCGCGATGGAGCTCGCCGAAGTGCACGCCACCGGCGTGCAGCTCGGGCTGGTGGTCGGCGGCGGCAACATCTTCCGCGGCCTGCGCGGCGCGAGCGAAGGCATGGATCGCGCGCAGAGCGACTACATGGGCATGTTGGCCACGGTCATCAACTCGCTGGCCCTGCAAGACGCGCTCGAACGCTCGGGCGTACCGACGCGCGTCATGACCGCGATCGAAATCAAGCAGCTCGCCGAGCCGTACATTCGACGCCGCGCCATGCGCCACATGGATCGCGGCCACGCCGTGATCTTCGCGGCTGGCACCGGCAACCCCTACTTCTCCACGGACACGGCAGCCGCGCTGCGCGCCATGGAAGTGCGCGCCGACGCGCTGCTCAAGGCCACGAAGGTCGACGGCATCTACGACCGCGATCCGCGCCGCCACCCCGACGCGAAGATGCTCGAGCGCGTGAGCTACGACCGCTTTTTGGCGGATCACCTGGGCGTGATGGACTCGACCGCCGTCGCGCTGTGTCGTGAGCACAGCCTGAAGATTCGCGTTTTCAAGATGGCGCGCGGCAACATCCGCCGCGTGTGCCTGGGCGAGCCGGGCGGCACGACGGTCGACAGCTGACTACGGCGCGCTTACGGGGCGCCACCCCAGCCGCCGGCGGCTTCATCGGGGGCGCCCGCGTAGCCGTTGGCGCTGCCGCCCGTACCCCCAGCTCCGCCCGACGACTGAACCTGCCAGACACCGGCGACGCAGTTGGCGCTGACTTGCGGGTACTGACACGACGTCTTCATCAGGCACTCGCCGCCGCACATCATGCCTTGCCCTGGCGCCGTGAACGGACAGCCCGTGGCGGCGTTCAGACCCGGACACGCTTCCGGGAGGCAAATGCCGACCGAGCTGCCCTCGTAGGTCAGCTTCCATTTGCCCGCCGTGCACGTGTACTTGTACCCGGGCGGACCGCACGGATTCCCGGGGTACGAGCAGGTCTGGCCATCCACCGCGCAGGCCTGGTCCGCCTCCGGTCGGACCGCACACCCTTTGTCGCCCCCCTGGCCCTGCCCACCGCCCCCCTGGGTAGCGGCTCCGCCGCCTCCGTTTGCACCACCGGCATTGCCCGCCTGGCCACCACCCCCAAGATTGATGTCACTGCCAGACCGCTGGCTCGCCCCACCACACGCCGTCAACAACAGCGCGAAACCCCAAGCGCTGACGCGTAACCGGTCACGACGTCGGTCGATTCCCACTCCATGCATGCCGGCCCGTGAAGCACGGCTCGTGCCGTGACCATGCCCGAACCTTACGCGGAATTTTCGCGAGATCCGACAAACTGCCTGGCACACACTGACCCAGGCTTTAGGCAAGCGCGATCGGGGTGCCTCGGCCACAAAGCGGGGTAAGCTCCCGCGCGCATGCTCTGGCAGTCACTCCCCGAGTTCGGCACTGGTGTCATCTACGCCATTCTGGTGGCGGCTGCGTACACCTTCGCGGTGTCGCTGGCAGCCGGCCGGGGGCGACCGCGTTTGCTCACCGCGGCTCGACTGGGCGCCTACGCCACGAGCGGCATCGTGCTCTTCGGCGTGCTGCTGCTTGCGTACGCTTTCCTCACGCACGACTTCCGCATCCGTTACGTGTCGCATTACAGCGACCGGTCGATGAGCACGACCTACCTGCTCACCTCGCTGTGGGGTGGGCAAGACGGCTCGCTCTTGTGGTGGTCGCTGCTGCTCTCCATCTACACGGCGGCCGCCATCACCTGGCTCAAGGGGCGCTACCGCGAGCTGCAGCCGTTCGTGATCGCGACTTTGATGGTGATCGTCGCGTTTTTCGCGGTGTTGATGCTGTTCAGCGCCAACCCGTTCGAGACCAACATCGCGGGCGCGCGCCCCGATGGCGAGGGCTTGAACCCGCTGCTGCAGAACTACTGGATGATCATCCACCCGCCGGCGCTCTACACGGGCTTCGTCGGTTGCTCGGTGCCGTTCGCGTTCTGCGTCGCTGCGCTCGTCACGGGTCGGCTCGACAACGAATGGATCGTCGCCACCCGCAAGTGGATGCTGTTCGCCTTCCTGTTCTTGTCGATCGGCAACGTGCTCGGCATGCGCTGGGCGTACGAAGAGCTGGGCTGGGGCGGCTATTGGGCCTGGGATCCGGTGGAAAACGCGGCGTGCCTGCCGTGGTTCACGGCCGCCGCTTACGTGCATTCGACGATGATTCAAGAGCGCCGGAACATGCTCAAGGTCTGGAACGTGTTCTTGATCTGCCTCACGTTCTTTTTGACCATCTTCGGCACGTTCCTCACGCGCTCGGGCATCATCTCGAGCGTGCACAGCTTCGCCCAGAGCGAGATCGGCACGTACTTCCTCTACTTCATGGGCCTGATCGCGGCCACGTCGGCGGGGCTCATCGTGTGGCGCTTGCCGCAGCTGCGCGCCAAGGCGGAGATCGAGGCGGTTGCCAGCCGCGAGGCCATGTTCGTCATCAACAACTGGGCGCTGGTCGGCGCGATGACCTTCATCCTCGTGGCCACCATGTTCCCCAAGCTCTCCGAGCTGTGGCACGAAACGGTGACCGTCGGTCCGCCCTTCTTCAACCGCTGGCTGGCTCCGATCGGTATCACTATCTTCGCGCTGATGGGCCTCGCCCCGCTGTTCGGCTGGCGTAAGACGAGCGAGGGCTCGCTGAAGCAAGCCTTCAAGTGGCCGCTGATCGCGCTGGTGAGCGCGGCCGGGCTCCACCTCGCGTTCGGCAGCCGCTTCGGCTACCCGGCGCTGGTGCCGCGCGACCCCTTCTACCCCGGCCTGATCGGCGTCATTTTGCAGCAAATCGGCTCGCTTGCGCCGCTCGTGGTGGTGGCGCTCGCGGCCTTCAACGTGGCCGTGATCGTGCAGGAGTTTCAGCGTGGCGTAGCGGCCCGCCAGCGCTCGAGCGAAAAGCGCGGCGAGCCCGAAGGCGTCTTCACGGCGCTGCTCAACCTGGTCGGCAAGAACCGCCGTCGTTACGGCGGCTACATCGTGCACCTGGGCATCGTCGGCATGTTCATCGGCTTCGTCGGCTCTGCGTGGAACCTCGAGCGCGAGGTCACGCTGGTGCCGGGCCAGACGCACCACATCGGCGAGTTCGACATCAAGTACCTCGGCACCCGTATGTGCCCCGGCAACCCCAAATGCAGCGCCGAAGAGCAGGCGGATCTGAACAAGCGTATGCTGTTCGCCGACTTCGAGGTGCAACAAGCCGGGCGCTCACTCGGCCAAATCCACCCCGCCAAGTTCTTCTACGCCAAGAACCCGGACGGACCGACCACCGAGGTGAGCCTGCTGCAGAGCATGCGCCAAGACCTCTACACGGTGATCGGTATGATCGATCCGCAGAGCAAGCGCGGCACCTTCCGCTTCCACGTCAACCCGCTGGTAATGTGGATCTGGACGGGCGGCTTCATCCTGGTGTTCGGCGCCGGCATCTCGCTGTGGCCGGAGCTATCGCTGGGCGAGCTGGGGGCCTGGGCGTACGTGCGCGCCGGTGCGGGCGTGGCTGCCGGTGCGGCTTTCTCGCTCTGGCTCGCCATGTCGCCCAGTTACGCTTACGCCAACATCAAGCCACCGCCGGTCGCGGCGCTGGGGCCGGCCAAAGCTCCCCCAATCCCCTGGTCGCGGGGGCTACCGCCTCTCGGTGCCACCGCGTTCGGATTGGGGGTTGGCGCTACATTCGCCGCTCGGCGGAAACGCCCCGATGGTGTTAGACACAGCGAGCCGCGTGTCTGAAGAAGCCAAAGCCGAAGCGCTCGAGCCCGAACCGTCCGCACCCGCCGCGGCCGAAGCGCCCGAAGCGGAGACCAGCGAGCGCCCCGAGCTACTGACGCCGGAGTTGATCGCTCAGTTGTGGAAGGTCGTGCCCGTGCTCTGGCTCGCGGGAGTCTTCGTGGCGGGCTACGTGGCAGGCGTCCAAGTCGCGTTCCTCACGCTCGCCGCGGGCGTGCTCACGCTGGTGATCGCGCTCATGTGGTCCAGCGTGCAAAGCCTCACCGGCGGCGCGTCGATCGGCTTCGAAGAGGCGCTCGGCATGGGCGCGCCCTCCAAGGTCGAAGAAGAGAAGCGCTCGGTGCTGCGCGCCCTGAAAGACTTGGAGTACGAGCGCGGCGTCGGCAAAATCTCGCCCGAAGACTACGCGGAGCTTTCCGCCAAATACCGCGCGGAGGCCAAGCGCCTGATCCAAAGCGTGGACGACGCGCTCGGCCCCGCCCGCAGCGAGGTGGAGCGCGCCATAGAAAAGCGCCTCGAGCGCTCGGGCCTGTCCGAAGCCGCCACCGAAGCGCCGGCCGAGGTCGCTGCGCAGCCGCTCGGCAAGCCCGACGCCGACGCCGAACAGGAGGACGCATGAGCTCGCTGCGCACCTTGGCCATGGCGGCAGCACTGCTCGTGACGACGAACGCTCTCGCGCAGGACGAAGCGCTGCCACCAGGCCACGCACCCGTTGCCGCACAGGCGCCCGAAGAGGACGCCGTCATCAGCAACGCGTCGATCCCGCCAGGCACCATCCAGGTCAAGCTGGTAACCCCCCAGGGCGAGCCCATCGCGGACACCGACGTGACGCTCGGCGTGCAGTTCCAAAAGATCGCCGAAGGCGAACAAAAGAGCGAAAAACACGCCAAAACCGACGCCTCTGGCAAGGCCACTTTCTCGGGCCTGACCACCGGCAGCGACTACGTCTACCGCGTCGCCTCGCACTCAGGTCCCGCCACCTACTCGTCGGAGCCGATCCAGCTGAAGTCGGACGCCGGCGCGCTGTCGCTGCTACACGTCTATCCGGTCACGCGTCGCATCGAAGAAGCGTCTATCGGCGCCATCGTGTACGTCTACGTCGAAACGCGCGACGACGTCTTCCAGTTCGAGGTGTTGGCGCGCTACGGTAACCGCGGCAACGTCACTTGGGTGCCCGACGGCGCGCGCATGCGCTTGCCCAGCGGCTTCAAGGCCTTCAAGGCCGGCGAGGCGCAAGGCGACGCGCGCTTCGAGGAAGATCCCGGCCGCGGCGTCAAGATGCTCGGCACCTTTGCGCCGGGACAACAGCAGCTGTCGTTTCGCTTTCAGTTGCCACGTCACGAAGACGGTAGCGCTTCGTTCGACTTCGGTTTGCCGCCGCACGTGGCCGAAGCGCGCTTCATCGCCGAGGCGGCGCCGAGCATGGAGCTCGACGTCGAAGGCTGGGAAAAGCCGCAAACCGACGCGATGCAGACGGGCCAACGCGTGCTGGTCACGCGCCGCCAGGCCGTGCGCGGAGAATCGAACGGCATCACGGAGTTCACCGCGCACCTCACGGGTATTCCCACGCCGGGCCCCGGGCGCTGGATCGCGGCGTTGATTGCCGGAGCGTTGGCGGTGCTCGGATTTGCGGCGTTCCGCGGCAAGATCGGCGGAGAAACGCAAGCCGAGCTGCACGATCGCGACGCCGAGCGCGCGCGGCGCGTGCTGCTCGACGAAGTGGTGGATCTCACGCGCGCCCGTCGCGACGGACGCATAGGTCCAGGCACCTATGAAAGCGCGCGACGCGTGCTCGTCGATGCGCTGTCACGCATCGTCTCCCATGCGCCCGGGCTCGGCAAAAAGGCCAGGCGCGGGGGTGCTGGCAAGGGCGGCAAGAAGGCCAAAAAGGGCGCCGCGGCCTAGCCGTTTCGGCCATCAGGCCCGTCCTCCACAGCCTGAGGATAACCTCCGGAAAACCCCGGGGACGCCCTTGGGGTTGAAGTGGGACAAACGCCTCCGGCCCCCAGTTCTGGCAAGTTATTGGCGATCCTGCCAAGCGTCAGATCCACAGGGGCGTGCCAGAAATTCTGAATGGTTCAGAATACTTGCGAGGTATTCCCCAGGATCCACAGGCCCTATCACTACTTCGATCAAATTTTAAATTTAAGAGATCTCAGAGAGAGCAGCGCCGATCCAAGGCGTGGCAAGAGCGCTCACCGGGCCTCGCCCGAACGAGCCACCGAGCCGCGCTGAGGCACTAGCGCTTCGGCGGCGGCCCGGTTACACGTCGGCCCCCATGCACGTTGTCGTGAGCAAGAAGGACCTGCTCCGAGTCCTCGGTCGCTGCCAGGGTGTCGCCGACAAGAAAAGCACCATGCCCGTGCTGGGCAACGTGCTCCTGGAAGTGTCGTCGACCAGCGAGCTGCGGCTCGCGGCAACCGATCTGTTCGTGAGCGTCAGTGGCAAGATCCCGGCGAAGGTCGAGAACGGCGGCTCGGTGGCGCTCGGTGCACGCGAGCTCTTCGAGCGCGTGCGCATGATGCCCGATGGTCAAATCGCGCTGCAGGTCACCGGCACGCAAGCCGTGATTCGCGCGGTCGGCTCGGCGCGTCGCTTCACGCTGCACGGCGTGCCCGGCGAAGAGTTTCCGTCGTTGCCCGCGCCCGACGCCAAGGCGCAGGTGGCCACGCTCGACGTGGTCACGTTGGCTTCGCTGATCGCGGCCACGCACTTTTCGATTTCGACCGACGAGACTCGGCTGCACCTGAACAGCGCGCTGTTCGAGTGGGACAACGATCGCGTGCGCATGGTCACGACCGATGGCCATCGCCTGAGCAAGCTCGAGGTCGTGGTCAAGGGCAAGCACGAGAGCGCCACGATGCTGATCCCGCTCAAGGGCGTGCAAGAGCTGCGCAGGCTTTGCGAAGAAGCGCTGGTCGAGGGCAAAGAAGGCGCCGACGCTTCCGAGATCAAGATGGTCCAGAGCGGGCCCAATGCGTTCTTCGAGCTCGCGGGCTTCTCGTTCAGCGTCAAGCTCGTCGACGCGCAGTTCCCGCCGTACCAGCAGGTCATTCCCGAGCAGAGCGAGCGCCAGGTGCGCGCACAGCGTGCAGCGCTGGCTGACGCGCTGCGTGCCGTCTCGGTGGCCGCGAGCGACCGCACCGGCGGCGTGAAGCTCACGCTCGGTGGCGGCAAGATCCGCTTCGAGAGCGAAAGCCCGGACAGCGGCGAAGGCTTCGACGAAGTGCCCGCTGATTATCAGGGCCCCGAGGTCACGGTCGGCTTCAACGCGCGTTACTTCTTGGACGTGCTGGGCGCCATCACCGACGAAGAAGTCACGCTTGGCATCTCGGGTGAGCTCGACCCCGCCGTGATCAAACCTGCCGGCGAGAGCGCGAATCGCAACTACCAGGCCGTGATCATGCCGATGCGGATCTGAGCCATGGGCGGTGAAGCCACGCCGACCGAGGCCGGCGACGCTTCGCTGTTCAAGACTCAGGCTATCCGCCTCGAGCGGGCACGGCTGTCGAACTTTCGCAACATCGAGCTGGCGCTGCTCGAGCCGAGCCCGCGCCTGAACTTGATTTGGGGCGATAACGGCCAGGGCAAGACCAGCGTGCTGGAGGCGCTGTACGCGGTCGCCACGACGCGCAGCTTTCGGACCGACAAGCTGGCTCAGGTAATCCGCACGGGCGCCGCAGAAGCCCGTGTAGCCGCCTCCGTGAAGGAAGGCAGCTTCAGCCGCGAGCTGGGCCTGGCCGTTGGTCCCCGCTCGCGCAGCGTGGTGCTCGACGGCAAGCGGCCCAAGACACTCAGCGCGTACGCGGTGCGCACTCCGATCGTGGTGTTTCACCCGCGCGATTTGGAGCTGGTGACCGGCGCGGCCACGGAGCGCCGGCGCTTGCTCGACCGCCTGATCCTGTACGCCGATCCTCCCGGAGCAGAGGCGGCCCGGCGCTACGCCGAGGCGCTGAAGGAACGACAGCGCTTACTGGAGACTCGAGGCGTGACCGCCAGCGAGCTCGGCGATTTCGAGAACGTCGCTGCGGAGCACGGCACACGCTTCGCCCGAGCACGTGCCGAAGCGGCCGAGCGCTTGTTGCCCGAGCTGCTGCGCGCTTTTGGGCGGGTGGCGCCGAGCGGCCTATTGCTGGTGCCGAGCTACGTCCCCGGCGGCTCGCAGAATCGCGAGGAATTCGAGGCGGAGCTGCGAGCGCGGCGCCCCGAAGATTTGCGTCGCGGTCGGGCCAGCTTCGGCCCGCAGCGAGACGAGCTGGAGCTGCAGATCGACGGTCGTCCAGCGCGCAGCGACGCTTCTCAGGGGCAACAACGGCTGCTCTCGCTGTCGCTCAAGTTGTCCGAGTTGCGCTGCGTCGAGCTCGTTCGGCGCGCTCACCCGGTGCTGCTCTTGGATGACGTTTCGAGTGAGCTCGACGCGCACCGAACGGAGTCGGTTTTGGCGTTGCTCCAGGCTTCAGAAGGTCAGATCTTCGTAACCACGACGCGCCCCGAGCTGTTCACGAGTGGCACTTTTTCGGCCTCCGAAAGGGCCGATTTTCAGGCGTCGCAAGGCCGCATTTCGAGGGTCTAAAAACCACCCAAAAATGCCGCAAATTCGGCGGTATTTTGCGTGGTTCTTCCTTGCTTCCGAGGGGCTCCCAAAGTAGCTTTTCGGGGCCCTTTTGACTACTTCAGAACAGCCTCCGCAAGCCGACTCTTACGACGCCAAAAGCATCACCGTGCTGGAGGGCCTGGAGGCCGTCCGCAAGCGTCCCGGTATGTACATCGGAGACGTGCACGACGGCTCTGCGCTCCACCACTTGGTGTGGGAAGCCGTCGACAACGCCGTCGACGAGCACCTGGCAGGTCACTGCAAAGCCGTGCGCATCACCGTCCATTTCGACGGCTCCATCACCGTCGAAGACGACGGGCGCGGCATCCCGGTCGGCATCATGCCGGACCGCGGCGTGAGCGCGGCCGAGGTCGTGATGACGGTGCTGCACGCAGGCGGCAAGTTCGATCATTCGAGCTACAAAGTCAGCGCCGGCCTGCACGGCGTGGGCGTGAGCGCCGTCAACGCCGTGAGCGAAACGCTGCGCCTCGAGATCAAGCGCGAGGGCAAGCTGTGGTTCCAGGAGTACCACCGCGGCGCTCCCGTTGCGCCGCTAGCTGCCATCGGCGAGACAGAGGGCACCGGCACCAAGCTCACCTTCAAGCCCGATCACGAGATCTTCTCCAATCTCGAATACAGCTACGACATTCTCGCCAATCGCCTGCGCGAGCTGGCGTTCCTCAACTCCGGCCTCATCGTGCACTTGAAGGACGAGCGCGGCGAAGGCCGCAGCGAAGCCTACGAGTACAAGGGCGGCATCAAAGAGTTCGTGTCTCTGCTCGCCCAATCGAAAGAGCCGGTTCACGACGACGTCGTGGCCTTCAGTGGAGAGTTTCCGTCCACCGAGGGCAAGGCGCCCGTCTCGCTCGACATCGCAATCCAGTGGACCAACGCTTACGCCGAGCAGATCCTCTGCTACACGAACAACGTCTCCAACAAAGACGGCGGCACTCATCTCACGGGCTTGCGCACCGCGCTCACCCGCACGCTCAACAATTACGGCACCGCCCAGAACCTCTTCAAAGACGCCAAAAACGGCCTCTCCGGAGACGACACGCGCGAAGGCGTGGTGTGCGTCATCCACGTCAAACATCCGGACGCGAGCTTCGACTCGCAAACCAAGAGCAAGCTCGTCTCGAGCGACGTGAAGGGCATCGTCGAGAACGCGGTCGGTGAGCACCTCGGCCGCTACTTCGAAGAGCACCCGCAGACCGCCCGCAAGATTCTCGAAAAGGCCGTTCTGGCCGCCAAGGCCCGCGAGGCGGCGCGCAAGGCCCGCGAGGTCGTGCGCAAAGGCGTGCTCGATTTGACGACGCTGTCGGGCAAGCTCGCCGACTGTCAGAGCAAAGATCCGAGCATCAGCGAGCTCTATATCGTCGAGGGAGAGAGCGCCGGCGGCAGCGCCAAACAAGGGCGCGATCGTCACTTTCAAGCCATCCTGCCGCTCAAGGGCAAGATCCTCAACGTGGAGCGTGCGCGGCTGGACCGCATGCTCAGCTCACAAGAAGTGGCCACGCTGATTTCTGCGCTCGGCTGCGGCATCGGCGACAACGGCGGCTTCGACCTGTCGAAGCTGCGTTATCACCGCGTCATCCTCATGACCGACGCCGACGTGGACGGCAGTCACATCCGCACGCTGCTGCTCACCTTCTTCTATCGGCAGATGCGGGACCTGATCGAAAACGGTTACCTCTACATCGCGCAGCCGCCGTTGTTCGGTATCAAGAAGGGCAAGAAGATCCTCTACGTGAAGGATCAGCCGGCACTCGATCGCTTCTTGACCGAGTCGGGTATCGAAGATCTTTCGGTGCAGTCGAGCAAGGGCCCGGCGCTCAGTGGCATGCCACTGTTCAATTTGGCCACGCGCCTCAAGTCGCTGCGCTCGATCCTGACCAAAATCGATCGCCGTTGCGACGGGCGCGTCGTGGCTGCGCTGCTGCGTATCGGCGCGCTCGCGCTGGCCGACTTCCGTGACCAGGCGAAGGTCAACAGTGCGGCCGAGCGGCTCCGCCAAGAGCTAGAGCGTCGTTACCCCGACCTACTCCCGCTGACGGTGTCGGTCGAATGGGAGAAGGCGCACGGCGCTGGGCGCATCGATGTGAAATTTCGTCCCGGTGCTTCCGGTCGGACTGCATCGCTCGATTGGGAGCTGGCGGAGTCCGCCGAGTACCAGGAGCTGCTTTCGATCGACGAAGATATTCGCTCAATCGGGCCCGCGCCCTACGTGGCAAAAGTGGGTAACGGCGAGCCGATCTCGATCAGCGGCTCGGAGGAGCTCGAGGCTTTTATTGCCGAGCGCGGCCGCAAAGGGATGACGATCACCCGCTACAAGGGTCTCGGCGAAATGAACGCCGACCAGCTGTGGGAAACGACGATGAATCCCGACGCGCGGTCGCTACTGAAGGTGAAGGTGAGCGACCCCGTGCGCGCTGACGAGCTGTTCAGCGTCTTGATGGGGGATCAAGTCGAGCCGCGCCGCCAATTCATCGAGGAGAACGCGCTCAATGTCCGCAACCTCGACATCTAGTTGGCATCCAGGACGCTAATCTAAAGCAGTTGCTTCTCTCTGTTGGGCGTCCAACTTTAGACCCCGTCCACAGACCTGCCGTGTGAGCCAAACCGTCTCGAGTTGAAACGCGATCTGCGCCAAACGGGGCGCACGCCCCATCGCCCTCGAGAAGAGCGCATTGCAGAAATGAAAATGTCTAGCCTTCAGGGTTGCAATACACCACGAGGGCGGACTATTCTCTGACTCGATTCAGGGACCAAGGTCGGCGTCCGCCCCAAGACGCCGGCCTAGGGCCTCGAACCACCCAAACCAAGTTTATTTACCTACCTCAGCGTCAGAGAGGAGGAGCTGTGGGCGGGTGACGGCGGGCTATTTCCCTGCTGCACCGACAGCGCCACGGCGACGGGATTTGATGACCGCAAACGCAAAAGGGTCCACGAAAAAAGTTGGTCGACTGATTCGCTCCGCCCGCATGGAGCGGGGGCTTACCCAGAAAGATCTGGCACGTAAGCTCGGAGTGCGATCGGGCAGCTACGTCGGTATGCTCGAGTCTGGCCTGTGCAAAGGGGTGGGAGTCGGCCGACTCGAGGAGATCGCGACGTTCCTCGATGTGCATGGCGTCGATCGTTATCGCTGGCTGGCTGCGGCCGGTCATCTGCCCCCCGGGCTGCTCGGCGCGCTGATGAAGAGCCCCGATCAGTGGGACGAGGTCATCGGTATGCTGGGTGGTAGTGGTCCGCGCTCGTCGCGTACGCGGAAGCGCGCGCGGGCATAATCCCAAGACTATTGCGCAGTTTGATTCGGTAACGACGGCTTGGTTGCGCGCGCTCCAGCGAGCATGCGAGTGCCCAGGCCGTCAGCTTGCTTGGCGAAGCATCCGGCCCGCGCGGGCGTGGCGAGTCGCCCGGGTGGTAGCAGCAGAGTAATTGGCCGCCGAGCTAGTTCGTGTATCCTTCGAGGCCCCATGAAGTCATTTTCCTTCGCTAAGGTTCTTACCTTCGGTGCCCTGCTGTGCATGACGTTGCCCGTTGCGTGCGGCGACGACGACGACAGCAGCTCCGTCAATCCTCCGAGCAACAACGCGGGCGCGGGTGGCGAGTCGGAAGGCGGTGCGGGTGGTGCCGCTCCGCAACTGATGCTCCCGGGCACCGGTACGACCTCCAAGACGATCAGCTGCGGCGACGACGACATGTGCAAGTCGACGCCCACGCTCTTGCCGACGCTGTTCGTGGATCCGTGCTGTGCGGCGGACATGAGCTGCGGGGTGCAGACCTCGTTCCTGGCGCTGATTGGCGCGCAGTTCGCCGAGGCGTGCCAACCAAAGAATCAACCGGGTGATCCCGATGCCGCCTGCCCGGACAGCGCTCCCAAGATGGCGATGGTGCCGGGCGTGGCCACGCCGATCCCGGTGCCTGGGTTCGCCGGTTGCTGCCGCGCAGACACTGGCACTTGCGGTGTGGTCGTGAACAAGATCGAGACCATGGGCTTCGGCACCTTTGCCAGCCCGAACCTCGGCTGTGTGGATCCGAAGCCGTTTACCGGCAAAGTCGGCGCGGCTTGCGGTGGTGAATCTGGCGGCGCCGGCGGCATGGGCGCTGGTGGCGGAGGAGAGGTTTCTGGCGGTGCTCCCGCGGCTGCCGGCGGTGCCGGCGGTGCCGGCGGTGCCGGCGGCGCCCCGTAAGACCTCGTCGTCATGAAACGCAGACAGGCTCGGGTGCTCGCTTGGCAGCACACCCGGGCCTGCTTGTTTTGTGCGTTGACGCTTGGCTGGAGTGCGCCGGCCTGTGGTGTCGGTGATCGCGTGGTGAGCGAAAGCGCCGAGCCAACCAGCGCGCCACCTGCCTTGGCGAGCGGCGGAGGCAGCGCGCCAGCGATCGAGGTGACGGCCGGCGAGGGGGAGTCGCCCGGCGAGGGGGAGTCGCTTGGCGAAGCGGGCGCCCCCGCTTCGGGGCTCCCGCCAGGCTTGAGCAACGTGCCCGTCAGCGTGGCTTGTGGCGCGAGCAAGTGTTCGGCGAGCAAGGTGGGGCCCGTCTTCATCGATCCTTGCTGCGACTCGACAGAGCGCTGTGGCCTGACAACGAGCTTCCTGGCGCAGGTCGGGGCGCAGTTCGAGGAGGTCTGTCAGGCGCACCATCAGCCTGGAATTGCGAGCGATGCCTGCCCGGTCGCGACAGGTCTTGCTCTGCCTTTGTCGATGGGCGCGCAGACACTCATGGTGCCCCTCGATCCGTTCAGCGGCTGCTGCCGTCCGGATGGCAGCTGTGGTGTGGTGATCGAAAAGCTCAGCACCGGCGGCGGCAAGTTGCCGATCGCCAGTCTCGATCTCGGGTGCGTCGAGGCTGCACCCTTCATGCAGGGCAGAGTGAATACGTGCGGAAATGAGGGCGCACAGAGCAGTGGCGGCGCCAGGGACGGCTCTGGCGGCGGTCCGGCGCTTGGTGCCGGCGGCGCTGGCTGAGCGTAAAAATTGCGTGAGCCGCGCGGTTTTCGCGGCGGCGCCTCCGGTGGCGCGTCTGCTGCGCGCTTTTGCGGTCGGCCCACCCCTTGCAGGGTAGGCATGGCGACTTAGTTTGCCTGGGCTGCCGCGAAAACGACGCGGCTTTGGAGCGGAGTACCCACGATGCGGATGGATCGTCTCACCAACAAGAGTCAGGAAAGCTTGCGCGCTGCCGTCGATGCGGCAACTCGGCGCGGCAACCCGGAGCTAATTCCGGAGCACATCCTGGTGGCGGTGTTGGAGCAGGAAGGCGGCGTGGCTGCCGCGCTGGTTCAGCGTGCTGGCGCCGACCCCAAAGCGCTCGCGACAGCGCTCGCCGAGCGCATCGAGAAGCTACCTCGCGTTTCTGGCGGGCAGGAGCCGGGTTTTGGGCGTCGCACCGTGCCGTTTTTGAACGCAGCGGAGGACGAAGCCAAGAAGCTGAAGGACGACTACGTCTCCGTCGAGCACTTCCTGCTCGCGGGTCGCTCCGACAAGGACGTCCAGGCGATCTTCGATCGCCACGGCCTCGCGTACGACAAGATGCTGCACGCCTTGGCGGAGATTCGCGGCAGCCAACGCGTCACCGATCAAGATCCGGAAGGCAAATTCCAGGCGCTGGAGAAGTACACGCGTGATCTCACGGCGCTCGCCCGTCGCGGCAAGATCGATCCCGTGATCGGGCGTGACGAAGAGATTCGTCGAGTGATGCAGGTGCTGGCGCGCCGCACCAAGAACAACCCCGTGTTGATCGGTGAGCCCGGTGTCGGTAAGACGGCCATCGCCGAGGGTATCGCGCGCCGCATCGCCAACGGCGACGTGCCCGAGTCGCTCAAAGACAAGCGCATCTTGGCGCTGGATTTGTCGGCGATGGTGGCGGGGGCCAAGTTCCGCGGCGAGTTCGAAGATCGGTTGAAGGCCGTCTTGAAAGAGGTCGAAGCCGCTGCTGGCGGCGTGATCTTGTTCATCGACGAGCTGCACACGCTGGTTGGCGCCGGCGCGGCAGAAGGCGCGATGGACGCCGCCAACATGCTCAAGCCCGCGCTGGCACGAGGTGAGCTGCGCGCCATCGGCGCCACTACCCTCGACGAGTACCGCAAGCACATCGAAAAGGACGCGGCGCTCGAGCGGCGTTTCCAGCCCGTGGTCGTCGACCAACCCAGCGTAGCCGATACTATCGCGATCTTGCGCGGTCTGAAGGAGCGCTACGAAGTTCACCACGGTATTCACATCAAGGATTCGGCGCTGGTCGCTGCAGCGGTGCTGAGCAATCGCTACATTACCGAGCGCTTCTTGCCCGACAAGGCCATCGATCTGGTCGACGAAGCCGCCAGCAAGATCAAGATGGAGATCGACAGCCTGCCCCTGCCCATCGATCAAGTGGAGCGCAGGCTGTTGCAGCTACAAATCGAGCAGCAAGCGCTGGCGAAGGAGCGTGACAAAGGCAGCAAGACGCGGCTCGACGAGCTCTCCAAGGAAATCGGCGAGCTCAGTGAAGAGCGCGATCAGATGCGCGCGCAATGGCTGCGTGAGAAGGACTTCATCGAGAAGCTGCGCGAGGAGCAGCGCGAAATCGAAGAGCTGCGCACCGCTGAAGAGCAGGCGCGCCGGGGCGGTGACCTGGGCCGCGCCGCCGAGATCCAATATGGCCGCATTCCCGAGCTGGAGCGCCGGCTCGAGCAACATCGCGCCGAGCTGAACCAGCTTCAAGAAAAGGGCTCGTACCTCAAAGAAGAAGTGGGCGAGGAAGAGATCGCGGCCATCGTCTCGAAGTGGACGGGCGTGCCGGTCTCCAAAATGCTCGAAGGCGAGATGCAGAAGCTCATCGCCATGGAGCAGAACCTCGAGAAGCGCGTGGTCGGCCAGAGCGCGGCACTGGCGGCGGTGGCCAATGCCGTCCGTCGTTCACGCGCTGGGCTCGGCGACGAGAAGCGCCCGATTGGCTCGTTCTTGTTCCTGGGACCCACCGGCGTCGGCAAGACCGAGACGGCGCGGGCGTTGGCCGAGTTCTTGTTCGACGACGAGAAGGCCATGATTCGCATCGACATGAGCGAATACATGGAAAAGCACGCGGTTTCGCGGTTGATCGGCGCACCGCCTGGCTATGTGGGTTACGACGAGGGCGGGCAGCTGACCGAGCCGGTACGGCGCCGCCCCTACAGCGTGATCTTGTTCGACGAGATCGAGAAGGCGCACCCGGACGTGTTCAACGTCCTCTTGCAAGTGCTCGACGACGGGCGTTTGACCGACGGCCAGGGCCGCACGGTGGATTTCAAGAACACGGTCGTGATCTTGACCAGCAACGTCGGCAGTGCCGAGCTGGCTGGGCTCGAAGAGCGCCGTGACTTGGATAGGCCGGCGCGCGAAGAGCTATCGCGCGGCGTGGCGCTTGAGGCGCTCCGGCGCGTGTTTCGGCCGGAGTTCATCAACCGCTTGGACGAGATCGTCGTTTACCACCGCCTCGGCCGCGAGCAGATCCGGCGCATCGTCGATATTCAGCTGCAGCGGCTGTATTCTCGGCTATCTCAGCGCGAGCTGTCGCTCGCCATCAGCGAAGAAGCCAAGGACTACCTGGGCGAGCTCGGCTGGGATCCGCAGTTTGGCGCGCGCCCGCTCGGTCGCGCGCTGCGCAAGCACCTCGAAGACGAGCTGGCCAAGCGCGTCTTGGGCGGTGAGCTCGTGCCAGGCGACACTATCTTCGTCGACCGCACACCGACGGGTCTGAGCTTCAAACGTGTAGCATCGGGAGAATCGCTGCCCGAAGCCGTCTCGAAAGCCCGCCTGCAAGCGCTGAACTGAGGTAGGATGCTCGCGGTGGGCCGGCGGCCAAAAGCCTCTGTCCTGCCGCGAGCATGGCAGAGCCCCCTGCATCTTCGGGTCGCGACCCGCGCGAGAGCACAGAGTGGCTACGGCGAGCGCTCAGCGCCGGGCGGCTCGGCATGTGGGAGTGGGATGTGCCGAGCGGTCGCGTCACCTGGTCACGCGAGGCGCTAGCCGTCTTTGGCATGACCGAGTTCGGTGGCACCTACGAGGCCTGGACCAAAGTCGTGCACCCGGCCGACCTCGAGTTCTGCAAGGCAACGCTCGAGCGCGCGCTGAGAGACCGTTCGAGCAGCGACTTCGTGCTCGAGCATCGCGCCATCCAGGCGAGTGGCAAGGTCGTGTGGGTCGAGGGGCGCGGGCAGGTGCAGCGCAACGCTCAGGGCGAGCCGCTGGCCATCATCGGCATCGTGCAGGACATCACGCGCCGCAAAGAGTTGGAGCACCAGCTGGCGCAATCGCAGCGTCTGGAAACGGTGGGACGCTTGGCGGGCGGCGTGGCGCACGACTTCAACAACTTGCTCACTGCCATCATCGGCGCGGTGAGCCTGGCAAAATCGGCCGCGCCCGAGGCCGCGCAGGCCGACCTGCAAACGGCGCTCGACGCCGCCGAGCGCGCGACCGCATTGACCCAGCGCCTGCTGGTATTTTCCAAGCAACGCGCCAGCGACGTGCGGCTGCTGCAGCTGAACGAGGTCGTCGAGAACTCGCAGAAGATGCTGGGGCGGGTACTGCGAGACGACATTCGGCTCGAGGTGGAGCTGGCGCCGCAGCGGTTGGCAGTGCGTGCCGATCTCGCCCAGCTCGAGCAAGTGCTGGTCAACCTGGTGATTAACGCCGCCGAAGCCATGCCGAGCGGCGGCGTGGTCGAGATATCGACGCGAGCAGAGTCTGTGGGACCGGGGCACGCGCAGCTGCCGCCGGGGCGCTACTTCGTGCTGGCCGTCAAAGATACGGGCACCGGCATGTCGTCGGAGCAGCGGCAGCACGTGTTCGAGCCGTTCTTCACGACCAAGCCACACGGCGTGGGGCTCGGCCTTTCCACGTCGCTCGGCATCGTGCAGCGCGTGGCCGGTACGCTGTCGATCGAGAGTGAGCTCGGTGTCGGCACGACGATTTCGGTGTACCTGCCCGAGGCCAAGCCGGAGCGGAAGATCACGCCGGCGCCGAGTGCTGCCGTCACTCCGCAGGGTACCATCTTGATCATCGAGGACGACCGCGCGGTGCGCGAGACGACCGTGCGGTTGCTGGCGCGCGCCGGCTTCCAAGTAAAGGCGGCCGACGATCGCGCGTCGGCGTTGGCAGCGTTGGCGTCGGTCGCGCGCATCGACCTGGTCGTGACTGACGTGATCATGCCCGAGCAGAGCGGGCCGGAGCTGGTTCGGCTGCTTCGCCAGGAGCGCCCCGGGCTAGCGGCGCTTTACGTCTCCGGTTACGCGGGTGAAGCTCTGCTCGACCACGGCCTGAACCAGGACGACGCCTTCTTACAGAAGCCGTACATGCCGTCGGTGCTGATCCAGCGCATCCGCGAGCTGCTCGCGAACCGCGCCGCAGCGCAGTGAGCGCGGCTACAGCGCGCGGCGCAGCAGGTCGAAGCCGGAGAAGACGGCGCGGTGCTGCACGTCGACGCGAGCGCCCACGAAAACGCGGTCACGTGCTTCAGTGGCGCCTTCGGCAGCGAGCGCCCAGTGCACGAGGCCGACGGGCTTTTGCGGCGTGCCGCCGTCCGGCCCGGCAATGCCCGTGAATGCCAGCCCAAAGTCGGTGCCCAATCGTCGCCGCACGCCTTCGGCCATGGCACGGGCGACCTCCGTGCTCACGGCGCCGTGCGCCTGAATCAACTCCGCCGGCACACCGAGCAGCTGCGTCTTGGCGGAATCGGCGTAAGTGACCACGCCGCCCCAAAAGTAGCGACTCGCCCCCGGGACGCGCGTCAAAAGCTCTGCCGCGAGACCGCCGGTGCACGATTCCGCGACAGCGAGCGTCTTGCCGCGCTCAGCCAGCAATTTACCGAGATGCGCTGGCAGGCTGCCGAAGCCCTCGGCGTACACGTGGTCGCCCAGTCGCGCTTTGGCTGCGTCGGCGGCACGGCGCGCGAGCTGCGTTACCGCCTCACGCGTGGAGGCGCGCGCCTGCACCTTGACCTCGAGCTCCGGCAAGCTGGCGCGGTAACCGATGATCACGCCGTACTCCGCTTCGAGCCCCGCCATGCGATCGTTCGCTTCCGACTCGGGCAGGCCGAAGCAACGCAGCACGATTTGCTCGCGTGCGTCGGCCACGAGCGCGCTCACCTCGGGCGCGATGCTCGCATCGAACATGGCCTTCATCTCCTTGGGCACGCCGGGCATGAAGTACGCCGCACACTGACCGAGCTGGACGCGAAAGCCCGGCGCAGAGCCGTTGGCATTGGGCAGAACGCGTGCGCCCTGCGGAAAATCCGCCTGTTTGGCGTTGGACGGCGCCATCTTCCGCCCGTAGCGGGCGAACAGCTGCTCGATGTGCTCGAGCGACGCGGCGTCGCGAAACAGCTCCACCCCGGCCACGCGCGCCGCGCATTCGGTGGTGATGTCGTCCGTCGTTGGACCGAGGCCGCCGGTGCACACCAGCACCTGGTGCTCGGCTGACAGGCGCCGCAAGTAAGCTTCGATGCGGCTCCGGTCGTCGTCGACGCAATCGACGGCCGTTACTTCATGGCCGATGCGGGTCAGCGATTCGGCCAGCCACTGAGCGTTCGAATTGAGCAGCTCCCCACGAGTGAGCTCCGTCCCGATGCACAAAACTGCGGCGGTCATGGCTTTGCTAAGGTGGATACGCGCACCGAAAGCCGATGTAGAGCGCTTTCTGCGGCGCCGGTAGTGAGGCCCACGACTTCAGCTCCGCGGCCGAGCCGGAACGGAACGAGCCGCCGCGCGCCGCAAAGCCACCGCCAGGCTCGCGGGTCCATTCGGCGACGTTGCCGGCCAGGTCGAACACGCCTTCTGGCGAGGCGCCGTCGGGTCGGGAGCCGGCGAGCTCTGGTGTGCCTGCTTCGCCGCAAGGCCCGCGCTCGAGCCCAAAAGCCGCGCGCCGGCAGACCAAGCCGCTGTTGCCCCAGGGGAAGCGCCGGGCCTCGCTTCCAGCAGCCGCCCACACCCATTCCGCAGCCGCCGGCAGTCGCCCGCCCTGACTCTGGCAAAAGGCCTCGGCCTCGCCGGGCGTGATGTCGGTCACCGGCAGACCCGGCTCGCCGACGTGGGCCGGGCACGTCGTGCAGGTGCGGTAGCGCGCCAGCGTGACCTCGGCGACGTCCAGCCGGAAGGGCGCCAGGCGCGTGCGCGGGAAGCGCTCTCTGCCGCTCTGGCCATCCCAATCGGCGTTGCCGATGAACAGGTCTCCGCCCGGCAAGCTCACGACGCCGAGACGCGCCACACACTGTCCGTCCGGGTCGAGCTCTTGCGCGAGCGAGCAGCGCGTCGCGTGGCCAGCGCAGGCGCTACCGGACCAGCTTTGCCCGGCTCCGCAGCAGCGCGCTCCCGTTTCGATCATGCCGTCCGGGCAGCGCCCCGGGCTTCGCCGCTCGTCGAGCGCGAAGCGCGCCGTGATGGCCGCGCAGAGTCCCAGGCCCACGAGCGCAAAGCTCACGCGCAGCATCGGGTGCGACCAAAAGCTGCGCACGGCCATGCTCAGCCTTCAGCTGCGACGGCTGGCCTCTCGCCACGCAAAAGCGCAGCCAGACCCGCCTCGTCGATGACTTGCGCGCCGAACTTGCGCGCGCCGTCGAGCTTGGCTTTGCCGACCTTCTCGCCCGCGAGCAGGTAGGTCGTGCCCTTCTTGACCTTGTCGTGCACCTCGCCACCCGCCTCGCGGATTTCCTGGTGCACGTCTTCGCGCTTCTTGGAGAGCACGCCGGTCACGCAAAAGCTCATGCCGACGAGCGGCCCCTCCGTCTTGGACACGTTCACCGGCTGCTCGCGCGAAACGCCGCGCGCTTGCAGCTTTTCCAAGAGCTCACGTGATTCTGCCGCCAGCAAGTACTTTACGACGCTGTCGACCATCTTGGGACCGAAGCCGGAGATGCCCGAGATCCGGGCGCGCGCGGTTTCTTCGTCCCAGCTCAGCAGCGTGGACAGGTCGCGCGCGGTTTCCGCCAACTGGCGAGCAGCGACTTGCCCCACATGATCGATTCCCAGCCCCGTGAGCAACCGATCCAGGGTGCGCTCGCGCGACGCTTGCACCGATTTTACGACATTTTCGGCGCTCTTTTTGCCCATACGGTCGAGCGCCTGCAGGCCCTCGACCGTCAAATCGTAGAGATCGGCGACGTCGGCGACCTGCTTTTTGTCGACGAGCTGGGCGATCAACACTTCGCCCAGGTTGTCGATGTCCATGGCGAAGCGGCGCGAAAAATGGTGGAGCGCCGCCTTCATGCGATCCGGACAGCGCGGGTTGGGGCAGAACACGGCGACTTGGCCCTCCTCACGCTGCACCGGGGTCTCACAGCACGGGCACACCTCGGGCATCTTGAAGGGCTCTTCGTCGGAGACGCGGGCTGCCGCGTCGACCGACACCACTTGCGGGATGATTTCGCCGGCCTTTTCGATCACGACGCGATCACCCTTGCGGATTCCGAGCGCGGCCACGATGTCGGCGTTGTGTAGTGAGGCGCGGCTGACCACGGTACCTGCCAGCTGCACCGGCTCGAGGTTGGCGACCGGGGTGAGCGTGCCGGTGCGACCGACCTGCACGGTGATGCTGAGCACCGTGGTGGTGGCTCGCTCGGCGCCGAACTTGAAGGCGATCGCCCAGCGCGGAAACTTCGCGGTTGCGCCCAAGATGGCCTGCTGCGCAAAGGCATCGACCTTGATCACGGCGCCGTCCGTTTCGTAGGGATAATCCTTGCGGGCCGCGTCGATGGCGCTGATGGCCGCCCAGATCTCTTCGAACGAGTGGCAAACCCGGTGCAGGCGGTGCGTAGGCAAACCGAGCTCGGCCAGCTTGTCGAGCGCTCCCGAATGCGTGGGCGAAAGCTCCGGCCCCTCCACCACCTGCCAGGCCATCACGCGCAGCGGTCGCTCGGCCACCACACGCGGATCGAGCATGCGCAGGCTGCCGGAGGCGGCGTTGCGGGGGTTGGCGAACGGTGCCTCGCCCGCCGCGACGCGCGCCCGGTTGATGCGATCCAGATCCCGGCGGTAGATCACGACTTCACCCCGAAGGGTAAGATTGCCGCGATACGGGATGGTGAGCGGCAAGGAGCGAATCGTCCGCAGATTCTGGGTGATTTCCTCGCCGCTTTGCCCGTCGCCGCGCGTCGAGCCTTGCACCAACTTGCCGTCACGGTACAGCACCTCGATGCTGCCGCCGTCGAGCTTGGGCTCGACGCAGAACGCCGGCTCTTGCGCCGCCGGCAGGCCCTGACGTACGCGCCGCACGAACTCGCTGAGGTCGGCCTCGCCGTAGGTGTTGTCGAGCGACATCATGGGCACGACGTGCGGCACGGTGCGCAGCTCGCCGCGCGGAGCGTCGCCCACGCGCTGGGTCGGTGAGTCGGCCGTGACGAGAGCGGGGTGCGCGGCCTCGAGCGCGCGCAGCTGCTCGTAGAGCGCGTCGTACTCCCGGTCGCTGATGGTCGGATCGTCCAGCACGTAGTAGCGGTGGTCGTGAGCGCGGATTTCCTCGACCAATTTACGGTGTCGCTCGAACTCGGCCTGCGGCGGCATTCGCGGCGGAGAATACCTTGTCTGGGCGGCAGCTCGGGCTATTGTCCGCGCGCCCCATGTCCGATCCCCAGCGCTTTAGCGGGAGCTCCGCCGAGCCTGAGACCAAATCCGGCAATCGTCCGGCCACGGGTGAGCCCCCCTCCGATCCGCCGAGCGCGCTGATCGAGCTGGCGCGGCAGGGCAAGCAGCAGGGTAAGGGCAGCGGGTTGTGGTGGCGGCTCGGCGGCATCGTGCGCACCGTCAGGCCGCACCAGTGGGTCAAGAACGTGTTCGTGCTGGCGCCGGTCGTGTTCGCGAAGGAGATCTTCGACGCGCAGCTGCTGGAGAACGCCACCTCCGCGTTCTTCGTGTTTTGCCTGCTCGCGGGCGCGGTCTACGCGATGAACGACCTGGCCGATATCGAGGCCGATCGCGTGCATCCGGTCAAAAAGTACCGGCCCATTCCGTCCGGCCGTGTGCCGCCGAACGCAGCGCGCGCGCTCGCCACCGTGCTCGTGGTCGGCTCCCTCGGCTGGGCGTACGTGCTCGAACCCACATTCGCGCTCGTGGCGGCCATCTACTTCGCGCAAAACGTGGCTTACAGCTTCAAGCTGAAGCACGTGGCGTATCTGGACGTGGGCTTCATCGCGGCTGGCTTCGTGCTGCGCGTGATGGGCGGTGGCTACGCGACCCGCACGCCCGTGTCCATGTACCTGCTCGTGTGTACGGCGCTGCTGGCCTTGTTCCTGGGCTTCGGCAAGCGCCGGCACGAGCTGTCGGCCGCCTCGGGCAAGGCGTCGCTGCAGCGCGCCGCGCTCGAGCAGTACAGCAAGCGCGGGCTGGACGTGGCGCTGGCCATCACCGGTCTGGCTACCATCGCAACTTACGTGGTTTACACGCTCGATCCGCGCACAGAAGCCTTCTTTCGAACCCGCTATCTGTGGGTCAGCTCGCTGTTCGTGCTGCTGGGCGTCGGGCGGTTCTTACAGTTGGTAAAGAGCCGCCCCAAGTCCGAAAGCCCAACGCAAGAAATGCTGCGCGACGGCCCGTTCGTGGCCATCGTGCTGCTCTGGGTCGTGCTGGTGATGATCGTCGTCTACCGGCTCAAGCCCGGCTAGAGCACATCAACCTGCGTCCTGTTTGCGGGGGATCAGCAGGAGCCCGCTCGAGGTGGGGGCGTCGTCGGCTGCGTCCCAGCGAGTGATGTCGCCGAACAGGTCGCGCGTCGTGATGGTCGCGACCGGCCGTGCGCGCGTGAAGCACTCGTCCACCAGTTGCTCACCGCGCTCGCGCGCCGCGCTCGGCAGCACCCAGACGGGCCAGGTCGGCAAGCGTTCTTGAAAGAGCAACGCGACCACATCTTCGAACGCCAGGTCTTCGACACGCGCGATTTCGTAGACGCGCAGATCGGTCTCGCGATCCCAGTCGAGCAGCTGGAAAACACAGGCATGTGGCCAGTCGCGGTGCGCGAGAAAGCCCTCCATGGGGCCGTCGTAATACCGGGTTGCGATCACCTTGGTGAAAGGCGACTTCAAGTGCCGATAGCTCGGAGGTCCTTCCATGACTGGACGCCAATTCGCGAAGCCCCACTCGTGAGCTCCCGCTCGATTCAATGGTGCAGGTGAATGCGAATGTCCGCAAGGGAGCCCATGTAAGCAAACTTTCGCCGGTTTTGTTGACGCGCTGCCGCATTCACGGGCATCACGGGCGCGTGGGTAATCCCGCATCTCAGGCCGAGACAGAACGGTACCTTCGCGAAGGCAGCGGCCCCCTAGCTGATCTCGCCCTGACACTGCCGATCTTCATCATCTACCACCTGGGCGTGGTGTGGATGGATGTTCAGAACGCGGCCGACGTGGTGACGCGGGAGCTCAAGAACCTCGCCAGCTCCAGCCTGCCCGCTTACTCCGGGCTCACGCTCGCGATCGGCGTTGTTTTCGCGGCAATTTTACTGGTTTTGGGCCGTGGTCACACGCTGCGCTGGCAACGCTTCGCGCTCGTCGCCCTGGAAGGCGTGCTCTACGCGGTGGCGATGCGCCTGGTTGCCAGCTACGTCGTGGGCAAGGTGCATCTCGTCGGTGGGCTGGCAGAAGCACCCGCCGCCCCCGTGGATGCTGCCCCCGGCTTCTTTACCTCCGTGATCTTGTCGCTCGGCGCCGGCCTCTACGAAGAGATCGCGTTTCGAGTTGGGCTGTATGGTCTTGGCCGGCGTGTGCTGCTCGCGATGATGCCCGAGGCCTTACCCGGTCAGCGACTGCTGGCGTCGCTCGGCTGGGCCGCAACCTGCGCTGCGCTGTTCAGTGGTTGGCACTACTTCGGCCAGTTCGGTGAGCCGTTCGAGCTGCGCTCGTTCGTGTTCCGCTGGGTTTGCGGCCTGGTTTTCACGCTTATTTACGTGTTCCGCGGCTTCGCGCCGGTGGTGTGGACGCACGCACTTTACGATATCTGGGTGCTGGCGCTCTGACCTGAGCCTGCGCCCAGCCGTCGCGCGAGCACGAAGTGCTCGACGTTACCCTGCGGCCCGGGCACCCGACACTTGCAGTCACCCTGCACCTCGAACCCCGCACGGGCAACGGCCTCGAGCGCGCGCGCCACCGCAGCGCTGCGCACGCTCTCGTCGCTCACGACGCCGCGGCTGCGCGTTGCCTCTTCGCGCCCGACCTCGAATTGCGGCTTGATCAGCGCGAGGAGCCGCGCGCCCTCGGGCAAGAAGTCGGCGATGGCCGGCAGCAGCTTGTCGAGGCTGATGAACGAGGCATCTACCACCGCGAGCGCGATGGGCTCGGGGAAGCTGGCTTGGGTGAGCGTACGCGCGTTGGTGCGGTCCCTCACGATGACTCGAGGGTCTTGCCGGAGCTTCTCGGCGAGCTGGCCGTGGCCCACGTCGACCGCGTAGACGCGCTGCGCGCCGTGCTGCAGCAGGCAATCGGTAAAGCCACCGGTCGATGCCCCCACGTCTACCGCCACCACGCCCGTGACCTCCACGCTGAGGTCGGTCAATGCCCCCTCGAGCTTGTGCCCGCCGCGTGAACAGTAGCGGTCGAGCTCGGTGACGCGCAGGGCCGCGCCCTCCGGCACCTGATCGCCGGCTTTTTCGATCCGACGCGTGTCCCAAAATACCTGACCGGCCAGGATGCGCGCCTGAGCCTTGGTCCGGCTATCCACCAGTCCAAGCTCCACAAGTCGAATATCTGCGCGAGTTTTCTTCACGGCCTGGGGGTCGGTCTGACGCAGAGCGTCGACGTTAACTTGCCTTAATTCACAAGGGCGACGACGATGCCGCCGCGTAATTGGGAAAGCCGGTCGTCCACCCAAGTTATCAGCTTGGACGAACCGGTGCTTGTAAGACCCCCTTTCGGAGGATCTGATGAACAACGGTAAGCTCAGGATCGTTGGTTGCCTTGCCGGCCTTGCCGGCGTGCTTTTGACTGGTAGTGCGTTCGCTCAGGACGCCGCCCCCGCCGCCGCCGCTCCGGCTGCTCCGCCCCAACCGGCTGCCCCGGCTGCTGACGCGTCGGCGTCTAGCAGTGGCTCGGCTCAGGTCGGAATGGCCCTGCCGGGCGCTGCCCCCCAGGCTGCGGCCGTTGCCGGCAACTCGGATCATGACGCGGTCGTCGGTCGTCTCGCCGTGGGCTACCTCGGCCGAAACGGCGTGGATATCGGTGCGGGCGCGCTGCCGGGTGCAGCTGCTGTCGTCATCGATGCGCCGGTCATCGGCGTTCGTTACTGGCTGAGCGACATGCTCGGTATCGACGCCGGCCTCGGCTTCGGTTTCACCAGCGGCTCGGACAAAGACGGGATGGGCGTGAGCACGGATCGCCCGAGCTACCACCTGTTCATGATTCACGGCGGCGTGCCGCTGTCTCTGGCCTCGGCCGGTCACTTCAGCTTCCAGGTGATTCCCGAGCTGAACCTCGGCTTTGCCGGTGCCTCGCAAACCGTCGGCGGGATGGATGCCTCGGTGAGTGGCTTCCACCTCGACATCGGCGCGCGCGCTGGTGCTGAAATCCACTTCGGCTTCATCAACGTGCCGCAGCTCTCTCTTCAGGGCAGCGTCGGCGTGCGCATGAACATGAACTCGACGAGCGTGGATCCGGGCGACGCTGGCAGCAGCCACTTCGACTTCGCGACCACCGTCGGCGACAACCCGTGGAACATTTTCACGAGCAACGTCGCGGCTCTGTACTACTTCTGAGCACATGCGTCGCCAAGCGCACCGGGGCCCGCGCGGCTCCGGTGCCCCGGCGCGCCTTGCGCTGCGCTGGCGTTCCTTTAGTCTTGGTACGGCGTAACGTGCGCGGGCGTGCGTCTTAAAACGAGGAGGCTCTGCGTGGCCTATCGACAGCTTTGTGCAGTGACTTTTGCGTTGCTCGGCTCGCTGGCAATCGGTTGCGGTGGCGCAGCCAGTAACGGGACGAGCGGTAACGGATCGGGTTCGGGACAACCGCCGAACAACGCGTCGGATCCGACGCCCAATACGGGTAGTGGTGACCAGGCACCGACCAGCTCGGACCAGGCGCCCACCAACTCGGACAAGCCCCCCGCTAGCTCCGAAACTCCCGCCGGTACCGGCAACTCACTCGGTGCGCTGTGCCGTCGCTTCTGCGATGAGCTCACCGGCGCTGCCACCCGCTGTAGCAACGACCTCGAGGTCACCGGTTGCGACGGCCCCGACGCGTGCCAGGTGCCGCCGGAAATCATCCCGTGCGCCGACGAGATCGGCGACTTCATCGGCTGCGCGATCGACAACCTGGCGTTGGTTTGCCCGATGGCTACGGACAACAACGGCCCGGGCAACAACACCGGGGGAACGAGCGGCAGCGCGCCGCTGCCGCAACAGCAGACGTCCCCCTGCACGGATTCGCTGAAGCGATACACCGACTGTGCCAAAGCCCACGGCATCGGCGACGACGACAACATGATGACCGGCGGCATGCCCATGGGCTGTTACCCGGCCGGCGGCTGTAAGATGTGCGCAAACGACTGCGCGACTTGCACCTGCCAAGCCGGCGCCGATCAAGACAAGCTCGTGGCTTGCGTCCAAGACACCGAAATCTGCCCACCTCCTACCCCCTGAAGCTGGCGGCCGCTGGCCGGCGCCTCGGCGCTGGCCGCCGGCCCTGAACCAACGCCGCGGGCTGGTTTTCGAGCCACTCGCGGCGCTCTTGCATTTGGCGCGCTGCCTGCACGGCGCGGCGCATGGGGCTGGACGCCTTATTGGCCGCCGCGCTCTCGCTCGTCGCGGGCGGCACCTTCGTGCTCGGACCGTGGGCGGTCGGGGTCGGTTTCGTGGCCGCGCTGCTGCTCGGGGGCCGCGCGCTCGGACCACGAGCGACGGCCTGCTGTTCGCTGCTGTTCGTGGTCGGGGCGCTCCGCGCCGAGCACGCGCTCAGTGACCTCGACCGCGCACGCTTCGCGCTGCGAGACGCGCTCGGCCATCCCCGGCGCTGCGCGTTTCAAGGCAGCGTGTCGTCGTCGCCTGTCGTGGTTCACGGCACCGTGAGCTTTCTGGCCGACGTCGAAAGCGCGGAATGCGAGGACGTCAAGCTCGGGCGCTTTCGGGCGCGCGTTTACGGTGGCCCCGAAACGCTCGCGCGCGGCGACCAGATCTCGGGCGTCGCCGATTTTGCGGCCGCGCAGCTGTTCCGCAACTTCGGCGCCTCAGATCCGCGCCCGAGCGCAGCGCGCAGCGGCGCGATCGCCAGCGGCGGCGCGCTCTCGCTGGGCATCGACGCGCGTGGCTTCGGCGTGCGGCAACTCATCGATCGCGCGCGCGCTCACGTGCGAACGCGCATCAGCGCGACCTTTCCGCCCCTCGCCGTGCCAATGGCGCGCGCGCTGGTGCTGGGCGAGAGCGATCTCGATCCGGACGACGACGCCGCGTTTCGTGCCAGCGGGCTATCGCACTTGCTGGCGGTGAGCGGTACGCACCTGGTGTTGGCGGTGGTCACGCTGGTGCAAGCGCTCGCGTTTCTGCTGGTGCGCGTCGAGGCCTTCGCCGCGAGCGTTCGCGCTCTGCGTTTTGCGGCTGCGCTCGGTGTGTTCTTGTCGCTCGCCTACGCGGACTTCGCGGGCGGCAGCGGCTCGGCATTTCGGGCCGCCTACATGCTTTCGGTCGGCTTCGCGGTCACGGCCGCTGGCCGCCGGCCGAGCGCCGTTCGCTGCCTGGCGGCCTCGATGCTGATCGGCGCGGCGCTCGATCCGCTCGTGGCTTGCGATGTTTCGTTCCTGCTCTCGGTGGCTGCGACGGCCGGGCTCATCGGCATCGGGCCTTGGCTCAAGGGCTTCGTCGAAGCGGCGCGACCGGCGCCGCTCGCGTGGCTTCTCGGCAGCCTGGCGACGACGGTGTCGGCGATGCTGCCGTGCATCCCGTTGCTCACGTTGCTGTCGTCCGAGGTCGGGCTGGCAGGGCTCCTGGCCAACGTGGTGGCGGGGCCGGTTGGCGAGCTGGCGGCGCTGCCGCTCTGCCTCCTGCACGCGTTGCTCGGGTTTTGGCCGAGCCTGGAGCACGGCGCGGCCATGGCCGGCGGCGGCGCGCTGCTCTTGGTGCGCGCCATCGCCAGGATCAGCGCTGGGCAAGCCGAGCTGCGCTTTGCGTTGCCGGTGCCCAGCGGTTTTCAGCTAGCGGCGCTCGGTGTGCTGAGCGTGGCCCTCCTGCGTTGCAACGCCCACCAGCGCTGGGCCCGCCGACTGGCGCTGGCCAGCACCGCGCTGGCTCTGCTGCTCGGCGAAGCCTGGCAAAGGCACCAGGGCGCGCCGCGCGGCCAGCTCGTGGCCACCGTGCTCGACGTCGGCCAGGGCGACTCGACGCTCATCGACATGCCCGACGGCAGCCTATGGCTCATCGACGGTGGCGGCTTCGTCGGCAGCCCGGTCGATCCGGGCCGCGCCGCGATCTTGCCCGAGCTGCGCGCACGCCGACGCTCCCGCATCGACGTGATGGTGCTGAGCCATCCGCACCCGGATCATTTCACGGGGCTCGAGAGCGTGATCCGCGCCGTCGACGTGGGCGAGTTTTGGGATACCGGACAGGGCCTGGCACAAGGCGCTGGTCCGACCTACGCGCGCATTCGCGCGCTCTTGGCCGAGCGTCGCATTCCGGTGCGCGGCCCGGCCGAGCTCTGCGGCGAGCGCTCGCGCGGCGGTGTACGTTTGCAGGTGCTGTCGCCGTGCCCGGGATTTCGGCCGGGTTTCGGCGCCAACGACAACTCTTTCGTGATCCGCATGGTTTGGGGCCAGCGCGCGTACCTGTTCACGGGCGACGCCGAGCAAGAAGCCGAAGCGATCCTGCTCGAACGGCACCTGAACCTCGCTGCCGACTTCTTGAAGGTCGGTCATCACGGGTCGCGTACCTCGTCCACGCCCGCTTTTCTCGACGCCGTCGCGCCCCGCGTGGCCACGATGTCGACTGGTGTGCGCAACCGCTTCGGTCATCCGCATGCGCCGACACTTGCCAAGCTCGCGGCGCGCGGCATCCTCGCCTTGCGCACCGATCGCTACGGCGCCATCCGCATCGCCACGGATGGTCGAGCCCTATCCGTCGAGAGCGTCGCCGACGGGCGCTAACAGAGCTGCGGTCGCTTGCGTCCACGTGGCGCGGCGTGGATGATGCCGGCATGCAAGCGCCTCCCCCAGAGCTCCTCTCCGCGCAGGTCATCAGCGAGCGCATCCGCGCTCTCGGCCAGCAAATTACGGCAGACTATGCCGGAAAGTCGCTGGTGCTGCTGTGCGTGCTCAAGGGTAGCTTCGTATTCGCAGCCGACCTGGCGCGAGCCATCGACCTACCGTTACGCGTGGAGTTTTTGGGTGTGCGCAGCTACGGAGACGACACCCGTTCCAGCGGCGTCGTGCAGATCACGCTAGATCTCACGCGCCCCATCTCTGGCGATCACGTGCTGCTCGTGGAAGATATCGTGGATACGGGCCTCACGCTCAGCTACTTGCGTGAACAGCTGCTGGCGCGCACCCCCGCGAGCGTCAAAGTTTGCGCGCTGCTGCACAAGCCTGCGCGCAGCTTGAAGCCGGTCGAGATCGACTACCTCGGTTTCCAGGTGGAAGACGTGTTCGTCGTCGGTTATGGGCTCGATCACGCCGAGCGCTACCGCAACCTGCCCTACGTGGGCGTGCTGGGCGAGTAACGCCGCCCGGTTGCTGCTGCTGCCAACCGCGTTGGCGTCGCCGCCGTGAAACCGCAGCCGCGACGGCTCCTCGCTCGCGGTACGCCCTTTGCTATCCTTGAGGCCGGGATGAGACGCGCGGTTTTGGGCTTCTTGGGACTTACGCTGTCGAGCCTGGTCGGCTGCGGCGGTATTGCACAGGGCGGCGGTGCCGATCCCAATCCCGATCCGGACGGCAGCATGAGCACCGCCAGGGGCGGCTCCAACGACGGCGACTCGTTCGGCAATGCGGACACCGCCGTCGGCGACTGCGTGGAGGGTCCGCTCGAAGCGGACGCGGGCTACGACATGTGCGCCTGGGTCGCGAAGGGGCGCTGCTACGTGGAGCGCGAGAAGGCGTGCAACTGCGCCTGCCCTCACGACCGCGACAGCCAATGCTCGAGCGGCTTCGAAAGCGGCGCCAACGGTCACGTCAAAGTGAGCTGCTTCTGAAGGCGCGCGGCAGCTAGCTGCGCGAGCCACGCAAGCGCGCGAGTCGCTCGCCGATGGCCTGCTCCAAGCCCTGATCCGACGGCTCGTAAAAGCGTGCGCCTTCCAACGCTTCGGGCAAGTAGGTTTCGCCAGGGACGAAGCTGCCGTCGAAATCGGGCGGATACTGGTAGCCCTGGCCGTAGCCTTCGCTCTTCATCAGCCCGGTGACGGCGTTGCGCAGTTTCTTCGGTACGGGCAAGGCGCCGCGCTCGGCGATGGCCGCCCGCACGGCGCCGATCGCCGCTTTCACGGCCGCCGACTTGGGGCAGCTGGCCAGGTAGAGGCAGGCGTGCGCGAGCGGGTAGATGCCCTCGGGCATGCCCATGCGCCGAAACGCCGCGTCGGCGCTGACCGCCACCTGCAGCGCGCGCGGGTCCGCGTTGCCCACGTCTTCGCTGGCGAAGATCATCAGGCGCCGCAGCAAAAAGAGCGGATCGTCGCCCGCGTCGAGCATGCGCAGGAGCCAATACAACGCGGCGTCCGGATCGCTGCCACGCATCGATTTGATGAGCGCGCTGGCCACGTTGTAGTGCTCTTCGCCCGACTTGTCGTAGAGCAGCGTCTTCGATTCGGCCGCCGCTTCGACCACGCCGAGGTCGAGCTTGCCGCCTTCGCCGAGCATGCTGGCAGCCGTTTCGAGCATGCCCAGCGCGCGCCGCGCATCGCCGCGCGCCGCGAGCGCGATGGCGGCCACGGCTTCGGGGTCCGCGCTCAGGTTTTGCTTGCCCAGCCCGCGCTCGTCGTCGGCCAGGGCCCGTAGCAGCAGTCGCTCCAGGTCGGTCGCTTCCAGCGCTTCGAGCCGAAAAACGCGACAACGTGAGAGCACCGCCGCGTTCACCGAAAACGACGGATTTTCGGTCGTCGCGCCGATCAGCGTGATGGTGCCGTCTTCGACGTGCGGCAAGAACGCATCTTGCTGGCCCTTGTTGAAGCGATGGATCTCGTCCACGAACAAGATCGTCGGCTTGCCCTGGTAGGCGCGTCGTTCACGCGCTTGCGCCAAGATCTCGCGTAGCTCCGGCAGGCCGCCCAGAACCGCGCTAAAGCGCACGAACTCCGCGCGCGTCAGCTGCGAAATAACGTTGGCCAGCGTCGTCTTGCCGGAGCCCGGCGGCCCCCACAAGATGAGCGACGGCACGCGATCTTTGCGGATCACTTCGCGCAGCAGCTTGCCCTCGCGCAAGAGCTGCTGTTGCCCCACCACCTCTTCGAGCGATTGCGGCCGCATGCGATCGGCGAGCGGTGGCGTAGCCTGGCTGCCCAGCTGCGTGCGACGCGCGGCCGCTTCCATCAGCGTCGGCGAGCTTTGCGGCGCGGGCTTTTTCGCCATTTGCGGCAACCGTAGCGCAACCCGGCCGAGCTTGCCCTACCGCTTCGAGCTACGGCTTGGGCGGGCGCGAGCCGAAGATCGCCGTGCCCACGCGCACCAGCGTCGCCCCCGCCGCGACCGCGTGCTCCAAATCGTGGGTCATGCCCATGCTGAGCTCCGGCAAGCGCGCCGCGCCACCGTGCTGAGCGCGGAGCCGCACCAGCGCATCGAAGTGTGGCCGTGACAGGGCGGCGTCCTCGGTGAGCGGCGGCACGCACATCAAGCCGCGTAGCCAGAGCTGCGGCAGCTGCTCCAGGGCTCCGAGCAGCTCCGCCAGTTGGGTGGGGGCGAGGCCGTGTTTCTGCTCCTCGCCCGCGATGCTCACCTCGACCAGCACCGGTAGTCGCTCGCTCTTTCCGGCGGCGCTGCGACGCTTGGCCAGCTCACGCCCCAGCTCCAAGCTGTCCACCGTGTGCACGAGCGAAACCAGCGGCGCCACCAGCTTGGCTTTGTTGCGCTGCAAGTGGCCGATGAGGTGCCAGCGCAGGTCCGGTAAATCGGCCAGCGCTTCGGCCTTTTGCACCAGCTCTTGCACGTAGTTTTCGCCGAAGTCGCGCTGCCCGGCCGCGTAAGCCTCACGCACGGCTTCAGCCGGGTGTGTCTTGGAGACGGCAACCAGCTTCACCTCTTGCGGCTCGCGGCCGGCGGCTCGCGCCGCTGCCGCGATGCGACCCTGAACTTCTTGAAGCGCGCTGGCGATGCTCACCGTGTTCTCACTTACGCGTCAGGACCACGCTCGCCTGGCGCACCTGCAGGCTGTCGCCGCTCGAGGCGCGGAGCGTGCCCTTCATGCCTTCGGGCGTCTGCGTCGCCAAAATCGTGCCATGAAAGCCGTCGGCCTGTGCCGAAGCCAGGCGCAGCGCTGCGCGATCACCATCCACGCGGCCGTTCACGGCCAGGTCGCCGAGCGCGCCGCTGGCCGTTCCGGTGGCCGTGCCGTCGGGGCTCACGGCGAGCGACAGCTTGCCCTCGCCGCTGGCCTTCTTGCCGTCGTCTTGCTTCCACTCTTTGATGCCACCCGCGGGCACTTCGACACGAAACAGCTCGGCCTGAAACGAGCCCTGCCAGTCGCCCTCGAACCACGCCTTGGCGGCAACCGAGGCCGAAGGCGCCGCGACCGCCGCCGCCGCGCTCGCGCTGGTGGTCGCGGCCGCGCTCGCGCCGTCGGGTTTGGAATTTTGGCACGCCGCGCACAGCAGCAGCACGAGCACGTATCTCACGCGCCCTCGTACAGCTTCTGAATGCGCACGCCGACCTGCCCGTCGACGTTGACCAGCTCGCCGCGCCCGACCTCGCGCCCGGCGATGCGCAGAACCACCGGCTCCGCGATGCGCTGGGCGGTTTCGATCACGTCGCCGGGTCCGAGGCGCGCCCATTCACGGGCGCTCAGGCTCACGGCGCCGAGCTCGACCCGCACTACCACAGGGGCATCGAGCAGCGCATCGGTCAGAGTTTCGCCGTCGCTGGGAGTGGCTTTGTCGCTTTCCACGCTGAGCCTCGCTTGTAAGGGTTCGCCTAGCACGAGTCGTCCGTCCGCATGCAAGAGCGCGCCGATTCCTCGCTCGCTGTGCGGCGCCACGAGCACGCCGCGGCCGTGGCCTGTCGTGTCGATGCCGGCGCCTGCGCCGAGCAGCAGCGCCCCGCCTGGCTCGAGCGCGGCCAGCTCCTGGCGCTCGATGGCGATGGTGGCCACCACCAGCGGCAAGCTCAGGTCGATGTCGCCGAGCTCTGCCAGGGTGGCTTCGCGCGCTTCGAACGTGGCACCTACCAGGTACGCGCTGAGCGAAAAAGGCCGACCCTCGAGCAGTAGCGTCACCTCCGCGACGAGCGCTTCCTCGCCCACCGGCGGCGCGCCGAGCAACTGGGTGGCGACACCGCTGCGGCGCGCCGTCTCGATCGCGAGCGCAGCGATCAGACCTGCCAGCGGCGCTGACAACGGCTCTTCCGGATTGGCCAACGGCTCCGCGCGACGGAGCACGCGCGCCGCCAAAAAGGCCGCGAGCGCCGGCTCTGCCGCCACGCCCAACGCGAGCGTGCCCGCGCAGAGCCATACCGCTTGGCCGGTTGCCGGCACCCGACCGAGCGAGCTCTTGCGCACGACGACGTTGCAAGGGAGCTCGAGCAGCTCACTCAGCGCGCTCGCGACGCGCGGCGCCTCGAGCCGCAGGGCTTGGCGCGCGCCGCTCGCGACGCGCACTGCCGCTCGCGACAACGGCTCGAGCGCTCCCCACGGATAGGCTGTCGGCATGCGGTTGGGCGACCCTTATACCGCGGTGCACCGGGCGAGTTGGGGGTGCACAGCCACCGGCTCCGAGCCAGCAGTCATGACAGTTTTCCCCAGGGCCCAGGCTAAAAAGATCAGTAAAAACGATGATTTAAGAATATGTCCACAGGCGTTCCACAGCATTGTGGACGGATCCCGGTCAGCTGCTGGACCCTGTCGGCACAGCCCTGGTTTCGTCCAGGCGGCCCGGGTCGTGTTATTCGTGCTGGCATGCGCAAGCTGACGATCTTGCTCGGAGTCTGTGCGTGGGTGGCCACCGTGACGGCGGCGCAAGCCGAGGACAAGAAGGCCAAGGCGGATACCAAAGGCGATGCCAAGGGTAACGACGGCGTCACGGTCGACAGCAATGGCGTGCGCCACGATCCGAAGGGCACGAAGGGCATCAGCCCGTACCTCGAGCAGATCAACAAGGGCGACCGCGCCTACGTCGCGCGCGATTTCGAGGGCGCGATCGCGGCGTACCGTGAGGCGATCAAGGCCGACCCCGAGAAGGCGCTCGGGCACTACCGTGTCGGCGCGGCCCAACTCGCCAAGGGCGATCAGAAAGAAGCCGAGGCGGCGTTCGTCACCGGCCTGCGCTTCGTCGGTCGCGACGGTACCCTCAAAGCCAAGCTGATCTTCGCGCTCGCCGACTTGCGCGAGCGCCAAAAGAACAACGACGAGGCGATCGGCCGTTGGAAGGAGTATTCCAAGAACGCCGAGGACGAGAAAGAAGCCATCACCTACCCCGCCACCGCCACCGAGCGCGTGAGCCGGAACGAGGCGTGGAAGCAGCTCTCCACCGACAGCGCCGCCGTGAAAGAGCGCATCGCCAAGCGCCTCAAAGAGGCCGAGGAAGCCGCTCGTAAGTCGGCTTCGGATCCGAAGAACAAGTAAACGCTACGGCAGCCGCACTCGGACGGAGTGGAACAGCGCTTCGTCTGCCTGGCGGGCGAACTCTTGGAAGTTGCCGTAGGCGTTGGGCTGTACGCGGCCGGCGGGCAGCTCGATTTCGCGGTCGAGCACCAGGGCGTTGCCACGCTGGGTGTCACGCACCGTGACCTGGCGCTCGCCGTCTTTCACGGCGTGCGGTGGGCTCAGCTGCTCCAGCGTGGCACCCGGCGGCAAATCGAGCTGCAGCTTGATGCGTTGGTGCGTGGCGTCGACGAGTAGCAGCGGCGTTTGCCTCACCGGCAATACCGCCAATTGACTGAGCCGCACGCCGAACGGTGGCGACACGATCAAGGCGCCGCTCGAACGCTCGGCAAAGCTTTGCATGTGACCCTGCACTTGGATGAGCAGGGGGCTATCCAGATCGTCGAAGTGATCGACGCGGTACTGGCTGAGCTGAATGCCGCGCAGCTCGCGGCCGAGCAAGCGTGACTCGAGCACGTCGCGCAGCTGATCTTCCGGCATTTGGCTGAGCGCGTTGCGCAGGCCGGTGGCGTACTTACCGCTGAAGCTCAGCGTGAGGGTGACGTCCGCGGCCCCGGTGGCGGCGAGCTTGACGGTGCCTTCGTAGGCCATGTCGTCGAGCGTGCCTTCCGTCGGTGTGCGGGTGAGCACGGGCGTACCGCTCGACAGCAAGTACGCCGGCATGCCGCGAGCCTCGGCGGGTACGTAGCCGAACGGCGCGTATTTGGAGCCGAGCGTGAGCCAGGTGCCCTTGCTACCCCCCACGCGAATCAGCGGCTGCGTGAACAGCGCCTGCTCCGAGAAGGGGCCGCTCGGCGGCAGCGCCAGGCGGTTCTGCGCGGCGGCGTATTCGACCGGAATCTCGAGCGCGCGGCAGAGCGTGATGTACGCGCGCCACAAGTTGCCGTTCTTGCCGACCACGGCGCGGCGACCGTCGTCTTCTTCGCCTTCTTGCACGTTGCCGATCACCCAGCGGTACAGCTTCTTGGCCTGTTCGTCGGGCGTCTTGGAGTGCTCGGCAATGCGCTGCGCGATGCGCACGATGCGGGGGTCCTTGGGGGTGAGGTCGGTCACGCCGTCGCTCATCGCGCGTAGCGCGCTCTGCAGATCTGCGCCCCAGCCGATCTGCACGCTGGGCAAAAATTCGGCGATCGGCGCGCCGAACGGCTCCACCGGCGCCGCAGGGCTGCGATCCACGCGCCAGCGCCGCACGATCAGCGAGCCACTCTCTTTCACCTCGGGCGGGGGTACGTTGTTCTTCGATTCGATCTGCAGCGGGCGGTCTTTGGGCGAGACGACCACGAACTCGGAGCGCGCGTAGGCGATGTTCTCTTCGCGGAAGAACCAGCGCGGGCCAAAGTAGTGCATGCCGCGCTCGCCATCGCCCTGGTTGCTCTCGATGCGCTCGGTCTCGACGTAGTCGCCCACTTCGAGATGCGGGAGCGTCGCGGTCGGCTTTCCGTCCACGATCTCGGGTTCATAGACTTGCCCGTTTTGTTTGAGCACGCGTAGGTGCAGCCACAGGCCGCGCCGCAGCTCCTGCTCGGCTTGTTGCGAAATCGCTTCGGCGCTCTGCACCTGAACGATTTCGTGCTCCAGCATGCGGCTGGAGCCGTCCGAGTGCACCCATACCGCTGAATAGTCGAGCACTCGCGCGGCCGTGCCGGGCAGCTTGATGCCGGACTTCTCGTAATCAGCGATGATCTTTTGCGCGTCGAGGCGGTAGGGCTCGAGCTCGGTGGCGCCTTCGACCAAGTCGAGCGCCTCTTCGATGGCTTCGGTTTCGGAGCCGCTCTCGACGGCCGCGACCAGCGCCTTGACCAGTGCGTCGTTTTTGCCCGAAGCGAGGCCGGCGTCGGCCAGCGCCAGGCGCGCCTGCTGGTTCTTCGGGTTCTGCTTGATGGCGGCTTCGAGCTTGTTCCACGTCTCTTGCTCGTTGCCGGCCCGCACCATCACGTCGTAAAGGCGCTCGGCGATGTCTTTCCGCTCCGGATGGCGTGCGCCGATGCGCTTCAGCTCCGCGAGCGCCTCGCCGTAGTCGTGGCGGCTCAGGGCGCGGCTCAGCACCACCTCGGTGTCAGGGTTCAGCTCGCGCGCCTTGAGCGCGAGCTTGTCGGCCAGCGTCGCCTCGCCGGCCGCGTCCAGCACCGGAATGGCCACCTCGAGCGCGTCCGCGTCGTCGGCAAAGCGCGTCGAGAGCTCGCGCGCCGACGCCGCGTAGGCGGCGTACCAGCCGAGCTCGTTGTACATGCGCGTGAGCGAGGCCAGCAGGGCCGGCACCTCGGGGAACTTTTGCGTGAGCCCTTTGAGCACGCGTGCGCCCTCCGGCATGCCGCTCTTTTCCGCCTCCCACAAGGCGAGCGAGAGTTGCGGCGCCCATAGCGCCTGGTCACGCTTGGTGGCGCGTTCGTTCAGCTGGCGCACCAGGTCTCGCCGCTGGCTGTTGCCGTAGATGGGATCCGAATCCGTGAAGCGCGCCGCCGCCGACAGCGCGATGCCCGTGGCGCGGCCCGGATCGGCCACTAGCGGCTCCATCAGCACGGAAGCCACGTCTGCGCCGCCGTCTTCGCCGGCCAGGTTGGCGACCACGAAGCGGAGCAAGTCGTCGCGCGCGTCGACGGTGCCGTCTTTGGTGACGAAGCGAGACAAAGCGTTCGGGCTGAACAGCTCCGGCTTGACGAGTGCGTACGGCTTGCTGCCTTCGACGTCCGTGGCGGCGACGAGCGGCTGGCCATCGCGGCCTAAAAGCCGCACCTCGGCACGCGGCTCCGTCAGCTCGACCAGCACGCGGTGCCGGCCGGCCGCGAGCTTCGCGCCAGCGGCCACGTTCGTCCACGTGCCCCAGTCGCGCACGTCGTGCGAAACCGCCAGCGCGTCGTCGACCCAGATGCGCAGCGCGCGCCCAGCCCAGACGATGACGTCCGTGGGCTGCGTCAAGGTGACGAACGTTTCGGCGTAGTACACACCGCCGGGCATCGGTTCTTTCGGCTCGACCCCGCAACCCTGGCGAGTGACCTTGAGCACGCGCGGCGGCTCGCCCTGCCCGGGCTCGGTGGGAAAGCGCGCCGGCCATGGGCCGGGTGCCTCGGCCGGGAAGGGGCGCAGCAGATCCGGCGCGGCGTTGCGCCCGAAAGGTCCCGCCAAGCGTACGGACTCGGCGCAGCCGTGCAGCTTGCGTGACGAGCTCTGCAGATCCTTCTCGCCTTTGGCGTAGGCTTCGGCCAGCGACCAGTCGGCGAGCTCCGCGCGAGCGCGGAAGCCGAGGCGGCCCGGGTTCTTCAGCGAGGCTTCTACGAACGGCTTCCAGCGCTTCCACAGCTGTGGGTCGTTGGAGCGGAAGCCGATGGCCTGCCTGGCGGCGTACCAACCGAGCAGCTCGGCGCGCGGATCGTCGCTATCGCGCGCTGCTTTCACGGCGCGCAAGAGCATCTCCGGAGCGCGCTTCAGGTGGCCATGCGAGAAATCGTCCAGCCCGCGACCCAGCTCCGCCAGCAAGTCGGTGGCCTTGGCGTCGTCCAGCTGCTTGCGTGCCTTGGCGGCGCGTTCTGGGCTGCCGTCCGGGGCGAGCAGCTCCGCCAGGTACCAGGTGCTGACGGCCTTCGGGTCATGCTCGGCAGTTTTGCGCAACTCGGCGACGGTCGGGGCTTTGGCGGGTTCGCTCGAACGAGCGGCGCAGCCGAGGCCGAGGAGAAGAGACAGGGCAGAGAGCGGGGCGCCAAGGCCCGCGATACGAGACGAAAAACTCATGGCTTCACCAGCAAACGGGGGCTGAACGCGGCGTCAGCCTCTTCGCAGAAACGCTTCCAAGCTTGGTAATCGGCAGGCTCGATGCGCGGCACCTTTACCTGCAGCTTGCTCCTCACGATGACTTCATTCTTCGCTTGCTCCACCTTCACCGAGTACGCGCCGAACTGCGACGTCGCGGCGCGATCTTCCGGCATGCTCTGCACCTTGGCGCCCGCCGGTAGCTTGATGCGATACACGTCGTCGATGGTCGTGAACGCGATCAGGTCGACGGGCTGCCTGCGCTGCGACAGCGAAGCGAAGTTCGGCGTCAAACGGTAGCCGCCCGTCACGGGCATGCTCAGGCCGTCGCCCTCGTTGCGCGCGAAGCCGGGGGCGCTGGCGCGCACGTGGATCTTCACCGGCTCCTCGTTGTTCGTGAGGTCCGACGTTTGCAGGCCCTGCGCGCCGTCCAGCAGCGAAACGCCGGGAAAATCCCCGCCCAGGTCGCGTGTCATGCGCTCGCGTCGCGTCGCCTCGGCGCTGTAAGCGTCGCGCCAGGAGGCCGCGTTGTACCCGCCGGTCGCGTACTCGATGTCGAGCTTGGCTCCGCCCTTGGCGTCCAGATCGACCGAGAGCTCGCGGTGCACGAAGTTCTTTTCGGGGTCGGCGTCGGGGATGCGCGTGAGCAGCGGCTTACCTTCGTTCACCTGCAGCACTACCGCGCCCACGTCCATCTTCGGTAGCTCGTAGATGCCGGTGTGCTCGGCCGTGCCGTCCAGGTACAGGTTGAGCGAGGGGACGTAGGCGATGGCGTGGTCGAACGGCGCAAAGCTCGCGATTTTCGAGCGGAAGTCACCGCGCATGCGCGTGCGCGTGACGACGATCGTGCTCTTGATGCCGATCTCTTTGAGCAGCGTCGCGATCACGGTCGCCTTGTCTTTGCAGTCGCCCCAACCGCGCGCCACCGTCTGCACGCAGCGGCGCGGCTTGTAGCCGTAGATACCGAACTCGAGCGCCACGTAGCGCGTGTTCTCGGTCACCCACTTGTAGACGGCCTTCACCTTGTCGAGCTCGGTGGTCTTGCCTTCGGTGATCTTCTTGGCCAGCTTGCGCGTCTCTTCGTCCAGATCGAACTGATCTTTCACGAGGCCCCAATACCAGCGGCCCAGGTCGTCCCAATTCTTGTACGTCGACACCTGCACCGAGCCGAGCAGCTCGGACCAGGGCGGCATCGCGGGCTCCGGGTTGAGCGCTGGAATGCTGTTCGCGCTGAAGCGGTAGATGCGCTGACCCGCAGATACGCTGCTGGTCTGCTGCAAACCGGGGATGTTCTGGTCGAAGTAGAAGGTGCGATCTTTCGGCGTGATCAGCACGTATTCGGCGTTCGACACCGGCTCGCCGCCTTGCAGCGCCACGATCTCACCGAAGTAGTTGCCGAACTCGTTGCGCGGCGTCACGTCGTCCACGCGGTAACGCAGCTCGACCACGTCACCCGGCTCGAGCCGCGGGAACTGCACGTAGAAGGTGCGCGCCGACGTGTACATCGAGATCGAAGGGTCGTCGGCCGAGCCTTCGCCGTACTCGACCGCCTCGTCGATCTTGCCGTCGGCTCGGTACACCTTGGCGCCGCGCAGTTGCACGACCTGGCGATCGGATTCGTAGGCAAAGCCGTATTGCCGCCCCGCGGCCGCCGCCGGCTCCGTGAGCGGTTGGAACACGATCTGCCGGAATTGGCTGGACAGGCCGTTGTCGAAAACGGTCGTCACCGTGAGGTCACGCAGCGTGCGGCGCGGCTGCCCGCCTGCCGGCGCGAAGCGCTGCTTCAGGAACTGATCCGAATTCCAGGCGTACGCCTCGTCGGGACGCGGCTTGGCCGGCTCCAGGTGCTCGAGGTACTCGCGCACGTCGCGATCTTGCGGCCGAATCCGCAAGATTTCGCGCAGGCTCAGCAGCTGCTCGTCGCGTCGTCCGAGCTCGCCTTGCAGCTCCGCCAACGAGCGCAGCGTGCCCACGTCTTCCGGCGCCAGCTCGAGCGAGCGTTTGTACGTCGCGGTCGCGCGCTCCGGCTGACCGAGCGCGCGGTAGGCGCGCGCCGCCACGCCCAGCGCCCACTGGTTGCTGTTGTACGAGGCCAGCAGACGCTCCACCCAACGCTCGGCTTCCGGACGATTGTGCCGCGCCACCGCCAAGTCGATCATCGACGTCAGGTAGTTGCCGTCGTCGAAGCGCCGCATCGCGTAGCGCTCTTCGGCTTCTGAAGCTTCGGCGGAGCGACCGAGCAGGCGCAGCTGACTGCCGTACATGTTCAGCAAGTTCACCGAGTCGGGCGCGCGTCGCACTGCTTGCTCGAGCACGCCCAGCGCAGTGCGCGGCAGGCCCGCCATGTTGTAGAGCTCGACGCGGCCGGCCAGCGCCAACAGGTCGTCCGGATCCTGTGCCAGCACGCGATCGAAGATCGGCGAAGCGTCGCGCCAGTTCGGGCTGTTGCGGCGGTGCACGGCGCGCGCGTTGAGCAGCTCTTTTGGCGGCTTTCCAGACTTGGCGGCGAGCGATTCGGCCTTCGTGAGCCATTCGTTTTGCTGGTTGCGATCCTCGGCTAGCCGGCTGGCCAGCAAGTAGCGCTCGATCGTCGGTTCGGCGTCGGCGGCCCGCTGCGAAAGGTCTCGCGCCTGGTGCAGCGCCGGATCGTCGCCGTTCGTATCGGCCAGGTAGCGGGCGTACGCTTCGAGGTCGCGGGCTTTGGGCTTCGCGCCCGCCACCAAGCGCTCGAACAGCGGCACCGGGCCCAGCGCGAGCCGGTTCTTCTCGGCCTTATCGGCGGCGGCCTTTTCGGCCTTGGCCGCCTTTTCGGCGGCAGGCTTGCTGAGCGCGCCCTTGCCGGTCGGCTTCTTGGCGCTCGCCAGCATCCGCTCCGACGCCTTCTGGCTATCACCCACGTCGATGGAGCTGACGAGCCGCGCGTCGGGAGCGCCCTTGTCGTCCGCCAGGCGCACGGAAAGCTCCGGCGCGTTGTCTTCGCCGCACACCTTCACCACCAGCGCGTTCGGGCCAGGTTCGAGCGTGAGCTCTACACCCGAGCGATCGAAATCGTGGCCGCGATAGGCGACGTCTTTCAGGCTTTCGGTGCCGTTCCAAAACAGCTTGAAGGCGCCGCCGGCACCGACGTACGCGCGGATCTTACGGGTGCCCTTGCTGAGCTTGTCGTCACGAACGAAGGTCGTCGCGTAAATGCACACCTTGGTCTCGGGGCGGACGAGCGAGCTGGCGTCGAGCCAACCGAACGGAAATGCATTGCTGATCGCGCGGTAGCGAACCGGGCGCTCCTTGCCGCTGTAGGCACGGCCCGGTGTGATGGGCGCCGTCAGCTCGGCCTCGGGCTCGAATACCTGGTCGAGGCCCACCTTGCCCTCGTTGTCGAATGGGCCCACCACCAAGAAGCTGCCCACGTAGCCGAGCTCGCGCACGCGCTGCGTCGCGGCTTTCTGATCGCCGCGGCGTGCCCGTGCGAAGGCGGCCAAGACTCCGGCGTAGGCGCGCGCGTCGGCCCCCAGCTTCGTGCTCTGAGACGCGCCGAGCAACGCCTCTTCGATCTGCCCCGCTTCGGCGCGATCCCAAAGGCTCCACAGCTTGTCGATCGCGGCGTATGCCTCCGGACCTTGGGCGTGGTCGAGCGTGTCGAGCGCCTTGATCAGATCTGGATGAAACACGCCCGGAACTGCTCGGGCATCCAAGCCCGAACCGGAGACACAGACGCAGAGAGCTAGCAGCGAGATCAGTAGCCGCCTCACGACGGCCCCGCGGCGGCGAGGGCTGGTAGAGCCGAGACTCATGGTGGGGAACCGAGCGTACGGGGTCGGGGGGCCAAGCGCACGTTTCCTTCCATCAGGGCTTTAGCGGCCTGGCGCCACGGATCACCGGTTCAGACGAACGGCGAGCCAGGCTCTTTGGCCGATTGGCCCGATCCACGCCGCCACTTCCTGAAGAGCACGACCTTCGCGCACCTGTCTTGCTGACTGCACGGGGGTCATATACAAGTGGTGACTCAGGTTTTTTAGGCTCGATAGCTCGAGCTCGAGGCGCTGATGGTCAATCCGCAGATGGTGATGTACGAGGAGGAGTTCAACCAGATCCAAGCGGTCGTAGACCGTCTGGTTCGGGAAGCGAACGCCAAGGTCGTCTTCATCGTCGACAAAAATGGACAGCTCATCGCGGCTAGCGGTGAGGTGGACAACATAGACACCACGTCACTCGCTTCGCTCACCGCCGGCAACATCGCCGCGACCGGTGGCATCGCCAAGCTCCTGCGTGAGAACGAGTTCGCGACTCAGTTTCACGAGGGCGAGAAGGCCAACATTCACATCCAGCTCGTGGGTAACCGCGTGATTCTGGTGGTGATCTTCGACAGCAAGTCGAGCCTTGGCCTGGTGCGCCTCCGGGTGCGCAAATCGAGTGAAGAGCTGAACCGCATCTTCGAGGCCCTCCTCAGCAAGGTGCAGGAGCCCGGGGGTGACTCGCCCTTTGCCGAGATCACCGACGAGGACATCGACAATCTTTTCAACGACTGAGGAAACCGGGCGATGAGCTTCATCAATTACATGGCCCGGGAGATCAACTGCAAGATCGTCTACTACGGGCCTGGTCTCTGCGGAAAAACCACGAATCTTCAGTACATTTACGAGCGCACCAATCCGGACGCGAAAGGCAAGATGATCAGCCTCGCGACCGAGACCGAGCGCACCCTGTTCTTCGACTTCTTGCCGCTCTCGCTCGGTGAGATTCGCGGTTTCAAGACTCGCTTTCACCTCTACACCGTGCCCGGCCAGGTGTTTTACGACGCCAGCCGCAAGCTCATCCTCAAGGGCGTAGACGGCGTGATCTTCGTGGCCGACTCGCAGATGGAGCGCCTCGAAGCGAATCAAGAGAGTGTCGAGAACCTGCGCACCAACTTGGCCGAGCAGGGCTACTCGCTCGAGAAGATTCCGTACGTCATTCAGTACAACAAGCGCGACCTGCCCAACGTGGTGCCGGTCGAAGAGCTGCGCCCGCTCATCAACCCCATGAACGTTCCGGACTACGAAGCCAACGCCCGCGCGGGCGTCGGTGTGTTCGATACGCTCAAGGCCGTCAGCAAGCTGGTCCTGAACGAGCTGAAGCGCGGCGGGTGATCAAGGGTTGGCGTCCGGATAGCCCGGCGCCGGGTCGTGGCGAGCCGCCTTCCAAGAAGGCTAAAAAGTCCAAGCGTTCGGAAGAGCGCGAGCCGCTCACGCGTCAAGAGGTCGAGCAGATGGCGCTCGCCTACGTGAACCGTTTCGACGTCTCGGCGAGCAAGCTGCGCCAGCACCTGGCGACGCGCGTGCGCAAGGCCGGCGGGAGCGACCAAGCTTCGGCTTGGATTTCGGAGCTGGTCGAGCGCTACCAGAGCTCGGGCGTGCTCGACGACTCGCGCTTTGCCAAGAACCTCGCGTCGCAGCTGTCGGCGCGCGGCAAGTCGGCGCGCGCCATCGCCCAAAAACTCGCTGTGCGGGGCGTCTCTTCCGAAATCGCCGACGACCTGATGTCGACGCGTCGCGCGGATGAGCCAGATGCGGAGCTCGAAGCCGCGCGCACCTACGTGCGCAAGCGACGCCTCGGTCCGTTTCGCAGCGCCGAGAAGCGCGCCGAATTTCGCCACAAGGATCTGGCGACACTCGCGCGCCAAGGCTTCAGCTTCGACATCGCCAAGAAGGCGCTCGGCCCCGGCGCCAGCACCGAAGAAGAGTTTTGAGCGGTCGAGCTCAGCCGCCTTCGCCGGCAGTCGAAGCGCCCCCAAAGGCGGCTCCCGCCGCGGCGCTGGAGTCGTTACCCCAACCGCCCTGCGCCTGCGGATCGCTCGAAACCCCGCCCTCGCCGAGCCCGCTGTCGTAGTGCAGACAGCCCCGAACGGCTGCGCTGCCGCCCTCGCAGTGCTGTTCGAATGCGACGTCCACGACGGACAACGTCGGCCCCAGCCAAACCAATTTCTTGATCACGAACTTACCGGTGAGCGTGTTGCAGCCGCGCCCGTCGCCCGTAACGTCGAGGCCGGGTTTCAGGTAGGTCTCGAAGGGGTAGCGCTCGGCGCCGAGGTATTCGCCAACCGCCAGCGGTGCGTCGAGCTGCTCCGAAGAGAAGTCCGCGTACCACCAGGAGCCATGCTCCATGCCGCTCGGCTCGATGTAAAATGAGATGTGCTCGGGGCTCGACATCTCGTTGAAGCGAGCAACCGTGAGCAAGTCTTGCCCGGGGTGAATGTAGTCCCCCGAATCCCCGGAGAAGAACAGCGAGCTGCCCTCCGTATCGCAGGGGGACATGTCGCCGTACTTGTAAGCGATGGGTTTGTTGGCAACGCCGCCGCTGCTGATGCCAGCGGTGCCACCCGCAGGATCGATATTGGAGCTACCGGCCGTCGCGCGGCCGCCGCTGCTGCCGGTTGGCGGGACGTCTATGCCGCGCGGGGAGTCGTCGTTGCATTGGCAGGCCAGGTAATGCGCGTCGCTGCCGCAGACTTGCACGGCCGTGCTGCCGTCCGCGCAGTCGCAGGCGATTTGCCGCCCCGGAACGCAGTGCGTTTCGTCACTCGCCGTCGACCCGCATCCCACAGCCAATCCCCAGATCCCCAGCCATCTCCAAGTCCACATGCTCCAGCATCGCACGATTCACCGTGCTTGCGCCGTGAAAACGCCCGGGGCAAGTAGGGCATCGTGACAACGGTGCAGGATTTCGAACAACTGGGCGCTTTCTATCTGGGTAGCGCTTTCGATCTGGTCGAGCGCAAGCGGCGTCCCGAGATCGTCATGTACGACTCGCGCCACTTGACGACGCACGCGCTGTGCGTCGGCATGACGGGCAGCGGCAAGACGGGGCTCTGCATCACGTTGCTCGAAGAGGCAGCGATCGACGGTGTGCCCGCGATAGTGATCGACCCCAAGGGAGACATCGCGAATTTGCTGCTCAGCTTTCCGGGCGCCCAGGCGGCGGATTTTTTGCCGTGGATCGACGTCGAAGAAGCAGCGCGACAGGGGCTTTCGCCCGAAGCTTTTGCCGAAAAAGTGGCCGCTTCGCACGCCGCCGGGCTCGGCGAGTGGGGGCAAGACGTCGCGCGCATCCAGCGCTTTCGCGACGCTTGCGACTTGACGATCTACACGCCCGGCAGCTCCGCCGGCGTCGAGCTTTCTCTACTGCGCTCGTTCGACGCGCCCGACGCCGCCGTGTTGGAAGACGCCGAGCTGTTTGCGGGCAAGGTCGAAGGCACCGTCTCGGGGCTGCTCGGCTTGGTTGGCATCGAGGCCGACGCGATGAAGAGCCGTGAGCACCTGCTCTTGTCGCAGATCTTGTCGCAAGCCTGGCTCGCCGGAAAGAGCTTGGATCTCGCCGGTATCATCGGCGCGATTCAGACGCCGCCGTTCGACAAGGTCGGTGTGATCGAGCTGGAGACGTTCTATCCGAAGAAGGACCGCGCCGAGTTGGCGGTGGCCGTCAACACGCTGCTCGCGTCGCCGGCCGCTGCCGGCTGGGCACGCGGCGAAGCGCTGGACGTGGCGCGCTTGCTGCGCACCGCAGAAGGCAAGCCGCGCGTCTCGATCCTCTCGATTGCGCACCTTTCTGACGCGCAGCGCATGTTCTTCGTCACGCTCTTGCTCGACGAAGTGCTGACGTGGATGCGCCGGCAATCGGGCACCAGCAGCCTGCGTGCGCTGCTCTACATGGACGAGATTTTCGGCTATTTCCCGCCGACCGCGGCGCCGCCCAGCAAGCGGCCGATGCTCACGCTGCTCAAGCAGGCGCGCGCTTTCGGGCTGGGTGTCGTGCTGGCGACGCAGAATCCGGTCGACCTCGACTACAAGGGCTTGTCGAATTGTGGCACCTGGTTCTTGGGACGTCTTCAGACCGAGCGCGACAAGCTGCGCGTGATCGAGGGACTGGAAGGCGCGGCCCTCGGCCAAAGTCGCGCTTTCGACCGAGCCGCAACGGAGGCGGTGCTGTCCGCGCTGGGCTCGCGCGTCTTTTTGATGAACGACGTGCGCGAAGCCGGCCCCGTCATCTTTCAGACGCGGCACACGTTGTCGTTCTTGCGCGGTCCGCTGTCGCGCGACCAGATCAAGATCCTGATGGAGCCCAAGAAGGCGGCTCAGGCGGCGTCCCCCTCGACCGCCGCGGCGAGCAAGGCCGCGACGCCGACGGCGGCCGCGAGCGGTGCTCTTGCGGCCGGCGCGCGCCCCAGCGCTCCCGAAGGCCTGCCCGAGCTGTTCGTGCCGGCGATGAGCGCTGGCGCGGTGACCTACCAACCTGCGATCGGCGTCACCGCCAAGCTGCACTTCGTGGACGCCAAGGCGGGCGTCGATCATTGGAGAAATCTGGGCATTTTGGTGCCACTCGGCGAACAGACGCTCGACCTGGACTTTGCCGCCAGCCAGACCGTGAAGCCCGAGTTGCTTACGAGCGCCGGCCACGAACCGAGCGCCGAAGCGAGCTTCTTGCCACTGCCAAAGCGCGCTCCCAGCGCCAAGCAACAAGCGAGCTGGAAGAAGTCGTTCACGACGCACCTGTATCAAGAGCAGCGTCTGGAGCTGCTCGCGTGCCCGGCTCTGAAAGCCGTGGCGTTACCGGGCGAGCCCGCGGCCGCCTTCCAGGCGCGGCTCGATCAGCAGGCGCGCGAGCAGCGCGATGCGGCAATTCAAGAGCTGCGCGCCAAGTACGATCCCAAGTTCGAGCAGATGAAGACCAAGCTCGAAGCCATCGAGGGCAAGCTGGCTCAGGAGCGAGCCGAATCGACAGCGCAACAAGTCGACACGGTGGCGGCCGTGGGCTCGGCGTTGCTCGGTGCCATCATGGGTCGCTCGGCGGTTTCTGCCACCACGGTGCGACGCGGGGCCTCTGTCGTGCGCAGCGCCGGGAAGGCAAAAAAGCAGGCTGGCGACGTCACGCGCGTGGAGGAGCAGCGCGCTCAGCTGCATGAAAAATGGTCGGCCTTGCAGGCCGAGGCCAACGCCAAGCTCGCCGCCCTGCAAGCGCGCGCGCCCAGCAGCCTCGAGATCACGAAGAGCCAGCTCGCTCCGCGCAAGACGGACATCGAGGTTGGCACGTTGGCGTTGGTATGGCTGCCGTTCCGTCGCGACGCCGCGGGCACGCCCAGCTATGCCTTCGCGCTCACGGAGTGAGCAGTGTCTCGGCCAGACGCTCGAGACCGCGGCGGCCGCCAAAACCAGCCTGCCGCGCCACGATCGTGCCGCGCCGGACGCCCAAAAATGTCGGAAAGCCGCGCACGCCGAGCGTCGCGACCAGGTCTGCAGCCTCACCGCCGTCGAGCACCACGACCTTGAGCCGGCCGGCATGCTCTCGCGCCAGATCTTCGATGACGGGGGCCGCTGCCTTGCAGGGTGGGCACCAGTCCGCGGTCACGTCCACCAGCACGGGCAGCTCCGATTGGAGCACTTCTCGGTCAAAGCTGAGACTGTTCACGGGCAACGCTCGGGTCATGCCTGCTAGAGCCAGCTCGGACACGAAACGTTACGAGCCCAGCTCGTCTTTTTTCAAGACCTCGACGATGCGCGTGCGGAGCCGGCTCAGGCGCGTTCGAACGGCGCCCTCGCTCAGGCCCAGCTCCGCACCAATTTCGGCAGCACTGAACTCTTCGAGCTCGGCCAGGAGCACGATGGAACGATCGGCGGCGGAGAGATCGAGCAGCGTGCGGTCCAAGAGCTCGAGCAGCTCGCGCCGGGCGGCGTCGTCCTCGGGATCACCTTGCGTCGAGAGCTCAACGTCCACGTCGTGAAGCGCCTCGTCGTTCTTGCGACCGCGCCCGATGCGGCGGCAGGCCGAAGCCACGACGCGCACCAGCCAGCCTTCGAGGCTGCTGTCCTGGCGTAGCCCGCTCAAATGCTCGGAGGCAACCAAGAGCGCGTCCTGAACGGCGTCTTCCGCCTCGGCCTGCGAGCGGCAGTGTCGCCGTCCGGCCTCCAGTAAGCGCTGGCTGTAGCAGCGGGTGATCTGGTCCAGCGCCTCGCCGTCGCCCAGCCGCACCAGGCGCATCAGCCGTTCGGGGCTGCAATCGAGGGCGGTCACGGAGCCGCAAGCCTGCCAGAAAATTCGCGCGAGCGCCCACCCTCACTTATCTAACGGAGTTATCTCGCTTTCAACGCCTGCCGTTACTCTGTTAGGTTGATAGGAGCGCCCGCCGTCGGGTGCTCGTGATTCTGCCTCGTGCGGAGGGTTGAATGTCGATCGCTCGTCATGTCGGTTTCTTCGGTCCGTTTGCGACCTGTCTGTTCCTGGCCGTGCTGCAACCGACAACCGCCTTGGCCCAAGCGGACAGGATGACGAAGGCCGATCGCGCCGCAGCGCGCGACGCGTACGACAAGGGCACGACCTCCTTCGAGAAAGGCGACTACGTCACCGCGCTCGATAGCTTCGTCAAAGCCAACGCGCTCATCCCCAGCGTTCAGGCCATGTACTGGATCGCGCAGGCCCAGGACAAAATGGGTCGCACGGACCTTGCCATCGAAGCCTATGAAGCTGTCACGGCGCGCGCGGATTTCTCCAAGTTGAGCCCGGACAAGGCGGCCACCGTGCACGAGCGCCTCGCCGCGCTGAAGGCCTCGAAGGAGCCGGCGCCCGCGCCGGCCGAGCCCGCGCCGGCCGAGCCCGCGCCGGAGCTGCCACCCGCCGAACCGGCTCCGCAAGTTGCCGCCGTCCCCGCGTCGGACTTGGCGCTCTCGCCGGCTATCCCCCCGCCGCTCCATTCGGAGGCCGAATCTCTGCGTCCCGCTCGCAACACGGCCGAGCTCGGCGTGATGGGCGGCGCGTTGATCGTCTCCGATGCACACAATCTCGTCGGGGCCGGGCAGCAGCAGCGCGCCTTCGAGGCTCCGGTTTGGCAGGCAGGTATCCGCGCGGCGTTTTTCCCGGCCACTGTCTTCGGTGTCGAGGCCGAGTGGGCGCACGGCTTCGGCAGCGAGGCGGAGCTGAATGGCACCAAGGGTAGCAGCGCCAACTTCGACGTCGTGCGTGGCCACCTGATCGGACAGCTGCCGACATCGCGACTGGTGCCGTTCGCGCTGCTCGGCGGCGGCATGATCCGCGGCTCCTCGGATCAGAACGGCTCGGACACCGACTTCTTGCTGCAGGCGGGCGCGGGCCTCAAAGTCATCGCCACTCCGCTGCTGGTACCGCGCCTGGATTTGCGGGTGAACATGACGCAAAAGCAGGGAGGCCGCTTCACGGACGGCATCTCGGTCCATCCCGAGGTGCTGCTGGGTTTATCGTTCACGCTCGGGCGCTGAGCCGAATCACGCAGCTGACAGCTGTTTGCTCGAGCGCCGTCAGTTCTTAACCCACCGCCGACGCGTGCGACATCTAGAAAGGATGCGCGCGCTCGGTGCGTTGGTTGGTGCTATTGCCCTCGGCTGCAGCAACGCTGGAAACGCTCTCCACCAACAACTGCATCAAAGACGACAAGGTCTCGGTCATGATCACGCAAGAGCAATTTCCGGCGCTCACCGGCGCCGCTCGTTACGACAATCCGAAAACGGATTTCTCTTATCCCAAGCTGGACGAGCGCAGCAACTGGAACTGCGACGATTGCGCGTACCACATGAACGGCGCGTTTTCGAAGCCGCAGCTCATCTCGAAGATCATGAGCCATTATGGGCTGGACCCGAAGCAGCCCCACGATCGGGCCAAGGTCATTTTCTGGGACGATTTGCCGGACAACATCAGCAAGACCAACGCGGACATGCCCGAGGTCCACACCGTGCACGTGCATGAGAACATCGACGGCGAGCCCAATTCCGGCGGTCTTGGCATCCAAGAGAGCGACGTGACGGCCGGTTGGGCACCTTTTCCGAAATGACCCCGTGGCGCGCCAGCAGGGCGCGCGCCGTCTACCAATCGAAGCTGGACTGGCACACGCCGTCTCTGCAGCTCGTGAGCCCGTCGGCGCAGTCGTCGTCGCTGCCGCAGGTAGCGAGGCAGCGCGTGTCGGAGCTGGCAACCTCCATACAGCTCAAGCCGGTGCCGCAGCTCGTCGCGTCCGTGCCGTTGCAGTCGCCACAGGGCAGGTTCTTGGAGCCGCAGGTAGTCCGCTCGCGCCCGTATTGCTCGACCGCGCTCCGCCCAAGGTAACGGCAGACGGTGCCGCTCGAGCGCTTGGCGAGCGGTAGCCTGAAGTCATCCGAGTAGTCGATCGGTTCGCTCTCACAAATCGCCGAGCCGATGCGTAGCGGTAAGTCGTGCGCCGTGTCGATGCCTTGCAGCTTGAACTGGAAGTCGAACACGCACGTACCGCAGCGAAAGACCTCGCAGCTGTCTTTGTGGACGGACAAGAGCACGCTGCCGCCTTCTTGCGTTGCCGCGCCGAGGTAAGCGTTGCCGCACGGCTCCGGAAAGTTGAGGAGCTCGAGCTCGAGGCCACCTTGGGCGTCGGCGTGCCACTCGATGCACTGCAAGCCTTCGGCGTCCGAAGAAAGTACCAGCGCTTGCTGACCCGCATCCGTTTGCCGCGTCTTGCAGTCGCTGGCGCTGAAGTCCTTGAGCGTTGCCGGGTTGTCCGTCTCGGTGCCGCCCGCGCAGCTCAGCACGGACGCCGAGAGTGCCACGCCCACAACCAAGAATAGGCTCGCTTTCATGTTCGCTCCTTGCGCTGCTTGCGCCCCGCCGGCAGTCGTTGCGACAGCGGAAAAAGTTGTAAGTTCAGCTGCACCACGCGCTCGGGCGCCGTTTCGGCCTCCGCCAGCTGCAGTAGCTCCTGACGGAGCTCGTAAATCTTGCGCTTGATGAGCGGCAAGCTCGCCTCTGCCACGCATAGTGTGAGGCTCGAAACATCGCGCTCCTCACGCGGCAGGCGATCGAGCGCGCGCTGCGCCAGCTCGATCATGCCGTGGTGGTAGGCAAAGATTTGATGACCGAGCGGTCCCGGTCCGGTCGTCACGATGGCCTGCGCCTGCCGGAGCTGCCCGCTTTCGTCGCGCAGCAGCAGGCCGAGCTTGACGAGTGTATTGAGCGCCTCCAGCGCCTCGCGTTCGCTAATCTTGGGCTCCAGCGCCGCGGCGATCCATTTGGCGTCTTCGCGGAAGCCGGGCAGCGTTACCAGCTCGCGCAGCGCGGGCATGTACCAATGCGAATGATAAGCCGTCTGCTCGCCCACCAACCGGTGTGCGTCGCGAAACTTGCGAAAACGCGCCAGCCGTTCGTACGCGCGGCTGCGCTCGTCGGTCGACTGAGCCTGGCAGTAAGACACCAGATCGCAAAAAAAGTCCGCCTCGCGTTTGACGAGCCCGCACGCCTTCGCGAAGCGCGGCGCCATCTCGCTCGAGAGGTCGCGCTGACCTTTCATGACCAAGCTCAGGTAGTTGGAGGAGCGCAGGCCGGCGCGCCGCGAAAAGGCGCGGTGCGAGAAGCTCTGGCTGCGGACCTTTTGCGCCGCGTAGAAGTCTCGCAGGTACTGGCGGTAATCCAGGTACTCGAAAATGTGTACCTGGTGTCCGCTCTCCACCGCTTAGGCGTATCACGGAAGGGCGTGTTTTCCAGCCTTTGGCCGCAATAACTGTGTACTGGCAGTACACAGATTGCCGCCAGTGCGGGGGCTCAGCCGTCGTGCGGCGCCGACGGCGATGGCAACAGCAGCTGATAAAACGCCAAATCGAGCCAGCGCCCGAACTTGAAGCCTGCTTGCTTGATCGTCCCGGCATGGACGAACCCGAGCTTGATGTGGAACGCGATGCTGCGTTCGTTTTCGGCGTCGATGCCGCCTATGAGCGTGTGTAGCTGCTGCTCGGTCGCGCTCTGAATCAAGCGCTGCATGAGCGCTCGGCCCACGCCCTGGCCGCGCTTGCCGGCGGCCACGTAGAGCGAGTGCTCGACCGAGTACTTGTAGGCGGGCCAGGCGCGAAAGGTGCCGTAGCTCGCAAAGCCCAGCAGCTCGTCGTCGTCGCTCACCGCTCCCCACACCGGAAAGCCGCCGGAGCGTTTGGCGTCGAACCAGCTGGTCATGCTGGCGAGCTCGCGCGGGCGGTAGTCGTAAAGCGCCGTCGAATTCAGGATGGCGTCGTTCAAAATCGCCAGAATTGCCGCGCCGTGCCGGGCCAGGCTGCATTCGACGAGCCGCATTGGGGCAGAAACTAGCATCTCTTGGCGGTCGCGGATTGCCGTCGACCGGCGCCTGTACCATGCCTCTCGCTGTGGAATTCGCCGGCTTGGCGAGCGCGGCCCTGATCTGGTTTCTGCTGCATGCCCTGGTGGCGGGCACGGAGCTGCGTGCGGTGCTGGTGCGCCGCTTCGGCGACAAGGCCTACCGGGGCGGCTTTTCGTTCGCGTCATTGGCCAGTCTGTGGTGGTTGAGCCACGAGTACGGCCGGGCTCCCTACGTGGCGTTCGGGCAAATGCCGCCGCTACTCACGTACGTGCCGCTCGTTTTGGTCCCGCCAGCGTTCGTGTTGCTTGCGGGCGCCTTCACGGTGCCGAGCCCCACGGCTCTCGGCGGAGAGCGCTTCTTGGGCAAGCCGGAAGCAGCGCGCGGGTTGCTACGCGTGACGCGTCACCCATTTTTGTGGTCGGTGGCGCTGTGGGGCATCGCGCACCTGGTCGCCAATTTCGACGTGAGCTCGCTCCTCTTCTTCGGCTCACTCTCGCTCACGGCTCTGCGCGGCACCGTCGATATCGACCGCAAGCGGCGCCGCAGCAATCCGGAGGCGTTTGCGGCATTCGTCGACCAAACCTCCAACGTTCCGTTCGCTGCCATAGCAGCTGGGCGAAACCGCTTGGTTTTTCGCGAGCTCTGGCTGCCCGTCTTGTTGGGCCTTTCGCTTGCGCTTGGGGCGGTTGCCCTGCATCCTCGTTTCTTCGGGAGGCCGGCGCTCCCGGGCTTTCATGGCTGAGTCTCCGCGAGTCAAAGGGGTGGCTTTTCGCTCGGTGCATGCCAGCCTGGGTAAGCTGCGGGGCAAGGCCGCTCAGCAAGCCGCGCTTAACGCCTGCAGCACCGAGCTGAAGGACGGCTTCACCTACGGCGCGATCGTGCCCGGCGGCTGGTACTCCATCGCTTGGTACAAGGAGCTGTTTCGCGCCATCCGCAGCACCACCGGCGAGGGTAAGGAGCTCGTGCACGAGATCGGTCGGCAATGCACGCGCGACGACATGTCCGGCATCTACAGCATGCTGGCCAAGCTCATCTCACCGCAGTCCCTGTTTTCGCTCAGCCAGCGCGTCTTCTCCAACTACTACTCGGTCGGCAAGGTGGAGGTCGTCGAGTCGCGCAAAGGCTATTCGCAGGCCCGCTGGAGCGGCTGTCACCAGTTCGACGAAAACATGTGGACCGAGATCCTGGGCTCTAGCGTGCAGCTGCTGGAGATTGGTGGTGCCGAGAACGTTCGGGCGCGCATCCTCAGCGGCGGTCAAGACGGCAGCGACAGCATGGAAGCTGCGGCCCACTGGAGCTAGCCCCCGATCACTGGGGAGGATTGGCTCTTGCGTGCGGTACCGCCGCAAGTTTTCAGCGCGCTCGCCACCTGCCCGACATCTTGGCCTGCACAAAAATTCGGCCGCACAGGCCCAGATTTGTTGGCCGAGGACACTCACATCACTACTGTTCGTCGGCCAAAAAGGTGAAGCCTCGGTTTCCCCATTTTGTAGTGATCGCTTTTTGAGCCGACCAGCCACGTAGAAGGAACATACCGCCATGTCTTCACGCTCCTTGAATCGCAAAGACTTCCTGATCCTCTCGGTTACCTCCGTTGCTGTGTCGGCCTTGGCCGCGGCGTGCGGTGGTGACGACCCTGCGACCGGCAACACGGGCGGCTCAGGCGGTAGCGGCACCGCCGGCACCGCCGGCACCGGCACGGCCGGCACTGGCACGGCCGGCACTGGCGGCAGTGGCATGGCGGGCGGCGGCAGCGGCAGCGGCGGCAGCAGCGCCGGGGGTGGCGGCAGCGGCGGCAATGCTACTGGCGGCGGCGGCAGCAGCGCTGGTGGCGGTGGCAGCGGCGGTAGCGCAGCTGGTGGCGGCGGCTCCGGTGGTACGGGCGGCGCGTCAGGCGGTGGTGGCGGCAGCGGCGGTGGCGGTGGCGGCGCGTGCGGCGCCGACATCATGGTCACGAGCTCCGGAGGTCACACGCATACCCTCAAGGTTACGGTGGCCCAAATCATGGCCGGTACCGACGTCACGATCGAGACGAGCAACTCGATGGGCCACACTCACTGGGTGAAGATCACGGCTGCCGACTTCACGGCCCTCAAGGCAGGCATGCAGGTGAAGAAGAAGTCGTGCAGCGGTGGCGACCACGAATACGTCCTCAAATGCGGTGGCGGCGGCGACGCACCCGCCGCTCCGCAATGCAATGACGAATGCGGCAGCATGATGGCCAACGCCTGCCCCTGACGGCAGACCCATTCAGCCATCGCTGTGACGCAGGGACCGCGCCGGATCGACGCGGTCCCTGTTGTTTTGTCCGACCATTGGTGGCGCCCCGGCCAAAAAGCGCCGACTGCTGAGCTCGCGCCAACTCCGGTCGATCAGGGCTCGCATGCTCACGCCGGCGCGACGCAGCAGGGGCCCGTGATCCATGAGCAGCGCTACCAACGCAGCTGTCAGAATCGCCAGCATCAGGCCGCGCAACAGCAGCCGGTAGATGCCGCGTCGCCAAGCGGGCTGCAACCGTAGGACGCGGTCGAAGAACTGCGCCTGGAAGTCGAGGTGCCGCGATTCCTCGCCGGCGATCCGGCACAGCGACGTCGCCAGCGCGCGGCTCCCCAAGCCCCGCGCGAGGCCAAGGTAGTACACGATGCCCACCACCTCGGCGATGGCGAGCGTCATCATCTTGGTGCGCAGCCCGAGCAGGCGGCGACAAGCCGTGAAGGCGCCGTTGGTCCAATGCGTGTGCTGGAGCTTGCCCCCCAGCGCCGTGATCAACAGCGCGAGCTCGCGGGCGTGCCGCCACTCTTCCTCGATGTACAGCTGCACGGCGCGGCGAGTGGCGGCGTCGAGCGCCGGATCCGGGTGCGTGGCGATCTCGGCGTGAATTCGTCCGCCCGCCGACTCACCGAGTTGAAAGCGCCCGAGGGAGACAGCGAGCGGCGCTCGCAGGTCTGCCGGCACCTCTGCGAACAAGCTCAGCGCGGGCGCGCGATCTTCGCGCGCGTTCGATTCGAAATAAGCGAGCCAATTGGATCCGAGCATCAGCGTTCCTCCTGGCTCCTAGGAACGCATGGGCACGCGCAGCGCTCGGGGAGCAGCCGAGGAGACCTCGTGGAGGTTCCGTGCAGGCGCTCAGACGCTGCGCGTACGTGAACGCGCCAGACTCAGCGATTCGCGTTGACGCGATTGCGACGAGTGCGGTTCTTCGCCTTCACCTTGGCGCGGTGACGGACGGAGCGCTTGCGGTCGGTCTTGCGGGGCTTCTTGACGTTCAGGTACATGGGGGCGCGGGATCTAGGCTGAAAGGGGCGTGCGGGCAAGTCGTTCGCCGGCCCCGCAAGTGCGGTGACGGTGCGACATGTACTTAAGTGCGCGCACTTGCACGCACTTATTCTCTATCGTCATCTTGAGCCGGCGGGCCTGTCGCCGTAGCATAACGTTCCAATGCGGCTCTATGGTGCGGGCGGTAAGACGGCGCTGGTGTGTCTTTTGTGCTGTGTTTCCGGAATGTTAGCGGCTTGCTCCGCTGGCTCGGACGGCAAAAGCGGCGTTAGTGGTTCAGGCGGAACATCGAGCACCGGCGGCTCGAGTAAGGGCGGCGCTGGACCGGAGGGTGGCATCGGGGCCATCGCGGGCACGACCGGTCCCATCGACCTGGGTGGTGCTGGTCCCGACGAGGGCATGATCGGCATGGCCGAGGCACTCAAGTTCGATCCGCCCACGTTCACGGTGGTGATCGATAGCGCGACGGCCGCGAAGACGGCGTCGTACTCGCTGGTCGCCACCTATGCGGGCCGCGACTCGAAGGTGACCGCGGAGTCGCTGCAGTTCGATCGACCTGACTTGGCGTCGGCCAAGAACGGCTCGCCGGTGGTGCTCACGGCGACAGGTGCCGTTGCGGGCAAGGGCACGCTGCACGCCGTGTACGGTGGGCTCGAGGCGACAGCGGAGCTCGATGTGCAGCTGGTCGAGCAGCACAAAGAGGGCACGATCCCCGACGACATCGCCAAGGCGCTCGACGAAGGTGGCGCGCAAGATCCCAAAGTGACGGCGTTCTCGTATCCGTACGACAACACCGTTTTCGCGCTCGGCCTGCAGTCGCCGCTCTTCATGTGGACGGCGGTCGATGCGGTCACGGACGTGTACCGGCTGCACGTCGAGCAGGCGGGTTACAAATACGACCTGTACTCGTTCGCCGAGGCTCCTGGGCGGCTGGCGATCCCGCAAGATTCTTGGGACCGCATCACGTCTTCCAACACGGGCGACCCGATGGTCGTCACGCTGTACCGCTACGACGCTACGGCCAAGGCTGCTTACAGCGCGGCCTCCGTGAAGCTGACAATCGCGCCCGAAAGCTTGCGCGGCGCCATCTATTACTGGACGACGTCTGCGCAGAACGTCGGGCAGGGCAACATCACTCGCATCTATCCGGGTGTTGGTGCGATGCCGGAGACCGTCGTCAAGGGTAAGTGCGTTGGTTGCCACTCGGTCAGTGCCGACGGGAGCACTCTGGTGGTGGACGTCGAGGACAAGGCGACGGCACCGTCCGTTTCTCCGTACGCTGGCTATGCCGGAACGCGCGCCTGGGCGTCGTACGATTTGCCTGCGGCTGCCACGGGCAACCAGACGACCATGTACGGCGCCGACCCAGCGCTCACGCCAGACGGCAAGTACGTGGTGTTCGGCAACGCCTCGAACCCGGTGCAAAAGGGCTCCAAGCTGATCAGCCTGGCGGAAACCAAGACCGCCAAGGTGGTCGCCGATAGCGGACTCGACGAGGTCGTGCTCAGTCAGCCATCGGGGCTCAGCTTGATGATGCCGTCCTTCTCACTGGACGGGAAGAAGCTGGTTGCGGTCGAGGGAAGCGGCAACTTGTTCGAGAACGTGATCCCCGTAGCGACCCGCATCGTGTCGCTCGACTTCGATCAAAGCGTGCCGAAGTTCGATCCGACGTTGCACGAGGTCGTGAACATCAACCAGTTTACCGCTGGCAATCAGGCCTTTGGCTATCCCGCGTTCACGCCCGACAATCAGTTCGTGGCGTATCACACGGGCAAGTACTCGACGGGCTGTAACCCGGACGGCTGTGACGCGACGACGCCGGACAGCGGCGAAATTTGGATCAGCCCCGCGGCGGGCGGGACGCCCATCCGCTTGACTGCGCTGAACGATCCGCCGGCGGCGAAGGATCGCAACGCGGGCCGCGAGCCGATGTTCTGCCCGGTCAAACGTGGCGGTTACTCGTGGATGATCTTCACCAGCATGCGCGATTGGGGCAACGCGCTAACGGGCGACAACACCAACGCCAAACGCCGCTTGTGGGTCGCCGCTATCGATGGCGACATCAAGAGCAGCGATCCGAGCCACCCGGCGTTCTACCTCGAAGGCCAGGCCGACACCGCGAATATGCGCGCCTTCTGGGCGCTTTCGCAGTGCATTCAAACGCCTCCGCCCGGCGAGACGGGCATGATGTGCAAGGCAAACTTCGAATGCTGCTCGGGCTTCTGTGTCGAGGGCGTGTGCGTCGACAAGACCACCGAGTCCTGCGTGGGTAGCGGCGGCGCTTGCACCAAGACGGCCGAGTGCTGCAACTCCAGCGTCGTCTCGTGCGTCGATCAGAAGTGCGTCGTCAAGCCGCCGAAGTAATCGCGCGCTACGGCTTGCCGAGCCGAGCCTTCAGCTCGGCGAGCTCGCGCTGCAGTGCTTCATTGCTGCGCCGCAGGCGCTCGGCGTCTGCTTGGGCGCGCTCGGCGTCTGCCTGGGCGCGCTCGGCGTCTGCCTGGGCGCGCTCGGTTTGTACCTGATACTGCCGCGCTTGGAGCTGGGCGTGCTCGGCCTCGGTCGGCCACGGCCAGGTGCCTTGCTCGTCTTCTGAAATAACGAGGCGCTTGGCGTTGGGGATGAGCCACGCTTCCAGGACCTCGCTGTAAACCGAGTAGTTGCCGAAATGGACGCGCGAAAGCGTGCCGGCTTCGTCGCGGCGCCAGAGCTGCAGTAGCACGGGGCCGCCCGTCGACTTCGGGCCCGCGAGCGTCGGGTCGAAAATGACCAGCTCCTTGCAGCGCATGACGGCGTAGCGATCCTGAATCGTCGTGTAGTCTTTGTTCGGGTGGCTGAGACTGACGACCTCGAAACAGATGGTCGGCGGAACGTGCCCCGGTTTCCACAGGCAGAGTGAGCCGAGCTCCTCGAGATTGTCGGGCGCTGGATCGAGGACGCAGACATCGGGGTCGATCCCCTTGCGCCAATCTTCCTCGTAAAATCGGATCGCAAAGCTGCGCGCGATGCGCGCACCCGGACGCCGCCGCGCCGCCCAGAACTCCAGCACCAAGCGCAGGGCTTCGGCCGCCTGCTCGTGAATGATCGACTCGGGCACAGTCCCCTCCGGGATGACCCATGCGTCGACAGAGCTCGGCGAGACCGGGTACCGAATCGAAACGGTAGCGGGCTGCGGGAGCATTGTCGGCAGTATAGCTTGCATGGGCGCGCCCGCCCCACTGCGATGCCTGTGCCAGCGCGCACCCGCGACAATTCACCCGGGATTCGTGCCGGTGGCGCGCGTGGCCGCCAAGAGCTGGGCCGCCAGCTGGCGGCCGATAACTCGGCCTACCCCTTGGCCAGCAGCTTCTGAATCAGCTTCTCCGAGTACTTGGAGAGCTTCTTGAAGACGACGCCCATGCCGGGCGGGTCGGTTTCGATGCGCACGACCTCGCCCAGGCCTTCGATCACCTCGACGTCGTCAGTTACCACGGTGAAGCGGAGTGTAACTTGCGAGCCGATCGGCAACGGCGTCGAGGTTTTGATGAACGCGCCGGTGCGCGAAATGTTCGTGACGTATTCCTGAACGAACTGATCGAACGAATCGAATTCTTTGTTGATGGTGAGGCGCTCGTTTTTGCGGTTTTCGTCCATGGCCTCACCTGGGCGGGGCTACTTGCCCTGCAGATCGAACTGTTCGATGTGGTACTCGCGACGCGGGTTGAACTCGATGCGGCGCATGTAGCGCTTTTCGGCTTCGATCACCGCGGGCTTTTCTTCGCCCTGCATCAGGTCGATCACGGCAGGGTGAGCATTCACGATCACCGAGTAGCCGGGCAAGGTGTGCCGCTCTCGCCGCAGCTGGCGGAGGATTTCGTAGGCGATGGTGGTGCGCGACTGAATCTGCCCCGTGCCGTCGCAGTAGAAGCAGGTCTCGTGCATGGTGCGCGTCAAGCTTTCGCGCGTGCGCTTGCGCGTCATCTCGATCAGGCCCAGCTCGCTGATGCGATTGATGGTCGTCTTGGCCTTGTCTTTGGCCAAGAGCTGCTCGAGCTGGCGCCAGACCTTCTCGCGGTTGCTAGCCACGTCCATGTCGATGAGGTCGAGAATTACCAGGCCGCCGATGTTCCTGAAACGCAGCTGGTAGGCGATTTCTTCGACGGCCTCGAGGTTGGTCTTCAACGCTGTTTCTTCGAGGTTTTGGCTGCCCTTGCCGACGTAGCGGCCGGTGTTCACGTCGATGGCGGTGAGCGCCTCGGCCTGGTCGATGATCAGGTAACCGCCGCTCGGCAGCGGCACCTTGCGGCTGAGGGCGCGCGCGATTTCGTCTTCGATGCCGTAGGCGTCGAAGATCGGCTCGTCGCCTGTGTACAGCTCGATGTCCTTCACGCGCTCGGGCATGAACATCTCGACGAAGCGCACGAGCCGTGCGTACTGCTCCTTGTCGTCGATGACGATGTTCTCGATCTCGTCCGTGAACAGGTCGCGGGCCGTCTTGAGCACGAGATCGAGCTCGGAATAGAGCAGGGTCGGCGCCTTGCCGCCCTCTTCCTTCTTGCGCGACACCTCTTCCCACAATTTCACGAGGTAACCGATGTCGGCCTTGAGCGACTTCTTGGTCAGGCCTTCGGCCACGGTGCGCACGATCAGGCCGCCCTTCGGCGGCTTCATCTGATCGACGACTTCGCGCAGGCGCGCGCGCTCGCGAGCCGAGCCGATGCGCTTCGAAACGCCGACGTGCTCGACGGTCGGCAGGTACACGGCGTAGCGTCCAGGTAGCGAGACGTGACTGGTGACGCGTGCGCCTTTCGTGCCGATCGGCTCTTTGGAGATCTGGACGATGACTTCGTCGCCCTCTTTCACGACCTCGGTGATCGGTACCGAGCGCGCGACGCGCGACGTTTGCTTGGAGCCACCGCCGCCACCACGCCGATCACGGTCGTTGCCGCGCCGCTCGCGATCGCGTCGCGATGAGCCTTCGCGGGGACGATCGCCACCGCGCGCCTGCTGTTGCGGGCGCTTCTCGGCCTGCTGGCGGTCGCTACCGCCTCCGCGCTTGCGACGACGGCGCCTGCGCCGATTACCCCCGCCTTCGTCACTACCGCCAGCGCCGCCGCCTTCTTCGCGAGGCGGGCGTTCGCCGGACTCTTCCTGCTCTTCTTCTTCTTCCGCGTCGTCGTCGTCCGCGTCGTCGTCTTCCGCGTCGTCGTCGTCGTCGTCGTCATCGGGCTCTCCGACCGAGGGATTGCTGGCGCCGCTATCATCGTCGTCGCCGGGATCGCTGTCGTCGTCGTCGTCGTCGTCGTCGTCGTCGTCGTCCGCGTCGTCGTCGTCGTCGTCGTCGTCGTCGTCCGCGTCGTCGTCGTCCGCGTCGTCGTCATCGTCATCCTCGTCGCCGTGCGGCTCGGGGATGGGATTGGCGATTTCCGAGAGCGGCTCGGCCGCGGCCGCGCTGGCACTGGCGCCGCTGTCGTCGTCGTCGTCGTCTGCGTCGTCGTCGTCGTCTTTTGCGTCGGCCTTGTCGACGGCGGGCTTGGCCTGACCGAAACGGCGACCGCCGTCACCTTTGAAGCTCTCGCCGTCTTCGTGGCGGTGCCCGCCCGAAAGATAGGCTTCGAAGTCGTCCGGCCGAATCAGGTCTTCGACGTGGAGGAACGCGGCGCGTTCTTGGCCGACATCGATGAAGGCCGCCTGCATGCCGGGCAGCACGCGAGTCACCTTGCCGAGCACGATGTTGCCGACCGTGCCGCGGGCGGCAGCGCGCTCGATCTGCAGCTCGGCAATCACTCCCCCTTCGATCAACGCAACACGGGTTTCACGAATATCGCAATTGATGACCAACGTATTTTTGGGCATGTCCCTCGGACAGAGCGCTTTTCACGCGAGAAAGAAAACCTTCGCGCCGACCTGGCCTTGCTCCTGATTCCGTCCCCCGGCCGCCTGCCCCAAAGGCGGCAGCGAGAGAGGCCGGGCAAGGCCGTGACGCTTGCGCGCAGCGCACCACGCCTGCAACCGGCTGTCAAGTCGGCGAAAAATCAAACAAATACCGTGTGTTATCTTGAGGCTAGCGGGGGCCCGCGCGAATTGCCCAAAAGCCGTGGCAGGCTCGGCGGAAATGGCGTCGTCCTTCCTGGTGCTCGACATCGAGACCGTCCTCGATCCCGAGCTGCCGATCTCCCCCACGGGCGACGTGGAACGGCTGCCGGCGCCCCCGCATCACAAGATCATGGTGATCGGCGCGCTGCTGTTCGACCAGATGTACCAGGTGCGGCGCATCGCGGTGCTGGCCGAGGCCAAAGACGAGTCCGGCGCGCTGCAGGACTTTGCCAAGCTGCTCGACGAGCGAAGGCCCTGCCTGGTCACTTTCAACGGCCGAGGCTTCGACCTGCCCGTGATCGCGACGCGCTGCCTGCGCTACGGCATCACGTTCCGCCACTACTACCACTCGCGCGACGTGCGCTACCGCTTCACCGCGGACGGGCACCTGGATCTGATGGACTACATCGCCGACTTTGGCGCGACCAAGAGCGCCAAGCTCGACGTGATCGCCAAGTTGTGCGGCATGCCGGGCAAGGTCGGTGTGGACGGCAAGGACGTCGGGCCCTTGATTCACGCCGGGAAGATCCAAGAGGTGCGCGACTACTGCTTGTGCGACGTGGCACAGACCGCGGGCGTATTTCTGCGGCTGCAACTGGTGCGCGGGGAAATCGACCGCGAGCGGTACCTGTCCGGCATGACCAGCCTCATCGCGGCCATTCGCCAGAACCCCAAGCTGGCTCCCGTGGCGGCTGCCTTGAACGAAGAGCGGCTACTCTTGCGCGAAGCGGGATCCGCGCCGGCGCCGCCCCCACCAGTGCCCGCGCCGGAAGCCGCTGTGATTGCTGCTACCGTCACAGGAGAAGGTGCCTCATGAGCGATTTGGCGACCAAACGTTGTGTCCCCTGCACGGCGACTACGCCGCGCGTCTCGCCGGAAGAGGTGACTCGGCTGCTCGCCACGCTGCCCGGTTACAAGGCCGATCTACTGGTCGGCAGTATTTCGAAGGTGTACGAGTTCAGTGATTTCTACGAGACCATGGCCTTCGTGAATGCTCTCGCGTACGTGGCGCACGTCGAGGATCACCACCCGGATCTCGCCGTCAGCTACAACCGCTGCAGCGTGACGTACTCGACCCACGCCATCGGCGGCCTGAGCGAGAACGACTTCATTTGCGCGGCCAAGATCGAAGCGCTAGTGCGGCGCTAGCGTAACGACGTTGAGCACGCCCGATACACCCGCACTAATAGACGAGGTCAGCGAGCTATTTCGCGAAGCGCGGGGCGGGGCTGCCGGCGGCGAGCGGCGCGCGGTCGTAGCCCAACGACTTTCGGAGCTGCGCCAGCTTTATCGACGCAACCCGAGCGCGTTCTCGACCGAGGTGTTGGGCATGCTCAGGGAAATTGCGGGGGCAGTGGGGACGACGGGGCGCGCTTCGGAGCCGGCACCCGCCCAACCGCCCGAAGAAGTGCTGAAAGACGTGTTCGGCTACGACAGCTTTCGGCCGGGCCAGCGCGAAATCATCGACGCCGTGCTGGCGGGCAATGACTGCGTGGGCGTGATGCCCACCGGGTCCGGCAAGAGCCTCACCTACCAGGTGCCGGCCATCGCGCTGGGTCGCTTTGCGCTGGTGGTATCGCCGTTGATCGCTTTGATGAAGGATCAAGTCGACGCCCTGACCGAGGCGGGTGTGTCGGCCACGTTCCTGAACTCCACGTTGTCGTTCGACGAGCGGCGCGATCGCCTCGCCGAGATCGCCGCCGGCAAGCACCGGCTCGTGTACGCAGCGCCTGAAGGTTTGGAGGCGTCCGTCGGGCGCCTGCTGAGCGAGGTGAAGCCGTCGCTCATCGCCATCGACGAAGCGCACTGCATCAGCGAGTGGGGTCACGATTTTCGGCCGGCGTACCGCAACCTCTCGAGCTTGAAGCGCCGCTTCGGCAACGTGCCGCTGCTGGCGCTCACCGCCACCGCCACCCCGCAGGTGACGCGTGACATCGTGCAGCAGCTCGGCATGCGCGGGCCAAAGCTGTTCCGTGGCTCCTTTTACCGCAAAAACCTGCGCATCGCGACGTTTCAAAAGGGCGACTCGCTGGGCCGTACCACGCGTGAAGCGATCGCCAGCTTGGTGCAAGCGCGCCAGGGTGAGAGCGGCATCGTGTACTGCCTGTCGCGCAAGTCGACGGAAGAGACGGCCGACTACTTGAAGGAGCAAGGATGCAAAGCCGCCTGTTACCACGCGGGGCTGTCGCCCGAGCAGCGCGCCAAAGCCCAAGATGCCTTCCGCAACGACGACGTGGACGTAGTGGTGGCCACGATTGCGTTCGGGATGGGTATCGACAAATCCAACGTGCGCTACGTGATCCACCGCGACTTGCCCAAGTCGGTAGAAGGTTACTACCAAGAGATTGGTCGCGCCGGTCGTGACGGCGCGCCGAGCGATTGCATCTTGTTCTATTCGTGGTCGGAGGTCGTGGCGTACGACCGCTTCGCGGACGGCACGGAGGACGACGCCGCAGCCGATCGCTTGCGATCGCAAGCGCGCGAGATGTACCGCTTCGCCGAGTCGTCACGTTGCCGGCACCAGCTGTTGGCGGAGTATTTCGGCGAAACCTTGGCAAAATGCGGCGAAAGCTGCGACGTGTGCCGCGGTAAGGTCGCGCTCCCGCCCAAGCTGAAGAAGTCGCGGCGGGGCGGCGATGTGCCGACCACGCGCGTCTCGGCGGCCGTGCTCGACGGCTCGGTGGACGCCGAGCTACTCACTCTGCTCAAGTCGCTACGCCTGCATCTGGCGCGCGAAAAGGGCGTACCCGCCTACCTGATCTTCAACGACGCGACGCTGCTCGAGATGGCCGCCCGCAAGCCGAAGACCGAAGCCGAGCTCTTGCAGGTGCCCGGCGTGGGCCCAGCCAAGCTCGAAAAGTACGGCGCGGCGTTCTTGAAGATGTTTCGCTGAGCAAACCTTGCGGCTCGCACAGGTCTTGATTGCAGAAGTGCGATTGGCGGCGGTGGCGAAGTCGCGGGTACCTTGCTCACAATCCGAGTTGGCCTGACATTCGTCCGCCTTGGTTTGGCAGGCGAAGCCGATGATTCATTGTGGAGATTGAGCAAGCCGCACGGCTAGGCCGCCGCGCGCTGCGTCAGCACCGCGTACAAGCACGACTCGACGATGTCTTGGACGGCGGGTGACACGGCTTGCCCGGCCACCAGCGCCGCTCGGACGCGCGTCGCCACCCGCTCGTCTTGCCCGGCGGCCCAGCGCACGAAGCGGAAGGCGAGCTCGGCGTGGCGTTGCTCATCGCGCGCGATGCGAGCGTAGGCGGCGAAGATGACGGGATCGCTCGCAGCGTCGGCGGCTTCGAGCGCTTCGAGCGCGGCGCCGGTTTCGCCGTAGCAGCCTTCCGCGATCACGAGATCGACGACGTCTGCCAGTGACGTGCACGCGAGGCTGCCGTCGATGTCGAGCGGGCCCGGGCCAATGCTCGAGCCGGCGTATGCGCTGGCGATGCCGAAGCAGAGCAAGGTGTGCGCCGTTTCGTCGGCCAGCGCTTGCGTGCAGCCTTCGACCAATTCCGGCGGCGCGGCGAGCGCGAGCAATTGCAACTGGAAGCGCGCGAACGCGGCGATCGAGGCGTGCTCCATCTGGCCCATGCGGGTCCAGTGTGCGGCGAGCGCCGCACGTTCTTCGCGAGTCAGGTGCTCGACACCGGGACGGCTTGCGCCAGCATCGATCCAATCGCCAGTCGCTACGGGGCAAGCCACGCGCGCGTCGCTATCGACCAGGAACGGACGGCCGCACACGGAGCTTTCGCAGACGCGCGCCGGGAAGGCGAGGTTGGTGCAGCCGCCCGCCGGTATGAACCCGTAGGCGCAATGGCCCTGGCTGCAATCGGCATCGGAAACGCATTGGTCTTGGTGCTGGATGCAAGCGAAGCCGGCGTCGCCGCATGGCCCCACGTAGGCCGCGCACAGCGATGGCCCGCAATCGGCGTCGGTCCGGCAACCATTGGCGGGCTGGCATTCGCCGCCGTGGCTCGTGTAGTCGTGACAGGTGCAGACCCAGCCGGCGCCGCAGTCCGCGTCCGTAATGCAGCCCGAGAGGCAAACGGGGCTCATCGGTCCCTGGCCGCAGTAGCCGAGCTCGAATTGGTCGCAGATGCTCGGATTGCCCGCGCAGGCAACTCCGCCCTGGGCGCGTGGCTTGGGTTTGCTGGACGGCTCGCCACCCGCACCTCCCGCCTCGAGCTCAGCGGGCGCGCCGCCCACGACCTCGCACGCCACCGCCGCGGGTCGATGCTCGAAGCCTTCTTTGCACCTTACGAGCCCGCTCACCGGGTCGAGTACACCCGCCGTGCAGGTCGAACGGCTCGGTGGCGCGCCACCCACGCCGAAGGTCGTCGCAGGACCCGCTGGGCCGCAGATGGGTCCGCTGCCCGCGGTCACTGGCCCGCTGCCTCCGCTGACTGGCCCACTCCCGCCAGCGCCGCTCCTGCTTCCTCCGCTTTCAGCCTCGCCGTCGGCGCCGTCGTGCGTGGTGGCGCCGCACGCGAGAGGCAGCAACCCCAGCGAAGCCAGCAACGAAAGCTTCAAGCCATGACACCGAGCCATGGGTCGCCTTGAGCAAGGCCCGTGCCGGCTCTCGCTAAGCGAAATGCGCCTAGCGCTGCAGGTTTCACGCGCAGGCTGGCACAGCCTGACACACGGCCGATCAGGGCTCGCGGTAGAAGCGCGGCACGCGGCGCGAGATGTCGGTCAAGACTTCCCACGGGATGGTGCCGAGGCGCGCGGCGATTTCTTCGGCCGAGATCGTCTCTTGGCCGTTCGCACCCTTTTGCGTGCCGAGCACGACGCACTCGTCACCGACGCGCACGTCCGGCACTTCTGTCACGTCCAGCATGGCCATGTCCATGCTGATGATGCCGGCGACGGGGACGCGCTTGCCGCGCACGAGCAGCTCGCCGCGGTTGGAGAGCGCGCGCGACAGGCCGTCCGCGTAACCCATGGGGATGGTGGCGATGCGGCTCGTGCGCGTCGCCTTCCACGTTGCGCCGTAGCCGACGGTTTGTCCGGCAGCGATTTCGCGCACCGCGACCAGCTCGGTACGCACCTGCATCACCGGACGAAGCTCTTTACAGATGCCAGCGCGCGGCTCGACGCCGAACAGCGCGATGCCGGGTCGCACCACGTTGAGGTGGGCGCGCGGAGCCTGCAAAATGGCCGCGCTATTGGCGGCATGGCGCAGCGGCGGGTCGATGCCCAGGCTCTTCATGGCCAGCGTGGCCTGGTCGAACAAATCCAGCTGCGCGTTGATCGACTCGATGTCGCCGCCGTCGTGGGCGAAGTGGGTCATCAAGCCGCTGACGAGCACCTCGCGGTGCCGACCGAGCACCTCGGCCATCTTTGGCACTTCTCGCGGCATCACGCCGAGGCGCGACATGCCGGTGTCGATCTTGACGTGAGCGTTCACGGGCTCGGAGCCGCTGTAACGCACTTCTTCGGCCAGCTCTTCGACCTGAGCGGGGTCGTGCAAAACCGGCGTGAGCGAGTGCCGCAGCACCTCGCCCCAGGCGCGACCGAAGTAACCGCCGAGAATGAGGATGGGTACGCGAATGCCGGCCTGCCGGAGCTCGATGCCCTCTTCGAGCAGGGCGACGCAGATGCCGGTGGCACCCGCGCGCTCCAGCGTGCGCGCGACGCCCTTGGCGCCGTGGCCGTAACCATCCGCCTTGAGCACCGCCCACACTTCCGAACCCCCTGCGGCGCGCTGAATGACCCGCAGGTTGTGGCGCAAATTGGCCAGATTCACCTCGGCGCGCGTCGGTCGCACCGCGTCTGCCGGCACGGCGCGCTGGGGCCGCAGCACCCGCGGCAATGGGGTGGCCAGGGCGGAAGAGCCTTCGGAAACGGTGGGTACGATGGCGGAAGTAAGGGGCTGTCGCATCGTCATCGTCTCGACCGTCATCGGTTAACCTTTCGGGCGCCGCCGCGTCAACTTAATCGCTCACTTCGTCCGCTCAGGCTGCATGTGCTCCGCCCGTGCTGAATGTAGGCCCGCGAAACCGCTGAAAGCCTGAAGGGTGTTTGGGGTCGTCGTGGGCGCGTTGACGCTCACTCGAAACAACGCGCCATGCACTTCTTGTAGTCCGGGTCGCAGCTCTTACAGGCGGGCGTTTTGGCGGCGGGATCGCAGGCCTGGTTGCAGCTGTTGAAGGCGCCGCGGCAAGCCGCCGCGCACTCTTCGCCAGGTGCGGGCTTGTCTGCGGATTTGGCGAGCGCCTCGCTCGAAGCAGCCGGCGGTGGATCCGTCACCGCGTTCATGCGTGTGGCGATGGGTGGCGGCGGAGCGTGCACACTCGTAGGTGAGGGCACGACCAGGTAAAACTGACGCGCGTCTTGCTGCTCTTGGTTTTGGCCGACGCGCAGCTCGGGCTTGTCCGTGTCTCCGGTTGCAAAGGCGCGCACACGTCGGCGCGCGTACTCGAGCTTGTCGCGTGGCTGACCATACGTGTAGCGATCGAGCCACGTCGACCAGCACGCCTGGCGGTGGGTAGGCGCGACGTCGACCTCCAGATCGAGCCGGTAGCAATGCTCGAAGCGCACGTCGCCTTCGTAGATGGATTGCACGCTCGGGCCGCAGCCCACGCTGATGCACGGCCCGACCAGAACGAGCGCCGGCACCACCAGAGCGAGAGCGTGCCTCACGCTCGGCATCCTAACACGCGCCCGTGCTATGGGAGAGCCATGTTCACGGGCCTGGTTGCCGGCACCGGCAAGCTCCTTTCGCGCGACAAGCGTGGCCCTGGCTACCGCATGGTGATCGGCAGCTCGGGCATCGCGGGCTTCGAGCGGCTCGAGCTGGGCGAGTCGATCGCCGTGAGCGGCGCTTGTTTGACGGTCGTGTCGCAAACTGCCGCGAGCTTCGAGGTCGACGTGTCGATCGAGACTGCCGAAAAGACGACCCTCGGTCGCTGGGGGCTCGGTGCCGACGTGAACCTGGAGCGCGCACTGCGAGTTGGCGACCGCTTGGGCGGACATTGGGTGAGCGGTCACGTCGACGGTGTGGGTCGCGTGGTGGCGGTGGAGACTCAGGGCGATGCCTGGCTGGTGCGCGTGGCGTTCGGCGACGAGCATCGCCGCTTCGTGGCGCCCAAAGGCTCCATCACGCTCGACGGCGTGTCGCTCACCGTGAACGCGGTGCACGGTGCGGAGCTTTCGGTGATGTTGATTCCGCACACCCGCGAGGTGACCGCGCTCAAGCATTGGCGAGCCGGCAGCGAGCTCAACTTGGAGGTCGACTTGGTGGCCCGCTACCTCGTCAGCTACTTCGAGGCCACCGGCCAGGCCCCACAAAAGCCCGGTGGCGCAGCTGATGCGCGATTTGCCCTTGCGCTCGAGCGCGCAGGGTACAAATAGCGGCCCCGCCCCATGTCGCACGAGCCCAAGCCCCACGACCTCGACACCGAGCTGATCGCGCGCGTCACGCGCGGCATCGAGGCGATCCGCGCCGGCAAGATGCTGATCTTGGTCGACGACGAAGATCGCGAAAACGAGGGCGACTTGGTGCTGGCCGCCGACCACGTCACGCCCGAAGCCATCGCCTTCATGGCCAACTTCGGCCGCGGCCTGATTTGCCTCACGCTGACCGAAGAACAAATCGCCAAGCTCGACCTGCCGATGATGGCGGCACCCGGTCGCAGTGGCCCGCGCCTCGGCACCGCGTTCACGGTGAGCATCGAGGCGAGCTCCGGCGTTACCACCGGCATCAGCGCGGCGGATCGCGCGCACACGATTCGCGTGGCCATCAACCCCAACGCGCAGCCGACCGACGTGGTCGTGCCGGGTCACGTCTTTCCGCTCGTCGCGCGGCACGGTGGCGTGCTGGTGCGCGCCGGTCAGACAGAAGGCTCCGTCGACCTCGCCCGGCTCGCGGGTTTGTCGCCGGCCGGCATCGTGTGCGAGATCGCTAACGACGACGGCAGCATGGCGCGCATGCCAGATTTGGAGCGCTTTGCGGAGAAGCACGACCTGGTGATCCTCACCATCGCGGATCTCATTGCTTACCGGCTGCAGACAGAAGCGCTGGTGCAGCTGGTGGCCGAGAACACCATCGAGCTGGATCGGACGCGCAGCAACTGGCGGGCCTGCGTGTTCGAGGCCGTGCACGAAGGCAAACAGTTCCTGGCGCTCGTCAAAGGGCAGCCGGAGCCGGACAAGCCCACGCTGTGTCGCATGCACACGGGCTCGAGCCTGGCGGACGTGTTCAGCAGCACTCCGAAAGAGGGTGCCCGCAACTTGGCCGAGGCCATCGACGCCATCGAAGCCGCCGGTGAGGGCGTGATCGTCTATATTCCGCCGAGCTCAGATCTGAAGGGCGAGCTGGCTTCCGTCGCGCTGCGCAGCGAGGCCAAGAGCTCGCCCAGTGTCGCCCCCGCGGCGACCCGCCCGCACGGCGGCGCGCTGCGCGAATACGGCCTGGGCGCCCAGGTGCTGCGCTCGCTCGGCCTGTGCAAGATTCGCCTGCTCACCAACAATCCCCGCAAAATCGCCGGAATTCAGGGCCACGGCCTGACACTTATTGAAAGCGTGCCGCTGATTGCCATGCGCAGCTAGCGCGAGCGCGCGCTTGGCTCCGTGTTAAGAAGAAGTAGCTCTATGACAGCCCAGTCCGTGACATCGATTGAAGGCGCGCTGGTCGTGCCGCAAGGTGCCAAGTTCGCGATCGTCGGATCGCGCTTCAATGCCTTCATCGTCGAGCGCCTGATAGAAGGCGCGGTCGACGCCATCGTGCGTCACGGCGGCGACGCAGCGAACATCAGCGTCGTGCGCGTGCCCGGCTCTTGGGAGATTCCGCTGGTGTGTCAGCGCCTGGCCAAGTCCGGCAAGCTCGATGCAGTCGTGGCGGTGGGCGCGGTGATTCGCGGCGCGACGCCGCATTTCGATCACGTCGCCAACGAGGTTTCCAAAGGTGTTGCGCAAGCGTCGCTGTCCAGCGGCGTGCCGATCGCGTTCGGCGTTTTGACGACCGACAGCATCGAGCAAGCCGTCGAGCGCGCGGGCACCAAGGCCGGCAACAAAGGTTTCGACGCGGCCCTGGCGGCGATCGAAATGGTGACGCTGGGCAAGGCGCTCGGCCAGCAAGGCTACTGAGCGTGGGTGCTCGCACTACCGCCCGCGAAGCCGCGCTGCAGATGCTGTTCGCCATCGACGCGACCGGCAGCGATGTGGACGACGCGATTCGTGATTTTTGGCGGGAGTTACCAGGCGACGCCGAAGGCCGCGATTACGCGGATCAGCTCGTACGCGGCGTCCGTCAAGACCTCGAAAAGTTGGACGAGCGCATCCGCTCGGCCAGCCAAAATTGGCGACTCGAGCGCATGGCGCGCATCGATCGCAACGCGCTCCGGCTCGGCACCTACGAGCTGCTCACGCGCACCGACGTGCCCCGCGCGGTGATCTTGGACGAAGCCGTGGAGCTTGCCAAACGCTTCGGCAGCGACGAAAGCAGCAAGTTCGTCAACGGCGTGCTCGACCGCGTGGCGGACGATCTGGGTCGTCGCGACGACGATCGTGGTTCGGCTAGCTAGCGAGGAGCCTCGGTGGAGCTCAGGTTCACGCTGCCCACTCTGCGCAAGCTCGACCTGCTCGGTACCGAGGTGATCTTGGCGGCGTTCGCGGAAGACGAGCAGCCGCCGCACGGTCTGGCCGGCTTGCTCGATTGGCGGCTGGCAGGTCGCATCTCGGCGCTGATTGAGCGCGGCTTCGCCAGCGGCAAGGTGGGTGAGGTGGTGCTCGTACCAGGAAAGCCCAAGCTGCCGTTCGACAAGGTGCTGCTGTTCGGCATCGGGCCGCGCGCCAGCTTCAGTGAGCCCGTGTACCGCGTGGTCGTGGAAAAAATGCTCACCACTCTGGAAGGGCTTCGCGCGCGCAGCGCCGTAGTCGAGCTGCCGGGTCGCCACTTCGACGGCATTCGGCCGGATCGCGCTGCAGATATTTTGCTCGAATGCGCCGGCAGTAAACCGATGCATGACGTCTGGACGCTGGCCGAATCGCTCGAGGCTCAGCGCCTGATCAAAGAGCACATGATTCAGGAGCGGCGCCGGGTGCGCAGCTAGTGCACCGGAGCTTTGAGACTAGAATATTCTAGGCCGCCACCGCGCCTGCTTCGCGATCGGCTGGCGAACGGCCGCTAGCTGAGCCAGCATCCGAGTGTGGTCGGTAGTCGGCACGCGCGAGCCTGGGTGACGGCGTCATTGCTGTCGGTTTTGCTCGTGGTGGTGGGCGGCGGTTGCGACGCCAGCGTGACCTCCGTGGGCGCTTGGCAGCCGATGCTGAATCAGACCGAGGCCACGGGCGCGCAAGGTGGCAGCGGCGGTAGCGCCGGCGCCGGCGCTGGTGTCGGGGGTACCGCTGCAGGCTCGCTCGCGATGGCGGGCGAAGCGGGCGAGCTCAACGCCGCAGGCGCGCCAGAGCTGGGCCCGGGCCTCTATCTCGAAGCAGAGAGCGCCGAGTTTTCGAGTGACCCCAACGTGCCCGACGGCGGCTGGGCAATCATCGAGGACGCCGCGGCCTCGGGCGGGAAGTACATCTTGCCGCCGGCCTCGCTCGTCTCGGGCGATAGCATGCCGGGCACGGCGCTGGCCAAATACAACTTCAACATCGAGCAAGAGGGCGACTACCTCATTTGGGGCCGCATCTACACGCCCGACATTACCAGCAATCGCTTCTGGTTTCAGGTCGACGGCGCAACATGGACGGTGTGGCGCATCACGGTTGGCACGATTTGGTACTGGCACGCGCTGCACAACAACATGATGTACGACTCGCCCATGCACTTTCACTTCATGCCGGGCGCGCATGAGCTGGTGATCGCCAACAACGTCCCCAACGCTCGCCTGGATCGCCTGTACGTCACCTCGCACGACGACGAGCCGCCCGGCAACACCACGATGTGCCACCCTCCCCACACCGTCGATTTGGGCGGCCCGATGTGTGAGCTGAGCTGCGGTGTGCAAGCCAAGCCGAACATGCCGACCACCTGCGCATGCGACGGCCGCATGGACACGTTTCCTGCCTACGATTGCACCGGCAAGAAGTGCTGCTTCACGATGCCGTGAGCGCGGGACAGTTGACGTTCGAAGAAGCCGCCGTTCAGCGCGGCTTTTCGACGATGGTCTGGCAGCCGAAGAGGATCTCGACGGTGCCGATTTCACTTTGAGCGCGTGCGCAGGCATCACCACACAAGTAGATGCTCTGCGCATCGCTCGAGTACTGCCAGCCTTCAGTACAGTCGTGCAGAGAAGCATCGCGAGGGATGGTCTCGCTGCCTCCGCCTTCTCGCGTGTAGAGCACGTTCACGCGGTCGGGATCGAGCGTCTGCCCCGCCGGTGGCGCCGGGATCGGGTACTCGCACGACTTGATGCTCATGGTGATCTCCGCCAGAGCGGCAGCCAGCGCGCTGGCGAGGCTTTTTTGTGTCGTCATGTCGAAGTGGCAGTAGTTGGGGCCCGAATCCGAGCAGGGTTTGCGCGCGGTGCCGCCTTGCGAGGCGAGCTGCGAGAGCAGCGCGCGCGTCTCTTCGCTGCCGGGGGAGCCGATCACGAAGGTGCGCACGCCGTCTTTGAGGGCTGCGGTCGCTTCAGCGAGCAGGGGCTGCGAGTCGACCGGCTCGTTGTTTTCGGTGCAGGTGCAGTCCAGGGTGCAGGTGGGCGTACCGTCCGTGATGAGCAACAGGAATTTGTTGCCCGGCAGCGTGCTCGCGGTCAGCTGCTGGAGCCCGAAGCGGTAGCCGCCGTGAGTCGGCGTTGCGCCCACCGGTACGACGTCGCTCAGGGCGTTGCTGAGCTCCGCGCGCTGTGAGGACTTGTTTCCGCCGAGCAGCGCGATGGGGAGCGTTTGCGAGGTCATCAAGCACACGTCACCTTCTTGTTCGATGTTCGGGTAGAAGCTCACACCGAGCGCGGTGTCGGCCGACAGTGCCGCCGCAGCATCTGCCAGTGCGTCGCGCGTGATCTCCCATTTGGTCGCGCCCGGTGGCTTCGAGTCGTTCGGGTCTTTGGGGGCCCAACCTGGGGGCCAATCCATCGAGCCGCTGGTGTCGACCACGAGCTCCAGCACCGCTGGTAGCGCGCTCGTGCTCTCGCTACTGGTGGCGCAAGCATCGTCTTTGCCGACGCTGCCGGGCTCGTCGCCTTCTGCGGAGCTGGCGCCGGCGGCATTGCCGAGCGAGCCGCCCAGGTTCAGGCTGCCGCCGCTGCCGTCGCCGTTCGGGTTGTCGGAGCTGCTCGACGTTCCTGCCTCGCCCGAGGCAGCTGCGCTCATATCAGGGCTTACGGTGGGGGTATCACTGTTGCAGCTCGCTGCGAGGGCGTTCATTCCGGCTGCCGCGAGCAGCGCCAACGTCACGTGCTGGGGACGATGACCAAGGGTGCGCATGGTGACCTCGTCACCTGCGCTGCATATTCCGCACCGAGCCGCCCAGCCCGGCGCGACTACTAACGTTGCTCGACGCCGCGGCTGCCCAGCGTGTCCACCACGCTCTTGACCATCGCGCTACAAGCGTCGTTCAGCTGCTCGTGGGTGCGCGACTCTGCCGCGCTGAAAAAGAGCTTGAAGGCAACGGCGCGCTTTTGGCCTTCGCCAGCGCCGGCGAACACGTCCGCCACGCTGATGCGCGATAGCCAGGGCGGCGCGGCCGCTTTGAGCAGCGGTACGATCTCGCGCACGCTGACGCCGAGAGGCGCGGCGAAGCTCAGCATGCGATCGATGTCCGGCACCTCGGGCGGCATCACGAACGCGGCGCTGCCGCGCGGCTCCACCAAGAGCGCGTCGCGCGAGATCTCGAAATAGCAAGCCTTCGCGAACTTGACGCCGAAGGCCTGGAGGATTTGCGGCAACACCTCACCAATGACACCGACGCTCTGCCCGCCCACGCGCAGGCTGAGGCAGCGGTGCGGATGCAGCAGGCTGGTGAGCGCATAGGCCGGATCCGGGTCGCCCAGCTCCAGCGGCAAGTCGAGTGACTTCGTCAGCTCCTCGACCATGCCTTTGAGGAAGAACACGTCGGCAGCGCGCGAGCCGCCATCCCAGCTCTCGGGGCGCTCTTTGCCGGAGCAGATGGCGTAGAGAACGTCTCGCTCGCGGCAGACGCCGTTTTCGGCTTTGCTGTCGGGGTGGAACGAGCGCGTCCACTCGTACAGCCGCACGTCTTGCGCTTTGACGTTGATGTTGTCGGCTACGGCCTGGACGGCCTGGGCCAGGCAGTTGTTCTTGAGCAGTGAAAAGCTGTTGTCGAGGGAGTTGACGGTTTCGACGTGAGCGAACAGCGGCGAGCCCTCGCTTTGGCCGAGACGCTCCGGAATCGCGCGCGAATAGAAGCCGTCCGTGTACACCTCGTAGAAGCCGGCGCTCACCAGGATGTCTTCCGCGACGCCCAGCATCACCTGCTCGCGCGAAGGGCGTGCGCCCATGGCGACGGGCGGCAAGCTCTCCGGCAGCTCGTTGAGGCCGACCGAGCGCGCGATCTCTTCGAACAGGTCCTCTTCGGACTCGATGTCCCACAGCCGATGGGGCGGAACCTTGAACGAAAGGTTGCCTCGGTGCTCGAAGCCGTAAGCCGTCAAGCGCTCGACGATCTCGGGCTCGGCGAAATTTCGCCCCAAGAACGCGCTGAGCTCGCTGGCGCGCAGCGGCAGCACGAGCTCGGGATCCTTCCAATCGCCGGCCACGCCGGTCGGCCCCGTCACCTCGGCCACGCCTGCATCGGCGAGCAGCTGCGCAATGCGCCCGGCGGCCACCGTGGCCAGCGTCACGTCCGAGCCGCGCTCGAAGCGCGCCGAAGCGTCCGTGAAGGTTTGCAGCGAGCGCCCGCCGAGGCGCACGGTGACGGGATCGAAGGCGGCCGACTCGAAGATGATCTCTTTGGTGTCGTCGCTGATCTTCGAGTCTTCGCAGCCGATGACGCCCGCGATGGCCAGCACCTTCACGTCGTCGGCGATGACGAGCGTACCGCTCGGCAGCTCGCGCGGCTCCGGCGTGAAGAGTAGCCACGCCTTCTCGCCGGGGCGCGAGAGGCGGATGATGATGCCGCCTTGGATGCGCGCGCGGTCGAAGGCGTGCGAAGGCTGACCTATTTCGAGATTGACGAGGTTGGTGACGTCGATTGCAGCGTTACCGGTGAGCAGCCCGGCAGCGCCCAGCAGCTCTTCTGCCGGCTTGCCGAGCGACTTCTTCAGGCCGCCCGTCACGCGCAGCGGCGTGGCCGTGTAGAGCAGGCACTTTTCCGATTCGACGCGCAGCGGCAGCGGCGGCGCCCCGACTTGCAGCGAGCGCGCGGTTGGAAGCGAGAGCGGTGTTTTGGTGCGCGCGGCGATTTCGCGCGCCACGCCCGCGTAGCAGTGGTGGTCACCGCGGTTGGCGAGAAGCTCGAGCGTGAGCAGCGCGTCCGCTCCCTGCACGTCCATGCGTTTGACTTCGATGCCCAGGTCGTCGAGCAGGCGGCGCAACGCTTTGGCTTCTTGCGGTACACCGGCGCAGAAGCGACGGAGCACGTTGGCGGAGATTTTCATCCCGGCCTCCTGCGCAGCGTGCGCATGAATCTCATGTCTTGCTCGTACAGGCTCTTGGCGCGGCTCAGGCCCAGCCACTGGCTGGTCATGCGCGTGGTGCCCCAACCGAACGCGATGCCCCGCACACCCGGCTCCGTGTAGCCGAAGTTCTTCATGATTTTCGGATGGATCATGCCGGCGCCCATGATCGTGACCCAGCCGGCTTGGTGACACGCGTCACAGCCGTCACCGCCGCAGTTGAGGCAAGCGATGTCGAGGCCGATCGACGGCTCCGTATAGGGATAGAATTTGGGCTTGAAGCGGAACTTGCGGTTCTCGTAGAGCGAGCCCGCCACGAAGCTCAAAACGCCCTTCAAGTGCGCGAAGGTGAGCCCCTTCTCGACCCAGAACCCCTCGAGCTGGTGGAACATCGCCAGGTGCGTCGCGTCCACGGCCTCGTTGCGATACACGCGACCGGCCGACGCGAACTTGAGCGGCAGCGGCAAGCGCTTTTCCAGCGTGCGCGCCTGAATGGTGCTGGTGTGCGAGCGCAGCACCAAATCACCCTGCACCCAAAAGGTGTCTTGCATGTCTCGCGCCGGGTGGTGCGGCGGAATGTTGAGCGCGTCGAAGTTGTAAAACGGGCTCTCCACCTCGGGGCCACTCGCCACTTCGAAGCCCAGCTGGCGCAGCACGGCGAGGCAGCGCTCTTCGACCGCGCGCACCGGGTGCTTGGCGCCGCGCTCGCTCCCCAGCCCGGGCAAGTCGATGTCGACCCACTCGGCAGCGAGCTTGCGCGACAGCTCGTCCGCCTGCGCGCTCGACTCGCGCGCCGTGAGCTCCGCCTCGACCGCTGCTTGCGCTTCGTTGAGCTCCTTGGCGACCGCCGCCCGCTCTTCGGCGGGGATCTCGCGCAGGTTCTTGAGCGCGTTCTTGAGCTCGCTCTTCTTACCTAGGTACTTGACGCGAAGGTCTCTAAGCTCCGCCGGGCTCCGCGCCGCGGCTAGCTCGCCCCGGAACACTTGCAGGATTAGCTGAACATTTTCCATGGCACGCGCGCCGCCGCTTGTTGGCACACGGCAGCCCGGATGGCAAGGTTACGCCAGGAATCTCGATGGAGAGGACGCGCTACACCCGGTTTGCCCTGATGGCCAGTCTCGCGCTCGCACTGCTGGCCATAGGCTGCCGCACGAACGCGGCCGGCGACTACGAGCTGGACTTGGAGGAGACCAAGAAAGCCGTCGCTAAATCTGCCGCTGAAAATCCAGAAGACGCGCCCATGAAGGATGCGACGCTGAAGATGTACAGCGCGATGCGCCTTTCGGTCACGCTCCACGAGGACGGCAAGATGACATCACGCACTTCTTTGGCCATGCCCGACGCGCCGCCCGGCGAGGGCAAGCAAGACGGCACGTGGAAGCTCGATCAAGGCCGCGTCGTGATCAGCGTGACGGACGGCGACACCGTGTGCCAGGTCGACGCCAAGCGCTTGCGCTGCGCCCGAGAAGCGTACAACAAGCTGCAAGGTAGCTACGTGCTGCGGCGCAAGTAGGCGCGCCTCAGCGCGGCTCGCGCTGCTTGACCTTCTTCGCGAGCTCGGCGGCGGCGGCCGCTTTCTTGCTCAGCTCTTCGAGAGTTTTTTCGGTGGCAGCAGCCGCGGTCGCGCTCTTGGTCAAGATCGCGGCGCCGAGCACGAGGCTGCCACTCGACCAGCGATCGTACTCGAGCGTCATACCGTCGTAGAAATGGCGTTCGGCAAATCCGTCGGGACCCATCGGGTTCACGGCCTCGACCTTTTGCGGCGCACCCAGGTGCTCCTGAATGGCGCTCGGCTGCATGCCAAAATACAGGTCCGGCAAGATCGCGCCGTTGAAGAAGCCGTACTCCATGATCGCGCCGTCGGGGGCGCGCTTGGCTTCGCGACCTTTGCGCGAGATTCGCATCTCGGTCACGGCGCCGCCTTCGAGCTTGAAATCGACGGCGCGACCCACGTAGAGGCAGCGCGTCTCGGTTGCTTCGTCGCAGGGCGCGCCCATGAGGCGTTCGATCGTCGCGCGCGTGGCGCCGAAGCGGATTGGACCGATGCCTTGACCGGGCAAGATGGGCAGCGAAATGCCCAGGCGCGGCGCATCGAACGTGATGCGCTTCGGACCCTGCCCGGGGATGACATTGGCGGCGTGCCCGATGCTGTCGTGGGGCTCGGCGTCGGACGGCGGTTTGGGCTCGGCAATCGCGCTGGCCAAGATGTTGGTGCGCTCGGCGGCGGTCGGCTCGGTCTTGGCGCCGCAGCCGTCACAAGCCGTCTGGCTGAGGGCAAGAGCGAGCACGAGCAGGGTCGAAGCAGCAGAAACACAGCGGCGCATGGAACCTCGAAAGCTTTGATTGCGGGAACGCGGCGATCGCGTCATTACCATAGCTTCGTTGTCCGGCCTCGCCTCTTCCCCCACTTCTTCGGTCGCTGCCGGCTCGTTCGGCGCGCGCTCTGCCAACTCGGTTGACGCTCGGCTCGGCCGCCGCTTCTTGTTCGTGACCGGCAAGGGTGGCGTGGGCAAGACGACCGTCGTGGCCGCGCTCGCCGCGCACTTTGCGCGCGCCGGCAAGCGCGTGCTGGTCGCCGAGACGAGCCCCAAAGAGCACCTTTCTACCTTGTTTGGCCGAGCGTCGCTGCCGACGCAGATCACCGAGCTGATGCCGCGGCTGTTCGGCGTGCTGCTCGATGCCGATGTCGCCCTCCACGAGTACGGGACCATGGTGCTCAAGAGTGAGCGCCTGGTCGGCGCCCTGTTCGACAACAAACTGGTGCGCGGTTTCTTCCAAGGCGCGCCGGGATTGAAGGAGTGGGCCGCGCTCGGCAAGGCCTGGTACCACTCGACAGAAACGCTGGCCGACGGCTCGCCGCGCTTCGATGTGGTGATTTTGGACGCGCCGGCCACGGGTCACGGCCTCGACATGCTGCGCGTCCCCAAGACGATCGTGGAGCTGGCACCGCCCGGGGTGCTGCGCACGGACGCCGAGCGCGCCTGGGCTCAGTTTCGCGACCCAGCTCAATCCGGTGTGGTGGTCGTCACCTTGCCGGAAGAGATGCCCGTCAACGAGAGCCTCGAGCTGTGCGGCGCTTTACGTGACGAGCTCACCTTGCCGCTGGCAGCCGTCATCGCCAATCAGGTGGTGCCGCAGATCTTTGGCGAGGGCGAGCGTGGCGCGCTGGCTGAGCTCGAGGAGCCTGCAGCAACCGATGCGGCTTCGGCGGCGCTCGCGGCCGGCATTCGCCGCGCCGCTCGCGAAAAGGTGCAGGCAGAGAGCTTGCGTCGCTTGGCGAGCCTGGGCGCACCGCTCTTGCATCTGCCCTTCTTGCCGGAAGGCGCGGGCAGCGCGTCCGCGCTCGGTAAGCTCTCGGACGCGCTGTCGCTCTAACGGCTCCTACTCACGGCGTGAGGCAAGCGCCGATGTTCCCACCGAGGCCGGCGTCGGCGCACACCTGCGGCGCAGTGCAGGCGGGGCCCATGCCGTTCAGCGCACAGGCCGCGATGCACTCGATGCTCGTGCCGTCAGGCGAACCGCACAGGCCGGGCGTGGCGCACTCATTTTGGAACATGCACGGCTGGCCAGGCGCCTTCGTGTCGACCGGATTCGCGCACTGCCCTGTCAAGCCGTCCATGCCGCCGCCGAAGTAGCATTTCTGGCCCATGGGGCAGCCGGTCTGCAGGAGCGGATCGCAGCCCTGTTGACCCGTCTCGGTCACCGAGATCGAGACTTCGACGCGACCCGTGCCGATCTGGACGATCGTGCCGTCGGTCGAAAATTGGAACACCACGCTAGCGGTCGCACCCGAGCCGATCATGAAGCTGCTCGGGTTTGCCGACACGAGCGATGCGTTCACCGTCTGCGCGCCCATCGGGGTCACCTTCTCGAGCGACCAGCCGCTCTCGAGGTTGATCGAGTAGCCACCCGTGGACAGCGTCGCTGCCAAGATGGCGGCGTCCGGATCCGTCTCGCTGCTCAGCGAGACGTTCGTGGGGCCCGTAATGTCGAAGATCGCGTTGCGTAGCCGGTACGTCGTGCCGTTGGTCTGACCGGTGAGCGACAACGCGAGCGTGCCGACGTTTTCTCCGTGCTCCGAGCCGTGGTCGCTGGCGTCGGAGGCACAGCCAGCTGCCGAAAGCGCGCCGAAAGCCAGCGCAAACACCAAGCCCATCGAGCGTGAAAGCTTCATCTTCCTACTTCTCCTCTCGACCGGCCCTACACCGGTCGCGGCCCTGGCTAACCAGGGCAGCAGCGAGAAGCAAGCACGAAAGGCTGGGCTAAACGCCTGGGACCAAACGTCACAGCTTCGACGCAGCCGCGGCGTCGAGAAACCACACGCCCTCGCGGGCCAATTGAATCGGCGCGCTGACGATGTCGATGGGATCTTGCAGCGCGCGCCGCGTTGGCTCGGCTTTGCCGGCGCCGCTCGACAGCACGATACATTGGCGCGCGCTGCGCAGCGCGGGCGGCGTCAGCGAGAGGCGCTGGGGCGGAGGCTTGGGCCCGACTACGGGCAAAACCAGCCGCACGTTTTCGCTCAGCGCGGCGGCGCCCGGAAACAGCGAGGCGGTGTGGGCATCCTCGCCGATGCCGAGCACCACGACGTCGAGCCGTTCAGGTAGCTCCTTTTCGTAGGCGCGCGCAGCAGCGTCGTGATCGGCGAGCTCGCCTTGCATGCGATGAATCCGCTCGCTCGGGATCGTGATGCGATCGAACAGCGCCGCCTTGGCCATTCGATAGTTGCTATCTTCGTGATCGGCAGGCACGCACCGTTCGTCGCCGAAGAAAACGTCGACTTTGGACCAATCGAGCGGCAAGCCGGCCAGTGCTTCGTACGTGGCCTTGGGCGTGGTGCCACCGGCCAGTGCCAGCGAGGCTCGGCCCCGCTCGTCGAGGGCTTTCGTCAGCTCGAGCGCGATGCGCGCAGCGGCGCGGCCCGGCAATTCTTTCGAGTCACAGACGATGCGTTCCATGGGGGCGGAATCATAGGCGCGCCCCAGAATCCGCGCTATGGTCGGAGTCCTTAGCTCATGGCGGAATCGGCTGTCTCCGCAGGCCACGTGCTCCTTGGCCGCTATCGGCTGGAAGTACAGCTCGGTGCGGGCGGCATGGGCACCATTTGGCGCGCACAGCATCTGGTGCTGAACGCCCCCGTCGCGGTCAAGGTCATCGACCGCACCGCGGTGCCCGACGAAGAGACGCTCGCCCGCTTCATGCGCGAGGCGCAGTCGGCAGCCGCGCTACGCAGCCCGCACGTGGTGCAGATTCTGGACTACGGCATCGACGGCAAAGTGCCGTTCATGGCCATGGAGCTGCTCGAGGGCGAGAACCTCGCTCAGCGCATCAAGCGGAAGAAGCGCCTGTCGCCGCAAGAAACGGCGCGCGTGCTGTCGCACATTGGTCGCGCCATCGCGCGCGCGCACGAAGCCGGCATCGTGCACCGCGACCTCAAGCCCGAGAACGTGTTCCTCGTCAAGAACGAGGATGAAGAGATCGCCAAGGTGCTGGACTTCGGCGTCGCCAAGGTCGAGAGCCACGCGCTTTCGGAGGGCACGCGCACCCGCACCGGCTCGATTTTGGGCACGCCGTTTTACATGAGCCCCGAGCAGGCGCAGGGCAATCGCACCGTCGATTCGCGCTCGGATTTGTGGTCCATGGGCGTGATCGCGTTCGAGTGCCTCACCGGCAAGCGCCCGTTTTACAGCGATGGCCTGGGCGATCTGGTGCTGGCCATTTGCGTGCGCGACATCCCGGTGCCTTCGGAGGTCGCTGCGGTGCCGATCGGGTTCGACGCCTGGTGGCACCGCGCCGTCGCGCGCGATCCCGAAAAGCGCTTCCAAACCGCCAAAGAGCTCACCGAGTCGCTGCGCGAGGCGCTCGGCCTCGAGTCGCGCGATCCGGCGCGCGAGGCGCCGCACGCCGCGCCCGATATCGAGGTCACCAGCGCGCCCGATACGGCGCGTGATACGCCGCCTACGGATCCGGTGCCGGGCATGCACGCCTCCGGGGTCGTCACGTCGGGTGCCGTCACCATCAAGGCGGACGACGTGGCCCTGCCCAACGCCGCCACCATTCAAGCCCCGTTGCCTGGAGACGTGCCGGCGCTCACCGAGCGCCAATTCAGCACCACCCAAAAGAGCCCGCCTTCCGCGCCGCAACCCAGCTCGGATGGCACGGGAGTCGTGATTGGCGTAGCCGCTGCTGCGCTCTTCATCGGTTTGATTGGTGGTGTGCTCTGGCTGCGCTCCCAGCGGCAAGACTCCGCAGATCAGCAGCGCGCGTTGCCGCCGCCCTTGCCGGTGGCGGTGCACCAGCCCAGCGAGCCGAAGGTCAAGCCCAAGGCCGCACCCAGCACGTCGGCTGCGGCATCGCCCTCTGCCTCGGCCGCAAAGCCCTTGCTCGAGTTTTTGCCGGGTGAACCCACGTCCGGCGCGGGTCCCGCAGTGGCGGCAACGCCCGCTCCCGAGCCGCGCGCTGCTGCCGCCGCCGCCAAGCCAGAAGCCGCCCCCCCTGCGGCAACTCCGGCGCCTCCCGCCCCCGCAGGCAGCGGCACGGGCGGCGCCTGGGTCAAGCCTGCCTGGGCCATTCCGGATGAGGAACCGGTACGCCGCGCTCCCATCGACGAATGAGCGGTCTTACATTGGAGTGAGTGTGCCCCTTAGCCACGAGGAGTGAGCCGTGATCCAAACGCGCGCGCAGCAAGAAGGCCTTCCGCAAACGCTCCTGGTTTCCAACATCGTGGACGGCAAGGCGCAGCCGGCGGGCGCCGCCTTCGAGCGGCACAACCCCGCCAATCGAGACGACGTGGTCACGGTGGCCCCGCAGAGCTCGCGCGAGCAAGTGTTCGAGGCCTGTGCAGCGGCGCGGCGCGCTGCTCTGGCCTGGGCGCGCGTTCCGGCGCCCGAGCGCGGGCGCTTGTTGGGGCGCCTGGCGGTGTTGCTCACCGAAGAAAAAGAGCGACTGTCGCGCTTCGTCTCGAGAGAAATCGGCAAGCCGCTCCGCGAGGCGCGCGGCAGCGTACAAGAGGCCATCGACACCGCTGAGTTTTTCCAGAGTGAGGGCCGGCGCCTCTACGGCCAGACGGTGCCGAGCGAGCTGCCGAACAAGGAGCTATTCACCTACCGACGCCCGCTCGGCGTCGTCGGCCTGATCACGGCCGGCAATTTTCCGATCGCCGTCCCGAGTTGGAAGATCGTGCCCGCGCTGCTCACCGGCAACGTCATCGTATGGAAGCCTTCGGACGACGCGCCCGGCGTGGCGGCGCTGTTCTTCGAGCTACTGCGGCGCGCGGGCGTGCCAGCCGGTGTCGTGAACATCGTCCACGGTGCCGGTGGTGGCGGCGCCGGAGAGTTCCTGATCGATGCCGTCGACGCCGGGCTCGTCGACAAAATCTCGTTCACCGGCTCCACCGCGGTGGGCCGCAAGATCGGCGAAGTTTGCGGCCGTCGGCTGCAGGTGCCCTCGCTCGAATTGGGCGGCAAGAACCCGCTGGTCGTGCTGGCCGACGCAGATTTGGAGCTCGCCGTAGAAGGCGCGGTCTGGGCCTCTTACGGCACCGCGGGCCAGCGCTGTACCAGCGCCGGCAACCTGATCGTCGACAAGCGCGTGATCGCCGCCTTTCGCGAGCGCTTCGTGCGCCGCGTGAGCGCGCTCAAGATCGGCAATCCGCTCGACGAGCAAAACGACTACGGCCCTTTCATCAACCAGCGTTTCCTCGAAAAGTGGATCGAGCAACGCGCGACGGGCCTCGACGACGGCGCCACGCTCTTGCTCGACGGAAAGCGCATCGTCGCCGGCGACAACGTGACGGGCTTCACTGGCGACGCCGCGCGCGGGCTTTACGGCACGCCACGCCTGTTCGACAACGTGCGCATCGATATGCGCATCGCACAAGAAGAATGCTTCGGCCCTACCGTGAACCTGATCGAGGTGGACGGGCTCGACGAAGCGATCCGCGCCGCGAACGGCACACCTTACGGCCTTTCTAGCGCCATCTACACGCGCGACGCCCACGCCATGCTGCGCTTCAAAGAAGAGATCCGCGCGGGCATGACCAGCATCAACAACAGTACCACCGGCGCCGAGGCGCATCTGCCGTTCGGTGGTAACGGCTGGTCCGGCAACGGCACGCGCGAGTCCGGCATCTGGGTGCTCGACGCCTACACGCGTTGGCAAGCCGTGAACGTGGACCTGTCCGGGAAGCTGCAGAAGGCACAGATCGACCTCAGCGATCCCGAAGCGGCCGACACCGGCGCGCTCGCAGCAGCGTCCGCGGCGATTCCGTAACAGCTCGTTGCTCGGGTGTTCACTACCCCCGAGTGTTGTACGCCGGAGTTGTTACGGGCCGACACACTGCGTATCGAACTGACACGTAGTGCGTGCCTGTGAGTCGCAATGGCGCAGGCATAGCCGAATGGTTTCATCGGAAAAACCATTGGGACAGCGGGGATTAATCTGTAAGAAGAAGTGTTGCTCTGAGCCGAGCGGGTCCGGAAACAATCCGGCTACCCGCTGGAACCTTCGTCGCAGTGAAAAGCGGCTTAGGAAATGTACGTTCGAAACGAGACGCGGGTCATCGGTGCGAAAGTTTCAGATCATTTCATGCGCGCTGGCGCTGTGCGTGTTCGCTGGCAGCTCTGCGCGAGCACAAGACCGGGAGGCAGCGCCGCTCGCTGCACCCGATGCACGCGCTGAGCTGCGCGCGCTGATCGAAGTCGCCAAAGAGCACGCGCCCGAGGTGTCGATCGCCCGGGCGTCGCTCACGTCCAGCCGCTCGGCGCTGGTCAACGGCCGCATGGCGCCCTTCGGCAATCCTTACCTCGAGGTCGTGGCCGATCACGGCAACAAGGGCGTCACGAAGGACGTGAACGTGCTCGGCACGCTGTGGTTGCCGGTCGAGCTTTCCGGGCAGCGCGGCAGCCGCGGTCGCGAGGCGAAAGATTTCGTTTCGCTGCACGCGGCTCTGGTCGGGCAAGCGCGGGCGCAAGCCGCTGGCAGACTGGTGCGCGCCTACGGTTCTTCGGTGGTGGCGGCCGAGCGCGCCGCGGTGCTGAGCGAGCTGCTGAACAGCGCCAAAGCCGAAGCCTCGATGATTGCGGAGCGCGTGAAGAACGGCGACGCCATCGCCCGCGACGCATCGATGGCGGCGGTGGAAGCCGCGCGCCACGAGGTGATGCTGGCCGAAGCCGAGGCCGACTTACTGCGCGCCCGTGGCGAGCTGGCGGAAGTGTTGGGTCGGCCCGCGCCCAACGTGATGGCGCTAGCCATGCCGCCAGCGCTCAAACCGGCCGCTTTGCAAACCTTCAAACCCGAGCAACTGCCGCAATCGCGGTCGCTGGCTGCCGAAGCGCGTTTCTACAGCTCGTCCGCGGAGCGCTGGCGCAAGGAAGGCCAGAGCGCGCTCAGTGTCGGTCTCGTTGCAGGCCGCGGGGACTTGGGCGAGACGCGCCTGGGCGGTGGCCTGGCCTACGCCTTCCCGGTGTTCCGCGCCAACCGCCCAGAGCGGGCGCGCGCGCTGGCGGAGAGCTCGCGCGCGCTGGCCGAGCAGCGCGTGCACCAAAGTGTGGCGCAGCAGCGCCTCAAGCTGTTAGCGGAGCAACAAGCGCAACTGGCGCGCGCCGTCACCACGCTCACACAGACGGCACTCCCTGCCGCGGAGCTGGCCGTGAGCGCCGTTCAGGAAACGTACCGAGCCGGCAAGGCGGAGATGCTGGCGGTGCTGCTCAGCCGTCGCGAGCTGTCGGCGCTGTCGCTACGCCGCTTGGAGCTGCTCGAGCAAGGCTGGCTGCTCGTCAGCGAATATGTGGAAATTACAGGAGAATTGCCGTGAGCATCGATGCAAGCAGCGAAGATTTGAGCTCGACGGAGGCGCCCGCGTCGGCGTCGCCGGTGAGCCCCAAGACGAGTTGGACGAAGCGAGCGCTGATCGTCGGCGTTGGCCTGCTCATCATTGGTGCGGCCAGCTTCGCCCTGCAGCGCAGCGGAGAGGCCGCGCCCGAAACGATGCCAGCGTCGGACGTGCCGCGCGTGCTCGGTGATCAGATTCACTACTCCGACGCCTTCGCACGTCGCGCCGGTATCAAGCTGGATCCGGTGAAGGTGGATCGGCTGGTGCCGGCGGTGGCCGCGGTCGGCACCGTAGACTTCAACGCCGAGCACGTGGCGGCCATCGGCACGCGCCTGCGCGGTTTGGTGAGCAGGGTCACCAAGTTCGAGGGAGACAGCGTGGAGGCCGGCGCGGTGCTGGCTCGCGTCGAAAGCGCGGAGCTCGGCGAGGCGCAGGCGACCGTGAGCATGCTGGACGCCGAGCGCCACGCGGCCGAGCTCAACGCCGAGCGCGAAGCCAAGCTGGCCGAGCGCAGCCTGACGACGGCTCGTGAGGTCGAGATGGCGGCGGTCGAAGCCAAGAAGGCTTCGCTCTTGCTGGGCGCTGCGCAGCAGAAGGTGGCCGCTTTGGGCGGCAGCGCGCGCACCAAGGGCGAGGGGGTGCTGGGCGTTCACGACGTGCGCTCGCCCATCAAGGGTACGGTCGTGGAACGCAACGTGGCGCCCGGGCAATTCGTCGAGGGGCAGCTCGTCGCCTTCAAGGTCGCGAATCTCGACCATCTGTGGATCGAGCTCGACGTCTTCGAGCGCAACTTGAGCCGCATCAACGTCGGCGACCGCGCGGAGCTGAAGCCGCTGGCCAGTAATTCGGAGAAGCTGGTAGGGCGCGTCGCCAAGGTGGCGTCGCGCATCGATTCCGAGACGCACAGCGCCAAGGTGCGCATAGAGGTCGAGAACTACGATCGCAAGCTGCGCGTCGGGCAAGCCGTGCAGGCTACCATTCACAGCAGCGGCGGTGCGGCGCAGCCGCGTATCGTGGCCCCGACCAGCGCCGTCACGTTCGTCGACGGCAAGCCGACCGTATTCGTGGCGGCCGGCGCCAACGCCGTGCGGGTCGTGAATGTGGAGCTCGGCGCCAGTGACGCGGATGAAACCGAGATCCTCAGCGGTCTCAAAGAGACCGATCGCATCGTCACCGACGGCGCTTTTGCGCTGAAGAGTGAGCTTTTTCGCTGAGCTCGCATGTTGTTAAAAAGCCTCGTTGCTGCCTCGATCCGCGCCCGGGGCGCGGTCATCGCGGCGATGGTTCTGCTCCTCCTGGTCGGTGTCTGGGCTGGCCGCACCTTGCCGATCGACGCGCTGCCGGACGTTTCGCCGGTGCAGGTGTCGGTGCTCACCGGTGCGACCGGGCTCTCACCGGTCGAGGTGGAGCGCACGGTCACGACGCCGATCGAGAACGCGCTGAACGGCGTGCCCGGCGCCGTCGACCAGCGCAGCGTGTCGCGCGGTGGCTTGTCCGCCGTGACCGTCATCTTTAGAGACAACGTCGACATCTGGTTCGCTCGGCAGCTGGTGCTGGAGCGCCTGCGCGGTATCGAGCTGCCGGCGTCGGCCACGGCGCCCGAGCTGGCGCCGGTCTCGTCGGGCCTGGGCGAGATCTTCCAATTCGTGGTGCAGAGCAACCAGCACTCGGCGATGCAGCTGCGCACGCTCTTGGACTGGGAAATCGTGCCCAAGCTGCGCAACGTGCCGGGCGTGGTGGAGGTGAACACCATGGGCGGCGAGCTCAAGCAGTTTCAAGTCGTGGTGGATCGCGCCCGCCTCAAGGCTCACGACCTTTCGCTCAGCGATGTCGTGGAGGCGCTGAAGAGCGCGAACGTCAACGCCGGGGGCGGCTACATCGACCGCCGCGAGGAGTCGTTCACGGTGCGCGGTCAGGGCATGCTGCAGAGCGCCGACGAGATCGGGGCGGTGATGATCCGCACCTCCGCGCGCAACACGCCGGTGCTGGTGCGCCACGTGGCGGACGTCACGGTCGGCGCCGCTCTTCGTCAGGGCGTCATCACCCACAACGGCAAGGGTGAGGCCGTGACCGGCATCGTGATGATGCTGCTCGGCGAGAACAGCCGTGACGTCGTGCAAGCCGTGGCTGAGCGTGCACGACAAATTCAGAAGACGCTCCCCCCTGGCGTGCACCTCGACGTCGTGTACGATCGCAGCGATTTCGTCGGCCGCACGCTGACCACGGTGCTCAAAAACCTGGCCGAAGGAATCGGCATCGTCACGCTCGTGCTGTGGCTATTTTTGGGTAGCTGGCGTGGCGCGGTGGCGGTGGTGCTGGGCATTCCGGTGGCGATGACGATCGCGCTCCTGGGCATGCACGCCTTTCACGTGACCGGCGACTTGATGTCGCTGGGCGCCATCGACTTCGGCTTCTTGGTCGACGGCCCGATCGTGATCTTGGAATCGGTGATCGCGGCGACGGCAGGCATACGGCTGGTCGGCGCGGCACGAGCCGGCGCCTACGCCGACATCGCCGGTAGCGTGGCGCGACCGGTCGCGTTTGCGGTCGCGATCATCATGCTCGTCTACGTGCCGCTGCTCGCGCTCGAAGGCGTCGAGGGCAAAATGTTCCGCCCGATGGCCATCACGATGGCTTGCGCGTTGTTCGGCGCGCTCGTCTATGCCATCGCGTTCTTTCCCGCCGTGCTGGTGGTGCTCGTGCCGCCCGCCAAGGGTCATGGTCCGGCCTGGCTCGAATACCTCGCGCACGGCTACGCCAAACTGTTGCCGGGCATCGTGCGCTTGCGACTGATGTGGATTGCGGCCGCCGTGGTGGTGTTGGGCTTTGCAGGCTGGATTTTCGGCCGCCAGGGCGCGGAGTTCGTACCACGCATCTTCGAGGGCGATGCGGTGGTGACGATTCGCCGCGCGCCGAGCATCTCGCTCGACGCGGCGCTGAAGCTCGATTTGGCAGCCGAGAAGGTGCTGCACACGTTTCCGGAAGTCGTGACCACGCTCGGCATGACCGGGCGCGCCGAGGTTGCGACGGACCCGGTGGGCAATGACAACACCGATATTTTGGTGCGCCTGAAGCCGCTCAAAGAGTGGAAGACGGCGCACGACTTCGACGACCTGTCGGAGTATTTCAAGCGCCGCATCGAGAGCGAGGTTCCGGGCACGTTCGTCTCGGTGTCACAGCCGATCGAAGACCGTACCAACGAGCTCATCAGCGGTTCCCGCGCCGACGTGCAGATCCAGATCTTCGGCACCGACCTGAGCAAGCTCGCCGAAATCGCCGGCAAAGTGGCGGAGCAGGTGCGCCGCATCGACGGCACGGGGGACGTGCGCGTCGAACGGGTGCTGGGTGCGCCCACCATCACAGCGTCGGTCGATCGCGGTCGCCTGGCGCGTTACGGCGTGCGGGTCGAGGACGCCTTCGCCGTGATCAGCGCGGCGCGCGAAGGCGTGCCGGTTGGGCAACTCTACGAAGAAGAGCGGCGCTTCGAGATCCGCGTGCTTTCGCCGCCCGCCACGCCCACAGCCGACGGCCTGGGCGACCTATTCGTCGAAACGCAGCGTGCCGAAAACATTCCGTTGCGTGAGGTGGTCGAGCTCAGCGAGAGCGAAGGCCCGACCGCGATTCGCCGCGAAAATCGCGTGCGCGCCATCCGCGTGGACGTGAACTTGCGCGGCCGTGACCTGGTCAGCTGGGTGACCGACGCACAAAACGCCGTCAATTCTCGGCCTCTACCCAGCGGTTACCGCATCGAGTGGGGCGGCCAGTTCGAGAACTTTGCGCGCGCACAGGCGCGGCTGGCGATCGTGCTGCCGATCGTGATCGGCCTGATCTTCGGCATGCTGCTGGGCATGTTTCAGAACGTGCGCCTGGCGCTCGCGGTGTTCGCGCTGGTGCCGCTGTCGCTCGCTGGCGGAATGCTGGGGCTCTCGCTGCGCGGTATGCCGTTCAGCCTGCCGGCGGCGGTTGGCTTCATTGCGCTGGGCGGCATCGCGGTGCTCAACGGCGTGGTGATGGCGAGCGAGGTGCGCAAGCGCCTGGATCGGCACGAGCCGCTCGACGCGGCCATCGCCGGCGGCTGCGCGCAGGTGCTGCGCGCCGTCTTGACCACGGCGGTGGTGGCAGCGCTCGGATTCTTGCCGATGGCGACCGCAACGGGCGCCGGCGCCGAGGTGCAGCAACCGCTGGCCACGGCCGTCGTGATCGGCATGCTGCTGTGCACGCTGCTCACGCTGCTGGTGCTGCCGGGTGTGCTGCGCCTCGCACTCAAGGGCTACAAACCTGCTGAAAACGTGGCGCTGCGCGAGTCCGTGCAGCCGCCGGCCTCGGCGCTCACGAACCCGCTGCTCTCGTCTTAGAGCTCGACTTGCAGCTGCGCCGTGATGCGCGTGCTGTCGACGTCGAAATACGGCACCGCTGGCAACGGTTTGGGCGAGTCGATGACGGGGGTGCCGGCTTGCACGTCCGTCCGCTTCACGTCGACTAGTACGCGCACCCGCTTCTTGTAGGGGAAGGCAACGCCCGCCGAGAGCTCGCGCCGGCCGCCGACGTCGTGATCGCGATCGAGGTCGAGCCACTCGGCCTTGATGACGGGCGTGAAGCGCAGCCAGCCGGCGTGCACGTCGTAAGCCAATAGTGCCCACACCGCCCAGAATGAGCGGGCGCCATAGCGCTCGTCCGTGTCGACGCGATCGCCAATCAGCCCTTCGCTGCGGAAGGTGAAGTGGTGGCGCTCGTAACTGATGTCGGCGCTGTACGCTTTGCCGGCTGCCCAGCGCTGCTCGCGCGGGTACAACGGATCGCTCGGCATGGGCAGCACGTCTTTGCTCGACCTCTTGAACGGCCGTTTGTAGTCCTGGCTGTTGGGCATGCCGACGGCGTCCACCCCCAACCTGAGGCCCTTGATGGGCCGCGATTCGATGCGTGCGCCGATGGCGCCGAGCGGCGATGCGCGTTCGTCTTTGGCGTGACCGCTGAAGGCGCCCAGCGTGAAGCGCAGCAGCTTGCGCTTCGAAAACGGTGCTGCCATGAGCTCGACGCCGAGGTCGCGCCCAGCGAAGCCCATGTTCTTGATCACGTCGTCGGTGGCGCCCAAGTCGCTCAGCTCGAAGCGGGCGATCGGGTCGAGCTCCATGGTCGAGTACGGTAGCTTCAACAGACCAGCGGCGATCTCTACCCGCTTGGGAATGATGCGCAGCGTGGTGTACGCCTGCTTCAGCACGTTCTCGGGATTGTTGAGCTTGGCGAAATCCAGGATCGCCTTGAAGCCGACCTCCGGTAGCGGGTCGCTCGCGATGCGCAAGAACAAGCGCTGCAAATCGAAGCCGTCGTCCTCGCGCGCCAAGATGTCTTCGCGTACGGCGTAGCCGGGGCGCGCGTTGGTGCTGGGCTCGGTGTAGCTCTGCCGGTAGCGCGTCTGCATCAGCACGCGGAACGAGAGCGGCCCGGCGACGTTGGTTCCTGCGAGATCGTCGCCGAACGGATCACCCGTGAAGGAGTCCGGAGCAAGACGGTCGGGCGCGCCAGTGGGGACGTCCTCGTTCTTGCCTTTGCCTTTGCCCTTGCCTTTGTGTTTGGGCTTGGGCTCTGGCGGCCGCGCTGGCTCGGGCGCGGCTGAGGCGGGGGGTGCCGGTGCTGGCGCCAGGGCGACGGCTGGCGCAGGTGAGGGTGTCACTGGGGGCTCGGGCGTGGGGGCGACTGCGGGCGCGGATTCGGGCGCGGCCGCCGGCAGCTGCGCGAACACGTCGATCGGAACGAGAATGAAGGTGGCACACAGCCACGAAGTCAGATGTCTCAAGGGATCTCGTAGGAGCTGAGCTCGGTGACCGCCCCCGAAGCCGGGCTTTCTTCGCGCACCTTACCGACTCCGGCCGCAAACCAAAACAGCTTGGTTTCGGGGCTGCTGACGTTGTCGCGCTGGATCTTTACGGCGGTGAAGTCGCCGGCCAGCACCGACACGTGCGCGGCCACATCGAGCACGGTGTACTTGTGCGTCGTGGTGCCAGGCTTGATGGCGCCGGGCGCGCAGTTGGAGGCAGCGCTCGCCGCGATGCACTTCTGCGTCCAGTCGTCATCGAGCGTGACGCTCATGCCCGTCTTCGTCCACGCTTCGTCGTAGCGCAAGAAGGCGGGATCGTACGTGGTGGTCACGACCACGTCGTCGCCCACGGTCACTTCTTTGTACGCGCGGAAGATTCGTGTGCCGTCGATGACGTGCGTGCTGTGCGTCTGCTCGCCCTGTGCGTCTTCTTCGTCCTCGAGCACGAACGCCGGGGCGCCCTGGTATTCGCCGAGCGTGACCGTATCCGTCTCGTCCCACGGCGCATCGACCGGTGTCGTGTGGTGGTAGGTCCAGTGCGTGCCGTCGATCAGTGGAAAGTGGCTGTCACGGCTGCCGGCGTCCGGCATCGGGCCCTCGAGGGTGCCGTCACCACCGCCGCCTTCGGTCGACACGCCGGGCTTGGCGGTACCCAGGTCGTACGGGTCGCTCGGCGCTCCCCCGCCGACGCAACCGGCGCAGAAAACCAGCCCCCAAAGGGAAGTGACGAACACGAGCGGGCTTGTTCTGGACAGCGGCATCCTGCGGCTACAATAGTCTTTCAGCTTCGACGGGCAATCTGACTGCGTGGTAACGAGGACGTGGCTCGCCGAACCCAAAAGCGATCATCATGGAACTATCGAGCGCTTCTGATTGCCTCACTTGTTACGGCAAGGGCGAGATCGTCGACGACTTTGGGCCCAGCCGTTGTCCCGACTGCGGTGGCGCCGGCAAACAGCTCGACGGCAACACCAAAACCGAATGGCGCCTGCGCGATATCGAAGGCGGCCACGTAGGCACCGCTCACGGCTGCGAGGCGGACGTGCGTTGGCTGGCGTTCGAGCTACGTCGTGCGCGCGAAGCCTTGGTGCGCATCGTCTCGCGTAGTCAGGATGCCGACGAGAGCGATCAGCTCGCCCGCGATGTGCGGCACGTTGCCATAGAAGCGCTCTCGCTCTACCAAAAAGTGCCGTAACGCTCGGCTAGGGGTTGACGGCCCGCGTGCTGATGGACGTCGGCTGCAGCTCGTCGCCGATTAAGCCCTGAGGGTGCGCCCAGGCAATGAGGCCGAGCGCCAGCGCGCACAGCAACGCAGCAACGCCCAGTTGCTGCCGCGTGCTGAGCGCTGCGATGCGCTCTTGCAGCTGCAGGCTCAGTTGCCCGTCGCGGCTGCGCAGGTCTTTGAAGAAGTTGCCGAAGCTGGCGCGGCGCTCGGCCGTCACCGCTTCAGGCGCAGGTGCGCTCGCCCAGTCGTCGTCTGCCGTCTGTTCGCGGCGCTCGTACCAGGCTGCCTTGGCTTTGGGCTTGCCGGCGGAAGCGGAGGGTTGCGGGCCGCGCGGCGCCCGGTCGTAGGCGCGGCGGAGCGCAGGATCGAGCAGTACCTTGGCGGCGACGTTGAGGCGCGCCATGCGCGACACTGCGTCCGGGTCGTCCTGGTTCAAATCCGGGTGGCTGACGCGCGCTTGGTGCCGGTAGGCGACGCGGATCTCGGCTTCGGTCGCGTCCGGTAGGAGGCCCAGCTCCCCGTACAAATCAGCGTCCAGCACGTCCTTACCCAGCCGCATCGATCCTCCAATTTGCGCCGAATTATCCGACCAGACAATGCCGGGCTTGCGAAGTTCCGCGCCCCGGCAGATTGTTTTCGTGAGGTTGCGGCCCCAGCCCTAACCTGCTCGACCGGGGCGTTATTTGATGCCTGGATCCCCTGACTCCACTTTGCCCGACGTGCGTCTGTTCGTGTACGGCCTGCTGCTCCAAGGTGAGAGAGAGCACGCCCTGCTCGAAGGCGCGCCGCTCTTGGGCGAGGCCCGCACGCTCCCTCAACATACGCTGGTGGATCTCGACTTCTACCCGGTGCTGCTCACGAGCGGCGGCGTCGCAATTGTGGGCGAGCTGTACCAGGTCAGCCGTCAGCTGCGCTTCAAGCTCGACGTCCACCACCAGTGCCCGGCGCTGTTTCGACGGGTGACCGTCCGGCTCGACGACGGCACCGAAGCCGAAACTTACGCGATGGACGAAGAGAAGGTGCGGGGCAAGCGCCGCCTCAAAAATGGCAGTTGGCGTGGACGTTTCGAGCCCCGAAGGAGCAGCGCACCGCCCGGCCCGATGACTCATTATGCCAAGACGCGCTTCAGCTGATCTGCTGCAAAAGGCATGTTAGCGTCCGGCATCCTCGGCGCAGTAGGGTCGCGCTCGAGGGTCTGGTTGGTCTCGTTCAGGTCATGAGCACACCGTCGACGTTGCTTCTGTGCGCAGGCGCTGCTTCGAGCCTCGCTGCGGTGTGGACCTTGGCCGGCTTTTCCGAGAGCTCGGCGCCGCGCTTCACGCCGCGCGTGCTGGTCGCAGCCGTGGTCGGCCTCGTGACAGAGCTCGGAGTCTACGTACGCGCTCCTGGCGACGTGCGGCGCGAGTTGTCTTTGGCGATGCTGTTCGGGCTGGCGAGCGTGGCCGCGCTGGTAGTCGGTGCCGCGAAAGTCGAAGGGGCGCTGCTGCAAAAGGACGGACCGCGCGTGGTGCGGCGCTCGGGCGACATCGTCTCGGGTGCGTTCTTCGGCATGGCGGCGATCAGCGCGGCGGCGGCGGACTTGAACGGCAGCTCGTCGTTGCATGGTCGAACCGCCTGGGCGTTGATGTTCGGGTTGGTGCTGAGCACGCTGGTGGTCTTCGCGCAACGCGCGCGCTACGCAGGTGTGGGCCTGCTGGCGCACGGCGCTCGCGCAGGCGTGGGAGGGCTACTCGTTCTGTCGTTCTTGTTCACGGCAACCTCGCGCCATCCAGTTGCCGAATCGCCCCGCCCAAGGCCGTCAGCAGCGCCGGCTGCGGTCGTGGCCTCCGCGACCGAGCCGAGCAGCGTCGCTCCGGCGGCGAGCTCTGCGCCGGTTCCGATCGAGGTCGCTCCGATGCCGAGCACGGCTCCTTCAGCCAGCGCTGCACCTGCGGCGAGCGCCGCTCCAGCGGTCGTCGCCGGCAAACCCGGCGAGCTGCAGATCGAAGCCATCACCACGCGCGGCCTGCTCGAAGCAGACGTGCGCGGCGGCGTGTCCCGGCGCATGGATCGCTTGCAGGCGTGCCTCACGGATCCCAAAAACCAACAGAGCGGCGTCATCACCCTCAAGGTTGGTATCGACCCGTCGGGTAGTGTCACCTACACGCGTCCCACCGGCGGCGACCTGGCCGGCACGCCGCTCGCGGCCTGCCTCTTGCTCGTCTTCTACAAGATGGGCTTTGCGGCCCCTGCGTCGAACACCGCAAACTTCGAGATCACGCTGCGCGCGCCGCCCCCATAGGCCTGCTGGCAAACCCGTGGTAAGTGGCTGGGCTTCCCACGAAAATGCGCATGGACACGGCCGAAGAAGAGCTCCCCCGTCTCGTCATCGAAAACCTGACCCCGCAGCTCGACGGCGGGCGCTACCCGATCAAGCGCCTGCTCGGAAAGACCGTCGACGTGGGCGTCAACATCTTCAAGGATGGCCACGACCTGATCGCGGCCCACATCTTGTATCGGCCGGTCGGCGCCGCCGACTATCGCACCGCACCGCTCGCTTACCACTTCGACGTGGACCGCTGGTACGGCTCGTTCAAGGCGGACCGGCTGGGGCGCTGGGAGTACACGGTCGAAGCCTGGCCCGATCGCTACGGCACCTTCCGCAGTGACCTCGGCAAGCGCCTCAACGCCGGCCAAGACGTGCGCTCCGAGCTGCTCGAAGGGGCGGACATTCTGAGCAAGCTGGCCCGTTTCCTCAAGGGAGAGGCCGCCAAGCGCATCAAAGAAGCCGCCGAAAAGCTGGCGGACCCGCATCTCTCGCTCGAAGAGCGCCTGCGCGTCGCCTTCGCGGACGAAGTGGTCGAAACCGTGCGCGTGCCGCTCTTGCCCGGCGACGCGACACGGCTCGAGCCGTTGCAGCTCGTCGTGGATCGCACCGAGGCCGGCTTCAGCGCCTGGTACGAGCTCTTTCCGCGCTCGCAGGGCAAGGTGCCCGGCAAGCACGGCACCTTTGCCGACACGGCGGCGCGCTTGCCCGAGATCGCGGCGATGGGCTTCGACGTGATTTATCTGCCGCCCATTCATCCCATCGGTGTCACACACCGCAAGGGCCGCAACAACTCCGTCACCTGTGAGCCGCAAGACGTGGGCAGCCCTTGGGCCATCGGTGGCAAAGAAGGCGGCCACAGCGACGTCCACCCGCAGCTCGGCACCATCGACGACTTCGACGCGCTGGTGAAGGCAGCGGCCGACTTCGGCATCGAAATCGCCCTCGACTACGCGCTGCAGTGCTCGCCCGATCACCCTTGGGTGAAGCAGCACCCCAATTGGTTCTTCGTACGGCCGGACGGCACGCTGCGCTACGCCGAAAACCCGCCGAAGAAGTACGAAGACATCTACCCGATCAACTTTTGGTCGGAAGATCGCGAAAACCTCTGGGCCGCGTGTCGCGACGTCGTCCTCTACTGGGTCAGCCACGGCGTGAAGATCTTCCGCGTCGACAACCCGCACACCAAGCCGCTCGCGTTTTGGGAGTGGATGATCGCGGACGTGCAACGCGACAACCCGGACGTCATCTTCTTGTCCGAATCGTTCACGCGTCCCAATCGCATGAAGTCGCTGGCCAAGCTCGGCTTCACGCAGAGCTATACCTACTTTACGTGGAAGAACTCGGCCTGGGAGCTGCGGGACTACCTCACCGAGCTCACGAAGACCGACATGGTGGATTACTACCGGCCGAACTTCTTCGCGAATACACCCGACATTTTGCACGAGTACCTGCAGCACGGTGGGCGCCCGGCATTCCGGATCCGCCTGGTGCTGGCCGCTACGCTGTCGCCGATTTACGGCATCTACAGCGGCTACGAGCTGTGCGAAAACGTGGCCGTCAAGCCCGGCAGCGAAGAGTACCTCGACTCGGAAAAGTACGAAATCAGGGTGCGCGACTGGAGCGCGCCCGGCAACATCAAGCAAGACGTCAGTAAGCTGAACCGAATTCGCGCCGAAAACGCAGCGCTACACGAGCTCGGCAATCTCGAGTTCGTGCACACGGACTACGACGGCATCCTGGCGTATCGCAAATATGCGCCCGGCAACGAGCTACTGGTGGTCGTCAACCTCGACCCCCACGCCGCCCACGAAACCATGGTCGACGTACCGCTCGGCGCCTACGGCATCGGCCAGAACGAAGCCTACGAGGTGACCGACTTGCTCACCGGCACCCGTTACACCTGGCGCGGCTCGCGCAACTACGTGCGGCTCGATCCGACGGAGCGCGTCGCGCACCTGTTCCGCATCAGCCGTCACACCTGAAGCCGCAAGCCCGCATGCGAACTCGACCCGGCACGCCCTATCCGCTCGGCGCCACTTGGGATGGCGAGGGCGTCAATTTCGCGATTTTTTCGCAGCACGCCTCCGCGGTCGAGCTCTGCCTGTACGACTCCGACAGCGGCGACAAAGAGCTGATTCGCATTCCGCTCACCGAGCGCACCAATCGCGTCTTTCACGTCTACCTGCCCGACGTGCGACCCGGCCAGCTCTACGGCTACCGCGTCGACGGCCCGTACGCGCCGGAGCAGGGCCATCGCTTCAACGCGCACAAGCTGCTGCTCGATCCGTACGCCAAGGCCATTTCGGGCGAGGTGCGCGGCCTCGACGAAATGTTCGGCTACCGGCTGCGCGACCCGCAAGGAGATCTGGCCAAGAGCGAGCTCGACAGTGGGCCCTACATGCCCAAGTCGGTCGTGGTCGAAACGGCCTTCAGCTGGGGCGACGATCGGCCGCCGCGTGTTCCGTGGAGTCGCACCACCATCTACGAATGCCACGTGCGCGGCATGACCATGCGCCATCCGGACGTGCCGCCGCACTTGCGCGGCACGTACCTGGGCCTCGCTTCCGACGCGATCATCGACCACCTGCGCTCGCTGAACGTCACCGCCATCGAGCTCTTGCCCATTCACCACCCCGCGGGCGAACGGCGCCTCGAGGATCTCAACCTCACCAACTACTGGGGCTACAACACCGTCGGCTTTTTTGCGCCGGATCCTCGGTTCGCGACGGGCTCGCTCGGCCAGCAGGTGAACGAGTTCAAGACGATGGTGAAGGCGTTTCACCGCGCCGGCATAGAGGTCATTCTCGACGTCGTTTACAACCACACCGGTGAGGGCTCGGAAAATGGGCCGACGGTGTGCTTTCGCGGTATCGACAACGCCTCCTACTACCGGCTGAACCCGCACAACCCTCGTCACTACGTCGACTTTACCGGCTGCGGTAACAGCTTCAACGTGCTGCACCCGCGCGCGCTGCAACTGGTGCTCGACAGCCTCCGTTACTGGGTGACGGAGATGCACGTCGACGGCTTCCGTTTCGACCTGGCCTCGACGCTGGCGCGCGACCCTTACGAGTTCGATTCGTTCTCGCGCTTCTTCGCGCTCGTGCAGCAAGATCCGGTGCTGCAGCGGGTGAAGCTCATCGCGGAGCCGTGGGACCTCGGGCCCGGCGGCTACCGGCTCGGCGGCTACCCGCCGGGTTGGGCCGAGTGGAATGGCCGCTACCGCGACTGCATTCGCCGTTTTTGGCGCGGCGACGAAGGCCAGGTGCCCGAGCTTGCCTCGCGGCTTTCTGGCTCCAGCGACATCTTTCACGGTGGCGATCGCGGGCCCTACGCGAGCGTCAATTTCGTCACGTGTCACGACGGCTTCACGCTGCACGACCTGGTCAGCTACGAGCGCAAGCACAACGAAGCGAACGGCGAAGACAACCGCGACGGCAATAGCGACAACGCCAGCAAGAACTGGGGCATCGAAGGCGAGACGCGCAGCGCCCAGGTCTCGCGCCTGCGCGAGCGCATGATGAAGAACATGCTCGCCACGCTGGCCTTCTCCCAAGGCGTGCCGATGATTTCGCACGGCGACGAGATGGGCCGTACGCAGAAGGGCAACAACAACGCCTACTGCCAGGACAACGAGCTGACCTGGGTGCCCTGGGATCTCGACCCCGGCCAGAAGGAGCTGCTCGACTTCGCGCGCAAAGTGTTCGGGATCACGCGCACCAACCCGCTGTTCCGCAGGCGCAGATTCTTTGCAGGTGGCGCGGTTTCCGCTCACGGCGTCAAAGACGTCTCGTGGATTCGCCCGGATGGCGCGGAGATGACCCTAGAAGACTGGGGTAATCCGAAAAACCACATCCTGGGGATGCTGATCCCGGGCGAGGCATCCGATGATGTGGATGAGCGCGGGCGCCCCAACCAGGGTCAATCCTTGCTGCTCTTACTGAACGGCAGCAATCGCGCCCATAAATTCAACCTCCCCAATCTGCCCCAGAAGGGTCATTGGCAAGAGGTCGTCAACACCGCTCAGGCGACGCAACGCATCCAAAAAGGTAGCGGGATCAATGTTGCGCCGCACTCACTTGTGCTGCTTTGCTACCTCCTCGACTGATGGCTTCTTTTATTCGCACCCCAGGTTTTCAATCGTCCGACCCCGTCCTGTTGGGTGATGTCGAGAAGCTCACTGCGCTGCTCGAGGATCGCTGTCACGAGCCGCACGCGGTGCTGGGCGCGCATCCGGCGCAGCACGGCGGCGGCTCCGGCGTGGTGGTGCGCGCGTTCCATCCCGACGCGACCGGTTGTGAAGTGGTCATGGGCGGCAGCTCGTGGCCGATGGCCATGCTCGCTGGGGGCGTGTTCGCGGTGTTCCTGGCCGGTCACCGCCTGCCCATCGACTACAAGCTGCGTTTCCGTTTCCCCGACGGCCAAACCTGGGAGCGCGAAGATCCGTACCGCTTCCTGCCCTCGCTCGGTGACATCGACCTGCACCTGATCGGTGAGGGCAATCATCGCCGGCTGTGGGAAGCGCTCGGCGCACACCCCAAAACGATGAACGGCGTGCACGGCGTGGCCTTCGCACTGTGGGCCCCCAATGCGCAGCGCGTCAGCATCGTCGGCGATTTCAATCGTTGGGATGGCCGGTTGGTGCCGATGCGCACGCTCGGTAGCTCGGGCATTTGGGAGATCTTCGTGCCGGGCGTCGGCCCCGGCATGCTCTACAAGTTCGAGATCAAGACGAAAGACGGCGCGCTGCGCTTGAAGACGGATCCGCTGGCGCGCGAGATGGAGCATCCGCCCGCCACCGCCTCGCGCGTCAGCGTCTCGAGCCACGCCTGGCGTGACGAAGCGTGGATGAAAGCGCGCGCCGGCAAAGACATCCAGCGCGAGCCGGTCAGCGTGTACGAGGTGCATTTGGGCTCGTGGGCTCGCGTGCCCGAAGAGGGAAATCGCTGGCTCAGCTACCGCGAGATCGCGCCGCGGCTGGTGGAGCACGTGCAGCGGCTCGGCTTCACGCACATCGAGCTGATGCCGATCGCCGAGCACGCCTTCTACCCGTCGTGGGGTTACCAGGTCACCGGCTACTTCGCGCCCACGGTGCGCTACGGCTCTCCGGACGACTTCCGTTACTTCGTCGACTACTGCCACCAGCACGGCATCGGCGTGATCTTGGATTGGGTGCCCGCGCACTTTCCGAAAGACGATTTCTCGCTGCGCCGCTTCGACGGCAGCGCGCTCTACGAGCACGAAGACTCACGCCGCGGCGAGCACCCGGACTGGGGCACGCTGATCTTCAATTTCGGCCGGCTCGAAGTGCGTAACTTCTTGGTGGCCAACGCGCTCTACTGGCTGCAAGAGTTCCACATCGACGGCCTGCGCGTCGACGCGGTCGCCTCGATGCTGTACCTCGACTACAGCCGTAAAGAAGGCGAATGGATGCCGAACCCGTACGGCGGTCGCGAAAACATCGACGCCATCGAGTTCTTGCGCATGACCAACGCCATCATCCGGCAAGAGGTGCCCGGCGCTTTCACGGTGGCAGAAGAGTCCACGGCTTGGGGCGGCATCACGCGCTCGCCGGAAGAGGGCGGCCTCGGCTTCAACTTCAAGTGGAACATGGGCTGGATGCACGACACGCTCGGCTTCTTCCAAAAGGAGCCGGTGCATCGCAAGTTCCACGTCGATCAGCTGACCTTCTCGATGCTGTACGAGTACACCGAGAAGTTCATCAACAGCATCTCGCACGACGAGGTGGTGCACGGCAAAGGCTCCGTCATCGACAAGATGCCCGGAGATTTCTGGCAAAAGCTCGCCAACCTGCGCCTGCTCATCGCCTACCAGTTCACGCGCCCCGGCAAGCAGCTCATCTTCATGGGCACCGAGTTCGCGCAGCACAACGAGTGGAACCACGACGCCAGTCTCGACTGGCACATCGCGGATCACCCGCAGCGCCGCGGCCTGCAAGAGTTCATCACCGAGCTGTCGAAGGTTTACAAAGCCACGCCGGCCCTGTGGCGCCAAGATCCGACGGGCGAAGGCTTCGAGTGGATCGACTGCACCGACAAAGAGAACACGGTGCTGTCGTACCTCCGCAAAGACGGCAACGATTTCGTGGTCGTGGTGCTCAACTTCACGCCCGTGCCGCGCGACAACTACCGCATCGGCGTGCCCCACGCTGGCCGCTACGTCGAAAAGCTCTCCAGCGACGACCTGCGCTTCGGCGGCAGCGAGTACCAGACTCCGACCATCATCGAGACCGACCCGGTGCCGGTCCACGGCCGCCAGAACTCGCTCAAGCTCCAGCTGCCGCCGCTCGGCTGCTTGATCCTGGCGCCGGTGCGCTGAGCTAGCCGAGGCGCGAGCGAGCGCGCCGTGCAATCAGGGTCAAGCCCAGCAGCGCCACTGCCAGCGGCGCCCGCGTGGGTTTGTGCCCGAGAACGTTGAACGTGCAGCCCGAGTCGTCGCTTTCGAAATCGCTTACGTCGAGCGCCAACTCGACTGTGTGATCGCCGCCGTTCTTTTCGCGAAGCGACATGGACCAGGTTTTGTGACCGTTCGAGCTGGCAGGCAGGGCGATGGTTGCATCCCCACCCGTGACCTCCGCTTCGTCACGTGGACGACGTTGCTCTGATCCGCGTTCGGCGCCTGGCGTCACTCTGAGGGTATGCGCTCGCCGCCGATTCGAGCTCGCCCGTTGTCGCTACTGTTGGTGGTGATGAGCTCCTGTTCGGAGCCCACCGGCACCGTTACGGAAGTCGGTAGCGGCGGTTCGTCAAGTGGAGGTAGCAAGAGTGCCGCCCCCGGCGGGACGAGCGGAGTACCCGGCGCCACGGTCGCGGGTGGTGGCGGCGCTGTGGGCGGCGGCGGGGGCGCTACTATCTCAGGCGCCAGCCACGGTGGTGCGATGGCCGGCGCGGCGACAGGGGGCACCGCAACCGGCGGCAGCGCGAGCCACGGCTCTCCAACTGGTGGCACAGCGACGGGCGGCTCCGCAAGCAGTGGCTCCGCAGCGAGCGACGCGTGCGAAAACGTTGCCAGCGACTACGCCGCCGAGCTCGCGCAGCAGCTTCAGTGCGATCCGAAAGACCCTTCACCTTGCACTGATCGCGTGCGCGCAGCACCGGGATGCGAATGTCGAGTCTTCATCGAGCCAGCGGATCCATTCGCCATCGAGCATTTGTCGAACGTCGCGAGCGGGTGGTTCGACGCTGACTGCAGCAATCCCGTCTGCCCCGAGAAGTGCTCGACCGCTCAGGCGGGAACCTGCCAGGCAGACGCGAATTCTCCGCGCGGTGGGCGCTGCGTGACGCCCTAACGGCGAACGATTTCTGATCCTAGTTGTGAAGCAATCGCCACCGTTGATGCATGGGCGCTATCAACCGAACGCTGGCTTTGGTGCTGCTGGGGTGCGTGGCATGTAGCTCCGAAGACGGCGCACCTGGAACCGGTACCGGAGGTTCCAGCAACACGCAGGCTGGTAGCGGCACCGCGCTGCCCACCGCCGGCGCTTCGACAGCGGGCGGAACCGCGAGCGCGGGTGGCACCAGCAACGCCGCCGCAGGTAGCTCAGCGGGTCAAAGCACCAGCGGCGGAAGCGCACCCACAGCCGGCACGAGCGCGGGCGGCACCGCGGGCACTGGCGGAACCTCTTTCGTGCCCGGTGGTGGCACGGGTGGCGGCGCGGCGATTCCGCCGCTCGACTGCGGCACTGAAGGCTGGGCGGTCGAGAACCACGGCAACCCCAAAAATCGCGTGAATTACCTGATTTTGGCGGACGGTTACACCGCCGCAACGGCCGAGACCACGCTCAAGACGCACATCCAGAACGCGTTCAAACGGCGCTTCGAGCACGAGAGCGGCGAGCCGTACGGCCGCTATCGCAACTTCGTCAACATCTGCGTGATGAAGGCGGTCAGCCAGAGCGACGGCATCGGCAACGGCCCGACCGCGTTCGATGGTGGCAACGGCGGCGACCGCCTGGCGGCCGTGAACGAAGACAAGGTGAATGCCTACATCAAATCGAAGGTGCCCGCGACCTTCGAGGTCGATTGGAAAGCCGTCGTGCTCAACCAGGACAAGTGGGAGAACACCGGCAGCTACTTGATGCTCTGGTCCGGCGGCGGCAACGACGCGCCGGGCGCTGCGCTGCACGAAGGCGGTCACGGCTTTCACCAGCTCGCCGACGAGTACGGCAGCCAGACGGGTTGTCAGAATCAGAAAGCCAGCTGCGGCAGCAGCGGCCAGGTCTACCCAGAGGTCAACTCCGCAGGCAACTGCACCACCACTGACGGCAAATGGGACCTGTGGCTCGGCACCACCCAAAAAGGCCTAAAAGTGCCGGATATGGGCGCCACCGGCATGCAAGGCACCTGGCAGGGCAGCCGCTACGTGGGCGACGGTCAATACCGCCCGTCGTGCAACTCGATGATGAACAGCTTGTTCGGGAGCAACGTGGACACGAGCTTCAACTCGGTGTCGCGCGAGCAAATGATCTTCAGCATCTGGCGTGCCGTTACTCCCATCGACTCCACCGAGCCGCCGGAAGGCGCGGCGAACAATCCCGCCACGTTGAAGGTCAACGTCATCGATCCCGCCGTGATCAACGTCGACTGGACGATCGATGGACAGACGACCGTGAACGGCGGCCCGTCGTTCTCCACGGCTGCGCTCGCTTCGGGCACGCACATGGTGTCGGCCAAGGCCTACGACAACGCCAGCATGGATCTGGTGAAGCAGCGCTCCGGTAAGTGCCCCGACGCCGTGAAAGGCAACTACTGCCACGCCACGTCGTGGCCTCGCTCCACGCAAACCGTGACCTGGACGGTCACCAAGCCCTGATGGCCAGCGAAAGTCGCACGCAACGTTTACGCGCGCCACTCGTGGGCTTGGCCGCGCTCGCGTTGCTCACGTTGCTCTGCGTGTGGCTGCTGCGCTCGTCCGCGCCGCCGCCCGAAATGCCCGACGCGCGCGAAGAAGCCGTCGCGGTGCCGCCCGCCGCGCCCCGCGCCGCGGCCGAGACCATCGCCGTCGACTACTCGCCGGATGGCGTGCCCATTCACCCGCCCGGCAACGCCAACATCGACGCGCGGGGCATGCTGCCGCATCCGATCACGCCGCAGCACGAGCGCATCTTCCGTGAAAATAACCTGATCGGCGATCTCAACGGCGCCATGGACGTGAAAGACAGCGCCGGCTTGCGGCGCCTGCTCGCGCAGTACCGCGACGAGTACCCCGAAGACGCCCACGTGCTGCAACGTGGCTACGAGCTCATCGCCGATTGCATGGAGAGCCCCGGCCCCGAGACGCGCGCCGTGGCACAGCGCTACTACGACGAGGAGCTCGACTCCGGCCTGCGCCGCTACATCCGCCGCTATTGTTTGGAGTAGGGGGGATCGCGTCGGCGCCCGACGTCTTCTGGCGGTTTCCACGCGCAGAGCGCTCGGCTCAGCTGCTCGGCTCGGGCCTACGGAGCTGATCGTCTGTCCGCCGCACCACTTCAAATTCCAAGTAGCAGGACAGGCGAGCAACTGATCGGTCGCGGGCGCGGTTGACGCATGCCCTCGTCGCTCTAAATCCAAACCCATGGTCGAGCTGGGCGAAGCGCGAGCGGCGGAGCTAACGGTCGAGGCGGTGGTCGAGCCCCGATTCCTGGACGCGATGGGTCACATGAACGTGGCCTGGTACGTGTATTTGTTCGACCGAGGAATCTGGGAGTTCTTCGAGCGCCACGGGCTCGACGAAGGCTATCGGCAACGCTCGGCGCGCGGCATGTTCGCGCTCGAAGAGAACCTGCGTTACCAATCGGAGCTGCGCGAAGGCCAGCCGCTGCACGTGTACACCGCTGCGCTCGAAGTGCGGCCGAAGACGCTGCGGCTGCAGCAGTACATGGTGGATTGCGACGCCAACAAGGTCGCAGCCGTGCGCGAGGTCGTGGCCGCACACATCGACTTGTCCTCCCGCCGGTCGGCGCCTTTCAGCGACGCCGTACTGGCTCAGCTTCACGCGGCGCCGCACGTCGTGCCGAGCGGCGGCTTGAGCGAGGCATCGGCGCAGCGATTCGCTCGCGATTGGGTTGCCGCGTGGAATCGTCGGGACGCCGAGGCCGTGCTGTCTCACTACGCGGATGACGCCGTATTCATCAGCCCCAAGGCGGAGCGCTTCGTCGGCAAGCCGCGCATCGACGGTAAGGCCGCGCTGCGCGCCTATTGGCAAACTGCGCTCAGCCAAATCCAAAGCCTCGAGTTCGTCCTGGACCACGCGCTGTGGAGCCCACGCGCCGAGACGCTCACTGTCGTTTATCAGGCCTCGCTCGCCGGTCAGCCGCCGGTGCGCGTGGCTGAAATCATGCACTTTCAGGGTAACCTCATCGTACGGGGCGAGGCGCTGTATGGCGCCGCGATACCGGCGTAAGCTCCCGCCATGAGCAACTTGCGTCGGCGCGATTTGCTTTCGTTTGGCATCCCGGCCACCGTGGCCTTGTCGCCCATGGCCGAAGCCGCCGCGCGTGAGCCCCGCACCACCTCGCTGAAAGACACCGGCCAGTTTCCGAACAGCCGTCTGCCCGCGCTGGTTTACGAAGCTGCCTTGCCGCCCGGCGCCGATCTCGCGGACCGTTTCGAAGCGCTCTTCGAAAAGAACGGCTGGTCCCGCTCGTGGCGCAACGGGCTTTATCGCGTTCACCACTATCACAGCACGGCGCACGAGGTGCTGGGCGTGTACCGCGGTTTCGTCAAGGTGAGGCTCGGCGGCCCCGATGGTCCCACCGTAGAGCTACACGCTGGAGACGTCGCGATCATTCCCGCTGGTGTTGCCCACAAGAACGAAGCGCAGTCCGACGACTTTGCCGTCGTCGGCGCCTACCCCGCCGGCACCGGCCCCGACATGCAATACGGCAAAGAAGGCGAGCGCCCGCGCACGGATCGCAACATCGCCGCCGTCGCGCTGCCGCCTCGAGATCCCGTCGCTGGCCAGACAGGCGCCTTGCCGCGCCTCTGGCGCTGAGACAACCGTGAGTTAACGTAAAATTGTGCGCGCACAGGGGGTCACTTCTGCTTTGGCAGGTCGACGATGAAGCGAGCGCCACGCCCATATTCGCGATCGAGCGCGATGGTGCCGCCGGCGGCTTCCACCAGGCCGCGGCACACGGCGAGACCGAGGCCGGTGCCCTTGCCGACTTCTTTGGTGGTGACGAACGGCTCGAACAGCTGCGCTTGCACGCGCGGATCGACGCCGGGGCCGTTGTCCTCGACCTGGAGTCGCACGCCGCCGTTGTAAGGCGCCGCGGCGACGCGCACGCGACCGCCCGCTCCGACGGCGTCGGCGGCGTTCATGACCAGGTTCAAGATCACTTGCATCAGCTGTTCGTGCCCCAGCGCGACGGCTGGCAAGGCAGGGCTGAGCTCGAGCTCGAGCGAGACGTCTTTGAGGCTGCGCTGAGGCGCTACGAGCGCGGCGGTGTCGCGCGCTGCCGTTTCCACGTCGCCGGGCTCCTGCTCGGCTTCGCCCGCCAGTGGCGCCGCAGCAGGTCGCGCGAACTGCAACAGGTCGCGCAAGATGCGATGGATGCGCTCGGTCTCCTTGCGCATGCGCGTCAGAAAGTCGTGCTCCTCTTCGGGGGTCAGCCCACCGGCGAGCACCAGGTCTTCGAGCCCCATCAAGGCTGAAATCGGATTGCCGATTTCGTGCGCCAGCCCCGCGGCGAGCCGACCCACGGAGGCCAGGCGCTCGCTGCGCACCAGGCGATCTTGCGCTTCTTTCAGGCGCTCGGTGGCGCGCTCTACCTCGTCGATCTTGCTGCGGAGCTTGTCCTCTTCCTGAATCAGCCGCTCGGTCATGATGCCGAGGCTGGTGCCGAGCTCGGACAGCTCCGGCACAGCGGTTTTGGGTACCGCGAGCTTGCGGGCCCCGCCGGCGACCCGCTCGGCGGCGCGAGCCAGGGCGTCGAGAGGCCGCACGATCAGGCGAGTGAGCGCGAAGTAGGCGACGACCAGCAGGGCCAATCCGACCAGCGCCATGTACAGGCCCATCAGGCGCACCAGCGGTGCCGCGCGCGCGGCCTGGTCGTCGATGCGCAGCACTGCCACCACTGGCCCGACCCGGCTCGGCACCGTCACCGTCAGGATCGAGGCGCCGGCCGGCAGCTCCTCCAACCCCTCGCGGTTACGGACCGGGCCGTGGGGCAGCTCGTCTACCGCTGCCGGTTCGCCTGCCGCCGCTACCCGCGCACCGGCCAGGTCGTAGACGCCGATGGCCTCCACCCCCTCGGTGCCGATCTCGGCTCGCAGCAAGCCCATGAGGTCGTCGCCGGTACGGCTGGTGCGCGCCTCGGCCACGTGCGCCGCGATGGCGCGGCCGAGCGCCCGGGCGTGGCTGACCCGGAGCTGTTGCAGGGTGACGCTGGTGTAGGTGGCGACCGCGAAGAACAGCGGGATGAATGCCAGCAGCAGCAGGCCGCCCATGAGCAGCAAAATTTGGAGCCGGAGGCCGCCGCGCACGGCCGCCCAGCCTAACCGAAAACGAGAAACTGGGCCCCTCTCGTCGTCAGCTGATACGGCCTGAGTTCCCCTGGATGGACCCGCTCGTCCGCCTCGCCCTCGGCGCCCAACAATTCATCGCCCGTACCGCAGGCAGCCTCCTGGCCGTCGGCTTTGGCGCATTCGTGGTGTACGCGGAGACCGAACGCCTGGACGACACCGTGCTGGGCGGCGCGGCGGTGCTGTTCGTGGCGTCGCTCGGCTACCGAGCCTGGCAGCGCCGCAAGCGCGCGGTGGTCGAGGAGACGACCCGCCTCGACCTGGAGCTGTTCACCCACCTCGTCGTGCTGGCCTACGCGCTCGTGCTGCGTACCCGCGGCGGCCTCGAAGGCGCCGCGTACCCGGTGCTGTACGCGCTGGTCATGCTTACCGCGAGCTTCGCGCGCCCGGCGGCCACGGTGTGCACGGTCGCGTTCGCGATCTTGCTCGAGTCCGCGCTCACGTTCATCGCGTTCCACGGGCGGGGCAACTTGATCGAGCACGCGGTGCTCCTGGGTGTGTTCGCGTTCTTGAACATGCTGGTCTTCCGCGCCGAGATCGCGCGTATCCGTCGCGTGTCGCGGCAGCGCATCGAGACCGAGCTGAAGAAGATGAAGGAGGCGGCGCGCTCCTACCGTCTGATCGGTGCACCCGCCAGCGCGCAGGAGCGCAACCCGTCACCGGTGCGTGGCGACGACGAAGAGCGCCTGCTCCGCTCGGGCGTCGACGAGATTCATCAAGCCGTCGAATTTGCGCTTTCGCTCCTGCGCCGTACGTTGGGACTGCGCACCGCGGTGCTGCTCGGCACCGACGCGGCCGGCCAAAACCTGCACATTCAGGAGCTTTCGACGACCGAGGACGCGATCGCGCCCGGTCCGTTCGGAGTGCGCGACGGCATCTTCGGCGCCGTGATGTCCAAGCTCGAGCAGCTGGCGCTGTCGGGTCCCAAGGCGGGCCAGCACGTGCCGTACTACTCGCGTAAGCCTGCCATCGGCGGCGTGTGCTGCACGCCGCTGCTCGACCATGGCCAGCCGCGCGGGCTCTTGGTCGTGGATCGCGAATCGCGCGAACCCTTCAGCGACGAAGAGCAGGCGACGCTGGCCGGTGCTGCCCGCTACATTTTGCGCGCGATCGAGAACGAGCGCGTGTTCGTGCAGCTCGAGCGCGCCAAGGTCGAGCAGGGCAAGCTGTATCGCGCCGCGAACGCGCTGGCTGCCGCCACCACGGAGGCGCAGGTCATCGAGGCTGGCGTCAACGGCGCGCGTGAGTTCGCTGCCTTCGACTTCGCGGTCGTCACGCTGTTCGATCGCGCGACCAGCGAGCACGAGATTTGCGCCGTGAGCGGCGAGGGTGCAGGCGACTTGGTCGGGCAGCGCTTCAAGCACAATTCCGGCCTGGTTTCGATGGTGGTGGCCAACCGCCACGCCTTGCCGTACCGCGGCGACTACGATTCTTCGCGCCAGGTGGTGTTCACGCGCCGGCTCGTGCCGCCGGAGATGCCGTCGCTCTTGGTGTTGCCGCTGCTGGTTCACGAGCGCGCGCTCGGAACGCTCGTGCTCGGTTCGCGGCGCAAGGGCGCTTTCGGCGACTCGGTGCGCCCGACGCTCGAAGTCTTGGCCAGCCACGTGGCGGTGTCGCTCGCCAACGCACGCATGCTCGCGCGCCTGGAAGAAATGGCGACGCTCGATGGCATGACGGGCCTGTACAACAAGCGCGCGTTGATCGAGGTGGGAGCGCAGAAGCTGAAGAGCGCCAAGCGCTTCAACAAGCCGCTCAGCTTGTTGGTCTGCGACATCGATCACTTCAAAAAGGTGAACGACACCTACGGCCACGACGTGGGCGACGTCGTCATCAAGGGTTTTGGCGAGGTCTTGAAGCGCGTGAAGCGCGACACGGACGCGGTCGGGCGCTTCGGCGGCGAGGAATTCGTGGTCGTGTGCGAGCAGACCGACGACGGTGGCGCGGAGCTGCTGGCCGAGCGCATCCGCAGCGAGCTGGAGGCCGAGAAGTTCCACACCGAGCTGGGGACGCTGCAAGTTACCTGCTCGGTCGGCGTGGCGCCCTTCCCTCACGCCGGCCAGACGTGGGAACAGCTGTTCAAGGCCACCGATGAGGCGCTATACGCTTCCAAGCGTGGCGGTCGTAATCGCGTCACCGTGTGGAGCCCGCGCCTCAGTAGCGCCGCGGAGTAACGCGTGAGGGGCGTTCGGCGAGCGCTGCGTGGCGCGTCGCGCTGGGGTGTCCGCGCGCTGGTCGCCGCCCTGGCGCTCGCGGCGTGTGCGCACCTGGCGGTCGCCGCGCCGAAGAAGCGCAAGCTGCCGAACTACGACAACCGCGGCGGGCCTCCGGAGTCGCCGGCACGCAAGGCGCTGTGGGTGCCGCGCGTGCTCTTGGCGCCCGCCTACTTCGTGACCGAGTACGTAGTGCGGCGCCCGCTCGGCGCCGCGGTGACTGCGGCCGAGAAGGCCAAGGTGCCGCAGGCGCTCTACAACTTCTTGATGGTCGGTCCGACCGATGTGGGGGTCGTGCCGTTCTTTCTCGTCGACTTCGGCTTCGAGCCGAGCGTCGGCTTGTACGGCTACTGGGACGACGCCGGCTTCAAAGGTCACCAGCTGCGCTTCCGCGGCTCGACCTGGGGACCGAAGTGGCTCTCCGGCACGCTCACCGAGCGCTTTCACCCGGCGCGCGGGCTCGAGCTCACTCTCACCGGGACGGCGACGCGGCGCCCGGATTACACGTTTTACGGCCTAGGGCCGGAAGCCCGAGAAAACGCGCGCGTTCGCTACGGCGCCGACTCGATCGACGCCTATGGGCAGAGCCGCTACGACTTTGCGGGGCGCAGCTTCTTCGAGTTGGCTGCCGGCTACCGCGGCGTCACCTACAAAGACAGCGACTACGACGACGCGCACCTGATCGACGCCGTGCGCTCCGGCGCTTTGCCGGAGCCCGCCGGCTTCGCCGATGGCTTCCGTGCCGGTATCGCGCGCGCTCGTATCGCGCTCGACTCGCGCGGTCACCGGCACACCAACACCGGTGTGCGCTTCGAGCTGCTCGGCGAAGGGGGTGCTTCGCTGACTTCCGCCGGCGATGCGCGCGGACCTACTGCCGGCTGGCAGCGCTACCGCGCCACGCTCGGCGGCTTCTTCGGGCTCAAGCGCAGCGGGCGCTTGCTGAGCCTCGACGTCTCGGCGCAGCTCGCGGAGCCGCTCGGCTCCAGCTACATCCCGTTCACGGAGCTGCCCGCGCTGGGCGGTAGCATCTATCTTTCCGGCTTTCGTGGCGGACGCTTGCGCGATCGTAGCTCGTTCGCGGTGATGGCGCGCTATTCGTGGCCGGTGTGGATGTGGCTGCGCGGCTCGCTGCAAGGCGGCGTGGGCAACGTGTTCGGCGAGCGCTTCGACGGCTTCGATCCTTCGAAATTCCGCGGCTCGTTGGCGCTCGGTTTCGAGGGCTACACTTCACAAGACAGCGTGCTCGAGGCGCTGGTCGGCTTCGGCACCGAAACCTTCAAGAGCGGCGCGGACCTGAACACCGCGCGCATCATCGTGGGGGCACGCCGTGGCTTCTAAGCGCGCTCTCTTCGCCAGCGTGTTGCTCGCTGCCTGTGCGGGCGCGCCGCGCTTTCCGCTGCAAGCGCCGCTCACGCGCGACACCGACCAGGCGCTCTTGCCGGAAGCGCCGGAGGAGTACTTCTCGCCGTTCGCCTGGGACGGCGCCAACTACATGCTGTTCCACCCGCTGGCGCGCTTCTTCGCGGTGGATCCGGCCGGGCCGGCCGCGAACGTGAACGCGCTGGACGAAGTGCCGGACTCGAGCTGGTTCGAAAACCGCATGGGCGCCCACGATGTGAACGCCGAGTACGTGGCCCGCGGCTCGTGCGGCAAGAAGGTGCTCGACCCGGGCATGCCCGACGGCTCGTGGATCATCGACAAGGGCAAGGACAACGGAGCCAACCCCGGCTTTCGCGTGAACGTGCCGGGTCTGGGCAAATTCATGCTCAAGACCGATCCGGAGACAGAGCCGGACCGCGCCACCGGTGCCACCTCGATCGCGTCGCGCATCTATTACGCGACCGGTTACAACTCGCCTTGCGACTCGGTCGTCTACTTCGACCCCAAGTTGCTCAAGCTCAGGCCGGGCCTCACCGTCACCAACAACGAGGGCAAGACCTGGGCCTTCGATCAAAAGGCGCTGGACGCAGTCTTGAAGCGCGCCTCGCACCGCAACGGTTTGGTGCGCATGGTCGCCTCGCGCTGGCTCGACGGTAAGCCGCTCGGTCCCTTCCGCTACGAAGGCACGCGCGAGGACGATCCCAACGACGCCATCCCGCACGAAGATCGCCGCGAGCTGCGCGGCGCTCGCCTGATCGCGGCCTGGCTCAATCATTTCGACTCGCGCGAGCAAAACAGCATGGACGTGTTCGTGCGCGCCCAACCGAAAGCCAAGACGGGTCCCGGCTACGTGCGCCACTACCTGCTCGACTTCGGCGACTGCTTTGGCAGCGTGTGGGCGGACGACGAAATTTCGCGGCGTTTGGGCCACGCCTCGGTGTTCGACGCGGGCTACCTGTTCGAAGACTTCGTCACCTTCGGCAGCGTCGAGCGACCTTGGGAGCGCGCCGAGCGTCGCGGCGGCGTCTTCAACTACTTCAGCGCGCGCGATTTCGAGCCCGAAGCGTGGCGCGGCGAATACCCGAATCCGGCCTTCGTGCGCATGACCGAGCAAGACGGCGCCTGGATGGCGCGCATCCTCGCCGACTTCACGGACGAGCTGGTCGCCGCCGCCGTGCACGTGGGCCAATACGAGCCCGAAGCCGAGCGCTACCTCATCTCCACGCTCATTTCCCGGCGTAACGCCATCCTGCGTCGCTACCTCGGCCGCGTCTCTCCGCTCGCCCACGTCCATGGCGACGCCCGCGGGCTCTGCGCCACCGACCTCGCCCGCCGCACCCACACCGTGCCCAACGAAGCCCTCAGCTTCCGCGCCTACGTCTACCGGGGCACCCCGCTGTCAAACACCGCGAAACCCCGCTTCCGCCACGTCGCCCCACCGGACGTCTGCCTCGACATCCCGCACAGCTCCTTCGCGCCGTCGCTGCCGCCCGGGGCGCCCGAACGCTACGTCGTCGTCGACATCACGAACGGCTACGCACCAGGGCCGCTGCGCGCGCACCTGTACGATCTCGGCGATCGCTATGACCTCGTGGGCATCGAGCGACCGACCGAGCTGAAGCGTCCGGAATGAGACGGCCCCGTGCCGCAAAATCTCGACTTGGCGATCCAATCCAAGATCTTGGATTGGTCCCCCAATCCAAGAAGGCCGCGAAATGGGCCAATGGGCGATATAAGTGAGTTATCGTCTGCTTCTTGGATTGGGGGACCAAGTCGAGATGGGCGGGCGCAGGCCTATTTGGTGGCGGAGCCCCTGCGGCGGCCCGTGGTGGCCAATGGCGGCTATCGCCGGCCGGTCGTGTTTCGAGGCCGTTGCGGCGCAGGTGATTGAAGGAGGGCCATGAGCAGGCTGCCCAGCTGGGCAGCCGTTTCGCGCTGGGCGGGGCGCGAGCCCCACGCGAGCTCTGGCCTACCCAATCCCAGCGATTCCGAGGCGCTATGCGTCGCTTGGCCGTGGCACTTGGCCAATGGATGAAAAGCGAAGACACTGCCGGGCATGCGGCTCGGTATCGATTTCGGGACCACGCGCACCGTCGTGGCGGCGGCGGTGGACGGGCGCTATCCGGTGGCTGCGTTCGACAGCGGCACGGGGTTTTGCGACTACATTCCGGGCATTGCGGCGCGGCGCGGTGAAGAGCTCACGCTGGGGTGGGATGCAGAGCTGAGTGAAGACGTGGGCGGCGCCTTGCGATCGATCAAGCGCGCCGTGAGTCGGGTTTCACCGGACGAGCCGCTCGGCGCGCTCGGGTCGGTGTCGGCGCTGGAATTGACGACTCGCTATCTCGAGGAGTTGAAGCGGCGAATTTACGAGAATAGCAATCTCGACGTGGATCCGGACGAGCCGCTGGAGGCGATGGTAGCGGTGCCGGCGAACGCCAGCACGCGGCAGCGCTATCTGACGCTCGATGCATTTCGGCGCGCTGGATTCAGGGTGCTCGGCATGGTGAACGAGCCGACGGCGGCGGCCATCGAGTTTGCACATCGCAACTTGGGCGCGGTCGGTAAGCGCAGCCCCAAGCGCTACGTCGTGGTTTACGATTTGGGCGGCGGCACCTTCGATACGTCGGCGGTGTCGTTGCAGGACCGTCGCTTCGAGCTGATCACGAGCGAAGGTATTTCGGAGCTGGGCGGCGACGACTTCGACGCTGCGATCTTGCGCGTTGCTTTGCGCGAAGCCGGTATGGACGAGAGCGACTTGTCGCCGCTGGTACGCACGCGGGCGCTCGAGGTGTGCCGCGTTGCCAAAGAAGCCTTGGGCCCGAGCAGCCGCCGCATGCTGATCGAGCTGTCGCACGTGATTCCGGGCGCGGCGGATCCGCTGCTGGATTTGGCTGAGGTTTATGCGGAAACGGAGCCGCTGGTCGAGCGCACCATCGCCATGCTGGAGCGCGTGTTTTCGAGCCTGACGAGCTTTGGTATCGACCCGGAGAACCCACGCGAGCTGGGCGCCGTGTACCTGGTCGGTGGCGGCACCGCGTTCCCGGCCGTAACGCGCGCGCTGCGCGAGAAGTACAAGCGCAAGGTGCAGCTGGCACCGCAGCCTCACGCGGCGACGGCCATCGGTCTGGCGATCGCAGCGGATCCGGATGCGGCGCTTTTCGTACGTGAAGCCGTGACTCGTCATTTCGGCGTGTGGCGCGAGGGCGACGCGGGGCGCGATAAAGTGTTCGATCCAATCTTGCGCAAGGGCGCACTGCCGGACGGCGACGCCTTCGTGATCGAGCGCAGCTACCGTCCGCAGCACGCGGTCGGCCATCTGCGCTTTCTCGAGTGCAGCGAGCTCAGCGACGGCGGCCAACCGAGCGGCGACTTGACGCCGTGGGGCGACATCTATTTCCCCTACGATCCGGCGCTGCGCGACGTATCGGATCTCGCGGCGGCCGCGGCGGAGCGGCGCCCGGAGCTGTGGGAAGAGGAAATCGTCGAGCGTTACCGTTACGGCGCCGACGGCACCGTCACGGTCGCGATCGAAAATCGCACCCGCGGCTACGCCCAGAATTTCGTGCTCGGCGCGCCCGGCCTCGACTGAAGAAAAGCGTCCCCTGGGCAAGACGCTCTGAGCCCAGTACGCTCGCGCGCCTTGTTCGGTCCCGGGATTTCGTGGCTCATCGGCGAAGCACGCAACGTGGTGCGCTTCACCACGCTGGCTTACGCGCTCTTCTTCGCGGTGGTGTTCGCGGTGTCGTGGCTGCTCGCCTCGCGGCGCCGTGCGCGGCTGTGGTTCTTGCTCGGCGCGAGCTACTTCTTTTACGCGCAATGGGACCCGCGATTTTTGGGGCTCATCTTCGCGACCTCCAGCGCGGACTGGCTCCTGGCACATGCCATCGCGCGCCAGCAAGATCACCAGCGTCGCCAGCGGCTGCTGATCGTCACGGTGGTGATGAACCTGGGCGTGCTCGGGCTCTTCAAGTACTTCGACTTCGGCGTGGCCGAGCTGTCGGCCTTGCTCGGCTCGCTCGGCTTTCATGCGCCGGACTGGGCGCTGCACCTCACGCTGCCGATCGGCATCAGCTTCTTCACCTTCGAGTCGATGAGCTACGTCATCGATGTGTACCGAGGCGAGCTGCCGCCGCACCCGAGCTACCTCGAGTACCTCACGTTCGTGGCGTTCTTTCCGCATCTGGTGGCAGGCCCGATCGTGCGTCCGCGCGACCTGTTGCCGCAGCTGAGCGGCGAGCCGCGCTTCGAGCCGGGCTTGGCCAGCCGCGCGCTGCTGGTGATCGGCCTGGGCCTGTTCAAGAAGCTGGCGATCGGCGACTACCTGGGGCTAAACCTCGTCGACCGCGTGTTCGACGCGCCGCTGCAGTATTCGGCGCTCGAGTGTTACGTCGCGCTCGTGGCTTACGCGGTGCAAATCTACTGCGACTTTTCCGGCTACACCGACATCGCGATCGGCTCGGCGGCGCTGCTCGGCGTGCGCTTTCCGCAAAACTTTGCCTCGCCGTACAAGGCTCACAACATCGTGGATTTTTGGCGCCGCTGGCACATCTCGCTCTCGAGCTGGCTGCGCGACTACTTGTACATTCCGCTGGGTGGCAACCGGCGTGGGCGCGCGCGCACTTATTTGAACCTGCTGCTCACCATGCTGCTGGGCGGGTTGTGGCACGGCGCGAACTTGACGTTCGTAGTGTGGGGCGCGCTGCACGGCTGCTTGCTCGCGGCGACGCGGGCCTTTCAGGAGCTCACGGGTCGACGCGGCGGCACGGCGCTTAAACAAAGCTCCAGCCCCGGCTGGCGGCGCGTGGTGGGCGTGTTTTTGACCTTCCACGCGGTGTGCTTTTGCTGGCTGTTCTTCCGTGCCAAGTCGCTCGACGACGCGCAGGTCGTGCTGGGCAGGCTCGCCACGCTGTCGACCTTCCATCCGAATCTCGACCCTCGCTTGCTAGGGGTGTTGGCGGCGGGCCTGATCTCGCACTATGTTCCGGACCGATGGTTTCAGCGGGTGCTCGGGTTGTTCGCAGACCTACCGGCGCTCGCCCAAGCCGCCGTGCTATTGGTGCTCGCCCTCTCCGTGCGTGAGATGGCAAGCCTAGAAGCGGTACCGTTCGTCTACTTCCAATTCTAATGAGCGACGAAAGCAAAGCACTCGAAGCAGAAGCCGAGAGCAAGCCCGAAGCCGAGGCTGAAGCCGAGTCGAGCACGACCACGGCCGACGAGCCCAAGACAAGCGTTCAGGGCGAACCAGCGGCCGACACGTCGAAGACTGCCACCGCCGCCGAAGAAGACGACGCCGCGCTGGATGCGCGCGGTCGCGAACGCCCGCGCTTCTTGCTCTCGTTTCCGACGGATCCGGATTTGGCGCGGCTTTCTGCCGCTTTCGAGGCGGGCAACTACGCGCTCGTCCGTGCCGAGGCAGAGGCGCTCGCCGAGCGCACCGAAAACCCCGCGGTCCGCGACGCCGCGCTCGAGCTGCGCCGGCGCATCGACCCGGATCCGCTCGCAAAATACTTGCTGGCCCTGACGGCCGCCCTGCTCCTATCCTTGGCCTACTTCGCCTACCATCACTAGGCTCGAGTCTCGGTCAGAGAGGGCGCTTCGTCATGAGCATTCGCGATATTGGGCTTACGTTCGTCGTGCTGGCAGCCTTGTGTGGTTGCGGCGGTGAGAAAGAAGCCAAGTCGCCGGACGGCAGCGTCGGCGGTCCCGTGACCGACGTGCAGAAGCTCTACCCGCTGCAGCACAACACCGTCTTCTCTTACGCGACGACCGACGAGGCCGGGCAGACCGGCATCTACATCATCGAGGTGGGTCGCCCGCGCGAGACCATGGCCGAGCTCAAGGTCGCCGGTAACACCTTCCGCCGTTACATCAGCGCGGACGGCATCCAGGCGCCGGGCGGTGGTTACATTCTCAAGTCGCCGCTCAGCTCGGACGCCGAGTGGAAGGGCGAGTTCGGCGACGTGAGCGTCAAGTCGATGAGCCGCAGCATCAAGGTGCCGGCGGGTGACTTCGGCAATTGTGTAGAGACCCTCGAGTCCGCCGACACGCCTGCTTACACCAAGACCGCCACCAGCGTGTTCTGTCCCGGCATCGGCATGGTCTACTACCTGGTCGAAGGCGAGCAGAACGGCGTGAAGGTGCTGCAAAAGCTCGAGCTCAAGTCCTTCGGCCCCCGCTACGTCGCGGGCATACAGTAACGCGCGCCGCGCTTCACATACCCGCGTCGGGCTCGAGTGGCTTGAGCGTGAGGAAGTGCTGGATGTCGCAGCGGTGCTTGCGATCGAACGAGAGCGCTTCCCCCTTGATGGGCTCCATGCCCGTGGCTGTCACGTCCACATCGGCGGGGCCTTGCGTGTAGAGCAAGCAGCGCAGTGACCAAACCTCTCCGCTGCTGCCGGTTCCGCCGGCGCCGGCCATTTCCGGCTCGTCGGAGGGGGCGCCCCCGGGGCTCGAGTCCTCGGTACAGCGCACGGCTTGGGGAGTGCTGGGCTCGCCGAGCGCGTAGGGCTCGCCTTCCTGGTTCGCGCCATACCGGACGTTGATGCGCGTATCGGGAGGCAACGGCTGCCTCTCCGCCACTGCGTTTTCCGCTCTCACGACCAAGTTGAAGCTGGGCCCATTACAAGGCTCTTCGGGTCTCGCGTCGGGCCCACAAGCTGCAAAAGCCGCCGCCACGACACCCCCGAGAGCTAGCCACGCGATGCGGTTCAAAGCGGCTGGAGGATACACCCGCGGCTGGGGCCCGAAGCAAACGGCGCTCGCAGAGCTGCGATTTCCGCCGCAGATTTCGCCGCGTGCAGGGCGCGCGCAGGGCCGCGGTGATCCGAAACGCGGCCTCGCGCTCACCAGAGCAGCGCGTGAGCCGTCTCGCCTTGGCATCAATCTCACGGGTGACGAGCGTCGCTCTTCACCCCACATGTGCGCAGAGCTCGCGTCGGGAACTGGTTCTACAACGTAATCCAGCTCGCTCGAAAACAGGCCTTTCAGCGGTGTTGTCAAAGCGCAGCGAGAGCGCAGGCACTGACAACTTTCACGTTGGTGAGCGCAGCTTTGTTGCTGCCGCGGAGCGACGCTCTGTTACCTTGGAAGTCGCTCGATCGTGCGGCGTGCGGGATCGAGCCGTCGTCGCGCGCGATTGCGCGTGACCCAGAGCGCATGGGAGTAGGCATGAGCAAAAGAATCCTGTCCGTGGCGCTGCTGGTGGCGCTGGGCGCCGCCGCCTATGGCTGTCAGGCCAACATCTCCGGTCAGCAAGGGAGCCAAGGTGGTCCCGGCGACCCCAACAACAACGGCATGCCGGGCGCGAGTGGCAGCGGCAGCAGCGTGATCGGAGGGCAAACGCCCGAGCAGGTGCTCGCGTCTGCCGCCTGCGCGAAGCCTTCGCCCGGCACCGCGCCGCTGCGCCGGCTGAGCAACGCCGAGTACCGCAACACCGTGCAAGACTTGCTGGCGTCGGTTTCCGGCATCGGTGCCGCGGTGGAGACGGCCACCAAAGACTTCGTGGACGAGGCCGAATCGCTGGGCTTCCGCAACAACGCTGAGTTCTTGGGTGTGTCGTCGTTGGTCGCGCAGGGTTATCTGGACGCCGCGGAGTCACTCGCGCCGATGGTCGCGAGCGACACGGGCCTGTTGCCGTGCACCACGCAAGACGCCGCTTGCGCCAAACAGTTCGTCGAGACGTTCGGCAAGCGCGCTTTTCGCCGTCCGCTCATGGCCGACGAGGTCGCGCGTTACACCGCGCTCTACGACAAGGCGCTGGCCAAGGGTTACGACTTCAAGACGGGCATCGAGTGGATAGCCTTCACGATGCTGCAGTCGACGGAGTTTCTGTATCGCGTCGAGCTGGGCGCGCCCAAGGGCACGGACTACGCGCCATCACAGTACGAGACCGCCAGCCGCCTTTCGTACTTGATCTGGCAATCGATGCCGGACCAAGCCTTGATCGACGCAGCCGAGCGCGGAGAGCTGGGGGAGAAAAAGCAGATCGAAGACCAGGCGCGCCGCATGCTCAAAGATCCGAAGGCCGGGCGCTTGCTCGAATACTTCGACCAGTGGCTGGACGTGGATCGTCTGAGCGCCTTCGACCGTGACGCCAACGTTTACCCAGGTATTCCGCAAAATTTGCCGGATCTGCTCAAGGGCGAGACGCACGCTTTCGTCAGCAGCTTGCTGCAAGACCCGGCCGGCAACCTCACGCAGCTGCTGAGTGGGCAGTACAGCTACCTCAACGCAGACCTGGCGAAGCACTACGGCGTGAGCGGGCCGACCGGCGCCGACTACGTGAAGGTCGACTTGCCCGGTCGCGCGGGCGTGCTCACGCAAGGCATGCTGCTGGCGCACGACAAGCCGACTCGCACCTCGATCGTGCGGCGCGGCTTGAAGGTGCGGCTCGACATGCTGTGCGAGAAGGTGCCGGCGCCGCCCAACAACGTGCAGCTCAACCTCGAAGGCTTGGGCGACGGACTCACCCAGCGCGAGCGCCTCGAAAAGCACCGCACGGAAGCTTCTTGCGCCGCTTGCCACAACTTGATGGACCCGATCGGCGTCGTGTTCGAGGGTTTCGACGCCGTGGGCCGGCCACGCACGACGGACGAAGGCGGCAAGCCCGTCGTCACCACGAGCGAGATCAACTCCACGCTCGACATCAACGGACCCGTCGCAGACGCCGCGGCGCTCGGCCAAAAGCTGGCCAACAGCCAAGAAGTGCGGGATTGCTACATCACGCAGTCTTTCCGCTTCTTTTATGGGCGCGACTACACCGCTGCGGACCAGTGCTCGATGGCCGAGCTGTTGATCAAGTTCCGCGACAGCCAGCAGAGCTTGTCCGAGCTGATCGTGGGGCTCACCCAGACCGACCAGTTCTTGTACCGCCCTGCTCCGGAGGCCATGTGATGAAACGCTTGAACCGACGCACCCTGCTCCGCGGCGGCGGCAGCCTGGCGCTGAGCCTGCCCTTGCTCGAGGCGATGCTGCCCAAAGCCAGCGCGCAAGCCGCAGACACGCCGCGCCGTATCTTGTTCGAGTTCAAAGCCAACGGCGATCAAACGGCGCGCCGCTTCACCGCGACGGGTGAAACGACGTTCGCTTTCGACGAATTCTTGGCGCCGCTCGAGCCCTACCGCAGCGACCTGCTCATCTTGAACAAGCTCGCGCGCCGTTACAACCTGCTCGGGGACAAGCGCTCGGATGGGCATCAGCAAGGCGGCGCGTCGCTTGCGCCCTGGGAATCCGGCGAAGGCTCGTACCCGATCGGCGGCAAAGAAGGCGTGACCATCGGCTACGTGCTCGGGCCCAGCGCGGACCACGAGATCGGTGAGCGCGTGATCCAGGCCAATCCGGGCGTGAAATACCGGCATTTGGTGTACCGCGTCGGGCAAAAGAACAACGACATTTGGAACGTGAGCTCACACGCTGGCCCGCTCGGCATGCAAAACCCGGTGCTGCCCGAAACGGACCCGTACGCGGCGTACGCTCGCATCTTCACGTTTGGGTCGGACGACGCGGCGGCCAAGGCCGAGATCGAAAAGCGCTTGCTCAAAAAGCAATCGGCGCTGGACCTCGTGCTCGACGAAGCCGCGTCGCTGCAAACGAAGCTGGGCAGCGCCGATCGCGCGCGCATTCAGCAGCACATGGACGCGCTGCGCGACATCGAGCGCACACTTTCGAACGGCAACGGCGCCGTGGGCTGCCAACCGCTCACGCTCGGCGAGAAGCTCGATCCGTACAAGGACGACAACCACGAGGCTATCGGCAAGCTGTTCCAAAAGATCAGCACGTTGGCATTTGCCTGCGACCTCACGCGCTCGATCAACTTCAACTGGAGTGGCAATACCAGTAACCGCGTGTATCGCAATCTCGGTCTCGACTTGGGGCATCACGACATTTCGCACGATTCGTCGGATGCCGCGTTCACGAACATTCGCGCGATTCACAAGCATTTGTGGACGATGTCGACCGCGCTGTACGACGACTTGAAGGCCGTGCAAGAAGGCGGCGGCACGCTGTGGGACAACACGCTGATCGTGCACTGGAACGAGCTCGGTCAGGGCGACACTCACTCCGAGAACGACGCGATGGTCATCTTGGCGGGCGGCGGCGCCAACTACTTCAAGCGCGGCCGCTACCTCGACTTCAACAACAAGCTCACCTTCGCGGACATGCTCGTCTCCTGCTTCCACTACATGGGCTACGAAGACGTGATGAAGTTCGGTGACGACAGGCTGAACGACGGAGCGCCGTTGCCCGGTCTCACGGCGTAGTTGACGGCGTGAGCGGAGGGAGGTTATGCATCGAAGTTGGTGCAGAGCCTCCCGATCCACTTTGGTGAGAAACGCGTCGGGGAGCTGAGGCACGACCGCGGACGCTTGGAGCTCGCTTACGACCCCGACGCGGCGCCCATCGCGCAGCGCCTGGCGCTGCGGGCCGAGCCGCACGGCGACGCCGAGACGCGCGCATTCATCACCAATCTACTGCCAGAAGGCGATTGGCGCGGCATGCTGTGCCGGCGACTCAAGTTGCCGGACAGCGACGACTTCACGCTGCTGCAGCGGCTGGGCCACGACTGCGCCGGTGCCGTCACGTTCGAAGATCCGAGCCTCGCGCACAGCGGCGACGCTTACACGCCGCTGCCCGAGCCAACGCTGCGCGCCTGGCTCAAGGATCCCCTGGTTCGTCCGACTCCTACCGAGGCGCCCGGGCTACGTCGGGCGCTGGCGGGGGCGCAAGACAAGCTGATCTTGCACCTGGCCGAAGGTGAGCCTTACCTGTGCGAGCGCGGAGCGCCCAGCACGGTGATTTTGAAGCCGGACATTCAGAGCGGCTGGCGCGGCGTGGAGCTCACGGCTCTGAACGAGCTGTTCTGCATGCAGCTGGCCGGAGCCGTCGGGCTGCGAGTACCGAAGACTTTTTGGTTCGCGGGTGCCTACGGCGTGGAGCGCTTCGATCGCCGCTACGTCGGCAGCCGTTTGACGCGCGTCCATCAAGAGGACTTCGCGCAGCTGCTCGGCGCATTGCCGGCCGCCAAATACGACATCGGTTGGCGTGATTGCTTCCGCGTCGTCGAAAAGCACTTGAAGGAGCCGGCTAGCGCGCGCCGAGAGCTCGTCGAACGACTGCTTTTCAACCTGTTGATCGGCAACGGCGACGCGCACGCCAAGAACTTCGCGCTGCTGTTCGGCGCGTCCGGTCCCGAGCTGGCGCCCGCCTACGACTTGCTCTGCACGGACGCCTACCCAGCGCTCTCGCAGGCATTCGTGATGAAGGTGGGTCCGGCGCGCCGGCAAGAGGAGCTTTCGGCGCTGGCCTGGCAAGAGCTGGCGCGCGAGGCGCAATTGCCGCTCGAGTGGATCAAGCAGCGAGGGACGGAGCTGTCGTCGGCCGTTCAGCTTGCGCTGCGCGAGCTGCCGCCCCACATCTTTGCTCACAACCCGTCACTGCTTGCCGACATCTACCCTGCGCGCCGGCGGGACGAATTCGTACGCAAGTTGGTCGACGTGATGGTCGGCAATTGCAAGCGGATCGCCCGTTCGCTGCTTTCGCGCGCCTGAGCCGCGATGGACAACACCGAGCGAATCTTACGCGAGTTCTCGACCGTTGCGGTCGTCGGGCTCAGCCGCGACCCGAGCAAGGTCGCGCACAACATTCCGGCGCGCCTGCAGCGCGCTGGCTTTCGCGTCATCCCGGTGAACCCGTTCGTCGCAAGCGTGCTCGGCGAAAAGGCCTACAAGACCTTGGCAGAAGTGCCAGTACCGGTGGAGGTGGTGCTGGTGTTTCGCCCTTCCGCCGAAGCGGCCGGCATCGCCGAGGCTGCGGTCGCCATCGGCGCCAAGGCGCTCTGGCTGCAGCAGGGCATCATTTCGGAAGCAGCGCGCCACACCGCTGAAGCTGCGGGGCTCCTCTATGTAGAGGACCGCTGCATCGGGGTGGAGCGCGCCGTTCACGGCATCGTCAAAGGCTGAGCTTTTTCGACAGCCAGTCACCGACCTGATCGAGGGCCAGGCGTTCCTGCGCGCCGGTGTCGCGGTCGCGCACCGTCACGCTCTGGCTGCTCGCCGTCTCACCGTCGATGGTGAAGCAGTAGGGCGTGCCGGCCTCGTCCATGCGCGCGTAGCGCTTGCCGATCGTCTGCTTCACGTCGTGCTCGATTACCCCGACGCGGCCGAAGCGCTGGAACAGCTCGGCGTGCAGCTTGGCGCTGATCTCGGGCATGCCGTCCTTGTTGATGAGCGGGAACACCGCCGCCTTGATGGGGGCCAGGCGCGGATGAATCTTCATCAGCTCGGGGCTGGGGCGCGAGGCATCTTCCGTGAAGGCCTCGCACAGCACGGCCAAGATGCCGCGATCCAAACCAGCTGCGGGCTCGATCACGTGCGGCAGGTATTTTTCGCCTTTGCGCGAGCCGTTGGGCAAGAGCTCGCCGCGCTCGGCGTCGAAGTACTCGAGGTTCTTGCCCGAGTGTTTCTGGTGCTCCGAAAGGTCGAAGTTGGCGCGGTGCGCGACGCCTTCGAGCTCGCCGAAGCCGGGGTACGTGAACGGGAAGCGGTACTCGACGTCGCACACGCCGGCGCCGTTCTTGGCGTAGTGCGCCAGCTCGTCGGTTTCGTGCTCGCGCAGCTGCAGGTTCTCGCCTTCGAGTCCGAGGCTCTTCCACCACTCCATGCGCGCGTCGCGCCAGAAGGCGTACCAGGCGCGCGCGTCTTCTTCGTGACAGAAGAACTCCATCTCCATCTGCTCGAATTCGCGGCTGCGGAAGGTGAAGTTGCGCGGCGTCACCTCGTTGCGAAAGCTCTTTCCGGTGCTGGCGATACCGAACGGCACCTTCACGCGCGTCGTGTCGATCACGTTCTTGAACTGCACGAACATGCCCTGCGCCGTTTCCGGGCGCAGGTAAGCGATGTCGGCTTCGGTCGCGGTCGCGCCGATGAAGGTCTTGAACATCAGATTGAAGGCGCGCGGCTCCGTGAGGCTGCCCACCTTTTCGGCGTCGGGGCCGAGCACGCTCGGGTAATCGTCTTTGCTCAGCTTCGTCAGCGGAAAGCTCACGGTCTCGCCGAAGGCCTTTTCGGCCTTCTTCAGCTGCTTGGCCTCGCTCGGCGAGTCCGGCATGTACGCGAACCAGGGCTTGCCCGCGCGCTCACCGCTCTTGGGCCCGTAGACCATGACGTGATCCGCGCGGTAGCGCGCCTTCGTCTCGCGGCAGTCGACCTGCGGATCGTTGAAGCCCGCGACATGGCCGCTCGCCTCCCAAACCTTGGGATGCTGAATGATGGTCGTATCGAGCGGGACGATGCGCACCGGCTCGCCGTTGGGGCCCAGCTTGCCGCCCACCGGGTTCATGACCATGTCTTGCCACCAGGCGTCGCGCAGGTTCTTCTTGAGCTGAGCGCCGAGCGGACCGTAATCCCAGAAGCCGTTCAAACCGCCGTAAATCTCGGAGGCTTGGTAGACGAACCCGCGGCGCTTACACAGCGCCATGATCTTATCCATCGACTTCTTAGACATCGCTCGTTGCTCTATTAGGTAAGTCCCGCCCCAATGTGGCGGTGCGCAAGCCTTGACGTTCCCGGGCCCCGGCGCAACTATTCTCACCTGTTTCCGCCTGTTCCTCGCGGTTTGAAGGGTCGCTCGGCAGAGCTTCGTACCCTCTCGCAAACCATCACGGCCGCCGCCGCTGTCTCGATGCCGCGAGGCTTCGGCCCCGCTACGCGCCTCGCGCTCGTCGGCTCCGGTGGCTCGGGCAAGAGCATGTTGGCGGCCGCGCTGGGTCACCGCCTCAAGAGCTTCTTCGGTGGTCGCATCGATTGGTTCCGCGTCGGCGCGTGGGACTTTCCGACCCTCACAGAGGTACTCGCGCTGCGCTTTGGCACTCCCCGGGGTGAAGACTCGAGCGAGCGCGCGCAGGCGCTGCGCGACTTCTTCGTCCAGACGGGGCCGCGCCTGATCGTGCTCGACAATCACGAGGACGATCGCGCCACGGCCCGCCTGCTCGACGCATTTCGCGATTCTCCCGTCACGTTCGTGGTCACGGCGCGCCGCTGTTTGCTGGCGGGCGTGCTGGTGTATCCGGTCACGGCGCCGCTCGCCACCGTCGGTCAGAGCGCCTTCCCGCGCGTCAAAGCGCTCACACGCCTGCTACGCTTCAGCCCGCTCGCGCTCGACATCGCCGATAGCCTGGTCGCGTCGCGCGCCATCTCGGTCAAGGCCCTCGGCCAGTTTTTGGAAGAGCGCGGCGTCTCGCGTGTGGTGGCGGTCGAGCACGAAGACGACTTGCCCGAGGTGGCGCTACTCGTGGACTGGGCTTGGCAGCGCCTGAGCCCAGAGAGCCGGCGTATGTGGATCGTGCTTTCGCACGTCGAAGGGGACCACATGGATGCGGTGTCGCTCGGCAAGCTCGCCGCTGTGCGTGGCGACCCGCGGCCCGCCCTCGCGCCGCTCGAGCGCTGGCATTTGGTGCAAGAGCCCGTGCAAGGCCGCTACACCCTGCACGCCGTGGTTCGGCACACCGTGCGGCGTCGCAAGGCCTTCGACCCGGCGCGTTTCTACCGCCATTACGTGGCGCTGCTCGAACGCCATCCGGAGCGGCTCGAGCTCGAGCAAACGCACCTGTTCGCCGCGATGGATCACGCACACCGCACCGGCGATCTCGGCGCCATGCTCCGCGTGGAGGCGCTGCTCCGGAGCATCGAAGCTTAGGCGGGTGAGCTCAGTTTTCGAACGATGCGGCCACGGCCGCATCGCTCAGGCCCTGACATCCGCTGACCGGGTCCACGTAGATCGCGTCGCTGCCAGCGTACACGCTGGAGTTGTTCTCGCCCACGTAGCGCATGATGCTCAGGTCGGTCTTGTCCCAGTGAAAGTCGGTGACCCAAGTCGAGCGGTAGGTCTTGTCGCCGTAGCTGACCTTCAAGGCGAATTTCTTGCTGGTCGCCTGCACGTAATAGGCGACGTGTAGCTTGGTCGTGCCGGCGATCACGGTGCCGGAGGCGCCGCCCCAGCCCGACGTGCTCCACGAGCCCGCGTACTGGGTCGCGCCGAGCTCGATGCCGCCGCCGGTCGCGTCGCGCCGCAGCGACGGCAGTAGCACCTCGAAGCAATACGGGTACGGCGTGAACACGGTCTTACCCGCGATCGTGACGTCGCTCTCGGCGTAGTAGCTGCCCGCATAAGGCGCCGTCCGCTCGGCCACGTCGTCGTACGAGAGCACCAAGCGGTGCTGCGCGGTTTCGACCTTCGGGTCGCCGAACCCGACGTACCAGGCGCCGTTCTTGCTCAACGGCTCGCTCCAATTTTCCACGATCGGCTTGGCGCAGCTCGGATCGATCGGTGGCTCGGGGGTGCTCTTGTCGCCACCTGCGCCTGGCTCCGGAGGATCCACCACGACCCCGCCGCTGCCCGCGCTCGCCACACCACCGTTCGAAACGCCACCGTTGGAAACGCCGCCGTTCGCTCCGCCGCCCATGCCGCCGTTCGCTCCGCCGCCCGTCGCCACGACTTCGTGCGCGCCGCCCTCGTCGGAATCAACCGTGCTGCCGGTACCACCCTTGGGGGTGTTGTTGGCGTTGCCGCCGCGGTTGGCTTCGTTGCCTGTGTCGCCCGCCTCGCTGCCTCCGTGGTCCAACGGGGAGCTGCCCGACCTGAAGACGTCGCCGGAGCAAGCCGCCAACACCCCCGAAGCCAAAGCAATGCCGAACGCAGGGCCGATCCACAGGCTCTTTGAGCTCATGACGGCCGGACAACACTATCGAGAGCCCGGTTGCGCAATCTATTTTCGGCGACCCTTCAGTCGGCGCGCCGCTGGCTGACGGAACGCGCCTCGGCGGCGGTGAGTCAGAGCCCGATGAAACAGTCTCGCCTTTCGATCGGCGCGGCCGGGAGCGTCCCGGGCTGAGACGGCTGCGCTCGGGGCCGGAGCGTTTGGTGCCCTCGCGCAGCAAGGCGGGCGTGCTCACGCCTAGCTACTTTTTGCAGGTGCCTTTGCTGCCGACACTGATGCCGGCTGCGGCGGCGCTGCAGGCGTTGCCGTAGGTTTTGCCGTCGCAGCCGCAGACCGGCGCGTAGATCTTCGTACACATTTGTGGCTGCTTGGTGCACGTGCCGCCTGCGTCGGTGTTGCCGCAGTCGGGCTTGTACGCGCAGTACAGGCCCGGCCCGCACGCTTTCGCGACGCCGCGGGTGCCGCACAGCGCGCCCTCGGCCAGCGTTTCGCTTGCGGGCTTGGCACACGCGCCTTTCATGCCGACGGAGACGCCGGCTTGCGCCGCCATGCAAGCATTGCCGTAGGTCTTGTCGTCGCAGCCGCACACTTCGTCCACCACTTGCGGGCAGATATCTGGGACGGCCGCGCAAGTGCCCGACATGTCCGCTGCGCCACAATGCGCTTCGGGTGCGAAGGAGCAGTACTGCTTGGCCGGGCACTGTAGGCCCGCGATGCCGCCGCACATCTTCTGTGGTGGTGCCGCTGGCGGAGCGGCGCTCTCGGAAGCGCTAGGCGCAGCGCTCGCCGTCGTCGCCGTAGGCGGTGGCAAGATGGTGCCACCCGGCGCGGGCTCTTGCGCCGGCGGTGTGGGCGACGCGCAGCCGCTCGTCGGTAGGCAAGTCAGGAGCGCGAACAGCGGGAAGGCGCGACGAAAGCTCATGCCAGGCACTTAGTCAGGCTTCTTCGCAGCGTCGAGCCACCAAGGTGCCCCGGTGCGAGGCTTGCGCTAATAGCCTGGCTCGCATGTGGAAAATGGCCATCCTCGCGACGTGTCTGCCGTGTGCCTGCGCGAGCGGCACGGAGGCGCCGAGAGCACCGACGTCGAGCGCTGTCCCATCGACATCAGCGGCCGAACGGTGGCTCACACAGCTCGATCGCGAGCAGGTACCCGTCGGCAAGATTTGGGACGTGAGTGCGGGAGCCTTCGTCACCGAGCCGGTGTTGGCGGAGCGAGTCGCCAAGGCGCGCTTCGTGCTCTTGGGGGAGCGGCACGACAATCCGGATCATCATCGACTGCAAGCGCGGGTCGTGCAGCAGTTGGTGCGAGCGGGGCGGCATCCGGCGCTCGTGCTCGAGATGTTGGAGCCGAGTCAGCAGGACCTTGCCGATCGTTACCTGGCGACTCCGAATGCGACGGCCGCGGGCTTTGGCCCGGCGGTGGGCTGGGAGAAGACGAGCTGGCCGCCGTTCAGCGAATACCAGCCGATTTTCGAGGCTGCGTTCGCCGGTAAGTTGGCAGTCGTCGCGGGCAATCTCGCCCAAGCAGACGTGAAAGCTCTCGTCAAACAGGGCGCTTCGGCGCTGGGAGGCGCGCGCGAGCACGAGTTGGGGCTCGACCAGCCCTTTCCCGAGGCCCTGCAGGCCCCGTTGCTGGACGAGCTGCGTGCGTCGCATTGTGGGCAGTTGCCCGAAGAGCTACTGCCGTCCATGGCGCTGGCGCAACGCGCGCGCGACGCCCAGCTCGCCAAGTCGATGCTCGCGGTGGCAGCGACGGACGGTGCCGTCTTGATCGCGGGCGGCGGTCACGCGCGGCTCGATCGCGCGGTGCCGCGCTACCTGGCGGCTGCGGCGCCGGGCAGTACCGTCGTGAGCATCTCGCTGCGCGAGGTACGCCACGGGCAGACGGATCCGTCTAGCTACGCCGCGCCGAGCGAAGAGGGGCCGTTCGACTACGTATGGTTCACGCCGCGCGGCACCGACGAAGATCCGTGTGCTTCCTTTCACCATCCCAAGCAGTAGCGGAGAATCAAGAGGGGCCGAGCGCGGCGTCTTTGGGCTCGCAGACGGCAAGCTTGGGTCGCACACCGGGGCTTGGCAGGCTGAAGAGCCTGACGAGCGCGGCGTCGATCGCTTCGTAGCTGGGGATGAGCACCGACTTGCCGTCCGGCGTGCGCACGCCCTGTACCTGCTCGGCGCCGATGACCAGGCCGTGCAAATGCGAAGGATTTACGGCCAGCGCGCGCCGCGCGAGGCCCAGCAGCTCGATCCGGCGCATGTCGGTTTCGACGGACGCCTCGAAGCTACCCCAGAGCTCGGGCAGCTTGAGCATGCCCAGCCCCGCGAGCGCGTGCTGCACGCCGAGCAGTACTGCTTGCTGCCGGCGCGCACGGTGAAAGTCGGAACGGCCGTGCCGGGAGCGAACGTACATGGCCGCCGTCACGCCGTCGAGGTGGCGCTGCCCTGGATCGAGATCGAGCAAGCGCCGGCCGCCCTCGCTACGGGTGTCGACGAAGTTGTCGCGAATCGCGCACGGTACCTCCACATCGACGCCACCGACGGCGTCGACGGCGCGCTCGAACACGCCCAGGTCGAGCGCCAGCGCGTGTTCGAGCGGCAACTTGAGCGTGTCTTCGACGACACGGCGCAAGAGCTCGAGCGGATCGCGTTTGCTGCGGCGTGCCACCTGGTACACCGTGTTGATGCGATCCGTGCCGCCCTCGGGAATATCGACATAGAGGTCGCGCGGAACGCTGACGAGGCCGACGTGCTGGCTCGCTTCGTCCAGCACGACCACGACCAGCGTGTCGGCGAGCGCGGGGCCGCTGCCGTCGGGTCGGCGATCGAGCCCGATGACCAAGAAATTGCGGGTGTTACTGAGTGGCGGCGTGCGCGCTTTGCTCGCCACCAGCGGCGCGGTGGCAGGTGCTGGTGTCGCTGTCGGCAGAGGTATTGCCGCGGCGCTCGGCGCCGAAATCACCAGCGGTGCAGCGGGTGTGCGCGCCGAGACGACCTGCGGCACGTCGTGCGATGCCCGGTACGGGGCCGCCCACAACCACGCGCAAGCCGCATAGCTTATTCCCATCGCGATGATAGCCGCCGTGAGGCCCAAACGTCGTTGCCAAGCTCGAGGCATGAGCGCACCCGTTTGCAAGGCGCAGACCAGGGCGCGATGCTAGGCTGACACCGATGTCCGTTCGTCGTTGGCGTGGCTCTTGGCTCTGCGGGTGCCTGGGGATTCTGGCGTTGGTTGCCTGCAGCGGCGGCGCCAAGAAGGAGCCGGCAAAGGCGGAGAGGGCAGCCGTGGCGGCCGCGGCACGCAGCAAGGCCAAGCCGCTGCTCGCGCACCGAGGCGAGCAAGTGCCGCTCGAGCAGTTCGTCCAGCAGCACGTAGAAGAGGCGGACGCGAGCGGGCAGCGCGTGCTCGTGTACGTGGGCGCGACGTGGTGCGAGCCGTGTCAGCGCTTCCACAGGGCGCTGGAGGCGGGCGAGCTCGACGACGCACTGGCAGGCACCAAGTTCATCGAGTTCGACGCGGATCACGATCGTGCCGAGCTCAAGGCGGCCGGCTACGCCTCCAAGTACATTCCGCTCTTCTCGGTGCCCGCTTCCAACGGTCACTCGAGCGGTCGTTGGATCGAAGGCTCAATCAAGGGCGACAAGGCGGTGCGCGAAAACCTGGTGCCGCGCCTGCTGGCCTTGATGGACGGCAAACCCACGGACTGACGGCGCGTCATGGCAGAGGGGCTGCGCCTGGTCATCTACGACGCCACGCAACGCGCGCGAAAGCCGCGCTTGCTGGGCTATAGTTGGCAATACGGCACGCACCTGTATCGCGCGCTGGGCCGCGTAGATGCGGCCTACGGCGCGAGCAGCTTTCAGGAGGCGTTTGCCTGGCTCGCGCGACACGAGCCCTCGCGCCCGATCGCGCAGCTGCAATTTTGGGGGCACGGCAAATGGGGTCGCATCTTCATCGCCGCCGAGTCGCTCGATCGCAACTGGCTCGCAGCCGGCCACGAGCACCACGCGGCCTACCGCGCGCTCCGTGACCGACTCACACCCGATGCACTGTTCTGGTTTCGCACGTGCGAAACGCTCGGGGCGCGCGCCGGCCAAGATTTTGCGTCTGCGCTGGGCGACGCGACAGGTGCTCGCGTTGCCGGCCACACCTACGTGATCGGATTCTTTCAAAGCGGCCTACATTGCCTGCAGCCCGGCACGAAGCCGACCTGGTCCGACACCGAAGGCCTTGCCGCCGGCAGCGCCGACGCGCCCCAAAGAGCCTTCGACTCGACCCCCGACGCGCCCAACACCATCACCTGCCTGACGGCTGAAATTCCCGCGGGTTTCTGAGCGACTGGCGCCCGCGCGGTGTGGCGTTCATCGAGCGGAAGCTGGACCGACCGGCACGCTCAGGGCAGCGCCGGCGAGCCGTCGGGCAGCCGCGCCTGCGTCCACTCTTCGAGGTAATCCGTCGGCGGATACTTGGCGGCCAGGGCTTCGTCGAATTGAATACCGAGGCCGGGGGCGTCGTTGGGGTAGAGGTAGCCGTCGCGGGCGCGCGGCATGCCGGGGAAGATTTCGTAGACGTGATCCGGAAATCGGCACCACTCGTGGATGCCGAAGTTGGGACTGGCGAGCTCGAGGTGCAGGTTTGCCATGTGGCCGACCGGTGAAGTGTCGGCGGGGCCGTGCCAGGCCGTGCGAATGCCGTATTGCGCCGCCGTCGCCGCGACGTTGCGCGCCGGGCTGATGCCGCCCATCTGGCTCACGTGCATGCGGATGAAATCGACCAGCCGTTGCTCGATCACGCGCTGCCACTCGAACGGATGGTTGAAGAGCTCGCCGAGTGCGAGCGGCGTGGAGCAAATGCCGCGCAGGCGCGCCAGCCACTCCATTTGCTCCGGCGGCAGCGCGTCCTCCAAGAAGAACAGCTTGAATTGCTCCACGTCTTTGGCGAACTGGACGGCGTCGCTCGGGGCCAGGCGCTCGTGCACGTCGTGCAAGAGCTCCACGCTCTCGGGCAGGCGTTTTCTGGCTGCTTCCAGCAGCTTCAACGTCTCGCGCATGTAGTGGCGCGGGTCGTAGTACGCCCCGGGTTGCGAGCCTTCCGGGCTTGGCTGCACGGGCCTGCCGCCGCCGTAGTTGCGGAGCTGCACGCGCACGTGGCGGTAGCCCTGCGCCAGAATCGCTTCGACGTTGTCGAGCACTTCGTCCACGCTGGTGCCGTCGGCGTGCGTGTAAGCCGCGACAGCCTCGCGGCACTTGCCGCCGAGCAGCATGTACAGCGGCAGCCCGGCGCGCTTGCCCAAGATATCCCACAGCGCCTGATCGACACCGGACAGCGCGTTGTTCAGAACCGGACCGTTGCGCCAGTAGCCGTTGGCGCGCGCGGTCTGCCAGATGTCTTCGATGCGCGAAACATCGCGCCCCACGAGCAGCGCCTTGAGATGCCGATCGAGCATCGCCTGCACCGCAAACGCGCGTTGCGTGAAGGTGGCGCAGCCGAGACCGAACAGACCGGGCTCGCTCGTTTCGATTTTGACGACCACCAGCCGCTCGCGCACCGGCTGAACGACGAAGGTCTTGATGTCCGTGATCGTGATGACGGCCGCCATGGGGGGCGCGATGGTACAAGATTTGTTCACGCGCGCCATGCGCGCCACGCGCAACGGCGCCCCGTTGGGCCACTGCTCAACTCGGCCTGGATAGTCGCAATTGCGACGAGCGCTTCTGATCCAGCGCGGGCTGCGAAATCGTTGAGGAACCACTGTCGCAATTGCGACTAGAGCGCATCTCATAACCGGCTGAAGCCGGTTATGGCGGGGCTACGCCCCGCTGCGCTGCTTCGCAGCGCTGGCTCTAGCCCTGTTTGTGGGGGCGTTTCCGCCCCCGCACCGGCTTCGCCGGTTGCGCCCCCTCACCC
>DASZTA010000013.1:0-106667 GCA_035548415.1 Polyangiaceae bacterium
GGCGGTCACTTTGAAAATCAAAGTGCGGCGCCGTTGTCTCGGTGGCCGCCACGTCGGGGTGGTGAGGCGGTCACTTTGAAAATCAAAGTGCTGCGCCGTGGCTCGTGGCCACCACGGTCGGGGTGGCGGATGGCAGGGTGGCGGTCACTTTGAAAATCAAAGTGCTGCGCCGTGCCTCGTGGCCACCACGGTCGGGGTGGCGGATGGCAGGGTGGCGGTCACTTTGAAAATCAAAGTGCTGCGCCGTGCCTCGTGGCCGCCACGCGGGTGGCGGGTGGCGGTCACTTTGAAAATCAAAGTGCCTGGCCCTCACCTCGAATGAGTGGGTTGCGCCAAGTTTCTCCCGCGCGCGAACGCCTTCGCTGGCCCTGTGGTCGATGAGTTGCGGAGAGGCCTCGCTCGAGCGCGCCCCGCGCGGTCGTCGGACGGTGATCCGCCATTCGAACAGACAAGATTCCCGTCCCGCCCTTCGCCGACTCCGTGTAATGACAGGACTCGGAACGACCGAGCAGGACGGGATGACCCGAGGCAGGGCCGACGGCACACCGGTGACCGGGGCCGCCGGCGGTCGCCGTGTTAGCCAGCGAGGGCGCGCAGCGTTTCTTCGAGGCTGATCTTGCCGCGGCGGGCGACGGCGGAGCCGCCTTGCCAGGCGACGGCGCCGCTCGCCAAGCCCGCGTACATGTCGCGGAAGAGGCCGGCGACGTTGGCCGAGATGCCGAAGCCCGTGAAGGTGGGCACGACCGCGTCGAGTGGCGGCTCGACCAGGCTCACGGGCTTTTCCAGGATTTTGCCGAGGGTTTGCGCAACTTCGGCGGGCGAGACATCGCGCGGCCCCGAAAGCTCCACGACGCGCGGCGCGCTGCTCCCTTCGAGCAGCAGATCCGCCGCGGTGTTGCCGATGTCGACGGTGCAGACCATGGGCATGACCTTGTTACCCGGCAAGAAGCTCGGCAGTACGCCGTCTTGCTTGGCCACCGGGATCACCGAACCCCAATTTTCGACGAAGTAGGCGGCCCGCAGCGCCGTGAAGCCGACGCCGGCGTCGCGCAGCGCCGTTTCGCCTGCGTGCGTCGTGAGGATGATGCCGGTGCCGCTCGCCTGGTGTCCGCCGATCGACGACAAGAAGACGGTGTGCGGCACGCGCGCCGATTTGATGGCGGCCGCGACCGACGTGAGTAGCGCGCTGCGCTCCTTCAAGAAGTCTTGGGCGCCCATGTCGGGGGGCGAGAGCAGGTACAGACCGGTCGCGCCCGTGAGGGCTTTTTCGAAGGCCCCGCGATCGCCCAGGTCCGCGCTGACCAGCTCGGCGCCCTGGTCGGCCAGGTCCTTGGCCTTGTCGGGGTGGCGCACGATGGCGCGCACTTTTTTGCCGGCCGCAAGCAGCCGCTTGGCGACGATTTTCCCAGTGTTTCCGCTAGCTCCAGCGACGACGTACATGGCTTTTCTCCGTGCTTTCTGCCTCTTGGCGGAAGAGAGCATGGGGCCGTTGGAGCTATTAGTCTAATGCACAGTCGGCACTATAATCATGCACCACATGCATGAGCTGAAACTGAGCGGACTCGACCTGAACCTGCTGGTGGTGCTGCGCGCGCTGCTCAGCGAACGTCACGTCACGCGCGCCGCGCAGCAGCTGGGTTTGAGTCAATCGGCGGCGAGCCACGCGCTCTCGCGTTTGCGCGAGCTGTACGCAGATCCGCTGCTGGTGCGCAGCGGGCGTGAGCTCGTGCCCACGCCGCGCGCACTGGCGCTATTGCCGCAGCTGGAGCGCGGGTTGAACGAGCTGGCAGCCAGCGTGCAGGGCCCAGCGCCGTTCGAGCCGAAGCTGGCCCGCGCCCAGTTTCGCATCGTGGTCGATGACTACACGCAGGCGCTGGTGCTGCCGCGGCTGCTCAACATTCTGCAGCACGAAGCGCCGGGCCTCGACGTGAAGGCCGTCGCGCACCCGAACCCAGTGGAGGAGGTCGAAAGCGGCAACTTCGACCTGGCCACGTCACCCAAGAGGGCGTACCCGTCGTCGTTCTCGCAACGGCTCTTGGGGCGTGATTCGTTCATGTGCATGCTGCGCAAGGGGCACCCGCTGCTGGCGGGAGGCAAGAGCCTCACGCTCAAGCGCTACTTGGAGCTCGGCCACTTGCTCGTCGCGCCCGGCGGTACGTCCGGCAGCATCGTCGATACCGAGCTCGAAAAGCGCGGGCTCTCGCGGCGTGTGGTGCTCACTGTTTCGAGCTTCTTGGTGGCTCCGTTCGTGATCGCGGAGAGCGACTTGATCAGCACCGCGCCGGCGCGGTTACTTCGGCTCTTGTCCTTGAATTTCCCGATCGTGCTGTGCAAGCCGCCCCTGGCGCTGGCCGGCTTCGACCACTGCTTGATCTGGCATTCCCGACGCGATCACGATCCGGCGCACCGCTGGTTGCGTGACGCCTTCGTTCGCGCGGCCCACGGCACATACACGGGCGCAGCGAGGGCATGAAGCTCGGGCTCGCCGAGGCACCGAGCGAGCCTCGCTCTTACCAGGTGAAGTAGGCGCCCGCGCCGGCCGCGAGCGCGACTGCCGTCGATGCCAGCGCAACGTTGCGGTACGTGACGACGTCGCTACGCAGCTCCGTGGCCTGACGCTGCCGATCTTCAGCGTGAAATTGTTGATAGGCGTTGTAGCTCAAGTAGCCGCTGATCGCGGCCGTGATGGCGGCGGCACCGGCGCCGGTCGTGAGCGCGATGGGGAGGGCCTTGTTGCGCCGGGGCGCGTCGGGCACGAGCGTGAAGCGCGGCGGCAGCGGGCGCGGTGCGCCGAAGGCGACTGGGGGCAAGTCGCTTTGTGCGGCGAAGCGCCGGTAGTTATCGCGATCGAAGGGGGAGGCGAACAGATCGCGCTCCAGCGCGCGCGCCACGCTGCCGCGCGCCGCCAGCTGATTCGGCACGAAATGCAGGCTTTCGATGCGTACCACGCCGCCCGGGGTGAGCGGGATTTCGGCCTCCATGCCGCCCGCGCGCACGAAGCTGCCGCCGCGCAGCGGCAACGCCAGGGTGACGCGGGCGTTCGGCGGCACGTGCGCCTCCAGCCAGCGCTGCCCGTCGCCTAGCTCGATGTAGAAGCGGCCGAGCTTGTCGGCGCGGCCGGTGAGGACCAGCGACTGGCTCAGCTGCGTGAGATCGAGCAAGAGCGCGCCGTCGCGGGGGGCGCGCGCCAGCAGCTGCGGGGCGGCGTCCGGATCTTCGAGCGATTGGTTGGCGGTGGCGACGAAGGCCGCGACCTCGCCGTACTCGATGCGCAAATCGCGGTTCAGGTCGGCGGCGCCGAGCAGCGCGGACGTCACTTCGTACGTGAAGACACCGGCTTCGATGCGTGACCACTCGTGCGCTTCTTGCCCAGGTGTGGAGGCGATCAGCGCGCCCACGTTGGGGAAACGCTCGAGGCTGTAGCGTCCGACCAGCGCTTGCCGATCATCGCCGTTGACGGCTTGGGTTTTCGCGTCGACCTCATGGTCGAAGGCGCCGCGCACGCCGACGACCCCGCCGGCGTGGCAGGCGTCGACGATCAGGTGCACGCGCGCCTGGCGCAGCGGCTCCAGCACCTCGTCGTAGAGCATGGCGCGCGTGAGCTGGCCGTCGCTGAGCGAAAGGAAGTATTCGCCCCGCTCGGAGAGCGCGCCGTGGCCGCTGAAGGTGAGCAGCACTTGTGCCGTTTCTCCGCGCTTTTTGGCCTGCGCGACTTGTGCCGCGACCTGCTTCACGGCTTGGCGCAGGTGGGCGAGCGTGGGAGCCTGGCTCTTGCTTTGCCAGCTCGGGTGGCGGCGCGCGGTCTTCGCGTCGAGCTTGCTCAGCAGCCAGACGGGGCCGAGCCGCGCGAACAGGTCCGCGTAGCGCACGGCGTCGTCGTCGGCGTAGCGCAGCTCGCCCGCGCGGGCTTCGCTGCTGGGCGGCGCGTTGTTGCCGATACTGATCGTAAAAGTCGCCGGTTCGGCGTGCGCCAGCGCCGGCACCACCCCAAAAATAAGGGCGAGTACGAACCCGACGGTCGCGCGAAAGACCGGGGCCCAGCGCCGACGCTGCATCAAGGCGCCACCTCGAAGCTACGGCGCAGCACCCGCAGCTCGGGACCGCCGCTCAGATCTGGCCCGAGCGCTGCCTTGAGCTGAGCGCGAGTGAGTGGCTGTTTGGAGAGGAGAGCGAAGAGCTCGTACTGGCCGGCGGTGTGCTCGGGGCCGAACGTGACCGAGCGCTCGAGCACGCGCGGCGCTGCGGCTGCGCTCACCTTCAGCCCCACCGCGCCTGCTCCGGACTCGGGGAAGTACCAGATGATGGTGCCGTCTGTCCGCCGGGCGAATGCGGCGAAATAGAGCGTGGACGGCGCTGGCCCGAGCTCGAAAGCGAGGGACCCGGCAGCTCGGCACGGTGTGGCAGCACGGCCGCACGACAGCTCGAGCGCGACCCCGTTGGCGTCGCCGTCGCCTCGGGCGGCGAGCTCCGGAGCGGGCTCACGCCCCTGCCACACCAGCGCGATGGCGGCCGCAACGGCGAGGCCCAGAGCCCATACCCACACGAAGCGCGCGGGGCGGCCAGCACCCTGGGGCGCGGCTTCGGCCAGCACGCGCTCGTGGATCCGCTCGAAAATGGCCTCCTTCTCCAGCACGGAGGGCAGGTTCTTCCTCGACAGCAGCCGAGCGATCGTGCGGTCGTCGGGGGGCGGATTCACACCCGTAACTACGCTCGAGTGACGGTCGCGGGTCACTTTTTCTCCGGGCTCAGGCCAAGCCGTGACAGGCCGCGCCTCACGGAGCGCATCAGCCGCCCCTCCAGGGTTCGGACCCGCCGCCGCGTCGTGCCCAGCTTTGCGGCCGTATCGGCCTGAGACAGCTCTTCGACGAAGCGCAGCTGCGCGAGCTGTTGCAGGTCTTGCTCTAGCTCGCTGACGATGCTCGCTGTCTCGTGCAGCAGGCGTTGCCAGGTGGCGTCGGCCTCGGCGTCGTGCGGGCTCGGCAGCGTGAGGTTCTGGTCGATCAGCTCGTCGATGTGCAGCGCGTCGTCGACCAGGCGCGGCGACGCCGACGGATCGCGATTTTGTTGGCGCGCGCGATCGACCCGCAAATTGCGCGCGATGCGCAGCAAGAACGGGCGGTAGGGCCGGAGACCATCGTAGCTTTCGCGCGCTTGTTTGGAAAAAGCACGCACGAACACGTCTTGCAGAAAATCGAGCCGATCCGCCTCCCGCTCGATGCGGCCGATGCGCTTGCCGTCGCTGTTCACGAAGCCGAGCGCGGCGAGTCGATACACGTCATCGAAATAGAATTCGTAGACGCGTTGTAAGGCGCGTTTGTCACCCGCTCGAAATGCTTCGAGGAGCGCGCGATCTTCGACCAATACCGGCATACGCTTCGGGTTGGTGCGCAGTGTTGGGTGGAAATCCGCGTCAACGCAAGGAGTGATTGCGGAGGTGAGAGTCAGTCACTTGTGTGAGTTATTCGCGTCGACGGTAAGAGTTGTTATTGAACCGTGGTCGGAGCTCGCTGCGTCCGCTGCAACGTCGGACCCCTCGCTCCGGCACGATCAGCGTCGTCACGCCGCCCGCGACAACCGCGACGAAAACGTTGCCAAAGAAGCGAACCTTGCGACGCCGCCCCGAGTAGGGTGATCTCGAGAGTCATGAGAGTCGGCGTCCCCAAAGAAACCAAGATTCGCGAATACCGCGTCGGCATGACTCCGGCCGGCGTACGGGAGCTCACCAAGCACGGCCACGAAGTCCTGGTCGAGCAGGGCGCCGGTGAGGGTAGCGGCATCAAGGACCACAACTACGTGGACGCGGGCGCGCGCATCGTGCCGACGGCAGCCGATGCATGGTCCGCCGAGCTCGTCGTCAAAGTCAAAGAACCGCAAGCGGCAGAATTCGGATTTCTCCGCGAGGGTCTCATCCTCTATACGTACTTGCACTTGGCTGCGGAGCCCTCGCTCACACACGAGCTGATCCGCAAGCAAGTGACTTCGGTGGCTTACGAAACCATTCAAACTCAGGACGGTCGCTTGCCGTTGCTGCGACCGATGAGCGAGGTCGCGGGTCGCATGGCGACTCAGGTCGGCGCCGGTTGCTTGGAGAAAGAGCGCGGCGGAAAGGGCGTGCTGTTAGGAGGCGTCCCGGGTACTCGGCGAGGGCGCGTCGTCATCCTCGGTGGCGGGGTGGTGGGTCGCAACGCTGCCACCATTGCCATCGGCATGGGCGCGCAGGTCACCCTGTTCGACGTTCGTGCCAAGACCATGGAGTACCTCGAAGACGTCTTCGGTAGCTCGATCGAGACGCTGTATTCGAACTCGCACAACATTGCCGAGGCGGTGCGGCGCGCCGACCTCGTGATCGGTGCGGTGCTCGTACCAGGGGCCGTGGCGCCGCGTCTGGTGACCGAAGAATTGGTGCGCACGATGGACCCGGGCAGCGTGATCGTCGATGTGGCGGTCGACCAAGGCGGATGCATCGAGACGTGCCGGCCCACGACGCACGACGAGCCAACCTACGAAGTGCACGGGGTCGTGCACTACTGCGTCCCCAACATGCCCGGCGCCGTCGCACAGACCAGCACGTGGGCGCTGACCAACGTCACCGCAGACTACGCGCTCAAGATCGCGTCGCTCGGACTGGCCAGCGCGGTCCGTCAAGATGCCGCCCTGGCCCTCGGCGTCAACACATTCGCGGGCCACGTCACCTGCGCACCGGTAGCAGAAGCCCACGGGCTGGCCTACAGCGCCCTGCTCGACGTGCTGCGCTGAGCCCTCGCTCCACGCAAACCGGGCGCACCAGCTCGATCATCGTTCTGTTGAGCTTCTCCGGCTCGTCGACGAACGGCTCGTGCCCGGATTGCTCGAACCACACGAGCTGCTTCGACGGCGCTTGCAAGGCCTCGAAATAGGCCTGACTGACGTGCGACGGCACCCAATGGTCGTGTCGCCCCAACAGAAAAAATACGGGCATGGCCAGGGCCGGAGCCAGCTGGTTCAGGTCGAGCCGCGTTACCTCTGGCCACATTGCCGCAAGCGTTGCGTGGAGCGCGCGCATCGTGTGCGGCACTTCCCACAGCGAAGCTTCGGGCGTTCCCAATACGGCGCGTACGACCTGCCAGATTGCGCCCGGGCTCATTCGGCCTTCGAAGCGCGAGAGCCAGGTGCGCGCGGCCAGCAGCTGCTCGACCGAATGCGGGGGCGGCCCCATCTTCTCGAGCTCGCGGAGCGCGCGGCCGTGTCCGCGTCGTCGCGCCTCTGCCAGGGTGAAGTCGTAAAATTCCTTCTCGCCCTTCGCCCAATCGCCAATTTGCCCGCAACCTACGTAAGCTGCCACTCGCTCGGGGGCGCGCGCCGCGAAGAGCACGCCCAGCGCCGAGCCCCACGAATGCCCGAACAGCGTCACCTGCTCGTGGCCCAGACGCCGGCACGTCAGGTCAACCAGCTCCGCGAGATCAGCGAGCAGTTGCGCGACCGTCAACGTCTCTGGCTTTACGTCGCTGCGGGCTGACTTTCCGGCGCCGCGCTGATCCCAATAGATGAGCGTGAAGAATCGCTCGAGCGGCGCACAGTAGAACCGAAAGAACGCCGTCTCGGAGAAACCTGGCCCACCATGGAGCAAGATCAGTGGTGGATTGCTGCGGTTCAACCCGCGCATCATCACGAACTGATCCACGCCGCCGAGTCGAGCGTAGCCGGCCTCGGCAATGCTTCCGTTTACCTCGTCGCCCCTGCCATCCAAAAACGGTGGCGTCCTCACGTGCCGCGTCATCCCTCTTGAAAATGCAGTTAGCGTGCCGCGCTCCCGGCCGCCACTTTGAAAATCAAAGTGCTCGGCACCTGGAGTAGGCTCGCCACCATGGAGCGCGTCATTGGAGTGGGCGGCATCTTCTTCAAGTCAAAGGATCCGGCCCGGCTCAAGGCCTGGTACCGCGACAAATTGGGCTTCCCGGCGGACGAGCACGGCGAGATCATGTTCACGGCGCAGGGTGATCCATCGCCCTGCATCGTCTGGTCGCTGTTTCCCGCGGACACCAAGTACTTCGAGCCGAGCGCGGCGCCCTTCATGCTCAATTTTCGCGTCAGAGATCTGCACGCGATGTTGGCGCAGCTCCGCGCCGCTGGCGCGGCCGTAGACGAGAAGGTTCAGGAAGAGTCTTACGGCAAATTCGGCTGGGTCATGGACCCCGAGGGCAACCGCATCGAGCTCTGGGAGCCCAGCGCCGTCTGAGCACTTTGAAAATCAAAGCGCCGTCTGACCTGCGATTGTCAGCTCAGCGATTGGCGAAACGAGCTAGGTCGCAGGAGCTTGCCTGCTGCCGTTCTGCCCAAACGCCGGAAATTCGCTGTCGTGTTGGTGCGGAGAGCGAGCTCGTCCGCGAGGGAGCTCCCGCGAGCGTATTGGTATCCCTTGAGGGCCGCTGAACTTGCGAGGCCTCCAACGGATGCGAGGAGGCCCCACGGCGCGAGCGCAAACTTCAACCAGAGACCGACGCCGGCACTGATAGCCCAATCCATGAGCGTCCGCTCCAGGCTGCGCACCCGGGCAAGTTGATGGAGCGCGCGGCGTCGGCGGCGACGGATGTTGCGCGCGATGGAAGCGCGGTTGGCCTCACATGCCCAAGCTCGTGCTATGTGGCGACGACGTCGCGTCCGGTTTCGGGATCCTCCGGATCGTAGTGGCGCTGCGGCGCCGTCTGCGCCAGCCGAGCAAGAGCAGCGACACCAGTGCGACGCCGCCCAGCGGGGCCGGACCGCGTCGAGCCGAAAACGCGCACGCTCCGTCAATCGTCTGCGGTTCGGGATCGATCGCCTCGCCGGGCGGTTGGTCTGCCGCGCACCGATCGGAGAAGCCGTGCCGCGGCTCGCAGCTGTGCGTGGCTACGGCGCGACCGGGCGGGTAGATCGCACAGATCGCAGCTTCGTCATCGTCGGCGAGCGTGCGAAGTCCGGTGCCGCCGCCGTACTTCGCGAACATGGTCGCGCTCGAGTCCCGGCTGTGATCCAGACCCAACCAATGGCCAACTTCGTGCGTCAGCACCGAGTCGAGATCTTCACCCGGGCTGACGCCGTCCACGCTGAACATGAATTCATAGGCGTTGAGCTCGATGTCGGCGTCCCAAATTTCTCCTGGCCCGTCCAAGGCGAACGACGGTTTGGTCGAGCCGATCGCGTCGATCGCGTCCGGATAGGGCCAATCTTGCTCGCGAAACATCGAGATGTTGGCGTTGTGAGCCTTCGAATTGTACTCGACCTGGTGGCAGCCGATGGGCCCCTGCACGTTGACCTGAAGCGACGGTGGCGCGCCGCCACAATCGGTATGAAGCCAGGCGTCGAAAGCCCGCTGCAAGCTCGCTTGCGCGTCTTGCCAGGTGATGCCCTGGCTCGGCGCACCGTCACCTTGCACGTAAATGTCGACGCAATCGCTGCTCCACGAAAGTGGCTCGCCCACCGTCAAGCAGCCGGTGGCTGCGTCGCGAGGGCACATCTCCTGCGTCGGATCGCAAGCGGTCATGCGACAGAACGCGGATGCCCGGCCCGTCAACATCAAGAGAGAGGCGCCGCACGCCAGCACCAACACTCTCGCCCGACCTTGCCTCGACACCATGACCCACAGCCATCTTAACCCCTCTTGAATCCCGAGTGGCGCATGAACCTGCGCCGGGAGCCTTTCGGTGAGCGGCTCAACAGGCAAAGTCACGAAAACGTCGAGCGCGTGCCATCACGCATCGGGCCCTTGGCGAGGCCGCGTCGGTCGGGACTCAGCGAGGTGCCTATTGGGGCAATTGCCCGCCTTCACCGCCTGCCTCGTGCTGTCCGGCACCGCCGCCTTCACCGCCTGCCTCGTGCTGTCCGGCACCGCCCCCTTCACCACCTGCACCTCTTGCTTCGAACGCGCCGCCCTCAGCGTTGCCACCGTCAGCGCCGCTCAAGCCCGCGTTCCCACCCTGGCTCGCGGTGCCGCCTCCACCGGCAGACATCGAACCGGAAGCGCCGCCGGAACCGCCGACAGCCGCAGCGCCGCCTCCCGCGTTGCCACCGGTGTTGGTCTGCCCCGCCGAGCCGCCCTGAGGAACGACGCACTCGGGCGGGTAGCAGGGCGCGCCGTACACGGCGACCGACTGACCTTCGCAGCCGCTGACGAAACCGGCGGCAGTGAGCGCGGCCCCGAGCGAAAAGGCATGCGCTCGATCCAATCGATTGAGTAAGCGATACTCGAGCACGCGCAGCGAGGACGACACGCGTGCGCCGCAGAACGGGCACGCGCGTTCACCGCAGCGCACGTGCCGCTGACACGACGGACACTCGGACAAGCAGATAAGACCCATCACGACCTCCCGAGCTGGAGCTTACGAGACTTTGGCAGCTTGGCCAGCGTCCGTGCGAGGCATGCCAATTTCCATCGAGCTCGCAAACCGCACGGCAGATTTCCGAGCAAGATGGGGCGGCTAAGAGCACCCATTGAGCATGGGTTCTCACCTGCTCTTTCGGCTGGGTCTCGCCGTGGTGGTCGCGTGGCCTGCCGCCTGCTCCGGCACCAGCCCCACCCAGCCCCATGGCGCCGGAACGACCGGCGCGGCCGGCATCGGCCAAGCCGGCAGCGCTGGCATGCCGGGCGCGGCGGGGAGCGGTGGCGCGGCGGGTAGCGGCGGCGTGCCGAGCGGCGCGGCCGGCACCGCCGCCGGCTCGATGAGCGCGGGCACGAGCCCGGGCGGTGCCGCTGCAGGCAAGGGCGGTAGCGCGGGAGAAGGAGGCGCCGTCGGCGGTGGGGCCGCGGGCGTAGCCGGCGCGGGTGGCGGCGGCACCGCTGGCGCGTTCACCTGCAACCAGGTTACCGGCATGACGCTCGCGCGCGAATGGTTCACCGCCGGGTTCGAAAGCGACGCGGGCATCGTCGACGGGCGCTGGCAGCTCAAGGCGCGAGAGCACGGTTACATCACCGAGTGGGCGAACCCGAACAGCGACTTCTGGAATCAACAGCCGGAGTCGCCCTGTGCGACGGGCTCGACCAATCCGGATCACGTCGTGCTCGTGGTGCTGAGCTGGAACCCGGCGTGCTGCACCACCCAGCCCGAATGGGAGCAGCCGATCGACGCCGCGGTCGCCAACCTCGTCGCCAAGTATTCCGCGCTCGAGCGCATCGACCTGATGACGGTCATTCGCGGCCCCAACAACCAGCTGTGCCCCACGCCGCCCGTCGCCAACGAAACCATCTCGATGTCGCCGGAGCTCGACGCCGCTCTGGCGGCCGTCGCCGCCAAGCATCCGGGGCTCGTCTTCGTTGCTCCTCAATTCGAGGCCCACGACTGCGCGGCTTTCGCCGGCGGTGGCCCCCACCTGACCAACGCCGGCAACAGCGCCGTCGCGCAGGACATCGCGCTGCACTTCTCAGCGCTGCAGTAGTCGCAGATCCAAAGCCGCGCTCGCTAAGTCGCATTCTGCCTCGAACGCTTCGCGTTTCGCCTTCGGATGAACGGCGTAGCTCGGCCGACGCACCGAAATGACGCTTGTCTTGGTGCGTCGGCGCGAGATACTTTGCGCTCGGACGGGGCGTTGAGGGTTGCTAACTCGGTTCACGCAGCGAGGCGAGCACCACGGGCAGCGTGTTGAGGCCCCAATGCTCGACGTACCGACCATTCTCGAGCCGTACGATGTCGATCACGTCGATCGAAATGCGCTTGTTCGTAGCGGGAATACCCATGAGCTCCCCGCGGTGGGTACCGTGGATCGTTTTTCGAGTGGTGACCTTGTCGCCCTCGGCAATTTGCTCGTGGATCTCGACGCTCAGGTCTGGGAACGCGGGCCTGAGGACGCGGTTGAAGGTGTGCAGCATGCCTTCCGAGCCGTTGGAGGCGCCGGGCGCCGCCGTCCGGTTCACGAATTGGGGAGCTATCAAGTCGCGAAAGCTGCGTTCGTCACCCGCCTCGATGACCTCCTTGTTGAACCTCAGCACCGCTGCCTTGTTCGCTTTGAGCGTGTCTTCATCGCTTAGCATGTTACGCCTCCTTCATGGGTCGTCCCGCTCGGTTCGAGTGAGAAGAACGAGCCGAGCAACAATCGTAAAGCGTCCAGTAGGAAGTCAGCTTGGCTAAGAACGGGATCGGGCATGCCACGATTGGGACGATGCCCCGACGCACGGGAGGGCTCGACGACCTGTCGGTGTTCGTGTGCGTCGCCCGGCAGGCCAGCTTCGTCGCGGCGTCGCGGCGCCTCGGCGTGCCGACCAGCAGCGTCAGCCGCGCGGTCGCACGTCTAGAGGACGACCTGGGTGTTCAGCTCCTGCGACGAACGTCGCGCAGCGTGGTGCTCACGGACGAAGGTCGCCAACTGCTCGACCACGCCGCCCCTCATCTGGACGGCATCGAGGAAGCGCTGTCCCTGACTGTCGATCGGCTACCGGAGCCGAGCGGTGTCGTCCGCATCACGGCTCCCGCCTACACGGGGTCGACGCGCGTCGCGCGCTCGATGGCGGCGTTTTCGCTAGCGCACCCGAGCATCACGGTGGAGCTCGACGCGACCAACGCGATTCGGGACTTGCTGCAAGATGGCTTCGACTTCGGCGTGCGAGTCGGCCCCTACCTGCATCCGGACTTCGTCGCGCGGCGCCTGTGGCAGGGTAAATTCGGCCTGTTTGCGGCGCAAAACTTCGTGACGACGAACCTCGGCGGGGCTGCTCGAGTCAGCCTCGAGCAGCTGCAGAGCGAGCCCTGCGTGGCCTTGCGGTCGTCGGCCGTGTGGCGCTTTCGCAGCAGCTCGGGCGAGCTGGTCGAGGTGACGCCTCGCGTGCGCTTCACCGTCAACGACCCGCGCGGGACGGCCGACGCAGCGCGACACGGCGTCGGCATCACGCTGTTGCCGCTCGACAGCGTCGGGCAAGAAGCCCAAGGGCTCGTGCGCCTGTGCGCAGACTTTGGCGAGCCGGAGCCGCTCGATCTCTACGTGGTGTATCCCACGCGCCGGCTGTTGCCCCAACGGGTGCGCATGGCCATCGATTGGTTGGCCAAGGGCGATGCGGACGGTAGCTGAGCATCGATCAGACCCACACCACGTACAGCCAAACCGCCGACGCCAACGCCGTCGCAAAGCGCGCATGCGTTCCCCAGCTCACACGCCGTGAGCTCAAGCCCAAGCTACCGGCCGCGAGCCGCGCGCTGGTCGAGGTGGGCGAGACCAGCTGCGCCAACGCGAACATCGTCGCCCAGACCAAGTATTCGCGCGCGCCGCCGCCCAAGACACGCCGTTCCAACAGCGGAAACGTCAGGCTGAAGAGCACCACCGGGTGAGCCCCGAAAAGCGAAAACAACGGCAGCACGAAGAGCACCAGGCCCGCCGCTGCGGCCGGCGTCGCGACCCAGTGGTGCAGCGCCGCTTTCAAGCCCTCCGGCAGGGGCGCACACGCTAGAAACCCAGTGAGAATGCCGCACGCGAACAGCAGCACGAGCTCCGCGGTCACCCCGCTCAATGCGTGCCTGACGTCGCTTCTGACCTGCTCGCGGGTGCGCCGCTGATACGCGGCGTCCACCACGAACGTGGCGCACGCCGCCAGCGCGATCGCGGTCGCGCCGTGCAGGGGCGTCACGGTCATCAACAGCGCCACCAGCACCCAAAATAGGCCGAGCGGCCACAACGAGGCGCGCTCACCCTCGTCAGGCGCGCGTGGGGCGACCGACAGCTCCACACGGCGTACACTGCAGCTCAGGAGCACGGCGACGGCTAGCGGCGCGCCGAGGCGCAAGAGCTCGCGGCGCTCGAGCGCTGGTAAGGACGCGCTGACGATGGCGGCGCCCGCCGTCGTGGGTAGCACGAACATCGTGGCACCCATGCTGCGCATCGAGACGACAGCCAACGTCGTCTTGGACTTCACGACGTTGGTGAGCGACCCGCAAAGGATCGCGACCGCTCCGACGCTGAGCGGCGCCGCCAGCAGACAAGAGAGCACGCACAGCAGCGAGGCCCGCAGCGGCGGCTGAACGCGTCCCGCGCGCTCCGCCAGCCAGGCGTCGAAATGCGCGCGCAGCGAGACCTTGCGCAGCAAGCTCACACCTACCAAAAGCTCGATCGTCGACTGGTAGCGCGTGACGCCGGCATAGGCCTGGATGGGTATCCGCCACAGCAGCGCCGCCGCCAATACGACACCCAGCGTGGCGAGCGCGATGCGCGACGAGCTCTTGTGCAGCCAGTAGGGTGTGGTTGCGGCCAGCACGCCCGAGATCCCGCCGAAGAGCAGGACGCCGCGGAGCAGCCAAGGCCCTACCGACAGGGCGTGACTGGCGAGCACGACGGCGGCCGCCGAGATGAAGAGCACCAGCGTATTGGCCGGTGCTGTCGAGTCGACCCCAACGGTCGCCGTCGTCGTCATCGCTATCTCGACTCAGAGGCTGAGGACGTAGGCGAGGAGCTTGAGCTGCGCGCCCACGGGGAGCTCGTCGAACGCCCGCGCCGCTGGCTCGGCTTGCCCACCGTGCCAGCGAATGGCACTGGCCACGTCGGTCGCGCGCCCGTCGTGCAGCAGCTTGGGACGCAGCCGCACGCCCCAAAGCGGCGCCGTCTTCATCAGGTGCACCTTTTCGGCGGTCTCCCCGTTTTGCCCGATGTGATCGCCGAGGTCGCCGACGTCGTGCAGGAGGTAGTCCGAATGCGGATAAAACTCGTAGTTGCCGGGCAAGCCGTTGAACGGCTGGGGTGGCGTGACGAATGCCCGGCGCGTGTGGCACCCGCTGCAGCCGACGCGGTCGAAAAGCTCTCCACCCTGGCGTACGACCGGCAGCTTGGCCCAGGCGGGGCGCGGTGCCGGTGCCAGAAAGGTCATGTAGCGCTCGAATTGCCGCGCGTGCGGCTCGATCTCCGTGCGATTGCCAGCGCAGCTTCCGACCTCGAAGTCCGTGCCCGGCCGATTGTCTTGGCATTCGAGCGCAACCGGCACGGCGTTGGGCGCTGGATCAGTTGCCCACGTCGTGATCGATTGGCCCGCGACGCAGTGCTGCGTAGAGATCCCGACCTCTTGGCGAAAGGCGGCTGCGGCGAACTCGGTGACGCCCACGGTGGCGCTCTTCCAGGTCAAGCGCCCCACGCGGGTCCCGCCGACCTGCTGGGTCGGATCTTCGACGTCGGGCAGCGCGATGTGAACACGGTTGACCATGCCGCGCACCGCCTCCGGCTCGGCGGCTGCCAGGTCGTCGAAGAACGAGTCGGGGATGGTATTGAGCAGCCCGACGCCGAACAACGCGGGCGGTAGGCGATCGGTAGTCACTGTCGCGTCTGCGGGAACCTGCTCGGTTGGCACTTGGCAAGTGTGGCCGTCCTTGTTCACCCACTCGCCCAGCGTCAGCGTGTGCAAGAGCGGCCCGCCTTCGCGCGACAACGAATCGAACGTATTGTCGTCGCGGAAGCTTCCAAAGCGCTCGGCCGTTTCGTCGCCGGCACCGCCCGGAATGGGTAACTTGTGACAGTTGCCGCACGAACGCTCGTTGAAGATCGGACCGAGCCCGTCATCGGGCGTGGTAACGCGAGCAAACTCGGTGCGCGCGCGCTCGAACTCGTCATCACCGATGCCCGGTAAATGCGCTCCCAGACCCGGCTCACAGCCTTGGTCCCCCCGTGACAAGGCGCTCGCGACCGCGGCTCCAGCTTGCTCGTCGGGCGGCTCGAGCGCCTCGGCTCCCAGGCACCCGCTGAGCCCCACAACGACCCAGACCAACCCTGGCCAAGCCAGAGTGCTACAAATATTGCGATACTTACCCATGGTTGCTTCTCCCAATGCTCCCGCTCTAGGCCTGCTACGCCTCGAGCTCGCGGCGCAACGCGACCAGAAACTCGGCGACGTGCTCGCCCAACGCCGTTTGGTGCTCACCGGGCACGTCGATGAAGCGCGCGGGCTGGCGTGAAAAGCCGCCCCAAGGAGCCAGCTTTTCTTCGAGCCAGACCGACTTGGGCATGTCGACGTAGCGGACAGGCGGTGTCGCATAAAACACGCGCACGCGTTCCACCGTGCCGCGAGGCTCGTAGCTGCGCCCGAGCTTGACCAGCGAGTAGGCCACGTTGGCCCAGCGCGCTAGGCCCGGCAGATCCAGATCGAGCTCGGCGAGGCGCTTGGGCAGCGCGAGCTCGAACAGGCGCTGCAGCGTCTGCTGCTCATCGGCACCGCTCTCGCGCAGCTCGCGGGTCAGCTGTTGCGAGCGCTCCAGCGAGACCAACGACAGCAAGTAGGCCAGGTTCGCGGCCGTGTACACGAAGTCGATCGACTCGCGACTGCTACGGATGTGCGGTGGCGCGTTGATGACGCCCAGGAACGAGACCTGCTCGCCTTCGCGCTCGAGTGCCTTGCCCAGCTCGAAAGCAACGACGCCTCCGAACGAGTAGCCCAAAATGGTGTAGGGCCCGTGCGGCTGGACCGAGCGGATTGCAGCGACGTAGCTCCTCAACATTTCGTCGAAGCTGTCGAACGGAGTCTCGGTCTCGCCAAAGCCACGCGCGCGCAGCGCATAGAGCGGCCGTTCGCCGACGAGCTGCTTGGCCAGGTTGACGAAGACGAGCACTTCTCCCACGCCGGGGTGCACGCAAAAGAGCGGCGTGCCAGAGCCCGTACGCTGCAGCGGCACTAGCGGGTTGTAGGGACGACCTCCCGGTGCGGCTACTCTTCGCGCGAGCTCTCGCACCGTGGGTCCGCTCATGATGACCGACAGCGATACGCGGGCCCCCGCGAAGCGAGCTTGTAGCGCGCGCTGCAAGCGCAGGATCTCGATAGAGGTGCCACCGAGCTCGAAGAAACTGGCCGTGGCGTCGACTTCGGCCTCGCTCACGCCCACGATGCCGGCAAAGATGGCGGCGACGGCGCGCTCGTGCTCGCCCTCGGGACGGGCCCATTCCGCGCGCTGCTCGCGAACGGCGTCTACCAACTCGCGCTCGTGCCTCGAGAGCCCACCGGACTCGAGTCGCCGCCGCAGCTCCGCGCGCTGGATCTTACCCAGGCTCGTCTTGGGAATTTCACTGGCCGGCAGGCACAGCGTCACCGTCGGCCGAAACCCCCAATGTGCGACCACGACGTCGCGAATGGCGCTGACGGTCTTGGACAGCTGAGCCCGATCTTCAGGCGAAAACGTCGAAGCAAAGACGATAGCCAGACCTTCGGTATCGCTGCCTGGAGCGCGCGTCGGGAACGCCGCAACGAAGGAGCCGGCCACGCCGGGCACGCGCTCGAGCAGCGACTCGATATCGTGCGAGAAGTAGTTGACGCCGTTCACGATGATGCTGTCTTTGCTGCGTCCCGCCAGAGACAGGCGGCCCCGACTCAGCGAAGCGCGGTCACCCGTCCTGAACCAACCATCGGCCGTAAACGCCTTCGCGGTGGCCTCCGGATTGCGGTAGTACCCTGCGAACACCATCGGTCCACGCACCTGCAGCTCGCCGACGTCTCCCTCGGGCAGCTCGAGGTCGCGATCATCCACCACGCGCATCGATAGGCCGCGCACGGGCCAGCCCAGCGAGGCAAACGGCTGCTCGCCATCGAAGCCTGGAAACTCGCGTGAATAGACGCTGCCGGCGCAGGTCTCGGTCATGCCGAACGCCGGCCAAAGCGCGTCGCCGGCCAAGCCAAACGGCGCAAAGGTTTCCAAGAACGCCCGAGCCGTCGTCGTCACGATCGCTTCGCCGCCGCAGATGATCTGGCGAAGCTTCGAAAGCTTCAGCTTACGACCGGGTTTTTCGTCGCGGTAGGCCTTGTTGATCTGGCCGAGCAGAAAGTTCGGCGTAAACGTCATGGTGACGCCGTGCTCGGAGATCAACTCCAGAAAGTTCAACGGGTCGCTCAGTACCAGTTGCGGTGACACGTGGAGCTGCGTCGCTCCCACGTACAGGGGCAGCAGATGACATTCGAGCAGCGCCGCGACGTGATCGAAAGAGACCCAATTGAGCGAAACGTCCAGCTGCGTCAGGCCGTGGGCCTCGATCTTCGCCTGCATCGACGCGAGCAAGTTCGAGTGCGTGAGCATGACGGCCTTGGCGATGCCGGTCGAGCCCGACGTCAACACCAGTAGCGCCACGTCGTCCTTGGACGGGACGTGGAAGGCAGTCACCGAAGGTCCGTCATCGAGCTCGCGGAAGCTGACGCTACGTTCGTCGGCCTCTGCCGTGGCAGTTACGAAGAGTGGATGCTGCAACAAGGCATCCAAGTTCTCGCGCTGCGCGCTGCGCCGACCCGGGTCACTCGCCACGTTCGGCACCACGCAAGGAATGAATCCGCCCAAGATGCAGGCCCACAGCACCGGCACCAGCTCACGTGGGCGATCGAGAGCAAGCGCCACGCGATCGCGCGGCTGCATGCCCTTGCTACGGAGTCCGCCCAGCACGCGGCGCACTTGCACGACGAGCGCAGAATAGGCTTGAAACTCGCCGACCAGACCGTCCTCCGAGCCGTACACGAGGCCACCGCGCGAGCGTCTTGCCGCCTCCAACAGGATCTCTCCAACGCTTGCCGGCTCCACTTGCTTCGTCGATTCTCGAACGGCTGGCGCGCTCTGCTGCGACACGGCCGCGCGAAGCATGATCTGGGATGTCATGTGAGAACCCCTTTTGAAAATGGACGTGACACAGTTTCGATGCATCGGTGCACCGAACACCCTCAATCACCGTGGCGCAGCATAGACGCTTGGTTCGCCGTGCGTCCACCGGGTGAATTGCAACGGCAGGTTGCAAGCATGGGACGATCGCAGCGAGTGACTGCGCATAAGCTGAGGCCAGCTTCACGCTGGCGGGTGATGTCGAGGCGCGCAGCGCGAGGCTCGTTTTCGAAACCATTCACTCGAACAAGCAGCGAGCAGGAAACCCATGCCGATACGCTACGGTCGATTTCAGTCAGTCGATGGACACGACTTCTTCGGCATCATCGAGTCAGCTCGCGTGCGCCGGCTCGACGCCGCGCCTTGGCTGGGCGGTCGGGCAACGGGGGAGATTCGACAGCTGGCGGAAGTGCGCGCGTTGTGTCCCGTCCGTCCGACCAAGATCGTTTGCGTCGGTTGGAACTACGCTTGCCACGCGCGTGAGGCGGGAAAAACAGCTCCGAACGAGCCGATCTTCTTCCTGAAGCCACCGTCATCGCTCGCAGGCCCGGGCGACGTCGTGGTGTTGCCGCCTGACAGCGAGCACGTCGAGCACGAGGCCGAGCTGGGCGTGGTAATTGGCTCGCGGGCGCGGCTCGTCTCGCCCGAACGCGCACTGGAGCACGTCTTCGGCTACACGTGCGTGGCCGACGTGACTGCTCGCGACCTGCAACGCCGTGACGGCGAAGCCACGCGCAGCAAGGGCTTTGATACATTTTGCCCCGTCGGCCCCGAGATTGTCACCGACCTCGATCCCAGGCAGCTGCGTATCATGTGTCGCGTTGCCGGCAAGCTCAGGCAAGACGGTCGCACCGCGGACATGCTCTTCGACGTGCCGACACTGCTGGCGCTGGCGAGCCGTATCATGACACTCGAGCCCGGTGACCTGCTCGCCACCGGAACACCAGCCGGTGTCGGCCCGCTGATCCCCGGCGATCAACTCGAGATCACGGTGACCAGCCTCGCTTCGAAACAGCTCGGTATCGCGACATTGAGTGTGCGCGCCGTGGCGGCGAGCCTCGCGTAGCGCGAGCCCGCTAGTCCCCGCTGACCAACAACGCATCGAGGACGATGCCAATCAGGAACCTGGTGGACGCGACGGGCGACGCGAGCAGCGTTGACGAGAAGTCGGGCCAGGTCGTCGCTCAAGGTTTCCAGATCATCAACGGCGCCCAGACGTTGGGAACACTCGCTCGCTCGGACCCCAAGGGGGACCTCGAGGTTCTCTTCCGACTGACCAAAGGTTTGGACGTCAAGTCGGAGAAGGGTTTCAACCGCGACATTATTCAGTTCAACAACACCCAGAACGTGATCAAGGTCTCGGACTTTCGTGCCAACGACCCCATTCAGGCAAGGCTCGCGGCCGAATTCGAACGCTACGCGTCCAAGCCCCACATCCCGAGGATACGCTACGTACCGAAACGCACGTTCAACGTGTCCCGGGTGCGACGGTGGTGCGGCTAGAGGACCTCGCCAAGATCCGTTACGCCTTTCTCTACGAGCCGACGCTCATTCACGCCAAGCCGAGGGGCCTTTGCACGCTAGATGAGGACGGGGGCGAATATGAGAAGGCGTTCGGCGAGAACGGCGAGCTTGTGGAGGTCTGGTCACCTGAGACATTCAGGCAAGCCGTACTCGCGATAGCGCTCTACTCCGAGCTGGACGAGCGGACCAAGCAGCTCGCCAAGCAGAACCTGGACAACCGGTTTCACCGCCGTCTGTGATTTCACACCCTGGCTCTGATCGGCGTCGCACTGCGCAACGTGAGCCCGGCACGGGGCCAGGAGCTGCTGACCGACAGTGCCGCGTTTGAGAAGGAATGGGAACTCCAGTCGACGCGGGCTCTCGAGCTAGTTTCGGACATGCACACCGAGCCTGGGGAAACGACGATGTTCGCGTTTGTGCGCAATCCTTCGCATTGGGACAAGCTCGCCAAGAAGCTGCAGCGCAGGCTCGACATTGGTGCGACAAAAGTCGACGCTGGACCGACAAGTAGACCGACGCCGCCGCCGCGCCGGCGTGGCTGACTCGGCGCGCACACGCTTCACGTCCCTTCTTAAGACAACGTGCGCCGAAGCGACTTAAGCAACGCCTCGGCTTCGTCGATACTTTTCAGAAGGTCCTCGTCGCCGCGTAACTCGTCGAGCGCCGTCCACGGCACGCGCTTCATTGCAGCGACGGCACGGTCGAGCTCGCCAGCTAACCCCGCCTGGGGTTTCTTGGCGTCGCCTCCCAACCGCAACATCGCAGAGTCGATGTCGCCCTCGGCCTTCAGAAAATGGTCGCGGGCGACTGGGTCCCGCAGGATCGACCTGAGCTTGCGCAAATCCTTCGAGTTGGTGATTCGCCTCTGCTCGACCTTCGCTACTACGGCGTCCTTGACTGAAGGGGTAAGGAGCTTCTTGCTGACGCCCATCAGCTCGCGAGCCCAGGTCAAGGCGGCCGCCGGATCACGGACATTTCGGAATCGCTCTGACAGCTCGAACACCTGCACAAGGTTGTCGAGCTCCCGCACAGTGATGCCCAGGATGTTGGCGGCGCTCGCTCGCCCGACGAGCTCAACAAGCCGGTAAGCCACCATCTCCTTTTCTTTCGCATCCCACTCCTTGCGCTGCCGATGGATGTAGATCCAGACGCGCAAGCGCTCTTCGTCGGACAGCGTGCGGTCGGTGACCTCTACGGGCACCATACGGAACTCAGGCTTGCCCCGGCGAACCAGGGCAACCGAGTTTGTCCATCGCCGGTCGCCATCAATGATCCGAAACTTGCCAGGAAGGTCGGGGTGCGGCTCGACAAGCAGCGGCTCAAAGATTCCCTCGTTTGCCTCGATCTGCCGCTGGAGCTCCTCGTCTTCCTTCGGACCAAGGCGAGGCTGGCGTTCGTTCGGAACCACATCGTCGATGTCGAGCTTGTTGCGGTATGTCCGAAGCACGGTGCGCCCAAGGCGCCGCTCTTGCAGTCCGATGACGCGGCCCTTTGGACTACTCGACGGTGTCTGACTCATTCAGCGTCCTCGGCTTCTGCCGTGCCGATGATCTTGTCAAGGGAGAAGCACAGATCACCCTTGGCCTTCAGAACTTTGTTCAGGATGGTGCCGCGCTTCCTCCAGGTCTTGTCGTGTGCCTTCTTTTCTTCCACCTCCAGAGCTAGCAAGCTCTCGGCCAGCGTCTCTACAGAGCTGAGCAACTGCGAGCACGGTTCGGAGGTCACGTAGGCGTAGAGCTCAGCCATCTTTTCGTCGCGTTTCTCGTTGCTGATACGTTGTTCGTGCAGACGCACTATGAGCCGGCGAAGGATCTCGGCCAGTGCAGTGGCTCGCGCCGGGTTGGCAACGATGACGCCGTCGACGTTGTGCACCTGCCGCTTCCCCGAGGGGAAAGCGCTCGTGGAGAGGATCGCGTGGTCCGCGCCTTCGGCGATTTGATCACTCCTCAGTTTTGAGACGAAGTCGTTTCGCCAAGCCTTGTGGTTCTTAGAGTCGTAGACGATCTTCCCGCACGAGATGCCGTTGTGGATCACCTCGTGAACGATGTCTGCACCCGGTGTCCCCTTCTCGACGCGCTTGATGTTGTCGTCTTCGAAGAACGCCTTCAGCTCCTCGTACAGGTCGAGCTCGGCGCCCTCACCCAGCTCGTAGGACGACATGTGTTCGAGCTGACGAGTTGCCTTCTGCAAGGCCTCTTTGATCTTGGCGTTTTCTTCGAACGACTTCGCCCGCTCCGCGTTCACGGCGTCGTCCTTCGCTTTTTCCATTGCCTCGCGCGCCTCGCTCAGGCGCCGATCCAAGTTCGCTTGGTTGGCGGACTTTTCTTGCTCAAGCTGCAACTCGGCCGCAGCCTTTGCCGATTCGGCGGCAGCGATCTTATCGTTGGCAGAGGCCTCCGCGGCAAGGCGGGCCTCTTCCTTCACCTGGGCGACCTTGTTCGCGTGTTCCCGTTCGGCGGCGGCTAGGGCCTCTTTCTGTTCGGCAATGAGGGCTTGCTCCTTCGCAGCAGCCGCCGCTCGCTCGTGGGCTCGCTCATTCGTTTCCTTCTCGCAGGCAGCGGTGGTCTCAGCGACGAGCGCTTCAGCGGCTGCACGCGCCGCCTCAAGCTCGCCGAGGCGACCTTGCATGGCTGCTTCCGCCTCGTTCTTCGCTTTCTCCTGAGCCGCCGCAATCTTCACGGTGGCGTCGTGCTCAGCCCGCGCGAGCGCCAGTTGATTGTCGTTGCGGAGCTTCTGCTCACGAGCCGCTGCGGCTTGCTGTTCCTCCGCTCGCGCAGCAGCATCTCGTTCACGCGCGGCAGTTTGTTCGGCGGCCAGCTGCTCAGCTGCGATGCGAGCCTTCTCGATCTCCGCCACTTTCGGTGCGAACTCGGCCTCCGTTGCGGCCTTCGCCTCCGCCCTCGCCGTGATCTCCCTTTGCTCGGCGGCGACTTTCGCCGCAGCGGTCTCCGCGCGAGCTGCTGCGAGCTGGCGGTCACCTTCGGCGCGGACCTCCGCGAGTTCGATTGCGAGCTTCGCGCGGAGGCCGGTCTCGAGCCTCGCGGCCATCTCCTGCTCTTCGGCCCTGATGCGTCCCTGGATTACCCTGAATTGTTCAGGAGTTATCGGCTGGTCACAAACCGGGCACTGGTTCTCGGCCGCATGCAGGTGCTGTTCGGGGACGAGGCGGGATAGCGTCACGCTTAGCTCCTTGTAATTCCTGGAATCCTATTTGCTCCTATTTTCTGGTGTGGTCAACTCAAAAAGTTGTGGTCTCGAAAGCCCGGTGGCCCCCGCTGCCGACCGTCTGCGGTCTCGGTGCGTGAGCCGCCGTTGCGGTTGACCCAAGCAACCCATCCCCTGGCGGTGTTGGTCGGCGCCTTTCTAGATATTCTCGTAGCTTCCGCCATGGGCTTCCCCCTCTCAGTCTTTGTGAGCTCCACATGCCATGAACTCCGGGACCTCCGAGCCGCGATCAAGGCATGGCTGGCCGGTCTCGGCCTCACACCCATGATGAGTGACGAGACAGGCTTCCCCCATGTCGACGGCATGCCGCCGTATGCCACCTGTCTGCGTGTGCTCGAGGAGTGCCCGCTGGTTGTTGGCGTGGTGGACCGTCAGTACGGTAGGCCGTTCGACGATTGGGGACCGTATTCGCAGCACGCGGGATGTGCTCCTACGCATGCTGAGCTGAGGCACGCCCTGGAGCTTGGAAAACGCGTGCTGATCTACGTCCACGACGACACGTGGAACTTCTATGAGGTCTGGCGAAAGAACCCCGAAGCATTCAAGACGGCAGCTCCGGCTGGCCTTTCTGAGGCCACTCTCAAGATGTTCGAGGAGCTCAAGCTTCGAAGCCCGGCACCGTGGATCGAACACTTTGCCGATGCGTCAGACGTCATAAGATCGCTCCAGGCGGAATTCGTCAACCAGCTCTATACCCACCTTCGGGACCGCGAGCGGCAAACCTCCGACTTGGCCTCCTATCTGCTGGAGAAAGTTGAAGAGGCGGCGCCAGCGGTTCGCGAAAAAATTGAGGCGGACCTAACGCCAGCCCTCGTGTCAGCCCGCGACGACCTGCAGCAAAGGCTCACCATGATCGAAGCCGAGCTGGAAAAGACGAGGGGCGCGTCTGACGAACAGTTGCGCGCGCTTGCTGCGGAGAAAGGCGCTTTAGAAGCGCGGATGGGCAATGTGCAGGCGCAGGTCGCCCAGATGCGACTAATGCTGGCGAAGGCTGCCCTCAAGGATGTCTCGTGGCTGGACTGGGTCAGACGAACGATGATGCCTAAGCAGCCGGGGCGCATTCCGTTCCACAACTCGGCTGAAGTTGCCCTTCGCGGATACCACGCCCTAGCCGGCACGCAGGGCAAACGACCGCTCCTTAAGGAGGTCACTTGGTCAAAGTTGGCCTACAATGAAGGCGGCCTTCATCGTGGGTATCGAGCAGGGATCATCCTGAGGGGAAGCGATTTTGTGCCGGGAGCAACTGTCGCGCATCGACGGGTGGGCGAAGGATTGCCCGCAGGAAACAAGGACTACTTTTGGCACCTACCGAACATCTACTTCGGCGACTACCTAGAGCTGGCGGCATCGGACGACGAAATCGAGTCGCCGCTCTCGTGGCGCAACTACGAATACCAAGTGAAGAATCCCGAGGGCCTCGTGTCCGATTGGGTGACCCTTTCCTACCCGTTCGACATGGACTTGCTCAAGCGCCTGCAACGCGAAAACCTTGAGCGAGGGGAGGCGCTGCTAGAAGGCGGCAAGCCTGCGGAGGCCGTTGAGCCGCTGCGCAAGGGATACATTTTCGCAGATCGCCTTTTTGGGGTCGACGATCCCGAAACGCTACGGGCGAAGGAAATCTGGCATCGAGGCAGCGACGCGGCAGCGCTCTCACGCCTTCGCTTTCGTGTGGGTGACACGCTGGCTGTGAGGGAGGGGCCCCACGCAGGCAAGGAAGGCATCGTCGACCGCTTGCTGCTGAACCATGTTCACGCCTACCTCATCAAGCCGGGCGCTGGGGAAGCCTTCCAGGCCTCAGATCAGCAGGTTGAACGCCTGAAGTAGCCCCCGGGCCATTCCGGGGTGGGTTGGTCGTCGTTTCCACGCCATTGCCACGCCCCGCGTCTCTGACCGTCTCCTAGCGTCGCCGTCCGTCGCGCTCCGAGCGCGCCCTCTCGCTGTCCCGCACCAACCCAAGCAACGGTAACGACTGGCGTTTCTGTTTCTCTTCGCGGTCTTGGCGAGTAGCGCTCCCGATACGATTCGAACGTACGACCTTGGCTTTAGGAAAGCCCTGCTCTATCCAGCTGAGCTACGGGAGCGTGTTTGGGGGCGCGGAACTTGTCACGTTCGGGGGTTTGGCTCAAGCCGCTTGGCGGCGTTGGGGCGGTTGAGGCGCGTCCGCGGCGATTTCCGAGGATTTCAGGTTTTGGTTGGGTTCTTCCGCTTGGCGTGCCGGCGTGATTCCTCTTTCGACTGGACGCGGCGTTTGTCTTTTTCGCCGTGGGCGTGGCCGTGGGGGAGGTCGTCGCGCGGCTCGCCTTGGGGTTTGAGCTCGAGGTTGTCGGGGTCGGAGGAGTCGATGCTGAGCTTGGCGCCTTGGGAGAGTTTTTGCGCGTCGCGGGCGAGGCGTTGGAAGCGAGAGTAGAGGTGCTCGAGCTCGTGGTCGGTGAGGTCTTCGACGTCGATGAGGCGGTTGCTGGCGCCTTCTACGGCGGCGATGATTTCGTTGAGCTTGAGCTGGACCGCGCGCATGTCCTTGTTTTGCGCGTGTTGGATGACGAAGACCATCAAGAAGGTAACGATGGTGGTGCCGGTGTTGATGACCAGCTGCCATGTTTCCGAGTAGTGGAAGATGGGCCCGGTGGCGGCCCACACGAGCACGACTAGCAGCGCGAGCGAGAAGGTCCAGAAGCTGCCGGTGGCCTGGCTGATCTTGCCTGCGAGCTTGGCGAATACTTCTTCGACGGCCGACTCGTCCTTCATGTCGGCATTGTGGCGCAGGCCCGCGTCGCTACCAACTCACTGTTAGGGAGGCGAAATGGGACCGCCGGTGCCGGGCGTCGGCTCGGTCTTCAAAGCGGCGATGATTTGCCGCTGAATCTCGGCCAGGCGGTTGGCGGAGAGGGCGCCGCCCTTGGCGTCACGCAGGGTGAAGCGGTCGCTGGCGACGCCCTGATCCGTCCGTACTTCGGACGCGACGACCTCCAGCCCCTGGTGAACGAAGCTGAGGGTGATGGCCAGCAAGAGGCCCGGGCGATCGGGGGTGACGACATTGAGGATCACGTCGCCCCGACGTAGCGCGCGCGTGTCGTAGAAGACGCGCGGGCGCACCGGTAGCTCAGGAGCGACGCGTTCCAGCTCTTGCACGGCGAGCGCGCGTGCTTGTCGCTCTTCGCCCACCAGCTCGTCGAGCATGCGGCTCACGCTGGCGATCTCTTGCGCGTCGATGTGCTGCGGTAGGCGTGAGGGGCGCGCACGCCGGAGCCAGAAGAAGTCGATGGCTTCGCTGCCGCGCGCGGTGGGGCGGCAAAAGATCTGCGCCGAGGTCACGTCGAGGTGATGCGAGACGAACGCCGCGCTCACGAGCGACAACAGACCCGGCACGTCGTCTGCCACCACGCAGACGATCACGGTGCCGCCCGGCAGTTGTCGCCACTCGGCGGCATGGGCTCGCGCCGCGCCACGCGCGTTGACGATGGCCGAGTGCTCGAGGATGTCGCGGCGTTCGAAGATCTGCGGATAGGCGGGCGGCATCGACGCCACCAGCTCGGACGCGGGATCCAGGGCTGAAAAAGGGCTGGATGAGGGGGCCATGGCAACCTTTGATTTGAGCGCTGTCGTGTGTTCGGAGCGTGTCGCGCGCATATCTTGGTAGCGACGGAAGCTTGGAGCCGAATGTGCGCTCAAGTGGCAGTTTTCGGTACGTTTCCCAACTTAAGTTCTCATCCCCAGCGTCGTTCTGAGGTTGTGTCGCAAAGTGCGCCGCCGGCCGGCCCACGCCGCTCGCTCAATGCGCCGCTCGCCAGTGATTTTCCACGGCTGAGCGAGGTGCCGCGCTATAGCTTGCCCGAGCTCGCGGCGATCCCATCGGGCGCGCGCGATCGGCTGTCGAGCGTCTCGCGGGCACTGCTCGTGGTGGTGGGGTTGTTGTACGTGGGCTGGCAGCCCGTCATGCGCTGGATCTCGCCGAGCGCGTGGGATCCGATTTGGATTCGCGCCGTCATCGCCGGAATGTGCTGCGTGGCGGCGTTCGCGTCGCGCTGGCCGCGCTGGGAGCGGCATCTGTTGCGCATGGTGCACGGCCTGGCGGCCTTGGTGACGGCGCACTTCTTTGGGATTGCGGCGCTCAACGGTTTGCCCTCGGCCTATTTGATGGGGCAATTCGTGCTGCTCGCGGCCGGTGGGCTGCTCTTCTTCACCATGGAGAGCATGCTGGTTTACGGCGCCTTCACGACGGTGTTGTCGCTCTTGGCCGCTGCTTTTGCGCCGCACGCGCCGGCCAGCTCGCGGGTGTTCCTGGTCTTGGGGGTGGTCACGGTGCAGTCCGTGCTGGCTATCTCGGCGTACCGCCGCGTGATCGCGCAACGTGCGCTGCTCGGTGAGCTGGAAGATAGCGAGCGGCGGTTCCGCGCGCTGGCGATGGGTGCGCCGGTCGGGATTTACCGCTGCGACGTGAACGCCAAATGCACTTACGTCAATCAGGAGTGGTGCCAGCTGGCGGGTTTGACGGCCGAGGAAGCGCTCGGGCACGGTTGGGCCAACTCGATTCACCCCGACGATCGCGAACGTGTGCACAAGATGTGGCGCGAGGCCGCGAGCTACGGCATCGAGTGGGAAGCAGAGTTTCGCTTCTTACACAAAGAAGGCACGGTGCGCTGGGCTTACTCGCGCGCGGCGGTGGTGCTCGGCGAGTACGGCAAGCGTGAGCGCGTCGGTATGACCATCGACATCACGGCCTTCAAACAGGCCGAGGAGTCGCTCACCCGCGCCAAGGAGCTGGCCGAGGCCGCCACCCGCGCCAAGAGCGAGTTTTTGGCCAAAATGAGCCACGAAATCCGCACGCCCATGAACGGCGTGCTGGGCATGCTGGAGCTCGCGCTGGAGACGCCGCTGCAGCCGGACCAGCAGGACTACGTGGACACGGCGCGCGCTTCTGCCGCCAACCTGCTGGGGGTCATCAACGATATTTTGGATGTGTCGCGCATCGAGGCGCGCAAGCTCGAGATCGAGCCGATTCCGTTCAGCTTGCGGCAGCTGATGGATGCGTCGCTCAAGCCGCTGGCGCAGCTGGCGCGCGGTAAGGGATTGTCGTTCGAGATCGACATCGGTCTGCACGTCGTCGACGGTTTGATGGGTGACGCGCTGCGGCTGCAGCAAGTGATCGTGAACCTGGTCGGCAATGCCATCAAGTTCACGCGTAGCGGTGGCATTCGCGTCACGGTCATGCAGGGCGAATCCGCGGACGAGAACGTGAAGCTGTGCTTCAGCGTGCGTGATACCGGTATCGGTATTCCGGCTGATCGCCTGGTCACGATCTTCGAGCCGTTCACCCAGGTGGAGCGAGTCGCGTCGATGAGCGGCACTGGCCTGGGGCTCACCATCTCGTCGCAGTTGGTGGAGCTGATGGGCGGCAAGATTCGTGTGAAGAGCAGCGTCGGCACCGGCAGCGTTTTTCACGTAGATTTGTCGTTTCCGCGCGCCAACCTGGACCCGGAGTCGCTCGCCAGCAATACCGTCAAGTCGACGGGGCGCTACACGTCGCCGCCCAATCGCCTGCGCGTGCTGGTGGCTGAAGACAACGCCGTGAACGCGCGCGTCGTCAGGCACTTTTTGGAGAAGGTCGGCTCGCAGGTCACGGTGGCGGAAACTGGACGTGCGGCGCTCGAGCAAGCGCTGACCGGAGACTTTCACCTGCTGTTTTTGGACGTGCAGATGCCGGAGATGACCGGCATCGAGGTGTGCCGTGCGATCCGTGAGCAAGAGCAGGAGAGCGGCGGGCATCGGCCGATCGTGATGCTGACCGCGCAGGCCATGAAGGGTGATCGCGAAGAGTGCCTGGCGGCGGGCGCGGACGACTACGTGACCAAGCCCGTCACGCGCCGGACGCTGTTCTCGGCCATCGCACGGCTGATGGATCAGGGAGCGTTCGGTCAGGCTGCGAGCGCGGCGCAGCTGCCTGTGATGACCCTGACGGGTGAAGATAGCTCGGGAAAGCTACTCGCGGCGCCGGCGAGCTTGCCGCCGCCCGCCGCCGAAGACTCGATGGAAGCGGCGGTGCCGTCGGATCCGCTTTCGCTTTCGACCGGCGTGCTCGATCGGGTGGAGCTGTTGGCGCGGGTCGATGGAGACCGCCGTTTATTGGCCGAAATCGTGCGTTTGTTCGTGGAAGAGCGGCCGGCCCTGCTCGAGTCGATGGAGACCGCGTTGCGTGATGGTCAGGTCCAAGACTTGGCGCGCGCCGCCCACAAAGCGAAGGGGGCGTTCGGCAACTTGTCGGCGCCCCTGGCTCAGCAAGCCGCGGTGGAGCTGGAGCTGCTCGCTCGGCACGGTGAGCTGGCGCTCGCGACCGACGTGTTCTTGCGCTTGCGTTTGCAGGTCGATCGGCTCGAGGCTGAGCTCCGCGCGCTCACGCAGGACGACCGGGCAGCCTGAACAGCGAGCGCAGCGCGCCCAGAATGCACACCGCGACGATGGGCAGCGTCGTCAAAGCCAGCGCCATGAACGGGCCCAGACCCGCGCTGGCTTGCCCGAACGGCATGGGCATGCCGACCAGCAGCTGACCGGCGAGGCCCGAGAGTGGACCGAGCCCGATGCCGATGCCGATCAGCGCCTCGTGCGCGCCGCCCGCGTCTACCGACGCGTTCTCGGAGACGAGCGCGTAGTAGAGCGCGGCCGTGTATGCGAAGCCGGCTGCGGTGCCGAACACCACCTCCCCCAGAATGACGAGCGGCAGCGAGTTGCCGAGCAGCACCAGCAAGAAGCCCGCCGGCAGCGCCACCAGCGTGAGCCACATGGGCTGGCGGCGGCCGTGCCAGCCGGAATAGGCGCCAAATAGGCCGAACGAGAAGACGCGCACGGCATCCAAAATAGCCGCCACGGGCGTGGCCAGCGTGACCGGAAGCGCCAGCGCCGCCAGCAGCGACGGCATGAGCGGCGCGAGCACGTACAAGAGCGCGTAGCTGCCTGTCATCGACCAGCGCGCCGAGCCGAGCAGTGCGCGCATGCTGGCGAGCTCGTGCTCTACCGGGCGCTCGGGGTGGCTGTGGTCGAGGTGCAGCGGCTTCTTGGGTAGGCGTAGCGCAAGCGTGATCGCAATCACGTTGAGCAGCGCCGGCAGCCAGAAGAACAACGCCGGAATATGGGTGCCGACGATGACGCCCGTGATGCCGATGGCGACGAAGCCGGCCGTCGCCCAAGTGACGTTATAGCGACCGAGCAGCGAGAGCAGCTCTTTCGGCGCGCGACCGGCGCTGACGTAGCTCTCGACGACCGGCCATTTGGCGCCTTGGATGGCTGCGCTGGCGAGCACGCCGGCGACGAGCACCGGAGCGGCGGGAAACAGCGCCAGCAAGCTGTGGATCGCCAGCAAGCCGAGCAGCGAGCCCATCAGCAAGCGCCGCTCTCCAAAGCGCTTCGAAAGGCCGTGGCTCACGTAGGCCCCCACCACGTAGGTGGCGCCGAAGCCGAACGCGATCCAAAGGTTGTGGTTCTGCGAAAACCCCAGGTTTTCGTGCGTGTAAAAGTAGAGGCCGCGCTGCAAGAGCGTGGCCGCGATGCTTTCCATGAACGTGAGCACGAAGAGCGCGAGCACCATGGGGACCTGAATCACGAACGAGCGAGCTGGATCACGAACGAGCGAACCCGGGGCGATGACCCCGGCTGAGGAGAGCGAACGCGCCGGAGGCGCTGAGGCACGCGACTAGCAAGAAGACGGGCCGGTAGCCATAAAGCTGGGCGACCTGGCCAAAACAGAAGGTGACCACGAACGTTCCAGCGTTGAACGCCGCGTTGAAGTAGGCCCCCACGCTGCCCCGCTGGCTGCGGGCCACGCCCTGGAGCGCGAGCGCATTCAAGGATGGGTAGAACGCGCCGTGCGCCAACCCGAAGCCGAGCCCGACCACCACGAGCCAGCCACGCGCCAACCCGGCCGTCGCCAGCACCACCAGCGAGTAAACGGCGAGCGCAGCGCTGCCAACGCGGGCACGCCCGAAACGGTCGGCAGCGTTGCCGAAGAACAGCCGCACGAACAGCGCCGCCGCGGTGTAGCCGGCAAAAAGTGGGCTGATGTTGGTCTCGCCCAGCGACAAGGCGAGCGGCTGCGTGAAGGTGAACATCGCGCCGAATGCGGCGCCTCCGGCCGCCGCTGCCCACAGCACGCGCGGTTGGTGCGGCGGAGGGGTGAGCGGGCGGTCCTCGGAATGGGCGAGGCGGTGCTTGGGCTCCCGCAGCGCAAGCGACAAGAGCGCGCCGAGCAAGCCCGAGAGGGCGGCGGCGCGAAACACGGCGTGCCAGCCGTAGCTGTCGGCGATGCGCTCGGCCAAGAGCGTGGCGATCGCGTTCATGAGCAAGCCCGCGGAGCCGAACCAGCCGAGCGCTTGCCCGAGGCGAGCGGGTGGGCAAAGGTCGGAGACGAGCGTGGCGGCGGCTACGAAGTAGAGCGTGTAGCCAACGCCTTGCAGGGCGCGCAGCGCGAACAAGTACGCCCCGACGTGACTCACGTGCACGAAGCCGAACGCGGCCCAGCCACTGAGCAAGCAACCCCAAGCCATGAGCGGCGCGCGCCGCCCCTGGTCGAGGCGCTTTCCGCAGAGCGGCGACACCAACACCGCTGCCACCACCGACGTGGCCCCCACGAAACCGACTTCACGTGGCGAGCCGGCCAAGGCGGTGACCACGAACTTGGGCAGTAGAAAGAAGCTCGAAAACGCGAAGCCAAAGGCGAGCTGGGTCAGCAAAATCAGCGCGAAATCGCGCGTGAATAAGTCAGGCTCGGCCTCTTCAGCGGCGGTTGGGGAGGACATGTCGGGCTTTCGTGGCCCGCCTCCGCCTGATGTCCGAGGAGCGACTCGACCCGCCCTCTCGGCCTTTCGGCGGGGAGGGCGCTTGGGTTGCTGCAGTCAGCTCACACACAAAGCGCCCAGCCCAGCCGGAAGGACCGGCTTATTACCCCAACGGGTAACGGCATGAGCGCAACGGATCGACATCAGACGGCCGCGACTTTAGCGCACGGACCCACGATCGTCAATTGCTCGGCAGAAACTTACTCGGCCGCGATCAATCCCTGCCGCATCATCGATACCAGAAGGCGGAGCGTTTTTTGACGGGGCAGTGGCGACAAGTCGATGGCTTCGTCGAGGGTGACGCCGCCATCGACGCGGGAAAGCAGGAAGGCTTGCTCGGGCGAGACGCGCAGCTTTTTGTTGTTGGAGCTGGGGGAGAGCACGACCATGCGCTGCGACAGCGAGCCGAGGCGCGCTTCGTAGATGGCGTTGAGCAAGGTGCGCGACGAATCGACGCGCGCTTGCGCCTCGGGCGAGTTCAGCGAATCTGCCACCAAGAGGGCGGTCTCGGCGTTGTTCACGGCGAGCTCGATGTCGCCCATGCCGTGCGCTTGGCGCGCCTGGTCGAGGGCGCGCGACAGGTCACTCGTGGAAAAAGCGTTGGCGCCGATGGTCGGAGCGCTCACGTCGGCGGGCGTCTTCTGACGCATGCCGGTTTGGTAGCGATCCGAAATCAGGCGAGCCTCTACACCTTGCTTGCCGCTGGCGGGAGGTCCCGCGGGCAGCGTTACTGCTACCGCGAGCGGCTCGACCGGTGGCGGCAGCGACGTGCCGGACGCGCGCATCAACGCGCTCGCAAAGTCGGTGATGCTCGCGAAGCGCTGGTCCGGATCTTTCGAGAGGGCTCTGCGCAGGACTTCACCGGCGTCGGGGGGCACGTGCGGTGCGAGCTGCTCGATCGGCGCCGGCTCGGCGCTGATCACCTGGCGCAGTACATCCATCACGTCGTCGCCCGCAAACGGCGTGCGCCCCGCCAGCATCTCGTACGTGATGACGGCGAGCGCGTACTGGTCGCCGCGATGATCGACCGAGGCAGTTTTCCCCAGTGCCTGTTCAGGCGCCATGTAGTCGGGCGTGCCAAGTATGTCGTACTCACCGGTCAGGCCCTTGCCGACACCGGTGCGCTTGCTGATGCCGAAGTCGAGCAGCTTCACCAGAGCGCCTTGCCCCGCCACGGGCGTGAGGAAGATGTTGGCCGGCTTGAGGTCGCGATGAACGATGTTTGCAGCATGCGCGGCCGCGAGCCCCGCCGAGACCTGGTGCGCGATGCGCACGGCGTCCGCGATAGGCAGGCAGCGCTCGCGTTCCAGTCGCGTCGCCAAGCTTTCGCCGGAGAGCAACTCCATGACCAAGTAGGGCTCGCCCGCTTCGGTGGTGTCGAAGTCGGTCACCTGCACGACGTGCGGGTGCTGCAGCTGTGAGATGATTTCAGCCTCGCGATTAAAACGCGCCAGCGCGTGCGCATCCTTCGCCAAATGCTGCGCGAGCACCTTCACCGCGAGGCGCCTTCGGAGCCGCACGTGCTCGGCTTCGAACACCATGCCCATGCCACCTTGGTCGAGCGTGCGCAGAATACGGTAAGTACCGCGGAGCGTCGTGCCGAGGAGGGGATGAGGCGCCGGCGCGCTCTCGTTGGGTGCCGGGACGGAGGACATGGCCGAAGGGAAGCGCTGACGATAACGCTGACGACGATCTGCGTCGAGACGCCTGCGATTTCTGACTATGCGTCCGGCACGAATCTCACCCTGCGGGTTGGATGTGGGTGCGGAGGCGCTGGCTAGAGCTCGAGCCGGGAACCGTTCCCGCCGTACGGTTCGTCCGAGTCTGCTGGGTGGCTTCGATCTCTAGGCATGGAGATCGGCCCCCCCAGATGTGCAGCATCTAGGCCAGGGCGCAAAATACTTAAAACTGCGGGAAGAATGCCACGGTCCGTCGGCCGGATTTGGGGGGCGCTGGACAGGTTCGACCAGGTCTTGGACTGCTGGGTCCAGGCCGGAAGCCGGGGGGTGGGTCTGGACGACCCGGCCGAGGGCGGCGGCCCGCATCGACGCCAGCCTATTTGGGCTAGGGTACCGCGCACATGGCCAAAGGCTACTGGCTCGTGAAGAGTGAGCCCTCCGTTTACCCCTGGCAGCAGTTCCTCAAAGACAAGAAGACCCTCTGGGACGGCGTTCGTAGCTTCGAGGCGCGCAACAACCTGCGAGCCATGAAGAAAGGCGACCTGGTGCTCTTCTACCACTCGAACGAAGGCAAAGAGGTCGTCGGGCTGGCGAGCGTCTCGGGCGAGGCCACACCCGAGAAGACGAGCGACGAGGGCGAGTGGTCGGTGGTCGAGCTTTCGGCGAAAAAGACGCTGAGCAAGCCGGTGACGCTGGCGCAGATCAAAGGCGAGAAGAAGCTCGCCACCTTTGGCCTCGTGAAGAAGAGCCGGCTTTCGGTGGTGCCGGCGAGCGAAGCGGAGTTCGACCTGATTTTGGCGCTCTCCGGCACGAAGCCGTAGCGCGCTCAGTCGCCCGACTTGGCTTCGCGCGAATCGCCCAGCTCGATCAACGTCGCGAGCGCTTCGATTTCGCGCTTGGTGGCGATCTCGCGCTGACGCAGGCCCTTGAGCTCCGACTCGAGGCGCCGTAGCTCGCCCTCGATCTCACGCAGGCTGTCCTTCAGGCGATCACGTTCGGACTTCAGCGAGTTGAGGTCGATGGCCACTTCCGTTCCTCCAGGAAATAGCCTCGTAGCAGACCCGCTCCCCGGGAGTAAACCCCCCAGCCGGCTTTCGGGCGCCGCACGCCGCACACGCCGCTTTGGCGTCGGCTGTCAGCCTTCGTGCACGATTCGGTTTCGGCCCTGCTGCTTGGCGCTGTACAGGCGGCGGTCGGCGATGGAGATGAGCTCGTCGGGGCTGGGGCTGCTTTGGCAGTCTGCCAGCGACGCTGCGCCACCGCTCATCGTCACCTTGATTTGTTGGCCTTCGTGCTCGACGAGCTCGTTTGCCACGGCCTGGCGGAGTCGGTCGCCTAGCCGCGTGGCACCCTTGAGCTCGATGTTGCGCAGCACGACCGCGAACTCCTCGCCGCCATAGCGAGCGAACACGTCTTCGGTGCGGAGCGCGCGCATGCACGCGGCGGCGGCTGTCCTCAGCACCGCATCGCCGGCCGGGTGACCGTACGTGTCATTGACGCGTTTGAAGTGATCCAGATCGATCAGCACCAGCGAAATCTGTGACCGGTGGCGAATCGCGTACGCCACCTCCGCGCGCAGTCGTTCTTCGAAGTGCAGCCGGTTGTAGGCGCCGGTGAGCGCGTCGCGCGTGCTCGATTCGTAGAGCTTGCGTAACAGCCGCTCTTCGCGCACGTCGGTCAGCGAAAAGCGGAAGGTCACGCGCGGTCCGAATTGCACCCAGCAGTCATGGTCGAGCTTGGCGCGGGTCACGCGCTTGCCGCCCACGAACACCCCGTTACGAGAACCCATGTCCTCGACCACGTAGTCGTCGCCAGCGCGGACGACGCGGGCGTGAAAGCGGCTGATGCTGTCCTCGTCGACGCGGAGTTGGTTGGTCGGGTGGCGGCCCACCGTGAACGGCCATTGCTCGAGGCCCACGATTTGCCCCGCTTGCACGCCGTCCATGCGCAAGAGCACCGCGCGCTCCACCGGCGCCGGCGCCACGGGCGCGCCGCCAATTTCCGTGCTGCGCATCGAGACTTCCATGGTGCGCGCTTCGGGCAAGAAAGCATCGGGGAACGACCCGCGGCCGCTGTGCGAGTCGCCGAACGGTAGCGAAGGCTCGCGTGGCCCGCCGTCGCGCGTGACCGCGCCAGGACGTTCGGAGCGAACCGCGCTCACCAGGAAACCCCCGGAAATGCCCGGCCGGGCTTGGCGAACAAGAACCCTTGCAGCAGGTCGCAACCCAAGTCGACCAGGCAGTCGCGCTCTTCGCGCGTCTCCACGCCTTCGGCGACCACGGTCATGCCCATGTCTTTGGACAACGTGGTCATCGAGCGCACGACCTTCTGCTTGGTCGAGGTGACGTGGATGTCGCGCACCAGCGACATGTCGAGCTTCACGATCTCGGGTTCGAGCAGCGTGAAGCTCGATAGGCCCGCGTAGCCGGCGCCCAGGTCGTCCACCGCGATGCGGAAGCCCATCTCGCGCAGGGCCGCCACGCGGCGCCGTGCATCTTTGACCTCGTCGAGCGACGAGCGCTCCGTGATTTCGAGTACCACGCGGTGCGCGATCTTCGACAGCGGCGACTCTGGATCGCTGAGCGCGGGGTCGGTGAGATCGGTGACGTGCAAGTTGACGAACAGCGCAAAATCTCGGTCCGCCGGGATCGGCTCGGCCGCCAGCGAACGAATCGAGCGCCCGAGCGACTCCAGGCGCCCCAGGCGCATGGCAGCGTCGATCACGGCGCCGGGGTGCGGCAGGCTCGGCTCGGTGCTGCGGAGCAGCGCTTCGTAGCCGAAAATCTGCTGCTTTTGCACGTCGAGGATCGGGTGGTACGCGATCCACATCGACTGCATGGCGCGGTCGAAGCTGGCCTCGAGCCCGGCGCGATCGGCGCCGAGCGCGCCGGCGTGGCCCAATAGCTCTGCCGCTTGCTGCTTCACGCGTGCCATGCGGTGCATGCGCACCGCTTTCTGCACGATTTGGTCGAGCGCCTCGGGCGCGACCGGCTTGGTGAGGTAGTGAAACGCGCCGTACTCGAGCGCTTGCACGGCCGTGCTCACGGCGGGGGCGCCGGTCATCAACACCACGGGCACGTGCAGGTCGTGCTGGCGAATCTCTTTGAGCAGCTGAATGCCGCCCATGCCCGGCATCACGATGTCGCTCACCACGACGTCGAAGGCGCGCCGGCTGAGGTGCTGCACGGCTTCTTCACCGTTGCGCGCCTCCGTGACGCTGTAACCCTGCATCTTCAAACCGCGGCAGACGCCGCGCAGCAGCTCGGGCTCGTCGTCGACCACGAGCACCCAGGCCTTGGCCGGCTCATTCTTGCGCTCCACGTCGGAAGAGGGAGGCGGCGCATTCTGCGAGCGGCGCTTGCTGCTCGGGGGCGTGCTGGGAGCGGCCTGAGCCTCACCCGCCGCCGCCGCGCCTTTCGGTGCTGGAGCGACCATGTCCATTACACCGAACGGCGCAATTTCTACGACCTAAAGGGGGTGCACGTATCTGCCTGAAAGATTTGAAAAAAATGCCTCGAGCTGCCGCGCCCGCGCCGCGCCGTGCCCGTTGCCGGAGTGAAGCGAGCCGGAGCGCCGGCCGCCATCTCTCGCTCACAAAAAGTTCTTACGTTCGAAAGGAGCTCCGTGGACGTTCGGCGTCATTGTGGTCCGACAGCGCGTCGTGCATCCACCAAAGAGCTCCCTTTCGTAAGAACATTCTGGTGACGCAAAGGGGGACACGCGCAGGAGGCGTTCTTCGCTCGTGTCCCGAAGCGGAGCTTCGCAGCGTTCGTGCCGCGGCGAGAACGGCTTCGTTGGCCCCATGGCCTCGCGGAAGATTCACGTTGCGCGCAGGAGGTCGCCGCGGGGGCCGACGCGGAATTCTTGGCGGGAGACGCGGCGCGCGGGCTGCGCTTTGGAGCGGGTGAGGTAGTCGAGGGCGTCGCGTTGGGCGTAGGGGGCGGGGCGGGATTCGACGCGGGTGAGGCGGGTGCCGGCGGGGACGAGCAGGACGGTGACGTTTTCCCAGACGACGCCCGAGGTGGCTTGGCGTCGCTCGATTTCGGCGTCGGGCCATTGGGAGATGTGGGCCCAGGCGTCGTTGATGCGGATCAGCCAGGTCAGCTCACGGGTGCCGCGTGGCGCGATGTACTCGCCTTCCGTGAGCTGCACGCTGACGCGGCGCTCGGGCGCTGTGGGGGCGCGCCCTTCGGCCATTACTTGGCGTAGCCGCCCTGCTCGGGCGGCGCGACGGGTGCGTCTTCGCCCTTGTCTTGGTCGCGCGAGTCGCGGGGCGCTGCCTTCTTCGATGGGGGCTCGCCGGAGCCGTGCGACGAGGATTCCGGCTCTGCCACGGGCTCTTTGGGGGTGAGCGTGAGGCGCGGCGCTTGAGCGGAGTTGCAACCGGGGCCGAAGCTCTTGGCGCTGAATTCCATGTCGAAATCGCCCGAGTGCTCCTCGCCGTCTTTGGTGTTGTAAGTCACCTCGAGCCGCAAGCGGCGCGTGCCGGCGCGCGCGGGCGAGCAGTACGAGACCAGGTAATACTTTTGCAGCTCGCCCAGCGCGCGCACGCCGGCCTCTTCGAAGGCGATCGGCAGCGTGTCGACGGACTGTGCCTGGATCATGCCGTGGCGCGCAAATTCAGCTGCCGCGTCCGTTTGCTCGCCAGCGCCGATAGTGAGCACGTCGTAGTCGCTCTCCCAAACCAGGTCGTGCGCCTTGTCGCGATCGACTCGGCCCGCGACGTCTGGCCCGGCCGTGTACAGCACCAACAGGCCGATGCGGATCTGCTTGCCACTCTGCGAAAGCAGCGTGGTGAGCTTGCTCAGGCCGTTCACGATTGCGCCGTTGAGGTTGCGTGACGTGTCTCGCGGCGTGTAGCTCTCGAGCGCGGCCATGGTGACGTCTTTGCTGCCGCGCGGCAGTGTGGCGATGGGGGCCAGGTTCTCGGCACCGTCGAAGGCGAACACCGCGACCGGCGCCCGGGGCGTCACTTTTTGCACGAAATTGAGCGCGCCTTTGGCGAGCCGGGCGCGCGCTTCGGGTGACGACGCGGTGCTCATGTCCACCAGCAGCACCGCCTGCGTGGCCGCGACGGTGGAGATGTCCAGCAACGTGAGCTGGCTCTGGTCCGACGGGACGAGCTGGTCGTTTTCGTAGACTTTGAAGTTGCCGGGGGTGAGCTCCGGAAGGGGGTCATCGCCGTCGCGCGCCGACACGAACGCGCCCACATTGGCCGGACGCTGCGAGCCGCTCGCCAGCGGCTCGACCGCGACGTGCCGGAATACGCCGCAGCCTGCGAGCAGCTGTGCAAGCAGCAGCAATCCCGTGCGCGACGCCCAGAGACGGAGGCTGGTGGCCTGGCTCATGGCACGGCAGGTTATCATTCCCACGCCGCCGTTTTCGAGGCTGCGTTTTTCACCACGTCTTGCATGCCGTGCGAGTAGTGTGATGCGTCGCTGGGCAGCTCTTCGTCGCGGAATAGCCGCACCTCCAGCACCTCGACCGGGTTGATGCGCGAGGCGTCGGGCTCGCTCACCTTGGCCGCGACCACGATGGTGACGGCGTGAAAGCGTGGATCGCGACCGGGCGCGGAGTACACGCCGAGCAGCTCACCGAGCTCGAGCACGCGCGCGCCCGTCTCTTCGAAAACTTCGCGCGTGATGGCACCGCGCAGCTCTTCGCCCCATTCCAGGGTGCCACCTGGTAGCGCCCAGGCGTTCGAGTCGCCCCGGCGGATGAGCAGCAGGCGGCCGTCTTCGGTGCGGGCGGCGGCCACGATGCCCACCACCGGGCGGCGCAAAAGATGCCGCGCGACCTCTTTGACGACCTTGAGTAAGCCAGCCGGAATGCGCACGGGCGCGAGCATGCACGGATCTGCCAGAGCTGTGTTACGGATCCGCCGGGCGCCGCGCGCCGGCGCCGTCCCATGCGATTTCTTCGGCAAACTCGCGAGCCCGGGCTTCGGTCGGCGCGCCTGCGGCGTCCGGCGCTGGCGCTCGGGCTTGGCGTCGTCGTGGTGGCTGGGTGCGATAACCGCGCGGAGCCGCCGGGTGCTGGTCCGGCCGGGTCGGCACCGCTCCGCGCCGGTCGCGAGGTGGGGGCCAGCGCGGAGGCGGCGCCGTCCAGCCGAGTCGACAAGGCGGGCAGCAGGTCGACCAAGGCGGCGGCTACGGCCGGTGTCGGAGGCACGCAAGACAATTTGCCGTTCGACGAGGCTGGCGCCGACGTCGTCAAGATCGCCAGTATTGCCTGGCGGACCTGGATCTATACGGACACGGGGCCCAACCGCACGCGCTACGGCTACTTACGCGCCGGCGCGATCGTGGCGGCGCGCGGCCCAAAGATCGTGAACGACGGTTGCGACGGCGGCTGGTACCGCGTCAACCCGCGCGGCTTCGTCTGCTTGGGATTGGGTGCGACGACGGACTTGTCTCACCCGGTGGTGACGGCTTCGCAGGGGCGCCCGCTGCGCGGCCAGGGACTGCCGTATACGTACGCGCTCTCGAGCGACACGCCGCCGCTCCTCTATTTTCGGCTGCCGAGCGCGCAGCAGATGACCGAGAGCGAAGCCGGCGACTACGTGGTGCGGGCCGCGAATTTTCGCGAACGGATCCGCGGCTCGGGCCTGCTCGCGGCGCTGGGTGAAGTCGCGGGGCCCCCGGATTTTCTGCAGAACGACGCCAAATTGCCCAAGCCCTACGGGGTGAAGCAGCCGCTGCGTTTCGTCTCTCACGCGGGGCCGGCCGCGGCCGATAGCGGCTTCGCCATCTCGCGCAGCTTCGACTGGGAGAAGCGACTGTTCGGCTTGACCACGGAGCTTGACCTGATCGCTTTGGATCGCGTCAAGCTGGTGCGGCAGAGCGAGTTTCACGGCGTCGAGCTCGCGCCGAACGAAGGCTTGCCCGTCGCCTTCAGCAAAGAGCGTTACGGCCAGCGCTACGTGCAAACTTCGGAAGGGCACTTTGCGGCTGGCCCCCAGCTCGGCGATCGCGAAGGCGTGAAGCTCACCGGGCAGAGTAAGCCGGGCGGCTTTCTCGAAACGCGCGATGGCACGTGGGTGGCGGAGGCGTCGATGCGCCGGCTCGAGCCGCGCGACTCGTTCCCGAGCTTTGCCACCGGCGACCGCAAATGGATCGACATTTCGATCAAGCAGCAATCACTCGTGGCTTACCTGGGCAAGACGCCCGTTTACGCCACGCTCATCAGCAGTGGTCGGGCGGGCCTGGGCGATCCGGACAAGACCGAGAGCACGCCGCGCGGCACGTTCATGGTCTACCAGAAAGAAGTCGCCAGCACGATGGACGGCGACGAAGACAAGGGCGACTCCTACAACCTGCGAGACGTGCCGTTCGTGCAGTACTTTCACAAGGGCTATGCGCTGCACGGCGCTTACTGGCACGACGAGTTCGGCAAGGTCAGAAGCCACGGCTGCGTGAACTTGGCGCCAAAAGACGCCGCCTGGCTATTCGAGTGGACGGACCCGAGCGTGCCGCCCGCCTGGCACGGCGTGCTCAATAAAGACCGCGGTACGGTCGTTTACATCCATCCGTAGGGCTTGTAAGTTCACGGATCGATCATGAGTCAGATTGTCGATCTGTTGAAGCGCGCGCTCTTGGTGGGGGCCAAAGAGGTACGGCTCATCCCGGGGCGTCGCACGATCGTGGTGGTGCCCGCGGGTGAGAGCGAGGTGAAGGGCGAGCCACAGACGCTCGACACCATCACGGCTCTGATCTCGCCAGTGATGACGCAGCAAGCCAAGCAGCAGATGACGACCGGCTTCGCCGAGTGGGACTTCGAGCTCGAAGGCCGCGGCCCCGTGCGGGCGCGCGCCGAGGTGAAGGGCGCGCTCCAGGTGTCGTTCTTTCTCGATCGCTGTCAAACCTTGGCCCAGCAGGGGAGCCCGGCGCGCGCACCGGCGCCGGCACCGGCACCACCACCGGTTGCAGCGCCCGCGCCGTTGCCCCAGCCGTTCGCGCCATCGTTTCACGGCATGCCGGCGGTGCAGGTGAATAGCGGCATAGGGCTCGACACGGACGAGCTCGACATCCCGCGCGGCGGTGTGAGCGGCGGCAGTCTCGGTGCCGCGCCATCGGCTGCCCCCGTCTCGCGCCCCGGTTACGACAATAGCAGCGCCGACAACTCTTCCAAGAACATCGACAAGCTGCTCAACCGGCTGCTGGAGCTGAAGGGCAGCGACTTGCACATCTCCACCGGCGCCCCGCCGATGATGCGTGTCGACGGCGAAATGCGGTCCGTCGAAGGTTACGACATTCTGAGCGGCGAGCAGGTGACGCGCATGCTCCTGGCGATCACGCCGGACCGTAATCGCGAAGAGTTCGAGCGCACGCACGACGCAGACTTTGCCTACGAGTTGCCGGGCAAGGCGCGCTTTCGCGCCAACATCTTCGTCGACCTGAAGGGCATGGGCGCGGTCATGCGCGTCATTCCCAGCAAGATTTTGACGGTCGACGACCTGAACTTGCCGAAAGAGCTACTGACGCTCTGTCACTTACCCAAAGGCCTGGTGCTAGTCACCGGGCCCACCGGCTCGGGCAAGTCGACCACGCTGGCGGCGCTCGTCGATTACATCAACCGCACGCGCAGCGACCACATCATCACCATCGAAGATCCGGTCGAGTTCGTGCACCCGAACAAGAAATGCCTGGTCAATCAGCGCCAGGTGGGTGAGCACACCGACTCCTTCAAAAAGGCGCTGCGTGCCGCGCTGCGCGAAGATCCCGACATCGTGCTGTTGGGCGAAATGCGCGATCTGGAAACCATCGCCATCGCGCTCGAAACAGCGGAAACGGGTCACTTGGTGTTCGGCACGCTGCACACCTCGTCCGCACCCAGCACCATCGACCGCATCATCGATCAGTACCCGCCCGAGCAGCAGGAGCAGATCCGCGTCATGCTCGCCAACAGCCTCAAGGGCGTGATCGCGCAAATGCTGTGCAAGAAGATCGGCGGCGGCCGTGTCGCCGCGCTCGAGGTCATGTTCGGCGTACCCGCCATCGCCAATCTGATTCGCGAAAAGAAGGTCTTCCAGATCAACAGCATCATGCAAACCGGTCGCAAGCAGGGCATGTGCTTGATGAACGACAGCCTGTTCAAGCTCGTGAAAGACGGCGTCGTCACGCCGGAAGAAGCGCTCGCCAAAGCCAACGACAAGACCTCGCTGCTCACTGCGTTCCAGAGCGCCGGAATCAAAGTCGACGCCAACGCGGGGTGATCTCGGGGGGCTGGAACCAGCCCGCTCGCAGAAGCGGGCACGAGGGGCCCGGCCTCGTTGTTCGGCGCTAAACTGGCGCGCTTGGCCGATGACGACACCTTGAAGGAAGCCCTACGGATGCTCGCCTTGGTGAACGAGCGCTTCGACACAAGCTCTCCCTGCGGCGACCCGTCGATCGCTGAGCTTTTGGCGCAACCGGGAGCGCGAGCCGCCCGATAGGGGCTCATGAACCTGGACCAAGGGCGCTGCTGCGCTACTCTTGAGGTGTGCCCATGACCGACCAAGAGCCCTCCCTGCGAGAGATCTGGCAGCTCATGCATGTCATGAACGCCTCGTTGACCGAGCTCAAACAAGCGTACGAGGAGATGAAACTCTCCCAGGAGGAGATGAAACTCTCCCAGGAGGAGATGATGCTCTCTCTTGATGGGCACAAAGTGGCGACAGCCGCTTCATTTCGCGCGGTTGAATCGCGGTTCGACGGCGTGCAAGCGTCGTTCGACGGTGTCCAAGCGTCGATTCGCGACGTGTGGAAGCTCCAAGGGGCGACGAATCAACGCGTTGAGGCGGCGCATCTGCGCATCGACGAGGTGCACCAAGAGCTGGCTGCGCTCAAAACCCACGTGGGAGATCAAATCTTCGAGCTCCAGGGGCGCGTGGTCACCGGCTTCGGTGCGCTCCGCACCATGATTGAGGCGCGTGATTTTCGGCTCGACGATCAGGCACGGCGCATCTCACGTCTCGAAAACCCGAACACCTAGCCCGTTGCTGCGGTTTCTCGAGCTGGGCGCGCTACCGAGAGCCGTGATACGGTCGCGGCGTTAGATGGCTGCGAAGAAGGGCTCCTCCGACGGCGACGGCCTCCCGCCGAGAATCAGCTCCGGCGGCTTGTTCGGCGAAGAAGAGAAGTTCGACCGCATCTTTCGGCCGAGTAGTCTCAGTGAGTTCGTGGGGCAGGAGCAGCACAAGCAGAACCTGCGCGTCTACGTGGAGGCCGCCCGGCGCCGCAAAGAGCCGCTCGACCACATCTTGCTTTGTGGTCCGCCTGGTCTCGGCAAGACCACGCTCGCTCACATCTTGGCCAAAGAGATGGGCGTCGAGCTATTCGTCACGAGCGGTCCGGCGGTGGAGCACAAGGGTGTCCTCACGGGGCTACTCACCCGTGTGGCGCGCGCCGACATTCTCTTCATCGACGAGATCCATCGCCTCAGCGCGACGGTCGAAGAGGCGCTCTACCCGGCGATCGAAGACTTTCGCATCGACGTGATGATGGGTGACGGCGCCTACGCCGAGAGCATCCAGCTCGACATCAAGCCGTTCACGCTGGTGGGCGCGACAACCCGTACAGGCCTGCTCACGAAGCCGCTGCAAGAGCGCTTCGGCGTCACGCTGCGCCTCGACTTCTACCCGGTCGAAGATCTGGAGAAGATCATCTCGCGCAGCGCCAAATTGCTCGAAATCGACTGCGACAAAGACGGCGCGCGCGCGTTGGCGGAACGCTCGCGCGGCACGCCTCGCATCGCCAATCGTCTGGTGCGCCGGGTGCGTGATTTTGCACAAGTGGAGGGCCAGGGCGTCATCGATCGCAAAATAGTCGACTCGGCGTGCGATCGCCTCGGCATCGATCACGGCGGGCTGGACGAGATGGATCGGCGTATTCTCACCATCCTGATCGACCATTACGAAGGCGCTCCGGTCGGTGTCGATACGATTGCGGCCGCTATGGCCGAGCCGCGCGACACGATCGAAGACGTGTACGAACCGTACCTCCTGCAACAGGGCTACTTGGGCCGCACCCCGCGCGGCCGTGTCGCCACCAAAAAGGCTTACGAGCACCTGGGCAAAGTCGCGCCCAAAAAAGGCTCGACCAACCAGGGGAACCTGTTTTGACGAACCCCATCATGGCCGGTGCCGAGCCGCTCTCGCGCGAAGGCAACGGCGCTTTGGCGCAGGTAGGTGTGCTCTTGCTGCACGGCTTTACCGGCAATCCAATCTCGATCAAGCCGCTGGCGGAGCTGCTCTCGCAGCGTGGTTTTGCCATCGAGCTGCCGCTCTTGCCCGGGCACGGCACCGCGCCGCGCGATTTGCTGCCGTTCCGCTACGCCGACTGGCGCGCTGAAGCGCTCGCAGGGTTGAATCGGCTGCGCGCGCGCACGCAGCGGCAAATCGTGGTCGGTCTCTCGATGGGCGGAACATTGGCGCTCGACCTCGGCACGACGGAGAAGGTCAGCGGCATCGTCACCATCAACGCCCAGATTTTGGATCGCGGCGGCGTGATCGTGAAGCTTGCGCCCATCATCGAGAAGATCGTACCCATCGCGCCCGCCAGCGCCGCGGGATTGATCAAGAACGACATCAAGAAGGGCGGCGACGAAAAGGCATACGACTGGGTCGCCGCGAAGGCCGGTAACTCACTGGTGCGAGAGCTGCCGCGGATCCGCGCGCGGCTCGATCAGCTCACGTGCCCGCTCTTGGTCATTTATTCACGCGACGATCACAGCGTGCCGACCGAAAACTCGAAGGCGATTCCGAGCCTCGTCAAAAGCTCGAACGTCACGCTCCTCGAGCTTCAAGACTCGTATCATGTCGCTACACTCGACAACGACTTGCCGCTGATCGACGAGCGCGTTGCGTCCTTTGCGGAAAGCCTGACGACATCGTCCTGAAACATGGAGCGTGGTCGTCTGATGACGCATCGTGCCGTCGTGCGCTTTCATCTTGGGGTAGCGCGTGGCAGTACGGTGGGGCACCCTGGATGAATCCTGAGCATCCAGGGTGCTTTTTAATGATTTCGCATCTTTACGCGATCTTTACGCACGGTCGACGTGGATGCGGGCAACCCTGACGGGGGCGTCCAAACCCTTGAGCGTGGCGTCGAAACGCTCCCCCGGAGCGTGCGACCCGAGCCAGCCCTGCTCGTGGGCCTCACTCGCAACCGAATCGACAAGAATGACCTCTCCGGCGCCGGCCGCGCCCTGCAGGCGGGCGGCCGTGTTCACGGTCTGGCCGAAGTAGTCGAGGATGCCGTTGGCGGTCACGACGTAACACGGCCCGGCGTACACGCCGACCTTGAGGAACGTGCGATCGGCCTCCGGTAGCCCGCCACGAAATGTCGGAAACCGCTCGAGCATCTCGATCGCGGCCGCGACCGCGTCACGCTCTTCGACGAAGGCGGCCATGACGGCGTCGCCGATGGTTTTCACCAACGTGCCGCGGCGCTTTTCGATGATGCTCATCAGCAAATCGAAGTGCTCGTGCACGACCCTGAAGGCCTTCGCGTCGCCGACGCGTGAGTACAGCGCCGTGGAGTCGGTGAGATCCGTGAACAGGAGCGCCACGCGCGCGACTCGCAGCGTGGTGCCGGGCCGTAGCAAATCGCTGGAGAATTCGCGACGAAATTCCGGCAGCGTGCTCACCACGTGCGCGGTGGCGGCGCGCGAGGCGTAGAGCAGTCGCTCGAGCTTCACGTGCGTCTGTTTCGCACCCTGGTGGTGGATGATGATCTTGGCACCAGGGGCGACGCTCGCCTTGGTGGGCGTGAGCGAGCCGTCGGTCGCCTCGACCGTGAGCTCCGCTTCGCCGCCTTCCACGACCTCGAGCGCGCTGGTGGCGCCGCCTCGTAAGAACAGCCGGTAGCGGCCAGCCTCCGGCGGCGCGACGAGCGTGGCTCGGCCTTGCGGCTCGAGCACCGTTTGCCCGACCACGTGCGGTGTGCGGCGCGGCCCGCTGATGCAATACGGGCCGGCAGCCAAGGTACGGAGCGAGCGTGCAGGGCGAAAGGTCGCCTCTACTGCGCGGTCCAGCTCCAGCTCGAACGACAAGTCGCAGAGCTGGCAGTGACCGGCGACTGGCAAGTCGTTGAGAGCCTCGGCGCTTTCGGCGCCGGTGCGGCAGCTGGGGCACACCAGCTCCCATTGCAGCTCGAGCAAGCCCGATTTGACGCCGTACAGGCAGACGGCGAGGGTTTCGCGCTCGTCGGTGTGCAGCTGATCGGCCAGCTCGAACGGACGGATCCGCGTCACGTCGGCGTCCGGGGCCGATTTGACGAACTCGACGACCTTCTTGCCCAGCTCTTGGCGCGCCGGAGTGAGCACGTTGTCGAGCGCGCGGGCGGCGCGTTCGAGTGAAGCGTCGTCTACCTCGGAGCGGCCCGTGCGAAAGCAGGCCCCGAGCCCGTGCTTGATGTCGGCTTCCACCTGGCGCAGCTCGCGCTCCAGTCGATTCGCGAAGCGCCACAGCTGAATCTTGGCGATCGGCGCGAACAGCGACCAGCGCGGCTCGACCGAGAGCACGAAGCGCAGCTTGGTGCCGCCAGTGCCGGAAGGCTCGAGCCAGAACTCGTTGCTGAGCGAGCGCACGATGCCGGCCCGCACGGTGCGCTGCACGCGCAGGTGCTCGTTCTCACACCACTCGAAGGGGCGCTCTTCGTACTCGAGCGCGAAGCCGCCCGCGACCGTGCGCATCACGAAGCGTGCAGCGGAGGCGTCATCGTTTGGTGTCACCTGAAGCGGGCCCAAACCGAGCGCCCGATTCATGCGTTCCGTATCGCCGATGGCGCACCAATACTGGTGCGGCTCGCTCGAAAGCTGGACGATGCGCTCCACGGAAACGAGCATCTGGCTCCCGTTTATCACGTTTTTTGGCCGCCAGCGGGCCAGGCCCCGAATCGTGGGCTGCCGGGCGTGTGGCGCGCCTCCGAGCCGACGCGCTAGGCTCCGCCCGCCACGAGCATGCGATTCCGGGCCACCGCCAAGAATAGCGAGCGCAGCAATGCGGCTGGCGCGGTCGAGCTCGAATGCTCCGAGCGCGGGCTATTGCTCGGCTACCGTGGCGTGTTTGCGTTGACGGAGGGCTACGTGCCCGGAGCGGTCGCGGCCGGTGCGGACTTGCTGGTGCCGTGGCCCGGTGTCGTCGGGGCCGCGCTCGAAGGCGACGACTTGTTTCTGGAGGTGGATTCGGCCTTCACGCCCCTCAATCGCTTGTGCCTGACCGGCTTCAGCGCTGGAGAAGAAGAGCTGCCGCCTTCCGAGTCGCGGCGGCGGCGCTTGATCGTACGCGTGGCCACCGTGGGCCTGTCGATCTCGGCGGCGCTTGCGGCGTTTGCCGGGGCTCGCGGGGCTGGCGCGGCGCCTTCACTCTCCATGTCGGTATCGGCGGCCGTGCTGACGGCGCTCGCGGTGGCTGCGGTCGGGCTTTGGGCCGATCGCTTCGTGGCCACGCCTGCGCCCAAGCTCAGCGGTGACGTGGCGCGCGAAGTGTTCTTGTCAGAGCTGCTGCCGTATCGGCCCGCGCTCACGCGGGCGCCGGCGGCTGCGCCGCCGCCCCGGCCGCCGTTGGTGTTCTACTTCGAGCGGTTGTTGCCGCGGACGACGGCAGCCGTCGTGATCACGCTCAGCGCGGCGCTGCTCGGCACGCTGCTCACGACGCGTGTGATCGTGCTCGATGAAGGCACCACGCGGCGTGACCCGCGCCCTGCTCTTCGCGATGAGCCGGAGCGGAGTCGTCCGGCGCGTGAGCCCGACGCCGACGAGGCGTCGTTGCGCGCCGCCGCCGCGACGGCACCGGCGTCGCTCACCGCCAGGGCAGCTGCAGCCCCGCCCCCCAGCGGAGACTCCGTGCGGCTCAACGAGTCTTGCCGTTGTGTGCGCTCGGATTCGGCGCTGTGGCAAGAGCCGATCCCGCGGCTGAGCCTGCTCACGCTTTCGCAGCGCACCCGTAAAGGGCGCGGCGAAGACGAGAAGAAGAACAAGAAGTACCTGGAGCTCGAGCTGGGGGTCGTGAACAACAGCAAGACCGACGTGCCGGAGCTTTCGCTCCTGGTCGAGTTCTTCGAGCGCGACCCGCCACCTTCGAACAAGCGCTATTCGGTGGCCACCCGGCCATTATTTTTCGAGGGACCGCTGCGTCCGGCGCAGGCCATCAAATGGAGCGTCGAAGGGCAGGGCGTCGAGTTCGAGGTACACAACCCGATCCCGGGTGATGTTGGCCCGTTCGGAGACGACGCCGCGCCCTCCAACTTGTTCGCGGAGCTCTTGACCGCCAATCATCGGCCGGTGCGCTTGCACGCGGCGATGATGCTCACGTTCTTGGGCGATCCCCGCGCGCGCGACGCCGTGCTCGAGCTGCGCGAGGCGCTGCGCGAAGACGAAGCGCCGTACCTCAACCGCCTGATCGTGGCTCAAGCACCCGTGAAAGTGTGCAAGCTCCAGGTCGAGACCGCGCGGCAAGCCGGTAGCGCCTGCCTCTTCAACGCGGGCACCGAGCCGCGCAAAGATCTCGGCCTGCGTGTCCGCGCCCTTGCCCAAGAAGTCTCGCACGCTGACCCGGTAGGCCAACCGCCAGAAGTCCGCGTGGAGTCGAGCTATCACGTGCCAGGCGAGCTGGCGCCGAATGAGGGCAAAGTAGCGACGTTTGCTTTCGACATGCGCGGCGAGCACGCCGAAACCTTCGAGGCCTTCGCGGATCGCTTCGACCTGCTGCCCTAAGACGCCCCCGGCATCTCGGGCAAGAGCACGGAAACGGCAGGAACTCCGCCTCTCTCGCCGATCTCGACCGTGCCGCCGTGCAACTCGACGACGGAGCGCGCCAAACGGAGCCCCAGCGCGAGCCCACGATGCTGCGTTTCGGCGCGCCTGGGGTTCGGCTTCAGCAAGGCTTCGAGATCCGGATCCGGGCGCGGCAGCTCGATGTCGATGCGGACGCCGCCCGGTACGGCGCTTCCGTGCACGTGGAGCTCGCCGTCGGTCGTGCTGCGCAGCGCGTGCGCAACGAACGTGGCCAGCGCGCGCGGGATACGCACCGGATCCACCCGCACCAATGGCAAGTTGTCGTCCCACGACGGCATGATCACCACCTCGGGGCTGCTCGCCAGGTCGATGCCCTTCATGCTCGCGCCTTCCAGCAGGGCCGGTACCTCGGCAGCGTCCAGCAACAGGCTGAGTTGCCCGGCCTCGACGCGCGCTGCATCCAAGATGGTCTCGATCAACGCCAAGAGCTCCCGCCCGCGCGCCTCGATCATGTCCAGGCTCTCGACCTGCCCCGGAGACAGATCGGTGTTGCGCACCAGCTCCGTGAAACCCAAAATGGCGTTCAGCGGGCTCTTCAAATCGTGGCTCACGCTGGCGAAGAACAAGCCGCGCATGCGCGCCGCCGCCTGCCGGGCCTCGATCGAGCGCTCTTGCGCCTTCGCAAATATCCGAAATCGCTGAGCAAGTTGCTCGATGGCGCGCCCCAGCCGGGCCACCATACGAAAGCGCGCCGCCCGCACCACGCGCGTGCCGCCGCTCAGCACGGCCTCGGTGCCCAGGTCGCGGATGTCGCGAGTTGCGGCACGCAGGTCGCGTCCGAGCGCCGAGCCCAGCATCGTACCCAGCCAGCCCGCCAGCGCCGTCATCATCAGGGCGATGCCCAGGAACGCGAGCCCGAGCACGCCTTGCGTGCTGCCCAGGAACTTGACCTCGGCGCTGCCGTCGTCGAGCGGAGTCACTACCGTAACCATGCCGTCCTCGCCGCGCGTCACCGCGTAGCCTTGCGAGTACTCGCGCACCTGCGCTTCGAAGCCCAGCACGCGCCCCTGCTCGAGCGCGGCGTCGAGCCCGGCGCCCGCTACCGGTCCCGGACGCTCTTCGAGCGAAGCGCGCGCCAAAACGCGCGCCGTCTCTTCGCGACTCCTCTCGTCGGCGCGCCGTAAATGCGCGCTCACGATCAGCGCGGCGCCGAGCGTCAAGAACGCGACCGGCGTCGTCACCGCCACGATCATGCGCCGTGAAACACGCTCCACGATCAATCCGCGCTTTTCGGCGTCCTCCACCACGTCGCGCATTTTGTCGGGCGGCGACAGCTCCAGCGCTTGCGAAAAGGCCGAGCGAAGCAGGCCAAATAGGGGCAAAGCTGCCGCCGCGACGATCACGGCGCCCAGCAGGCACAGCGTGACTCCGGTCGTCAAATCAACGAGCTTGGGGCGGAAGAGCGTGGTCGAAACCAGCGCACACAAGAGCGAAGGCACCGACCAACCGGCGAGGACCTGCTTGGGCTCCTCGCTCATCTCGAGCAGCTCGTGAGCCTCCACGGCGGCCGAGCCCACGGCTAGGGCCCGCAGCGCGAAGCGGAGCCTGCGCAACCGCCAGGCGCTGCGGATGATGCCGAGCAGGCCGCCCACCGCCACGCCCTCGCTCAGCGTCTCGATACCTTCGGTCGCGACCGAGCCACTCAGCAGCAAGAAGTGCGGCGCCAGCGCCGCGAGCAGCAAGATGGTGCCCAGCGTGAAGGCAAACTGCCAGCCGATGACGCGCGCAATCAGGCGTGCTGCGGCGGGGTTCACGCGACGGGCTCCGCGCGAGGTCGCGACTTGGAAGGTGGCGGCAGCGGTGGATCCGACGGTTTGGCCTCCGGCGGCGCCTGCGATGGCAGCACGATCGTGAACAGCGAGCCGCGGCCCAGCTGGCTCCGCAGGTCGATGAAGCCGCGGTGCATCTGCACCAGGCGCCGCGAGATAGCCAGGCCCAGGCCCGTGCCGACGCGCTGGCGGCGCGACTCGCCCGTCTGGAAAAACTCCCGAAAAATCGCTTCGTGGTCCTTGGACGCGATACCGGGACCGGTGTCGGCGACGGCGATCGAGACGCCGCCGTCACGCGGGTCGACCCGGACGGTGACGCCGCCCTTGCTGGTGAACTTGATGGCGTTGTTGACGACGTTGCCGATGATCTGCCGCACGCGCCGCGCGTCGGCATAGGCGATCGCGGGCTTGCCGTAGAGCTCCAGCGACAGCCCTTTGGCGCTGGCGGCGATGCCGGCTTCGCGCACCACCTCTTGGGCGATAGGGTAGACGTCGACCGGGCGCGAGCTGAGCCGGAGCTCGCCCGACTCGAGCGCAGACAGATCCAAAATGTCGTCGATCAGCGCGCGCAGGTGCTCGCCGCTGCTGCGAATCACGCTCAAGCTTTCGCGCGCGTCTTCGGTGAGCGGGCCGTCCACCTCCGCCAGCAGCACGTCGGCAAAGCCCAAGATGGCGTTGAGCGGCGTCCGCAGCTCGTGGCTGAGCGCCGCCAAGAAGGCGCTGCGCTCGCGGTCGTAGTCTTGCGCACCTGTCAAATCTTGGCGGTACGCTTCTTCGGCGGCGGTGAAACGATCGACTAGGACGTTGAACGAAGCCGCGAGCAGCCCGACCTGATCGACGGAGCGCACCGGCACGGGCTTCCCCGCAGGATCGGCGGATTCCTGCGCCATTTCGGCGATGCGGCGCTCCACGAACGTCACGTCCGAGTACACGTCGCGCGCCAGCGAGAGCGCCACCAACGCCGCTACACCGACCAGCAGCGTCGCCAGCAGCGCCACCGACGCCACCAGCGAGTATCCCGCGAACGGCTTCTCGGGCGCGGCCACGAACGCGAGCAGCGACAGCGGCTCTGCCGCGTCGACGGGCGCGGAGTAATAGCGCGAGCGGCCGAGCTGAGTCAGCGTCTCTCCGTCGCTGTCGACCAGCAGCCGCAGGATGTGATCGCGTTGCAAAGGGCTCTGCGTGCCGTCGACGATCACGTCGCCGTCTTGCTCGACCAGCAGCAGCTCGGCTCCGGAGCGACGCGCCGCGCGCTCGACCAGCGCCGCGCGGTCGTCTTCCGGCGTGGCGCGCAGGCGCGCGGCCACGGTCGTGGCCAGCAGCTTGGCGCGCAGGGCTGCCGCCTCGTCGCTTTGCATGCCGAGCTCGCGCGTGCCCAGCGTCGCCATCAAGAATGCGGCCAGGACTCCGACCACCACCACCAGGCTCGGCGCGAGCACCAGAAACGGCACTTGCCTCCGCCGAGCGGCAAAGTCGGTCATTCGTCCTGCGAAAGCTTGGCGAAAACCGCGTGATCGAGCCAGCGCGACTGCACCAGCTCGGCTTGCCGCGCAATGCCCTCGAAGCGAAAGCCGAGGCGCTGAATCACGCGCAGGCTCGGAAAATTGTCGGTGGCGGCTGCGCAACGAATGCGATGCATGGCCATGCGCGAGAACGCAAACTCCACCGAGGCGTTGGCGGCTTCGGTCATCAAGCCTTTGCCGGTGGCGTCGCGCCGCAGCCAGTAGCCGAGCTCGCACGAGCGGTGCAGGTGCACGCACGAATCGAGCCCCACCACGCCCAGCAGCTGCCGTGACTGGCGGTCACGAATGGCGAAGCGCACGGCCCGCCCGCCGTCCCAATCCGCCACGCAAGCCTCGGCGTAGCGCACGCTCGCCTCGCGCGTGTTGTTGAACGGCACCCACGGCAGCCAGCGCTCGAGGTGCCAGCGCGAGCCTTCCACGGCGTCCCACAGCTCCTCGCCGTCGGTCATCTCGATCGGCACCAGCAAGAGCCGCGGCGTCTCGACCGGCGAGCGACGCACCTGCGCGCGCGCGGGGATCGAAAGCAAATGCGGCACCGTGTGCGTTTCGTCGTGCTCGGCGCGGCTCATTGGCTGCACTCCGTGCGCAGACCGAATGCCTCGAAATGCGCGGATTCGTAGTCGCGGAAGCCCACCAGCCATTGGCCGGGTTTCTCACCTGGCGTCACGTCGGGCTCCGGCTGAAAGCCTTTCACGCTGGCCAGCACGCTGGCCTTGCCCAGGCCGTCGCGTCCCAGCTCTGCCAGCTTGAGCCGCGAGTCTTCGTACCAGGCGACGAGCGTCTTGGTCTTCGTGGCCACCAGCGTCGGGCGAATGCCCTTGCTCGAGAACTCGCGGTGCCAGAGCGGCTCGGCCTTGTCGTGCTCGATGTACGCGGCATACGCGCCGCCGTTGTCGTCGTCCCATACCACCGCGCAAGACTTGTCGAGGCAAGCGATTCGCGGCGTCGTGTTCTTGCTGGTGGCGCGCGACATCGGCCCCAAAGTGCCCAGGCTCGCGTCGGTGCCCCCGAGCTTCTTACGCTTGTCGAGCACGAGCCCGGCTTGAGCCAGCGTCGGATCCGTGAGTGGTACGCGCAGCAACATGATCTGGTGGCGGTCCACGCCGCGATCGACGGAGAACACGACTTGCAGTGCGCCCTGCGCGATCACCGCGTCCGGGCTCGAGGCCGTGGCAGGCGTCCGCGGCGCGCTCGCGACTTGCGCCAACCGTACCGTCTTGCCCTTGGGCTCCAGCTTTTCGTCGAGCTGGCGGCCCAAAATATCGACGCGGCCCCTAGCGGCGTCTTCTTCCCAGACCACCCAGAATCCGCCGTCTGCCTCGGCGATGGTCGGTTGTAGCTCACCGCGCTTGGCCTCCGACACGCGTCGCCCGGGGCTTCCGATCTTACCGTCGGCCTCCAGCTTGCGCACGTACACGCCGCCGCCGTCGGCGCTGTCGTCCCAGTACATCAGCGCGGCGCCGCCCGGCGCGGGCACCAGCTGCAGCGAGCGCACCGAAGAGGCCTCCGGTGTCACCGCAATCGGCTCCGAGACACGGCGCATGGCGTTGTCGAGCAGCACCACGTGGGCCTGCCGGCGCTTCGCGTCGATGTGCGTATCGACCCAGCTGTACAAGATACCGCGCTCGGTCTTGAGCAGCGTCGGGCGCGAGCTGGGCTCCGTGATGCCGAAGGGCCGCGGTCGCGCCAGCGCGTCTACGCGGCAGGCGCCGGTGCCCTCTTCGACCACTACGGTAGCTTGCGACAGCAGCGAGCGCGCGGGCGGCTGCGCGCCCGCCGCGAACGCCGCCTTGAAGCTCTCGAGCGCCTCTTTGGCGGAGCCGTTGGTCAGCAAATCTTGAGCTTCGAACAGCAGCCTCGCGTAGGCGTCCGAATCCGCCGCGTCGCCGGATTTTGCGGCATTTTTGGCGGCTTTGCTGCCGGCCGAGCTGCTCGCCCCGGTCTTGGGCTTGGCGCCGCCAGCCGCCGTGGACTTGCCTGGAGGATGCAGCACGTACAGCCACGCCGCGTAGCCGCCCAAGCACACGAGCGCGATGAACATCAAGATCGAGATCGCTTTGCCCGAGCTCGCCTCCGGCGGGGCGGGCAAGCTCGGCGCCATCGGGGCCGGCACCGGCGCAGCTCCCTCTCGGACCGTCGGCGGTTGGAGCTCCGGTGGGGCCGCGCCCGTGACCCCTTCGACATAGCGAGGCAGCCGGTCGCTCTTCTCCATCAGCTCGTCGACCACCATGCCTTCGTGGTCGCTCGAGAGAGACACGGCGCGCGCGGCGGGAGCAGCCGGAACCAGCGCCTTGCTCAGCGCGTCCGCGAGCTCGCGCGCGGTTTGGAAGCGCTTGTCCGGATCGCGGTCGAGCGCCTTCAAAAACCAGGCCTCGAACGCGGGCGGCAAGTCCGGGCGCAGCTTGCTCGCGCGCGGCAACGGCGCGCTGGCGATCTGCGCCAAGATCATGGCCACGCCCTGGTCCACACTCCACACCGTTTGCCCCGTCAGGCATTCATAGACGATGCAGCCGAGCGCCCACAGATCGGCTCGATGATCGACCTCGCCCTTGCCTTTGGCCTGTTCCGGGCTCATGTACGCGGGCGTGCCGAACAGCGCGCCTTCGCGCGTCAAGCGCGCGGTCGCCGCGTCCCCGCCTGTCGGCTCGTAAAATTTGGCGAGACCAAAGTCGACGAGCTTCGCCAGCAGCTTACCTTCCTCGTCTTTGGTCAGAAAAATATTTTCGGGCTTGAGGTCCCGGTGCACGATGTTCGACTCGTGTGCCTTGCCCAGCCCGCGCGCCGAGTGCGTCGCTATCCGCAGCGTCGTCTCGAAGTCGAGCTGACGTGCACGCGTGAGCAGGTCGTACAGGCTCTCGCCCTCGAGCAGCTCCATCACCAGGAACGGGCGCTCTTCGTACATGCCCGAGTCGTACACGTCGCAAATGTACGGGCTGCGCACCGCGGCGGCTGCGCGCGCCTCGCGCAAGAAACGTTCACGCACGATGCGTGACGTGATCAGCTCCGCTGCGAGGATCTTCACCGCGACGCGCTTGCCGATGTCGATGTTCTCGGCTTCGTAGACCGCCGCCATGCCGCCACGGCCGATCTCCCGCGTGACCCGGAACTTACCCTCGAGCAGGGTGCCGTCCGGGACCTTGGACTGGTTCTGTGTGACCATTGGGAGAGCGAGAGCGGAGGCCCCATCCTGATGAGACCGCCTGACGAGACCGAGCGGAGCGTAATACTACTGCCGACGGATTTCGGGCACTTTGACTTGCCGGCCCGCGAGCCTAAAATGGGCCGCAGAGCCCCTGAAATTTTCATCAAAGTAGCGCGTCTTGCCGCGAGACTTCTATGCGAAACATTCGCGAAACAAGGACCCCGTTACTCCCTCTGTCTGGGCTCGCGTTGCGGGCACCACAAGATTGCTCCCGCTTCTCGGGAACGAGCGCGGGTCCCAGATGAGCTAGTGGGGCTACACCCCCCCAACGGATGGAGAGCGAGATGAAGAAGGTCGAGGCGATCATCAAGCCTTTCAAGCTGGACGAAGTGAAGGACGCCCTGTCTGAGGTGGGCATCCAGGGCATGACCGTGACTGAGGTGAAGGGCTTTGGCCGCACCGGCGGTAAGAAAGAAGTCTATCGCGGCTCGGCGTACGTCGTGGACTTCGTGCCCAAGGTAAAGCTCGAGATCGTCGTGCCGGACCAGATGGTGCACCAGGTCATTGACGCGATCGAGAAGAGCGCCAAGACCGGTCGCATCGGCGACGGCAAGATCTTCGTCATGCCCGTCGACGAAGCGGTCCGCATCCGCACCGGCGAACGCGCCGAAGAAGCTATCTAAGCTCAGGGGTAGGCCCAGCCATCAGGCCGCCCAGCTGGGCGGCCATCTCCCTACGTCACCGCTTCCCCAGCCCTGTACCGTCTCGGACTCGACAGGGAGATCGGGAGCTCGGGAGTCGTGCGAGGGCGAGAACGCAGTTTTTGTCTTGGAGGACCAAGACAAAAAGTCGTTTCCTCGGGAGCGAGAGGGAGTGTGCCTATGGTGACTGTGCAGCTGCGTGCACCGTCTGCTGGGCGTGAACCCCCAATTCACGCTCGCACGGCTCCCGTGCTCCCGATCTCCCTGTGAAAATCAGGGAGCCGCTGAGAGACGTGCGGACGTTGCTACGGGCGGTGTAGGCTGCGCACGGAAACGAGGAGGAACCGGATGGATCCGAAGCACGCGATCGATTTGGGCAAGAAGCACGAAGCCGTGATGGTCGACTTGAAGTTCGTCGACTTGGTCGGCAAGTGGCAGCACACCTCGGTGCCGTTTCATCGTCTCAATGCGGAGGCGTTCGAAGACGGCTTTGGCTTCGACGGCTCGTCGATCCGCGGCTTTCAGCCGATCAACATGAGCGACATGCTCTTGATTCCGGATCCGGCGACGGCCGTGATGGATCCGTTTTGCAAGCACCCCACGCTGTCGCTGATCTGCACGATTCAAGACACCATCACGCGCCAAAACTACTCGCGTGATCCACGGCAGATCGCGCTCAAGGCCGAGGCTTACCTGAAGAGCACCGGTTACGCCGACACCGCCTATTTCGGGCCCGAGGCGGAGTTTTTCATCTTCGACGACGTGCGCTTCGACGTGAAGGGGCACGAAGCCTTCTACTCCATCGACTCGGTCGAAGCGCATTGGAACAACGGCCGCGACGAGAGCCCGAACCTGGCGCACAAGATCCGTCCGAAGGAAGGTTACTTCCCCGTGCCGCCGCAGGACACGCAGATGGATCTGCGCACCGAGATCTGCCTCGAGATGGAGAAGGTCGGCATCGAGGTCGAAGTCTCGCATCACGAAGTCGCAACCGCCGGGCAGGGCGAGATCGACATGCGCTACGACAGCTTGCTCAAATGCGCGGACAAGCTGATGTGGTTCAAGTCGATCGTGAAGAACGTCTCCTACCGCAACGGTAAGACGGCCACGTTCATGCCCAAGCCGATGTTCGGCGACAACGGCAACGGCATGCACTGCCACCAGTCCTTGTGGAAAGACGGCAAGCCGCTGTTCGCGGGCGACGGCTACGCGGGGTTGTCGGAGATGGCGCTTTACTACATCGGCGGCATCCTCAAGCACGCGCACGCGCTGGCCGCGCTCACCAACCCGACTACCAACAGCTACCGGCGGCTGGTCCCGGGCTACGAGGCCCCCGTGAATTTGGCGTATTCCAGCCGCAATCGCTCGGCGGCCATCCGTATTTCTACCTACTCACCTTCTCCGAAATCGCGGCGACTCGAGCTGCGCTTTCCGGACCCTTCGACCAACCCGTACCTGGCCTTCAGCGCCATGATGATGGCGGGACTCGACGGCATTCAGAACAAGATCGATCCCGGTCAGCCGCTCGACAAAGACATCTACTCGCTGTCAGCCGAAGAGCTGAAGGACGTACCGCGCATGCCAGCGTCGCTCGAGCAATCGCTCGACGCGCTCGAAGCCGACCACGACTTCTTGCTCAAGGGCGACGTCTTCACCAAAGACGTGATCGAGATGTGGCTCGACTACAAGCGCGAGCAAGAGGTGCAAGCATCACGGCTTCGCCCGACGCCATTCGAATACTTTCTCTACTACGACATTTGACGACATGTAGTGGTGAAAACCACTACGGCTCCGCGCGGTTCCGAGAATTTCGTCTGACGCAAACGCGCGGAGACTTTGGTCATTCTGTTGGTCGAGGTTGGAACGTTTCGCGCGTTTGGTATGCTGAAGGAACTATCGCGACGTCCCGTCGCGCCATCACGCCTTGCCCGAACCCGACGACAATTACGAGTCCACGCTCGAGGTGACCATCTCGCGCGATATGGGCACGCTCATCCGCGTGGCCGCGGAACAGCGCGCGCTCTTGCTGGTGCTTTCCGGTACGCGCCTAGGCCACCGCTTAGTGTTGGGAGACGCGCCGATAGACGTGGGTCGCGGCTCCGCGGCGGGGCTGATCCTCGACGCCGACTCGGTCAGCCGCAAGCACGCCCGCATCGAGCGCTTCGGCGGCGGCCACAAAATCGTCGATTTGGGGTCCACCAACGGCACCTACGTCAACGGCATCAAAATCAAGGAGCACATCCTCACCGACGGCGATCGCATCGGCATCGGCAAGGCGCTGCTCAAGTACATGGCCGGCGGCAACATCGAGGGCGCGTACCACGAAGAAGTGCAGCGGCTGATGCGCTTCGATCCGTTGACCAACGTCTTCAACAAACGCCACTTCGACGAGAGCTTGCGCCTCGCCGTGTTCACGGCCGCGGGAGCCTCGCGCGCGCTTTCGCTCATTGTCTTCGATCTCGATCACTTCAAGAAGGTGAACGATACGCACGGCCACATGGCGGGTGATGCCGTGCTGTGCGGCGCCAGCCAAGCCGTGCAGAGCATCTTGTCGCCCACGGAAGTGTTCGGGCGTGTCGGCGGCGAAGAGTTCGCCGTGCTGTGCGAAGACACGGAGCTGGCAGCCGCGCTGGAGCGCGCCGAAGCCATCCGCCGCGCCGTGTCGCGCGAGCCGTACGTGTTCGAAGAAAAGCGTTTGCCCGCCACCGTCAGCGTCGGCGTCGCCCAGCTCGCCGCGGCCGAAGAGGCAGAAGGCCTGTTCGAGCGAGCCGACGAGCAGCTGTACGCCGCCAAGGGCGCCGGCAGAAACTGCGTCCGCCCGTCGCTTTAGGGCTGGGTCACGCAGGCGAAAGCGTCGGACCAATACTGCACGACCTCATTACAGCTCGCGCTGAGAGGAGGCCGCTCGTTGTACACGCACTTCGTACCGTTGAAGGTGACCTCGCCGGCTTGGGGCGGTAGGCCGTACATGGCGACGCAGTGCATGCCGGGGTGGGATTGACAATCGGCGTCGCTGCGGCACTCGGGGGTGAAACAACGCGAGTCTAAAATGTATTGGCTGGGGACGCACACGTCTTCCCCGCAGTCCGTCGGTAGTTCACAGGGCGCGTCGACGCAGCGATTGGAGTGCGTAGGCGCGCAGCTGCATAGGTTCTCGACGGCGCGACAGCGTTGCTCGGCGGAGCAGGTCAGGCCGTCGCAGCCGCACTCGTCGGGCGGATCAATTGGACTCGACTTGATGTCACACTGGGTCGCCTCGGGGATCGCAGCTGCGCCGCAGATGCCGAGGTCGCTCGTGATGCGAAAGCAACGTTGACCGCTCGGGCAGTGATCATCCTGACACGCGATGGGTGCTTCCTTGCTGAAGTTAATTTGGCCGTAATAGAGCGGCACGAGGCGTTGGAAGCTTGCGCCTGCGCTGGGAACGCCCGGCGGCTCACCACCCGCGCCAGCGTTCATCTCGGAAGTGTTGCCGCCGACGTGGGTGGCACTCTGCCCGGACTCGTTGGAGTTGTCTTGGCCGCCTTGCACGGTTCCCGTCCCAGCGCCCTGACTGCTAGAGGCTGGGCCAGTGCCGCCTTGCCCGCCCTGTCCTGATCCGGTGCGCGAAGCACTGCCGCCGCACGCGGCCAAACCACCACACAACAGGAGCCACCCGCCGTTTCGGCTTCGTCGACCCATGCAAACAAGCCTGGCACCGCTCCTGAACGCGGTCGAGCGGTCTGACACGGATGTGCCGCCCGTCTATGCGCCGGTGCGCCGCGCCGTTGCGCAGCCTTTTCTGCTTGGTCAAGCGGGCTTGACTAAATCCGCGCGTGAGCGTAGATGGTCAAGTATGGTTGACCAAATCGAAACCGTACCGGGGTGGCTGGACCGGGCGGCGTTTCCGTTCGAGTCGCGCTGGGTCGCGACGAGCGCGGGGCAGGTACACTACGTGGACGAAGGCCGGCGAGACGGCGAGGTGGTGCTGCTGGTGCACGGCACGCCGACGTGGTCATTCGAGTACCGGCATGTGATTCCGGTGCTGGCGCGGACGCGGCGGGTGATCGCGGTCGACCATTTGGGATTTGGGCTTTCGGAGCGTCCGCGCGATTTCGAATACACGCCGGAAGCGCATTCGCGGGTGCTGCGCGAAGTGGTCGAGAAGCTCGGGCTCGAGCGCTTCGCGCTGGTGGTGCACGACTATGGTGGGCCGATCGCGTTGCCGGTTGCGGTGGAGCGGCCAGAGCGCATCACGAGCCTGGTCGTGATCAACAGCTGGATGTGGCCGCTCGCAGAAGATGCGGAGCTGGCCAAGGGGGCGCGCCTGGCTGGTTCTCGGTTGGGCCGGTTTCTGTACCGCTGGCTCAACTTTTCGCTGCGCGTGCTCATGCCTTACGCTTACGCAGATCGACGCAAGCTCACGCCCGGGGTTCACGCGCAGTACCTGGCGCTGTTTCGGCGCCCAGCGGATCGTGTGCTCGTGCTGTGGGCGCTGGCTCGCGCGCTCCTGGCATCTGCGCCAGCGCTTTCGCGTTTGTGGGACGCGCGGGCGCGCCTAGCGGGCATTCCCGCGCTCTTGCTGTGGGGGCTTGGCGATCGGGCTTTGCCGCCCCAAGTCCTGGCGCGCTGGCGGCAGGCGTGGCCCCAAGCAAGAGTCCAGGAGCTGGCCGGCGTCGGGCACTGGCCGCACGAAGAGGCGCCGGCGGAAGTGGCACGGGCGCTGGACGAGTTCTTGCCGCGTGGCGGGTCCGCGCAGGCTAAGCTCGCCAGTGCTTGAAGACGCTCGACCCCAAGGCCTTCGAGGCGCTGAAGCGCCAGAGCGTGGCGCAGCTGCTCTTCAAGTGCGCTCGCATCGTCAACGAGCGCGCGATCGAGCGCGTGAACCGCAAGCTCTCTCCGGCACCGGCGCTGCGCGCGTCGCACACCGCGCTGTTTCCCCACCTCAGCTCCGATGGGGTACGGGGCGCGGACTTGGCCAAGAAGCTTGGCGTCACGAAGCAAGCCGTGAGTCAGCTCATCACGGAGCTCGAGGAGTGGGGCGTCGTCGAGCAAGTGCCGGACCCGGCGGACGGCCGCGCCAAGCTGGTGCGCTTCACCAAGAAAGGCGAGCAGGGCTTGGTGCAAGGCCTCACGGTCTTGCGCGAGCTGGAGCAGGAGCTTTCGGACAAAATTGGAAAGCGCCGTATGCAGGAGCTGCACACGGCGCTTTTGGCCTTGGAAAAGGCTCTACTCGAAGACGAGCGTTAGCTCAGGCCGAGGCCTGAGCGCGCTTGCCACCCTTGGCCGGCTTGGCACCCTTGGCGGCGGCCTTGTCGGCCTTGTCGGCCTTGCCGTTGGCGGTGCCGTTCAGGCCGTGACCCTTGAGCACGCTGCCACCGAGATCGGCCGCGAGCTCCTTGGCGCGCGACGTCTTCTCCCACGAGAACTCGGCGCGACCGAAGTGACCGTAGGCCGAGGTGGGGCGGTAGATGGGGCGCAGCAGATCGAGCTCTTCGATCAGGGCGCGGGGGCGGAAGTCGAACTTCTCGGCCACGTATTTGGCGAGCTTCTCGTCGTCCACCTTGCCGGTGCCGAAGGTGTGCACGTACACGCCCATCGGCTTGGCGACGCCGATCGCGTAGGCGACCTGCACCTCGCAGCGCTTGGCCAGACCCGCCGCGACGACGTTCTTGGCGACGTAGCGCGCGAAGTAGCAAGCCGAGCGATCGACCTTGGACGGATCTTTACCGCTGAAGGCACCGCCGCCGTGACGGCCCATGCCACCGTAGGTGTCGACGATGATCTTGCGGCCGGTGAGGCCGGCGTCGCCGCAGGGGCCGCCGATCACGAAGCGACCGGTCGGGTTGATGAAATACTTGGTGTTTTTGTCGAGCAGCTCTTTGGGCAGGGTCTTCTTGACGACCAGCTCCATGACCGCTTCTTTGAGCGTCTTGTGCTTTACGCTCTCCGAGTGCTGCGTGGAGACGACGACCGTCTCGATGCGCTTCGGGATGTCGTTCTCGTACTCGACGGTGACCTGGCTCTTGCCGTCGGGGCGGAGGAAATCCACCTGGTTCTTCTTGCGCACGGCCGCCAGCTGCTTGGCCAGCTGGTGCGAGTACATGATCGGCGCGGGCATGAGCTCGGGCGTCTCGTCGCAGGCGTAGCCGAACATCAGGCCCTGGTCGCCCGCGCCCTGCTCCTTGAACAAGCCCTCGCCCTCGGTGACACCCTGCGAGATGTCGGGAGATTGGGGCTCTACTGCGATCAAAATACCGCAGGTGTCGGCGTCGAAGCCCATCTCGGAGCTGGTGTAGCCGATGTCTTTGATGGTGTTGCGTGCGACCTTGCCGAAGTCGATGCTCGACTTGGTCGTGATCTCACCCGCGATGACGATGAAGCCGGTCTTGCACAAAGTTTCGCAAGCGACGCGGCTCGTCTTGTCGCCGGCGAGCGCAGCGTCGAGCACGGCGTCGGAGACGGCGTCGCTGACCTTGTCGGGATGACCTTCGGTAACGGACTCGGAAGTGAACAGATAACGACTCATGACCTCTCCGGCGCTCTGCTTTTGTTGGCCCAAGACCCTTGGCCCTGGGGAAAAACCGGGCGGACCCTAGCACGGATTGCGGCCGGTGGAAGCGCGCGCCGGCGCACGGTTTTTGCGCGTTTTGTTCGGTCTCAGGGCAGGGTCGTGGAGAGCCGCACGTAGTACAGGCTCGTGCTCTTGCTGGGCGTAAAGCTCGCGGGAGGGCCGGCCGAGTTGCGGTACGCGCTGCCCAAGACCTGGGCGAAGCTCAGCGTCGGGGTGCTGAGGGAAGAATCCGAGTGGTAGACGGCGCTGGCGCCGCCCGTAGGAGTGAGCTCCAGCCCGATCCAGTAGTAGATGCCCGCCTCGAGCGTGACCGCCAGAGCGCTGCTGCCGACCCAGGCGTCCGCGGTGGTGGGGATGCTCGCCGACGTGTCGGACGCCTGGTAAAAATTGACGCCATCGGTCGACGAGTAGACCAGCCAGTGGGCGCTCACGGGACCGCTCGAGATCGTCAAGTCGGCCTCGATTTTGGTCAGTTTGCGGGTCTGCGACACTTTGATGATGTCGCCGTACATGGTGTCGGAGCCCGAATAGTAGGTGCTACCGGTGGTACCGATGGGCTCGAGCGCCGTGGCGACGCAGCCGGTGGGCGTGCACACCTTGTTCGAAGCGCCGCAGTTGGTGCCCGCGTCGACCGAACCGGAGCCGTCGGCCTTGCACGTCTTGAGCGCTTCCGCGTCGCAGTAAGCCTTGCCCGAGGGACAGACATCGGCCTTGCACGTGCTCGTGCCGCTGTCGCAGTAGGTTTCGCTGACACAGTACTGGTAGAGCGTTGCGCTCGTGCCGTTGGCGTCGCACTTCTGCACGTGGCCGCCCTGGCAAAACAGCGCGTTCGCGGTGCAGGTAACTGGCGCGCAGGCTCCGCTCACACACACTTTGTTGGCGCCGCAGGCGGTGCCCGCGTCGGCCGGACCCGAGCCGTCCGCCGCGCAGGTGGAGACGGCGTTGCCGTTGCACACCGGCTTGCCCGCCGTGCACACGTCTGCCAAGCAGTAGTAGTAGCCGGGCTTGCAGTAGTAGTTGGCCGTGCACGTGTTGGAAATCGACGAGCTTACGCCGTCGCTGCAGTAGTTGACGTTGCCGTCTTTGCAGAAGTAGGTCCCCGCGTCGCAGACCTTCGCCTGGCAGGTGCCGTTCGTGCAGATCTTACCGCTGGCCGTGCAGTCTTCTTGGCTGATGCCGGCGTAGCCGGTCGCGTCGCACTTGTAGGCGACGTTGTTCGAGCAGTAGGCCTGGTTCGGGGTGCAGGTCTGCTGCTGGCACTGACCCGTCGCCGGATTGCAGTGCGAATAGCTCCAGTAATAAGAGTTACAAGCGTAATAGCTGTACGAGCTCAGCGTCTTGCCATCCGCCGAGCAGGTGTACATGTACTCACCCTGGCAGGTCCGCTGGTTGGGCACGCAAACGTTCGGCTTGCACTGACCAGCTTCGCAGTAGCCAGAGATGCTGGGGCAATCCACGCCGCCCGGCTCGGGACCGCTGCCGTCTTCTTTGCAGAACGTGGCTTTGGTGCCGTCACAGACGGCTTCCCCCGGGGTGCAGTCTTGCGCCTGACAATAGGCGTAGTTTCCACTCGTGATGCACTCGTTCGGGCTGCAGTCGTCGTCTACCGTCGCGGACGTGCCGTTGGCGTTGCAGCGCATGGCATTAGAGCCCTCGCAGTAGCTGCTGTTGGGTGCGCAGACCGCCTTCTTGCAAGCGCCGTCGCTGCACAGCTCGTCCACCTTGCACGGCTCGTAGTCGAAGCCCGAGCCGTCGTCGCGGCAGGTGCCGAGCGAATGCTGCTGGCACGTCGTGGTGCCGGCGGTGCAGCGCTTGCTGATGCATTTGCCGCTGCCGGTGTCGCACAGCTCGCCATCCGCGCAGGCCTTGGTCAGCGTGCTCTCGGTGCCGTCGAAGCTGCAGGTATACGAGGCGCCGTCCCGGCAGAAGGCGCTGTTCGGCTCGCAGGTGATGGTCGCGCAGTGGCCGGCCACGCAGCGCTCCTTGTCGGCGCAGGGCTCGCTTTTCTCTACGCTCAGGCCGTCGGCCGCGCAGTGCTCGACGGCGCTGCCGTCTGCGCTGCAGCGATCCGAGCTGGGGGCGCACTGCCAGGGCTGGCAAGCGGCCAGGCCGTCTTTTTCGGCACAGGATTGGCCCGTGGCGCAGGCGCTGACGAGCTGAGCATCGCCGTTCATCGAGCAGTTGGTGACGGAGCTTCCGTCCTCCGAGCAACGCGCGGTGTTCTGCTCGCAGACGTCGCGCACGCAAGAGCCGGCCTGGCAGTGATACACGTCCGGGCAGTGCGTGTCGTCGCCGCACTCGCCGCAGTGCCCGCTCGCCGCGCAGTGCTGCCCGTTGGCCGAGCAATCCGCTTCTGCTTTGCACGCGACACGGCACTCACCCTGCACACAATCGCTGCCGAGCTGGCAGTCGCCCTTGGTGAGGCAGGTGACACACTCGCCGGAGCCTAGGTCGCAGTGGGTTCCGCCCGTGCAGTCTTTTTCGGCGGCGCACTTGGCGAAGGGTTGGCATCCTCCGTCGCGACAGTGTGCGCTGTCTCCGCACTGGTCGTCGCTCAAGCAGCGGACGCACTGGTGAGCCGACGGGTCGCAGACGGGAAAGTCTTTGCCGCTGCAGTCGGTGTCCGCGGCACACGACGTTGGCTCGTAGCAGCTCCCGGCTGCGCAGCGCTCACCCTCTTTGCAATGGGCGTCGAACAGGCAGGCAACACAGCCGTTCTTGGGGTCGCAGTGGCCTTCGCCGCACTCGCTGTCGGCGTGACAGCCGGCGCTGGCAGTCTGCTTGGGTGCGTCGTCCGAGCTGCACCCGGGCAGCACGGCGATGGCGAGGAACAGGGTCGAAACGGCGCGGGAAAGGAGCTGCATGGGTCCTGGTTGGCTCACGGGCTTCATGGCACGACCGTGGTGAGGGTGACGTTGGCCAGCGAGGTGCTGCTGGTGAACGTGAAGCTGGTAGGCACGACCGAGGTGCTTTGTCCGTACGCGCCGATCGCGCGCCCGAAGCTCGTGTACTGCGTGGCAGCGTTGCTCTGCGTGTAGAAGTAGTAGGGCTTGGCGAGGCTGCCGAAGAAGTAATACTTGCCGGCCGCGATCGGCACGGAGATGGGTCCCGAGCTCACCAGCCCCGTTATGGGTTGTGTCGCTACATCGAAGACCGGCGTGTATGGGCCCGCCAACGTGTCCGACACGTAGACCATGAAGCGGACGGTGCCCGACGGGATATAGAGGTTCTGTTGGATCTGAGTGAGCGTTCGCGACGAGGTAGCGTAGACGATGTCGCCGTAGAGGTACGATACGCTGCCGCCGTAGAGCTGCGACTGGTCACCCAGCGTGTCGGTCGCCGAGGTGGCGCAACCGGCGAGCGTGCAAACCTTGGCCGACGCCTTGCAATCGGTGGCGCCGGCGCCGACCGCCGAGCCATCCGCCGTGCACGTGCCGAGTAGCTCGTTCACGCAGGCCTTCGCCGCGGCTGGACAGAGGTCGAGCTCGCAGCGGCCGCTCTTGCTGTTGCAGTAGTTGTCGCCGCTGCACGTGGCCGCGTTGTCCCAAGCCGTGCCCGTGGCATTGCAGAGCTGGGAGGTCGTTCCGGAGCATTGGTACTTGCCGGGCGTGCACACCTTGGTGGTGCAAACGCCGCTGATGCAAGCCTTGGCGCCGCAGTCTTGACCCAGATCGTATCCGGAGCCGTCGGCGCGGCAGGTCGTCAGGCTGTTGCCCGAGCAACCCAGGGTGCCCGCCGTACATTGGTCGTAACTGCAGCTGGCTGTGCTACCCGACTCAGAGCAGAAGTAGTAGGCGGGATCGCAGGTAGTTTGCAGCGCGCTATCGCTGCCCGTGCCGTTACAGAGGTAAACGTTGCCCGACTTGCAGAAGGTGTTGTTGGGCGTGCAAACCTTGGTCTTGCAGGTGCCCGTGTCACACACCTTCTTCGTGGCGGCGCAGTCTACGGCACCGGCGGCCAGGTACGCCGAGCCGTCGGCGTTGCACTTTGCCGCTACGCTGCCGTTGCAGCCGGCCGTGCTGGGCGTGCACACCTGCGTCTTGCAGGTCGCGCTCGGCTCGTCGCAAAACTGATTGTCCGCGCAGGCTTGGAACACTTGTGAGCTGGTGCCCTGCGCCGTGCACAGCCAGACATCGCCGTCTTGACAGAAGCGCGTGCCGGGGTCGCACGTCTTGGCCTTGCAGGCGCCGCTGAGGCACAGCTTGCCGTCGGCGGCGCAATCGGTGCCGCCGGGCTCGTAGTCGGAGCCACTGGCGTTGCACGTGGTCGCCACGCTGCCGTTGCACGCCGGTTGGCCCGCGCTGCACACGTCGCTGCTGCATTCGTGCGTGTCGGCGCTGACCACACAGAACTGGTCGTCGCCGCAGCTGGCCACCACCGTGCTGCCCGTGCCGACCTCGTTGCACTGGGTCACGTCGCCGGCGTCGTTACAGGCGTAGCTCGACGGATCGCAGAGAATGTCGATGCAGCCGGTGGCGCCGCAAATCTGGTCCTTGGCGCAATCTTTTAGGTCTTCTAGCCCTGAGCCGATGGCGTTGCAGGTGCCCTCCTGGCCATTGAGGCAGCCCTTGGCGCCCGGCGTGCAGGAGCGCGGCGTGCAGTTGCCGCTGGCGTCGTCGCAGTAGCTATCGGCTCCGCAGGTGCTGGCCAGCGTGGAGCTCGTGCCGTCGGCGCTGCACGTGTACGAGTCTCCGCCTCGACAAAAGGTGGCGCCGGGTTTGCAAAGCACGTTCGTGCAGGCGGCCGCGACGCACGCCTGGCCGCCGTCGCACTCGTGCGCGATGCTCGTGCCCAGGCCGTCGGCGTTGCAAAGCTCCACGCGGTGGCCGTCTGCGCTGCAGGCCATGCTGCCGGGGACGCACACCCAATTCTCGCATTGCGCCTGTCCGCCCAACGCACGGCAGCTCTGCTGGTCGCTGCAAAACAGCTTGACCCAGGCGTTTCCCGGGGCGGGACACGTCTCGAGCGCGGAACCGCCGTCGGCGCAGCGTGAGGCGTCTTCTTCGCACACGTCGCGTTGGCAGCTGCCGGCGCTGCAGTGATAGCGAGACGGGCAGTCGCTGCTGGAGACGCACTCGACGCAGTGTTTTGCGTCCGTGTCGCACAGCAAGCCGCTCGCCGAACAGTCCTTGTCCGAGGCGCAGCGCGCTTCGCAGCTGTGGGCCACGCAGGTTTGCTCCGCGCTGCAGTCAGCGTCGCTGGCGCAGTCGACGCATTCGCCGTCGTCGCTGCAAACCTGGCCACTAGCGCAATCTAGGCTGTTTTTGCAGGCGACGTAGTCGTGGCAAGCATGCTGCTCGCATTTTTGCCCGGTCTTGCAGTCAGTGCTGGCGACGCACTCGAAACATTCGCCGAGCGTCTGGTCGCAGGCACGCGCCGCCGCGCTCTTGCAATCGCTCGAGGTCATGCAGGGCACGCGAGTCGCGCAGCTGCCCTGATCGCAGCGCTGCCCGTCCCCGCAGTCCGCGTCGAACAGGCACGCGACGCAACCCACCCGAGCGTCGCAGCGCAGCCCTGCGGCGCACTCGCTATCGCTCACGCAGCTGGTGCTCGCCTTCGTTGCTGGCGCGGGCTCGTTGGACGAGCAGGCCGCAAACAAAAACAAGCACACCGCCGCAACCCACGAACCCAAGCTCAATCTACCCATGACAGTTACCGTTGCCCACCCACACCCCGAATCACTCCCGGCAGTATGGCGGATCGCGTCGCCGTATAACAGACAGATCGCGCAGTGTCAGTAGCTCTTTGCTTGCCCTCGTGAGCGGCAACGGGTACGAGCAAAGCGTGAGCAAGTTTTGGTGGTGTTGGGTGGCGGCGGGGCTGAGCGTGCTCGGGTGTGCGGACGACCCTGCAAATGGCGGCGGAAACAATGGCGCAACAACGCCTAGCTCGGCGGGAAGCACCGGAGACAGCAGCGATGTTGGTGTCACCGAGCCCGCACGCCCTGGGCGCGGCACTGTCACGCTGCTCGGTAGTAACCTACTGATCCACGCAGGAACGTGGACGTTTTCGGGACCTGCCGAAGGCGCATCCCAAGGTGAAGATAGAGTGAGCTGCAGCGTGAGCGGCACGGGCGAGCGTCCCACTTTGGTGGTGTCGGCCAGCGCGAACGGGGCAGACGCGCCGACGGCGGATTTTTCGCTGGAGCTGGCAGAAGCGAAGCCCACGGCGGGGGCTGTCGTTTACGACGCCGCTTCGGCGCTCGGGCTAGACGTCGACGTGGCCTTCACGCAAACGGGCGCACAAGCCGTCTACAGCTACAGCAAAGGGGACGACGCAACCGCCAAGCCAGAGGTGAGCAGCAGCTGCAGCGTCACCGTCTCGGAGCTCTCGTCTCATTGGGCGACAGGGCAGGTGGCGTGCCGCAACTTGCTGGCAGCGCAAACGTCCGCCGACGCGACGTTGCCGGACGGCTCGCGTGGGCGGGCCAGCGCCACGATCGCTTTCGACTGCCCCATCCGCGCTTTCTCGGCGCCAATGCCGGGTAGCGGCGGTAGCGAGAGCTCCGCGGGGAGCTCGTCGGGCGGCAGCTCCAGCTTTGGCGGCACGGACGCAGGCGGCACGGCCGGCACGGCCGCTGTTGGCGGCACGCTCGGCGTCGGTGGTACGGCGGAGAAGCCCAAATCCTGCCACGGCGTGGTGCAGTCGTGCGCCTTGACCTCGGTGGGGCTCTGTAGCTCCGTGCTGGGCTGCTCCACCTCGGGCAAGTGTGGCGGCGTCTCGTTCGGCTGTTACGGCTACAGCCAATACAGCTGTGGGGGGCAGCAAGGCTGCGTCTGGTACAGCTCCAGCAAGTACTGCAGTGGCTCGGCGTGGAGCTGCAATCTGTTCCATGGCTCTGCCAGCTGCGTCTACCAAGAAGGCTGTCACTGGGACGACACGTGCGAGGGCATCGCCACGGATTGCTCCCTGCTCAGCGAGGGTAGCTGCGCGAGTCAGCCGGGCTGCTCCTGGGATTGACGCGCAGCTGGGGTAAAGCGAAGCCGCTTCAGCTCTTGCGGCGCAGCAAGCTGTCGAGCGTTCGCACCAGCTCGTCGGCCTCGGCGGGCTTAGTCAAGTAGGCGTCCGCGCCGGCGTCGTAGCCCTTGATGGCGTCGATGCGGGCGTCCTTGCTCGTGACCATCACGATCGGCACCTGCCGATAGTGCGCCTCTTGACGCAGTGCGCGCACGAGCTCGTAGCCGTCCACCTTCGGCATCATCACGTCGCTCGAGACCGCGTCGAAGCGGTGCGCTCGTGCCAGGGCCAGCGCCTGCTCGCCGTCCTCGGCCACCGTGACGTCGAAGCCGGCGCGCGACAGCTCGCGGCGGATGTTTTCGCGGATCATCGGGCTGTCTTCGGCGACCAGGATTTTGGCGCGTGTCGCCGACACCGCACGGCTGCGCAGCCGCGGTTGGCTCGGTGTACCCGAGAGCGCGCGCGAAGCGACGTCGACCAGGTCGACGACGAGCACCATGCGTTCGCCGATCAGCGCGGCACCCGCCGTGCAGGGAGCGGCCGCCAGGAGCGGACCCAGCGCCTTGATCACGACCTCGTGACGACCGAGCACCTGCTGCACGAGTAGTGCCAGCTCGGTACCGGCGACCCGCACGATGACGACCGCCGCGCTCTGCTCGTCGCCCAGCGAAGCGCCGCCACCGAGGCCGAGCACCTGCGCCAAGTCCACCACCTGCACCAGATCGCGGCCCACGCGGATGCAAGTGCCGGTGGCGACCTTCTCTAGATCGCCGCGCTCCACCGTTTGCGCGCTCACGACCGCGTCGAGTGGGATCGCCACCAGCTCGCCACCACAGCGCGCGGTGAGCACCTGCGTGATGGCCAGGGTGAGCGGTAAGCTGAGCTCGAGCGTGGTGCCCTTGCCGACCTCGGAGCGGATGCGCACCTCGCCTTTGAGGCGCGTGATGGCTTCGCGCACGACGTCCATCCCCACGCCGCGGCCCGATACGTCCGAGATCTGCTCGGCGGTGGAGAAGCCGGCGCGGAAGATCAGCTGGTAGGCCTGCTCGGTGTCGAGCGCGGCGGCCTCTTCGGCCGTGATGATGCCCTTTTCGAGCGCTTTCTTCGTGAGCTTCTCGGGGTCGAGGCCGCGGCCGTCGTCTTGAATCGACACCACGATTTGTCCGCCGCTCTGGCTCGCCGACAAGACGACACGGCCACTCGGCGGCTTGCCAGCGCGCTGGCGCTCGGCAGGCGGCTCGATGCCGTGGTCGGCGGCGTTGCGTACCAGGTGCAAGAGCGGATCTTCGAGGCGCTCGACCAACACCTTGTCGAGCTCCGTTTCGGCGCCGAACAGCTCTACCGTGATCTGCTTGTCGAGCTTTTGCCCCAGCTCGCGCACCGTGCGCTGGTACTTCGAGAACAGCCGCGCGATCGGCACCATGCGCAGCTTCATCACCGTGTCACGCAGCTGACCCACCGCCAGACCCAGGCCTCCCAGGCCCATCTCGACCTCGCCAAAGGTTTCGCGCAGCACGCGCTCGAGCCGCTCCAGCTCGTCGCCGAGCGCTACTCCGGTGCCGTTCAGGCCGCGGAGCGCGCCGACGCGTTTTCTGACCGCGCCGACCTCGTGCAAGATGCTGCTCTGCACCTCGCTGGCGCTGGTGAGGCGGCCGCGCGCGAGCACGACCTCGCCCACCAAATTGAGAAGATGGTCGACCTTCTCGAACTCGATGCGCAATGTTTGCCCGCCCGCCGCCGCGGCGAGATTCGGCGCTGGCGCCGACGTCGATACGGTGGGCGCGGGTGCAGATCCGGCGTGAGCACCAGCCCCCGAAGCAGCCGGCAGGCTCGGATTCGCCAGGCGCGCCAGCAACGGATCGATGGCGATGTCGATGGGCGCGCCGGACCTGGCGCGCGCAGCGATGGCGCGCAGCGCGTCCAGCGCCTCGAGCAAAACGTCGACGAGGGCGCGATCGACTTGGCGGCGACCTTCGCGGAGCGCGCCGATCAGGTCCTCTGCCTTGTGCGCCACGCGGTTCATCTTGGTGAGACCCGCGAAGGCGCTGGAGCCCTTGAGCGTGTGCAGGTCGCGGAAGATTTCGTTTACCAGCTCGCGATCACCGGCGTTTTGCTCCAAGCGCAGCAAGCGCTCCGCCAATGAATCCGTGCGCTCGACGCACTCGTCCAAAAAGGCCGCGAGCATGTCCTCCGCGAGCGCCGGTCGCCACACGCTGTCGGCATCGGCGCCAGAGCCCGCTGCGCCCGGAGCGGCCACGGACGGCGTAGCGGGCGCCGGCGCAACGATGGCGCGCAGCTCGCCGGCGAGCTTGCGCAGGCGCGACTCGTCCACGCGCGCACCGGATTCGTCGCCGTGGCTCAGCTCTTCGGTGGCCCGGCTCAGCTCGTCGATGGCGGCTGAGAGTCGCTCGTTCGGGGCGCGGCTCGCGTCCACCACGGCCAGCGCCAGGTCGCGCAAGCCGTCCGCTCCGAGCAGAGCGGCGTCGACGGCCAGCGGCACCAAGGCTTCGCGCAGCAGCTCGTCACGCTCGCCGGCGTTCGTTACCGCGAGCCCGTCACGCGCCGCAGAAAGACGCGCGCCCGCCAGCGTGAGGAACAGCTCGTACTGCTCGGCAGACGAAACCACACCGCGACACTAGCCTTTTTTGAGCGACGGGGGCACCGGCGTGCGGCGCAAGGTGACGCGAATTACCCGGCCTTCGCGCAGCAACGTGAGCTTCACGGGGTCGCCGACCTCGCCGATCAAGGCCTGATGAACGCCCTGCGCGTCTAGCTCCCGCACGTCGCGGCCGTCGATCAGCAAGAGCTCGTCACCCGGCTGCAGCCCGGCTTGCCCCGCCGCCAGCCCGGTCGGTACGTCTCGCAGCACCAGCCGTTGATCCGGCGTTTGCGCGATCACGGCCCCGATGGTGCCGCGCTCCGGCAAGCAAGCCGGCACGAGCACGGCAAGCGATAGCGACAGGGCCGCCAGCCAAGCGGGGCGGCCCGGGGCGTTCATGAGCGGTAGCCGGCGTTCACGTCCACGTAACCGTGGCCGAGATCGCTCGTGAGGTAGCGCGCCTTGCCCGGGCCGTCTCCCAACGTGAGCGTGATGGTGTAGCTCGGCTGCTTCAGGATCTCGTTCGCGCGCTTTTCGGCGTCGGCGCCGATCGGCATGCCGTCTTTGACGATCGCGACGTCGCCCACCGCGATGGCCGCGCGGCGCGGATCGAAGCTCACACCGGCGCGACCGGCGGCAGCCAACAGGCGTCCCCAGTTCGCATCTTCACCGAACATCATCGTTTTGACGAGCATCGAGGTGGCGATCGTCTTCGCGGTGGCCCTTGCGTCTTGGGTGGAGGCGAGCCCGACCACGCGGATGTCGGCCACGTGCTTGGCGCCTTCGCCGTCTGCCACCATCGAACGTGCCAGGTCGTCACACACTTTGGTCAGGCCTTGCGTGAGCGCGGCTTCGCTCGGCGCTTTGCCCGAAGCACCCGACGCCATCGCGATCACCGTGTCGTTCGTGCTGGTGTCGCCGTCGACGCTGCAGGCGTTGAAGGTTTCGTCGCTCGCGGCGGCCAACGCGCGCGCGAGCACGTTCTGCTCCACCACCGCGTCCGAAAAGATGAAGACGAGCATGGTGGCGTGCGGCAATCCGCCCACGTCCGGGTGAATCATGCCCGCGCCCTTGCCGATGGCGAGCAGGCGCGAGCCCTCGACCTCGGTCTCGGAAATCTTGGTCCAGCGATCCGTCGTACAGATGGCCAGCGCGAAGTCTTCGTGCGCTTCTGGCGACAGCTTGGCGGCGAGCGCGCCGGCCTGCGCCGTGATCTTGTCGACCGGCAGGTGCGCCCCGATCACGCCCGTAGACGCGGGCAACACCTCTTCTGGCGAAATGCCCAGCGCCTTGGCGACGGCCGCCGTGGTGCTGCGCGCCGCCGTGAGCCCCTGCTCGCCCGTGACCGCGTTCGCGCAGCCCGCATTGGCCAAAACAGCCCGCGCCACACCAGCGCTCGCGCGCTCCGCCGCCACCAGCACCGGCGCCGCCTTCACCAGGTTGCGCGTGAACAGCGCGGCCGTAACGGCCGGACGGTCGCAAACAGCCAGAGCCAGGTCGATACGCCCGTCCTTCCGGATGCCTGCCGAAACCGCGCCGAACCGAAACCCTTCAACGATGCCCGTCATAACGCGGCGAAACCTAGCAGATTTCGTGCCCCTTGACTAAAGCGTCTCCGCGCGTATCCTCCCGCTCCTTTCGCTTAACAGCGAGGTCTCAAAGCCCCGCTTTCGCCGATTTAGCTCAGTGGTAGAGCAGCGCTTTCGTAAAGCGCAGGTCGCAGGTTCAAATCCAGCAATCGGCTCCAGAATCGTGAAGAGCGCTTCAAGCGCCAAGACTGTAGGAACGACAACAAACACCGGCCGGTGCCCAACGCTTCGCTTGGTGCGGCACAGCGGGTGAGCGGCGCTCGGTGCGCAACTAAGCTGGACGCTGCGAGACGTAGAGGGACGCGGGGCGTGGTAACGGCACAGCGCTGCGGTTGTCCTCGATGTTCGTGGCCTGAGCGGGAGGTAACCACATGGATCGGCTTTCGGCGCGCGACACGTTGGAGCATGCGTGGCGGTATTTCGCCCTGCACGCGGGACAGCGCATGTCCTTGTTCAACTACTTCGTGCTCTGTTTTGCGTTCGTATCCGCGGGGCTAGCGGGATGCATCAGAGCCGAGGGTCCGCTCCGCCTTGTTGGCGCGGCGCTAGGGTTGACTCTGGCGGCCATTGCGCTTGCTTTCTGGAAGCTCGACCAGCGGTCGGCCTTTCTTGTGAAGCATGCTGAAGGGGCGCTCCGTGAAATAGAAAAGCAGGTGGCCGAGGAAGAGGCTAGGCTGTTCCATGATGAGCCGGAGGAGACAGCTGGGTCGCAGCAGCTGCCATCTCCATTGTGGCGTGTTTGGACCTACGGGCAGACGTTTCGAGTCCTATTCGCAATAGCTGGGGTGGTCGGCCTTGGCGGATGCGCGTTGTCGGTCTACCTATTCTTCTCATAGGCCCCTTCGCTGCTTCGTCAGCCTGCTGAACGCGTTGCGTCATTGCCCATTGACCGGCGACCCGTTAGGCACCAACCTTGCGTCCGTGGCCACCTCGCCGGAGCCCGTATGCGAACTCGATGCCGTTTCGATCGTCTTTGCGGGCAACCTGAATCCGTCGATCTTGCAGCCACAGTGGCTGGCCCGTCACGAATTGGTGGGTGAAGCTGAAGCGCGCGACGCGACCATCGAGATCATTCGCCCGGAGGTCGTCAGCCTCAAGATCGGGCCATTTCTCATAAACGCGACCCACGAACGGGCGGCGTTCGAGGTTGCAAGCGTTTCCTTCTCGCAGCTACTGACGGATCTTGTTACCGGCGTTTTCGCCATATTGGGCGAGACACCTGTGACGGGTGTTGGCATCAATCGCACGATGCACTTCAAGATGTTCACGCAAGATGCGTGGCATCGCGTTGGGCATGCTCTCGCGCCGAAGGAACGGTGGGAGGGCATCCTTGATGACGCCGGCACAAGATCAGTTACACTTCGCGGAACTCGTCCTGGGCGCATTGGCGCGAACACACAGGTGACCGTAGAACCATCGAATCGGATTCCCATGGGCGTGTTCTTCGCGTTCAACGAACACGCGCCGGTCGCCTCCGTGTCGGAGGCGCTCAGTGTTATCAACGCGCACTCATCGGCCGTCTGGGAACATGCGCTATTGAGCGCCAAGAAGCTGGTCAAGCTGGGGGGCGGATGACCAAATCTTCGCGCAGGGGCCTGATGTCCACGGTGGCTGAGGCCGCGTCACCATCCGCCGAGCGGCAGACCACACTCCTGAGAGTTGTTAGCGAGGCGAGTGCGCTACAAGCGAGTGCAGGAACCGGGGCCACTGCCGGATCTGAACTTTTGGTTCGTGTTGGCGGGCCCACAACGGCCAGCCTCGCGCATGACCGACTGCAGTCGATCTCCACGGATCTGACAGGTGAACAGGCGCCCGCCGTGCAATGGTCTGCTACCGAATGGCGAGGCCCAGGTCACGTCGAACAGCATGACACTCGGATGGCGCGCGCCCTCGTACCTTCCCTCGTGACGCCACCCCGCCTTACATTCAAGGAGCACTACGCAGTGCACCATGAGTGGGAAGGCACTGTGGTGAGCCTCGCCGACGACTCATTTCGCGCTAGGTTGCGCGATCTCTCTGGCGAGACTCCTGAGGAGTACGCCGATTTCTCTTTAGCGTCCGTGTCCGACGACGATATTGCGCTCGTTGTGCCGGGTGCGATTTTTCATTGGTTCGTGGGCTATCGGATCGAAGCATCCGGCCAACGCGGCACTTGGAGTGGGATCCGCTTCCGACGGTTGCCACGTTGGGGCAAGCGCGATCTGGCGGCCTTGAAGCAGCCCTCGGATTTGGACGAGTTTTTCGAGACCAAATGAACGCCCAACGCAAGGCGCCTTTGGCCCATGAAGCGGAGATATCCGTCTTCGGTCGAGGAGTGGGTGAATGCGTTGTCGTGCACCTCGGAGATGGGGCATGGATGGTGGTGGACTCGTGTATCGGCGAACGCCGCGCCGTTGCTTTGGAGTACCTGGAACTGATGGGTGTCCCGGCCGCTCATGTTAAGCTCCTCGTTATCTCTCACTGGGACGACGACCACATTCGGGGGGCGGCGGAGATTTTCGAATCCGCGCCTGATGCCACATGGGTCGTGTCCGCCGCGCTCAAGACTGAGGAGTTCAAGCGACTGATCCTCGCTGGTCGTGACCCTCTCACGGGCACGGGGACGCACGAATTTGACCGACTGTTCGGAGTGCTGCGCAGTAGGAAACAGGGCCAGCGGCTTGAATCGGTGGGGCCGCGCTGGGTTTCCGAGGGCACGCTCCTCTGGGAGACGCAGCAAGCTCGAGTGCAGGTAATGGCTCCGTCACCAGCGACCATGACGTTGGCGCACAACGAGATTGCGTCGCTGCTTCCCGTTGAGGGCGAGAAACGCCGAGTCGTAACACAGGGGCGCAACCCACTTTCGGTCGTACTCTCCGTTCAGTTCGATGGTCGCTCGGCCCTTTTGACCGGTGATCTGATCGCCTCAAGCAATCCTGAGACAGGCTGGAACGGTGTGCTCCGGGCCCTCGTCTCTGCTCCGAAAGCGGCTCTCGTTAAGATTCCTCATCATGGATCTGTGGGCGCTCATCACGACGGGATGTGGGACACGCTGCTGGAACCGACCCCGCTGGCCGTGACTACCACCTACAATCCGTCTGGACTTCCGACCGTCAGCGACCGGTCCAGGCTTCGGGCGTTGGCTCGCGCTTCGTATCTCACGAGTACGCCAGGAGGCACGCGTTCACCCCATCGTTCTGGGGATCGGACAATTCGCGCCGTCGTGCCGGAGTTGCGACAAGTGTCCGCTGGCGCTGTCAGTTCGGTCGCAACGAGGCAACGGTCGAACTATTCGGGGCGGCTTTCCTAGACGCTGCCTAGCGGCTCTGGCCGCGCGCGAACGTTTAGGAACCGGGGAGCCGCGGTACGACCTCGTTGAGCGCGTAGCTCACGAAATGGCCGCCCAGCTCGGTCAAGACGTAGGGTTCCTCGTCGTCGAACGCGGACTTCGTGGTCATGCTCCCGCTCCGAGACGGGCGTCTCGAGGGCTTCCTGATGAAGTTGCCCCAGGCGTCTGTCTCTCGGTGCTGGCGAAGCACACCGCCTGTGCTGAGGTCACGGATCAGAAGCTTGAAGAGGTCGGCCTCGGCACTGTCCTCACGAACTTCTTGACCGTGGATTTCCTGCCAGATCCCGCCTCGCGTGATGTGGGGATTGCTGTAAACACAGCGAATGACCCGGAAGTGCAGTTCGTTGTACTGGTCGATCCACTCGATGAAGCGCTGAACGAAATCGTCGCCGACCATGTTGGAGCAGGCAGCGTTGGTGAGGACCTTGCGAACCAACTCGCGTTTGTCACGATTTTCGGCCCGGTCCCAAATCCGGAACCCCTTGCGCGCCAAGCAAAGGTAGTCGTCGCTATTCAATCGCTCCCGAGCCTCTTCTCCGAACCCCTCCACGCGATCCTCGATTTGTCGGATCGTCTGCTTGAGTTCGCCGAGTCGGGCATCGTGCTCTTGCAGCCAACGACGATGCAGGTCGTTGAGGCTCTGCTGTTCCGCCTCGGCCCATCTGGCGAGTATCGCCGAAATCATGACCCCGATCCAAGGCAGCACCCCGAGGATGGCGAGGTAGAAACGGGTATTGGCGCTCTTCGAGCCGTCGCCGTTAGAGTCCGCCGATAGGATTGCCTCGGCTACTTCGCCTTCCAGTCCGGCTTCCTTCCCAGCCCACAGCAACTTGTCCTCGGTCACGTTGCAACCACCGAAGCTACCGCGGTTTGGCGGACCGCGCTAGAGCACGACCAATTCGCGCTCGGGGACGCAACTGGTGAACCGGGTGTCGATTCGTTGCTTACGTATCGCGCCGAGCTTGGTCCTCGTTAGAGCCGAGAGTCCGTCCTTTGCGGATGCCCGCCAATGAATTTGACTACTGTGTGGCCCCCGACAAGCGGTTGACAGTCAGAGGCGCTCGATCCTCGGTCAGCGTCTTCACCTCTCGAGCGTCGTTCCTTGTCATAGACCAAGACTCTGACCTGTCCCCCTCGCTGTCAGCGCTGCGCGACATCGCACGAGGATGTGACCGCATGTTCATGCGGCTGTTATCGAGTTTCGTAACATGCACGTGTCCGAGCTGACTCTGATTCTCGCGCGCGTCGCGAACGCTCGCACTTGACGCAACCATCACTTGAGTTTTTGCGAGCTCGCGTGTTATGCGGCGGTGCATGAGCATCTTCGGGAGTCGTGGGGCGCGCTTGCGCGTGGGCAGCGTATTTTTGATCGCGGTGGCGATGGCGTGCGGTTCGCAAGACGATAAGAAGCAATCTCGCCCGAGCTATCCGGGAGATGGGGAAGGCGGTGAAGGCGCGACGCAGGAGAACAGCAGCGGTCGCGGCGGCCACGCCGGCGATGCCGCGGAGCAGGCTGGGGAGGGCAGCATTCTGGGCGGCGCAGGCGGGGCCACCGCCGGAAAAGGCTCGGAATCGGGCGGCGAGCCCGACGAATCGAGCGCTGGAGCTACAGGCTTGGGGGGCGCCGGTTCGGGACAAGCCGGCGAGACGAGCGCGGGTGGCGTACCGGCAACGAGCTTTACGGACTCGGGTCGCGCGATTTCCGGCCCGCTCGTGTTCGAGATTTCGCCGACTCAAACGCCGGCGATCGTCGGCCAGCAACAGAGCTACGTCATCACCGTGGGCAACACCTCTGACTTGGCGGTGGAGGGTGTGAATTTGTTGATGCGATTGCCCGTGGGTATGTCGTTGGCATACGCCGCCGACGCCTTGCCTGACGTGAACAGCTATTGCGGCAACTACGTGTGTGATCCCAACGAAGAGGCCCCTTGGAACATCGGCACCATTGAAGCGCACACCACGCGAACGGTCCTGGTGCGTGGTACGGTACTGAATACCGTCGGCAACGGTGACTCGCTGGCGCCCCTATTCCGGTTGAGCGCCAAAGACGTCGACGTGGTGAACGTTCAAGATTTGCAGGTTCCCGTGCAAGCGGCGTCCGTAGCCGAGCTTACTTTGACGGCTGACGCCGATCCGGCAGTGCCGGGCCAGCTCGTGGAGCTTTCACTCGACGTCGGACAAACCGGTCAGGACGCGCTGGCTGGAGGCAAGCTGCAGCTGCAGCTGCCGGGCGGCTTGAGTCTCGTGAGCGCGAGCGACGACGGCAAGCTAGCAGACGACACCGTGAGCTGGGACCTCGGCGCGATCTCGGTGGGGGCCAGCTTTCATCGATCGGTGATGGTCAAGGTGCATCCGAGCATGGTGCCCGGCGACATCCTCAATCCGCGCGCCAGCTTGAGCTTCTCCGGGGGTTTGGACGTGGACAACACGGCAGCGCTCCCCATCAGCGTGGTGTCCAAGCCAGAGCCGCTGTCATTGACCGTGTCGGCCCTCAACAGCCCTGGGATTCCGAACGGAACCGTCGGCTATCAGCTCACGGTCGCCAATACCGCGTTGCGCTCCATCGACAACATTCAGCTACTGCTGCCGGTGCCACCAGAAATCAGCTTTGCCTACGCGCAGGACTCACAACCCGACGTGAGCACCTATTGCGGCAACTACGTGTGCGGCGCCCTCGAAGAAGCGTTCTGGAACCTCGGTACGTTGGAGGCTGGCACCAGCCAAACGGTCACCGTGATCGCAACGATCGACGCCAAGGTCGCCGGCAGCGGCACGCTGATCACGGCGCCGTTTGCGCTACGAGCGCCGGGCGTCAATCCCGTCAACGTCCTCAAAACCGTGCCCGTCTACGCCAAGCCTTCGGCACAGCTCGTGCTCGGCACCGAGGTCGCGCCCGTCGCGCCGGACCAGACGTTCAGCTATCAGCTCGACGTGGGTCAAATTGGCGCCAAAGCGCTCGCCAATAGCACGCTCACCGTTTACCTACCGCCGAGCGTGAGCATTACCGCAGCCAGCGATCAGGGGAAGAGCGAGGGCAACGTGGTGAGCTGGAATCTCGGCACCGTGGGAGTCGCCGCGAGCGCGCATCGCAGCGTGGATGTGAAGGTGCCGAGCGACGCGCTGGCCGGCAGCACACTGTTCGCCCGCGCCCGTCTGAGCTACGACGGCGGCACGGAGCTCGACGCGCAGAGCGAGCTCCCCGTGTCCGTGGTGGCAGAAGCGTTGCCGCTCAGCGTCACGGTGGCCGCGACACCGGCCGCCGGTGTTCCCAGCAAGCAAGTGCTCTACACGACCACCATCAAGAACAACGCCGCACGCGCGATCGACGCCGTGAGCCTGATGCTGCGCACCACGCCCGAATTCAGCTTCGGCTACGCTGCCGATGCCGATCCGGACGTCTCCTCGTATTGCGGCAATTACGTGTGCGGCTTCGGCGAAGAAGCGCCCTGGAGCCTCGGCACTTTGAATCCCGGCAAGAGCTCCATCGTCACGGCCAACGTCACCGTCGCGCCGTCACTCACGGCCGGTAGCCTGATCACCGCGCGCCAAATCCTCACCGCGACCGATCTCGGCGGGACAATCTTCGTGCAGAAGACGATTCCCACGCAAAGTCAGTGATTGAGAGCTGCTGGTCGAGCGCGCAAGCTGCGCCGGAGCACGCCTTTTACCGAGGGCCTGCGCCTGGCGCCTTGCCGTGCACCCGCGCCGGCACAATCGGCCTCGATTGAGCTCCAAGACTAGGCTGCAGCTCCGCCAAGAGCGCCTCGCGGATCTGCGTGATGCGCGCCGATCCTTCGACTTTCTTGCCGTCGACCTCTGTCACGTAGAAAACGTCGATGGCGCGCGTGCCCTCCGTATTGATTTTGGCGACGCCGATGGTGAGGCCGAGCTTGTAAAAGGCGCGCGAGAGCGTGAACAAGAGGCCCGGTCGATCGCGCGTGACGACCTCGACCAGGGTTTGCGTAGAGGAACTGGCATTGTCGAGCGACACTTGCGTCGCGACCGGGGGCGCTGGCCTCTCACTGTTTCGTGACCTGCGGTGGGAAATGAGGTCTTCGGGGGTGATGGCGCCCGTGAGAACACTATGCAGATCTTTCTCGAGCTTTTGAATAGCGAGCTCGAAACCGTCGTCGTCGCCGCTGTGGCGGGTGGTGATCCAGAACAGGTCGACGGCTTGGACGGAGCCGTCGAGTAAGCGGCGCGAATGCACTTGGGCGGCGTGAATGTCGAAGCCATTGGCCCCGATGGCGGCGGAGATCGATGCCAGTAACCCAGGGCGGTCGGGGGTGATGACGCACAGCGGATCGTGGAAGCGATCGCTGGTGACGACGCACAGCTCGGCGACGTCGGACTGCCGGGTCGGGACCATGGCGGCGGTAACGGTGCTCTGTTGGCCGCGCTGAGCGATGCGGGCGTGGCTGGCAATCTCGAGCGGGCCGTTGGATAGCAGATAACCGTCGGGCATGGAGTCGAGGTAGTCGCGCAAGAACGCCTTGTCCTCGGCCTCGCCCCAACAATTCTCCGCAGCCGCTTTGATGGCGGCGATGCGGCTTTGGCTCGACGTGCTGGCGTTGGCGAGCAGGCGATCCGTGCTGAGGAACAGGTCGTCGAGCATGTGTGACTTCCATTTCGTCATGGAAGTCGGGCTGGTGGTCGAAAGGTCGACGAACGTGAGCAGGTACAGGTGCCGCAAACCTTCCGCGCCGTGCACGGCGCGCGCAAATTCGGACACGGTTTGCGGATCTTCCAAGTTACGGCGAGCCGCGACCTGGTACATGACCAGGTGCTGCAGAATGAGGTGGCACGCATCTTCGATGTCGAGGGCCGGCAAGCCGAGTCGCGCCAGGATCTTTCTGGCCATTTCCGCGCCGCGCTGGGAGTGCTCACGCCCACCGATGGCCTTGCCCACGTCGTGCAGCAGCGTCGCAAGATACAAGAGCTCCGGCCGCGTCTCTTGCGCGGCCAGCCGAGACGCGAGCGGATGCTGCGCGTGGAGCTCGCCGCGCGCCAGAGCTCGCAGGCGATCGACGGCAGCGACGGAGTGAACGTCGACCGTGTACACGTGGTACACGTCGTGGTGCACGCGACCAACGACCGGCAAAAACTCCGGGATCATCGCGACCAGCAGGCCGACATCGTGCAGCTCCGCCAAGATCGAGCCGTTGCGGAAGGCAGATTTTTGCGGATTGGCGACGAGCTGAACGAAGAGCTGAGCGGCCTCTGCGCTTTGACGCAACGTTTCACAAAATTCGGGAACCGACGTGGCACGAATCACGGCGTCACGCGCGAAGGGCAAAACCGTGAGGCCGCGCCCGACCGCCGCCGCGTACAGCCGGAGCGCCAGCGCCGGCGTCTTGTCGAGCTCGCTCAGCTTCGAGAACGTGAGCTGGTCGTTGAACGACTCGAGCCCGTTGCCCAAATCCAGGACCCGCGGGCGCCTTCGCTGCAAGAGCGGCATGGCGCGAGCCATGATCTGGTCGCGGACCCGCAGTACCACGCGCGCGTGGCAGTAGTAGTCCGACATGAAGGCCTCCACCATGGCGCCGACGGCTTCCTCTTCGTCCTCCGGCAGTGGCTCGAGCCGCTCGCGGTAGCCGAGGTGAACGGCCAGCACCTCTTGTTCGTCGAAGGTGAGGCGGTCACTCCGGCGGTTGGCGTGGCGGTGCAACTGGTTTCGCAGCTGCCATAAGAACTCCTCGGCCTTGGCGATCTCCTCCGTTTCGCGCGCCGAAAGAAAGCCGACGCGCAGCAAGTCGTTGATACTGGCCGTGCGAAAACGGGCGCGCGCGGCCCAAATCGCGATGCACATGTCGCGGAGCCCCCCCGCCCCCGATTTGACCTCCGGCTCGAGCAAATAGACCGAATCGCCGAATCGCTCGTAGCGCTCGCTCACCTCCGCCTCGAGCCTGCGTAGAAATCCGGGTAGCTCGCGCTCGCTGAAAATGCCGTCGACAGCCCGCGCGTCGAGTTGGCGTGCCAGCTCGCTTTGCCCCGCCAAGCGCCGGAAGTCGAGCAGCGACGTGGCGGTCGGCAAATCGACGCGCGCCGCTTCGATCAAATCGGCGATGGTCGCTACCCGATGTCCGACGCTGACGCCGGCGTCCCAGAGCGGGTAGAGCATCGCCTCGGTGAGCGCCCGAACACGCTCGGGAGCCTCATCCGTCACGAACCACAGATCGAGATCGCTCTTCCAACCGAGCAAGCCTCTGCCGTAGCCGCCGACAGCGGCGAGCACGACCGGAACGCGCTGCTCGGCCGGCGGCAACGCGGCCAGCGCCGCTTTGAACAGCGAATCGACGAGCCCATCCATCACCTGCGCGTGGCGGCGTGCGAACCTGACGCCCGACGTGCTCGGAGCTTCCAGCAGCGCGAGCAGCTCGCCCCGGTGATGCTCGAGGTAAGCGCCGACATGGTTCGGCTTCGCGGCCCGCCTGGTTTCAGCCAGTGCGCTTTGCATGCGTCGCTCCCGGAGGGGCGGTAAGGTCGCCTCCATCAGGCATCCTGGGCGCGCCGAGCGATCCGCAAGGTTTCTTCGGTGTTGCCAGCTCTGCCTGAGGCGGAACGGCGTCGTGTGGCACGCTGGCCACGAAATGACGCCGTTCGAGCCCAATCGGTCGTTGGCGAGCAACTTGCATCGCGGGCCAGCCGCAACGCCATGAAGATCTTCACGTGCTCGAGCTGCGAGCAGCTCGTCTTCTTCGAAAATGTTCGCTGCACGAAATGCGGCGCAACGTTGGCATTCTTGCCGGACCTCGGAGTCGTGAGCGCGATCGTGCCCGATGCCGAGTTTTTCAAGTCCACGCTGCCGGCCGCGAAGGACGCGCGTTACCGGTTGTGTCGCAATTCGCTCGAGCATGGCGTGTGCAATTGGGTGGTTCCAGCCGAAGAGGACGCGGCCTACTGCAGAAGTTGTCGCCTGAACGACGTAATTCCCAATTTGGCGCAGCCGGAGGCGCTGGTGGCTTGGGGGCGCATCGAGCAAGCCAAGCGGCGGCTGTTGTTCACGCTGTTTCAGCTCGGCTTGCCGGTGGAGTCGGGGCAAGAAAAGCCGGGCGGCTTGGTCTTCTCGTTCAAGGCTGCCGAGGCGGGCGACGGCGCGCCGGTGCTGACCGGGCACGACAACGGGCACATCACCCTGAACGTGGCCGAAGCGGACAATCCAGGGCGCGAGCGGCTCCGCGAGCAGCTCGGGGAGACTTACCGCACGCTGCTCGGGCATTTTCGGCACGAGGTCGGCCACTATTACTTCGATGCCTTGATTCGCGACACCCAAGAGCTGCCGGCTTTTCGCGAGTTGTTTGGCGATCCCGAGCGCAGCTACGAAGCCGAGCTGAAGCGGCATTACGCCGAAGGCCCGCCGCCGAGCTGGCAAGACTCGTTCGTGAGCGCCTACGCGACCATGCACCCGTGGGAAGACTGGGCGGAGACCTGGGCGCATTACCTGCACATGGTCGACACGCTCGACACGGGGCGCAGCTACGGCATCGCGCTGCGACCCCAGCCGCTGGGAGCGCTCGGGCCCAGAGGCGACCTGCGCCTGCGGTCCACCCAGCTCGACTTCGACGATTTCGACGATCTCATCAACGGCTGGCTCCCGCTGACCTTCGCGCTCAACAGCCTGAACCGCTCGATGGGCCTGCCAGATTGCTACCCCTTCGTGCTCTCGGCGCCGGCCATCGCCAAGCTACGCTTCGTGCACGAGGTGATCGAGCGCGCGACAGGCTGACGGCGCGAGAGCTCGTAGAAATGTGGGTTCGAGAGTTTGTAAAATCAGCGCGCGTCACTTGCCAGCGAGCGCGGCAAGCAAGCTATCGAAGGCGGGCTTTTGCGTGTAAGCCGCGTCCCACAGCAGTGGACGTGGCAGCTCGGCACCTGCGCATTGCAAGTCGTTGCGGTCGTTGAGGAACGAATATTTGTCGGTGATGCCCCACACGGTCACGTCACCACAGCCGGGTCTGGCCACGCACGCGGCGACGATGTCGTGGAAGCGCTGTGCCTGTTGCGCCAAAGTTCCGTCGGCACACAGGCGTACGTCCATCTCGCTGATGATGACTTCGACACCCAGCTTCAACAGCCGCTCGAGGTTGGCGATGAGCTCCGGGAGCGGTGGATCTTCATTCGTGTTCCGGGTGTGCATTTGCATACCGACTCCGTCGATCGGTACGCCTCGCGCTTTGAGATCCGCGACCATCGCGTAGACCGCGTCGGCTTTGGGGTAGGCGCTCTCGATATCGTAGTCGTTGTAGTAGAGCTTCACGTCGGGGTCCGCTTCGCGCGCCGCCTTGAACGCCTCTTCGATGAAGGATTTGCCGATCGTGCTGTTGAAAACCGAGTTTCGCAGCACCCCATTGTCGTCGAACGCCTCGTTCACTACGTCCCAGGCGACGACCTTGCCCTGGTAGTGCTGCATCACGCCGCGGATGTGCCGCACCATGGCCGCGCGAACTTCGCTGGCATCGGTCAAGCTGGTGAGCCAGCCGGGCAGCTGATTGTGCCAGAGCAGCGTGTGCCCCTTGACCTTCATACCGTTGCTGGCGGCAAACGCGACGATGGCGTCACCCTGCGTGAAGTCGAAGCCGCCAGGCGTGGGCTCGGTCACGTCCCACTTCATTTCGTTTTCCGGCGTCACATAGTTGAACTGCAGCGCCCGCTCGGCGTACTCGGGATCCGAGAGTCGGTCCGCACGCAGCGCAACGCCCGCCCGGCGGCCCGTGCAAGCCGCTGCGGCCTTCAGCGTGGTGGGCTCGCCGCAGGCGGTGGCGCCACCCGCCCCGCCCAGTGCTTGGCCGCCCGCACCCGCGCCGGCTGTCGTCCCGCTGCCGCCCGCGGCGTCTCCGCCGTTGCCAGCGGTGCCGCTGCTACCGCCCGCGCCCGACACTCCCGCGACCCCGCCGAGCGCCTGACCGGACATTCCTGCCGCGGCTCCAGGCGTCGAGGCGACGCCTGCGACGGAGCCGCTGCCGCCTGCGCCGGAAGCGACAGCGCCCCCGCTCGCGCCCGCGGCGCCGGAACCGGGAGCGACACCGACGGTCTCGTTACCGCAGCCCGCGAGCATCGCCAACAAGAGGACCACCCGGCTTCGCATTTGCTCTCGAACTTTGCCGCTGGCAGCAGCAGGCGAGCTAGTAGCTACGCCGCAGTGATTTGCAAAATTCGCGCAGCAGGTAGACTCGACTTTTTGGCGGCGGCCACTGGATGGCTCCGAGTGGGACACGCTGACGCACGCCGTAGCGACGGACTAAGGCAGCCCGGCATCCACGGGGCTGCAGCGGATGAAGTCGTGCACGTCCAGCAGGTCGCGCGGAACTTGTCCGTGGGCAGCAAGCAGATTGGCCAGGGAGCGGGCCGCGGAGACACAGCGCGAGTAGGCTGCGCCACTCGGTCGTCCTCCTAGCGCCGATGGCCGCTTGAGGACGGTGAGCTGTCGGCGAAACGAGCTCTGATCGATCAGCAGGTGCTCGACCGGAGACATCAGTGCCGGCAGTACCGTCGCGGCTTGCCAAGAGGGAGATTCACTGAACACCGACAAGTAGACGGCGACCCAGCGATCGAAACGATAGTCGAAGCTCCGCTGGTCGTGCAGCAAGTCGCGCAGCGCCTGAGCCAACACCCGTTGCTCGCTCACCGCCGGGAGTGGTCCCAGCTCCACCGCCAGGCCGCTGATGGTCACGAGCTCCAGCGCTGCTCGCCATATCGCAGCGAACTCGGCGCGTTCCAGCATTTGCTCGAGCGATCGCGAAGATAGCCGCAAGCGTGCATCTTTCGAGACCGTATGACGCGCGCGCCGCGCGAGCCCGGCCCGTTCGTCCTTGCGCCACGCCGCGCCACTGAAGCCGCCCTCGTATCGCTCGAGAAAGCGCTGCAGTTGCTTGGCCACGCCAGCAGCTCCGGCATCGACCGTAGCCTTGCCCGAGCGCGCGCTCAGGCGCGAGATCAGATGGGCGCACGTCGCGCGTTCTTCGTGATCCGGCTCTTCGACCTTGCGCATGAGCTGGATGCCGGCGAGGCCGAGCGTCCGCTCTTCGCCGTCCTCGAACAGGTACGTGCGCTTGCCTTCGAATTGGTCCGCGAGCACGGCCACGCCCCAATCCGAGCGCTTCGAATGCCTGAAGAGACCGGGGAACGTCAAGTCTGCGAGCTGCGATATGGCCTTGCGAGTCAAATCGCTCACATGGCTCTGACGGCTCTGAGCGCGACGGCGACCTCCAGCCATTCGATACCACCCAGCGCCGCGACCGACGAATGGGCGCATCGTTCGCTGAGTGCCGTGAACGCTCGCTCGCGGCTATCCGCGCAGCCTTCGATGCTGCCGAGCTGCTCACCTGCCGCAGCGGCTTGTACGCGCCAAGCGTCGCCTTCGTGCTCCGGGAACAAGAATTTCAGCGTCAAGCGTAGCCCCGCCGAGTCGAGCTCGTAAAACATGCCGTGGCGATCGCGGTATTGCTGAGCAATGCGCACGCCTGGCAATGGTTGCGGTTTTGGCTTCTCTCTTCGAGGCTCAGCGGCACCGGGCGCCACGCTCACTAGCACCTTGCGGCCATGGAGCTCAGCACCGTGGAGCGTTTCGATAGCTCGCGCGGCACTGGCTCCAGTGGCCATGGTGACATAAGCGGCACTCGTGGGCCTGAAGCTTCGCTCGGCCAAGAACTCTACGTCTACCACCTCACCGCAGGCGGTGAAGAATTGGCGCAAGCTCGTGAGCGTCGCCAAATCGCTCAGGTTGGTGACGTAAAGTTTGGTCGTCATGCTCGCTCCAGGCCCAACGGCATCACTTACCAGGCACGGCCGCGACCGCCGCCGCCGCCGCCGCCAGAGCGACCACCGCCGCCACCAGAGCGACCGCCGCCACCACCGGTGCGCTCCTCGGCCTCGTTGACCTTGAGCATGCGTCCGTCCAGATCGGCACCGCTCATGGCGGAGATCGCGCTCTGGGCCTGCTCGTGCGAGCCCATGGTCACGAAGCCGAAACCGCGCGATTGCCCGGTCATGCGGTCCGACACGACATGAACGTCGACAACCTCGCCGTGAGCGGAGAACGCGTCACGGAGACTTTGGTCGTTGGAGTGGAAAGAAAGATTGCCGACGTAAAGACGATTTCCCATTTTGATTTCTCGTAGCTGGTCCCTAGTTCGTCGCTGGCTCCGGCGGGACCGCACCGGAGAGCGAAAAATCATGGCGCCCGGTCAGGCCGCGTATTCGATTGTTCCGCTGCCCCGTGGCTGGGGCGAGCCGGCCCAAAGCGCTTGTGACGAGCGCCGCACGCGCGCGCGCACCGAAAGCACTGGTACGAGCGAGCATTGTCGCAGCCGTTCCACGAGCGCGATCTCTTCGGCTCCAGGGTCCAGGGCGGCTGGAAGTCCCACCACCACGAGGTCGAAGGCGCCCTCCGCCGCAAGCCGAGCCAGTCCCGTTGCGTCGAGCTGTTCGGGCTCTTCGCTCACGGCGATATCCGCCTCTCGCAGGCGATCGAGCGAGCGCTCGACGAGCGTTGCTCGGCGCCGAGTCGCGTCTTGCGAGCGGCGCGTCGGACCGAATAGCCCTGCGCCAAACCAGGACGCGGGCGGCGCCATGCGCGCCAGGCTCACGCTCGCGCCGAAGCGGCCAGCCAGCGCCGTTGCCCATTTGAGCGCCGGGCGCGCGGCCGTCGCGCTCGTGATGAGAACCAAAATCCGCTGCACGGCGCAGGCGCGCGCGTCGCTCGGCACCGTCAACACCGCTGCAGTCGCCGTCGAGGCGATGGTCATCGCGAGCCGGTGGGACCCACTGCCGAAGCTTCTGCGATCGGCTGAGCCGAGCACAATCAGGCCCGCGTGGCTCTCGCTCGCTTGCTGCAGGATCACGTCGCCCGCCGCTCCGCGCTGCACGCTGGCGGTGACTGCAATCGTGGTCGCGAGCGGGGCGATGAGCTGATCGAGCCGTTCGCGAGCGGAATGCTCGGCAATCAGGCGCCGTACACGCTCCGTGCGATCCTCCCAGGCGCCGGACCTGGCGGCGTAGAGCGCATCGAGCGGGACATGAAAGTACTCGGCCATCACGCTGGAGATGGCGAGCGGGCCCCACTCCTCATGCTCGATGTCCAGAGCACAAAGCACGCGACCGAGGCCGCCGTTGCGCAAGCTCAAGCGACGACTCGTGCCGCCGAGTGCCGCATACAATAGCGACAGCGCGTGGCTTGCTCGAGGATTCGTCGCTGGCAATGCGGACACTGCCGCAGCGCGGGTTCCTCGCCGAGCGAAAGCGCGGCCAAGAGCTCGCGCCACGCGTCGAGCACGGCGACTTTTTCGGTGGCCAGTGCCCCAGCCTGAGTGTCGAGGCCGAGCTCCACGAGCCCGCGATCGACACGCTGGCTCAGCGCGCGGAGCTTCGAACGCGCGGGATCCAGCGCGTCCCAATCTTGATTGTCCATTTCGATTCCGTGGCCCTTTGGGGCGATTGCGACAGGTGGCGAAGCAGAGCCCTACCGTCGCACGGATCGAACTGGTGCTGGAGCTACCGCGAGCGCGGCGACTGCCTTGAAAGAGCCCACCGTACTCGCATTAGCTCGACGAGTCAAGCGCAGCGAGGAGCGCTCTTCGCTATCGCGGCTATCGGCATCGCGGCTATCGGCGCGCTACCGACGCTACCGACTCGACTCCGCAGCGACGAGCAGCGACGCAAGCGACGAGCAGGACGCAAGCGACCAGCAGCGACAGTCGATATTCGATTCAGCCCGCTGTGCTCACCGCGCTGGTCAGACTCAGTCGGTCGCCGTCACGTTTGAACCATATGTGCTCCTGAAGAGCGCGGCAGCAGCGTCGAAGGACTACGTTGATCGTTGCAGCGCGACGCTCGCGACGAAAGGCACAAGCTCATGACGAACCCCGCCGAAGAAGACTTCTTTCGCCGTAAAGAGGCGGAGCATCGGCAGGAAGAAGCGTGGGACGAGCGGCAGAAAGCGGACCAGGTTGCCCGCGCCGAACGGCAAAGCCTGCTGAGCATGGGCCGTTTATTTTGCCCCAAGTGCCAAACGGCGCTCGAGCCGCGCAGCTTGCGCGGCGTCGCAGTGCAGCGCTGCACGACCTGCTCCGGAACTTGGCTCACGGAAGATCAGCTCGAAAAGCTCGACCGACGCCGGCGCGGTCGGCTCGATGGCTTCTTGACCGCGCTCGGCTTGGGGAGCGCACGCTGAACGCGTCATGACACGTGACCCGTTTCGTGACACCGAGATGACGGTGGCAGACTCGTGCTCGTGCAAGAGTAGTGAGTGACTTTACGTACGACATCTTCGTATGCAGCGGAGCTGCGGCCGCGGTTGCGAAAACAGGTCTTTCTCCCCGCTCCGCTCCGGTTGCTCTGGCTTCCGTTCCACTACTTGGTGATCGGCTTGGGCTCACTGGCCATCGCCCGGGGTTGGCTGCCGTGGCCTGCCCGGCTGGCGCTCTCGCTGCTGATGGGCGTGAGCTTTGCGGGGCTCACGTTCGTTGCTCACGAGGCGCTGCATGGTTCGATCGTGCGCGGCCGTCGTTTGCGTCGGGCGATTGGGCGCCTCGGCTTCTTGCCGTTTTGTGTGCCGCCGCGCTTGTGGGAGGCATGGCACAACCGCGTGCACCACGGGCACACCAATCATCCCGGGTCGGATCCGGACGCCTACCCGACTTTGGCGGAGTACGAGGGGAGTCCCGCCGTGCGCCGCGTTACGGACTGGCTCGCGCCGGGGCGGAGACGCGTGGCGGGGGTATTCAGCCTCCTCGTTGGTTTTTCGGTTCAAAGCTCGCACATGTTACTGACCGCGGCGCGGCGAGGCTACCTGAGCCGCGGTCAACATCGCTGGGCCTTGCTCGAAGCGGGCTCGAGCTGGGCGCTGTTGGTTGCGTTGGCAATCGCGGCGGGACCGTTGACCTTTGCTCTAGCCTTCGGTCTGCCGCTGATCGTCGGCAATGCCATCATCATGAGCTTCATCCTCACCAATCACAGCTTGAGCCCGCACACGGACGTCAACGATCCGCTGATGAATTCGCTCTCGCTCACTTTGCCTCGGTTCTTCGACTGGCTGACCCTCGGCTTCGGCCATCACGTCGAGCATCACCTCTTTCCCGCCATGAGCGGGCGCCATGCGCGCGAGCTCGGCGCCGAGGTTCGCCGGCTCTGGCCCGAGCGCCATCAAAGTTTGCCGTACCTCCGAGCGCTGCGCCTGCTGCATCGCTCCCCGCGCGTGTATCGCACCGCCACGCTGCTGTTCGATCCGCGGACGGGTAACGACTGGCCGGCTCTGCTCCCCGCCGTCAGGGTCAGCGAAGCTTCGCCTCCGATCGAGGATTGCGGCCCGGCTCACGTCCCGCCGTCGTACGGGCAGCCGCGCACCTCGCCCGCGAACCTGATCGTGGTGTCCCTCGCCGCGTCCGTTGCCTGCTCGGCACCGGCGCTGCGAACCCCACCTGCGAGCGAACCGCCCGCGGCCCCTGCCACGACCGGCGTGCCGAGCGCGGAGCGCTCTACCGCTCGGCCGCAGAACGAGGGAACATCGTGGGATCCGCACGCCGCTCCGCCGGCAACCGACGCGCCGCCAGCCCAGTCCGAGGCTCCGGCGAAGTGAACCGTGCCGACCCGCTCGCGCGAGCTCTCAATTCACGCCGGTGAATCGCCAGTACGCGTTCTTGGCGTCGGGCGACGCGCTCGGAAAGGGCTTACCGGCGTTCACCGTAATGTGCTTGTCGTCGTCCGTGAGTATCGGGAGGGACGACGTGTCAGTGTAGCCGTCGAACTCGTAGCTACCGGTGGTGGTGCATACCTGCCCGGTCATGAAGCGATGTCCGATGCGAATCATTCGGCCTCCTGAGTGGTGCTACAGGCGGGTTGCCTAGCCCCCTCCGCCAGCAGGTGAGGGCGGTAGTGACGCTCGTAGAACTTGTCGCGTAAATTGCGCCAGGAGCTCACGCCCCCGAGCAAGCGGTAGAAGCGAATGAATGCGAAGGCCGAGTCGAGCTGCCACGGCAGAAAGCCTGCCTGCACGCTGGTCGGAAACAGGTGGTGATTGTTGTGCCACTCGCCTGCCACCAAGCCAGGCCACAGCCGATTCACCGCCAGGCTCCCGCGATCGAAGTCCAGCCCATCACGCCTGCCGTCCTTGCCTCCGGCGTGCAAGTCGTAGTTGTGCGCGCGGATGCCGAAGGCCCAGACCGCCGCCCAACCGAAGAGCGCGGTCGCGAGCGCGTGTCCGCCCAGCGCGTAGAAGGCTCCGTACCAGAAACCCCAGTTGAGCAGGTAATTGCCGAGCAGTCGCGCGGGATGAGTCACGGATCCCCAACGGCGATACTGCTCGTAGCTGTTGGCTCGTACGCCCGTGTGCTTCAAGAGGCCCGCAACTTGGGCGTAGTCTCGCGCCGAAAGCTCGGGGCTTATCTGCTGATGGAGATCGGCCGCCAGAAAGCAGTAGAGAAAGCCGGCCCGGGCATTATAGGGATCACCCGGCTGGTCCGAGTACGCGTGATGCACGTGGTGCGACACGATGTACACTTCTTCAGGCACGATCTTGATGGCCAAGTTCTGACACACGAAGCGGTAGTAGCGGTTCTTGAACGTGAACGCGCGGTGCGTGCCATAGCGGTGCAGGTACACGGTGCCGTGAGTGCCGAGCCACACCATGCTGTAGAGAAAGCCCGCCAGCATCAGCTTCCAACTGAAGTAGTGGAGCAAGAACACTGCGCCGAACGGCAGCAAGCAAAGCGAGAAGGCCCAAACCATGACAGAAAGCCAGGCTTTACGGCTGTGCAGCAGGTTCAAGCGGTGCGCCCACTCACGTAAGATTTCGAGCGTGGTCGGCACGTACAGCTGCTCGCCCCGCGACCAGCCGTAACCGGGCGCCCGCAGAACGCGCTTCAGAAAAGGGGCGGGCATTTCGAGGCCGTCGCGCTGCTCAGTCACGTCTCCTCGCCGTCAGACGGAACGGCCTCGAGCTCGGCGAGCAGATCTTTCGCAGCCTGTAGGCGCAAACAAGCCTCGTGCACGGTTTCGCTCACGATGACTTTCTCGGCTCTCGGCACCACCTGCATGCGCTTGAAGAGCGATTCGAGCGCCGTGCACGCGGCCTCGATGCTCAGCTTGGCCACACGGATCTCGTCAGGAATATTCGTCGTCATGCGCGCTCGCCTTCGTCTCTGGCGAAAGCCCCGAGGCGCGCGCCAATTACTCAATAACTCACGGGAGCCGAGTAAACGCAAGCTGCGCCGCCGGTTGTGACCAAATCGCGATATTCAACGTGCTAGGGTAGCGACCCCCCATGCAATTCTCGGAAGGGGCGCCGACCATCGAGCGCGTCTTGTGTGCGCTCGATGTCGAGCATCCCATCGTGGGAGCGATCTCGCTCGCGGGTCTAATTGCCACGCGCTTCGACGTGCCGCTCGAGGTGCTGCACGTCGAGGCTCGCGGCGGCTCTGGACCGTTTCAGAGTCGGGCGGACCGCGTCGCGGAGCTGATGGTCTCCCACAACATCGGGCAACGGCTCGATCAGTTGGTCGCGGGCCGAGGCGACCCTGATTCGACGACGACGCGGCTCGCCTCGGGCAGTCCGGTCACCCGCATTCTCGAGCGCAGCGCCGTGTCCGATCACGACTTGATCGTACTGGGGGCGCGCCAGCGCTCCGATTTGGGCTGGCAGTTCCGTGACGACATCGCTCGACAGGTATCGGCGCTGGCGCAATGCGCGACGCTCACGGTGCACGACCGCGATCGGGCCGACAAGATCGAGCGCATTTTGGTGCCGGTCGACTTCGGTGCCGTGACCGATAGCGCCGTGGCGTGGGCGCTGCTATTCGCGCAGCGCTTCAAGGCCGAGGTGCACATCTTGCACGTGGTCTCGCGCGAGCAGCAAACAGAACGTTCCGTCGAGCGTTCGGGTAAGGTCACGCGCTCGTCCAGCGTTCCGCCTGACGTGAGTGCGCGCAGCGCAGAGCTGGCGGCGGCCCTGATAGAAGCGGGCATTCGCGCGACGAGTGACGTCATCATCTCCAGCGGTGTCGTCAACGGCATCACGGACTACAACGATCGCGGCGAGTTCGATCTGCTCGTGCTCGGTCTGACCGGTCCACCGCGCGGCGCGGCACGACTGACGCGTGGCCTCGCGGCCACGTTGCGTAACCGTATGTCAATCCCCCTGCTGTCGATCCGGCAGGCCACGGTCGAACCTCCGAACGCCGCAACCGGGACGGCCGGGCGCTGAGGCGCAGTCGGCTCGAGACAGCACATGAACAATCAGACTCTCGGAGCAGTCGGCACGCTGCGCAAGCTCGCGCTCGTCGGCAATCATTTGCCGCGACGTTGCGGCATCGCGACCTTTACGACCGATCTGGGGCGCGCCATCGCCGGCGCCGCTCCCGAGCTGCAAACGCTCGTGGTAGCGATGAACGACTCGGGGCACCAGCACGCCTACCCGCCCCAGGTGCGTTTCGAAATCGACGAAGACGACCTCGGGGCTTATCGACGTTGCGCACAGGCGCTGAACACGAACGGCGTCGAGCTGGTTTCACTGCAGCACGAGTACGGTATCTTCGGCGGCAAGTGTGGCAGCCACGTGCTCACGCTACTGCGTGAGCTGCGTATGCCGGTGGTGACCACTCTCCACACCGTCTTGACCAGCCCCTCGGCGCTCCAGCGCACCACGCTCGAAGCCATCATCGAGCTGTCCGAGCGGGTGGTCGTCATGAGCGAGCACGGCGCGAACACGCTGCGCGAGCTGCACGGTACCGTTGCCTCGCGCATCGACGTCATCCCGCACGGCATTCCGCTGGCGCCGGAGGGCACCCACGGCAAGGCGCAACTGGGCCTCGCCGCGCAAAAGGTCATTTTGACCTTCGGTCTGCTCTCGCCGGACAAGGGCGTGGAATACGTGATCGAGGCGCTGCCCGCGATCTTGGCACGGCATCCGAGTACGCTGTTCGTGATACTCGGCGCCACTCACCCGCACGTCAAAGAGCGACACGGCGAGGCATATCGCTTGGACCTGCAGGCCAGAGTGCGGCGCCTCGGGCTGGAGACGAACGTGGTATTTCACGATCGCTTCGTCGACGATGACGAGCTGGCGGAGTTCCTCGCCGCGGCCGACATCTACGTCACTCCTTACCTGAACCCGCAGCAGAGCACGTCCGGAACCCTGGCGCGCGCGGTCGCCGCAGGTCGCGCGGTGATCTCGACGCCCTACTGGCACGCACGGGAGCTCCTGACGGATGGGCGCGGTCTGCTCGTCCCGGTGCGTGACGCCGCCTCCATCGCGCGCGCAGCCGTCGACTTGCTCGACGACGACGAGGCGCGCCGCGAGCTCGGTCGGCGCGCGCGCGAGCACGCTCGCAGCAGCGAGTGGCCGGTCGTGGCGCGCAGCTATTTGCAGAGCTTCGAGCGCGCGTTCGAGACCCGGCCGCGCGCTGCCCACTCGAGCGTCGGCTGGCCGCTGGCACGGCCCGCCGATTTGCCGGAGCTCAACCTCGAGCACCTGCAGGCACTGACAGACGACACGGGCCTGATTCAACACGCGCTGTTCGACGTGCCTCGCTATCAAGAGGGCTACTGTCTCGACGACAACGCGCGCGCGTTGTTGCTCATGACGCTGCTCGACGAGGCGAGCGGCGTGTCCGCCAAACAGTCGCGCAGCATCAGCGCCCGCTACTTTGCGTTCGTGATGTTCGCCCTCGATCAGCGAACGCAGCGCTTTCGCAATTTCATGTCTTACGCTCGACGCTGGTTGGAAGACAAGGGCTCGGAAGACAGCCATGCGCGCGCGCTGTGGGCGCTGGGAACGGTAGCGGGCCGCTCCGGCGAGCCGAGTCGCCAGGGCCTGGCGCGCGAGCTGTTTCGGCAAGCGCTGACGCCGCTGGCGGGCTTCACCAGCCCCCGCGCGTGGGCTCACGCGCTGCTCGGCCTCAATGAATACCTGCGCGCGTTTCCCGATGAGGCCTCCGCGCAGGCGCTGCGCCGCGACTTGGTAGAAAAGCTTTGCGCGCTCTACCGACGCCACGCCACTCCCGGCTGGCAATGGTTCGAGAACTCGCTCACTTATGACAACGCCCGCTTGAGCCAGGCGCTGATTGTCTCGGGCGAAGCGCTCGGCTCGGAAGAGACGTCGAGTCTAGGGCTCCACAGTCTGCACTGGCTCGCTGTCGCCCAGAGCTCGACGGACGGTTATTTCTCGCCCGTCGGCTCGAATGGATTTCACAGCAAGGGCGGCGTCAAGGCAGAGTTCGATCAACAGCCGCTCGAGGCCGCTGCGATGGTCTCAGCCAGTTTGGACGCGCTACGGGTGAGCGGTGATGCGCAGTGGGCTCGCCACGCTCGTGCGGCCTTCGACTGGTTTCTCGGGCAAAATCACCTGGGATTGCCGCTCTATGACGCCGCCACGGGCGGTTGTCGCGACGGCCTTCACCGCGAGCGGCCCAACGAAAACCAGGGCGCCGAGTCGACGCTGTCGTTTCTCATGGCGCTGGTCGAGCTGCGCAGCGCGGACATCGCCGCTCGCGCGGGTAGCTTGACTTGAAGCTCGCGCTGCTCGGGCCGATCGCCTGGCGCACGCCGCCACGGCATTATGGGCCGTGGGAGCAGGTAACGAGCCTGCTCGCCGAGGGACTCGTAGCGCGTGGCATCGACGTGACCCTGTTCGCCACGCTCGATTCGCTGACAGGCGCGGTGCTCGACGGCGTCAGTCCGAGCGGCTATGCCGAGACGGCAGGGTTGGACGGTCGCGTATGGGAAGCCCTGCACGTGGCGCACGCTTTCGCGCGCTCGAAAGAGTTCGATCTCGTTCACAGCCACCTCGATTGGCTACCGCTGGCATTCGCGGCCCACTGCCAGGTCCCGCTGCTCACGACGATCCACGGGTTTTCCGGGGCAGCTATTCTGCCGGCGTACACGCAGGCCCGGTCGGCTCATTTCGTCTCGATCTCGAACGCGGATCGCGCTTCCGAGCTCCGCTACGCGGCCACCATCTATCACGGCGTCGATCTCGACGCGCTGCCGTTCTCGGCCGACGCGAGCGACGCGCTCGTCGTATTCGGGCGTATCCACCCGGACAAGGGCACGGCAGCGGCGATTGAAATCGCGCGACGCGCCGGTCGGCGCCTGGTCATTTGCGGAATCGTCCAGGACGATCGCTACTTTCGAGAGCTCGTCCTGCCTCACGTCGACGGGGCGCGAGTGACTTACTTGGGCTCCGTCGGCCCCGAGCAGCGCGCCGCCGTGCTCGGCTCGGCCGCGGCCTTGCTCCACCCGATCGCCTTTGCGGAGCCGTTCGGCCTGTCCGTGGTCGAAGCCATGGCCTGCGGCACGCCGGTGATCGCTTACCCGCTGGGCTCGATGCCAGAGGTAGTCGACGAGGGCGTGACCGGCTTTCTGGTACCCGACGTCGCCACCGCGGTGCTGGCGGTGGCGAAAGCGGTGGCGCTCGACCGCCGTACTGTCCGGCGCGTGGCCGAGCGGCGTTTCGGCGCTGCGCGCATGGTCGACGAGTACCTGGCCCTTTACCAGCGCCTGCTCGTCAGCTGAGCGTGAGAGCGGACAGCAGCTCGTCGACCTTCACCGTGGCGACGCGCGCGCCCACGTCCGACACTCCGTACGGTAGGTACAGCATGTTGCCGAAGCGGAGAGCGCCGCACGAATAGACGACGTTCGGCACGTAGCCATCTCGCTCGTCGGCTGCCGGCGACAGCAAGGGCTGCTCCAGGCAGCCGATGACCTTCGACGGATCGTCCAGGTCGAGCAAGAGCGCGCCGAGCGCGTAGCTACGCATCGGTCCCACGCCGTGCGTGATCACCAGCCAGCCGGCGTCGGTTTCGATCGGCGACCCGCAGTTGCCGAGCTGTACCAGCTCCCAGGCCGCTCGCGGTCCCTGCAGCAGCTGCTGCTCGTGCCAGAAGCGCACGTTGTTCGAGCGAATCAAATAGTTGTTTTCGTTGTCGAGCCGCGCGAGCGCCACGAACGCGCCGTCAATTTGCCGCGGAAATAGCGCGATGCCCTTGTTGACGGCCGCGGCGCCGTTCAACGTGGTCATGCGAAAGGTCAAGAAGTCGCGCGTCTCGATCAGCTGCGGCAAGATGCGCAGGCCGTCGTACGCCGTGTAAGGTGCAAAATAAGTCACGCTGCCGTCGTCGTACTTGAAGCGTACGAAGCGAGCGTCTTCCATGCCGTGGCTCTCGGTGGGGCTCGAGGGAAAGATGATGCGCTCGGACGGCTGGGAATCGGCGTGGAATGTGCTCTCGTAGTTGGACGAGGCCAGCCAGTGGATGGTTCGCAGCACGTGCAGCAAGTCGGGATCGGAAGCGTGCGCCTGCTCGACCTCGGCGATGCGGCTCTCCAGGCTTTCTAGCGAAAAACGATCGGAGAGCGACTGGAGCACATCCTGCGCGGTTTGGGCGGTGACCCCCATTTCGCCCAGCTTGGCCAGAAATGTGGCTTTGTCGTAGGTTGGGTGGCGGTGCAGCGCGGTTCTGGCGAAGCGGCTCACTTCATCGAGCTCGATGCGTCCGTGCGAATCGACGATCCCCGAGCGGAACTGGATCGACGAGATGTGCCCCTCGCCGATCGCGCGCAGGCTCATGAGCACCCGCAGCGTGCCGGGGGCTGCCCCCTCTTGATGAGGTGCCTGCACCAGGGACGGATTCGTGAGCGCGGCGGCCTCGATGGAATACTCGTGCGTGAAGTACGCTCCGAGCAACTGCCGGCGCTGCTCCGACAGCGCTTGAGGCTCGGGCACTCTGTGCGACACAGCCCGAAACTGACGCTCCAGCAGGGCCGAGAAATCGAGGTGGCGCGAGGCGAACTGCTCGTAAACGTCGGATAGGGCCGCGTGGACGGTCTCTTCAGGCAAGTCCAGCACCCTCCGCAGGATGCGCTCGACACGACTACGACCGTCGGGAAAGAGGCCGCCTCCTGGCAAGAATGGCTTGGAGATGACGCGCTTTGGCTCGGGCAAGAGGCGCAGCGCGCTGCGCTCGACAGAGACCTTCGGCTCGCGCGAGCGCTGCGACGGCAGCAACGTCAAGCCCTCGGCCGTGACGGGCGGACGCCAGTCGCGACGGCGCACCATTCGTCGTCCGAGTGCTCTCGATCGAGCAGCCACGCGCCCAAGCGCGTGGTCACGACCTCGGGGGTGAGCCCGAAGCGCGCCGCCAGGTGCGCGATGAAATCGTACCGGAACTCTTCGAATCGCGGGTCGACGTCGGCCATGTTGAACTCCTCAGGGGGCGCTGGCGCTTCTTTTGCAGAGACCAGCGCTGTTCTAGATACCACGAACCGCGAGCAAGGCTGCCTCGACCGCGGTCCAGTCGAAGCTGGGCAGACCCAGCTCCGCTGCCTGCTCCGTCCACTGCTCAGCGACTTTGCTGAGCGCGCCCCGTTTCGTCTCCGCTTCGCAACTGATCGCCGCGGAATCGGGCGCGCTACCTTGTTGCGCCGCTACGTGCCAGCGGCGCTCGCCAGCACCGATTCCTAGTGAAGAGACCCGCAGCTCCAGAGATGCGTCGGCGGTCGCTAGCTCGAAGACTTTCTCGCCGCCGCTAAAATACTGAGTCACCACCCTGCAAACGGGCTTCGAAGTCGTCATTTGATCGGGGAAACGCTGAACGGCCTTTCCCGCGCTTCGCGCCGCTCCCGTGGTGGAGCGCGCTGCAGTGATCCAGGAGTCAAGAGCATGACACAAGCAGGGCAGGTGTTTTGAAGTTTCGCTCGCCTGCGCGTCACTCCACGAGATCTGACCCGTGAAACCGATGAAATCTGTACCTTCAGCCGATCTCGAGGGAATTCACCGCTGGGCACGAGCAACCCCAACACGGCAAGCGGGCTGTTTCAGGCGACCGAGCGGGGGCTGACACGCGATTCATGCTCGTCGAGGCATGCGCGTGAGCTTGACACGCAGGGTCGAGCGGTTGTCGCGAGCTAGCGATTCAAGAACACGAATGCGCCGGCGCGCGCCGCGGTGAGGATGTCGGGCAAGCCATCTTCGTTGACGTCGGCGACGACGACCTGGGTTCCAACGCCGGCTTCGGAGTCGAGCAGGTGCGGCTCGTAGCGAGGAGCCTGGCCGGGCTCGCGGATTAGGCGGAACCAGTAGAGCACGGCGGGTGCATCGAGCTCTGCTCCGAGCCCGTTGCCGTGAGCTCCTTTTCGCTTGCCGGTGACGATGTCCTTCAAGCCGTCGCCATCCAGGTCCGCCACGTCCAGCGCGTGTGGCTGGGCGAACGCGACACCGTACTTGGCTTCTTCGGCGCGCGTGTTCATCAGCTGGTGTTTGACGAAGCCTGCGGCCGTCTGCTCGAACCAGGCCAGTCCCCACCCGTGCGCTTGCAAACTGGTGATCACGTCGCTGTCGCCATCGCCGTCGACGTCGTAGGCGAACATTTGCGCGCCGCCGTAGGATTCGCCAGCGAGCTCTTGAGCCCAGAAGGCGGCAGGGTGTGAGACCCAAGGCAGCGCCGCCGCGCTCGCCGGCTGCTCCCACCAGCCTTCGGCCAAGAGTAGGTCCGCGCGGCCATCGCCGTTGATGTCGCCGAGGCCCAGGCCATGCGTGTAGCGAGGCCAATTACCGTTCGCGGTCACTTTTCGGAAAGTCCAGGGCTGCTTGGAGTCGGCCGAGCTCGGCTGTGCCCAGCCTCCGTAGCCATTCGAGAGCGTGACGAGCTCGGGCTTACCGTCGCCGTCGATGTCGGCAAATGTTGCCGATTCATCGTCGACGGCGCTGTACACGACGTGCTCCGCCCAATAGCCATCTGCGCCCTGCGGGTTCTCGTACCAGACGTCTTCGGCGCCGCCGGCCAAGCGAGATGAAAGAATATCGAGCCACCCGTCTTGATTGAGGTCATAAGCAAAGATCGAGTAGCAGTCGGAATCGCCCGAGACGTCGAAGGGCGTCGCTCGCGGCTGCCGGAAGGCGCGCTCCTCGGCGTAGTCCGGACCACGGTACCAGTAAGGTCCAGCGATGATGTCTCGCTTCCCATCGCGATCGAGATCCCCGTAGTTGATGCCCTCGGAGTAGAACTTCGCGCTGAGCCGAGTTTTGACGAAGTTGGGTGGGTGGCTGGCGGAGCCGCCGTTCGCGGCGCCCGCGCCGCCCGTTGCGGCGCCACCTGTTCCGGTTCCGCCGGTTCCCGCGCCGCCGTTCGCGGCGCCACCCGTCGCCGTAGGGCCCGTCCCGGCGCCCACTTCTGCGCCGCCTTGGCCGAGCTGCGGGCTCCCTGCATGGCTCGCGCCGGACTGAGCCGGGCTAGTGCCCGCACCGCCGCTCACCGTTTGGCCTACGGAACGCTCTTGGGGCGAGCCACACGCAGCTGCCGCAGCGCTCCCACCGAGCGTGAGCAACGCAATCAAACGACGGACGAGGTACGACATGGTCCTCCGACGGCTCGTCCCTCCTTTTAGCACTCGTCCCCGTCGCTACCGGCACATTCCTGGTTAGCAAAGGCCCTGGTGCGGAGTCTGGATCGCTGGGTGCCACCAGTAGGTTTTGACACCCAGCGTTTTCCGCGGAGCGAGCTACTCCGGGGTCTGCTTGCGTGCTTCAACTTGGCGCGATGCGTTGGGTTTCGTCAGTTCGATTGCTGCTCGCGGTTTCGCCCCTCGCGCTCGCCTGCTCCGCCGCCGGTACGGCGCGAGACGGCGTGAACGGCGCCGGGATCGTCAGCGCGGCTGGCTCTGCTTCCTCGGGTGGAGGCTCTTCTTCGACGCCGCCGTCGCCGTCTCTGTCGCTCGGCGGTGAGCTCGATGACGGCAATGCTTCGAGTCAGGCCGGCGCCGCGACGGGAGGCATGCCCGTCGAGATCCTGACGAGCCTGCCAGACGGATTCATCAAGGCGGCGACCGAGAAGCCCGAAGACGCGAGCCGCGGCGGTTACCGAGTGCTCGGGGCGCTGGCGGACGTGCCACCGCCGAAAGGCGAGTGCGGGAATATCCTTCGCACCATCGTGCGCGATTTCCAAGGCTCTCACGACGACTTCGAGAATGCGTCGGATTGGAACCGCTACGACGTCGCCTCGCCGATTGGCCCCTCGAGGAAGCCGGAGAAGACCAGCACGACGGGGCCGCTTCACTTCGAGCAGTGGTACCAGAACCTTCCGGACGTGAATCAACCCTTCGCCGTGGACTTGTGGCTCGAGCCAGTCGGAGAAACCTTCGTCTTCGATTCGACCGCGTTCCTGCCGCTCGCTGACTGGGGCTACAAGGACACCTACAGCTTCACCACCGAGCTGCACACGAATTTCGAGTACAAGGGAGGCGAGGTCTTCACGTTCCGCGGCGACGACGACGTCTTCGTGTTCGTGAATGGCTTTCTCGGCGTGAATCTGAGCGGAGTTCACACTGCGCAAGAAGGCTCGATCGACCTCGACGCCAAGGCGGCGGAATTTGGGCTGGAGATCGGCAAGAGCTACACGTTCGATCTCTTCCAGGCGGAGCGCCAACCGACCGGCTCGAATTTCCGCCTCGAAACGACGCTTTCGTTTACCGGCTGTGGCGTGATTTTGCCACCCGACATCATCGTTAAGTAGCTTGGCGAGCGCGGCTCACTGGTCGAGCTTCGGTCCCGTTACCGTGCAGTCGGGGGAGCCGGAGCGTACGACGCCGAAGGCGGCGAAGTTGAATACATATTGAGCCGTGCCGCTGAACTTGAAGGTCAGCGAGTGCATGCCCCTGAGAGAGAGGGGACCGCAATCGACCACGAGCCAGTTGAACCAGCCGCCGGTGGTGGGCACGGTGCAGCTCGTCACGGGAGTCGTCGAGTCGGAATCGGCATACAGCGTAAGGGTTCCACCGGTGGTGGCGGCGTCGTTCGCGGAGACGACGACGCGCAGTCGCAGCTCGCCTTCGCGCGCTCCCAAATCGATGTCGTCGTAGCGGGCGGTGGCGCCATCGTGAATGTATGCGAGCCAGGAGCCGCATTCACCCCCCTGGATCTGCAGCGACTCGCTCGAGCTGGGCTTCTTGGTGAGCCACCACTGCTGTTCGGTGGCGCCTCCCGGGCAGGTCACGACCAGCTCGGCACAACCGACCGATTCGTCGCGCGAGGCGCATCCGCCTGCGAACAAGAGCACCATCCCGATCGCTGCCTGGGAACGCAACGATCGGAGATCTGCTCTCTCCGCGGCCGTGCGTCAACGGCGAGCGGGCGTCATGCATCTCGCTTTTGCAATGTTCTCCGATTTCGTTCATCGTGCCTGGGTTCGAAGTTTTTGCGGAGGCGCGCGGGTAGCGAGACGGCATGAAGGCAAGCTGGTTCTTGACCGGTCTCGTAGGGTTGGCGTGGGCATCGCCGGTCGCAGCCCAGCCGACGGCACGCATGGCCCTCACCTGGAGTGCTCCGCCCGGTTGCCCCACGACCGAGAGCGTCCAAGCTCGAGTTGACGCCTTGTTGGGCGGTGTGGCGAGCGCCAGCAGCGTCGCCGACGTGCGCGCGTCGGGTCAGGTCGAGCGGGTGGAAAACGGCTTTCGTTTGCTGCTTTCCATGGGCGTCGGCAACGCTCCCAGCTCGCGCGTCATCGAGGCCCGCACCTGTGACGAGCTGGCGGGCGCCGCCGCCATCGCGATCGCGCTCTTGGCTCGTTCGACGGTGGCAGACGCATCGCCCGAGGCCGAAGCCGCGGCGGGGTCGTCAGCCGCTGGCCCCGCACCCAGCAGCGCAGAGGCGCCACCGAAGGCTGACGCTCCTGCCAAGCATGAAGAGGCGAGCCACACCCGCGAGGCTCCCGCCGAGCCCGCTTCGGACCGGGTGCGATTCGTGATCGATGCTCCGATCGGCGTGGTGGGTTGGGGCTCTCTGCCGGGGCTGGGCTTGGGGCTCGGTGCCGCGCTAGGAATCCGTTGGAAGGCCCTGCGCGTCGTGGCCGGTGCCGAGGCGTGGCTACCCCGGACGGACGAGGTTTCTGGATTCGCAACGCGCTTTACTTTGCAGTCCGCTCGGCTCGAAGTGTGCCTGGGACAAAGCACGCACGGGCTGGAGGTCGCTCCCTGCTTGGGCGCCGCCGCGGAGCGAGAGGTGGGTAAGGGGATCGCGTCGGACGTCTTCTCGGCGTCGTCGCGCACGGTGCTTTGGGGTTCTGGGCTCGCGGGGCTCTTCGTGTCTCTACCCCTGCCAGGATTGAGGCGTTTGCGCTTCTTTGGCGAAGCCGCTGTGTTGGTTTCGCCGCTACGGCCTCGCTTCGTGATCAACCAGTTGGGCCCGGTCCATGAGCCTGCTCTGGCCGCCCCCAAGCTAGATTGCGGCTTCGAGTGGATTTTGTGACAAAAAGCCGGGGCTGGGCGCATTGCCATGATTCATGGCTACCTCGCCAGCAGAAGCCGGCGATCGCGCAGCGACCACTCTGGCCCGTACGGAACCAGCCCTCGGCGTTCCGTCGTTCCACGAGCTGTGCGCGCGCTACTTCGACTTCGTCTGGAAGTGCGCGCGCGCCCTGGGCGCCCCATCGGACGAGACCGATGACGTGGTGCAGGACGTGTTTCTGGTCGTTCAGCGCCGAGCCGCCGACCTGAAGGAAGAGCGGCTCGCGCGCAGCTGGATCTACGGGATTGTGCGGCGCGTCGTGAGCTCACACCGCCGGCAGCGACGCGACCGGGGCGTGGGGGGAGGCGAGCCAGATGTCGATTCGCTCAGCTCTTCTCAACCGTCTCCGTTTGCGGCGGCCGAGCGAAGCTCGGAGGTCAACGTGCTCATGAGGCTGCTCGACGGGCTAGACGAGCGCAAACGCGAGGTGTTCGTCCTGTCGGAGATTTTGGAAATGAGCGGCAATGAGATCGCCGAAACGATTGGCGTACCGATGAACACCGTCTACTCGCGTCTTCGCGCAGCACGAGAAGAGTTCGACGCAGCTGCGCTTCGTGAGCGAAAGTCGCTCGAGCGGAAGAGGGCGCTATGAAGGAGATGAGTCGCGAAGCGAACGAGCTCGTGAGTGCCGGCCGGCAGGCGTTCCGCCCGACCGAGGCCGATCGAGCTCGGCTGATGGCAGCCCTTGCGGGAGGGGCCACGCTCACTGTCACGGGTGCGGCTGCGGCCGGAGCGCTGCGACCGTTGCGTTGGATCTTGGGCGCAAGCCACGGGCTCCGCGCGTTGGCCATCGCGCTGCCCGTAGCTGCGGCTGGCTCTTATTGGTGGCAAGCCAGCGGACGGTCAGCAGCAACGCCGATAGTGCAGCCCGTGAGTCAGCCGCCGGCCGCTGTCGTCGAGCGGTCAGCAATTTCAGCGGTCGAAGTGGTCGAGGAACGGGCCGTCCTCAACCCGGCTCCTGCGTTGCCCGAGCGGAGCGCATCGCCCGCCTTCGAGTCGCCCAAGCCTGCGAACGGAATCCGCGAGGAAGTCGCGCTCTTGTCGAAAGCGCAGGCGGCACTTTCCCGTGGCCGACCGCAAGAGGCGCTCGAAGCTCTGTCCGAGCATGCCCAGCGTTTTCCACGTGGCGCCTTGACCGAAGAGCGAGCCGCCACGAAGGCTCGAACGCTCTGCGCGCTCGGCCGTCGGCAGGAAGCCGAAGGCGAGCTGAAATACATCGAAAAGCTCAATCCAACTTCGGCCTACCTGGCGCGTGCGAGAGAGTCTTGCCGCGCCCGCTGATGGCCGTCGATTTAATGACAATTCACGGCGCCTCGGCGCATGGCTCAGCGTGATGAAGGTTCTCACCCGCGGGTTCCGAAAACCATCGGCGTTGGCCGCGCTGAGCTCAATCTGCTTTTGCCTGGCGGCTTGCACGGGCGTCGTCGACCCCGGCAAGGGGATGAGCAATCCCGGGCAGAGCGGTGGCGGCAGCTCCAACGGGGGCGGGGGCAACGTCGCCGGTAGCGGCCCGGTTGACCTGACCAATGGAGGACCGAAGTTGCGGGTCCTCACCCAGCTCGAATACACGAATTCGCTGACGGACCTGCTCGGGCCCATCAAGGCCCAGATGACGCTGCCCCCCGACACGTTCCTGGGCGGCTTCACCTCCATTGGCGCCACCTCCGTGGCCATCAAC
>DASZTA010000014.1:0-70725 GCA_035548415.1 Polyangiaceae bacterium
TTCCACCAACGCCCGACGCAAGTGGGAGTTACCCGTCTTCGTGATCGCGCCCTGTCTCTTCTTGCTACCGCTCGTGTACTCCGAAGCCACCAGCCCCGTGTAGCCCATTGCCTGAGGAGCGCGCTCGAAACGAGAGAAGCTCCCAAACTCCAGCGCCACCGTTACAGCTGTCTCTTGCGCCACGCCTCGCAGCGCCTGCAGAGCGGCCACCATCGCGCGCAGGTGCTCCGGGGCGCTGGCCACGGCACGATCGATGGCGCCGTCGTGCCGCGCGACCCGCTGGCTCTGGTGGTCGACTTCCAGGATCAGCTCCAGCAGCGTCGTGTTCTGCTCGGCGTGTGGAAGCTCCAGCTTGCGAACCCATTGCCACCAAGCGGCCGTCCACGCCTTGGAGCCGTTGCCGGGGCGCTGACCGTAGCGCAGCAGGTACTTCCCGAGACGATGCTTCGCTCGCTTCATGTCTTGCTTCGCGGCCTCCCGTGCTCGCACCAAATCGCGCAGCGCTTCGTGCTTCGGATCCGGCACCCACACCACCGTGAGCGTGCCAGCCTGGTACGAACTTGCCAGCCGCTCTGCGTCACGACGATCGGTTTTGACGCGATCTCCGGGCTTCGACGGCGCCAGCGACGGCGCGATCACCTCGCAAGCGATGCCCATCGCCGTCAGTTGCCAATACAGCGCGTAGCCCGTCGGCCCTGCCTCGTAGCAAACTCGCAGCTCACCAGGCTTGCCCACCTTGCCCAACAGTCGCCGCACCGCCTCGGGCCGATTCGGAATTGTCCCCAGCGCCCGAACCTGACCGCGTCCCTCAGCAACCGCAACCGCAATGGTCTCCGCATGTACGTCCAGCCCAACAAATCGTGTATTCTTGGCCATGACCGGCTCCTTTCACCATTTGGCTCTGCGTTTTTGGTGTCGCAGCTCGAAGCGTAATCCACGACTTGGTGAACTCGAGCCGGTCGTTCCATACTGACTGGGTAGACGAGCATGATCCTTTGGCGTCCGGTGGGGCTGGACGAGATGGCCCTAGTCTACGAGAGCGAGATGAAGGCGTTCCCGCCCAGGTTGCCCGAGCAACCGATCTTTTACCCGGTTCTCAACGATGCCTATGCCGATCAGATCGCGAGAGATTGGAACGCCAAGCAAACTCCATTCGCGGGCTACGTTCTCGAATTCGAGGTGCCTGACGCCATCGCGTCGCAGTATGCGTCGAAGACCGTAGGCGCGACAGCGCACAAGGAGCTTTGGGTTCCCGCGGAAGAGCTTCCTGCACTGAACGCCTCGCTGGTCCGGCCGGTTACTGTCGTACGAGCATTCTTCGGCGCGGCGTTTCGAGGTGCCGCACCAACGCAGTTCGGCCTACGTGGCGCTGACGCCGTCCAACAGATTCAAAAGCTCATCGGCACCATGAGCTACTCGATGTTCGACTTCTCGATGGAAATCTCAGCCAATCACCTTGTCGTGTTTCTTCACTTTCCCTTCTGGGCTGCCGCAAGCCCATCAACATTGGGCGTTCATCAGGACGCTCGAGCCGAGTGCCTCCGCCGAATTCAGGCTCGTTGGGAGGCCGCTCCACGTTTTGCTCCGTTGCTTCAGAGCGCAACCATCGTTGGCTGACCGATCGCACCGCGACGCGCTGCCCAACTCACGCCCTGAGGTGGACCGCAAGGGTTAGATAGTGTTTGCCGTGCGCTTTCCGAGCGCGGCTCGATGGCGGGATTCGTGGTAGGGCCGTCGGAGCTCTACTGCGCTAGGTTGCGGTCTCAGTCGATGCGCGACCGGCATTTTTTCGAGATGACACGACACTCGTCCAGGAGGCGGTTCGTTGTTGGCACGCTGACGCTGATGGGCGGCGGGTGTCGGAAGACGAGCCCACCTTCCGCTGCGCGTGCATTGACAGAAATCGAGCAAAGCGTCGGTGGACGCTTGGGTGTTTGCGCTGTTGATACGGAAAGCGGTCGAGAACTCGTTCATCGCGCAGACGAGCTATTTGCCATGTGCTCCACCTTCAAGTGGGTGCTGGCGGCGGCCGTGCTTGGACGCGTCCAAAGCAGAGTGCTGCTATTGCAGCAAAAACTCGCGTTCGGGCAGGCCGATTTGCTCGAGTACGCTCCCGTTGCTCGTCAACGCGTCGCCGACGGATTCATGACAGTCGAAGCGTTGCTGCAGGCGGCAATCACGGTTAGCGATAACACGGCCGCAAACCTGCTTCTTCGCGAGATCGGCGGCCCGACCGGCCTCACGCAGTTCATCAGGGCGAACGGCGATACCGTTACGCGGCTGGACCGCAATGAACCCTTGCTGAACGTCAACGCACCGGAGGACCCACGCGACACGACGTCGCCGCGGGCAATGGCACGTCTCATGCTCCACCTTTTGTGCGGTCAATCACTTTCGCAGGAGCACCGCCAGCTCCTGCTCGGCTGGATGCGAGCGTGCGAAACAGGCAAGCGTCGCCTCCGCGCAGGCTTTCCCGCCGACTGGGACATTGGGGACAAGACCGGAAGCGGCCTGCGAAATGCCGTGAACGACGTGGCGATTGCGGTACCACCCGGGCGTGCGCCAATTCTGGTCGCAGCCTACACCAGCGGAGGGACCGCCACGATGGACGCCACGCAGGCCGCGTTGGCAAGGGTTGCGAGCCTGGTGGCGCGCGAGCTCTAGAGCCGGGTACGCTATCCTTACCCGGCGAGGTCCTTGGCATGACGATTGACGATGCCCGTTTGATCGCGTTAGCCCCCTTCCGAAACGCCGCGGGCGAATCATGATTGTTGCTCGAGCAAGCATCCGTCAGGCTCGAGAATCCGACGCCCAGGGTATCGCTCGCGTTCATATCGCTTCTGCCGACGCTTCCTTGGCGCCACTCGCGCGCGAATGGCCGGCATCAGACCTCGGTCGGCGTACCGAGCATTGGACTGCGTCGCTGCGGGCTGCAAACCGACTCGACATGGTCGCCACCGTCGCGGACGAGGTGGTGGGGTTCATCGGCGGCGGTCCACCGCGCAAGCAAGACCTTCCGGGGGGCGTCGAGATTTATGTCGTCCACGTTCTGCCAGCCCACCGCGGCGCAGGGATCGGCGGGCAGCTCTGGGAGCTTGCGTGCACGACCCTGCGTGGCCCTGCCCTATCGCCCCTTTGTCTCGAAACCCTGGCCGAGCTCCCTTGCTGCTCCTTTTATGATGCCCGCGGTGGGGAGGTGATCACCCGCGCCGCCGGAACGTTCTTCGGAGGCGCCGTCACGCACCTTGTTTATCATTGGCCCGCCGGGAAGCCGCACCAACGTCGTGCGTGACGAAGAGAGGCTTGGTGCGACGGAAACCGAAGCGGCGAGTAGACCGCCGTTTCGTACTTGGGGCGCACGGCAGGCGCGCGCACCTTGGCTCCGCCCCAGGCGAGCGCATGCCCAGCGACGAGCGGAAGGTAGAAGGCGGGCAGCGAGTACAACGGAGGTCCCTCGCCCGAAGCGCTGGTGACGACGCTGTAGGTAGCGCCTGCCAAGATCATCGGCCCGCCGGCGACGATGATCGGCGACTGGTCGAGGACCGCGACGTTGATGACGACTGTGATCGCGAACACGAGCACCATGACGTCGATCGTCAGCACCAGATCTCAAGCCCGCAAATGCCCCCATTCCTGTCGCCCCAAGCTGATGGGAGCGACGCTATCACACCTTCTGGTACAGCCGCAGCCCCAGCACGCCTCTTGAGCACCGCCGCCGGCCTCGGCTAGGCTCTCGGGTTTGCTTGCTCCTTCAGCAAAGGCGATCCCGATGTCATTCAAGCTAGATGCAGGGCGATGTTTCGGTGCGGTGGGTATCTCATGCGCGCTGCTCGCCCTGACCCCGGGCGCGCTAGCCGTCACCGATAAAGAGCGCTGGACCGCGCATCAAGAGCTGACTCAGGCGCAAGATCTCAAGAAGCAGGGGAACCTGCCCGAAGCGCTCACGCATTACGAGGAGAGCGTGAAGCTCGATCCGAAGCTCACGACCTTGACGGAGATCGCCGAGCTCGAAGAGCAGATGGGCAAGCTACAAGAAGCCAAGGCCCACTGGGAAGCAGCGCGTGACAAGGCCGGCCAGGTCGGCGCCACCAACACCAAGCAGCGCGCCGAGGAGCGCTTGGCGGCGATCGAAAAACGCACGCCGCACCTCACCTTGCAGCTAGCGGCGGACGCACCCAAAGACGCGCAAGTCTTCCGCGATGGCCAGGCGGTCGACACGGCGTCGCTGAACACGCCAGTCGCGCTCAGCCCCGGTGACCACGTGATCGTCGTCAAAGCGGCCGGGCACGCTGACGCAACCTTCCCCATCAAGCTGGGTGATGGCGACAATCAGACCGTGCCGATCACGGCTGGTGCGGCGAACGCGCCCGTTGCGGCGCCGCCTCCTCCCAAGCCCGTCGCGCCTCCACCTCCTCCGCCAGCGCAGGCGTCGGCCGGCAGCGGCAATTCGCCGCGGCGCGGGCTGGGCGTGATGGTGGCAGCCGTAGGCGTCGTCGGCCTCGGCGTCGGCATTCCCCTCTGGTACCTGGGCTGGCGCGACAGCAACAGCCTTGGTCCCACCGCCGATCGCAATTTGCTCACCGGGCAGATTTGCACGATCGGCGGCGGCGTATTGCTCGCCACAGGCGCGGTGTTGTTCCTTACCGCGCCGAGCCCCACCAACACCGGCTTGCGCGTGGCGCCCACACTGGCGGTCGCACCGAATACGACCGTGGTGGGCGCCGTCGGCGCTTTCTGAATCACATATCGAGCAGGTACGCGGCGATCAGCGGGAACACGATCGTCGCGTCGCTCTCGATGATGAAGCGCGGCGTGTCGACGTCGAGCTTGCCCCAGGTGATCTTCTCGTTGGGCGGCGCACCGCTGTACGAGCCGTACGACGTGGTCGAGTCGGAGATCTGGGCGAAGTAGCCCCAGGTCTTCACTTTCCACTCCAAGTCTTGGTGCATCAGCGGCACGACGCAGATCGGGAAGTCGCCGGCGATGCCGCCACCGATCTGGAAGAAGCCAATCGAGCTCGAAGCGTCCGTCTCTTTGTACCAGCTGATCAGCGAACCCATGTACTCGGGGCCGGCTTTCATCACCTGGTAGCCATATTCGCCGCGCACGACGCCGGCCACGAACATGTTGCCGAGGGTCGAATCTTCCCAGCCTGGCACGAACAGCGGCAGGCTCTTTTCGGCGGCCGCCAAGAGCCACGAGTGCTTCGGATCGATCTCGTACTCCGGCTCGAGCACCTTGCTGCGCAGCAGCTGGTAAAAATACTCGTGCGGGAAGTAGCGCTCGCCCTTCTTTTGGGCATTCTCCCACAGGCCGAGCATGTGCTTCTCGATCTTGCGCATCGCCTCATGCTCGGGGATGCAAGTATCGGTAACGCGGTTGAGGTGCTGGTCGAGCAGCGCCTTGTCGTCGGCGGCGCTCAGCTCACGGTAGTTCGGCACGCGGCGGTAGCTGTTGTGCGCGACCAGGTTGAACACGTCTTCTTCGAGGTTCGCGCCCGTGAGCGAGATGCCGTGGATCTTGCCCTTGCGGATCAGCTCGGCGATCACGATGCCCATCTCGGCCGTGCTCATGGCGCCGGCCATCGTGAGGAGCATCTTGCCGCCCTTGGCCAAGTGCTCTTCCCATGCCTTGGCTGCGTCGACCAGCGTGGCGGAGTTGAAGTGGCGGTAATGGTGCGTGATGAAGTCGCGAACGGCTGCCATGGGGCGCTATAAGCCCTCGGAAATCGGAAGCGTCAAGGCTCGGCAGGCCCCAGGCGCGAGAGTCGAGCTGGCGGGCCAGAAACGCGGGAAATACTGCGCCCTTCCTCGCGTTCCCTAGAATGACGTTACCGTGATAGCGTTCTAGTGGCTGAGGGCGGGGGCCGGCTGGCGCGTTGGGGGCTCACCTTCATGTCCGACAGACTCTCGAGCTCCTCTCCCGCTTCCATCAGCGGACGTGTCATTCAGTCGGAGCTGCAAGCGGGTGTGACCTACCGACTGGAGCGGCAGATCGGCGAAGGTGGCATGGGCTCTGCGTACCTGGCATTGCGCCAAGCGCCAGACGGCCTGTCGCCGGTGGTGGTCAAGCTGGTGCGGCCGCAGTTCGGGCAAGATTCGGCGCGGGCAGCCGCGATCGTCGTGCAGAAGGAAGCGGTCGCGCTGGGGCGCTTGAACGAGCGCATTCCACCCTGTCCATTCGTAGTGCGGCTCGTGGACACGGGCGCCGCGCAGATGCACGGACCGAACTACGCCGCCACGCCGTGGCTGGCGGTCGAGTACGTGCACGGCGGCGTCGAAGGCACCACGGTGCTCGAGCGCGTCACGTATCACATCGAACAAATGGGAGAAGCGTTCGACGGCGCGCGCACCGCGCACCTCGTGCGCTGTCTGGCGAGCGGCTTGACCGCGATTCACGGCGTGGGCGTGGTGCACCGCGATTTGACGCCGGGCAATATCTTGTGCTGCGGCTTCGGCGAGGCCGAAATCTTCAAGATTTCGGACTTTGGTATCGCGCGCCCGCAAGGCCTCAACGCGACGTTCGGCGCCGTGCCGGTCGGCACCGTCGGCTACGCCGCGCCCGAGCAGTGCATGCCGGATTTGGGTCCGAGCGGCACCACGACGGATATCTTCAGCTTTGCTTGCGTGGTGTACCTGGCGCTCACGGGCGACGAGTACTTTCCGGCCGATACACCCGTGCAAGGCATGATCATGATGCGCGACAAGAAGCGTCGCAGCATTTTGGAGGGGCGCGCGCTTTCGCCGGAGCTGCGCAAGCGGCCCGAGGCGTGCCGCGCCATCGACTCGATCTTGGCGCGAGCCACGGCGCTCGCGCCCGACCAGCGCCATCAAGACGCGCACGAATTTTCGAACGCGCTGCAACCCTGGCTCACCGAGACGCGCGAGCCGCCCAAACCGAACCGGCGCCTGGTCAACAGCCTGCTCAACCTGGCTGCGCCCGGCGACATCTCCAACTGGAGCTGGACGATTCGCCATCCGCCCGGCGGTGATCGCGTGATCCTGAGCGCCGCCTGGGACGTAGACGGGCACTGCTTTGCGTTCACCAACAAGGGCCCGGAGTTTTGGAACGGGCAAGACTGGGTTTCGGCAAAAGAAGTGGCTCGCGATTTGCCACAGGGCATGGCGTTCGCGAGGCGCTTCGAAGCCGGTGGTTGGCTGGTGGGCGGCGAGAGCGGCACGCTCGCGGTGTATTCGACGGAAGGCGTGCGCGAGGTCGTGCGTGCGCCGGACCCGCAAATCACCTTTTCTCACGCCAGCGGGCGTTTCGATGATTTGCTGGCCGCGGTCGGACAAAAGCCGGGTGAGCCGCCCAAGCTATGGGCCATGGCGGCCCGGCGTTGGCTGAAGCCGTTGCCTTTGGATGGCGTGGCGTACGTCGCGGGGCTGCTGCGGCTCGACGACGAGCGTTGGGTGATCTGCGGTCGCATGCAGCAGGGCACGGGCTTCGCGTCGATCTACACGCCGACCCAGTGGGAGACCACGGTGCTGCTCACGCCGCGCACGCGCGCTTTCGTGAGCGGCGCTTCCGAGCCCGAGCGCGGTCTGGCGTTGGTGGTCGGCAGCGACGGCGTGGCGCTGCGTGTCGAAGGAAGCGAAGCCGTTTCGTCGGTGGCGGACGGCTGCCCGGCGCTCACGACCGCCGCCATGGACGTGCTCGATCGCGAGTGGGTGTGCAGTGTCGGCCGGCTTTGGGTGCGCGATCCCGCGCGCGAGCTGGGTTGGCGCCCGGTGTGGCACGACCCGAGCTGGCAAGCGCCGTTCGTGAGCATGATCGCCGACGCCGGGATGGTGGTGGCGATGACGGCCGACGGCGCCATCCTCGAGGGGCGCGCCGGTTGGCGCTCGGTGCACGGCCATGGTCGCGGTAGCGGCGAGCACCCGCGCGCCCGCCGCTCGCTGCGCGCCTAGAAGCGCACGGCGATGTTCAAATCCGCGAAGCTCACGCTTTGCGTGTAGTGGCCGCTCGCGCTCGGATACTGGCTGGGTGGTGCGTAACTTTGATACTGACTCTGCGCGTCACGCGCCGGAGAAACGATGTGCGACAAGGAGCCACCCACGTTGAGAGCTTCCGACACGCGCACGCGGGCACCCAGCGAGAATGTCACCCCGAAGAAATCGGGCAGGCTCGCCTCCAGCGTGCGACTCGGCACGGCCTGGCTCATCACGCCGATGCCCGAAACCCACTCGAGGCCCGGCGAGCTCCACACGCTGAGCCCGAGCCGCGCCTCGAACGCATCCTGGAAATCGCGCGGGACGTTCGTGAGCACGTGGCCGCCGTTGGGCTGCGAGCCGTTCGGCAAGAGCTTGCAGTCGGCTCCCGCTTCCGTCACGCATTGCCGCTGGAAGGCGCTCCAGCGCTCCCAAGTGCCGAACGCTCGCAGCTCGAGCTCTTTGCGCGGTTGGTAAGCGAAACCGAGGCGCACGCTGTCGGGCAAATCTTGGTGCAGCTGCACCTGCGCGCTGCTGGGCCCGCCGATGTCGTTGGAGAGCTTGCCGCCCAGCTTCTGACCGGAGGCGACGTTGGGGCGCGACTGGTACGACAGGCCGGCGCGAAAATGCGCAGCTTCGTAAAAGGCGCCGGCGCCGAAGCTCCAATCGAAGCCGTCCACCTCGAGCAGGCTGCGGCCCTCGTTCTCGACGTTGTTGCCGCCACCGCTCCAAGCGCGCACGTCTTGGATCTGCGTGTACATGCCGTTGAGCGCGAGACCGAGCCGCAACCCGCTTTGGCCGAGGCCGTACGAAGCTCCCAGCGATGCGTAGCTCACCGTGAACAGGCCTTCCATCGAGTGGAAGCGCGTCACCCCGTCGACCGTGCCGGGGTACGGCGAGTCTTCGAATTCGGAGCGGCGATCCCAATTAATGGGACCACCCAGAGGGGTGAACACGCCGGCCGCCAGCGTCAAGCGCTCGGTGACGGGCAGCATGAACCACAAGGACGGGTTCGCGAGCCAGTTGCTGAGCGTGGCCCGACCAACGTTTGCGCCACGCGCATCTGCAGGATCGGGTGAATCGCTCGGTTCGGCGCTGCGCGTGTAGCTAGCGCGCCGAAAGCCGATCAGGCCGTCCACCAGCAGCTCGGCGTGCTCGGCCCGCAATGCCGCGGGGTTGAAGTAGAGCGCCGTGGGGTTGTCGGTCGTCGGGTGGCCATGCTCGCCGGAAAAGTGGGCCACCGCAAAGCCGCTCGCCCAGAGCGGTCCGGCCCATAGACACGCCGCGGCGCCGCTAACCAAGGCCAAACTCGATCGAAACAAGCCAAAACCTTTACCCTCCCCGAAGCCAGAACGCTATCTTGATGAAGATGCTGTCGTTCCGCTCCGTGCTGCTCTTTGCCTGCGCTTGCAGCAGCTATTGCGCGGGCTGCGCCGACGCAGCGGGGCGCTTTCGGCAATTCGAAGATCGGCGCGCGGCCCTCGGCGATGCCCTGGGCATGGCGGGAGCGAGCGGCGCCGGCGCCGGTGAAGATTGCAGGCCGCCCTCGCCGAACGTCGTGCAGGGGCTTGCGCTCTTGGCGCTCGAAACCAGTGGCGGGCCTGGTGCTCCGATCTTGTTCTTCGGCGTCGTGGAGACGCCCGAGCTCGACGGGCAAACAGCCGTCAAGTACAGCTACAAGGCGCTCAACACGCACGACCGCCACACCGAAGTTGGGGACCCGCTCTTGGTGGGCCCCTACCCGATTGGTGAAGACGGCACGTTCGACGCGCCAACAGAAGAGGCGACGCTACCCGGCGAGGCCGACGCCATCTTGCCCGGTGTGCCGATCGTCTCTCAGCTCACGTTGCACGGCACCATCTGCGGCGTCTCCGAGTTTTACTGCGGCACCGTGACCGGCAACGTGAAGTCGCCGTTCAGCGGCCCCACCCAGGGCCAGTTCGGTTTGCAGCTCGTCAAGAGCCTGAACGACTTGCCCGCGAGGCCACGCTACGGCTGCTCCGAAGACGCGCTCGCACCCGAGCTACCCTAAGCTTTGCGCGACAACTTGAAGACGCGCTTGCCGTTGTGCGCAGGCGCCGGCGAGATTTCGAGCATATCTACGGCGATTTCGCGGATGCGACCGGGGCCGTGCAGGTCGCGCAGCTTGAGGCGATCCCCGGTGTCTTGCAGGACTTCGCACAGGCCGAAGGCGAAGTGACGCACGAGGTCGCCACGCTCGGGGCGCTGCGGCTCTTCGTCTTCTTCGGTCAGGTCGGCAGCGGCGGCCTGCGCGGCGGCTGCCCACCCAGAGGCGGCGGGGGCAGCCGCCGCTTTCGGCGCGTCTTCGACCGCCGCTTCGGCACGCGGCGGTGCGGCGTCGACCAGCTCTCGCACGCTGCCTTGCGCAGTCCACAGTGTGGCGGTGACCCCGGCCGAGCGCGCCGCCAGAAGCTGCCCGGCCACCAGCTCCGAGCCCAAGCTGGAGTGCCGCGCGAGGGTCGCGAAGTAAGGCCCGCCGTAAGGCCCCGAGAGCTGAGCCAACGTGAGCCGGCCGCGCAGCTGCTTGCGCACGTCTGCGCCTTCACCGGCAACGCGGATCTCGACCGAGTCCACGTGCCCCACCGCCGCCAGCCAGCCGTCGCCCTTGCCGCAGGCTTCGGCCAAAGCATCGATCAGGTTTTCACCGTCGGCGACGGTCACGAGGCGCGGAGCAGCGGATGCCATGGTGCGCCTCACGTAGCGAAGTCAGACGTAGCGCGCAAGGCTACGTTCGACCGACTCGGCGTAGCCGCCGCCGAACAGGTTCACGTGCACCATCAGCGGATACAGCTGGTACAGGCCGATACGCTCGGCGTGGCCGGGGGCGAGCGGCCATTCGTCTTGGTACGCGCGGAACACGTCTTCGCCGAAGCCGCCGAACAGCCGCATCATCGCCAGGTCGACCTCACGGTGCCCACCGTACACGGCTGGGTCGATGAGGCAGGGCGCACCGGTATCGTCCACGTGCAGGTTACCGCCCCACAAGTCGCCGTGGAGCCGAGACGGCGGCTCGCTCATACCGACCAGCTGGCTCAGTCGCGCCGCGAGCTTCTCGAAACCCTGGCGCATGCGCGCGCTGGCGCGCCCCGAGGCGATCGCCAGCTTCAGTTGCGGCTCGAGCCGCTCGTGCCAAAAGAACTCGGACCAGGATGCGTGCGCGTGGTTCCGCTGCGGCAACGAGCCGATGAAGTTGTCGCTTTCGAATCCAAAACGGCTGGCGCCAAAGCGGTGGAGGCGCGCCAGTCCTCGTCCCAGCCGTTGCTCGAAGTCGCGCCCTTGCTGCCCTGGCGTGAGCAGCTCGAGCACCAAGAATTTGGGCTCGTCGTCGCGGCCGCTCGAGACCGCGAGCACTTCGGGGATGCGCAGGGCCGAGGCTTCGCGCAGCCACTCGAGCCCGCACGCCTCGGCCGGGAACATGCTGGCCGGCGCCGAATCATTGGTCTTCAAGAACACATTCACGCCGCTCGACAGCTCGACCTCGAACGCGTCGTTGATGTCGCCGCCCGAGAGCCGCCGTAGTGACTTGATGTTCGCACCCAGCGCGTAGCGCAGCGCCTCCCTCAATTCCCCTTCCACCATCGACTACTCTTCCCCTTTGGTCATCGGCCCCTAGAGCTGATGCTCGCGACGTAGTGTTTCGAGCAATGGCGCACACGCCGCCAGGCAAATGCGCACCACATCATCGAAGTCTTCTTCGTCTCCGTAGTACGGATCGGGCACCGAGGCTCCCGGCGGTGAGCCGGGATCGAAGCTGCGTAGCAGGTGCAGCTTCTTGCGCGCGCCCGGCTCGCTTGCCAAGGCTGCCAGATCGTCGAAGTTCGCTCGATCCATAGCCAGCACGTAGTCGAAACGATCGAAGTCGGCTTGCTTGAATTGCCGCGCGCGCCCGCCCACCTCGATGCCGAAACGCCGTCCGGCGGCTCGCGCTCGAGCGTCGGGGAGCTCTCCGTGGTGGTAGCCGGCGGTGCCCGCGCTGTCGACCTCGACCCGGCTGCCGAGCCCCGCGTCTTCCAGCAGGTAGCGCATCACACCTTCACCAATCGGTGAACGGCAGATGTTACCCAAACAAACGAAGCACACGCGCAGCATCGACCGAGCAGCTTACAACTTCAGACGAAGCCGCTCAAGCCGCCACTACCCACGTCCGTCGCGCCGAAGCTTTCCATGGGCACGTTCATGAGCTGGGCCACACTCACCAGGAGCCGGTTGTGCTCGACCTTGTCGTACTGAAGGTAGCGCCCGGTCTTGAGCTTGCCGCCCGCCCCGCCCGCCACCACGAACGGAATGCGCTCGAACGAGTGCGTATTGCCCTTGCCGAGCTCGCTCCCCCAAATGACCAGCGAGTTGTCGAGCAGGCTGCCGCTACCTTCGGGCACGGCGTCGAGCTTGGCCAGGAATTTGGCGAACATCTCGCTGTACCAAGTGTAGATCTTGGTCAGCTCGTCGCGCGCGTGCGCGTCCGTGTCACCCGAGTGAGTGAGAAGGTGATGCTCCTGATCGGTGATGCCGAGCCAATCGTAGAGGTAGCCGCCGTCGTTTTCCCCGACGCGGTACTGCATGCTCGAAAAGTTGGTGAGCCCGCACGACAGCGATGTCGCCATCAGCGCAATCATGGCGTCCATCACCACCGGCGTGTTGCTCGACTTGTTGGAGTCGACCTCGGTGCCGAGCACCGGGCCCTGGCAGGAGATGCTCGAGTTTTGCAAGCGGAGCTCGATCTCGCGCACCGCGTCGAGGTGCGCGTCGATCTTCTTCTTGTCGGCGGAGCTCACCTTCGTTTGCAAGCTGCCCAGCTCGCCCGCCAGCACGTCGAGCACGCTCTTGCGCTCAGCCTTGATGCGCTCGAGCTCGTCGGTGCTCTTGCCGATGTCGCCGATCAGTCGCTTGAAGGCCGCCCAAGGGTTCGTCTCCGGCGCCAGCGGCGCCTCGGAGCCGGTGTAGATCATGCGCGAGCCCGGGTGGTTGCCGCCCGAGCGCACCCCGAACTCGAGCGACCGGTAGGGCGTGGCCGGATCGAGCTCGTTCAGTAGCACCTGGTCGAGGCTGGCCGCGCTGTTCCAACCGTAATACATGCCGCCCGAGCCGTCGGCGCGGGTGAAGGTCATGTCCGCATTGAGCGGCGAGGCCGTCCACAGCAGAGGCGGCCCCTTCGTGTGCGGAGCGCCCACGCCGTCTGCGTTGACCTTGAGGCCGTCCAGAATGTTGAGCTTCGCTCGGAATGGCTCGAGCGGCTTCAAGATCGGCGACAGCGTGAAGTCCGTCTGCCCGCCGCTCGGCTTCCAGTTGTCGTAAATGGTGCCGTGGGGCGTGAACCAAAAGATCAGGCGCACCGGCGGCGTGTCGTCGCCCCGCGCTTCGAGCAACGGCAAGAACGGGGCGAGCGCAGCCGAGGCTCCGAGCCCACCGAGCAGGGCGCGACGGCTCACGCGCGGGTTGCGACGACAGCTCAACACGGGTCTCATGGCTCCACCTTGCGATAGCGAAACGCGTCCGAGGTCACGAGCGCCACGAGCAGCTTCTTCACGTTGAAATCGGAAGCCGCGAATTGCTCCTTCACGCTCGCCAGCGAGCAGGCATCCTCCGCGCCCTCCCCGCGACCCAGCGAGAAGCGGAACCACTGCTTTTCCAGGCAATCACGCACGTCTGGGCTGGTCGACAGCCGCTGCGCCAGCTCCACGGCGCCGGTGAAGGTTCCGCTCGCGGCACCGGCACCCACCAGCTCGCCGTGCGCGTCGATCGCCAGGTCGTTCTCGCTCGCGCGAAAGCGCCCGATCGCGTCGTAGTTTTCAAAACCCACGCCGATCGGATCGAGCAGTTGGTGACAGCCAGCGCAGGTTGGGTCGCTACGATGCTGCTCGAAGCGCTGCCGGGTCGTCGCCGTCGGATCCGGCTCGGGTGGCGTGTTGTTCACGTTCGCGGGCGGGTCCGGCAGGCTCGTGCAGAGCAAGTTCTTGCGGATCGCGAGTCCGCGATGCACCGGCGACGTCTGGTTGGCGTGGGCGTGAGCCGACAGGAACGCCGCTTGCGTCAGTAGGCCGGCGCGCTGCGTCGCATCGAGTGGCACGGTGCCGTCGGCTGAAGGTGCGGCAGTCGATCCATAGAGCCTGAGCAGCTCGGGACCGGCTACCGTGAAGGGGGCGCTCAGCAAGGTTTGCAGGCGCCCGTCGCCATGCCGGATCACGAAGTCGGCAAAGCTCGTGGCTTCGTCGCGCATCGCGCCCTGCAAGGCCGGCGTAAACTCGGGAAATAGCGCTGGATCCTTGTCGATATCGAGCAGGCCATCGAGGCCCAGCCACTGCAGGTGGAAGCTGGAGAGGGCGTCCTTGGCGCGCTCGCTGGCGATGAGCCGTTCGGCTTGCGCGCGGAGCCCGTCGACGCCGTCGAGCTCGCCACTCGCGGCAGCGTCGAGCAGCTCGCCGTCGGGCAGGCGGTTCCAAAGCGCGAAAGACAAGCGCTCGGCGACCTCGAAACCACCGAGCGGCGCGACACCTGCGCCGCTCGGCGCCGGCGTGAGCTCGAGGTGATAGACGAAGCTCGGGGACTGGAGCATGGCCTCGATCACGAGCCGAATGCCGTCGGCAAAGCCGCGCACGGCGGCGGCGTCGAACAAGCCGCGATAGCGCGCCGCCTCTTCTATGAGGAGAGGCCGGCGGAAGGCGCGCCTCCCGAAGCTCTGAATGAACTGATCGGCGCAGGCGGCGTTCTGCTCGGCGCCGCTGCAGCCGGCAAGGGTATCGAGCTGTTGCGCCACTGCGGCGGCGGCCAGCTCTTCGGCGACGTCTCGATACTGCTCGACCGACAGTCGCGTCACCGGTGCGGCCGAGTTGCTGTAGAAAGTGCCCAGCTTTTCATCGGGTGTGAGAGCTTGTGACGGCTGGCCCACGATCCCGAGCAAGTCGCGAATCGAATTGTCGAATTGCTCGCGTGTCAGGCGGCGCAACGGCGAGAACGCGACTTGCGTCTTGGAACAATCGAGCGGAGCATCACCCGCAGGTGTTACACCGCCGCCGCCTGCACCCGCCGTGGGCGTCAGACCAGGCATGGACATGACGTCAGCGCTCGGACCGCTGCTACTGAGCCGCGCTGTGCAACCCAACAGCAGCGCCGCGCCAACGAGCCAACGGGGCGTGCAAACCGCTCTCACCTTCGAATGAGTGCTCTCGACCGGTGCCCCCCATTTACGCCGTGAAGGTTTTCGTGGGATCGCGCCTACCGCTGCATCTACCCGAGACGCTTCGCGTTTTTCCTTCGGCCCCCAGTACAGTATTCCGTCCGGGGTGCGTCATTTGATCTCATTCCCGTGATCAAAAGTGATGAAAAATGGGGCTGGGAAACCTGAGGTAGTTGACCCCAGAAAAGCGCAGTCGCAGAGTCACCTACATCATGGGGCAAGCAACGCAAGCAGTCAGCGAAGCGCAGCTCGTGTGCCTTCGCGGTTTCGAATCAACCGAGCTCAACGAGCTCGGTACCTCTCTCGCTGACGGTGGAATTGCCGTCAGCGACGACACCTCGCTCGCCACGGTCTGCGTCGCCAAATCCGACGTAACTGCGCCGAGTGATATTCCCGCCAATCAAGCCGTGCTGTGGATTGTTCCTGGTCAAGGACAACCCTCACCCAGCTTGTTCGAGCGCGAATCACCCACGGATTTCTTGCGCTCGCCGGTCGACGGCCTCGAGCTCAAGCTCCGCATCTTGGCGCTGGTCGCTCGCACGCGTCGCACGTCGGAAGTTTTCCGGAGCGTGCTGCGCGCGGGTCCGCTCAACCTCGATCGGCTGTCACGCACGCTCACCGTGAACGAGCAAGAGGTTCCGCTGCGTCGCGCCGAGTGCGCGGTGCTCGAGTTCCTGCTCGATCACTCCGAGCGCTTCGTGCCGAGCAAAGAGTTGAACCGTGTCGTGCTCAACGGTTCGGTAGGTGGCAACGCCGCGCGCAACCAGGTGTACGAGCTTCGTCAACGCCTCGGCGCTGCCGGCGCTCCGGACGCAATCCAGTACCTGCGCGGTCGTGGTTACCGCGTGCGCTGGCCCGTCGCACGCTAATCGTTTCGATCCAATCGCTACGTCGCAAAGCGCGACAATCCACTGCGTGCAATCGCGCGCCGGATACTCTTTTCCATCGAGCGTCCGGTGTCGCGAGTCCCTCTGTTGAGCAGTGGGAACAGGGAGCGAATTTTCTGATCTACGTGTGCAATAGTTTCCCGATCGGGCCTGACCCGTGAAGGAATCTATTCGTAACGGATCGCTTTGATCTCGATCTCGATCTCGCCAGCGGGGCGGACCACACTCACGACATCCCCTACTTTACGCTTCATCAGGGCGCGGCCGAGCGGAGACTGGAAGCTGATCTTGCCGTCCGACGGGGAAGCTTCGTCCGGCCCGACGATGAGGTAGCTGCTTTTCTTTCCGTTCTCGTCTTCCACGTCCACCGTGGCGCCGAACCGCACCTCGCCGTGTGTCGTCTCTTGTTTGACGACCACGGCTGCGTCGAGCCGCTTGGTAATGAAGCGGATGCGCCGGTCGATCTCACGCAGCTTCTTCTTGCCGTAGATGTACTCGGCGTTCTCCGAGCGGTCACCCTGCGCGGCGGCCTCGGCGACTTCTTGCACTACCTTGGGTCGGTCGATGTTGAGCAGCTGATTCAGCTCGCTCGCGAGCTTCTTGGCGCCTTCCGGGGTCAAGTAGTTAGGCATGGTAGGCTCCGGGCGTGAAGCGAACGCAGGGCTTGCTCATCGCTCTCGGTATCACTGCTGCGGGTGTCGTCGGCATCTTGATGGGGCTGCTTTGGTGGTTGCCCAGCTACGTTCAAAAGCGGGTCGTAGCAGAAGCCGAGGCGCGCGGCATCGCGCTCACGCCCGGTGAGGTCCGATTTGGCTTCGGCTGGGTGCAGCTCTCAGGTGCGACCGCCAAGCTGATCGGCGCGCCCGGCTTCGAAGCCACGCTGGGCCTGGCGGATGTGCAGCTCCAGAGCTTCGAGCCCGTGAGCGTGCAGTTGTCTGACGTGCAAGTCGGCGTGAGCGGGACCTTGCCGCGCGTGCTGTTCGAGCTGGGCGAGTGGGCTCGGAATCACCCGGACGCGCTGCAAGCGCCGCTGGTCGCGAGCCAGGTGAGCGTGAAGGTGGCGGAAGCTCCAGCCACCGCGCCCTGGCTCGAGCTTTCGGGCGGCGTGCTCACGCACACGGTGGCGGGCGCGACGTTTTCGGCTCAAAGCTGCAAGCTTTCGGGCTTCGAGCTCGGCAAGGTGGGCGCCGGCTACGGACTCACGGGCGGAGACGTCTCGATTGGTTTCGGTGATCAGTCGGCGCAGGTCGCGCCACTGCGGCTCGACGCGAGCATCAACGCCAAGGGCGCCGGAAAGATGAGCATGGTGCTCTCACCGACCAAGCTCGGCTTATTGGGCCAGGGCTTGGGGATCCCGGTGCCGCTACCCGACGTGATCATCGGCGGGCACGCGGAGCTGGCGCTGCCGGCTGGCGCGCTCGACGGCGTGGAGATCCGCGGCAAGCTCAGCACGCGGCTCGAAGGTTTCATTCCGCCGCACCCGCCAGAGCTGGACGGCTTCGTGTTCGGCAACGTCACGACCTTCGACACCGATCTGGCGCTCGATGGCGCGCGCAACAAAGTGACGCTCAGCAATTCCAAGGTAAAGGCTGGGCGTTTCGAGCTCGCGGGCGCCGGCAACGTGACCCGCCTTGGCCCGACCGATGCAAGCTTTCAGATGGTCCTCAAGGGCGCTTTGCCGTGCGACGCGCTGGCAGGCGCTGCGGCGGAGTCGCGCTTGGGGCAGCTCCTGGGGCGCGCCTCGGGCAAACAAGGCAAGCTCACGGCGCTTGCGCTCGTCCGTGGAGACGTGGGCGTCGAGGTCACCATCGACGCGACCAGCAAAGACTTGCTGCACGCCAAGCTCGCGCAAAAAATCGGCATCGGCTGCGGCCTGCGCCCACTCTCACTAGCAGAGCTCCTGGCACTGACACCGAACGCGAAAGACCTGCAAGCCATCGGCAACGAGGTCGGTCGAAAGCTGGAAGACATCGGCAAAGATCTGGGTCTGCCGCCGGTTCCGAGCGCGCTGCCGCTGCCGCCCCTGCCCGATTTGCTCGGCGATCCGAGCTCCGGCAAGGGCGATGGCGCGAAAAAGAAGCTAGCGGCCCCCGCCACGTCTGGCTAAACACGCCGCATGGCCGTGATCGCGATCGTAGGTGCCGGCATGATGGGCAGCGCGCTTTCGGTGCCGCTGCTGGCCAACGGTCACCAAGTGCGGCTCGTCGGCACGCCGCTCGATCGCGATATCGTCACGGCGCTCAAAGCAGGCGCACACCACCCGAAGCTGCGCGCGCACGTGCCCGGCGTCGCTCCGTACGACGTTTCGGAGCTCGCCGAAGCGCTGCGCGGAGTCGACGCCATCGCGCTCGGTGTGAGCTCGGCGGGCGTTCGTTGGGCCGCAGAGGCGCTGGGCGCGGAGCTTGCGCGCGCCCCCAAGCCAGTCTTGATGGTGTCGAAGGGTCTCGTCTGGCAAGAGCAGCGCCTGCACATTTTGCCAGACGTGTTTCAGTCGCTGATGCCGGCCGAAGCCGCCGCGCGCATCGCGCCAGTGGGCGTCGCGGGGCCGTGCATCGCCGGTGAATTGCTGCGCAGCGTGCCGACCAGCATCGTCTTCACCGGGCGCTCGCTCGAGGCCTGCGAGGCATGGGCCCAACTGGCGCGCGGCAGCTTTTACTTCGTGCATCAGGAGGCCGACGTGATCGGGGCCGAAACCTGTGCGGCGCTCAAAAACGCCTTCGCGATGGGCGTCGGCTTCGGCGCGGGCGTGCACGAAGCGCGCGGCGGCGCGGTCGGCAGCGTCGCGTATCACAACTACGAGAGCGCGGTATTCGCGCAAGCCATCTTGGAAATGCAGCGGGTCGTCACACTCGTCGGCGGCAACCCACGAACCGCCGTCGGCCTCCCGGGCACCGGCGACCTCACCGTGACGTGCAACGGCGGCCGCACCGGTCGCTTCGGCAAGTGGCTCGGCACCGGCCTCTCGCTCGCGGCTGCCATCGAAAAGATGGCAGGCGCCACGCTGGAATGCCTCGAAATCCTGCGCGAGCTCGACCTCGCTCTTTCGCACTGGGACAGAACCGGACAAACGCAGCCGCAACAACTGCCGCTGCTCCGCCACCTGTGTGATGTCGCACTGCGCGGCGCTCCGGTCGCGATGCCTTTCAATCGCTTTGGTCAGTAGCGGCGCCGCGAGGTGCGCCGAGACGCCCTTCGCATCTCGATCTCGACTTGGGCCCCCAATCCAAGACGACGAGCTCAAAGCTCCCCAATGCCAATTTTATGGCCTCTCTGCGTTGCCACTTGGATTGGGCCCCCAATCCAAGACGGGGAGCTCAAGCCTCCCCAATGCCAATTTTACCGCCTCCCCTCGTTGCCACTTGGATTGGGCCCCCAATCCAAGACGACGAGCTCAAAGCTCCCCAATGCCCATTTTACGGCCTCTCTGCGTTGCCACTTGGATTGGTCCACCAATCCAAGAAGGAGCGCGCTGCTCCGCGTATTGCCGATTTTAGGGGTTCGCCGCGCCGCCTCTTGGATTGGGGGCCCAAGTCGAGAAGAGCGCGGCGGAGCTTCGGCGAGCGCGAGGTGTCCCGAAGCGTGACGCCCAGTGGGATCCGTGGTGCTACGGAAGCGTTCTGCAAGCGGGCTGCCGGGGGGTGCCGGGGGCTGTGGTTGGGGCAGCCGCCTCCCCCGACTACTTCTTACCGGTGCCGAGGAGGAAGCGGATGGAGTAGCTGATGACGGTGGGCCCGGCTTTGGGCTTTTCGAACTGGGTCTTGCCGAAGGCGGCGACCATGCAGTCTTCGAAGCCTTTACCGTGGATTTTGGTGCGCGGTTGCTCGAGGGTTGGCGTGCCGCCGGCGCGGGCGATCTTGATGTCGATGCCGAAGCTGCCGCCCGCCCAGGGGTCGTCGGCCAGTCGATAGCACTCCATGAAAGCGGGGAATTGGCGTTCGAGGGCGCGGTGGAAGGGCGCCTTCTCCTCGGGGGTGTTTTTTCCGCCGCCCACGTGCATGCCGAGAGGCTCGATTTTGAGCTCAGGTAGCGCCTTGTCAGGTGTGGGCTCTTCGCCACCGGGTAGCGGCGCGTTCGGGATCGACATGCTGGCGACACCACTCGGTTTCGCTCCCGAGCCGGCGGGAGCACCAGGCTTCGCAGCAGACGCGCTTTGCCGTGCGCCGCTCGCGTCCATGCCTGTTTGAGGAGCCGCCGCTTCGGGCGCGTTGCGAGACGCGCAGGCACCGAGCAGCCATGCCAGGGCCAAAGCGGAGCCGAACCGAACACTCATGCGCGACCTTTTTCCCAAGGAATCAGCGCGGCTGCAACTGCTCGCGCACAGCGCGCCGAATTTCGACTGGACAGAACGACACCATTGAGTAACCATTTGGTTACCCATTGGAGGTCACATGGCGAACAACGATTCACGTCAGGTCTACGAGATCTTCATCCAAACCAGCGCCGACAAGCTGTGGCAATCGCTCACCGATGGCAGCATCACGCCGCACTACTTCTTCGGAACGATGGTCAGGTCGTCGTTCAAAAAGGGCGAGCCCATCCGCTACGACATGCCGGATGGCAGCGCCGCGGTAGACGGCACGATCGTCGAATGCGAGCCGCAGCGTCGTCTCGTCCACACCTGGAAAATCCGCTACAGCCCGGAGCTGAGCGATGAGACGTCGCTGGTGGAGTGGCAGATTGAGCAGCGCGGCAAAGCCTGCAAGGTCATCGCCATTCACGACTTCAGCGAGGCTCCCAAGTCAGCCGCGCACCTGGGTGCCGGGCAAGACGGGTGGAACGTCGTGCTCTCGTGCTTGAAGACGTACCTCGAAACGGGTCGTCCGCTCGAGCTGCCGATGGCCGGTTGACAGCAACCACGGGCGCCGTCAGGATGTAACCTAAGAGTTACGCATGTCGCGCGTTACAGCCAGCTCGGACGCTTTTCACGCGGTGGCCGACCCGACCCGCAGGGCCATTTTGGACCAGCTGCGCAGCGGGTCGGCACCGGTAACGGAAATTGCTGCCAATTTTCGGATGAGCCGACCGGCCGTTTCCAAGCACCTGCGCGTTCTGCGCGAGGCCCGCCTCGTGACGGAAAAGCGCGACGGCCGCCAGCGCATTTACGAGCTCACGCCGGGCCCGCTACTCGAGTGTGCGCACTGGCTCGAAGGCTACCGGCACTTCTGGCAGGTCAACCTGCTCAACCTCAAACGTCACGTCGAGAATCGTAAATGAGCGCGCTGGCGGATTTCAAAGAAGGCATCATCCACGCGTCCATCGAGATCGACGCACCGCCCGAGGCCGTGTGGGACGCTTTGACCGAGCCGGCGCAGCTCGCGAGCTGGTGGGGGTCGGACGACACGTACCGCACCATGAATTGGCAGGTCGATCTGCGCCCCGGCGGCAAATGGAGCAGTGACTCGGCGCGCGTCGACGGCTCGCAGCAAGGCAACGTGCACGGCGAGTACCTCGAGGTCGATAAGCCGCGTCTGCTCGTCTACACCTGGAAGGCGAGCTGGGACGACTTCAGCGAGACCCTGATCCGGGTAGAGCTGACTCCGACCGCGAAGGGCACACACGTCAAGGTACGGCACAGCGGTTTTGCCCAACGTACCGCCTCCGGCGCGGGCCATGCAGAAGGCTGGAAGCGCGTGCTTGGTTGGCTGGCTGAGCACCCAGCGCTACGCTAGCCCGGCTTGAACCGCCTGCTCTTCGTTTCGGCCCAGGCCTTGGCCCTCGCGTCGACGCTGCTCGGTTGCTCGTCGCAATCGCTCGACAGCTCGGACGGCGGTAGCGGTGGACCAGCGATCGAGATAGCTCAGCTGACCGAGGTCTACGAACCGGTGGCGAAGGTGCCGCTGAGCGCGACCTCGCTGAGCTTCAATCCCACCGTCGACGGTGAGCTGTGGGTCTCACTGCGCCAGTTTCCGAGCGGCTTGCCCTGCAACACCGACACCGACCCGGGTTGCAAGGCGCTGCCGGGGGTCATGGGCGTGATCAGCGGCGCGACGGGCGACAAGCCACAAGCCACGATCAAGCAAGACGACAACGCCTGGCACTTCATGCGCCGCCCCACCGCCATTGCCTGGGGTGACGGCGAGTACTTCGCGAGCTGCGGCGAAGCTCGCACCGACAACTGGGAAGACGAGGCCACTCCCTACGCGGGCCCGGTGCTGTGGTCTTCGAACCCGAGCGTGTTTGGTGTGAAGCCGCTGGAAGGCCAGAACGGCACGCACCTGGACATGCTGCACGAGACTCCGTACTGCATGGGCATCGCGCACGAGCGGGCCAACGTATTTTGGGCGTTCAACGGCGACGTGGGAGCGCTCGATCGCGTGGATTTTCACAAGCCCCATAAAATCGGCGGTGAAGATCATTCCGACGGCGAGGTGCATCGCTACGTGACGGGCCAGCTGCTGCGCGTGCCCGAGGTGCCGAGCCACCTGGCGTACGATACGGCGCGCGACCTGGTCTACGTGGCCGATACGGGCCACGGCCGCGTGCTCAGGGTGGACCCGAGCACCGCGACGGCCGGCGAGGACATCGTCGTGTACGAGCTGCTGGCGGCGAGCGGTTCGATGGACGGCGCCACCGTCACGGAGCTGGTGCCGGCCGGCATCATCGAGAGGCCGAGTGGCATGGCGCTCGACGCCGACACACTCTACGTGACCGACAACGCGAGTGGGCTGATTTACGTGCTCGATGTGACGGGCAAGCAGCAGCGCGTCATCGACACGGGTCTCGCTGCCGGCGCGCTCGCCGGGGTCACGCTCGGCCCCGACAACAAGCTTTACGTCACGAGCTTGGCGGACGGCACCGTTTCACGGGTCGAGGTACCGTGAGCCCGCGCGAGCAAGCCGTGCAGATGCAGGGCGCATGAAGCTGGGTGGCATCATGTTGCTCGCCTTTGGGTTATCGATGGATGCGATGGCCGTATCGGCGGCGCGCGGGCTTTCGGTGGGGCAGATCCGAGCGCGACACGTGGCGCTGGTCGCCGGATTTTTCGGGGGTTTTCAGGCGCTGATGCCGCTGGTCGGCTTCTTGCTCGGTGCCAGCGTGGGCAAGCTGATCGCCGCGTGGGACCCTTGGATCATTTTGCTGGTGTTGGGCGGCATCGGCGGCAAGATGCTGTGGGAAGCCTTCCACGACTCGGCAGACACGCCAGAGCTGAACGAGGGCGACGCGTTCGGGCTCAAGGTGCTGCTGCTGCTGGCGATCGCGACCAGCATCGATGCGCTCGCAGCTGGCTTCACGTTGCCGCTGCTCGGCGCGCCGCTCGGGCTTTCGCTTGCGGCGATTGGCGTGACGACGGCGGTGCTCAGCGCGATCGGCTTGTTCGCCGGTCATCGTTTCGGCGCTGCGCTGGGGAGCCGCCTCGACGCGCTCGGCGGGTTGGTGCTGATCGGAATCGGGGTAAAGACGTTGGTCGAGCACCTGGGGAGCGGCCGATGATGCGCATTCGACTGAGCGCATTGCTGGGCGTGGTGTTGATACTTTGGGGCTGCGACCAGCGCAGCGCCGGCATGTCGGGGCCAGCGCCGCTCGCGGCGGCCGCAACCGCCAAGCCGAAGCACAAGCCCAGCGCCGAGCCGCTCGACGAAGCGCCGCCGGACGACGCGCCACCCGAGCCGAAGGAGAAAGCTCGCCACCACGCGCCCAAGCCGCTCGCGGAGCACGAAAAGACCGACAAGCTCGTGCAAGACAGCCGCTATCTGCTCGACGGCCTGAACGACATTGGGCCGGCAGCGCCAGCGGCCGCTTTCGAGCACGGCGTCGTCCTCGTCACGCGCACGGACGAGCTCGTTTTCTCGAGGTTGGAGCAGCCGCCCAGCAAGTCGAAGAAGCCGGCAGCGGGCGCGCTGCGCGACGTCACGCTCGGGGCGCAGAGCTTCTGGCCCGTCGCGCGGGGACCGGCCGTGAGCGCCACGCACGTTTATTGGGTTTCCAAGGGCCGCGTGGTGCGTCGCGCGTTGGCCGGCGGTGAGCTCGAGGTGCTGACGAACGACGCGCGCGACGGCACGCGCGTCGCCGTCGCGGGCTCGCCCGACGTCGTCGCTTACATCACGCAGCCGGTTGGCAAACAAGACTCGCTGGCTCGCCTGCGCTTGCCCGACGGTAGAAAGCTCGATCTCACCCCCGAGGGCGCGGCCGCCAGCAGCGTCGCGCTCACGAGCATGGGCGAAGACGTGATGGTCAGCTACATCGACGGCCGCAGCGGCATGACACCGGTGCATGCGCGCCGGCTGCACGGCAAAACCGGCACGCTCGATCCCGACGTGGTAGTGTGGGTGTCGGGCGCCACGCAAGGCTTGACCGAGATCAGCTGTGTCGGCTCGAGCAACGGTAGCTGGCTCATGCTGCCCGTCGAAAAAGACGCCAGCCATTTCGGCCTCGCCACCCTGGCGGTCGAGCGCGACCCCAAGATGGACCCACCACTACGCTGGCGCGTCTACGAAAACGGGCTCGATCGCTCGCCCGTCGCTTCGACCACCTTGTGTGGCGCGCCCGTGGCGGCCTACGTGCGACCGATCGATCCGCGCCCCGAAGCCAATCAAGAGCTGGTGCTGTCGCAACTGACGCTCGACGAAACCGCCAGCTCGGAGCAAGTGGCCACGGCGCGAGGTTTCGCGGACGTGTCGCTGTACCCGCTGCCGGAAGGCGCGCTGCTCGCCTACGTGGCCGACCGGCGCACGTGGGGCCGGCTGATTCGCTGCAAATAAGCACTACGGCGCGGCCCGCGTTTGAGGTACCAAGCGCCCTGCCATGCCGAAAGCCAGACGCAAGCGCGCCGCCAAGACCCAGTCGAAGTACACGGCCAAGACCGCCGACAAGCACGTCTTGTACCAGCTGAGCGTACAGGCCCCGGATACCGAGGTCGACTTCTTGAACGCTTGGTTCACCAAGATCCGCGGCAAGAAGCCGCTGAGCTTTCGCGAAGACTTCTGCGGCACCGCGATCTTGTGCGCGGCGTGGGTGAAGAGCCACAAGGAGCGCACCGCCACGGGTCTCGACATCGACCGCCCGACGCTCGACTGGGGCAAGAAGCACAACCTGGCGCCGCTCGGCGATGCCCAAGAGCGCGTCACGCTACTGCAGCAAGACGTGCGTTCGAACGTGAAGAAGAAGCACGACATCATCTGCGCGTTCAACTTCAGCTACTGGATCTTCAAGACGCGCGAAGAGATGAAGAGCTACTTTGCGCAGGTACGCAAAGGTCTGGCCAAGGGCGGCCTTTTCTTTTTGGACGCCTACGGCGGCTGGGAGTCCCACGAGCCGATGCAAGAGCATCGCAAGATCAAGGCGGGCTTCACGTACGTGTGGGATCAAAACACGTTCGACGCCATCACCCACGACGTCACCAACTACATTCATTTCGAGTTCAAGGACGGCACCAAGCTGAACAAGGCCTTCCGCTACGACTGGCGTTTCTGGAGCATGCCGGAGCTGCAAGAGCTGCTGAAGGAGGCAGGTTTTTCGAAGGTGCACGTATACTGGGACACCAGCGAGGACGAGACGAAGGACGCCTACCGGATCCGCACCCGCGCCCCTAACCAGCCGGGTTGGCTCGCTTATTTGGTGGCCGAAGGTTGAGCTGACCCGTTTTTCGGCCTCGTGCGTCTGTAACTAGGGAAACCATGAAGTCGATGCGATGGGCCTTGAGCTTGGCGGGTTGGGTGGTGCTGGCCGGCTTGGCGACAAGCTGCGCCAAAAGCTCGGAGGCTCCGGCCGCTGCGCCCGCCCAAGAGGGCACCGGCGCCCCCGGCCCACTTTCTTCCGAACCCGAGCCGCAAACGTTGGCCGACGCCGAGGCGCTGCTCGAAAGGTCCCGCGCCGACATCGATCGGCTAGCACTGAACGAGCCCGCTCCGCCGCCCCCCGTCGCGGCCGGCGCCGCCGCCCCGAGCACCGCCCCCGCGCCCGCTCCCGCGAGCGCCGCGCCCGCCCCACGCGACGAAGCACGCAGCGCGGATAAGGCGGAGGCAGAGGCACCGCGCGCCAAAGAAGTGAGCGCCTGCGAAACGGCGTGCAAGGCCTTTTCGTCGCTCACACGCGCCAGCGACGCCGTTTGTCGTCTCGATACCGAAGGCGGTCAGCGCTGCGCCCGCGCCCGGCAAATCCAGCAAGACGCCTCGCGCCGCGTCGCCAGCTGCAGCTGCACGCAGTAGCCTTCCGACGCTTGTACACCGGTCGCCTCGCTCCGAGCCCCACCGGGCTTTTGCACCTCGGGCATGCGCGCACGTTTTTGGTGGCGTGGTGGCGCGCTCGCCTCGGGGGCGGCCGCTTGCTGATGCGGCTCGAAGATCTCGACGGCCCGCGCGCGAAGCCGGAAATGGCCGAGGCCGCGCTGCGCGACCTGCGCTGGCTCGGGCTGGATTGGGACGGGCCCGACTACGTGCAGTCCACTGGCTTGGCCGAGATCTCGGAAGCAGCCGCGCGCCTCGAGCGTGCAGGAGCCGCGTACGCTTGCGTGTGCTCGCGCGGAGACGTGCGCTCGGCGCAGAGCGCGCCGCAGCAGGGTGAAGCGGAGCCGCGTTACCCCGGTACCTGTCGCGGCAAGTACGCTTCTGTGGCAGCAGCCGAAGCCGAAAGCGGCAAAGCCGCCGGCTTACGTTTGAAGGTGCCACACGGCCTCGTCACCGTGCACGACGAGCTGCTGGGCGAGCGGAGCTTCGACGTGCAGAGCGAGGTGGGCGACTTCTTGATCGCCAAGCGCGATCGCGCACCGGCGTACCAGCTCGCAGTGGTGGTCGACGACGCGCGCCAGGGCGTGACCGAAGTGGTACGGGGCGAAGACCTTTTGCCCAGCGCCGCGCGGCAACTCTTGCTGCAGCAGGCGCTCGGCTTGCCAGCCGTGAAATACCTGCACGTGCCGCTCGTGCTCGACGAATCCGGGCGGCGGCTGGCCAAGCGCGCCGACGACTTGAGCCTGCAAGAGCTGCGCGAGGGCGGTACGGATCCGCGCGCCATCGTCGCCTGGGCCGCACGTTCGTGCGGCATCGCCACGTCCGAGCGCGTCACGGCGCGCGTCGCCCTGATCAATTTTTCCCTGGCGCGCTTGCCCAAGACGCCCGTCGTGCTCGACACCGAGACGATCGACGCGCTACGCACTGCACGCTAAAGGCGGCTCACGGTATCTTGCGCTGCGGGTCGAGCGATACGAGCAGCGCCTCGACGCTGCCGGGCGGCGCGCTCTCGCCCTCACCCAGCACGCGCACCGTGAGGTCGCGACTGCTACCGTTGGCGCCCAGCACCGCAACGCGCACCGCCGCATGCTGGGGCACGCGCGGCGCGGTCTGCGCGACCGGCGGCGTCAGCGGGCTAGGCACCACCACCACCGACGACGTCGGCGGAGGCGCAGGCGCTTCCGAAATCTGTACGCCGCTCTGCAACGACGCGCGCGCCAGCGACGTCGCCGGCGAGTCCACGATCGTCTGCTCGCTGAAGTCGTCGTACGGCGTGAGCGCTGCGGCTTCGTTCATGGCGCCGGGCGGCTCGGACGCCATGCTCACCTCGGCGCGCAAATCCGCCGCCGCGCGCGCCAGCGCCACGGCTCGCAAATCGTTGCCGGCCGACTCGGCATTCTCCGCCGCGCGCTGGATCCAGCGCACCGACTCGAGCCCCTGCCCCTTCGTCCACAGAGCGCGCGCCGTCTCGAGCGCCATCGCTACTTCAGCCGCGTCGCCCGCCTCGGCTCCGGGCAGGTTCGTGGATAGGTCCGCCATACGGGGCCGGGATTGTGAACGGCTCCCGCGCCGCTTCCAAGCGGGTATTTTCTACAATCCACGCAATTACTATCGATGCGCAGCCCCCATGCGCTTGGCCAGCAGCGGGGCCACGGCGCACATGAACGCCCCGATCACCAGCGCCGTCACCGCGATACCACCGAACACCGAACCGTAAACCATGACGGTAGCGGTAGGCGGTACAGCACCAGCAGCACTTTCCGCGCCTTGCACGCCGGTAAGGCGCGCGATGACGGACGCCATGTACTGCGCCATCGCGCTGGCCAAGAACCACGCCCCCATCATCACGCCCACGATCCGGGGCGGCGATAGCTTGGTGATCATCGAGAGCCCCACGGGCGACAAGCAAAGCTCACCAGTCGTATGCAAAGCGTAGCCGAGGATCAGCCACACTAGCGGAACCATCCCGGTCGCGATGGAACCGGTGGCGCCGAGCCACAGGGCACCGAACCCCAAGCCGAGCTGCAACGTTCCGAGCCCGAACTTCATCGGCGTCGTCGGCTCGAAGCGGCCGAGCTTTTTCCAAAGCCACATGAAGAATGGCGAAAACAGCAAAACGAAGGCCGAGTTCACCGACTGAAAGGCAGAGCCCTTGATGGTGTGGCCGAGCACCACGCGATCCACGTTGCGATCGGTAAACAGCGCCATCGAGCTGCCCGCCTGCTCGAAGAACGCCCAGAACACGGTCGAGAAAACGATCAGCACCATGGCCACGAACATCGGCCCGCGCTCGTGTGGCTCCGCGCGCCGCGCAAGGTAGTAGAGTAACCCCGCGAGCGTCGCGAGCCCCACCACGAGCAGCAGCGAGCCCAGCACCGAGCCCTGCTTCACCAGCCACCACGAGGCGCCGACGGCCGCCACCGTGCCCAGGTAGACCAGCCACTCACGGCTCAAACCAGCCAGAAATGGCTCGCGCAGCTTCACCGGATCGGGCGCCTCGGCCGCCTCACGAATGAAGCGCTGGCCCCACCAAAACACCGAAAGGCCGACGATCATGCCGACCCCGGCCATCCCAAAACCAATGTGCCAGCCGTAACTTTCGCCGATGCTCCCGCACAACCCCGCCGCCATGCCGCCTAGGTTGATGCCCATGTAAAAGATTGCGAACGCGTTGTCGCGCTTGTGATCGTCGTCCGAATAAACGCGCCCCACGATCGTCGAAATGTTCGGCTTGAAGAAGCCGTTGCCGCAAATCAAGAGCGCGAGCGCCAGGTAAAACATCGAATCGAACGCCATCGCGAAATGGCCCAGCGCCATCAAAATGCCGCCCCAAAGCACCGCCCGGCGCGCCCCCAACAGCTTGTCCGAAAGCATGCCGCCGATAACCGGCGTCGTGTACACGAGCGCCGTGTAACTCCCGTAAACCACGTACGCTGCATCGTCCGTGAACTTGAAATGCTTCGTCATGTAATAGACGAGCAGCGCGCGCATGCCGTAATAACTGAAGCGCTCCCACGTCTCGGCAAAAAACAGAACCCGAAGCGCCTTGGGTTGACTCGAGGACTCCACTAGCCGTCACGAAAGCATGGACGCCCTGGCTTGGGGTAGGCCGTTGTTCCTGTTGGGCTGCCCAGCTGGGCAGCCTGAGCCCAGTCCTCCCCGTCCCATCTCGTCGTCCCATCTCGTCACGGCACGCGCAGCACCGAACCCGCTCTTCGAACCCCCATCTCGACTTGGCTACCCAATCCAAGTGCGGTCGCTGCGACGGCCTATATTCGGCCTCTACCGCCTCGCGAGCCTCCTTCTTGGATTGGGGGCCCAATCCAAGTGCGGTCGCAGCGACGGCCTATATTCGGCCCCTACCGCCTCGCGAGCCTCCTTCTTGGATTGGGGGCCCAAGTCGAGATGGGATTGGGGAAGGGGCTCGGCGGGCTAGGGCGAGACTTCGGAGCTGGCAGCGACTTGGCGCCGGACGCCGCCGCGGGCGAGGTTGTCGGTGAGCGAGGCGATACGAGAGATGTCTTCGAGGCCGAGGACGCCGAGGGCGCCGTCTTCGCTGCGGACGACGACAGGGAGGCCGCCGTTTTCTTGCAGCAGGCGGCGCACTTCGGAGAGCGGCAGCTCGGGGGGCACGCATACGGGCTCGCGACGCGTGATCGTCGAAAGTGGGGCGTGGAGACCGACGCGGCCCGCGAGCGCTATCAGATCGTCGCGCGAGAGCGTACCAATGGGCTCACTGCCGTGCGTGATGAGGAAGTGCGCCTGGGCGGAGCGGAGCGTCTGGTCGACGGCGGCTCCGACGCTATCGCCCGGAGCGAACGTGATTGCATGAGGATCGCAGACCTCGCCGGCTTGTAGCTCGCCGAGCAACACCTTGGTGCGCGCCGTGGTGCGCTCTTGAGCGGCGCCCATGAACACCAACAGCGCCACGAACACCAGCATTGGCTGCTGCAACCCGTAAATACCCAGCCCCACCGCCAGCACCTGCGCCAGCACCGAGGCGATGTTGGTGGCCCGCACCGGACCGACGAAGAAGCTGAGCAGCGCGCGTAGCACCCGACCGCCATCCATGGGCAGCGCGGGAATCATGTTGAACGCCGCGAGCGCGATGTTGCCGTAAAACAACAGCAACAGCAGGCTATGCAAGTTGGGCGACGCCAACGCCTCCACCTGAAGGTGATCGAAAGCGCTCGGCGACAGCGCACTGGGTCCGAGCGCGACGAACAAGCCCGCCGCCAACACCACGTTCACGGCCGGACCAGCCGCCGCGATCAGCAGCTCGTGCAGCGGCTTCTTCGGTTCCGACAGGAGCCGGGCAACGCCGCCGATCGGCAGCAGCACGATCTCTCTCACCACGACCCCAAAGCGCTGCGCGAGCAAGCTGTGACCCAGCTCGTGCAGCACGACGCACCCGAACAGGCACAGCACGAACAGGGCTCCGAACAGCGCACCGCGAGTCCCATACTGTTCACCCAGGTGTCCGGCGTAGGCGGCGACCAAGAGGGCGAACGTGAAGTGGACCCGAATATCGATGCCAGAAATGCTTCCGAGCCTGAGCGACCAACGCACCGACCAAGCATAGGCCCGGTCCGCCACGCGAGCCCGAGGTTCGCTCCTCGCCCGGGTGGCGCCACCTTCACGGGACGATGACGGCCGCGTTTCGTGCTCGCACCTACGGTTTCAAAAGTGAAATGACATGATGGTGACATATAGCGTAACTATCGGAGACACATGGCTTCTGGGGTTGGCACACTGCATGCACCTAAGCCTGGTCGCAGACGGCGCCCTTGGTGCCCCCCCCTCCGCCTCGGTCGCCGTCTCCCTAATCTTCTCAACGGCTTGGAGCGCTCCCCTCGCTCCGAGCCGTTGCCCTTTTTGTGGTCCTGATCCTAGTTGGGGTCGTGACCCTGCGGATCCTTCTGGCCCACGGCGCCGGGGCGCCTTCCAGCTCACCGTGGATGCGCCGCTTCGAGGCCCTGCTGGGCGGCATCGGCGGCGTCAAGAGCTTCGATTACCCGTACATGCAAGCGGGGGCGCGCCGCAAAGCGCCCGACAAGCTGGAGCTGCTGGTCGCTGCGCACAGGGCTGAGCTGCGACGACTGCAGCAGGCGGCCCAGCCCGACGACAAGCTGGTGCTGGCCGGGAAGAGCATGGGCAGCCGGGTGGGCTGCCACGTCGCGGTTGCGTGCACGGCGGAAGGCACGCCCGGACCCGACGGCCTGGTTTGCTTCGGTTACCCGCTGCGTGGCCAGAACGGCAAGCTGCGCGACGAGGTACTGCTGGCGCTCAGAACCCCGGTGCTGTTCGTCCAGGGCACGCGCGACACACTGTGCGCGCTACCGGAGCTCGAAGCCGTGCGCAAGCGCATGCAGGCGCCGAGCGTGCTGCACGTCGTCGAGGGCGGTGACCATTCGCTCGAAGCGACCAAGACGACGCTCAAGGCGCGCGGCACGACGCAAGAACAAGTCGAGCAAGGGATCGTCGAGGTGGTGCGTCGCTTCTGCGAGCAATTGTGAGCTAGATGCCGCCGAAGCCGCCGGCGCCGCCGCCGCTGGCTCCGCCCTCACTGGCTCCGCCGGCTCCGCCGTCCCCGTTCGACGCAGGATGCGGCGCGCTGACGAACGGCTCGGCCGGTAGCTCGTCGGCTTGTAGCGCCTGAATCAGGCTGTTGAGGTTCTGCGGCGTGGGCTTGTAGAGCTCGATCGGGTTACCGAGCGACCACTGGTACGCCGAGTACTCGCTCGAGGTGGGATCGAAGAAATCCCAGATCGTGCAGGCTGTATTGGCGTGGAACGATAAGCCGTCGCCGCGATCGAATTTGGTGCAGTTGCGGGCGACGTCGAAGAGCTTGGTCAGTGCGTCGATGTCGCTCTGCATGCGCTCGGCGATGTCATCCGTGCCAACCTCGAACGATTCGACCATGGCCTCGTTGCCGAGCGCGAACGCGCGTCGGCCGGTTTCGCATGGCATCGCCCCGGCACCGAGGGTGGTGTCGTTGGCGAGGTAAAAGACAGCGGCGATTCGCTCGGGGTGAGCGAGCGCGCCGTCGGTTCCTGTCAGGTCGACGGGCGAGTTTTTGACGTCCACGACGGTCGGCAGGTTGTTGGAGATGAGCACGAGGCGCGCCCCCTCCTTGAGGCGCAGCAGCACAGGGTTCATGTGCTCGGTGGCGGCGTGCTCGTCGAGCCGCAAGGCCCAGGGGTTCGGCCAGGTGTCGCGAGTGACCTTGAAACGTTGCTGCAGCTCCTTGACCAGCGTCTGCCGATCGCCGGTCAGGCTGAGCGCCAGTTGCGCGAGCTGAGCGGTCAGCGGCGAAGCCGGCGTGCCCGGCGAAGGCGGTACGAGGAGCGGACCGCCGTCCATCAGGTCCTTGAGCTCGTCGTCCGTGGCTTGCAGGTAGAGCACCGGGCGCACGGGCAGCTGGTTGCTGAGCGCCTGGGTGCGGAAGATGGTCATGGCGCCGACCGGACGCTCCAGCTCGCACACCGGGGGCGCTGGCATGCCCCCGAAGGTGCTGCCGGAGCCCGCACCACCGCTGATGGTGCCGCCGAAGCTCGTGCTTCCGAACACCGGCACGCTGTCCGAATAAGAGTACGAGGGTCGGTCCAGGCACGCGCTGGCGGCTCCCCAGGCGAACAAGAGCGGGACCAACCAGCGTGATCGCAACATTCTAAGACCGTCTCCCCCGATGAGAGTAGTGCCGTGACGCAGGAGGAGCAATCTCCTCCTGTTCCTTATGGCGCGCCGCGCTAGCTCAGCCGATACGGCGCGCCACCTGAGCCGCGAATTGCGCAAGATCTCCGGCGTCATCGACACGAAAAGCGTGCTGGGTGCGGCCCAGCTCGAGCATTGCCACCAGACGCCCGGAGGCGATGATCGGGGTCATGGCCACGCTCGTGAGCGGTGCATCGTGCTGCAGCCGTTCGGCGACGAGGCGCTCGGCAAGGCCGTGGCTGGGGCTGCCACACAGGTTTCTGCCGTGGAGCGCCAGTTTGTAGCAGGGGTCGTTCTCGGACAGCACCTCGCCCAGGCGCTCGGCCGGTACCCCGAACACGGCCGACGCAACGGGAAATGCGAGCGGGCTGCGGTAGCGATGGATGAGCCCCGCGTTGGCGTCGAGCGCCAGCGCAGCGAGCTGAAGCGCAGCCGAGAGCAGCTCGCCCACGTCGCGCGTCGCCGGCAAACGCTGCGTCGCTTCACGCAGATTCAGCGGGGTGTCATCGCGATCGAGCCGGCGCTGCAGCGCCTTGATTTCCCGGATACCGAGCAGCGGGCGCCACGAGCCCCAGCGCATCTCGCGCACCTGGCAATGCAGCGGTATGCGCCCGCCCAGGTAGCCGCGCAAGAGCAGCTCGGTGTGCACCGGACCGATGGTGGTGTCGCCGTTGGTGACGAGCCAGCGCGGCTGCGAGGCGTCCGAAGCAAGGTCTTTGAGCAAGGGCTGAGCGAGCATGAAGCGAATTTTCCCGAGCCCGCCGCGCGCGGGCCAAGCTTTTGGACAAAAGCCGCCGCCCAGGCCGGAAACGGCCCTACTAGCCGTTGGCTTCCAACCACACGAGCGTTTCGAAATGGTGGGTGCGGGGGAACATATCGAAGCCCTGCACGCTCACCACCCGCAGGCCCGAAGCCAAGAGCGGCTTGAGATCGCGAGCCAGTGTCGCCGGGTCGCACGCCACGTAGGCGACCGCGCGCGGCGTGAGCCCGGCAATCCCAGCCACGACCTCGGGCGCGCCCTCGCGGGGCGGATCCAGCACCACCAGCTCGAAGCGCTGGCCCTCGCGCACCAAATCGGTCAGCGCGCGCGTGGCGTCGGCGCTGCGCGTTTTGAGGCCGCTGATGCGCTGCTCGGTGGCGGCGCGCTGCGCGGCTTGCACCGCGCTGGCTGTGCGTTCGACCATCACTCCGGTGAGCCCGGCGCGAGCGAGCGGCAACGCGAAGTTGCCGACCCCCGCGAACAAATCGCAGAAGCTCTTGAGGCCGCGAGCCCGCGCCCCCTCGACGACAGCGCTCACGAGCGCGGCGTTGACGGCCACGTTGATCTGCGAAAACGCGTCGGCCGGGATTTCGACGAAGGTTTCGCCCGGCAGCGTGCGCCTTTCGCAGAGCTTCTGCGCTTCGCGCTCGCTGGCCGCGACCCCCAGCTCCTTGCCGAGCGCGCGCAGGAGGGGCTCGGCCGCGATCGGGCGAATGCCGTCCTTGGGCACGAAACGCGCGATGACGCCGCTTTCGCCGGCGCGCAGCTCCACGTCGCTGAAGCCCGCCAAGGCCCCGGGAAAACGCCGCGCCAGGCGGCGGATCTGTGAAAGCGCCTGGTTGATGCGCGGATCCGCGACCAGGCAACCCGGCACCTCGACCAGCTGATGCGAGCCGCGCGCAAAGAAACCGAGCTTGCCGTGCTGCCCGACGTGAAAGCGGACGCGCGAGCGGTAGCCGTTGCTTTCGCCGGCCGTCGCCAAAGGAGCCGGCAGAACCTCGACGCCGCCCACGCGTTCGAGCGTCTCGGCCAGCATGAGCGACTTTTGTTCGAGCTCGGCCGCGCGCGATAGGTGCATCACGTCGCAGCCGCCGCAGCTCTCGGCCACCGGGCACTCGGGCGCGATCCGCAAGGCGCTCGGCTCCAGCAGCTCGTAAGCGATGATGCGTAGTGCCCCGCGTTGCTTCTCGACTTGCTCGACGCGCAGCCGATCCCCCGGCGCGCCGCCGCGCACGAACGCCACCTGACCGTCCGGCAACCGCAAGAAGCCGTCGCCGCCCGGAACCAGCTTCTGCACCACCAGCTCCATACCGATTAGCTCCTCGCTCATGCCGTCACCTCGTATTCGCTGACTGCGATGCGGTTGCCGTCGGGATCACGAAAGTAAGAAGTGTAGTCGCTGCGCGTTTCGATCGTTGCCCCCAGCGCTTCGGCGCGCAGCTCGAGTGCGCGGCGGTCGGCCGCGCTGGCGCGAAACGCCAGCAGAAAGGCGCCCAGACCGACGCCGCTCACGCGCGGGCGCTCGGCGCTGGGCTCGGCGCGCTCGATCATCAGCAGAGTCCCCGATAAATCCAGCCAAACAGAGCGCAGCGCCCCCTGCTCGTCGACGTGACGGCGCGCCTGCTCGGTCTCGAGCAGGCGGCAGTAAAAGGCCGCCAACGCGGGCACGTCGCGCGTACCGACAGCAATGTGATGCAGACTCGGGCGCGCGCTCACGGCGCCCTCATCACTTCTCCGTACCGAGCGAGCCCGTGGCGGTGCTGGTCCCCGCCGTACCGAAGACCTTGTCCCACACCATGTTCGACACGCCGAAGCGCTCGTCGTGGCTCTTGAAGTGGTGGAGCATATGGTTCTTCTTCAGGCGGATGCCGTAGGCCGACGTCGGGTTGACGTGGTGAATGTAGTAATGGGTAATGTCGTAGAACATGTACCCAATCACGTAGCCGCAGTGCAGACCCCACGTGTAACGCGGCCCGATCGTGAAATAGAACAGCGCCCAGAAGATGAAGTAGAGCGAGATGCTCACGGCGGGCGGCATCACCAGGCGGTACTTATCCTTCGGCCACTTGTGATGAACGCCGTGCACCAAGAAGTGCATGCGCTCGCCCCACTTGCCCGGCGGCTCCCAGTGGAAGAACAGCCGGTGCAACCAATACTCAGTCAGCGTCCAAAACACGAAGCCCAGGAGCGTGAGCCCCAAGGTGCCGAGCACGCCGATGTCCGTGTAATGGAGGCTGCCCCAGAATTGGAGGATGGCCCCCGGCACGTACAAGATGGGCACGATCGTCCAGGGCGTGCGGGAGAAGAGATCGATGAAATCGCTCTCGAACATCCGCGGCGAGTCGGGGGTGGCCCTCAGCATTGCGTCAGCTTTCCGGTTTCGGGGCCCAGACCATAGAAACCACCCTCGAGTTTCGCAAGGGAGGTACGACAAACGCCGACGTTTCGCGCCATCGGAGACCGAGCTGGGGTCCTTCCAGCGAGGGTGAAAGCGGTGTCCGGCCGCAAATCCGCTGCGATCTCGCTGTCGTGGTGTTGCAGTCGAGTGTGGACCGTGAGCAACGACGCGGCGCGGGGCCGGTGGCGCGCGGGAGGACCGCGGCGAGCGAAAAGCGCAAGCGCTTCCGCCAGATGCGGATTGACGCTCGGCGCCAAATCCTCCGCTGCCCTCGTGCGTCTGAACAACGGAATGGAACCTGCATCTGATCAGTTTGCACGGCTGACGTACCCGTCGGAGTGAGCAGAAGAAAAGTCGATGTCTCACATGACACGCAAACACCCATCGTTTCCCGACCTCGTCGCACCGCAAGACGACGAAGGCTCTGTCATCCGCTCGCGCGACGCAGCTGCGGGAAGCGTACGGCCTCGTCAAGAATCGTCGTCCGAGCTCAAGGCAGAGGCCAGCAGCCGGCGTCACCCGTCGAGCACACGGCCCGCCGCCGGCTCACTCGACGACCGGCTCGAAAAGAAGATGCTGAAAGCGGGCGCGCTGATGCGCGATCTGCCGACGACGGACTCGCGCGTGCGGCTGCTCTACGTCGCGGTCATGCGCCGGGACGAAGCCCTGCTCGACGGCGTGCTGGCAGAACTGAACAAGGAAGGCCGCGGCGGCTGAACGCTCGCGCACGCTCACGCACCTTCTCGGTGCGAGACGCCGAACGTTTCCAGCATGTTTTCCACAGCCAAAGCGCCACGCGGTGTCGGCGCGTGTGCGCACAAAGAAGCGTTTAAGCTACCTGAACGATGCGCCGTTATATGCCGGCATGTCATCGCGAGGGATCTTGTTCGCTGTGCTGTCGTGTTCGTTCGTCGGATCTGCCTGGGCCGGCGAGGCTCCGCAGGCCGTCAAAGCTGCGAGTGGCGAGACACGCACCCTGCCGGGCGGCGCCGTGCTCACCTTTTCGAAAGACGCCAAGTACGAGGTCGGCAAGCCGATCCGGCTGCAGCTGAACCCGACCGGCAGCGAGAAGACCGCAACCCAGGTCATCAGGCTGACGTCGGGTCGCGTCAGTATTTCGATCCCCGAGAGCAAGACGCCCAGGACCGCGGTGCTGATACAGACGACGCGCAAAGTGAGCGCCGTGGCCAAAGGCGGGCAGAGCCTCGTCATCGCGCAGGCGGATCGCATAACCGTGGCAGCGGTGAAGGGAGAGATGCTGGCGGCGCTCGGCAACGATTGGAAGCCGCTCCCGAGCGGCCTGCTGCGTTCGTTTGGCGGCGGTGTCGCCATCGAGCAGCAAGTGCCGGCCGCGCCCGAGCTGCGCGTGGATAGCAGCATGCTTTTGGCCCTGACCGGCGGCGTCAGCACCCAGCTGCGCGCCCTGCCCAATCAAAACGTCGAGTACCGAAAGCTCGCCCTTTACCGCGTGGACGGTAACCAACGCTCCAAGCTCGACGAGCACGATTGGCGCTCCGACCAGCAACAGCTCCCGGAGCTCACGCCGGGCCGCTACGAGCTCTTGGCGCGCGCGGTGGATCGCTTCGGTGTCGAGAGCGCGGCTTCGGCGCCGCTCACGCTACGGGTGATTGGCGCGCAGCTGCCGGACGGTGCGCGTCTGGCGCAGGGCACGATCTTGCTCGGACGCTCGGGCCGCGTGAAGCTCGTCGGAGCGGACGGGCTCGAGGCCAGCTACGGGCGCGCCAGCGTGTTCATTCCGGTGCCGAAAGACGTGGGTCTGGCGCGCGGCGAGAGCACGCTGTTGCGCTTGCGTGAGCCCGGCGCCAAGCAGGAGCTGGGCATCCAACTCGAGCCGCGCACCTTGAAGGCAGACATCGACATTGGCCCCAAGAGCGCGAGCTGGCCGGGCGAGCCGCTGCAAATCACGGTGCACTTGTTCGACCATCACGGCCGCCCGGTGACCGAAGATTTGAAGAGCAAGCCGCAGGTGTTCGTAAACGTCGAGCAAGTGGACGCGACGTGGACCCATACCGGCAACGTCTACACGGCCAAGGTGGCGTCCGCGGAAGGCACGGGGCCTTGGGTCGTGCGCGTGCAAGTGAACGACGACTTCGGCGACGAAGCCGGGCGCGACTTCATCGAGCTCGGTGGCGGCAAAGAAAAAGTGGCGTCGCACTGACACCACCCGCGAGCACAGCCGCCGGCGCGCCGAGAGTGCCTCGGGCCGTTCGTGGACTGATCCGTCGTCGCAGAAGCCCTGCAAATGTCACAGGGAGGATCGGGAGATCGGGAGGATCAGGGACTGAAATTTATGTTCAAATCGCAGACCTTTCTTTCTGCAAGGGGGCTGCGATTGGGCAGCCCCACTTTCAAAAGCCTGCTAAGGCGCCGGCTTCGGCGTCATCCAGCTGAAGAACTCGGCCAGCTTGGCGCGCTGCTTTTCGGGCATGAACTCGAAGGTGCCGCCGCGGTCGATGATCTCCCAAAAGTCTTTGCTGGTCACGCTCTCCAGCGCGCGGCGGATGGCCAGCAGCCGCTCGACGGGCTCGCTTTCCATGTCCTTGGCGATCAGCCGCGCTTTGTCTTCCATGCCTTGCGAGATGTAGAAGGCGGCGAGCTTGGCTTGCGCCTTGCGCACGCCGAGCAGCGCCGTCTCCTGGCTGGAGACGCGCAGCGGGCGGTCCAAGTCCAGGAACATGCGCAAGATGTCCTCCTCTTCCGGCACGCCGAGCTCGCAGGCGATCTGGCACAGGGCCGAGACGTCGTAAGCGGCCGTCTCGGTCACGAACGTGAGCTTCATGTCGAAGCTGGTGTGCCCGTAATAGAGCATGTGCTTCACGCCTTCGACCGCCGCCTTGCCGCTGCCCATCTTGAGCAAGGCTTCGACCAGTAGCCGGTACTGGTTCAAGATGTTGTAGGCGGTGCGCACGTCCTTCGCATTCAAGGCCGAGCGCAGGTACGAGTTCATGAAGCGGTACACGAGCTGGATCAGCTCGGAGTCCTTGGCCGCACCCGCGGCCTCGCCGATGTAGCGGGTGTCGATCGCCACCAGGTAGTTGATGTCGCGCATCAGCGCCAACGCCTCGTTGAAGATGCCGAGGTACTGGCGCATCACCTTCCATTCGACCCAGGTGCGGCGCCGCTCCAGCGTCTCCAGCGACTCCGGATCCATGGCCACGAAATCGGGGTTTTCGCGGATGCTGGGGCCGATACCGAACCAGGCCGCGGAAGCCTGCGGCTTGTGCTTGATGTACTCGACCGCGAAATCCTTGAGCGCGTCGACCGCGCCGCTGGCGATGATCTTGTCTTTGCCCGAGATCGAGTTACTGGTGATGTCGGTCAGCTCCTCCATGGCGCCGAGCGTGACGGCCTGACCGCCCATGATCTTCTCGGAGTCCGACGAGTTGAAGGCGGCGAACGTGCTCTTCAGCGCGTCGCTACGGATCTTGGCCACGATGTTCATCGGCTCGACGAACGAGAACACGTAACGAAAGTACGGTCCCATCACCACGATGCCGAGCGTGTTGGCCGCGATCATGCCGAGCAGCGCCGCGCGCGGCACGAAGTCGTGATGAATCGAGACGCTGAGCCAGACGCCGCACACGCAGGCGATCACGTAGTAGCCCATGACCGCCAGGTTGAGTCGGTCGCTCAAGAACAGACGCGCCACGCCGGTGTAGCGGTCGGCCGACAACTGCACGATCAGCGAGACGACGGTGATCACGATACCGAACACGGCCGCGATCATGCCGGCCATGGAGCTCACCGCGTCGGTGATGCTGGCCGGATCGAAGGCCCAGTAATGCGAGGTCGGACCCGAGCTCGAATCGGCGCCTGTGCCGCCGGTCATGAAGAAATCGAGGCTGTAGAACAGCCAGAAGATCGTCAGCGCGGCACCTGTCAGAAAGACGACCGGGACGAGCCATTGCTTCCGAAAGCTCGGGCGCTCTTGCATGGGAGACCCCCGACATTGCAAGGCGCCGCGCCGGCTTTCAATGGCCGCTTCAAAGGGCGCGTTTTCGACGCCGGATCGGGAAGATTACGGCGGCGAAAGCCAGGGTCCAGAGGCTGGTTTTGAGCTTCCGCTTCTGAGCCCTCGCCTTCGGCCCTTCGGTTGCTCCATGCAGGCTCGCCTGTGACTTTTGAGCACGCTCGGCGCCGGGCGCGGCGCTGGCAGTGCAGGTGTCGCCGTCGTATCCGCTGCTCGAGTCGCTGCTGCAGCCGCTGCCGCTGCTCGAGTCGCTGCTATTGCTACTGCTGCTCGATGAGTCGCCGGAGCAGCTGTCGTCGTTCGTATCGCCGCTGCCGCTCGATGAGTCGCCGGAGCAGCTGTCGTCGTTCGTGTCGCTGCTGCCGCTCGATGAGTCGCCGGAGCACGTGTCCGTGCGGGTGTCGTCGTCGCTGGAGCTGCTGCTCGAGGTATCGGATGAGCAGCCGTCGTCGCTCTCGTTCACTTCGTCCCTCTGTTCGGACTCGGTGGACGAGCCGCAGCCGACTTCGACCGGCGTCGTGGTCTCGGTGACCGTCACCGTCCCCGTTTCCGACGCGCTCTCACCCGAGTCGTCACGCGCGCCGGTGCTATTCGGCTCACGGCGCGCTGGCGGGTCGACGACCGTCACCGGCTCCGGCTCACCGCCGCAGTCGTGGTCGTCGACGTGCTGGGCGTGCAGCACGGGCTCGGCCGGCTCTCCCCCGCCCTGCGCGCTTTCCGGCTCGAGCCCCGCGCGGCTCGACAGCGCAAAACGCTGCAACGTGACTTGCTCGGAGCCGGCCGCCCTCAAAGCCAGCTCGGCGTCGCGTGCTTCGCCGCAGGCAGCCGCTGCAGGCGCGTCTGCGTCGCGCAGGGCCCGCAATTGCTCGGTGCAAACGTCGGCGTCCAGGCCCTCCAGCTCTCTGGCCGCCCGCAGCGCGTAGCTGCGCACCAGCGGCGCCAGAGAGATGGTGTCAGCGTAGATGGACCAATCGAAGAGCGGTGTGCGGGCTCGCATTTCGAGCAGCGGCTCGGGCCTGCCGGCGAGCCACGTCCGCAGACGGTCGCGGTAGTCGCTCTGCGCCGGATTACCGGGCATGAAAGTGACACCCAGCTGGTCGGTCTCGGCCTCGCTCGGCAAGCTGACCGCGCCGCGCGTGATGGCGTTCACCAAGATCGGAAACGCCGCTCCGGGCGCCAACGTCAACGGCGTGGCCCCCCCCAAGACCCGCAACGTGCGCGTGGTCTGCTCCTCTTTGGCGTCCGCCCAAGACCAGACCACGTAGCCCGCAGCAACAGGCAGCTTGGTCGTCAAGCTCACGCCCAGCTCGTCGAGCGCAGCGGTCACGTCTTGCACGCTGCTCAGCTGCAGCGCGGTTTCGGGTGCGCCCGCATCGCGCGGCCAACTAACGTGCGCGAAACGCGTCGTGCTCGGGCAGCCGCTCGGCAGCACGGCAGCGAGCACGTTGGGGCTGGCCGTCACCTCCAGCGCGGCGAACCAGGCATCGAGCGCTGGCTCGACCAGCGCGCCTTCCGGCACGGCGGCTACCACTGCCACCGGACCACGCGCGAGACGCAGCGAGAGCCAGGTCACCGGCGCACCTTCGCCGCTCGCGTAGGCCAGCTCCGCGTGGCTCACGGCGGAAGGCTCGCCAGGCGGAGCCGCGATGAGCAGCTGCGCGCGAGCCGACGGAGCCGTCGCGCAGGCCACGAGCGACGCCAAAACGAAGCGGACGGAGCCGCGCCAAGTGCGCATGCTCCGTCCGTTTTGCAACCGTTATGCCCGCTACTTTTCGGCGCTAAAGCTCACGCTTGGCTGGTAGCCGTGAACGGCGCTTCCGGGGAGTGACGCAACGGAGCAACAGGGGGCTCGCCGACGTCGCGACCGAGCAGCATGGCGCCGACGCGCGCCGACGCACCGTCCCAAAAGCCCTGCTCCGGCATGAACTCGGCCGGGTTACGAAAGGTGCCGAACAGCACGTCCCAGAGCGGGAAGTTGCCGTAGTTGTAAGCGTGAACACCGCGTGCGTGGTGAACCGAGTGCGCTTCGGGGCGCTGAATCAGGTAGCCGAGCCAACGTGGGGTGCGCATGTTGAGGTGCTGAAACATCGCGTAAAAGAAGCCGACGAAGCCGGCCAGCGCAGCGGCGTCCGGAGTTACGCCCAAGATCGCGGCCAAGACCGTGGTCAGCGCTACCGTGATGGTGATGTCGAACGGGTGAAAGTAAGCAGCGCCCGCGATGTCGAGCCGCTCGGCGCTGTGATGCGCTTGGTGCGTCCAGCGCCAGATGAAGTGCACGTTGTGGAACACGCGGTGCAGCCAATACGAGACGAAGTCGATGACCAGGAACGCCACCAAAGCTCCGACCCAGGTGCCGAGCCCTTGCAGGTGAAACAGCGAGCGGCCAGCGAGCGCGCTCACCAGAGCCATGGGCAAGAGCGCGTTGATCAAGCCGCTCATCACGAACGCCAGCACGCCGCGGAGCAGCCAGCCTTTGATCTTGGCCAGCGGTCGCGCTGGAAACAGGCGCTCCAAGATCAGGCACAGCACGAACGTGGCGGGAATCAGGGGGGCGACGATGTCTTCCATGTGAACCTCGAAAGAGCGGCGTTCCATGGCTTGGAACAGCCGTTCCGAGGCTCGGCACGGTGACCAGAAATCCAATCAAATCAAACACTTGGACAAAAAGAACAGTACGTACCGGTGCGCACCGAGCGGGTCAACCAGGCGCCTAGCTCGGGGCTCGCCTCCATCACGCGCTCCAGTGTGTCTTTCAAGCGGCGCTGCACGTTGACGCGCGCCCGCTCGGAGGTGGAGCCGGCCTGGCGCACCTTGCCGCCGAGCCCGAGCGCGCGCGACACCTCGCGCTCGAGCGCTGCCTGCTCGCGACGGAGCGCTTCGGCGCGTCCACTGTCTGCGCGTTGCTCGGCGTCGGCGAGGAGCTCGGAGAGCTCTTGCAGGCGTGCCTTGTACTGGCGGAGCGCGCTGCGATCGACGCTGTCCCCCGCGTTGCTCTCGACGGTGGGCGCTTCGTCCGCCGCGAGCGCGAGCACGTGAATCTCTTGGCCAGGTGCATCTACCAGCCGAGCCAGGAGCTCCGCCCCACGGCTGGCACGAATGCGCACGGAGAGGCCACCGCGTTCGAGCCGATACAGCTCTCCCTCCTTCGACATGACGAGCTGCAGTGCCGCTGCAGGTCGGGCGACGGAGACGGGCGGTGCTTCGGTGCCTGACAGGTGAGCGTGCGCGCGCGCAACGAGTCCCGGCATCTGGCATTCTTCGCCCAGCTGCCCAGCGGTATGGAAGGCTCGTCGCGCTTCCGCGGCTCTGCCGCGCTCAGCCAGAAACCGCGCCAGATCGTAGTGGCCCTGCGCGACCCAGGCGCGGAAACCTCGACGCTCGGCCAGCGCCAGTGCCCCGCGCAGTTTTTGCTCGGCGTCATCGTGCTGGCCCAGCGCCGCTTGCAACAGGCCGAGCAGGCGATCGATAGGGCCTTCGTAGCTGACCGAGACGTGCCCGCCCAAGGCGTCGTGGCCGGATTCGGGCCGCAAGCGCTCGTAGCAGGCGCGGCAGATCTCGAGGTCTTTCACTACGGCTGCGGTCTCGGCCACCAATGACACGAAGGAGCCGGTGTCGAGGCCCAAGCCGCGATACACGGCCCGCAAATCGGGGGCTGCCAGCTCGGGTCGCTCGCAGCGCGCGCGCGCGGCGCCGCGCAAAAACGCCAGCGTGAGCTCGGCCGCGGGCACGCCGACCATGTTGCGCTGAGCATTGGCGATGAACACTTCCATCTCCTCGTCGCGATGCAAGAGCCAGGCACGACTGAAGCCGTGGGCTCGATACGAGAGCGCGAGTCCCGGATCGTCGACGAGAGCAATGAGCTGCCCGACTTCGGCGAGCAAGCTGTCCGACTCGGCGGCGTTACCGCGATTGACGGCAGCCAGCGACGCCATGAGCAGAGGCCGAATGCGAGCCTGCGCGCTGCCCAATAGCTCGGCGTCGCGCAGCATGTCGGCGACGTGTATGTCGAAGGCGTCGAAGTCACCCAGCGTCGCGCGCTCGAAGGCCAGACGCGCACGCGCGCGCTGCAGACGCGGCAAATCGCGCAGCAGGGTGGCTTGCTCGAGCAACGCAGAGGCTGCTTGGAGCCGCACCGGCAGCGGCGCAAACTCGACCAGCGCCGAGCCGGCGACGTCCAGCACCTCGAGCAAGAGCGCCGGATCCCCCAACTTCCGAGCCCGCTCGATGGCGACGCCGGCCATGGCCACGGGCCCGCTAGGATCCATCGCTGGCTGGAGCGCCGCCGCCAATCGCGCCTGCAAGCGGCAGCCGGTGGGTGAAGCTTCGTCCGGGAAATGCTGGAGCGCCGTTTGCAGGGCCGTCACCAGCTCGGCGTCGATCAAACCCGGCCTGAGACCACGCCCGAGCTCGAGCGCCGCCCGAGCGTACAGCTCGAAGTCTCGCTGCTCGAGCGCGCTTTGCAAGACCGCGAGGCTGAGCGAACGGCTCTCGCCGGCGCGACCGGCCCGCTCCGCGACCGCAGCGTGATGCAAGAGCTGCTCGCCGCTCGGGCCACGTGATAGCTCGCCGGTCGCCACCTTTTCGCGCACACGCCCGTACAGCGCGTGCGCGCGATCGAAGGCGTGGCTCGCCTCCAAGCTGCGCGCGGCCTGGTTCACCAGCTCGAGCGCGGCGGCTTCGGTCGCGGGCGTCACGCCGCTCAGGGCGTGGCGAGCGCGCTCCAGCAGCACCTCGGGCGCGTCGGGCAAACTGCGCAGGGCCCGCTCGGCTTTGACGTGAAGCAACGCGCGCCGCTCGGCCGGCAAGCTCTCGTAGATCGCGCTCTGCACCAAGACGTGGCTGAAGCCAAAATTGCCCGGAGCACGCTCCAAGATCACGCCGCTCTTCAGAGCCGGCAAGAGCGCGTCCACGACGCGCGCCGGCAACACGTCGTGCATGCGCGCCAAGAGCGCCGCGCTCAGCTCACGCCCCAGCACCGAGCCGCTCTCGAGCAGTTGGCGCGCTTCGTCGGGCAACAGCTGAAGGCGTTCGAGCACGACCTGACGAATGGTCGGCGAGACGCCGCGCAGCGCGTGAAACCCGGAAACCTTGATGGCGCGTGCGCACTCGACGACAAACAGCGGGTTGCCCGACGTAATCTCCAACAGCTCGCGCAATGCCTTGGGTGGCAACTCGCCGGCGTGGCGCCGGGCCAGGCGCTCCACCTCGTCCGGCGCGAGCGGCGCCAGCCGCAGGTCCGTGCCGTCGCGCGCCAGGCGCAGCAGGCGCTGCTCGGCGCGCTCGCTGAGCCGCGCATCGCGTTGCCGCGCCGTGACCACCACCAGCGCCTTGAGCACGCGCAGCGGCTGCGCCAAGAACGCGAGGAGGTCGAGCGTCTGCAGATCCGCAGCGTGCACATCTTCTATCAGCCAGAGCCGTGGCTCCGAGAGCGCGGCTGTGGAGAGGGCGCCCAGCACGGCCTCCCACAGGGTGAAGGCCGAAGCCTGGCGTGACTCCGGCGGCAACCCGAGCGCGCTCAGACAGGGCCAGAGCGGGAAGTACGCGGGCGCGTCGGCAAACTCCCAGGCGCGGCCCCAGACGGGCGTGATGCCGCGCTCTGCCGCGTAGCCAGCCAGGTCGCCGAGCAGGCTGCTTTTGCCGATACCGGCTTCGCCGCTCAAGACCACGATGCGACCGTGCCCGGCGCACGCAGCGTCCAACGCCGCGCGGAGCTGAGCACGTTCGCTGTCGCGACCCTCGAGCGGGGGGCTAACGCTCTGCGCCGGCATGTCCCGGCAGTCTACTATGATCGGCGGGCGAGCCGGTTACGCGACTCAAACGCGAATTTCACGTTTCTTAAACAGCAGCGCGGCTAGAATCGCGCAAACTCGCCAGCATGCCTGTCAGCGCCGAATGCAAAGAGCCCGGTCGGCTCGTCCCCTCGATCGACTCGAGCCGCTGTGAGGGCAAAGAAGACTGCGTGGAGGTTTGCCCGTACCACGTGTTCACGGTGCGCAAGCTGACTGACGCCGAGCGCGCCGGGCTCGGCCTCCTCACGCGCTTCAAGGTGTTCGTGCACGGCGGCAAACAAGCCTTCGTGACCCGACCCGACGACTGCCACGCTTGCGGCGCGTGCGTGAGCGCTTGCCCCGAAAAGGCGATCGCGCTGCGCGCCGCGCGCAGCTGACTGCTCGACGCACACCGTGAGTAAGGTAGCGCCCCATGCCCTGCAGCGGACATGGGGCGCCCCTGGTAGAGTTCCCCCCTCGAACCTCCGGGATTTCCGGTTTTCCCCCCCTTTGGAGTTGGGTTGCTCCCCCGCTCGCCGTCCACTCTGATGCTTGCTCCGCCCCAGCGTGGTTATCGGCGCCGCCGTTTCCCGTAGGTTCTTGTATGCCGCTGTAGCAGGCGCCATGCCAACCTGCGGCACCGCGAAAACCCGCAAAAAGCCGCGATCCTGAAGCCTCGAGAAGTTGTCCGGACATGACCGCTGTCCGGGCAGCTTCGGATGCGGACAAGGCGGACACGGACGCGACGTGTCAATCGTCGTCGCGGGAGCCTGGTCCTTCGAGCTCGCTGGCAAGCTCGGCCGCGAGCTCGGGGCCCGCGTCGAGCAAGTCCCGTGGCGAACGGCCGGCAAGCAACCGGTAGGCGCGCTGCCGCGAAATGCCCGCCTCCTGCGCCGCGCGCGAAACGTTACCGTGCTTTTGTAGGCACTCGCGAAAGCGTTGCAAGTCCGACTCGGCGTCCTCGACACCGCGACGTTGGGGCGCACGCGCCTTGGGCTCGCCGCCGGCGGCGACCGGCTCGGCTTCGACCATGCTTCGGCGCAGCACCGGCTCGTGGCCGTACAACGCCAACAGGCGGCGCGCCAGCAGTTGGAGCTCACGCACGTTGCCGGGCCAGGGGCGCAGCAGCAAATGCTCGAGCAGCTTGCCGTCCACGGCGGGTGCGCGTCCGCCCGAATGCTCCCTCAAGAAATGCGCGAGCAAGACCGGAATGTCCGCGCGACGCACGGCCAGCGGCGGTACCACGAGGCTCATACCGGCGAGGCGCGCCGCCAAATCTTCGCGCAAACGGCCGCGTGTTACCAGCTCGCTCAAAGGCACCAGGCTGGCCGCGACGACGCGCACGTCTACCGGTACCGAGCGCGTTTCACCGAGCGGCAGCACCTGCTTGTCTTGCAGCACGCGCAAGAGCTTGGTCTGCACGGCGGGCGCGAGATCGTAAAGCTCGTCTAGAAACAGCGTGCCCTGGTGCGCCGCGCGCACGTGCCCGAGCCCCGCCTGCTCGGCGCCCGTGAAGGCACCCTTGCGATGGCCGAACAGCTCTGCTTCCGCCAAGTTTGGCGGCAGAGCGCCGCAATTGACGGCTTGCAACGCGCCCTTGCGACCGCTGAGCTCATGCAGCGCGCGCGCCATGCCTTCTTTGCCAACGCCGGTCGCGCCCTCGATCACGATCGGCAAGTCGTCGGACGCGAGGCGCCGCACGCTCGCGAGCAGCTCGTTCAGACCGGGACCAAAGAGCACACCCGGAATCGGCTCTTCGACTCGCGGCGGCGCGAGCTCATCGCGGACTCGCAGCACGACCGCAACCGCGTCACCGAGCCGGAGCACGTCTCCTTCGCTGAGCGCCGAGCCCTGGATGCGCTCGCCGTTGAGGAAGGTGCCGTTGGTGCTGCCGAGATCGCGGATGGTGTAAAGCGGGCCTTGTCGCGAGACCTCGGCGTGTCGACGTGAGACCCCCGGGAAGTCCAGCTGCCCGACACCGGCCTCGCCGCGCCCGAGTAGCAGTGTGGAGTCGTCCAGACGTATTGGGGACCGCGCACCCAATCCGCTCCAAAATAGCCAAAAGGCGTGAGACTTCTGCTGATTGACCGTGTCATTCAGCCTGAGCGTCGTCGCGTCGGAGGTCCTCACGGCCGGGCCACCCGCTTGGTAGCACGACCTCCAGAAACCAACCATCTGACGCTGCGGCCGCCGCAGTTTCGCTCGCCCGCACGCCGAGCTTGACTCTGCTGCGCGCTCCGCCAAAAACGGGCTCGCTCCCCCCGACCATGACCGTGCCGCAACGTTACCGTCGCTGCGCCGGGCTCGCCCTGGCGTTGTCGATTCATCCGGCCATCACGTTTGCCGAAACGCCAAAGCAGCGCTTACGCCAAGAGCCCCCGAGCGAGCCGGCGAGCACCGCAAGCGGGGTAGACGACAGTCCGACCACACGCGCACGTGCCCTGCGCGATCAGGGCAATCAGGCCATGCTCGACATGCGCTACGTGGACGCGCTGTCGTTCTACGGCCAGGCGCGCAGTCTGGATCCGGCCGACGTGGGCGTGCTCTACAGCATCGCGCGCGCTCACCAGCTGCTGGGTGAGTTTCCGGAGGCGCTCAGCCTGCTCGAAGAGTTCGAGCGCCGAGCGACGCCCGAGGCCAAAGCCAAGGTCGGCGGCCTGCAGCAGCTGTTTTTGGACTTGAGGAGCCGTGTGGCGACGCTCGAGCTGCACTGCTCTCAGCCGGGCGCGCGCGTGCTGCTGCGCGACAAGGTGATCGGTACGACTCCGCTGCGCACCATTCGTCTGCCGGCAGGCGCTGCAACCTTGCAGCTCGAGTTGGATGGCTTCTTTCCCGTACGCCGAGAGCTGGTGCTGCCGGCGGGGGGCTCGCTGGAGCTCGACATCACCATGCACGCTCGCTCGCATTCGGGACTGCTGATGGTCGGTACTCATCCAGGCGGTGCGCGCGTGCTCGTGGACGGGCGGCAGGTGGGCACCAGCAGCCCCCGCGCCGAGCTGATTCTACCTGCCGGAACGCATCGCATCAGCGCGCAACGCGAAGGCTACGACGAAGCGAGCGTGCCCGTCGTGCTCACCGCCGGCTCGACGCGCGAGCTCACCGTGCAGCTGGAGCGAACGGTGCCGCTCACCAGCCGCTGGTGGTTCTGGACGGGGGCGGCACTGGTCGTGGCAGGTGGCGCGGCCGCAACGTACGCGCTCATGAGCGAGCGCCCTGCGGATCACGGCTCCTTACCGCCGGGGCAAGTCAGCGCCCCCCTGCAGGCGCGCTTCTAAGGTGAGGACGCGCGTGCCCATGAAGCAGCCCGAGCCCGCCCGAAGCCCGGAGGCCCTGTCGGGCGAGCGCGAGTCTTCGCGCGACAAGCCGGCGTTCGGCGAGCTGATCGACGAGCGCTACCGAGTGATCGAGCTACTCGGCTCCGGTGGCATGGCGGACGTGTACGAGGTGGAGCACATCCGGCTCGGGCGCCGCTTCGCGCTCAAGCTGCTGCGCGAGGAACTGGGCCGCGACGCCGACTTGAAAGCGCGCTTCGAGCGTGAGGCGCGCGCGGTCGCGAAGCTATCGAGCGAGCACATCGTGGCCATCGTCGACTCGGGCAGCACGGCGCAGGGTGCGGTGTACTTCGTGATGGAACGCTTGCACGGCCGTGAGCTACGGCAGCTGCTGCAGGCGGACGGCGCGTTACCACTGCAGCGCGCGCTGCACGTCGCGCTCGACGTGTGCCGCGCGCTCGAGGTTGCGCACGCTGCCGGCGTGATCCATCGCGATTTGAAGCCAGAGAACCTATTCTTGGTGCGCGACGCTCATGGCCGCGACCACTGCAAGGTGCTCGATTTCGGCGTCGCCAAGCTCTCCGGCGAGAATCCGACCTTACCCGGTACTTTGATGGGTACCGCGCGCTACATGGCACCCGAGCAAATCGCGGGCGGCGTCGTGGGTCCGACGACCGACGTCTTCGCGCTGGGCGTGATCTTGTTCGAGTGCCTGGCGGGTCACCCGCCGTTCGAAGGCGACACGCTGGAGCGCGTGCTGTATCGGATCGTGAGCGAGCCGACACCGCCGCTGCTCGAGCAACGGCCGGAGCTGCCGGCGGAGCTCGGGCGATTGCTCGAACGCATGTTGGCCAAGGCCCCCGACGATCGGCCGCAAAGCGCACGGGCCGTGGCCGACGTCTTGTCCGAATTCACGCTCGAAGCGCGCTCCTCAACCAGCGGCGCCACCGACCATACCCTGCTCGAAGCCGCACCTGCGCTTCCGTTCGTTTCCCCCGCCGGCAAACCTGCTCCGCGGCCAGCGAAGATCGGGCCGATACTGCTCAGCTTCGGGCTAGGGCTGGCTGCCGGCTCGGTACTCGCGCTGTCGTTCCGCACTGCTCCGAGCGCGACAACGGCGGCGAGCGCGGCAAGCGCATCGGCGGTGGTAACTCTGCCGGCGGCGCCGACCCCACCGCCGAGCACCACGCCCGCGCCGGTGAGCGCCGACGCCGACAAGCCGAGCGTCACCGCAGTGCCAGCGGTGAGCCCAACCCCATCCAGCGCGCAGCGTCCCGCCGCCAAAGCTTCGGCGACGAGCGACGCCGCGCCGCTCAGCAAGCCGCCACTGTTTTATCCTCAGGATTCGAAGCCCTAGGTCTGTAAGTGTGGGCCCACGCGGCCGCTGGGCGAGTGAAAGGTGCTCTTAAATACCGCTCGCGGCCGGCATTGGTTGTCGGGTATCGTTGAGGGTTGTGATGAGGTTACGGCAATTCGCGGTCGGGTCGATCGTGCTGCTCCACGCCGCAGCAGCCTTTGCCCAGGGTGCACCCGCGCCGGGGCCCGCTCCGGTCTCGCCACCGCCACCGCCGTCTCCACCCCAAGCCTACCCACCGCAGCAATACCCACCGCAGCAATACCCACCGCAGCAGTACCCGCCGCAGCAGTACCCGCCGCAGCAGTACCCGCCGCAGCAGTACCCGCCGCAGCAGTACCCGCCGCAGCAGTACCCGCCGCAGCAATACCCACCTCAGCAGTACCCGCCGCAGCAGTACCCGCCGCAGCAGTACCCGCCTCAGCAGTACCCGCCTCAGCAGTACCCGCCTCAGCAGTACCCGCCTCAGCAGTACCCGCCTCAGCAGTACCCGCCGCAGCAGTACCCGCCGCAGCAGTACCCGCCGCAGCAGTACCCGCCGCAGGCGGCACCTCCAGCCGCTCCCGCGCCGGCAAAAGCCGAGGTCGAAGAACCCGAACCCGAGAACGAATACGGCTTCCACAAGCGCTCGTCCATCAACCTGGGCGGTGCCTTCTTCGGTGACAGCCTCGGTACGCAGCGCTTTGGCGTAACGCTGGAGTCGAACACCGTTTATCCAGTCGCTGGGCGGTGGGGTATCGGCGTGCGGCTCGGTTGGGGCCTCACCGAGTGGGACCGCTTCGACAAATGGACGAGCGCGGGACGCAGCATCGGCGGCTGGACGACGACCGCGTATTCGGACGTGTACCACTGGTCGATCAAAGAAGACGAGTACACGCTGTTCCGAGTCATCGGCAGCATCTACGCCTACATCGGCTTGCTATTTCCGTTGATCGCAGCGGGCGTCTGCTACGTCGGGGCCATCTTTTCGCCAACGACGTTCTTGGAAGCCGCAGTCACCGCCAACTACGACTTCGGCGGCCCGCAGCTGGGCCCGTTCATCGAGCTCGGCCTGGGCGCAACGGCGTTCATCCACCCCAAATACGACAACCTCCGTGGTGGGATCGGCCCCACTTTCGGCGGCGGTGTTCACATGGGCCACGTACGCATCGGCGCCCACATGACCTGGTCACCGCATTTACTTCACGGCGAAGCCAGCGGCGGCCGCTCGGATGTGTACCTGGGCGGACTTACCATCGGATTCACGGGTACGTAGAGCGCTGACCCCCGTGAACGTTCACGGGGTCAGCGCTGCGAAAGCCAGCGTCGGCGCAAGGTGTGGGCCGCCATTTTCGGGGCGCGATCGCGGGTGAATACCCCCTTGTGGTTGAGCATGACGCGGCCGGGGTGCTGGCCGACCTTGAAGTCGGCGAAGTTCCAGACGTGCGTGCCGACCACGTAAGGGTGGCGCGCGACAGTATTCAGCACCCGCTCGATCAGCTCGCACTGGTATTCTTCGCTCCACATCAGCGGGTACTCGCTGTGCATGCCCGCGACCGCGTCAGCGCCGAACTCGCAGATCAAGATCGGTTTTTTGAAGCGCTTCCAAAAGCCGTCGAGCGCTCGCTCCAGCGCAGGTTCGATCGCCTCCAGCTTGCCGCAGTCGCTGTACCAGGCAGGGTACAGATTCACGCCGATCAGGTCGAAATCGTGCGCTGCTCGCTCGGCGGCAGGGTCACTGTTGACGACGAACAGCACGGGGCGCGTCGCGTCGAGCTGCTTGGCGTGGCGTACGAGCTGCCCGAAGTAGTCGCCACTTTCGAGCTCGGTCTCGCATTCGTTGCCGAGGCTCCAAGCCACGACACACGCGTAGTTGGCGTCGCGCTCGATCAGCTCGTCGATTTGGGCCCGGTGCGCGGCAAGCAGCGCCGCGCGCGCTGCCGGCTCGGCCACGGCGCGCATCGACAAGGTATTGGCGGCCGCTTCGTCGATCACCAAAACGCCGTGACGGTCGGCTTGCCGTAGCGTTTCTTCGGCGTACGGGTAGTGCGAAGTTCGAAACGAGTTGGCGCCCACCCAGCGTAGCAGGCCCAGGTCTTTGACCAAATACGGCAAGCTCAGGCCGCGCCCCACGATCGGCGCGTCTTCGTGCTTGCCGAAGCCGCGCAGCTGCAGCGGCTTGCCGTTGAGCAGCAGCTTGCCCTGGTCGACACGCACCGTGCGGATACCGAACGGCAACGTGTACTGATCTACGGGCGCGCCGGCGGTTTCGAGCAGGAGCTCAACCTCGTAGAGCTTGGGCAGCTCGGGCGACCACGGCTCGACGTCGGACAACCCCAAATCCAGCTCGATCACGCCGTCGCCCGTCACCTCGCGTGTGAGCTCCGTAGCGAGCTCGGGCAGCCGTAAACGCAAGCGCTCCGCGGGGCCATCCACCTGGATGCGAATCCTCAGCTGGGCTTGCGTGCCCTGCAGCGACTGCGTCTCGATCCGCACGCAACGAATGCGCGCCGCGCCCGTCGCATACAGCACGACCGGCCGATGGATGCCCATGAACGGGAAGAAGTCCCAATGCACGTCGGGGTTGTTACCGGCGCGAAAGGCCGCGACCCCGCCTACCTTCGGATCCAATCCGCCCTGCGGCACCGTCGTCGCCGACAAGAGGCTGTCGACGCGTACGACCAATAAGTGCTCGCAGCCAGGCCGGGCGACGCCGCTCAGCTCCACCTCGAACGGTGTGTAGCCGCCCTCGTGACTCGCGAGCCGCTGACCGTTGACGAATACCTCGGCCCGGTACGTCACCGCGCCGAAGCGCAGAAAGATCCGTCGCCCCTGCCAAGCGGCCGGCACTCGAAAACGCACCTCGTACCAGACCCAATCCAAATTCAGGTACTGCGCGCGCTCCGTCAGCTGTTCGTTGAGCGAGGCGGGCACCGCCACTTCGACCGCGCTCTGCCGTGGAATGCCGTCGAAATAGCGCTCACGTAAACCCTGGTGCTCGGGGTCGAAACACACGCGCCACAAGCCGTCGAGCGACTTCAACTCGCGCGTGGCGGTCTCGAGCGGGTACAGCATGGGCGCATCATATCCGATGCCAAAGCGCGCCCCTGCGGCTAGGCTGCCGGCATGATTTCGCGCTCGTGGCTCGGGCTCGCCTTGCTGCTCACCGCCTGTCAGTTGCCGGAGGAGGCACCTCCCCCCGCCGCACCGAAGCACCCCAGCTCCGAAGAGCCCGCGCCGCTGCCGCCCGAAGAGACACCATCACCGGAGCCCGACGCACCGGCAGAGCCGCCCGCCGCCAAGCCGGTCGAGCCCGGCATCACGAGCACCGGCGCGCCGACGCGCGGCACGTTGCCCAAGGCCGTCATCGACGAAAAGCTCAAATCGGCCCAGCCCGGCATCAAGGCTTGTTACGAGAACGGGCTCAAGACCAAGCCCGACCTGCGCGGCACCCTGAACATCAACTTCGTGGTCGATCCGGAGGGCAAGGTCGCGCACATCGACGCCGGCGCCGTCGACGACGGCATCGAAGACGCCGCCACCGTGGAATGCATTTTCGGCGAGATCAAGAAGCTCGAGTTTCCGAAGCCGAACGGCGGGCGCGTCTTTCTCAACTATCCGTTGCAGCTCGAGCCGCCCAAGCCGTAGCCTGCGCGCCGCATGGCGCTCGGCAAGCTTGGGACGTGGATGAAAAATAGGCGGCGCGCGCTCCTGCTCGGGCTGCTGGCGCTGGTGGTCGTCGCAGGCGCGGGGCTAGGCTGGCGCTTCGGCGAGGACGTCTACGTGCGGGTGCTGCTCGAATCACCGGGCTCTGGCAAGTGCCAGCACGAGCTCACGCGGCCGGTGCTGGAGCGGTCGCTCGCGCTGGGCACGAAGTTCTTGCTGGCTCACCAAAAGCCGGCTGGCAATTTCGACTACGAATACGACTGGCGCGAGCGCACCTTCAACGACGAAGACAACGAGACGCGCCAGGCGGGCGCGCTGTGGGGCGTATCGCTCTTGTATCAAACGAACAAAACGCCGGAGCTGGCGGCGGCGGTAGAGCGCGGGCTCGCCTTCTTCGATGAGCATTCGCGCGCCGCAGGCAAGGTGCGCTGCACCGTGTATCCGGGCAGCCCCGTCGGGCACAGCGGCACGATCGCGCTGCTGGCGCTCGCTTACATCGAATACCTGCGCGCTGAGCCGCCGCTGACGGCCGAGCAACGTCGCCTGCACGAGCAGCGCCTCGACCAATATCTGGAGATGCTGCTGGCGAGCGTGAACGTGGACGGCGTTTGGTACGGCGACTACGACATCAAGAGCTGCAAGCCGCGCGGCGAGCACTCGTCTTACTCGGACGGCGAAGCGCTGCTGGCGCTGACGAAGGCGGCCAAATACCTCGGGCGCCGCCAGTACGTGGGGCCCGTCATGCTCACGGCCGCCGCCGGCAAGCGGATCAACATCCAGCAAGCACGCGCCGCCGACGCAGATTCGGACGTCACCAAGGGCTACTACCAGTGGAGCTCGATGGCTTTCTACGAGATCGCCACCAGCGACTTCCCGCACGCCGAAGACTACCCGGCCGCCGTGCTCGACTTGGCAGACTGGGTGATCGACGTGCACCAGATCCTCACGCGCAACCGCAATACCGGTTACGCTTACGAAGGCATCATCCACGCCTACGCGCTCGCGCAAAAGCAGAAGGACGCAGCCCGCGCCGCCAAATACGGCTGCGTCATCGATATCGGCATGCAGCGCTTGGTGGGCTGGCAAGTGGGCGGACCGACCCCAACGCGCTTCACGAACACTTCGACCAGCGACGCCAAGGCCATTGGTGGCGTCCAAAACTCTGCGTACGACGCGCCGCTGCGCATCGATGTCACTCAGCATCAAATGCACGCCACGCAGCTGGCGCTCGAGTACGTGTACCGCTAGGGCTCAGGGACTTTGCGCGCCGCGGAACAAGAGCGAGCTCAACTGGCAACCGTTCAGCGCCACCTTGTAGATGCGTAGCTCGTCGTAGCTCCCCTCGTAGTCGGTGTTGCTGCCGTACTGCGAGCGCCCGATCCAATTGTTCACGTCATCGATGTCGGAGAGCTTGATGGCCGTGGCTTGGGTCGCGAGGCGCACGCCGTTCAGGTAAATGGAGGCACGCTCGCCGCCCTTGAACGAGAATGCCACCTGACTGGGCCGGCGTGTCATGTCCTCGGTCGAGGCGAGGGTTACGGTCTCGAAGCCCGGTACTTTGATTTCCCCGCCCAAACCAGGCTTGGTCTGGTTGAAAAAGCCGGTCTTGCTCATCATGCACAGGTAAGAGACCCCGCCCATGCGACCAGGAAGGCTGCTGCCGAAGTCGAATACACGCTCCCAGGCCGGCACGCCCTTCCAGGTCGTCCACGCCACCACCGTGATCTCGGTGAGGTCATGCACGAAGCCGGCAGGCAGGTCCACGAACTGCCCATTGGCGCCCAGCTCCAGCGAGCCGGTGCCCTTGAGCGTGGTCCCCTGAATGATGCCGTTGGTCCCCGAAACGGAATCGACGGCGGCGTTACCGCTCGCTTCATCGAAGCTGTAGCGGTGAATCAAGCTGTCGGCCGGAGGTAAATCGCCCAGCGCGCAGTCTTCTGGCTCCATCGGCGCGCCGGCTTCGCCCCCGGCACCGGGCGCGCCGGCCGAGTCGCCACCGCTCGGGTGACCGGCGTCGTTCATCATGTCGCTCGTGCCACCGACACCCGCGGTCGAGCTGCCTGCCACGGCGGCGTCGCCCGCAGAGCCAGCGGAGCCGTTGCTCGCACCACCTTCGGCCAGAGCGCTGATGCCAATGACCAAGTCTTGCTGAGCACCGCACTCGGTGAGAAGCAGCAGACCGGCGAACCAATGGAGACGTGCCACTCGCATGGGCAAGATGGGCCGGGAGCTACCCGGCCGCGGGACTCTGGTTCATGTCCGGTCCCGGCCAGGACGATTGCCTTTTTGTCGCCCTGCTGAAATTCACGGCATTTCGCGGCTCTGCGAACGGTCGCGCCGGGCCTACCGACGGGGCCCGGTATTTCTGCGATAGTCCGCGCGTGGCGCACGAGATGCGAGCGGGGAGCTGTGGGCATTGCGGAGCTCCCCTGCCCCTACCGACTGGCGGTGTGGTGATTTGCGGCTACTGCGGGCGGCAGTACCACGCCGCGCCGCCGCCGCAGCAGCAGCAGTTTCCGCACCCGGCATCTTTGCCGGCGCCGCCCACCACCAACTCGAAGCGAGCAGGGCAGATCGGCATCACGGTCGCGGTGCTCGGCCTGGTGATGTTCCTGGGCGTCGGGTTCTTCGTGGTGTCGATGTACATGAACGTGGCGACCAGCACCGCCGCAGCGCGGGCGGCCGCAGCGCGCCAGGCAGCACCCGCCAAGCCACCGAGCCCGCCCAACGACTTGGCGCACAGTTGGCTTTCGCGCGGCAAGCCTGCGTTCACGCGCGGCACCGGACCCTGGGTGAACGTGACGGGCATCGTCGACTTGGGCAACCAAGAGATGGCGATGCTAGACGGCGCGACCGGCAAAATCGTGTGGCATGTGCCGGCACCCGTCGACAGTGAGACGTATGGGGACGGCGAAGACCGCATCCTCGCTTACGACAACGCCAAGCGCGTCATGCGCTACGACGCCAAGACCGGCAAAGTGCGCTGGACCATCATGGTCGCCGATTTCGTGCACGACATCACCTTCGGCCCCGGTTGCGCCAGCGTGCGTTTGGCCGAGCCGATCGGCATCGACACCGAAACCGGCCAGGCCAAAGCCTGTACCCCGACGCGCACCACCCAATACCGCCGTGAACGCGACGAGCTTCACGACGTGAGCCTGAAGCGCGGCGACATCGACATCGTCGGCGCCATTCAGCTCGACAACAAGCCCATCAACGGCGACCCGCCGCGCTTCCTCGTCAAGGCAAGCCGCGCCGGCCACGAGCTATGGCGCGCCGTGCCGAGCGAAATCGAGCCGATCTGGACCAGCGACGGCTTCAACCGCACGATCGGGCTCACGCCCAACGGCGTGTTCGTCTTCGGCCGCAACCCCGCCGATCACCACGCCCGCTGGCTGCTGCTCGACCCCAATACGGGCGCCACCGTGCTCAGCTCCGGCAACGACATCAAAGTCGACGACGACATGTGGCTCGCCAGCGGCGGCCCCCAAATCTTCGTCGTGCACAACCATGGCCTCACCGCCTTCGCCCCCACCGGCAAGCTGGCGTGGCGTATGGCCGACGATCGCTGAGGTCGAGCGAGCTCGCGTTTGTCGGAGGTGAGGACCGGATTCGAACCGGCGTATAACGGTTTTGCAAACCGTTGCCTAACCGCTTGGCTACCTCACCGAAGCGTAATTTTCTGAAGAGTCTTGAGGGTCTGGAGGGGTGTACCTCGTGGGGTCCCGTGTGAAGGGACGCGAATCCTACTCGCGGAAGGGCGCTCGTCAACGACTACTGGCGGCACTGCGCGCCGGTAGCGCAAAAGTCAGCGTTTCAGCTCGACGGCCAGGCCTTCGCTCGCCACCAGAACCTGGGTCTGCTTGCCCTCGGACTTGATGTAGCTCTGGCTCGTTTCGCCAATGAGGTCCAGGGCGCTGTCGCTGCGGTCGGGGTCGTGGTGGAACAGCGCGAGCTGCTTGGGCTCGGCGAGGATACCGAGCCGGAGCACCTCGGTGACCACCGAATGGCCCCAACCGAGCTTGGCCGGCATGTCCTCGGCCAGGTACTGCGAGTCGTGAATGATGAGATCGCAACCGCTCGAGAAGCGCGCAAGCTCCTCGATGCTGGTCTTGGCGTTCTCGGCGTTGAGCTCGTTGTCGGTGAGGTACGCGACCGAGGTGCCGTCGTCGTCGTCGATGCGAAAGCCTTGCGCGCCGCCAGGATGGTTGAGCTGAATGCGCCGCACCACCGCCGGGCCGATGCGCCACTCCGCTTTCTCCGGGCGAGCTAGCTCGAGCCGCGCAGGAATGTCGTCGACACTAACGGGGAAGTGAATGTCGTTGAAGATGTTCCGTTGGAACAGCTCCTGCGCGTCGTTGGCCAGCGGGTAGACATGCAAGTGCGTGTCGCTCCGATACAGCGGCGCAAAGAACGGCAACCCGAGCACGTGATCCCAATGCGTGTGCGAAAGCAGCAAGTGCACCGGCGTCGAACGACCTCGGCGCAAGAGTGAAGTACCGAGCGCGCGCATGCCGGTGCCGGCGTCGAGAACCACCGTCGTGTCGTCCGACAGTCGCACCTCCACGCACGACGTGTTGCCGCCGTAGCGCACCGTGTTCGGGCCAGGTGCCGGAACCGACCCGCGAACGCCGTAGAAGGTGACCTGCATCAGGAACCTAGACTCTATCAACATCCCCACCCCGGCCGAAAGGTGCCCTGAAAAAGGTGGGGCGGGAGGGCGGCTTCCCAGCTCGGCGGACCCGGGGTAGCTTGCGAGGTCATGTCGGTGCTGGCCCCGGGCCTCTTGGTTGCATCACCGCCGCCCGGGGATCCGAACTTCGACCGCTCGGTGGTTTTGCTCGCGGCGCACGGGCCGGAGGGCGCTTTTGGCTGGATCATCAACGGACGCGAGCTGATGACCCTGCCAGAGCTGCTGGTCCGGTCCCAGGTTTCCGAGGCTCCGCCCGACATCTCTTGCTCGGTTCGCGTGGGTGGCCCGGTCTCGCCGGAGCAGGTCTGGCTGGTCTACCGGAGCGAAGAGCGCTTCGCCGACCACGAGGGCCAGTTCGACGTCGGCAGCGGCATCACGGCCACTGCGTCCCGCAAGGTATTGGAGACCATCGCGGCCGGCACGGTACCCAAAAGCCTGATCGCGCTGGTTGGTTACGCCGGCTGGGCACCCGGTCAGCTCGAGAACGAAATCCGCAACGGCTCGTGGCTACCCATCGACGTCGTGCCCGAGCTCGTCTTCGATACGGACCGCGAGCAAGCTTGGACGGCCGCCTACGAGCGCGTCGGAACCACGCCGATAGCGTTTACGACCCGCACGGTCGGCTCGGCCTAGCAGGCGCGCTTCGCAGCGCATCCGCTGCGGCGTCAAAGGGTCCACTCGCACCAGTGGTAGCTCGGTAGCGGGTTGGGCATGCCCCTGCTCGTTTGGCAAACGAACCGGCCATTGGCGCACGACTCGCGGTTCTCGCACAACGAGAGTCCCGCGGACGACATGGTAGAGGTGTTCGCGGCGAAGCGGCATTGCGAGCCCGACACCGGACCGGGATCTTGTAGGACGCCGTTCTTGTTCTCGTAGACCAACATGCACATCCCCGGGAAGCCGAGCTCCGACTCGGGCGGGCAATCGCTGTCGTCGTCACAGTTGAGGACGACGCCATCGGACGGACACGTCTCCGGGTAGCGACACTCTCCGTGCGTCGTCTGCGCGTCGGCATCGACCGTGAGACAGCACACCTTGCCGCTCAGGCCGCAGCGCACGCCATTGTCTCCGCAGCGTACTGAAGGCTCGCGCACGTCTTCGGGATCGGGATGCTCGACCTCGTCGCTACCGACGCAGCCGCCCGTCAAGCAGGTGTGAGTCGGATCGCAGCCCACATCGACGCAATTGGCGTCGAGCGCAATATCGAGCTCGAGCGAGGTGTGGGGGGTGAAGCGCAGCGCGCGGCGCGCGACCACGCACCCCTGGTAGCCGTTGCCCGCGCAATCGGCGGGCTCTCGCGACAACCCAGCCACCACGCGCACTCCCAGCTCGTCGCTCTTCGAGCCGGAAGGCACGACCACCAGGCTGCCGATGCGTCCGTTCGACTCGCAGGCGTTCGTTTCCAGCGTGGGCGCGGCTTGCTCGAGGGCCGCCCCGGGCTTCCCCACGTAAACCGCGACGCCACGCCAGCTGCCGCGGGCGTCGCACGGCAAGTTGGTGTGAACCTGCAGCGTGATCTCGGTGGGCTCGCGGCAGGAGGCGAGCGCGGCAGCGAGACCGAGACCCGCGATCACGAAACGCACGCAGCCTTTTAGCTTCATTCGAGAGACTACGGCGCGGGAGGCGGCATCGACGCGCTGACGAGCGGCACGAAGACGCAGCTCGCGCCGGCGCGGTAGTGCAGCGAGCCTTTGTCGTCACGTTCGCACGTCACCAAGATTTGCGATTCGGCCCCGCCCACCGGCATGACCAGCCGACCGCCTTCGGCCAGTTGGGCGAGCAATGGATCCGGAATGTAGGCCGCACCCGCCGATACCAAGATGCGATCAAAGGGTGCGTGCGCCACGAGGCCGAGCGAGCCGTCACCCTCGTGCACGACGGCGTCGGTCATGCCGATGTTGCGCAAGGTTTCGCGCGAGCGCTCCGCGAGCTCTGCATGGCGCTCGATGCCGAACACCGCGCAGCCGATGTGCGACAAGAGCGCGAGCACGTAGCCGGAGCCGGAGCCCACCTCGAGCACGCGGTGCTTGGGCGACAGGTCGACGGCTGCCAGCATGAGGGCGATCATCGACGGTTGGCTGATGGTTTGGCCCAGCCCGATCGGCAGCGCGACGTCTTCGTACGCGCGGTCTTGCAAGTCTTCCGGCACGAAGGCTTCGCGCGGCACCTGCTCGAAAGCCGACAGAATTCGCGCATCTGTGACGCCGCTAACGCGCGCCACGCGCTCTCTCAGCGCGCGGGCTCCCGGCTTCGTCACGGATGTCATCACGCCAGGATGTAGGCCGGTTGCGCGAGGCGTGCAATGGTCTGGCGGTGCCGCGGCGCGCGCTCGCTTTTCTGTCCCTGACGCTCGGGGCCCTGGCCCTGCTGGACGGGCTCGCCTCGCGCGCGCAAGCCGAAACGACTCACAGCCGCGGTTGTCCGGGCGAGATGGCGCGCCTCGGTCGCTACTGTATCGACCGCTGGGAAATCAGCACGGTCGACAAAGCCACGGGTGAGGCGCTCTCGCCCTACTACCCGCCGACACCGGCCCTCGTGAGTGAGGTGTGGCGAGGTTGGCTCATCGAGCGTGACCAACTGGGCGAGCCCGCCGCGCGCGCCATGCCGTTACCACCGCTCAGCGAGCTCGAGCGCGGCGGGCGCTTCGAGCCCAAAGCCGTCTCGCGCCCGGGTGTCGTGCCGCAAGGCTACCTGTCGCAAGTCTTGGCCCGCAAAGCTTGCGAGAACGCCGGCAAGCGCCTGTGCACGCAAGACGAATGGGTAGCAGCTTGCAAGGGCAAGGCCGGCCTCAAGTACCCGTACGGCGGCGCTTACCGCCAAGGCGTCTGCAACGTCTACCGCCTCATCCACCCCGCCGCGGTGCTCCACGGCTCCGCCTCGCTCGGCCACCGCGACCCGCGTCTGAACCTCGTCTACGAGGGCGAATCGCCGCTGCTCCGTACGACCGGGGAAACCCCCGCCTGCGCCTCGCGTTGGGACGACGATCGCCTGTTCGACATGGTCGGCAACGTCGACGAATGGGTCGAGGACGGCATGTTCCTGGGCGGCTTCTACTCACGCTCCACCACCCAAGGCTGCGAAGCCAAGGTCAGCGTGCACGCCGCCGCCTATTACGACTACAGCACCGGCACCCGCTGCTGCAAAGACCCTGACTAAGCCGCGCCGGCGGTGCCGAGGAGCTGGACGAGGCGGGCGAGCGCGCCGTCGAGCTCGCCCGCGATGCGTTCGGCGTTTTCGAGCTCGGACCAGCGGGACCAGGAGATGACGAGCAGGCGTTCTTGCGCGCCGGTCGGCGAGGGCAAAGTTCGGAAGGTGATGACGGAGTAGCTGGCTTCGTCCCAGCGGAGCGCCAGGTCGCGGCCTTCTGTGTGCGCGAGCACGACGCCGCTCATGCTGCCGCCGCCGCTCAGCGCGATGCGATAGCGCGAGCCGACGGACCCGATGGCCGTAGTGGCGCGACCGAGCCACGCGGCGAGGGCGTCGGGCAAGGTGAAGAAGGCGTGCGCTGCTTCGGCGGTCGTCTTCGCGGGTTTGACGAGCCAGACGGTTTCGCGCTCTTGGCCGGCGTAGCGATCGACGTAGTGCGCCAACGTGCCGAGCGCGAGGCGCCACGACGACTCGGTGCCGAGCTCTTCGTCGTCTTCGAACGGCGCGGAGTGCTGAAGCTCCACCTCGCCTTCTTTGACCTCGAAGCGCACGCGCGAGTCACCATGCCCGAACACGATCAGGCGACGTTCGGCCAGCTCCAGCACGTCCAAACGAATAGAGACGCCCAGGTCTGGCCAACCAAGCCCAAGCGTTTCGCCGGTTTGGACCGCACCTGTCACCCGGTCAGCTTGCCAGCCTGCGATGCCGGACGGGGTGGCACAGGCCACCCAAAGTGCGTCGAGTGACGCGGGAATCTTTTGGGAAATTCGGATGGTTCTCACGAGGGCCGCTCCCGAGTAGCACAACCCGGGGGCGCCGCGTAAAGTGTCGACCCGTGCGAGCCTGGCCGGTGTTGCTCCTTTGCTTGCTTCCGTTGGGCTGTAGCTCCGGCGGGGCGGAGACCGCGAGCGAAAGCGCCTCGCGCACGACGCAGCCCATTGCGGGCGGCAAGCTCGACGAGACGCACTCGAACGTCTTCTTGCTGGCGTCGCATTACATGCACATGGGCGGGCTTTGTACCTCCACCTTGATCGCGCCCAACCTGCTGCTCACCGCGCGCCATTGTGTCTCGCCCAACACGGGCGACGAGAGCGTACTGTGCGGCGCGTCCGATCTGGGTGTTCCGTACCCGCCCAGCGCCTTCGCCGCCACCAACGACGCGCAACCCAACGACAGCAGCCACCTGTTTTTCGCCACGGACGTGCGGGTGCCGGACAGCGGCAGCGATACTTGCGGCTACGACATCGCGCTCCTCATCTTGAGCCAGAACGTACCGGCGTCGCTGGCCAGCCCGGCGGTGCCGCGCATCGATCGTGAGGCGGAGCCCGGCGAGGTGTACACGGCCGTGGGCTACGGCGAAAACGACGCCGGCCTGCCGATTGCGACGCGCATCGAGCGCGAAGGCCTGAAGATCGAGTGCGAGCCGGGCCGCTGCGGTGAAGGCGTCGAGTCGACGGAGTTTCTGGGCGAGACCGGCATTTGCTCGGGCGACTCGGGTGGCCCGGCGCTGGACGCCGACGGCAAGGTCGTCGGTGTCGTATCGCGCGGCGGGCGAAGCTGCGGCTCACCCGTCTACGGAAGCGTGAGCTCCTGGTATGACCTCATCATCGCCACCGCGAAAGATGCCGCAGCGCAGGGCAGCTACGAGCCGCCGTTTTGGGTGACCACCGGGGTGAGCGATCCGATCGTGGTCGAAGGAGCTGGCGGAGCGGACGGCGCAGCGGGCGCCCCCGCCAGCGAACCGGGCAGCGAAGGCACGAGCTGCAGCACGACGACAGACTGCCAGAGCGGCCTCTATTGCTCCGATGAGCCGACTCCGCGTTGTGCTCGGCCAGCGGCCGCCGGCGAAAGCGGCGGTTGTAGCCTCTCACCCGAGTCGCGAGGGAGCGCGCCGAGCGTGCTGCTCTTGGCAGGCCTCGCGAGCCTCGCAGCGCTCAGTCGGCGGCGGGCGGCGCCGGCACGCACGGCAGGTTCATGAAGGTGCCGCGCTCTTCGGGGATTTGCTCGTAGCTGCGCGTGCCGCCGGCTTTGCACCAAGGCCACCACCCCTTCTCGGCGCGCCCGGCGGGTCTTACGTTCCCTGAAGCCATGCGCATCCCTCTTTCGGCGCTCGACCTGGTGCCCGTTGCCCAGGGCAGTAGCAGCGGCCAAGCCATTCAGCGCAGCCTCCAATTGGCCGAGGAACTCGATCGCCTCGGTTACACGCGCGTCTGGTACGCGGAGCATCACAACATGCCGGCCATTGCCAGCACCACGCCAGCCACGCTCATCGCGCTCGCCGCACAGCGCACCCAGCGGCTGCGGGTCGGCTCAGGCGGCGTCATGCTGCCCAACCATCCGCCACTCCAGGTGGCGGAGTCTTTCAAGATGCTCGAGTCACTTTACCCAGGCCGCGTCGATCTGGGCATCGGCAGGGCGCCGGGTACGGATCAGGTCACCGCGCTGGCGCTCCGGCGTTCGCGCGAAGCGTTGCTCGCCAATGATTTTCCAGATCAGTTGGCCGAGTTGCTCGATTTCGGAGTCGGGTTGCAGCGCAGCCACCCTTTCGTCGGCGTCACAGCGTATCCAGAAGAAGTGCCTCTGCCGCCGGTGTGGTTGCTCGGCAGCAGCGATTTCAGCGCCGCGCTCGCGGCCAAGCTGGGCCTGGGCTTCGCGTTCGCCGCGCATTTCAGTCCGGACCGACCGGATCGGCCCATGCTCGCTTACCGCAGCGAATTCCAAGCGTCGGAATACCTCGCTGCCCCGCGCGCCATCCTGGCGGTGTCGGTCATCTGCGCCGAAACGGCTGAAGAAGCGGAGCGGCTCGCCAGCAGCATGCAACTCTCGTGGGTGCGGCTGCGCTCCGGTCGCCCCAGCAAGATCCCAGCACCAGAAGGAGCGCTGGCCTATCCCTATACGGAGCAAGAGCGCGCGGTGGTGCGGGCCTACCGCGACTTGCAAATCGTCGGCACGCCCAGCGCAGTGCAGCAGCGCATTCAGGCACTGGTCGAACGCACGCAGGCCGACGAGGTCATGGTCACGACGGTCACCCACGATCCCGAAGCGCGTCTGCGCTCGTATCGCCTGCTGGCCGAAGCGTTCGCCTAAGCCGCAGCGCCACCATTCGGAATTTTCCTTCATGGATGGCAGCCGCGCCGGCTACACAGAGCCACCATGGTCGAAAAGACGCGCATGCACTGGCTGTTCGTGGGCGGTTACGGTTCCACGCTCGAAACCTTCTCCTTCGACGAACGCAGTGGAGCGCTCGCTTCGGTGGCACTCACGGAAGGTGTGACGGAGTCGCCGACCTTCTTGGCGCTGGATGAGCGGCGCCAAGTCTTGTTTGCGATCAGTGAGAAAGCCGGCGCCGACAAGCCCGAGCCGGGCCGCGCCACCTCTTTCCGCGTCGACCCCAGCACCGGCGCCCTGACCAAGATCAACGACGTGTGGTCGGGTGGGGGCAACACGGTTTCGGTACAGCTCACCCGCTCGGGTCAGGCACTGCTCACCGCCAGCTCCAGCACCGCCGAGGGCCGCGTCGCGGTCATTCCGGTGGCTGCAGACGGGCGGCTCTCGGAGCCGAGCGACTCGCAGATCGCCGGCAAGAATGCGCACGGCCAGGCGCAATCGCTGAACGGCAAGTTCGTGTACGTCGTGTGCCGCGGCTCCGAGCACGTCGCCCAATACCGGTTCGACGAGGGCCGCGGCAAGCTGCAAGCGCTCGCCGCGCCGAGCGTTTTGCTACCGGCCCCCTCTGGCCCACGTCGCATCGTCGTCCACCCCGCCCTGCCCGTCGCTTACGTCATTCTCGATTGGAGCGGTGAAGTCGTGTCTTACCAGATTGCCGACGATGGCACGCTCCGCGATCCGCAGACGCTCTCCATCTTTCCAGCCGGCAAGGAGCCGCGAGCGGTCACCGGCACCATGACGGCCGCCGAGCTCGAGGTCTCGACCGACGGCAGAACCGTCTACGCAACGACCCGCACTCCGGATTGTCAGAGCATCGCCGTGCTCGGTGTGGGCGCGCAGGGACGCCTCACGCTGGTGGCCAACGAGTACGGCAACGGCCTCATCCAAGGCCCGCGTCATTTCATGCTCAGCGCGGACAACCACCATCTCTTCGTCGCCAACCAAGACAACGACACGCTCCTGGTTTTCGCGGTCGATTCCGAGAGCCGCCGCCTCAGCCTGCGCGGCTCCGCGACCCCCACCCGGGTCAAAAAGCCGAACGCCGTCGCTTACGGCTCGTTTGCCACCTGAACGACGGTCGGCACCAAGACTGGACATGCCCCACCTTTGGGCGCCCCATGTCCGCCAACTTTCCCACGGCTGCGGACGAACCGTAGCTAGGGCGTGGCAGGTGGCGCTTCAGCTCTGCAGCTGCTTGCGAGCGGCCCCTGGTCGAGGAATTTGGTCAGCAAGCGATGCCACGAATCCCATTCGTGGGCTCCTGGATCGCGGTAGAGGTGGTCGGCCGGTACCACGGCGGCAAGTAGCTCGTCGGCGCGGCGCAGCTTGTCTTTGTCGCCGAAGCCCAAGTACAGGTTGGGCGACGGCTCCTTGCCGCTCGTGACCGCTTGCAGCCAGCGCATCAGCTCGCGCTGGTAATTGTCGTCGGTCATCTTCTCGACGCGCGCCGGCGCTTTCCATTGGTGAAGGCCGCCCGCCGCGTAAATTTCGTCGATCAGATCGTCTTCGCCCAAGTAAGGAGACAGCGCGAGCACCCCCGTGATTTCGGTCGTGTGCTGGCGCGAGTAGAACAGCGTGCCGAAGCCGCCCATCGAGTTACCGATGAGCCATACCTGCTCGTAGCCGCGGGTCGTGCGAGGCGCCATCACGTCCGTCGCCAGACGCTCCGAAAAAATGCCGCGCGTGTAATAGCCGAACGTGGCGTTGGCCGCGACCACGTCGATCGAGAGGCCTCGGTGCAGCACCTCTTGCACGAGGCCATTTTTAGAAAAGTCTTCGGCCTCGTCCCCCATGCCTGGCAAGAACACGACCAGACACTTTGCTGGCTCCTTTTTTGCCGGGTAGTCCACGGCCCGCATCGGCACCGGCGCAGGGAAAATGATGTTGGTACACCCACACAGGCCAAGCGCCGCCCAAAGCCAATGCCGCATGCGGGCCGCAGCTTACATGACTTGGCCCGCGCTACTCGAACTGAATCGCCGGCAAGCCCTGGACCTGAACGGCAGCCCAGCCCGGAGTCTCGTCCGCGAGCGGCACCGGCGACCGGTGCTCGCGGGGGCAACCGGCAGATTGAAGCAGTCTTCGTGGACTGCTGGTGCGCCTCAAGAAGGCAGCACGACAGCTAGCGCGAACCCGTCGTAGCCCTTGACGCCGACCGTTTGAAGGGCCGTCGCGCTTAGGCGCGGGTGCCGACCCAGGGCGTTTACAAACGCACGCACACCGACGACATGGGGGTCGTCTGAACGACTGTCGGAGACTGCTCCGCCGCGCACCACGTTGTCGCCAACGATGACCGTCCCCGGACGCGAGAGCTCGACGGCCCACTCCAGGTAGTGCGGGTTGTTCGGCTTGTCGGCATCGATGAAAATCAGATCGAACGGCCCGGCGTTCTCGCTCTTCAGGCGAGCCAGCGTCTCCAGAGCAGGGCCGACCCGCACGTCGACCACGCCTGTCAAACCGCACCTCTCCAGGTTCGACTTCGCAACCTCCGCCCGCGCCGCGTCGATCTCGAGTGACGTGACGCGACCCCCGACGGGCAAGGCCCTGGCCAACCAAATCGTGCTGTAGCCTCCCAATGTACCGATCTCGAGAATCTGCCGAGCGCCCTGAATCTTCGCCAACAGATGCAGCAACTTGCCCTGTACCGGGGAAACGTCGTGCGCCGGTAGGCCCGCTGCCGCATTCGCCGAGAGGGCCGCAGCCAGCGCTGGCTCATCACCCACGAGCACCTCGGCAAAATACCCATCGACGGCCGTCCACCTCTCCTCTGACATAGCCACCTCCGCGCAGCGATTCGCGCGCTAGAAACGTACTGCTGCCACCGCGAAGGACGCAAGCGCGCCAAAGGGAGGATGTCTTCCGAGCCGCCACTATCGACGGCTCCTGAGCTCAGTCGCCCAACTACTCAACTCCACTGCCATGGCAAACGCCAACCTCTCGCGCACCAGGCTGAACGAAGCCATCAGGAGCCGCCCCGATGGCTTCGTTCGGGTGGCGGCTATCTGTACGCCCGCGCCGCCGCGACGCGCAGCGCCGCCCGGGTCCGCATCGGCAACTTCCCCCACCCGTGGCGCGCGCAGCCGCAGGCGAGCACGACACCTGGGAGGGGCGCGCGGGCACAGCCCACGCGGGGGTGGGCATGTGGGCATCCCCCTTTTCAACCCTCGGGACAAAACGACGACGGCGGTTCCGAAGAACCGCCGTCTAGTGGAGCTGAGGGGGATCGAACCCCTGACCTCTGCATTGCGAACGCAGCGCTCTCCCAGCTGAGCTACAGCCCCGGGGAGAAAGGAGGCCGGGACACTAACCGCGGCCGCAGAATGGTCAAGCAAAAACGCGAAATCCGGGGAGAAATTTTCGTGCTGGCACGTCTCTTGACCGCCCGATCGACGTGATTATGTTGCCGCGCGTCGGTCAATCGGGAACGAAGCCCGAGCCGACAAAGAGTTTGGTTTTCCGTGGCGCACGCTCTTCAAGAGGGGCGGCGGCCGGGACCAGAGCCGGGCTACCCGGCAGGAGTTGAGGAGTACGCCATGGGCAAGATTATCGGTATCGACCTCGGAACGACGAACAGCGTCGTTTCGGTGATGGAAGGCAAAGAAGCCAAGGTCATCGTCAACGAAGAGGGCGCGCGCACCACGCCGTCCGTCGTTGCCTGGGATGACAAGGGCGAGGTCCTCGTCGGTCAGATTGCCAAGCGCCAGGCGGTGACCAACCCCGAGAACACCATCTACTCGGCAAAGCGCTTCATCGGCCGTCGGTTCGAGGAAGGCTCGCAAGAGGCTTCGCGCGTGCCGTACAAGGTCACCAAGGGTCCCAACGGCGACGCTTGGATCGAGGCGCGCGGCAAGGCCATGGCCCCGCCGGAAGTTTCGGCGAAGGTCCTGCAGAAGCTGAAGAAGGCAGCCGAAGACTACCTGGGCGAGAAGGTGACCGAAGCGGTCATCACGGTGCCCGCGTACTTCAACGACGCCCAGCGCCAGGCCACGAAGGACGCCGGCAAGATCGCCGGCCTCGACGTGAAGCGCATCATCAACGAGCCGACCGCGGCCGCGCTCGCGTACGGCCTCGACAAGGAGGGCCACGACCAGACGATCCTCGTGTTCGACCTCGGTGGCGGCACCTTCGACGTGTCGGTGCTCGAGCTCGGCGAGGGCGTCTTCGAGGTGAAGTCGACGAACGGCGACAACCACCTCGGCGGCGACAACTTCGACAAGGCGATCGTCGACTGGATGGTCGCCGAGTTCCTGCGCGACCAGGGCATCGACCTCACGCAGGACCGGATGGCGCTCCAGCGGCTGTACGAGGCCGCGGAGAAGGCGAAGATCGAGCTGTCGTCGACGATGACGACGCAGATCAACCTGCCGTTCATCACCGCGACCGCCGAAGGCCCGAAGCACCTCGACCTCTCGCTCAGCCGGGCGAAGCTCGAGGAGATCACGGCCGACCTGCTCGAGCGCACGGTCGGCCCGACGAAGCAGGCGCTGGCGGATGCCGGCCTGTCCGCGTCGGACATCGACCACGTGGTCCTCGTCGGCGGCATGACCCGCATGCCGGCGGTGCAGGCGAAGGTCAAGGACGTCGTCGGCAAGGAGCCGCACAAGGGCGTGAACCCGGACGAGGTCGTCGCCGTCGGCGCGGCGATCCAGGGCGGTGTGCTCCGCGGCGAGGTCAAGGACGTCCTCCTGCTCGACGTCACCCCGCTCTCCCTCGGCATCGAGACCAAGGGTGGCGTGATGACGAAGCTGATCGAGCGCAACACGACGATCCCGACCCGCAAGGCGGAGGTCTTCTCGACGGCGGAGGACAACCAGCCGTCGGTGGAGGTGCACGTCCTGCAGGGCGAGTCCGAGATGGCGCTCTACAACAAGACGCTCGGCAAGTTCCAGCTGGTCGGGATCCCGCCGGCGCCGCGCGGCATGCCTCAGATCGAGGTCGCGTTCGATATCGACGCCAACGGCATCATCAACGTGTCGGCCAAGGACCTGGGCACCGGCAACGAGCAGCAGATCCGCATCGAGGGCGGCTCCGGTCTCAAGCAGGACGAGATCGACCGGATGATCCGCGAGGCGGAGTCGCACGCCGACGAGGCGCGCAAGCTGCGCGAGACGGTGGACGCGAAGAACGCCGCCGAGGCGCTCGCCTACCAGACCGAGAAGGCGCTGGCCGAGCACCGCGACAAGCTCGACTCGAGCGTCGCGTCGACGGTCGAGGGCCGGATCATGGAGCTCCGCCAGGCGCTCGACGGGAACGACCCGGACGAGCTGAAGCAGAAGACCGACGCGCTGCAGGAGGCGTGGACGCAGGCCGCACAGGCGCTCTACGCGAACGCCTCGCAGCAGCAGAGCGGCGGGAACGGCGGCGGCTCGGGCGGCTCGACCGCGAGCGACGACGAGGTCGTCGAGGACGCCGAGTACGAGGTCGTCGACGAGTGACGGACGACCGCCATCAGGTCGAGGCCGCGGAGGAGGAGCCGGCGACGACGCCGGCTCCCGAAGCCGAAGCCGACGCCGACGAGGAGGTGGACGAGCTGACCGCGGCGACGCGCGAGCGCGACGCCTACCTCGACGCCCTCCAGCGGCTGAAGGCCGAGTTCGACAACTACCGCAAGCGGGTCGCGCGCGACCAGTCCGACCTGGTCG
>DASZTA010000015.1:0-257201 GCA_035548415.1 Polyangiaceae bacterium
GCGGGGTGTTCACGTCGGCCGATTTAGGCGTTCACGACGCCGATTTGGCCGTTCACGACCCCGATCCAGGTGTTCACGATGCCGCGATTTGAGCGTTCACGATGGGCCGATCTCGGTGTTCACGATGGCCCGACATCCGCACGCACCAGATCCGATACGGTGTCTGCAAACCTCATGGGCGGGCACAATACCAGTGCTCAGCCCAATAGGATCGGTTTTCTCACTCTCGGCCGCGTAAGCCGGATCGGCGGCACTGCCACCGGCGACACCGGCTGAGGCAGCGTCACACGCGGTCTAGTCGGCTTGAGCCTCTGGGCTGCCGCGCCTGCATCCTCTGGGCGCAGCGCGGCCAACGGCGTGTAGTGCGCCGGATGCTGGACGTGACGCGTGAGCAGCGCTTGAAGGTCGCGCTCTTTCACGCGCACGATGCGATTGACCTTCAAGCGCGGCAGCTTCCGCATGATGCCGTGGGCCGCCGATCGGCTGATGCTCAACCGATCGGCGATCTGCTCGGCACCTAGCCAGCGCTCAGCGGGGACGGCGCGCGGCATTCCGGCTCTGCCGTGTGATCCCCCGAAGTGCGGCGCGGCGGCGCAGCTCGGCTTCTACTAGCCGGGCCGCGATGCGCGGGCGTAGACGCATCAGTTCTTCTGTGGTTGCTCTGGAAACCATTGTTTTGGACATCGTGACCTCCGACATCCAGAGCACCACGCGCAGACGCGCTAGATCAAACTGATAAGTTGCTACCGAATACACACGCGTTTTCGCGCAGATAGCAACGTGCGCAACCAAGATCGTAGCGCGCTGCTACGACGCGATGCCGCTGCTACGGCGCCAGGCCGAAGAAGTCGCGCACTAACGCCACTGCGCCGCGGAATGCGAACGTTGGATCGTCTGCCGGCATCCGGAACACAAGCGACCCCGGCTCAGCGGTGAGACGTGTCGGGATTCCGTAGTGCTGCGCCAAAGCATAGAACCAACGCGTTGCCACTGGAGGAAACTGGGCGCCAGACCGGTTCTTCGGGAGGAATCGGCGAGCATGATCGCGCAGCTCGGGCCGATCGCCGGGTGCTTCGAAGCCCAGACCCGCCGCGAAGCTGTTGAAGGTGTGTGCGACGGATTCTTCGCGCGCCATCGATTCGTCCATCTTCAGATCCCATACGTGCAACTGGCCAGGAGTGAACTTGATCAATTCACCCTTCCGCATTGCGCTCGGCGTCAACCCCCACGCGGCGTCGCTTTGCCCTCGGAAGAGCCAGTCTTGATTGGCGCCGCCGTACAATAGGTCACTGGTATGCGGAAGCAGGAAGCTCAGCAGTTCTTCAGCCGTCTTGCACTGCCGCTCTACGAACACGCGCGTTGACAAGCTTTTGTCGCGCCACGCCCGGCGCTCCGGGCCTAGTTTGATGGCCATGCGGCTCCGGACGTTAGCAGAGCCCGCGCGCGGTCCGAGCCGCTCCGTCGAGCGTCCGACGAAACTGGCCAGCTCCCCCGAAGAGAGCCATCGAATGGCGGCGCCAATTGGACCACGGGCATGGCCATTTCTCGAGCGGCGCTCGCGCGACGAGTACGAACGTTCACGGGCTCGCGTAACGCAGCTCTTGAAACGGTTTGAGCGCAGCGTCGATCTACGCCGGTCAAGGGCCCCCGAGCAGGTATGCTGAAGGTCAACTACGCGATACGAACGCCCGCGGTGCTCGCGCTGAGTATGGGTGGCTGGGCGAAACTCTCGCTACTTCCGAGATTCATAGGCACGGAGGAATTGCGCCACCTCGACGTGCCCGTTCGCTTCGGCCTCATCTGCGTGCGTTCGGTTCAGTTCGCCGCGGACGTGCGGGTCCGCGCTAGCGGCGAGCAGGGTTCGCACGACTTCTAGATGCCCGGCACCGGCTGCGCGAATGAGCACCGTTTCCTCGTAGTCGTCTGCAGCGTTCGGATTGGCGCCGAAATCAAGGAGAACTTGAACGGTTGCCAAGTGGCCATGGTTCGCTGCGGCCATCAAAGCAGTCCTGAATTCGTCGCCGTCAGTTTGGTCGACGGAGGCCCCGCGCTCCAGGAGTAGTCGCACCACCGCAACGTGGCCGACGGCGGCGGCGCCGTGAATTGCGCTTTCATTGCTCTCGTCGAGTTGGTCGACTGCGGTTCCGGTATCCAGAAGCTGGCGAACGGCTTCGACGTCGCCCCGCTCGGCTGCTTCGTGGATCTCAGGCATGGTCCGCGATCATGACTACGTGGATGGTCTTGCCGTTGGCTACGGCGAAACGGCGGCGGTTGGGGTCTAGCGCCGTGGGCGGTAACGGCTTGGGGGAGTGGCCGCGAATGCTGCTCGTCTCGTCGCCGGACTGGATCTCGGGCCACTCGTGCTCGAGGACACCGCCTCCTACCCTGTACAGACGTGGATGATCGAAGAATGTGACGACGTGTGTTTGACCAATCGGCATCGTCTTGCCGGCTGGGTGTCCGAACGAACAGGACGCGAGGAACGTGTCTGTCGTGACGTCGTAGACCGCGAGGCCGTTAGCGGTGATGCGAGGCCCCGAGAATTGTGCGGCTTCTTCCGGATCCTCTTCGTCAGAGCCTCCGCTGATCAAGAGCTTCGTTTCATCCTGCCAACTCGCGGAGGACTCCTCCACGAAGCCGACGTGTCGGCTGTGGGTCGTTTGATGCATGAACCGATCAAGGGTGTTCCCATCGGCCAAAGCCGCCGCTACGTCGAACCAGACGAGCGCGTCGAACGGGTGCCAGACCCAGCCGGCGCTGAGTAGCCACTTTCCGTCCGGGCTCGGCTGCAGGCGCGAATGGAAGAAATCTTCGGGCTTTCGGGTTGTCGATGCGGTTAACCGCTCCCCCGTGCTGGCGTCCTCGAGCTCGATTCGGTTGTATTCATCGGGGCAGTGAGCCACGAGAACGCGCCCGTCCGGCGCGCGCAGCAGGCAGGCAGGATAGGTGTAGACATGCGCCTGATAGAAGCTGCGGTTTAGCTCGCGCACCACCTTGCCGGCCTCCAGCAATAGCGCTTTCGTGCCGAGCTGCTTGTAGATGATCGCCCAGTCGCTCTCGGGCAGGGCGGTGGTCCCGTCGAAGTCGTACGCATAGTTGACGTGTGCCCGAGTCACGGACCCATCCAGATTGTACCGAGGCCCCCACCGACCCAGTCAACGAGCCCGTCGCCGTCCCATGTCAGCGACCGGGGCTCTGCCTCCACCTCGAGCTTCAGCCAATCCACGGCGCTGACATTGCCTGGGACCGGGGTTGGCGACAACCCCGTTGCTGTTCGTTGGCCTCTGGTCGCCGTTCCCGTAGTCTGCAGCGCTAGGCGAGACGCTATGGACGAGAAGCTCCGAACGGACGCCAGCAAGTTCCTGAGCTTCGTGCTCAGACACGAACCCGCTGCGGTAGGGATCGCGCTGGATTCAAGTGGCTGGGTCGATGTCGACGTGTTGCTCGATGCGTTTGCGCAGCATGGCCGCCATCTCTCACGGACCGAGCTTGCCGAGATTGTGGCGACTAGCCCCAAGCAGCGTTTCGCGCTGTCCGACGACGGGCAGCGCATCCGAGCGAACCAGGGGCACTCGACGGCGGTAGACCTGGGATATGAGGCAGCCGAGCCGCCCGATGTGCTCTACCACGGAACAATCGGGCGCCTTCTGCCGTCCATTCGGGAAAAGGGCCTGCAGCGGATGCAGCGCCACCACGTCCATCTTTCGCCAGACGAAGCGACTGCGCGCGCCGTGGGCGGTCGACGGGGGCGACCCGTCATTCTGCGGGTGGACGCTCGGGCGATGCGAGCCGCAGGGCACGTCTTCCTCGTGACACCGAACGGCGTGTGGCTGACCGATGCGGTGCCGAACTCGTTCATCTCGGGCTGGGGCGACGACTGACCGCCGCTATTCGTACCACTGCCCCGCATTCAGGAAGTCGGCAAACATCTCCCAGGTGATCGGCCTCAGCGCCACCAGCGGGTTTTCGATGTCGCGCGGGTCCACTGAGGTGATCGCACCGGCGGCATCGAGAACGGCGACCGGACCGGGGACATACGATCGCCCAGTATCATCGCCTTCTTGCCACCCGCCGAAGGTTCCCGCTGCCGCGCACTCGAGGTAGGTGCACGGGTCGAAGTTATACCAACGCCCACCGCGCGGGGCGTCGATGCCCAAATAGCGGTGCTCGTGCTCGAGGGTGCCGGCCTCTCGCATCTCGTCGAGATCGCGAATCTGTTCGGCGATGCGCCGCTCCCACGCAGGATAGCCGGCACTTGCCGCCGAGCGCGAATGGTCAGCGGAGGGCCCAGGTTCGAACGCGGTGCTCAGGAGCCTCGCGAAGTCTGGCACCGAAACGGCATCGCGGTCGCTCAGGCATGAGCCGAGCCGACGCAGGGTCTCGAGGTATCCCTGGAGCGTGAGACTGCACCCCGCTCGATCCCTCACCAGGTCAGCGATGAAGCAATACAGATCGCGGTTGGTCGCCAGTTCAGCCATTCCCTGAATCCTCGAGGGCTGCTCGCAGCAGCGGGCGAAGGCTCTCGTTCACCAGCGGAACGTCGTCCACTTCTTGAGGACGCAGCCATCGTCGTTCGCGTGTTCGCTTCGGCAGGTGGCCGAGCGCAGGTTTACCGGGCGCGCGGACCAAGTAGTAGCGGACCTTTTTCAGCCGTCGCTCACGTCCCGCCCCGAGGAAATACTCGATCTGTCCGAGCTCTCGCACCGCGTCGAGGCTTCCCGAGGCTGCCGTCTCCTCGCCGAGCTCGCGAAGCGCGGCCTCGTTGGGAAGCTCGTCCCACTCGATGCCACCCTTGGGCAGCTCCCAACCGTCGCCCCGGGTTCGGATGACTAGGACTGCTGGGCCACCATCATCTTGCATCACGAGGGCCGCGCCGGCGCAGGTTTCGCTCGGGTGATCTTCGACGTCGAGGACGAGGTCGTTCACCAACCCTCGCGCTTTTGCTTCGGATAGGAACCAGGTTGTCGGGGCGTTACGGCGCCAACCCCCGGGTGCGTCGACACGGTCGGCCACCATGAAGAGGCATAGCAGCCGAACATCAACCTCGTTGGCCAGTCGCCGCCAGGCCTTGTCGGACGGCCCCTCGCCGCGAAGCGTTGAGCGGTGCCATGGCAGGCTCGTGTCGTGCCACTTCACGAGACCAAGGAGGGTTCGCTCTGACACGCCGCAGTCGGTCAGGACGTCGAGAGAACGTGCTGGTTGAGCCGTGCCCGTGATCTTGCCGATGTCGTGCGCGTGGCCGAGGTCAGTCAGGAGCGCAACTTCGACTGGATGGCAGCCGTTGGCGAGTGCCAGTCGCACAGCCATCCTTGCGACCGCGTCGGAGTGTGTGCGGGCGTCCGGCGCCGTGTGGCGTCTCGGGTTGAGGGAGACTTTGCCGAGTTGCTCGTAGGCGGCGGCGAATCGTTCGTTCTTCAGAATGTCGGTCATGTTTCTTTCTCGCCTTCTGAAGGTACCCGGCGTGACTATCACGGGGAACTCGCCAGTTTTGACTGACTATCACCGTGAGTTATAGTGGTTCGGTGAACTACGACTGGCTCTTCTCCTTCGTCGTCTTCGCCGATTACCTGAATTTCACTCGGGCCGCTGAAGCTCTGCACATCACGCAGCCGGCGCTCCATGCGCAAATTCGCAAGCTTTCGGAAGAGGTCGGCGCAACCCTCTACAGGCGTGACGGTCGAGCGTTGGTCCTCTCGGCGGAAGGTCGGCGGCTGGCAGCTTTCGGTCGAGAAGTCCAGGCTCGTGGCGGCGATGTTCTTGCCGAGCTTCGCGGTGAGGACAGCCGCGGTCCCGTCGTCCTTGCGTCTGGCCAGGGCGCGTTCCTCTATCTGTTGGGCTCGGCCATCAGGCGATTCCCAAAGCACCGCTGGCCGCTACGGGCGGTCTCGATGACGGGGCCGGACGCCACGCGCGCCGTTCGAGAGGCTCGTGCGGACGTTGGCGTGGCCGTGTTGTCGAGCACGCCTACCGACCTCGATTGCCACATGCTGCGTCGCGTTGGGCAGGTCGTGTTGTTGCCACAGGGGCATCGGCTGTCGAAGCGGCGAAAGGTCATGCCTGCCGATCTAGACAGCGAAAGCATCGTCGTCGCGCCCGAAGGGAGCCCGCACCGGATGATGCTCTCGCAGGCGCTCTCGGCCGCTGGGGCCATCTGGTCGGTCGCGGTAGAGGCCACCGGCTGGGAGCTCATGGTCCAGTTTGCTCGCTATGGCCTGGGGATAGCCGTAGTGAACGACTTCTGCCCCGTGCCGCGCGGTCTCGTTGGGGTGCGGCTAGAAGGCGTCCCAGACGTTGAGTACCACGTGGTTACTCGACCCAAGGCCCCGCGCGAGTCGAGAGACACGCTCGTTCGCCTCATCCAGGAGAGCGCGGGTAGCTAGCCCGCCGAGGCTCGACGTTTCCCGTCGAGCGTGCCTGCCAGACGCTTCAACAGCTGGGTGACACGCGCCCGCGAAAGCCCCTCGCGACGAGCAATAGCGGCACGTGAGGCTACGGCACCGCAGTCCAGCTGCCGCTGCCACTCCGCCGCGCGTTCAAGCCCGCTCTGCTGTGCACGGGCTCTCGCCGCCGCGCGCTGTCTTCTAGCGACACCAAAATCCAAAACGACGCAGCTGGCGAAGTTCTTGTTTGAGGAGCTGTTGGGGAGCAAAGAAGCCTCGAGGCAAACGCCCTCGGGGCTTCGGTGTTTTGGCATTGGGGGCCGGCTCTTCTCACTTCGCAGGGCTTGCTTTGCAGGGAGCGGCCGAAGGATCGAGTCGACCCGACGTACGCGCCTCAAGCAAGAGTGACGACGACGTTTCCTTTTTTGCGACGCGAGTCAACGAGCGCGTGCGCATCGACGATGCGGTCGAAAGGAAAGATCCGGTCAACCGCTGCCTTGAATTTGCCTGCCTCGGCCAGCTCGGCGAGTAGTCGTAGGTCCTCGGCGCGTTCTGGAGCGACGCCACCGAGGATTTTCTTGCCCGACCTGGTCGGTCGAATCGCGGCCGAAATAGTCTGGCCCAAGCCGCCTACCACCATGAGGAAACGGCCACCGGGTGCGAGCGCTCTTTCCGAGCTCGCGAACGTCAAGTTGCCCACGGTATCGAGAATGATGTCGAACTTCCTTCCAGAAGCACGAAAGTCTTCCTTCGAGTAGTCGACGACGTGTTCCGCGCCGAGGGAGCGCACCATTGGTGCGTTGGCCCCGCTGCAAACGGCGGTGACCTCGGCGCCGAAATGTCGAGCGAGCTGAACCGCGGCTGACCCGACGCCGCCGGACGCCCCGTTGATCAAAACCTTCTCGCTCGGCTGAACCCGCCCCTGGTCGCGGAGGTAGAAGAGTGCAGTGGCGCCGCCGAACGAAAGCGGCGCCGCCTCTTCGAAGCTGAGCTTCGAGGGTATGTGAACGATCGCATCTTTCTCGCGAACCGATCGGTACTCCGCGTGGCACCCAAGGGTGCAGAAAGCGAACACCCTGTCGCCCACCTTGAATCGAGTAACGGCTTTACCGATTGCTTCGACTTCGCCGGCGAGCTCGGAGCCGAGAACGTGTTTGCGCGGTCCGGTGATCCCGAATGCCAGGCGAACGAGCGGACCAAACCCAGGTGGCACGGTGGCCGAGCGCAACCGCCAGTCGGCGGCAGTGACGGTCGTCACGCGAACCTTGACCAAAACCTCGTGGTCCGCCGGAGTCGGTTTCGGCACTTCGGTGATCTGAACCACCTCGGGCGGACCGTATCGGTGATTGACCGCTGCTTTCATCGTTTCGGTGTAGACGTTGGGCGCGCACCTGGCGAGAGGAAAGACGCTCACGTTGCGGGAAGGGCGGCCTATTGAGACCTGCTCGCCCCGGAAGCGGTCGCGTATTTCCAGGCTCGAGAAATCGAAATGCTTGGGGAGCAAGGAAGAGCCTCGATGTGAAAGCCCGGGGTTCTGGTATTCCTGCTGAATGCGTTCGGGCAATTCGAACGCCGCGGCAGAGTCGGGATTCTGGGCAACCCTGCAGGCTGGTCACTCGGCGCCGACGACCGCGCCGTCCCACTGGGCCAGCTCGTGGGCTTCGGCCAGAGCACGCACGACTGTCTTGTCGACGCCGCGGTACCGAATGCAGGCTAGCTCCTGAGCGCGGATTGCGTTCAGCATCTGGTCCAGCTCCGCCGGCTGCACGGGTTGCCTGGCGACGTAACAGTGACCCGATGGGTCGTACGCGAAGAGCCCAGGCGCTTCGGTATCGGGAACGCCGCACGCTGTGCAGCAATCGTCGACCACGTAGAAGTCGCCAATGACGTTCAGGCGGTGAGGCTTGACGGCTGGCATAATAGCTTTGCTCAACGCGCGGCGCCGAAGCCGCAGGCGAGGAGCAAAGCCTGCTCGACGTCGCCCCAGCGGTCTTGCTTCAAGGTAGCCAACGTCGGCCCGAGTCGGTCCTTTTTAGCGAGTGCCACATGGTCGAAGTTGAGCGCACGCGGTCGGCATGCCGTCCTCTTCGGTCAGCACGACCTCAGTTTGGATTCCGCGTATGGTGCGCGTGGCCGGGACCACGATGACTTCGTTCAGGCTCGAAAGGACGGAGTCGCGCGAGAGCAAGAGCACCGGCCGCCGCTTGTCCGGGAGCGCGAACGTGTACCAGCGGATTTCACCCCGGAGCACTGAACTCCTCCCAGCCATCGGCTTCCCACGCGAGCGGCTCCTCGTCCGACGAGAATTCGTCTGCGGCAGGGGGGGTGGCGGCGTAGGTAGCCGCCGCGGGGTCATTGGAAGCGGCTCGCAAAGCTAGCTCGGCCAATCGGACGCGCTCGTCGTGAGGAAGCTTCAGGATGAGGGGCCAGAAGTCACTGGCGGTGAGCGGGTCGCTCATAATGCAAAGAATAGCCTGGATCCCTGACGTCGAGATCTACCGCCGCGATGGCCCGAGAGATTTCGTTATCCATGCCCGGGAAACGCCCGCTTCCGGGCCAGTGCCGCCCTCGATGGCCCTTCGCTTCGCATCGCCTCTGGAACGCCTCGGCTCGGCCGTGAGCGTGACATCCTGCCGAAGGTGGAGGTCTGGGCGTTGAACGGGACGGTGTCGGCTCGGACTGGTATTTCCAGGTTCGAGAAATCGATCGCTTGGGGAGCAAATGTTCGAAGTCACTCGGGGTCGGTAGAGACCAACCCGCGACGGTAGAAAGAACTCAAGAATGACGAGAGGCGTCATTCTGTCGCATCGCTGACTGCGTGGCAGTCGCGCCTTGGGCTGCCGGGCTTCCATAGGAAGTCAGCCGCGTATCGCGGCGCGTCGGGCCACGTTGGCGAAAGGCGGACAACGCCACCGCGTGTGCCCACGAAGAGGGTGCCATCAGCAGCGTTCACCAATGACGTCGGGTAGGAGATGATGTCGGGCAGGTGGGCTACGAGGTTGCTTCGTGCACCTTCGTGCGTTTCCCAGATCGCGGTCCAGGTTGCAATGAGCCAGGTCCCGTCATTGTGACGAATCCAATCGACTGGTTCCGAAGCGTATCGAGCGATCACGTGGCTCGTGAAGTGGTCGTGTTCGCGCCAAATCTTGGCGAGCTGGCCTTCGCTCGTGCCCATGTGGGAGATGCCCTGAAGCACGTAGATTACCCCGTCAGCTGCTAGGGCGCGGTTCACGTTCTGGGGCACGAATTCGTCTTGGTCGTGTGGTCCAACGAAGACTGAGCGTGGTTGGCCGCCTGCCCGCGCAAACCATTCGATTCCGCCGCCAAACTCTCCGTGGTCGAACATCACGATCCAGCCGTCGTCGGCTTCGAACACGTATTTGACGGTGCGTGCGTGGTCTTCCGACATTCGGCTGGCGAGCGGCGCGGGGAGATTCGCTTTTTGCAGGCCTGGCCCCGTCACGAGTGCTCCGTGATCGAGGGCCACCACGTAGGAGTCTCCGTAGTTGTAGCAATCCAACTGCGGCGGTCTGCTTGTCAGGTTCACCGTTTGCCAACCCGCCGGGGCAGAAGGCGTCTTGGGTGCCGCATCCACGACGCGCAGACGGAGGTCGACCGCATCTCCGGGCAGCCCGCTGCTGGCCGGCTCGAACCTGATCGTGTACACGCCGATCTGCGTGAAGGGGTGACACTCGAAGTTAAGAACGGCGAAGCCTCGCGACCCATGCGGTCGGCGGACAGCGTCGCAGGGCCCACCGTTCTCAGTGCCGTCTGGATTGATGACCGCGAACTCGGATGTGTCGTAGTAGCCCCCCGTTGGGTTGGGTGCATCGGCATGGACCATGATGTCTGGCGTTTCGCCGAGGGAGATGACGTCGCGCTCGGCCTCCAGCTGGACGGGTGACGGAACTGCAGTGAACGACGCCTGGAGCGTCGCGTATGGTCCTTCGGCACTACGAAACCCGGAGCAAGGCGCGGGGGCTGGGGCCGATCGCGTGGTGCCACACGCACCGAGCACCCAAACGCAGGTAGCCGCCAGGTAGAGTCGCATCGCGAGGACCAGACACAGGCAGCGTCGGAAAGTTCCTAGCCAGTTGCGGCGTTCTCCGGCCAGCGATCCGTTCGAGGCGTTTCAGAAGCTGCGTCACGCGCGCTCGCGAAAGCCTCTCGCGACGCGCGATGGCGGTGCGTGAAGCAACCGCGCCGCTATCCAGCTGGCGCAGCCGCTCCGCCGCGCGTTCAAGCCCGCTCGGCCGGGCGCGGGCTCTCCCCGCCTCGCGCTGTCCTTTAGCGATAGCAAAATCCACGACGATGCAGGTCGAGAAGTTCTTGTTTGAGGAGCTGTTGGGGAGCAACGAAGAGCCTCGAAGCAAACAGCTTCGGGGCTTTGACGTCTAGGGCCACGAGAGCCGGTTCCAGTAGATGCGAAGGCGTCCGTTCGGATCGCTCGCAAGGTGTTCGTAAGCCGCAAAGATTCGATGCGCTCCGTCTCGGACTTGGCAATCCCATCCGTGCCTTGGATAGTGAATCAAGTCCTACGGCGCCCGTTGGGGCGGCATCGTAGGAGTCATTCGAGGCCTAGGCGCGTTCAATCAGCGCCCCGTCGTTTCGCCGCGCTCTTTCCACGGCCGCGGCCACGCGCTGGTGTCGGCGCAGGCGCTTGCTCGTCGGCGTCGGTCGGCTCGGCCAGGGCGATGCGGCGCGCCGTCTCCGCGGCGGCGCGTACGAGGGGCGCGAGGACGTCGGCCGGACTCGCATCACTCTCCCAGGCCGTCGGCGCTCCGAGTTGCCGCAGCACGGCGCCGTGGGTGACGGGCTCGTCGAAGCTGAAGTGCAAGGCCGGCAGCGGCTCACGCGGCTCGTCGTACTCACCGGCCTTCAGCTTGCCGAGCTTCACGGTCGGGACGTCGAACGTCGCGTCCTCGGGTGTGGCATCGGACTCGCGCGCCCTCTTCGCCGGCGCCTCGTCGGCGCCGCCACGTGCGGCGCGGAGCGCGTCGAGCACCTGGTCCTTGGTTCTTCCGCGCAGCTCGCAGAGCAGGAACGGGTCGCGATCGAGCGCCTCGCCGAGCACGTAGTGCGTGGCTGCGACGTGCTTGCAAGGGTCTCCCCAGTCCGGGCACGAGCAGCTCGTCTTGAGATCCGCGCGCTGCTTGGGGAACAGGCTCACGCCCGCCTCTACGAAGACCTCGTCGATCGTTTGCGGCATCTGCCCGGCCAGAAGCTCGGCCGAGAACTGTGCCTTCTTCGCGAGCCCGTCGATGGCCTTCTTCCAAGCGGGTGCGCTGAGCTCGGTCAGCTCGATCGTGATCTTGTACGGCGTCGCCCGCGAGCCGGTGACGCTGGCCGTGACCTTGCCGCCTTTGACGACGAGGTCGTGTGTGCGCCCGGCGCGTGCGTAGGTTCGTCCGCGCGCAAGCCGCGCGGAGTCGCCGCGCAGAACGTTCTCCAGCGCCTCGAGCCACCGCTGGCCCCACCAAGTGGTGCCAGCCTTCTTCATGCGGATGCCACGCTCCGGCGGTGGTTTCTTCGGCGCGGACTCATACCAGCCGAAGCGGTTCCGGCGACTCATGAACGCACCTCGCCGCGAGCCCGCGCCGAGCGTGCCTTGGTGCGCGATTTCAGCGGTGCGGAGGCACCAGCGTCGTCGTCATCCCCGTCTGCCACGGCTCCTTCGGACAGCGCGAAGAGGTCGCGTAGAGCACGACCGTCGAGCTCGGTGATCCACTGCTCGCCGGCGCCGATGACCTTCGATGCGAGGTCGCGCTTCTGCTCGAGCAGGCGGTCGATCTTCTCCTCGACGGTGCCAGCGCAGACCAGCTTGTGGACCTGGACTGCGCGCCTCTGGCCAATGCGATAGGCGCGGTCGGTAGCCTGGTCTTCGACGGCGGGGTTCCACCAGCGGTCGAAGTGGAAAACGTGGCTCGCCGCCGTGAGATTGAGGCCGGTGCCGCCCGCCTTCACGGAGAGCACGAAAATGCGCGGGCCGTGCGGCTCCTCCTGGAAGCGGCGGACCATCTCGTCGCGCGCCTTTTTCGGCGTGCCGCCGTGCAGGAACGCGACCTCGCAGCCGAGGTTCGCGGCGAAGTGCTCGACGAGCTTGTCGCCCATCTCGCGGAACTGGGTGAAGACCAGCGCCTTGTCGCCCGCCGCCACGGCTTCTTCGAGCATTTCCGTCGTGCGTGCCAGCTTTCCCGACCGCTTCGGCAGTGGGCCGCGCTCACCGAGGTACTGCGCCGGGTGGTTGCAGATCTGCTTCGTGAACAGGAGCAGCGCGAGCACTCGCCCGCGTCGCTCGATGCCGTCCGAGGACTCGATGCGCCGTAGCTCTTCATCGACCACCGCCTTGTAGAGCGTGGCTTGCTCGCGCGTGAGCGTGCAGACGACCTTCATCTCGTTCTTCGCCGGGAGATCTTGGATGATGTTCGGGTCGCTCTTGAGGCGGCGCAGGATGAACGGCCCGACGATGCGGCGTAGGCGCGCCGCCGCGTCGTCGTTGCCGTAGCGCTCGATGGGCAGTGCGAAGTCCCGGCGAAACGCCTCGAGCGGGCCGAGCAAGCCCGGGTTCGCGAACTCCAGGATCGACCACAGCTCGGCGAGGCGGTTTTCGACGGGCGTACCAGTGAGCGCGAAGCGATGACTCGCCCGCAGAGCACGGGCAGCGCGCGCGGTCGCCGAGGAGGCGTTCTTGATGTTCTGCGCTTCGTCGAGCGCGGCCACGGACCAGTCGATGCTCGACAAGAGCTCGGCGTCCCGGCGCAACAGGCCGTACGTGGTCACGACCAGCGTGCCGGGCTTCTTCGGGATCTCGCTCGCCGACCTCGCGCGCGCTGCACCGTAGTGACGGACGACCTCGAGTGACGGCGCGAAGCGCTCGACCTCTCGTTCCCAGTTTCCGACCACCGAGGTGGGTGCGATGAGCAGCGCCGGCCGCTCATCACGGCGCGCCTCGTCCTTTCGACGCAGGAGGAACGCGAGGAGCTGCATCGTCTTGCCGAGGCCCATGTCGTCGGCGAGGCACGCCCCGAGACCGAGCGAGCCCATGGTGACGAGCCAGTTGAGCCCGCGTTGTTGATAGGGACGAAGCGTCGCCAGGAGCGAGTGAGGAGCGCCAAGCTCTTTGGTGCCTCCGTTTCGAAGGCGCTCCACCAGCTCGGCCACGACGCCCGATGCGGTGACCGCGATCGACATCCCACCCTGTCGCGCCTCGCCCGCGAGCACAGCCTGGATCGCCTCGCGCGTGGTCAGCTTCGACGCGCCATCGGCGAGGCGCCTCTGGATGTCGCCAAGCTCGCGCGGATCGATCGCGACCCACGCGCCGCGAAACTGGACGAGCGGCGCCTTCTGCTTCGCGAGCGCGGCGAGCTCGCGCGTTGTCAAAGGCTCGTCGCCAATGACTGCCTCCCATTCCACTCGAAGAAGCTCGTCGAGCGCGAGCCCGGCCGTGCCGGTGACGACACCGGCGACTTTCTTGCCGTTGCCACCCACGCGCATGCGCAGACGGAGACGCCGCTGGCCAGCGGCTGTGAGCTCGCCGGGCACGATGACGCCGAAGCCCGCCTCTGCGAGCAGAGCGGCGCCATCGCCGAGGAACGTCCACGCGGTGGCAGGATCGAGCTCGACGGCTTCCGGACGCGCTTCCTCGAGCGAGCCCGCGAGCGCAGGAAAGAGCCGCGAGGCGCGTCCGAGCGCCTCGAGCAGAGACTCCTGCGGATCGCGAAACGCGCGCCCGAGCTTCTCGAGGCTGCGTCCCTTCGTCTTCCATACGTCGGAGGCAGGAACGAGCAGGCTCGGATCGTCGGGCGACTGCAGCAGGAATCGCAACACGAACGGCTCGCCGTCGTCCACCGGCAGCTCGAGACGAAAGCATGCGCGCAGGCGGTCACGTGCGCCGAGGGCAGGCTCACTCCACCGCGCGAGCTCGTCCACCACCGAGCGCTCCGCGAAGCCGTCGGTGTCGAAGGTACGCTGGCCACCGGCGAGTGCGGTGCGCCAGCGTTCGGCCCAGGCATCGGGCGCCGCTCGCGCCGTCTTCGCACGTGAGGCGGGCGTCGAAGCGCGCTCTGGGGCGCGCGAGCCGTTGAGCGACGGGCCTCCGCGAGCGGTGCGCACCAGCGTGTCGACGACGGCGTCGAGGTAGGCCCGCAAGAGCGCATCGGGGGCCCAGACTGCACCGGACCTATCGCCCGCCACCGGCACGGCGTGCGCCGCAGGGGGCATGCTCTTGGCGAGCGCCGCGACCTTCGCCGCATCCTCGCTGGCCGCGAGCGCCGCGGCCCAGCGCGCCTCGATGCGTCCGCCACGCCGCGAGATCGTCGGCACCGCTCGTTCCCGGGCGACGAGGTCCATCGCGAGCTTGCTGGCCAAGACCCATGTCGCCACCGATGCGGGCAGGCTCTCGAGGTCGGCGGCCGGCACGACCGCGAGCCTGGCCATGGCGTCGAAAAGCTGAAGCTTGACGCCTGCTGTGTCGCGGAGGCCTTCAGGGGTGACGAGTGTCGCCGACCACGGTTCGCCGCCCTGGCCGAGCGCCGTCAGGGCGCGCGGCGCGGGTTCGGTGCCCCAGAGGAAGAGGGACTCCTCGTTTGGTAGGTACACGAGCGGCATCGGCCGCCCTTACATGCCACATGGACCCCGCCCTCGGGGAGGCGAAGTCTCGGGCAGGTTCACGGAGGGGAGCACGCTCATCCCGCTTTGCGGCGGAAGTGCAGCGCCTGCACGCCGGACTTGAGCCGGTGCGTCGAGAGGAGCTCGAGCTGTCGTGCGCTCGACAGGCCATGAAATAGGGTCGGCCCGCGGCCACTGACGACGGGGTGAAGGACGATGCGGTACTCGTCGATGAGCCCCAGCTCCTCGAGCGCCGCGGCGAGCTGGGGCGCTCCGACGAGGACGCCCCGCTCGGTCTTCGCTTTCAGCGCCGAGATCGCCTCGCGGAGGTCACCCTCCACCTTGATCGTGTTTTGCCAGGGGAAGTCGCTGCGCGAAGTCGACACCACGTACTTGGCTTTCGCCTCGAGCTTCTGTGCCCACTCGCGCATCGCGCGCGGCGCCTTTTCGTCGCGCGCGACCGCAGGCCAGGCTCCCTCCATCAGCTCGTAGGTGTTGCGCCCGAAGAGCATCGCTCCGCTCTGATCCATGAGCTGGGTCCAGTAGTCGTGCAGCTCGTCGTCTGCGATGCCCTGGGTGTGATCGATACACCCGTCCAAAGTCACGTTGAGACCGAAGGTGAGCAGGCCCATGGCGCGGGATTCTACGAGAAGCGCGCCCAGCGCGCAGCAGCCGACTCCGCGACGCGGCTAGGCGGGCAGGCCGTTGAACTTGCGCAGCGCCCTGTCGACCAGCCATTCGGGCATGAAGCGACGCAGGAAGCGTGTCTGACGCGCTTGCTTGCCTGCGGAATAGCGCAGCTTCGGCTTTCTGGCCGTGGCGGCCTTCACCACCATGTCGGCTACGACTTGCGGCGCGTCGCCTTCTTCGACCCATTTGCGCATGAGCTCTTCGCTACGTGCCCGTTCGGAAGCATAGGCTTGCAGCGGGTGATCGGCCCGGGTCAGGTTTTCTTCGAACGACGTTCGCGTCACACCGGGTTGCACGAGCACCACGCGTATGCCGAGAGCGCGCACCTCATGATCGAGCGACTCTGAATAGCCCTCGAGGGCGTGCTTGGTCGACGCGTAGAAGGCGTTGAACGGCGCGGGGATCAGGCCGAGGATCGAGCTCATGTTGACGATCCGTCCGCTCTTTTGCGCGCGCATGATCGGCAATACGGCGTTGACGACACGGGCAACGCCAAAGAAATTGACCTCGTACAGGCGCTGCGCCTGGACGATGGAAGACTCTTCTGCGCCACCGAGAAGGCCGAGGCCGGCGTTGTTGACTACCAGGTCGATACGGCCGGCCTGTTGCACGACGTTCGCAATGAGGGCCTCCACGGAGGCTTGATCCGTCACGTCGCAAGTCAGCATCGTGACACCTGGGGCAGGGGCGACGGGCTTGCGGCTGGTGCCGAACACGCGGTAACCGGCCTTGGCCAGGGCCTGCGCGGTCGCCAAGCCAATGCCGGAGGAGGCGCCTGTTACGAGGGCCACCCGATTGTTTGCGCTACCGACCGTTGCGACTTGGATTGGGCTCATGACGTCCTTCTGCCGAGCGGCCGCGCCGCCTTGCTTTTGATAGTAGTATGGTTATACTGCCATAGACGAAGCGCAAGTGGGCGCCGCCCCATTCGTTCAAAAAAGGCATGCGATACGCCCCGGAACACAACGATGAGACACGCGAGCGGATCTTGAACGCCGCGTCGCGCTTGTTCTGCGAGCAGGGCATCGCCGCGGTGGGCCTCGCGAAGATCATGGCCAAGGCCGGCTTGACCGTCGGCACGTTCTACACTCACTTCAAGTCGAAAGAGGCGCTGCTCCGCGAAGCTCTCGTCCGGTCATTCGAGGTCCGAAACGAGCGGTTCGAGCGGGCCCTCCGCGAACGCGACCTGGAGTTGGCCATTCGCGCCTACCTGAGTCCCGAGCACCGCGAAGCGTCGGGAACGGGATGTCCCATCGCGGCCTTGGCTTCCGAGGTCGCGCGACATCCCCGCGCCACGCGTCAGACGTTCGCATCCCACAATGCCCCCAGCCTGAGCGTGCTTGCCGAAGGGTTGTCGCTACGGCGAGGCAAGCCCGTCTCTCGCGCGGACGCGGCAGCCTTTTTGGGGCTGCTGGCTGGGACGCTGCAGCTCGCGCGCGCGACCCCCGATCGAGCCGAGTCCGACGCCGTCCTCGAAGCGGGCGTACGCGCGGCGCTTCGCTTGGCGACTTAGCGCAATCCTGCCGGGTCCGAGGCCTGGGCTGCCTCGCACCGGCGCGCGTAGGCTGCGGGTGTCGAACCGATCTGATCGCGGAAGTCGCGGATCAGGACGTCGACGCGCTCGAAGTTCGAAAGTTCGATGGTAAGAGCTTCGGATGAAGCGAAATCGCTCTTCCGAGAAGGGGACCCAGGAGCCGATTCTCGAGCTCTCTTGCGCGGCGGACTGGTGCGCGTGGCTCGAGGCCAACCACGAGCGCTCGCACGGCGTCTTGCTGCGCATCCCCAAGAAGGGCGCGAAAAAGGCCATCACGTACGCCGAGGCCCTCGATGCCGCGCTCGCGTGGGGCTGGATCGACAGCCAAAAACGCGCTCTCGATGCAGGGGCGTGGCTTCAGCGCTTCAGTCCGCGAAAGGCAAACAGCCCCTGGTCGAAGATCAACCGCGCGAAGGCCGAGGCGCTGATTGCCACCGGGACCATGCGCGCTCCGGGCCTGGCGGAGGTCGAGCGCGCCAAACGCGACGGCCGTTGGAAGCAGGCCTACGACGGCGCTCGGACGTCGACCGTGCCAACGGACCTCGCCGCCGCCCTCGCGCGAAATGCGCGTGCAAAGGCGTTCTTCGAGACGCTCGACAGCGCCAACCGGTACGCCATCCTCTATCGCGTGCAGACCGCGAAAAAACCGGAGACGCGCGGCCAACGTATCGAGCGCTTCGTCACGATGTGCGCGCGACACGAGACGGTGCATCCCAAGCGTCCGGCAAAGGCCGGCGCGCGTACCGCCGCGAAGCCGAAGAAGGCGCCCCGGGCGAATGAGTGAGGGCGCCATGCGGATCACAGGGGGTGAGTGGTCGGCTCAGAGGCGAAGAGCCGCGCAATGGCGGCGTGCGCGGCGCGTTGGACACCCGGGGGCGCGCCCTGGGCAGCCCATCTAGGAGAGCTCTTGAGCGAGTCCGATGAGCAACCCCTCGGGCCCCCGAATGTAGCAGAGCAAGTAAGCGTTTTGGTACCGCACCACCTCCCCGACGAGCTCGGCGCCGTGCTGGCGGAGCCGCTCGAGGGTCTTTTCGAGGTCGTCGACCGCGAACATGACGCGTAGGTAACCGAGCGCGTTCACCGGGGCCGTGCGGTGATCGGCGACGACGGGTGGCGCGAGGAATCGGGAGAGCTCGAGGCGGCTATGACCGTCCGGCGTTCGCATCATGGCTATCTCGACGCGCTGGTCGCTCAGGCCAGTGACGCGGCCCGCCCATTCGCCTTCGATGGTGCCTCGCCCCTCCAGCTCGAGGCCCAGCTCCAGAAAAAAGGCGATGGCGGTGTCGAGCGACTCCACCACGATGCCAATGTTGTCCATGCGTTTGACGGTCATCGATGAGCCGGGAGGTTAACACCGCCTCGTGCTATGACGCCGAGGCTTTGACGACGCTGACCCGTGAAACCTTGCTCGAAGTGGCCGAGCGTTTTGGCACTCCCGCCTACGTGTACGACGCCGCGGTATTTCGGCGGCAGCTGGCGAGCCTCGCGGCGTTCGACACGGTTCGCTTTGCACAAAAGGCTTGCCCCAACGTGCACGTACAGCGGCTCTTTCGAGCCGGTGGCGCGGCTGTCGATTGCGTGTCGCGCGGCGAGCTGGAGCGGGCGTTGGTTGCGGGCTTCAGCATCGGCCGGCATTCGTCCGAGATCGTGTTCACGGCGGACGTGTTGACGCGCGATGCGCTCGAGCGTGTGGTGCAGACGCGAGTGCCGGTGAATGCAGGGTCGGAAGACATGCTCACGCAGCTCGGTGAGCGCTCGCCGGGGCACCCGGTTTGGCTGCGCATCAACCCGGGGTTCGGGCACGGGCACAGCAAGAAGGTGAATACGGGCGGAGAGAGCAGCAAGCACGGCATCTGGCATGAGCAGCTCACGGCGGCTCTCGAACGCGTCGACCGCTACGCGCTCGAGCTGATCGGTCTGCACGTGCACGTGGGCTCCGGCGCGGACATCGAGCACCTGAAGCAGGTCTGTTACGCCATGGTCGACCTCGTCAAGCGCGCGGATCGCGATCTCGGCGCTGTTTCCGGCGGCGGAGGGCTCTCCATCCCTTACGACCGCGCGAGCGCGCCGGTCGACGTCAATGCGTACTACGAGCACTGGCACAGCGCGCGCCAGCAAATCGAGCAGCACCTCGGCCACCCCGTCGAGCTCGAGATCGAGCCGGGCCGCTATTTGACCGCGCAGGCGGGCGTGCTCATTGCCGAGGTGCGCGCGACCAAGAACGTGGGCGGCAACCACTTCACGCTGGTGGATGCCGGCTTCAACGACTTGGTGCGGCCCGCCATGTATGGCGCGTACCATGAGCTGTCGCTGCTCTCGCGCCACGGCGACGTGAACGAGCGCCCGCGCCGTGCCACGGTCGTCGCGGGGCCGCTCTGCGAGTCGGGCGATGTGTTCACTCAAAACGCCCAGGCCGACGTGCTCCCGCGTCTGCTGCCCGAAGCCTTCGTCGGCGATCTGATGGTGTTCCACGACGCCGGTGCCTACGGCGCCAGCATGGGTAGTAACTACAACTCACGCCCGCTCCCACCAGAAGTCCTGGTCGACGACGGCAAGCTCAAGCTGATTCGCCGTCGCCAAACCGTCGAGCAATTGCTCGAGCTCGAGCTCAACGACGAGACGACCGGCGCCTGAGACTCAGGGGCACGCGGGCTCGGGGCCTCTATTGTCGAGGTAGCGCTGGTACGCAGCGGCGTAGCGCGGCGACCGATCGTAAGCGACGTCCACGAGCCAATGCTTTCCGTCGTAGTCGACCGCGAAGGAGCAGCGCTCGTGGCAAGCCCTATCGACAATGGGTAGGCGATTGACGCTTCGCATGACTTCTTCACTTTCCTTGGCGTCGAAGTCGACATGGGACGCGGCGTTCTGGGGCGCCTGCCCCGTATTCTGATCGGTAGCGGCCACGGCGGTCGCAGCGCTGACGGCTTGAGCTGACGCCGACGTCGGGGGCCTGCTAAACGCGTTCCGTAGGGAGAGACTCTCTGGGCGTTCAGCGCTAGGGTGCGCCAGGAGGTGGTAGGGCGGATGACTCATAGCGAGCTGAGGGCGGTGGTAGCGAACAAGATCTGGACCTTCGAGCGCCCCGTGTGGTTCAGCGGGGTGCGCCAGCGCGTGCACACCACGGTGTTGCGTCTCGACGATGGCAGCTTGATGCTACACAGCCCCGCGCCTGTGGCCGCTGGAATGGCCGAGCAGCTACGCGCCTTGGGCCAAGTGCGTTGGCTGGTGGTGCCGAACTGCTTTCATCACCTGGGAACGCCCGCGGCTGCCGCGCAGTTCCCGGAGGCAACCGTCGTGGGCCCCGCCTCGGCGCTGGCCAGGAACAAGGACCTCAAGCTGAGCGCCGACCTCGCGCAGCTCGGCGAGCAGCTTCCTGAATTCGAAGCGTTGCCGCTCGCAGGCGTGCCGTTCCTCGACGAGACGGTGCTTTATCATCGCCCCACGCAAACCTTGCTCGGCGCCGACATCGTGCTTTGCCCCAACGCCAAGGATCACTGGAGCATGCGCTTTGCCGCGCGTTTGCTCGGTTTCTACGGCCAGGTGCGCGTCCCCTACGACGTCAAAAAGAAGATTCCGGACAAAGCGGCAGCCGCCCGCTCCATCCAAGCCATGCTGGAACGACCGGCACAGCGCCTCATCGTCGGGCACACCGACGTCATCGGGGAGAATTGCCGTGACCGCCTGGCACGAGCGTGGAGACTCGAAGGCGTCGAGGTGTAGAATGACGCGGGATGGGGAGCTGGAGCGCGCTGTACTTTCGGGGAGAGCTTCCGGCAGACTTTCGCCCAGAGGTCGAAGGGCCCTGCCTTGTCTACCGCGTTGGGCAATGGACCGAGCTGGTGCTACCAGGCGTCGCGGATGGAGCGGCTTCTGCGGCCGCGCTATCGCGGCGTATCTCCGGGCAAGTGATTGAAATCATCGTCCAAACGACGGCCAGCGTCGTCGGCGTGGCGCATTTCGAAAACGGCGCGTGTCAGCGACGCATCGAGTTTGCGGATGGCTCCTGGTGTCGCGTGGAAGGCGAGCCAAAACCCTGGGAAGACCGGCTGTTCTCGCGAGAGGAGCTCGAGGCGGCGAAGGAGGTGAGTGACCCTGAAGACGACGCCGAGCTGGAAGCGGCGTTTGCAGACAAGGTTCTCGCCGCCGGAAGATCGCTGCCCTGGCCGCGGGAGTGGGAGACGCTCTTCGCGGCCCTCGACGTGACTCGCGCCGAGTGGGACGCCGCCCATGAGCGCCCACCCCTCTCGCAGGTTCAAGGCCGTGCTACCTCGAAGCTCACCCACGCGGCTCGTTTCTCACTCTTGGCCGGCGTGGGCTCGGTGATCGCACTCATGCTCACGCGCGACGCCGGCTTTGCTGGGCTGGCCGTCGTGCTGCTCCTCGTCGCGTGGGGTGCAGCCTTCCTTCGCCGCATGAACGTCGGTCGCTGGTTCTTCTAAGGCCCCGTTTCTAAACTCTTAATTGGGGAGGCCGTGTTCCTGTTGGGGCTGCCCAGCTGGGCAGCCCGTAACCAGGCCTCTACCCCCAAGAAACCGACCCGCTCACTCAAATCGCTTCGGGGTAAGCAGGGGCTTCGTCGTAGCGGCGGTCGCGGCCGTTGATGTAACGCACGGGAATTTTGGCGCGCTGCTCGGGCGACAAATCGAGCGCGGGCACCGAGATGGCGTGGAAGGTGCCGCCGAGGTGCTCGAGGTGGCCTTTCGCGAACGTACGGACGCCGCAAGTGCGGCAGAAGGTGAAGGTCAGGTGGGGCTCGTCGTCGCCGGGCGGCGTCCAGCGGTATTCGGAGACTCCAGCGCCGTCGAGCAGGCGAAAGCGCTCGGGACCTTTGGCAAAGGTGAACCAAGCGCGAACCTTGGCGCAGTAGGAGCAGTTGCAGCGGTTCGAGCCTTCGTCGAGATCGAGGTCGGCTTCGAAGCGGATGGCGCCGCAATGGCAGCTGCCGGAGTAGGTATTTAGCGACATTTTAGCTTCCTAGTTGTGGTTGCGTTTCGCAACCAGTTGTCAGAGTAGGAGACTGGTTGTAAATTGCAAGCAGTAACTCATGGCCGCCACTGAGCCGCGCTCGTACTGCCCGATCAACCTCTCGCTCGAGATCTTTGGCGACACGTGGACGCTACTGGTGCTTCGCGACATGATGTTCGCGGGCAAGCGCCACTTCCGCGAGCTGTTGCAGTCGGACGAGCACATCTCGTCGAACATCCTGGCCGATCGCTTGGCGCGCCTCGTCGAGCAAGGCTTACTGACGAAAGCCGACGATCCTACCCACAAGCAGAAGGCCATCTACTCGCTCACCGAAAAAGGCATCGCGCTCTTGCCGATCGTCGTGCAAATCGGCGCGTGGGGCTCACGCTGGGTTCCTGACGCCAAGAAGCTCGACGCCCCATCGCGGAAAATCATCCGCGAGATCCAAGAAGGCGGGCCCCGCGAATGGGCGCGACGCATGGACGAGCTGCGCGCCGAGCACCTGGTCTGAGGCTATTTCAGTGGCAGATGGAGAAATTGGTTGAAGGCGCTCGGCTGGTAGTCGCCGAACGGCTCGCCATTTTCGAAGCCATATTTTCGGTAAAGAGCCAGCGCCGGCTCGAAGGCGGGTCCGGAGCCGGTTTCCAGCGAGACGCGCGCGTAGCCGCGCCCGCGCGCGACGCGCAGCAAATGCTCCAGCAGCTGGGCCGCAACGCCTCGGCGCAGATGCGCGGCAGCGGTGCGCATCGACTTGAGCTCGCCCCACGATGCATCGAGGTGCTTGAGCGCGCCGCAGCCGAGTAGCTCTTCACCTTGCCACGCGGTGAAGAACGAGATTTCGGGCGCTTGGAGCGCTGTCGTGTCCAGGGCGTAGACGGTACCGGGGGGCGAGCAGCCGTGCATGCCGCCGAGGTGCTCACGCAGCAGCGCAAGGACGCGAGCGTCGGCGAAATCGCCGTTGACGATGCGAAGTGTCTCGAGCCTGTGCATGCTCACTCGCCCGCGCCTCGACGTTTCGCCCCGATCACCGCATCGACGCCCCCGCCGGTGCTGCGCGATCGCTCTTCAGCGACGATGAATGTCCATTCGTTCGTCGGTAAGGCGGCGCGCGCTGCGGCGAGCGAAACCTGCGTCTGCCCGGCCGCGATCGTCTCGGCGCCGGTAGTGGGATCGATGGGCTGGTGGCCAACGAGCAGCAGCACACCGCTCGGTGCGACACCGCTGGCCAGGCGCTGCACCGCTTCTTCGACGGAGCCAGGGACGTGAACATGGAGCGAAATCACCAGATCGAAAGCGCTCGGTTCTGGCGCCCACGTCGTCAAATCGCCGCGAACGAAGTCGACACGCGGGGCAAGGCCGGCAGCGTCGGCCATGGAGCGCGCGTGCCTGAGCGCCGCTTCCGAAAAGTCGACGCCCGTCACCCGCCAGCCCTGTGCTGCGAGCCAGAGCGACTCGGCGCCGTGCCCGCAGCCGGCGTCGAGCGCGCGGCCCGGTGCGAGCTTTTGCGCCTCCGCGGTGAGATGCGCATTGGGTGGGCGGCTTTTGACCTTCTCGGCGTGCTCGCGGAGCGTCTTCGACCACAGGTCTTCCCAGAAGTCTCGATCGTAGTAGGGGCGTGGTTTCGTCATCCGAATTGCCTGTACGCGAAGGAGCCCCTAAGACTGTGGCCCAAACCATGTCGAAAAGCCTCCTGATTGCGCTGTGGATCGTGCAAGCGCTGCTGGCGCTCACGCTGGTGGGTACGGGCATTTGGAAGCTGACGACGCCGATCCCGACGCTAGCCGCGAAGTTTCCGTGGATGGGGCAGGTGTCGCCGGGCTTTCTCTACATGACGGCTGCCTTCGACACGCTCGGCGGGCTGGGCGTCTTGTTGCCGACCGCAACGCGCATCAAGCCTCGACTAGCGGCGCTGGCCGCGCTCGGCGTCGTGGCGCTCATGCTGGGGGCGGCCCTGTTTCATTTCTCGCGCGGAGAGGGCGCGAATACGCCGTTCAACTTCGTGCTCGCGGGGCTCGCGCTTTTTGTGGCGTGGGGTCGCGGTCGCGTGTCGATCTGACGCCGGCTCGTTCGTCGCGTGAGTAGAAAAGGGCACTCATTCATGTCGAAGCTTCGCGTCAACGCCTACAGCATCTCCCTCGATGGTTACGGGGCCGGTCCGAGCCAGGCGCTCGAAAACCCCTTGGGTATCGGGGGGATGGCTCTGCACGAGTGGGTGCTGGGCACCAAGACTTTCCAGAAGATGCACGCCGACGTTGCCGAAGACTTGATGGCCGGCAAGCCTGCTCGCGGTGGGGTCGACGATGAGTTTGCGGCGCGCAGCTTCGAGAACCTGGGCGCCTGGATCATGGGCCGCAACATGTTCACGCCGAGCCGCGGACCTTGGCCCCAGGACGGCTGGAAGGGGTGGTGGGGCGAGAACCCGCCGTACCACTGCCCGGTCTTCGTGCTCACGCACCACGCGCGCGAGTCCCTCACGATGGCCGGTGGCACCACATTTCACTTTGTTACGGGGGGCATTCACGAGGCGCTCGAGCGTGCGAAAGAAGCCGCGCAGGGCAAAGACGTGCGCGTGGGCGGCGGCGCCGACACGATTCGCCAATACCTGCGTGCGGGCTTGCTCGACGAGCTGCACGTCGCCATCTCACCCGTGCTGTTGGGGCAAGGGGAGCACCTGTTCCAAGGAGTCGACACCGTGGCGCTTGGCTACAAGTGCACGCAGCACGTGGCGTCCGAGCTCGCCACCCACATCGTGTTGACGAAGTAGGGCGCTCGACGGACGGGCGCCCGCAGGCTTTTTGGGCCTCGCGGGCGCTTTTTTCTTTGTATGCCTTGACGAGTATATGTCTGGTGGCGCATATACGGGGCGTGGAGTCAGCGTTCGAAATCATCGCGGAGCCCAGCCGCCGGGCAATCCTCACGTTGCTCGTCTCGTCCGAGCAATCGGTGGGCGAGATTGAGCGGCAGCTGCGCATGCCGCAGCCAACCGTCTCGAAGCACCTGCGCGTGCTGCGAGACGCCGGCTTCGTCGAAGCAACGGTGGACGCGCAGCGGCGCCTCTACCGCTTGAGGCCGGAGCCTCTTCGAGAGGTGGACGCCTGGCTGGACCAGTTTCGTCGATTTTGGTCCGCCCACGTCGACGCTCTCGAGCGCCATCTGGATCGGATGGATGACGCCGAGGAGCCCAAGCCCCTGAAACGCAAACCAAGGAAGAAGAAATGAGCCAAAGCCAGCGCTACGTTCCCGGCCCCGCCCGCGGAGCGCGTATCGACAAAGACGGAGAGAACTGGACCCTCGTGCTCACGCGCGAGCTGAAGCACCCACCCGAAAAAGTGTGGCGCGCGATCACGGATCCGGAGCACCTGCGGCAGTGGGCACCTTTCGACGCGGATGCGAGCCTCGGCACCGCGGGGGCGACGGTGAAGCTCACCACGGTCGGCGCGCCAAAACCCACGGTCTCTGAAACGAAAGTGACGCGCGCCGAAGCTCCCAAGCTGCTCGAATACAACTGGGGCGGCGGTGAAATGCGCTGGCAGCTAGAGCCGCTCGACGGCGGCACGCGCCTCACGCTGTGGCACAACATCAACAAGAACTTCATCTCGATGGGCGCCGCGGGCTGGCACGTCTGTCTGGACGTCATGAACAGCCTGCTCAGCGATCAACCGCTCGGGCGCACCGTGGGCCCCGCCGCCCTGCAGATCCAAGGCTGGCAAGAGCTGCACGCCGACTACGCCAAGTTACTCGACGTGCCGATGCCGAGCTGGGGGTAGTCATGAAGCATTCAAAAGGTACCGTGGTTGGTTTTTGGGTCGTCACCGCGCTGTTCTGCCTGCAAATAGGTTTTACGGCGTACGCGCAGCTGAAGCTGCCGCAGGTCGCAGCAGCGTTCTCGCACCTGGGCTTCCCCGACTACTTCCGCGTGGAGCTGTCGTGGGCCAAGCTGCTCGGTGTGGTGCTGCTGCTCGCACCCGTGCCGGCGCGCGTGAAGGAGTGGGTGTACGCCGGCTTCTGTTTCGACCTGGGCTCGGCGGTGCTGGCTCACCTAGCGGTGGGAGACGGCGCGCAGGCGTGGGGCTGGGCCGCGGGGACGCTGGTGCTGTGGGCGGTCTCGTACGTGCTATGGCGTCGCCTTCAGGCGGCTCCTGTGGCGGTGGCGCCCATGGCCATTCCGGCCCTGAATACGTAGGATGTGGCCATGAAGAAGAAGGCGGCTTCGAAGAAAGCGTCCGTCAAAAAGACGACTATCGAGAAGGCGCCCGCAAAGCTGCTCTCCGGGGGCAATCCGCAAATCGCCAAAGGCGACGGCAATGCCCCCGTGCAGGCGTACATCGCGGCCATGCCGGGCTGGAAGCGCGACATGGGCGAACGCGTCGACGCGCTCATCACGCGCAGCTTGCCGAGCGTGAACAAGGCGGTGAAATGGAACTCACCGTTTTACGGCGTGCAAGGCCAGGGCTGGTTCTTGGGCGTGCACTGCTACACACGCTACATCAAGCTCGCGTTCTTCCACGGCGCTTCGCTCCAGCCGATGCCGCCAGGCGAGAGCAAGCAGAAGAATGTGCGCTACCTCGACATCCACGAGTCGGACGAGCTGGACGAGGCGCAGCTCGCCAAGTGGGTGAAGCAAGCCGCGAAGCTGCCGGGCTGGGGCGCCTGACGCGAACGAAGGAGCGGGGCTTGCGATGGCTGGGCGGGCGCTCGATAGTCCCAGCCATGAAGGTGATTTTGACGGGCGCGACCGGCATGGTGGGCGAGGGCGTGCTGCTCGAATGCCTGGAGAATCCCGCGGTCGAGAGCGTGCTGTCGGTGTCGCGCCGCCCGAGCGAGCGCAGTCACCCCAAGCTGAAAGAACTGAGCGTGCCGGACTTTCGGGATCTGAGCGCCGTCGAGTCCGAGCTGAGCGGTTACGACGCCTGCTTCTATTGCGCCGGCATCAGCTCGGTGGGCATGACGGAGGCGGACTACACGGTGGTCACGTACGACACGCCGCTCGCCTTCGCGACCACGCTCGCTCGCCTGAATCCGGGCATGACCTTCGTGCACGTGTCCGGCGCCCACACGGACAGCTCCGAGCAGGGCAAGGTAATGTGGGCGCGTGTGAAGGGTAAGGCCGAAAACGCGCTGATGCGCTTGCCCTTCAAGGGCGTGTACAACTTTCGGCCCTCGCTCATGAAGCCGACGCCCGGACAAAAGCGGGTCAAGGGCGGCTACTGGCTGATCAAGGTGCTGTACCCGCTGTTCAACCTCGTTTTCCCCGGCATGACCTTGGCGGACGTGGCTCGCGCCATGATCAATGCGGTGCGCTACGGGGCGCCCAAGCGCGTGCTCGAGGTGCCCGACATGCGCGCGCTCGCGGCGCGCTAAGCCGGGTCGCGCGCCATACTGAAGAGCGTCGGGAATTCGACGTGCTGCGTCTCGGCCAAGACGCGAAAGCCGTGCCGCTCGTAGTAGGGCACGTTCTTGGGCTGCGCTGTCTCCAGGTAAATGCGGCGGCGCTCGCGATCGCAGCGCTCGAGCATCGGGCTCAGCAGCTCGCGCCCCAGGCCCTGACCTTGACGCGCGGGGTCGACGCCGAGGATGGAGAGATAGAAGTGCGGCTCAGGCGCGTAGCGAGCGTGCAGCGCATCCATGTGGGCCATGATGCGCAGGCCGGGCGGCATCGCTCGCACCCCGAGCACGCGCGCAAAAGCCGGCAGCAGCAAGGCTTGACGCAGCGCGGGCACCTTTTGCATGCCTGGCCGCAACCAAAGCGCTACCCCGTCGGTGTTGGCGGTGGTGAAGACCTCGCGCCAATCGTCCGACAAATGCCGCAGGATGAGCTCGAACAGCCCGGCCAGTCGCGCGTCGCGCCCCGGGCCCGGCCGCACCAAGAATCGATACAGCGGATCGGCCTCGAAAGCGCGAGAGAGCACGTGCACGAGCTGAGGCGAATCGGCCGGCGTCGCTCTCCGCAGCATGAGGCTCGGAACATAGCCCGCCCGCACGGCTATGTGCTAGTGGGGCGTGCCGTGATTCGAGCTGCGCGTCTGGCGCTTGGTTGCCTGGTTGGCGTTGGCGTTTGCGGTTTTGGCTGGTCCGGCTCGGCGTTGGCGCTCGACAAGCAAGGCAGCGCGCACGGTGGGCAGGTGGGCGGCGGCGAGCAGGAGCTCAACATCTCCGGCAGCGGCATGCTGGGTGCGTCGCTCTACAACCCGACGTATGCGGCGCGGCCCAACAACTCGGGGCTCGCGCTGTTTCGCTACGCGTTGCACCTCGATGTGGACCTACTGGGGCGGCTCTTGTCGATCCCGATCGACGTGAACATGCTCACCGACCGGCAGCGCAAGGGCGCCGGTATTTTCGTGCCCAGCGAGCTCGACCTGATCGGCGGGTTGACGTCGACCAGCAGCCTCACGCGCGGCTTCGATGGGGAGCTCGGGGCGCGCGTCGAAAACGACCGCCCGGTAGACGGACGAGGCGACAACTACCAGCAGTTGTACGTCGACGTGCGCGCTCGTTTGCTCTACTCGGCTGCGGCGTTGTCACCAGGTTTGGCGGATAGCCTGGCGGATGGAGACGTTTCAGGTTACGCGACGCTCGGCTGGTTTGCCGTGAACCCTTCTTACGCGGCGCGGCCCGACAACTCCGGTCGCGCGCTGTTTCGCTACGCGCTACATACCGAGCTGGCGCTGTGGCACCACCATGTCGCGCTGGGCGCCGACGGCACGTTCTTCACGGATCGCGAGGCGTCGAACGCTGTCCGGCCGAGCGAGGTGGACGTGACGGGGGAGCTGATCGGTCGCTACGATGCCTTCGAGCTACACTTGGCCTACGAGCGCGATATGCCCATCGATCGCGGTGGGCTGGTGCAGTCGCTGCTTTACGCGATTTTGGCGTACAGCTTCGACTTTCACGACACCTTGCACCCGCCCGCGCCGCCGGTCGTTTCTGCACCAGCTCAGTGAGCGCAAGCGGCCAGACGTTTTTGCAAGAAACGCCGTTCAGAGTCGCCGTTGCAGAGGGCCAGCGCCGCGGCAAAGTGCTCGCGCGCCGCGGCGTGGTGGCCGAGCCGTAGCTCGAGCTCACCCAATGCCGCCGGGTAAAACAGATAGCCGCGCAGTCGCTTTGCGTCCGAAATCGCGCGTAGCTCCGCCAGGCCTCGCTCGGGTCCGTCTCGCTCGGCGATGGCTACGGCGCGATTCAACGCCACCACCGGCGACGGCGCGATGCGCAGCAACCGATCGTACAGCTCGACGATCACGGGCCACGCTGTCTGTTCGAAGCTCGGTGCGCTGGCGTGTGCCACTGCGATCGCTGCTTCTACATGGTACGGGCTGAGCTCGTTACCGAGGCTGGCGCGCTCGAAGAACGAAAGCCCCTGCTCGAGCAGGCGGCGATCCCAGCGCAGTCGGTCTTGCTCGGCTAGCGCGCACAAGTCGCCGGCTGCGTCGACTCGCGCTGGCAGCCGGGCGGCGTTCAGGCTCATCAGCGCGGCCAGCGCCAGGGTGCTGGGCGTCGCCGTAAGGCCGTAGTCGGCCAGTAATCCTGCGAGTCTGAGCGCCTCTTCGCACAGCTCGGGCCGCACGGTTTGGGCACGTGAGGCGCCGTGATAGCCCTCGTTGAACAGCAGGTACAGCGCGCGCTGCACGGTGGCCAGGCGCGCCGGTAGCTCCGCGTCGCTCAAATTGAACAGCTGCTGTTTGCTGGCGAGCAGGCGTTTGCCGCGCACGATGCGCTTTTCGATCGCTGCCCGCCCCGTCAAGAGCGACGCCGCGATTTCGTGCGCACCAAAGCCGCATAAGATGTTGAGCACCAGCGCCAGCTGCGCGGGCGCCGGCAAGCCCGGGTGGCAGCACGAGAACATCATGCAGAGTTGCTCGTCGCGCATGGCGGCAGGCTGAAAGGCGTCGTCGATCGCGCCGCTCAGCTCGGCCTCGCTCTCGAGCCGGCGCGATAGCTCCGGCGCAAACACGCGCGCCGTGCGCTCGCGCCGGAGCAGGTCGAGCGCGCGATGCTTGGCGGTCGCGAGCAGCCAGGCGGAGGGGTTTTCGGGGACTCCGTGCACCTTCCACAGCTCGAGCGCGCGGCAGAAGGCGTGCTGGGCAACGTCTTCTGCCAGCTGCAAGTTGTGCACGCCGAACAGGCGCGTGAGCGTTGCCACCAGCCGCCCGGATTCACGGCGAAACAGGTGCTCTTCGACGCTCACGGCCACAGCTTAGCGCCGGGGCCGGTAGCTGAGCAGCACGTTGCCGCTCGGAAACGACTGCGACTCCACCAGCTCGAGGGCCAGGCGCTGCGACGTGTTTCCGAGCAAGGTTCGCCCCTTGCCGAGCAGGACCGGGCACACCAAGAAGCGGTACTCGTCGACCACGCCCCATTCGGCGAGCTGTGACACGACGGAGCTGCTACCGAAGACGAGGATGCCCTTGCCGGAGCTTTGTTTGAGCTGCCGAACCTTGGCCGCGTCGAAGTCGCGGCACAGCTCGCTGTTGCTCCAGTGGGCTCGCGGCAGGCTGCGTGAGGCAACGAGCTTCTTCGTATCGTTCAGCCAGTGCGCCATGGCCGCGAACGCCGGGTCGCGCTTCCGCGAGCCATGAGGGCCGGCCTGTTCGAGGTTCTCGAGCGCGTTGGGCCAGAAACCCGCGAACATTTCGTAGGTTTTGCGGCCGAAGAGCATCAAGTCGGTGTGCGGCATGCCCTGCACGGCCCGGGCATGCACTTCGGGGTCCGATACGACCCAATCCAAACCGCCTTCGGGGTCGGCAAAGAATCCGTCCGCTGAAACTTGGGTGTACGTCACGATCGATCGCTGGGTCATGGTTCGTCTCCTTGGCTCGATCGACGCGCGGCGGAGGTGTCGCCGGACAATTTTAGCCGCGAGTCGTCACATCGGGCCTTGCATCACTGGCCGGACCTCCACCGCGCCGCCCCCCACCGCAATCGGACACGTCTTGGCGATCGCGATCGCTTCGTTCAGATCGTGCGCGGTGATGACGACGAAGCCGAGCACGATGTCTTTTGCTTCGGCGAAAGGGCCGTCGCTGACGGTCAGCTCTTTGCCGCTGACCAGCTTGCCGCTGCGCTCGAGCGGGATGCCCGGGTTCTTGAGCTGACCTTTGGCTTCGAGGTCGGCAATCCAGGCCATCCACGTTTCGAGGCTCTTTTGGGCGCGCTCGGGCGTGCCCATGGCCTGTTGGTAGTCGGCCTCCGCGCTGCGCAGCAAAAATACGAAATCGCTCATGATTTCTGGGGACGTTTGACGGGGCGAGAGCCGGACATTTTTCTTTTCTGAAAGCTGGGCACGGCGCGCGGCCTTGCGGTCACGGCGCTAGTCATGGCTCGTTCACCTCGAGCACGTCCACCTCGCACTGCACCAAGATGTCGCCGTAGCGGTCGGCCCAGCGCAGCACCTCGGCCTTGCCGGGCAGCGAAAGCAGCGAGAAGCCGGCGATGAGCTCTTTGGATTCGGCGAAGGGGCCGTCGACCCAGCTGCGCTTGCCGGGCGCGGCAGGGGCGCTGCGCCAGCCATTTTTGCTCGGCGCCAGGCTGTCGGCGGCCAGCACGGAGCCGTCGTTGTCGAAGCTCTCCGAAAGCTTTTTGACGGCGGCGGCGTGCTTGGCGGAGGTGCCGCCCAGCTCGTCTTGCGACGTGGCTTTGGTGAGCAGCAAGAAGCGCTCGGGGAGCTTGCCTTCCGGCTTGGGCATGATGCCGAGATCCCACGGCTCGACGACGGGGCCGACCTCGATTTCGACGTCACCCAGGCTGCGGGCGAGCGTTTTGGCGTGGCTTACGGCGGCCTCTAGCGAAGGCGCGCTGATCATGGTGAAAGCAGCGACGAGCTCGTTCTTGCCCTGGTAAGGGCCGTGCGAGAGCTTGAATTCGCCGCCGCTGTGCTCGAGCCGCACGCGCTTTTTGCTGCCGTGCAGGCCGGCGCCGTTGAGGAACACGCCTTCTTTCAAGCTGCCCTGCACCAGCTTGCCCATGTCGTCGATGATGGACTGGTCGGGGGGACCGCCGGCTTCCATGACGGCGTCGACTTTGTGCATGACGATGTAACGCATGATGGCTCCTACGCGAGACGAGCCCCGTGCTTAGCCGTGCAGCAAGCGCCAGGCAATGCCCAGCGCCGCGCTCCCGGCGAGGGTCTTGGGTAGCCCGAGCTTGAAGCGAAAGAGGGCGAGCAAGGAAAGTAGCGAGAGCACGGCTGCCGCGGGATCGAGGCTGGTCAGCTCGGGCCTGAGCAGGTGCAGTGGGCCCAGCTGCTGCTCGGTGACGTGGCGGAAAATGACGTGTGCGCCGAACCAGAGCGAGAGGTTGAGGATCACTCCGACGACGGCCGCCGTGATCGCAGACAGTGCCGCGCCCAGCGCGCGATTGCCGCGCAGCGCCTCGATGTACGGCGCCCCCAAGAAGATCCACAAGAAGCAGGGCACGAACGTGACCCACACCGTGATGAGCGAGCCGAGCGCCCCCGCCAGCAGGGGTGGCAGGCTGGCCGCGTGTCGAAAAGCGCCCATGAAGCCCACGAACTGCACGACCATGATCAAGGGGCCCGGCGTCGTTTCTGCCAGGCCCAAGCCGTCGAGCATCTCGCCCGGTGAGAGCCAGTGGTAGGTGGCGACGGCTTCTTGTGCGATGTAGGCGAGCACCGCGTAGGCGCCGCCGAACGTCACTACCGCGGCGCGCGAGAAGAGCAGAGCTTCGCGCAAGTACACGGAGCCGGCACCGACCCACAGCCAGAGCGCGATGATAGGCGAGCCCCACAGCGCCAGCGATGCGAAGAGCACGCGCAGCGCCCGAGCGCGCGACGGCCGGGTGTGCTCGAGCAGGCCGGCGGTCGCCATGCGGTCAATCACGGTGTCGTGAGCGCCGCTGCCGGCCTGCGCGCGCGTCTCGGGAAAGGCTTGCGGGGAGAGACGCTGCCCGGCCAAGCCAAGAATTCCGGCGCAAAGGACGACGAGCGGAAACGGAACCTGAAAGAAAAATATCGCCACGAAGGCCGCGGCCGCGGCCGCGACCAGGAGCCGGCTCTTCAGCGCGCGCTTGCCGATGCGTTGCACGGCCTCGACCACGACCGCCAGCACCGCCGCCTTCAAGCCGAAGAAGAGCGCCGCCACGGCAGGCAATTGGCCAAAGCCTGCGTACAGCAAGCTCAGCGTCAAGATCGAGACGAAGCCGGGCAACACGAACAAGATGCCGGCCGCGAGCCCTCCGCGCGTCTTGTGCATCAACCAGCCGATGTACACGGCGAGCTGCGTCGCCTCTGGACCGGGCAACAGCATGCAATAGTTGAGCGCGTGCAAGAAGCGCTCTTCGTCGATCCAGCGGCGCCTCTCCACGAGCTCCTGATGCATGAGCGCGACCTGGCCCGCCGGGCCGCCGAAGCTCAAAAGTCCGATACGCGCCCACACGCGTAGCGCCTGGCCAAAACTTATCACGGCGCCTTTCTAGCTCATTTTCGCTAGGCTCATGGTTTCGCTCATGTTGCTCCCTGCTTGTCCGCGCCTGCGCCGTACGTTCACGGCGGTGGGTCTTGCTGGTGCCATCGGCTGCAGCTGGGTCACCGCGGCGCGGGCGGAGCCGGCGTGCAACGCAGCGAGCTTGCGCACGGAGGCCGACCGGGCGTGGGCCTGGCGTCGCAACTGGACGCTCATCAACGTGGCGTTGACGGTTGGCTCCTTCGCGGCGGTACCGCTGGTGCAGCGCGAAGATCGACCGGATTGGATCATCTCGGGTGCAGGCTCTGGCATCACGGCGCTCACCACGTTCGTGTTCCCGCTGCGCGTCGAATCGGCCGCCGACGAGCTCGACGCGCTACCGCTGACCCAACGCGCCCGCGCATGGCCGCACCTGTGGCGCGAAAGCGCGGAAGACGAGCAGGACCGCGTGACCTGGCCGTGGCACCTGGCCAACATCGCGCTGTCGGCGGGCGTCGGCTCCGTCATTGCGTTCGGCTACCATCACTACGCGAGCGGTGCGATCACCGCAGCGATCGGCGCCACGCTGGGTGAGGTACAAATCTTCACGCAGCCGACCCGACTCACGCTCGACGGCCCCGACGCACGCGCGTGGCTACCGAGCTTCAGTTACGCGCCGCGTAGCGCGGGCGCCCCCGCGCGCTTCTTTTTGACCTTGAGCGGGGCGCTCTGACGACCCAGTGATCGAGCCTCACGGCTCACGCCACAGACAACGATGATGTCGTCCCTCAATCTTCGACTTTTTGCGCGTGCTACTGCGATTTCATGCGCCTTGCTGCACTTTTCTGGATGCGGCACGGACGCTCCGGGCACGCCGGGCGCGGGCGGGTCGGCTGTAGCCGGCGGGGCGGGTGGCGCGGGCGGGGCGCCGAGCGCCGGCCAGGCCGGAATGGTCGGAGCCGTCGCCGGCAGCGGCGCCGGCGTGACCAACAGCGCGGGCAGCGGCGGTACGAGCGCAGGCAGCGGTGGCACCAGCGGTGGCGGCGGCACGGCTGGCGCGGCGGGCAGTGGCGGGCAGGGCGGCAGCGCGCCCCTGCTCGAGCCCGGCATTCGTTGGCTTGGTCGCGTCGACAAGACGGCGACTGGCGCGCGCTTCTCGTGGCCCGGCACAGGCTTCACCGCGCGCTGGCAAGGCACCGCCGGCAAGCTGAGCTTGAAGACACCGCAGGTCGACTACTTTCAGCTCGTGATCGACGGGCAGGTGCAGCTGCTCACCACTCAGCAGGGTGAGCACGACTACGATCTCGGCCAAAACCTCGCGGCGGGCGAGCATAGCGTCGTGCTGTGGCGCCGCACCGAAGCGAGCTACGGCACGGTCGAGGTCACCAAGGTGGATTTTCCGGGTGGAACGTTGCTTTCGCCGCCGCCGCCGTCCGAAAAGCGCCTCGAGATCGTGGGCGACTCGATTAGCGTGGGCTTCGGCGTCGAATGCAAGACGATCGGCGAAGCGTTTTCTTACGCGACCGAGAACAATTACCTGACTTACGAGGCCATCACGGGGCGCGATCTCGGCGCCGAGGTGATGACCATGGCCTGGTCTGGCATCGGCATGTGGCGTGACGTGAACGGCGGCACCACGACGCAAATGCCCGAGCGCTACCTGCGCACGCTCGGCAACGACGACAAGAGCCCCGCCTGGGACTTTGCCGGCTACATTCCGGGCGCGGTGGTGGTGCTGCTCGGCACCAACGACTTTGCCAAGGGCGACCCGGCGCAGCCGTACGTCGACGCTTACAAAAAGTTCGTCGGGGATGTGCGTGGTCGCTACCCCAACGCGCGCATCTACCTGGCGCACAGCCCGATGCTCTCGGGCGATCGTGGCACGGCGCTCGCCGGTTACCTCGACCAGGTCAAGGCGGCGCGCGCGGCGGTTGGCGATCAGAATATCGGCATCGTCGATTTCAAGCCGCCCGCCGCGGACGCGTGGGGCTGCGGTCACCCGAACGGCGCCACCCACCAGATCATGGCGGAGGCGCTCGAGAGCGCGCTCAAGCAAGATCTCGGCTGGTAGCGCGCCCACAAAATAGTGACGGACGCCGCAGCGGCTGGCCCTCGCGCGGCGTCCATCGGAGTCTGTCGACGGCGCTCCATTGCGCGCGGCATGCCAAGGCCCTGGAAAGCAAAAGGGCGGGATTTGTGGCGGTCCCGCGGGGCGTGGGTGCGGATTCTCGGACTAGCGTCCAGAAATCCGGACGGACCTGCGGCGGCGCGCAAAGATGCTCGACGCGAGGCCGAGAGACAGCGCGAGAGTCGCTAAATCGCGCTCGGGTGAAGCTGGCGAGCCAGGAGTACGACAACTGCAGCTCGAGTCGGTGGGGGTCGGGCTGGCGCCTCCGCCCCCTGCAGCCGTGGTGCCGCCGCCCGCCATGCCGCTGGTGCCGGCGCTGCCGTTCAGGACCCCGTCGCTGCCGCTCGCGCTGTTGCCGCCGGCACTTCCGCCGCCGACTCCACCAGTGCCGCCCGTTGCCGGAGCGCCCGCGCTGGCGCCGCCCGCAGCAGCCGTCGCAGCACCGGCCATGCCGGCGGAGCCCGCCATGGCCTCGCTACCTCCAGCGCCGCCACTGCCGCCGTTGCCGGCCGGCGCCGTAAAGCCGCTCAACGGCACGGCATCCGCGATCGCTTGCAGGCCTTTCTCGTTCGGGTGCAGGTGATCGCCCGCGTCATTGGCGGGCAAGAACCACGTCGGCTTGGTCGGGTCGTGCGTGGCGGTGTCTTGATCGACGATCTTGTCGCAGCCGCTGTCCGGCTGCTTGATGAACGAGATGATGGCGGCGCGCGCGGTTTCGCCTTCCGGCTTCCAACCGCCCGACCCTTCGTACGGCGTGAGGGTAGAGCACCAAAACTCGATGCCATTGTCGTGCGCGTTTTTGACCAGCTGCTTCAAGCCGTCGATCAGTTGCGCGCCGCTGGGTGGGTTGCCGCTGCCCAAGTCGTTGATCGGGTCGTCGGAGAAGATGACCCAACGCACACCGGGCTGAGAGAGCACGTCGCGGTCGAAGCGCTTCAATGCGCTTTCGCCAGCGCCGTCCACCAAGAGCTTGTTGCCGGAGATGCCTTCGTTGAGCACGCCGACCGGGATTTTCATGTCGCTGAGGCGCTTGGCCAAGTCGTTGGGCCAGCGGCGGTTGTCGTTGCCGCCCGAGGCGACACCATCGGTGATCGACGCGCCGAGCGTGACGACGGCGCCCCAGGCGGCCGCGTTCTGCACGTCTACATTGGTGAGGAAGAAGTAGTTTCCCTTCGTTTGCGCGCCGTTCAGCGTTTCGTTGCCGGCGACGTTGCCGCTGGCAATGTAGTTGTCTTGCAAGCCGGTGCCGTGCGCGGTGGTGCCACCCGGGTTGTTCTGGATGTGAAAGCTCACGACCAAGTCCGCGAGCGGTTTGACCGCAAAGGTGACCGCGTCACTCGTGAGACTTTGGCCTGCGGAGATGGTGGCGGTGCCTTGTCCGGCGAACTTCAGTGTCTGGTCGGTTTGGGGGACGATCGACGCGCCGCTCGCCCGCTCCGCGACGTGGACGTTGTCGATGCTGAGCGGCTGGTTGCCGAAGGCGTTGGAGAGGCGCACGCGCACGCTGGTACCGCCGATGCTGGTGTGGACCACCTGCCGCAGCGTTTGGTCGTTGAAGGCGGTGCCGTCGCCGCGCGGCGCCATGGCCCAGGTGCCAACCCAGTCGTCCTTCAGCGCGGCGCGGCTTTGGCCGAGCTCGCCCACGGTCGACGGAGAAGCCCCGGAGCAGGCAAAAAGGGTAAAGAACAGCGGGGCGAGGGAGCGAAAATGAGCCAAGCGTCAGCTGAGTGGGGTGAGGGGCTCGCGGCGATCAGAGTGCTCGCTCGCTGACGATGCGGAACAGGCGCTCGCGGCGGCTGCCTTCGGCCCAGGTATACAGAGCGATGCGGTCCAACCGCGCCTTGATCGCGCGCAAATCGAGCCCCTCGGCCCAGGTCAGCCCGGCCGCCCTCGACTCGTCTGCGGCGCGCCGGCCGGGGCGCGCCAACGTGACGTGGGGCTTGGGTGCTCGCTTTTCGCGCCGGCCGAGCGCCGCGTCGCTCAGCACGTCGCGCAGCTCCCCGAGCAGCGCCGTCGTTGCTTCGCGGCCTTGCTCGAGCAGCGCGGAGAGCGCCGTGTAGTCGCGTTTCGAGCCGCCCATCGGGACGACACTACCGAGCGAGACCTCGAGGCAGGGCAGTGTGCGTGCCTTCAGCACCCCGTCCAGCGCGTCGAGCGCGCGCAGGGCCGCGTCTTGTCCGCAACCACCCAAAAATGAAAGCGTGAGGTGCACGTCCTCCACCGGGAACAGACGGAAAGAGGGCGGGGGTGGCGGCAGCTCGAGCACGAAGCGCCCGTCGACCGGAAAGGCGAAGAACCAGTTGGGCCGCGGCATGCGCCGACTGGAGCACAGCCGCCGCGCGGTCGGGAATGCTTAAGTCAATTCTAAACAATTCTTCCTTGACGAGCGCGGCCCGTTGTCGAAATAGTTAGGCATATGCTTAACCAATCTCCAGCGCTGGATCAAGTCTTTCAGGCCCTGGCCGATCCCACGCGCCGCTGGATGGTCGAGAGACTGAGCCGCGGCCCCGCTTCGGTGAGCGAGCTGGCGGAGCCGCTCAGCATGTCGTTGCCCGCGGTCGTGCAGCACCTGCAGGTGCTGGAGACGAGCGGCATCGTGCGTTCGGAAAAAGTCGGCCGCGTGCGCACCTGCCGCATGCAAGAAGGCGCCCTGCGCAGCGCCGAGCATTGGATCAACGAACGGCGCAGCGTCTGGGAGCGCCGCCTCGATCGCCTTGGCGAATTTCTCGCCGAAGCCGAGCCCCAGCCCAAGAAGAAGCCCCGAAAGCCCAAGCCATGACCTCTACCGAGAAACGCAGCGTCGTCCACGGCACCTTCACGATCGAGCGCGTTTACGATGCGTCGCCCGAACGCGTATTTGCCGCTTTTTCGAAGCGAGAAGCCAAAATGAAATGGTTCGCGGGTCCCGAAGCGTGGGTCACGCACCAGCGCGAGCAAGACTTTCGGGTTGGCGGGCGAGAGGTGCTGAGCGGCGGCAAGCCGGGAGAGCCTGCGCACACCTTCGACGCCCGCTACTACGACATCGTGCCCAATCGCCGCATCGTTTATGCGTACGACATGTACGTGGGTGACAAGAAACTTTCGGTGTCGCTGACGACGATCGAAATCCTGCCGCACGGCAAGAGCACGCGGCTCGTCTTCACCGAGCAGGGCGCCTACCTGGACGGCGTGGAGGACGGTTCGCAGCGCGAAGCGGGCACCAAACAGCTTTTGGAAAAACTCGGACAGAGCTTGTGAAGGTTGTGGGCGGCTCCGCCCATCACCTTTTTGGTGGCTGAAGCGGCACCCGAGACGGATCGATGCGGCTGCACCGGGGCGCCGCGCCGGGTGTGCGACGTCTGCTACTCCAGCACGCGCGTGTTCTTGGCTTGCTCGGGCCGCTGCCTGGCTGCCCACATGGCCGAACGCCATCCCGAGCAGGCGGCGCTCAGCTCGGCCGAGCGCGCGCGGCTGTTTGCCGGCACCGTGAACGAACGCATCACGGATAGCTGGCAACGATACGCGCCCCATCGTCACCGCATCATGCGACTGGTGGAAACCGTGGGCACCGGTGGCAGGCTCGCGGTCTTCGGCGCCGGCAACGGCTCCGATCTGGAGCTCGACTGGCTGCTCTCCCGTTTCGACGAGGTGCATTTGGTCGATCTGGACCAGGCGGCGCTCGAGCGGGCCCGCGCTCGGCGCGTCGAGTCAGCCGGCGGGCGTCTCGTGCTCCACGGCGGGGTCGACCTTTCGGGACTACTCGGGCAGCTCGATGCCTGGGGTGAAGACTTTCCGGACCCGGCGACGCTCGGTCCGTTTGCGGTGAGCGCAGCCCAGCAGCTCGCCGAACGGCTCGGGCGTTTCGACGTCACACTCTCCACGTGCGTGCTGAGTCAGCTGGGCTTGCCGTTCCGCCGGGCCTGGGTCGCGTCGCGCACGCACTGGGCGCATCTCACCTCCACCCTGATGGGTGTGCACCTGGCAACTCTAGCCGGTACCACCGGGCGCGCCGGCATTCTGGTCTGTGACGTGCAAACCTCTCAGCGCGTGCCCGAGCTGGACCGTTTTCGCGAAGCGCCCGGCCGCGAGCTGGCGGCGTTCGTCAGCCAGCAGGTGGAGCGCGGGGCTTTGGCGCTCAATCCCGATCCCCGCAGCCTGCTCGGTTGGCTGGAGGCGCCCGGAATGCGTGGCCTCGTGGCTGCGCCGCGCGTCGTGGAGCCCTGGCTGTGGGATTTGAGCGACGTGCGGCAGCTCGTCTACGGCCTGACGTTCCGTCGCGCCACGCCTTAGCCCTGGTAGGCTGGGGCCATGAGCGGCCGCAGGACCCGCACCATCGACTTCGAAGAACCGAGCGCCACCTCGAACGCCGCGCTGGGCAAGCCGGGCATCGAGTTCTTGCGCGCGCTCTGCGAGGGCAACGTGCCGGCACCGCCGCTGCACGTCACGCTCGGTTTTCAGCTGCGCGAGGTGCAAGACGGCTTCGCGCGCTACGAGCTGACGCCGGGCGAGCACCTGTACGGCGAGCACAACGCGGTGCACAGCGGCGTCGTTGCCGCCTTGCTCGACGCCGCGATGAGCTCGGCCGTGACGACCACGCTCGACGCCCACACCACCTTCAGCCTGGCAACGCTCACCACGCACGTCACGCGCACCATCAGCGGTCGCAACGCGCTCATACAGGCCGAAGGTTGGGTCGTGCACCGCGGCAGTCGCCTGGTAACTGCCGAGGGTAAGTTGATCGACGAGCAGGGGCGACTGCTGGCGCACGGCTCGGCCACGTTCTCGCTGCTCGAGCGCAACGGCGCCTGAAAGCTACGCGTCCTCGCCGGGTGGCCGTTTCGCGTACTGCAGCTCTTCTGCCGGAATGTCGTCGATCCAGCCGGCGCGCGACTCGGGGAAGGCGTCGGCGTAGGGGACGTAGGGCTTGATGTCGAGGATGGGCGTGCCGTCGAGCAGGTCGACTCCGCGCACGTGGAGAGTCGTGCCTTCGACGCGTAGCAGCTGCACGGCCGACAAGCCGAGGGGGTTGGGGCGGTCGGGCGAGCGGGTTGCAAATAGGCTGCGGCGCACGCGCGGGCCGCGCGGTGGGCGAACGCTCGGACCCCAGGTGCCGCTGCGATGCAGATAACTGAGCACCCAAATGCGCTCCACGCCGGTCAGATCCAGCAGAGCCTCGGGCGGAATGAGCTGCGAGTCGAGCTCGAGCACGGCGTCCGACTGCGAGTCCACCGCTGCCGCTTGCTGCGGCGTGCCGAAGCGGCGCTGATAAGGTGAGCGCACCCAGCCGATGGGCGTGACGGAAAAGGGGCCTCTGAAAAGCTCGCTGGCGTCACCGGAACCAGACATGGGGGCTGCGTAGCGCAGCGCCGCTCAGCGCGCCATCGCCAGGCCCGGGCGCGAGCTTTGCTCGAGCCGCGTGCGCACCTGGTTCAGGTAGTTCACCACCGTGCGGCGCGAGACGCCGAGCGTTTCCGCTACCTCTTGCTGCAGCATACCGTCGACGTAGGTCAGCCAGGCGATGGCGCGGGCCCGCGGCGGCAGCCGTTCGAGAAAGCGCCGCGCGTCGTTGCGGGCGGCCATGGCGTCTTCGGCGTTGCCCGTCGTGGTGTGAGCCAGCTGCGGTGGTGTGCGAGCGCGCACGCCGCGACTGCGCAGCTCGTTCAAACAATGATTGGTGGCGATGCGAAACAACCAGGGCCGCATCTCGCTCGCGGCCGGGAGTCGCCCCACGTAGCGGCCCACGCGCAAGAAGACTTCGTGCGTGGCGTCTTCGGCCGATGCCGCGTCGCCCAGCAGCCGGGCACAATGCGCGCGGATGCTGGGACCATGGGCCGCGTACAGCCGCGTCAAGTCGTATTCTGCTCGCGGGCCGGCTTCTGCCGCCGTGCTCGAGATACACGTATCCTCTGCCCGATTCTCGAACCGAGATTTCATACTCACCTACCGCCGACCTTCCCAGATCTTTGCCGGGTCTACTCGGTACGTAACGTCGAATCTCAAAACTCAGGCACCCCCCGTCGGAAAAAAAGGCGCCGTGCCACGTAAGGCTGGGACGTGAGTTTGATTGCGTGTTACGAGCGGCTCGACTGGTGACGCCTGTAGTGAGCTTGGATGTCCTGCCGGCCGATGTGCCGGCGCAATACGCGCCCGCTATGGTGGCTGCGTGCAGCGAGGCACTGACGGAGGGCAGCTGCGCGCTGGCTTCGACGCTACCGGAAAGCACACAACCGGTCGCAGTAGCCCTCGTTCTCTGGCAGGGCGAAGGCTTCCTGCAGGTCACCGTACGAGTGGGCCGCGGCGGCGGACAATGGGTAGCACGCGCATTAACCTTTTCGGAGCGAGACTCGATTTCTGAACGCTGGACCACCGTAGGACTCACGGTGGCAACACTCGTTGGTGAGGCGCGCGCGCTCGAGACCGAGAGTCCGAGCGAGCCCGCTGCCCCGCCGCCGGCTCCGGTCGCTCCGGCGGCCGCCGCGAAGGTGGCCCCGGCTTTCACACCGGCGCCCGCCGCGCCAGCCATCGAGCACGCACCAAACTGGTTGACCGGCGTGGGCGTCCTGTTCGGTCCGGGGTGGGATGGCGGCAGCTGGCAGTACGGGGCGTGGTTGGCCCTCACGTATCGCGTGCCACGGCTGCCGCTCCAGGTGCACGCTACCGGCAGCTACGCGCAAAGCGCCGGCCCTCGAGTGCAGAGCGACAACCTGCAAACCCGCTGGATGACGGCGGCGGTGGGCGCAGGGGTATTCGGTACGTGGCGGGCGCTCTCTCTCGTCGGCAGCGCCGAGCTAGAGCTGGGCTACCGTCACCTGGACGTGGACTTCAACGGTCGCAGCGCGAGCGACCAAGAGGTCCCGGTTCGGTTGCGCACCCTGCTCAGCTTTCCGGCCGATGGCCCCATCGCGGTCACGCTGGGCTCGCTCTTGCGGATTCCGCCCCAAAATCCCAAGAGAAGCAGCGGCTTGTCGGTGCAGAGCCCCGCCATCGCGGTGGAGGCAGTCGCAGGGCTCGAGGTTCGGCTTTGAAGCCGCTCGACGAGCCCGACGAGAAAAGTGATGGGGGGGTGGCTGGATCTGACTCGGTCACGTTACTTCCCTCGAAAGTGACCACCATGGCGCTCTCGTTGGAAAGGACGGACCCGGCTTTGCTGGGGATGGAGGCGCGACCGCGAGCCTCCGCCGCCGAGCTCTCCGACGACGAGCTGGTCGCGGCGCTGCGCCGAGGTGACCGCAAAGTCGGGCACCTCCTCTATGGCCGCCTGGTGCGGGTGATCGACGCGACGCTCGCGCGCGTGATCGGGCCGGGCCAGCCGGAGCACGACGACCTGGTGCAGGCCGCGTTCGAAGAGGTCGTGCGCACCATCTTCAAGGGGCAATTCAAAGGCCGCTGCCGGCTCACGTCGTGGGCCGCCAGCATTGCCTGCCACATTGGCCTCAACGCCATCCGCTCGCGCAAGACCGAGCGCAGCATCTTCGATCGCTCGGCCGACGTGGGCGACTCGGGTCTTTCTCACCAGCCGCGTCACCCGGAGGGCGCGCTCGAGGCGCGCGACGAGCTGAAGCTCTTGCGCGGCGCCCTGGCGACGCTGAGCCCCGGCCGCGCAGAAGCCGTGCTGCTGCACGATGCCTTCGGCTACGACCTGGCCGAGGTCGCGGAGCTGACGAGCTCGACGGAAGCTGCGGTGCAGTCGCGCCTCGCGCGCGGCCGTCGTGACTTGAGCGAGCGCTTGCCGCTGCAGCAGCGCAAAAAGGAGGGCTCATGAAGAGCTCCGCTCCGATCCCGTTCGAGGGTGCCGCAGAGCTGCGGCGCATGTTGCGTGAGCTGGGCCAGGCGGAAACGAACCCGCCGCGCGGCGCCGAGGCCGAAGCGACGCGCGAAGAGCGCATGGCCACCAGCATCGACGCCGAGCTGTCCCGGCTCGTGAGCGCGCGGAGCCGCGTGCGGCGCCTGGGCACGCTGGTCCTTGCCGCAGCCGCCGTCGTCGCGTTGGGCATCGGCGTGCGTCGCTTCGTGCCGGGAGCGAGCTCGCTCGCGATCAGCCAGGAGCCGCTCGCGGTCAAAGTCTTGAAGCAGCAGCCCAGCGCGGTCGCGGCGCCCGTTCTGCCGGAGCCGTTGTTCTCGGCGGTCAAGCGCGCTCCATTGCCGCCGCGAGCGAGCGCTGCCAGCAGCGCCGCCGCTTCTGTCCCCGTGGCCTCCGCGGCGCCACCGCAGAGCACGCTGGCCGAAGAGAATCTATGGTTCAAGGAGGCAGCGGAAGCGAGCCGCAACGGCGACGTCAACGGTGCTCTCGGTAAGCTCGAACAGTTGCTGCGCGAGCACCCGCAGTCGCCGCTGGCTCAAACGGCGCTGGTGCGAAAGTTTCGCCTGTTGGCCAAGGCCGGCCGCACCGAAGAGAGCCGCCGCGAGGCCGAGCGTTACCTTTCGACGTACCCCACCGGCTTTGCCGTGAATGAGGCGCTCGGCATCGAGCGCGGGGCAGAGCCGTCAGCAGGCCCCGGTGCCGAGGAGCACACGGAGCCTTGAGCCGACGCGGCCCTGTCCCTGGGCTGGTAAGCGCGTTGCTGACCGGCTTGGTCGCGATCCAGCTCGGCAGCTGCTACCGCGCTGAAATCGACTTGTCGGCGTACGCCGATATGGTGGCAGGCGCTGGTACGACGGGCGCGAGCAGCGCCGGCGGCGACTTGATTGGCCTGGCCGGCATGGCGAGCGGTGTAGGCGGCATCGCAAGCGGTGCCGGCGGCGTCGCGAGTGGCGCGGGCGCCGGGGGAGACGCGGGCGGCAACGCAAGCGCGATGTCCGGCGCGGGCGGCGAAGGAGGCACACCCGCGCAGAGCGGCGACGGTGCCGGGGGCGATTCGGCCGGTGCGGGCGGCCAGTGCCAGGATCCAGCCCTCAGCGCCTGGGACCACAGCTGCTTGATCAGCGGCCTCAAGCCCTCCACGAAGGTGTGCGCTCCGCAAGATCTCGACGGCTGGAAGGGCTGCTACGACGGCGGCTGCATGGTGTGCACGCGGCACGGCGTGCTGCCCGGCTATCCCTACTACTTTGCCTGGCACCCTTGCTGCTCGCCCAACGATACCTGCAGCAATCACAATCCGTTTTATTGTAACCCGCTCTGCCCGCCACCTACCGAGCATGATCAGGTCGCGCCGTGCGGGACGGACGACCCGAATCCCGGCTGAAGCTCAGTGAGGCTGGCCGCCTTGGCCAGCGTTGCCCATGCCACCCGCGCCACCCGCGCCACCCGCGTCTTCGCACGTGGTGAGCGTCTCGTACGCTGGATCGGCGGTGTCGCAGATGCCGCGGCTCTGGAAGCGATCGGCCAGCAAGGGCGTCTCCCACTCGTAGCACTTGTCGTCGGGGTGCGAGCAATCCGCGTCGCAATTGCAGCGCTCCATGCAATAGCCAATGTCACCGGCGGCGTACGGGTCCAGCCGCGGCAAGACACAGGCGCCGTTCTCGGCGCACAGCGTGCCGATGGTGCAAGTCTGCGTGCACATCCGTTTCACGTTGGCGCCTTCCGCACTGAGCAAGAGGCAAGTGCCGTAGCCGCACACGGTGGAGTCGGGGTCCTGATCGCCGGGGCAGTCGACGCCGACCGGTACCGCGGGCAGCTCGCCCTCTTCACATAGGCCGGTCGATGCATTGCACGAGCGCCCGGGGCTGCAGTCTGCGTTGGTGTTGCAGCGCGGGCCGCATGCCGCTTCGCGGCAAGCGCCCCGGAAACAGAAGGTGCCGTCAGGACACACGTCGTCTTGCTGAAAACACGTCGCCAAGGGAGCCACCGCGAAGGGCCGGCACGCCATGTCGAGCTGGCCGTGACACTTGCCGGATCCCGAAGGCGTGCCAAACGTGCAACCCTGCATACAGAGTCGCGGTGCGGGTTCCTCCGCGGCAGCAAGCATGATCGGCATTTCGTCGAGCGTGGCGCAGACCGCCGTGGGGTCGAAACCACGGCAGTCACTGTCGTGGGTGCACTCGAGGGTGCAGAGGCCGCGAGGCGGTGCGCCCGTGCCGTCGGGGTAGTCCTGGTCAGCGCCGAGGCACTTCAGTCCGAGGCCACAATCGGCGTCTCGTTCGCAGTGCAAGCCGAGGGTGATAGGCTCCGTCGTGACGGGACCGGCGCCGCCTTGAGCGGCTGATTCGCCGCCGCTTCCGCCGAGGCCTTCCCCCGCGTTGCCGCTGGCGGCGTCAGCCTGGCCTGCGTGGTCCCCACCCATGCCATGGCCCGTGCCGTTGGCATTGCCGGCTCGGTCGGCGCCTTCGCCAGCTGCGGCATTGCCGCCACCACCGTCCGTCATCAGGGGGGGCTGGTGGGCGTTGTCCGTGTCGTCACCACAGCTCGCCACGAGCAGCGAAGTCACCACGCCGGCCAGCAGCCACGAAACCCAGCCTCGACCTACCATGGCAGGTCTCGTATCGCGAAATCACACTCGATGTCACGCGAAGAATCTCAGTCAGCGAGCTTGGTCTTCTTGCCGGGCAAGAAGCGCTCGCGGTAGCTCTTCGGGCTCACGCCGAAGCGCTGCTCGAAGGCGCGCCGGAAGACGTCGGCGCTGGCGAAACCTGCGGCTCTGCCGGCCATATCGACGGTGGCGCCGGGCTCGAGCAAGCGCTGGCGCGCGTCGTCCAAGCGCAAGCGTTGCACGAGGGTTGCGGGCGCTTGACCGATCTCGCTTTGACACAGTCGTGTGAGCTGTCGGCCAGACAGACCCACGCGTTTGGCCAAGGCGGGAACGGATAGATCGGAAGTCAGGTGAGCGGTGACGTAGTCGGCCAGGTCACGCAAGCGATCGCGCGCCGCGAGCTGAAAGCGCAGCGGCTCCGAGAATTGCTGCTGGCCGCCCTGGCGCTTGACATAAACGACCAGCTCGCGCGCGACGGCCAGCGCTCGTCCGGGCCCCAAGTCCTCTTCGATCAGCGATAGCGACAGATCGATACCGGAGGTCACCCCCGCTGCCGTGTAGAACTTACCGTCTTTGATGAAGAGGCGGTCGGCGTCGACGTGCAGCTCGGGAAAGCGCTCCGCCACGTTGGCAGCGAAATTCCAGTGCGTCGTCACCTGGCGGCCGTCGAGTAGCCCGGTCGGCGCGACGCCGTAAATGCCCGTGCACACCGCGGCCAAGCGACGCAGCCGTGGCGCCCGGCGGGCGATGAAGCTCGCCACCTTGCGATTGGTACGCGGCTCTCGCAATCCCGAGCCGCCGGGTACGATCAAGGTGTCGAGCTGCGGGGCGCGCTCGAGCGTGCAGTCGGGGGCGAGCCGTACGCCCGACTCGGCGACGCACGGCTTGGCCGAAACGCCGAGCACCACCACCTCGTAAGCAGGCCGAGGCGCGCTGGCCGGCCCCTGTCGCGCGCTGGCGAACGCATCGGCCGGCCCCACCAAATCCAGGGCCGTGATGCCTTCGAACAGCAGGATGCCGACGCGTCGTAGCTTCTTCATGCCCTCAGCATGCTCCCGCCTCGCGATGTCTCAAAGGACAACGATCCGACGATTTGAGACATGTTGTCTTCGTGCCTCTTTTTTGCGCGAAAAAGGCGATGTGGCTTGCTAGTACGTCGGGCATGAGCCAACTTGCCGCGGGCAGCTTCGACGTCAAAGCCACACGCCAGCCTCCCTACGACAGCGCCGAGGGCCTGGTGCTGACGCGCACCCAATTCGCCAAAACCTTCAAAGGTCAGCTCGAAGCGACCAGCACCGTCGAGATGCTGAGCGCCGGCACGCCCACGCAAGGTTCAGCCGTTTACGTGGCGCTCGAACGCGTGAGCGGCAGCCTCGCCGGCCGCAACGGTAACTTCGTGCTCGTGCACTACGGCGTCATGAACCGCGGCACGCCCTCCCTCCGTCTCGAGGTCGCGCCCGACTCCGGCACCGGCGAGCTCGTAGGTCTGACCGGCTCGATGCAAATCGACATCAAAGACGGCCAACACTTTTACCGCTTCGAATACGCTCTGCCCTGACTTCGCGGGCTGCCAAGCCCGAGCCTCCGCAGCCCACGTTCGGAGCTTGCGCCGAGGCGCTGGCGTGCGGTGTCGCGAGTCAACTGGGTTGATTGCGCAGCATGGTCGCCACATCGCCCAGCTTCTCGTCGAGGTAGGCCCGGAGCTCGGGGTCGATGTCGGGGTGGTCGAGGGCGATGCGCATGCAGCGCATCCACGCTTCGCGCATGGCAGAGGTGACGGGCACGTGGCCGTGGCGCATGCGCAGCCGCGGGTGGCCGTGCCGGCGCATGTACTCTTGCGGACCGCCGAGCCAACCGATCAAGAACAGCCCAAAGCGATCGCGCGAGGCTCGGCTGACTTTGCCGTTTTCGAGCGGGTGCAGGCGCGCGAGCTCCGGCTCGTGCTCGTCCATCGCGTCGTAAAAGCGTTCGGCAAGGGCCAGCACTGGAGCTTCGCCACCGAGGCGGTCGTAGGGGGTATGGTTGGCTCCGAAGCTCTCTGAGTCCGACATGGCCCGGGGCGCTATAGCACGCAAGTCATGCTGAGCTCGGTGCGGGGCACTTCATCGCGAAAGGCGTCCGGCTCGCGCGCGAATTCGCGAAAGCCTGCGCTCTCGTAAAGCGCTACGGCGCGCTCGTTGTGGGCCGCCACCGTCAGGTTCACTTTCGTGACGCCTGGCAGCTCACGGGCTCGTCCTAGCGCGGCCTGGAGCAGCGCCCGGCCGATGCCGCGACCCGATGCGCTGCGCGCGACGTACATGCGGTAAATCCAGGCGATATGCCGGCGCTTTTCGCGGCCGGCCTCGCGCTCCACCGTGACCACGCCCAGCCAGGTCCCGTCGTCGGCGCAGGCCGCGAAGGTGCAGCCTTCGGCTCCGCCCTCGGTCTTGAATGGTGCTCGAGCGATGTCGCCGGGCGAGATGCGCAGCGTGTCGGGATGAGCGAGCACGCCTTCGCTCAAGAACGCGTTGTAAGCGGCGGCGTCGGCCGAGGTGAGCACGCGCAGCGCGGGAGGTGCGGAGCCGTACATCAGTCGAGGGGCCAGGCGATGGGAGCGTTTGCGTCGAGCTCGGGCGCCGACTCCGCTTCTGCTCGGGGCAGGGGAGCGCTGGCCGGTGTGCGCCACCAAGGTGTGGGCTCGCCGATGCGGCTCGGCTCCACCGCGGCGCCCAGCTCCGGCATGAGCAGCGGTACGCCTCGACCGAGATGCAGCAGCTCTTCTGCTGGTGCATCCCAATCGTGCATGGCCAGGTTGAACGTGCCCCAGTGGACGGGCAAGAAGCGCTTGCCGCCAATCAGCTCGAAAGCTTTGAGCGCGTTGGCGGGGCCCAGATGAATGTCGCCCCAGGCCGGGTGAAAGGCGCCGACCTCGAGCGCGACCACGTCGAACGGCCCGAGCTTGTCGCGAATGGTGCCGTACTCGGTGGTGAGCCCGGTGTCGCCGCTGAAAAAGAAAGCGTGGCGCTCGCTTCGCACTGCAAATGACGACCAGGCCGTGCTGTTGCGCATGCCCGGGCCGCGCCCCGAAAAATGCTGCGACGGCGCGGCGCTCACGCGGGCGCGCCCGCCGGCGATGGCCGCGCTCTCCCACCAATCCAGCTCGGTGATGCGCGATTCGTCCACGCCCCACGCCTCTAAATGCGCGCCGACGCCGAGGCTGGTGATGAACGGCACCTTCGACTTCGCCAGCTCGACGATCGTGGGGTAGTCGAGGTGATCGTAGTGGTCGTGCGAAACGATGACCGCGTCCAACTCCGGGAGTTGATCGAGCCGCACCGGCACGGGGTGAAAGCGCTTGGGCCCCGCGAAGCCGACCGGGGACACGCGCTGGCCCCAGACCGGATCGGTCAGAATCGTCACGCCGTCTACCTCCACCAGCAGCGTTGAGTGACCGAGCCAGGTGACGCGCAAGCCGGTTTCGGGGCGCCGGGACCAGCTGGGGCGCGGATCGCGCGTGGCGAGCGGTGCTTCCGGAACGCGCTTGCCGCTGGCGCACAGAAAATCTCCGAGCGACGGCATGTTGCCGCCCTTGAGGCCTGGGAGCACGGGGTGAACGTTGTGAAACTCCCCGTCGCGGTAGCGCCGGGAGCTGTGCATCCGCTCGAGCCGTAGGCCGCTGGGGAGGCTGCCGAACGGAGTTTTCATGGCGGTTTTTCTAGTGCCGCCTGCCGCGAACGGGAAGCCGCTCGCCGTGCGATCGCCATTTTTGCTCAGATAACGTGCCGCTTGCGCGTCTTCGGAGCCGGAAGCAGCGGCGATACGGCCGCGAAACGCGCGGAGGCGTTTCTTCGCAGGCAGATTCATGGCTCAAGCCTCGGCTCGTCGCACCTTTCACGGACCCTTGCTCGCCGTTCCGCAAGACTCGCGCCGTCCGCCCTCCACGAGCTCGCTCGGTCGCGCCGTGCTCCAGGTCGCTCGCGCGGAGCAGCCCAGCACGGACGAGCGCGAGCGCATCCTGGCCGGTGTGCTCGCAGCGCTGCGTCGCTTGACGGGCGCGAACCAGTAGTCGGCGCGTTTCGATACAGCGCCGGTTGTCGGCGCCCGCGAGCGCATTGGCTAGCGACAGAGAAGCCGCATGGCTCCATGCTAGCGGGCGATGGGTCACGTTCCGCTTCTCGACGAGCTGGCCATCGTGGCCGCGCTGGCAGTGCTGGTCACTGTGGTGCTTGCGCGCCTCAAGTTGCCGACGGTCGCGGGGCTACTAGCGGCGGGCGCGTTGCTCGGCCCTTATGGTCTCGGCCTCGTCTCGTCGGTGCACGCGATCGAGGTGTTGGCCGAGGTCGGCGTGGTGCTGCTCTTGTTCACGATCGGCCTGGAATTCTCGCTCAGCCGCTTGCGCGATATCTTGCGCCAAGTCGCGCTCGGTGGGCTGCTCCAAGTGGGGCTGACGACGGGCGTGACGGCGGGCGTGGCGGTGCTGTTCGGGCAATCGCTGGGACGCGGTATTTTTTATGGGTTCGCGTTCGCGCTGTCGAGCACTGCCATCGTGCTGCGCGCGCTCGGCGAGCGTCGTGAGCTGGATGCCCCGCACGGCAAGTTCATCGTCGGTACGCTTATCTTTCAAGACTTGTGCGTGGTGCCGATGGTGCTCACCGTGCCGCTCTTGGCCGGTGGCGCGCCGGCGGGGCAGGCCGCGAGCAGCATCTTGCTCGCGCTGGGCAAGGCTGCGCTGGTGGTCGTGGGCACGATCTTGGTTTCGCGCTTCGTGGTGCCCAAGCTGCTCGGCTTGGTCGACGCGAGCCGGAGTCGTGAAGTTTTTCTGCTCGCGATCTTGGGGCTTTGTATCGGCACCGCGTGGCTCACGTCCAGGGTCGGGTTGTCGCTCGCCTTGGGCGCGTTTCTGGGGGGCATGGTCGTGGCGGACACCGAGTACAGCCACCGCGCGATGGGCGACATCTTGCCGCTGCGCGACGCCTTCGTGAGCGTGTTCTTCGTGTCGCTCGGTATGCTGTTCGACATCCGCGTGGTGCTCACTCAGCCGCTTTTGGTGCTCGCGCTATTGTTCGGTTTCTTGCTGGCGAAGGGCGCGCTCGCGACGCTGTCGGCGCTGGCGATGCGCTTTCCGTCGCGCGTGGCCTGGCTGGCGGGCGTAGGCTTGGCGCAGTTCGGTGAGTTCGGCTTCGTGCTCGCCAAATTGGCCGAGCACAGCGGAGTGGTGAGCGGTAAAGAGCTCGGGCCGCTGCTCGCGGCCGGCATCGTCAGCATGTTCTTGACGCCGCTGCTGGTGCGGGCGGCGCCGCACATCACCGCCGGTGAACGGCTGCTCGCGCCGCTCGAAAAGCTCATCGGCGTGCGCAGCATCGACGAAGCCGACGAGGGCCGAAAGCTCGAAAATCACGTGGTGATCGTCGGTTTCGGCGTGGCGGGGCGGCTGGCGGCGCAAGCGCTGCTCGCGGCTGGTACTCCGTTCGTGGTGCTGGAGCTGAATGCCGACAACGTGCGGCGCGGCAAGCAGCTGGGGCTACCGGTGTTTTACGGCGACGCCACCAGCAGCGAGGCGCTCGGGCACGCTCACTTGAACGAGGCGCGCCTGGTCGTCTTGCTCCTGAACGATCCGCAAGCTTGCGTGCGCATCGTGGACACGCTGCGTCGTGAGGCACCGCACGTGCCGGTGTTGATGCGCACGCGCTACTTGGCCGAGCGCGAAGGTCTGCTCAAAATGGGCGCGCGCGACGTGGTGGCGGAAGAGGTAGAGGGCGCCGTCGAGGTGATCGCGCGGCTCTTGCGCGCCATCGAGCAGCCGCGTAATCAAATCGAGAGCTGCATCCAGGGCATTCGTTCGGAGACGCAGACCAGCGAGCGCAAGCAGACGCTGCCGCGACAGCAGCTGGGGCAAGTGCGTGCCCTGGCGGAGCTGAAGATCGAATCGGTGCTGGTGCGTGAGGGTAGCGGCGCTGACGGCGCGTCGCCGGCCAAGCTCAAGCTCCGCAGCTCGACCGGGGCGCTCGTGGTCGGCGTTCAGCGCGGCGACGAGTTGCTGCAAAATCCCGACCCGCAAGCGGCATTCGCGGCCGGTGACGTGGTGTTCATGGTCGGCACTTCCAGCGCGATCCGCAGCGCGTTGCCGCTGTTCGACGGCCCCTGAGCAAAAGCCTTTGCGCTCCGCCCAGCCGCGTTACAAGTTCGGGCTGAATGCGCCGCCGCGACGACTTCATCAGCTTCTCTGCCACCGAGGTCGGCAATTTTCTGGCGTGCCAGCACCTCACGTCGCTCGAGCTGCGCGTCGCCGACGGTGAGCTCGAGCTACCGGGACAGAACGACATCGAGCGTCGCTTGCTCGAAAAGCGCGGGCTCGAGCACGAAGCGCGCGTGCTCGGGTACTTCCGCGAGCAGGGGCTCGAAGTGCTCGAAATCTCGGCGCCTCCGGGCGCCGAAGGGCTGCGCGTTGCCGCCGACCAAACCCTGGCTGCCATGCGCGGCGGGGCCGAGCTCATCTATCAAGGCACGCTGCTGACACCGGGTTGGGTCGGTCGCCCCGATTTCTTGAAGAGGGTGGCGGGCGCGGGCCCTTGGGGGCACCACTACGAGCCCATCGACGCGAAGCTGGCGCACGAGGCAAAGGCGCGCGCGGTGCTGCAGCTCTGCGCGTATGCGGATCAGCTGAAGCAGCTGCAAGGCCTGCTTCCGGCGCGATTTCACGTGGCCGGTGGCGGCGCCGAGCTCGCGCCGCGAGCGCTACTCACCGCCGACTACACGGCATACTTTCGCGCCGTGCGCGCGCGATTGCACAGCTTCGTCGAGGCCGCGCCGAGCGAGCCGTATCCGGAGCCGGTCGAGCATTGCGGGGTGTGCCGGTTTTGGAAGCGCTGCGAAGACCGGCGTCGCTCCGACGACCATTTGTCGCTGGTGGCCGGCATCTCGCGCCGCCAACGTGATCGCCTGAGCCTCTCCGGCATCGAAAAGCTGGCGCAGCTGGGCGAGCTTTCGCGCGAACGTCGCATAGAAGGCATCGCACCCGAATCGCTCGAGCGCGTGCGCGAGCAAGCGCGCGTGCAGTTGGAAGGTCGCCGCGCCGGCAAGACCAAATACGAGCTGCTGCTGGACGAGCCGCCGGGCACTGGCCTCACGGCGTTGCCCCGACCGACTCCGGGCGACCTCTTCTTGGATCTCGAAGGCGACTCCTTCGTGCTGGGCGACGGCCTCGACTACCTGTTCGGCCTGGTCGACTTCGGCGAGCCCGAGCTCGACTCCTTTACGGTGCGCGACGCGCCGGGGCCAGCTCGCTATCACGCATTTTGGGCGGAAAGTCGCGAAAAAGAGCGACGCGCCTTCGAACAGGTCATCGACCGCGTGCTGCTCGGGCGGCAAGAGTTTCCGGACCTCCACGTTTATCACTTTGGTCATCGTGAGGCGGACGCGTTGAAGAAGCTTTCGTGTCGGCACGCCTCGCGCGAGGCCGATGTCGACCAGCTGCTGCGCGAAGGCGTGCTGGTGGATTTGTTACCGATCGTGAAGCATGGCTTACGCGCGTCGGTCGAAAGCTACAGCTTGAAGGAGCTGGAGGCTCTGCACGGCTTTACCCGTGCGACGCCTTTGCGCGAGGCCGCCCGCGCCATGCAGCTGTTCGGCTGGTGGCTGGAAACCGGCGACGATACGTTTTCGGTGCCCGAGCTGCGCCTCACGGTCGAGAGCTACAACCGCGAAGATTGCCTTTCCACGGCGCAGCTGCGGAGATTTTTGGAGCGGCTGCGGCGCGAGCTCGAACAGGCACGCGGTGAGTCATTGCCGCGCCCCCAGCGCGACCCCAAGAAGCTCAACGAAGAAGTCAGCGAGCGCCAACAGGCGACGGCGGAGCTGGCGCGGCGCCTGACGGCCGATCCGGCGCATCCGCTGGCCGCACAGCGTCAATTGCTCGCAAATTTGCTGGATTTTCACTGGCGCGAAGCCAAGAGCGGCTGGTGGGAATACCACCGCGCGCGCGAGCTGGCGCCCGCCGATCGCCTCGAAGACAAGAGCTGCATCGAGGGGCTGGTTTACGAAAGCGAAGAGCGCGGCAGCACCTCGACCGTGTATCGCTACTCGTTTCCGGAGCAAGATCACTCGCTGCGCACCAAGCCTGGGCCCGTCGATCCCGATACCGAAAAGTCGCCCGGCAAGGTGATCGAGATAGGTTCCGACTTCGTCACCATCAAACGCGGTAACGCTTCGAACGCGCCGCACCCGCGCTCGCTCATCGTCGGCAAGCCGATTGGCGCCGAGCCATTGCCGCAGAGTCTGCTCGCGCTCGGCCAGGCGGTGCTGCAATCCGCGTCGGATTTCGGTGCTGCACAGGCGCTGCTCTTGCGCACGCCGCCGCGTTCGGCGGGAGGCGGCGCGCTGGTGCGCGACGGCGAGACCCCCGAGCGGGCCCTGGCGCGCCACGGCAGCGAGCTCGAAGGGTCCGTGATCGCGGTGCAGGGGCCGCCCGGCTCCGGCAAGACGTACCAGGCCGCGCAGCTGATTTTGAGCCTGCTGCGGCAAAAAAAACGCGTCGGGGTCACCGCCAACAGCCACGCGGTCGTCAAAGGCGTGCTCGAGCGGGTGTTCAAGCTGGCCGAGCAAGAGCCGGGGCTGGTGCGGGCGCTCCACCTCGAGGCCGAGGATCGCGATGACAAATCCTGGCCCTTCCGCATCGACGACAAGAAAGACAAGGCGCGCGCCGAGCTCGAAAGTGGCCGCGTCAACTTGCTCGGCGGCACGGCGTGGACTTGGGCGCGCGACGACTACGCCGGCAGCGTCGATGTACTGGTGATCGACGAAGCCGGGCAGATGTCGCTGGCCAACGCGTTGGCCGTCGCGCGCGCCGGCAAGGGGCTGGTGCTCTTTGGCGACCCGGCGCAGCTCGAGCAGCCGCAAAAGGGCGTGCACCCCCCCGGGGCGGAGCTGTCGACGCTCGAGCACTGGCTCGGTGGTGACGCGCTCACCATCCCGCCGGAGCTGGGCGTGTTCTTGCCGACCACGCGCCGGCTTCACCCCAAAATCTGCGACTTCATCTCCAGCACCTTTTACGAAGGTCGCCTGACGGCCGCGCCGGGGCTGGGTTTGGAGCAGCAAGCCGTCGCGGTGGCAGGCGAGCCTTTCACGGCTGGCGTGCGCTTCGTGCCCAGCCAGCATCGCGGCAACACCAGCCAGGCTAGCGAAGAGGTCGACACCGTCCAGTTGCTCGTCGATCGCTGCCTCGAAGACGGCTCGCTGTTTCGCGCCCGCGACGGCTCTCAGCGGCCGCTCGAGCCGAAGGACATCTTGGTGGTCGCGCCTTACAACGCGCAAGTGGCGGCGCTGAAGCGCCGCCTACCCCGAGACGTGCGAGTCGGCACCGTCGACAAATTCCAGGGCGGGGAAGCGCCAGTGCTCATCTACTCGATGACAAGCTCCAGCGCGGAAGACGCCCCGCGAGGACTCGAGTTTCTGTACAGCCGCAATCGGCTGAACGTCGCGGTCTCTCGCGCGCAGGCGCTGTGCTTCGTCGTGGGCAGCCCGGAGCTGGCGCGCGCAGCTTGCAAGACTCCGGCGCAGATGCGACTGGTCAACGCGCTGTGCAGTTACTTGGAGGCGGCGCAGCCATGACCCCCGTTCTGATTCTGCCCGGCATCGGTAATTCGGGCCCCGAGCACTGGCAGAGCTACTGGCAGCGGCTAGAGCCCTCGTTTCGTCGCATCGAAATGCCGAATTGGGACCAGCCGGAGCTGAGCGATTGGGTCGCCGCAATCGACGTCGAGGTAAAGCGCGCCGCCGCGCCGCCGGTGATCGCTGCTCACAGCTTGGGTTGCCTGGCGCTGGCGCACTGGGCCCGTGCGGGCGGCCGCCTGCAGGCCGCGCTACTCGTCGCCGTGCCGGATCCGGATGGCCCGCAATTTCCGGCCGTCGCGCGTAGCTTCGGGCCAGTTCCGCTCGAGCGTATCCCGTTTCGCACGATCGTCGTGGCGAGCCGCAACGATCCTTACGGCAGCTTCGATCTCGCGCGTCGGTGCGCCGAAGCTTGGGGCAGCGAGCTGAGCGACGTGGGCAACGCCGGCCACATCAACGCGCAGAGCGGCCTCGGTGACTGGCCTGCCGGGCGGGCGCTACTGAGCGACCTGCTCGCCTGAGCCGCCAAAGCCGTAGCGCTGGAGCAGCGCTTGCCCTTCGCTCGACTCCACGAGCTGGGCGAACGCGCGCGCGCCGCTTTCGTTCTTGCCATGGCGACACACGACGAGCGTCTGGTTGATGGGCGCGTGCAGCGTGGGATCCACCGCCAGCTGCTGGCCGTGCTCGTTCTGGGCGACCAGCGACAACGCGACGATGGCCGCATCGACATTGCCCGTTTCGGCGAACTGCAAGGCCTGGCGTACGTTTTCAGCTTGCACGATCTTGGCTTCGACCGCCGGCCACAGCCCGGCTTTGCCGAGCGCTTCTCGCGCGGCCTTGCCATAGGGCGCGTGCTCGGGGTTCGCGATGGAGATGCGTTTGATTTCGGGGCTCGCCAGATCGGACAGTGACCGGACGCCAGGGCCTTCAGCCCTGGTCCAGATCACGATGTGACCGCGCGCGTACAGCGCTTTGGTCGCACCATCGCAAGCGCCCGCCTTGACCGCGTCGTCGACGAACGAGCTGTTGGCGGCCGCGAAGAGATCGAAGGGGGCACCCTGGCTCAGCTGCTTGGCGAGCGCGCCGGAAGCTCCGAACGACAACGACACCTTGTGTCCGGTGCGCGCTTCGAAGATCCCACCAAGCTCCTCGAAAGCCAGCGTGAGATCGGCTGCTGCCGCCACACGGACGGGCTCGTGTGACACCGTCGCCGCTTGCTTACAGCCGCCCAGCAGCGTTGTCGAAAGTAACAGTGCGGGGACCCAGCGAGCGTCACCATCAGCAGGAGGAGCCATGGCGCAGCCGTAATGCGGCTCGCACCGTGCAGCTAGCTGAGTGGTAAAAGACGCAAAATCTGCGGCCACGGCTGCCACGTTGCTGCAAATCTCCAAGCTCGCGCAGCGTTGTCAGTCGTGCGTTGACAATAAATTCGCGCGCGCGCACCCACAAAAAGCTGAACGGCTCATGGGGTGGCATGACACTAAGAAATCGACTCCGCTGCGCGCGTCAGTTTCGCGCAGCGCCGGTGATCACAACTTTCGTGCGCCGCTCGACGAAGGAACAGCGATGGTCGGCCCCTATCCCCATGGCGTGCAGATGATGAGCCCCTCGGGAAGAACGGCCGAGCGTCAACTGTCTACTCACAGCGTGGCGCTCGTACTGCCAAAGGCTGAAGTTTCTAGCCCCGCCGGTTTTTGGTCTGCTGAGGCTACCTACCGACGACCTAGTGAGCGAGAAGCATGACGACGCTTGCGCCCTCCCGACTGACGCTCGACACGGCCGCCAGCCGTGACGCCACCAGTCGTGGGCGCTTGGCGGCGATTGCAGCCGCAGTGGCGTTTTTGGCTGCCGCGGTGCTGCTGCTCGGCTTTCGCGCCGACCAGCGCCTCACGTACGACGTGCGGGGTGGCGCCGTCGAGGGTGGCGTCATCGAGGCGCGCCGCGGCGAAGCAACCGTCGCGCTGTCAGACGGCAGCTCCATCTTGGCGGAGAACCGCACGCGCTTCAGCGTCGACGTGCTGGGCCGCAACTCGGCTCTCACGCGCCTGGTGAGCGGCAAGCTGCACGTACGCGTCCAGCACAACGACGACACGAGCTATCGCTTCTTGGCGGGCCCCTACGAGGTGCGCGTGGTCGGCACCGAGTTCGACGTGACCTGGAACCCGGACGACGGCAGCCTGTCCCTGTCGATGGCCAAAGGCGAAGTGCACCTGCGCGAGCCCAGCGGCAAAATCATCACCCTCAAAGCTGGAGAAGCCCTGCACCTGCCCGCCAAGGCTCCCTGAGTCTTCTGGAGCCGCGGTGGAGCTGCCCGAGGAGCTGGGGCGGGTAAGTACGTGGCTGTGCGTCGCGGTGGGCCTCAAGAATTTGCTCAAGGTGGCCGCGCCGCTACCGTTCAGTCCATGCGATGAGCTCTGTCTCCGGTGTCATCGCTATGGGACAAGTACAGGTCGCGGTTGCGAAGCTGCAGCTGAACGCGATCGAAGAGCAGGGTAAGGCGGCGCTCGACCTCATTAAGTCGGGTGCCCCGCCCGAGGTGGTTCAAGCCGCGACGCCGCCGCCGAACGCGGCGGCGCACGTGGGCGCACACCTCAACGTCGTCGCCTGAGCGCTTCGCTCAGAGCTTGCCGTTCAGCGGATCGTAGGCGCTACCGCCCGCCTTGAAGCCGCCACCCGAGCCCTTGCCCTTGCTGCGCTTGGTGGCGATGGCCGCGCGAGCCGCCTTCTTCGTCTTGGTGGTGACGGCCTGCTTCTTGTCTTTGGCGAGCAGGGCCGCTTTCATCTCTTCGGAGAAGCGGTCGTCCGCCTTCTTGGCGTCGTCGGCTTTGTCCGCGCTCTTGTCGCTCGCGGCAGCGGCTTCTACCGGCTTCGCCTCCTCGGCTTTGGGCGGCTCGGGCTTGGCGGCTTCCGGTGCCGGCGTGGGCGTCGGCGCGATGACCGGCTGGGGCGCGGCTTGGGTCGAATCCTTGAGGCTCGAGAGCGTGAGGCTCGCGGCGGCCGCTTGCCCGTTGCTGGCGCCGAGATCGAGCTTGGGCAGCTTGAGACCGCCGCTCTGCACGACCGCGAAGCCGAGACCGGCGAGGCCAAGAACCGCGACGCCAGCCAGCACCTTACCGATGCGGCGCTTGGGACGCATCGCCATCATCTCGAAATCGTCGTCGAACGAAAGGTCGCTCGTGACCGGGCGGATGCTGGGCGCAACGATCGGCGCGACGCTGTAGGGCGCCGAAGTCACCTGGGGCGCGGCGTACGCGGCATATTGTGGAACCGGTTGCGCAACGGGCTGGGGCGCCGAAACGGGCTCTTCTTCGCCCAGGCCCGCGACCTCGGCCAGCGTGAGCCACTCCGAGCTACCCTCGAGGCACACGTAAGTGTTCTCGTGAATGAGCCCCGCGTTGAAGGCGGCATCGAGTTGGTCGAGCGTGAAAAGGCGCACATCGCCGGCATCGACCTGCGTGTAGTAACGATCCTCGGCTTCGTCTTGATCAACGGCAGCGTTCGACATGTAGGTCACCACGTTAGCTTGTGATTTGCGTGAGAGCCAATGCTCTCAAATGGCAAATCACCTTACAAAACAGCTCAGTCCGCAATCCTACGGTAGTGTTCCAAGACCACGGGATTACGAACGTAGAAATTTGCTCCACGAGTGCTCATGCGGGGTTGGTCAATATCGATCATTAACCGTCACCTTTTTCGTCAGCCCGCGCGCTGACGCTCGACCTTCGCGTATTCTCCGCCGCCGTTTCTGATTCGTGACGAGGCGCTCCGCCTGCATCACTCCCAGGTGATGGAGTCGAGGTTGAGAGTCAGCGCCGACGAGTCGCCCAGCAAATCGTCGTTGGAGATCGCCCACGAAAACGCGCCGTGGACGCCCTTCGAGTAGTCCTTGCCGCTCAGGCTCACGCTCAGCTCGGTCCAATCGGTACCGACCGTGACTTTGCCCGTGTCGTCGGCGCCGTCGGGATAGGCGTAGAAGCCGTCGACGCATTTGCTGGCGTCCATCGGATCGCACATGCCGACTTGGAACATCACTGCCACTGAGCGCGAGGCGCGCGCTTGGAACTTCACCGCTTTGGCGCCGCTGGCGATGGCGCGACCCGGGAAGGTGCCCCAGTTGTTGGCCGGGAATTGGTAGAAGACGCCTTGCCAGGTGGGCGTGGCGGCCTTGCTGGCGTCGATCGTGAACGTATCGCAATCACCGCCGCCCTTGCCGGGCGCGCGCTTACCGCCGCAAGTGCCGTCGGGGCTCATCATGCTGGGGGCCGCGGTGACCGTGGCCATCGCGTCGCCCATGAATCCGCTCTTCACGAAGTTGCCGGGCGCGTTGACCAAGAACGGCAGCATCAGCGGTGTTTGCGTCCCACCGCCACCGCCGGTGCCGCCGCTCGCAACGCTGCCGCCGCTCGGCGTCCCGGCGCCGCTCGCCGTGCCGGCCGTGCTGCTCGAGCTAGCACCGCTCGGCGCGCTACCGCCCGCGGAAATGCTGGCAGTACCGCCGCTGGTGCTGCTGTTGGTCCCGGCCGTGGAGCTGCTGGTGGTGCCGGCGACGGGGGCTCCAGATTTGGTGTTTTCGGCGTCGGCGCTGCAAGCCAAAGCCAAAGCGCCGCACAAAATGATGAACGTGATGTTGGAAGAACGCATGCAAACCTCCCGAGTGACGAGATCGAAAAACGAGAGCCTGTGTCAGTCGTGGCAAGCCAGACTGGCGTAGAGCGATGAATCGGACTTCAAGAAGCGCTCGCCGCTGAGCGCCTGGCGCCACGGGGCTTCGAGCGGCGTGCCTTGCAGGCGTGAGTTGCCCCACACACCCTGGCTGGCCCACACGCTCTGCGCGTTCCAATCTTGATTGATGTAGCTGAGCACGCGCACGTCGTGCTGCGCGACGTAGTCGAAGAGCCTTTGATACCAGGCGTTCCAGCTTGCCGGATCGCTGGGTGGGTGCGCGGTCTGCGGCGCTGCCTCGGCGATCATCAGCGGCTTGTGATGCTGCGCGGCGAAGGCCGCGACGCCGTCGACCTTGCCGGGCATTTCTGCCAGCGGAAACAGGCTCACGCCGACCAGATCCACGAAGTCGTCACCTGGGTACCAGGGTGAGATGTCGAGCGGCGCGCCGCCCCAAGCGTGCCACACCAGCTGCACGTTGCGAGCGCCGAGCGCGTCGAACAGCTGAGCGAAGTGTCGAAACGCCTGCGCATACGCCTGCGGCTGGTAGCGATGGCAATCCTGATTGTCGAACTCGTAGCCAAAGCGCAGCAGCACCGGTCGTCCGAGCGAGCCGAGCTCGATGGCCATGCTGCTGATTGGCCCGTCGAGCGCGCTGGCGCCGATGTCCGCCAGGTAGTCCGAGGCGCAAGCGTCGCCATGGACGGCTTTTTTGAGCGAGACACCGAGCTGAATCACGAGCGGAGTCTGCTGCTGGGTCCAGTGCGGCAGGCTCTGCGCGCCGGTGCCGAAGTTCACTTCGTCGCCGAAGCCGGCGAGATCGGCGACGTTGGTGTAGAGCATGACGCCGCCGGGCGCGCCGAACGCGGCCGAGTAGCTGTCGATTTCGCCGGTGTCCTGGCCGATGACCAGCAGGGTTTTACCGCTCGGGATCGGATCCCACGTGACACACGGCGTGCTGGCGGGGGCTCTGCCAGTGCCTGCGCCGGCAGAAGAGCCTGACGGCAGCACGGCGCTGCCGGAGCCGCCAGATGCCGCGCCGCCCGACGTGGTGCCGGCAGTGGATGCGGTGGGTGCGTCGTTGGCCGCTCTGCTGCTCGTACCCGCCGTAGGGACGGCGCTGACGTCTGCAGCGCCCGGCGACGAACAGCCGAGCAGCACCGCGCTGGTGACGAGAGCGCGGCGCATCAGAGCCCGAGCTCCTGGTACAGGCCTGGGCTCGACGTGATGAAGCGATCGCCCCTCTGTGCCGCTTGCCACTTTTGCGCGACCGCGCTGCCTTGCACCCGCGTGTCACCCCAGCCCTGGCCGCGCCACATCGGAAGAGCCTCCCAATTCATGTTGATGTAGCTGAAAGCCTTGGCGTCGCTCTGCTCGATGTACGCGAAAACTCCCGCATACCAGCCGTTCCAGGCGGCGTCGCCCAGCGCAGGGGCAAAGCGCGCGCGCGGCGTGCTCTCGGCGATCATCAGCGGTTTGCCGTGCTGTTTGGCGAACTCGGCGAGCTGGCGTCGCTTGTCGGTTTGATACTGCTCGGTGATGTCACCCGCGGCGAAGCCCGGGAACACACTCAGGCCGATCCAGTCGACCACGTCGTCGCCCGGGTACCAGCCCCACGGTGCCACACCCACGGCCTTGCCCGGATCGCGCGCCTGAAACGCCCAGGCGTTCCATACCAGCGCGATGCGATCGGCATGCTCGTCTTGCACGATGTCGTGCACGCGCTCGAAGGCTCGTTGGTAGGCGGCCATCGGGTACTTGCCGAAGCCTCCCGGGCAGATCTCGCCGTCGAACTCGTAGCCGACGCGCAGCAGCACGGGGCGCCCCGTGTCGCGCAGGGCCTTGACGATGGCATGCACCAAGCCAACGCGCGCGCCGTCCCCTTGGGCGAGCTGCTCGAGGAAGCCGGCGCGGGTACAATTCCCGCAACTGCCGCAATTTTGGCCGTGATCCAGGTCCATGCCGACCTGCAGCGCAAACTGCTCGGAGCGGTTTTGCCAGCGACTCAGGTCGCTCCAACCGTAGCCGCCGAAGTCGCTAGGGGAGAGCACACCGAGCCCGTCCCACACGTTGGTGTAGAGCATCAGCCCGGCGGGCATGCCGAAGGCCTGGGCGTAGTCGTCGATCTCGCCCGAGTCTTGACCGACGAAGAGCAGGGTGTGGCCATCTGCTGGCTCGAGCTTCTGCCGGGTGTGTGTGCGAGGCGGCTCCGTGCTGCTGTTGCCGCCTCGCGTGGCGGCGACGCCGCCCGACGCCGTACCGGAAATGCTCGACGACGTGCCGCCGTCGGGTGGCGCGCCGCCGCCGCTGCTGATTCCCGCGCTCGAGACAGGGTTACCCGCGCCACCCGTACCGGCGCTGCCACCTGCGGCGCTCGGGGGCAAGCCGCTGCCCCTCGCCGCGCTGTCGTTCGACAGCGATTCGGTGTCCGGCGAGCAGCCGCCGAGGCTCAACGCCGCGCTGCACGCGCAGCAACCGAGTATTCGCGTAGCACCGCGAATCATGCGAAAAAGCATATATGGTATCGTTGCCATATGCAAGCCGGTTTTGAGCATTGCCGACCCGTGCGAAGCGCTACTAGCGAAGATCGCTGGTCAAACCACTGACACGTAGTGTCGCGCCGTCCGAGAACGTGACGCTGCTGGGCGACGCCGAGAACGCTACGTGCGTGGTCTTGCCGGCGCGCTCGAACGCGGCGTGAAACGGAGTCGCAGCGGTAACGCCGGGCGCGAAACGCCCGAGCGCGCGCAAGCTTTCGAGCCACTGGTAGGTGTGGGCAAGGGAGTTGCCGAATTCGGGCTCGTAGTAATGCTCGGCTTCGAAGCGTTGGGCGGCGTGCTCGGGCTGGCTCAATGCCTCGAGCATCCAGAACAGATCGCGCCAAACCACGTTTTCTCCGCCGTTTTGCGCCGTCAGGTGCGCGAGCGTGCGGTCGAGCACTCGAGGGTAACGGCCCAGCCACAGCGAGCCGGTGGACAGCGGCGTGAGTTGAATGCCTTGCACGAATCCTGGCAAGTAGTTGAACCAGGTGTCGTACCAGCCGCCGTCACCCCAAACCAAGCTGACCATCGGCTGTGAGAAGCCAGCCGGGAAGGTGCCGCCCGTCGCGTTGTACCAGTATTCGCCGATCGCGCTCGAGCCGACAGCGTGCAGAAACAGGCCCGCGTCACGCTCGGCGTCGTTGCCCATCACGGCGCCCCAAAGCGCTACTGCTGCTGCAAAATTGAGGTCTTCCGACGAAGATTCCTGGTTATTTCCGGTCGGAAAAAAGCTCGTGCCCGAGGCCCACGAGTGGCCGGCGTACAGGTCGAAATAGCGAAAGTACGGGAAGCGCTGCTCGCTTCTGTCGTAGTTGCCGGCGTCGCGGATCAACAGCTCGATGCAGGGCGCGTACTTCTGGGCCCAGGCGCGATCAAACTGGGCGATCGTGGCGGCGGCGTGGATGTAGTAGCCGTAGTGAAAGTGGTGATCGTTGAGTTGCTGGCTCGAGTAATACATGGTGGGGACGCCGATCAGCGTCCGCCACGTCTCGTCGTAGTAGTAGTAGCGCGGTGACTGGCCGTCGAACCAATCTTCGAGCTCACGCTTCATGCCCGTCAGGATTTGGTCCAGAAGCTCGCGCTCGCCGAGCTGGTCAGCGATCTGCGCCAAGTCCAGCAATTTTCCGAAGGATTTGCCTTCCCAGTACGAGTCGCGCGAACCCTCCAAGCCGGGCTTGAACAAATCACCGTCGAGCGCGATACGCAGCAACCCCGCAAGGCGGCCGCGATCGATACCGGGCGCGAGCGGCAGCGCGGGCAGCATGCCGGTGATAGGGTGGCGCGTTTCGAACGCGGTTGCAGCAACCAGCTTCATGGTGCCGCGCGGCGATACGTAAGTCTGCGGCAAGAAGCTCGCGCTCGAGTGCAGCCATTGGTGACGATACAGGGCGAGCAGCGGTGCGGTGCTGGCGCTCGTTTCTTTGGCAACGGTAGTGACCTGAAAGGTGGTCGCGACCTCTGCGCGCTCGCGATCGTAGTGGTAAGAAGCAGTGCTCCCGGTCACGAACGCGAAGGCGTGCTCGGTGAATAGCGCCAGCGTTTCCGGTGTGGAGTCTGGTAACGCTGCCACACTGTAAAAATCCCTGCCATTGAGGCTGGAGGTCCAGGAGTTGCCGGCCCGCTTCCAGCTCGAGCCGCGCGGCGCGAACAGCGCGTAGTTGCGGTCCCCGAACGCGAGCGCCACGACATTGTCGCCCTCGTGCAGCACCTTCGGCTCGCCTCGCAGGGACTCGACGCGCGCCTCTCCTTTGATGGCTTGTGCGTAGACGAACGGCAAGCCATGCCCGAAGGTTGCCGAGAGGTGATGGCTCGCGTCGCTCCAGCCCGCGGTCACGACCCAGTCCGAATAGCTCTCGACGCGGGTATCGGGCGCGGCGAGCCCCGCTACGCCCACGAGCAAATCGGGTCGATGTGGAAAGTCGTAGTGACGTGGCTCAATGGTGGGTTGTGTTGGGTAACCCAGCTCGAGACCCGTGGCGCGCGCCCGCAACGTGAGCGGATGCGGGAACATGTTCTCCGAATAGGGGCTGCTCGGCTTGCCGTCGTGCCATTGCCAGATGAGTGACGACCACCACTCGTTGGTCGTCGGTAGTTGCGCAAACCCGGTCGCCACTTTGGGGTGAGCCACGCCGCCCGTAGCCGTGCTAGGCGGTTTTTCGGCTGGAGTCAGCCACGTGGAGTAGAAGCCGGGGCCGACCGCGATGCGGCTCGACGCTGGTACCTGCGGCTCGGCGTGGGCGCCGGCGCAGGCAGTGAGCAGCAGAGTGAGGGGGAGCAGCTCTTTCATGGGGCTCTAGAAGAACGCGGGCAAGGTGCCGAACGAGGGCCAACCGAGGCGCACGCCGACCTGCGCCAGCGCGATGACCTTGTCCAGATGGTAGAAGTATTGGGCCTCGACGCTGGCGTTGAGCAAGAAGGTGCTGCCGCGAAGGCCGGGTGCGAGCAGCTTGCCCCACAGCTCGAGGCCGCCGCGCACGTTCTCGTAGTCGTTGGGCCCGCTCAGCGCGAGATCGTGGCGCAGCGGTATCACGAGCTCTAGCGACGTGAGCGGTGATGGCGGCATCCCAGGCGTGATCTCTTCGTCGATCAGGCGTTTCATGATGCGCACGTTGCTGCGCCACTGGCTGCTGCCAAGCTGCGGCTGAACGTCACGATTTACCTCCGTGGCGTAGCGGAAGTAGTTGCCCATCAGCATGAAGTCGAAGCCCTGCCAGCCCTTGAGCACGCTGCCGCCGCCGTAGGTCGTCTTGCGCACTACGGTCGTGCCGAAGCGCTCGTCGTCGCTCATCACGGTCGCGAAAAAGTGCAGGCCCCGCGTGTACACGCGCTTGCTGGCGAAGGTACCGTCTTGCACCTGCGGCAGCACGAACGGGCGATAGAAGGCGTAGTCGATGGCGGCGGCGCGCAGCACGCGCTCACGCGGACGCTCGTCGAGCGCGCCCGTGGGATTGTCCTGGATGTCGAAGTAAACGTAAGCGCCCGTCAGGGTGAGCTTGTCGGGGCCGACGAAGCGCGAAACGGTCGGAGCGCCCCGGTAGATGTAGATGCGCTCTTTACGCCCCGGGTCGCCCTCGACCAGGCCGGTGCGATCCTGGGCGGCTGCTCCGGCTTCGAGCGTGACGTCGAACGCGGGGTATAGCGGCAGCGTGCGCCGCCAATCGGCGCCCAGCTCCTTCACGGTCACGTCGTTGAAGCGTGTAGGATCGTCGAAAGCCGTGATTTGCGAGCTCTTCAGCTCGACCTGGCGGTAGTGGCCGTCCAGCACGCCGAGCCAGCTTTGGCGCAGCCGCAGGCGTGCGAGGCCGTCGTAGCGCAGCGGCGCGCGCGCGATGGCACGCAGCTGCTCGCGGCTGAGCGGATCCGGCGACAGGCGTTGTCGCGCGACCTGCGCCTCGGCGCTGAAGCGGCGCACGTCGGCTTGCTCCCACAAGTCGTTGGTGTCGCGCGCCACGTTGGTGGTGACGGCCAGCGAAAGCTGCGGCAACGCCGCGTTCGTTCGTCCGAACGGATAGGCCTTGGCGCCGTAAGGCAGGAGCGCCAAGCCGTCTTCCTGGTACAGCGAGAGCAGGTTTCGCGTCGTCCATTCGCGGGCCACCGCGGCGGTGGAGCCGACCTGCGTCATGCCCTGGTAGCCCTTGAGCTTTTCGAGCGCGAGCGAATAGTGCAGCTCTGCCGATTCGCTGAGCGGCGCGCCCGCTCCTCGTGACCACATCAGATAGCGGCCGTACCACAGCTCATAGGCGGGCTCTCGTGGGTTCTTGGCGATCGCGGCCTGGTATTCGTCGTCGGCGCGCGCGTCGCCGACGCGGCGCATCAGCTCGGCGATCACGCAGTGAGTGTGCGCGATCAGCGGCTCGGCAACCTTGCCCCGTTCGAGCGCGGCGAGCCGGTAGTCGCGCTCGCGGCGGATCTCGTCGAGGGACGTGCCGCGCATGAGCGACTCGGATTCCCCGAGGCAAAGGAAGCCGGGTGCTTGATCGCCTTCTGCCCACGCAGGTTGCGACCAAAGCGCCAGCGCGCCGGCGAGCAGTTGCAATGCGTGAATTCGGTTCATTCCCAATGCACGTCGTCGAGGTAGAGCGCGATGGGGGCCTGGTCTGCCGGCGCGAGCAAAGTCCACGCGAAGCCGCCGAGCACGCGGTCGTACGTCTGCCCCGTAGGTAGCGGCACGACGTATTCGGCCAAATCCGTGGTCAAAGCGAAGCTTTGCTCGGCTTGAAACGAGTCGGCGTTGGGGTAGGGCGCGCCGCTATCATCCATGCCGCTCAGGCCGCCGACACGAAATGTGGCGAGCTCGGTACCGGTCACTCCGGCGGCTTTCAAACGGATTTGCTTGGCGCCGGGCGCAATGCGCTTGCCGGGCAGGTTGCCCCAATTGTTCGGCGGAGCCTGAAAATACACGCCGCCCCAGCCCACGCTGCCCGTGGCGGGCGCGCGGTAGTCGAAGCGAAAGCAGGAGCCACGCGCGTCCGCCGGGCGCACGTGACAGCTCGCGTCGTCGACATGCATGGTGATGACGTTGTCTTGCGAGCCGTCGCCCATGTAGCCGCTGGGCGTGAACTCGTCCGACACCCAAAAGGGCAACTTGAGCGTGCGATCCGCGTCCGGCTCGGAGACGCTGCAGGCTGCCAGCAGCGGGCAGACCCAGGCCAAAACGAGGAACGATCGCGGCAGCATGTGGTAACGATACCTCGTCTGAATGATAATGATTGGTGCTGGATTGTAAAGAAGAAATGTGGCATCGATGCCATAACAGTGAATACACACCTGATCCAAAACCCCGTGCTGCGCGGCTTCCACCCCGATCCCTCGATTTTGCGCGTGGGGGAGGACTACTACATCGCCACCAGCACCTTCGAGTGGTTCCCCGGCGTGCGGCTACATCACAGCCGCGACCTCGTTCATTTTCGTCCAATCGGTTACGCGCTGACCCGGCCGTCGCAGCTCGCGCTTCACGGTAACCCACGCTCGGGCGGTGTGTGGGCGCCGTGCTTGAGCTACGCGGATGGGCTTTTCTTTCTCGTGTACACGGACGTGAAGGCGTGGGGGCATGGCTATTGCGACGCGCACAACTACCTCGTCACGGCGCAGCGCATCGAAGGTCCCTGGTCGGAGCCGATGTATCTCAACAGCAGCGGCTTCGATCCGTCGCTCTTTCACGATGATGACGGGCGCAAATGGCTGGTCAACGTGGTGTGGGATCACCGGCCCGGGCGAAATCAGTTCGGGGGCATCGCGCTGCAGGAGGTGTGCTTGCCGGAGCGACGGCTGATCGGGGCGCCACGGCTGATTTTTCGCGGTTCGCCGCTCGGCTGCACCGAGGGGCCACACCTGTACAAGCGCCGCGGTCAGTACTACCTGATCGTGGCCGAGGGCGGGACCAGCTACGACCACGCCGTCACGCTGGCGCGCGCTTCGAGCCTGGAAGGACCGTACGAGCTCGCTCCCGAAAATCCGCTGCTCAGCGCGCGCCACGACCCGGAGCTATCTTTGCAAAAATCCGGTCATGCCTCGCTCGTGGAGACGCCCGGGGGCGAGCTGTATCTGGCTCACTTGTGCGGTCGCCCGCGCGGTCCTGGTCGGCGCTGCACCTTGGGTCGCGAAACGGCGCTGCAGCGCGTGCGTTGGGACGCGCAGGGCTGGCTCACGCTAGATAACAACGGGCACACGCGCTCGCCTTCGCCGAGCTTGCAGGTGCCGGCGCCGGTGCTGCCGCGACAAGCCTTTCCGTCGGAACCCGTACGCGACGACTTCGACAAGAAGCAGCTAGGGCCGCACTTTCAGACCTTGCGCGATCCCGCGGATGCGAGCTGGCTCTCGCTCACCGAGCGCCCCGGGTTCTTGCGGCTGCGCGGGCGCGAGTCGCCGCAGTCTTTGCATCGTCAAAGCCTGGTCGGGCGCCGCATTCAGTCGCTGGATTGTCGAGTGCAGACGTTGCTCGAGTTTCAGCCGCAGTCGTTTCAGCAAGCGGCAGGGCTCGGCTGCTTTTACGACGATGAATGCTTCTTTTTGGCTCAGGTGACGTGGGACGAGCGCGCGGGCAAATGCCTGAAGCTGCTCGGCAGTGAGCGCGGCAAGCTCGTCGATTGGACGCCGGAGCCGGTGCTCCTCGGCAAGCGGACGACCTGCCTGCGCGCGGATTTGTCTGGCGAAGGGCTGTGCTTTTCTTTTTCGGAAGACGGCGCGCGCTTCACCTCGCTCGGCCCCGAGCTCGATTTGACGCTGCTTTCGGACGAAGCAACCTCGCTGGGGCTGGGCTTCACCGGCGCCTTTGCGGTGCTGTTCGCGTACGACCTGGGCGGCACGCACGCCGCGGCGGACTTCGACTACCTCGACTACGAAGAGCGGGAGGCGAGCGATGGCTAGCGGCCGGTCGCGGTTTTTGGGGTGTTTCGGGTTGCTGGTGTTGGGCTGCGGCAGCGAAAGCCTGCTGCCAACCGAGCCGGCCCCGGTCGAGGTGCCGCCGCTCCGCGAGCCGCTCGGGAGCAGCATCGCCGAGCCGGGCAAGGTGCGGCTCTTCGTCGGACAAGACGTGACGTCGATCGCCGACTACCAGCGCGACGTGCGTGAGGTTACGGGCGCCGTATCGTACACGTCGCTGGCGCGCCTCGAAGGTATCAGCGAAGCGCAAGACAGCGGCGGCGGCGCCATGTTTTTGGACGGCTTGGCTGCGGAGTATCCGGGCGTGCCGCTCGCGCTGGGCCTCTATTTGGTGGACGATTTGCCTAATGTGCTGGCCGGCGAGCGCGACGTGCAGCTCGCGCAACTCGGCCAAAAGCTCGCCAGTTACGAGCGGCCGGTCCTGGTGCGCATCGGCTATGAATTCGACATCGATTGGGCGCACTATCGCGCCGACCAGTACCGCGAAGCGTTCGTCAAAATCGGTCAGGCGCTGCGCGCCGCGGCGCCGCGCGTGCAGCTGGTGTGGCATTCCGCGGCCGCCTGTGAGCTCAGCCTACGCGCGCGCGAAGCTTTCTACCCCGGTGACGAGTACGTCGACTTCGTCGCGGTCTCGCTCTTCTCCCAGAGCCGCTGCGCGTTCGAGCCGCTCATCGACCTCGTCGGCTTCGCGCGCCAGCACCACAAGCCCTTTTTTATTGCCGAATCAACGCCGCAAGGCTTCGACTTGAGTGAAGGCACCTTCAGCCAAGACGGTCGCGAGCGCGAGCCGGTGGGTCCGAGCGCGCCCTACGAGCGCTGGTTCGAGCCGTTCTTCGCCTTCATCCATCAGAGCACGGACGTGATCCGCGGCGTGAGCTACATCAACAGCGACTGGGATCGCCAGCGTCAGTGGGCCTCGCCTTACAAAAACGGCTACTTCGGCGACAGCCGCGTCCAGGCCAGCTCCGACATCAAGGCGCGCTGGTTGGCGGAGCTGGCAGATCCATTGTGGGACGTCCCCCGCGCTCCGTGAGTTACGGTTGTTCGCGTCGTGAGAGGGCGAAGGCCAAGAAGTCGCTTCTGGTGCCGAGGCGGTGGTGGAGGCGGCGGCGGTGGTGAGCGAGGCGGTTCCAGTGGGCGACGAGGCTTTGGTAGCGGGTGAGCTCATGCCAGCGGGTGGCGTCTTCGGCGGCGATTTGCGCGAGGTCTTGCTGGCCGTCGCGGGCGTAGTCGCAGTCTTTGAGAGGTAAGAGCTTCAGGCGGCGCACGCTGAGGCCGTTGCGCTGGACGAGCTCGAAGTCGAACGGGAACGAGCGACAATCGAGCGGGCGGGCGGCGTAGACGCTACACAGGTTGTCGGCGCCGAGCAGGCTGCAGGCTCCGGACGTGCGCGCGAGCACGAGCAAGCGCCGCCCTTCGCTGAGCTCGACGAAGCTTTCCGGCTCTCCGGTCATGTCGACTTCGTCGGGGGCGAGCCAAGCGACGAGCTCCTCGGCGGCGCGGCCCGTCGCGGCGATCAGCCGTGCGACGTCGAACGAGGTGACTGCGGCGCGATGGCGACGGCAGCACTCACCACAGCCGGTGCAGCGGAACTCGAGCGCTTCTTCGGCAGCCTCGAGGGGGGCGGAGACGGGCGGCTCGCTCACGGAGTCAGGCTGGGGGCGGCGCTTCGCTCTGCGGGGCTTGCGCGATGGCCTGGCGCATGGCGGCCTGCAAAACGGCCACACTTTGCGCGCCCGAAACCGCCAAACGCCCGCCGAAAATGAAGAACGGTACACCGCGGATGCCGCCTTGCGCGGCGCCCATCGCCTCTTCTTGCGTGAGCTCACGCTCGCCGTCGGACTCGATGAGCTCCACCGCTTCGTCACGGGTGAAGCCGTGGCGCTCGGCGACCCCGGCCAGGACCGAAGGGTCGGCGATGTTCTGTGCATCTTGGAAGTAGACGCGGAAGAGCTCGCTCGCCAGCGCGCGTTGCGTGCCGCGGGCATGCGCGTGACGGAGCAGCGTGTGCGCCGCGCCGGTCGGGTACATCATCGGTTGCTTGGACAAATCGAGCGCCAGCCCAGATTCGTGCGCGGCCGCTTCGGCGCGGGCCCACAGCTGCTTCGGCTCGACTCCGTACTTCTTCCGCAACTTGTCCGGCACCGAGATGCCTTGCGGCGGCACGCTGGGGTCGAGGAAGAACGGGTGGTAGCAGACCTCGGCCTCCAGCTCTTCTTTCAGTCCCTCGAGCGCTTGCTCCAGCCGCACCGAGCCGATGAAGCACCACGGACACACCACGTCCGAAAAAACATCGACGGTCAGGCTCGGCAGCATGGAAAACTCACCCCCAACATATGGGGGCGGACGCCGTGCGATCGCAACCACCTGCCGCGCTTGCGGGGCGTTTTGGCCTCAACCGGCGTCGAAATGGATGCGATAGAGCAGATGCGCGTCGCCCCGTTGAGGCTCCGGAAAGCGCAGTGCATAAAAGCCCTCGGCCACGCAGTCGATGACCTGGCGATCGGTCAGGTCCGAGCCACCGTCTTCCACGCCGGTCACGAAGCCGTCGTCGCCGACCACGAAGCGTAGCCGCACTGCGCCATCCATGTTCGAGTTTCGCTGGACTCCGTCACGGTAGCAACGTGCAAAGAGCGGAAAGCCAGACTCGACGATGTTGTCGACCGCCGCCAAGTCGAGGCTGCCGGGCGAGCCCTTTTCGAGCTGCACGCCTTGGTCTTGCGCCTCGGCGCGATCGCGATCGCGCTTGCTCTGCTTCTTGATGTGACCGTTGCGATCTTTGACGGGCTCGACCAGCCGGAACACGAACGTCCAGCGAGCGAGCGCGGGTTTTGCCCGCGGATCGAAGTGCACGTCGTACATCTTTTCGCCCAAGCATTGCTCGATGCGAGGATCCGTGAGCGTCGAACGTTCGCGCTTCAAGTGCTCGACGCGGCCTTCGCCGTTCACCGTCCACGAGAGCGAGAGTGTGCCGCGCGCGCTGGGGTTGGCGAAGAAGCAACGCCGGATGTCGGTCTCGTTGCCGCGCAGCTTGATCACGATCTCGCCCGCGCTGAGCTCTTCTTTCGGGGCCGGTGGCTCATGACCACTGGCGGCGCTCAGGTGACTCGCGTCGTCTGCCGGTTCGCCGCTGGTAGCGGCACCGCCGCAGCCGCTGACGAGCACCACCCACAGCACACCACTTAGCGCCGAACGCAAACGAAGCATCATCGTGATCGGCGCCCAGCATGACCCAGCTCGGGGCGCATGACATGTCAAAAACCGCGCAAAGAGCCCTAACAATCCCCGCGGCTGCGCCGCTATGGAAACATTTCAGTCACGGCGATGCCGTAGTCGGTCGCGAGTTTCGAATACGTGTCGAGCAGGGCGTTGCCGTCGTAGCGCTGGCCGTCGCGATCGAACACCGCTTCCATCCAGCGCGTCGGCTCCCAGATGAACGTGCCGAGCCCTCGCCGATCGGGCAGCGCGTGCATGATGTCGTTGGCGGCGCGCTTCTCTTGCGAATACTCGGCTATGACGAAGCTGAGCGAGGGGTAGCGGGTCACCAAATCGCTGAAGTTGCTTTGCCAGCTGTCGGGCGGGCCCTGGTACATCGTGTAACAAGACTGGCCTAAAATTTGGAATGGGATCTTTTCAGCGAGCGCGTGGTCGACCCACCAGCGGGTGGTGGCGTTGTCGCCGCCCTTTTCGATGTGCAGCATGATGCGGATCGTCGGGTCGACTTCTTGCGTGGCGCTGGCCCCCGCTTTCAGCAGCTGTCCGAGCTTCGGCCAGTTTTCGTCGCTGCTGGTGCCATCGGGAAAGAGCATGCCGGCGGTGATCTCGTTGCCAATCTGAACCATGTCCGGAGTGCTGTTTGCGGCCACGAGAGCCTGCAGAGTCTGCTGCGTGTAGTCGTGAACGGCTTTGACGAGGGCATCGAACGGCAACGCTTGCCAGGCGCTGGGTTTCATTTGCTTACCCGGATCCGCGAAGTTGTCGCTGTAGTGAAAGTCGAGCAAAAATCCCATGCCCAACGCGCGCACTCGCCGCGCGAGCTCGATGGTGTGCTCGAGATCGCACCACGCTTCGGGCTTGCCGCTGGCATAACCATCCGCCGCCGCCGGATCCACGAACGTGCGAATGCGAATGTAGTTGAAGCCCCGCGCCTTCAAGAGCGTGAGCAGCTCGAGCTTCTTTCCGCGGTCGAAATAGGTGGCGCCCGCCGCTTCGTCCTCCAGCAGCCACGATACGTCAGCGCCCAAAATGAAGGGGGGCGCGGCGTGCCCGTCACCGCCCGCAGCGGTGGCTCCCCCGGAGCCGCCCGTCGCGCTTCCGCTCGCTCCGCCGCTCGTTGCAGCGTTGCCGGCCGTAGCGTCGCTAGCGCCGGCGTTGGCTGGCATCGCCATCGTGCCGCCCGCCCCACCGTTCGTGCCGGAGGCTCCCGCGGTTCCGTCGCCGGTCGCGCCCGCGGCCCCGCGCTGCGCGCCCGCTGCACCTGGCCCCGGAGCACAGGCGGACACGATGGCCGCTGCTCCGAGAAATTTCGAGAGCCGGCGCACTGCCAGCAACACTTTCTGAAAGCTCACGAGTACTAGTGCCGCCAGGGGACGAAAACCCGCCACCTTTCCGCCCGCGTCACGGGTCGCACCCGCGCTGGCGCTGCGCGACGTGCTGGGAGCCCGATCCATGCGCCCAGGGTCGCATTGCGAGCAACCAACCCCAGCGACCCATGGTTCGTGCGCCATTCAGGGCCCAGCAAACCAATGAACCGCCTCGTGTTTCGGAGTACGACTACGCGCGTGGTGAACGGGACCGGCGCTCGGTCAAAAGTAGTCGCAATTGCGACGACGGCGCCTGGCGACCTTGCGGATTGAATATCGTTCAGGAAAAGTCGTCGCAATTGCGACTACTTTTCGGCTCCAAGAAAGGGCTGAGGCCCAGCGTCACGCTCGACGCGGTGAGGCTGACGGGAAGGGATCGTGGAGGTTCGCCCGCGGGCGCTGCGGCGTGACGCTGCTCAGTAGTGCGGCGGCTTTTCGTTGGGCATTTCGCGGCGGGAGAGCTCGGTGCCGAAGAGGCGTTCGAGCTCGTTGAGGCGCCGCGTGATGTCCGACACTTGGCGATTGAGCGTGACCACGACCTCGTTCAGCTCTGCGATGGTTTTGTCTTGGTAAGCGACCTTTTCTTCGAGCGTGAGCAGGCGAGGGGCGTCGGCGGACATGGTCGGGAGTCTTAGCCTTTGGTCTTGAAAGTCCAGTCGAAATCGAGCGGCTTGCCCGCGCGCGTGCCCTTGATGACGACGCGGTATTCGGTGGCTTTGGCGAAGGGCACGTTGGGGTAGAGGATGTACTGCTCTTTGTCGGGCAGCCATTGGTGGGGCAGCGAGTCGCAGCCGGTGCCCACGTAGACGTCGTGTGAGCTGACCGTGTAGTTCTTGGCGTACAGGTGAATGGGTGAGGCGCTGGGCCAACCTGGTGCGGGCGGCTCGGGCGGCATGGGGCCTTCGTGACTGCCGTCGAAGTTGAGCGGCACGTCGGTTTGGCCTGGGTACGGATAGACGCCGGTCACGTCGTCCGGCGTCTTGGCGCCCTGGCCCATGTCGATGGTGTCGCAGTCGTCCGTCATGCCGTAGCCCATTTCGCGGATCCAGGGGCTAAGCAGCGGTGTGCGGTGGTAGACGCTGTTGATCCATTGGGCGACCGCGCTCGTGGGGTCGCCGCTGAAGGCCATGACCTCGGAGCGCGGCGAGCCGGTGTAACCCGCCTTGGTCATGCGGTTGAAGAATTGTTTGTCGACGTAACCGGCGCAGGTGTCGACCTCTTCGTGGGCGTTGGCGATGCAGTCTTTGTTTTGCAGGTTCTGCTGGTAATAGTCGCAGTGTTTTTGCGACGAGGTGTTGATGGCATCAACCAGCGTCATGCACGGAAGGCCCATGTGCGCGCGCAGCGTATTGACGGCGACGAGCGCCATTTCGGGGCCGCTGTTGCCGGCAGGTGCCGGGCATTCGGTGACTGGTGGCACTGGCAACGGCGTGCCGGCGCAGCTGGCGACGCCGCCCGAGCCGCCCGCAGTGCCGGTGCCGCCGGTGTTACTGCCGGCGGTGTTACTGCCGGCGGTGTTACTGCCGCCCGTGTCGCCGCCGGACATGTTGGTGTTGGCGCCGCCCTGGTTCGCGCCGGTACCGCCGCTCGCTGCGCTGCCCGCCTGGCTCATGCTGCCGGCCTGCGCAGTGCCGGTGCCGGCGCTGGCCGACCCTCCAGAGCTCGAAGCACCCGCTTGCGACGGCCCGGTGCCGGGATTGTCCGACCCCGAGCTGCAACCGAGCACGACGATCCCGACGACACCGCACAGCGTGAGGGAGCGCATGATGGGCGTTAGTGTCTCAGGGCGGCGCGGCCGGCTCAAGCTCCGACGTAGCGCGCCCTCGGTCGCAGCACGGCTTCGGAAGTGCGTTGCTCCAGCACGTGTGCGACCCAGCCGGCGCTGCGACCCAGCGCGAACACCAGCGCTGCGAAGCCGTCGGGACAACCCAAGGTGCGGGTCAGCGCCACCAGGCCAAAGTCCACGGTGGCTGGCAGGCCTTGCTGCTCCATCAAGCGCGCCAATGCTCGCGCGGGCGCCAGGCGCTTTTTCGCGGCCACCGAAGCTTTGGCGAGCAGCTCGGCGCGCTCGAGGAGCAGCCGGGCGCGCGGGTCGCCCTGGGGGTACAGCGGGTGACCGAAGCCGGGCACGCTGTCGCCACGTCGGGCGCGCAGCTCGACCACGCTCGTAGGGTGCGGCAGCGTCGCGGCTTCGCGCAGCAAGGCTTCGACGCGATCGCAGGCGCCGCCGTGGCGGGGGCCGCTGAGCGTCGCCAGCGCCGCCGTGAGGCACGCTGGCAGGTGCGCGTCGGTGGACGCCGCGATGCGCGCGGCAAAGCTGGAAGCATTCAGCTCGTGATCGGCGAGCAACACCAGAGCCACATCGAGCGCCGCCGTGACGAGCTTGGGCGGGAGCGCGCTGTGCGGCGTGAGCAGCTCGGCGATGCTCGATACGTCGCCCCGCCGCGCGCCGACGCCGCTCGGCGCGAGCAGCTCTGCCAGGCTGCGCACCAGCTTTCGCCCTAGCCCGAGCTCGACGTCGCGGGCTCGCGCGTGCCGCTCGCCGGCCGCGCGTGTCAGCGCCGGCAGCTCGAGCAAGAGCGCTTCGATCGATTCGGGGGCGGCGCTGCGGCGAGCGCTACCGGGCAGCGCTTGCCAGGCAGGCGCGCCGTGCGGCAGCTCGCCCGTCCAGAGTAGCTCTGCCACGGCCTCGAACCGCTCGCCGCGTGCGGCCAGCTCGAGCGCCGACACGCCCCGGTAGCGTGGTCCCCGCTCATCGATGGAGGTGAGGCGCGTGTCGAGCACGGGCTCGCCGAACGACAGCGCGCCGGCCGCTACCGGACCGTGGCCGGAGCGCGCGCGTTGGCGCGCCTGCAGGCGCTCCAAGTCTTCTACCAGGTACAGCCGGCGCTTGCCGGTGCCGACGCGCCGCAAGAGGCCGCGGCTGGCATAAGCGTACAGAGTCTGCGCCTTGACGCCCAAGAGCTTGGCCGCGGCCTGCGCCGTGATCGCCTCGGGTGATGCGTGTGGCTGCATTGTTGAATCAACATTGATCATAATCTTGATCAGATCAATGTATAGCTCATGGCAAACGCGGAAGTTTTCGAAGGTTTGGCCGGGGTTTTGGTCGCCAAGAGCGAGCTTTCGGCCGTGGAAGGCGAGCGCGGGCGGCTGTCGGTGCGGGGCCGACGCATCGAGACGCTGGCGGGCGAGGTGACGTTCGAGGCCATGGTGGCGCTGCTGCTCGACGGCGCGCTGCCCGACGCAGCCGGTCAACAGCACTGGCAAGAGCGCCTGGGTGAGGCCCGGGTGCGCGCGCACGCGCGATTGCTACCGGCCTTTGCCGTTTTGCGCTCGCCGGATGCGATGACGACGCTGCGCAGCGCCCTCTCGCTCTTGGGCGCCGAGGCGACCGCGGCGGATGCGCTCGGGATGGCCGCCGTGGCCACCGCCGCCTGGATACGCGCGGAGCTGGGCGGGCAGCTGCCCGCCCCGAGACCAGGCCTACCCCACGCGCACGATTTGTTGCGGCTGCTGCGCGGTGCGGAGGTGAGCGACGGCGCCGCTCGACTGCTCGAGGCGTACGTGGTGACCGTCGCCGAGCACGGCTTCAATGCGTCGACGTTCGCAGCGCGCGTGACGGCCTCGACGGGCGCGGATTTGGCGGCGGCGGTGGTGTCGGGCGTGGCCACACTGGCGGGACCGCTGCACGGCGGGGCGCCCGGCCCAGTGCTGGACATGCTCGATGCCGTGGGCACGGCCGGGCGCGCGGGCGACTTCGTGCGCGCTGAGCTCGCGGCAGGACGGCGCATCATGGGCATCGGGCACCGCGTGTACCGGGTGCGCGATCCGCGAGCGTTCGTGCTCGAACGGGCGCTGAGCGCGTATCAAAGCGGGCAGGGGACGAGTGAGCGCCTGGCGCTGGCGCGCGCCGTCGAAGCCGCCGCCGTGGCCGAGCTGGCGCGCAAATACCCGGAGCGCGCCCTCTGCGCCAACGTCGAGTTTTATACCGCGCTCTTGCTCGAAGCGCTCGAGGTGCCGCGCAGCGCCTTCACCGCCATCTTCGCCTGCGCCCGCATCGCCGGCTACGCGGCCCACTACGCGGAACAGCGTCGCAGCGGCAAGCTCATCCGCCCCTCGGCCCTCTACGTCGGCCCGGCGATCAACTGAAGCAGCTTGAAGATCGAAAGAGTTTCGTGAACCCATCCCGAAGGGATGGGCACAAAAGTGAAACCCCGGCTGTCAGGGGCACGACAGCCGGGGCTTCGGGGTTGGGGTGTCTGGTGTCTGTGTCTGCCTAGGTTTTTCGAACCAGGATGATCAGTTGGCGCACTTGAAGTCGACGCCGCAGTCGAGGCCTTGGTTGCAGAAGAGTTGGTTACCTGTGCGGCAGCAGGCTTGCCCATCGGCGCCGCACGCGGTGCACATTTGGTTGGAGCAGCGCAGTCCCGGCTCGGTGCAGGTGCCGCCCTGTTGGCCCCCCGCGCAGCACGCTTCTCCCTCGGCGCCGCACGCCTCACACTTGCCTTGCACACAGCGCGCGCCGGTGCCGCACTGGTTGTTGGCGCAGCAATCTTGAGTCGGAGCGCCGCACGCCGTTCGGCAGGTCGTGGCACCGCCGAAGTTGTTGTTGTTAACGCACACGCCCGCCGAGCAGCTGCGACCCGAGCAGCAAGCTTCGTCGGCTTTGCCGCAAGCCGCGCAACGGTTGTTTTGCATGTTGCAGGCGAAGCCGCTCTGGCAGCTGCCCTGGCAACACGGATCGCCGTCGCCGCCGCAATTGGCACAGGCGCCGTCCATACACATGCCGCGGTTGTTGCCGCAGGTGGCGTTGTTCGCGACGCAGCGGTTACCGGTGCAGCAGCCGCCGTCGTTACAGACGGAGTTGGCGCAGCACGCTTCGCCCGTGGCGCCGCACGTGGGTGCGGGGCCCGCGCCACCCGCGCCGGGGTTGGTGCCGTCGCCGCCCGCGCCCGGCGTGGTGCCGTTGCCGCCGGCGCCTGGCGTGGTGCCGTCGCCGCCCGCAGCCGGCGTGGTGCCGTCGCCGCCGGTGGTCTGATTGTCGGCGCCGCCAACCGGGCTGGTGGTGCCGGCGGTGGCATCCGTGCCGCCGTTCGCGTTGGTGCCGCCGTTGCTGCTGCCGGCGGTCGCGCTGCCCGCGCTGCCAGAGGTGTTGCCGTTACCGTCGTCGGAGCTGCTGTCGCCTCCGCAGCCTACGGCTCCGAAGAGACCGACACAGGCCGAGAGGAGCGCTCCGTAGATGAGGCGCTTGCGAAGGGTCGAAGTCGCGGGCAGTGCTCGAGAGTCCATTTAAGTTCCTCTTCCTCCCGCCGCCGAGGGCGGGGCGGTCTAACGTCAGCGCCAGGTGTTGAACCCACGTTGACCCCCTCAGAGTCACCGCATGGCCATTTCGTCAGGCACAGGTGTCGTAAATACGTCTAACGAACTGCGGCTGGTTCGCAGATTTACCTTTGGAGTCGTAACCTTCCGCCCATGCCGTCCCGCCGTGCGTTGCTCTTGAGCCCGCTCGGGCTCGTGGCTTGTCGAAGCGAGGTCGAGAGAAGGAGTCGCGCTGCCATGTCCTCAGTCGAGCCCCCGTCCACTTCGAGCCGTCGCATGCCAATTCTTTTCATCGGTCACGGCTCGCCGATGAACGCGATCGAAGACAACCGCTGGAGCCAGGCGTTCAAGAAGCTGGGCCGCGAGCTGCCGAAGCCGCGCGCGATCGTCTGCGTCTCCGCGCATTGGTACGTACCGGGCACGTTCGTGACCGGTAACGAGCGCCCGCAAACGATCCACGACTTCAGCGGCTTTCCGGAGCTGCTCGAGCGCATGCAATACGCCGCACCGGGCGACGTGGCGCTCGCCGAGCGCGTGGCGAGGCTGGTACCGGGCGCGCGAGTGAGCCTGGATTGGGGGCTCGATCACGGCACCTGGAGCGTGCTGCATCATCTGCGGCCCGCAGCCGATTGCCCGGTGCTGCAGCTGAGCCTCGACCAACGACTGCCGGGGCAGAAGCATTGGGAGCTCGGCCGCGCCCTCGCGCCGCTGCGCGATGAAGGCGTGCTCGTGCTCGGGAGCGGCAACGTGGTGCACAACCTGCGCGATGCCTTCGGACGCATGCGCCGCGGCGACACGGCGACGCCCGAATTTGCGGCAAGCTTCGACGCCGATATCGAAAAGGCGTTGTTGCAGCACGACAGCGGCTTCTTGACCCGCGCTCACGAAGACGCGCGCGGCCAGCAAGCGCACCCCTCGCCGGATCATTATTTGCCGCTGCTCTACGCGGCGGCGGCCGCGAGCACTTCCGATCGCGTCAGCTTTCCGATCCAGGGCTTCGACGCCGGCTCGCTGTCGATGCGAGCCGTGCGCTACGACGCCTGAGTCGGCTGCCGAACCAGTGGCGCGCCGCGCGCCTTTCGTGTGCGGGTAACGAAGGCTTCGTGCAGCTCGAGCAGACGCTGGCCGCATTCCGCCGAGTCGAGCAGGCCGAGCGCATCGGCGATGGATTCGAGCGTGGAGCGCGCGCCCGGGCGTGGAGGCTCGCGCAGACGCTGGCGCTCCGTGCTGCTCGGAGCTTCGGGCAACGAAAAGCGCGGCAGGCGCGCCGCCTCCGGCAAGCGCCGCAGCATCTTTTGCGTCTGGCGCCAGGTGCCGTCGAGCACCACGAGCGTTTGCGGGCGTGCGGCGCTAGCGGGCGAGCTGGCGCCGCCCGGGTAGAGCAACCAAGCGTTTTCGAGCGCCGCTAGCTGCGCCCGAACGGGCTCCGGATTCTCGGCGGCCATGTCGATGATGCGCGCGTTTTCGAGCGCAAGCTGCGCCAGCCGCGCCGTGCCGGTGCTTTTGAACGCCTCCCAGTGGTGGCGCACGATCAAGATCTGCGGCTGGCTGGTGTGCCCGCTGCCCACCAACTGGCAGATGCAATAGTCCGCGAGCAAATAGCAGCGCTTACAACGACCGGGAGCGCCGGGAGCCGTGAAGCTGCGCATCGGCGGCTCTTAGCGCAATTTGGCGCGGGACGCTTTGGGCGCGGTAAGCTCGTAGCTTTCGCGGATGAGCTCCGCCACTTCGTCCCAGCTCTTGCGCTGGGTGACATCCATCGACACCCAGCCGTGCTTGCCCACATACGGCGCGGGCCAAAAGCGCGCCTCTTTGACGGCCGTTTTGGCGTGCGCGAGCTGCAGCTTCACGCCCAGCACCAGCTTGCCGCCTTCACTGCCGTAGCCGCAGAAGATCTTTTCTTGCACACGAAAGTGAGGGCTGCCCCAGGTCATGGTGAGCTTGGTGTCGGGCAGCGCCAGGGCCAGCGCCGACACCTTCTTGAAGGTCGGATCTCGATCGAGCGGAAGCCCCGAAGCCTTGCTGGGTACGGACTTGCGCGCCTTCTTCGCCGGCGCCTTCTTCGCCGACGTCTTCTTGGCAACGGGCTTCTTGGCGCGGGCCTTCTTGACCTTGACCGGCGCGGCGCTCATTGGCCGTGAACGATGGTGCACGAGGTCGCGTACACACCCACGACGCTGAACTGCTGGTGATCGACATACGCGATCTGCGTGATGCCGCCCGCCTTCTTGGCCGCTTCGATCGAGGCGTCGCCGGTGGCGACGATGCCGACGATCGAGCTCACGCAGGCTTCGCCTGTCTTGGTGTCGGCCGTCGCGGTACCGATCGCGCCCGAGCTCTTGTACTCGGAGTAGACGCTGCCCATGGCGCTGACGTCTCCGCCGTGGGCCATGGCACAGCCATTCAAAGCAATGAGCGAGAGCGCGGCAGCAACTAGCTTGATGTTCATGCGGGTCATCTCCTCGTTGCCCCAGTGGTATAGGCGAGCCGTTGGCTGCGAATCAACCGCCCGACCCCGCGCCCCTGGTGGCCGCGGCGCCCGTGCCGCGCTTTGCGCGCTGGCGGCTGCTCAATCCGTACACCTCGCGTCATACCGATTCGCTGTCGCTGGGCGTGGTGGGCTTTCGGGCCGACTCCGCGCGCAGCCCAATCCCCGGCTTTTCGCTAGGTGTGGGCGAACAGGTGACGACGGTGCGCGGCGCGCTCTGGGCCGGGCTCAACCGCGAGTTCGAGCTGCGCTTCGTGCGCCACGACGCGCTGAGCCTCTCGCTCTGGCGTTACCAGTGGGAGGGCGGTTTGCGGCTCGGCGCGCTGGAGCCAGGCGTGCGCTTCGGCATGACCCTGCTGCATCTCGACGTGGGGCACGGCTTCAGCCTCGGGTTGCTCTCGCCGCGCGTTGCTGCCGGCGTCTGGTTCAAGCTGCCGCGCTCACGCATCGGCGTGAGCGCTTTCAGCGAATACTTCTGGCGCTGGACGGGCGACCAGAGCGCCTTCGTGCACGGCCTCGTGCTCGAGCTTCAGCCCGACGCGGAGCCGCTCGTCCAACGCTCGCGCGTTACTTCTTCGCCTTCTTTTCCAGGCCGTCGTTCAGCGCCTTGAGGGCGTTCTCGTAGTCGGTCAAAAGCTTCTTCTCGCGCTGCTGCATGTTCTGCAGCTCTTGTTTGGCTTGCTGCAGCTCGCCGTCGAGGGCGGTCAGCGAGGCCGTCGCGCTGGCCTTGCGCTTCTCGGCCATGGCCTTCTTGCTCTTCGCCGCCTTGGCGTCCGCCAGCGTAGCGTCGCTCTCCTTCACGATGCGCTGCAGAGTCGACTTGACGTCGCTGGCGGCGTTGACGTTGCCCTCCAGCTCACGGCGATAGAGCTCGAGCCGCACGTGTACCAGGTGGCTCAGCTGAGCGATGGCGTTGGCCTGTTTTTCTGCCGGATCCTGGTTCGGCTTGGTCAGCTCTTCTTCGTGATCCTCGACGAAGCGGTGGATCTCTCCGACGCGCTGCTGGCGTTCTTCGAGCTGCTTCTCGATCGCGCGATCCGAAGCGCCGGCCGCCACGCCCCCCAGGTCATCGCTGCACTCTTTGGAGCACTCTTTCTGCTTGCCAGCGTAGGAAACGGCGCCGCCAATCTTCTGGTGCAGAGGCGTTTTCTCTTCTTCCCAGAAGCGCGCCACGGTCTCGGATTCGAGCGCCTGGTCGGCGTAGGCGGTCGACTTGCCCTCGCTGTCGGCGAGCTCGAACAACTGCTGGAGCGTGGCCGGATCCGACTTGTCGAGCTTCTGCGCGGCCGGCTCGAGCTGGGGTAGGGCAGCGTTCACCTTCGCTTCGTCCGCAGCAAAGCGGCTGCGCAGCGAGCTCAAATGGGCTGGGTACTGCTCGGCGTAGCTGGGCTGATCGCCGGAAGACACCGTGAGCGGCGCCGGCTGATTCGAGCAGGCGGCGGTGCCGATGAGGCAAAAGCTGACGCAAAGAAGGGTCTGAAAAGGACGCATGGGAGCGCAGCTTTTCTTCGATGCGCCGCGAGCGTCAACCAATTCCGCTACGCGCGGACTTGTTCAGCCGGCGATCCGAGCCATATCGCGGAACTCGCGCGGGCTCATGCCGTGATGCTGCTTGAACGCGCGCGAGAAATAGTTGCTGTCCTGGAAGCCGACCGCGTACGCCACTTCGGAGATCGACTGTCCCGGTGCGCGCAGCAGTCGGCGCGCCTCACGCATGCGCGTCGCTGCCACGTACTCGAGCGGCGACGTGCCGAGCGCCTCGCGAAACACGCACGAGAAGCGGCTGATCGACATGCCCGCGTGCCGCGCCAGCGCCGCGAGCGTGAGCGAGTCACTGAAGCGCTCGTGAATCAACGCCAGCGTTTGCTCCAGGCGCGGGCGGTGGCGCCCCGGGTCGACCTCGGCGGTGTGCTCGGCGCGCGCCAGCACCACGATCAGCTCCAGCAGTTGCGCGCGCAAGAGCAGCTCGTGCCCCAGCCGCGGCTCGCGCAGCTCGGCTTCGATGCGGCCCAGCGCTTCTGCCACCGCGCCGGCGTGCTTGGCCGAAAGCCCGATCAACGCCGTGCGTCGCTCGCCCGCGAGCAGCGCGCCGTCCACGCTACCCAGCGGTTCGAGCGCGGCGGGTGCCGGGAGCAGCCGCGCCGCGTCGAAGCTGAAGCGCGTGAGCTTGAGCTCTTCGGCGCCGCGCAGGCGCAGCGTGTCGCCGGGCTGCACCAGCAGCACGCTGCCGGAGCCCACCACGCTCTCGGCGCCCTCGGCGTCGCGCAAACGCGCGCGCCCCGAGGCGACGATGACCAGCAGCGTGCGGGTCGCGTGGTGGTGCGACCACTCGCCGGAAAGGGTTTCGCGAACCAGTTGCGCGTAACAAGGGGCGGGGGCTTGCTCGGGGCTCACGTCCAAGAAGGTGCCCGATCCCGCGAGACTAGAATGTCTTTTAATTAAGAATCTATTTGTTTCAAGTTACTTTGTGGAACCAGTCACTCTCTTCGATGTTGCTCGGGTGGCCGCACCCCGATCCACATCTCGCGGGACGGCGAAGGGGTTCTCGCGTCACGGCGAGCGCTGCATCGCAGGGACGAGGGTCCGACGCCTGAGGACGCCCACTCACCTTTCACGCGCACAGAAAATTCTTACGCTCGTAATTAGCTTCGTGGACGTCCGATGATACCTGGGGCCCCGAAGCGCATCGCGGGTTCACCCAAGTTCTTACGTTCGGAAGAACTTCTTGGCGATGGAATTGGGGACACGTCGCAATGGGATGGCGACTGCGAAGCGGCTCGGACAGCGCTCGGACAGCGCTCGGACACTGCGCAGCCTCTGAGATGAGAAGGAGCTTTAGCGGCGAGTGATCTTGCGGCGGTAAGCGAGGGGAGAGGTGCCGCGGCGGCGACGGAATGCGGCTGAAAAATGGGCGGCGCTCTTGAAGCCACTTTCGCTGCTGACGCGCCCGATCGGCAGCACGCTGGTTTGCAGCAGGCGCTCGGCGTGCGCCAGCCGCTGCTCCGTCAGGTACTGCTCGAAGCCCATGCCTAGCTCTTCTTTGAAGATGCGAGAGAAGTAGTTGCGCGAGAAGCCGGCGTGGCGCGCTACCTGGGCGAGCGTGAGCCGCTTCTGGCAATTGTCGCGGATGTAGCCCTGAGCGCGCTCGAGCCGCAGGTTGCGCGCCTCGGCGTAGGGCTCGCTCGAAATTTTGAGCAGCGTGTCGAACCATTGGCGGAAGACGGGAATCAGCTCCACCGTAGTGAGTGAGCTCTGCAGGCTCTCGCTCAGACGCTGCTCGAGCTCGCTCGCCGTCTTGCTGTCGAGCTGAGCCTGCTTCTCGACCTGCGCCAGGAGTGACAGCAAAGCGTGCTCGAAGTGCACGCGCATCACCGAGGCGCGGCCGCTGGCTTCTTCCACCACGCCGCGCACGTAATCCATGCGCGAGACCTCGAGCACCGCCGGCTCTGCGCGTTCGAACTGGGCGAGCAGGCGTGAAGCCAGGCGCGCCGCAGGCTGGTTGGCGGTGGCGGCGCCGGGGCGCGTGGCGATCTCGTCGGCGTAAAAGCACAGCGGCTGCTCGCGGTGCACCGCCAGCTCCACCGCGAACACGGCCTCGCGAGCGGAGCGGTGCAAATCCGGCACGCGCGCGGCCGGCTCGCCGATGCCGATGAAGGCGCCGGTGCCGAATTGCCGCCGCACCAGCGCCTGCACCTGCTCGGCGCGCGTGCGCAGCGCCAGCCGGCGTTGGGTGCGGCTGAGGCGCGGGCTCACGTGCGTGACTAGCAGCACGCCAGTGTCCTCGAGCCGCGCCGCCAGCGTGTTCGGCAGTTGGCGCGCGAGGTTCACGGCTTCGACTTGGAAACGCTCGGTGCGCACGAGCAGGTCGAGCGTGTCTTCGGCCGCCAGGCTCGGGTGGGCGGGCAGCACGGCCAGCACGTGGGTCGGCAGCGCATCGATGCCGAGCTCCTCGGCGTCCCACGGGCGCATGCCTTCTGCCCACGTCCAGCTCGAGACTGGATCCACGAACAGCGCGCCCTTTTTGAGCTGCGCGCTGGGCAGGCGCGAAAAATCGCGGCGTGCCTGATGCCAGAAGCGTTCGGCATGCTTTTGCTCTTCACCTCGGCCGGCGAGAAGCTCGGCGAACACGCGTAGGAAGTCCTCGAATTGCGTGAGCTCGGTCGGCCCGAGCACGCGCGTGCCGAGCACGCGCCGCGCGTAATCCAAAAATCGTGGGTCGGAGGCGCGCGGGCGCTCACCCGTCAATGCCTGCCAGCTGTCGCGAATTTCCGCCGCGCTCCACGGCTTGCGCGAGAAGGGGCCGGTAACGAGCAGGTTGTCACAGCGGCCCTGGCTGACGATGGGTACCCACAGATCGCAAAAGCCGTGCAACTCCGTCTCGAGCAGGCGCTGCGTGCCGAGCGCCTGGCGGACGTGCCGGGCATTGTACTTGCCGCGCGCCTCGCGCTTTCCGAGCGCGCTCTGGGCCTCCACGACGGAGGGGCTGCCCGTGTTGTAAACGACGATCCACGAGCCGCTGCGCGTCACGAGCGAGCAGGGGATCTCCAAGAACGACGTGAAGGCATTCTGCGCCGCCAAGAAGGCGTGCGCGCGCCCGAGCTCGAGCGGAGCATCGGTCTTGGACCGGACGGCACGCGCGCGGGACTTCATTCTTCGGCCGTCATCATTCTTCGGCCGTCATGGTAGTGCCACTTCCGTTTGCGCGGCGGTGGCTTTACGCTCCTGCCGCGCAGGAGGACGAACCATGAAAATTGCAGTTTTTGGCACCGGGATCGTGGGCGAAACGATTGGCAACAAGCTGCTCCAACTGGGGCACGAAGTGAAGATGGGCTCACGCAGCGCCACGCACGAAAAGGGCCTGGCGTGGGCCAAGGCCGGTGGCGCCAAAGCCTCCCTCGGCACCTTCGCCGAGGCGGCGGCGTTTGGGGAGCTCGCCTTCAACTGCACCTCGGGCTTCGGCTCGATCCCCGCACTCGAGGCGGCCGCTGAAGGGTTGAAGGGCAAGCTGCTGATAGACATCGCCAACCCGCTGGATTTTTCGAAGGGCTTCCCGCCCTCGTTGTTCACCGGCAACACGGACTCGCTGGGCGAGCAAGCACAGCGCACCTTGCCTCAAACCAAGGTCGTCAAGGCCCTCAACCACGTTACCTGCACGCTGATGGTGGACGCAAAGCGCGTGGCGGGTGGCGATCACGACGGGCTCATCTCCGGCAACGACGCCGAGGCCAAGGCTCAAGTGACGAAAATCCTCAAAGAGTGGTTCGGCTGGCAGCGCGTCATCGACCTGGGCGACATCACCACCGCCCGCGGTACCGAGAGCTATTTGCCGCTGTGGGTCCGCCTTTACGCCGCGCAAGGAACGGCGGATTTCAATATCAAAATCATGAGGTAAGCTCCGGGCCTCATGAGTCAGCTGCGCCGGCGTCGAGAGATTTTGAAGTTGTCCGTGCTCGCCGTGGGCGCCCTGCCCACGGCTTGCTACCGCGATCGGGTCGACCCTCCGACGTTGTCGGAAGAAGAGAGCGCGGCGTACTTTCCCCAATCGGTGGCGTCGGGCGACCCGCGGCCGGACAGCGTGGTGCTGTGGACGCGCGCCATCGACCCCAACCGGCCCAACAAAGACGTGGCCGTCGCGCTTTACCTGGCGCTCGACGAAGCGATGAGCCAAGGCGTGGAGCTCAGCGCCGACTCGCTGTACATGACGGTATCTGCCGACTCGGACAATTGTCTGGCGGCACGCGTCAGCGGGCTCACGGCGGGCACCACCTACTACTACCAGTTTCGCTACACGTCGCCCGACGGCGTGGCCGCAACGCGCGTAGGTCGCACCCGCACCGCACCCGCGGAAGACTCGAAAGATCCCGTCAAATTTGCCGTGATTTGCTGCCAAGACTACGGCGGTAAGTACTTCCACGTCGCGCGCCACGTCGCCGAGCAAGAGGTCGACTTCGTGTTGCATCTCGGCGACTACATTTACGAAACAGCGGGCGACCCATCGTTTCAGAGCGAGAGCGACGCGCGCAGTGTGACCTTCAGCAAGCCGAAGGAGGCACTGCAGCTCGACAAGGCGGGCACCAAGTTCTTGGCGGCGCAGTCGCTCTCCAACTACCGGGACCTGTACAAGCTGTACCGGAGCGATCCCGATCTGCAGGCGCTGCACGAGCGACACCCCATGATCGTGATTTGGGACGATCATGAATTCGCGGACGACTCGCACGGCGACGTCTCCACCTACTCCGACGGCCAGAAGGACGAGACGTCGCCCGACCGCCGCGCGGCTGCCGATCAGGCGTGGTTCGAGTACATGCCGATCGACTACAAAGACGAGCCCACGAAGAAGCTCGATAAAGAGGGCGATTTTCCGGACAATTTCGCTATCTACCGCAGCTTCGTCTTCGGCCAGCACCTCGAGCTCGTGGTCACCGATTTGCGCCGCTACCGTCCCGATCACCTGGTGCCGGAAGACGCGGCGCCCGGCGCCGTCTACTTGACGGCGGAAGACGTGACCGCGCAGTTCGAAACGCCGCCGACCGATCTCGTGCCGTACGTCGACATCACGACTCATGGGGACGGTGCGTACCTGGCGGCGCTCACAGCGGGCGCCGACACCCTCGCCATTACGGCCGACTCGCTCAGCGGCGATTTCAGCGCGGTCTGGATCAACCAGGCGTTGGCCAAGCTCGAAGGTGAGGACTTGCCCGCCCCGATCGACGTGACGGACGAGTCGCTGCCGCGCGGCTATGCCTACCATTGCCTGCTGAAGACGAGCCAGTTCTCGCGCATCGGCTCGCGCTACGTCGTGGCGGTGGAACCGTTCGAAGCGTTGGCGAAGAAGAAGTGGGACGCCAGCAGCGGCAAGAGCGAAATGCTCATGGGCAAGACGCAGCGCGACTGGTTCTTGAAGACGCTCCGCGGCTCGGAGCGCACCTTCAAGGTCTGGGCCAGCGAAGTGGCGTTCATGTCGCGCCACATCGATCTGCGCGCCGTCACCGCCGCGCCGCCCGAGCTGCAGACGCGCATCAGCATTTCGGCCGAAGACTGGGACGGTTTCCCGAACGAGCGCCGGGCGCTGCTCAAAGAGCTGTCGGCGGTCGGCAACGTGGTGGTGCTCTCGGGCGACCTGCACTGTTTCTTTGCCGGCACTCCCTTCGTCGAGGGAGACGAAGCGACGCGCGTCGTGGAGCTGACGACCGGCAGCGCGACCTCGTCGACCTGGCTCGACAACATTCAGGGCAGCATTACCGACGGCGGCATGGCGCCGCCCGAAGTCGTGCTGCTCGTGCAGAGCATCGGCTCCTTGCTCGCCGACAAAGACGCCAAGCCCAACCCGCACCTGGCGTACCAGGCGCTCGGCGACAACGGCTACAGCATCGTCGAGGTCGGCGACAAGGATACGCGGTTCAGCGTGTACCGCATCGCCACGAAAGACGTCGCGACCAAGAAGCTGAAGGGCGACCTAGACGACCATTTCAGCGTGGATTCGTTCCGTACCAAGGTCGACAGCGCCGAGCTCGAGCAAGAGATCGACGGCGAGTTTTTGACCTGGAGTCGCGAGGAGCTCGAGTTCACGTGAACACGGCGCCGGCCGCCAAGCAGGAGCCGGCGGGTCGGGGCAGCCAGAGCTCGCTGCCGGGTGATTTCGACGCTGATTTCATCGTGATCGGCAGCGGGTTCGGTGGCTCCGTGAGCGCGCTGCGCCTGGCGCAAAAGGGCTACAGCGTGCTCGTGCTCGAGGCGGGCCGGCGCTGGCAAACGGGTGAGTTTCCGAAGACCAATTGGTGGCTGCACAAGTTCTTGTGGCTGCCCACGTTGGGCTTTTACGGCATACAGCGCATCACGCTGCTCAAGAACGTCATGGTGCTGTCGGGGGCCGGCGTGGGTGGCGGCTCGCTCGTTTACGCCAACACGTTGCTCGAGCCGCCGGACGCCTTCTATCGGGACCCGCGCTGGGCCTCGCTCGACGACTGGAAGCTCGAGCTGGCGCCGCACTACGCGATGGCCAAGAAGATGCTGGGCGCCACTCGCTCGCGCTTCTTGGGCCCTGCCGACCAGACCTTGCGCGACGTGGCCGACGAGCTCGGCGTCGGTGATACCTTTCACCAGCCGGAGGTGGCGGTGTATTTCGGTGAGCCCGGTAAGCCGGCTGCCGATCCATTCTTCGACGGCGAGGGGCCGGAGCGGGTAGGTTGCACCTACTGCGGTAGCTGCATGGTCGGCTGCAACGTGGGCGCCAAGAACACGCTCGACAAGAACTACCTCTATTTGGCCGAAAAAGCCGGTGTCGAGGTACGGCCGCTCATCACCGTGACGGGCATTACTCCGCATCCTGAAGGCGGCTACGAGGTGCAGAGCCGGCGTACCGGACCCTTCGGGCGTGCACAGCCGCCGCTGCGTGCGCGCAAGGTCGTGCTCGCGGGAGGCATGCTGGGCACCGTGCCACTCTTGCTCGAGTGCAAGCAGCGCGGTCTGCTACCCGCCCTCAGTGACCGGCTCGGCGACTACGTGCGCACCAACTCCGAGGCCATCGTCGGCGCCCTCGCGCGCCACGACGAAGCCGACAATTCTCGCGGCATCGCCATCACCAGCGGCTTTTATCCCGAGCCGCACACGCACGTCGAAATCGTTCGCTACGGCGCCGGCCAAGACGCCATGGGCCGCCTCGGCGCGTTGATGGTCGACGGCGGCGGTGGGCGCCTGCAACGGCTCGGCCGCTTTTTGAGCCAGCTGCTGCAGCATCCGCTGGATTTTCTGCGCACGCAGGTGCCCTGGGGCTGGGCCAAACGCACCATCATCTTGCTGGTGATGCAGCCGCTCGACAATCACCTGCGCGTCAGGCTGCAGCGACCCTGGTGGTGGCCGTTCGGACAACGACTGGTGAGCGAGCTGCCGCCAGGGCAAGCCGCGCCGCCCACCTACATTCCCGCCGCCAACCTGGTCGCGCGCAAAGTAGCCGAGAAGACGAACGCGATCGCGATCGGTTCCATCAACGAGGCGCTGCTCGACACGCCCACCACCGCGCACATCCTCGGCGGCTGCAGCATGGGCTCGAGCGCCGCCGACGGCGTGATTGGCCCCGACCATCAAGTGTTCAACTACCCCGGCCTTTACGTCTGCGACGGCTCCGCCATCTCAGCCAACATCGGCGTCAACCCCTCGCTCACGATCGCCGCCATGACTGAGCTCGCCATGAGCAAAATTCGCCCAAAACGCTAGGCTTTCGGGCTCCCACCCGTGGCCGGTTGCCCACGGGCAGCTCAGGGGCTGCGGATTGGCAGCCCAACGAGCAACTAGTTTTCGGAGAAGGCGACGTCGAAGGCGGAGTGTTTGCCGCGGCGGGGGGCATTCAGCGCGTCGAGCACGGCCACGATGTCGGAGAAGGGAAGGTCGTTCTGAACGTGAAGCACGGCGCGGTCGAGCTTGGGATCGCTGGGCGCGCGATGCTCTCCCTGGGTTTGCCATTCTTGGGTGATGGCCTCGCTCAGGCTCGGAAAGCGCGTCTGGCCGTTGACGTCGACGGCGGCGCGCGCGATGTGCTGCGTGTCGAGCACCGTCAGGCCCTGCTTCCAGGTCAGGTCGAAGCCCTGCGCCGAGGCGCTGACGTGTAGCTCTTTGGCCGGCTCGCTCGGTGCCCCGAGTAGGCCGGGCGCGAGCCCCGTGGCGTTGATGCGTGACATGTGTGTCCACACCGCGGTCACCATCAAGAACGCGATCAAGCACACCATGAAATCGATGAAGGGCACCAGGGGAATGGCGAGATCCACCGCGCGCCGGGCCCCGTGTTGCTCACCCACTGAAATAGCAGCCATGTGCGGTTCGACAGGCGTCGGCGTGACGACTTGGCTTTTGCGAGATTTTCCTGCGCTAGCGGAGCATTTTTGTGTCCGCGGACACGTCGTGCGCTAAGAACCCGAGCGAGATGAAGCTCAAGCGGCGCGTGGTGATCATCGGCGGCGGCTTCGGGGGATTGTCGGTAGCGCGGGCGCTGGCCCATGTGCCGGTGCACGTCACGCTGGTGGATCGCAGTAACCACCATTTGTTCCAGCCGCTGCTGTACCAGGTGGCGATGGCGGGCTTGACGCCGGCGGAAATCGCCGTGCCGATCCGCGCGGTGCTCAGTCGCCAGCAAAACGTGCGTGTGCTGCTGGCAGAGGTAACGGGCGTGGACTTGGCGGCGCGACGGGTGGAGACGCGCGAGGCTTTGCCGCTGGAATACGACTACCTGGTGATCGCGACTGGCGCGCAAAATAGCTACTTTGGCCACGACGACTGGGCGCGCGTCGCACCCGGTTTGAAGGATCTGGACGACGCGGTCGAAATTCGACGCCGCGTGCTGCTGGCCTTCGAAGCCGCGGAACGCGAGACGGATCCGGCCGTACAGCGGCGGCACCTGACGTTCGTGGTCATCGGCGGCGGCCCCACCGGAGTGGAGCTGGCGGGCGCGATCGCGGAGCTTGCCACGTTCGTTTTGGCGCGAGATTTTCGGGCCATCCATTCGGACGCCACACGCGTGGTGCTGGTCGAGGGCAGCGACCGCGTCTTGGCCAGCTTCGATCCCAAGCTCTCGGCGGTGGCGGCCGAATCCCTTTCGGGCATGGGCGTCGAGGTGCGAACGGGCCTGCGCGTCACCGCCATGGACGAAACCGGCGTCAGTTGTGGCGACGAACGCATTGCGGCGTCCACGGTGCTGTGGGCCGCGGGCGTGCGCGGGTCGAGCCTATGTCAAAGCATCGGTCTGGCGGTCGACCGCGCCGGGCGTGCGCTAGTCGAGCAAGATTGCTCGATCAAAGATCACCCGGAGGTGTTCGTGCTCGGTGACGCCGCCGCTTTCATCCCGGAGGGTGGCAGCCAGCCTTTGCCCGGCGTGAGCCCGGTGGCGATGCAGCAGGGGCGCTTCGTGGCGCGCCAAATCGCGCGCAGCTGCGAAGGGGCGCAGCGCCAGCGCTTCAAGTACTTGGACAAGGGCTCCATGGCCACGATCGGCCGCAGCCGCGCGGTCGCTCAGGTCGGCAAGCTGCAACTGAGCGGCTTTTTGGCCTGGCTGGCCTGGCTCACGGTGCACATCTTCTACCTGATCGACTTCAGGAACCGAGTGGTCGTGCTGCTCGACTGGGCCTGGGCCTACTTCGCCTACCGGCGCGGCTCGCGGCTGATCACGGGGCACCGGCTCGAAGCCGGCACCCCGCGCGGCAAGTAGCGGTTTACAGGGCGTACGAATTTCGAGCCCGCCGCAGAATTACCTACGTTGTCGCCCTCGCGTTCACATCTCTCGCGACGTCGTGAGCCGGCCTATCGAGTAGAGAGCGGCGACCGCGCAAACACTCATTACCAGAGCGAGCGTACCGGCTTCATGATCCCGCCCTGCTTGGATGGCATCGTAAATTGCCAGAGAAGCAGTCTGCGTCTGGTCAGGAATGTTACCTGCCACCATCAGCGTGACCCCGAAATCTCCGAGCGATCGCGCGAAGCCCAGCGTCAGCCCCGCGAGAATCCCGCGTGATGCCAGCGGAATGCGTACCCGCAAGAAGGTGCGCAGCGGCGAAGCGCCCAGGGTCGCTGCAGCGTCGATGAAGCGTGGGTCCAGCGACTCGAGCGCCCCTTTGGCCGACCGGGCCACGAACGGCAGGGCCGCCAGGGCCGCTGCGCATACGGCGCCCATCTTGGTGAAAACAATCGGGGAGCCCGTGACAGCCTCATAGGCCTTGCCCAAGCTGCTGCGGCGCCCGAGCAGCACCAGCAGGTAGTAGCCCAGCACCGTAGGGGGCAGCACGAGAGGTGTATTGAGGATGGCGTCCAGCAACCGCGCTCCCGGAAAGCGCCGGTGCGTCAGCAGGCCCGCCAGCAAAATCCCCAGGCTGCCCGCCACGAGCGTGGCGAGGGCGGAGACCTGAAAGGAGAGCAGCAGCGGACCGAGCACGCGGCGTCAGTCTCGCACAAAAGGCACGCGCACTCGCAGCGTGGTGCCTTTGCCGCGCTGACTCTGCAAAGTAACGCTGCCCCCGAGTGAGCGCGCGGCCTCACGCAGCGCGCTCATGCCCATGCCCCGGCCCGAGAGCTCCGTCGCCTGGTCGTTGGTGGTGAAGCCCTCGTTGAACAGCGCCTCGACCAGCTGCGCCTCCGTGCCGTGAGCCAGGCCCAGCGCTTTCGCTTTCTCGCGCACCTTGTCGAAATCGATGCCCCTGCCGTCGTCCACCAGCTCCACCGTGATGGCCTGCGCGTCACCTCGCACGGCGATCGTGAGCTTGCCGTGAGGGGGCTTGCCGGCCCGCAATCGCTCCTCGGGCGTCTCGATGCCGTGATCCAGCGCGTTGCGGATCGGGTGGATGAACGCCGCCCAGAAGCTTGCCCAACGTTGGCGATCGAAGCGCACGTCACCTTGCGCGCTCACTTCGACCTTGAGCGAGCTCTTGCCCAAGCGCTGCGCGAGGCTTTTCGCTTGGTCGCCGACGCGCCGCAAGCGCACCTGCGCGCGCTCGAGCTTGAGCCGGGCCAGCATCGCCGACAGCTGCGTGCCGGGCGCGCCGCTGCTGGCTGCCTTCATCAGCGCTTCGAGCTCGGAGAGCGTGACCTCGACCACCGGCTCGGAGTCGGTGCCCATCAGCCGGTTCATGCGCTCGGCGAAGGTATGCCACTTTTGAGCAAGCTCTGACAGCTCTTCCGTGCTCGGCAAACCCGCGCCGCCGATGATCTCCGTCTCGAGTTGGTGCGCCGCCTCTGCAACTGAGGTGACGCCGTAGGTGCCTGCATTGCCCTTCAGCGTGTGCAAGGCGCGCAGCACGCTCTGGCGATCGCGATTTTCGCCGCGTAGCGTGTGCGACACCAGGTTCTCGCATTCCTGAAAGAACTCGAGCGTACCTCCGCGATCGCGCATCAAGTGCTCGAACGTGCTGATCAGCTCGCGCTGCTCGGCGTCGCGCTTGAGCCGCTGCATCTCTGCTGTGACGTCGGAAACCACGAGCAGCACGCCGGCGAGCTTCTCGCCGTCCAACATGGCCTTGTAGCCGAGCTGGTAGTGGCGGCCGCGCACGTGAATCTTGCGCGGCATCTGATCGAGCGCGACCTCGGCCGGGAACCAGCCGTCGGTTACCTGTGTCCAGCCGTGTGCCAGCCAGCTGCGCAGCGTGGCGTCGCCCTGTGCCAGCCGCTCGGCCATGCTGTCGCCGCCGTCAACCCTGCCGTCTTCCTTGCCGAACCAGGCGTCGAACGCCCGCGAGCGCTCGCTGCTGAGCTTGCCGCTCGGCTCGATCGTGGCCAGGCCTTGCTCGACGTTGTCGAGCACCAGGCGCATGGCCTGGTTACGTTGTTCGAGCTCGGCGGTGCGCTCGGCCACCAAGCGCTCCAAATTGCCGCGGTGCTGCTCGAGCTCTTCGTCGCGGTTTTGGATGCCAGCGAGCATTTCGTTGAAGGCATCGGTCAGGCGACCGAGCTCGTCGTCGCTGCTCTTGACCGCTCGGACTCTGAAGTCTTGCTTGGCGCGCACGCGCTCCGCGGCGCGGGCCAGGTTGCCGACGGAGCGCGACACGCCGATCGCGATCCAACCCGCGAGTAGGGCGGATATAACGATCACGCTGCCGCCCAAGCTGTACGAGATGCGCAGTGCCTGTTGCGCCGCCGCCACCTTGTCCAGCGCGGCGCCTTTCACGGCGTCGTTCAGCTGGACCTCGAGGCTACGTAACCTTTCGACCTTCTGACCTTGGACCCGAAACCACTCGAGCGGATCGACCCCAAACTGGTCGTCGACCGCGTCCAGCGCGACCTTGCGCAGCTTGCTCGAGCGCTCTTGCTCCGGCCCGGTCCAAATCGCGTGAAAACTACGCGTCACGCTGTCGGTGGCGTTCACCTCCAGCACGCGCACGTAGTCGGCTTCTTCGGTGGTGAGCGTCACCAGTTGCTTGAAGGTTCCTGGCGGAAATTCATTGATCGCGAAGACGTAGCTCAAGAGCGCGTGCTCCTGGCTCGAGCGCTCCTTGATCTCCATCGTCGACACCAGCGCCGAGATGGCGCGCATGAGCTCGCCGTCGTCGCTGAGCTGTGCCAGCGCTGCCGTGGCGCTGATCAAGCTGTGGTCGGCGGCCTCGTAGCGGTCGAACCAGGCACTGAAGTCGTGATCGCCGGAGAGGGCCGCCTTGCGTTCGTCGGCCAGCCCCGTGAGCTGCTTTTGCGCCGCGCCAAGGTCCCGCGCCAGGCGGGCCGGCAACGTCGAGACCCGCCGGTTGGCCAGGAAGGCCGTCAGCTCCTGGCTGGCGGCGTCGGTCGCTTCGAAGCGGGCCTTGAGCTCCGGAGCTTCGGGCGTCTTGAGCCCGAGCCGCAACCCTAGCTCGCTACGTTCGAACTGCAGCTCTTGTACGACTTTGCTCATGTGCGCCGACAGGCGCGCCAGATCCTCGATCGACCCCAGCGCAGCTGCGCTCTGCGCCCGGCGTTGCGCATCTCGCGAAATGAGCGCGGCCAAAATCAGCGCTCCCAGCACTGGCACCCCCGCGAGCAGGATGAGCTTCAGGCGAATCGGCAGGCGGCGCAGCATGAGGGGAAGGGCCAGGGGCCCGCACCGCTCAACGGCTGAGGGCCAGAAAAGCCTTAGGCTAGGCGCTTTTGAGGCGTTCTGCGCGCAATTTTCAACCGTTGCCGCTAGCGCGGCGGCATCGTGCTGCCGGAACCCGATCCCCCGGGCCCCGCGTCTCGGTGGTAAGCTCGCCGGCAAGAGGGCGGGGCGCTTCGGCGCCTCGGATTACGGCTTGCCGGGCGACTTCGACGATCCGATTAATCGATCGCGGCGCGATTTGGAGCGTGTCAGCACGTTCCTTTCGTCGATCGTCGAAAATATTCCGGCCATGATCTTCGTGAAGAACGCCGAATCGCTGCGGTTCGAGCTCTTCAATAAGGCCGGTGAAGAGCTGCTCGGCATCCCGCGTGAGGCCATGATCGGCAAGGGCGATACCGATTTCTTTCCGCCCGACCAGGCCGCCTTCTTCGAAGAGAAAGATCGCGGAGTCTTACGCGAGAAGAAGCTGGTCGATATCCCGCTCGAGCCGATCGATACCGCCACCGGCCGGCGCTGGCTACACACCAAGAAAATCCCGGTCCTCGATAAAGACGGCGTCGCTCGCTTCTTGCTCGGCATCTCGCTCGACATCACCGAGCGCCACGAGGCCGAAGAAGCCCTGCGTCGCGTGCAAGACGAGCTGGAGCGGCGCGTGGTGGAGCGCACCCGCGAGCTATCGCTCACGGTGGCGCGGCTAGAGCGCGAAATCGGCGACCGCGAGAAGGCGGAGAGCGCGCTGCAAAAGAGCGAAGACCAGCTGCGCCACGCGCAAAAAATGGACGCGGTGGGGCGCCTGGCGGGTGGCGTGGCTCACGACTTCAACAACATGCTGTCCGTGATCTTGGGCCACACTGAGATCGCGCTCGCACAGCTGAAGCCGACCGACGAGCTCTACGAGTCGCTCGATACCGTGCGCCAGGCTGCGCTGCGCTCTGCCGGCTTGACGCAGCAGCTGCTCGCCTTCAGTCGCCAGCAGGTCGTGAGCCCGCGCTACCTCGACTTGCGCGCGCTGGTGCGAGACTTCGAGAAGATGCTCAAACGCGTGATCGGCGACGACATCGCGCTGTCGATCGTGGAGGCGAGCGAGCCGTGCTCGGTGCGCGTCGATCCGGTGCAGATGGAGCAGGTGATCTTGAACCTGGCCATCAACGCGCGCGACGCCATGCCCAACGGCGGCCAGCTCTCGATCGAGACGCGGCTCGTCACGCTCACGCCCGAGTACGTCTACGCGCACCCCGATGCCAAGCTCGGCCGGCACGTGGAGCTGGCGGTGAAGGACGAGGGCACCGGCATGGACGCCGAGACGCAGCGCCGGATCTTCGAGCCGTTTTTTACGACCAAGGCCGAGGGGCGGGGCACCGGGCTCGGCTTGTCCACGGTCTACGGCATCGTGCACCAGAGCGGCGGCACGCTGGTCGTAGACAGCGAGGTGGACAAGGGTTCGACGTTTCGTGTGTACCTGCCGTTCTCGGCGGGCGCACCGGCGCGACCGCCCAGCGGCAGTAGGCCCGCCGTGCGAGGCACGGAGACCGTGCTGCTGGTCGAAGACGAGCCGGAGGTGAGGCGAGTTTGCGCGCTGACCTTGCGCGCGCTCGGTTACACGGTGGTCGAGGCCGACGACCCGACGCAAGCGCTGAAGCTGTGCGCGGCCGGTGAGCCGCGCTTCGACGTCATGCTGGCGGACGTCGTCATGCCCGGCATGTCGGGGGTCGCATTGTTCGAGCGCTTGCGCGCGTTGCGGCCGGGGCTGAAGGTGCTGTTCATGTCGGGCTACACGGATAGACAAATCGTGGACGCTTCGACGCTGAGCGAGGGCACGGCGTTCATGAACAAGCCGTTCACTCCCGACACGCTCGGGCGCCGCTTGCGCGAGTTGCTCGACGCGTCCGCGCCGAGCCAGTAGCGTTCGCGCCGCCGCATGGCAGGCAAGTCTCCAGCGAAGCGCGAGCGCAGGCACGAACGCAGCCTGGTCTGGTTCCGCGGCAAAGATCTGCGCGTGAGCGATCACGCCCCGCTCACGGACGCGCTGGCGCGAGGCGAAGTCGTGCCGCTGTTCGTGCTGGATCCGTACTTCTTCGAGCCGCAGCGCGCTCGCGAGCTTCCGCACCGCATGCAGTTTCTGCTGGAGTCGCTGGCGGCCCTCCAGGGCAACATCGCGCACTTGGGCTCCGAGCTGCTGCTGGCAGCCGGCAAGAGCGTGGACGTCGTGCCCGAGCTGGCCGAGCGCTTCGGCTGCACGCGAGTGGTAGCACAGCGTTGGACGGAGCCGTTCGCTCGCGAGCGCGATCGGCGCGTGGCGGCCGCGCTCAGTGTTCCTTTCGAGCGGTTCGAGGGCGAAACGCTGGCGGCGCCCGAGACGGTGCGCAACGGCAGCGGCCAGCCCTTTTCGGTGTTCACGCCGTTCGCGCGCGCGCTGCGCCGCAACCTGCCAAAGCTCGAGCCGCTCAAGCCGCCGCGCCGCCTGCCGCCCCTGCCGGCTGACATTCAGCATCGCTCGCCCACGCTGCCCACCCTGGCGCAGCTCGGTATCGACGAAAATCCCCGCCTTTTGCGCGGCGGCGAACGCAAAGCACGAGCGCGCCTGGCCGCGTTCATCGCCAACGGGGCCGAGCACTACGATCGCGATCGCGATCGCATGGATGTGCCCGGTACGAGTCGACTCTCCGCCGACTTGAAGTTCGGCACGCTCTCGATCAAAACCGTTTGGGCGGCGCTGAACGAGCTCGAGGTCACTGCGCCGCGAGCGGTGGAGACGTTCCGCAACGAGCTCACCTGGCGCGAGTTCACGCACGCCACTCTCTGGGACCGCCCCTGGCTGCTCCGCGAGCCCTTTCGCGACGACTTCGCCGGGTTTCCGTACGCCGAAGACGCGGCGGGCTGGCAGGCTTGGGTGAGCGGTCACACCGGCTACCCTGTCGTAGACGCGGCCGCGCGCCAGCTGTTGAGCGAAGGCTTCGTTCACAACCGCGCGCGCATGATCGCGGCAAGCTTTTTGACGAAGCACCAGCTGATTCACTACGCGCAGGGCGAAGCCCACTACATGAAGTACCTGACCGACGGCGATTGGGCGCAAAACAACGCCGGTTGGCAGTGGTCGGCGGGCTGTGGCACCGACGCGCAGCCCTACTTTCGCGTGTTCAATCCGACGTTGCAGGGCGAAAAATTCGACCCGCAAGGTGACTACGTGCGGCGTTACGTGCCCGAGCTGGCGCGCCTTCCGGCCAAGTACATCCACCGCCCGGCGGAAGCTCCCGCCCAGGTGCTGGCCGAGGCCGGCGTCGTGCTCGGCGAGACCTACCCGGAGCCGATCGTGGACCACGCCGTGGCCCGCGATCGGTTCCTGAAGATCGCTGAATCACATCTCAAGGGGGCGCGGAGCGAGCGGCGGCGTTGAGGCGTGCGGATGCGACGTCGCTTCTGCGTGACCCATCGTCAGCTCGACCTCGTGAGTCTTGCCGTCGTTGAAATACGGCACGACGTGTCCCGAGATGGCCTTGCCGTCGACCCACAGCGTCTTCACGCCGCGGCTCACGTGGTGCGGATTCTTGACGCGGATCTTGTAGGTGGTGCCGCGGCACACGCGCGTGACCTCGAAGCCGTCCCAAGCCTTGGGAATGCACGGATCCAGCTCCAAGCCCTTGTAGCTCGGGCGCACGCCGAGAATGTGCTTGGTGGCGGCCTGGTAGCACCAGCTGGCGGTGCCGGACAGCCAGCTGTTTCGCCCCAGCCCGAACTGCGCGTGCTCGTCGCCCAGGATGTTCTGGGCGTAGACGTACGGCTCGAGCTCGTACTCGTCCATGACCTCGTTCTTCGCCGCCGGGTTGATCTGCATGTAGTACTGAAACGCGCGGTCGCCGTTGCCCATCAGCGTTTCGGCGATCATCACCCAGGGGTTACTGTGCAAGAAGATGCCGCCGTTTTCCTTGGCGCCGGGCGGGTAGGTGGTGACGCCGCCTTTGGCAGGGTCGTAACCGTCGTAGCCGGGCGCTGACAGCTTGATGCCGTTCTTGGTGTTGAGGTGCCGCTGCACGGACTCGAGCGCCTTGTGCGCGCGCTCGGCCGGCGCGAACCCGGAAATCACCGGCCAGCTCTGGCCATTCGTCCAGATTTTGCCTTGCTCGTTGTGCTGGGTGCCGATCGCGCTGCCGTCGTGATCGAAGTAGCGCACGTACCACTCGCCATCCCAGGCGTGCTCGTTCACACGCGCGCGCATCTGCTCGTAGTCGCGCTTGTAGGCTTGCACCTGCGCGTCGTCGCCGAGCTCGTGGCACAGCTCGATCAGCTCGAGCAAGGCCTTGCCGTAAAGGTTCGCGACGAACAGGCTCTCGGCGCCCTGCTTGAGGTTCACCGTGTCGTTCCAATCGGCGAAGCCGAGCAGCGGCAAGCCGTGCGCTCCGACGTCGTTCTTGGTGAACGCCACCGCGCGCTTCAGGTGCTCGAGCACGCTGGCGCGCTCGCGCTCGGCGGGTTCGCGCTGCTTGTCGTAAAACGGCAACTCTTGCCGCAAAAACGCCAGATCGCCCGTTTCTTTCAGGTAGGCGCACACGGCCAAGACGATCCACAGGTGGTCGTCGCCGTAGTAGCTCGGGCGATCGGGGTGCTCGCGCGAGTCGCCCTCGTTCGCCACCATGGTGGAGGCGTAGAACTGGTGCATGGCGGCGCCGTTGGCCTTCTGCACGCTGAGCAGCTTTTCGAGGAGCTCTTTGGCCTCGCCCGGCATGCTCGAAAGCACGCCCATCACGTCTTGTGAGCTATCGCGGAAGCCGATGCCGCGGCCACCAAAGCCCAGCTGATAGAGCGACAAGTCGCGCGACCAATTCTTGGTCATGAAGCATTGCCGCGGGTTGTGCACGTTGACCATGCTGTCCAGCGCGGCCGACGGCGTCTTCACCTGCAGCTTGCTCAGGTAGTCGTCCCAGTAACGGCGCATGGCGGCGAGCGCGGCGTCGGCCTGCGCGTCCGTCTCGAAGCTGGCGAGGGCGGCTTTGGCGCGGGCCAGGCTCTCACTGCGAGTGCCCTCTTGCTGCGTCAAAAGTACGCGGAAACGCCGGGTCTCGTTGGGGGCGAGCTTGCCCAAGCGCAGCAAGAGCGCGCCCACGTTGTCGCCGCGCAGCGCCTCGAAGCTGGAAAGCTCCGGTGATTTGAGGCTGAGCGGATCGGCGTAAGTGCCGTACTCGTTGTCGCCCAAAAAGCGCGCCCGGCACGTCTCGAACGACGAGGCCGGCAGAGTGGCGGTCAGGTAGGTTTGTCGCACGTCGCGGTTCATGAACGCGAACTGGGCCAGCAGCTTGCGCCCGGCTCCCGCGTCGTGCGCGACGCTTTGCATGGTCTGCGGCACCCAGTCCGCGTTCGTGAACTGCTTGAGCGCGTCGAAGTGCGTGTACTCGACGAGCGGCACCGCATCGAGCTCGAGCGATTGGCTCGTGAGGTTGGTGATCTTCACGTCTTCCACCAGCACGTCGGTGCCGGTGGGGACGAAGATCGTGAGCTCCACGCGCAGGCCGCACAGCTCGGACACGAAGCGGCTGTAGCCGAGGCCGACGCGGCACTCGAAGCGGTCGAGCGGCGCCAGGCCGGGCACGAACAGCGGCGTCAGCGTGCGCGGGCCGTCCGCCGTGTGCAGCCGCAGGTATAGCGTGTGGCCTTTGAGCTGCGAGCTGGGCAGCTGCGGGATGTACTTGGTGATGCGGTTGAGCGCCGGATCTCCCTTACAGAGCAGCAGGCCGCCGGTGTGATCGACGAAACCGCCGAAGCGGAGCGAGCCCAGGTAGTTAATCCACTTGACCGGAGTCTTCGGATTTTCGATCACGTATTCGCGGGCACTGTCGTCGAAATAGCCGTACTTCATGGTTCTCCGGCGCTGGGGGACAGAGCGCAGGTTTATCGCTCAAATAAACCAGGTATGAGCGCGCGTGGCCAGGAGAAACAACCCAGTATCGAAAGATTTCCGGAACCGGTTTCAGTGCAATTATCTCGGAGAATAGAAGAAAATGATTGATTGGACTGGTTCAAAGCGGGAACCGGTTGCAGTCATTGGGGCGCTGAATGTCCGAGCGACGGCGGGCACGTGGGCCGAAGTGATGCCTACATGTCGGTAAATGCAGGGGTTTAAGCGCTGGGTCGCGCCGGCCGCTGTAAGGAGAGCGATGCGACCTCCGGTTCCGCGTGTATCCGTTCGGCCCCGGCGCCCTGGGCGGTGGCTCCTGGGTGCTTCGGTGGTGGCGGCCGTGGCGGCTGCCTGTGGTGGTAACCCTCGAGCCACGGTGGGGACGCCGGGCACCGCGGGGGAGCCAGGCTCGAACGCGGCGGGAGCCGGGCCGGAGATGCCCGGAGAAGGCGGAGCCGGCTTCCAGCTGAGCTTGGGCGGGGCCACCGCGAGCGACGGCGGCGCCGAAGACCAAGCCGAGCTACTCGTGACGAGCAGCGCCGAGCACGACACGCTCGACGTGGACGGCACGCCCGCGGTCGTTCAGCTCGACGCGCATTACAGCGACGGCTCACGCCCGAGCACGGTCGTGTGGAGCGTCGACACCAGCGGCATCGGCTCGGTCAACGATGCTGGGCAGTTTCGTGCGGGCGGCTTCGTGGCGGGCGACGTGGTGGTGAGCGCCCAAGTCGGCTCGCAGACGGCGTCGATCACGCTGCACGTCAACGTGACGATCTCCAGCGATCCCGACAAGCTCACCACCAAGACGAAAGACGCGCTGCTCGCGGGCGGCCAGGGTGGCCCGAGCGACATTGGCCCCGACGGCGCCTTCCGCTTCCTCTATCCGTACGACGAAACGGTGTTTCCACGTGGTCTGGCGGCGCCGCTCTTGCAGCTCGATGGCGACGCCGCCGACGCCACCTACGTGAAGGTCACCACCGGAGACTTCTCGTACGAGGCATTCGCGGCGGCGAGCGGCGTCACGCGCGTGACATTGCCCGAGGCGGTGTGGCGCGGCATCACGCTTTCGGCCGCGCCAGGTGCCTGGGTCGACGTGGCGGTGACCAAGGCCAGCGGCGGCGAGGTCACCGGCCCCGTCAGCGAACGCTGGCTCGTCGCGCCGGGCAGCTTGAAAGGCTTCGTCTACTACAACACCTATCGCTCCAAGCTCGCTTCGAGCGGAGCCGTGATGCGCATCAAGCCGGGCGAGGACGCGACGGTCCTGCAAAACGGCTGCACCGTGTGCCACAGCGTGAGCGCGCAAGGCAACGTCATGGTGGCGGGCGTGCAGTGGGACATGGCCAACGCGGTGGTGAGCCGTTCCTTCAATTTGCCGTCGAATGGCGGTATCCAGCTACGCAACGAGCAAGACGAAGGACGCGTGTACCCGTTCGGCGGGCTCACGCCGGACGGCGCGCTGGTGCTGACGAGCGGCGTGCCGGCTTCGGGCGCCAAGATGCGCGGCATGAGCGGCGAGCTGTTCACGCGCCTCGTGAATACGTCGAACGGCCAGACCGTGGCGGCGCCGAGCTTCACCGTGAAGGTCGCGATGACGCCGAACTTTGCGCCAGACGCGAGCCGCGTTGCCTTCAACAATCACGACGCGAGCGCGGCGGGTCACGTGCTCTCTGTGGTGAGCTTCGATGGCACTCAGGACCCGCCGGAGTTCGGTGCGGTGACCAACCTGGTCTCGGATCCTACGCACGTGGTGGCGTGGCCCAGCTTCTTGCCGGACGCTGCGGGCGTGCTGTTTCACGCGGGCGACTCGTTCGATACCGCGAAATCCGGCGGCGGCGCCCTGTACGCCGACGTGCAGCTCGTGAATGTCGAGACCAAGGCCGTGAGTAAGCTGAACAAGCTCAACGGCTACGACGACGAGGGCCAGCTCTACTTGCCGGGCGGCGCCGCCCAGGAAGCGCATCTCAACTACGAACCGAGCGTCTTGCCGGTGCCGGTCGGGGGCTACTATTGGGTGCTGTTCACCAGCCGTCGCACGTACGGTAACAGCATCGCGCCCGGCGGCACGGTGCCGCGCGGCGACGACATTTGGGGCATCCCGCAGCCACCCGAAAAAGAGTCGCCCAGCCCGCGCAAGAAGATCTGGGTGGCGGCCATCGATCTCGAGCACGGCGGCGCCGCCGACCCGAGTCACCCGGCGTTCTACCTGCCGGGCCAGGAGCTCGAGTCCGGAAATATGCGCGCCTTCGCGGCGCTCGAGCCTTGTCGAAAGAACGGCAAGGCCTGCGAGTCCGGCGCCGAGTGCTGTGGCGGCTTCTGTCGCGAAACCAGCCGCGACGCCGACGGCGTCCCCGTGCTGACCTGCTCGCCGCCACCCGAAAACGCCTGCTCCAACAGCGACGAAGCCTGCGAAGATGCCAGCGACTGCTGCCAGGCCAAAGCCCTGTGCATCAACAAACGCTGCGCCGCCCCGCCCCCCGTCGTGAAGTGACGCCGCTGCCTAGCGGGCGGGGGGGTATTTGGCGAGCTTGCGTTGCAGGCTGCGACGATGGAGGCCGAGGCGGCGGGCGGCTTCGGAGATGTTGCCGGAGACGCTCACCAGCACGTGATTGATGTGCTCCCACTCCGCGCGCGCAAGCGTCAGCGGCTCGGTGCCGAGCGGCACGCTTTCGCCGCCGCTGCCGCGGGAGAGCGCGGCCAAGATTTGGTCGGCGTCTGCCGGCTTGGTCAGGTAGTGCACGGCGCCGAGGCGTATGGCTTCGACGGCAGTGGCGATGCTGCCGTAACCGGTCAGCATCACGACGCGGGTCGCCGGATCTTTCTGAATCAGGGCGCGCAGCACATCGAGCCCTGATTCGTCGCCGACGCGCAGGTCGATGACGGCCAGCTCCGGAGCGTCTTCCGACAGCGCGAGCGCTTCGGACACGCTGGCGGCGCCGTGCGCGGCGAGGCCGCGATCTTGAAAAGCGCGCACCAGGCGCTCGCGCAGCCACTGATCGTCTTCGACGACGAGCAGGGTGGGAGCAGCGACGGTGTGGGGGAGGTCGGCGCCTTCAACCATGGTTTGCCGCAGGTTGGGCGGTGCCGCCGCGCGCTGCCATGCGACCGATTGTCGCAGCGGTCGGGAGCACCAACGTTGCGCGTGTCCCGCGCCCGGGCTCCGAGCTGAGCTCCAAGCGGCCACCGAGCTGCTCGGCCACGCTTTGCGCCAAGAACAGCCCCAGGCCCATGCCACGCCCGCGCGGCTTGGTCGTGAAGAAGGGCTCTGTCGCGCGGGCCAGAATTTCGGGTGGCATGCCCGGACCCTGATCTTGGATCGCGAACGACAGCTCGCCTTGGCCTTGCGAGACCGAGAGCGTGACGGCGCCTTCGGGGGCGCTGGCTTCGAGCGCGTTGTGCAGCAGGTTGCGCAGCGCTTGCGCGAGCGCGCCGAGTGAGCCGGGCAGAAGCAGTGATTCGCCGGGTGGTGGCTCGACATGTACGCGGCTGCTGTCGAGGCCGCTCAGGCTCGGCTCGACGATGGCTTGCCAGGTGTGCTCGCCGAAGCTCGAGCTCTGCGCCTGGCCTGCCTCGGCCGCCAACTGCTCCAAAATGGCGCGGCATCGCTCGACCTGGCCGCGAATCAGCAGCACGTCGTCACGCAGCGCGGCGCTGCCTTCGCCCTCCGGCAAGCGCCGCAAGAGCTCGCCGCTGGCCAGCGCGATGGTCGAAAGCGGCGACGCCAGCTCGTGGGCGGCGCCAGCCGAAAGCATGGCCAGCGCTGCCACGGCCTCGCTGCGAGTTTCGCGCTCGCGCGAAGCGGCGAGCTGCGACTCGATGCCGCGTAGCTCGCGCAGCACGCGTTGCATGAAATACACGATGCAACCCGCGGCGAGCCCGAACGCCACCCACATGCCGCGCAAGTGCCAACCGTACTCGTGCATGTGATGCGCGTGGTCGTGCGGCAGCGGCAGGTTGAACCAAAACAGCAGCAGCGAGCAGCCGAGCGCCGCAGCCACCAGCGCGTAGCTCGTGCGCGGCGGCAGCACCAGCGCCGCCAGCGCGATGTGAATCAAGTACAAGAAGTTGAACGGGTTGGCGGGACCGCCCGTCAAGTAGAGCAACGCCGAGAACAGCAGCAGGTCCACGCCGACGCTCAGCGTGACGTGTCGCTCGGCGATCGGTAATGGTCGGCGAAGCCGCAGCACGCACCAAGCGTTGAAAACGAGCTCGAGCGCGATCACGGCGCACAGCCCTGCGATCGGCAGCGGCGTGCCGAGCCCATAGCGCACCGCCAAAATCACCAAGAGCTGTCCGGCCGCTGCGCCCCAGCGCAGGCGAGACAGAAACGCGAAATTGACGCCGAAGGCGCGCGCGGGTGCGGGGGGCACGGAGAAAGGCACGGAGAAGCGCGCGGCGTCTTGCCTCATCGTCTGCAATTAATCCGGCCTGGGGGCTTCGGCAACCATGGTACGCTGAAGAAGAGTAACCCCAGCATGGCACGCGATTCCATCCCGTACCTCGTGCGTCCACCCACGGCTGTGCTCACGCGCGGCTTCGACCCGCGGCTGTCGGTCGGTTCGGCACGACCTGCGGTGTTTCGCTCGTCTACCTACGTCTTTTCGAGCCCCGAGGCCGCTGAGCGAGCCTTCGCGATCGCGCTCGGCCGCTCCAAGCCCGCTGCGGGTGAAAGCGTCGACCTCATCTACTCGCGACTCTCGCATCCGAACGCGGAGATTCTCGAAGACCAGCTCGTGCCGCTGGAGAAAGACGCGGAGGCAGCAGCCGTCTTCAACTCCGGCATGGCCGCCATCTCCACGGTGTTCCTGGCGCTGTGTCCGGTGGGCTCGGCGTTCGTTTACACCACGCCCATCTATGGCGGCACGCAGCACCTGATTCATCAGTTTTTGGAGCCGCTCGGCATTCGCGCCGTGCCCGTACCGGCGGGCGATAGCGCGGCCATCGCCCAGGCCATCGCCGAAACGCAGGACCTGAAACTGGTCTTCATCGAAACGCCCGCCAACCCAACACTGGTAATGACGGACATTGCCGCCGCCGTCGAGCAGGCCCGCGCACGCGGGGCCGCGCGGCCGCTGGTGGTGGTGGACAACACCTTCCTCGGGCCAGTTTTCCAGCAGCCACTGCCGCTCGGGGCCGACCTGAGCGTTTATTCGGCGACCAAATACCTGGCCGGGCAAAGCGACATCTTGGCCGGCGTCGTGATGGGCACGGACCCGCAGCTGATCGCCAGCTTGCGCGGCATGCGCGCCATCCTCGGCAATATCCTGCAGCCGGACGAGTGCTGGATCTTGGACAGCCGCTTGCCCACGGTGGAGCTGCGCATGACGCGCCAGAGCAAGAACGCGGCTCGCATCGTGCCGCAGCTCGCCGCGCACCCCAAGGTGCGGCATGCCTACTACCCACAGAGCTTCAGCGATCCCGAGCAAATCCGGATTCGTGACCAGCAGTGTCGGTACCCGGGCGCGGTGTTCGCGCTGGATCTGCACGGCGGGCGCAGCGCGGCGTTCGACTTCTTGCGCCGCCTGCGCATCGCCAAAAACGCCGTGAGCCTGGGTGGCGTAGAGACGCTAGCCTGCCACCCGCGCACGACCACGCACTCCGAGATGTCGACGGACGAGCTCACGCGTTTCGGCATCGGGGAAGGCCTGGTGCGCGTGTCCGTCGGCGTGGAAGATCACCGCGATTTGCTGCGCGATTTTCTGGACGCCTTGAAATAGCCGCCTCAGGCGGCGATGGCCGCGCCCAGCCAACGTGACAGCGCTTGTTCGAGATTTTGCGGCGCTTCGGCGAGCTTCTGGATCATAGCCAGCTGTACCAACGCCGTCTGGTGAAGGTCGAGGCCGTAGCCGGTTCCCGGCGCGGCGCGGCGCTCCGGGGCCAGAAGTCCCGACAGCACCTGCTCGCCCTGCTCGCTCAGGCGGTGCTCGGGGCGCGCCAGCACGCGGCTCGCCAGCTCGACGCCGCCCGCCACTGCGCCGGGCTCGAAACGCGCGGCGTAGGCGATGGCGAGCGTATTGGCGACCAGCTCTTCCTGCCACATATCGCTGCCCAGTTGCCCGACCGCGTCTCTATAGTGATGGAACAGCTCGTGTGCGATCACGGCGGGCGCCTGGCGCCACATCAGCTGAGCCACCTGGCCGAGGTCGCTCTCGCCGAGCAGCATGGCTTGAAACGGCAGCGTCTCTTCCGGCAAGCCCTCGATGTCTGGGTAGAAGATGACGCCGCGCTTCTTGTCGTACATGAACTGCGGCTGATGCCACGGCACGAGCGGCGGCGTCTCGGGTGCGCCGAACGGTCGCAAGCGCGTAGTCAGCTCACGGGCGAGCTTTTGCACGTGGGCGTGCCAGCCGTGGTGCGGCGCGCGCAGCGCTTGCGTGGCGCTGATGGGCTCCGGCGCGTAGACGGCCTCCACCAACTGGTCGACCACCTGCAGCAGCAGACGATGAGTCGCGCAGTGCTCCTCGAAGCTCGCGAGTTGCTCGTGAATCGCGCGCCGAAAGCGATCCATCGTCCGAGCCACTTCGCGCACCGCGCCCGTTTCGTAAAACAGCTTGCGGATTTCGCGGATGCTGCTCGGGAGCTGCTGCCGTAGCGCCTGGAAGTGCTCCTTCTGCGCCGGGCTGGCGACCTCCAAGAAGCAGGCGAGGGGGTACGTCATCTTGGCGGTCTCCAAGTCGGGGCTGCGCGGCTTGCCGAAAACGTCGCGCACGTCGTCCAGCAGCTGCACGAGCAACGACAGGTTCTCGCCCAGCACGCGGTAACGCTCGCGCTCGTCGTCCGTCACGCCCGCGTACAGCGCCGCGCATTCGCAGAGTAAGGCGGCGCTGGCCGTCTTTTCGCGCTGCATGCCGAGCACGTCGTTCGGCCCGCGGGCGCCCTGCTCGCCGAGCAAGTCGCGGTGCTGGCCTCGCCCGGTCGTCAGCGCCACACGGTTGACGATCTTCAGGTAAGACATGCGACGCTGCGCGCTCTTTTCGAGCCGCATGCAACGCTCCAGCGCGGTGAGGCCCAGAAACAGCAGCGTGAGCGCGTCATTGATGGCCATGCCGGCGCCCGCGGCGCTGTGCGGTTTGCCCGACAGGTCGTGGTCCTGAACGTCGTCGAGCAAGTCCAGCGCTGCCAGGTAAAAGAAGCAGAAGCTGCCGAGCTCCACGCCTTGCTCGTCGATCTCGTCGCGGTGCGCGCGCGCGATGAGGTAAAAGACCGAAAGCGGATCACCGAGCGGATTCTTGTGCGTGCGCGGTCGGTATTGAGCCGCGCTCGCGAGCAGCAGCTCACGCTGACTCGGATCGAAATTGCCCAGCACGATGCTGTGATCGACGTGTCGCTCCACGCGCATGAGAAATCCGACCAGACCCGTTGAGTGATCCATGTGGTTACACCGCGCCGCAGACGCAGCTCGACTGCGCTCGGCTCGTTCCCTTTCTTCGATTTCGCCGCCTCTATCTCGTGCTGCTGGGTGGCCCAGCGTTCTCGACTCATCGCAGGGATGAGTGTCCCGGTCGCCGCACCCGACCGGGACCCCCGCGCTCGACGGACGCGTCCCTGAACGTGTCCGGTAGCTCGTTCAGAAGCCTCAAACGATCATGAAGCCGCTAGCCGACACGATCATGAAGCCATTGGCGGATACGATCATGAAGCCGTCGGCCTCGCTCTCGCGGTCCCCTCCAATTGCCAGGTTTTGCTCGATCGTTTCTAGCTCGTGTAAATCGATATCCTCTTGCTTCTCCATGCTGTTCCTTCCTTCCTCGTGCCCAGAGGCACAAAGCTCTGCGCAGCGCGCCTAGGCGCGCCGATTAACTACTTTTGCTTGCCACGACCCCGAAACACACACGCCGTATCCGAATCCCTGCAGCACGGCGCGAGGTAGCGACGGAACGCTCCTCTCTACATGAATGGACGAATGTGGCCTGGCATTATGCAACGGGCAAGCACTCAGACTACGAATCTGAGAGATTGCGCATCATGCGCAAGGCGGCCGGGTGCAGCGATGCTCACCCTCCTGCGTCCTTCGCACTCCTGCGTCCTTCGCAACCCTCCGCAGTTATTGCGAGCTCGGCGTCATGTTTTTGGCGCGCTGGGCAAGGCGCGGGGGGAATACCGACCTGGGCCGCGCCCTCGCCGCGCGGGCCTCAGGCGTGCTGTGGAATCGCCGCAGTTTCTGGCTGAACGGTCGCGATCCTGCCCGGCAGGCGGATGCCAAATCCAGCGCCCTGACCTGGTTTGCCGTGAGCAAAGATGTCGCCCTGCATGAGCTCGACGTATCGCCGGCACAGGTAGAGCCCGAGGCCGGTGCCAGTCGGCTTGCCGGAAGTGACGAACGGCTGAAAGAGCTTTTCGAGTTGCTCGGGTGGGATGCCGGGACCGTTGTCGGTAACCGTGATGAGCACGGAGTGCGCGGTCGCTTCCAGCTTCAGCTCGACCTTGACCTCGGTAGCACCGGCCTGGCGCGCGTTGCGCAAGAGGTTGCGCAACACCGTAGCAAGATGCGCCGGTTCGCCGTGAACCTCGAAACGCGGCGCGTTGTCCTGGTAGTCGATGCTCAAACCGCTGACTCGGCCGCGCAGCGTGCGCTCGAGCACGTCTCCGACGATCAGCACCGAGCCCTCGCGCGGCTGGGCCTGGCGACGTAGCTCGTCGAGCGTCTCTTCGAGCAATGATTGCTCGCTGCGTGCCGCCTGCAGCGCGTCGGTAACCGCCGCGCTCTGGTCCGGGCCCAATCGATCGCGATCCAAGAACTCGAGGTTCATGCGCACGGCCGTCTGCACGTTGCGCAGCTCGTGCAAGAAATTACCGAGGTTCAGCAGCGTGGTCGTGAGCGCGCGCTGCATGGCGACGTCGAGAATCTGGTCCGTGGCGCCGAGCGCTTGCTCGAGTCGCTTGGCGCCCGCCAACAGCTCGCGGCGCTTCTGCGTATTGATCATCATCACCGACGACATCACGCACGAGGCCACGAGCACGAGCGTCACGGTCACGCCTGCGCCGTGCCAAGCCAAGAGCGCGAGCGTGGGCGCGCATAGCACCAGCATCATCAGCAAGCTGAAGCCGTAGAAATTGGCGGGAAACGCCACGACCATCAGCGTCTGCACCACGGCAAAACCGATCGCGAAGCCGCCCGAGGTGGTCAGCGCCGCCAGCGACAGCGCCGCAGCATAGAAGCCGTTGTCCAGCAGCGTCGCCACCGAGCCGACGGGACCCCGGCAACGCTCTCTGAAAGCCAGGTACGTCAGCGCCCCGCCGCAAAGCGAGAGCACCACGCAGGCGGGAGTCGCGGTCGCGTGCGAAATGTGGCGCAGCGGCGGCAGCTCGCCCACGACGATGAACACCACCGACAGCATCAGCGCGGTCGCGACGGTGGCGAGCGGGGTGGACGAGGCGATGGCCTCGTCAGGATCGAACGACCCCAAGAAAGCCTGCCAGCGGGCCGCGAGCCAAGAATTCATCGTTCCGGGTTTTTCTGCGAGTTTTGCAGGGTGCCGTCAGGTGGAAGAGGGGCGGCGAGGCTAGCACCCACCCTGGCGGCCCCCAATCGGCGGCTCGGCGTGGCTGGAAAATCACCTACGCCGGGTTGACGCTGTCCACGGTTAGACTTAGTCTAAATGTATGGTCGCTAGCGTCGTCGACACCCTTGCTCAGGCCGGCATTCAGCCGTCCGCGCAGCGGGTCGCCGTAGCCGACTACGTGCTGGCCACGGAAGACCATCCCTCGGCCGAACAAGTGTGGGCTCGTGTCAAGGAGCGGTTTCCAATGCTCTCACGCGCCACCGTTTACAACACGCTCAACCTCTTCGTAGAGAAGGGGCTGCTGCGTGAGTTGGTGCTGTCGGAGGGCAAGGTCGTATTCGATCCCAAGCTCTCCCCCCACCATCACTTCATCGACGATGAGACACAACACATCGTCGACATTCCGTGGGATGCGCTGCAAGTGAAGCACGTCGATGCGCTCAAAGGTTTCGACGTGCGTGAATACCAGGTCGTGCTGCGCGGGCGACGCGCTGCCGCTGCGCGCCGCTCGACCTGAGCTGACGAGTATGAGGGTTGCGGGCCGAGCCCGCGACTCGCACGCCCGTCAGGCACGCACCCAGTAAAACTTGGGTCAAAAACGCACGCAGCCGCGGCGCGCGGCGAAGTTACCGATCTCGCTTGGTCTGTTCATTGGAGGAATTAGTCATGTACAAGAGTCCGAGTCACCTTCCGGAAGACGCTCGCCAGGCGGTGTCCGCGAGCTTGAACAACTTGCTGGCCGACGGCCTCGACTTGCACAGCCAAATCAAGGTGGCGCACTGGAACATCAAGGGACCAGGTTTTCCGGGTCTGCATCCGCTGTTCGAAACCTTCGCCGTCGGGCTCGCGCTGCACAACGACAGCATCGCCGAGCGCGCGGTCACGCTCGGCGCCAAGGCCTACGGCACCGCTCGCCACGTTGCCACGCACTCCAAGATCCCCGAGTACCCGCAAGAGACGACGCGCGATCTGGAGCACGTGCGTCTGCTGGCCGAGCGCATCGAGCAATACTTGGTCGAATGCCGCGCGACCCGCAAAGTCGCGGAAGAGCACGTCGATACCGACACGGTCGACCTGCTCACGGGCGTGATCACCGAGTTCGAAAAGCATGCGTGGTTCTTGCGCGCCTCGCTCGAGGGCTGACGCTTCGCTGGGATCTGACGCTGAGTACCCCGCGATGGAAAAATTGCAGCGCAGCCGTGCCGAAGTGTCGCCGATCTGCGTACGCTCGTGAGCTCGCGTCACGGCAAGCGACCCGTCAGCACATAGAGTAGTCTTTGGTAAGTCGTCTTACTGGAGGTGCGCGCATGACCCCACTTCGTTTTGCCCCGCTGTTCGCTGCTTCTTTGGCTGTTGTTGCATGTGGAGGTAGCGCCGACGACAGCAAGGTAACCGGCGGCTATGGCGCCAACGGCACGACGATCAACCAGCCGCCACTGAACCTGGGCGGCAGCAACGGTAACGGCAATGGCGCTGGCAACGGCAACGTCAGCCCGGACGGCTGCAATCCGGTACTGACTGGTTTGGTGCGCGACTTCAAAGCTGCAGAAGAGCAGGGGGGGCACCCCGACTTCGAAACCTATGCCGGTGACGACGCATCACCCGGCATCGTGCAAGACATTCTCGGCATGGATCACAAGCCCGTCTACAAGCCGAACGGTCCGATGGTGTCGATGTACGGTCAGCAGACGACGGACAAGGCGCACTTCGACCAGTGGTACCGCAACACCGACGGCGTGAACCAGGCCATCGAGTTCACCGTGCCGTTGATGCCCGGCGCAGACGGCCGCGCCTCGTACGACAACGGCGCCTTCTTTCCGATCGATAACCAGGGCTTCGGCAACTACAAGGACTTCGGCCACAACTTCGGGTTCACGTTCGAGCTGCACACCACCTTCGTCTACCAAGGGGGGGAGATCTTCACCTTTACCGGCGACGACGACTTGTGGGTGTTCGTGAACACGCACCTCGGCATCGACCTGGGTGGGCTCCATCCCGAGCGCAGCCGCTCGATCAACCTCGACATGGTGGCCAAGGATTTCGGGCTGCAAGTGGGCCAAACTTACCCACTCGACTTGTTCCACGCCGAGCGCCACACCACGGCCTCGCACTTCCGCGTTGAAACTTCGATTCAGTTCACGAACTGCGCGCCAATCGTGTACCCGAAATAGGCCGATAGCGTGGCTCTAAGGCCCGATTCTCGGCATTTCCGGCGTTGTTTTCTCCATTGCCGGCAAGCGGACTGTGCTACAGCACGACTGGAGGTCAGCAGTATGAAAGCATTGCTTCGTCGTTCTTTGGTTTCGGTAGTCGGTTCGGTAACGCTGCTCTGCGCATCCAGTGCTTTCGCCAAAGATGGCGATCCTTGCTACAACGACGACGACTGCGAGAACCCCGCTTGCGGTGGTGAGGTCTGCAATTGGGCCAAGCAGTCGCCCCGCCCTGACGGCATGAAGGTTTTCTACTGCCAGACAGCGGGTCAAGAACCCAAGGGGATGGATGGCTGGTGCACGACCGTTGACAACTGCAAGTGCAAGGCAACTGCGGGCGTCATGTGTGTGGCGAGCCACTGTACCGATACCGGCACGCCGATCGCTTCGGGCGGTAGCGGCGCAGGCGGTTCAGCGGCTGGAGGCAGCGGCACGGCCGGCACTGGCACCACCACGGCCGGCACTGGCACCACCACGGCCGGCACCGGCGGCAGCGCAGCCGGCACCGGCGCCACCACCCCCGCGAAAGAAGACTCGGGTGGCTGCAGCGTCGGTGGCTCGCAGAATTCGGGCGTCGCCACGATGGCGCTCGTGCTCGGTGCCCTCGGCCTCGGTGTCACGCTCGCGCGTCGCCGTCGCTGAGCCTGACTCGTACCAAACAGAGGCCGCTTCGCTCGTGCGAGGCGGCTTCTGCGTTTTGTAGCCTCAGAGCAGCTCGCTGATGATGCCGTCGGCGAACAGCCAGTGCGACTTGGGTACGCGCAGTCGCTCGCCTTGTTGCTCGATTTGACCTTTGGCGCGGAGCTTCTCCAAGCTGCGTCGGCGCGCGTTCGGTAGCGCGTCGACTCCCAGCTCGCGCGCTGCGCTGCGGAGGTCGAAGCCTTCGGCCAGGCGCAGGCCGAGCATGATGCGCTCGCGCAGCGACGTCTCGGCATCGAGCGGCTCGACCACGCTGCAGGCATCGCCCTCGACAGCGAACGGCTGCTCGAAGCGCGCGGCCTGGTAGCGTTCCGGCGAGGGCGAATTGCGGTAGCGAATACGCCCACCCGCCAGCGTGACGGTGCCCCAAGCGCCAGTTCCGAGCCCCAAGTAGTCGTAGCCTCGCCAGTAGCCGAGGTTGTGGCGCGAAACATCACCACTTCGCGCAAAGTTACTGATCTCGTAGTGGTCGAAGCCGGCTTCGCCGAGCGTCTGGTCCACGGCTTGAAAGGACTCGGCGACGAGAGCCTCGTCGAGCAGCGGTAGGCGGCCTTTTTTCGCTCGCGCACCGAACTCGGTGCCGCTCTCGATCGTGAGCGCGTAGGCAGACAGGTGCGTGGTGCCGAGACTCGCCAGCGTGCGCGCCTCGGCGGCTGCTTGCTCGGGGGATTGCCCGGCGACACCGAAGATGAAGTCGAGCGAGACGCGCGGCATTTGCGACGCCACGGCGGCGCGTGCCGCGTCGAGTCCGCCGCGTGGATCGTGCAGGCGCCCCAGAAATTCGAGCCGTTCGGCGTCGAGGCCTTGCACGCCCAGGCTCAGGCGATTGACGCCTACCTGCTGGAGAGCGCGCGCCTTCTCGAGATCCAGACTGGTCGGGTTGCACTCCGCCGTTACCTCCACCTCTGCCGCACGGCGCCCCGCAAAAGCCTCCAGCACGCCGCTGAGCACGCGCCCGAGCTGTTCCGTCTGCCAGAGCGAGGGGGTTCCCCCGCCGAAGAAGACAGTCTCCAACCGGTAGCTCTCGGGCAGGAGCGGCAGCCGCGCCGTAAGGTCGCGCAGAACGGCGTCCGCGTAGGCTCGATGGGGGATGGCATCACGAGCCGCGGCCAGGCTCAAAAAGTCGCAATACGGGCACTTTTTGAGGCACCACGGAAAGTGCACGTAAACACCGAGCGGCTTCGTCACAGCGCCGGGTACGTAGCACGATGAGCACCGAACCGCCGTCCCGTTACGAGACACCGATTGCCCGGTTGATCGGAGGTGGGAACAAGCTCTACGCTTAGCGATCATGGCCGAGCTCGTTTACGAGATGCTTTGGGACTGCCGCTATTGCGGTACCCGTAAGCTGCTCGGCCTCACTCATCGCCACTGCCCGGGCTGCGGAGCGCCTCAGGACCCCAACGCGCGCTACTTTCCGGACGACAGCGAGAAAGTGGCCGTTCAGAACCACGAGTTCGTCGGCGCCGATATCGCTTGTCGCTACTGCGGCTGCGCGTCGTCCAAGCGCGCGCACCACTGCGGGCGCTGTGGCGCGCCCCTCGCCGAAGGCAGCGCTGTTATCAGCCAGACTTCGCCCGGCTTGGTGCAGCCGCTGGTCGGTAGCAGTGCGCCGCAGCCGCCGGCCCGGCCTGCATGGAAGCTCTGGGTTCCGGCGCTGGCGCTAGTGCTCGTCAGCGTCACCGCCGTCGCCGTGCTTTGGAAGAAGGACCGCACCTTCGTGGTAGCGCAGCGGAGCTGGCAACGCAGCGTGAGCGTGGAGCGGTTTGGCGCGGTGCGCGAGACCGCCTGGTGCAGCGAGCTCCCAGCCGGCGCGCGTGAGATGACGCGTCATCGCGAGCAGCATGGCACGCACCAAGTGCCGGACGGCGAAGACTGCCGCACCCAAAAGAAGGATCGTGGCGACGGCACCTTCAAAGAAGAACAGGTGTGCACGCCCAAGCACAAGGATGAGCCCGTTTACGAAGACAAATGTAGCTACGAGCTCGTCAAGTGGACGCAGCAGCGCCAAGAGAAGGCCGAGGGCGATCAGGCGACGGCGCCGCGTTGGCCCGCCGTCACGCTAGCGCGCAGCGGTTGTAGCGATATCGGTTGTGAGCGCGAGGGCACGCGCAGCGAGCGCTACAGCGTTACCTTTCGCGATGATACCGGCGAAAGCTACCACTGCGATTTCCCGGAAACGACCTGGGAAAAGCTGGGTCAGGGCAAACGCTATCCCGGCAAGCTGCGGGCGCTGGTGGGCACGTTGGACTGCGGCTCACTCACGCCCGCCCGCTGACCGCGACGGCTACTTGGCGTCGCGGCCGAGCGCGTGTGCCAGCTGCACCTGCGCGATGCGTAGGTCGACGTGCGCGTTGACCAGCTCGAGCCGCGCGCGCGTGAGCTCGGTCTCGGAGTCGGTCACCTCTACCAAAGTGGCGCGGCCACTGCGGAACAGCTCGCGGCGTACACGGTAGCCTTCTTCCGACGCGGCTAGCGCTTGTTGCGAGACAGAGACGGCGAACTCGGCGTCGCGCTCGGCGTTGAGGGCCTGCGAGACTTCGTACTCGAGGCCGTCGAGCATGCCCTGGCGCTGAGCTGCTACTTCGGCCGCCTTGGCGTCGAGGCTGCGCGAGCTCGCTTGAGTCTTGAAGATGTCGGTCGGCGTCCAGCTCAGTGTGACGCCCGCGTACCAGGTGCTGTGCCACTCGTTCGCCGGTGGAAAGTAGCGCGAGTTGGGGTTCGAGTACTCCGCCCCCGCCGCACCATCGAGCCGCGGCAAGTTACCGGCGCTCGTGAGAGCGGCCTGGTCGCGCAGCGCCTGCTCATTTTCGGCAAGCACCTTCAGCTCCAGCCGCTGCTGAGAGGCCTCGCGGTAGGCGGCGTCCGGCGTGCTGGTGTTGGGCAGCGGCGGGATCGGCGCGAGAATATTCTCGCCGACCTCGTAGTGCTTGCCTGGCTGGTCTTTCATCATCACGCGCAGGCGCGTGGTCGCCAGCTCCACACCGCTGTTCGCTTGCTCGAGGAACAGCTCCGCGCTTTTCAGGCCGCTTTGGGCGCGCAGCACGTCCGCCTTGGAGACGAGCCCGGCTTGGAAGGCGTTGTTGGCGTCGGTCAGGTGGCCTTTGGCTTGCTCGACGGCCTGAGCGCCGACGAAGGCCATGCCCTGGGCGCGAATCCACTGGTAGTAGGCGACCTTGGCGTCGCGCGCGACCGACAGCTGCGTGGCGCGTGCGTCGATATCGGCGGCATTTTTGACGCGGTTGGCGCCGCTCACCGCGCGCGAGGTGCGCAGCAAGTAGTCGGAGAGTGGGACGGTGACGCCGGCCGAGAGCACGTAGTTATTCACGGGGAACGAGAGCGAGCCGAGCGGGCCGAAGTTGAGGTCCGGGATCTTCGACAGGCGCGTGTAGCTGGCTTTGAGGTTGAGCGCCGGCAAGAAGCTGTATTTGGCCTGATCCACGCTGGCTTCCGCCGATTCGATTTCGCGGCGCTTGGCCTGGATCTGGGCGCTGCTCTTGACGGCGCGCTCGGCCACCTGGTTTGCGGTGAGGCCGTTGCCCTGCATCATGCTCTCGAGCTTGGCCTGCAGCTCTTGCGTGACCTTGCTCACGGGTGCGTCGGGCCCGGCCGCGCCAACAGGTGCGGGCGGCGGTGCGAGCGTGGGGCGGACAGGAGCGCGGGCCTCGGGCGTGGGGGCCGGAGCCGGAGCGGTCTGTGCCAGGCTAGAGGTTGCGCTCAGAAGTAAGGCTAGCGCCGTGCGAGCCACGAGGGCGTTGCGAGTCATGGATACAATTCTCCTGCTAACGATGCAGATAGGGGCTGAGAGCGATTCTTATAGGCCCTTGGTCAGGACTTGGGCAGGGCTCAGATCGCCGGCTTTTTCCGTAGAACCATATTCGGCGTGCGCGGGGGCTTTGACCTTGATGCGCTTGCCGCCGCCGAAACGACGCGAAATAAAGCCCTTGAAGTTCTCGATGGTCAGATACACCACCGGCACCACGACCAGCGACAGCAAGGTGGAGCTGATCACGCCGCCGATGACCGCGATGGCCATGGGCGCGCGGAATTCGCTGCCTTCGCTATTGCCGACAGCGGTCGGCCACATGCCGAGCACCATCGCGGCCGACGTCATCAAGATCGGACGCAAGCGCTCCGGGCCCGCCTCCAAGATGGCTTGCAGCGGCGTTTCGCCGTGCTCGCGCACGCGCACGATGGCGCGGTCGATCAGCAAGATGGCGTTCTTGGTCACCAGGCCCATCAGCAGCACGATGCCGATCAGGGCGCCCATGGCGATGGTGTTACCGCTGAGGAAGAGGCCCATGATGCCGCCCACGAAGGCCAGCGGCAGCGTGACCATGATGGTCAGCGGGTGGATGAAGCTCTCGAACTGCGACGCGAGCACGATGTAGATGAACACCACACCGAGCAAGAGCGCGATGGCCATGTTCGAGTTGTTCTCGTTCATGAGCCGCAGCTGGCCGTCGTAGAAGATGCTCATGCCGGGTGCCAGCGCCAGCTTGGCGATCTGTGGCTGAAATTCGGCCGCCACGTCACCGAGCGGACGCCCGATGGGCGTGGCCCAGATGGTGATCTGGCGGTTGCGGTTCTCGCGCTCGATGACCTGCGGGCCGTCGGTGCGCGTGATGTTCACGACGTCCGACAGCTTCACGGGACCACGAGCGGTGGCCAGCGTGATCTTGGAGAGCGAGGCTTCGTCCGCGCGGAAGCTCTTGTCGAGCTGCACCACGATCGGTACGTCGTCTTTCTGGCCTGTTTGGCGCAGCTTGCCCGCTTCTGCGCCTTCGACCGCGTTGCGCAGCGCCATCGCCACCTCGGCCGCCGTCAGGCCGCGATCGGCGGCGCGCTGGCGATCGACCGACACGGAGAGCTCAGGACGACCAGGCGAGTATTTGACCTGGATGTCGCCGACGCCCTGCGTGCTCTTCAGGATCTTTTCGATCTGGTTGGCAACCCGCTCGATGTCGGCGAACTCCACGCCGCGCACGTTGATCATGATCACCGCTTCGGTCGCTGCGCCTTCGACGAAGGGGGGATCGGTCACCGCGATCTTGGCGTTGGGGATTTTCGCCACCGCGGCGCGCCCGATCTCTTTCAAATCGGCCAGCTTGGCCGTGCGCTCGAACTTCGGCACCGCCACCATGCGCCACTTGACCTTGTTCACCTGGTCGCCGTCGCCGATGGTGGCGAACACGGTGGTGAACTCCGGGTGCCTGAGCACTTCGTCTTCCACTTGTTGGGTGACCCGCGCCGTTTCGTCGAGCGACGTGCCGGCGGGCAGCTCGGCCTCGAGGATGTACTGGCCGCGGTCCTCGGAGTTCACGAACTCTTGACCAGTCAGCTTGGCGATGAAGCCCATCACGAACACGAACGAGCCGATGGCCATGATCCCAACCAGGATCTTGTTGCGCAGCGACCAGTGCAGGACCGACTTGTAGGTGAGCTCCAGCTGTTGGTGCGCCCACTCGAACGGGTACTTGAGCCAGGCGAAGCGGTCGTTCTTGTCGTGCAGGTCCTTCGAGAAGCGCGACGAGAGCATCGGGTCGAGCGTGAACGCCACGAACAGCGAGATCACGACCGCCACCGAGATGGTGATGCCGAACTGGCGGAAGAACTGGCCGACCAGGCCTTTCACGAAGGCGATCGGCATGAACACCGCGACGATGGTCATGGTGGTGGCGAACACCGCCAGCGCCACCTCTTTGGTGCCGTCGAGCGCCGCCTCCATGGGCTTTTTACCCATCTCCATGTGCTTGAAGATGTTCTCGCGCACCACGACCGCGTCATCGATCAAGAGACCGATGGCCAGCGACAGCGCCAAGAGCGTCATCATGTTCAGCGTGTAGCCGAGCACGTACATGAAGAAGAACGTGGCGATCACGCTCGTCGGCAAGGCCACCGCGCTGATCAGCGTGGAGCGCAAGTCGAGCATGAAGATCAGGATGATCAGCACCGCCATTGCGGCGCCGAACACGATGTCGTGCTCGACCTGATCGACCTGGCTCTTGATGATGCGCGCCTGATCGATGATCAGGGCGTCGTTGATGCCCTTGGGGAAGGCCTTCTCCAGCACGGCCATCTTGGCCTTGACGCGCTGGGCCACGTCGACCGTGTTCTCGCCGGAGCGCTTGCGCACCTCGAAGGTCACGGCTTCTTTGCCGTTCACGCGCACGCGAACGCGTTGATCTTCGAAGCCGTCAATCACGTTGGCCACGTCGCGCAGGCGCACCACGGAGCCGTCGGCGGCGTTGGCGACGATGGTCTGGCGGATGTCTTCGACCGACTTGAACTCGGCCAGGGTACGCACGCTGATTTCGCGTGTGCCTTCGTCGTAGTGACCGGCCGGAACGTTCAGGTTCTCGGCCTGCAGGCGCTGGACGAGCTGGCCGGGGCTCAGCCCCACCGCGTCCACCCGTGAGCGATCCAGCTCGACGCGGATTTCGCGGCGGGCGCCGCCTTTCACGTCGACGGCGGCCACGCCTTCGACCTGCTCCAGCGCGGGGCGCAAGATGTCGTCGGCGTAATCGCGCAGCTCGGACAACGAGCCGCCGCCGCGCAGCGTGTAGGTGAGCACCGGCGCCGCAGAGACGTCGAATCGCTGCACTACCGGCTCTTTCGTTTCGGCGGGCAGCTTGTAGCGCACCTGCGAGATACGTTCGCGCACCTCGGTCGCGGCGTCTTTCACGTCCACGCCGAGGTTGAACATCACGAACAGCATCGACGAGCCCTCGCGCGAGAACGAGCGCACGCGGTCGATACCGTTGATGCTCACGACCGAGTCTTCGAGCGGCTTGCTGACGAGCTGCTCGACTTCGGCCGGGCCGGCGCCGGGGTAGGGCACCGTGACCACCACCGCTGGGAACGACACGTCCGGGAAGAGGTCGCTACCCAGACGGGCAAAGCCCATGAACCCGAGCACCAGGAGCGCCACCGTCACCATGACGGTGAAGACGGGGCGCTTGATGGCGATGGAGGAGATGTTCACGGCTTGGTCCCTGCGTCGACCGCCACGGTGTCACCCGTCTTGGCTTCGGGCTTCGGCTTGAGCACGACGCGCTCAGCGGCGCTCAGGCCGCGACGCACCAAGAGCGAGCCGTCCTTGTCGACGGAGAGCACCACGCGGCGCGCTTCGAGCTGGCCGCTGGAACTGACGACGATCACCTCGTCTTGCGTGCCGGGGCGCAGCACTTCGTGCGGCAGCTTGACCACGGAGATTTCGGTCTTGGCGTCGACGTGCGCTTGCACGAACGCGCCCGCTCGCAAAAAGCCGGGGTTGTCGAAGGCAGCTTCTACCGGGACGCGGCGGGTCTTCTCGTCTACCGTACCCAACACCGCCGTGATGCGCCCCGTGGCCTTGCCGGTCTCGAGCTCCAGCGTCACCGGCGCCCCCGTCGAGAGCAGGTTCGCGTCGTTCTCGCTGACCGTCGTGGAAAGCTTGAGCGCCTTCGTGTTCACGATCTCGAAAAGCGGGGCGCCGGGCCCCACGACCGCGCCGATGCCGTCGGGCACCTTGGTGACCGTGCCGGCAAACGGCGCCACCAGCGTGTGATTGCCGAGCGCCACCTTGGCCAGCGCCGACTGCGCCTTGGCGGCGTCCAACTGGGCGAGCGCCAGCGCGCGCTGCTGCGTGGACTGCACGCCGCTCGCCTCGGCGAAGGAGCCGCTCTGGACCATGGCCTGGGTGCGGTGCTCGTTGTCCTGTGCGAGCGCGAGCTGCGCCTCGGCGGCCCGCACTTGAGCGGCGCTGGCGGCCGCTTGTGCGCCCGCTTCCGTCGCATCGAGCGTTGCGAGCAGCGCGCCCACGCGCACCTGGTCACCGACCTTGACCTTGAGCGAGCCGATCTTGCCGCCCACTTTGAAGCCGAGGCTGGCGGACTGCTCGGCGGCCAGCGTGCCGTCGAGCTCCACGCTCGGTAGCCAGGTGGTGGTCGTTCCCTGAACGACGCTGACGTGCTCCGGCTGCTTGGCGAGCGCCAGGTTCTTCTCCGCTTCGACCGCGCGCTTTTCGGCGACTGCGGCCTGGGCCTTGGTAGCCGTGGCCACCCGCGTGCTGGTCCAGGCGACCAGGCCGCCGACCAACGCCAACCCCACCACGATTCCCGCGAGCGGCGCCTTGACGCGCTCCGGCTGCGTGGACTCCGAACCCCGGCCAACTACGTTGGAATCAGACATTTCTTGTTTTCTCGCTAGCGTTAACCCGAAGCCACACTGCGGCCGCCGTGGCTCTCGCCACGCTCTACGCCGCGTTTTTCGAAGAGTTTCTGCCGATCGCGCTCGAGTGCCGCGAGCGCCTCGGGTCGAGCCATGCCCCCGAGGAACAACCACATGGTCTCGCGCATCATCGCGTCAATATCGGGTTTGCGCTGCTCGCGAACGAGCTGCCGCGCCAGGCGATCGAAGCCGCCGGCGATGAACGCGGCGGCCGACTCGAGCTCCAGGTTCGTGCGATAAAGCCCGAGGTCGACGCCGTGTTGGATGAGCGACGCCGTCTGCCGTTGCGCGCGCTGCGCGAAATCCTCGATGAGGTGGCCATAGCTGGCCGATCCGCCGCCCTCGAGCACCATGGCCATGAGGGCACGGTTTTCCCAGATGAACTCGAACATTTGCACGTTCTTCAGGTGGCAAGCGCGCAGGTACTCGAGGAAGGTGCCTTCACCCGGGTGGGTGGCCAGTTGCTCGTCGCGGCTCTCGTTCACCATCCGTTCGAGATCGGAGACCAGGCCGGAGAGCAGCTCGCGGAACGCCTCTTCTTTGCTCTCGAAGTGCAGGTAAAAGGCGCCCTTCGAAAGGGCGGCGCGGGTCGTGATGTCTTCGACCTTGGCGCGGTCCAGACCGCGCTCCGAGAAGACGGCGCGGGCCGCATCGAGCAGGCGGGCGCGGGCGTGGGGGTCACTGGGGCGGGGCATGGTGAGGTTTTTGGCCTGAGCCTGGGTCAATGACCAACCGGTCAATGACTCGCGGGTCAATATTATGAACGGGCGGAAAACGTCAAGCCGTAAGCCCGGTCGATTTGCGGAACTTCACACTCCGTCTGACGCGGTGGCGTTTTCGGTCAGGAATGTCCAGCCTGACTACAACTAGCTGCACGCTGGGGCGGTGAAGCGCTGCAGCTCGGCGCTGAAACCACCCAGGTCGACGGGGCCGAGGCGCTCCACGGTGAGCCCTGCGTCGGCGGCGGCGCGGGCTGTCGCATCAGGAAAAGGAGAGAGCCACACCATGCGTCCGCTCGGCACGAGCTGACCGGCCACGTTGCGCACCACCTGGCACAGCACGCCCGAGAGGCCCCGTGCGCGGAGCACGCGACGACCCATGGGCGGGTTGGTGAGCACCAATGACAGACCCGGCACGCGATGGGTACGCGCGTCTGCCTGCACCAATTGCAGCGGTTGCACCTGCGCGCGCTCGGCGTTCTCGCGTGCGGCGGCGAGCGCGCGTGCGTCGAGATCGCTCCCGTGCAGCTCGCGAAGGGGGCCGAGCTTGGCGCGCTCGATCAGCTCCAAGCCACTACCAGCGAACGGATCCCAAACCACGTCTTCGGGGCGTACGCCGCCGATGCGTGCCAGCGTCGCTGCTAGCGACGGATGCGAAGCCGCCGGAACATCGCGCACGCGATAGTCGAAGCACAGATCCGGCACCGCCGCCGGCTTGAGCAACAGCCGCGCTTGCGGCTTGCTCTGCACTTCTATCACCCAAGGGGCTTGCGCGGGATCGTTCTGCAGCACCGAGCTCGCATCGCGCAGGCCCTGAGCGATGCGCCAGGTATCGGCCCGGCGATGCCCGGCTCCTTGCCATTCGAGGCGAAAGCGCAGCGGTCCTTCGGACCAGGCGCCGAGCGCCGCAATCAACTGCTCATCGAGCAGCGTTGCCAGCACGCTGCCGGGTGTCGTGCCTTGCTCGAGCGGCCACGCGATCGCGACGCTGCTCGCGAGCCGCAAGAGCAGCAGCCGGCGCAGCGCTCCGCCGTAAGTCAACGTGACCTGCCCGGGGCCCGCCGCATTCGCGCCGAGCGGGGCGGCTTCTTCGGCCAGGAATGTTTCGAGGCCGGCGCGGCAAGCAAGCACGAGCTGGAGCGGGCGCGGCAAATCGCGGTCGATGACGAGCCTGCCGCCGAGCTCACCGACCCGGCCGACGCTGCGCTCGAGCATCAGGCGGGCGCGCTCGAATACCTGTCGCAGCGGCTGCGGCGCCTCGAGGCGGCCGAGCGCCTCGAGCGCGGCTTCTCCTCCGACCTTGCCGAGCGCTTCTATCGCCGAGCGCAGCAGCTTTTGGTCGGTGGTATCGAGGCAGCGGAGGAGCTCGGGCTCGGCGGCGCGGCGACCGCTCTTGCCGAGCGCCATGGCTGCGTGGCGTCGTAGCTCGAGCTCCGGACCGCCCAAGACATGGGCGAGCGCCGCCAGCAGCTCTGGGTCATCGTGCGTTCGCAGCGCGCGCCCCACCAGTCGAACCAAGGCCTCGTTGGTGAGCCGTGCTGCCGCTGCGTCGCCACTGGGTGCATTGCGTGTGAGGCTTTGTGCCGCGTATTGGGCCGCTGGTAGCCCCGCCGAAAGCAAAGCCCGCTCCGCCCGCTCACTCAGCTCGGGATGAGCGAGCAGCGCGAAGATCTCGTCGAACGCGCGTCGGGGTGGGGTGTAGCCGGGGTCTCGCAGGGCGCGGCGCAGGTCTTCGCTCACTGCTCGGCATCTTATCGCGAGTCGTGTTACGAGTGTCGCGTGAAACCCTGGCAAGTCCTGGATAGCAAGCTGCTCATCAGCGAGCGCTGGCTGCAGCTTCGAGAAGATCGCGTGCGGCTGGGGAATGGCCACGAGATTGACCGCTTCCATGTCATTCACGGCCCCGACTGGGCGAGCGTGCTTTGTGTCACGGAGGCTTCAGAAGTGGTCTTGGTGCGGCAATACCGCCACGGCATCGCCAAGCCGAGCCTCGAGCTTCCAGCCGGAGTGATCGAGCCCAACGAGTCGCCAGAAGAGTCTGCGCGGCGCGAGCTGCTCGAAGAGACGGGCTTTGCCTCGGACGACTGGGTTCGTATCCAGAGTGTTTCGACGGAGCCGGCGCGGCATACCACTCAGGCGCACTTCTTCTGTGCTCGTGGCGCGCGTCAGGTCGGCAAGCCCACACCAGAAGAGACCGAGGTGCTCGATATCGTGAAGGTACCGCTGGCCGATCTGGCGCGGCTCGCCACCGACGGCAGCATCGTGCACGGCGTGCACGTCGGCGCAATTCTGACGGCGCTGCAGCTCAAGCTAGTCTGAGCCGAGGCTTTCCAAGACCCATTCCAAGTCCGGGGCCAGGGGGCTTTGCGCTTGGCGAAGCGTGCCGTCTGCTTCGGCGCCGAAGCTACTTTCACCCACGTGAACGAAGGCGCGGTCGAGCGCGTGACGGTGCCAGGCGAAGCGATTGCTAGCGCTGTCTCCGCTGACCGCGTCGCCGAGCACGGGGTGCCGAATGCTCGCGAAGTCGGCCAGCACCGCGCGCTCGTCGGCGTCCTCGCTCTTCGCTGAAACCACGGAGTGGCGAGCAGCGTCGTGAACCTTCGTGTAGCGAACGCCGCGCGTCGACTGTCGTGGGCTACGACGGGTCACGGTGCCTTGCTTGCGCAAGTTGCCGCGTACCAGGAGCGTGAAGGTACGAGTGCCAGCGCGATGCGCGGGCCCGAGGCGGCTCGCGCTCTCGGCGTCGCGCGCGAACCAGCACACGCCGCTCAACTCGGCTCCCCAGTCTTCGAGCGGCACTGCGCCCGACCAGCCGCTCAGCCCACGCACGCGTGCCGTGAGGCTCGTCGCACCGTCGCTCTCGGAGCGTAGCAGCTCGTGCGGCGATTTCTCGACGGCTAGACACAGCTCGTCTTCGAAGAGCACGCGCGGAGCGGGCGGTACTGCGGCTTGAAACCAGGTCAGTGCTTCGACGGCGTCGCTCCACGGAATCATGTCGAGCGGCTCCGCCTGCGTGAGCTCGAGTCCGAGTCGCCGCAGGTGCGCAGCGTCTCGTGCCAGTGTTCGCGGCTGGCACGAGACGTACGCGAGCACGCGCGGCTCGGCTCGGGCAAGGGCTTCGCGCAGCTCCGGCGATAGCCCGCGCCGTGGCGGGTTGACGAGGATCGCGTCGAAGCGCGCCTTGGCCCTGCTGGCGAAGCGCGCGGCGTCGTCGGCCACGGCCTCGAGCGCCAAGTCTTGCTCGCGCGCTGCTCGCCGTGAGAGCTCGATCGCCGGTGCGTAGGACTCGACCGCGGTCACACGCGCTCCAGCTCGGGCCAGCTGCAGCGCGAGGCTGCCGTTGCCCGCGAACAGCTCGAGGATCGGGCGGCCAGCGAGCGAGCCCAGGCGCTCGGCGAGCCCGCGCGCGATTTCGCCGTAAACGTAGCTGGCTTGTCCGGCGTGAGCCTGCACGAATCCCCCGTGCGCCGCGTAAGCGTAGGGCGCTTCTTCCGCCAGCGCGTGGCGCGCCGCCGCAGGGCCTGCCACGACTTCGGGCTCGCTCGCCAGGAGCCGTACCTCGCCTGGTCGGCGCAGCGCGAGCGCCACACTGTGCGCAACGCCCTCACTGACGAGTGCCGTGGCGAGCTGCACGAGCTCGCTGCGTGAACCGGTGTCTTCACTCAAAAGGGTGAGGAGAACGCCTTCCGACGTTTCGCGAAAGTCCGCGCCATGGATGGGTAACGGGAGCCGTGCGCGCAGCGCCTCGCTCGCCTGGGTGAGCGCGCTCGACAGCACCCGGCAGCCGGCCACATCGAGCACACGGTGCGAGCCGCGTTCGAAGAGCCCGAGCTCGCGCCGATGACTGACGAGCTTGGCGCGCACGCGGTAGGCGATGGTGGGTGACGCGGCGCGTGGCGGAAGGACGCTCGCGGCGAGGCTGTCATAAGCAGCGAGAGCGCGCGATAGCTGCTGCGCCTTGCGATTCAGTCCTTCGCGGTAGGGGGCGGCGCCAAGCGCGCAGCCCGAGCAGCGCGCTTGCTTCGGGCAGTCGAGAGACACGGCAGTCACGGGCGCCGACTTACCAAATCCGCGACGCGCGCGCCGGACCCTGTGCCAATGGTCAAGTCGAGTGGCACACGGTAGGTGTCGGTATGTATTGGATAAAATTACTTGTGGCGCGCCGTGGACGGCTGGCACAATGGCTGCAGAGAGTGGAGGTGTCCGTCACCGCCCACCCCCGAGGAGCCCTCCAATGACCGCGCTTCGCTTCCTGCCTGCCGTATTCGTCGCCTCTGCCGTGCTGTCGATCGCGCCGCTCGCCAGCGCAGTCGTGGCGCCGTCTCCCGAGCCGACGCCCAGCGGCTGCGCCACCGATCAAGAATGCGGTCGCGGCTACGAGTGTACGGTGGTGGGGAGCTCGGCCTGCCCGCCCAGCGCGGCTTGTGCGCCCGGTGCAGCGTGTCCCACGCCCGAGCCGTGCACGCCGACCGAAGTGCACGCGTGCACGCCCGCACACTGCCGGGTCGATGCCGATTGTGCCGACGGCATGATCTGTCACGAGTGGACCGAACAGGTCGCCTCCTCGGGCTGCGCGTGTCCGTCCGACATGCCCGACTGCACCTGCGCCGATCCCACCGCGCCGGCCGATCCACCCGCGACCGAGAAGCTTTGCACGCCGCGCTACGTGTTGCCGTGCACGACCGCCGCCGACTGCGGTGACGGCTTCACGTGTGAAGAGCTCCAGGGCTGTGGCTGCTCTGGGAGCTCTGGCGGTGGAGCCACGCCAGGTGGGACCCCGAGCATGGCTCCGCTGCCGCCGGACGGCGCCGCCGGCGCGAGCGCTTCGGATGTCGCGCCGCCGGACTGCAGCTGCCAGCCTTCGGGCGAGTTCGCCTGCGTGGTGAAGCCGGTGACGTGCCAGGTCGATACGGAGTGCGCCGCGGGGTGGCACTGCATCAAAGACGTCGCCGTCGCCACGAGCCCGGCATGCCCGCCGAACACGGATTGCCCGGCGCCGGAGCCCGCGCCCATGCCGACCAGCGGCACCTGCCAGCCGCCGTACTACGGAGCACAAAGCGGTTCCGATCTGGAGACACCGACCAGCACGGAGAGCGGCAGCGGCACCAGCAAAGGCGGGACGACGACCGGCTCCGGCAACACCGGGTCGGGCGGCGGCACCAACACCGGCAGCACTCCCGCGCCGCAGGCGAATGCGGGCGACGGTGAGTCTCACGAGAGCGCCGCTTGTCAATTCGGTCGGGCGCCGTTCACGCACGGGGCTTTCGGGCTCCTGGCCGTGCTCGGTGCGCTCGTTGGGCTGTCGCGCCGTCGCCGCGCTCACGGCTGAGGCGTCGGCGCTGACGCGAGCAGCTGCTCGATCAACGCTGAAAAATCGTGCAGGTCGAAGGGCTTGCTGATCGTGGCGGTGCGGTCATCCTCGCGGATGGCCGCGCGCTGCTCGGGGTTCCCAGTGGCGATCAGCACGCGCAGCTCGGGCAAGGATTCGCGAAGCGCGCGCGCCAGCTCTTGGCCGTTGCCGTCGATGAGCGTGTAGTCGGTGAGAAGCAGGTCGACGCGCGCGTCCCCCTCGACCAGGCGTAGGGCTTCGAGGCTGCTGTCCGCGTCGAGCACCCGGTAGCCTTCGCGAGCGAAGTAGGTCCGGAGCGTCTTGCGGAGGTGAGGGTTGTCTTGAACGACGAGCACGGACTGGGGCCGCAGCTTGCGGGCTTGCGGGGCGGGCGGGGCGCTCGAGCTCGCTCCCTTGAGGCTCGAGAAACACGCCACGAAGCGAGCTCCCGAGCCGGGCTCGTTCTCCAGCCAAGCCGTACCGGCATCCACGAACGACGACAGCGCCGCAATTTCTGGCGACAGGGCGTTGGCGCTGTCGCTCACGCGCAGCACCACCTGGCGGGTGGACCCTTGTGGTCCGTCGACCTCGGTGTTGCGCGTCTCGATCAGCAAGCGGCTACCTGGCACGCCCTGGGCCCGCGCTTCACCCACCAGTTGCACCAAGAGGCGCTCGAGCTGCGTGGCGTCGGCGAGCACCGGATCGAGCTCGGCTTCGAGCGAGAGCTCGAGCGTCATCTGCTCGTCGAGCAGGCGACGCAGCAGCTTTTCTAGCCGCAACACCAGCTCGTTGAGCACCAGCGGTTTCGGCTGTGCCGGGGTCTTGCGCGACAAGCTGAGCAGCTGCTTCGTGAGCTGCGCCGCGCGCTCGGCCGCGCCGCGGATCTCGCTCAGATCGTTCTGTAGCGGGGAGGCTTCTGGCAGCTGCGACGAGACCAGGCTGGTAAAGGAGAGTGCGACGGAGAGCAAGTTGTTGATATCGTGTGCAACGCCGCCAGCGACGCGGCCGACCGATTCGAACAAGCGCCGCTGCTGCTCCGCCTCTTTCGGATCGAGTAGCTCCTCGAGACTTTTGAGCAAGCACAGCCACGCGGGGCGACCGCCGAGCTCGGTGGGGTGCACGCTCAGCTGCACCGCGAAGGTCGAGCCGTCGCGGCGCGTGTGGTAACCGAAGCCCAAAGCCATTTCGGTGCCGACCGCGCGGCGCAGCATGAGCCGCGTGAGCTCCGAAACGCGTCGCAGCTCGAACAGCGACGCCCCCTCGAGCTCCTGCGGGGTCGTGCCGTGCAGCCGTGCGGCCTGCTGGTTGGCGGCCAGTATCCGCAGCGTGCCGACGTCGCAGATCAGCATCGGCAGCGGGTTCTGGTCGAAGGCGCTGCGGTAGGGGTCGCGCTCGCTCTTGAGCACGCGCTGGCTGCCCAAAGCGCCACGCTCTGGGCCGTCGTCGGGGTCGTTCTCGGCGGGAGACAATGGAGGACCCGCCGCACCGCAAGTCGCGTGCCAGCCGCAAGCACCACCATGCAGCTGAAATCGTGCTCGGATTGACTCGCCGCCAGCGGGTGTTGGACGCTTCTGTCCGAGCCTTGGACGCCCGCGGCCAACCATGACTTGGGAGCAGCGCTATCACCCTCTGAGAGATGAGTGGGTCGTGGTGGCCGGACATCGGCAACATCGGCCCTGGCATGGACAACGCACGGCAGCGCCGAGCGTGGCAGTGCCGCCTTACGTGGCGGATTGCTACCTATGCCCGGGCAATGCGCGCGTGTCGGGGGCCAAGAACCCGGACTACGACGGCGTGCTCGCGTTCGATAACGACCACCCGTGCGTCGCGCTGGACGCACCGGAAGTCGAGGCGGTGCCGCCGGGTACCGAAGCGATGCAGCGCGCCGAGCGAGCGCTCGGCGTGTCGCGCGTCGTTTGCTACACGCCGCGCCACGATCTCACGCTGGCGCGCCTCCCCCTCGAGCAGGTCGTGCGCTTGCTCCAGCATTGGCAGACCGAATACCGCGCGCTGTCGGCGCTGCCAGGTATGCGTCACGTGCTGGTGTTCGAGAACAAGGGTGAGGCCGTCGGTGTCTCGAACCCGCACCCGCATTGCCAAATTTACGCCACCAGCTTCGTGTTCAAGACCATCGAAACCGAAGCTCGCCAAGGCGCTGCGCATTGGGCGAAAACGGGCCGCGCCCTGCTGGCCGACATCATCGAGGCCGAGCGCCGCGACGGGCGCAGGCTGCTGGTCGATCGCGGTGCGGCGCTGGCGTTCGTGCCGTACTTTGCGCGTTACGCTTATGAGACGTTCGTCACGCCCGCTCGCAGTTACGCTTGCATCGCGGATGTGCCCGAGGCGGAGCTGGTCGTGCTCGCGCAGGCGCTGCGCGAGGTGCTCGTGCGTTACGACAACCTCTGGCAACAAGACTTTCCGTACGTGATGGCGCTGCACCAGGCGCCGCTGGGGGGCCAGCAGCCGGGGTTTCATTTTCACATCGAGCTGCATCCACCGCTGCGCCAGCCAAACCTGCTCAAGTTCTTGGCGGGACCCGAGATCGGTGGCGGCAGCTTCATCTCCGATACGTCGCCGGAGCGCACGGCGGCCGAGCTGCGCGCGGTTTCGGCCGTGCACTACCGCGCGACCGCCGGGGGCCCCTGAGCGATGTCGAGGGCCGCGCACGAACGCGCTGTGCGGGAGCTCGAGGAGCTCGAGCGGTACGTGCGCGCCTTGCCGAGCGCGGGCGCCGCGCTCCGTGACTTCTTTGCAGGTGCAGGCGAGGTCGTAGCGGCGCGCGCGCCCGGGCGGCTCGACGTGATGGGCGGGATCGCGGACTATTCGGGCTCGCTCGTGCTCGAGCAGCCGTTGGCCGAAGCGGCGTGCGTTGCCGTGGCTCGCACCAGTGACAACGAGATCCGCGTCGCCAGCGTGAGCGAGCCCGTGCGCGAGCTCCGCTACAGCGCCGCCGAGCTGTGGCCGGCCTGTGAGAGCCTGAGTGGCCTGCGAGCCTTCTTCGCGAGCTGCCCCGACTCCGAGCGCTGGCCGGCGTACGTGCTCGGCGGCTTGCCCCTACTCGTGCCGGATCCGGCCCAGCGTTACGGAGGGCTGCGGCTGCTACTGCGCTCGAGCGTGCCCGAAGGAAAAGGCGTGAGCTCCTCCGCGGCGATCGAGGTGGCGGCGCTGTTGGCGCTGGCGGAGCTTTTCGCGGTGCGTCTCTCGGGCCAAGAGCTCGGTCTTTGGGGGCAAAAGGTCGAAAATTACGTGGTCGGGGCGGCGTGCGGGGCGATGGACCAGCTGACGAGCGCGTGCGGCCGGGCGGGGCAGCTCTTGGCGCTCGAGTGTCAACCAGCGCGAGTCGTCGGCTTCGTGGCGCCGGCACCCGGGGTGTCGCTGTTCGGCATCGACTCAGGGCTGCGCCACGCGGTGCGCGGTGCTTCGTACACGCGCGTGCGTGTGGCGGCTTTCATGGGGCTGCGTTTGCTCGCGGAGCGGCTGGGCGCGCGCGTCCAGCCGCTGGGCGGCGGGCGTGTCGCGCTGGAGGATGACCCGCTCAGCGGTTACCTGTGCCGGTTGACGCCGCAGCTGCTCACGCCCGAATTGGTCGGGCTACTGCCCGAGCGCATCACGGGTTCGGAATTTTTGGCGCGCTTTGCCGGCATATCCGACGACGTGACGCAGGTCGAAGCCGACGCGACGTACCTGGTGAGAGCCGCAACGCTGCATCCCATCTACGAGCACGCTCGCGTGCGCGAATTTCACGAGCTCTTGCCGCGAGCCAGCGAGCGGCCCGAGCTCGAGCGGTTGGGCGAGCTGATGCTCGCGTCGCACGCCAGCTATTCGGCGTGCGGGCTGGGCGCTGACGGCACGGACGAGCTGGTGGCGGGGCTTGCGGCCGCCGGTACGGATGCCGGCGTTTTTGGCGCGAAAATCACGGGCGGAGGAGGCGGCGGGACGCTGGCAGTTTTGGCACGAACGGAAGCGCTGGCGTCTCTCACTACGCTCTGCCGCGTTTACGGCGCGCGCACCGGGCGAACCTCGCGTGTCTTTCACGAATCTTCGCCAGGGGCAGCCGCGCTGCCGGCCCGCCGTTTCGGGCACTAAGCGAGGCGCGGCTCTGCTCGAACAATGATACAAGGGGCGCCATGCAGGTATTGGTCACTGGCGCCGCTGGCTATATCGGATCCCACGCGTTGCGCGCGCTGCTGCGTGCCGGCCACAGTCCGATCGCGCTCGACAACCTGAGCCGCGGTCACCGCGCTGCCGTGCCGTCAGAGGTGCCGTTTCACCAGCTCGACGTGCGCGAGACCGACAAGCTGGAGCAGCTGCTACGCGACGCGCGCATCGACTGCGTCATGCACTTTGCCGCGCTGGCTTACGTGGGCGAGTCGGTGACCGAGCCGCTGCGCTACTACGACAACAACACCTCCGGCACGCTCAGCGTGCTGAAGGCCATCGAGAAGGTGGGCACGCCGCGCATGGTGTTCTCGAGCACCTGTGCCACATACGGCGAGCCGAGCGAGATTCCGATCCGCGAGACCACGCCGCAGTCGCCCATCAACCCGTACGGTTGGTCCAAGCTCTTGTCGGAGTACATGCTGCGCGACTACGCCGCCAAGTCGCCTGGCTTCGCGTACGCCGCGCTGCGCTACTTCAACGTCGCGGGCTCCGCGGCGGACGGCGCCGTCGGCGAGGACCACGATCCGGAGACGCACCTCATCCCCGTGATTTTGCAGGCCGCGCTGGGTAAGCGCGAAAAGATCACCATCTTCGGCGAAGACTACGCGACGCCGGACGGCACCTGCATCCGCGACTACATCCACGTCGAGGACTTGGTCGAAGCGCACGTGCGCGTGATGGAAGCGCTCGCGCCGGGCGACAAGCGCATCTACAACCTGGGCATCGGCAAGGGCTACAGCGTCAAAGAGATCGTGGACGCCGTGCGCAGAGTCGTCGACCGTCCCTTCAAGGTGGACGCGGGTCCGCGACGCCCGGGTGACCCGCCCGCGCTGTACGCGGACGCGAGCAAGATCGAGAAAGAGCTCGGTTGGCGCGCGCAGCGCACCGACATCGCCGAAACCATCTTGAGCGCCTGGCGCTGGTTCTCCGCCCACCCCGACGGCTACGACGACTGAGCTGGTTCAGAGCGCCTTGGCGCTCTCGCCGATCACGATCTCACCCAAGCCGGGGTGAGGTCCCGTCGCTTGATCGATGACGACGCGCAGGCCGCGCAGCAGCTTGGGCTCGAAGGTGAACATCTTCGGCATCATGCCGTTCTGCTCCAGCGCGTCGAAGGGGATGTCGGGGGTGCCGTCCGAAAACTCCAGGTGCCCGGCCAGCACCTGCTCGTCGCAAGCACGGTCGTAGAGCGTGATGGCGCTCACGAATTTCTCCGGGCGAAACAGCATTTCGACGCTGCGTAGCGGGTCCTTGTCGAAGGCTGCCCATTCCTTGTCGTTGCAGACGCCGTGGCCACCGTCGACGAGGTGCGAGCACCAGCCGGGCGTGTAGCTGCTGCTACACGTGAGCGCGCTGACTTGGGGATCGCTGCGCTCGTTCGGGTGGTTGATGTAGCGCCAAAAGTCCTTGAAGCGGCCCTGGCTGTCGAGCCACGGCTCTTGGGGCAGGTGCGCCAGCCAGGCGGTGACCAAGGGCTCGGCCGGCAGCGGGTAGCTCTTGACGTAGGAAGCGTAGGGGTTGTCTTCGCTGCCGGGCAGGGGACCGAAGGCCTCGCGCAGCGCCGCGTCGGCGCGAGCCTGGTAATCACTCAGCATGCCAACCAGCTCCCGCTCGAAATGCAAGCCAACCAGGTCGACGCGCTTGACGGTGTCGATGCCCTCGACGACCACGTGGCACTCTAGCGGCTTGAGCGGCACGAAGCCGAAATGGGCGCCGCCGATGAGCCAGATCTCGTCGACATCGTCTTTGGCGACGGAGTCGCACAAGTCGTCGTCGCGCTCGATGGCCGCGTAGTCGGCTTCGACCTCGGCGTGGCAGGTGTTGGGGTCGGCCAGGCAAGCGGCGTAACTCTCCGGGGTGTAACTGAAACCGTCGGCCAGCGCCGGAAAAGCGTCGGCGTGGGTGATGGTGTAGCTCACGCCCTGCGGCTGCACGTGGCCGTTGGTCAGAGCCGTGAGCGCGTCCATCAGATCGAGACCGCTGTGGTCGGGTGACTCGACTTGCAGCGTCGTCGACAGGCGGCGTGGCAAACCGTTCGATTCCGACGCGGTCGGATCGAAGATCACCCACTCGATGCGCGGTCTGAGCGGCAGCTCCTCGCACGAGCCGGGCGTGCCGGCAAAGTCGCGAGTCTGGTCGTCGGCGAGGTCGATGGTCACGCCGCTCGTCAGGCAAGTCGGGACGAGCTCGTAGTGGCCGGGGCACAAGCCGGTGAAGACGTAGTTGCCGCTTTCGTCGCTGCGCGTGCTGGCTTCAGTGTCCCCGCTGAGCACGAGCTGCGCGCCCACGATCGGGTGCCCCCGCAGCGAGCTCAGGTGACCGGTGATGCGGAGTGAGCAACCGTCGCCCGCTGCTCCGCCATCACCGGCAGCGCTGTCGCCGGCGATGTCCGTCTGATCACCGGCGCCGGCGCTCGGTGTCGGCGCTTCGCCGCCTTGACTGAAGCCGCCGTTCTGGCTGCCTCCGCCCACGCCCGCGGAGAGCGAGACTCCGGTGCCCGCGTGCGAGCTCGAGCCGCCCTCGTTCGTCTCCGGCATGCCCACGATGATCGGCTGGCAAGCCGCGAAGCCCCAACCCCAAACCAAGAAGCCAAGGCGCCTCATGTTCTTACTGCTCTCCGCTACCGCTACAGCGTTTCTCGATCGCTTCGACGCGAGAAGGGTGCACGCCGCGGCTCTTGGCCGCCGTGATCGCGTCGAGCGCGTGTGCGCAGTCGCCCTGCGCCGCCAGTAGCTCCGCCCGCAGCAACTGCAAGTCGCCGCCGCGCTCGCGTCCGAGCGTGCCGCCGAGGGCCTGGTCGATGGCGCGCAGCGCCTCATCGCGGCGACCCAGTTGGTTGAGCAGCTCGATGCGCGTGAGCGCGACCTCACTGGCGAGCAAGCCCCCTGGAAAGCGCCGGGGGTGCTCGTTGAGCGTGGCCAGCGCCTCTTGGCTCTTGCCCTGCGCCTTGGCCAAGATACGCGCCTTCTCGTAGAGCGCCAGCTCGGCTGCCATAGAGCTGCCGCGCGCGATGCTGCCGTAGCAGCTCGCCGCGTCGTCGTAGTGCCCGTTCTGCGCGAGCTTCGCGCAGCGAGCGGTGTCGTCTTCTTCGCCAGCCGAGCTACGCGGCAACGGAGCTTTGGCGTGAGCCGGAGGCGCGGCGCTCGGCACGACGGGGGCGTCGCTCGGACCGATACTGCCCGGGTGCTCCTGCGCGGCCTGGGGCGGCGGAAAGTGCTCTGCCGTGAGCGCCACGTGGTCGTTCGGCTTGGCCCACCAGAGCCAAAAACCGGCCGCCACGGCGAGCGCGGCGCCAACCGGCAGCCACGCGCGGAGCGGCCGCCTCGAGCCGCGCGCCTCGAGCCGCGCCCAGCTCTGTTCCTCGCTCGGCCCCGGTTGCGGCTCCCTCAGCGCGCGCTGGATCAGCAGCGCCGTGGCGTCGTCAGTGCTAGCTAGCGGCGGCGGAAATGAGGGGTCTTCGCTGCTCATGTGACGGCCCCTTCCTCGAGCGCGGTCTTGAAATGTTGACGCGCGTCGTGCAGGCGTCGAAAGACGGTGGCTTGCGGGCGCTCGATGACGTCGGCGATCTCTTTGCCGCTCAAGCCCTCGAGCTCGAACAGCACGAAGACGAGCCGCTCGGCTTCCGAAAGCCGGTCGAGCGCGCGCGCGAGCTGGCGACCAGCTTGGCCACCCTCCAGCGTTTCGTTGCCGCCACTGCCGGCGAAGGGCAGCAACGTGCCGAGCATGGCAGCGAGCTTGGCGCGGCGTCGAGCGGTGCGCGCTCGACTGACGCAAATGCGGTACAGCCAGGTCCGGAAGTCGGCTTCTCGGCGAAAGCGCGGCAAGTAGTGGAACACGTCGACGAACACGTCCTGGCAGGCGTCTTCGAGCTGGCTGGGCGGCACTCCCAGCCGGCGCAGCACCGACAGCGCCGTGCCGTGGTAGCGACGGTGCAGGCCCCGCCAGGCGGCAGGGCTGCCGGCGACACACAAATCGAGCAACTCATGGCTCGATTCGAGACTTCCGGTGGCGGACGCAAGCATGCCTCCCCCCGTTGGAGTCACGAAGGGGCGCCGATCTTCGCTCGGCATCGTCAAAAATTCGCATCGATGCCGAACGCGCCTCCGACCACCCAGGTCGGCGGGGTCAACACCTCGCGGTCGCCCACCTGAAACGCAGGGGCGGCTCGGCGCGCGAGCCAGGCGCCCGTCAGCTCCAAAAAGGGCGCCAGCGACGAGCCAGGTAAGAAACGCGCACCGAATCGCAGTCCTGCACCTGGTACCAGGCGCGCTCCGCCATCCGACTGCGCGAGGTCCGAGGCGCGGGCCGCCTCGAACAGGCCCAAGAGCTCGAGCCCACCGCTGAGCGCGACCGCGCCTTCAGTCAACTCGCGCCTGGCGACGAGCGAAATCGGTACGCGCCGCGCGTTGACCGAACCTTCGAACGCGCTCACACGGTGCGAGGCCAGGTCGAGTGCCGCCTCGAGTCCGATCCAGTACGGCCCGCCCAAGCGCCGGGCGACGCGTAGTCCCGGCGCCAACCAGGCGCTCGAAGCCCAAAGCTCTGCGCCGAGCTCGAAGCCCGGAGGGGCATCGTCGGGCGCTCTCGGGCTTGCGCGATCGGCAGGCGGGGCCGACGCTGCCGCGGGAGCGGACGCAACGGGCGGCGGCGCTTCGGGCGGCGTGGGGTGCTGAGCATCGGCTGGCGCCGGCTCTGGGGAAGGATCTGAAGCAGGTGCCGCACTGGGCGCGGCCGGCGCCTGCGTCTGCTCGGGCGGCGCGAAGAAGCGCTCGAGCACGAGCGCAATCACGGCGGGCAAGGTCGAGCAGGCGGCGCCTTGTGCCGGCAGCTCCCGCTCGAGCCGCTGCGCGCCGACCGGATCGAACACCTTGAGCGTAACGAAGTCGCCCTGCTGCCGGTGCACGAGCACGTAGGTGGCGTGCCAGGTGCCATCGAGCTCCACGTTGCCGAGTCGCGCGGCCACGGTGCGTCGCGTCTCTTCGAGCGGAGGGCAAAGCGCATCGGGGCTCAGCGAGTCGACGCTGAGCCCCGCGGCTCCGAGCACTAAGACGGGAAGGGCGACCCAAGTTGCCAAGGGGCGGCAGCATAGGTCAGCCTCCGGGCTTACTGGACGACGATTTCGCCGATGCCCGGATTCGCTCCCGTGCTTTGATCGATAACGACCTTGACCCAACTCAAAGTCTTGGCAGCGAAAGTCAGCTTCTTGCCCGTAGCGCCCGTGTTTTCCAGCGCGCCGAAGCTGATGTTGGCCGAGCCGTCCGAGAACTCGAGGTGGCCGGCAGTGACTTGCTCGTCGCAGGCGCGGTCGTAGACAGTGACAGAAGTCACAGGCTTTGACGCGAATTGGAGCTTGGCCCAGCCGGTCGGCAGTGACGCCGTGGCCCACTCGCCATCGTTACAGGTGCCATGCACGCCATCGGCCACCCTCGCGCACCAGCCACCCGCGTACTCGGAGCTGCAGACCGCTGGATCGGTGAGCACGATGTCGTTCGGCTTGACAAGGTAGCGCCACCAGTCGTTGAACTTGGTGTCGGGGCCGGTGCCGCTGGCCTTGGGCAGGTGCTGGAAGAAGTAGCGGTAGTAGGCCAGCTCGTCGCAGCCCCAGGCGCTGCAGGTGATGGTCTTCAGCGCCGACGACGGCGGGTTCTTCAAGTTCGGGTAATTGAAGAAATCGTCGCAGAACGTCTGAATACTGCGTGTGTTGGAGTAGTCGTAGTCCTGCTGCGAGTTCGGCGTCCAGTGCGCGTCACCGCAACCGCTGTAATTGTAGCTGGGCGACTGCGCCGCGATCAGCCCGAACTTGTTCCAGTTGTGGCTGATGTCGTTCTCGTTCCAGCTGCCGTAAACACGCGCCATGGTCGACTCGGTGCGGTGGATCATGTCGTGCACCATCTCGTTCAGCGAGCGCTCGTAGTTGAAGCCCATGATCGGCAAGAGCTTGTTGCAGCTCGTGCCGTCCAGCGGTGGCGAGTTGTACCAAAACGCGCCCGGACCCGCGAGCTGTGACTCGTAGAAGCCGAAGTAGGGACCGCCGAATACCCACGTTTCGTCGGTGCTGCCAGCGTTCAGATCCGTGCATACGCCCTGCGTCGAAAGGATGTTCGCCATGTCCACGCCGTCGGCGGCGTGGCATTGATTGCTGTCGGCCAAACACGCCAAATAGCTGGTCTGGGTGTACTGAAAGCCGTCGGCCTTCACCGGAAAGGCGCTGATGTTTTTGGTCTTTACGACGTTGTATTTGACGCGGCCATTGGTGATGGACTGCAGCGAGCGCTTGAAGCGATCGACCAGCTGCGCCGGGTCTTCCCAATTCTTGTAGGTCGACAGCTTCACCTGCGTGCCGTCGCTCTGGGTGATGAGCGGGTCGTAGATCACGACCGTGACGTTGCGCGTGTGCGTGGCGGCGGTGCAGCCGGTGCTCGAGCCCGCAAAGTCTTCGACGGCGTCGACGCGTAGCTTGGGCAGCGAGGCTGAAGCCGTGCAGAACGACAATCCCGTCTTGCTCGGGGTCACGGTGTACGCGCCCGCGGCGAGCGTAGTGAACGAGTAGGCGCCGTCGGTTCCGGTCGTCATCGACTTGGTGGCGGCGCCGGTCAGGCTGACTTTGACGCCGGAAATCGGCGCGCCCGTCGGCGAGGCGATGCGGCCGTGAATGGTGAGCGGGCCCGTGAGCGAGTGCTCCGAAGTGCCGAAATGCTCTCCGATCGGCGCTTCCGTCCCGCAGGCCGAGAGCAACGGCAACGCTGCGAGCAGGCAAGGAGCAGCAAACTTTCTTTCGAATTTCATGAAACGCGACCTCCCGTCCGAGCGGTTTCTGGCCGCGCGGAGGCGCTGCCTTCTCGGACTTGCCTTTGGAGGTCGTGGGGGATCCGGATCTTCGGTGCCGGTTCGAAAAAAGCAGGCTGCGTCGAGGAGGGAGGCGGCGTACATCTATCCATGTGAAGCTGTTTCGATTCGGTGACGCAGGGCGTGAACGACCGGGCTTGCTTTCACCGGCTGCCGGCCGTGTCGACGTCTCCGCGTTTGGCGAAGACTACGGCGAGCAATTTTTCGGGACGGACGGCGTCGCTCGCCTCGCGCGCTGGTACACCGAGCACGCCGCCGAATGCCCGAGCGTGGGTGCCGACGAGCGCGTCGGCCCGCCCATCGTGCGCCCGAGCAAGATCGTGTGCGTGGGCTTGAACTACCGCGCCCACGCGGCCGAAACGAACGGCAAGCTGCCCCCGGAGCCGATGCTGTTCATGAAGTCGAGCACGGCGCTGGCCGGCCCCTACGACGACCTGCCGCTGCCGCGCGCCTCCCACAAGACCGATTGGGAGGTGGAGCTGGCGCTCGTGATCGGCAAACGCGCGCGCTACATCGAGAAAGCGCGCTGGGCCGAATACGTGGCGGGCTTCGCGCTGATGAACGACTACTCCGAGCGCGAGCACCAAAAGGAGCGCGGGGGGCAGTTCGTGAAGGGCAAGAGCCATGACGGCTATGCGCCGCTGGGCCCGTTGCTGGTCACGCCCGACGAATTCTCGCCGGAAAACGTGGGGCTCAAGCTGCGCGTCAACGGCAAGCTCATGCAAGACGGCAGCACCGCCGATCTCATCTTCGACGTGCCCACGCTCGTCAGCCACATCAGCGAGTTCATGACGCTGCTGCCCGGAGACGTGATCAGCACCGGCACTCCGGCAGGTGTCGGCATGGGCCGCACGCCGCCACGGTTCTTGAAGGCGGGCGACGTCGTGGACTACGAGGCGGACGGCCTCGGCGCGGCGCGCCAGCGCATTCTCGAAGCGGTGTGAGCGAGCTCGCGACTTAGAGGCTGAGCAAGCCGGTGCGCGCCGCGAGCACGACCGCCTCGGTGCGCGTCGTCGCGCCGAGCTTGTCGAGAATGGCGTTGACGTGAAATTTCGCCGTGTGGCGGCTGATACCGAGCCGCGCCGCCACCTCGGCATTCGACAAGCCTTCCGACAACAGCACCAGCACCTCTTGCTCACGCGGGCTGAGCCCGATCGGCGCCACCGCCGGCAAGTCGCCGACGTGCAGCAACTCGCGCGCAAAGCTCTCATCCAACACCCAATGCCCTGCTGCCACCGCCAAAGCGGCCGGCGCGATGGCATGCGATGGTCCCTCGCGGGACAAGGCCCCGCGAGCGCCCGCCCGCAAGACTCGCAGCGCCTCGCCGGGTTCCGTGACCAACGCCAGGACAGCCGGGGCCTGCGCCGCCGCCCCAACATCCGGCGCGTCCCAAATCACGACGTCCGCCGCCGGCGTCCGACCCGCGCTCTCCAGCGCTTCCGTCAGCACCAACCCGGGATAAGCGCGCAGCACGGCACAAAGCCCGCTCCTGACGAGCGGATCCCGCGCCACGACCACAGCTGAGGGGCGAAGCGGTGCGTCCAGGCCAGGAAGGTAAGTCGCCGCGCTCCGTTGTCCAGCCCCGCCCCAACGAGTTGCCAGCCAGCCGAGGCTTTCAGCTCGGGCGGCGAAGCTAGCCTTTCAGGCAGGGCTGCCTCGCCGTTCGACCGATTTTCCAGGCGCTCTGGCGTCTCCAAGCTGGAGGCATGACCGAATCGAGCAGCACATTTTCGGATCCCTGGGTGAGCGTGGCCGAGCGGGCCCAGGCGTCGTTGGTTCATGTTGCGGCGCCTTGCCGGCGAGGCGGCACCGGCAGTGTTTTCGGCGAGGGCGTCATTTTGACGACGGCGCGGGCGGTGGCGGGCCGTGAGCGCTTGGAGGTCGTGCAGGGGGAGGTCGAGGTGGAGGCGACGGTGGTGGGCTACGACGCGGCCACCGACCTCGGCGTGGCGCGTACTGAATCGCCCATCGGGCAGGCACCGGTCTGGATAGACGGCGCGGTGCCGCTGGGCAGTGGCCTGCTGTTGGGCTCGCGACCAGGGCGAGCGACGCGCGTGCGGCGTGCTCTCGTCACCCAGGTGGGTGATTCGTGGCACAGCGTGCGCGGGGGGCGCATCGAGCGTTACGTGGAGCTCGATGCGCGGCCGGAGCCGGGGTTTTCCGGCGGGCTCGCCTTCGATAGCGGGGGGCGTGCGGTCGGCATGGCGTCGGCGGGGCTGCTGCGTGATGTGCCGCTCTTGCTCGAGAAGGCGACGCTCGATCGCATCGTGAACGCCTTGCTGGCGCACGGGCGGGTGCGGCGCGGTTACTTGGGAGTCGGCACGCAGGCGGTGCGCTTGCCGGACGCGCTGCGCGTGAGCGCGGGTCAGGGGAGCGGTCTTTTGGTGGCTTCGGTGCAGCCGGGCAGCGCGGCCGAGCAGGCGGGCCTGCTGCTTGGCGATGTGCTGCTGGAGCTTGGCACGGCCCAATTGACGGGTGCGGCGGCGTTGCAGGCGGCGCTAGAAAGCGCTGAAGGGCAGCTTCTTTCGCTCAAGTTGCTTCGGGCGGGGCAGTCGCTGAGCGTGGACGTCACGCCGGGAGCGCGGCCGTGAGCGCGCTCGGCCTGCTGCCACAGCTCTCGCACGAGATCGAAGAGCTGGTCGCCAAGACGGCGCCGAGCGTGGTGGCGGTCGAGCAAGGCCGCGGGCAAGGCACCGGCGTCGTGATTGCAGGAGACGGATACGTGCTCACGAACTCGCACGTGGTGCGTGGCGACCCGCGCGGCTTGCACGTGCGCACGCCGGCCGGCGACGAGCTTTCCGCGGAGCTGGTGGGCGACGATCCGGAGAGCGACCTGGCGGTGCTACGTATCTCCGGACCGCGGCTCACCCCGCTCGAATTGCACGAGTCGCGGCGTCTGCGCGTCGGCCAGTTGGTGCTCGCCATCGGCAATCCCCTGCGCTTCGAGGGCACGGTGACGCTCGGCGTGGTGAGCGCGTTGGAGCGCGCGCTGCCTGGACCCCGCGGTACACTTTTCGAGGGGCTGGTTCAAACCGACGCGGCCATCAATCCGGGCAACTCCGGAGGCCCGCTGCTGGACGCGAGCGGCGCCGTAGTCGGCATCAATACCGCCGTGATCCCGCAAGCGCGTGGGCTCGGATTCGCGATTGCGGCTCACAGCGCGAGCTGGATCGCGGCGGTGCTGATGCGACGCGGGCGCATCGAGCGGCCCCTGCTCGGAGTCGCGGCGCGCGGCGTGGATCTCACCGCCAGCGACGTCGAGCGGCTCGGGCAGGCGCGCGCCGTGCGGCTGCACGCGGTGAGCGAAGGCTCGGCCGCCGCTCGCGTCGGGCTCGTGGCAGGCGATCTGCTCTTGCGGGCTGGCGGGCTGCCGCTCTACGGTGTCGACGATCTGAAACGGGCGCTGGTGCTGGGCGACGGCGGCGAGGTCGTGCTGGACGTGCAAGGTAAGCGCGAACGTCGCACGCTGAGCGTCGCCCCCGACCCGGCGCGGCCGCGCGCAGCCTGAAATCGGCGCGGAATCGCCCCCACCGGAGGGCGGACATACTCTGGCCCGCTTCTCCGCAGCAGCGTGGTAAACCTCGGCGCGGATGAAGCTGGTTCACGCCGCCGATCTGCACCTGGACAGCGCCCTCCACGGCCTCAGCCGCTACGAGTCCGCGCCGGCCGAAGAGATCCGCGGCGCCACGCGCCGTGCTTTCGTCGCGCTCACGGAGCTGTGCCTCGAAGAGCGCGCGGAGCTGCTCGCCATCTCGGGCGACTTGTTCGACGGCGACTGGCGTGATGTCTCGACAGGCTTGTTCTTCGCGGCGCAGCTTACCAAGCTGTGCGAGGCTGGGGTGCGCGTGGTCTGGATCCGCGGTAACCACGACGCCGTCAGTCAGATTCGTCGCAGCGTGCGCTTGCCGGAGCAGGTGCTGCAGCTCTCGGCGGACAAGCCGGAGACGCGCGTCTTCGAGGACGTGGGCATCGCCGTTCATGGCCAAAGCTTCGCCAAGCGTGATGTGACTGAAGACCTGGCGGCAGGTTATCCGGCGCGCGTCGCTGGCGCGCTCAACGTCGGGCTATTGCACACGGCGCTCGACGGCCGCAGCGGTCACGATCGCTATGCGCCGTGCAAGGTCGAGACGCTCGTCAACCGCGGCTACGAATACTGGGCGCTCGGCCACGTGCACCAGCGCGAGGTCGTACACAGCCAGCCTTATGTGGTGTTTCCGGGAAATTTGCAGGGCCGCCACGCGCGTGAGCTGGGCGAAAAAGGCGCGACTCTGGTCAGCTTCGAGGGCGATCGCATCACGGCCGTGGAGCACCGCGCGCTCGACGCCGTACGTTGGGCCGAGCTGCGCGTCGACGCGAGCCGCAGCGAAACCGTCGACGACGTACTCGGCTCGGTGCAGCGAGCGTTATCGCTCCAGAGCGAAGCCGCGCAGGGGCGGTTGCTGGCATTTCGAGTGCGGCTCAGCGGCGCCACGGCGCTCGACGCGCAGCTGCGCGCGGACCGCGAACGGCTCACGGAGGAGCTGTGCAGCCTGTCGTATGCAGTGGGCGGAGCCGGCGCCTGGCTGGAGAAGCTAGTCCTCGCCACCGAGCCGCCGAGTCAAGACGCGCCGCTCGCTGACGATGCGCTGGCCGAGATCGATGACGCGCTCGGCGAGCTGCTCCGCGGAGATAGCCAAGAGCTGGCCAGTTACCTGGCGGATCTGGCCAAAAAGCTGCCGAGCGAAGTGCTGGAGCTGGTGCCCGAGCTGCGCGCCCCTTCGAGCGACGTGGCCGCGGAGCTGAGTCGAGACGTGCGCAGCCTGCTGCGCGAGCGGCTGGCGGCCGGGCAGGACGGCACATGAGGTTCTTGCGCCTCGGCTTCGATGCTTACGGACCTTTTACGGGTGTGGCGCTCGATTTGTCGAGGGCCCAGGGCAACGGCTTGCACCTGATTTACGGGCCGAACGAAGCCGGCAAGAGCAGCGCACTGCGCGGCATCCGCGACCTGCTGTTCGGCATGCCGCAACAAACGCCCGACGCGCACCTGCACCCGGCGAGCTCCCTCAAGCTATCGGCGTTGATCGAGCGAGGAGGCGAGCAGTTGGCGTTCGGACGGCGCAAAAAGCGCAAAGACTCGCTGGTCGGCCCGGACGAGCTGCCCCTCGACGAGGCGAGGCTGTCGCGGCTGCTCAGCGGGCTCGATCTCCCGAGCTTCGAGCGACTGTTCGCGCTCGACTACGAGCGGCTGAAGAAGGGCGGCGAAGAGACGCTCAACGGCGAAGGTGACGTGGGTGAGGCGCTGTTCGACGCCGGCGCTTCCGGGCGCAGCGTGCATCGCGTCAAGCTCGCGCTCGTCAAAGAAGCCGAAGAGCTGTTCAAGGATCGCGGCCAGAACCCCAAGCTCAATCGCCTGCTCGCCGAGTACGCCGAGCAAAAGAAGCGCGCCAAAGACAGCGTGCACCCACCCGAAAAGTACGAAGAGCAGCTGCAAGGCGTGCGCGAGAAGCGCCGTGAAGCCGACGCGCGTCGCGCCGAGCTGAGCAAGCTGCGCGTGGCCAAAGAACACGTCTTGCGGCTCAAGAATGTGCTCTCCACCGTCGTGGAGCGCGATCGCAAGCAAGCGGAGCGCACGCAGCTGGGAGCGCTGCCCAGCTTGCGTCGCGACGTCGGCGACGAGCGCGAGCGGCTGCAACAAGCGCTGCTCGAGGTCGAACGCGATTTGCGGCTACTCTCGGCCAAGCGTGGGGAGGCGCAGGCCAAGCTGGGGCGCTTGCCCGAGCCCGACCGTGCCGTGGCGCTCTCGCCGGAGGTCGCGCAGGAGCTGCGCACCGGTATCGGCGCTGCCAGGGCTTCCATCAACGATCTGCCGAAGCGCCAGGGTGAGGCGCGCACGCTGCGTGAGGCGATCGAGGCCAAGCTGCCGCGCTTTGGTTTGGGTGGAGATCTGGAGCAGGTGTTGTCGCGCTCGCTCACGCTGGCCCAAAGCGAGCGTCTGCAGGCGCTCGGACGCGAGCTGTCGGCGCTCGCTATCAAAGTCGAAAATGCCGCGCGCGAGCTGCCGGACGCGCAGGCAAAGGTGCAGGCGCTGACGACGATCTTGAAGCAGGCCAAGGACGCTCGGCGCCTGGAGCGCGAGGCATTGCCGCCGCAAGAGCTCATCGAACGCTTCGATGGCGAGCTGGGCCAGGCCGAGGAGTTGCTCGAGAGCCTTGACGAGAAAGCCGCGGCCAGGGAGCGCGAACGCTCCGGATTGCTCGAGCAACTGGCGCTCCTCAAAGGCCGCGACGGCGTGCCGACGGCGAGCGCGGTCGCACAGGCCCGCAGCGAACGAGACGCGCGCTTGCGCGAAGCGCAGGAGCTGGCCGCCGACCCCAAGCGTAAGGCGCTCGATCTGTGCCTGCCGCTGGCCGCCCTGGCCCAGGCCAGCGCTTACGCCGACACCTTGGCCGATCGCCTGCGCAGCGAGGCCCAGCGCGTCGCTGACGTGGACGCGCTCGAGCAGCGCTTGGCGAGTCACGACCGTGAACGCGAGCGCGCCGAAGACGCGCGACGGCAAGCCCGCGACGCGCTCACCCAAATCGAGCTGCGCTGGCAGAAGCTGGCCGAGCAGCTGGGCTTCCCCGAGCTCCTGCCGCGAGAAGCGTCGAGGCTCTTGCAAGAGGAACGCCTCGCGTTGCGCGACCTCTTGCGGCACGAACAAGACTTGTCCCACGCGCAGGCCGCGCTCAGCGCCGCCGAGGTGCGCGCCCAGGACGCGAAGCGGAACATGGCGAGCTGGCTCGCCGCTTGGGGGGCTGCCGTCGCCCCGCTCGGCTTGCCGCCAGATGCCCGACCCGAAGAGGCGCTCGCGCTGGTGAACGGGCTCAACGAGCTGGCCACTCAGCGCGAGACGTTGCTCGACCGCGACCGGCGCGTCGCCAAAATTCAGCGCGACATCGACGTGTTCGCGGCCAAGGTCCGCGAGCAAACGGAGCTGTTTTCGCCCGACCTGAGCGCGCTGTCTCCGCCAGACGCGGCGGCGCGCCTGCTGGAACGCCACGAGCGCGCCGTCGAGCTCCGCAAAGAACGCACGAGCATCGGCGCGGAGCTCGAACGATTGGACCGCGAGGTCACGGAGCTCGAGAGCAAGCACCGCGAGCATGCCGCGCGCCTCGGCGAGCTGTGCCGCGAGGCTGGAGTCGACGATGCCGCGGCGCTCGAGCAGCTCGAGCTGCGCGTGGCACGGGCGCGCACGCTCGACGCCGAAATCGCCCAGCTCGACCGCCACCTGGCGGAGGTGAGCGAGGGCGAAGACATCGCGGTGCTGGTCGACGAAGCGCGTCAGAGCGAGCGCAACGCGGTCGCAGCTCGTTTGCTCGACCTCGAGGACGCGATCAGCGTGGCTGAAGCAGAGAGCCGCGGGCTCGATCTCGATGTTCGGGAGCTCGAGCTCGGGCTACGCAACTACGAGGGCCGCGCCGGTGCTGACGCCGCGCAAGAGCTGTCCGCGACCGCCGCAAAAGTGGCCGAGCTTTCGGCGGTCTGGGCGCGGCGCCGCCTGGCGGCGGCGGTTTTGGAGCGGGTGGTCGAGCACTACCGGCAGCGCCACCAGGGCCCCGTGCTGTCGCGCGCCAGCGAGCTCTTTCAGCAGCTCACGCTGGGCGAGTTCTCACGCCTGCAAGTCGGCCTGGAGGAAACGCGGCTCGAGTGTATTCGCGGTGGCGGCAACCAGGCGCTCGAGCTCGAGAACCTGTCGCGCGGTACGCGCTTTCAGCTCTTCTTGGCGCTCAAGCTCGCCAGCCTCGAGGACTACTTCAAGAGCGCTCCGCCGCTGCCGCTGGTGCTCGACGACATCTTGGTAGAGTGGGACGACGCGCGCGCCAAGGCGGCGCTCCAAGTATTGGCGGACTTTTCGCAGCACACGCAGGTGCTACTGTTCACCCACCTGGCGAGCCACGTGAGCGCGGTCGAGTCGCTGTCGGACCCGCGAATTTGCGTGCACCAACTCAAAAGCCGCACCGTGCAGCCTATCGAAGCGCTTCGCTAAACCCGAAATTTCGCCGCCACCCTTTCCTTGCTGACGCTAGTGGGCCAAAATCGAGAGAGGTGCTCATGGTGGCCTCCCTTCGCAGCTTCTTCGGCTCCCGCGCGCTCGCAGCGGCGCTCGCGGTCTCGATCGCGGCCAGCCTCGCCGTCGCGCCCAGCGCGCTGGCGGCCAAGCGCGCCAAAGCCAAGGCCAAGAAGGAAACCGGCGCCGAGGTCACTTTCACCGGTTACCAAGCTCTACCCGGCGGCCGTGGCGTGGTGTTCGTGGAGCTAACCGACTTGGTCGCGGTGGAAGTGAACCGCGCAGGCCAGGTCGTCGAGTACAAAATGTTGGGCGCGCGCGTGCCGCTGCGCAACAACCGCAACCCGCTCAACCTGCGCGATTTCAGCTCCAGCGCGTCGAACGCGGTGCTGATTTTCGACAAGAAGGCGCACGCCGTCAAGCTCGTGATCACGCTGCGCGGCAATGTGCAGCCGACCCACCGCATCACGGCGCGCGGCAAAGGCGCCGTGCTCGAGGTCGAGCTGCCGCCGCTGCCAGCCAAGTAGGCTCGCGGCCAAGCCAACACTCGTAACCGGCGTTACGAGTGTAACCTGGCTTACGAGGTTCCGCGTTCGCGATCCGCTCACTTCGAAGCAGCTGACAGCGCGCCGTAACCTTCGACGTCCACGCCGCGAACCACCGACACGGCGAGGAGCAGAGCGCAGTCTCCCTGCGCAACGTAGGCGTGTGCGGTGCCTTCCGCCATTTCGTGCAGATCGCCAGCTCGAAATGTAAGCCCCGATTGCTCGTCGAGGTAGGCACCTTCGAGCACCAGCACGCGCTCCGGGCCCAAATGGCGGTGAAACGGGAAGCGGGTGCCGGCGCGGATTCGCACCAAGCCGTTGTCCGCGTGAGCCACGCGCGGCCCACCACTCAGGTGAAACAGCTGGGTGCCCGGGATCGGAGCGGTGACCCACTCGTCGGGCGACGCGGCGCGTTCGAACAGGTTGGCGAGATCGGTGTCGGACAAATCGAACAACTGCGCGAGGCTTCCGTACAGGGGCGCGTAGCGGAGGCGAGGGCGCATTACCGTGGCGAGCAGGCGCTCGCGTAGCAGCTGCGGCGGCGCCTTTGCAGGTGGTACGAGCTCTGCGAAGGCATCGCGCAGCGTCGTTTCGTCGCCCCTGGCAACGTCGCCATCCGCATCGTCGCGTGCGATTTGCGGCAGCTCGCCTTCGCCCTTGCGAGTCATCGCAGCTGCACCACACCGTCGGAGAGCGAGCCGCGCAGCGCCGCCAGCGCCGCTGCGACCCGCGATTTGACCGTTCCGAGAGGCACGCCGACCCGCACTGCGATTTCGCTCGACGACAAGCCCTCGAAGTAGCCGAGCAAGAGCACCTCACGCTGCTCCGGCGGCAGCGCGACGAGCACCCGGCGGATGCGCGCCTGGTCGGCCGTGGCGGCCGTATCGTGCGAGGCATCGCCGAGCTCTGCGAGCCAGCGCTCGTCGAGATTGCTAGCCTGCTTGGCGACGCGCGCCGACTTTTGGACGTCGAGCGAGCGGCTGCGCGTGCGCAGCAGCAGCCACGACTTCACGCTGCCGCGCGTGGGGTCGTAATCGGCCGAGTGCCGCCACGCCTCCAAGAACACGTCGTGGATGACGTCTTCTGCCTCGGCTCCTCGGCCCACGATGCGCTGCGCGAGCGCGAGCATGTTGGCCGCATAGCGGTCGTAAAGCTCGGCCAGCGCGGCGCTGTCGCCGCGCGCCATGGCGCGGACGATCGTGACGTCGTCCGGAGCGCTCGCAGAGGGCGGGGGCGAATCAGCCAAAGGAAGTTTCCCGAAGTTACCGCCCAGACGCTATCAAACCCGGGCCGACCTCCGCCAGCGGCGCTCGATCCGTGCTACGTCGCCCGCGCGTGGCGCTCCGGCAAATTCCCGAAGAAATCGAGCTCGAGCTGGGGCTCGACGAAGCGTCCGACTCCGAGACGCTGCGGGCGCGCGCCGCCAAGAAGCTGGGCGTCCCCGCCGACGCTCTGCCAGAGCCGCAGATTTTACGGCGATCCATCGATGCACGGCGGGGCTCGGTCCACTTTCACCTCATCGTCGGCCTGCGCGGTGCGGCGCCGGAGCCGCTGGGCGGGGCAGCACCCCGCGAGGCCGCGGCGGCGGGCCCGCCCGTGATCGTGGTGGGCGACGGTCCGGCAGGGCTTTTTTGCGCGTACGAGCTGGCACGTCACGCCATTGCCGTCGTGGTCGTCGATCGCGGAAAAACCGTGCAGCCCCGGCGCCACGACCTCAAGGCGTTGAACCAGGGTGGCACCATCAACGCCGACAGCAACTACTGCTTCGGCGAGGGCGGGGCAGGCACGTACAGCGACGGCAAGCTTTACACTCGTGCGCACAAGCGCGGCAGCGTGCGCGACGTGATCGAGCTGCTCGCGCTGCACGGCGCGCCCGAAGCAATCTTGGTCGACGCACGCCCGCACATCGGCAGCAACCGTTTGCCCAAAGTCGTCACCGCGTTGCGCAAAAAGCTCGAAGGCGTGGGCGTGCGCTTCGAATTCGGCGCGCGCGTCACGGGTCTCTTGCGCCAGGGCTCGCGTGTTTCCGGCGTGCGCCTGGCCGACGGTCGTGAGCTCGAGGCGCGCGCGGTCGTGCTCGCAACCGGGCATTCCGCGCGCGACGTGTTCGTGATGCTGGCCGAAACGGGCGTAAAGCTCGAAGCCAAGCCGTTCGCGCTCGGGGTGCGCGTCGAGCACCCGCAGCCGCTCATCAACCGCATTCAGTACGGCAGCTTCGCCAACCATCCCAAGCTGCCGAACGCCTCGTACCGAGTTGCTGAAACGGTGCAAGGGCGCGGCGTGTTCTCGTTTTGCATGTGTCCGGGAGGCTTCGTCGTGCCGGCCTCCACGGCCCCGGGTGAGTTGGTCGTCAACGGCATGAGCCTGTCCCGCCGCGACTCGCCCTACGCCAACTCCGGCCTCGTGATCGCGATCGAGCCGAGCGATGTGGAGCAGGCGGGCTTTCACGGGGTGCTGGGCGGCATCGAGCTGCAGCGCCGCATCGAGCAAACCTGTTTCGCGGCCAGCAGCGGGGAGCTCTCTGCGCCCGCCACCCGGGTCAGCGACTTCTTGCTGAAAAAAGGTTCAACCACTGTCCCAGACACCAGCTACATCCCGGGGCTCACCGCCACGGATGTGGCGCCCGTTCTGGACAGCGCCGGCCTCAAGCTCGCCGACCGCCTGCGCGGGGCCTTGGTTGCCTTCGACAGAAAGCTGCGGGGTTACCGCACGGAAGAAGCAGTGCTGATCGGGGTGGAATCGCGCACCAGCTCGCCCGTCCGGGTGCCGCGTGACCCGGAGTCGCTGGAGGCCCCGGGCTTTTCTGGCCTGTATCCTTGCGGTGAGGGTGCAGGTTACGCGGGCGGTATCGTGAGCGCGGCGCTCGATGGTCAACGGGTGGCGCGCGCCATCGCGGCGGCGGACTCCTGATCGTGACCCGTCCGTGACATCCGGCGGCTCCGGAAGTGCTGCGGTCGGATCTGTGCTGGTCCGATTCCGGGCCCGGCTAGGCTTGAACTGGGTCACAGGCCGACGTACGTAGGGGGCGTGGATAGCTACACGCCCGAATCCGATCGCGATCCCCAAGAGACCCAGGAATGGATCGACTCGCTCGACTCCGTGGTGGAGGCGGAAGGGCGTGAGCGCGCGCAATTCCTGATCGGTCGCGTCGTCGAAGCGGCGCGTCAGCGCGGCCTCGAGCCGGTGCTGCCGCTCAGCACCGACTACGTCAACACCATCCGTCCCGAAGAGGAGCCGCAGTTCCCCGGCGACGACGTGATGGAAGAACGCATTCGCCGTATCATCCGCTGGAACGCCGCCGTCATGGTGCACCGCGCGAACAAGCAGTTCGACGGTTTGGGCGGCCACATCTCGACCTACGCCTCCAGCGCCACGCTGTACGAGGTCGGCTTCAACCATTTCTTCCGCGGCAAAGATGCGGATGGTTCGGGCGACCAGATCTATTTCCAGGGTCACGCATCGCCTGGCATCTACTCGCGCTCGTTCCTCGAAGGCCGCCTCAGCCTCGAGCAGATGGAGCGCTTCCGTCGCGAGGTCGAGCGCGGCAAGGGCTTGTCGTCGTACCCGCACCCGCGCCTCATGCCGGACTACTGGGAGTTCCCGACGGTGAGCATGGGCCTCGGCCCGATCGGCTCGATTTACCAGGCGCGCTTCAACCGCTACCTGCACAACCGCGGCCTGGCAGATACCTCGAACTCCCGCGTTTGGTGCTTCATCGGCGACGGCGAGTCGGATGAGCCGGAGACGCTGGGCGCGCTCAGCATCGCCTCGCGCGAACAGCTCGACAACCTCACCTTCGTCTTGAACTGCAACTTGCAGCGCCTCGACGGCCCCGTGCGTGGCAACGGTAAGATCGTCCAAGATCTCGAGGGCGTGTTTCGCGGCGCCGGTTGGAACGTCGTCAAGGTCGTGTGGGCCGAGAACTGGGACCAGCTGTTCCAGCGCGATGTCGAAGGCGTCCTGCGCAAACACCTGAACGCCGTGGTCGACGGCCAGTGGCAGCGCCTCACCACCGCCACCGGCGACGTCGTGCGCGACCAATTCTTCGCGCTCGATCCGCGCATGCTCGAGCTGGTCAAAGACATGACCGACCAAGAGATCGGCCGCCTGCAGCGCGGCGGTCATTCGAGCCGCAAGGTGTTCGCCGCCTACCAGCGCGCCACCTCGTTCCACGACGGTCGCCCGACGGTCGTGCTCGCGCACACCGTCAAGGGCTGGATGCTGGGTGAGGGCTTCGAAGGCTCGAACGTCACCCACCAGAAGAAGAAGATGGATCAGGCCGAATTGAAGGCCTTCCGCGACGTCCTGGAGCTGCCGGTGAGCGACGAGCAGCTGGACAAGCTGCCGCCCTTCTATCACCCCGGTATGAAGAGCCCCGAGGTCGAGTACGTGCTCGAGCGCCGCCGCGCGCTCGGCGGCTTCATTCCGAAGCGCCGCACTCAGGTGGACGTCAAGCTGCAGATCCCGGGCACCGACGTATTCGAAGAGTTCTTCAAGGGCATGGCCAAGGGCGAAGCGTCCACGACCATGGTCTTCTCGCGCTTGCTCGCCAAGCTCTTGCGCGACAAGCAAATCGGCAAGCGCATCGTCCCGATCGTGCCGGACGAAGCGCGCACCTTCGGTATGGACGCGCTGTTCAGCCAGGTCGGCATCTACGCGCCCAAGGGCCAGCTCTACACGCCGATCGACAAGGGCAAGCTGCTCTATTACCGCGAAGCCAAGGATGGCCAGGTGCTCGAAGAGGGCATCACGGAAGCGGGCAGCATGGCGTCGTTCATCTCGGCCGCGACGTCGGGCGCGACGCACGGCCAGCCGATGATCCCCTTTTACATCTTCTATTCGATGTTCGGGTTCCAGCGCACCGGCGACCAATTCTGGGCTGCCGGCGACCAGATGGCGCGCGGCTTCATCCTCGGCGCCACCGCCGGCCGCACCACGCTGAACGGCGAGGGACTGCAGCACGAAGACGGTCACAGCCACCACATCGCGATGACGGTGCCGAACTGCGTCGCCTACGACGTCGCTTTTGCGTACGAGCTGGCCACCGTGATCGAAGACGGCCTGCACCGGATGTACGAAAAAGACGAGGCCATTTACTACTACATCACGCTGCAGAACGAAGACTACCCGATGCCGCCGATGCCCGAGGGCGCGAAGGAAGGCATCATCAAGGGTATCTACAAGTTCAACAGCGCCGAGCAAAAGCTGGGCAAGCACGTGCAGCTCTTCGGCTCGTCGTGCATCATGCAGCAGGTGCTGAAGGCGCAGGCCCTGCTCAAAGAGTTCGGCGTCTCCGCCGACGTTTGGGGCGTCACCAGCTACCAGCAGCTGCGCAACGACGCCACGAGCTGCGAGCGCTACAACCGCCTGCACCCCGAAGCCACGCCGCGCGTGCCCTACCTCTCGCACGCGCTCAAGGGCGTCGAAGGCCCGTTCATCGCGGCCAGCGACTACATCAAGCACACGCCGGATTCGGTGGCGCGCTTCATCCCGGGCACCTTCGTGCCGCTCGGCACGGACGGCTTCGGTATGAGCGACACGCGCGAATCACTGCGCCGCCACTTCGAGGTCGACGCCGAAAATATCGTGCTCGGCGCCCTGCACGGCCTGCGCCAAGACGGCAAAATCTCCGCCGCTGAAGTCTCTGCCGCCATCAAGAAGCTCGGCATCGATCCCGAAAAGCTCGAGCCGATGAAGGTCTGAGCGGGGGCGAGGCGAATCAGGCGGGAGCGAAATGATGAAAATGCGTGGGGCAGTGCCGGTTTGTCTCGTAGTTGCGGCGCTCGCCGGTGCCTGCAAGGACGGCTACATTCGGTCGACCGACCTCGAGCGTGAAGGGCAGGGGCCCGACGCCTGCCGCAGCGCTTGCCAGGACATCGGCATGCGCATGACCGCGATGGTGCTCGTGAGCGATCAGGTTCCGGGCTGCGTGTGCCAACCGCTCGTCAGGATGGAGCGCTCGGCCCCGGTCGCGGCGCCTCCGTCCGTGGCACCGGCAGCGGCTCCCGCCGTGCCGCCATCCGCGGCTCCGCCAGCCGCCCCGACTCCAGATGCGGCACCACCAGCGGTGCCCGGCGCCACGAACGAACCGCCAGAAACCGGGGCTGCCGCGGCAACGGGTGGTTACGTCGTCATCGCCGCTGCCGTGGCCGCCGCGCGCCAACAACAAATCCTCCAGCAACAGCAACGGCGCTCCTGGAAGCATTGAGCCCGACGTTGCACCTCGGCTACCAAAGCGCCTTCAGCAGCCGCGCATGAATCGACGGCAACGCCAGCTGCTCGACCTCGGCGCGATCGAACAGCCGCGCGCGGCTCTTCGGAGGTAGCGCGCACTCCACGACGCTGAGCGTGATGCGAAATCGCGTGATGGTGTGGCGCGCCTCGCGCAGCGTCGCCTTGGCCGAGCCTTTGAGCCCGATTTCGCGGAGCGCGCGCACAGCGCCGCTCGTCGCGGTTTCGGTGCCGGAGAGCTCCGTAAAAGGCAAAACCCAGAGCCCCGCCCAACGCGGCGCATCGCTCGGCAGTTGCCTCAAGAGCACGGCGTCGTCGCGGCGCACGTAAGCCGCCGCCGTGCGCACCTCGGTCGGGGCGGCGCGTTTCGCCAACTGCGGCAGCTCGCGCTCCTTTCCCAAAGCGAGCGCGCGGCATTGCTTCGCTATCGGGCATTCCGGGCAGCGCGGCGAAGTCGGCGTACAGATCGTGGCGCCCAGCTCCATCAAGCTCTGATTGAACGCGCTGGGCTCGTCCGCCGGCACCAGCTCGCGCGCCAGCCGCCAGATCTCTTTCTTGAGCGGCGTCTTCGCCGGATCCCCCTCGAGCGCGAACAGCCGGCACAGCACGCGCACCACGTTGCCGTCCACGAGCGGCTCGGGCAGCCCGAACGCGATGCTGGCGATCGCGCCCGCCGAATACGGCCCAATGCCCGGCAGCGCGAGCAGCGCGTCCACGTTTCGGGGCAGCTGGCCGGCATGCCGCTCTTCAACCGCGCGCGCACCCGACAAAAGTCTGCGCGCCCGTGAGTAGTAGCCAAGCCCCTGCCAGGCATGCAGCACGTCGTCGTCGGCCGCACGTGCCAGCGCGGTCACGGTCGGAAAGCGTGCCATCCAGCGCTCGTAGTAGCCGAGCACCGTCTTCACCTGGGTTTGCTGCAGCATGACCTCGCTGACCCAGATCGCGTAGGGGTCGCGTGTACGTCGCCAGGGTAGGTCCCGCTTCCGACTTTCGTACCAAGCGATCAAATGCCTGGCCAAAGCCGCGGTTGCTGTTGGTGGAGTGGGGCCGCCGCGCCGCGACTCGAGACTGGCGAGCGGAAGCCCTTGTTTCGTCAGCGGTTTTCGTGACAGACTCAGAGCTTACCCGATCTTCGGCGATGCCTGCGCCTCTCATCGTCTCACTCGATTCGATCCGCACCGACGGGTGGTTCGAGCGCATTGGTGAGGGTATCGGCAGCTTCCAAGCGCTGTGTGACATCGTGGGGCCGCGCTTCTTTGCGTTCGCGATGATCACGGGCGCTCGCATCACCTCGCTCACGGTCGACCGCCGGAATCCCGACAACACCCTGGTCGATTTCGTGGTCGGGCCCGAAACCACCGAGGTGTCGGAGGCCGACACCCAGCGCCTCAGCCTGGCGGATTTTCGTAAGCGTCTAGTCTCGGCCCTCATTACTGAGGAGCCGATAGCGGACGCCCCCAAGCGGGTGACGGATCTCGAAGCCGTGCAGCTGCACGTCGGCGTGCGCTACTTGCTGCTGGCACCCCTCTATGGTTACGCGCTGCGCGAGCTCACTGTGGAGCCCGAGGGCTCGCGCATCCGTCTGCTACACGACGGCGTCGAAGAATCGTACCTGCTCAGCGCGTTTCGGGCCCGCATGCGCGCTCACGTGCGCGAGGAGCTGGAGCGCGTCACGCGGCCGCAAGCGCGCGGCGCCATCGAGCTTTCGCGCGTGGCCGAGGCCGAGCAAGCCGCCGAGCGCGGCGACCACGTGCGCATTCTCGAGCTGCTCGGTGCCTGGCCGGCACCGCTCGCTATCTTCTTACGGACGCCGGAAGGGCAGATGCTCAACGTCGAGACGCGCGGCCTCATCGCGCGCGCGCTCGGTCTGCTCGGCAGCGCCTGCATCGTGCTCGGCGAAATCGGCAAGGGCGAAGAAGTGCTGCGGCTCGGCGTGCAGTACGCCGGCGACGGTCCCCTGGCGTCAGACGTCTACTTTCGCCTCGGCTCCGCCATGTTGAGCGATGGTCGGGCAGGGGAATCGATCGGCCCGCTGCGGCGCGCCGCCAACCTGGGAGCCCCAGGCGACAAGGTGTGGCCGCTGCTCGCCCAGGCGTTGGCCTCCCGGGGCCGCTTCCTGGCCGCCTACTCGGCCACGCTCGAAGCTCGTTCGGCCGGCGCCACGCCCGAGGCCGTCGCCCAAGTGACCGAAACGGTGCGCGAAGCGCTCGGTCCGGCGTTCGCCAAGTTCCAGCAGCAAACTGAACGACGCGCCTGAGGCCAGCCGGCCGACTCCGAGGCCGCGGCCCCGATCGGCTGGCGGCGCGCCAATGCTCGGTATTGATTGGGAATTTTCTAATTTTTCCCGGTCTTGCCTGCTCGCATTGACAGGCTAACTCGCCCGCTACTACAACGCCGGCCGGATCCGTGATTTCCGCGATTTGCGCGGCAAGTTCCGGGTTCAGAAGAACAAGCGATGCTCGAGCTCTACGCCCCGATGTTCATCATGTTCGCCATCGTCGCGGTCATCTGCACCGTGATGTTCGCGGGTGGACATTTCGTCGGTCCCAAAAATCCCACTCCAGAAAAGCAGATGCCGTTCGAGTGCGGCAACGACACGCCCGGCGCTCGCGACGTGAAGATGAACGTGAAGTTCTATCTGACCGCGATCCTGTTCGTGGTCTTCGACGTCGAGGTGGTGTTCATGTACCCCTGGGCGGCGCTGTTCAAGGGCCTGGGGTGGTTCGGCTTCACCAGCATGCTCTCGTTCATCGTCGCGCTGATCGTGGCGCTCGCTTACTGCTGGAAGAAGGGAGCCCTCGAATGGGAGAGCTGAAAGGCACGACCACCTCCATCTTGGAGCCGGGTCAGCAATCTGGGTTTGCCACGACCAAGTTCGAGGCACTTCTGGCCTGGGCTCAGAAGTACTCGCTGTTCATGAACCCGTTCGTGACCGCGTGCTGCGGCATGGAGTTCATGGCGGTTTCCAGTCCGCGCTACGACTTCTCGCGCTTCGGCTCGGAGGCTCCGCGCTTCTCACCGCGCCAGAGCGACTTGCTCTGGGTGGTGGGCACCATCGTCCAGCGCCAGGCGCCGATTTTGAAGCGTATTTACGAGCAGATGGCGGAGCCCAAGTGGGTGCTGGCCTTCGGCACGTGCGCTTCCACCGGCGGCTTCTACGACAATTACGCGTGCGTCGCCGGCATCGACAAGATCATCCCGTGCGATGTGTACGTGCCGGGCTGTCCGCCCCGTCCCGAAGCCGTGCTCGACGGTCTCATGCTGCTGCAGGACAAGATCCAGCGCGGCGACCGTACGCCGGGCATCGTCAAGCCGCGCATCGATCCGGTGCAGCAGCCCGACACCGCGCTCGTGCAACTGCGCCGCTCGCGCTCTTCTCGCCCTCCGGTTTGATGCCATGAGCAAAGCGCTGATCGAGCTGGTCAAGAAGAACTTCCCGAGCGCCGTGCTGGAGACTCACTCTCAGCTCGGCGACGACACCGTCGTGCTCGCGCCTGGCAGCTGGAAGCAGGTGGCCGCGTTCCTGCTTGACAACCCGCAAAGCGACATGAACATGCTCACGGACCTCACGGCCGTGGACTTCCCGGATCGCGATCCGCGCTTCGAGGTGGTCGCGCACCTGTACTCGCTCAACCGCGGTCACCGGCTGCGCATCAAGGCGCGCATCGGCGATCGCGACGGCGAGACGGTCGAGTTGGATTCGCTGAGCGAGCTGTGGGGCAGCGCCAACTGGCTGGAGCGTGAGTGCTTCGACATGTTCGGCGTCAAATTCCTGGGTCACCCGGATTTGCGCCGCATCCTGCTGTACCCGGAGTTCGAAGGGCACCCGCTGCGCAAGGATTACCCGGCGGAGAAGATCCAGCCGCTGCTCGAGTACCGCGACCTCCCCAACATCAACAAGGTGGCCCCGTTCGGGCCCGACGAAGGCATGTCCTTCGGTCGCCAGACTCACAAGCTCGGCATCTACTCCGACGACGAGGAGCAGGGGTCGCGCAACAAGATCATCACGCCCGCGGACAACTGAGCCAATGGAACCCCTCGATCAAGAACTCGACGCAGCCGAGCTCGAGCTGCCCACCGAGCCGATGCTGCTCAACGTCGGCCCGGCTCACCCCGCCATGCACGGCACCGTGCGCATCGTGATGGAGCTCTCGGGCGAAATCATCGAGCGCTGTGACGTGCAGGTCGGCTACCTGCACCGCGGCTTCGAAAAGATGTGCGAGCGCGGCACCTGGACGCAGGTGTTCCCGTACGTCGACCGCTGCAACTACGTGTCGCCGATGCTCAACAACGTCGGCTTCGCGCTGGCGGGCGAGAAGATGCTCGGCATCACGGTGCCGGAGCGCTGCCAGTGGTACCGCATGATTTTGGGCGAAATGGCCCGCATCTCCGACCACCTCACGTGCGACGGCGCCATGGCCATGGAGCTCGGCGCGTTCACGCCCTTCTTGTGGATGATCAAGTGCCGCGAGATGGTGTGGGAAGTGATGGAGGAGGAGACCGGCGCGCGCATGACGCACAGCTTCGGTCGCATCGGCGGCATGGCCGCGCCTCCGACCGACGGCTTCAAAGACCACGTGCGCGCGGTCGTGAAGCACATCATGCAGGTGCTCGACGAGGTCGAGCGGCTGCTGCTCGGTAACCGCATCTTCCTCGACCGCCTCGAGAACGTGGGCGTGATCAGCGCGGAAGACGCCATCTCGCTGGGTTGGACAGGACCGTGCTTGCGCGCCGCGGGCGTGCCATACGACGTGCGCAAAGCTCACCCGTACCTCAAGTACGGCGAGGTCGAGTTCGACGTGCCGGTGGGCTCGACCAGCGACTCGTTCGATCGGTTCATGGTGCGCATCGCCGAGATGCGCCAGAGCGCCCGCATCATCGAGCAGTGCCTCGAGCGCATGCCCAACAAGGGCCCCGTCAACGTGGACGACCCGCGCATCATCCTCCCGCCCAAGGAGGAGGTGTACAGCACGATCGAAGGCACCATTCAGCACTTCAAGATCGTGATGGAAGGCCTGAAATTGCCTGCCGGCGAGGTGTACTCGTACACCGAGGCCGGCAACGGCGAGCTCGGCTTCTACCTGGTGAGCGATGGCTCGGGCACGCCTTTCCGCGTGCGCATCCGTCCGCCGTGCTTCCTGGTCACGGCCGGACTCGAGCGTGTGATCACGGGCCAGATGATGGCCGACGTCGTGCCGAGCTTCGGCTCGCTGAACATGATCGGTGGAGAGTGCGACCGCTGAGCGGTGGCGTTTGAAAAGCGATGCCTAGCTTCAAACTCGACGATAAAGAGATTGCCTTCGAGCCCGGTGACACCATCATCCGGGCCGCCCACCGCGCCGGCGTGGACGTGCCGCATTACTGCTGGCATCCCGGCCTGAGCGTCGCGGCCAACTGCCGCATGTGCCTGGTCGAGGTGATGCCTCCGCCCGGTCGCCCGGCAATGATGCTGGACGTCCTGGCGTGGGACGACCTCCACCAGACCTACGTGCCGCAGAAGAAGCCGAAGCTGCAGCCAGCCTGCCAGCAAGCGGCGGCCGACGGCATGGTGATCAAGAGCCAAACGAGCGAGCACGCCGTCAAGGCACGCTCGGCGGTGCAAGAGCTGCTCTTGCTCAATCACCCGGTGGATTGTCCCATCTGCGACCAGGCCGGTGAGTGCCGCCTGCAAGACTACTGGCTCGAGCATCAGGCTTCGAAGAAGCGCATGAAGGACGAGCCGGTGCACAAGCCCAAGGGCGTCGTGTTCGGCCCGACCATCGTGTACGACGCGGAGCGCTGCATCATGTGCACGCGCTGCGTGCGCGTCTCGGCCGAGCTCGCCAAGGATCCGGTGCTCAGCATGCGCGAGCGCGGCAACTTGAACGAGATCACGGTCGCCCCGGGTCGCCAGCTCGACCACGCCTACACCTTGATGACGGAGTACGTGTGCCCGGTCGGCGCGCTCACCTCGAGCGACTTCCGTTTCAAGGCGCGCGTCTGGTTCTTGCGCTCGGCCCGCAGCACCTGCGTCGGTTGCGCCACCGGCTGCAGCAGCTTTACGGATTTCGATCCGCGGAGCCAAAAGGTCTACCGCTACCGCCCGCGCGAGAACGCCGCCGTCAACAAGTACTGGATGTGCGACGACGGCATGCTCGACTACCAGCGCATTCACCAGGGTCGCGTGCTCGAAGCGCGCATCAAAGGTGAAGGCGTTTCGGACGGCGTGGCGCTCGAAAAGGCGGCCGAGCTGCTGAAGGGCGCTGCCCCGCAGAAGACGGCCGTCGTGCTCAGCGCCGAGCACTCGAACGAGGACAACCAGGCCTTGCTCGACTTCGCCAAGGCGCTCGGGGCGCTGCAGATCTATTACACGGGCCGCCCGCAAGGGCAGGGCGACGACATCCTGCGCAGCGCGGACAAGAACCCGAACACCGCCGGCGTGCTCGCCGTCTCGGGCGGCAAGGCCAAGCCCTTCACGGACTTGGTCGGCGCCATCAAAGACGGCAAGGTCTCGGTGCTCGTCGCGCTCGGCTCCGCGATCGGCAACCCGAACGACGCGGGCGCTCTCAAAGACGTGAAGGCGTTCGTCGCGCTGTCCACGCACGACGGACCCATCGCCGACCACGCCGCCGTGGTGCTGCCGGCCAGCAGCTGGGCCGAGGCAGACGGTACGTTCGTCAATCGCACCGGTCTCCGTCAGGAGAGCGATCGCGCCATCAACCCGCAGGGTCAGTCGCGCCCCGCTTACCGCTGGGTGCAAGAGCTGGCCAAGCTGCTCAGCCTCAGCTTGCCCTGGAAAAAGGTCTCGGAGCTCCGCGCCGCGAGCGCAGCAGAGGCTCCCGCCGCGACGCCGTCGGCGCCGCCGCCGGGAGGTGAATAGTCATGCCCGAAGTCATCCTCAACGCCCTCCCGTACGTCATCAAGTTCGGGCTGCTCGGCTTTGCCGTGGCGATGTTCGCCATGAACCTGGCCGTCGTCCTCACCTGGGTCGACCGTCGCCAGGGCTCGATGATTCAGGACCGCGTCGGTCCGAATCGCGCTGTGGCCTGGCTGCCGACGCCCATCGCTCAAGGTCTGGCGCTGGGCCCCGCCGTGCTGCTCGCGCTGGGGGTGCTCGGCTACTGCTTCAAGCACGAGGTCGAGGGACCGGCGCTCGAGCAACGCGGCATCGTGTTCAGCCAGCTCGCCGTGCTGCTGCTGTGGATGACCGGCGCCGTCATCTCTGCCAAGGTGAAGGCGCGTGGCCCGCGCAACAGCTTCGACTTGTGGATTCAGACGCTGGGTGAGCCCCGCTTCATCTTCTTCGGTGGGCTCGTCGCGCACGTGCTGTTGTTCTTCGCGTCCATTGGGCTGCGCGGCACGCCGGCCGGCGTGACCTTCGCCAAGGTGACGTCGGGGGCCGGCCCTGCGCTGTTCGCGCTCGCGGCCGTGTTCGGCGCCGGCTACGCCGCGTTCGTCATCCGCAACGAGAAGCGCATTGGCTTGCGCCTGGCCGGCTTGCTGCATCCGGCTGCTGACGGCTTGAAGACCCTGTTCAAGGAAGACTTCATTCCGCCGAACGCGGATCGCTTCCTGTTCAACCTGGCCCCGTTCATCTCGTTCTTCCCGGCGCTGGTAGTGCTGGCCTGTGTGCCGTTCGCGGACACACTGTGCTTCGCCACGGTCGACGGCAAGATCCAGATTGGCCAACTGGCGGCCTCGGTTCCACGCGTGGGCGTCTGCACCGAAGGCGCGCTGAAGCTCCAGGTGCTCGATTTCAACATCGGCATCCTCTACTTCTTCGCCGTGGCCGGTACCGGCATCGTCGGCGCCGCTCTGGCGGGCTGGGCGAGCGACAACAAGTACAGCTTGCTGGGTGGCCTGCGCGCCGCCAGCCAAATGGTCTCCTATGAAGTGACGATGGGCCTCACGCTCATCGGCATGATCATGGTCTACGGCACCCTGCAGGTAGACAAGATGATCCTCTGGCAGCAAGAGAACACGTGGGGCATCTTTGCCCAGCCGCTGGCCTTCGTGCTGTTCTTCGCCGCTGCCGTGGCCGAGTCGAAGCGCATCCCGTTCGACATCCCCGAAGGCGAGAGCGAAATCGTCGCCGGCTACTTTACCGAGTACGCCGGCATGAAGTTCGCGATGTTCTTCTTTGCGGAGTACATCGCGGTCGTCACCTCCGCGGCGCTCATGGCGGCCGTGTTCCTCGGCGGCTGGAGCTTGCCGTTCGTCTTCCGTGACGGCATTCACCTGACGGTGGGCAGCACGTCGGTGTTCGACGCGGCCCTGCCGCACGGCGCCATCGTGGCCCTCGGCGCGGTGGGCTTCATCTTGAAGACGATCGTGCTGTGCTGGCTGCAGCTGGTCATCCGCTGGACGCTGCCGCGTTTCCGCTACGACCAGCTGATGCGGCTCGGCTGGCGCAAGCTCTTGCCGGCGTCGCTGGCGAACATCCTGTTCACCGGCTTCGTGGTGATGGCGATCCGCACGGGCGGCGCAGCGGTGGAGCACGGCATGGGCGTGCTCGCCAACTTGTGCAACCTGCTGCTGGCGCTCGGTGGCCTCGGCCTTTTGGTCTGGTTCGCGGTGTTCATGTGCACGCCGCGCAAGCGCAAGCAACTCTTGGCGACCACCTCCGCGCAGTACGCGGCCGAGGTCGGCGGTACTCGTACCCTTCGGATGGGAGCATGACTGAAACTTCGAAAACGCTGGGTCCGCGCAAAGTCAGCGGTGTCCCCATCGCGCGCCCCGGTCGCACCGCGGGCGTGCAGACCTACATTCCGGAGATCGCCAAGGGCCTGGCGATCACCATGAAGCACTTCTTCCACAACACGAAGGAGATGGTTCTCGGTCAGCGCAACGATCCGGTGCTGGAGGCGGTCGAAGAAGGCATCAACACCATCTCGTACCCCGAGCAGCGCCGCCCGTATCCGACGCGCTTCCGCGGCTTGCACCGCCTCACGCACCGCGACGACGGCTCGCCGCGTTGCGTGGCGTGTCTGTGCTGCTCGACGGCGTGCCCGGCGCAGTGCATCCACATCGAAGCCGGCGAGTATCCCGAAGGCGACCCCAAGCGCGGCTACGAGCGTTTCCCCAAGCGCTTCGTGATCGACGAGCTGCGCTGCATCTTCTGCGGTTTCTGCGTGGAGGCGTGCCCCTGCGACGCCATCCGCATGGACACCGGCATGCATGCCGCCCCCTACGACTCGCGCGACCAATTCATCTTCGAGCGCGATCTGCTCATGACGTTCCCCGGCCGCGACGGCTCGCACGCCACCGCGAACCCCCGCCACGAACCCGGCGAATCCGGCCACCCCGGCATCGACCGCGCCCACGGCCACTGACCGACACCGCACCGCCACGGGTCCCTGGCTGACCCGTAGCTGATTCCGAGTCCCTTGAGATTTGACAGGGAGATCGGGAGATCGGGAGTCGTGCGAGTTTTTGGTTGTTCGAGACTTGCGGTGCTCATCGTCGCCTGTGCAGGCGCTTGATGACGCCGGTCGTCTCGAACCCTAAATTTCTCGCTCGCAGAGCTCCCGATCACCCGATCTCCCTGTGAAAAATCTCGGGTCGTACACGGTCGTGTCGGCGCTGCTATAGTGCGCGGCGGTGACTGATTACGAAGTTGTCATTGGGCTCGAAGTTCACGCGCAACTGCTGACGAAGACGAAGCTCTTCTGCGGATGCAGTACGAATTTCGGCCAGCCGCCGAACACCAACGTTTGCCCGGTGTGCCTGGGCCTGCCGGGCTCGCTGCCGGTGATCAACGGCGAAGCGGTCAAAATGGCCGTGAAGACGGCGCTCGCGCTCGGCTGCACCGTGCACGAGAGCAGCATCTTCGCTCGCAAGAACTACTTCTATCCGGACTTGCCCAAGGGCTACCAGATTAGCCAATTCGAGGAGCCGTTCTCGACAAAGGGCCATCTCGACATCGAGGTTGACGGCAAGACCAAGCGCGTCGGCATCACCCGAGCCCATATGGAAGAAGATGCCGGCAAGAACCTGCACGGTGTCGGTGGCGACTCGGTGGTGGATCTGAACCGTGCCGGCGTGCCGCTGTGCGAAATCGTGGGCGAGCCCGATTTGCGCTCGAGCGCGGAAGCCGCCGCGTACCTCCGTGCGCTGCGCGACCTGCTCGTCTTCACCGGCGTCAACGACGGCAACCTCGAAGAGGGTAGCTTCCGTTGCGACGCCAACGTCTCGATCCGCCCGCGCGGCTCGGAAAAGTTCGGCACGCGCTGCGAGCTGAAGAACATCAACTCCTTCCGCTACGTGCAAAAGGCCATCGACGCGGAGGTCGCGCGCCAGACCGCGATCTTGGACGCCGGCGGCAAGATCACGCAAGAAACGCGCAGCTTCGACCCGGAAACGGGTCAGACCGCAACGCTGCGCTCGAAGGAAGACGCGCACGACTACCGCTACTTCCCCGAGCCGGATCTGCCGCCGCTCGTCATCAGCCCAGCGCTGCAAGCCGAGGCCAAGGCCGAGATGCCGGAGTCGCCCGTCGCGCTCCGCGCGCGGTGGACGAGCGAGCTGGGCTTGCCGCCCGCAACCGCGGCCACCCTCAGCGCACACCCCGGTTACGCTCGCTACTTCGAGCAGGCCCGCCAGGGCTTCAAAGACCCGGTCAAGGTCGCCAACTTCGTCGCCAACGACGTGCTGCGCGGCGCCAAGACGCACGGGCTCTCGGCCGAGTTCGCGATCAGCGTGGAGGCCACGCGCGACCTGCTCACTTTGGTCGAATCCGGACAGATCAGCGGCAAGCAAGCCAAAGAGGTGCTGGCTGCGCTCGAGGCCGAACCCTCGAAATCTCCTTCGCAAATCGTGAAAGAGAAGGGCCTCAGGGTCGTCAGCGACGCGGGCGCCATCGAAAGCGCGGTGAAGAAGGTCGTGGCAGGCTTTCCGGACCAAGTGGCATCCGTCAAAGCAGGCAAGAAGGGCGTGATCGGCTTCCTCGTAGGTCAGGTCATGAAAGAGACGAGTGGCTCGGCCGATCCCAAAATGGTGAACGAGCTTTTGAACAAGCTCATTGCCGAGTCGTGATGAGCGCGCCGTCGTCACCTCCGCTGCCGATCCGTGAGCCCAAGCCCCCGTGGCTGAAGGTGCGCGCGCCGGGCGGCGAAAACTACGCGCGCATCAAAGAGACCCTGCGCGGTCTCGATCTCAATACGGTGTGCGAAGAAGCGCGTTGCCCCAACGTGGGCGAGTGCTGGAGCGCCGGCACCGCCACCATCATGGTGCTGGGGCATACCTGCACGCGCGGCTGCCGCTTCTGCGCCGTCACCACCGGCCAGCCCGGCGGCGCCGTCGATCCGCGCGAGCCCGTGCACGTGGCTCGCGCCATCGCCAAGCTCTCGCTGCGCTACGTCGTGCTCACCATGGTCGATCGCGACGATCTGCTCGACGGCGGCGCGGCGCACGTCGGTCAAACCATCGCCGAGCTGCGCGAGCGCTGTCCGGAGCTGCTGATCGAGGCGCTGGTCGGCGACTTCGGCGGCAGAAAGCGCGATCTCGACACGCTCTTCGAGTCCGCGCCCGACGTGTTCGCGCACAACATCGAGGTTACGCGCCGTCTGACTCCGAAGATCCGCGACCAGCGCTGCGACTACGACCTTTCGCTCGACGTGCTGCGCTACGCCAAAGAGAAGGCGAGCGGCCGCTACGTGAAGAGCTCGATCATGGTCGGCATCGGCGAGACCGACGACGAGGTGGTTGAGACCATGGCTGATCTGCGCAAGGCCGGGGTGGACATCGTCACCCTCGGGCAGTACCTGCGCCCCACGCCCAAGCACGCCCCCGTCATGCGTTACGTCGAGCCGGAGACGTTCGCTCGTTACGAGCGCGCAGCGAATGACCTCGGTTTCGCGTTCGTCGCCTCCGGGCCCCTGGTCCGTTCGAGCTACCACGCGGCCGAGGGTTTCGTCGCCGCGCAGCTGAATCCGACGGCTGCGCCCGAGCGCAGCTTGCCGGACCTGCCCGACGGCCAACCACTGATCCCGGCGGCGGCACTGGTGCGCCGCTAAAGCCTTTCCCGTTTGCCGAGACGCTCAAAATTGCCGCGTTGCGCCGGCTGCAGCGCGGCTTGGGATGATTGTGGATCCCGCACGAAAAGGCTCGCAGTATAGCCGCGAGGGCACTAGCATCACAGCTGGTTCAACCACTAGGTCAGCCATCCATGTCGGTCCCGGACGCAAGCCTCCTCGGCAAGGTAGCCACGCAGCTCAGTCGTCCGCCGTCGTATGCGGCCGGCACGTCGAAAGCCTCGATCTTGAGCATCGCGGCAGCCTCTTACGGTTGGAAGTCGGGCGGTGACGAGGTCACGCAACCGACCGGCTTCGACCCCGAGGCCGCACGCCTGTTCGAGGCCGTGGTCGAGGCCGCGTTCCTCGTCGCGCACGCCGACGGCGAGTTCGACGACGCGGAGCAGTCGGCCTTCCGCCACGTGGTGGTAACGGCCTGCGGCGGGCTCGTGGTCGAGCGTCAGGTCACCGCGCTACTGGCCGACCTCGAAGATCAGCTGAAAGAAGACGGCATCGAAAAGCGCGTGCACATGGTGTCCAAGAGCATCGTGCGCGAAGATCAAGCGCGTGAGGTGCTGCGTATAGCGGCGCTTTTGGCGCACGTTTCTGGCGGCGTCAGCTCGGTCGAGCAAGACGTGCTGAGCAAGCTCGCGGCCGAGCTCAAGCTCGACGCAGCCGCGGTCGATGCCGCCGTCAAAGAGGCCGAAACCGCTCTTGCCGGCTAGCTCGCTCCTTCATGAATCCCAAACTCCCGACGCCCCATTCCAGCCTGCAGAGCGCCGAGATCGTCAGCGCCCTGCGCCCCGACGGCACGCTCGATCCCGCGCACGACCCCGGGCTTTCGGACCAAGAGGTCGAGTACCTGTACCGGCAGATGGTCATGACCCGGCAGCTCGACGAGCGGCTCGTCATGCTGCAGCGCCAGGGCCGCATTGGTTTCCACGTGGGCTCGCTGGGCGAAGAGGCATCGATCTTGGGCTCTGCCTACGCGATGCAGAAGCAAGACTTCTTGTTCCCTTGCTACCGCGAGTTCGGCGCCGCGCTGATGCGTGGCCTACCGCTGCAAACCTTCATCGACAACATGTTCGGCAACGCCAACGACACGGTGCAAGGGCGGCAAATGCCGAACCACACCACCTGTCGTGAGGTCGGCTGGTGCTCGATCAGCTCGCCGGTGGGCACCCAAATCACCCAAGCCGTCGGGTTCGCCTGGGCCGCCAAGATCAAGCGCGAGAACAAATCGTCCTTGGTCTACTTCGGTGACGGCGCCACCTCGTCTTCGGACTTTCACAGCGGGATGAACTTTGCCGGGGTGTTCAAGGTGCCGTGCGTGCTGCTCTGCCGCAACAATGGCTGGGCGATCAGCGTGCCGGTCGAGCGGCAGACGGCGACCAAGACGTTCGCCGAAAAGGCCGCCGCGTACGGCATTCCGGGCGTGCGTGTGGACGGCAACGACATCTTCGCGATGGTCAGCGTCACGCGCCAGGCGCGCGAGCGTGGCGAGCGAGGGGAGGGGGCCACGCTGATCGAGGCCATTACCTACCGCATGGGTGGTCACTCCACGAGCGATGATCCCAAGGCTTACCGCGGCGCGGACGCGCTGGCGCCCTGGGCGGCGCGCGACCCGATCGAGCGCGTGCGCGACTACCTCACGAAAAAGGGCGTATGGGACGACGCGCGCGAGCAGGCGCTGGTCGCCGAGATCGACGCGCGCTTCAAAGAAGCCGTCAGCATCGCCGAGCGCACACCTGCTCCCCAACTCGAGTCGATGTTCGAAGACGTCTACGAGTCGCCGCCGTGGCACCTGCAAGAGCAACGGCAACAGCTGCTGTCGGGCCCGCGGGCGCCGTCCGCGCACTGACCCACGACTCGCAATCAGTCTCACAGGCCGCCGACAACTAGAGAAACGCTCGTCATGGCACAAATGAACATGGTTCAGTCGATCAACGATGCGCTCCGCGTCGCCATGCGCGCGGACGCGAACGTGGTCGTGCTCGGAGAAGACGTCGGCAAGGTGGGCGGCGTGTTTCGTGTCACGCAAGGGCTGTTCGACGAGTTCGGTGACGAGCGCGTCATCGACACCCCATTGAGTGAGAACGGCATCGTCGGTTGCGCGGTCGGCATGGGCCTCTACGGCATGAAGCCGATCTGCGAAATCCAGTTCGCGGACTTCATCTGGCCCGCTTACGACCAGATCGTGAACGAGCTGGCCAAGTACCGCTACCGCTCGGGCGGCGACCACTCCTGCAAGGTGGTGATTCGCACGCCGGTCGGCGGCGGCATCAAAGGTGGCCACTACCACTCGCAGCATCCGGAATCGGCCTTCATCCACGTCCCCGGTATCAAGGTGGTTTGCCCCTCCAACCCCTATGACGCCAAGGGCCTGCTGCTGGCCAGCCTGGCCGACCCCGACCCGGTCATCTTCTTCGAGCCCAAGCGCCTTTACCGCGCCGCCAAGGGCGACGTACCCGAGGGCGCCTACACGGTGCCGCTGGAAAGCGCGCGTGTGGTGCGGCCCGGAACGAGCGTCACTGTGCTGGCCTACGGCGCCATGCTGTACGAAGCTCTCGACGCGGCGGCCAAGGCTGCCGAAAAAGGCGTCGAAGCCGAGGTCATCGACCTCAGAACCCTCTGGCCCGTGGACATCAACACCATCATCGATAGCGTGAAACGCACCGGCCGCCTCGTGGTCGTCCACGAAGCACCGCGGACGCTCGGCTTTGGCGCCGAGCTGCTGTCGCTCGTGGTGGAACGCGCCTTTTACCACTTGGAAGCGGCACCGGTGCGGGTAACGGGCTTCGATACGCCGTTCCCGTACGCGCTGGAGATGGAGTATATGCCGCTTTCCCATAGGATTTTGCCGGCCTTGCTCGACACGGCCCGCGCTTGAAGCCCGTCATCGTTAGAAAGAGAGTTCCGTGATGTCGAAGTTCGAGTTCAAGCTGCCTGACATCGGTGAAGGCGTCGCCGAGGGCGAAATCGTCAACTGGCTCGTGAACGAGGGCGATAGCGTCAGCGAGAACCAGGAGATGGTCGAGGTGATGACCGACAAGGCCACCGTGACCATCGGTGCGCCCAAGACCGGCAAGGTCGCTGAGCGTCGCTTCAAGGTTGGCGACACCGTGCCGGTAGGTCAGGTGCTGGTCGTGCTCGACGTCGGCGGTGGTGGCGCCGCGGCAGCTGCGGCTCCGGCTCCGGCTCCCGCCGCAGCGGCTCCCGCCGCAGCGGCTCCCGCGCCGGCCAAGGCGGAGACGACCGTCGCCAGCGCCGTCGGCGATTTGCGCGAGACGCTGCCTGGCATGTCCAAGTCGGCCGCGCCGGCTCCGGCTGCCAGCGACTACTTCAGCGACAAGCCGCTCGCGGCTCCGGCGACGCGCAAGCTCGCCCGTGAGCTCGGCGTCGATCTGCGCACGGTTTCGCCGAGCGGCTCCGCTGGTCGCGTTACCCGCGAAGACGTGGAGCGTGCTTCGAGCGGTGCCCGCCCGGGCCCCGCCGGTCACGCCGCGCCTGCGCCTGCCGCCGCTCCGGCACCGCTGCCGGAGGCGCCGCGCCCCGCCTCCCGCGCCACGGACGAGCGCGTTCCCGTGCGCGGCATGCGCAAGCGCATCTGGGAGAACATGGCGCGCAGCAAGCATACAGCTGCGCATTTCCACTACATCGACGAGGTGAATTGCGCGGAGCTCATCGCCATGCGCGATCGCTTCAAGCCGCACGCCGAGCGTTCGGGCGCGAAGCTCACGTTCTTGCCGTTCCTCGTCAAAGCGGTGGTGGCGGCGCTCAAGCGTCACCCACGCCTCAACTCGGTCATCGACGAGGCGGCGATGGAGCACGTCCTCCGTCACCAGTACGATATCGGCATCGCCATCTCGACCGACGCCGGCTTGATGGTCGCCGCGCTGCGCGACGCCGATCGACTGAGCATCGTCGAGATCGCCAAGGAGATTGAGCGGCTGGGCGCCGCCGCCAAGGCCGGCAAGATCCAGAAAGAAGATCTGGGCGGCACCAGCTTCACCATCTCCTCGCTCGGCAAGCTGGGCGGTTTGATGGCTCCGCCCATCATCAATTACCCCGAGGTCGGCATCATGGGCGTGCACGCCATGAAGCGGAAGCCGGTCGTCAAGGGCGACCAGATCGTCGTGGGTGACGTGATGAACTTGTCATTCTCGTTCGACCACCGAATCATCGACGGCGACGTCGGCGCGGGTTTCGCGCAGGAAATCATCGGCTATCTCGAGCAGCCCGACCGCTTGCTGGTCGAGATGAGCTGAGTCAGCTCAACCGGTTGAGCCAAGGGGCCGAGCCGCCCATACGTCGAAGCGCACGGACTTCATCTGACGTATGTAGACTGATGTAGGTGCGAGTCGATTCGGTGCAGTCCTTCGCTCGCTCCATGCGCACATAAGGTGTAGTTTGTCGTGGATGGTTTCGTGCGAGGCCGCGCAGGAATGAGACAAGCTTTTCGGATTTCGGTACTGGCGCTCGTGCTCAGCGTCGGAGGGTTGGCGCACGCCCAAGATACTGGGTCGGAGCCGACGCCTGCACAGGTGCGCACTGCGGCGGAAGCCTTCGACAAAGGTCGAGAAGCCTACAAGGCGGAAGACTACGTCGAAGCCGCCGAGCAATTCGAGAAGGCCGACAACAACGCGCCCAGCCCGGCCGCCATCGAGCTGGCCATTCGCTCGCGCGACAAGGCAGGCGAGCTCGATCGCGCAGCGACCTTGGCATCGCTGGCGCTCAAGCGTCACCCCGACGACGCCAATCTGCTGAAGCTCGCGGGTGAGCTCGCCAAGCGCGCCAACGCCACCTTGTTCGAGCTGACGGCCAATTGCGATCAGGCCTGTGATCTGACCGTCGGCGGCAAGATCGTGCACGGCGCGCCCGATACGGCGCGCATCCTCTACCTGCAGCCCGGCACCTTCACGGTGCGCGCGGGGTGGCCAGACAATCGGAACGATTCCAAGCAGGTGCAAGCCGAGGCCGGCGGCAGAGGCGAGCTGAATTTCGTCGCGCCGACGACGCCTGCCGCCCAAAGCATGGCGAAAGAACCGGAGGACGCGCCGCCTCCTCCGCCCCCGGCCGTCACTGAAAAGGATGAAGGCACCGGCAAAAAGGGCATGTCGCCCACGATCGTGTACGTCGGCGCGGGCCTCACGGCGGTGCTAGGTGGCATCACCGTGTGGAGCGGGCTCGATACCATGAACAACCCGGGCCAAGACAAGGTCAAGGAACACTGCGACGCCAAGCTGCCCGACTGCCAATCGCTCTACGACGAAGGGCACGGTAAGCAGACGCGCACCAACTGGCTGATCGCTGGGACTGCCGTGGCCGGCGCTGCAACCCTGGCGCTGGCGGTGTTCGCCGTCGATTGGAGCGGCGGCAAGAGCGACAAGCCCGCGCCTGCTGCCGAGTCCGGAAAGCTGTTCCGCCCGCGCGTTGCCGTTGCGCCGTGGGCTTCGTACGACGGCGGCGGCTTGCAAGCTGTCGGAAGGTTCTGAGGCGGAGGTGGCGGCCAAGCTCTTCGATCCCGGCGCAGGCCGACAGCGCGTCGATCGCTACGAGCTAATGGGCGAAATTGCGTCCGGTGGCATGGCCACCGTGTACCTGGCTCGCCTCACCGGTATGGGTGGCTTCCAGCGCTTCGTCGCAATGAAGCGCCTGCATCCGCATCTGGCCGGCGAAAAAGAGTTCGTCGAGATGTTCCTCGACGAAGCGCGCATCGCCGCGCGCATCCATCACCCGAACGTGGTGCCCATCCTCGAGGTGGGGGCCAGCCAGGTCGGTTACTACCTGGTGATGGAGTATATCGAGGGCGACACGCTGGCGCGTTTGCTCGCGCGCGCCGCCAGCAGCGGCAAGAAGCTGCCGGTCTCGATCGCGCTGCGCATCGCGATCGACATGCTGAGCGGTCTCAACGCCGCCCACGACTTGCACGACGACCACAACCAGCCCGTCAATCTGGTGCACCGCGACGTGTCGCCGCAAAACGTGCTGGTCGGGCAAGACGGCATCGCGCGCATTACGGACTTCGGCGTCGCGCGCGCCGCCAGCCGACTCACGGCCACGCGCGTCGGGCAGCTCAAGGGCAAGATCGCCTACATGGCGCCCGAGCAAGCCGCCGGTACGGAAGAGCTGGATCGCCGCGCCGACGTGTTCTCGTCCGGCATCGTGATTTGGGAAGCGCTGGCGCAGAAGCGTCTGTTCAAGGCGGAGAACGAGGCCGCCACGCTTTCGCGGGTGATCGCCGAGCCCGTGCCGCTGCTGTTCCAGGTCACGCCACAGGTCAGCAAAGAAGTGAGCGGCGTCGTGATGCGCGCGCTCGAGCGCGACCGTGACAAGCGCTACCCGACTTGCGCGGCCTTCGCCGACGCGCTCGAGGCCGCCGCCGCCCTGAAGGACAAGGTCGCCAGCCCGCGCGAGCTCGCCGCCTACGTCAACGAGGTGATGGGGCAGGAGATCTCGCAGCAGCGCGACAACGTGCGCGCGTGGCTGGCGCACAGCGAGCCCACCGGCAACGCCATGACGGAGCTACCCTCGGGGGTGATTCCGTCTTCCAGCGTCTCGGCCGCATCCATGTCGATCCCGGGCTTCATGGAAGCGTCGCGCAGCGGCGTGACCGGCTCGCTCTCCACGGTGCAGCAGCCCAAGCGCTCGCGCGTACCGCTCGTGTTGGGCGCGCTCCTGCTGATCGGCCTGCTCGGTGGGGGCGGCTTCCTCCTGACGCGCTCGGCTCAAAACGTCGGCACTGCCGCCACCCCGCCGCCGGTCGAGCAAAAGCCGACCCCCGCGGCAGCACCGGCCCCGATGGCAGAGCCCACGCTCTCGGCTCCGGCCACGGCGTCGGCGGCGACGGCTGCTCCGGCAGCACCCGCTGCCCCCGCGGCGGCACCCGTAGTCGTCGCCCCACGGGGCGGCGGAGCTACCGTGGCTCCCGCGCCGCGCCCGAAGAAGAAAAAGTCTTCGGATGACGTGGACTTGAGAAATCCCTACCGCTGACGCTGCGTGGCCGTTCGGCCCGAGCGTTGACAGAGCGCTGGGTGACTGCTAGTTCTCCGCCGCCCCGAGCCCCCCGGGCTTAGAAGTAACCTCGTACTTTCGCGGGGTTACGCGGCAGGTAGCAAGCCTTGGCGGTCAAGAGAGTCTGCATCTTCACCGGGAACGCGAATCCGGAGCTGGCGAGCGAGATCGCGAAGGTTCTCGATACTCCGCTCGGTGAGGCGCGCGTGTCCCGTTTCAGCGACGCCGAGACCTTCTGCGAGATCCGTGAGAACGTGCGCGGGCTCGACGTCTACATCGTGCAGCCGACTTCCTCGCCGGTGAACGATAACCTGATGGAGCTGCTCATCATGTGCGACGCGCTCCGTCGCGCTTCCGCTGCCTCCGTCACCGCCGTCATTCCTTATTACGGTTACGCGCGCCAAGATCGCAAGGTGGCGCCCCGCACGCCCATCACCTCCAAGCTCGTGGCCGACTTGCTGGTGGCGGCAGGCGTCTCGCGCGTGGTCTCGGTCGACCTGCACGCCGGGCAAATTCAGGGATTTTTCAACATTCCGTTCGACCACTTGTACGCGCTGCCGGTGTTCCTGTCGGACTACCTGGAGCACACGTTCGACGCGAACACGGTCTTCGTCTCTCCGGACGCGGGCGGTGTCGAGCGCACGCGCGCCTACTCCAAGCGCTTGGGCGCCTCGCTCGCCATCATCGATAAGCGCCGTGAGCGCGCCAACGTCAGCGAGGTCATGCACCTGATCGGCGACGTGCGCGACAAGGACTGCATCATCGTCGACGACCTGATCGACACGGCCGGCACGCTCTGCAACGCCGCCCGCGCCGTGATGAACGGCGGCGCGCGTCGCGTGTTCGCCTGCGCCACACACGGTGTCTTGAGCGGCCCCGCAGTGCAACGTATCGAGGAGTCACCGCTCGAGCAGGTGGTGGTCACCAACTCGATCGCGCCTTCGCCCGAAACTCGCGCCAGCAAGAAGATTCGCTACATCTCGATCGCACGCCTGCTCGGCGAGGCGATCCGGCGCATCCACAACAGTGATTCAGTGAGCTCGCTCTTCGTTTGAGCGAGCTCAATAGCGGTGGGTGGGCGGTTTCCCCGCTGAACCACCAAAGGTAAAAAAGCAATGGAATCGATCAAAGTCAGTGCCAACCGCCGCAGCGAAAGCGGCAAGGGTGTCGCCAGCCGCTTGCGCGCAGCCGGAAAAATTCCGGCGGTCGCTTATGGCAAGCAGTTGCCGGCTCAAGCGTTGGCCGTGTCGCCGGAGTCCGTCAAGACGGTGCTCGTGAGCGCCTGGGGCAACAACAACGTCATCGAGCTCGACATCGAAGGTAAGGACAAGCTGACCGTCCTGCTCCGCGACTACCAGTATCACCCCGTGTCTCGTCAGCTCTTGCACGCGGACTTCGTGCAGATCCACCTCGATCAGCCGGTGGACGTAGAAGTGCCGCTCGAGTTGCCGGGCAAGCCGGTCGGTGTGATCAAGGGCGGCGTCTTGCGCCAGGTGTTCCGCAAGCTGCCGATCCGCGCGCTGCCGAACAACATCCCGGTCAAGATCGTCCACGACGTTACGAACCTGGATCTGGACGGCCACGTGGCCCCCAAGGATCTGGCCTTGCCGGAAGGCGTGACCGTGCGCCTCCCCGCCGAGCAGACGATCGCCGCCATCGTTCACGAAATCGTGCGCGAGGAAGAGACGGCGACCCCGGGTGCTGGTGCGGCCCCGGCTGCTGGCGCGGCGGCGGCTCCGGCTGCTGGTGCGGCGGCTCCGGCCAAGGCTCCCGAGAAGAAGTAACCAGCGATGCGCCTGATAGCGGGACTTGGTAATCCCGGCCCCCGTTATCAGGCGACCCGCCACAACCTCGGCTTTCGCTTGGTCGACGAGCTCGCACGCAAGTGCGGGCTCGCTGGGTCCGCTTTTCGCGACCGATTTCACGGCGAGGTCGCGAGCGCCACGCTCGAAGGCGAAGAGGTGCTCCTGCTCAGGCCGCAGACCTTCATGAACGAGTCGGGTCGCAGCGTTCAGGCGGCCTGCGCCTTTTACAAGATCAAGCCGAGCGAGCTGATGGTCGCGCACGACGACCTGGACCTGCCATTGGCCGACGTCCGCCTCAAAAAGGGCGGGGGAGACGGCGGCAATCGCGGCATCCGCTCCGTCACGAGCGCGCTCGGCCCGGACTACGTCAGAATTCGGCTCGGAATTGGCCGCCCGCCCCCCGACTTTCGGGGTGACCCGGCAGATTTCGTGCTACAAGCCTTCCCCTCTTCGGAGCTGCCGGTCGTCGAAACGATGCTCGGCAAAGCCGTCGAGGCGGTCTCGCTCCTGCTGAGCCTCGGGCTCGACAAAGCGATGAACCGAATCAATCAGCGGCCTGCGCGCTGAGCCGGTAGCGAAAGCCACCGGCAACCCCGCCCGCCTACGGGCCGCTCAGCGGCGGACCCGTTCGAAAACCGGGCAAGTCCTTGCTCCAGGCTTTGACCTGGGGCCCCTAGTCCAAAAGGAACACCATGGCAGCACAAGCAGCGGGCGTACACGCCCGCGAATACGAAACCATCTATGTCCTTCGCCCCGACGTCGCGAAGGACAGCCAAGAGAAGATCGCCCAGCGCATGGGCGAGGCCGTGACCCGCGAGGGCGGCAAGCTGACGACCATCGAAAACTGGGGTCGTCGCCAGCTGGCTTACGCGGTGAAGAAGGCGAAGCGCGGCGTGTACGTCTACGTGAAGTACGTTGGCGGCGGCGGTGCCGTGGCCGAGGTCGAGCGCAACCTGCGCATGCTCGACGACGTGCTCAAGTACCAGACCGTGCAGGTGCGCGACGACGTCGACGCCAACACGCTCACCGTCGACGCCGAGGCGCTCAAGTTCGAGGCCGTCGAGCTGCCGGGTGAGGACGAGGTCGAAGAAACCATCGAGCGCAAGCTCGGGTTCGAGGGTGGCCCCGAGCGCAGCTCGCGCGACGACCTGCCGCCGGACGAAGAGGACTACGAGAACCCCCTCGCCGATAACTCGGAGGACGCACAATGAGAGAGCAAACCCGAGACCGCGGTGCCGATCGCGACATGCGCGGCGACAACGAAGGCCTGGCCAACGGTGGGCGCCGCCCGCGCCGTCGTGGCTGCACCTACTGCTCCGACGACGCCGTGCCGGTGGATTACAAGGATCCGCAGGCGCTTCGCTACTTCGTGACCGAGCGCGGCAAGATCGTGCCGCGCCGCATCTCTGGCCTGTGCGCGAAGCACCAGCGCAGCGTCCAGCTGGCCGTCAAGCGCGCGCGCAACATCGCGCTCTTGCCCTTCACCTCCAACGACTGAGGGAGACCATCATGGCGACTCAGATCAAGGTTTTGCTGAAGAACGACGTGCCGAGCCTCGGCTCCGGTGGCGAAGTGGTGAAGGTGCGCCCGGGTTTCGCGCGCAACTTCTTGTTGCCGCGCGGCCTGGCCGTGCCGGCTACCGCTGGTAACCTGGCGCGCGTCGAGGACCTGAAGCGTCAGGTCGCGGCGCAAGCCAAGCTCGAGCTCGAGCAAGCCAACGCTGCCGCCGCGCAGCTCGGCAGCGCGAGCGTGAGCATCGAGCGCGCCGTAGGTGACGAAGGTAAGATGTACGGGTCGGTGACGACCAAAGACATCGAAGACGCCTTCGCCAAGGCGGGCGTGAAGCTCGACCGCAAGAAGATCGTGCTCGCGGACCCGATCAAGTCGATCGGCTCCTTCGAGGTTCCGATCAAGTTGCACGCGAGCGTCTCCGCGACGCTCAAAGTCAACGTGACCGCGAAGAAGTGAAGACACGACTTTGCTGCTGGAGGCGTTGGGGCATCAGCCCCAACGCTACGAGTACAGAGCAGTAAGACGGCGTTGACACGGCGCCGTCACTCGTGAGAGTGTCGGCCCGTAGCGAAACCCCGGATGCCTGAGCGGCTTCCGGGGTTTCCTGCATTTCGGGCTCGAAGCTGTGCACAAGGTCTGGAGGATCCAGTGGAGAACATGCGGCTGAGCGGGGGATTCTTTGGGCATTTCATGCGTTTACGGACCAGTAACTGGGTGCTGCTGCGCGGTTGTTCAGTGCTGGTAAACTGGGGACAACCATGAGCAACGCGGTCGAGCACATTCGAGCGGTCCCGGAGTCCGGTGGCCGTGTCCCGCCCAGCGATCTCGACGCCGAAGCCGCCGTCTTGAGCGCCATCTTGCTCGACGTCGACGCGTTCGATCGCGTTCAAGAAATCCTGCATCCACAGCACTTCTATGCTGACGCCAATCGACGCATTTACGAGGCGGTCGTCGACCTGACCAGCAGCGGCAGGCCGGTCGACATCGTATCGGTTGCCGGCTACCTGCGCGACAAGGGACGGCTGCAGCAAGTCGGCGGCTCGCCCTACCTGGCGCAGCTGTCGGACGCGACGCCTGCCGTGGCGCACGTCGAGGCGCACGCCAAGGTCATCCGCGAGAAATGGCGCATTCGCCAGCTCATCTCCACCTGCCAACGCTTCTCGGCCGAAGGCTATGGGGACTACGGCGACGTGCAGGGCTTCATCGATCAGGCCGAGCAGGCCGTGTTCGATATCGCGCGCATCCCGGAGAACTCGACCATCGTACCGCTGAAGGACGCCGTGAAGGGTGCCTTCAAGATCCTCGCCGACGCAGCACAACGCGGCGGCGGCATCACCGGCATCGAGAGCGGCTTCACGATGTTCGACAAGCAGTGCAGCGGTCTGCACGCCGGTGACTTGTACATCTTGGCGGCGCGCCCCGGTATGGGCAAGACGTCGTTCGCGCTGAATTTGGCCATCAACGTGGCGCGCCCGAAACAGCTAGAAGTGAGCGGCGAGAACGAGCCATACATGGAGGCGCCCGTCGAGGAGCCGGGCTATGGCGTGCTGTTCTGCTCGCTGGAAATGCCGCGCGAGCAGCTGGCGGCTCGTCTGCTCTCGTCCGAGGCGCGCGTCGACATGCAGAAGATCCGCAGCGGTCGCATGCAGCGCGAAGACTGGAACATGCTGACCGATTCGGCGGCTCGGCTCGGTCGTCTGCCGCTCTGGCTCGACGACACGCCGGCCCTCACTCTGCTGGATCTGCGCGCCAAGATCCGCCGCTTGCAGGCGGAAATCGCGCGCGGGGGCGACAGCAGCTTGCCGGCGAAGAAGCTCGGCCTGGTCGTCATCGACTACTTGCAGCTGATGCAGGGCCGCAAAGACGCGGGCAGTCGCGAGCAAGAGATCAGCGAGCTGTCCCGCGGTCTAAAGGGGCTCGCCAAAGAGATGAAGGTGCCGGTCATCGCCCTCTCGCAGCTCAACCGCGCGGTGGAAACTCGTAACGCCAAGGACAAGCGCCCGCAGCTCTCCGACTTGCGCGAGTCAGGCGCCATCGAGCAGGACGCAGACACCATCATCTTCGTCTACCGCGACGAGTACTACTTCCGCGACAGCCCCGACAAAGGCGTCGCCGAGCTCATCATCGCCAAGCAACGTAACGGCCCGACCGGTAAGGTCATGGTCAAGTTCACCGGCGAGTTCACCCGCTTCGACAACCTCGCAGCGGACGAATACAACTTCGATGATCTCGACGACTTCAACCCCGCCGCCGAAGGCTAACGCCTTCGCACGTCATTGAGCGGCTCCCAGATTTTTCACAGGGAGATCGGGAGATCAGGAGTCGTGCGAGTTTTTTAGTGTTCGAGGCGGGCGACGCCGCCCGGGGACTGCGCAGTCTTCGAACAGAGTTGCGCACAACAAAACCCAAAAATTCTTCCTCGCACAGCTCCCGATCTCCCGATCTCCCTGTGAAAAAATCTCGGGTCGCTCAGCGGCGTGCGGCTAGATGAACAGCTTCTCGCTGAGCTCTTGCATGAGCTCGTCGAGTCCGCTGTGGGTAGCGGCGCTGACGAGGCGCAGGTCGACGTTGAGCTTTTTGAAATCATCGACGAGCGCCGGATAGGCTTCGAGTGTGTCGGGGAGATCGGCCTTGGTGAGCGCCACGACTTCGGGGCGGCCGGCGAGGTCGGGGTTGAACTTCAAGAGCTCGCGACGAATCACGTGATAGTCGTCGATGGGGTTGCGCCCCGGTTCGTCCGCCAGGGCGATGAGGTGCAGCAGCACGCGCGTGCGCTCCAGGTGGCGCAGGAATCGGATGCCGAGACCGGCGCCCTCACTCGCACCGGGAATCAAGCCGGGAATGTCCGCGATCACGAAGCTGCGCCCGAGCCCCGAGCGTGAGTCGCCGATGGTGACGACGCCGAGGTGCGGCACCAGCGTGGTGAACGGATAGTCGGCGACCTTGGGGCGCGCACGAGAAACGGCGCTGATCAGCGTGCTCTTACCGACGTTGGGAAAGCCGAGCAGGCCGACGTCGGCCATCACGCGCAGCTCGAGGCGCAGCTGGCGCACCTGGCCTGGCTCACCGCGCTCGAACTTGCGTGGGGCGCGATCGGTAGGCGTCGCGAAGTGCTTGTTGCCGCGCCCGCCCTTGCCGCCGCTCGCCACGACGAAGCGCTCGCCGGGGCGAATGAGCTCGCACAGCTTTTCGTGCGTGTCGACGTCGAACACCGCCGTGCCGACCGGAATGCGCAGCTCGGAGTCCACGCCACCGCGCCCGTAGCAGTCTTTGCCTTGCCCCGGGCCACCGTGAGCCGCGCGCACGGTCGTGAGGTGGGTGAGCTCGTAGAGCGTGTTCACGCCGGAGTCGGCGACCAGCACCACGTCGCCACCGCGGCCACCGTCACCTCCGGCGGGGCCGCCGAACGGCACGAACTTCTCGCGCCTGAAGGCTGCGCAGCCGTTGCCGCCGTTGCCGGCGTGAACGGTCAGGGTGCACTCGTCGATGAACTTCACGGGGGCCGTGTTCTAGAAGCGAAACGCGGCCTCCGCAAATGGGGGCGTTCGACCCCCAAATCTCAGCGCGGAGGCTTCAGCGGCAGCTTAGCCACCCGGCTGGCGGCGGCCTGGGGCGCCTGGTCGATGGCGTCGATGGCCCGTACCAGGGCGTCGAGCTTGAGAGCCTTGGCCGCGGCGGGCTGGAACAGTGTGGGAATTCGCACGAGCTTGGCCGAGAGGCCCTTGCCGATGCCGAGCTCACGCTCGCTGAAGGTTTCGATGTTCGAGTAGCCCTTCGCCTCGTGAAGCCGCCGCGCCTCGATGTCGGCCAAGATCGCGCCCAGCTCGAAGAAGCCGTCGTTGAGGTTCTTCTGCAAGCTGCGGAGCTTTTGGATCAAGCCGTGCAGCTCGCCGATGGATGCCTTGATGCGATCGGCCTCTTGCGGAGTGCGCAGCGTGGCCCGCGCGCTGCCCGGCTTCGGAGGCTCACGGTTGCGCCGCGCGGCCTCGGCCGCCTGGCGCTCGGCGTGACGCAGGGCCCAAGGAGCCGCGCCGCGCAGGCCGAACTTGCGCGGTACCTTCGGAGGCGGCGGGATGACCGACTTGCGAGCCGGCGGCGCCGCGGACTTGCGGGCACCCGGGGCGACCGACTTCCGAGCGGCCGGGGCGACTGACTTGCGCGCGGCTGGGGCCACCGACTTGCGGGGCGCGGCCGGCGCCACGGACTTGCGCGAGGCGGGCGGGGGGGCGACCGACTTGCGAGAAATGCTGGCCTTTGCCGAAGATTTGAGCTTGTTTTTGGGCATTGCCGCGGCCTTCCCGACCCTGCCGGCGAGGCGGATCGGCTCCTAACCCTCGAAGCGTATTATACCTGCGAGAGTTTTCCGAATTTCGATGAGCTCTCCCTACAGCGCAGAACGTCCCAGCGATCCCGCCGCGAGCGGACCACTCGAGCAACGCATCGCCGTGGTCGTCAACGGCAACGCCAAGAACGCGACCGCGGACGTGATCTCGACGCTCGACCAGATCTTGAGCGGCGGCGATCTCTTCGTGTCGCGCAAGCTGTCGGACGCGCGTCACATCGCCAAGACGCTCGTCGCGCGTGGCTACGGCACCGTGCTCACGGGCGGCGGCGACGGCACCTTCACCGTCATGGTTACCGAAGTGGTTCACGAAGCTCGGCGCTGCGGCAAGCCGTACCCGCGCTTCGGCCTGCTCAAGCTGGGCACCGGTAACTCGCTGGCCTGGGTGGTGGGCGCACAAGGCGCGGACAAGCACGAGCTGCAGGCCGACATTCGCCGCCTGATCGAAGATGCGGGCAGCCGTTCCATGCGGCTGATCGAGGTAGAAGGCTTCATCGCGCCTTTTTGCGGGCTGGGCGCAGACGCGCTGGTTTTGGCCGACTACGGCAAGGTGAAGGGCGCGCTCCTGAAGACGCCGCTGCGCCGTGTCGCGCCGGGCCCGCTCAGCTACGTCTTGGCGGCCACCACGCGCAGCATCCCGCGCTTCTTTGGCCTCAAGATGCCGCACTGCCGAGTGCGCAATGACGGGGCCGAGGCCTATCGGTTAGGACCGAAGGGAAGCATCATCGGGCCCCCCATCCAAACCGGGCAGATCATGTACGAAGGCCCGATGCGCATCGCGGCGCTGTCGACCATCCCGTATTACGGCTACGGTTTTCGCATGTTCCCGTTCGCCGAAGAGCGGACGGATCGCATGAACCTGCGCATCGCCACCATCGGTCCGGTCAGCTTCGTCAAAAACTTCAGCGAGATTTGGCGCGGTGAGTACGAAAATCCGGAAGAGGTGAGCGACTTTTTGGTCGACGCCGTTACGATCGAGGTCGATCCGGCGACGGATTTTCAGATCGCGGGCGACCCGCGTGGGCCCAGATCGAGCATTTCTGCGCTGCTTTCGCCCACGCCCATCAAGTTGGTGGATTTCTATGCCCCGCCTCACGTCGACTAACGGAAGGCGGGCGGCGTGAAGGGGCAGCCGCTCGGCTTACTGGCGTGCGGGCTCGCGCTCGCGCTCACGAGCCTGGCGTCGGCGGACACGGCGGAGATGAGCGCGGAGCTGAGCTGTCGACCCGAGGCGGCGCCGGGGCGTGTACTGTGCGAGCTGAAATTCGCGGCGCGCGAGGGCGCTCGGCTGACCTGGGCCGACGCACTGGTGACGGCGACGCCGGCTTTCGTCAAGCCGCTACGCTCGCGCGTCACGCCGGAGCGTTCGCTCGATGCGCAGGCCTCGACGCGCAAGCTGAGCCTGGCGTTCGTGGCGGCGCAAAGTGGCGTGGGGCAGGTGACGGTGCGAGCGCGCGCCGTGGTCTGTCGCGGCGCCGGCGGAACCGAGCGGTGTCACCCCGAGACGCATGACGTGCAGGCCGAGATTCGTGTCGGCTCCTGACGCTGCGAGCGCCCGAAATTTGCCCGAAAAGGCCGGTTCTTGATAGCCGCAAGGAATGCAGCTCCCTGGCAGGCTTCGGCTGACCACGCTCGGCGACGTGCTGGGCGCACTGCATCGCTCGCAGGCGTCCGGCGTGCTCGAGCTGAGCGAGGATCGCGGCGTGACCCACCGCGTGTACTGGACGCAGGGTATGATCACGCAGATCCAGACGGACCTGTACCGGCAGCGCCTCGGCGATTTGCTCGCCGGGCAGGGCTTCTTGGGCGCGCGTGCGCTGGCGCGCCTGGCGCGGCGGCTGCTCGAGTCGCCGAGCCGTCGCGCTGGCGAGATCTTGATCGAAGAAGGATTTGCCAACGGTGATCTGGTGAGCGCCGGCCTACGCCGTCAGCTCCGGCACAAGCTCGACGCGCTGTTTCAAATCAAGGACGCGCAGCTGGCGTTTCGCATCCCGCGGCCTCACGACGCGCACCAGGTGCCGCTCGCGCCCGGGGAGTTCTTGCACGGCCGTCCGCGGGCCCGCCCCCGGGCGCGTACGCCGGAGGCGCCGCCGCCGCGCGCGAGCAGTAGCGGCAGTAGCCGCGCACGAACGAGCCAGCCGGCGCCGCACGGCGCGCGGAGCCGCGCGTACGCCACGCTCGGCTTGTTACCCGGCGCTGATCGCTCGGCGATTCAGCAGGCATTCCGGCGCCTGGCGTTGCGCCTGCATCCGGATCGCTTTCCGAACGCGGACCCGAGCGAGCGCGCGCGCCTGCTCTCGCGCTTCGCCGAGCTGAGCGCCGCCTATCACGCGCTGGCCGGCTAGCGCTCAGCGTCGCGATAACGCCGCGATCGCGGCCGGCAGCTCGGCGAGCGTGTCGATGATCAGGTCTGGCTCGGAGGCGGCCAGGCGCTCGAGCGCCTGAATGCCGCCCTTGACGCCGACCGTGAGCGCGCCGGCGGCCCGCCCCGAGAGCACGTCTTGTGGGCCGTCGCCCACCATCACGACCTGAGTCACCGAGACACCGAGGCGGCGCGCGGTCTCGTGCACCATGGCAGGATCGGGTTTGCGCTGTGGTAAATCGTCGCCTGCGACCACGCCTTTGAAGCGTGTTTCGAGCCCGAGCCCCTTCAGCACCGCCACCGAAGTGCGGCGGGGCTTGTTGGTGCAGACGCCGAGCGCGTAGGCGGCGAGCGCGTCGAGCGCGTCGAGCGCGCCCGGCATCACGCTCGTGTGGTCGATCGGATGCGCCGCGTAATAATCCAGAAAATCCGCGACCATCTGCGCGGTCTTTGGATCTTTTACGTCAACGCGCGCGGCACGCGCCATGAGCAGGGGCGCGCCGTCTCCCACGTAAGACTCGAGCTCGGGGTGCGGCAAGGGCGCGAGACCCGCTCTTTGCAGCGCGTGGTTTGCGGCTTCAGCAATGTCACGACGCGAATCGACGAGCGTGCCGTCGAGATCGAAGACGACGCCGCTGACCTTACGACCTGGCGCGCTCACCCTGCGTTCCTGAACACGGCGCGGCCGACGAAGAAGGGCCCCATCTTGTCCATGAACTCGGCTGTCTGCCGGGTCTGGCGCATGGCCTGCACCACGTGCGACAGCGGGTGCAGCTCTTTGCCGATCAAGCCGATGACGAAGTCGTTGTCGGCCTGGTCCAGACCGTGGCAGGCGAGCCGCACGTCGTGCGCCAAGTCTTGCATGCCGTACTGCTTACCGATGCCGCCGTGCTCGCGCATGATCTGGCCGCGCTCGCGTGGGTCCAGCCGTTCGAACGGGCCGACACGGCGCAGCGGGTACCAGATGGCCCAGGGCCAGGCCTCGTTGAGCACCGTCTCGCGCGGGCGGCTCAGCAACCAAAACTCCAGATCTTGCTCGAAGCCGGTCGAGTAGGTGCGGCCCAGCATGCTGAGCTCGGGGCGGGGACGCAGGTTGGCCAGCACGCCGCTGCCCAAGATGGGACGGACCCGCGTCGTGAAGTCCGCCGGGTCCTCGCTGAAGGTGAGCAGGGCCAAGCCTCGGGGGTGGTTCACGTCCTCGTAAATCACGCTGGGCACGTTGTGGTCGCGCAGGGCCTTGCCGAGCTCCGGGATGAGCTTGCCCGGCTCGTCGCACTCGAAGCCCAAAAGCTGCATGAACAAGCGACGATTCATGCTGATGGGCGCGCCGCTTTTGTCCGAGCCGCGCTCGTTCACGTCGACCGCGGCGGGCTCCCGCGGTGAATGGGCAGTGGTGTGGGCCGGGTCGCTCATGGGGCTGCACATGTACCACGAATCAGCTAGGCTCCGCCGGCTTCAAAGCCCCTGCCCGAATGTCCAACGTCCCTTCGACCGCCCATCCCTTGCCGTCGGGCATGCGCGACTTCTTACCGCCTGACGCGCGGCGTCTTGCCGAGCTGGCGCGGCGCCTGCTCGGCAGCTTCGAGCTCTACGGCTACGAGCTCGTGACGCTGCCGGTCTTCGAGTACGAGAGCGTGCTCGAGCGGGGCCTCGGCTCTTTGGAGCCCGAAGAGGTACTGCGCTTCGTCGAGCCCGAGACGGGTGAGGTCGTCGCGCTGCGGCCGGACATGACCCCGCAGCTCGCCCGCGTGGTCGCGACTCGTTTGGCGCAGGCCACGCCGCCGATTCGCTTGTCGTACCAGGGCTCGGTGCTGCGCCGCCGACGCGAGCGTGCGCGGCGCCACCGCCAAATCTTCCAGGCCGGCATCGAGCTGATTGGTCTGCAGGGGCCGCAAGGCGATCTCGAGGCGCTCGAGACCGCCTGTGCGGCCGCGCGCGCCGTCGGCCTGAACGACTTCGTGCTCGATCTCGGGCACGCGCGCATCGCGTTCGCGCTACTCGAAGGGATAGAGCCCGTGCGGCAACGCGCCGCTGTCGAAGCGCTGCATCTCAAAGACAAAACGGAGCTGGCGCGCGCCGCCGCCGCCGCCGGCCTCCCGCAAAAAGAGCGGGAGGCGCTGGCCGCTCTCGGCGAGCTCCACGGCGGCCCCGAGGTCCTCGAGGCCGCGCGCTCGGTGCTGGGCGGCACCCGCGCCGCTGCGGCGCTGGAGGAGCTGTCGCGCGTCGTGCTCGATGTCGAGAACCGCGCCTTGGCGCCCTCGCTCGTCGTGGACCTCGGAGAGACACGCCACTTCGCTTATTACACTGGCACTACATTTCAGCTTCATGCCCACGGCCCCGGCGTGCCCGTGGCTTCCGGCGGCCGTTACGATGGTCTGCTCGAGGGCTTCGGTCGGCCGCTGCCGGCCTTCGGCTTCGCGTTCGGTCTGGACGACCTGGTGTGGGCGCTCGGAGACGCGCTGGGCACTGAAAATCCGCCCCGAGCGCTACTCACGGGCGCTGCTGCAGGCCTGGCGCCGGCGCTGCGCGCGCGCGGCGTGCGCTGCGTGGTCGGCCCCGAGCAGGATCCGCTGGCGTACGCCAAGGTGTGGCGGTACACGCACTGGGTGAGCGCCACCGCAGACGAGGCAGTGGTGACCTCCGTGACCGACCTTTTGGAGCAACGCGCTCCGCTCGACGCCGCCGCGCTGGCTCGCGTCCTGGTCGGGTAAGCTCCTCTAGTTCCTCGACTGAGTCTCAGTCCCAAACCGAAGAAGCGGTGTCAGCATGTCGTGTGTCGTGATCGTGGGCGCCCAGTGGGGCGACGAAGGCAAAGGCAAGATCGTCGATATCTACACGGAGTTCGCCGAGGTGGTCGTGCGCTACGCCGGTGGACCCAATGCCGGGCACACGCTGGTGGTCGGAGACGACAAGCTCGTGGTCAGGCTCCTGCCGAGTGGCATCTTGCGTCCGCAAACCCGCTGCGTGTTGGCGCAGGGCATGGTCATCGATCCCGACGTGCTGCTGGGCGAGGTCGACGAGCTGAAGCGTCGTGGCCACACCGATCTCGAAAAGCGCCTGTGCGTCTCGGACCGCGCCCACCTGATCCTGCCGTACCACATCCTGGTCGATACCCTGCGCGAGGCCGCACCCGGCGGCATCGGCACCACCAAGAAGGGCATCGGCCCGGCCTACGAAGACAAGGCGCGCCGCACCGGCGTGCGCGCCGGCGACCTGCGCGACCCCGTCCGGCTCGGTGAACGAGTGCGTGCGGCGCTCGCGGCGTGGGCCCCCACCATCAAACACCTGGGCGGTGAGGTACCGTCGGCCGAAGAGATCCTGAAGAAGCTCGAGACGACGACGGCGCGCATCGTGGCGCTGCTCGCCAACACCTCGCAAATCACCGATCAGGCGATCCGCGAAGGCAAGCGCGTGATGCTCGAAGGCGCGCAGGGCACGCTGCTCGACATCGACCACGGCACCTACCCATTCGTCACCTCCAGCTCGGCCGTCGCCGGTGGCGCCTCGATCGGTACCGGCATCGGTCCGAACCGCATCTCGTCGGTGCTCGGCATCACCAAGGCTTACGCGACGCGCGTCGGCTCTGGCCCGTTCCCCACGGAGCTCAACGACGGAGACGGCCAGCACCTGCGCGAGGTCGGCGCCGAGTTCGGCTCCGTTACCGGCCGCCCGCGCCGCACGGGTTGGCTGGATTTGCCGGCTCTGCGCTACGCCGCGCGCGTCAACGGCATCGACGGCCTGGCGCTCACCAAGCTCGACGTGCTCACCGGCTTGTCGCGCATCTTGGTGTGCACCGCCTACGACACGCCGGAAGGCCGCACGGAAGAGTTCCCGATCGACTACCTGGACGTGCCGGGCGTCGTGAAGCCGGTATACGTGGAGATGCAGGGCTGGACCGAGAAGCTCGACGGCGTGCGCGTGCTCGACGAGCTGCCCAAGGCCGCGCGCACCTACGTACGCTTCTTGGAAGAGGCCGCCAAAGTGCCGCTGTACCTGCTCAGCGTCGGTCCGCGCCGCAGCGAGACCATCGTGCTGCACAATCCCTTCGTCGGGAGAGCAGCGGCGCCGTGAGTCTGGTCTGGGCGCTGCCGCTCGTGGTCGCGATGCAATCGCGATCGGCGAGCGTGTCGCCCCGACCCGTGGCTTGGGCAGCGCAAAGCCCGCGTCCGGCAGCCTGCCAGGGCTCGCCCGGCTTGTGGGAGCTGTCACGGCAAGCGCTCGTTTCGCGCCGCTGCCGCGAGCTTTCGCGCGCTCAGGCCCTGCTGGAGCGCGCACCTGAAAAGGCCCGTGAGCGTGCCGATGCGCTGGTCAAAGAGGCGCCCGACTTTGCGGAAGCGCGCGTGCTGCACGGACGCGCGAGCCTGCGCCTGGGCGACGGCGAGACGGCGCTGCGCGAGCTGTTGCCACTGCTCACGGCGGACGTGAGCAAGGTTTCGGATCCGGCCGCGCTGCTCGACGGTGGGCGCGCTGCGCTTTCGCAGCAAGACTTGGCGAACGCGGCGCGCTTTTACCGGATGCTTGGCAGTCGTGCGGCGCTGCTCGCCGAGCGCCGCCAACAAACCGTCGCATACCTCGAGATAGCGAGCGCGCTCCTGGCCGAGGGCAGCGCCCCGATCGACGACGTGCTCGCCTACCTGCGCGAAGCGCGGCGGCGCGCGGCAGGCAGCGGCTTCGGCGGGCTGTGCGCGGCGCTCACGGCGGTGGCGTGGGTCTCGTCGGGGCGCGAGGCAGAAGGGCAAGGCGCGCTGGCGGAAATCGGCGACTTGGACGCGCTTTCGAGCTTCGAAACGCCCCAATACGTGTGGTTGCCGAGCGGTGTTTTTCACGCGGTGATGGGTCTGGCGCTGGAAGCGAGCCAACCCGAAGCTTCCAAGCAGCACTACGAGGCGCTGGCCAAGACCGCGCTCGGTAAGACGAGCGTCGGCAAAATCGCGACGCGCCCGCGCACACGCACCCCCAGCCCCAAGGCCAAACGTCGCGAGGGCCGGTGAGGCTGTGGCAGCGCGGAGCCTGGCTCGCAGCCGCGTTGTCAGTGGCCGGGCTGGCGCATGCCGAGCCGAATCTGTGGCAGCGTACGCGTGAGCCGGGCAGCCTCGCGCGCAGCAAGGCGCGTCGTCGCGCCGAGCAGCTGTTCGCGCAAGCCGCGGAGGCTCGCCTCGAGCCCGAAATGCTGCACGACCTGTCGCTCGGGAGCGCCGCGCTGCTCGAGCTGAGTGGCGGAGCCGAGCGTGACCCGTGGCAAGCCGTGCTGCTCGGGCGTGTGCTGCTCGACGCCGCCGCGGGGCGAGAACGCGACGCCGCTCGCTTGATCGAGGGAGGGATCGGGCAGCTGCCGACCTCGGATTTCAAGCGCGAGAGCTGGTTCGATCTCGGCCTTTCTTACATGCTGGTGGGCGAGTCGGAGCGTGCGGTCAAGGCCTACACGGCGGCGCTGGCTCTGGCGTCCGACCCCGACGACCGCGCCACGATTTACCGCAATCGCGGCAAGGCGCGCATGCTTTCGGGGCGCCTGGGCGACGCTGTTGCCGACTTTCGCGCCGCGGTGCGGCTGGCTCAGAGTCCGGTGGTAGTGGCGCTCTCGCACTTCGGGCTGGGCGTCGCGCTGGAGCGCAACGGGGACTACCCGGCCGGCATGCAAGCCATCGCGCTCGGTGTGGCGGTGCGGCTATCGGGGCCGGGTTTGCAGAGCGAGAGCGTGCTGGACTTGCCGACGCTACGCTGGATACCCGAATACGACGTGCACTACTTCCGCGCGCTCGGGGCGATGGCGCAAGCCGAGGCGGCCGACGAGACCGTCGTCGAAGAGGAGCGCTACGCCGCGGCGCTCGAGAGCTGGGAGCAATACCTGGCGCTGGCAGAGCCCGCAAAAGATCGCTTCGTGCAGAACGCCGAGCGGCATCGCCAGCGCTGTTTTGATGCCCTTTCGCGGCTGCACCGCGCGGCGCCGCGCGCCGCCTCAAGCCGCGCGCGGTAGCACCGGGCCCGAGCCGAGCACGCGTCGAGCACCCTCGGCGTCTTCGACCGCCTCGAAGACGGGGCGCAGGTGCGGGCTGCGCTGCATTTCTCCGAAGGCGCCGCTGGCCGCCAACGCGCGCGCCTGCGGGCCGTCCAGCACCATGAAGACGTTGCTCAGGCCGTCGCCGGCGGGCGCGTCGATCACGTCCACGATCTTGGAGCGATCGACGTGCAGCTCTTCGCCGCGGCGCTGGATGAGCACGCGCTTGTCGGTGATGAGGTAGCGGGTATCCCCCACGAGCTGGGCGGGGCGGATCAAGGTATCGTACGCGATGTAGCCGCCTACGATGAGCACCAGCGCGACGGCCATGAAGATGGCCGCAGCCAGCGCCAAGAAGCTGGGCGACAGGAAGGGGATGCCACCACGCGCGACCTTGCCCAGCGCGGAGATCGCGCGCGACACCATTTCCATCCCTGAAAATACGGTGAAGCCGGAGATCGACATCAACAGCCACTGGCGCTGGCCCTGCGGCAAATAGGCGCGCAGCTGCTGCCGCGGTTGGGCCGACCAGATCACGCGCTCACCCCGGTCCAGCCGTTGCCCGATGGGCATTTCGGCGCTGCCGAGCGGGGCGACGTCTTCGGCGCCGCGCACGATGGCCCAGACGCGGTCGGGCGCGACGACGCCCGGCAGGCGGAGAAGCAGCCGGCGACGCAGCGCGCCCGTCGGAACGGCGCGCACCAGCTCCAGATCACCCGTGTCGGGCTGGTCCTCGTCCCAGAAGATGCGCGCGAAGCTGACGGAGCCGCGCTGGATGCTGCGGCGGAAAGGACCAAAGTGCACGACCACGTGGTGCTCGGTGACGACGTAGCGAGCGCGCTCCATCAACGCGCGCGGCACCGTGCGGAACGCGATACCCAACGTGGTGGTCCAGAACGCGAAGAGCAGCGTGCTGGCCGGTGTCACTCGGAGCACCACCGACATGACCACGGCGAACAGCAACGAGATGCCGGCGGTGGCGAAGCACAACGCAGAAAGGGCTCGGAGTAGCGCCGACGGCCGAACGGACTTCGGACGACCTGTCCAAATAATCCGTTCTCCGTATAGCGAGTCTCGGGCCACGGTACTCCTTCAAGGGGATACGACGTGCTCTAGACAAACTTGCGCTCTAGGAGTTCCAACGTCAACGCTGGGTTTGGAAAGCCGTAGGGCTGATACCGCTCCGCGGGAGCGGCATCCAGTGGAGCTGGAGCGCGGGGCTCCAGCTCGCTGGCTCCCTAGCCGCCGGGCGAAACAAAAACGATCTCTAGGCGTTCGTTTCGAGCCGCCGCACCCGTCCGCTCCGGCGGCACGACCGGCGTGCTGCTACCGGCGCTGCGGCTCTCGACGCGAGAGGCCCCCGCGGTTTTGAGGGCCTCCGCGGCCTGGCTGGCCAGGCCGTCGTCTTTGGCGCCGACGCGGGCGTCGTGGCTCACGACCAGGACGGGGAACTCGGGGTGCGCCTTGGCGACTCGACCCAGCTCGCCCAGCTTCTCGCTGGCCCTGCTGCTGAGCTTGCCGCCCTCGCGCGGGGCATGCAGTGCCACCACCACGCCGCGGTCGTCACGGAACGGCAAGAAATCGGCACGGCTGAGCTCGGTGAGCAGCGCGTCCGACTCGCCCTGCGCCGGGTTCTGCAGAGCTCGAGGACGGCGCGCCAACGTGAGCTCGCGCAAACAATCCGAGCGCAGCGCGGTGGCGTCGTCGATAGGCGCGGGGGCGTTGCTGTCGAGCTTTTTGCGTAGCTCGTCGGCTTTGGCCAAGAGCGGCGCGAGCGCGCTGCGGCCCGGCTCGATGAGGCGAGCCGACACGCACAGCAACGACCCTTGAGTGACGATGGCCCGGCCCGCTTCGCGGCGCGCCTTCTCACGCTCCGGCGAGGCCGGCTCGTTCTTGGCGAGCGGCTCGGCGTCGCGCGCCACTTTCACCCGCAGCTCCAGATCGGCCGCTTCTGCCGATGCGCGCTGCTCTTCGCTCTCGAGCTGAGCGAGCCGCTCCGCCTGTTGCTTTTCGAGCAACTTGGCTTGCGCCAGGCGTGTCTCGGCCAGGGTAAGGCGCGCTTCGAGCGTCGCCGCGAGGTACGCAGCCAACGCGTTTTCGGCCAGGATTTGCGCGGCCGGGAGGTCGTCGTCCTGGAAGGCTTGCTCGGCTCGCTGCCGCAGCAGCTCGGCTCGGGCGAAGGCTTGCGGTGCATTCTTGCGGGCTTCGACCACCGAGCGGCCTTCGCGCGTGCGGTCGACTTCGCTCAGCACTTGCGGGCGCGCTGGAGTGGCGCAGCCGACAAGGGCGGGCAAACACAGGGAGCCGGCGAGCAGCCAGGGCAGCGATGCGAAGCGCAGGCTCACGGCTTGGCTCCCTTTTCATCGAGCTTGCGTAGCGCCTCTTCGGCGCGAGCGCGGCGCGCCACGGTTTGCTCGACCAGCGCCTGAGCGCGGAACACTTTGGTCTCGAGCTCGGTCGTATGAGCTTGCAGCTCGGCGAGCTGCTTCTCGGCGGCTGCCGTCTTGTCCAGCAGCTCGGCGGCTTGGGCCCATTCGAGCGCGGTTTGCTCGAGCATGCCCGCGCGCTTTTGGTCGCCGGTGCCGCGCAGCTGGTCGGCGCGCTTGAGCGCCGCCTGGCCCTTGGCGATCGGTTCCGAACCCAGGCGCGCGGCCTCTGGCCTTTGGGTGAGCTTGGAGAGCAGGGCGGTGGCTTGGGCGCGCGGATCTTCTGCGGCGAAGGCCACGCCGGCCAGCGCCGGGGCCAAAAGCAGCAGGAACGGCGGCCCGTAGCGGCGCGGCGATTTCCTTCGATTCACGCGAGAACGAAGCCATGCGAGGGTCGCCACGTCAAGCGCGGCCGCCTCCGGCCGCGAACGAGGGCGAAAATGAGCGACCGCAAACGAGCTAGCTGGGACGAGTATTTCATGGCCATCGCGCGCGAGGTGGCCACGCGCTCCACCTGCGATCGCAAGCACGTGGGTGCGGTCGTGGTGCGCGAGAAGATGATCCTCACCACTGGTTACAACGGGTCGATCCGCGGGCTGCCGCACTGCGACGACGAGGGCCACATGATGGAAGATGGCCACTGCGTGCGCACCGTACACGCCGAGGCCAACGCCATCGTGCAGGCGGCGCGTAACGGGATTCGGCTCGACGCGAGCGACATCTACGTGAGCGCGTCGCCGTGCTTCGGCTGTTTCAAGCTGATTGCCAACAGCGGCATGAAGCGCATCGTGTTCGGCGAGTTTTATCGCGACCAGCGCATCTTCAAGCTCAGCGAGGAGCTGAAGATCGAGCTTTTGCATTTGCCGATCGAGAATCTACCCGCGCACGCCTGAGCCGGCGTGTTGCCACAGCTCACGGGACCCTCTTTCACCCCGGCGAAATGCGTGGGGCGGCGCTAGCCCGTTTGACGGCGCTGCCGCAGCCGCGCCAGCAGCTCTTCGCGATTCGCGGGCGCCGCGACGGGACCCGGTACGCGCTGGCGCAATCCGCTCGCGTGCGCTGGTTCCCGCGCGACAGGTAGAACGACGGCTTCGAGATCGGTCATGCTGGCGCGCACCTCGGGCATGCTGATGCGCTCGACCTCGGGCGCGCTGGGTGCCTCGGCCTCGGGCGCGCTGGGTGCCTCGGCCTGAGGCGCGCTCGGTCGTTCGCCTTCGGGGCGGCTCGGGAGCTCCTGCGCCGTGCCGGACTTGGCCTTGACGGCACGCTCGATGAACGCCTTGGTGGCGGCGCCGAAGCGCTTGAAGCGCACCTTCATGCCGCCGGGGCGACCGTCTTGCGGGGCCACCCTGCTGACGACTCGGCCTTCGGCTCGAATCGGCTTCTGGCCGTCCTCGAGGGCGATGTCGAACAGCACGGCGGTGTCCGGCGGCAGGGGCTCGGCATCGATCAGCAGCATGCTGCGCGAATCGATGCTCCATGCCTCGGCGGCCAGGTAATCCTGCTCGGTCGCGTAGGGCCGAATGACGTGGACGACGACGGGGTTCACGGCTCGACTATTCAAAATAACACCGGCCCCGCCCGTCTCCCAGGCAAATATGGTAGGGCGGGGCCCGATGCACGAGCCTGTCCGTAAAGTCCTAGTAGTTGGTTCGGGTGGGCGGGAGCACGCGCTGGCACTGAAGCTGCTCGAGAGCCCGAGCGTTAGTGAAGTGATCGTTGCCCCGGGCGGCATTCTCGGGGAGCTCGGGGCCCCAACCCCAAACGCGGCGATCGGAAGCGCCGCTGTCGGAAAGAAGCTTTCCTCGAGCAAAGACGCTCCGCTAGAGCTCGCCAAGCGCGAGCAGGTGGACTTGGTGGTGGTAGGTCCCGAGGTGCCACTGTGCGATGGCCTGGTGGATGTTCTCACCCGCGAGGGTGTGCTCACTTATGGACCCAGCAAGGCCGCCGCCGAGCTGGAAGGCTCGAAAGCGTTCATGAAGGCTTTCTGTGTGCGCCATGGAGTGCCCACGGCACGGCACGTGGTGGTGCAAGATGCCGCCCAGCTGGAAGGCCTGGTGCGCTCGTTCGAGGTGGCGCCGGTGGTCAAGGCCGACGGTCTGTGTGCCGGCAAGGGCGTGGTCGTCGCGGAGAGCCACGAAGAAGCGCTCGCCGCCGCTCGCGAAATGTTGAGCGGCGCGCGCTTCGGCGATGCCGGCGCGACGGTCGTGCTCGAAGAGCGCTTGCTCGGCAACGAGGCGAGTATTCACGCCATCTGCGACGGCGAGCGCTACGTGCTGCTCCACGCGGCTCAAGATCACAAGCGCATCTTCGATGGCGATCGCGGTCCGAACACCGGCGGCATGGGGACGTACGCTCCGGCGCCCGTGGTGACGCCCGCGGTGATGCAAGAGTTCGAAGAGCGCGTCGTCCGGCCCACGCTGCGTGGCATGGCGTCCGAGGGCCGGCCGTTTCGCGGAACACTGTTCGCGGGCGTGATGGTGACCCCCGACGAGCACGTGAAGCTGATCGAGTTCAACGTGCGCTTCGGCGACCCGGAGACTCAGGTGCTGATGGCGACGCTCGAAGGTAATCTCGCCGAGGTGCTGGCTTCGGCCGCGCGCGGTGAGCTCGACCCCGCGAGCCTGCGAGCCTCGGGCGAGCACGCCGTATGCATCGTGCTCGCCGCGCACGGCTACCCGGACACGCCCCGCAAGGGCGACGTGATCCGCGGGCTCGAGCCGGCAGCCGCGGTGCCCGGCGTCAGCGTGCTGCACGCTGGCACGGCGCGGGACGCTCAGGGCAACGTGGTGACGGCCGGCGGCCGCGTGCTCGGCGTGACCGGCCGTGGCGCCACACTAAAAGAAGCGCACGGCCGCGCCTACCAGGCCGCACGACTGATCGAGTTCGACGGCATGCAATACCGCCGGGACATCGCGGGACGCGCGGGCTTGTCGCTGTGATTTCAGCCGCCTTGACGCTACGCGGCACGGGCGCTACGCCCTCGCAGTCTCTGGGCCGCCTCAACCTCGGCCCCCGCTGCGGCAAGTCGCCGCAGTTCTGATTCTGGTTCTTGGAGGAACATGGCTCGCACAATCAATTTCAACGCTGGTCCTGCTGCGCTCCCGCTCGGAGCTCTCGAACGCGCTCAGAAAGAGCTGCTCGACATCGGCGGCACGGGCATGAGCGTGATGGAGCACAGCCATCGCGGTAAGACCTACGAAGCCGTGCACAACGAGGCGATCGCGCTCACCAAAGAGCTGCTGAGCGTCCCCGACAACTACGACATCTTGCTGCTCCAGGGCGGCGCCAGCCAGCAGTTCGCCGTCGTGCCGATGAACCTCTTGCCCGCCGGCAAGAGCGCGGACTACATCCTCACCGGCTCGTGGTCGCAAAAGGCTTACAAAGAGGCCAAGACCATAGGCACCGCTCGCGTGGCCTGCAGCACCGAGAAGGACAAGAAGTTCACGCGCATCCCCGCGCAGAACGAGCTGGATCTGGACGCGAACGCCGCGTACGCCCACATCACGAGCAACAACACCATCTTCGGCACGCAGTGGGCCGAGTTCCCGAACGTCGGCAACGTCCCGCTGATCGCCGACATGTCCAGCGACATCTGCTGGAAACCCATCGACGTGTCCAAGTTCGGCCTCATCTACGCCGGCGCGCAGAAGAACCTGGGCCCCAGCGGCGTGACCGTCGTCATCGTGCGCAAAGACTTGGTCGAGGCTGGCCGCAAAGACATTCCGGTCATCTTCCAGTACCGCACGCACAGCGAGAACAACTCGCTCTACAACACGCCGCCGACCTTCGGCGTCTACCTGCTCCGCAACGTGCTGGCCGAGCTCAAGGCCAGCGGCGGCCTCACCGCCATCGAGAAGGTGAACCGCGAGAAGGCCAAGCTTTTGTACGATGCGCTCGAGGCGCGCTCGGACATCTTCAGCGTGCCGGTCGAGAAGGGCTCGCGCTCCACGATGAACGTGGTGTGGACGGCGTCGACGCCGGAGCTCGAGGCCGAGTTCCTGGCCGAGGCCAAGAAGCGCGGCATGGAAGGTTTGAAGGGCCACCGTTCGGTGGGCGGCTTCCGCGCCTCCATCTACAACGCGGCTTCGCGTGAGTGGGTGGCAGCCTTGGCCGAGCTGGTCACGAGCTTCAAAAAGTAAGCACGCACGGTCTGTGCGCCCCCAAGCCCGGTGGTTGCCTTTGCAGCCGCCGGGCTTTGCTTTGGTGACGTCGCGATTCCCCTGTCCGGGCGGGGCGAGGTTGCTCTAGTTTACCGTGCCGCACCTGCTCCACCCGACACGTAACAGGAGACTTACATGCCCAATCCGTTCGCCCATATCGAGCTCACGACCGACGACCTCAAGTCCGCGCAGAAGTTCTACGCCAAAGTGTTCGCGTGGAAGCTGAGCGAGATGCCGGGGATGAATTACACGATGATCGACGTCGGTAGCGGCCAACAGGGTGCCGGTGGCGGCATGCAAGCCAAGCCCATGCCGGAGGCGCCGACGGGCTGGATGCCGTACGTGCAGGTGGACAGCGTGAAGGCGACGATGGCGAAGGCCACCAAGGCGGGCGCGACGCCGATGCTGCCGTTCCAAGAGATCGGTGAAATGGGCGCCATCGGCATCTTCCGCGATCCGCAGGGCTGTGCGATCGGCGTGTGGGAAGCGAAGGAAGGCGCAGTACCGCCGCCGCCGGCTGCCGCCGAGAAGGCGCCCGCGGCGAAGAAGGCTGCCAAGAAAGCGGCCGCCAAAAAGGCTCCGGCCAAGAAAGCTCCCGCCGCCAAGAAAGCTCCCGCCAAGGCAGCCGCGCCGACGAAGAAGGCCGCACCCGCGCCGGCCAAGAAAGCGCCCGCGAAGAAGAAGAAGGCCTGATTCTGGGCTAGAGCGACGAGGTCGAAGGCTCGCTGAACGCGATCAGCGAGCCCTTGGCGTCCTTGACGTTCGTCGAGCCAACGAGCAAGAGCGGCAGTGACACGACGACGCTCACGCCGCCGAGAGCGAGACCGGCAATGCCCGCGCCTTCGAGGCCGGAGCTCTTCTTCACTTTGCCAATGGCGTACATCGCCATGCCACCGAGCGCCACCGGGATGCCGAGCGCGAGGGTGATGATGCCGTAGCGGCGCGCCTTGGCGGAGCCGCCGTCGACGCGTACTGCTGCGGTGCCAGCACCCGCGTCGAAGCGAAAGACGTTCGACGTCGTCATGCCGGGTGCGCTCACGCGCGCCTCGCGACCTTGCACGAGCACCCGCTGATCGCACGGCGCGCGGCACACGCGCTGGAACTCGCCCTGGTCGACGTAGTCGCGCATCTCGAGCCAGGCGTCTCGGTGGCTGACGGCGACGTGCACGATTGCTTCGCCGGGGGAAGCCGTGATGCGCGGGGCTGCCGGAGTTGCCGGAACCGCGGGAGCGGGGGCGACCGGCGGGGTCCCCGCCGGAGCGGCACCGGGCGCCGCCGGAGCGGCACCAGGCGCTGCCGGAGCGGTGACGGCCGGCGCGGGGGCCAGCGGCGTCCCAACCGGAGCCGCACCGGGCGCCGGTCCCGGAGCCGGGGGCGTTACGGCCGGGGCTGGCACCGCGGATGAAGCAGGCGGCGATGTAGGCACGCGTGGCGGCTGCTCTTGAGACCAGGCGGTGCCGGACACAACCAAGGAGAGGAGCAGGGCGAAGGTCGCCCGGGTCTGCTGTCGCCGCATGGCGGCCTTTTTACGAACCCGGCCCACCAAAAGCAACGGATAGGCTATGTTTGTAGCTCGGTTTTTTTCACTCTCGACGGCACAAGACCTTGACCCGGTTCCGCCTGCGCTTCCTCCTCCAGGAGATTGACCTGCCTCAAGGGGACACACTCGTGGGGCGGAGCGCCAACTGCCAGGTCACCTTGGACGATCCGCTCGTGTCGCGTGAGCACGCGCGCATTCGCATCGCTGATTCCGACGCCTACGTGGAAGACCTAGGCTCGCGCAACGGCGTGCAAGTCAACGGCAAACCGGCGCTGGGTCCGACCGCGATCAAGAACGGTGATCGCTTGCGCATCGGTACGCAAGAGTTGGTCTTCTTGGAGCTTCCGCTGAGCGCCGAGCGCCCCACACGCGCGTCGACTCGGCAAACGGGCTTCATGTGTCATTGCGCGGCCTGCGCGCGCGCGTACCCGGCGGAGCTCGTGGCTTGCCCGGCTTGTGGTAGCCGCGAACGCCTGGAAGAAGACACGCTGACCGGCAACACCGAGCGGGATTGGGGCTTGGAGCTGGCGGCCGAGGCGGTCGCGCGCGCCCGGAGCGTGGCCAACGTGGACGACCTGGAGCGGGTGCTGGCACACGCCCGGCTCGGCTTGGAGCGGCGCCTGGCCGAGGGGCGCAGCGTCGAGCAAACGCTGATCGACGGCGTCGGCATGGCGGCCGCGGAGGTGGCGTCAGCGCGGCGTGAAGCCGGCTGGGGTCGCTGGATTCTCTCCATCTATGCTTCGCTGGGGCTCGCACCGCCCGCGACGCTGAGCGACTTGCTCGCCGGGCTACCCGCTTCGGAGCTGAGCTTGCTCGCGCCGGCAGCGCAGCGCGCCTTCGACAGCTCGCACACGCGCAGTGGTGCTCCCGATGGCCCTGGGCAGATGGCGTTGGCGCGGCTCTTGGGGGGCACCAAATCTTGAAGCACGTGCTGCGTTACAAACAGCACGACATCGAGCTCTCGGAGGGCAAGTTCGTGATTGGCCGCGCCGCCAGCTGCCAGCTCTCGCTCGACGATCCGCTGGTCTCGCGGCACCACGCTCAGGTCACCGTCGAGGGCGAGCAAGTGACGGTCGAAGATCTGGGCTCGCGTAACGGCGTCAAGGTCAATGGCGAGCTGATCAGCGGGCGCTACAGCGTCCAAGACAAAGACCAGATCGTGATCGGTGGTCAGGAGCTGAAGTACATCGCCCGTCGCGACAACATGGGCGACACGCTGATTCAACCGGCGACCCAGCGGGTACCGACTTTCGGCCTGCTGGGCATCCTCGCCGACAAGGCCTTCGCGCTCGGCAAGCCCGACGAAGCCGAACGCCTCTTGACCGAGCTGCTCGACCAAGTGCTCGGCGATCTCGAAGCCGGCCGTGAGGTGAAGAGCGACCTGTTCGATCGCTCGACGGAGTACGCGATGAAGCTGGCTGGGGCTGGCGGTAGCGCGCGCTGGATCGAATATATCTTCCGGGCGTTCGCTAGCGTCAGGCGTCCCTGTCCGGCAGGCATCGTCGACGAGCTGTATTCGCTCGTCAGACGCGTCGACCGAGTCAACCTCGGTGCGCTTCGCACCTACATCGAGGTGTTGCGCGAAAATACCGGCACGCTGGGGCCGACCGAGCGCTTCCTCGTCAGTCGCCTCGAGGGCCTCGAGCGACTGGTGGCGGCCAAGTAGCCGGCTGCCGTTTCCGCTGAAACTCGACAGCCTTTGGTGCGCCCGGCTACGCTTGTGCTGTGAGCTCGAGCCGCGACGACGGCGACAAGGTCGATACCCAGAACGAGGGCAAGCAGACGCTCGTGCGATTCTGGCTCGAGTACCAGGGCCACACGCTCGAGCTTCGCTCGGGCGCAGCGGTGGTGGTGGGCCGCAGCTCCAACTGCCACATCGTGCTCGACGACGGGCTGGTGTCGCGACGCCACGCACAGTTCCTCGTGGCGGGTAAGGTCGCGAGCGTCGAGGATTTTGGCAGCGTCAACGGCGTCTTCGTCAACGGTGAGCGCATCTCGGCGCAGCGCGCACTGCGCGACAACGATCGCGTGCAGATCGGCAAGCAAGACTTCGTGTTTCGCAGCGCCACCAAGGTGGTGGAAGTGGAGAGCGGCCCCGAGCGCTTCATGGCCGAGACGCTGCACGGTAAGACTTTGCCGCGCGAGGTGTTCGACGCCGAAAAGCAGCGCGAAGAGCTGACGCGCCGTACCGACGCGCTCGACCTGCTGTGCGGCGTTGCCGACAAGGTGTTGGCGCTCGGGCGCGGAGACGAAGCCGAGAAGCTGCTCGGAACGGCGCTCGGGAACATGCTCAAGCAGGCCCAGGCCGGCGGGGTGCTGGTGCCTGCCTCGGCCTCGCGCGCAGCGAGCTACGCCGTGCGCATCGCCGACGCCACCAGCAAGCCGCGTTGGGTGGACTACTGCTTCGACTTGTATGCGACGCAAGCTCGCCCGCTGCCGAGCGACGTGGTCGACCACCTCTACGTGGTGCTGCGTAAGATCAACGGCGTCGCGGTTTCTGGGTTTCGGACTTACTTGGAGCGGCTGCGGGCCGCGTCACCGAGCTTCTCGCCGACGGACCGCTTCGTGCTGCAGAGGATCGAGGGGCTGGAGCGGCTGATTTTGCGCTGAGGCGCGCGGCTCGACCGAGCCACAGCTCGGCCGCGTCCGCGATCACCTGCCGCAGCTCCGGGTCGTCGACGGACTCGACGCGCTGGCGCAGCTCCGCTGGCATCGGGGCGCGCGCCGCGGGGCGTCGCTTGGCGGGCGCCTGCGAGGCGTGGATCTGTTGGCGTACGCGGAAGCGCACCGATTTGATCGAGAGCCTCAGCGGTTTGAGTCGTTCGAGCAGCTCGCTGCTCAGCAGTGACAGCTCCTGAGCCCAAGGGGCCGACGCGACGTAAACGGTGAGCACACCGCCGGCGAGTCCGCCGGGCTCGGTGCGGCGCGCCACACGATCGCCGAGCAAGCGCCGCCACGTGTCGCGATCGATCGCCACCTTGCCGCGCTCAGCCGAAACGATGCGGGCTCCGTCCAGGAGCTCTCCGAGCATTTGAGGGCGGGAGCGCGGCGATGACACCTGCCGGAGCGGACCGCTATCGCGGGGCCGCGTCAACCGTGCTACCTGCTGCTCGGTGCTCTTGACGAAAGTCACCGCAGCTACGGTCGTGGGTGGGCTCGCTTGCCTGGGCCTGTCCCTGGTTTTCTTGGGCTGTGGGGGCCTGCGCGCCAGCACCGTGCCGCTCGGCGGCAAACACGTCGAAGAGGTGGCGTCGGCCAAGAAGCTGCCGGCGGCGGCGAGCAGCGAAACGGACGTGGCGCCCACCAGTCACGAAGACGAGGCGCCCACCAAACCCGTCGCAACCATCGAGCCGACGCCGGCGCCCCTGGCGTCAACGTCTAGCGCGCCCGCTGCGGTTGCAGCGCCTGGCGCCTTTGCGTTCAAGCCCTTCGCGGCACACCAAGTGTGGACGCGCCTGTTCGACATGGAGTTCGACCTCAAGGTGGGCCCCGGCGGCAGTATCGACATGAAGATGGTCAGCCACCAAGAAGTGCGCTTCGAGGTGCTGTCGGTCGGGAGCAGCGGCATCGAAAAGCTGTCGATCGACTACTCCGTCTACACCAGCAAGATGACCATCATGGGCCAGACGCAAGACTCGCCCGAGGAGCTCGCGGGCAAGCGCTTCGTGGTCAGCTTCACGGGCGGCAAGCCAGAGGTGCGCGACGCCTCGGGCGGTACTCCACCCAAAAAACAAGTCGACTCGGTTAAAGACGACGCGCGCGAGCCGCTCGAAATCGAAAAATCGCTGCGTGAGCTGGCACAACTAGTGCAGAAGGGCAGCGGTGACTTCAGCCAAGCGGGCGCGATCGCGCTCGCGGGTGGGGAAGACGAAGACACCAAAGTGCCGCGCGCCAAAGCGACCCTCCAGCGCATCAGCAGCGGCTCGCGCGGCGAAAAGCTCGCCCTGGTCGACCTCAGCTACACGCTCACCAACGCGATCGACGACCAAAGCACCATCGAGGTTCAGGTGGCGGGTCCGCTGAGCGTGCTGGACGCCCCCGCGCGGTATCAGACGAGTACCCTGCAAGGTGCGATGGAGCTCCGCTCGTCGCAGCCCGGCGGCATGCAGGGTCGCGGCACCATCAAAGTCACGACGAGCTACAAATACTGAGCCGAGCTCTCCGCTCGACTCGCCCCGTTCGTCTTACTGGTGCCGAAGGTCGGGGTTGAACCGACACTCCATTGCTGGAAACGGATTTTGAGTCCGCCGCGTCTGCCAATTCCGCCACTTCGGCGCTGTGGGAGCGCTGGTGTAGTTGCGTCTGGGACGCTGGTCAAGGGGTTCTAGCCGCCCGGCCCGGCGTTGGGTCAGTTCTTGCGGTCGCTCTGCACACTGAAGGAGACGCCGGGGGACACGCTGACCTCGGCGCAGTAGTCGCCGTTCGGCAGGGCCGAAAAGGTGAAGGGCAGATCCAACAGGTAATCGTGGCGCAGGCTTGGGCTCGTCGGTCCCGAAAGCGTGACGGAGCCCGAAGCGTTGCTCTGGCTCGTGTTCAGGTAGAGGTCGATGGTGTGGTACGGGTTGGCGATCGTGAACGCGAAGTAGCGAGGGGAGCCGTCCAGCACGAGATCAGCCGGGGCGTTGCCGTTGTCGTCCAACACGGTGGCATGGGGACAGTCCACGTTGGTGGCCGTGGGGGGTACCGCGTAGTGGGTGTGTGAAGCGGCGGCCACCGTGCAGCTCACTGCGCTGTAGATGCCAGGCTCCAGGATCTGATGAGCAATCGCGGGATAGCTCGTGTACGTCAGCGCTTCGAGGCCATCTGGCTCGCAGTCGGGAGCGAATGCGAAGCGCTTCGCTCCCGCGATCGAAGTGTGCGGTACGAAGAGCTCTTCGACGCGCTCGGTATCGACCTGGAAGCGCGTCACGCTGAAGGTATTGTCGCCGCTCACGTCGCAGCCGAACGCCGCAGCCCAGGCGACTCGATCGTCGGGAAAGCAATCTTTGCAGGCGTAGGGGCCAACTTTGAAGGTGGCGCCCAGCGCCGGGCAAACGCCGTGGCCAGCCGCGTTCGCGTCCGGCGCGCCGCCAATGCCCGCTTGGCCCGCTTCGCTGCTGGATGCTCCAGCCATGGACGCGCCACCTTGGCCGCTGCTCGTGGCTTCTCCGCCCATTCCACCCTCGTTGGGCGGCGACTGGGCACCGGCTGCGCCGCCTTGCGTGCTGTCGCCGCCCAGCGCTGCCATGCCCGCGTCGCCGGCGCTTCCACCGGAGCTGCTGCCGCCTCCGCCGTGGCCCGACGAGCCGCCCTTCGTCGAGCCACCGCTCACGGCGCTGCCAGCGTGTCCTGCGTTGCTCGTTCCACCATTGCCGCCCGTGCCTCCGCCGCTGTCGTCGTCGTCGCCGCACGCGACCGCAGTGATGCACGCCAAACCGATGACCCACCCCCATTGAGACTTCACCAGCATGAACTGGGTTTACGGCCGCGCAGCGCCGGTCGCAAGCAATACACCGACGCGGCAGATGCCCGGGCGCGTGGCGTGCTTGCTGGTGTCGGCATGGGGTTGGCACACCCGGCACAGCTCGGCCCGCGCTTTTGCCGGAATTCATTGAGATCGGTGCTGGCACCCGGTTTGCTACAACGTGGGCATAAGGTGGTGCGGCAGTGCGTGAACTGAGCCTCGGCTCTCGAACGCAAGAAAGCCCCGCGAAGCTCGTGCCGCGCGGGGCTTTCGTCGCGACGCAGGCGCGTCGCTCAGTGGACGAGAATCAGAGACCGTTGACGATGAAGTTGCGCTCGTTCTTCTCGAAGAAGCCAACGATTTGGCGCGCGGCGGCGAGGCCGGCGTTCACGTTCGCCTCTTCGGTCTGCGCGCCCATCTTGGCGGGCGTCAAGTAGACGCGCTTCTCGAACTTTTCCTTCAGCGTGGCGGCGGTGGCGTCGCTCGGCGCGATGTCGCTCACGTACTTGAAGTCGGGACGAGCTTCGAAGACCTCGAGCAATTCGGCCTCGTTGATGACCTCTTTGCGGGCGGTGTTGATGAGCGTGGCGCCCTTCGGCATCAACGACAGCAGCTTCTTTCCGATGCTGCCCTTGGTTTCGGCCGTGGCCGGGATGTGCAGCGAGAGGTACTGGCTCTTGCTGTACAGGTCTTCGACGGAAGACGCGGCCTCGACGCCGGCAGCCGCGAACACCTCGGGCTTCACGAACGGATCGAAGCCGTACACCTTCATGCCGAAGCCCTTGGCGATGGTGGCGACCGCGCGACCGACCATGCCGAAAGCGTGCAGGCCCAGCGTCTTGCCGCGGAGCTCGCTGCCGGTCTTGCCGTCGAACTTGCCACGCGCCAGGTACACGAGCATGCCGAACACCAGCTCGGCCACGGCGTTGGCGTTCTGGCCCGGCGTGTTCATGACGGCGATGTTCTTGGCCTTGGCCGTCGCGGTGTCGATGTTGTCGTAGCCGGCGCCCGCGCGCACGGCGAGCTTGAGGTTCTTGGCGGCGTCCAAGACCTCGGCGTCGATGATGTCACTGCGGAAGATCACCGCGTCCGCGCTGGCAATCGCCTCGATCAGCGGGCCCTTGCCCTTGTAGTTCTCCAGCACGTTGGCGGTGTAGCCGGCCTCTTTGATGATGGCGACGACCTGGTCGCGGGCGCTGGCGGAGAAGGCTTTTTCGGTAGCGAGCAGTACGGTTTTGGACACTCAGGACCTCGATGGTTGAACCCGGCAAGTCGCCGGGAAAAAAGTCCGCAAGCTTTAATCTCGCGCCCGGCTCGAGGCAAGCCGCGCACGTTTTCAGCGTTTTGACAGCACCACCACCACGTCGTCCAGCTCGTAGAGCTCGCGCTCGCTGTCACCGGCCGACAGGTAAGGGGCACGCACGAAACATTCGAGCGACAGCCCCTGGGGCAAGAGGTCTCGCTCGATGAAGCGGCGCGCCGCGTCCTCCCATCCGCCGCCCGGACCGGAATCGCACTCCAGGCGCTCCAGCGGATCCGGCGTGGCGGGGCCGTCGAAGTAGAAAGGCCGATACGGGAGCGCCAGCGCCACCACGAACAGTCCGCCCGGCTTGAGCAGACGCAAGCAGTTCTTGAGGAGCTGCCGTGGCTTGCGGCACCGATCGAGCACGTTGAGGAGCGTGAGCGCGTCGAACGGTGGCGCGTCGAACGGCGGCGCATCGAGCGGCGCGTCGGTGAGGTCGAGCTCGTGGCAGCGAAAGCCATGTTCGCGCAAGCGCTTGGCCATGCCTCGCGATACCTCCGTCACTTCGACTTCGTCGAAGTGCTCGGCCAGCGCCCGCGTCACATCGCCGGAGCCCGCGCCCACGTCGAGCAGGCGACCGCCGGCGCGTCCTGCGAGGAGCTGCGCCCACGCCTGCTGCCCGAGCAGCTGCATGCGATACATGCCGGTGAGAGCGTTGGCGTCGAAGTCGGACAAGTACAGGCGCGCCAGGCGCTGCGCGTACGTGCGCATGCGGCCGTGACGCTCGCGTGTGAGCTGCTCGACTGCGCTCCTCCACTCGGGATCGACCTCGAGCTCGCGAAAATGGCTCGCGAAGCTGCCCAGCAGCTTCAAGTTGGCGAAAGTGACGAGCCGGGCGCCCGGGCCGGACATGACGGGGAGCAGCTTACGCCGGACGCCGGGCAAAATGCTTGGCCCTGCGGGTCAGCTCGTCGAGCGGGCCCGTGATCGCGAGCGTGAAGCCTTCTTGCTGCATGTTGACGAAGATGGTGCCACCCGAGGGCGAGCAGCAAATGCCGGCAAACTCTCCGCCGCTGGCGGCGTTGCGAGCCAGGTCGTAAACGCGGCCCTCCGGCGTGATGCCGCGCAAGAATTGCTCGCCGGAGCCGTCTTCGGCGACGAGCAAGTCTCCCCAGGGGGCCAGGTAAATGTTGTCGGGCATGTCGAGCACGCTCGCGCCGGGCGACTCGGCGAACAGCTCGAGCTGGTCCGGCGCATCCGGGTTACCGAGCGTCAGCTTGAAGACTTGCCCCAGACTCTGGCGACCGCCGGTGGTGCAACACAAGTACACGACGCCATCGCTGAAGAAAACACCTTCGCCGCGACAGAAGCGCGCCGCGCCCGCCGCGCTCGCCTGGTGGCGCACGCTGTCGTCGCGCGGCTCGGGGTTGGGGACGTCGACCCAATCGACCTTGAGCTTCATACCGTGGTCGATGTCGCGTGAGGTGTCGAAGCGTGGCGCGCCGACGATACGCAACGCTTGCAGCCTGCCCGAGGTGTGCGGCCTTTGCCGATCGCTCGGGCGGTAGCGGTAGAAGCAGCCGTCCGTCTGGTCTTCGCTCAGGTAGGCGGTGAGGGTGCGCGGGTCGATGCAGGCCGCTTCGTGTCGAAAGCGGCCGTAGCCGCTGAGGCGCTCGGCGGGCGCCACGCGCTCGGCGTCCGTGCGGCAGCGGAAGACGTAGCCGTGGCCCTGCTCCACGTCTTCCTCACAACTGAGCCAACCCCACGGGCTCGTGCCGCCCGCGCAGTTGCGCAGCGTGCCCGCCAACACGCGGTTGCTCGAGACGCGCTGTAACGTCTTCTTACTCAGTACCAGGCGTGTCACTCCGCCCATGGCCTTGGCGTCGTAGGCCTCCGCCGGGGGCGTGTCGTAACCGGCGTCGAACGGATTGCGATCGAGCTCGTGGTTGCGCATCAAGATCAGCGTGTCGGACGGCCCCGTGAAGCACGCCATGCCATCGGGGCGACCTGGCACCTTGTTGCCATCGCTCATCGCGTCGAACGTGCGCTGCAAAATCGTGTAGTGAAAACCGGCAGGCAGGTCCAAAACGCGCGCTGGATCGGGTACGAGCGGCCCAGCGTCCGCAAGCGCTTCACGCCGAAACAAGAAGGCCAGGGGCACTGCTGCAACGGCGGCGCCTGCCGCGGCCTTGATCAGCGTGCGTCGCTCGACCGCCATCTCGCCAACTGTCCCGCACGCCGGCCCGGTCGTCAAAGACACGTGACGGGGCTCGCGTCACTTTCTGTGATTGACAGCGGCGCGTAAACTCCCGAAATTCCCGGGCCTGTTTACGGAACCCGTCACAGTACGAAAAGGAGCCCCTCATGGCATTTGAGCTTCCGCCGCTGCCGTTCGCCAAGAACGCGCTCGAGCCGGTGATGAAATCGGAAACGTTCGACTACCACTACGACAAGCACCACAAGGCTTACGTCACCAAGCTCAACCAGCTGCTGGAAGGCAAGCCCGAGGCGAACAAGAGCCTGGTCGAGGTGATCAAGAGCAGCACGGGTGGCGTGTTCAACAACGCTGCGCAGGTGTGGAACCACACCTTCTTCTGGGACAGCTTGAAGCCCGGTGGCGGTGGCGCTCCGCCCGCGGGTGATGTGGCCGACCTCATCAATGGCCTGGGCGGTTGGGATAAGTTTCGCGCCGACTTCATCGCCGCCGGCATGGGCCGCTTCGGCTCAGGCTGGGCCTGGCTGGTGCTGGACTCGGGCAAGGGCAAAATCATGGACACGCCCAACGCCGAAACGCCGCTCACGACGGCGGCCATTCCGCTGCTCACCTGCGACGTGTGGGAGCACGCGTACTACATCGATCACCGTAACAACCGCCAAGCCTTCCTCGAGGCTTTCTGCGACAAGCTGCTGAACTGGGAATTCGTCGCCAAGAACCTCAAGGCCGCGAAGTAGCAGCTAGCCTAAGGGCGTTGCAGGGAAACGCGCCGTGACCTCATCGCGAGGTCCGGCGCGTTTCGCTTTGCTGATCTCAGGCGTTCAGATTTGCCGGGGCGGTGGCGCCACCACGAACGGGCAGGATTGGCGCCCAGATCAGGCGCGAGAGCAGCGAGTCTTCGATCATCAGCCCGCGATCGCTGAAGGTCAGCACGTTCTCGGTGCCGTCTTCTTTCCACTCGCCGACGAACAGGATGCCTTGGCCCTTTTCGTTGTAGCCGAGCTCGACGATCGCGTTCTTGAGCCACTTGCCGCCACCGTCGAAGCTCAGAGCTTCCGGCAACGTGTAAAAGCCTTCGCTCGGCAACACCTTGAGCGTCTTGGCCCAAGTGGGTGAGCGCAGCGGCGTCGTCGGATCGCGCCAGAACCAGCGGTTGCGACGGTTGTCCGCCGGCCGCACCACGAACTTCACGCCGCCGTTGGACGGTTGCCCGACGTACACGAGCACGCCTGCGGGAAAGGCGTCTTCGTGGCCCGGCATGGGTTGGGTGGTTCGGTAGAGGCCTGCATCAGGAAGATCGAGCATGTGGGTCGGCTTTTTTACTCAGCCCCGGGGGGGCTTCAAGAAACATCGCGGTTTCGTCGCGTTCTCGTCGCGTTCTTTCGGGGTTTAGGTCTCGCTGCGCACGACCGCAATGGCCACATCGGGCCCCAGGGCAGGAACTTTGCGCAAAGCGATGCCGAAATCGCGCCCGTCGATCTCCTGGGCAGCGTCCACGACCGACTCGCCGGTCGCACGGCCCATGAGCCCGCTGTCCTTCACGGCCTTGGCGTTCACGTCCGGCGAGACGGGCGCCCCGTACGCCTCCTTGTCTACGACGACGTAGACATAAACGAGGGGGAGCTTAGAGCCGCTGTCGGCGGCCTCCGACTTCACCACGCTGCGCAGCTGATTCTCGAGCCGGTAGGCATACGCCGACCACGACCAACCGGTCGCGTACACTCCCGCGACGTCGCTGCCCTTCATCACTGGCGTTGCGGCGGTCCATTGCCCATCGGGGCGGCCCCGCACCCCTGCTGCTTCGGCCATGCTGCCGCGTGCCTCCGTGTACTTGCCGGCGAGCGCGCCTTTCAGCTCGAACGCGGCGAACAAGTTCTTGGAGGCGAGCGCGTCGTGCTCCAAATCACTCCTGAGTATGACGCCGTTCTTGTCGGCTACCAAAAAGAAGGTGCTCTTGGCGGTGCGCAGGTCTTGCACCTTGCGCCGTGCCGTCTCGAGCGCCTCTTTCGCGGCAGCCGCATCACCTTGAGCTTTGTCGTCGGCGAAAAATGCCTCGAGGTGCTTGGCCCCTTGCGGCAAGCCCTTACGAACTTCTTCGACGTCCGCCACGGCTGCCTTGGCCAGTAGCTCGACCTCGCTGCGTGCTTTCTGTCTGCTGAGCTCACTGCTCTTCGTACACGAAGTCAGAAGGAAGGCGGCGCTGAGGACCATTCCGAATGTAGGCATAGGTGGGGTCATGCAGCGCGCATCCTGGCGCGGTTTGCGCGGGGTCACAATTATGAAACCGATTCCTTGCAGAGCTGAAAGGCGGGGCCATCTGTCATGGTAGGAAAACCAGAAAGTTCTTGGGGGCAGCGTCTCATCACGACGAGACAGAAAACATGCCTACGCCCAGAGGGCAGGTTAGGCATACATTGGGGGTAGCAAGTGTTGGTCGTGATCGGAGGTGGTGGTGGACGCCACTAAACGCCACCCGACGTGGCGACGAGGCAGAGGTTAGTGAGCAGAGGCTTGGGTAGTCGTGGCGCTCTGGACGTCACCCTGGTAGTTTATGAAGGTTAGGCTTCGTGCCTGATCGCGTTCGCTGAGGACAATTCCCTGTCGCGAGTTACTTCCCCCCAAAAGGGCGTCAAGCCGCCCCGCAGCAACCGACTCTCGGATGCGCCGCCGCGTCCCGAGAGCAATCCGTCCACGCGCGACTCGTTCTTCTCGTTCAGACGCCTGGTCTCGCCGGAAGATTTGTCGGTGGTGTTCCAACCCATCGTCGACATGCAAAACGGGCGGCTGTTTGCGCACGAAGCCCTGGTGCGCTGCTCGCAGCCCGACTTGTCGAACCCGCTCGTGTTGTTCGAGCGCGCGGTCGAAGCGGGCTGCGTCGGCCGGCTCGGTCGCATGATTCGAGACATCGCCGTGCCTCTCTCCGGCACGCGCCCAGTGTTCATCAACGTACACCCGCAGGAGCTGCAAGAAGGTTGGCTCGTGCGTCCGGACGACCCCATCTACTCGCACGACGCTGAGATCTTCCTCGAGGTCACCGAGTCGGTGCCGCTCTCGCACTACGGCCTCTGCCTCAGCGTGCTGCGAGAGGTGCGCGCCCGTGGCGGCATCCAGCTCGTGGTGGACGATCTGGGCGCCGGCTACTCGAACCTCAAGCGCATCGCCGATCTCGAGCCGCAGGTGGTGAAGCTCGATCGCGGGCTGATCATGGGCGTCGATCAAAGCGCGCGCCAGCAGCAGCTGGTCGCGAGCGTCGTACGGCTCTGCAACGATCTGCACGCCATGGTCGTTGCAGAGGGCATCGAGACAGAAGACGAGCTGTCCGCGCTGCGCGACACCGGCGCACACTATGGGCAAGGCTTCCTGTTCGCGCGGCCCGCTTACCCGATGCCGGCCATCACCTGGCCGCCCAGCGCGCCTCGTCCGAAGCTCGACAGCTATTCGAACGAGGCGTAGCGCCGAGCCCGCGGGCCTGAATCAGAGCAGTGTCTTCGCGTCTTCGAGCACTTCGTCGACGTGGCCGTTCACGCGCACACCGCGGTACGACTTCTTGATGGTGCCGTCGGCGCCGACCAAGAAGCTGCTGCGGATGATGCCCATGTACGTCTTGCCGTAGTTGTTCTTCTCGCCCCAAACGCCGTACTGATTGGCCAGCGTCTTTTCGGGATCCGAAAGCAAGGTGAACGGGAGGCCGTACTTTTTTCCGAATTTGGCGTGGCTCTGCGTCGAGTCCGGGCTCACGCCGAGCACGCGCAGGCCCTGCTGGCCAAAGCGCGCGAAGTTGTCGCGGATGTCGCAAGCTTCCTTGGTACACCCGGGCGTGTCGTCCTTCGGGTAGAAGTAGAGCAAGTACGGCTTACCGCGGAGCGCGCTCGACGACACGCTCTCGCCCTTCTCGTCCATCAGCTCGAACGAAGGAGCCGCGCTGCCCGTATCGATTGCTCCAGCAGGTGCCGACACTTTCCTGGGCTTGGGTGCAGGAGGAGCTTTCATTGCTGTGGCGGGCTTGGCGACGGGGGTGGGCTTAGCGGCGGCGGCGGGCTTGGCCGGCTTTGCCGCTTTCGCGGGCCTCGCGGGGGCCGGCTTCGGCGTGGGCTTCGCGGCTTTGGCTGGCTTCGCCGGGGCGGGCTTGGCCTTCATTGGCTTGGCGTTGGCGGACTTGGCTGGCTTCGCCTTGGCCTTCGTCTTTGCTGCGGGCTTCTTGGGGGCGGACTTTTTCTTCGCGGCCATCCTGGCTCCTTCGCCGGCCTACTTCACCACGATCGTGCGCAGGCTCACCATGAAAAGCTCGTTTTTGCCCTGTTCCTTGCCCCAAATACTCACTTCGTAGCGGCCCGCGCGCGACTTCGGTCCCAGCCCGATGTCGATCGAGAAAGCCTGGCCCTCCACCTTGACGGGCTTGGGTGTCTTGAAGCCGGGCGGAAAATAGAGGGTTTCCGGCTCCGGGATGCGATAGACGCTCGTTTGGTTCAGGTCCTTGGCACTTTTAGGCGCGGGCAGATCGATGCGCGCCACACCGATGCCACCGAAGCGCAGCGGCTCGTGAACGGTGCCGGCAACGTGCAGGCTGACGCTGCGGGACGCTTGCTTCGGTAGCTCGTCGTAGTCACCCCAATCGTCGACGAACTCTTGGGAGAGGCACGGCTGGTTCACCGCTGCAGGCTGAGCCAGCCCGATGCCGACGCGTTGGTGACCCGGTTTGAGGATGTTCTTGCGATGCCCATCGTTGGGCGGCACCTCATCCATGAACATCTTTTCCAATTGCTCGAGCAGCGCGGGGTCGTAGTGCGGATTCGGATCGAGCTCGCGCGGCACGCCGTCGAACAAGCAGGCGACGTTCTCTTGCACCAGGTCGGTGCCGCCCGCTTCCGTGTAGCGTTGCTCGGGAACGGAGCCGTCGCTTCCCCAATGCGCGGTGTAGCCGTGCTCCGCCATATCGCGCGCGTGCCGCTCGGCGCCGATCGCCGCTGTCGGATCCAACGCGACGGGCTCGAGCCCCGCGGCGGCGCGGTCGCGATTGATGAGAGTGAGCAGGTAGCCGATGGCTTCGTCCGTCGCGGCCGGCGCGCTCGGACGCGGAGTTGGTGGTGGAACGTCGTTTCTTGGATGTGGAGCGCAACTCACGAGCATTGACCCGCAAACCAGTAAACTGACAACTACCTGAGGCAGAGCAGCATGGTTGTCGGTGACAGACCGGATCTGGTTCGATATCATCTTTAATGATCTTGTGCTGACTGCCTGCTTTTGCCGGGAAGGTCTGGCTGCGCAGTCGCCACAGATTATCGCGAGCTACGCGAGCCTTGCCTGTCTTGGAGGTTAACCCATGAAGCGCGTCGGAATTGGTGTCTCAATCGTCGGAATCCTTTTGGTGGCTGCTTGCAGCGACGACACCAGCGGTGGCACGGGTAACACCAGCGGCAGCGGCACTGGCGGAACGGCCGTCGCTGGCGGCGGAGCAGGCGGCACTGCGGCTGGGTCCGGTGGCTCGGGTACGGCCGGTACGGTGACGGGCGGTAGCGCCACGGGTGGTGGCGGGAGCGGCGGAATGGCGGCCGGTACTGGTGGCGGCGGCAGCGGTGGTTCGGCCGCGGGCTCCGGTGGTAGCGGTGGCTCCGGTGGTAGCGGTGGCTCGGGCGGTTCCGCCTGCGATCCGACTACGGGCAAGGCCCTACAGTTCAAGGGTGGGGTCAATGACTTGATGGTCGGTGATCTCGGTGACGACTTGGCGGGCGGCAATGGACCGCGGACGATCGAGCTCTGGGCGCACTTCACCTCGAAGGACAGCTGGAAGGGCGAAGGGAGCGTGATCGAGATGGGGCGTCGTGTCGGTCAAGCCAATCAGGTCTTTGGCCTCGATATGGCTGACGCCGGCAGTGGCAGAACCGACGAGACCACCGGTAAATTCGACCCCTACACGAACGGCATCGGGGACAATGATCCGACGCCTGTGATGATACCCATCGTGACGTGGGCCCACCTCGCCTGGGGCTACGACGGAGCTGGTCACTTTCAGTTCGTTGTCAACGGCGTGAAGCAAACGCTGCCGCATCCTGGTGACGGCAGTGGGACGTTGGCGACCACGAAGGGCATTCTTACGCTCGGCGCCTCGCAGAGCTTCGGCACCGAGGGCTGGGACGGTGTGATGGACGAGGTGCGCGTTTGGAAGGCCTTCCGCAGTGAGGCCGACATCAAGCGTGACATGAAGGTCAAGTTGAAGGGTACCGAGGCCGACCTCGTCGCGTACTACAACCTCGACGAAGGCACGGGCGAAACGGCCGACGACATCAAGAAGACGGCCAGCCACCAGCTCAAGTTCTGCACGGCCAACGGCGGCGCGTGCCCCGTTCAGAACGCCGCCAAGCCCATGTGGGTCGCCTCGGACATCCCGGGTCCGTTCACCTGCGCTCCGTGAGCCCCTAAATCAAACCAACGCGGCGGCGCGCGTACCAGTGCGCGCCGATTCCGCTGGCGGCGAGCAAGGCCCAAAGCCATGCCGGTAGCAGCGGCGCCGTGACACGCTGAGTGTCGACGTGCGTGGCTGGTGGCGCCTGGATACTGGCCACGTCGTCGGCGCGGACGCTGATGCCGCCGCTCTCCCTCGCGATGCTCTCGAGCAGCGCCGGGTCCGGGCGCGAGTCGGCGAAGGCCGGGCCGCCACGCTCACAGGCGAAGTCGAGGCGCGCCGGCGGAGCGCTACCGATATGCACCGTGGCCGAGTAGCCGCCCTCTTCGAGCACACCGAGCGGCAGCGTCGTGGTCTCGACGTCACTCTCCATGCGTAGCGATTTTTCGGGGGTGGGGGTCGCGCTCGGTTCGCCCAGCCGCTCCAGGCCAACCTTCACGTCCACGGCGGCGCCAGGCAGGCGCGTGATGCTGAGCGAGGCGGGCGCGCCGGCGCGGCATTCGTGCGTGAGCTCGAGGCGCGCGGATTCGTAGCGGGGATCGCGCATCAACCAGCCGAGCAAGCCCTCCCAGAGCGCCCCGTGCGCTCGACCGGCGCCGCGTTCGCCCAGCTCGCTCCACTCGAGCAGGTGCGTACCGTCGACGCCTAACGCGATGGCGCGGCCGTCGCCGCTCTCGCCGAGCGCCAGCACGGGCATGGCCGCGTTGCCGGCGCGCCGCTCCGGATGCTCCCACAGCGCGATCGCCCCGGGACGTAAGGCTCCCAGCGTGTTGCTGCCTTGCATGGCCGGCAGTTGATCGCCGAGCAACTCGCGCACGGCGCGCAACGCGGGCGCGGCGCGACCCGCCGGCGTGACGCGCGGCTCGAACGTGGCGGTGTCGAACGGAGGCTCGCGCTCGGGCAAAGTCACGGGCAGCACCTCCGCCAGGGGACTCCCGGCGTAGCCGCCACCGATGAACGCCGAAGGCCCGCCCACCATGATCAGGCCGCCGCCCGCGCGCACGTAGCGAGCGAGCGCGGGCAGGTGACGCGCGAGCTTGTACTCGACGGCATCGATGTCTTGCAAAATCACCGCGTCGAACGAGGGCAGATGCTCCGTGAACAGCTCCTCGACCGGGAACGGAATCAGCGCCAGCTCCGAGTCGTCCGACACCTGCGTTGCGTCGCTGTTGGTGCGCAAAATGAAGAAGGCGACCAGGTCGATCGATTCGTCGGCTTTGAGCCACATGCGCAGCGCGCGCACGTCGTACGTCGGGCGACCGGCGACGTGCAGCAAGCGCACGCGCTCGCGGGTGACGTCGAAGGTGAGCAGCCGCGTGTTGTTCTCCGGCACCTTGTCGCCGTCCGGAGCCTGCAGCTTCACGCGCACCAGGCGGCGTCCCGCGCGATCGAGCGTGAACGGCAGCTCGACGGTGGCCAAGCCGTTTTGCACCTTGGCGCTGCCTTGGGCGAGCAGGGCGGGGGGCTCACCGTGCAGCAGCTCCTCGACCGTGATCGGCAGCTCGTCACACACCAACCCGCCCGAGCAGCCCACGCTGAGCTCCAGCGCAATCTTCTGGTGGGCGACGGCAGCGCCGGCGGTGCCGACGCGGCGAATGCTGGCGTCCGGCGGTGCCGCGCCCGCCACCTGCACGGTGTGGATCGGCACGCCCAGGCGTGCCCCGAGCTCGTGGAGGGTGTCCTTGCTGGCGCTCTCGGCCGGGCTGGTCAGTCGCCCGTCGCTCACCACAACCAGCGATTTCGGGCGCTCACCGGGTGCCGCAGCCAGCGCGCGCAGCGCGCTCGTCAAATCGCTGTCGGTGGGGCGGTCGGCGCTTTCGTCGGACGAGAACGGCGTCGGCGCGCCCTCGCCGAAGCCGTAGACTTCGACGCGAGCGGCCTTGAGCTGCTTCTGCAGCGAGGTCACGGCCTCCAGCGCGATCTGCTCGCGCGGGCGATCGCCTTCTTTCAGGCCCAGGCGCCACGACCGGTCGAGCAGCACCACGACCTTGGGGAACAGCTCGCTGCCGCGCGTCATCACGCGCGTTGGCCGAAGCACCGCGCAGGCCACTAGCAAAACGGTGACCAGGCCCGAGAGCGCTACCCAGCCCGGCACTTTGCGCGCGCGGCTCTCGATCAGCAGGAGCAGTAGCCACGCCAAGAGCAGGCCCGCAAGCGTCCACGCGAGCAGGGGGCTCACGCCTTCGGCCACGCCAAAACCGCGCTCGATCATCGCGTCTGGGCTCGCCGGCGCATCAAGAACGGCGCGTGCACCTGATCGTCTTTGTAGTCCGAGCACAGCACGTACATTGCGATGTTCACCGCAAAGCGGATGGCGTGTTGGCGTTGCTCGTAGCTCTGCGGCTCGGTCTCGAGCGAGTAGGTGCCCTCCTCCGAGCGCGCCAGCGCGCCGAGCAAGTCGTGAGAGAGCAGCAGCACCTGGGCGTTCTTACCGCGCACGATGGCGTCGATCGTCGGCGGCCCCAGCACGCGCCCCACCGGGCGATCGACGATGTAGAAAGTCTTGTAGACGACGTGTGACGCATCCAGTCGCACCGGTGGAGACTCCGGCAGGACGCGCAAGAGCTCGCGTCGTACCGAGCGACCGAAGGCGCCGTGCTCGGGTTGGTTGTCGTCCACCACGAGCACGCCGCCCAGGTGAATGAACTTGGCGAGCCCGCGGCGCTCTGCCGCGCTCAGGCTGCCGACATCGCTGTCCCCAGCCCACAGCGCGAAAGGCTCGTTGCACAGCTCCGGACGATCGAGCGCGACTTCACGCGGGACGACTCGTGCAGGGGCGCTCGTGCGGTTGATGAGCTCCATCGACCAGGCTGACGGCGCCGTATTGCGCGGCGCGGCCAGGTGCTTGCCGCCGGCCACGACGACGCGCGGGCTGAACGCGCCGACGTCACCGAACGCGTGCGCGCTGCGCGCTCCGGCGAGCGCCGCCAGACCGGAGAGCATGACGTTACGACGCGAGGCCTTGCGCTCTGACACGGGGGCAAGCTTTCAATCGAAATCCAACACGCGCCACACGCCTGCCTCGCGTTTTAGCTTGATCAGATGACCGGTCGGAAGCTCTACCTCCGCGGTGTCGCCGATCACCTGGATGTCGAGTGTTTCGGGGTGCTCCAGGCCTCGCACCAACGAACTGAGGTCCGACTCGACCGCCCCGTGCGAATCGCTGCTGAGCAGGGCCATGAGCGCGGGGTAGCTACGGCGCGCCAAGGCTCGGCGCAGCCCGGCGAGCGCCTGACTCGGGGTGCGTGGCCGGGCCGGCAAGAGGCTGGCAGCGTCGACCCGAAAATTGCCGTCTTCGAGCACGAGCGTCGCGCTCTCGCCGTCGCTGAAGCGGGCCTCGGCGCTGGCCTCGACCCGGGCGCCGTCGCTCTGGATGGCCTGCGCCGTCCGGCCGAGCTCGATCCTCGACTCTTTGACGAGCTGCTGCGTGCCGGAGAGGCCGAGGGAACGCTGCCCTTCGGGCGTAAGCAGCGCGTAAATCGCCTTGGCGTCGCCGCGGGCAGCCGCGCTTGCATAAGCACGGGCTGTAACTTTCGGGTCGGGCAGCCGCTCGCTGGCGCAGCCGGCGAGGAGCCTCAGGGAAGCCGCGAGAACGGCGACCCGAGCGGCCAATGGGACGAGGGCGAGTAGCTGAGGACGCATCGGCCTGGCGGACAGTGCTAGCGAAAGCCGTGCCTCTTGGCTACCTTTTCAGGCCAATGAAGGCCTGGCTCGGCTTGGCTTGTGTGCTGGCTGCTTGCGGCGGACCGCCCCCGCGCGCTCCGAACCCCACGCGACCGCTCGATGAGCGTCGCGCGATAGAGCTCATCATCCAAGCATTCCGCGAAGAAAAGGACCGTCCGGTCCCTGGCAACAACGTCGCCCTGACCGAGAGCAAACAGATCAAGGTCGACGTGGGCGCGCAAGAGCGCAAGTACGGTGTCGCATATGTCACCGCCGCTGAACGCCTCGAGCTTGGCAGCGCCCTGCCCGAGAAAGATCCGGCGATGGGCGACGCGTTGCAGCTCGTATCAGGGCTCGGAGACGACGGCGACGCGCGCGTGCTCGTGCTGCGCGACAGCGACTACCAGTACGACGATCACGTTGGCGACGAGCATGAGCAGCAGTCGGTGACCGCCGAGCTGAAGCTGAAGCGCGACGTGCACGACTTCTTGGTGCGGGCCCACGCGGAGAAATGGCCATGAGCGCGGCGATGTCGATGCGCGAGCAAAACGCGCGGCGCTTTCTCGCGATCGCCGCCACGCTGGGCGTGCTCGGCGTTGCCTTCAATCTCAACAGCGACGACGGCACACTGCCCAAGGTGATCGCCGCCGCTGGCGTCATCGCTCTGATCTGGAGCATCCACCGCTACGGCCGCCTGGGCCCCGACGAGCCGATGGTCTTCGCCGCCCCCGAAGAGGCCGCCCCCAAACGCAAAAAGAAGAAAAAGAAGCGTGCGGCGGAAGCCCCTTCAGAGCCTACGGGCGACGCTTCGCGGGACGGCTGACGCTCGCGATTGAGAGGAGGCAGGGAAAACCCGGCGAGGCCGAGCGCCCGTTGCGCGTCGGGTCGAGCTGTCGCGAGAGGCACCAAGCGGAGTGCGGAGGAGACCAAGAAGCATCCCGCCTGGCGCCACAGGTCGCGCTAGAGGCGAGGCGCCTCAGTCGTAATACTCATTGCCGAGATGCGTGATGAGCTCTTCGTTCATCATCCAGCGCAAGGTGTTCTTCAGCTTCATGCTCTGAATGAAGACGTCGTGCTCGGGGTAGAGGCCTTCGGCGGTTTGCGGGCTCTTGAAATAGAATGAGAGCCACTCTTGCACGCCGCGCATGCCGGCGCGCTTGGCCAGGTCGCTGAAGAGCGCCAGGTCGAGCACGAGCGGCGCGGCCAGGATCGAGTCGCGGCACAGGAAGTCGACCTTGATCTGCATCGGGTAGTTGAGCCACCCGAAGATGTCGATGTTGTCCCAGCCTTCCTTCGCGTCGCCGCGCGGCGGGTAATAGTTGATGCGCACCTTGTGATAGATGTCGCCATACAGCTCCGGGTACAGCTCGGGCTGGAGGATCTGCTCCAGGGCGCCGAGCTTGCTCACTTCTTTGCTCTTGAAGCTGCCCGGATCGTCGAGCACCTCGCCGTCACGGTTGCCGAGGATGTTGGTCGAGAACCAGCCTTTCATGCCGAGCATGCGCGCCTTGAAACCGGGCGCCAGCAGCGTCTTCATGAAGGTTTGGCCGGTCTTGAAGTCTTTGCCGCAGACGGGCGTTTGCGTCTCGCGCGCCAGCTCCAGCATGGCGGGGACGTCGACGGTGAGGTTGGGCGCGCCGTTGGCGTAGGGCACGCCCTCCTTCAAGCAAGCCCAGGCGTACAGCATGCTGTTGGGGATGCTCGGATCGTTCTCGAGCAGGCCCTTCTCGAAAGCCTTGATCGACTGGTGCGCTTCGCTCTGCTCGAGGAAGATCTCGGTGCTGCCGCACCACACCGTGACCGCGCGTGAAGCGCCGCTGTCTTTGATGAAGCCGCGAATGTCGGCGCGCAGCTGCTCGACGATGTCCGCCTTGTTGGGCCCGCTCTTCACGTGCGTGCCGCTCAGGCGTTTTACGTACTCGGGGTAGAAGGCTGCCTTCATCGGCTTGATCGCCGCGAGCTCTTCTTTGATGGGGTCGATGTGCTTGGAGTCGAGCACCTCGGCATGCACGGCCGACTCGAGCGCGTTTTCGGGGAACAAGTCCCACGAGCCGAACGCGATGTCCTCGAGCCCGGCGAGCGGCGCAAAGTCTTTGATCTTCGGCGTACGGTTGTCCGTGCGCTTGCCGAGCCGGATGGTCCCGGTTTGAGTCAGCGAACCGACCGGAGCAGCGAGCCCCTTGCGCGCGAGCAGGACGCCCGCGATCAGCGTCGTAGATACTGCACCGAGGCCGGGCAGCAGCACCGCCAACTTGCCTTCGGGTTTTTTGATGGTCTCCGGTCGTTTCATCACTACTCCTGTATTTTCGTCGCGCGTGGTAGCAAGTGGCGTGCCCGCTGGCAAACGCGGGAGTGCGTAATCTTCAACGCTATTCAGGCTGCACCGCGCGTGGGCGCAGCGTTCATAGGTCAGACATGGTCGAAGCGGCAGTGATCTTGGTGGCAGGAATTGGCTCGAGGCTGCGTCCCATTACGGACGCGGTGCCCAAGGCGCTCGCGCCCGTCGGCGACGAGACCATCCTCGGCAGAGCCGTGCGTTTGCTGTTGGATTTCGGCATTTCACGGCTCATTTTGGCGACCGGTTACCGTGAGGACGCGGTGCGGGCCTCGCTCGCCGGGCTGGCCGCAGACGTCGTCTATTGTCCGAACCCGCGCTACGACACGACGCAAAATTCGGTATCGCTCGCGCTCTGCAGCGAGGCGGTCGGTGGCCGCTCCTTTTTCAAGCTGGACGGGGACGTCGTATTCGACGCCGAGCTCTTGCAGCGCATCGCCGCTCCCCGAGCCGAGCTCGTCGCAGGCGTCGATTCGAGCCGCAAGCTCGACGCCGAAGCGATGAAGGTCGTCGTCGAGGGCAGCTCGATTCGGCGTTTCGGCAAGGATGTGCCGCTCGCGCAGAGCCATGGCGAGAGCATCGGCATCGAGCGCATCGATGCTTCTGCGTCCAGCAAGGTCTTCTCGGCCATCGACGAGCGCGTCCGCGCTGGTGTCACGAACCTCTATTATGAGGACGTGTATTCGCAGATGATCGGGCGCGGACAGCTGTCCGCCGAGGTCGCCGACGTGTCCGGGCTTCGCTGGACAGAGGTCGACACCTTCGAGGACCTGGACACCGCTCGGCGCCTTTTTTCGCCCCCAAGTGCGTAACGCAATGCGCAGTGTTGCTCAGGACCAACAGCCCGGGGGGCGTGTAGGTAAATATCTGGAATTTCAGGCGTAACGGGTGGCTTGCGGCAGAGTGACACAGCCCTAGATGGTGACTCGTCCCGTTCCCGCCTGTGTTGTGATTTTGCAACACGTGTGAGCCCGCTGCGACACCGAGATCAGGGTCTAAATCCGCGAATAGAAAAGGATTTGCCCGGTTTGACCAGTGCATGCTAATTGCAGACGCAACTCCTTAATGGCGACACATTTGCGACCAACCGAAGCGTCACGAGTGACACGAGCCATCGTGCTGGCCGCAGGGCTGGGCTCCCGGCTGAGCGAGGGTGGGGACATCACGCCGAAGCCGCTGCGACGCGTCGCGGGCGTGCCGCTGATTGTGCGTGTTCTGCGCACCTTGGAGGCGGCGGGTATCGAGGACGCGGTGATCGTCGTCGGGCATTGCGGCCACCTGATTAAGGAAGCCGTCGCCGCGGCGCGGCATGAGCTCTCGCTCGACATCAAATTCGTCGAGAACACCGACTACTTGAAGAAGAACGGCGTGTCCGTGCTTGCGGCCGCCGGTTACATCGACCGCGAGTGCGTGCTCACGATGTCGGATCATCTGTACTCGCCGGAGCTCGTGCGGCGCTTGCTCGCCGCTGAGATCCCCGCTGGTGGTGCGGCCCTGGCCGTCGACTACGACATCCCGCGCTGCTTCGATCTCGACGACGCCACCAAGGTCGGCGTCGAGCGCGGGCTGATCGTGCGCATCGCCAAGGAGCTCGACCAGTACGATGCGCTCGATACCGGCGTGTTCCGCATCGGCCCCTCGCTGGTGGCCGAGCTCTCGCGCGTCGCCGAGCAGAACGGCGACGCTTCGCTCAGCGACGGCGTGCAGGCGCTCAGCCGTCGTGGCGTGTTCGCCGCGGTAGACGTGGGCGAAGTGCGTTGGATCGACGTGGACACGCAGCCGGCGCTCGAGCGCGCGGAGGCGATGCTGCGGGTGTTCGGCGACGATCTGGGTGACGAGCCCGATGAGGTTTCGCACATCGACGCGGACGCGATCGAGACCTTCGCGCCGAGCTGGGTACGTGCCGCCAAGCCGTACGACGAACAGCATTTCGCGGTCGCCGAGAAGAAGGGCGCCGCGCGTATGATGTCGAACGAGAGCCCGTTCCCGCCGAGCGAGCGGGTGATGCAGGCGATCATCGACGCGGCCAGTCGCGGCAACCACTACCCGGGCGGCAGCAAGGGCCTCTCCGACAAGATCTCGCGTCGCGAAGGCCTGGCCAGCGGCAGCGTGCTGTTTGGCGCCGGCTCTACGGAGCTGATCGACGTCGTGATCCGCACCTTCGTCGGTCCTGGCGAGGAAGTGCTGCTCAGCGTGCCGACCTTCAGCATGTACGAGGCGCGCACGCGCGTCACGGGCGGCATCCCCGTGCTGGTGCCGATGACGGACAGCCACGATCACGACATCGCCGGCCTCATTCGCGGCGTGAACGAGCGCACCAAGGTCATCTTCTTGTGCTCGCCCAACAACCCGACCGGCAACCGCATGTCGCAAGCCGATCTGCGGCGCATGCTGCGCCTGGGCCTGCCCACGGTCATTGACGAGGCCTACTTCGATTTCGAGACCGACGGCTCGTCCACGGGCCTCTTGGCGGAGTTCCCGAACGCGATCGTGCTGCGCACGTTCTCCAAGGCTTTCGGTCTGGCGGGCATGCGCCTGGGCTACGCGCTGGCCCACCCGCAGGTCATCCGCCTGCTCTCACGCGTGAAGGTGCCGTGGAACGTGCCGGGTATCGTGCTCGCCGCTGCCGCCGCCGCGCTCGACGACATGGCCGAGTTCGAGTCGCGCCGCGAGGAGCTCTCGCTGGGCCGGCTCGAGCTGTTCAACGGCTTGTCGCAGGTGCAAGGCCTCGCACCTGTGCCGGGTGAGGGTAACTTCGTGCTGATCGACGTGTCGCGTACCGGCCAATCTGCCGAGCGCCTGGTCGAGCAGCTACTCGATCAGGGCGTACTGATTCGCTCGCTCACCGTGCACCACGCCGCCAAGAGCTATGTGCGCGTCACCGTCGGTACGCGCGAACAGAACCGACGGTGCGTGCGCGCGTTCGAGCGGGTGCTCGGGCGTAGCACCCGTCGCGAGGCGCTCGTGCTCAGCGCGGGTCCCAGCGACGCCGAGTGAGCCGGGTCGAACTGGAGGCTGAGTGAGCGGCTTCTGGGCTGGCTACTGGCAGAGCCTGAAGTCGCTGGACGTCGAAGAGCCCGTCGACGTGTACGTGCATCGGCCGCTGGCCTACGTACTGGCGAAGGTGCTGCTGCCGACGCCGGTGTCGCCGAACCTGGTGACCATCGCGTCGATGGTGGTCGGCGTGTACGCGGGCGTGCTGGAGGCCCAAACCAGCGTGCCTCATCATTTTCAGTGGGCGGCGCTGTGTGCATTCGTCTCCACCGTGTTCGACTGCGCCGACGGGCAGCTAGCGCGCATGCGCAAGACGTCGTCGGTGCTCGGTCGAATGTTGGACGGCACGGCCGACGTGCTCGTGACGACCGCGATCCTGATCGGCGCTGGTTTCTATCTCGTCGAGAAGTACGGCTCGACGCCGCTGAACAGCGTGCTGGCGGTCGTGTTCACGATCGCGGGCGGCATCTTCACGGGCATACAGACGTCGCTGCTCTTCGATCACTACAAGACGCTGTTCTTGAAGCTCACGGTGCCCGGCTTCAAGGAGGCCGAATCGTACCCGGAGGCGAGGAAGCGCTATGAGGCGCAGACCCGCTTCACGCCCGTGACGCGCCTGGCCTGGCTGATGTACCTGACCCTCATGAGTGGCCAGCACACCTGGGTACGGCGCTTCGACCCGTACACGGTGAGCGAGTTCTCGATGCTGGGTGAGTGCGATCCGTCGCGCGCTCGAATTTACCGCGAGCAGGTCGGCCCGGTGATGGCCAGCTGGCGGCGCTGGTTCGGCTACGGCTCGCTGATGATGGGAATCACCCTCGCGCTCGCGCTCGAGGCACCGGAGCACTACATCATCCTGCGCTTCACGCTGTACGGAGTGGTGTTTTACGGCTCGCTCATGTTCCGGCAGCGGGCGGCCTCCCGTCGCGCGTTCGAGGCCATGGGCGTGGTACCGCGCTGACGAATTGACAGCCGGTCGGGCGGGGTCAAAACTGCCGCTCTCGCATGGCTTGCAGAACCGCGCGATCCACTACCATCGGCGCGCTGCTCGTGATCGGGTTGAGCGCCGCGGCGGTGCTGGGCGAAAAGCCTGCGCGGGCCGGCATCTGGCCCAGCGCCGTGCGGCGCGCGGAGCAAGATCTCGCCGCCACGGATCCGAGCGCGAGGCTCGCCGCTGTCAACGCGCTGGCCGAGTTGCCTCGCACGGCGGCGCGTAAGCTGCTGCTGCGCGCGCTCGACGACGCGGACTCGCAGGTGCAGAGCTCGGCACTCGAGTTGTTGTTGCGACTCGAGACGCCGAACGTCACGGAGCGTGTGGTGCCGTGGCTGTCCGGCTCCGACAAGCGCTTGCGGCTGTCGGCGGCGCTGGCGCTGGCGGTGGCACCGGCGCGCAGCGCGACGCCGGCGCTCGGGCGCGCGCTGTCCGATTCTGACGCGGAGGTGCGGGCCGCCGCCGCCACGGCGTTGGGCGCGTCGCAGAGCGACGGCGCGGTGTTGCCGCTGCTCGGCCACCTCGACGACAGCGTGCCAGAAGTGCGCGAAGCCGTCGCCAACGCGCTGGGCACGCTGGGCGACCCGCGCGCCGTGCTGCCGCTCATCGGCAAGATCGAGGATCCGCGCCCGAGCGTGCGGGCTGCGGTGGCACGCGCGCTCGGATCACTGCGCGATCCTCGCAGCAGCAGCGCGCTCTTGCTCGCGCTGCGCGATTCGGATCGCGCGGTCGTGGTAGCGGTGGTGCGAGCCCTGGGCGCTCTGGGCGATTCGGCGGCCGTGGCGCCGCTGGCATCGCTGCTCGCGTCCGGGCCCGAGCCGGAGCTGCGCCGAGCGCTGCTGCAGGGGCTGGGCCACATCGGTAGCGTCGAGGCCGGACAAGCGCTGGTCAAACAACTGGGTACGGACGAGCCGGGGCGGGAGCGAGATATCGTGCTCGCAGCGCTCGGGCTCGCGCCGCTGGCGTTCACGCAGCCGCTCCGCGAGTGTCTCGACTCGGCCTCCGACGTGGCGCTCGCCGAAGGTTGCGCGCTGGGCTTGGCCGAGGTGCGCGACTCGGCATCGTCGGGTCGCGTGCGCTCCGCGCTCGATCGCGGGCGATTGTCGGCAAAAGTCGGGCTATCGGTGCTGGGGCGCCTGGGTGACGCTCGCGCGCTGAGCGCCGCTCTCGAACGCCTGACGGTGCCGGACGCCGAGACGCGCGTGGCCGCCATGACCGCCGCCGAAGCGCTGCTCTCGCCGAAGGACGCGGACGGCCGCGCCGTCGAGCCGCTGGCGCGCGCGCTCGCGGCTCGCGCGGTGTCGCGCGCCGAGCGGCTGCGGCTGGTGGGGCTGCTCGGGCGAACGGGCTCCGAGCGAGCGCTGCCGACGCTCTTGCCGCTACTGCAAGGCGTAAGCGATCCGGCGCTGGCCGAGAGCGCGGCTCTGGCCTTGGGCACGATACCGGGCGCGGCGAGCGCTCGCGCGTTGCTGGGCGCGCTTAGCGCGGACGAAAGCCGCGTGAAGCGCGCAGCGGCGCTTTCGATACGGCGGGCGCGCAGTCCCGAGCTGGTGGCGCCGTTGCTCGAGCGGCTGGGTCAGAGCGGTCGCTCCGAACGTTCGCTGATCTACCTGGCGCTTCCCGGGCCCCTGGCAGATACGAGCGACGACAAGCTGCTGGCGCGTGCCGTCCAGCTGCTCAAGACTACCCGCGGCAGCGAGCGCGACGAGCTGATGGAGGCCTTGTCGGCGTCCAAACGGGCGAGCGCGCGTCAGGCGCTACTCGCTCTGGCCAAGGGCGCGGATCTGGCCGACCGGGCCAAGGCGGCCGAGCTGCTTTCCAGCGCGCCCGACGTGCCCACGCTCACGCGGCTCCTCGCCGACAATGACGTGCGGGTGCGCAGCAACGCAGCGTGGTCGCTGGGGTTTGCGGATACGGAGCAGGCGCCCGCCGCGGAAAAAGCGCTGGCGGCGGCTTTGCGCGACCGCGAAGCCAACGTCGCTGGCAACGCGGCCGTGTCGCTCGGCCGCTTGCTGCGCTCACGACCCGAGAGCGCGGCAACGGCTCTGTGCGGCGCTCCGCTTCGTGACGGGCGTGCTTCGCTGCGCGAGCAGGCGCTGCGCGGCTTGAGCCTGGCGCACGCGCGCTGCGCCGACGCTTACCCCGCGCAGCTTTTGGTGACTGATCCGCGCGCGCGTGTGCGGCGCGCTGCGGCCGAGCTGCTCTTGCGCACGTCGCCCCAGCCGGCCGAGCGCCGGCTGCTCTGGCGCTGCCAAGAGAGCGACACCCATGCAGTCGTGGCCGAAGCCTGTGCGGCGGCGCCGCGTCCCGACAGCACCGACAGCGAACCACTCACGGTGCTGGTCGTGCCGAGCCCCGGGGCCGATCCGACGCCCTTCGCGCCCTTTGCGCTGCTGCTCAGCGACGGAAGCTTGCGGCTCGGCAGCGCCGATCGCCGCGGTGGTGTGCACGAAGCGCGCGCGGCGAAGGGCGAGCCGGAGCTGCTGCCGTACACGGGCGGCGACTGAAGTGCCGGCCCCGATCGTCGTCGAGGTGTCCGCGCCGGAGCCGCGGCCAGCCGAGCTCACGGCCCTGATCGCGGCTTGCTCGCGTGCCGCGACGCCGAACGAATGCATCACCTCCGACGTCAAGGGCAGTGACCCGCCGCTGGGCGTGGCGATCGTGCGGCGGGAGGGTGACCGCGCGCGCATCGAGCTCGGCTTGCGCGGCGGCAAGAGCGCCGAGTGGTCGACGCGCGACCTGATCTTTCAGCCTGGCGACGACGAGCTCGAGCGCTACCGCGCGATCGGTTTCGCGATTGGCACGCTGGTGGCGAAACAAGTCGAGCCCAGCGCGCCGGTAGCTTCCGGACCGTCCGCGTCGGGGTCTGCCGACGCGAGCCCGAGCAAGCCTAGCGAGGCTTCGCGCACGAGCGCCCCGCCACCCGGCCGCGCGCCCGCTGCTCCGGCGGTCACCGCTCCACAGCCGATCGTGCCACGCGCAACGTGGCTCGAGCTCGTAGGTTCTACTGGGCTCGCGCTCATTCCGGGGCCGCCACGCTTTGGCGGTGCGCTGCGCGCGGCAAGCGAGCTGCGGCCGCGCGGGCTGTTCGTGGTCGCGGAGACGAGCTACGCGGAGCGCTGGGGGGAGCCGTCCTTGCGCGTGCGCTGGCTGGGCATGTCGCTCGGCGTGGGCCAACCGCTGGCCCCGAGTCTACGCACGTTGGGCTTGGACGTGCGGCTCGCGTTCGCGGTCCAGCGCCTGGCGCTCACTGCGCAAGACGAAGAGCGCTCGGCCGGCGACTCACGTTGGAAGCCGGGCATCAGCGTCGCGCTCGACGCTCACTGGGAAGTGACGCCGCCGCTCTCGATCCTGCTCGGCGCGTCGACTTTCGTCGACCCGAAGCGCACGGTGGTGGAGGTGGGCGGCACGTCGGTCGGCGAAACGCCGGCGCTGGGGCTGGACGGCTTTCTCGGTTTGCGCATGAATTTGCGCTAAAATTCGCTCACTGGCAGCTGCCCTCGTTGTTGCAAAACTCGTTGTTCGGGCAATCGTGATCGCTCAAACACTCGATGCAACGGTAGCCCAGGCAATAGCGCTGGCCCGGGCCCTCGCAGTCGTCGGACACTTCGCATTCGACGCAGCGATGTTGATGGCAGAACACGTCCGGATAGCGGGTAGCGCAGTCATCCGGCGTCACGCACTGCACGCACACGTCCCAGGCCGTGTCGCAAACGCGACCGTCGCTGCAGCGCTGCTCGACGTCGCAGCCGGGCGCGCAGCGCCCGGTCGCTCTGTCGCAGCGCGGTTCTTTGCCGCCGCAGTCTCGGTCTCCCAGGCACCACACGCAGCGATCGCGTCCCGGGTCGCACTGCAGGCCGTTGGGGCACTGGCCTTCGGGACTGCACGGCGTGCAATTGTCGAAGCCGTTGAAGCATGACGGCCCCACGATGTTGCCACCGAAGCTCACGACGCCGCCGCAACCGAGCCCGCTACAAATCGAGCCACCCTGCGCGCTGCTTCCGCCGTTGAACGAGCCCGCGTTGCCTCCGTCGCCGGAGCTGCTGCCGCCCCCTGCGTTGTCGCCACCGGCGCTCGGCGACTGCCCGGCCGTGGCGCTGCCGGCAGTGGCGCCAGCGCCCGCGCTGCCGCCCGGCAGGGGCGGCAACAAGCTGATGGTGTCCGCACCGCAAGCGACGGCTGACAGCGCCGAGAGCCCCGCGAGGAGCCCAGCTTGGCGTAGGCGGCGAGCTAGGTAGCCGGTGCCGAGGCCCAGGGACACGCCGCGAAACGTACCATGCCTCGCCGGGGTGGGGGAGGCGGCGGCGCCACGAAAGTGCTGGAAATTATGGGCGATTGTGGCTGCTGCCTGGCCGCCCTCATTGCGGTTACTATTCTAACGAGTCCCCGTGTCTCGGCCTGCCCCCAAAAGCATTGCCCCGCTGCGCCTCATCACGCCGGCCGTGCGTGAGGACGCCGAGGCGCTCGACGACGAGGCCATCATCCTTGCCGTTCAGCGGGGAGACCGGCAAGTCGCTTCTGCCCTTTACGACCGGTTGATCCGTGTCGTTGACCACACCGTGTATCGCGTGTTCGGGCGCCGCGAGGTCGATCACGACGACCTGGTACAAATGGTCTTCGAGCAGATCATCGTGACCTTGTCGCGGCGCAGCTACGCACGCGCGTGCAACCTGCGTACGTGGGCGTCGAGCATTGCCAGTCACGTGGCGTTCAACGCGCTGCGCTCGCGCCGTCGTGAACGCAAAGTGATGGACCGCGACGCACCGCCCGATAGCGAGACCTACGCAGCTCGTGGCGACGCCGAGCGGGAGGCCGCCGTGCGCTCCGAGCTCGAGCAGGTGCGTGCGACGCTCGTAGAAATGAAGCCGCAGTACGCCGAAACGGTGTTTCTGCACGACGTGCTCGGGCACGAGCTCGCGGAGATTGCGCTGATGATGCGCGTGTCCGTGGCGGCGGCGCAGTCGCGCCTGGTGCGCGGCCGAAAAGATTTGCACAAGCGCCTGGCAGTTGCGTTGCCGGCTCCCGCCGGAGGCCGGGCATGAGCCGCGCACCGCTCGATAGCGATCCCGGAGAGCTGCTGCGCCGGCTGGCGCAAGAAAGCCTGCCGAGCTCGCCAGAAGACAACGCGCCGGCGCGCCGCGAGCGCCTGGTCCGCGTGATGAAAGACGCGGTCGAGCGCTCCGCCGAAGCGAACGAAACGTCGCGCAGGCTGCGCCTCGGTGGTGCGGTGCTGGCGGCGGCCGCAGCCTTCGCACTACTCGGCGGCATGTGGTGGAAAGATCACGCGCGCGGCGCGGCTACCACCATCGCCGGGCTCGATCGCGTGAGCGGCACCGTGGTGCTCACGCAAGAAGGTAAAGGCCGCGTCGTGAGCGGCGGCGAGCGCGCGCTGCACGACGGCGACGCGCTGCAAACCGCCACCGGCGCTCACGCGCATTTTCAAACCAGCAAGTCGTCCGTCAACGTGAGCGAATCGACGGAGCTGCGTCTGTCACGCCCGAGCGCGGCCGAAGAGCGCATCAGCCTGCGCCGAGGTCGGGTCGACGTATCGGTCGAAAAAGCCGTCGAGACCAAGCGCGCCGTCGTGGTCGAGACGCCGGACGCCGAAGTCGTGGTGCGCGGCACCATCTTCGACGTACGGGTCGACCCGCTGCAAAGCAGCACCAACACACACGTGCACGTCACGCGCGGCAGTGTGTGGGTGCTCGCGCAGGGTGTGCAGGTCGCGTTGCTCAGCGCCGGCCAGAGTTGGAGCTCGGCGAGCGGCGTAGAAAACGCCGCAAGACCCACGGCGGATGTGCCCACGGCCGCGCCAGCCCCCGTCGTCTCCGAGGCGCCCATTGCCGACACCGCTGCGCCCGCTCCCGCCGCCAAATTCGGCGCGGTGCGTGACGCGGCTCGCAAGGGCGGCACGCTGGCTGAAGAGAATCGCCTATTTTCCGCCGGTGTAGAGGCCCGAAACCGCGGCGACGCCCCGCGCGCAGCCGAGCTTTTCGGTGAGCTGCTCAGCACGTACCCGCAGACCACGCTGCGCGAAGTCGCGCAGGTCGAACGCTTCCGCGCGCTCAGCCGCGCTGGCCAAAGCTCCCGCGCGGCCAGCGAGGCACGCCACTATCTGGCTGAGCACCCGGACGGCGCCGCAAAGACCGAGGCGCGCGACCTCGCGCTCGACTCTCAGAAGTAGTCGAGGCGAGGGGCGTACTCAGCCCGCGGCGCAGCGCATGGCGCACTGCAGGTCGCCGGGGGCGCAGCCGCAGGCGCTCTTCTTCGGCTTCGGAGGTGCCGGCGTATCCGCTGCGGGGGCGGGCGATGCGGCGCCACCGGCGGGCTTCTTGGCGCCGCCACCACCAGCCGGGCGCTTGCCGCCGCCACCGGCGGACTTGGCAGCCGCCTTGGGCGCGTCTTCGGTCGCGGCGGTGCCGGTCGACGGCGGGGTGGCCGTGACTTCTGGCGTGGGCGCAGGGGCGGCCGCGGGAGTCGGCGTGGGAGCGGGCGCTGCAGCAACGGGCGGCGGAGCCGGTGCGGGAGGCGGCGGGCGCATGATGAACGCGATGGCCACGGCCGCGATGGCCGCAACTGCGATGCCGCCGCCGATGTAGAGGCCCGTCTTGTTTTTTTGTTGAGGCGCGCCGAAGTCAGCGGCAGGCGCGCTGAGCCCGCCGCCGAGCGGCGAAGCCATGCCGAGCGGCGGCGCCGCGAGCGGCGAAATCAACGGAGCGGCCGCGAGCGGCGGCGCTGCCGTTTCGGACTTGGTCGCAGCTGCGGTGAGCGCCTTCAAGTCGATGAGGCCGGAGTCTTCGCGAGTGGCGGCCTTACTCGGCGCGGCGGCGGCGCTCGGGCCAACCGGACGTGACGAGGGACGGCTGGCGGCCGAGGTCAGCGCGCTGAGCGAGAACAAAACGGACGACTCGTTGCGCGCGCCCGTACTGCCGCTGGAACCGCCGGACGAGCCGAGACCGAGCCCGCCACCACCGCCGCGCGCTGCGGAGCTCTGTTCGGGCGCGCTGGTCGCTACCTCTTCTTCACCGCCGGCGGCGTCGATACCACCGAACAAATCGGGCGCTGGTGCGCTGCGGGCGGCGGCGCGAGCCGCGGCGCGGGGAGCACCACCCTTGCCACCACCGCCGATCGCGGCCACCACTTCTTCTACTTCGGACAGCGGCTTCCAGTCGGCGAAGCCATCTGCCCAGAGGTAGGTGTCTTGCGTGATCTGACCCGCGTTGTACGCAGCGACGATGTCGGACACCGGCATCGTCCGCTGATCGCCTTCGCCGAAGTCGACCGTGAACTCGAGCCCCTTGGCTTGGCTGTCGCCGTCGTCGCTGGCTTCGGTCGTTGCTTCGCCGGCGGCGGTGTAGACGCTCGGCGGGCTGGCCTTACCGTCGATCACGATGGTTGCGTTGCACTTGCGGCAGCGAATCTTCGCCAGGCGATCGGAAACTTTTTCGTCGGCAATCGAGTACTTGGCGGCGCACTGGGGACAGGAAATCTTCACTAGGGGCCTCGAGTAGAAAGGTACGTTCTGGCTCGATGTTCGGTCTGATGCGGGGTGCGAGGTCAGGGGCGCGGAGCCAGGCCCTGCCGGGTCCAAACGGGGCCCCTTTTTACCATCCCTGTCAGGATTCGCTAGCGCCGTGTTCACTCTCATAAGAAGAGTCAGACCGCGCGGCCGGGGAAAGCTTGGCTGATGGGGACCGGTTTCCTAGCTTCCCATCGCAAATAGCGCCAAGTCGAGGGCGTCCAGGCGGTCCACCAGGTCCGGATTTTCCCCGTCTTCGCGCAGAGCCATCTGCAGCTCGCGCTTGGCGCCCCCGAGGTCGCCGTTGGAAATGAGCTCTTCGGCGCGCTTGGCGTAGCGCCGCGCACCCGGCGACCGGCAGAGCTCGTCGAGTGAGCGGATGTCGGAGTTCCGCGCCAAAGGTGCGGGAGCGATGGTGTCGTCGAGTCGCAACTGACCCTTGGCGAGGGCGAGGTCGTAGTCCGCGCGCGAGTCCGGTCGCGACAGCACTCGGTACGCCTCGGCGCCGCGCTGAAAGACTCGGCGCAGCGCGTCGGCGGTTTCATCGTCCGCATCCGGGAACGCATCGGGGTGAAACGCCACCGCGAACTCGTGAAACGCTTTACGGATCGCGCCGGCGTCGGCGATCTCGAGCAGCCCCAGCACTTCGTAGTAGCTCGACTGATCGATCAGCGCGTCCCACTCGAAGATGCGCTCGATGTCCGCCAAGTCCATGGCTCACATCCCGCGCGCCGCCTGGCGGGCTGCCATGCGCGCGACTTCTTGTGCGTCGGGCAAGCCGACCAGGTGCACCTGCGTCGAGGTCTCGCGGCCAGTGCCGACGTCCTTGGCGCTGACCACCAACATGCCGCTCGCGTCGAGCGCGAACGAAACCGCGATGCGCACGTCGCCACGTCGCGCTGGCCGTAGACCGGAGAGCTCGACTTCACCCAACAGAGTGTTCTCGCCGAATTTCTTCGATTCGCCCTGGGCGACTCGAACCCGCACCGAGGTCTGGTTATCGGCCGCGGTGACGAACTCGCGGGTGCGCGAGCAAGGCACCGTGGTGTTGCGCGCGATGATCGAATCGCAGAAACCCTCGACGGTTTCGACAGCGAGCGTGAGCGGCGTCACGTCCACCAGGACCGGCGGCACGTAAGCCATCATCGGCGGCGGATGCGACGACGCGAGCTTTTGGGTGGTGACGCCGACGGCCTGCAGCGGTGCCGTGGTCGAGCCGACAGGCGGCGCAGCCGGGGCTCGCGCAGGCGCGACGGGCGCATCCAGCTGCAGCGTGCCGAAGTTCTGCAGCGGCGCCGTGGCCGTGAAGAGAGCAGGCGGCGGCGGCGCGGCGGCGCGGCGTGCAGCCGCTCGAGCTTGCTCTGCCTCTTGCTCGCGGCGCGCCGCGGCTCGAGCCTGCTCTGCTTCTTGCTCGCGCCGCTGCTGCTCTTGCTGCTCGCGCAGCATCGCCAGGCCTTCTTGGCGTGCGCGCTCCAGCTCGGCCGGCGAAGGTGTGCCCACCTTGGTTGGCTCGTCTTCGGGGATCTCCGGCACTTCGAGATCCGTTTCGGCGAGCTCCGCCGGTTGCGAGAAAGCCATCGGTTGCGCGAGAGGGCGCACGCCGGTCGTCTTCTGCTCCTGCGGGGGCGGGACGCTCAAATCCTCGATATCGCCATCGCCCAGCTGGAAGGCGACGCTCTCTTCTTTCGGCTTGGGCGGAGGCGGTGGCTCCGGCATGACCAACGGCAGCTCGCTCTCGGCGATGGCCTTGGCGCTCTTCGCCGCTTCGCCGGCGCTCACCAAGGTGGGCCCGCTGACCGCGCGCTGGGCCGCTGGACCCAAACCGGTGCCAGTCTTCTGCTTGGGGCGCTCTGCTTCAGGAATCTGGCTCGCGCGGCCGATCACGCCCAAACCGGCGGGATGCCGCGTGGGCGCGGTGGGGTCGGCACCTTCTTGCACGCCCGGCGTTGTGGGCATGCGCTGGCGGCCGCCCTGAAACGGTTGCGTGCTCGGAATGCCGAAAGCGTCGGGCTGCGTATCCATGCGCGGGCGTGGCTGCCCGGATTGCATGATCGGCCCCGGAGCAGTGTCGCTCTTCGAGCGTTGCACGCCGGGCGGCAGCGTGCCGCCGCGGCGCTTGGCGAGCACCGACGGCCGATCGCTGGCAGAAGGCATGCCCGGGCGCGCTGGGTTGGGCGGCGGTGGCACAGTGCCCTTGCGGCGCGCCTCTGCGCCCGAGAGCGCGGAGGCTTGAATCGCCGCGCCGATCGCCACGACCTCGTCGGGGCTGATGTGCGAGCGCACCTCGCGCTTCCAAAACTCTTCTACCCTGCGTTTGACGAGCGGCACGCGCGTGGAGCCGCCCACCAGCAGCAGCTGCTGAAAGTCTTTCTGCGCCAGGCGCGCGATGCCGAGCGCTTCTTTGCAGACCTCGAAGGTGCGATCGATGAACGGCGTCGCCAGACGCTCGAGCTCGCCGCGCGTCATCGAGAAGCTCAGGCCGAGCGCCTTACCGCCTGCGCCGTGCGCGATGTCTTTGATCTCGATCGTGACTTCGTTTTCCGTGCTCAGACGGTGTTTGACGTCTTCGGCGGCGACCTTCAGGTGCTCGTAAATTTGCGGCTCGGACCGCGGATCGTAGCGGTGGCGGGACAAGAACGTCTCCGCCATGCGCTCGGCGATGGCCAGGTCGATGTCGTCGCCGCCCAGGAAGGTGTTGCCGGCCGTCGCCAGCACCTCGAACACGTTGTCCGACAGGTCCAGCAGCGTGACGTCGAAGGTGCCGCCGCCAAAGTCGTACACGGCGATGCGCTCCGAGCTCGACTTGCCGTAGCCGTAGGCGAGCGCCGCCGCCGTCGGCTCGTTCAAGATGCGCATCACCTCGAGCCCCGCCACGCGCCCGGCGACTTTGGTGGCCGCGCGCTGCAGGTCGTTGAAATTGGCCGGCACGGTGATCACGGCGCGATCGACGGTCGTGCCCAAAAAGTTTTCGGCGATGCTCTTGGCCTTGCGCAGCACGAACGCCGAGATTTCCGGCAGCGTGTAGCTCTCGCCGCGCGCCACCACGAGCGCGGCCTGGCCCGGGCCTTCCTTCATCTGAAACGGGAAGCGTGAGCGCGCCTTGCGCACCTCTTCGCTGTCCCAGCTGCGACCGATCAGTCGCTTGACGGAGTAGATCGTGTTGATGGAGTCGACGAGTCGCCGCTCCTTCGCCGCCCGCCCGACCAGCACGTTGCCGCTCGGGTGAAACGACACGACGCTCGGCATGAGTACGTTGCCGCTCTCGTCCGGGATGGCCGAGGCCTGGCCGTCTTTGACCACCGCGACGACGGTGTTGGTGGTCCCCAAATCGATGCCAATGACGGGCGCTGTTGCCACTTGCTTCTAGGCTCCCTCGGGCTGCTGCACGAGCAGCTCCCTGACCACGCGGTCGTACCAACCTTCGACCACCGAGCGGAAGGGCCACATCCATCCGTAGTCTGGCCCCACGAATCGCCCGATGATTTGCGCCCTCAGCTCGGGACTGCGCAGGGCGACGGCACCCCGCAGCTCGACAGTCGCGCGAAGTGTCTCCGTGTATGCCTCCCACTCGATGCGCGCTCTGCCGTAGGCCAGGCCCAGCGGCAGGAAGGGCACCAGGTAAAGGAACGTCATCAGCGCGGCACCATAGCGCCGGCGCTGCCGCAGGTGCACCCGTTCGTGGCGGAGCAAGATGACGCGATCCAGGTCCGGGAGCGCGTCCCACGTTTCAGGCACGTAAAGCGTGTCGCCAATCACCGTGTGGTACTTCGTCAGGTAGTGACGCTGGCCCCCGAAGGTTACGATTCGCAGCACACGATCGATCACCCGCGAGAGCAGGTCGCCGCGCTTGGCCACGATCCGAAAAGCCGGGAATTCGGCCTTCAGGTCGGCGACGAACCGCTCGGACAGCTCCACGGCGCGTACCGTAACATTCCACGTGCAGCCTTGGCCCAAATCGCCGTGGTTTCGGTCGTTTAGGTGCCGAGAACGACGCCTTCGCTCAGCACACGACCGTTGATGAGATCCAAGGCCATTTGAGCCTTTTTGCCTTCGAGCTGCGCGTTGACCAGCTCGAGCGTGCCATTGCCGGTGGCGATCACGGCACGTTTTCCCAAAATGGAGACAGTGCCGGGGGCGGCGCCGGGCGGCATCGGTGCGGGCAGGGGACGCGCGTCGTGCAGGCGCAGCACCTTGCCGGCGAGCAGCGTGAAAGCGCCCGGTCGGGGAGCCATCCCGCGGACCAAACGCGCGATCTCCGCGGCCGAACGACTCCAGTCGATTTGCAGGTGATGTCGCTCGATCAGCGGAGCATGGCTGGCGAGGGCTTCGTCTTGTGGCTCTGCGGTGAGCTTACCGTCGACCGCCGCCGCCAGGTCCGCTCTGACGACGTGCGCACCGAGCGTAGCGATCCGCTCGGTGAGCGAGCCGCCCGTCTCCGACTCGGTCAGGTCGAGCAGATGGCGGGAGTACACGGGGCCGGTATCCAACCCCTCGTCCATTTGCATCAGCGAGATGCCCGTCTGCGTCTCACCATTGACGATGGCCCAGTTGATGGGGGCTGCTCCCCGGTAGCGGGGTAAGAGCGAAGCGTGCAGGTTCATCGCTCCGCGCCGCGGCGCGTTCAGCACGTCGAGTGGCAAGATGCGCCCGTAAGCCATCACCAGGGCCACGTCGGCTCCCTTTTCGTGAAGCCAGCTCGCAAGCTCCCCCGTACGTACTTTGGTAGGCTGATGTACGGAAAGTCCGAGCTCGAGCGCCGCCTCTTTTACGGGAGGCGCCGAGACCTTCAATCCTCGGCCACTAGGCCGATCTGGCTGGCAAACTACTGCGGCAACTTCCGCTACTTGTGTGAGGGCGCGCAGGGCTGGGACTGCGATTTGGGGGGTGCCGAAGAAGACCGCGCGCATGCCTCGCGCGCGTATAGCCCTGCGCGATTCAGAGCGGAAGGGATTGTGCCGTAGCGAAGCGTGGTTAGCTTCGTTTCGTTTTCCGGTTTCGTGGTCTCTGTGCCAAGAATGAGGCTCTATGAGTGAAAAGAAAAAGCCGCAACAGCCCGTGTCGCCGCCCCCGCCTCCGCCGTCGGAGGAGGACATCAAGTTCGGGGATGAGCTAGCGGTTCTGCCCATCAGAAACGCCGTGCTGTTTCCTGGGGCCGTCGCTCCCTTCGACGTGGGTCGCGAGAAGTCGGTTGCCCTCGTAGAAGACGTACACAACCTCGACAGCCCCGTCATCGCCATCTTCGCCCAGCGCGATCCGGCGACTGACGATCCGGCTGCTGACGATCTCTATCCGGTCGGCTGCGCGGCGCGCGTGCTCAAGGCGCTCAAGCACAGCTCCGGCAACTATTCGCTCATCCTGCAGGGTTTGACGCGCATCCGGCTCGACTCGGTGACGCAGTCGAATCCTTACATGCGCGCCAAGGTAACGCGGGTAGAGGCTCCGAGCAGTGAAGACGTCGAGGCCGAAGCGCTGGCGATGAGCCTTCGCGACGTCGCCAAGCAAGTCATCCAGCTCATGCCGGAGCTGCCGCGCGAAGCGGGCTCGCTCATCGACTCGATTCAGGCGCCTGGCGCCCTGGCCGATCTCGTGGCCGCCAATCTCGACGCCCCCGTCGAAGAGAAGGCCCAGCTGATCGAGACAGTCGAGGTCAAGGAGCGCATCCGTAAGGTGCTGCGCTTGCTCACCCGCCAACTCGAGATCTTGAAGATGCGCGAGCGCATCAACTCGCAGATCAAAGAGGAGATGGGCAAGAACCAGCGCGAGTACGTGCTGCGTCAACAGCTCAAGGCCATCAAAGAAGAGCTGGGTGAAGACGACGGCGACCAGGGAGACCTGGACGGGCTCGAGGAGCGCATCGCGAAGGCAAACCTGCCGAGCGAGGCTGACAGCGTCGCGAAGAAGCAGCTCAAGCGCCTGCGCTCGATGCAGGTGGGCTCGGCCGAGTACACGGTCGTGCGCACCTACCTCGACTGGATCCTGGATCTACCGTGGACGAATTCCACGGAAGACAACATGGACATCGCCGAGGTGCGCAAGGTCTTGGACGAGGACCATTACGGCCTCGACAAGGTCAAGAAGCGTATCGTCGAGTACCTGGCCGTCCGCAAGCTGAAGAAGGACAAGAAAGGTCCGATTCTGTGCCTGCTGGGCCCGCCCGGCGTCGGTAAAACCTCGCTCGGCAAGTCCATCGCCCGCGCGCTCGGTCGCAAGTTCGTGCGCGTGAGCTTGGGCGGCGTGCATGACGAAGCGGCCATCCGTGGCCACCGCCGCACGTACGTTGGCGCGCTGCCGGGTCAAATCATCCAAGGGATGAAGAAGAGCGGCACCGTCAATCCAGTCTTCATGATGGATGAGGTGGACAAGATCGGTCACGACTTCCGCGGCGACCCCAGTGCCGCCCTGCTCGAAGTCTTGGACCCCGAGCAGAACAACACCTTCGCCGACCATTACCTGGAGATCCCTTACGACCTCTCCAACGTGATGTTCGTCGCGACGGCGAACGTGGCCGACCCCATCCCGCCGCCCCTCCGCGACCGCATGGAGATCCTGGAAATCCCGGGCTACACGCGGCGTGAAAAGCTCGCGATCTCGCGCCAGCACCTGATTCCCAAGCAGCTGGAAGAGCACGGCCTCAAGCCCGAGCAGCTGACGATAACTGACGAAGCCGTGGAGGAGCTCATCGAGCACTACACGCGCGAAGCCGGCGTGCGCAGCCTGGAGCGCACCATCGCCAGCGTCATCCGCGGCGTCGCGGTCAAGGTGGCCGAGGGTGACAACACCCCCCGCATCATCAAGAGCGAGGACGACCTGCGCGAGTACCTGGGTGCCATCAAGTTCACGAGTGACGTGGCGGAACGTACGGAAGAAACCGGCGTTTCGACGGGTCTAGCGTGGACGAGCGTCGGCGGCGAAATCCTGTTCATCGAGGCAACTCGCATGTTCGGCACCGGCAAGCTGCAGCTGACGGGGCAGCTCGGTGACGTGATGAAAGAGAGCGCCCACGCGGCCCTGTCTTACGTCCGCACCAACGCAGAAAAGTACGGCATTCCGCGGGATTTCTTGGAGAAGAGCGATCTTCACGTCCACATCCCGGCCGGCGGTATGCCGAAGGACGGACCGTCAGCTGGTATCACCATGTTCACGGCCATCGTATCGCTGCTCACCGGTATTCGCGTGAGACACGATGTTGCCATGACCGGTGAAATCTCGCTCCGCGGTCGCGTGTTGCCGATTGGCGGTTTGAAGGAAAAGACGCTGGCGGCCCATCGCGCCGGCATCAAGCGGGTGCTCGTACCCGAACGGAACAAGGCGGACCTCGACGAAGTACCGAAGGAGATCCGCGACGAGCTCGAGTTCGTGTTCGTGACCAAGCTCGACGAAGTGCTGGAAGCAGCGCTCGAGTCGATGCCGCAACCGTCTCAGGCCTACCTGGACGAGGTCGCGAAGCGCGAGTCCGCCACGACGCCGTCGAGCAACTGAGTCCTAAGGCCACAGCCGCTCACGAAGCAAGAAGCTTGAAAAGCCCGGTCGTTTCGCAAGAAACGCCGGGCTTTTCGGCATTTGGGGCGGCCGTCACGTGATTGTTCGGGATTGCGCTGTGAGTGAGAATTGCGCTCTCGATTCTCTAAGTGACGTGAGCGCCGCGACGAGGATCTAGAAATGGGTGCCGCGCAGGAAATTGATCGAAGCCTTTTCATCAGCGCGCGCACTCGTGCGAGCAGCGCGTGAGCTACCGATTGGAGAACTCGAGTGCTCGGACTTCACTTTTTCCTGTTAGCGAAACTTGCATACTTTCTGTGAGAAAAGGGCACACTACCTGTGCCTCGGGGTGTGCGTGTATTCCGAGGCCAGGGTTTGCCATGGAAAATCGAATGAGCGCGACGCTCGTGCGTCGCTTTGCGGTTCTCGGTTCCATCGTGTCCGTCTCGGCGATCGTGCTCGCATGCTCGCCGGCAGGCAAAGACAGCACCGTCCAAAGTAACGCTGCTGCCGGCACGACCTCGGTGCTGCCGAGCGGAGGTGGCGCCTCGGCGACGGGAGGGAGCGGCACCGGCGGCAGCGTGATGCTCGTCGGCGTCGACCCCAATTCACCCGTCACCCACATGTGCGAAGGGCTCGAGTGCCAGGTTCAGTCCTGTGCCAACGGCGGCCACACGACCATTAGCGGTAAGGTCTACGACCCCGCCGGTAAGGTGCCGCTCTACAACGTGGCCGTCTACGTGCCCAACGCGCCCGTCGAGCCCTTCAAAGAGGGCGCGTCGTGCGACCGCTGCGGCGCCAGCATCGTCAACCCGGTCACCGCCGCGGTCACCGACGAAAGCGGGGCCTTCACGCTGACGGACGCGCCCGTCGGCCAGAACATCCCGCTGGTCATCCAAGTCGGTAAGTGGCGCCGGCAGCTGACCATTCCGGCCGTCACTGCTTGCGCCGACAACCCCATGATGGATCCCCAGGTGACGCGCCTGCCGCGCAACCACACGGAGGGCGACATTCCGAAGATCGCCATCACGGTGGGCTCGGCCGATCAGATGGAGTGCTTGCCGCTGCGTCTAGGTATCGACCCGGCCGAGTTCACGGACGCCACCGGCACCGGCCGCATTCATCTGTACCAGGGGCATCACAACAACAACCGCCTGCCGGTGCAGGCGTTCGACGCAATGCACGGGGGCGCGACGATCACACCCGCGGACGACCTGTGGTCGACCAAAGACGCGCTGATGAAGTACGACATCGTGATCTTGTCGTGCGAGGGAGACTCGTTCCAGCGTCAAAAGCCGATGGGCCTACGCCAGGCCATGTACGACTACGCCTCGGCAGGCGGCCGCGTCTTCGCTTCGCACTGGCACAACATCTGGTTCGCGCAGGGGCCGAATCCCGTACCCACGACCGGCACGTGGACGGACCGACCCGACCCGACCGACATGGGCGCGGCCATCTCCGCCACCATCAACCAGAGCTTCCCCAAGGGCGCGGCGCTCGCCAAGTGGCTCGTCAACGTGCAAGCCTCCACGACGCTCGGCACCATGATGGTGGAGTACCCGCGCGATAACCTGCAAGCGATCAACCCCATGGTCGCTCGCGACTGGATCACCGTGCAAAACCCGAAGGTCGAAGCGGGCGCCGACCCCACGGCCACCGAGTACATGTCCTTCAACGCTCCCATCGGCGTGCCCGAAGAGCAAATCTGCGGCCGCGCCGTCTACACGGACTTGCACGTGGCCTCGGTGGACAACAACACCACCTCCAATGCACTGGGGTTCCCCGCGAGCTGCGAGCTCCGCGATCTCTCCGCTCAAGAGAAGGCCGTGGCCTTCATGCTCTTCGATCTGTCCGCCTGCGTGCAGAACGAGGACCAGCCGCCCAAGCCTCCCAAATGATGGCCCTTCGGGCAATCATTGGGGGCGTTGTATAGGTTGCCACTGGGCTTGCTGAAAAGCGTGGCGACTCGAGTGGCCTGAACCGCAGCGGGCGCTCGGCCTCGCCGAGTTGGTTCACTACGGTCTTCTGGTGCCGCTGAGCGGGCGGCGGCAATTCGCGGCTCGCCGAACAAACGTGCGACTTCGCCCTGGCTGACGGCTCAGGCTTGACGGCTCAGGCCTACTCATCGTCCCAGAGACGAATACCGCCGGTCATACCCTCGACGTTTTCGAAGATGGAGACGTTGTCCGGTAAGTCCACCTTGATGTGCTCGGCGTTGCCCCCGCCGATGTGCAGCTTGTCGTAGTTGAAGATGGCGCTGAGCAGCTCGATCATTTCGCCGACGCGCTTGCTCCACTTTTGCTTGCCGTGCTCTTTGAGCTCGGCATCGCTCAGGCGTTCTTCGTAGGTCTTGTCTTTTTGGAAGGGGTGGTGGCCCAGCTCCAAGTTGGGCACGAGCCGGCCGTCCAAGAACAGCGCGGAGCCGACGCCGGTGCCGAGCGTGAGCACCATCTCTACGCCTTCACCGTCGATGACACCGTAGCCCTGGAGATCGGCGTCGTTGATGACGCGCGTGGGCACGCCCGACATCGACTCGAGCTCGCTCTGCAGGTTCTTTCCGATCCAAGATTGATCCAAGTTTGCGGCCGTGAGCGTGACGCCGTGGCGCACGACACCGGGGTAGCCGACGGAGATTCGGTCGAACTTGGGTTGCCGCATCAGCATCGAGCGGATCACCTCGAGCATCGCCGACCAGGTCGCCGGCTTCGGGGTGAGCTCGCGAGCCCGTTCGTTGACGGGCTGCCCTTCCGGATCCAGCACGATCATCTTGATGCCGGTGCCACCGATATCGATGCACAGGGTGCGCAACGCGGAGGTGTTTTCGTGCTTTTTGAGCAGTGCGTTGCAGGTGTAAAGGCGAGGTTCGGGGCGCGGGCGATGGTGGTAAGGAATCGGCATGGTGGGGGAGGGCGTTTTCTGAGCCGGAGTATGTTACAGATTTTGGTGGTGAAAGCTCGCCCCTTGCGCGGGAAATGGCTGCGTGCGCTCACGGTGCTCGGCGCCGGCGTGCTGGGCGGTGCGCTGGCGCTGGGGCGGGCGCGCAGCGGCGCGCACGCGACCGCCGCGCATTTGCCGGTGCCGCGCGCGCTTTCCGCCCGTGGCGCGGTCACGGCCGCCGTGGCGCCCGCTACTCCCGCCGAGCTGGACGCCGAGCGCGCTTGTGTGGCTGAAAGCGCGGCGCTGCTCGGCCGAGAGCCGCTCGCTCTTCCGCCGAGCGTCTCGCCAGAGCTGCGCGCGCAACTGCTCGGCCGGACCAAGAGCGTACCGGTGCTGTTCTTGTCTCGCCCTGAGCCCGCGCCGAACAACCCGGCCGCCGCTGTGCTGCGGCAAATGCTCGAGGCTTCGCCCGGGTATGCCACGTTCGACACCGTGATCGGCAAGGTGCGCAAGACACCCGAGCTGGCGCGCGCCGTCTTCTTGCGTGATGGCTACCTTTATACCGAAAATCCGGAGCTGGCGGCGCTCTACGGCTCGCTGACGCTTTCGCTGCTCTTTCGCGAGCCCCGGCTCACCATCGTGCGAGGAGCGGAGCAGCTCGACGCGCGCCGGCTCGAGGACGGCGACTACGAATACACCACCGGCGACGAGCGGGGCCGGCGTGCCAAGCTGCTGCTGTTCGACCGCATTTTTGCGGCCGGGAGCGAGCCGTCCCCCCCGCGCCACCTGGATTTGCGCCCCGCGGCGCAAAAGCTCGGCTTCGACGAGCTGGTCGTGCGCCACGCGACCGCCGAACAGTTGCTGGTCGACGCTGTGTACGCCGGGGTGAAGGTGCCCACTTTGCTGCGCATCGCAGGCGCGCAGGTAGCGCTAGCCTGCGAAGCGCCCGGGCGGGAGCGCGAACGCGTCTTGGCGTACCGCGCGCAAGCCGAACGCGCGAAAGAGGCGCAGGCCCGGCTCTTGAGCGCGATCAAAGAACAGGTGGACGAGGCCCTGCCGTTCGACGAGCCGAAGACGGAGGACGGCCAACAAGACGGCAAGCTGCGCCCGGAGTGGCGGCAGGCCTATTTCAACGGCAGCTCGAGCTTCGAGTTCAACGGCGACAAATACGCGGTGTTCGACGGTGCCGGGCGGCCGCGGCCACCCCAGGTTTGCATCGACTTCGTGCTGGATACGTTCGAGCGGGCGGGCGGCAGCTGGTGGCAACCGCGCAGCCTACCGCGGCAGCGCGTGGTGGGGCGGCTGGCGTTCGACGACCCGGCGCTCGAGAATCGCCGCAGCGTGGAGAGCTTTCTGGACTTCGCGCGGGGCCATGAGCGCGACTTCGAAGTGTACGACGTGCCGGCCGAAGAGCGCGTGCCGCTGCGCAATCGCGAGCAATTCTTCGCGTCGCTTTATCGCTCGCGCGCGCAGTTCCGGCGTGGCGACATCGTGGCGATCTTGGGGCCGCGCGACGACGAGAAGCTGCATTACCATTCGTTCCTGATCGTCGCCTCCGATCCGCTCTCGGGCATGCCGACCGAGCTCGCCGCCAACGCGGGGCGGCCGCGCATTCGCAGCTGGGAAGGCGAGATGCAGAACGCGCCACGGCGCAGCATTTTGGCGCGCGTGCGCCCGCGTATGGTCTGGCTCGAAGCCTTGCTGGCGGAGCGGGGCTTGAGCGCAGCCGAGGCAGTCCCGTCCGGCCCGAACGCCAAATTGCCCGCGGCGGGCTAGGCCCGAGCGGGGCGGAGCCCGGCGCCACGAAGACGGTGGGCCCTTTCGGCTTGACGTAGCGCGAGAACTCGCGAAAAACCCGTTAGAGTTTCGCGTTTGGAGGTTCGTTTTGAGTGAATCGCAGAAGTCCCCGGTGAAGATCGCCCTGCTCGGCTGCGGGACGGTAGGTGGCGGCGTGCTGCGCCTGCTGGAGGACAATCGTGAGTTCTTGGCTTCGCGTGTCGGGGCCCCGCTCGAGGTCACGCACGTGCTGGTGCGCGACCTCGCCAAAGAGCGTGGCAAAGAGTGCAAGCGCGAATGGCTGACGAATGACCCGGAAAAGATCTTCGGCGATAGCGGCGTAGACTTGGTGGTCGAGGTGATCGGCGGCGAGAACCCCGCGCGCTCGTACCTGGATCGCGCGCTCAAATCCGGCCGCTCGGTCGTCACGGCCAACAAGTATTTGATCTCGAAGCACGGCCCGGCGCTGATCGGCGCTGCCATCGACAACAAGGTCGATCTGGCCTTCGAGGCGTCGGTGGGCGGCGGCATTCCGATCATCCGCACCCTGCGCGAGGCGCTCGCCAGCGACACCGTGTCGAGCGTGCACGCCATCCTCAACGGCACCTGCAATTACATTTTGACACGTATGCGCCAAGATGGGCTGTCGTTCGCGGCGGCGCTGAAAGAGGCTCAGGAGCTGGGCTACGCCGAAGCCGACCCGACGCTCGACGTGGAGGGCGGCGACGCCGCGCAAAAGCTGTCGGTCGTCAGCATGCTGGCGTTCGACACCAGCATCGGCACCGATCAGTTCTTGATTGAGGGCATCCGCCAGGTAGAGGACATCGACTTCCGCTTTGCGGATCGCTTTGGCTTCACGCTCAAGCACCTGTGCATCGGTCACGACCGCGGCGAAAAGGTGGAGCTGCGCGCGCACCCGGCGCTGGTTCGCAAGAACAGCGTGCTGGCCAACGTGGACGGCGTGCTCAACGGTGTATTCGTCATGGGTCGCGCGCTCGGTCCGTGTCTGCTGGTGGGTCGCGGCGCGGGCGATATGCCCACCGCGGTCAGCGTCGTGGCCGACATCGTGGACGTGGCGTCGTCGCGTATCCACGGCGAGTCGGGCCTGGCCACGCGCGGCATTCAGCTGCGCACGCGCCCCGTCATGTCGCCGGACGAGATCGAGACGCGCTACTACCTGCGCTTCGACGTGGGCGATCACCCTGGTGTGCTCGGCCGCATCGCCTCGGCGCTGGGTACCGAGGGCGTGTCGATCGAGCAGATGGTGCAAGAAGGTCGCGCCAGCGGCGACGGTCAGGCGGTGCCGGTTTGCATCATCACGCACCAGAGCCGTGAGGGCGCCGTGCGCCGCGCCATCTCGGCCATCGAGCAGATGTCGATCCTCAAGAGCAAGGCACGCCTGATTCGCATCGAGGAAGTTTGAGCGGCGGCGGCGCGGTGCGGCAGGTCTCGGCCGACGCACCGCTCGGCGTGTTCGACTCCGGCCTCGGCGGCCTCACGGTCGCGGCGGCGCTGCGTCGGGCGCTACCGCGCGAGCGCATCGTCTACCTGGGGGACACGGCGCGCGTGCCGTACGGAACCCGCTCGGCCGAAACCGTGGTGCGCTACGCGCGCGGCTGCGCGCGGCTGCTCCTGGATAGAGGCGTCAAAGCGCTGGTCATTGCCTGCAACACCGTGAGCGCCGTGGCGGTCGACATCTTGCGGGCTGAGCTCGATTTGCCAGTGCTCGGCGTGGTCGAGCCGGGGGCACGTGCTGCGCTGGCGGCGCTTGCGACGCAGAAGGGCAACGGCCCGGTCGGCGTGCTCGGCACGGCCGGCACGGTGGCGTCCGGCGCGTACCCGCGCGCCGTGAGCCAGCTCTCCACGCGCGTGGAGGTGGTGGCGCAAGCGGCTCCGTTGCTCGTGCCGCTGGTGGAAGAAGGCTGGCTCACCGGCGACGTGCCGCGCCTGGCGGTGCGCCGCTACGTGGAGCCGCTGGTCGCCGCCAACGTGAGCGTGATCGTGCTGGGCTGCACGCACTACCCGCTGCTCAAGCACACCATCGCCGAGGTAGCGGCCGAGCTTTCGGGTCGCGCGATTCCCGTGGTCGACAGCGCCGAGGCGACTGCCGCCGCCGTGCAAGCCTGGATCGACGACGAAAAAATCGCGCCCGCCGGCTCGTTGCCCGCCGCCGAGCGAGCGCTCGAGCTACTCGTCACCGATTTGCCGAAGAGCTTTGCGAACATGGCCGAGCAGATGCTCGGCTCCGGCGCGCCAGCCGTCACCCAAGTCGATTTGACGGCTTGAGTCTTCAGGCCTTGGCCACGAAGCTCAGCACGGCCATGCGCACGGCCACGCCGGCCTCGACCTGATCGAGGATCACGGAGTGCGAGCCGTCGGCGATGTCTTCGGAGATTTCCACGCCGCGGTTGAGCGGGCCGGGGTGCATGACTAGCGCGTTGGATTTGGCCAGCGCCAGGCGTGCGGCGTTCAGTCCGAAGACACGGGCGTATTCGCGCAGGCTCGGGAAAAGCGCGTGACCCAGGCGCTCGCGCTGGATGCGCAGCATCATCACCACGTCCGCGCCTTCGAGCGCGGGCTCGATGCGCTCGAACAGCGGGCAGCCGAGGGCGGCCGCGTCGCGCGGTAAGAGCGTGCGCGGGCCAGCCAGGCGCACCTGGGCGCCCAGCATTTTGAGGAGCTTCGCGTTCGAGCGCGCCACGCGGCTGTGCAGCACGTCGCCCAAGATGGCGACGGTGAGGCCTCGGAAGTCTTTGCCGCGGTGGCGGCGGATGGTCAGCGCGTCGAGCAGGGCCTGGGTCGGGTGCTCGTGCATGCCGTCGCCCGCGTTGATCACGGCCGCGCGCGTGTGCTTGGCCACGTAGTCTGGAGCGCCAGAGGCCGTGTGGCGGATCACGATCGCGTCGGCGTGCATGGCGTCGAGCGTCTTCACCGTGTCGCGCAGGGTCTCGCCCTTGCTGGTGCTGCTGCTGGAGCCGCCGATGTTGACCACGTCCGCGCCCAGGCGCTTGCCCGCCAGCTCGAACGAGGTGCGGGTGCGGGTGGACGCTTCGTAGAAGACGTTGATGATGGTTTTGCCGCGCAGGTCGCCGAGCTTGACGATGGGCTGGCGCGTGAGCTCGAGGAACTCATCCGCCTTGTCGAGAAGCTCGTTCGATAGCTCCGGGGTCAGGCTCTCGACGGTGGTGAGGTGGGAAAGCCGCGCCGGCATGAGCGGTGTGTCTACACCCTAATTGAGCCAACGACCATCGGGGCCCTTGCCGTCGTCGTCGTCGTCCGCGCGGCCGCCCGGAATGACCCGCAGGCCGCCCGGATTTCGGCGCTTGCGCCGGGCGCTGTCGCGGCGAGCCTCGGTATCCAGCTGGGCGAGGCGGAGCCTGAGCCAGGCCTTGCGCAGCGGGGAGGGGGTGCTGCCGCCCAGCAACCAGCCGAACAGCATGGCGCCGAACGGCGCGACGAGCCCGGCTTCTTGCTGCTCGCCCAGCACCAATTGAGCGACGTTATACCCGATCACGATCACGATCAGTACGCCCGACGTAACCGGCAGCACCATGAACAGCCGCACCACCTGACCCCGGAAGCTGAGCGCCCACGCGATCGCGATGGCGTCGACGGCCGGCATCAGGCCGTACCAGTGCGCGCCGACCAGCCGCGTCGCGACGCTCGCCGGGAGAGCCAGCTCGACCAACATCTGCAGCACGAAGCCGCCCAGCGCGCTGAACCCCACGAAGCGCAGGAAGCGCGCCCCGCCCCAGTGCCCTTCGAGCGAAGAACCCAGGAAGTACAGACCGAGGATCACGGCGACCAGGTGGCCCACGTCCCCGGGCGCGTGGATGAGGGGTGCGGTGACGAGCCGCCACAGCTCACCGTGCAAGATCGCGCGCGTGTCGCCGGTGAGCGCGTAAAAGACGGAGCTCGGGGCGCCGCCCCAGTTGAGGCCCACGGCGAACATCAGCCAGAGGCCTGCGATGGCGAGCATCAACCCCGTCAGGGCCTTGCCCGGCCGGGGGAGGCCGAGCTGCGTCATGCCTTCCGAGCCTCGCATCAGCTGCCGTGCGCTCCTGATCTCACTTACCCTACCTATAACGCAGGGGAAGGCGATCGGCACGGGGGCGCGCCCAGGGCCCGAGGATTCAGGGCTCGCAGGTGGCGGCCACGACGCGGCCGGGCTCCACTTCGGCGTGGCAGCTCAGGCTCACTTGGTCACCGGTGCCGGTGAGGGTTGCCGTCAAGACGAGGCCGGCCGGCATCGGCCCGGGCAAGAAGCCGTGGGTGAACGGCTGCAGGCAGTCAGGGGGTGGCAGGCTCTGCGGGGTGTTGTCGGCCACCGGCACGGCCGTGACCGTGACGCTGGACACGAGCTCCGCGCTGCATGAAGCCCCGAGCTGTTTCAAGGCTGCGGCAACGTCCAGCTGCACGGTGCCGACCTCGCTCAACGCGGCGCAGGCGGCGTCGCGGCTAGCGTCGGCTTCGACCACGGCGTTGCATTCTGCGCCTGCGATCGGGGAAACATCGGAGTCGGCGCTGATGGCTTGTACGTAAAAGGAGAGCCTGCGAGCTGGGAGATCCGAGAACACCGCGACGGGAGGCGCGGCAGCCGAGTCGACGGGGCAGGCCGCGTCTTGGTCCTGGGTGGTACCGTCGGGCAGGGTGGCGGTCACCGTGAAGTGGTCGACCTCGCCCGGGGCGCTGCCGCAGTGCAGCTGGCCGAGGAGCGGGCCCAGCGCGACTCGCACGGTGCCCGTCGTGCCGCCTGCGGGGGGAAACGGCTCGCAGTCACCGGCTTGCACGATCGTCGAATCGGTCGCAATCGCCCGGCGGCAGTAGGCATGCCAGCGTGGCGCAACGACGTTGGTGTGCACGGCGACGTCGCTCGGGACGTCGGCACCGGCCGCGTCAGCGGGCAGCATCTCTCGCGAGCCGGTGGCGCGCGGGACGAGGTCGCTGCGATCGTAACCGTCGATGAGCACCTCATAGTGGCGCCCGGGCACCACGAAGCCGAAGCCCACGCCCGTCGTGCACGGCGTTGGCAAGGAGCTCGGCGCCTGGAAGCCTTGCGCCTCCGGCAACGTGGCGGGCTCGCCGCCTGCGCCGCCCTCGCCGAAGTCGTAGTCCACGATGGTGGCGACGTAGCGCTTGAGGCCGGAACCGTTCGGATCGCACGGCACGGTACCGAGGAAGTCTTCCGGCTCGACTCGGATCATCGTGGGATGCGTGACCGCGATCGTGGTGGTGGCGCTGCTCGAGCAGCCCGCGAAGGCGACGAGCCCTGCGAGCGAAAAGCCGGCGAGGCGGAGCAGCTGGGGCCGAAAAGAAGGCATGAGCGCTGGCGTCTTAGACCAGGGGCTGGGCTCCGGCAAGGCGCTGCTCGGCGCTGGATGGCGTTCGCGCGCCCGAAAAATCGCTGCGACTAGCCGGCCGAAGCGCCGCCCGCCGCGCTTTCTCCGCCCGTGGTCGACTCAACACCGCCTGTCGCGCCCGAGCCGTCGTCGGCGGCGCCGCCTGCGCTCTGGCCCGCGCTGCCGCCGGTGTCGGGCAAATCCGTGAGGAAGGCGCACTCGTTGGCGCGCTCGGGGTGTCGCACGACGTCACAAGCCAGGGTGAGGCTTTGCTTACGGTCGGTGACGGCCGGGTCGCAGTCGTTCAGGTCAATCTCGGGATCGCCTTCGGCGCAGCGCCCGGCGGCTTCGATGACTTCCACGCATCCGGCGACGCTGGTACCGGCGGGCGGCGTCGTGGCCAGGCCGTGCAAGCAATGGTCGCGGTAATAGCGCTCGCAGGCCGCCACATCGTCGACGATGCCGCAGGCCTTGCCCGCCCGGCAGCGCGCCTGCTGGATGTCGCGGCAGTCGTCGACGCCGATCGCGCTGGTGCCACAGCCCGACGCGGTCACCAGCGTGAAGGTCGTGGCGGCCGAGAGCAGCGTTGCCGAGAGCGCTCGCAGGTAGCTCATCTGTTCGCTCGCGTACCACGCACGGGCGAATTGGGGCGAGCTTTCGGGGCAACTCGCGGCCGCTGAGCTATCGCGCGGTCACGCGAGCTATAGTCCGGTCTCGTGACGAGCGCGCTCATTCTCGCGGCTGGCTTCGGGACTCGTTTGAGGCCACTCACCCTCGAGCTTCCCAAGCCGGTGGTGCCCGTCGGCGACCGACCGTTGTTGGCCCACGTGGCTGCCGCTTGCCGCGCGGCCGGGCTTTCGCCCCTGGTTGCTAATGTGCACCATGAGCATCAGAAAATATCCAGTGTTATTCATGAATTATCGCTGAACATTCAGGTGGTGGTTGAGCCGGAGATTCGCGGCACGGCGGGTGGTGTTGCGGGGGCTCGCGAGCAGCTGGGACCTGGAACCGTGCTGGTTTGGAATGGGGACATCCTCACGGAGCCTCCCGTGGCCGAGCTGGTACAGCTCGCGAGCGAGCGCGACGCGCAAGTGCTGGCTGTGACTCCGCGTCCGGTCGGAGCCGGAACCATCGGCATGGACGAGCAGGGCCGGGTCGTGCGCCTGCGGGGCCGGGTGTTCGGGCGTGAGACGCAGAGCGGCGACTACATCGGGGTGATGGCGCTCGGGCCCGGCGTGGTCGCACGGCTGCCGGAGCAGGGGTGCCTGTTCGGCGAGGTTGCGCTCCCGAACCTGGCGGCCGGCGAGCGCGTGTGGACGGTGCCTTCTGCGGCACCGTGGAGCGACTTGGGCGACCTGAGCGAGTACGTGACCGCCAATTTCCGTTGGCTAGAGTCGCACGCCGACGGCCAGGCGTGGTGTGCGCCGACCGCGCGCGTCGCCCCCGACGTCGACCTTCAGCGCAGCATCATCGGGGCGGGCGCCCAGGTGACGGGCACCGGTGCGCTACGCGAGGTGATTGTCTGGCCCGGAGCGCAGGTGCAAGCGCCGCTTTCGAGCGCGGTCGTGCTCAGCTCGGGGCGGGTGGTGCCGTTCGCAGCCAGCGCAGAAAATTAGGCAAATTTTGGCTTTTGCCGTAGCCAGGCAGAAGCCCCCATGGCCCAAGTCAACGTCAGGAACCTCGAGCAGATCCAGGAGCAGGACTCCGCCCGACCCACCCGGATCGGAACGCTGCTTCTCGTGTCGTTGGCTGGCGCAGCCGTCGTCAGCGCCTTCGTGATGATGTCGAAGAAGAGCGGCGCTCCGACGCGCTCGACCCAAGACCCGCTGGCCGCGCTGGTCGCCGACGCCAAGAACCAGGGCATGCCCGCCGAGCAGCTCGACGGCAAGGACGTGAGCTTTCCGCGCATCTTGAGTGACGACGCCTCGCCCACGACGGCGCTCGCGGCCGTGAAGGACGAGAAGGGCCGCCTCGTGAAGCAAGACGAGCCGGTCGACCCGACTCAAGCGGCGGCGGTGCTCGGCGCGCCGCCGCCCGCCACCGATCGACTGCCGGTGGTGCCGCTGCCGGTCGGCACGTTGCTCAACTCGTCTCCGGTGATCACGACGCCGCGCGACGCGCTCACGGATCTGGCTGCCAACGCCGCGGCCGCCAAAACCGATGCCGAGCTCGCGCCCGAGGGCAACGACACCGGCTTTCAGCTCCAGGTCGCGAGCTTCAAGGATCAGGCCGAAGCGGATCGCACCGTCGAAGATCTGCGCAAGCGCGGCCACCGCGCGTTCCGCCAGGCTGCCCGGGTGCCCGATCGCGGCATCTGGCACCGCGTGCGCATCGGCCCCTTCAAGACCAAGCTCGAGGCGCTCAAATACAAGGAGCGCTTCGAGCGCACCGAGCGCATCGCGCCCTTCCTCATCGATCCCGAGAGAGTGAAGCTGGCCGAAGAGCAGCGCGCCGCGAAGCTGTCGCAGCTGACCAAACGCCACGAGCGCGTGACCGGAGACTGAGCCATCGGCGCGTTCGGCCCGGTCAGCCGCCGGAACGTTGCGACTTTTTCGCGAGCTGTTGCTTGACGGCGGTGACGATGGCGGCGCTGACGTTCTTGCTCTTGGCGAGCATCTTCAGCTCGCTCTCGCGCAGCATGGGGACGAGGCGTGACGAGAAGGTGAAGGGCGTGCGCGGGTTGCTCACCAGGTTCAGCTTGATCTGGTAGTTGCGCACGAAGTCTTTGTTGAGCGCGAGGATGCGCAGCACGTCTTCGCTCACGACGCGGCTGGCGCTGATCTGGACCGCTTCTGGCTCTTTGAGCAGGGGACTCTTGGCGGCGGCGGCGGCGACCAGGCGGTTCGAGTCGCGCACGCACAGCAAGCGCTCGGCGGCGGTGCCGAGCGTGGCGCAGCGTATGCGCTGCGAGACGGTCATCTCGGCCATGCGCGCGTACAGCGGCTTGGCGGCCTCTTTGACTTTCTCTTCGCCCTCGTCGTCGACCTCGTGCGTGTCCTCGCCGTCCGGCAGCTCGAGCTTGTCCGCGACCTCTTGCGTCTCACGGAAGAGCACGTCGTCGAACGTCGGTTCCTCCGACGGCTCGGCGATCAGCTCGTTCTTGATGGCGAGCGCGGCCTCTTTGAAGGCCGGAATCGACAGCTCGATGTTGTTGCGCACGCACAGCTCGATCAGGCGATCGGCCGTGGACATGCGCACGCGCTTGTTCATGTACAGCTTCTCGATCACCGTGGGGTGCTTGAGCATCAGCTCTTCGTTGGTGGCGATCAGCTCGCCGGCGCGCTCGTCGGCGGCGTTGGCCAAGATCTCGAGCGCTTCGCCGGTGATGCGGGGCAAGCGCAACAGCTTCTCGATGACCTCGTGATTGCCGGCGTAGGGGCTGGCCAGCTGCGCGATCACGCTGCCCGGCAAATCCGCGGTGAGCGCGCCGCTCAAGATCGGTGGCGGCAGCTTACCCAGCGTGCCGATGGCGGCGTCGCGCACCTTCTCGTCCGTGCGCGTGGTCAGCACCGCGATCACGATCACGATCTCGTGCGGTTTGGCGCCCGGGACGACGCCCTTGGCGGCCATCAGCTGCGCGGGCAGCGGCGCCCCCTCACCCAATACCTTCTGTGCAGAAGGCCCCAGCTTGTCTAGCTCGATGTCAGCGTGCAATCGGGCTAGCCTACCTCAGCCCGGCCCCGCCGTGTACACTGAGCTTTCCGCGAGGAGCAAAGAGCAGATGGGAATCATGGATTTCGTGAAGGGTGGCGTGCAGCGGATGATGATTGCGCGCCCCGACGCGCTGAAGAACCGCGTCCTGTACAAGCACCCGGATCAAAATTTCCCGTTTTGGAGCCAGCTCACCGTCGACTCCGACGAGGTGGTGCTCTTCTTCAAGAACGGCTTCTACGTCGGCACGCTCGGCCCGCAGCGCGAGCCGTACACGCTCACGACGCAAAATATCCCGTTCCTCGGCTCGCTCGTCGATCAGTTCACGGGCGGCAGTCTGTTCATCAGCGAGCTGTACTTCGTGACGATGAAGCCGATGTACAACGAGACCTTCGGCGACCAGATCGGTTCCATGCGCGATCCGGATCTGGAGCTGCGGGTCACGTTGCGCGCCAACGGCACCTATTCGTTCCGTGTCGTCGACCCTTACAAGTTCGTGGTCGGCTTCGTGGGGCAGGGCGGGGACGTGGACCGCGCCATGCAATGGGTGAAGGACCTGCTCTTCATGGGGCTCAAGAGCACGGTGGGCGAGCTGATTAAGAGCCGCGAGTACACCCTGCTGGATCTGGGCCAGATGGGCCCGGAGGTCGCGCGCCGCATCGTGCAAAACTGCCCAGATCTAGCCAACTGCGGCGTGCAGGTGCTCGAGATTGGCAAGCTGAACATCAACGTCAGCGAAGAAGACCAGCGCCGGCTGGACGAGAAGCAGGATCTGATCTCGCAAGCCAAGGTCGAGGCAATGGCCGCGCAGCGCGGCGTCGCCAAAGCGCAGGCCGAAGCGCAAGCACGCCAGTTTCAGCTCGATCAGGATTTTCAGAATCGCGCGCGCTACGTGAACCAGCTCGACATGCAGCGCTACAACCAGTTCGCCGCGGCCGAAGCCACGATGGGGCTCGGGCAAGGGCTCGCGCAGGGCGGTGACGGCGCGTCGGCGGCCGCGCTCGCGCAGGGGATGGCGCTCGGTGCAGGTCTCGGCTACGGCCAGCGCGCGGCGATGCCGCCCGGCTACCCGCCGCCCGGCTACCCGCCGCCCGGCTACCCGCCGCCTCAAGGCTATCCGCCGCCGGGTTATCCGCCGGCTGGCTACCCGCCGCACGCCGCACCGCCGCCTGGCTACGCGGCTCCTCCCGGTTACGGCGCCCCGCCGCCCGGCTACGGCGCCCCGCCGGCGGGGTACGGGCCTCCGCCCGCTCCGCAAGGTGGCTACGGGCCGCCACCCGGCGCCGCCGCGCCCGCGGCTGCGCCGCCTGGCGCCGCTGCCGCCGCCGCCCGCTGTCCCAGCTGCAACGCACAGAACCAGCCGCAAGCGCGGTTCTGCAACGAATGCGGATCCAAGATGTCGTGAGCGACGACACCGTTCTGCAGTTTGGCCAGTCGCTGCGCGGATCCGCGGCGCCACCGGCCGAGGCGGAAGCGGCGCCAGCCACGACCTGTCCGACCTGTGGCTCGCACTTTTCGCCCGACGGACGCTTCTGCCCATTCGACGGCACGGCGCTCGTCGCCAGAGTGGGTTGGGATCCCAGCGCCGACGCGCTCATCGGCACCACGGTGGACGGTCGCTACGAGGTGCTGAGCGTGATCGGCGAGGGCGGCATGGGCACGGTTTACGAGGTGCGCCACCGCCTGCTCGGCAAGCGCTTCGCGCTCAAAGCTCTGCGCAAGGACCTGGCCATGGACGGCGAGATCGCCGCGCGCTTCATCCAAGAGGCGCGCACGGCGGCGGCCGTCTCGCACCCGGGTCTGGTCGAGATCACCGACTTTGGTCGGCTCGAATCGGGCCAGGTGTACTTCGTGATGGAGCTCTTGGGGGGGCAGTCGCTGGCGGCGCTGCTGCGCCAGGGCGGCCCACTCCCGGCGGCGCGCGGTCTTTCAATCGTGAGGCAGCTCGTGCACGCGCTCAAGGCCGCGCACGACGCCAACATCGTCCACCGCGACCTGAAGCCCGACAACATTCACGTCTCTCCCGGCAGCGGAGACACCGACTTCGTCAAGATCGTCGACTTCGGCCTGGCCAAGGTGATCGGCTCGAGCAAGCTCACGCGCTCCGGCATGGTGTTCGGCACGCCGCACTACATGAGCCCGGAGCAAGCGGCGGGCGAGCTCGTCGATCACCGCGCCGACATCTACGCGCTCGGCATCGTGATGTACGAGATGTTCACCGGCAAAGTGCCGTTCGAAGCCGACAGCTACATGGGCGTGCTCACCAAGCACATGTACATGACACCGGCACCGCCCAGCCAATGGGCGCCGCAGCTCAAGTCGCTCGGCGCGCTCGAAGACGTGATCTTGCGTTGCTTGCAGAAGCGCCCCGAAGCCCGCTACGCGAACCTGGCGGCGCTGCTGGCGGATCTCGATCAGCGCTTACCCGGCAGCTCACCGCGCGCGGCGGAGCGACCGGCACCGGTCTCGGTGCTGGCCGATCAGCTCGAGCTACCGACGACGGAAGAGGTCGCACCGCGGCGGCGCTCGGCCTTTTCACCCGCGCTGCTGGTCGGCGCTGCGTTCGTGCTGGGGGCGCTGCTGGTGGTGGTCCTGCGCCGCTCCCCGGCACAGCCGGTACCCGCGGCCGCGTCCAGCAGCGCCCCGCAGCCGACCGCAGCCGCGACCCCCACGCGCGAGGAGCCCGCCAAGCCGGAGCCCCAATCACCGACTACGCTCGCCGCTCCGCCCAGCACCAGCCCCGAGCACACACCCGCCCGCAAGCCGGCCCAGCACGCCCCGGTTTCGACCCTGCCCAAGTCCAAGGCAGCGACCGGCAAGAAGCGCATCGGTGGTGGCGAAATAGTCGACCCTTGGGCCCACTAACCGCGTTGGGGCTCGGGCCCGTCGCTCTGAGACAGCGGACCCCTGGGCCCATTGAGCGGGGGCACCACTGCTCAACTTGACAGCGGGTTGAAAGCCTTCAACGCTTCCCCGTGTCGTCCAACGGGGGACGACGGGCAAGTGGAATAGTGGCAAAGAAACAGCTCCTTCTGGTTGATGCCGACCCGCGCAGCGTGCGGGTCTTGGAAGTAAGCCTGAAGAAGTCGGGGTACAGCGTGACGACGGCGAGCGACGGGGCCGATGCGCTCGCCAAGATCGACTTCTCTGCGCCTGATCTGATCCTGAGCGATACGCGCCTGCCGCGGCTCGACGGGTACGAGCTAGTGCGGCGCATGAAAGACCGCCCGGAGCACGCGCACATCCCGGTCGTGTTTCTGACGAGTCAGAAATCGATCGAGGACAAGATTCGCGGGCTCGAGCTGGGGGTCGAAGACTACCTCACCAAGCCCATTTTCGTGCGCGAGCTGATCGCGCGCGTGAACCTGCTCTTGGCTCGCCGCACGCAGGAGCGCATGGCCACCGCCATGCCGATGAGCCGACGCACGCGCCTCTCGGGCTCGCTCGAGGACATGGGCGTGGTCGATCTCCTGCAAACCTTCGAGATCAGCCGCAAGACGGGTGTCGGCAAGATCGCCAACGGCAAGCGCGAAGCACGGATCTTCTTCCGCGACGGCAAAGTGGTCGACGCGGAGCTCGGTCGCCTGCGCGGCGAAGAGGCCGTGTATCGCGCGCTGATTTGGACGGCGGGCACCTTCGAGGTCGAGTTCTGCCCCATCGATCGCGAAGACATCATTCCGACTTCGACTCAGGGCTTGCTCATGGAGGGCATGCGCCGCGTGGACGAATGGGGGCGCTTGCTCGAGCAGCTGCCGCCCCTGGCCACGATCTTCGAGGTCGATCACGAGCAGCTCGTCGAGCGCCTCAACGAGATCCCCGACGACTTGAACGGCATTTTGCGCTTGTTCGACGGCAAGCGCACCCTGCTCGATGTCATCGACGATTCTCCGTTCGAGGATCTGTCTACGCTCTCGACCATCACCAAGCTGTTCTTCGAAGGCTTGCTGGTGATCTCGCAAAACGCGCCGCCGCCGCCCTCTGCGACGGAAGACGACGTGGTGCCGAGCGAAGATCCGGCGCAGCTGAGCGCGCGCCCGGCAGGCTGGTCGATCCCGAGCGGCGAAGAAGACGTCGTGCCCGAATACACGAGCGAGCCTCGCTTGCCGGCCGAGCCCGCGACGCCGTCGTGGCGACCGTCTGCGCCGCCGCTGGCGCTCCCCGGCGAGCCCTCGGTTCCACCGCAAACGCTGCCGGGCCTGAGCCCGCGCGACTCGCAGCCCGACGCCGAATTTTCACAGCAAGAGCAGCCGAGCGCCGAGCGTTCGCGTCCGCGCGTGGTCATGCCCAGCGTGCACGACACCGGGCCGCTCGTTCCCGTTCCGGCGGCTTCCGCGTTCGAATCCCGGCAGGCGCATCGTACCCAAGCAGGGCTGGGCCCGCTGCTGCCGGCCGATCTGTTGAGTCAACCCCCCCAACAGGTAGCGTCGGCGTCCGCGGAGCCTTCGGGCGCGAGCCCGGTCGCGCCGCAGCCAGAGTCGTCCCCGATGGAGTCCAAGGCGGCCGAAGCTCGGACGTTCTTGCCCGTGCAAGATCAGCAGCGCACCCTGGCGGATACGCCGGACGCTCGCGCGGCCGCCGCCGCCGCCCAAGCTCAAACCGGGCCGCTGGAGTCGCGCGTTGCGTCCACGGCCCGCGAAACTCCACAGGCCCGCGCTCACGAGGGCAAGGTGATCCCGTTTCCGGCGCGGCGCGAGGACGAAGCCCTGGCCGAAGCAGCAGACTTTCCGGCTGCGCCGACGTCGGCGGAGACACCGCCTCAGGTCGCCCCCGCGCCCGAGGCGGAAGAAGAGGCACCCATCTCGGCGCCGCCAAACACGCCGCCGATGGCGCACGTGATCGCGTCGCAGAAGACCGCGCAGTTGAGCGACATCGAGCGCGCTAACGCCCCCGAGCCGACCGTACGCGAGCCGGCCCTGGAGCGACGACGCGAGCGCGAAGAGCGCATCGGTGGCCAGACGCTGAGCCTGAGCAGCCCGGCCGAGCTCCCGCTCGCCAAGAGCGAGCCCAAGCTCCCGGTGGCTGCACCGGCCCCAACCGCCACCACCACGGCTCCGTCGCTTCCGCAGGCTCCGGCTGCCGCCGCCATGAACATGACTCAGCGCCTCGGCAGCGGTGGCACGCAGCCGCTCGACCTGCGCGCCGCGCTCGCAGACGCCGCGCCCGAGTCGTCGGGTCGTTCGCACCACGAGCAGGACAAGCCGGCTTCTGCGCGTCGCGGTGAGCACCACGAAGCCCTGCACGATGACTTCTTCGACGCGGGCGAGCAGGGGATGTACGAAGGGGGCCACGGCAGCGCTGGGCACCACGACGTGCTCGACGACGAGCTGGAGCACGAGGCTCCGCGCTTCGCCGTGCGCACGCCGGAGCAAGAGCGCCGGCGTACTCGCATGACTCAGTACGTGGGCGTTGCGGTCGGCGTCGCGCTGGGCGTGTTCGTCTTTGCCATCATGCACGGGCGCGGCACAGGTACGGACAAGACCGCGCCGGTCGAGAAAGCTCCGGCGCCGCCCGCCGCCGTCGAGCCCGCGCCGCCCGAGGTCGTCGTACCGCCGCCGCCGCCGGCCGCCGTGGAGCCGTCCGCCCC
>DASZTA010000016.1:0-75253 GCA_035548415.1 Polyangiaceae bacterium
ATTAGCTTCGTGGACGTCCGATGATACCTGGGGTCCCGAAGCGCATCGCGCGTTCACCCAAGTTCTTACGTTCGGAAGAACTTCTTGGCGATGGAACTGGGGACACGCCGCAATGGGATTGCGACTGCGAAGCGGCTCGGACAGCGCTCGGACACTGCGAGCTCTGCTTCGTGGGCCACTGCGTCGAAATGTGTAGAATCCTGAGTCGCAGCCCAGGGGCTGCGGTTTGGCAGCCCTGGGAACGAACGGAGGTGTTAGGCGGCGAGGGAACGACACGAAGCGAGCGGACGAGCGGCTTGGGGTTTGGCGCGCGAGAGGGCGGCGGCGACGGCCAAACCCTGCAGGGTGAGACTCTCACCCTCGGGGGAGAAGGCGAGCAGGCCCTGCTCTTCCAGCTGGTCGAAGGCGGCCTGGAGCTGGGCGACGCCGACCCCGGAACGCCGGCAGAAGGCCGTGAGGTTGGGGCGGCGGCCGGCGCGGGCCGAGCGGAACACCAGGATCAACAGGGCTTGGGGAAGCGACATCTGCATACGTGTTCAGTACCCGAGCACTGAACGCAAGTCCAACATTCGGCGGATGTTCAGTACACTTCGATAAGGGACCCCGTATGGGCGGCAGCGGGCCCGAAAACTGACACGAGAGCTGGAACTGGTTCCCTGTGGCACCGGTACCAGTTCGATTTTTGTGTGCTACCACCGGGGTGACAACATGGGTTTCGACAACGCTTCGCTCCGCTTGCGGCGTCGTGTTTTCTTGAGCGCCCTCGGCCTGGGGCTGGCAGCTCCTGCGGCCTCGCGCCTGTCGCGGGTCGCGCTGGCCCAGAGCACGCCGGGGCCCAAGCGCTTCTTGTTCATGTACCTGCCGCACGGGGTTCCGCCCGAGCACTTCCGCCCGCAAGTGATGGGCGGCGACCCGACTTCGTTCGCGCTCGACAAAACGGGCGTGAGTATCTTGGGCCCCCTGCAAGAGAAGCTCGCGGCTTACACGAGCGTGATCGAGGGCATCAAGTACCCGAAGGGAGCGCAAACGCACGAGGCGGTGACGGTGGCGTTGTCCGGCCTGGCCGGGGCCAACGACACGCTCCCCGCCGAGACGGCGCCTCGCACGACGCTCGAGCACCAGATCGCCGCCGGTTGGGGCGTCAAGCCGCTGATCTTGGGCGCCTGTGCGCATCGTCCGTTCGGGCTCGATAAAGACGGCAAGCTGATGTGGGACGGCGAGCCCGTCGTGCCCGAAAAAAGCCCTTTGGCGGCGTACGACGCCGTGTTCGGCAGCCTGGGCAGCGCGGCGCCTGCTCCCGGCCCGGATCCGAACGTGGCGCTGACGGACGCGCTGCATTCGCTCACCGAGGCCGAGCTCGAGTCGCTACAGAAGGAGCTGTCCGCGCTCACAGCCGAGCAGACGAAGCTCAAGACGCACCTGGAAGCAGTGCAGGCGCTCAAAGCGGGTGGCGCCGGCGCCGGCGCCGTGAGCTGTGACAAGGCACCGACCCTGGCCGCCGTCGAGGCCGTGCGCACCGCTGCCGCGGGGCAGCCCGACGACTTCTTCCTCAAGGAAGAGAACTTTGCCAAGCTGCTCGCGGCGCAGCTCGAGCTGGCAGGGGCGGCGCTGCGCTGCAACGCGCGGCGCGTGGTGGCGGTGCAGCCCATGTACACGAACTGCGAGTTCGACTTCGGCTTCATGGGCGTGCCGGGAGCGCATCACAGCTTGTTGTCGCACACGGGGCCGCAGCAAGCGCAGCCGCCCGCCACGGGGCTCGACACCACCACGCGCGAGAAGTTCGCCACGGCTCAGCGCTGGTTCTTCGAGCAGCTGCTCACTCACGCGCTCACGCCGCTGCTCGAGCCCGATCCGGCCGATCCGGCGCACAAAGTCATCGATAACACCATCGTGTACGTGACGAGCGAAATCGGCGAGTGCGCTTACCACTTCACGCGGACCGACAAGATTCAACCGGGGCCGCAGCCGGCGGTGCTGGCATACGTGCCGTCGGTCATCATCGGTGGCGGCGGCGGCGGGCTCAAGCCGGGCCGCGTGCTCACGTTCGCCGAAGATCGCCCGGCGGGCGACGTTTACTTGTCGCTGTGCCAGGCGCTCGGCGTGACAGGCAGCTTTCCGGATTCGACCGCTGCGATCACGGAGGTGCTGGCGTGAGGCGCTGCTCCTCGCAGGCTTGGGCGTTGCTGCTCGGCGCGGTCGCGGCGCTCGGCAGCGTGGCGTGTGGTGCCAGCACCGACAAGGGTGCGCCGCCGAACAACAACGGCACCGGCGGCAGCGCCGGCACCGCTGGCAGCGGCCCGGCTCCGAGCTCGGTGTGCGGCACGTCGCAGATCGGGGCGCCGCGCCTGCGCCGGCTCAGCCGCACGGAGCTTTTGAACACGTTGGCCGACGTCTTCCCCGAGGCGAAAGCAGCCTGGAACGTGAGCTTCAGCGCCGATCCGATCTCGAGCTACGGGTTCGACAACGACTCGACGCTGCTCGTCGTCGGCAAGCAAACGGCGGCCGAGCTCGACACCGCGGGCGACGCGGTGGGCGCGGCCGTGAGCGGCCCTGCCTTGGCCACGCTCTTGCCCTGCTCGGCGAGCGCGCCGGACGCGGCTTGCGCGCAGCAGTTCGTCGACAAGTACGGCAAACGGCTGTTTCGTCGCGCGCTCACCGCCGAGGAGTCCGCGCGTTACGCGGCGCTGTTTCAGCAAGTGTCGAGCGCCAAGGATTTTGCGACGGGTATTCGCTTCGTCACGCGCGCGCTGGTGCAATCACCGCACGCCGTGTATCGGCGCGAGGTCGGCGTGGCGAGCGGCAACGAGTACCAATTGACGCCGAGCGAGCTGGCGACCGAGCTGGCTTACGACTTCACCGGCACCGCTCCCAGCGACGATCTGCTCGCCGAGGCCGAGGCCGGGCAGCTGGCGTCTCCGGCTGCGCTCGAGGCCAAGGCGCGCGAGCTGCTCATGAGCCAACCCGGAATGAGCAACGTCGAGCGCTTCTTCGATGCCTGGCTTGGCTACGGGCGCGCGAGCAGCGTCTCCAAGCCTGACGTGCCCGAGTTTGCCAACCTGCGTGACGGCATGGTGGCTGAGGCGCGCTACTTCTTGGGCGAGGTGGTGGTGACTCGAAACGGCGGCCTCAACGAGCTGCTCACGGCTTCGTTCACCATGCCCTCGCAGAGCTTGGCTGCGTTTTACGGCTTTCCGGCGCCAGCCTCCGACAACGCGCTGGTGGAGCGCCCGGCCGGCAAGGGCATCGGCATCTTGGCGCAAGGCGCGCTGCTGGCGACGCTCTCGGGGCCCAGCGCGTCATCACCCACGAAGCGCGGCGTGATGGTGATGGACCGCTTGCTCTGCCGCACCCGACCGATGGTGCCGCCGGGCGTGCCTCCACTCAGTGCTCCCCAGCCCGGCACGTTCACGACGCGCCAGCACTACGAGCAGATTCACGCCAAAGATGGCGCCTGCAAGACCTGTCACTCGCTCTTCGATCCGATCGGCTTCGGCTTCGAGCACTTCGACGAGGTGGGGCGTTACCGCGACGTGGACGGCGGCTTGCCGGTAGACTCCGCCAGTTACGTGCCGAGCGTCGACGGCAGCGAGCACCTGTTCGATTTCCAGAATCTCGACGAGCTCGCGCAGGGCCTCGCGGCGCAGAAGGCACCGTACGAGTGCACGACCGGTTACCTCTCGACCTACGTGTTCGGCGCTCCCGAAGCGTGCTTGGGCGAGGGCAAGCGCGGTGCGTTCATCGACCGCAAGCTGGGCTTCGTCGACTATCTCGCGTCGCTGGCGGCCGAGCCGCATTTCAGCCAGCGTCGTCTGCCGTAGCGCGCTTGGCGGGCCGCAAGGGGCCGCTTTTGACAGCGTGAGAGGCTCCAAGTACGAGGAGGCGTGCCTGCCTCGCGCGAGAAGCTGCTCCTGTCGCTCGGCAGGGCGTTGGCCAGCGTGGGGCACGAGCTGAACAACATCGTGGGCGTCGTGCACAGCTACGCTGCCTTCATCGAGGAGGACGCGCAGCAGCCGGCCGTGGCCGACGACGCAAGGGTGATCCGCAGCACGGCCGACAAGGCGGCGCTGATCGCGCGCCAGCTACTGGCTTTTGGGCACCCGCGTGAGCTGGGGGCTGAAGTGCTCGAGCTCGCGCCGTTCGTGATCGACCTGCAGGGCTTCTTGCGGCGAGCCTTTGGCAACGACTGCCCCGTTTCGGTCGAGCTCATGGCCGAGCCGGTGGTGATTTCGGTCCGGCGCGCGCCGCTGAGCCGGCTCCTGCTCGACCTGATCGTGGTCGTGCAAGAAGCCTTCGCGGAGGGCAGCGGATTGACGCTGGCCACGACGGTTGCGGAGCAAGGCGGCGAGCGGCGAGCGGAGCTATGGCTGCGCGAAGCGCGTTTCAGCGAAGCCTCCGCCGCCCGCGAGACCGAGCTCGAGCTGGAGTGGGCGAAAGCGGCCGTGGCGGCGCTGGGTGGCTCGCTGGAGGTGGAGCCCGCATTGGCTCGCGGCGTGTCGCTGGTCCTGCGTTTTCCGGCGCTGGCCGCGCCCGCCCAGTCATCCAGCGTGCCCGGCAACGTCGAGGCACGAGGTAACGAAACGGTGCTCGTGGTCGAAGAGAACAGCGAGCTCCGCCAGGCCATCTGTCGCATCCTCGAAGCGGCCGGCTACCGCGCGCTCGAGGCCGAAGACCCCAGCACCGCGCGCAGCTTGGGTCTCGAAGGCGGCGCGCCGGTGGATCTGCTGCTCACCAGCGGTAGCGCCTCGAGCTCGTCGAGCGAGCAGCTCGTGAGCGAGCTACGGCACTTGCACCCCAACCTGGCGCATTTGCAGCAGCCCAAGCCTTTTGCCAGCACGGAGCTGCAGGGCGCCGTGCGGGGCGCGCTCGACGATCGGCGGCGCCTCAGCAGCGTGGTGCCGGTGGACGAGGCGCGCGTGCTGGCGCTAGTGGTGGATGATGATCCACACGTGCGCCTGGCGCTGTCGCGCATTTTGACCGAGGTGGGCGCGGACGTGGTGACGGCGCCGAGCGGTCTGCACGCGCTGCAAAAGCTGCAAGCTTTGCCGATCGATCTCGTCATCGCCGATCAGCTGATGCCCGGCATGGAAGGGATGCGCTTGCTCGAGACCGTGTATCGCAGCTGGCCGCGCGTGGTGCGGGTCGTGTACAGCGGCTACCTGTCGTCGGCCTTGGTGGTGGACGCGGTGAACCGCGCCAACGTGCACAAGGTCTTGGCCAAGGACATGGCGCCCGAGCTCTTGCGCGAGCAGCTGAACGAGGTCGTCGCTGAAATCCGCGCTGGGCGGGCAGTTTGAGACGCAGCTGGTCAGGGCGAAACAAACCTGAAATATTCGCGAAGCTCCCGAGAACCAGGGAACGCGGTGTGATGCTTCAGAAAGCCCCGAGGAAATGAAATTCCACGGCTACGACCCTCAAAATGGTCCCTTTTTCGACGAGATTTTCGAAGCCACGGATGCACCCCGTCCCGGGTGCTCACGCCTAGTCAGCGGCATCAACGGCTTGCCGGAAGGAGAGCTGCTCGGGCGCCAGGCCGCGGCCGAACGCGCGCTTCTGAGCATGGGCATCACCTTCACGCTCAAGGGTGAAGGCGAGCGCATCTTCCCGTTCGACATCATCCCGCGCATCATCACCGCCAAAGAGTGGGAACGCCTCGATCGCGGGCTCAAGCAACGTATCGAAGCGCTCAACCTGTTCATCGCCGACGTGTACGGCGAGCAGAAGATCATCAAAGACGGCGTCGTCCCCGCGGAGCTGGTTCGCACCTGCGCCGACTACCGGCCGCAATGCGAGGGATTGAAGCCGCCGCGCGGCATCTGGTGCCACATCACCGGCACCGATTTGGTGCGCGACAAGAACGGCGAGTTTTACGTGCTCGAAGACAACCTGCGCTGTCCTTCGGGCGTGAGCTACGTGCTCGAAAATCGCCAGGTGCTCAAGCGCACCTTCCCAAAGCTCTTCGAGAGCTTGCGCGTCCGCCCGGTGGACGACTATCCGCTCCGGCTGCTCGATACACTGCGCTACCTGGCGCCCGACGCCGTTTCGGAGCCGCGCGTGGTCGTGCTCACGCCCGGTCGTTACAACAGCGCCTACTACGAGCATGCGTTTTTGGCGCAGCAAATGGGCGTGGAGCTGGTCGAGCCGTTCGACCTCGTGGTGCGCGACGGCTTCCTGCAAATGCGCACCACCGCCGGCTTGCAGCGCGTCGACGTGGTGTATCGCCGCGTCAGCGACGACTTCATGGATCCACTGGCGTTTCGCCCCGAGTCGCTTCTGGGCGTACCCGGCATCTTCGAGGTGTACGTGAAAGGCCGCGTGGCGCTGGCCAACGCGCCCGGGACCGGTGTGGCCGACGACAAGGCCATCTACCGCTACGTCGAGCGCATCATCAAATATTACCTCGATCAAGACGCCATCATCCCCAACGTGCCCACCTACGTATGCACCAACCCCGAGGACTGCAGCTACGTGCTGTCGCACCTGCCGGAGCTGGTCGTGAAAGCGACGGACGGTGCCGGCGGTTACGGCATGCTCGTGGGGCCGCACTCCACGGCCGCCGAGCAGGCGGACTTCGCCGAGCGTATCAAGAAGAACCCGCGCGGCTACATCGCGCAGCCCACGCTCTCGCTCTCGCGCGTGCCGACCATCGTCGGCGACAAGATCGAGGGCCGCCACGTGGACCTGCGGCCGTACGTGCTCTATGGTCGTGAGATCCAGGTCAGCCCGGGTGGCCTCACGCGCGTGGCACTGAAGAAGGGCTCGCTGGTCGTCAACTCGTCGCAGGGTGGCGGTAGCAAAGACACTTGGGTTCTGGCCTCGTGAACGAGATCCGCACATGCTAAGCCGCGTCGCCGACGCCATCTATTGGGCCAGCCGCTACGTCGAGCGTGCCGAGAACGTCGCGCGCTTCATCGATGTGAGCCTCAACTTGATGCTCGAGAGCTCGGGGGACGAGCGCGATTGGGCCGCGCTCGTGCACACGACGGGCGATCAGGAATTCTTCGAAAAGAAGTACGGGGCCGCCACGCCCGAGAACGTCACGCAGTTTCTGACGTTCGACGAAGAGTACTCGAGCTCGATCCTGTCCAGCGTTGCCCGCGCGCGAGAGAACGCGCGCAGCGTGCGCGACATCATCTCGCGCGAGATGTGGCAAGAGCTGAACGAATTTTACCTGATGGTCGTGCAGAGCACGCGGCCCGGCGCCCAACCCGAGGATTTGATCGACTTCTGCGCACGGGTGAAACGTGCCGGAATCTATTTCGAAGGCGTGACCAACGCTACGTTGTCTCGGGGCGAAGCTTTTCACTTCGCCCACCTGGGACGCATGCTCGAACGCGCCGACAAGACTTCACGGATCCTCGACGTGAAGTATTTCTTGCTCAGCCCGCCGGCACAGGGCAAGGCGCAATCGCAATCGCCACAATCGCAATCGCAATCGCAGAACGGCGTCGGTAACGTGGACCTGGGCGGCTGGACCACGCTGCTCAACTCGGCCAGCGCCCTGCAGATGTACCGTCAGATTCGTCACGTCACCACGCCCGAAGCGGTCAGTGAGTTCTTGCTGCTCGATCGCAACTTTCCGCGCAGCATTTTGCGCTGCGTGCGGCGCGCGCAAGAGAGCCTGCACTGCATTTCGGGCGAGCCGCTCGGCTCTTTCAAGAACGAGTCCGAACGCTTGCTCGGACGCCTGCGCTCCGAGCTCGACTACGCCCGGATCGAAGAGATCATGGCGCAGGGGCTCCACCAATACGTCGACTCGCTGCAATCGCAGATCAACGACGCCGGCGGCGCCATTCAAAAGCAATTCTTTGACTTGTAATAGCTCGACGCGCCTCGCGTCTGGGGTTCGAACATGGCCATTCGTGTCGCGCTGACTCATAAAACCAGCTACCGCTACGCGGCACCCGCGTTGCTCGGGGCACAGGTCATCCGCCTGCGTCCCGCGCCGCACACGCGTACGCCGGTGCTCAGCTACTCCCTGCACATCGAGCCGCGCCAGCACTTCATCAACTGGCAGCAGGACCCACAAGGCAACTTCTTGGCGCGCGTGGTGGTGCCGGAGCGCACCCGCGAGTTCAAGGTCGAGGTCGACCTGGTGGTCGATCTCGAGGCCATCAACCCGTTCGACTTCTTCTTGGAAGAGAGCGCGCAAAAATACCCGTTCGGCTACGCGGCCCCGCTCGCCAGAGAGCTGGCGCCGTACCTGATCAAGGGCGAGCACGGCCCGCAGTTCCGGGCCTTCATGCAGAAGCTGGACCTGCACACGCGCGGTACGGTCGACTTCTTGGTCGACGTGAATCGCGTGGTGCGCGAGGCCGTCGACTACGTGATCCGCATGGAGCCTGGCGTGCAAACGCCGGAAGAAACGCTGGTCAAGGCGCGCGGCTCGTGCCGAGACTCCAGCTGGCTCTTGGTGCACGTGCTGCGCGAGCTCGGCATCGCGGCGCGCTTCGTCTCGGGTTACCTGATTCAGCTGGTCGCCGACCAAAAGGCGGTCGACGGCCCCAGCGGGCCGGAAGCGGATTTTACCGACCTGCACGCGTGGTGCGAGGCCTACGTGCCGGGCGCCGGTTGGATCGGGCTCGATCCGACTTCTGGTCTACTCACCGCCGAGGGCCACATCCCCCTGGCGTGCTCGCCGGAGCCGTCGTCCGCCGCGCCGATCGAAGGCGGCCTGTTCGACAAGGTGGAGACCGAGTTCGGCTTCGAGATGGCGGTGACGCGCGTCATCGATCGTCCGCGCGTCACCAAGCCGTACACCGAAGAAGAGTGGGCCGCGCTGGTCGAGTGCGGCAAAGTCGTCGATCGCCGGCTGTTCGAGGGCGACGTGCGCCTCACCATGGGCGGCGAGCCCACGTTCGTGAGCAGCCTCGAGCCGGACGCGCCGGAGTGGAACACCGCGGCGCTCGGAGGCCAAAAAGAGGCCATGGCCGATCGTTTGCTTCGGCGCCTGCACGACGCCTGGCAGCCGGGCGGCTTCTTGTTTCACGGCCAGGGCAAATGGTATCCGGGCGAGCCGCTGCCGCGCTGGGCGCACGCCTGCTATTTCCGCCACGACGGCGTGCCGACTTGGAACGATCCGGCGCTGATCGCGCTGGCGGGGAGCAACTTCGGGCACACCGCGGAGCACGCGCAACGCTTCGTCGCGCGCCTCACGGAGCTGCTCGCGATCGAGCAGCCGGGCACGATGCCGGCCTATGAAGACGCCTGGTACTACCTGTGGCGTGAAAAGCGCTTGCCCACCAACGTCGACCCGCTCGAGTCACGGCTCGACGATCCGGTCGAGCGCGAACGGCTGACGCGCGTCTTCAAGCAGGGCCTCAACACCGTGGTCGGCTACGTGCTCCCGCTGGCCCACTGGGACGGTTGGGTGAGCGGGCGCTGGTTCCTGCGTGACGAGCAGTGCTTCCTCATACCCGGCGATTCGCCCGCCGGGTTTCGCTTGCCTATCGATTCGCAAGCCTGGGCCGAGACGCAAGATCGCGGCTACGAGCCCGCGCTCGATCCATTCCAAGAGCGGGCACCGTTGCCGCAAGGCTTCACGTTCCCGGTCGGTGTGCGCGGTGGCCAGGGCACGCCGTCGGCGCTGCCCCAGCGCACCCCAATCAAGACTTTCGATCGCGGCCGCGGTTACGGCCCCGCAGACACAGGCGGAACCGGTGAAGGCGGCCCGCGCGCCGCCCAGCCCGGGCTCGACGCGCGCGGCGTGCGGCGCACGGCGCCGAGCGCTTTCGAATCGGCCAACGGTATCGTGCGCACCGCGCTCGTGGCGGAGCCGCGCGGAGGCATGCTCAACATCTTCATGCCGCCCGTACCGACGCTGGAGGCGTACCTCGAGCTGGTCGCGGCCATCGAAGTCGTCGCCAAGGAACAAGGCGTGCCGGTGCAGCTCGAAGGTTACCCACCGCCCGACGACCCGCGCCTCGGCAACTTCAAGGTCACGCCCGATCCTGGCGTGATCGAGGTGAACCTGCCGTACGTCCGCACCTTTCCCGAGCTCGTCGAGCAGACCGAGCTCTTGTACGAAGAAGCACGGCAAGAGCACCTGGTTGCGGAGAAGTTCGAGCTCGATGGGCAACACATCGGCTCGGGCGGCGGCAATCATTTCGTGCTCGGCGGCGCCACCGCGGGCGATAGTCCCTTTTTGCGCCGGCCGGACGTGCTCGCCAGCATGGTCTCGTTCTGGCACAACCACCCCTCGCTTTCGTACCTGTTTTCCGGGCGCTTCATCGGCCCCACCTCGCAAGCGCCGCGCACCGACGAGGCTCGCGACGACTCCACGCACGAGCTGTCTCTGGCCATGTCACGGCTGCCGCCACGCGGCACCAGCTGCCCTCCTTGGCTCGTGGATCGCGTCTTCCGCCACCTTCTGGTCGACCTGACCGGCAACACGCACCGCACCGAGCTCTGCATCGACAAGCTCTACTCGCCCGATGGCCCCGCGGGGCGCCTCGGTTTGGTCGAGTTGCGCTCGTTCGAGATGCCGCCCCACGCGCGCATGTCGAGCGCCACGCAGCTGCTCATCCGTGCGCTCTTGGCGAGCTTTTGGGAGCAGCCGTATCAGCACCCGCTCGTCAAATGGGGCACGCAGGTTCACGACCGCTTCCTCCTGCCGTACTTCGTGGATCTGGACTTTCAAGACGTGCTGGGCGAGCTCGCCCGGCGCGGCATCGAGCTGGAGCCGGCCTGGTTCAAGCCGCATTTCGAGTTTCGCTTCCCGCTGCTCGGCAGCGTCGTCAAAGACACGACTCAGCTCGAGCTGCGCAGCGCGCTGGAGCCGTGGAACGTGCTCGGCGAAGAGAGCAGCGGCGGTGGCCAGGCCCGCTACGTCGACTCCTCGCTCGAGCGCTTGCAGGTGCGGGTGTTCGGTGTGGCGCCCGAGCGGCACCAAGTGGCGGTCAACGGGGTCGAGCTACCGCTTACGCCCACCGGCACGCGCGGCGAATACGTGTGCGGTGTGCGCTACCGCGCGTGGCAGCCGCCGTCGTGCTTGCACCCGACGATCGGCGTGCACGGCCCGTTGCGCTTCGACCTGTACGACCGCTGGAACCAGCGCGCGATTGCGGGCGCCACGTACCACGTGGTGCACGCGGGCGGTCGCGCTGCGCTCGAGCGGCCCGTCAATGCCGCCGCCGCCGAGGGGCGCCGCATCGCTCGCTTCAACGCTTTCGGGCACACCCAGGGCTCGTTCGTACCGCAGGTCGTGAAGGTGAATCCTGACTTTCCGATGACGCTGGATTTGCGCTGGATCCAGTGATTCGGCGGCTAGATCGACAGCGGGCGGCCTCTTCGCTTACAACGGGCACCGTGGAGCCGACTCCCGAGCGCCGCTCGAGTATTCCTCCGTCCCGGCGCGTCGGTAGCTTCGACGAGCTGCGCGATCTCCACGGCGAGATCCGTGCGCACCAGCGCCCGCTCGCCAGTTTTCTCGAGAGCAAGGATCCTCGCGAGCTGGAAGAGCTGGGCCGCATCGTGCGCCAGCGCATCACCCAGCAAGAAGTCACCTTCAACATCTTGGGCGTGCCCGAGGGCACGAACCGGCCGTGGCAGCTCGACGCGGTGCCGCTCGTGCTCGATCGCGGCGAGTGGCAGACGCTCTCCGCCGGCCTTCGTCAGCGCGCGCGCTTGCTCAACGCGGTGCTCCGAGACTGCTACGGCCCGCAGCAGCTGCTGCGGGATGGTCTGCTTCCCGCCGAGCTGGTGCTCGGCCACCCCGAATTCTTACGCGCCTGTCACGGCTGGCAGCCGCTCGGAGGCCAGTGGCTGCACCTGTACGCGGCCGACGTGGGCCGCGAGCCGCAGGGGCGCTTTCGCGTGTTCTCGGATCGCACGCAGGCGCCCACCGGCGCCGGCTACGCGCTGGAAAACCGCCTGGTGCTCGGGCGCACCTTGCCGGAGCTGTTCCGCGAGTACCGCGTCGAGCGCGTCGCCGGTTTCTTCAACAAGCTACGCCGCACCGTCGAAGGCCTGGCCCCGCCGGGTACCCGCGGCCAGCCACGAGTAGTCTTACTGTCTGCCGGTGCGCGCGACGAAAGCTCGTTCGAGCACGCCTACCTCGCGCGTTACCTGGGCTACGAATTGGTCGAGGGCCGCGATCTCAGCGTACGCGGCGGCCATGTTTACCTCAAAACGCTGTCCGGCCTGCGCAAAGTAGACGTGGTGCTGCGCCGTATCGGCGACGCCTGGTCCGACCCGCTCGAGCTGCGCGAGGACTCGCTGGGCGGCGTCGCGGGCCTCACCTCGGCGGCGCGCGCCGGCAACGTCGGCCTGGCCAACCCGCTCGGTGCCGTGATCGGCGAGACACCGGCGTGGAAGGCCTACTTGCCGTCGCTGTGCAAGCACGTGCTCGGCGAAGAGCTGCTGCTCGATTCGGTGCAAACGCTGTGGTGCGGCGACTCGGAGTCGCTGCGCGAGGTGCTCGCTAGCCCCGACGACTTCGTGATCAAGCCGGCTTTTGGCGACCGGCGCGGTGAACCTTACTTCCCGGCTCAGCTCTCGAGTGACGCGCGGCGCGAGCTGTTCGAGCGGCTGCGCGTGCACTCGGGCGACTTCGTGGCCGAGCGCTGGCCGGAGCTGTCCGGCTTGCCGGTGCTGGATCGCGGCGCGCTTTCGTCCGGCAGCGTGGCGTTCCGCTCGTTCTTGGTGCGCGACGGCGTCGACTACGACGTCATGCCGGGCGGTCTGGCGCGCATCAACGAAGCGCCGGACGGCTTGTTCCTCGCCATCAAGAGCAACGCCTACAGCAAGGACGTGTGGATCCCGTCTGCGCCCGGCAGCGCCGAGCCGCCGCTGCCCACGATGCCGGACCAGCGCGTCGAGCTGCAGCGCGGCGGTCTCGACCTGCCGAGCCGCCTGCTGGACGACATTTTCTGGCTCGGCCGCTACGTCGAGCGTGTCGACTCAACCGCCCGGCTGGCGCGCGCCGGCTTCGAGCGCATCGGCAGCGAAGCCGGCCCGGACGCGCCGCTCGTGGTGTCGGCCATCATCGACACGCTCGGCCGCATGGGCGTGGTGCCACGGCACTCTGGCGGTAGCCCCACGGTGCCGCTGCCCAACCAGGATTCAACGCCGGCCGAAGCGCTGCTCTACGGGCTGGTCGCCGATCGCGTCGCGCACGAAGGCTTGCCCTCGATGCTCGGCCGCATCCATGGCCTCACTCTGAGCGTGCGCAGCCGCCTCTCGCGCGACGCCTGGCACGTGCTGCGCCGTTTGACGCGCACGCTCACCGGCATCGAGAGCTCGGCGCTCACCAGCCCCGTGGTCGCGATCGAGGCGCTCGACCAGCTCATCTTCGCGCTGGCCGCCGTGAGCGGCACCACGCTCGACAACATGGTGCGCGGCCACGCCTGGACATTTTTGGACCTGGGCCGACGCGTCGAGCGCGGCGCCTACATGCTGCAGCTACTGCAAGCCTTCCTGGCGCCCGGCGCCACGCGCCTCCACATGGAAGCCTTGCTCGAGGTCGCGGACAGCTTGCTCACGTACCGCGCCCGCTACCTGTCGAGCTTGCAGGCCGCGCCCGTCGTCGACTTGCTCCTCACCGACGTGACCAATCCGCGCTCCGTCGCTTTCCAAGTCGATCTCGCCAAAGAGCACCTGCGGCGCTTGCCGGGCCACGGCGGCATCGTGCGCGGCCGGGCTGAGCGCCGCGTCATCACCCTAGAAAGCAGCCTGCTAACGGCCGATATCGAGCAAGCCTGTGCCGGCGATGGCGCGGGCCTGCGTCAATTGCTCGAAGAGTCGCTGGTGCTGTTCTGGCAGCTGTCGGACGACATCAGCGCCACCTGGTTCTCGCTGCTCTCCAAAGAGCGCGCCGTCTCGCCGCCCCACTGGGTGAACGAAGACTTGGAGGCGACGTGAGGCGTTACCGCGTCAGTCACACTACGCGGTACGAGTACGAGAGCCCGGTGCTGCATGCCACGCATGCGCTGCACCTGGAGCCGCGCAGCCTGCCGCACCAGCGCGTGCTCGAGAGTCGTATCAAGATTTCGCCGGGAGATGCCGAGCAGCAGAGCGGTCGCGACTACTTCGGCAACGTTACCCACCTGGTCGAGCTCCTCTCACCGCACGAAGTGCTCGAGGTGAAGAGCGAAAGCCGAGTCGAGGTCGCGCCGCCGCAGCTCGAGCTCTCGCCCGCCACGCGCCTGTCTTGGGAAAAGGTGCGTGAGCAGCTGAGCGAAGACCGCCAGTTCGTCACCGCTCGCGAGTTCTGTTTCGATTCGCCCCTGGTGCGCAGCCACCACCTGCTCGCCGAGTACGCCGCGCCCACTTTCTCTCCCGGCCGCCCCTTCGTCGACGCGGTAGGTGAGCTTTCGGAGCGGATTTTCCGCGAATTCAAGTACGAGCCGCTGGCCACGGACGTGAGCACGCCGCTCGCCCAAGTGCTGCGCGAACGCCGCGGCGTCTGCCAAGACTTCGCCCAGCTCGCCGTCGGCTGCCTGCGCTCACTCGGCCTGGCCGCGCGCTACGTCTCCGGCTACCTCGAGACCGAGCCTCCGCCCGGCCGCCCCAAGCTGGTCGGCGCCGATGCCTCCCACGCCTGGGCCTCCGCCTTCTTGCCGGCACTCGGCTGGATCGACTTCGACCCCACCAACGCCATCTTCCCCGGCGAACGCCACGTCACGGTCGCCTGGGGCAGAGACTTCAGCGACGTGAGCCCGCTGCGCGGCATCGTGCTCGGCGGCGGGCAGCACAGTTTGACGGTGGCGGTCGACGTGACGCCGGAAGAGTGAGGACTACGAGCGTTGCTCAACCGGTGATGATCCGTCCGCGATACGTTCGCGGTGCGCCGTGTGAGCCCGCCAGGCTCGGCGGCGGCGGCGTGGGCGAGAACGGCGCCACCGGGGGCGGCGGGCTGGTGAGCAGCACCGCGAGCTCCGGCTCGAGGCGGCGAATCGTCAACGTGAGGGCCATGCGCAGAGCAGCAGCGTTTATTTCATTGCTGGTGACGACCGCCAAGAGCCCGAGACTAAAGCGCGTGACATAGAGCCGGTGCTCGTCGAAACGCAGGATGGCCGAGGCGACTTCGTCCCCGTCGGCGGCCATCGTCTCGATGAAGCGAGACAGGCGGCCACCCACCTCGACGAACAGATCGTCGTGGAAGACGGCGGGCAGGTCTTTGCCGACCAAATCACCGTTGAGCTTGAGCAAGAAGCTCCCATGAACGCCGGCGACGTCTCGCAGGGCGGCGAGCGTGCGACCGATGCCCGGCTGGGTCATAGCCCCAGCCTCTCCCGCACTTGCGACAAGTCGGCGTCGATGGCGGCGCTGAGCGCGAACGTGTTGCCGCTCTTCTCTTTGTAGATGAGCGTTCGCGAGTGGTGCTGCATCACCTCCACCGAGACCAAGCCCTGCATACCCAGGCCGTCTCCCACCAGCTCGGCCAGGCGCGCCGCGTAAGATGCTACCTGCGATAGCTCGCTCGCCTCGCCTTTGGCGCTCACGACGTTGCCGGCAGGGTCGATGCGCACCGCTGCCCGCACCTGCGCGAGCATGGGCGCGGGAGAATCTGTGCTCACGCTTGCCTCCGAACGAGAAGAGCTGATGGGCGAAGCCGCCGCCACGATCGGCGGCGGGGGAGAAGAAGCACGCGGCAGCGCTCCCGAGCGGCTGCCCGGAAACGCCACCAGATTGTGATGACTCGTCTCTTGGCGGCGATTGGCTTCGTCTTTGTGCTGGGCAGCGAGCAAGAGCAAGTTTTGCCAATTGGATCCGATCGAGTCGCGATCGGGCCAACCCGCACTGCACGGCTCGAAGGTGCCGTCGTTCCAGCGCAAAATTTCGAGCGCCGCGCTCTCGCCGATGCCCCTCCGGCTCACCGCGTGGACGATTTGTCCCGAGCGGAAGAACAAGTAGCCGACTTCGCCGCCCGAGCTGACGCGGATCACGCGCTCTCGGCCGGACAGGCACTCCATTTGCACCAGGTCCAACAGGCTGGCGCCATGCAGGCTCGCGCGGAAGCCGCTCTCTCGCATCGTGTTCGGAGATTCCTCACTGTTCATCAGGGGCATTGTGACTCCAGCACCGAGCGTTCAATCAACTCACATGGACGATGAACTCCCGGGAGTTGCATTTCAAGGACGATCTGACGACTTCGTCTCAAAGATCAAGTGATGGAAGGCCACGAGGTGAGAAAGCAAATCGACCTGAATCTTCGCGGGACATGCGCGCGAAACAGGAGCGAAATGCGTGGCCGAAGAAAGTCGGACTATCGAAGCTCGTGCTCGGTTGTGAGCGCAGCGAGCGGCGCCCATGTTCGATCCAACACTCCAGGAAGTAGCCAAGCAATCGGCTGACGCGGCTCAGGGCCTGGGGCAAATCACTATCTCGGCAAACCTATTGTGGACGTGCGTGACCGCCTTTTTGGTGATGTTCATGCAGGCCGGTTTTGCCCTGGTAGAAACCGGTCTCACACGCTCCAAGAACGTGGCCCACACCATGGCCATGAACTTCTTGGTTTACGCCATCGGCATCATCGGCTTCTGGTCGATCGGTTTCGGCTTGCAGATGGGGGGCGTCGGTGCGCTCGGTACCTTCGGCGGTGAGACCACGCTCAATCAAGAGCTGGTGATTCAGGTCGGTGGTAAGACCTGGGGGTTATTGGGAACCACGGGCTTCTTTCTCCCGCTGGCACAGTACACACCGGCCGTGGCGGCCACCTTCTTGTTCCAGATGGTGTTCATGGACACCACCGCCACCATTCCGACGGGTGCGCTGGCCGAGCGCTGGAAGTTCAGCACGTTCATCGTCTTCAGCTTCGTGATCTCGACCATCATTTACCCCGTGTACGCGAACTGGGTTTGGGGTGGCGGCTGGCTCTCGGCGCTGGGCCGCAACTATCAGCTCGGTCACGGTCACGTGGACTTTGCCGGATCGTCGGTGGTGCACATGACGGGCGGTGTCGCGGCGCTCGTGTGCGCCAAGCTGCTCGGGCCACGCATCGGCAAGTACAACGCCGACGGCACCCCGAATCCGATTCCGGGCCACAACATTCCGATGGCCGTGCTCGGCACGTTCATCCTCGCTTTTGGCTGGTTCGGCTTCAATCCGGGGTCCACGCTGGCGGCCAGCGATACGCGCTTCGCGGTCGTGGCCGTGAACACCATGTTGGCCTCCGCGTCCGGCGCGCTTTCTGCCACGTTGTACGGCAAGCTGAAATTCGGCAAGCCCGATCCAACCTGGATGTGCAACGGCATGCTCGCCGGCCTCGTCGCCATCACGGCGCCCTGTGCGTTCGTGAGCTCCGCTACGGCTATCTTCATCGGCGCGGTGAGCGGGCTAATCGTGATCGTTTCCGCGCTCTTCGTCGAGACCACGCTCAAGATAGATGATCCGGTGGGCGCCATCTCGGTGCACGGTGTCAATGGCGCATGGGGAATCTTGGCGCTCGGCCTGTTTTCCAATGGCACGTATGGTGAGGGTTACAACGGCGTAGCCGGCACCGTTAAGGGTTTGTTCTACGGCGACAGCGGCCAGTTCTTCGCGTCGCTCATCGGCATCGGCGCCAACATCGCCTACGTCGGCATCATGGCCGGCTTCGCATTTTGGGTCATCGGGCGGCTCATGGGTGGTCACCGCGTCTCTCGCGAAGTCGAGCTCGCCGGCCTCGACGTGCCCGAGATGGGCGTAGATGGCTACGTCGGGGACCCCGGCATCAGCCTCCCTGACGAGGCACCCGGCGGCCCGCATCCCTACTACTCCGCCCACGCCGCAGGAGGCGAATAGCCCCGCGCACCAGGATCACCATCGGCCGGAGGGACTCCTCGCCCAAGGGCCACTTACGACAGCAGACAGACCGAAAAACAACCCAATACATACGCGGCAACCGACGGCCGCCGGGCCCCCGCAGCCCGGCGGCCGTCACTAATTTTGGGGCTTCGCCCCAAAATTAGACTTGGGTTTGTATTGGCGTCTGGCTTCGCCGTTGCGCGTCGCGATTCACGCGCTCTGAGGCCCGCATTCCACCGGTCTCGCCGGTCTTTGCGTCCCCCTCTCTCATTCGCCGATCGTGATCTGATTGTGCCAAGGTCGGTTGAAGTGGTTCCAACTCGGCCGCTGAAGCGGCCTCGTGATTTTCGTAACGGGGACGAGCGCCCGAGCGAGAGGAGAAAACTCGAGCGGAGTAGGGGAAACCCCGAGGGCGATTGGCGAAGGAAGACCGCAGGTAGAGCACGCGCGAGGGATCCGATGGCGTGCTGTGTGGGGCGACAAGTCGAAGCTGAAACGAAGCTTTGTTTCAACACTTCGAGGGGTGATTTCTCTTTGGTTTCAGAAACTGATGGGAAACACAAAAAGGCCCAGCCGTCGCTTGCGAGGGTTCTCACCGTTTGGGATTATTGAATCACACAACGACTTACCTGTTGCCGATAGCCACTCTCGCCTCGCGAGACAGCCCTCGGCCAGCTGGCAGTTGTCCGCCCCTCTAACCCCGGACCAATCCGGGCTAGCCGACGTGCGCCCACTCGAAGGAAACACTTAGATGGATCGATTTGTCCTGCGCTCTGTGAATCTAGGCCTCTTTGTAGCTGTTTTTGGCGGTTCCGTGACCGTCTGGGCGCAGGAAACGCCCGCGCCTACCGAGGCTCCGGCCGCCGCCGAGCCGGCTGCTCCGCCCGCTCCGGCGCCGTCCGAGCCGGCACCGGCCGCAACGGCGGAGGTCGCCGCGCCGTCGGCCGCTGACGTGCCGCCAGCAGAACCGGCTGCCGCCAAGCCGAAGCCTCCGCCCTATTCGCTGCCGTGGCAGCTGCGTCCTGCGGTGGTCGGCAACGTGGTGCGCGTAGACAGCGCATTCGCTTTCTACAAGAACCCGGCAAACGACAAGTCCGGTTTCACCGACGCGACGATGCTGCTGGCGGCGTACAAGATCACGGACGAATTTGCGCCGCTCGTTCGCTTGGGCGTCGCGTACAACAATCCGCCGACCGCGACGCCGCCGATCGACAAGGCGACGAACTTCTTGAACCCGGTGATTGGCGGTACCTACGCCATCAAGCCAGCGAAGCCGTTGCGCCTCGCGTTCTTCCTCGGAGTCACCATTCCGATTGGCTCCGGTGGCGGGGACGACGCCAAGGCCGAGAACAAGACGGCCAATGCGGCAGGCATTCGCGCGCGCTCCGCGATGGACAACGCCATGTTCTCCGTCAACGACTTCACTGTCTTCCCTGGGGTCGACTTGGCCTACGTTTCCGGCGGTTTTACCGTGCAAATCGAGGCCACCGTGCTGGAGTTGATGCGCGTCAAGGGCGACAAGAAGAACGCCATGGGCGTCGCCGCGAACCCGGACAAGGCCAAGACCAACTTCACCTGTGGTCTGCACGTCGGCTATTTCGTCATCCCGCAGCTCTCGATCGGCGCTGAGATTCGTCACCAACGTTTCTTGAGCACTCCCAAGGGCATCGAGGCCGACGAGGCTTCGGCAAGCCCGCAAGGTCTGCGTGACACCACCACCTGGGCAATCGGACCGCGTGGTCATTTCAAGCTGTCGGACAAGGTTTGGTTCCGACCAGGTGTCGCCTTCGCGATGGCCGTGGATAACCCGATGAAGAAGGCCGACTACAAGATCGTACAGCTCGATCTGCCGATCGCCTTCTAGAGCTTCTTAGGAAGGAAGAGCACCATGAGCAACAAGTCTCCCAAGACCCTCCCGTCCGATCTGAGCCGCCGCGACATCGGCAAGATTGCTGCTGCCTCGCTCGCAGCCTGGGCCTGCAACAAGAAGGCAGACGCCGCACCTACGCCGGCTGCTGCCAGCTCGGCGGAGCTGGCGGCCATGGCGCTGCCCGAAAATACCGTCGAAAAGCCCGACCTCAAGCTCGGCTTCATCAAGCTCACCGATTGCGCGCCGATCGTGATTGCCAAGGAAAAGGGCTTCTTCAAGGAAGCCGGCCTAAACGTCGAAATCGAAGCCCAGGCCAACTGGAAGGTGCTGCTCGACCGCGTGATCGCGAGCGAGCTAGACGGCGCGCACATGCTCGCGGGGCAGCCGCTGGGCGCCTCCATCGGCATCGGCACCAAGGCGGACGTGGTGACGGCCTTCACCATGGACCTGAACGGCAACGGCATCACCGTTTCCAACAAGATCTGGGAGATGATGCAGCAAAACGATCCCAAGCTGCGCTCCGAGAAGCCGCCTCACCCGATCAGCGCGGCGGCGCTGGCTCCGGTGGTCAAGCAGTTCAAGGCCAAGGGCACGCCGCTCAAGATGGGCATGGTGTTCCCGGTTTCGACCCACAACTACGAGCTACGCTACTGGCTGGCCGCGGCCGGTATCAATCCGGGATTTTACACCAAGACCGACACGACCGGTGTCGACCAGGCGGATGTGCTCTTGTCGGTGACGCCGCCGCCGCAAATGCCGGCGACGCTCGAGGCAGGCACGATTCAAGGCTACTGCGTGGGTGAGCCCTGGAACCAGCAAGCCGTGGCCAAGGGCATCGGCGTGCCGGTCGTCACGAACATCGAAATCTACAAGAACAAGCAGGAGAAGGTGTTCGGTGTCACTCGCGCGTGGGCCGACAAAAACCCGAAGACTCATGTCGCGCTGACCAAGGCGCTGATCCGCGCGGGCAAGTGGCTCGACGAGAGCCTCGAAAATCGCAAAGAGGCAGCCAAGATCTTGTCGAACAAGGCCTACGTAGGTGCCGACGAGCAGGTGATTGCGAACAGCATGACCGGCTACTTCTACTTCCAGAAGAGCGACAAGCGGGAGATGCCGGACTTCAACGTGTTCTTCCGCCACTTTTGCCAGTACCCCTACTACAGCGACGCCATTTGGTTTCTGACGCAGATGCGCCGTTGGGGCCAGATCACCGACGCGCAGCCGGCCAGCTTCTATCACGAGACCGCCAAGCGCGTGTATCTGCCAGATGTCTACAGGAAGGCCGCTGAAGCCTTGGTCGCTGAGGGGCACCTGAAGCGCGAAGAGGTGCCGTTCGATACCGATGGTTACAAGCCACCGAGCTCCGACTTCATCGACGGCATAACTTACGACGGTCGGAAACCTCTCGAATACCTCGCCAAGCACAAGATCGGTCTCAAGGATCCCGCGTGAGCGGGGAGCGTCGATGAGGAGCGAATCACGATGACTGCAAAGACTGCTACGACCACGGCGGCACCGAGGATGGCACCCTGGGTGCGGCGCTTGGTTACAGATGACCCGATCGGCAGCTTGAAGAAGCTGGCCTTTCGTCTCGCCGTGCCGCTCGGCGCATTCATCGTGTTCTTGCTGGTGTGGACGGCGGCGGCTCATCAAGTGGTGACCAAGTACGGGACCCTGCCGACGCCCGCCGCAGTCTGGCACGAATGGAGCCTGCTACTCGAAGATCACCGGGCCACGCGCGTGAAGGAACGCGAATTTTACGCGGAACAGGCGCAGCAAATCACGCAGCTCAAGCGCTACGTGCAGATCGCCGAGGCCAAGGCCAGCACGGCCACCACGGAGGCGGTCAAGCTGGAGTTCGCCGCCAAGGCGGCCAACTTCGCCAAGCAGGCGCAGTTGGCCGAGCGGCGGCGCTTCAGCTCGAGTCCGACCTACTTGGACCAGATCTTTACCAGCCTCAAGACGGTGTTTGCCGGGTTCTTGATCGCGTCGTTGACAGCTATCCCGCTGGGCATCTTGTCCGGCATGAGTAGGACCTTTCAACTCGCGATAAGTCCCATGATTCAGATCTTCAAGCCAGTGTCGCCCCTGGCCTGGCTACCGATCGTGATGATCGTCGTTGGCGCGCTGTATCGGACCGACCCGTCGGAAGCGTGGTTCGAGAAGTCGTTCATCAGCTCGGCCGTGACGGTGGCGTTGTGCTCACTCTGGCCGACGTTGGTCAATACCGCGATCGGCGTGAACGCGATCGACAAGGACCACGTGAACGTGGCCCGCGTTCTCAACTTGGACTGGTCCACGCGCGTGCGAAAAATCGTGCTGCCATCGTCTTTGCCCTACATTTTTGCTGGCCTGCGCATCTCGCTGAGCGTCGGATGGATGGTGCTGATCGCAGCCGAGATGCTCGCCCAAAATCCCGGGCTCGGTAAGTTCGTTTGGGACATGTTCCAAAACGGCAGCAGCGCCACCTTGGCGCGCATCATGGTGGCTGTCTTCACCATCGGCATCATCGGCTTCTTGCTGGACCGCGTGATGTTGCTCCTGCAAAGCGCCGTGAGTTACCAAGGCGCATCGAGCTGAGGTCGAGCATGGCTTTCCTGGAGCTCAAGGACGTCTGCAAATCGTACGGTTCGGCGCGCGGCGCCTCGCGCGTGCTGAAGAACGTGTCGCTGGCCGTCGAGCAAGGCGAATTCGTTGCGGTGCTCGGCTTTTCGGGCAGCGGCAAGACGACGCTCATCTCGCTGCTGGCTGGCCTGTTGCAACCCGACTCCGGCACCATCAGCTTGCGCGGCAAGCCCATCACGGGGCCGGGGAGTGATCGCGGGATCGTGTTCCAGAACTACGCGCTCCTGCCTTGGCTGTCGGCACTCGAGAACGTCAAGCTCGGCCTGGATCAGGCACATCGCGACTGGTCCGCCGAGCGGCGGCGCGAGCATGCGGTCAAGTACCTCACGCTCGTCAACCTGGGGCATGCGCTCGACAAGAAGCCCGGCGAGTTGTCCGGCGGCATGCGTCAGCGCGTCTCGGTGGCACGCGCGTTGGCCATGGAACCCGAGGTGCTGCTGCTGGACGAGCCTCTTTCAGCCCTCGACGCGCTGACGCGAGCTTCCCTGCAGGACGAGATCGATCGCATCCGTGAGCAAGAGAAGAAGACGATCGTGCTGGTCACCAACGACGTGGACGAGGGCATCCTGCTGGCGGATCGGATCGTGCCGCTCACCCCTGGGCCGGACGCCACGTTCGGGCCGGACTTTCATGTCAAGCTGCCGCGCCCGCGCGATCGCAAGTCGCTCAATCACGACGAGGCCTTCAAACGGCTTCGAAACGACGTGATTCGCTATCTGAGTGGGATGCGCAGGGGGCCCAGCCTGTCGCGCGACAGCGAGCCCGAAGTGGGCGAGCCGCGGCTGGCGTTCGAAGTTTCCGGTTAGGAGCAGGCCATGACGTACGCTGAGCTATTCGAAGTCTCCAAGAAGTACCCCACCCGTAACGGCGATTATGTCGTGGTCGAGCACTTCAGCTTGCGCATGCAAAAGGGCGAGGTCGTCTCGCTGATTGGTCACTCGGGATGCGGCAAGTCGACGGTGCTGAGCATGATCGCGGGACTGACGACGCTCTCCGGCGGCGATATCGTGGTCGCCGGCCAGCGCGTCTACGGGCCTGGCCCCGATCGTGCGGTGGTGTTTCAGGCTCCCTGCCTGCTGCCCTGGCTGAGCGCGTACGAAAACGTCAAGCTCGGGGTCGACAGCGTGTTTGCACGCTCTTCCGTCAAGGAACGTGCAGAAATGACGGAGCGCACGCTGGGCCTGGTGGGGTTGCGCGACGCCATGCACAAGTTTCCACGTGAGCTTTCGAGTGGCATGCGCCAGCGCGTCGGCATCGCGCGAGCGCTGGCGATTCGGCCCAAGCTGCTGCTGCTCGACGAGCCGTTCGGCATGCTCGATTCGCTGACGCGCATGGAGCTGCAGGAGGTCCTGTTGTCCATCGTGGAGCGCGAGGAAATTACGACGCTCGTCGTGACTCACGACGTGGACGAAGCGCTGTTCTTGTCGGATCGCGTGGTGATGATGACGAGCGGGCCTCGCGCGCGCGTCGGCCAAATTCTCGGCGTAAACTTCGAGCGGCCGCGGCGTCGCACGCAGGTCGTGGAGCACCGCGACTACTACCACCTCCGCGAAGAGTTGATCCTGTTCCTGGCCGAACAGGAGCCGCAGGGGACGGCCAAGTCGGGGCGAGCGGCCTAGGCCGTCCCCGAGCGTCCTTGCGCGGGTGCCCCGAGCCGCCGTCTGTTCGCCGACCCTGGAAACTGACGCGATCGGCACCCGTATCCGGCGCGTCGCGTGCCGAAACGCCCTTCAGGGCTAGGCCCGGCGGCCCCGGGCATGGTAACCGCGGCTGCCCGTGACGGACCTGGCAGCCACCCACGATACGGAAGCGCCCAGCAGCGCCCGGTCGTCGTCGTGGTGGCCGATCGTGTTCTGGGTGGTGCTCTTCAACGCGCTGTGGCTGGGGCGCGGCGTCATCCAACCGGGGTTTCGCAACCTCGACGTGACCGGCATCGTTTACAACGCGCGGCTGCTCTTGCTCGGCAAGCTCCCGTATCTGGATTCGGTCGAAGTGAAGCCGCCCGGTGCCTTCGTGTTGCTGGCACCGGTGCTGTGGTTGGCGGGGCTGCGCGGCGTGTGGGCGCTCGGTGTGCTTTGGGGCGCGCTCACGTCGCTGGCTGCGGGCGCGCTCGGCAAGGCCTGTTACGGCGACAAATGGGGGCGGCGCATCGCCATCATCCATGCTGTCGCGTCGGTGGTGGCGAACGACGCCGACATCAACTACTCGTTTTGGATGGCGCTGCCGTTCACGCTGTCGGCGGCCGCCGCAGCACGCGCCACGCGTGCGCGCACCGAGTGGCACTACGCCGTGGCCTGGAGCTTTGCTGGCGCCTTGGCGCTAGTGGCGGTTTCGATCAAGCCCTCGGCGTGGCCGCTGCTGCTGCTGTTCGGCTGCCTGTGGTTGCGCGAGCTGTGGTTACGCGACTTCGTGCGTGCGCTGTCGCTGCCGGCCTGGGGGCTGTGCGGCGCGCTCGTGTCGGCGCTACTCGTGGCGCTGCCGTTTTGGGCGCAGGGTCGTCTGGACGTGCTCGGCAGCGGCCTCAAGCAGGTGCAAGCCTTCGGGCACGAGTACGTCGCCATCGTCGTGAAGGGCGCGGGCGGCTACCTCAACGCCGCCGGCACGGGTATGCAGTGCCTGCCGGATCAGATGCCGGCCATGCTCGCGGCGGGCGCGCTCGGCATCTTGCCGGGGCGCTTCAACGTGCGCGTTTCGCGCCTGGCGTTTTTGCCCTGGCTCTTCCTGCTTGCGGCGCTCATCGGCGTGACGATGACGCTGCGCTTCTTCACGCACGACAACGCGCAGCTCTGGCCCGCGCTGGCCGTGATCAGCATGCGGCCGACGGGGCTCTTGGCGCGGCTCTTCGACCGCTACGAGCGGCTCGGGCGCGCAAGAGTCGTGCGGCGTTTGCCGTTCTGGCTCGGCTTCTTGGCGGCATTGCCAGGCCTGCACGAGCGCTTCTGGTTGCACTGGTACTTCGTCAACAACGACCACCACGTGGCGGGGCTGTGCCGGCGCTTCGAGCCGCTGCTGAAGCCGAACGACAGCGTGCTCGCCTGGGGCTGGCAGGCTTGGAGCGTCTACGAGCATTGTCATCGCCTGGCGCCGGGGCCCATCTATAAGACCATCGGCACGCTCACCACGCTCAACACCAACACTTGCAATCGCGGCTACGGGCGGCTCGAGCTGCGCAAGGGCGACGTGACCAAGCGCTTCATGGCCGACCTCGAGAAGCACCCGCCCGGGCTCATTCTCTGGTCGACCTACCACCAGGACATGGGCGGTGACCCGCTCGATGATTTCGGCGAGCTGACGGCGTTCATCGAGCAGGGATACACGATGGTCGCTTCGGAGAAGCAACTCATCGCGTACCTGCGCAAAGACCGGCTCGAAAGTCGCTGAGCGCGTTCGCTCAGTGAACGCCCGCCAGCGTCGTCCACACCGACGCGAGCGTGACGACCACGAAGCAGGCCGAGACGACGCGCAGCGCGTGCTGCCGCCAGGGCTCGCTGTGCTCTGGTGATTCCGGCGTGAGCAAGAGTAGCCCTGACATTGCCAGCCCGAACGCCACCGCCCAAAAGTCGTGCCCTACCACCTTGACGGCCACGAATAGCGTCGTCAGCAAAAACAGGCCCAGCACGCGATAGCGTGCGATGCGGCCCGGTGGCGAGGAATCCCGAGCGATAGCCTCCTTGTCACGCCAAACACTTCCACCCAACTCCAAATGACCCTGTCCCATGCGAGGAGCCTAGCACCGGCTCGCGCGGGCGCACCCAGCTGGCGTGGGCTCCACAATTCGTGCTGGAATCAGCCGAACTTATGACCATCCGGGTCAAAAAAGAGTTCACGTTCGTGTTCCCCACGCTCATCCTCGAACGCCATTTAGAGGACGTCGCAGAGTTGAACCAGCGACTGGCACGGCTCATCTTGCAGCGCGAAGCCGCGGGCGGTGGTGTCGTGAAGAGCAACGTCGGCGGCTGGCACTCCGCGACTGATTTTTGGCGCTGGTCGGAGCGGGAGCCGGCGCAGCTATTCGAGCGCGTGGCTGGCGCCGTCAAAGACTACGTGGCTGTCGAGCGCCGGGTCGACGCTGCGGCGCTCGACCTCGTCGTGAGCGCGGAGGGCTGGGCCAACGTGGCACGCGCGGGTAACTATTCCAAGCCGCACGTACACCCCAACGCCAACATCTCCGGTGTCTACTACGTGGCCAGCGGCGACGACGCGCCCGAGCACCCGCAGAGCGGCGTGATCGAGTTCATCGATCCTCGCCAGCGGCCGGGCATGTTCGAGACCGAGGGCACGCTGTCGTCGGACGGCTACCGAATCGTGCCCAAAAGCGGGCTGTTGTTGCTATTTCCGGCTTGGCTCTACCACTACGTGCACCCGTACGTGGGCACGCAGCCGCGCCTCTGCGTGGCCTTCAACGTCACGATCCAAAAGTTGAAGCAGCTGAGCCCGCCTTGAGCGCTCACTCGAGCACGAAATCGTCGGCGTCGAACGTGTACGACGAGTAGTTGGCGATGTCGCCGATCTGCTTCTGGCCCGTGGTGTTGTCACCGCGATCCGTGTCTTGCCAAAGCAGGCCATTGTTCGGGTCGTAGACGAGAGCTGCGCCCTCGCCGGCCGGTATGCTGGCGGCTCCGGTGGAGTAGCCGGCGAGCGAATAAAGCTGCGTAGCGGCGATGGTGTCGCCGGGTTGACCCACCAGGAACGGGTAGGCGCTTTGCAGCAAAGCGATCGTGTCGGCCGACTCCATGTCTTGAACGTGGAATTCGTCGTACGTAGTAGCCAGGTGGAACGTGTCGGCGCCGGGGCCGCCGAACAAGTAGGTGGCAAACTCGCCTGAGCTGGTCAGATCATCGTCGCCCGGGCCGCCAAGCAGGCAATCCTCACCGGTGGTGTCGCGGTCGAACACGTCATCGCCAGCGAGGCCGAAGATCAGGTTCTTCCCATTCAAGTCCGCCAGCGCGTAGTGATCGGCGCCATCGGTGCCCACCTTCAGCGTGTAGTCTCCGATCACGCCGGGGCACGCTGCCGGCAGGCTCATGTCGACTGGCCCTTCGCCGCCACTACCGGCGCCTGCCGCTTCCGAGCCGGCTGCCCCGCCGAGCATGCCGCTGTCACCGCCGCTGGCGCCGCCTAGGCCGCTGGCAGCCGCGCCGCCGCTGCTTTCGCCGGCTTGTCCGCCGACCATGTTCAGCGAGCCGCCGCTATTCTTCGAGCCGGCGACGTTGCTGCTGCCGCCCGAGCTACTGGTCGACTCGCCGCCTTCGCCGCCCGCGCCGGCGGCTTCTGGGACGGTCTTGGATGCGTCGCTCGACCCGCAGGCCACGTAGCTAGTTGCAGATGCCAAAGCCAACAAAGCAGGAAGATGTACCCTCATGGTCGCCTAGGTAATCGGAGCTGACTTGGCGGCGCAATAGGCCGTTCTTTGTTCTGCGCCGGGCAGCACTAACCCCGCGAAATCACGAAACTGCCTGCAATTCTGGCCCTGCCGTGGTACTAGCGGCGCCGCATGAGCGGCCATTCCAAATGGGCAACCATCAAGCGCGCGAAGGGCAAGACGGACGCGGCGCGCGGCAAGATTTTCACGAAGCTGATCCGTGAGCTCACGACCGCGGCGCGCATCGGCGGCGGTGACGTCGACGCGAACCCGCGCCTGCGCAAAGCCGTGCAGGATTGCCGGGCGCAGCAGATGCCCGCCGACAACATCAAGCGCGCCATCCAGCGCGGCACCGGCGAGCTCGAAGGCGCTGCTTACGACGAGGTGCTGTACGAGGGCACCGGCCCCGCTGGCACGCTGTTCTTGGTCGAAGGCATGACCGACAACCGCAACCGCGCCGCCGCCGAGATCCGCAAGATCTTCGAGCGCCACAACGGCAACATGGGCGGCTCCGGTGCCGCCGCCTGGGCCTTCGATCGCCTGGGCGTGATCACGCTCGACAAAGCACAGGTCAGCGAAGACCAATTGATGGAAGCCGCGCTCGAAGCGGGCGCCGAGGACTACCGCGACGAGGGCGCCGTCTGGGCCGTCTACACGCCGCCCCACGACGTCGACAAGATCTCGGCGGCGCTGGAGGCGGCCAAGCTGCCGATTCAGTCCAGCAAGGCCGCCTTCGTGCCGAAGAACAAGAAGATGGTCACGGAGCGCGACGCCGAGGTCTGCTTGAACCTGGTCGAAGCGCTCGACGACCACGACGACGTGCAGAACGTGTTCAGCGACTTCGACGTGTCCGAGGACGAGCTGGCCAAGCTGGCGGGTGGCTCGATTCCGCCGACTTCGGCGCGCTGATTCACGTTTCCAGCGGTAGCCGGGCGGCTTTCCAGGCCGCCTTGCCGCCGCGGAAGACGCGCACGTTGCTGTAGCCCAGCGCTTGCAGCTTGCGGGCCGCCATGTCCGAGTTCTGGCAAGTTTCGCTGGCACAATAGACGACGATGGCCGCGTCGCGCTCGCGCAGGGCGCTCGTGGCCGCGGCAGCGAAGCCTTCGAGCGGCAGGTTGATGGCGCCTGGCAGGTGGCCTTGCTCGAAGTACCGAGGCGGCAGAATCTCGGCGAGCAGCGGCGGCTTCGGGCTAGCCAGTTGCGCGCGCAGCTCTTCGAGGCCGAGCTCGAGCGAAACGGGGGCGGGGTCGAGGGTGGTGAGGGGAGATGCAAACATGGTTACTGCCTTTCTGCGGCGGGCCGCATTCGAGGCGGCCGGCGCAGGCAGAACATGCCGCTGTCTGATTCAATAGTCGAAGTGATGTGCCTGATGTGAGATATTAGTTGGGTGAATATCAGCGGCGTGAACTTGAATCTGCTGGTCGCGTTCGATGCGCTCTTCGACGAGCTGAGCGTTACCGGCGCTGCCCGGCGTGCGGGCGTCACGCAGCCGGCCATGAGCAACAGCTTGGCGCAGCTGCGCGCGTTGTTCGACGACCAGCTCTTTCTGCGCCACCGCACGGGCCTCACGGCAACGCCGCGCGCCAAGGAGCTGGCGGAGCCGATCCGCAAGGGCCTACGGCTCCTGCAGGGTGCGCTGACCGGGCGGAGCTTCGAGCCGGCGCAGAGCGAGCGGCGCTTCGTGGTGGCGGTCAGCGATTACGTGGAGCTGGTGCTGCTGCCGCGGCTCTTGCGGCGCCTTGCCAAGCAGGCGCCGGGCGTGCGGCTGCAGCTGGTGCCCTGGGGCCAGCACGAAGCGCCTGCGGGCCTTGCGCGCGGCGAGCTGGATTTGATGCTCGGATTCTATGACGCGCACAAGCTGCCGCCGCACCATCACCAGCAGGAGCTGTTCGGGGACGAGTACGTGTGCGTCGTGCGTCGTGCGCACCCTCGCGTGAAGGGCAAGCTGAGCCTGAGCCTGTACTTGCAGCTTTCACACGTGCTGGTTTCGTCCCGCGCGGATAGCCCCGGCTCCGTCGATCGAGCCCTAGCCGCGCTGGGCAAAAAGCGCACGGTCGGGGCGCGCGTCTCGCATTTTCTCACGGTACCGGTGCTGGTGGCGCAAACCGACTACGTCGCCGCGCTCGATCGTCGCGTGGCGGAGGTATTCGCGGCGCCGCTCGGCCTCAAGCTGCTCGCACCGCCGCTCAAGCTTCCGAAGGGCACGATTGGTCAGGTGTGGCACGAGCAGCAGCACACGGATCCGGCGCAGCGCTGGCTACGCGAGCAAATCGCGGCCGTTTCTGCGGAGCTTTAGAGGCTGCAGGGCAGCGCGCCCGCTACGTTTTCTTTGACGCAGATGGTGAACATCGTGTCGCTGGCTTTGGCGGAGTAAAAGTTGCCGTTGATGATGCCGTACGTCCAAAATCCGGGTGTGGGGCAGTCTTCGCAAGCCGAAGAGGTCGCGGCGTTGAGGCAGAACGGCACCTCGGGCCGGCAATAGCCCTTGCTCTTGTGCGGCCCCTGATTGCCGATGCACGACTCGCACTCGGGGCTCTTGAAGCCGCAGGTGCTGCTGAGGCAGGCGGGGTCGTCGAGCGGGCAGGTGCCGTCGGGTGCGGTCGGGGCGCAACCGCCAGCGAGCAAGCGCGCTTCGTCGATGGTAGGCATGCGCCAGTTGCTCACGCCCTGCACGTTCATGGCTGCGCAAGCCGCCTCGATGTCAGCGTGACTTTTGATGTCGTTCTTTTGCACGAAGGCGAGGCCGCTCGCGATATCGACACCGAACGACTCGTAAGCCACCCAGCCGTGACCCGGCGTGACCTGATTGATGTGAACGCAGCCGCCGAAAATCTTGCTCTGGCCGTCCACCGTGTCGGGGTTGGCGTCGGCACAACCCGCGTTGGGCAGCACGTCTTCGCAGGTGGTGCCGGAGCCCGCGGCGCCGCTCGCGCCGGGGCTTTCACCGCCGCGACCGGAGTCCGCACCGCCGCTCGGGCCGTTACCGGCGCTGGGCACGCCGCCTTCGTTCGTCGCCGCGCCGGCGCTTGCCCCGCCCGCCGGGTTGCTCATGCCGCCCTCGTCGGAGCCGCCGGTTGGCGTCGCGCTGCCGCCGCTGCCAGAGCTGCCGCCGCTCTTGCCACCCACGTTGGCGCCACCGGCGCTGGCCTTGCCGCCGCTCGGCGTGCCTTGCCCGCCTTCACCCCCGTGAGCCATGCCCGGCCCCGTCGCGCCGCCACCGCTGTCGTCCGAGCACGCCACAGGAATGAACAGCGACGCTCCCAGCACGCACAGCGCGAAACGCGCGATGCCGGTACGACGCTCTCGAACATTGCGCAGGTCAAGGCTGGTCATGAAATCTTCAATCCACCACACCTAGCCTGGGCTGCCAACCCGCAGCCGGTGAGACCGGGGGAAGCTACGGTAGTTTCCGCAGGGGGCTGCGGGGAGCCGCCCCAACGGTCGCTAAGTGGGCCAGCGGAATTGGACGAGGGAGAAGTAGGTGAAGACGCCGTGGGCGATGATCACGGGCAGGAGCCGGCCTTTGACGGAGGCGAGGAAGCTCCACACCAGGCCGCAACCGAGCGCGGCGGTGACGAGGAGGGGATTGTAGCCGGCGAGCGGGTCGCGCAGCGTGACGAGCGTGGGCAGCGCGGTGGCGCCGTAGCAGAGTGCTGCGAGTGGCGGGCCGCGCCGGGAGCCGAAGCGCGCCGTGAGCTCGTCCAGCACCAACGAGCGCCACACGAGCTCTTCGCAAACGACGATGAGCAGGAGCGCGAGCGTGTACGCCAAGGAGCGCTGCACGGCGTCGGTGTTGCCGACTTGAGCGTAGATACGGAGCAGCCAGCTGATGCGCGTGCTACCGACGGGCGCCAGCACGGCGCGCGCGCCCCAAGAGGCCAGCAAGAGCACCGCTGCCGCCGCAAAACCAACGGAGAAGTCGCCCCATTTGGGCGAGAGCACATCGACCAGCGCTCCCTCGTCCCATAACTTGTACAGCGCCAGCCCGGCCAGAAGCAGGTACGGCACGCCCAGGCTGAGCCAGAACCAGGGCGTGCCCGCGACCTCCAGCCGGAAGGCGAACGCCATGGCGCACGTGATGACCGCGACCGTGAGCAACGTGAGCTTCATGACGGATTACTTTTGTGCGCTGCGCTCGCCGAGCTCACTGGCAACCAGCGCCAAGATGCGATCGGCGGCGTCGCGCTTGGCCACGGGGCCCAGCGCTTCGGCTTCGCGCACGCCCACCAGGCTCACGCTGATCGAGTCACGCCCGATCGAGCTGTCGGGATGGTTGGCGACCACGAAGTCGACGCGCTTTTTGGCGAGCTTGGCGCGAGCGGCCGCGATCAGCCGCTCGTCCGTCTCTGTCTCGAGGGCAAAGCCGACCAGCACCGGCAGCTGCGATTTACGGGCGGCACCGATCTCGGCCAGCAAGTCTTCGTTCGGCACGAGCTCGAGCGCGATGTTGGTTTCGCCCCGCTTGAGCTTGCTGGCATGTGTCTCCGCCGGCCGGTAGTCGGCCACGGCCGCGGTCATGATCAGCGCATCGGCGCCGCTCAAATCGGGTTTCAAGGCTTGCCAGATGGCGCCGCGCATCGCGCTCGCGCTGCGCACGTCTATGCGTGTGACACCGGCGGGCGTGGCCAGCGCGACGGGGCCGGCGACCAGCGTGACTTTGGCGCCGAACGCGGCCGCGCGCTCTGCCAAGGCGAAGCCCATTTTGCCGGACGAGCGATTGCTGATGAAGCGCACCGGGTCGATGTCTTCTGCCGTCGGGCCCGCCGAGACGACGATGTGCCGGCCGCGCAGGGTGGCGGGTGACAGCTGAGCGATGACGAAAGACAAGATGACGTCTGGCTCTGCCATGCGGCCGATGCCGATGTCGCCCGACGCGACCTCGCCCTCTACCGGGCCGACGAAGCCGACGCGCTGATCCGCGGCGAGCGCCTGCACGTTGCGCTGCGTCGCAGGGTGCGACCACATGCTGGGGTGCATGGCGGGTGCGACCAAAACAGGACACGTGGCGCACAGCGTCGTGGCGGTGATCAAGTCGTCGGCGCGGCCTTGCGCGAGACGCGCCAGCACGTCTGCCGTGGCCGGTGCGATGAGGAGCAAATCGCTGCGGCGCGCCAGCTCTACGTGCAGCTCACCCGCGACGTGCTCATCGAACATGGACGTGTGGGGCGAGCGCCCCGTAAGCCCTGCAAATGTCGCGGGTCCCACGAATTTTGCGCCGCTACTGCTGAGCACGACCTCGACCTCGGCGCCCTCTTGCTTGAGCGCGCGCAGCAGCAACACGGCTTTGTAAGCCGCCACGCTCCCGGTCACGCAGAGCGTGACGAGCTTGTCGCGTAAGCGGCCGCCGGCGGGCGCCTCTGTCGCCGGCTCGCTGCCGCTCGTGCCCGGTTTGGCGCGACGCGTGCTGGTCGTCTTGGGTGATCGCGGCTCGGTCATCGACGTGACTGTGCTTCTATCACGAGAACGGAATAGGCGAGCCGTTTCGGGCCGTGTGCTACACCTATTGAAGAGAGGTGTCGCGTTGAGACAGCCCTGCAGCGTCTTAGGTTTTGGCATCGCGCTTTCGGCGGCGCTGCTGGCGGGCGCCTGTCAGCGCGATTCGAACGCAGACTTCAACGACACGCACCTGCCGCCGGCCGGTAGCGGGGCCAGCTCGAGCAACGGTGGCTCGACGCCCGACCCGGGCGCCGCCGGCGCGGAAGACGCTGGGTCGCCAGCCGCAGGTGGTAGCAGCGCGGCCGGTAGTGCGGCCATGGGCGGCAAGCCCAGCGCAGGCGCAGGCGGCACAGGGAGCGGTGGCAAGCCTGCTGGCGGTGCCGGCAAGGGCGGCCAAGCCATGGGCGGCTCCGAAGCGGGCGGTATGGGCGGCAGCTCCGCGGGCAAAGGCGGCGGCGAAACCGCCGGCAGCGGTGGCAACCCGATTCCGGATCCAGAGCCGGTCACCATCCAAATCCACGATTTCGAAGACTCGTCGATCGCGTCGTGCAACATGAACGAGAACTTCGGCAACCAGAACATCTTGCAGACCGACGGCGATATCTGCCGTTACGACGCGCTCATCAACCCGTCGTTGGCTGACATTCCCGGGGGTGCCACGATCGACAAGGCCACGCTATCGCTCACCTGCGTGAACCCGGGTGGCACCGTCACCGTCAACTTTGCCACTACCAAAAAGTGGACTGAGTCGATGGTGCGCTGGAGCAACCGGCCAGAAGTGGGCGAGCTCATCCAAGAGCTTTCGTGCCAGCAAGATGGTGACGTGGTGACGATCGACCTGACGGACGCGGTAGCCCAATGGCTCGCGGGCACGACGGAAGCGCTGGGTATTTACCTGCGCACCGTCAACACCGACGGCACCGACTTTGCCAGCTCCGAAGCCGGCAAAGACTCCGAGCGCCCTGTGCTCGAAGTGACCTACACGCCTGCCAAAAAGTGAGTCGCGCCGCGGGAGGCCTACTCGAAGCGCTGACAATTGTAACCTAGGTTACAATTGTCGAGGCCTCAGACGGGCTTGCTCTTCGAGGGGCGAGCCCGCGAGACCCAGCGGTTTCCAAGCTCGAAGAAGCGCCACGGCTTCTCGGCCCAGCTCTCTGCGTAGTCCACGCCGATGCGCGCCGAGCGCCCGAGCTTGCCGCGCGGCCGCGGCGCTTCGCTCAAGAATAACGAGCCGCGCGTGAGGTCGGCGGCGTAGTGCCGCTTGTCGATGCCGAAGGCCTGGCACAGCTTGCCGGGGCCGTTGCACAAGCTCACGTCATTGGGCGACATACCGCCGCGCCGCGCCGCCATCAATTCTGCTCCGACCAGCGGCTCCACCGCGCGTAGCAGCACGGCGTGCGGTTCGCCTTCACGGGTCGTCACCAGATTCACGTGCCAGTGCATGCCGTAAACGAAGAAGACATAGGCGAAACCGGGCGGCCCGAACATGGCTTCGGTGCGCTCGGTACGCCGCCCCCCGAACGAGTGCGCCGCGCGGTCTTGGGGGCCGCGATACGCTTCGGCTTCGACGATGCGACCGGCGATGGTGCCCTGCGGCGTCTGGTGCACGAGCACTTTGCCGATCACGTCGCGCGCGACCGTGAGCACCGGGCGCGCGTAAAACGAGCGAGGCAACGGCTCAAAAGCCAAGCAGACGCCCGACCTGGAACACGCTGAAGCTCATCAGGTAGGCCAGCACGGTCATGTACGCGAACATGAACGCCGGCCAGCGGTAACTGTGCGTCTCGCGCTTGACGGTGGCGAGCGTGGACATGCACTGGCAAGAAATCGCAAAAAAGATCAGCAGCGACAGGCCCATCAACGGCGTGTAGGCAGGCTTGCCGTCGGCGCGCGTCTCGGCGCGCAGGCGGCTGCGCAGCGGGGTCGCGTCGTCGCCCGTTTCGTCGATGCCGTAAACCAGGCCCAGCGTGGCCACGAACACCTCGCGCGCCGCGAAGGCGCCGATCAAGCCGACGCCAATCTTCCAATCGAAGCCGAGTGGTTTCAGTACCGGCTCGATGGCGTGACCGAGGCGACCGCCATAGCTCTGCGCGATCGGGCTGGGCGGCGCCGGCTCGGCCGTGAGCGGCGCATTCGGCGCGTGCTTCTGCACGACCGCGGCCGCGGGCGCCGTGGACGGCGCTTCGTGCACGTCGGCGCGCGGAAACGACAGTAGCACCCACAGCGCCACCGTGCAGGCCAAGATTACCGTGCCGGCTTCGCGCAAGAAGGACCAGGCGCGCTCCCACATCATCTTGAGAGTACCGCTCAGGCTCGGCAGGCGGTACGGCGGCAGCTCCAAGATCAGCGGCACGCGCCGGCCCTTTACGGCGGTGCGCCCCAAGATGCCGGCCGTCACCAGGGTCATGAGCGTGGCGAACAGGTACATGCCCACCATCATCAGGCCCTGCACCGGCACCAGCCCGAACACGCGCGAGGGCGGAAATAGCGCGCCGATGATCAGCGTGTACACCGGTAAGCGCGCCGAGCAGGTCATCAGCGGAATGACCAGCATGGTGAGCAGCCGATCGCGCTGCCTCTCCATGGTGCGGGTCGCCAAGATGGCCGGCACCGCGCAAGCAAAGCCGCTGAGCATCGGCACGAACGCGCGCCCGTGCAGACCCAGGCTCTTCATGATGCGATCCATCAGGTAGGCGACGCGCGCCATGTAGCCCGAATCCTCGAGCAGACCGATGAAGAAGAAGAGCAGCAAGATCTGCGGCAAGAACACCAGCACGTTGCCCAGTCCGCTGATCAGGCCCTGCGTCAGGAATTCGCGAAAAATACCGGCTGGTAGGCGCGCTTCGAGCGCACCGCGCAGCGCGGCGAAAGCGTCCTCGATCAGCGAGATGGCCGGATCCGACCAGCTGAACAGCGACTGGAACACGACCAGCATCACCAGCACGAACAGCGCAAAGCCCCACACCGGGTGGAGCAAGATGCGGTCGGCGCGCTCGGAGAGCTGACGCTTGCGCGGGTGCCGCTCGTGCCGCCGGTACAGCTCCGGCAGGTGCTCGTCGATGAAGGCGTAGCGTGGCGCGATGACTTCCTGGTCGAGATCGCGCTGGCTGTGCGCCCGCAAGGCCAGCGTGGCGCGGCGCAGCCCGGGATCGATTTCGCCGAGCTCGTCGTCTTCTTCGATGCTGGTCAGCGCCCACAGCGACAGCGCCTGCTCGCGACCGGCGTCTCCGCGTAGCGATGGCGGCAACGCTTGCGAGAGCTGGCGCGCGTCGCGCACGAGCTCGGCCGAGTAGGGGATGCGCAACTCGGGCGCGGGGCCCGCCCCGAGCGCGCGCTCCATCGCGCCCAGCAGCGCCGACATACCCGTGCCGCGCCGGGCGGAGATCGCCAGGCATGGCACGCCGAGTAGCTTGGAAAGCGCCTCGGTGTTGGGCGGGTTTTCGCCCGCTTCGTCGATCATGTTCAGCGCAATAATCAGCGGCAAACCCAGCTCGCACAGCTGAATCGCCAGGTACAGGTTACGCGCCAGCTGCGTGGCGTCGGCCACGAACACGCACAGATCCGGCTTCTGGTATTGGCCCTGGCCGAGCACCGCCCACAGCGCAATCTGCTCTTCGGCCGAGCGCGCGCTCAGCGAGTACGTGCCGGGCAGATCCACCACCTCCACCAGCTGATTGCCGTCGAGCCGCGAGCTGCCGCTGCGTCGCTCTACGGTCACACCTGGGTAGTTGCCGATGCGCGCGTTCTGCCCCGTGAGGCGATTGAACAGCGTGGTCTTGCCGGTGTTGGGATTGCCGACGAGCACCACCAGCGGCTTGCTCGCGCCGCGCGATGCTGCGTTCTTCTGCTCGGGCGCCGTCTCGGCTTGAGTGCTCGTCACGTCCGACTCAGACGCCGAGGTCCGGCTCCAGGCCCACGTTCTTGGGCGCCGACTTGGCCTCGCTCGCGAGGGTCGCGCCGATGCTCGCGACTTCGATCACGCCGGCTTCGGCCTTGCGGATCGAAAGACTGGCGCCTCGCACCAAGAGCTCGACCGGATCGCCGAGGGGCGCGACTCGCACCAGCTCTACTCGCGTGCCCGGCACGAGCCCCAGCTCCATCAAGCGACGACGAAACGAGCTTTGGCCTGCAATGCCGACCACCTGGACGATTTGGCCTATCTGAATCTCCGAGAGCAGCATGGGACCTGGCGAACGAGCGAAACGCCAATAGGGTAGCCGATTGAAAACGAATTTCAAATTCATCCGCTTTTGGGCCGCAAGGCAGGGCGCAGGCGAGCCGACCGCCGGCCGGAGCCTGGCGTTCAGCCGGCCTGGGCGGCCAGGCGGCTGCGAGCCTCGCGCACGCTCTTGCCCAGTGCCATCGCGTCCGTGCTCTCGGGCAGCACGCGCAGCACCTCGGTCAAGGCTTCGAGCATCTCGCGTGCGCTGCGGAAGCGCCGGGCCGGGTCCTTCTCGAGCGCACGGTGCACGGCGCTGGCCAGCGCCATCGGCAAGTTGCGGCGCTTCAGGCTCAGCAACGGCACTTTGGCTTCACGGATTTGGGTGACCACGTCCACGTCCGTACCGGCGTTGAACAGGCGCTCGCCGGTCAGCGCCTCCCACATCACGATGCCGACGCTGAAGAGATCGGTCGCGGGGCTCGGCGCGTCACCGGCGATCAGCTCCGGCGACAGGTAGCTCAACTTACCTTTGACGATGTTGGGCCGCGTCATGCGCCCGCGATCCATGGCGCGCGCCAAGCCGAAGTCGGCCAGCTTCACGATGCCGCCTACGTCCAGCAAGATGTTGGGCGGGGTCACGTCGCGGTGCAGAATTGGCGAGGCGGTGCCGTCGTTCGCCTTGCGGCTGTGCGCCGCCTCGAGCCCGCGCAGCATCTCGATGCCGATCGCCGCTACCAGCGGCCACGGCGTTTCACGCTGGGCTCGCTCCACATGGCTCTTCACCCACTGCCCGAGGTGCAGCCCATTCACCAGCTCGGTCACCAAAAAATGGTGCCCGTTTTCGTCCTGACCGAAGTCGAAGACTTGCACGATGTTCGGGTGGTTGAGCAGCGCGCCGACCCGCGCCTCCTCCACGAACATTTCGACCACCTCGGCAAAGCCGATGACCGTCGACTCGATGCGCTTGATCGCCACCGGCCGCGCAAAGCCGCTCGCGCCATGCGCGATGCCCCGCCACACGACGGCCATGCCACCTCGCCCCAGTTGCTCCACGAGCTCGTACTTTCCGGCGAGGAGTCGCCCGGGCTGGTCCGTCATCTTCCTCGACAGCGTCGCCTCGGCGCCTTTTCGGCGTCAAGACCCAGCTTCGTTATCGTTTTGGGTTGCCCATCCGTAGCCTGCTTGCAGAAAGCTCACGTGCCGTCTTCCTGTTGCATTCCTCTCGTTCGCCTCAGTGGCTGAGCTCTTTGACGATTTCGGCGAGGACTTCGAGGGAGTGCTCGACGCGTTCGGACCAGACGATGCCGGCGTTGAGGCGCAGGTGATTCTCGAAGCGTCCGCCGGCTGAGAAGATAGGGCCGGGCGCCACCGAGATGCCGCGCTCGAGCGCGCGCCGCTGAATCGCAAAAGCCGAGACGTTGCCGGGGAGCTCGACCCAGACCACGTAACCACCGCGCGGCGCGCTCACGCGGGTGCCGGCGGGAAAGTGCCGTGCGATGGCCTCGCGCGTCTTCTCGACCTGAACCGAGAGCAGCCGGCGCGTCTTGCGCAGGTGGCGATCGTAGCCGCCGCTGGCCAGAAATTCCGCGACGGCCATCTGCGGCATCGTGGGCGTGGCCACGCTCTGCGTGAACTTCAATCGCTCCACCGTGCTCTGGTAACGCCCGGCCGCGATCCAACCCACGCGGTAACCGGCCGCCAACGTCTTCGACACGGAGCCGACGTAAAGCACGCGACCATCGCGATCGAGCGCCTTGAGCGGCGCGGGGCGCGAGCCGTCGAACAACATGTCGCCGTACACGTCGTCTTCGATGAAGGGCACATCGTGCCGCTCGAGCAGGCTCATCAAGCGCCGCTTGTTCTCGTCCGGCATCACGGAGCCGAGCGGGTTGCTCACCGTGGGCATGCCGAAAACGGCCTTGATGCCCCCGGACTTGAGCGCCACTTCCAGCGCATCCAGATCCATGCCGGTGCGCGGGTGCATCGGAATTTCCAGCGCCTTGATGCCCATTTCCTCGATCAGCTGCATCACGCCAAAGTAGGTGGGGCTCTCGATGGCGATGGTTTCACCGGGCTTCACCACGGCGCGTAGCGCGATGTGCAGCGCTTCCATGGCGCCTACGGTGGTGACGAAATCGTCCTCGCGCAGCGGTAGGCCCGTGAGCACAGCGCGTCGCGCCAGCTGTCGCCGCAACGTCGAGAGGCCGGGAGTGACGTCGTAGCCGGCACCTGCCGTCGACATCTCGCGTGAGATCTCGGACAAGATGCGGTTCAGCTTGGCGATCGGCAAAAGCTCGGCCGCCATCACGGCGCCGCCCAGCGGCACCACATTGGGATCGCGGATCGACGCGATCAGCGCCGCGACCGCCGCCGACACCGTGATCTCGGAAGGTACGCTGCTGCGCCGTGGTGTGCTCGGCTCGAGCAGCTCGGGTCCACGCTCGCGCCGGACGAAGTGGCCGCTCTTCGGTCGTACCTCCACGAGCCCTTCGTTCTCGAGCTCGAAGTATGCTTGCAGCACGGTGGCGACGCTCACGCTGCGCTCTCGCGCGAGCCTGCGCACCGAAGGCAGGCGATCACCAGCGCGCAATTGCCCCTTGGCAATGCTGGCACCCAAGTCGTGGGCCAAGCGCTCGTACAGCGGGGTTTCGGCGGCGGCGGCCATGATTCAGAGTGTACTGGTAGAATGCCAGAACGACCAGCACAGATCTGACCAAAAGCCGTGAAACAGCGAGTGGCTCAACCGGATTGTGACGCAATGGCAGAGACTGCTGTGCCGCTCCGTACGCTGTGGTCGAAACAAAGTGTCAGACGCTGCCTGCTCGCGTTGGGCTGCGCCCACTATTGACCTCGTTCGCGAGGCGCTTGCCCGCGTGCGAGCGGTTGCTGTGGAGGGCCGGGCTTCTGCTCCGGTTCGATCATTCCACTTAAAAAGGATGACGCATCATGAAGACGAATACGGGACTGTTGGCTCTGGGTCTGTTCACGCTTGCTGGTGTCGTCACGATCTCGTGCGGCGGTAGCTCGGACGACAGCAGTAGCAGCGGCAACACGAGCGGCAGCACCAGCACCGCCGGCACCAGCACCAGCGGCGGTGGCACGACTTCGACCGCAGGCACGTCCACGACAGGTGCGGGCACCAGCAGCACCGCAGCGGGCACCAGCACCACGGCGGGCACCAGCAACGGTGGCACGAGCAGCACCGGCGGCACCAGCACGGGCGGTAACGCCACCGGCGGCACCGGCGGCAGGACCAACAATGGTGGCTTTCAGAATGCCGGCGGCGACAACGCGGGCCCCACCTGCCCGGCGACTCAACCGCCGGCGGACACCGCTTGCATGCGCGGCGACGGCGGCTTCCTCGGCTGCACCTACGGCGATCAGACCTGCCGCTGCCAGCGCGGCCAGAACAACATGCGCACCTGGGTTTGCCAGGCGACGCAGAACCCGGGCGCTGGCGGCGACAACGGCGGTTTCGGCCAGGCAACGTGCCCGGACAACGCCAAGAACGGCGATACCTGCACGAACGGCCCCGGCCTGTGCACGGGTCAGCAGTGCTTCTGCAACAATCAGGGCATGGTGAACTGCTTCTGATCTGCTGAGCGCGCTCAGGCCGTCAGCTTTTCGAAGCCCAGGTCGAGCGCGCGCTGCACGAGCGCGGAGTACTCGGCGTCGTCCTGATGGCGACGCCAGGCTCCGCGCTTTTTCATGTCCAGCAGCGTCTCGCGAGCGCCTTCGACGAAGCCGATTCGGCAGCGAAACTCCGGCACCAGCCGCTTGGCTTTTTCCGAGCTGTAAGCGCCGTGGTAGCGCGTGATCTCGCGCAAGAACGAGAAGCGCTCGGGGGCTTGCCGGGTCACCCAGCCCGCCGGCACGAGCACCAGCTCGGCTGCGGTGCCCAGGGCCTCCGCCGCTTCGCGGTAGTAATCGCGCCAGGTGAACACGTGGTCGCGCGTGGCGTTGAGCGCCTCGCCGTAGCTGCGCGCATTGCCGGCTGCATGAGCGAAGAGCAGACCGACATCGTCGCGGTGCGTGGCCTGCCACAAACCGAGCCCGTCGCCCGCGCAGAGCACGGGCAAGCCGCTCTCCACGCGATCCCACACGACGCTGTCGAACTCCATCTGATCGATGAGCGACGCGCCAGGACCGTAGCTGTTGCTGGGCCTAATGATGGTGCTCTTGAGCTGACGGGCCTCATGAGCCCGCTGGAAGATCCGCTCGCAGCTGAGCTTGTTCTTGGCGTATTCGCTGATCGGGCGCTGCTCGAAGCTCTCGTCCACCAGCACGTGCGGGGGGATGTCGACTCCGTAGGTACACACGGTGGAGCAGAAGATGAGCTGCTCGGTGCGACCCACCACGGCGCGCAAGGTGGTTTCGGCCTGCTCGGGCGTGAAGCAGATCATGTCGATGACCACGTCGAAGCGCTCGCTCGCCAGGCATGCTTCGAGCTGACCCGGCACGTTGCGATCGCAGACCAGGGTGCGTTCGCCCGGGAGCGGCGCGCTGCGCAGCGCGCGATTGCACAGCGTGAGCTCGGCGCCGCGCGCCCGTAGGTGTTTGACGATGCCAGTGCTGATCAGCCCGGTACCGCCGATGAGCAGCACCTTCATGACTTGTCGTTGCTGATGCGGCTGGCGACCGGGCCCATCTGGCCCTGGTACTTGCTGCCGCGCGCGGCGCCGTAGGGGCGCTCCGCCGGGCTCGTCATTTGCTGCAAGACGATTTGGCTGATGCGCATGCCTGGGTAAAGTTTGACGGCGGTGCGTCCGAGGTTGGAGAGCTCGAGCGTGATTTGGCCTTCGAAACCGGGGTCGATGAAGCCGGCGGTGGCGTGCACCACGATCGCCAGGCGTCCCAAACTGGAGCGACCCTCCACACGCGCCACGAGATCTGGCGGGATTCGCACGCGCTCCAGCGTGGAGCCGAGCACGAAGTCACCCGGGTGCAGGACGAATGTATCGCCCTGCGCCACTTCGATACGCTCGGTCGCATCTGCTGGAATGTCGCGAGGATCCAGGCAGGGCAGTCGCGACGCGCGCAGCACAACGAAGTGACTATGCAGTCGCAAATCGATACTGGCCGGTTGGATTTGTAGCTCGGGATCTTCCAGCGGCTCGACGACGAGGTCGCCGCGTTTGAGCCGCTCTCGGAGGTCTCGATCGGAAAGAATCACTACATGGCTTCTATCATGGAAGTCAGATACTCTGGTTGGGCCATGACGGAGCCCGACTTTTCGGCCCTGTGGGCGGCCTTTCGCGGCAAGGATCGCGATCGCGTCGTAGTTGGTGTCGCTGCCGCGTTCGCGCACGTGGCCGCCGCCAACGGTTCGCTCGACGCGGCGGAGGTCGAACGCTTCCTCGACGTCGTGCGCGGCTCGCGGCTCGCCCCGGCAGACTCGACGACGGCGCGGCAGCTGTCGACCGCGTTCGAAGCCCTCACTCGCGCCATGCTCGAGCGTCCCGAGCTAGGACGCAGCGAGAGCTTGCGCGTGCTGTCGGACTTTGGCTTCGATCCGATGCGCAGCGAAATCATCTGGAGCGCCGCGCGCTCGGCGCTGGTGGCTGACGCGCAGCTCGACCCTGCCGAGCGGCGCGCCGCGAGTGAGATCCGCGAAGCCCTGCGGATTCGTGGGGCCTAAAGTGCCGCTCTTGTCGAAACATTGTTGAAACGTCCGGCGCCGCATGTATGGAGGCGCGGCGATGTCCGTGTCCCAACCGCCTCCACCGGCCACTGGCCCGCTTCCGCTCCAAGGCTTGCGTGTGGTGTGCTTCGAGAGCCGCCGTAGCGTGGAGGCGAGTCGCATGATCGCGCGCCAGGGTGGCGAACCGATCGAAGCGCCCTCGCTGCGCGAGGTGCCGCTGCGCGGCGCTGCCGGCATCGACGCGCTGGAGGCCGAGCTTTTGCAGGGCAAGCCAGCGCTCTTGGTACTGCTCACCGGTGTCGGTACCGATCTGCTGGTGGAAGGCCTGTGTCAGAGCCTCACTCGCGAACGCGCGCTCGAGCTCCTCAAGAGCCCGAGCACCAGCATCGTGTGTCGGGGGCCCAAGCCTCACGCTGTCTTGAAGCCGCTCGGTATCAAGCCGAGCGTGGTCGTGGGCGAGCCGAACACCTGGCGCGACGTGCTGCAAGCCATCGACGAGGGCGACCTGGCGCGCGGCCATTCGGTGTTCGTCCAGGAGTACGGCCGCACCAACGACGAGCTGCTAGCGGCGCTCGCGCAGCGCGGCGTCAGCGACGTGCACCAGATCAAGACCTACGCCTGGGCCCTGCCCGAGGACTTGGCGCCGCTGCACGCCGCCATCGAGCGTATCGCGCGTGGCGAAGCGGAGGTGGCGCTGTTCACCAGCGGCATCCAGGTGACGCATTTGCTCGAGGTGGCCGAACGGCTCGGCGCGACCGAGCGACTGCGCGCGGGGTTCTCGCGGCTCGTGCTGGCGTCGGTGGGTCCGCTCACCAGCCAGGCGCTGAGAGACGTCGACCTGATGCCGGACGTCGAGCCCGAGCACCCGAAGCTCGGGCACCTGGTGGTGGCGCTGGGCGCTGAGGGGCGGGCGAAACTGGCCGAAAAGCGCGCTCGAGCCTAGTCCCTATGCACCACGCCGATGGCGTCGAGGTCGAAGCCGCTGCTGGTGCCGGCTGGCTCGAGCGTCTTCAGATCGCGGATCTTGACGAAGCGCGCGCTGCGGAGGCCGACGTCAGCCAAGTCGAAGGCATCGCCGCCGGTTTGCTCGGGGTCGAGCGGTACCAGCTTGGTATCGTACTCGAGAGTGGGGGACCAGCCGGCGCAACCGGGGAAATGTCCCTTGCCGTCGCCTTGCGTGTCGCAAGAAAACGTCTCCCAATCTTTGCCGTCGTCACTCACCGAGACTTCGCCGAGCTCTGCGTAGACGGCGCTCGCGTCGCCATTGGGCCAGAACGCGTTCTCGAACACCACGAAGTCGGCACCCGCGCCGTCGGTGATGGTTTGGCTGCCGAAGCCGAGCACGATCTCACCGCCACTGCCGAGCGACACCACGTCGAGCGAGCCCAAGCTCGTACCTTTGCCGTGAGGCGGCCCGAGCACGATCTCGGGCAGCTTGTCTTGCCCAAAGCCTGCGCCGTCGCCCTCACTGAAGGACTCGACGCTGACGGCGTACGGCGCCTCTTCGTTCGTGGCTGGGGTGCTGCTGCCACAGCCGGCCAAGAGCAGCACCCACGCCAGCGCCATGCGCGCCGAGCGGCTGCCCGGCGCGCGGCCCGCGCATGTCACTTGGGGCTGGCTTTGGACCATGAGAAGCCGTTGCAGCCTTTGCCGTCCATGGTCAGGTCGCTGTCGTCGGCCACTTTGGTGCTGGCTTTGGCGTCTTCCAGCGTGTCCGCGTCGTACACGATTTGGCAAAAAGAGAACTCGCCGGCCTTCGTCGGCTCGGTGTACACGGTCTTGGCGAACTTGCCGGCGGCGAACATGGCGTCGTCGGGGTTCTGTGTGTAAACGACGTTCGCTTCGTTGTCGTAGTCGACGATCGCGGCGCCGTTCCAGTCCTTGGCCGTGATGGTCTGCTGCTGCATGAAATCGTCGACGTAATCGCCGATGATCTCGAGCGGGGCTGCGTCCGACTTGGCTCCGCCCGCGGCTTCGTCCGCTGCGCCAGCCGCGCCAGCTGCGCCCCGCGTCGCGACGTCGTCGTCGTCGCCGCTGCAAGCGAACATCGTCGCGGCCACCATCGCCAAAACTGCACCGAAACGTAGCGTGTTCATCGTGAGCTCCTGGCCGGTCCATCGCCGGCTGGTGCGCCTCGCGGGTGCGAAGGAACGAGCGCCAGCGGCCACATGCCGCGAGCCCTCGCCCCATCGTCCGTGAGGCTTCGTCGGGTCTCGGTGACAGGGGGTATCCTGGCTCTCGGAGCTTCGACTCGGCTCGGCCTTCCCCGGTCTTCCCGAGTGGCTGGCAAGGTTGCCCTGGCTTCGTCGCTCCGATGACAGTGGCGGGACCGCGCCGGATTTTCACCGGCTTCCCACCCTCTCACCGAAAGGGTTACTGAATCGCCGCGGCTCTTACCCGTCTGGTCTGAGCCCGTCAAGGGACGGGGGGGCCGCGACGATTCGACGCATCCCGCGGAGCGACAAGCTCACGCTGCTGCTCGGCACGCGGCTGCGCTTGGTCGGTGACGTCACGCGGGACGAAAAAGGCGCTTGCCCGGTACCGGTGAGCGCGCTTGGAGGCTGGCCGCTTCGGCGCTGTTCGCTCCGGCTCACGCGCGGTCGCGCACCTCGATCACGGCCGCCGTGGATCCGCCGGTGGCGTTCGTAGTGTGGGGTTCGGCAGCGGCCGTGGCGCTCGGTTCGGCCTCACCTACAGGCTGCCGCAGTAGCTGGAGCAGGCAGACCGCGGCCCTTTTTCCGCTCGGAAGCGATTTGTCGCCTGCCGCAAGGGCCCTTTGCTATAACCTTCGCAGGATGCGCGAAGGGATCGCCGTCATTGCGAGCAGCGAGCGCTACCAAGCTTGGGGGGCCGCGTGAAAATCACGTTTTGGGGTGTGCGTGGCAGCATCCCGTGCCCGGCGCGCTCGCACGTGCACTTCGGTGGCAACACCAGCTGCGTGCACGTCTCGGTCGCGGGCGAAGAGATCATCTTGGACGCCGGCACCGGCATTCGCGGGCTGGGGCGCTCGTTTTTGCAGCGCCACATCAACCGCGCGACGCTGCTGCTTTCGCACACGCATTGGGACCACATCTGCGGCTTTCCGTTCTTCACGCCCGCGTACGATCCCAAATGGTCGATGCGGATCTTGGCCGGTCACTTGCCGAACCAGGGCGGCATCCGCTCCGTGCTAGCCAGCCAAATGACGGACCCGATGTTCCCGGTGCCGCTCGACGCCATGCGCGGCGCCTCGGCCTTCGAAGACTTCACGTCGGGTGACACCTTCAAGCTCGGCGACGCCGTCATCAAGACGGCCCCGCTCAACCACCCCAACGGGGCCACCGGGTACCGCATCGAGCACGGCGGCGTATCGTTCTGCTACGTCACCGACACCGAGCACGTTCCCGGAAAGCTCGATCAAAACATTTTGAGCCTGATAGAAGGCGCCGATCTCGTGCTGTACGACAGCACGTATACGGACAGCGAGTTCCCCGCCAAGGTCGGTTGGGGGCACTCAACGTGGCAAGAAGGGATTCGCCTCTGCCGCGCTGCAAATGCGCGCCGGCTTGGAATCTTCCACCACGACCCCGATCACGACGACGCATTCATGCGGCAAATTGCGGCTGAAGCGAAGGAAATGTGGAAAGGGGCCTTCGTGGTGCGCGAAGGCCGCTCCGTCTTGTTGGAGCCGGGTACGCGCGGCGAGCGTCTCACCGCCGCGCCCTCGAGCTACGCCGACATTCAGCTCGCGCGCTGAGATTGCGCAAAGCTTTTGCAGTACGCCGCCTGCTATGTCGGGGCAGGTGTTACTCTCGAGGTTAGACCCGACGCGGTTGCGGGCTGGCGCGCCTGCCAGCTGGGGCATGAGCTCCAGCGATACGAGACAGTCGAGGGCGTGAGCCGTCAGACTAGCTAACGGACACCCTCTCACTTTGCTATCTTCTGACTTGGTGGTCGGAGGATTTGGAGAATCGATCGCATGCTGAGCTCTACCTTCCGCCGAACCTCGAGCGTTGCCCTCGTCGCCTTGATTGCCACCGGTCTGGTCGCCGCGTGCGGCGGGTCGGACGGCAGCAATGTCTCGGGCGGCGGCTCTAACGGTGGCCCAAACGTCGGGGCTGGCGCTCAGGTCAACCTCGATCCCAACGCGACCGGCGCGACCGGGAGCGGCACCAACGAGCAACCGATCACTCCGCAAGACGCCTGTGCTGACGGCACCGGTACCGCCGACGCCATTCCCGCCGTCGTGCAGATGGTGGTCGACACCAGCGGCTCCATGGATTGGGTGCCCGGCACGGAGATGCGCGCGCGCAACGGGCAGATGTCCAAGTGGGACATCACGAGTGCCGCGCTCAAAGACGCCGTTGCCAAGCTCCCGGCATCCGTTGCGGTCGGCCTCAACTTCTACCCGAACACCAACAACGACATGCCGTGCATCAACAACCGCATCGCGCTGCAGATCGGTTTGCTCGGTGCGGCCAACTCCACCCAGCGACGTAACTTCAACCGTGCGGTAGACGCCGCGGGGCCGCAAGGTGGCACGCCGACGCACGCGGCTTATCGCTTTGGTGAGGCAGCCGTCGCCGACTCGATGCTGGCGGGGCAAAAGTTCGTGCTCTTGATCACGGACGGCATCCCCACTCGCACCCTGGAGTGCATGGGCGACGGCAAGAATGCGGTCGACAGCGCGCCGCTGATCGCCGAAGTCGGCGACGACCTGGCCAAGAACGGCGTGAAGACCTTCGTGATCGGCAGCCCCGGCAGCGAAGACGCCCGCACCGATCTGTCGAAGATGGCAACCGCCGGCGGCACCGCCACGCCCGGTTGTTCCGACAACGGCCCCAACTACTGCCACCTGGACATGACGACGGCGCCGGACTTTGCTGCGGCGCTGGCCGCCGGTTTGGCCCAGATCGCCGGTCAAATCGGCACCTGCGAGTTCACGATTCCGCCACCGCCCCCGGGCAAGAGCCTCGACGTGGGGCGCGTCAACGTCAACTACACCCACGGCGACGGCACGCAGTCGACCATCCTGCACGACGGCTCCGGCACGTGCAGCTCGGGTTGGAAGTACGACAGCGACGCCAACCCGACCAAGATCGTCCTTTGCGGCGCGGACTGCGACACCGTCAAGGCAGATCAGGGCGCCAAGGTCGACGTGATTTTTGGCTGCCAGACAGCGGACGTTCCGGTCAAGTAGGGCGGGAAGCTTCCGAGGCAGCAGCACACCCGTTTGACGAACATTGCGGAGCCGCGTATACCTAGCGCCGCGATGTTCTTGCGCCTTGCGTTCACGACGACGACGACGACCCGCTGCGGCGGGCCCGGTTTCGTCTGCGCATGAGCTCGACATCGAGATAACCGCCAGAAGAAGCCAGCCCCGCCGAGAACCGGCAGGGCGCGGCCGCTTGGCGTCGTCTTCCCGGGGTCTCGGCACCAATCCCGAAGGAACGACGACAATGCTTGCCGAAGACGATCACCGAGAAATAGGCCGCCGTTTGGATCTCTTTCATTTTCAGGAAGAGGCCGCCGGCATGGTGTTTTTTCACCCGCGTGGCTTCCGCACGCTGCGCGCGCTGGAGCAGCTGATTCGGCGCCACGCCGAGGCGGACGGCTTTGCCGAGGTGCGCACGCCGCAGCTCTTGCGTCAGCCGATCTGGGAGGCGAGCGGCCACTGGCAGCATTTTCGCTCGAACATGTTCGTGCTCGAGCAGGACGGTTTCGCGGTGAAGCCGGTCAGCTGCCCCGGTCACCTCGAGATCTTGCGGCGCCGCTCGCCGTCTTATCGAGAGCTGCCGCTGCGCTATTCCGAATTCGGATTGGTGCACCGAAACGAGCCGAGCGGCACGCTGCATGGGTTGTTTCGGCTGCGCCAGTTCACTCAAGACGACGGCCACGTCTTCTGCGAGCTCGAGCAAGTAGAAGGTGAGGTGGCGCGCTTCTGTCAGTCGCTCGCCGCGTTGTACCGCGCGCTGGGCTTCGAGCGGGTCAGCGTAGGCTTCGCCTCACGACCGGACGAACGCGCCGGCAGCGACGCGATTTGGGATCGCGCCGAGCAGCTCTTGCAAGATGCTGCACGGCGCGCCGGGCTGGAGCCGACCCACCTGCCCAAGGCGGGCGCATTTTACGGTCCCAAGCTCGAGTTCTCGTTGCCCGATCGCCAAGGCCGGAGCTGGCAATGCGGCACGATTCAGCTCGATCTGGTGCTGCCCGAGCGTTTCGACGTGGCCTACGTCGATGCGGCGGGGCAGCGTATCCGCCCGCTCATGCTCCACCGCGCCACGCTCGGTAGCTTGGAGCGCTTCCTCGGCGTCTTGCTCGAGCAACATGCGGGGCGGTTGCCACCATGGCTCGCGCCCGACCAGGTGGCGGTGCTGCCGGTGGAACCGGCATACGACGGCTACGCGCGCGAGGTGGAGGCGGCGCTGTCGCGCGCCTCGCTGCGGGTGGTGCGTGACAGCCGCGACGAATCGCTCGCGCGGCGCGTGGCACTGGCGCACGAGAGCGCGGTGCCGTTCGCCCTCATCGTTGGAAAGCGGGAGGCAGAGGCGCGCCGCGTGAGCTTGCGCGACGCGGCGGGCCAGCGCTCGCTCACGCTGGAACAGGCACCCGAAGTACTGGCGGAGCTTTGCCGACCACCCTTGTGACGCTGGGGGCGAAGGATGGTGCGCTCGATCAGTGTCGCGCGGTGACACGCACGCGGATCGGGCGCGCCGGCGCCAGTGTGATGCGCGGGTGCGGCCTGACGACGCGCGGGCTCACCAGCTGGAGCCGGTAGCGCCGCAGCAGCGCGGCCGCGCACAAAATGGCCTCCAAAATCGCGAAATTCTTGCCGACGCACGTGCGGCTACCCGCGCCGAACGGCATGAACACGAATGGCCGGCGCGTCGCCTCTGCCTCGGGCAAGAAGCGCTCGGGCCGGAAGCGCTCCGGCTCGGGGAACCAGCGCGCATCGTGATGCATGAAGTACACCCACATCCAGATCTCGGCGCCCGATTGGATGCGATAGCCGCCGATTTCGACGGGCTCGGCGCACACACGCGGGATCACGTAAGCGGGCGGATAGAGCCGCAGCGTTTCGTTCAAGACGCGTTCGGTGAGGCGGAATCCGGAGAGCGGCGCCTTGGAAAGGTCGGCGGGGGCCGACGCCAGCTCTGCGTCCAGCTCGGCGTCGAGCTCCGGATGAAGTGCCAGCTGGTAGAGCATCCACGTCAATGTCAACGCGGTCGTCTCGTGGCCAGCCAGAAAGAGCGTGACGACTTCGTCACGCAGCTGCTGGCGGGTCATCGCGCCTTCGTCGTCCGTCATCGCGATCAGATCCGAGAGCAGCGAGCCGGGCTCGCCGCCACGGTCGATGATCGGAAAGACCTCGCGATCGACCTCGGAGATCATGTAGCGGCGCACCAGGTTGCGCGGCGAAGGTACCCAGTTGGGCAGGAATTTGGGGATGAATACCTGCTCTTGTAGGACGCGCATCGCGCGCGCCACGCGCTGACCGTTGCCGGAAAAATGCTGCCCGAACAGCGCGCGGCAGACCACGCGCAAGGTGAGCTGCATCATCTCCTCGCGCAGCTCGATCACGCTGCCCGGGCGCAGGCGCAGAGCGAGCTGCTCTGTCTCTTCTACGATCAGCTTGGCGTAGCGCTGAATGCTCTCGTGGCGAAAGCCGGGCTGGATGCGGCGGCGCTGCTTGCGCCAGTGCTCGCCGTCGCTCGTGATGAGCCCGTCACCCAACAGCTCGAGATCCGTTTTGCGCTTGTGAAAGGCGCGTGCCTGAGTGACCAAGACCTCCTGAATCACGTCGGGGTGACACGTGTGATACATGTCGATGCCCGGCGCCTCGGCGAAGTAAAAGTCGCCGTAGGTGGCAAAGCGTTGGGCGACCGTGCCCAGCACGTCGCGGCGCAGGTCGTCCAGCGCGCCCAGCTCCTCGAGCAAGTGGCGGGTGGCGGCGGGGCCCGGTGGATAGCCCGGAAACGTGACGGGACCGCTCGTCACGCGGCCGCCGTCGGCGGTCATGGCGTCTGGCCTTTGCCGCCCAGCTCGCGCACCCGGGCGAGCACCTGAGCATAGTCGAAGCGCGGGCGCCGCTTGCTCTTGGCGACGGCGGTTTGCAGCGGCTCGATCATGAGCTCCAAGTGCTGTAGCACCGCGGAGAGCTCCGTTCGAGCGCCCCCACCCGCCTCGGCGTTACCCAGGATTTTGCCGCCCAAGCGCTTGCGCAAGCTGTCGAACTCGGCGCGCCTCCGTTCGCGCTCGCCGGCTGAGAGCTCGGGGGCGTCGAGCCCATCTGCCAGCTCGGCGTAGCGCTCGGTCAAGGCGCGCTCTTCGCGGGCGTCGCGTGCCAGCTGATCGAGCACGGGGGCTTGCAGCAGCTGCTCGAGCTCGTGGATGTGCCGCTCGTTCTTCAGCAGCGTGGGGCTGTGATTCACCTGGTCCAGCCACACCTTGACTTTTTGCAGCTCGGGCACGGCCGCGGGCGCTCGAGCCGAGGGCACGGCCAGCCCCTGGGCAGACCGTTGCTGGCTCAGGCAGGCTGCGGCGTTCGGCAGCGGCGGCAAGTTGGTGCCGGCGCTGGGTTGCCCCGCGCCTGCGCGCACGCAACGCAGAGCGACGCCGAAAAGTGGTTTTTGGCGCTTGTCGTCTTCAAGCGGGGGAGCTTGCTCGGCTGCGTTGGGGCTCAAAGTGGCGAGCGTGAGCGTGCCGCCGGGAGCCCGCGCATAAATCACCAGGCTGCCGAAGGTAGTGCGACCTTGCGTGTCGAACAGTGCGCCGGCGATGGCCTTGCGGTCGTCTACCGTGAGACCGGTGAGCTCAGCCAGGTTGGGCAGGCGCCAGCCGCTGCCCAAGGAGTCCGCGCAGGGGTTGCCATCCGCGACGAGCTGCGGGACCCACCCTTCGGTGACGCCCAGCTCGGTGGCGGAGCAGCGTGCGACGTCGTGGTAGTTGTGCTCCAGCTCGCTGGGCGACGCATTCTCGCTCTCTTCGGGCAGCAGGATGTCGGGGTGGTCGCGGCGGCAGGCTTCGGCCAGCACGTGGAAGGGCAAGCTGGCGCGCGCGGCAACCTCGCTCGCGCTCCCGGGTGCTTCGAACGCGGGGGCACAGGCCGAGATGGGCGCGGAAAGCACCAGGCGCAACCTGCGACCGGCTCCCACCACCGTGAGGTTGCCTTGCGGATCGAACCAGGCGCCCGGCTGGGCGGCCATGACCGGCGCGTCCGCGGGTCGCGGGGCGTCGTGCTCGGTGGCGGGCGCGGGGCTCCCGCTGCTACAGGCAACGTTCGAAGCCAGCGCGGAAGCCAAGGCCCATCGACGCAAACCGCTCACGGGGCCCCTTATAGCGCACCTCGTCCAATGGTAAAACGCGAGTCTCATGTGGAGCGGCAGGGCAAGCGCGCGGCTCGAGCAAGCGGCTAGCGAGGTCGGGTGAGGGGGGGCGCGGCTCAGCTCGGTGTGGGCCTTTGCCTCGCGCTTTGCAGCGCGTGCGCTGGCCGGCAGCAAACGGCGGCGGACGCCGCGGACGTACTGGAGAAACGACCCGAAACGTTCGTGGCACGCGTGGCACGCTTGCGCGAGCTGTCCGAGGCGCGCCCGACGCCGGTGCTGTTCGACGACGAGCGCGAGTTTCATCGCATTGCTGACCAGAAGGCGCGGCGCGAGGCGATCTTACCCACGCCGATCGACTTACCCGCGGTGCAGCTGTCGCTCGGGCTCGTGTTCGCGGCGCGCGGCGCTGCGCCTGCGCAGAGCTTTGGCTCGCTTCACCGCAGCCAGATGATCGCGTTCTACGACGAGTTTCAGCACCAGGTGCACGTGCGGCAAAAGGCGAGAGAAGAGAGCGACCTACCGTTCGTCGTCGCGCACGAGCTGGGCCACTCGCTGCAGTTTCAACATTTTCGCGTGCCCGAGGTGGCCAACGTGGTCGACGAGGACGCGCGGCTGGCGCGGCTGTCGCTGATCGAAGGTGACGCCATGCTGGTGATGGCTGCGTTCGCCTCCGAAGAGAATCATGTGCCGCTGTCGCGCGTGCTGGTGCGCCTGGCGCAGGGCGCGCTGGAGGCGAGCTTGCAGGGTTACAAGGCCGCGCTGGAGCGCAGTCCGGAGCTGCGCAGCGCGCCGCCGTTTCAGCGTGAGCGGCTGGTCTTTCCATATCAAGCGGGCGCAAGCTTCGTGGCCCAGGTGCATCGCGCTGGAGGCTTTGCCCTCGTCAATCGCCTGTACGAGGTGCCTCCGGCCACCACCGAGCAAATCCTCCACCCCGAAAAGTACCTGGCCGGTGAGCTCGCGGTGCCGGTGCGGGCTCCTGCTGCGCCCCCGGGGTGGCAAGCGCTTCGCTCGGGTCACGTCGGAGAGCTGCTCATCCGTGCCATGCTAGATGTCTGCAACGATCGCCCGACCGCGTACGCGGCCGCCGTTGGCTGGGGCGGCGACGCGTTCACGGTCATCGGTCACGGCGATCAGGGCGGCTTGCTGCTCGTCACCACCTGGGATTCCGAAAACGACGCGCTCGAGTTCGAGCGGGCGCTGCGCGTCACCGCCGCCTGTTGGGACAAGGCGCCCGCCGCAACGCGCGAGATCTTTCAATGGACCACGCAGGTGCGGCGCGACGGCGTGACGGTGGGCGTCGCGCGTGGTTTGCCGCCGCCGCTGGCGCGCCAGGCGCTTTCGAGCTTGCCGGAGCTGGTGAGCCCGCGCATCGCGATCGCGCCGCCGTTCGGGCCCGTGAGCATTCCGCCCGTGCGTCATGCCCCGCCGTCACCGCGGCCGTTCGTGCGCGGCAACGAGCTGATCGCGCCGCGCCTCGGTCTGGTCATTCCCATCCCGCCCGAGCTCACGCCGCAGATCGACGGCGACGACGTCAGCCTGCGCGCCGCCTCGGGTCGCCACTTCGCGTCGCTCATCTTCGCGATCTCTGATTTGGCTTACACGCCCAAGTCGGTGCGCTTCTCGTTCGATACCTTCGAGAACGCGCTGAAGAAACCGTTGGACGACGATCAGACGGTGAGCATCCTGGTCAAGGCTGGCCAGGTGCAAACACCGCTCGGCACCGCGGTCGAGCGGCTGTGGCAGGTGGATGACACCCCCGTGCGCGGGCGGCTGCTGCTCGTCCCGATCTGTCGCGGCACCGGCATGCTGGTGATCGGCCAAGGTTACGGCAACGACGACACCCGCGAGCTGCTCGACGGCGTGCTCGCCCGCGTGCGGCCGCTGGCTTCCGGTTCACCGATTTGCGCCGAGCTCGATCCTTGAGCATGCTGCGCGGGCCCCATGACCCAAAAGCTGCGTGTGCTGGTGTTGTTCGGCGGTCGCTCCGCGGAGCACGAGATCTCTCTGTTGTCGGCGCGCTTCGTGGTGGAAGCGCTCGATCCGGCGCGCTTCGAGGCCGTGCTGGTCGGCATCGACAAGCAGGGCCGTTGGCAGCTCGAGTCCCGCGAATCACTGCTGGCGGCCGGTAAAGACGCGCGCGCCGTCGCGCTGTCGTCGGGTCAGGCGCAGGTTTCGCTGGCGGCGCGCCCCGCGGCGCCGGCCGCGCTCGAGGTCGCTGGCGACGTGCGCACGGGGGTTGGCGTCGACGTGGTGTTCCCGGTGCTGCACGGCCCGATGGGCGAAGACGGCACCGTACAGGGCCTGCTCGAGCTGTCCGGTTTGCCCTACGTCGGCGCCGGCGTGCTCGGCTCCGCTGTCGGCATGGACAAGGACGTGATGAAGCGGCTGCTCTTGCAGGCGGGGCTGCCGGTGCTGCCGTACGTCACCGTGAGGCAGGCTCGCTACGCGCGCGCCCGCCAACAGTGCCTCGCTGAAGCGGCTCGTTTGACATTTCCGGTCTTCGTCAAACCCGCGAATTTGGGCTCTTCCGTCGGGGTAAGCCGGGTGCTGCGCGCGGAGGCCTTGGCGGCCGCGGTCGATCAGGCCTTCGAGTTCGATAGCAAGGTCGTGGTCGAGCAGGGGCTCGATCACCCGCGCGAAATCGAGCTGGCCGTGCTGGGTGGTGCCGAGCCGATCGTCTCGGTGCCCGGTGAAATCGTGATCGATCATCCCGACGGCTTCTACTCATATGCCGCCAAGTACCTCGACGACAAGGGCGCCACCACGCGCATCCCGGCCGAGCTCGGCGGGGACGAGATCAAGCAAGCGCAAGAGCTGTCACTGCGCACGTTCGAAGCGCTGGAGTGCGAAGGCATGGCGCGCGTCGACCTGTTTTTGGGCGCGGATCGCAAGCTCTGGGTCAACGAGATCAACACCATCCCCGGCTTCACCCAGATCTCCATGTACCCCAAGCTGATGGCTGCCAGCGGCGTGCCGGCGCGCGAGTTGGTCAGCCGCCTGATCGACGAGGCTTTGGCGCGCGGTGGTCGCAAGGCTGCGCACAGGACGAGCGGCTGAGCCATGATCGACGCAGAGCTTTCGAACGCGCTCTATCGCGATGCTACGCAGCCGGTTACCCGTCGCGTGGCGGACCTGCTTTCGCGCATGACCTTGGCCGAAAAGGTCGGCCAAATGCTGCAACTGAACGGCCAAGTCGACCCGGTGAAGGCGGTGCAAGAGATGCAACCGGGGTCGTTCTTGCACCTGCTCGACGAACGCCTGGCAGACGCGATGGACGCGGCGGCCGCCACACGCCTGGGCATTCCGTTGCTCGTCGGTGAGGACGGCATTCACGGCCACTCGTTTCACCCTGGCGCCACCATCTTTCCGACGCAGCTCGCCCTGGCGGCGTCTTGGGATGCCGAGCTCATCGAACGAGTGGCGCGCGTCACCGCGAAAGAGATGGCGACGACGGGCGCGCACTGGACTTTTTCACCCGTGCTCTGCCTCACGCGCGACCAGCGCTGGGGCCGCACCGGCGAGACCTTCGGCGAAGATCCCTTCCTGATCGCCGAGCTGGGCGCCGCGATGATCCGCGGTTACCAGGGCAAAGGTCTCAGCGATCCGGACGGCGTGCTGGCCACCGCCAAGCACTACGCCGGCTACTCCGAAACGCAGGGCGGGCGCGACGCCTCCGAGGCAGACATCTCGCGTCGCAAGTTGAAGAGCTTCTTCTTGCCGCCGTTCGAGCGTGCCGTTCGAGCCGGCTGCATGACGTTCATGACCGGCTACCAGTCGATCGACGGCTTGCCCTCGACCGCCAATCACTGGCTCCTGCGCCAGGTGCTGAAGCACGACTGGGGCTTCGAAGGCATTCTGGTCACCGACTACGACAACGTGGCGCGCCTGGTTTACGAGCAGCGCGTCGCGCCCAGCCTAGTCGAAGCGGCGGTGATCGCCGTGCGCTGCGGCAACGACATGATCATGGTCACCCCGGGCTTTTACGCGGCGGCGCAAGAGGCCGTGCAGCGCGGCTTGTTGCAAGAAGCCGAAATCGACGAGGTCGTGAGGCGCATCCTCACGCTCAAATTTCGCATGGGCTTGTTCGAGAACCAGCGCCGTCCCGATCGCGCCGCACAGGCTCGCGTCGTCAACTGCGCCGAGCACCGCGAGCTCAACCTGCGCGCGGCGCGCGAGAGCCTGGTGCTACTCTCCAATGACGGCACGCTGCCGCTGGACCCGTCGCAGTTGACTCGCGTCGCCGTGGTCGGTCCCAACGCGGACAATCCGTTGGCGCAGCTCGGCGATTGGTCGCTCGGCGCCACGCAGTACGACTCCAAGTACGGCCAGCACCCTCGTGAGCTCACGGTCACGGTGCTCGATGGTTTGCGCGCGCGCTTGCCCGGCGCGCACATCTCGCACGCCAGCGCAGGCGACCTCTGGTCGAAGGATCCGGCGGCGCTCGAGGCCGCGCTCGGCCTCGTGCACGAGAGCGAGCTGGCAGTCGTGGTGGTGGGCGACGACATCCCATTCATCGGCGAAACGCGCAGCACTGCGACGCTGGAGCTGCTCGGCAACCAGAACGCGCTGATCGACGGGGTGGCCGCATCAGGTAAGCCGTTCGTGCTCGTGCTCGTTGCGAGCAAGCCGCTCGTCTTGCCCGAGAGCGCAAAGCGCGCGGCCGCCATCATCGAATGCTTCAACCCGGGTATGCAGGGCGGCACGGCGCTGGTCGAGGCCCTGTTCGGTGACCTCAACCCGGCGGGCAAGCTCACCATCTCCTACCCACGCCACGTCGGTCAGCAGCCCATCTTCTACAGCCAGGTGCGCGGCCAGCACGGCAACCGCTACGCCGATCTGACTCAAGAGCCGCTATTCCCGTTCGGGCACGGCTTGTCTTACACGCACTTCACCTACAAGAAGCTGCTCGTCAAGACGCCGGTCGTGCACGAGGGCCAGGACGTCGAGCTGGAGGTCGAGCTGACCAACGACGGGGGCCGCGCCGGTACGGAAATCGTGCAGGTTTACGTGTCGGACCTGGTGACCTCGGTCACGTGGGTCAATCAGTCGCTCGTGGCGTTCGAGCGCGTGACGCTCGAGCCCGGCGCCAAACGCACGCTGCGGCTGCTCGTACCCTACGAGCGCTTGTCGCTCGTGAACGCCTACGAAGACCGCGTGGTCGAACCGGGGGAATTCGTGCTGATGGTCGGCGGTTCCTCCGACCGCCGCTCGTGTCTCACGGCTTCCTTCAAAGTCGACGGCTGCGCCTTCTCCTTCGAAAACATCCCCGGCGTCTCTCGTTAACCGCCCAACGTCCTCTCGGGTCCCGAGATTTTCTCACAGGGAGGACGGGAGGACGGGAGGCGAGAAATTGGGGGGTTCGATCTGCGCGGCGACGGGGCGAAGACGACGCGGTCGCGGCTCAGCAGTGCATGGCTCGAACCAACAAAACCTCCCGTCCTCCCGTCCTCCTGCAAAAAAATCTCGTAGGCACTCGGCACGAGCTGACCAGATGGAGGCAGCCCGAGGCATGCCGAGCGATAGGACCGAGAGACGGCACGTGAGCTTCTGCAAGGGGGCTGCGTGTGGGCAGCCAAAAAGACCGAGCAGAACGCTGACATCGGCTGACGGTTCGGGCTGGAAACGCGCTGGACGTTGGGGGGTGGGGGCTGCATGATCCGCTTACGATGACCGAGTCCATTCGTACGGCAGCCGTGATCGGAGCGGGAGTCATGGGGAGCGCGATCGCGGCGCACCTGGCGGGGGCGGGCGTCAAGACGCACTTGCTCGACATCGTTCCGCCGAACCTGACGGACCAAGAAAAAGCGCAGCCCAAGGCGCGCAATCGCTTCGCGGACGGCGGGCTCGAAAAGGCCCTCAAAGCCAAGCCCGCCCCCTTTTACGATCCCGACGCGGCGCGCCTGGTGAAGACCGGTAACCTCGAGGACCACCTCGATCGCCTCGGCGAGTGCGATCTCGTGATCGAAGCCATCATCGAGGACCTCGGCATCAAGCAAAAGCTGTTCGAAAAGATCGCGCCCAAGCTCAAGAGCGACGTGATCTTGGCCTCGAACACCAGCGGACTTTCGATCGCGAAGATGAGCGCGGTCTTGCCGGCGCAGCTCCGCCCGCAGTTCATGGTGTTGCACTTCTTCAACCCCGTGCGCTACATGCGCCTGCTCGAGATCGCGCCGGGGCCGGAGACGCGCCCGGAGCTGATCGCCCGCATGGCGAGCTTCGGCGAGTGGCTCGGCAAAGGCATCGTTTACGCGAAAGACACCGCCAACTTCGTGGCCAACCGCATCGGCGTTTACGCCATGATGTTCACGATGCGCGCCATGCTCGAAGACGGACTGAGCGTCGAGCAGGTGGACAAAATCGTCGGGCGCCCGATGGGCAGGCCCAAGAGCGCCGCGTTCGATACGGCGGACATCGTCGGTCTGGATACGTTCGCGCACGTCGCCAAAAACTGTGCCGAATCTTTGCCGAACGACGAAGAGCGCGCGGTGTTCGCCCTGCCAGAGGTCGTGCAGCAGCTCATCGCGAAGGGCGGACTCGGCCGCAAGTCGGGCGGCGGCTTCTACAAGAAGGTCGGCAAGGACATCCACGTCATCGACTTGAAGACGCTCGAGTACCGCCCGCAAGAGAAGGTGCGCTTCGACTCGCTGGGCGCTGTCAAAAACGAAGAAGATCCGGGCAAGCGCCTCAAGATCTTGGTCAACGCGGACGACGTGGCCGGGCGCTTCGCGTGGAAGGTGCTGTCGCGCACGCTCGCCTACTCGGCGCGCCGCCTGGGCGAAATCGCCGACGACGTGGTGAACGTCGATCGCGCGATGCGCTGGGGCTTCAACTGGGATCTTGGCCCCTTCGAGGCTTGGGACGCGATCGGCGTGAAAGAGTCCGTCGCGCGTATGGAGAAAGACGGCATCGCGCTGCCGGACTGGGTGAAGAAGCTGGCGGAGGCGGGTGGCAGCTTCTACTCGGGTGGCGCCAAGGAACCGCGCTTCGTCGACTACAAAACAGGCGAAAAACGCCCGGTGCCTTTCGGCCCGAAAGAGCTGCGCATCGCCGCCCTGAAAGAAGCCGGCAAGGTCGTCAAAGAGAACTTTGGCGCTTCGCTCGTGGACTTGGGGGATGGCGCGCTGGGTGTGGAGGTGCACACCAAGATGAATACGCTCGACCCGGACGTGATCGGCATGCTCAGCGAAGCGGTCGACATCGCCGAAAAGGACTTCGAAGCTATCGTCATCGGCAACGACGGCGAGCACTTCGGTGCGGGCGCCAACTTGATGCTGATCATGATGGCCGCGCAGCAGAAGGCCTGGGATCAGGTCGAAAAGATCATTCGCGGCCTGCAAGCCTCGCTGCAGAAGGTCCGCTACGCGCGCGTTCCGGCTGTTGCTGCGCCGTTTCAGTACACGCTCGGGGGCGCGGCCGAGGTCGCGATGGCGGCGGACGCCTGTCAGGCCCACGCGGAGACGTACATGGGCCTCGTCGAGGTGGGCGTCGGCTTGATTCCGGCGGGCGGCGGCTGCCTGCGCATGGTCGAGCGGTTTACGGATGACGCCGCCAAGATCAAAGGTGTGGACCTGCTGCCGTTCATCGGCGAGGCGTCGCTCAACATCGCCACCGCCAAGGTAGCCACCAGCGCCGACGAAGCCCGAAAGCTCCGCTATTTGCGGCAGACCGACGGCATCAGCCTGAACCGCGCCGAGCTCTTGTTCGCCGCCAAGTGGCGCGCGCTGGGCATGGCGCGCGCCGGCTACCGGCCACCGCGCCCCGCCGTCCACAGCGCGGTGGGTTACGACGCCGCGCGCACGATCGGCGCCCGCATCTGGGCCATGGTCGAAGGCGGCTACGCTACCGACCACGACGCGCTCATCGCCAACAAGCTGGCGCACATCTTGTGCGGTGGTTACGTTGCGGCCGGCGCTGAAGTGGGCGACCAGCACTACCTCGACTTGGAGTGCGAGGCGTTCCTTTCGCTGTGCGGCGAGCAGAAGACGCTCGACCGCATCGGTCACATGCTCATGAACAACAAGCCGTTGAGGAATTGATAACCATGGCCTTCCCGCTGAATGTCGTGATCGCGAGCAGTGTGCGCACGGCCGTGGGGCGCGCCTTGAAGGGCACCCTGCGCAACACCCGGCCGGATGACTTGGCCGCCTGGGCCATGCAAGCCGCCGTGGCCAAAGTGCCCGGCCTGAAGCCGGAAGACGTGCAAGACGTGGTGCTCGGCTGCGCCATGCCCGAAGCCGAGCAGGGCCTCAACATCGCGCGCAACGCCGTGTTCGTCGCCAAATTCCCGAACGCGGTGCCGGGCGAAACCATCAACCGCTTCTGCGCCAGCGGCCTGCAAGCCATCGTGCACGCAGGCCTGCAGATTCACGCCGGCCTGGCCGACGTGGTGATCGGCGGCGGCGTCGAGTCGATGTCGATGGTGCCGATGGGCGGCAACAAGGTGAGCCTCAACCCGGCGTTGATGGACACCTACCCGGAGTCTTACATTTCGATGGGGCACACGGCGGAGCGCGTGGCCAGTCGCTTCGGCGTTTCACGCGCCGAGCAAGACGCGTTCGCCGCGCGCTCGCACGAGCGCGGCCTGGCCGCTATCGCCGCCGGCAAATTCAAAGACGAGATCGTGCCCGTGAAGGCCCGCACCTTCGAGGGCGGCGGACTCGGCGAGGTGGAGTTTGCGGTCGACGAGTGTCCGCGCGCCGGCACCACCGCAGAGGTCTTGGCCAAGCTTCCCACCGTCTTCAAGCAGGGCGGCACCGTTACGGCGGGCAACAGCTCGCCGCTGAACGACGGCGCCGCCGCCTCGATCCTGCTTTCTGACAAAAAGGCCGCAGAATTGGGGGTCAAAGCGCTCGGCCGCTTGCGCGGCTTTGCAGTGGCGGGCGTCGATCCGGACATCATGGGCATCGGCCCCGTGCCGGCGATTCAGAAGCTGCTCGCGCAAACCGGCCTCACCATCAAAGACATCGATCGCTTCGAGATCAACGAAGCCTTCGCGGCGCAAGCCGTGTACTGCGCGCGCGAGCTGGGCGTGCCGGACGATCGCTTGAACGTCAACGGTGGCGCGATAGCGCTCGGACATCCGCTCGGCTGCACGGGCGCCAAGCTCACCGCGACGCTTTTGCACGAGCTGAAGCGTAGCGGTGGCCGCTACGGCATCGTATCGATGTGCATCGGCGGCGGTATGGGCGCGGCCGGCTTGTTCGAAGCGGGCTGACCGTCGCGCTTCGAGCTGGGGCCTCGCTCAAGCTTTGGACTGTTGTGCAGCGCCTTCGATCGCGCTGCACAGCTCCCAAAAGCTCGCCTCTTTGGAGACGACGGGCGCGGTCTCTTGTGCGCGCTCGATCAACAAATCGTCGACGCTGCCGGAGCAAAAGAGCGCCCCGCCGATGCGACGCTCGCGCAGGAGTTGCTCGCAAAGGTCGATGCCGTCGCCGTCTGGCAGGGTGATGTCGAACACGCCCACGTCGTGGTAGCCCGTGGCAGCTCGGGCTTCGGCGTAGCTATGTACGAGGGTGACGGTGTGACCCTGGGCTCGTAGCGACTTGGCGATGGCGCGCCCTACGGCGGGGTTGTCTTCGACGAGCAGGAGATTCAAGGATTGGTGGGCTTCCCCCCCGACCGGCGTCGTTCGCGCTCCACGAAGCGGCGCGAAACGACTCACTGATCTTATCAACCCTGAACCTACGAGCGTAGCGAAAACTTACGCTGGTGGCCGCACCGATGGTGTAGGTGTTCGTGTGACCGGGCGAGCTCGAAACGATGCCTTCTACCGAGCCGCCGCCGCGCAACGTAGCGACTTGTTCAGCCACGAGGGTGATGGCGTGGGGCCCAAGTTACACGGGGCAGCGCCTCGGTTCGGCTCCTCGGCAGAGTCGCCAGCGCCTGACGCGCTGCCATCCAGCCGCGCCACCTTGGCTCACGTTACCGGCTTCGCCGCTGGCGCCGCCTTCCGCTGCTGACGCCGCCGCCGTTGCCACCCACGCCGCTTTTGCCGCCATTCCCGCCCAAGCCGCCCATCGTGCTGCGGGAGCCGCCTTGCGAGCCTCCTTGGCTACCGGAGCCTCAACCGCCGGTGCCTCGGCCCGTCGTCGTGCTGTCGTCATCGTCACGGCAAGCGGCCACCGCGCCGAGCGCGGTCAAGCTGATGGTGAGCGCGAGAAACTGCTGCCGAGCGATCGATTGGGCCCTGGTGTCTCCTCGGTGCCCCCCAGATGACAGCCAGCGCGGTGCTCAGCAGGCTTCCGCATGGGGCGCTTGCTGGTCTAAGCTCCTTTTTCGTTCTGATTGCGGGCCAAAAGCTGGCCTGCACAGCTTCAGCGGAGGAATCGTGCGTCGGAAGCTCGCCTTACAAACCATTTGGATCGGAATTGCCACATCGCTTCTAGCGTGCGGAGGTGCCGCCGTGCCGCAGGAGGCGCTGACGGCTGCGCAGGCCTCGGTCAAAGGTGCCGAAGTAGGAGGCGCCAACGACGATCCCAAAGCGCAGTTGCACTTGAAGCTGGCTAACGAGCAAATCGACAAGGCCAAGAAGCTGATCGAAGACGGCAAGAACGAAGAAGCGGCGCGCGTCATCGATCGCGCACAGGCTGACGCGGATCTAGCGCTCGCTCTGGCCGAGCAAGCCAAGTCGCTCAAAGAATATAAGGACGCCGACGAACAGCTCGGCAAGCTCAAGAAGAAGCTGAATCAGTGAGCCAAGGGAGAATCCAGAAAATGCTTCGCAGAACCACCCCGCTCTCAGCTCTCTTGCTACTCGGCGTCGTGGCGTGTGGCGCCGCTCAGCCTCCGCCCGAGCTGGTGGACGCCCGTAAAGCTTACGAACGCGCCAGCAAAGGCCTGGCCACGCAGCTCGCCCCGGCCCAACTGGACACCGCCAAGCAGGCGCTCGACAAGGCCGAAAAGAGCTTCGAAGACGAAGGCGTCGATGCGCCGACGCCGGACCTCGCTTACGTCGCCGAGCGCAAGGCCGAGCTGGCCGAAGCCACCGCGGGCAAGGTCGCCGCCGAGCGCGACGCCAAGCAAGCCGACAAGAAGTTCAAGGACACGCAGCTCGAGGGTCTCGATAAGGCCAAAAGCGAGCTGAGCAAAGAGCGCCAGGCCGGCGAGAAGACGAAGGCGCAGCTCGAGCAGGAGCGCAAAGAGCTCGAGCAAGAGCGCGTGGCGCGCGCCGAAGCCGAACGCAAGGCGGCCGCCGCCATGGCCAGCTTGCAAGAGATCGCCAAGGTCAAAGAAGAGTCGCGCGGCATGGTCATCACGCTGAGCGGCTCGGTGCTGTTCGCGACCGGCAAGTACGAGCTCTTGCCCATCGCACGCGACAAGCTGGACGAAGTGGCCAAGGCGCTCACCGACCAGGGCTACAAGTCGATCGTCATCGAAGGCCACACCGACTCGAGGGGCAAGGCTGCCGACAACGAGACGCTTTCGCTCAAGCGTGCCGAGTCCGTGCGCACCTATTTGGTTTCTCGGGGCATCCCCAGCGACAAGATCACCGCTTCGGGCCTGGGCTCCAGCCGTCCGGTGGCCGACAACGGCACGCCCGACGGGCGGGCCAACAATCGGCGCGTAGAAATCGTCGTTCAGCCGCTGAAGTAGTGGACAGCGTCGTGACCTCGGCCGAGCGCGCGCTAGGCGCTCTGGCGCGCTTTTATGGGACGCCGCTCGAGCGAGAGCTCGGGCGGCACCAGCGCGAGTCGCCGCGCGAAGCAGCGCTCGAGCTGTTTCGCGGGGTGCTGCGCGACGTGCCGGCGTACCCGCAGTTCTTGCGAGAAGCCGGCTTGGACCCGAGCCGCATCGTCACGGCGGCTGACTTCGTGCAGCTGCCTGCGGCCACGAAGGAGAGCTACCACCGCCGCCACGCGCTGCCTCAGCTGTGCCGTCACGGCGAGCTCTCGGCGTGCGACATGCTGGCGGTGTCGTCAGGCTCCACGGGCGAGCCGGCGATCTGGCCACGCTTCGTCAGTGACGAAATGGGGACCGCGTTTCGCTTCGAGCAGGTGCTGCGCGACGCGTTCTCGGTTCATCAGCGCCGCACGCTGGCCGTGGTTTGCTTCGCGCTCGGCAGCTGGGTGGGTGGCATGTACACGACCGCGTGTCTGCGGCACGTCGCGGCCAAGGGTTACCCGCTCACGCTCGTCACGCCCGGCAATCAAAAAGCCGAAATTTTGCGGGTCCTGCGCGTGCTGGCTCCCAGCTTCGAGCAAGTGGTGTTGTGCGGCTACCCGCCGTTCCTCAAGGACGTGATCGACAGTGGGCGCGCCGACGGCTTCGACTGGCACGCGCGGCCGTTCAAGCTGGTGATGGCGGGAGAGGTGTTCAGCGAAGAGTGGCGCAGCATCGTCTGCGACCGCCTCGGAGCGCGCGAGCCTGAGCTCTCCACGGCCTCACTCTATGGCACGGCGGATGGCGGCGTGCTCGCCAACGAGACGCCGATCAGCATCGCGCTCCGTCGCCGCCTGGCGCAGGCACCCGAGCTGGCACGCCAACTCTTCGGCGAGGCGCGCCTGCCCACCTTGTGCCAATACGATCCGTTGCATCGCTATTTCGAGGCGAGCGAGGGCGAGCTGCTCTTCAGCGGTGACGGCGGTATCCCGCTCGTCCGTTACCGCATCTTGGATCGCGGCGGCGTGCAGGGGTTCGACGAGCTCACGGCTCGTGTCGCGACCTCGGGCGGAGACGCCGTCGCCGAGCTGGCGGGCCGTGGCGTGGCCGTGCGGAATCTACCGTTCGTCCACGTTTTCGGCCGTAGCAGCTTTGCGCTCTCGTTCTACGGCGCGAACGTCTACCCCGAAAACGTCGCCGTCGGCATCGAGCAGCCGGCCTTGCTCGCCGCGCTCAGCGGCAAATTCGTGATGCAAATCGAGCACGACGCCGACCAGAACCCGCGGCTCGTCATCACCGTGGAGCTGCTGCCCGGCCAAGCCCCGAGCGACGCCCTCACGGCCGACGTCACGGCTTCGATCCAGCGCGAGCTCGAGCGCCTCAACAGCGAATTCAAGAACTACACCCCGCCCGAGCGGCGCCCCCCCCGCGTCCGCCTGCTGCCCCACGCCGACCCAAGCTACTTCCCCCTCGGCGTGAAGCACCGCTACACGCGAGGTTCTTAGTTCTCCTCCGTGCGTTGCCCAGGCGCCTGCCGCCCAAGCGCACTCGCCGCCGTTCCAGCTCCGTGCCTCTAGCCGCCGTAGCGAAGGTTGTTGGAGTCGCCGATCATGCTGTTGTACTTTTCGACGACTTGGGCGGGGTGGCCGTCGACCATGCTCGGGCTGGACTTGGAGAAGAACTCCTTGTTGAAGTCTTTGTTGTCGCGCTTGCGGCGGAGCAGCTCTTTGGCGGACTTGAGGAAGTTTTGTGAGCTCGACAGGTACGACGAGAACATCATCGTTTTGTCGACCTCGGCCTTGTGCGAGCTGGCGTACTGCTCGAGCTCGGTCAGCGCCTTGTCGTAGGTTTGCAGCGCCACATCGTACTTCTGCAAATCCAGCTCTTTGAGCTCGGCAATGTCGGTCAGCTTGATCAGTTGTTTGGCTTCGTTCAGCGACTTTTGCGAAAGGTACTGCAGCCGGCGTGAAGGGTCTTTTTCGAGGCGGGCGAACTGGCGAGCGTTCACCTCGTCGTTCAAGGCCGTTACCTTGTCCTCGAAGCCTTTGCTGACTTGCTCGAACTTGGCGAAGGCGTTCATCAGCTGCGGGTGCAGCTCCTTGCCCTTCGCGAACTTGTCGTCCTTGTAGTCCTTTTGGTCGTAGTATTTGTCGGCCGTCTTTACGAGCGGGTCGAGCTCTTCGAGCGCTTTGCGGTATTCGGCGGCTGCGGACTCGACCTCGGGCAAGGGTGGCTGCGCCGTCTTTGCGCGATCCAACGACGGTAGGCAGGTGGTGGCGTTGATGTCGTAAAGACCGTAGATGTTGCGCTCTTTGCCGGTCGGGCCCGTCTTTTCGTCCACCCACGACAGGTAGCGGTTGCGGCTCTCCACGACCCGCTTGGAGGTGCCGTTCATGCAGCTGATGTACTCGCCGAGCTTGGAGCCGAGCTCCGAGTCCTTGTCTTCTTCGGACGAGATGCCCGGCCCTTTGGCTTGGGAGACCGCGCTGGCGGCGGCTTTGAGCGCCTCAGCCGCCTTGCGGGCCTCGGCGATCTGTTTGCAACCGGGGAGCGACGACGCCAGCAAGACCACGGCAAACGCAGCAACGAAGGGCTTGTTCATGCGGTAACCACCTTCCCTGACAGGGTGAACGGGCTCCGAGTGTACGCACGCACCCGGCGCTAAATTCCCACTGTCTGGCTATCACGCCCGCGAACGGGCGGTCAACGGACGCAAGAAGAGCATCGCAAGCCCCGGCACCAAAATGCCGAAAGCAAAGGGCGTGAGCAGCGCCGAGGCGCCCGACAGATTGAGCACCCCGATGAGCGCGTAGGCGGCAGACAACCCGACATTGCCGAGCGTGGTGACCAGCGCAAACGTCCATGCGTTGCTGCGCGTAGCGCCGGCCAGCAGTGTGGAGGCCTCGGCCAACACCGGCACGCCGCGGCACACCAGGACGACCCAGCTGCCGTAGCGATCCATCATCTGGCTGGCGCGCTCGAGCTCGCTGGCGCCGGCCATCCGTCGCGCTAGCGGCTCGCCACCGTAGCGCCCGAGCAAGTAGCCGAGCCACGCGGCCGCCGTCATGCCCAGCGCGATCGTCAAGCCACCCTGCAGCGCGCCCAACAGCGAAACGGCGCCGGCCGACACGAAGCTCGAAGGGATCGGTAAGAGAACATCGCTCGCGAGCAGCAGAACGATGAGCAGCGCGAGCAGCGCGCGGCCTGCAGCCGGCGCGAGCAGGCGCGTGGCAAATGCCGTGATCGGCTGCTCCCACAGCGCGAACGGGATGAGGATCATCGCCAGTACCAAGCCGGTGAGCAGCGTCCAGCGGAGCCAGGGCTTCATGGCGCGCTCAGAGTCCGAAGAATTGCTTGATACCGCTCAGGATGCGCATGTTCTCGTGGCTGAGGCGTTGGCTTTGCGCGTCTGGATCCAGCCCACCGCGCGCGGCATCCAGCTCGACCCGGCGCGCGGCCAGAATCTCGGAGATGCGCTCGGCGATGGCCGGCCGCTTCTGCAGGATGCCTTGAAAATCGGCCTTGTCGATGCGCAGGCACTCGACCTCGGTGAGCGCGACCACGGTGGCTTCGCGGGGCTGCCCGGTCATCAGCGCCATCTCGCCGAAGAAGCTGGGGGAGTGCAGGACGGCGACACGCCGTTCTTGCTCGCCGCCGGCGCTGACCCGCACCTCCACGTCGCCCTTGCTGAGCACGTACAGCCAGTTGGCCTTGGCACCCTGGCGTGTGATCACCTCGGCGCGCCCGAACGGCGTGCGCCGCGCGGTATGGGCGAGGGCGCGACGCTCGCTGTCATCGAGATGGCGAAACAACTCGACGCTGGAGAGCGCCTGAAACTTGTTCTCTTCGTCGCGCGCTTCTTTGCGCTCGGCGCGCTCGGTCGTTTCCTGCGACAGGAACAACGCGGCGGCCGGAATGGCCAGCGGAATATTGGCGCGGCGCAGCGCCGAGAAGATGCGCTCGCGCACGTTGGAGCTGGCGGGGTCGTCGCGCGCCAGATCTTCGAGCCAGTAGCGCACCGCGTACAGCACGTAGCCGTCGCGATTTTCTCGGGCCAGGTCGAAGCAAATGCAGTGGGGGAGCGGATTGGCAGCCGCGCCGTCGATCGGCGCGGCCACCAGGGCCTTGTTCACCGCGTCGATCACCTCGGCTGGCGAGAAGCGAAAGTCGACGCAGAAATAGACCCACATGCGGTGCTTGACCGAGAGGCCGTTGCGCTTGCCCAGCACCTTGATGGTCTGCGCCATGAGCTGGCCGTTCGGCACGATCAGCGTGTCGTAGTCGCGCGTCTCGATCACGGTGTGGCGCCAGCGGATCTGCTTGATTTGCCCCTGCTGCTTGTTCTCGAGCTCGATCCAGTCGCCCTCTTGTAGCGAGTCGTCTACCTGGAGCGAAATGCCGCCCACGATGCTGCCCAGCGTGGCCTGCAGCGACAAGCCGATCACGGCCGTCACCACCGCCGAGGTGGCAATGATGCTCGTGACGTTGACGCCGGCGTGGTGCATCAGCCAGGCGATCGCGACCAGGTAGGCGGCGCCGACCACGAGGTCGTGCAGAATGTCCGGGTAGTCCCAGCGCGCGACGGGCAGCAGCAGGTCGAACACGGCCAGCGCGGACAAGTTGATGATCAAGAGAACGCGCAGCAAGTCGCCCGCGATCGAGAAGCCCCAGGCGGCTTCGTTCTGCCCGCCGAGCGCGAGCCCCGTGGTGAGCCCGACCACGAGCACGTAAACGGCGTAGAGCCGGACGCTGCGTGTGAGGCGCCGCCTGGATGCTCCGGGCACCACTCGGGTGACCGCGGCCAGGGATACGATCACCGCGGCGAAGACCGCCAGTTGCAGGAGCGCCGTCGTCACCGAATCGTCACACTAGCATACGGGGAGCCAAGCGCTCGACAATGCTCGGGAAAGCGAGTGCACTCTCTAGTTGCCGCTCTCCAGCGCACGGTGAATCGCGTCGGGGACGACGCCGAGCTCTTCGGCGATCGCCAGCAGGCGCGTGTTGTGGGGGAGCTCGGTGAGGTAGAGCTTGGCGTACGGCGTTCCGGCTAGGCCCAGCAAGCGGCGCTGCACCAGCGGCACCGCCTGCGAGATGGCCGCGCGAGCCAGCTCCGCGTCGCCGAGATCCATGGCGGCGTCGTGGTAGGCGAGAAACACGGGCGCCTCGTTCAGCAGGCTGGGCGCGCCCGCTTCCAGCAGCTGCGCGGCTTCGCGCGCGAGATCCAGCGCCGCGTGGGCGTTGCCGCAGCGCCGTTCGGCTTCGGCCCACATGCCGAGCGCAACCGAGAGCACGTCGCGGTTGGCGGTTTGCCGGTAAGCCTGCGCGGACATGCGCAACAGGCCGAGAGCGCGGCGCGACTGAGCTTCGCCCTTGCTGCGCAGCAGCTCGCAGCCGCGATAAAACAGCATGCCGAGGTTGGAGCGGTCGGGCGCGGCCCACACGCCCGCCGCTGCGGCGTCGGCGTCTTCGCGTACGGCGGCGAGGTGCGCTTCGAGCTTCACGTCGTTGCCGAAGGTAGCGGCCCAGCCGAGCAGGTTCATCTGCGCGTGACGTACGGCGCCCTGGCTGCCGATGGCGTCGGCCAGGGCCAGGCCAGTTTCGATGGCCGAGCGCGCTTCTTGCCGGGCGCCGATGGTGGTGAGCGCGAAGCCCAGGTTGCTCATGAGCATCGACTCGCGCTCGCGCAAGCCGTTGGCGCGCGCGGCGCCGGCGGCGTTTCTGCGCGCTTCGAGCGCGGCACCGAGCGCGCCGGTGGTTTGACGCACGATGGCCTGCGTCTGGTAGGCGTCCACGGCGGCCGAGCTCAGCTTTTGCGCGTGGCCGAGCGCCAGCAGCCGCTTGGCTTCGATCTCGGCGTCGGCGAACTTGCCGGCGAAGGCCAGGCGCATGGCGAGCGCGGCTGAAGAACGCGCTTCTTCGTCGTACAGGCCGAGCGCGGCGGCTTGGTCGCGCGCCTCGGCCAGGCGCTGGCTGATCGATTCGCCCGAGCCGCGCGCGTCGTCGTAGCGGGCCCGGGCGCCGCGCGCGCGCACGGCGCTGCCCTCGTCGTGCACGTTCTCTTCGAGCGCCGAAATGGCGGTTTCGCGCTCGGCCGAGCGCGGGTCGAGCCGGCTCCACGCCTCGTCGAGGCACAGCGCGCGCTGAAATCCGGTCGGCTTGTCTTCGGCGAACGCCAGAGCTCGCTCGGCCATGCTGAGCGCGTCCGTCAGCGCGTTGGTGGCGAGCGCGCGCTGCGCAGCCTTGGCCCAGTATTCGGCGGCTTTCGAGTGCTCGCCGCCGAGGTCGTAGTGCCCGGCCACGGTGGCCGAGTCTTCGCCCATCGTCGACAGCCAGGCGGCTGCCAGGGCGTGCAGCTCCTGGCGCTCGCGCTCACCCAGCGAGGCGTAAGCGACGTCGCGCACCAGGGCGTGCTTGAACAGCCATTCGCGGGTGCCGGTGAAGCGTGAGGTGTTTTGCTCGGTGAGCACCTCCGCTGCCACCACGGCTTTCATCAACCCTTCTGAGCCGTGCATGCCCAGCGTGTCGAGCGCAGCGTCCCAGCACGTGAGGCCGAACACGGAGAGGCGCCCCACCGCGTCGCGGCATTCGCCTTCGAGCGCGTCGAGGCTGACCTGAATCGCGGCCTGGATGGTGGGTGCGTGCCGGGCGTCGCGACCCGAGGCGGTGAGGCGCGCCAGCTCCTCCGCGAACAGCGGCAGCCCGCCCGCCTGGTCGGCGATGCGGTCGATGACCTCGTCCGGAATCGTTTCGCCGAGCACGGCGCGCGCGATGGCGCGCGTGGCGCGCTTGGACACCGGACGCAGCTCGAGCCGCACGTGGTCGCGGCCCGCGAAACGCGTGGTCTGCCCCTGCCAGAATTCGGGTCGCACCAGCGCCATCACGATCAGCGGCCGCCCGGTGGCGCGGCCGAGCATGTGGTCGATCCAGCCGATCGACTCGGGGTCCGCCCACTGTAGGTCTTCCATCAAGATGGCGACTTGCTCGTCTTGCGTCACCTGCAGCACGAGGTCGGTCATGCTCAACCACAAGGCGTCGCGCGAGCCGCGCGGATCGAGGCCCTCTGGCAGCGGCTCGTTGGCGAGCAAGCGCGCCAGCAGCATGCGGTTGGGCGAGCTCAGCTCGTCGCGCGTAGAAGGCCCCATGCGCGAGACGATGGCGCGCTCCGCCTCGGCGCTGGTGGCACCTTTGGGCAAGCTGATGATGGCGCGCAGCACGTCCGCCGCGGCACCGAGCGCGTGCCCCTGACCGTAAGCCTCCGCGCGCTGCAGCACGATCAGCGGCGCGCCGGCTTGCGACGAAATGCGCGCCATGACCTCGCGGCGCAAGCGGCTCTTGCCGATACCGGGCGGCCCCGTGATCGAGACCAACACCGGCGTCGAGTCGAGCCGCGAGCGCTCGAACGCCGACATGACCTGCGCCAGCTCCGGATCGCGCCCCACGAACGGCGCGCCGCCGCCACGGTCCCCGCGTTGAGCCACGATCGGCTCGCCTACGATGGCCGAGCCGTCGTCGCGCGTGCGGAATTCGTAGCGGCCGCGGCCGAGCTCGCTGGTGGTGGCGTCGGCCAGCACCATGCTCGGCTCGGCGTCGCGCGACAGCGCCGAGGCGCGGTCCACCACTTCGCCCACCGGCTGCACTTCGCCCGTCGCCGAAGCGAAATCGAGCCGAGCGCGACCGCTGGCGATGCCGACGCGCGCGCCCGAGCGTGCCAGGCGTCGCCCCAGCTCCAGCGCCACGGCGGCTTCGTTGCCGACGGCGCGCCGCGCGCCCAGGTGCGCGACGATCGAATCTTGACCGAGCGGTACCGCGTCCGCGCCACGCTGGCGCAGCTGCTCCAGAGAGCGCTCTCGTGCCGAGCCCGTACCAAAGCGAATCGCGACGATCGAGGTCACCAGGCGCGAGCCGCTCCAGCCCAGGCGCGAGGAGCGGACCGACTCGACCGGCTCGTACCAGCTGTTGCGCTCGCCGTCGCGCGAGGCTTCTTGGAGCAGCTCCAGCACCTCTTGCATCGAGGTGGGGCGGGCGCTCGGATCCGTCTCCAGCATGCGCGAAACGAGCGCGTCGATCAGCGGAGGCGTGTCGCGGCGCAGCTCGGCCAGGCGCGGCGCGCTGGTGGTCACGAGGCGCGCCAGTGTCGCGATCACGGTCGGGCCGACGTGCGGTGGCCGGCCGGCGATCAGCTCGAACAGCGTGGCGCCCAGCGAGTAGATGTCGCTACGCGCGTCGATCGGTGCGTCTCCGCGCGCTTGTTCGGGCGCCATGTACGCGGGCGTGCCGACCACGTCACCCGAGCGCGTGATGCGGATGTCGCTCTTGGCGGCGACGCCGAAGTCCACGATCTTGGGCCAGACGTTCTCGAGCGAGCCGTGGGTCTCCTGAGAGCGGCACAAAAACAGGTTTCCGGGCTTGATATCGCGGTGATAGACGCCCGCCTGGTGCGCCGCCGAGAGCGCCTCGCCGACCTTGATGCCAAGGTCGGTCGCCTGCTGGATGGTGAGCGGGTCGCGACGCTGGCGTTGGGCCAGGTCTTCGCCGTCGAGCCACTCCATCGCCACGTAGGGCAGCCCGCTGTCCTCGAGCACGCCAAACGCAACCGTCTTGACGATGCCGGGGTGGTCGAGGGTCGTCAGCAATTGGCCTTCGCGCATCAAGCGCTGCTCTTCTTCCGGCGCAACCCCCGCATCGGCCGCGATCACCTTCAGCGCGACGGTGCGCTCGGTGGTCATGTCGAACGCCCGATAGACGATGCCGGCGCCGCCTCTGCCTACCTCGCGTTCCACGACGAACCGGCGGCCCAATCGCCTGCGCTCGGAGTTCGGTACGTCTTCCACTGAGCCGCTAAACGTAGCCTTGGGCCGGCCAAACGTGAAGCGTCACGCGAATATCAGCGGAACGGCAAGGGGGTCGGGGTGGGCAGGCGGGCGGGGTAGGAGAGCTGGGAGCGGCGTAGGCCCCGCCCCGCGGGACCGCTTCTGCAACTTTCTCCCATCAATCCGTGGAATCGGGGTAGTTTGCGTGCCGTACGCGGGATCTTGCGTCTAACGCGATGCCTGGGTGTCGCTTAGGTCGCCTTGGAGAGGAGCTCCCTATGGGTCTACGTTCACTTATTGCACTCGTTTCGTTGATGTCGGTCACGGTGCTCGCAGCTTCGGGCTGCAGCAAAGACGCTCAAAAAGTCCAACCAGAGACGCGTGGTAAGCGCGGTGAAACCTGCCTCGCCCGCAACGACTGCGATACGGGTCTGGCCTGCATCAGCGGCATCTGCTCGCAAAACGAGTTCGATGTCGGCGTCGAGCCCAAGCAATGCACCCGCATCGATTGCGAAAGCGATGAGGACTGCTGCGGCGACAAGCTGACGGAAGTCCCCGAGAAGTGCGCCGGTCGCGACAAGATTTGCGACCCCGCCAACCGCAACATTCCAGGCTGCGTGCAGACCATCTGCACCGACGACGACGTCTGTAACGGCGGCACGTGTAGCCCCGGCATCTGTCAGGGCACTTATCAAACTGGCACCGCCTGCGAGGTCGCCACCGATTGCCCGAAGAACACTTGCGTGATCCCGAACGGGCTCACCACCGGCACCTGCTCGCTGTCTTTCGCCAATTGCGACACGGGCGCCATCTACGGGCCTTGCGCCCAGTACACGGCTAGCTGTTCGAGCCGCGTCTGCAACTGCGTCAACCCCGACTACGACCCCACCAACGACATCTGCACCGATCCGGACTGCGAGGACGTCTGTCTGCTGCGCTGCACGGACAACCTCTGTCTCGAAGACCAGTCCTGCAAGACCGACGCGGAGTGCCTGGCCAAGGGCCTGCAAATCTGTGACGGCGGCCGCTGCGTGGAGTGCACCACGGACAAGGACTGCGACGTCAAGAACGACGAAACTTGTGAAAAGGGCCTGTGCAAGAAGCCCTGCACGCAGAATGAGGAGTGCGGGCTGTTCGAGGCGTGTAAGAGCGGCGACTGCGTGTACGTCGGCTGCACGAGCGATCGCGAGTGCATCCTGGCGGCGAGCCGCAATACGACGCCCGAGAACCCGAACACCAACGCGGCCGTCAGCGGTGGCGCTGACGACCCGCGCCTCTACAAGTGCCTGGCCACCGAGGGCAGCGACTACAAGAGCTGCAAGATTCCTTGCGAAAACGACGGCTCGTGCGGACAGTTCCAGGTCTGCGACGGCGGCTTCTGCAAGTTCATCGGTTGCGAGACCGACGAAGAGTGCCGTTCGTACCTCGGCATCACGAACCAGATGACGAGCGACGCCCGGCCGTACATTCCGACGGCCAAGTGCGAGGCGCCCCCGTCCTCGAAGAAGAAGTGAGGCGCTAGCCTCGGCTCCGGGCCCTCAATCGGCCCACGCCCGTGCCCGGCGGTCCAACGGATCGTCGGGCACGCCTGTTTCAGAGGGTTGCCCAACCAGGTCCGCGAGTTCTTTTGTTGCTCGAGCCGAGCGTCGTCGGACGACGACTGCACCGTCGTGGTGGTCGCCGGCTCGCTGATGAGCTTCTCGGGCCATTCATTTGCTGGACGCGGACCAGGCAGCGGATGGCCGAGGCGTCGTGCGCCTTCGTCAGACGACTGCGCAGTCACCGAGCGACGACGAGCGGTTTCGTGCCGGCGCGGCGCGCGTTTCTTCAGTCGAAAGCAAAATCGTAGAGTTTCTGTCGCGCGAGCGACTCGTGGCGCGCTCCTTCGCTCCGTTCGGCCATGAGCTCGGGGCCGAAATCTCGTTCGGCCGCCAATCGGTTGTGAGCCTTGCAGCGGAGCGCCAAATTCACGGCGCGGTGCTGCCCACCTCGGGCAAAAGGCTGGAGGTGATGCAGCTCCAGGTACCGCGTCTCGCAGCAGCGCTCGCCCCGAGCGTCGAGGTAGCTGCAGCGACCTGCGTCGCGCTCGTACACCTCGCGTCGCAGCGCCGCCGGAATGTGCCGACTGCGCAGGTGCGAAGAAGCTCCGGCAGGAGAAGGTACGGCGGCCACGGTGCCGCGCTGGCGCGGTTCGGAGTCGCGCTGGCGCGGTTCGGAGTCAGCGCCGCGCTCGGGCGGTTCGGAATTAACACCGCGCTGGCGCGGTCCGGAGTCGCGCTCGGGCGGTTCGGAATCAATGCCGCGCTGGCGCGGTTCGGAGTCGCGCTCGTGCGGCTCGGAGTCACCGCCGCGCTGGCGCGGTGGCTGGCGGACGCCGGCCGCAAACTTTCGCTTTTCGAGCGCCGCCACCAGCAGCTTCATCGCTTCGAGGTGCAGCTCGCCGAGCGAAACGCCGGGGCGCTCGCGAGCCATGAGCGCTTTGGCCCGCTCCACCAACTGCACGTGCTGTTCGACCGTGGAGAACTGCAACTGGTAGAGCAGAGGGCTCGTGACCGGAGGCAGTTCGGCCGGCACCGGTCCGACCGGGAGCTCTGCTTCGTTGACGCTCGCTTCTTCGGCGCCGTCGTTCGCCCAATCGCGCGGCCGTTCGCCGGGCGGGAGCTCGCGCACCGGCGGGCAGAACGACTCCACGAATTGGGCCCAAGTCGGCGTGCGCAACG
>DASZTA010000017.1:0-86261 GCA_035548415.1 Polyangiaceae bacterium
CTAGAGCGCATCTCATAACCGGCTGAAGCCGGTTATGGCGGGGCTACGCCCCGCTGCGCTGCTTCGCAGCGCTGGCTCTAGCCCTGTTTGTGGGGGCGTTTCCGCCCCCGCACCGGCTTCGCCGGTTGCGCCCCCTCACCCGCTTTGCGGGTGATCTAGAGCGCCACGCCTTACGCCTACGTTGTGAGATGCGCTCTAGCCAAGAAAAAGCCGCTGGGAGTGACCAACACACGAGCCGCGCGGTTCGTTTGCGATGCGAGCGGGCGCAATGCGCCCGCCAGGACCACCTCAACCGGCCTTGCCCCCAGCAGATCACGATCTGCGATTGAGAGGAGGCCGAGAGAAACTCGGCGAGGCCGAGCGCCTGCCGCAGCTCAGAACCCGAACGACGCAGGGCGGTGGGGCAAGGCGCGGAGGAGACAAAAATCAAAGATCCGTGATCTGGTAGTCCTTGATCTTATAGAGCAGCGCGCGGTGGCTGATTTCGAGGACTTCGGCGGCCCTGGTGCGGTTGCCTTTGGTTTTTTGCAGGGCGCGCCGGATCAGAATCTCTTCGATGATGCGCGTCGTCTTTTTCACGGACAGCTCGCCGCTGGCTAGCTGCACCTGCACGGGGTCGCGCGCCTCCCGGATGCGTTCCGGCAAATCGGCGGCGATGATCTGCTCGCCTTCGGCCAGCACCATCGCGCGCTCGATCGTGTTCTCCAGCTCGCGCACGTTGCCGGGCCAGGCGTACTCGTAAAGCAAACGCCGCGTCTCCGTGTCGAGCCCGCGGATTGAGGTACCCAAGCGCGTGTTGTTCTTGGCCACGAAGTGGTCGATGAGCAGCGGAATGTCGTCGCGCCGCTCGCGCAGCGGCGGGCAGTGAATCGGCAGCACGTTCAGGCGATAGAACAAGTCTTCGCGAAAGCGACCGGCCTTGGTCTCGTTGTGCAAATCGCGGTGCGTGGCGGTGATGATGCGTACGTCGACCTGCACGTCGCGCGTCTCCCCCAGCCGACGGATCTTTTCGTCCTCGAGAACGCGCAGCAGCTTGACCTGCAGGCCCAGCGGCAACTCCCCGATTTCGTCGAGAAAAAGCGTGCCGTTCGTGGCTTCTTCGAACAGCCCGCGGCGATCGTTCACGGCGTCCGTGAAGGCGCCTTTTTTGTGACCGAACAGCTCGCTCTCGAGCAGGTTCTCGGGAATGGCGCCGCAGTTGACGGCCACGAAAGGCCCGCCGCGGCGTGTGCTGCGGCGATGGATGGCGCGCGCGACCAGCTCCTTGCCGACGCCGCTCTCACCGGTGACCAAGACGGTCGTCTTGTATTCGGCGATCTTGGAGATGGTGCGGAAGATCTCCTGCATCCGCGCGCTCTTGGCCAAGATGTCTTCGAAGCGATGCTCCTTGCGGATCTCGTCGCGCAGCGCGCGGTTCTCGCGGCGCAGCAGCTCGCGCTCTTCGGCCTTGCGCAGCGCCAGCACGACCTCGTCCGGTTTGAAAGGCTTCTGCACGTAGTCGTAGGCGCCGGCCTTCATCGCATCCAGCGCCAGGTCCATGTTGCCGTAGGCGCTCATCACGATCACGGTGGCCTCGTTGCCCTTGGCCTTCAGGGTCGAGAGCAAGTCGAGCCCACCCATCTTGGGCATGCGCACGTCGGTCAAGACGACGTCGGGTCCGAAGGAGTCGACCATGGCCAGGCCCTCTTCGCCGCTGGACGCGGTTTCGACCTCATAGCCGTGCCTCCGCAAGAGCGTGCGCAGCACGACTCGCAGGTTTTCCTCGTCATCGACAACCAGTACTCGTCTCACTATGCAAAAAAGTAACACTGAGTGCCCAGGCCCCGCAAGTAGGTCTGTCCGGCGTCGCCGGTTCCCCGGCGGCCGGCCTCCGACGGCACCTGAGGTCGTTTGCGATCCGGCCTTGCTGGATCGGGATATACAGGGCGCCCATGCTTGCCGGCCTCGACCAGCTCTACAGCGCCCAGATCGGAAACCTGCGTCGCCGCCTGCGCGGTGAACGGCTCGCGGTGCTCACGCACGCCGCCGCTATCGATCGCCGCGGACGCCACCTGCTCACCGTGCTCGAGGAGCTAGGCGCGACGCCACAGATCATCTTCACGCCCGAGCACGGCCTGTTCGCGGACGCGCAAGCCGAAGAACCGGTCAAGGATCCGAGCGCGCCCGCGGAAGCTGCCGCAGGCCCGCGCGTGATTAGCCTCTACGGCGACAACAAGGAGCGCCTCTCACCCACGGCTGAAGAGCTCGAGGGAATTCAGCTACTGGTGATCGATTTGTGCGACGTCGGTAGCCGCTACTACACGTACGTGTGGACGGCGCTGCTCGCCGCGCGCGCCGCGGCCGCCAAGGGCATTCACGTCGTGGTGCTCGATCGTCCGAATCCGATCTCGGGCGACCCGAGTCTGATCGAGGGTGCGCCGCAGCGCGAGGGCTTCACGTCGTTCGTCGGCTTGGAGCCATTTCCGATCCGCCACTCGCTCACGATCGGCGAGATGCTGGCGCAGGTCTTCGAGCGCGACGGCTTGCCGCTGGGTCCGGAAGGCGCCCTTTCCGTGGCGCGCGTGCTCGGCTGGGAGCGCATGCGCACCGCCGAGGCGTGGGGCCGTCCTTTCATCATGCCGTCGCCCAACATGCCCACGCTCGAAACGGCGCTCGTCTACCCGGGCGGTTGCCTGGTGGAGGGCACCAATCTGTCGGAAGGTCGCGGCACCACCGCGCCTTTCCAGCTCGTCGGTGCGCCCTTCCTCGACGGCCAGGCGCTCGCACAAGCGCTGAGCGAAGCGGGCACGCCTGGTGTGCTGGTGCGGCCCGTCACGTTCAAGCCCACCTTCGAGAAGCACGCTGGCCAGCGTTGCAACGGCGTCATGCTGCACGTCACGAGCCCGGCGCTGTTCCGCCCGGTCGCCACGTACCTCACGCTCATCACGCTGGCGCGCGCACAAAACCCGGAAGCCTTCGCCTTCCGCAGCACGCCCTACGAATTCGAAGCCGCCGTGCCCGCTTTCGACATGCTCTGCGGCTCCGCCGAAGCCCGCACCGCCATTAGCGCCGGCGCCTCCGCCGAAGACGTGGTCGCTACCACGGCGCCGGTGGATCCATCACTTCGCGAAGCCGTCGCCGCCGCCGAGGCGCGTTTGGATCGCGCGGCGATCTGAAGGCGTCTCGGGTCAATAACCTAACTGGTCGGTCATCCCGATTTCCTCGAGATTCAACCAGGAGATCGGGAGGACGGGAGGCTCGGGAAGCGGTCGACAGTCGGAGGGCTGCCCAGCTGGGCAGCCCCAACAGGAACAACGGCCTACCCCATCACGCGAGCATGGCGTGCTCGACATCGTCGATCGACTTGGGCACCGCGGCGCTCAGCACCTCCGCGCCCGAGTCGGTGACGAGCACGTCGTCTTCGATGCGGATGCCGCGGACGTCGGCGAAGCGGGCGAGCACGTTGCGGTCGAGGGCGCTCTCGAGGTCGCCGATCTCTTCGGGGCGCGAGAGGATGCGCGGGATTTGGTAAAAGCCGGGCTCGATGGTGACACACATACCGGGCGCCAGGTCACGGTCGAGGCGCAGGTAGCGGTCACCGGCGTTGGTCGCGCGCGTGCGGCCGGGGGCGTAGCCGGCACGGTCGCCCAAGTCTTCCATATCGTGCACGTCGATACCGAGTAGGTGGCCCACGCCGTGCGGGAAGAAGAGCGCCGCGGCGCCGCGCGCGTACAAGTCTCGTGCGTCGCCGCGCAAGATGCCGACGCCGAGCAAGCCCTCCACCAGCGCCAGGCCCGCGGCGCGGTGCACGTCGAGGTAGCGAACGCCGGGCGCTACCTTCGCGATTGCCGCGCGCTGCGAGGCCAAGACGACTTCGTAGATTGCGCGCTGCGTGGCCGAAAACCTGCCGGAGACGGGCCAAACACGCGTCACGTCGCCAGCAAACCCTTCTGGCGTTTCGGCGCCCACGTCGGCCAGCAGCAGATCGTGCTCGCTGAGCAAGCCGTCGTGACGCTCGTTGTGCAGCACCTCGCCGTGCACCGTGACGATCGAGCCGTAAGCGGTGTTGCAGCCGGCGGCGATGATGGCGGCTTCCATCGCGGCGCGTACGCTCGCTTCTCGTTCGCCAGCGCGCGTCGCTCGCATGCCGAGCAGGTGCGCGCTGTACGTGACTTGCGCGGCCTCTCGCAACTGCAGGATTGCTCCCTCGTCGTGACAAAGGCGAAGCGCGATCATGGCCTCCGCCAGCTCGACATCTGCGCCCTCGAGCTCGGCGCCACTCCCCGGCTGCAGCTCGCGCTCAAGCAAGTCCGAAAGCCACAACGCGGTTTCGAGCTCTTGCGGAGGGAGCGCAGCCGTGCCGGCGGGCAGCGCCAGCTCGTCGAGCGGCCGTACTTCCAGGCCGAGCTCACGCGACAGTTGCTCGAGCGTCGTCATCGGGCCCGTCCACAGCTCGGCCTCGGGATCGGCCGGCGGCGCGAAGAGCGTGGCGCCTTGCGGCTCGATCAGCAGCGCGGCGTCTTCGATCGAGCGTCCCACCAGGTAGAGAAAATGACTTTCGGCCCGAAAGGCGAAGCGATTGTGCTGAAAGTTCCGGGGGCGCGACTGGCCCGCGACCAGCACGGCCGGGCCGCGCAGCCGGTCGCTCAAGCGGGCACGGCGGTCAGCAAAAACGCGAGCGTCAGAGGCTTTTGTCCACATCGGAATTCATAATCGATCCGCGAGCCTACGTCGCTCGTACCAGGTGCACGGCCCGCTGCGGGTAATTGGCGCGTCGAGAAGCCTAGCAGGTAAACTCGCGCCCGCTGAAACCGAACGGGGCCTGCGCGCATAGCTCGGGAACACAACCGCTCGTGGACGGTTTTGCAGCCGTCTCAGCAACCAACCCAAAGAAGTAAGAGGAGTGGCAATGGCTTTTAGTCTTTCGAAGTCGATCGTGTCTGCGGCGTCCGCTGGTTTGATGCTCGGTGCCCTCGCGGCTTGCGGCGGCAGCACACCGCCGGCCGAGGCCCCGGCCGCTGAGGCCCCCGCGGCAGACGCGGCTGCTCCGGCTGCTCCGGCTGCGGACGGCGCCGCTCCGGCCGCCGACGCGGCGGGCGCCAAGGAATGCTGCAAAGGCAAGAACGAGTGCAAGGGCAAGGGCTCCTGCAAGACCGACGCGAACGCGTGTGCCGGTAAGAACGAGTGCAAGGGCAAAGGCGGCTGTAACGGCCACTGCCCGAAATGACGCGTTGACGTGACTGAACCCACACCTGCCGATTTTGGGTTTTGGCGTCGTTGCCCCTGCGGTGCGGTGCTCACGTACTCGAGTACGTTCCGCTCCGCTCCTCGTGGCGCCTAGCCAAAAGCCCAAACTTGGCAGGTGGTGACTTGATTATGAGCGAGAGCAGACAAGATCTTGGAGTCGGCGTTGGCCTCAGGGTGCCGCACTACGCTGCGATCTTGGCGCAGAAGCCGCCGGTCGATTTCTTCGAGATCATCAGCGAAAACTTCATGGTCGGCGGTGGCAAGCCGCTCTATCACCTGGGCCGCGTGCTCGAGCACTACCGGGTGGTGCAGCACGGCGTGTCGCTGGGCATCGCCGGCCCCGACGAGCCGGACCGTGCCTACCTGACGAAGCTCAAGGCGCTCGTGCAGCGCACCAAAACGCCGTGGGTCAGCGACCACTTCTGCTGGTCGGGGGCCGGCGGTGCGCACTTGCACGACTTGCTGCCGGTTCCGTACACGCCCGAGGCGGTGGCACGCATCGCCGAGCGCGCGCACATGATTCAGGATTTTTTGGAGGTGCCGTTCGCGCTCGAAAACACCTCCAGCTACCTCACCTACCGTTCCAGCACCCTGAGCGAGTGGGAGCTGATCAGCGAGGTCGCGGAGCGCGCCGACATTGGCCTGCTCTTCGACGTGAACAACGTCTACGTGTCGGCCTACAACCATGGCTTCGACGCGCAGACCTTCATCCGCTCGGTGCCGCACGAGCGGATCGTGCAGATTCATCTCGCTGGGCACACCAACCTCGGCAAGTACATCATCGACACGCACCGCGGCTCCGTCATCGAGCCCGTGCTCGACCTGTACCGCCAGACCATCGCGCTCGCCGGCCCCATCTCCACGCTGATCGAGTGGGACGACGAAATCCCGGAGCTGCCGGTGCTCCTGGCGGAAGCCGAGCGGGCTCGGCGCGTTCGTGACGAGGGGCTCGCCTTAGGGGCCGGTAAGCCACTGCCGGCACCGGCTCCCCCACCTCGGCACCTGGTAGCTGCCGGTGAGAGCTCGGTGTGGAAACAGGGCGGCCCGCGGGAGTCCGCGGCGAGCGAGGCCGGATGAGCGACGCCCTGTCCGACCTCCAGCGCCGCATGGCGCTCGCTCTACGCCACGACCGATCGCTGCTGCAGCACCCGCAATGGGCGGCGTTCGCGCAGGAGCACATCGGGGGCAACGACCGGCTCGGTCCGGCCGAGCAGCTCGAAATTTACCGCGAGCAATTCTGGCTCCGGCACACCAGCTCACTGGTCGAGGATTTTCCCGGCCTCGGCGGAATCCTGGGCCAGGCCGATTGGGAGCGCCTGGTCGAGCAGTACCTGCGCGAGGTCGTACCCACCAGCTACACGCTGCGCGACCTGGGCGAGCAGCTGCCCGCCGTCATCGAGCGCGCGAGCTGGTTGCCCCACCAAGCGCTGTGCCTCGACATGGCCCGGCTCGAGCTCGCATATATCGAAGTATTCGACGCGCCCGATACGGCGCCTCTCATGGCCGAGCGTCTCGCGAGCGTGCCCGAAGAGCGCTTGGGCGACGCCCGGCTCGTGGTCGCGCCGTCGGTGCGACTGGTTTCGGTGCGTTTTCCGGTGGCAGATCTGCGTCGCCAGCTTCGCGCTGACGGTGACGAACCCGTGGCGATCCCAGGTGAGCATCCCCAGGACCTGGTCGTGTACCGACGGGACCTAGGCCTGTGGGACATGCCGGTTTCGAGCGTTGCGTTCGCATTTCTGGGCGCGCTCGCAGCGGGCAGGCCGCTGGGCGCCGCGGCGGAGCTGGCCGCGAGCACGCCCGAGCGCGAAGCAGAGCTCGGCACCTCCATCGGAACGTGGCTCCAGGAGTGGACGACCAAGGGCCTGTTGAGCGACGTGCTCCTGCCTAGCGAAGCCGAATAAATTCGCGCAAATCCTTGCGAAGTGGCCTGCATCTTGCTACCCGCAAAGGGTGGGTGCGCTCTCGGCTCAACTAGGGTCCGTCAAGAGCGGGCGTCGAGCCCTGCTCATGGGCGTCGTGAATGCGACGCCGGACTCGTTCTACCAAGCCGGCAGGAGCGAATCACGCCATGAGAGCCTGCGCCGTATCGACCAGCTTTGCGCCGAGGGCGCAGAAATTGCCGATATTGGCGGGGAATCCTCGCGCCCGGGCGCGGCTGCGGTCTCGGCGGACGAGCAAATTGCCCGCATCGAGCCCGCGGTCGCTCATGCGGTGGCCAGCGGCAAGCTGCTGGTCTCGGTCGATACGACGAGCCCACGCGTCGCCGAGCGCATGCTCGCAATCGGTGCGGTGTTGGTGAACGACGTGTCATGCCTGGCCGACGCCGATCTGGCGCGCGTGACAGCGCGCGCCGGGGCGACGTTGGTCCTGATGCACACGCGCGGCGCGCTCGGGTCGATGGCGGGCTTTTCCGACTACCCCGACGACGCCTATGCGGACGTCGTGTCGGACGTGCGGCGCGAGTGGTGTGAGGCGCGGGATCGCGCGGTAGCTGCCGGCTTGCCCCGCGAGCGCGTCTGGTTCGACCCGGGCATCGGCTTCGGTAAGAACGCCCGGCAGTCGTTCGAGCTGCTGCGCCGGCTCAGCGAGCTGAAAGATCTCGACGTGCCGCTGGTGGTCGGCGCGAGCCGCAAGTCGTTCATCCGCGCGGTGGACGATGTGGGTCCCGAGGAACGGTTGGGCGGAACTATCGCAGCCTGCCTGTGGTGTGCTGGTCAAGGTGCGCAGGTGCTGCGGGTGCACGATGTACGGGCCGTGCGCCAAGCTTTGAACGTGACGGCAGTCTTGGCCCCGCCCGGCGCGCAGGAGTCGGCCCATGTTTGAGGCCGTCCGCGCTTACTGGGAGGGCCGCACTCCGCTGCAGCTCGCCAAAGACGCGCTGGACGTGTTCTTGGTCTACTACCTCGCCTACCGCGCGTTGCTCGTGCTGCGCGGCACGCGCGCCATGCAGGTGGGCCTCGGCCTGTCTCTGGTGTTCGTGCTGTACCTGGTGGCGCAGGCGCTGCGGCTGGTGACGGTGATCAGCGTGATGGGCGCGCTCATTTCGAGCATGCTGCTGATCATCGTGGTGGTGTTTCAAAACGACATCCGCCGCGGCCTGCAGCGCGTGGGTAGCCGCGCCTGGTTCGGCAGCCTGGCTCGCGCCCAAGAAACCAAAGTCATCGACGAAGTGGTGGAAGCCGCGACCGAGCTCGCGCGTCACCGCATCGGCGCGCTGATCACCTTCGAGCAAGACGCGAACCTGGACGAGTTCGTGGGCGTGCACAAAGGCCACACGCTCGACGCTCAGGTCTCGCGTGAGCTCTTGGTCGCGTTGTTCTTGCCGGAAGGCATGAACAAGCTGCACGACGGCTCGGTGGTGATCCGCAACTTGCGCATCGCCAAAGCCGGCGTCTTCTTCCCGATGCCGGAGGGGCGCGTGGTCGACGACAGCTTCGGCTCGCGTCACCGCGCCGCGCTCGGCATTACGGAAGAGACGGACGCGGTAGTCGTAATCGTGAGCGAAGAGCGCGGGACCATCAGCTTCTGCTTCAACGGCAACATCGCCAGCAATTTGGACGGCCCCAAGCTGCGCACGATGCTGGACGCGATTTTCAGCCCGAAAGTGCGAAAAAAGTCGCGCCGCAACAAAAGCTCGCGCGAGACCGCGCCGCCCGAGTCGCTGTCGAAGAACCCGCCCGTGGCCGAGCTCGACACCACGCCCACCAGCCGGAGCCCGCGTGAGCTGCGCGACAGTCAGCCCGACTCGATGGTGCCGCGCATCAGCCTGATCGCCAGCGAGCCCGAGCCGATGCTGCGCCCCAAGAGCGAGCCGCCGCCCCCGCTGCGCCCCGGCCCGGCGCTCACGCCATCTTCACCGCCGTCGGCCCCGCTGCGCGCGGCTCCCCCGGTTGCCCCGGGAGCGACGCCGCTGCGCACGCCCGTCACCACTTCCGTCGACCGCGATGCGGTGGTGCCGCCCACTACCGATCGCAACTCGCAGGGAGATACCTGAGTGCTGCGCAACCTGCTGGCCAGCGTGTGGAGCTTCTTCCGCGAGTCGATGACCGAAAACTTGGGGTTGAAGGCGCTGGCCATGGCCTTCGCGCTCGGCCTGTTCGCGTTCGTGCACGGGCAAGAAGAAGAGCAGCAGCGCACCGTGCCGGTGCCACTGGTCATGCGCCTGCCCACGACGGCGGCCGAGCGCGAGCTGATGACGCCGATTCCGGCCAGCATTCACGTCACCTTGCAAGGCAGCGCGCGCGCCATCGACAATTTGCTGCAAGCCGGCATTCCGCCGGTCGAAATCGATCTGCGCGACGGCCGCCGCGAAACCGTGGTCTTCGACGAGAGCATGTTCACGCTCCCGCCCGAGACGAAGATCACGATCATCGATCCTTCGAGCATCGAGCTGTCGTGGGAAGACGTGGCAACCCGCCAGATCCCGATCCAGGCGGCCATCACCGGCCAACCGGCGGACGGCTACGTCGTCAAAGGCGAGCCGGATGTCGACCCGAAGACGATCACGGTCAGCGGCCCCATCAGCGCCATCGAGGTGATGCAGTTCGCTCGCTTGTCGGCGTTCGATGTCTCCGGCCTGAGCGAAGGCGTGCACAAGCGGCGCCTGGGCATCGACGCGCCGCCGCAGCGCGTGCGTTACCTGGGTCCGCAAGCGGCAACCGTGGCGGTGACGGTCGCGCGCCGCGTGAGCGAGGTGCGCTTCGAGAACCGCCCCGTCGAGGTGCTCGGAGTGGCGGGCGGCACCGTTGCGCCACGCACGGTCGACGTCGTCGTCGCCGGTCCGCCCGAAATCGTGCGCGCGCTGCGCCCCGACCAGATCGTGCCCGTCGCCGACCTGACGAAGGTGGACGGCCTCGACTTGAAGGAGCAGCACCACGGCGCCACCTCCGTCAAGGTGACGTTGCCGCTCTCGCACGCCGAAGCCGAGATTCAACCGCCGGTCGTCAACGTCAAGTGGTAGCGGCGCAGTAGACGCGCCAGCCTCACTGCGGCTTTTCGGTTTCGGCGGGCTTGTCCGTCGGCTTTTCGGCGGGAGATGGTTTGCTTCCGGCCGGCTCTTCGCCGAGCAGCTCGGCGAGCTTCTTTTCGCGCTCGGCGTCGCTACCGGCAAACTTGCTCGCGTCGAAGGTGAGCAGCGGCATCTTGTCGCCGCCCGAGAATGCCGGCAGGCGGCCGTTCCAACGCTCGATCGCGCGGTATTGCAGCACCGAGCCCGTCGTCGAAAGGCGGATGATCTCGTTGGCCTTGGCGTCGGCGCGCGCCCGGATGAGCACCGCGTCGGCTTCGCCCTGGGCGCGTTGGCGTGCGGCTTCGGCGGCGCCGTGCGCTTCGGCAACGGCTTGCTCGGCTTCGGCCTTCACCTGGCGCACGCGATTTTCGGCCTGAATGGCGTTCTGGGTCGCCTCCATCGCGCGGTTGATGGCGGCGGCCACGTTCTCGGGCAAGCGCAGGGCGCCGTTGATCGTCAGCTGGTCGATCAGGAAGCCGTCCTTGCCCAGCACGGCCGCGAGCTGCTTCATCACCGCGGCCACGAGCTTGCCCTTGCCGGCGCCGTAGATTTCCTGCACCGGCATGCGCGACGCTTCGTCGTTGAAGGCCTCGCGTACGGAGTTGCGCACGTAACCGTCGGCCAGCAGCAGCAAATCGACCTGCCGAAAGCGCAAGTACAGATGCGGCGCCTTGCTCGGATCGATGTGAAACGACAACCCGATGTCGGCGTTGACGTTGACGCCCTCCCCGGAAGAGAACGTGATCGACTCGTCCACCGCGCGGCCCTCCGTCGGCGTCTTGGTCCACACCACGTTCTGCACGCTGGTCGGGAAAGAAATGATCTGCTCGGTCAGCGGATTGAAGAACACCCAACCGGTGACGATGGGGATGTCTTGCACGCCGCGTGAGCTGCCCGCAAGCTTCACCCGAATGCCGACGTGCGCTGCGTCCACGCGCGTTACGATCGACGGTCCGACGAAGAACACGCCTAGCAGTATCGCGATGAGCAGCGCGATGCGCCGCACCGTCAAGAAGCTCGAAGCCGGCTCATAGACTTTTGCCACGCCCCTCTCCTAGTGCCGGACAGCAGCCACCACAACGCCCCCGCAATCGGCTCGATATTTCTTTACAGAAGCTCGGAGGCTCGGAAAGAAACGCGGCGCCAAGACGCTCCTTCGATAGCGTCGCTCTCAGGTTCCGGCCGCTTCTGGGTCCAGGCGTGCGTCGTACTCGCTGTCGGGCTCGACGAAGATCTTCTTCATCTGCGGGACTGCGTTGCGGATGCGTACCTCGAGCTCGTTGATGGCTTGCTCGAGGCCCTTCAGGTCGAGCTCGGGCGTGAAGCGTACCTTCAGCGCCAGGAGCACCGAGTCGGGTCCCAGGTGCAGGCTGAGCAGCTGCCGCACTTCGAGCACGCTCGGCGCCTGACTGGCGACGTCGAGCACGCGCTGACGCATCTCGTCCGTGATGCCTTCGCCGATCAGCAGGCTGCGCGTGTCGCGCGCGAGCGCCACGCCGATCACGCACAAGAGCGTGCCGATCGCGATAGAGCCGATGCCGTCGAAGCGAGCGTCGCCGGTGATGGTCGTGACCACCACCGCCACGAACGCGAACGCGAGCCCGAACACGGCGCCCGTATCCTCGAGCAGCACGACCGGGATGGTCGGGTCGCGGCTATCGAACAACGCGGACAAGAAGCTCTTGCTGCCGCGCGACTTGTTGAACTCGCGGAAGGCGACGCGAAAGCTCATGCCCTCCATGACCAGCGAGATGCCCAGCACGACCAGCGGCGCGATCTGCGAGCCTGGCTTTTCAGCCGGTGCACTCAGCTTGTGCACGCCCTCGTAAACGGCGAACACGCCGCCCATGAAGAACAAGAACAAGGAGACGATGAACGCCCAGAAATAGATCTCTTTGCTGCGCCCGAGCGGGTAACGCGACGGCGCGTTCTTGTCCGAAAGGCGCATGCCCAGCAAAAGGAAGGCCTGGTTGGCGGTGTCGGCCACGGAGTGTACGGCCTCGGCCAGCATCGTCGCGCTACCGGAGAGGAACGCCGCTACGAATTTGGCCAGCGCGATGCCGGCGTTGCCCAGCAGCGCAGCTATCACCACCTTTTTAGGATCGCCCTGACCGTGTCCCATGCTTCAAAGCAAAGTGATGGTGACGCGCGAGCGCGCCTCCTGAAAAAACGACGACATCGCGGAGGTGAGCCGTTTGCTCACGTACCAGCGCAACAGCAGCGGCCGCACTCGCGCAAAGGACTCGTTTTGTAGCGCGGCAGGCGCGCTGCGCTGGATCGCCTCCAGCTCGGCGTCGCTCGGGCGCAGCATCGGCGCGACCATGCGATCCAAATAGAGGCTGGCGCGCGCCTGGCGCCGCAGCAAGCTCGAGAGCTCGGCGTTGCTGATGCCTTCCGCGTGCTGCGCCTCGAGCAGGGCGTCTTCACCGCCCACGCGGTCGGTCAGCAGCTTGCGCGCCAGCTCCACCTGCCGCGCCATCGCCGCTTCCGAGGGTTCGGGATCGATGCGCAGGCTGGCCAGCAATACTTCCGAGACGTGGCGCTCGAGCGCGGCGCCGATGTAGCGCTCGCGGTAAGCATCGCCGTCGCTGCGCCCCTGATCCGCAAGCGCCTCGATGCGCGCCTCGAAGGCCAGGCGCCGCGCGCTGATGAAGCGTGGGCGCTCGACGCCGCCTGTCTCCGGCGCGTAGAAACGCACCGCGACGCGATCCAAAACGATCGGCTGCTTCGCCGGTGCTGGCGGCTCCGCGTGCAGCGCGCGCGGACACGCCGCGAGCACAACGGTCAGGAGGAGCGCACGCGGCCAAGCCATGACGGCGAGCGTAGAGCGGCTCGCGCAAGCCACAAAATGTTTTCAGCGCGCGAACGTGGCTTAGCGTGCGGCGGGGCGCTTGCGCGACGAAGGCGTTGCCTCCTCGTCGCCAGCGCCTGCAGCCGGTGGCTCGAGCACGGTGGTGGTGACGGCCGGCGTCGGCGGCGTCAGCGGAGCGGGCGAAGCAGCCGGATCGCTTTCGAGCGCGGCGCTTTCGGCCGAGCCTTCGCGCGGACCGTAGCTGCGCGAAGCGCGGCGCGCCTTCACGAATTCGGCGAAGGCATGCACCTTGTCGAGATCGCGCGCGCCCAGCGATTCGATGAGCTCGTGCAGCTGCTTGCGCTGCGCATCCAGGCTGCGCGAGCGGCGCGCGGCGGCGTCGTGCGGGGCAGCTGCGGTCGTGGCGGCGGTCGCGGCCTCTTTCGGCTCTTTGCTGGTCTCGCTCGGCCACACCACGCGCGGCACGGGCTTGAGCGCGTGCGCGGTGAGCCACGCCTCCATGAACACGCGCAGCCGCTCGCTGCGAAACGCGAACCAACGCTCGCGCTCGGCGCCGTGGCTCATCAATACGTCTTTGAAGCGACGGAATGCGCCTTTGCCGTCGATGGCCTGCGTGAGCAAATCGGACAAGGGCTTGTCCTCGACCATCGGGATGAAGCGCTCCATCCAGCGGTACTGTTCGCGCGAGCTGACCGGCTCGACCCGCATGTAGCTCGTGTCGGAGGCGATACGCTGATGCATCTCGGGATCGGCGATCCCGTCCACCACGCGCAGCACTTCACCCGTCGAGAGGTGCAGGTAGCTGTGCACCTCCGGCGCGTTGTTCTCGAAGGCGTCTTCGAGCGCTTCCCAATCGATCGGGACGTCGCGCGGCGGCTGTCCCGCCCCAGCACCGCTCTTGTCCGAATCCGACATCGCTCTCATTCCTTTCGCTTCGGCCCCGCCGATCACGCCCGCGACGAGCGAGCCCGCCCGACCGCGTCGTGCCAGGCCGAAAGCCGAGAAGCACGTTCTGCTTCGCTCATGTTGGCAGGGAAAGCCTTGTCCAGCTTGACGATTTTTGCGGCCTCCGCCGCATTCGCGTAAATACCGGCCCCCAGGCCGGCCAACATGGCCGCCCCACGGGCAGTCGACTCGAGGTCCTGGGGACGCTCGACCAGGAGCTGCGAGATGCCAGCCTGGAGCTCCATCAGTAGGTCATTTTCCGCGGCACCGCCGTCGACGCGCAGCCGTTCGATAGGCCGACCCAAGTCATCGCGCATGGCCTGAACGACGTCGTTCACGGACAAAGCAATGGCGTCGAGGGTCGCCCTTGCCAAGTGGGCGCGCGTCGTCCCGCGCGTGATGCCGCAGATCAGGCCGCGTGCGCCCGCGTCCCAATGTGGGGCGCCCAGCCCGGACAGCGCGGGAACGAAAGAAGTACCACCGCTGTCGGGCACGCTCCGCGCAAGTTGCTCGATCTCTTTGGCTGAGCCGATGATGCCGAGCCCGTCACGCAGCCACTGTACGGCCGCGCCGGCGATGAACACGCTGCCCTCGAGCGCGTACACGACCTTACCTCCTGCCTGGAAGCCGAGCGTCGAGAGCAAGCCAAAGCGACTCGGTACGGGCTTCTCTCCTACGTTGACGAGCAAGAACGCACCGGTGCCGTAGGTGCACTTTGCGTCGCCCCGCTGCAGGCAAGCTTGCCCGAACAGCGCCGCGTGCTGATCACCGGCGATGCCGGCGATTGGAATGCCGTCCGGCAGGCCCGGAACCCCGCGCGTGGTCGTCACCACTTCGGCGCTGGAGACGATGCGCGGCAGGAGCGCTCGCGGCACGCCCAGCAGCTCGCACATCGGCTCACTCCAATTCAACTTGGCGAGATCCATGAACAGCGTGCGCGAGGCGTTGGTCACGTCTGTCACGTGCGGCGCCGAGGCGCCCCCACCGGCCAGGCGATAGACGAGGTAGGAGTCGATGGTGCCGAACGCCAGCTCGCCGCGCTCAGCACGCGCTCGCACACCACCCACGTGCTCGAGCAACCACGCCAGCTTGGTGCCGCTGAAGTACGGGTCGAGTACGAGGCCTGTCAGCTCGCGCACGCGCGGCTCTTCACCGGCTTCTTTCAGCTTTTGGCAGAGGGGCGCCGTCCGACGGTCCTGCCAGACGATGGCTTTGTGGACCGGCTGCCCGGTGTCACGCTCCCAAACCAGGCTCGTCTCGCGCTGGTTGGTGATGCCGATGGCCGCAATGTCGGCTCCCGCCGCACCCGCGGCTCCAAGCGCCCCCGCGATCGCACGGGTTACCGTGCTCCAGATCTCCTCGGCATCGTGCTCGACCCATCCGGGCTGCGGAAAATGCTGCGGTAGCTCGCAGGTAGCTCTGCCGAGCGTTGCCCCTTCACGCGACATGACGAGCGCGGTGGTTCCGGTCGTGCCCTGGTCGATAGCCAAAAGGTGCTTTGCCAAGACCGACAACTCTACCAGCTCCGTACGGGCTTGTGCCATCGGCCGGGCACAGCTAGCCTGTCTGGCTGGCATGGCCCGAATAATGCTCGTGTCCCCTGAAGGCCAACAGGTGGTCGAGCTCCGCGATCACAACTCGCTCGGGCGTCATCCCTCGAACACGGTGCAGCTGCTCGACAAGATTGTGTCGAAGGAGCATTGCATCATCGAGCGGCGCGCGAACGGTTTCACGCTGCGCGACTTGGGCAGCCTGAACGGAACCTACGTGAATGGTGAGCGCGTCGCCGGCGAACGCGACTTGCGCCACGGCGACGACATCGCGCTCGGTCAGACGCGGGCACGCTACGACGACGGCAGCGGCCGCCCGATGCCCGCGCCCGCGGGCTACAGCCCGGCAGGCGGCACCTTCCAACCGCAACACCCACCGCAGTCAGGTTGGCAGCCTGGAGGCCCCGCGAGCATGGGCGCTCCTTCCACGGTCGGGGCGCCGCCTGCTTACGGTGCCGTGCCGTCCCCGGTAGCTCCCATCGGAGCGCTCGGCACGCCGCACCTCAGCCCCACTCCCGCTGCTGGCTTTCAGCCGCTTCCACTCCAGGGCCAACCGCCCGGCATGCCCCCGGGTACGCCCACCGCCAACGTCGACATCAACGACAAGGCGCGTCAAATCGGCACGCAGATCGCCGCGACGCAGAAGGGCTTTTTGCCCTACGACCAGGTCAGCGGCAACACCTCGCAGCTGCAGGCGGACTACGAGCGCCTGCGCCTCTCGCACGAGCTTTCGCGCGAAATCGCGCTCGAGCGAGACCTGCCGAGCCTGCTGAACAAAATTCTGCTCACCATCTTCAAGTTCGTGCGCGCCGATCGCGGCGTCATCTTCTTGAAAGAGAACGACGGGCAGCTCGTTCCCGGCGCCAGCCAGCGGCGCGACGGCACGAACCAACCGATCCCGGTGTCGTCCACGATCATGAATCACGTGATCCGTGAGCGCGCCACCGTGCTCACGCACGACGCCGCCATGGATTTCGCCGCCTCCAAGGGCAAGAGCATGATCCTGAACCGGATCAGCTCGGCCATCGTGGCGCCGCTCTTGCACAACGACGAAATCCTCGGTGTGCTGTGGCTGGACAGCGAGACCCTCGCGCAGTTTCAGCCCAAAGACATGGAGATCGTCACCGCCATCGCGACGCAGGCGGCCATGTTCATCGAGATCAACATCCTGGGCCGCAAGGTCGAGGCCGAGATCGTCAATCGCGAGCGCTTCAGCCGCTTGCTCTCACCCAACGTCGCGCAGCGCGTGATGAGCGGCGAGCTCGAGGTAAAGAAGGGCGGGCAGCTCGTCGAAGAGTGCACCGTCTTCAACTCCGACATTCGCGGCTTCACGCGCATGAGCGACGGCGCGAATCCGGCCGGCATCGTCGAGATGCTCAACGACTATTTCGAGCTGATGGTCGAAGTGCTGTTCAAGCACGAAGGTACGCTCGACAAGTTCATGGGCGACGGCATCATGGCCCTATGGGGCGCGCCCGTCGCCCACCCGGACGACGCGATACGCAGCGTCGAGTGCGCGCTCGAGCAGATGGAAGTGCTCGGCAAGTTCAACCGTACCCGCATGGAAGAGGGCCATCCCGCTCTCGCGATGGGCATCGGCATCCACACCGGACCGCTCGTTGCCGGCTACATCGGCAGCTCCAAGGCGCTCAGCTACACCGTCATCGGCGACACCGCGAACACCAGCGCCCGCTTGTGCGGCGTGGCAGCGGCCGGGCAAGTGCTGGTCAGCGAGCAAACGCTGGCGCGGCTCGCCGGCAAGTTCGAAACCGAAGAGCTGCCGCCCGCCAACTTGAAGGGTAAAGAAAAGCCCTTCCGCATGTTCGACATCAAGCGCGCGAACCCGAGCGTGCAGGTGCCGGCCAGTCTGCGCGGCTGAGCTCGTTCACGACCGCGGAGCGAGCCGTGTGACGCGACGCGGCGTCGGTCCGCCGAAGGACGGCTTTTCTGGCCTCCAGCGGGGGGCCTCGACAGAGCGTTGGGTTCGCGGCAGAGTCCCGCCCCTTCCCCGATTTTCATGGCTGTCGTCCTCGCATTCGAACGCCCCGTGGTTGAGTTGGTAGCGCGCGTGCGCGAGCTGCGGGAGCTGGCCAGCGCCGACCCACGCTTCGGCGCCGAGCTGCGGCGGTTGGAAGACAAGGCCGCCGTGCTGGCGCGCGAAGTGTTCGCGAGCCTCACCCCGATGCAAAAGGTGCAGCTGTCGCGGCACCCGAGCCGACCCTATTCGCAGGACTACATCGAGCGCCTGTTCGAAGACTTCGAAGAGCTGCACGGAGATCGGCGCTTTGCCGATGACCCGGCCATCATCGCCGGGCTCGGCCGCTACCACGGGCGCAGCGTGGCCATCGTGGGGCACCGCAAAGGCCGCGGCACCAAAGAGAACATGATCTGCAACTTCGGGATGCCCAACCCCGAGGGTTACCGCAAAGCCGTCCGCATCTACGAGATGGCCGAGCGCTTTGGCCTGCCGATCTTCACGTTCGTGGACACGCCGGGCGCCTACTGCGGCATCAGCTCCGAAGAGCGAGGCCAGAGCGAGGCCATCGGCGCCTCGATCGAGGTGATGAGCCGCATGACCGTACCAATCATCAGCACCGTCATCGGTGAAGGCGGCTCCGGCGGCGCACTCGCGCTGGGCGTGGCCAACCGCGTGCTGGTGCTGGAGTTCAGCTACTATTCCGTAATCACTCCGGAGGGTTGCGCTGCCATTCTCTGGAAGAGCGGCGACCTGGCGCCCGAGGCGGCTGCCCGCCTGAAAATCACCGCGCCCAACCTGCTGGAGCTCGGTGTGGTCGATGCGGTGGTAGACGAACCGCCCGGCGGCGCTCACCAAGACCACGACGCCGCGGCGAAACAGCTCGATCAGGCGCTTTACGCCCAGCTCAAAACGCTCTCGGCGCTGTCGCCCGAAGAGCTGCGGGCCGATCGCTACGACCGCTTCCGCAAGCTCGGCGCGTTTGTGGCATAAGGGCCCCCCATGGCTCCCACCGACGGGCTTCGCAGCATCGATGAGCTGACGCTCGCTCATCAGCGCGTGCTCGTGCGCGTCGACTTCGACGTGCCGCTCGATGACGACGGCAAGCTCGTCAGCGATCACAAGTTACGCGTCGCCCTCCCCACCATCCAAAAGGCCCTGAGCGAAGGCGCGCGCGTCGTGCTCGCGACGCACCTAGGCGAGGCCGGCAAACCGGCACGCAGTCTCGAGCCAGTGGCAGAGCGCCTGGCAGAGCTACTCGGTCAAGAAGTGTACTTGCCCGATGAGTGCATCGGCGACGCTGCTCGCAAAGTCGTCAGCGATCTGCGCGAAGGGCAGCTGTGCCTGCTCGAAAATCTACGCTTTTTGCCGGAAGAAGCGACGAATGACGACGTGCTCGCGCGCAAGCTGCTCGCGCTGTGCGACGTGTACGTGAGCGAAGCCTTCAGCGTCACGCACCTGAGCCAAACCTCACTGGTCGCCCTGCCCCGCCTGGTCAAAGAGCGCGGCATCGGCTACCGCTTCCGCGTCGAGCTAGACAGCCTGTCGCGCGCGACCGCCAACGTGCACAAGCCGTTCGTCGGCGTGCTGGGCGGCTCGAGCCTGTCACGCAGCCTGCCGGTGCTCGAAGCGATGATGCGCCGCTGCGACGCGATCTTGGTCGGCGGCGCCGTAGCGAACACGCTGCTCCGTGCTCGCCAGGTCGACGTCAAAGCCTCGGCCTACGAAGACAATCAGCTCGCCCTGGCTCGCAACCTGCTCACCCGCGCCCGTGACCAAAAACTCGAGCTGGTGCTACCGGTGGACGCCGTGGTCGGCAGCTCCGCACACGCCAAAGAGACGCGCAGCGTGAGCGTCGGCTCGGTACCGGACCAGCACGGCATCTTCGACATCGGACCGCAGACGCTCGAAACGTTTCGGGCGCGTGTCGCGGGCGCCAAGACGGCGCTGTTTCACGGCGCCCTGGGAGCGCTCGAAAATCCGGCGTTTGCCGCGGGCACGCGCGGTGTGCTCGACGCGCTTTCGGAATCGCCGGTGTTCGGTATCGTGACGGGCGATTCGGTGTCGGCGCTGGCCACGGCGTCCGGTGCCGAGCTCGAAAAACAGATTGGTTTCATTTCCACGGGCGGCGCGGCGTCGCTCGTTTTCATCGAAGGCAAGCAGCTACCGGGCGTAAACGCCCTGCGCGGATGAACATGGCAAATCGCAAATATCTCATCGCTGGCAACTGGAAGCTCAACAACGGCGGCGCCGCCGGTCTCAAGCTCGCGGGCGAGGTCGCTCAGGCGACGAAGGGCGTCTCGTGTGAGGTCGTGGTGGCTCCGCCGTTCACGGCGCTGGCCGCCGTCGCGGCCGAGCTCGACGGCTCGAACGTCGAGGTGTCGGCACAGAACATGTACCCGAAGGATAGCGGTGCCTTCACCGGCGAGGTGAGCGCACCGATGCTGCTCGAGGCCGGCTGCAAATGGGTCATCCTCGGACACAGCGAGCGCCGCCAGTACTTCGGCGAAACGGACGAGTCCGTCAAAGAGAAGGTCGCCGCCGCCATAGCCGCTGGCCTCAAGCCGATCGCCTGCATCGGTGAGACGCTGCCGGAGCGCGAAGCGGGCAAGACGCTCGAGGTCTGCTTCCGCCAGATGGACGCCTTTGCTGAGGTCTTGCTCAAGAATCCGGGTTTCGGCGTGATCGCGTACGAGCCAGTGTGGGCTATCGGCACCGGCAAGGTGGCGACCCCGGCACAAGCCCAAGAGGTGCACGCAGCGCTGCGCAAGCGGCTGGCCGCCCTGAACGCGGATCTAGCGGAAAAGACTCGTATTCTTTACGGTGGCAGCGTCAAGGCGGACAACGCCAAAGAGCTGCTGGGCTGCCCGGATATCGATGGCGCCCTGGTGGGCGGCGCGTCGCTCGACGCGGCCGGTTTCGCCAAGATCGCCCAGGCGGCTGGCTGAAAGCCCGCCGCTGCTGGGACAACCGCGCCGAACTGCGCTAAGTACCGCATCCCTCGAGACGCCCCATGGCCGAGATCCTCCACACCCCGCTCACTGTGATTCACGTCCTCGCCTGCACCTTTTTGATGCTGGTGGTGTTGATCCAACCGGGGAAGAGCGGCGGCCTCGGGGCGCTCAGCGGCGCGGGCGCGCAGCAGGTGTTCGGTGGTCGCGGTGCCGGTAACTTCCTCACCAAGACCACGTGGGCCACGGCCGGTATCTTCTTCGCCACCAGCATGACGCTCGCTTACTTGTCGAGCTCGGCGGACGAATCGCTGCAGCGCAAGAGCAAGATCGCCAGCGAGAAGAAGGCGTCGAGCGCGTCCACGCCGGCGCCCGCGACCTCGGGTAAGAAGTAGCCCTGGGGCGAAAGCCCCAGCACTAGGACGCGAGGGTCTTGGAAGACAAGATCACGATCGGCGAGGGCTGGGAACCAGCCACAGGAACAAACCGGCGAGACCGGCGCCCGTTGCGTTTCAGGTAGAAGAAGCCGCCAGGCCAAGCTGGACACCTCTTCGGTCTCCCCATCGACGAGTCTCTCTTGATCCATTGGCCACGAGCTCACCTGCCGAAGCACCTGGGACGCCCTCGATGAGGGCGGTTCGGCAGGGGCTGCTAGTCGCGCTGGCGCGCGTCTTCACGACCCTGGTTTGCTGGTGGAGCGGCTTTCGCGCCATCAGTGACGACGATTACTCGCGCGTCGCCATCGCGGCGCATTTCGCCCACCATCCCTCGCCCGATCCGAGCGGAACCAGCTGGTTGCCGTTGCCGTTCTGGCTCTACGGCGTGCCCATGGCGGTGCTGGGCGACTCGCTCAGCGTGGCGCGGGGCGTGGCGCTCGTGCTCGGCGCGGGCGCGGCCGTGTTGGTTTGGGTTGCGGCGCGCCTGCTCGGCCTGTCGGAACGAGCGGCCCTGGTCGGAACGCTCGCGGCCGTGCTGTTGCCCTACGGAGCCTGGCTCTCCGCGGCCACGGTGCCGGAGGCGCCCACGGCCGCGCTGATTTTACTGGGGTCCGTGAGCTTGCTGCGACCGGAAGCCAAGCTGCGCGCGCTCGGGGGCCTGGCGCTCGGTGCCGCCTGTTTCTGCCGCTACGAAGCGTGGGCACCAGCGCTCGTGTTTGCCGGTATCGGCGCTTGCGACGCCTGGCGCGAGAAGCGGCGCGAGCTGTGGGCTGCGGTGCTGTTCGCGGCCGCGCCCATCGCGCTTTGGCTCTTGCATGGGCTCGTGCGGCACGGCGACGCACTGTTCTTCATCGCTCGCGTGCGCGGCTACGGCGCCGCGCTCGGCGCTGCCCCCGAAAGCGCGCTGACGAAGCTGTTCAAGACGCCCTTCGCGCTCGTGCGCTTCGAGCCCGAGCTGTTCGCGATCACGGCGGTGGCGCTCGCGCTGAGCTTGCGCCGCGACGATTCGCCGTTCGAGGCTGGCGCCTGGCGGCCGCTCGCGGCGCTCGGCAGCTTGCTGGCCTTCTTGATCATCGGGGACCTGACGGGCGGCGCCGCCACGCATCACCCGGAGCGCTCGCTCTTGCCGCTGTTTTGGTTCTTGGCGCTGCTCGGCGCGGGCCTCATCGTGCGACTGGCGCAGGAGCCGCGGCGCTTCTTGCTGCCGGCGTTGGCGTTACCGCTGGCGCTCGCGGGCAGCCTTTGGCTACGACCCGACGTGCGCCGGACCTTCGTCGACCGCCGCGATGAGGAGCTGGTCGGCGGCGTGCTGCGCTCGCTCGGCGCCCAGCAGGTCGCGCTCGACTGCGACGACTTCGGCTACTTCGCGGTGCAGGCTGCTCTGGGCGACGGGCGCAGCTTCCCGCTCCAGGCCCACGATCCGCGTCATCCCGAACCGCCCCGGCCCGCCACGAGCAAAGACTTGGCGGAGCTGCTGCGCCGGCACCACGCGCGCTGGCTGGTGACTCCCCGCGAGCGCACCGAGCTCGCTCGCTCGCTCGGCAAGGTGCCGCTCACGACCAGCCGCTTCAGCGTCGTCCGCCTGGATTCCGCGGCTTTTTGAGGCAGCGGCGCTGGCCAATTGCCGAAGAGTTCTCAGTTCTTGGGCGGCTCTTCTACGATGGCGCGGTGTTCGGGCTCACTCATCTCGGCAGGCGCCTCGTGGAGAGCGTCGTGGGCCTGTTCGCAATCCTGGGGTTTATTTATGTGCCGCTCGGGCGCCACACGGGCTTCGAGCACGCCAAAGCCATCCTGGGCACCCCAGCCGCCAGCGCCGCCATCGACGACCTGACCCGAACCGCCCTGAGCCTGCGCGAGCGCGCCTTCGATTTCCTGACCGGGCGCCTCTCGGCCTCCGCCGCCACGCTGCCCCCGCCCGGCACCGACTCCGCCAAGCAGCGCCCGGGCACCCACGAGCCGCACCCGGTGCCGCCCAAGCTCAAGTAGCCGCCGCATGCACACTGATAGCCGCTCGGCCCATTCGCTTGTGCTCCGATGGTCAAAGCATTCGTTCGCGGCACGAACGCGAGCGAGCTCGATTTTGGCGAGCTGATGAGCTCGGCAGATGCGCCGGGTGCATTCTTTCCGCTGGGTCCGGGTCGGACAGGCACACCGACCTCTGACTTCCACTGCTATGCTTTCGTATGGGGAGTGCACGACGCGAAGACTGAGGGCAAGGTTGGTCGCCGGCGATTCGAAGAAGCGTTCGGTTGGTCCTTGGAGCAGCCGTGGTCGTTCATCGGTACGTTGAGCCAAGTGGGAGCGCGTTTCTTCGTGAAGGTTGACCGTGCCGCATTCATCAAAGAGCCACCTCCAGCCACAGGTCAGCCTCGTTTGGGCTACCTCGGGAATTCCGAGCGTCGGTCGCCCAATCATCAACGTGCTTGCCCAAACTAGGCCTCGTCGAGTCGCCCGAGGATGTCGACCGTCCGATGAAGGGGCGGTCTTCGCGCTGCGACTTGGGTGTTACTTCGGCACGCAGTCTTTGACGACCACGCTGTCGGTGTTGTTGTCGCTGTTGCACTCCACGGTCGTCATGCCGCCCTTGCCGTCGTCGTTCACGACCATCGTGACGGTGCCGAGCACGCTGCCGTTCACGTCGCACGATACATCCAGACAACCGCCGACGGGGACTGGGCCTTTGGTGTACGACGTACACAAGATCATCTTCTGCGCTGGATCCCCCGCGTAGAAGGTGGCGGGCATGTCGGCGCCGACGGCTTTCTTCCCGCGATTGCAGACCGTTGCGGTGAGCGTGACGCCCCCCGTACCAACCGAGCAAACCTTGTCCGCGTAGAGCGCGCCGGTGATGTCCGGGTAGTCGGCGAAGCCCGTCTTGCCCTGCACGTTGGCGCGGTAGTTGTTGAGGCCCTTCACCTTCCAGTTCTGCATCCAGTCGGAAGTCTTGGGGATTTTGCCGTCATCCTCGACGTTGGTGATCGAGTAGGCGTGTTGGTTCCACATCGGGCGCGACGAGGCCCAGCGGTCGAGGCGATCGCGTAGCACCTTCACACCGCCGGCCGTGTCCATAGTGTTCGGGTGAGTGGCGCGGCACACCTTGCCGGTGCCGGGCGTTCCAGCCAGCGCCGCCACACAGGTGGTACCGGCGTCGCACTGCGCGTTGTCGGTGCAGCGGCAGTAGCCGTCCATGCACATGCCGCCGCCGGGGCAGCCCATGTCGTCGTCGCAGCGCACGCCTTTGTGGAGCGGGTCCACGAACGCCTTGTTCAGCTCGCCGCCCTCCTCTTTGTGAGGGCAGAGGATCGCGTAGGCTGAATTGACGACGATCTCGGTGTTGTCGTCCTTGTCGACGTCAGCGATCACCGGATTTTCGTACCAGGTGCCCGACGTGCGGAACGAGGAGAACAGCACGTCGCCGTTGGTACCATCGTAGACGCGCAAGAAGCATTCGTCCGCGTAGACGGCTTCGGCCTTGCCGTCACCATCGAAGTCGAAAATCGACGCGGCTGTCTGGCGCGATGAAGCGTCTTGCGAGCGCTGCGACCAGCGTACGAAGGGGCCTTCGCAGCCAGCACCCCCATTTTTGCAGTCGAAATCGAAGACGCGGAAGCGTGTTGCACCTGCGATCGCGACCTCGGGGAAGCCATCGTTGTCGAAATCACCGATAGTGGGCGGACCGCCGCTTTCGTTCCCTGCGTCGACCACGACGCCAGGCTCAATGGTCGTTTGTACACCCATGACCTCCTGCCCGCTGAGCGTGAAGATGCTGACTCGACCACCACCTTGTTCGGCGTTTGTGGTTACGACCTCGGCGATGCCGTCGAGCTTCTTGGGATCGAAGTCGGCCGCAGTCGCGCCCGGCGTGCCGAAGTCGGCTATCGCGAAATGGCTGGCGAAATGCCCCCAATGCGTATTCAGCGGCACGGCTTGATCGACCCAAGCCTGACCGATCCAACTAAGATAGGTAGCCTCTTGGTAGAGCGTACCGGCGAGATCCGCCTTACCGTCGCCGTTGAAGTCGCCGGCGACGGGGATGGTGCCGTTGAAGGCTTTGCTGATGAGCTTGCCGGTGCCCACGCCCGTGCGCGAATCGTAAACCTCACCCCACGCCAACACCTCGGGAATACCGTCGTCGTTCAAGTCGTGGATCGACGGGCCATCCCACCCCTGCCCGAGCGCTGGTTGGGCGTATGGCTCGGCCGTCGCCATCAACGACGACTCCCATTTCTTGACGTATTTGGCGCCGTCCCAGCCGAACATCACGAGACCGCCAGGCTGGTTGGCCATGGCATCTTTGCGCGCGACAATCTCGATCTTGCCGTCACCATCCAGATCGGCGAGCGCTAGCGGCGAGCCCGCGCGCACGATGCCGGACGACGCCTCGACCGTCTCCTTGAGCTCACAGGTTTGGCCGCTGACGATGCGTATGACTCCTGGGGTGGAGATGGATCCGTCACCATCTCCTGCCGCGAACGAAACGAAAACGATCTCGGCGGAAGCTCCCGAGTCGTTCGGCAGATCCGCGACCATCGGCGTGGCTAACACCAGGCCGGACATGGGGTGCGGATCCGTTGGTTGCACCTTCCATTCGCATTGCACGGAGGGGGCGAACACGCCGGGCGGTGCGCCCTCCCCTTTGCACTCGTCGTTGATGTTGCCGCGCGGTCCATAACCGTACGGAATGCAGACCGAGTCGCCGGCTGCGAACAGGCAGCCCTCACCACAGCAGTAGCTGTCACCGCCGCACTCGCTATCCATGGTGCAGGCTTTGCCGGTCGGGGCGCAGTGGTCCGGCTCGCCCTTGCCCTTCACGCAAGTGAGGCCCATGCCGCAGGCGATGTCGCCGCTGCACATGGTGTGGGGCGGGAGCGGAGCCATGCTGCCGCCGGTGCCGTCCGACCCGGAAATATTGATGCTTCCGCCGCTGGATCCGCCGGTATTGATCAGGTCCCCGCCCAGCCCCACGCCGGCGGTGGAGGTCGTGCCACCGTGGTTCTGGGTGATACCCCCGGGCTCCTTGGAAGCCGAGCAGGCTGCGGCACCGAACGCACCCCAACCGAACACGACCACCACCGGAAGCAAAAGCCGTCCGCGCATGCGCGGAATGTAGCTTGCCGCGACGGCTCAAGGCCGGTTTGGAGAAGATCCGAACATACGACTGAGCGGCTCAGTCCCCAGGGTTAGCTTTGGTGTACGACATACGCCTACGCGCATACGCCTGGTTCAGCGCCTGGTTCAGGGCGCGATCACGCGGTGGATGGCGACGGGCGAGCCACCGTTCTCGTCGTCGGTCACCACGAAGATGGTGTCGGCACCCGGTTTGACCGAGGTGTCGAAGACGCAAGTGTGTGACGTGCCCAGAAACGGCGAGATCACGTTCACGCCGAGGACGTCGAACGGGGCGTTGTTCCAATTCTGATCGCCGCTGATGTCCGTCTGGCCATCGAGCTTGAGCGGGCCGAGCAAGTTTCCGGCGTTGATCAGCTCGTGCATCTCGCCCGTACCGTCGCTGCCGTCGATGACGACAATCACGCCGCCTGCCCGGGCAAAAGACGAGAGCACGCTGGTCGACTCCCAGGTCGTGGCCGCTGCCGCCGGGTCGCCCGATTGGGCCTGATCGAGGTCGTGCACCAAGAGCACGTCGTAGTCGTTGATGTTGAGGTTGTTGGTCACCGTGTCGACGGCCTTGGCCTCGGTGATTTCCGCGGTTCGGTTGCGAACCTCACCGGCCCAGGAGATGACGAGGTGCACGCGGGTCACGGCCGCTGCCGTTGCCCCGCGCGTGTACGCCAGCACCCGCACTGGATTCTTCGCCGGGGCGAAGATCGCATTGCCGAGCAGCGTGGTCGGCGCCGATCCCTTGGTCGCCGAGTTGAAGTCCATGCAGATGGCCGCCACGTTGCCGTAGCGGGCGCCCACGCACTTGCCCTCCTGGCAGATGTCGGACGGGCAATTCTTGCCGCACTGGCCGCAGTTGTGCGGGTCGCTCAGGTAGGCATCAGGCACGATCACACACCGACCGTTGCACTCCACCAGCGGCGGATCGCAGAGCGGCACGCAATTGAAGCTGCCTTCGCCGTCCGACGCACAGAACGGTGTCGGATCGACGCACTTGTTGCCGCAGGCACCACAGTTAGAAGGGGTATTGAAGGGCGGCATGCACTCGAGCGGCGCGTCGGCGTCGCCCATGCCGTCGACGGGCGAATCGAAGAATCCACCATCCGGAAGCTCGCCGTCGCCGCCCTGACCCTGCGCGGCCGCTCCGGCGACTTCGGAACCGTTGCCGGCCTCGGTCGAGGTGTTACCGCCGCCCGAATTGGTGCCACCGCCGGTCGGCATGTGCGTGTCGGGGTCGCACTTGGCCTCGGCGACGCAGGCGACCGGGCACGCGACGAAGCCGTCTTTGCACTTGCCACCGACGACGCCGCCGCTACCGCAAGCGAGGGGCAACGTGTACGCCAAGCCCAAGCCCAGCGCGACCATCTGCACGGCGCGAAGCCACTTCATTTGGCGCCTCCCTTCTTCGGCGCCGCATCGGGGTGACCGGCCTCGGGCGGCGGCGTGGCCGACTCGGGCTCGTTGTCGCCCGGCTTGCGCGGCGGTGCGACTTCCGGCGGCGGCCCCACGTCTTTGGGACCGACGGGCGGCGGAGCCGGCGGCAGGTTGTTCTCGGTCGGCACGTTCACGCCGGTGCTGGTCGTGGCATTGCCACCCTGGCGCATCTGCCGCGTCACCGTGAACTCCACGCGGCGGTTGAGCAGCCAGGCATATTCGTTCTTCTTGTCGACCAGCGGACGCGAAGCGCCGAAGCCCTGCGAGCTCAGACGATCCCGCGCGATGCCCTGCTTGACCATGAACTCGAGCACCGAGCGAGCGCGATCCTCGCTCAGCTTCCTGTTGAAGTCCTCGGGGCCGCGCTCGTCGGCGTGGCCTTCCACGGAAATGTGCTTGTACTCCGGGTGCTCGGCAACCAGCTTTACCAGCCGGTTGAGGAGCGGGTAGCTGATCTGCCGAATCACCGCGCTGTTGACGAAGAAGTGCACGCGATCGTCGAGCACGATCTTGTCGCCAACCACACGCACCTGCTCTTCATCAGGGCAGCCGTCATTGTCGGCGTAGCCGTTGACCGTTTCCGGCTCGAACGGACACAAGTCGTTGACGTCCAAGATGCCGTCGGCGTCGTTGTCGGGGTCCGGGCAGCCGTCGAGGCTGTCCCAGCCGTCGTTATCCTCCGGCTCGTTGGGGCACTTGTCGGCGCGATCGAGGATGCCGTCCTTGTCGTTGTCGAGCTCGGGGCAGCCATCCTGGTCCTCGAAGCCGTCGCGATCTTCGGGGGTATTCGGGCACTTGTCGGTGACGTCCGGGATGCCGTCGGCGTCGTTGTCGAGGTCGGGGCAACCGTCGGTGTCCTGGAAGCCGTCTTTGTCTTCGGGCGAATCCGGGCAACGGTCGACGTTGTCCTTGATGCCGTCGCGATCGCGATCGCCAATCACGACTGGTCCACCAAAGTCATACATGGCGTGCACGCCGAACAAGAGCACGTTGGCGTCCGAAGGCCGAAACTCGCTGTCGGGCTGAAAAACGTGCACGAACGCGAGCATCGGACCCGCGCCGATGCGACCGGAGCCGTTCAGCAGATCGAAGCCGAGCTTGGTGTCGAACATCGGCCGCACGAGGCCGTTGGTGAAGGTGACGCCGCCCGCACCGCTCAACCAGAGGCCGGCCGGGCTCAGCAAGTGACCGTTGTGGCTGGCGGCAAACGGAATGATGTGCAGCCCGAGCTCGGGCGAGATCGCCGAAGCGCCGTTCTCCGGTTCGACGTTGGGATCGGTGGGCGGATCACCCTGGCCGAGGCCGAGCCAGCTCGCGGAGAGCTCGAGGCCCAGCTGGCGAACGAACGGGTACTCGAGACCAGCCCAGGCCCCCGCACCCCAATCGTATTCAGTTTTTTGGTGCCCGCTGAGGGCGTGACCGGTGCCGAGCGAGCCGTGAGCACGCAACGGCTCCGCCGCAGCGACACCGCAAACACTGAGCACCACCAAGGAAGCGAAGACCGAGCGCACCATCATGGGGAACCGAACCTCGAACTATACGGCCGCGTCTCAGGTTGAGATAAGAGGCAAAAAAGCTCAAGCGTTTCGCGAGATTGTCGAGTTTTGCGATATTGCGAGCGGGGGCGGCTGCTCAAGGCTAGAACCCGTCAGCCCATGACCCTCGCCATGAAGCTCGCGACTTGGCTCGCCTTTTTCCCCTGCCTGTCCCTGGCCTGCTCGGGCGGCAGCGGTCGCCCTTCACGCCTCTCCGACGGGGGCTACTCGCTCTCGTGCAAGGGCCCGCTCAGCGACTGCCTCCACCACGCCGAACACTTGTGCAAAGACCAGGGTTACGCCGTAGAAGAGGCGCGCGACGTGCGCGAGCGCCTCGGCGGCGAGACCGGCCAATCGCAAGTCGTGATCCAAAAGAGCGACGCCACCATCTACTGCGGCGAGAGCGCCCCCAAAGAACCGATTCGACTGCAGCGCGAGCCCGAAGCTGCCGCTCCGGCGCCGGCAAAGCCGCCAGCCGCGCCGCGCGTCTGCGTACCCGGCGCAACGCAAGCGTGCGTCGGACCCGCCGGCTGCAGCGGCGGCCAGGCCTGCAGCGCCGACGGCACGCGTTACGGCGACTGCAATTGCGGGAGCGCTGCAGCGGCGCCGAGCCCGGCAGCCGCGCCGTGAGTCAGTAGCCGAGCACGAAGAACGCGACGAGGGCCGCGACGAAGCCCACCCCGACGAGCAACAGCCAGTCGATGCTGGCCAGGCTCCAAGCAAGGCCGGCGACGAGCGACGGAACCCTGTGGCTGTGGATGATGCCCGCCAGAAACCAATGAAACAGCCCGACGGCGAGCAGTGGGCCAGCCAATTCGATACCGCAGTAATGCGGAACGACGAAAAGGCCCAGGGCCATCGGCAGCGTGCCGAAGGCGCCCAAGAACAACGCCACCTGCTTGCGCTCGAAACTAACTCCGCCCGTTAGCATTCGCTGAGGGTGGCAGCGGACCAGGAAAAGTCAAAATCAGCGAGATAAGGCCGCTCGAGTCGACTTCGCCAGCGTCGAAGGTCTCGGGGCTCGTACCGTCGACAAAGTCGGCCGCTGCGGTGTACCTGAAGATCGTTCCACGAGCGTCAATCGCGCTCGTGAGGCGAATGCCCAAGAGTCGCGAATCGGTGAAGAAGCGTTCCAGCATTGCCACGAGCGCCGCGCGACCACGCACTTCTCGACCCTGCGTGACCATGCGCACGTCTTCCGCGAGGCACTGCTGGAACAAGCTCGCACGAACCGTCGCATCTCGCTCGCAGCAAGCACGAACGTAAGTTTCGACCGCCGTTTCGACTGAGCTTGGCATGCGGTACCATATCCTAGAAGACGCTCGCCAGCGCACTCTGGCAAAGTCGTGGTTCGAGAAGGCGGCATTCGGAGCGCCACGGCGACAACCCTCGGGCGCGATCCGCGCGCTCGACGCAAATCGAGCCGATGCTAGATTTCGCAAATGGATCGGGAGCACGAGTTCTCGCGGGCGACGAGGGACGCTTCGCTGAAAAGTCTGGGGTCGCTTTGCGCAATGCCGCATTGCCGTTGTCCTCTTTCACGAGCGCACACGGGGGCTGCCTATCCCGACTCGTCGCCATGGATCTCACACATCGTATCGCCTAGCGGGCCTCGGGCAGATCGGTCGGCCTCGATTGATTCGCTTCGTGAGCTCTGGAACGCTCTCCCAACGTGTCCATCGTGCGGCAAGAAAATTGATGACTATGAAAAGTACTTTTCTCGCGAAGAGCTGATTGCGTTCAGAGAAGAGGCGCGACTGAGAGCTACCTGGGACCCAGGCGAGTACCGCACCCCATATGAACTGCGCAGTTGCCATTCGACCGATGCCGTACGCGCGTTGCTGTGGGACGCCGCGTACAATCGAGCAATGGCGTCGGAAATTCGAGAGACCGTTGGCACGTTTGAGGCGGATGCCCGGCAGCGCGTCATGGAGCTACTTGCTACCTGTCTTCTCGATTCGGGCGCAGCACCATGGTTCTGTGGACTGCTCGCAACGCTGCTTCACGTTGATGAGGGCTTTTGGAGCCCGTCACGAAGACTCATCGCAGCACTCGCAACACATGCCGAACGTTTACTGAATGACGATTGCACCAAGAATATTCAGGTTCTCGAACCACTCGTCTTCGTGCTCTGGCGTAGCCGCGAACCGCTTGCGGAGCGGTTTCTACAGCCATTTGTATTGGACCGAGATGTGCGCAAACGGGACTACATTAGAGTCGTCGACTACGCAGGAGGGAGGCGTGGACTCCTGCGCATGCTTCACCATCATATCATTCGACGCGAGCATCCGCTGGAGCGCGCCTCTGAACTGGGAAGGCTAGTCGAGGTCTCCGCTCATGTTGGAGAATGGGGCGAGCCGACAGCCGAAAGTATTGCCAGTATTGCCCGGCCAATTCTTGATGGATGCGCGGCTGTTTTTTCCAAGGACCTCGCTGCTCGAAGTGCACAGTTGTTGCCTCCTGCGGTTCGCGATCTGCTTTGAGAGCAGGTCCACCCAACTCCATTTCGCAGTAACACGCTCGCAAACTCTGTTTAGCTGACAACGGCTGCAGCATCGCACGCAACCGTCATCAGGTTAGCTTGGTCTGCCCCTCGGTTGTTAGTTGCGCGTGCAGCGCCACAAGATGGCTAGGATGCGATCCAAGAGCCGCAACGCCTCTGCTGCCTGTTCAGCGCCGAGGTAGGACCATGCGACCGCGACGCGCAGTGCCGCACGAGTCTCGTTGGCGCTGCCAGCTGCCGTAAACAAGCGTGCCCGTTTGTTGCCGGGGTCCAAGTAGCTGCTTTCCGCAATATTCAAGGCAATGCTGCTCGCTGCGCGCGTGAGCTGATCCGCCAATGACCGGTCTTGCCGCTTGATGCGCGTGATGAGTGGCTGCACCGCCGCAATCAGCTCGTAGGCGTACTCTTGAACTTGAAATGACATGAAACGCTCCTTCTCGCCGGAACGTCCGACGTAGCCGCCCGACGCCCGCGAGTCGCAGCCGGGGTCCAGGGCGCGAGCGCAGCGAGCGTGGCGCGCAGCGCCAGCGCAGCCCCTGGACGCCGGCGAGCACGCGGGCATCCTCAAGCAGCAGAGGAGACCGAGACAGACTCGGTGGCCGTGGCAGCGTCGGTGGCCGTGGCAGCGTCGGTGGCCGTGGCAGGCTCAGTCTCTGATTCCGACTCGGATCCCGAATCCGAATCCGATCCCGATCCCGATCCCGATCCCGATCCCGATCCCGATCTCGATCCCGACTCCGACTCCGACTCCCCTCCCGTGGCGCGCGCAGGCGAAGCCGAGCACGACGCCGGGGAGGGGCCGCGCGCGCAGGCGAAGCCGAGCACGCGGGGGGTGGGCACCCAATCTACTGAGCGCGCGGCAGCACCAGGGCGAAGGTGCTGCCTTTGCCGGGGTTGCTGACCAGCTCGACGCGGCCTTTGTGGGCTTTCATCACGTGTTTGACGATGGCGAGGCCGAGGCCGGAGCCTTCGCGCTCGCGCGAGAGGCGGTCGTCGACGCGGTAGAATTTTTGGAAGATGCGCTTGTGCTCGACGGCGGGGATGCCGGCGCCGTTGTCGGTGACTTTGACTTTTACGAACGCTTCGCTCTCTTCGACCGCGACGCTGATTTTGACGGGATCGCCGCCGTATTTGTAAGCGTTGGTCAGGAGGTTGAGCAGGGCATCGGATACGGCGCCGCGATCGGCCATGACGCGCAGCGTGTCGCGCGGCATGTCGACGGTGAGATCCACGCTGCGCTGGTGGCGGTAGGTTTCGAAGGCGTCGAGCGCGTTGTCGAGGATTGAGCGCAAGTCGGTTTCGCGGATCACGAACTCGCGGCGACCGCTCTCCATGCGCCCCCAGTCCAGCAAGCGATCGATCAGCTCTTGCAGGCGGGTGCTCTCGCGCGCAAGCCCCTGGATGCACTTTTCGTCGGTGGAGGCGTCGCCGCGGCGCAGCGCGAGCGTCTCAGAAAAGAGCCGGATCGAGGTGAGCGGCGTCTTGAGCTCGTGCGACACCTTGCTCACGAAGTCGCTCTGCAGGCGCGACAAGCTGGCCTCGCGCCGTACGAACACCCAGACCAAGATCACGCCCGTGACGGCCGCGCCGGACAGCGCCATCACCAAGATGCCCATCAGCAGGTTGAGCTGCGCCTCGCCCAAGAACAGCAGAATGACGCCCAGCGACACCAACAAGAACGTCGGCACGACGACCAGCGACACGAGCAGAATGACGATGCGGCGGTAACCGAGCTCGGCGAGATCGCGTGAGGCCATGAGGGGTGCGCCCGAGGCGCTTACACGCCCAAGTCTACCACGAGCGCGCGGATCAGCTCGGCCACACTGGTGGCTTGCGCGGGGCAGCCACGCGCGCGGTGTGGCATGTCGCCGTCGGCCAGCTGCGCGATTTGGCCGAGGATCACGGCGCCGTCGAGCGCACCTTCGATGACCTGGCGCAGCTCGTCTCTCAGTTCGTCGTCATTTGGCCCGAGGCGAATCGCAGCGCGCACGTAGAAACCGAGCAGGTGCGTCCAGGCCGTGCCCTGGTGGTAGGACAGCTCGCGCTCCTCACGGGTGCCGGCAAATTGAGACTGGTAGCGCGCGTCCAGCGGCGAAAGGCTGCGTATGCCGCGCGGCGTGAGCAGCTCGGCTTTGACGCGCGCCACGATGGCCCGCGCCTGCCAGTCTTCGAACAGGCTCGGATCGACCGCCAACGCCACGAGCGCGTTGGGCCGAATGCTGGCGTCGACCCAAGCGTCTTGCGCGTCGCGCGACTCGCTCACGCAGTCGTACGGAAAATCCGTGTCGTGGCACCAGAAGCGCGACTTGAAGGCGGCTCGTGCTTGCAGTCCCGCGGCGCGACAAGCTTCGGCCAGCTGCTGGTTGCCGAGCTCGTCAGCCAACGTGGCGAGCGTGCCGGTAGCTTGCGTGAACAGCGCCTGCTGCTCGATGGCAATGCCGCGGCGAGGAGTGATTGGCTCGCCTTTTACCTGAGCGTCCATCCACGTGAGCGCGACGTGCTCGCCACCGTTGACGAGCAAGCCGTCCGCCGAGAGCCAGCCCCAGCGCTTGATGTTGCTGCGCAGGCGCGCAAAGCTGCGCACGAGAGCGACGTAGAGTTGGCGCTTGAGCGCCGCGTGCTCGGGGCCGAGTTGCGGCAAGAGCAGGCGCGCCACCTCGTACAGCCAGAGCGTGGCGTCGGGCAGCGGCTTGGGGCGATTCTCGCTCGGGTGCGCGAGAAATTCGGGCAAAAAGCCGCCACGCTGTGCCGCTAGCAGGGTCGGCAAAGCGCGCACGGCCAGGTCGACGCGACCGCGCGCCAGCGTGAGACCGGGCAGCGCCAACAAGAAGTCGCGCGTGTAAGGCGCGAGCCACGGATAGCCGGCGATGATCATCGGCGGCTTGGCTTGATCGAGACAGAATTGCTCGGCGGCTACCGACAAGAGCCGCACCGCCGGTGGTCGACTATCGCCGAGCGCTTCGCGGCTGATGGCCTCGCATGCCTCCATCACCATCTCGGCTGGCGGGCGGTCGAGTAGCTTGCCGACCGAGACCACGAGGTACGAGGTGCGGCCCGGCTCGAGCGGCAGCTCGAACACGCCGGGAGTCCACATGTCTTCTTGGAACTCGGCGTGCTCTCCGCGATCCGCCAGGTACTCGAAGCGACGCCACCAGTCGGGGCCGCCCATGAACATGCCCTCGTGCGAAAAGTAGATGGCAGGCAGGCGCTCGACGGGCCGCAGCTCTACCGCGCCCGAGCGCAGCGCGACCAGCTGCTCCATCCCACCGTGCTCGCGCATCAGCGAATCGACGGGCCGCAGCGGCATCAGCGGGCGCAGGCTGATGCGTGCCGCACCGCTGCCCGACCACGTATAGCCCATGACCACGGCATTTTCGCCGCGCACCAGGCATAGGGTGCGTTCCAGCGTGCCGCCACCGGCCCGAAACACCCAGCGCGGGATCGGATCTTGGGCGAAGCTGAGCAGGTTGCGGTAGCCGGGCGTGGGCGCCACTTCCGGAAATTGGTGGGTGGCTAGCCGGTAGGTGCGGCGCTCGCTCTCGACCGTGAGCGTGAGATCCGCGTGGCTCACGATCACATGGCGACCGAGCGGCGGTGGCAGCGCTGCGACGAGCGCGCCGTGGTGACGCCGCGTGTGCATGAGCGCGATGGTGCTCATGCTGTAGGCACCGGCGCCGTTGGTGTGCAGCCACTCGGCTTCGGCGCGTTCGATGGCGCCGTTCACTTCGATGAACGGCCAGGCGCCGTCGCGCGAGCCGAGCCAGGCGGGGCGGTGCTTCATGTGCGGCCCCGCGACGCTAGCTCAGCCAGCGCAGCTTGCAGCAGTGGTTCGAGCGGGGGCCGCTGACCGAGCCAGATTTCGACCGATAGCGCCGCCTGGCCGACCAGCATGCTCAGGCCATGACGGGTGCGGCGGCCGGCCTCACGCGCCACGCGCAAGAACGGCGTTTCTAGCGGCGCGTAGATGACGTCGTAAGCCAGGGCGTTTGGGGGCAGGCTCGCCCACGGCACCAACGCCGCGATCGGCTCGCCCGAGTCGGCGCCGTGCATGCCCGCGCTCGTACACTGCACGACCAGCCCCGCACCGGCACATGCTTGCTCGAAATCCGCGCGCGCCGCCGGGTTGCTCTCGGGCCACGCCAGGAGCTTTGCCCCGAGGCCGGCGAGCTCGCCGGCGCTGGGCCAGTCGCTTTGTGGCTTGGCGGCGTCGAAGCGGCGGGCGGACACGAACAGCTCGCGAATACCAGCGGCCCGACACGCCGCGACCACGGCTGGGGCCGCTCCACCGCTGCCGAGCACGATCGCGCGCGGCGTCGCCACGAGCTCTCGAAACTCGCCTTCGAGCGCCAGCGCGTCGGTGTTGTGCGCGACCAGGCGCGAGCCGCTCGGCGCCAGCACGTTGGCGACCTGGAGCTGCGCCGCCAACGAGCTGTGCTCGTCGGCCAGCGCGAACGCCTTGCGCTTCCACGGAATCGTGACGTTGACTCCCGACAGCTCTCCGCTGCGCAGCGACGCCGCCACCCGCTCCACGTCGCTCTCCGCCGGGCAGTCGAGCAGCGTGTACTCGTGCGAGACACCGAGCTCGCGATACGCCGCGCGCTGAATGACGGGCGACAGCGAGTGCGCCACGGGGTGTCCGATCAGGCCGAATTTCAAGATCGGACCTCGCTCACGGGCTGCGCGTCGCTTTGCGCAGCGTCATCCGGCGCCTCGACCTGCGTGACTTTGGCGCGAAAGCCGCCGTGCGCCAGCCGCACGTGCACGGCCTGTCCCGGCTCGAGCTCGAGGCTCGAGAGCACCGGCAAGCCTTCGCGCGTGGTGATGGCGTAGCCGCGCCCGAGCACCGCCAGCGGCGACAGCGCGTGCAGCCCGGCCGCCACGGCGCCGAAGGCCTTACGACGCCGGCTCAGCTCGAGCCGCGTGGCCGCCACCAGGCGCCCGGACAGCAAGCGCACGTCGGCGCGCGCCCGCGCCAGCACCCGCTCAGGGTGGCGGTGCGCGAGCCGCTGCGATAGCTCTTGCTGAAGACGCTGGCCGCGTTGCAGGCGCAGCCGTGCGATGCGCACCATGCGCTGCCCCAGCTCGTCGAGCTCTTGCTGGCGCGCGGCGATCACGAAACGCGGATCGCTGACGCGGCTGGCGGCGCGCGTCAGCCGCGCCTGGGCGGCGGCCAGCAGCCCCAGCTGCGCCCGCACCAGGTGTCGCTCGCAGCGCAAGAGCGCCTCGCGCTGTGCGGCGCGATCCGGCACCAGAAGCTCCGCAGCTTGCGACGGGGTTGCGGCGCGAACGTCCGCCACCAGATCGGTCAACGTGACGTCGATTTCGTGTCCCACGGCGCTCACGACCGGCACCTTGCAGCGCGCAACCCGCCGCACCACGCGCTCGTCGTTGAAGGCCATCAAATCTTCGCCCGAGCCGCCGCCACGACCGACAATCACCGCCTCGAGCCCTGGGTAGCGCTCGAGCAAATCGAGCGCAGCCACGATGCTGGGCGCTGCCGCCTCGCCCTGCACCAGCGCGGGTGCGAGCACCAAACGCAAGCCGCCGCGCCGAAACGCCACCGTACGAATATCGTGAAAGGCCGCGCCCGAGCCGCTCGTCACCACGCCGACGATACGCGGTGCGCTCGGCAAGGCGCGTTTACGTGCCGGGTCGAACAAGCCTTCTTGCGCGAGGCTCTCCTTCAGTTTCTCGAGCGCGAGCAACAGCTCGCCGCGGCCGGCCAAGCGCGCCAGCGTTCCGACCAGCTGCAGGCGCCCACGCGGAGCCCACACCGTGGCGCGTCCTCGCAACTGCAGGCGTGCGCCGTCCACCAGCATGCGGCGCGCGCGCTGCGCGTCGAAGCGGTACATCACGCAGTCGATCACGGCATCTTCGCGCTCGTCTTTGAGCGTGAAGTAGACATGCCCGCTGGGCGCGCGCTTGAGCGAGGAAACCTCACCCTCGATCCAGAAGTCGCCGGACGCCAGCTCTACCGCGCGACGCAAGCGACGATCGAGCTCGCCAACGGTGATGACGTCGTCGGACTCCATGTTTCGTTCCCGGGGGGCGCGCCTGTATAGCAGCCCGAGCGGAAGGAATCGGTCGCACAAAGCCCGGCGCCCCGGGGCGCGCGCCCCAGCCGATAGATAACAGCTCGTTTTTATTCGTTTATTTAGTTGTATCCCAGTTGACGGACGCGCTCGGGCACGATGGCGGGTCATGGCCGGCAAGGTCCTCATCGCCAACCGCGGAGAAATCGCGGTCCGTATCGCGCGCGCCCTGCGCGAGCTGTCTCTGCCCTCGGTCGCCGTCTATACCGACGCCGATCGCGACGCGCTGCACCCGCGACGCACGGACGAAGCCGTGCGCATCGGCGAGGGGCGCAGCGCTTACCTCGATGCCGAGCGCATCGTCGCAGCCGCCAAGCGCGCAGGCGCGTGGGGCATCCACCCGGGCTACGGCTTCTTGTCGGAGAGCACTGAGCTGTGCCGAGCATGCGATAGCGCTGGGCTGGTCTTCATCGGGCCGCCTGCCAGCGCCATCTACGAGATGGGCGACAAAGCGCGCGCTCGCGAGCGCATGCAGGCCGCAGGCGTGCCGGTCGTGCCGGGTGGCCCCGCCAACACTTTGGCGGAGGCCAAAGCGAGCGCGGCGCGCGTCGGTTATCCGGTGCTGCTCAAGGCCACGGCGGGTGGCGGCGGCAAAGGCATGCGGCGCGTGGATGACGAGCAGGAGCTGGAGCGAGCTCTGGAGCGGACGCGCAGCGAGGCCGAAAAGTCGTTTGGTGACGGCAGCGTCTACATCGAGAAGGCCATCGTGGGCGCTCGCCACGTCGAGATCCAGGTGCTGGGAGATCGCCATGGCAACCTGCTGCATTTGCTGGAGCGCGACTGCTCGCTGCAGCGCCGGCACCAGAAAATCATCGAAGAAACACCGTGCCCCGCGCTGGCACCGGCGACGCGCGAGGCGATGTGCCAGGTCGCCCTGACCGGCGCGCGCGCCATCGGCTACCACTCGGCCGGTACCTTCGAATTCTTGTTGGGGCGCGACCAGAGCTTCTACTTCCTCGAGATGAACACGCGCCTGCAGGTCGAGCATCCGATCACCGAGCTCATCACCGGCGTCGATTTGGTGCAGGAGATGGTGCGCGTGGCCGACGGCGCCAAGCTGTCGTTCGATCACGTCGAGCGCCGCGGTGTCGCGATCGAGGCGCGCGTGTACGCCGAAGATCCGACCCAAGGCTTCATGCCGGCGCCGGGGCGCGTCGAGTACTTGCGCGCGCCTTCGGGCCCCTTCGTGCGCGACGACAGCGGCGTGCAATCCGGCTCGTGGGTGAGCCCAGAGTTCGACCCGCTGCTGTCCAAGCTGTGCGTGTGGGCCGAAACCCGCGAAGCAGCGCTGGCGCGGCTGGCGCGCGCGCTCGGTGAATACACGGTGCTGGGTGTGGCCACGAATCTGGAGCTGCTCGAGCGGCTGATCGCGCACCCGCGCGTCATCGCGGGCGACTACGACACGACGTTCGTGGAGAGCCACGCCGCCGAGCTCACACGCACGACGGACGACGAGCCCCAGCGGCTGAAAAATGCGCTCCTGCTCGCAGCTGTCACGGCGCAGGCGGACCTGCACGCATCGAGCCGCGTGGCCGCACCAGCCGCCGTAGCCGCGGGTTCGCGCTGGCGTGACGCGCCGCCCAAGGCGGTCACGCGCTACCGCTGAGCTTCGCCCGACTCCAGGCCGAGCCGGCGCCGCACGCGGTTCAAGATCGCGTCGGCATTCGCCAAGTCGAGCCCGAAGGCGCGCGACTCGACGTCGTCGAAGCGCATGGCCAGTTGCCGGCGCACACGCAGGCGTCCACGAAACGCGGCGTGTTGCAGCTCTTCGACGTTGACGCCGAGCGACTGGGCGACATCCGACGGCACCATGCCGTCGAGCACACACAAAGTGAAGGCGACACGGAAGGGCTCGGGTAGTTGATCGACGGCGTCTTCGAGCTGGCGCACGAGCTCCAGCTGCCGGCGACGCTCGACCGGCGGCATATACGACGCGCGACGCAAGCTGGCGAGCGCGCCATGAACGGCGATGCGGCTCAGCCAATCGTTGAAGCGGAGCTTGCGGTCGTAGCTCGCCAGGTTTTCGTACGCTTGCACGAACGCAGCCTGCACGACGTCCTCGGCGCGAGAAGCGTTGCCGACGATGCCACGAGCGATGCGATAGAGGCGCGCGGCTCCGCGGCGCATGAGCAAATCGAAATGACCAGGCTCTCCGCGCAGGGTGCGCTCGACGAGCAGCTCGTCGCTGAGTAAATCGGCGCCCGCGGAGCCGACCACGTCGGGCCCGGCCAGCGCGGCCAGCTCTTGCACCTCTACGCGCGCAACCTTGAACGAGCCGCTGCTCGGGCCTGAACGGCTTTTGCGGTCGCGATGCTCTGGCTTCGCTTCGCTCATCAAAGTCCCTTGCACGACGCGGCCAGACTTACGCCTTGGCCCCGCAAGTCCCTGTGCTAGGCCGGCTGGTCCAGCACCGGCTCCCTGACCGGAGCCAATCACCGTTTTAGCCGCACTCCCCCCGACTTGCGAGCAAAACTTCCCTGCAGCTGCGGGATAAACGACTGAAAACCCGCGGGTGTGGCGGTTAGGACGCCCAGGCGCGGCGGGTATCGGCGAAGGCGTTCACCAAATCGTTGGCGCCGGATTCCCGCGCGACGGCAATCGCCTGATCGATATAGCCCATGGCCTCCGACGAGCGACGCCGGCCGTGAGCAACGTGCGCGAGCGCCGAAAGCACCCGAGCGCGATCGGTGCCGCTGGGACCTGCGACGTCCAGCGCTTCGCGCAGCACGCCTTCTGCATCGGCAAAGTTGCCCGCGCGCGTGAGCGACGCGCCCAGCTTTCGCCCGAAGATCAAGACAGCACGCAGTGGGTCGTCGAGCTCGCCACGCGAAATTTCTTGGCGCGCGATCTCGAGACCGCGGCGCAGCGCGAGCACTTCCGTCGCGGTGTCGCCGCGGGCGGCAGCGCGCTCGGCGACTTGCTCGAGCAGCAGCAGAGCCTGAAACGAATCGCCCGCATAGTAGGCGTGCTGAGCGCGCGCCTCGATCGGCGCGGCCAGGCGCTCACAAGCGCGCAGCGCGCGGCTGTGGAGGTCTTTCTTTACGGCGGCCGGGATGCCGAGCAGCACGATGTCGCGCAGCAGCGGGTGCGAGGTGGAGATGCGGCCGTCTTGAGTCGAAATCATGCCGGCCTTGCGCAGCTCGGGCAGAGTGCCTTCGACGTTCTCTCCGCGCAGGATCTCGGAGGCGACCTCGGGCTTGACCTGATCGCCCATCACGGCAAGCGCCTGCAGGGTACGGCGAGCAGCCGGATCGAGCGTATCCACGCGCAAGGCGACCAAGTCAGCCAGACGCGCTGGCGGATCGCTGCCGCCTTCTTGCGTGTAGCGGAGCACTTGCTCCACGTACATTGGTAGCACGCCGCGACCGGTGTCGTCGGCGCGCGAGCGCGTGCTGCTCGGACGCAGCAGACGGGACACGGCGGGCGGCGGCAAGCCGGGCAAGATGCGCGCGGCGGCCTCGGCGCCCCAACCCGCTTCGAAGCCGGGCGTATGCGAGGCCAGGAACAGTGCCGAGAGCCGCGGCGGCTCGCCCAGCACGTCGGCGAAAGCATTACGGCTCGGGCCGTCCACCCGCTGCAAATCGTCGATTGCGAGCACGATGCGCCCCGATTTGGAGCGCTTGGCGGCGCGCGTGAGCGCCCAGCGCAAGCCCTCGGCCAGGCCGAGCCGGCGCTCGTGCGGCGAGCGGATGTCGTGTCGCTTGGGCGTGGAGTCGAACAGCTCGACTAGGCCCGCCTCGGCGTCGGGAGTCGCGTCTTCGAACGCCAACTCGCTGATCTCCATCTCCGACAAGCCGGCCAGCGCTTCGATCGCCGCGCGCAGCGCGTAGCCGGCGACTTCGGCGTGGTACGGATCCGGGCCGGTCATCGCGACCAGGTCGCCGTCCGAGTTGGCGCGCGCCAACAGCTCGGCCATCAGCCGCGTCTTGCCGGCGCCTTGCTCGCCGACCAGGCGCGCGCCCATCAGCGCGCCGCGCACCTGTTGCCGGCGATCTTCGAGCCAGGCGACGTCGTCGTCGCGCGCGACGAGCGGCAGCGGCAGCGACGGATGCGTGTGGTGCTCCGGCAGCGGGCCGCGCTGCGGTAGGCGAGTGCCGCACTCGAGGCAGAATTTGGCGAACGGCACCTGATTGCCGCAGCTCGGGCAAGCCAGCGTGGCCGCGCTCACCGACATCGGCGGCAGCGACATACGCTGGTCGGGCGGCACGCTCTCGGCCAGCGCCAGCGCGCTCTTCAGCGCCTCGGCGAACTCGATCGCGTCCTGGTAGCGCTTCTTCGCGTCCTTCGCGAGCGCCTTGTTCACCACCTGCACGAGCGGCTCGGGGATGTTGCGCTCGGGCGCGACCTGACGCGGATCCGGCACCGGAATGGTCATGTGCATCATGACCACCTGCGTCGGGCTGTCGGCTTCGAACGGCAGCCGCCCGGTGAGCAGCTGGAACAAGATCACGCCCATCGCGTACAAGTCGCTGCGGCCATCGATCGGATCGCCGCGCCCCTGCTCGGGCGCCATGTAATCGGGCGTGCCGCACACGATGCCGGGACTCGTGACGCTCGGCGCCTGCGCGTCGGCGCGCAGCTTGGCGAGCCCGAAGTCCACCACCTTGACGAAGTCGCCGCCACGCCGGAGCGGCTCCAAGATGATGTTCTCCGGCTTCAAATCGCGGTGCACGATGCCAAGCTCGTGCGCTTCGCTCAGCGCCGCGAGCGTTTGCCGCAACACGTCGACGATGCGCGAGAAGCCGAGCGGTCCTTCCTCGTACGCAACGCGGGCCAGATCTTTGCCACGCAAGAACTCCATGACCAGGTAGGGCTGGCCGTCGTCCGTGCGACCGAAGTCGAAGACCGCGATGGAGTTGGGGTGGTTGAGCTGGCTCGCCGCGCGCGCCTCGGTGATGAAGCGCAGCGCGGAGTTTTCGTCCGAAAGCAGGTGCGGGTGGATGATCTTGACCGCGACGGTGCGGCCCAGCGCGCTCTGCTCGGCGCGGTAGACCCGACCCATGCCGCCGACGCTGATCAGGTCGAGGATGTGGTACCCGCCGGGCAGCGTCTTACCGACGAATTTGTCGTCGGTGGTCGAGCCCATCGTGCCAATCGGGAAGCCGCACGCGGGGCAATACTGGTGCTCGCTCGCACAGCTGGCCCCGCAGTGCGGGCAGGTTCGAAGGGCGGACTGGGCCTGAGCGTTCACCAAGGGACGATCCGAAACAAATCCGGAGGATCGCCATTCTATCCGAGCGAGCCGTATCCGCTAGCCTTCTTGTCGTCAGACGCCCGTAGCCGAACCTACACCGACCCCGGCTGCCGCGTGGCGCTGGGGTCCCGGCCTCAAACGCTGCGTTCCGGTGCGGTAGACGCGGCTCTTTGGCCGAAAGTGGCCGGGTTTCGGGGGTAAGGCTAGGATTGACGGATATGGCTACGGCGCGTGTCAGGCTCGGAGAGCTCCTCGTCGAGGCGCAGATCATCACCCGGCAGCAGCTCGAGGACATGCTGGCCCTGCAGAAGCGCGACGGCCGCCGCATCGGTACGCTGTTGGTCGAAGGCGGGCTGGTGAGCGAGACCCAGGTCACCCAGATTTTGAGCCAGCAGCTCAGCGTGCCGTGGGTGTCGCTGTACCACATCGATTTCTCGCGCCAGCTGCTGAATCTGGTCAGCCAAGAGCTGGCCGAGCGCTACTGCCTGGTCCCGATTTTCGTGCGCAAAGTGCGCGGCCTCGGCCAAACGCTGTACGTGGCGATGGACGATCCGAGCGACGAGAAAGCGCAGGCGGAGGTGTCGCAGTTCTCGGGGCTGCCGGTGCGCGCCATGATCGCGCCGCCCACGGACATTCGCTCCGCGATTCACGCCTACTACGACGCCGGTAAAGACGCGTCGTCGCTCTCGGAAGCGGTGGCGGAAGCGGACGCGGATCGCATCACGCAAGAGCGCTTGAACCCCAGCGCTCCGCTGGCGGCGCCGTCGACGGACGGGGCACCGACCATCGCCGAGTTACCCGCCCCTGCGCTAGCCGAGCCAGCTCCAGCGCGCGCGGCTGCAACCACGAAGCCCAAGGTCGAAACGGAGTCCCTCGAAGGCCCCGAAAGCTATCCGACGATCGAGGCGCACGAGATCCCGATGCCTCGCCGCGGCAAGGGCCCGCGCATGGTCACGCTCACCTTGCTCGACGGCACCAAGGTGAATCTGCCGGCCAAGCCAACCGCGGCCAAGAAGCGCCTGCCCAGCGACCCGCCCGTGAAGGAAGGTCCCGCCGGCTCCGAAGGGCTCACTGCGCGCGACCTCACCGCCGCTCTGCGCGCGCTCTCGCACGGCGCCGACGCCAGCGAAATTCTCGGAGAAAACGTGCGCTGGGAAGCGCTCTTCTCCGCGCTGCTCTCCCTGATGCTGAAGAAGCACATCATCGCCGATTGGGAATTCGTGGAGGAGTACAAGAAGGTTTGAGAGAGGGCCGTCACGCCGCCGCCGTCAGCTTCTAAGCCCACGGCAGGGACCGCGACAGGACGAACTTCAAATACCTGCCCTCCAGATGCCCAACGCCATACGGATGATCCGGGGCGTGGGCGGCTTCGTGAACCACGGTGAGGCGGCGTTCGACGCGAGCGGCGGCTTCGGCCAAGGTTTGACGGAAAGCATCGGGCGAAACCTGTGCGGTGCAGCTCGCGGCGGCGTAGAGGCCCCCGGTCTCGAGCACCGAGAGAGCGGCTGCGTGCAGCTTCTTGTAAGCGCGTAGCGCGCCGAACAGCTCTGCGCGCGAGCTGGCAAAGCTCGGCGGGTCCGCGATGACCAGGTCCCAGCGCTTGCCCTGCGCGCGGGCGCTCTCCAAAAATTCGAACACGTCTCGCGCCACGCCTTCGTGCACGCCGGGCGGCAGTCCATTGTGCGCGATGTTGCGGCCTGCTGCTTCGATAGCGGGAGCGGCGATGTCCACGCTCGTGACGTGTTCGGCGCCGCCCGCAGCGCACGACACCGAAAATGCGCCGGTGTACGAAAACAGGTTCAACACGCGCTTGCCTCGGGCGCGCTCGCGCAAATACCGGCGGTTCTCGCGGTGGTCGAGAAACAACCCCGTCTTCTGGCCGGCCTCGAAATCGACTTCGTAGTTGAGCCCGTGCTCTTCGACGAGCAGTACTTCGGGAGGTGCCGCTCCGCTGAGCTGTCGCAGCTCCGAAGCGCGCTCTTTGCGGCGCGTCACGCGCTCGCAAACCCCGACAATCTCCGAACGCTGGGCCAGAGCCTGAGCCACCCAGTCGCGCACCTGCCCGAGCGCCGACGAATACGTGACCAGCACCGCAAAGCCCGCGTAAACGTCGACCACGATACCGGGCAAGCCGTCGCCCTCGCCGAACAGCAGGCGAAAGGCGTTCGTGCGCGGCGGCAGCAGCTGGGCTCGAAGCGCCCAGGCTTCTTCCACGCGCGCCTTCACCCATGCGGCATCCGGCTTCTCGCGGCGCGAAAAAACGCGTAGCGCGATCGGCGATTCGGCGTCCCACAAGGCCCAGCCACGGAAGCGCCCGCACTCCACGCGCACGAAATCGCCGGCCGCGGCGCGAAAGCGTTCCGGCACGTGGTCGCGGTAGATCCAAGGGTGCCCAGCCTCCAGGCGCCCCGCGAGCGCTTCTGGCAAGAGCAGCGCCGACGGATCACGCGGCGCGCGCGGCCGCTCGTCCCGCCGCTGTGCCGGCGCAGGTCCTCGTCGCTCGGGGGCGCGCGGGTTCGAAGCGTGCGGCTCTCGTCCGCGACCGCGCTTGCTCAAGCCTTCTTGTCCGAAGACGGACCCGTGCTCTGGCGCACGACCAGGTCCATCGGAAACTCGAGCACCGAGCGGTCTTGCGACTCGCCGTTCATCTGCGCCATCAGCGAGCGGCATGCGGCCGAGCCCATGGCCCGCATCTGCTGGCGCACCGTGGTCAGGCCCGGCCAGAACAAGCTAGCGGCCGGCACGTCGTCGTAACCGACGACCGACACGTCTCTGGGTACCGAGACGCCGTGCGTCTGCAGCGTGCGCATGAAGCCGAGCGCCATCACGTCGTTGGCGCAGACCACGGCCGTAGGGGCGCGCGGGCGCGGCATCTTCACCCATTTTTCGGCGAAGGCTACGCCCTCTTGCAGGTGGTAGCGCGGCGCGAAAATCAGGTGCTGCGGCGGGATCTTGATGCGGCGCACCGCCAGGCCTTCTTCCAAGCCTTGCGCGCGCTGCCGGCTGTCGAGCGAATCCTCCGGACCACCCAAGTAGGCGATGCGGCGGTGCCCGAGCTCGTACAGGTGCTCGGCGATCTCGCGACCGGCGTCCACGTTGTTGCTGCGCAGCACGGCACCACCTTTGAAGGCTTCGTCCGGCGTGATCAGCGCGATCGCCAGCTTGACCTTACGTGCGGCTTCGATCAGCGGCTTTTCGCGCTTGCCGGGGCGTGCGAAGATTAGACCGTCTACCCGGTGCTCGCGGATCCAAGACGTGACGGTGGCCGAGTCGTAGGTGCCACGCAGCACCAAGCTGCCGACCAGGAGCGAGATGTGCTTGCTGGTCAGCTCTTCTTCGATGCCGCCCAAGATTTGGGTGATCCACTCGTTCTGGCTGTCTTCCATGACCAGGCCGAAGGAGCCGGCGCGACCGAGCGAGAAGTTGCGCGCCGTCGTCCACGGCGTGTAGCCGAGCTTTTGGATGACCTTCGCCACACGCGCGCGGACCTCCGCGCTGGCATAGCCGCCGTTGATGACGCGCGAGACGGTGCTCTTGCTGACCTTGGCGTGCTTGGCGACTTCAGCGATGTCGGGACGACGGGCGGTGGTCATAGGTGTGGAACCAGATTAACCGGACTCTGGTCTTGGTTCCACACCGTTCCACAGTCGAGTGGAACTGTGCCTTTTACACCGTGTAATGTGAAGGTTTACTGTGAGACCGGCGATTTGAGTGAGGAGAGATCCGCGCCCCTCTAAGGTGAGACCAGCGCCTTCAGCGAGGCGAGGTCGGAGTCTTCCAGAGCCCCTTTCACGACGCAGCGCAGCTTGCCCTTCGGGTCGAAAAGCAGGTGAAACGGCAGCTCGGGATCGACGTCGAGACCGGCGGCCTTCAGCCAGTCTTCGCGCTCTTTGCCGTCTTTGAGCCAGTAGGAGCGACGCAAGCCGCTCGGCGACTGCGCCGACAAGAAGCTCGCGAGCTGCCGCTCATCGTCGTCGAGCGAGACGAAGCTGAGCCTGAAGCTGGGCGACGACTTGACCAGCTCTTGCTGGAACTTGAAAAGTCGCGGGATCTCTTCCTTGCAGGGGGCGCACCAGGCAGCCCAGAAGTTCACCCAAGTGTAGCCGCCGCCGAGTGGCAGAGATTCGGGCAGCGCCGCCTCGCCGCTGGCCACGTTTTGCGAAATCGGCTTCTTCGGCACAGCGCGACCGGCGCTCGACATTTGACCGGCGCACAGCACGCGCGGAGCCGCCGCTTTGGGCGCGGAGCTCGCCACGACCGGTACCACTGGCGCCGCGCTCGCGGTGACCGCATCGCCCGGCTTGGCTTCGACGATCTGGCTGCGCTCGAGCGTGACGGTCGGTTTCTTCTCGGGCGACTCGCACGCCACGAGCGCCAGGGTCCACAGGCACCAGGTGAAGATGAGCTTCTGCTTCATAGCCGGCAGTCCACCCAGGAGACGAAGGCGCTGCGGTTGATCGGCTCTTCGTCGCACTTTTCGTCGGGGCGCGAGTTGGGCCAGCCGCAATACTCTTTCGAGAGCTGCGCGAACTCGTTGCCGAGCCAGAGCAGGCCGACCTTCTTCTCGATCTCGGGATCGTTCGCCAGCTGGGTCAAAAACAGCATGACCGAGTTGGCGCGGCGGTGCGAGAGCGCGTTGTTCTTGCTCTGGCTGCCGGTCTTGGAGGCGCGCGCGACCACGAAGAAATAACGAGCACCCTTGCGGTCGTACCAGCGCTCTTCCAGTAGCTTTTTGGCCTTGTCGTCGAGCTCGTCGCGCCCTTCGTCGAACATGATCACGCCGCCGCGATCTTTGAGCGGCGTGAACAGCGCGTTGAAATCGTCGTCACTGATGGAGGCGAAGGTCTTCACGTCAGCCGGCTTGCAGCCACGGCGTGCGCCCTCACCCTCACCCGACAAACCGCACGAGTGCAGCACGCGCTCGAGCACCTGCTTGAATTGCGGCGTGCAGTAGGCCACTTCGGCCTGATCGGCGATCGCAACCTTCGGCTTCTCTTTCTCGGGCTCGACCAGGCGCTCCGCGGCACTGGCCGTCCAGCTCCGCACCATGAGCGCAGCGCCAGCCGTCAGCACGACGCCCGCAGCCAGGCCGACCAGGGCCGCCTTCGCGGCCGCGCCGACCCCGGCCCCGGAACCCGGCGGAGGCGTGGGATCCATGGCTTGCGTCATTTGAGCACCTCCGGCGCGAGCTGGCCCAGCGTGAAGCGGAGGCCCAGGTCGGTATCCTCGTCGCACAGGCGGCGCTTGCCGAGGTACACCTGCGGGGTCGACACCGGGATGTTGTTCTCGGAGGCGAAGTGCAGGTGATTGTTCAGGCGCACGTCGGTCTTGCGATCGTCGACGCAGCGGAGCAGCCCCTCACCCCAGCGCTGTTTGATGGCGGCGCGCAGCACGTTATCGCCCGCCTTGCCGGCGCGCGTCAGGTATTCTTGCTCGGCGTACGCCCATTCGAGCACCTGTCGCGAGTTGCCTTCGCCGCACAAAACGGCTTTGGCCACGATGCAGGCTCCGGGGTGCAGCGGATGATCGAGCATCCAATTGCATTCGCTGTCGAGCGGGAACAAGTACAGCTCGATATCGAGCTTTTCGATGATGTTCTCGGTCACCAGGCGATCGTGAAAGGCCTTGCAAGTCGGGCACAGCGGGTCCTCGAACAAGATGGCGGGCTGGATCGCGCGCACGCCGTGGATCTTCACGGGGCTGTCGCCCTTGATCTTCGCAACCTTGATCTCGCCACACTGCGTGATGTAGGGCCGCTGATCGGGGACGCTCGCCGCGTATACGATGGCCGGCACCAACGTGGTCACGGCCAACGCTGCGAGCCAGGCCGCCACGAGCGCCAACGAAGAGGTCGGGCGCGAGCCGTCGCTGCGCGCCGCGAGCCAGGCGCTGACCGAACCGAACGCCAACAAGGCGCTCGAGATGTAGATGCCCGCGCACGTCTTACAAACTTGACCGAGCTGAGTGAGCGAAATCGTCAGCATCAGCAACGACACCAAAAGTGGTGTCACGCCGGTCAGCGCGAAGAAGCCGAGCGTGCGCCGCGAGGTGCGCTCGCCGGACATGAGCACGTACAGCGAGAAGGCGGCGAAGAAGCAGAACGCGCCCAGGCCAAACAACGAGATCGGCACGCCGCCCCAGTACTGGTCCTTCAGCAGCGCCGAGTACGGGCTGTACATGGCGGCCCGGCAAGCTTCGGCCTCGGCCACCGCCGGAGCGCCTGGAATGAAGCTACAGTGAACATCGTGCAGGCGCCGATCGAGGTGAGCGGCGTAGTCGAGCGTCGAATTTGACGCGAAAATCAGGCCCAAAAACGACGCGATCAGTGCGATCGCGGCCGGAGCCTTGGAACCACGGGAGAACATCGCGGGTACCGTAACACAAGGCGGACAAAGGGCCGAGATTCCGCCCGGCCCGTTGGCCCGGGCGGCGAGCTCCGAGCTTCGAGGGTCGAGGGGCCCAGAGGCGACTCCGGTTGGGGGCAAAGGCTCTCCGGATGAACGCGCAACTCGAGGCAGCGCCGGCCGATAGGATGGAATGGGATTTCACGTTTCGGAGGCGAGCTTCGCGTTGGTCGGAGAACTGAGGCCGCTCGTCGCGCGCGTTCGGGGCCGTGATCGCGCACTCGCGGATCAGCTCGTACGCGCAGCGAACAGCATCGCTCTCGACATCGAGGAGGCGCGCGGAGTGGAGATGGGCAATCAGCGGGCCCGCTTCGTCACTGCCAGAGGCAGCGCCAACGAGACACGCGCCGCGCTGCGTCTGGCAATCCAATGGCAACTCATCGCCGACACTGACGCCGCGGCCGCGCTCGAGCTACTCGACCGCATCCTCGCAATGCTCTGGAAGCTCACGAACGGCCGCACCCTGCAAGAAATTCGCTAACAGTCCCCGCACCCAATCCTCGGAACTCGGAACTCGGAACTCGAAACTCGAAACTCGGCCATCGAAACTCGGCCATCGAACTTCGGCCATCGAACTTCGGCCATCGAAACTCGGCCCTCGAAACTCGGCCATCGAACTTCGGCCATCGGAACTCGGAGCTCGGAGCTCGAAACTCGGAACTCGGCCCTCGGCCCTCAGCCCTCGGCCCCACCCCCCTCTACTTCTGGTTCTTCAACGCCGCGACCGCCTTCTCCGCTTCGGCTCGCGCAGGATGTCCTTTGGGCGCACCGTCGAGGAAGCGTTGGTAGAGCGGGGCGGCGTCGGCGGGGCGTTTGAGGAAGTCGGAGTAGAGGACAGCCAGGTTGTAGGTTGCGTCCAGGTTTTGGGGCTCGCGCTCGAGCACGCCTTTGATGAGCTTTTCCGCTTCTTGGTAGGGGCCGGGCTCGTCGCGTTTACCTTGGGCGCGGCGCGCCGCGGCGAGGCCGAGCGCGGCGGCGGTGTTGTCGGGCTCGCTTTCGAGCGTAGCGCGGAACTGTTCGGCGGCCTTGTCGTAAACGCCTGCCTGCAAGAGCACGGTGCCGACGTTGAGGCGCGCGGTGGTGTCTTTCGGGTCCAGCTCGGTGGCGCGCGCGAAATGGCGAAACGCTACGGCATCGTCGCCTTGGTTCAGCTTGATCAGGCCGGCGGTGCGCTCGGCGAGCGCGCTCTTGGTATCGGCCTTGAGCGCTTCTTCGCTGAGCAGCTCGGCCGTATCGAGCTCACCCTTGTCGAGGTAGGAGAGCGCGAGCTCTGCCAGGGCGCGCGGATCCTTGGCGTGGCGCACCAACACCTGCTGCGCCTGTGCGATGGCTTCGTCCACCTTCTCGCTCTCGCGCAGCGCGCCAATCAGCGCGACGGGGGCGTAGCTGGCACCCGGGTTTTCTTTGACGAACGGTTGCAGCGCGTCGACCGCACCCTGGGCATCTCCCCGGCGGCGCCGCACCTCGGAAAGGGCCACCGCGACGTCTTCGGCGTTGGGCGCCAGCTGCTGGGCGGTCGCCAAATGCCGCTCCGCCGTGCCGAGGTCGCCTTTGTCGGCCAGCAAAATGCCCAAATTGTAGTGCGCCTCCCAGAGTGCGCTGTCGGCTTTCACCGCTTCTTCGAGCAGGCCAATCGCGCGGTCTTTGCCCGACGCGTCTTTGGCGGCCTGCACGCCCTGCACCATCTTGCCAAGAGCCACCGGATTCGCGGGCGCCAGCGTGGGCGCCTCGACCTTTTGCTGCGACTTACCGCAGGCGCCCAAAGCGCACGCGATCGCTACGAGGAGAACCGTGCTTCTCACTTCTTCTCCTCCTTCTTCGCGTCGGGCTTCGCTTTCGCGTCTTCCTTCGCGTCCGCAGAAGGCAGCAGAAACTTATCGCTGCGCCCACCCGTGCCGCGGCGCGTGGCGTCGATGAGCGGCGGCAGCTGCGCCGGTCCCTGCGAACGGATCTCGAAGCCTTGCTCCTTCAGGGGCGGATAGAGCTCCGAGTTCAAGCGCCCGAGCGCTTCGCGCATCTTGGCCGTCCACGAGTTGAAGATGCCGAGCTCGATGGCCTTGTGCCAACCGCTCTCGTAGGCTTCCAAGCTGCGCTCTTCGATCGGCACCACGAACTCGTCGATCGACTGCTGGTACAGCTCTTTTTCGTCGGCGTTGAGGTTGGCCGGCGGCGGCGAGTTGAGCAGCGCCTTGGAGAACGACTCGTAGGTCACGCCAATCTGGTACAGCGCGGCCGTCGTCCACTCGGCAGCGCCGATTTCGGCGGTCGAGAGGAAGGTTTCGGCCGCTTTCTTCAGCAGCTCGCTCTTGGTCTTCAGCCGCGATTTCAGCTGTTTGACGTCGCCCTCGATCTTGACGTCCTGAAACTTCTTCAGGATCACTTCGCCCTGCATGTAGCGAGCTTTGGCCGCGTAGTACTTGCCGCGGTCATCGACCGAGCTCTTGCGCGCCTTGTAAATTTGAATCGCGCGGTCCAGCGCGCCGGCTGCCGCGCGCTCGTCGTCGGCCTTGACGGTCGCGAGACGCACCAGCGCTTCGATCTGGCTGCCGACGCTGCGCGCGCTGCGCGAGTAGGCGTCGTAGAGCGCGGCCGCTTCGGCCTTCTTGTTCGCCTTCTCGTGCGCCTTGCCCATCAAGAAGGTGACTTCGTCCGCGCTCTCGTCGCGGGGGTAATACTTCTTGAATTTTTGGCCGCTCTCGATGGCCTTGTCGTGCTCGCCTACGGTGGTGCGCAAGAGCACGGCATTGTACGCGGCGTCTTTGTGGTGCGAGCTCTTCGGCCAGCTGTCGGCGATCACCGCGTGGTAATTGGCGGCCTCGCTGAACAAGCCGACTTCTTGGTACGTGGTCGCCGCGATCCAAACGCCTTCGGCCGCTTCGTCTCGTTGACGGTGATTGTCGACGAGGATCTTGGCCGCGGCCGAGAGCGTCGTGAGATCGGCCGCGCGCCGGGCCTCGACCTCGGCATTGACGGCCGCTTGCGCAGCGCGCTGCTCTTTCGGAAATTCCTTGGCAGCGCGCAAATAAGCCTCGGCGGCCTTGCCGTGCTCGCCCTTGTTGGCCAGCGATTCGCCCTGCTTGAAGACGGCGCCGACGATCAGATTATTGAGGCGCGATTGCTGCTCGGGCGTTTGAAATGACGGCGCGCTCTTCAAGCGGCGCGCCCACGTTTCGATGTTGGCGTAGTCCTGACTCTTGTTGAACGAATCGAGGATGAGCTCGCCAGCGCCGCCCGCGTACTTGTCGTGCGGATATTTCTCGAGCAAGAGGCCCCACTGCCGCACCGCCGGATCGTACACCTGGTAGTCGTAGTAGAGCTTGCCCTGGCGAAATAGCAGCTCGGGGATCTGCTTATCCGTCGGATAAGTCTTGATGTAGAGCTCCATCGCCTCGGTGAGCGTTCGATCCGTCGGCGTCTCTTCTTGCTTCTTGCCGGCGGCCTTGGCGGCTTCGAACTCGGCGGCGCGCGCGACCTCGAGCGCAGCCAAAGCATTGTAGAGCGCGGTGCGCGAGAGCGGTCCCTTCGGGTTCATGCGCACGGCCGCCAGGTACGCTTCTGCCGAACCGGCGGCGTTGTTCAGATGGTAAAAATTGATTTCGCCCAGGTTGTAGTTGACGTCGTACGCCTCGGGCCGCTTGCCGAAGCGCGACAAGTAAACCTGATAGAGGCCGGCCGCCGCGGCGTACTCGCCCTTGCTCGTCTTGTCGGCCTGCGCCTTGGCGTGCAGCCCGACCGCGTCTTCGCGGATCTGCTTTTCGGTCGCATTCTCGGCCGCGGTGAGCGTCGCCGCCGTTTGCACCTGCGCCCAGCCGGAGCCGGGCGGCTTGGGCTTACCGGGCTCTTGCAGCGGAGCCACGTAGTCTTTCACCGTGAGCTTGTAGTCGGCTTCCAGGTCTTTCCACGACTCGAGCGTGGAGTGGCCCTGGGCGATCTTGAGCATGAAGTCATTGCAGTCCGGGTTCGTCGGCTCGAGCTTGATCAGCAGCCGATAGGCCTCGATGCCGCGCTCGTAGTGTGACTGCTCGTAAAAGGCTTCCGCCAGTGCGCGCACGATGCGACCGGCGAATTTGTCGCCACCGGCTTTGACGAGGAACTTGAACATGTCCTCGGCGCTGTTGTTCTCGTCCTCTACGAACACCGCGACGAGGTTCTTGAGCGCCTCTTGTTGCAGCTCGTCGAGCTCTTGCCGACTCTTGCCTTTGGTGTGGGGCCCGTCTTCCGTCGCTTGAAACACTTTCAGGAAGCGCTGGGCGGCTTCTTCGGTGCGGCCGAGGCGCCACAGCGTCCATGCGCTCTTGAACAACGCGAGATCGTAGAGGTCGCTGTCCTTGAACTTCAGTACCTCTTCGTATTCGCGGTAGGCCGTTTCGTAGTTGGGGGCGTCTTTGGTGAACTCGTATTCGGCACGCACCATGTGGGCGTCCGGAATGAAGCGGCTCTTCGGGAACCACTCGATGATCTTGTTGAAGCGGCCGAGCGCGTCGCCGAACTTGCCCTCTTCGTTGGCCAAAAAGCCGTCGACGTAGAGCGCCAGGTCGTACTGCGAGAAGCTCTTGTAGTTCTTGAGCACGCGCAGGAAGCGTGCGCGCGGCTTGCTGTAGTTGGGCGTAGGCGGATCGTTACGTTGATCGGCCGGAGTTTTTTCCCAACGCTTGAACTCTTCGAGGAACTTGTCGCGGCCGTCTTCCCACTCCAGCTCGCCCATGCGCAAGAGCGCTTCGGGCATTTCGGGCGTGTCCGCCGGAGACTCGTTGATGAACTTCTCGAGCAGCCCCATGGCTTCGTAACGGAGCTGCTTGCTATCGGCGATGTTGCGCTCGATGCGGCGGTCGATCTTGGCGGCCAGCACCTTGCGTAGCTTTTCCGGAATCTGCAGGCTGACGCGCGCGCCGCGCGACGCCTGCGCCTTCTGCTCCGCCTTCTTTTTTATGGTCGGGCGCTCTGCACCCGCCAGATTGCGCTCGGCGGCGGGCTTGATGTGCGCGGATTCATTGGCGGCCGCGGGCTTCACGACCTCGCGATCTGCCGCCAGGGCGACTCTGGCGGCTGCGGGCAGCAGGCAGAGCCCCACGACACCGGCGAACACGACTCGACGCATCGAGGGGCACGATAGACTCCCCTCGCCTCGCCAGCAATAGCGCGCGGGCGTATCCTTGGTCCATGAGGGCAACCACCATTGCGTGCTTCTGCGCGCTGCTTTCAGCCCTTGGCTGCAGCAGCGACGGCGGCGACAAGAAACCCAGCACCAGCAGCGGCGGCAGCACGACCAAACCACCCACATCCGGTTGGAAAGCCGCGGTAGGAGATGGTGGCACATTGCTCGAGACCTTCGACGACCGCTCCTGGGAGGTGCGCAAGATCGGCGATCGAGACTTGTTCGCCGTGAGCTGCATCGACGACGAGGTCGGCTGGGCCGTCGGTGCACGCGGCTTCATCGGCCACACGCGCGACGGCGGCTGGTCGTGGCCGGCACAAGACTCGGGGGTGACGAGCACGCTGCGCGCGATCTCGTTCGCCTTCGCGAGCGACGGGTCCGAAGTCGGGCTCGCCGTCGGCGACGGCGCCACGCTGCTCACCACCCGCGACGGCGGCGAACATTGGACGCGCGTCGCGCTCCAGAGCGATGGCGCGCTGCGCGGCACTGCGACGACCGAAGGAGCTACGCTGCTCGTCGCAGTGGGCGACCGCGGCCTCGTGCTGCGCTCGACCGACTTCGGACGGCATTTCGTGAGCGCCACCTTGAACGGAGCGGGCGACCTCTACGACATCGCGCTGGACGCCGAGGGCGGCTTGGCACTCGCGGTCGACTCGACGGGTGCGCTCTGGGTTAGCCGCGACGGCGCCCAAACCTTCGAGCTCGAGCACCGCGCGGCCAGCGCTCTGGAGAGCGTCTCGCTCGGCCACAGCGCCACGCTCGGCTCCGCCGCCGGCCCCGGCGCGTTGCTCCTGCGCACGCACGAGGGCACCTGGCGCGAGCTCAGTGCGGACGGCGCGTCGCTGCACGCAACATTGGTCGGCCCGCGCGAAGACCGCGCCTATTTCGCGGGCGACGACGGCGCCCTGTTCGAAGCCAGCCCCACCGGCGCCCTCTCGCGCGACCCATCGGACACCCACGCCACCCTGCGCGGCATCGAAGACCTGGAAGCACGCTAGCGCGGACCCGCGCCCGGGGCTCGGCTCGGCAGCCCCTATTTCTTTTGCGCGCGGATTTGCTCGGCGAAGCGGCCGTTGGGGAAGCGCTCCAGGTAGCGATCGAAATCGCGCTGGGCGCCGGCCTGGTCACCCAGCTTGAGGAGGCAAGCGCCGCGACCGAACAGCGCGCGCTCGGCCCAGCCTGCCGCCAGCGGCAAGTCGATGAGCACCTGGAAGTCGGAGAGCGCGGCGCGGCAGTCGTCGTCGGCGCGGAGCTCGGCGCGGATCAGCCGCAGCTCGTTCTTGCGGCCGACGTTTTCGATCGGCAGCGCGGACAACTCACGCCGCGCTTCTTGGCGGCGCCCCAAGACGAGCAGCGCGTCGACCCGGGCCACGCGCGCTTCGAGCTCCAGCGCGCCGCCGGGGAAATCGTGCAGATGCTGATCGATGGCTTTGAGACCGCGCTGGGCGCTCAAGGCGCCGCCTCCGTGCAGCGCCTTGAGCGCCGCCTCGAGCGAAGCGGCTTCGAGTCCCAGCCGTGAGCTTTGCGCAGGCGCCGGAGCCGCCGGAGCCACGACGACCGCCGCCGGAGCCTCTGGCGGCGTGACCACGGGCTCTTCGACCAAGGGCAAAGGCTCGCTGGCACCACGGCGGGGTAACGGCTTGGGCGCGCGCGGCGGCGTGCCTCGCACGACGCGCACGCTGTGCGTGGCAAACTCTTGCTGCGCTCCGAAAAGGTGAACCGCCGCCCACTGCGCGGCCGCCGCGCCGGTGATGCCAATCACCGCCCCCAGCGCGACCAAGCGCACCAGCATGAGCCCGCCGCCGCGCGAGCCGCGCGTGCGGAGCCGCACGCCCACGCGCTGTCGCGAAAATTCGGGCAAAGCTTCGGGCTCCGGCACCGCGCCGAAGAGCCTCGACAATCGGCGCTCCAGCGCGTCCTCGGGCTGGGGGCTCTTGGACCAGGGAGACAACGATTCAACCGTCGACATGACTTGCTCCTTCGGGCGCGTCGGCCTCACCGTAGCGGCGCACGAACGCTTTCTTGAATCGGGCGCGGGCACGCGTGAGCGCGACCCATAAATTCGGCTCGGACATGCCGACGATGCTCGCGATCTCGGCGCCGGGTAAGCGCTCGAGCTCGAACAAGATCATCAGCGTGCGATCTCGTTCGCTCAAATCGTTCAGCACCGCGTACACGGTGCGCGAAGCCTCGGCGCGTTCGAAGTCTTCTTCGGCGCCGGCCGCCCCCCCCTCGTGGCGCAGCTGCAGCTCCGGCTCGGCGCGCCGCCAGAGCAGCCGCCGCCAGCGCTCTTTCTTGCGCCGCCCGTTCACCACCAACACCGTGATGCCATAGAGCCAGGTGGTGAGCGCCGCCTCGAAGCGAAAGCTATCGAGGCGGCGCTGCACCACCAGGAAGACCTCTTGCAGCAAGTCTTCCGCATCCACCGACCCATTGACGCCGCCCGGCCCCCACAGACGACGAACCCACTTCGACACTGTCGCAGAATGCTCGCGGTAGATCGTGTCGAGCTCCAAGACGGGTTTGCCGTCCAGGTCTGCCTCTAACGATACCGCCGCCCCGAGCTGATCCATGCGCTTCTCTCGTGCCACTTATGGCCGTAGCGCGAGCGGACTCTGCGCGTAGGCCATGACCAAATCTGGATAAGAGCGGCCGCCTCTGATGAAGGCTTGGGCGACACGCTCCAGGTTTTCGCTCAGCAATTTTTCGCGTTCTTCCGTGGGTACACCTTGCTCGCGCAATACGAAGCGCAAGAAGCCTTTGGCGATGCCGCGGTTCGCCACGCACGTATCGGCAACTTTCACGCCGAAGTCCATCAGGCCGTCGTAAGTGATGTCGAGCGACTCACTCCGGAAAGAGCCGGTGAGCGCCGGTGCTTGACCGTGATCGAGATCGCGGTACTCGCCGGCGGCATCGAAATTGCCGAGCGGGTAGCCGAGCGGATCGAAGAGCTGGTGGCAGCTGATGCACGGCTGCGCGCCAACCAGCGCCACCAGCGCGTCGCGATCCGTGAGGGCTTGATCGGGCTCGCCGTTGTCGTTGTTCGCGGGCGGCGTGGGAGGCGCCTCTTGGAACAAGGAATAGCTGATGCCGTAGCCGCGGGACGAGATGGTGCGGTGACGCACGAGCCACTGCGGCTCCGTGAACACCCCGATGCGACCGGTTCCGCTGAGCCTGGTTTGTAGCAAGCGCGGCAGAGCCGGCGCGTCCTCCGCCAGCACCGATGCCCAATCGCCGGCGAGGGAGAGCGCGTCTTCCCCATCGCGACGGAGCCAATCGGCTACGAAGTCCTGCGCGCCGCCGGAGCCGCCGGCCTGGGCGCGCGCCTGCGCGAACGCCACCTTCACCAGCATGCCGACTTCGTCGTAGGTGTACGAAGTCGTGAGCGCGTCCGGCGTCGCGGTCACGCTCGCGTCGATCAACGGCGCGACGCGCCCCCACAGCGTCTCGCCATCCACGAAGGGGCCGGTCAGCTCGGAAGGCTCGCCCAGGGGGACGCACTTGCTCCCGAGCTCGTCGCCGTCGTTGGCGTCCACGCTCACAGCACCGCTGGAGCCCGCTGCCGCTTGCCCGGTGCCCGCCTCATGGAGCGAGCTCGAGCCCGCAACAGCGCTCGCGCCAGCCCCACCCCCGTGCCCCATCATGCCCCCGACTTCGTACTGACCGGAGCAAGCGAGCGACGTCGGCCCGAGCAGCAAGAAGGCGTGAAAAGACCGCTTCATGGTCTCTGTGTGTCCTACGTGCCGTGGCGCCCCCAAACCTTTCACGCTCGGGCCATTTTTTGGCCCCCGCCGCGGTTTTCAGGGGACGAAGCGGGCGCCCACGAAGGCCCCCAGGCTGGTGTGCGGCAGCACCCACTGCGCCTCGACACCGCTGGCATAAACCTTCGATTCTCCAGGGTAATATTGCCCTTCGAGCCACCAGATCGCGCCCCAGTGCCGGCCCTGAGTCGAAGCCCGGACGCTGAGGAAACCGCCCCAGGCCGCGCCATTGGGCTGAAAGGTGCGATCGAACACATTGCCCGAAAAATGCAGCCAGGCGAGCGCCGGTCCGGCGCTCAAATCGACCATGACGCTGGGGCTCACCAGCCGCCAGGTCGGCCCCAGCCCGAGCGGCCAACGCCGCCATTCGAAGTTGCCGGGCCCGAGCTCGCGTTGTCGCGAAGCAGTGGGGATGGCCATCAGGCTGAGACCCAAGCCTCCCGACTCGGGGACCAGCCCCACCGCCAAAAAGCCAGCCAGCGCGAGCTCGCTCGCCGAGTAATCGGCTCCGACACCGAGCGCGAAGTCCCAGCGGTAGTGAGCGATCGGCTTGGGTGGTGGTGGTGGCTCTGGGTGCTCCGCGCTCTCGAGCGAAGTGCCCGAGCTCACCGGCTTTTCTTCGGGCTTCGGTGGCTCGGCTTTTTCTTCGGGCTTCGGAGCCTCGGGCGCGGGAGCCGGCAAGGCGCCGGCAAAATCCGGGTGCACGTCGGTGAGCCACGCGGCCAGCACCACCGCTGAGGCTTGAGCCAGCTCGTCGCAGCTGCCTGCGAGAGGAAGCGTCCGTTGCCCGATCACCGACGCATCGCCGCCTCGCAGCTCGACATAGAGCCCGGACTCGTGGCGTTCGACCAAGAAGCTCTCGGTGAGCGTTTGCTCGGGCGTGAGGTGCAAGATGGAACGGACGCGCGCCTCGACGTCTACCGACGCGGGGCAGGTCTCACCAACGGCCAGAGCTTCGAACGCGAGCCAGAACGGAACCAGCAACGCGCGGCAGCCTAGTCACTCGCCGGCCGGAGCCCTAGCGGTAAAATCCGTTTCGTCAGATCGGGCAGCCGGGCTGGCGTGGTATCTCGCTCGTATGGCGGCGGATTCCGAGCATTGGAACGCGCATGCAGCTCGCTGGAGTCTGATCGGCGAGCCACTTCGTCCAGGCGCTACCGACCTGGCAGCCATCGCGCGAAGCGTGGAGCGACATTTGGCGCACGAGCCACCCGAGGCCGCGTTGCTACTCGGCGTCACGCCGGAGATCGCCGGCATGAGCTGGCCAGCGAACATGCAGCTTTTGGCCGTCGATCAGTCGGAAGGCATGGTGCGCGCCGTGTGGCCCGGCGATACGGCGCGCCGCCGCGCGATCGTCGGTGACTGGCTCGAGCTCGAGGTGGCCTCGCCCTTCGACCTGGTGCTGGGCGATGGCGTGTTCAGTCTGTTCGAGTACCCCGCAGGCTACGCGCGCCTCGCGAGCGCGCTCGCGCGACTCACTCGTCCGGGTGGCTTACTCAACTTGCGCTTGTTCTGCCGCCCCGAGCCGCACGAAAGTCTCGAGCACGTGTTCGCGGCGCTCGCGCGTGGTGCCATCGGCAATTTTCATATCTTCAAATGGCGCCTGGCGATGGCCGTGCAGGGCGACACCACGCGCGGCGCGCGGCTCGGCGATATCTGGCAAGCGTTTCGTGACGGCGCCGGCAGCGTCGCGAGCCTGGCCTCGCAGACGGGCTGGCCCGCGCCGGTGATCGGCACCATCGACGGCTACCGTGACGTGAACGACCACTATTCGTACTCCAGCGAGCAAGAAGTCATCGACGTGCTCGCGCCCCATTTCGAGCACGTCGAGACCTGGCGCCCGAGCTACGAGCTCGGTGAGCGCTGCCCGCACCTGAGCTTTCGGCGACGGCCGTGAGCGGGCGACGAACGCGCGCTCGCCACCCCCGCCGACGCGCAGCGTCGGAGGCGCCGTTTCCGAGCTCGAACCACGGCTCGAAGGCTGGGTTTTCGGGGCTTTCGCAAAAAGCCGCCGGCAATGCCACGAAAGCGCTCGGGCTTCTCGGCCATTGGGCCTGAGCACCCGGGTCGAATGCGAGCGCCGCGACGACTTTCGGGCTAGGGTGCGGGGTGATGATGCGTCGCAACAACGAAGCCTCGGAGCGCCACGCCGAACGGCGTCGCCGCGAGGACGAAGCTCCGCGCCTGATCGCGACGGTGCCGAACTTGGTGAGCTTGAAGCTGCAGCTGCAGGAGTCGAAGGGCGACGTATCCGTGGCCGAGACCGGGCATATCCGTCACGTGGTGGTGGCGCACGCGCCGCTGCTGTTCGAGATGCCCTGCCGCGACCAGGCCTGCAAAGACGGCGGCCACGACGTGACGAACGCCATCGTTCGTTCCCTCAAAGCGGGCGAGACGCAGTTCGAAGGCGAGCACTCCTGCACCGGCTATGTCGGCGACGGGCCGTGTCAGCGCGTGCTGCGCTACGTCGCCACGGCGACCTACAAATAACCGGCGAGCCAGCGTGAACGCATGGCCCGGGTGCCCTGGTTGCTGGCCGTCATCATCACCCTGACGGGTGGTTGCAAACGAGAGCTGCGCGCGCGCGAGCGCGAGGCCGCCGAAGCCGAGGCCAAGGCCCGCGCGCAAGCGCGAGAAGCAGCGCGGCTGGCCGCTTTGCCCCTGCCCGAAGAGCCGCCCGTCGAAATGCTGCGCGTCCCCCATTCGGGCTTGCCGTGTAAGCTCGACGACGTGTTCGCGCACAAGTGCCGGCGCTGCCACACGATACCGACTCGTCACGGCGCGCCGTTCGTGTTCTTGACCTGGGACGACACGCGTCAAGATCGCATGGGGCAGCCGCTGGTGAACATCATCGGTCGCGCGGTGCGCACCGGATTCATGCCATATCGAGTCGAGGCCAACCCGCCCGTGCAGCAGCTGACGGACGAAGAGAAGAAGATCATTTTGGATTGGGTCGACGCAGGCGGGCCGCGCGAAGACTGTGTCGATGGGGTAGCAGCCGCCAAAACCGCAGCGCCAGCCAAGAGCGCTTCGGGCGCTGCTCGCCCGTTGCCGCGGGCGCACAGCAGCGTTAAGTGAGCCGGCATGAAAGAGCTGATCTCGCAGTTGGTAGCCAAGGCCGATCTCGACGAAGCTCAAGCGGCAAAGGTGGCCGAGGTGGTGCGCGGCTTCTTGTCCAGCAAGTTGCCCGAAGCGCTACGCGGCCCCGTAGAGGGCGCGCTCACCGGCCAAAATGTGGATAGCGCCCTTGATCAGGCCAAAGGGCTCATCGGCAAGCTGTTTTGATAATTTCACGATCCGCTTCGCACTAAGGCGCGCGCTGGGGCGTTCGAGCGCACGGCGACATTTCGCGCCGTGCGGCACTGGCGCCAGGCGCCCAGAGCTTTTTTGCGTGCGCCAGCGGCTGAGTTCGCGGTAGTCATGCGACAGCGGAGGCTTCGAGCTCACTCAATGATCTCAAAAGCTAGTTTCAAGATCGTGCTGCTGTTGGCGACGCTGTTCGTCCTTGGTTTCTCCGGCACTGCGCGTGCTCAATCCATCATCAAGCAGCCCGGTAACCATCCGGACTACTCGGTCGAGATCGAGCCCCATTTGGACTTCCAGTGGGGCGGTGGCCCCTGGAGCGACTACGACAGCTTCGGTCCCGGCGCGCGTTTCAACATTCCGATCGTGCGCAACGGCTTCATCCCCAAGCTCAACAACAGCGTCGCGATTGGCTTCGGCTTCGACGTGACGTTCGGCAGCTACCGCTGGTGCGGCGGCCGCGCCTACTACGTCGCCGGCTACGACTGCAGCGTGACCGAGTTCTGGCTGCCCGCGGTGCTCCAGTGGAATTTCTGGCTCACCAAGGTGGTGAGCGTGTTCGGTGAGCCTGGCTTCGCGATCGTGCACACGCGCTGGAGCAATCCGTACTGGTACTGCAACGGTCCCCAGAACGCTCCCTGCGCCGATTACCGTGACAGCCACACTGGTGTCGAACCGGTGTTCTCGGCGGGCGGCCGCTTCATGTTCAGCGACACGTTCGGGGCCACCGTGCGCATCGGCTATCCGATGATCTCGGCGGGCCTCAACATCTTGCTCTAACGCGCTCAGCGGTAGAACGAGACGTCGTCGATCCAAAAATCGAAGCAGGTCACGGGCGGCGGCGCTCCAGGCGCAGGCTTGGCCGACCACTGCAGGGTCAGGATGTGGGCAGGGTCGAACGGCGCAGGTGCGCCCCAGCCCTCTTGCACCAGTTGGCTGAACGAGATGCGGTATGTCTGCCAAGCCGGGCCGAGCGGCACGATAAAACCGTGGCTGTCGTAGCAACCGGCCTGGCACGTGCCGAAATCAGCGACCGGGTTCGTTTCCACCGTACCCATGAAGAAGCGCACGAAGCCGTCGCCTCTAGCGGTGAATTGCACGCCGCTAAAGGCGCTGGCATCCACCGGTTGGCTGCAACCCTCGCCCGCCTTGGCGCTGATGCCGACCAACGAATAACCGCCTGGGCTCAGCGTGAAGCCCTTGCCGTAAGTGTGCATCGCGTACTTGCCGTTCGCAGATCTTCCGGCGACCAACGAGGGCAACGCCGCCGCGCAGGCGGGATCCGGAAACTGCTGGCCGCTGCCATCGTTGGCCGTGAACCAGGCGCCGCGGCCGTTCAAAAACGGCGGCGTGAGGTCGTCGCCATCTTCGAAATCGTCGACCAGCAGAGCGGCGCCCACTGGAGCCGCCGCCGCACCTCCTCGGCACCAGGATTCGTCGGCGGCGGCGCCACCAGTCGCGGGCGCGCCGCCGCCCCCGAGCGCGGGCGCGCCGCCGTCCCCCCAGCAACTCGGTACATCGGGCACGTGGAGCGAGCACACTCCGGCTGGCGGAAAGCCGATCGCCTTGCCGCCGGTTCCGAAGCCGGCACTGGCGGCGCCCAGGGAAGGCTTGCCTCCCATCAACGGCGTGCCGGCCGTAGAGACCCCGCCCATGCCGAAGGAAGACGCCGCGCTCCCCGCACCGCCCGAGCCAAAGTCAGAACCAGAGCCGTCGCCGAAGCTGGTGTCTCCGGCGCTGCCCCGCTCTTGCACGTAACGATCGGCGATGCCGCAGGCGACCAGCAGCAGCGCTGCAGCGCACAGCACGCTGCGACGCCCGAGCTCGAGTCGTCGCCGAGGTGAAGGGCGCATCACCCTCGCAGAATAGTCTTCTCGCAGCGCCACCGTGTGTCCGAATTTTCGGACACACCGCTCGTCACGCAATCCACACGATGAGCCCCAAGCGCTCGGCCTTCGCGCGCGCCGTCACGCGCTTCAGCTCTTGAAACGGCCCGAAGTAGTAGCCGAGCTCGTACTCGGAGCGCAGATTCAGCTCGGACCAGCGCCCCGGGTAGACGTCGAGCTTTTCCAGCTTCTTCAAGTCGAAGCGCGCCAGCAGCTGCTCGTTCGTGATCGGCGCCAGGGCTTCGGCGATGGCGGCGGCTTCCAGCGGACGGAACACGCGCGCGGGGCCGAAGCCGCCCAGATCTTCTTCGCCGATCGGGCTGCCACCTTGCAGCAAAAAGCTCGCCGGTGTGCTGCCGCCTTGCGCGCTGCCGGTCAGCAAGAAGTGCAAGCAGTGCCAGGCCTTGTCCAGATCGACGAAGCCTTGGCCCGGCTCGTTGTAAGAGCCGTCGATCACTTCGAAGACGCGCGCCGGCTCGGCCAAAAGCTCCGAGATTCTGGCGTCAGTGAGCAGGTAGACGTGACCTAGCAGGCTCACCGCAGACCTTCGCCGCCCACGTACTCGTCTTCCCAGTCTTCGCCCTCGAAGGGCCAGAACTCTTCGTTGTCTTGCAAGAAGCGCTGTGCATCGAGCGAGTCGACGATGGTTTGCGGCAACAGGCCCTGAGACAGAGCCTGAATCTCGATCTCGAGCGCGCGCTTCTTGCCGAGCACGGTTTCGATGCGGCCCAAGCGTGCGCGCCGCAGCAGTCGCGAGAGCCGCATGTCGACGCGCTTCAAGGCGTCTTGCGCCAGATCGAGCTGTTGCTTTTCGGCCGCGAGCCGCAGCGTGGCGGATTTTTGGTACAGCTCGGTCGCCAGTTGGCGATCGCCGGCGATCAACCCCTGCAAGTCTTGCCCTTTGGCGGCCGGCGTGGCCGCGCTCTCCGCCAAGGACGCGCGGGCAGCGCGCGCTTGCACTTCGAGCCCCGTGAGCTCCTTGGCTAACAGCTCGAGATCAGGCCCCTTTTTGCCGGTGCGCTGGGCTTCGCGCAGCAGGCGGCGCAGCTCGCGCATTTGCGATTCGATGCGCGCGACCTTGTCGGCGGGTGACGCCGAAAGGCCGGCGTCGGACTGCGCGCGCGTCTCTTTCTGCGCGCTCAGCTTGGTCGACACTTCGTCCAGCTCGGTCATCGAGCGACGCAACCCGCTGAGCTGGTGATCGAGCAGCGACAAGCGCCGCGCAGCGCGGCCGTAGCCGGAGTCCACGCGCAGCAGCGAGCCGAGCGCTCGCGCCGTTTCGTCCGGTACGCCGAGGCTGGCGCTGGCCGGGTCGGCGCTGGTGCGAACGGCGTCGACCAACGACTTCATCGCGGCGCCGTCTTGCGCGATACGGCGCGCGGCGTCTCTCACCGGCTCGTAGCGCTTGATGAAGGCGTCGAGCTTCTTGTCGGCCTGCGGGAAATGGCACGTCGCGAGGTCGATATACGAATCAAGAATGTAGGCTTCGTCTTCGTAGACGTGATTGACCTTGAGGCGCTTCAAGTCGTCGAGCGCCTGGCGCGCGCCGTCGTAGTCTTTGGCTTCGTAGCGCGTGGTAGCGGTTTCGTAGAGCGCCTCGGTGATGTTCTCCGAGTCGTTCGGCACCAGGTAGTAGTAGTAGCGCGCGTCGTCGAAGCGAAACTGCTCGTGCGCCACTCGGCCCAGGCCGAGGCGCGCCAGATCGCGCACGCGAAAGAACTCGGAGCCGCCGAACATGGCGGCGCGCTTCGGGGTCTGCTTCGGATCCGCGACTTTGCAGAACAGCTGCTCACCGCGCTTGAAGTTCTGGTTCTCGACCTCGAGCACACCGGAGAGGTAGGTAGCCTGCGCCCAGAAGCGGGACTTTTCTCCGACCTTGGCGTACGCGGCCAGCGCTTCGTCCCGCTTTTTGCCCAGCTCCGCCGCGCGGCCGCGCAGGTAGCTCACGTCGCCGCTGAGCTCGTCGGGCGCGCTGGGCGGCACGGCTTCGAGATCCTTCAGGATCACTTCGGGGCGATCGCTGACGAGACCGGCGTCGACCAGGCTGTGCACGGCGCGGCGGTACGTGGTGTCGCCGGGGTCGCCTTTGAGCAAGCGCGTCAGGTAGCCACGCGCGGGTTGCAGCGCGCCAGCGCTGGCCAGCGCATCGCCCAGCAAGAACAGCGCAGCTTTTCCCTCTTCAGAGCTGGCGAACGGCTCGAAGCGAGGTGACTCGACCAGGTACACGAGGTCACCGATGGCTTCGTCCCGGCGCCCGCCGCTGAGCTTCTCTTCGATGGTGGGTAGCTCGTCGCGCAGGCGCTGGGTGCTGAGCGGCGCGGAGGCGGCGAGCTTCTTCGAATCGAGCGCCTTTTGGTAGGCGCGCATCGCTTCGCCGCGCGTGTCGGCGGTGTCGTCGTAGGCTTGAGGCGCCGCGGCCGTGTCGCCAGTAGCGGGCGCTTCCGGCGCCGCGCCGGCGGCGGCCGGTGCGGCCTCGGTGCTCGGCGCGGGCGGCGGCGTTTGGGCGAAGGCCGAGCCGATGCCGAATAGGTACGCCAGCGCGAAGCAGGCGCTGCTTCGCACTATTCCACCACCCGAGCGCGCAGCCTCACGCGCAGGTCGTACTCGCCGTCTTGGTCGCTGGGAAAGTCCTCGGCCATGCTCGAATCGTCGCTCACGATCAGGTGCGAATCGACCAGCTTGTTCTCGGGTACGACGACGCTGAAGCGCGAGCTCTGCCAGGTGCGGAACTCTTTGTTACGCGCATCGTAACGCTCGATCTCGACACCCACGACGTGGTGACCGGGAGCGACCGCGTGCTCGTAGACGGTGCGCTCGTCTTCGGCCGTGAAGCGCTCGGGGGCGGAGAAGACAACGCCCTCATCCAGCGTGATGTTGAACGAGGCCAGGCGCGCGTCGCCGCCGCGCGTCTCCACCACCACGCGCAGCTTGCTGGCAAAGAGCGTGGTCGTGAGCGCGGCCACGCGGCTGCGTAGGGCGGCGATGTCGCCCAGCAGCTTGTCGTATTCGAAGGGCGGGGGCTTGGCGACGCCGCTCGGGAACTCTTCGGGCTTGGGCGTGAGCGGCGACGGCTGCTTCTCGGGCTTCTGCTCAGTCACGTCTTTGGGCGGCGGCGCGCCCAAGTCGTCCGCCCCCGCGGGCTGGCTGCCGGCGTCGGCAGCGGGGGCGGCCTCGGGCTTGGCGCCCTTGGCCGGATCCGCCTTGGCTCGGTCCTCTTCTTTCGTCGCGGCGGGCTTTTTGCCAGGCTGCGCCGAGCTCAGCGCGGTAGCGAGCGAGGCGCAGGCGACGAGCGAGAAGAGGACCAGCCGTTGACGCATTATTTGGCCTTGGTTTGGTTGGCAACCGCGGCGGCGGCGGCTTCTGCCGCGGCCGCGTCGCCCAGGTAGTAACGGGGCTTGATGGGCTTCAAGTTGTCGTCGAGCTCGTAGACGAGCGGAATGCCGGTCGGGATGTTGAGCTCCACGATGTCGTCGTCGCTGACGTTGTCGAGGTGCTTGACCAGCGCGCGCAGGCTATTGCCGTGCGCGGCGATGATCACGCGCTCGCCGCGCTTGATGGCGGGAGCGATGTCGCTCTCCCAATAGGGCAAGAAGCGATTGACGGTGTCTTTCAGGCACTCGGTCTTCGGGATCTCGGACGGCTTGAGGCTCGCGTAGCGCGGATCTTTGCCGGGCCAGAACTCGTGCGACTCGTCGAGCGCGGGCGGCGGCGTGTCGTAGCTGCGACGCCAGATCAAGACCTGTTTGTCGCCGTGCTTGGCGACCGTCTCCGCCTTGTTCAGCCCTTGCAGGGCGCCGTACATGCGCTCGTTCACGCGCCAGGTCTGCGTGATCGGAATCCACATTTGATCGAGCTCTTCGAGCGCGATGAATAGCGTTTTGATGGCGCGCTTCAGCACCGAGGTGTAGGCGCGATCGAACACGAAACCCTCGGCGCGCAGCAGCTTGCCGGCCGCGCGAGCTTCGGCTTCACCTTGCTCGCTGAGGGGCACGTCGACCCAGCCGGTGAAGCGATTTTCGCTGTTCCACTGGCTGAGGCCGTGACGAAGGAGGACCAGTTTCTTCATGATTCAGTTAACTCTTTCGAGCCGCGCCCTTGGGGTCAGGCGCGACGCCGTATTCCACTTCTACCGGGGCCCGAAAGCAAGACCCCAAGCATCATCCACGCGAGTGGGCTGCCACCCCGCGGGCCCCACCGCTAATTCGTGAACGGTATGAACACGCTGAGACCACCGGTGGCGGTGATGTCGTTGACGATCTTTTCGACGCCGAGGGAGACGCGCTTTTGCTCGTGCACCAGGTCGCGCACGTCGAGCCGCAGCGCGAGCCATTGAGTGAGGTAAAACTTCATGCCGAAGCCGCCGGAGCCGGTGAGGCCCAGGTCACCCGGCTCGACAGTGGCACCACCGCCCAGCGACAGATAAAAATCGTAGCGGCCAATCGCGCCGCCCAGCCAGCGCACTTTGCCGTACGCCAGCGACCAGACCACGTTGCCCAAGAAAAACTGAATCGGTTCGTCGGGAACACGCACCAGGCCTACCAGGCCCGTGTTGCGATCGTTGACGGCTTGCAGCAGCGCGTAACGCTGGCGCGAGCGCGTGTAACTGAATTCGAGGCCCAGATCTTCCGTGAAGTGGAAGGTGTAGGCGCCTCCGTAGAGAGGCGCGCCGTCCGAAATGTCACCGGCGTACCAACCGCCGAGCGCCGAGACCTCGTGCCGGAGCGCCTTTTGAAACTTGCGCGGAACGACGCCGCGGTAGGCGCGCTCACCGACGAGCTGCTCTTTGAGCGCTTCGTCCACGCACTGCGCGTGCGCGACGCGGGGCACCGCGAACAGTCCGCAGCTGAGTAGCGCCAGCGAGACGAGCCACGACCGGCATTTCGACCGGCGCGCGCCGGCGGCGGGAAGAGTGGGCGCGAACAAACCGGATACCGAACTATCATAACCCTTGGCATTTTCGGCGCGGCTTGTTGCAGGGAGCGGCCATCGTCGTCGGAGGAGCCGTCCTGGGACGCTGGCCGAATGCTGCCCCGAGCAAGGGAAATGCCCAAAAACCTGCCTGGGACCCCAAGTCGTGGGGTGAGAGCCCGGGGCCCGAGCCCAAAGCAGGGCAAGATACGCGCACCGATGTCGCTCGCCCGCCTGGTCGCTTCCGCAGCAGCCTTCGCCGCGCTCGTCGTCATCACGCCGTCTGCTCGAGCCGAGCCGGCAAGCCCGCTCCCCTGCTCACCCGCACGCCATTCCGTCGACTATGCCGCCTGCAGCCTCGCTGAGCAGCTGGGCGCGGCAGCGCACGGCGCCGGCGTCAGTATCGTCTCGCTCAAGAGCGATCGCGAGCTGCCGGCACCGGACCAACTGCGGCAACGGTTGCAACGAGCGCTCGAGACGGCGCTCGAGTCACGCCCGAAGGCAGCCGGACGCGACAGGCTTGTGGTCGAGCTGAGCGTCGAGAAGGTCGGCGGCAGCCTGCGCTTCACGGCCGACCTGAAGCGCGCGGTCGGGCTCTGGCAACGGGCGCGTCATCAGAAGCCGCGCGCCGAGCAGCACGCCTTCAAAGAAGTGCCACTCGACGAAGAGCTGCGTGTCTTGATCCCGCCGCCGCCGCTGGTAGTCGGCAGCGTGACCAAGATCAAAGCGCCCGAGCGCGGCATCGTGGCGCTCGCCTGCGGCCCGCTCGCGGAAGACGGCGCGCAGGAGCTGGCCATCGTTTCCCGCAGCAACGTACGCGTCGGTAGGGTGGTCAAGCGCACCTTTGCCGAGCGGAAACGGGCCGCTTGGACGACGCTCTCGGCGATCGCCGCCGTACCGCTGCGTGAGCCGCTGGCGAGCGCCGAATTCACGCCGAACGGCTGGCTACGCATCAGCCTGAGCGATCGCGCGTACGACGTCGATCTGGGTCCGGACCTGAGCGTGCGCGACCAACGCTTGCGCCAGGCTCCGGCCGTCGCGGGCGTGGACGCTACGGCCAGCACAGGCGCGCTCAGGCTCGGGCGCGACTCGAGCAGCGGCAAGCTGATCAGCCTGCAACCCTCAGGGGTGGTGCCGCCGCTGCACGTCGGTGCCCAGCTGGCGCTCGGTGACGCCGACGACGACGGCAACCCCGAGCTGCTCTATTCGGTCGACACGCTCGACGCCGCCAAAGATCGCCTCAGCGTGGTGACGCTGCAAGGCGCTCAGGCAAAGCCGCGCTTCGAGCTGCCCGCACCCGGAATCAGCGCCGTCGCGGTTTGCCAGCGCCGCGAAGGGCCGGGCATGGCCGCGATGGTGGTCGCAACCGCGGACGAGCTGTGGCTGATCCAATGAGCGCTCCGGCGCTCGCGCGGCGCGCGTTCTTGCTCGGTAGCTCGCTGAGCGCGCTGGCGGCCGCCATGGGTCGCACGCCGTACGGAGGCAAGTTGCGCCTGGCGGTGCCGTGGCCCGTCGTTGGCCTGGAGCCTGCGTCGCTCTCCGACGGCTTTGCGGCGCTGTTCTCGAGCGCCGTTTTCGAGCCAGTGTACGCGCTCGACGTCGCCGGCAACCCGTATCCCACGCTGGCTGAGGCGCTACCCGAAAAAAGCGGAGACGGCGCCCGCGTCACCCTGCGCCAACGGCTCAAGACGGCCGCGGGGCGAGAGCTGGGCAGCGCGGATCTGCTCGCGAGCATGGCGCGCGCGCGCGCGCGCGGCGCCGCAGGCCTGCTCGGCGAACTCGAGCAACCTGCCGTGGCGGGCGGCGCGCTCTCCGTACTGTTTCCGCGCAGCACGCCCGAGCTGGTGGCGCGTACGCTGGCAAGCCCGCTGCTGGCGCTGGTACCGCGCAATTTCTCGCCGCTCGCACCGGATGGCTGCGGACCCTTCAAGGTGCAACTGGCGCGCGGGCGCGCCATCTTCAATCGCAACCCCAACGCCGCGCGTGGCCCGGCCTTTCTCGACAGCATCGAGGTGAGCTCCAGCAGCGATCTGGCCGAGCTGCTGCGTGGCTTCGAGGCCGGCGACACGGACGTGGGTTGGTTCGGCAGCGGCCTCTACCGCGCCGTGAAGGATGCCGTCACCTTCGAAGGGCCGCGCTACGGCTTTGCGGTGCTGCTCGCGGGCAAAGCAGCAGGCGCCTGGGGTGCGCCAGGCACGTTGCAAACCTTGCTCGATGCGATTCCGGCGCAGCAGCTCACGCACCTGGGCTTGCGCGGCCTGCCGGCCTCCGCGTCCGGCAGCGCAACCTGGGGAGGCCCGGCCACGACCATCGCCGTGCTGGGCGGCGCGCCGCAGCTCGTGGCAGTAGCACGCACGCTCGCTGCAGCGCTGTCGTCGCCAGGGCACGAGCTCACGGTGGTCGAAAAGACGGTCGAAGAGCTGCAGGGGCTGCAGGCTTCGCGGCAGTTCGGGCTGCTGGTCGATTGCGTGCGCGCGCCCAGCGCCGTGCCTCGCGAGGTCGAGCTGGCGCTGCGCACGGCTGCCAGCCCCGAGGCCGCACGGCGCGCCCCACGCACCGCGGCAACGACGCCGCGGGAGCTCGGCCGCCAACTCCCGCTCGGCGTGGTCGGCGAGCTGGCCGTGTGGGGCGCGCGCCGCGCAGCGTTCAACGGCCTGGAAAGCTGGCAGCTCGGCAGCGTATTCGCGAAAGCCGCCGGCTGAGCTGGTACGAGCCGCGAATAAAGTACTAGAAGGCCGGAGCGGCACCGCCTGCCTAACATCGGGCGGCGACGGGCGAGCGCTCGTCGATTCGGGGACACCTATGACGCTACAGCACTTGGACTCAGCCATTGCGTTCGCCGTGATCATGCTCGGCGCGAGCCTCTTGATCACCGTCTTGACGCAGACCATCTCCACCCTGCTCAACATGCGCGCGAAAGATCTGCAGCGCGCGCTGTGTGACTTGGTAACCACGCTGCACCCCGGTGAGACCGCCAAGGCCGAAGAGCTGGCGCGAGCGATCTTGCAGCACCCGCTACTGTCCGAGACGCGCGTCGGTCGTTGGGGTAAATTCCTGCAGAAGTACCAGTGGTGGATCGCCGGCGGGGTGGGCGCGCTGATGTTCCTCGGAGTTTTGGTGTTCCGGCACTTCGAGTGCTCGGGGCCGGTGTTGAGCACCGGTGCGCTGCTCGGAGCGCTGGCCGCGTACGTCGCCCAGCAGTCGAGCCAGTTCACGGGTCTGGCCACCGCGCTCCGCCTCGAAGAGTTTCGCGAGATGCTCACGCTGATGAGCGAGAAAGGGCCCGAAGCCACCAAACCGGTGGCGGCCGCCGTCTCCAAGGCGCTATCCGCCGGGGAAACCGCGGAGGCGCGCTTCCAGCAGATTCAGGGCCTCACGCAGATGGGGCGCGAGAGCATGACCAAGCTCGCCGACATCTTGCGCGGCGACGGCAGCGACAAGGTGCTGGCGCAGCTCGTCAACGTGGCGCTGGCGGGCGTCGGCACGCCCGAGCAACGCGAGAAAGGCCTGCACGAGCTCAAAGGGCTACTCAACCCCGGGCTACACGCCGCAGCCGACAAGCTGAAGGCGCTGGCAGACGCCGAGCTGGAGCTCGAAGCCGAGGCGGCGGCCCTGGCCGACCGGGCGGAGGCGACCGTCGACAGTAAGCTCAAGGAGCTCGAGGTGTTGTTCAACGCCGCCATGGATCGCGCGTCGCAGCGCTTCACGGCGCACTCTCGGGTTTGGACCATCGGCTTCTCGATCGCGCTCGCTTTCTTCGTCCATCTGGACGCGATCGCCCTGCTCAAACAACTGTCGTCGGACGCCGAGCTGCGCGCCAAGCTGGTGGCGAGCTCCGATGCGATGATGAAGCAAGCCGACAAGATCTTGGCGCCCCCGTCGGCCCCTGCCGAGAGCGCGACCGCACCGGTGGGCAGCGCGGCGGCACCGGCGCAAAAACCGCCGGAATGCGTGCAGCGGCACCCTACGGTTCCGGCAATCTATGCGGCAGCACTCAGCTGTCCGACCCAGGTCCCCAACCTTTCCGGAGGCGACGCCGGCCCCTTTCCGACGCGTGAAGACGCGCTCGAGCACATCGAAAAGCATGCGACGGCCGACGCCGACAAGAGCGTCGCCATCTACCGCAGCAACTTGAACGCCTTGCTGCAGGGCTCGCAGGTGAGCCAGCTGTTCGACAACGCCGCATCCATCAACGGGCAGCTCTCGCGCGCCGGTATCGATTTGTTGCCGGCGCCCTACGAGCTGCGGCTACCGAGCCAGCGCGAGCTCCCGGGCGTGTTGGTCGCGGCCGCCCTGCTGAGCCTGGGCGCTCCATTTTGGTTCAACTTGCTCAAGACCATGACCAACCTGCGCCCGCTCGTGGCCACGCGCGAAGAAAACGACCGCAACACCAAGGCCAAGGCGCGAGCCGTCGTCAAAGGCGTGACGAGCTGAGGCGCCGCACCTAGCTCATCACGGGAGCTTCTTCGGCTCCGGCACGCTGCCGCCGCCGCGAATGAAGCTGACCACGCTTTTCGTCAGGCCTTCGTCTGCTTTGACGCACTTGAGCGAGACCTCGCCGCTGGTCGCGCCTTTGCACTCTTTGCGACGGTCTTGCCAGGCCTTGTTGATCTTGTCGTCTTTGCGCAAGGCTTCTTGCGTGTCGTCGTCCAGGTAACGAAAGTCGATCGGCGGATTTTTCGGGGCCGGCGCCTTGGACATCGTCACTTCTTCACTCTGCAGGGTGACGCAGGAACCGTCCCAACGCAGGGCGTCGTAGCTGGCACCGGCGCCGCTGACCTGCATGCCGCCCGTATCAGCCACGCGCGCGTACAAGATGAGCACCTCCTCGTCGAATTCGACCCAGCCGCTATCGGAAGCACCGCCCGAGGCGTTCCAGGCTTGCGTTCTGCGCGTGAGGTAACCGCGCGTCCACTTGGGGTTGGAGAATAGATACAAGCCGATGGACGGGTACTTGCCGTTGCACAGGCGCTTCACGAACGCCGGATCGGGCGAGCACACCGCACCCGATTTGAAACATTGCGTCGGCACGCCGGTCGTCGCTCCGCCGCTGGCCGCAGCGGGCTCGGCCTTGTCTGCATCGACAGCCGCGGTTTCCTTCGCTGGCTCGGCGTCGGGCTTGTTTTCGGCCACGGGCGCCTCGGCAGGCTTGCCGCCGCCGCACGCGGTCATCAACGCCACACAGGTCAAGACTCCCAACGAACCGAAGACGCGCAACATGCGCTCGTCATAACAGGAAACACGACGCGAGAGCAAAGGCGCCCGCGGAGCGCGCAAATATCGGAAGCTTTTCGAGCGCAGGATGCTCTTGGCTTTTCTTCTCTAACCGCTGGCAGTTAGAAACTCCGCGCCCCGTCGACACGCGCAAGAAACGCGGAGCTACGAGACTGCGGAGCCATGCTCAGCACGCTTCCAAACCTTCCTCCGCGCTCGCACAAAACCGGCTTCCTGATCGATATGGACGGCGTCATTTACCGCGGGCGCAGGCCGATACGCGGTGCCGACGAGTTCATCGAGCGACTGCGCGCCGAGCAGCACCCGTTCATGTTCCTGACCAACAACAGCCAGCGCTCTCGCCGCGACATCCAACTCAGGCTCAAGCACATGGGCATTACCATCGAGGAGCGCCACGTCTTCACCTGCGCCATGGCCACCGCGCGCTTTTTGGCGCGGCAGCACCCCGGCGGCACCGCCTACGTGATCGGCGAAGGTGGCATTCTCAACGCGCTGCACCGCAACGGCTACGCCATCGACGACCTGCATCCCGACTACGTGATCGTCGGCGAAGGCAAGACGCTCAGCATGGAGATGCTGGAGAAGGCCGTCACCTTCGTGAATGAAGGCGCGCGGCTCATCGCCACCAACCTGGATCCGAATTGCCCCACCGAGCGGGGTATGCGCCCCGGTTGCGGCGCGATCGTGCGCGCCATCGAAGCCGCCACCGGCCGGCGCGCGCTGGCGCTCGGCAAGCCCAGCCCCATCACCATGCTCGAGGCCGCACGCGAGCTCGGCACGACGCCCGAGCGCACCGTCGTGATCGGCGACACCATGGAGACGGACATCTTGGGTGGCGTGCAGCTCGGCTTCTCCACCGTGCTGGTGCTCTCCGGTGGTACCCGCCGCTCCGAGCTCAGCGAATTCGCCTTTCGCCCCACCCACGTCATCAAATCGATCGAAGACTTGCTGCAGCCCGAGCTCTTTCACACGGTCGCGGCGTGAGCATTCACGCCTTCTTGGCGCATAGACGTTCGTAGAGGCGGGCGGTTTGGCGGGCGATGCTGGACCAGGCGAAGTGCTCTTCGACGCGCTTGCGACCTGCCGCACCCATGCGCGTCGCGAGCAGGGGATCGGCGCACAGCTCGTTGACGCGTGCCGCTAGAGCGCGCGCGAAAGCATCGCGGTCCTTCGGTGCGCCCATGGGGGTACCGTCCGGCTCGAAGCTCACGAGGTAGCCGGTCTTGCCGTCTTCCACCACTTCTGGAATGCCGCCGACGGCCGAGGCGACGACGGGGGCGCCGCAAGCCATGGCCTCCAAATTCACGATGCCGAAGGGCTCGTAGATGGAGGGGCAGACGAAGACGCGCGCGTGCGAGAGCACCTGAATCAGCTCCGGCCGCGGCATCATCTTTTGGATCCAGGTAAGGCCGCCACGCTCGGCTTCGATCTCTTTGACCAGCGCCTCGACCTCGGCCTTCAAGTCGGCCGTGTCGGGCTCGCCGGCGCACAGCACGAGGCGTACGTTTTTGTCGATGTGTCGCGCGGCCTCGAGCAAATGCACGATGCCTTTTTGGCGCGTGACGCGGCCGACGAACACCGCATACGGCTGCGTCGGATCGATGCCATTGCGCTCGAGCACGTGGGTGCGATCATCGCGCTGGTATTCGTCCAGATCGATGCCGTTGTAGATGATGTGCACGCGCGACGGGTCGACGCTGGGATACGCCTTCAAGATGTCGCGCTTCATCCCGCTCGAAACGGCAATGATGGCGTCCGCCGCTTCGATCGAGGTCTTTTCGCAGAAGCTGGAGATGGCGTAGCCACCGCCGAGCTGCTCGGCCTTCCACGGCCGCAGCGGCTCGAGGCTGTGCGAGGTCATCACGTGCGGGATGCCGTACATCAGCTTCGACAAATGGCCGGCGAAGTTGGCGTACCAGGTGTGGGTGTGCACCAGCTGCGACCCCGCCACGTCCTTCGCCATCGCCAGATCGATCGAGATGGTGCGCAGCGCCGCGAGCTCGGGCGCGGCGCCATCGAGCGCGGGCCAGGACTTGTAAGCTCCTTTGACCTCGGACGCTTTGCGATCGGCGCCGAAGCAGTAGACGCCCAGCTCCACCTGACGAGCCAGCTCGCGCGCTAGATACTCGACGTGGACGCCCGCGCCTCCGTAGATTTCCGGCGGATATTCACGCGATAGAAGTGCGACTTTCACTGGGCCGGGCTCGCCTTGGGGGGCGGAATCACGTCGCCCTTGCCGACCACCACCACGCCGTTGTCGCTCACGGTGAAGCCGCGCGCGCGGTCTTCTTCGACGTTCACGCCGATGCGTGCCCCTGGCGGCACCACGACGTTCTTGTCCAGAATCGCGCGGCGCACGATGGCATGGCGACCAATGTTGACGCCGTTCATCAGCACCGAGTCCTCGACCGTGGCGTACGAGTGCACGTTCACGCCGGTGGAGAGGATGGAGCGTCGCACCGTGCCGCCGGAGACGATCGCGCCCGCGCTCACCATCGAGTCGATGGCGGAGCCGCGGCGACCGTCTTGATCGAACACGAATTTGGCGGGCGGTAACGAGCCCATCATCGTGTGGATCGGCCACTGGTGGTTGTACAGGTTGAACACGGGGTGGACGCTGATCAGGTCCATCTGCGCGTCGTAATAGCTGTCGAGCGTTCCGACGTCGCGCCAGTAGCCCGCGTCGCGCTCGGTAGCGCCGGGCACGTGATTCTTGGCGAAATCGTAGACCGCAGCCTGACCCGCGTCGACCAGGCCGGTGATGATGTTGCCGCCCATGTCGTGGGCGCTGTCCTTGTTCTCGGCGTCGGCGCGCACGGCTTCGACCAGCGTCTTCGTGCTGAAGACGTAGTTACCCATGGAGGCGTAGACCTGATTGGGGTTGTCGGGCAGGCCATCGGCGTTGGTCGGCTTTTCTTGGAACTTGGCGATGCGGTCGCTACTGCCGGGCACGATCACGCCGAAGCGCGAGGCTTCGTCACGCGGGACGCGGATGGCCGCGACCGTGACGCCGCAACCCGACTGGATGTGCGCCTCGACCATCTGCTCCGGATCCATGCGGTAGATGTGATCCGCACCGAACACGCAGATGTAATCGGGAGCTTCGTCACCGATCAGGTTGAGGTTTTGGTAGATGGCGTCGGCCGAGCCTTCGAACCAGCGCGGGCCGAGCCGCATTTGCGCCGGCACCGTCATCACGTAATTGTTGAAGATCGGGGACATGCGCCAGGTCTGCGCGATGTGGCGGTCCAGCGAATGGCTCTTGTACTGTGTGAGCACGGCGATGCGTCGGTAGCGACCGTTCACCAAGTTGCTGAGCGCGAAGTCGATGAGCCGGTAATTGGCGCCGAAAGGCACGGCCGGCTTGGCGCGATCGCGGGTCAGCGGCCACAAGCGCTTGCCCTCACCACCGGCAAGCACGACTCCTAAAACATGCGGACGTTTAGCCATTCGGAAAGTCGTGAGCCTGCCTTAGCTCGGCTCCTCTTGGAAGCCCGAAAAGGCCGGCTGCCGCTATAGCTCCAGCGCAAGCGCGGCTCCGGCAAACAGCTCCAGGCCGGAAGCACCCGTTACCGTGGTGCCGCTGTCGGACGCAGAAAATGCGCGAAGCGGCAGGCCGACGCCCAGCGTGGAGTAGGAGCGAACCACGCCTCGCCGCCCGAACGCGAGCACCAGCCCGCCGCGTGACACGACGGCGGTGCCGCTTGCCGAGCTGGCATCGGCCCCGGCTGCGACTCCTCCTGTTGCGGACGCCTCGTAGCGAAGCCACAAAACCCTCGCAGAAACGAACGCCCCGAGCTCGAACGCCGACGGGCGAAGTAGCGACAGCGAGAGACCGAGCTCGCCCGAGAAGGCGCGCGCACCGATCGAACCGTGCGGCGCCTGCTCGGACAAGGCGCGCCGCGCGCCGACCGCGCCCATCACGCCCGCGCGCGCTCCGAACGGCAAGGCCAGAAAAACGTCACCGCCGTAGTGGGTCTGCCCACCCGTGAAATGCTCGAAGGCCAGCCGCGGTCCGATGGCGGTGAAACGCCGAGGCGTTGGAGCCGGCGCCGCCCGCTCCACGACCGCTCGCACCTCCGGCGGCGGCGCGGTATCGGGGCGATGTACGCCTCGGAGCGCCAGCTCCGCCCAGCTGGCGCGCAGCAGCTCCTCGGCCGCAACCGCTAGCGCCAGCGCGCGCCCGTCGGCCGGCAGCTTGTCGAGCGAGAGGTCGCGCCCGACCCGTTTTTGCGTCACCGAATCGGTCACGTCGAGGCTGAAGCGCGCCTGCTCACCCTCCTGGGTGATGGAAACGCGCGCCAAGGGCTCGCCTGCTGTCTTGTCCCCCAGCTCACAGACGTCGATGTGACTCGGAGCCAGCCCCGCGCGTAGCTCGGAGGCCACCGCGTGGACGACGGCCTTGCGCAGGTTGCCGGCGAGCGAAACCCACGGGCGCTCGCCCGAGCAATCACTCACCTGCTGCGCGTGCGCGGCGGGCGCGAGTAGTGTGAGCCAAAGCCCCACGCGGGCGACGAGCTGCCAGCACTTCACGCGCCGAGCACCCTAACAGGTTTCCGGCGGGCGGGTGGCGCCGCTCAGCGGCTGCCGCAACGGGCAGCCACCGAGCTGACGTGCACACCCGCCGGGTAGCTCGACAAGTAGCGGTCGCGAGCGCGGGCACAAGCCGCGCCGTTGCCTTGCGCCGCGTAAGCGCTGACCAGGCGCGCCAGGGCATCTTCACGGAAACTGGGACCGACGTTGAGCGCCACGGCGCGCTCGAGCGCGCTCACCGCACCCGCCGAGTCTCCCAGCCGATCCATACGCAGCCGCCCCAGCTCGAACGCCGCCAGACCGGCGCGGGCGTCGGTCGGATGCAGCCGGAGCAGCTCTTCGTAAGCGTGCGCGGCAGCACCGGCGTCGCCGGCGCGCCGGCTTTCTCCGGCCTTTTCGAACAGCTCGCGCGCGCTGGGTACGTTGTTGCCGACGCCGGCGGCGGTGCTCGCCACCGCTGGCGCAGCGCCGGCCGGCGTGCTCGGCGTGTCAGCCGTTCGCTCCGGTGCGGTTGCCGGCGTCGCAGCCACGGGCGCGGCGAGCGGCGCGGCACTCAAGGCCTCTCGAAGCCCTTGTTCTTGGATCCAGCTCTGGCCAGCGGCGACACGGGCCACGATGCCGGGCCGGCGCGCGCTCCGCACCTCGACGGCGCCGCGCAGCACGCTCACCTCGACGCGCGGTGCGTCGCCGGCGCTCGTCTTGATGCTGAACGCCGTACCAACGACTCGCACCTCCACGTCGCCGGCGACGACGCTGAATTTTCGACCTTCGCGGTGTGTCACGTCGAAGCTGACCTGACCGCGCTGAAGCACGAGCGCGACCGACGTCGGTTGCTCTTGCTGCACGTCGAGTGAGCTGCCCGCCGCCAGCTCGAACGACGAGCCATCGCGCAACGTGGCCACGGCTTTGGTCTTCGAAGCCTCGAGGTGGCCGAGCGCCACGGGCACCGGTTGAGCGGGGCGCGTGAGCCAAAGCGCCAAGCCGGCTGCAGCCGCCAACGCGCCGCCGAGCAGCAGCCCGCGCCACACGCGGCTGGCAGGCTTTTCGAGCCGCTCGGACACGTTGGACCACAGCCGCTCGACGCGAGCGTCGGTCACGTGAGGGGCGACGTAGCGACTCGGCTCGTGCGTCATGGCTTACGCGCGCGCTCGAGGCGCCCCTCCGCAGCGTTGAGTCGTCGTTTGACGGTCGAGATGCTGAGCCCCATCTGCTCGGCGATCTCGGGGATTTCCAGGCGCTCCACCCGGCGCAGCACGAGCGCCACGCGCTCCTCCGCCGGGAGCTTCTCGAGCAAGCCGTAGACGGCGCGCAGCTCCGCCGCCACATCGGGCGGCGCCGCTCTCGACACCACTTCGTCCGCGTCGATGGGCGTCGCGCTGCGTAGGCCCAAGCGGATTTGTAGTCTGCGGCGCCGCAGGCGCTTGCCCGCCGTGCGCACGACGATCGACGAGAGCCAAGCCTGAAAGGCTTGCGGATTGCTCAGGTGCTCGAGACGCTCGAAAGCGTACAAGAAGCTGTCTTGCACCAGGTCGTCGCTGTCTTGGTCGAAGGGCAAGATGCGATAGGCCAGGCCAAGCGCGAGCCGTACGTAGCGACGAAAGAGCGCCTCGCGTGCCCACTCTTCGCCGGCGCGAGCGGCCAGCACCAACGCAGCGTCTGTCGGTGCAGACGCTGCGGCCGGTGCCTCCGGCGAGGGAGCGTGCAGCGCTGGCTTCATCGCGAGTGCGTTCATTAGCTTGGGCCATGCGAGCTCGTTGCCAGAGCGTTTTCCTGCTCCATACGTGCCTCGGCGCTGGCCAAGTGGTCCAACCCAGCAGAATCACCAATCAATTCCGCCATTTGCAATCCGCTCCGCCAGCTGAGCCAATCCCCGCTCTGCCGCGATGCGCTCCGCCTCCGCGAGGCAGGCGCGGGCTTGCGCGGGGGCTTGCTGGGCGATCAGGCGGGCGTAGTCGAACTGCGAGTAGGCCAGCGGCAGGCTCGCGCCCAGGCGCCGGTTCTGTTCGATGGCGCGCTCGAAATGACGAGCGGCCGCTTCTCGCCGACCGAGCGTGGCACTCAGCATGCCCAGGTAACGATCGACCGCACCCAAACAAGCGATGCCATAGCCGATGACCACGAAACGCCCACTGAACGGCGCGAAACGCTCGTAGAGCAGCGCTGCGCCCTCCGCGTCTCCGAGCACGGAGCACACCTCCGTGAGGAACGCCAGCCCCGGCAAGACCAACAAATCGTCCGGCAGGGAGAAGCCGCTGAGCTTGGTGCTCTCGTATTGCGCGCGGCAATCAGCGAGCTCTCCGCTGCGGCACAGCGCAAACGCGTACACCGCGCGCCACGTTACGGTGCGCGGATAACTGGCGGCATAGTTGCGTAGCACCTCGAGCAACTCGCGCCCGCGGCCCTGCTCGACGCGCAGCAGCGTCAAATGCACGCCAAATGTTTGTAACGCGTTGTGATCGCGCACGCGCTGGCCGGCTTGCAGGCACTCGGCAGCGATCGCCTCCACCTCGGGCAAACGCCCGTCGAGCAGCAGGCGGCACGCCTGCAGGGCGCGGGCAATCCACAGCGCTTGCGGTTGCTGCACTTCCTCGGCCAAGCGACGAAAGCCGTCGGCCTCGAGCGCCGCCGCGCCCAGGTCGCCGGCTTCGAGCAGCAGCGCGGCGCGATGCAGGCGGTTGAGTAAGAGGCCGTGGTGGTCGCCGACGCGCCCGCACAGCTCCACTGCGCGCGCGGTGAGCTGCTGGCGCTCCGACAGGTTGCTGGGGCGAAGCAACGCCAGCGCGCAGGCGGTGATGACGCCGGCCTTCACTTCATCGGAGCTGCTCGCCTCAGCCAGCGCCATCGCCTCCGCGCAAATCGCAACTCGCTCGTCGAAGGTGTCGCCCCAGTACAGTGCCAGCGCCAGCCGCGCGAGCAGCAACGCCCGCAAGCGCCGGTTCTCTCCCACTTGCGACAGCGCCTCGCGCAGCAACTGTACGAGCGCAGGGTCGTAGCCGCCCACTTCAATGGCGAACAAGCCGGGCACGAGCGATAGCGCAACGCTGGCCAGCTCACTCACGGCGCCGAGCTCACGGGCGCGCGCGGCGGCCGCGTGGAGCGAGCTCTGCCCGGCATCTCGCTGCCCGGCGCTGATTTGCGACAGCCCCAGGTCGAGCAACAGCGCACATTCGGTGGCCGCGTCCGTCTCGGGAGCTTGCGCCAGCAGCTGGCTCGCGCGACTGAAATGCTCGATGGCTTCTTCGTAGGCAAAATGACGAAGCGCGTAGCCACCCGCTGCGATCGACAGGTCGAGCGCGCGCGCCGCGCCCCCCAGGTGCGCGCCTTGCGCAAAATGATGCGCCAGCATGGCGGCGTGCCGCGGCTGGCGATGCTCACTCATCGCGTCGAGCGCGCGACCCACCGCTAGATGCGCCTCGGCGCGCTCCGCCGCGCTCTGCTCCGCATAGAGCACTTCACGCATCAGGTCGTGCACGAAGCGGTACTGGCCGGGCTGAGCGCTGGCGATCACGCGCGCGGCGCTGCCCGCCTCGAGCAGCCGCAAGCATCGCTCGTGAGGCTGCTCTGCGGCACGGCTGAGCAAGGCCGCGTCCAGCTCGCGGCCCAGCACCGAGGCCAGCCGCAGCAGACGCACGCACTCCGGGCTCAGCGCGCGCAGTCGCTGAGACACGGCTTTGCGAATCGCGCTGGGCAGGAGCGTCTCGCTGGCGCTGGCCGCCTCGCGGCTCATGGTGAGCACCGAGAGGTAGAAGGGATTGCCGCCCGTGCGCGCGTGCAGCGACGAAGCCAGCTGCTCTTGACCCTGACCGAAGCGGTGCTCCACGAGCTCCAGCACCTCGGTCGCGTTCAGACCGCTGAGCGGTAGCTCCGCGCGGCAACTGGCGCGTAGCTCGCCGAGCGCACGCGCTCGGGCCTCGTCCAAGCGCTCGGCGTCTCGCACGGCCGCCAAGATCAGCAAACCGGGTACATGCTGTTGTGTCAGGAACGTGAGCAGCAGCAGCGAGCCCAGGTCGGCAAAATGCAAGTCGTCCAGCACCAGCACCAGCGGGCGCTGCCGAGCGAGCTCGGCCAGACCCTGGCAAATGGCGTCGAAGGTGCGAAAGCGCTGGTTGGGCGATTCCCAACCGAGCCTTTCCGTGCGCGAGCTGCGGCCGCTACCGAGCACCAGCCTGCGAGCCTCGCTGTCGGCTTCGCCAAAGGCACGCAGCACGGTTTTCGTGCTGCGCTGCCGCGCGACGGACCGAAAACATTGCTGCCAGACCAAGAAGGGCGGCGCGCCTTCCACTGGTGAGCATGCCGCCCAATGCAGCTCGACCCCGGCGGGGGCGCTGCGAGTCACCTCGTGCAGCAAGCGTGTCTTGCCGATTCCGGCCTCGCCCGAGATCAGCACGAAGTCGCGTGGCTCCGGCCCGAGCCGGCGGATAGCGTCGCCCAAGAACCGCGCTTCGCCGCGGCGGCCCACGAAGCCGCGATCGGGCAGAGCGTGCGGCGCGACCTCGGCAGACTCCGTCGGTGTCACACCCGCCACGGCTGGAACCGATGCCACGCCGGAAGCGACGGCGTTCACGGGCGCGATGAACTCGTAACCGCGACCGTGCAGCGTGCGGATGAAGCGCGGCGTTTTGGAGTCGTCGGCCAGCAGCTTGCGTGCGCAGCTCACACAGCGTGTGAGCACGCTCTCGCCCACCACGTCACCGCCCCACAGCGCGTCGAGTAGCTCTCCCTTGGCGACCACGCGCCCGGGATGGCGCATCAGGTAGCAGAGCAGCTCGAAGACCTTGGGCTCGGGCGTGACGACGCGTTCACCCAAACGCACGAGCCACCGCTCGGGCTCGAGCACGACCTCATGGCTCACGTAGCGGAGCGCAGACATGCGGCGCCGCCAACCTAGCAAAGGCCCTTTGAAAAAGGCCCCCTCCCCCCCTCTCCCACACCCAACAGCGCCAATGAGGCGTCAGTCCTCGAACAGGCGCCTTAACCCGAAGGCGACCCGGAGGTCGCCGGGCAGAAGCACGCGGCTCCAACCCACCCCCGATTTGCCTGAAAATGGCCACGAGAGTCCTTACGGACTTGTGATGAAAGCTCGCCCCCCACGCGAGACAGATTGCCTCAATACGGATTATCCGCGGGCTTCGCAGGTGCGGGCGCGGCAGGCACAGGCGCGGCAGGCGTAGCGGGAGCGGCAGGCACAGGCGCGGCAGGCGTAGCGGGAGCGGCGGCAGCAGCGGCAGCAGGCGTTGCGACAGCGGGCGGCGTTGCGACGGCAGGCGCCGCGGGTCGAACGACCTTGGGCTTGCTCGGAGCAGCAACGCTCGGCATCGCGACGACGGGCTTCGATGGCTCGCTGATGGCCGGCGCTTCGTTCGTTTCGGGGGCGGGCGCCGCTTCGACCACGGCAGGAGCGCTCGCGACTTCAGGCGCTGCGGTGCTGGAGGGCGGCACGCTGGGCGCGCTCTCGCTGGCAGGCGTGCTGCCGCTGGCGAGCGCGCTCGGTGCTTCCGGCGACACCTTGGTTTCGGTAAGCGCCGCGTCGCGCTTTTGGCTCAGTACGTAGACGCCAATCAGGATCAGCGCGGCGAGGCCGAACAGCTTGAGCGGCGTGGGAACGAGCGGCTTGCGCTCGGGCGCCCGCGGCGCGTCACTCGAGCGATCATCGCCGTCGCGGCCGCTACCTGGCTCGGGCGTCGCAGCGCGCACGCGCTGCGGGCGCGCTGAAACAGCGGGCTCGCGGCGCTCCGGCAAGCCGTGCTCACGAGCCCTTCGGGCGCGCTGCTTTCCGGCCTTTCGCTCGCTGCGCGAGCTCTTCTGACCGGAACGCTTGGCCATGGTCAGTCTTTGAGAGCTTCGGCGCCGCCGATGATTTCCATCAGCTCGGTGGTAATGGCCGCCTGGCGCGCGCGGTTGTACACGAGCGTGAGGTTGGCGATCACTTCGGCGGCGTTCTTGGTCGCCGAATCCATGGCGGTCATGCGCGCGCCGAGCTCGGACGCCATCGATTCGTAGAGCGCGCGCAGGAGCGAGATCTCCACGTACATCGGGACCAGGCGCTCGAGCAGCGCCTCTTTGCTCGGCTCGAACAGGAACTCGTCTTTGTTGACGAGCGGCGCAGGCTCCTCACCCTTCACCTCGACCGGTTTGGCGGGAGCGAGCGGGAACAGCGGCTCGACCACCACCTTCTGGGTCATGGCGCTCTTGAACTCGTTGTAAACGAGCTGGATCGAGTCCACCTCACCGGCGAGGAAAGGCTTGAGCAACTTGCGCGCCACGACGCGCGCCGTTTCGGTCTCGAGCTTCTCCCAGATGCCGGAGAAGATGTGAAACAGCGGGATCTTGCGGCGCTGGTAGAAGTCACGGCCCTTGCGGCCGATCACGGCGAGCAGCACCTTTTGGCCGCGCTCTTCACGCTCACGGCGCTCGCGCTCGGCCGCGCGCAGGATGTTGGTGTTGAACGCGCCGCACTGGCCGCGATCGCTGGTGACGACCAGCATCAGCACGGTTTGCACGGGACGGCGCACCAGCAGCGGATGCTCGGACTCGTGTCCCGACTCCTCGGCCTCGGCCTCGCCCGCGGCCGTGACGTTGGCGAGCACCTTCGCGGTCTGCACCGCGAACGGGCGCAGCGCCACGATGCGTTGCTGAGCGCGCGTCAGGCGAGCACCCGCCACCATCTTCATGGCGCGGGTGATCTTCTGCGTGCTCTTCACGCTCGCGATGCGTTTGCGAATCTGCTTGAGGTTCGCCAAAGGCTCACTCTTCCTCGGACCCGGCCGCCGCGAACTTCTTGCCGAATGCCTTCAAGGCTTTGTCCAGCGTCTTCTTGATGTCGTCGGTGATCTCTTTCTTGCTCTTGAGATCCGTCCACAGCTCGGGGTGCTTCTCGTCGATGTAGCGGTAGAGGTCTTGCTCGTACTGCTTGAGCGACTCGACCGGCAGCTTGTCGGTGTAACCGGCGGTGCCGGCGTACACGGTGACGATCTGCTTCTCGACGGGCAGCGGCACGTACTGGCCCTGCTTCAAGAGCTCGACCAGGCGCTTGCCGCGCTCGAGCTGGGCGCGCGTGGCGGCGTCGAGATCGCTGGCGAACTGCGCGAACGCCGCCATCTCGCGGAACTGCGCGAGGTCGAGGCGGAGCGTGCCGGCGACCTTCTTCATCGCCTTGATCTGGGCGGAGCCACCGACGCGGCTCACCGAGATACCGACGTTGATGGCCGGGCGCACGCCGGAGAAGAACAGGTCGGACTCGAGGAAGATCTGGCCGTCGGTGATCGAAATCACGTTGGTCGGGATGTAGGCCGACACGTCGCCGGCCTGCGTCTCGATGATCGGCAGCGCGGTGAGCGAGCCGCCCGAGTACGGGTCTTTCTTGAGCTCGAGCGAGTCTTTGTTGGGCTGCGCGTCGAGCGACTTTTGTGCGGCGTGCTTGCCCTCTTCACCGAGGTGCACCTTGCCGTCCACGCCCTTGTAGGTTTGGTTGCCGGCCGGCACCTCGGTGCCCTTGTTCACGACGAACCAGCGGTCGCCCATCTTGGCGGCGCGCTCGAGCAGGCGCGAGTGAACGTAGAACACGTCACCCGGGTAAGCCTCGCGGCCCGGCGGGCGCCGCAGCAGGAGCGACATTTGGCGGTAGGCCACGGCTTGCTTCGACAAATCGTCGTAGATGCACAGCGCGTGGCGGCCGGTGTCGCGGAAGTACTCGCCGATGGTGACGCCGGTGTAGGGCGCCAGGTACTGCAGGGGGGCGGACTCGGTCGCGGTCGCGACGACCACGATCGTGTAGTCCATCGCGCCGTGCTGCTTCAGCTTCTCGACCACCTGCGCGACGGTCGACGCCTTCTGGCCGATGGCGACGTAGATGCAGACGACTCCGTTGCCCTTTTGGTTGATGATGGTGTCGACGGCAATCGTCGTTTTGCCGGTCTGGCGGTCGCCGATGATGAGCTCGCGCTGGCCGCGGCCCACCGGCACCATGGCGTCGATGGACTTCAGCCCGGTCTGCACCGGCTGCGACACCGATTGCCGCGCGATCACGCCCGGCGCCACCTTTTCGATCACGTCGGTGAGCTTGGCGTTGATGGGGCCCTTGCCGTCGATGGGCTGGCCCAGGGAGTTCACCACGCGGCCGATCAGCTCGGGGCCCACGGGCACTTCCAGGATGCGACCGGTGCACTTCACCGAGTCGCGCTCCAGGTTCAGGGCCAAGCCAAAGGTGTTGTTGGGGAATTCCAGCATTTCGCCCTGCATCACGTCGGACAGGCCGTGCACCCGGCAGATGCCGTCGGTCACGGACACCACCGTGCCC
>DASZTA010000018.1:0-71187 GCA_035548415.1 Polyangiaceae bacterium
GCCGCGCTCGGCGGACACATCAAATGGAACGGAGAACCCGGCTGGAAAACCATCTGCGGTGGGCTCGAGAAGCTCCTATCGGTGACAGAGGGTTTTCAGATCGCGCGAAAGTTCCTGCTAGGTAGTGATCAATGATGAGACGAGCGTAGCCCGTAGCGCACGGGCCGTGTCGCGCCAGCGCGGCAGCATTTCTGCGGCTTGCCAGGCCGCCTGGCGCAGCCGCCAGCGCAACCGCGCGTCAGCCACGAACGCACCGAGCGTCGCGCCCAGCGCCGCGTCGTCGTCCGGCTCGTAGAGGAGGCCAGCTCCGGTCAGGCCCACGAGCTGCTCGGCGGCGCCCACGCGCGCCGCGATAACCGGCACACTGGCCCACAGAGCCTCGCTGAGCACCATGCCGTAACCCTCGAGCGCGGACGGCAACACGAGCGTGTCGGCCAACGCCAGCTGGTCGGCGACGTCGGCGGCTGAAAGCGGACCCAAAAAACGCACGCGCTCGCGCACACCATGCTGCTCGACGCAGAGCCGCACCTCGCTGGCGTAATCCGGCTCGAGCTCGGCGCCGACCAGCACCAGCTCCACGCTCGAAGTGGAGAGGCTGCCGAATGCCCGGCACAGCTCGAGCACGCGCTTGCGACGCAGCAAGTTGCCGATGAAGAGCAACCGCAGGCGCGCGCCGCTCGGCTCTTGCCCGGCCGTCTCGGGCCGCTCCATGCGATCGGCGCCAGGCTCGGCCACTAGCGTGCGCAGCGCGATCTGCTCGGCGTGCAGGCGATCGGCGGTGACGCGGCTGGTCGCGACGCACACGTCGGCCGCGTCGATCACGGCTTTTTCGAGCGCCAGCAGCCGCTCGCGCTCGGCCCCGGGCGGGTGCTCCCAAGCCGTAAGGTGGTGGATGAGCAGCACGCGGTGCGGCGCATCTGCGTGCTGAAACAGAGGCAAGAGCTCGCGAAAGCACAGCTCGTCGCCGACCAGCACGTCGTAGTCGGCCGCGCTGATGGGCGACACCTGCGTCGCCCCCGGCTCGAGCGAAATCACCGTCACGTTGTCGCCCGAGCGCCGCAGCTCTTCGACGACCAGCCGATCGTAGATGTAGCCACCGCTAATCTGCTCGAGCGAGCCATAGACTACCCAGGCGATGCGCAACGCTTCAGCCACGTCAGCCTCCGCCGAGCGCGAGCTCGAAGCTGGCCCAGGCTACGGGTGATTCACGGAGCAGCACGCACAAGCTGGCCGGCGCGGGCGGCGCCCCGTCTGCAGGCACCTTCACGATCTCCTCGGCAGCGCGACGTGCCACGTGCTCGGCGATACGCTCGGTGGTGGAAGAGCGGCCCGGAAACGCGGCGTGCTCGTCGAGATTCGAGTAGTCGAGCTCGCTCAACACGCGCCGCAAGATGTCGCGCAGCGCGCCGATGTCCATCACTACCTGGTGCGGTCCGAGGCGCGGCGTTCGCACTGTCAGCTCCACCCCGTAGGTGGCGCCGTGCAAGCGCTGCGCGGGGCCGAAGAAGGGGTCGGCAAAGCTGTGCGCGATCATCACGTGGTCGGAGACGCCGAGACTGAACATGCCCCCGCAAGCGTATCAGGGCGTCAGCTGCCGTAACTGAAAATGCTCTGCAGCGACTCGGCAGGCGCCTCGGCGAGCCGCGCGTACAGGGCGGGCGCCTCCGTGAACGGCAGCGGCGAATCCAGCAAGTTATCGAGCCGCGCGTCGCGCAGCAGGCGCGTCACGAGCTCGAAGCGCCGAGCGAACGACCAGCCGGGAGCGCGGCCGGGCGGCAAGCGCGAGACCTGGCTCGCTTTCAACGTGAGCCGGCGGCGATGAAAGTCCGCGCCCAGCCGCACCGGCGCGACCCGCTCGCCGTAAAACGAGGCCAGCGTCACGACGCCTTCGTCACGCGCGAGCGCGATGGCACGATCCAGCGCGGCGGGGTTACCGGTCGCTTCGATCACGACGTCGGCCGGCTCGGTCGGCGCGTCCGCGGCGAGGCTCTGCAAGCCGAGCGCGCTCGCGGCGGCGCGCCGACGAAACGATGGCTCGAGTAAACGCACGCGCGCGCCGCCCAGCTGCGCGAGCAAGCCGCTCAGCAAGCCCACGATGCCGCCGCCCAGCACCACGACGTCGTCACCCAGCGCGACGCCTGCGTCCCACACGACGTTGAGCGCCGTTTCCAGGTTCGCGGCCAGCACGGCGCGCGGCGCCGGAACGTCGGCCGGCAGCACACGCAGCGCGGCGGGCGCCAGGCAATGCTCGTCGCCGTGAGGTAGGAGCCCGAACACCTGCGCACCAGCTGCGAGCGACTCGCTCTGCGATTCCACGACCTCGCCCACCCAGGCGTAGCCGTAGCGGCGCGGATAGGTGGGCGCCCCCGGTGCGTCGAGCGACGGATCGAACGGCGTTGGCCCCTCTCCCTTGAAGAGCAAGAGCTCCGTGCCCTGGCTCACACCGGAGAACAGCGCGCGCGCGCGCACTTGACCCGCGGCGAGCACGCGCCTTTCAGCGGCGCGCAGCTCGACCTGGCGTGGCCCGGTGAACCAAAGCTCGCGCGCGGTCACGCGCTGCCCCTCGACGGGTAGAGCACGTTTCCACAAACGAGCAGGCTTTGCCCCAAATTCTCGACCTCGATGTGCTCGAGCTTGAGAGCCTGCGCGGTGCGCGTCACCCCCAGCTCACACAGCGAAGGCGTGGCCGGTGCCCCGAACCAAACCGGCGCGATCTCCACCTCGGCGCGGCTGGCCAAGCCGGCTTGCAAGAAGGCCGTGAGCACTTGCGCGCCCCCCTCCACCAACAGCGATTGCGCCCCGCGCGCGGCGAGCAAGCCCAGCGCTTCCGTGAGCGCCACACGCCCCTCTTGCGTGCTCGACGTGAGCAGCACCTCGGCGCCGGCGGCTTCGAGCGCGCGGCGCCGGGCGGCGCTGGCCCGCTCCGCGCAGCCGATGACCAGTGCCCGACCGGCGCCGGCCGCGGCCGCGTCTGCTAGTAGGCGCGCGCTGGGCGGCGTGCGTAGCGCGGAATCCAGTACGACGCGCAGCGGCTTGCCGCCGCTCGGCCCGCGCGCGGTGAGCAGCGGGTCGTCGTGCAGCAGCGTCTCGACGCCGATCAGCACGGCGTCGTGGCGACCGCGCGCCTGGTGCGCCCGCAACACCCCGAGCTCGCTGCTCAAGAGCGCGCGTTCGCGCTGCTTGCCCAGGCCGATGCGCCCGTCGAGCGATTGCGCAAAATGCAAGGTAACGGTCGGCCGCACCTCGCCCGATGTACTACCGCTCGGCTCGCCTGTCCAAGCGCCAGCTCGGAGGCAGTAACGTGCAGTTTGCCGGCCTCCTCGCGGTAGCCTTTTCGCGCGCGCTGTGTGAGAAGCATGCGTCATGCCGACCGTACGGCTCGTCGTCTCGACTCCGAAAAAGCTCGCAGACTTGGTGAGTGAAGCGCTCTTCAACGCGGGGGCTCAGGGCCTCGAAGAAAGGCCCGGACGGAAGCCGACGCTCGTCGCCTACGCCGAAACGAAGCGCGAGCTCGAAGCGATCTGGAACCAGGCCTCGCGCGTTTTCGCCGAGCTGCCCAGCGGAGACCAACCCACGGCGAGCATCGAAGTCGACGCGGCCGAAACCTGGCGGACTGCATGGACGGAGCACCTGCGACCGGTTGCGCTGACACGCCGCTTGCTACTGGCGCCCACTACAGGCGAAGCACCACCGCTCCGCCCGCGACAACAGCTCATCTTGTATCAACCGGCGCTCGCATTCGGCGACGGTGATCACCCGACCACACGCCTCGCGGCGCGCGCCATCGAACGACACTACCAGGCTTCGCCAGGCGGTACGTTGCTCGACATCGGTGCCGGCACCGGCGTGCTCTCCTTCGTGGCGGTGCTGTCCGGCGCGCGGCGCGCGCTCGGCACCGACATCGCAGCGGAGGCGGTGACGGCCGCGCAAACCAACGCCGCCATCAACGGCTTGTCGAAGCAGACGCGCTTCGTCTCCAGCAGCGCGCGCGTCTCCGGCAGCTTCGATCTCGTGGTCGTCAACATCGAGCTGCGCCCGCTCCTGCAGGTACTGGCGGCGCTGCCCGCCGCAGCGCGTCGCGCCCCCCGCCTGCTCGTCACCGGATTTTTGGCTTCGCAGCTGGCCGAAGTGAGCGCCGCCGTCAAAGCCGCAGGCTTTTCTCCGCGCTCGCGCCAAGCAGAAGGCGACTGGCGCTTGCTAGCAGCCGAAAAATCAGCATAATCGTCGGTGCGGGTCAGAAGCTGAGGCACTAGTTTCATGACTCAAAATATTTTCTCGCTCGAAGGCCAGGTGGCCGTCGTCATCGGTGGTGCGTCCGGAATCGGCAAGGCGCTCTCGCTCGGTTTTGCTGCCGCCGGCGCCGACGTAGTTCCCACCTCACGACGCGAGGCAGAGGTCGCGGCCACCGCCGCCGAGGTGCGCGCGCTCGGGCGTCGCTCACTGACCATCACCAGCGACGTCACCAGCCGCGCCTCGCTCGATTCGCTGCGCGACGTCGTGCTGGGCGAGCTGGGCAAGGTCGACATTCTCATCAACTGCGCCGGCCGCATCCAGCGCATCCCCACGCTCGAAACGAGCGAAGAGCTGTGGAACGGCATCATGGACACCAACGCCACCGGCATCTTGCGTTCCTGCCAGGCGTTCGGCCCGCACCTGCTCGAGCGCGGTTATGGGCGCATCATCAACATCGCGTCCCTCAACAGCTTCGTCTCGTTTCACGAAGTCACGGCCTACGCCGCCAGCAAAGGCGCGGTCGCCGCCCTCACCCGTTCCCTGGCCGTCGAATGGAGCGCGCGCGGCGTCACCGTCAACGCCATCGCCCCCGGCGTCTTCCGCACCGACTTCAACGCCAAGCTGCTCGACGGCACCGAGCGCGGCCGCGAGCTCCTGCTCCGCACCCCCATGAAGCGCTTCGGCAAATTCGAAGAGCTCGTCGCCCCCGCCCTCTTCTTCGCCTCCCCCGCCGCCTCCTTCGTCAACGGCCAAATCCTCGCCGTAGACGGCGGCTTCCTCGCCAGCGGCGTCAATCAATAGCCGCCCCCGCGGTCCTTTCGTCGAGCCAATCTTGGATTGGGGACCCAATCCAAGAGCAAACCTATTAGCCGCTATATCGCTCCACACGCCCCTCGCCACCCCGCCTCTTGGATTGGGGACCCAATCCAAGAGCAAACCTATTAGCCGCTATATCGCTCCACACGCCCCTCGCCGCCCCGCCTCTTGGATTGGGGACCCAAGTCGAGATCGATAGACGGAAAGGGGGCCGCTCCGTCGTTCGGAGCTCCGCCCTCGCCCAGCTCGGGCCATCGGCAATCGGCGGCGGCCATCCGTACTCGGCCATCCGTGCTCGGCCATCCGTGCTCGGCCATCCGTGCTCGGCCACGGGGCCATCGGCGACGGCCACGGGGCCATCGGCGGCGCCGTCGCCGGCAACGCCCTCCCCGCCCAGCTGGGCGGGGTCGCCACGAACGAAAACTCGGCCTACCCCCAACAAAACCGAGCAACTACAGAAGGATTCATTCGGCGACGGCCACTATGCTGACCGACGGTCAGTATGTCCGCGATGAAGATCGTTGCCGCGCCGAATGCCTTGAAGGGCAGCTTGAGTCCGTTCGACGCGGCGGCGGCGATAGCGACGGGAGCGCGACGTGCGGTTGCGCAGGCTGAAGTCGTGGAGCTGGGCATTGCCGACGGTGGCGACGGCACGGCGGAGGTGATTTGTCGGGCGCGCGGGGGTGTGATGCGCGAGGTGATGGCGGTGGATCCCCGGGGGCGCGCACGGGGGGCGCGCTACGGGTGGCTCGACGACGGCACTGCCGTGATCGACGTAGCGACGGCTTCGGGGCTCGCGCTGTTGCAAAAGGACGAGCGCGACGCGTTGAGGGCAACGAGCTACGGCACCGGTGAGCTGCTGCGTGCGGCGCTGGCAGCGGGAGCGAAGCGGGTCGTGTTGGGGGTTGGCGGCAGCGCCACCGTGGACGGAGGCGCGGGGATCTTGCAGGGGTTGGGCGCCCGGCTTTTGGACCGCGATGGGTGCGAGCTGCCGGGCGGTGGTGCGGCGCTGGCGCGGCTCGAGCGCATCGATTTGAGCGGGCTCGTAGCAGCGGCGCGTGAGGTGCCGATCGAGATCGCTTGTGACGTGGACAGTCGCCTGCTCGGCGAGCACGGCGCGGCACGCATGTTCGGACCGCAAAAGGGCGCCACGGCTGAAGGTGTGGAGCAACTGGAGGCGGCGCTGGCGCATTTTGCAGGCGTGGTTAAGCGCGATTTCGGCAGGGATATCGCGCAGGTGGCGGCGGGCGGCGCGGCGGGCGGCATAGCGGCGGGGCTACACGGTGTGCTCGGCGCCAAGCTGCTACCGGGTGTCGATTTGGTGCTCGACGCAGTCGGCTTCGAACGAGCGCTGAGCGGCGCCGCGTTGTGCATCACGGCCGAGGGGCTTTTGGATCGCCAGAGCCTGCGCAACAAGGGGCCGTTCGGGGTGGCGCGGCGAGCGGCGGCGAGCGCCGTGCCTTGCGTGGCGCTTGGCGGCGGCATCGCCAGCGACGTGACGGACACGGACTTTCCGGCGTTCGCCGGCATGTTCTCGATTTGTTCGCGACCCATGTCGCTCGAGCAAGCGATGCGCGAAGCCCGGCCACTCTTGGAAGCAGCGGCGGAGCGCGTGGTGCGGCTGTTCAGTCGCGGCGCGGCGCGGCGCTGAACGGCTACGAAGCGCGCGACCGCTCGAGCAGGGCTCGCGACGCGCCGGCGCGCTGCCAATACAGCTCGGCCAGCGCCTGGCACTCGCCGGAACAGATGGTGGCCGCGTGCTCCGACCATTCGAGGTATTCGAGCTGGCGATCGAACGTCCACGTCTGTGGCAGGAGCTTGATGTTGCTCGTGAGGTCCGCCAGTTTGATGATCTTCACCAGCGCGTCCATCTCCGGCAGCTCTTCTAGCGTGATTTGGCGGCGGCGCTTGCGCGGCAGGCTCTTGTCGTCGGACAAGGCTTGCACGAGCCGACAGACGCGCGGCCCAAAGCGCTCGCTCACTTCTTCGGCCGTGGTGGGCGTGTCTTCCAGCACGTCGTGCAAGACGGCGGCGATGAGCACTTCTACATCGTTTACGCCGGCGACGCTGGAGACGAGCATCGCCACCTCGATCAGGTGGTTGACGTAAGGGGCTGCATCCGGACCCTTGCGCCGCTGCGCGCTGTGCCGCTCGGCAGCGAAGTCGAGCGCTTGCAAAAGGCGAGGAGTGTCCACCTTCTTCGAGGTTAGCTCAGGCCCACCACGGTAGCGAGTGGAACGTTGTCGCGATTTGCCTTTTTCAACTGCGCATATCGCCAGTACGTGTACACGACAGGAATCAGCTCCAGAGTGAGAAACGCGCTCGAAATGAGGCCGCCAACCATTGGAGCTGCAATCCTTTTCATCACGTCGGCGCCGCTGCCGGTGGCCCAGAGCAGCGGTGTGAGGCCTATCAACATCGTGGCAACCGTCATCAGCTTGGGGCGGACGCGCTGCACCGTGCCCTCCGCGTGTGCCTCGATGATATCCGAAAGCGACGTGATGCGCCCCTGCTGGACGCGCCGCATGAACGCCTGATCGATGTAGACGATCATGACCACGCCGGTCTGCGTGGCCAGGCCCACGAGCGCAATCACGCCGACCCAAACGGCGGTGGAGAGCCGGTAGTCGAGCAAGTAGAGCAGCCAGAAGCTGCCAACCAGCGCGAACGGAATCGACAACATGACGATCATGACCTCGGTCAGGTGACGGAACTGCGCGTACAGCAGCAAGAGCACGATGCCGAGCGCGAGCGGCACCAGCACCTTCATGCGCTCGCGCATCTGCGACAGCTGCTCGTATTGCCCGGTCCACACCAGGTACTGGCCCGCATCGAGCGTCACCTTACCGGCGCTGCGCGCGGACTCGACGCTGCGCTGCGCGTCTTCGACGAAGCTTGCCAGGTCGCGCGACTCGTCGAGATCGACATACACGTAGCCGGCGAGCATGCCGGCTTCGCTGCGCAACATGGGTGGGCCTTCGGTCAGGCGAATTTCAGCGACGTCGCCGAGCAGTAGCTGGGCGCCGTTCGCTGCCTTGACGGGCAACAGCGCCAGAGCTTCGGGCGTGGCGCGAAAGTCTTCTTTGAAGCGCACGCTGACGCTGAGCCGCTTGCGACCGTCGAGCGCGGTGGCGACCGGCTCGCCGCCGACCGCTGTTTCGATGTCGTCGAGCAATGTTTGCACCGGCATGCCGTAGCGAGCGAGCGCCTCGCGACGCGGCGTGAGGTCGAGGTAGGCGCCGCCCAACGAACGCTCGTACAGCACGCTGCGCGCGCCGGGCACGCTCTTCAGCACCGGCTCGAGTTGCTGCCCGACGCGCTCGATCGCAGCCAGATCGCCGCCCAGCACCTTGATACCGACGGGTGTGCGCACGCCGGTCGTGAGCATGTCCACGCGCGTTTTGATGGGCATGGTGAAGGCGTTGGTCCAGCCCGGGAACTGCAGCGAAGCGTTGAGCTTTTGCACCAACTCTTGCCAAGTTTCGGGGCGTTCTTCGGGCAGAAGCGCGCCCAGCGCGTGGCGCAGCGGGGCCGGCCAGCGGGAGAAGAAGCGCGGCACGCGGTGCTTGGGCCATTGCTGCGGCGGTTCGAGCTGCACCACGGTTTCGACCATCGAGAGCGGCGCCGGATCGGTGGCTGTTTCGCTGCGCCCGACTTTGCCGAAGACGCGCTTTACCTCCGGAAAGCGACGCAACGCCGCATCTTGCAGCTCGAGCTGGCGCTTGGCTTCTTCGATCGAAATCGAGGGCAGCGTCGTCGGCATGTAGAGCAAGTCGCCCTCGTCGAGCGCAGGCATGAACTCGCTGCCCAGGCGCAAGAACACCGGTATGGTGGAAGCCAGCGCGAACAGCCCGATCGACAGCGTGGTGAGCGGCCGCGACAGCGCGATGTGCACGAACGGCTCGTACAGGCGAATGATGAAACGCGACACCGGGTGCTCGCGCTCGCTCTTGATGCGACCGCGCAAGAGTAAGTCGCGCAGCGCGGGTGCCAGCGTGACGCTGACCAGCGCTGCCGACAGCATCACGAAAGTCTTGGTGAACGCCAGCGGCCGGAACAGCCGCCCGGCTTGGCCATTCAAGCCGAACACCGGGATGAACGAGGCAGCGATGATGAGCAGCGAGAAGAAGATGGCCGGCGTGACCTCCTTGGCGGCTTCGGCCAGGAGCTTGGCGCGTTCCAGCGCCGATAGGCCGGGCGCTGCGTGCTCGAGCTTCTTGTGGCAGGCCTCGATCATCACGATTTCGGCGTCGACCGTGGCGCCAATGGCGATGGCGATACCGCCCAGGCTCATGATGGTGGCGGGCACCCCCAGCAGCCACATCGGAATGAAAGCCGTTGCGACCGCCAGCGGCAAGCTGATGATGGGCAGCGACGCGCTCGGCAGGTGCAGCAAAAAGACGATGATCACCAGGCTGACGACGATGATCTCCTCGAGCAGCGCGCTCTTGAGCGTCTGCATGGCGCGCTGAATGAGGCCCGAGCGATCGTAGGTGGTGACGACCTCGACGCCCTTCGGCAGGCTGCGCTTCAAACCGTCGAGCTTTTGCTGCACGCGACCGATCACGTCGAGCGCGTTCTCGCCGTAGCGTGCGACCACGATGCCGCCCACCGCTTCGCCCTGCCCGTCCAGCTCCGCGAGACCGCGCCGCACGTCGCCGCCGAAGCGCACACTACCGACGTCACGCACGCGAAGCGGCGTACCGTTCGGCCCGGCGCGGATCACGGCGCTCTCCAGCTCGTCGAGCGACTGGAGCTGCGCGCGGCCGCGCACCGCGTATTCGCGACCAGAAAGCTCGATACTGCGCGCGCCGATTTCGCCCGTGCTGCCACGCACGGCGTCGGCCACCTCGCTGACGGAAAGCTCGTAGCTGCGCAGCTTGTTCGGGTCCAAAAGCACCTGGAACTGGCGCTCATAGCCGCCGACGCTGGCGACCTGCGCGACGCCAGGCACGCTGGCGAGCGCGTAACGCAGCGTGTAGTCCTGTAGCGTACGAAGCTCCGCCAGGTCGTGCTGGCCGGTCTTGTCGACGAGCGCGTAGCTGTAGACCCAGCCGATGCCAGTCGCGTCCGGGCCGAGACCGGGCGTCACACCTGCCGGCAAGCGCGCTTGCAGGCCGCTGAGGTACTCGAGCACACGCGCGCGCGCCCAATACGGATCGGTGCCGTCTTCGAACAGCGCGTACACGAACGACATGCCGAACATCGAAAAGCCGCGCACCGCGGTGACGCGCGGCGCCGAAAGCAAGGCGGAGGTAATCGGAAACGTGACCTGATCTTCGATCAGCGTCGGCGAGCGCCCCCGCCATTCGCTGAACACGATGACTTGCGGGTCGGAAAGATCCGGAATGGCGTCGAGCGGCACCTGGCGAATCGCCTGGCGCGCGGCGAGCGCGATGCCCAGATACGCGAGAATCACCAGCCAACGGTGACGCGCCGACCAATCGATGAGACGACCCAACATGCGCGGCTCCGTTACTCGTCCGTCGGAGCCAGAGAGGCGCGCAGGCGGCTCTCCGAATCCAGCAAAAAAGCCGCGCCGGCGACGATATTTTCGCCGTCTTTGATGCCGCGACGGATCTCGATTTCGTCGCCCGGCAACACCGCCCCCAGCTCGACGGCGGCGGCGCGGAAATGTCCGTCGCCCTGCGCCACGAACGCGTAGGCGCCGCGCCCGGTGTCGATCACGGCGTCGCGCGGCACCGCCACCGCCGGCTCGGCCGCCAGAGCCAGCTCCACCCGCCCGAATTGCCCGGGGGAGATGCGGCCCTCGGGATTGTCGAGCGACAGGCGAAGCTTCACGCTGCGCGCGCTGCGATCGAGCTCTGGGTAAATCAGGTCGATCTTTCCTGGCACGCTCAGGTCATCACCCATCAGGTAGCGTGCGGCTTGGCCGAGCGTGACTTCGTTGGAACGCGACTCGGGCAAGCTGGCGACCACGTACACGCGCGACGGATCGACGATCTCGTAAAGCGTCGCGTCGGGGCTCACGAACGCGCCCTGCACGACGTTGAGGCGCGCCACGTAGCCGCTGATCGGCGCGCTCACCGGGATCGTGCGGCTCACGCCAGCCGAGGCGGTGAGTTTGTCGGCCAACGCCGCCGAGACCCCGAACAGCTCGAGCTTGTGACGGGCGCGCTCGACGTTGTCGCCCGCATCGCCCAGCTTTTTCAGGGCTGAGAGCTCTGCCGCGGCTTGATAAATTTCAGGACTGTAGAGCGCGAACAGCTCCTGACCGGCCTTCACGCGGGCGCCGGTTTCGCGCACGCTCACGCGCTCGACGAAACCGCTGGCACGAGCGTGCACCTCCGCGCGCCCGCGCTCTTGCGCTTCGACGACGGCCGGCAGCGTGAGCTTTCCGGAGGCTGGCAAACGCCGGGCCGCGCGCGTGCGTACGTTGATGGCTTGTACCCGGTCGAGCGACAGCTCGAGCGTGGGCGGCACGTCGGGCGGCAACGCGGGCGAGCCCGGTGCGGCGCTGGCCGCTGCCGGTGCCGGCGCGGGGCGCTTCTTCTTCGGCTGCCGCGGGATCGGTTCGAGCGTCATGTGGCAGATGGGGCACTCGCCGGGGTCGTGCGACTTCACTTGCGGGTGCATCGGGCAGTAGAAGCGCGGCTCGGTTGCGGCTTGTGGGTCGGCCTGCGCGAATGACCACCACGAAAACGCGCACAGCGTGGCCGACAGCACCACCAGCAGCCAGCGCAGGCGCGCCATCCAGCGGCTGAGGCTCGAGCTTGCGGGCTCAGTGGACATGCGTGGCCTCCTCGGACGCGGCTGTCGCCGGCGTGCTGCCGGCCTCCAGGTACGCGACATCGAGCTTCAGGTGTGCGATTTCGGCTTCGGCGCGCACGATTTCCATTTGCGTATCGAGCAAGAGCGCGGCCGCGCGCAGCGTGTCTTCCAGGCGTCCAGCGCCGCTCGCGTAGTTGCTCTCGGCGAGCCGGTGGTTGCGCTCGATGACCGGTAGTGTTTGCTCGCGCGTCACGCGCAAGCTGCTCTCGATGGCCTGCAGCTGGCCGCGCGCCACGGCGGCGTCGGTCGCCAGGTCGCGCTGTTTGGCGGCGTGCTCCGCCTCGAGCGCTTCGGCGCGCGACAGCGCCGCTCGTGCGCGCCCATTGCGAGCGCCCCACAGCCACGGCAGCTTCATGCCCAGCGTGATGCCAAAGCCGTGCTCGGCACGCCCGGTGGTCGGTGCAAAGTACGAGGCACCGACTCGAAAGTCGGGCCAGCTGCTGCGCGAGCGCGCGGCGCGCGCGTTCACCAGCTCCGCCTCGCGCGAGAGTCGCAGCGCGAGCAGCTCCGGGCGCTCGCCCTTCGGCGCCGCGCTGGCGTCGGCGCCGCTGTGCTGCAGGAGCGCCATGACCTCTGCCGCGCTCTCACTGCGCGCCGCGTCGCCGGCAACCTCTGCGCGCGCTCGCGACACCTCGATTTCGGCAATCGTCGCGTCGGCGAGCGAGCCGCCCGCGGCGTGCCGAGCGTTGGCCAGCGCCAGGGTGCGCTCCGCCAACGCCAAATGCTGTTCGTGCACCCGATGGCTGCTCTCGACCTGTGCGAGCTCGGCCCGCGCATGCAAGACCCGCAACGAAAGCGCGCGGCTTCGGCCCTGCGCTTCGGCCAGCAAAGCGCGGCCGCGCAACTGTGCCGCCTCGCGAGCGGCCCGGCGCTCACCCGGCGACGAAAGCTCCTGCTCGATGCCGAGACGGATCATGTCGGCGGCCGGCACGTCGTACGGGCGCGTCACCGGCACGCGCCAGACGTCGAGCGTCAGCTCGGGTGGCGGCAGCTCCGCTTCTGCTTCTGCTTCCTCCGCGGCCGCTACTGCGCCGAGCCGCGCGGATTTCACTTCGGGCGTCTCGGCACGAGCCGAGGACGCCGCCGCGAGCGCCGCCACTAGGGCCACGGCGCTCGACCATCGATAGTCGAACATACAAATTCCTCCAGATCGAAGACGACCGAGCGCTGGCGAAAGCCAGCGCCACACGTTGCCGAGCCGAGCAGCGGCTCGGCGCAACGGCGTCTCAGATCAAGAAGACACAGTTCGCAGCGAAAATCGCATCGCCGCGGGGCGGGCCGCGGCTCTGCGCGGTGCGCAAGCGGAAGCTCTCCGCTTCCAGGCGAGGCGCGAGCTCGACAGGAACCAGGCCGACGAGCGCAGCTGCCTGCACCTGGCCACCGCCGTCGTCCAAAACCGAGGGCGCCGTTCCGCCCCGCTGCTCTTCTGCCTTGCAGCACTCGGGGCGCTCCGCCCTGGCGGTGCCGCTCAGGCCCCGCGCCCGCTCCTGAGCAGCTTCGCGCATTTTGGCCCGGTGGCAGCAGCAGGGCCCGCGGCTGACCTTGCCGCTCATGGCGCAGCTGTAGAGCACCTTGCCGAAGCTCGCCGCGGGCATGAACAGACTGAGCGCCAGCAAAAGCGCGAAAAGTCGCCGCGGGAGGTGTGACAGAGAACGCATGCAGACCGGAGCCGAGTCGCCGCCGAACCGCAAGACTGTAACACGGGGCAGGGGCCCGGGCCGCTGCGGCACGAGACAGGCTTCGACCGTGTTGCCGGACGGTAGCGGGGCAGCACAGATCCTCGGAAAATCTGGCTGTATTGGCGGCTTCTGGCCTTGCCGCTCGGGGCCCGAACGTGCGACACCGAAACCTGTGAAACCTGCCGAAGCTCGCCCCGAAGATCGCGCCCTGCAAGACGACATGCGCTGGCTCGCAAGTCTTCTGGGGCGGGTGATTCAACGCCTCCAGGGAGACGCCGTGTTCCGTGCGGTGGAAGACCTGCGCGTGGCTTGCCGGGCCCGCCGCCGCGGCGATCCGACCGCGCCCTCGCTGCGCGAGCTGCTCTCGCGGGTGGACGCGCTGCCGTTCGAAATCGCGGCCCCCACCGCGCGCGCCTTCACGGTTTTCTTCTTCTTGATCAACACGGCCGAGCAGGTACACCGCGTGCGCCGCCGCCAGAGCTACGCCACCGCCGAAGGGACGTCGCCGCACGCAGCGCAACCGGCCAGCGCCCTGTGGGCCTTCCAGGAGCTCAAAAAGAAGGGCAAGACCGCCGCCCAACTGCGCAGCTACATCCAAGATCTCGAAGTGCGCCCGGTGCTCACTGCGCACCCCACCGAGGCCACGCGCCGCACGTTGCTCGAGTTGCAGGCGCGCGTCGCCGACGCCTTGCTCAGCCGTGAGCGCGCGTCTGCTGGCGAGCTGCGCCGGCTCGAAGAGCACGTCGAAGGGGAAATCGAGCTGCTCTGGTTGACGGACGAGGTGCGCCGCAACCGCCCGAGCGTGCTCGACGAAGTGAGCCAGGTCATCTGGTACCTCGAAGATCGCTTGCTGGATGCGTCGGCCGAAGTGGGCGAGGCCGCCAACAACGCCTTCCGTGAAGTGTTCGGCGAAGAGCTGAACGTCACCTTGCACGTGCCGCTCGGCAGCTGGGTCGCGGGTGATCGCGACGGCAACCCGTTCGTCACGCCCGAGATCACGCTGGCCGCCGCGCGCCGCAACGCCCATGCCATCTTGGGTCACTACGTCAAGAAGGTGAGCGGGCTCATCAGCCGCCTGGCCATCTCCGATCGCATCGCCTCACCGCCGCGCGCCTTGCTCGAATCGCTGGAGCGTGATCGGCCTTTGATGCCGCGTTTGTGGGAGAAGAACAAGAATCGCAACGCCAACGAGAGCCTGCGCCTCAAGCTCACGTTCATCGTCGGCCGGCTCGAGGCGACGCGCTACGAGGTCGCATCGCGCGACGCCAATCGCCCCGAAAAGGTGGAAGGTGCGTACACCAGCGCCGATGAGCTGCTGGCCGACTTGCGACTGATCGAAGAAGCCGTGCGCGCGGGCGGCGCGGAGCACGCCGTACGCAGCCTGGTGACGCCCCTGGTCGCCCAGGTGGAGACGCTGGGCTTCGCCGGCTACTACCTGGATTTGCGCGACGACTCCGAGACACACACGCGCACGGTGGACGCGATCTGCAAGAGCGTGGACGTGGGCAAGCTCGACGAGCAGGGCCTGCGACGTGAGCTCCTCGGCCGCCGCCCGCTGCTCTCGCCGCACACCCAGCTGGACGAAGAAGCCACCAAGGTCGTCAACGTGTTCCGCACCATGCGCCAGGTGCAGAGCGAGTTCGGCGAACGCGCGGCCGCCACGTACATCATCTCGATGTGCCGTAGAGCGGAAGACTTGCTGCGCGTGCTGATGCTCGCGCGGGAAGTCGGCCTGTGCGACCTCACGGCGGATCCGCCCGTTTCGCACCTCGACGTGGTGCCGCTGTTCGAGACTCAAGCCGACTTGGCCAACGCACCCAAGGTGCTCAAAGAGCTCGTGAACGACCCGGTGTACGCGCGCCAGCTCAAGGCGCGCGGCATGCACCAGGAGATCATGCTCGGCTACTCCGACTCGGCCAAAGACGTCGGCGTCGTAGCCGCGTCGTGGGAGCTGTATCGTTCACAAGAGCTGCTGAGCGCCGTCGCGCGCGAAGCCGGCGTCTCGTTGAGCCTATTTCACGGCCGCGGCGGCACGGTCGGTCGTGGCGGTGGCTCGCCGGTTTATCGCGCGCTCACGGCGCTGCCGCCCCAAACCTTGTCGGGCAAGATCAAGATCACCGAGCAAGGCGAAATCATCTCGCAAAAGTTCGGCTTGCCCAGCATCGCGGAGCGCAGCCTCGAGGTGATGCTCACCGGCTCGATCATGGCGCACTTCTCGGATTGGCGAGAAGGCCTGCCCGCCGGTACCGAAGAGCGCTTCCGCGGCGCCATGGAGCAGCTGAGCGAACAGTCGCGCATCGCGTTCCGCAAGCTGGTGCACGATCAAACCGCCGTGTTCGAGCTGTTCCTCACCGCCACCCCGGTGCGCGAGCTCACGCACGTGCACTTCGGCTCCCGCCCGGCGTACCGCGAGCGCGGCGCCGGCACCATGGCCGGCATCCGCGCCATCCCCTGGAACTTCGGCTGGACGCAAATGCGCTTGATGGTGTCGGCCTGGCTGGGCGCCGGCTCGGCGCTCGAGACGATGCTGCACCAGCCCGGCGGCGAACAGCTGCTCAAAGACATGGCGCGCAGCTGGCCCTTCTTCACCGACTTGCTCGACAAGCTCGAGATGGTCTGCGCCAAGGCGGATCTCGAGATTGCAAAGTTGTACGTGCAAGAGTTGGGCGGCAACGCCGAGATCACCGCCGAAATCGAGCGCGACTTCTTGCGCACCGTGCGTTGCCTGAACGCCATCCGCGGTCGCGACCTCCTGGCCGACCACCGCTTTCTCCAAGGATCTTTGGGCCTTCGCAACCCCTACGTGGACCCCCTGAGCCTGCTACAGGTCAGCCTCTTGAAGAAGAAGCGAACCCTCGCTGAAGATCATCCCGAACGCCCCTTGCTGGATCAGGCGCTCGGGACCACGTTGAATGGCATTGCGCAGGGCATGCGAAACACTGGCTGATTCGTCCGGGCGGGGCCTTCAGTGACCCCAAGCCCCGAAACTGCTCGTGTTTCCGAGACCTCGCCGGCCGGGGAGACAGTGCGCGACGGGCGCTACGTCATCTCAGGCACGCTGGGCGCTGGCTCGCAAGGCGAGACCCTCGACGCCGTCGACAAGCGAGAGGGGCGCCCCGTCGCCATCAAGCGCTTTACCCTCCGCGGCGCCAAATCGTGGAAAGACGTAGAGCTCGCCGAGCGCGAAGCCACCGTGCTGGCGTCGCTCAACCACCCTGGCCTGCCCCGCTACATCGAGCACTTCGAAGAGAACGGCGCGCTCTACCTGGTGATGGAAAAGATCGAGGGCGAGACGCTCTACGCCCGGCGCAAGCGCGGCGCCACGCTCGATCAAGAGCAGGTGCTGCGCTTCTTGCGCGAAGCGGGCACGTGCCTGCGTTACCTGCACTCGCAGGCGCCGCCGGTCGTGCACCGCGACATCAAGCCCGGTAACGTCATCTTGCGGCCGGACGGCTCGTATTGCCTGGTCGACTTCGGCAGCGTGCGCGACCGCTTGAAGCCGGAAGGCGGCAGCACCGTCGTCGGCACCTTCGGCTTCATGGCGCCCGAGCAGTTTCAAGGCCGCGCCGGCCCGGGCAGCGACGTTTACGCCGTCGGCGCGACCGCGCTCAGCCTGCTCACCGGCCGCGAGCCAGAGGATCTACCGCACAAGGGCCTGGGCGTGGACGTGGAGAGCGCGCTGCGCGGACAGCTCGATCGACGGCTGGTCGTCGTGCTGCGCAACATGCTCGAGCCCGATCCGGACAAGCGCGCCCGCTCGGTAGAAGAAGCACTGCGCGCCGCCGGGCTCAGCGACGACGCGCCCGGAAGAACTCGCTACAGCCCGCCGCCGCAAGCGCAAGCCGGCTCCGCCGCCGAAGCCAAAGCCGCGCGCCGCGAGCGACTGCGCGAACAGCAAGACGAGGACCACCACCACTACGCGAACCGCGCCGAGCGGCGCGCCCGAAAGTTCGCCGAGCGCGAAGAGCGGCGCGCCCGCAAATTCGGCCAAATGGTGGAAGAGCGCGTGCGCAAAAAGGCCGAACGCGCCGCGCGCCGCGCTGAACGCCATTTCCAACGCGACTGGCATCGGCCAGGCCCGCCGGTGCCTCCCGGCAGGGCGCTCGGGCTGGTCATCCTCATCGCGCTGCGCATTGCCAGCGTCGCGACCTTCGCGCTCTTCGGCGTGCTCCTGCCGATCCTGTTTTCGATCATCTACATCCCCCGCACGCGCCAGCGCATGCTCGAAATCAACGAAGCCGGCCAACGTGGCCTTGGACGAGCCCGCGAGCACATCCGCTACCAGTTCATGGGCGGGCAAATCCCGCACGAGCTCGAACAATTCCTGCGCGACCGCGACCTCGACCCCGAACGTGGCGGCCCCTTCGCGCGCGATGAGGGCCCCTTCGCCGATCACGCGGCCTCCCCCGCTCCGCGCCAACGCATCTCCGTCGACACCGAGGCCGAAGACCTCGCCGACGACGACCCCGAGCTCGAAGAGCGAGCCGACCCGAAGCGCGCCAAGCGGTAGAGGCGCTTCGGGCCATTCGCGGCCGATGTGTCCTTCCGGTTCCTCGAGATGTCACGGGGAGATCGGGAGATCGGGAGGCTCGGGACTGAGAGTTGGGGTTCGAAGCGAGCGCTTTCATGAAGCGACGGCGCAGTCATCGAGCGACGGCGACCGGGTCGAACCAACAAAACCCCCAGCGAACGTTAGTCGCCTTTGCGCTTGTCGGTCTTGTCGAGGTCGGGGACCACGCGCGTGATGCGTTGGCGGACGACGTCTTTGACGAGGTTCCAGAGGGTTTCTTCGTCTTCGGTTTCGCCGAGCAGGCCGAGGGGAACGCGGAAGCCACCCATGTCGGCGCGACCACCGCCGTAGGGGCGGCCGCTGCTGTCTTCGCCGAAGGCGTTTTGCATGAAGTTGGCGGGGTCGACCGAGGCGCGTCGGGTGCGCAGGCTGCCGTCGATGCGATCTTCGACGATGCCGTAGACGACGACGGTGTCGATGTCTTCACGGCGCAAGATGTAGTCGGCGGCCATCGGGATGGCGTCGCGGTTGATGGCGGAGACGCGACCCACGCCGGCGATGGCGAAATCGCGCACCACTTCGAGATCGCGCAGGGCGCGACCCACGGCTTCCATCGCTTCGGCCGTGAGGGTGCGGCGGCCGACGCGCGAGAGGGTTTCGGCGTCGGAAAACTGCTTGAGGTACGCGGCAGCGCGGAAGTCGTTCGGCGTCGCAAAGGCAAAGTCGTCGGTGTCCGTTTGGATGCCGAAGAACATGGCCGTCGCCACCACGCTGTCGTCGTTGCCGTTCGCGCTGAGCGGCGCCAGGCCCCGCTCGTGGTACTCGGCGTAGATGGTGGCGGTGGCGCCCACGTCGTGGCGGATGTCGACGAACGGCGCCTTGGGGATCGCGGCCGGGCGGTGGTGGTCGACCACCGTGAGCAGCTGCAAGCTGTCCGGCACCTTGATGGCTTGCTCGCTCTGGCTCGCGTCCACCAACGCCAGGTAGCCGAAGCTCTCCAGCTCTTCGGTCTCGGTGATCTTGACCATCGGCACGTTGAGCAACTTCACCATCGCGCGATTTTCGGCACGCGAGATGGGAAGCACGTGCGCGATCGTCGCGGAGACGCCGAGCCGCTCACACAGTCGTTTGTGCGCGAGCGCGCTGCCGATGCTGTCCGGATCCGGATGACCACCGAGCAGGATCACGTGCGGCTTGTCGGTCGCGCCGGAGAGTACGCGCTCGAGCTCTTGCCACTTGTCAGAGTGACCCATGGCGCTTTGCTGCCTTTGGCATTCGAAGAGGCTTTGTATACACCAGGGCAGGACCGGTGCCGGGAAAGCAGAATAAGACCCTATAACTTCAATAGGTTACGTGGAGTCAGGCTCGACCCACGCCCGCGCGAGCCGAAATCGCCAGGGGCCGTCAGAAATGAGGGGTCTTTGGGAGAACGCTTGTACACTCCCGTCCGTGACCCGTGTGCCCTCTGCGGTGGGCATCCTGCTGACCCTGATTTCTTGCCAGGGAAAGCACGACGCCAGCCCGAGCCCGAGCCCCGCAAGCGCCCCCTCCACGACCGGCAGCGCGGCTCCGGTGGCGCCGCCGTCCGCCAGTGCCGTCGCTTCCATAAGCGCGGCCGTGACGGCTGTTCCCTCCGCCAGCGCCGCCCCGAGCGCCGAGGCCGCCCCCTCCGCGCCGTTCGTCGCCGACACGAAGCGCTACCCGTGGCTGGCTGACGATCGCGACTTTCCGAAGCCGGACGCCTCTCTCGAGCAGCGCTTTCCGGTGCCGCCCGGCTACAAGCGCGTGAAGGTCGAGCCCGGCAGCTTTGCCGAATGGCTGCGCGGCTTACCGATGGCGCCCGAGGGCACGCCGGCCAAAAGCTACGACGGTAAAGAGACGCTCGCCGGCGACGACGACTACCTGGCAGGCGTCGTCGCGATCGACACCGGTAACCCGGATCTGCAGCAGAGCTCGGACGTGATCATCCGGCTGCACGCCGAATACCTGTGGTCGCGCGGCGAAAAGGACAAAATCAGTTACTTGAGCGCCACCAAGCTGAACATGCCGCTGTCGCGCTGGGAAAAGGGGCAGCGCCTCATTCCCAACGGCCCCAACGTGTTTTGGGTCGTGAAGGGCAAGCCGAGCGAAATCGATCACGCCGAGTTTCGCCGCTACCTCGACGCGGTCTTCAACTGGGCGAACAGCACCTCGCTGTCTCCGCGCTCCGCGCCCGTGGCGGATCCGAAAGAGCTCGTCGCCGGCGACTTCTTCCTACAAACGTCGGAGCCGAATCACGTAGCCGTGATCCTCGACGTCGCCGAAAAGCCCAGTGGCGAGCGCGTGTGCTTGCTCGGTCAGGCGCGTAACCCCGCCGAGAGCATCCACGTGGTGCGGCCCGGCAAGGCAACGCCCTGGTTCAGCGTGCGGCCGCCGGTGCCGGTGCTCACGCCGCATTCCAAGGCGCTGCAGTGGAGCGACTTGCGCCGGATGACGACGGCCGCATCCGAGTGACTTAGGGTTCTGGGGTCTAGGGACAGGGACCAGTCGCCGGGCGGGGCCAGGCTGACTGGGGCGGTTTACGGCGCCTCGCGTCACTAGGCGGATTCGCCAGAAAACCTGGATTCGGTTCCAGCTAGTTTGGAGTTTCTTAAGAAACGACCGTTATTTTCCCAATAACCTGTCATGGTACTGGTTCCACAAATCGCTCGACACGACCCGGGGCGTCGCGCATATTCCCGGTCCGCCGCCTGGCGTTTGGAGGACCCGCACCATGTCGATTAAAGCTTCACGTATTTACGGAATCGGTCTGTCTCTGTTGGCCGCGAGCGCCGTCGTGGCCTGCGGCGATGACGACGACAGCACCTCCAACAACAATCACGCTGGCACGACCAGCACTGCCGGCACGACCAGCACTGCCGGCACCACCGGCACGGGCGGCACGACCAGCACCGCCGGCACGACCAGCACCGCCGGCACCGCGGCAGGCGGCACCAGCGCGGGCGGCACCGGCAGCGGCGGCTCGGGCGGCGGTGCCAGCACGGCCTGCGCCGGGAAGAAGCCAGCCGGCAACCTCGTCACGAGTTTCGACGACTTGGTCGCCAACGCCACCAACGCCGGTCAGTACACCTTCACGCTCGGCGTGCCCGGCGGCACCTTCGCCTACCAAAAGGGCGCTTTGACGGTCGCCGACATGGGCAAGGCGCTCAACGTCAAGGGCAAGGTCATGGCGTACGATGGCTTCGGCATCTATACGACCGACTGCACCGACGCTTCCGCCTACACCGGCGTTTCGTTCAGCATCAAGGGCACCGTCGGCGCCTCCGGCATGCTGAACTTCCGCGTGCAGACCAACGCCGACATGGCGGTGGACACGGTGAACAAGAAGGGCGCGTGCGTGGTTCCGGCCGGCACGACCGACACCTACCCGCTCTGTCACCCGTCCGCCAAAGACATCGCGGTCTCGGCCGACGCCAAGACCGTCGAGGTGAAGTTCAGCGAGCTCACCGGCGGCGTGCCGGTCGCAGCGGTCGACGGTAAAGACGTGGTCGGCCTCGAGTGGGCCTTCGCCTGGACCGGCGCCACCGACACGCCCTACGACGTGGACGTCACGATCGACGACATCAAGTTCTTGGGCGGCGCTCCGCAAGGCGGCAGCGGCGGCTCGGGCGGCAGCGGCGGCTCGGGTGGCGGCACCGGCGGTGGCGGCGCGGGCGGCACCGGCGGCACTCAGTAAACGCTACGCCGAAGGTCGGCGAGATTCAGCGGCGGCTCCCCCGAGCCGCCGCTGTGCTTTTGTGGCGTTACTTACAGGTGAACTCCAGCGCGTACTTGCCGATACCGATACCGCCTTCCCAGTAGAGCTTGCCCGGCGCGAGCGCGAGCCAGGGTCCGCCGTCGTGGTTGCTCAGCGGGTGCACGAGCTGCCACTCCCGAGCCGGGTGGGGCACGAGCGGATCGAAGTCGTTTTCGTAGTCGAGGAAAGGTCCGCTGCCAGCGAGCGTCGCGAGCACCGTGCCGTCAGCCGCCACGCGCCACACGAAGCCCGACTGGCCCGACATGATCAGCGCCTCACCGTCCGAGTAGACCTGTGAGATCACCGCTTGGTGCCCGCTCTCGACGTCGGGGAATTGGTCCCGGTTGCGGAACACGTCGACGACGTTGGCCTTCGGCTTCTGCGGGTCGTACTGGGTCGGGTCGATCTCCTTGAGGAAGTCGTTCGAGCCGTCCACGCCGGTCGCGTAGAGCTTGCCTTTGAGCCAAGCCAGCCCCATCACGTTGTCGTCGGTCGAGCCGACGCCGATCGTCGAGACGGTGCGCTCCTCGTCGTTGGCGATCTTCTTGAACTTCCCGGTGCCCTCGTCCCACGTGTAGAGGTTGCCCTTCAGGTCGGACGTGATCTTGTGGATGCCGGCGCCGCCGATGCCGGTGACCGCTTTATCGCCGCCGAACAGCGCGGTCGCGCCGGGTCCATCCATGTCACCTTGCGCGAGCGGGTAGTCGTCGCCGGGGTCGTCGGTCTTGGCGTGCGTGCCCGCGACCCAGTTGGCCTGGCAGTTCGGGCCGCCCGGATCGCTGATCTCGATGATGGCGCCACCGACGTAGTCGACGACGGCGAGCTTGCCGTCGGGCGTCGCGGTCATGTCGCGAATCACCAGGAAAGAGGCATCTTTGCAGGCGCCCCCAGCGTCGATGAACGTGCTCCCTTCCTTGCCCGCGAAGCGCGCAAGCTTGCCGTTCGGATCGCTCAAATCCACGCTCCACAGCTCGAATTCGGTTTCGATGAACAGCTTGTTGCCGATCACCGCCATCGCTTCGCCGCGGATCGGCGGGTCATCGAGGCGGCCCTGTCCGGCCGGCTTGGGCGAGCCGGCGTCAGGCTTGTCGTTGTAGAGCGGGTCGCCGAGCAAGAGCTGGCCCGTGCTGCACGACTCGATCTTCGGCGAGCCGGTGCCGTACTCGGCGCCGCCCTCGCTCTGCCCCGCGCCAACCGCGCCGCCGGAGCTCTCCGCGCCGTCCGCGCCGCCCGCGCTGCTGCTGGGGCCGCTGTTCTGCCCCGCGCTGGGCTCGTCTCCGCCGGCGCTCTTGGTGGCGCCGCTGCTGCTGCCGCCGCTGTTCTTGTCGTCCTTGTCGTCGGCGGGAGAGCACCCGCTGGAAACGCTCGCCGCCGAAACAGCCGCCAAGCAAGCAAATAGCAAAATGGACTTCATGCCTTCCAATCCTCCAAAAAGTACGCGCGCGAGCGCGCAGCGCATCACCAGTGACGCTCCGCGAAGCCCCGCGCGCACAGACTACGTGGTTGAGACGTATGAAGCTTCGCTTTCCGGCAACAGCGCGCCATTTGCTAGATCGCGTCTCCGTGACTCGCGCTGAGCGCCGCTTTGCTACCTCGAATCGAGCGAAGGTGCGTGCGATTCGCCAGTCCACTCCGGGCAACCGGCGGGCTCACGGCACGTCCCTGGCAGCCGAGCCCTTCGCGCGCGCCCAACTCGACTTGGGTCCCCAATCCAAGAAGCGGTACGGGAGCCGCTACGTCGAGCATGACGCGGCTTGTTGGATTGGGTGCCCAAGTCGAGTTGGCGCCAGAAGGAGGGGCTTCGGGGCACGCGGATTGAGGCCGGTGGCCGGCTTGCACCACAAATTGCAGCAATTTCAAGGCGTAAGCGTGATTTCACGGAAGCTCGAGCGCGCCGATGCCATCACTGCTGAGCTGATGCGAGGTCCCCGCGGTACTGTGACGAGGTGACGAGATCAGCATCGGAGCCGGCGGATTCGGTTCTGATCGTGGAGGCTCGCGCCGGGCACGGTTGGGCGAGGGAAGCGCTCTTCCGCAGGTACGCGCCGCTCGTAAATGGGCTCGCTTACCGTCTCCTGGGCGGTGACTCGGACTTGGACGACTTGGTCCAGGAGAGCTTTGCGCAGGCGCTGACATGCTTGAATCGACTGCAGAACATCGAGACGTTTCCGACGTGGCTGGCCACGATCGTGGTCCGAACGTCGCACAAACTACTGCGGCGACGGCGACTGATGAAGCGCTTTGGGCTGTGGAAGCCACCGGAGATCGATTGGGAGCAGGTACGCAGCAACGGCGCGAGCACCGAAGACTTGTTCGAGCTGCGCTTGATCTACCGGCTCGTGCACGACATGCCGCCCGAGCTGCGGCTGCGCTGGTGCTGCGCCACGTGGAAGACAAGTCGCTGCAAGAGATCGCGGACTTGGTGGGCACGTCGATTGCGACGGTGAAGCGGCGCATCGTCAAGGCGCAGGAGCTGCTCACGGCCGCGATGCGCGAAGAGGGTCCCGCAGCAACGCCGCGCGCGGCAACGGATGTCCCGGCCGAGCGCGAGGACGAAGATGAGCGCCACCGTGCTCGAGTGGCGAGCCAGGGCAGGCGCGATGGATAAACAAGTCGCAGAGAAGCTGGTGCCGGCGCTCAGCGCCGAGCGCGTGGAGAGGCAGTGGCGTGCAATCGCGGCGCGCACGGAGCGGGGCCGCGGCGGGCTGGCGCCCTGGCACTACGGCGCGGCGCTGGTGGCAGCCGCGATTTTATTGTTGGTTTTTGGGCTCAGCCGCGGGACACCGGGGCCCGTCGCGGGGCAGACTTTCAACAACGGCGCGGCTGCGCCGGCCACGCTCCAGTTGGTAGACGGCTCGCAGCTGCAAGTGTCGCCTTCGGGACGCGTCGAGTTCGGCGCGCTTTCGAGCCAGGCGGTGGAGCTGACGTTGGCGCACGGCACGGTCGAGCTCGAGGTGACGCACGTGGCGGGACGGCGCTTCGTGGTGCGGGCCGGCGATGTCGACGTGATCGTGCGCGGCACGCACTTTCGCGTCGAGCTTTCGGACGCAGAGCCGCGCGTCGTGAGTGTGTCGGTACAGCGCGGGCGCGTCGAGGTGCGGCAGCGCTCGCGGCAGGACGCGGAGCCGCTGCTGCTCGACGCCGGTATGTCGTGGACGATGGGGCAGAGCAGCGCGCCCACGCCAGAAGCTGCGGCGAGCGCGACGGAGCCGGCGCCCGCTCGCGCAGAGCGGACGGCACCCGAGCCGGCCGGCTCCGTTCCGGCGGCGAGTGAGCCCATTCACGCTGAGTCTCCCAGCGCCAAGCAGCTGTTCGAGCAAGCCGATCAGGCGCGCCTGGGCGGGCACCCGCGCGACGCCGCCAACCTGCTGGACCAATTCCGCCGGCGTTTTCCGGGCGACGCGCGCGCCGGTCTAGCCGCGCTCCAGCTCGGCCGCCTGCGGCTCGACAGCCTGAACGACGCCGCCGGCGCGCTCGAAGCGTTCCGCGATGCCGCACGCTCTTCCGCCCCGGCCATTCAAGAAGATGCGCTGGCCCGGCAGGCGCAAGCGCTCGAAGCGCTCGGCAATCGAGCCGGCTGCGCGCGCGTTCGTGAGCTGTACTTGAGCCGATACCCAAGCGGAATCCACTCGGCTAGCATCGCCAAACGGTGCAGCGGCAAACAGTAGCAGCCCTGCTCGGTTGGCTTTGCCTCACCGCCGTGGCTCACGCGCAAGCACCCGCCGGTCGCCGGAGCCGTCCGCGCGCTTGTCTGGCGCTCGTGGTGCGCGATTCGGGGGCCGACGCCGGCGTCGCCTGGCAAGACGTGGTGCGGCACGTCGAAGGCGAAGTGACGGCGCGCGGCGTGGCCGCGTGTGGCGACGATGCAGCAGCGAACGGCTCCGGAAAAACCCTGCCGTTCGCCTGGCTGGAGCTGGAGGCGACCACGCCGGAGCGCGTGCGCATCGCGCTGCGCTTTGCCGACAGCGCCGCCCCGCCGACCGAGCGTGCGCTGGAGCTGGGCCGGGTGCCGGCGGACGCTCGAGCCTTGTCGATCGCGGTGGCGGCCGACGAGCTCTTGGCCGCCAATTGGGCCGGTGTGCAGGAGCGCGCGGTGCATCCACCGTCGCCGAAGACTCCGCAGGCGGCTAAGCTTACGGCGTCCGTGGCCGAGCCACCGAGCGTAGAGCTGGGGCCGAGCTTCGAGCTCGACGCATTCGCTGGCGGGCAACGCCTGCTCGGTGCGGACGTGCGTCTCGGCTGGCGGTTTGCGGCGCCGCTCACGCTCACGTTGCGGGGCGGTATTCGCCAGGGGTTGCCGGAAGCGGCGCCGCACGGCAGCGTGCACAGCTCCGGTCTCGTGGGCGGCGTGGGCCTACGCTGCGACGTGCTGAAAGGCCGAACGCTGACGTTCGGTCTTTTAGCGCGAGCCGACGCGCTACGGCTCGCGGCTTCGGCCTACGCCGACACGGGCGCCGTGGCGCACGAAGCCAACGCCATCGCCGTATTGCTCAGCGGTGGGCCCGAGCTCGAGCTGCGCCTCAGTCACGTCCTCCGCCTCCAGCTCGAGGTAGCGGGTGGCGGCGCCGCGCGACCGGTGCACGTGACCGATAGCGGCGAGCGCGTCAGCGGCGTTTCCGGGTGGGCCCTTGCAGTCGCGGGAGGCGTTCGTGCGGCGTTTTGAGCTGGGGCTGCTCGCGCTGCTCGGCGTCGCCTGCAGTGGCCCGAGCCTGGAGGTGCTCGACCTGGCCGCAACGACGCCGCCAAACATGCCGGACGCTTCCCTGTTCTTGCAAGCGAGCGGCGATCAGCTGCTGCTCGCCGGCGAGCCGTTTCGCTTCCTGAGCTTCAACGCTTTCAGCTTGACGGGTTGCGGCAACCCCGACGAGCTATTCGATGCCGCCGCGCTCGACGACTTCTTCGCATCGCTGCGCCCGCGCAGTCTCGTCCGCACCTACGCCTTCCAAAACCAGGGCGTCGATGCCATCGACGCCGTCATCGCCGCCGCCACGCGTCACCAGCAGCTGCTCAACTTCGTGCTCACCGACGCCAAGGGCAGCTGTGGCGACGACAACATCAGCAAAGACGAAGCCTGGTTCGCGGGCGGCTTTCGCAACGACTACCTGCCCTGGGTGCGCGAAATCGTGACACGCGAGCGCGCCGAAGCCGCAGTCGGCATGTGGGAGCTGGTCGGTTCCCCCGCGAACGTGCGCTCCGCCACCCTGCGCTCCTTCTACGACGAAGTCGGCGCCGTCGTGCACGAGCTCGCACCACGCCAACTCGTCTCGTCTGGCTCGCACGGCGTCTGGGCCTACGGCGGTGCCGGCGGCTACCAACTCATCCACGAAAGCCCCGGCATCGACGTCGCCGGCGTCCGCGACTACGAGCAAGACCCCGGCACGCCGCCCAACCTGCAGGCCGCGCTCGACGCGCTCGCTGGCAGCAAGCCGCTCATTTTGGCCGAAGCCGGCATTTTCGCGAGTCCCGGCGGCGACTCGACGCAAATGCTCGAAGGCCGCACCTGCGTCTCTTGGTCCACTCGCCGCGACGTCCTCGCCACCTGGATCGAAAGCTCATTCCAAACCCGCCTCGCCGGCCTCGACGTCTGGAATTACCTCCCCGTCGCTCACACCGGCTGCGAGTACTCCACGCATCCCAGCGATCCGCTGTTCGCGTTAGTGCACGACGCAGCGTTGCCTTAGAGAGCGAGCTCTTCGCGCGGAGCGAGCTCTTCGCGCGGAGCGACCCCTCTGATGGTACGCGCCACGCAGCGACGTGCTGCGCCATCCAGAAAAGTTCTTACGCGTGTAAGAACTTCCATGGACCATCGGCAACGTTGCACCGGCGCGATGGCGTGCAGGGTCTCGACAAGTTCTTTCGCTCGTAAGAACTTCGGCGAGCCGCAAACCCGAAGGCCCAATCCGCGGTGGAACAGAGCGACAGCACGCGACCTTCTTTCAGGCGCGAGACCCGCGGCAGAAATTTCCGCCGCCGCAAAATCCACCTCCGGAGTTAGAAACCGACGTCGCCGCTTGAGCTGATCGCCAACGCTGTCGGTACTGACGAGGGCGGATCCGCGCTCCTGCCGGATTCGAAGGAACCTCATGATCGCGGCTCAGCGCGCACGCGCGCGCAGTCAGCTGACAGCTTGCTGGTCGTGCCTGGGCGTCGCTCTCGCGGCGCTCGGCAGCGGCTGCCAGGCAGACATTTCGGGCGGCGACGGCTCGATGCCGCCCGCCAGCATCACGACTTCCAGCGGAGGCGGCTCCGGCGCGAGCCCAGGCGGCGTGCCCCCCACCTGCACTGGCCCGCAGCCGGGGCCGTCGCCGCTGCGTCGACTCACCCACCGCGAGTACGACAACACCGTGCGCGACCTACTGGGCGACGACTCACACCCGTCGGCGCCATTTTCGCGCGAAGACGTGTTTCTCGGCTTCGACAACAGCGCGACCGCGCGCGGCACCACGACGTTACTGGCCGAGCAATACAGCCAGGCCGCAGAGCAATTGGCAGCCAAAGCCGTACAAAACCTGAGCGCGCTCACCGGCTGCAACGCCGCCGACACGAGCCGCGATGCCTGTGCGCGCTCCTTCATCGAGCGCTTCGGCGCCAAGGCTTTTCGCGGCCCCCTCACGGACGCCGAACGTACGCGCTTCGGCAACCTTTACGGTTCCGCCAGCCAGGCGTGGGGCTTCTCCAAAGGCATCGAGCTCACACTAGCGGCGCTGCTCCAATCGTCGCGCTTCCTCTATCGCGTCGAATTCGGCACGCCGAGCGCCACGCCGGGCGTCAATTTGCTCACTCCGTTCGAGCTCGCCGCCAGACTTTCGTACTTGTTGTGGGGCAGCTTGCCCGACCAAGCGCTGCTCGACGCCGCCGGCGCCGGCCAACTCTCGACGCGCGAGCAAATCGCCAGCCAAGCGCGGCGTCTCCTCGCAGACACGCGTGCGCACTACGTCTTGAACGACTTTCATCGTCAATGGTTGGCGCTCGACGCCATCGACACCTTCGACTCGACCATGCCCGGTTTCTCGAACGACCTGCGGCCGCTCTTGCACGAAGAAGCACAGCGCACGGTGGAGGCCACGCTGTTCGAAGGCGACGGCAAGCTGAAGACCCTGCTGACGGCCCCTTTCTCGTTCTTGAACGCGCCGCTGGCCGCGTTTTACGGCCTTTCTGGGCCCACGACGGACGCCTTCGAAAAAGTGCCGCTCGACGCCGCGTCCCAACGCATCGGCATCCTCACGCAGGGCGGCATCTTGGCGGCGCACTCGCACGCCGCCAAGACCTCTCCCGTGTTGCGCGGCAAATTCGTGCGCGAGCAACTGCTGTGCAATCCGCCACCTCCGCCGCCTCCCGGCGTCGACTTCACGGTCTCGGAAAAAGACGCCTCGCTCACGGTGCGGCAGCAGAGCGAGCAGCACCGCGCCGACCCGGCTTGCGCCGCGTGCCACCGCTTCATGGATCCAATCGGCTTGTCTTTCGAAGCGTTCGATGCCGTCGGGCGTCTGCGCGCACGAGAGAATGACGCCCCCGTCGTCACCACCGGCGAGCTCATCGGCACCGATGTCGACGGCGCCGTTTCGGGCCCCGCGGAGCTGGCGCAGAAGTTGGCCGGGAGCCAGCAAGTCTCGAGCTGCTTCGTGCGGCAATGGTTCCGTTACGCGTACGGGCGCGACCCCATCAACGATCGCGATGCTTGCGGCATCACCGCGCTCGAAAACGCTTTCGCGCAGAGCGACGGCACCATTTCCGAGCTCTTGTTCGCCCTCACCCAAACCGACGCCTTCCAGTATCGCAGCGTCGCCGCCGGAGAAATGCCTTGAAAGCGCTGAGTCGTCGTCGCCTGCTGCGCGGCTTGGGCAGCGTGGCCGTGGGGCTGCCACTGCTCGAGGCCATGCAGCTTTCGCCGTTCAGTTCACGGGCGTTCGCGCAAAGCGCGCCACCCAAGCGTTTCGTCGTCTGGTTCACGGGCAGCGGCAGCATCCTCGACAAGTGGCGCCCGACCGGCACGCAAGACGACTTTCAGCTCTCGCCGATCTTGGCTCCGCTCGCCCCGCATCGAGATCACCTGGTGGTAGTCGACGGCTGCTACCTCGAGCACGCCAACGGCGACGCGCATACCGACGGCATGGGCGCTTGCCTGACCGGCACGCCGCTCCGCCCCACCAGCAACGGCACCGGTTACGCCACCGGCATCTCGGTCGATCAGGTCATCGCCGAGAAGATCGGCGCCACCACCGCGCTCAAGTCGCTCGAGCTCTCCGTGAGCAAGCTGCCCGTCAGCGTGTGGACGCGCCTGGCCTACGCGGGCGACAACCAGCCGCTACCGCCCGAGCATGACGCGCAAAAAGTATTCGCGCGCCTGTTCACCGACCAAAACGCCGGCATGGACGACGCAGCGCTAACCATGCTCAAGGCCCAGCGCAAGAGCGTCTTAGACGCCGTCGCCGAGGACTACCGGGCACTTTCCGCACGCCTCGGCCCCGAAGACAGAGCGCGCATCGACCAGCATTTTACGGCGATTCGCGAGATAGAAGCGCGACTCGACGCGGCCACTCCCACCAGCAGCGGCTGCGCCAAGCCGGCGATGCCACCGACGTACGACTCGCTCGATGCCATGGGCGACGCCGGCTACCCGCTGATGGGCAAGCTGATGATGGACCTGATGGTGACGGCGCTGGCCTGCGATCGCACGCGCGTCATCACCCTGCTGTGGGAGCACGCCGCCGAGAACCAGCGCTTCCCCTTCATCAATGCAGACGTGGAGCACCACGAAGCCATCCACAACAGCCAATTCGGACCAGTGCAGACCATTTTGACCTGGTTCACCGAGCAGCAAGCTTACCTCTTGTCCAAAATGAAAGAAGTCAAAGAGGGGGATGGCACGCTCCTCGACAACACACTCATCTTCTCGACCAGCGAACAGTCGAACGGCACGACGCACAAGCACGACAACATGCCGTACTTGCTGCTCGGCAAGGCCGGCGGCGCCCTCAAGACCAAACGCTGGCTGCGTTACTCCGGTAACGAGCCGCACAACAACCTGCTCGTGTCGATGCTCAACCTGATGGACGTCGAGGCCAAGACCTTCGGTAACCCGGATTGGTGCACGGGTCCTTTGCAGGGGTTGGTTGGATGAAGCGCTCACTCTCGCCCGTCTTTTCTGCCCTTTCGTTCACCGCGCCGTTCGTCGCAACGGCTGCGCACGCCGAACAATTCGTAGTGGCAGAAGCCGCGTATACGCACTCGGCCCAAACCACCAAGGACTCGCACTACCGGGTCGAGCCCGGCCCGGAGACCCCGCCCGACTGGCAGAGCCCGCTCGACTACACCGGCGGCTCCGTGCACGTGCGGCTCGAGGTGAAGACGAAGCCAACCGACACACCTACCCGCTACCAAATCTGCTTCGAGATGAAGCAGAACTATTGCTGCACCGATCAAGCTCCGATCTACACGCAGCCCGGCGTCTACGAGTGGGACACCCTGGTCAGCAAGCTGTGGCGCCCCGGCCCCGTCGACTTCACGCAGGGCATCTTGCAGAGCGCGCTGATCTTGAAAGACAAGAACAACGTGAAGCCCGCGCCCGAGAACGTGGGACAAGCGACGAGTGACCTGTACATGCCGACGGATTTGCACGTCACGGTCACGGTGGTTTCGACAGGTGCTACCTACCGAGATCCGAACGCGGCGAGCGGAGGCAGCGGAGGCGGAGCGGCTGCTGCAGGCTCGGCTGAGAGCGGCGGCGCCAGCCCGGGCGGAGGCGCAGGCAGCGGCGGTGCGGCCGGCGTAGCGACGCTGAGCGGAAGCGCCGGCACCGACGGTAACGACGGAGGCAGCAGCGGAGCCGGCGGCGCCGCGGCGCTGGGCGGCGGGAGCGCTGCCACCCCCGCGAATTTGACGGGCGGAGGCGGAGGCGCCGGAGCGCCGATCGGCTTCGAGCCCCGCACCGAAGCTGATGCGGGGGACTGCAGCATCGGCAAATCGCGCAGCAATGGTGCCGCGGTGTTTGCTCTAGCGGCGCCGCTTGCCGGGCTCTGGCAAGCGGCGCGACACTGCCAGCCATGGTGACCCGCCTGCACTTGATTCGGCACGGAGCGACCACCTTGAGCGCGGAGGATCGCTTCGCCGGCGCGGTCGACGTGCCACTCTCGGATGAGGGCCGCGCGCAAGCTCGCCGGCTGGGCGAACGCCTCGCCTCGACGCCACTGAGCGCCGTGTACGCGAGCCCGCTGTCGCGCACGGTCGAGACGGCGCGCCTGGTGGGCGCGCCGCAAAACCTCGAGCCGAGGCTGGACGCCGGCCTGCGTGAGATCGCGCACGGCCATTGGGAGGGCAAGAAGCGCAGCGAGGTGGAGCAGCAGTTCGCGGCCGAATACGCAGCTTGGGAAGCCGACCCGTTTACCTTCGCACCGCCGCAAGGCGAAACGGGGCTAGCCGTCATGGCCCGCGCGCTACCGGTGCTCCGCGAAATCGTGCTCAAGCATCCAGGCGAAAACGTTGCCGTCGTCTCTCACAAGGCAACGATTCGGCTGTTGCTCTCGAGCCTGCTCGGCTTCGACGCGCGCGGTTACCGCGATCGGCTCGATCAGGCGCCCGCCTGCCTCAACATCGTCGACTTCAAGGATCCGGTGCGAGCTCGCTTGATGCTGTACAACGACACCTCGCACTACGCGCAAGAAGCGCGACGCGCGTCGGGCCAGCTCAGTAAATGGTGGGACCCGGGCGGGGCCTGACCCGCTCAGCGGCGCTTCGGCCGCTTGACGCGACGTACCTTGCCGCTCGTGCCACCGCCGCAGAAAAACGCATCCTTACCGTCGCTCTCGAGGCCGGAAATGATGGTGTCTTTCGGCATCTCCAGGCGCTCCAGCACCTCCCCCGTCTCGGGCTGGAGCCGGCGCAGCTCGCTCTGCTCTTCTTCCCAGGTGCCGTGCCACAGCTCGCCGTCGACCCAGCTCACGCCGGTCACGAAGCGATCGGACTCGATCGTGCGCAGCACCTTGCCGTCGCGCGGATCGATGCACACGATCTGTCGCGCGCGATATTGCCCGACCCACAGGCTCCCCTCGGCCCAGGCCATGCCGCTGTCTTTGCCCTTGCCGGGCGCCGGAATCGTGCCCAGGACTTTGCCGGTCTTGGCGTCGACTTTTTGAATGACCTCGCCGGTGAGTTGATACAGGTGCTTGCCGTCGAACGCGGTGCCCGCGTCCGCCTTGACGGGCAAGCTCGAGCCCATCTCGCCCGTGATGGGGTCGAAGCTCTGGATGTGCGTGCCGACCGCGGCCCACACGCGCTCACCGTCGAAGGTGACACCGGCCACGTTGTTGATGTCCGTAAAAGGGCCATATTCCCGTACGATTTCAGCTTTTGCGACGCTCGTTCGATTTGCCATGGCGTAGAGTTATCCCAGCGTGCCGGGTGCAACGAGTAACAAGGTTGTCGCGAGTCCACTGTCGGTCGCGGCCACCCAGCGCCGCGCGCGGCCGGCTCCCGTGCTCCGCACTTTGCCGGCCCCTTCGAGCTCCGCGAGCGCGCGCTGCACGGCCCGCTGACTCTTGGCTAGCGCCGCTGCGAGCGCCGACGTGGCCCAAGCTTCGCCACCTTGCAAGAGCGCCCACAGCGCCGAAGCCTCCGCGTCGTCGACTGGCAGCAGCCGCGCCAAGCTGCCCGAGCCCGGCACCAGGGCGTAGCCCCGCGCCGTCGCGACGAGCTCAGCGTGCTTGGCGACCAGGCGCCGCAAGCGCCCCACTTCGACGCGCAGCCGAACACGGTGCGACTCGTTGCTGCGCTTGGCGCCGAACACTCGCGCTATCAACGCGTCGCGCTCCACGTCGCCCGGAGCGCGCTCGGCCAGCGCCGTGAGCAGCTCGAGCAGGAGCGGTCGCGTCACCAGTGAGGTCACCTGTCGCCCCTGGCGCAGCTCGCGCCGGCAGACGTCGAGCAACAGCCGATTCGTCTCGAAAAGCGCCTCGAGCTCGCTCAGCCGAAGCGAGCGTGTACCGTGCTCGTCGATCAAGCGAGCCACCGGCGCCGACAGCCGAGCGCGCGCCTGCTCGACCTCCGCCACCAGCGCCGTGATGCGGGCCTCGCCCGCAGCCAGGCGAGCGCGCTGCAGGGCCTGCTCGGCCGCACCCGCCTGCGCGCGTTTGATCGCGATATCGGCGCCGATCAGGCTGGCCAGCGCCACGAAGCGCGGCGGTGCGCCCGCGAGCGAGAGCTTGTGTAGCGCCATATCGGCTGCCTCGACTTGCCCGAGCCAAACCAGGCGGCGCACCTCGACCAGCCGCCCCAGCGCGGCGTTGACGAGGTCGCCACGGCGCGCGAGCAACCGCACCGCATCGGCCAGCTGCTGCTCGCCGCCGAAATCGCGCAGGGCCAGCGCCACCTCGGCCTCGGCCACGACGCAGCGCGCACGAGAGCGCGGCTCGGCATCGCCGAAACCTCGCCCTGCTCGCCGCAGCAAGAGGCGCGCCGGCTTGAGCTCGCCCAGCTGCGCCAGGGCAATGCCGCGCAGCGCGAGCGCCGGCGGATCCGAGCGCAAGGCCACGAACTTGAGCGCCGTCACGGGGTCACCGACGCTGAGCGCGCGGGCGGCGGTGCTGACGGCGGAATCCATGCCGCCGTTTTAGCGCCGGATCCCCGAATCGCGAACCTCTTGTTACTCACGGTGCCTGGCCGTCCGAGCTACCTCTAAGCTCATGACTCGGCGACGAAGCGAGCAATGCCAACGGGTTGAAGTTCCATGACGACTACCCTCAAAGCGCCTGAGCTGCGCCCGCTACCGTGGCGCCGCGCGACTTCATCCATCTTCGCGATGCTCGGCCTGCTGCTCATGCCCAAGTGCCCGCTGTGCGTGGCAGCCTATTTGGTGAGCCTCGGCGTCGGCGTCGAAGCCGCACACAGCGCGGCGCCATTCGTGCGGCCCCTCGCCTGGCTGCTCGTGCTCGCGGCGCTCGCGGCGCTGGGGCTGGGCCTGTGGCGCGCCCGAAGCCGGACCCGCAGCGCGGCTGCCGCTTGCTGCTGTGAGCCTCGTGTCAGGGGTGCTGGCTGAGATCCAGCAACCGGGAGAGCAGCACCTCGCGCAACCGAGCGATCAGAGCTGGGTCTTGCGACTCCAGCGCCGCGCGAAAGCGCGAGATGGCTTCGCCGAGCGAGGCGCGAGCCGGACCGGTGATCTCGACGTAAAGCGCCTCGGCCCGACTCAGCGCGGTGACGTTCGGTAGCGCCTCGCGCGGATGGAATTTCAGGCGTTCGAGGCGCTTGCGGGTTTCTTTGAGCTCGCTTTGCGAGAGGCGACCCGGCGTGCGCTCGATCGTGAAGTTCGCGGTCTTTCCGGTGGACACGACCGTGGCGTCGATGTCGAGCACGCCGTTCATGTCGTAGCTGAAGCGCACGTCGACGCCCTGCTCGCCCGCCGGGCTTTCGGGCAGTCCTTTCAGCGTGTACTCGCCGATCTTCTGGTTGCGCTCGCACAGCGAGTGCTCACCCTGGTACACCTCGAGCTTGATGACTTTCTGACCGTCGGAAGTGGTGAAGAAGCGCTCTACGCGGCTCGCCGGCAGCACCGTGCCGCGCTCCAAAATCGGCGCAAAAAGCCCAGTGACGCGCGCCCCGCCCGCCTCGGCCAGCGAGGCCAAGCCGAGCGAGAACGGCGCCACGTCCGTGACCACGATGTCGCCGACGGCCGCGTCGCCCGCCTTGAGCGCGACCTGCACCGCGGCGCCCAGCGCCACGGCCTCGTCCGGCTGCAACGAACGCAGCGGCAAACGACCGAACAACTGGCTCGCGAGCCGCGCCACGCAGGGCATGCGCGTCGCTCCTCCGACCAAGAGCACCTCTCCGACTTCCTGCGGCGAGCGATTGGCATCCCGCAAGGCTCGCAAGATGGGCGCGGTCATGCGCTCCAAGAGCGGCGCAAACCCCGCCTCGACCTCGGCGCGTGACAGCTCGAGCTCCACGTCGCGCTCGCCTTGCTGGGTGGGCAAAGCCGGCAAGGCCAAGCGCGTAGTGTCGGCGGTCGAAAGCCGCCGTTTCGCCTGCTCGCACGCCTCGCGCAGACGCGCACGAGCCGTGCCCGACTCCGCGAGCTCCAGCCCCTGCTCCTTCAAGCGCTGCAAACACTGCCGCTCGATCACCTCCAGAAAATCTTCGCCGCCGAGGCGCGTGTCGCCGGCGGAGGCCTGGATTTCGATCACGCCCTCCATGATTTCGAGCAGCGTGACATCAAAGGTACCCCCGCCCAAATCGAGCACCACCGCGCTGAGCTCCCGGTGCCGTTCGTGCAGCCCGTAAGCGAGCGCTGCAGCCGTCGGCTCGTTGATGATGCGCTCGACCTTGAGCCCCGCCAGCTCGGCCGCATCACGCGTCGCGCGGCGCTGCAGCTCGCCGAAGTAAGCCGGCACGGTAACGACCGCTTCTTCGATGGTTCCGCCGAGCGCCGACTCGGCATCTTGCTTCAGTTGCCGCAGCACCAGCGCCGACAGCTCTTCGGCTTTGAAGTGCTTGTCGCCGAGCGCATAGTCGCGCTCAAGCCCCATGTCGCGCTTGAAGGTCCGGGCGACGCGCGCCGGATCCAGCGCGCCCTTGGCCGCCGCCGCCGCGCCGACCAGCACGGTGCCGTTGGGCTCCACATAGACGACACTCGGGGTGAGCGACTCCCCCAGCGCGTTGGGCAACACCTTTGGCTCGCCGTCCACCAACGCCGCTACCAGCGAGTACGTCGTCCCCAGATCGATGCCAACGCGATATCCGGTCATGGCGGCGTCTCCACCAACTCCTTGAGCTCCGGGCACATGGCCAGAACCCTACCAGCCCGATCCTTACTCTCGGCTTCCGTCACGTGCGCCACACGCGTCGCGGCAATGTAGAGCGGCCACTGCTCGCGCACGGTCTGGCAGTCACCGATGCCGATGGCGTTATCGACAGTCGACCAAGTGCCGGCCAGTTGGGGGGCAGCACCATCTGGCAGCGGTGGCGGATCGATGGCCCTGCTGTCCGAATGCTCATCGAAGGTGTGAGTGACGACGCGGTTGTAGTCGGATGACGAGTGGGACCCCCAATTGGACGGCTCGCACATCCTGAAGAAAGCGAACAAAACGGGCAGAATGAGCCTCCAGACCCAGGTGCTGCCCCAGAAGTCGAAGCCCTGACGAAAGTTGGGCGTTTCGCGCGGCACCGGCTGGAGCAGCGGCGCAACCGACGCCCACAGCGTGGGCGCCTTGCGACTCATGCGAGGTTGTAGCCCCTCAGCGAGGCGGGCATCGGCGTTTTCGAGCGCGTGGCGCGCCTGATGGAGCTTGCCGAGCCGCAAGCCTTTGGCGAGCGCCGACGCGAGCTCCGCGTCGAGCTCGCTGACGGCGGCCACTTCTTGCGCGAGCTTCCAGAGCGCCGCAACTTCGCCCGTGAACGAGAGATGGGTGGCGCTCACGTACGCATCGAAAGCCGCCAGCAACTGGCGCGCACGCTCGAAACCGCCGCGCTCGACCAGCACCAAGAAGGTTTGCAGCACGAAGATCGGCGGCGGCACCGGCGCCGCCTCGCTGAGCGGCTTTCGATACAGCTCGATCATCGACGCGGCCGCGGCATCGGGATCGTCGCGCTCGAGCGCGCTGTTGATGCGCTCCATTTCGGGCTCGGGCACATCGACGAAGCCTTCAGGCTCCGCCGCAACCTCCAGCTCCGCCGCGACCTCCGGCGGTGCCGCAACGACCGGCGGCGTCGACATCTCCGGCTCCGGCGACGTCGGGACGACCGGCGGCGTCGCCGCGATGGGCAGCGACGCCAACACCTGCTGCACGCGCAGCTGCTGCTGCAGCCGCTCGTACGCCTCGCGCACCTCGCGAAATCCGTCAGGATCGCGCTCCGGCGGATGCAGCTTCACCTGCCGCAAGTACGCGCGCCGCACATCGTTCTCCGACGGCGTCCCCGAGAGCCCCAGTGCCGCCAAATCCCGCTCCACCAACATCGACACCCACGAGGGTAGCCGAGATCGCCGCGCCCCTCCAGGCCCCGCCCCAAGCTGGTTGAACCAAAATAACTATGCAATTTCGAATATTTAAGGAATTTCCTCGCAAGAACGAGCCGAAACGCGCTTGACGAATGCGATCGTGGAGCGCAAAGTTCGAGTCCTCAATGTTCGCCGCTTCCCCCATCGACAGCACCTCGGCCTCGCAGCCGGCGTCGTCGATTGGCTCGGAAGTTAGCGTCGTTCTCGTCGTTACCCTCGCGCTCGGGCTCCTTCTTAGCCCGGGTGCGGTGGCCAGCTGACGAACCGACGGTTCCGCAAGCAGCCCCCGCACCCACCGAGGTCCGGGGGCTTTTTTGATTTCTGCTCCGCCAACTGCAATAGCCAGCATCCAGAAAACCTAGGAGACGCGCCGTGGCCGCACCGCTGCACAGCATTACCGAACCCCAACCCACTTCGACCGGTCCCAAGACGCTGACCGGCTCTCAGATCATCTGGGAGGCGCTCGCCAACGAGGGGGTCCAGGTCGTCTTCGGCTATCCGGGCGGCGCCATCATGCCGACTTACGATGCGCTGACCGACTACCCCAACGTGCGGCACATCTTAGTGCGGCACGAGCAGGGCGCCGCACACATGGCAGACGGCTTTGCCCGTGCCTCCGGCAAGGTCGGCGTGTGCATGGCTACATCGGGTCCCGGCGCCACCAACCTGGTCACCGGCATCGCCAACGCGATGATGGACTCGATCCCGATGGTCGCCATCACGGGCCAGGTCGGCTCGCACCTGATCGGCAGCGACGCCTTTCAAGAGGTCGACATCACCGGCATCACACTGCCGATCACCAAGCACAACTTCTTGGTCACCAAGGCCGAAGACATCGGCCCCACCATCCGCAAGGCCTTCTACATCGCGGCTTCGGGTCGCCCGGGCCCGGTGCTGGTCGACATCACGAAGGACGCACAGCAGGCGACGACCGAGTACCGCTACGACAGCTCGCCGGTGCGCATGCCCGGTTACCGGCCCGAAAAGCACCCGCTGCCCAGCGACATCGCGCGTGCCGTCGACCTGATCAAGAGCAGCAAGCGCCCGATCATCTTTTGCGGCCACGGCGTGATCAAGTCGAACGCCATGGCGCAGCTCTTGGAGTTCGTGCACAAAACCGGCATTCCGGTGGCACAAACGCTGCTGGGCCTGGGCGGCTTTCCGGCTACGCACGAGCGCAGCCTGGGCATGATGGGCATGCACGGCGAGGCCTGGGTGAACAAGGCCATTCAAGAGGCCGACCTGATCATCGCGCTGGGCATGCGCTTCGACGATCGCGTCACCGGCAACTTGAAGACGTACGCGCCGAACGCGAAGAAGATTCACGTCGAGCTCGACCCGGCCGAGATCAACAAGAACGTCAAGGTAGACGTGCCCCTGCTCGGCGACGTACGCGAAATCTTGCGCCTGATCACGCCGCACGTGGACGGCGTGAACGTGAGTGAGTGGGTCGCGCAGATCGAGCACAGCAAGGGTGACAGCGCCGTGCGCGAGATCACGAACCTGCCGGACAACGGCCGCCTGTTCGCCGCGCACGTGATTCACGACCTGTGGCGCTACACGCAAGGCAAGGCGCTGGTCGTGACCGACGTGGGCCAGCACCAGATGTGGGAAGCCCAGTACTACAAGCACGACCACCCGCGAAAGCTGCTGACCTCGGGCGGCGCGGGCACCATGGGCTTCGCGCTGCCAGCCGCGATGGGCGCGCGCTTTGCCTGTCCAGAAGACCAAATTTGGGTGATCGCCGGCGACGGTGGCTTCCAGATGACGGCGTGCGAGCTTTCGACCTGCGCCCAAGAGGGCATCAAGGTCAACATCGCCGTCATCAACAACGGTTACCTGGGCATGGTCCGCCAGTGGCAGCAGTTCTTCTACGGCGGCCGCTACGTGGCGACGCCGATCAAGAGCCCGGATTTCGTGAAGCTGGCAGAGGCGCACGGCTTGAAGGGCCTGCGCGTCACGCAGCGGCACGAGGTGCAAGCCGCCGTCGAGGCCGCGCACGCCTCGCCCGATACGTGCATCGTCGACTTCCGCGTCGAGCAAGAAGACAGCGTGTACCCGATGGTGCCGGCCGGCGCCGATCTGGACAAGATGATCCGCCGTCCCAAGCCCGTGACCGACGACAACCACAACCCGCTGTTCGAGACGGGTAAGGACAAGTAATGGCCACCTCATTCTTCCCCGGGCCGCAAACCCACACCTTCGTTGCTTACGTGGAAGACCAACCGGGCGTTCTCAACCGCGTCACCACGCTGTTCCGCCGCCGCGGCTACAACATCGTCTCGCTCAACGTCGGCCGCACCAATCAAGACGGCGTGTCGCGCATGACGATCGTGGTCGAAGCGGACGACGACAAGGCCCAGCGCATCGAGGCCAACCTGTACAAGATGGTGAACGTCCTGAGCGTCGAGGACATCACCCACAAGAGCAACGTTTCGCGCGACCTGGTGCTGATCAAGGTCAAGGCCACGCCGGAGAAGCGCTCGGAAATCTTCCAGCTGTGCGAGGTATTCCGCGCTCACTTCATCGACGTGCACCCCGAGACGCTGATCGTCGAAGTCACCGGCACGCAGGACAAGATCGACGGCCTGGTGCAAATGCTGCTGCCGTTCGGTATTTTGGAGATGGTGCAGACCGGCACGGTGGCCATGACGCGCGGCGCCAAAGGCGACGCTGCCGAAGGCGCCCATCCCGGCCCACAATTAAAGCCCGTCACCGCCGCCTAACAACATTCACGGAACCATGAGTCTCGAGAATTTTCACAGGGAGATCGGGAGTACTGCGAGCGAGAATTTTTGGGTTTCGTTCCGCACGAAGTCACACGGAACCGGCGCAGTCACCTGGCGCCGCCGGACGGCTCAAACCAACAAAGACTCGCACAACTCCCGAACTCCCGATCTCCCTGTGAAATTCCGAGCCGCATACCAACGAACAGAGATGGAACCATGACCGCCCCAGTTACCAAGCCCGACCCCAATTACGTTCGTATCTTCGACACGACGTTGCGCGATGGAGAGCAGTCTCCGGGCGCGACGATGACGAGCGAAGAGAAGCTTGAAGTCGCGCGAGCTCTTTCGCGACTCGGCGTCGACGTGATTGAGGCGGGCTTTCCGTCGGCGTCGCCGGATGACTTCGACGCCGTGCGCGAGATCGCCAAGACGATCGGTAACGACGTGCCGCAAGGCCGCATCTCCAGCGAGCCGCCGACCATCTGCGGCCTGGCCCGCGCCACCGAGAAAGACATCCGTACGGCTTACGAAGCCGTGAACGTGGCCAAGCACCCGCGCATCCACACCTTCTTGGCGACGAGCCCGATTCATCGCGAGCACAAGCTCAAGATGACGAAAGAGCAGGTGGTGCAGCGCGCGAGCGACATGGTCAAGCTCGCTCGCTCACTCTGCGCAGACGTCGAGTTCAGCCCCGAAGACGCCGGCCGCACCGAGCCGGAATTTTTGTACGAGGTCTTGAACGCCGTGATCGAAGCCGGCGCCACCACGCTCAACATTCCGGACACGGTGGGCTACACCGTGCCGGAAGAGTTCGGCGCGCTGATCGCCGGCATCATGCAGAACGTGAAAGGCATCGAGAACGTCACGGTCTCGGTGCATTGCCACAACGACTTGGGTCTGGCTTCGGCCAACGCCCTGGCCGGCATCCGCAACGGCGCGCGCCAGGCGGAGGTCACCATCAACGGCATCGGCGAGCGCGCCGGCAACACCTCACTAGAAGAGGTCGTGATGGCGCTGCACACCCGCGCGCCGCTGTACGGTCTGCGCACGGGTGTGGACACCACGCAGCTCACCCGCGCCAGCCGCCTGGTCAGCATGCGCACCGGTATGGTGGTGCAGCCCAATAAGGCCATCGTCGGCGCCAACGCTTTCGCGCACGAGGCCGGCATCCACCAAGATGGCATGCTCAAGCACGCGCAAACCTACGAAATCATGACGCCGGAGAGCGTTGGCGCGAGCAAAACGCTGCTCGTTCTGGGCAAGCACTCGGGCCGCCATGCCTTCGGGGTGAGGCTGCGCGAGCTGGGTCACGCGCTCGAGGGCGAGGCGCTGGAGGCCGCGTTTTTGCGCTTCAAGATGCTGGCCGACAAGAAAAAGCGCATTACCGACGCAGATTTGGAGGCCCTGGCCGCTTCCGAGGTCGGCCGCGCGCGCGAGTACTTCTCGCTCGAGGCCGTTCAGGTTACGTGCGGCTCCAACGGCATGCCCACCGCTACGATCAAGCTACGTAACCCGAGCGGCGAGAGCATCGTGCGCGCCGCCGTGGGCACGGGCCCGGTGCACGCCGTGTTCACCGCGATCGACGAGGTCGTGCAGGCGCCGAGCGAGCTGATCGAGTACTCCATCAACGCCGTCACCGAGGGCATCGATGCTCTCGGCCACGCCAGCGTGCGCCTGCGCGCCACCGCGCCGGACGGGCGCGTCAACGCGCAGCATGGCTCGGCCGCTCCGGCTCAGATCTTCCACGGTAGCGCCGCGGAGACCGACGTCATCGTCGCCAGCACCAAAGCTTACCTGGCCGCGCTCAATCGCCTGCTCGCCATGCTGGGCACCTACGAAAAGAGCGCATCCGATACACCGGCGCACGCCAGCGCCAACTAAGTCTCAGGATACGGAAAACGAGAGCTATGCCGAAAACGCTGTTTCAGAAGGTCTGGGAAAATCACGTCGTCGTCGAAGAAGCGGAACGCCCGAGCGTCCTTTACATCGACCTCCACCTCATTCACGAGGTGACGTCGCCGCAAGCGTTCGCGGGTCTGCGCGAGCGCGGCCTCAAGGTGCGCCGCCCCGATCGCACGGTGGCCACGATGGATCACTCGACGCCGACGCTGCCCAAGCACCTGCAGGTGATCGACGATCAGGCGCGCGCGCAGCTCTCGCAGCTCGAGAAAAACTGCGCAGAATTCGGCATTCGCCTGTTTCCGCTCGGTGACTCGAAGAACGGCATCGTGCACGTGGTGGGTCCAGAGCGCGGCTTCACGCAACCGGGCATGACCATCGTCTGCGGCGACTCGCACACGTCCACACACGGCGCGTTCGGCTCGCTCGCCTTCGGCATCGGCACCAGCGAGGTCGAGCACGTGCTCGCGTCGCAGTGCTTGCTACAGACCAAGCCGAAGACGATGGAAGTGCGCGTCGAAGGGACGCTCGGCGCGGGCGTCACCGCCAAAGACATCATCTTGGCGCTGATCGCCAAGATTGGCACCGGCGGCGGCACTGGCTACGTGCTCGAGTACACCGGCTCGGCCATCCGCGCGCTCGAGATGGAAGCGCGCATGACCGTCTGCAACATGAGCATCGAAGGCGGCGCGCGCGCCGGCATGATCGCGCCGGACGACGCCACCTACCAGTTCGTCGCTGGTCGCGAGTTCGCGCCCAAGGGCGCCGACTTCGACAAGGCCGTCGAGCGTTGGAAGAAGCTGCCGAGCGACGCCGGGAGCACCTACGACACGCGCGTCGACATCGACGCTTCGGCGCTCGAGCCGATGATTACCTACGGCACCAACCCCGGTATGGGCGTGGGCATCACCAAGGCACTGCCTTCCGCCAGCGACTTCTCGGGCGCCGAGCGCGCCGCCTTCGAAAAAGCCATGACTTACATGGGGTTGGAAGATGGCAAGCCGCTGCTCGGCCACAAGGTGGACGTGGTCTTCGTCGGCAGCTGCACCAACTCGCGCATCTCCGATTTGCGCGCCGCCGCCAGCGTGATGAAGGGCCGCAAGGTCGCGAGCGGCGTGCGCACGCTGGTCGTGCCGGGCTCGCACGACATCAAGAAGCAAGCCGAGGCGGAAGGTCTCGACCGTATCTTCACCGAGGCGGGCGCCGAGTGGCGCGAGCCGGGCTGCTCGATGTGCATCGCCATGAACGGCGACCAGCTCTCGCCCGGTCAATACGCGGTCAGCACCAGCAACCGCAACTTCGAGGGTCGCCAAGGCAAGGGCGGCCGCACCTTCTTGGCATCTCCGCTCACGGCTGCCGCTGCCGCCATCACGGGCAAGGTTACCGACGTTCGCACGCTCGGCTGAGGTTTACGACAATGGCATCTTTTACGACTCTCACTTCGCACGCAGCGCTCCTCTCGGCAGAAAACGTCGATACGGATCAAATCATCCCCGCTCGCTTCCTCAAGACGCTCGACAAGAACGGCTTGGGCAAGCAGCTCTTCTTCGACTGGCGTTACCTGCCCGACGGCAAAGACAACCCCGACTTCGTGCTCAACAAGCCGGAGGCGCAGGGCGCGCAGATCCTCATCGCCGGCGACAACTTCGGCTGCGGCTCGTCGCGTGAGCACGCGCCGTGGTCGCTGATGGGTTGGGGCCTCCGCGCGGTGATCTCGACGTCTTTCGCCGACATCTTCAAGGGCAACAGCCTCAAAAACGGCCTGCTCCCGATCGTGGTCGACGCGGCCACGCACGCCAAGCTGGTCGCGGCCGTGAAGGCCAACCCCCAGGCGCAGCTCTCGATCGATCTGGCCAAGACCGAGCTCACCCTGCCCGACGGCAGCAAGGTGACGTTCCCGATCGACAACTTTGCGCAGCATTGCCTGCTCAACGGCATCGATCAGCTCGGCTACATCTTGAGCTTCGACGACAAGATCAAGGCGTACGAAGCCGCGCACGCCTGAGCCGCCGCCTAGGGTGCGAAACTTGGCGACGAAAATGTCGTCGCCACCGGCGCTCCCTCGCCGACCTGTCGTGGTGCGTGGTGGTCGTCCGACGAGCCACAGCCACTCAGCTCAGCTCGCGAATCCGGCGCTCCAAGTTCGCGCGTGCCCTGGGCTCGAGCTCTTGGCGCAGCGCCGGAAGCGCGTAGATGGAGGAGCGCGCCGCAAAGCTACGCAGCACGTGGCAGCGGCCCGCTCTGAATTCCGCTTCGCTGACCCAAGCGTACTCGTTGCGAATCTGAGCCTCGAAGCGCGCGAAGTCGTGCTCGCGCGCGCCCAAGATCGCCAGATCGATATCGACGACGAGCGCGCTGTCGCCGTGAGCAGCGTGGTGCTGCGTCGCCAGAACATGCTCCGAGATGCGCTCGCAGACGTCCACGGGAACTCCGAGCGCAAGCAACTCTGTTCGAGCCAGCTCCGCGCTACGCTGCTCCGGCTCCGCGTCGGCGATGCCGCCGGCCGCGCGCAGCGCACAGGCAAACTTACGCCGTAGCGCCACAAGGTCGACGTCCGACGGCCCCGAGCCGCGTAGCAACGCCACCTCGACACGCTGCTGCGCGTCGGTTGCTTCAGCGCGCGCGAGCGCCGGCCGGAACAGCTCGAGCACCGTCGCGACCTCGAGCTCGGCCAGGCGAGCGCGTTGCGCCGGCTCCAGCTTCGCCACCTCTCGAGGACAAAAGTCGAAGCAATGCCGGGCCACGAACCGCAGATCTTGCGCGAGCTGCCGGCGCTGCTCGCGGTCGGGCGCTGCGAGCAGCAGCGCCATGCAACGAGCGACGGACACCCAAACGCCGTGCACTGCCGCACCGACCAACCGATAACGAAGCCAACGACACGGCCCCGGCAAGGCCACGCCGCGCCGCTGCCGCGCGATGCTTTCGACCAGCCATTTTTCGTCCCAGCCGACCCATTCACCCGCGACGCTGAACAGGTTGGCACCTACGACCGGCGTGATCTCGTCCTGCCACGTCAGTCTAGCTTGCTCGATGCTGAGCCCCGCTTCGATGCAAGCGAGCGCCGTCAGCGGAATCTCGTGGCGAGTTTCCGTATCCAGAAAATGCTGGGCCATGGCCGTCCAGACTGCGACGCGGCGAGGGTCGGTGCGGAGCTCCGTCATGCCTCTAGCCTGTGATTCATAATTTGGTTACACAACCAAACTATGAGCAGACCCAGCAATCGCGAGCAGCGTCGCGCCGAGCTCGTAGCCGCCTTCGCCCGCGTGATGTCGACGCACGGCTACGCCGGCGCGACCATCGCGGCGGTGGCGGCTGAGGCCGGCGTTGCACCGGGTTTGGTGCACCATCATTTCGACGACAAGGCGGACCTGCTACGAGCACTGCTGGACGCTCTCATCGACGGATTTCGCGCCCGCACTCGCAGCTACGACAGCGAAAGCGACCCGCTTCTCTCTTATGTCGACGCGGCGCTACGGTTGGACGAGCGTTCCGATCTGGTCGCGGCCAAATGCTGGGTCGGCGTCTTCGCGGAGGCAATCCGTGACCCCGCGCTGTTTGCGCAGATGCGCCGTTTGGTCGATAGCGAGCTCGGCAATATCAGGCAGCGCTCGGGCTACCGGCTGAGTGAGCACCAGGCTGGCTGCGTTCTGGCTTTCATCATCGGCTCGCTCGTGCTGGGCGCCTTTGCACCGCGAAAGACGGCGGGCTTCGCCGCGCCGGGGCTGCGACTCCTACTCGGCGCCCTACGCTGAGCGAGCCCGCAAGTACTCATCATCCTGGGACCAGGCCGGTTCTTCGCCCACCACCGTGCTTACGTCGGCACCTCAGCGAAGAATCCCGCTGCTCTGTAAGTTCGCGCCGATCCGAGCAAGTCGGAGGGAGAGGCCAGCTACCCAAGCAGCAATCACAGCTGCTTTCTGGGCCTTGGAAGAAAATTTCGAAGGCGGCGCCAGGCCGCGACCATTCACGGGCATGAGGCGGCGACTACGACTCGCGGCGCGAATCGCGCGCCCGCTGACGCGACAGCGCGCGCAAGAAGGCTTTCCGCGCTCGGTGCAGTCGCGAGTACACGGTGCCGACCGGTACGCCGATGTTCTCGCCAATCTGATCACAGGTCAGACCCTCGAGCTCGAACATGGTGAAGACCACGCGCTGCTCGATATTGAGCGTCGCCAAGATGTCTTGCAGGCGATCTGCGGCCTGGCGCTTTTCGACCTCGCGCTCCGGAGTGAGCGTGGGGGCGGCAACGTACGACACCGAAGCAGCATCCGGCACCAACTGCTCGCGACGAAAGTGAGCGCGGCGACGGTAACCAGCAGCAACCCGGAAACAAACCTCGAACAGCCAAGTAGTTATCGCGCAATGCCCGGCGTACGAATCGAGGCGCCGATGCACCACCAGAAACACCTCCTGGTACACGTCCTCGAGATGGGGCGAGCGCACGCCCATCCGATACAGCGTCTTCCAAATGAACTCGCCATGGCGCGTGTGCACCTCGGCGACCGTGAGCTTGGGACGCGCTACCGCGGGCGAATCCGAAAAGGTCTGCAGCGTGCTCAGTAGTTCCGTCATGGCTTGGCTCGTGGGCAGACGTCAGCTGCGCCGTGCAGACAGCCGTGATCGGCTGTTGCCCGGAACAGCCAGCGGCTGCTGTTCGGACGACAGACAAAACTGCCCCCTCGACAGGGGGCACAACATCCAACGCGAATATCAATGTACTCGACGAATTTGGGCTAGTCAAGCGGTTGACTAGAATTCGGATGGAAGCTCACAACTCCGCGGCTTCACCAATGAAAGTGTGATTTCCGGACACTGACGCGCCACGCCCCGTCGAAAAAAGATCGCCGACCACCCGAGCACGAAGCGAACCAGCCCTTGGCAAAACCCTCCGATACCCTTCTCGAGCTAGCCGATGCGACCGAGGGCAGCAGCGTGGTGGATGAAGCCCCCTCCCCGAGCCCCCCAGGTTTGAATGTAGTAAGCATGGTGCAGTTGGAAAAGCGGCCGCGCGTCACCATCACGGACTTGGCTCAGATCCTGGGCATGGACAAGTCGAGCGTGTCCTTGGCCCTGCGCGACAGCCCCAAAGTGAGCCTGGCGACGCGTGCCCGCGTGCGCAAAGCCGCCGCCGAGCACAACTACGTGCCCAACTGGGCTGCCAAGCGCCTGGCCGGCTCGAGCGGCCACGCCATCGGGCTGGTGATGCCGAGCGCCTTCGGTTGTCTGACTGACCCGCCCGTGGTGCGCACCGCGCAGGCGCTGGCCAAGCTCGCTGCAAATCGGCAGCTGACCTTGAATCTGATGGCGCACGAGCAACTCGCCGAATCCAACGGTGAAAACAGCCTGCCACTCCACGCGGACGGGCTCCTGGTGTGGGGAGACGTGCCCGCGCCCGCCGCGCTACGCTTCTCGAGCGCCTATGCGCGCCCGTCGATCGTGCTGGACCCGCATCACCCCAGCTACGCCAAGTACAAGGGGAACACGATCGCGATCGACAACCGCGGTGGCGCAAGCTCCCTCATCCACCACCTGCACGAGCGCGGAGCCAAGAGCTTGACCTTCGTTCAGGTGGAGGACCAGCACCTTTCTCACGTTGAGCGCTGGAAAGGCACGAAGGAGACCTGGCAAGAGCTGGCCAGCGCCGACACGCTCAGCAAGCTCACGCTGGCCGAGCTGAGCGACTCCAAGCTGCGCGAGCTGGCGGACGGCGGCGACGCTGCGATCTTTTGCTCCAACGATCACGGCGCCATGCAGGTGTGGCACCGCATGCGTCGCCTGGGCATCTCGCCCCCCACGGACGTAAAGCTGGCGGGCTTCGACGGTGACGAGTACGGCGAGCTCGTCGGCCTCACCACCTGCGTCTTCGACTCGGAGACGCTGGCCGAAACCGCCTTCACCCGCCTCATCGCGCTGCTCTCGAATCAGGTTCAGAGCGTGGCGGATTCGATCCCGGTCACGGTGCGCACGGGCTCCACGAGCTAGCTCTGGTCGAGATCTTGCTTGCGACAGTGGGCATGATTCGCAAATTGGCGAGCGGCGGCTTTCGGCTTTACTCGAAAAAGAAGGACCCGAAGACCGGGCACCGCAGAAACCTCGGCACGTTCAGCACGCGCGCGGCAGCCGAAAAGCATGAGCGCGCGGTTCAGTACTTCAAGCACCATTGAAGCGGCATCGCTCGGCGCGGCTCTTTGGCTACACTGCCCCCATGATGCGCCGACGCCTGCTGCTGTCACTCGCCACCCTGGCGTGGTTGGCCGTGGGCTGCTCCAAGCCCAAGCCGCCCACGTTGACACCACGCTCGGCGCGAGTGACGGCGCTCAAGCCGGACGGCGTGCAGCTGTCGTTGGTGCTTGCCGCGCACAACCCGAATGGCTTCCCGCTCATCGTCAACGCGGTCAGCGGCAACTTCGAGCTGCAAGATGGTACGCCGCTCGGCAGCGGTAGCAGCGCAGCTTCGTTCAGCGTCCCCTCGGATGGCGACCAAGATCTTCCGGTCACGCTCGACGTGCGCTTCAGCAGCCTATCGGTCCTCGCTCCTTACGCGCTCGCCGCCAAGCCGCTGCCGTATCGCATCCGCGGCAGCGCCCGTATCGGCAGCGACCACCTCAACGTGGACGTACCGTACACCATCGAAGGCGTGCTCACCGCCGAGCAGGTCATCGCCGCCGGCCTGCGCGGTGCCGGGAACCTGCTGGCACCGCAAGCGCCTTGAGCCAGCGACGGCGCGGCCGTTCGGCTAAACCGAGAGACGCTACGGCAGCTTCTGCGAGGTGGGCTGCGGCTGGGCTGCGGCGGGCTGCGGGTTCGCAGCCAGGGGGGCGAAGATGGAGTCGTCGAGCGTGAGGGAGCGGACGACTTTTTGGAAGCGCGGCAGCAGCTTCTTTTCGTCGCCGGAGCGGAGGGTGCCGGTGACGAGGAGCGCGCTGTCGGGGCAACGAGCGATGAGGCCGTAGAGGAGGATGGGCTTGCCCTGGTCGAGCCCGGGCGCGGTGAGTGAATAGGCCGGGCAAGAGCCGACCTTGAGCTCTTCTTCTTTGGCCTTCTCCATGTTGGGTGCGTAGCGGCCAACGCTGCCGCCGAGCATCTCGCCGAGCTCTTGGTCTGTCAGGTTGGGCTTGGGATAAGGCACGCTCAGGATGACCAGCGCCGCCGCGCCGTTGAGCGGAGGTTTCACGCCCGGCTCGGTAAATAGGATGGGCGTGGAGACGCGGTTCGAGACTTCGAGGTTGGCCTTGTCGCCGACGCTGATGCCGCTGAGCGCGAGCGCATCCAGCGCGTCATCCTCGAAGAGCAGCACCGAGTCGAGGATTTTCGCGGCCAGCGGCTCGGCGACCTCGGCGTATTGCACGGTGACGATCGCGGCGGCGTTGCCGTTCGCGATGCCGAGTACTTGCTGGCGCATGCCCGGGTCCTCGATTTTGGTGTGGCCGACGAAGCCGTGCAGCTTGCCCTTCGTGTAAGGATGGCTGTCGGTGAGCTCGGCGCCTTCTTCGGCACCGCTCAGGAATTTCTCACTGCCGGCCGGCTCGAGGGTGAACTCGGCGAAGCTCACGGCCATCAGCGGCTCACGCAATCGGAAAGCCGGCAGGCGCGTGGGTCGCTGCATGCCGCTGGGGAGCCAGACTTGGACGCGGCTACCCTTGAGCCGTAGGTCGTTGCCTTCGCTCGGCAAGGCGACGTGCGCAGGCCCCGGCTTGGGTTCGACGGGTTGAGGCGCGGCGGATGAGGAAGCGGCCGGTGATGCAGACACCGACGCGACCGGGGCGGCCGTGGGTGCTGGAGTCGAGCCGCCACACGCCGTCGAGAAACCGCTCATCACTATCCCCCAAGCCATTCGCTTCATGACGCCTGTTTTCCATGGCGCGAGCGCCGTGTCGACGAAGTCGCACGCCTCGGACTTGACGGCGAGCCCGAGCCACGTAACCCTTCGCGCAGATGTCCGGTGTTTCGGCCCCCAGCGCTTACCTGCCGTTCGCGGCAGCGGCGCGCGTTTTGGGCCGTCGCATCGCGATCATTACCTCTGCATCCGGGCTGATTATCGGCTCGGGTGCGGCGGCAAACTGACGAAATTCTCGGCAGTTTTAGGCCCCCGCACCTCTCGGTCCGGGGGATTTTTGCTTTGTCCCCAATTAACTCGTAGTCAAGCGCACCCAGAAACCTCCTGCCCATGTCAAACCCCGTCTCGTCCGACACTGAACGCCCCGTCGTAGAGATCTACGACACCACGCTCCGCGATGGCTCGCAGCGTGAGGGCATTTCGTACACGTTGGAAGACAAGCTGCGCATCGCCGATCGGCTCGACAGCTTCGGGGTCTCGTACATCGAAGGTGGCTGGCCGGGCTCGAACCCCAAGGACATGGAGTTCTTCGAGCGTGGTCGCGAGCGCGAGTGGAAGCACGCCAAGCTCTCGGCCTTCGGCATGACCCGGCGCGCGAACAGCAGCGTCGAGGACGATCGCAACCTGCAAGCTTTGCTGCTGGCGGGCACACCGGCCTGCACCGTCGTGGGCAAGACGAGCGTCTTGCACGTGACCGAGGTCGTGCGCACCACGCTCGAAGAGAACTTGAAGATGATCGAGGAGTCGGTCGCGTTCCTGCGCGCGGCAGGCCGCGAGGTGATCTACGACGCGGAGCACTTCTTCGACGGCTACAAGCTCGACGCCGCTTACGCGCTAGAGACGCTGCGCGCGGCGCAGCGCGGCGGCGCCAAGACGCTGGTTTTGTGCGAGACCAACGGCGGCGGGCTGCCCTGGGACGTACAGGCGGTGGTCGAGAAGGTGGCGGCCGAGCTGAAGCATCCGCTCGGTATCCACGCGCACGACGACACCGGCTGCGGCGTGGCCAACAGCTTGGCGGCGGTGCTGGGCGGTGCGCGCCACGTGCAGGGCACCATCAACGGCTTCGGCGAGCGTTGCGGCAACGCCAACCTCTCGGTGATCGTACCCAACCTGGAGCTGAAGCTGGGTTTCCGGGCGCTCGAGCCGGGCAAGCTAGCCGAAGTCACGGAGCTCTCGCGCTTCGTGGCCGACGTCGCCAACGTGACGCACGACGCGCACATGGCCTACGTGGGGCGCAGCGCCTTCGCGCACAAGGGCGGCATTCACGTGGCCGCGATGCGCCGCCACGCCGATTCGTACCAACACATCACGCCCGACGCCGTGGGCAACGTGATGCGCGTCGTGGTCAGCGAGCTTTCAGGCCGCGGCTCGGTGCTGTCGAAGGCCGAAGAGCTGGGAGTCAAGATCGGCGAAGGCGCCGACCTGGAGACGCTCAACGAAATCAAAGAAGCCGAGGCGCGCGGGCTCTCGTTCGAGAGCGCCGAAGCTTCGGTCGCGCTGCTGCTCTTGCGCCGGGCCGCCGGCTACAAGCCGCTGTTCGAGGTGCTGTACTACGAGACCCAGGTCGGCAAGCGCCAAGGCACCGAAACCTACGCCGAAGGCATCGTAAAGGTTCGGGTGGGCGAGCAGGTGCTGCACACGGTGGCCGATGGAAACGGGCCGGTGAGCGCGCTGGACGCGGCGCTCCGCAAAGCCCTTGCGCCCATGTACCCGGCCGTGGAACACATGCGCCTCGCGGACTACAAAGTGCGTATTTTGGACGGAACCGAAGGAACGAGCGCCATCACGCGCGTGCTGATCGACAGCCGCGACGAGCAGGGCTCGTGGAGCACCGTCGGCGCCTCGCCCAACATCATCGAAGCGTCGATGCACGCGCTGGTCGACTCGATCGAATACGGCCTCGTCAAGCAAGGCGTGACGGACGCGACTGGACCCGCCAGCGAAAAATTTCGGAAAGCAGGAGCCGCAGCACAATGAAAGCCAAGATCGTCGTTCTCGGGGGTGATGGTGTCGGACCGGAAGTGGTCGCCGAAGCGCGCAAAGTGCTCGACGCCGTGGCCAAGCAGAAGGGCCACGAATTCTCTTACGAGAATCAGCTGATCGGCGGCATCGCCATCGACGAGACCGGCGACCCGCTGCCCGAGGCGACGCTCAAAGCCTGCAAGGCCAGCGACGCCGTGCTGCTCGGCGCCGTGGGCGGCCCCAAGTGGGACGACCCCAACGCCAAGACGCGCCCCGAAAAGGGCCTGCTGGCGATCCGCAAGGGCCTCGGGCTGTACGCCAACCTGCGTCCCGTCAAGAGCTACCCGGAGCTGATCGGTTCGTCGCCGCTCAAGCCCGAACGCATCGCGGGCGTGAACATGCTCTTGATTCGCGAGCTGACGGGCGGCCTCTACTTCGGCAAGCAGTACCGGGAAAAGACCGAGAACGGCACCAAGGTGGTCGACACGCTCGAGTACACCGACAAGGAGATCGAGCGCGTGGTCAAGCTGGCTTTCGAGCTGGCGCGCGGCCGCAGCAAGAAGGTCACGTCGATCGACAAGGCGAACGTGCTGGAGTCGTCGCGCGTGTGGCGTCAGGTCGCGGTCGAGCTGGGCAAGCAATACCCGGACGTGGCGCTCGAGCATCAGCTGGTCGACAGCTGCGCCATGCGCCTCGTTACCGCGCCCGGCAGCTTCGACGTGATGGTGACCGAGAACATGTTCGGCGACATCTTGTCGGACGAAGCAGCCGTGCTCACCGGCTCGCTCGGCATGCTGCCATCGGCCTCACTCGGCGAAGGCAAGCTCGGCCTGTACGAGCCGATCCACGGCTCGGCGCCGGACATTGCCGGCAAGGGCATTTGCAATCCGATCGGCACCATTTTGAGCGCCGCCATGTTGCTCCGTCACAGCCTGGGCCTCGAGGCCGAGGCCGCCAGCGTCGAGCGCGCGGTCGAGGCGGCCCTGGCCGCCGGTGCACGCACGCGCGATCTTTCGCCCACTGCGGAAAAGCCGCTTTCCACGGGCGAAATGGGCGACGCCGTCGTGAAGCATCTGGCGTAGGCCGAAGCGACCCGGGGCTGGATTCGCTTCGAGCCCCTCAAGTTTGGTCAGATTCTCGGGCGTGATCTCACTAACCAAGTGGGAGGCACGCCCGATGTCGTCTTTGCGTTTGAGTCGCCGGACCCTGATTCGGGGGGCGGGCAGTATCGCGATCGCGCTGCCGTGGCTCGAGGCGATGACGCCGGAGCGCCCGGCGGAGGCGGCGGCCGGCGCCGCCAAGCGCTTCGTGGCCGTGTACACGCCGGGCGGCACCGTGCTCGAAAGCTGGCGCCCGACCGGCACCGAAACGTCGTTCACGCTGAGCACGATCTTGCAGCCGCTCGAGCCCGTGAAAGACCGCGTGCTGGTTCTCGATGGGGTCGACATGACGTGCGCGTTGGGCGAGCAGAACCAGGCTGGCTTGATCGCGTGGCTCACTGGCACGCCGCAGCAGGGGTCGCTCACGAACTTTGCCCAAGGGCCTTCGCTCGATCAGACGCTCGTCAGCAGCTTGTCGGCCGGCAAGCGTTTGCCCAGCCTCGAGCAAGCCGTGCGTTGGGGCACCGGCAAGTCGCACGGCTTGGTTTCACCGATCGACATCGCCAACTTCGCGACGGACGCCGCCTTCACCCCGATTGCACCGCGGATCGACCCGGTGCAAATCTGGAAAGACCTGTTCGGCGGCGTCACGGGTGAGAGCGACGCGCAGCGCTGGGAGAAGTCGATTTTGGACCACGTCGGGCGGCGCTACGAAAACCTCGCCGCGCGCCTCGGTAAGGACGACCGGCTGCGGCTCGAGCAGCACCTCGACGGCATCCGCCAGCTCGAGAAAGACCTCGAAAACGCGGCCGCGTGCACGCCGCCGGCGCTCATCGATACCTCGGACTACGACCCGTTCGAGGGCCTGAATTCGAGCGACACCGGCAGCGTGGTCGACGCCGTGACCGACGCCGCCATCCCCAAAGTCGGCAAGCTGATGATGGACATGTTGGTGATGGCGCTGGCTTGCGACATCACGGCCGTCGGCACGCTGATGTGGAGCGATACCGAGGCCAAGCACACCTTTCCGTGGCTGGGCTTGAAGCAGCACCTATCCTGCTACATGAACGATTGCGGCTACCAGCCGGGGCCGCTCACGACCATCTTCACCTGGTACGCGCAGCAGCATCGCTACTTGCTGGAGCGCATGAAGGAGGTGCGCGTCGCGGGCGGTCGCACGTTGCTCGACGAAACCATCGTCTTCTTCGGCTCGCACCTCCAAAATCCGGCCACGCACGAGAAGACGGACATGCCGTTCTTGCTCGCCGGCAACGGCGGAGGGCTCCGCACCGGGCGCTGGCTGCGCAAGCAGCACGAGTCGCACAACAACCTCTTGGCCGCGCTTTCGGGTCTGTGCGGCAAGCCCGTCAAAAGCTTTGGCGATCCGAAATACTGCACCGGTGTGATGGAGGGGCTCACGTGATGCGCTCGACGTGGTCTCCCCTTGCGCTGCTCGCGCTGGCGCTGGCGAGCTGTGGCCGGACTTCGAAGCACGGCGGCGCCAGCGTCTCCGAGGCCACGGCCGGCTCCGCGAACATGGCCGGCTCCGCGAACGTGGCCGGCGCCACGAGCGTGACGGGGGCCGGTGGCGACGCGCCCCTCGACTGCGCGGGTGCGCACCCCGGGCCCAAGCCACTGGTCACCCTGACGAACTACCAGCTCAATCGCACGCTGGGTGAGCTGTTCCCGGGCGCAGCCAGCCTCGCGGCCCTGACACCGCTCGACGAAGCACGACGCGAGTCGCCGCAGGACGAAGGCTTCGGAGACGCCTCCGATCTCCACACCTGGGCGCACGACGCAGCAGAAGCGCTGAGCAAAGACGCCCCAGCTCTCAGCGCGCTCGGCGGCTGCCAGGAGTCGGACCTAGCGACCATCAAGTGCCGCGACCAACTGATCGAGCGCCTGGCAAGCCGCGCCTTCCGCCACGCCTTGAGCGATGACGAGCGCAGCGAGCTCGGCGAAGTCTTCGTCGACGGCGAAAAGCTCGGCGGCTCTTTCGACAGCGGCGTGCGCGCGGTGATCGAGGTCGTCCTGCAAAGCCCGGAGTTTCTGTACCTCATCGAGCTGGGCAACGGTCGGGCAGAAGGCGACTCCACCGCGCTCAGCGGCTACGAAAGCGCCGCGCGCCTGGCCCTGTTTCTCACCGGCACGCTGCCGGACGCCGAGCTGGCCGAGGTCGCCGCCTCGGGCGAGCTCAGCGCCGAAGTGATCGAGCAGCAGGCACGCCGACTGCTCGGCTCGCCTGGTAGCCGCGAGCAAACCCGGCATTTCTACGCGAACCTGTTGCGCTTCGTGGGCGACTATCGGGCAGCGCCGGACTACGACAGCGCGATGGTGGCGCTCGCGCGCGAAGAGAGCGGGCGCTTCATCGAAGACGTCTCGTTCGACGGCGCCGGCACTTTTCGCGCGCTGCTCACGGAGCCTTCGACTTGGGTCAACGAGCGCCTGGCCAAATTCTACGGCTACCCCGGCGTGAGCGGCGACGCCTTTCAGAAGGTCCAGCTCGACCCGGCCCAGCGCGGCGGACTACTCACCCAATCGGCGTTCTTGACCGGCAACTCGCACAGCAACAGCACCAGCCCCGTCTGGCGCGGCCAAACTGTGCTCCGCAAATTGCTATGTTGGGACGGACCAACGCCGCCGGTCGGCGTCATCAAAACGCCGCCGCCCCCGGACGACTCCGCGACGACTCGAGAGAAGCTCGAGGCCTTCACGTCGGAGCCGGTATGCCAATCCTGCCACAAGGTGATCGACCCGGTCGGCTTTGCCTTCGAGCACTACGATCAGCGCGGGCTGTACCGAACCACCGAGAACGACAAGCCCATCGACGCCAGCGGCGAGCTGTTGTTGTCCGATGCCAGCGGTCCCTTCGCCGACGCGCTGGAGCTGATGAAGCGCCTCGCCGAGAGCTCCGACGCCAAGGCTTGCCTGACGAGCAAGTGGCTGGAACAAGCCCAAGGTCGCCCCACCACCGAGCAAGACGGCTGCGCCCAGCAAAGCGCGCTCGGCGCGTTCACCGAGAGCGACGGCAAGCTCAGTGAGCTGATGGTCGCGATCGCCAAAACCGACGGCTTTCGTTACCGGCTCAGCTCGGAGCTGTTGCCTTAGCCGCCTCCACGCTCCGTGGGGCGAGACGGATCCGTGATCCACTCGCTCCAGGAGCCCGCATAGAGCCGGGGCAATGGCAAACCAGCGTGCGCGAACGCCAGCACGTCGTGGCATGCGGTAACGCCGCTGCCGCAGTAAACGACCGCATCCTCGGGCTGGGTCGCGCCGAGCGCCGCGGCAAAGCGCGCGCGCAACTCGGCGGCGGGCTTGAAGCGACCGTCGCGCAGGTTCTCGGCGAACGGCAGGTTTTCGGCTCCAGGAATGTGCCCGGCTACTGGATCGATCGGCTCGACATCGCCGCGGTAGCGCTCCGGCGCGCGCGCATCGAACAGCTTGCCGACGCGCGACTCGGCCGCGGAGAGCTGCGCGGCGCTCACCGACAGCTCCCGCCGTAGCCTCGGCGTGAAGTCGCCGGCCGAAACCCTTGGCAGCTCCGCGGTCACCGCTCGCCCCTCGGAGACCCAGGCCGGAAACCCGCCGTCCAGCACCGCAACGGCGTCGTGCCCGAGCCAGCGCAACATCCACCACAAGCGCGCGGCAAACGCGCCACCCGCGTCGTCGTAAGCCACCACCTGGCTCGCATTGCCGAGGCCCCAAGCGCGCAGCTTGGCCACGAACGCATCCACGGGCGGTAGCGGATGGCGTCCCGTCACTCCCGGTACAATCGGCCCGGACAGGTCTTCGAGCAGGTCCGCAAAGTGCGCGCCGGGCAGGTGCTGCTGGGCGTAAAGCTCACGCCCCGCCGCCGGGTTTTGCAGCGAAGCTCGACAATCGACCAGCCGAAGCCGGGGCTCGGATAGCCGCCCCTGCAGCTCCGTCGGCGAAATCACAGCGGAAAAGCTCGGCACGCCCGAAATCGAGCACGCCTGTACCGAGCTCGTCCAGCCCTTTGAACGCTTCGGCGACGGGCGGGCACGGAGCGTCGGGTGAGCAACATGACCAAACTTTCGTTCTTTTTGGCTTCGGCTTCGGCGCTGTGGCTCGCGGGCTGCTCTTTCGGCGTCGACGGCAACGGCGAGCGCATCGAGGAGACGCGCGAAACATCCACGTTTTCGCGCGTGCGCAGCCGCTGCGAGCTCGACGTGCGCATCACGCAGAGCAGCGAGCGCAGCGTCATCGTCAGCCTCGATTCGAACCTGACGCGCCACGTGACGACGCACGTATCGGACGACACGCTCTACGTCGACCTGGACGAAAACATCGACGAGCACGTCTCCGGCCCGCACGTGCTGATCACGACACCGGAGCTCTCGGCGGCCAAGCTCGATGGCTCCGGTGACATGGACATCACCTTCGACGCGCCCGAGCTCCCGCTGGACCTGTTCTTGACCGGCTCCGGCGACCTCACTTACAGCGGCACGAGCGCAGCGCTGGGAGCCTACCTGGACGGCTCCGGCGATCTACGGCTCGAAGGGCAAACCGGCGACGTCGACATGAAGCTCGACGGCTCGGGCGACATCCGCGGCGCGCACCTGCAAGCGCAAAGCGGCAACCTCGCCCTCGACGGCTCCGGCGACCTGACCAGCACCATTACCGACTCCGCACGAGTCTCGCTCAGCGGCTCCGGCGACATCGACCTCTACGGCGGCGCCCACATCGACAGCTACCACCACGACGGCAGTGGTGACTTGAACACTCACTGAGGCTCGGGCCAACGAAGCCGGTCTCGCTCCGGCACGAACAGCGCGCGGGCCCGGTTACCTCTACTTGGGCAACGCCGGCTCTTCGAGCTTTTTCCCGCATTCGAGCGAGCCCAAGAACGCCACTAGCTCGTCGATTTCGGTGTCGCTGAGCTGCTTGTCGCTCAAGAGCGGCGTCAGGTTCTTGTTCTTGGCGCCCCCCGACGCCATGAAGCGCACGGCGTCTGGCAGAGCCTTCGCGGACCCGTCGTGAAAGTAGGGCGCGCTCTTGCTCACGTTGCGCAGGCTCGGCGGCTTGAAGGCCGCCCAGTCGGCGGGAGCTTTGCTCACGGCCATGCGCCCCACGTCGACCTCCTCTTCCTTCTTGCCCTGCGTGCCGACGCCGGCATTGAAATAGGCGCCATCCGGCGACAAGAAAGCGATCGAGAAAAAGGGCGGCGTGTGACAGGTCGGGCAGCCCGCCTTGTTGGTGAACGTGAGCAGTCCTCGTTTTTGCTCCGCGCTGAGCGCTGTCTTTTCTCCCTTGGCGTAGCGGTCGTAGGCCGTGTCGTTGCACACCAGGGTGCGCTCGTAGGCGGCCAGAGCCATGGCGACGGCTTCGGAGGTGGCGCCTTTGCCCGGAAAAGCGGCGTCGAATGCCTTCCTGTAGCCGGGGATCTTGGACAGCTCTTTGACCTTCGCTTCGAGCTTGTCGCTCGGGATGCCGAGGTAGGGCCCGCTCAGCATCAGCTTGGCTTGCTCTTCGAGCGTCGCAGCAGCGCCGTCCCAGTTCAGCTTCTTGGCGTAACCGACGTTCCAAATCGTCGGGCTGTGGCGCGTGAGCGGCTTGTTGCCGACGCCGATGGCGACCGGCTCGTGACCACCGTTTCCGTCTTCGTTCCGATGACAACCGTAGCAAGAGCGCTTGCCGTCGGCGCTCAGGCGCTTCTCGAAAAAGAGCAGATGCCCCAGCTCCGCTTTCTCGTTGGTTTGAAGGTTGTCGGGCGGAACCGGCACGTCGCCCAGTTGGTACTGCAGCGTGAGCGAGTCGGCGTCGACAGGGGGCGCGGCCTTTTCGGCCGAGCTGGCGGCGTTCGCGGGGGCAGACGAGCTTGTCTGCTGCGCGATCGGTTGTTCTTTCTTGTTGCAAGCATTCGCCAACGCCGTGCACAAAAGAGCGACGAAGGCGACACGCGGCTGTGTCTCCATTCGCCGACCTTACGCCTCAAGCGAACGGCGACAAGAGCTTGCGGCTCTTGGCATCCAATTCCTCGACGCGTGGCACCAGGTAACGCATGCCATGTTGGTCCGTGATCAAATAGCGACCGTCAGCCAGGCGACGGATGTGATCTTCTTGCTCCACGACGAAGTCGCGCGCTCCCCGATCCGTCACGACTTGCCAGGTCGAGCGCGTCGCCTCTTCTCGCATGCTCTCGATGGAGCGCACGCGCGGCAAGAGCTCGGTCGCGGCCAGCGCACGCTCGAGCGCCTGGCGGCTGGCCGCCGGAAGCGCGGCAGGATCTTCGAGGCAACACAGCTCGTGACCGCGCACGTCGACGAGGCTGACGAACCGTTGCGGATTGCTGAGCGGAAAGCAGCGGCGCGCCGCGACCGTCAGCGCCTCGCCATCGCTCGTGGTCAGCCGGAGCGCGTCGGTCTCCGCGACCCAGCTCAAAGCCAACGCCGACGCGGCCGGAGCTTGCGGCGCAGCTGACGGCTGTTCGGGCTCGCTCGGCGGCTCGGCCTCCAGCTCGACACCAGGCTGCGCCTTTTGCTGGGCGCGCTGGAGGCGCGCGTACTCGCCGCCGAGCGCTAGCAGCTCGGTGTGACTGCCGGTTTCGACCACCTTGCCGTCTTTCAAAACCAACAAGCGATCGGCTTTGGCCAGCGTGCTCAGCCGGTGCGCGATCGCGATCGTGGTGCGGCCAGCCACGACGTTGTCGAGCGCGCGCTGGATCTCGCGCTCGGTCTGTACGTCGACCGCGCTGGTAGCTTCGTCCAAGACCAAGATTTGCGGATCCACCAGAATGGCCCGCGCGATGGCGACGCGCTGGCGCTCGCCGCCCGAGAGCGACTGGCCGCGCTCGCCGACCATCGAGTCGTAACCCTCCGGCAATTTGAGCACGAAGTCGTGGGCCCGCGCCGCGCGCGCCGCCGCCAAGAGCTGCTGCGGCTGCGCGTCGGGCAAGCCGTATGCGATGTTCTCGCCGATCGTGCCGAAGAACAAAAACGAGTCTTGCAGCACGATTCCGATGTGGCGCCGGTACTGCTCGACCGAGACGGACGTCACGTCCACGCCGTCGAGCAAGACGCGCCCCGACGACGCATCGTAAAAACGGCACACCAGGTTGGCGACCGTGCTCTTGCCGGAACCGGTGTGGCCCACGATGCCGAGCAACTCGCCCGGCTTGAGGCTGAAGCTCACGTCATTGAGCACGAGGCGACTGCCATAACGAAACGAGACGTGGTCGAACGCGATCTCGCCCTTCACGCTGCCGAGCGGCAGCTCGGCCTTGGGCTTGGAGTCGCTCGGCACGCGATCCAAAATCTCGAACAGCCGCTGCGCAGCGGCTGACGCGCGCTGCGTGAGCCCGAGCATGCGGCTCATGCTTTCGACGCGCGAATAAAGCATGTTCATGTAAGCGATGAAGGCCGTGAGCCCGCCGACCGTGATCGCGTGGTGCGCTACCTGGCGCGCGCCCACGGCCCACACCACCAGTAGCCCCAGCTGATTCAAGAGCGCGACCAGCGGCCAAAACGAAGTCCACAGGCGGTTGGTGCGGTTGTTCACCTCGACGATGCGCTGGTTGGCTTGCTCGAAGCGGCGGATTTCACGCTGCTCCTGCGAGAAGGCCTTGACCACGCGAATCCCGGGGATCGTATCGGCCAAGATGTTGGTCATCTGCGACCAGACACGCCCACCCTTCAAGAACCCGTGCGTCAGTGAGCCGCGCGCCCGCACCATCAACCAGGCGATGGGCGGAAACGACAGCAGCGAGGCCGCCGCCAGCGTCGGATCCATGTAAAACAGAACGACGCCGGTGCCGATGATGAGCAGCACGTCGGTGACGAAATCGATCAGCGTGTCCGACAAGAACGAGCACAGCCGATCCGTTTCCGAGCTGATGCGCGCGATCAAGTCGCCGGTGCGCTTGCCGCCGAAGTACTGAATGCTCAGGCGCGTCAGGTGCGAAAACGCGCGATTGCGCAGATCCGCGCTGATCAGCTCGCTCACCCAAGCCAGCACCGCGCCGCGCGCCCAGGCCAGAAGCCAGGCCACGATCGCGGCCACGCCGAGGCCGCCCAAGTACGGGACCAGCAGCTCGACCGCGAACGGCGCGCTCGCTCCGCCGTGCGCTTGCCAGGGCAGCAGCACGTCGTCGATCAGCGGCTTGGTCAGGTAGTTCGGGATCAGCGCGACCGCGGTGCTGGTCAGCGTGAGCACGAAGCCGAGGGCCACCATGCCGCGGCGCGGTCGCGCAAATTCGAGCAAGCGCAGCAGCGGATCACGCCCGACCGGGCTGGCCGCCGCGTCTTCGTCCGACTCGGAAGGCTGCTCGCGGCGACGCGAGGCCTCGTCAGGCTGCGCAATCGCCTCGGCAAGCTCGGCGGCTTCTTTGGCGTGAGCGAGCGTGTAGCGGCAACGCAGCGCGACCTCGCCGCCCTGGCGCAAGAACAGCTCGCACACTCCGGCGTGCTCACGGCGCTCGACCTCGATCGGCGCGGCTCGCGACAGCTCGCCCTGCAGCCCCTCGGCGTCTCGAAACACGACACGGCGGTCGGTCGCGACCACCCAGCCTTCCGCGAAGTGCAGCGCCGCGTTCAAGTCGGGCCGAAAGACTGCAAGCTCCTTTTCCCCGTCCTCGAGCTGGAGGGCGTAGGCGTGGCTCTTTTCTGCGCTCGGGGCGGAGTTTTTCATGCAGTTGGGCCCGCTCCGGGCGGAGGGCCAGCAAAATTTCGCGGCAAACGTGACTCACACCTGCCAGGCGCGTCAACGCCTCGAAGTGGCGCGGCGGCCTTTCTGCGAATAAAGGGAGTCGAGCCATGCAGATCCGGAAGCTGTTCGACCTGAATGGCCCCAACATTTGGACCAACTCGCCCACGATCGAGGCGTGGGTCGATCTCGGGCATTTCGAAGAGCTGCCCACCAACAAGCTGCCGGGGTTCACCGAACGGCTGATGGAGTACCTGCCGTCGCTGATCGAGCATCGCTGCACCATTGGCGAGCGCGGCGGCTTCTTGCAACGCTTGCAGACCGGTACCTGGCTCGGCCACGTGCTCGAGCACGTGACGCTCGAGGTGCAGTCGCTGGCGCACGAGCCCGTCGGTTTCGGACGGGCGCGCGAGATGACCGAGCTCGGCGTCTACAAGGTGATCGTCGCCTGCGAGGATCCGCGCTTCGGCGAAGCCTGCTTGCGCATGGTGCGCGAGCTCTTGCTCGCCATCATCGACGGCAAGCCGTTCGATCTCGACGCCGAAATCAAGCGCCTGCGCGTCTTGGGCAGCAAGCTATGCCTGGGGCCGGGCACGCGCGCCATCGTTGACGCCGCACGCAAACGCGGCATCCCGGCGATCCGCCTGACCGACGGCAACCTGATTCAGCTCGGCTACGGCAACAAGCAACGCCGCATCTGGACTGCCGAGACCGATCGCACGTCCGCCGTCGCCGAAGAGATCGCGCAGGACAAAGATCTCACGCGACGACTGCTCACGGCTTCCGGCGTGCCGGTGCCGGCAGGACGCAAGGTGAGCGACGCCGCCGATGCCTGGCTCGCGGCCCAAGAGCTGGGCGAGCCCGTGGTCGTCAAACCCATCGACGGCAATCACGGCCGCGCGGTCTCGATCGGGCTCGACACCGAGCCGGCCATCCGCGAAGCCTACGAGCTGGCCGCCAAGGAGCTGCGCGACGGCAAGGCTTCCAGCAGCGGTGTGGTAGTCGAGCGCTTCATCAAGGGCTCGCAGCACCGTGTGCTCGTGGTGGGAGACCAGGTCGTCGCATCGGTGGCTGGTGAAGCCGACGTCCTGAAGGGCGACGGCAGCTCGACCGTCCAGCAGCTCATCCAGCAGGCCAACGCCGACCCGCGGCGCGGCGACGGTCAGAGCTGGATCCTGACTGAAATCGAGCTCTCACCGGTGGTGCTGGAGCAACTGCGGCGGCAGGGCCTCACGCCCGACTCCGTGCCGGCTGCGGGTCAGGACGTCTTCATCCAGCATCACGGCGATCTCACGGTGGACGAAACCGACCGCGTGCACCCGGAGGTCGCGGCCATGTGCGTGCTCGCCGCCCAGACCGTGGGCCTGGACATCGCCGGGCTCGACGTCGTGACGAGCGACATCGGCCTGCCGCTCGAGATCACCGGCGGCGCCGTGATCGAGGTCAACGCCAGCCCCGGCCTTCTCGCCCACCTCAAGCCGCTGGCCGGCAAGCCACGCCCCGTCGGCGAGGCCATCGTCAATCAACTGTTCGAAGAGGGCGACCGGGGCGCGATCCCGATCGTCGCCGTCTCGGGCACGCGCGGGCGCCTCCGCGCCGCCGAGCTCATCGCGGGCTGGCTCGGCCAGGACGGCTATACGGTGGCGCGAGCCGACAGCTCCGGCCTCTATTTGGGTGGCCGCCGCTTACGAGCGGACAGCGCCGCCGACGCGGCCGGCGCCCGCCAAGCCTTGATGAACCCCGGCGCCTCGGCTGCCGTCATCGAGACGAGCGAGATCAAGACGCTCGAGGAAGGCATCGCCTTCGACTTGTGTCAGGTCGCAGTCATCACCTCGACCGATGGTGCCGAGGCCGTCGCACGGCCAGGGGTCGAGGACCGAACCCACGTCGATCGCGCCATCCGCTGCGCCCTCGACGTGGTCGTGCCGAGCGGGTTCGCGGTGCTGAACGCCGAAGACCCGCAGGCCCCGGAGATGGCTCCGAAGTGCAAAGGCAAGGTGGTGTGGTTCGGCGGAGACCGGAACGCTTCGCCGGTTAAGGAGCACGTCGAGGCGGGTGGCGCTGCCCTCGTTCGGCTCGGAAGCCAGCTGATTTGGTGGAACGGTCGGGAAGAATCCGAGCCCTTGTCGGTATCAGGTTGGGTTGAATCGATACAGTCCGAGCTCGTCGAACCCACGATGGCAGCCGTCGCCGCGGTCCTCGCGCTTGGGATGTCGCGGTCTCGCTTAGAAACTTTTATAAGCAATTCCGAATAGTTAGACGCCGCATAGGGCGGCCCTGCGCGGGATCTGCTATGCGTCCGCCAAGTTTCATCCCGGCCATTCCGATGAAAATCGAATCCCTTCGCTCACTTCGCGGCCCCAATCTTTGGTCCAACCACACGTCGCTCGAAGCGGTCGTGCGGTTCGAGGGCAGCTTCGACCTGGCACTGGTTGAACGAGTTGCGCGTCGCGCGCTCGATTTCCAAGTCGCGGTCGGGTCCCGCGTCTCCTTCAGCGAGGTGCGTCGCATCTCGGATCGGCAATGCCGGCTGGTCGTTCAATACGCCGAGGAAGAAGTCGGCAAGCGCGCTCTCGAGCTGGCGGTGAAACTGCCGCTAGAAGTGCCAGTCTCCGAGGTGGGCGACCTGCCTACACTCAAGGCTCTGGCCGAAGAGGTGCGGCTCGGTCCCAGCACCGGCTCCATCGCGAACGCGGCCGAGCGACGCGGCATCCCCGCGCGCCGCATGACGGACGGCAGCCTGGTCCAATTTGGTTTTGGCTCGCGCCGCCGCCGCATCTGGGCCGCCGAGACGGACCGCACCAGCGCAATCGGCGAAGCCATCGCGCAGGACAAAGAGCTGACCAAGAGCCTGCTCGCCACGATTGGCGTGCCCGTGCCGGAAGGCCGGGTCTGCAAGACCGCTGAGCAAGCCTGGGCAGCGGCGCAAGCCATCGGCCTGCCCGTCGCGATCAAGCCGCGCAAGGGCAACCAGGGCAAGGGCGTCTCCACGGCGCTCGATACACGAGAGGCGGTCGTGACCGCCCACGACATCGCGGTGGCGTACGACGGCGAGACTATCGTCGAACGGCACCTGTTCGGGTCGGATCATCGGCTTTTGGTGATCGGCGACAAGCTGATCGCGGCCGCCCGGCGCGAGCCGCCGAGCGTGGTCGGCAACGGCCGCAGCACCATCGCGGAGTTGGTCGCCGAAGAGAACAAGAACCCGCTGCGCGGCGACGACCACTCGACCAGCCTGAGCAAGCTCCGGCTGGACGCGATCGGGCTCGAGCACCTGGCCGAGCTGGGGCTAACCGCCGACAGCGTGCCGGCAGCAGGTCAAAAGGTGTCACTGCGCAAGAACGCCAACCTGTCGACCGGCGGCAGCGCGACGGACGTGACCGACACCGTGCACCCCGAGGTCGCGGCGCGCGCCATCGAGGCCGCGCGCATGGTCGGCCTCGATGTTGCCGGCATCGACGTCGTGGCGACGCGCATCGACCAGCCGCTCGAAGTAACGCGCGGAGCGATCGTCGAAGTGAACGCGGCGCCGGGCCTACGCATGCACCTGGAGCCGTCCGCCGGTAAGGGCCGCGACGTCGGTCAGGCGATCGTCGACATGATGTTCCCGCCCGGCGACGACGCGCGCATTCCAATCGTCTCCGTCACCGGCACGAACGGCAAGACCACGACGACGCGCTGCATCTCGCACATCTTGGCCAGCACGGGTCTACGCGTCGGCATGACTTGCACCGACGGCATCTACGTAGAAGGTCGTCGCATCGACACCGGCGACTGCAGCGGGCCAAAGAGCGCGCGCGCGGTGCTCGCCCACCCGCGGGTGGACGCGGCCGTGCTCGAAACGGCGCGCGGCGGCATCTTGCGCGAAGGTTTGGGCTTCGACCTGTGCGACGTGGCCATCGTGACCAACGTCGGTGAGGGCGACCACCTGGGCCTGAACGGCATCGACGAGATCCGCGACCTGGCGCGCGTCAAAGCCGTACCGGTGCGCGCGGTCTCGGCGCGCGGCGCGGCCGTGCTCAACGCCGACGACCCGCTGGTGGTCGAGATGGCCAAGCTGTGCCGCGGCACCGTCGTGTACTTCAGCCGTAACCCGGCCTCGCCGGTGCTGGCCCAGCACCGCGCCGCGGGCGGCACCGCCGTCACGGTGATCGACGGGCAACTCTCGATCGTGCGCGGTCGTCAGGTCACGCCAGTGGCGCGTGTCGACCAATTGCCGCTCACGCTGGGCGGTCGCGTCGGCTTCCAGGTCGACAACCTGCTGGCTTCGGTGGCGGCCGCTCATTGGCTCGGCATCCCGGTCGAGGCGATTCGCCTGGGCGTGCGCACGTTCACGAGCGACATCGCGAGCGCGCCGGGTCGCTTCAACGTGCTGACGCACCAGGGCAGCACCATCGTGCTCGACTACGGGCACAACGCCTCGGCGCTCATCGCCTTGCACGAGGCGCTGGCCAAGTTTCCACACAAGCGCCGCAAGGTCGTGTACACGGCCGCCGGCGATCGCCGCGACATCGACATCAAGCGCCAGGCCGAGCTACTCGCGGGCTTCTTCGACGAGATCTACATCTACGAAGACCAGTGCACGCGCGGCCGCGCCGACGGCGAAATCATTCGCCTGATGCGCGAAGGCTTCGAGGGCTCGTCGCGCGCGCCGCGCGTCTTGCAGGCCCCCGGCGAAATGGCCGCCATCGGCGCCGCCATCGCCAAGCTCGAGCCCGGAGACCTGCTGCTCTGCCAGGTCGACCAGGTCGAAGAAGCGCTGGCCTTCGTGAGCGGCATGCTCAAACAAGCCGAAACCAGCTCCCGCCCCGTCGCCCAAATGGCCGCTCATTTCGCCGCCGCCCTGATGGTCGTGCTCGGCGGCGTCAGCGGCGCCGCGTAACGCCCCTGATCCGTCCGCTCAGCTGGCAGCCCAAAGCGTTGCTGTCAGGTGAAGAAGTCGCGGATGTCGTCGGCGCGGGCGCGGGCGTCGGCGCGGCCGATTTTCATGAGCTCGTGCGCAAAGCCGCCGTCGAAGAGCATGTAGGAGGCCCAGTCCGCCTCGGCTTCGGGAGCGTCACGTGCGGCGCGCTCGAGCAGGTAGCGCGCGATGGTCGGCTTCAGCTCCTTGAGCTTGCTGGAGTTGCGCAGGTACTCGGCGGCGAGACGCCCGAGGTCGCGCGAAGGCGTGAACGTGAGCGTCTTGATGCGGCGGTACGACATGCCGCGGTGCCGGATCCACACGCGGTGAAAACGCTCCAGGTCCTCGGGCGAGAGCGTCTCTTCCAGCACCTCCATCATCTGGTTCAAGCGATCGAGGACTTGCAGATCGTACTGCACGGGATCCAGCAGCAGCGCGTTGAGCAGCTTGCCCACCAGGAACACCGGGCTCAGGTTCTGCATCTCGGCGTGGTCGGCAGCCTCTACCGCCGCCACCTCGCGCACGGAGCGGGCGTGGCGCACCGAGATCACGACCAGGCGCTCGGCCCCCGCGCGGATCGCTGGCGCGATCGGCGTGTTGAAGCGGAGGCCACCATCGCAATAGTAGTGGTCGCCCAGCTTGCGCGTCGGAAATAGTAACGGAATCGCGGCAGAAGCCAGCACATGGTCGGCCGTGATGCGCTCGAATGCCGTGATGCGCCGCTCGTCGCGCGTGTCCGGAATGTGCACGCCCGGCGCCCCCTCGGTGAACATGGTCGTGCGGCCCGAGACCACGTGCAGCGCCGCCACCATCACGGCGCGCGTGATGCCCGCGTCCACGTTGCGATGCAGGCGCTCCCAGTCGATGGTGCGCCGCACCAGCACCTCCACCGCGCGCGTGTCGAGCAGCGACTTGCCGAGCACGGCCGACTTGGCGAAGCGGCGAAAGGTTTCGGGTATGGGAGCCAGCCCGAAGGCGCGCACCCGAGCGTGATCGTCGAGGCGCAAGCTCCGCCACGTTTCTGCCAGGCGCTCGACGCGATGATCATGAGCGTCGGCGTTGGCGGCGAAGTACGCCGCGTTGATGGCGCCCACCGAAGTGCCGGCGAACACGTTGAACAAGCCGTCGCCCACCGGCTCGCGGTCGAGCACCTCCACGATGCCTTCGACCACGCCCACCTCGTAGGCGCCGCGCGTGCCACCCCCTGAAAGCACCAGAGCCGTCGGCGGCTGGGGGCCACGCATCGGTCAATATTGACCCGATCTAGCGCCCCAAGTCCAAAACCCGCGGGAAGCCATTCCCAAAGCCCCGGGTACTTGCCACAATCTTCGAAGAAATGAGCGCCCCTAAAGCTCCTGGTGGCGGGCCCCAGCCAACCGAGCGGCTCCCCCAAACCGCGCTGACCCTAAAAGCGGCCGGCCGTACCGACATCGGTAAGCGCCGTCAGCACAACGAAGACGTCGTCCTGGTCCGTGAGGATCTGGGGCTGTTCGTGGTGGCGGACGGAGCGGGCGGGCACAACGCCGGCGAAGTGGCGAGCGCCCTGGCGGCTCGCTCGATGGAAAACTATTTCGGCGCCACCATCCGTGCCACGCACGACCTGCCCGAGTTCAATCGCCTGGGCATGCCGAACGGCGCGCGCCGGCTCTCGTCAGCCGTGCACAAAGCCAACCGGGACGTGGTCGAGATCGCGCGGACGTCGCCCAAGCACCGCGGCATGGGTACCACGGTCGTGGCCGCGTGCTTCTCGCCTCGGTCGGGCTTGATGCACGTGGCGCACGTGGGCGACAGCCGCTGCTATCGCCTGCGCGCCGGCGACTTCGAGCTGCTCACGCAAGACCATTCGCTGCTCACCGACGTGATCGAACAGCGGCCCGAGATCGACGAAGACGTGCTGGCCCGGCTGCCGAAGAACATCGTCACCCGCGCCATTGGGCTCGACGGGCAGCTGCGCGTCTCGATCCGCTCCTTTTCGGTCGTGGAGGGCGATCGCTACCTGCTGTGCTCGGACGGCTTGAGCGGCCCGGTGCCGGCGCAGGAGATGGCCGAGCTGCTCGGCAAGCACGAGCCGGCAGCCACTGCCGCCGAGCAGCTGCTGTTGGCGGCCAACGCGCACGGCGGCCCGGACAACATCGCCGCGCTGGTTATCGATTGCCAGGGCGGGCACAAGACTGCGCTGCCGGCCGACAGCGTGCCGCCTCCTCCGCCAGAGGTGCTGGCGATGGTGGCCGAGTCGATGTCAGAGCCAGAGCTTTTGATTTTGGGCATTCAAGATCTGGACGTGGCCGACGCGGTGAGCGCCAGCGACGACCTCTTGAAGGCGATCGAGGATTTGCTTGGACAGCGCTAACGCTATTTCGCTTCACGCTCCGCCCGTTGCGTATCCCGAGTTGCCGCCCACCGGCGGCAAGGTCGGCCCCGAGCCGGAAGACTTCGTCGTCGACGAGGTGCCGCTCTACGCCGCCAGCGGCAAGGGGGAGCACCAGTACCTGCACGTGCAAAAACGGCTGCTCGCGACGCCCGATTTGCTCAAGCGCGTGGCCCGAGCCGCCGGCGTGCAGGAGCGCGACATCGGCTTTGCGGGCATGAAAGACAAGCACGCCGTCACCTCGCAGTGGCTGAGCGTGCAGAGCAAGACCGCGCTCACGACCGAGCTGGATCTCGGCCCGGGTGCCAAGGTGCTGGAGGTCACGCGCCACGACAACAAGCTGCGCACCGGGCACTTGCTGGGCAATCGCTTCACCATCACCCTCGTGGGTGTGCATACGGACGCGCTGAGCCGCGCTCGGGCCATCGCGCAGCGGCTCGCGCGCGATGGTTTGCCCAACTACTTCGGCATCCAGCGCTTTGGGCATGGCGGGCGTAACCTGCCGGACGCGCTGGCGTTCCTGGCGCGTGGCGGTCGGAGCCGTAACCGCTTCGAGCAAAAGCTCTTTCCGAGCGTCGTGCAGTCGGAGCTCTTCAATCGCTACCTCACGGCGCGGCTCGCGCTCGGCGCGCGCCAGCTCATTTTGGGTGAGGTGGTGCGACTCGAAGGCGCAGGCGCCATGTTCCGAGTCGAAGACGTGGTGCGCGAGCAGCCCCGGCTCGACGCGCGCGACTTGCACCTCACCGGACCGTTGCTCGGCCCCAAGATGCGCCCGGCCAGCGACGAAGCGCTCGCGCTCGAGCAGCGCCTCACCGCCGAGCTCGGCCTGGACGAAGCAGCGCTCGGCGCGCTCGGCCAGAACGCGCCTGGCGCGCGCCGCGACCTGTTCGCACCGCTCGAGCTCACACTCAGCGAGGCGACGGATCGCCCCGAACCATCGCTCCGCCTGGCGTTCACTCTTCCAGCCGGCGGCTACGCCACCGAGGTTCTACGCCAGCTGACCCACGAGCCATTCTCGAGCGGTTCCGGCCACGTGAAGCCGCCGCCGCCCGGCAGCGCAGGCGAGCGCTCGACGGACGACGAGTAGGCCGCTTATACTGCCCGGCCATGAGTGGGACGAACGCGGCCGTGTTGCAGGGACTGCCGGGTGCCAAGCTCGAAGCCTTGGTGGAGATCATGTTCCTGGCGGCTTCGGCCGACGGCGAATTCAGCGAAGTGGAGCACCAGCACTTCGTCAGCAGCATCGAATCCCTGACCGACGGCCGCCTCAAAGGCCCCGCGCTCGAGGGCCTGCTCGACCGCGCCAAAAGCGATCTCGACACCAACGGTCGCGAAGCGCGCCTCAAAGCCGTCAAAGAGCGCCTGCCGGACGCGGGCGCCCGCAAAGTCGCCCTCTCGCTGGCCATCCAAGTCACCGCCGCCGACGGCATCATCCGCACCAGCGAACGTGAGCTGATTCTGGAAACGGCCGAAGCCCTCGAAATTGACAGCGGCGAAGCCGCGGACCTCGTGCTGAAGCTATCGCCGAAGTAACCCGTCGCGAAGCGCCAACGACTGTAGGTGCCACTGACGTTTGTCTGCCCGCGAACCCAGCGCCGAGCCGCGCGGGCACGATCGAAAGCGGCAACAGATGTAAGCTAGCTTACATTTGTCGCAACTGGCGCCCCTGCGACGGCCAACATTTGTCTCATCATTGATCACTACCCAGCAGGAACTTTCGCGCGATCTGAAAACCCTCTACTGCGGCCATCCCGATCGGATGCCTGCTGCCATCGTTCTTCAACACCAGCGAGAAGTGCCCGTGGAAAGCTTGGTCGCCGACACGCGCTCGCCCTAAACCCACCCGTTCGCCCTCTGCGTCGAAGTCGAACACGGTGCTGTCGTGGATCACCAGTACCGACGTCGATGCTCGAGCTTGCTCGGCGACGCTATCGAAGTGCC
>DASZTA010000019.1:0-142546 GCA_035548415.1 Polyangiaceae bacterium
GCTCGGCCAAGCCAAAGCGCAGCAGGAACTGCAGGCCGTCGCGGGCCAAGAGCAGCAGGTCGCGTTGAAGTTCGAAGAACCTGCGAAGCCGGCGCCGGCCGCAGCCGCTTCGCCAGTTACCCCGGTCGATGCGGGGTTGCCCGAATCTCAGCAGCATCCAGAGCCTGTGGCCGAACCTAAGCGGTCCATGGTGCCCGTCTACGTCGCAGCAGGCATCGCAGCCGCTGGACTTGGCGTGGGCATTGGGTTTGCCGTCGCCGCGGGAAACAATCGTGATGACATCGATGCGCTCACATTGAAGAACGGCCGTTCCGGCTGTTTCGATGCAAGCACCAGCGACTGCGCCGCCCAGAAGGATGCTGCTCAGGCTCGCGACCGTCACTTGACCTACGAGGTTGTCGGATTCTCCGTCGCTGGCGCCGCGCTGGTCGGCACTGTCGCCTACCTGCTGTGGCCGACGTCGAGTTCGACGAATGCCGCCAACAACAGTTTCATCATTACGGGTGGCGCATCTCCCGGCGGCGCCAACCTTTCCATTCTTGGCAACTTCTAAGGGGAACTCATGATCCGCACTGGCATCGCTTTCGGTTGTTTCGCGACTCTTGCTTCATTGGCCATCGCCCCTGCGTGCACGAGCACGATGGACGACTGCGCAAACACCTCTACCTGTCCGCCGGAGGGCGGCTCGGCAGGTTCCAGCAACGGAGGCTCTTCCGGAACGGCCGGTAGCAAAACCGGCGGCAGCTCGGGGAGCACGAATGCTGGCGAAGGCGGGAACGCTACCGGCGGGAGCAGCTCGGCTGGCAATGGCGGCAGCATCTCGATAGGTGGCGAAGCCGGCGCGAGCGGCGGTGGTGGCGGTGCAACGCTCCCCTGCGACGGTGCCTGCACCGCCCCTACGTTCGTTTGCGACGAGCCCAATAACACCTGCGTCGAGTGCCTCGAAGAGGGCGACTGCGCAGTCGGCGCGAAGAAGAAGTGCGATACGACTGCGAAGGCCTGCGTCGAGTGCCTCGCTTCAGCGGACTGCGCCGACGCGAAGGCCGCCAAGTGCGATGGGGGCGCTTGCGTAAAGTGCAATAGCAACGACGATTGCGCACACATCGCCGGAAAGACGGTCTGCGACACTGCTGCAGGCGAATGCGTCGAATGTACCGGTAAGGACTACACCTTCTGCGGAATGAGCATGGGCACGCCGCTGGTATGCGATACGGTCAAGCGCACCTGCACAACCAGCAAGGAGCACTCGATTGGCCCTTGCAAGCCTTGCGTCTCAGACGCGCAATGTAAGGCAGGTCAACTCTGCGCGATGGAAGTCTTCGGAGACGCGAAGACGGATGTGGGTCATTTCTGCTTCTGGAAGCAAGGCGACATCGCAAACGGAGCGCCGGCAACGTGTGCTTCGAACGGCCGCCCATATGCCAGCGCCATCGCGAATCAGGTGAGCATTGACGGCGTCACTGCGACGATCTGCGGCCTGCGCGTCAGCACTTGCACTTCAGTCAACCAGTTCAGCTCGAAGGATTGTTCAACCTCCTCTGCCGCCGACGACAGCAAGTGTGGATTCGATGCGCCCAACGACGCCAAGTGCGTCGTTGACGGCGGCGGGTTTAGTTGCACAATGACCTGCGCCAGCGATGATGACCGCGATTGTCCGCTCGGCATTCAGTGCGACACGGACGCTTCTCCGCCCGTCTGTAAGCTATAGCGCGCGTCATAGCCTGGCGGGGCGCCCCCCTGCATCTGTAGCGAACGGAACCTGATGCAGCTCACCCCAGAGCTATCTACGCAGCACCTCCCGCACGCACTCCACCGCCCGCTCCAAGTCACCCATCACCAGCTCCGCCGGCACCCTCACCACCGTGAGCCCCGCACGGCGGAGCTTCTCATCCCGCCGCGCGTCAGCCGCACGACGCTGAGCGTGATACCCGCCATCCACCTCCACCACGAGCCCGACGGAGGAGGCGAAGAAATCCAAGATGAAGGATCCCCATACCACCTGCCGCCGAAACTGCACACCGAGCTGGCGCCCCTTCCTGGTAGAGTGAGACTCATTCGGGGCCACCATCGCGGTGGTCCTGGTTCTTTGACATCAGAGATAGAGATTCAAGCAGGCGCGCCGAGCCGTGAAAACGCTCGGCGCGCAATAGACCTCTTCAGTCATTCCATTTTCTCGGTGCTTCGGTCCGGCATCTGCCCGGCACGAGGCCACCCGTCGAAACGACGCACCTCCCCCTGCCGCCCGCAGCGCGGGGCGAGGTTCCGTATAGTAACTACAGAGTGACGACCCGCGCGAGGACGGTCTTTGGGGGAGGTGGGCGCGCGCAGCGCCGAAGGCGCGAGCACGACCGGTGGGGGCAACCCCAGGCAAGCATGAATTCCCCGCAGGCCTGCGTGAGGAGCTCATCAAAGCCGAAAAGCCGCGCATCGATCCGAAGTTCCTCCAGGATACGGTTCCGCCCAATCACAAGCCCGTGCTCACGGAGCCGGAGCAACCTGTTACGACGCCGCGCGGTGGCTTCGCCGCCCCGAAGCCTCAAAACGCTGTCGATCGCGATGCGCCGACGCTCATCGCAGCTCCCGTAGCGAAGCCGCTTGAAGCTGCTACGCCCGATGCCGTCACGCTCGTTAAGGTGCCGACCGTCAAGGCGCCGCAACCAGTGGTGAACAAGGTGGCCGATTCACCTTCGGCGCCGCCGGTCGACACGTCGCGCACCGACCCCACCATCTTGATCCCGGGGGTACGGAAGAAGAAGGACAACCGCACGCTCGTCATTGGCGTCGTTGCTGCGCTTCTGCTTCTGCTTGCCATTGGCTTGCTGCTGCGCCCCACGGGCGAAGCTGAGCCCGCGAATGCGGCGCTGCCGCCGAAGCCTCCCTCGACGACTGAAACGCCCATCGTCCCCCACCCAGCCACACCGGTCGTTGCTGCGACGACTACCAGCGAAGTCGACGCTGCCAAGCCCGCACCGCCGGCCGCCGAGGCACCAAGTCCCTCGAGCGCCGCGGACGACGCCTCCACGAAGAAGAAGGCAGGCTCGTCTTCGAAGCCTCAGCCGAACACGAAACCAGCCGCCATCGCTCCTAAGCCTCGCCAGGGCTTTGATCCAAGCAAACCCTGGGAAGAAGACTGACGCAGACGCATGTTTCAGAAATCGTTCTACTCGCTCGTGCTCGTCGGACTGGTCGCCACCGTTGAGCCCCATCTCGCCCTGGCACAAGGTGGTGCGTCAGCGCTATCGATAGAAGAGGACCGCCGTCGCACGCTCTATCAGCAGGGCAAAGAGGCCATCAAGGCTCAACACTGGGTCGATGCGAAGACCAGGCTCACCGATGCGTGGACCATTCGGCCATCGTACGACGTAGCGCTCTCGCTTTCGCAAGCCGAGTTCAATCTCGGGCAATTCGACGAGAGCGCGAGGCACCTCGCATACTACTTCAAGAACGTCTCAGCCAAAGAGAACGAGAACAACCTTGCAAACGCAAAGCAAGCCTTCGAGGCGGCCAAGGCGAAGGTGAGTTCCGTTGAGGTCACTGCCCCACGAGGTGCCGACATTCTTGTCGATGGCAAAGAGCTCGGAATCGCTCCGCTCGACGGAAACACGTTTGTCAAACCGGGGAGGCGTGTCTTCGAAGCCCGCCTCGGCGAAGCGAAAGCGCAGCAAGAGCTGCAGGCTGTGGCGGGCCAAGAACAGCAAGTGACGTTGAAGCTGGAGGAACCCTCCAAGCCCGCGCCGGCGGTGGCCGCTGCTCCGGCAGCACCAGTCGATGCGGGGTTGCCGCAACCGCCTGCGCCAGCAGCTCCTGAACCGCCGCGGAAGCGATCCCTGGTGCCTGCCTACGTCGGTGCAGGGGTCGCTGCCGTCGGTATCGGGGTCGGAATTGGCTTCGCCCTTGCTGCAGGCAGCGACAAGGATGACATCGACGCCCTGAAGCGGAAGAACGGCAGCTCCGGCTGCCTTGATTCAACTAGCGGCGACTGCGCCGCTCAGCACGACGCCGCTGAGGCGCGCGATCGTCACCTCACCTACGAGGTCATCGGATTCTCCGTGGCGGGAGCCGCAGTCATCGGCACCGCCGCCTACCTCCTCTGGCCGTCGTCAAGTTCTGCCACGGCAACGACACGCAACAAACTTACGGTTAGCGGTGGCGCGTCTCCGGACGGAGCGCGCATTTGGGTTCTTGGTAACTTCTGAGAGGGACAGCTCATGCTTCGCACTGGAATCGCACTCGGTTGCTTCACGGCTCTCGCTTCATTGGCTCTCGCCGCCGCTTGCAGCAGCACCACCGACGACTGCAACAACACCTCGACATGCGTACCCGCCGGTGGCTCTTCGAGCGGTAACGCCGGTTCGGGCTCAAGCGGCAAAAGCGGCTCATCGAACGGCGGCTCCGCGTCCGGAGACGCCGGCGAGACGAGCGGCGGCAGCACGAGCGGAGGTGGCAGTAGCGGCACAGCCGGCACGAGCGGGACAGATGCCGGTGCTGGCGGCGGGGGCTTGGGTGGTTGCGATTCCACCAAGAGCCCGCTCGACGAGCCGTGCCTCGTCTCCGACGACTACGCGGTGTTCGTTGCTCCGACCGGCGACGACAAGGGTGCTGGGAGCAAGGACAATCCGCTGGCGAGCATCACCAAGGCCGTTGAAGTCGCGGCTAACGACAAGGTCGTGCTGGTGTGCAGCGGAACCTACGACGAGCACGTCTCCATCACGGCGGGCGCGCACATCTTTGGTGGCTTCAAATGCACGGATTGGAGCGCCGATAACGCCAAGCCGTCGTTCAAGCCGACCACCGCCGGACCGGCGCTGAAGATCGATACGGCTACTGATGAGGTGGTCGTCGATACAATCGCCTTCGAGGTGGGCGATGCAACCGGTGCAGGCGAAACGTCCCTCGCAGCACTCGTCAACGCCTCTCCCAAGGTAACCCTCCGCGCAGTGTCCCTCACGGCGGGCAAAGGAAAGACTGGCGCGAACGGTACACTTGCCCCGTTCACGCTCCCGGCTCGGTCAGAGCTCGACGGCAACAGCGCAATCGTCACCGCCGGTGGTATGCCGAAGGTCGTTCAATGCCCTGGCGGTGCCGAGACGTCCGGCGGCATTGGAGGAACAGCAGCGCCGACGGGTCAGTCGGGCGGGCTCGGTGCACCGGATCTCGACGGCCCCGGCGGCGAACCCGGGCAAGCCGGAATGGCTTGCGGAAGCGGTGGCACGGGGTTGACCGGCGCCAACGCGCCGGACGCTCCGGCTGCGGATGGAGCAAAGGTTCTTGGGACGCTCACAGCCCTAGGTTGGAGTAGTGGCAATGGTGGCGATGGTGCCAACGGCAGCCCTGGCCAAGGTGGAGGCGGCGGCGCTAGCTCGAAAACGGGTGGAGGCGGTGGCGGTGGTGCCGGTGCTTGCGGTGGCGCAGGCGCCAAGGGCGGTCATGGCGGCGGTGGCTCTATCGCTCTCGCTGTCTTGAACAGCACCGTCAGCATCGAAGCATCCAATCTAGTTGCCAAGGATGCGGGGAACGGCGGAGGCAGTACCGACGGTCAGCCGGGGGACAAGGGTGAGGGTGGGTTCGCAGGCAACCCAGGGCCTGGAGCATGTCAGGGAGGAAGTGGAGGCCTCGGCGGCAATGGAGCGGCCGGTGGTGGCGGTGCCGGTGGCATCTCGGCGGGGATTATTTGGAAGGGCGCGATGGCCCCGACCGTTAGCGCCGACACCACTACCGCCATCGGCAAGGCCGGAGCTATGGGTGTCGGTGGGGTTCCGGGCGGTAACAATGGCATCGCCGGCGTCGCGCAGAAGGTCTTGCCGCTCAACTAATCGGGCATCGCTGCCGCGGTGGAGGGATGAGCACCGAGCGTGACGTCCTCCACCGCACTCGACGCAAGACGCTACTTGTCGCCGAACGTCGGGAAACTGGGCAGCGTGAACGGGAAGACCGCAGAAGCGGTCTGGCTGACGTAATCGTACTCACGAACCTCCAACGAATACTTACCAGCGGCGGGCGCGGGGATCGTGAAGCCCACCCAAATGTCGCTGACGGTCACGCCTTTCTTGTCCAAGCTGACGCCGGGCGTGTGATCCGGCGCGATGCTCGTACCGTCGGGCAGCTGAAGAACGAAAGCCCGAGCCACTAGCTCGTCACTCCGATTGAGGTCCTTGGTGACCATGGCGCTGAAGTCCAAAGACAGATGCAACTCGTCGGAGCTAAGACTTGAGTAGCTGCCAGCCGAATCCGCTCGCACGTACGCATCCTCGAAATTCACCACAAGATAGCCGGCAACAACCTTGCCCTTGATGGGCAACGTCTGCGGCTCGAGCGTGACGAGAGGGTCCGGCGCACTCTTGCCGAACGGCACCTTTGCTTGGTGGCGTTGAGCACCACCGAATGAGAGCACGGCGTCGTCGAACGAAAACGTGTCGTCGACAGCAAATGTGAAGCCACCCTTGCCCAAGCGACCACCGGGCACGTCCGGAAGGTCCCGCGCGCGCAGCTCGTAATCCTTGCCAGCGGACGAAAGCAGCGTCTCCGCGTCGAACGTCTCAGTGTCGGTACCACGATTCTCGAACTGCGCGTCGATGGTCACGATGCCCGGCGTGCACGACGGCGTCTGCGGCTTCAGCGTTGCAGTACGCAGCGTCACCTTGAAGCCCGACTGCCAGATTGGTTGATCGAGCTTCACCGTTTGAGTGGGACGGTCGTCACAGTTCACGATCGGCGAGCCGCCCTCGGCATTGCTCGAGTCACCGCCCGCCTCCGTGGGCCCGATGTTCGAGGCGTGACCGGACTTCCCACCAGTGCCGACATCGTTGCCCGTGTCACCGCCCGCCTCACCGCCAGCGCCGGGTTGCCAGGCAGACGAGCCGCCACCGCAGGCAAGCGCGAGGGAGGAAACCACCAGCGCTCCCAGGACTGCGGCAGCGCCGCGGTAGAGCCCTCCTGAGCGGGGCGAGGTGAAACGGTCGTTCGGAAGTTGAATGGTCATGATGATGCTCGTTCGAAGAGGTCGGAAGCCCGACGTTTGATCTCTTGTCGGTCTGAGCATCTCGCTCGTTTCTCAAAATCGTCCGGCCCCTCTTCAGGCCGGCAGCTCACGCAGCGCAACGAGATTGGCGAAACCAACCTGGCTTCAGCTCACGAGTACACGGTTGCGCTTTCACATGCGCCCAACGGTCAGCGTGCGACACGTAGATGAGCACCGTCCCATCGGGCAGTCCAAAGCGCGCCGTGAATTTGCCAGGCTCGCCCGAGACTACGACCCGCCGGAACATGCGCGAGCTCGTCACATCCAGGATGTTGGGTACGCGGGGATTCGCACGAAGCTCCGCTAGCAGTGCGGGCATCTGGCGGATGAGCAAGCGGTCGAAGTAGGCGTTCCCTGCCGCTACACCGAGGACCAACATCACGATTCCGGCACCGGTCGCACGAGCGTAGGCGACACGGCTTTTCGGACGCGCCAGTCGCCACGAGAGGTACGAGCCGAGACCCAGGACGGCAACGAGCAGGCCCATCCCGAGAAAAGGATCAACGCCCTGAACAACGCAGCTAGCCGCCGCGATGAGCGCCGCACCGAGGACAACTACAACCACCTCGAGAAGCGCGCGGGTGATCAGGCTTCGCCCCATTCCTCAAGAACGCCGCCCGGCCCCTCCTCATTCCGTAGCCGAGCGGCCCTCTTTGAGCTGCTTACTCGAAGATGTACGCAGCACCCGAATCGGCGGTGCCGTTGTTGGCGCTGTTCTGATTGAACGAAGTCCCGTTGCCGTCTTCGTGCGGTGCGCCCGCAATGATGCGATTTCCGCTAACGCCGACAGAGAAGCCGAAAGCGTCGACGGGGTCGAGATTCGGCGACTTCACGAACGTGCCGTTCTTCCACGTGTCGCCGCTTCGCACGAAGGTGGACACCCCACCGGTGCAGCTGTCGCAACCCGAGCCGACTACCAAGAGGTCGCCCTTGAGCGCCACCGAGCTGCCGAATCCGTTGTTCGCATCGGCATTGAAAGAAGTCAGCGAGACCTGCTTACTCCAGGTCGAACCCGAGCGAGTGAAAACGTGCACAACGCCAGGAGCTGAGGCCACGAGAGTGTCGCCGTCCAGCGCGATGTTCGAGCTGCCCAGCGCGTCCGACGGCAGCGTGACGGAGTCCTCGACGGTCCATCCGCTGGCGCCGTGAAGCATGATGAACACGGCGCGCTCGCCCTGCTGTTCACTGATGGCCAATCGGTCGCCGCTCAGAGACAGGCGGTAACCGAACCCGTCGTAGGTCTGGAACCTCGCCGCGGGCGGATTGGGATGCTTGGCGTCCGCCTTCCAGGTGTTGCCAGTCCTTGTGAACGAGTAGACAGCACCGCCGTTGTATTTCACCAAGTCACTCGAGAGCGAGGAGACGACCAAGCGATCTCCGTTCAGAGCGACGGCGTAACCAAACTGCTTATTCTGGGCAGGCGCCGGCTCAGCCAGCGCGGCCTGTTGTGTCCAGGTGGTCCCAACGCGCGCGAACACGTAGACCGCGCCAGTGTAGTTGGTTTGACCGGGCGCGCCGATCGCGATGGTGTTGCCATCGATCGCGACAGCTTGACCGAAGAACGCTTGCGGCTTCGGCAGGCTCGCCTTGAGGTAAGCTTGCCGCGCCCACTTGCCATTGGCGCCGCGTACGCCGACGTACGCTGCTCCGCAATTGGTGGAATTGTTCGATGCCTCGTTTCCATCCACCCCCGAGGCGTTACTGTCATCGCCCGTGGCGCCGACCACGATGGTGTCGTCGGAAATGGCGACGCTGGTCCCGAAGTTGAACGACTCCCTGGAATTGAAGGCCTTGGCGTAGGTGCTCACCATGGCCGAGCGTTTCAGCGACACGTCATACGACTGCTGCTTGCCGCTTTCCGCAGTCACGTCGACACTGACCGACGCAATGTCGTCTTCGGGCGTGGGCGCGAGGGCGCTGCCATCCGCAGGCAATGTGTCGCCACCACTTGTCACCTTCGCGGCGTCCGACTGTGGCACTGCCTTCAAGGTTAAATGCGGCTCGAAGTAGGCAAACGTCGCCGTGTACGTCAAAACATCCGCCGAGAACGTTGGCGCGAGCAACGCCGGTTCGAGCGACAGCGACTTGAGCCGAGGATCGTCCGAGACGCAGCTCCCCGTGTCGCACAAGGCGTTGTCACCACAATCCGTCCCGCAGTGACCGCAGTTCACCTTGTCCGTCTTGGTGTCGACGCATTCACCTGAGCACGCAGAGAGCCCCGCATCGCACTCGAGGGCCGCGCCGCCAGCACCTGCCGCGCTCTCGCCGCCGATCGAGTTGTCGCCCGCGACGGAGTTACCGCTGCCACCGTTCGTCATGGCACCGGCTTGGCTAACCGCCTCGCCGCCTTCCCCCGCGCTTGCCCCGGATGACAAATCTCCTCCGCAGGTCCGGGTATCCGAGCAATTCTGAAATCCAGACCCGCAGCCCGTTGCGAGGGCTGCGCTAGCCGCGGCGGCGATGCCTAGCCCCAAGGCCCAGCGGCCAAGCTTCAGGCCATTTCCCCGACGCCCCACGATCTGACGACAATTCTGCGGTGACAACTCGACCTCCTGAGGGCGCATACCAGCGACGGCCGGCAGCCTCAACCTCGTCGGCCACAGGCGCGGGACCGTTGCGTAGAATCGTACAGTCTCTGAACCTGCGGCATTTTTGGACTGCGCAGGGCCCCGCCCCGGTATCGCAGCACGCAACGCTCGGACGAGGTTGACCGATAAGCACTTGAACGGCCGGGTGCCGGTGGCTCAAAACGAGGCTACCCAAACCGCGCCCTGGCTCGCTAAAGAAGTCCTGCATTGGAAATGGCCCGTCTGTCCGCCCGCCCTCGCCCACGAAAAACTCATATGGCCGTGTCCCTCCTGGCCGGTGCACTGGCGGTCGCGCAGAGCGGCCCCGCCCTGGCGGAACAACCCAGGTCGGCCGCCACCAAGCAAAGCGACGCGGCCGACCCCGACGTGACCGAGCTGATGCGCACGGCCTTGGCGCGCTACAAGCAAAACGATCTCGAGGGCGCCCGCGAAGCATTCCAGAAGGCATGGGACCTGCGACAACACGCCGCTATCGCCGCCAGTCTCGCAGACGTCGAGCTCAAGCTCGGCCGTTATCGCGAGGCGGCCGGCCACCTCAACTTCTACCTCGCGCATCTTCCGCCTGGAAAGGAGACGATGCGCGCGGACGCCGAACAGCAGCTCGCCGAGTGCAAGAAGCACCTGGGCACCATCAACGTGAAGGTCGAGCCTGCCGACGCGATGGTTCTCGTCGATGGCTCCGCGATCAGTGAAGGCCCCCAGGAGGTACTGGTCGAGCCGGGTGCCCATGCACTTCAGGCTGCAGCCTCAGGGCGCGTGTCCCCCAAGGAGTCATTCTCCATCGCGGCTGGCGAAAGGCGCGAAGCCCAGCTCGTCGTTGCTCCAGCCAGCGCCGCACCAGTGCCGCAGGGGCCTGCGACCACGCAAACGCTCTCGAAGCATCCGCCGCTACAGCAGCAGCCCGCCGAAGAAGGCAGCAGCACCCAGCTCTGGGTCGCGGTCGGTGGCGGCGCGGCTACTGCGGTGGGAGTGGCGATCGGCATCGCGTTCACACTGAAGTCGAATACCGCATCGAGCCACGCCGATGAGCTGCTCCGCCAAATCCAGAGCAAAAGCGACCCAAAGCTGGTGGCAACCGGCGGCGAGTGCACCGCCAATCCCGCGCCCGCTCAATGCGCCGACTACTCCCAAGCGCGAAGCGACACCAAGCAAGCGCGCAACATCGCGATCGGCTCGTTCATCGGCGGCGGGGTTTTCGCCCTGGCGACGGTCGGAGCCCTCGTCTTCTGGCCTGAGAACAAGCACGCCCCTGTCTCGGCGCGGCTGACCCTGTCGCCTACCGGCAATTGGCGCGCTCCCGGCTTGGTGCTCCAGGGAACGTTCTGAGGCAACGAAGCTGAGCGCGTGCCCGATAGGTCTCCGTGAGGTCCGAATCGGCGCTAGCAAACGATGCGCGCGGGAGCGTCACGGTCGAATACACCGTCCTCCTCGTGCTGGTGGCAATGGCCTGCGTCGTCGCCATGGTCGCGATCGGCGCCCCGCTCGTACGCATGTTCGAGACGTACCAGACCTGGCTGCTGCTGCCGTTTCCGTGACAGCGCGACGCGCTGGAGCGCTGCGTGGTGTGCGCACCTACACGCGCGCTATCGTCGGCCCATCCAAGCCATCAGGCCCGAGTAGGCTCCCCGAAGAATCACGACGGTCACGGCGCCCACGACTGCGATGCCGACGGTCTTGCTGTTACCGCTTGGGAGGCCGAGAACGTTGGTACCAGCCACAGCCGAGAACGCCACGGCGGCAACCAACAAGGCAATGCCCGGCTTTCGTCGCGACCAGGCGAGGCACCCGAGCATCGTAAGGGCCGGGAGGCTGCCAAGAAGGACATGCTGCAGCAGTTTAGGCGGCGGACTCTCATCGAGGAGCAGGGGCGTGAGCACGCTGCCTGCGACCATCATCAGAGCGACGAATAGGACGCAAAGCCGCGCCACATGAATGCGCCCGGCTCCCACCGTAGATACTTGATGCGTGTCACCTTGCAACATGGCCAACTACTACTCTTCACTGCAGGAGAATCTGCCGCAGTCGGGCGGTTGTCGGCGGCGTTTCAAGGTCCTCATCGGCCGCCCATAAGATCGCGGCAGCCCCCAGCGCTATTCTTCTGAAGAACGCCCCGCTCGATCCCACAAGACCGTGGGCAGCTTCGATGACCTCGAGCGTTCCGGGTGGGTGGTCCGCAGACACTAGTAGCCCTTCGAGCACCGCTTGCGTGTACTCGCCAGGGAGTCCGACATGCACCTCGTCTGCCGGGCCGGCGAGCGCTCCCTGCCACTTTTCCTTGAAGCCATCCATCGCCGGGACTTTGACAGTGAGTTTCTCAGTTGGGTCTGGCAGGTACCGAAGGCCGAGCAGTCCATAATAGGCGTGCGCGCCGCGCGCCACGAACGCCTCCAGAGAAACGAATTGTTCCGACCGTTGGGGCGCCTTCACAACCAAGGTCCGTTCCACTCTTCCTCGGGGCGGGAGGGCACCGAGTCTCCGTATTCGTGAGATGCGTACGCGGGCGAAATCAGTCAGCGGAATGTCGATCATCGTGTTGCGTCCGCCGTCCGCGAAATTCTTCGACCTGACAGAAGAGCGCACGACCGAAGTCGTATTCGAGCGTCTCCGCGTCCATGACCTCCCCGGTGTGCGTACCCTTGTTTGCGAGAGCGAGCGCACGCTTCTTCGCTTCATCTCGCGTGTTCAAGATTGAACGTGCCGCGCCGGAAGACTCAACATGAGGTACGGTGTGCTGCAGCGCTGCAACCAGTTCGGCAATGCTCAGATCGACGATCTCAAGATGCAATGCCCACTTCGGATAGCCGCGACGGGAAGCTCGGCGCGCGTCTCTACCGAACGCCGCCCATCCTTGGCCCTTGGCAATCGTTCGGCATCGAGTTTGATTTGGCCCACAACCTCGCCGTTGATGACCAAGTCGACCGTAGATGGCGCCAGCAAGTTGGGCTCCACGCCAATCACCCTGCCCAAGAGCACGGCCGTTCCCTCAGCGAACTCGAAGAGCTCATCCACCGCAAACGAAAATCCCGGTTTCTCAGTCGTCATAGACCAGCCTCCATGAGCTGCTTGAGCGCTGCGACATCTTCAGCTCCGAGACCTAGCATAGCGGCATGCCGAATCATGAAGCTCTTTACGTGCGTCTCCGCTGCCTGTACGCCCAGGCGTTGAACGATGCCCAAACGCCATTGAGTGCCGTGCAGGAACTCCTCCAGGACTGCCGCCTTGCTTGGGTTTGCGCGGAGCAAGATGTGGGTCAAGTTCGGACCGCCAACGTTCGCCTCAGCCCCGATGCTGTTGAGGTAGCGGAGCTCCTCGCTACCTTCGGCTGCGATCTCTACCATGCGGCCATGACCTGCCACCGATTCGAGTAGCTGAGGCGTGGCTCGTTCAACCCCCATGGCGAGCGACGAACTGCGCATCGTCACGGCTGCGACGCTGCCGCCACCCGCCAACGCCATCAGGCGTGGAATCGCCAATTCCCAGAGCGCAATGCTGGCAGCCAGGTTCGCCGTTCCGAGTGCCACGTTCTGCGCAATTTCAAGTCCGCGGTCGTTCTGTACCCACGAGACCCAGGGATTGTTCGTGTGGGTGACCCAGTACCCGAACGACCCCCTATAGTCCTCTTGGGGAGAGTTGCCCGTCGGGTCGGTGCAGTTGATGGGGTCATTCCCGCAATAGACGTACAGATTCGCCCCGCCCTCGAACCCAATCGGGTCCTTGCTCGTCCACCTGCCGACCGTCGGGTCGTAGTCGCGCGCCCCGAAGCGCACGAGGCCCGTATCGACGTCGTACAGGCCGCCGGCGAAGCCGAAGGGTTGGAAGCCCGGCGCGGTATCGCGCGTGACGTTGCCGAACTCATCGTACTCGAGCGCTTGGGCGACGACGCCGGTGGTGGCGTTGACGACGAAGCGGACGGAGCCGAGGCGGTCCTTCACGAAGCGAAACGCGACACCTCCGCGCAGCATGAAGTCGGGGGCGCTACCCCCGCCCGCATAAACGAATTGGCTAAAAACACCAGTATCCGTGATCTCCGAAACAGGGCGGAGGGCGTCCTGGTACAGCCAAGCGCGCGAGAACTTGCCGCCGACCTGCCTGCCCACGCGACGGCCCATGCCGTCGACGGTGTACGTGACGTTCTTCGTGGTCTTGGGCGTAGAGGCCGTGGCTGACAGCAGGTTGCCTAGGCTGTCGTACTCGAGCTCGAGAGCACCGCCGTTCGCGTTGGTGCGGCGTAGCAGGTCGCCGTGGGCGGTCTGTTCGAACGTGACATCGCCGAAGGTTTGAACGCGATCTTGCGCGTCGTAAGTTGCGGTGAGGGTTTCCGTACCGTCGACTTCGACCGAGGTGCGATTGCCGTTGGCGTCGTACTTGAAGACGGTGGTGCTGCCGTCGCGGTCGATCTGCGCGAGGCGGCCCATGTTGTCGTAGCCGTAGGTCACGCTGCGCGTGACGTTGGCTGACTGTTCGGTGATGCCCGTGATGCGCCCAAGCTCGTCGCGGGTCAGCGCTTGCGAGAATACCGTCTTGCCCTGGAAGTTCGCGGAAAGGTCGTTCAGCTCGCCGAAGCCGGTGTACCCGTAGGTCGTGGCCACCGTTCCGAGCGTGGTACCCGTGACGAAGCCCGTGTCGGGATCGCGGTCGATGTCGAGCGCGTGGCCGTTGCCGCTGGCGCGCGTGACGGCCCCGTCCAGGTCATACTCGTACGATGCGCTGCTCGCGTCGTTGACAGTGAGGGTCTTCAGCTGAAAGAAGTCGTCGTAGTCGGCTGTGACCTTGCCTTTGACGCCTCCGCTCCACTCGACGCTCGTCGGTAGCGGTCCATCGAAGCCGAGGTCGACCGTGACGCCGTCGGAACGGCTGATCCGATTCAGTCGGCCGATGCCATCGTAGCCGTTGGTGACGGTGATGCCGGAGGTCTTGACCGTCTCGAGCTGACCGGTCACGCCGCTGTATTTGAAGTTGATGTCGTCGCCGTCCGAGCGCTGGATCTGAATCAGCTGCTGGTGCTTGTCGTACTGGTAGTGGGTTTCGCCGATTGCGAAGCCGTTGGGACCCTCCCCATCGACCGCGGGCGGCAGCGTTTCGACGAGCTGGGCCGACACGCCCTGGTACTCGAAGTGATGCGGAGCGCCGCTCGGGAGAAAGAGGTCGAGCAACTTGTCGTCGTCGTCCAAATCCTGCCGGGTGACGCTCTTGTCGGGAGCTGTCACGCCCAACAAACGCCCCACGATGTCGCGCTCGAAAGAAGACGTTTCCTGGCGCGCATTGGTGACAGCGTTGACGAAGCCGTTGTCGTCGTAGACGAAGGTCTGCGAGCGGGTTTCCTTGCCAGCGGTCGCAGTGATGCCGACCAAGTGCCCCAGCTTGTCGTAGTCGCGGTGCAGGGTACCAACGCCTGGCGCCGTGATATCCGTCGGCAAGCCATTCGCATCGAGAACGACGCTGCTTTGGCGGCCCATGGGGGACGTCGTGGTGATGGTGCGGTCGCTGCGCCGAAACTGCGTTTCGGACACCCGGTCACCGACTTGGACCAAGTGGTCCCACTCGTTGGCGGTCAGGAAGTTCTTGGGGTCCGTAAGCTTCTTGGTCTCGAGGTAGTCCACTTCGAGCGAGCGCCCGCCCGGCGTCTTCACGATCGTATTGCTCGGAAGCAGCGTTTGAGCCCCAAACGCCTGGTCGGGTACCAGGAACGTAGATGAGCTGGAGCCGTCAGGGCTCTCCACGGCCTGCCGGGTAACTTCGTCGCTCCATTTGACCGCCGCCTTCGTGGGCGGAGTGATGGTGCGCTCCACAAGCCCTGCTGCACCACCAGCGATCTGGTAGCTGGTGAGGTAGCCCTCGGCAGTCGTGGCTTCGACCACGTTGCCCTGCTTCGGGCTGTATGTCTCGAAGTAGCCGGTTGGGTCGGTGATTTGCTTCAGGCGCCCGTCGTCGAAGTATTCGAAGCTCGTCTCGGCGCCCTTGGGGGACACAACCTTCGTCAGCAGGTCGAGCTTCTTGTATTCGAGCGAGATCTTGCGCGTGAGCGGGTCGGTGATGCCTTCGATCTGGCTGTTGTCGTTGGTGTCGAAGGTCGTGCGTTGCCCGAAAGGCCCTGAGATGGCCTCCAGAGCACCGTCCTTGCCACGCTCGAAGGTGGTAGTGAGCCCAAAATGGTCGACGATGCTGTCGAGCAGGCCAGCGTCCGTGTAACGGAAGGTGAGCTGCGACACGCCCGTGACCGCATCAATGGTTTCTTGGTGTTTTCCTTGAGCATCGAAGCGGTAGAGCGTGTGCCCATCAGTCGAGGGAATGAGCGCCTCGTGCTCCGAGATTTCGGGCAGCCCGGGCGCGATCTTGTAAACAGTGTTCACGTCAGCAATGTAGAGAGCGCCATCGTTTCCGAAGGCGATGCCGTCCGGCGCGTTCAACTTCACTTTCTCGGCGAGCTGGCCCTCCGTGAGCTTGGCGTCGCCACCACCCACGATGGTCTGAATGACGCCGTCTGGCGTCACGCGGCGAATACGGTTGTTGTTCTGGTCGGCGATGTAGAGCGAACCGTCTCCGCTCACCGCGATGCCTCGAGGGCCATCCAATTGCGCTGCGACAGCTGGCTGACCATCGCCGGAGAATCCGGCCACGCCCGTACCCACGACGGTATCGATGGCACCGTTCGGTGACACCCGTCGTACGCGGTTGCCATCACGCTCGGTGATGAACACGCTGCCGTCTGGGCCAACGGCCACACCACTGGGCGTTGCCAGCGGCACGGCGGTGGCCACCAGGCTGTCGGCCGCGGTCGGGTCGCGATCGGACGAGCTCTGGCCGTTGCCGGCGAAAGCTGAGAGCGTGCCGCCCTCGAAGCGAAGCACCTGGTTCCTGTTGACGAGATAGAGCTCACCGCGCTGGCCAAGCGCAATGCCGTCCAGAGCGCTGACATCGGCTTCGAGCACGGGGTTCTCGCTCGCATCGCCAATCAGAGTCTGAACCGACCCATCCGGCGCTATCTCACGAACCGCGTTGAGGCCGTAGTCCGCCACGATGACCGACCCGTCACCCTTCATCACGACGCCTTGCGGCGAGCTGAGTGCAAGCTTTGCCGCGGCGCCCAAGCCGCCCGGCCCCGCCAGCACGGTAACGTCGCCTTCCGGCGCAATGCGCAAGAGCCTGCCCTGTCCGTCGGCACCGTTCTCCTCGTCATCGGTGACGATCAGGCTGCCATCAGGCGCTACCGTAATCCCGTCTGGGGTGCCGAGCGCAGCCGTGTCACGCGCGGGCCGCGTCGCGACGAGAGCCACGTTCTGAGCAGTTCTCTCGTCTCCCCAACCGAAGTAGATGGTTTGGGTAGCGGGATCGAGCGCGTGGAGCGCATCGATCGAAAAGCCGCCAAGCCCATAGCCACCTGCATCCCAGGTGCCCAGCGTCAGAGTGAAAGCACGGGAGAGCGACGTCTCGAGGGCGACTCCGTCGATCCCAATCGTGGCGTTCGACGCCTGACCGAAGGCGTCGCTGGGCCGAAGCTCGGCGTCGTAGACGTAGCTCACGCTCACGTCGGCGCGCTGCTGGCCCTGCACGAGCCGACCGAAGGCGTCCTTCCCGTCCCAATCGAACGAAGCGGTGGCGTCCGCATCAGGCTCAATGACTTGGTTTTGCACCTGACCGGCAACGCTGAGCTGGGCCACCACTTGCTTGAGGCCCTCCGGCACTGCCTTACCGATCACTGGCAGCTCGACGTGGTAACCCTGGCGGTAGCCCGGTGTTCGGTCCGATTGATAGACGAGCGAGTACGGAGTTGCCGCAACACCAAATGCTTGGCTGAGCGCCTGGCGCTCGATCAACACCGGTCCGCGTCGAGTGGGCTCATCAATGTGCCTCACGAGTGTGACCGCGGCCGTGGGCGCAACGGCGTTGTGCGGAGCAACCAGTGGGATCGTCGACAAGTGCGGCGAGAAATGATCGATCGAGAGATGCCAGAGCGTGGCGCCTGATTTGTAGCGACGCGCGAGCTCGCGTCGTTCGGCGTGCGACACGCCTAGGTCCGTCAGCGCTGAGTCGTCGTCCGACTCACCGTCGCCATCGGCATCGACGTTCGCCTCGTCGCCCGTGACGCCGAGAACCTCAATCACTCGACCTCCCTGCTCCGGCTGCCAATGACCTTTGCCACGCTCGTAGTAACCAAGCGGTACTGGGCTACCGACGGGCAACTTCAGAAAGTTCTCGACCACGATCGAGATCGGGGCCGAGAAATGCACTCCGGACGCGCCAAGCTCGCGCGCCTCATCAATGCTGGCTTCGATGCCATAGGTGATCCCTCCGCGCGTCGGCGTGGTACCGGGCGCGAACCGGGAGGGCTCATTGAGAGCCTCTCTTGAAGGCGCCTCGAACGGGTACTCGGTGAGGCGGACGTGAAACTCTTGAAGTTCCTTTTCGCTGCCGTCGGCGAGCGTGGCGGTGGCCGTCAAATCACGAACGAAGACCAACAGTGGTTGCCGTGAGCCGAGCTCGTCTTCCACCGCGTCGCCGACAGCGACCTGTTCGTGGTCGAGGTGGGCGGCCACTTTCGTCGCGCTCGAGCCTTCCTCGACCAGACCAACGCTGGGAACAGCTTGGTAGCTCTCCCAATGCGGCGCCACTCCACGTTCTGCGGCCAGATACCCATCCCGAGAAAACTGCACGAGCAGCTCCGAGCCACCATTGACCGCAAAGTCGAACAGGCCGTCGGAGCGCGTTGAGGTGGTGCCCCACTCGTCGTGCCCGGCCACGCTCACCTGCACGCCAGCGAGCGGCTTGCCTGCCCGGTCGACTACCTTGCCACGCAGGATGGCGATCCGTTTGCGCGAGAACTGCTTGGGTTTGGTGCCCTTCTGAATCGGGTCCTTACCCGTAAACAAAAACTGCGCGGACTCCCAAACTGTCGTCGCTACGGTGCGGTCCAGCGCGGGCGCTAGCTCACACGACTTGCTGGTCGTGCGGCAGTCCAGGTCCTCGCAATCGACGAACCCGTCACCGTCGTTGTCCTTCCCGTCACCACAGTCCGCCTCAGCCGGTGCTTCGCCCGCGACCGGAGCGCCATGTTTCCCTCCGTCCCCGCAGCCGGAAGCGACAGTGAGCAGGAGGCCGAAAAACGAGATCCATACCGATCGAGGTCGAGTCATCCGAAAAATCCTTGGCAAGAAGGCGTTCAGAGACTTGTCGGGCGACCCTCTTCAGCTGTTGCGCACATTCGGCTTCGGTGGCGGCCAAAGAATTCGTTGGGAACGTGCATTTTTCACGCAACGGTCGCCATTCTTCGGCCGAAGCACCCCGCGTCGCGAAACCGTGCTGCCGTGAAAACGCTGCGCCGGACGATTTTCGTCATCGGCCAATGACCCGCGACCGATGGGTGCCTGAAGGCCAAGACGGCCAGCAATCAGGTCTCTCAGAAGGAAAAGGTCATGAGAAAGGCAATGAATCGAATCCGGTCGGCGTTTGGCGGGACTTCACTCGTCCGGGACGAGCGCGGCCTGTCGACGGTCGAGTACGTCATCATCTTGGTGCTCATCGCTGCAGCCGCCATCGGCTTGTGGGTGAGCTTTGGCGGGAAAATTAAGGACAAACTGACTGACGTCAACACCGAGATGGACAAGGTCAAGATCGAGAAGACGCAGTAGGTCATGGTCTCCAACGCATCATTCGTATCGGTCGCCCTGCTGCTCCCCGTCGTCGCGACTGCGACTGCGGCGACGTTGGACGCGAGAACTGGGCTCATTCCGAACTGGCTCACCCTGCCGCTCATGGCGGCGGGGTTGGCGTTTCAAGGCGTCTCCCGAGGTGCATCCGGATTGGCGCTAGCCGTAACGGGGCTCGTCGTGTGCGGTCTCCTCCCCGGGCTGCTTCATCGCAGTACGCAGGGCAAGGCCATCGGCGGCGGCGACGTGAAGCTCTTCGCGGGGCTCGGCGCTGTCGCCGGGCCCTTTGTCGGGCTGGAGATTGAGCTGTCCGCGTTTCTGCTGCTCGGCGTGTTCGCGCTGGTGCAATTGGCGTTTCGCGGGCAGCTGTTGCGCGTGCTCCGAAGCTCGCTGTTTCTGGCGCTGAATCCGCTCCTACCGACCCGTTGGAAGCGGCCGCTCGAAACCGCTGCGCTTACGGAAATGCGGATGGGCCCAGCCATCGCCGTGGCGGCGCTCAGCGTGCTCGTGCGCGACCAATTGGCCGTGCATTTGCCTTGGATCGCGTGATGGCCCGGGCAACGCCGAACGCGAGCAGGGGCTCCAGCGCCCGCGATTCGCGCGGCATCGTCTACGTCGAGTTCGTGTTCGCGTTCATGCCGTTGCTCCTCATGTTCTTGGCAATTTGCCAGGTCTCGATGCTCACGATGGGGCGGCTTGTGGTTCAACACGCTGCGCTTTGCGGCGCCCGCGCCGCCATCGTCGTGTTGGAGGATGATCCGAAGGATTATGCAGACGCTCCACGCGGCAACCTCAAAGACCGCCCACCAACGAGCGCCGGCATGGATGCGATACTCGAGAAGGTCGGGGTGTCGCTTCCGAGCGGCTTGGGTCTTGGGGAAAAACGAGAGGACCGTTCCGAGGATCAGCGCGGCGCGCGCATGGTTTCGATTCGGGCCGCGGCGACTATGCCTCTTCTCTTGCTCGCCCCGAACGAGACGGCGGTCACGGTCATAGGCGCCGATAGTCTGGGCGGAAGCCTCCCGAGCGACTTCGTCAGCCGGCTACCGTTTTCGCTCGAGTACACGTCGCTCGCGGCGGCCATCACGGTGCACACGTCGGCCGGCACGGAGGAGCTCGCGCCCGACCCCATCTCGCGCGATGCGCAGGTTACCGTCCGCGTCAGCTACCTCATGCCTTGCGGGGTGCCTGTCGTCAGCGCGCTGATGTGCCGTACGCTCGCGGCACTGCTCGACCCGCCCAACGAGACGTCTAGCCAGGCGGGTAAGGCAACCGCGCCCACGGAATCCCCGGTTGCTCGACGGCTTCGACACGCAAACGGTGTCAGCGCGCTCAGGGACCTTGTCTCACCGAGCGCACGCTTCGTGGTGTTGACCGCAGAGACCACGTTACCCAATCAAGGCGCCGCCTACGAACACGGAAATGGCTCATGAGCAATCCGCAGCTCCGCACGGACGAGCGCGGCGCCATCATGGTGCTCGCGCTGTTCTTCGCCATCTTTGGGCTGGCCATCCTTTACACCCTGCTCGGCACTGCCCAAGCCATCTTCCTGCGCGAAAAGCTGCAGGACGCCGCCGATTCGGCAGCGCTGTCGACGGCGATCATGCACGCCCGCGGCATGAATCTGCTGGTGCTCATCAACATTGTCATGGCGGCGCTGTTGGCCATCTTGGTGATCCTCAAGTCCGTGGAGAGCATCGCCATCCTTGGCATCATCTTGGCAGCGGCGCTCGCCTATTGGACGGGTGGCGCAACACTCTCAGCCATCGCCCCGCTAAAGAATCTTCAGCAAGTGATGCACAACGAGTACGAGTCCTTGCACGATCCAGTCTACGCGGCGCTAGAGACGCTACATAGCGCCGCCGACGCCGTTGCCGAGGTTGCGCCTGGCGTGGGCCTGGCCGCCGTCGAGGCTGACATCATGACCCATGCCGCGCCGGCGAAAGGCGTGGTGATACCGCCGAGGATTACGTTGCCGGTCGAGGACGACTCATTCGACAACCTCTGTAAGAAAGCGGCAACCCTCCCCGGAGAGGTCGCCCAGCAAGCGCTGGAAGATGCGGGCATCCCGACAGTGCCCAAACTACCGGAGGCGCTGGGTGCTGGTGTTGGGGCGTTAGCCAAGACCTTTTCGGAGTGGTTCTGCGGCGACAGTGGCTCGAGCGACGAGCCCAAGATGTCGCAGACAATCGAGCAATCGTATCCGAAGGTCGTCACGACAGACACCGAGACGTGCAACCACGTCGACCAAGACGGCGAAGATGGTCCTAGCAAGGAAGAGGTGAGCGACGCTTGCGACAGGAGCAAGGCGGACGAGGAGGCTGGCAAACCGGACGACGATAGCGGTGCTTGTCGCAAGGACGTGGATTGCTCCATCGAGGGCCCCTACGAGAAGCGTATCAAGCTCGCCCGCGAGCAGTGTGACCCGATGGAACCGACGCGCCCGTTCGCGTACTGGTACCAGCAACGCACCGGACACGTCGACTACGAGTGGACAGAGAAGGGCTGGAAGCGTCACGAGCCGGTGATGAACCCGCCCAGCCGTGTCGGCGGTAAAGACGGTGTCCCCCAGGCCCCGTGCGGTCCCAGGGGCGTGGGTCAAGTAGCGGTCGGCTACAACAAGATCGTTCACCCTCACGACGATGTCGAGGAGACGCTGCCGGTCTGCACGACGGAGAAGAAGCCCTTCCTCCCGCCGGAGCACAACACTTTCGGCACCATCGACTCCCAAGAGATCACCGAAGTCACGCAGATCTTGGGGTGCCGGAAGTATGAAAAGAAGGACATCCCGGTCACGGCGGGTGAGCAAGCGGGGCAGCAAGAAGACAGCAAATCGCCCAAGAAAATCGAAAAGGATGTCGCCCTGGGCGACAAGAACTTCCAGCTGCGTGCGGTCATGTGGGCTCAACCGAGCGACAGCTTCGGCAAGATCGTCGATCTGGCGTTGTGGAACAAGAAGAAGCCCGACGACCCCCTCAGCTTGCTTCAGCCGATGCGCGGCTTCGCCGTGGCCCAAGCCGAATACTTCTACGACGACACGAACAACGAGTGGCTGTGGGACATGAAGTGGCGCGCTCGGTTGCGACGTTTTCGCTTCGAGGACCAGGAGCTTCAATCGGTCAAAAAGATGTGCGACGCGGTCGACGAGGCCGTCGGCGACAAGGTCAATTGTGAAGCCAACCTGACTGCGATCATGAATATCGCCAACCTAATCAACCACTAGCCCATGCCGATGAAGCTGCTTCCATCCCACTCACACTCGAGGGCCCGCGCCCGAGGTGCGGCCAGCGTCGAGGCCGTGGTGGTGCTCCCCATCTTCTTGGTGCTCTTCATCTCGGTGTTTTACGTGCGCGATCAGGTGCTCGGAAGACAGGCCGCTCAAGAGCGCGCGCGCACCTGTGCGTGGCTGTATTCAGCCAACAACTGTGAATTCGACGCCAATTCGATGCCCGCGGATTGCGAGGGCGTGATGACAGAGGCGCCATTCGGGTCCGAGGCTGTAGAGACCGTGACCAACAAGCTGACCGGTAGCGGCAAGGTCCACGATGTCATCAACGCAATACTCGACGACGCCATCGAGACCGTTTTTGGCAACGCGATCGATACCAAGGTCCAGCGCGAGGTAGCGCGTCCCGCGCTCTATGGCGGGGACACCCAGGTGATGGTGGGCGAATACCACTTGGCCTGCAATCTGAAGAAGAAAGAGAAGCTCGACATCGCTAAGGAGGCGTGGGGCCATGCCAATCCGTTCAAGTCGAAGTAGATCACGAGGCCAGCGGCTGGCAGCGTTCGCGCGCGCCAGCACTTGCCTGCTTGTCGTTCTCGCGGTGCTGCTCGCCAGCTGCCTGCGCTCCGCCCACGCGCGGTTGGGAGAAGCGCTGCTCGGCTTCGGCGACCAGCTCGTAAAACTGCAGGACCTCAAAGCGAACTCGGCACCGAGGCAGCTGAATATCAACGGATCGTCGATGGGCGTGCTCACACTTTCGACCCAGCTCGACGTGGCCGCCGCACTGGACCGTTTCCACAGCCTTTGCCGTCAGCGCGGAGGGCTGCAGGTACCGCCCGCGCTTGCAAACAAGCTCGGACCGGCCCGTACCGCCTTTGATGCAACGTTTCGGCAAGAGGGCTCGACCGAGGGTGTGCTCGCTTGCATCGATTCTGGTCATCCTCTCAGCCTCGAACAGCTCACGGAGCGCCTTACAGCCCTTCGCGACAGCGGTGACCTGGCTGCGCTCGGCGAGCTCCGCTATGTGTTCGCCCGCCGCTCGGGCACAACCACGACACTGCTGGTCTTCTGGACCGACGGCAGCGCCCCGCTACTCAAGATGTTCCCGCCCGCTGGCGACGCCCCGGGCCGCGACCCCGAGAACGTGCCGCGCCCTGAAGGCAGCCGCCGCGTCCTTTCGGCCACCGAGCACGGGGCGCCGTACCACGTAACGCTCTACAAGGCGGGCAGCCGAAGTAGTGCCGCTTTGCTCAACTGGTACAGCCATGCGCTCGAGGCCAGTGGCTGGCAGTTAGCACCGGGCAGTTCTGCCGGGTCCCTCCGCGCCCAGCGCCAGGGTCGGCACGTCGTTGTCGCCTGCTCATCAGCCAAGGACGGCGGAGCTGTCGCCACCATCGCTGAGCTCGACTGACGGTCGGGCGCAGATTTTTGGTAACGGCTGACCGCCCCTGACCGACAAGGTTTTGGCCCCCAGGAATGGGCCGAAACCCATGAAAAAGCTTGGTCTCATTGTTTCTGCTGCAGCGGGCGTCGCCAGCCTGGGCCTCGGCCAGCTGTACTTCAGCCGGCTCGAGGCCGAGGTGTCGGGCGGCCCGAAAGTGGCGGTGTTGGTTGCGGCCGCGGACGTGCCGGTCGGGGCCACGCTCACGGAGGCTCGTTTGGCGGTGCGGGACATTCCGCAGGCGTACGTTGAGGGACGCCAGGTCAAGGCTTCGGAGTTGAAGAAGGTGGTCGGGGCTCGAGTGACGGGCGGGCTTCAGGCGAATGAGACCCTGCTCTGGACAGACTTGGCGAAGTTCAGCGACCACTCGCGCGTCCTTTCCGGGTTGGTGCAGCAAGGGTCGAGAGCCGTGGCGATCGATAGTCGCGCGGCAGACTTTCAGGGCCTGCTCCGCCCAGGAGACCGAGTCGACGTGCTGCTCACTGCAGGTGACAAGGGCTCGGGCAGCACTGCCACGCTCTTGCAGAATCTGCTCGTGCTATCCGTGGGCTCGAACATTGCGCGTGTCGATGACGACGCGGCCAAAGGTGGCGGGCGTGGTGGGGGAGTGACGGTGAGCGCGACGCTCGAGCAGGCGCAGGTGCTCGCGCAGGCGGAGCAGCGCGGTCGGTTGACCTTGGTTCTGCGCAATTCCGACGATGTCACGGTCGTGGAAGGCTTGCCCGAAACGACGGGGGCCAACTTGTTCGCGGCCAAGGATGCCGCGCCGGCGCCTCGCCCGGCGCCGAAGGGAGCGATCGAACATGTCCGCTAAGCGAATTTGGTCCGCACTACTCTGCGGCGGCGTTCTCACCGCGTCGAGTTGGGCCAATGCCCAAGGCACGGCGAGCTCATCGCGCACTGCCGGGGCTGTCTCCGCGCCCGTTCAAGAAGAGGAGATAACGCTGGCCATCGGCGAACAGCGCGTCATTCCGACCGACAACGTGCGGAGCTACTCGGAGGGAGCCAAGGGTGTGGTGGATGTACGTCTCACCAAAGACTCGTCGCAATTCGTGGTGGTCGCGCTGCGACCAGGCGCGACGACGCTGCTCATGCTCATGCAAGACGGCGCGGAGCGGCACTACAAGATCACGGTCACGGACCCGAACGGCCCGAAGCGCAACGGCTCGGCCGGGACAGTGGAAGCACGCGACAACATCCGCCTCGATTTCTACTTCGTCCAGGTTAGCCGCAACTACGGTCACCAGCTCGGGCTCGGCTTCCCGGGGTCCGTCGCTCCCACGTTCAGCGCCGCCTACGACTTCAAGGCCGGCGGGCTCGACAGCGCGACAGCAGTGATTCAGAGCCAGGCTCTCCCTCGGCTCGACATCGCTCAGGCATCGGGCTGGGCCAAGGTGATGCGACAGGCCGCGGTCGTCACCGCGAACGGCGAGAAGGCTTCGTTTTCTGGCGGCGGAGAGGTCAACGTGCCTATCCAAAGTGCGCTGACGAGCGGCGTCCAGAAGATCCCGTTCGGGTCTGTGGTCGAGGTTGAACCCGTCTACGACTCGAAAAGCGGGCGTATCGAGCTCAGGTTGCATGCCGACATTTCCGAGCTCGAGAGCGACCGCGGCACGGGTATTCCTGGCCGCGTCACCGCTCAGCTCGACACCATCGTGAACTTGGAGCTGGGGCAGTCGCTGGTGCTCGCGGGCTTGACCGCCAAGAGCGAACGCAGCTCGAAGACGGGGCTGCCAGGCCTCAGCCAGATCCCCATCTTCGGTGTGCTTTTCGGCAGTCACGCTCACACGGAGGACGAATCCGAGAACGTGGTGCTCATCGTGCCCTCGGTGGTCGACTCCGTCTCGATGCAAGACCGAGCCCGCCTCACGGACGCGCTCCGGCGCTACACCGAGTACTCCGGCAATCTCGAAGAGGGGTCGTTCGTACCTCCTGCGCCGGCCAAAGCCAACGCGAGCGCGGCTCCTACCGGGAAGAAACCATGAACCGACACGAGCTATCGTTTCAGTTCGACGGACCCGGCGGTCCGCAGATCGTGACCGTCGAGGCGACTACGCCAGCGTGGCTCGGACGCGATCCGCAGTGCGCGGTGCCGCTGGTCGGCAACAACATTTCGCGGCGACACGTCTCGGTTGAGTGGACCGCGGACGGCTTGCTCGTCACCGACGCATCGTCGAACGGTACGCTGGTCGACGGGCTGTTGCTGCGCCGCGCGGCCAGGCTCATGCCGGCTGGCCACGCTACGCTTCAGGTCGGCAAGTTTCTGGTCGGGGTGCAAGGACCGCAGCTCGTGGTGCAGACCGCAGGCGCAGCCCCATCTTCCCCCGCAAATACCGAGGAACCCGCACCGCCGCCGTCTGAGCCGTACGTGCCCACCCAAACGACACAGGCAAGCCCCGACCTTCGCCGCCGCATCCACCGGCGCTTGCTGGAGAACCTGGACCTGCCCAGCCTGGATCGCGCCGCCATGGATGGCGCCATCATGCGCCCCAAGGTCTTTGCGGCTTTGCGCCGCATCGTCGCCGACTTGGGCCAAGAGACGCCGCACGGCGACTTTTCGGAGCAGCTCGTGCGCGAGCTCTCCGATGAGGCATTGGGGCTCGGTCCGCTCGAGCGTTTGCTCGCCGACCCCGACGTCAGCGAAATCATGGTGGTTGACCCACACACCATCTTCGTGGAGCGCATGGGTAAGATGGAACTATCGGGGCTGCGGTTCACGGACGACGACTCGGTTCGCGCCGTCATCGAACGCATCGTCACGCCACTCGGCAGACGCATCGATGAATCCACCCCCCTGGTCGATGCACGGCTGCGCGATGGTTCGCGTGTCAACGCTGTCATTCCTCCGCTCGCGCTCCGAGGACCGTGCATCACGATCCGCAAATTCGCCAAAGACCCACTGCAGATGGCGGACTTAGTGCGGTTCGGGTCCGTGGCGCCGGAGATGGGCGTGTTCCTCGAAAGGGCCGTCAAAGTCCGCAAGAACATCGTGATCTCGGGCGGTACCGGCAGCGGCAAGACCACCCTGCTCAACGTACTCTCGGGCGCCATCCCGGCTCATGAGCGAGTCGTCACTATCGAAGATGCGGCCGAGCTCCAGCTGCGACAGCCCCACGTCGTTTCCCTGGAAGCGAGGCCACCCAACCTGGAAGGCAAGGGTGAGTATTCGATCCGCGACTTGGTGAAGAACGCGCTCCGCATGCGCCCAGACCGCATCGTGGTCGGCGAATGCCGCGGCGGGGAAGCCATCGACATGCTCCAGGCGATGAACACCGGCCACGAAGGTTCGCTCACCACGACCCACGCCAACAGCCCCAAGGAGGCCATCGCGCGAATCGAAACGCTGTGCTTGATGGCAGGTCTCGACCTACCCGTTCGTGCCATCCGCCAGCAAATCGCCTCGAGCGTTCACGTCATCGTTCAGCAGTCACGCTTTTCGGATGGTTCCCGGCGCGTCACGAGCATCGCCGAGGTCATCGGAATCAACGACGATGGCGAGGTCGAGCTGCGCGAGATCTATCGCTTCCGGGTCGAAGAGGCGCATGCCGGCGCCAAGGTCCGCGGGGAGTTCGTGGCCAGCGGCTATTTGCCTTCTTTTCTGCCGCAATTCATGGCGCAGGGATTGGTCGGCGACGGAGCCGTGCTGTGACACCGCTCACGTGGTGGATGGGGCGGGCGACGGCGTTTGCCCTCACGACAGCCCTTCTGGCCGGCATCGTGGCTCTGTTCGGAACGCCGGAAGCTGCCGGCCGCGCGAAGCTCCGAGCCTACCGCAACTGGGTCGATCGCCGGCTTCGCTTCATCCGTGCTTCGACCTCAGCGGAACGGGTTGTCGCAACGCAAGCTATCGCCGCGGCGCTGGCCCTCGTCGGCGCCGTTGCCTTCCGTGAGTGGCTCTGCTTGCTGGCACTACCGTTCGTCGCGCTGGTGCCGTCGCTCGTACTCGAACAGCGCGCAGCACGTCGAGTCACACTGGTCGAGGAGCAGATCGAGCCGTGGCTCAACGCCGTTGCAAACGCACTCAAGGCGAGCCCCTCCCTGGGTGAGGCCATCGCGTCGACCACCACGTTGGTCCCGACGCCGATCAGTGAGGAGATCGATGTATTGGTGAAAGAGTACGAGCTCGGCACACCGCTCGACCGCGCGCTCGACAACCTGGCAACCCGAATCAGCTCGCAAACGCTCTCAGGCACGGTTCTGGCCCTCAAAGTGGCTCGAAAAAGCGGCGGCAACCTGCCCGAGATGTTGGAGAACGCGGCGTCCGCCTTGCGCGAGCTCGCACGCCTCGAAGGTGTCGTGCGCACCAAAACTGCCGAGGGCAAGGCCCAAGCCTTCGTGATCGGGGTGATTCCAGTCCCGATGGTCGGCGGCATCCACCTGATGGACCCTCACTTCTTCGAGCCGCTCGCCAGCACCTTCCTCGGCAACCTGATCGTGGTGGGAGCAGCGGCGATGTGGGCCACGGCCATCCTGCTGGCACGAAAGATCCTCGCCGTGGACGTGTGACGCCATGCCCTTCCTTCTTCTCAAGCTCGCGAGTCTCATGCTACTGGCCGGCGCCGTAGCCGCACTGTGTTGGACAGCGTCCACCGTCACCATTCCGGTTGCCGCGCGCCTGGGGCGTCGGGGTGGCAAGCGGCGCCAGGCGCTCGAGGCTGGCGGGCTCTTCGCCGCCGCGGAACCAGCGCTTCGCTTCGTCGCTGGCGTGATTGCGCTCCTGCCCGTGCCGAACCTTCGCGCCAGGCAAGAGCTCGAGCTGCGACGCGCCGACTACTGCCTGGGCCTCACACCGGACGAATACAGCGCTCTTTCGCTTCTTTCAGCGGTCATGCTGGGCAGCATCGCCCTCGGCCTCGCGCGGGTCGCGGGCTCGAGCGGCATGCTGGCTATTCCTGCGGCCGCCTTCGGGCTCGTACTCCCGGCTCTTCAGGTTCAAGAAGTGATCCGCAATCGCGCCAAACAGGTGGTGCGAGGATTGCCTCATTCCATCGAGATCGCGGCGATGTGCATGGGTGCGGGACTCGATTTTCCGGGCGCGCTCCGCATGCTGACCCAAGGCCACGCGGGCAAGCCCAATGCGCTGACTGACGAGTTTGCTGCCATCCTCGAAGAGCTCGACCTTGGCCACACGCGACGTGAGGCCCTGCTCGCTTTCGCCGAGCGCGTCAGTGTGGCGCCCGTACGCGACTTCGTGAACGCCGTCGTTCAAGCCGAGCAAAAGGGCAACCCACTCGCGAAGGTCATTCAAGTGCAGGGGCGCATGCTGAATGCGCGGCGGAGCGTCGCTGCGGAAGAAGCTGCGGCGCGTGCTGGCGTCCTCTTGATCGCCCCCATGGTGCTGCTGGTCGCCTGCGTGATGCTCCTGCTCATGGGGCCTTTTCTCACCAAGGGCATCGGATTCTGAATATGCGCTACTTCGTCGAAATTCATGGGACCGGCGTGATCTCGCAGCGGCACGAGCTGCTTGAAGAGCAGGCTGCCGTTGGTGCGACTCCCGACGCGAGCGTGCGCGTCGAGATGCGCGAAGGCGCGGAGATGCCGCTCATCTTGTTGGCACGGCAGGCAGAGGCCATCACGGTTCGACTCCCTGAACGTGTACCAGGTACCCTCACATTCCGCGGCGAACCGACTCGAGCGGCTGCCGTGCCTTGGGGCGAAGACATCTACGCCGGCAGCGTTCGCCTCGCCTTTGTCGCCGAGGGCGGAAAGGCAGGGCGCTCCGGCGGAGTCATCTTCGCCATTGGCCTGCTCGTGGCGGCGGCAGTCGGCGCCGCATGGATTGGCTCGGACCGTTTCAGCAGCCCGAAGCAAACCGAGATTGAACCGCCGTCCCTGGTCGTGGCGACGACGCCCTGCGCGGAGCATGCCCCTGGCCCAGCCAAAGCCTTCGCGTTCCAAGCCCTGAGCCGAGCGCGATCGAAGCGGCAACGTGCCCCGTTCGATCGAGCCGAAGGTGTCCAGGCGCTCGAGCTATTCAGCCAAGCCAAAGCCTGCTTCGAGACGGCCGGGAGCCCGCCAGATGCCGAAGTCGCGGAAAAGGAGCACGCGGAGCTGAAGGGGCAGCTCGATGAGGAATACGCAGCGCTACGTCTACGGCTCCGGGTATCGCTCGACCAAAAGCGCTACGCAGACGCCGCCGCAGCCGTACAAGCCCTTGAAAGGCTGCTCGCCCCTCAGGGCCCTTCGCCCTACCGCGCTTGGCTCTTGGACCTGCGCCAGGACCTCGAGCGCCGGATGCGGCGTTCCGGGGGCTGATGACGGCGGAAGAAAACCGTCAACGAGCCTCGGGCACCGACCGAAAAGCTTGTGATGGTGCTTGGAAACTACCGCCACCGGCAGCGACTCGGTCGATATGCCGGCATCTTTGCCCTGCTGGGCGCGCTGGGGTGCGCGTCAGCCGCCGCGAACCTGCCCCAAGCGGGCGGTGCCACCTCGAGCGACGACCAGGCCGCCACCCTGTTTCAGCGGGGCCGGGACGCCGCGCAGCGAGGCGACTCGGTCCGCGCCGAACAGTACCTGTCGCTGGCGCTCGACCGCGGCTACGACGCCGAGCGCGCGCTGCCCCTGTTGCTGCAGGTCTGCTTGTCCAATTCGCGGCTGCGAGCCGCCCTGGACCATGCCGAACCCTACTTGCGCGACCACCCCGACGCGGAAACCCTGCGTTACCTGGTCGCGACGATTCACGTCGGGCTCGGTCAGACGAACGAGGCCCGCGTCGAGCTCGAGCAGCTGCTGCGCGCCAGTCCGGACAGCAGTGACGCTCACTACCTCCTGGGCGTCTTGGATTCGGACGGCGATGTCGAGTCTGCTCGAACACACTTTCGCACCTACCTCGACGTGGCCCCCAAGGGCGAGCGCGCGCCCGAAGTGCGGAGCCGCTTGGCCGAGCTGGCGATTCGCGAGGAACAGCACCTCAGCGCGCGAGGCACGCCATGATCCCCGCGGCCATCTACGACGACACGCTGCGCTCGTTCCTGGCGCCGGTCGTGCCGCTGCTCGATGACGAGAGCGTCACCGAAATCTTGGTGAACGGGCCGAACGAGATCTTCATCGAGCGCAAAGGACGCCTCACCAAGACCGAAGCCAGATTTTCCTCTCCCGAGAAGCTCATGTCCGCCCTGAGGGTCATCGCGCAGTTCGTCGGGCGCCCTCTGGACGAGCTCCACCCGATCCTGGAAGCCCGCTTGCCGGACGGTTCTCGCGTCGAAGCGCTTCTGCCCCCGGTGGCGCCCGATGGGCCCTCGGTCGCGATTCGTCGCTTCTCGAAGGAGCGGCTCACACTCGCGAAGCTGCTCGAATTCGGAGCTCTCACGCAAGACGCCGCAGAGACCTTGCGCGTGCTCGTCGAGTGCAAACAAAACGTCGTGGTCGCCGGCGGCACCGGCAGCGGTAAGACCTCGCTCTTGAATGCGCTTTCGGCGCTCGTCCCCGATGGTGAGCGCATCGTGGTGATCGAAGACGCCCGCGAGCTGCAGCTCCAGCGAGAGCACGTGGTGCAACTGGAAGCACGCCCAGCCGACTCACGTGGAAAGGGGGCGGTCACGATCCGCGACCTGTTCAAGGCCACACTGCGCATGCGCCCCGACCGGATCGTACTGGGCGAGATCCGCAGCGGCGAGGCGCTCGACCTGATTCAAGCCATGACATCGGGGCACGGCGGCTGCCTGACCACCGTTCACGCCACCTATCCCATCGACACCCTCAACCGCCTGGAGACCATGGCCCTGATGGGCGGCGTCGAGCTACCTCTCGTGGCCCTGCGAGCGCAGCTCGCCTCGGCCGTCGACATCGTCGTCCAGACTGCACGGTTACGCGATGGGCGCCGGCAGGTCACTCACATCACGGAGGTTACCGGCACCGACCCGGTGCACGGCTACCGCCTCAAAGATCTCTTCGCGAGCGTCCCCATGAAGCGGCCGGGCACCACCGGCATGCAATCCGATCTCGAGCCCACGGGCGTTCTACCCGATTGCCTGGGGCTACTCCGCTCCCACGGCTGCGACTTGCCCGCTTCAGTTTACGCCGTGAACCAACAAGCCCGAGGAACTGATCTGAAAGGAACGCATGGCCATGCGCAATGAACACGAAGCAACTGCGCCGCGCGATGGCACGCTCTGGCTCGTCGTCGACTACGAGAGCCGCGCGTACATCTTCGAGCTCGCCCCGGACGTTGAACGCGCCGTAGTAGTTGGCTCACTTCCGCGCGCCGACGTCCGCGTCAACGCGCTCGGGATCGCTCCCGTGCACTTTCACTTCGAGCGCGAAGGCGCGCAGCTCTTGCTGGTGCCCACGTACGACGCCGAGGTGCGAGTCAACTCCAGGCTGGTGCGCGGTCCCCAGCCGATTGCGGGCCACGCGCTCGTCGAGTTTGCTGGCGTTCGCCTCGAAGCGACCATCCACTTCACCCGCCCCGAGTACACGCCGCTGCCGTCCCTCGACATTCCGGAGCGGGAGAGCGGCATCCAGTACCTGGCCGCGCTGCCCTCGGACACGCAAACGACCAAGCTGGCGCTCGAAGCCTTTCCAATCGTCCAAAATCTTCAGGCGGGCATCGACACCCGCGAGCTCCCTCTGGAGCAGGCAAGCCTGTGGACCCAGACGCAACGTATCGAGCGACTCGATCCGGCGCTGCAGACGACGCAGGTGATGGAGCGCCTGCAAGTGGCTGCCGCTCCGATACAGGCCATCACGCAGCAGACTCAACGCCTGGAGCGTGTCGCTCCCGAAACGTTCTTCTCCCCGAAAGCCGAGCGGACTCCGGTGATGGAGGTACGGCCTGTGCGAACGGTGCCGGTAACCGCCGCAGTAGCCGAGGAGCAAATCGCCCCTCCGCCGCCAGAAATACCTTCGAGCCCCGCGGCACTTGGCTGGCAAGACACTACCGCCTTCGACCTGGATGGCCTCAAGGCTGACCTCATCGCCGAGAAGGCACCCGCGGCCCCCGCTTCGCCCGCAAAGCCCACGGTGCCCCGGGTGAGCGTTCCGCCTGTCCCTCCGAGCTCAGCACCACCAGCGGTTCGCAGTGTGCGCCCGCCGGCAAGTCGCGCACCGCTACGCGCCGTCGAGCGGCTCGGTACGTACGCCAAGGCACACCCGCTCGCCGTCGGTGCCACCGCGTTGGGTGCGGCGCTCGGCCTCGCACTCGCCATGGTCGGCGTCGCGCACATCGCGGCTGGTCCGTCGAAATCTGCTGCGAGGCCCGCAGCCGCACACGGCGCCGATGCTTCGACACTCCCAAGTGCCTCGGTTGCAGCTCCGACAGCGGCGCCGTCGCCTGAACCGACTCCGATCAAGCTCGCCCCAACCGCGCCGACACCATCAGCTGCCGAGCCACCGAGCGCACCGCCACCAAGCGCGTCGCCAGCAGCCACCCCGCCAGTGTCTGCCACCGGACACCTGGTCGCTGGACGCTACGTTGAAGCGCGCGCCGCATACCACGAGCTTGCCATCGCACAGCCCGCCAATCCGGCCTACCTCGCACTGGCTCGCCTGCTTGAAAAGCGAACGAGCAACGCATGCAGCGGGCCCGACGCAGCCCCGTCCTGCCCGGAGATCGTGCCATGAGACTGCGCTTCACCCATCTACTCCCGCTGCTAGCCGTCGCCGCCTGCGGCAACAAAACAACCCAAGACCGTTTCGAGCTATCACTGCGTGCCACGAGCGACGACGCCACCCCGCTCAGCAACGTCGCGTTCGAGACCGGAAAATCCAAGCTCGGCGCTACCGACGCCTCAGGCGCACTCACCATCCGGCTCCGAGGCGTCGAGGGCCAAACCCTGCCCATCACGTTCACCTGTCCAGCCGGCTACGAGCCCGAAGGTGGAGCACGCTCCCTTCGCCTCACGCACACCCGAGGCGTCACGGAGGGCAGCTCCCAACCGCTGACAATCGACACCACCTGCGTTCGCAAGCTGCGCCAAGTCGTCGTCGTCGTCCGTTCCGAAAACGCAACCGACCTCCCCGTCCTCGTTGACGGCAAGACCACAGCCGTCGCCGCAGACGGCACCGCGCACCTCCTGCTCGAGCTCGACCGAGACGTGCGCACCGTAACCGTCGCCCTCGACACCTCGACCCAACCCAAACTGCGCCCCCAAAACCCCAGCCGAACCTTCGACCTCCACGGCAAAGACGCCGTCTTGGTGATGGCCCAATCCTTCACCGCCACCAAACCGCGCCCGCACGGCACCTCGCTGTCGCAGCGCCATATCCCCTACCGAATCCAGTGACTACGCCCCGTTCCACAGCACCGCCGGACGTCCTGACCCGGCTCATCACGCGGCTTGAGCGGCAGCTGGCGCGTCGCGGCGAGCCAAGGTCGGGCGTCGCTACAACCGCGCATGGACACGAGGCAGCGATGCCGGCGCGCGATCTCGAAACCTACCTCGCGCAGCGCATCGAGAAGGCGCTCGCTCCACTCCGGACGCTGCTCGACGAGCACGATGTGAGGTTCATCGGCGCCCTGCTACGTGAACGGTTGGCGACGGACCCGAGCCTCTCGCGGTTGGTGCGGAGGTTGGCCAAGGTGGGAATCGGCGAGCGAGGCGGACACCCCTAGGAGTCGTCACTCCTGCCACCTGGCTTCATCCGGGCGCTCGCCAGCTGCAGAGAGAAAGCCCGAGAGCCTCTGCCCATCGACTCTCCTACGGCGTCAGACCCTTCACAAAAACCGCTGCTATCGCTGCTTGGAGCTCAGCGATCTCTGATTCGCTCGCGTTGCGAGCACCGGTTAGTGCTTGTTGATCTCTTTTTCGAGGTCGTCGAGCTTGCTGTTGAGGTTTTGGGGGGTGAGGTCTTTTTGGGCTTGGCCTTCGTAGTCTGCCGGGACGGGGACTTTTTCGGCGGCGGCCTCGGCGGAGGGCGCGGGGGCGGGCGCGGCGGAGGGGGTCGGCGTGGTGTCGGCGGCTGCGACAGGGGCGACCGAGGGAGCGGGCGCGGCCGCGGTGGTCTTTTCGGCGTTGTCGGCGGGGGCGGCGTCCTTCTTTTCGCAGGCGAGACAGAGCGTGAGGGCGGTGAGCGCGAGCAAGGTCTTGGAGGTCATTTGGCATTTCCCTGGGCGGAGGTGGCGGGGGCCGGCGCGCTGGCGGGGGCAGCCGAGGTGCCGGGCCTAGCGTTGGCGGCTCGGAAGCGTTCGAGCTCTGCCTGGTGGCGAGCATTCTCCTTATCGCGCAGGTTGGCGATGCGCGTGATGAGCTGAGTTTTTTGCGGCTCCTTCGTTTCTGACTCGGCCACGACCAGCGCCTGATCGAGGTAGGCGATGCGGCGAGCGTGATCTTGCATCTCGCTCCGCACCTCGGCGCGTTCGACGAGCTCGCCCCATTGCCGTACGTTCTGCTCGCGCTCGAACTTTTTGCGCTCTTGTACGGACTCACGCAGCTTGGCCGCCTTCGCCTTGAATTCTTCGAGCGTGATCTTGCCGGCCTTCAGCTCTTCGCGGAGCTTTTCGTAGACGCTGGCGTCGCGCTCGTTGCGCGCGCCGTCTTTGGCGAGCGTCTCTTTGCGGACCTCGGCCGGGGTCTTGGCGGGCTTGGCAGCCGCGGACTTGGCGGGTGCCGGGGTATCGGCGGCCGCCGCGAGCGGATACGCCGAGCACAACGCGAAGCAGCCACTGAGCAAGAGGTGTCGAATGTTCATGCAAGCTCCCTTCACACGGGCACCACGCCAGGGACGGTAGCCGTCGCTCGCAGGCCTTTCAATCACCAAGGCCCGGCCACGCAGGCAAGAACGCCACGATTGGTGCCGTTTGACGAGCACCAAGCAGCTCGGCCGACCTGAAAAATCGTTGAGGTTTGGTGGTCGACGGCTCGGACCTTTACGAGATCCCGCGCTGACGGTTGAGCAATAATGACCGCTCCCAGGTTGGGTGTGCGGCGGGCGGCGGAGGGAGGTTTGGAGGGGGCGAAGCCGGGCGCGGCAGGCCAAACGCCTGAAGAGCAGCCTCTAGCTCCTCACCCCAACTTGCGATTCCACAGCTTGATCAGCGCAGGGGCTTTGGGCTCGAAATCGGCGAGAGTGAAGCGATCCAACTCGCGCAAGAAAGCTTTTTGAGCGGCAAGGAGCGCGCCTTTCAGGCCGCAGACCTGATCGATGGGGCAGGTATTGCTCTCCGCGTCGAAGCACTCGACCAGGTTCAAGTGCGGCTCGGTCGCGCGAACCAGCGCGCCGACGTTGATGCTCCCAGGCGATTTTGCGAGCCGCAGGCCACCGGTCCTGCCGCGTGAGCTCTCGACGTAGCCTCGATCGAGCAGCAGCTGCACGACCTTGGCCATGTGATTGTGGGACACGCCGTACGCGCGGCTGATCTCGGGCAGAGGGACCCAGCGATCTCGCTGCGCGGTCAGGTAGAGCAAGACGCGCAGCGAGTAGTCGGAGAATTGTGTGAGCTGCATACGAATTTCCGTTGATCGGCGCGCGCAAAACATGTAGCACGCATACCTGTATCCACAATACCTGTTTACGAACGATGCAGTTGGGTCAGGAGCAAAACATGGCGAGCTTGTACGAACAGTTGGGCGGCGCGGCGGCAATCGACAAAGCGGTGGACATCTTCTACCGCAAAATGCTGCAAGACGAGCGGGTGGCCGACTACTTCGACGACGTCGATATGGACCGGCAGATGGGCAAGCAGCGCGCGTTTTTGACGATGGTGCTGGGCGGGCCGAACCAGTACACCGGCCGCGACATGCGCGGCGCCCATGCTCACCTCGTCAAACGGGGCCTTTCCGACGTGCACGTGGACGTGGTGATCCAGCACCTGGGCGGTACCCTGGCCGAGCTCGGCGCCACGCCCGAGCAAATCGCCCAGGTTGCGGCCATCGCCAACTCGGTTCGAAACGACGTGCTGGGCCGCTGACCATGCCGCGCATCGCATGCGAGGGGCGGAGCCTCGAGCTTCTGCCGGGGGAAACGGTGCTCGATGCGCTGCTCGGCGCGGGGCTTTCGGTGCCGTCTTCGTGTCGCGCGGGCGCTTGCCAAGCTTGCCTGGTTCAGGCGACGCGCGGCACGCCCCCGGCAGCCGCGCAGCAAGGCTTGAAGGAGTCGCTGCGCATGGCCGGCTACTTTCTGTCTTGCCAGGCGCGACCGGACGCCGATTTGGAGGTGTCGCTCGAAGGCGCCCGTGGGCTCGAGGTGCCAGCACGCGTCGCTGCGGTCGAACCTCTGGCGAGCGACGTGCTGCGCGTCAAGGTGCAGACGCTACGGCCGCTCGCGTTCAAGGCCGGACAGTACATCACGCTGTCGCGCTCGGATGGTCTGGCTCGCGCCTATTCGATCGCGAGCCGCCCGGAAGACAATCAAGGCGAGCTGGAGCTCCACGTGCGCGTGCTCACCGGTGGACGCATGAGCGGCTGGCTGGCTGGTAGCGATGCACTCGGCGCTGCGGTGAGTGTTCGCGGCGCGCTCGGCGACTGCTTCTATGTTCCAGGCAACACCGAGCAGCCGTTGACCCTGATCGGTACCGGCACCGGGCTCGCGCCGCTGTGGGGCGTGTTGCAAGACGCCTTGGCGCATGGACATTGCGGCCCCATCGAGCTGTGGCACGGCGCCCGCGCCGCGAGCGGCTTGTACCTGCGGCAAGAGCTCCGAGCGCTGCAGGAACGTTACCCCCAGCTCAGCTATCGCCCCTGTGTGCTCGAAGGTTCCGGCCAGCCTGGGCTCGAGATCGGGCGGCTCGACGCGCTAGTGCTGGAGCGCGTGCCTTCTTTCGCCGGACGGCGCGTGTACTTGTGCGGCGACCCGCTGCTCGTTCAGCGGCTCAAACGGCAGGTCTTTTTGCGAGGCGCCGCGCTGCGCGAGATTCACGCGGACGCTTTCCTCGGCACGGCCTGAGCTACGCGCATCGCTCGACACCACGACAGTCGAAGAACATCGCCGAGGGCGGATAACGCGCTACCTGCCGGCGATCCAAGCAGGATCGCTGGCTTCGACGTCGCTCGTGCTGCCGAGCACCGCGTCCAGCGCATTGCCGCTCGAGTCGGCAACGGTTTGGCCAGCGCCTGCGTCGAACGTCCACTCCGCGACCAGGCCTCGGGTCGGACCGAGCTGGTGGGCGTGCAAATCAGCCAACCGAGGAGAATGAATCGAAACTCGCGCCACGCGCGATCCTTAACACACGAAGATTGCGGCACGACGCGCCCCGCCCGCTCGTCTTGAAAATTGTATCGATGATCGATATATCGCGCCGGCATGCTCACGGACGCGGCGCGGGTTTGGTTGGGTCGGTTCAAGCCGGTGCGAACCCCGCTACCAGGTTGGGAGCGGGTGGCGGCTTGGGTCGGCGCGCTCGTCGGATTGCTGTTCACCGGTGCTGTATCGCGCGCGTGGCTCGGCTCGATTGAGCACGTGCCGCTGCTGATCGCGCCGATCGGTGCTTCGACGGTCCTGGTGTTCGGGGTTCCTGCCAGTCCGCTCGCGCAACCGTGGTCGGTGGTGGGTGGCAACTTCTTGGCGGCGCTGATTGGCGTCACGGCCGCGCGCTACGTTCCGAGCCCGCTGTGCGCTGCAGCGGTGGCGGTGGCCACGACCGTCAGCGTGACCAGCCTGCTCGGTTGCTTGCATCCGCCGGCAGGAGCGGTGGCGCTCACGGCGGTCATTGGCGGCCCCATCATCACGGCCGCCGGCTATCGCTTCGCGGTGGTACCGGTAGCGCTGAATTCGCTGCTGCTCGTGGGCGCTGGCCTCGTCTTCAACAACCTGACGCGCCGCAGCTACCCGCACGTCGCCGCCATGCCAGTGTCGGCTCACCGCACCGCGGATGCGCCAGCCGAATTTCGGCTCGGCTTCAGCGCCGCCGACATCGACGCCGCCGTCGAGCAACTCGGCACGCCGCTCGAGGTGCAGCGCGACGATCTGCACGCGCTGTTTCGCTTGGTCGAGGAGGCAGCGCACCGCCGCCACCAGGCCCCCATCCGCTGCGGTGAGATCATGTCGCGCGACCTGGTAACAGTAGGCCCCGACGACACCGCCAAAGTCGCTTTCGAGCGCCTACGCGAGCACGCGCTGCGCGCGTTACCGGTAGTCGAACCCGAAACCGGCCGCGTCTTGACAGTGGTGGACGTCGCGACGGTTGCCAGCCACCCGAGCGAGCGTCTCCGCGAGCTCCCCTCCGTGCATTTCGAGCTCGTGCACGTGGACGAGCTCGCGCACGTGCTGGCCTCGACCCTCGCCTACGGCGGCGCTCACGAAGCCATGGTCGTCGATGACGACTCGCGCCTGGTCGGCATCGTCACTCAGAGCGACTTGCTCGCGATCCTGGGCCGCGCTCAGCTGCACCGCCCCCGCACGATGACCCAGCGCTCATCTTCGCTGCGCGCGCTGCACCGCGAACGCGCGGAGCTGGCCCGCAGTAACGCGCGGCGCTGAAAGAAACCTAACGCGCGCGCTGCTTCTTTTTGGCCGCGCTGGGCTTCGCCTTGGCTTTCGACGGGGCCTTAGGCTTGGTCTTCGCGTTGGGCTTCGCCTTCGGCGCGGCTTTGCTCTTCGGCGCGGCTTTGCTCTTCGGCGGCGCGTTGACCTTGGCCTTGGCCGTTTCGGGGCGCGCGTGCAGCGCCTGATAGACGCCGAGCTTGCCCCCACCCGGCAGCGTGATTTGGACGAGGCGGCCCCAGCGTTGCTCCTGGATCGGCGAGCAATCCACGCCCTGCTGCTTCATCTGCGCCACGAACGCCTCGACGTCGTCGCAGATGAGATAAAACTCGTGAACGTCGTTCTTCGACGACGGATGCACCGCGATCTCGGAAGGTGGGAGTGCGAAGATCAGCCAACCGCCGCCCGAGTCGACGTTCGCCAGCCCGAGCACATCGCGAAAGAACGCCTTGTCTGCCTCGGCGTCCGTACTTTGAATGATGGTGTGTGAACCGATGAGCATGGCGGGCGATGCTACGGCCCCGAGCACCGCCCTGACAATACCGAGCTAGAGCGACCTCAAGTACTCGACGAGATCGACCTGCTGCACAGATGCGCGAGGTCTCGCTTCGGTTCCCGTCGATCTCTCGCGTGAGCAAAATGGCAAAAGGCCTCGCTGGCAAGGCTCGCACGAGCACGCTTGACGCTCGTGACAACCCTGCGCAGCCTGCCAGGGCAATGGCATACATGTTGTTGATGGTCGAGCCGATCGGGCAACGTCAAGCTCGCACTCCGGAAGCGGGTGCCGAGGCTTACGCGAGCATGGTGCGCTGGGGCGATAGCTTGAAGCAGCGGGGCTTGCTCATCTCGAGTGAATCGCTCGAATCGCACGCCGGCGCGAGCCGACTGCAAAAGCGTGATGGCAAGCTGCACGTCATCGACGGGCCTTTTCCGGAAACCAAAGAGATGATCGGCGGCTTCTTCCTCATCAACTGCGCCACGCGTGAAGAAGCCCTGGCCATCGCCCGCGAGTGCCCTGCCGCCGAGTGGCTCACCGTCGAGGTGCGCGGCATCGCGCCCTGCGCAGACGAGAGCCAATCGCCGAGTTAGCTTGCGACGAGCCGCGCCGCGCGTGACCCTCAAAAGGCGCGCTCGATGCCCGCCCAAAAGCCTTGCGGGCTCGTGACCACCAGAGGCTGAACACGCGCCGCAGAGCTCGCGGCGCGATCGCTCTTGCTTCCCGTCAGCAGCAAGACGGCGCTGACCGCCACTCCGGCCAGGCCCACGCCAAAGCCAACGGTGCTGACAGTGGCCAGCGTCTTGGCGCTGCGGGCGGCGTCGTAGCCGGCGTCATTGCGACAAGCAGAGCCGTCGCAGTTGTCGGTGATGGTGCTCTTCTTTCCGAGCACCAAGGCGCCCGTGACGCCACCGACGACAACACCGGCGACGCCGAGACCACCAATCGCGTAAGCGATCGTGCGGCGCGAGCTGTTGCGATCGGCAGTCGGTTCGCGTTCGGTGCTGGGCGCAAGCAGGGGCGCCGGGTCGGAAGCTTTGGCGCCGGCTTCTGGTTTGGCTTCTGACTCGGGCGGCGGCGGCGCCTCCAGCTCGAGCAATCGATTTTGACCCACGGCGATGTCCACTTTCACCGTGCGCTCGGGGCCGCCAGGCGCCTGAACCGCGAGGGTGTGCTCACCGGGGTCGGCCGGCAAGGCGACGCCGAGCGCCGCGCCTTGCAGCAAGGCGCCGTCGCGTTTGATGGTGGTGCCGCTCGGTGCTCCAGCCACCAGGCGAATGGTGAGGGTCGGCACGCTAGGCTTGAGCCGCGCGATTTGTGCTTGCGACGTGGCGACGCGATCGCGATGACGCGCTTGCTGATCCGTGGGCAGGCGCGAGACCCATCCCACGTAGTCTTCGTAGCGAGCGACGGCGCTGGCGATCTTGCCCCATTTGGCCTGGCATTCGGCGCTCGCGAAGAGGGTACCGGCGCGCGGATCGATGCGCTGACTCTCTTCGAGCGCTGGGCAAGCAACCTGATAGTTGCCGCTACCCATCTCGGCGACGCCCTTGTCGAACAACGCGCCGGCAGCGGCCGAGTCCTGCGCAGCGGCGGGCGCCGCTACGAGCCAGGCGCCGCCAGCGAGCACCAGCGCGCTCGAGCAACGGCGTAGCGGAGCCAGGCGAGCGTGCGGAAAGGAAAAGAGAGCTTGCACTTAGTCCCTCGTGTAGGTGGGGGTTGCCGGCGCCGTGACGGCAGCCGGAGCCTTCGCTGGTTGTGCCGGCGCGGGACCGCGTTTGGGAGCCGGGGGCGGAAGCTTGGGAAGAGCGCCGGCGAGCGGCGCCGCCGCGCTGTGCGACGCAGCCGGGGCGACGCTGACCAGCGCGCTGGGCGCGGGCGCGCTGCTCGCCACGCCCACTAGCGGCGGCAGCGCTAACCCGGTGCTGCTCGGCGTGAGGGCCGGCAAGGCCGCCGCGCTGGGCTCGACCGCCACTTCGGACTTGTGGCCCGCACGCAGCACGACGCTGAGACCCGCCGCGGCCAACGCGAGCGTCGCAACGCTGACAGAAACCGGCAAAACCCAGCGGTTTTTGGCGCTGCTCACCGCTGGCGTATCGACCACCGAGGGCACGCCGGTCGTGTAGGGTTGCGACTGGGCGTGTACGACCACCGACTCGGGTGACGTGCCCTGAACGGCGCCCTGCGGCGCGCCCGCCGCCTGCGGCGGCGTGACCACGAGTCGCTCGGGCACGACCTCGCCGAGAGCGAGCGTGAGCCCCTGCACGAGCTCCGAGGCTCGAGCAAAGCGTTGCGCGGGCTCGCGATGCGTGGCTCGCAAGAACCAGGCGTCGAAGCTCGGCGGCAAGGAGCGCCCGAGCCGCGCCGCCCGAGCCCGCGGGCTCTCGGCTGGACCCTTGGCGCAATGCACGGCAAAGCCAAAGGCGTTGTCGAAGCGCTGCGACTCCTCGAACCAGTAAGATTCACCGACGAGCAAGGTGTAAGCAATGAGGCCGAGCGCGTACAAGTCCGTGGCGGGGCCGACGGGCTCACCCAGCACCTGCTCGGGAGCCATATACAGCGGTGTGCCGAGGCTTTGCGTGGCCTGCCCGCCGGTGCCCGCCTCTTTCACGACTTTCGAAATGCCAAAATCGAGAATTTTGATGCGCGGCGAGCCGTCGTCGCGTTGAGTCAGGAAGATATTTTCCGGCTTCAGGTCGCGGTGCACGATGCCGGCGGCGTGCGTCTTGTCGAGCGCGGTGGCGACTTGGCGCAAGTACACCAGCGCTTCGGGAGCCGGCAGCGGCCCGTGCTTCTTCAGATGGTCGCCGAGATCGTGCCCCTCCAGCAGCTCCATCACCAGAAATGGCATGCCCGTCGTCTGGTCGACGCCCGCATCGAAGACATCGACGATGAACTCGCTGTTCACGTTGGCGGTGACGCGCGCTTCGCGCTGAAAACGCTCGCGCAGCATGGGGCTGGCGGTAAGCTCCGGCAGCATCACCTTCAGCGCCCGACGTCGATTCGTCTCGATGTGCAGGACCTCGTAGACGGCGCCCATGCCGCCGCCCGCGATGCGCCGCAGCACCTGGTAGCGCCCCGCGAAGGGTGCAGCTGCGTCCACGTCGGCCACACCGATGGTCTTTTCGCTGCCTAGCATGATGGCGCCATTTGCTCCGTGCGCTCCGAAGTGCTCCCGCCGGCGCGCGTGGCTGCCGGCGGGAGCGACGGTGATGACTACCTACACGTCAACGTCGCGTGCGCGTCGCGCGGCACGCTGTTGGTGACACACAAGCCTCCGCTGAAGCCGCAGCTCACCGCCGTAAGCTCCTCTCCGCAGGGAACCTGACCGTCGAAGCCAACTTGCACTGGACAGAGAGTGGGCGCGGACGGGCACGCATAGTAGTTGACCGAGCTCGGGCAATTGCCGGTCGCGAGCCAGCGCCGGGTGCAGACGAGCAGCACGTCGTCCGAGCCCCAGGTCTCATCGAACAAGAACGGTGTGTCCGGATTTGCTTCGACCTGACCATCGCAGCTCGAGTCCCAAGTCGAGAAGATACTGCCGCCCGGGCCACACAACGAGGGCTCGCTGAAGAAAGACTCGTGAGGCCCGACGGTGCCGGGGCAGCTGTTGTCGCATATACGAACGCCGCAAGCGCAGGCTCCGATGGCGCCAGGATTCCCAGCTTCGGGGCGCAAACAGGCCTGAAAGAGGTCGGCTGGGTCGGATGCCGAGCAGCCGCCGTCGCATTGCACGGTGCCATCGCAGCCTCCGCAGCTGGCTCCCAGATCGCTCGGCGTGGACACGGTGCAGCTCCCGTCGCAACGAGTCTTGCCGCCGCAGCTCCCGCAGTCGGCGCCGAGCACTTCGTCGGTTTGGTCGTTGCAGTCGTTGTCTCGATTGTCGCCGCACACTTCTGGGCTGGGATCTTGGATGCAGGTGAGGCCATTGGGCCCGCTGCCGAACGTGCCGGTGCAAACGTATTTGCCCTGGCACTTGTGACCGTTCGTCGTGTCCGCGGCGCACAGCGCCCCGAGCTGAGCAATGCCGTTGTCGACACCGCCGACGCCGTCGTTGTCGATGCCGTCGCAAATTTCAACCAGCGCGACCGGGGTGGTGCCTGGCGACGCCGCCCCCGTCTTGTCCCACGAGAAGCATTCGCCGAACGCGACGTTGGTGTTGTGCACGAGGCACAGGTTCAATGCCTCGCGCGTGGCGGGCGCCTTGAGCGGCAACGTGTAGCGGGCGACGCCGCCATTGGCGACACTGGTCGCGACCGTCAGCACTGGATCGGCCCCAGCAAACCAGCCCGAATCGACGTCTGAGACCGTCGTGCCACTCGGCGCCGAGCTGGACTCCAAGTCGACCCGGAACGAGCCGCTGGTCATCCACGTCTGGGTTCCAGTGTTCTTGAACTGAAGCTCGAGGCTGTAGCTCCGACCGGGTACCAGGGTGGGCAGGCTCGTCACGTTGGAGCCGGCTCCCGTGTCGAGCGGGGTCACGGTCCCGGTCACGCTATCGGTGAGCGCCGCCATGATGAGATCGGCACCCCAGGGCGCCGCGTTCGTGGTCACGAAGCTCAAGTGAGACGTGCAGAACGTGACGGTGTGCCGCGTCAAATCCACCGTGACCGGGCCGAACGATTCGAGCACGGTATCGCCGGAAAAAACCCGATCGATGTCCAGGATGTGCTGCGCCTGCAAGACAGACTCGGCATTGGGACCGAGCAGGCTTTGCAGCAACGCCGCATCATACGGCAGCTCGATGCGCGGACAGCTCGCGCCCGGAACGGGGTTGAACGTGAAATGCTCGAAGCCGACGGCCTTGACGTCCACCGTGTAGCCAGTCGTCGTCGCGGGGACCAGGCCGTTCGGGATGTAAGAGCCGGGCGGCACGGCGGAGGTCGTCCGCAGCGTGAAATTCTGAAACGGCGCCGCCGCACCGCGGGGCACGTAGAGCGCAGCGTTCGGAATCAAGGGATCGTCCGAATAGAACACGTCTTCTTGCACGACGCCGTTGACCACGTCCGGCTCGCCGAGCCGGAGCTGCACGGTCGTCGGATCGACGTCGGCCTTGTCGAGCTCGAGATCGAACCAGTCCGCGCGCTTCGTGTCGCCCGCGCGCGAGCGGTCGCTGCAGCGCTCGAACAGGTAGTGATTCCCACCGGTGGCATTGGCGGAGCGGCCGCCCTTGCGATCCCCCTTGTAGTTACAGGTAACCGTCTCGCCCGCCGCAGTGCGAAAAGCCAGGCTCGCCTTGTGTGTACCGGCGTTGCCGAGCGTTACCGGCAGCTCGCTCGGGATTTGAAAGTCGATGGTCTCGCAAGTGCACTCGGCGTCGGAGCCGTGATCTCGTCCGGGAGGCCCATTGCCAGTGAAGGTGGCGCTGAGCTCGATACCCTGCCAGGTGCCGCAGCGCGAGGGCAATTTGCCGCCCGGGCACGTCGGCTGGCGCGGTGAGGGCGAGCCCGCCGTAACCGTGGTCGGATCTTTGAGCTCGATCACGTTCGCTGTCATGCTGCCGAGCGACTCCGGCGCGGAGTCGCGGTTGCCGCATCCAATGAACAAGAACGCCAGGCCCAAGCCTGCCCATATCATCGAAGGTTTGAATGCTGTCACGGTGACTCCTCGTGGTTACGTCTCGGTCTCGATCGACGGAGCGTCGACCTAATTTCGGTAGGCACAACGAAAGCCGGTGTAAGTGGCGCGCTCGGTGGGCGACGCATAGTCAGGCGCGATCACCGCGACGGCGAGCGAATCCCCACTGTACGCACCACCGCGCCGTGCTCGGTACGGCGAGGCGTTGGTTTGCGCGCAGTCCGTGCAGGGCAACTTGTAAGAATCCGAGTTGTAGTCGAAGACCCACTCCGCGAGGTTGCCGGCCATGTCGGCGTGGCCCCAGAGGCTGAGACCCGTCTTCTGCCCCGCGACCGTGATGTCGTCGCGCGTGCAGCCGTTTTTGCCGTCGCCGTAGCACTGCTTGGTCGCGTCGATCCAGTAGCTGGCGAGCGCCGATGTGATGGTCTGGGACGTCGCCGGTGTCGACCACGGGTAGACGCGCTGTTGGTTGCCGCCCGCTGCCGCGTAGTTCCATTCGGCCTGGGTCGGTAAGCGGCCCCCCTCGTAGATGCAGAAGGCAAAGGCCTCGTACCAGGTCACACAATTGATGGGCCGGTTCTCGCGGGTGTCGGCCACGTCCGTCCACGTCGCCAAGTCCTTGTTGCAGTCGAGCGCGGACACCAACGCGGCCTTGTTATCGGCCAGCGAGTCATTGAAGCTGGCTTTCCACCCCGTGCCGTCGCCCGCGCCCACCTCGCCCGCGCCCGTGGCAGGTGGTTTCTTCTGATTGCCGAGACCAGCGTCTACGAACTTGCGAAAGCGGCCGACCGTGACCTCCATCGCGTCCAGCGCAAAGGAGCTCACCGTTGCCGGATAAGAGTCGTCGTTGTTGTTGACGTCGTCGTAGTCGCGCTTGAAGCTGCCGCCCGGCACCTGAATCGTGCCGCAGCACGAGGAGGCGAAAGAGGGACCACAGTTCTCTTTCAGGCCCGCGCAGCTCGTGGGAGCCTGGCAGGCGCCATTCACACACGCAGGTGTGGGCGCTTCACAGCTGATCTCGCAGACAACGGGCATTTCCGCGGCTCCCGCAGCTCCGGCCGTGCCAGGAGCTCCTGCGTCGGGCGATGCCCCCCCGCCCTCACCACTCGCGCCTCCGGGCGGAAGCGTGGCTTTGCCGGCTTCGGACGAATTACCCATGCCGGCATCGTTCGAGCCGCCGGTACCAGCACGTGCGCCACCGCTGTTTTGACCTGCACCGGGCTGCATTTGGCTGCCGGCAACGCTCGAGCTGCCAGCGCCAGAGCTGCCGCCGCTAGCCGGCACCAGCTGGTAGTCATCTTCGAGACCTGCGAGGGTGGCGCAGCCCACCGTCAAGGAAAGCAGCGCCAACGCGCGAGCTTCCCGAGCACGATGACGCACGACGTGCGGGCATCGATCCCGTCGTGACAGGTCTGCCAAAGCGCGCTGACGGTAACCAGAGCAGATGGTCTCGTAAATGAGTAGTTGTTGCGAGAGCGAACGTGGGCGTAGCTAAAAATTAGCCCGGTACGGCGACGCACGCGACGCGCGTGCAACAACTACTCATGTCGGATCACAGGGAGTGATCGAGCAAACCGAGATCCGTCGAGAAGTTGACGGTAACGCCGCGCACGTCTTGCAGATCGTAGAGCGGCACGCCGAGCGCGAGCCCGATATCACCACCGCTCAGGGCTGGCACGACCGTCATCAGGTTCAACAGCACGTAGTTGGTGGGCGAATTCTTGGCGGCCTCGCTGTCGCTGAAGGCGTGTCGTCCTTCGGCGCCGACACCGAACGCGAGGCGCTGCTTCGCCGACTCTTTCAGGCGCCCGGAGAGGATGACGGCGGCGCCCCAATCGAATGATCCGACCGGCTCGTTCCCGCCGGGCACGGGCTCTCGCGACTTGAAGACGTCTCCTGCCACCCGACCACGCAGCTCCACGTCCCATAGTGTTCCGACCGGAATGCGCCCACCGCCGGCAATGCCGCCGAGCACGTGATTGCCGAAATCGCCTTTGACGGTCGGCCCGGTGGGATCGCCGGTGTCGAAGCGCCCGTCGATACCGAGGTAGAAGCTATCCGCTTCGCGGCGGACTTTGGCCATCGCTGAATAGGCTTTCTCGCGCAGCGCCCGCACGTCGGAGCTGGCGACGTTTTGCTCGCACGCGCTGGCCTCGGCGCGATGGTTTTGTGCGATGTACTCCACGCAGCGCTTCACGTCCTTCGCGTGGAGCAGCACATTTTGGAGCTTGTCGGCATAGGCCCCCGACGCTTTCAGCCAGGCGTCGAACGCCGTCTGTAGCTCGCTGGCCATGAACGGCCCGGCGATGTTCAGCCTCAGACGCGTCGAGATGTAAGGGTCGTCGTTGCCCGAGCTGCCGGACAAATCGAAAGGCGCGCTCACGCTGAGGTCGACCAGGCGCGCCGCCTTGACGTTGGTCGGCAAAGCGAGCGCGAGCGGGTTCACGCTGACGGTTCCGACACCTTTGCTACCGGAGCGCGTACCGGCCAGCGTGAAGGCACCGCCCGCCAGCGTGATGGGCTGAATCGACTCCACCGGATCGAGCTGCGCGCTCGAGCCGCTCTTGTTGTTCGCAGTTTGACGATCGGCGGCTGCTGCGTCCGCTGCCGCAGCTCCGGCCGCAGTGGCGAGGGCTTGCTTGGTCTGCTCGGTGGGCTGCAGCGCGCCGTCATCGAAAGCCCCCAAGAGCGACGCGAGCACGTCGCAGGTGCGCGGTACTTCGGGGCCCACGCTCGAACAGAAGCCGTCCAGGCGCAGGAGCGGGCTCGTTTTGAGCTGCTCGATTTGCCCTTTTAGCTTGTCGATGTCCTGGGTGACTCGCGCCAGCTCCGCGGCCGCCTGGGGCTTGTTCGGGTCTCTGGCATCCCGCTCGAGCGCGTGCTGCTTCACTTCGAGCGTTTGCAGCTCGTTCTCCAACTTGTTGATCGCGGCGCAGCTGGGAGCCGCTTCGTTCATCACCTTGCCGCAAGCGGCGTCGCCCCCCGCGGGCGCCTGTGCGAGCGCGGGCCGTGCGAAACCGAGCAACGCGACCAGCCCGGCGAGCCTCGCTGATCTCATGGGATGACCAGCATCTCGAAAGTCGTCGTTTCTCTGACGACGCGAGTCGTGTGCGGTGCGCTGTCTACCAACACCTGGAGCAGGCCCGATTCGCCCTCGTCGAGCGAAACCGTGATCGACAGGCGGCGCGCGGCCTCGAACGGTTGCACTCTGGTCTTGAAGCCGTCCGTAGCGTTCGGAGCTACTACGACGGCCGGGATATCCGGCAAGGGATTGCCCTGTTTCGGCACCCACCCGGCCTTGATGAGCACCACGCCCGCGCTGGTGTCGTCGTTCGTGAAATTCACTTCGATCGGCTTGTTGGCGTGGATTGGAGCGGTCAAGATCGTCGCCATTTTCGCGCATCCCCTCGGTGACTACGTAGGTTGACGAGCCAGCGGATTCGGCTTGGGCTCACCGATCTTCGTCAGCGTGTTGCGATCGGTGTGGTGAAAGGGCTCGGCCAGGCCCGGCACGACCAACACCGTATCTTGTTCGTAGGACCAGCTGCCGTCACCGTTGATGGTGACGGACATGGTCCATTGCGTGGTCTTGAACGCGTGCTCGAGGAACGGATTGGAAACGATGCCGTTGGTGAGAGAACCGCGCACCGCCTCGACACGGAACTGCTTCGCATCCGCCGCAGCCTGGCCCACCGCCATCGCGACCTGCGCACGCGGAATGGCGAGCGTGTGAAAGATCGTGCCGGTAGCCGGTTCCCAGAGCCAGTACCCGACCTGATCGTGGAACGTCTCGACGTCATCGGGCCGCACGATGTGACAATGATAACGGAGACCGTAGAGCAGCTGCGGACCGTTGGTCTGCGGATCGATGGGGTGCAGCTCGTAGTGCTCGACGTACGGCTCTTGCTCAGGGCCGTCCACCGCGGGGTGTAAGTCGACGCCCTTGGTGCCGCGCCAGACGCCGGCCAGGCCGGTCAGCGGCCCCAGGTTCTTCAGCGTGTGAACGTCGGGCTCGGGCTCGGTGTAAATGTCGGCAGGAAAGTCGGTCATTGGCGGCTCGCTTGGCCCGGCCACGATAGACCAACTGGCCCGCGCTGCGCGAAGCCAACCCTCTGAGCCCTAGAGCCCGCGCCACACTAGGGGGCGACGCGGGCCTTCTCGAGGCGTTCACTTGGCGAGCAGCAGCTTCGCCTTGTCGAAAGACGTGCGGAATTCGACGCGCTCGGCTTCGGTATCGTTGGCCGGCTGCTTGAGGATCTGCTCGATGACCTGGAGCGAGCTGGTGCTGGAGTACGGGCTCTTCTTCAAGATTTCGGCGAACGTGGCGACCGCGTACGCCCATTGAAAGTCGGGATCCAGATCGGACCAGCTATCGGCGATGCCATCGGCCGGCAGGCTCTGGTTCACTTCGGCAGCCGGATCCTGCTCCGTTGCGTCGGGAGCTTTGTAGCGAACCTTCACCAGCGCGTAGTCTTCCGCCGCTACTTCCGCTTGGCCCGAGAACGCCGCGCCGTCTTGCGCAGCCGGGGCGCCGGAAGCATTGGGGATGGCGCCACCCGCCAGCACGAGCTGGTAGAGCGCGGTGACGCGGTGCCCGGCCCCCACTTCACCGGCGTCGACCACGTCGTTGCGGAAGTCGCTATCGGCGATGTCGCGATCTTCGTAGCCGAGCAGGCGGTAGGCGTACACCTTGGCCGGGTTGAACTCGACCTGGATCTTCATGTCTTTGGCGATGAAATCCAGGCTGGAGAGCAGGCGATTTTCGACGTATTCGCGCGCCTGGCCCTTGCTGTAAATGACCGAGTAGGTGCCGTTACCCGCGTCGCTCACGCGCTCCATCATCGCGTCGTTCGGATTGGAGCCGTAGCCAAGCGCGGTGAAGGTGACGCCGGTCTTGCGCTTCTCGGTGATCAGCTCGACCAGCGCGTCGTTCGAGGTGACGCCGAGGTTGAAGTCGCCGTCGGTGCAGAGCAGCACGTGATTGATGCCGCCTTCGATGAAGGCGCTCTCGGCTTGTTGGTAGGCGAGCTGAATGCCGGAGCTGCCGTTGGTGCCGCCGCCCGTGGTGAGGCCGGCGATGGCCGCCTCGATGGTCGCAGCGTCTGCCACTGGGGTCGGCTCGAGCCGCACCGAGGTGGAGCCGGCGTACGAAACGATCGAGATCTTGTCGGTGCTGTCGAGCGCCGTGAGCGCTTCGGTGAGCGTGTACTGCACGAGCGGCAGCTTGTTTTCGGCCGCCATGCTGCCCGAGGTATCGACCAGAAACACCAGATTTGCCGGGCGTTTCTTGGTTGCGGGCATGCGTCCCTGAATGCCGACGCGGAGCAGCAGGGTGCTCGGATCCGGGGCAGGCGCAGCCGCGAGCGAGATGCTGAACGGCTCGGTCGCATCGCTCGCGGGCGGTGTGTAACCGTAGTGAAAGTAGTTCACGAACTCTTCGAGCCGTACCGTCGCGGCCGGCGGCAGGGAGCCGTTGTTCACGCTGCTGGTGAAGATGTCGTAGCTCGCCGTATCGACGTCGGCCGCGAAGGTGGAGAGGGGATCGTGCGCGGTGATGACGAACGGGTTCGTCGGCAGCACGGGTATCGGCTCCGCCGTCGGCTCTTCGGCGCCCGCGCCGCCCGAAGCCGCCGCGTCGCTAGGCGCGTTCGGGTTGGTCGACATCGACGTCGTACCGGCTGCGGCGCCGCCCAAGTAGTTTCCGCTGCCGCCGCTGGCGCTCAGGTTCGGCGTCCCCGGCGCCGAGCTGCCGTTGCCGACGTTCTTGCTGCTACCGGACGCCGCCGCCGGCGAGCTGTCGTCGTCGTCACCCCCCATGCTCGCCGAGCAGCCCGACATGGCGAGCAAGAACACCGGACCCCACGCTGCCAAAGACCAAGCTTTCATGTACTCCTCCTCAACCCAGCTTTCGACCGGAGCCGAGCAGTACAGCAAGTCGCGTGCCCGGCCAGCTCCGGGCAGGGCTCCGGCCGAAGTCCAGCGTTTTTGGGGTCGCGGGGGCGGAGATAGCCAGCGAGGCCTGGCATTCGGGTCATGGCGCGCCTGTGCCCGACTGTGCCAGCCCGAAGCTCGCTCGGCTTTCCGCTCCTCGCCGGTCAACCCCAAAAATCGTCGCCTCGGACGACGAAGTGCCGGCCTTGGCGGCATTACTCAATCCGATGAAGCTCGCGATTCGCTCTGGGCTCGTGTGTGTGTGGGTTGCCGCGTGTGGCAGCAGCCGTGTCGAAGCGCCGGCCGCGCCGGAATCCCCCTCGATTGCCGGGCAAGCAGCGGCCGGTACGCCTTCACAAGGGGGGAGCAGCGCCGCCGGCGGAGCCAGTGGCGGGACCAGCTCGTCCGCGACCATGACCAGCGGCACGAGCTCAGCGCTAGCCGGCGCGGCCCCCTCCACCGCCGACGGAACCGGCGCCCCTGAGACCACCCCCGCGGGTTATGGGCAAGCGACGCGAGGCGGAGGCGACGTCGCACCGCGTGAGGTCGGCACCTTCGAAGAGCTGCAGGCGGCCGTCGACGCTTACGTTGGGAGCGGAGGTTTGGTGCTGAAGTACACCGGCCACTTCGACTTCTCGAGCATCAGCGACCCGTGTGTGCAGCACACGCTGCCGGCGCAAATCGTCGAGCTCAAGAACAAGAGCGACATCACCTTGCTCGGCGCCGACGGCAGCAGCGCCAACTTCGGCCTGCACATCGCGGCAGCCTCGTCGAACATCGTCGTGCGCAACATGACCATCGGGCTCACGCCAGGCGGCGACGCTTCGGACATCGTTTCAATCGAGGGCATGAGCAGCGGCACCCCGAAGAACGTGTGGCTCGACCACAACGAGCTCTTCACGTCTTTGCTCACTTGCCCGGGCGCCGGCGACACCGCGTTCGACGGCATGATCGACGTCAAAAAAGGCGCCGACAACGTGACGGTTTCTTACAACTACCTCCACGATCACCACAAGGTGAGCCTCAACGGCTTCACGGACGACGACGACGCCGTGAGGCACATCACGTTTCATCACAATCTGTTCGAGCACGTCGGCTCGCGCACGCCGCTGCAACGCCACGGCTTCGCCCACGTCGTGAACAACTATTTCTTGGACGTCTCGGCCTCGTGCATCAACGTGCGCATGGGCGGCTATGCGCTGGTCGAAGCGAACTATTTCGAGAACGTGAACAACCCGGTCACGGCTCGCGACAGCACGGCGAGCGGCTTTTGGGAGCTACGGAGCAACAACCTGCAAACTGCCGCCGATGTCGCGCCCGGTAACCTTTTCGGGATCCGCTGGAGCGCAGGCGATGCCGGCACCGTGAACGCGACCGATTGGCAGACGTCGGCGCCTTATCCGGAGCCGCTCGGCTACGAGTACGCCGCCCAGCCCTTTCAATGCATCCACGACGGGCTGCGGGCCGCGGCAGGCGCCGGCAAAGGGCTCGCCACGCTCAAGTGCAAGTAGCAGGGGCGCTTCTACCCCGCTGATATCCCGAAAACGCAAAAAATTTTCGGACGATGCGTGAATCCATCGGGGTGCTCGCTCCATTTGGAAGAGTGCGTCCTCAAGGCCCTTGGGGCGCAGTGCTCGAGGTTCCCCATGAGGTTTCCCAAGCTATCCGCGGCGTTGCTCGCAACCGTAGCGTTCGGCTGCGAAGGTGGCTCGCCCGGCGCCAACCACGGGGCCGCTGGCTCCACGGCAGCGGGCGGTGCGTCAGCCGTCGGTGGTAGCGCCGCTACGGGTGGCACCGGCACCCCCATTTCGCCGGATGCCGTGCCGGGCCGCGTCACGTTACGCCGCCTCAACGCGCGCGAATACGACAACACGATTCGCGACCTCGTCGGCCTGGATTTGAAGCCGTCCATGTCGCAGCAGTTTCCGGCCGACGAATGGGGCGACGGCTTCGACAACGACGGTGATGTGCTCACCACCTCTTCGCTCTCGAGCGAAAAGTATCTGAATGCAGCGCAGGCGGTGGTCAAGGCCGCGCTGGCGGATGCGGGCGCGCGCGCCAAGCTCATCACCTGCAACATCGCGGACGCCGCGTGCCCCGCCACGGCGCTGGGCGAGCTCGCGCGCCGCGCCTGGCGTCGCCCCGTCGCAGCCGATGAGCTCGCGCCGTACCTCACCCTGGTCGACCTGGCGAAGACCAAGGGCGACACGGACGAGGTGGGGCTCGGCTTGGCCATGGCGGCCGTGCTCACCTCGCCGGACTTCTTGTTCTTGGTCGAGCCGGACCCAATGCCCAACGTGGTGCGCCAGCTCACCGGCTTCGAGCAAGCGGCGCGCCTGTCGTACTTCCTCTGGTCGTCGATGCCGGACGAAGCGCTGTTTCAAGCCGCCGCGCAGGGCAAGCTGGGCCAGGTGGCGGGCATCACCGAGCAAGTGCAGCGCATGCTGGGCGACCCCAAAGCCAGCGCCTTCGGCGAGGTGCTGGTCAGCGAGTGGATGCAAACCGTCGCGCTCAAGTACGCCGAGCCGAACGCCACCATCTTCCCGAATTGGAAGCCAACGCTCCGCGACGCTATGGAGCAAGAGCTCCGGCTGTTCCTGGCGCCCATCGTCAGCGGCGCAGCCCCGACCAGTGATTTGCTCGGCGCCACGTACACGTACGCGAACCAAGAGCTGGCAACCTTTTACGGCTTACCCAACGCGGCCAGCCTCGGCGACCAATTCACCAAGGTCGACGTGGACGTGAGCCGCCGCGGTGGCGTGCTGCGCCAGGGCAGCTTCTTGGTGCTCACCTCCCACCCCGATCGCAACTCTCCGACTCGGCGCGGCAAATGGATTCTCGATCGCTTGCTGTGTAGCCCTCCTCCGCCGCCACCTGCCACGGTACCGGCGCTGGACACGAACGCACCGTTCGAAGGCACACTGCGCCAACGCCTCGAGCAATTGCACAAGAACGCCAGCACCACGTGTAGCGGCTGCCACGCCATCGTCGACCCGATGGGCTTCGCTCTGGAGAACTACGATGCCGTCGGCCAGTGGCGCGATATGGACGGCAAGTACCCCGTCGACGCGACCGGCACCCTGCCGGGCACGAGCGTTACCTTCAATGGCGCCGCCGACGTCACCAAGGCCATCGTTGCCGATCCGCGCTTCGCGGCGTGCGTCGCCAAACAGCTGATGGTGTTCGGACTCGGCCGCAAAGTAACGGATGCCGACAAGCCCCTGCTCAATTCGCTCGGCGACCAATTTTCCAAAAACGGCTGGAAGTTGCCGGAGCTAACGCAAATGGTCGCCAGCAGCGTACCGATGATGTTCCGCCAAACGGAGGCGCAATAAGCCATGAAGCCGTTTCGTCTTTCGCGTCGAGCTTGCCTGCGCGGCGCCGGCGTGGCCATTGCGCTGCCGTTTCTCGAAATCATGCAGCCGCCCAAGGCCGCGGCGCAGGCTGCCAATCCGCTGCGTTTTCTGTGCGTGTACTCTCCCAACGGCTTCTACATGCCGCAGTGGACGCCTGCCGGAAACGGCGGCGCGAGCTACACGCTGTCGACGCTGCTCTCGCCGCTCGAGCCTTACAAGGCTGACTTCAACGTCATCACCGGCCTGGGCAACTACACCGCCAGCATCAGCAACATCTTTGGCGGGTCGCACAGCCGTTCCTGCGGCTCCTTGCTGACGCAATGTCCGATCGCCTCGCCGGACGTCTCGAAGGACATTCAAAACGGCGTATCGCTGGATCAAATCATCGCCGGCACCGTCGGCAAGCAAACGCGCTTCGCCTCGATGGAGGTCGGCACGCACGCCAGCAGCACGACCGGCAACTGTGAGGACAGCTTCAGCTGCGCCTACAACAACAACATCTCCTGGTCTGGCCCGACGACGCCGCAGGTCAAGCAGGTCAACCCGCTCGACATCTTCAATCGTTTCTTCAAAGACTTGCCGACCATGGGCGCGCCCATGCCGACCGAAAACAAGGACGCTTTGTACCAAAAGAGCATCCTCGACGTCGTGCTGCAGCACTCGGAGGCGCTCAAAGGCAAGCTCGGCAAGACCGACCGCGCCAAGCTCGAGGAGTACCTCACGGCCGTGCGCGAGGTCGAAATGCGCATCGCGCGCCTGGTCGACGGCAGCGTGGCGGGCCACGAATGCAACGTGCCCGCCCCGCCCAAGGACTCGAGCGCGATGACGCTGCCCTTCCAAGAGCATCTGGACACGCTCTCCGACCTGATCGCGCTGGCATTTCAGTGTGACATCACGCGCGTGGGCACGTACATGTTCGAGCACTCGTTCGTCGACACGCGCAGCTTCAGCTTCCTGCCCGGCGTCACGGGGCGCCACCACGAAATCACGCACAGCGACAACGCTTCGGACCAAGAAGTGAAGATCAACACCTTCTACGTCCAGCGCTTTGCCTACTTGCTCAGCAAACTGAAGGCCGCTACGGAGGGCGACAGCAGTGTGCTCGACAACTCCATCGTTTACTTTACGAGTGAGTTCGGCAACGCGCACCTGCACGACATGCGCAACGTGCCCATGGTCGTAGCCGGCAAAGCGGGCGGCAAGTTCAAGACCGGCCAGCACATCGTCTACCCGCTGGCTCCTGGAGACGGCGCGGGTGTGGACGGCCGGGGCAACCGCGACGACGTGCAGCTGGCGCGCCTGCACCTGACCACCCTGCACGCTTTCGACATGATGCAGCCGAGCTTCGGCCACGACGAAAAGGGCGCACCGATGGCCACCACCACTTTGAGCGAGCTCAGCGCGTGAGCGTGCCTTCGAAGCAGGTCTCGAGCTAAGTGGTGTTGCTCGCAGCAGCCGCGAGCGCGGCGTCCCAAGGTCTGTGGCCGTTGGTCGTCCTCGTTTCATGCGTCGCGCTCGTGGTCGTGCTGATCACGGTGCTAAAGCTGCATGCCTTCTTGGCGCTGATTTTGGCCGGCATCTCGGCCGGCTTGCTGAGCACGCCGGGGACCTTGGAGGGCGAGCCCAAAGCCAGCCACCTGGTGCAAGCGGTCGAGCTGACGACGCGCGAGTTCGGTAACACGGCGGGTGAGGTCGGCGTGGTCGTCGGCATGGCCGCCATCATCGGCATGTGCCTGTTCGAGAGCGGCGCCGCCGAGCGCGTGGTGCGCGGCTTCCTCGCCGTGTTCGGAGAGAAGCGCGCCGGACTGGCGCTATTGCTCTCGAGCTACGTGCTGTCGATGCCAATCTTCTTCGACACGTTCTTCATGCTGCTGTTGCCGATCGCGATGGGCCTGGCCCTGCGCACCGGCAAGAACTACGTGCTGTACGTGCTGGCGATCTGCAGCGCCGGCACCATGACCCACGGCTTGATGGTTCCGCACCCCGGCCCTGTCGCGATGTCCCGCATTTTGGGGGTAGAGGTCGGCACGGCCATGATCGGCGGCGCCTTGATTGGCCTCGTCCCGGTTGCCTTGAGCTGGTTCTTCATCCAGCGCATCGACGCCAAGCTGAACCTGCCGGTCCGGGCCAGCGCCGGGCGCTCGTTCGAGGAGCTGCGCGCCAGCATGGAACGGCCGGAGAGCGAGCTGCCCTCGTTCATCGCAGCGATCGTGCCGGTGCTGTTGCCGATCGTGTTGATCGCCTCCTCCACGACGCTCGTGGCCCTGCCCGGCTTCAAAGCGCAGCACGAAGGCCTGGTGCGAGCCGCAGAGTTCGTCGGCAACCGTAACATCGCGCTCGGCATCGGCGCGCTCTTGTCCATCGCGCTGGTCGCCCGGCAACGTGGTTGGAACATCAAGACCATCAGCGAAAAGGTGTCGCCGGCGCTCGAAACCGCCAGCGTCATCATCCTCATCACCAGCGCAGGCGGCGCCTTCGGGCTCATGTTGAAGAACGCCGGAGTCGGCGCCGCCATTCAGCAGGCCGCCGCCGGTTACTCGCTGGATTTGGTGCTCTTGTCGTGGCTCACGGCCTCCGTCATCCGCGTGGCGCAGGGCTCAGCGACCGTGTCGCTGCTCACCACGGCCGCCATGATGCAGCCGATTCTGGCGGCGGGCGGCTTGCCCTACCACCCGGTGTACGTGTTCGCCGCCATCGGCTTCGGCGGCATGATCTGCCCGTGGATGAACGACAGCGGCTTCTGGGTCGTCGGTCGCCTTGCCGGCTTCGACGAAAAAGAGACACTCAAGACCTGGACCACGCTGCTCACCTTCAACAGCGTGGTCGGGCTCGTCACCGTGCTGGTGCTGTCGCGCGTCTTGCCGTTCGTCTGAGCCCTCGCGCACGACGCTGTGCCTGACCGAGAGCGGCCTCGAAATTCAGCTCGGCGGCCGCGCTTTCGGGCACCTGGCCTTAGACAGCCAGGATCTCTTTCATCTCGGTCTTGGGCAAGTTGGCGCGCGCGACACCGAAGCTGTCCACGTCCGCGCCGGTCATGCCGTACATGCGCGTCATCACCGTGTGGTGCAGATCACGCAACCAGCGCTTGTCGTATTGCACGTGCTGATCGGTCTTGAAGGTGCCGCCACCGCTGCCGATGAGCGCGAGCGGCAGACGATTGCAAGCGTGGTCGCTACCGTGCATGGCGCCGCCGAACATGATGAACGTATTGTCGAGCACGGTCTTGCCGTTCTCTTCCATGATCGCGTCGAGCTTGGTCGCGAGCTTGGCAACCACGCCCACGTTCCACCACGTGATGGTGGCAAAATCGTTCTGGTCGCCGTGCTGACCGCCGTTGTGGTACTCGGGGCAAGTGCCGCCCACTTCGGTGGAGCTGTCTTGCGTGAAGGTGCGCCGTTTGACGTGGTCGTACGCGAACTCGCTGCGCTCGTCTTCCAGCATGTAAGTAATGACGCGCGTGGCATCGCATTGGAACGCCATGGTGATGAGGTCGTTCATCACGTCTGCGTGGGTGCCCTTGTTGTAGGTGCCGCTGTTTTGCCGCGCAAAGTTGTTGTTGTTGATGGGTTTGTTGGGATCGGAAATCGTGGGTTTGGCGATGGGATTGCAGGCGATGCCGCCCATGCCGCTCGACGCCATCGTCGCCTTCATCTCCACTTCGCGCACGGCATCCAAGAAGTCCTGCAGCCGCTGCTGATCCTGCTTGCCCAGCTGCTGCATGGTCGAGCTGGTGTTGGCAATCACTGCGTCTAGCACGCTCTTGTTCATGGCCAGGCGCTTTTGCAGCTCCGGGTCCGGCATGTCGGTGCCCGGCGTGGTCGTCTGCACCACGCCCACCAGCTTGTTGAACACCTCCAGCGGGTCGACGAGCTTGTACATCGGCAAGTTCTTGTCGTTCCACGAGATGGTGCGGCTGTTGGAGCACGGCTGGCTATCGCAGAAGCTGGCCGTGGTGGAGAGCCCCACCTGCAGCGAATCGATCGGCGTCTGGCCCTTGAGGAACTTGGCGATGCGCTGGTCGATCGAAGGAATGTTGGCCTCAGCCAGACCCAGCTGGCCGCGAATGGTCGCCGGGTCCATGCAGGTGAGCCAGGCGCCGGGCTGACGACCATGGCTCGGCTCCACGCTGGAGCTGCTGTCCGCGTTGAAGGAAGTGCCGTTCTCCATGTTGCTGAGCACCGTGACCTTGCCCTTGAGGGGCAAGAGCGGATCCAGAACACCGGAGAGCTTCCACGCGTCGGCCTGACCCATGCCGGACGGCTTCCACAGCTCGGCTGCGCCGTTGGGCAAGAAGATGGGTAAGTAGCGTTTGCGCACCACGTCGGCCGCGCGGGCCGTTTTGGGCTGCAGCGATTCGAGCCAGGGCAGCGTCAACGCGACGCCGGCACCCCGCAAGATGGTCCTACGCGAAAACAGTCGGTTCATCGGTCATTCCTCATGGAGCGGCCTGGCCGCTGCGCGTACGGAAGCTGGGCGCGAGCACGATGGCCTGGATCAGCCGGCGCAAGCTCGGCACCTCGGTGCCGTTGTTCCAAACCTTCTGGATGTCGTCGAGCGCCGGCCGATCGGCGTCGGTGGCGAGGCGGCCAAGGCCGTAGCCGAACATGTTGTCGGCCACGCATTGCTTGAAGCGCGGGTCAGCGCTGAGCGAAGAGGCAAGCTCGTCCAGCCCCTTGAGGTTCGTGCCATCGGCCAGCGTGGTCGAAGGATCCACCGGCGAGCCATCGGCGTAGGTGGTGCGGTAGGCGCCGATGCCGTCGAACTGCTCGAGCGGCAAGCCGTACGGATCGAACAGCTTGTGGCAGTTGGCGCAGTTCGGATCCGTGCGGTGCTTCTCCAAGATGGCGCGCACGTTGCCCTTCGATAGATCGGTCATGCCCGCAGCCGTCTCGATCTTGGGCACGTTCTGCGGCGGAGACGGCGGATGCGTGCAGAGCAGGTTGATCATGATCCAGCGCCCGCGCAGCGTGGGCGAGGTGCGCCGATCCAGCGAAGATTGAGCCAAGAACCCGCCCAGGCCCAAGAAGCCTTTGCGCGCGTCGGTCGTGTTCGTGACCTTCGTCAAACCCGTGCTGCTGGCAGCGGGCGCCGGCAAGCCGTACAGCGTGGCGAGCGGTCCATTCACGAAGTTTTCGTCGGCGGTCAAGAACTCCAACCACGAGCGGTCAGTGTTCAGGAAGTCGGCGAAATAGTCGTACATCTCCTCGGCGAGCGCGTTCGCGAGGTCCGGAGTCCAGGACTTGTAAACGTCCGGCGCGACGGCGTGCTCGGCGACCCGGCGACCACCCAGCCATTGACCGTAAAAATTCTGCACGAAACGCGGAGCGCGGGCGGGATCTTTCAGCAGCCGGTCGACCGTGGACTTGATGGTGGCGTCCTGGCTGATCGAGTTGTCCGCGGCGGCGGCAAGTAGAGCGTCGTCCGGCGCGCTACTCCATAAGAAGTAGGACAGGCGTGTGGCCAGCTCGTAGCCGTTGAGCGGGTGCTTGTCCGCGGAGGCCGGGTTGGGGTCGAACTCCATGCGGTACAGAAACTCAGAGCTCGACAGCAGCGCGCGCAGCACGTGCTTGAGCGACCCTTCGTGATCGTAACCCTGGCCTTGGCCGGCCGTGTAAACGGCCTTGTAGTTGTCGACCTCGGCCGGCTTGAGCGGGCGGCGGAACAGGTGCAGCCCCAGGTTGCCGATCAAGCCCTTGACGCAAGCGTCGTCCGGCGTGGTGCAGGTCAAGAACGCCGCGCGGAAGTCGGGGATCGCGAAGACGTCATCCGCGAGGCTGCCAGCCGCGTCGAAGTAGCGCTGGTACTGGTCGGTATCGACCAGCTGCACGTCGGCCATGTTGTCGAAGCCGTTCAGCTCGTAGACACGCCAGGAGCCGTTGGCCGGCTGCAGCTTCGTCTTCAGCACGTCGGCGACGGTCGCGTTGTATTCGCTGTTGTTGAGGCGGTGGATAGCCTTGAAGCCGGGGGCAGCCTGCGCGGACGCCCCGCCCGAGCTGCCGCTGCCACCGGTGTTGCCGCTACCGCCGCTCGTGCTGCCGGGCGGTCCCGACATCACGCTGTTCATCGGGTCGCCATCGAGCACACCCGTGCACGCGGTGCTGCCGAGCGCGAGGCTTAGCGCACCAACGGCTACACCTAACTCCACGGCGTGTCTGCTTCGCCACCGAGTCATGAGAAAACCCGCCTTCCGGACATTTGATGAGTCCAGGGCGGTCCAGGCTGCTTTTCTTCAATTTCGGGCGCTGAGCGATTCGCCTTCGAAGTGCAGCGTCAAATTCGCGTAGCGACGAATGAAAAGATCCCGAGCTCGAGTAGCGTTTGCGTGTCGTCGGGCGCCCCAGCGTCAGAGCAGAGCAGCTTGTCTGGAGCGTAAGGGAGGTGCCGTTGCTCGCCGATGCAGAGGCTTGAATAAGCAAAAGCAGTTTCCGCTCGCGGCGTGATCTCCCAGGCGCGCAAGAGCTCGGACGCTTCCACCTGAAAGCCGGCGTCTGGAGCAAACCAGGCCCGCATGCGCTGCTCGAAATGAAGCGACGAAGAAATCGGGCGCCCCTGGAAGCTCGTGAGCTGCGCGCGGAGCGGTGCATCTGCGAGCTCGAGCGCCGTGCGGAAAGCTTCTTTCAGGGCGGCGCGCAGCGGCGAGCTGTCCTGAAGCTGCGCGAGCTCGGCGGCCGCCGACTTCACTGCCAGGGGTGATTGAGAGAACAGCTGCAGATACTGGCCGAGCGGGCGCGCCAGCCCGTGCCCGGCGTGCTGCAGGATCGCGACGATCAGGGCCAGCTGAGCTCGCGGGATCACGAACAAGTCCTCGGGCCACGCGCCGTCGGCCGGGTCCCCGAACACGTTGGGCAGCGGCAGCAGATCGCTCCCCGCGAGCGAAGCCACGACCGGCGTGAGCACCGTGGACATGTCCAGCCAGTGAATGAAGCGCCCGCCCGGACGGAGCACGCGCCGCAGCTCCCGCGCGACGGCAGCGGGATCCGGCACTACGTCCATCACGCACAGGCCCAGCACCGCTGCCAGCTGCCCGTCTCCAAAGGGGAGCTTCTCGGCGCCGGCCTGGAGCACCACCACCTGGGGATGCTCCTTGCGAAAGGCCTTGCTGGCGGACGCCTGCGGCTCGGTGTGCGTGATGCGCGGCAGCAGCTCGGGCGGTAGCCGGTCGTAAAGCTGGCCGTCGCCCATCCCGATCTCGGCCAGCGGGCCCTCCGGCAGAAAGCGCTCGAGCGTCCGCGCCACGATGCGCCGGCTGAGCGCTTCGAACGGCGCTCGTTGCTGGCGCACGCTGGTGAGCCGATTGAGCGCGCCGCGCTCGGCCGCCGATAGCTTGTTCTTAGAGCTCGAGGAGGTCCAGGTCACGGAGCGGTGAATAGCAGGCGCTCGTAGTCGAACGAAGAGTTGAGCTGGTCGTTCTTGCCGCAGCGCCAGCCGCCGTCGATGCGGCCGGTATTGGTGTGCCAGCAAAGGCGCTGAGCGCCGTCTACCCCGCCGTTGCCGATGGAGCTGTCCTGCGTGTCGCAGGTAAAGCGCTGGATGGCGTCGCCCTCGGGCGCAAAACCCCACGACTCGTTGCTGTTGAAGTACCAGCCGACGCCGTTGGCGTTGTGCGGGTTGTTGTGAGTCATGGGCGCCGAGGTGCTGTTACCGGTATCGAACAGCACGTCTGCCTGGGGCGCGTAAGCCGCCAACTGCAGGATGCTCGAGCCCTTGGCGCGACACGCCATCATCAAATACGTGCCCTTGCACTGCGTCTGCACGGTCGTAAGCACGCTGGTCGAAGTGCCGTACGCCTCGGAGTAGCACTGCTTCCAACCCGCGAGGTCGGCGATCGGCAGGTTCTGCTTGATGCCGCTGAACGTCAGCATGCTGGTGCAGGTGCCGGCCGTGCAAGTTTCCCCGGCGCCGCAAACCTTGCCGCAACCACCGCAGTTCTTCTCGTCGGTGTTCGTGTTGATCTCGCAGCCGTCCGTCTGCTTGTTGCCGTTGCAGTCTTCGAAGCCGTTCGCACAATCGCCATTGCAGGCGCCGGCGGTGCACACGGCCTTGACGTGGCTGGCCGAGCATTTGATGCCGCAACCGCCGCAGTTCTTGGCGTCCGTTTGCGAGTTGGACTCGCAACCGTCCGTCTGCTTGTCGTTGTTGCAGTCGTTGAAGTTGGTCGCGCACTTGCCGTTGCAGTCGCCGGCCACGCAGCTGGCCGTGACGTGATTGTTGGAGCAAACCACGCCGCAGCCGCCGCAGTTCTTGGCATCTCGGTTGACGTTCGTCTCGCAGCCGTCACTCTGCTTGTCGCCGTTGCAGTCGTCGAAGCCCGACGAGCAAACGCCGTCGCAGACGTCGTCGCACGTGCGCTTGACGATGTGGCTTGCCGAGCACACCAGATTGCAACCGCCGCAATTGTCCGGATCCGTCGAGACATTGGTCTCGCAGCCGTCTTGAGGGAATCCGTCGCAGTCGAGCGACCCCGGCGGACACTGGCAGCTTCCGTTCACGCACTGGAGGCCGGCTGCCGCACAGTTGACGCCGCCCGCCAGGTAGCCCGAGCCGTTGTCGTTGCAGGTCGTGGCGATCGAGCCGTTGCACGTCGGCTGATTGGGCGTGCAGAGGCCGTTTTGACAGGCGAGCAATTTGGGATCGCAATACTGATTGGCTCCGCAGTTCTGCCAGACCGTGGAGCCCGTACCGTCGGCGTTGCAGAGGCGCACGTCTCCATTGGAGCAAAAGCGCTGGTTGGGTTGGCAGACCGGGTTACGGCATACGCCAGCTCGGCAAACCTGGCCCTGGGCGGAGCAGTCCTGCTTGTTGATCAGGCTGGCGCCGTCGGCCGCGCACACGACCACGACATTGCCCGTCGCGTCGCACTGCACTTGGCCAGGCGTGCATACCTGCCTCACGCAGTTGACGATGTCGCCACGTTGCTGGCAGGTCTGGCCGCGGGGGCAGGCCATGGTCGCGTAGCCGCTGCCATCCGCATCGCAGCGCGCGATGGTGGTGCCCTTGCAGAAGCCGGTGCCCGGCTCGCACACGCCCGCGCCGCCAATCGGGCCGCTACCCCCGGTGGCCACCTTGCCGCCGCTGCCGATGGTACCGCCGACCGGTGCGGAGCCACCGACCGAGACCTTGCCGCCCGTAGCCGTGACGCCTGCGACGCTGGTCGAGCCGCCGGCGATGAGGTTGCCGCCCACGGACGTGGTGCCACCGAAGTCGCCTTCGTCACCTCCGCCGATGGGCAACTCGTTGCGACCGCCACACGCGGCCGATACCGCAATAGCCGTCACCCCCAGCAGCGCCCAACGACCCAGCTTCATCCAAGACATGCTGATGCTCCGAAAATACAATTAGACCAGACTCTCACCAACCCGAACCCACCAACGTCACAGGTCTATCACCATAACCCTTTTCGGGCACCCCGAACCGTAGAACCATGGCGACGATGGCGCGCTCCCCGGTTTATTGGCTCTGGTTAGCTAGTTGCGCTCTGGCGGTGGCGGGAGCGTGCTCCTCGGCCTGCTCCTCCAGCGACGCCAAGAAAGCGCCGCGATCCTACGAAGCCGCGGGCGAGGGTGGAGGCGACGAGACGGCTCGGGGCGGGGCGAGCGACGGCGCAGGCACGGGCGGCAGCTCCGAAGCCGGCGACCCCGCAGGACGGCAGGCAGGTGCCGGGGGCGAAGCCGGAGCCGGCGCGGCCACCATGACCGACGGCTGGTTGAGCGGCTCGCGCCTGCGCGCTGTCGTCTATGCGGTCGGCGACGCCAAGCGCTTCCACACCTGGCACGACCTGATGCTCGACGCCGACTGCCAGTTCGCGGTGGACAGCGACGGCACCGAGCGCTGCTTGCCCACGTTCGACACGGGCTATGCGATGTACAGCGACAGCAAGTGCATGACCCCGGTTTTGGTGCTCGACGCGGGCGTTACTGCGCCCGACATCGCGGCCGAACCGTACCAGCCCTTCGAGTGCGGCAAAGGATTGCAATACCTGAAGGTGGGGGCGGACGCGCCGGGCGTCACCGACCTGTTCTCGAACAGCAGCGGTGACTGCCAACCGAACGGCACGCTGGGAGTCACCCAGACGGCAAAAAAGCTCGGCGCCGCCGTTTCGAACACCTTATTCGTCGGCGCTTCGCAAACACTGCAAGAGCCGCGCGACGAACGCTTGAACGCCAACGTCCGGTTCGCGGACGACGGCTCGCGCCAAGTCATCAGCCACTATGACCTCACGCGCGAAGCGGAATGCAACCCGCGACTGCACGAGGGCGACGGTTACGCCTGCACGCCCGAAGATCGCGCGTACATCGAGTACTTCTTTGCCGACGACAAATGCATGACACCGGCCGCGTATCATCCTGCGTACGCACAGCAAGTTTGTGGGCGCGCGCCGAAAATCGTCCAAGAGTCGCGGCCGTTCTTCACCGACCTCTATTACGAGGTCGGCGCCAAGGTGAACGAGGTCTATCGCAAGGACGCGACATGCGACCTTTACGTTTCACCCGGCGATCCGGGCGCCAGTTATTACTTGGCGGGCAAGGTCGCGCCTTTCACGAGCTTTCCGCCGCTGTCGTCGGCCCACGAAGGTAAGGGGCGCATCGTGCTGCAAGTCCTGCGCGGCGCCGCGAACGAGCTCGTTTCGCGCGAGGACTTCTTCGACACGACGCTCGACGTCACCTGTGGTCCCGGCCTCGCCGAGGACTTGGAGCTGCGCTGCGTCCCGCGCGGCCCCTACTCCGTGAACCTGTTCGCCGACGCCAAGTGCAGCCACGCGCTCTTCACCAATCCCCAAGGCGCAGCGCTTCCGGACAACCTCGAGTACTTGAACGCGAACGCGCTCTCGGGCGGCACCGCCACCTTCAAAATTGGCGCCAAGGTCGCCACCCCCGCCCAGGCCTACCAAATGAACGGCACGACTTGCGAGCTCGCCGCAACCTCCGATGCCGAAGACTACTACGACACCACCGCCATCACCGCCGCCCAGCTCGCCAAAATCACGCTCGAGCAAGAGTGACCTGAAGACGCCCGAAGACGACACGGCCGCTTTCTGCAAATGGGCTGCAGGGGGCCGCCCCCAAGAGCTCATTGGGTTTGGCGGATCGTGTATTTGGCAGTGAAGGCGCCGCCTGCGCTCGGGGTGATGATAACGGGATAACAGTCGATGCCGGGGAAAGGGCTCCAGTATTTGGCTCGGTCGGTGCCCGCCGTGAGCGTGTAGTTGCCGCTGCTTTCGACGACCTTGAGCTCGTACACGGTGCCTCGGGCGGTGGTGATGGTGAAGGTGTCCGTCCCCACGACCGCGTATTGGTTACCGGTGTCGTCCACGAAAGGCTCGACGATGCGCACGCCGCTGCCGGACGAGAGCTTTACCTGCTTCGTGTATTGGTCGGCACCAAAGTCGTAAGTCCAGGCGAACGTGGTCGATGAGGCCGCGCCCGCAACGCTACGCAGGACGCCGCTCGAGGTCGCGTGGACGCCGCTTTCGTCCAACGTCGTTGGCCCCAATTTGGCTTGCTCATCGAGCACGCTGGCAAAGTAGGTACCGCTCGTCGTTTCGACGCGCGGCGTGAGCGGGAGCAGCCCCTGCTCGATCGGCATGTGCAGATCCTCGATCCGGCTGTACACGGTTTGCGACGACACCTGCAGGAAGCCGGTCGAGCCGTAACCTTCGAACCACAGCGCGCTCACGCTGCCGCCGCGGGCCATCGAGTCGCGCGGGTAGCTGCCGATTTCGCCGTAGGCGCTGAGGGTGGCCATGATCTTGTCGGTGCGGAACACGGCCGTCTTCACGCTCGAGAAGGCCTTGAGCCAATGCTTTTGATCGGCAGGCACCTGGCCCACGGCGGCTGACTCGGGCCCAAACTCCACCGCCGTCGCGATGCTCTGTGCGCGCGCGAAGGTGCTGTAGTTGTCGGGCGGATTGCTGGTGGGATGACGGAAGGCGTGCGGGCCGTAAACGAGCCAGCCCTTGTCGTCTTGGCCGTGCTCTTTCAAGTACTGGAGCGCCAGCTGCGCCCCGCGTTGAAACGAGGGATCCTTGTCGGCGAGCAGCGCGAACGAGAAGAACACGCCTGGCGCCGTCTTGGTGCCGCTCTCCAAATCCCACTTGAAGCTGCGCGTACCCCAGGAATTGTCCATCGCGCCACCGGGATACATGAAGTACTGGTGCGCCTTCATCATCTTGGCTGCCGTCTCCACGTGCGAGGGCGAAGGCAGCATGCGCCCGTACATGGCAATGAAGCCGATTGACTGCGCGATGTTGTAACCGAGGTCGACGCCCATCCCCTCGCCGACCAGCAGGTCTTCGTTGTTGATGGCAGCGACGGTTTGCGCCATCAAGCCGTCGGCCTTGGGCAGCCAACCTGGCTTGGGATTCGGTACGGCGCGCGACGCCGAGAGCAGCGCCACCGCGCCGGTCGGCACATAGTTGATGTTGCCCTTGGGAAAATTGGCCGAAACCCAGTCTGCCGCGCGGGTGATCGAGCCCGTCCACGCCGAGTCTTGTTGGGGCGTGAGCTGGCTCTTCAAGATCACGTAGGCGTTGGCCAGCGAGATGAGCTGGTCGGCGCTGGTGCCGTCCCAGCCCGTGGCCGAGGGCCATTCTTCGATCCACGAGCCCGCCTGCGTCTGCAGGGTGATGAGCCAGTCGCCCAGCCTGATGGCGGCCTTGGCGTACTTGGCGTCCTGCGTGTGCTTGTAGGCGACCGCCAGCGGGTACACGGCTTCGGCAGCGCGCGAGTGGAGCGGATGATTCTCGGGGTTGGTGCTGGGGCTCACCAGTGCGCCGTCGTTCGGATCCTTGGCGTCGTTGATTTGCGTCGACAGCAGCAAGTCGACGAGCCCGTAGAGCGTCTTCAAGTAAGTCTGCTGGGTCGGCGCTTCGAGCATGGCGCCGCCGCCCGAGCCTGCATTGCCACCGCCAGCGCCACCGCCCGGCGTGTCACCGCCCGTCGCGCTGTCGCCGCCGCTGGTTCCGCCCGCGCCGGCCGCGGTCGCGCTGCCGCCGTTGTTGCCCGGCGCGCCCGAAGCGGCGGCGCCCGCGACGCTGCCGGCGGCGCCCGCCGCGCTCAGGCCGCCGCTTCCGCTACCGGCGGCGCCCGGCGAAGCTCCACTCGACCCGCAGCCCAGACCCAGGCCGAGCAACGCCCCACTGCCTAACAATCTGGCACAAATTTTCCAACTTGTCATGATTTTAGAATAAAAATTCTAAACGGCGGACCTCAGTGCAATGGAGAGCCGCACCCGGCACCTTCAATCGCGTTAGGGTCCGGGCGTGCGGCTCGCAGAGCTGGTCGGGACTTTCTCGCTCGCCACCGACGCCGGTACCGGCGTGCCGGAGGAGCACGGCTTGTGCGCCGCCGCGGTGGCGGTCGAGCTGGCCAAGCTCGCTGGCAAAGACGCGAAGACGCAGCGCGACGCCTTCTACCTCACGCTGCTGCGCTACTCAGGCTGCTCGGCGGGCGCCCACACGGCCGCGACCGTGCTCAGTGACGAGCTCGAGTTCGCGCACGAAGCCAAGTCGGTCGACTACGGGCGCCTGTCCGAGATGCTGCCGCTGATCTTGGCGCGCGCCGTGCGGGGTCAGGGGCTGGCCGGTTTATCGTCGCTGGCCAGCGTGTTCGGCGCGCTGGCCAAGATGCCGGAAGTGGGCCGCGAGCACTGCGAAACGGCAGTCGTGCTGGCGCGGCGGCTGGGCTTCGACGAACCCTTCTTCGCAGCGCTACATCAGGGCTTCGAGCGCTGGGACGGCAGTGGTCAACCGACGCGCGCACGCGGCGAAGCCATTGCGCTGCCGATGCGGCTCGCGGCCGTCGCGCTCGACGCGCACCGCGGCTACTTGCTCGACGGCGCGAGCGGCGCGGCGGCGTTCGTGCGCAAACATTCGGGGCGAGAGCTGGATCCGACGCTGGCCGCGCTGTGGCTCGAGCACGCCGAGCGCTTCGACGCGCTGTTTACGGCGCCCTCCAGCTGGCAGCAAGCGCTCGACGCCGAGCCGGCGCCGTTCACGGTGCTGGACGAAGCCGAGATCGACACCGCGCTCTCGGCGCTGGCCGATTTTTCGGATCTCAAGTCGCGCTACACGCGCGGACACTCGCGTGGCGTCGCCGAGCTGGCGCGCCGCGCAGCCCAAGTGCTCGGGCTGGGAGCCGGGCTTGAGAAGCTGCTGTACCGCGCCGGGCTCGTGCACGACATCGGGCGCGTCGGGGTGAGCTCTTTGGTGTGGGACAAGGCCGAGCCGCTCAGCGAAGGCGATTGGGAACGAGTGCGCTTTCACTCGTATGTGGGCGAGCGCATCTTGTCGCGCGCCGAGGCGATGCGCGGCGTGGCAGAGCTGGCGGGTCTGACCCACGAACGACTCGACGGCCACGGCTACCACCGGCGCTTGACGCAGGTCGGCTGCACGCAAGCCGCGCGCGTGCTGGCCGCAGCCGACACCTACCAGGCTCTCATCGAAGCGCGCCCGCACCGCCCGGCGCGCTCGCCGAGCGAGGCCGCAGCCGAATTACGCAACGAAGCCGCGGCCGGAAAGCTGGCGACGGAAGCGGTGGAGGCGGTGCTGGCCGCCGCCGGACACCGCAGCAAATCCGCGGCGCCCGCGCCAGCGACGACGCTCACGCCGCGCGAGCTCGAAGTGCTGGCGCTGGTGGCGCGCGGCGCGACCAACAAGGAGGTGGCCAGCGAGCTCGGCATCTCCGCCAAGACCGCCGGGCGCCACCTCGAGCACATTTATGAAAAGCTGGGCGTCACGACGCGCGCAGGCGCGACGATGCTGGCGCTCGAACGGGGCTTGCTCGACCTGCCCTAGCCGCACGCGCGGTCGCGGCCGCCAGCGCCAGCACGAGGCCTTTGACGACGTCGATGTTGCCGCACGAGAATCCGGTCGCCAACAGGGCCACGCCGATACCGCCCAGCAGAACGCCCAGCACCAGCGACAGATCGTAGCCGGCACGCTCGTCGCGCAGCACCAGTACCGTCGCGGTCACGGACAGCACCATGAACGCCAGCGTGGCCGCGCCGATCACACCGATGAGCCGCTCGGCATCGCCGCCGGCAACGTGAAACAGCTCGCGCGCCATCTTGCCCGGCTGGGTCAGCATCATCGTGCCGCCGCCAGCTTGCATGAGCGCATTCAATCCCATCAGCACGAGCAAAATCGATTTCTTCATCGTTCAGCCTCCGTGCCCAAAACTGACGAAAAAGCGTGCACTTGCGTATGGGGCATCTGCCCCATGCCCAGAGCCGAGCGGCCCCGGTACCAAGGAGTCGAGGAGCAACCATGAACGCAGCCGCAATCAAAGCAGTCGTGAATCAGCCGGTCGGTATTCGGCTCGAGCGTGAGGCCTGGGATCGCGCGGTCGAGGTCGCGAATGGCTTTTGGATGATCGCCACACGCCACCGCCCGGGCTTTTCGAAAATGCAGCCGATCGTTAACAACCGTTGCCTGGTGTTTCGGCTGCGCGATCAGGGGCGCGGGCAAGATGTGCTGTTCGTGTCCAACGGCGTCGACGCCGCCGCCATCCCCGAGGTGAAAAAGCTCGAGCAGCAGACCGGGCTCAAGGTGCGCTACGTGCTGTCACCGGGCGGCGGTCACCACCTTTTGATGCCCGCCTGGCGCGATCAATTCCCCGATGCAGAAGTGCTGGTGGGCCCGCTGCGTATCCCGTTCACGACGGGCGGCAAGCAATTGCTCGAAGGGGGACGCGTCAAGCTGATGGACTTGAACGACCCTTTGCCGCAATTCCGCGGCGAGCTCGAGATCGTGATCTTCAGCGGCCTGCACGGCTTTCGTGACACGCAAGGCCCCTACGAGGGCAAGAGAGAGGGCATGTTCAGCATGCTGAGCCTGATGAAAGAGATGATGTCGCTCAGCACTCCGGTCGACGAAGTGTGGCTGTGCCACCGCGCCACCGGCACCGTGATCGGCGGCGAAAACCTGGGCTGGATCTTGTCCGAGGCCACCGTAAAAACCTTTCCGTTCTTCATGCGCGGCATGATGAGAGCCAACACCGTCTACATTCAGGACAAGGCACGCAAAGTGGCGGACCCGCAAGCCGTGAGCCGGGCCTGGCACCGCGTGCTCAGCTGGCCGTGTCGCACACTCATCGGCTACCACGAGCCGGTCGGCGAAGGTTTCGTCGGTGACGGCCAGGTGGCGCTGCACGAGGCTGTCAAGAAGGCCGGTCAGCTGCTTGCCGATTGACGACTTGCCGGCGCCGGGCCGGCAGGGCAAAAACCTGGGCGTGTTTTCCGGGATCCCCAAGGGCACGCTGAAGTTCTTGTCCGAGCTGTCGCGCAACAACGAAAAGGCATGGTTCGAAGAGCATCGCGCCGACTACGAGAGCTACTTCATGGAGCCGGCGAAGGCGCTCGTCGCGGCTTTGGCGGCTCCGCTCAAGAAGCTCGACCCGAACATCCACGCCGAGCCGCGCGTCAACGGCTCCATCTTGCGCATCAACCGCGACGTGCGCTTCTCGAAAGACAAGACGCCGTACAAAGACCACCTCGATTTGTGGTTCTGGAGCGGGAGCAAGAAGGGCTGGGACAACTCCGGCTTCTTCTTTCGCTTGTCGGACAAGAAGCTCCTGCTCGGCGCCGGCATGCATGGCTTCGTGCCGCCGGTGCTGGCCCTGTATCGCGAGCAGGTGCTCAGCGACAAGCGCGGCCCCGAGCTGAGCAAAGTAGCGGCTGCGCTGAACAAAAAAGGCTACCAGCTGGGCGGCGAGACCTATAAAAAGCCGCCCAAAGGCGTGCCGGCGGAGCATCCGCGCGCGGCGCTGCTCAAGCACGGCGGCTTGTACTCGTCGTGGGACGGCAAGCACCCCAAAGAGCTGGGCACGGCGCGCTTCGTCGATTTCGTCGTCGAACGCTACCGCGAGCTTTTGCCACTCCACCGCTGGCTGAGCCAGATGACCAAGTAACCAGGGTGAAACCGATGCTGGCAAACGAACAAGTGATGGCGTTCGTGGCGACGAGCAAGCCTCGCGAGGCGCTCGAGTTTTATCGAGACGTGCTCGGGCTCGAGCTCGTGTCGGAGGATCCGTTCGCGCTCGTCTTTCAGACGGCCAACGCCACGCTGCGTATCCAGAAGACCCAGCAGCACGAGCCGTTGCCTTACACCGCACTGGGCTGGAAGGTAGGCGACATTTCCGTCATCGTGAGCGCACTGGCCGCCAAGCAGGTACCGCTCGAGCGCTTTGCCGGGCTCGAGCAGGACGCGCACGGCGTGTGGACAGCGCCTTCGGGCGCCAAGATCGCCTGGTTCAAAGACCCAGACGGAAACGTCCTGTCGCTGACCGAATAAAGAAAAATGTAATCAGCGGAGGGCGGCCACCAAGCGGTCGAGGCTCGCCCGTGAAAAAGCTCGCCCTCGGCTTCGGTCTTTTTGTCGTACTAATTGGCGCACGCGCTCGCGCCGACGTTCCCGCCGGCTACCAGGGCACGCCCTTCCACGGCACCGCCACGAGCCTGCCCGGCCGCGTCGAATTCGAAAACTTCGACGAAGGCGGGCAAGACGTCGCCTGGCGTGTCGACGACCACACCGGCAATTTCGGCGTCGGTGGCTGCGCCGCCAACGACTACCGCAACGACCTGCCGCATCCGCAGCTGTGCCTGACCAACCAGGGCACCGAGGTCGACACCTACACGATGGGCCCGATGATGGGCCAGAAGTACCCGAGCGACGCGATGCCGCAGTCGATTTACATCGGCTACACGCACGCGGTGGACTGGGTGAAGCTCACCGTCAACGTCAGCAAGGCCGGCAAATACCACCTCAGCTCCGTTTGGGCGTCCGAGCCAGGCGGCGCCGACGCGATCAAGTTCCAAATCTCGTTCAACGACGTGCTCAAAGCCGACGTGAAGCTGCCCGGGACCGGCGGCTACCACAACTGGGTCGCCGCTCCTGATTTCGCCACGGTCGATCTCGAAGCAGGCTTGCAGGTGCTGCAGTTCTCGGCCAAGTCGATGCACCTCAACTACGACTACATTCAGTTTTCGCTCGAGCTACCCGGCGGCGGTCTCGACGACGGCGGGAGCGGCGCGGGCGGCAGTGGCGGCGCAGGCGCGGGCGGCGCGGCAACTGGCGGCGCCGCTGGTGCCGCAACCGCGGGGACCGGCGGCGCTCCGGCTGGCGGCATGGGCGCGGATCCGAGCGCGGGTACGGGCGGCGCCTTCGTGGGCGTCGATCCGGCGCCGACCGGCGGCGCGGGCACCGGCACAGCGGGTACTTCAGCCGTCGCGGGCATGGCGGGCAACGCCGGCAGCGGCGCTAATCCGGCTTTCGGCAGCGGCCAGAGCAACGACAGCAGCGGTTGCAGCATCGCGCTGCCGCGCTCCAGGTCCGCGAGTGGCTGGCTCCTGGCGGCGCTCGGTACAGCCGGCGCCTTTGGCGGGCGCCGCGTCAGGGCGAAACGTCAGCGGCCGTCCCGCGACGCCGCTTGATGCGATTGTAGCCGCCCATCGCGGGCTCGGTGACGAAGCGCCACAGCGTGAGCGCCCACGAACGGTGACTGTAGAGCGAATCGTAAAACTCCGGGGCGAGCGCGCGTAACCGTGCCAGGCGCGAGCCTGGAATGTACGGAAAGTCGTGGTGCTCGTTGTGGTACCCGACATTGAAAGCCAGCGCGTTGAGCGGGCCGTAGTACGAGTACGTCTCTTGCCCGGGCTGGAATACGTAGTGCTCCGAAATGTAGTGGCCGGCGATGGGATGCAGCCCCATCACGATCAGCGAGCTGATCGGCAAGTAGGCGAGCGCCTTGCCGCCCCAAAAATAAAACACGGCGACGTTGAACGCCACCTGCAGACCCAGATTGAGCAGCTCCGCCGCGCTCGGCTTTTTGGGGTGCACGAACAGCGGCCGCAGCGCGTAGGCCAGGCCCTGGCAGCTCAACCAGACCAGTTTCAGGGGCCAGAACCGGAGCAGCCGCCCTTCCGTTTCGGTGGGCAGGTCCGTATCGAGTCGCTCGTCACCCTGATGGGTGTGATGCAGCAGGTGGTAGTAGCGAAAAGTCTCCGCCACGGGCGCGCCGACCGGCAAGTTGATGAACAGGCCGAAAGCGCGATTGTGCCACGGCTTCTTGAAAGCCAGGTTGTGGCTCAGCTCGTGAATCGCGAGCAAGAGCGCCTGGTTGATGACGCCGCCCACCGCGTAGGCCACCAAAATGACGAGCCACCACGGCGCTCCGCGCAGCGCAAACGCCAGGCCCAGCTGCCCGAGCACCAGCGCGGTGCACACGTATTTGGTGCGCGGGCACGGGCCGTAGAGCTCTTTGATCTGCGGGTACAGCTGAAGCATGCGACGACGCCGTTCGGCGTGCGGCTCGCGCGCTTCGGACCAGCTGAATCCGTCGGACATCGCGCGCATGCTGTACCGGCGCAGCAGCGCTGTCGATGGCTTTATGGGCTCGGTGCGCCGAGCGGGGCGGCGGCGCCGAGACGCGCTGCGACAATTTCGGCGGAAGCTACGGCTGCGTCGATACCGGCGCCGTGAAATGCCGAACCGCTGACGTGCACGTGGAGCTCTTGCAGCGCCCGATCGGCGGCGGCAACCTGGGCGCGGTGCTCCGCCGAGAAGACGGGCAGCGCGTCCGCCCAGCGCGAGACCCAAGTTTGCGCGGGCACGCCCTGGACGCCCAAAACGCGGGCGATGGCAGCGGCTGCTTCGGCCGCGAAGCGCTCATCCGTCCAGGTGCGCAGCGCGTCGTCGTGGGGGCGAAAGAAGACGCGCAAGAGCGAGCAACCGGCCGGCGCGCGACCAGCGAACTTGTGCTCCACGATGCTCAGCGCGCGCAAACCGACGCTGGCAAAGCTATCCGGAAAGATCACGCCGCTGCCCGGCGGATAGCTCGCAATTTGGTCGCGACGGTACTGCAAGTTCACGCTCACGTTCGAGAGCAGCGGAGCGCTCGCGAGCGGCGCTACTTCAGGCACGCCGAGCGGCGCCGTGAGCAGGCTGGCCGTGCGAGCCGGCGTCGCCAACACGACGTCCGCCGCGCGCTCGCGCTGGCCGTCGCCGAGCTCGACCAGCAAGCCTTGCTTGTCGCGCGAAATCTGCCGGACGCCGCAGGCCAAACGGATATGTTGTGCACCGACCGCGCCAAGCAGCGCCTCGATGAGCTGGCCCATGCCTTGCGCGAGCGAGCGGATACCGCGCCCCAGCTCTTCTACCGGTACTTGAAAGCCGAGGCGACGCGCGGCTTCTCCGGGCGGCAGGAGCACGAGGCCCGACTCTTCGAGCGAGTAGGTGTCCGTGGTGAGCTGATCGACCAGCGCGCTCTCGATACCGAGCAGCCCACACAGCGCCGGCAACGCTTGGCTGCGCGCCACGAAGCCTTCGGCGCCGAGCTCGACGACGAGCCCCTCTGCGCGAACCGTATGGATCTGCCCGCCTGCGCGCTCGGATGCGTCGAGCACGAGCACTTGCCGGCCAGCCTTGACCAGCCGAGCCGCCGCCGCGAGACCGGCAAGCCCGGCACCCACTACGATGATGCGTCCGTCGCTCAAACCATGGGCAATGTGCGAGATTTCGAGGTGTTGCGCAAGCGTGCTACAGGCTGCTGTCACTTTGCCCCCGAACGCCTCCGGCAAACTCGCGCCGGCCGAATTGACCGAGCGCATCGCGCGCGCCACCCAAGCCGAAAAGGTGGAGCTGGGCGGCCGTTTGCAATCGCTTTGGGGCGGCTACGGCGAGCTCTGGCGCGCGCAGCTTTTGCGCGGTAGCCAAGAGACGAGCGTCGTGGTCAAGGTCGTGCGTCCCCCGCGCGACGACACGAGCGTGTCCCACCGGCGCAAGCTGCGCTCGTACGATGTCGAGCGTGCTTTCTACGCGCGCTTCGCCGAGCGTTGTGCGGAGCCCCCGGTGTGTTCAGTGCCGCGACCTTTGGCGCTCGAGCAGCGCGACGGCGGCTGGTTGTTCGTGCTCGAAGACTTGGACGCCAGCGGCTTCGGGCAGCGACGCGCTCACGCGCAGGCGCCGGAGATTGCCGCGACACTGCGCTGGCTGGCGCGCTTTCACGCGCGTTTTCTGGGCACTCCGCCGGAGGGTTTGTGGAAGGTCGGCACGTATTGGCAATTGTCGACCCGCCCCGACGAGCTAGCGCGGCTGCGCCACCGGCCGCTAAAAGCGACCGCCAGCCGCATCGACGCGCACCTGAACGCCGCGCGCTTCAAGACTCTGGTCCACGGCGACGCCAAGCTCGAAAACGTCTGCTTCGCGCCCGACCGCGACGAGGTGGCGCTGGTCGACTTTCAGTACGCGGGCGGCGGCGCGGGCGTCAAAGACGTCGCCTACTTGTTGAGCGGAGTCGTGGCGCCGCGCGCCTGCTCGACGCTCGTCCCCAGCTACTTGGACGACTATTTCCGCGAGCTTCGCGAGGCGCTCGCGACCCTTGCGCCGCAAGCGGACGCCGCGGCGGTGGAGCGCGAGTGGCGCGAGCTATTTCCGCTGGCGTGGGTGGACTTCTACCGCTTCTTGCTGGGCTGGGCGCCAGGTCAATTCGACGACGACCCGTACAGCGAGCCGCTCACCCGCGAGGTTTTGGCGCAGCTCAAGTCCGCGTGAGCAGCGCGGCCTCGGTCTGGCGCAGCGCTTCAGGCTCAGGGTAAACCCAATGCAAGATGGGCGTGGTCGCAAAGGTGGTGATCAGCGCCATCAAGACCAGCATCGTGAACATGGTCGGGCTGATCACGCCCAAGTCCATACCCACGTTGAGCACGATGAGCTCCATGAGGCCGCGGGTGTTCATCAGTACGCCGATCGCGTTGGCTTCACGCCAGCCCAGTCCTGTGAGGCGCGCCGCCAGCGTGCTGCCACCGAATTTACCGAGCGTCGCCAAACCGACGATGCCCAGCACCACCAGCCAATCGCCGACTCCACTCACCAGGCCAACCCGTGTACGCAGCCCGCTGAAGGCGAAGAATAGCGGCAACAGCAGCAGCACCGACACCGCCTCCAGCTTGGCGATGAGCAGCTTGGCAAAGCCGCCGTCACGCGGCAAAACCGTGCCCAACAAGAAGGCGCCGAACAGCGCGTGAATGCCGATCAGCTCGGTGATCCCAGCCGAGGCCAGCAGCAGCAGCAGCACGAAGACGAGATGCGCCGAAGAAAGCTCGCCGCTGACCAATAGGCGGGCGCTCAGCCGTTTGAGGAGCGGCCGCGCCACGAACAGCATGACGAGCACGAACACGGCAGCAAGCCCAGCCGTGAGCCCCGCTTCACTCAAGCCATGGGCGCGCGCGATCGCGACCACGAACGCGAGCATGCACCAGGCCGTCACGTCATCGACCGCTGCACAGGCGATCGCAATGGCGCCGATGCGCGTGTGCACCAGCCCATTTTCGGTGAGGATTCGCGCCAGTACCGGAAACGCCGTGACACTCATGGCGGTGCCGCAAAACAGCGCAAACGGCAAGAAGCCCACCCCGGCCGGCGCGTAGCGCGCGTGCAGCCACCAGGCAGCGCCGAGCCCCAACACGAACGGCGCGAAGATGCTGGCGTGGCTGATCAACACCGAGGAACCGCGTCGCTCTTTGAGCAACTTGGGATCCAACTCCAGCCCAATCACGAACATGAACAAGACGAGCCCGAGCTGGCTCAGCGTCTTGAGCACCGGCATCGAGGCCGCGGGAAACAACGTATCCATGACGTGGGGCGCGAGCTGACCGAGCAGCGATGGCCCGAGCAAGATGCCGGCCAGCATCTCGGCCATCACCAGCGGCTGCCCCAGCGCCCGCGTCACCACGCTCAGCGCCCGCGACAGCAAGAGAATCGCCGCAATTTGCGCGAGCAATAGGGCGAGGGTCGTCAGCTCCACGCCCCGGACTATTGCTCAGTCAGCGCCCCGTCGCCAGGCACCAACAGCACCTTTCCGATACCGCCAGCTTCCGCCAGCTGTTGAGCCGCTTGGGCCTGACTCAAGGGAAATCGCCGGTCCACGGGCAACACCAGCTCGCCCTTCACGACCGCGTCACCAATCGTCCGCAGCCGCTCGGGGTCGGCGTGAGCCAGCATCGCGTGCACCCGCAGGCCTTGCTCTTCCGCTCCGGGCGGAGGTGCGAGCACGGTGCCGACGACACCGCCCGGCTTCACTTTGTCCAGCAGCGACGCGACGACCTTGCCGTTGACGGTGTCGGCAATCGCGTCGACCGGGCGCAAGCGCCGGATCTCGCTCGGCCGGTCCACCGCGATGATGTGATCGACCTCGAGCTTTTCCGCTTCCTCGAGCTGGCGCTCACGCACCGCCGCGATCACCTGCGCGCCGCGCTTCTTTGCCGCGAACACCGCCACGCGCCCCACACTGCCGACCGCGCCCGTCACCAGCACGCGCTCGCCAGCGCGCGCATCGACTGCCTCTTCGACCAGCTCCATCCCCGTCAGGCCGACGAGCGGCAACGCCGCAGCGCGATGCAGCTCCAGCTGGGGCGGCAATTTGGCGAACGCTTCGACCGACCCCACCACCAGCTCCGCATAGCCGTGCTCCACCAGCCCCATCACCCGATCGCCGACCGAAAATTCGTGTACGTCGGGCCCCACCGCTACCACCTCGCCTGAAACGTCACGCCCCAAAATGGTCGGCAGTTGCAGCGGCAACATGGCGCGCATGTCACCGCGACGAATCTTCCAATCTACCGGGTTCACGCTCGCCCCCGCCACCTTCACCTTAATCTGACGCCGCCCCGGCTGCGGCTCATCGACCTCCTGCAGCTCCAGCTTCTCCACGTCGCCATATCCGGTCAGAACAACAGCTTTCATGGTGAGCTCCAAACTCTCCGTGGGATCGACAAAACAGCCGCGCCTGAGACTCGGCGCCACATCTCGAGCACCCGACGCCATCGTTCAGCGCCGTGCCGAACGATCCAGCAACTGTCGTGCCGTCAAGAAGGCGCTGCCCATCGCGGCCCCGGCGAAGGCGTTCTCGCGTCACGGCGAGCGCTGCATTGCACGTACGAGGGTCCAACGACTGAGGACGCCCACTCACCTTTCACGCGCACAGAAAGTTCTTACGCTCGTAAGGATCTTCGTGGACGTCCGATGATACCTGGGGTGCCGAAGCGCATCGCGCGTTCACCCAAGCTCTTACGTTCGGAAGAACTTTCTTGGCGATGGAACTGGGGACACGCCGCCATGGGATCGCGACTGCGAAGCGGCTCGCGGACGCCGCGATTTCTGATTCGTGGTGGCATCTCGTGTCGAGTACCTGCAGGTTGGCAGACCCTATTGGCCCAGTATCTCGACGAGGCGCCAGGCGGCGCGCTGAGCGGCGGGGGTCGCGGTTAGTAGCGCGAGCGGATCGGCGGAGAGCTCGCGGCGGATGTTGCGGGAGCGGCCGAACATGGTCAGGAAGAGGCGCGAGGTGTCGTAGCGGAACTCGGGGCTCATCACCATCAGGCCGTTGAGGGCGGAGGCGAGCTGGCGCAGCGCGGGCGCAGCCAGGCGACGCGCGAGCGCGGGATCGGCGAGCTCGACGAGGGCGGCGAGCTGTTTGCGGCTCAGGCGATCGACGAGGAAGTTGTTGTACAGGAAGGCGAGCAGCACCGAGCGCGCAACGAAATCGAAGCCATAGCGGGTGACGAGCTCGCCGACGGCTTTCTTCTTTTGGGTGCGATGGCGGTACGAGCTGATCGAGAAGAACCAGGAGTGCGGATTGCCCTGCACGGCACAAGCCGCAAAGTACTCGCTGGTCATCGCGAAGGACTCGCCGAGCATCAGCTGCACGAGCGCACCGGGTTCGGAGAGCGCGCCAGCGACATTCTCGGGCCGACCGAACAGCGCGTGGAACGCCACCGCGTGGGCGGACTCGTGCAGCAGGTAGTTCGGCGCCGGTCGGTTCTTCTGCAAGTCGGCCAGCGTGAAGAAACCGGGCCGGCACTGCTCGAGGTGCTCGAGCGCGGTGAAGCTCGGCCTGTACGGGATCTGCCGGCGGCTCAGGATCGTGTCGAGGTGGATGAGCGGAAAGCCGTAGTAGGCGCCGGCGTCGTCGAGCGTGTAGCGAAAGCCAGCCGCAACGGCCGCGTCGCGGATGCGACGGAAGAAAGGATTTTTAAGATAGAGGAAGCCGTCTCCCACGCTTTGCGCGAGGCGATTTTTCCCATGGCAGCGCCGTTGGAGCTCGATCAGGTCTCGTAGGTGAATGTGCGTTTTTAGCTCAAGGTGGGCTGGAACAGGGCCTAGAAGATTTTCGGTCACCCTCGCGGTTGAAGGCGTGAGCAAGCTGCATGCGCTCGGACATCAAGCTTTCGTGCCCGCCGCGTCGAGCCTCAGGCTCGCTTTTTCGTCCGCTGTTCTCTCCCTTTTTGCCTGCAGCAGCCCGCCCAGCGCTGGCGGGCCGCCGGCCACCGGCGGTAGCAGCGGCTCGGCGACGAACGGGGGCGCCGCATCCACGGCCGGTACCGGCGGCAGCGCGAGCACCTCGGGCTCGGCGAGTGTTGCCGGTGGTGGCAACGACGCGGGCGGCGGCGGCTCGGGGACGACTGCCGGCACGGGCGGCAGCGCCGGTGCAACGCCGAGCGGCGGCAGCGCTGGCATGGCAGCAAGTGGCATCACCTGTACGCCCACGGGCGACGGCAATGGCGTGCACGACCAACCGGAACCGTATGGCAAGCCGCCCGAGGCGAACGCCATGCCCAACGTGCCGACTGGCACCCTCACGCCGCTGACGCCGTTCCAAAGCAAGATCTACGACAACCACATCTTCGGCTATCGCATCTACGTGCCCGCGCAATACAAGCCGGGCCAGCGCGCCGCCTTCATGCTGGTGGAAGACGGCCCGAGCCATTACTTGGGCGGGCAGGCGACTGAAGCCAAGTTCTTCACCAACGTGGTGATGGACAACCTGATCGCCGAAGGCTCCGTTCCCGTCACCATCGGCCTGTTCGTCGATGTGTGCATGCAAAAGTGCGATGACGAGCGCGTCGTCATTTACGACGACGCCAGCGACAAGTACGCGCGCTTCGTGACCGAGGAGCTTCTACCCGCCGTCATCAGCGGCAAATACGACGTGGTGCAAGATCCAGAAGCGTGGCTGGCGGTCGGCTTCTCGGCAGGCGCCGCTCAGAGCTTCACCGTGATGTGGAATCGTCCGATTTTTCACAAGTTCATCGGGCACAACACGAGCTTTCCGGCCGCCAAAGATCACGGCGTGGACTACGCGGCGCTCGTGCCCAACACCGAGAACAAGGGCTTTCGCGTCACGCTCACGAGCGGCACGAACGACCTCTCGGACGCGCGCGGTAACTGGCTCGAGTACAGCAAGCAGATGGAGATGGTGCTGGCCGCCAAGGGTTACCCGGTGCGGCTCATGACGGGCACGGGTGGTCACTACCCGCCCGATCAATCCTCCATGGGCTTTCCCAACGATCTGCGCTGGATGTGGCAGGGCTGTAGGCTCGCCGACTATTGAGCGCCCGCGCGAATCTGCCAATAGAGCCGCGTCGCCGCGATCACGCCGACCGGTAGCATCAAAATGCCGAAACACGGCAGCCAGAAAACGAGCGTGAACGCCAGGCCAAAGCCGAGCACGACCGAAAAGTGCTGCACCACGAAGCCGAAGCGCTCGCGCGCGCGGATGCCGCGCAAGGTGAGCGGATAATCGAACAGCCCCCAAGCCACGCCTAGCGCCCCGAGCAGCAACTTGAGCGGCGTCGTGATCGCCGCCAGCGGCGGCACCACGATCTCGAGCAGCGTGAGCACCACCACGAGCGGCAAGGTGAGGCTCAAGCTGAAAAGCATCGAGCGCACGCCGCAGCCCAGCTCGGCCAAGAAACCAAGTGGTTCGCGCGCCGGCACGCGCAGCTCACCCTCGACCAAACCGACGAGCCGCTCGAGCGCGGGAGCGCTGACCGCCGGAGCGAGCAGCGCCGCCGCGAACCACCCGATCAGGGCTGCCAGGAGCACTGCCATCACGCCCACGCCCGAGCCCAACCAATGCGGCACCCAACTGGCGTGGCCCGCCTGTGTTGTGGCCCACGGCTTCAGATACTCCCAAGAAACGCCGATGAACGCGGCCTCTAGCAACATGAACACCGCCGCCGGCACCAGCGCGAACGGCCAAGCGCGCGGCAGCAGCGCGAGCGCCCGCGCAGCGCCGAACGGAGCCGTAAACCCATTCAGGAATCCGACCAGGCGCACGTCCCGCATCGCCGCCCAGCCTAGCCGCGCTTCGGCAACCCTTCGAGCGCGAGCGCACCGTCCGCGATTTGCCCGAGCACGGACACGACCAGGCGTCGTTCACGTTCTTGCACGCGCGCCGCGAGCGTGTCGGGCGTGTCGTTCGGCTCCACCGGCACGGCGGCTTGCGAGAGCACGCGCCCGGTGTCGTACTCGGCCTCGACCAGGTGCACGCTTGCTCCCGACTCGCGCTCACCCGCAGCCAACACGGCCCGGTGCACGTTCATGCCGTACATGCCGTGGCCCCCGAACTTGGGCAAGAGCGCCGGGTGCGTGTTGATGATGCGGCCGCGGTAGTGCTCGAGCAGCGCAGGGCCCAGCTTCTTCATGTAGCCGGCGAGCAGGATCACCTCCACGCCGTCGCGGGAGAGCTCGGCGATGATGGTCGAGTCCAAGGCGCCTGGCTCCGGGTGCGTTTTCCCGGAAAGGTGCAGGGCACGCGCTCCGGCGCTCCGCGCGCGACGCAGCGCACCAGAATCCGAGTTGTTGCTGACCACCGTCACGACCACGGCGGCAATTTGGCCCGCCGCGCTGGCGTCCAAAACCGCCTGCAGCGTCGTACCCTCGCCAGAAGCCAAAACACCGATGCGCAGCGGGCTCGTCACGCGCCCGGCATAGCTCAAGAACCGGCGCGAAAGAACTCGGCTCCGCCAGCGCGCAAGATCGTCGGCGTATTTTTGAGCTTTCGCCCCAGCGCCTCGACCGCCTCCAGGTCGAAGTACAGGCCCGGTCCCCAGCCGTCGATGCCGGCTTCTTCGTCGCCGTGCGTCGCCGCTTCGGCCAAAAGCGAGCGGCGTAGCGGCTCGCTGGGGCGTGAAGCGCGAAACAGCTTCACGCTGCCACAATCCACGACATCGGGGCGCGGATCTCCAGGGTCGACCCAGCAGCTGCCGTGGGTGAGCAGGCCAGCGCTGTTGAAGTCGTGTTCGCTCAGCGTCGCGCGCATCTCGCGCAGCCAGCCGATCAGGTCGCCGTGCTCGCCGTCCGGCAGCTCGATGTAGAAGGCGTAGCCCAGGTCGATGGCGCGTACCGACGCGCCCGGCGGTCTTTCGGTCAGTCGGTCGCGGATCAGCGCGCTGAACGTGGCGTAGCGTTCGATGAATTCGTCGCGCTCACCGCGGTACTCGTCGTCCTCGATGTCGTAATAGGAGATGAGCAGCCCGAACGCGTTCTCGTCGATCATCAGCAGCGCCGCATTTACACCAAATCCGCCCCGGCGGCGGCGGGCTCGCCTCAAAATGAGACGGTCGGGCGCAACCGCGGGCCTCCCCTCCGCAGAGCGGCCCTAACGCCAGCTGGCAGACGGCCGTATTGAAGGCTGTCCAGAGCCCGATGGAGAGCACCCCCAAGAGTCTACCGAAGCCGTTCCGCCCGGCTTCGCTCCATCCGCACGACTTTCCGGGCGATGAGGCCGATAGCGGCGTGTTCCAGCTCTCGGACTCGTCGGTGTTGCTCTACCTTCAGCCGGGTCCGGACATCGCTCCGCTCATTCGCGCCATCGACAGCGAGGGCTTCAGCGCCGTACCGATCAGCGACGTGACCACCGCCGAGGCCAGCGGGTACGTGCCGCGCTTGGCCATTTTGGATTCGAAAGCGCCCGGAGCGCTCGACTTTTTGCGGCGCATCAACGCGCACGGCATCACGCTGCAAGCGATCGTGGCGCTGGCGCCGGGTGAGCGCGAAAGCGAAGCGGTAGCTGCCGGCGCGCAGCTCACGCTGCAGCGGCCGCTGATCTCGGAAGACGTGATGACTTGCTTGCAGCGCTTCCGAGCGCAGCAAGAAATGTATCGCTCGCGCGACGTGTTCGACCGCGAGCGCCCGAGCGTGCCGCCGCCGCTGATCGAGAGCGTGCTCGCCACGATCGGGCACGAAATCAGAAATCCGCTCGCGGCCGCGCTGGCCAACGTGGAGTGCCTGCGCGAAAGCGCCATCACCCAGCTCAGCGAAGAAGACCGCCGCGGCACCATCGACGACACCGTGATCGCGCTCCGGCGCATCCAAGACGTGATGACAGCCGTGTCCGCGCTGATCAAAGGCGCGCCACCCGTGCTGGAGAAGGTCGATCTGTGGAGCGTGGCCGAGCGCGCCGTCGCGTCGATGCGGCCGCACGATACGCGCATCGAGATCGCCGGCGAGCATTCCGTACGCGGCTGGGGCAACGCGGCGCTGCTCGAGCAAGTGGTCGCCAACCTGGTGCAAAACGCGCTCGACGCGACGCAGGGTCAGGAGAAACGCCACGTGCTCGTGCGCGTGTACCTGGCCTCGGGAGAAGCGCGCATTTCGGTGCGCGACAACGGGCCCGGCGTGCCGCCGGCCTTGCGACAGCGCATTTTCGAGCCGTTTTTCACGACCAAAGGCGAGCGCGGTACCGGCCTGGGCCTGGTCTTGGTGCGGCACGCCGTGTCGCGCATGGGCGGCACGCTCAGCCTTGGTCCGAGCGAGCGCGGCGCGGTGTTCCGAGTCCGGCTGCGCGCGGTCTGAAGGCTCAAAAGAGCGGCTCGAGGCTCGTCGGCGGCAAACCGGCGCCGTCCGTCGCCACGTCAGCGGCGGGGCTCAGCTTCTCGCCTTCGACCCGAAACGTGAGCAGCTTGGCGCGCGAAGCGTCGGTCACGAAGCACAGGTCGCCACATTGCCTCTGGCAGCTCATGCCACCGAGCGCGATGCCATAGCCGCGGCCCGCCTCGGAGTGCTGCGCCGTCGCCAACAGGGTGGTGGCGCTCGTCTGCAGGTTCAGCGCGTAAAGCTGATTGTCTTGCCCGGCTCCGAGCGCCGTCTGCGTCTTGATCAACACGGTGTGCTCGGTCACGACCTCGACACTGCGCTGCAGCGCTTGGCCCACGAGCTCGAGCGCCGTGAAGCGCCGCACCTCGACGGGCGGATCCTCTCGGAGGTCAAATACGACCAGCCCGGACGCCGACGGATCCGCCGCCTTTCCCTTGCGATCCAGGAAGGACGAGCAGGCGAGCACGAGGCGCTGCCGGCTAGGCAGGAGCTCGGCGCGGCCACAGTTCTTCAAGCCCTCGAGCGGTAGGCGGTAACGCACGCCCAGGGTCGAAGTCGAAATCGCCACGAGCTCGCTGTCCGCCATGTCACTGAAGTCGGCGTTCGCGTGCACGAGCGTCACCAGCAAGTCGTCGCCCACGTGGGCGATGGCCGACGGATTCGGCAAGTAGCCTTTTTTGCGGGGCAACGGGACGGCGTCGATGATGGCGGCCGCGCTGGGATCGACGACGAGCACGTCGCTGCCCGAATCGAAGGGCTCGCGCCCCGGGAGCTGGTTTTCCCCCAGGCGCGGTACGAAGGCGTGGCGCTCGTCCAGCTCCAGGTATTGCTGCGGGTTGGCCTCGAACCCGGTACCGACCGGCAACTGTGCGCGCACCAGGCTGGTGCGCGTGTCCACGAAGGTGAGCACGTTGGTGCCGAAGCGATCGACGACGACCAGCTCTTCCGCGCCGGGGCGCGCCGAAGCCAGCCCGATATCGCCCGAGAGCGGCGCCGCCAAACCCGACGCGCGGGTGGAAGCGCTGGACAGAAACGCAGAGCTCGCAACGGAGCCTTCCGGCGTCAGCAGCGCGATCTCGCTCGACTGGTAGTCGCTCGAAACCAAAGCCAGACCGCGCGGGCACTCGCCTCGACTCGGCAAATCGGCGCCACCCGTCGTGCCGGCGGGCGTGAAGTTGCAACCCATCGAGAGCGCGCAGCCGGCGACCAACGTTGCCTTCTTCTTCGCACCTTCGAGTGTCGACCACCGACTGGGCAGCGTCATGGTGCGCGCAGCTCCAGCGAGCCGTAAACGCTGCGGCCCGGTAGGGGGTAGCCGACGATATCGAAGCGCTCGGCGTTGAACGCGTTGGCCACACGCGCGCGGCTGACCAGCGCGCCGCGCCAGAACGTGACAGAAGCCGTGAGCCCGAGCGTCGTCTGGTCGGGGATGATGATCAAGCCGGCCGCGTCCGCGAAGCGATTCGACAAGTACGTCAAATCGGCGCTGAGGTCGGCGCGCTGCACGACCCAGTCGAGCTCGCCGGTCGTGAGCGCGAGACGAGGCGCCAGCACCAAGCGAGAGGTGAACGGCAAGTAGTCGTTCTTGGTGTGGCGCTCGCGGCTCGTATCGCGCGGATCCAGCAGCGTCGCGTTGCAGCCCAGCTCCGCGTGGTCGTAAGCGCGAACAGCGGCACCGATCTCGAGCCCGCTGACGCGCGCCTCGTCCACGTTCCGCGGCACCACGTAACCTTGTGAAGAGCGCGCGTAAGCCACCAGATCCTTCGCGCTGCGCACGAACGCGCCTGCCTCGCCGCTCAGCTTGAACGCGCCGCTTTGCCAAACGGCGCGCGCGCCCACGTCCGCCGACAACCCCTGCTCGGGCCGTAGCTGGCTGTTACCACGCACCAAAAGGCCCGCGCCGTACAGCTCTCCCAACGTGGGCGGGCGTTGGTAGCGGCCGAAGTTGACGAACAACGCGTAACCCTTGCCTGCGTAGCCAGCGCCGACACGCCCCGTCGGCGAGCTGCCGTCGCAGTCGCCCGGCCCGGGTCGGGTGGTGCGGCACGCGCTGCCTACCAGCCCGTACACCTGAAGCTGGTCGGTGGCTCGAAACTTCAGGCGACCGGCGCCGCGCAGCTCGGCCAGCTTGGCGGCGGTGACGGCCTCGTCGTCACTGCGCCGCAAAGTCTCGACGTTGCCGTCCGCCGACAGCTCGAGTCCCCAACGTTCGCTCAGCGGCAGCTCGAGCGCGGCACGTTGCTCGGCGCGTCGCCCCAGCAGCTCGGTCTCCGTGCTCAACGTGCCGAGCTCCCGCAGAGGGTCGTGCACCGCGGTACCGCCGTCGAGCCACGCCGAGCGCAGCGTGAGCACCTGCCGCGCCGCTGCGCCGAGCCCGAGCCGCGCCGTCAGCGCCAGCAAGGTGCGCGACAGCTCTGCGCGCGCCTCGAGCGACGGCACCAGCGCCAGCTTGGGTACCCCCTGCTCGCGCGCCACGTCGTTGGCCAAAAGTTCCAGGCGCACGCGCTCGCTCGGGCGTGCGCGGGCCACGATCCACATGTCACGCAGGCTCGTGTCCGCGTTGCGGCGTCGCTGCTGGCTATCGTCACCGCCGAAGAACAAGGTGCCGCGGTTGTCGCGGAAGGTGTAGTCATTGTCGGCTCGCTCCGCCGACAAGCCGAACAGCACGCCCGCGCGCTCATTGCCGAGCGCCACGTAACCGTAGCCGGCGCGCGTGCCGAAGCTGCCCCAGGTGCCGCCCGCCGCCACCTCCGTACGGCGCGGCCGCTTGGGCTCGAAGAAAATGGCACCGCCCATGCCCCAGGCGTCCGCTTCGAACGGCGCGTTGCCCCGATACACGTCGACGCGCTCCACGAGCCAGAGCGGAACCGTCGACAGGTCCGCGAGGCCGCCCACCTGGTCGTTCAGGCGCACTCCGCCCAGGTACACCGGCGTTTGCGCCGCCGTGGCGCCGCGAATCGAAGCCGTGGCCGGCGCGCCCAACCCGCCCGCCTCCGCGATCTGCACGCCCAGCTCGGAGCGGAGCACCTCGGACGCACGCAGCGCCGGCGCGGCGAGCCGCTCCCGGCGCACGCGGCTGGTAGCCACGAACGGCTCCTGAGCGACCTCGCTCTGGGGTCGCTCTTCACCCTGCACGGTGATGGTCAGCGGCTGTTCGGCGCGCGCCGGCACGCTCTGGAGCACCACCAACCCTAACGATGAGAGGCAGAGTCGTCGCAAGCGGCCGCACCCTCGGGCCGCGTAACGCAAACGTCAACACCGCCGTCACCGAAGCGCCGTTGCGGCCGCCTGGAAGCTCTGGCAGCCTGCGCGCCACGGGAGGACATGTTGAAGAGAATGCGACTCGGGTTGGCACTGGTGGCGGGCGGACTGGTGGCCTCGTGCCTGCAACAAAGCGTCAAATCACCCACTCAGAGCGGTGAGCCTTGGGTCGAGCTCAAAAGCGACCACTTCCGAGTGAGCAGCGACATCGGTGAGGACGAGGCCGCGCGCGTTCTGGCCAGCTTCGAGGAAACGTACGGCTTGCTCGGGCGCGTCGTGTTCGGCGCCGATGCCGAGCTGCCGAGCTTCACGACCGACGCCATCATCTTCCAGCACCACGAGGACATGAACGAGTTCGTCGGTCAGGGCTTCGGCGGCGTGTACACGACCTCCTTGCCCAACGACGTCGAGCCGTCGCCGACCGTGATCGCGTCCGGCACCCTCTCGCCGTTCGCGCGGCTGCTGTTCGCGCACGAGCTCACGCATCGCTTCAACCACGTCGCGCTGGGTCCCACCCCCACCTGGTTGAACGAGGGCCTCGCCGACTACTACTCGACGATTCGCGGCGAGCACGCACAGCCTGTCGTGGGCGAGATTGATCCTCGCTACATGTGCACGCCGGACGGCCTGGGCGACCTCGAATGTTACCAGTACGAAAAGCTACCCGGCAATCGCCTGCCGCGCGCCTCCGAGATCGTGCAGCTCGACCACCAGAGTTTTTACGGCACGCAGTCGGTCGAAAGCGGGGTCCCGAGCTTCGAGCAAAAGCGCGCGCGCACGCAGAACTACGGCGTGGCCTGGCTCCTCGTGCACATGCTGATGAACGGCAAGCAGAGCTACGCGCAGGAATTTCAGCTGGCGATGGTCATGCCGCCCTCGCAAAAGAAAGGCGCTGCGCTCGCTGCCATCGTGGGTCGCGTGCCCGCCGCGCAACTCGACGCAGATTTTCAGCAGTACCTCAAGAAGGGCATGCCCTGGCGCCAACACCACGCGCCGACACCTCCGCTACCCGCGCACATCGAGCGCCACTCACTGACGGACGGCGAGGTGCTGGTGCTGTGGGCGCGCCTCGACGATTGGAACGGCAAGTCCGCGCGGCGTGCTCTGCAGCGGCTGCAGCAGGCGAACGACCTGCGCGCCACCTCGGCCGCATTTTGGCTCGGTCGCTACAATCAGATCCATCAAAACTCCGATCGCGCCAAAGAGCTGTACCAGCGTGCGCTTGACCTGGAGCCCGAGAACGCCGAATACCTGTACGGTTTGCTCAACCTGTATTGGAGCTCGCAGAGCGGTATGTCCTGGGTGGAGGCCGCACGCTCGGTCATGGTCGGTCAAACCATTCAGGCGCTGAGCAAGTCGGCGCATAGCGGCTCGCAGCTCAACGCGGTCGCGGCGTACCAGCTCTTTTCCAACGACGTGCCGAGCGCGCTCGCTACCAGCCAAAAAGCCTGCGAAAGCGCGCCCGACTGCTGGCCCTGCTTCCACAACCGCGCCGCCGCCCTCTACGCCTCCGGAGAGCGCGGCGACGCCTTGCAAGCCGAGCACGAGGCGCTCAGCCGCATGCCAGAAGACGCCGCCTTCAAAATGGTCGAGCTCGTCTCGAGCGCCATCCGCTACTACGAGCTCGCCGAACGCGATCCCAAAGCCGTAGCAGGCAAACCCTCCCCCGGCCTACTCGCACCATAAGACCGCGTTTCGACCGCAGTCGCTTTCGCGTCAGGGACGGATGATCTGCGTGCCGGCAGGGGGCGTGAACGCGAATTCGCCCTGGGGCGGCTTGGTGTTCACTTCGCTGGTCACGAAGTCGAAACGGTTGCGGTTGCCTTGCGCATCGATGATGAGCACGCGGCGCACCTGGTAGGTGGCGGCGTCCACGTAGAAGAAGACTTTTTCGTAGGCGGCCGTGGGCTGTAAGGGCGACCCTTCCAGCACGTAGCCGGTCTCGTACTTCATCTGCTTCGAGTCCTTCTTCGAGAACTTGAAGTTTTGTTTCAGCTTGCCTTGACCGGTCAAAAACGACAGCGCGGCCGGGTACTGCGTCTTGGCCAGCGGCTGCTCGTACATCTGCTTGTTTTCTTTTTCGTAGATCTTGATCACCGTGCCGTCCGAAACGACGCGGTTGCCGTTGTTGGTGTAACGCCAGCTCATCTTGCCGGGCTTCTCGAAGATCACGGAGCCGGCCGAGTCTTTGCGCTTGTCGTACGCCTTGACGTCGTAGCGCTGCTTGAAGCCGGCCTTGAAGGTCGTCGTCTTGTCGTAGAAGGCCTGCACGCGGTTGATGATCTCGTCCGCGGAAAGCTCGCCCGCGGCGGCGGCGGGGGCCGGCGCGGCCTTGGCCGGCGCCTTCTTCGGTTCCTCCGCCTGCGAGGAGCCCGCGATCAGGGGCAGCGCGAGGGTCAGGGCAGTAAGGGCAAACGTTCGTCGCTTCATGACGTCTCTCTCAAACAGTCCGACGGAGCAAAGGGCACATGCTTGTAACGCAGCAAAGCTTTGCTCCCTTACAGTGAAGTTTCAAGCCGCGGTCGTTTCGCGTGCTCTGCGGCTAACTCACTGATAAAGCGAGCTATTTTAACGCGAATGGCTCAGGCCCGGCGGCGGGGCAAACGCGAACGGGGGCGCTTTTTCCCGAGCAGCGCCAGCAAAACGCGGGCCCGGCTGTCGGCGGCGGCGCGCCCGGGCGCTGCCTCGGTCGCCTCCTCGAGCGCGTGGAGCAAGCCGCCCAGACGCAGGTGGGTCATGGCGATGGCCAGCGCATCCGACGCGTCTACCGGGGGCAACGCATCGAGGGCGAGCGCGGCTCGAACCATCAGCGCGACCTGGCGTTTGTCAGCCTGACCGGTACCAGCGATGGTGCGTTTGATCTTGGCCGGAGCGTATTCGGCAATCGGAATGCCTTCGCGCGCCAGGCACAGCAGCACGACGCCGCGCGCGTGCCCGAGCTTGGCCGCCGCCTGCGCGTCCTTGTTGAAGAACAGGCTCTCGACCGAGCTCACGGTGGGGCGGTGCTCGCGAATCACGCGCGTCAGCTGACTCTCGATCTCCACGAGCCGCGAGGCGATCGATTCGTCGCCGTCCAGCGCGATCACCCCGTGAGCGACGTGCGTGAGGCGATTTCCGGTGCGCGACACGACCCCCCAGCCCAAACGGCGAGTTCCAGGGTCGATACCGAGCGCGATCACGCTCCAGCCATAGCAGCCATTTTGGCCCATGGAAAGTGTAGGATGCCGCCGCGCATGTTCCTCGACACTCGCCACAAGCTGTTCTTGGTGCTGGCAGGCATCTTCACGACCTGCCTGGTGGTGGGCGATATCATCGGCGGCAAGCTGATCGAGACGAACCTGTTCGGCTTTCAGTTCACGACCACGGTGGGCATGGTGCCGTTTCCGGTCACTTTTTTGCTGACGGACGTGCTCAACGAGTTTTACGGGCAGCGCGCCGCTCGCTTCATCACGCTGGTCGGCTTCGGCATGGCGATCCTGTCATTCTCGTTCATCTTCCTGTCGGCCACGATTCCGTTCGCGGCTTTCACCCACGCCGCTGATTGGACGGGCGTGAACGAGGCCTCGTTCAACAACGTGTTCCTCGGCTCCATGCGCATGATCATCGCGTCGCTCTGCGCTTACCTGGTGAGCCAGTTCGTGGACATCGGCGTGTTTCACCTGCTCAAGCGGGTGACGGCGGGCAGGCTGCTGTGGCTGCGTGCCACCGGCTCCACCGCGGTCTCGCAGCTCATCGATACCATCACGATCAACTTCGTGGCGTGGAGCGGCATGATGAGTGCCGGTAAGATCATCAACATCATCTACTCGGCGTACGGCCTGAAGCTGTTCATCGCCATCGGCCTCACTCCGCTCGTCTACCTGTGTCACACGCTCGTCCAGCGCGGCCTCGGCATTCAGCCGATACTGGTCGGCGGAGATACGCCGGACGACCGCGTGGCCGTCGCCGCCGAGCGCTAGTGTCGCGAGTCAGAAATTTGCCAGCTCAAGGCTCGAGCGTTAACAGTAGGGACACCGGGTACTAGAGGCGGCCGCCCAACACCAGCCCCGCCGTGGAAGGCGAGAGCACGGGTGCCACGAACGCTTGGCGATCGCCCTGCCGAGGTTGCGGCCAGAACCACAGGCCCAGCGCGAGCGCCGCACCGGCACCAGCGAGCGCGAAGCATGTGACCTCGGCGCGTTGGTGGTCGCGCGCTTGTGACGTGAGATCGGCGAGGTGTGCGTTGGTGCCGGGCTCGCAATTCTTGCCACTGGGGCAGATGCCGTCGCGTTCGTCGAGCTTGCTGTTGCGCTCACTCAAGAAATAAATGCCGAGCCCGGCGCCGATCACGCTCGCGCCAGCCGCCGAAACCGCGATGATGCGTCGTGCGTTCCACGGCGACCCCGGAGCCGGCGGCGGGACGGGTGCGGCTGGAGCGACGGGTGCGGCTGAAGCGACGGGTGCGGCTGAAGCGACGGGCGCAACGGGCGGCGCAGCAACGGGCGCGGGCGCGGGCGGCGCGACGGGCGCCGGCGGCTCTGCCTTTCGGAGCAGCGGCACTTCGACCACCGGTTGTGTGCCTTCACCTTGCACGTCGACGCTCGTCGAAAAATCTTGGTAACCAAAAGCGCGCACGACGATCGCGTGCGGGCCCGGATCGATGGGCAACGGTACCCCCCAGCTGCTGCTCCCGACGCGAAAGCCGTCGCGCTCCACGCTGAGCCCCGGCAAACGCCGATCTGCGGGCACGTCGATCGTGAGAAACGAGACGCGCGGACGGAGCGCCGCGGCAGCTTGTTCGGCGCCGGCGCCACGCGCGTCGGCGTTGCGACGCGCGACGTCTGCTGCGTCCGTGTAGGCGGCAAAGGCGCTGGCGAGCTTGCCGTCTTTCTCGAGGCACTTGGCCCACGGCAAGAGCGCGTCGAGCTGCGCGTCCAGCGACGCGCTGTCGCGATACTTGAGGCACGCCCCTGCGGCGTTGCCGGCGCTGTTCAGCTGCTCGGCATCGCGTAGGAGCGAAAGCGCGAGCGTGCGCGGGTCGGCGGGAGCCGCCGTTTGTGCGTGACCCCAGCCCGCCCAGACCCACGCAGCCAAAGCCAACCCTGCGCTCACACACCAACTTCGACCCGCTTGGCGACTCATGCCGGTCCCCATGCTACTCGAGCTTCCCCCCTGCGGGTTACTTCGCCAGCTTTCTGGCCTTCCGGTCGCGCCGGTCCACCTCGATCCAACGGGTGAATGTGCTGACGAACAAGGGTGAACGAGCCGCGTTGAGCAAACGGTGTGAGTACATCATGTGGCACCTGCTCAGGCATGTGCAGGTGCCGTGCCAGCTAGTTTTGACGAAGAGTTAGGAGCGGCGTCCGCCAGCGCGTACACCGGGTGTCCGAAGCTTCGGACACGTCATTCAGCAGACGGTGCCGTCACACTCGGGCTGGGGACGGGAGCTGGAACGCTGGGAGCCGAAGCGACCGCCGCCGGTGCCGTGACACTCGTGTCGGGCTCCGGGCTGGGCGGCTCGCCCCCGGGTGGAGCGGCGCTGGGCGCTGTCGCATCGGTACCGGTGCCGGCTGCCTCCGCGCTGGGCCGCGGACTCGTGGGGCGCTTTTTGGGTGCGGGCGTTTCTTCGTGATTCACGATCGCGGTTGTGGTCGTCGAGGCAGGAGGCTCGGGCGGCGGCAATGGGCGCGAGTCCTGGTCCGAGCTGCCGCGATCCTTGCAGGCGGCAGAAAGAGCCGCGAAACCGAGCAGCAGCCAGACGCGCAGGCTCATCGGCATTCCTCAAGCAAAGTCAGAGCTTGTCGCCATAGTCAAGCGCACGGAGCCGCCGGGTTGATGCGGCTCCCCTTCGTATCGGTTACCCTCGGGGCGTGCTCCTCTCTCGACCCGACGTTCCCCGGCCTTCCGCCAGCGCACGCGACAAGGCCAAATTGCTCCTCGAACAGCACCTCGGCCCATCGAAAGTTTTGACGGGGCGCGACTCGTGCGAGCGCTTCGTGCGCGACGAATCCGAGGCCGAGGGTGAAGTGCCGGACGCGGTCGTGCTCGCCAGCTCACGCGAAGACATCCTCGCGGCGCTGGCCGTCGCGCGCGAGGCAGAAGTACCGATCACCCCGCGCGCCGGCGGCACCGGCCGTACGGGCGGCGCCGTGCCGATGGCCGGCGGCATAGTGCTCGCGACCAGCGGCATGAAGAACATCGTCGAGATCGACCGCAAGGAAGGCGTGGCGGTCGTCGAGCCCGGCGTGATTCTCGAAGACCTGCACCGCGCGGTCGAAGCCGAAGGCTGGTTCTACCCACCGGATCCGAACTCGCTCAAGACCTGCGCGCTCGGCGGTAACATCGCCGAGAACGCAGGCGGGCCGCGCGCCTTCAAGTACGGCGTCACCCGCGACTACGTGCTCGGCGTCGAGGCGTTGCTGATTGGTGGCCAGCGCATCGAAGCCGGGCGCCGCACTATCAAAGGCGTCACCGGCTACGACGTGACCGGTCTCTTGGTAGGCAGCGAAGGCACCTTGGCGGTATTCGGGCAGGCCACGCTGCAACTCATTCCCAAGCCGCCGAGCGTGATGACCCTGCTCACGCTGTTCACGGACGTGAACCAGGCGGGCGCCGCCGTGCAGGCCATTATTTCTTCCGGAATTTCGCCACGCTGCATCGAGCTGCTCGACGCGCAAACGCTGCAAGCCATGCGGCTCGCCGGCAACCCCATCAATCCCGCCGCCGGCGCCATGCTCCTGATGGAGGTCGACGGCGACGAAGCGTCGGTCGAGCGCCAAGCGGAGCGGATTTCCGGCGTGTGCGACGACGTCAAAGCGCTCGAGGTGCTGGTGGCTCAGGACGAAGCCCAGCGCGAGCGCCTGTGGGCGGCCCGCCGCGAAATGAGCCACGCGGTGCGCAAGCTCACCAAGAAAAAGCTGAGCGAAGACGTCGTGGTGCCGCGCCAGCAGATCGGAGCCTTGCTGGATTTCGTGCGCGAAATCAGCGAACGCACCGGCATCCGAACTTTGACCTACGGCCACGCCGGCGACGGCAACCTGCACTGCAACTTCCTCTGGAACGAAGACCACGAAATGCCGGCGGTGGAGCGCGCTATCGAAATGCTTTTCGAGCGCGTGATCGCGCTACGCGGCACGCTCAGCGGCGAGCACGGCATCGGTGTGCTCAAAGCTCCGTACTTGCCGCTCGAGCAATCACCGGAGCTGATCGCGCTGCAAAAAGACTTGAAGCGCGTGTTCGATCCGGCTGGCTTGCTCAACCCGGGCAAGATCTTCCCGCCGACGCAGCACCGCGCCTGCTGAGCGCCGCGCGCACGCGCAGAAGTGTCCGGCGTTCCGGACAAAATCGTTGGCATACCTCGTGCTGTAGCGCAGGTATGAACAGCACGAGAGGGATCGCGGAGGCGCTGTTGATCGGCCGCATGCGGCTGGTCTCCAGAGAGGATGACGGCACTGGCGGCAGCGTGCTCGGCTTCGAAGTCGCGCACATCTCACTCGGGCGACGCGAGCGCGCCGTGCTCGTGGCGGCCGAAGCAGGCGTGGCCAATAAATTCGTCGCCATCGAGCAATCGCTGGCTTGCTCGACGGTGAGCGAAGCCTTGCAGGCTGCCATCGGCAAGCTCGGTTTCAAGAGCCGCGCCGAGTTCTTGCGGGTGATGGCGCAGCTTCGCGCCGGCACACCCGAGCTGCGGCTGGTCGGCAATGAGCAATTGTGCTGGGTGTTCGTGCCGATCGAAGCGCTGGATCTCGATCCGTCGCTCACGCTGGCGGAGCGCCAGGTGGTGGTGCACGTGCTCAGCGGCCGTAGTAATGCCGCCATCGCGCGTGCGCGCCAGACCTCCAGTCGCACGGTGGCCAACCAGCTCGCTGCCATCTACAGAAAGCTCGGGGTTTCATCACGTTGGGAGCTCGCGGTGCGAGTCGGGCGGAGCGTCCACCACGCGCCCAAGGACTCCCACGTGGACCGAGCTCGTCCTCGCTCCACCTGCGAACAATCACTGAGCGTGGCGTCGTGAGTTGCTGTACCCTGCGGGCATGCGTGGCAATCGCCGCCTGACCTTTCTCGGCCCAGGCAGCCCGCTCTCGTTTCCCGATCCGAATGATTCGGATGACGAAGGGCTGCTGGCCGTAGGCGGCGATTTGTCTCCAGCGCGTCTGCTGTTCGCTTACGAATCGGGCGTTTTCCCTTGGTACAGCGCGGGCGTACCGCCACTTTGGTGGAGCCCCAACCCGCGCGCGCTCATGGATCGCGAGCGGCTGCACGTGTCGCGCAGCTTGAGGCGCACGCTGCGAAGCGGAACCTTCACGGTCACGTTCGATCGCGCGTTCTTGCCGGTCATCTCCGGCTGTGCCTCCAACCGCGAAGGGGGCACCTGGATCTTGCCGGAGATGATGCTGGCGTACACGCAGCTGCACCAGCTCGGGCACGCGCACAGCTTCGAGGTGTGGCACGAGGGAGAGCTCGCGGGCGGCTTGTACGGCGTGCGGCGCGGGGCGCTGTTCGCAGCCGAAAGCATGTTCCATGTCGTCACGGACGCTTCCAAAGTGGCGCTCGCCGTAGCGATCGACACGATGTTCCGCGCCGGCTGCCAGGTGTTCGACGTGCAGTTCGTCACCGAGCACCTGGCCTCGCTCGGCGCCTACGAAGTATCGCGCCCAGAGTACCTGGCACGAACCAAAGCCGCCATCACGCACGAGGTCACGCCCGCCGCCATCACCGCCGCCCTAGAAGGCTGGCGCGACCGCTTCTGAGACGGGTTGGGCTGCCCATCCGCAACGCCACGCAGCCCCTTTCTCGACAGCCTGCTAAAACTTCGCCCGACGACATGGCTTGGCGGCTCGCTCTCTTATTCATGGTCACGGCATGTGCAGCAACGCCTGGAGCGCGCTGGCCAGCGCCACCCAGCGCGCCCACGCCCGCGAGCGCTAGTGTAGGCGCAAGCGTCGCGGAGCCGGTCCCGGCGGCTGCATCAGCGCTGGCTGCGCCGCCGTGCGGCCCGGAGCCTCGCGAGCTCGGGCGCGTCGATGACATACGCTTGGACGAGGTTTCGGGCGTCGTCGAGAGCCGGCGCGACCCGCGCGTGCTCTTCGTGCACAACGATTCAGGTGATTCGCCGCGCTTCTTCGCGATCGACAGGCGCGGCCAGCTGCTCGCGGAGCTGGTTCTAGACAGCGTGCCGCTATTGATCGACGCCGAGGACATCACCATCGGCGCGGGCCCGGGCGGCGCGCCCTACATTTACTTGGGCGACACCGGCAACAACTTTGCGTCATTCGGTATCGGCATCCCGCGGCGCAAGGCCGTCCTTTATCGCATCCCGGAGCCCGAAATTCCGAGCGGCGCGCGCGGCGGCAAGCTCACCGTGACGGAAGCTTTCCCGATCGTGTTGTCGTTTCCGGAAGGCGCCTGCGACATCGAAGCCTTCTTCATCGATCCGTGGACCGGGGATCTGTACCTGATCGGCAAACGCCCGGACGGTCACTCACAGATTCTCACGGCCAGCGCCGCGCAACTGGCGGCAGGCGGAGGCGAGCTGCGACTGCTCGGCACGCTGCGCTTCGGTCTGCCCCCCTTGGCTGGCAACTCGATGCCCACCTCCGCCAGCATCTCGCGCGACGGCACCAAGATCCTCGTCCGCACCTACAACGAGGTGTGGTTGTTCACGCGCGCGGCGGGCGAGTCGGTGCTCACGGCGCTCACGCGACCACCTCGAGCCCTACCGGCACCGCGCGAGAAACAGGGCGAAGCCATCGGCTTCGTCGACCACGACCAGGCCTTCGTCACGCTCTCCGAAGGCACCAAACCAGTGGTGTATTGCGTCGGCCTGCCGCCCTAGAGCCAGAAACTTTCCCAACAATTGCGATAATTTAGGCAATTGTCCTTAATCCCGATTGAATTGGTGCTAAATGCCCGGAGCCCCCATGCAGGCTGCTCCTACCGTTAGCACGCACCAGCCGGCCGAAGCCCTCGAGCTCCGGCTCAGCCACCTCCGCCAGCTCGAAGCCGAGAGCATTCACATCCTGCGCGAGGTCGCCTCCGAGTTCGACAACCCGGTCATGCTGTACTCGATCGGCAAAGACTCGGCGGTGATGACGCACCTGGCGCGCAAGGCCTTCTACCCAGGCAAGCTGCCGTTCCCGCTGCTCCACATCGACACGAAGTGGAAGTTCAAAGAGATGATCGCCTTCCGTGACAAGTTCACGAAAGAGCACGGGCTGGACTTGCTCGTTCACACCAACGAGCAGGGCCGGGCGGACGGCATCAATCCGTTCGACCACGGCAGCAACAAATACACGCAGATCATGAAGACGCAGGCGCTGCTACAGGCGCTTGCCAACGGCGGCTACGACGCGGCTTTCGGCGGGGCTCGCCGCGACGAAGAGAAGTCTCGCGCCAAGGAGCGCATCTACTCCTTCCGCGATCGCTACGGCCAGTGGGATCCGAAGAACCAGCGCCCCGAGCTGTGGAACCTGTACAACGGCAAGCTCACCAAGGGCGAGAGCATCCGCGCTTTCCCGCTCTCCAACTGGACCGAGCTCGACATCTGGCTCTACATCTACCTGGAGAAGATCCAGATCGTGCCGCTCTACTTCGCCGCGGAGCGCCCCGTCGTCGAGCGCAACGGCACGCTGCTGATGGTCGACGACGACCGTCTTCCCCTGAATCCCGGCGAAAAACCGCGCATGGAGATGGTGCGCTTCCGCACCTTGGGCTGCTACCCGCTCACGGGCGCCCTCAAATCCCACGCCACCACCCTGCCCGACATCATCCGCGAAATGCTGCTGACCAAGTACAGCGAACGCCAGGGCCGCCTCATCGACTTCGACGAAGAAGGCTCGATGGAAACGAAAAAGCGCGAAGGCTACTTCTGATGCCCTTCGTCGAGCCTGTTGGCAGGGTGGCCACTGGCTACCGTCCTCCATTTTCACAGGGAGATCGGGAGATCGGGAGTCGTGCGAGTTTTCTGGGTTTCACCCGCTCTGGGTGTTCTTTCGGAGCAACTCAGGCATCGCCCGTCCGATTGGCGAATGTGCGACAACAGGGTCGCTCTTGGGACGTCTCTGAACAAGTCATAGCAGCTTGCATCGAGGTGCATCGGTTCCTCGGACCAGGCTTACTCGAGAGTGTCTACGAGGCGGCCCTATGCGAAGAATTGATACTTCGTGACCTGCCCTTCAAGCGCCAATGTGTTTTGCCCGTCACATACAAGGGCCGTATCCTCGATCAGGAGTATCGCGCCGACCTTATCGTGGCCGGAGAGCTGCTCGTCGAAGTCAAGTCGGTGGAGGCGCTCGCGTTCGTTCACGTCGCGCAAGTTGTCACCTACCTGCGGGTGACCAACCTACCTGCGGGTTTGATCGTCAATTTCAACACGGCTCTGTTGCGTCACGGCCTACGTCGTGTGTCGCACCCCCCACAAAACTCGCACGACTTTCGATCTCCCGTACTCCCTGTGAAATCTCGCCCCGCCTAGAGCTTGCAGTTGTCATGAGTGAGCAAGAGTTAATCAGCAAAGACATTCTCGGGTACCTCGACCAGCACCAGAAGAAGGAGCTGCTCAGGTTCGTCTCCGTGGGTTCGGTGGACGATGGCAAGTCGACGCTCATCGGGCGGTTGCTTCACGATACGCACGGTATCTATGAAGACCAGCTATCGGCGGTGAAGCGCGCGAGCGGTCGCGCAGGCATGGAGATTGACTTCTCCTTGTTTACCGACGGTTTGAAGGCCGAGCGCGAGCAGGGCATCACGATAGACGTTGCCTACCGCTATTTCTCGACCGCGAAGCGCAAGTTCATCATCGCGGATACGCCGGGCCACGTGCAGTACACGCGCAACATGGCCACGGGCGCTTCGACCGCCAACGTTGCGATCATCTTGATCGATGCGCGCCTCGGGGTGTTGCCGCAGTCGCGCCGTCACGCTTACATCGCGTCGCTGCTCGGGATTCCGCACATCGCCGTGTGCGTAAACAAGATGGACTTGGTGGACTACGGCCAAGAACCGTACGACGCCATCAAGAAAGAGTTCGGCGATTTTTGCCAGAAGCTCGGCTTCAAGGGCATCAAATTCATCCCGATCAGCGCCAAGCTGGGCGACAACGTCGTGCACCCGAGCCCGTCCACACCGTTTTACGACGGCGGCACGTTGCTCGAGCACCTCGAGAACGTGCCCATCGCCAGCGACGTGAACCTGGTCGATTTCCGCTTTCCGGTGCAATACGTGATGCGCCCGGATCTCAACTACCGCGGCTTCTCGGGCACCATCGGCTCCGGCATCGTCAAGAAGGGCGACGTGCTCACGGTGCTGCCCTCGCGCAAGACCAGCAAGGTCGTCGCCATCGACACCTTCGACGGCGAGCTCAACCAGGCTCACGGCGGCCAGAGCGTCACCATCAAGCTGGCGGACGAGATCGACATCAGCCGCGGTGACATGCTGGTGCACGGCAACAACCTGCCGCGCGTCGACCACCGCTTCGACGCGATGATGGTTTGGCTCAGCGAGCGCGCGCTCGATCGCCAGAAGAGCTACCTCTTGAAGCACACCACGCAGCTGGTGCGCGCCGAGGTGGAGGACGTCGCTTTCACGGTCGACCTCGAGACGCTGAAGCAAACCGAGGCCTCGCGCCTGGAGCTGAACGACATCGGTCGCGTCACCATGTCCTGCCGCCGCCCGTTGTATTTCGACCCCTACAAGGACAACCGCGTCACCGGCGCGTTCATCCTGGTCGATTCGCTCACGAACAACACCGTGGCCGCCGGCATGATCTTACCGGACGCGCCGCAGAAAGACGAAGACGACAGCCGCAGCCCGACGTCGTTCCGCGCTCGCTCGCAGGTGAGCCCGGACGAGCGCAGCGAGCGCCTCGGCCAGAAGGGCGCCACCGTGTGGCTCACGGGCTTGCCGGCTTCAGGCAAGACGGCCATCGCCTTCGCGCTCGAGCGTCGCCTGTTCGACCAAAAGCGCCTGGCCTACGTGATCGATCCGGACGACGGCTTGTCGTCCGGTCAGCAACCCGACGGGTCGAGCCCGGTGCAAACGCCCGAGCTGGCGCGCCGCTGCACGGACGCCGGCATCATTCCGATCTTCGCCTACGCCTCGCCGCTCATCGCCGATCGCCTCGCCATCCGCGACGCCGTCGGCCCCGAGCGCTTCGTCGAAATCTACGTGAAGACCTCGCTGGACACGCGTAAGCGCCGCGACCAACGCGGCGTGTACGGACCCGGCCACCCGCATCCCAGCGAAGAAGCCCCCAAAGCTCCCGACGCGGTCGTGACCCTCGACAACAACGACCCCGAAGAAGCGGCGCAGCAAATCATCGCCGTGCTCGTGAAGCGCGGCCTCTTGCCCTCGAATTACGCGCTGTAGTCGCAAGGTCTGCCCAAACGGGTAAACTGCCGTCGTGACTTCGCTACTCGTCGTGATGGCGCTCGAAGTGGAGAGTCAGGGCTTGTTCGCTGCGCGCGGCGTGGAGGTCTTGTACACGGGGCTCGGCAAGGTGAACGCGGCATATCGGCTGGGCAGCGCGTTGGCCATACACCGCGCGAAGCACGGCACGTTGCCGAAGGTGGTGAACTTCGGCACGGTCGGGAGCCCGAAACTCGCTGCCGGCAGCGTGGTGGCGTGCCGGCGCTTCGTGCAGCGCGACATGGATGTGACGGGGCTCGGCTTTGCGCTCGGCACCACGCCGTTCGAAGACGTGCCCGCCACGCTCGAGTTCTTGCCGATGTTTCCGGAGCTGCGCGAAGGCGTGTGCGGCACCGGTGATCGCTTCGAGACCGGTAAGCCGCTCGTCGACTGCGACGTGATCGATATGGAAGGCTACGCGCTAGCCAAGGTTTGCCACCTGGAGGGCACGCAATTCGGCGCAGTCAAGTTCGTGACGGACGGCGCGGACGGCAACGCCGGCGTCGATTGGCAAGAGAACCTGCCACGCGCCGCGCGCGCCTTCGTCGAGCACTACCAGCAACTGCTCGAGCGTTGACCAGTCTCCAGCGTCACGGCTCATATGCCAAGCTGTGCTCGAAATGGATTTCATCGTACCCGACGCAGGAGCGTTCGATGCCGTGCGCGCGTCGCTGTCCAGCGAGCTGCTGGACCAGGGGCGGTCTGTTCGTCGGACAGGTGGTGGCTCCCTGAAAAGAGGGCGAACGAGATCGCGCTTGCCAGACTGGAGGCCTGCTTCGAAGATGATCTCCGAGGCAGGCCTCTCGTGCGTCTTGATTCCCCGACTGGGTGGTTGATGCTGTTCGGCGTGCTCGGCGCTTGCAGCCGGGTCCCCACACCGGCGCAAACATCGAACCCTCGCGGCACACGAGCACGGCCAGAGCCGAGCGCCCTGCCGGAGTCGGCGAGCGCCGTTCCCTCGAGCCCGAGCAGTCCGGAGCCCTCGCAGCCGACCCTGCTGATCACCGATCCAGAGCTGCTGCTGGGGCTGGAGCACGACGGGCTCGCGCTCGGCACCTTGCTCGAGGTCGAGCCGGGGTTGGGCTCCAACGATCACCTCGCAGAGAGCCGACGCTTTGCGCCGGTCGTGCAAGAGCTGGAAGACGAGCTCGCGCGCGCTACCCGCGCGGACAAGCTGGCTGGCGTCGACGTGGGTCGTTTCTCCCATCGCCTGTTCGACAGGCGCTTCTTGCGCTTGCCGCAAGCGCGGTTTGCGTTGGCGGGCATCGTCAATCGACCCGATCGTGCCGCCTTTGCCGAAGGCTCGTGCGGCGAGCTGCGCTTGATCTACAGGTTGCAATACCGGCTCGACGAAGCGCACGCCTCGAAGCTGCCGATGACCATCGGTGTCGAGCTACCCGTGCCGCGCGGAAGCGACGGTTGCCGCAGCGCCCAGCAGCGCTGGGTCGAGCCTCGAGCAGACAGCGTCGCGGCCCGAATCGCCTGGCTGCGCGCTCACGGACCGCTTCAAAACGAGGCTCTCGGCCGGGTTGCGAACAACGCGCGCGTGGTCCTCAATCTGCAGCTCGTGCGTTGGCCGTCCACGGTGCGGCCCGACCTGGGCGGACACGCGGAGTACCTGCTGCGCGCGTTTCGAGCGGATGCGGCCGGAGTCTTGCGACCCGAGCCGCTCGAAAATACCATCGACGCAAAGGCGCTTCGAACGCCGGCTCAGCAACGGGCGTTTGCTACGTGGCTGGACGAGCAAGCTAGTCGCATCGATGGGGGCACGCCGCTGCTGCCCGAGCCATGGCTGGCCAAACGCGCGCTCTCGGTCACGCCGCGCGGCCTGCATCGCCTCGCCAATCGACCATTTTCTGCTGCTCTCGACGACAAGCTCTTGGCTGGCCGCGATTTTGGCGCCGCGCGTTTCGTAAAGTCGAGCGCCGGGCTACTGCGCCGGCTCGACGAGCTGAGCTGTCAGGGCTGTCACGAGGCACGCAGCGTGGCCGGATTTCATTTGTTGGGCGAAGACAGCGACGAGCAGCCACCCGAAAACGCATTGGCGCTCCCCGTGTCGCCTCAGGTGCTCGCCGACTTACCCCGTCGCTTGCGCGTCGCCCGGGCCATGCTGGACGGCAACGTCCCGGATTTTGCCGCGCCGTTCGCCGAACGCCCGAGCGGCGGCGGCAAGTATGGGGAAGCCTGCGCGCTCGCCGACGACGCGAGCTTCGCGGGGTGGCAGTGTGAGCCGGGCTTGGCGTGCTCCGCAACGGAGGCCGGCCCCTCGAGCCTGCTCGGACAGTGCTTGCCCAGCGAACGCAGGGCCGGCGACGCCTGTGAGCGGGGCGCCGTCGGGCAAGCTCGCGATCCGCTGCGCGATCGCATGAGCGCGGTCACGGTCGAAAGCTGCCTGGACATGGTCTGTAACCGCAGCGGCGTCGGCTTTCCGGGCGGCATGTGCACGGCAACGTGCGGCGCCCCAGGCACCCGCTGTGGCGCGATCGCGATTCTGGATTCGTTCAACGCTTGCCTGGCGCGCGGCGAGCCCTTCATCGGCTGCATTCGTGGCAACGTCACTCCCGCAGGGCTCCGCGCCTGCGACGCCGACAACCCCTGCCGCGACGACTACGTCTGCGCCAAGACCCCGCACGGCGGCGCCTGTTTGCCGCCGTATTTCGTTTTTCAGCTTCGCGTCGACGGCCACTCGAGCGGCCTACACTGAGCCGTTCACAGCAAGCCGTGCTCTTCGAGCTTCGCGTACAAGGTGGAGCGGCTCACGCCGAGCAGGCGCGCGGCCAGGCTGCGGTTGTGCTTCGCTACCGTGAGCGCTCGCTCCAGCGCCTTCTTTTCGGCAGCGCGCAGCTCCAAATCGAGCGGTACGACGGGCTGAGCTTCGGTCGCCATCGCAGGCGGCTTTTCGTCGACGGATGTGCGGTCACTCTCCGGCGGCGGATCGCTGTCGCGTGCTGCGTGCGCAGCTGCAGCGACTGGCGGGGCAGCAGACGGAGCCGCGAGCCCGGTGGGCGACATGCGCAGCGAGGTGCCGGGCTGCGTCGCGAAGCGCACTTGGCGCGACAGCTCGGCCCGGACGTCCTCTTCTTTGATGATGGGGCCGTTGCTCAGCACCACCAGGCGCTCGACGAAGTTCTGCAACTGGCGCACGTTACCGGGCCAGCGCTGTTGGCGCAGCGCTCGCACGGCGTCGCGGTCGATACCGATGTTCGGCTTGCCGTTGGCGCGTCCGAGCAGCTTGCAAAAGTGCTCGACCAGCACGTCGATGTCTTCGCGGCGAGCGCGCAGCGGCGGCAACCAGAGTGGCACCACGTTCAGGCGATAGAACAGATCGAGGCGAAACTGTTGCCGCTCCACCATGCTCTCGAGGTCGCGATGGGTCGCGGCCACCACGCGCACGTCCACCGGAATCGTCTTCGTGCCACCGAGTCGCTCGATCTGCCGATCTTGCAGGAGCCTGAGCAGCTTGGCCTGCAGCGGCAGGCTCAGCTCACCGATTTCGTCGAGGAAAAGCGTGCCTTTGTCGGCCAACTCGGCCCGGCCCGGCTTACGCGCGACAGCGCCCGTAAACGCGCCCTTCTCGTAGCCGAACAGCTCGCTCTCCAGCAAATGCTCGGGCAACGACGTACAGTCGATCTTGACGAACGGGCCCGAAGCACGGGGCGATGCGTCGTGAATGGCGCGCGCCGCCAACTCCTTGCCGGTGCCGGACTCACCGCGCACGAGCACGGTGGCGGTGCCCTGCGCGGCGCGCTCGAGCGTCGCGTACACCTGACGCATGGTGGGTGAGTCACCGATGATGCCCGCGCGTTCGTGCGACGACGGTGGCGGGGGCTGCTCGGCGCGCCGCTCGACGACGGTGAGCGCCTTGTTCAGCGCGAACGTCAGCTCCTCGGCGTCGAGCGGCTTCTGCACGAAGTCGGAGGCACCGGCGCGCAGCGCGGCCATCGCGTCTGCCGCGGAAGCATTAGCGGCCATCATCAACACCGGCAAGCCAGGCCAAAGGCGCTCGAGCGCCTTCAACAGATCCACGCCCGTCGTGTCGGGGAGCGTGAGCTCGCTCAGCACCACTCGCGCCGGCTCTTTCTCCAGCACCTCGATGGCTTCCGCACCCGTTGACGCGCGGGACACCGAAAGCCCGTGCGTCTTCAGCAGTTGTGCGAGCGCGGCAGCCGCTGCGCTGTCGGGCTCGACTAAAAGAACGGTGCCTGCTTTGGCGTCTTGCGGCATCTGCCTTGGCGCTTCGCTCGAGCCTCCAAGGTACATCAGCGTCTTCTCCGATCGTAGCGATCTCTCGCCAAAACGGGCCCGGCGCACCGCGTCGACGGCCGCCGGGCCGACTCGGCCCCACATTTAGCTCAAGGAGCTGAAGTATCGGTGAGGAGTGCATTGGGCACCGCTTTGCCCGTGAGCGTGCCTAGGAAGGCCACGAGATCGGCCTTCTCTTGAGCGGTGATGGTGAAGGTCGGCAACTTGTTGCCGCCGCCGCCCGCTGCGTAGAAGTCGATCACGTCCGACAGCGTCGCGAGCTGGCCGGTATGCATGTAGGGCGCCGTCAAGGCCACACCGCGCAACGTCGGCGTGCGGAACACGCCCTTCCACGTATCGGGAAGCACGGCCGGGATCGTCTCGAGCTTGCCCGTGTTCTTGTCATCACTGAAGTCGCCATTGCGGTTGAAAAGATTCGTGCCCGCAACGAGCGCCGGCGTATTCGCGAAGCGCCCGTCGTCCGTGGCCGGTACGTTCAGGCCCGTCTGCGGCACGCCCAGGTTGTGGAAATCTTGGTCGGAAAAATGGGGGCCGCTGTGGCAGCTGCCGCAGCCGCGCTCGACGAACTGCCAGGCACCGCGAATTTCGGCGGCCGTGAGCGCGTTGTCGTCGCCAGCCATGAAGGTGTCGAAGGGTGCTTCGCGGCTCACGAGCTTGCGCATGTAGGCTTGAAGCGCCTTGCTGTAGTTGGCGAGAATGCGATTGACGATCGTCTTGTCGGCTCCCGCCATGTTGTCGAAGGCGGCATCGCCGGGCTTGCCAATAGCCGGAAAGCGTCCGGCGTCGGTGCCGATTTCGGGCGCCAGGTCGTCGTCGAACGCCGCGTTGTAGTCGTCTTTGTAGGCATCGAAGATGCGATGAGCGAGCGCCAGGCGATTGAAAGCCATGAGGTTGGCGTTCTCGACCACGACCAGCGGCAGCTCCCACTGCGCCGAGAAGCGCGCGCCCCAATTCGTCCACGTGTAAAAGGCGCTGTTCACGACGGCCGGCGCGTTGCGCGTGTTGATGCCGGTCGCGGTCGCAACACCCTCGTGGTTGTTGCGCTCGTCGATCATGGCCGGGCCGGAGTGACAACTGGCGCAAGAAACCTTGCCCGTTTGGCCCATGGTGCCGAGGTCGTTGTCGGCCTTGAGGGCCCCGGAGAACTTCTTGTCGAAGAACAGCTTCTGCCCGAGCGCGGCTGCGGCCGCGCTGTCCGCATACTTGTTCGTGGCGTCGGCTGGCACCGCGGGCAGCGGCGACATGCCGGAGAACGCCTTCCTGAGTTGCTCGATTTCGCTGATCGGTTGTCCGCCTTCACCACCGGCGCCGCCCAACTCGCCCCCAGAACCGCCCACGCCACCTTGCTCGCCATCGCCGCCCTGACCGCCCAGGGGGCTCTGGCTACCGCCACTGCCTCCGTTGGTGCCGCCCTTGCCGGCGGAACCGCCATTCGTCTTGCCCGCCTGAGACATCGTTCCGGCGCTGCTGCCGCCGTCGCCCCCATGGTTCGAGCCGGCGTTGCCGCCGCTGCTCGTGCCGCCGGTCGGCGCCGTGCTGTCGTCGTCATCGCCGCACGCCGCGGCACCCATCGCGGCCAGCAGTGCCACGCCACCCAACCACGTTCGCTTCGATAGCAATCCGGACATTCTGGTTCTCCCTTGGCCGCGCAATCCCAGGACGGCAGCGTGGGCGCTAGAGCAACCCTCGTGCCACCGGCGGAGGCGCGAACATCTGGCTCGTTTTGGCTAATCCCTCGAAAACCGAGCTTTTACTCATGTGCTGCGGCCCTAACAGACTGTCCGAAGATTCGGACACCCTGTGCGAGCCGCCTGACACTTCAGTGCAGCGACGCGTCGAGCTGCGCGACGCCCTCGGCAACAACCGGCAGAGCACCGTGCTCGATGCGGCCGAGCAACTGGTGCACGTCGGGCCGCGAGAGGCCGCGGTTCTCGCTCAGCGTGAGGTCGCCGTCCACGTGGCTCAAAGCGGGCAGCATGCCGCGCGCGCACAGCCGCGGATTCTTGCGGATCTCGACCGAGCGAGCGTGCATGAGCGAGCGCAGACCCTGCAGGCTGTTGAGGCGCGGGTTGTTCACGATCACCAGCTGCCCTACTTCCTTCAGGCTGGGCATGCCGGCGGTTTGGTAAAGGCCGTTGTGCTCGAGCACCAGCTGCTCGACGCGCGTGAGCCCGGAAAGGCCGCGCAGCGAGGTCAGCTCGGGGTTGTCGCTGATGACGACGGCGCGAGCCTGGCGCAGCTGTTCGAGGCCCGCGACGTCATCGAGCTCGGCGTTGTCGTGGATCGAAAGGCTGCCCACCTGCTGCAGCTGTTCGAGACCGGCAAGGTCGTCCAGCTGCGAATTGCCGGCGATTTCCAGCGTCCCCGAGACGCGGCGCAGCCCGGAAAGCGCAGACAAGTCCTCGAGCTCAGCCGAGGAAACCCGCAAGCTACCGTGCACGCTCGTGCAACCGGCGAAGCGCGTCGCGTCGGCCACGGAAGCGATGGTGCCGCCCTCGCAGGTCTTGTCGAGCGCGCCGCTCTGAACCGAGCGCGCTCCCGAAACGGCGCAAGCGTTCGCCGAAAGGGCCAGGAGCAGCGTCGCGAAGGAGAACATCGAACGAGTGATAGAAGTCATCTGAAAACCCTGTGTGGTGCGCGAGCGATCCGCTCAGCGTGCGTCCAGACATACAGCACACACCGTGCCAGCCCTAAATTCGCGCTCGGGCGGAGGTCAGACATCGATTCGACCTCGAGTCCGAACACCCAGGCTGGCAGTGTCCGGCGCGCCGAACACTCACCTGTTCGGCCAGGCTCACACGTTGCTCGAGCGGCGCACTTCTGTATGATGCGCGAGCCATGCGCGGTTACGCCTGCCTAGTAGGTTGTTTCATGTTGTTGTCGTCAGTCAGCGGCTGCGGCAACGGCGATTCGGGCACGCACGCCGCGCACGTCGCGCGTACGAGCGGCAGCGCGGTGGCTCTCAGTTACGACGAGCGCATCGCGGTCGTCACCAACCGCAGCGTCGGCAGCGTCACGGTGCTCTCGATCAAGCCCGAGCGCGGTTTGAAAGAGATGGTCGCCAGCTCGACGCAAATTCAGCTGGGCGAAGGCTCGGAGCCGTGGTCCGCGATCATCGGCGCGGACGACAACACGGCTTACGTGGTGCTGCGCAACGCCCAACAAGTCGTGCGCATCGACGATTTGCGGCACAACCCGACGGTTGCCGAGCGGCGCCTCGGCGTCGGCTCCGAGCCCATGGGTCTGGCCCTATCTCCAACCGGAAAGCAGCTCTTCGTCGCCAACTGGGCGGACGGCACGATTAGCATGATCGACACCGAGGCTTTCGCGCTGCGGAGCGAGCTCGATCTCAACAAGGAGCTGCTCGACCTGGGCAACTTGGGCGATCTCGAATCGCGTCCGGGCCTGGCGCATCCACGGGCGCTGGTCATCACCGACAACGGCGACCAAACTGACGAAGACGAAACACTCTTCGCTACCGAGTTCTTCTCACAACCTCTGCCTGATGCCTCCAAAGAGCTGAGTGAGGTCGATCGCAACCGCGAGGGTATCGTCTACGCCCGAAGCCTCAAGACGGGCCAGCACGATCGAACCATCGAGTTCAGCCCGATTATGGCGACCGGGTTCGCCGACAGCAACGGGGAGATGACCAGCTGCTTTCCCAACCAACTCTACGCCGCGGCCGTGGAGGGTGACTCGCTGTACGTGACCGCAATGTGCACCTCGCCCAAAGGACCCCTCGATCGAGTCGGCACGAGCGTCGCGAACTTCAAAACTTTGGCACACCCCGCCGTGTTCGTGGCCAACGTGGGTAGCCACGAGGAGACCCCCGAACGAACTCACCTGCTCACGCAAGTGCTCGACGCCGAATATGGCAAAGATGACCCGGCCTACGCCGCGGACGGCAGCGGCGACACCGTGCGCATGCCGCTCATCCCCAACGACATCGCCTTTCGCTCGAGCAGCGACGGTTCAGTCTCGGCAGACGTCGTCGCGCTCGGCGCAGACGCCCTGTTTCGACTCGATTACGCGGCCGACGGCACGCTGGCTATCGGCGACAAGGGCAAGCGCTTCTCACCGCTGCCGGAGAACGGCTACGCCATTGGAATCGCGAGCAGCCGCCGCACCAATCCGGCGTTTTCTCTGGCCTACAGCGAGGTCGCGCAGCTCGCGACGATCCTCGACGGTAACGGCGCGCGCATCGACGCCTTTTCGACCACGGAAGGCGATCCGACCGCTGCGGCAATCAAGAGCAGTGACGCCAACGGCGGCAAAGGCGTGTTCGCCACCGGCCGAGGCGCGTGGTCGCTGTCTGGTCAGGCTTGGAGCTCCTGCGAAACTTGCCATCCCGGTGGCGGCAGCGACGGCGTCGTTTGGTACTTCGCGCGCGGCCCGAGGCGCACGCCCGCACCGTTCAACACCTTCGACAAGGTATCGGCAGACGCTCAGACGCCGCCAGCCGAGCACCTGATGCTATGGGGCGCCAACATCGACGAGGTGCAAGACATCGAAGTCATCGTGCGTACCGTGAGCGGCGGGTCAGGCGCGCTGGTCTGGGACTACACGCCAGGCGGCATGCCTTCTAACGCTTGCCGCATCGTCTACGACGGCAAAGCGCCCGGCACCGCGACGAGCCCCCTTTGCAAGGCCCCAAAGCCCAGCTCCATCTTGCGCAACGGCCTCAACAGCTCGCTCGCCGTCATGGTGGGCAGTGGGGCCTGCACTCCGGACGACGTCACCTGCGACACGACTCCTCGACAGGACTGGAACAAGATCAACGCCTTCATTCGTGAGCTGCGCCGTCCAAATCCACCGTCGAACCTGGATCGCGATCGCGTCAACGCAGGCCGCGAAGTGTTCGGAAAAATGGGCTGCGGCAATTGTCACGGGAACGCGCTGTTCACGGTTTCCACACTTTTTTATGCGCCTGGCGACGCCGAAAACGGCGCGGCACCCTCGCCGTTGCAGGGTCGACCAGCACCTCCCATCGTGGACGTTCCAAGCGCACTGGGGCGCTTGCGACAGATGGTCTACGAGGTCCCAGCCGAGCTCGCTCGCCTGAATCCGCCGGCGCTGCACGACGGAACGGTGCCCTGCGGGAACGGGTTTGCCTGCAGCACTGCCCGCAAGGCACCGATGGGCGACGGTTCAGAGCAGGCCTATCTGTTGCTCTACGGCATGAGCCCAGCCGTCGCGGTCGTGGATGCCGACGTGCTCGCCATGGCCGCCAACACCGCCGCCAAGGACGCCGCTAGCGACCAGCTGCGCTGCGCGCTGCGCGACGTCGGCACGTTCCCCCTCGAAGGCAACCAAGGCATCGCACCGGAAGGCCAGGCTCCACCGCTCGAGTACCGGCAAGACGGCACGACCCCCGCTCAAGGCAAAGACGGATTCAGCGTGCCCTCACTCTTCGGTCTGGCCGCGGGCGGGCCGTACTTTCACGCCGGCAACGCACGCACGTTAGAAGAAACGTTCGACAGCGTGTTCGCCCAGCACTACACGAGCGGGTTGGAAGCTGCGAGCGCAGCGTCGAGCCTCAGCTCGGAGGATCAGCGCAACTTGATCGAGTTCTTGCTCTCACTCGACACGATGACGCCCACGTTCACGGTGCCGCCGAAGTACGACTTTTGCCAAACGCTCAAGCCGCCAAAGCCCTAGAAGTCAGCGCAAATGTGCTCGGTACAAGTACCGCTGCAGCAATCGGTATCTTGATGACAGCCCCAACCGCCCAGCGCGCGGTCGGTGCAATCGGCATTCGCCGTCGTCTTTTTCGGGCAAAAAGTGTCGCTTACCGCGTGGCGACAGTGCGAAGCTAGCTCGCCGCTATTGGCCAGCTCGCAATGGCTCCAGCGGCAATGTACGCTGCCGGCGTCGAGCGCCTTGCAGGCAGTCTTGCAGGCGACTCGATCGGCGCTGGCGTTGCCGGTCGAAGTCCACGGCAATTCGCTACCGTTGAAGCTTTCGCAGGTCTTGCTCTGCATGTCTGCGCCCACGGCCGATGCGGGCAGCACCTGCTCCATGCATGCACAGTAGAGGTCGCACATGTCCGCGAGCGGCGAGTTGTCGACGCAATCGGTGCAACTTTCAGTGGTCACCCAGTCGGCAACCGCGCGACCGGCATTGAGCTCCAGAGCGTCGAGGCAGCCGTCTTCGTGGCAGGAAAAGCCTAGGCATTGCCGGTAGTCGTCGAGCGCCTTGCGGCAGTCGTGATTCGCTAGACAATCTGTATAAGACTTGCTGCCATCGAAGCAGGTCGCGCAATTGCCATGCGGCGACGCGCAAGTGGCGGTCGGAATCAGCTGCGAGTGGTTGCTGCCGCCTCCGGCGTTGCGATCATGGGCTTCGTCGATGCCGAGCACGGCGTTGCAGCCACCGCTGGCGAGCGCCGCGGCAAGCAGACTGACGAGGGCGACTCTGTGGCTCAACATGGTCAGTAATCGCCTTGCACGAACAATGCCGCCGCGCCGGGGGTGAAGACGGGTGCAGCACCCCAGCGCGACGCGCTCGCGTGTTGGGCGGGCGAGCTGCCGCTGAGTAGCCAAACGACGCTGGCGCCAGCCAAAGCGGCCCCGCCGACGACGAAGCTCACGGTCGCGATGTCACCTCGAGTGCGTGCGTCGTTGCGCATTTGGATGCCGCTCGCACCGCAATTGTTGACGTCGTCCAGGTCGCAGTCGCCCTTGGAGTCCGCCCACTTGTTCTTGGCCAGCACCGCGAACGTCGCGCTCACGCCGAGACCGACGACACCGACCGCGCCGAGCCCCAGAATCCAGCCGCGGTTGTTCGTCACCATCGCGGGTGGTGCGGCGGCTGGTTCCGGCTTCGGCTGGGGCGGAGGCGGCGGCGCAACGGCAGGTGCCGGGGCAACCGGGGCCGCTGCGGGCGGCGGCGGGTCTTCGCCGTCTGCCAGCGTCGGAACGCTGTAGCTGAAGGTCTTCGATTCCTCGAGGCGTACGGTTTGGCGCAGCGTCTGCTTGCCCGGCGCGCTGATGCTCAGCTCCACGTCGCCAGGATCGACCGGCATCGGTGTGCCCCATTGTGCAGAGCCCACGAGGATGCCGTTGCGACGGATCTCCAGACCCGACACCTTGCTGCCCTCCGGCACGGTAACGAGCAAGCGCGGCAGGCGCGGCTCGAGCTTGGCGGCACGCGCGCGCGCCATCGTTTCGCGCTCGGTTTGCATACGCAATCGCGACTGCGATGCGACGTCCAGGAACATGACCCAAGCGCTTGCGACACGACCCTTCAGCTCCTGACAGTTGGCGAGCTGAAACTGCGCACCGATGCTGGGATCGAGGCGGTTGCTCTCCTGAAACTTCGGGCAAGCCTCGTCGAACTCGTTTTGCCGAGTCAGCTCCACGGCTTGATCGAACAAAGCCTGCGAGGCAGCGGGATCATGATCCTGGGCAAAGGCTGCCGTCGAGAACAGCGTGCTGGCGGCGGCAATGCCACTCCAAAGTCCGCACATTCCGATTCGGCCGCGACGCATGACCGGGATTATTATCACCGGATTTCAAATGGATTCGGACTCTTCGACGAGGGAACCGCGGCAGGTTGCGTCGGCTTGGGGGCCGGCACCGAATGCTTGATATTCGCCCGAGCCGGGGGCGCCACAGCAGCAGCAGCGGAAGCAGCCGGTACAGGATTCGCGGTCGGTGCCGCGCTCGGCAGCGGCGAAGCCGGCAGCGAAGTGGCGGCGGGAGTGATGGCCGGCTTTTCGGGGGGGCCAGGCAGCGTCGGCAATTCCGCCGTAGAAACCGAGGATTGGGCGGGCGGCTTACGCTCCATCGCAAGCAGCGCAATCGCGATCAGCAACACGCCAACCATGGCCACGCCGAACAAGCTGCGCCGAGGTTTCGGCGCCTCTGCCAGCGCCGGGTGGAGCAGCGAGCTGTTGACGGGCGGGGACGAGAGCATGGTGGGGCCACGGGGGTCGGCGTCCCGGTTCTGCACGATTTTGGCTTTGGGGCGGTTCGAAGTCCGCGCCGATTCCATCGTTTTGGCGGTAGCGCTACCGGACATGCCCGAGGGGGCGGCGAAGTCGGGAGCACGCACGTGGGTGAAGCGCGCCAGCACCTTGCTCACTTCGAGCAGGCTGGCGGGGCGACGGCTCACCTCCCGCGTGAGCATCTGCGTGACGAGCGCGCTCACTTCGCCCGGTAATTCAGGCGCGATGCGCTCGAGCGGCATGATACCGGCGCTCATGAGCCGCGCGACCACTTGCGGCAGGTTCTCGCCCTCGATCGGCCGCATGCCTGCGAGGCACTCGTAAAGAATGACGCCCACTGACCAGATGTCAGCGCGGTGATCGAGCGGGTGATCGCCGCTGGCCTGCTCGGGGGCCATGTAACAAGGCGTGCCCAGCATGGAGCCGGACTCGGTCAGTAGCGCTGACGGACCGTCTTGCAGGTAACGTTCGGCGCTGAGCTTGGCGATGCCGAAATCCAAGACCTTGACGCCTTCACCCTCGAGCAAGAACAGGTTGTCCGGCTTGAGATCGCGATGAACGATGCCGAGCGCGTGCGCCGTGCCGACCGCCGACAGCACCGGCAAGAGCAGCGATGCCGTCTCCTGAAGGCTGAGTCGTTCGTCGCGCAGCAACTTGGCACCCAGCGTTTCGCCCTGCAGCAGCTCCATGACCATTACTGGGCAGCCTTCGGCAAAGTCGAAGACGTCGATGATCTCCACCACGTTCGGATGTTTGAGCGCACTGGCGGCGGCGGCTTCCCTGAGGAAACGCTCCCGCAGATCCTTGCGATTTCGCATGGATTCCTTGAGGAACTTCATCGCCACGGCGCGGCGGGTCACCGTGTGAGTCGCAGACCAAACCGTGCCCATGCCACCTTCACCCAGGTGAGCATCGAGCCGGTAGCGGCCGGCGATGAGGCTACCCTCAGCGAGGGCGGTCTCGGACATGACGGCCGAGCATAATGGCCATCGCTCGCCTAGGAAAGCATTGCACGCCAACTCCGACGAAGCCGCTATGCGTTAAACGGCACTGTCCGATTTCTCGCACAGGAGAAACCGCGCGGAATCAGCTCGAGACATCGTCTAAACGAACGCTCATGGTCAAAACTGTGAGCCCACGCGGTAGCGCTTGTCGCAGGCGGCGCGCCCGTGAGAGACTCCCGGGCGCGCGGAATGCAGGTCTTCGACTCGGCAGCTCCGGCGCAGACTCAATATCCGAAGTTGACCGCGTAGTCCCCGCGCCGCGTGTCGATGCTCAAGAAGCTGAGCTGACCCTCGCTGCACGAGCCGCTGTTCAGAAACAGCCGAGAGCCATGCTCGCTGCGCGCCGCCAGGTGCGTGTGGCCCGTCACCACCACGTCGAACTCGCGCTGCGCGGCTTGCTCGACCGCCCAACGCTGGAACGCACAGCGTGAGCCGTCCAGCGAAAGGCCACCGCGTGCTTCGTCAATCTTGGCGCACAGCCGATAAAAGGCGCCGAGACCGACGCGACGGATCCAACCGCCGAGCCAAACGCCCAAATCCGTGAGCCATTGGCGACGACGAATCAGGTCGTCGTTTTGATGGCCATGGGTGAAAAGCAAGCGCACACCGTCGGCCTCGAAGGCCAGCTCGTCCGGCACGCCCAAGAGCCCCGCGACGATGTCATGGTTGCCGTGGATGTAGTGGTACGGCTGCGTTTGGAAGCGCTTGGCGATTTCCGGGTGGGCCGCCCGCGCTAGCGCTAGCTCTTCTCTGGCGCTGCCGAGGCGGCGCGACTGCAGCGTCTCCCAGATGTCGCCGAGCAGGATGACGCGCTCGAAGTTGCGCTCCAGGAACGTCAAAAACCGCAAAAATTCGTGGTCGTCGTGGCCAAAGCCATCGGCCAGGTCGCCACTTCCCAGGTGCAGATCCGAAATCACCGCGAGCTTCATGAGTCATCTCCCAGCGCTAGTCCGCGCTCGTGAGTCGCGGACGACGGCGTCTTGCAATCGCCGTCTGTTTTTCTTCTTTCGTTCTGCTCGCTGGGGATATCGTGTGCACGTTACAGACCGGTGTCTGCCTCGAAAGACTTGAGAAACGCTGGTGCTTGAGTGCGCGGCGCCTGCAGCGTGTTCAAGGCTCGCTGCCGCAGACTCCACGTGTCGAGTCGGTGACGACGAAGAACATCGGGCGGACTTCCGCAAGCGGGTAGCCCCTCGACCGCAAATCGATGCAAACGCGGCAACTTTGCTCCCGAGGCCGCCGCGAGCACGTCCGCGATGCGGTCGCCCTGGCCGCCGATAACATGATGATTGTCCAAAGAAAAAAGGTGTCCTACTCCGGCAACGGTGCGCAAGAGCCACCACGCGCTCAGCTGGTTCAACCACGGCAGGCTGACGACGCCAACGTCGAGCCCGTCTTCGGCGAGCAGCTCGGCCGCGCGCCAGGCCTCGCTCAGGAGCGTGGGCCCATAGCCGATGAACAGCGCGTCTTTGCCCTCGCGCAGCACGGTCCCGACACCGAGCTCCAGCGGCTCATCGGGTAGCTCGAACGGGACCTCGCAGGGCACGCTCTCGATTCGTAGCCAGGCTGGCCCCGAGTGCTGGTGCAAGCACCAAGCGAGCGCTCGTTCGACCTCGGCCTCGGTGCTGGGAGCGAGCGCAACCATCCCCGGTAGCGAACCCACCGCCGAGATGTCGCGTAGCGCTTGATGCGAGTGCCCCGGGCCCGCGGGTAAAAGGCCGGCGAGCGACGCGACGTACACGATGTGCGTGCGCTCGGTGGCGTTGTTGTAAATCTGCTCGTTGGCGCGCGTCGACAAGAAGCACGCAAACGAGTGGCACACCGGCAAGAGCCCTTCGAGAGCCAAACCGCCGGCCGTGCTCACCATGTCCATCTCCGCGATGCCGCATTCCAAAAAGCGCTCAGGGCAGCGCTCGCGCGCCGGCATTTGGCCGGTATCGACCACCAGATCGGCGTCCAGCACGATCAGCCTCGAGGTAGCTTGCGCCTCGCGCTCCAGTGCCTTGGCGTAGGCTGGGATGAGCTTTTGCACGGGCCCGCTGGCGGCGCGTTCAGGCGCGCGGGCGTGCTCGAGCTGCAGCTTGAGCACTCCCAGGCGCTCGGTCTGCTCGTTCAGGCGGCTGATCAGCTCCTCTACGGCCTGGCAATAGAGCGCGCTGTTGGGCGCGCCTGAGTGGAAGCGGTACTGAGCGACGTCCGAGTCGAGCGACGTGTGCTCCATGAACGACACGCCCTTGCCCTTCACGGTATCGGCGATGATGACCTGCGGCTTGGACACGACCTGCTGGCAGCGCCAGAGCGCCGAGCCGAGCTCGTCGAAATCGTGGCCGTTGACGCGCTCCACGTAGAAGCCAAAAGCCTTGAATTTGGCTTCCAAATCTCCCAGCGAGCTGGTGCGCTCGACGAACGTGTCGCTCTGCAGCTTGTTGTGATCGACGATCACGCAGATTTCGTGAAGGCGCAGGTTGGTGGCGGAGACGAGCGACTCCCAGATTTGCCCTTCTTGCAGCTCGCCGTCCCCCGTCATCACGTACACGCGGCCCGACTTCTTGACGAGTCGATTGGCGAGCACCATGCCCTTGGCCTTGGAGATACCCATACCGAGCGAGCCGGTGTTCGTGACGATGCCGCGCGTGCCGATGTCGGGGTGACCCGGCAAGCCGTCGAGCTGGCGCAGCCGGTGAATGTTGTCGAACGGTAAGCGTTCGAGCGCGATCAGCAGCGCATAAAGGCCGGGCGCGTCGTGCCCCTTGGAAGAGAAGAACAGATCCTCGTTGCCGGTGTGCCCGAGCTCCTCGAGGTGCAACCAGGTGACGATGTCCAGGCTCGAGAAGGAGCTACCGATGTGGCCGGAGCCGGCGCGTGCAATCATGTACAGCGCGTTGAGCCGGCAGGCGTCTGCCAGTAGTCGAGCGCGAACCTGCGCCGCCACGTCGAGGTCGCGCAGGCGCCGCAGCTCGGAGGCGCCAATCCAGTACAGCGTGCCTTCGACGGCACTACCGATGAGGTCACCCATGGGACTCTTCTTTCGCTCTGCGCAGCGAGTGCGCGTGTTGCAAAACGTACGCAAAAAAACCGCGCTTCGGGTAGTTGTCGTCGATCAAGCCGTAGCGCTCGGGCTTGTGCGGCGGCAAGTGCGCGGTGCCGAACAGCCAGTCCCACAGCGCGAGCTTGGTCGCGAAGTTCCGGCCTGGCATGGGCAGGTTGCTGGCGTGGTGCCAGCGGTGCATCTCGGGGCCGTTGAGCACGCGCTGAAGTAAACCAGCGCGCACGTTCAGGTTCGAGTGAATGTACATGCCCCAAACCGCGTCGAGCGTCGCCTTCATGAGCGCGACTTCGGGAGCGGCGCCAAGGAGCACGATCGGCAAAAACTCGATGGTCTGGTTGATCAGGATCTCGAACGCATGCGAACGCGTGCCCGAGAGCCAGTCCACGTCGTCCACCGAGTGGTGCGCCTCGTGCGTTCGCCACAAGAGATCGGATTTGTGCTGCAACCGGTGGAACCAGTAGATGTAAAAGTCGTGCGTAACGAAGAAGAAGCCGAGCTGCACGAGCACCGGCCAGTGGCTGACCAGCCCCAGCTTGGACCAGCCCGTCCGCGCGTCGACGACGCGAATCGCGAAGCTGATGACGAGGCCCAAGATGTAGCTTTGAATCAGGCCATAGCCGATCAGATCCGTGAAAAATCCGGTACGAAACAGCTTCTGGCGATTGTACGGGAAGAGGCGCTCGAGCCCCATCAGCACGAGCGCCCAACTCACGATGATGGTCGGCGACAGCAGCGTCCAGCTCATGAGACGGCTCAGCCCGGGTTCACGCTGGGCACGCGGCGTAGCTTGGCGCGGATCGGCAGCTCGCTATCGTAAACGCGCTTGATGCCGTCACCGACAGCGCGCTCCACGTCGCGAATCTGCCCGACCAATCGCTCCAAACCCGACAGCTCGACGGAGGCGGCGTGATCGGTGCCCCACATCGCGCGGTCGAGCGTGATGTGACGCTCGATGAAGGTGGCGCCCAGGGCGACCGCCGCCCAGGTGGGCGCCAAGCCGGTTTCGTGACCGGAATAACCGATCGGGCAGCGCGGGTACTCGCGCTTGAGAGTGCGAATCATGCGCAGGTTGAGCTCGTCCACCGGGCACGGGTACGTGGAGGTGGAGTGGGCGATGAGCAGGTTCTTGTGGCCGACCGCGCTGATACCGGCGTCAATCTCGTCGACCGACGACATCCCGGTAGAGATGATGAGCGGGCGCCCGGTGTTCTTCATCGCGCGGATCAGCTCGTGATCGGTGAGCGAGGCGGAAGCAGCCTTGTAGCAAGGGGGAGCAAAGCGCTCGATCATCTCGATCGAGGGCAAATCCCAGCAAGACGCGAACCACAGCACGCCCAGGCGCCGGCACACGCGGTCGATGTGCTCGAACTCGGCCTGACCGAACTCGATCTTGCGCTTGTAATCGATGTACGACATGCGGCCCCAGGGCGTGTCGCGCATCACGTTCCACTGCTCGAGCGGCACACAGAGCTCCGGCGTACGCTTCTGGAACTTGACCGCGTCGCAGCCGGCCCGAACTGCTCCCTCGATCAGCTTTTCGCAGAGCTCGAGCGAGCCGTTATGGTTGATGCCGATCTCGGCGATCACGAAGACCGGTTGGTCCTCGCCAACGCCGCGGCCACCGACCTGAACGACGGGGCCCGAGAGGCTCGGAAAGAACGCTTCGCGCTCGGGGCGAATCGAACGCAAAGCTTGTTGCCCGTGAGCTTGAGTTGCTTCCATTAGCTATTGTGCTCCTGTCGGTGATCCAAGATCAGATCGCAAAGCTCTCGAAAGGCGCCGTGGCCACCGCGCGCCGCAGTAACGAAGTGCGCGGCTTCGCGCACCTTGGTCACGGCGTCGGCGGGACACACGGCCAGTCCCTGTTCGGCAACCCATGCCAGGGCGCCCAAATCGTTCACGTCGTCTCCGATGTACGCGACGGCGTCGGCGCCATGCCCCAGCTCGGCCGCCAGCCGGGGCAGCGCCGTGCCCTTGTCGAGCTGCGCCGACCACACGTTTTCGATGCTCAGCTTTTTGGCGCGCGCGCTCACGATCGGGCTATTTTCTCGGGTCATCAGCGCGGTGCGGATGCCGGCGCGACGCAGCAGCTCCACGCCCATGCCGTCACGCATCGAAAAGCGCTTCAGCTCCTCGCCGTCGGCCGAGTAGTAGACGCCGGCGTCGGTCAAGACGCCGTCCACATCGCTCACGACGAGGCGAATGCCGGCGGCGCGACTGCGCAGCTGCGTGCCCGAGAGCCTCACCATATGGTGAACCCTCCGTCTACCACCAGGCTGGTGCCGGTCATGTAAGCCGAGGCCTCGCTGGCCAAGAACAAGAGCGCGCCGCGGTAGTCCCCAGGCGCCGCCATGCGCTTCAGCGGGGTCCGTTCCGCGTAGCGCGCACGGAAGTAGGCGTCTTGCCCCGCTTCGACGCCGCCGGGACAGAGCGCATTCACGCGCACGCCGCGCGCGCCCCAGTACGCCGCCAAGAACCGCGTGAGCTGCAGCACCGCGCCTTTGCTGGCCGGATATGCGGCGCCCTTCCAGAATGCCTGCGAGCCGTCCTCGCGCTCGTACAAGTCTTGGTTCGGGGCCACCAGTCCGTAGGTAGAAGCAACGTTGACGATGCTGCCGCTGCCGCGCTCCGCCATCACGGCGCCCAGGCGCTGGCAGCACAAGAAGACACCGGTCACGTTCACATCGAGCTGGCGGCGGAAGCGCGCGACGGAATAGTTCTCGAAGCGCGACTCCTCGCACGCGCCCGGCGCAAATTTGTCGTCGATCGCGGCGTTGTTGACGAGCACGTCGATGCGCCCAAAGCGCTCGAGTACCCGGTCGCGCAGCGTGTCTACGTCGGCCGGATTCGTGATGTCGGCGGCAACGGCCAGCGTTTCTGCGCCGCCTTGCTCTTGCAGGCGTAGCGCGGCCGCCCCCAGCGAGTCGGCGTTCAAATCGGTGAGCACGACATGGGCACCGGCCGCGGCCAATGCCGCGCAGTGCTCGCGACCGAGCAGGCCCAAGGCGCCGCTGACGACAGCCACCTTACCGCTCAGGCCAAAGGATACTGCGATGTCGTTCATCAGCGGGTCTTCCGGAAGACGGCCTGCACCGGGCGACCGCGCAGGCTTTCGGCGAGATTGCCGCGAGCGAGCGCGAGCCCGAGCGCGTCGAGCGCGCGGTCGTAAGCTTTGAGAACGTGCTCGAGCTCCGCGTCGGTGTGTGAAAAAGACAGATTGTGAAAGCCCGTCCAGAGCACGCCGTGGCGCAACAGCTCTTGCTGCACGAGCGACTTTTGCAGCAGAGGGTCCCCCACGGCCGCGTCGAAGCCGATGAGCGTGCGGCAGGGCAAGCCGCTGGCGCGGGTGTTGCCAAGGCCCTTCTTGGCGGCCAGTTGGTTGTAGCCGTCTTGCAGCAGCTTGCCGGCTTGCTCGAGGCGCGCCGGCACTTCTTGCTCGCGTAGCTCTTCCATCGTGGCCTTGGCGGCCGCGAGCGACAACGCTTCGCCGCCGAAGGTGGTGAAGAAGAACACGTCTTCCTCGAGCAAACGCATCACGTCGCTGCGGCCGGTGAGGGCGCTCAAGGGCATGCCGTTGGCGATGGCTTTGGAGAAGCAGGCCAAGTCCGCCACCACGTCGTAACGCTGCTGGGCGCCGCCCAGAGCCACGCGGAAACCCGTCCACATTTCGTCGAAAATCAGCAGGGCCCCGGCGTCTTCGCAGGCGCGCTTGAGCACGCGCAGGTACTCGTTGTCTGGCGCTTCGAAGATGGTCGGCTCCAGGATGACGCAAGCCACCGTCTCGTCGAGGTTCTCCAGCAACGTGAACACGTCGTTGTAGGGGAACGCCTCGGTCATCTCGCGCGTGCTGCGCGGCACACCGGCGCTGCGCGGCGTGATGCCGATGTACCAATCGTGCCAGCCGTGGTAGCCGCAGCACAGCACGCGCTCGCGACCAGTAAAAGCTCGAGCCAGCCGCACGGCAGCGCTCGTCACGTCGCAGCCCGTCTTGCTGAAGCGCACCGCGTCGGCGCCCGGCACCACCCGACGCACCAACTCTGCCACCTCGACCTCCAGCGGATGCATCAACGAAAACGTGATTCCGCTCCGCAGCTGCTCGCTGATGGCGCGATCGACCGCCGGGTACTGGTAGCCGAGCACCAGCGGCCCGACCGCCATCGTCATGTCGATGAACTCGTTGCCGTCCACGTCCCAGACGCGCGCTCCCTGGCCGCGCACCAGGTACTTGGGAGCCACGCCATCCACGTATTGCGTCGGCCCTTTGGCGAGCGTCTGCGTGCCAGCCGGAATCAGACCCAGCGAGCGCTGCCACAGCGCCTGAGAGGCGGAAATCGAAGGATAGTCTTGATCGAGGAGAACGCGATTTGCCATGAGATCCTCAGGAGAGAGAGCGCCACTCGAGCCCGCGCGGGCCCATGCTGACGCTGTTCAGGTGGGCGAGCTCGCCCAGGTGCCACGACTGACCGGTGAAGCGCGCATTGATGCGCATCAGCTCGGGCCGCTGCGCCAGCAGCGCCAAGACATCAGGCAAGCTGAAGACGGGTCGCTCCGTCGTGCACAGCTCGTCGTACACGGCGGAGATAAACTGATAATCCTCCGGGTAATCGATAGTGAAGCGATGCGTCTTCGACAAGTCCCGCCCCGCACCCCAGCTCACGTTGGCGACGCGAAAGCGCTCCGGGCGATCCCAGATGAACGGCGTGGTGTGCTCGCGTTCGAAAGCTTGAGTGGCCTCGGCTGCCGCTAGCTCCAGCACGCGCATCGGCATCACCTCCACGTCGTTGCCGTCGGGCCAGCTCGGCGGATGCAGGTTGGTGACGAAGTCGAGCGTCTGGCAGTGCGCCGCGAAATAGCCGAGCACGCGGTCGACCACGGCCGGGTCGATCAGCGGGCAATCCGAGGGAATTTTGGCCAGCACATCCGCGCCGAAGGCACGACCGGCCGCCACGTGACGCTGCAGCAAATCCGTCGCATGGTCGCTGATCACGGGCACGGCGATGCGCGCACACAGCTCGCGGATCGGCTCGTCTTCCGGCAGATTGCTGGTAGCGACGCACAGCTGGAAGGGAAAGCGCGCCGCGAGCAGCCGCTGCAGCATACGCTCGAGCAGAGGCCGGCCGGCGAGCGGCATCAGCACCTTCCCCGGCAGCCGGCGAGAGCCCATGCGCGCCTGCACCACCACCAAGGTCTTCACGCTACCTCCTGCTGAAAATGCTCGAGCAAGCGCGGCCGGGTCGCCAGAAGCTCACGGCACACCCCGGCAATATTGCGCGCCGCCGAGTTGTTCTGAACCGGCATCAAGCGCTTGAGCATGTCGATGGGGTGGAAGGAATGCACCTCTTTGCCCAGCGCAAGACCGACGAACACCACCGACGAAAACTGCGTGATCAACACGTCACTGTTGGCGACCATCTGCTCGGTCGGGCCGGTGGCGAAGATCTTCGCGCCGGGTGCCCAGGTCTTGATCTCGCTGGTAGCGCGCGCGACGTTCTCGTTCGGATGCAGCTTGAAAATGAGCTCGCGCCCGGCGGCAATCGCCACGGCTTTCTTGATGAAACCGCGGCGATCTTCGAACTTGAGGGTCTCGCGCGCGTCCGACGTGCATACCAGCACGTAGCCGCGATGCGGGAAGTCGTTGTCTAGAAAACGCGCGCAGTTGTCGAAGTTGGGCATACCCGTGACGACGACGCGCTCGGCGGGAGCTCCGTTGGCGATGAACTGCTCGCGGTAGCCTTCGCTGGCGACACAGAAGCGGTCGTACAGACCGCTGAGGCCCGTCGCGGCCGTGCCGGCAAGCCAGCGCGGCAACGCGTTGGGAAAGCGCCGCACCAGCTGAGCCAAGTAGTTGTCCGGGTCCAGAATGCCTTCTTGCACCACGACTATCGGCAAACGACGGACGTTCTTGGGCACGATGACGTCCGAACAAGTGACGACCAGGTCGTAGCCGCCGCGCTGACCGTCCATGTCGACGTCCAAACCCTGGTCCTGCAGGTAGTCGAGACAGCGCTGGCGCAGCTTGTTGCCGCCGATGGTCGGCTCGACCAGGCCGAGCGCGCGCAGTCGAGTCAGAAAGGCATCGCCATAGTAGGGGCTGAACGACGCCGAGCAACCGTGCAGATGCGATGCAATCTGGTGCATCTGCGTGGTCTGGTTCAGCGAGCCGCAGATCAAGAAAACCCTTGGGTTCTTGGCTATTTTCAGCATGCTTGCTCCACAGCTTTCGGCGCCTGCAGCGCACGCAAGTCGAAGGCCAATATCACGTAGCCACATGCCGCCCAGAAACACTCCTTGCAGCGCTTGAGCAGCAAGAACGCCGCCGTCAGCTCGAGCGCGTCGCTCACCTGGAGCGCACGCAAGAAAGTCAAGTAGCTCAGGTCCTGGACGCCGAGACCGGCGGGCACCATGAACGCCACGTTGCGCAAGAAGCTCGACGACACCTCGACCGCACCGAGCGTGCTCCAAGGAAGGCGCACCCCCAGCAGGTAGAGAATGAGCATCGTCTCGGCTGCCTCTAGCAACCAGCCAGCCAAGAACGCCAGCAGCGCATGCGGCGAGCGCGGCACCTGTGCGAAGAAGCTCTGCAAGTTGCCGTCGGTGTGCGCACAGCGAGATTCGAGCGGCGCCATGCGTGCTCGCAGCCACGCCGACGGAGCCCGCGACAGCGCCGTGAACAGCCGCGTCGCCACACGCCCGTGCGCGAGCACCGCATGGCTCACCACCGAAAGCATCAGCAGCAGCCCGGCGGCGCCGAGCAGCCCGTACTCGAGACCGGCGGCGCCGATGGTTTCCCGAGAAATTCGCTTCAAAACAGGCCAGGCCAGGAGCGCAAACCCACCCACGTAGATGCTCTGTGAGGTCACCAGCAGCCACTTGCGCGCCGCCATGCCGGCCAAGCTCGTGGAAAGCGAGGCGCGACACGTGCGTCCGAGCAGCAGCGGCTTCATCGATTCGCAGAACACGACACCGGCAGGCAGCGTCTGCGCGAGCGCTTCGGTCGCCAGACGCGCCCGAAACAAACCGAACAGCGGCAGTCGCCGCTTCATGCTCGCGAACGCCAACTGCCACCCCAACGACTCAACAAGCAGCGACAAAAGCTGCGGCAACAGAATCAACCCACCGGCGCCACCGATACCGCTGACCAGCGCGAGCACGCGCTGCGGATCGACGCCACGGAAAGTCCACACCAGCGTCAACACCGCGAGAGAAGGACCGACGACTCGTATGACGTTCGTTCGGTTTTGCTTTCGCTCGTGACCCACGAGCCTTTCAATAAGCCCGTGGTTTAACGAGTTGGTGTCGCGTTCCGAACGTGACTGGCACAAGTGCGCGTCGGTTCAGTGTCTTCGGCCGCCCGATGGAGCAGGTTGCCTCAGCTCGCGTCGCCCGCTGCGAAGCGGGGTCGAGAAGGGACGCGCGCGTGCGGCGCTCAGCGGAAGCGACGACCAAGTTTCAAAGCCGTGACGAGATTCGCGGGCCTGCCTTGACCGGCCGAGCGGGCCAAGAGCATAGTCGCTCGGTCCCCCACGATGAGCACGAAAAGGCTGCTGCTCGCGCTGCCCGTTGCCATTCTCGCGCTGCTGCTGCAATCGGCGTTGTGGGTGCCCACCCTAGCGAGCCAGGGCGACGCGACGCCGCGCCGGCTGCGCACGTTCGTCAAGGCTCAGGTGGGCGACACCAAGCGGCTCAATCCGATCGTCAACTCGGACTACGACGCCGACATGCTGATGCGCAGCAACGTGTTCGAAGGCTTGGTCTGGCCGGACGAGAACCTAAAGGTCGCGCCCAAGCTCGCCGACCGTTGGGAAACAAGCGAAGACGCCTACGTCGCGATCCTGCCCGAGCGCAGGCTGGCCGACGGAAAGGCTGCAACGGCTGCGCTGCTCCTGGAGCGCATCCAAGACGCCCGCCAGCGAGCGCTGCTCGGCGGGCTGGAGCGCAGCATCGAGGGGATGGAGCTGGTGCCCAGCGAAGAGCGTGCCCTCACCGAAACGGTGCTGATCAAGAACGAGAAGGGCAAAGAAGAGCCGGCGGACGTGGAAATGACCTTGCGCGTGCCCGAGCGGGTGCGCCTCCGCCTATCCAAGGTCGAGCCCGACTTGTTCGAGCGTCTGGCCGAGGTGCTGGGCAAAGACTACTTTGCGCCTGGCGCCTTTCCGGAGCGCTTCACGCTCAAGAAGCCGGAGCAGCTCCAAGCGCTACGCCCCAAACTGCCTGACCTCTTCACGGTGGGCGAGCACAATCCGATCTTGACGTTTCACCTGCACCCGGGCGTGCGCTGGCACGACGGCGTACCGCTCACAGCTGAAGACGTAAAGTTCACGTACGAGGCATTCATCGACCCGAAGAACGCCTCGCCTCAAGCCGGCTCATTCCGCTCAATCAAATCCGTGGAAGTGATCGACGAGCTGACCGCGCGCATTACTTACAGGCGCCTGTACTCGCCGGCCATCATCGATTGGATGGAGCCGCTCGTGCCCAAGCACGCGCTCGACGACGGAGCGCTAAAGCGCGAGATGGAGCGCCGGCATCTGTCGCCGGACGAGCGGACCAAGTTGTCTCTGCGCAATTCGGACTTCAACCGCAACCCCATCGGCACTGGGCCCTTCAAGTTCGTAGAATGGCAACCGGGTCAATTCATCCACCTCGCGCGCAACGATCATTACTGGGGGCAACCCCCTGAATATCAGGACTTCTTCCTGCGCAACATCAGCGACTACTTGTCGATGGAGCTGGAGTTTCGAGCCGGCGCAGTCGACATGTACCTGGCGCAGCCGCACCAGGCCGCGCGCTACCGCGCCGACAGCCGCTACCACGTGCTGCCCAACAACGACGGCAACTACGCGTACATCGGCTACAACGAGCGCTTGCCCATGTTCCAGGATCGCCGCGTGCGCAAAGCGCTGGGCATGGCCATCGACGCTGACGCCATCATTGCCTACGTGCTGTCTGGCGAAGGCAAGCGTTGCGCAGGCCCGTACTACTCCATCACGCCCTACCACGACCCCGACTTGAAGCCCTTGCCTTACGATCCACAAGGCGCTCTGTCCTTGCTCGAGGAAGCCGGTTGGCACAAGAACGCGGCCGGCAAGCTGGAAAAAGACGGCAAGCCTTTCGCCTTCACGGTCGTCACCAACGCCGGTAACCAGATGCGCAAGGCGATTATGATCATCGCCCAGCAAGCCTGGCTGGCGCTGGGCATCGACGTGAAGATTCAAGACTTCGAGTGGACGGTCTTCCTCGAAGACTTCGTGGAGACCAACCATTTCGATGCGGTAGTGATGGCCTGGGGCGGCGGCGCCATCAATCCCGATCAGTTCCCCATCTGGCATTCGAGCCAAACTCACCACTACGAATCGAATCACATCGGGTATCAGAGCGCAGCGGCCGACGAGCTGATCATGAAGATTCGCACGACGTACGACGAGCAAGAGCAGATCAAGCTCACCCGGCAGCTCGATCGGCTCATCGCCGAGGACCACCCGTACACCTTCATCTACGAGCGCCAGGTTCCGTACGTCTACGACCGCCGCACCGCCATCGTCGAGCGCGACGCGCAAGGCGTGGAACACCCGAAAGAGATCGAGGTACCACCCTCCGGTGACGTGCTGCACTCCTTCCGCACGTGGCGCAAGTTCTCCAACGCACCGGAGCCGCTACGCTGATGTGGCGTTATCTCTTGCGCACGCTCTGGCAGCGCCTGCTGCTGCTCGTCTTCATCTCGATCATTTCGCACGGCATCGTGCACCTGGCGCCCGGTGAGCCCACCGAGGTCGATCCGATGAACCCGATGATGAAGGCGGAGGATATCGCGCGCATCCGCAAGGCCTTCCACCTTGATGACCCTTTTTACCTACAGTACCTGGATTGGCTGCGTGACCTGTTCAGCGGCAACCTGAAGTCGTTTCAGAACGGGTTGCCGGTATTGCCGCAGATTTGGGCGCGTTTTCTGAATTCGCTGCCGCTGTTCATCTGCACCACGCTGCTGGTATGGACGCTCTCGTTCCCGACCGGCATCCACGCGGCGGTGCGGCGCGGCTCGCGCTACGACCGCGTCACGACGTTCTTGGCGTACGCGCTGATTTCGGTGCCGAGCTTCTTTTTGTCCTACTTGCTCATCATGGGCGTGGTTCAGGTGTTACACTTGCCCGTGTTGGGGCTACGCACCTTCGGTAGCGATCAGCTGTCTGCCGTCCCGCGCGCGATGGACTCCATTTGGCACCTCACGGTGCCAGCGCTGATGTCCGCACTGGCAGGAGCGACCGGGGTGGCGGTGCTGTCGCGCTACGTGCGCGCGCAAATGTTGGAAGTGCTCGACCAGGACTACGTGCGCACCGCGCGCGCCAAAGGCCTGCCCGAAGACAAGGTCATTTACGACCACGCGCTCCGTAACGCACTCTTGCCGTTCGTGACCTTGTTCGGTTTTTTGCTGCCCGGCCTCATCAGCAGCTCGGTCATCTTCGAAAAGATCTTCTCCTGGCCGGGCCTCGGTCAGCTCGGTTACGACGCCATCATCGGCCGTGATTTCCCGATGATTTTAACGCTCAACTTCATCGCCGCCGCGCTCACGCTGGTCGGCATCTTCGTCTCGGATATCCTCTACGCTTTGGTCGATCCGCGCATTCGTCTGCAATGACCGCCCACGCCCCCATCCTCGAAGCCGAGCGTCTGGCGGCGCCCGAAACGCCGTTTCAACAGGTGTGGCGCACCTTCCGCAAAGATCGCCTGGCCATGGCCGGCCTGTACGTGCTCATCGGCTTGGTCGCGTTGGCACTGCTGGGCAAACTACTCACGGAGTGGTGGGTGGTGTTCGATCCTGCGGCCGTGCGCCTGCCGGACAAGCTCCGTCCGCCGTTCAGCACGCCCTCCGCCGCAGTCCCCGCCGCCCAGCTACCCGCCTTCGGCGTGTACTTCTTCGGCACCGACGAGCTCGGGCGCAACGTGTTCGCGCGCATGCTGCAAGGCTCTTTCGTGTCGCTGTCCGTCGGCTTCGTGGCGGTGAGCATTTCGCTCGCCATCGGCATCACGATTGGAGGCCTGGCTGGCTTTTATGGGCACCGCAAGTGGGGGCCGTTCAGCATCGACGGTCTGCTGATGCGCTTCACGGACGTGGTGCTGTGTTTTCCCACATTTTTCCTGATCTTGACGGTCGTGGCGCTACTGCCGCCCAGCATCTACAACATCATGGCCGTGATCGGCCTGACGAGCTGGATGAGCACCGCGCGCTTCGTGCGCGCAGAGTTCCTGTCGCTGCGCGAGCGTGATTTCGTGGTTGCCGCGCACGCTTTGGGGCTGCCGGAGTGGCGCATCATTTTCCGGCACATGGTGCCGAACGCGCTGTCGCCGGTGTTCGTCTCCGCCAGCATCGACGTGGCGTATGCCATCCTCACGGAGTCGGCGCTGTCGTTCTTGGGGTTCGGCGTGAGGCCGCCGCTGGCGACCTGGGGCAACATCTTGGCAGATGGGCGCGACTTCATCTTCGATGCGCCCTGGCTATTCGCGATCCCGGGCTCCGCAATCCTGATCGTCGTCCTGGCCTTCAACCTGGTGGGTGAGGGTCTGCGCGACGCCATGAACCCCAAGCTCAGAAAGCGCTCGAGCTGATGAGCGAGCCGCTGCTCTCCATCCAGAATCTGCAGGTCGAGTTCGAAACGGATTCCGGCGTCGTGCCGGCCGTCCGCGGCGTGAGCCTGAAAGTGCGGGCAGGCGAGACGGTGGCGCTCGTAGGCGAATCCGGCTGCGGCAAGTCCGTGACGGCGCTGTCAGTGATGGGATTGATGAGCGGCCGCATCGCCGGCGGCAGCGTGCATTTTGGCGGTCGCGATCTGGTCCGGCTCAGCGAGTCGGAAATGCGCGGCGTCCGCGGCGCGCGAATCGGCATGATCTTCCAAGAGCCGATGACCTCGCTCAACCCGGTGCTGCGCATCGGCCGGCAAATCGAAGAAGTGCTGGTCTTGCACCAGACGCTCACGCCGGCCGCGGCGCGCGCCCAAGCGCTGGAGCTCCTGCAGCGCGTTGGAATTCCTTCTGCCGAAACGCGCATCGACCAGTACCCGCACGAGCTGTCGGGCGGCATGAAACAGCGCGTCATGATCGCGATGGCCATCGCTTGCCGGCCCCAGCTCCTCATCGCCGACGAGCCCACCACCGCGCTCGACGTGACCATTCAAGCACAGATCATGGACCTGCTGCGCTCCCTGCAGCGTGAGCTGGACATGGCCATCTTGCTCATCACGCACGACCTGGGAGTGGTGGCGCACTTCGCCCAGCGGGTCGACGTGATGTACGCGGGTAAGATCGTCGAGCACGGTAGCGTGCGCGACATCTTCAAGCGGCCATCGCATCCGTACACGCAAGCCTTGCTTGCAGCCCTGCCCGATCCGTTGGCGCCCGCGCGGCACCTCGAGGCCATTCCAGGTCGCGTGCCCTCACCAGCGCTGCTGCCCCCCGGCTGTGCCTTTACAGCACGCTGCAGGCACGCCTTCGCGCGATGCCCCACCGAGCAGCCCCCGGGCTTCGACGTGGGCGAGGGCCATAGCGCGGCCTGCTGGCTACGCGATGCTAAACCGACGAAAGACTAGGCCGAGAGTGGCCGTAAGGCGTCGTCGAGAGTCGATGCGACGAGCACGACCTTGAAGGCGCCGTCCAGCTGGGCCTCGGAGGCCGTTCCAAGGCGAGCAACGACATCCGACGAAAGGACGCCAAACTTCAACGTCAGTAGCTCGCGCAACGCTTCGATCTTGCCTTCGATCTTGCCTTCGATCTTGCCTTCTGCCCGTCCCTCGGCGAGGCCTTCGAGCCGCGCTTCCCTGCGGTCCTCGTTCCGCTGCACGGCCCTTTGCGCCCTGTCTGCCAAGTAGGCGGTCTCCCGCATCTCCGCTTGGATGCGCGCTTTGGGATCGGCGCTCAATGTGTCCAGCGCGTCCTTGGCTTGCTTGAGTAGCGGGTCTTCCATGGCTAACTCTTCGAGCTCAGCGTCAGTCGTGGCAGCGAGAAATCTACCCCAACGGATGAGCAGAAGCTCGTCGTTTTGGCTTAGCGCCGTCCGCAACTTGGGCAACTCGAGCACGTGCACCTCGAGCTGGTCGGTCAAAGGCCGGCTGGAGACGCGTTCGAGTACGGAGAAAATCGAATGAAAGCGTGATCCTATGAACAGTGGAAAGGAAAGGAACGCAACCACCGCGCAGCGGCGGAGCTCGGTGTAGTCATTGCCTCGCGACAGCTGCCCCGCGTAGAGGCGCGCCCAATAGTAGAGGAGGCGTTCGACCAGCGCGGGGCGACGTTGCGTTTGCATCTCGACATCCACCTGCTCGCCGCTCGCCAGCTTCACGCGAAGGTCGAGGGCGATCGCTTTGTCGGCCGACAAGGTTCGCTCCGGCTCGGAAGGCAGGATCTCGACGTCGTCGATGGGGCTCGGCGGGCGTAGCACCGCCTGGAGCAGCGACACCAAGAGCGCGCGGTTTCTGGCCTCCCCGAACAGCATCCAAAAGACGATGTCTAGCTTTGGATCCAACGTACGACGACCGACGGTCATGCTTCCCTTCCGACTGGCTCATCGGGCGCTTGTCGCAGCGAGTTGCGCCATTTCCATCGAAAATTTTCCGCCGTGCTAGGGTCTCGGGCGAGCTTGATGGCCTCGGCTGCTATGCCCATCGCGACCTCGCCCGCTGCGCACACGCCGCTCGTCGAAGTGCAGAGACTGCGAAAGTATTTTCCGGTACGCGGCGGCTTGTTCGGCGGCGTGGTCGATCAAGTACGCGCGGTCGAAGACGTCTCGTTTTCGATCAACAAGGGCGAAACGCTTGGTCTGGTTGGCGAGTCGGGTTGCGGCAAGACGACCGTCGGCCGCCTGCTACTGAGGCTACTCGAGCCGACCGGCGGCAGCGTGCGCTTCGACGGCCGCGACTTGCTCGGGCTAGGAAACGAGGAGCTGCGGAGGATGCGTCCGCGCCTCCAGCTCATCTTTCAAGATCCGTTTTCGTCGCTCAATCCACGGCGCTCGGTGGGTGACGCGATTGGCGAGCCGATGAGCGTGCACGGCATCGCGCGCGGCGCCGAGCTCGACAAGAAGGTGGGCCAGCTGCTCGAGCGCGTGGGCCTCCCCGCCAGTTACCGCAGCCGCTACCCGCATGAATTCTCCGGTGGCCAGCGCCAGCGCGTTTGCATCGCGCGCGCCCTGGCGCTCAATCCGGAATTCATCGTCTGCGACGAAGCGGTTTCGGCGCTAGACATCTCGATTCAGGCGCAAATTCTCAATCTCTTGAAGGATTTGCAGAGTGAGCTGGGGCTCACGTACCTGTTCATCAGCCACAGCCTCAATGTCGTGCGCCACATCGCCGATCGCATTGCGGTCATGTACTTGGGCAACCTGGTCGAGATCGGGCCAGCCCAGGCGGTGTTCAACGATCCTCAGCATCCTTACACGCGCGCGCTCATCTCCGCCAATCCCCTGCCCGATCCGGACGCACCGCTCGCGCCCGTGCCGCTCAAGGGTGAGCTCCCGTCCCCACTCCATCCACCTTCGGGCTGCCGCTTTCACACGCGTTGCCCCAGCGCCTTCGAGCCTTGCCGCAGCGTCGTGCCCGTCGAGCATTTGACCCAAACTCCCGAGGGCCCACGCCGGGTGTGGTGCCACCTGTATCGCGATGCGTCGCACGCTGATTAGCGCTCTCTTGGTGGTCGTAGCAGCGCTGCTCGTGGTCGGGCTCACGCTGTCCAAAGCCACCGGCAAGCGTGCCGACCTGCGTGTGATGAACGGCACCGAGCCCCAAACGCTCGATCCGGATCTGGCAACCGGCGACCCCGAGCACCGTATCCTGGAGGACGTCTTCGAAGGCCTCGCGCGGCTCGATTCGGCCTCGCTCGAGCCGGTCCCGGGCGTGGCCGAAAGCTGGGACATCAGCGCGGACGGCAAGACTTACGTCTTTCACCTGCGGCCCACTGCGCGCTGGAGCGACGGCCGCCCCGTCACCGCGCACGACTTTACCTACGCCTGGCGTCGTTTGCAGGATCCGACGCTCGGCGGCGAATACGCCTACATCATGCACATGGTGCGCTGGGCGGAGGCGCGCAACACCTACGGCGCTCAAGCCGAAGCGCTGCGTGGCCGCGTCGTCAAAGCCCTCGACGAGCTCGTCGCGCAGCATCCGAGCGTCGTGCCGGGCGCCGCGCTGCGCGAATTCGCCAAGAAGCTGAACCTCCAGGCGACCCTCAAAGGCACTCCCAACCCCGCGCTGCGCAGCTTCTTGCTCAGGCCCGACGGCGACATCGAGACGGACGAGCTGCGCGGCCTTCGTCCCGAGCTGCTCGCCGAGGCCGCGCGCAGGCAAACCGCGCATGACGCCGCCGACGAGCATTTTGGTGTCGACGAAGGAGTGTTCGCGAAAGACGACCACACGCTGGTCGTCGAGCTGAACGCGGCAACACCGTATTTCCTGGAGCTAACCGCGTTTTATCCGTTCTATCCGGTGCCGCGCTGGGCCGTCGAGCGCGCGAGCCGCAATTGGTTCATGCCCGGCAACTTCGTCGGCAACGGCGCCTTCACGCTGGAGAGCTGGCGCGTCGGCGACCGCATCGTGCTCGAACGCAACCCGCAGTATTGGGGCAAGAACGAGGTCAAGCTGAAGCGCGTCGACCTGTTGCCGATCGAGAACATGACGACGGCGCTCAACCTGTATCTGACGGGCGATGTCGACTGGATTCCGCACGGCTACTACCCGCGCGAGCTCGGGCCAGACCTGAAGAGGCGCGCCGACTTTTACGGTAACCCGGCCCTCATCGCCTACTACTACCGCATCAACACCACGCGAAAGCCGTTCGGCGACAAGCGCGTGCGCAAGGCGCTCAACTTGGCCATCGACCGCGAGCAGATCACGCGCGACGTGCTCTTGATGGGCGAACAGCCTGCCTATACGGTCGTGCCACCCGGCCTCCGCGGCTACACGAGCGGCAAGAGCGAAATCAGCCTCAACGTGGCTGAAGCGCGCAAGTTGCTGGCCGAAGCGGGGTTCCCGGAAGGTCGCGGCTTTCCCAAGTTCGGCATCCTGTACAACACGATGGAGATGCACAAGAAGCTGGCTGAGGTCGTGGCCGACCAGCTGCGTCGGAACTTGAACATCGACGCGGTCGCCTACAACCAGGAGTGGCAGTCGTACCAGCAGAGCACCACCAACATGGACTACGACGTCTCGCGCTATGGCTGGGTGGGCGACTACGAAGACCCGAACACCTTCTTGGACGTTTGGCTCACCAACGGCGGCAACAACCGTACAGGTTGGGGCAGCCTCGTCTACGACCGGCTGATCGAGTCGGCCAACAACGTCGAGCTCTTCCTCGACTCACCCGAATTCTTGCTCCAGCACACGCACGAGCCGCAAAAACTGAGAGAGCTGATGCAGGGCGTACGGGCCGCGCGCGAGCCTGCAGCGCGGCTTGAGGCAATGTCCAAGCTGCGTCTGGCGCTCTTGGCCGAGGCGGAGACCATACTGGTAGCCGACGATTTCCCAATCATTCCGCTGTACTTCTACGTGATCAGCGGCCTGGTAAAGCCGTACGTGCGCGGCTTTCACACCGAGATCATCGGCTCCGACGGCAGCAAGCGCCCCAACTTGCGCGACCTGCACCCGCTGCGCGATCTGAGCGTGGAGGGCGCGCCGTGAGCGAGGCCATCACGCTCGTTCTCGGTCTAGCGCTGCTCGCGGCCACGGCCTGGACTCCGCCGCGGCACACACGTTTGCTCGGATCGCTGCTGTTCGGCCTGGTGGTAGCCGTCCTGCTGCGCTTCGTGCTCGGACCGCTGGGCGGCGTGCTGGGTGGCGTGCTGGCCGTGGGCGTGGCCCACCGTTTGCTGCCGGCGCTGGTGCTGCGGCGCGTGCTGTTCCTGGTTCCGGCGCTGGTGCTGCTGGTCTTCTCCACCACGCTGCTGATGTACCGCGCTCCCGGCAATCCTTTCGCCAACGAGCGCGCCACCAGTGCCCAGGTAGAAACCGCGCTGCGCGCGCAGTACGGCGTACCCAAAAACGCCAACCAATTCTTCCGCATCTACATGCGCCGCCTGCTGGTTGAAGGCACGCTGGGCCCTTCGATCAAGGTCCAGGGCCGCAGGGTAGAAGAGCTGATTGGCCCGGCTTTTCCCGTCAGTATGGCGCTTGGCTTGCTCGCGCTCACGCTGTCGGTCGGCTTTGGGCTGTCGCTCGGCGTGCTCGCCGGCCTCAAGCGCAACTCCGCCGCGGACTACTCGAGCATGGCCGTCGCGCTGGTCGGCATCTCCCTGCCCAGCTTCGTGATCGGCGCTGCAGAGATGATTGTCTTTTCGTTGTGGCTCGGGTGGTTACCCGTGGCCGGCTGGGGCAGCTACCGGCATCTGGTCATGCCGGCCATCGCGCTGGCGCTACCGAGCTCGGCCGTGATCGCGCGCCTGGCTCGCAGCGGCACCATCGAAATCATGCAACAAGATTTCGTGCGCACGGCGCGCGCCAAAGGCCTGCCCGAGAGTTGGGTGATCGGTCGCCATGCGCTGCGCGGTGCCATCATCCCGGTCGTGTCGTACCTGGGCCCAGCCGCCGCCGCAATCATGACCGGGTCCTTCGTGGTGGAGGTGCTGTTCGCGATCCCCGGCATGGGCCAGTGGTTCGTGAAGGGCGCCATCAATCGCGACTACTCGGTCGTCCTCGGCACCGCGATCGTCTACTTTGGCCTCGTCATCTTGTTCAACTTGCTGGTCGATCTGGCCTACGCCTGGCTGGATCCGCGCCTGCGCCAGGAGCGCGCGTGAGCCAGAACGCAGCACCCAAGGGCCCGTTCGAGCTCGCTCTGCAGCGGCTGCTGCGCAATCGCGTGGCCGTGGCAGGCGCGGTCGTTCTGGTGCTGATCGCGCTCTGTTGCGTGCTCTTACCCAGCGTCTTGCACTTGGATCCGAATCGCACGCAGCCGGCGCTGCGCAACCTAGCGCCTTCCGCCAGGTACTGGTTCGGTACCGACTCATTGGGCCGCGACTTGTTCGCGCGGGTCATGGTCGGCGGGCAAACGTCGTTGCTGGTTGGTTTGGCCAGCACGGCCGTGTCCGTGCTCGTCGGCGTGAGCTACGGTGCCGTCTCGGGTTTCTACGGCGGTAAGGTGGACGAAGCGATGATGCGGCTCGTCGACTTCCTCTACGGCTTGCCGTACATGTTTCTCGTCATCTTGATCATGCTGCTGTTCTCGGAAACGGCGCGCGGGGAGATGCTGCCGGTGTTCTTGGCGCTGGGCCTGGTGCAGTGGCTCACCATGGCGCGCATCGTACGCGGCCAGGTGCTCACGCTGCGTCGCCAAGAGTTCGTGCTCGCGGCAGAGCTGCTCGGCGCGAGCGACGCGCGGATTTTGCTGCGCCACGTGCTGCCCAACGTGGTCGGAGTGATCGTGGTTTACGCCACCTTGATGGTGCCGTCGGTCATCATCTTGGAGTCGTTTTTGTCGTTCTTGGGCCTGGGCGTCGCGCTTTCGTGGGGACAATTGGTGTCGGACGGCGTCGCCGTCGTGAACCCGGTGCGCGCCTATTGGTGGCTCTTGCTGTGGCCGAGCGCGTTCTTGGGTGCCACCCTGCTCAGCCTCAACTTCATCGGTGACGGCCTGCGCGACGCCCTCGACCCCAAGGCCCGCACATGACCAGCGCCCAGAACCGCGACACGCTGCAGGTGCGTGACCTCCACGTCCGCTTCGTCACGCGCGAGCGCACCGTTCAAGCGGTGAGCGGCGTGAGCTTCGACCTCGCCCCCGGCGAGATCGTGGGGCTGGTCGGCGAGTCGGGCTGCGGCAAGAGTGTGACGAGCCTCAGCATCTTGGGCCTGCACGAGAAGCCGGCCGGTCGCGTCGAGGGGAGCATCCGTTTGGGTGAGCAGGAGCTGGTCGGGCTGCCCAGCTCCGAGCTGCGCCGCGTACGCGGCAACCGCATCAGCATGATCTTTCAAGATCCGCTGACCAGCCTCAACCCGTACCTGCGCCTCGAAGCTCAACTGGGCGAGGTGCTCGAGCTGCACCTGGGCATGAAGGGCCAAGCGGCCAGGCAGCGCATGCTCGAAATGCTCCAATTGGTGGGAATTCCCGGAGAAGAACGGCTCAAGGCCTACCCGCACCAACTCTCGGGCGGCCAGCGCCAGCGCGTGTGCATCGCCATGGCACTGCTCTGCAATCCCCAAGTTTTGATCGCCGACGAGCCGACCACGATGCTCGACGTCACGATCCAGTCTCAGATTCTGGAGCTGCTCCGCAAGCTGCGCCAAGAGCGCGACATGTCCATCCTCTTCATCACGCACGATTTGGGCGTGGTGGCCGAGCTGTGCGACCGCGTGATCGTCATGTACGCAGGCCGTGTGGTCGAGTCGGGCAACACGGCGGACGTGCTCGAGCGACCGCTACATCCCTACACCGAAGCGCTGCTCAAGAGCACACCGCGCGTCGAAGTCAAAGGCGGCGGCACGTTGCAGCCCATCGGCGGCCTGCCGCCCCGGCTCACGGGCGCCGAGGTCACGGAGTGCACGTTCGCGCCACGCTGCCCGCGCGTCCGCAGCGGTTGCCGCGACGGGGAGCCATCGCTCGATGCCACGAGCGACGGCCGGCTGCGTCGCTGCATCGTGCCCGTCGCAGAAATGCTGGAGCGGCCATGACCTCGGCCGAGCCGCTGCTCACGGTCGAAGACCTGCGCGTCCATTTCCACGTCGAAGGCACCACGCTGCGTGCGGTAGACGGCGTCGATTTTCAGCTTTTTCCCGGAGAAACCCTGGCTTTGGTAGGGGAATCCGGCTGCGGCAAGTCGACGCTGGCAAAGGCTCTGGTCGGCCTGAATCCGATCACCGGCGGCGGGGCCAAGCTGCGTGGCCAGGCCATCACCGGCATTTCGCGCAAAGAGCTGCGCCGCTACCGCAGCGAGCTGCAGCTGATATTCCAAGACCCCTACGCCAGCCTCAACCCTCGCTTCACGATCGCCGAAACGCTGGGCGAGCCGCTATTGCTTCACGGCAAGGCGACGCGCCGCGACGTCGACCAGAAGGTGTGCGAGCTCTTGAGTCAGGTCGGCCTCGACACCGAGCTGCGGCTACGTTACCCGCACGAGTTCTCGGGCGGCCAGCGGCAACGCATCAGCATCGCGCGCGCCCTGGCGGTCGAGCCCCAGCTGCTCCTTTGCGACGAGGTCACGTCCGCGCTCGACGTCTCGATCCAAGCGCAGATCTTGGACCTACTGCGCTCCGTCCAGCAACGCCTGGGCCTGAGCTATTTATTCATCACCCATGATTTGGGGGTCGTGCGTTACATCGCGCACCGGGTAGCGGTGATGTACGTCGGCCAGATCGTCGAGCTGCGCGACACCGAGAGCTTGTTCGAATCGCCCGCGCACCCGTACACCAAGGCGCTGCTGGCTTCGATCCCACGCGTCGCCGGTGCCGGTGAAAGACGCAAGCCGCTCTCCGGTGAGGTTCCCTCACCCGCGCGCCCGCCCAGCGGCTGCCGCTTCCACCCGCGTTGCCCGGAAGCTTTCGAGCGTTGTCCTAACGAACTGCCGGCCCTCTACAGCGTGCCCCATGGCAAAAGCCGCTGCTTTTTGAACGAATAATGCTAGCCAATCGTGATCGCGTCTCCGCCTCGGCCGGGCGTGACTGCTACGAAATCAGCATGCGCCGCGTGCTCTTGAGTCTGTCCCTTCTGGTTTCGTCGCTCGCGTGTGGCTCGGAGCGCCCGCCCATCAGCGAAGTACCCAAGCACACGCCGGGGCCGAATCCGTTCTTGGGGCACAAGCTGTTCGTCGACCCGAGCATGCACGCCGTCAAACAAGCCGAGGCCTGGCGCGCGCAACGCCCGGACGACGCCGCGCTGATCGACAAGATCGCGACTCAGCCGCAGGCCGAGTGGCTCGGCGAATGGAGCGGCGCGGTCAAGCTATTCGTGCGCTCGAAGATGAAGCAGTACGCCGAGGTAGACGCGATGGGTCTGTTCATCGTGTACAACATTCCCGATCGCGACTGCGGGCAGCACTCCAAAGGTGGCGCCAAAAACGGCGACGCTTACCTGGAATGGATCGGCAAAATTGCAGACGGCGTGGACGACGCTCCGGCGGTGATGGTCCTCGAGCCGGACGCGCTCAGCCTGCTCGAGAAATGCACGGTACCGAGCAAGCACGCCGAGCGCTACAAGCTCTTGGCCGACGCGATCCGCATCTTCAAGTCACACCCGAACATCCACGTGTACCTCGACGCAGGTAACGCGCGCTGGTTGCCACCCGAACGAATCGCCAAGCACCTGAACGCCGCCGGCATCGACTACGCCGACGGCTTCTCACTCAATGTTTCCAACTACGTCGCGACCGACGAAACCGTGGCCTTCGGCAAGAAGGTGTCGGCGCTGGTCGGCGGCGCACATTTCGTGATCGACACCGCCCGCAACGGCAACGGGGCCGCTCCCGGCAACGAATGGTGCAATCCGGACGGCCGCGCGCTGGGCATCCCGCCTACGACCGACACCTACGAGCCGCTGTGTGACGCCTTCTTGTGGCTCAAGCGACCGGGCGAGTCGGACGGCGCGTGCAACGGTGGCCCGCGCGCCGGCGAATGGTGGCCCGCACAAGCCCTGGGGCTAGCACGCCGCGCCAAGTATTGAGCGCGGCTGGATCGACGTGCTCAGTCTCTGGCACTGGCAGATCACGAGCGCCCCGGAGAGGCAGCCAAGCCATACGAACGCAACACGGCTCCGCGGAGATCTGGCTGCTACCCGCCAAAATGCTACGGTCGGGCCTCCGCGATGGCCACCGTAGAACCCCTGAGCGCATTCCGACCCGTTCCTCGCACCGGCGTGATCTACGTCACGGTCGAGGCCCAGCGCGCCGGGTTCAAGCCGGAAGATCCGAATTGGTGCAACCTGGGCCAGGGCCAACCCGAAACGGGCCCACTACCGGGCGCTCCGGAGCGCGTCACCAAGATCTCGATCGAAAACCTCCACCAAGAGTACGCCCCCGTCGCGGGCTTGTGGGAGGTGCGTGAAGCCGTAGCAGGGCTTTACAACGATTTATTCCGCCGCGGCATGCCGTCCAAGTACAGCGCCGAGAACGTGGCGGTGTGTGGCGGCGGGCGCGTCTCGATCATGCGCGCCTGCGCCGCCATCGGGCAAATCAACCTCGGCCATTTCTTGCCCGACTACACCGCGTACGAAGAGCTGCTGGACATCTTTCGGCGCTTCACGCCGATCCCGATCTTGCTCGATTCCGAGCGCGGCTACGACTTCTCGCTCAACGAGCTGCGACGCGAGGTATCGGGACGCGGCCTCGGCGCGCTCTTGCTGTCGAACCCGTGCAACCCGACCGGCAAGGCCATCACGGGCCCGGAGCTTTCGTCATGGGTGGGTTTGGCACGAGAGCTGTCGTGCACGCTCTTGCTCGACGAGTTTTACTCACACTATGTGTGGAAAGACGGCCCCGCCCTTTTCAGCGCCGCCGAGTTCGTGGAAGACGTGGAGAAAGATCCGGTCGTGATCTTCGACGGCTTGACCAAGAACTGGCGTTACCCGGGCTGGCGCGTCACCTGGAGTGTCGGCCCCAAGAAGACGATCGAGTCGATGGCGAGCGCGGGCTCGTTTTTGGACGGCGGTGGCTCGCGGCCGATGCAGCGCGCAGCGCTGGGCATCTTGAGCGCGGAGCACGCCCGCGCCGAAGCCGAGGCGATCCGCACCGCATTTCGTCGCAAGCGCAACAAGCTCGTCGACGGCTTGCGGGCGCTCGGCGTGCGCATCGAGCGCGAGCCGGAGGGCACGTTTTACGTGTGGGGCAACGTCGCCAACCTGCCGGCGGGCCTCAACACCGGTGACGAGCTTTTCCGGCGCGCATTGGAGAAGAAGGTGATCGTGGTCCCCGGCCACTTCTTCGATGTGGACCCGGGCCAGCGACGAGTTGGGCGAGCTTCGCGCTTCAACCAGCACGTGCGCTTCTCCTTCGGTCCGTCGGAAGAAACGGTCGACACGGCGCTCGCGCGGCTCGGCGAGCTGGTTCGCGGGTTGTGAGCCGCGCACGCTGCCGCTAGGCTAGCGGTATGTGGGTGCGGCATTTCGCGAGCGTCGGCGGTGTGGTGTTGGGGCTGTTGGTCAGCGCGCGAGCGCACGCCGCCTGCACGATGGACAACGACTGCCCGGGCGAGCAGATCTGCGAGCAAGGCACGTGCGTCGACGCACCGCCTGGGCCTCCGCAAACCGTCGCGCCCGCTCCGGTGCCGCCCGCGGCTCCGGCTCCCGCAGCGGCTCCGGTAGCTCCCGTCCCCGTGGTACTGGCCGAAACACCACCCGAGCCGCCACCCGCCGAGAAGCCAAAGGGCCCGCGTCACAGCAAGGGCATGATGGTGACCGGCATCGTGCTCACGGCCAGCGCGCCCATCGGGCTGCTGATCGCCTATGGCGGAATGCTTCGATGCTCGGGTGGGCTCGACGAGCCTTGCAACAACAGCGATCAGGTCCTCGGCGGCCTGGCGCTCGCCGCGGTGCTGGCCGGTGTCGGCATCCCGCTGTGGGTGATCGGCGGCCGGCGCGACCCGGCGCCGGCCACGCCTCAGGCCAGCATCAGCCCGTGGCTCTCCCCGCGCTCCGGTGGCTTCGCGCCACGCGCCGGTGGCCTCACGCTGCGGCTCGCTCTGTAAGCGGGTTCGCTCGAGCTGCGCCAGCTCAAAACCAGCCGAGCTGGATGTTGCCGCCGGCCACGATGCCGTTGACGTCCGACTCACTGAGCCCGAAGCGTCCGATGCCGCCGGTGAAGCGGTAACCGAGAGTCGCGCCCAGCCGCAGCCAGCGCGTGGCGTTGGCGTTGAGCGCGATCTCCGGCTGCGCGAACAGGAAAGAGTCGAAGCGACCAGCGCGATCGTCGCGGCGATTGTCGAAGTCGTCGTTCCAGTTCGAGTCGTCGCTCCAGTCGTACTTGGGGTGCAGGTTCACGGCGCCGCCGCCGAGCACGAGGCCGAACGTGCCATACACCGGCAAGTTGCCGAACACCGAGTAGCGCAGCGCCAGGCCTCCGTAGCCGGCGCTGAACTGCTGCGCGGTGCCGTCGCTGGCGGCAGGTCCGCTTGGCAAGCGCGTGAAACCGTACCCCACCAGCCCGATGCTGAAGCGGTGGTCGAAGAGCATCGCGCCCTCGAGGCTGACCAGCCCACTGTCGCGACCGATCAGGCGCGTGTAGCCGCCGCCAAAACCGCCGTACCCGCCAAGTTTGTGTTTTTGCCCTTTGGCCAGCAAGAGCGGAGGCCCTTCGTAGGCGTCGCGCGGCGGGCCCGGCGGCGTCGCGGCTAGGGTGACGGCGGGGGCATTCGCGGCTCCCGAGCTCGCGGCGTGTGCGGGCGCCACCGCGCCGAGTACCAAAGCACTCCCGAATACCCCGAGCAGGGCCGCAAGACGGCCGAAATGTCGCTTCATACCGGCCAGTGCCCGGCCAGCCCCAGACTGTTCAAGGCTGGCTACCGATTTCCGGGTGGCGGAGCACACGCGGCGTCATTAAGAGGCCTAACGTGTCTCGCCCGACGGTGCTGCTGTTCGATGTCGACGGAACTCTGGTCAGCCTGGGAGGAGTCGGACGCCGCGCCTTCGAGCGTACTTTTGCTCGCCTGCACGGCCGCGCCGACATCCTCGCCCAAGTCCGTTTCGACGGCGCAACCGATCGCGCAACCACGCGCACGCTCTTGGAGCTGATCGGCGCGCCCGCCACCGACCCTGACATCGACGCGATCTTGGCGGCCTATTTGGGTGAGCTCCAGGTCGAGATCGCTCGTTCTTCCGCGAGCGCCTTCGTCGTTCATCCCGGGGTGGAGCGAGCGGTGCACGCTTCGCGTCAGCGGGGTGCCGCCGTGGGGCTCGGCACCGGCAACATCCGCGAGGGCGCGCGACTCAAGCTCGAGTGCGTCAACCTCTTTCATCATTTCGACTTCGGCGGCTTTGGCGACGACCACGAGCTTCGCGTCGAGCTGATCCGTCGCGGCGCCGAGCGTGGCGCCGCCAGGCTCGGGCGTCCCCTGCCGGAATGCCGCGTGCTGGTCATCGGCGACACGCCGAAAGACGTGGACGCTGCGCGCGGCATCGGCGCCGAGTCCCTCGGAGTGGGCACCGGCTCCTTCACGGCGCAGCAGCTGCTCGACCACGGTGCCACCTACGCCTTCGACGACCTAACCGCAGCGGGCGCCCTGAACGCCCTCCTCGACGAATGACAATTGTAAGCTAGCTTACAATTGTCTCATGGTTCAACACAGCGAGACGGCAAAGGTCCGCCCTTGAAATAATCGCAGCCAGGAGAGCGGTTTTTGGTGCAAGCAGCTCGCGGGCATGATCGTAAGGGGGCATGGCGCTCGACCACCAGACGATTCAA